>NZ_CM195539.1:0-222500 GCF_043195145.2 Roseixanthobacter pseudopolyaromaticivorans
AATCGACATGGCGAAGGTGGTGGAGGAGGTGCGCCGCAGCCTCGACATCGCCGAGGGCGAGCGCGCGATCGTGTGGGAGATCGGCGAGATGCCCACCTGCTGGGGCGACCCGTCCCTGGTGCGGCAGGCGCTCTTCAACCTGGTCGAGAACGCGCTGAAATACACCCGCGGCCGGGACCCCGCCCGCATCTCGGTGTTCGGCGCGGAGCGGGGCGAGGAGATGGTCTATACCGTGGCGGACAACGGCATCGGCTTCGACATGGCCTATGCCGGAAAGCTGTTCCAGGTGTTTCAGCGCCTTCACCGGCCGGAGGATTTCGAGGGCACGGGCATCGGCCTTGCCCTGACGAAACGGATCGTCGATCGCCACGGCGGAACGGTCCAAGCCAGCGGCGCGGTGCAGCAAGGAGCGACTTTCACCTTTTCCCTGCCCAAGCGCGAGAAAGGAAAACCCCGTGGCAACGCTTAGGCCTATTCTCCTGGTCGAGGACAACCCCGCGGATGTGGAACTGACCCTTGCCGCGCTCAACAAGACCAAGCTCGCGAATGAGATCGTGGTAGCCCGCGACGGCGTGGAGGCGCTCGACTTCATCTTCGCCGAGGGCGCATATGCCGAGCGCGCGGGCGGTCATCCGGCGGTGGTGCTGCTGGATCTGAAGCTCCCCAAGGTGGATGGCCTGGAGGTGCTGGAGCGGGTGAAGCGACACCCGAAATACCGGGCGATCCCGATCGTCATGCTGACCTCTTCCCGCGAGGAGAGCGACATCGTCCGCAGCTATCAGTTCGGGGTCAATTCGTTCGTCGTCAAGCCGGTGGAATTCAACCAATTCTTTCAGGCGATCCGCGATCTTGGCGTGTTCTGGGCTGTGCTGAACGAGCCACCGCCGGGAGATTTGTGAAAGCGATGCAGTCCGAGCGTGTGAATTTACTGCTGCTGGAGGATAGTGCGGTCGATGCCGAGCTGATTTGCCATCAGTTGCGCAGCAGCTTCGGCGAAGCGACGATTACGCAGGCGAGCATTCGTCCGGTCTATGAAGACTTGCTGCGCGAACGCGTGTTCGACGTCATCCTGTCGGACTATTCGATCCCGGATTTCCTGGGGCTTGAAGCCCTCTCCATCGCCCGCGCGGTGCAGCCCGAGACCCCCTTCATCTTCATTTCCGGCGTGCTCGGGGAGGAGCGCGCCACCGAAGCCATGCGCGCGGGTGCCACCGATTACATCACCAAGCGCGATCTTTCCCGCATCCCCATGGTGGTCGATCGCGCCTTGCGCGAGGCGCGGCAGAGGCGTGCTGCCCGCGAAGCGGACAGCGCGCGCGCGGCGAGCGAGGAACGCTATCGGAGCCTGTTCAATTCCATCGAGGCCGGCTTCTGCATCATCGAGGTGGTGTTCGATGAAACCGGAGCCGCGTGCGATTATCGCTTCCTGGAGGTGAACCCCGCCTTCGAACGCCAGACGGGGCTGGGCGCCGCGCTCGGCCGCCGCATGCGCGAGCTGGTTCCCGCGCATGAGCAGCATTGGTTCGAGGTTTACGGCCATGTGGCGAAAACCGGCGAGGCGGCGCGCTTCGAACAGGTCGCGTCCCATCTCAACCGCTGGTTCGACGTCTATGCCTACCGGGTCGGCCGGCCGGAGGAGAACCGCGTCGCGATCCTGTTCAACGACATCAGCCAGCGGCGCGCCAGTGAGGAAGCGCTGAAGGAAAGCGAGGCGCATTATCGCTTCGCCGCCGAGCTGAACCCCCAGGTCGCGTGGACCGCGCGCCCCGACGGCACGCGCGATCGCGTCGCCGAGCGCTGGACCGCCTGGACCGGCCTTAGCGGGCTTGGCGCGAGCTGGAACGAGGGCCTGCATCCCGAGGATCGGGCGCGCGCGATCGAGGGATGGCACCGGTCCGTGGAGAGCGGCGAGCCGTACGACGTGGAGCATCGCGTGCTGATGCGCTCGGGCGCGGTGCGCTGGGCCCGCTCGCGCGCCTATCCGCGCCGGGACGACAAAGGCAATATCGTCAAATGGTACGGCACCACGGAAGACAATCACGAGCGCAAGCTCGCCGAGGGAGAGCTGCTGCGCCTGAACGAGACCCTGGAACAGCGCATCATGGAGCGCACCGCCGAACTGGTGCGGGCGCAGGAGGCGTTGCGCCAATCCCAGAAGCTGGAGGCCATGGGCCAGCTTACCGGCGGGGTGGCGCATGATTTCAACAATCTCCTCACGCCGATCATCGGATCGCTCGATCTGCTCCAGCGCCGCGGCGTGGGCGACGCACGCACGCGCCCGCTGATCGAAGGCGCGTTGCAGGCGGCGGAGCGTGCCAAGACACTGGTGCAGCGCCTGCTCGCCTTTGCGCGCCGCCAGCCGCTGCAGCCCACGTCCGTGGATGTGGGCTCCCTGGTGCTGGGCATGGGCGATCTCATCGCCGCGACCTCGGGCCCGCGCATCAAGGTGACGGCGGCGGCGCCCGAGGACCTGCCGCCGGCGCATGCCGACGCCAACCAGCTGGAGATGGCGATCCTGAACCTGGCGGTGAATGCCCGCGACGCCATGCCCGATGGCGGCACGCTGACGATTTCCGCCCAGGCCGAGCGGGTTTCGCGCGGCCATCCCTCCAAGCTGCCCCCGGGTGCTTATCTGCGCCTGTCCGTGGTCGATACCGGCATCGGTATGGATACGGAAACGCTCTCGCGCGCCGTGGAGCCGTTCTTCAGCACCAAGGGCATCGGCAAGGGAACCGGGCTGGGGCTCTCGATGGTGCACGGCCTCGCCGCGCAACTGGGTGGGGGGCTCACGCTGGAAAGCCGGGTGGGAGATGGCGCGCGCGCGGACCTCTGGCTGCCGGTGGCGCATGGCGCGTCACCTCCCGCTGCCGAGCCGGCAGAGCGGGTCGTCGATGGCGGCGGCGGCACGGTGCTGCTGGTCGATGACGAACAATTGGTGCGGATTTCCACCGCCGAGATCCTCGCCGACCTCGGCTACAGCGTGGTGAGTGCGAGTTCCGCCGAGGCGGCGCTGCGCCTGCTCAGCGAGGGGCTGCGGCCGACGGTCATGGTGACGGATCATCTGATGGCCGGAATGACCGGCGCGGACCTTGCGCACTCCGCCGTGGTGAAGGAAGCCGGCCTGCCCGTGGTGCTGGTTTCCGGCTATTCGGAGGACCCGCGCATCGCCGCGAACCTGGTGCGCCTCAACAAGCCGTTTCGCCGCGCCGAACTCGCCAAGGCGCTGATGGAAGCGGTGCACAGGCAGGCCTAGCCCGCTCTCACCGTTTCCACGGCGCGGCGTGAGGCCGGTGCTATCGCTTCCTTTCGTCAAGCACCGGAATTCGCCGGTGCCGCTCCAGAATGGCATTCACCGCCTCCACCGCGCGATCGATGCCGGGATGCCCGGTGGCCAAGAGGCTCTCGCTTCCGTTGTGCAACCAGTGAAAGTGCAGCACGCGTGGCAGAATATCCGCGTCGGGGGCAAAGCGGGCGCTCAGGTGCAGAGGAAAATTGTCTTCAGCGGCCAGGGGATCCACGTCCATGCCGAGATCAAGCATCGCCATGGCAAAGGACATCTGGTCAACGTTGCGGAAATGACGCGCGAAACGCTCACGGGCGGCGTAAAGCGTTGCGGCATGATGCTTCCACCGCGCGCCGATCTCGGGCGCCAGCGCGCAGGGCAGCAAATACAATCCGCCATTACAATTTGAGACCCAGGTCTCCGCGTCGGCGCAACTGGTTCGCACAAGGCGCGGCGTACCCCGGAGGCCACAGATGTCGCGGGCCATCTCAAGGAAGGCAATCGCGGGATTGGGCATGTCGACCGGCTTGGCTCGCACGACATCGGCGCTCGCCGCCGCCTCGAGGCCGGTGAGAAAGGCAAGATCGGTGTCGCACAGGGCCACGCATTCGGCGTCCCCCAGCGGCAGGGAATCCAGCTGCACCAGCTTGTTGCAATAAGCGCCGTCGAGGAAGGGCTCCAAATTGTGCAGCACCACACCGTATGCGGTCAGGGCCGCAACCAGTGTGTCTTGCGCGCGGGCGGCGCCGGGGGTCAGGTGCGCGTGGATGTGGGCCGGCAGGACCCCGGTCGCCAGCAGGCTGCGCAGAAATATATGCGCCTGATCCTGAAACCTCGGTGCGGCATCCACCACGAAGGAATAGATAAGTCTAACCATAGGCCAGCGCCCGGCACGGCATGCGCCTCTTCAGCATATATCGGCCGATGAGAGGGTTTCGCGCGCCTCTATGCATCTTGCGCCAATGCCGGCCGGTCGTGCGCCGGGCTGTCGATCCTCAGGCCGTAGATCTGGTTGAGAGCCGAGACGCTGCTTGCGGCCAAGGCTTGAATGCGCGCGACGACGTCGGGGGACAGGTGCAGCGGCCGCTTGTGGCGTGCGACCAACCTGTCGAGTTCCTCCACCAGCCGCACGGCCTGCCACTTCTGTTCCACCTCCAACGGCTCTCTGTTGATCAGGCGAAGCAGCGTGACGCCGAATTCGCCGACCGTCTGGTTTTCGCGGCTCGTGTTCGGCTCCAGGTCCGTAATGCCGAGTGCGGCCAGAATATCCGGGACCGTGTTTCCACTATAGTGAAACGGCCGGACGCGGCCGGGTCCCAGGAGCGCTTCGACGGCGCGGATATATCCGATATAGTCGAGGTGAAGGGCGAAGCGGGGGATATCGAGCATTTCGTCCACCGAGATGTCTTGGCCATAGCACGGTCCAAGTCTGGCGGGGTTCTTCAGCATCTGAATATAGAAGCTGCGGACGAATGCGACGGGTTCGCGGAAGAATGCCCAGAGTTCCAGAGGAAAGCGCGCGGCCAGCGTCGCCAGGGCGTTCCGCCCGGCGGGTGAAAAATCCCACCAGCGGTGAAACAGCCCCTCGGACGACAGGATCATCGTGTGCGTGTCGGCACGCGCCTCTTTCAGCGCGGCATCCAGCAACGTGTTAAAAAGACCGGGGTCGTCATTCATCAGCCCTCCGATCATCCATTGATGCTTGGGCTCGGGCGGCGGCGTTACGCCGGCGCGGGGGTAAAGCACGCCCCGGTCGAGCAAAGCGTCACGATGGGTATGGAGAAAGAGCTGCAAGGACGTGGTGCCCGTCTTGGGGGTGCCGGCATGCAGAATAATCTTGAGGATCTCTCCCTCCTCCCGGCATTCTTACCTTACGGAGATGCCATTTACATTCTTCTCATTTGCGATAAGCCTATCGTAATCCGGCATAGTTTGCTAGCTACCGGCAATCGATACGGGAGCTGCGGACCATGGCATCTCTGGAAAAAATCGTGGTCGAGCGGGACGGCCACCGCTCCGTCTTCAACGGCTCATGGTACCGGGGGCCGCATACGCATTTTATCGCTTCGAAGGCCGAAATCGAATATTCGGCCGAAGGCGTTGACCGGCTGGTTATGCAGGGGTGGTCTCCATCCCGCAGATTTATTACATTTGAAGATAAAATTACGGCGTTCGGCAGCTGTTTTGCGGCCAATATTACACAATATCTGGCACACAAAGGCTATAGCGTAAGCGGGAAAGACCTGGGGAACCAAGCGCACATCATCCGGTTCGGCGAGGGGATGGTGAACAGCTTCGCGATCCTCCAGCAGCTCGAATGGGCGATTGAAGGAAAGGCCTTCGCGGAGGATCTCTGGTTTTCGAAGAATATGGAGGTCGCCGCGGTCGATCCGGAAATACAGGAGGAGACGCGGCGCATCATCCAGGCCACGGATGTCTTCATCATCACGCTCGGCCTTTCCGAGATATGGTACGATAAACGGACCGGAGATGCTTTGTGGCGGGCGGTGCCGGCGCATCTGTTCGATGACGCCATTCACGGGTTTCGAATCTCCTCCCACCAGGAAAATCTCGACAATCTGCGCAAGATTTGCACGATCATTCACTGCGCCAAGCCAAATGCGAAGATCATCTTCACCGTCTCTCCCATTCCGCTCATGGCGACGTTCCGGCCCATTTCCTGCCTGACGGCCAATTCGGTTTCAAAAAGCATATTGCGCTCCGCCGTGGATGAACTGGTCCGCGATCATAAAGATGAGCGATTATATTATTTTCCGTCGTACGAGATCGTGAAGGATTTCTTTGTTGATCCGTTTGAGGCGGATAATCGCCACCCCCGGGAAGATATCCTCGCGTTCACCATGCAGACGTTCGAGCGGCACTTTTGCTGCCCGCCGGTGCCGGATGAAAAGCCTGCCGAAGGGGCGTGACGCCTCGGCCTCCGCAAGGGGCTTGGCGGCGCCGGCCTGCGCGCGCATGCGGCGCCCCAGCGGAGCTTCCATCCTTGCCGCCTATAATTGTAAACAGTATACAGATTTCGGCCGTTCGGCTGCTCCGCCGCTTTCGGCGGGCGCTTGAACCGCCACAGGAGAAGCGGATGATCGCCGCCGCGCATCGCTGCCCGGCGGGGCGTTCCGCGAGAGGTATGCGCAAATCCAACCGGGGAACGGACCATGGCCTACGCGACGACCGATGACGGGGTGCGCCTGCAGTATGAGGAAACCGGCACGGGCCGGCTGGTGATCTTCGTCCATGAATTCGCCGGCGATGTCCGCAGCTGGGAACCGCAGATGCGCCATTTCGGCCAGCGCTATCGCTGCGTCGCCTTCGCCGCGCGCGGCTTTCCGCCCTCCGACGTGCCGGAGAACCCCAGCTCCTATTCCCAGGCCCGCGCCGCCGATGACATCGCCGCCGTGCTTGCGGCGACGGGGGAAACCAAGGCCCATGTGGTCGGCCTCTCCATGGGCGGCTTCGCCACTCTGCATTTCGGTTTCCGCCATCCGCAGCTGGCGCTGTCGCTCTGCGTCGGCGGGTGCGGCTATGGGGCGGAGCTGGAGCAGCGCTCCCGTTTCCAGGCCGAGGCCGACACCATCGCCGGCTTCATCACCTCCGCCGGCATGCCCGCCTTCGCCGAGAAATATGCCTACGGCCCGACCCGCGTGCAGTTCGAGAACAAGGACCCGCGCGGCTTTGCCGAATTCAAGCAGATGCTGGCCGAGCATTCGGCCCTCGGCTCCGCCAACACGCAGCTCGGCGTGCAGCGCGAGCGTCCCTCGCTCTACACCCTGGTGGAGGAGATGAAGCGACTGACCGTGCCGACGCTGGTGATCACCGGCGACGAGGATTGGCCCTGCCTTGCCCCCGGCCTGCTGATGAAGCAGCACATTCCCTCGGCCGCCTTGGCGGTGATGCCCAATTGCGGGCACACCATCAATCTGGAGGACCCCGACGAATACAATCGTCTCGTCGGCGACTTCCTCACCAAGGTGGATTGCGGCCGCTGGCCGACGCGCGACCCGCGTGCCATGAGCGCCTCCATCACCGGCATGAAGGACTGAGCGCGCGCGGAGAGCCCGATTTCGGGCTCTCCTTCCCGACGGGCGCTCAGGCGCGGGTGTTTTCGGCGAACCACCAGGCGAGAAGGCTGGCGGCGCGCATGAAATCCTCCATCTCCATGGCTTCGTGCGGATTGTGGCTGCCGTTCTGGTTGCGCACGAACATCATGGCGGTGGGAACGCCGGCGGCTGCGAAGGCGGCGGAATCGTGCGAGGCGGGGCTGCCGAGCGTCATCGCCGGAATGCCCAGCACGCGCGCGCCCTCCACCAGCCGGGCGCGGATTGAGGCGTCCATCTTGCCCACCACGGCGCTCGCCCGCGGCCCCATGTGGAAGGTCACGCCGCGCCGGCGTTCGATGTCGGCGATGATGTCGCCCATGCCGCGCTCCAGCTCGGCCAGCTGCGCGTCGTCATAGGCGCGCACGTCGAGGCTGAAATGGAAGGCGCCGGGCACCGTGGTCAGGCCGTGCTTGGCGGGGTCGGTGTGGAAGCGCCCGAGCGTTAGGGCCATCGGCCGCCCCTCCGCTTCGTGCGCCGCCCACAGTCGATCCATCCCCGCCGCGAACTCCGCCGCGGCCATCACGGCATCGCGGCGAAACCGGCGCGGCAGCCCCACATGGGCGTATTCGCCCGCGATCCAGGCATTGGGATAGCGGAAGTTGCCGGGAATGGCGGTGCATATGGCGAGCGGAAGGCCGGCTTCCACGAGGCTCGGCGCCTGCTCGATATGCACTTCCAGAAAGGCGCGGAGCGCGCGCGGGTCGAGATGCCGGTGGCCCGCCCGCAGCAGCGCGGGATCGCCGCCGCATGCTTCCAGATGGTCCGCCAGCGTGCGCCCGGTATCGATGCGCCGCGCATCGAGCGCGCCCGGCGGCAGCGTGCCGAGCGCGGAGCGGCTGCCGAGATAGGACACCTCGAACCACACGCTCTCCTCCGCCCGCACCCCCATCACGGTGATGTCGCAGGCCGGGGTGATGTCGAGTGCCCGCAGGGCCGCCACCGCCACCAGCCCGGCCACCACGCCGGCCGCACCGTCGAAATTGCCGCCGTGGGGCACGCTGTCGAGATGCGAGCCGGTGAGGATGCGCGGCGCCGCGCGGTCGCGGCCGGGCAGGGTGATGTAGGTGTTCGCGGCCGCATCGGTCGCGATATCGAGGCCGAGGCGCAGCGCGTGGTCGCGCACCAGGCCGTGGGCGAAATTCTCGCCGGCGCCGTAGGTGTCGCGGGTGATGCCCGGCGCGTCGGTGCTGCCGCGGCGGAGGGATTCGAACAGCTGCGTGGCCAGGTCCAGCTGGGCGTTGGTCGCCGCGATGATCTGGTCGGCCGAAGGCGATGCCGAGGGCTGGGATGCGATGGCGTGGGATGCGGTGGTGGGGGAGGTCATGGAGGGTGTCGTCTGGGGGTGCGATATGTCGGTGTGCGATGTCATGAAGCGCGGGCTCAGTCCGCCGCCAGCCGGGCCATGGCGAGCGCCATGGCGGTGGCGGCGCGCGAAGGTTCGATGACGGGGAGGCCGAGCGCGTCCTCCAGGGCCGCGCGATGGCGCGCCATGCCCGCGCAGCCGAGGATGAGCACGTCCGCCTGCTGGGTATCGCGCAGGAAGGCGCCGGCCGCGATCATGCGTTCGCGCGTGCGCCCGTGGTCGGCGAGTTCCGCAACGGAGAGGCCGATCGCCTTGCTGCCGGCATAGCGCTGCGACACGCCGAGCAGGCGCGCCTGCCGCTGCTGGCGCCGCACCGAGGCGTCCAATATGGCGATCACGCCGAAGCGATCACCCCGCATCATGGCGGCGAAGGTTCCGGCTTCGCCGATGCCGAGCACCGGGCGCGCGGTGCGCTCGCGCGCGGCGATGAGGCCGGGATCGCTGTAGCAGGCGATCACATAGGCGCTCGCCGGTTCGCGGTCGATATGGTCGAGCACGAGGCGCGTCGCATGCTCCACGTCGCTTTGGGTTTCGACGCCGGGTGG
Organism: Roseixanthobacter pseudopolyaromaticivorans; assembly: GCF_043195145.2. Classification (NCBI taxonomy): domain Bacteria; kingdom Pseudomonadati; phylum Pseudomonadota; class Alphaproteobacteria; order Hyphomicrobiales; family Xanthobacteraceae; genus Roseixanthobacter; species Roseixanthobacter pseudopolyaromaticivorans. The sequence continues at coordinate 9,307 of NZ_CM195539.1, forward strand.
CCCCTCGTGGAGCGTCACGCATTGGATCGCCGGCCCGCCGGGGAAGGCAAGGTCGCCCACCGCCGCCGCGATCTCCGCCGTGACGGCGGCATTGCTGTTGGGATTGATCACCAGGATCCGGTTCGCGGCTGCATCCGCCATGGTTTCAGGCCCTCCCGGCCGGGGCGCGTGCGGGAAAGAGAGCGGCGCCGAAATTCGTCGCCGGGTCGGTCTCCGGCACGGGCAGCGGCGTGCCGGCGGCACGGCCGGAGGCGGCGCGGGCAATGAAGCGGCCGGAGCCGGGTGCGGCGTTCAGCACGCCGTCGTCGACGATCACATCGCCGCGCCGGATGATCGTGGTCGGCCAGCCCGTCACCTCCCGGCCCTCGAACGGCGTATAGCCCACGGTGTCGTGCAGATCGTCCGCGCGCAGGGTGACGCGGCGGTCCGGGTCCCACAGCGCGAGATCCGCGTCGGAGCCGACCGCGATCGTGCCCTTGCGGGGGAACAGGCCGTAGAGTTTCGCGGCATTGGTGGCGCTGAGCGCGACGAAGCGGGCAAGGTCGATCCGCCCTGCGTTCACACCTTCCGAGAACAGCAGCGGCAGGCGCACCTCGATGCCCGGAATGCCGTTGGCGATGTCCTTGAAGGTGGGGGTCGCGCTGCGGGCGAACTTGCCGCTCGCGTCCATGCGATAGGGGGCATGGTCGGAGGAATAGATCTCAAGCGTGCCGTCGGCGAGCCCCGCCCACAGGGCCTGCTGCTCCACCGGGCCGCGCGGCGGCGGGCTGAAGCAGAATTTCGCGCCTTCATAGCCCGGCAGGTCGAGATCGGCCGCGCTCAGCAGCAGATATTGCGGGCAGGTCTCGCCGAAGATGTGCCGCCCCTCCGCCCGCGCGGCGCGGATGGCGGCGAGCGCTTCCACGGTCGAGACATGGACGATGAGCAGCGGCGCGTCCGCCAGGGTCGCCAGCGCGATGCAGCGCCGCACCGCCTCGATTTCCGCGAGGCGAGGATGGCTCATGGCGTGGTATTTGGGCGCGGTGAAGCCGCCGGCGATGAGCTTCTTGGCCATCCATTTGATCATGCCGTTGTTCTCGGCATGCACCATGGCCATGGCGCCGTTCTCGCGGCACACCCAGAGCAGATCCAGGATCTGTTCGTCGCTCACCGCGATGAGGTCATAGGCGGTGAACAATTTGACCGAGGTGATGCCCTCGGCGATCAGGCGCGGCAGGTGATCGTTCAGCAAGTCCTCGGTGGGATCGCTGATGAGGGCGTGGAAGGAATAGTCGAGGATGGATTTTTCCCGCGCCCGCCGGTGATAATCGGCGAACACTTCGGGCAGGCGCTGGCCGCGATGCTGGGCCGCGAACGGCACGATGGTGGTGGTGCCGCCGAACGCCGCCGCGCGGGAGGCGGAGAAGAAATCATCCGCCCCCATCAGGCCGTAGGAGGAGACCTGCTCGATGTGGCAATGGGCATCGATGCCGCCCGGCAGGACCAGCCGCGCGGTCGCGTCCAGTTCGCGCGCGCCGGGCCCCAGTTCTAGCCCCAGCGCCGTGATGATGCCGTTCGCGATGCCGACGTCGCAGCGGGAGAGGCCCGCTTCGGTCACCACCGTGCCGTTGCGGACCACGAGATCGAATTCGGCGGCCATGGGGTCGTGTCCTGATGCGGGCGTGTCTGGTGCGGGCTCTGGAGGGCTTCGCCGGAGGGGACGAATGCGCGGCGGGGGACGCAGCGCGCCCGGCCGAGGCGAAAGCCATGTCCGATCATATTGCCTACTGTTGACAGTTGTCCATACTATGGACGAAACCCCATCCGCCGGCGCATGGATGCCGGGAAAGGGCGAGGGCGGGACGAGGCATGGCGAAGATCGCGGTCCAGAATGCGGGCGCTTCCCTTGGCGGCTACGACCCCGACAGCCGGCTTCCCACATTCCTCGCGGCGCGGACCGCTTTCCTCGCCGGCCGCTCCACGCCGCGCATGCTGCTTGAGGAAAGCCTGGAACGCATCGAGCGGCTCGATCCCGTCATTCAGGCCTTCTGCTTTCTCGATATGCCCGGCGCCCGCGCGGCCGCCGACGCGGCCACGCAGCGCTATGCGCAGAACCGGCCGCTTTCGCCGCTCGATGGCTGTCCCATGGGCATCAAGGACACCATCAATGTGCGCGGCATGCCCTCGAAGATGAACAGCGCGGTGTATGACGACACGCCCATGCGGTTCGACGCGGCGAGCACCTACGCGCTGCGGCAGGCGGGCGCGGTGCTCCTCGGCAAGACCCATGTGCCGGAATTCGCCATGGGCAAATCCCCGCCCACCCGCAATCCGTTCGATGCCCGCCGCACCGCCGGCGGCTCCTCCAGCGGCTGCGGGGCGGCGGTGGGGGCGGCGATGGTGCCGGTCGCGCTCGGCAACCAGACCGGCGGCTCGCTGATCCGCCCTTCCTCCTTCAATGCCAATTACGGCTTCAAGCCCACCCATGGGGCGCTGAACGTCGGCGGCATGCATCCCATCGCCCCGAGCCAGGACCATATCGGCCCCATGGCCGCGAGCCTCGCCGACGCCTGGCTGACCGCATGGGAAATCTCCGCGCGCATCGGCGGCCATAACGGCCATCCCGGCCTCTCCGGCGCGCCGGCCGTGCCGCGCGCCATAAAGCCGCTGCGCCTCGCGCGCCTGGACACCCTCGGCATGGCGCAGCTGGACGAGGCGACGCGGGAGGCCATGGTGCAGATGTGCCATCGCCTCGAGGCCCTCGGCGTCGGCCTGCTGGACCGCGATTGCGACGACGCGATCGCCACGCTGGAAGACCTGCTGCTGGAAGCGGACGAGGTCTCCGACCGGATCTTCGTGTACGAGCTGCGCTGGCCACTGGTGACCTATGTGGATGCGAACGGCCCCGAGGCCATCAGCGCCACCGCGAAGGCCCGGCTGGATCGCGGCCTCGCCATGACGCCCGCCGATTATCGCCAGGCGCTCGCCAAGCGCGACCGCATCCGCGCCCAGGTGGCGCGGGTGGGGCAGCAGGTGGATGGCTTCATCACGCTGGCGTCCTCGGGCCCTGCGCCGTTCGATGGGGTGGACCAGGCCGGCACCGTGGACCGGCCGAACGCGCATCTCTCCACCGGCAGCCGCAGCTTCCTCAGCCCCTGGTCCATGGTGGGCGGCCCCGCCTTCAGCCTGCCGCTCATGGCGGTGGACGGCATGCCGGTCGGCCTCCAGGTGATGGGCACGGCGGACACCGACTACCGCCTCACGGCGGTGGCGCGCTGGCTTGACGAGAGCTGCGGATGAGCGCGGGAAAAATCGAACTCGCCTGACATTCATCGCCGAACATGCGAGAGAAGTTCACGGAAATTGCGGTTTCGTCGCGCAGAGAAGCTTTTAAACTTGAAGTTTCTTCGTGGGTGCAAAGTGTTTCACGTGAAACATCGCATCCCCCGCCCTTGTTTTACATGGGTTTGAGGCGGGCCGTACGATAAGGGAAGCCCCTCTCCTGGTGCTCCCGGGATTTTCTGCGAAAAATATCCCGAATTTCGGAATCAGGATTTTTCCGCGGCGTCCCGCACCTCCGCGCAGATCGCCTCCAGCAGCCGGCGCGGCCAATGCGGGGGAATGGGCGCGCCGATGAACACCATGCGGGTGTGGCGTGCGCCGCCCGGCCATTCCTCGAGCCATTCCGGCGGCGAAAACACATGCTGCACGCCATGGATCAGCGCCGGCCGCTCCGGCATTTCGGCAATCAAAACCAGACCCTTGACCCGCAGCAGCCGGTCGCCCGCATGATCCGCCAGGGACTGAAGAAAGAGCGCGAGGGCGATGGCGGGGGTGGGCGCCTCGCGGGTCAAGGCGATGCTGTCGTGGCCGGCGGAATGCTGCGCGGGCTGATCCGCCGATCCCGTTTTGACCTGCCGGACACGGGCGGAAGCGATGCCGGCCAGCAGCCCCGATATCGCCTCTTCGTGCTGTGAAACCTTGTCCGCGGAAGGGTTTGCGGCGCGTAGGTCGTTCAGCAGGCCGGCGGAGGCGGGCATAAGATCGGTCTTGGTGATGAGGATGCGGTCCGCCACCGCCACCTGTCGGCGCGCCTCCACATGATCAGCCAAAGCGGAGGCGCCATGAACCGCATCCACCAGGGTCAGGACACCTCCGAGGCTAAAGCGGGCGGCCACCGCCGGGTCGCTCATGAGTGCCTGGAGGATCGGCACCGGGTCCGCCAGCCCGGACGTCTCGATGATGATGCGGTCGAACGCCACCTCGCCGGCGCACCGGCGGGCGTCGAGGTCCAGCAGGGTGTCGATCAGATCGCTGCGCACGGCGCAACACAGGCAGCCGGTGGAAAGGCGGATCAGGGCATCGCTGCTGCTCGCCAAGATATCGTGGTCGAGCCCGATTTCGCCGAACTCGTTCACGATCACCGCCGTGCGGGCGAAGCGGGGATCGCTCAACACCTTGCGGATGAAGGTGGTTTTGCCGCTGCCCAGAAAACCTGTCACCACCAGCACCGGCGTCGTGCCCGCCATCGGGGCGGGCGCCACGCGTCCGACAGGGGCTGCGCGTTCCCCTGGCGGCTGCGGCGCCATTGCCGGCGCGCCGACCTTAAGCGACGGCCCCGCCGCGCCGCCGCCGAGCGCCTTACGCAGGGCGCCGAGCAGCCCGACGATGGAGGCCGCCGGCCGTGGCGGGCGCGCCGCGCCGGCCATTGTCTCCAGCATCCAGCGCGCCGGCCGTTCGGCCTCGCAAGCCGGCCGGATGCGGACTTGGATGCCCGAGACGGTGCGGACTTCCAGCGCTTCCCCGCTCCAGGCGCACCGCCCCCAGACCCCCCACAGGGACAGGCAATCGACGATCAGGCCGCGCAGATCGGCCTGCGTCACAAGGCCGACCCCGCGAGGATGTCGTCGGCGATCCGGCGGGGCAGCCATTGCCCGTCGGTGGGCACGCCATGGAAATGGCCGTCTTCCACCATCACCTTCCCGCGCAGGATGGTGAGGCTCGGCCACGCATCCACGGCATGCCCTTCCCAGGGCGAGTAGTCGGTCTCGTGGAGGTCCTCGTTGCGGATCACCCGCCGCAGCGCCGGATCCAGCACCACGATGTCGGCATCCGACCCGACGGCGATGGCGCCCTTGCGCGGGTAGAGCCCCATGATCTTCGCGGCATTGGTGGAAACGAGATCGGCGAATTGCGTCAGGGAATAGCCCCGCCGTCCCACCATCTCCGTATACATCAGCGCGACCCGCGGCTCGCACGCGGCATTGCCGCCGGTGGTGTCGTCGATGCGGTTGCCCTGGATCTTGGTCGCGAGGCTGCAGCACAATTCGTCGGTGGCCACCGCATGGATCGTGCCGTCGCCCGTTCCCGCCCAGAGCGCGGCCTGGTCCTCCGGCGCCTTGAGCGAGGGATAGGTGTGGTAGATCTGCCCGTTGGGGCGGCGATAATCGGCGCTGTTGTAGAGCATGTATTGGTGCAGGGTCTCGCCATAGATGGGCAGCCCCTTGGCCCGCGCCTCGCGTACCGCCGCGACCCCGGTGGCCGCGCTGACATGCATCATGTAGAGCGCCGTGCCCGGCACGCTTTCCGCCAGGCGGAGGATGCGGCGGAACGAGAGGTCCTCCGACAGCGTGTTGTGCACTTCCGCCAGGTTCTCGAACCCCGTGCGCCCCTCGCGGATCAGCTTGCCATACATGTGCATGACGATGTCATTGTCCTCGGCATGGATCACGCCGAGCCCGCGATTGGCCGCAAGCACCTGGAACACTTCCCAGATGTCGCCGAAATCCACCATCCGCCCGCGCCGGCTCGGAGTGATGTCCGTGGTGAAGAGCTTGATCGTCGGATAGCCGGCCTGGATGGTCTCCGCGAGCTGGCCGGGAATGTCGGGTGGCAGGTCGCCTTCCACCATGACGTGATAGGCATAGTCGCAATGGCAGGCGCCGCGCCAATCCTCGTCGCGCCGCTCGATGGCGCCCCGGATGGTGGTTTCGTGGGTCCAGCGCGCGAAATCAATGATCGTGGTGGTACCGCCGAACAGGGCCGCGCGGCTGACCACCGATGGCGGCTCCGTGAAGCTGGGCGGCCCATCCGGCAGCGGCATGGGCCACGCGCAATGCACGTGGGGGTCGATCCCGCCCGGCATCACGATCTTGCCCCGCGCATCGATCACCCGTGCCCCCTCGGGCGCTGGCAAGGTATCGGGGGCGTGGAGTGCGACGATGATGCCGTTGGCAACGGCGATGTCATAGGCGCCGACGCCGTGCGGTGTGATCACCGTATCGGCGCGGATCACGAGATCGATCATCTGTTTTCCCATGGGGCGGGGGGCGGGTCAGCAGCGGGCGAAGATGGCGGCGATCTCGGCGGGATCGTCGGTTCGCGTGAGGGCCAGGGCCAGCAGGATGCGGGCCTTCTGCGGGCTGAAATCCTCGCCCGCGATGATGCCCGCTTCCTGGAGATAGCGCCGCCGCCCGACCCGCCCGCTGGCTGCGCGCGTGCATTGGACCACAGCAATACCGGACGCGACCGCCCGCTCGTAGGCGACGCGTTCCGCCGGCGTGACGAGGCCCGGCGCGAGGCCGGCAGACACGAGGCCGCGTGCCCCGGCGGCGATCGCGGCGTCAATGAAAGTTGCGTCCGCTCCGGCATAGGACATCAGGATATCGACGCGCGGCAGGACAATGTTCGCGAGCGTCGAGAACTCGCCCTCGGGCGCATGGGCCGGGGTGGGCGCGCGATAGATGTGGATGCCGTCTCCGTCGACATGGCCGAGCGCGCCGAAATCCAGCGAGCGGAAGGTGTGCTGGCGATAGGTGGAGGTCTTCACCACATCGCGCGCGGCATGGATCTCGTCGTTCAACACCACCAGCACGCCGAGCCCGCGGGCGAGCGGCGATCCCGCCACGCGTAGCGCGTTGACGAGATTGATGCCGGCATCGCTGCCGAGCGCGCTGGCGGGGCGCTGGGCGCCAACCAGCACCACGGTCTGGGGAATGGCGAGGGTCAGGTTCAGGAAAAAGGCGGTCTCCTCCAGCGTCGCGGTCCCATGCAGGATCACGAAACCGGCGAGATCCGGCTCGCGCGCGGCCGTGGCGTGTATCAACTCGCGCAGCTCCACCCAGTCCGCCGGGCCGATCGCGGTGCTGCCGACGGAGCGGAAAGGAAGGGCCAGCGGGTCCGCCACCAGCTGCACCTCCTTCACTTGCTCAAGGACCTCGCCGATGGCCCGTTTCACGCCGAATTCCGGGTAGTCCATGGTGTCCAGGCTGGACACGGCCCATGAGGAAATCGTGCCGCCGGTTCCGATCACGGCGACTCTGGGAAGAGAGGACGTCATATTCCGCTTCCGTCTTTGCTGGAGGGACGGCCTGATCGACTTCGGGTGGAGTCCAGCCGGCTTGACGATGCGCCGCGGATTGCAAAGTTCGGCGGGGCGGCCGAACAGGCCGCGATCGACAAGGCTGTGATCGGGAAGGCCGATCTCCCTTTTGATGGGCAAGTGCGGAAACGTTAGGACGACTGTTTACAATTTACAATGCTGGAGGTTGGCCATTTCGTGCGAAAGCGCGGGCCCGCGATGCCGGTGATTGCAACATCGGCCTGTACCAGCCCAGCGCGGGAGCCATATTCATGTCGCTGTGCGGATCTGTTGTCTAAGGTCGTGAATTGGAAAAATTCCGTTTCGGGGTAAGTCATCACGGATGTGATGAAGGGCGAATATTTATACGGCGCGGGTTTCCGTCGCACGCTCCATAAGGCAGAGTGGGCACCGCTGGCGCGTGCGCGGCCTGCATCCATATTGCGCCCCTTGCACAAAAATTCATTGTAAACTGTCTACAATTTGTGCTGCTGTTTTATCCTCTGCTGTGCAAAATAAGGTCAGTCGAGCGGGTGGGGCCAGCGGCTGCTGGGATGCGGGGCTGTATTCGCGCGCTGGAGGTCGCCAAACCGCAAGCAGCGGAAGGTAAAGAATCCCATGACGAACGAACAAAAAACGTTGGGCGTCAGCCGGCGCGGCTTCGGCCGCCTTGCCGCGGGCACGGTCCTCGGGCTGGCGATGCCTCCGACGATCGGGCGGGCGCAACCGGCGATCCTGCGGATCAGCAGCGTTCAGGCGATCACGGGGCCGTCTTCTCCTTATGGGTGGCGGGCGCGTGACGGGGCGCAGCTCGTCGCCGACGATATCAACGCCACGGGCCTGACGCTGGGGGGCACGACCTATCGCCTCCAGATCACCACTGAAGACATGGCCAACGATCCGCAGCAGGCGATCACCCTGCTGCGTCAGGCGGCGTCCAACGCGGACGTGCTCGCCGTGATCGGGCCCTCCAATTCGGTTGGATATGTGCCGTCGGTTCCGGCGGCCGGTCAGTTGCAGATTCCGCTCGTGGGCGCCGGCTCGGGAGCGCCGGTAAAGCAATGGAACATCTGGTCTTATCGGGTGAATCCGGTCTCCGAAACGGCCATTCCCGTGCTGCTGCGCAAGGTGCATGCGAAAGTGCCGTTCAAGCGCCTGGGCGTGATCTACGACCAGACGCAGGACGGGCAGGCGGGCGATGCCCAGACCTGCAAGACACTGGCGCAGGAGCTGGGCTACGAAGTCGTGGCTTTTGAAGCTTTCCGCGCCGGTGACCAGGATTTCTCGGCCCAGCTCGCCACCATCCGCAGCAAGAAGCCCGACGCCATGTTCGTCGCCGCCGCCACCGGCGACGGGGTAAAGGTTACGTCCCAGATCCGGGAAGCGGGTTTCACCGTGCCTCTGATGACCGGCTTCGGTTCGTTTCAGGACCCGGTCTATTGGGACGGCACTCACGGCGAGATCAAGGGCTGCTACACGTGGCTCGCGCAGGATCTTGCCTCGCCCACGCCCTCGGTGAAGACCTTCATCGACCGGTACAAGGCGAAGTTTTCGCAGGAGGCGACTTCCTTCTCCACCTACGGCGCTGATGCGCTTTCCACCATCGCGGAAGCTCTGAAGAAGGCGGGCACCCCCTCGCGCGCCAAGCTTCAGGAAGCGCTGTCGGAGCTGGATTTCGTGTCCCCGCTGGGCACCCACATGACATTCCATAACCCGCCGAGCGGCAACAACAATACGCCAAACGTGGTCGCGATCGAGATCACCGGCCGCGGCACCTATACCGCGATCTGACCCGTGCTCGAGATCAGCCAGCTTACGCGGCGCTTCGGCGGCCTCGTCGCCGTCAATGACGTGACGTTCTCGGTGGGGGCCGGCGAGGTGGTCTCCGTTGTCGGCCCCAACGGGGCCGGAAAGACCACCTTGTTCAACCTGATCACGGGGGTGCTCAAGCCGGATTTCGGCAAGGTCGTTCTGGATGGCAAGGATATCACGGGCGCCGCGCCGCATCGCTTGGCGGCCATGGGGATCGCGCGGACGTTCCAGAATATCCGTCTGTTCGGACATCTGAATGCGCTGGAAAACGTGATGATCGGCCAAGTGGTCGGCGGGCGGTCCGGCGTATTCGACGCACTCGCCTGCACGACGCGGGACCGCGCGGATCGCCGCATGATGGTCGAGCGCGCGGAGGCGCTGCTGGATTGGGTCGGGGTCGGCGCGAACCGGTTCCGCATGCCGGGCGAACTGCCCTATGGCGATCAGAGACGGGTGGAAATCGCCAGGGCGCTCGGCCTCCAGCCACGGCTGCTGATCCTCGATGAACCCACTGCCGGAATGGTGGCGCGCGAGGCGCACGCGGTGATCGAGATGATCGATCGCCTGCGCGAACGCGGCATCGCGCTGCTGCTGATCGAGCACAACATGAACGTCGTCATGTCAGCCTCCGACCGCATCGTGGTGATCAGCTTCGGCCAGAAGATCGCCGAAGGCCTGCCCGCCGAGATCCGCGCCGACCCCAAGGTGATCGAAGCCTATCTGGGAGTGGAGGATTGAGCGCGCTCCTGAAAATCGAAGGTTTGGCCGTCTCCTACGGCTCCGTGCCGGCGGTCGATGGCGTGTCGCTGGAGATCGAGCCGGGCGAACTGCGGGTCATCCTGGGCGCAAACGGCGCCGGTAAGACCACCATCATCAAGACGATCATGGGGCTGCTCAAGCCGCGCAGCGGCACGATCCGCTTCGATGGCGAAAGCGACCTGCTGCGGTTGCGGCCGCATCAGATCCACCAGCTCGGCATCGCCTGGGTCCCCGAGGCGCGGCAATTGTGGAACACCATGACGGTGCTCGATAATTTACGCATGGGCGCATTCGAGGTCCGCGACAAGGCCATGGTCGAGCGTCGCATCGGCGAGATGTTCCAACGGTTTCCCCGCTTGGCCGAGCGGCGCCACCAACTGGCGGGCTCGCTCAGCGGCGGCGAGCAGCAGATGGTCGCCATCGCCCGTGCCCTGGTGTCCAACCCTCGCCTGCTGCTGATGGACGAGCCCTCCCTCGGCCTTGCGCCCATCGTGGTGCGGGATGTGTTCGCGCTGGCGCAGGAGATCAATACCATGGGCATCGCGGTGCTGATGGTGGAGCAGAACGCGCGCCAGTCGCTGAAAGTCGCCCACTTCGCCTATCTGCTGGAGCTCGGGCGCGTTGTCGAAGCCGGGCCGGCGGCGGAGATCGCCGGCAAGAAAAGCGTACAGGACGTGTTCCTGGGCGGCAGCGCATAGGACGGCGTCGAGATGGATCTTTTCCTCCAACAACTCAGCAACGGCCTGGTGATCGGCAGTACTTACGCCGTCGTCGCGGTGGGCTTTGCACTGGCCTTCACCGTGTTGCGCGTGATCCAGTTTGCCCATCCGGACGTGTTTATGATCGGCATGTTCACCGGCATGGTGGCGGCGGGATTCGTGCCCGGCGGCGGGCTTGCGGTCGCCTTGCTCGGCGGGGCAGTGGGTTCTACCGCCATCGGCGCCATCATCGAGCGCACCGTGGTCGCCCCTTTGCGCGGGCGGGACGTGCTCACGACCTTGATCGCGACGCTCGGCGTGTCCGTCATCCTCCAGAACGGCATGGCTGTGATCGTCGGTCCTGATCCGATTCCCTATCCGCGCCTGCTGCCGGCCCGGTTCTACGAAATCGGCCCGGTGCTGCTCACCTTGCGCCAGATGTTCTGCCTCGGCCTGTGCGCGCTACTGCTTGTGCTGGCGAGCCTGTATGTGCGGCGCACGCACATCGGGCGCGCCACACGGGCGATCGCCGAGCGGCCGGACGTTGCCGCCGCGTTCGGGGTGGACGTGCGGCGCGTGTGCCAGATCACCTTCTGGCTCGCCTCGACCATGGCGGGCCTCGCCGCCGTGGCGGTGGGATCGCTGTACGGCTCCGCCTCCGCCTTCGTGGGGCTTTTGTATGGGCTGAAGGCGTTCATCTGCATGCTCGTGGCGGGCAATCGTTATTTCGAGGCGGTGATCGCGGTCGGCCTCGCGCTTGGCGTGCTCGAGGCGCTGGTGACCGGCTATGTCTCCTCTTCGCTACGCGATGCGGTGGCCTTCTTCGTGCTGATCGGCGTGCTCTACCTGCGACCGAACGGTTTGTTCGGTTCCTACGCCACTTGAGCCGGAGGCAATCATGCCCAATCTTGCCTTCTTTGAACCGATCCTGATCTTCACCTTGCTGAACGTCGCGATGACGATCGGGCTCTATGTCACCGCGCTTTCGGGGCAGTTGTCCATGGCCACGGCGGCGATCGCCGGCGTGGGCGGCTATGCCTCGGGAATCCTCACGGTCAAGTTCGGCGTCCCGTTCCTGCCTGCCGTCGCGGCGGGCGCGTTCATGGGCGGCGCGCTCGGCTGCGTCCTGGCGCTGCTGACATTGAAAATGCGGGATTTCATCCTGAAACTGACCACGCTCGCGGCGGGTGAGGCGCTCTCGGTGCTGGCGTTCAACTGGGATTACATCGGCGGCGCCAACAGCTTCACTGGGCTGGAGCCGCATACCGGGCTGTTCACCTGCGTCGTGGTCGCGGCCATCGCCTTCTATGTGGCCTGGAGGTTTGACGGCTCGCGCCTCGGCTATGCGGCGCGGGCGGTGCGCGACGACCCGCTGGCGGCTGCTTCCATGGGCGTCTCCGTCGCTCAGGTGCGCATCATTACCTTCGCGCTCGGCAGCGCGCTGATCGGCATGGCCGGCGCCGTGCAAGCCCATTATCTGCTCGTGATCACCCCGTCCCAGCTCGGCTTCTTCGTTTCGCTCAATTACGTCATCTTCCTTCTGTTCGGCGGCGTGCAGACCTTGGCCGGCCCGATCCTTGGCGCCGTGGTGCTCACCGCTTTGCCGGAGGCGTTGCGCTTCGCGAACGAATACCGGCTCATCGTCTACGGGCTGATCATCGTCGGCGTCATGCTGTGGCGCCCCGATGGGCTGCTGACCCGGACCCCGCTCGGCGTCGCCCGCCGCATTCTCGGCTTCACGCTTCGCCCGGCGCGCCTGCCGAAGGGCGCCTTGCGGGCGGAGGATGTGCTTTCACCCATCCTGCCCGGGGACGCTGTCGCCATAACGAAGCGCAATTGAGACGAAGCGCAATTGAGGAGACGCATGTGGAACTCATCGATCTGAGCCGCGAGATTTTTCATCGCACCCAGGTGCATCCCTCGCACCCGCCGGTGGTGATTTCGGTTTGGTATGATCATTCCGAGAAAAAGCGGGCAGGAAATACTGATTTCACGTCCAAGGCTTTGTCCATCGCCTTCAGCGACCATGCGGGCACCCATGTGGATGCCCCCGTTCATTTCGATTCCCGCCCCGAGGCTCAGTCTATCGACCAGATGCCGCTGGAGAAATTCTACACCTCCGCCATCTGCCTCGATCTCTCGCACGTTCCTCTGCGCCATGCGGTGACGGTCGCCGAGATGGAGGCAGCGCTGGCGGCCTCCGGAGAGGAGATTCATCCCGGCGATACGGTCCTGCTCTACATGGCGACCAACGACCGCCTGCTCGGCAAACCCGGTTATCCCCACGAGTTTCCCGGCCTTGCGCTGGAGAGCGTGCATTGGCTGGCGGACAAGGGCATCGGCATGTTCGGCGTGGAGGCGGTGAGCCCGGCGCCCGAGGGCGAGCTGAATTTCCAGGCCCATCTGGCGTGCGCTGAGCGCGGCATTACCCACATGGAATGCCTCGCCAATCTGGACAAGCTGGTGGGGCGCGGCCGATTCCGCTTCGTCGGCTTCCCGCTCAAGATCCGCGGCGGCACTGCAAGTCCCATCCGGGCGGTCGCCATCTTCGAGTGACAGGGCGGGCGAACAGGGGCGCGCGCGGCGCGTCCGTGCCGGCGCCAACCCCAAAAAGGCAAATCTCATGAAGCTTCCCCAGCACGGCCGATACGCCCATAGCGCCCTGCCGCAGCGCCCAGGCTATGCTTGGCCGAACGGCGCGAGCCTGGCGCTCGTGGTCAGCAACAATATCGAGCATTTCGCGTTTCGCGCCGGACTCGGCAGTGACAGCGCCCAGCTGGGGGCGCCGCAGAACCAGCGCAATTACGCTTGGCGCGACTATGGCAACCGCGTCGGGCTCTGGTATCTGCTCGATCTGCTGGACGAGTTCAATCTGCCTTGCGCGCACAATGTGAACGCCGCGGCTTTGGATGCCTGCCCGGAGATCGCGCCGGCCCTGCTGGCGCGTGGCGACGAATTCGTTGGTCACGGGCGCACCAATTCCGAGCGCCAGGACGGATGGTGGGAAGACGATGAGCGCCGCCTCATCGCCGAGAGCCGCGACGCCATTCTGCGGCATGCCGGCACGGCGCCTCAGGGCTGGCTCGGCCCCTATATCGCGGAAAGCGCCTGCACGCTGGACCTTCTGAAGGAGGAGGGCTTCAGCTATGTGATGGATTGGGCGGCGGACGACCAGCCGTTCTGGATGCGCACGCGCTCCGGGCCGCTGCTCTCGATTCCCTATTCGATCGAACTCAACGACAGTCCCGCCATGGTATTCCGCCAGCATACCGGCCGGCACTTCTCGCAGATGATCGTCGATCAGTTCGATGAAATGCTGCACCAGTCGCGCAAATATCCCCTCGTCTGCAGCGTGGTGCTGCACCCCTTCATCGTCGGGCAGCCGTTCCGCTTGCGCGCCCTGCGCGAGGCCTTCGCGCACATGCTCCAGCACCGTGACAAATTGTGGATCACGCGCCCCGGTGAACTCGCCCGCTATGTCGCCGGCCTTCCCAAGGGCGTCGTCCCCGGCAGCGAAGAATGCGAATGACCGGCAAGGCTCAAGAAGGAGACGGAGGCATGCAGATCAATCTCCCCGATGTGCTGGCGGAGGTCGAGGCAGCCTTCGCCCGTTACGAAGCCGCTGTGCTTTCCAACGACGTGGCGGGGTTTGATGCCCTGTTCCGGGACGACCCGCGCACGATCCGCTACGGGATGGGCGAAAACCTCTACGGTTATGCCGAAATCAGCGCGTTTCGCACGGCCAATTCCGGCGCCAACCTCCTGCGCACGCTCTCGCGCACGGTCATCACCACCTACGGGCGCGATGCCGCCACCGCCTCGACCCTCTTTCGGCGGGACAGCCTTCCCGGCAAGGTGGGGCGGCAGATGCAGACGTGGATAAGGTTTCCTGAGGGCTGGCAGATCGTTGCCGCCCATGTGAGCCTGCTCGACGACCCGCACTGACGGGCACGCGCACGTGCCGTGATCAGCCGCTGGAACTGCCGCGCAATTGAAGCGCGGCGAAGCGGGCCAGCCGATAGGCAGGCGCACTCAGCAGGATGATGCAGAGAATCCGCACAAGGTGGAACGCCGTCACCTCCGCCACGCCGAGGTGAAGGGTTTTGGCGGTGATGCTGGTCTCGGCCACCCCGCCGGGCGCGTTCGCGAGCACCATGGTCGCGAGATCGAGGCCGGCATGCCATCCGATCACGGTGGCCATGACCACATTGAAGGCGATCAGCAGCAAGGTGTTGGTGACGGCCGCCGGCACGAAATTGCGCAAGCGCTGGATCATATGGCGCCGAAAGCGGGCGCCCAGGGCAGCGCCGATCAGGACCTGGCTGACGTCCACCATAGGGGTCGGTATGCCCGAGAGCGGGAGTTGCAGCAGGGCGACCGACGCACCGACCACGAGGCCGCCCAGCAGCCAGTTGTTCACCATGTGGATCCGGCCGAGCAGATAGGCGCAGGCGAGGCCCGCGAGGAGCATGCCGATCATTTCCAGGGGCTTCAGCGGAAGCGCGGGCGGCAGATAGCTTTCCGCGCCGTGGACGCCGAAAAACGCGATGGAGACGGGAATGGTCAGCACCACCACCACGATGCGCAGCGATTGGGACAGCGCGACCAGGGCCGTATCGCCGCCGAAGCGCTCCGCCAGGACCGACATCTCGGCGACGCCACCGGGCAGGCTGGCGAAATAGGCAGTGGTGTTGTCCACTTTCGCGGACCGAGCCAGCAGCAGGGACAGCATGCCGCCAGCGAAAATCGAGACCCCGGCCGCGAACAGCATGTAGCCGATATTGGACAGGAGGTGGTCCATCAAGGTGGGCGTGAAATAAAGGCCGACCGCGACACCCGCGATGACCTGGCCGCCTTGGCGGGACCAGGTGGGAACCTCGATGGGCGCACCGAGAAGCCCGAGGGCGGCAACCACAAGCAAGGCCCCGAGCAGCCAGGCGAGGGGTGCCCCCAGCGCCGCCATTCCCGCCCCGCCGACCGCGGCCGCAGCGAATGTGGCTGTCACCCGGATCCAGCGCCTGCGCCTGTTCATACCTGCGACCTCTTACCTATCCCGGGCGGCGCCTTCCCTCCTCGATACGATGCGGAGTGAAAAACTGTCAACAGTTTACACTCGTTTACGGCAGCGGGTTTCAGCGGTCTCCGCAGCTCAGCGATCCGGGAGGGACGTCAGGCGCCCGCGGCGAATGAACGGCGCTTGCCGCCTTGGGCGTGTGCCTCGCCCAGCTGGCGTGCGCGCGCCACGTCTCCGGCGGCCATCGCCGCAAGCAGGGCGGCATGCTCGGCATTGGATTCGCGCATGCTCGCCGCAGACATCAGGGATCTCTGCCGCACGAGATGCATTTCCTTCAGCAGGGATTCATAGGTTTCCTTCAAGCGACGATGGCCGCAGAAGTTCATGACTTGCTCATGGAAGCGCAGGTTCAGCTGGTAGTATAGGCTTGCCTTGTTCTTCTTGACCGCAAGATCCATCTGCGCGAGCAGATCTTCGAGCACGGCTTCCTGCTCGGCTGTCATATGGGCCGCGAGCCGGCTGCACGCGAAGCCGAACAGAACCGCCCGCAGGTCGTAGATTTCGGCTGCCTCGTCTGCCTCGATGGCGCGCACGAAGCTGCCGTGATTGACCACGGAAGTGACCAGCCCCGCGCGTTCCAAGGCCCGCGTCGCTTCACGGATCGGGCCCCGGCTGACGCCGAGCTGAGTGGCCAGGGTTTGCTCGTTGATGCGCTCTCCCGCGCGGATTTCACCGTTGAGGATCATCCGCTCCAGTTCCTTGCGCACGATGTCCGTGAGCGATTGGGTACGGCGCTGCGCGATGGCCGACAGGGCGTCCTCGGATTTGGCCATAAGCGAGTGCTCCGCGCGATAAAAGCTGACCTGTCTCGGTACCAAGCGGCGCCATGTAAACGCAACAAGCGAAACGGCGCGGCACCAGGGATAAGCCTGTCATGAATCGAGGCTATCCAACATTGACGACAGTTTACAACTTTCGTCTAAGGGATCTGTGGAGAAATGTCCATGGCAGGTCCTTCCCCGTATGTCGCGAGGATTTGGAGCGCGCATCCATATGTCTTGACGCTGTCCGGTTGGACGATGCGTGGCTCCCGTTCAGGCGGCCATCCAGCCGCCGTCCACCATCAGATTGATACCGGTGACGAAGCGGGCATCGTCGCTGGCAAGGTACAGGGCGGCGTGGGCGACATCGTCGGGCGCGCCAAAGCGCGGCCACGGCGTGCGGCGGCGGGCACGGTCGAGAACCTGCGGGTCCTGGAGGCGCCCGCCCTGGCCGGTCACGATCTTGCCCGGCGCCACCGCGTTGCAGACGATGCCGTCCTGCGCATAATCGGCGGCCACCTGGCGGGTCAGATAGGCGATGCCGGCCTTGGTGACGCCATAGGCCAGGTCCTCGGGCGCGGCGATCATGCCGTGCTGGGAGGAGAGGTTCACGATGCGCCCGCGCACTTCCGCGCGCGTGTCCTGCTTTAGCATCTGCCGCACGGCGGCCCGGCAGCAGAGGAAAACGCCGGTGAGGTTGACCGCGAGCATGCGGTTCCAATCCTCTTCCGCGAGATCCGTTAGGCGGCGCGGATGGCGGATGCAGGCGTCGTTCACGATCACGTCGAGGCGGCCGAAGCGGGCGACCGTGGCGTCCACCAGCGCCTCCACCTGATCGGCCTTCGAGACATCGGTGCGGTGGAACAGGGCGCTGCCGCCCTCCTGCGCGATCAGCGCGGCGGTGGGCGTGCCGCCCTCGATCACATCCTGCGTAACGTCGGCGATCACCACATGCGCGCCATGGCGGGCGAACAGGCGGGCGATGGCGCGGCCGATGCCGGAGGCGCCGCCGGTGACGATACAGACGCGCCCCGCGAGACGTGGCGTTTCGACGGGCGGTGTTTCGACAGGTGACGTCATGGCGCGGTCTCGCGTGTGAGCCAATGGCCGCCGGCAGCGTCCAGCCACGCCAGATAATCGTCGAGGGCGGCAGGCAGGTCGTAATCCGGCGCAAATCCGGTGTCCGCGCACAGCCGGGCGTTGGCCATGGGCGCGCGATCGTAAGGCATGTAGAGGTCCACGTTTCCGGCCTCGTCCGGCGCGGCGAAGCGCCATCTCAAGCCGGGGCGGCGCAGGGCCAGGGCGTGGCAGAAGTCCGCCAGCGACCAGATGAAACCGGCGGAAAGATTATAGACGGCGTGCGGCAGGCGGGGCGTGTCCATCAGGGCGAGGATCGCGGCGGCGGCGTCGCGCCCATAGAACCAGTCGCGCGGGTGGGCCCGCGGCAACACCACCTCGTCGCCCCGCGCGGCGCACCGGAGCACCTGGAATGGCGGGCTCAGCGTGTCCCGCGCCGAGGTCGCATACTCCCAGGGGCCGAAGCAGGTTCCAAGGCGCCCGACCACGAGATCGAGGCTGGTGAGTTCGGCGAGCCGCAGCGCAACCGCTTCCCCGGCCTCCTTGCTGATGCCGTAGAGCCCCTCGGGCCGAAGCGGTGTCGTCGCCTCGTCCAGCGGCGTGGCGTCCCGCCCGCTCGTGCCATAGGCCGAGCCGGACCCGAGGTAGACGATGCGGCTGATCCCGACGGCGGCCGCCGCTATCATCGCCGAGGCGACGGCGCCCACGTTCACGTCGATGACGGTGCGGGGCGCCGTGCGCTCGCGCTGCGCATCGGCGGTCACCGCCGCCAATATGAGCAGTCTGTCCGCGCCACTGGCGGTAAGGGCGTCTTTGAGGGCGTCCTGGTGTCTCGCATCGCCGGCGATCCATTGGAACCGGCCCGGCAGGCCCGCGAATATCGCCTCGGCGAACGGTGGCGGCGGCGCGAGATCGTAGCCCACGACGCTTTCGCCGCGCGCCAACAGGGCCTCGCAGACCGTGAGGCCGATGAAGCCCGAACTGCCGGTGACGAAGACGCCCATCCGCCTCAGGCCAGATCGCGGAACAGCGAGCCCCATCCGGTGACCCGGCTGGTGTCCACGCCGGCCATGCGCAGGCTCTTCCAAACCACGGTGGCGATGGTGTCGTAGATCGGGATGCCGAGCTCGCGCTCCAGCCCTTCCACCAGCGGGGCGGCGCGCAGATTGGTGCAGATGACCGTGATCGCCTGCGGCCCCAGCGCGGCAACCTCGCGGATCATGCCGGAAATCTGCCCCCCGGTGACGGTGGAGAACGAGAAATTGTCCTGCAGCCCGAGGTGTCGCTCCCCTTTGCAGGCGTGGCCCAGGGCCGCGTAATTGGTGAGGATGCGGCTCTGCACTTCGTCGAGATACGGCGTGACGAAGCCGAGCTCGCGCACGCCCTGGCGCTCCAGGATTTCGTTTAGCGCCAGCATGGAGGTGGTCGCCTTGATGCCGGTGGCGGCGGTGATGCGTTCGCACAGCCGCTCGTCGGCCTCGAACCCGAGCCAGCCGGAGGAGGTGCCGTTCCAGGCGATCACCTCGACCTTGGCGTGGGCGAGAAGCTCCGCGGCGCGCAAGATCTCGGTGTCGTCGAACTGCGCCAGGGCCTGCCGGGAGAGGGCGATCTCGGTGACCTTGAATCGCCCGAAATGGGCGGAGACTTCCGGCAGGCCGGCCACCATGGCCTGGGTCACCGGCTCCAGCACCGTGTTGGACGAAGGGGTGAGCATGCCGAGGAGAACACGGTCACTCATGATGGGTCCGCAGTTTGGAGGAGGGAGGGGGCCGCCGCGGGCTCGTGCCGCAGCAGGTCCAGGATGTGCCGCTTCACGTCGTTGAAGCGGGGGCTGGTGATGTCGCGCGGGCGCGGCAGATCGAGCGGGATGATCTCGGCGATCCGGCCCGGACGGGCCGACATGACCGCCACATGGGTGCCGAGCGTGAGCGCCTCGTCGATGCCATGGGTGACGAAGACGATCGTGCCCTTGTGGCGTTCCCAGATGGAGATCAGCTCGTTCTGCATGTCCATGCGGGTCTGTTCGTCCAGCGCGCCGAACGGCTCGTCCATCAGGATCACGGCCGGGTTCATGAGCAGCGCGCGTGCGATGCCGACGCGCTGGTTCATGCCGCCGGAAAGCTCGGCGGGAAAATGGTTCTCGAACCCGGTCAGCCCCACGAGGTCGATATAGCGCTGCGCCTCGTGGCGCCGCTGAGCCTTCTGGGCCCCGCGCAGCTTGAGGTGGAACGCCACGTTCTCCCACACCGGAAGCCAGGGCATGAGGTTCGGCTGCTGGAACACCACGCCGCGGTCGGCGCCGGGCGCGGTGATGATCTGGCCGTCCACCTTCACGGTGCCGGTGGTCGGCTTGTCGAAGCCGGCGATCATGTTCAGCAAGGTGGACTTGCCGCAGCCGCTCGGCCCCAGCAGGCACAGCAATTCGTTCCGCTTGACCGAGAAGCTGACGTTGCTGAGCGCGGTGACATCGGCCTTGCGCTTGGCGTCCTTGAAGATCTTCGAGACGCCGGAGATTTCGATGGTGGCCATGCTCATCCCTCCACGCCCTGGAGGGTGGTGCCTTGCTGCCAGCGCAGCATGTGCCGGGCCACCGCCTGGATCATGAGATCGCTCAGGAAGCCGAGCAGGCCGATGGAGGCCATGGCGGCGATGACGATGTCGTAGCGCAGGAAATAATAGGAATCCCAAAGCACGTAGCCGACCCCGCTCTTCACCGCGACCATTTCGGCGGTGACCGTGAGCATCCAGGCCGAGCCGACGCCGATGCGCAGGCCGGCGAAGATCGACGGCAGCGCCGCCGGTACGACGATGAAGCGCAGCAATTGGTGCTGGCTGCCGCCCACCATGGCACCGGCGCGGATCAGGTTGCGATCGCAGGTCTTCACGCCGTGGATGGTGTTGAGCAGGATCGGGAAGAAAGCACCGAGGAATACGAGGAAGATCGCCGGCTTGTCGGCGATGCCGAACCAGATAATGGCGAGTGGAATCCACGAGACCGGCGGAATCGGGCGCAGGGTTTGGAGCGTGGGCTCGATCAGCACCTCGATGAACCGGGACCAGCCGATGGCGACCCCGAGCGTCACGCCCATGGCGGTGGCGATCGCGAATCCGGCGGCGACGCGCCAGAAGCTCGCCATCACGTCGAAGATCCAGCGGCCGCTATAGCTCTGCGTGTTGCCGTCGATGCCGAAGATCCAGTCGAGCCAGGCCCATGCCACCGCCGAAGGCGCCGGCAGGAGCGCCGGGGGCAGGGCGCCGGAGCGGGAAAAGGCTTCCCACCCGGCGAGGATCAGGACCGGAACGATGAAACGTTCCGGCCGGCCCCGTCTTAGAATGGCTTGCATCCGCCCGCCCTCAATAACCAAGGTCGGTCTTGGGCTTGCCCGTGACCGCCTCGAGGAAGCGGTAGTCCATGTTCTTCTCCACCGCCGCCGTCACGTCGGTGTTGATGTACTTGAGGTCCTTCATCATCGTGGCGATGGCAACCGCCGAGGACCGATACATCTTGTAGTCGGGATAAAGATTGCCCACCGCACCTTCCGCGATCGCCTTGTCGAGCCCGGTCACCTTACTGATGACATCGACCCACAATTGCTTGTCGCCGGCGATCTTGTCGTCGACCTTGACGATGGCCCGTACCGTCTCCTCGACCGCCTTGGGGTTCGCCGCGATTACGTCGGAGCGTGTGACGATGAGGTTGGTCAGCTTTCCGGCGGCCTGGTCGTAGGGAAAGGTGAAGAACTTGGCGGCCTTGGCCTGCAGGATCTGGGTGGCGAAAGGCTCCGTGGTGCAGATCAGCTCCACCTCGCTCCGGCGCAGCGCCTGGATATGGTCGGAGGGGTTGGGAATGTTGATGAACTGAACGTCCTTGTTGACGTCGATGCCCTGCTTGGCAAAGGCGCCGCGCATATGGATGTCCTGCGCATTGCCGCGCGAGGCCGCGATGCGGAACGGCTTGCCCTGCGCCTTGTAGTCCGCGATCAGCTTCTTGAGCCCGGCCCAATCGTCGGCCGCCAGCGGCAGGTCGTTTTGAATGACGCACGCCGAGCCGCCGTTCACCTGCCCGGAGATGGCCACCACGTCGAAGCCCTTGTCGAGCGCGGTCGCATAATGGAGGTAGGTCACCTGCGCCACGTCGATGCTTTTGGACACCAGGGCGGTCAGAACGTCATTTCCCGTATTGAAGCCGATCACGTCCAGCTTGATGCCCTTGGCATAGTCCGGCGTGAGGGTGAGTGGGGTGCAATGGGCGCACTTGGCGAAACCGAGCTTGATGGTGGGCTCAGACTGGGCTGTCGCCGTCGAGACCGCACCGGCCGCAAGCGCCAGCGCAAGGGCGATGCGGGACAAAAACCTCTTCATGACCTTGCTCCTCTGGAAGACCATTCGAGCCGATCGCCCGTCCGCCGGAAGCGAAAGGCATTCGGTATGCAATATGGTTTTTTATTCGTATAATCATGGTTATATGTCATAATGCGATTGGCTTAAAAGCCGATTTTGTAGGCAGGAAGCGCAAAGAAATGACAGAATCGGAGGCACCTTTGGAAAAGCCGGGCGACGGCAAGGTGCGGCCGCGCGCGCCAGCCCGCACGCGGTTCAAGCCGGCGCGACTGAAGCTGTCCGCGAGCGATCCTAAGCAGCCGCTGAACACCGCCTCCCTGCACGACCAGCTCGTGATGCGGCTGCGCGAAATGGTGCTGGACGGTGAATTGCGCCCCGGCAGCCCGTTGCCGGAACGCATGCTGTGCGAGACCTTCGGCGTGTCCCGCACGCCGCTGCGCGAGGCGTTCAAGGTGCTGGCGTCCGAAGGCCTCATCGAGCTTCGGCCCCACCGCACGCCGCGGGTGATGCCGCTGGACCGCGCCGATATCGCCGCGGTGTTCGAGGTGGTGCTTGCGCTCGACCATCTCGCCGCCGGCCTCACCTGCGCCAGGGCTTCAGCCGCCGAAATCGGCGCGCTGGATGAGATGCACGCGCGGCTCGTGGCGCATCATCACGCCGGGGCGCGGGCCGAATACTTTCGCCAGAACCAGCGGATCCACGCCGAGATCGCCCGCCTCGCCGGCAATCCGGTGCTGTTCACCAGCTGGACCGCGCTTGCGGCCAAGATCTACCGCGCCCGCGCCCAGGCCAATTACGAGGCCGGCCGGTGGGATGAATCGCTTCAGGAGCATGAGGCCTTCATGACGCTGCTGCGCAGCCGCGATGCGGAGCGTTTCGCCGCCGCCATCGCCGACCATACTCGCCGCACCGGAAAGGCGGTGCTGGCCGCCCTGGATCTGCTGGCAAAACAGGAAGAGCCGGCGGCCTGACCGCCGGCATCACCGCGCCTCGGAAGCGTTCCACCTTCAGGCGGATGTCTTCGCCTCTGGCGTCTTCGCATAAGGCGAGCGCGCGCGGGCGAGATGGAGCCCGTGGCCCTTCTCGCCGACCAATGCGCCATCGCGCACGATGGTGCGGCCACGCACCATGGTCAGCACCGGCCATCCGGTGATCTGGCGGCCCTCATAGGGCGTATAATCGGCGCCGTCCCGCACCATGTCGTGCGTAAGGGTCAGCTTTCGCGTCGGGTCCCAGATGGCGATGTCCGCGTCGGAGCCGACGGCGATGGTGCCCTTGCGCGGGTAGAGGCCATAGGTCCGCGCCGGATTGGCGGCGGTGAGGGCGACGAACCGCTCGATATCGATCCGCCCCGTCATCACGCCTTCCGAGAACAGGATCGGCAGGCGCGCGCCGACGCCTGGTATGCCATTGGGCACCCAGCGGAAACTGGTGCGGCCCTTCGGCGTGAGCTTGCCCTGCGGGTCATCGTAGCGGAAGGCGCAATGGTCCGAGGAGAAGATGTTGAACACGCCCGTGCGCAGGCCCTCCCAGCACGCCTCCTGGCTCGCCACGTCGCGCGGCGGCGGCGAGCAGACATATTTCGCCCCTTCCATGCCGAGCCCGTCGAGATCCTGTTCGGTGAGCACCAGATATTGGGTGCAGGTCTCGCCCAGCACCGTCAGCCCCTTCTGCTGCGCCCAGCGGATCTGCTCCATGGATTCGCGGTTGGAGACGTGCACGATCATCACCGGCACGTCGACCAGTTCCGCCAGCGAGATGGCGCGGTGCGTGGCCTCGCGCTCCACCGCGATCGGCCGCGAGGTGGCGTGGAAGCGCGGCGCGGTCCGCCCCGCCTTCTCCAATTGCTCGGTCATGAAGCGGATGGCGTCGTAATTCTCGGCGTGGACCATCACCAGCGCGCCGGTCTCCCGCGCCACCGCCATCACGTCGAGGATCTCGCGGTCGTTTAGCGCCAGCCCCTCATAAGTCATGAAGATCTTGAACGAGGTGTAGCCGTCCGCAACCAGGGCCGGCAGCTCCTGGCCGAGCACCTGGTCGGTGGGGTCCGAAATGATGAGGTGGAACGAGACGTCCACATGGCACGCCCCCGCCGCCTTGGCATGATAGGCGGTCAAGGCGGCGCGCAGGGATTGCCCCTTTTCCTGGAGGCAGAAGGGCATCACGGTGGTGGTGCCGCCGAGCGCGGCGGAACGGGTGCCGGTCTCGAAATCATCCGCCATCACGATGCCCTCGCCCGAGGGCTGGGAAAAATGCACATGGGCATCGACCCCGCCGGGAAGCACCCATTTGCCGGTGGCATCGATGATCTCGGCGGCATCCGAAAAACCCGTGCCGAGCGCGACCACGCGCCCGCCGCTGATGGCGACGTCGCAGGCGATGCGATCGCCGGCCGTGACCACCGTGCCGCCGCGTATGACGGTGTCGAACTGCGCCATGGGGGATGGCCTCCTTGCCGATGGAATGTGTATCCGGTTTCAGGCCGGGCACGGCCGTGACCGGAGCGTGCGGGTGCCCCGCGCCCCAGTTCGCCATGCACGGGCCCCACGTCCAAGCAAGATCAAGACCAAACACGATCACACCGCGGGGGGCGTCGCACCACACGGGGCGGATCTGATATCGCTTCGCGATCCGGGATGCGCCCGACAAGAGGCAGATCAACACCCGGTAAGGGTGCATGTGGCGATCGCAGGCGGTGGGATCAGATTGCAGAAAAGTCCGCCACCCATCAAGATATGGGTATGGCGCTCCCAAGGGGAGACGATGAGCCCAATGAAGACAAGTAGTTGGGAAAAAGTGGGACGAAAAATTTCTCCGCATTACCGTTAGATTTTTTGCCCACTGGTTCCCACTGTGATTCGGTTCTGGCCGAACTCTCCGTGACCGCTGAAAACCTGCGCCGCTTCATGCGCCTACTCGCAAACTCGGCACGGCGCCGCGCGCCGGGTCCAGGCGCAGCGGCCATCCACCCATGCAGCCCTTCTAATCCGCCCACCGCCGCGACACCTCGCGGTGGCTGAGGGCGTCTGCTTTCAACGACCAAGCCGTCCTGATCTACATCAGGTCGTGGTGCCCCCTATTGCCCGAGGTGTGCATGCCAAAACTGATGGACGCCTACGGCGCCGCCCTGGACGCTCAGCGGTCAGAATGGAGCCACCGAGAAGAGCTCGGCGGCGCCGAGGCCGAGGTCTTTCGTGCGCGCAGGTCCGGCGACGCTCAGCGCCTGGCGGAAGCTCTTGCCGCGCGGCGTGTCGCACGAGTTCATCTGTGCCGAGCTGCCGCGGAGCATGACGCGAGATTCGCGGACTTCTGCGCCGTCGAGAACGAGCGGCATCGGAGGTCGGCGCAGCGCGCTCAGCGACAGGGGCGGCGGCCACAGGTCAAAGGAGCGCAGAATGTCTGACGGGCCTGGTTCGACACGCGAACACTGGACGCGAAATCTAAAGGATCGCGCCGGCCCGGTTGCCATCCTGCGGATGGGGCATCTCGTTGATTTCGACGCGCGCCTGACGGATCCGGCGCGCGTAGTCTATCGGTTCCTCATCGACTGGTACATGGACGCATACGGCGACGCGCTAGCCTCTGTCCGCCACATCGTAACGGTGATGCGCGATCGAGCTCCGGACGGTGCTCGGCACCTCTCGCGCAGCGCCGTTCAAAGGGCCGTCATCCTGCTCATCGAAACAGGATGGGTGGTGAGGCAGTACACAGGGAAGGGGCGCGCGGCGAGCCGGTATGTGCCCGTCTTCAACGTGCTTGAGCTTGCCACGAAGGGGCAATTCCCAACCGCCATTCTCGATAGCGTCCCAGAGACACGGGACACTAATGATGATCCCGATAGCGTCCCGGTAGAATGGGACAGCCGTGTCCCAGTAGAGCGGGACGCTAAGGCCGATAGCGTCCCGGTAGAATGGGACGAAGACATACCTACACGACGCACCTACAAGAGGTGCGGACGTGTAGTAGGTGTATCCTCCTCGGCTGCGGACGGCGCAGGCGCCGCCGCCCCGGAAGGTGGTTTTGATCGGCTTCTCGCCGCCTACGATCGGCAAGGCGAGGATGTCGCAGTAGCGAGGCGAGCCTTCGAACAGCGCGCGCCAGACGACGCCGAGGTCGAGATTATGGTGGATGCGGCCGCCTCATGGAAGCGCACGGCACGAGGCGGGCGGATGTCCCTGGCGCGCTGGCTATCCGAGCGGCGATGGTTGTCGGACGCCAAACTGGCAGAGGCCCCTGCCGAACGCTGGCCCACGTGCGTCATTACGAGCATTCGGCCCAAACTCGATTCCGCGGACGACTTCGACGGTGCGCGCATCACGTATAAGGACCGGCAGGGCAGCACCCAACGGCAGGTGCTGGACTTCGCGGAGTACCGTGCTCTTCAGGCCGCCGTTGAGCGTGACAGGCCCGCCGTCGCGGATCCGTCTGATGACCTGCACGAATTTGTCGGGGCCCGCTTCCTGATCTCCGGGGAGGGCGGCTTCCAATCGGTGTCGGACATGAAGGGGGTGGCGTAGGTGGGGTGGCGTCGCCGGCGCTATCCTGCCTGAATGGCCTGAGAGGCACCATCAGCGGCCGATAGCTCGGCCGCGGTTAGCGTACCGCCTCCTTGCCATCGCACATCCATTGGGCAGCGCCCCACCGCCCCCATACCCCCCGGTGGGGTGGAACACCCCTGGCCGGTGGATGCCGGCCGTGGCGGTCCATCCCAGCTTCCATACAATCGGCGGCGGTGGAGGTTCTGACTCCAAGCCAACATTCACGGTGCCCACTATGGGCGATCGGGTGGAAGATCCAGCTAGCGCAGCGCACCAGCTTTGTCCAATCCGTTGTAGCTGTTCGAGGGCGCAACTGAATGGAGAGATAAGCTTTGCTGTGATGCTAGAGAATCAGTAGCATTAGCGCATGGCTAGATGCACAGCACCAAGACGAGGCCATCGCACAGCGAGCGGTCGGGCAGAATGCCCCGCATGTGGTGGTGGCTATGGCGGCTACAGGGCGTCCTTGTTCTATTCTCCGTCATACTCCCAGTTGGGGAGCAGCGGAGGCGGTCGAAGCGGCGTCGGTGGGTCTGGCGGCAGCGCGAAGCCACGTTGGTCGCAGGCAACTTCGTCTGTGATGTACACGCCTGCCGAGGTGCGGACGCTCACACCGATCCGCGAAAACGTCGAGAAACGAGCGTCCGTCCCCGACCTTCGGGACGTCTTTCTTTGCCATGCATGGGACGATCGTGGAGGCGCTGCCAAGGAGTTGCACGACCTGCTTGAGTCTCTTGGTGTCTCCGTCTGGTTCAGCGAGAAGGATGTACTCCTCGGCACAGGGTTACTTCGCGAAATCGACAAGGGACTAGCGAAGTCGCGAGTCGGGATAGTTTTAGTGACCCCTGCGCTGCTGCGCCGCCTCCCACAAGAGGGCATCGCCGACAAAGAGCTTTCGGCGCTTCTAGCGCGTGACCTGCTCGTTCCAGTTGTGCACGGCACGACGTACGAAGCCCTCCGCGAAGTCAGCCCTCTGCTCGGCTCGCGAAGCGGCCTTAGCACTGCAGAAGAGTCGATGGCAAACGTCGCGGCCAAGCTCGCCGAGTTGGTTGCCCCCTAGCGCTATTGTCAACACTAGCTGTCCGTTCTAGGTGGCGAGAGTTTCGAGCTTGGCGCACAAGGGATACCGATCGTCTTCAGGCCAAACAGCTACTTCCGACCCACAGCTGACACCCGGCAGGTCCGCTTCTGCAGCCCCTCAAATTTCATTCGACAGAGGGTTAGCTTCTCACCGCTGCGGCATTTCCGCTAGCAATCTCGCGCGCTCGGCCATCTGTTCGGCCGTCGGCATGTAGATTTGCATTTCGCGCTCCCATGGGCCTACGCCTTGCACATCGAGCGCGATCCGCACTGGGATCTTGTTGCCCATAGGTTCGTCAGCCAGCAAAGCGAAATCCCGAACTCGGTTCACACACCTAAGCGGCGTATAGTGTCTCCCTGTCATGCTGTCCTGATACGGGATGGCGGCCTGCCGCACGACTTCGAGCTTCAATAGAAGATCGAGCCAGGGTGAGCCGCGAAACGCCTCAAAGTATTCAAAGAAGCGCACGCCAATGCTCGGCGAGAAAAGGTTGTCGCCCTGATTGAAGGAAAGGAGTGCTTTCACCTTTTGCGGTAGGTATTCCACGCCACTCACCCGCGCGATCCCGCCTTTGTCATTGAGAAATAGATCGCCAGTATCTGGATGCAGGGCCATGTCGCTTCCAAGATTCTGTACCTCGATGCGAGGAAAGCGCGGGTCTACATGGCAGAGCAGTCTGAAGCCATCAGCTGCTTTCGTCAGGATCGGCGCCGACGCGAGAACGCGACCGTCCCCGAGTTCGTTGCTGAGGACGTAGCGAGTCTCCGGCCTCGCCAGCTCGAACCCGTCGATGAAGGACACCAGCCCGTGCACATCGCCACCCAGAAAATGCCCCAGGCACAACGTCCAGCTGTCGGCCGAGACAGACACCAGCGCGCCAGTACAGACCACCTCCGGACCTATGGCGAGCAGACCCGTCATCAGATCCGCCTGCGGTCCGGTCTTCTGAACTCGAGCGATCGCACGTTCGTGCTTGCGCTTAAGCTCTTGCAGTTTGGCGACCGTATAGGTGACATCATCCCGGTCGATCCGCGTCGCGTCGTTCGCGCATAGCCAGATCGCATTCCCAATACCGGCGCGCTCTGCGGGAGTCATCGACACATCATAGCGCCGCGCGCCGGGTCCAGGCGCAGCGGCGGCGATATGCGCGGCCACGCCGATGCTTGACACTTTGTCTGGACCTTCGTCGCTCGGGCCGTCGGTCGGCACATTGCACATGGCGCAATGCCAACCCGAGCGAGCAGCCACCGCCCGCTTTACCTTCTGTGAAAATTCGTCCCGGCTTCCCATGCACGGAGTATAGCAGCTGGCTTCAATGTCCGCATAGGTTGTTGAAATTGGACGTTTAATTTTCGTACTTGCCCGCCGATAGCTTGGGCCGGATAGGAACCCAAGCAAAATTGGCATCTATGTGCTCCAACGCAGCGGTGCACGGAAGCTGCGGCCCGAAGGGCCTGGGAGCATGTTCCTTCAGTAGCGTGGCGGCTGCATTTCACCCGTTGCGGACATTTGGCCGCTGCGTCGAGGCCACCTGCCTCCCAGAGGGGGGCACCTCGATCCCCACCGCGTCCCCGCCGCCGCACCCGCGTCCCCCACTCGAGTCAACGCTAATACAGGAATCGCCCTCGCGCACGCGCAGGTGCGCGCAAGCGCGCGCGAGGTGCCGATGGAGGAACAAGTGGAGAGGGGCGACTTCAGGTGCGCCCAAGGCGCGGCGAAAAATCGTTGGGATGCGGCCACATCGCGGGGAAACCCGCGAGACTGTGCTCCCCTCTGTTGTTAGTACAGAGGCAGCAACTAGTTCCTGAATTTCCCTTCGCATTTCCGACGACCGGCAACCAATGCCGGCGCAGACATCGTATTCGCGAGGTCAGAATGGCAATCACCTCCCTTTCCACGCTCCCGGACCCCGACTTGCTCGGTATCACGTGTCGATCTCCTGCAGAGCACCGCGCCGCTGTCTCAGAAGCTGGCACATCCATGCGCACGGTGTTGGGGTGGCCCACCGCGGAGAGGCTCTCGCGTCTCGATCTATCGGGGCTGGCAGCCCTGGTGCTGTGGCGCGATCTCATGGAGCCGACCTCACCTGTTTGTGGGATGGGGACCGACGACCAGGCGATACCGGAGGCTTCAGAATTGGAGATCCGACCATCGATCAGCGAGATAGTCGCTAGCTATATGCGGCCGGCAGTCGTGCGCCACCGGCAATCGGGCGGCACCTGGGAAAGTGCGCCCGCGGTGTCCAACATGACTTCGTCGGGCGCACACGTCATGCGCGGAAGCTGGGCAATGCTCGGCACAATGAGGTTCAACATCACCAGCGACAAAAGGCAGGCCGGCCTGCTCGTGTCTTGGTCGAGGTCTGCCTTCGACGAGCCAGAGCCTGTCGTCGAGCGGCACCGCGTTCGTAGCAGGCCGTGCTCGGCGTCGTCCGGCGCGACCATGGCTTTGGACGTCGAGAGCGGCGCTACGCGTATCCCTATGACGAATCTTGCGGCCAAGGCCGAGGCAGAGATGTGGCGGGGCCTGTGTGCCACGTCCATTCGCAAAGCAGTCGGTTCCCGACACGCGCTCATTCTCGATCTAGCCATCAGCAGTGCTACAGCCGCGGAGATCGGCGAAGAGTTCGGATACCAGGGGAAGTACGCTGAGAGAAAGGGCGTGGCACTCATTGGAGATGCTGTTGCAGCGTTGCGCAGCCACCTTCAGGAAGCCCCGCCGACGGCTGCGAATGACAATGATCCGGGACCTCAGACCGCAGTTGCGGCATGATGTGCCCCAAACCGTCACGACGCGCGTTAATTTGTGAGAGGATCCTGAGCACTGGATCCTCCCTTCTGTGCCGCCATCCCATCGGCACGGCCGCGCCGCCGCTTTTGGCCTCGTCCGCTGGGCGGCGGCGCCCCCTTCCAATTCTCGCGCTCTGCGCCGGTCATCGCCGGCTGCGACCACACGCGCCAAATAAAGGAAAACCTAATGTCGCCTCTCAAACGCGCCCCCACGCCGTCGACCGCGTTCACCGTACCACCCCTGACATCCGATCCCGCCTATGCCGAGGCAGATGCGGCCCTTGCTGCAATGAAGGCCCACCTCCGTGTGGCCGAAAGCGAGCGCGACGCAGCCTTGTATGAGAGCTCTGTCAGGACGCATGACGCACGAGCCGCCCGTGTCGCGCAGCTGCTCGGGGAGGCCACTGAGGAGGTCGAGGCGCCGGAGACCCGAGTCACGAAGATGAACGCCGAAATTTCAGACGTGCGGGCCGCGCTTGAGGTGCTGCGGGAGCGGCTCACGGCGGCCCGGATGGCGGCATCCCGGCCCATCGTTGAACAGGCCCGCCCGGAGTACGTGGCCCGTGCCAATGCGCTGGCAGCGACGGTGCGCGCGGCCTTGGAGGCACATGTGCATTTCGAGGAACTGCGCGACCAGCTCATCGCCGCCGATATCGCCTGGGTCGGCCCGCTGCCGGTCGTCCGTGCCAGTCGGTTTCTCGGGGAGGTCAACGATAAGGACAGCGCGGCACATCGCTTCATCCGTGAAGTTGCAGAAATGGGGCCCGCGTGATGGAGCGAGCGACAGAACGCCGAGCCGCTCGGAAGCGGACGGTCCAGATGCCGGATGGGCGCCGTGAGTACACCGCCGACGAGCCGGTGAAGATTGCTCGGGAGCTGCGGGCCAAGTCGTCATTGGGGCGCCGTGAGGCACGGCTCGCCGCCGCCGAAGTTAAGCTGAAGGTGGCCGCGCGTGGCTGACCTGATAACCGGCTACGCAGCCCGGTTCGGCGACGAGACCGTCATTGCCGGCGAGTTTCGCGAGCAGCTGGCGCAGGGCGCCTTCGCCCGGACCCTGCGCGAGCGGCCTGATGTGGTCATGCTCCTGAACCATGATTCAGGCCGGGTCCTGGGCAGAACTTCGGCTGGCACCCTGACACTGCGCGAGGATCGGACGGGGCTGTGGTTCGGCCTGGAGTTGGACAGCACCACGCCTGAAGGCCTCACGGCGCTTGGCAACGTCCGTCGAGGCGACGTCCGCGGCTGCAGCTTCGGATTCCGGGTGCGGGCCGAGGAATGGCAAGAGGGCGGCGACCGGATGCCCCTACGGATCATCCAAGACGTGGATCTGGCCGAGATCACCCTGACCGCCTTTCCGGCCTATCCGACGACCAGTGCCTCACTGCGTTGCGCTGAGGATCCATCATCGCCGGCCCTGCAGTTGAAGGCCCGGCTCCTCGCGGACCTGAAGCGGCGCGGTGCCTGATCCAAGGGGGGCCTCCGATCTCCTGGGGCGTCCCGCCACAGCACCCGTGCCCCCCTTCGCGCGCGCATCTGCAATTCAAATGTTGGGTCAGGCATTCCGTTGAAAACCACCCGCCTTTCCGTCACCGGCCTGCGTGAGATCGGGGCCGGCCTTGAGCAGTTCAAGAAGTCGACCGCCAGCGGTGTGCTCCGGCGGGTGCTGAAGAAGGCCGCCAAGCCCGTCGAGGATGCCGCGAAAAGCAACGCCCCGGTTCTGACCGGCAAGCTCCGAGCGTCCATCACCACGCAAGTGTTCACGGGCTCGCCGGGCAAGTCCGCCTTTGCGAAAGCGATGAGGGGCGGGGCCTCCCGTGATGACGCCAGCGCCGCTGCGCGCGACGCCAATGCCCGGGCCGCTGGGCGCGGAGCTTCGGCGACGGTGCGCGTGAAGGCGACAGCGCCGCACGCTCACCTTGTTGAATTTGGGACAGTCCACATGCACGCGGAGCCGTTCCTCGGGCCCGCGCTCCGCACCGAGCGCGGCGAGGTTGTTCAATCGATCCAAGCAGATCTCAAGACCGAGATCGAAAAGACAGCGAAGCGCGTGGCCGCACGGGCTGCCAAGAAAGGCATATCGACATGACCTCCAAAACCCTGACCTTGGCGTTTGACGTCAACAGCATCGTCGCGGCGGAAACGGCGCTCGGCGCCAAGATCGCCGACATCATCGCAGAACTCCGATCCGAGACCGGCGCTTCATTGCGCACGTTGCGGGCGCTCGTTGCAGCCAGCCAAATCGACAAGCACATGGCGCGTTATGTGTCGCTGCCGATCCGGGAAGGTGAATACCGGAAGGCAACCGAGATCATCGAACGGCACGGCACCGGCGCCACAACCGAGGCAGTCGGGTTGGCGCTTGCGGCGTTCCTCGTAACGATGCAGAAGGCGACCTGACATGGCCGTTAATGCGGGCGGAGTCTATGTTGATCTCGGCCTAAACTCTGCCCAATTCCAGTCGGGCCTGAAATCCGCAGGCACCTCGCTCGATAAATTCGGAAAGACAGCAGAAGGGGTCGGCACGCGGGTCGAGGCAGGCCTTTCCAGCTTAGGCCGCGGTGTCGCCGGCTTGGCCGCCTTGGGCGGCATCAGCCTTGGGGCTCGTGAGGTGATCGCCTTCGCCGATTCCTGGACGCGGGCGAACAACTCGCTGAAGCTCGCAGGCCTTTCGGGGAGCGAGCTGACGACCGTCATGGGGCAGCTCTTCGATGCGGCGCAGCGGCAAGGCGCTCCCATCGAGGCGTTGACGACGCTCTATGGCCGAGCTGCGCAATCCGCAAAGGAGCTTGGCGCGACGCGGCAGGATCTGGTGCAGTTTTCCGAGGATGTGGCGGTGGCGCTCCGCGTCGCCGGCACCTCGCCTGAACAGGCCAGCGGCGCGCTGCTTCAGCTCTCCCAGCTTCTGGGCAGCGCCCGCGTCCAGGCTGAGGAATTCAATTCGGTCAATGAGGGCGCCCGGCCAATTATGCAGGCGGTGGCGAACGGCATCGAGGAAGCCGGTGGCAGCGTCTCGAAGCTCAAGGCCCTGGTCACGGATGGGAAGATTTCCAACGTGGCATTCTTCAAGGGCTTCCAGGCCGGCGCAGAAGGGCTGAGGGAGCAGGCCGGGAGCGCCATAGAGACGATTGCCCAGGGCTTCACGCGCGTGTCAAACGCACTGACGAGGACAATCGGCGAGCTCGACAGAGCGTCCGGCGCCTCCGCGAACGCGGTCACCAACCTCAAGGGTGTGGCCACCGCAATTGACGCCATTCCCAGCGCCGTGAACGCCGCGGTCGATAAGCTCGGCGATCTTCAACGCTGGCTCACCAGCGTCGGCAATTCGCCCTTCTGGAATAAGATCGGTCCCCTGATCGGCGTGGACTTTTCCGCCGCGGAGGCGGCGCGGAACGGCCTTTTGCCGGCGCCGCGCGACCAAGGCCTCGCCGCACTCAAGAACGGTCAGGGGTCCCAGCTCGGCCCCGGGTTCGAGGTATCGGACCTCGCCAACGGCAGCCAGAAGCCGGCCGCGAAGACGATCAAGGCCTCGGATTATCCGGTCATCGGTGGCAAGGAGAAAAAGGGGGCCGCCGACAAGGTCAGCGACTTTGACCGTGAGGTGGCTGCGGTTAACCGGCACACCGAGGCGCTTCGCCTTGAAGCCGAGATGACCGGAAAAAGCACCTTCGAAACCGCGAGGGCCCGCGCCGAACTCAGTTTGCTCACAGCCGCGAAGAAGGAAGGCCTGGAGATGACGCCGGCCCTATCGGCTGCGATAGATCAGGAGGCTGACGCCTTCGGCCGAGCGTCGGAGCAGCTCGAGCAGGCAGCCGATAAACACCAACAACTGCTGCAGTTGCAGCAGGAGCTCGGCGACATCGCGGGCAGCACGATCTCCGGCCTTGTTGACGGAACCCAGAGCTGGGGGGACTCGCTCGCCAATGTCACGAAGCGCATGGCCGACCTGGTGCTTCAGGCGGCGTTGCTCGGGCAAGGTCCGCTCGGCGGAATCTACGGAATCAGGAAGGACCACCATTGACCGCAATCAATCTCGCCATCCATCCCGAGACCATCTTCGTGGTCACGGACGGCGCATCATACATGGCAGATGGCACGCTCGGCGCACTGTCGAGTAAAACCTACCCCCTGCCGCACCTCAACGCCGTCCTGGCGGCTCGCGGGCCTCACTACTTCCTGCCGTTGGTGGGGGCCACGCTGAGTATGGCCGACAGCTTCGATGATTTGGTGGCAGGCCTCGCGGACGCGGTGCGGGACGTTATGGCGGTCCACGGCGGATTGCTCAGCTTGTGCGACATCGGTCCGGACTTCGATCTGGTGGTCGCTGGCTTCGGTGAGGCCGGCCCCGCGGCGTACGTGCTGACCTCAAAGGAGCGCGACGGCGTGCCCGCATGGGAGGTGCAGCCGATGGGGCAGTTCGTGGCGATGCCGTGGGACGCCGCGACCGAGGCTCGCGTGGAGCACGGGCTGACACTGGCCGAGCGGGAAGGCGAGCTCGACGATCCGGAGGGGTTCTTGCTGCGCGTTGTTGAGGCTCAGCGGCACGTGGAAGAGGACGGGCGCCGCGGCGTCGGTGGGTTCGCGCAGGTCACGGTGTTGGATCGCGAGGGTGTCAGCAGCCGGATCGTGCGGCGGTGGGGGGATGTGGTGGGTGAGAGGTTGGGGATGGCTGCACTGGCGGCTTGAGGCCGGCCCCGGTCGATGATCTCGGCTCGCCGACCGGCACCACCTGTGACCCAACAACTCGCAATTCACGCCAATTCAGATTCTGGAGGCCTTCGCGTGCGGGGGACGGTGGCCGGCCATAGGTGAGGTGTACCCTCCAATGGGGAGAGGGGGAGAGGGGGAGACAATTCACGTCAAACTCAACGATCGAGCCTTTTAATCGTTATTTAAAGGCGAGCAGAAAGCCATTATCCTGGGGGCCGAACTCTTAGCGACGGAAGCCGCGCGAAAAAAGGCGCGTTATTTCAACCAATTAGGACCCAAAGGAAATGCGGAACGACTAAGAGCACTTAATCGTTTTTGAAATAACGATATTATTTCAATGAGTTGCGACGCGAGCTTGACCGCGGTTTGTGGATTGCCGACAACCTTGATCATCCTGCTTCCGACGATTCTGTCTCAATTAATGACGGAGTCTGTCCGGTGCGTTCTGATCCTAATATCTCCATCAACCTTTTCGGTATTCTGAGCGGGTCTGCTCAGGGCGTCGAGGGCGTCATGTCGATGACGCTTATCGTCATTCTGGTGTTGGGAGTGGCCGCGCTCTGGCGAACACGATGAGCGCATCTCGGATGGTGGCGAAAGGTCGGCGCGCTTGAGGTTCGGCCGGCAGGGCTGCGACCTTGGTGGCGCGGCAGGCAGGACATGGATTACTCCCTCCTCCTGCAATCGCCCCATTTCATCGCGCAGCGATTCCACCTCTGCCTCGAGGCGAGTCTTGTCTGCATTCGCGAATTGCAGCTTGGCTTCTGTGCCCTCGATTTTCTTGCAGACCGACTCCGCATAGCCCTCGGCTACCTGGAGCCGTCCCTTTGTCTCCGAAAGCAACTTCTCTGCCCGCTCTGCCCGACGCTTTATCTCTTCGATCTGGCGTGCAGTGAACTTCTCCCCAGCCGCAGCCCTGGACAGAACCTCTTCGCGCACCGGGTCAGGGGTGGAGTCGGATGACAGAGCGACAAGCGCGCGGAAGCTCAAATCGGCAACGCGCTGCCGATCTTGCCCGAACCGTTCGAATACACTCATATAATTTCTTGCGTTTCGCTCTGACATCCCGAACTCAGCATCAATCCAAGGCCGGCGCTGCGTCTCAAGCTGGTGCCAGCTACCTTGAGGATATCGTCGCCGAGGTCTTCAGCGATGCCCGCCTCGCGCTGCAAGGTGCGTTCGGACTTGCCTGTGGCTGCTGACATGGCGGCGGTGAACGTGGGCGCCAATTTGGCGCTGACGTCTCCCCGCCCTAGCGCCCGGTTCATAGCGGCTGCCTGTGCTGCACCTCGCTTCGTCTCTGGATGCAGATCTTCATAAAGCTCCTTCGCCCTCATGAGCGCATAAGCCTCCTCGGCTGGCGAAAGGCTCGCCCGCTCCAAGTTCTCGGTGTGCATGGCAAGCTCAGCGCGGGCAAGCAGCCGGATGGCGCGGCGGTGGGGCGACGCGGTGGGGGAGAGGCTGGGGCTAAAGGCGTTCTAAGCCATCCAGCTTTTCCTTCTTGATCTGCTGAAATCCATCGGGCGCGCCTTAAATAGGATCGTATCCGGTCCCTCTCGAACCAGTTCATACTTCCATCTACTCGCCGCTTTCTTAATATGTTTTTTGGCTGATCCTGGAGCTAAGCGCAATTCTCGATCAACATCTGCATAGCGAATTGCTTGGGAATTGAGACTAGCCCCCCGAGACCCCATCCACGATTCAATGAGTGTCAGACAATCATCATCGTCGCTTGTCAGGTTTTCGGTCTCAGGTAAGCCTTTCGTTTCAAGCGCTTGGGATAGCTGAAGACGCGGATTGACCTTGCTCATCGCCTTCTTGATTCGGGCGCAGGCCGGCCCCAGTGCGGCAACCAGATTGCCGTCCTGTCTATCCGCATCGAACTGTGCAGGCGCAACTCCTAGAAGATCAGTCGGAACGTGCAAATCTTCAACGCCACGCGGTGCAACGAGATAACACCTCTCTCGACCAAGTCTTCCAATAAACAGGCCCAATTCGAATATGATGTTGTCGCGTACAATTCTCTTCGTATTATCCCGCATTGTTGCAACGTCATCTGGAGAAAAAACGAAAATAGCAAAATCTGTTTCGTCTATTTGATCAAGTAGCGATTCGAGGGCCGTCTTTGAAAGGCCAAATACGCCCTGACTCCAGACAGTCACTTCGGCAAAAAATTCTAACCCTTCTTGGATGGCATAGGCGGTATCTATGTTTTCGACGGATGACGCGACGAATACGCGCGACTTAAAGGCTGCGTGACCGCTCATAACTTAACCGGCCTCCGGATATCTCTATTTTAATCCTGATCGGCTGTATTATCTCACGCTGAGCGACTGCTGTCACGTTGCCTCACCGCTGGCGCTAGAGCGCACTTCTAGCCGCTCAATGCTGCATCGGCGAGCGCGAAACTGGGAGCGTTTGGCCTCTTCAAATTTTCCATCGAGCTTTGGCATGGTGCGGACGGCGAGCGACATGCCGCCCTCGGGACGATGCCTGCGGTCGTCGCTCCGCTTGCTTTAATTCGGGACACCGTGTCCCGAATGAAGAACCGCACCCGCTCGGCACGATGCTCTGACTTCCCCGTCGCCGCTGACATTGCGGCAGTGAATGGGACCTGATGCTTGCGGCCAAAATGGCCGCAAGCATCCCCAGACGACCGTGCGTGCTCGCCCCAACGTCCTTGTGGCCATGCCAGTCGACTTGGCCGTATCGGTCACAAAGGACGTAACGGCGGAATCCGCCGTTACGCCTTCGCTCCCCCGCTCGGCGGCGGATGCCGGCCACCCACAGCCTCGCCTTCCGGATGTGGTCCGCTTCCTGCGCGGGCGACAGGCGCCGCGCGCTAGCCCTTGACGGACCTCGCGCGGCGCGCCTTCTGCCTGGCAGCTTCCGCCCTATCTGCTTCAGCCTTCTCGCGCGCCTCGCGGAGGGCCTTCAGGCGGGCAATCTTCTCATGCGCGGCATCGGCGGCCTGATCGACCGGAGAGGCCGTAGGTGCGGCTTGCTGGCCAGCGAAGGCAGCGTTGGCCCTGGCCTTGAGGTCGGTGGGACTGGTCACGGGCGCTCCTTAGTCGTCGTTCTCTGCATTGAGCTGATCGGGCCGCAGACCCTCGCCTGTCCCCACCTTCACTGCCACGCCGGGACCGCCCGCTGCATCGCCGGTATCGAGGAATTGGACGCCGGCGGATTCGAGGGCCATCCGCAAGACCTGAAGGCTGGCAGGCTGCGGTACGCTTTTCTCGTTTTCGAAGTTGCGGATCGTGACATCACTGACGCCAGCCGCCTTTGCGAGTTGACCTTGGGTCCAGTTGAGCACGCCTCTAGCGGCACGGCATTGAGAAGGTGTCATGGCAGCAGAATACATGCCGTTATCGTTTTTCGGAAGCCCGTTCGAAAAACGCCTTGACTTGTGATTAACGAAAAACGAAGCTTCTTTTGGAAAACGAAAGAGGCCCGTATGTCCTTCTCCCCATTTGCCCGCCACACTCACCTCGACCTCGAGAGCGAGATTAACGACGTCCAATGCGCCATCAACATCGCGTTGGTGCTGGCAGAGGGCGTGGGGATCGACGAGGCTCAGCGCATCAACATGCTGGTTCATGCCACCTATCACGCTCAGCAAATGGTGGAGACCCTGAAGGGCAAGTTCAACTCCATCTCGCGGGAGCCTGCCCGATGAGCAAGCCGCTTCCCTTGGAGACTCGCGCCCTGAATGCGCTGCTCGCAACGGCGATCGCCACAGACCTCGTCGAGGATATGCTGCGCGGTGGCAAGGCCACCCCTGAGACCGAGAAAGCCGTGTGGGCGCTCTACCAAGCGAACGACTTGGTGAAGGCGCTCCATGAGGCCCTCCATCGAGCTCCTGGCCGCCTGTTGGACCACACCAGCTAAGCGCGTCGCGACCTACCGCCACGGCCATGCAGGCTCACCACGCCCACCAGCCCGTCGACGTCACCACCGTCGGCGGGCCGGCCCCATCGAAAGCTTCGGGTTCCCGACCAAAGCGGCGCTTATGCGTTTGATCTCGGAGCCAACCAGTGGGCTTATCTAGACGGATGCCAACAGAGTGGGGGAGCAATGACCGTCACGCCGGCAAATGACAATCGAAACAGTGTGCCTTCCTGGCTGAATCCCCGAGGGCACTCGCGGACTCAGGCTGCGGCGTACGTGGGTGTGTCGCCGTCTCTCTTCGATGAGATGGTGCGCGACGGGCGTATGCCTGCACCGAAGCGGGTCAATTCGCGGACTATCTGGGACGTGCGAAAGCTCGACTCGGCATTTGACGCGCTGCCTGGAGACGAGGCCGCAGAGTCCAATCCTTGGGATGCAGTCGCCTAATGCCACGCGCGAACCCTCCGCGGCTGAGCCGTGATATGGATCGCCACGGAAATCTGCGCTGGTATGTTCGGGCTCCCGGCAAGCCGAAGATCCGTCTCCGCGAGGAGTACGGAACCGAAAAGTTCTGGCAGGCCTATCGCGACGCATTGGCGGGCAAGAAAGCTACACGCCCATCTGCGCCATCTGTGGCGGCTGCGGGGAGCTTTCGAAGCCTCTGCGTGAAGTACATCGGAAGCTCCGAATTCAAGGCGTTGGACGTCAGCACCCGCAACTGGCGCAGGCGCTCCCTTGAGGATGTATGTGAGACCAGGGGGGCTCTGCCTGTCGATCGAATGGAGGCGAAGCACGTCCGCAAATTGCGCGAGGAGCTTGCCGACAAGCCGGCGGTGGCGAATCAGCGGCTGAAGGCACTTAAAGCTCTGTTCTCTTGGGCGGTCGAGGCGGATGAGGTCGCCACCAATCCTGCGCGCGACATCAAGCTGATCAGATACAAGACGGATGGCCATCACTCTTGGAGCATCGAAGAGGTCCGGCAGTTCGAGGCACGCCACCCCATGGGGACGAAGGCGCGGCTCGCTATGGCCTTGCTGCTCTACACAGCGTGCCGTCGAGAGGATGCCGTGAGGCTGGGCCCCGCGCATATCCAAGACGGGCGCGTACGATTTACACAGGCGAAAAACGAAGATCGTTCCCCCGTCGAAATCGACATACCGCTTCACCCAGAATTGGCTGCAGCTATCACAGCGGCGCCGACGGGCGATCGAACATTCCTCATCACCGAGTTCGGCAAGCCGTTTACGCCCAACGGCTTTGGAAACTGGTTCGCGGATCGCTGCGCCGAAGCTGGCGTGCCCGGTCGCGCTCACGGCCTTCGCAAAGCCATGGCAGTGAGGCTCGCCGAGAGCGAGGCCACGCCCCATGAGGTGATGTCCTTCACCGGCCATCGCACGCTCGGGGAAGTCGAGCGCTACACCAAGGGTGTCCGGCAAGCGCACTTGGCTGACTCTGCTATGTCGAAGTTGCAGACAGGAATGCACTTTGTCCCACCAAAAAGTCGGGTGGGACACGAAGGAAAAAAAGATGAGGAATTTCAATGGCCTTCAGGCCACGTGGCGCTCCCAAGGGGAATCGAACCCCTGTTTTCGCCGTGAGAGGGCGACGTCCTAGACCGCTAGACGATGGGAGCTGCGCGGAAGGGGCTCCGTATAGCCGCGAACCGGGCAGCCAGCAAGCCCTTCCTTGCGGGGTTTCTTTATCATCCCCAGGCAACAGACCGCATCCAACCGCCGGCAGCGCCGGGCGGGCGGGATGGTGTCGGTCGGTCGCATGGGTCGTGCCGGGCGATCGGCGCGTCAGGCCGGCGGGCGGGGGCGGTGGCCGAAGATGGCGCTGCCGACGCGCACATGGGTCGCGCCCTGGTGGATCGCCACGGCGAAGTCCGCGCTCATGCCCATCGACAGGCCGCGCAAGCCGTTGCGCGCGGCGATCTGGGCCAGCAGCGCGAAGTGCGGCGCCG
The DNA here is from genome assembly GCF_043195145.2 of Roseixanthobacter pseudopolyaromaticivorans. Taxonomy (NCBI): domain Bacteria; kingdom Pseudomonadati; phylum Pseudomonadota; class Alphaproteobacteria; order Hyphomicrobiales; family Xanthobacteraceae; genus Roseixanthobacter; species Roseixanthobacter pseudopolyaromaticivorans. The sequence goes on from NZ_CM195539.1 coordinate 50,137, forward strand.
GCACATCCTCCACGGGGGGGATGCACATGAGCCCCTCCACGTTCAGGCCGCAGGCGTTGCGGCATTCGGCGATGAAGGCGTCGGCCTCCTGCGGCAGGACGCCCGCCTTCTGCGGCTCCGCCCCGGTGTTCACCTGCACGAACACCGGCAGGTGGCGACCCTGGCGCGCAATCTCCTCGGCCAGGGCGCGGGCGATCTTCGGCCGGTCGACCGTGTGGATGACGTCGAAGGTCTCGACCGCCTCGCGGGTCTTGTTGGATTGCAGCGGCCCGATGAGGTGCAGTTGAATGCCGGGTGTCGCGGCCTGTAGGGCAGGCCACTTCTCTCGCGCTTCCTGCACCCGGTTCTCGCCGAACACCCGCTGGCCGGCGGCGATGACGGGAGCGATCTCCGAGGCGGGGAAGGTCTTGGATACCGCGATCAGTTCCACCGCGCTGCTGGGGCGGCCGGCTTCGCGACAGGCGAGGTCCAGTTCGGCGCGCACGCGGGCGAGGTGGTATGCGGGTCCTTCTTGATCCAGATCGGGCATAAGTGGAGGTCCTTCCTGCGTCCTGAAGGGCGCGCGTGGGCATTGTGGCTCCCTTTTGTCGAAAGATCGCGGTAGAAGGAAGATAGGCGGTGTCCGCATGAATGACAGGCGGGCGGGGAAGCTGGACGTACATGGCCGATCAAGCTCAGGGACTTTGGGGTCGGCACCGGCGGCGGAATGTCAGCATCAGACGGCGGCTTGCCTATCTGATTTTGCTCGTGGCCCTGCCGATTTCCGCCGAGCGAATCTATGCGCTGCTGGCCTCGCGCGACGAGCAGATCGACCGCACCTATGAGAGGCTGCGCGATATCGCCGATTCCGCTGCGCTGGCCCAGCGCGAGGCGATCGGCGCGGCGCAAGCCGTGGTGCAGACGCTCAGTCGCCAGGCCACGTCGCTGATGCAGGATCCGCCCGCATGCGAGCAGTTCCTGCGCCGCTTGAACAACGAGGCGGTGGGGATTCAGGGCGCATTGATCGCGGGCGTCGATGGCCGCATCGTGTGCGCGAGCACCCGCGCCCTCATGGGGGTCGACCTGTCCGACCGCGATTATGTGCGCGCCGCCCTGGCAACCCCGCAGCCGGCCATCAGCCACCTCATCACGGCCCGCAACACCGGCCGCTCGGTGATTGCGGTCGCCGAGGCGGAGCGGGATGCGCAGGGCGACCCCATAGCGCTCGCCATCGTCGGCGTCGATCTGCAATGGATGTCGCGCATCGCCTCCCAATCCGGGGTGGAGGACGGTGTCACGGTCTGCATCATCGACGGCGGCGGCACGGTGCTGGTGCGCTATCCCATGGCCTCGAACCTCGTGGGCAACAATTTTCGGAACCATCCGCTGGTCCAGCGTGTCCTGTCCGGCAACGAAGGGCAGATGAAAACGAAGGGCATCGACGGAGAGGAGCGCTATTACGCCTTCTCCCGGCTCGCGGGCACGGACCTCAGGGTCCTGGTGGGGAGCGATTCCTCCCTGGTGATCGCGGATATCGATCAGCGCATCTTCACCATCTTCTTCGCCCTGCTGGGCGGCGTCGCGCTGCTGATCGTCCTCGCCTGGTATGCGGCCGACAAGCTGGTGGTCGAGCCAGTGCAGCAACTGGCGCTGGATATCGTCGCGGTCGGGCGGGAAGAGGCGGATACCATCAGCCAGGTGCGGGTGGAGGAGTTCCAGCCGCTGGTGGCTGCGTTCGGCGAGATGAGCCAGCGCCTGTCGGAGCGCACGGAGGAATTGCGCAGCCAGAATGGCCGCCTCGCCGCGCTCGCGCGCATGGATGGGCTGACCGGGCTCGCCAACCGGCGCACCTTCGACGTGCAATTGTCGGAGGATTGGGTGCGGGCCGGCGACCTGCGTCGGCCGCTTGCGCTGGTGATGGCCGACGTGGACCATTTCAAGCTGTTCAACGACGCGCGCGGCCATCTGGCCGGCGACGATGCGCTGCGCAGTGTCGCCCGCATGCTCTCGGCCGCGACCGCGGGCACGCGGTATCTGGCGGCCCGCTACGGCGGTGAGGAGTTTGTCGTCCTGTTGCCCGATACCGACCTCGCCGGTGCGGTGGAATTCGCCGAGGATGTGCGCCGGCTGGTGGCCGCCCTGGGCATCGAGCATCCCGGCGTGCCCTCGCGTCGGCTGACGGCGAGCTTCGGCGCGGCGGCGACCGTGCCGCGCGTCTCCGGATCCCCGGACGGCCTGCTCGCGGCGGTGGATGCGGCGCTCTACGAGGCCAAGCGCCAGGGGCGCAATCGCGTCATGGCCGCGCCCGATCTGGCTGTGGAGCGGCTGTAATGGCGGGTGAGGCACGCCGGCCCGGCTGCGGCGCGCTCGCGGTGGTGGTGCGGGCGGGCAAGGTGCTGCTCGTGCAGCGGGCCAATCCGCCCGACCAGGGCTTGTGGGGATTTCCCGGCGGGCGGATCGAATGGGGCGAAACCGCCGCCGAGGCCGCGGTGCGCGAACTGCTGGAGGAAACCGGCGTCGCCGCGCGGGCGGGTGTGTCGCTGTGTGCCCTCGACGCGCTCGACCGATCGGGGGATGGAGAGATCCTGCATCATTACGTTCTGGTCGCGGTGCTTTGCCATTGGTCCAGCGGCGAGGGCGTGGCGGCCGATGATGCAACCGCGGCGTGCTGGTTCGGGCTCGAGGAGATTGCCGCGCGGGGAGAGGAACTCAGCCTCGGCGTGCTGGATGTGGCGCGCCAGGTGATGGCCATGGTCGAGAGCGCCTGACCCCATTGCGGTGGGCGCGGGGAAACGCACTGCCGGCCCGCAGGGCCGTATCTGGGAGGTTGTCATGTCACACGCGTCGAAGGTTCGTCCCGAGGCCCATGCCAAGGCCCCGGCCTTCGATTGGTCGGACCCGTTCCTGCTGGACGATCAGCTCTCCGAGGACGAGCGGCTGATTCGCGATGCCGCCAACGCCTATGCCCAGGACAAGCTGGCGCCGCGGGTGGTCGAGGCCTACGCCAGCGAGAAGACCGACCGCGCGATCTTCTCTGAGATGGGCGAACTCGGTCTGCTGGGCGTGACGGTGCCGGAGGAATATGGCGGTGCGGGCGCCTCCTATGTCTCCTACGGCCTGGTCGCGCGCGAAGTGGAGCGGGTGGACAGCGGCTATCGGTCCATGATGAGCGTGCAATCCTCGCTCGTCATGTATCCGATCTACGCCTATGGCGATGAAGCCCAGCGCCGCAAATACCTGCCGAAACTCGCGCTCGGCGATTATGTCGGCTGCTTCGGCCTGACCGAGCCGGATGCCGGCTCCGACCCGGCCGGCATGAAGACCAAAGCGGTGAAGATCGACGGCGGCTATCGCCTCACCGGCACCAAGACCTGGATTTCCAATGCGCCCATCGCCGACGTCTTCGTGGTGTGGGCGAAGTCGGACGCCCATGACAATGAGATTCGCGGCTTCGTGCTTGAAAAGGGCATGAAGGGGCTTTCCGCCCCGAAGATCGGCGGCAAGCTCTCGCTGCGGGCCTCGATCACCGGCGAGATCGTGATGGACGGCGTCGAGGTGGGCGAGGAGGCGCTTCTGCCCAACGTCTCTGGCCTCAAGGGGCCGTTCGGTTGCCTCAACCGGGCGCGCTACGGCATTTCCTGGGGCGTGCTCGGGGCGGCGGAGGATTGCCTGGCACGGGCGCGGCAATACACGCTGGACCGCAAGCAGTTCGGCCGTCCGCTGGCGGCGACCCAATTGGTGCAGAAGAAGCTGGCGGACATGATGACCGAGATCGCCCTCGGCCTTCAGGGTTCGCTGCGCGTGGGCCGGCTGTTCGACGAGGGCAAGATGTCGCCCGACATGATTTCCATCATGAAGCGCAACAATTGCGGCAAGGCGCTGGATATCGCCCGCGTCGCCCGTGACATGCACGGCGGCAACGGCATCCAGCAGGATTACCATGTGATGCGCCACGCGCAGAATCTGGAGACCGTGAACACCTATGAGGGCACGCACGACGTGCACGCCCTCATCCTCGGCCGGGCCATCACCGGCATCCAGGCCTTCTTCTGAGAACTGAGAGCGCGGCGCGGGGTTCAGTCGAACTCCTGCGCCACCTCGCTCAGGAAGGCGAAGACATAGGGCGCGAACGAGCGCCAGCATTCCACCTGGAAGCTCTCTTGCGCGGTGGCGCGCACCAGCACCACCTCGGACTTGCCGAGCAGCGTGCGCGTGGCCGACGCGGCCGGAAAGGCGCCGTCGGCAAGATCAAGCGCGATCCCGGCATTGAGCACGTCGCGGGCATGGGGTCCGGCGACACGGATGCCGCAATTGCGGCTGCCCACGTCCACCAGCGAGAAGAGCCGGCCGGCGAGGCCCTGTTCCAGCTCCACGCGGACCTGCCCGCCTTCGCCCTCGGGCACCACGAGCAGCCATTCGTCCGGCCCGAGGCGGGCGGCGAAGCGGTCCGGGGTGCCGCTGCACGTGTTGATGGCGCGGGAGAAGTCGAAGCCGGCGATCATTCCGGCCGGCACAGTCTCGGCGTCCCGGATCCGCAGCACGAACCGCGCGGCGGGGGCGAGCGGCGTCACCTGCGTGACCCGCCCGCTGGCGGCGGGCGCCAGCACCGGGGTGCGGCGGGCGAGGGTGTGTGCGTCAGCCATGGGTGCTCTCTCCAATCACGGCGCCGTTCACGCGCTTTCCGTCCGCATCGAAAAACACCGGCGCGCCCACTTTCACGGCCGTGAAGCCCGCGGGCGTGGTGACGTGCAGCGTCTCGCCCATGCGGGCGCGCCCGCCTTCGATCAGGGCCATGGCGATGGGATGCCCGCAGGCCGCGCTCCAATAAGAGGAGGTGACATGGCCGAGCATCTTCATGGGCACCGGCTGTGCGGTGTCGGCCACCACCTGCGCGCCCTCGTCGAGCACGGTCGTGCCGTCGAGGCTGTTGAGGCCGACCAATTGCTTGCGGTTCGGCAGGCTCATGTCGGGCCGCGCCAGCGAACGCTTGCCGACGAAGTCCGGCTTCAGCTTCGAGACCATGCCGCCGAGGCCGAGATCGTCGGGCGTCACGGTGCCGTCGGTTTCCTGGCCGACGATGACGAAGCCGCGCTCCGCGCGCAGCACGTGCATGGCTTCCGTGCCATAGGGCGTGATGCCGAACCGCTGACCGTACTCGTACAGCGCCTCCCATACCGCGCGGGCATAATCCGCCGGCACGTTAATTTCATAGCCCATCTCGCCGGTGAAGGAGACGCGGAACAGGCGCGTCGGCACGCCCATGATGTGGCCGGTGCGGATCGCCATGTGCGGGAAGGCTTCGGGGGAGAGGTCGATGTCGCTCACGAAGGGCGCCAGCACATCGCGGGCTTTCGGGCCCTGGAGCGCGATCACCGCCCATTCTTCCGTGGTGGAGGTGGCGAACACCTTCAGGTCCGGCCATTCGGTCTGGAGATAATCTTCCATATGCGCCAGCACGCGCGGCGCGCCGCCGGTGGTGGTGGTGACATGGAAGCGGTCCGGCGCGAGGCGGGCGACGACGCCGTCGTCGAACACGAAGCCGTCCTCCTTCAGCATCAGGCCATAGCGGCACTTGCCGGGTTCGAGTTTCAGCCAGGCATTGGGATAGATGCGGTTGAGGAATTCCGCCGCGTCCGGCCCCACCACCTCGATCTTGCCGAGGGTGGAGGCATCGAAGATGCCGACGTTCTCGCGCACCGCCTTGCACTCGCGGTTCACCGCCGCGTGCAAGTCCTCGCCCGCCTTGGGGAAGTACCAGGCACGGCGCCACAGGGCGACATTCTCGAATTCCGCGCCATGCTCCGCCGCCCAATCGTGCAGTGGCGCCTTGCGGATGGGATCGAACAATGCGCCGCGCGCCGAGCCGATGATGGCGCCGAAGGTGACCGGCGTGTAGGGCGGGCGGAAGGTGGTGGTGCCCACTTGCGGGATCGGCTTGCCCAGCAGATCGGAGAGGATGCCGAGCGCCGCCATGTTGGAGGTCTTGCCCTGGTCGGTCGCCATGCCGTTGGTGGTGTAGCGCTTCACATGCTCGACGCTCTGGAACCCCTCGCGCACCGCAAGGCCGATGTCCTTGGCGGTGACGTCGTTCTGGAAATCCAGGAAGGCGCGCACCTTCTTGGGGTCGGCGTCGGTGGGCAGCACGCGGGCCGGCTTGAAGCCGGTGGCGGTGGCGGGCGTCGCGGTGAAGGTGCGGGTGCCGGATGCGCCCGATGCGGCGCGGCCCGCCGCCCAGCCCTCGGCGAGGATTTCGGCCAAATCATAGGTGCCCTTGCAGGCGCCGGCCGAGCGTTCCGCCTGCACCGAGGTGCCCGGCACGAAGGCGTCGATCTCGTCGCGGAAGGCGAGCTTGCCGCGCGATTGGGAGAATAGGTGCACGCTCGGCGTCCAGCCGCCGGAGACGCCCGAGCACGCGCAGGGAAGGGTGCGCCGTGCGCCCACCTTGCCCGCCGAATCCACGGGGGCGACGATGAGGCCGGTCAACGCCTTGCCGCCTGTGGAGCCGACGACGGTATGGCCGGCCAGCAGGGGAATGCCGACGACAAGCGCGCGCTCGGGGCCGATCGCCGCCTCGGGCCGTGTGTCCACCAGCGTCACGTCGAGCCCCGCCGCCTTGGCATCCGCCGCCGCGCGATAGGCGCTGGCGCCATTGGTGGCGAACACGATCTTGCGGCCCGGCGCGACGCCGTAGCGGTTGAGGAACACCCGCACGCTCTCCGCCAGCATGATGCCGGGGCGGTCGTTGTCGGCGAAGGTGAGGGGCCGCTCGTGGGCGCCGGTGGCGATCACCACCTGCTTGGCACGCACCTGCCACAGCCGCTCGCGCGGCAGCTTCGCGTCCGGCTGCGCCAGATGATCGGTGACGCGCTCGGTGAGCACCACGTGATTGTGGTTGTAATAGCCGAAGGTGGTGGTGCGCGGCAGCAGCGTGACATTGGGACGGCTCGCAAGCGCGGCAAGCGCCTGCGCCACCCATTCGGCGGCCGGGACGCCGTCGATGGTGGCGGTGGTCTCGTGTAGCAGGCTGCCGCCCATTTCCGCCTGTTCGTCGGCGAGGATCACCCGCGCGCCGCTTTCGCTCGCGGCGAGCGCGGCCGCAAGGCCGGCGGGGCCGGCGCCCACCACCAGCACGTCGCAATGGGCGTTGCGATGGACGTAGCGATCCGCGTCCGGCAGATCGGGCGCGACGCCGAGGCCGGCGGCGGCCCGGATCTTGGGCTCATAGACCTTGTCCCAGAACGAGCGCGGCCACATGAAGGTTTTGTAGTAGAAGCCGGCCACCAGCACCGGCGAGAGCAGGTCGTTGACCGCGCCGATATCATGCTCCAGCGAGGGCCAATGGTTCTGCGAGGCGACCTTCAAGCCGGCGGTGGCTTCCACGACGGTGGCGCGGTTGTTCGGGTCCACGCGCCCGGTGCCGCGATCGACGCTGAGCAAGGCGTTCGGCTCGTCCGCGCCATGGGTGAGGATGCCGCGCGGGCGGTGATATTTGAACGAGCGGCCCACCAGGGTGATGCCATTGGCGAGCAGCGCCGAGGCGACCGTGTCGCCGGCATATCCCTCCACCGTGCGGCCGTTGAAGGCGAAGGTGAGGGGGCGGGCGCGGTCCACCCGGCCGCCCGTGGGAAGGCGATGAGACTGGGCCATCACTTGCCTCCCTGGGCGGGGTCTGCCGCCGCGATGTCGGGCCGCTTCTCGCCCATCTTGTAGGTGGCGAGAAAGCTGTCGCTCACCGTGTTGCGGATCGCATTGAACCAGCGGCCGCAGCCGTGGGCATGCAGCCAGCGCTCCGCATGCACGCCCTTGGGGCTGGTGCGGATGAAGAGATACTCCGCCCATTCCGCATCCGAGAGGGCGGAAGGGTCGGCGGGGCGGGCGATATGGGCTTCGCCGCCGCAGCGGAATTCGATTTCCGGCCGCGCGCCGCAATAGGGACAGGTGACGAGGAGCATGGCGCGGGCCTTCAGTGCGCGACCGCCGCCGCCGCCGCTTCATCGATGAGGCGGCCGGTGCGGAAGCGATCGAGGGTGAATGGGGCGTTGATGGGGTGGGGTTCGTCGCGGGCGATGGTGTGGGCGAAAACGTTGGCCGAGCCGGGCGTCGCCTTGAAGCCGCCGGTGCCCCAGCCGCAATTCACATAGAGCCCTTTCACTGGCGTCTTGCCGATGATGGGCGAGCGGTCCGGCGTCACGTCCACGATGCCGCCCCAGGAGCGCAGCATGCGCATGCGGGTGAATTGCGGAAACAATTCGCAGATGGCGTCCAGCGTGTGGGTGGTGATGTGCAGCCCGCCCTGCTGGCTGTAGGAGACATATTGGTCCGTGCCCGCGCCGATGACGAGTTCGCCCTTGTCGGACTGGGAGATGTAGGCGTGCACGGCATTCGACATGAGCACGCAGGGGAAGCACGGCTTCACCGGCTCTGAGACCAAAGCCTGCAGCGGAAAGCTTTCCAGCGGCATGCGCACGCCCGCCATGCCCATGACCACGCTGGTGTGGCCCGCGGCGGAAACGCCGATCTTCTTCGCCTTGATGGGGCCGCGCGTGGTCTCCACACCGGTCACCGCGCCGTCCGGCCCGCGATTGATGCCGGTGACTTCGCAATTCTGCAGGATGTCGACGCCCAGCGCGTCGGCCGCGCGGGCATAGCCCCACACCACCGCGTCATGCCGCGCCGTGCCGCCGCGCCGCTGGAGCGCGGCGCCCATCACGGGATAGCGGATGTCGGGCGAGATGTTCAGCGGCGGGCAGAAGTCCTTCGCCTGCTCCGGCGTCATCCATTCATTGTCGATGCCGTTCAAGCGGTTGGAATAGACGTGGCGCTTGAAGCTTTGGACATCGTGCACATTGTGCGCCAGCATCAAGACGCCGCGCTGGGAGAACATGACATTGTAGTTCAGCTCCTGGGAGAGGCCCTCCCACAGCTTCACCGCATGCTCATAGAGCGCGGCGCTCTCGTCGTAGAGATAGTTCGAGCGGATGATGGTGGTGTTGCGCCCGGCATTGCCGCCGCCGATCCAGCCCTTTTCCAGCACCGCGATATTGGTGAGGCCGTGTTCCTTGGCGAGATAATAGGCTGCCCCGAGGCCGTGGCCGCCGCCGCCGATGATGATGGCGTCATAGCTCGCCTTGGGCGCGGGGTCGCGCCATTGGCGCTGCCAGCCCTGGTGGGCGTTCAGCGCTTCCGACAGCAGCGATGGTAAGGAAAAACGGCGCATGGGCCTCGGTCCCCTGGTTCCTGCCGCCAAGGTGCACCAGAGGCGTGGCTTTATCTCGTCGGCTTGCGACCCCGTTCTGGAACAAATCCGACATTCGATGCGGCAAAGCCCTCGTTTGCGCGCGTACTCGTGAAGCTGACGATTTTAGGATAAAATCCGTCGCAAATGGAAAAGCGGGCGACGCTTTTAAGTCGAACAATTCCAGTCACGGCGCGCCGAAGTCGGATCATCGCACCGCGCGGGAGAGCGACATGCTGGACACCACCGATACGGACCTGCAAACCCTGCTGCGCCGCCGCCGGCCGGGCTACAGCCTGGAAGCGCCGTTCTATACCAGCCCCGCCATCTTCGCCGCCGACATGGACATCATCTTCGGCCGCCACTGGATCTATGTGGGCGTGGAACCGGATGTGCCGGAAGCGGGCGATGCCATGGCGGTGGATATCGGCGCCACTTCCATCATCATCGTGCGCAATGACGATGGGGAGGTGCGCGCCTTCCACAATGTCTGCCGCCATCGCGGCGCGCGCCTGCTGCACGACTACAAGACCACGGTCGGCAACCTCGTGTGCCGTTATCACGCCTGGACCTATGATCTCGACGGCAAGCTGCTGTTCGCCGAGCATATGGGCAAGGACTTCGATGCCGCCTGCCACGGCCTGAAGCCGGTGCATCTGCGTTCGCTGGAAGGGCTTTTGTTCATCTGCCTCGCCGAGCGTCCGCCGGAGGATTTCGAGGAGATGGCGCAGCGCATGGCGCCGTATCTGGCGCCGCACGATCTGCGCAACGCCAAGGTCGCGTTCGAAAGCGAATTGATCGAGCCCGGCAATTGGAAGCTCACCATGGAGAACAACCGCGAATGCTATCATTGCGCGGGCAATCATCCCGAGCTCACCGTGCCGCTGTTCGCCTATGGCTTCGGCTTCGCACCGGAGGAGCTGGACGAGATGGGCCGCCTTGAAGCAGCGCGCTATGCCGATCTCGTCAAGGAAAGCCACGGCAATTGGGAAAGCTGCGGCTTCCCCTCGCAGATGATCGAGCATCTGGACGACAAGGTCACCGGCTATCGCACCGAGCGCCTGCCGCTGGACGGGGCGGGGGAGAGCCACACGGGCGACACCAAGGCGGCGTGCAAGAAGCTGCTCGGTGCCATCAACGATCCCCGCCACGGGGCGCTGCATTTCTGGACCCAGCCCAACAGCTGGCACCATTTCATGAGCGACCATGTGGTGACCTTCTCGGCCATTCCGCTGGATGCCGGGCGCACTTTGGTGCGCACCAAATGGCTGGTGCACAAGGATGCGGTGGAGGGCGTCGATTACGATATCGCCAACCTCACCGCCGTGTGGGAGGCGACCAATGCGCAGGACAGCGAATTGGTGGGCTTCTGCCAGCAGGGCGCGCAAAGCCCGGCCTACGAGCCCGGCCCCTATTCGCCCCACACCGAGATGCTGGTGGAGAAATTCTGCAATTGGTACGTGGGCCGCATGCGCGCCCATGGCGCGCGCTGAGCGATGGACGCGCCCGCCTTCCGCCCCGACCCGCTGCTGGCAACCCTCGCGGCCGAACGCCCGCTCTGGGATTGCGAGCGCGACGATGCTTTGATTGTGCGGCAGGTGCGCGCCGAGACCGCGGATGTGAAAACCTTCGTCGTCGCCCCGGCGACGCCCGCCCGTTTCGCCTATGAGCCGGGGCAGTTCATCACGCTGGATCTCGACATCGCGGGGGAGCGCGTCAACCGCTGCTATACGCTTTCCTCCACGCCCACCCGGCCGGATACGGTCTCGATTACGGTGAAGCGGGTGCCGGGCGGGCCGGTGTCCAATCATCTGCACGACCATGTGCGCGAGGGCAGCGTGCTGCGCGCGGTCGGCCCCATGGGGGATTTCACCTGCGCGCGACATAAGGCGGAGAAATATCTGTTTCTATCCGGCGGCAGCGGCATCACCCCGCTCATGTCCATGGCCCGCGCCCATCATGATCTTTCGAGCGGCGCTGACATCGTGTTCCTGCACAGCGCCAGGACGCCGGACGACATCATCTTCCGCGCCGAGCTGGAGCTGATGGCGCGCAATCAGCCCGCCTTCCGCTTCGCGGCGATCTGCGAGCGGGAAAGCGAATTCCATCCCTGGCACGGCTTCATGGGGCGGCTGCGCCCGTCGCACCTGGAGATTGCCGCGCCCGATTTCCGCGAGCGGGAAGTCTTCGTCTGCGGCCCCGCGCCCTACATGGCGGCGGTGCGCGCGATGCTGGCCGGCGCCGGCTTCGACATGGCGCGTTATCACGAGGAAAGCTTCGATTTCGCGGCCCTCGCCGGTGCGGAGCCGGAGGTGGCCGAGGCCGTCATCGCGGCAGAGGCGAGCATGGACAGGGCGCCGGCGGTGCAGACCTACAGCGTCGAATTCCGCAAATCCGGCCGCACCATCCAATGCGCGGCCGACATGAACGTGCTGGAAGCCGCGCGCCGCGCCGGCCTGCGGCTACCCTCCTCCTGCACCAAGGGCCTGTGCGGCACCTGCAAAAGCAAGATGGTGGAGGGCACGGTGGAGATGAAGCACGGCGGCGGCATCCGCCAGCGGGAGATCGACGCGGGCATGGTGCTGATCTGCTGTTCCAAGCCCACCAGCGACCTCGTGATCGAGCGGTGAGCATGCACGGCGCCCTGAAATCCGCCGCGCCCGCGGCACCGGAACCGGCCGACGCGCCGATGGCCCGGATGCGGCGCATCGGCTTTCTCACCTTGCCCAATTATTCCATGATCGCGCTCTCGAATGCGCTCGAAGCCTGCCGCATGGCCAATTATGTCAGCGGCGGGGAGGCCTATTCCTGGCAGGTACTGACCGTGGACGGCGCGGCGTGCCCCGCCAGCAACGGCCTCAGCCTCAGCCCCACCGTGCGGCTCGCGGAGGCAGGTCCGCTGGATTTGCTGATCGTGTGCGGCGGCATCGACGTGCGCCATGCGGTGGCGCGGCCCACGCGCGATGCCCTGCGCCGCGCGGCGCGCAAGGGCGTGGCGCTGGGCGCGCTCTGCACCGGCACGTTTGCCTTGGCCGAGGCCGGGCTATTGAACGGCTATCGCTGCGCCATCCATTGGGAGAATCTCGCCGCCATCCGCGAGGAATTCCCCGATGTCGCGTTCCAGGAGGATGCCTTCGTCATCGATCGCGACCGCCTCACCTGCACCGGCGGCGTCGCGCCGCTGGAGATGATGTTGGTGATGATCGCCGCCGCGCTCGGCCCGCGCACGGCGGGCGCCGTGGCCGACCAGTTCATCGTGCGGCGCAGCGGCGCCCCGGAGGGGCGCAAGGCCCATGTTTCGCCGGAAATCGCGGCGCGCCAGCCGGCGCTCGCCAAGGCGGTGGAGCTGATGGCGCGCCATGTGGAAAAGCCCATGTCGGTGGCCGATGTGGCGGCCGCCGTCGCGCTCTCCCAGCGCCAGCTCGAACGCCTGTTCCAGCATCATCTCGCCCAGTCGCCGGGGGTGTTCTATCTGGGCCTGCGGCTCGGCCGCGCCCGCGAATTGCTGCGCCTCTCGCCCTTGCCGGTGACCGATGTGGCATTCGCCTGCGGCTTCCAGTCGGCGGCGCATTTCTCCGTCGCCTATGGGCGGCGCTACGGCCATTCCCCCAAGGCGGAGCGTGCCGCATGATTTCCCCTTACGCCTGCGCCCGCGGCGCCGGAGCCCGCTCATGATCGCGAATGCCGACGCCCTGCTCAAACCCCTGACGCTGAAGGGCCTCACCATCCGCAACCGGGTGATGAGCACCTCCCACGCGCCCGGCTATGGCAAGGACGGCAAGCCGCAGGAGCGCTACCAGCTCTATCACGAGGAAAAGGCCAAGGGCGGCATCGGGCTGACCATGTTTGGCGGCTCCTCCTCGGTGGCGCTGGACAGCCCCGCCGCGCCCTGGAACCAGGTGTCGGTGGCGGACGACAGCGTCATCCCCTTCTTCCAGAGCTTTTCCGAGCGCATCCACCGGCACGGCGCCAAGCTGATGATCCAGCTGACCCACATGGGCCGGCGCACCAAATGGGACACCGAGAACTGGTTTCCCACCGTCTCCTCCTCGCCGCGCCGCGAGCCGGCCTCCCGCACCATTCCCAAGGAGCTGGAGGAGGAGGACATCGCCCGCATCGTCAAGGATTTCGCGGCGGCGGTGCGGCGCTGCAAGGAAGGCGGGCTCGACGGCTGCGAGGTCTCCGCCGCCCACGGCCATCTCATCGACCAGTTCTGGTCGCCGGCCGTGAACCGGCGCACCGACCGCTATGGCGGCAGCCTGGAAAACCGCATGCGTTTCGGCCGCGAAGTGCTCCAGGCCATGCGCCGGGCGGCGGGCGACGATTACGTCATCGGCATCCGCATGTCGGGCGACGAGATGATCGCCGACGGCCTCGCGCACGAGGAATGCGTGGAGATCGCCGCCAGCTACGCCCGCGAGGGGCTGGTGGATTTCATCAATGTGCTGGGCGGGCAGGCGCGAGACGACATGGCCCATGCCGTTTCCTTGCCCAACATGGCGTTCCCGGTCGCGCCGTTCCTGCACCTGCCGAGCGCCATCAAGCGCGAGGTGGAGGTGCCGGTGTTCCATGCCCAGCGCGTCACCGACCTTGCCAGCGCGGCGCGCGCGGTGGCGGAAGGCCATGTGGACATGGTCGCCATGACCCGCGCCCATATTGCCGACCCGCACCTCGTGAAGAAGCTGAGCGAGGGGCGCGAGGACGATATCCGCCAGTGCGTCGGCGCGGGCTATTGCATCGACCGCATCTATGTGGGCGGCGATGCTTTGTGCATCCAGAACGCCGCCACGGGCCGCGAAGCCAGCATGCCCCATGTGATCCCCAAGGCCGACGTGCGGCGCAAGGTGGTGGTGGTCGGCGCCGGGCCGGGCGGGCTGGAGGCGGCGCGGGTGTGCGCTGCGCGCGGGCATAAGGTGGTGCTGTTCGAGAAGAACGCGGCCGCCGGCGGGCAGATCAACATCGCCGCGAAGGCCAGCTGGCGCGAGGCGCTCTCGGGCATTCCGCGCTGGCTGGTCGGGCAGGTCACCAAGCTGGGGGTGGACCTGCGCCTCGGCACCGAGGCGAGCGAAGAAGCCATCCTCGCCGAAGCCCCGGACGTGGTGATCCTCGCCACCGGCGGCACGCCGAGCCTCGGCCACGCCAAGGGCGCCGAGCGCGCGGTTTCAACCAGCGATGTGCTCACCGGCAAGGTGGAGCTTTCCGGCTCGGTGCTGCTGTTCGACGAAATGGGCCAGCACAATGCCGCCTCCACCGCCGAAATGCTGGCGAAGCGTGGGTGCCTGTTGGAGTTCGTCACGTCCGATCGCTATCCGGCGCAGGAGGTGGGCACCACCAACCAACCGATCCATTATCGCGAGCTCTACAAGCTCGGCGTGGTGTTCTCGCCCAATCTCGATTTGATTGAGATCTATCCCGAGGGCAATCGCCTCGTGGCGGCGCTGCGCAACACCTTCACCGATGCGGAGGAGGAGCGGATCGTCGATCATGTGGTCGTCGAATATGGCACCTTGCCGGTGGACGGGCTCTATCGCGCGCTGAAAGCCCGTTCGGTGAATGCGGGGCAGATCGATCTCGACGCCATCGTCGCCGGCGCGCCGCAGCCGTTCGATCTCGCCAAGGGCTTCGCACTCTATCGGGTGGGGGATGCGCTCGCCGGGCGCAACATCCACGCGGCCATCTATGACGCCTTGCGCCTCTGCAAGGACATCTGAGCGATGAGCCCCGCCTTCGGCCTGTCCCTCCTCGTCTGGCTGATGGCGCTGGTCGCGCTCGCCGGCATCGCCACGCGCGCGGGGCTTTGGCGCAAGGGCCGGGCGGCGCGGGTGGATTGGGTGGCGGGCCTCCTGGCCATGCCGAAGCGCTATCTGGTGGATGTGCATCACATCGTCCAGAGGGATGTGTGCGCCGCGCGCATGCATATGCTGGTGGCGGGCGGGCTGCTCGCGGGCTCGGGCCTGGCGGCGCTCGGCATCGTTCCGGGCCTCGGCGGATCGCGCGCCTATTGGGCGCTTGTGGCGCTCGCCTTCGCCGTGATGCTCACCGGTGCCGGCGTGGCCGGCTTGCGCCGCTATCCAAGGCGCCCCACGCGGCTCTCCGGCGGGCGGTTTCAGATTTTGCCGCTGCTGCTCCTGGGCTATGCGGCGGGCGCGCTGATGGTTGCGGCGTTCGCGGCGTTGGGCGTGCCCGGCGGCTTCGTGCCGCTCGCCTGCGCCGCCGCCGCGGGTCTCGCGCTGGCATGGCAGACGGGACGCGGGCCGATGCGCCATGCGCTGGCGGGCGCGCTGCATCTTGCGGTGCATCCGCGCCCGGCGCGCTTTTCCGGGTCGCGCGCCGTCGCGCTGGCGCCCGTGGATCTTGAGGCGGAGCGGCTCGGCGTGGAGACGCCAGCGGATTTCGCCTGGAACCGGCTCCTGGGCTTTGATGCCTGCGTGCAATGCGGGCGCTGCGAGGCCGCATGCCCGGCCTTTGCCGCCGGCCAGCCGCTCAATCCCAAGCGGCTGATCCAGGATCTCGTCGGCGCCATGGAAGGCAGCGGCGCGGGCACCTATTCCGGCAGCCCTCATCCCCATGCCCGGCCGGCGGCCGGCACGGGCGGTACCGATGCGCCCCTGGTCGGCGCGGCGGCGATGATCCATCCCGATACGCTGTGGTCCTGCACCACCTGCCGGGCGTGCGTCGAGGAATGCCCGATGATGATCGAGCATGTGGACGCGATCATCGACCTGCGCCGCCACCAGACCTTGATGCTGGGCGCCGTGCCGGAAAAGGCCGCGATCCCGCTCGACGATCTGCGCGACACCGACGAGGCGGGCGGGCGGGCGCTTTCCGCTCGCGCCGATTTCGCCGCCGGGCTGGACCTGCCGGTCGCGCGGCCGGGCGTTCCGGTGGATGTGCTGCTGTGGCTCGGGGAAGGCGCCTATGACCTGCGCTATGGGCGCACGTTGCGGGCGCTGGTGCGGCTGCTGCGGGAGGCGAAGGTTGATTTCGCCATTCTCGGCGCGGACGAGCGCGATTGCGGCGATCTTGCCCGCCGCCTTGGGGACGAGGCCACCTTCGCGCGGCTCGCACGGGAGAATGTCGCCACCTTCTCCCATCTGCGCTTCGCCCGCATCCTCACCGCCGATCCCCATGCGCTGAACAGCTTGCGCAACGATTATCCCGCCTTCGGCGGCCATTACGAGGTGTGGCACCACACCGCCTTCCTCGATGCGCTGGTGGCCGAGGGAAAGCTTGCGCTCGGCGCGCTCGGGGGCCTCGCGGTGACCTATCACGACCCCTGCTATCTCGGCCGCTACAATGGCGAGGTGGACGCTCCGCGCCGGCTGCTGGACGCGCTCGGCTTGAACCGCAGCGAGATGGCGCGCCACGGCACGCGCGCGCAGTGCTGCGGCGGCGGCGGGGGCGCGCCGCTGAGCGACATCGAGGGCGAGCGCCGCATTCCCGACATGCGCATGGACCAGGCGCGGGAGACCGGCGCCGCCGTGGTGGCGGTGGCTTGTCCCACCTGCACCGCCATGCTGGAGGGTGTCGCCGGCGCCCGGCCCGAGGTGCGCGATGTGGCCGAACTGGTGCTGGCCGCCTTCGAAGCCGGCCAAACCGCGCCCACGCCCCGGCGCCGCGCCCTGGAGCTTCAGCGGTGAGCCGCCCGCGCCGCGACCCGAGGGCCGAGCGCATGGCCCGGCAGATCGCGGCGGCGCCAGCGGGAGCGGGCGCGCGCCCGCGGTTCGATCTGTTCGCATCGCCCGCCGCTCCGGTATCGCGGCGCGATCCCCGCGCCCATTGGGCGGCCGCTCGCGTGGCGGGCGGCGCACGGCTTCGGTTCGACCTCAGCCTGCTGGGGCAGGGCGGTGGCCCCGCGGTGCTCGCGCCCGCGGACGAACCCGCGCCGAAGGCGCCGCCAGTTCGGATCATCGAAGATCCCGCTTTCCTTGTGTTCGCCCTCGCCGATGCGCCGGGCGGCCATCTCACGGCGCAGGACCGTCAGCTCCTCGGCGCCGCGCGTCTGCTCGCCGATTCCGGCGGCGGAGCGGTGCTGCTGCTCGCGCCCCTCCTGCCGGAAGACGCGGGCACGGCCGGCGCGGACCGCGTGGGCGTGCTGTGGGCCGCCGATCCGCAGGCCCGTGCCGGCGCGATCCAAGCGGCCATCAGCGCCCTTGCCCCGCGCCATGTGCTGTTTCCCGAGACCCAGGTGGGCGGCGACCTCGCGCGGCGCGTGGCGGTGCGCCTTGGCGAACCCTTGTTCTGCGGCGCGGAGCAGGTCAGCGCCAAGAGCGTGGCGCGGCCGGCGCAGGGCGGAACGGTGGAGCGGCGATGCGCGCCGCCGCGCCTCATCACGCTCGCGGACGGCGCGGCGGCGCCCCATGGCCGCACACCGCACGAGGCGCGCATGCTGGATCTTTCCCTGCCCGAGGAAGCGGGCGACAGCCGCATTCTGGCGGTGGAAACCGTGCCCGCAGATCCCGCGACGGTGGCCTTGGGCGAGGCGGATTTCGTGCTCTCCGCCGGCAATGGCGTGAGTGATTTCGCCGCCTTTCGCGCCTTGGCAGCGGCGCTCGGCGCAACGCCGGGGGCGAGCCGCATGGTGTGCGACGCCGGCCTCATGCCCCGCGCCGCGCAGGTGGGCGCGTCCGGCACCGTGCTGGAGGCGCGCTGCTATTTTGCCCTCGGCATCGCCGGCGCGCCGCAGCACCTGCAAGGCATCGCCAAATGCGAGCATGTCCTGGCGGTGAACACCGATTTGCACGCCGCCATGGTGGAGCGGGCGGGGCTTGCCATCGTGCAGGATGCGCAATTGGTCATGCCCGCGCTGCTCCAGGCGCTGCAGGAGGAGGGCGCATGAAGGCGCTGGTTCTGCTCTCGCAAGGCCGCCATCCGGTTTCGGGCAAGCCCTGCCTGCTGCGCGCCGAGGCCCAGGCGGCGCGCCTTGCGGCCGGGCTCGATGCGCGCGCGACCGGCCTGCACGCCGGGCCCGCGCTCGGCGCCGCCCGCGATGCCCTCGGGCGCGGGCTCGCCAGTCTGACGCACTTGCGGATGGCGGCGGATGCCGATCCGGTTCCGGCGCTTGCCGCCGAGATCGCGACGGCGGCACCCGATGTGGTGCTCGCCGGCCCGCGCGGCCAGGGCGGCGAGGATACCGGGCTCGTCCCCTATGCGCTGGCCCATCGCCTCGGCTGGCCGCTGATCCCCGACGCGGTGGCGCTCATGCCGGGCGTCGAGACGGGCACAATGGTGGTCGAGCAGGCCCTGCCCAAGGGCGCGCGCCGCCGCGTGACGGTCCGCCTGCCCATGGTCGTCACGGTTCATGCCGGCGCCCCGGCTCCCCTGCCGTTCGCCTTCGCCAAGGCCCGGGGCGGGGAGATTGCGGTGCGGGCGGCGCAGGGGCCGGTGTGCGCTCCCGAGGGCGAGGAGCGGCCCTATCGCAAGCGGCCGAAACTGGCGGCGCGCCCGGCGGGTGGAACGGCGGCGGAGCGCCTCGCCGCCGCGACCGGAGGCTCGACGGCCGGCGGGCGGGTGCTGGTCGGCTCCGCGCCGGAGGACGCGGCACGCGAGATCCTCGCCTTCCTGCGCCAGATCGGCGTGTTGACATCCGTGCCCTGAACATGCGCCGAAATTGCCGTTTAGAGCGCGGACGAGCCGCCGACATCTTGCTCTAAACCGCCGTTCGTCTTTGCCAAGCCCATGTTTCACATGAAACATTTTGCTCAGCGCTGGGCGGTTCGCCAGTTTTCCGCCGTATAATACGGGGCGTTGGACGCCGCCAGCGCCGGCTTGCCGAGGATGATATCGGCCGCCTTTTCCCCGATCATGATGGTGGGCGCATTCAGGTTTCCCGTCGTCACGGACGGCATGATGGAGCTGTCCACCACCCGTAACCCCTCGACGCCAATCACTTTTGTGTCCGGCGTCACCACCGCCATGGGGTCGTCCGCCCGGCCCATCTTGCAGCTGCATGAGGGGTGATAGGCGCTCTCCACATGGGCGCGCACGAAGGCGTCGATCTCCTCATCGCCGGTGACGTCGGCACCCGGCTGGATCTCCCGCCCGCGATAGGGATCGAACGCTTTCTGGGCAAAGATCTCGCGGGTCAGCCGCACGCAAGCGCGCATCTCCACCATGTCATCTTCATGGCTGAGATAGTTGAAGAGGATGCGCGGATGCTCCTTGGGATCGCGCGATTTCAGCCGCACAAAGCCTCTACTTTTGGTGCGCATGGGGCCGACATGGGCCTGGAAGCCATGCTCGCTCGCAAGACCTTTGCCGTCATAGGTCACGGCCAAGGGAATGAAATGATACTGGATGTCGGGATAGCGGATGCCCGGCCGGGAGCGGATGAAGCCGCAGGTTTCGAAATGGTTGGTGGCCCCAAGCCCGGTCTTCGTCAGTAGCCATTGCGCGCCCACCAATGTGCGCGGGATGAATCCGGTCTTGGAATAAAGCGTAATCGGCTGGGTGCAGGCCACCTGGAAATAGAATTCCAGATGATCTTGAAGGTTTTCACCGACGCCAGGACGATCCACCACCACATCGATGCCCAGCTCCGCAAGTTCACCCGCCGCGCCAATGCCGGAGAGCTTGAGCAGCTTGGGCGAATTGATCGGGCCGCTGGAAACGATCACCTCCCGCCGCGCCCGCGCCACATGCTGCGTGCCCTCGCGCTCGTACCGCACGCCGACCGCCCGGCGGCCATCGAACAGGATCTGCGAGGCCAGCGCATGGGTGATCAGGCTGAGGTTGGGGCGTTTCAGGGCGGGCTTGAGATAGGCATTGGCGGTGGACCAGCGCACCCCGTCCTTCACCGTCATGTCCATGCGTCCGAAGCCTTCCTGCTGGGCGCCATTGATGTCGGAGGTCGCGGGATAGCCGGCCTGCTGTGCGGCCTCTACGAAGACTTTGTACAGCGGGTTTTCGATAGGACCGTAACTTGTTGCGAGCTGACCGGAGGCGCCGCGATATTCATCGCCGCCGTCCTGCCGGCCTTCCGCTCGCTGGAAATAGGGCAACACGTCGCGATAGCCCCAGCCGTGCGCGCCCTCTTCCTCCCACCGGTCGAAATCGTGAGGGTTGCCACGCACATAGACCATGCCGTTGACGGAAGACGAGCCGCCGATGACCTTGCCGCGCGGACACACGAGGCGCCGCCCGCCGAGGCCCGGCTCCGGCTCGGTCTCGAAGCCCCAATTGTATTTCGGCATGTTCATGGGCATGGACAGCGCCGCCGGCATTTGGATCAGCACCGAGCGGTCGGAGCCGCCAAATTCCAGCACCAGCACGCTATTCTTGCCATCGGCGGAGAGCCGGTCCGCCAGCACCGCTCCGGCCGAGCCCGAGCCGACGATGACATAATCGAATTCTTGCGCGCTTGCTTGCGAAAAGGGCACGATGCGCTCCATCAATAGGGCGAGTCCACGCGTCCGAGATTGACGTAGACGCTCTTGATTTGGGTGTAATGCGCGATGGCCGCGCGGCTGTTCTCTCGGCCGATGCCCGATTGCTTGTATCCGCCGAACGGCATTTCAACCGGCGTGATGTTGTATTGGTTGATCCAGCAGGTTCCAGCCTCGATCCGCGCGATCACACGATGGGCGCGGGCGAGGTCGCGGGTGAAGACGCCCGCCGCGAGGCCGAAAACGGTGTCGTTGGCGCGGGCGATCACCTCCTCCTCGCTCGCGAATTCCAGCACCGACATCACCGGCCCGAAGATCTCCGCGCGCACGTTCGGCATGTCGTCGCTGCAATCGGCGAAAATGGTGGGGGCGACGAAATAGCCCTTCTTCAACGCCCCTGTCTCGATGCGATGCCCGCCCGTCACCAGTTTGGCGCCCGCCGCTTTGGCTGCCTCGATATGGCTGAGCACCTTTTCCATGTGCGCCCGGGAAATGAGCGCGCCCACATGGGTTTTCGGATCCTGCGGGTCGCCCACGATCATCTTTTGCGTGCGCGCCACAAGCTGTTCAAGAAAGGCCTTGCGGATGGAGGCGTGTACGAAGACGCGCGTGCCGTTGGAGCAGATTTCCCCGCCCGAATAGAAATTCCCCAACATGGCGGCGGAGACCGCATCCTCTATATTGGCATCCTCGAACACGATCAGCGGGGATTTTCCGCCGAGTTCCAGCGTGACTTGCTTGAGCGTGCCGGCGGCGTCCGCCATCACCTTCTTGCCGGTGCCGGCTTCGCCAGTGAGGGAGACCTTGGCGATGTCGGGATGACGGGTCAGCAGGCGCCCGGTATCGGCGAAGCCCTGCACCACGTTGAACACGCCGTCAGGGACGCCCGCCTCGCTCATGATTTCCGCGAGCTTCACGGCGGTGAGCGGGGTCAGTTCCGCGGGCTTGAAGATCATGGCATTGCCGCAGGCGAGCGCGGGCGCGGCCTTCCAGCAGGCGATCTGGAGCGGATAGTTCCAGGCCCCGATCCCCGCCACCACGCCCAGCGGCTCGCGCCGCGTATAGCCGAAGGCCTCGGGGCCGAGGTCGAGGTGTTCGCCGGTAATGGTCGGGGCGACACCGGCGAAATATTCCAGGCAATCGGCGCCTGAAATGACATCGACCACGCTGGTTTCCTGGATCGGCTTGCCGGTGTCCAGGGTCTCCAGATGGGCCAGTTCCCCGTTGCGGGCGCGCAGGATATCGGCGACGCGGCGCAGGATGCGGCCGCGCTCGGTGCCGGTCATGGCGCCCCATATCTTCTGTCCCGCCGTGGCGGCGGCGAGGGCGCGATCGATCTCGGCGGCGCCGGCGATCTCGATTTCCGCCAGGATCTCGCCGGTGGCGGGGTTTTCGGTGGTGAAGGTGGCCTTCTCCCGTGTGCCCACGGGGCCGCCGCCGATCTGGTTGCGGATCGGCGCGCCGGCCGTCTTGGTCTCGGGCGCGCCGACGGGCGCGTTCAATGGCCCGGCTGCGGCGAGCTGGGAATCCGCGAACGCCGTGGCGATGGCGCGGGCGGCGGCGCTGTCCGGCTCGCCGTCGCTGGAAAGGGTTGCGCGCAGCCACAGGCCGTCAATCACGGCGGCGATGGAGACGGCGATGCGCTGGGCATCGGCTGCCGGCACAAGCTTTTTCAGCGCATGCACGAGATCGGAAATCATGCGGCGCTGATAGACGTTCTGCACCCGCGCGAAGCGCTTCTCGTGGATCACCTGGCCCCAGAAGGCGAGCCACACCGAAGAGGTGCGGCGGTCGAATTCTGCGGGGGCGAGATTGGCCTCGATCACTGCCTGGACGCGCTCACGGGGGGTGCGGGCGGCGGCAAGTCGGCTTGCGGTGCCGGTGGCGAGGCGGCGTGCGAGATGGCGCAAGGTGGCTTCCAGAAGCCCGTTCTTGTCGCCGAAATAATGCGCCACGAGGCCGGGCGAAACGTTCGCGCGCCGGGCGATCTGCACCAAAGTGGTGGCGACGAAGCCGATATCCGCGAGGCAGGCGATGGTCGCGTCGATCAGTTGCTGGCGGCGCGCGTCTTCCGCCTCGAACCGGGCCTGCGCTGCCTCTGCCATGCTCGTCTCCCATCTTGACCGCTTCGTTGATTATACGTTCAATCAGTCATATGCCCAGCGCAAATGTGCGGCACGGCCCGCGTTCCTTCACTTTATCAGTCGTCATGCGTTGCACCATGTAATGCCTATCTTTGGAGCGTTGAACGCGCAAATAATGGGCGTGACAAGTTGGCGTTTCATGTGTTGAATGGTCGTTCAATGGAGTCCCTCCAATGGGACCCGTGAAACAAGACGGCCCGTCAAAAGCGGCCGCCACCTTCTTACGGAGTGAGGGGCCGCGCGCATGGCCGGCCCCGGGCCTTTTCGCAGGGGAACCGACATGACTGGCTTTCGCGTGTTCAAGACATTGACCGCGGCGCTCGCCCTGGGCGCCGCGCTGTTCGCCTTCGGCGGGACGCCCGCCGGGGCCGCCGACGCGCCGTCCTGTAAGACGGTGCGCTTCGCCGATGTGGGCTGGACCGATATCGCCGCCACCACCGCCATCACCTCCACCATCCTCAAGGGGTTGGGCTATACGCCGAAGGTGCAGGTGCTGGCCGTTCCGGTGACCTATACCTCCCTTAAGAACAAGGACATCGACGTCTTCCTCGGCAATTGGATGCCGACCATGGAAGCCGACCGCAAACCTTATGTGGACGACAAGTCGGTCGAAGTGCTCAACGCCAATCTGGAAGGCGCCAAATATACCCTGGCGGTGCCGACCTATCTCTACGATGCCGGGCTGAAGACCTTCGGCGACATCGCCAAGTTCAAGGACAAGCTGAAGGGCAAGATCTACGGCATCGAGCCGGGCAATGACGGCAACCGGCTGATCATCGGCATGATCAAGGACGACAAGTTCGGCCTCGGCAAGTTTGAGATCGTCGAATCCAGCGAGCAGGGCATGCTCTCGCAAGTGGAACGTGCCACCAAGCGCAAGGAGCCCATCGTGTTCCTCGGCTGGGAGCCCCATCCGATGAACACCAAGTTCTCCATCAAGTATCTGGAAGGCGGCGACGACGTATTCGGCCCGGATCTGGGCGGCGCGACCATCTACACCAATGTGCGCGCCGGCTGGCTCGGCGAATGCCCCAATGCGGGTACGCTGATCAAGAACCTCAAGTTTTCGCTGCCGCTGGAAAACGTCGTGATGGGCTATATCCTTTTCGACAGCATGGAAGCCGACAAGGCCGCCGAGAAGTGGCTGAAGGCCAATCCCAAGGTGTGGGAGCCCTGGCTGAAGGGTGTCACCACCATCGACGGCAAGCCGGGCTTTGAGGCCGTGAAGGCCTCTCTGAAGATCTGAGCATGGGCCGCGGCATGCGTGCCGCGGCTGTCCTCTGCGGGCAGGGGTGCCCGTGGGCAGCGACCATCGTCATCATCGCAGCGCAGGCGGGGATTGGCCCATGTACGACTGGCTCACCGAACATAAGATTCCGCTCGGCCAGTGGCTCAAGGCGGTGGTCGATTTCCTGAGCACCCATGCGCAGGCGGTGTTCGATCTCATCTCGCTGGTGCTTGGAGCGATGATCGGCGGGCTGACCGACCTGCTGCTGTTCGTGCCGCCGCTGCTGCTGATCGCGCTCTGCGCGGTCGGCGCCTATCTGGTGCACCGCTCCTTCGGGCTCGCGGCATTCATCCTGGCGGCGCTGCTGCTGGTGGCCAATCTCGGCTATTGGAACGCCACCATCGAGACTTTGTCGCTGGTGCTGTGCGCCACCTTCGTGTGCGTCATCATCGGCGTGCCGGTGGGCATTGCGGCCGCGCACCGGGCCTGGCTCTACACCGCCATCCGGCCGATCCTCGACCTGATGCAGACCATCCCCACGTTCGTCTATCTCATTCCGACCCTGGTCTTGTTCGGCCTTGGTGTGGTTCCGGGGCTCATCTCAACGGTCATCTTCGCCCTGCCGGCGCCGATCCGCCTCACCCATCTCGGCATTTCCTCGGTTCCGCCGGCTTTGGTGGAAGCCGGGGAAGCCTTTGGCGCCACCAAGCGGCAATTGCTGTTCAAGGTGGAGCTACCCTATGCGCTGCCCACCATCATGGCCGGCATCACCCAATGCATCATGCTCAGCCTCTCCATGGTGGTGATCGCCGCCCTGGTCGGTTCCGACGGGCTCGGCAAGCCGGTGGTGCGGGCGCTCAACACCGTGAACGTCGCCATGGGATTTGAATCCGGCATGGCCATCGTCATCCTCGCCATCGTGCTCGACCGGGTGTGCAAGCGGCCCGAGCACCGGGCGCGCCGTTCCAGGAAGGCCTGAGCCATGACCGCGCTTCCCGTGAGCCTCTCCGCGCCGGAACAGGAAGCGGCGCCCGCTTCCACATCGGTGGAATTCCGCAATGTGGACATCGTATTCGGCCGGCAGCGTCAGCGCGCGCTCGGCATGATCGACGGTGGGGCGACGCGCGACACGATCCTGGAGGCGACGGGATGCGTGCTCGGTGCCGCCGGGGTGAACCTGAAGATCGGGCGTGGGGAAATCTGCGTGCTGATGGGCCTGTCTGGCTCAGGCAAGAGCACCATCCTGCGGGCGGTGAACCGCCTCAACACCGTGGCGCGGGGCGAGGTGTTCGTGCGCCACGAGGGCACGCTCGTGGACGTCGCGCGCTGCGAGGCACGCATGCTCCGCGAAATCCGCATGCACACGGTCTCCATGGTGTTCCAGCAGTTCGGCCTTCTGCCCTGGCGCACGGTGCGCGAGAATGTGGGCTTCGGCTTGGAATTGCGCGGCACGCCCGCCGCCGAGCGCAATCGCCTGGTGGACGAGAAGCTCGCCATGGTGGGGCTTTCCATGTGGGCGGACAAATATGCCAATGAACTCTCCGGCGGCATGCAGCAGCGCGTGGGCCTCGCCCGCGCGTTTGCCACCGACGCCGACATCCTGCTCATGGACGAACCGTTTTCCGCGCTCGACCCGCTGATCCGCGACAAATTGCAGGACGAATTGCTGGATCTGCAAAAGCGTATCCAGAAGACCATCGTCTTCGTGAGTCATGATTTGGATGAAGCTTTGAAGATCGGCAACACCATTGCCATCATGGAGGGCGGGCGGATCGTCCAGGCCGGCACGGCCGAAGACATCCTGCTGCGGCCGGCGAACGATTACGTCGCCGAATTCGTCAAGCACATGAACCCGCTGAACGTGCTGCGCGGCAATGCGGTGATGACGCCGGCGAGCGCGCTCCGGCGCGACGACGGCGTGATCCTGCTCGGCAAGGAAGGGCAGGTGCGTGTCACCATGGATGGCGAGGGGCGCCCGGTCTCCGTTACGCTGAACGGGCATCAGGGGCGGCTGGTCGCGGCGGACCCGGAGAGCGGAGCGGTCGCGCCCCATGCGGATGTGATCGTCGCGCCGGTGGACCTGAAGCTGAAAGCGGCCATCGCGCTCAAATGCCAGACTGATCATCCGATTCTGCTGGTGGACCAACTCGGCCGCCTTGCCGGCCTGTGCGACGACGACGAGATCTATCGCGGCCTGCTGCGGCGCGGGACCTGACGCCGCGCGGCTACCAGCTCGCGGCCGCTGTACCCAGCGGGCCGGCCGGCAGCTCCCAGAACATGGGGCAGCCTTGCACACGAAGCGGCGGACACAGGCGATGCGCTGGCCCCCATCCGGTCTGCTCCAGGCCCGACGCATAGTCCGCAGCCTGCGGCGCATCCAGCTGGTCCGACGCGGCCGCTGCCGGTAGAGAGACTAGCAACTCCGCCACCCGCGCGAGGGAACTGCGCCAGAGTGAACCGCGCCCCGTCGTCCGCCGCAGCGTGAGGCCGCGCAGCACAGCCCCTGCCAGCAGATAGCCCGTTGCATGGTCCAGCGCCTGCACCGGCAAGGGCTTGGGCCGATCTGTGCCGAACGCCCGCATGCCGGCCTCGGCAATGCCGCAGCTCATCTGCACCAGGCTGTCGAAGCCGCGCCGCTTCGCCCAAGGGCCGGTCCAGCCATAGGCATCCAGGCAGACGTCCACCAGGCCGGGCCGGATCACCTGCCGCTCCGCCGACCCAAAGCCGATGCGTTCTAGCGCATCCGCGCGATAGCCGTGCACCAACACGTCCGCTTCGGCGAGCAGGGCCGTCAACCGGTCGCGCCCGTCTCTCTCGCGCAGGTCGAGCCGCGCACAGCGTTTGCCGAGGGTTACGTCCGGCAGCACGGCGGCCTCGTCCCAGAATGGCGGATCGATGCGCAATACGTCGGCGCCAAAACCGGCGAGGAAACGCGTGGCGGTGGGGCCGGCAAGAACGCGCGTAAGGTCCAGGACCTTCAGGCCGGCAAGCGGGCGTGCGCTGCGGATCGGGCATTCGGGCCGCGCGCTTGCCGCGCCTTCCGCCCGCCAGAACAGGGGTTCGGCGGCAACCGCCTGGCCCTGCGGGTGCGCCATCCATTCGCTTCGGGCGCGCATCACGGCAGCGCAGCCGTGCTGTTCCACGATGGCGGTTTCCAGCGCCTCGCCGTTCCATCGCGCCACCGCCGCGGCGACGGCCTCACGCTCGGCCGCGACGCCGAGCACAGCGAGCGCCGCGTCGCGGTGATGCGGGGCATTGGTGTGAAGGCGGATCCAGCCGTCTGTGGTGGAATAGTCCCCGGCAACCGGATCCCATGCGGGCGGCGGTGTCCAGCCCGATGCCTCCAGTGAAGTCGCGAACCACAGGGACGCAAGACGCCGGTCCACCTCCAGGAACGGCACGCTGCCGCCATCGGCCGCATATTCCGCCAGCGCCAAGCCTGCCACGGCCACGGACGCCGCCGCCAGGTCACTGACCGCAAAGGCCGAGGGCAGGCTCTGCGCGCCGGTCTGCCGTGCCGGTCCGATGCGCGCCGGATCGCCGCCCAGCGCGGTCCAGGCGGCGGCCAGGGCGTTGGAAAAGGGCTCTGCCGCGTGGGCGGGAAGGGGAGTGGGCATGGCGCGCTCCTGTCGTGCGGATGCGCTTCACATGAGAACCGGAACCATATATCGTCAATATTGATAATCTCAATCAACATCCGGCGTGCCATGGATTGCTATCTCGGGGCAGAGGAGGCCGCCCGCCGGCTCGGCGTCTCGCGGCAGACTCTGTATGCCTATGTCAGCCGCGGCTTGCTGAAGGCATTTGGCGGGGCGGACCCGCGCCAGAGCCGATACCTGGCGCAGGATGTCGACCGCTTGGCCAAGGAGCGGCGGCGCGGCCGCCGGCCCAAGGAGATTGCCCAATCGACGCTCGATTGGGGCATGCCGGTGCTGGAATCCGCGCTCACGCTCATCGAGGGCGAACGTCTTTATTTCCGTGGGCACGATGCGGTGGACCTCGCGGATCAGGCGACGCTGGAAGACATCGCCGGCCTGTTCTGGCAGGTGCCGCTGGACCTCGCCTTTCCGGCCGAGGCGCCGCAGATTTCTCCCGCCTACGGGGCGCTGCTGCCCATGCTCGCGCCACTGCCGGCCAACGAGACACTGCTGACCCTATTCGCCGCCGCCACCGATGATGACGCCACCGCTGCGTGGCGCCAGGATCCGAGCCTTGAGGCGCGGGGCGCAGGGGCGCTGCTGCGCCATCTCACCGCCGTGGCTTTGCGCGGGCCGCCTGCGGCGGCGCCGGTGCATCTCCAGCTGGCCCGCGCGTTCGACACCGATGCGGCCGGTGCGGATCTCATCCGCCGGGCGCTGGTTTTGTGCGCCGATCATGAGCTGAACGCCTCCGGCTTCACCGCCCGCTGCGTCGCCTCCACCGGCGCCTCTTTGCGCGCGGCGGTGATTGGCGGGCTGGCGGCACTCAGCGGCTTGCGCCATGGCTCGATGACGGTGCGGGTGGAGCATTTCTGGGACTCCGTGTCGGGCGCAGATATGGCGGGCAAGATCCGCCGGCGGCTGGAAAGCGGCGAAGCGGTTCCGGGCTTTCACCACCCGCTCTATCCCCACGGGGACGTGCGCGCCAAGGCGCTGCTTGCGCAGGTACTTCTGCGTGTGCCGCAGGCGCGGGAGATCATTGCCCATGTGGCCGATCTCACCGGCACCCACCCCTCCGTCGACTTCGCGCTGGTCGCAGTGCGGCGGGCGCTGAACCTGCCGGAGGGCGCGGCTTTTCTGCTGTTCGCCATCGGTCGGTGCGTGGGGTGGATCGCCCACGCCCGGGAGCAGCGGGCGACGCAATCCCTCATCCGGCCCCGCGCCATTTATGTCGGGCCGCGCCCCGCGTGAGCGGCGCCCGGTTTCAGCCGGGCACCCGCGCGCCTAAAGCGCCGCATAGATCGGGAAGCGCGCGCACAAGGCGGCGACTTCGCCGCGCACCCGCGCCTCGGTCAGGCTGTTGCCCTCATCCCCGCTCTGCGCCAGGCCCTGAAGCACATCGGCGATCAGGTCGCCCACCTGCTCGAACTCTGCGATGCCGAAGCCACGCGTGGTTCCCGCCGGAGTGCCGAGACGGATGCCGGAGGTGATGGCGGGCTTCTGCGGGTCGAACGGTATGCCGTTCTTGTTGCAGGTCAGGCCGGCGCGCTCCAAGGCGGCTTCCGCTGCCTTCCCGGTGACGCCAAACGGGCGCAGGTCCACCAGCACCATGTGGCTGTCGGTGCCGCCCGAGACGATCGCCGCGCCGCGCGCGGAGAGCCGCGCCGCCAACGCCCGCGCATTGGAAACCACCTGGAGGGCATAGGTGCGGAAATCCTCCTCCAGCGCCTCTCCGAAGGCCACGGCTTTGCCGGCGATCACATGCATCAGCGGGCCGCCCTGGAGGCCGGGGAAGACCGCCGAATTCAGCTTCTTCGCCAGCGCCTCGTCATTGGTGAGGATCAGCCCGCCGCGCGGGCCGCGCAGGGTCTTGTGGGTGGTGGTGGTGACGATATGGGCGTGCGGGAAGGGCGAGGGATAGGCGCCGGCCACGATCAGGCCGGCATAATGGGCCGCGTCCACCAGCAGGTGCGCGCCGACGGCGTCCGCGATGGCGCGAAAGCGGGCGAAATCGATGATGCGGGGATAGGAGGAGCCGCCGGCGATGATCAGCTTGGGGCGATGCTCCAGGGCGAGACGCTCGACCTCGTCATAATCGATCAGCGCCGTGTCCGGCTTCACCCCGTAGCCGATGGCCTTGAACCATTTGCCCGAGAGCGTGGGCGGCGCGCCGTGGGTGAGATGGCCGCCCGCGGCCAGCGACATGCCGAGGATGGTGTCGCCCGGCTGCAGCAGCGCCATCATCACCGCCCCGTTGGCCTGGGCGCCCGAATGCGGCTGCACATTCGCGAAACCGCAGCCGAACAGCGCCTTGGCGCGGTCGATGGCGATTTCCTCCACCACGTCCACATGCTCGCAACCGCCGTAATAGCGCTTGCCGGGCAGACCCTCGGCATATTTGTTCGTGAGCACCGAGCCCTGGGCCGCAAGCACCGCTTGCGAGACGATGTT
The DNA here is from genome assembly GCF_043195145.2 of Roseixanthobacter pseudopolyaromaticivorans. Taxonomy (NCBI): domain Bacteria; kingdom Pseudomonadati; phylum Pseudomonadota; class Alphaproteobacteria; order Hyphomicrobiales; family Xanthobacteraceae; genus Roseixanthobacter; species Roseixanthobacter pseudopolyaromaticivorans. The sequence goes on from NZ_CM195539.1 coordinate 80,196, forward strand.
CTCAGAGGCAATCAGCTCGATCTGGTCCTGCTGGCGCCGCAGTTCGGCGCCGATGGCGTCGAACACGGCGGTGTCTGCGAACGGGACGGCGGCGGCTTTCACCTGGATGTTCATGGCTTTTTTCCTCTGGACGCGGGCAATAGAAAATCGTTCGGCGCGCGGCTGAGCCGGGCCGTTCTTCAGTGCGGGCGGGGGCCCCTCAGGCGGGGCGGCGCCTCAGCATTCGGGTACGTTCACCGCGAGGCCTCCCTGGGAGGTCTCCTTGTATTTGGACTGCATGTCGGCGCCGGTCTGGCGCATGGTTTCGATCACCTGATCGAGCGAGACGTGATGGATTCCGTCGCCCCGCAGCGCCAGCGAGGCGGCGGCGATGGCCTTGTTGGCGCCGAAGGCGTTGCGCTCGATGCAGGGGATTTGCACCAAGCCGCCGATGGGGTCGCAGGTCATGCCGAGATGGTGCTCCATGGCGATCTCGGCGGCGTTCTCGATCTGCTCCGGGGTCGCTCCAAGCACGCAAGCGAGCCCGGCGGCGGCCATGGAGGCGGCGGAGCCCACCTCGCCCTGGCAGCCCACTTCGGCGCCGGAAATGGAGGCGTTGCGCTTGATGAGCGCGCCCACCGCCGCCGCCGTCAGCAGGAAGGCGCGCAGATGCTCGCGCGTCACGCCGGGGCAGAAATCGCGGGCATAGCGCAGCACCGCCGGCACGATGCCCGCGGCGCCATTGGTGGGAGCGGTGACGACCCGGCCGCCGGCGGCATTCTCCTCGTTCACCGCGATGGCGAACACCGACACCCAATCCATGATTTCATGCGGCGGACGCTGGTTGCGCAAATGATCGGCCTCCAGCTTTTCGCGGATCGCCTTGGCGCGGCGCTTCACCCGCAGCCGCCCCGGAAGGCTGCCGTCGACGCTCAAGCCCCGATCGATGCAGGCGAACATGGCCTGCGCGATGGCATCGAGGCCCGCCTCCACCTCGGCGCGGGGCCGCCGCGCGCATTCGTTCGCCATCTGCACTTCGGCCATGGAGAGGCCGCCGCGCGCGCAAGCGGTCAGCAGATCCACGGCGCTGTCGAAGGGGTGGGGCACGGGCTTTTCATCGGGTACGAGGGTTTCCCCGTCCTCCACCACGAAGCCGCCGCCGATGGAATAGAACACCGTCTCCTTCACCACGGCGCCGTCCGCATCGAAGGCGCTGAAACGCATGGCGTTGGAATGTAAGGGCAGCAGCGTTTCGAAATCGAAGATCAGGTCGGCGTCGGGATCGAATGCCACGCGCTGGCCGGAACTGGTCAAGATCGCCTTCTCGATGGTGAGGCGGGCCACCAGGGCCGGCACGTCGTCCGGATCCAGCGCGGCGGGCACCGCGCCCATGAGGCCGAGACAGATGGCGCGGTCGGAGGCATGGCCCTTGCCGGTCCAGGCGAGCGAGCCGAACACCTCGGCGGTCACCCTGTGGGTGGTCTCCGGCAAGGCGTCGCGAAACCGCTTGGCCGCCACCATCGGGCCGACCGTATGGGAGGAGGACGGGCCGATGCCGATCTTGAAGAGGTCGAACACGCTGATCATTGCTTCTCGCCCTCCCTGGTCGCGTTCGGCCGGTCTCTTCCGGCTCTGGTTCGACCTTGCCCGAACGCGTGTCTTGCATCTCGGCCGGGTACGACTAGCATCTGGAACAAATGCGACATGCAAGCGACCAACCCGCGCATCTTCTCCTCCGTGCCACCTTGGGGGCCTGTGCGCGCGCCGAAACCGGCGTGGGGCGGCGATGCCGGTGACCGCGGCGCCCCTCTTGCGGCCGAGCGACGGGGCCGGCGCACGGCGTGCTGCGGCGCCGGCGGCGAAGCTGCGGGTGGGGTTCGTGCTGATGCACAATTTCACTCTCACGGCTTTTTCCAGCTTCGTGGACGTGCTGCGCCTCGCCGGCGACAAGGGTGACCGCTCGCGGCCCATCGATTGCTCCTGGCATCTGATGAGCCCGAACCGCCGCCCGGCGCGTTCCTCGTGCGGCATCGAGATCCAGCCGACGGCGGACCTGCTGGACCCGGCCGGCTTCGATTATATCGTGGTGGTCGGCGGCCTGCTGCACGGCATGCCGCCGCTGCCGCCCGCCATCGCCCGCTATCTGGAGGCGGCGGCCAGCGCCGGGGTGACGCTGATCGGCGTGTGCACCGGGTCGTTCGTGCTGTGCCGGCTCGGCCTGATGAGCCAGCGCAAATGCTGCGTGAGCTGGTATCATTACCGCGATTTCCTTGAGGAATTCCCGGCTCTTGTGCCGGTGGCGGACCGCCTGTTCGTGATCGACGGCGACCGCATCACCTGTTCCGGTGGGGCTGGTGTGGCGGACCTCGCGGCGAAGCTGGTGGCCGATCATCTCGGCCCGGCAACGGCGCACAAGGCGCTGAACATCCTGCTGATCGACCGTCCCCGCTCGGCCGAAAGCGCGCAGCCCGCGCCGCGCCTTTCTGAAGGGGCGAGCGATGATGCGCGGGTGTCGCGCGCGCTGCTGCTGATGGAGCAGAACATCGCCGAGCCGCTGCCGGTTTCGGCTCTGGCCGCGGCGCTGCATGTGAGCGTGCGGCAGCTGGAACGCCTGTTCGCCGAGCGGCTGGGCGAGACGCCGCAGGAGAGCTATCTGGCGCTGCGCCTCAAGCATGGGCGCTGGATGCTGGCCAATACGCAATTCTCCGCCGGCCAGATCGCGGCGGAGCTGGGGTTTGCCGACGGCTCGCATTTCGGCCGTGCGTTCAAGGCCAGGTTCGGCGCCACGCCGGCCGCGTTCCGAAAGTCAGCGAAGGCGCCGTCGGGGCGGGGCGGGGGAGAGAATGCCGACCGCCGCGTGTTTGAATGAACCGTGACGCGGCCCCTATCCGCCCGCCGCCGACATCTTCGCCGGCATGTGGCGCGCCCTCGTTTTGCGGAAAATGTTTCACGTGAAACAAGGGCTTGGCGCAGACGAACAGCGGTTTTCTGGGCCTTCTCCGCGGCTCTTCGGCCGATGAAACCGCCTTTTCGGCCGAAGTTTCGCCGATGATGATTTCGGCTACCCGCGCGGCGTTCCGAACGCCTCAGGCCGGCGCGTCCGCCTGCGTCTGGTCCTCGCCCGTCAGGGAGATGCGCAGCGGCTCATGCCCGGTCAGGGCGAGGAAGGCGAGCAGACGCTCGGGGGTGAGGGAGGTGGTCTTCTCATTGGTGAGGGGATGGCAATTGACGAACGGCGCCGCCAGCAGCGCCGCGTCCAGCGCCACCGTCACATGGCCCTGCGTGTCGTTCAGCGCCGCCAGCAGCGAGACCGCACCGGGCAGCACGCCGAGGTGCTCGTAGAGCGCTTCCGCCGAGCCGAAGGAAAGCCCGCCGCGGGCGCCGATCTTGGCGCGCAGGCCCTTCAGGTCCACCGGCGTGTTCTCCTCGATGGAAACCAGGAAATAGGTCTTCTTGCCGTCCCGCAGGAACAGGTTCTTGGTGTGGGCGCCAGGAATATCGCCGCGCAGGGCCTGGGATTCGGCCACCGTGTGGACGGGCGGATGGCTGAAGGTGCGCGCGTCCATCTGGTTGCGCTCGAGGAAATCCAGCACGTCGTCGGGGGTCAGGGGCATGGGATATTCGCCTGCTGCGGGTCCGCTTCGGGACCGTCAGGGCCGGGTTCATCCTTCATTTCGCGCAAGAAGACAAGGGCGCTTGGCACAGTGCTCCCATGCGCGGGGAAAGATGTCGTTCAGTTCCCGCCCCATATGGTGGAAAGAAATTCTGTAAACACCGCGATGCTGGGCGATTGCACGGGGGTGGCCCAGACCGCGCAGGTGTAGAGCTTCTCCGGTATGTCGTCGAGATCGCGGATGACGATGCCGCGGCGCTGCACGTTGCGCACACAGCTGGCATAGACGCTCACCCCCGCGCCCGCCGCCACCAGGCCGAAGATGCCTTCCGAGGACGAGGCTTCCTGCACGATGTTCGGGGTGAAGCCGGCGCGATGGCAGAGCGAGAACAGGCTGGCGCGATAGGCGCCCCAATTGTCGCCGGAGCCGAGCACGAACGGCTCGCGCGCCAGATCGGAGAGGCGCAGCGCACGCACGTTGGAGAGCGGATGCGTGATGGGCAGCAGCGCCACATAGCGATTGTCGTCGAACGTATAGCTTGCCATGCGCGGCTGGTCGAACGGCCCGATCATGAAGCCGATGTCGATCCGCTCCGCCAGCAGCGCCTCCTGCTGCTTCAAGGTGGCGATGAACAGGAGCTCCAGGCGGATTTCCGGGCGGTAGCGGCTGAAGGCGCGCAGGAATTCCGGCAGGCGGCCGTTGATGGCGAAATCCATGTAGCCGATGCGCAGCACGCCGGTTTCCCCGCTCGCCGTGCGGCGCGCGAGCGTCACCGCCCGCTCCAGCCGCTCCAGCGCGAGGCGGGATTCGGCGAGGAAGCCCTTGCCGGCCTCGGTCAGCTCGACGGTGCGGGTGGTGCGCCGCAGCAGCGGCACGCCCACATCCTGTTCCAACTCACTGATAAGACGGCTCATTCCGGGCTGGGTCATGTGCGCCCGCTTCGCCGCGCGGCTGAAATGCAGCTCCTCCGCGAGCAGCACAAAACACCGCAAATGGCGCAGATCGAACCGCATTATCTATATCGCCTTTGGTATTAATAAGCGCGAAATTAGAATTTCTCATTTTCAAATAGGATGCGCAACCTGTTGTCAGCCGCCCGTCAAGAGGGGCGCCCGACAGCAGGAAACACACACATGGCCATCGAGAGCGATCTCGAAGCAGCCCTTGCGGCTGCCTTCACTCAGGCGACTTCCCTTTACCAGGGCCGCGGCTTCCAGCGCCGCGTCGGCTTCGGGCGTCGCCCGGCGCTGATCAATGTGGACCTCGCCAATGCCTGGACGCGCCCCGGCAATCCCTTCACCTGCGAGAAGATCGACGAGGAGATCATCCCCGGCGTTCAGGCGCTGCTCGCCGCGTGCCGCCGCAACGGCCACCCGGTGGTCCACGTCACCACCTGCTACCAGGTGACCGACACCCATAGCGACGCCACCGACATGGGCCTGTGGCACAAGAAGATCCCCATCGAGGTGGTGGACCAGGCCAAGCCCGAACTGTGGGCCATCGACAGCCGCATCGAGCCGGTGCCGGGCGAGCAGGTGCTGATCAAGAAGCGCGCCTCCGCCTTCCACGGCACCTACCTGGCGGGCTTCCTGCGCGCCAACAATGTGGACACCATCCTGGTCACCGGCGTCACCGCCTCGGCCTGCGTGCGCACCACGCTGTGCGACGGCCTCGCGGAAGGCTTCCGCACCATCGCGGTGAAGGAATGCATCGGTGACCGCGTGCCCGGCGCGGTGGCGTGGAACCTGTTCGACATCGACGCGAAGTTCGCCGACGTGGAGCCACTCTCGCGCTGCATCGCTTATCTCGACGACGTGGGCACCCGCGCCGCCGCCTGATCCGTATTCGCACCCCGCTCCCCAATAAAAATCCAGAGGCGGACATGACGAAACCTTTTGAAACCTTGCTCGGCACGCCCTCGCGGCGTGCCGTCCTCGCCGGGGTCGGCGCCGGCGCATTCGCCCTGGCCGCCCCGCGCATCGCCCGGGCGGTGGAGGGCACGCTCGTCGTCTCCAACTGGGGCGGCGACTGGAATGAGCGCACCATCAAGTTCGTCGAAGCGCCCCTGGTGGAAAGCCAGGGCATCAAGATCGTCCGCGATCTCGGCATGGAGCCGGAGCGCAAGGCGAAGCTGATCGCCGAGAAGCGCCTGAAGCGCGGCAGCATCGATGTCATCCACATCAACGAGGGCGACAGCGTCGAATTGTTCGGCCAGGAGGTGATCTCAAACATCGATTTCGCCAAGGTGCCGAATTATGCGGACGTGGTGCCGGCGCTGAAGTCCAAGCCCTTCTTCGTGCCGTGGCTCTATAGCGGCGTCTCGATCATCTACAACAAGGACAAGGTGCCAAACCCGCCGAAATCCTACGAAGAGCTGTGGGACAAGAAATGGGCCGGAAAGCTCGGCCTCACCAACCAGCTTTACTTCAACTACATCATGATGGCCGGCCTGATCAAAGGCGGCAACGTGACCAATACCGAGCAGGGCAAGGAACGGCTGATCCAGCTCAAGGAGATGACCCAGCCGCGCATCTATGCCGCCCACCAGCAGCTCGGCGCCGGCCTCGTCAATGGCGAGGTGGACATCGCGGTGAACTACAAGGCGCGCGGCCTGCAATGGGCCAATGACGGCGCCCCGCTCGCGATCCAATATCCCTCCGAAGGCGCCATCGCCGTCATGTTCGGCGCCTCCCTGCCGACCCGCGCGCCGAGCCCGGATCTCTCCTACATCTATTTCAACGCCATGCTGGACCGCAAAGCCATGGCGGGCCTTGCCGGCGCCAGCTTCTATGCGCCCGCCAACGGCAAGGCGGAGCTTTCGCCCGAGCTGAAGGCGAAGGTGGATTTCACCGCGGCCGAGGCGGCCGCCCTGAAGTTCCCGGACTACGAGCACGTGGCCAAGAATACGGCGGAATGGCTCGAATGGTGGAACAAGAACATCGCCCGATGACCGAGGCGGCGATGACATCCTCCACCGCGACCGTGCCTCTTCCCGCGCCGCGCGCGCGGGAGGTCGGGCGCCGTTCGCCCGCCTTCGGGCTGGCGGCGCCCGCGACATTGTTCGTGCTGCTGGCGCTGCTCGGCCCGCTCGCCCTCATGTTCCGCTACAGCCTCAACCGGTTCGTGCCGGGGCAGATGATGGTGGAGGCTCTGACGCTGGCGAACTACCAGAAGTTCTTCGCCGACAGCTTCTATCAGGACGTGCTCTTCACCACGCTGTGGGTCTCCGCCGTCTCCACGCTCCTGTGCCTGCTGGCCGGCTTTCCGGTCGCCTATTTCCTGGTGCGGCAGGCCAGCGCGAAGTGGAAGGGCCGGCTGTTGCTGCTGATCATCCTGCCCCTGCTCATGGGCAATGCGGTGCGCACGGCGGCCTGGATGGTGATCCTCGGCGACAAGGGGCTGTTCAACGCCGCCATCGGCACGCTCGGCCTTGGTTCGGTGAAGCTGATGTACACGCCGCTCGCGGTCATCATCGGCCTGGTCTCGGTGATGCTGCCGTTCATGATCGTGACCTTGCAGAGCGTGCTGGAAGGCATCGACGAGAATCTGGAAGCCGCCGCCGCGAGCCTCGGGGCGGGGCATCTGACGATCCTCAAGCGGGTGGTGCTGCCGCTCGCTTTGCCGGGGCTGCTGGCGGGCACCATGCTGTGCTTCATCCTCTCCATGAACGCCTATGCAACGCCGGTGCTGATCGGCGGGCCGAGCTTCCACATGATGGCGCCCACCGTCTATCAGCAGGTGGCCAAAGCCATGAACTGGCCGTTCGGCGCGGCGCTCGCCTTCGTGCTCATGGCCGTGACGCTGGTGCTCACCACCATCGCCAACGTGCTGGTGCAGCGGCGCTACCGGCGCTGGAGCGAATGAGATGGGACAGATCGCCGTCAACCGCATCTATGCCGCGCTCTCCATGCTGGTGCTTGCCTTCGTGGTGCTGCCGCTGGTGGCGATCGTGTGGGTGAGCTTCTTCGCCAACAAGATCCTCTCCTTCCCGCCCACCGGCTACACGCTCTCCTGGTATGCCCGCGCCTGGGAACAGGATGCCTTCCGCGACGGCTTCATCACCAGCGTGGAAACAGCGTTGTGCGCGGTCGTCATCTCGCTCGCGCTCGGCGTGCCGGCGAGCCTTGCCCTGGTGCGCTACCGCTTTCCGGGGCGGGATGCGATCCAGACCCTGCTGCTCGCGCCCATGATCGTGCCGGGCATCGTCGGCGGCGCGGCCTTGTTCATGACCTTCATCGAGCTGGAAGTGCTGTTCGACGTGGAGATCGCCGGCACCATGCCGGGACTGCTGGTGGCCCACGGGCTGATCGCCTTGCCCTGGACGGTGCGGCTGGTGACGGCCTCGCTCGCCGGCACCAATCGCTCGTTCGAGGAGGCGGCGGCCTCCCTCGGGGCGGGGCCGCTCACCGTGTTCTTCCGCGTGACGCTGCCGCTCATCAAGCCGGCGCTGGTGGCGGCGGCGCTGTTCTCCTTCGTGATTTCCTTCATCGATCTGGAGAAGTCGATCTTCCTCGTCGGGCCGGGCCGCACGACGCTGCAGATTGCGCTGGTCTCCTATCTGGAGTGGAATCTCGATTCCACGGTGGCGGCGGTGGCCGCGGTCCAGATCCTCATCATCGGCGCGCTGCTCCTGATCAGCGACCGCTACGCACGATTGGCCCGCGCCTTCTAAAAAGGGCCGGCCGAGGGAAACGGGTGAGCCATGTCCGACGTCGTCCTTCATTCCATCGTCAAGCGCTACGAGAGCATGCTCGCCGTGGACAATGTCTCGCTGAACATCCGCCAGGGCGAGCTGGTGGCGCTGCTCGGCCCCTCGGGCTGCGGCAAGACGACGATCCTGCGCATGATCGCGGGCTTCGTGCCGGTGAGCGAGGGCCGCATCACGGTGGGCGGGCGTGACCTCACCACCTTGCCGCCCGCCAAGCGCAATATGGGCTTCGGCTTCCAGAACTATGCCCTGTTCCCGCACATGAGCGTCGGCGAGAACGTCGCCTTCGGGCTGGAGATGCGCAAGATCCCCAAGGCCGATATCGCCCGCAAGGTGAAGGTGGCGCTGGACCGGGTGCGCCTTGGCCATCTTTCCGAGCGCTTGCCCAAGCAATTGTCCGGCGGCCAGCAGCAGCGCGTGGCGCTGGCCCGCGCGCTTGTCATCGAACCGGACGTGCTGCTGCTGGACGAGCCGCTCTCCAATCTCGATGCGCAATTGCGCAATGACATGAAGCTGGAGATCCGCGAGATCCAGCATTCGCTGGGCATCACCACCATCTTCGTCACGCATGATCAGGACGAGGCGCTCTCGGTGGCCGACCGGGTGGTGGTGATGCGCGCGGGCCGCATCGAGCAACAGGGCACGCCGGACGAGGTGTTCGCCCATCCGCGCTCGCATTTCGTCGCCGAATTCATGGGCGTCACCAATCTGCTCCAAGGTCGGCCGGAAGGAACAGACCTGTTCCGCCTCGCCAGCGGAGAGGTGGTATCGGTGGCCGCCGCGAGCCCCGCCGAGGGCGATTTCGCCATCGCGGTGCGGCCGGAAAGCGTGAGCCTCAATGCCGGCGACCCGCTCGCCCGCAATGCCCTGTTCGCGCAGATCGACCTTGCCACCTATCGCGGACTCGTCATCGACTACCGGCTGAAGACCGAGAGCGGCCTCACCGTGATCGCCCGCCGTCCTTCTCCTGCGGTGGGCGGCCCCGCGCCGCTCGCCGCCGGAGAGAAGGTTCAGATGTCGTGGCGCCCCGAAGCGGGCGTCCTGGTGCCGCTCTAGGCGCCGTGGGTTTCACAAATTTCGTGCATAAGGAACAGGAACGTGTCCAAGCTTCATGACTCGCTCGTCGTCATCGACGGGCTCATCATCTCCGATTTCAGCCGGCCGGTATTTGAGGACATGCGCAAGGGCGGGCTCACCGCCGCCAACTGCACCTGCTGCGTATGGGAAAACTTCACCGAAACCATGCGCAACATCGCGAAATGGAAGGAAAACCTCCGCGCGAATGCCGACCTCATCACCCAGGTCTACACCACGGGCGATATCCTGCGCGCCAAGGCGGAGAACAAGACCGGCATCATCCTCGGCTGGCAGAACACCTCCGGCATCGAGGACCATATCGAATATCTCGAGCTGTTCCACGAGCTGGGCGTGCGCATCATCCAGATGACGTACAACACGCAGAACTGGGTGGGCTCCGGCTGCTATGAGGGCACGGACAGCGGCCTCTCCGACTTCGGCCACGACGTGGTGGCGGAGATGAACCGGCTCGGCATTCTCTGCGATCTCTCCCATGTGGGGCCGAAGACCTCGGAGGACGTGATCCTCGCGTCCAAGCAGCGCGTCGCCTATTCCCATTGCCTGCCGTCCGGCCTCAAGGAGCACAAGCGCAACAAGACCGACGCGCAATTGCGCTTCATCGCGGACAAGGGCGGCTTTGTCGGCGTCACCATGTTCCCGCCCTTCCTGAAGAAGGGGCCGGAGGCGAACGTGGGCGATTATGTCGAGGCGATGGAATATGTGATCAACATCGTCGGCGAGGACATCGTCGGCGTGGGCACCGATTTCACCCAGGGCTACGGCAAGCCGTTCTTCGACTGGATCACCCACGACAAGGGCTTCGGCCGCAAGCTCACGGACTTCGGCGCGGTGATCAATCCGGAAGGCTTCCGCGAGATCGGCGATTTCCCGAACCTGACCGCCGCCATGGAGCAGCGCGGCTGGAGCACGTCGCGCATCGAGAAGGTGATGGGCGGCAACTGGCTGCAATTGCTGAAGGACGTGTGGGGCAGTTAAGCCCCGCACGCCGCCCTCCCGCCGCGCGCTGAACGAGACGAGACAAGAGACGCGATATGGCCAAGCCGGAAGTCGAAATCGACGTGGACCCGCAAACCGGGCGCTGGTTCGTGGACCAGATGCCCATGATCCTGGTGCCCCAGCATTTCTACAACAACAACCACTTCGCCATCGAAGCGGCGCTGGGGGCGGAGGCGTTCGATGCGGCGCTGGCGCCGGCGGGGCACACCTCGGCCTATGTGTGGTGCAAGAAGCAGAGCGAGGTTTATGGCCTGGAAGGGGTGGACGTGTTCGCCCATTACATGAAGCGCCTGTCGCAGCGCGGATGGGGCCAGTTCTCCATCCTCGCCATCGATCCGAAGGCGGGCACGGCGACCATCCGGCTCGACCATTCCTCGTTCGTCACGGACGCGACGCAGGGGGCGGGGCGCAAGCTCTGCTACATGTTCGCGCCCTGGCTGGCCGGCGCGCTGGAATTCGTGTGCGAACAGCAGGGCGCGCCGCGCACGCTCGCATCCCGCGAGGTGCAGTGCGCCGGCGAGGGTCACGATTTCTGCCTGTTCGAGGTGGCGCCGGCGGCGTGACGTCGCCAGCGCGGGCGGGCGTCAGCCCTTTTTCTTCGGCATGGTGACGGGGGTCAGCAGGCCCTTCGTCATCAGGCTGCCGGTCGCGGCCGGGGCGGCGACTTTCACGGCCTTGGGCTTGCGGACTTCCCGGCTGCTGCGTTTCTGCGATTTGGCCATGGGGATCTCCTGCGTTTTCAAAACGCGTGTCGGAGCAAAAAAAAGCCCCGCGACCTTGGATAAGGTGCGGGGCCCTCAGGCGCAGAGCGCCTCTTCAGGCATCATGCGGTCGCGGGGGAAACGAAGGGCCGCCAGTACATCCGTGGTCGGCGTCTTCTCATCCGCGAAACGTCGGCCGGCGGGCAGAACCGCGCCGGGCCACGCTGCAATCAGTCCAGAATGGTGAGCTTGTCGGCGGACATCTTGCCGCTCTTGCGGTCGGGGACGAGCTCGAAGCCGACCTTCTGGCCTTCCTGAAGGTCGCCCAGACCCGAGCGCTCGACGGCGCTGATATGCACGAAGGCATCGCTGCCGCCATCGTCGGGCGCGATGAATCCGAAGCCCTTTTGAGCGTTAAACCACTTCACGGTTCCCGTAGACATGGGAATCCCTCTTCATAAACATAGTGTTGCTGGCCCGCGACGAAGGCCGCGTGCTGTCGAAATCGCGTTTTCAGGCAAGAAGAGTTTTAGTTCGGCGCGGAATTTAATCGGCGCAAAGCCAAGTCATCTGGCTGTCTATCGACCAGCTGAATATAGACCCTCGGCGGCAAAACACAAGGGCAATGGAAAAATCTATCCGCGCGGCCCTGTCCATGGCCGGAACGGCGCGGCCCGGGGCCGCGCGCCGGCCGCTCAAAGCGCGAGCGTGCGGTAGTCCCCGGCCCAATAGGCGAGGGGCGCGGCATTCTCGGTGATGCGGGCGCTCACCACCCGGCCGAGCACGATGAGATGGGAATGCCGCTCGATCGCTTCTTCCAGCTCGCAATCGAAAGAGGCCAGCGCATCCGCCAGCACCGGCGCGCCGGTTTCAAGTTTGGTCCAGGTCGCGCCTGCATAGCGCGCGGCCCCCTTCACGCCGTCCTTGCCGGCGAACTGGTCGGCGAGAAAGCGGTGATGCGGGCGCAGCACGTTGATCGCGAAGCTGCGCCGCCGGGCAAGTTCCGCGCGGGCGGAGGCGGCCTTGTTCACGCACACGATCAGCGTCGGCGGATCGACGCTGAGCGAGGAGACGGAAGTGGTGGTCAGGCCGTTGCGGCTGTCCCCCTCCCCGACGGTGAGAATGCTTGCGGCGCCCGCCAGCTTGCGCATGGCGGCGCGATAGGCCAGCGCGACGGTCGCCGGTTCGCTCGTCGCGGGATGGGGCCGGGCGGGCTGGGCGTGGGAATGGGCATTCATGGCAAGACTCGGTTCGATTTCATTCAGATGGCGTCGGCGCTCCGGCGCCGCAAGGCTGGGGCCTCAGGCGGCGGCGGAATGGTCCGGCGGGGTCAGCTCGAGGGCGAGGACATCCTCTTCCACATCGATCCGCAGGGCTTCGTTGAAGCGGCTGAAGAAGGCGCACAGCGCCGCCCGCACCGTCAGCTCCACGATCTGGGCCTCGCTGAAATGGGCGCGCAGGCCTTCGAACAGGGCGTCGGAGACGCGCCGGGCCTCCCGGCTCACCTGCACCGCGTAGTCGCGCACCAGATGGTCGAGCGCGTCGAAGCCCGGCACCTGCGCCTCCAGGATGCGGTCGGCGGCATCGAAGGGCAGCCCTTCCGCGATCAGGCGCGGGGCGTGGTGGGAAACGCAATAGGCGCACGCATTGGCGGCCGAGGCGGCCACCAGGACGATTTCCAGATGGCGCTTCGAGATCAGCGCATCCGCCTTGGAGTCCAGCAGCAGGCCGAAGATGTGCTCCAGCGCCGGCGGGCGATGGGCGAACACGCGCAGCATGTTGCCGAACGGGCCGTATTCGCCCTGGATGCGGGCATAGATCTCGTGCGCCCGGCCGCTGGTGTGTTCAAGCTCGATATCAGAGACGCGCGCCATGGGAAGGCTCCGGAATGAGGGTCGCGAGGGGCGCTTGGGCGCGCGCGGCCGGGGGAGGGGCATCGGCGCCGTGCGCCGGCGGAAGATCGAAATGACAGGCCACCCGGTGGCCGTCCTCAAGGGCGCGCAGGGCCGGGGCCTCGCTGCGGCAGCGGGCGGCGGCATGGGGGCAGCGGGTGTGGAAATGGCAGCCGGGGGGCGGCGCATAGGGGCTCGGCAGGTCGCCGGCCAGCGGCGCCGGCCGGCGCACGGGGGCGGGCACGAGGCGCGGCACCGCGTCCAGCAGCGCGCGGGTATAAGGATGCGCCGGCGCCCGGAACAGGGTTTCGCGATCGGCCATTTCGACCACCCGGCCGAGATACATCACCGCCACCCGGTCGCAGATATATTCCACCACCGACAAATCGTGGCTGATGAACAGGAAGGCGATGCCGAGGGTGCGCTGCAGGTCCACCAGCAGGTTGAGGATCTGAGCCTGCACCGAGACGTCGAGGGCCGAGACCGGCTCGTCCAGCACCACCAGCTTGGGGTCGAGCGCGAGCGCGCGGGCAATGCCGATGCGCTGGCGCTGGCCGCCGGAAAATTGATGCGGCTGGCGGCGCGCCGCGTCCTGGGGCAAGCCCACCTTGTCCAGCAGGTCGGCGACCCGCGCGCGCCGCTCGGCCCGCGTTCCGATGCCGTGGATGTGCAGCGGCTCGGCGATCAGCTCGCCCACGCTCCAGCGCGGGTCGAGCGAGGCGAACGGGTCCTGAAACACCATCTGCACCTTGCGCCGCGCCGCGCGCAGTTCGTGGCGGGTGCGATGGGTCACATCCTCCCCGTCCAGGCGGATGCGGCCGGCGCTGGGCGGGATCAGCCGCATGATGGCGCGCCCGAGGGTGGACTTGCCGCAGCCGCTCTCCCCGACGAGGCCGAGCGTTTCGCCGGGCGCGAGCGAGAGCGACACCCCGTCCACCGCATGCACGGTGCCGCGCGCCGTGGAAAACCGCACGGCGAGGTCATCCACGCTGAGGATCGGCTCACGCGCCGACGGCACGAAGGCGGGCAGGTTCTGCAGCATCAATCTCTCCCGCGCGAAGGCAGGCAACGCCGCCACTCTTCGCTGGCATGAGGGGTGGGGTGGCGGCCGCGCAGGCGGGCCGGGCGAAGCCGCAGCGCGGCGCGAAGGCGCAGCCGCCCGGCATCGCCGCAAGGCTCGGCACGGTGCCGGGGATCTCCGTGAGCCGGGTGCGCGTGCGGTCCGCCCCGCCGAGGCGCGGCCGCGCGGCGATGAGGCCGCGGGTGTAGGGATGCAGCGGATCGGCGAACAGGTCCGCGACCGCGCGCTCCTCCACCTTGCGGCCGGCATACATCACCAGCACCCGGTCGGCATGTTCGGCCACCACGCCGAGATCATGGGTGATGAGCACCACCGCCGTGCCGTTCTCGCGCTTCAGCGTGTCGATCAGCTCGAGGATCTGCGCCTGGATGGTCACGTCCAGCGCCGTCGTCGCCTCGTCCGCCACCAGCACAGCGGGAGAGCAGGCGAGCGCCATGGCGATCATCACCCGCTGGCGCATGCCGCCGGACAGGCGATGGGGAAAATCGGCGAAGCGCCGCTCGGCATCGGGAATGCGCACCCGGTGCAGCAATTCGATGGCGCGGCCCCGTGCGGCCTTCGCGGAGACCGTCTCGTGCTCGCGGATGGCCTCCACAATCTGCTCGCCGATGGTCAGCACCGGGTTGAGCGCAGTCATGGGCTCCTGGAAGATCATGGCGATGCGCGCCCCGCGCAGGCGGCGCAGCTCGCCTTCCGGCAGGCCCAGCAGGTTGCGGCCCTCCAGGCGGATGGCGGTGCCGTCCACCACGCCGGGCGGCGGCACGAGGCCGAGCAGGGAAAGCGCCGTCACCGACTTGCCGCAACCGCTTTCGCCGACGATGGCCAGCGTCTCGCCGCGCGCCACCTGGAAGGAGAGGTCGTGCACCGCGCGCAGGGTGCGCGCGCCGGACCGGAAGCCGATGGCGAGATGTTCGACGCTGAGCACGGGATTTTTCGCGGGGATATGGCTCATGCCCGGCGCTCCCCCTTGGGGTCGAGGGCATCGTTCAGCCCGTCGCCCAGCAGGTTGAGCGCCAGCACGGCGGCGACGATGGCGAGGCCGGGCACCGTCGCGACATACCAGTCGGTGCGCAGCACCTCGCGGCCGGCGCCCACCATGCCGCCCCAGCTCACCACATTGGGATCTCCCAGGCCCAGGAATGCGAGGCTGGATTCGGTGAGGATCGCGCTCGCGACCAGGATGGACGAGGAGACGATGATCGGCGCCAGCGTGTTCGGCAGGATGTGCAGGGCGATGATGCGGGCGTCCGAGGCGCCGAGCGCGATCGAGGCCTGCACCAGCTCGCCGTGGCGCAGCTTCAGCACTTCCGCCCGCACGAGGCGCGCCAGGCTGGGCCAGGAGGTGATGCCGATGGCGAACGTGATGGTGGGAATGGAGGGCTGCAGGATCGCCACGATGGCGAGCGCGAACAGGAACGGCGGGATGGTCTGGAACAGCTCGGTGATGCGCATCAGCACCGCGTCCACCCGCCCGCCGTAATAGCCGGCAAGCGCGCCGGTGCCGGTGCCGATCACCAGCGAAACCAGGGTCGCCACCGCGCCGATGAGTAGTGAGACGCGGGCGCCGTGGAAAATGCCGGAGGCAAGGTCGCGCCCCAGCATGTCGGTGCCGAGCGGATAAGCGGGATCGGCGCCCGGCCACAGGAACGGCTGGGCCACCATGTCCAGCGGGTCGTCCGGGAACAGCAGCGGAGCGGAGGCGGCCATGGCGATGATGAGCGCCAGCAGGAGGAGCCCCACCAGCGCCGAGGGGCGGCGCAGCAGGCGCGTCAAAAGCCCGTTGCGGGGCGTGGCGAGGGAGGGCGGCGCGGCCGCCACATCGAGCAGCGACATGGTCAGGCCAATTCGATGCGCGGATCGATGACCGTATAGAGCAGGTCCACCGCGAGATTGACCAGCACCACGACGATGGACGAGCAGAACAGGATGCCCAGCAGCAGGTTCAGGTCGCGCTGGAACAGCGCCTCGAAGGCGAGGCGGCCGAGGCCGGGCCAGGAGAACACGGTTTCCACCAGGATCGCCCCGCCCAGCACCGAGCCCATCTGCACGCCGAGCGTGGTGACGATGGGCAGAAGCGCGTTGCGCAGCACGTGCCGGGCCGCGATGCGCCGTGGCCGCACGCCCTTGGCGCGGGCGGTGCGCACGAAATCCTGCCCGTAGACCTCAAGCATGGAGGCGCGCATCAGCCGCGTGTAGATGGCAAGGTAGAACAGGCCGAGCGTCGCCGCCGGCAGCACCAGATGGTGCGCCACGTCGCGCACATGGTCGAAGCCGGTATAGCCCTTCTCGATGCTCGCCATGCCGCCCACGGGCAGCCAGTCGAGCCCCACTGAGAACACCACAATGAACATGATTCCGATCCAGAACACGGGCGTCGCATAGAACACCAGCGCGAGCGTGGAGATGGCGGTGTCGATTGCCTTGCCGGCATGGCGCGCGGCGATGAAGCCGAGCGTGCCGCCGACGCTGACCGCGAACAGGATGCTGGTGACCATCAGCAGCAGCGTCGCCGGCAGGCGCAGCAACAGCAGTTCCGATACCGGCAGGCCCTGGCGGAAGGAATAGCCGAGGTTGAAGCTGAGGATGTTCTTAAGATACTGGAAAAACTGGATGTAGAGCGGCTGGTCGAGGCCGAACTGCTTGCGCAGCGCCGCCATGTATTCCGGCGTCGCCGAGCCGGCCTCGCCCGCCATCACCTGCGCCGCATCACCGGGCGCAAGATGTAGCAGGAAGAAGTTCACCACGGCGATGCCGAACACCACGAAGGCGAGCTGCGCGAGGCCGCGGCGCAGATAACGGGCTGTCAGCACGGGGCGCCCTCAATTCTGCTTCGGGGCGTCGTCGAACCAGGCGTTCTTGACCGACCCATAGGTCTGGTCGCCTTGGATGACGATGCCCTTCAGATTGGCGGCATGGATCGTGAAGAAGCGCAGTTCCAGCAGTGGCAAGGTGGGCAGATCGCCCACCACGGTGTCCTGGAAGCGATTGAAGATCTCCACCCGCTTGTTCTGGTCGCCCTCGATGGCGGCGCTCTGGATGAGCGCGTCCACCTGCGGGTTGCGATAGCCCGAGCCGTTGGTCCAGGGCGTCTTGGTGCCGAGCCAGCCGGACCAGAAGGCGCGCACCACACCGATCTGCGGATCGGGGAAGGCGCCGTTATAGGAGGAAGAGAGATCGAAATCGCGGTCGGCATAGACGCGCTTAATGAAAGCGGCGGTATCCTGGCTGCGAATATTGACCTCGATGCCCACGCGCTTCAGTGCTTGCTTGATATATTCGCCGGTGCGCTTGTAATCGTCGCCATAGGGCAGGAAATCGTGGGTGATGGAGAAGCGCACGCCGTCCGTGCCGCGCTTGAAGCCTGCGGCATCCAGCAACTCCTCCGCCTTCTTGGGATCGAAGGGATAGCGCGGCACGTTCGCGTCGTGGAAGGTGCGCAGGGTAGAGGGAACCGGGCTGATGGCGGGCTTGCCGAAGCCGAACCACACCACTTTCGCGATGGCCTCGCGATCCAGTGCATGGGCCACCGCATGGCGCACGCGGACATCCTTGAAGTAGGGATTGTCCACATTGAAATCGAGATAGAGCAAAGGCGAGAGCCATTCGTAGCCGCGCGTGTCCACCTTCAGGTTCGGCAGCGCGGCGAGGCGCTCCACGTCGCGGAACGGCACGGGATTGAAGGTGGCGTACTGCGCCTCGCCCTTCTCTAGCGCGGCGGCGCGGGCCGCGGCGTCGGGGATGACGCGGAAGAGGATGCGGTCGAGATAGGGCTTGCCCTCGTCCCAGTAATCGGCATTGCGCTCCAGAAGAATATATTCACCCTTCTTCCACTCCTTGAAGACGAACGCCCCGGTGCCGACCGGCTTGTTGTTGACGGGATTGTTGAGGATATCCGTGCCGTCATAGAGATGCTTCGGCAGGATCGGCGCGCCGACGCCATTGATCACCGCCAGGATCGGCAGGGACGGCTTCGACAGGTGGAGGATCACGGTCTGGTCGTCCGGCGTGTCCACGCTGGTCACGTTCTCGAACAGCGCCTTATTGCGCGGGTGGATGGTCTTCCACACGTTCTCCAGGCTCCACTTCACATCCGCCGCGGTGAACGGCTGGCCGTCGTGCCATTTCACGCCTTTGCGCAGGTGGAAGGTGAAGGTGAGTCCATCGGGCGCCACTTCCCAGGCGGTGGCGAGGGAGGGCTGGGGCTTCAGGTCGAAATCATAGGTGACGAGGCCGTCGAAAATGTTCGCGGCGACGAACTGGGTGGGCTGGGCCGTGTTGTTGGCGGGCGTCAGCGTCACCGGCTCGGGTTGGAGGATGGCCGTCAGCGTGCCGCCGCGCTTCGGCGTTTCGGCAAGCGTTTCGGCGGCGGACGCCGGCAGGCCGAGGGCCGCGGCGAGCGCGAGCGAGGAGCCTGCAGCGAGGAAGAAGCGACGGGTGAAGGCGGCCATGGTCGGGTTTCCGAAAGTCTGTCTGTCTGGTGACGCAGGCACCGGTGCCGTGCGTCGCGATTTGGGGAGCGCTTCCGAGGGTGGGGAATTCCCCCTCCCAACCCTCCCCCGCACGCGGGAGAGGGGGCAGCTGCGGAGTGCTGCGCTCAGTTTGATTTCGCGTCGTCGAACCAGAAGTCGCGGAACGAGCCGTAGACCTGGTCGCCGCGCGGCGTCGGGTGCTTGAGGTTCGCCGCCTCGACGGTGAAGAACTTCAGTTCCACCAGCGGCAGGGTCGGCAGGTCGGTGAGCACGATCTTCTGGAGGTCCTTGAACTCCTGGATGCGCTTCTGCGGATCCGCCTCGCCCTGCACGGCGGCGATCAGCGCGTCCACCTTGGCGTTGCGATAGCCCGAGCCGTTGGTCCAGGGAATGTTCTTGCCGATCGGGCCGGACCAATAGGCGCGGTTGACGCCCACCTGCGGATCGGAGAAGGCGGCGAACCAGGTGATGGCGATGTCGAAATCGCGGTCGCCATAGACGCGCTTGGTATAGGCGGCCGTATCCTGCGAGCGGACATTGGCCTCCACGCCCACGCGCTTGAGCGCCTGCTTCAGATATTCCGCGGTGCGCTTGAAATCGTCGCCATAGGGAATGTAATCGATGTCGAGCGTGAAGCGCACGCCATCGGCGCCGCGCTTGTAGCCCGCCTCGTCCAGCAGCGCCTCGGCCTTCTTGGGATCGAAATCGTAGGCGATCCCGCCGGCGTCGTGGAACGCGGTGAGCGTGGAGGGCACCGGGCTCACGGCGGGCTTGGCGAAGCCGAACCACACCACGTTGGCGATGGTCTTGCGGTCGATGGCATGGGCCAGGGCCTGGCGCACCTTCACATCCTTGATGTTCGCGCGGTCCACGTTGAAATCGGCGAACAGGAAGGGCGAGAGCCACTCATAGCCCTGGGTGGTGACGCGCAGCGACGGCAGCTTGGAGAGCCGCTCGGCATCCTTCAGCGGCACCGGGCTCAGCACGCCATATTGCACCTCGCCCTTCTCCAGCGCGGCGGCGCGGGCCGCGGCGTCGGGGATCACCTTGAAGATCACCTTGTCCAGATAGGGCTTGGTCTTGTCCCAATAATTTGGATTGCGCTCCAGGACGATGTAATTCCCCCGGCTCCATTCCTTGAACACGAACGGGCCGGTGCCAACCGGCTTGTTGTTGTAGGGATTGTTGAGAAGGTCGGTGCCTTCATAGAGGTGCTTGGGCAGCACCTGGGCGCCGTTGGAATTCAGCGAGGAGAGGATCGCCACCGAGGGCTGGCTGAGGTGCAGCACCACGGTCGAATCGTCCGGCGTATCCACCGAGGTCACCTTGCCGAAGATGGCCTGATTGCGCGGGTGGATCTTCTGCCACACCTCCTCCAGCGTCCATTTCACATCCGCCGCGGTGAAGGGCTTGCCGTCGTGCCATTGCACGCCCTTGCGCAGGTGCAGGGTGAAGGTGAGGCCGTCGGCCGAGGTTTCCCAGCTCTCGGCGAGGGCCGGCACGGGGTTCAGGTTGGCGTCGTAATCCACCAGCCCGTCGAAGATGTTGCCGGAAACGACGCCGGTGGGGGCGGCGGTGTTCAGCGCGGCGGTGAGGATCACCGGCTCGGGCTGAATGATAGCGGTCAGCGTGCCGCCCTTGTGGGGTTCCTCGGCCTGCGCGCCGGCCGCCACGAGCGAGAAGCAGGCGGCGGCCAGGACGCTTCGAAATCCGCGTTTCTCTCGTCCCGGTCGCGCTGGATGGCGGCTCTCGCTCACGGCATGTCTCCGAATTACATGGAAAATATGTGTTAAATTATGATAGACATCGGAATTTTGTTTAGTCAATAATGTTCACTGATTTTATCGAATTTATATATTTAGGAGGATCTGGTCGTGAATGATGTGAAGCCCGCCCGCGCAGCGGAGCGCTCCGCCTTCGCGCCGCTGCCAAAGCCTGCCCGGCCGGCGCATGTGGTGGCTTCCGATGCCGAAGCGCTCACCGTGGCGCGGGCGCTCGCCGCCGAATTCGCACCCGGCGCGGCAGCGCGCGATGCGGGGCGGCAATTGCCGATCGCGGAACTCGATCGCTTCTCGCAAAGCGGCCTGTGGAGCGTGAATGTGCCGAAGGCCGAGGGCGGCCCGGCGGTGTCCTATGCGACCCTGGCGCGAATGTTCGCCCTGATCGCGGCCGCGGACGCCTCGATCGCGCAGCTTGCCCAGAACCATCTCAGCATCATCGATCTGATCCGCTTCGATCCGAGCGTGCAGAAGCGGCGTTTCTTCTATCGGGCGGCGCTGGAGGGGCGGCGCTTCGGCAACGCCATTTCCGAGCGCGCCGGCAAGACCATCCTTGATTTTCACACCCGGCTGATCCCGCACGGCGACGGCTTCATCGTGCGGGGCGAGAAATTCTATTGCACCGGCGCGGCCTTCGCCCATCTGGTGCCGGTCAACGCCATCGGCGAGGACGGCAAGGGCCGCCTCGCCTTTCTGGAGCGCGATGCGCCCGGCCTTTCCGTCCTCGACGACTGGACCGGTATCGGGCAGCGCACCACCGCCAGCGGCACCGTCGTTCTCGACGACGTGTTCGTGCCGACGAGCCATGTGATCGAGAGCTATCGCGCCTTCGAGGGGCCCTCGGTGCACGGGCCGGTGGCGCAGATCATCCAGGCGGCGATCGACGCCGGCATCGCGCGCGGCGCGCTGGAGGAAACCATCCGCTTCGTGAAGACCCGCGCCCGCCCCTGGCCCGACAGCGGCGTGGAGGCGGTGGCGCAGGAGCCCTACGTGCTGCGCGACATCGGCGACCTCGCCATCCGCCTGCACGCCGCCGAGGCGGTGCTGGAAGAGGCCGGCCTCGCCATCGACGCCGCGCTTGATCACGAGACCGAGGACAGCGTCGCCCACGCCTCCATCGCGGTGGCCGAGGCGAAGGTGCTCGCCACGGAAATCGCCCTGCTCGCGGGCTCAAAGCTGTTCGAACTGTCCGGCACCCGCGCCGCGCTGGCGCAGGACAATCTCGACCGCTATTGGCGCGACGCCCGCATCCACACCCTGCACGACCCGGTGCGCTGGAAATTCCACGCCATCGGCAATTACGCGCTGAACGGCTTGAAGCCGCCGCGCCATTCCTGGCTGTGAGGAGCGTATCATGAACGCGATCCATCCCTTTCCCGCGCCCGCGGCGTCTTCGCCCGCCGCGCCCGGTCCAGTGCCCGTCCTGGCGGAGCGCGCGACGCCCGCGCACCGCATTGCCAGCGACGCCGAGGCCATCGAGACCGCCCGCGCGCTGGCGCTGGTCTTCGCCCGCGAGGCGAGCGAGCGCGACCGCGAGGGCCGCCTGCCGCTCGCCGAGGTCGAGGCGTTTTCCCAAAGCGGGTTGTGGGCGATCACGGTTCCCAAGGACTATGGCGGCGCCGGTGTTTCGGCCGTCACGCTGGCGGAAGTCATCGCCATCATTTCCGCCGCCGATCCCAATCTCGGCCAGATCCCGCAGAACCATTTCTATCTGGTGGAAGCGCTGCGGCTCGATGCCACCGAGGCGCAGAAGCGCTTCTTCTTCTCCCGCGTGCTGGCGGGCGACCGCTTCGGCAATGCGCTGTCCGAGCGCGACGCCAAGCGCCAGGGGCAGATCGCCACCACCGTGCTGCCGGAAGGCGCGGGCCATGTGGTGAACGGGCGGAAATTCTATTCCACCGGCGCGCTGTTCGCCCATTGGATCGTCGTCACCGCGCTCAATTCCGCCGGCAAGCGGGTGCTCGTCTTCCTTCCGCGCGGCGCGCAGGGGCTGACGCTCGTGAACGACTGGGCCAGCTTCGGCCAGCGCACCACGGCCAGCGGCACCACCAGCTTCGACAATGTGCGCGCGACGGACTTCGAGATCGTGCCACATTATCAGGCGTTCGAGCGCCCGACCCCCATGGGCGCGGTCGCGCAGATCATGCACGGCGCCATCGAGGTGGGCATCGCGCGCGGCGCGCTTGCCGAGACCGTCGCCTTCGTGCGCACCCATTCGCGGCCCTGGGCCGACAGCGGCAGGGAGCACGCCTGGGAAGACCCGTACGTGATCTCCGATATCGGCGATATCCGCGTGCGCATCCGCGCCGCCGAGGCGCTGCAGCGCCGGGCCGGGCGTATCATCGACGAGGCCTTCCTCGATCCCGAGGCCCGCTCGGTCGATGCCTCCATCGCGGTGGCGGAACTGAAGGTGGCGGCCACCGAGGCGGCGCTGCATGCGGCGAACAAATTGTTCGAGCTCTCCGGCACGCGCTCCACCCTCACCAGCCTCAATCTCGACCGGTATTGGCGCAACTCCCGCACCCACACGCTGCACGATCCGGTGCGCTGGAAATATCACGTGGTGGGCAATTACTGGCTGAACGGTGTCGCCCCGCCCCGCCACGGTGCTGTGTGAGGCCGCGATCATGAGCAACGAGATCCGCTTCAACGCCTTCGCCATGAATTGCGTCGGGCACCAGTCGCCCGGCCTGTGGCGCCACCCGCGCGACCGCTCGGGCGAATACAACACGCTGCGCTATTGGATCGACCTCGCGCGCATCCTGGAGCGCGGCCTGTTCGACGGGCTCTTCCTCGCCGATGTGCTGGGCGTCTACGATGTCTATGGCGGCACGCCGGACGCCGCGCTGCGCAACGCCACCCAGGTGCCGGTCAACGATCCCTTGATGATCGTGCCGGCCATGGCGGCGGTCACCGCGCATCTCGGCTTCGGCGTCACCTCCACCTTGTCCTACGAGCCGCCCTATCCGTTCGCGCGGCGCATGAGCACGCTCGACCATCTCACCGAGGGACGCGTCGGCTGGAATATCGTCACGGGCTATCTCAACAGCGCCGCAAAAGGCATGGGGCTCACCCGGCAGAAAGCCCATGACGACCGCTACGACGTGGCGGACGAATATATGGACGTGGTCTACAAGCTCTGGGAAGGATCGTGGGACGACGAGGCGGCGGTGCGCGACCGCGTGCGCGGCGTCTTCACCGACCCCGCCAAGGTGCATGCGGTGCATCACGACGGGCCGAATTTCCGCCTCGACGCGATCCATCTTTCCGAGCCATCGAAACAGCGCACGCCGGTGCTCTACCAGGCCGGCACCTCGCCGAAGGGGCGCAGCTTCGCCGGGCGCCATGCGGAGGCGGTGTTCGTCTCCGGCCCCTCGGTCCAGGTCATCGCCCCGCGCGTCGCGGCGCTGCGGCAGGCGGCGGTGGAGAACGGCCGCGCGGCGCGCGACGTGAAGGTGTTCGCGCTCGCGACGGTGATCCTCGGCGAGAGCGAGGCGCAGGCCCGGGCGAAGCTCGAAGACTATCGCCGCTACGTGAGCCTGGAGGGCGCGCTGACCCTCTATTCCGGCTGGACCGGGGTGGATTTCTCCACCTATGCGCTCGACCAGCAGGTGCGGCACATTCAGAACGAAGCCGGCCGCAGCGCCATGGACAACATGACCCGCGCCGATCCGAGCCGCGTGTGGACGGTGCGGGAAGTGGCCGAGCACGTGGGCATCGGTGGCGTCGGCCCGGTGTTTGTCGGCGATCCCGCACAGGTGGCGGACGCGCTCGAAGCGTTCGCGGACGCCACCGGCATCGACGGCTTCAACCTCGCCTATGTGGTGGCGCCGGAGACCTTCGCGGACATCGCGGACCTGTTGGTGCCCGAGCTGCAGCGGCGCGGCCGCTACAAACGGGCCTATGCGCCCGGAACCCTGCGGGAAAAGCTCACGGGGGGCGGCCCGCGCCTCGCCGCGCCCCATCCCGCCGCCGCCCATCGCCGCCCGGCCTTCGCTTCGGCCGCCGAATGAATTCGCACTGAGAGTTGCATGATGACTGAAACGTCTTCCCTCGTTCCCGCCACCGAAGCCAATGTGCTCTGGTTCCTTCCCACCCATGGCGACGGGCATTATCTCGGCACGTCCTATGGCGCGCGGGAGGTCTCGCTCGGCTATCTGCGCCAAGTGGCGCAGGCGGCGGACCAACTCGGCTATTTCGGCGTGCTCATTCCCACCGGGCGCTCGTGCGAGGACAGCTGGATCGTCGCCTCCGCGCTCGCCCCGCTGACCGAGAAGCTGCGCTATCTCATCGCCGTGCGCCCCGGCCTGCTGGAGCCGGCGGTGGCGGCGCGCATGACGGCGACGCTGGACCGCATCTCCAACGGACGCGTGCTCATCAATGTGGTGACCGGCGGCGATCCGGTGGAGAACCGGGGCGACGGCTTCTTCCTCGACCATGGCGAGCGCTATGAGGTGACCGCCGAATTCCTCGACATCTATGCCCGCCTGCTGAAGGGCGAAGATGTAACCTTCACCGGCAAGCATCTGAAGGTGGAGGGCGGCAAGCTGCTCTATCCGCCGGTGCAGCAGCCCCACCCGCCGCTGTTCTTCGGCGGCTCCTCCGAGCCGGCGCTGGATGTGGCGGCGAACCAGATCCAGAAATATCTCACCTGGGGCGAACCCCCGGCGCAGGTGGCCGAGAAGATCGCCGACCTGCGCCAGCGCGCTGCCAAGGCCGGCCGCGAACTGAGCTTTGGCATCCGCCTGCACGTGATCGTGCGCGACACCAATGAGGAAGCCTGGGCCGCTGCCGACAAGCTGATCCAGCATGTGGACGACGCCACCATCGCGGAAGCGCAGAAGGTGTTCGCCCGCATGGATTCGGTGGGCCAGCAGCGCATGACGCGCCTGCACGGCGGGCGGCGCGACAAGCTGGAGGTTTCGCCCAATCTCTGGGCCGGCGTCGGTCTGGTGCGCGGCGGCGCCGGCACGGCGCTGGTGGGCGATCCGCAGACGGTCGCCGAACGCATGAAGGAATATATGAGCCTCGGCATCGATACCTTCGTGCTCTCCGGCTATCCGCACCTGGAAGAGGCCTATCGCTTCGCCGAGGGCGTGTTCCCCCTGCTGCCGCTCGCCGCGACCACCGGCCGCCCGGCGGTGCACACGCCCCATCGCGGGCCGTTCGGCGAGATGATCGGCAATACCATCCTGCCCCAGCAACGTCGCGTCAGCGCGTCCTGATCCCCTCGGACGCGCCGTCCGCCGGGGCCGCGGGGCGGCGCGGCCCCGGCGATTTGCGCGGGGTTGCGGGACAAGGTCGAGATCGGCGGAAAAGTGGGCTATCACGGTGCGGCGCGCGCGGAACCGCGCAGCCGAGGAAATTGTGATGACCGCCTATTCCGATCTCTCCGCCCATTTCGATCGCATTTCCGCTCTGTCCAACGCCGTCGGCATCCTGCAATGGGACACTTCGGCCATGATGCCGAGGGGGGCCTCCGCCACCCGCTCCGAGAGCATGGCGCTGCTGCAGGTGCTGCGCCACGGCATGGTGACCGACGCGCGCATCGGCGACTGGCTCGATCGCGCCGAGGAAGACAACGCCCTCGGCGCCTGGGAGCGGGCGAACCTGCGGGAGATTCGCCGGATCTGGACCGTGGAAACCGCGCTGCCGCCGGATCTGGTGGAAGCCTCCAGCAAGGCGGTCTCGGCCTGCGAGATGGCTTGGCGCCAGGCGCGCGCGGATGCCGATTTCAAGGCGCTGCTGCCCTATCTCTCCGAAGTGCTGAAGCTCCAGCGCGAGATCGGCCGCGCCAAGGGCGAAAAGCTCGGCCTGTCCGCCTATGACGCGTTGCTGAATGATTACGAGCCCGGCGGCCATTCCGCGCGCATCGACGCCCTGTTCGACGATCTCGCCGACTTCCTGCCCGGCTTCACCGAGGATGTGCTGGCGATCCAGGCCCGCCGGCCCGCCGACCGCATGCTGGAAGGGCCGTTCGCGGTGGAGGCACAGCGCGCGCTGGGCATCCGCATGATGGGCGTGGTGGGATTCGATTTCGAGCGCGGCCGCCTCGATGTTTCCACCCATCCGTTCTGCGGCGGTGCCGACAACGACGTGCGCATCACCACCCGCTATAACGAGGCGGATTTCACGAGCGCCCTCATGGGCGTGATGCACGAGACCGGCCATGCGCTCTACGAGCAGGGCCGCCCGCAGGCCTATCTCTCCCAGCCGGTGTCCATGGCGCGCGGCATGAGCGTGCACGAGAGCCAATCGCTGCTGATGGAGATGCAGGCCTGCCGCTCGCGCGAATTCATCCGCTATGCTGCCCCGATCATGCGCGAGACCTTCGGCGGCAGCGGGCCGGGCTGGGAGGCGGATGCGCTGTGGCGGCGCTATACCCGGGTCGAGCGCGGCTTCATCCGCGTCGATGCGGACGAGGTGACCTATCCCGCCCATGTGATCCTGCGCTATCGCCTGGAGAAGGCGCTGATCGCCGACACCATGCCCTTGTCCGAATTGCCCGCCGCCTGGAACGCGGGCATGCAGGAGCTGCTTGGCGTGACGCCGCCGGATGATCGCCTGGGCTGCCTCCAGGACATCCACTGGCCGAGCGGCGGCTGGGGTTATTTCCCCACCTATACGCTCGGCGCCATGACGGCGGCGCAGGTGTTCGACGCCGCCTGCAAGGCCGATGCGGATATTCTGCCGGGCATCGGCACAGGCGATTTCACCCCTCTGGTAGCGTGGCTGCGGGCCAACATCCACAGCCAGGGCTCGCTCTACGAGACCGACGAGCTGCTCACCCGCGCCACCGGCCGGCCGCTGGATGCCGCCGTGTTCAAGGCCCACCTCATCCGCCGCTACGCCAGCGAGGGATAGGATCGGGGCTCACGGCCGGTAGCGGCCGAGACCGAGGCCGGCCGCGATCAGGCCGCGTCGCTGCCGTCCTGGAAGATCCCGGCATGGATCCGGCGCAGCTCGGTCTTCTGCACCTTGCCCATGGCATTGCGGGGCAGCGCATCCTGCACGATCACGTGCTTCGGCAATTTGTAGCGGGCCAGCGCGCCGGAGAGGCCGGACAGCAGCGCCGCCGGCTCCGGCGCCGGGAGGCCGGGCTTGCGCTCCACAACGGCGATCACCCCCTCGCCAAAATCGGGATGGGGCACGCCGATCACCGCGCAATCCTCCACCCCGTCGAGCCGGGCGAGGGCGGCTTCCACCTCGCGCGGATAGACGTTGTACCCGCCGGAGATGATGAGGTCCTTCGACCGCCCGACGATGGTGATGCGGCCGTCTGCGTCCATGCGGGCGAGATCGCCGGTGCGGAAGAAGCCGTCCGGGGTGAAGGCCTCGGTGCTCTCCTCGGGCATGCGCCAATAGCCGGCGAACACGTTGGGGCCCCGCAGCACCACTTCGCCCACTTCGCCGCGGGGCATCTCTTCGCCCGCCTCGCCGAAGATGCGCACCTCCACGCCCGGCATGGCATAGCCGACCGTGCCCTGGATGCGGTCGCCGATCAGCGGGTTTGAGGAGATGATCGCGGTTTCCGTGGTGCCGTAGCGCTCCAGAATGGCGTGGCCGGTGCGGTCGCGGAAGGCATCGAAGGTGGCGCCCGAGAGCGGCGCCGAGCCGCTGGTGAACAGGCGCATGCGCCCGCACAGGTCGCGGGTCAGCCGCGGATCGCCCAGCAGGCGCGTGTAGAGCGTCGGCACGCCCATGAACAGGGTGGAGCGGGGCAAAAGGTCGATCACCGGGTCAACCGCGAATTTCGGCAGGAACCAGATGGGCGCGCCGGCGGAGAGCGCGCAATTGATGGCGATGAACAGGCCGTGGGCGTGGAACACCGGCAGCGCATGCAGCAGCACGTCGTCGCCCGTGATGCCCCACAAGGCATTGAGCGCTTCGGCGGCGTGGATGAGGTTGCCATGGGTGATCATCGCGCCCTTGGCGCGGCCCGTGGTGCCGGAGGTGTAGAGGATGGCGGCGAGATCGTCGCGCCCGCGCGGCACGCCCTCGACCAGGGGAAATTGCGCGTCCACCGCATCGCTCAGGCTGCCGCCGCCGGCCGCATCGAGCGTAAAACGCGTGCAGCCTTCCGGCAGATGGGGCGCCAGCGCGGCCATGGCGTGCGGCTGGCCGACGAACACCGTGGGCTCCGCATCGCCGAGGAAGGCCGCCATCTCGTGCGGCGTATAGGCCGTGTTGAGCGGCAGATAGACCGCCCCGGCCTTGAGGCACGCGAGATAGAGCGCCACCGCCGCGCCGCTTTTCTCCACCTGCGCGGCCACCCGGTCGCCGGGCGAAACGCCGGCCGCGCGCAGCACCGCCGCGATGCGCCCGGCGGTGTCGGCGAGCCGCGCGCGGCTCCAGACATCGCTTGCGCCGATGGTCAGGGCGGTCGCCGTGCCGGGGAGCGAGGCGGGGAAGAGGACATCGTAGAGATTGGCAGACATCTTAGCGCTCACGGCACGAGCACGATGGAGCCGGTGGTGCGCCGCGCCTCCAGTTCGCGATGCACCCGCGCGGCCTCCGCGAGGGGGGCGCTGAGCCCGATCTCCACCTTGATTGCGCCGGACAGCAGGGCCCCGAACACACCCTGCGCCAGGGCGAGGATGCTCGCGCGATCCTTGACGAAGGTGGCGAGCGTGGGCTTGGCGAGGAACAGCGAGCCCTTCTGCGCGAGCACGCTGATATCGAGCGGCGGCACGGGCCCGCTCGCCTGGCCGAAATTCACCATCATGCCGAGCGGCCGCAGCGTATCGAGCGACTTGTCGAACGTATCGCGGCCGATGGAATCGAACACCGCATCCACCCCCGCGCCATCGGTGAAGGCGCGGGCCTCAGCGACGAAATCCTCTTCGCCCGTCACCACCACATGGGCACAGCCCGCCGCACGGGCGACTTCCGCCTTGCCGGCCGAGCCCACGGTGCCGATGACCTTGGCGCCGAGATGGGTCGCCCACTGGCACAGGATGCGCCCGACCCCGCCGGCGGCCGCATGCACCAGGATCGTGTCGCCGGCTTTCACCGGATAGATGCGATGGATGAGATAGAAGGCTGTGGCGCCTTTCAGAAGGGCGGCCGCGGCGGTGGCATCGTCGATGCCGTCCGGGATTTTCAGCGCCCGCCAGGCGGGGAGGATGCGCCGCTCCGCATAGGCGCCGAGCACGTTCCAATAGGCGACGCGGTCGCCCACTGCGAGGTCCGTCACGTCCGGCCCCACCTGCTCGACGATGCCCGCCGCCTCGACGCCCAGGGTGGCGGGGCGCGGGATGAGATATTGGCCGGAGGTGACGGAGCGGTGATAGGTATCCACCAGATTGACGCCGATGGCGGTGTGCCGCAGCAGCACCTCGCCGGCGCCGGGGGCGGGCAGCGTCACCTCCTCCAGCTTCAGCACGTCGGGGCCGCCGGCCTCGTGGACGCGGATCGCCTTGCTCATCTGCCTGCTCCGGTTTGGGGCAAAAACGCCGCATCCGCATGGGACGCGGCGGCTTGGGTCAGCTCTTCTGCGGCGCGGCCATGCGGCCGGACAGCAGGTTGAACACGCAGCTGAAGTCGCGGTCGCCATAGCCGGCGGCCACGACCATCTGGTAGATGGCGGCGGAAGCCCCGGCAAGCGGCGTCGCCGCGCCGCCCGCGCCCGCTGCCTGCTGGGACAGGCGCATGTCCTTCAGCATCATGGCGGCGGTGAAACCGGGCGCATAATCGCGATTGGCCGGTGAGGTCGGCACCGGGCCGGGCACCGGGCAATAGGATTGCAGCGCCCAGCAATTGCCCGACGACTTGGTGATCACGTCATAGACGGTCTGGTTGTCGAGCCCGAGCTTCTCGGCGAGCGTAAACACCTCGCTGATGGCCACCATGGTCATGCCGGACATCATGTTGTTGCAGATCTTCAGCGCCTGCCCGAGGCCGGAATCCCCCACATGGAAGAAATTGGCGCCCATGCCTTCCAGGATCGGCAGCGCGCGCGCATAGGCCGCCTTGGTGCCGCCCACCATGAAGGTGAGCCGGCCCGCCTCCGCCGCCGGTACCGCGCCAGAAACGGGCGCATCCACCATGTCGAAGCCGGCGGCGGCAGCAGCCTTGCCGACCGCCCGCGCGCTGTCCACGTCGATGGTGGAGCTGTCGATCAGGATCGCCCCCTTGGAAGCGCTGGCGAGGATGCCGCCCGGCCCCTCGTAGACCTCGCGCACATGCTTGCCCGTGGGCACCATGGTGACGATTGCGTCTGCCCCGGCGACCGCTTCCGCGATGCTGGCGGCGGCGCGACCGCCTTCCGCGACCAAAGCCTCGCGGGCCGCCTGCGAGAGATCGAACCCGGTGACGGCGTGGCCGGCCTTGATGAGGTTTCGGCTCATGGGCCGGCCCATATTGCCGAGCCCGATGAAGGTGACGTTTGGCATTTCAACTCCCCTTAGAGCGTATCGGGACCGTGCGGCGGCAGGTTTCGCCTGCTTGCTCTCGCCGCCTGCAAGCCCGGCTTCGCGCCGGCCTGCGGACAGCTCCGCGCGTGTCCCCTCGGACAATCCGTTCAGGCCGTCGGGGCTGGATAGGCGAACCCCGTCGTGACGACGGCGTACCCCCATCCAGCCCCGCATGCGCCGGCCTCAGCGCATTTTGAAACGGCTTTCCGCCGTCTTTCTCACTTCTTCACCAGCGGGCACTTGCTTTCCGACAGAGGCATGGTGGCCTCGGCGGCGGGAATGGTGCGCAGGATCTTGTAATAATCCCAGGGATACTTGGATTCGCTCGGATCCTTCACCTGGATCAGGTACATGTCGTGCTCCATGCGGCCGTCGGCGCGGACTTTGCCGTTGGTGACGAAGAAGTCGTTCACCGGCATCTCGCGCATCTTCTCGGCGACCACCTTGCCGTCGTCGCTGTTCGCCGCCTGCATGGCCTTGAGATAGTGCAGGACCGAGGAATAGACGCCGGCCTGGATCATGTCCGGCATCCGGCCGGTCTTCTTCATGTAGCGCTCGCCGAAGGCGCGGCTGGCGTCGTTGCGGTCCCAATAATAGGCGGTGGTGGCGATCAGGCCCTTGGCGGCCTTGAGGCCGAGGGCGTTGACGTCGCTGATCATGATGGCGAGGCCCACCAGGCGCTGGCCGCCGTCGGTGATGCCGAATTCCGCCGCCTGCTTGATGGAATTGATGGTGTCCATGCCGCCATTGGCGAGGCCGATGATCTGCGCCTTAGAGCCCTGCGCCTGCAGCAGGAAGGAGGAGAAGTCCGCAGCCCCGGTCGGATAGCGCACCTGGCCGACCACCGTGCCGCCGCCGGCGGCGACGGTCTTGGCGATGTCGGCGGACATCTGGTGGCCGAACGCATAGTCCACGACCACGAGATACCAGCTCTTGCCGCCGTCCTGCAGCACCGCGCGGGCCGTGCCGACCGCCTGGGAATAGGTGTCCCACGGCCAATGGAAGCCGGTGGGGGAGCAATCCTCATTGGTGAGGCGGGTGGTGGCGGGGCCGGAGGAGAGGGTGATCCTGCCGCGCTCCTTCGCCATGCCCTGCACCGCCAGCGCGACCGCGGAATTCGTCAGGTCGGCGATGGCGAGCACATTCTCCTCGTCGAACCATTTGCGCGCGGTGGCGGCGCCGACGTCGGTCTTGTTCTGATGGTCGGCGGAGAGAATCTCGATCGGCCGCCCGAGGACCTTGCCGCCGAAATCCTCGACCGCCATCTTCGCGGCTTCCACCGAACCGATGCCGCCGAACTCGCTATAGAGGCCCGACTGGTCGTTCAGCACGCCGATGCGGACGGGGCCGTCGGCGGCATTCGCGGCGGTCAGCGCAAGCAGCGACGTGGCTGCGAGCCCCGCGATCAATCCAAGGCGCATGGTTCATCCTCCCAGTTTTGCGGGCGTGACGATCGTCCGCCCGTTTCGTTTCCACCTCGCGCCGGCCGGTCTCTTGCGGACCGCGCGGCTTGTTCTGTTTTCGCGAATCGGCCGTTCTTGCTCGAACCGCCTTCGCCTGTCCGCGGGAGCCCCTTCAGGCCGCCGGCACCTCGTCCTTGAATATGGGAGGGCGCTTTTCCGCCCAGGCGCGCAGGCCTTCCTGCGCTTCTGCCGAGGTCAGGCTCGCATCGAAGCGCGCCTGGATCAACGCTGGGTCGGCCTTGCCCTGGGCCAGCGCATCGAGCGAGGCCTTCAGGCCGCGCAGCGCGCCGGGCGCCCGTTCGGCGCAGGCGGTGGCGAGCGCATCGGCCCGCGCCATCAAGGCGTCGGCCGCCACCAATTCCTGCACGAAGCCGATGCGCAGCATGGCCTGCGCGTCGATGGGCTCGCCGGTGAGGATCAGCAGCTTGGCGGCCGCCGGGCCGAGCCGCTCCACATAGCGGCGCAGGCCGCCGTAATAATATTGGATGCCCAGCCGGGCGGGCGGCATCATCATGCGCGCGCCTTCGACGGCGATGCGGATGTCGCACGCCAGGGCGAAATCGGTGGCGCCGCCATAGACGCTGCCGTTCAGCACGCAGAGGGTCGGGATCTTCACCGCCTCCACCCGATCGCACAGATCGCCGAAGGCGTGGGGCTGGGACGCGCCGCCCGCCTCGAAGCCGCCGATATCGAAGCCGGCGCTGAAGCTCGGTCCGCTCGCGGTGAACATCAGCACCCGCACCGCCCGGTCGCGCTCCACCTCATCCAGCAGCGTCGCGAGATGGGCCAGATCCTCCCGCTGGAAGCGGTTGTGCTGGCGTGGCCGATTGAGGTGGATGCAGGCTTTCGCCCCTGCGATCGACAGGCTCGGCGGGCTGCCTTCATCGCTGTGGCCGGCGCGGGGAGTGGCGGGTCGTTGCCCGTTGGCGTTGGTCATTCTCTCATTTTTGATTTCAAAAAAAATATGAGTCAATCTAAAAAAAATATGTAACCTGCTGTTCGGAATATCCGCCTTGCATCGCGGCGGAGCGGGCGAGACAACACGCAAGGACGACGCGATTTGATGGGCGAACCCGCTGTGCAGAAGATCAACCGGACAGGCGAGATCGCGAAGTGGATCCGGGGCGAGATCGAATCCGGTGCTCTGCCCCCCGGCGCGCGGCTGGAGGAGCGGCCCCTCTCCGAGCGCTTCGGCGTGTCCAAGACGCCGGTGCGCGAGGCGCTGATCCAGCTCGCCTCCCTCGGCCTGGTCGATCTGCGCCAGCGGCGCGGCGCCACCGTCACCGTGCTCAGCGTGGAGCAGGTGGTCTCCATGTTCGAGGTGATGACCGAGATGGAAGGCATGGCCGCCAAGCTGGCGGCGAGCCGCATGCCGCCGGACGACCGCAAGGCGCTCGCCGAAATCCACGCCCAAACCGCCGCGTTCGTGGAACGGGGAGATTCATCCGCGTACGATCTGGCGAACACGCGGTTACATGAGTGCATCTATCGCGGGGCATGCAACGAATACCTTGAATTCAACATCAAGGACATGCGGGCGCGGCTGCGCGTCTACCGCCGCTATCCGTTCCAGAAACCCGGGCGGATCGAGCAGTCCCATCAGGATCACGCACAAATCGTCGATGCCATCCTGCGCGGCGACGGGGCGACCGCCAATTCCATCATGCATGAACACATCACCACGGGCGGGCGCGTGTTCGCCGATCTCGTGGCCCAGATGCCCCGCATATGGGAACAGGGCTGAGCTTCAACACTTTGTAAAAGCGTATGAAACCCGGCGTCACGCCGGGGCGGGGCTTAAGCTTCGCGATCAAGGGAGGATCATATGAACACGGGCGAAAAGACCCTCACCGGCGCGCAGCTGCTGCGTCATCCCATGCTGATCGGCGGCGAATGGGTGTGGGCGGCATCGGGCGAAACCCTCACCGTCGAGAACCCGGCGCGCCGCGAAACGTTTGCCGAGGTGCCCCGGGGCGGTTCCGCAGACGTCGATCTCGCGGTGGACAAGGCATTGGAATCCTTCGCTTCCTGGCGCAAGGTGCCGCCACGCGAGCGGGGGCGGCTGCTGATCAAGATCGCCGACGGCATCGACGCCCGGCACGAGGAGATCGCCCGCACCATCGCCACGGAGACCGGCAACGCCCTGCGCACCCAGGCGCGGCCCGAGACCAGGGCGGCGGCGGAGATGTTCCGCTATTTCGGTGGCCTTTCGGGCGAGCTGAAGGGCGAGACCTTGCCGTTCAACGATGATCTTCTCAGCTACACCCAGCGTGAGCCGCTCGGCGTCGTTGCCGCCGTCATCCCCTGGAATGCTCCGTTCCTGCTGGCGGCGGTGAAGATCGCGCCGGCGCTCTGCGCGGGCAATACCATGGTCATGAAGACCGCCGAAGACGCCCCGCTGGCGGTGCTGATGCTCGCGGAAATCTGCGCCGAGCATCTGCCGCCCGGCGTGGTCAACATGCTCACCGGCACGGGCGCTGAATGCGGCGCTCCGCTCATCAACCACCCGAAGGTGGCGAAGCTGTCCTTCACCGGCTCCACGGCCGTGGGCAAGCTGGTGATGGAGGCCGCCGCGAAGCGGATTCTCCCGGTTTCCTTGGAGCTTGGCGGCAAGAGCCCGTCCATCGTGTTCCCGGATGCGGACGAGGATTGGGTGGTGGAGGGCATCATCGCCGCCATGCGCTTCACGCGGCAGAGCCAATCGTGCACTGCCGGCTCGCGGCTGTTTCTCCATCGCTCCATCTATGACGGCTTCCTGGAGCGGCTCGCCGAAAAGGCCGGCAAGCTGCGGCTCGGCGATCCGCTGGCGGAAGAGACTGACATCGGCGCCATCATCAATGAGAAGCAGTTCAGCAAGGTCCGCGGCTATGTGGAGGAAGGCCTACGCCAGCAGGGCTCGCGCCTCGTCATGGGCGGCCTGCCGGATACTGAGGGGCCGCTGAGCGAAGGCTATTTCATGCGGCCCACCGCGTTTGCCCAGGCGGAAAACGACTGGCGCCTGTCGCGCGAGGAGATCTTCGGGCCGGTGCTGGTGGCGATCCCGTGGGAGGACGAGGCCGAGGTCATCAAGATGGCCAACGACAGCCATTACGGCCTTGCCGCCTATATCTGGACCCACGACATCGGCAAGGCGCTGCGCACCGCCCGCGATGTGGAAGCCGGTTGGGTCCAGATCAACCAGGGGGCCGGGCAACTGCCGGGTCATTCCTATGGCGGCTACAAGCAAAGCGGGCTCGGGCGGGAATTCTCCCTCTCCGCCATGCTGGACAGCTTCACCCAGAGCAAGAACATCACGGTGAATCTGACCCGCTGAAAGCGGCGGGGCGGGCGGACACGCTGACCTGGGCCTTCAGTTCCTTGATGAAGGCGTCCACCAGCGGCTGCTCGCCCTTCAGCCGGCGCGTCGCGACGAAATGCGCGGATTCAAAGCCGTAGCTCTCGGGCTTCAGGGCCCGCATCTCGCCGCGCCGTGCCCAGTCGTCGCCCATGTGGCGCGGCAGATAGCCGATGAAATGACCGGACAGGATCATCATCACCTGCGCCTCCATCTGCACGATGGAGCCGCTCGCGCGCGGATGATTGACCCGGTACAGGTCGTCGAGGTGGCGATAGCGGCGCACGGAAAACAAGGCCGCCTCGATTTGGGCGTGCTGCATCTGGCGCGGCGGAATTTTGAACAGCGGATGGCCTTTCCCGCAATAGAGGGCGTGCGGCTCGCGGTGCAGCGGAATGTAGGTGATGCCCGGCACCTTCTGCGAGAACGGGCCGATGACGACGTCGCGGGCGCCGTCCATCAGCGCCTGTTCCAACACCAGCGGCGTGCCGAGCTCCAGGTCCACAAACACTTCGCTCGCGTATTCCATGTAGCGGCCGAGCGCCGTCTGGAGGCCGAGTATGGGGTTGGTGACGACCCCGTCCACGATGCCGAGCCGCAACCGCCCCACAAGCGTGCGCTGGTCGCGGCCGATGCGGCCGTGGAAGGCGTCGATATCGGCGAACAATTGCTTGGCGGCGGCGAAGGTGGATTCACCGAACGGGGTGAGGCGGAAACCGGCGCGCCCGCGCTCGCACAATTGCCCGCCGAGCTTGCGCTCCAGCGCCGCCAGATGCGTCGAGAGGGTGGATTGGGAGAGATTGAGGGTGATTTGCGCGTCCGCAAAGCCGCCCGCCTCGGTCAGGGCCACGAACACCCGCAGCAGGCGCAGGTCGATATTATCCAGACGCCGCACGGGCTTTCCCTCCTTGAGGCCTTTTACATCTAAAGTTCTCGATGTGACGTTTCAATAAAGACGATTTTTCCGGATGTGAATATGCCGGAGCATGCGAGCACCCTCCAAGGAGCGACCGCCATGAGGCATAAAGATCGCATTGCCGCTTTCGCCGTTCTGGGCCTGCTGGCCCTTTCGGCGCCTGCTTCCGCCGCAGACAAGATCCGTGTTCTCGCGCCCACCTGGCCCGGCTTCGCGCCGGTGTTCGTGGCCATGGACAAGGGCTATTTCAAATCCCAAGGCCTCGATGTGGACATGCGGTTCGAGGATGACCGCTCCAACGTCATGGCCGCCATGGCGCGCGGCGATATCGAGGTCGACATGCGCACCGTCGGCGAGCACCAGGGCCGCCCGCGCGATGCCTCCACCCCCGGAATCATCATCGGCACCATCGACAAGTCGGTGGGCGGCGACGGCGTGATCGCGGACGGGTCGATTTCCTCCGTCGCGGCGCTGAAGGGCAAGACCGTGGCCTCCGAGGTCAACATTCCCGGCCGCCTGCTGCTGCAATTGGCGCTGAAAAAGGAGGGGATGACCCTCAAGGATCTCAAGCTCAAGGAGATCGCCACCGCCGATACGGTCGCGGTGTTCGCCGACCCGTCGATCCAGGCGATCGCGACTTATGAGCCGGTCATGTCGCAGGCGATCACCGCCAATGCCAACCGCAAGGGTAAGGTGCTGATCTCTTCCAAGGATAGCGACATCATCGTCGATATCATCGCTGTGCGTCAGGACGATCTGAAGTCGAATCCGAAGAAATATCAGGCGTTCCTGAAGGGGATTTACCAGGCGGTGGATCTCTACAAGAAAAATCCGGCGGAATTCATTAAGCTCGCCGCGCCGCACTTCAATTTGAGCGAGGCCGAGGTGAAGGACATTCTCGACACTTCGCTTGCTTATACCTCGCTTGCGGATGCCGAGACCTATATCGGCACCGCCGGCAAGCCGGGTACGCTCTACACCATCTTCAACACGGTGATGGAGCTGAACCTGGAGAACGGGGCGGCCGACACCAAGCTCGACCCCGCCCAGCAGATCGACCCCTCGGTGGTTTCCGCAATCGCGGGGACGAAGTGAGCGAGCCTGCCGCATCATCCTCACCGCCGGCGCGTGCCGGCGGTGAGTCCGGCATGCCGTCGGTCGTCGCTCGACCAGCGGGCGGGTTCGCGCTGCGGGATCTGTTCCGCCTGCGCGCGCCTTTGCCGCGCTCGGTTTCGGCGGCCATTGCCCTCGGCGCCAGCGTGCTGGTGCTGCTGGTGTGGGAAGGGGTGGCGCGGCTCGGCCTCACCAGCCCGCTGTTCTTCCCCGCGCCGAGCGCCATCCTCGCCGCGATGATGCGCATGTTCGCAGACCAGCATCTCGCCTGGAATGCCTGGGTCTCCATTCTGCGGGTGTGGAGCGCGTTCCTGCTGGCGGCCGTGATGGCCATTCCCATCGGCATCATGATGAGCGCTTATCGCGCCATCGGCGCCGCGCTCGAACCCATCATCGATTTCATCCGCTATCTGCCGGTGCCTGCGCTTGTGCCGCTCTCCATCATCTGGTTCGGCGTGGGCGAGGAGACCAAGATCTTCCTGCTCTGGCTCGGCACCTTCTTCCAGCTCGTGCTTCTGGTTTCCGACGACATGCGCCGGGTGCCGCAGGAGTATATCGAGATCGCCTATACGGTCGGCGCCAAGCCCGGGCAGGTGCTGAAGGATGTGGCCTTCCGCGCCATGCTGCCGGGGCTGGTGGATAATCTGCGCATCACGCTCGGCTGGTGCTGGACCTATCTGATCATCGCCGAGATCGTCGCGGCGGACAGCGGCCTCGGCTTCGTCATCTGGGCGGCACGCCGCTACATGAAGACGCCGGAAGTGATGGCGGGCGTCTTCCTCATCGGAATCATCGGCCTCGTCACCGACCAATTGCTGCGCGCCGTGCACCGCCGCGCCTTCCGCTATCTGTGAGGGCAAACGGATGACGGCTCACCTCACCTTCACGAACGTCACCAAGCATTTCGGCACGGTCGAGGTGGTCGCGACGCCCTTCAACCTCGCCATCGCCCGCAATGAATTCGTCGTGTTCCTGGGACCCTCGGGCTGCGGCAAGACCACTTTGATGCGCATGATCGGCGGGCTCGATACTCCGAGCGCCGGGGACATTCGCCTCGATGGCGCACCCGTGGGCGGCCCGGACTGGCGGCGCGGCATGGTGTTCCAGTCCTATTCCTCCTTTCCCTGGCTGACAGTGGCGGAAAACGTCGCCTTCGGCATGCGCTACCGCACCGATCTGTCGGAGGAGGAGAAGCTGGGCCGGCGGGATCATTATCTCGATCTGGTCGGGCTCTACGAATTCTCCGACACCTATCCCAACCGCGTCTCGGGCGGCATGCGCCAGCGCATCGCCATCGCCCGGACGCTGGCCGCCGGCTCCGACGTGCTGCTGATGGACGAGCCGTTCGGCGCGCTGGATGCCCAGCGGCGCGAGCAATTGCAGGGCGAGTTGCGGCGCATCCAGCGGCGCGATGCCAAGACTGTGGTGTTCGTGACCCACGATGTTGAGGAAGCCGCCTTCCTTGCCGACCGGGTGATCGTTTTCTCCAAGCGCCCGGCGCGCATCATGGCGGAGATCGACGTGCGCGCGCGCCTCGGCGAGGACCGCACGCTGGAGATGCGCGACGGGGCGGATTTCTTCGCCTTGCGCAATGAGATGCTGCACCTGGTGCGGGCAAGCGCGGGGGAAGAGCCATGATGGCGGGCGGATTGCTCGGCGGCCTCGCGGGGCGCGCCGTTCTGGTGACGGGGTCGAGCCGGGGCATCGGCCACGGCATCGCCCGCGCCTTCGCCGCGGCGGGGGCCGATCTGCACATGCTGGCGGAGGATGACGCCATCTTCGAGGCCGCCGAGCGGCTCGGCGCGCGCGGCCACAAGGCCGACATCACGCGCACCGCCGATCTCGAAGCCGTGGCGCAGGAGATCGCCCATCTCGACGTGCTGGTGAACAATGCCGGTCTGGAACTGGTAACGCCGCTCGACGACCCGAGCGCGGAGAACGAGCTGCGCTTCCGCCGCGTGGTGGAAATCAACGTGACGGGGACATTCCTGGCCACCCGCGCCTTCGCGCCGAAGCTCTCCCACGGCGGGCGCATCATCAACACCGCCTCCATCTGGTCGCGCACCGCCGAGCCGCTGTTCGGCGCCTATGTGGCGTCCAAGCACGCGGTGATCGGCCTGACCAAGACCTTCGCCAAGGAATTGGGTCCGCGCGGCATCAATGTGAATGCGGTGTGTCCCGGCTGGGTGCGCACGGACGCTTCGCTGCGCTCGCTGCGCGCCATGGCCGAGCGCACCGGACGGCCGGAGGACGATCTGCTGCGCGAGATCGTCGCCGTTCAGGCGCTGCCGGGCTTCATGGACCCGGACGACGTGGCGGGCACCTATCTGTTCCTCGCCTCGGATCTCGCCGCGAACATCACCGGCCAGAGCCTCGGGGTCGATCGTGGAGAAGCACCGTGGTGAACCCCTCTGATCCCTCCCCGCACCAGGGCCTGCGCATCGTCGTCACCGGCGCGGCGAGCGGCATCGGCCGCGCCTGCGCGAACCGGCTGGCGGCGGGCGGCGCCCATGTGGTCGGATTTGATATCCAGCCGGCGGAGGCGTCCGCTTGGCATCCCATTACGGTCGACCTTACCGACGAGGTGGCGGTCGTCGCGGCGATGGATGCGGCGGCGGCGCATCTGCGCGGACTCGACGTGATCGTGAACTGCGCCGGGCTGGATCTGGAAAGCCCGCTCGCCGCCTTCGATTTCGCCGCCTTCGAGAAGATGCTGGCGGTGAACGTGCGCGGCACCATCCTCATGGCGCGGGAGGCCGCGCGGCTTTTCGGGGAACATGGGCGCATCATCAATATCGCGTCCGAGCTGGGCTATCTCGGCCGGCAGGGCGCGTCCGGCTATTGCGCCACCAAGGGCGCGATCCTGGCGCTGACCCGCTCCTGGGCGCGGGAGCTCGCGCCGCGCATCCTGGTGAACGCAGTGGCGCCGGGGCCGGTGGATACGCCCTTGCTCAATTTCGCCGGCATGGATGCGGCCCAGCAGGCGCTGGAAACCAACAATCCGCTGCGCCGCATCGGCCGACCGGAGGAGGTGGCCGAGGCGGTCGCCTTCCTCGCCTCGCGCCACACGAATTTCATCACCGGCCAATGCATCAGCGTCGATGGCGGCGCGGCCATGCACTGAGGGGAAACACAATGGTCGACAGCGTCTACATGGCCGAACTGAGCTGGCCGCAATATCAGGCGAAGATCGCCGCCGGGGCGACGGTGTTTATTCCCCTGGGCACCACCGAGCAGCACGGCCCGCATCTGCCGCTGAACGTGGACGTGGTGCTGCCCACGGCCGTGTGCGCGCGGGTGGCGGCGCAGATCGGCGGCATTGTCGCGCCGGCGATCCCCTATGGCTACAAATCCCAGCCCCGCTCCGGCGGCGGCGAGGCTTTTCCCGGCACCACGAGCCTCGATGCCTACACCTTCGCTTTGGTGCTGCGCGATGTGATCCGCGCCCTCGGCGCCGATGGCGTGCGGCGCATCGTGGTGGTGAACGGCCATTATGAGAACATGTGGCCCGGCGTCGAGGGCGTGGACCTCGGCCTGCGCGAACTGCGCCGCGACGGCATCACCGGCATGCAGCTGATGCGCCTGGAATATTGGGATTTTGCCCGGCGCGAGACGCTGGAGCGCCTGTTCCCCGACGGCTTCCCTGGCATCGACCTGGAGCATGCGAGCCTGCTGGAGACCTCGCTCATGCTCCTGGTGCGCCCGGAACTGGTGGAGATGGAGAAGGTGCCGTCCGACGGACCGGCGCAATTCCCCACCTATGACATGCACCCGGTGCCGGCCGGCTTCGTGCCGGCGTCCGGCGTGCTCGCGGTGGCCCATGGCTCCACCGCCGAAAAGGGCCAGTGGCTGATGGACGACTATGTCGCCGGCATCACCGCGGCGGTGCGCAAGGAATTCAATCTCTGACAGCGCGGGCGCGGCCCGCATGAGCCAGATGGCAGGTTTTTCATGGTTGGAAAGTTCGAGCCGGCGGATTCCGGCAGCATTCCGCGTTTCGCCGGCATCGCCACCTTCATGCGGCTGCCGCAGGCCGAGCCGGCCGAGGTGGATATTGCCATTGTCGGCGTGCCGTTCGACGGCGGCGTGACCAATCGCGCCGGCACGCGCCACGGGCCGCGCGAATTGCGCAACCAGTCGAGCCTGACGCGCCGGGTACACCATGTCACCGGCGTCTCGCCGTACGACCAGGCGCGGATCGCCGATTGCGGCGACGCGCCGGTCGACCCGCTCGACCTCATGAAGACGTTGAAGCTGGTGGGCGATTTCTACGCCGGCGTGCGCACCGCCGGCGCGGTGCCGCTCTCTGCCGGCGGCGATCACCTGATGACGCTGCCCATCCTGCGCGGGCTGGTGCAGAAGGGCCCGGTGGGCGTGGTGCAGTTCGACGCCCATTCCGACACCTATGACGGCTTCTTCGGCGGCAATCCCTACAACCACGGCACGCCGTTCCGCCGCGCCATTGAGGAGGGGTTGATCGACCCCAAGCGGTTCGTGCAGATCGGCCTGCGCGGGGCGATCTCGGATGCTTCGAACTTCGACTTTGCGAAGGCATGCGGGATCCGCATGATCTTCATGGAGGAATTCATCAAGCGCGGGCCGCAGGACGTGATGGACGAGGTCCATGCCATCCTCGGCGAACAGCCGGCCTATGTGACGTTCGACATCGACAGCCTCGATCCCTCCTTCGCGCCGGGCACCGGCACGCCGGAGATCGGCGGCTTCACCACCCGCGAGGCGCAGCACATGGTGCGGGCGCTGGCGGGGCTCAACCTGATCGGCGCGGACCTCGTGGAAGTCGCCCCGCCGTTCGACCCCTCCGGCCTCACGGCCCTGACGGGCGCCAGCCTCATGTTCGAACTTCTATGCGTGCTGGCAACTGGTGTTGCCGAACGGCGCGGCGCGCCCCTCGCCCTCGATGCGGTCTAAGGAAAACCCCATGTCCCATGGATATGAAAGCGGCCGGCTCGACCTGCCCTTCGTCGGCATCTGCACCTTCGGCAAATACCCCCTGTGCCTGGACTGGGATAAGCTGGAGGCCGATGTCGCCATCCTCGGCGCGCCGTTCGATCTCGGCACCCAATGGCGCTCCGGCGCCCGCTCGGGCCCGCGGGCGATCCGGGAGGCCTCCACGCTGTTCGCCTTCGGCCATTCCGGCGCCTATGACCATGAGGACGACGTGGTCTATCTGCCCGCCGGGGCTGCGCGCATCGTGGATATGGGCGATGCCGACATGATCCACACCGACACCGCGCAGAGCCACGCCAATATCGAAGCGGGCGTGCGGGCAATCCTCAAGGCGGGCGCGCTGCCGGTGGTGCTCGGCGGGGATCATTCCATCAATATTCCCTGCGTTGCCGCCTTTTCCGACGAGGCGCCGGTGCATCTGGTGCAATTCGACGCGCATCTGGATTTCGTCGACGAGCGGCATGGCGTGCGCAACGGCCACGGCAGCCCCATGCGCCGTGCCGCCGAGCGACCCCACGTTACCGGCCTGACCCAGCTCGGCATCCGCAACGTCTCCTCCACCGCCCGCGAGGGCTATGAGGACGCCCGCCGCATGGGCAGCGACATCCTGAGCGTGCGGCAGATCCGCAAGCTCGGGACCGAGGCGGTGCTGGCGCGCATCCCGGCGGGCGCGCGCTATTATGTGAGTATCGACATCGACGGCTTCGACCCCTCCATCGCGCCGGGCACCGGCACGCCCAGCCACGGCGGCTTTGCCTATTACGAGGTGCTGGAACTGCTGGACGGCCTCGCCAAGCGGGGTACCATCGTCGGCGTCGACCTGGTGGAGGTGGCGCGCGAATATGATCCCGCCGGCGTCACCGCCATCCTCGCCGCCCAGATCCTGCTGAACCTCATCGGCCGCATCCTGCACCAGCGCGGCCGCTGAGTTCAGGCTGCCCGCGCGCCCATGAGCTTGTCGGCGATCATCTCGCCGATGGGCAAGGCGGCGGTGGCGGCGGGGGAGGGCGCGTTGCAGACATGCAGCGAGCGCGGCGTCTGCTCGAACAGGAAGTCGTGCACCAGCGTGCCGTCGGCGAGCACCGCCTGCGCGCGGATGCCGGCCTCATAGGGCTGGAGGTCCGCCATGGTCAGGTCCGGGCAATATTTGCGGCATTGCTCCAGATAGCCCGCGGGCATGAGGGAGTTCTTCAGCTCCTTGATCGCAGCGCGCGGATTGTTGGCGAGCGTGCGCCAGAAGCCGGGAAAGGTGAGTGTATCCGCA
Organism: Roseixanthobacter pseudopolyaromaticivorans; assembly: GCF_043195145.2. Classification (NCBI taxonomy): domain Bacteria; kingdom Pseudomonadati; phylum Pseudomonadota; class Alphaproteobacteria; order Hyphomicrobiales; family Xanthobacteraceae; genus Roseixanthobacter; species Roseixanthobacter pseudopolyaromaticivorans. The sequence goes on from NZ_CM195539.1 coordinate 123,985, forward strand.
AGGTCTGCGGCATTCACCGAGAGCTTGGGATAGCCCTCGCGCGCCATGCCGAGCACCGCATTGGGGCCGACCGTCACCGAGCCGTCGATCATGCGGGTGAGGTGGATGCCGAGGAACGGCAAGGTCGGGTCCGGCACCGGATAGATCAGGTGCTTGACGATGGCATTGCGGCTCGGCGGCAGGCGATAATATTCGCCCCGGAACGGCACGATGCGGTGGCTGATTTTGAGGCCCGCGAGACGCGCGATGCGGTCCGATTGCAGGCCGGCGCAGGCGACCAGCGTCTTGGCGCGATGGGTGACGCCGCCGCTGCGGACCTCCACTTCTTCCGCCCCCTCGCGAATGGCGTCGACCTGGGCGCCGAGCAGAATGGTGCCGCCCGCCGCCTCGATCTCGCGGGCCAGCGCCGCGCACACCTGCTTGTAGTCGACTATGCCGGTAGAGGGCACGAACAGGGCGCCGATGCCGGTGATGTTGGGCTCGCGCCGCTTCAGCTCGGCGCCATCCAGGCGCTCCACTTCCACATTGTTGGCGGCTGCGCGCTGGTAGAGCGCGTCCATGCGCGCCAGTTCCTCCGCATCGGTCGCGACCAGCAGCTTGCCGCAGGTTTCAAAGGCGATGTTGTGGGCGCGGCAGAAATCCTTGGTGGCCTGCGCGCCCTTGCGGCACAGCTCGGCCTTGAAGCTGCCGGGGGCGTAATAAATGCCGGCGTGGATCACGCCGCTGTTGTGCCCGGTCTGGTGGCGGGCAAGGCCGCCTTCCTTCTCCAGCAGCAACAGGCCTGCGTCCGGCTGGCGGCGCAGGATTTCCCGCGCCGTCGAGAGGCCGACGATGCCGCCTCCGATGATGATGAAATCATAGAGCATGATGCTCTTTTCCTCCCACAAGTCCGGGCTGCGAAGCGCCCGTGTTTTCCCGGCGGTGTGTCCCACCGGCTGATGGCGTGTCTCACGGCTCAAGCACGCGGATCGGCGCGCCGCGCTGCCAGGCGGCGATGTCTTCGACGATCTGCGGGAAGGCCGTGCGATAGGTGTTTTCCGTAACATAGCCGATGTGCGGCGTCGCCAGCACATTGGGCAAAAATCGGAACGGATGATCCACCGCCAGCGGCTCGGTGTCGAACACATCGAGCGCCGCGCCGGCGATCCGCCGCTGCATCAGCGCGTCCACCAGGGCCGGCTCGGAAACGATCGGCCCGCGCGAGGTGTTGACCAGGAAGGCCGTTGTCTTCATGCGGCCCAGTTCCGCCGCGCCGACGAGATCCTGCGTGCGGGCGCCGAGCTTGAGGTGGATGGTGAGCACGTCGGCGCGGGCGAACAATTCGTCCTTCTCCACCCGTTCCACGCCGCATTCCGCCGCCCGCTCGGCGGTCAGATTCTGGCTCCAGGCGATGACCTTCATGCCGAAGGCCTGGCCGAACTTCGCCACCTCCGCGCCGATGCGGCCGAGGCCGAGCACGCCCAGGGTCTTGCCGGCGATATCCATGCCGAGGCCGACCTGCCAGCCGCCGGCGCGCACGGAGGCCGCTTCCTTGTGCAGCCCGCGCGTCACTGCCAGCACCAAGGCCCAGGTGAGGGCAGGGGTGGCGTGGGGGTCGCCGCCAACGGTCCCGCTCACCGTGATGCCGCGCGCCTGCGCCGCCGCGATATCGATGGAGGCGTTCCACATGCCGACGGTGGTGATGAGCTTGAGGTTGGGCAGCTGGGCGATCAGCGCCGCGTCGACCGGCGTGCGTTCGCGCGTGAGCACCAGCGCGTCGAACGGCGTGAGGCGGGCGGCGAGGCGGTCCGGATCGGCCACATGATCGTGGAAAAAGACAGCCTCGGCGCCGGGCTTCAGGGCATCCCAATCGGCCATGGATGCGGCCACGCTCTGGTAATCGTCGAGGATGGCGACGCGGGCGGGTGCGGAGTGTGTCATTGAAATGCTCGCTATCGGGCGCATGTGTTGGTGATGCCCTTGATCCGGCTTCGAGGTTAAAATGGCAATCTCTCACCTTGAATCGGATCGCGCCGGGACGGCTCCTGCTTCCCGCCCGTTCCCCATCCCGCCAGCCAGGAGGTCCCAATGACCGCCCAAGCCAGTCTCAATGCCCGCATCGGCGAGGTGACGCAGCGCATTGCTGAACGCAGCCGCGACAGCCGCGCGCGTTATCTGGACCGTATCGCCGCCGCCGGAGAGGCCGGCCCCCGCCGCCGGGCGCTCGGCTGTGCCAACCAGGCCCATGGATTCGCCGCCTGCCTGCCCGGCGACAAGGCGGAGCTGCGCAGTGGCGAGGGCGGAAATCTCGCGATTGTGACCGCCTATAACGACATGCTCAGCGCCCACCAACCCTACGAGCGCTTCCCCGAGCTGATCCGCGAGGCGGCCCGCGACGTGGGCGGGGTGGCGCAGGTGGCGGGCGGGGTGCCGGCCATGTGCGACGGCGTCACGCAGGGGGAAGCGGGCATGGAACTGTCCCTGTTCTCCCGCGAGGTGATCGCCCTTTCAACGGCGGTGGCGCTCTCGCACCAGACCTTCGATGCCGCCGTCTTCCTCGGCATTTGCGACAAGATCGTGCCCGGCCTGATCATCGGCGCGCTCTCGTTCGGCCATCTGCCGGCGGTGTTCATTCCGAGCGGACCCATGACCTCGGGCCTGCCGAACGACGAGAAATCCCGCATCCGCCAATTGTTCGCGGAAGGAAAGATCGGCCGCGACGCGCTGCTCGAGGCGGAGTCCAAGTCCTACCACGGCCCCGGCACCTGCACCTTCTACGGCACCGCCAACACCAACCAGATGATGATGGAGATCATGGGCGTGCATTTGCCCGGCGCCTCCTTCGTCAATCCTAACACGCCGCTGCGCGATGCGCTGACGCGGGAGGGCACCAAGCGGGCGCTCGCCAACAGCGCGCTCGGCAATCACTACACCCCGCTCGGCCGGATGCTGGACGAGAAGGCGTTCGTGAACGGCGTCGTCGGCCTGCATGCCACCGGCGGCTCCACCAACCACACGCTCCATATCGTCGCCATGGCGGCGGCGGCGGGCATCAAGCTGACCTGGGACGATTTCTCAGACCTCGCGGACGTGGTGCCGCTGCTCACCCGCGTCTATCCCAACGGCAAGGCGGACGTGAACCATTTCCACGCCGCCGGCGGCATGGGTTTCGTCATCCGCGAATTGCTCTCCGCCGGCCTGCTGCACGAGGACGTGGAGACCGTGTGGGGCACCGGGCTTTCCGGCTACACGGCCGAGCCGGGCCTGGACGAGAACGGCGCCCTGGCGTGGCGCGACGCCACGGCGGCGAGCGGCGACGAGGCGGTGCTTCGCCCGGTCACCCGCGCGTTCCAGCCCACCGGCGGGCTGAAGGTGCTGGACGGCAATCTCGGCCGCGCGGTCATCAAGACCTCGGCGGTGGCGCCGGAGCGGCATGTCATCGAGGCGCCGGCCCGCGTGTTCCATTCCCAGGAGGCGCTTCAGGCCGCGTTCAAGACCGGCAGCCTCACGGGCGATTTCGTCGCCGTGGTGCGCTTCCAGGGGCCGAAGGCCAACGGCATGCCGGAACTGCATAAGCTGCTGCCGCCACTCGGCGTGCTGCAGGATCGCGGGCAGAAGGTGGCGCTGGTGACTGACGGGCGCATGTCCGGCGCCTCGGGCAAGGTGCCCTCGGCCATCCACGTGACCCCGGAGGCGGCGGCCGGCGGGCCGATCGGCAAGATCCGCGATGGAGACCTGGTGCGGCTCGACGGCGTCGCCGGGCATCTCACCGTGCTGGTGGATGCGGACGAATGGGCCGCCCGCGCGCAGGCGGAGGGAGATCTTTCCGCCTCCCACGTCAATGTGGGCCGGGAATTGTTCGCGCCGTTCCGAAATGCGGTTGGGACGGCGGATACCGGGGCGAGCATCTTTTCGCTGACTGCGGCCTGACGAAAGCAAGGGATCGCAAAGGTTTTGTCCCCTGGATGTTTCACGTGAAACACCCAGGGCCACGGACGAACACCGGATTCCCGCGAATGAAACCTGCGATGATGCTTGATTTACGTGAATTTCGTCGCCGAATTCCATGCAGACTTCGGCGACGAACGCATTTCGCCCCACAAACCAGCGATCATCCGCCTATCCCTTCGCCTGCGCCTCCAGCTTTGCGTCGAAGGCGAGCACCGCGTTCAGCAGCACCGCAGCGCCGGCGGCGCAATCGGCCGGTGAGGTGTCTTCCGCCTCATTGTGGCTGATGCCGTCCTTGCAGGGCACGAACACCATGGTGGTCGGCGCCACGCGGGCCACATAGGCGGCGTCGTGCCCGGCGCCCGAGACGATGTCACGATGCCCATAGCCGAGCGTCTCCGCCGCCGCCCGGATGGTGGAAACCAGGGTCGCGTCGAAATGCACCGGCGGGGCGTTCAGGATGCAGTCGAGTTGCAAGGTCAGGCCCAGCGCGGAAATCGCCGCCTCGATCTGTGCGCACAGCTCGGCGTGCATGGTGTCGAGCACCCCCTGGTCGGGATGGCGCATCTCGATGGTGAGGAAGACTTCGCCGGGAATGACATTGCGCGAATTGGGCGTCACCTCCATCAGCCCCACGGTCGCCACCGCCAGCGGGGGATGGGCAAGGCCCACCGCATTGACGATCTCCACCACCTTGGCGGCGCCCAGCAGCGCATCCTTGCGGCGGGACATGGGCGTGGTGCCGGCGTGCGAGTCGACGCCGGTGATCGTCGCCTCGTACCAGCGGATGCCCTGCACCCCGGTCACGACGCCGATGGTCTTGCCCTCGGCCTCCAGGATCGGCCCCTGCTCGATGTGGAGTTCGAACATGGCCGACATGGGATGGCCGCCGAGCGGCTTGTCGCCGCGATAGCCGATGGCATCCAGCGCATCGCCGAAGCGGATGCCCTCGCGGTCGCGCTGGTCCATCACATATTGCTTCTCGAACACCCCGGCGAAGCCCCCGGACGCCAGCATGGCGGGGGCGAAGCGGGAGCCTTCCTCATTGGTCCAGTTGATGACCTCGATGGGCGCCAGCGTCTCGTAGCCACTGGCCTGGAGCGCGCGCAGCACTTCGAGCCCCGCCAGCACGCCCAGCACGCCGTCGAACTTGCCGCCGGTGGGCTGGGTATCGAGGTGGGAGCCGATGCAGATGGGCGGAAGGGAATTATCGCGGCCGGGCCGGCGGGCGAACATATTGCCCGCCTCGTCCACGGACACGGTGCAGCCGGCGGCGACGCAGGCGTCCTTGAACCAGTCACGGACCTGCCGGTCCTCCTCGGTCAGGGTGAGGCGGTTGATGCCGCCTTTTTCCGTGCCACCGAAGCGCGCGGTTTCCATGAGCGCGGCCCAGAGGCGGTCGCCGTCGATCGTCAGATTCGCCATTTTCAACTTCCGTGGGGGTCGGGACGGTTTGCGCCGGCGCATGCAATCGGCGTGCCCGGAGGGATGGTGGTTAGGATGACCGTCATGCCCGCGACACGTCCGGCCATGACGACGAAAGCCGCTTCACCCGCTCGGCGCGACAGGGTTCGCGCGGCCGCGAAGAGGGGCACATGCCTGCCTTTTAGGCGCGGCGCGCGGGCGGTCAGGTAATGTCCTTCTCGCCCATCATCACGCGGCGATAGGCGCCCACCAGATGGTTGCGCATGAGATCTGCCGCGATCTTCGCCTCGCCGCGGATCATGGCTTCCAGAATCTCCTCATGCTCGCGCCACACGCGGATGGAGAGGCCGGGGAAGGAGAGGATCTCGCCCATGGCGCGGCGCAGATGCTGCCAATTGAGGCGCATCGTATCGATCACCAGCGGATTGCCCGAGAGATCGTAGATGAAGGAGTGGAAGTCCATGTCCGCGTGGACCACGCCCTTCTGGTCGTTCGCGAGCACGAGATTGCGCCCGCGCACCACGAGATCCCGCCCCTTGCGGATGTGTTCCGGCTTGAGATTGGCGGTGGCCAGTTCCGCCGCCAGCGGCTCCACCGCCGAGCGGAATTCGTAGATCGCCTTGAGCAGTTCCGGCTGGACCGGCGCCACCGAAACCCCGCGCTTACCCGATTCGATGACGAAGCCCTGGGAGCGCAGGATCACCAGCGCATGGGTCACCGGCTGGCGCGAAACATTGAGGCGCGCGGCGATGTCCTCCTGCGTCAGGCGCTCCCCCGGCTTGAGGGTGCCGTCGCAGATGGCGTCGAGAATGACCTCGTAGGTCTGTTCGACCAGGCGTTTCGGTGCGGCCAGAGTTTCCATGAAGTCTGCATATCGCGTGCGCCCGCCGTTTTCCATCTTGACCATCTCCAGGGAACCTGCGACCGTTTGTTGAACTCGGAATTCAGAATTCAATAATGTACGAGGGATGGAAATGGCTCAACCCATTCGAGTGCTTCTCGCCAAGGTGGGACTCGACGGTCACGACCGTGGCGTGAAGGTCGTCGCGCGCACCTTGCGCGATGCGGGCATGGACGTGATCTATTCCGGCCTGCACCGCACGCCGGAAGAAGTGGTCACCGCCGCGATCCAGGAAGATGTGGACGTGCTCGGCGTCAGCCTGCTGTCGGGCGTCCAGCTCACGGTGTTCCCCAAGATTTTCAAGCTCTTGAACGAGAAGGGCGTGGACGACCTGATCGTCGTCGCCGGCGGCGTCATGCCGGACGAGGACGTGGTGGCGCTGAAGGAGATGGGCGTGAAGGAGGTCCTGCTCCAGGACACCCCGCCCAATGCCATCGTCGAGACGCTGGAACGCCTTGTCACCGAGCGCGGCGCGCGCTGAGCCCGGAGGGCCCCATGGAAGACTGGTCCTTCCCGCCGCGCTATGACGAAACCTATCTGCCGCCGTCGGATGCGCGCTATTGGTTTCCAAAGCGCGAAACCATGCATCCCGCGGACCGCGACGCGGCGATCCTCGCCCGCCTGCAGCAGCTTTGCGCCTATGCCTATGAGACCGCGCCGTTCTACCGGCGCAAATGGGATGCCGCCGGCTTCCATCCCTCGCATCTGAAGTCGCTCGAGGATTTCGAGGACAAGGTGCCGGTCGTCACCAAGGCCGACCTGCGCGCCAGCCAGGCGGCGCACCCGCCCTTCGGCGATTATCTGTGCGTGCCGGACGCCGAGGTGTTCCACGTGCACGGCACCTCCGGCACCACCGGGCGGCCCACCGCCTTCGCCATCGGCCGCAACGACTGGCGCGCCATCGCCAATGCCCATGCCCGCATCATGTGGGCCATGGGCCTGCGCCCCGGCGACATGGTGTGCGTCGCCGCCATCTTCAGCCTGTACATGGGCTCATGGGGCGCGCTGGCCGGCGCGGAGCGGCTCGGCGCCAAGGCGTTTCCGTTCGGCGCCGGCGCGCCGGGCATGAGCGTGCGCTGTGCCCAATGGCTCGCCGCCATGAAGCCGGCCGGCTTCTACGGCACCCCCACCTATGCCCTGCATCTGGCGGAAACCGCCATCAAGGAAGGGCTCAATCCGCGCGACTTCGGGCTGCGCGTAATGTTCTTCTCCGGCGAGCCCGGCGCGTCCATTCCCGGCGTGCGCGACCGCATCGAGGATCTCTACGGCGCCAAGGTGTTCGACAGCGGCTCCATGGCCGAGATGACGCCCTGGATGCATGTGGGCGGCTCCGCTGAGACCCCCGGCATGCTGTGCTGGCAGGATGTGGTCTACACCCAGGTATGCGACCCGCGCACCTTCCGCCGCGTGCCTTATGGCGAGCGGGGGACGCCGGTCTACACTCATCTCGAGCGCACCTCCCAGCCCATGATCCGCCTCGCCTCGGGGGATCTGACGCTGTGGACCGACGAGCCCGGCCCCTGCGGGCGCACCTATCCGCGCCTGCCGCTCGGCATCTTCGGGCGCATCGACGACATGTTCACCATCCGCGGCGAGAACGTCTATCCGAGCGAGATCGATTCCGTGCTTAACCAGACCGCCGGCTATGGCGGCGAGCACCAGATCGTCATCACCCGCGAAGCTGCCATGGACGAATTGGTGCTGCGGGTGGAGGCGGACGCCGTGACCCTCGGCCTCGGCCGCGACCATGTGGAGAAATTCCGCAGCGACATCGCCAAATCCATGCAGAAGCTGCTGGGCCTGCGCGCGGTGGTGGAGATCGTGGAAGGCGGCACCTTGCCGCGCACGGACTTCAAGGCCCGCCGCGTGGTGGATGATCGCGCCGTGTTCCGCGACATGCATGCCCAGCTCAAAGCGGGGGGTGCCTGATGGGCCGCTACGTTCCCTCGCTGGAGCTGATCCCCCGCGTGGAAGCCGGCGAGATGGGCGCCATCGGCCGCCTCATCTCGCGCGCGGAATCCGGCACGCCGGAAGCGCGCGAGGCGCTCGCCACCGTCTATCGCCGGGCCGGCAAGGCCCATGTGATCGGCATCACCGGCGTGCCTGGCTCGGGCAAGTCCACCCTGGTCGCCCATTTCGCCAAGCAGCTGCGCGAGCAGGGGCTGAAGGTGGGCATCGTCGCGGTGGACCCTTCCAGCCCGTTCTCCGGCGGCTCGATCCTCGGCGACCGGGTGCGCATGACCGAGCTTGCCACCGATCCCGGCATCTATATCCGCTCCATGGCGACCCGCGGCGCCATGGGCGGCATGGCCCGCGCGGCTTTGGACGCGGTGGACATCCTCGATGTCGGCGGCTTCGACACGGTGATTATCGAGACCGTGGGCGTGGGGCAGGACGAGGTGGAGATCGCCCGCGCCTCCCACACCACGGTGGTGGTCTCCGCCCCCGGCCTCGGCGATGAGATCCAGGCCATCAAGGCGGGGATCTTGGAGATCGCGGATATCCACGTCGTCTCCAAATGCGACCGCTCAGACGCGAACCGCACGCTGACCGACCTTAAGAGCATGCTCACCCTCGGCGCCCTCACCTCCGAACGGGGGGAATGGGCGGTGCCGGTGGTGGGCGTGTCCGCCATCAGCGGGGAGGGGTTCGAGCAATTGCTCGCCAAGATCAACGCCCATCGCCGCGTCGCCTTCGAAACCGAGACGGGAGCCGCCCGGCTCACCCGCATCGCCCGCTTCCGCCTGGTGAAGACGGCAGAAAATCTCCTCATCGAGCGCTTCACCCATGCGGCGGAGCGCCTGGCCCCGAAGCTCTCCGCGCGCCTCCAGCGCCGCGAGAGCGATCCCTACACCCTTGCCAACGAGATGCTGCTCTCGTCCGCCCAGAAGGAACTCGCAGATGAGCATGCTTGAGACCCGCACCCTCGCCAAGCTCAGCGATGACGTGCGCGACTGGGAAGAAAACGAAGTCGCCGCCTTCCTGAAGAAGCAGGCCGAGCGCAAGGAGCAATTCTTCACCCTCGGCGATTTCCCGGTGAAGCGCACCTATACCGCCGCCGACCTGGCCGAGACGCCGCCTGAGGACATCGGCCTGCCGGGCCGCTATCCCTTCACGCGCGGCCCCTATCCCACCATGTACCGTTCGCGCAACTGGACCATGCGCCAGATCGCCGGCTTCGGCACCGGCGAGGATACCAACAAGCGGTTCAAATACCTGATCGCCCAGGGGCAGACCGGCATCTCGACCGACTTCGATATGCCGACCCTCATGGGTTACGACAGCGACCATCCCATGAGCGAGGGCGAGGTGGGGCGCGAGGGCGTCGCCATCGACACGCTGGAGGACATGGAAGCCCTGTTCGAGGGCATCGACCTGGAGAAGATCTCGGTCTCCATGACGATCAATCCCTCCGCCTGGATCCTGCTCGCCATGTACATCGTGCTGGCGGAAAAGCGCGGCTACGATCTCAACAAGCTTTCGGGAACCATCCAGGCGGATATCCTGAAAGAATACATGGCGCAGAAGGAATATATCTATCCCATCGCGCCGTCGGTCCGCATCGTGCGCGATTGCATCACGCATTGCGCCAAGACCATGAAGCGCTACAACCCGATCAACATCTCGGGCTACCATATCTCGGAAGCCGGCTCCTCGCCGGTGGACGAAGTGGCCTTCACCCTCGCCAACCTCATCGTCTATGTGGAAGAGGTGACGAAGACCGGCATGCATGTGGACGAGTTCGCCCCGCGCCTCGCCTTCTTCTTCGTCTGCCAGGCCGATTTCTTCGAGGAAGTGGCGAAGTTCCGCGCCGTGCGGCGCTGCTACGCCAAGATCATGAAGGAGCGGTTCGGCGCCAAGAACCCCGAGAGCATGCGCCTGCGCTTCCATTGCCAGACCGCCGCGGCCTCGCTCACCAAGCCGCAATATATGGTCAACGTGGTGCGCACCGCGCTGCAGGCGCTCTCGGCGGTGCTCGGCGGCTGCCAGTCGCTGCACACCAACGGCTTCGACGAGGCGTTCGCCATCCCCACCGAGGAAGCCATGCGCATGGCGCTGCGCACCCAACAGGTGATCGCGGAGGAGAGCAACGTCACCCAGGTGATCGACCCGCTCGGCGGCTCCTATTACGTGGAGGCGCTGACCACCGAATATGAAAAGCGCATCATGGACATCATCGCCGAGGTGGACGAGCGCGGCGGCACCATCAAGCTGATCCAGGAAGGCTGGTTCCAGAAGCGCGTCGCCGATTTCGCCTATGAGACCGCCTTGCGCAAGCAATCGGGCGAGAAGCCGGTGATCGGCGTCAACACCCTGGTGGAGAAGGAAGAGGTCCACGATATCGAGACCCATCCCTACGACCACACCACGGCCGAGCGGCAGGTCTCGCGCACCCAGCGCATCCGCCGCGAGCGCGACAATGTGAAGGTCAACACCTTGCTGGAGCGCTTGGTGGAAGTGGCCAAGGACGACACGCAGAACATCATGCCGATCACCATCGACCTGGTGCGCGAAGGCGCCACCATGGGCGATATCGTGGAGAAGCTGAAAACCGTGTGGGGCGTGTATCGCGAAACCCCGGTCTTCTGACCATGCGGCTGAAGCGGGACGACGTGAAGACCGCGCGCCAGCGGGCGCGCGGCGGGGATGCGGCGGCCGCCCGCCTGCTTCTGGCGCATAGTGTCGCGTGCGGCCATGAGCGGCTGGCCTTGCGTCGCTATTTTTTCGCGCGGATGCTGGGGGCCGGCGATCTCACCGAGTTCGAACCCTTCTGCGGGCAAGTGGCCGCACGGCTGGCGCAGGACGAACTCAAGGCCATGGCCCATGATGCCGTGGCTTTGGCGGATCGCCTGCAGAATCGCCAGCTCGGGAGTGCCGCATGAACGATGTCCTGTCCCCACCGCCCTTCATCCTTCCCTATCACGGCATTCGGCCGGTGATGCCGGACCTGCGGCACGCGGGCGAACGCTCCGCCGTCATCGGCCGGGTGACGCTCGGCCCGCGCGCTTCCATCGGCGCGCTCGCGCTGCTGCGGGCGGACGGGCATGTGGTGGAGATCGGCGCCGATTTCTTCATCGGCGATCGCGGCACGGTGCATATCGCCCATGAATTGTATCCCGCCATCGTCGGCGACCGCGTCACCGTGGGCCGCAACGGCGTGGTGCACGCCTGCACGGTGGGCGACGATTGCGTGATCGAGGAGGATGCCGTCATCCTCGACGGCTCGGTGGTGGAAAGCGGCGTGATCGTGGAGGCCGGCTCGGTGGCCTTCCCGCGCTCCAAGCTGGAGGCGGGCATGGTCTATGCCGGCATTCCCGCAAAGCCCGTGCGGCCCGTGGAGCCGGGCGAGATCGCGCGGCGCGCGGCCCGCCTGCGGGCGGTGCCGGATGAGGTCCTGGCGCCCGCCCGGGCCCCGGCGCGGCTCGATATCGACCCCACCACGTTCATCGCCGCCACTTCCACCGTGGCGGGAACGTTCCGCGCGGGCGCGCGCTCCAGCGTGCTGTTCTCGTGTGAGCTGGATGCCGGTGACAGCGAGATCGTGCTCGGCGCCAATTCCAACATCCAGGACAACACCATCATCCGCTGCGTGAACGGGCCGTTCGTCATGGCCGCCGATGCCGTCATCGGCCACAATGTGATGCTGGAGAACTGCACCATCGGCACCGGGGTTCTGGTGGGCATGGGCAGCCATGTGGCGGCGGGCACGGTGTTCGAGCCGGACGTGCTGCTGGCCGCGGGCGCGCGCACCGAGCCGGGGCAGGTTCTGGAAAGCGGCTGGCTTTGGGGCGGCACGCCCGCCCGCAAGATCTCGCCCATGGACGACCGGAAGCGCGCCATGATCCCGTGGATCATCGGCACCTATTGCGAGTACACGGCCGACTTCCTCGCCAGCCAGACCGCGATGCGCGCGGCCCTGGCGGTGAAGCAGGACGCCTGACGGGCGAAGTCCTGACCACAGGACGCCCCGACCCAGCACGGCGGACCGCCCGGCACAGGGCGGCCGTCTTGGCGCAAGCCGAGGGAGGACCGAATGAGCAGCCTTGCGAACTGGACCACCTCCGCCGGCGATGGCGGCATCACCCGCCTCGCCACCGGCGCGCGCGTGGAGAAGGACAGCCCGACCGTCGAGCTGATCGGCGCGGTGGAGGAGCTCGCCGGCTGGCTCGCCGTGCTGGCCGAGGGCGGCGCTTCCGGCGATGCCGGGCAGGCGCTCGCGATCGCGCAGAACGATGTGCACGAACTGCTCCAGCAGGTGGCGGCACCCGGCGCGCCGCAATTGTCGGCCGCCTATGTGCGCCGGCTCGACGGCCTCATCGGGCGCCTGGAAGCGGACCTCCCGGTGGTGGCCGCGACGCTGCTGCCCGGCGGCTCCCTGCCGGCGGCCCACGCCGCCGTTGCCCGCGCGGTCTGCCGGCGGGCCGAGCGGCGGCTGGTTTCGCAGGCCGAGATCGATCCGCCCGCGCCGGGCAGTGCCGGCATCGCCTATCTCAACCGGCTTGGCGATCTTCTCGCTTTGCTTGCCCGCGCGGCCAATCGCGACGCCGCACGCCCCGAACCGCGCTTTGACCGCTCCCTGAGCCTTGCGGCCGGCACCGCGCTGGACTGAAGCGCCTCCCGCGCCTCTTCTCCCGGCGCGTCCGTCGTGAACCCATATGGGCGAACAAAGCGCGATCGCCTGCGCCGCAGCGATTCGCGCCCGATCCGTTCCCCGCATGTTCGCGCATGGAACGCCGTCGTCCCACAACGGGACGGGCGCCCCCGGCATAATCCGCACAAATGAGAAATAGAGAGGGCGCGCGGCCCGGCGAGGCGTTGCATCACCTCGGCCGCCGGAATAAGTCTGGCTTGTGCGGCGCGATCGAGACCTACAAAGCGGGACGGGACTCACGCAATATTACGACTGAGCGACATTATCGGGGGATAAATGCCGTCCAAAGACATGACATTATTATCCGGCGCGAGCGGGGTCCCGGTTGATCGTGTTTTTCCCTATTTTCTAACGCTGGTCGCGCTCATCTGTGCGCCAATGGTGGTGCTAACCACCTTGCGGGCCATGTACGATGCTTATCTCCCGCTTCCCTTCATGGACCAATGGGCGGTTATTTCCCTCGATGATTGTATCGAGCATCTCTTCAGCCAGCATAATGAGCATCGCATCGTCGTTTTCAGGCTTATTTCCATTCTCGATTACCTCCTTTCGAATGGAATCTACGTCGTCAATTATAGCGTAAGCATCGCGATGCAATTGGCCCAGGCGGCCGCGTTTACGGCCATCGTCTATTGGGCCGGGGTGCGCGGAGCCGTCAATGTCGTCCTGGCGGGCGCGATCGCGCTTGGATATATGTTCTGGGCCGGGCAGTGGGAAAATTTCCTCTATAGTTTTCAAACGCAGTTTTTCGCGGTTTTTCTTGCGGGAACACTCGCGTTCGCGTCCATCGCCGCCGTGCGGGGATGGGCGGGGGTCGGCGCCGCCTCGCTGTGCGCGGCCCTGGCCGTGGGGTCCATGTCCAATGGCGTTCTCGCCTGCGTCCTCCTTCTGCCGCTGGCCGTCTGGCTGGGCCGGCCCCGGCGCGAGATCGCCGTGCTGGCGGGCGTGGCGGCGGCGCTGATCGGGCTCTATCTCTTCGGCTATCGCTCGCCCGATCCCGATCTGACGCCCCTGGCGGCGCTGCTCAAGCCGCTGAAATCGCTGCGCTACACGCTCGCCTATCTGGGCCAGCCGCTGGAAGAGCTTCTGCGGGTGCAGATCGCCGCCGTCCAGGGCCATCGCCACCTGATCGCCATCGTGATGGGCGGCATCGGCGTCGGCCTGGGCGTTGGCGCGGGCGCCGTGCTGCTCGCCCGCCCGTCCTATGCGACCCCCGCGCGGCTGGTGCTGCTCCATATCATCCTGTTCATCGCCGCCTCTGCCGCCTTGACCTCGCTCGGGCGTCTGACGTTCGGCGTGGGCCAGGCGCTCGCCAGCCGCTACCTGACGCCGAGCCTGATCTTCTGGCTCGCGCTGACGTTCCTGTGGTGGAGCCTGCTTCCCGAGCGGTTCCGGCTCGCCGCGCCGGCTTCGGCGGTCTGCGCGCTTGTGCTCATGGCCGGCTACGCCCGCTATGTGGACGATGTGGTCCAGGCCATGCGCGTCACGCGCAACGGCGCCGCGACGGCCCTGCTCTCGAACGTGCGGGACGATGTGGAATTCGGCAAGATCTTCCTCGATCCGAACGTGGTCGCCGCGCGAGCGGATATCCTGCGCCGGCAACGTCTCGCGCTGTTCGCCACCCCGTGGGCAGGCTGGATGGGAACGCCGCTCGCGGCGCACGCCACGATCGCGCCCGCCTCGTCCTGCCTCGGTGCGTTCGAGGCCGCGCAGGCGGTGCCGGATCATTCGTCGGAGGCGGCTTTCCGGGTGAGGGGCTGGGCCTGGGATCCGGCGCGCGCCGCGGCGCCCGAGAAAATCGTCCTGGTCGATGCCGCCGGAACCATCGTGGGCTATGGCCTCACCGATGGCCCAAGGCCCGATATTCCGGCGGCAATTCCTGTGGTGACGCGCCAGGAAGTGGGCTGGCGCGGGCATGTGAAGCTCAAGGAGCCGACCCAGGTGAGCGCCTTCATCCTGCAGGAGGGCGAGCGCTCCGCTTGTCCGCTCGGCGGCGCGCGGCGTCTCGGCGGCTCGGTCTAGGCCCGGCGCCTCGGGCTTTGAATTCAATAAGCCCCCTCCCGAGACGGGAAGGGGCTCTCTCGCAGGGGTTTCTTGCGCGGCGCTCAGCTCTTCACGAGCGGGCAATTGCCTTCGTTGAGGGGACGGAAGGCCTCGGCGGCGGGGATGGTGGCGAGGGTCTTGTAGATGTCCCACTCGCCCTTGGATTCAGCCGGGGTCTTCACCTCGAACAGATACATATTGTGGATGTGGCGGCCGTCGGCGCGGACCTCGCCCTTGCCGAACAGCGGATCGTCGGTGGGGATCGCCTTCATCTGCGCCACCACCTTGCCGGACTCCTTGGATTTCGCAGCCTCGACCGCCTTCAGATAATGGGTGACGGCGGAATAGACGCCGGCATGCACCATGGTCGGCATGGCGCCGCCCATGCGCTCGCCGAAGCGCTTGGAAAAGGCGCGGGTGCCGTCGTTCTGGTCCCAATAGAAGGCTTCGGTCAGCACCAGGCCCTGCGCCACCTTGAGGCCGAGCGAATGCACGTCGGTAAGGAAGATCAGGAGGCCGGCGAGCTTCTGGCCGCCCTGGGTGATGCCGAATTCGGAAGCCTGCTTGATGGTGTTGGTGGTGTCCGCCGCCGCATTGGCGAGGCCGATGACCTTGGCCTTGGAGCTTTGCGCCTGGAGCAGGAAGGAGCTGAAATCCGACCCGCCCATGGGCGCGCGGGCGCTGCCGAGCACCTTGCCACCGGATTCCGTCACCACCTTCGAGGTGTCGCGCTCCAGCGCGTGCCCGAAGGCATAGTCCGCGGTGATGAAGAACCAAGTGTCGCCGCCGCGTTTCACCATGGCGCTGCCGGTGCCGTGGGCGAGCGACCAGGTGTCGAACGTCCAGTGAATGGTATTGGGCGCGCATTTCGGCCCGGTGAGGTCGGACGTGCCGCCGCCCGAGACGATGAGCACCTTGTTCTTCTCGCGCGAAACCTCGTTGACCGCGAGCGCGACGGCCGAATTCGGCACGTCGACGATCATGTCCACGCCTTCCTCGTCATACCATTTGCGCGCAATGGCGGAGCCTACGTCGGCCTTGTTCTGGTGGTCGGCTGAGACGATCTCCACCTTGAGACCCGGGTGGGTCTTCTGGAAATCCTCCACCGCCATCTGGGCGCCGACGACCGAGCCCTGACCGGCGAAATCGGCATAGATTCCGGTGCGGTCGTTGAGCACGCCGATCTTGAGAGGAGGCAGGGTCTGGCTCAAGGCTGGGCCGGCCACGGCGGCACATAGGGCTGCGATCACGAGGCGTGATGCGATCATAAGGTTTCTCCCGGCAATGTTTTTCATTTCGGCTTTGGCGAGCCTTAACTGAATTCGGAATTCAGTGTTCAGATCGTGGCTGAAATGGCGGGGGAGTCAACCTTTGAACCGCCGATCAGGGCACTTTTGCCGGCCGCGCGGGACGAAAACGCGTGAAGTGCCACATGCCTCTGCGGCATTGCGGGCAGCGCGCGGACCAAATTTGGAATTCACAGGAGATCGGCGCGAAGCTGCGCGCGCCAATGGTGGAGTCGCTCCTTCAGCAGCGCGTCGCGCACATACGCGCTTTCTTCGACGTCGAGCCGCTCGATCTGCGCAAAGGTGAAGGCTTCGGCGCCGTGGGTGTTCCAGGCGGCTTGGAGCGCGCGGCTGGGATGGCCGCCCTGGCGCAGGCTGAACCAGATGCGATTCTGTATCGTGGAGAGATCCGGCGCCCGGCCGAGCCAGTATTGGCCCGTCGGCTGGCAGCGCACGGCATAGATGCCGGCCGCGACCTTGCGCTCCTTGTAAGCGGCGACAGCCGCCTTCCGTGCCTCGCTCTTCATGCCATGCTCCTCCATCGACGCGTGCGCCGTTGGAGGAGATTATATCCGGGTGATATTATTTGACAATAACACCCGGATAATTTTAAGAGCGCGTCACCCCTTGCCGTGGCAGATGGGGAAGGCGAAGTCTCCGGCCGCATGGGCGTGCGTGCCGTTCAGGCAGCAGGGCGGCACGAGCAAAAACCCTGCCACCAGCGCCCCCGCCGTCGCCTTTCCGAACAGGCCGCCGAGCCAGCCTTTCGCAGCCTTCTCGCCACCCTCCGCGGGCGCATCCGCCTCCGGTTCCGGCCCGGGTTCTGCGGCTGCCGGCGGGGCGACGGTCGCCCCGAAATTGGTGAAGAATTCGCCGGCCAGCTTCTTTGCCGTCGCATCGATCAGCCGCGCGCCGAGCTGGGCGAGCTTGCCGCCCACATCCGCGCTCACCTCGTAATGCAGCAGCGTGGCGTCGTCCTGCGGCTCCAGGCGCACCTTGGCCGAGCCCTTGGCATAGCCGGCGAGCCCGCCAGAGCCTTCGCCGGTGATGGTGTAGCCCTGTTCGGGCACGATGTCCGACAAGGTGACGGCGCCCTTGAACGAGGCCTTCACCGGCCCCACGCGCAGCACCACCACTGCCTCCATCTGCGTGTCGGAGGTCTTGGCGATGCTCTCGCAGCCGGGGATGCATTGCTTCAGCACCTCGGGGTCGTTCAGCGCCGCCCAGACGGCCGCCGGGCTGGCTTCGATGCGCTGTGAGCCGCTCATGTCCATGGCGATGATCTCTCTTTTTCTAAGAAACGGCGCCGCGCTGGTCGCGCCTGCGCACGAGCACCAGTTCGGCAAGGATGGAGAGCGCGATCTCCTCCGGCGTGATGGCGCCGAGATCGAGGCCCGCCGGGGCTTTCAGCGCATCGAGCCGGGCCTGGGGCACGCCGGCTTCGCGCAATTTCTCGCTGAGCGTCTGCGCCTTGCGGCGCGAGCCGACGAACGCCACGTGGCGCGCCTCCAGGCCGAGCGCGGCGGTGAGCGCGGCAAGATCACCGGCACCCTGGGTGGAGACCACGACGAAGCGCGGCCCACTGGCCGCCGGCGGCGCAAAGCCTTCCGCCATGCGGTCGGCGCCGGTGAATTTCCCATGGTCCGCCGCCGGCGCGGCGGCGGTGACGCTGAAGCCGAACTGTGGCGCCAGCGCAACCAGCGCGACCGCAACGGGGGATGCCCCCATCACCACCAGTTCCGGGCGCGGCAGCACCGGCTCCACGAAGATGTCCATGGTGCCCTTGGAGGGGCACATGTTGGAGACGTAGCGCACCCCCTCGCGGGTCTCCCCGGCGTGCACGCCGAGGTCTTCCAGCAGGTCCTCCGGCTGGATCGAGACGAGGCGCGGCTGGCCGTCGGCGAGGGCCTCGCGGGCCGCCTTCAGCGTCGCCCCGCGCGCGCAGCCGCCGCCGATCCAGCCGGCGAGCACCGTGCCGTCGGGCAAGATCAGCGCCTTCGCGCCCGCCTTGGCGGCGGTGACGGAGACCGTGCGCACCACGGTCGCGAGGGCGAACGGCTGCTCCTTCTGCTTCATGCCGTCCATGAGCGCGAACATGTCGATGGGACTGGTCATGGCGCCTCCTCCCGTCATAGCCGGGCAAGATAGGGTTCGAGGGCTTCCAGGCTCTCCAGATTGTGGGCCGGCGCGAACAGGTCCACGAACGGGAGTGCCGCCTTCATGCCGGCCGCCTCCGGGGCATAATCGCGCCAGCCGATCATGGGGTTGAGCCACACGATGCGGCGGCAGCGGCGGTGCAGGGCCGCCATCTCGCGCGCCAGCAGCTCCGGTTCGCCGGTGTCGTAGCCGTCCGAGACGATCAGCACGGCGGTGCGCGAATGGAGCGTGCGCGCGGCGTGCCAGCGGTTGAAGGTGGCGAGGCTCTCGCCGATCCGCGTGCCGCCGCCGACCCCCTGGGCCATCAGGCCGAGGCGGTCCATGGCGCGCTGTGGGTCCTTCTCCTTCACCGCGTCGGTCACGTCGATGAGACGGGTGTGAAAGACGAAGGCGGCGGCCTGGCGGAAGCTGTCCAGCGTGCCGTGGATGAAGCGCACGAACACCGCCACATAGGGGCTCATGGAGCCGGAAGCATCCAGCAGGATCACCAGCTTCAAGGGCTTCGAGCGGCGGCGGCGGTGCACCAGCTCCACCGGCAGGCCGCCCCGCGCGACCGACCGGTGGAGGGTGCGCCGCAGGTCCAGCCGGGCGCCGGTGCGGGCGGCGCGGGCGCGCCGGGTGAGGCGGGCGCGCATGGCCTTGGCGAGGCGCTGGGCCAACGCATAGGCCCGCTCCAGCTCCTGTGGGTCGGCGATATGGCGGAAGTCGGTGGTCTCCAGCCGCTCGGCGCGGGAGGCCCCGGCGCGGCGCTGCTCGGCGCCTTCGTCCGCTCCCGCCTCGCTGCCCGGCACCCGGTCCACCCGGCTGACTGGCCCGCTGCCGCCCGCCTCGGGCGCATCCGCGCCGGGGCGCGGCGGCAAATTGGAGGGCGTGCGGCGCTGGTCCGCCATGCGCACGCTGGCGCGCAAATGCTTCTCGAACCAATAGGCGTCGAACAGATCGTCGAATTTCTCCCAATCCGAGCGGCGCGAGGCGAACAGGGCACGGAGCGCGGCGCGCAGGCGGGTCTTGTCCGCAAGGCCGGGTTGGGCCAGCACCCGCAGCGCGTCGGCGCTCTCGGCGAAGCCGGTGGCGAAGCCGTTGTCCCGCAGCGCCCGCACGAAGCCCGCGAGCCGCGTGCGCACGATCGCGCCCGCCGGCGGCGGCTCGGGACGGGGGGAGAGCGCGGGCGCGTGCATCAGGCCACCTGTTCCAGCAGGCGGGAGACCACCTCGCGCGGCAAAGCGCAGCGGTCCTCATGGGTTTTCAGCAAGGTGATGAGCAGGTCATAGACGCTCTCGGGGTCGTGCCGCAGGTCCTTCAGCCCGATGCCGGTGAGGGCGGCGGCGAAATCCAGGCTCTCGGCGACGCCGGGCACCTTGCGCAAATCTTCCCGCCGCACGTCGCGCACGAAGCGCGCCACCTGCAGCGCCAGCGCCGCGTCGATGCCCGGCACGCGGGCCTTCAGGATGGCCGCTTCGCGGTCCACCTCCGGGAAATCCACGAAATGATAGAGGCAGCGGCGGCGCAGGGCGTCGGAAAGTTCGCGCGTGCCGTTGGAGGTGAGCACCACACGCGGAATGGAGCGCGCCGTCACCGTGCCCAATTCGGGAATGGTCACCTGGAAATCGGAGAGGATCTCCAGCAGGAAGGCTTCGAATTCCTCGTCCGCGCGGTCCACCTCGTCGATCAGCAGAACCGCGGGGGTGATGCTGCGGATCGCCGCGAGCAGCGGGCGTTCCAGCAGATAATCCTGCGAGAAGATCTCCGCCTCCACCGCGCGCGGGCTCTCGCCGCTGCCTTCGCGGGCCTTGAGCGCGAGGATCTGGCGCTGGTAGTTCCATTCATAGAGGGCGGCGTTCTGGTCCAGCCCCTCGTAGCATTGCAGGCGGATCAGCGGCGCGCCGTGCACCTGCGCGAGCGCCTGCGCCACCGCCGTCTTGCCCACCCCGGCCGCGCCTTCCAGCAGCAGCGGCCGGTGCAGCAGGTCCATCAGATAGAGCGCGGTCGCAAGGTCGCGGTCGGCGAGATAGCCGGCCTCGGCGAGGCGCTGCGCGATGATGTCCCGGTCGCTCATGGTTGCGTCGCCATTGAAAAAGAGGGGAGGGCGCCCCTGCGCCCTCCCTGGAGGATTTAGGCGGGCGCGTTCGCTTGGGCATGCAGGCCGAGCTTTTCGGCCATTTCCCACATGCGCCAGGCGTCGTGCGGCATGTCGATATGGGTGGTGCCGAGGAAGGAGAAGGCGTCGTTCACCGCATTGGAGAAGCACGGCACGCCGCCCACATGCGGGCTCTCGCCCACGCCCTTCGCGCCGATGGGATGATGCGGCGAGGGGGTCTCGGTGAAGTCGGTCTCCCAATGGGGCGTCTCCACCGCCGTGGGCAGGAAGAAGTCCATGAAGGACGCTCCCATCACATTGCCCATGGCGTCGTAGCGGATCTCCTGGCCCATCGCGACGGCGAAGGCTTCGGTGAGGCCGCCGTGCACCTGCCCCTCGATGATCATGGGGTTGATGCGGGTGCCGCAATCGTCCAGCGCGTAGAAGCGGCGGACCTTGAACACGCCGGTGTCCACATCGATGTCCATGACGCAGAAATAGGCGCCGAACGGATAGGTCATGTTGGGCGGGTCGTAATAATTCACCGCCTCCAGGCCCGGTTCGAGATTGGGGATCGGCTGGTTGTAGGAGGCCCAGGCGATCTCCTTCATGCTCTTGCGCTTCTCCGGCAAGCCCTTCACCTGGAAGCCGTCCACGTCCCATTCCAGATCGTTGTGGTGCACTTCCAGGAGGTGTGCGGCGATCATCTGCGCCTTCGCCCGGATTTTGCGCGCGGCCATGGCGGTGGCCGCCCCCGCCGTGGGGGTGGAGCGCGAGCCGTACGTGCCGAGGCCGTAGGGCGCGGTGTCGGTGTTGCCCTCCTCGATCATGATGTCGTCGGCGGGAATGCCCAGTTCGGTGGCGAGGATCTGGGCATAGGTGGTCTCGTGCCCCTGGCCCTGGCTCTTGGTGCCCATGCGGGCGATCACCGAGCCGGTGGGATGGATGCGGATCTCGCAGCTGTCGAACATGCCGATGCCGAGGATGTCGCAATTCTTGGACGGCCCGGCGCCGACGATCTCGGTGAAGAAGGAGACGCCGATGCCCATGATCTCGCGCGTCTCGCCGCGCTTGAACGCTTCGCGCTTTGCCGCCTGTTCTGCGCGCAGGCCGCGGTAATCCACCGCGTTCATCGCCTTTTCCATGGCGAGATGGTAGTCGCCGGAATCATATTCCCAGCCGAGCGCGGCGTGATACGGGAATTGGTCGCGGCGGATGAAGTTCTTCACGCGCAGGTCCGCGCTATCCATGCCGAGCTTCTGCGCCAGCACTTCCACCGCCCGCTCGATGGCATAGACCGCTTCCGTCACCCGGAACGAGCAACGATAGGCCACCCCGCCCGACGCCTTGTTGGTATAGACGCCGTCCACCTCCAGATGCGCCACCGGGATATCGTAGGAGCCGGTGCAGATGTTCATGAAGCCCGCCGGCCATTTGGACGGGTCGGCGCAGGCGTCGAAGGCGCCATGGTCGGCCAGCACATAGCAGCGCATGGCGAGGATCTTGCCGTCCTGGGTCGCGGCAAGTTCCGTGGTCATGTGATAGTCGCGGGCGAACGAGGTGGTGGAGAGGTTCTCCATCCGGTCCTCGACCCATTTCACCGGCTTGCCGAGCACGATGGAGCCCACCACCGCACAGACATAGCCGGCATAGGCGCCGACCTTGTTGCCGAAGCCGCCGCCGATGTCGGGCGCGATGACGTGGATCTTGTGTTCCGGCAGGCCGGAGATGAGCGAGACCACGGTGCGGATGACGTGCGGCGCCTGGAAGGTGCCGTAGAGGGTCAGCTCGCCCTTGATCTTGTCCATGGAGGCGAGCGCCTGGCAGGTCTCCAGGGGCGAGGGATGGGTGCGGTGATAATAGAAGGTCTCCTTCACCGTCACCGGGGCTGAGGCGAAGGCTTCGTCCGTGCCGTCCTTCTCGCCCACCTGCCAGTTGAAGATGTGGTTCGCATGGCGGCGCGGGCCGTGGGCGCCGACCATCTTGTCCACGATGTCCTCGCGCAGGATGGGCGCATCCGGCAGCAGGGCCTTGGACGGGTCCACCAGGACCGGAAGCTCCTCATATTCGCAGTCGATCAGCTCGATGGCGTCGGCGGCGATATAGCGGTCGTCGGCGATGACGAACGCGACTTCCTGGTTCTGGAACAGCACCTTCTCGTCCGCCAACACGGCCTGCACATCGCCCGCGAGGGTGGGCATGTAATGCAGGTTCAGCGGCTTGAGATCGGCGGCGGTGAGCACCGCGCGTACGCCGGGCAGGGCTTTCGCGCGGGAGGTGTCGAGCTTCTTGATGCGGGCGTGGGGATAGGGCGAGCGGTAGAAATCGCCGAACAGCATGCCGGGCAGCTTGATGTCGTCGACATAATTGCCGCGGCCTTGCGTGAAGCGGATGTCCTCCACGCGCTTGCGCTTGCAGCCCATGCCCTGGAGGCGCGCCTCGCGCTCCGCCTTGGTCGGTGTGAGGTCGTTCATTCCGCAGCCTCCTGGAACGGCACGCCGTTGATCTTGGCGGCGGCGTATTGAATGGCCTTGACGATGTTCTGGTAGCCCGTGCAGCGGCAGATGTTGCCGGCGATGCCGAAGCGGATTTCCTCTTCGCTCGGGTTCGGATTCTCCAGCAGCATGCGGTGCGCCCGCAGGATCATGCCGGGGGTGCAGAAGCCGCATTGCAGCCCGTGCATCATGCGGAAGCCTTCCTGCAGGGCGTGCAGCGTGCCGTCGGGCGCGGCCATGCCCTCGATGGTGGTGATCTGCGCGCCCTCGGCCTGCACCGCGAACAGGGTGCAGCTCTTCACCGACTTGCCGTCGAGATCCACCGTGCAGGCGCCGCAATGGGAGGTGTCGCAGCCGATATGGGCGCCGGTGAGCAGCAGGTTTTCGCGGATGAAATGGATGAGCAGCGTGCGCGGCTCGACGAGCCCTTCGACCGCGTCGCCGTTCACCGTCATGGAGACGTGAACCTTCGCCATTTTTGGGTTCCTCGCGGAGTTGAGGGGTCAGCCGGCGGCGCGGGCGAGGGCCCGCGCCAGGGCGCGCTGGAGCATGATTCCCGCCATCTTGGTGCGGTAGGCGGCCGTGCCGCGCCCGTCGGTGGCCGGTTCGGTGATCGCCTCGGCGGCGGCGATGGCGCGGGCGAGGCTCGCCGGGTCCGCGCTGGTGCCGGTGAGGATGTGCGCGGCCTCTTCCGCCAGCAGGGGCGTGTCGCCCACATTGGTGAGCGCGATGGCGCAGGTCGCGATCCGTCCATCGGCCTTGGTGAGCACGACGGCCGCGGCGGCGGTGGCATAATCGCCGATTTTGCGCTTCAGCTTCTCATAGGCGGCGCCATGCCCTTGCGGCGGCACCGGAATGGAGATTGCGGCGAGCATCTCGCCCGGCTCAAGGGCGGTGAAATAGGCGCCCTGGTAGAAGTCGCGGGCGGCCACCTCGCGCGGGCCCTTCTCCCCGGCCAGCTGATAGGTGGCGTCGAGCGCCATCATCACCGCCGGCATGTCGTTGCCGGGATCGCCATTGGCGACATTGCCGCCGAGCGTGCCCACATAGCGCACCTGCGGATCGGCGATCAGCAGTGCGGTTTCTTTCAGGATCGGCAGGGCAGCGGAGAGGTCGGCCGAGGCGATCAGCTCGGCCTGGGTGGTCATGGCGCCGATGACGATGCGCCCGCCCTCGTGGCGGATGCCCTTGAGGTCGGCGATGCCGGCGAGATCCACCAGATGCTCCGGCGTCGCCATGCGCAATTTCATCATGGGGATCAGGCTGTGGCCGCCGGCGAGCGGGCGGGCATCCTCGCCCAGCCGCGCCAGCAGCGCGACCGCCTCCGGCAGGCTTTTTGGCCGGTGATATTCGAAGCGACCGGGAATCATGGCGTCTTCCCCTCTGGACAGACAGGTCAATCGACTTGGTCTTGTTCCAAAGAGGCTCGCCGCTCTCGCGCCGCAGCAACAAGAGTAAAGGAATCAACGGCTTCGCAGGGTCATGAAGCGCGGTGGTTGGTGCATGAAATGCGGCAGGGCTGCTGACATTCCGGCATGAAGTGCGGCAGGCCTGTTGCCCGTTTCACGCCTTGGCGGCGCTCACACGCTGCTTCAGCGTGGAGAAGCGCGCACGTGCAACAGGAATGCTGCGCTGCAGGACCGCGTCGATCTCCGCCGCCCCCGCATCCCCCACCCGCCGCACCGCCTCGATATGCGCCAGCGCGACGATGTAGCTGCGGTGGACCCGCATGAAGGCGGATGGATCGAGCAGGCCATCCACCTCGCCGATGGTGTGCTGGCAGAAGAATTCGTGCGCGCCGTCGGAGATATAGGTGTAGCGGGCGTTGGCCCGCACGAACACGATGTCCCCTACCGGCAGGGCGCGGCGGTGGCCGTCCTTCTCTACCTCGATCTCGCGGGCGAATCGCCGGGCGGCGCCGTTCGCCGAGGGCGGCGCGGCGGGGGGCGCCTCCTCCAGGAAGGCGTCGAGGTCGGCCGCGTCTGCCTCGGCCGGGGTGGCCGCGACCGGATGCTGGGGTAGAGGCGCCGGGGCATGGGAGGCGGCATCGCGCGGGTGCAGGTCCCCTTGCCCTTGCCCTTGCCCTTGCCCTTGCGGATGCGGATCCGCCGCGTGGCCGGTGGCCGGATGCGCGGTGGCCAGTGCGGCGCCCGCTTCGGCGACCGGCGCGCGCTCCGGCATCAGCGAGAGCAGGAAGCCGCCGGAGATGAGGAACGACACCACCGCCACGATCATCGCCATCAGATCGTGCGAGAGGCTCGGTGTGATCGTGGCGGACAGCGGGGCGCCGTGGTCCGCCATCACGCTCATGCCGGCCATGGCGGTATAATGCATGCCGGAGATGGCGAGCCCGAGCAGCACCGCCGAGGCCATGCGCGAGGCGCTGACGAACGGCCGCTCGATCTGCCACAAAGCGAGCGCGCTTGCGGCCACCGCCACCACGCCCGCCGCCAGCACATAGCGCGGGGCATGGTGCATGTGGCCCGGCATGTCGATGGCGGACATGCCGACATAATGCATCGCGATCACCCCCGCCCCCATGGCCAGCGCCCCGCCGGCGATGCGCAGCGGGCGCGGATGGGAGGTGTGCACGATCAGCACCCCGGCGCCGACCATCAGCACGCAGATGAGAAACGAGACCAGGGTCGGCAGCACCAGGAAATCCACGCCGACCGGGAATTGCGCCGCCAGCATGCCGACGAAGTGCATGGACCAGATGCTGACCGCCAGCGTCACCGCCGCCGCCGCGAGCGCCAAGCGCCGGCGCACGCCGGTGCTGCGGTCCACCTGGTCCGCCAGCAGCAGGCTCACATAGCTGCCCTGGGCCGCAATCAGCAGCGACAGGGCCACGAGCCAAGGATTATGGGCGAGCACGTCACCTCTCCCGGCATGACGCGCGCGGCGCGTCCCTCTCCCGAATTGCGGCCACGTTCGAAGCGGGCCATTCTTATGCTCCTTGAGTAAAATCGCACGGCGCGCCGGTCAATGCAGCTCTTCGCGAGCGGCGCACGGAACGCGGAAGGCGCGGCCGCGTTGAGCGGGATCGTCGCACGGGAGCTGCCCATGTCGCCTCGCGCCAATTGGAAGGGTTTCCTGAAGATCGCGGAGCTGAGTTGCGCGGTGGGGCTCTATTCGGCCGTCTCCCAGTCCGAGCGCGTCTCGTTCCACACGGTCAGCCGCAAGAGCGGCCACCGGCTGAACCGCCTGTTCGTGGACGAGGAGACCGGCGAACCGGTGGATCGCGACCAGCAGGTGAAGGGCTACGAGACCGGCAATGGCGATTATATCGTGCTGGAGCCCGAGGAGATCGCCGCCGCCGTGCCGGAGAGCGACAAGACGCTGGATATTTCCGCCTTCATCCCGTGCGGAGACATCGACCTCGTCTATCTCGACCGGCCCTATTATCTCGCGCCGACGGACGATGTGGCCGCGAAGGTATTCGCCCTGATCCGCGCCGGCATGGAATCAAAAAAGGTGGCCGCGCTTGCGCGCACGGTGCTGTTCCGCCGCGTGCGCACGGTGCTGCTGCGGCCCTACGAGGCCGGCATGATCGCGACCACGCTGAATTTCGACTATGAGGTCCGCGCCGCAGCCGATGCCTTTTCGCACGTGCCGGCCCTGAAGGTGAAGGGCGAGATGCTGGATCTCGCCAAGCACATCATCGCCACCAAGGCCGGCCGTTTCGATCCCACCGCCTTCGAGGACCGCTACGAGGCGGCGGTGGTGGATCTGGTGCGGGCCAAGCTCGAGGGCCGCAAGATCGCTCGCCCGAAGGCGCCGGCGAAGTCCAACGTGGTCAATCTGCTGGAGGCTCTGCGCGCCAGCGCGGGCGAGGGCGACAAGGGCGCGCCGCCCAAAAAGGCGTCCGGCGCCAAAGGCGCGAAGAAAGCTCCCGCCAAAACGCGGACTGCCGCTGCGGAAGAGGCAAAGGCAAAGCCGCGGCCGACGCGCAAGGCCAGCTGATCGGGCGAGCGCCGGCGGCTCATTTGCGCCGCTTGCCGCTTCCTTCCTCCGCCTTCAGGCTGCGCTTCAGCGCATCCATGATGTTCACCACATTACTGGGCGCCTCGGCCGGCGCCTTTGGCTTCGCGCGGGCGCTGCCCTTCTTCTTGGCGGCGATGATCTTCTTCAGCTCGGCTTGGACGGGGTCCTTCACCAGATCCGCGCTCCAGGGCTGCGAGCGCTCCGCGATCAGGGACTGCACCAGCTTCATCAGCGGTGCCTCGGGCTTTGCAGCCTCGTGCGCGTCGAACACCTCGCCGGCATCGCGCACCTCATTGCCGTAGCGCAGCGTCCACACCACCATGCCCTTGCCATCCGGCTTCACCAGCACCGCGCGCTCGCGCCGGTAGAGCACGAGGCGGGCGATGCCGGCGGTCTTCGTGGCGGCCATGGCGTCGCGGATCACCGCGAACGCCTCCTCGCCGACCGGATCGTTGGGGAAGAGATAATGGGGGGTGTCGTACCAGATCCAGCCGATGGAGGTCTCCGGCACGAAGGTCTCGATGTCGATGGTGCGGGTGCTTTCCAGCGCCACCGCGTCCAGTTCCTCGTCCTCGAACGTGACGTAGCTTTCCCCGTCGCGGGCGTAGCCCATCACCTGGTCGTCGTCGGCCACGGGCTCCTGGCTTTCGCTGTCCACATATTGCGCGCGCACCCGATGGCCGGTTTCGCGGTTGAGGGTATGGAAGCGGATCTTCTCCGCCTGGGTGGTCGCCGGCATCATGGCCACCGGGCAGGTAACGAGGGAGAGCTTGAGGAAGCCCTTCCAGAAGGACGGCGTGGCCATCGGTGCGCTCCGGTGCGGATTTGTATCCTCGCGCATTGAACCCTTAGGCTCAAGCCGAGTTCCCGTCAGATGATGTGGAGGCGAGCGTGGCCCCGATGAACAAGCTCTCCAGCTATCGCGCCAAGCGGGATTTCAAGCAGACCGCCGAGCCGAGCGGCGCGCACGCCGTGGCGCCGGCGAACGCATTGCGGTTCGTGGTGCAGAAGCACGACGCGACGCGCCTGCATTATGATTTCCGCCTGGAACTGGATGGGGTGTTCAAATCCTGGGCGGTCACGCGCGGTCCCTCCCTCGATCCCGCGGACAAGCGTCTCGCGGTCGAGGTGGAGGACCATCCGCTCGATTATGGCGATTTCGAAGGCACCATTCCCAAGGGCCAATATGGCGGCGGCACGGTGATGCTGTGGGATCGCGGCACCTGGGAGGTGGAAGGCGATCTTTCCGCTGAGGATGCCCTGGCCAAGGGCGATCTGAAATTCACCCTTCATGGGGAAAAGCTCCACGGTAGCTATGTTCTGGTGCGCATGAAGGCCGACCGCACCGGTGGCAAGCGCACCAATTGGCTGCTTATCAAGCATCGCGACGACGACGCCCATCCCGGCGACAAGGATGCCCTGCTGAAGCAGGACCGCTCGGTTGCCTCCGGCCGCAGCATGGAAGAGATCGCCGCCGGCGAGGGGCCCGCGCCCACCCCTTTCATGACGGCGCGCGGCGGCAAGGTGGCGGCCGATGCGGTGTGGGATTCCCGCGCCGGCCTCGCCGCCGATGCACGCGCGGCCAAGGCCAAGGGCGCGGGCGCCGCCGATGCCACCGTGGTGCGGTCCAAGCCGGTGGCGGCGCCGGCGAAAGCGGCGGCGCGCAAACGCGCCGTTCCCGCGCCCGCCGCGATGCCGGAATTCGTCCCGCCGCAATTGTGCACGTCCCTGGAGCGCCCGCCCTCCGGCAAGGGGTGGGTGCACGAGATCAAGCTCGACGGCTACCGCATCCAGTTGCGTGTGGAGGGCGGAAAGGCGGCGCTGCGCACCCGCACCGGCCTTGATTGGACCGCGCGCTTCTCGGCCATCGCCGCGGCGGCGGGGGCCCTTCCCGATGCGCTGATCGATGGCGAGGTGGTGGCGCTGAATGCCCATGGCGCGCCGGATTTTCCCGCGCTCCAGGTGGCGCTCTCGGAAGGACGGACGCAGGACCTCGTCTATTTCGCCTTCGACCTGCTGTTCGAGGGCGGGGAGGATCTGCGCGCCCTGCCGCTGGAAACCCGCAAGGAGCGCCTCCAAGCCCTGTTGGAAGCGCAGGGGGAAAACCCGCGCCTGCGCTATGTGGAGCATCTCGACAATAGCGGCGATGCGGTGCTGCGCTCCGCCTGCCAGCTCGATCTAGAGGGGATCGTCTCCAAGCGCCTCGATGCCCCTTATGCCTCGGGCCGCAGCGGCGCCTGGACCAAGGCCAAGTGCCGCGCCGGCCACGAGGTGGTGATCGGCGGCTGGTCCACCACCAACGGGGCTTTCAGATCGCTCCTGGTCGGCGTGCATCGCGGGGACCATTTCGTCTATCTCGGCCGCGTCGGCACGGGTTATGGCGCCGCCAAGGTGAAGACCTTGCTGCCGCGCCTTGAGGCCGTGGAGACGAAAGCCTCGCCCTTCACCGGCGCCAACGCGCCGCGCAAGGAGGCGGGGGTGCACTGGACCCGGCCCGAACTGGTGGCGGAAGTGGAATTCGCCGGCTGGACCACCTCCGGCATGGTGCGGCAGGCGGCCTTCAAGGCATTGCGCGAGGACAAGCCGGCGGCCGAGGTGGAGGCCGAGCGCCCCGCCCCGGTGGACACGGCGCAGATGTCCCAGCCGGCGCCGGGCAAAGCGAAAGCCGCCCGCGCCGGGGCGGCGGAGGACCCTGCTCCGCCGCCGGCCCCTGCGCCCGCGCCGTCCGGCAAGCCGAAGGTGATGGGCGTGCTGCTCTCCAATCCCGCAAAGCCGCTCTGGCCCGACGCGGGCGATGGCGTGCCCGTGACCAAGCTCGATCTCGCCCGTTATTTCGAGGCCGTCGGCGCCTGGATGCTGCCGCACATCCAGGGCCGGCCGTGCTCTATCGTCCGGGCGCCCGACGGCATCGACGCGGAAACTTTCTTCCAGCGGCACGCCATGAAAGGCACGTCGAACCTCTTGAACCTCGTCACCGTTTCCGGCGACCGCAGCCCCTATCTTCAGATCGATCGCGTGGAAGGCCTTGCCGCCGTGGCGCAGGTGGCGGGGCTGGAACTGCATCCCTGGAACTGCGCCGTGCGGCGGCCGGAGGTGCCGGGGCGGCTGGTGTTCGATCTCGACCCCGGGCCGGACGTGGCGTTTTCCGCCGTGGTCGCGGCAGCCCTGGAGCTGCGGGAGGCTTTGGATGCGCTCGGCCTTGCACCCTTCTGCAAGACCACGGGCGGCAAGGGCCTACATGTAGTGGTGCCGCTCGCGGCGCCGAAATCCGGCGGACCGGACTGGGCGCAAGCCAAGGCGTTCGCGCGCGAAGTGTGCGCGCGCATGGCCCGCGACGCGCCGGACCTCTATGTGGTGAACATGGCGAAGAAGCTGCGCACCGGCCGCATCTTCCTCGACTATCTGCGCAACGACCGCATGGCGACGGCGGTGGCGCCGCTCTCGCCGCGCGCGCGGCCCGGCGCCACCGTCTCCATGCCTTTGAAGTGGGAGGAAGTGAAGGCCGGCCTTGATCCGAAACGCTTCACCGTCCGCACCGCGCCCGCTTCGCTGGAGGAGCGGCGGCCCTGGGCGGACTATGAGACCGCCGCAAAGCCGCTCGCCCCGGCGATCAAGCGCCTGGAGGCGGGGGAAGCCGCCGGGCGGAAGGCAAAATGACCTTCCGCCCGCGTGTGCTCTTCTGCCCGCGTGTGCCCTTCCGCCCGCTCGTCAGAACGTGATCTTCGCATCTGCGATGAAGGTGCGCTGCGGGAAGGGGTGGAACAGCGTGTAGGATTCGTTGCCGATATTGTCGATGCCGAGGCTGATGGAGGCCTGCTCGTTGAATTTGTAGCGGGCCTTTACGTCCACGACGAAGAATTTGTCGAAGGCGCCATAGACGTTGGGAATGATGTCGGTGTTGTCCAGCGTCGAATATTGCTTGCCGCTGTAGCGCGCGGCGATGGTGTAGGCCCAATATTGATCCGGCGTATAGGTGGCGCCGATGGTGGCGCGCCAATCCGGCACATAGGGCACGTGCTTGCCCACGACGCTGGTGCCGGTCGCGCTGGCCCAGGTGGGATCGGCGAGAATGCGCGAATCCACATAGGTCACGCTGCCGAACATCTCCAGGCCGGCGATGAACACGTCTTTCTTCGAGGCAGCAATCTCGATGCCGGTGTTGCGGATCGCCTGCACGTTGGTGACGTAGTTCACCGGCACGGGATAATTGGCCAGGAACGCGGTCTGCTGGATCAGCGCGTCGTCCACATGCTCGTTGAACACGGACACGCGGATCTTGCCGCCGTCGAAGCTGCGCTCGATGGCGAGTTCCTCGCTCAGCGCGTTCTCCGGCGCGAGATTGGGATTGGGGATCGCATAGACCGAGCCGGTCTGCACGATCTGGTAGAGTTCGGTGACGGTCGGGAAGCGATAGGCCTGCCCGAACGAAGCGGTCACCCGCCAGTCCTGCGGCGCCCAGCTCAGCGAGGCCTTGGGCGAGAAGCGCGTCGCGTCCTGTTCCGGCTGGAAGGTGGCGGTGGTGCCGGTGATGGTCCCCGCGGAATTGGCGGTGGTGGCGAGGTTGAAGCCCTGGGTCGCCTGCCAATTCTCCAGCCGCCCGCCCAGCGTCAACTTGAAATCGGGGGCGAAGCGCCAGGCATCCTGTCCCCAAAGCGCCGAGGTGCTCGTGGCGCCGATGCTGTCGGTGTACATTTTCGACGTGGCATCTGGGCCGGAATTCCAGATCGTCGAGGCATAGGTGGGGTTGTTGAGATAATAGCGGTCGGCGTGGAGGCCGAAGCTCACCTCATGGGCCTCGTTCGGCCGCCAGATGAATTTCGCGTCGCCGTTCATCCAATTGGTGCCGTCGAGCCGGGCGATCTTGCCATTGGTGGTGAAGAACGGCCCGGTGGAAGTCACGCCATAGGGGCTGCGCTGGATGTCTTCGAGATAATCATAGCGCGAGAGCGCGAGGTCGAAATCAAACAGGCCGCCGGTGTCGCTTTTCAGCGTGAAGGCGTTGGCGAGGTGCTGCTGGTTGATGGTGTAGTTGGAATTGGCGAAGCCCGCGATGCCGCCGAAGGTGGGCACGCCGCCGAGCGTGCGCAGATAAGTCTGGACGGTGGAGTCCCCGTCGTTCGCCCACAGGCCGATCATGTATTTCGCCTGCAGC
This sequence comes from Roseixanthobacter pseudopolyaromaticivorans, assembly GCF_043195145.2. NCBI lineage: Bacteria > Pseudomonadati > Pseudomonadota > Alphaproteobacteria > Hyphomicrobiales > Xanthobacteraceae > Roseixanthobacter > Roseixanthobacter pseudopolyaromaticivorans. The sequence goes on from NZ_CM195539.1 coordinate 156,084, forward strand.
CAGGGCGTGATGTCCCACGCGAACTTGCCGTTGAGATTTGTCATCTCGGTGTGCAACAGCCCGCCCGCGCCGGCGACGTTCGCCACCTGTCCGGTCTTGTTAAGCTGCGGGATCAGCCCCGTGGTGTTGGCCGGCACGCCCGGCGTGGTGATCCAGGCCAGCGGCTGGCTGTAGCTGTTCTGGTAGTTGCCGGTGATGAGGAAGGAGAAATTCTCGTTCTTGTTGCCGGTGGAGAGGTTGGTCTGGTCGGTGCGGTAGGTGCCGTTGGTATCGTAGCGGCTGAAGGTCTGGAGCGCCTCGGTCTGCTTGAGGCTGGCCTCGAATTTCTCGGGCATCTTGGTGGTGATCAGCAGCACCCCGCCGATGGAATTGCCGGGATAGGCGGCGGCGAACGGGCCGTAGAGGAAATCCACGCGCTCGATCTCGTCCGGGGTCACGAGGCCCCAGCGCGGCGCGCCGATGGAATTATTGTTGGCGATCAGCGCCGAGAGCAGCAGATCGTCCGCATAGACGAGGCTGCGGGCGGAGGAATTCAGGCCCCAGGTGCGGGTGGCCAGCACCGGCTGGGTGTCGCCATTGTTGCGCTTTCGCACGAACAGGCTGGGCAGGTATTTCACCGCGTCCTCGGTATCGACGATGTTGATCGTCTGCTCCACTTGCTGGGCGGTGACGCTGGCGCTGGTCTGGGGAAGCTGGAACCGCTCCTTGACGGGCGGAACGTCGGAAGCGGCTTTCTGGTCGGTGTTTACGGTGACTTCCGGCAGATCGATGGTTTGGCCGAGGACGGCCGTGCACGATGCGGCAAGCATCGCTGCGGCGCAGGCCGCGCGGAACAGGCGGGACATGGGACACTCCAGGAATGAACGTGCGGAACGGCGCGAAGCCGGTTCGGATCACGCGGTCCTGGGCGGTCCCTGGGAGAGGCGAGGGGTGGGCGCCGGGCTGCGCACCGCAAATGCCCGCTCCGACGCAGTGGTGACGCGCATGAACGCGCGGTCCAGCGGCACGAACTCGGCCGCGGGCGGGGCATCGAAGCCGGCGCCGGCGAAGGCGCAGAGGGCGCAGGACGCGACCGGCACGGTCTTGCCGGAGGTGGGATGCTCGCCGCCCGTGTCGTCGCCGGACTCATGGCTGGCAAGGCACAGGATCTGCGCGGGATCGGCGGCGAGCGCGGCGCGGGTGGTGTGGGCGGTGAACAGGCTCAGCGCCAGCACCGTCTGGAGCACGAACACATAGGCCATCGCCAGGGCGAACCCCGGACGCAGCCATGCGCTTGCTCCCCGTACCCGTGTCACGCTGTTTCGCCCGTCATCCTTCCGCGCTTCATGCGCAGATTCTCTCCGGGCGGTAGTATCACGCTCACGGTTGGGAAACACAACCGCGCGGCGCCGCAAACGGGTCACTCGAGGCACCCGGCTGTGGCTCGGTCCGCGCGGCGGGGCGGCGTGATGCGCTGCCGGCTAGAACGGCTCGCTGCGCTCCATCATCTCCCGCAGGCGCAGGGCCAGCGCATCCAGGGGGAAGGGCTTGGTGATCATCTCCATGCCGGGCTCCAGGAAGCCGTTGGCCATGGCGGCGTTCTCGGCATAGCCGGTCATGAACAGCACCCGCAGGTCCGGTCGCACCACCCGTGCGGCATCAGCGATTTGCCGGCCGTTGAGGCCGGGCAGGCCGATGTCGGTCACCAACAGGTCGATGCGCGCGTCCGATTGCAGGATTTTCAGGCCCTCCGGCCCGTCGCCCGCCTCCATGGCGTGATAGCCGAGCTCGTGCAGCACCTCGACGATGAGGCCGCGCACCACCGGCTCGTCCTCCACCACCAGAACCGTCTCGTCCTGCTCGGGGCGGGGTAGGACCGCCGGCGTTTCGATTTCCTCGTCCGCCGTCGCCCGGTCGCCCCGGTAGCGCGGCAGATAGAGCTTCACCGTCGTGCCCTTGCCCTCCTCGCTATAGATCTTGGCGTAGCCTTCCGACTGGCGGGCGAAGCCGTAGATCATGGAGAGGCCGAGCCCGGTGCCCTGGCCGATGGGCTTGGTGGTGAAGAACGGATCGAAGGCCCGGCTCATCACCTCCTTCGACATGCCGGCGCCGGTATCGGTGACGCAGATGCAGATATATTGCCCCGGCCGCACGTCGCGCACGCTCGCAGCATAGGCGCCGTCCAGATGGGCGTTGCAGGTCTCGATGGTCAGCCGCCCGCCGTCGATCATCGCGTCGCGGGCGTTGATGCACAAATTGAGGATGGCGTTTTCAAGCTGGTTGGGGTCGCACAGGGTCTGCCACAGGCCGCCCGCCAGCACGAGTTCGAGCGCGATCCGCTCGCCGAGGGTACGGCGCAGCAGGTCTTCCATGGACGCGACCAGCGGATTGGCTTTCACCGGCTTGGGGTCGAGCGGCTGGCGGCGCGAGAAGGCCAGCAGGCGATGGGTGAGGGCGGCAGCCCGGTTGGCGGAGGTCATGGCGCCGGAGATGAAGCGCTCCAGCTCGCCCATGCGGCCCTGGGCGATGCGCCGCTGCACGATGTCCAGCGATCCGGTGATGCCTTGGAGCAGATTGTTGAAATCATGCGCGATGCCGCCGGTAAGCTGGCCCACGGCTTCCATCTTCTGGGATTGGCGCAGCTGCTCTTCCATCTCGCGCTGCTCGGTGATGTCGCGGCCGATGGCGTAGAACAGCCCGGCTTCCGGCGAGGCGGTCCAGGCGATGCGGCGGTATCCTCCCTCACGGGTGCGATAGCGGTTTTCATAGCGCAGCGTCGCCGTGCCGCCATCCAGAAGCGCGATCTTCTCGCGCGCGGCGTCGGCATCCTCGGGATGGACGAGGTCCGGCACGCGGGAAGACAGCAATTCCGCCTCGCTCCAGCCGAGCACGCTGGTCCAGGCGCGGTTGACGGCGATCAGCCGGCCCTCGGCGTCGAACACGTTGAGCAGGTCGCCGGAGAGGCGCCACATGCGGTCGCGCTCGCGGGTGCGCTCCTCCACCCGCTGCTCCAGGGTCTCACGCGCGGCCTGGACGCTCTTGAACAGATTGGCATTGTCGATGGCGATCGCGGCCTGGGCGGCGAGGCCGGACATCACCCGCTCGGAGCGGGCGCTGAACATGTCCGGCTCGGGATGGCCGAACAGCAGCGCGCCGACGCCGTCGCCGGAGCGGGACACCACCGGCACCGCCAGATAGGAGCGCACCGGCAGATGGCCCGCCGGCAGGCCGAGATGGGGCGCGTTGGCGCCATAGCGGGGATCGGTGGCGATGTCGGCGGAGCGCACGACGCTGAGCCCCCGGAAGGTGGGCTCGAACATGCGCGTGATGCGCGGCGCGCCGAGGCTCGTGAAGGCGGCCGCATCGGCGCCGGCCAAGGACACCAGCGTGAAGCTGTCATCCGCCGCGCCGCGCGCTTTGTAGAAAAAGGCGCCGTAGGCGGCCTGCGTGAGCGCGACGCCGGCTTCCACCACCTGCTTCACCACCTTGTCGGGGTCGAGTTCGGCGGCAAGGGCGCTGGTGGTGCGGTTGAGCAGTTCCAGCACTTCGCTTTCATTGGCGAGCTGGTCCCTGCTCTCGCGCAGGTCGGCCTCGGCGCGCTTCTGGGCGGTGATGTCGTAGGTGACGCCGAAATAGCGCCGCGCGCCCGTGGCGGTGTCGGAAACCGGCTCGCCCTGCCGCGCGATCCAGCGCACTTCGCCGGTGTCGGGGCGGCGGATGCGATATTCGGTATAGGCCAGCGCGTCGCCTGGAAGCGCCGTGCCAAGGGTCTTGAGGCGGGGACGGTCCTCCGGGACCACAACTTCGTAGAGATCGCTCAGCGCGAAGGTGCTGCGCACGTCCAGCCCCCAGAGGCGGCAGAACGTCTCCGAGACGTTGACCGTGCCGGTTTCCGCCATCAGCTCGAACGTGCCGATGCGGCCGGCTTCCTGGGCGAAGCGCAATTGCTCCTGGCCGTCGCGCAGCTCCTCGATCCGCGCGCGCGCCTCATACTGGCGCCGCCGCCCGCGCACGGCCGTGCGCGCGAGGCTGAGCAGCGAGGTCGCCTGGAACGGCCGCTCCACGAACGAGACGTTGCCCAGGATGTCGGACAGATGGACGGTAAGCGGATTGCGATCGGTTTCCGCGCGGTCGGTCAGGATGATGAAGGGGAAATCCGACCAGGACGGCTGATTGGCGATCCAGTCGCGCAGCGCGGAGAGATCGGTATCCACCAGCGCCTGATCGGCGATCAGCGCGAGGCCGGCGCCGCCCGCCAGTTCGATCACCAGGGCCGGCAGATCAAGGCAGAGGGTGCGCGGCATCTGGGCGTCGGCCAGCAATCGCGCCGCCAGCATGCCTTCCCGTTCGTCCGGACAGAGAATGAGCGCGCGTTCGGAATAGGGACCCGGTCTCATGCGCCGACACCCGCGCCCGGGTGCTCGGCCATCCGCCCTGAGGGAAGCGCCACGTCCACCAGGCGCCGCCGGGCATTTTCAACACCGGCATGCGGCGGTCGCGGGGACGAAAGACAGCGGAACATCGAACCTCGCTTCATGCACATGCCTACCATAACGCGAGCCTGGACAGGATGGCACCAGGGGGCGAAAGATTCTCTGCCCCGCAAATAGCTTAAGCGGAACCAGGCCGTCGGCGCGGATCGCGGCAGAAAGGTCTTCGGAGGTATCTTCCGACGGCATTTGCCCTCGACAGCGCGCACGAAGCTTGAAATAAAGCATCCAGACATCCCGGCCTTGCGTGATCGGAGCCCGGTTCCTTGATCCAGCTCTTTCTTCTGCTTCTTGGCGCCCGGCTGCTGCGGCGGCGCTGGTGGGTGCTGGCGCTCGCGGGCGCATTCTGGCTCCTGCTGGGGATGCTGTTTTTCGCCGACGCCTTCATCGACGAGATCCGCATTCCTCCGACCGTGTTCGCCATTCCCCTGCTGGTGGACGGCCTGCTCTCGGTCTTCTTCTTCTTCGGCCATATCGGCGGGGCGCGGCCGCTGCGGCTCGCCAAGGGACTGGTGTTCCTGGTGATCGGCCTGCTGATCATCGACTCGCCCTGGCACAGCGACATGATCATCGGCTTCATCGTCGGCGGCTTCCTCATCACCGACGCGACCCTGCGCGCCGTGAGCGGATATGTCGTGCGCTTTTCCGGCTGGCGCATGTCGCTGCTCGGCGCCGGCGTGGAATTCCTGCTCGGCGTGTGGTCGCTGGTGCCCTGGCCCACCCAATGGCAGGCGGAAGTGGGCGCGGACGTGGGGCAATTGCTCATGGTCTCCGGCTTCGGCATCTGCGCGCTCGCTTTGCGCATCCGCCACCTGCCGGAGGACATGCCGATCTCGGCCGTCCTCAGCCGCGGCTGGCCGCGCATGGACTGGAGCAAGGCGCTGCGTTCCGGCGCCGCGCCGCAGGACGAGCGGGCCGAGGAAGCGGAGCGCGACGTGGTGATCGTCCATGTGTGGACGCCCACCGGCCATATGGTTTCGCTCAATCACGGCGTCAGCCGCTATATCGCCGCGCGCGACGAGAAGGGCATCATTTCCACCGGCCATGCGGCGCTGGAACTGCCGCCCGACGTCTATATCAGCCATTATCCGGGGCATGAGATCGAACGCTCGCCGAGCGATTTCTCCCGCGTGTTGCGCGCCACCGAGGAAAACGACGCGCCGGGCGTGTTCCAGCCGAGCTACGCCGAGGAAAGCGCCGACTGGTGCCCGTCCACCTCCGAGGTGCGCCTCTTGGGTCTCAACACCACGGCGGTGCGGACGTTCTGGGCGCACTATCGCCTCGACACCACCTACAATCTCACCAATCGCAATTGCTCCAGCGTCGTGGCGAAGGCGCTGGATGCCGGGCTCGACGGCGTGTTCGAGGAGCGGGCGCGCTCGTTCCTGTTCGTCCTGCAGCTGATTTTCAGCGTGGAGCTGTGGGTGGCCGGCATGCTGCGCCATCGCGCGGCAGCCATGGCGTGGACCCCCGGCCTTGTGCTCGATTATGCCCGCGCCGTAAGCGCGCTGGTGAATACCCCACAGAGCGCCGGCTCCCCCGCCGTGTCCCAGCTCGCGCGGCGCGGATAGGCTCAGGCCGGAAGGGCGAGTTGCCCGAAGGCCGCCTTCAGGCGCGGCACGGCAAAATCCACGAACGTCCGCACCTTGGGCACCAGGAGGCGGCCCTCGGGCGTGAGGAGGTGGACCGGCAGCGGCGGCGGCTCGTGCTGCGCCAGCAGGATGGAGAGCCGGCCCGCGCGCACGTGCTCCGCCACCTGGTAGGAGAACGCCCGCGTCACGCCGTGCCCCTCCAGCGCCGAGCCGGTGGCGGCCTCCACGCTGTTGACGATCATGCGCGGGGCGATCTGCACGGTCTGCCCGGCCGCCCCGCCGGCGCCGGCGAAGGTCCAGGACTCCTGGCCGAAACTGGTCATGGCGATGCAGCGGTGGGCGGCGAGATCCGCCGGCCGCGTGATCGCCGGGCGGCCGTCCAGATAGGCGGGCGCGGCGCAGACCACGCGGCGCACCTCGCCGATCCGCACCGCGATGAGGCTGGAATCCGGCAGGTGAGCGATGCGCAGGGCGACGTCGATGCCCTCGTCCACCAGGTTTACCGGCCGGTCGAGCAGCAGGAGACGGGCGCGGACCGCCGGCTGCGCGTCGAGGAAGGCATCCAGAATGGGGCGCAGCACCTTGGCGCCGCTCACCAGGGGCGCGGTGAGCGTGAGGGTGCCGCGCGGCGCCGCCCGCTCGCCGGCGGCCAGCATGTCGGCTTCCTCTAGGTCGGTGAGCATGCGCCGGCAGGCGGCGGCATAGCGTTCGCCCGCTTCGCTCAGGCGCAGCGAGCGCGTGGTGCGGTGGAGCAACTGCACCCCCACATGGGCCTCCAGGAAGGCGATGGCGCGGGTGACGGCCGCCGGGGAATGGCCGAGCCGGCGCCCGGCTCCGGCAAGGCTGCCTTCGTCGAGCGCGGCGACGAACACCCGCATGGCATCGATCCGGTCCATCCTTGCTCCCTGGCCGCGCGGCCCGACCCTAGGGCGCGGCCCCGCTCATCTCAAGCGGGGGAATGCGCGGCCGGGGCTGGAGCCTATTTCGCGCTCGCCGGGACGCCGGCCTCTTCCCCGGCATAGGCGGCGCACAGCGCGAGCAGCGGCGGCACCAGGAAGCACCACATGCCGACCAACACATACAGCAGGGCCGCGAGGCCGCAGCCGAGCGCGAAGGCGGCGACCGCGCCCGACATGCGCCCGAGCCGGCCGCGCACGCTCGCCGCCTGGTCCGCCGGCAGGCCGCGCGCCAGGTCCACGAGGTCGATCATCACCTGGGTGGTGGTGCCGGTCATCAGCGTGGTGGGCGGCGCGCTGCCAAGATGGATGCGGTGGATGGCGTTCTGAATCGCCATGGCGGTCACCAGGGTCATGCCCGTGAGCAAAGCGCGCCAGGCATCGGAATCGGCGAACGGGCCGAAGCACACCGCCATGATGCCGGCAGCCGTCAGCAGGGCGAACTTCAGGCCGAGCAGGGTGCGCATCTGCGGCAGGCCGCGCGCGGCGAGCGCGTAGCCCAGCAGCCGCACCAGCATCACCACGATGCAGAAGACCGGCAGCGCCAGCAGCTTTGCCCAGGCGCCGGAGGTGCCATGCACCATGGCGGCGCCGAAGGTGACGAAGTTGCCCGTGACATGGGCGGTGAACAGCCCCTGGAGCGCGAGGAAGCCGGCCGTATCCACATAGCCGCCGTTCAGGCTGAGAATCGCGGGCAAGCTGGGCTTCATGGGATGTCCCCGGCGTGGATGCGGCAAGTGGCGGGAGGCAAGAGGCGCGCGGCAACAGGCGCGGCAAGTGGCGGCGGTGCGGCCGAGGGCGGGGAGTGCCCGCCCTCGGCGGTTTGGGGACGTGCGGATCAGGCTTCGCGGCGGGTGGTCTCGAACAGGAACCAGGCGCGGCGCTCGGTCTCGTCGATCCAGTTTTCCAGCAGGCTGGCGGTGGCGACATCCTGATTCTCGTCGCACAGATCGTGGACCTCGCGCATGGAGGCGACGAGCTGCACATTGTCGTCGCGCAGTTCGCTCAGCATGTCCTGCGGGGTGACGTATTCGGCGTCATTGTCCAGCAGGCGCTGTTGGCGGGCGATCTGGCCGATGGACTTGATGGTGATGCCGCCGATCTTGCGCACGCGCTCGGCGATCGGGTCGGTCATGGCGAAGATCTGGTCGCTCTGCTCGTCCAGCAGCAGGTGATAATCGCGGAAATGCGCGCCGGACATGTGCCAATGGAAGTTCTTGGTCTTGAGATAGAGCACGAACACGTCGGCCAGCAGGGCGTTGAGGGCGCCGGCGATATCCTGCACCGCGTTGGAGGAATAATTGCTGCGCGTCTGCAGCGCGGCCGTGACGCGTGACTTGGCGGCGTCGAGCTTGCCCGTGGTCTTGGGCTCGACCTTCGCCTTCTTGGCTTTGGGGGCCTGGGACTTCATCTCACTCATCTGACAGCTCCTGGGGTCTGAGGCTCGGCCCAGCCGGGCCTCGCGTGGGAAGGCGGTGCTCCGGCCGCGCCCGCCGTTCTATGACGCGCGCAAATTTCGCCGGCAGACGCAACGGTGGAGGGAAGCGGCGCCGGTCTGCGACGTGTGTATCGACGCATTTTTGCACATCCGTGTGTCACGCCGCCAAGAGGTATCAAGTTCAAAACTACGGCCAAGTTCCCTGGCGGTCCATCCGCGTCTGCGACCTGGCCATTGCAACTGATATTTCCGCTTCGCGCCGCGGTGGCGGCGCCGCCCCGCCTCCCCTTGCGTGACCGCCGGGCGGACCGGCTTTCCTGCATGGACAGATACTTAGTCGGCATGTCATGCGTGCTTACGTAGTTTCCGAGGCTGTTGCGGTGCACGCGTCGCCGCTAGGTTGCGCGCGGCTCCGAAGGGTCGGCCGGCCAGGGGTCCGCTCCCGCGTTTAAGCCATCCGGCGAGGCGCGGGCCGCGTGACACGGGAACGGTCTTTCGGAGCCATCCCCCGCGGCCCGGGGCCTGCATCACCGGCTTCCAGGAATGCCCCCCGCGGCGCGGGCGAGGTGCTATCGTTCGGCTGAACCATCGAAGGCGCACGAAAATGGCAGAGACGGTCCTGAAACTCGTCAGCGACACGCACGCGCCGGGCCCGGCGCCGCAGCCGGTGGCTGCGCCCGCTGCGCGCCCGCCCGTCCATGAAATGCCGATCGAGCTGCCCGCCCTGCCTGCGGGCGTCGATCATGAGGGGCTGCGCTTGTTCGACCGGCGGTTCGGCGCCGCCGTGGCGGAGATGACAGGCGGCCTCTCGCCGGCGGCCCTGACGCTGGCCTTTACCGATTGGGCGCTGCACATGGCGTCCGCACCGGGCAAGCGCACGGAACTGGCGCTGAAGGCCATGTTCGGCGCGCGCGAATTCGCCGCCCATATGCTCAATCCCGCCGCGCCGACCACGTTCGAGGCGGCCGGCCCGATCACCGGCGACGAGCGCTTCCGCGCCGAGGGCTGGAACCGCTGGCCCTATTCCATCTGGCGCGAAGGCTTCCTGCGCACCCAGCAATGGTGGCAGGAGGCGACCAGCGACGTGCCCGGCGTGGCGCCCCACCACCAGGACGTGGTCTCCTTCACCGTCCGTCAGCTGCTCGACATGGCTTCGCCCGCGAACCTGCCGTTCGCCAATCCGGAGGTGGCGCGGAAAACGGTGGCGAGCGGTGGCGCGAACTACGTGGCCGGCGCCAAGAACCTGATGGAAGACCTCGCCCGCAAGCGCGCCCACAAGCCGCCGGTCGGCGTGGAGGCCTTCAAGGTGGGACGCGACGTCGCCGCGACGCCGGGCAAGGTGATCTACCGCAACCGCCTGGTCGAGCTGATCCAATACAGCCCGTCCACGCCGGGCGTGTATCGCGAGCCGGTGCTGATCGTGCCCGCCTGGATCATGAAATATTACATCCTCGACCTGTCCCCCAACAATTCGCTGATTCGCTATCTGGTGGGGCAGGGGCACACGGTGTTCGCCATCTCCTGGCGCAACGTGACAGCGGAGGATCGAGACCTCAGCTTCGAGGATTACCGGCGCCTGGGCGTCGCGGCGTCACTGGACGCCATCAACGCGGTGGTGCCGGGCGAGAAGGTGCACGGCGTGGGCTATTGCCTCGGCGGCACGCTGCTCACGGTCGCCGCGGCGGCGATGACGGATGCCAAGGACACGCGCCTCGCCTCCATGACCCTGTTCGCGGCCCAGACCGATTTCACCGAGCCGGGCGAGCTGGAACTGTTCATCGACCACAGCCAGGTGAGCCTGCTGGAGGACATGATGTGGGACCGCGGCTATCTGGATTCGAGCCAGATGGCCGGCGCGTTCCAGCTGCTGAAGTCCAATGATCTGGTCTGGTCGCGCATGGTGCACGATTATCTCATGGGCGAGCGCTACCCCATGAACGATTTGATGGCCTGGAACGCGGACGCCACCCGCATGCCGTACAAGATGCATTCGGACTATCTGCGCAAGCTGTTCCTGAACAACGATCTCGCCTCCGGCCGCTATGTGGTGAACGGCCATCCGATCGCGATCCAGGACATCCGCGTGCCGATCTTCACCGTGGGCACCGAGCGCGACCACATCGCCCCGTGGCGCTCGGTCTATAAGATCCACTATCTCACCGACACCGACGTCACCTTCGTGCTGACCAGCGGCGGGCACAATGCCGGCATCGTCAGCGAGCCGGGCCATCCGCATCGCCAGTTCCGCCTGCGCGAGAAGGGCGCCATGGACCCTTGCCTGGGGCCTGACGAATGGTTCGCGGGAACGCCCGTGCAGCCCGGCTCCTGGTGGCCGGCCTGGCAGGGCTGGCTGGCGCAGCGCTCCTCCCCCGGCCTCGTCTCCCCCCCACCCATGGGCGCACCGGGGGCGGGCTATCCCGCGCTCGAGGACGCTCCGGGCACCTACGTCCTGCAAGCGTGAGAAGCGAACATGAACGCGCCTTTGCTGCTGAACCGCACGTTCGACGAATTGAACGTGGGCGATTCCGCCTCGCTGACGCGGGTGGTGAAGAATGAGGACATCGAGCTGTTCGCCGCCGTCTCCGGCGACGTCAATCCGGCCCATCTCGACAAGGCCTATGCGGCCACCGACATCTTCGGCCACGTGGTGATCCACGGCATGTGGACCGGCGGGCTGATCTCGACCCTGCTCGGCACGGAGCTGCCGGGGCCGGGCACCATCTACCTGTCCCAGGATCTGCATTTCAGGAAGCCCGTGGCCCCCGGCGACACCATCACCGCCACCGTCACGGTGCTGGAGAAGAAGGCGGAGAAGCGCATCGTCCTGTTTGACACGCGCTGCATCAACCAGACCGGCGTCGACGTGCTGACCGGCACCGCGACCGTGATCGCCCCTGCCGAAAAGCTCGCCCTGCCGCGCATCGCGGTGCCCGAGGTGCTGCTGCGCGGGGGCGAGCGGTATTCCGAATTCGTCCAGCGGGCCCGCGCCCTGCCCACCATGCGCGTGGGCGTGGTCCATCCCTGCAGCATCGAGGCGCTGCAGGCCGCCATCGAGGCGCGCGACGAAGGGCTGATCGAGCCGATCCTGATCGGCCCGGAGCATAAGATCCGCGCGATCGCGGAGAAGGCGGGCATCTCGCTCGCGGGCCTGCGCATCGAGGCGGTGGAGCACAGCCATGCCGCCGCCGTGCGCGGGGCGGCGCTGGCCGCTTCCGGCGAATGCGCGGCACTCATGAAGGGCAGCCTGCACACCGACGAACTGCTCGGCGCGGTGGTCGCGGCCGCCTCCGGCCTGCGCACCGAGCGGCGCATCAGCCACGTTTACGCCCTCGACGTGCCGTCCTATCCCAAGCCGCTGATCGTCACCGATGCCGCCATCAACATTGCCCCGACCCTGGAGCAGAAGCGCGACATCTGCCAGAACGCCATCGACCTGCTGCACCGCCTCGGCATCGCCGAGCCGCTGGTGGCGGTGCTCGCGGCGGTGGAGACGGTGAACCCGGACATGCCGGCCACCATCGACGCGGCGGCGCTCACCGTCATGGCGGCGCGCGGCCAGATCACCGGTGCCAAGGTGGACGGGCCGCTCGCGTTCGACAATGCCATCAGCCTCGATGCCGCGCACATCAAGCAGATCGTCTCGCCGGTGGCGGGAAAGCCGGACATCCTGCTGGTGCCGAATCTGGAGGCCGGCAACATGCTGGCCAAGCAATTGATCTATCTCGCCGGCGCCGATGCGGCCGGGCTGGTGCTTGGGGCGCGCGTGCCGATCATCCTCACCAGCCGCTCGGATGCGCTGAAGGTCCGGCTCGCCTCGGTGGCCCTGGCCAAGCTTTCCGTCGCCGGCCAGCCCAAGCTCGATGGGGTAACGCTGTGAGCGATCATATTCTCCTGACCTTCAACCCCGGCTCCTCCACCTTGAAGATGGGCCTGTTCGCGGTGGAGGGCGACCATGCGCGCCGGATCGGGCGGGGCCTCATCGACCTGCGCCGCAGCCCGCTGGTGCTCAGCGTCAGTGAAGGCGGGGAGGCGCGCGACATTCGCCTGACCTCCGCCGTCACCGAGGATTTGCGCGAGGTGATCGACGACACGCTGCGCTGGCTGGTGGCGCATTTCGGCGTCGCCGACCTCACGGCTGTGGGCCACCGGGTGGTGCATGGCGGCGACCGCTTCGGCGGCCCGGCGCTGATCGACCACGAGACCTTCAAGGGCATCGAGAGCCTCACGCCGCTCGCCCCGCTGCACCAGCCGCAGAGCGTGCGCATCATCAAGGCGCTGCATCACCTGCGGCCGGACCTGCCGCAGGTCGCCTCCTTCGACACCGCCTTCCACCGGACCCAGGCGGATGTGGTGCGCCGCTTCGCCCTGCCGCGCGAGATGTTCACCGCCGGCGTCAAGCGCTATGGCTTCCACGGCCTGTCCTACAAATACATCGCCGGCCAGCTGGCAAAGCACGATCCCACCTGCGGCGGGCGCGTGGTTGTGGCGCATCTCGGCAGCGGCGCCAGCCTGTGCGCGCTTTCCGGCGGCATCAGCCGCGATACTTCCATGGGCTTTTCCACCCTGGACGGCATTCCCATGTCCACCCGCTGCGGCGCGCTCGATCCGGGCGTGGTGATCCACATGCTGAAGGAGGAAAAGCGCTCGCTGGAAGAGGTGGAGGACATCCTCTACCACCGCTCGGGCCTGCTGGGCGTCTCCGGCATCAGCGCCGATAGCCGGGCGCTGCTGGCCTCCCACGCGGAGGAGGCGCGCGAGGCGCTCGAACTCTTCACCTTCCGCATCGCGCGGGAGACGGTGGCGCTCGCCAACACGCTGGGTGGGCTGGACGGGTTCGTCTTCACCGCCGGCATCGGCGAGCACCAGGGCGAGATTCGCAGCGCCGTGGCGGCGCGCCTCGGATGGCTCGGCATGAAGCTCGACGAAGAAGCCAATGCCGCCAACGCGGCGCTGATTTCCGCACCGGACAGCAAGGTTCAGGTCTTCGTCATCCCCACCGACGAGGAGCAGGTGATCGCCGATGAGGCGGTCAGCATCATCCAGCATCTGGAGCCGGCGCGATGAGCCCCATCGTCGATCTCACCGGGAAGCGCGGCCTCGTGGTCGGTATCGCCAATGCCGAGAGCATCGCCCACGGCTGCGCGCGCGCGTTCCATGGCGCCGGGGCGGAACTGGCCGTGACCTATCTCAACGAGAAGGCCGTGCCTTATGTGCGGCCCCTGGCGGAGAGCTTGGAGGCCTCCATCATCGTGCCGTGCGACGTGCGCATTCCCGGCCAGCTGGAAGCGGTGTTCGCCACCATCGAGCAGCAATGGGGCAGCCTGGATTTCGTGTTCCATTCCATCGCCTTCGCCCCGCGCGAGGACCTCCACACCGGCCTTGTGAACTGCTCCGCGGAGGGCTTCGCCATGGCCATGGACGTGTCCTGCCATTCGTTCATCCGCATGGCGAAGCTGGCGTTGCCGCTGATGAAGAGCGGCGGTTCGCTGCAGACCGTGAGCTTCTTCGGCAGCGAGCGGGTGGTGGACAATTACAATCTCATGGGCCCGGTGAAGGCGGCGCTGGAATCCACCGTGCGCTATCTGGCGGCCGATCTCGCGGCGGCGGGCATCCGCGTCCATGCCCTCTCCACCGGCCCGGTGCAGACCCGCGCCGCCTCCGGCATCGAGCGCTTCGACGAATTGCTGGACAAGGTGCGCGCCCGCACCCCGGCGAACCATCTCGTGTCCACAGAGCAGATCGGCAAGGTGGCGGCCTTCCTGGTGAGCGAGGCCGGGGCGCCGCTCACCGGCTCCGTGGTCTATGCCGACGCGGGTTTCCACATCGTCGCCTGAGGGGGATGAAGGGTTCCAGGATATCATGGCCGTATCGGACAAACCTTTCTGGACCTTGCCCGTTGCGGCCATGCTCTCGGGGCTCGGCTGCACGTCGGGCGGCCTGAGCGCGGCCGAGGTCGAGGACCGCCGCGCCCGATATGGCGTGAACGCCGACAGCCAGCCCAAGAAGGTGGGTGCGGTGCGCGCCGTGGTGCGGCGCCTGCTGGAGCCGCTTTCGCTGATTCTGCTGGCCGCCGGCGCGGTGTCGGTGGCGACCGGCGACGCGGTGGGCGGCACGATCATTCTCGCCATCCTCGGCCTTTCCATCATTCTCGATACGGTTCAGGAGGGCCAGGCGCTCAAGGCCGCCGAGATGCTGCGCCGCTCGGTCGCCGTGAAGGCGGAGGCCAAGCGTGACGGTGCCTTCGTCGAAGTGGACGTGGGCGATCTCGTGCCGGGCGATCTGGTGCGCATCCGCGCCGGCGACATCATTCCCGCCGACGCGCGGGTGCTGGAGGCGAACGCCTTCACCTGCGATGAGGCGGCACTGACCGGCGAACCCTATCCGGTGCGCAAACAGCCGGGCGTGATCGCCTCCGCCATGCCCGCCGAAGCCGACAATGCGGTGTTTCGTGGCGCGGTGGCGCAGACCGGCGAGGCGCTGGCCCTGGTGGTCCACACCGGCCGCGACAGCCTGTTCGGTGAGGCGGCGTCCGCGCTCGCGGAGGTGCAGGCCCCCTCGCCCTTCCAGCGCGACCTCCACGCCTTCGGCCTGCTGACGGCCCGGCTCACCCTGGCGCTAGTGCTGCTGGTGCTGACCGCGCACATGCTGTTCGGCCGCCCGGTGCTGGAATCGCTGATGTTCGCGGTGGCGCTCGCGGTGGGCCTGACGCCCGAACTGCTGCCCATGATCACCACCGTGACCCTCTCGCGCGGCGCGCTGCGCATGGCGGCGCGCAAGGTGATCGTGAAGCGCCTCGCCGCGATCCACGATCTCGGCGCCATGAATGTGCTGTGCACGGACAAGACCGGCACCCTCACCGAAGCCCATATCACGCTAGCGAAAAGCCTCGATCCCACCGGCGCGGAAGACCCGCGCGCCGCCACCTTGGCCAAGCTCGCGGCCCGCCTCGGCGGCGATCGTGGCGCGCTTGATGCGGCGCTGCTGGAATGCCGGCACGATCCGGCGGCCGATTGGGTGATGGAGGAAGTGCACGCCTTCGATTTTTCCCGCCGCATCGGCTCGGTTCTGGTGAGGGGGCCGGATGCGCATCTGCTGATCGTGAAGGGCGCGCCGGAGGGCGTGCTGAAACTGTGCGCCACGCGCCGCGACGGCAGCCCCATGGACGCGGCCGCGCAGGCGCAGGCGCACGCTTTGGTCCAGGCGCTGGCGGGCGAGGGATTGCGCGCGGTGGCGGTGGCCTCGAAACCCTGGACCGGTGCGCCGCGCGAACTGACCGCAGCGGATGAAACCGGGCTGGTGTTCGAGGGCCTGTGCGCCTTCGCCGATCCGCCCAAGGCCACCGCCGCCGCCGCCATCGCGCGCCTCGCCAAGGCCGGGGTGCGGCTGAAGATCCTCTCCGGCGACGACCCGGTGGTGGTGCGGCGCCTCGCCGGCCTCGTTGGGCTGAAGGCGGACGAGGTGCTCTCCGGGGCCGACGTGGCGGCCCTGAGCGACGATGCGCTGGCGGTGCGGGTGCGCGAGGTGGATGCCTACGGCCGCCTCGCGCCGGACCAGAAGTCGCGCATCGTCAAAGCGCTCCAGGCGCGGGGCGCGGTGGTGGGGTTTCTCGGCGACGGCATCAACGACGCGCCGGGGCTCAAAGCCGCCGATATCGGCCTGTCCGTGGACGGCGCCACCGGCGTCGCCCAGGCGGCGGCGGACATGATCCTGCTGGAAAGCGATCTCGGCGTGGTGGCGGACGGGGTGGAGGAAGGGCGGCGCACCTTCGTCAACATCCTCAAATATGTGCGCATGGCCGCCAGCTCCAATTTCGGCAACATGCTCTCCATGGCGGCGGCCTCCCTGTTCCTGCCGTTCCTGCCCATGCTGCCGACCCAGATCCTGCTCAACAACCTGCTCTACGACCTCTCGGAAATCGGCATCCCGTTCGACCGGGTGCGCGCTGAGGCGCTGGCACGCCCGCAGGTGTGGGATATGTCCGGGCTGGTGCGGTTCGCGGCCATCATGGGCCCGCTCTCCTCGGTGTTCGACCTGCTCACCTTCGGCGGCCTGATCTTCCTGTTCCACGTGACGCCGGATGCCTTCCGCACCGCCTGGTTCCTGGAATCCATGGCGACGCAGATCCTCGTCATCTTCATCATCCGCACCCGCGCGCGGCCGTGGGCGGACCTGCCCCATCCGCTGCTTGCCGCCTCCTCGCTCGGCGCGTTGCTGGTGGCGATGGTGCTGCCGTTCACGCCATTCGGCGCCTGGTTCGGCTTCGCCTTGCTGCCGCCCGCCCTGCTCGGGGCATTGGCGCTGCTGGTCGTCGCCTATCTCGCCATGGCCGAGGGGCTGAAGCGCTTCGCCATGAAGCGGGGTTAGGGGGCTGCTTTTCTCCAGCCGGCACCGCATGTCGCAAACGCGATTCCCTGCCGGAAAGAACAAAGCTATAGGAGCGCAGGCCCGCGCGGCGGGCGGTCACATCTGCGGAGAACGCCATGAAGACGCGCGCTGCGGTCGCCTGGGAAGCCAAGAAGCCCCTCACCATCGAGACCATCGAAATCGGCGGCCCCAAGGCGGGCGAAGTGCTGGTGGAGATCATGGCCACCGGCGTGTGCCACACGGACGCCTATACGCTGGACGGGCTGGATTCGGAGGGTAAGTTCCCCGCCATCCTCGGCCATGAGGGCGCGGGCATCGTGCGCGAGGTGGGTGCGGGCGTGACCTCGCTGAAGGTCGGCGACCATGTGATTCCGCTCTACACGCCGGAATGCCGGCAGTGCAAGACCTGCCTCTCCCAGCGCTCGAACCTGTGCACCTCCATCCGTGCCACCCAGGGCCAGGGCCTGATGCCGGATCGCACCAGCCGCTTCTCCTGCGACGGCGGCGAGATCTTCCATTACATGGGCTGCTCCACCTTCTCCAATTTCACCGTGCTGCCCGAGATCGCACTGGCGAAGGTGCGGGCGGACGCCCCCTTCGACAAGATCTGCTACATCGGCTGCGGCGTGACCACAGGCATCGGCGCGGTGATCTACACCGCCAAGGTGTGGCCCGGCGCGAACGTGGTGGTGTTCGGCTTAGGGGGCATCGGCCTCAACGTCATCCAGGGCGCGCGGATGGTGGGCGCCGACAAGATCATCGGCGTGGACATCAACCCCGCCAAGGTGGAGATGGCGAAGCGGTTCGGCATGACCGATTTCGTCAACCCGCGCGAGGTCGGCAACGACAAGGTGGTGCAGGCGATCCAGGACCTGACCGACGGCGGGGCCGATTTCTCCTTCGACTGCACCGGCAATGTGGACGTGATGCGCCAAGCGCTGGAATGCTGCCATCGCGGCTGGGGCACCTCCATCGTCATCGGCGTGGCGCCGGCGGGGGCGGAAATCTCCACCCGTCCGTTCCAGCTGGTCACCGGCCGCAACTGGCGCGGCTCGGCCTTCGGCGGCGCGCGCGGCCGCACCGACGTGCCCAAGATCGTCGAATGGTACATGGAGGGGAAGATCCAGATCGATCCTCTCATCACCCACACCATGCCGCTCGAAGAGATCAACACGGCCTTCGACCTGATGCACGAGGGCAAGTCGATTCGCTCGGTGGTCCTGTTCTGATGGAGACCCTCTCGCGGGCGAAGGCGTTCGGCGGGGTGCAGGGCGTCTATCGCCACGAGTCGCGCGAGACGCGCTGCCCCATGACCTTCGCGGTCTATGTTCCGCCCCAGGCGGAGCACGGGCCGGTGCCGGTGCTGTGGTATCTCTCGGGCCTCACCTGCACCCATGCGAACGTCATGGAGAAGGGCGAGTATCGCCGCGCCGCCGCCGAACACGGCATCATGATTGTCTGCCCGGATACCTCGCCGCGCGGCGCGGGGGTGCCCGACGAGCCGGACAATTGGCAATTCGGCTCCGGCGCCGGCTTCTATCTGGATGCCACGCAGGCGCCCTATGCCGAAAATTACCGTATGGCGAGCTATGTGGGGCACGAATTGCCGGCCCTGGTGGCTGCGCATTTCCCTTGCGACATGGCGCGCCAGGGCATCTTCGGCCATTCCATGGGCGGGCACGGCGCCCTGACTCTGGCGCTGAAAAATCCCGGCCGCTTCAAGAGCTGTTCCGCCTTCGCGCCCATCGTCCACCCCATGGACGCGGGCTGGTCGCGCCCGGCGTTCGAGAAATATCTCGGCCCCGACGCTGCGGCATGGCGCGCCTATGATGCCTGCGCCCTCATCGAGGACGGGCACCGCTTTCCCGAATTCTTGGTGGACCAGGGGGCGGCGGACGGCTTCCTGCAGGACGGTCTGCGCCCCTGGCTGCTGGAAGAGGCCTGCGCCAAGGCTGGCATCCCGCTCGCCCTGACGTTACGGGATGGCTACGACCATTCCTATTATTTCATCTCCACATTCATGGCCGGCCATGTCGCTTACCACGCGGCATGCCTGAAGGGGTGAGGGCCCCGGGATGCGGGGAATCCCCCGCAACGCGGAGTTTCCTCCACGAAGCGGGCGTTTCTCCCATCCGCGAGGCTCAATAGCCGAGGTGCGGATCGACGCGGTTCAGCACCTCTTGCCCCGCGCGCACCCGGCGGATGTTCTCCGCGATCTGCGCCGCCGCCGATTTGGGAATGGCGACCGAGGCGAGATGCGGGGTGATCAGCACGTTCTCCATGGCCCAGAGCGGGCTTTCCGGCGGCAGCGGCTCGTGGGCGAACACATCCAGCGTCGCTTCGCCGATCTGGCCGGACTGGAGCGCGGCGATCAGCGCCTCCTCGTCCACGATCGGCCCCCGGGCGACATTGATGAATGTGGCGCCGCGCGGCAGCTGGGAGAGGCGTTTTGCGTCGATCAGGCCGTGGGTTTCCCCGGTCAGGGGCAGCATGACCACGAGAATCTCGCATGACCCAAGGAAAGATTCGAGCGAATCAAGCCCGTGGAAGCAGGTGATTCCCGGTAAATCCTTGGCGGAACGGGACCAGCCGCGCACATTGAAGCCCTGTCGGGTCAGTTCGTGCGCCGCCATCGCCCCCAATTCGCCGAGTCCCAGCACGCCGACGGTAATCTCGTCCGCTGTGCGGGGGTGCACATAGTGCCAGCGGTGCTCCCGTTGGGCCTTCTCGAAAATGGGGATGTTTCGTGCGTGACGTAACACCGCCATGAGCACAAACGAGGCCATCATGCGGCCCATGTCCGGGTCCGAGACGCGGGTAATGGGAACGTTGGGTAAGTCATCCCGCGCCATCAGCGCATCGACGCCGGCGCCCAAATTAACGACAAGCTCAAGATTTTGAAATTCATTGAAAAACCCGTGCGGCGGCTTCCAGACGAGGGCGTATCTTACCTCCGCGGGGTCGCCGGTGTCGGGCGCGATCCGCACGTCCAGGTCCGGCATCTGGTCCCGCAGGGCCTGTGCCCAGGGGCCGGCCACATCCACTCGGCTATAGAACACCAACGCCCGTTCGACACCGCTCATGGTCACCCCCGTGTATTGCCGGAAAATAGCCTGATGGAGGGTGACCCGCCACGTACCTTAAGGCAGCTTCGCGCAAGCTTGCTCCCGCAAGGTGCGTCATAGACGGCATTCGTTTCAATTTTGGCTGCACCCTCGGCGGTATGGGAGGATAATGACGCCGACCAATGCAGGTGAGCCAGTACGTAAAGAACAAGGGTCTTCTCGTGGAGAGGCATATGCCTAATCAGACCACCGATATCGACGCCGTCACAAAGGTCACCCTCGCCGCCTTGCTCAATCTGATCCGCCTGCTCGGTGCGGAACTCGTGGCCGGCAAGCACCGCGACGATGTCGATCATCTGGAGCTCGCGTTGCGGGCGAAGTTGAATTTCGTAAGGGAAGGCGTCGACAAGACCGATGCCGAAGCCGGCATTGCCCTCGCGCATCAGTTGCTGACGCCCGTGCTGCGCCAGATCCGCGCCCAGGCCCATATGGTGAATTCCGGGCCGCAGGTGGTCCCCATGGAAGCCGCCGTCGCGGCGGCGGCAACGATGCCGGCCGCAAAGGCGGGACGCCCGAAACTGTCGTCCGCCCGCGCCGCGCGCACCAAGCGCGCCAGCATGAACTGAGCCGCGCGGCGAGGGACAAGAATTTTTGCGCAGGCGGGAACCCGCCCCCAGCTTGCGCGTTCTTAGGGTGTCACCGGCCCCCAACGGTGACCTCCAAGGCCCCGCTCTCTTCCCCCCGGAGAGCGGGGCATTTCTTTATGTGCCGGGCTTCACCCGGCCTGGGTTTCCATTTTCGGCGTGCGGCCCTCGATCGGCCGGTCCACCTTGGTGTCGGACGGCGCCGGCGCGGTCACGTCCTCGCTGTGCACCAGCAGGTCGTGGATGAACTGGAGCTTCTGCGTGACGGGCAGGGACAGCACGAACGGATAGAGATCCGGTTGCCCCATGGAGCGGTTGATGGAATTCACCGCCACCGTCAGGGGCACGAACGCCTCCACCAATTCCTCCGCGCTTGTGGCCTGGTAGGGCTTGAAGTCCACCTCCAGCGCCAGCTCCGCCGCCTTGCGGATCTTCGGCCGCAGCTTGATGCCGAACGCTCCCGCGGTTTCGAGCGCGTCCACCATGTGGAGGTAATGGGCCCAGGTTTCCGCGAAATCCTCCCAGGGATGGGCGGTGGCATAGGAGCTGATGAAGGCGTCCTGCCAGCCGGCGGGCGGACCATTGTCGTAATGGCGCTGGAGCGCCTCGCCATAATCCGCCCGCTCGTCGCCGAACACGGTGCGGAAGCCGTCCAGCTTGTTGCCGTCGCGCACCAGGCGATCCCAATAATAATGGCCCACCTCATGGCGGAAATGGCCGAGGAGCGTGCGGTACGGCTCCTTCATGCTGGTCCGCCGCGCCTCCCGTTCCGCATCGTCCGCCTCGGCGATGTTGATGGTGATGATGCCGTTGTCATGGCCCGTGAGCACACGTTCGGAATCCCCGCTCGGCGTGGTGACATCCGCGAGAAAGTCGAAGGCGAGCCCGCTCTCCGGCTCCTCCGTCCGGTCGGGCATGGGCAGGCGCCACCGCAGCAGGGAATAGAACAGATGGTGCTTGGCCAGCTCCATCTTGCGCCAGCGGGTCAGGTTCTCTTCGATTGAAAGGTCCGGCACCGTGCGATTGTGGCGGCAGGCCTCGCACGTGGTGCGGCCGGCGTCGGCCGGGATCAGCCAGTTGCAGGCGTCATATTGCGCATTGTCGCAGAACAGATAGGGGCGGGTGCGATCCGCAAGCGCAGTCCAGGTGGCGTCGTCGGGCTCCACCGCGGAGATGGTATTCTTATCGGGCAGGTAACCCAGCCGATAGCCGCAATTCACGCAGAACCGGTTGTCGAAATGCACGGGATTGCGGCAATTCTGGCATTCGAAAAGCTTCATGGCAGGGGTCTCGAACGGTCAGGCGATGATATCGGCGCCAGAACCGCTACCGGCGCTCAGGCAGAGGACGACGCAGCCATGCTTCTGTTCCCACCGCAAGCGTCCTTGGGTGCATTTCCGTGCGGAAAGGCCGGCAAATCGGATGTGAGACGGCTCTAGACCCGCGGCGTCGCGGTTTCAGCCCGCAAATGGGTCCTGCTGGCGGTCCGCGTCCGACTCCAGCGTCGCGACCTGCGTCCCCTCTCCGGAGAGCTCGGCGGAGGGCGAGCTGAAGAGCATCGAAACGCCGACGATGGCCGCAATCACGATGATCACGGGATAGGCTAGAATGGCCCACACCAGGGAGGAACGCAGCGTCAGATGACCCAACAGGCGTAGCGCCATGCCGATCGCGGCCGGTGCGGATAGAAATCCGAGCAAGGCCGTTAGGAATTTGACCCGCTGGAAAAAGGCGTCGCGCCCCTTGCTGCGGCTCTCCTTCGCCCTGGTCGTGCCCATCCACAGCTCTCCCGCACCCGGCGCGTCGCGCGGGTGTTTGCCGCTTCTTATGTGGCGCGCAGCGTGGCGCGAATAAGGCCATCCGCGCGCCCGCGCGCTCACGCCGGCTTTTCAAGCGCGGGAATTATGCTTAGACCCAAAGGCGGGGTCAGGGGAGTCGGGACGCTCGAAAATGAAGCTGTTTGGGCATGCGGTACGGCTTCCAAGCCGGGTGGCGGAAGTCGGCTGGCTGTTCGACCAGGAGAAGGGCACCTTCATCTGGGACGCCCCGCGCAAGGTGGTCCGTGAGGAGCCGGCCGCGCGCCATCCCAAATCCGTGCGCTATTGCCCGGCGGTGATCGACCACGATGCCCGCCTGTTCGAGGTGGTCTCGCCCATCGACATGCATCTGCGCTTCCATGTGGACGAGAAGACCCGCGTGCCGAGCCTGGTGAACGCCGCGGGCGACCAGTCGAATATCCGCGCCAAGCATCTCGGGCAGATGATCAGCCTGGTCTCGGCGAAGGAATGGCGCCATCCCGAGCGGCCGATCCTCCAGCTCATCACGCCCTACGTGTTCGTGGCGGACGAGCCGATCTATATCAACCAGCTGCCGCCCTTCAATCATTACCGGGCGAATCCGCTGCCCGGGCTGCTGATCGGTGGTCGGTTCCCGATCGAGAACTGGCCGCGCCAGCTCATGTGGGCGTTCGAGTGGCACGAGCCGAAGAAGGACATCGTCATCAAGCGGGGCGAGCCGCTGTTCTACGCGCGCTTCGAGACCATGGACCCCTCGCGCCCCATCCGCATGGTGGAGGCGGAGATGACGCCGGACCTGCGGCGCCATATCGACGGCATGTCGGGCGTCACCAATTATGTGAACCGCACCTTCTCGCTGTTCGACGTGGCGCGCCAGCGCCGGCCCAAGAAACTGCTCACCAAGAAGAGCTGAGCGGCTCGGCAGCGCGCCCCGACGCCAGCGCCGGACACCGTAGCGTCCACCCCTCGCCCGCCCGCGCGGCGGGAGACCTCTCCCCGGCGGGGAGAGGTGGGACAGAGGAAATCCTCCCTATGTCCGCTCGGGAAGGGTGGGGGAGTTCCCCCTCTCCCCGAGGGGAGAGGGCTGAGGTGAGGGACGCCCGCCGTTTCAGGCGATGGTGAGGGTGATGCTCGCCACGCCCTCGACGCCGCCTTCCAGGAAATCGCCGGCGACCGTCGCGCCGACGCCGGCCGGGGTGCCGGCGAAGATCAGGTCGCCCGGCTCAAGGCGGAACAGGGTGGAGAGGGTGGCGATCATTTCCGGCACCTTCCAGATCATCTGGTTGAGGTCGCCATCCTGGCGCAATTGGCCGTTGACGCTCAGCCAGACCCGGCCGGTGTGGGGATTGCCGATGCGGTCGGCCGGCACCAAAGCGGAGCAGGGGGCGGACTGCTCGAACGCCTTGCCCACTTCCCACGGGCGGCCCATCTTCTTCGCTTGGCCCTGGAGGTCACGGCGCGTCAGATCGAGGCCGACGCCATAGCCATAGACCAGGTCGAGCGCCTTCTCGACCGGCACATCCTCGCCGCCGGCCTTCAGCGCGACCACCATCTCCACCTCGAAATGCAGGTCCGAAGTGCCCTTGGGATAGGGGATGGTGGAGCCGCTCGGAACCAGATTGTCCGGGTTCTTCTGGAAGAAGAAGGGCGGCTCGCGATCGGGGTCGTGCCCCATTTCGATGGCGTGGTCGGCGAAATTGCGCCCGACGCAATAGATGCGGTGAACCGGGAAACGATCTTGCGAGCCTTCGACGGGAAGGCTCGGAACGGCGGGGGCGGGAATGACGAAGGCCATGGGACGCTCCTTCAGAGGCACCCCGGCTTAAACGCGGCTTCGGCGTTTGGAAAGAGGCGCGGCGCCCCGGTGATGGAGATCCGGGGCGCCGCGCACGATTGTTATGGGGTGCTATTCGGCGGCTGCCGCGAGGCCGACGGGGCAGGAGACCCCGGTGCCGCCGAGCCCGCAATAGCCGGCCGGATTCTTGGCCAGATACTGCTGGTGGTCTTCCTCGGCGTAATAGAACGGGCCGCCGTCACGGATCTCGGTGGTGATGGCGCCGTAGCCCTTCGCCTTCAGCGCCGCCTGATAGGCGGCCTTGGACGCTTCGGCCTCGGCCCGGCGCGCCGCGTCGGGCGCATAGATGCCGGAGCGATATTGCGTGCCGATGTCATTGCCCTGCCGCATGCCCTGGGTGGGGTCGTGGCTTTCCCAGAACACCTTCAGCAATTGGGCGAAGCTCACCTGCGCGGGATCGTAGGCCACCAGCACGCCCTCGGTGTGGCCGGTGCGGCCGGAGCAGACTTCCTGATAGGTCGCGTTGGGCGTATGCCCCGCCACATAGCCGACGGCGGTGACATAGATGCCCGGCACCTGCCAGAACTTGCGCTCCGCACCCCAGAAGCAGCCGAGCGCGAACACCGCGGTTTCGATGCCCTCGGGGAACGGACCCTTCAAGGGCTTGTGATTGACGAAATGGGCACGCGCGGTCTTGAGCGCGTCGGCGCGGCCGGGCAGGGCATCGGCGGTGGTGGGCAGGTCCAGGGACTTCTTCGACCAGAACATGGCGGGCTCCTCTTCTGCGCCGCGCACCGCCGCAAGCGGCGGGCGTCGGGCGCGCATTCGGTGAGGGAGGCCGTCGCGACCGCCTGGAGCGAGCCGGGCTGACCGTGCGCCCGCCGCTCGTCCGGCATGGGCTCGAACGTCTCGTGTCCCAATATGGGGATCGACCGGCGATTGCGCGAGGGGCGCAGCTGCGCCGGCGGTTGTCGGTCAGTTGGCGAGGAAGCGCGAGCGCTGGCGCACCCGGCCGATGGCGAGGAAGAGAAAGCCGACGATCGCCAGCAGCAGGAACAGCGGCAGGCCGAGCACGGGTATCGCGGCATCGCTCCAGGCGAGGGGCGAAAGCGCCGTAACCTTGGCCTGGGCGGCCGCGAAGGTGGAGGGGGAGAGCGCGGTCCAGGCGTCCTGGGCGGAGGTGAGGATCAGCCGGCTCGAGGCGATGGAGCGCGTTCCATCCACCACCAGGGCGACGAAACCGCCGGCCAGGATCCAGAAGCCGAAGAAGCGGAACAGGAAGCGGAACATCGCGCCTCGCGCTGGCACGCCCGGCGCGGGACGCGCGCGGTTCGATGCCCCTTCCTAGCGCACTCGGCGACGGGGTTGAACCACGACCCGTGCAAAATGGCCGCGCTGGATTCATCTTGGGCGAAACTTCGCCCGAAAAGGGGGTGTCGTGGGCCGAAAAGCCACGGAGAAGAGTCACGAAACCCCTGTTCGTCTGTGCTAAGTGTATGTTTCACGTGAAACATTTCCCATCCGTGGGGGGCTTTCCCCGGCATTTCGGCCAAGCTTTCGCCGGTCCGCGCTCCCCAAAAGGGGATGGCGCGCATTCGTGACATAAGGCCACTTGATGCGGAGGCTCAGGTTTGCTCCTATTGGGGCATGAGTACGGGCCTCATCGAGATACGTCGCGCGAAGCCCCAGGACGCCCCCGCCATCGCGGACGTTCATGACAGCGCTTGGCGTTCAGTCTATCGCGGCCTCATCCCCGGCCTGGAGCTGGAGCGGATGGTGGAGCGTCGCGGCCCGGCCTGGTGGGAACAGGCCATCGGGCGCGGCAGTCGCCTTTCGGTGCTGATCGCGGGCGAAGGGGTGGTCGGCTACACCAATTACGGCGGCAACCGCGCCAAGAACCTGCCCTATGGCGGCGAGATCTACGAAATCTATCTCAAGCCGGTCTATCAGGGCCTGGGCTTCGGGCAGCGCCTGTTTTCCGCCGCCCGGCGCGATCTCGCCCTCGCCGGCCTGAACGGCCTGGTGGTCTGGGCGCTGAAGGACAATGCCGGCGCCGTGGGCTTCTACGAATCGCTAGGAGGGCAACCGGTCGCAGCCTCCATCGAGCGCTTCGGCACGAAAACCCTGGACAAAGTCGCCTTCGCTTGGCAGCGGTAGCCGCGCCGTCCGTACAGGGCGCGAGATCCATAGCTTCAAGTGAGTGGCCCCATGCGCATCGACGCCATCAAGATCGGCAAGAATCCGCCTGACGAAGTCAATGTTGTGATCGAGGTGCCGATCGGCGGAGAGCCCATCAAGTATGAGATGGACAAGGACGCCGGTACGCTGTTCGTTGATCGCTTCCTCTATACCGCCATGCGGTACCCGGGAAACTACGGCTTCATTCCGCACACCCTCTCCGGCGACGGTGATCCCTGCGACGTTCTCATTGCCAATACGCGCGCCATCGTGCCCGGCGCCGTCATCGGCGTGCGCCCGGTCGGCGTGCTGCTGATGGAGGACGAGGGCGGCTTCGACGAGAAGATCATCGCCGTTCCCGCACCCAAGCTCACCAAGCGCTACGACAAGGTGATCAATTATTCCGACCTGCCGGACATCACGCTCCAGCAGATCGAGCACTTCTTCACCCATTACAAGGATCTCGAACCCAACAAATGGGTCAAGATCGTGCGCTGGGGCGATGTGAGCGAAGCCAAGGCGCTGATCCTTGAAGGCATCGAGCGCGCCAAGGGCGAGAAGGAGCCGACGGCGGACTGATCCGGCGCGCTCCAGGTGTGAGAGTTCAGGAGGCCGGGCATCTGCCCGGCCTTTTCGTTTCAGAGCCCGCGTCTGGTCAGGCCGGCACGCGCGCGTCCAGAAGGATCTGCCGGATCTCCGGCAGGCAGGAGCCGCAATTGGTCCCCGCCTTGAGGCGCGCGCCGATCGCGGCGGCATCCCGGTCGCCGGCCGCGATGGCGTCCGTGATGGCACCGCGCGGCACGCCGAAGCAGGCGCAGACCAGTGGTCCGCACGGGCCTCGCGCCCCGGCCCGCCGGCCAGAGAGCAGCACGCGCCGATCCTCGGGGGAGACCGTCTCCTCCGCCAGCAGGCCGGCCAGGCCATCCCACGCCTGGGGCGCGTCGGCCGGACCCATCAGCAGCGCAAACACCAGCCGGCCACGGGCATCGAACGCGGCGGTGCGGTAATGACCGCCCGGCAGGTCCATCAATTCCGTGCGATCCCCCGGCAGGTCGAGACCCCCCGCCCAATCGGCCCATTCCTGCGGACCGCCCTGGGCCGCGAGGCGCCAGCCGAAGCCGCCTTCCAGAGCCGCACGCGCCCACCACGAACCGGCCGGAAGGGGCGCGGCCGAAAAATCGAGGCGCCGCCGGGCCAGCAGGAAACCGCGGCTGCGCATGGGCGCCGGCGCGAGCGCCGCCGGCGTTGCCTTGAGATCCGGCTGGCCGGAATGGGGGTCGGTGCGCTTGTGCACCAGGGCGCCGACTGCGCCGTCGGATGCATTCGCATCGCTCCAGTGGATCGGCGCGAACAGCGTGCCGATCTGCTGCCCGGCATCGATCCGCACTTCCAGGACGGCGGTGCCGTGGGCGGACGTGATGCGCGCGAGCGTGCCGTCCCCAAGGCCGAGCGGGGCTGCGTCCTCTGGATGGATGGCGACGAACGGCGCGCGGATATGGCCGGCGAGGCGCGGGCTGAGGCCAGTGCGGGTCATGGTGTGCCAGTGGTCGCGCACCCGCCCGGTGTTGAGCAGGAAGGGGAAGCCGCCGCTGCGCGCCGCCTCGACGCGCGCCGGCGCCACGAAGCGGGCCCGGCCGCTCGGGGTGAAGAAGCCGCCATCGGCGAACAGGCGCGCGCGCCCCTCCCGCGTAGCTTCCGGCACCGGCCATTGCACCGGCGCCAGGCTCTCGTATTCGGCGTCCGAAAGCGTCGCGAGGCCGGAGATGTCGAAATCGCGCGTGCCGCCATTCTCGAAGCCGGAAAGGGCCGCATGTTCGCGGAAGATATCGGCCGGGCCGCGCCAGGCGAAGGCGCCGCCGTGGCCGAGCCGTGCGGCCACCTGCGCCATGGCCCACCAATCGGGCCGTACCTTGTCCGGCAAGGGCAGAAAGGGTCGCTGGCGGGAGATGCGCCGCTCGGAATTGGTGACGGTCCCGTCCTTCTCACCCCAGGCGGCCGTTGGCAGCAGCACATGGGGGGCGCAGGCGACGGTGTCGTTGTCGCGCGTGTTCTCCGACAGCACGAACAGGTCCAGCTTGCCGAGCGCCGCACGCACCTCGCGCGCCTGCGGCAGGCTCACGGCGGGATTGGTGCCCATGACCCAGAGCGCTTTGATCTCGCCGCGCGCGATGGCGTCGAACATCTGCACCGCCTTGTGTCCCTCGGCGGTGGCGATGGCGGGCGCGTCCCAGAACCGGCGCACAAGGTCCACCTCGGCGGGAGAAAAGCCCATGTGGGCGGCGAGCTGGTTGGCGAGCCCGCCCACCTCCCGCCCGCCCATGGCATTGGGCTGGCCGGTCAGCGAGAACGGCCCCATGCCGGGCTTGCCGATCCGCCCGGTGGCCAAGTGGCAATTGAGGATGGCGTTGACCTTGTCGGTGCCCACCGCCGACTGGTTTACCCCTTGCGAATAGCAGGTCACCACCCGCCGCGTAGACCGGAACATCTCGAAAAAGCGGGCGACCTCATCGTCGAACAGGCCCGTCGCGGCGGCCGTGGCGGCAATGTCCGGGGTGAAGGCGCGGGCCTCCTTGAGGGTCGCCGCGAAGCCCTCGGTGTGGGCTTCGATGAAGGCGGCATCGAGCGCGCCGCTCTTTTCCAGATGCACCAGCAGGCCGGAAAACAAAGCCGCGTCGGCGCCGTGCGCGATCGGCAGAAACAGGTCGGCTTCCTCAGCCGTTGCGGTGCGGCGCGGGTCGATGACCACGAGCTTGGTGCCGCGGGCCGCGCGTGCCGCAACCATGCGGCGGAACAGCACCGGGTGGCACCAGGCGGTGTTGGAGCCGGTGAGGACGATCAGGTCCGCCTGGTCGAGATCCTCATAGGCACCCGGCACGGTGTCGGAGCCGAAGGCGCGCTTGTGGCCGGCCACGGAGGAGGCCATGCACAGGCGCGAATTGGTGTCCACGTTTGCCGTGCCGAGGAAGCCCTTGGCGAGCTTGTTGGCGACGTAATAATCCTCGGTCAGCAACTGGCCGGAGAGATAGAAGGCCACCGCCTGCGGCCCGTGGCGTTCGACGATATCGCGAAAGCCTGCGGCCACACGGTCGAGCGCCGCATCCCAGGATGCTTCCGCCAATGCGCCGTCGCCGGCGCGGACCATGGGACGAAGCAGGCGCGCGTCCAGCGCGAGCGTCTCGCCCAGGGCCGAGCCCTTCGAGCACAGCCGGCCGAGATTGGCGGGATGCACCGCGTCGCCGGCGATCAGGGCGCCGCCGCGTCCGTCCGGCGTTGCCTTCACGCCGCAGCCGACGCCGCAATAGGGACAGGTGGTTGCGACGGCGGGGGCGGGGGGAAGTGCGTTCATGGCCGGCGCCTTCTCAGTAAACGTCAGCCTGATAGCGGCCGGCCTTTTTCAGGTCGGCGATGAAGGCGCGGGCCTTGTCGAGATCCATGCCGCCGTGGAGCGCCGCCACATCGGCCACCGCCAGTTCCACATCCTTCGCCATGCGCTTGGCATCGCCGCAGATATAGAAATGCGCACCCTCCTGGAGCCACGCCCAAAGCTCCGCTCCATGTTCGCGGATGCGGTCCTGCACATAGACCTTCTCGGCGCCGTCGCGCGACCATGCGGTCTCCAGCCGTGTCAGGCAGCCGTGCGCCTGCATGCCCTGCAATTCGTCTTCATAGAAGAAATCGCTGTCGCGCCGCTGGTGGCCGAAGAACAGCCAGTTCTTGCCTGGCGCCTTCGCCGCCATGCGCTCGTGGAGGAAGGCGCGGAACGGCGCGATGCCGGTGCCGGGCCCCACCATGATGACGCTCCGGGAGGCATCTCCGGGCAAGGCGAAGCCGTGCGCCTTCTGGATATAGGCCTTCAGCCGCGTGCCCTCCGGCACCCGGCCTCCGAGGAAGGTGGAGGCGACCCCGTGGCGCGTGCGCGAGCCGATGGCGTAGCGCACCGCATCCACCGTCAGGGAGAGCCGGCCGGGGGTCGCCAGCGGGCTCGACGAGATGGAATACAGGCGCGGCTGGAGCGGCTCCAGGCATTCGATGAAGGCTTCCGGGTCGGGCCGGATGCCGGGGAATTTCTCCAGCGCCGCCAGCACGTCAAGGGTCGCGGCATCGCCGTCCGGATCCTCGCCCGCCGCGAGCGCCTTCGCTTTGGCTTTGCGCGCGCCGCCGGTGATGTAGGAAATCAGGTGGAACAGCGCGTCGGGTGCCGCGCCAAGGCACACTTCGCGCGCCAGCACATCGTGCAGGGTCTTCTCATTGATGGGGAAATCGGCGGGCGCATGAAGCGCCGCCAGCACCGCGTCCACGAGATCGGGATCGTTCACAGGGAACAGGCCGAAGCTGTCGCCGACGCGATACTCGATCCCCGAGCCCGTCAGGTCGAAATCGACGTGCCAGGTTTCCTTTTCCGAGCCGGCCTTGTTCAGGCGCGAGCGGCCGAGGAAGACCACCTCGCCCGGATTTTCCCGCGTCCCGAGGGGCGCCGAGCGCGGCGCGGCGGCGGGCTGCGCCGGCGCGGCATCCGCCGCCGGGGCGGCTGGGGCGCCGTCCATCTCCGCCGCCAATTGCTTGAGCATGCGCAAGGTTTCCTTGCCGCCCGGCGCGCACAGATTGAGCTTGGTCTCGGTGCCGTCAGCGATCGCCTTGGAATAGGTTTCGCACAGATAGCCGCACTGGCCGCAATCCTGCTGGGCCATGGCCGCCATCATGCGGCGGGGCAAGGCTTTTCCCTCGGCGAGCTTCATGCGCTCGTCGAGCGGCATGGAGGCATCGTGCCAGGGCGCGCCGTCGTCCTCTTCGCCGGCCGGAGCGCCGCCGAGCAGGGCCGCGCTTTCGGACGGGGAGAGGCTGGTCGCACCGACGTCGGAGGAGAAGACACCGGCGAAGAAGCCGTTGAGCCAGGAGCGCTGCTCGGCGGTGAAGGGGGCGCTCTCCGGCAGGAAGGGCACCACAGGCGGGCGGGTCTGGAGAGTCATTCCGCGGGCTCCGCAGCGACGAGGGATTTCAGCTGTTCCGCATCCATGCGGCGGGTGAAGGCCGCGAACGGCTCGCCCGCCTCGCGATGGGCGAGCCAGGTCTTGAGAAGCTTCTCGACCAGGAGCGGCGCGTCTTCCGCCTTCACGTCGTGGAACAATTCCTCTGCGATGGCGGCCTTGGTGCCGAACCCGCCGCCCACCAGCAAGTGATAGCCGTCCACCGTGTCGCCCTCGTCATTCAGGGCGACGCGCGCGCCGATGAGGCCGATGTCGCCGATATAATGCTGGGCGCAGCTGTTGTGGCAGCCGGTGACATGGATGTTGACCGGTTCGCTCAAGGCGACGCGCGGGCCGCAATGGGCACCGATGGCGCGCGCGGTGCCCTTGGTGTCGGCGGCGGCGAAGCGGCACCCCTTCGAGCCGGTGCAGGCGACGATGCCGGCCTGCAGCGCGCTCGCCTCGGCGGTGAGGCCGATCGCCGCGATGGCGGCCTTCGCCTCGTCCACGCGGGCGTCGGGAATGCCGGACAGCAGCAGATTTTGCCACACCGTGAGGCGTATATCGCCATCGCCCAGGCGCATGGCGATATCGGCGAGGGCGTGCATCTGAGCCACCTCGATGCGTCCGACGGGCAGGCCGACGCCGATCCAGTTCAGCCCCGGCTGCTTCTGCGGATGCACCCCGAGATGGGCCATGCGGTCGGCCTCCGGGCGCGGCAGAACGGCTTCGGCGGGGATGCGCTGCAGCGTGTGGCCGAGCTTTTCCTCAACGGCGAGAAGGAATTTCTCGAAGCCCCAGGCGTCGAGCACATATTTGAGACGCGCCTTCTTGCGGTCGGTGCGGTCGCCGCTGTCGATGAACACGCGCACGATGGCGTCCGCGATCCGGGTGGCGTCCTTGGGCGCCAGGATCACCCCGGTGTCGCGAGCGAAATCCTTATGGCCGGTGATGCCGCCGAGCGCGAGGCGGAACCACACGCCCGGCTCCACGCCGAAGCCTGCGCGCACCTCCACCGCCTGGAAGCCGATGTCGTTGGTGTCCTCCAGCGCGCCGATGCGCCCGGCCCCGTCGAACGCCACGTTGAACTTGCGCGGCAGGCCATACATGGCGCGGGTGTTGAGGATGTAGTGGTGCCATTCCCGCGCATAGGGGCGGGTGTCCAGCAATTCCTGCGGGTCGATACCGGCAGTGGGGGTGCCCGTGACGTTGCGGATGTTGTCGCCGCCGGTGCCGCGCGCCGTGAGGCCAAGGTCCACCACCTTCTCCAGCAGGATGATGCCGTCGGCGGCCGGGATCTCCCGGATCTGCAGGTTGGCGCGGGTGGTGACGTCGCAATAGCCGCCGCCATGGTCGCGGGCGATATCGGCGATGCCGCGGAACTGCCAATGGGTGAGGATGCCGTTGGGCATGCGCAGGCGGCACATGAAGCTGTCTTGCGCCGGGGTGACATAGAACAGGCCATTGTATTTCCAGCGCAGGATATCCTGCCCTTTGGGGAATTCGCCCGCCTGGGCGGCGTCCTTCATGCGGGCGTAGCTGTCGAGGCCCATTTCCTCGCGCTTGGCCTTCTCCTCCGGGCTGAGCTTCCTGCCCTCCGCCTCAGTGCGGGCCATGGCCGCGAGGCTTGCGGCATCCGGGCCGGTGGGTTCGGCAGCGGGCGCGGCCCCGCCGGGGACACGAGCCACGCGCGCGACCTGGGCGCCGGAGACGAAGCCTTCGAGATAGCGCTTCTGGTCGATGGTGAAATCGCCGCCCATGTTTGTTCTCCTCAAGCCGCGGCATCGCGCGGGGCCGGCCCGAAGGCGAGGTCCGCGCGCAGGGCCGCGATGGGGGTGCGGTTCGTGATGAGGTCGAGATAGAACAGGCCGTCGGCCGTATCGCCGTAGAGGACGGCGCCGATCAGCAGCCCGTCCTTAATGATCAGCCGCCGGTAGACGCCGAGGGCGCGGTCGGTGAGCACGATGTCTTCCGTGCCGGGGCCGCCGGTGACGTCGCCTGCCGAGAAGACATGCACGCCCGAGACCTTCAGATTGGTGGAGACCGCGCTGCCTTCATAAAGCGCATCCTCTCCGGCGAAGCGGCAGGCGAGCACCCGCGCCTGCTCATAGGCCGGCGCCACCAGGCCGTAGACGGCGGCGCGATGCTCGGCGCATTCGCCCATGGCGTGGATCGCGGGATCGTCCGTGGTGAGGGTATCGTCCACCAGCACGCCGCGATTGCAGGCGAGCCCGGCGGCGCGGGCGAGATCGGCATTCGGCCTGACGCCGCAGGAGACGACGACGAGATCGGCGGGGATCAGCCGGCCGTCGGCGAGCCGCAGGCCGGTGACATGGTCGGTGCCCTCCACCTGTGCGGTCGAGGCGCTGAGCAGCACTTCGATGCCGCGTGCTTCCACGGCCTGCCGCAGAAGGGCGGCGGCGCGGGCGTCGAGCTGGCGCTCCATGAGGCGGTCCATCAGATGGACAAGGGTGGTCTTGGCGCCCGCGCCGGCGATGCCGGCCGCCGCCTCCAAGCCCAGCAGGCCGCCGCCGATGACCACGGCCCGCGTGCCGGGCTTCGCCGCATCCATCAGGGCCGCCACGTCGGCGAGGTCGCGAAAGGTGCGCACGCCCGGCAGGTCCATGCCCGGCACCGGCAGGCGGATGGGATGGGACCCCGTGGCGAGCACCAGATGCTGGTAGGGCAGGCGGCTGCCGTCCGCGAGGGCGACGGTTTTCTCGCGCCGGTCGATGGCGGTCGCGGGATTGCCGTAGAGCAGCGTGACGCCGCGATCGCGCCACCAGGCGGCCGGCTTCAGCTGCGCATCGGCGACATCAATCTTCCCCGCGAGCACGTCGGACAGAAGGACCCGATTATAGGCCAGCTGCGGCTCGGCTCCGATCACCGCGACCGCGTACCGGCCGAGCGCCCGCTGCGCCAGCTCCTCGCAGAGCTTGGCGGCCGCCATGCCGTTTCCGACGATCACCAATTGCTCGGACATGATCGTCACTCGGCCGCAGCCGGTGTCGGTGCGTCTGCCGCAGCCGCGATCATGACCGAGGAGAGCAGGCCATAGGCCTCGCTCCAGGCGTCCTTCACCTGCGGCGTGAAATCGGGGCCGAGGCCCTGTTCCAACGTCCACAGCAAAGCCGCGCCGACGGGAGGATAATGCGCCGCCTCGACTCCGTAGGCGACGTGGCGCTTGGCCAGCGCCTGGGCCGCCGGCACCACCGCCTCCAGGTTCGTCAGGCCTTTCACCACGATGGCGAGCGTTGCCATCAGCTTGCGGCCCTGCTCGGTCATGTCGCCCTTGAACAAGGGCTTCACCTGCGGGGTGGTTTCGAACAGGCGGGCGTAGAACAGCGCGGCCGCCTGCTCGGAGATGGGCGCCACCTTGGCGAAGGAGGACTGGATCAGCTCGATCTGCATCGGGGTCATGGGTGCGTCCTCCGCTCAGGCCGCTTCCACGAAGCGATGCCGCTCGTGGAGGAATTTCAGCACCGCCTCGCGGGCCTTGAGATAGATGGGGTTGGCCACCAGCTCGAGCCGCCGGCGCGGACGGGCGAGATCGACCGTGAGCACCTCGCCGATGCGGGCGGACGGGCCGTTGGTCATCATCACGATGCGGTCGGACAGCAGCACCGCCTCGTCCACGTCGTGGGTGATCATGAGGATGGTGTTGCCCAGTGCCGCATGGATCTGCATCACGCTGTCCTGCAGATGGGCGCGGGTCAGCGCATCGAGCGCGCCGAACGGCTCGTCCAGCAGCAGCACCTTGGGCTGCATGGAGAGCGCACGGGCGATGCCGACGCGCTGCTTCATACCGCCGGAGACCTCGGCCGGGCGCTTGTCCTTGGCATGGGCCATCTGCACCAGTTCGAGATTGTGCAGGGTCCATTCGTCTCGTTCGGCGCGCGACTTGGTGCCGGAGAACACTTTGTCCACGGCGAGCCGCACATTGTCGTAGACCGTGAGCCAGGGCAGCAGGGAATGGTTCTGGAACACGACCGCGCGGTCAGGCCCCGGCGCATTCACCTCCCGCCCGTCGAGGATGACCCCGCCGGAGGTGGCACCGGTGAGGCCGGCGACAATGTTGAGCAAGGTGGACTTGCCGCAGCCCGAATGGCCGATGATGGAGATGTATTCGCCCTTGGCGATTTCCAGCGAGACGTCCCGCAGAACTTCCGTGGTCGCCGCGCCGCGGGTGAAGGTCTTGCCGACCTGGCTGAGTTCGAGATAGGCGGTCATGGGAAGCCTCCTCAGGCGGATGCGGTGCCGCGGGTGACGAAAGCGGCGATGCCGGCGACGAGGCGATCGAGGGCGAAACCCACGACGCCGATGTAGACCAGGGCGACGATGATGTCGGGCAGGCGGGAGGAGTTCCACGCATCCCAGATGAAGAAGCCGATGCCGACGCCGCCGGTGAGCATTTCCGCCGCCACGATGGCGAGCCAGGACAGGCCGATGCCGATGCGCAGGCCGGTGAAGATATAGGGCGCCGCCGACGGCAGCATGATCTTCCAGAAGAATTCGATCTGGTTCAGCCGCAGGACTTGCGCCACGTTGCGATAATCCTGCGGGATATTGCGGATGCCCACCGCTGTATTGATGATGATCGGCCAGATCGCGGTAATGAAGATCACGAAGATGGCGGAGGGGTTGCTGTCGCGGAAGGCGGCCAGCGCCAGCGGCAGCCAGGCCAGAGGCGGCACCGTGCGCAGCATCTGGAAGATCGGGTCGAGGCCGCGCATCGCCCAGATCGACTGGCCGATCACCGCGCCGATCAGCACGCCCACCACGGCGGCGAGGCCGAAGCCCACGGCCACCCGCTGGAGCGACACCAGCACCCGCAGGCCAAGGCCGATATCCTGCGGCCCGGCGACGAAGAACGGATCGAGGATCAGGTCCTTGCTGTCCGCCCAGATGCGGCTCGGCGGCGGCAAGGTGGCGCCGGGTCCGGAGCACAGCATCTCCCACAGGAGCAGCAGCAGCCCGGTCATCACCAGCGGCGGAAGGACGTTCACGGCGAACCCGTGCAACACCGCGCGGGCGCGATCGGCGGCGTGGGTCTTGGGCCTTGCGAGGTGCACCACGGTCGCGGGCGGGCGTCGGGGCGTTTTCGGGGCCTCTTTCAGAGCGGTGACGGACATGGGCGAAGGCTCCATTAGGCGGTCGGTGAAAGGGCGCCGGTGGTGCGCCCTGTGAATGTCGTCATGGCCGGGCGGGAGCCGGCCACCCGCGCCCGGCCCCGCGCACCTCGGCTGTGCCCCTCAGGCTGAACCCCATGCGTGCCCGGGACACGCCCGGGCACGCCACGCAGAGCGATTGTGTGCGTATCGCCCACCTCAAACCTCGACGCGCTTGATGCCGAGGCTTTTGAGATAGGCGGTCGGGTTCGCCGGATCGAAGCTCTTGCCGTCGAAGAAGGTTTCGACGCCGCGCGAGGTCGAGGTGGGGATGTCGGCCGAGGCGACGGACAGCTCCTTGGCGGCCGCGCGCCAGATGTCCTCGCGGTTCACCTTGTCCACGAGCGCCGAGATGTTGGTCGAGGGCTCGAACTTGCCCCAGCGGATGTCCTCGGTGATGAACCAGGCGTCGTGGCTCTTGAAGGGATAGGACGCGTGGTCCTTCCAGAACTTCATGTATTGGTCGGAGCCCTTTACGACCCGGCCGTTGCCGTAATTGATGTCGCCCTTCAGGCGGCCGATGATGTCGGCGACGGGGACGTTGAACCACTGGCGCTTGCCGACGATCTCGGCCAGCTCCTGCTTGTTCTCCATCTTGTCGCACCATTGCTGGGCTTCCAGCACAGCCATCACGATGGCCTTGGTGGTGTTTGGATTCTTGTCCACGAAATCGGCGCGCATGCCGAGCGCCTTCTCGGGGTGCTCCTTCCAGATCTCGCCCGTGGTGCACGCGGTGAACCCGATGCCCTGGTTGACCAGCTGCTCGTTCCAGGGCTCGCCGACGCAGAAGGCGTCCATGTTGCCCACCTTCATGTTCGCCACCATCTGGGGCGGCGGCACGACGATGGTGGAAACGTCCTTGTCCGGGTCGATGCCGGCGGAGGCCAGCCAATAGCGGATCCACAGATCGTGGGTGCCGCCGGGGAAGGTCATGGCGATCTTTACTTCCTTGCCCTCGGCTTTCTTCTTGGCGAATACCGCCTTCAGCGCAGAAGCATCGGCAGTGACCGCGAGGTCCTTGTATTCGTTTGAGACCGAGATCGCCTGCGCATCCAGATTGAGGCGCGCCAGGATGTACATGGGGGTGGGCGCGTTGTTCTGCGTCACCTTGCCGGTGGAGATGAGATAGGGCATGGGCGAGAGGATGTGCGCGCCGTCGATGCCGTTGGCTGCTCCGCCGAGCACGAGATTGTCGCGGGTCGCGCCCCAGGAGGCCTGCTTGACCACGTCGACATCGGGCACGCCATATTTCGCGAACAGCCCCTTCTCCTTGGCGATCACCAAAGGCGAGGCATCCATCAGCGCGATATAGCCGAGCACCGCCTTGGTGGTCTCCGGCGCCGCCGCATGCGCGGAGGGAACGCCGCCCGGGAAGGTCATGCGCACCGCGTCGAACAGCGCCGCCGCACCCAGGGCGGCCGCGCTGCTCTTCAGCAGCGAGCGGCGCGCCGGAGAGGCGGGCTGGTCGTCCTGTCGGGCGGCGGGCTGGCCGGGCCGGGTGGTCGAAAACTCGGTCATTCTTGTTCCCCTCTGGTCGGCATCGGACAAGGCGCAGAAACGAAAAAAGCCGCAGACAACACGATGGCGTGGCGCCATCGGTGTCAGCGGCTTTGCTGAAGGTCCCTTCAGTGGGACGAATTTTGCGACACGGACATCATTGTCCGCATCTGGAATTTATCCATTCAAGATGCATGCCAGATGCACATGTCGGGAAGAGTCTTGAATTTGCTTTGGATTTTGTATGCCAATATTTTGTGCAGGCGCGATCCGCGCCAGTGCGATGCAAAATTTACGGGCAGATGATGCGCGATTGAGCGCGCGGCTTGGATGCGCAAGGTCCGCCGAACCCTGCCATCGCTACCCTTTCGAGGAGTCGTCCGGCCCCGATTTGAGAAAGCGCGCGGCATTGAACGGCGCCCCGAGCCGGGTCGCCACGCAGTCCGGCTCGGCCGTGTGATGCACCGGCGCGTGGCCCACCGCCTGGTCGAAAATATCCGGCCGGTAGACCGAGATCGCCTCGCGCGCCGCGTCGGGGGCCCATTCCCCCTGATGGGCCTCGACGATCTGGCTGTACATCCACAGCGCATGGTCCGGCTCGGGCCGGTTGGCGCCGTCGCGATGTAGGACGAGATAATCCTCATGTGCCCGCAGAGGCCCTCCCGGTGCGGTATGGAGCCGCCCGTCCAGGGTCCGGCGCAGCACGTCGGCGGGCAGGGAGAGATGGCGTGGCTCGCCTAGCAGGCGGGCGAGATCCTCATGGTTGGTGGGGTCCTCGCACCAGCGCGCGGCGGCGTAGAGCGCCCGCACCAGACGGTGCAGCACGTCGGATTCCGCATTGGCGAAGCGGGCGTGCACGCCCAGCACCTTTTCCGGCACCCAGCCGAAAATTTCCGCGCCCAGCACGGCGATGCGGCCCACGTCGGCATCCACGGCGACGCTGTTCCAGGGGCTGCCGACGCAGAAGCCGTGCACCAGCCCGTTACGCAGGCTCTCGGCCATGAAGGGCGGCGGGATCACCACGAGGCGCACGTCGCGATCCGGATCGACGCCGCCGGCTTTTAGGAAATTGCGCACCAGATAGGTATGGGTGGAGAAGCTGTAGACCGAGGCGAAGATCAGGGGATCACGCCCGGCGGCGCGGCGCTGCGCCACCACCTGGCCGAGCGCACGTGCCGCTGCCGGCGCGGTGGACAGATCGATGCCGGTGTCGGCCATCTCGGCATAGACGTCCTTGGCGATGGTGAGGGCGCTGCCGTTGAGATTGAGCGCGAACGGCACCACCAGCGGCACCCGCACATGGCCGAGCCCGAGCGAG
This sequence comes from Roseixanthobacter pseudopolyaromaticivorans, assembly GCF_043195145.2. Taxonomy (NCBI): domain Bacteria; kingdom Pseudomonadati; phylum Pseudomonadota; class Alphaproteobacteria; order Hyphomicrobiales; family Xanthobacteraceae; genus Roseixanthobacter; species Roseixanthobacter pseudopolyaromaticivorans. The sequence continues at coordinate 195,328 of NZ_CM195539.1, forward strand.
GAGGCGATCGCCAGCGGACCCAGCATGTGGGCGCCGTCCAGCAGGCCAACATTCACCTTGTCGCGGATATTGGCCCAGGAGACCTCCTTGTGGAGATCGATCTCAAGCCCCTCGGCCATGGAGAAGCCGCGCTCGGCGGCGGCGATCAGCACGGCGGCATCGGTAAGGGGAATGAACCCCATGGCGAGGCGTCTCATCGCAACATCTCCGCGGCGGTGATGACGGATTGGGCGATGTCCACCATCCGCTTCTTTTCGTTCATGGCGGTGCGGCGCATGAGGCCGTAGGCCTCCTGCTCGTCGATATTCTTCATCTTCATGAGGATCAGCTTGGCGCGGTCCACCAGCTTGCGTTCCTCGAGCTGGCTCTTCGCCTCCTCCAGCTCCGCCTTGAGGCGGGCGAAGGCGCGGAAGCGGGAGATGGTGGTTTCCAGGATCGGCTTCACGCGGTCCTTGCGCAGCCCATCCACCACGTAGGAGGCGACGCCGGCGGCGATCGCTGCCTCGATGGTCTTCCCGTCGGACTGGTCCACGAACATGGCGACGGGGCGTTTCACCTCGCGGCTCATCTGGAACATCTGCTCGATGGTGTCGCGGCTCGGGTCCTCCAGGTCGATCAGGATCACGTCCGGATCGATGGCATAGATGCGCTCCAGCAGGTTCTTGTGGCCCTCGACGCGCAGCACGTTGACGTAGCCTGCCTCGCGCAGCCCCTCGCTGAGGATGGCGGCGCGCACCGGGCTTTCGTCGACGATCACGATACGCAGGGTCAAATCGCTGGACATGGGATCCGCGGGCTGGGGCCATTTGGAAAAGCCGGGCCGGCTTGAAGCCAAGGCGCCGCTCTCGCGCTATTTTTCAACCCTGGCCGCGGCGAAGTCCATGATCCTTTTGCGCAGTGCAAAAAGTTCCAGGGGGGTCTTGGCATAGTCGCGCCAGTCCGCGGGAATGGCGGCGAACAGCTCGTCGCGCAACGCCTTGGCGGCCGGGTCGCTGGCGGCCTGCGCCTCCAGCCAGTGCAGCCACTGAAGGTCGCCCATGCCGTCGGCGGTCTCGATCAGCCGCGCATCCACCGTGGGCACCGGCTGGCAGCGGCTCGCACTGAGCGGGAGGATGGCATATTCGCTCTCGCGCCCATCGGTGGGGTCGCGCGGATCGGCGGTGAACGCGCGCGCATGCCATTGCAGATAGCCGCGCGCGCCGATCCGCCAGAACTGGAAACCGGCGGCGGCGCGATAATCCAGCATGTTGTAAAGCCAAGGGGTAACACCGCGGCCCTGCAGTTCCGCAAAGCCGGCGGCGCTCACCCCATAGCCGAAATTCACCAGCACCGTGTCGAATAGGCCCAGCAGCTTGCGATTGCTGGGATTGTTGAGCTGGCCGGCGAGCTGCGCCTGGGGCGCCTGGGCCTTCAGGGCATCGTGCACCCGTTGCAAAGCGGCAATGCCGGCCGGCTCGTCCGCCGGCTCGTCGGTGATCGCCCACAGCGGCGCGGGGAGGCCGGCGGCGGCAAGCTGTTTCTCTGCCGCCGCGACTTCGCCAGCCATCGCTGTGGTGCCGGCGGTCGCGTCCAGGCGCTTGACCGAGGTATAGTCGAGAAAGGGCGGCCGGAAGCCGGCGTCGCGCGCGAGGCGCGTCTGCTGGAGGTAGCGCGGCAGCTGCGCCGGCGTGGGCGTCACCAGATCTGGCGAGATGCCGGTCATGCCGAAGCTGCGCAAGGCGGCATAGTCGCAGGCCATTTCCCGGTCCGCCTGGTCGGGAGTGGGGCGGAACCAGGCTTCATAGGGCGGCGTGTTGAGATAATAGCCGATCGGCTCGGTGATCTGCGGCAGGGTGAGGGGCAGCACGTCCACCACCGCCGTCGCCGAGACCTGGGTGCCGGCGATATCCAGGGTCAGCGTCACCGGCAGCGGGCCGGCGGGCGCGTCGGCCGGCACGGTGAGCGTCACATTCAGCCGGCGCGGGATGCCGCTGGCGATGCGCAGCAAGGAGAGGTCGCCCTCCAGCACGTCGGAGGTGATGGCCAGGGCATTCTCACCGACACCGCGCCGCATATACGTCCATTTCCCCCAGCGCACCTGTGGCGTGATGCCGTTCGGCGCGGAAACGGACACATTGGCCGAGAGGTCGTCCACGTTGGAAAATGCGAGGAAATCCACCGACACGAGGCTGCCGCGCGCCGCGCGCACGCGGGTTTCCACCGGCAGGTCGGCGCGCCAGAAGGGATGCTGGCTGCGCGGCGTCCCCGCCGGCAAAGCGCGCAGGGTTACGCCCTTGGCAAGCGCCGGGTCCACCGGCTTGTCGAGCACCGGCCAGCGCTCGCCATAGCGCTGGCGCCGCCAGGCCTCCACCGCGTCCACGGCGGCCGTGCTGGCGCCGGGCGCGATCACCATGGCGGCGATATAGCCATTGTTCGGCGGCTGGTCGGAGGCCAGCTCCACTACGATCTTGCCGTCCACCACGGGCACGGTGGCGGTCACCAGCCCGCCGCGGTCGCGCGCATAGACCGACCAGGGATCGCCGTCGATCATCGCTTCCTTCCACAGGCCGCGCCGATACACTTGGTCGATCCATTCCTCGGGCGTGTAGTGCTGGTCGAGCACCACTTGCCCGTCGATGGTGATGGTGCGGTTCAGAGAATGGGGGAAATATTCCCATTCGCCCTGGTCCTCGGTCCAGAGCGATACGGTGGCGGTGGTGCTGCGGGTCCACGGCACGGTGATGGTGCGGATGCCATTGAGGCCGCTCGACAGCAAGGGATCATTCTGGGTGCGCACCAGCGCGCCGGCACCGGGGCTGAGGCGCGGATCGTTGGGCAGCACGGTTTCAAAGCCCGGCACCGCGATGTCGGGCGTTGGCGCGAACCTGAGGCCGAGCGCGCCTGCGGGCAGGGGATTGGCGTTCTCCACATGCACGTCGCCCAGCGCGATGCCCGGCTGGGGCGGGTTCACGAACACGATCAGCCGTTTGATCTGCGTGCGGTCGAGCCGGCGCTTCGAGGGCGTTACCCAGGAGGAGACCGGCGAGCGCAGCACGAACGGGCCGGGCGGCACCGTCTGCACCGCCGAGCCGCGCGAATGCCAGTCGGTCGAAGAGACGTCGTCGATGCGCAGATTGACCGTGAGCGGCTTACCCGTGGTGTTGTCGCCCTGCACCACCACTTCCTGCTCGGCGTCGAACGCGACTGGGGTAGCGAATTCCTGCACCGCCGTGGTGCGCGCGCCAGCCAGCCAGCTGCGCCCATCCGGTACGCTCGCGATCGCCGACGGTGGCGGCGGCGGTTCCGGCCGTGCGGCAGGCACCGGCGGCGCGATGGTGAGGGAGGCGAGCGTGGCGGCGGGTTCACCCTCGGGCGTGAACAGCAGCAGGCGGGTCAGCGCCGCCGGGTCCAGGCGCCGGCCGCCGGGCGTCTCCAGCGCGCCGAGCGGCACACGCCATTCGAACGCGCCGAGGGCAAGATCGCGTTCGTCATCGAAGCGCGACAGGCCGTCCACGGACTGGCCGTCCTCGATCCACAGCACCAGTTGCAGCGTGCGGCCGGTCGCGTTGCTGCCGTGGATCACCAGATCCTGCTCCGGCGGCACCGCGCGGGCCGGATCGAACCGCAGCTCCAGCGGCTGAGCGGTGGTGGTGGCGCTCGTGAGGAAGGGGGCTGACGGGTCCGCGGCGGGCGCGCCGGCGTCCGCTAAGGTCTGGACCTGTGCGGCGGTGCGTGACCCGCTCATGAGATCCGCGCGGAACACCAGCAGGCCGACGGCCGCGCTGCCGACGAGGCCGAGCAGGACGCCCCATCCGAAGCCCCCCGCCCACACATGCAGCCTGCCCATCGCACAGCTCCTGGCGCTCAAGCGCGCGTCTCGAATTGAGGCTTGGGGTTTGGTTCTGAGCCCGGTCGTGGGCGATGCTCAGGGCGTGAGGGTATCGAGCCGCAGTTCGCTCAGCATCACCGGGCCCTCGCCGTCGGTGACAAACACCACCACGCGGCGGATCTTCGTGCGGTCGAGCGGGGTCTTGGCGGGCGTGATCCAGGACGAGGCGGGCGCGCGCAGCACGAATGGGCCCGGCGGCACGCTGAGGCTGGTCTGGGCCCGCGAGTTCCAATCCTTGGAGGCGGCATCGTCCACCCGCAGGTTCACGGTCAGCGGCTTGTCCGAAGGGTTGGTGCCGGAGAGGATGAAGCCCTGGTTCGCGGCGACCGAAAGAGCGGGGCTAAATTCCTGCTCGGCCGTGGTCTTCGCGCCGCGCAGCCAGGATTGGCCGGCCGTGGGCGCAGGCTTTTGCGTCTCGATCTGCACGCTGTCGATATCGAGCACGCCTTTCTGCGAGAACACGACGATGCGGACGATGGAATTGATGTCCAGTTCTGCCTTGCCGGAGGTGGTGATGCCGTCGAACGGCACCCGCACCTCGAACGGCCCGGGCGCCACCGCATCGGTCCGGTTGTAGCGGCTGTTCCAATTGCTCGACTTGGCATCGTCGATGCGCAGGTTGAAGTCCACCGGCTCGGCGTTCATGTTGCGCCCGCGCACCACCAGTTCGTCATTGCGGGCAAAGGCGCGCGGCGGCGCGAACGCCTGCTCCAGCGCCGCTGTGGTGCGTGAATTGACGATAAAGGGCGGCGCCTTCGCTGCTGGCGCGGCGGCAGCCGGGGCGGGGGCCGGCGCGGCCAGCGGGGCGGCCTGCGGTGCCACCGGCGCAGCGGGTTTCGGGGCGGTGGAGGTCGGGCGGATCTCGGACGGACGGGTAGGCGCCGGTGCCTGCGGGGCTGATGCCACGGCCTGCGGAGCGGGCGGGGCCGGGCGTTCCATGGTGATGCGCTCGACGATGTCGGGGCGGAACAGCACGATCCCTGCTGTCGTGGCGCCGACGATGCCGAACACGGCGCCCCAGGCGAAACCGCCAAACCAGGTTTGGATCGCGCTCATGGCTTTGCTCCGCGCGGGCATGGACGGCGCCCTTGCCGGACTTTAGAAAGCCCTCGCGGCCTTCTGGCAAGGGGCTTCGTGACGCGGGGGTGTTTGTGGCGCACAAGGGCGGGGACGACCGGATCAGGGCGCTTGTGGGCTCCGCCCTCCAAGCGCTGCTGTTCGCCATTTTCGCGGCCTTCGTCATGGTGCTGCTGGCGCTCCAGCAACGTGCGTCCGGCGCCTATTTCGCAGAATTTTCCGCGACCGAGGCGCAGGAGGCGGGGCATTATGTCACCGGCCTTCTTTTCGCGGATTATGTGCGCGCGCACTTTCCGCCTTTGTTCGCCTTCATCGAGACCTTCTTCCTGCAGTATCCGCGGGTCGCACTGGGGCTGAACCCGCCGCTTTATTATCTGCTGGAAGGCGCGTGGTTTCTGGCGGTTTCGCCTTCGACGCCCGCCGCCCTGGTGCTGCCCTGCCTCATGGCCGCGATTCTGGTGGTGAGCGCCGGTTTCGTCACCGCAGGCCGGCTCGGCCCGCTGCCCGGGGTGGCGGTCTGCGCGGTGCTGCTCGCCTTGACGCCGCTGCGGGAGGCGATTCTCGTCGTTTCGCTGGATATGCCGGCGGCGCTGCTCGCCTTTCTCGCGGCGCTGGCCTTCTGGCGCTATCTGGAGACCGGCGGATGGGGCGCTGCGGCGGGTTTCGGCCTGCTGGCGAGCGCGGCCATGCTCACCGATTTCGGCATGATCGTGCTGGTTCTCCTGCCACCGCTCGGCGTGTTGGTCGCCCGGCGCCTGCGCCTGATGCGCCGCGCCGGATTTTATCTGCCTTACGCGCTCATGCTGGTGCTGGCGGGTCCTTGGATCGTCGGCACCTATCCCCTGGTGGCGGGGCATTTTGCCGGCGGATGGGGGCTCGGCTTCGCGCGAATCGCCGCGCCCTTCTATGGCACGGCGCTGACGGCGGGCCTGACCTCGCTCATCCTCGCCCTGGCTGGGTTCGGCGCGCTGTCGGCCCTCCTCTCCGGCTGGCGGGACGGGGCCGCACCCGCCAACCTGTTCGCGGCCCTGACCGCGTTCGCTGGAACGGTGTTGCTCGGCTGCGTCCTGGTGCCGCTCACCCCCGACGCCCGCCATCTCCTGCCGGCAGTGGTGCCCCTGGTGATGCTCGCGGCCTATGGCGGCATGCGCCTGATCGGCCTCGTAACCACCGGATGGCCGACCTTGTCCGGGCTGATGGTGTCCATGGTGATGCTGCTCGCGGCATTGCCGGCGCTCCTCACGCCCCTATCGAAAGCGCCGATCGGCATGATCCCCGCGGCCCGCGCGATTCTGGAGCGGGGCGCCGCGGCCCCACTGATCCTGGTCGCCGCGGACGAGAAGGGGGAAGGCGCGTTGATCGCCGCCGTCGCCCAGCAGGATACGGCCCGCACCGCTTTCGTGGTGCCCGTCCGGCGCCTTCTGGCCTCGATGCCCGCGCCGGGCACCGACGGCCAGGCGACTGCCCGCATGCTGAGCGACAGCGGAGTGGCCTTCCTGGTCCTGGAGACGACCCCTGCCGCGGCGGCGGTGCCGCAGACCGCGCAGGTGCGCGCCGCGCTGGAGGGGGCGGCGGAGGCGTTCAAGCTCATCGGCACCTATCCGCGCGCCGACGGCAAGGGCGAGGTGCGCCTTTACGGCGTCGCGCAGAACGAGGGCCGGGGGGTGGACCCCGCGGGCCTGCGGCACCTGCTATTGCCGAGGGCCGGCGGATGACCAGTGACATTTGCTTACAAACGGCGCCTTGACGGCGGGCGGCTCGCCCGCGAAAACGCGATCCCATGCGCGCGTTAAGGCATTATTCACCACAGGAATGGATGCGGGCCGCACCGCTGGCGCATGGCGCCCGGCGGGGGCGCAACATTCTCGTGGATCTCGTCTATCGCCGGTTCCGCGCGCCCGGCCAGGACGAGGTGCAGCGCGCCCTTGCCGCGTATCGCGGCGGCACGCTGGCCTTCACCATCGCCTTCAACCTGCCGGAAGCCATCGCGCTGCTGTCCGAGGCGATGGCCCATTTCCTGCCGGGCACGCCGCTGGTGGTGTGCGACAATTCCAACAATGCGCAGGCCCGCGCGCGCATCGCCGCCTTGTGCGCCCGCCGCGGCCACATCTATTGCCCGCTGCCGCGCGCCCCTCTCGGGCAATTCAGCTCGAACGGCTCGCGCAGCCACGCGGTGGCTTTGAACTGGATCTATCACAACCTCATCCGGCCCGCCGCGCCCAAGGTGTTCGCGCTGCTGGACCATGACCTCGTGCCGCTCGCCATGGATGATTTCGAAACCCGCGTCACCGCCCAGCCGGCCTACGGCATGGTGCGGCACGGGGAGCGGTTCGGCTGCTGGTTCCTTTGGCCCGGCTACAGCGTGTTCGATTATGCCGCCACCGCCGCAATGGCGCTGGATTTCGGCACCGACACGCCTCTGACCCTCGATACCGGCGGGCAGAACTGGCATCGCCTGTATCGGCGGATGCCGCTGGAGAGCATCCGCCACGCGCAGACGCGCGAGGTGTATCTCCCGAACGAGGTGGGCGGCCGCGAGCCATATCTGCTGACCGACACATGGCTGCACGTGGGCGGCGCGGGCCATCGCGGCGGCGGCGCTGCGGCCCTCGCCCGCGTGCGCGGTGCCTTCGAGGCAGACCCCGACGGCCTTCTTGCGCGCCTGCTGGAAAGCGCCGCCACTTGAGGCCGCTTTATTTCAGATGGGCATCGATCCACGCCGCGATCGCCGCGACCGTGGTGTCCTCGATCCGGTAATAGCCGTGTGGGGAGAGCGAGCCGCAGGGTTTGCTCTTCAGCACCCCGCCGGAGACGCTCAGCAAGCGCACGGATGGCGCGTGCGTGAGCTGCGCCACGATCTTCGGGGCGTCCTGCGGCGGAGCGACGAAACAGGCATCGTCGGTGTTGGCGACCACCAGAACGGGCACATTGACTTGCTCAGGATGGGCGTCGAACACGGTTTCCCCGCTGCCGCCGAGGCGCGAGACCGATTCCGTGAGCACCAGCCCGGCGATTTCCCCCTCTCGCAGATCGGCTGCCGCATTCATCGCGGCGATGGAGCCCTGGCTCGTTCCCATGAGGATCACCGGCCCGCCGGCATGCCCCTTGGCGAAGGCGACCAGCGCGCGGACGGTCTGCGCATAGGCCGGAGTGCTGCGCCGGCCGCGCAGGGTGCGGTCGCCGGCGGCGTCCGGAATGAGCACGGCATATCCGCGCGCGAGCCACAGCGCGCGGGTGCGCACGAGGAAGTTGGCCGGATGCGCCAAAGTGCCGTCGCACCGGATGCCGACCTTGCCGGCGCCTCCGGGCAGCATCAAAAGGGTGGCGCGGGGTGTGGGCGGCGACAGTAGGACGAGGCGCTGCGCTTCGCCGTTCACCGCCAGATCGCCCACGGTCACGCGGGCGGCACCGTCCTGGCGTGTCGCGATATCCCCGCCGCACCGGCCCTGCGGCTGCGCCGCCAGCGGCGTGGCGAGCGAAGCCAGGGCAAGGGCAAGCGGGATGAGCGCCAAGCATTTCATGCCGGCGATCCTAGCGCAGAAGCACGCCGCGCGGCATCGCTCCGCGGTGCCGGCACGGCGGCAATAAAAAACGCCGCCGGGCGAACCCGACGGCGTGAAAAGCGCGCCGAACCTTCAGGCTCGGCGAGGTCTCACTTCGAAGCGGACTTGATCTTCTTGCCGCTCTCGTCGCGGCGATCGGTGCGCTCGGCGATACGGGCGGACTTGCCGCGGCGGTCGCGCAGATAATAGAGCTTCGCGCGGCGCACCTTGCCCCGGCGCACCAGCTTGATGGAATCGATCAGCGGCGAATAGACCGGGAACACGCGTTCCACGCCTTCGCCGTAGGAAATCTTGCGGACGGTGAAGCTCTCGTTGAGGCCGCCGCCGTTGCGGGCGATCACGACGCCTTCATAGGCCTGCACGCGGGTGCGCTCGCCTTCCACGACCTTCACATTGACGATCACGGTATCGCCGGGCTGGAAGTCCGGGGTGGGCCGCTTTTCAGCGAGGCGGGCGGCCTGTTCTGCTTCGAGGGTCTGAATGATGTTCATGTGTCACCAACTTTCATGCGGTCGCCATACGCCGCCAGCCCGAGGACTGGGTTGCCCCGGCGCCACATCGTGTCGTTTTAAATTAGGGGGACGGCGCGGCTATACCGCAGAACGCTGCGCCTGTCATGCCCTTTGTTCATGCAGGCGTCACACGCGCATCGGGCGCGCGCCGCGCCGTCACATCCCGTCCTGATCGTCCGGGCCGAGCAGGTCGGGCCGACGCGCGCGCGTCGCCTTCACCGCTTCCGACCGGCGCCAGGCGCGGATACGGGCGTGATCGCCGCTGGTGAGCACGTCGGGGATCGGCGTGCCCTCGAACAGCTGCGGGCGGGTGTATTGGGGATATTCCAGCAGGCCGGCGGAGAAGCTCTCGTCCGTTCCGCTCTCGATCCTGCCCATGACGCCGGGAATGAGCCGCACGCAGGCATCGAGCAGAAGCAGCGCCGCGCTTTCCCCGCCGGAGAGCACCACGTCGCCGACACAGATTTCCTCCAGCTGGCGCGCGGCGATCACGCGCTCGTCCACGCCCTCAAACCGGCCGCACAGGATCACCGCGCCAGGGCCCGCCGAGAGGTCGCGCACCCGGGCCTGGGTCAGCGGGCGGCCGCGCGGGGTCATGAGCAGGCGCGGGCGGGGATCGCCTTCGGGGGAGACCGCATCGATGGCAGCCGCGAGCACGTCGGCGCGCATCACCATGCCGGGGCCGCCGCCGGCCGGGGTATCGTCAACGGAGCGGTGCCTGTCGTGGGCATGGTCGCGGATCTGCACCGCCTCCATCGCCCACAGGCCCGCCGCCAGCGCCTTTCCGGCCAGCGCATGGCCGAGGGGGCCCGGAAACATCTCGGGATAGAGGGTGAGAACGGAGGCGCGAAACATCATGGCGCTGTGATGGGGGAAGGCGGCCGCGGCGTCAAATGGCGCTGCCTATTCCTCGCCTTCCTCGACATCGTCGCTGGCGCCTTCCGGCGGCGCTTCCTCCTCGGTGTCCTCCACCACCACGACCCGCCGGGCGGCAAGGTCCACCACCGGCACGGCGGCTTTGGTGAAGGGCACGAGGCGGGTCTTGCCGCCGCCCTCGGGCAAATATTCGAGAATGTCTCCGGCGCCAAAATCGTGCAGCGCGGTCACCGCGCCGAGGCGCGTGCCGGCCTCGTCTTCCACCGCGAGGCCGATGAGGTCAGCATGATAGAAGGCGTCCTCTTCCGGTGGCGGCAGGTCGGCGCGGGCCACGAACAGGTCGGTATTGGTCAGGGCCTCGGCGGCGGTCCGGTCAGCCACGCCGTCGATGCGGGCGACGAAATGATCCTTCGCCTCACGCAGGGAGAGGATGCGGATGCGCTTGCCGCCGGCGGTGGAAAGCTTGTAGCGCCGTAGCGCGAGGGGGTCCTCGCCGAACGCGAACAGGCGCACCTCGCCCCTCACGCCGTGGGGCGCGCCGATACGGGCGATCAGGATTTGGTCTGTCATGGAATGCTTCTGCCAGATCGCCGGGCGGTCCGGGCGAAGAAAGGCGGGGGCGCTTCCAAAAGGTGGAAGCGCCCTGCCGGGTCGTCAGGGCGTCGGACGCAAGGCCCGGCGCAAAGCCTCACTCGGCGGAGGCTTCCGTGCCGGCGGCAGCGGCAGCAGCCGCAGCTTCCGCGGCCTTGGCACGCTCGGCGGCGCGCTCCTGGGCCTTCTTGCCGGGCTCGCCCTTCTTGGGGTTGGAGCGGGCGTCGCGCTTGAGCAGGCCCTGGGCATCGAGGAAGCGGGCCACGCGGTCGGTGGGCTGGGCGCCCTTTTCGAGCCAGGCCTTGGCCTTCTCCACGTCGAGCACGACACGTTCGGCCGAATCCTTGGCGAGAAGCGGGTTGAAGGTGCCGATCTTCTCGATGAAGCGGCCATCACGCGGCGAACGGGCGTCGGCGATCACGATGCGATAATAGGGCCGCTTCTTGGCGCCGCCGCGGGCGAGCCGGATCTTCAGGGACATTTTGGTCTTCCTTTCAAAACTCTGTCTTTAGGTTCGTCGGTATTTTCCAGCGCCGCGCGCCGTGCCCCGAGCATCCGGGGCGGGCGGCGGCGAGAATGGAGTGAAACGCTATTTCTTCTTCGGCCCCCCGAGCCCGGGGAGACCGGGGCCCTTGGGCAGGCCGGGGAATTTGGCCGGAAGGCCGCCGCCCAGGCCCGGAAAATTCGGCGGGAGACCGCCGCTGCCGGCGCCGGGCATGCCGCCCGGCATCTTTTCCGCCATCTGCTGAAGCATTTCCGGCGAGGGGCCGCCGGCGCCGATGCCGAACATGCTAGCGAGGCCCGCCATGGGGCCGCGCTTTCCGGCCGCGCCGCCCATAGCCTTCATCATGTCGGCCATCTGGCGGTGCATCTTCAGCAGGCGGTTGATCTCCTCCACCTTGGTGCCGGAACCGGCCGCGACCCGGCGCTTGCGCGAGGCATCGAGCACCTTCGGGTTGCGCCGCTCCTGGCGGGTCATGGAATTGATGATGGCGGTCTGCCGCTTGAAGACCTTGTCGTCCAGATTGGCCGAGGCGATCTGGTTCTTCACCTTGGCGATGCCAGGCAGCATGCCGAGCACGCCAGTCATGCCGCCCATCTTCTGCATCTGGGCCAGCTGGTCGCGCAGGTCCTCGAGGTCGAATGCGCCCTTGCGCATCTTCTCGGCGACCGCCTTCGCCTTCTCGATGTCGATATTCTCGGCGGCTTTCTCGACCAGGGCGACCACGTCGCCCATGCCGAGGATGCGTCCGGCCACGCGGCGGGGATCGAAATCCTCCAGCGCGTCCATCTTTTCGCCAGTGCCGAGCAGCTTGATGGGCTTGCCGGTGACCGCGCGCATGGAGAGCGCCGCGCCGCCGCGCCCGTCGCCGTCCGCGCGCGTCAGGACGATGCCGGTGATGCCGACCCGGCCGTCGAAGGCCTTGGCGGTGTTCACCGCGTCCTGGCCGGTGAGGCTGTCGGCCACCAGCAGGATTTCGTGCGGGTTGGTGGCGGCCTTCACCTCGGCCACCTCCGCCATCAGCGCTTCGTCGAGCGTGACGCGGCCCGCGGTGTCGAGCATGACGACGTCGTAATTGCCGAACTTCGCCGCCTCGATGGCGCGCTTGGCGATCTGCACCGCGCTCTGGCCCGGAACGATCGGCAAGGTGGCGACGCCGACCTGCGTGCCGAGGGTGGCGAGCTGCTCCATGGCGGCGGGGCGGCGGGTGTCGAGCGAGGCCATCAGCACGCGCCGCTTGCCGCGCTCGGTGAGGCGCTTGGCGATCTTGGCGGTGGTGGTGGTCTTGCCCGAGCCCTGGAGGCCGACCATCAGCATGGGCACGGGCGCGGCGGCGTGCAGGTCGATCGGATCGGCGTCCGAACCCAGCACGGCCACCAGCTCGTCATGGACGATCTTGACCACCATCTGGCCGGGCGTCACCGACTTGATGACTTCCGCACCGACAGCGCGGGCGCGCACCTTGTCGGTGAATTCGCGCACCACATCGAGCGCCACGTCCGCTTCGAGCAGGGCGCGCCGAACCTCGCGCATGGCTTCGGCGACGTCGGCCTCGGTGAGTGAGCCGCGACGCTTGAGCTTGTCGAGTATACCGCCGAGGCGGTCGGAAAGGCTGTCGAACATGGGTCCGTCCGGTGATCTCCGGCTCATCGCCGAAGGGCTTTCCCCAAGCACGGGCGCAACGCAGATCACGCCCGAGGGCGCACAGCGCTGTCGGGCGGGGACCTCCGGGCTCTCGGCCCGGTCGGCTGGATCGGCGTTGCCGTCCTTGAGAAGGGCGCGTTCTTAGCACCGACACGGCGGAAGGGCAATGGCGGGCGGCGCACTGGCTTCCAGCCGCCCCAGGAAGATCCACGGGAACCATCGCCACCGCAAGCGGTTGCCCGTGTGGCGCATCGGGCGCCGGGGTGCGCGCCCATGATCAACGACTTGTGGTATAAAAACGCGGTTCTTTATTCCCTCAACGTCAGCACCTTCATGGATTCCAACGGCGACGGGGTCGGGGATTTTCCCGGCCTGATGCGGCGCCTGGATTATCTCCACGGCCTCGGCGTGACGGCGGTGTGGCTGGCGCCGTTCCAGAAATCCCCCGGCCGCGACGACGGCTACGACATCTCCGATTATTATAGCGTCGATGAGCGCTACGGCACCTTGGGCGACTTTGTGGAATTCACCCATGCCGCCAAGCAGCGCGGCATGCGGGTGCTGATCGATCTCGTCGTCAACCACACCTCGGACCAGCACCCCTGGTTCAAGGAGGCGTGCGCCGATCCCCATTCCATGTATCGCGACTGGTATGTCTGGTCGAAGACCAAGCCAAAGAATGCCAACGAAGGCATGGTTTTTCCCGGCGTGCAAAAAAGCACCTGGACCCGGAACGCCGAGGCCGGTGCCTATTATTTCCATCGCTTCTACGATTTCCAGCCGGATCTCAACACGCAGAATCCGCAGGTGGTGGCGGAAATCCTGAAGGTAATGGGCTTTTGGATCGAACTCGGGGTCAGCGGCTTTCGCATGGACGCGGTGCCGTTCGTCATCGCGGAGAAGGGGCCCAGCGTGACCAAGCCGAAGGAGCGCTTCGAGCTGCTGCGCACCTTCCGCGAGTTCCTGCAATGGCGCCAGGGCGATTGCATCGTGCTGGCGGAGGCGAATGTGCTCCCCGAGGTGAATTTCGACTATTTCGGCCGCGACGGCGACCGCATGCACATGATGTTCAATTTCCAGGTCAACCAGGCCTCCTTCTATGCCCTGGCGGCGGCGGACGCGGCGCCGCTGAAAAAGGCCATGCTGGCCACCAAGGGCCGTCCGGCGACCGCTCAATGGGGCCAATTCCTGCGCAATCACGACGAGCTGGACCTCGGCCGCCTGGGCAAGGCGGAGCAGGCGGAGGTCTTCGCGGCCTTCGGTCCCGAAAAGAACATGCAACTCTACGACCGCGGCATTCGCCGGCGGCTGGCGCCCATGCTCGAGGGCGACCGCTCGCGGCTGGAACTGGCCTATTGCCTCATGTTCTCGCTGCCGGGAACGCCGGTGCTGCGCTATGGCGACGAGATCGCCATGGGGGACGACCTTTCCCTCCCGGAGCGCAATTGCGCCCGCACGCCCATGCAATGGTCCACCGAGCCGAACGGCGGGTTCACCAAGGGCCAGACGCCGGTGCTTCCGGTGATCAGCGAGGGGCCCTACGGCTATTCCCACGTGAATGTCGCGGCGCAGCGGCGCGATCCCAATTCCTTCCTCAACTGGATGGAACGCATGATCCGCATGCGGACGGAGATGCCGGAAATCGGCTGGGGCGATTTCAAACTGCTGGAAACGGGAAATCCCGCCGTCCTCGCCGTCCGCTACGACTGGCGCAACAATTCGGTCGTGACCATCCTCAACCTGTGCCCCTCGCCGCTGGAGATCGAGCTGGATGTGGAGATGGGCGAGGAGGGCAATTCGTTGGTGGACGTGCTCGCCAACAGCCACAGCGAGGCCGACAGGAGCGGGCGGCATTGCGTTTATCTCGAGGGCTACGGCTATCGCTGGTACCGCGTCGGCGGGCTCGATTATCTCTTGAAGCGCAGCGATATCGGCATTCCCGAGCGCAACTGGGCCCGCGCGTCAGATGAGACGAAAAGCGCCGCGCGGGGCAAGCCAAGGAAAGCGCCGAAAGCGCGGAACGGAAAAGCGAAGGCCAGCAAAAAGGGGAAGTGAGAACGCCGCAGACGGTAATCGCGCGTCGCTCGTGATTTGGCGCGCGCATCGCCGTGCGCCGCGGCGCGCGGGGTCATTTTCCGGAGAACGGGCCGAAGACCATATCCGGGGCGCTGGTATTGTGGCGCGACGGCACGAGGCGGCCCGCCCATAGGTCCAGCACCGGGCCGCCCTTGAAATCCAAAATGTCGCCTTCGCCCCAGCCCTTCATGCCGGGTGCGCGCCAGGCGACCCGCGCCACGTCGGCGTTGAAGGCGGTGACGTACATGGAGCGCAGCGCCGCGAACGGCTTCCCTTCCACCGCGGCGTCGAAGACCACATCCAGCACCATCTCGTCACGGTCGAGACCCTTTACGGAAAGCCGTGCCGATCCGCCGCCTGCGAACGCAAGGGTGAAGGTGCGCGTCGCCGGATCGAAGGCGATCTCCTTCAGCTTCACCAGGGGCCGTCCCTCGGTCTCCACCGGGCCGAGCAGGAAGGAGGTGCCATAGGCGGTGTTGGCGAGATGGGCGGGGGTCAGCGGGCGGGCGCGCCAATAGCCATCGGGCGGATAGACCACCAGCACCTCTTCGGCGCGCTCGTCCCTGCGCACCCAGAGCTGCACCATGTGCAGGCCCTGCGTGACCGTGTCTCCCACCCGCACAGGAACGTCGGCGGGACGCCAGAAGGCCGGAAAGGTGTAGCCGGTGAGCCAGAGGTCCGGCGTCTCGAAGAAGGTGACCCGCTTCGGCGCGGCCGGGAAGGCGGGGTCGCCGCTCATGTCGCAGGCAGTCCAATTGGGTTCGGTGCGGTCGGCGACGAGGGCGCCGAGATAGGCCGGATGCACCGCCTGGATGCGGAACCGGCGCACCTCGGGGGAGGAGAAGGTCAGCGCCACATTATCCTTCTCCGCGCACAGCACCGGCTCGCTCTCGTTGCGCACCTTAACCGCCAGCGGCTCAGCATGGGCGGGCCAAGCGGTGGCACTCATCACGATCAGAAGAAGTGCGGCGCAGGCGCGCAAGGGGAGAAGCGGCATGGCGGTTTCCGGGAATGAGCGGTCGGCATCGGACGGGATCAGAAAAGCACGTCCCGTCGCGCGGGCGCCATCTCCAACGAAAAGGGGCGCCGTAGCGCCCCGCCTCATTCCGTAGGGTGCCTGCTGGCTCAGAGGCCGGCGATGCACATGTACTTGATGTTCAGATACTCGTCGCAGCCGTATTTGGAGCCCTCGCGGCCGACGCCGCTCTCCTTATATCCGCCGAACGGCGCGACTTCGGAGGTGATGACGCCGGCATTGACGCCCACCTGGCCATATTCCAGCGCCTCGGCCACCCGGAACGCACGGCCGAGATCCTTGGTGAAGAAATAGCAGGCCAGGCCATATTCGGTGGCATTGGCGAGCCGGACAGCCTCTTCCTCGGTCTCGAACTTGAACACCGGGGCCATGGGGCCGAAGATTTCCTCGCGAGCGAACGCCATGTCGGCGGTGGCGTTGGCGATCACGGTCGGCTCGAAGAAGGTGCCGCCGAGCTGGCTGCGCTTTCCGCCGGTGACGACCTTGCCGCCCTTGTCCACCGCATCTTTCAGCAGGCGCTCCACCTTGGCGACCGCCTTCTCCTCAATCAGGGGACCTGCCACCACGCCGTCGTCGAAGCCGTTGCCGATCTTCAGCTTCTTGGAGGCGGCGGCGAATTTTTCGACGAATGCGTCATAGACGCCGGCCTGGACATAGAAGCGGTTGGTACACACGCAGGTCTGGCCGGAATTGCGGTATTTGGAGGCGATGCCCTGCTCCACGGCCAGGTCCACGTCGGCATCGTCGAACACCAGGAAGGGCGCGTTGCCGCCGAGTTCCATGGAGATCTTCTTCATCGTGTCGGCGGACTGCTTCATGAGCAGCTTGCCAACGGGCGTGGAGCCGGTGAAGGTCACCTTCTTGACGATCGGGTTCGAGGTCATCTCGCCGCCGATGGCCTTCGCGTCGCCGATGATGATGTTGATGACGCCCGCCGGAATGCCGGCCTTCTCCGCCAGCACGCCCCAGGCGAGGCCCGAATAGGGGGTGAGCTCGGAGGGCTTGCACACCACGGTGCAGCCCGCCGCCAGCGCCGCGCCGATCTTGCGCGACAGCATGGAGGAGGGGAAGTTCCACGGGGTGATCGCCGCGACCACGCCCACGGGCTCCTTCGTGACGAGGATGCGGCGGCCGGCCCAGGGGGAGGGGATCACGTCGCCATACAGGCGCCGGGCTTCCTCCGCGAACCACCGCACGTAAGCGGCCGAAGCGCCGATTTCGCCACGGGCCTCGGCGAGCGGCTTGCCCTGCTCGCTGGTCAGGATGGAGGCAAGCTCTTCCTGGTTGGCGAGGATCAGGTCTGCCAGCTTGTGCAGCAGGGTGGCGCGCTCCGCGGCGGTCTTGGCGCGCCAGGCGGGCAGCGCCTTCGCGGCGGCTTCAATGGCCCGCCGCGTTTCCGCTGCGCCTGCGTCCGGCACCGTCCCCAGCAGGTCGCCGGTGGCCGGGTTCGATACGGTGATCGTGCTGCCGCTGTCGGCGTCGATCCATTGTCCGGCCACGAGGATCTGTTCGCGCATCAGGGGGAAGGCGGGCGCATTGCCGGGGATGGGGGCGAGAGCGGGCATTGGGTGCTCCTGAGGATACGGGTCTTTGAACAAGCAAAAGTGTCCGAACAGCCGCACCGTGTGCGGGGCGGCCTCGGGCAAGGCGGATGTGAGGTTGCGTACCGCCGGTCAGCGAACGCAGGTGATCGAATGCAGCGGGACGATCTGTTCCTTCTGATTCTCGCCGCCGGCGATCTGGCACCGCAGATAATCACGGCCGACGCTTAGCGGGGCATAGCCGGTGATGGTCGTGCCGCCGACCACCTGAATGATGATCGCCTGTCCGGCTTTGGCCCCCGCAATTTCCAGGATGGCCTCGCGAAAATCGTCGTCCTTCATCTGACACCGCATGTGGCGCTCCCCTTCGGGTCTGCGTTTCCTCGGTTGGCCGTTCCGGCTCTCTCACGACGCGAAGTATAGCGCCGATACCGTCGGCTAGACATGCGGTAAGCGCAAATCTTCACAAAGAGGTCTGTGCGGCGCGTGCGCCTATGCCGTGGGGGCGATGGCGTGGAAGAAGGCGCCTGTCACCGTTCCCCGCCGGCTGCCGGAGGGGCCGAGCGGCTGGTCCTGGGAATCGCTCAGCTCCGCCAGGGGGGCGTCGGCGCCGCGCGTGAGGATGGTGGCATAATGGAATTCGTGCCCGCGCACGCGCCCGCCCGCGGCGCCCAGCGGGGAGGGGGCGATCAGGCGCGCCTCGCGATAGCCGAGGTTCATCTTGCGCTTGGCGAAGCTGGTCTCGAGGCCGAGCAGGCCGAGCATCTCATGCGCGGTGCCCGAGGCGTCGGTGAGCGCCGCGCCGAGGGCCATGTAGCCTCCGCATTCCCCATGCACCGGCTTTGCCCGCGCGAATGCCCGCACGCCGGCCTTGAAGCGTGCCGCCGCCGCCAGCGTGCCGGCGTGGAGCTCGGGATAGCCGCCCGGCAGCCAGCAGACATCGCAGCTCGGGTCCGGCGCTTCGTCGGCGAGGGGCGAGAAGGGCAGGATCTCCGCGCCCCTCTGCCGCCAGGATTGCAGCAGGTGCGCATAGACGAAGCTGAAGGCCGCGTCCTGCGCGAGCGCGATCCGCTGGCCGGGCGGCGGCAGGTTCGGCGCCCCGTCGTGCGCGGGCAGGGCGGCGAGCGGCGCGGCGAGGGTGCGGATGGCGTCGAGGTCGCAATGGGCTTCCGCCATGTCCGCGAGCGCCGCATAGCGGGCGGCAAGGTCCGCATGCTCCCCCGCCTGGACGAGGCCGAGATGGCGCTCGGGCAGCACCAGGGTGTCGGTGCGGGGAATGGCGCCGAGCACCGGCAGGCCGAGCGGCGCCATGGATTGGGTGACGAGGCGGGTATGCCGTTCGCTGCCGACCCGGTTGAGGATCAGCCCGCCGATCCGCACGCGCGGATCATGGGTGGCAAAGCCGCGCGCCACGGCGGCGGCGGTTTGCGACTGGCCGGAGACATCGAGCACCAGCAGCACCGGGATATTCAGGAGCGCGGCCACATCCGCGCCTGCGCCGGAGCGGCCCTCCATGCCGGGCACGCCGTCGAACAGGCCCATGGCCCCTTCCACCACCAGCAGTTCGCCGCCCGCCGCCGCGTCCGCCGCGAGGGTCTCCAGCAGTGTGGGCGGCATGGCCCAGCTGTCGAGATTGAGGCCGGGCCGGCCGGTGGCGGCGGCATGGAAGGCGGGGTCGATATAGTCAGGCCCCGATTTTGCGGCGCGCACCTTCACCCCGCGTCGCGCGAAGGCGGCGAGCAAGCCGAGCGTGACCGTGGTCTTTCCCGAGCCCGATCGCGGAGCGGCGATGAGCAGGCCGTGGGCGCTCATGCGAGGTCGAGGCGCGGTTGCACCAAGCGAATGGCGTCGCCCGGCGCGATGCGCCCACCGGCCACCACCTTGGCATAGATGCCGCAATCGGTGTGGCCGTAGCTCTTGGCGAGGCCCTTCACGATATTGAGGTCGCGCTCGGCGGTGGTGGGATTGACGCTGGTGGCGGCACAGCGCTCGGTGCGCTTGAGCACTTCCAGGCGCACCTGATCGCCGATAGCCAGGGTGTGGCCCGCAAGCTCCAGCTCGGCGCCGGCCGGCAGACCGTCCAGATGCAGGTTCATGCGGAAGCGGATGGGATCGATCTCAGCGCCCATCTTCGCCTCCAGGTCGCGCACACTGGCGAGATTAAGCAGCGAGACGAAGCCCGCGCGGAGGGAATCCATGAAGCGGTGGCCGTCCGGAGCGGTGAGCAGCTTCAGCGGGCCGCGGGCCTCGCTGTCCATGAAGCGCGTGAGGAAATTCTCGATAGCCGCCCGCCCGGCGTCGGTGGAGAGATCGCCCCGCGCGAGTTCCGCACCATCCCTCGAGAGGGTGAACACCTTGCTGGCGGGATCGTAGCGCGTGCGCAGGGCGGCGATGCGGGCATTGCGCATGAGCACCACGAAGGCGGTCTTTTCCTTATAGGCGGGCGCGGCGGGATCGAAGCCGCTCGGGCCGTTCTCCACCGCATAGAGTCGGTCGCCGGGAAAGAAATGGCCGGCCTGCAGTTGCACGGACTCCATCGGTTCGGGAGAAAAGCCCTTCACCGGATACCGGTTGATGGCGATGAGGGTCGCGGCCGGCGCGCTCATGGATAGGGGTCCTCGACTGGCGCAATGTCTATGGCTCGCATTGCGGTGCGGTCGGGTCAAGGGTGGTTCGGCACGGCGCCGTCCGCCGATGCGCAAGCGTGTGATCCGCATCAAGGCGTCCCTGCGCCCGCGGTAGAAAATTCCCGCCGACGGAGGGGTATCACCCCCTTCCGCTGTGCATCCGGCATCCCCACATCCCCTTACGGCGGCGCGCCAAGCGCGACCGCTGCGGCGGCCGGGGATACCGGAGCCGCATCCGATCGTTCTCCGTCGTGCTTTTTCGAGGCGACGGGGGCGCCGAGGAGGAACGATATGAATTTCGAAATCTACACCGAACGCGCGCGCGGTTTCGTCCAGTCGGCCCAGTCGCTCGCGGTGCGCGAGGGCAATCAGCAATTCGCGCCCGAGCATCTGCTGAAAGTGCTGCTCGATGATCCCGAGGGCCTATGCTCCGGTCTCATCCAGCGGGCCGGCGGCAACCCGACCCAGGTGCGCGACGAGGTGGAAGCGGCCCTGCGCAAGCTGCCCAAGGTCCAGGGCGGCTCCGGCCAAGTCTATCTCAGCCAGCCGTTGGCGCGCGTATTCGAGGCGGCCGAGCAGGCGGCCAAGAAGGCGGGCGACGGTTATGTTACCGTCGAGCGGCTTTTGCTTGCCCTCTCCATCGAGAAGGAGACCGAGGCCGGCAAGATTCTCGCTCGCACCGGCGTGACGCCCCAGAATCTGAATGCCGCCATCGAAGCGCTGCGCAAGGGCCGGACCGCCGATACGGCGACCGCCGAGAACGCCTATGACGCGCTGAAGAAATATGCCCGCGACCTCACCCAGGCGGCGCGCGACGGCAAGCTCGACCCGGTCATCGGCCGCGACGAGGAGATTCGCCGCACCATCCAGGTGCTGGCGCGCCGCACCAAGAACAATCCCGTGCTCATCGGCGAGCCGGGCGTTGGCAAGACCGCGATCGTGGAGGGCCTCGCCCGCCGCATCGTCGATGGCGACGTGCCGGAAAGCCTGAAGAACAAGAGCCTGCTCGCGCTCGACATGGGCTCGCTCATCGCCGGCGCGAAATATCGCGGCGAGTTCGAGGAGCGCCTGAAGGGCGTTCTGAACGAAGTGCAGTCGGCCGAGGGCGGGATCATCCTGTTCATCGACGAGATGCACACGCTTGTCGGCGCCGGCAAGACCGACGGCGCGATGGACGCCTCCAATCTGCTCAAGCCCGCCTTGGCGCGCGGCGAGCTGCATTGCGTCGGCGCGACCACGCTCGACGAATACCGCAAGCATGTGGAGAAGGACGCGGCGCTTGCCCGCCGCTTCCAGCCCGTCTTCGTCTCCGAGCCCACGGTGGAGGATACCGTCTCCATCCTGCGCGGCTTGAAGGAGAAGTATGAGCTGCATCACGGCGTGCGCATCACCGACAGCGCGCTCGTGGCGGCGGCAACGCTTTCCAACCGCTACATCACCGATCGGTTCCTGCCCGACAAGGCCATCGACCTGGTGGACGAGGCCTCCTCACGCCTGCGCATGCAGGTGGATAGCAAGCCGGAGGCGCTGGACAATCTCGACCGCGAGATCGTGCGTCTGAAGATCGAGCAGGAGGCTCTGAAGAAGGAGACCGACCAGGCGTCGAAAGACCGCCTGAAGCGGCTCGAAAAGGAACTGGCGGATCTTGAGGAGCGCGCCTCCGTTCTGACCTCCAAATGGAAGGCGGAGAAGGAGAAGCTTGGCACGGCGACCACGCTCAAGGCCAAGCTGGACCAGGCGCGCGCCGATCTCGCGACCGCGCAGCGTCAGGGCGAATACCAGAAGGCGGGT
Source organism: Roseixanthobacter pseudopolyaromaticivorans (assembly GCF_043195145.2). NCBI lineage: Bacteria > Pseudomonadati > Pseudomonadota > Alphaproteobacteria > Hyphomicrobiales > Xanthobacteraceae > Roseixanthobacter > Roseixanthobacter pseudopolyaromaticivorans. The sequence continues at coordinate 217,032 of NZ_CM195539.1, forward strand.
GAGCTGACCTATTCGGTGATCCCGGATCTGGAGAAGAAGCTGGCTGCCGTGGAAGCCGCAGGCGACAAGGGCGGCACCATGGAAGAGGCGGTGACGCCCGACCATATCGCCGGCGTCGTCTCCCGCTGGACCGGCGTGCCGGTGGACAAGATGCTGGAGGGCGAGCGCGAGAAGCTGCTCAAGATGGAACTTGAGCTGGCCAAGCGCGTCATCGGCCAGGACGAGGCGGTTACCGCCGTGTCCACCGCCGTGCGCCGCTCGCGTGCCGGACTGCAGGACCCGAACCGGCCCATCGGCTCGTTCCTGTTCCTCGGCCCGACCGGTGTCGGCAAGACCGAACTGACCAAGGCGCTGGCGAACTATCTGTTCGACGACGACACTGCCATGGTGCGCATCGACATGTCGGAATACATGGAGAAGCATTCCGTGAGCCGGTTGATCGGCGCGCCTCCGGGCTATGTCGGCTATGAGGAGGGCGGCGCCCTGACCGAAGCCGTGCGGCGCCGGCCTTACCAGGTGGTGCTGTTCGACGAGGTGGAGAAGGCCCATCCGGACGTCTTCAACGTTCTGCTCCAGGTGCTCGACGACGGGCGCCTGACGGACGGGCAGGGACGCACGGTGGACTTCCGCAACACGTTGCTGGTGATGACCTCGAACCTCGGGGCGGAATATCTCTCCGATCCCCGCCAGCCGGTGGGCTTCGGGATTCCCGGCCACGAGGGCGAGAAGGTGGTCTCCGACGACGAGGCGTATGAGCTGGTGATGGGAGCGGTGCGGCGCCACTTCCGCCCGGAATTCATCAACCGCATCGATGAGATCGTCATGTTCCACCGCCTGAAGCGGGACCAGATGGCGGGCATCGTCGATATCCAGATGGGCCGGCTCGCCAAGCTGCTGGAGGATCGCAAGATCGTCCTCGACCTCACCCCCGAGGCCCGGACTTTCCTCGCCGACAAGGGGTACGACCCAGCCTATGGCGCGCGTCCGCTGAAGCGGATCATCCAGAAGCTGGTGCAGGACCCGATGGCCGAGAAGATCCTGGCCGGCGACATCCTGGACGGCACGCGCGTGCGGGTCGGCCTGGAGGGTGGCCGCCTGACCTTCGCCAACGAGGGGCCGGTCGAACAGGCTGCCTGACGCAGCAGGTTTGCTTCGCACCATTGAGGGCCCTCCCACCGGGAGGGCCCAGACCGCTGACAAACCCCGTCGATTTTTCGGCGGGGTTTTGTTTTGTTGGCGTCGGGCCGGTTTGGCTCGGGCGTGGGGGGATTTTGAAGGGGAAGCGGGGGTCAGGCTGGGTTGGCCTTTGCTGGATCGGTGGCGATTGCGATCTTCTTGATGTTCTGGGCGGCGGCTGCCAGCAGACACTGGACCTGGACCCGCACCAGACCGCGGAAGCGGGCATAGCGGTGGCCGAAGAGCTGCTTGGCATCGGCGAAGGAGCGCTCCACGGTCTCCTTGCGCCGGGCATAGACGAGCTTGCCCCAGGCGGTCAGGCGGTGGGCGTCCACCCGCTCGCGGGCGTCCTGCCAGACATGGCGGGTGAGGGTGCGCTCGGCCTTGGCATTGCTGGTGCAGGAGGCCAGCAGCGGGCAGGCGCGGCACAGCTTCGGATCCGAGCGATAGTGGCGATAGCCGGTCCGGTCGGTGGTGGCGTAGGTGAGGCTCTGGCCCTGCGGGCAGCGATAGCTGTCGGTGCCGGCCTCATAGGTGAAGCGGGAGGTCCGCATCATGCCTGGCCGCGGCGGGGTCGGGGTGCGATAGCCCGTCACCCCGGCGATGCCGCGCGCCTCAAGCCCATGGGCGATCGCCGCGCTGGCATAGCCCGCATCCAGGCCGACGGTGGCGACCGGCAGGCCGAAACGGGCGCGCTGGCGGTCCAGGCGCTCCAGATAGGGGATGCTGTCATGCACATTGGCCGGCGTGGCGAAGCTATCGGTGATGATGCCGAGCCGACCGTCCACCGTGCGGTGGTCGAGATAGAAGAAGCCCTTGGGCTTGCCCTCCCGCACCATGTAGCCGCTGTCGGGATCGGTGCGGCTGACCTTGGTGGGCTTCACCGGCGGTTCGCGCGGCGGGGCGGGCGGCAAAGGCGGCTGGCCATGGGCGGCGCGATCGTCTTCCACCGCCGCGTCCAGCTCGGCCCAGTAGGCCGCGCGGGACTTGGCCGCCGGGACGATGTCGTGGCGGTTCTTGTTGGCGCTGGCCTTCAGGTGGGTGGAATCGGTATAGAGCGTGCGCCCCTCCACCAGCCCCAGCCCCATGGCCTGCTCGACGATGCGGTCGAAGATCGCCTGCGCCACCCGCTCGTCCTGATAGCGCCGGCGGCGGTTCTGCGACAGCGTCGAGGCGTCGAACACCTTCTCCCGCAGCGACAGCCGCAGGAACCAGCGATAGGCGACGTTCACCTCGATCTCCCGCACCAACTGGCGCTCCGAGCGGATGCCGAACAGGTAACCGAGGAACAGCGCCTTGAACATCAAGGTGGGATCGAGCGGCGGCCGGCCATTGTCGGCGCAGTAGAGCGGCGCCGTCAGATCGTGGATGAAGGTAAAGTCCACCGCCGCATCGATCCGCCTCAGGAGGTGATCCTTCGGGACCAACTCGTCCAGCGTCACGATCTCAAGGGCGGTCTGGGCGGGAGCAGGACGGCGCAGCATGTCCCAGTCAATCAAAAACCCCCGGCTCACGCCAGGGGTTTGTCAGCGGTCTGGGCCCTCCCACCGGGAGGGCCCTTTTTTGTCGCCGGTCAGTTTCCGCGCATCATCTGCAACAGCGCCTCGGCTTTCCTGCGAACTGCGGCAAACTGCGGCTGGGCCACGATCTCCCGCGTATAGCATGCGCGCACCGCGGTGGCCCCCTCGTCCCTCAAGGCGTTGGCCTTGTCCCACCGTGGATCGTCCGTCCCTTTCCCACCTTTCTGGACCGCGGCAAACAAAGCGTTCGCCCTGGATTCGAAGTCCTTCCACACCTTGGTGCAGACGGGGATGAGCTTGGACGCCTCCGGAACAGGGGTCGTGCCGACGCTCACCCGGCCGCCGGAACGACGGCCGATCACGATCACATCGGGGGGCACGTTGCCGATATCGCCCTGGGCGAACAACCCGAGTGCGGCATGGAGTGCTTCGCCGTCCTGCGCGGTCAGGGGCAGAGCCACATATCCCTCAAAGGCGGCATCGCTGCCGGTGGCCTGGGTATAGAAGGGATCCCACTTGAGTGCACTGTCCAGCCCTTCGCCCGCCCGCAGGCCAAGGTTCTCCGCCTCATGGCCCACCCAATTGGCGAGCACGGGCTCTGGCGAGACGAAGATGCGCGTCTCATATTTTGCGTCATGGAACAGCAGCCCGTCCGGGCGCCCGCTTTCCAGATCACCGTCGTACAACGCGCCCGGCGAAAAGGTGGGTTTCTTTTCCAGCCCCTTGAAGGCGAGCGGACCGAGCAGCACCGTCATCTGCTTCAGAAGATCGGCGCGGGCGCGCTCGTCCTGCTTGACGACGGCATCATTGTCCGCTCCCGCCTTTTCCGCGGCGGCGATGGCGGCGACATATTTGTCGCGCGATGCGATGTAGGCGTCGTCGGCCGGTCCGCCAAAGCTTGCTGCGGGCAGCGCAGCGGCCAGCACCAGAACGCAGGCGATCCGCCGGCCGGCACGGGGCATACGGGTTTTCATGAATAAGCTCGCGGTTCGCGCCTGGGCAGACCGCGAGCTTATCCGAAGATGCCGGACGGGAACACAGGAGGGCGAGGGCGCTCCGTGTTACCGGCTTATTTGGAACGGCTGGTGCTCGCGGCAGAGGCCACCTTCGGCGGCACCGGGGCATGGCTGAGCAGCAGCTCGATGCGCTCGCGCTCCTTGCGGAACTCGGCCAGGAACCGCCCGTCGAGCGCCCGCCCGCGCGGCAGCTTCACGCGCATGGGATCCACGAACGAGCCGTTGATCTTCACCTCATAATGCAGGTGCGGGCCGGTGGAGAGGCCGGACGAGCCGAGATAGCCGATCACCTGGCCTTGGCGCACCTGCACCCCTTCGCGAATGCCCTTCGCGAAGCCGGATTGGTGGGAATAGGTGGTGACATAGCCGTTGGCGTGCTGGATTTCCGTGTGGCGCCCGTAGCCGGATTTCCAATTGGCGTAGATGATCGTGCCGTTGCCGGCCGCATAGATGGGCGTGCCCACCGCGTCCGCCCAATCGACCCCCGTATGCAGCTTGGAATAACCGAGAATGGGATGGCGGCGATATCCGAACGGCGAGCGCATGATGCCGCCAGCCATGGGTTTGCGCACCAGGAACTTCTTCGCGCTCTTGCCGTCCTCGTCGTAATAATCGACCAGCCCGTCGTCAGAGGTCTGGAAACGGTAATAGCGGCGCGTCTCGCCATTGGTGCTGAGCGCGGCGAACAGCACTTCCTCGTCGCCGCCATCCTCGGTGTAGAGCACCTCGAAATTGTCGCCTGGCTTCACCCGGCGCTGGAAGTCCACGTCGAAGGAATAGACGCGCACCAGATCGGCGATGATATTGCGCGGCACTTCATTGCGCAGCGCCGTTTCATAGAGGCTGTCATAGAGGCGGATGCCGGGACCGTCGTCATCGTCGTCCACGTCTTCGGAAATGCCGCCCACGTCGGTTTCGGTCGGCTCGGCCACCTGCACGAACTTGTCGTTGTCCGCCTTCGCCACCGTGCCCTCGTGGCCGGCGTCGCTGAAGAGGGAGATGCGCAGCGGATGGGTCTTCTTGTCGGTGCCTTCTTGGGTGAGCAGCCGCAGGCGGAGCCCGTCCTTCACCGTGCCGTCCCGGCCACGGCCGAATACGGCGGCGGCTTGGCGTGCCTCATCCTGGCTGACGCCATTGTCGACGAGGATCGAGACGATGGTGTCACCCTTCTTCACCAGCACCGTCTGATCAGACCATGCGTTGCCGCCCGAGGTCTCGTCGGAGGTCTTGCCCAGGAAGCTGACGTTCTCCGGTATGTCCACCTTCGGGGCGATGCCGGCTGCGGTGGGATAATTGCCGTCGGTCGCATAGGCGAGATAGGGCGCGGATGCTCCGGGGGCGCCGGGCTTTCCGCCGAGGCCTGTGAAGGCGGGCGGTAGGCTTGCGGCAAGCACCGGTTGCGCGCGGGCGAGCTCCGCCACCTCGCGCACCTTTACCAGAACGTCCTCCATCGCAACCGCTGCGCCATATTTGAGGTTGGGCGGCGCATTGGAGAGGTCGCGCATAACGACGGTGACTTCTCCCGTGGGTTCGGCCTGCGGTGCGGCCTCTTCCTTGTCCACGGACTGCGAGACGATCTGCGCAGGATTGAAGCGCGGAATGTTCGTGGAGACGCTGGTCGTCGACATGGCGAGGTTGGCCGTCACGCGGGTGAAGGGCCGAACCTTGATGATCTCCTTGTCGCCCACCTTCGTGGTGACCGACAGGCGGAACGTCTGGCGTGCGGTGGAGGCTTCCGCCAGCAGCGACATGCGATC
>NZ_CM195539.1:230000-4295000 GCF_043195145.2 Roseixanthobacter pseudopolyaromaticivorans
GCCTTGCCTGCTTAGCTTCCGCGCTGCCGACGAGGCGGAGTAACGCGCGATATTCCTTGATCGCCTTGCGGGCCTCATGAAGCAGGATCGTCAGGCTTGGCTCACGGAGGGCGGCGTCGACCTTGTTCAGCACCTTGTCCAGCTTGCGCGCCAATGCGGCGCGTGCCTCGGATAAGGAGACGCGCGCCGCGCCGTTTTCCTCGCCGGCCGCTTCGGTCTGCAATGAACGCGCCATCGCTGTTGAATTCCGCATCATGAACGAAACTTGCCACAGATTTCCGCACGCGTCTTCCCCGCAGAAGCGTTGCTGACGCACCATCAAACCCCATACCGAGCCCTTAGATTCAAATTATTCCAATTCGATAAGTAAAGCGCTTTTTAAAACACGTCTAAATACAATGTTTCCAAGATGTATTGAAGTTAATGTTCGAGGTGACCTAAAAGAGGGATGAGAGTCCTGAAGTGTGATTTTCTTAGGGCGATTTTTAGGAGTTTTGGAAATGGGTTCGGCGGGGAACTTCAGCTATGTTCGGGCATCCAAGCATGCGGATTCCAAGCGCTTGGCGCTAAAGGGGTCTTTCGGAGTGACCATGGGGGTCGCATCGGCTTTCGGCGGCCCTGCCTTGGCGCAGCAAGCGGCTACGAGCACCGAACTTGAGCTGCCCACGGTCCAGGTGCAGGACAATACGGGGGGCTTTGTCGCCACCACCACCGGAGTCACGCGGCTTCCGGTGCCGATTTTCGATATGGCGCAGCAGGTTAACGTCGTCACCGAAGAGGTGATCCGCCAGCAGAACGTGACGACCCTGGACCAGGCTCTACGGAATATCTCCGGCATCACCTTCTCGGCCGGCGAAGGCGGGCAGCAGGGCGACAATCCCATCATTCGCGGTTTTTCGGCGCGCGGCGATATTTTCCGAGACGGCATCCGGGATACCGGCTGGTACACCCGAGACATGTTCAATATCGACGCGGTCGAGGTGTTCATGGGGCCCTCGTCCTTCGCCTTCGGGCGCGGTTCGACCGGCGGCGCGATCAACATGGTGTCCAAGCTGCCCAAGGACGCGACCTTCGTGGAAGGGGACGTGACCGGCTACACCAGCCAGGGCTGGCGCACGACTCTCGACGCGAACGGGAAGTACAACGACAGTATTTCCGCCCGTATCAACTTGATGGCGCAGGACATCAACACCGCCGACCGGGATAACGTGACGACCGGCCGGTGGGGGATCGCCCCCTCGGTGAAGGTCAACATCAACGACCGGACGACCATGACGGCGTCCTACTATTACCAATATGAAGATGGCGTGCCGGATTATGGCGTGCCCTATCTGCCGGCCCCCACCACCAGCACTTCACCCGCGAATTTCGGGGCGACGGTCGGCGGCTATTACGGCAATGGGCAGCCCACGTCGCCGGTCCCGATCAATCGCAGCAACTGGTTTGGAATCACCAATGGTCCGTTGCCCGACCGGGTGACCACCAATACCAATGTCGCGACGCTGCAGTTCGAACATGAACTGAACGATTGGGTGACGCTCTCCAACGGCACCCGCTACACTTCGAACGACCGTCTGGCGCGGGTCAGCGCTCCGCGCAGTCTCGGTACAGCCGGCAATGTGGCCTTCAGCAGCCCCTTGGCGGCGCAATACTATAATTATCCGGTTTCGCTCATGACTATCGGCATGCAGCGCTTCCAAACCGAGACCGACAATACCAACCTCACGAACATCACCGACATGGTGGCGAAGTTCAAAACGGGCACGTTCGAGCACACCTTGAATGCCGGTCTTGAAATCGCACACGAGACCCGCTCCCAGCTGCGTTACAACCTGTGCAGCCCCACGGCGGTCATGTGCCGAACCAGCCTCGCAAACCCCATCAATGTCTCGCTCACCGGCGGCGTCGGCGGCTTCACGAACTATATTCCCACCAGCAACGATACCGATATGACCAGCGTCGCCCTCTATGCTGGCGACCAGATCAAGATCAACAAATACTGGCAGGTGATGGCCACCGGCCGCTGGGACAATGCCTCAACGGATTATACGGCCTTCTCGCCGACCACCACGCCGCTGGTTACAAACCTCAACAATAACGCCAGCATGTTCAACTACCGCGTCGGTGCCATCTTCAGCCCGATCGAAACGGTCAATATGTATGTGACCTACGGAACGTCTTCGAATCCGTCTGCGGAATACGGCGTCCTCGACTCCGGCACCGCCACCCTGGCGCCGGAAGTCAACACCACGCTTGAGGCCGGCGTGAAGGCTCAGGTACTGGATGGTCGGGTGGTCCTGACCGCCGCGGCCTTCCAGACCATGAAGACCAACACCCGCGTGCCCTCCGACCCAACCGCCGGCTTGCCGCCCACGGTTCTGGGCGGCGAGCAGGAGGTGCAGGGCATCTCGCTGAGCGCCGGGGGCGCCATCACCGATAAGTGGAACCTCACCGCGAGCTACACCTATCTCCAGTCCGAGATTCTCAGTGTCGGTCCCGGCACGCTGGCCAATCAGACGCAGGTGGGCAAGGAACTCCCGAATACTCCGCCGAACTCCTTCTCCATGTGGACCAGCTACAACTTCACCCCGCAGTTCACGCTGGGCGGCGGAGCGACCTATAATTCGGATACGTTCGCTAACACGACCAACACCGTCTACGTGCCGTCCTATTGGTCTTTCGATGCCATGGCGAGCTATCAGTTCACAAAGAACTTCCAGCTCCAGGTCAATGTCTACAACATCACCGACGAACTTTATTACGCCCAATATTATGGCGGGCAGGCTGTTCCCGCCGCCGGGCGCTATGCCGCTCTGACCGCGCGGGCGACCTTCTGACCTGAGGACACGCCTCCGCAGCACCCGCACCGCCCGGTGACCTCCGGCGGTGCGGGTCTTTTATTGCCGCCTTCCGAGGGTGCCGGCCATGATGATCCATATCCCGAACGTTCTAACGCCCGATCAGGTGGCCCAATGCCGGGCCGTGATGACGCAAGCGGCATGGGCCGACGGACGCGCGACCGCCGGGTTTCAGTCGAGCGCGGTGAAGCGCAATCTGCAATTGCCGGATGCAAGCCGCGAGGCGGCTGAGCTGGGCGCCATGGTGCAGGCGGCGCTGGAGCGCTCGCCGCTGTTCATGTCGGCCGTCCTGCCCAAGCAGATCATGCCGCCCATGTTCAACCGCTATGACGCCGGAATGACCTTCGGCTCCCATGTGGACAATGCGATCCGCGCGGTGCGGGGCACCGGCCTTGCCATGCGCACCGATGTCTCCACCACCCTGTTCCTGTCCGATCCGGACGAGTACGACGGGGGCGAGCTGGTCGTGGAGGATACCTACGGCACCCATGAGGTGAAGCTGCCGGCGGGCGATGCGGTCATCTATCCCGCGACCTCCCTGCACCATGTGACGCCGATCACCCGCGGCTCGCGCATCGGCTCGTTCTTCTGGACGCAAAGCCTGATCCGGGATGGGGGACAGAGGGCGCTGCTGTTCGATATGGACATGGCGATCATCCGCCTGAACCAGGATCACCCCGGCCATCCCTCGGCGGTGCAATTGACCGGCGTCTATCACAATTTGCTGCGCCAATGGGCGGAAGTCTGAGGGAACTCGCCCCCGTGCGCTCAAAATGTTTCATGTGAAACATTGGGTTAGCGCGGACGAACATTGGTTTCGTGACGCTTTTCCGCGCCATGGCGGCGCTCGAAACCGGCATTTCGGCCGAATGTTCGCCGCACGAAACTCCTCCGCGCGGGAAATGTTCGGATTTCCGCCCCGTCCGCCGCTCGTCCGTTTCGCGCTGCACCGCATGTCGATGGACCCCGCTCCTTCTCCCCGCTGTTGACCTTGCCCGCCCTTGTCCGCGAGATGGGCGGGAAGCGCGGCGGGGGAGGCGGGCATGAGCGGGGCGATGCGGAGCATTTTGCGCGAGACCAAGGGCGAGCATCACCGCGTCACCTTCGCGGAGCTGTTCTTCGATCTGGTCTTCGTGTTCGCGGTGACCCAGCTCTCCCACACCTTGCTGCATCATCTCGACCCGCTGGGCGCGTTGCAGGTGGTGTTCCTGTTCCTTGCGGTCTGGTGGGCGTGGATCGACACCGCCTGGGTCACCAATTGGATCGACCCGGACAAGGCGCCCGTGCGCCTCATGCTGCTGGTGCTGATGCTGGCGGGGCTGGTGATGTCCATGTCGCTGCCGGGGGCGTTCGGTGCGCTCGGGCTGGCGTTCGCCTGCGCCTACGCTCTGCTCCAGTGCGGGCGCTCGGCCTATATGGTCTATGCGCTGCGCGACGAGGCGCCGGCGCTGCGGCGCAATTTCCAGCGCATGCTGAGCTGGCATCTGCTGGTCGGCGCCATCTGGATCGCCGGCGGCCTGTCCGGCGGCTCGGCCCGCCTCGTGCTTTGGGCCATCGCCCTGGCGCTTGAGAATGTGGCGCCTTCCCTCGGCTTCTATGTGCCCGGCCTCGGCAAGTCGCGCACCACGGAATGGACCGTGGAGGGCGGACACATGGCGGAACGGTGCGCCCTGTTCGTCATTATCGCGCTCGGCGAATCCATCCTGGTGACGGGCGCCACCTTCGCGGAGTTGGACTGGAGCGCCCTCAATATCAGCGCCTTCCTGGTGGCGTTCCTCGGCACCGTCGCCATGTGGTGGATCTATTTCGACACAGGGGCCGAACGCGGCAGCGCGCGGATCACCAATTCGGACGATCCCGGCCGGCAGGCGCGCCTTGCCTATACCTATCTGCACATGCTGATCGTCGCCGGCATCATCCTGTGCGCGGTGTCCGACGAAGTGCTCCTCGCCCATCCCGGCGACAGACCGGGCGCGCCGGCGGCGGCCGCGATCGTGGGCGGCCCGGCGCTTTATCTGCTGGGTGTCGGCCTGTTCAAATGGCCGCTGCTGCGGCGGTTTCCGCTTTCCCATCTCATCGGGCTCGCCCTCCTGCTGCTGACCTGCGCGCTCATCCCGTTTGCAAGCGCGCTGCTTCTCGCCGCGAGCGCGACCGTCGCGCTGTTCGCCGTGGCGGTGTGGGAAAACATCGCACTGCGGAAAATGGGTGTGATCCCAACGCGAGAATCCGATCCGCAAACTCGTTGATTTCGACGGGGGGCGGGCGCATATATCGAAAAATCAAATCGTTTGAAATCCGGCCGGGCGTCTGTGCCGCGCCGGAGGGACGGGAGACGTCGATGTCGGGAAACGAAATAAGGTCGGGAGATCAACCCGAGTTGCATGGTCGCAAGCTGCGGTCCCAATTGTGGTTCGACAATCCCGACAATCCCGGCATGACGGCGCTTTATCTGGAGCGCTATCTCAATTTCGGCCTCACCCGCGCCGAGCTTCAATCGGGCAAGCCGATCATCGGCATCGCCCAGACCGGTTCGGATCTCTCCCCCTGCAACCGCCACCATATCGAGCTGGCGAAGCGGGTGCGCGAGGGTATCGCCGCCATGGGCGGCATTCCGTTCGAATTCCCGGTCCATCCCATCCAGGAAACCGGCAAGCGGCCCACCGCCGCGCTGGACCGCAACCTCGCCTATCTCGGCCTGGTTGAGATTCTCTACGGCTATCCGCTGGATGGCGTGGTGCTCACCACCGGCTGCGACAAGACCACGCCGGCCTGCATCATGGCGGCGGCGACCGTGGATATTCCCGCCATCGTCCTGTCCGGCGGGCCGATGCTGAACGGCTGGTGGAACGGCGAGCGCACCGGTTCCGGCACCGTGGTCTGGAAGGCCCGCGCCCAGCATGCCGCGGGCGAGATCGACTATGACACCTTCATGGACATCGTCGCCTCCTCGGCGCCGTCGGTCGGCCATTGCAACACCATGGGCACCGCCTCCACCATGAACGGCCTCGCCGAGGCCCTCGGCATGTCGTTGCCCGGCTGCGCCGCCATTCCCGCGCCTTATCGCGAGCGCGGGCAGATCGCCTACGAGACCGGCAAGCGCATCGTCGACATGGTGTGGGAGGATCTGCGCCCCTCCGCCATCCTCACCCGCGAGGCGTTCGAGAACGCCATTCGCGTGAATTCCGCCATCGGCGGCTCCACCAATGCGCCGATCCATCTCAACGCCATCGCGCGCCATGTGGGCGTGAAGCTGGACGTGGACGACTGGCAGAGCGTCGGCCACAAGATCCCGCTGCTGGTGAACATGCAGCCGGCGGGTGAGTTTCTGGGCGAGGAATTCCACCGCGCGGGCGGCATCCCCGCCGTGGTGGCCGAGCTGATCGCCAAGGGCAAGATCCACGAAGGCGCGCTCACCGTGAACGGGCGCACCATGGGCGAGAATTGCAAGGGCAAGTTCTCCTGGGACCGCAGCGTGATCTATGCCTATGACGCGCCGCTGAAGGAGGATGCCGGCTTCATCGTGCTGCGCGGCAACCTGTTCGACAACGCAATCATGAAGACCAGCGTGATCTCGGAGGAGTTCCGCGCCCGCTTCCTCTCCAACAATGACGACCCCGAGGCGTTCGAGGGGCCGGCCGTGGTGTTCGAGGGGCCGGAGGATTACCACCACCGCATCGACGACCCCACGCTCGGCATCGACGAGCACACCTTGCTGTTCATCCGCGGCACGGGTCCGCTGGGCTATCCCGGCGGCGCGGAAGTGGTGAACATGCAGCCCCCGGCGGCGCTCCTCAAGAAGGGCGTCTCGGCCTTGCCGTGCATCGGCGACGGGCGCCAGTCCGGCACCTCCGGCTCGCCCTCCATCCTCAATGCCAGCCCGGAAGCGGCGGCGGGCGGCGGGCTGTCGATCCTGCGCACCGGTGATCGGGTGCGCATCGACCTCAACAAGGGCACGGCGGACATCCTTCTGCCGGATGCCGAGCTTGCCGAGCGCCGCGCGGCACTGGAAGCCAAGGGCGGCTTCCCGATGCCCGCCAGCCAGACCCCCTGGCAGGAAATCCAGCGCAGCATGGTCGCCCAGTTCGACGAGGGCATGGTGTTGAAGCCGGCGGTGAAATATCAACGCGTGGCCCAGACCATGGGCGTTCCGCGCGACAATCACTAGGCGTCCGACATGAGTGAGACCGGTGCCGCCGAGGGCCAGCCCCTCGGCGCAATCGTGGACGGCGGGCCGGCCGCCCGCCCCACGCGGGTGCCGCTGACCGGCCGCCTGGTCCATGTGGTGCCGTTCGATCCGGCCGCCCATGCCGACGCGCTTTACGCCGCCTCCCACGGCGCCGGCGACGCGGCGCTGTGGACCTATCTGATATCGGAGGTCCAGCCCGATCCGCAGGCGTTCCGCGCCGCCTATGAGGCATCGGCGCAGCGGGAGGATCCCCTGCTGTTCGCCATTCTCGACGCCGCGACCGGCAAGGCCATCGGCCATGCCTCCTATATGCGCATCGAGCCGGCGCACCGCGTGATCGAGGTGGGCAACGTGCTGTTCACCCGCGCGCTCCAGCGCTCGCCCAAGGCGACCGAGGCCATGTATCTCATGGCGCGCCACGTGTTCGAGGACCTCGGCTATCGCCGCTACGAATGGAAGTGCGATGCGTTCAACGCGCCCTCGCGCCGGGCCGCGCTGCGCTTCGGCTTCCGTTTCGAGGGCATCTTCCGCCAGCACATGATCGTCAAGGGTCGCAGCCGCGACACCGCCTGGTTCGCCATGCTCGACGAGGACTGGCCGCGCGCCAAGGCGGCCTTCGAGGCGTGGCTGGCGCCTGAGAATTTCGGCCCCGACGGGCAGCAGAAACGCCGGCTGGAGGAGATCCGCGCCGGGCTGTGAACCTCCGCCGCCCGCCGGGGCACCCTCGGGCGCGCAATGCCAAGAACCAAGCCAAGAGGAAATGCCATGAGTGGACGTTTGGACGGCAAGACCTGCCTCGTTACGGCGGCAGGGCAGGGCATCGGGCGGGCGATCGCCGAGGCTTTCCTGGCTGAGGGCGCGCGCGTAATCGCCACCGACCTCGACGCCACGAAGGTTGCCGACTTCAAGGGCGAGCATCGCGCGCTGGACGTGCTGAGCACCGCCGCCGTGGAAGCGCTGGCGGCGGACATCGGCCCGATCAACGTCCTCGCCAATTGCGCCGGCTACGTGCATCAGGGCTCGATCCTGGAGACCAGCGAGAAGGACTGGGACTTCTCCTTCGACCTGAACGTGAAATCCATGCACCGCACGCTGAAGGCCTTCCTGCCCGGCATGCTGGCCCACGGTGGCGGGTCGGTGATCAACGTCGCCTCCGCCGCCTCCTCCGTTCGGGGCGTGCCGAACCGCTATGCCTATGGCGCCACCAAGGCGGCGGTGATCGGGCTGACCAAGTCGATTGCGGCGGATTTCATCACCAAGGGCATCCGCGCCAACGCCATCTGCCCCGGCACCATCCAGTCGCCCTCGCTGGACGAGCGCATCGCCGCCGTCTCGGCCGCCACCGGCCGCAGCCTTGAGGATGTGCGGGCGGATTTCGTCGGCCGCCAGCCCATGGGCCGGCTCGGCACGGCGGAGGAGATCGGCGCCCTGGCGCTCTATCTCGCCAGCGACGAAAGTGCCTTCACCACGGGGCAGATCCACATCATCGACGGCGGCTGGGCGCTCTAGGTCCCGCATTCGCCCGCACGGGGCGCAGCTTCAGGAGTTTCATCATGCGCATTCTGGTTATCGGCGGCGCCGGCATGGTCGGCCGCAAGCTCATCGAGCGGCTCGCCCGCGACGGCACGCTGGGCGGCAAGCCCATCAGCCATGTGACCGCCCAGGACGTGGTCGCCCCCACCCCCATTCCCGCGCCATTCCCCATCGAGGGACGGGTGGGCGACCTCGCCGTGCCCGGCGAGGCGGCAGCGCTGGTCGCCGCACGGCCCGACGTGATCTTCCATCTCGCCGCCATCGTCTCCGGCGAGGCGGAGGCGGATTTCGAGAAGGGCTACCGCATCAATTTCGACGGCAGCCGCGCCCTGTTCGATGCGGTTCGCGCCATCGAGGGCTACAAGCCGCGCCTGGTGTTCACTTCGTCCATCGCGGTGTTCGGCGCGCCGTTCCCGGAAGCCATCGGCGACGATTTCTTCCTCACCCCGCTCACCTCCTATGGCACGCAGAAGGCCATGGGCGAGCTGCTGCTGGCCGATTATTCCCGCCGGGGCTTCTTCGACGGCGTCGGCATTCGCCTGCCCACCATCTGCGTGCGGCCCGGCAAACCCAACAAGGCGGCCTCCGGCTTCTTCTCCGGCATCATCCGCGAGCCGCTGTCCGGGCAGGAGGCGATTCTCCCGGTATCGGAGGACGTGCGCCACTGGCACGCTTCGCCGCGCTCGGCCGTGGGCTTCCTGCTGCATGCCGCGACGCTTGATACCGCGCCGCTGGGCGCGCGCCGCAGCCTGACCATGCCGGGCCTGTCGGTGACGGTGGGCGAGCAGATCGCCGCGCTGCGCCGCGTGGCGGGGGAGCGGGCGGTGTCGCTCATCCGCCGGGCGCCGGACCCGGTGATCGAGCAGATCGTTGCGGGATGGCCGCGCAATTTCGATCCCGCCCGGGCCGTCTCCCTCGGCTTCAAGGCGGAATCCTCGTTCGACGAGATCATCCGCATCCATATCGAGGACGAACTGGGCGGCCAGATCGCCGCCTGAGGGCCCTTGGCGGCTGCCTGGATTTCAGGCGGCCGCCGCGCGCCTGCCGGCGCCGAGCGCGCCGATGGCCGCCCGCAGTTCCGGCAAAAGCCGGCGGTAGGCGAGCCGGCGTTCGTGAATGTCGTCGAGCCGCGAGACATCCTCCATCTGCCAGCAATGATGAAGCCGGTGCTGCGGCCGCAGGGCGCTGCGCGCGACGCTGGCGTGGGCGCTTGAAACCAGCGAGATCACCGCGTCGATATGCGGCGCGCCGGGCAGGGTGAACACCTCCAGCGGCTTGCAGGAGAGCCCGTCGGCCGGCACGCCTTGCGCATGCAGGCATTCCACCGCCGCCATGTCGATCGTGGCATGCGGCGAAAGACCGGCGCTGAAGGCCCGCAGGTGCGGCTGGGTGTGGTTCGAGATGGCCTCGGCCAGCAGGCTGAGACCCGCATTGTCGCGGCACACGAACAGGATCGAAGGTTTCGGCTGCAGCGCCATTCTGAATCTCCCGGCTGTCGCGTTCGGGCCCTCCCCGCACCGAATCGCAGCGCGCACAACCTTAGATAGAGTCTCCGACAGGGCGGTGACGGTGGCCACAGGGCCGCGCAAAGCCTGGGGATTTCGGGTTTTTGGAGGACTGGCGCAGGGGCGTTAACCAAATTGAAGGAAACTCCAGCGATGCATCGTTAAGGCCGGAGGGACACGATTCTGTGAGAGTCCGGGCCTGCCGGCTGATTCGGAGGCTGAAATGGCGAAGAGCGAAGTGACGAGCGCCGAGGTGAGCAAGATCGCTGCCAGGGCCCTGCGCGACCCCGCGAGCGTGACCCCTGAGGAGATCAAGGCGCTGGCTGCATCCGCGCTGACACAGGCTCCTGACAAGAAGGCTGCCAAACCCGCCGCCAAATCCCCGGCAGGAAAGCCCGCCGCGCCGAAGGCATCGCCGGCCAAAGCCGCGCCTGCCGCGACCAAGCCTGCCGCGACCAAGCCGGTATCGGCCAAGACTGCGACCGCCAAGACTGCGACCGCCAAATCCGCGCCGGCCAAGCCCGCAAGCCCCAAGGCGGCCAAGCCCGCGCCTGCCAAGGCTACAGCTCCCGTGAAGGCCGCTGCTCCTGCTCCTGCGAAGGCCGCGTCTTCCAAGGCGCCGGCTTCCAAGGCCAAGACCGCCGCCCCCAAGGTAAAGGCAGCCGAAGCCAAGCCCACCGAGTCCAAGCCTGCAGTGGCCGCCCCCGCCGAGCCCGCAAAGCCCGCAGCGGCGAAGGCCAAGGCAGCAAAGCCGGCGGTCGCCAAGGCGAACCCCGTTAAGGCAAGCCCCGCCAAGGCTCCGGCGGCGAAGGGCAAGGGTGCCAAGCCCGCCGCTGCCGCTCCGGCCCCGGCCGCCGAGGCGCCGGCCCCTTCTGCACCGGTGAAGCCGGCCCCGGCTAAGGCGAAGGCCGTGGCTCCGAAGGCGGCCGCCAAATCCGCCTCCAAGTCCGCACCCAAGTCCGCACCCAAGTCCGATGCGTCCCCGTCGGCCGCGCCGAAAGCCGCCGCCGTTCCGGCAAAGTCGGTTCCGGCGAAGGTGAACGGCGCCAAGGCGCCGGTCGCCAAGGCCAAACCTGCGCCCAAGGCCAAACCGGCACCTAAGGCCGCCGCCGCTCCGGCGCCTGCGGTGGAAGCGGCGCCCGCCGCGACGCCGGCTCCGGCTGCCAAGCCCGCCGCGGCGAAGAAAGCCGCCGCTCCCAAAGCGGCTGTCGCGAAGGCGGCCGCCCCCAAGCGCGCCCCGGCCGCCAAGGCGCCGAAGAAGAGCTGACATCGAAGCGCGAGGATAAGGGGGGCGGATCTCCCGCCCTTCACCCCTCGGCGAGACAATAAAAAACGCGCGGCTCGCACCGCGCGTTTTTTATTGGACCGATGGGCTGAGCCGCAGCGCCGGAATCAGATCTGGCGTTCCACCATCATCTTCTTGATTTCGGCAATCGCCTTGGCCGGGTTGAGCCCCTTGGGGCAGGCCTGGGCGCAGTTCATGATGGTGTGGCAGCGATAGAGGCGGAAGGGATCTTCCAGATTGTCCAGGCGCGAGCCGGTGCGCTCGTCGCGGCTGTCCGACAGCCAGCGATGGGCCTGGAGCAGGGCCGCCGGGCCGAGATAGCGGTCGCCGTTCCACCAATAGCTCGGGCAGGAGGTGGAGCAGCAGGCGCACAGGATGCACTCATAGAGGCCGTCCAGCCGCTCGCGATCGCCCTTGGACTGGCGCCATTCCTTCTCGGGCGCGGCGGTGTCGGTCTGCAGCCAGGGCTCGATGGAGGCATGCTGCGCGTAGAAGCGGGTGAGATCGGGAACAAGGTCCTTCACCACTTCCATGTGCGGCAGCGGATAGACCTTCACCACGCCCTTCACCAGCACCTCGTCCATGCCCTTGGTGCAGGCGAGGGTATTGGTGCCGCCGATGTTCATGGCGCAGGAGCCACACACGCCTTCGCGGCAGGAGCGGCGGAAGGTCAGCGTCGGGTCGATCTTGTTCTTGATGTAGATCAGGCCGTCGAGGACCATGGGGCCGCAATCCTCGCGATCGACATAGAAGGTGTCGAGGCGCGGGTTCCGGCCGTCGTCCGGGTTCCAGCGATAGATGTGGAATTCGGTGACCTTCTTCGCGCTGGCGGGCTTCGGCCACACCTTGCCCTTGGTGATCTGCGAATTCTTCGGAAGGCTGAGCTCAACCATGGGTCATCCTGCTTCACGAGAGCGGCTGCGCCGCCCGTCCGGAACCTCGCGATGAGGGGCGCGGGCGCCCCTCAGTAAACCCGCTTCTTCGGCTCGATGTACTGGATGTCGTTCGACAGCGTGTAGGTGTGCACCGGACGGTCGTCCAGGCGCACCTGGCCGCTCGCCGTGTCGAGATAGGCGAGCGTGTGCTTCATCCAATTGTGGTCGTCGCGGTCCGGGAAATCCTCGCGCGCATGGGCGCCACGGCTTTCCTGGCGGTTGGCGGCGCTTTCCATGGTCACGACCGCCTGGGCAATCAGGTTGTCGTATTCCAGGGTTTCCACCAGATCGGAATTCCACACCAGTGAGCGGTCGGTCACGCCGATGTCCGACGTCGCGTTGAACACGTCGTGGATCAGCTTGCTGCCCTCGGCGAGAATCTCGCCGGTGCGGAACACCGCGCAATTGTTCTGCATCACCCGCTGCATGCGGCCGCGCAGCTCGGCGGTGGCGGTGGAGCCCTTGGCGTTGCGGAAATGATCGAGGCGGGAAAGCGCGAGATCGGCGCTGTTGGCGGGCAGCTCGCGCTGCTTCTCGCCGGGTCGCACGGTTTCCGCCGCGCGCAGGGCGGCGGCGCGGCCGAACACCACGAGGTCGATCAGCGAGTTCGAGCCCAGGCGGTTGGCGCCGTGCACGGAGACGCAGGCCGCTTCGCCGATGGCCATCAGGCCCGGCACCACGGTGTCGGGATCGCCATTGGCCTTGTTCAGCACTTCGCCATGATAGTTCGTGGGAATGCCGCCCATGTTGTAGTGCACGGTCGGGATGATCGGGATCGGCTCGCGCGTCAGGTCTACGCCGGCGAAGATCTTGGCGCTTTCCGAGATGCCGGGCAGGCGCTCGTGCAGGATCGCCGGGTCGAGATGGTCGAGGTGCAGGAAGGCGTGGTCCTTGTTCTTGCCGACGCCGCGTCCCTCGCGGATCTCCATGGTGATGGAGCGGGACACCACGTCGCGCGAGGCGAGGTCCTTCGCCGAGGGGGCATAGCGCTCCATGAAGCGCTCGCCCTCCGAATTGGTCAGATAGCCGCCTTCGCCGCGCGCACCCTCGGTGATCAGGCAGCCCGATCCATAGATGCCGGTCGGGTGGAACTGCACGAATTCCATGTCCTGCAGCGGCAGGCCGGCGCGCAGCACCATGGCGTTGCCGTCGCCGGTGCAGGTGTGGGCGGAGGTGGCGGAGAAATAGGCGCGGCCATAGCCGCCGGTGGCGAGCACCGTGGTGTGGCCGCGGAACCGGTGGATGGTGCCGTCGTCCAGCTTCAGGGCGATCACGCCGCAGCAGCGGCCGTCCTCGTCCATGATCAGGTCGATGGCGAAGAATTCGATGAAGAACTCGGCCTTGTGCTTCAGCGCCGCGCCGTAGAGCGTGTGCAGCATGGCGTGGCCGGTGCGGTCGGCCGCGGCGCAGGTGCGCTGGGCGGTGCCCTTGCCGAAATGCGTGGTCATGCCGCCGAACGGGCGCTGGTAGATCTTGCCGTCCTCGGTGCGGGAGAAGGGCACGCCCCAATGCTCCAGCTCATAGACGGCGGCCGGCGCGTTGCGCACCAGATATTCGATGGCGTCCTGGTCGCCCAGCCAGTCCGACCCCTTGACGGTGTCGTACATGTGCCATTCCCAGCGGTCCTCGCCCATGTTGGAGAGCGAGGCGGCGACGCCGCCCTGGGCTGCCACGGTGTGGGAGCGGGTGGGGAACACCTTGGTGATGCAGGCGGTGCGCAGCCCCGCCTCGGAGCAGCCGACGACCGCCCGCAGGCCGGCGCCGCCGGCGCCCACGACGATCACGTCATAGGTGTGGTCGGTGATGGGATAGGCCGCGCCGTTGATGCCGGGGGCGGCTGAGCCGTTGGTTCCGTTGGTTTCGGCCATCTCAGCCTCCCAGGCTGATCTTGAGCACGGCGAACGCACCGGCGAGGCCGACCGCAACCGTGAAGAAGGTGTTGGCGATGATGCAGAGCACCTTCGCGCCTTCGTTATGGACATAATCCTCGATCACCACCTGCATGCCGATGCGCATGTGGGTGGTCACCGAGAGCAGGGTCAGCAGAATGATGACGGCGATCACCGGGCTGCCGAGCGCGGCGCGCACGGTGGCGTAGCTCTCGCCGGCGAGCGAGATCACGATCGCGATGAAGGCGATGGCCAGCAGCAGATTGGCAAGGCCGGTGACCCGCTGGACGAAGAAATGTTCCGTGCCGGAGCGGGCGGAGCCGAGCCCGCGCACGCGGCCGAGCGGCGTGCGCATGGGGGAATGCGCCTTGGGACTGTGCATGATGCTGTCTCCTCAGCCCTTGACCGCAAGGCCGATCGCCCACACCACCAGGGTGAGGACGATGGAGCCGGCGAGCGTCGCCTTGGCGAGCAGCACGCGCTCCTTCGGGCCGAAGCCGATGATGAAATCCCACATGAAGTGGCGCACGCCGCCGAGCGCGTGGTGAATCAGCGCCCAGGTGAAGCCGAGCAGCACGAGCCGCCCGATCCAGGAGCCGGCCACGGCGGCGAAGGTGCCGTACGCATCGGGGGAGCCGGCCGCGGCCAGAAGCCACCAGACCAGCAGAACGGTGCCAAAATACAGCGCGCAACCGGTGATGCGGTGCACGATGGACATCACCATCGTGAAGAGCGGTCGGTAGACCTGTAGATGGGGAGAGAGCGGGCGCTCGATACGCAGCGGGCTGTCGGCCATGGGCCTCCTCCGAAAATCGAACGATCAGGTATCTCAATCGTCGGCAGTTCGCAACGATTCCAAAGGCGGGTTTGCATCCACGCGCGGAAAATGCCGCAATGCGAGGAAGCCTTCGCCGTCCCGGGGTCAGGCGAGATTGCGCCGCCATGTTACGACCCTTGCGGCCGGCTGCGCCAGTGGCTGGTGCAGCAGGTCCCCTCAACAGGTCGCGTGCGCCTCACGCTGCGGGGCATGGCAGGATCGGCGGCCACCAGGGATTTGGAGCCGGAACATCGAAGCGCCGCCGCAACTCGGCAATAAAAGGCGCGACGAATGCGTGCGAGTGGAACGCGTTCGCGTAGCTCGTCAACAGATCGGCGTCCCAGCGGATGTTCGGCGTGCAGCCGCACGTGCGCGGATCATGCCACGCCCCGTTTGCGTCAACCACTCTGACCTCGCAGCCGCAGATCACCGCTTCGCGCAGCACATTGCTGTAATGGTCGTAGGAATAGAGCGTATGGGTGCGGCGCAACGTATCACCGAGCGCGGCCATGTCGGGCGTCAGGTCTTCCAGAGGCTGCAGCTCGAGCCCTTGGGGCAGCGGAATTTTTTCCGCCAGATGCCGCCCTTTGTGCTGGAAGGAACAATCGAGGGTCTTCGGCACCGAGGGGTCGGGATAGATGTGCGCCGGATCGACCAGACCCATCCAGAGCACGCGCTCAAGCCCGATGTGCGTTCCAACGGCGCTCTGCACCGCCGCCAATTTTTGCCGATCGTAGAGGAAAACCATCTCCTCATCCGCGAAATGGGGATCGCCTCCGAGCAGGCCGGGAACGTTCAGCGCCCAGCGGACCACCCGTTGGGCTTCGTGCGGATTGCCGTGAACGACTTCCGGATAGACAACGATGCTGTCGGCGACGGGCCCGTCGTGCGGCAGGCAATTCCACGCGGGCAGCGGTGCTCCGGCATCGCAGAGCATGGCGCTTGGATAGCCGCATGTGTTGAGATGATGGCACAGGCGGAACAGCGCCCGCACGCCGGAACTGCGGTGGGTGTAATGGGGCGCCCAGATCAGAAAGGTCTTCGGCGTGTGCTGCAGGATCTCGCTCCGCGTCGTCACGCGGGGCTCCGATAGGCCGGAAAATAGCCCTGCGTGCCACTCTTTCCGGAGCACAGTTCGGCATAGGCCTGATGGTCGTTCACGATCCGTATCATGTGGACCGGTTCCATGCGGTTCGCCCATCGTGACTTGAAAACGCGCAATCCAATGCCACCGCCATCGGGCATCCCGCCCGTGAACAGTTTCAAATTGTGCGTGCGCACGTGGTTCTGCAGCGCGTGCATCAGCAGATAGCTGGCGTTCCACTGCAGGCCGTCGCTACTCGGTACGATATGCAGGATTTGCAGCATGTCGGCGAAAACTACGCCGCAGGCCATGGCACCGATGCGCTCGCCGGATCTGACGCGGAAGAATACGCTCTGGTCCAGGGCCGCGATGGCCGCGAAATGGCTTAGATCCATGTCGAACAGGCCTCCGCCGAGGCCGCGCCGCTCTTTGAGAGCGGCATAAAGGGCGACGATGGCGAGGCGTTCGGCGGGGTCGACCACCAGCTCAAAACATGCGGTGCGGGCGCACCCGTCGAGCCGCGCCTGCGCCCGCCGACTCAACGGCGGCTCAGGCAAAGCGGGATCATAGACGAAATGATGCTTCAGGAGCGTGGCGTCGCAACCGCTTGGACGATAGCCGGGTTGGCAGAGGATGGTCAGGGTAACGAGATGGCGGAAATCATGATGCAGCGCCTCGATCTCGCTTTGTCCTCCGATCCAAAGATAGGGCCAGGGCGAGATGCCGTCGCTGAGCCCGGTGCCGGGGATGGCGCGCCGCAGGATGACCAAGCGGCCGCTGGCATGGGCTTCCGCGGCGCCGACGTGGGCGAGTCCGGCTGCATAGGGCAAGGTATTGAACGGACATTTGTTTTCAGGGAAGGCAAGCACGGTCCGGAGCGCTTCTTGTTCTTATTCAAATGTGGATCTTAGCCACAACAAGCGCGCGGTCCATCGCTTCCAGCACGGGACGCGTGCGGCATCTCAGCACCGCAACCGCAAATAAAAAAGCGCGGGACGAATCCCGCGCTCAGGTTCCTGGCTGTACGCCCCGACCGACGGACGCGGCCGGCGGCGCGGTCGTCAGAAGCGGTAGGTCACGCCCGCGCCGATCAGCCAGGGATTAAGATTGGCGGTGCCGGCCAGCGGCAGGGCGCCGGGAGCGGTGGTGACCGTGAAGTCAGGCTCCAGGAAGAGCTTCTTCACGTCGATGTTCACGCCCCAATGCTTGTCGATCATATAGTCGAAGCCGGCCTGGAGGGCCCAGCCGAGCGTGTTCTTCACGTCCACCGAGTACACGTCCTTGGCGTCCTGATTGAAGAACATGGTGTAGTTGATGCCCGCGCCCACATAGGGCTTGAAGGGGCCGAAGTCGGTGAAGTGGTATTGCAGCATCAGGGTCGGGGGCAGGAGCCACACGCGGCCCACATTGGTGCCGGCCAGAGAGCCCTGACCATAGATATTATGCGGGGTCACGCCGAGGACCAGTTCCGCAGCGATGTTCTTCGTGAAGAAATAGCTGATGTCCAGTTCCGGCACGACCGAGTTGGAATAGGACAAATCGGAGAAGGGAACGTTGTTCACGTGGCCGCTGTCATTCGGCAGCACGGCGAGCGCCCGCAGGCGGATCATCCACGGGCTCTGCTCGACCACCGGAGCCACCGGCGCCTTCACCGGCGTATAAAGGTCCGCCGCATTGGCGCCCGTGGTGACGACCAGAGCCGCCAGACCTGCAAGGGCCGCCCGGCCCCAATTTCCCATGCCCATTTGAAAAGCCCCTGTTAAGAATCCGTAGGGGCAAAGTTGACCCGCAAAGCCGAGGCGGATTTGAGCGAAATCAAAAACGCGTGTCCATGGCCGGCGCTGCCGCATTGCCGTGACTTTTTGGCAACATTTTGAACGGTACTAACGTAGCGCATCGCGCGGTCGTGTGCTGCCCTTCACCGACAAAATCATCACGATGCCTGGAGCCTTGACGCCCTTCGGTGTCTAAGAGAGCGGGGCACGGCACGAGGTGAGGCCGCATCACGCGCCGGGGGAACCGGATCGCGCGTGCGGCAGGGAATGAATGCATGCGGTGTGGTTGCGCGGCGCGGTGGCCGCTTTTGAGCTTCGGTCGGGTCTCGGATCGGTTTTGGAGTCGGTTGCTGGGGCTAGTGCTGCTGGTGCTGTCCGGCTTGCCCGCCCTGGCGCAGAACGCCGTGCGCGAACGCAGCATGCAGGTGGGCGAGGAGAAGCGCACCTATCTGTTGTCGCAGCCCGTGGGCGTCACGGGGCCGCGCCCCACCATCATCGCCCTGCACGGGGCGGCCCAGACCTCCCAGAGCTTCAAGGGCTATTTCGGGCTGGAGCCCACCGCCACGCGGGAAGGGCTGGTGGTGGCCTATCCGCAGGGCATCGGGCGCGTGTGGGATGATTCGCGCCCGGCGGCCATGCGCCTGAAGGCGGCGCTGCGGCCGGGCGAGGACGTGCCGTTTCTGCTGGCGCTGGCGCAGTCCCTGGTGGCGGAAGGCATCGCCGATCCCAACCGCATCTATCTGGTCGGCATCTCCAACGGCGGCTTCATGGTGGAACGCATGGCCTGCGAGCATGCGGAAACCTTCGCCGCCTATGCCGTCATCATGGCCACGGCGCCCGCCAATGTGCGCGAAAGCTGCCGGCCGGCGCGCGCCGTGCCCATCATGTTCATCCACGGCACGGCCGATCCGGTGATCTCCTGGGACGGCTTCTGGACCCCGCTCGGCGCGACCCTTTCCGCGCCGGACAGCGCGGAACTGTTCGCCAAGGCCAATGGCTGCGGCGGCACGCAGGTGACGCAGCTGCCGGATCTCGCGCCGTTCGACGGCACCCGCATCTCAGTGCGCCGCTGGGAGGGCTGCCGTGATAATGCGGAGGTGGCGCTTTTTCGGGTGGAGCGCGGCGGACACCAGCCGCCGGCCCGGGTGGAGACCACCGGCGAACTGGCGCAGCCGTTCCTCGGCCTGCGCAGCCAGGACATGGATTCGGGCGAGGAGATCTGGGCCTTCTTCTCCCGCTTCACCCTGGCCCCGCCTCCTGTGGCGGGCGCGCCCTTCGGGGCGGGCCTCTCCTTCGCGCCTGGCGGCCAGGGCACGCATCCCGCACCCTCTGCGGCCGGCGGCCGGCTCGACGTGCCGCTGCCGATGCCATCTCCGGTGAAGAATTCCGCCGCCGCAAAGCCGGCCGGCGCGCAATAGCCAGCCTTCACATGCAAAAGGCCGGCGCACGGGCCGGCCTTTCGAATCGGTGACCGGCTGGCCGGCCAGAAAGAGACAGGGACCGGCCTGCCGGTCCCCGATTGTGTCAGGGCGCGGTGCGCTCGGTGGTGAAGGCCTTGGGCGCCGAGTCCACCTGGGTCGCGGTGCGGGCGAAGATGCGTGCGCGCCAGGGCTTCAGGATGAACATGGCGAGGAAGGCGGCCGTCAGGTTCAGCCCGACCGAGATCGCGAACACCATCGACCAGCCGTAGGCGGCCGCGACGATGGAAGCGATCGGCACCATCAGCGCCGCAGTGCCCTTCGCGGTGTAGAGCATGCCGGCGTTGGTGGAGGCGAACTTGGAGCCGAACGTGTCGCCGCAGGTGGCGGGGAACAGCGAGTAGATCTCGCCGAACACGCCGAAGAACAAGGCCGAGAAGATCACGAACACATAGGGATTGTGGCCGTTATAGACCAGCATCAGCAGCGAGCCGGCGGCGATGGTGAAGGCGATGAACATGGTGTTCTCGCGGCCGATGCGGTCCGACACCCAGCCGAAGAACGGGCGACCGAAGCCGTCCAGGATGCGGTCGAGCGAGATGGCGAAGGTCAGCGCCGCCATGGTGACGCCGAACAGGCTCACCGGCACGTCGGCGACCTTGAAGTCGTGGGCGATGGGGCCGATCTGCGCCGCCGCCATCAGGCCGCCGGCCGCGACCATCACGAACATTGCGTAGAGCAGCCAGAAGATCGGGCGCCCCAGGGTCTGGCGGGGGGTGTATTCCACCGCGCTCTGAACCACGCGGCTCTTCTTGGGGGCGGGGCCCATGGAGCCGTGGGGATGGCGCAGCAGCAGCGACAGCACCAGCACGATGGCGCCCTGGCCGATGCCGAAATAGAAGAAGGCAGCCTGGTAGCCCTGAACCTGGATCATGTGGGCGATGGGCATGACGGTGAGGGCAGCGCCCGCGCCGAAGCCGGCGGCGGTGATGCCGGCCGCAAGACCGCGATTGTGGGGGAACCACTTCAGCGCATTGCCGACGCAGGTACCGTAGACCGAGCCGGCGCCGATGCCGGCCATGACCGCGCCCGTATAGAGCATGGCGAGGGAGGTGGCGTAGGAGTTCATCACCCAGGCGCCGGCGATCATGATGCCGCCGAAGGCCACCACGAGGCGCGGGCCGTAGCGATCGACGAACCAGGCCTCGACCGGCACCAGCCAGGTTTCGGTCAGCACGAAGATGGTGAAGGCGGTCTGGATGGCGGCACGGCCCCAATGGTGCTCGGCCTCGATCGGATCGACGAACAGCGTCCACCCGTATTGGAGATTGGCGATCATCGCCATGCAGATCACGCCGAAAGCGAGCTGGAACCAGCGCTGCGTCGCGACTTTGGACTGTTCGGCTTCAACCATGGCTATCCTCGTTCGTTTCCTCTTGGGCGGCCATTCTGGGTGGCCTTAGGGACCCGTCCGCCCGCACTCTGGGGTTTGGAATTACCCGCGCGGTGCGCGGTCATCGCTTGATCCTGTCCGACGCGAGGCCCCGGCGAATTCGGGCTTCCAGCGCCATCGGTATTTGGCATGCCAGATACGCAGAAGCCGGAGCACAGCAGACGATGCGCCGTCTTGCAAGTCGTGCCGTTACGAAATGTGCATTGAGATCAAAGGTTTACCTAAGGTCCGCACGTAACGGCATGCCGTAGGGGCTGCCGTTGGGACAGAGATGCTGCCGAACCTTTCGCAAAGCAGCATTTTCGGTCGCCCCCGGTGGCCGAGTGCCGCGTTCGCGGCCCGACGTGGGCGCGGAATTGCCCTAAGGGTAAAGCAAAAATGAAGACAGCTCTGGAGCTTATCCTTCCCATGAGGGAATGTAGGCCCGGTGCGCCGGTTTAGCTGCGCTGCACGCGTGCACGTGGTGCATTGCAACCTGTTCCCTTGAGGGAGCTGAGGCGGGGCAATGCAGGACACAATTGCGCGATGGGCGGCATTGCGCCGCAGGAAATTGGGGGCGGACGAACGAAGCAAGCCGGCGGCGCGCGCCCGCCAGCGCCCGTCTCGCTGGCGGGCGTCTCGCCGACCGGCATTCCCGGGCGGGCTGCGGGAGGCTTCCGATTCCTGTGGCTGGCGCGCGTGGGCCGGCGGGACCGACCGGCGTCGGGCTACCGGGGAATGAGCACCCAATAGTCCAGGTCGAGGATGACGCTCGGGTCGTAATCCTCGCCGTCCTTCAGCGGGAAGTCGGTGCAGGGATAGTCCTTGGTGGCGATGGTGCGCACGCGCAGCGCGCCCACGTCGTCGCGCCCGGAGACTTCCGCCGTGTCGAGAATCTCGCTCCAGGCGAACACGGTCAGGCCCGCGAACAAAGGCGAGACATGGCGCCCGCCGTTGATGGCGGCCACATGGAATGCGTTTGCGAGGCCGTTGAAGGACAGGGCGCGGGCGATCGAGATCACGTGCCCGCCATAGATCAGGCGGCGGCCGAAGCGGCCCTGGCCCTCGGTGAACTGGTTGAAATGCACCTTCGCCGTGTTCTGGTAGAGGCGGGTCGCGATCATGTGCTCGGCCTCCTCCACCGTGGAGCCGTCCACATGGTCGATGCGCTCGCCGATCTCATAGTCGGAGAAGCGGTAGGGTGAGCCGGAAAGGTCGTCGCGCCAGCCTTCCAGATCCAGCGGCGGCACGGCATCGCCCAGCGCGTCGGGGGCGAGAGCGGCGGGCAGCACGGGAATCAGCGTTTCCTGCGCCTGGGCGCGGGGGTCGCGCTTGCGCACCATCACCCAGCGCACATAGTCCAGCACCTCGACGCCGTCCTGGTTGAAGCCGGTGGAGCGCACATAGACCACGCCGCTCTGCCCGTTGGAATTTTCCCGCAGGCCGATCACCTCGGAGACCGCGTGCAGGGTGTCGCCGGGATAGACCGGGGCCAGGAACCGCCCGCCCGCATAGCCGAGGTTCGCCACCGCGTTCAGCGAGATGTCGGGCACGGTCTTTCCGAACACGATGTGGAACACCAGCAAATCGTCCACCGGCGCGCGGGGATAGCCGAGGCCCTGGGCGAAGCTGTCGCCCGATTGCACGGCGAAGCGCGAACCGTAGAGGGCGCTATAGAGGCTGACATCGCCCACCGTCACCGTCCGCGGCGTCGCGTGGCGGATGATCTGGCCGATGGAAAAGTCCTCGAAGAAATTGCCCGAATTGGTCTTGGACATGGAGCCCCCTGCGAACAGCGCCCTATGTTGCCCAGCGCGGGTTTGCAGCGCAACGGTTCCGGCGGTTTTCCAGCGGTGATTTCTGGCTGCGTCCCGTGTCGCGCGGTGTTGGCGCTTGACGCCGCGCGATTGCGCGGTCCTCATGCGCGCAGGCAAGCGAAGGGGGCGTTGCGTGTCGGGATCCAGCAGCCAGAATTTATCGTTCCAGGCCATGATTTTCGTGGCCTGCCTGTTTCCCTTCTACGTGCTCGCCGCGACGATGACCAATTCGGCGGCGGTGCTCACGGACCTGCTGGCTACCTCCTTCGATCTCACCTCGCTCACCGCGTGCTGGCTGGTGCTGCGCATCGCGCACAAGGGCAGCGCGGGGCGCTATGCCTACGGCCTCGGCAAGCTGGAAAACCTCGCCGAGCTGATGATCGCGGTGCTCCAGGTGGTGCTGGTGATCATCGCCAGCTCGCGCGCCATCATGGGCGTGCTGCATCCCGAGCCGGTGAGCGGCGCCGGGCTGGGCCTCGCCGTCACCTTCGTGGCGGTCGTGGGCAACGGCTATCTCAATCGTAAGGCAGTGCGGCAGGCGCGGGAGACCAAGTCTCCGGTGCTGGCGGCCCAGGCGCGCGTGCATCTGGTCTCGGCCTGTTCCAGCGGCTCGGTTTTCATCGTCACGGTGATCACGTCGGCTTTCGACGAAATCGCCTGGGTGGCCTATCTGGACCCGGCGGCGTCATTCGTCGTCATCGCCTTCATGGTCTACAACATCTTCGAGATGCTCACGAACTCCCTTGGTTCGCTGCTCGACCAGGCGATCGGCGAGGCTGGGCAGCTGCGCATCCTGAAGGCGCTCACCGCCCATTTCGACGATTTCGAGGAATTGGGCGACATCCGCACCCGGTCGCACGGCGGCAAGATGATGGTGGAGCTGCATCTCGGCTTCGACCCCACATGGACGGTGGCGCAGGCCCGCGATGCGGTGGCCGAGCTGTCTTCCTCGGTGAAGGCGGAATTCGCCAAGGCGGGCGACGACGTGGATGTCGCCATCGTGCTGCTGCCGCCCACCGCCCGCACCTTCTCCAGCGCTATGGCCCAGGCCTGAGCCTCTCCGGCGCGCCGACTTTCCCGCTCTGGCGCGTCTCCTCCGCTGCCGGCGCTGCGCCGGTGGCGCTCGCCGTTCCCGGCTGCTCGCCCAGGTGTCCACCGGCCAAGTTTCCGGTGGCGCGCGGGTACCCTACGACCTTGAATTGAACCTCAGAACTTCTACACCGTTGCAGGCTTGATCAGTAGACCGAGACTATAGTTGCCCCAGAGAAAGACGTGATTTCAGACGTTGTTCTTTCGTGCAGCAGCGATCCGTTATTGACTTTTGACACCGGATCAGCACAAAAATGCCTCACAATTCTACCTCCCTTTTGGGCGCGGTTGGAGCGAGGCGGGAATGACCAAGACTTACATCCCATCCGATCCCCTGTTTGCGCAGCAATGGCATCTGCTCAACACCGGCCAGGACATCTTCGGTCTACCGCAAGATCCCAATGCCTATCACAACGACATCAACGTCACCGCGGTGTGGCCGGACTACACGGGCGAGGGCGTGGAGGTCGCCGTCCTGGATGGCGGTTTCCAAGCCTCCCATCCCGACCTCGCGCCCAATTATCTGACGGACAAATCCTATAGCTTTCTGACCAATGGCAACGGACAGCCCCAGCACGGCACGGCCACCATGGGTCTCGTCATCGCCGCCGACAACGACATCGGCGGCGTGGGGGTGGCGTTTGGCGCTAAGGGCATCGGCTATACATTCGGCAGTCCGGGGTCGACCTTCATTCGGGCGGTGAACCGTGTTCTCCTGGATGGCGCGGACGTCTTGAGCAACAGCTGGGGGTGGGGAAACATCCTCTCGTCCTCGGCCACCGAGCGTTCCATGTTCGACGGCGCGATGATCAGCCTGGTGCAGATCGGTCGCGAGGGGCTCGGCACCGTCGCCCTGTTTGCCGCGGGCAACGAACGCGCGCGGGGTGTTGATACCAATGGCAGCCTGTCGACCAGCTCGCCTTATGGCATAACGGTCGCTGCGGCGAACGTGGACGGCACGGTCTCCAGCTATTCGACCCCCGGGGCAAGCATCCTGGTCGCAGCCCCAGGCAGCGGCGATTCATCCGGCAGCGCCAAGGAGCTGCCGAGCATCGTCACCACCGATCTTCTGGGAACCGCGGGCTACAACAAGACCGCCAATGGCGATTACACCGACCTCTACGGCACCGCCGGGAGCGTGGGCTTCAACGGAACCTCCGCCGCGACGCCGATTGTGGCCGGTGTGGTCGCGCTGATGCTGCAAGCCAACCCGACGCTGGGCTATCGCGACGTTCAGGAGATCCTCGCCTACAGCGCGCGGACGCCCCAAGGGGTCACCACCTGGAGCACGAATGGCGCCACCGATTGGAATGGCGGTGGCCACCTCTACAGCAACGACCTGGGCTTCGGTGAGGTCAATGCCCTCGCTGCCGTCCGCCTCGCCGAGACGTGGACCAAGCAGAGCACCTACGACAACATGACCACTGCGACAGCGCAGTTTCTGCCCGACGACGACCCGTTCGGTGTCGACCTCACCATCGCGTCGGGCGAGACCAAGAGCTTCAGCGTGTCTTTCTCGGACGTGCTGCGGGTGCAGCATGTGCTGCTCACGATCGAGCTGTACGTTAACTCCAACGATCCCACCACAGGCGTCGATATCTCGCTCATCGGCCCGGGCGGCAGCGGCACGAGCAGCTTGCTGCACGCCTCGGACTCCATCTCGGGAAGTACGAACCATCTGGTGTTCGACACCGTGCACAATTGGGGGCAGATCAGCACGGCCGGCGAATGGACGCTCACCATTTCCAATCTCCGCAGCAGCGACCTGACGATTGATGCCTCGCTGGAGCTGCTCGGCGACAAGCCATCCGCCGGTCAGACCTTCATCTATACCGATGATTACGCGCGGCTGGGCGGGAGCGAGGCCGGGCGCACTATGCTGAGCGCGGAGGGGATCAACGCGATCAATGCCGCGGCCGTCACCTCCAACACCTCGATCGATCTCTCGTCTCATCTGGCGCACATCGCCGGCGTTTACACCACGCTCGACCCCACCAGCCTCTTCGGCACCTTGATCACCGGCGACGGCAACGATTCCCTGGTGGGAGATGCCTCCGACAACCTGTTCATTTCCGGTCGCGGCATCAATTCCATCGTCGGCGGCGGCGGGGTCGATACCCTTCAGCTCCTGAAGGGCATCGCCGATTATTCCCAGGTCCAATGGGGCGATGAGCTCTTACTTACCGGCAGCGCCAGCAACGACGCCGCGCAGGGCATTGCGAAGTTCGTCTTCGCCGACGGCACGCTGACGCTCGGCAACAACGTGCTGGTCAACGACGTCTTCTACGCCACGGCGAACCGCGACGTGCTCGCGTCCGGCATCGATACCGATACCCATTACGATCTCTACGGGTGGAAAGAAGGCCGGGACCCCAACGCCTGGTTCAGCACGGTGAGCTATCTTGCGAACCATGCCGATGTCAGCGCGGCGCACGTCAACCCGCTCACCTATTACAACGATGTCGGCTGGAAGAACGGCGACGACCCCTCCGCCTGGTTCGATACCACCCTCTATCTGAAGCTCAACCCGGACGTGGCGGCGGCCGGCATCGATCCGCTCGCGCACTTCCTGGCGTACGGCGAGGCCGAGGGACGCGAGGTGCGCCCGGTGGTGGATTCGAGCCACCTCATCAACGGCGCGTTCGACCCGACCTTTTATAAGCTCGCCAATCCCGACGTCGCGCTCTCCGGCATGGATGCCTTCGCCCACTGGCTGCAATACGGCATGGCCGAAGGCCGCAATCCCGACGCTTATTTCGATACCAGCTTCTATCTCGCCCATAATCCGGATGTGGCGGCAGCCGGGGTCGATCCGCTGCAGCACTACTTGAACTACGGCTGGAAAGAAGGTCGGGACCCCTCCAGCGCGTTCGATACCGAGGGGTATCTCGCCGCTTATGCGGACGTGAAGGACTCCGGCATGGATCCGCTGGTTCATTACCTCCAGTTCGGTATCGCCGAGGGCCGCCAAGCCACCTGGGATCTCGCCTGACGTCGTCCCGGCGCTCACCCGCGCCGCGAAATTTTGATGAGTTTTTATTGGCTTAGACCTGTCGGTCCACTCTGTGTCGGAGTATAGCAGAATGGCTAAGATCTATATCCCGAACGATCCTTTGTTCGCGCAGCAATGGCATCTGCTTAACACCGGACAGGATATTTACGATCTTCCTCAGGAGCCTGGCGCCTATCGTAACGACATCAACGTCACCGGGGTGTGGCCGGATTATACTGGCAAAGGCATTGTGGTTGGCGTTTACGACAATGGCTTCCAGGGTGACCACCCCGATTACATTGCCAATTATCTTTCGGACAAAGCGTATGATTTCGTTACGGATCGGCCGGGCCAAACCCTGAACGACCATGGCACGTCGACGCTCGGCCTGATCGTTGCCAGCGATAATGACATCGGCGGCGTCGGCGTCGCCTTCGACGCCAAGGCGATCGCCTATACATGGGGCCCTGGCGATGATTTCGCCCGTGCGGTGGCCCGCGCTCTGTTGGACGGCGTTCAAGTCAGCAGCAACAGCTGGGGGCCGAGCTCCGCACCGTTCAGCCTGGATCAAGGCTCGTTAAACAGCTATCGAAACTCCTTCATCAACATGGCCCAGCTTGGCCGTGATGGTCTCGGTATCGTCACCGTTTTCGCCGCGGGCAATTCGCGGGAAGAGCATTACAATTCCACCTTCCTGCCCACCAGCAACTCGCCCTTCGCCATCACGGTGGCGGCGGCCAATGTGGACGGGACCGTTTCCAGCTATTCGACACCGGGGCCCAGCGTGCTCGTGGCGGCTCCGGGCAGCGGAGCCAATGCGAACGGCTCTGTTTCGCAACTGCCGAGCATCGTCACCACCGATATGCTTGGGGAGGCGGGATACAATACGTATCCGGACGGCGATTATACCGATGTTCTCGACCGCACGGTGATCGATCCGGTGACCCAAAAGATCAAGGCGGGAGGTTTCAACGGGACATCCGCCGCGACGCCGATCGTTTCCGGGGTGGTCGCCCTGATCCTCGAGGCCAATGCATCCCTCGGCTATCGCGATGTTCAGGAAATCCTTGCCTACAGCGCCAAGACCCCCGAGGGCGTGGCCAATTGGGCGACAAACGGCGCCACCGATTGGAACGGCGGGGGCCATTATTACAATAATGATCTCGGCTTTGGTCACGTTGACGCTCTCGCGGCCGTGCGCCTCGCCGAGACCTGGCACAAGCAGAGCACCTATTCCAACGCGGTCGGCGAAGGTGTTGTCCTGGCAGCTTCCGGAACCACGGTCCAGGCCGGCAACACCCAGGAATTCACCGCGCGGTTCCAAGATCCCATCCGCGTTCAGCATGTCGTCGTCTCGGTCTCGCTCGAGATGTTCGGAGGAACCCTTTCTCAAGTCGATATGATGCTGATCGGTCCGAACGGCGAGACGAGCAGTGTTTTCCTCGACCCGGACCTCTATAATCCAGTTTACTACAATCCCGTCACGCAGACCGCCACGGTCGGCTTGCCGAGTGCCATCACGTACAGCTTCGACACCGTGCATGATTGGGGCGAGCTGAGCACTTCGGGAGACTGGAAGCTCGTCATCACCAATCGCTCGACCGTCGGCGACCTTGTGATTTCCGCCAGCCTGCAGGTGGTCGGCGACACGGCGCCCGAAAGCCAAACATTTATCTATACCAATGATTATGCGCAGGCGGCCGCGGCCGATGCGTCCCGCGCCGTCGTGGGCGCCAATACGGTTGGCTCTCACACCCTGAATGCGGCGGCCGTCACGTCGGACACGATCATCGATCTCGTGCACCACACGGCCACGATCGCCGGTGTCGCGACCACGATCAGCGACACCATTCAGCTCAACACGCTGATCACGGGCGACGGCAACGACGTTCTGGTGGGCGACGCCTCCGACACTTTGTTCTTGTCGGGTCGCGGCATCAACACGATCACCGGCGGCGGCGGTGTCGATACGCTCCAGCTCCTGAAGGGCATCGCCGATTATACCCAGATGCAGGCCGGCGCGCAGATCGTGCTCGCCGGTGGCGCGAGCCAGGACCACATCACCGGTGTCTCCAAGCTGCTGTTTGCGGAGGGGACGCTCACCCTCGGCACGAATGTGCTGGTCAATGACGTGTTCTACGCCAACGCCAACCGCGATGTGCTTGCCTCAGGCCTGGATACCGATACCCATTACGCCGTCTACGGCTGGCATGAGGGGCGCGACCCCAACGCCTGGTTCAGCACCACCGCCTATCTCGCCAATCATGCGAACGTGGTGGCGGCGGGGAGCAATCCACTCGATTATTACGACCAGGTCGGCTGGAAGAATGGCGACGACCCCTCCGCCTGGTTCGATACGAGCTTGTATCTCAAGCTCAATCCGGACGTGGCGGCGGCGGGCATGGACCCGCTGGCGCATTATCTTTCCTACGGCATGGCTGAAGACCGCCAGATCCGCCCGGTGGTTGATTCGGCGAAGCTGGTCTCGGGCGTGTTCGACCCGACCTTCTACAAGCTCGCGAACGTGGACGTGGCGCAATCCGGCATGGACGCCTATGCCCATTACCTGCAATTCGGCAAGGCCGAGGGGCGCGACCCCGATGCCTATTTCGATACGTCCTTTTATCTCGCGATGAATCCGGACGTGGCGCAGGCGGGTGTCGATCCGCTGCAGCATTATTTGAACTATGGATGGAAGGAGGGGCGCGATCCCTCCAGCCAGTTCGATACGTCGGACTATCTCGCCAACTATAAGGACGTGGCGGAGGCGGGCATCGACCCGCTGGTGCATTATCTGCAATACGGCATCGCCGAGGGCCGTCACGCCACCTGGGACCTCGCCTGAGGAAAGCGAGCTGCATCCCGCGGGCGGGGTGCAGCTCATGGCGGCGCCGTCGGTGTCGGCCGCCGGCGCTTAATGGTCCGACAGCACCACGTCGTCGGACCAGTCGCCCGGCACTTCCTTCACGATCGCTTGGCCGCAGATGACGCGGCCCTTCACCGGGTCGAAGGTCAGCGTCGGCGCGCCGTGCAATTGCCAGCCCTTGTTGAGCGCCGCGCTCACGCGCTTGCAGAAGGAGACGTCGTCGGGGCCGGTGAGATAGCGATAGAGCTTCATGGGAGCATCCGGTTCAGGGCGTGTTGAGCCGCCGGCCCACCTTTTCCGCCACGTCTTCGCGGCGGCGCTGGAACGCGGCGGTGCGGGCGCGGACCTCTTCGACCAGGCGGGGGTCTTCCTCGCGCATGGGCGGGAAGGGCGGCTGGGGATCATATTCAATGGCGAGGCGGATGCGCCGCGCTTCTTCCTCGCCGGCGATTTCCTGGGCGAGCCGCAAGGCGAAATCGAGGCCGGAGGTGACGCCCGCCCCGGTGATGCGGTTGCGGTCGATCACCACCCGCTCGGCCACCGGAATGGCGCCCAGCAGGGCCAATTGGTCCAGCGAAAGCCAATGACAGGTGGCGCGATAGCCGCGCAGCAAACCGGCGGCGGCGAGCACCAGCGAGCCGGTGCACACCGAGGTGATGTAGCGCGCGCCCTTGGCCTGGGCATAGAGGAAGTCGAGCACATCCTCATCCTCCATCAGCGCCAGCTGGCCCGGGCCGCCGGGCACGAACAGCACGTCGCCCGGCGCCGCCTTGGAGAATTTGACCGTGGGCACGATGGAGAGGCCGGCGGCGTCGGCCACCGGCTTGGTCTTCTTCCAGGCGATCTGCACCTTTGCGTCCGGCAGGCGGGCGAACACCTCGAACGGCGCTGTGAGGTCGAGCTGGGTCATGCCGGGATAGGCCAGCATGGTGATGGTGAGGGCCATGGCGCTTAGGCGCGCCCGGCGATGGCGTCGGCGAGCGCCACCGTGCGGCGCGCGATGTCGGCGTGCATGCGCTCCACCATGCGCCCGTCCAGCGTCACCACGCCCTTTCCGGCGTTCTCCGGCAAATCGAACACGCCGATGATCGCACGGGCGCGAGCGATTTCCGCTTCCGGGGGGCTGAAGGCGGTGTTGCAGGGCTCGATCTGGGTGGGGTGGATCAGCGTCTTGCCGTCCATGCCCATCTCGAAGCCCTGCGCGCATTCGGCCAGAAAACCCTCCATGTCCTGGAACTGGTTCCAGACCCCGTCCAGCACGTCGATGCCATAGGCATGGGCGGCGGCGACCGCCATCATCAGCCAGCCGTACATGGGCGCGCGGCCGGGCACGAGCGCGGCGCGGGTCTCCTTGGCGAGATCGTTGGTGCCGAGCACGAACACGTCGAGCCGGGTCAGCGGGTCGCGCGCGGCCTCGGCAATCTCCTTGAGGGCGAAGATGGCGAGCGGGGTCTCGATCATCGCCCACACGCGCGTTTCATCCGGCACGCCGAGCGCCTTCAGGCGCGCACCCACGACCTGGAGCTGCTCGGGGTCCTGCACCTTGGGAAGGAGGATGGCATCGGGCGCGGCAGAGGCGGCGGCGGTGAGATCGTCCGCGCCCCAGGGCGTATCGAGCCCGTTGACGCGGATCACCACCTCGCGATGGCCGAAGCCGCCGGCCTTCACGCTGTCCACCACCCGCGCGCGGGCCTCCGCCTTGGCGTCGGGGGCAACCGCGTCCTCAAGGTCCAGGATCACCGCGTCGGCAGGCAGGGTGCGGGCCTTTTCCAGGGCGCGCGCGTTGGAACCGGGCATGTACAGCACGCTGCGGCGCGGACGGATGCTCATCGTGGCTCTCTCCCCCTCAGGAATTGTGCTCTGCAACCTAGCCGGGGATGCGGGCGCATGCCAACGTCAAAGCTGATCCTCTCCCGGCTCCGGATGACGATGCAGACCCAGCCCCCGCTTTCTCCGCCGCAGCGCTATGCCGGCTTCGACGGTTGCCCCGGCGGCTGGGTGCGCGCGATCTGGGACGGGCAGGACAATCTGGAACTGGCCCGCATCGTCTGGTTGGAGGACAGCTTTTCCGGCGATCCGGCTTTCGCCTGCGCCGCCATCGATATTCCGATCGGCCTGCCGGACTGCGTGGGGGCGGGTGGCCGCGCGCCGGAACGCCTCGTGCGGCCGCTGCTGGGCATGCGACAGTCGAGCGTGTTCTCCGTGCCCTCACGCGCGGCCGTGGCCGCCGGCACGGGGGAGGGGTCTGAGGCCGGGCAAGGGGAGGGCGCGCTCTATGCCGCCGCCTGTGCTGCCGCGCGTGCGACCTCGGAGCCGCCGCGCGCGGTCTCCAAGCAATGTTTCCACATCTTCCCCAAAATCGCCGAAGCCGACCGCCTCCTGCGCGCGCGGCCGGAGTTGCGGGCGCGGCTGGTGGAATGCCACCCGGAAGTGAGCTTCCGGACCATGCGGGGGCACGCGCTCGCCGAGCCGAAGAAGGTGAAGAGTGCACCCCATGCGCCGGGTCTCGCGCTGCGCGTCGGCTTGCTGGAGGCCGCCGGACTGCCGACCGAGACGTTGACCGCCTCCACCGCGCGCATGCTGCGGGTGGGGCTCGACGATCTCATCGACGCGTGCGCCTGCGCCTGGACTGCATGGCGGGTGGCCCATGCGGTCGCGCTCAGTTTTCCCGACCCGCCGGACCATGACGCGTTCGGCCTGAGAATCGCGATCCGCGTCTGAGCGAAGCTCCTCGCGCGGCGCATACCAGCCCTGCGGGCGGTTGAGAAAAGCTGCGACCAACGGGGAATACCGAGGTCGCGGGCCGCGTGCCAATGGTGTTTCTTGCCTTGTCCTCAGGATCAGCAGGAAGCCTCGTTCATGCCGCACGACCGGATCCGCCTCGCCTCGCTCCTCGAAAAGGTGGTCTCCGCGGAGGAAGCCGCGTCCCACATCAAGGATGGGATGATGGTGGGCATGAGCGGCTTCACCCGCGCCGGCGAGGCCAAGGCCGTGCCCATGGCGCTCGCGGAACGAGCCAAGCGCGAGCCGTTCAAGATCACTCTCGTCACCGGCGCCTCGCTGGGCAACGACCTCGACAAGCAATTGGCCGAAGCCCACGTGCTCTCGCGCCGCATTCCGTTCCAGGCCGACCCGGCGCTGCGCAAGGCAATCAATTCCGGCGAGGTGATGTTCGTCGACCAGCACCTTTCCGAGACGGTGGAGCACCTGCGCACCCACCAGCTCGGCCCGATTGATGTCGCAGTGGTGGAGGCGGTGGCGATCACCGCCCAGGGCGGCATCATCCCCACCACCTCAGTGGGCAATTCGGCCACCTTCGCGATCCTCGCGGAAAAAGTGATCATCGAGATCAACCTCTCCCAGCCGATGGAGCTGGAGGGGCTGCACGACATCTATATCCCCACCCGCAGGCCGTTCCGTGAGCCCATTCCCGTGGTGTCGCCGGAAAGCCGGGTCGGCCTGCCCTTCATCGCCATTCCGCCGGAGAAGATCGCCGCCATCGTGGTGACGAAGAAGCTGGATTCCGCCTCCACCGTCCTGCCGCCGGACCTGGAGACCGCCGCGATCGCCGGCCATCTCATGGAATTCCTGAAGCATGAGGTGGCACGCGGGCGCCTCACCAACCGTCTCCAGCCGCTGCAGGCGGGCATCGGCACGATTGCGAACGCGGTGATGCACGGCTTCATCGAGAGCCCGTTCCACGATTTGACCATGTATTCGGAAGTGCTGCAGGATTCCACCTTCGACCTGTTCGACGCCGGCAAGCTGAACTTCGCCTCGGGCTCCTCCATCACTTTGTCCAAGACGAAATATGACGCGGTGATCCCGCAGATCTCCCGCTACAAGCCGCGCCTGATCCTGCGGCCGCAGGAAATCTCCAACCATCCCGAGATCATCCGCCGGCTCGGCATCATCGCCATCAACACGGCGCTGGAGTTCGACATCTACGGCAACATCAATTCCACCCATGTGGGCGGCACGATGATGATGAACGGCATCGGCGGCTCGGGGGATTTTGCGCGCAATGCCTATCTCTCGGTGTTCGTGACGAAATCCATCGCCAAGGCGGGCGCGCTCTCCTCCATCGTGCCGTTCGTGTCCCATGTGGACCATACCGAGCACGACGTGGACGTGGTGGTGACCGACATCGGCCTTGCCGATCTGCGCGAGCTGGCGCCGCGGGAGCGGGCGCGGCTGATCATCGCCAATTGCGTGCACCCGCTCTATCGTGACCAGATCGCCGATTATTTCGAGCGGGCGCTCGTCCGTGGCGGGCATACCCCGCATCTCATCGAGGAGGCGCTCTCCTGGCATGTGCGGGCGCGCGAAACCGGCTCCATGCTGCCGCCGCCGGCCAGCAAGATCGCCTGAGCCCCTCGTCACAAGCGAAAACGGCCCTCCGAAGAGGGCCGTTCGAGCGTTGCGTGTTTTAGAAGCTGAGCCTCACGCCGCCTTGCGGCGCGAGGTGATCAGCTTGCGGTTGATGAGCACTTCCGCGATCTGCACCGCGTTCAGCGCCGCGCCCTTGCGCAGATTGTCCGAGACGCACCAGAAAGCGATGCCATTGTCCACGGTGGGGTCGTCGCGCAGGCGCGAGATATAGGTCGCGTCCTCGCCCGCCGCCTCGTGGGGGGTGGCATAGCCGCCCGGCTCGCGGGTATCGAGCAGCAGGATGCCCGGCGCATTGCGCAGGATCTTGCGCGCCTGCTCGGCATCGAGCGGCTTCTCAAATTCCACGTTCACCGATTCGGAATGGGAGATGAACACCGGCACCCGCACGCAGGTGGCGGTGAGCTTGATCTTGGGATCGAGGATCTTCTTGGTCTCGACCACCATCTTCCATTCTTCCTTCGTGTACCCGTCCTCCATGAACACGTCGATCTGGGGGATCAGGTTGAAGGCGATGCGCTTGGGAAAAATCTTCGGCTCGACCGGATCGGAGACGAAGATCGCCCGGGTCTGGGCGAACAGCTCGTCCATGGCATCCTTGCCGGCGCCGGAGACGGACTGGTAGGTGGAGACCACCACGCGCTTGATCGTCGCGGCATCATGAAGCGGCTTCAGCGCCACCACCAATTGCGCGGTTGAGCAATTGGGATTGGCGATGATGTTCTTCTTCTTGAAGCCGACGATGGCGTCGGCATTCACTTCCGGAACGATCAGCGGCACGTCGGGATCGGTGCGCCATTGCGAGGAATTGTCGATCACGACACAGCCCGCGGCGCCGATCTTCGGCGAGAATTCCTTCGACACGGCTCCGCCGGCCGACATCAGGCAGATGTCGGTGTCGGAGAAGTCGTACGTGGCGAGATCCTTCACTTTCAGGGTTTTGTCGCCGAACGAGACCTCGGTTCCCATGGACCGGCGCGACGCAAGCGCGACCACCTCGTCCGCGGGGAAGCCCCGCTCGTCGAGGATCGAAAGGATCTCCCGGCCCACATTGCCTGTGGCGCCGGCGACGGCGACCTTGTAACCCATGTTCTTCCCTTGAAGTTGCCGGTCTCACATGCCGGAGGGCCGTGATTTAAGCTCTCGCGCGGCTTTGCGCAATGGATGGGGTGCGATGCGGTGCAATGGCGTGCGGCGACGGGGTGTTGCTGGCGGGTCACGCGATCGCGTCCTCAGTAAAGGAACCGACCTCGACCGTGAGGGTTTCCTTGCTTACAATGCGTTCGTGCCGTAACCGGAATCGGAACGGCTCATGTGTCGTGCTGGAGGGTCCTATGCGTTTCGCGCCGCTTCTCACCATCGCCGCTGCGTTGACGTTCGCGTCCGTCGGCATGGCCGAGGCCCAGACCGCCTCAAGCACGACCACGACCACCAGCACCACCACGACCAAGCAGACCAGTGCGAAGGTGTCCAAGCCCCGCACCAAGATCGTCGTTACCAAGCGCTCGCCGCTGGATGCCGGCACGGTGGTGAAGCCCGGTTCCAAGTCCTATCTCGATTATGCGTTGCCGGCGGAATATAATTATCCGACCTATGGCGCAGGCCAGTCGACGATCGTTCCGGGACGCTATCCGCTGCCGGACCGCTTCTATCTTCCGGGCTATTGATCTTCACAGGGGCCTGCGCGCCGCCCGTTCCTTGAGGGCGGGCACAATCGGCGACGGTCTGCGCGCGATATAAGGGACCTTTCATGTTCAGCGTCATTCCGGGCTTCCGTTTGTCGCTCGGCATCACGCTCACCTATCTCGGCCTGATCGTTCTTTTGCCCATCGCCGCCTTGCTGCTGAAAGCCGGGGATGTGGGGTTCGCGCGCTATATTGCGATCATCACCTCGCCGCGCACGCTGGCGTCGTTCCAGGTCACCTTCACCACCGCCGCCGCTGCCACGGCCTTCAATGCGGTGTATGGCCTTGCCCTCGCCTGGGTGCTGGTGCGCTATGAGTTTCCCGGCAAGCGCTGGCTCGATGCGCTGGTGGACGTCCCGTTCGCCTTGCCGACGGCGGTCGCCGGGCTCGCGCTGACGGCGCTGTTCGCGAAGAACGGCTGGTTCGGCCGGCCGCTGGCGGAGTGGGGCATTCAGGTGGCCTACGCCCCCGCCGGCATCGCCTGCGCCATGGCGTTCACCAGCCTGCCGTTTGTGGTGCGCACCGTCCAGCCGGTGCTGGAGGACCTCGCCGCCGATGTGGAGGAGGCCGCGACCACGCTCGGCGCCTCCGATCTGCGCGTGTTCTGGACCGTGATCCTGCCGGCCATCTTTCCGGCCTTCCTGGCGGGCTGCTCGCTGGCCTTCGCCCGCTCGCTCGGCGAATTCGGCGCCGTGGTGTTCATCGCCGGCAACCAGCCCTTCCGCACCGAGATCGTAGCGCTGCTCGCCTTTATCCGCATCGAGGAATATGACTACCCCGCCGCCGCCGCCATCGCGGCCACCATGCTGGGTCTCGCCTTCCTGCTGTTGGTGAGCGTCAATCTCATCCAGGCGTGGCACCAGCGCCGCGCCATCCGAGAGGATTGAGCCATGAGCGATCAGGCGTCTCCCGCGCGCCGCCGGGTCGGCGATGGATTCCTCACGCGCACCATCCTTGTGGCGCTGGTGATGGCGGTCACGGTCTTCGTTCTGCTGGCGCCGCTCGCCTCGATCTTCTCGGAAGCCTTCGGGCGTGGCTGGGCCACCTTCGCCGAGAGCCTGGTGCGACCCGACACGCTGCACGCCATGGGGCTCACGCTTTTCGCCGCGCTGGTGTGCGTGCCGGTGAATGTGGCCTTCGGCATCGCCGCGGCCTGGACCGTGGCGAAGTTCTCCTTCCCCGGCCGCGGCTTGCTGCTGGCGGTGATCGAGCTTCCCTTCTCCATCTCGCCCATCGTCGCGGGTGTCGCCTATCTGTTCGTCTATGGCGCGCAGGGGCTGCTGGGGCCGTTCCTGCAGGCGCATGACATCAAGATCATGTTCGCCATTCCCGCCATCATCCTGGCCAGCCTGTTCGTGACGGCGCCGTTCGTCGCGCGCGAGATCGTGCCGCTGATGATGGCCCAGGGCCGCGACGAGGAGGAGGCGGCGGTGACGCTCGGTGCCTCGGGTTGGCGCATCCTGCGCACCGTGACGCTGCCGAACGTGCGCTTCGCGCTGCTGTACGGTGCCACCCTGTGCAATGCGCGGGTGATGGGCGAGTTCGGCGCCGTGTCGATCGTGTCCGGCAATATTCGCGGCCAGACCTCCACCTTGCCGCTGCAGATCGAGCTGCTCTACCAGGACAGCCAGGTGGCGGCCGCCTTTGCCGCAGCGACGGTTCTGGCGGCGGTCGCGCTGTTCACGCTGGTGGCGAAATTGATCATCGAGCGGCTGGATTCCGAACGCGCCCGGCTCGAAGTGCCGCGCGGCGTCGGTCACTGATCCGGGAATTTCCGGTCGCCATCTTCAGCGGAAGCGAAAAGGGAGGGCGGCGGCGACCCCATGCTGAGCCGGCGTAGGCCCGCGCCTCACGCCGTTACGCATAGGTCGGATCAGGCGTTGCGGATTGGGGCCGGCAGGGCCGGTGCGCCGGAGGCCGAACGCGGCGGCTCCGGGGGCAGCATCCTG
Source organism: Roseixanthobacter pseudopolyaromaticivorans (assembly GCF_043195145.2). Taxonomy (NCBI): domain Bacteria; kingdom Pseudomonadati; phylum Pseudomonadota; class Alphaproteobacteria; order Hyphomicrobiales; family Xanthobacteraceae; genus Roseixanthobacter; species Roseixanthobacter pseudopolyaromaticivorans. Next base: position 267,505 of record NZ_CM195539.1, read on the forward strand.
CGGGCGCGCTTGGCTTCCTTGCGGAAGCGGCGTTGGCCGAGCCAGGTGACGGCACCGCCGATGACGACGCCGGCGATCAGCGTCGCAAAGATCAGTGCGAACAGCGGCAGGGTCACGGCCAAGGTGGTGGAATCGGGGCTGAACGGGTCCAGCGACACCGTCACCATCTTGCGATTGGCAACGGCCAGGGCCACGACGATGATGCACACCGGCAGGCCGATGAGAACGGAAAGAAAGCGCCGCACGGACAGAATCATCCCTCGATGTTGAGACGCTCGCGCATCTCCTTGCCGGTCTTGAAATAGGGGACGATCTTCTCGTCCACGTCCACCTGCTTGCCGGTGCGCGGGTTACGGCCGGTGCGTGCGTCGCGCTTCTTCACGGAGAAGGCGCCAAAGCCACGCAATTCCACCCGGTCGCCACGGGCCAGGGCGGAGACGATTTGCTCCAGGATGGCGTTGACGATGTTTTCCACGTCCCGCTGATAAAGATGCGGGTTCGCCTCGGCGATCTTTTGGACCAGCTCGGACTTAATCATGACCGCTCAGCTTCCTTCGGGACCGATCCATGGGCGCCCGCAACCCAATTCGGGTGCCGGCTCGTACACGCGTCCCCAGGTTGCGGGGGCGATGGGGTGGATGTTCGTGTTCCGCCTATGGCTTCACGACCCGATCTGAGGGTGCCAGAGGGCCAATAACCCGTCAAGCTGAGTGCGTTCCAGGGCGCCCCTCGCGATCTGCGACACAAGCTGCGCGGCTTCCTGCAGGCCCACCGCCGAGAGCAGCCAGGACGCGCTGCCGCGCAGCCAGCCGAACTCGTCGCCGGCGGTCTTGCTGGACCAGGTGCGGGTGCGCAGACGCTCGGGAATGCCCTTCTCCCGGCTCAGCCAGGCGCGCGCGGTGCGCTCGTCGCCCAGTTCGTCCACCAATTGCAATTCCAGTCCCTGGTGGCCGGTGAAGACCCGCCCGTCGGTGACGGTGGCGAGTTTCGCGTCCGAGAGGGCGCGGCGTTCCGCCACGAGGCCCTTGAACCAATCATAGCTGTCCACGACCAGCGCATTGATGGCGGCGCGCGCCTCGGGGCTGGTGGGCTCATAGCCGTTGGGCGCAGCTTTCAGGGGGGAGGACTTGATGTCCTCCATCTTCACCCCGACGTTCTTGAGCAGGTCCGTGACATTGGGGAATTGGAAGATCACCCCGATGGAGCCGACCAGCGAATTGCGCCGGGCGACGATATGGTCCGCTCCCATGGCCGCGATATAGGCGCCGGACGCCGCCATGCCTTCCACCACCGCCACCACCGGCTTCTTTTCCGCGAGGCGGCGCAGGGCGTCGAACAATTGCTCGGAGCCGGTGACCGTGCCGCCGGGGCTGTCGATGGAGAGGATCACCGCCGAGGCGCGGGATTTCGCGATCCGGTCGATCAGCTCCACCCGGTCGCGGTCATTGCGGATGATGCCGCCGATGATGAGGCGCGCCACATGGGGCGAGGACTCAAGATCGGAGCGGCCGACCGCATAATAGGTGGCCCCGCCGATGGCCAGAACCAGGGCCAGCACCGCCAGGGTGCGCCAGAACGTGAGCTTGTGCCGCAAGCGGCGGCGGTCGACGATCTGGTCCACGTCCAGCGACATTGCGCTTCTCCTGCCGCCCCCGGCCCCGTCAGTTAAGCGTGCGCGTGGCCTTTGGCAACCCGCCATCCGGTTGGCGCCACATCTCTTGAGTCGGCAAGGTTTTCTGCCTCTTCCGGCGTCGGCCTCGCTGTGCCCAAGGATCTGTTCCATTTTGGCGAGGATCGCAGCTTAAGCGTGGCATGCGTGTGCAACCCTAGCTATGTTTCCGCTCGCAGAAACGCTTACTGGGGGCATAAACAAAATGTCTTTCACGCGTCGCAGTTTTCTCAAGGGCCTGGCCGCATGTCCGCTTTGCGCGCAGGCGGCCCTGGCCGATTCCACTGTCCACTGGACCTATGAAGGCCACGGCGGACCGAGCGAATGGGGTCAGTTGGCGGGCGATTTCAAGACCTGTCAGGTTGGCGCCCAGCAATCGCCCATCGATCTCGACGCCAGCGTCGCGACCGTGCTGCATCCGGTTGTTCCCGACTGGAAGCCGCAGATGTTCAAGGTCACCAATAACGGCCACACGATCCAGGCCGACGCCACCGCCGCGTCCAGCAGCGTCACCCTCGGCAAGACATCGTACGAGCTCCGGCAGTTTCATTTCCATGCCCCGAGCGAGCACGCGCTCGGCGGCGAGCGCACCGCGATGGAGGCACATTTCGTTCATGCCGCTCCCGCCGGCGGCCTCGCGGTGATCGGCGTCTTCATGAAGGCAGGCAAGAAGAACGACGCCTTCGCGACCGTCATGGCAGCGGCACCCAAGACCGAGGGTGGGGCCCTGCTGAAGGACGCCATGGACGTCAGCGCGTTCCTGCCGGGCGACCGCACGCTGTATCGCTACGAAGGCTCGCTCACCACGCCGCCCTGCGCGGAAGTGGTGGATTGGAACGTGTTTGCCACGTCCATCGAAGTCGCTCAGGCCGACATCGACGCGTTCCGCGCCATCTTCCAGATGAATGCGCGTCCGCTCCAGGCGGTGAATCGCCGCTTCATCCTGCGGCTGAACTGATCCGCGGCCTGCCGGGCGCGGGCGGAGCGGCTCCCCGCTCATCCGTGCCAGCGGGGCAATTCCCCGATCCGGCGTCACCAATAAAAAAGGCCGGCGCGAGGCCGGCCTTTCTCTTTTCGTGGAGCGGGTGCCCGAAGGCGACCGATCACTCCTTAGCGTCGTCCGCGCGCTGGCGCAGGGCCGCGCCCAGGATGTCGCCCAGCGAGGCGCCGGAATCCTGCGACCCGTACTGGGCCACGGCTTCCTTCTCCTCGGCGATCTCCAGCGCCTTGACGGAGACCTGCACCTTGCGCGCCTTGCGGTCGAACAGGGTGACGCGGGCGTCCATCTTCTCGCCGACCGAGAAGCGCTCGGGGCGCTGGTCGTTGCGCTCGCGCGCCAGTTCGGAGCGCTTGATGAAGGCGGTCAGGTCGGTGCCGGTGAGCTTCACCTCGATGCCGCCGTCCTTCACGTCGGTGACTTCGCAGGTGACGATGGCGCCCTTCTTGACATCGCCGGCTTCGGCGAACGGATCGCCCGCGAGCTGCTTGATGCCGAGCGAGATGCGCTCCTTCTCGACGTCCACGTCGAGGACGATGGCCTTGACCACGTCGCCCTTGCGGAATTCGTCGATCACCTGCTCGCCGGGACGGTTCCAGTCGAGGTCGGAGAGATGGACCATGCCGTCCACATCGCCGTCGAGGCCGAGGAACAGGCCGAACTCGGTCTTGTTCTTGACTTCGCCTTCAACCACCGCGCCGGGGGCATACTTCTCGCCGAACGCTTCCCACGGATTCTGAAGCGTCTGCTTCAGGCCGAGCGAGATGCGGCGCTTGGCGGGATCCACCTCGAGCACCTGCACTTCGACTTCCTGCGAAGTGGAGACGATCTTGCCGGGGTGGACGTTCTTCTTGGTCCACGACATTTCGGAAACGTGGATCAGGCCTTCGATGCCCGGCTCCAGTTCCACGAACGCGCCGTAGTCGGTGATGTTGGTGACGCGACCCTTGAAGCGGGCGTCCACCGGATACTTGGCCTCGATGCCCTCCCACGGATCGCCGAGGAGCTGCTTCATGCCGAGCGAGATGCGGTGGGTCTCGTGATTGATCTTGATGATCTTCACCTTCACCGTCTGGCCGATGTTCAGCACTTCGGTGGGGTGGTTCACGCGACGCCACGCGATGTCGGTGACATGCAGCAGGCCGTCGATGCCGCCGAGGTCAACGAACGCGCCGTAATCGGTGATGTTCTTGACCACGCCGTCGATGGCCTGACCCTCTTCGAGGTTCTGGACCAGTTCGTGGCGCTGCTCGGCGCGGGTCTCTTCCAGCACGGTGCGGCGGGACACGACGATATTGCCGCGGCGGCGATCCATCTTGAGGATTTGGAACGGCTGCTGGTTGTGCATCAGCGGGCCGACGTCGCGGATCGGGCGGATGTCGACCTGAGAGCGCGGCAGGAAGGCCACGGCGCCGTCGAGATCGACGGTGAAGCCGCCCTTAACCTGGTTGAAGATCACGCCCGTGACCTTCTCATTGGCGGTGAACGCCTTCTCGAGCTTGACCCAGCTCTCTTCGCGGCGCGCCTTGTCCCGCGAGAGAACGGCTTCGCCCATGGCGTTCTCGACCCGCTCGAGATACACCTCAACTTCATCGCCCACGGCGATGGGCACTTCCCGGCCGGGGCCGGCGAATTCACGAAGGGCAACGCGGCCTTCCGTCTTCAGGCCGATATCGATGATCGCCAGATCCTTCTCGATGGCGACCACAATGCCCTTGACGACGGCGCCTTCCTGCAAATCGGCGCGGCCGAAGCTCTCGTCGAGCAACGAGGCAAAATCTTCACGCGTGGTTTCTGCGAACGACATCTAGTCTCCGAACTGTCTCGCGCCGGCGTCTTTGATATGGACGCCCGTATCGTGCGGATGGTCCGGGAGACACCCGAACCGCCACCGGCAAAGCCGATGGGCCGGCGCAAAGGCCGCTCGATACGAAGCAGGTTGAGGTGTGCAAGGTCAGGCACCGAGCGAAAGCCAAGGCGGGCTGCCTCCGACATTTCGAGGGCAGCGTATCCCGCGCCCCCGGCCCGCCCGAACGGCCCTCGCATGAAGGTCACTGTCTCGGACGCGGCTTACGTAGTGCAGAAACGGCTATTTTGCAAGGCTTGCTTGGCTTTCGGGCCCGATCCGGGGGAAACCCGCGCATATTGCAGCGCACTTCGCGCGGTTTGGGCTGTGCGTGCCGCCGGCGGCACGTCGGCCGGGATCAGTCGGTGACGATCTTCACCTTGTCGCCGTAGCGCAGCTTGGCGTCCTTATCGAGCCCGTTGAGGATGAGAAAGCGCTCCATCGGCCGGTCGGGTGTCTGCATGCGGGACGCCATCTTGTCCACCGTGTCGCCGAGGCCGACCGAGACCACGCGGATGCGCAGCGGCTTCACAGTCTCCGCCTCATCGCTGGCCACGCGGCGGAAGGTGTCGGCGGCCTCGCGAAACTGCGCATCCAGCTCCGGCGTGAGGTTCCGCGCGGCGAAGATCAGGCGATAGACATCCGAGCCGAAGCGGATGGCGAACATGCGGAACGACCATTGCTCGCCCCGCGCCACCGCGGTCGCGGCCATGAAGCCGTTCACGGTGAGCGTCTCCACCGAATTGATCTCCACCCCCTCGATCCAGCCGGAGGAGAGATATTGGCCGAGTGACTGGTCGCCGTTCACGCGCACCGCGTCGAGCCGCAGCGCCTCCGAGCCGGAGGCGGTGGCGCCGAGCACGGCCTGGGAGGTGTTCTCCAGCGAGAAGCCCTCCGGCGCCACGAAGGTGAAGCCGAGCTTGGGGTGGAAGAACTTGCGCCCGCGCACGAACCCTTCCTTCGGGTCGTCGCCATAGACCATGCCGTTGATGGCCGAGAGATAGGCGGCCTTGTCGCGCTCCCCGGTGCTGGCGCCCGAGGCGCCGCTGCCGTTGGGGGTGGCATATTGGCGGGCGTTGGCATTGGCGATGGAAATGCGCTCTGGGGTCGCGGGATGGGTGGAGAGGAAGTCCATGTCCGGCGTGGTGCCGGAGGCCATGCCGCCGAGCCCGCCGCCACTGCTGCGCAGGCTGGCCTGCTTGCCCATGTCGGTGAGGAAGCGCGAGGCGCCGAACGGATCGAAGCCTGCGCGCGCGGAAATGCCGACGCCGATGGCGTCTGCCTCCAGCTCCTGGCCGCGCGAGAAGCTGGCGAGCGACATGCGGCTCTTCTGCATGGCGAGCGCGCCGAGGTCGGGGTCGTTGACCACGTCCGAGATCACCCGGCTCACCAGCACCGCCTGCTTGGTCTGGTCCTCGCGGATGGAGGCGTGGCGCGCGATGACGTGGGCCATCTCGTGCGACAGAACCGAGGAGAGTTCGGACGTGTCGTTGGCGAGCGCCAGCAGGCCGCGGGTCACGTAGAGCGAGCCGTCGGGCAAGGCGAACGCGTTGATGGCGGGTGAATTCAGTACGGTGACGCGATAGCGCAGGTCCGGCCGCTCGGAGGCTGCCACGAGGCGTTCCACCACCTGCTGGATCAGCGCCTTCAGCTCCGGGTCGTCATAGGCGCCGCCATAGCTCGCGACCAGACGCTCGTGCTCGCGCTTCTGGGCCGGCGTCATCTCCGGCAGCTCGGCGCGCGCCCCCCCGTCGGGGGCGGAGGTGCTGAACCGATCCATGTCGACACCGGCACAAGCGGTCAGCAGCACGGAGAGGCCGAGGCCGAGCAGGATCGCGCGCAGCACGCGCGCGCCGGGAACGATCCCGGCTCCCTCTGGCCTCGGCCCGAACCCGCCAACCCCCTTCAACGCATCCGCTCCTCGAAATCCAGCGCAGCCGCCGTCCGCAGGGCGAGCATGGGCCCGCCCTCTTCGTTAACCACACCACGCACGTGCACAAAGGTGCCGGGCAAAATGGCGGGAGCGAGGCCGGCGCGCGACATTCTGGCAGCGCTGGATGCCGGGAGCGTCACCGTGACATCCTCCCGCCACCGGGGGCCGAAATTGAGATAGAGGAGGCCGTGCACGGAATTGGCGGCGGCCACCCGGCCGTCAACCAGGGTGAACAATCCGACGCGGGCTGCAACGGCGTCGATATCGGCGGCATCGAGGCGCGCGGATGCGGACGCCCACAGGCCCGCCCGTGCCCCATGGGCTGCGCTTTCGGCCGCTTTCAATTCCCCCGCGCATGCCGGCAAGGAGGCGGGATCGGCATAGGCAGCGCCGGCCTGCAGCAGCGCCTGCGCCAGTGGAACGGGCCCACTAGGAGTGAAAACCAAGGCGTCGGCAACGCGACGGCCGTAGCGGTCTTGTTCGCTTGGGCCCAGCTGAAGCGTGCGGCCGACGAGCGTGGCGCGGGCCGCGGCTTCGGCCTGCGCGGGAATTTCAGCCTCGGGATTGAGACGCGTGGGCAGGACGACGCCCTTCGGGACCAGCCGTTCGCCGCCGGACAGCAAGAACGCGCCATCGGCGATCCCAGTCACCACCTGCCAGGCACTGCCGGCTTCAGAAGTTGCCGCTTCGGACGAGGCGGGCGGTGCCATGGCCTTCAGCTTCGGGCAGCCGGCCGCATGCGCGGAAGCTGCGCCGAGCCCCGCCATCAACACCGCCAGAACCAACTGCCGCGATCCCCGTGTCAGGGCCAAAACTCCTTGATCTGATTTGGAGCCGATCCACTAGAAGCCATAAGTGTACCCGCCCGCGGCGGATGCTCCAAGCGCAGGCCCGCGCTTGCGGCTTCACCCTTTCTTACCTTGCGTTTCCGCATCGGCCGCTGCCGGCCCCTGGATTTTGGCGGGGGAAGATGGTTCCTTTTGAAGGTCGTTTGAAAATGCGGATTCGCGGCATGCTCCGGCATGTCAGCCAAAGGGGCGGTGCGGCGTGTCGGAACGTGCAAAGCGGATGGCCGAGGGGCTCTTCAAACGGCCCGGCTTCTTGATCCGGCGCCTGCATCAGATCTATGTCGCCATCTATCTCCAGGAATGCGAGCGGTTTGGCACCACGCCGGTTCAATCGAGCGTGATGCAGGTGCTCCTGATCCAGCCTGGCCTCGACCAGGCTACGCTCGCGGCGGAGATCGGCGTGGATCGGACCACCACCTCGAACGTGCTGGCCCGGCTGGAGAAACGCGGCCTCATCAAACGGGAGGCGACGGAAGATGACCGGCGCATCCGCCGGGCGTTCCTGACCGAGCAGGGGGAGGTCATGGTCGGCGAGATGCAGGCGGCCCTGGAGAAGGCGCACACCCGCCTTATCGCGCCGCTCCCGGCTGAGGAGCGGGCCCAATTCATCCGCCAACTGACCCTTCTGGTGGAATCCAACAACGATGAGGGCCGCGCGCTTCTGCGCACTTTATAGGCAGTTCTCGCCTAAAAAATCGCATTGACGCGAAATCAATCCATCAGCACACTGACGAAATCGGAGCGGCGGAGTGAGGTCGCGCTTTCGGCGTCGATATCGTCAGTATGCTGATTATATCGATCGCTTTGGCGACGCGAACGACCTGCGCTCACAGGCCGCGTCAGCGTGATCGGGCAAGTCAGCGTGAAAAAAGAGTCGCACTCCATCCGTGCGCGATGAATCCGAATGGTTGCGCGAGATCGGTCCGTAAAGTGCTGAAGCGTTGATAAGAAAAAACGAATAGTCCGCCAAGAAAGGGTAGTTCTGTGCAGAGCTTGGATATTTTGGATCGCCAGGGCCTTCGCGGCTTCCTGAACATGGTGGAACGTGAATTCCCGGAAGAAATGCTGCGTATTCAAGGGCGGGTCGAGATCGAACTGGAATCCACCGCAGTGGTTTTCGAGCTGGAGCGCGCAGGCCGCAGCCCGGTGGTGGTGTTCGAGGATTTGGGCGGCAAGGGCATGCCCTGCGTCACGAATGTTGCCGCGAACCGCAAGTTGCTTGCCGCCTGCCTTGGCGTTTCTGCTGCCGAACTGCCGATGGCGTTCCGTGAGCGGTGCCAGAATTATCTGCCCTGCGAGATTGTCGATAACGCGCCCTGGAACGAAGTGGTCATCGAGGGCGACGACATCGATCTGACGAAGCTGCCGATTCCCCTGCAGTTCTCGGTGGATGCGGCGCCTTATATCACCGCCGGCCAGCTCACCGCGCGCGATCCCAAGACCGGGGTGGACACCACGGGCTTCCACCGCCTGATGCTGCGTGGGAAGAACCGGCTTGGCGTTTCCCTGCATTCACGCCGGCGCATGTATGAATTTCATCGCCGCGCGGAAGAAATGGGACAGAATCTCCCGGTCGCCATCACGATCGGCATTCACCCTCTGCACTATATGGGCTCGATGACCTACGCCTATCCGCCCCAGGTGCGGAAGTTCGAGATCATCGGCGGCCTGTTCGGCGAGCCGTATCGTCTTGCGAAGTGTGGCGTCGGCGATCTGGATGTGCCGGCCGGCGCCGAGATGATCATCGAAGGCGAGATCCTCGCCGATGTTCACGAGCCGGAAGGGCCGTTCGGCGAGTTTACTGGCTATGCCTCCTACCGCTCGACGCAGAACGTCTTTGTCGCGCACCGCATTCGCATGCGCCGCGACGCGATGTTCCATAGTGTGACCTCCGGCATGGCGAAGGATCACATTCTGATTTCCTGCGTGACGCGGGAAGGCGAGATCCTCAACGCCCTCAAGCGGAACCTGCCGAACGTCAAGGCTGTGCATGTGCCGCATTCCACCTGCGGGGCCTTCGTTGCCATCATATCGATGAAGAAGACCGCAGAAGGCGAAGCGCAGATGGCCATCATGGCCACGCTGGGCACCGAGCTCTATACGAAATACGTCATCGTCGTGGATGACGACGTCGATATCTTCGATATCAACGACGTCTTCTGGGCCATTGCGACCCGTGTTCGGGCGGAGAAGGATATTTTCTTCATTCCCGGGGCCAAGGGTGCCATCCTGGATCCGAGCTCCGATCCCGAAAACTTCACCCTGACCAAGATGGGCATCGACGCGACCCGGCCGTCTGGCCGCGATTTTGCGGAGCGGCTTGTTATTTCCGAGGCCGACCGGGCCCGGGCCCGTGCCATCCTGGAAGGCGCCGGGTTGAAGATCCAGGGTTAGTCGAGCGGGCTCGGCGGTCGAAGGTCCAGTCGTATGAGCTTTATTGAAATCAGAAACGTCGATCTAAGGTATGGATCGTCGGCATCGGGGACCCTGGCGGTTTCCGGTGCCAGCCTCGACATCGAACTCGGCGAATTCGTCGCCCTGGTGGGACCGAGCGGGTGTGGCAAGTCCACCCTGCTCAAGCTGATCGCCGGTCTCGTGAAGCCGAGCGCGGGGCAGGTGCGCGTCTCCGGGCGCGAGGTGACCGAGCCGCTCAAGACCGTAGGCATGGCGTTCCAGAACGCCACCCTGCTGCCGTGGCGGACCATCCGCGACAACATCATGCTGCCGCTGGAGATCGTCGAACCCCATCGCCGCACGCTGAAGCAGGATCGCGAAAAAAACCGCGCCAAGGTGGATGCCCTGCTGGAGAAGGTGGGTCTCACCGGCTTTGCCGAGCGGATGCCCTGGCAGCTCTCGGGTGGCATGCAGCAGCGCGCCCAATTGTGCCGCGCGCTGATCCACGAGCCCTCGATCCTGCTGCTGGACGAACCGTTCGCGGCGCTCGATACCTTCACGCGGGAAGACCTCTGGTCGGTGCTCCAGGATCTGTGGTTGTTCCGCAAATGCACCATCGTGCTGGTCACGCACGAATTGCGCGAGGCGGTCTATCTGGCGCAGACGGTGCATGTGATGTCCTCGCGGCCGGGCCGCCTGATCAAGAACCGGAGCGTGGAGATCGCGCGGCCCCGCACGCTCGAAACCACATTCGAACCGGCGTTCGTGGATGTCGTCCACGAGCTGCGCCAGGCCATCAGCGAGGGGAAAACCCCATGAGCTCCAAGACCCTCGAACGGATCGCCCCGTGGGTGACGACCCTCATCCTGGTGTTGCTCTGGTGGCTGGTGATCGTGGTGTTCGACGTGAAGGCCTATATCCTTCCGACCCCTGGCGAGACCATCAAGGCGCTCTACCAATATCGCTACCCGCTCATGACCAACGGCCTGTCGACCCTGACGACGACGGTGATCGGCTTCGGCATCGCGGTGGTGTTCGGGCTCGCCCTCGGGATCATCGTCGGCTCCTCGCGCCTCGCCTATTGCGCCGTCTATCCGGTGATCGTCGCCTTCAACAGCGTGCCCAAGGCCGCGCTGGTGCCGATCCTCGTGGTGTGGTTCGGGCTCGGGTTCGTCCCGGCGGTCATCACGGCCTTCATGCTGTCGTTCTTCCCGGTGGTGGCGAACGTGGCGCTGGCGTTCTCCACCATCGAGCCGGAACTGACCGAGCTGATGCGCTCGCTCGGCGGATCGCGGCGGGACATGATCGTGAAGATCGGCATTCCCCGGTCGCTGCCGTATTTCTTCGCCTCGCTGAAGATCGCCATCACCTTGTCCTTCGTGGGTTCGGTGATCGCGGAAATCATTGGCGGCAATACCGGAATCGGCAATGTGATGCTGGTCGCAAGCTCCAATTTCAATATGCCGCTGGTGTTCGCCGCGTTGGTGGTGGTGGGCGGTCTCGGCATCGGCATGTATGCCTTGTTCGATCTGTGGGAGCGCCGCTTCACCTCCTGGTCGGTGCGCGACGTCACCTCCACGACCACCGGCGGCGGCTGAGGCGATGCGGATGGCCGACCGGTCCTTGAAGGAATTCGCACTGGAGCTCTACGGCCGCGAGGGCGTGGCGCCCGCGTGCCTGCGGCTGCAGGAGAAGACCGCGCTCAATGTGAACCTGCTGCTGTTCGCGGCTTGGGTCGGCGCCTGCCGCCGGCGCGAGCTTTCGCCGGAGACGGCGGCTGCGGCGGATGGGCGGGTTGGCGAGTGGCATCGCGACATCGTGCTGCCGCTGCGGGCGGTGCGGCGCCGGCTGAAAACCGGGCCGCACCCGGCGCCAAGTGCCCGGACGGGCGGCCTGCGCGGCACCGTCCAGGGCGTCGAAATCGGAGCGGAACTCATTGAGCTTGAAGAGCTTGATGCGTTCTTCCAGGACCTCGCCACGACCCCTTCGCCGGCCGCGCCCGAGCATCTGGCCCGCGCGGCGATGCTGGAGGTGGTTTCGCTCGCGACCGGTCGCGGCGCGGATGCGCAAGAGCGCTCGGATATCGCCATCATCGTTTCGGCCTGCTTCAGCGCGGAGGCTTCGCCCCCCGCGTTCCCCGCCGTCCAGCCCAGCCTTCCCAGCGAGACCTTCTGATGCGCCGCCTGATCATTGCCCTGACCGGGGCCTCCGGTGCCATCTATGGGGTGCGGGCGCTTCAGATTCTGCGCCAGATCGAGGACGTGGAAACCCACCTCATCATCACGCCCTCGGGCGTGCGCACCCTGCTCGCGGAGACCGATTTCTCTCCCGAGGAGGTGAGGGCGCTGGCCGACCATGTGCACAATCCCAAGGACATCGGCGCCAACCTGTCCTCCGGCTCGTTCGTCACCGACGGCATGCTGGTCGCGCCGTGCTCCATCAAGACGTTGAGCGGCATCGCCAATTGCTTCAATGAGGAACTGGTGGTGCGCGCCGCCGACGTGTGCCTCAAGGAGCGGCGGCGGGTGGTGCTGCTGCTGCGGGAAACGCCGCTCCATGCCGGCCATATCGACCTGATGGCCCAGGCCACCCGCAACGGCGCCATCATCATGCCCCCCGTTCCGGCCTTCTATCACCGGCCGACTTCGGTGGATGACATCGTCAACCAGACGGTGTCGCGCGCGCTCGATCTGTTCGGCATCGCCTCGCCCTTGGCCAAGCGCTGGAACGGAAAAGACGTGGATTAGAGACGGCGCAAAGCCCGCCCGCCTGGGCTTTCTTCCAAAAATGTTTCACGTGAAACAATGGGTTAGCGCGGACGAACAGTGGTTTTGTGGCACATCTCAGCCCTTCGTCGCGGCTTTTCGGCGGATGAAGGTGCCATTTCGCCCGAACGTTCGCGCCGAAGTTCGGCAAACGGCCTGCGCACGGGGCGAGATCTGTCGCGATGCCGTCCGTGACGCAGGAGCGGGCCTGCCTCTAGCGGTCCGGAAAAGGTTCGACGTGGACCTCGGCGGTGCGGCCGACATATAGCGCGCGGCGGCCGGAGAATGAAACCATGTAGCCGGCGCATCCCGCCGCCACGGCTTTGCGGCAGAAGCCCCTATAGGTATAGCCGGGAACCTGCTGCTGCGCTTCGCGGATCGCGGCCTGCATGAGGGCGGCGTCGAGGCTCGGCGCAACCGCTCCCTCGGTGGCGGGGACCTGCAATTCCAGGCTCGTGCCGTCCGCCAGATAATAGGTGGCCGTCGCCCGCCGGTAGTCGATGGTGTAGCTTTCGAAGCCCGCTTCCATCAAGGTCCCGACGATCTGCGGAAAGGTCATGGTGTTGCCCTCCGCCGCATCGAGGCAGGCGCGGGCGATGGCTTTCTGTTCATCCTTCATGTGCGTCTCCGTAAGGCTGGCTCGACTGGGTTCAAGTGAGGGGCAGTGCCGTCATGTGGCCGCGCTCGACGAGGCGCTTCAGGAGCCGCTCCAGCGTCTCGCGTTCATCGCCCGTGAGGCAGTCGAAGAATTCCGCATCGTTGCGGTCGGCCAGCGCGGCCAGTTCCGGCACCACAGCGGCGCCGCGCTCGGTCAGCCCTAGGGTCTGCGCGCGGCCGTCCTCGGCATTCGCCTCCCGCACGATCAGCGACTTTGCGATCAACCTCTCGGCGAGCTTGGAAATCGCGCCCCGCGTCATGCCCATGGCGTCCGCGAGGCGGCTGGGCGGCATGGGGTCCTTGCCATAGAGCGTGCGCATCACGCTCCATTCGGCGACCGTCACGCCCTTGTCGGCGAGCTTGGTCGCGAAGGCATGGGATACGTGATTCGACACCATGCGCAGGCGGAAGCCGAGATGGGTGGAAAGGTCCGAAACGAGCGGGACGGACGGCATGTCTGCTCCTTGATTGACTAGGAAACTAAATGCCTATGATTTCCTAGTCAACTATTTTCGCGCTGATCTCGATGCGGGCATGACGGAAGGCGCCGAAAACGCTGAACTGCGCGCGCTCCGGTGTCGCCGATCAGGCCCAGTAGAGGCGGGCGGGATTGTCCACCAGCACCTGCTGGCGCAGGGCGTCCGTCGGCAGCCAGCGGGCGGCGAGATCCACCAGATCGGCGGTGTCGGGCATGGCGTCCCACAATTCGGAATGGGGCCAGTCGCTCGCCCATAGCAGGCGGTCGGGCCGTGCGGCGACCAGCGCTTCCACCAGGGGCAGCAGATCGTCGAAGGGCGCGCCAAGGCGGCTGGCGCGATAGGGCGCGGAAAGCTTCAGCCACAGCCGGCCGCTGTCCAGCACGCGCAAGAGATTGCGGAACGGCGCGCTTGAGGTGCCGAGCCGCGGGTCCGGCAGGCCGAAATGGTCCACCACCAGGGGCACCGGCACGGCGGCGAACAGATCGTCCAGCTCGGCCAAGCGCTCCAGCGAGGTCTGCAACTGGATGTGCCAGCCCAAGGGGGCGATGCGGGCGGCGAGCCGGGGCACGTCCTCCAGCTTCAGGCCGCCGGGGTTGCGGGCATTGACGCGCACGCCGCGCACGCCTTGCGCGTGCAGGGCCGCCAATTCGGCATCCCCGGTTTCCGGCGCCACCACGACCACGGCGCGGAAACGCTCCGGCGCGCGGGCCATGGCGTCGAGCTGGGCGCGGTTATCCGTGCCGTAGACGCTCGGCTGGATGAGGACGGCACGGGCGATGCCCGTGTGCGCCATCATCGCGAGATAATCGTCCAGCGTGCAGAGCTGCGGGGTGTAATTGCGCGCCTCCGCCAGCGGATAGTCGGCCCTTGGGCCGAAAATGTGCATGTGGCAGTCGCAGGTGCCGGCTGGCAAAGCGAAGTCGGGGGTCCGCGCGGGCACGCGGGGCGGCAGGCAGAGCGGGGCGTATGCCGGCTCCGCCCCCGTCCCCGCCCCAGGCGTCGCACTCATGCGCCGCCGACCCCGCCGCGCCGCAGGAAGTCGAAGTCGCAGCCTTCGTCCGCCTGCAGCACGCTGTCCACGAACAGACGCGCATAGCCGCGCTCTGGCAGGGCGGCGGCGGGTTCCAGGGCGAGGGCGGCGCGCCGGGCTTCCATTTCGGCGTCGTCCACCAGCAGATCGATGCGCCGGCCTTCCACATCCAGGCGGATGCTGTCGCCGGTCTTCACCAGGCCGAGCGGGCCGCCGGCGGCGGATTCCGGCGTCATGTGCAGCACGATGGTGCCGAAGGCGGTGCCGCTCATGCGCGCGTCCGAAATGCGCACCATGTCCTTCACGCCCTGGCGAGCGAGCTTTTTCGGGATCGGCAAATAGCCCGCTTCCGGCATGCCCGGCGCGCCCTTGGGGCCGGTGTTGCGCAGCACGAGCACATCCTGCGGCGTCACGTCGAGGTCGGGATCGTCCACGCGCGCGGCCATGTCCTCCACCGATTCGAACACGACGGCCCGGCCGGTATGCTGGAGCAGGGCCGCGCTCGCCGCCGCCTGCTTGATGATGGCGCCGCCGGGGGCGAGATTGCCGTAGAGCACCGCCATGGAGCCCTCGGCCTTGATGGGATTGTCGCGCGAGCGGATCACATCCTGCCCCGGCACGTCCTCGGCCCGCGCCACCACGTCGCGCAGCGTGCCGCCGGTCAGGGTGGGGGCATCGAGATCGATCAGATCGCCCAATTGCTTCAGCAGCTTGGGCAGGCCGCCGGCGTGATGGAAATGCTCCATGTAATGCGCGCCGGAGGGCTTGAGATCCACCAGCACCGGCACCGTGCGGCCCAGCTCGTCGAGCGTGTCGAGGTCGAAGCCGTATTTGGTGCGGTTGGCGATGGCGGTGAGATGGATGATGCCGTTGGTGGACCCGCCGATGGCCTGGAGCACCACGGCGGCGTTGCGGAACGCGGTAGGCGTCAACAGCTCGCTCGGGCGCGGGCCGCCGGTCACCGCCATCTGCGCCGCCACGCGGCCGCTCTCCTCGGCGAGGCGGATGCGCTCGGCGTGCGGGGCGGGAATGGTGGCGCTCATGGGCAGCGACAGGCCCATGGCCTCGGTGATGCAGGCCATGGTGGAGGCCGTGCCCATCACCATGCAGGTGCCGACCGAGGGGGCAAGACGGGAATTGACGGTTTCGATCTCCACCGCGTCGATCTCGCCGGCGCGATGGGCGCTCCACAGGCGGCGGCAATCGGTGCAGGCGCCGAGCACCTCGCCCTTGTGATGGCCCACCACCATGGGCCCGACCGGCACCACGACCGTGGGCAGGTCCACGCTCACCGCGCCCATGATCTGGGCCGGCAAGGTCTTGTCGCAGCCGCCGATCACCACCACCGCGTCCATGGGCTGGGCGCGGATCATCTCTTCCGTGTCCATGGCCATGAGATTGCGCAGGAACATGGAGGTGGGATGGGCGAAGCTCTCGTGGATCGAGATGGTGGGGAACACCATGGGCATGCCGCCCGCAAGCATGACGCCGCGTTTTACCGCTTCCACCAGCGCCGGCACGTTGCCGTGGCAGGGATTGTAGTCGCTATAGGTGTTGGTGATGCCGATGATCGGACGGTCGAGGGCATCGTCCGAATAGCCCATCGCCTTGATGAAGGCCTTGCGCAGAAACAGCGCAAATCCCTCGTCCCCATAGCTCGTCAATCCCTTGCGCAGCCCCTTGGCCATGCCCGTTCTCCCGTTGGCCGATCGTCGCGCCGACCCGACGGCACCCTATCCAGGGCTTCCGTATTGTCAATAATTTTAGGCGCATAAGCGTTTGATTGAAGAATCCTGCGCGCTAACGCCAATTATTATTGACAATCTTGCGCTGCGCAGTCCAACTTCCGGGCAAAACAAACCTAGGGAGGACATGCTTATGAAATGGGGTCGGTTTGGATGTGCGGTCGCTGCGGCGGCGTTGAGCATCGGATGCATGGGGCCAGCGCTGGCGGAGCCGGTGCAGGTCAATATGTGGAGCAATTGGCCCGACGAGCCGGCCAAGAAGGATTGGGTCTCCGCCCGCGTCAAGGAATTCGAAGCCGCCAATCCGCAATGCTCGGTGAAGCTGAGCTTCATTCCCAAGGCGGATATCTACACCCAGGCCAAATCTGCGGTGCGCACGGGGCAGGCCCCCGACATCTTCTATCTTGAGCCCGACCAGCCGGAATTCCTCGCCGGCGGGTTCCTCGAGCCCCTCGACAGCTATATCGACCTCGCCGGTCTCGAAGACTGGGCCAAGCCCGCCTGGACCTCCAAGGGCAAGGTCTACGGCCTCCCGGTCGAGGCCTATACGGTCGAGCTCTATTACAACAAGGATCTGGTGAAGAAGGTCGGCGTCGACGTGCCGGCCAATTTCCAGCTCACCCAGGCCCAGTTCACCGATCTGGTGAAGAAGGGCGTCGCCGCCGGCATCACCCCGATCTCGCAGGGCGTCGGCGACCGTCCGTTCCCCGGCGGCCTCGTGCTGTATGAAGCGCTGCTGCGCAAGCTCGGCCCCGAGGATTACGGCAAGCTGCTGGACGGCACGCTCTCCTACAAGGATCCGCGCGTCATCGAAGTGATGGACTGGGTGAAGGGCCTGGTGGATGCCGGCGCCTATCCCAAGAGCTTCTCCACGCTGAAGCTCGGCGAATCCCACTTCTATTTCTACAATACCCCCGGCTCGCTCACCTTCCCCGACCCGAGCTGGTTCACCGGCCGCGCCTTCGCCGCGCCGGAGAGCGGCGGCATGCCGGCGAACTTCCCGCTCGGCATCATGCAGTTCCCCGCCATGGACGGCGGCAAGTGCCCCGAGTGCAAGACGCTCGCCGTCGCCGGCAGCTTCGTGATGTACTCCAAGGGCAAGAACAAGGACTGCGCGGGCGCCTTGCTGAAGTCCATGGCCACCCGTGAGAACGGCACCAAGTGGATGGAGCAGGTTTCGCTCCAGACCGGCCTTGCCTCCGATCCCAGCAAGATCAAGAGCGCGCACGCGGATTATTTCGCCGAGCTGAACGCGCGCAACAAGGGTGTCAAATACTTCTTCGGCACCCCGCTGTTCCACTATCGCGCCAAGTGCGCGGAGACCTATACGCAGGTGATGAACAACGCCTTCCCGGCCGGGCTCATCAGCGTGCAGGACGCCGCCGACAAGATGAACGCCGCCTGCTTCAAAGGGTGAGGGTGCATGTCTCAGGACGCGACGATGACTTCCACCGCGGCCCGGCCGGACGACGTTAAGTCGCCCGGCTCGGTGGCGGACCCGCGGCGGACCTCTTGGCCCGTGCTCGTGGTCTTCCTGGTGCCGGCGCTGGCCATTTACGTGGGGCTGACGGCCTATCCGGCCTTCCGCACCATCTATGACAGCTTCTTCACCATCGAGGGTCTCGACGCGACCTTCGTGGGCCTCGACAATTACCGCGCGCTGATGTCGGACGAGACCTTCTGGGTCGCCGTGCGCAACACCTTCGTGTGGTCGTTCATCGCTCCCGTCCTGGACGTGTCCACCGGGCTTCTGCTGGCGCTGGCGCTTTATGCCGGCGTCCCGTTCGCCCGGTTCCTGCGCGTGGCGTGGTTCACGCCCGTGCTCCTGTCCTATGTGGTCGTCGCGATCCTGTGGATGTGGATCTACAATTACGACTGGGGCATCCTCAACGAGCTGCTGCGCGCGGTGGGCCTCGGCGCGCTCGCCGAATCCTGGCTCGGCGATCCCAATCTCGCGCTCGGCGCGCTGATCGTGACCCATGCCTGGAAATGGGCCGGGTTCAACATGGTGGTGTGCCTTGCCGCCATCCATTCGCTGCCCGGCGAGGTGCTGGAGGCGGCCGAGCTCGACAATTGCGGCTGGGGCGCGAAGCTGCGGCACGTGATCGTGCCCATGCTGCGGCCGACGCTGCTGAACCTCTACATCCTCGCCTTCATCGGCAAGATGAAGATCTTCGATCTGGTGTGGATCATGACCGGCGGCGGTCCGCTCTGGGCCACCGAGACCGTCTCGACCTATGTCTACAAGCGGGCGTTCAACTGGAACACGTTCGATCTCGGCTATCCCTCCGCCATCGCGACGGTGTGGTTCGGCGTGGTGTGCGCCGCCGTGGTCATCCTGAACCGGGTGCTCGCCTCCAAGGACCGGCTGGAATACTGACCCATGGCCCTCTTTTCCATGCTCGGCGCCCGCGACCCCGGCGCCACCCCCTTGCCGCGCCTGTTCGCGCGCGGCGGCCTCGCTTTGGTGATCGGCGCCTATACGATCTACACGCTCGGCCCGTTCCTGTGGCTCGCCAGCATGTCGGTGCGCACCACCGGCGAGATCAGTCTCGACCATTACGCCTGGCCGAGCCCGTTCCATTGGGAACAGTTCCGCATCGCCTGGGTGGATTCCAATTTCGCCACCTATTTCTGGAACTCCACCCTCGTCGTGGTCGGCGCCGTGGCGGTGGTGACTTTGGTCGGCGCGGCCGCGGCCCACGCCTTGGCGCGCTACCGCTTCAAGGGCAACCGCCTGATCTATGCGGTGCTGTTCTCCTCCATCATCTTCCCGCCGCAGATCACCTTGATTTCGCTCTACCAGATCCTGGTGGACTATAATCTCTACAACAGCCTGCTCGGGCTGACGCTGGTCTATATCTCGCTTCAGCTTCCCTTGACTGTGTATCTGCTGGAGGGCTTCTTCGCCCGCATCCCGCAGGATCTGTTCGATGCCGCGAAGATGGACGGCTATGGCGACATCGAGATCTTCCGCCGCATCGTCTTGCCCATCGGCATGCCGGCGATCGCCACCACGCTGATCTTGAACTTCATCCAGCTCTGGAACGAGTTCCTGTTCGCCGTGGTGCTCATCACCGACCCGGACAAGCGCACGCTGCCGATCGGCATTCGCGCCTTCATGGGCGATCATTTCCAGGACATCGGCATGATCGCCGCGGGCGTCATGATCTCGGTGGTCCCGGTCATCCTCGCCTACATCTTCTTCTCGGAAAAACTCATCCGCGGCATGACTGCCGGCGCGGTGAAGTAGGGGTTAAGCGCAATGTCGGTCGTCATTCTCGACAAGCTCTGCAAGCGCTACGGCACCAGCCAGTATGCCGTGGACCATGTGGACCTGCACATTCGCGACGGCGAGTTCATGGTGCTGCTCGGCCCGTCCGGCTGCGGCAAGTCCACCACCCTGCGCATGGTCGCGGGGCTCGAGACCATCAGCGAGGGCACCTTGTCCATCGACGGGCGGGTGGTGAACAATGTCGCCGCGAAAGATCGCGACATCGCCATGGTGTTCCAATCCTACGCGCTCTATCCGCACATGAGCGTGGGCGAAAACCTCGCCTTCGGCCTGCGCCGCCGCAATGTGAACGCGGCGGAGATCGAGCGGCGGGTGAAGGAAGCCGCCGACATCCTCGGCCTCGGCGCGCTGCTCGCCCGCAAGCCCAGCGCGCTTTCCGGCGGCCAGCGCCAGCGCGTCGCGCTCGGCCGCGCCATGGTGCGCGAGCCCATGGTGTTCCTGTTCGACGAGCCGCTGTCGAACCTCGACGCGGCGCTGCGCGTCAACACCCGCAACGAGCTGATCAAGCAGCACCACCGCCTCGGCTCCACCATGATCTACGTGACCCACGACCAGGTGGAAGCGATGACCATGGGCACGCGGATCTGCGTGATGAACGGAGGGAAGGTGGCGCAGATCGGCGCGCCGCTCGATGTCTATTGGGAGCCGGCCGACACCTTCGTCGCGCGGTTCCTCGGTTCGCCCCCCATGAATCTGTTCACGGCGCCGCTGCGCCAGAGCGCGGACGGCTTCCTGCTGGAGGAGGGCGCGTTCCACACGCCGCTCACGCGCTGGAGCGCCGCCTCGCTCGCCCCCTATGCCGACCGCAAGATCACCTTCGGCGTGCGCGCGGAAGACCTGCATCTCGACCCCGCCGCGGCGGGGGAGGGGCTGCGCGGCCGCATTCGCGGCAAGGCCTTCGCCATCGAGCCGCTGGGCGCGGAAACCTTGGTGGTGCTGGAAACCCCGCTCGGCGAGTGCACCGCCCGCCTGCCGCGCAATGTGATGGTGCGCCCCGGCGACGAGGTGGACCTCGCCTTCTCCGCCAGCGCGGCCTATCTGTTCGATGCCGAGACCGGCCGGGCGATCCCCGGCGAACGCACCGCCCAGGGCGCGCTCGCCGCGGCGCGTGGCCTGCAATGAGCCGCGAGCTTCGCATCGGCCTGATCGGCGCCGGCTGGGTCACGCAGCATCACCTGGTGGGCTGGCAAGCGCTGGCTGGCCGGGCGCGCGTGGTCGCCATCGCCGATCCCTCGCCCGAGCGGGCGGGCGAGCGGGCCGCGCAGTTCGACATTCCCACCGTCTTCACCAGCGCCGAGGCGATGCTCGACGGCGCGGAGCTGGACGCCGTCGATATCGCCGCCCCGCGCGCGGTCCACGCCGAGCTGGTGCGCCTCGTCGCGTCGCGCGGCCTGCCGATCCTGTGCCAGAAGCCGCTTGCCCCGACGCTCGCGGAAGCCGAGCAATTGGTGGCGGACGTGGCCGGCGCAGTGCGCCTGATGGTGCATGAGAACTGGCGCTTCCGCGCCTATTATCGCGACGCCGCCCAATGGCTGCGGGACGGCCGCATCGGCAAGGTGAAGGCCGCCCGCCTCACGCTCGCCACCAGCGGCACGGTGCCCGACGCCGAGGGCCAGTATCCCGCCTTGGTGCGCCAGCCCTTCATGCGCCACGAAAAGCGCATGCTGGTGGCGGAAGTGCTGATCCACCATCTCGACACGCTGCGCATGCTGCTCGGCCCGCTGAAAGTGGAGGCCGCCGCCTTGACCCGCACCTGCCCGGTGCTGGCGGGCGAGGACGGCGCGGTGATCCAGCTCGGCACCCCCGAGGGCACGGGCGTCGGCGTGTTCGCAAGCTTCGCCGTTCACGGCGCCCCGCCGGCCCAGTCCGACTGGGTGGAGATTCTGGGCGAGACCGGCACCATCCGCCTCGCCGGGGATACCCTGTCCTGCTTCGGCGAAAATCCCGCCACGCAGGTCTATGACCTGCCGGTCTGCTACCGGGATTCCTACAGCGCCACCATCGCCCATTTCATCGCCGGGCTCGAAACCGGTGCGCCGTTCGAGACCGCGCCTGAAGACAATCTTGAAACCTTGCGCCTGGTGGAGGATTGCTATCGCCTGTCCGGCTTTGAACGGGACACGCGGGGATGATGGAAAGCTCGACACCTGATGGCGCGATCCCTGCCGGGCGTGATGCCAGCCAGGCGGAAATCGTGCGCGAGATCGAAGAGGACATCATCTTCGGCCGGTTTTCGCCGGGTTCTCGTCTGGTCGAGGATACGCTGATGGCGCGCTATGGCGCGAGCCGCCATTTCATTCGCCAGGCCCTGGTGCAGCTGGAGCGCACCGGCATCGTGCGGCGCGAAAAGAATGTGGGCGCGACCGTATGCTCCTATTCCGCGCAGGAAGTGCAGCAGATCTACGAAGTGCGCGAGATGCTGACCCGCCAGGCCGCGCTCATGATCGCGCTGCCGGCCGCGCCGGAGCTGATCGAGAAGCTCAGTGCGATCCAGGCCGATTATGCCCGTTTCGCGGCCCAGGGCGACCTGCGCGGCATCCACGAAACCAACGACGCCTTCCACATCGCCCTGTTCTCCGCGTGCGGCAACCCGTATCTGGTGCGCTCGCTCCAGGACTATATGGGCCTCACCTTGCCGATGCGCGCCAAGAACCTCGCCGACAAGGAAGGGCTCGAAGTCTCCCGCCGCCAGCACGAGACCATGATAGAACTCCTGCGCGGGCGCGATTCCTGGGCGCTGGCGCAATTGTGCGTCGAACACATGCATCCCAGCAAAGCGGATTATCTCAAACGCGTGGCCGCGGGCGCACAGCCCGCGCGCCTCGGCATTGCCGGCTAGAGCGCGATCCACCCACATGGAACCACTGGGGTTCCATATGGGTGGTGAATCGCCCTCTAACTTATTGAATAGAGGTGGATTCACTGCCCATATTGAAACGCCTTGGGCGATTCAATATGGGCAGATCCGGCTCTAGACACCCACCCCTGTTACGGGGGAGCATGAGGACATTCCATGGATCTCGGACTTAAGGATAAAACCGCACTGGTGCTAGGCGCCGGCGGCGGCCTTGGCAGCGCCATCGCGGCGACCCTCGCCCGCGAAGGGGCGAAAGTGGCGCTCGGCGATATCGATTCCGCAGCGATCGAGCGTGTCGCGGCTGCCATCAAGGACGCCGGCGGCACGGCCCTCGCCCTGCCGGCCTGGGACCTGGCCGACCTGTCCCTGATCGAGACCCAGATCGCCGCCATCGAGGCGCAGTTCGGCTCCGTGGACATTCTGGTGAACAACACCGGCGGTCCCCCGCCCACCCCGGCCGCCGGCCAGGACCCGGCGCTGTGGAGCAAGAGCTTCCAGCAGATGGTGCTCTCCGTCATCGCCCTCACCGACCGGGTCCTGCCCGGCATGAAGGCGAAGAAGTGGGGCCGCATCGTCACCTCCACCTCCTCGGGCGTGGTGGCGCCGATCCCCAATCTCGGGATCTCCAACGCCTTGCGCCTCTCGCTGGTGGGCTGGTCGAAGACGCTCGCCCGCGAAGTGGCGCGCGACGGCATCACTGCGAACATCGTGCTGCCGGGCCGCATCGCCACCGACCGCATCAAGTTCCTGGACGAGCAGAAGGCCAAGCGCGAAGGCAAGAGCGTGGAGCAGGTCTCTTCCGAGAGCACCGGCACCATTCCCATGGGCCGCTACGGCGAGCCGCAGGAATACGGCAATGTGGTCGCCTTCCTCGCCTCCGCGCCCGCCTCCTATCTCACCGGCTCCGTCATCCGCGTGGATGGCGGGCTGATCGCCTCCATCTGAGTGATTGCCATGCTTCTGGACGCAACGGCCTCCGGCCTGTTCCCCATCGCCCCGACCCCCTTCCATCCCGACGGCCGCATCGATGAGGCCTCGGTCAACACGCTGATCGAGCGCTATCTCGCCGCCGGCGCGACCGGCGTCACGGTGCTCGGCATCATGGGCGAGGCGCCCAAGCTGGAGCCGGAGGAATCGCTCGCGATCACCTCCCGCTTCATCGACGGCTTCGGCAAGCTGCCGGTGATCGTCGGCGTCTCCGCACCGGGCTTTGCCGCCATGCGCTCGCTGGCGCGCCAGGTGATGGAGAAGGGCGCCGCCGGCGTGATGATCGCCCCGCCGCCCGCGCTGCGCACCGACGACCAGATCACCGGCTATTACCGCCAGGCGGTGGAAGCCATCGGCACCGACGTGCCGTTCGTGATCCAGGACTATCCGCTCACCCTGACGGTGCAGATGACCCCTAAGGTGATCCGCCAGATCGTCGAGGAGAACCCCTCCTGCGTGATGCTGAAGCATGAGGACTGGCCGGGCCTGGAGAAGATCTCCACCCTGCGCAAGTTCCAGGCCGAAGGCTCCCTGCGGCCGATCTCCATCCTCACCGGCAACGGTGCGCTGTTCCTGGATTTCGAGATGGAGCGCGGCGCCGACGGGGCCATGACCGGCTATGCCTTCCCCGAAATGCTGGGCGACGTGGTGCGCCTGCAGAAGGAAGGCAAGCGGGATGCGGCGCACGATCTGTTCGACGCCCATCTGCCGCTGGTGCGCTACGAGCAGCAGCAGGGCGTCGGCCTCGCTACCCGCAAGTACGTGCTGATGAAGCGCGGCTTCATCGCCTCCGACGCCCAGCGCAAGCCGGGCGCGGCCCTGACGGATGCGGCGCGCGCCGAGATCGACTATCTGCTCTCGCGCCTCGCCCGCCACGATCCGCGGGCGCGGATCTGAGCGTCATCTTTCCGCGGGCGCGGATCTGAGCTGCGCCTTTTCCCGTCCCGGCTGCAGCGAAGGCGGCGGGGATGGCATATAAAACGACGGCGGCACGGCCTTGTTCGCGCCGCCGTTTTTATTTGCGCCCACGCCTGCGCTTCCGCCGTGCGTTCCGCCTTGAAGCTGCATGCGGAGCCTGCGCCCCCCGTCTTCCAACACGCCGGCCCTTGGGTTAGAACAGCCTCGGGCTCCCGGTAGCTCAGCAGGATAGAGCACAGGTTTCCTAAACCTGGGGTCAGGGGTTCGAATCCCTTCCGGGAGGCCAAACGCACGCTTCAGAGCGTCGCGTAAGGTTTCAAAGCATTTTGAAATCAATGAGTTGATCCCATTTCACGGGTTCGCGGCGTCTCTTGGCGTGCCGTTGCATCTCATCGATTTGTAGGCATGTTCGTAGGCATCTGCCGCGTGCCTACAAAAGAGATGCCTACAGATGCCTTTAACCGACCTCGCGCTTCGCAACGCTAAGCCGAAGGACAAAGCCTACAAATTGTTCGATGGCGGCGGCTTGCATGTGCTCGTCAGCCCGAACGGCAGCCGTATCTGGCGCCTGGCTTACCGGTTCGCCGGCAAGCCGAAGCAACTTTCCTTCGGTCCCTATCCCACCACGTCCCTGGCCGAGGCCCGCCAGAAGCGCGACGAGGCCAAAAAGCAGTTGCTCAAGGGAGAGGATCCTTCGACCGTTCGCAAGAGATAAGCTGATTGCATTTGCGCGCGATGCTTCACGCCGTTGGTGCTTCAGATAGAGGTCATTGAATGGTCGCAACCAATGTTTTTCTGAACGAGGATACGCGGGTGCGGCGCATTTGGGTCGGGCGCGTGTTCGTAACCCCTGATCGCATGACCCAATATGCCCTGAAGGCGGTTGGGACCCGACTTTCCTCCGATTCCCTCCTGCTGCTTCCACGCGAGAGAAATGGCGGGCGAGATATGACGGCTCGCGGCTATGATGAGGCTTGCCGTCGTGAAGGAGGCTCCAGCCTGATGCGAACCGGTTGGAAGCCCTTCTGAGGGATGGTGGATGGTCTCAAGTTGAGACCATGGCGCGCGAAACCGATGCCTGGCGATCAAGGCGCAACTGGTGCTGGTGACCCAAAGCGGCCCTCTCAGCGCAACGTTGCAAACGGCCGCTTTGCGCCCCCATGTCAGTCGTTACAGCTGACGCTGACATTTCCCGGAAGCGGACATCGCAGACCGACCGCTGGCGGTCGTGGTTGCGCCAAGAGCAGTCATTTGGTTCAGCGCCCTTGCAGACCCTCCGTAGCGCCACATCGCGGGCGCTCGGATATCGACCCTTGTAGGTCGTCACCCAGCCGCGAAAGCTAGCTCTAGGCGTCAAGCGCGCTTCCCTAACCGCCGCCTCCCCCTTTGACCGTCCCGCAGCCGCCTGAGAGGCTTGCCCGCCTCCTTCTTCCTGGACTATCCGGCGCCAATCCGGCTCGTTAGCCCGCGGCACGGCGAAGGGTGATCTTCCCCGCTGTATTGAGGCCGCGCCTCCAATTGCGATTTGTCCAGTAAACCCCCTCAAGCCAAATATCGTCGTCCTTGCCTTCGATCGTCAGGCATCCAGCACCGAGGTGAAAAGCACTGTCCGTGGGCCGCGGGTCCAGGGTTGTGTTGCGGTAGACATAGTGGAGTGAAATTGAACCATCGTGTGGGTCCCGCTCCGCATGCACGAAGATGGTCTTCGACGTAGAATAGCGGTCCGTCGCAGCAAGGTTCATGCGGATGAAAAAAAGCCTGGCGATGATGGTGACGGAGGCATGCACCGGCGCAAGTAAGACCTCGGACTGTGCGGGCTGGGATCTCGTGTCGATCGCGGGCCAGTTCGACTCCAACGCTGCCGTCCATTCCCCTTCAATGGGTGGGAACCAGCGCCGCAGGTACGGCAGCTTGCACAGCAGCGGAAACAATGGGGTGGCGCCAATCAGCCAGACCAATAAACCCGCCACCGATACACTTTTTACGGCCAGCGACCACCAAGCCAGGAGCGACCCATGCTCTGGGGGCGCAAGCACTAACAAAACGACGAATATGACGCCGCAGAGGAAGCCAAACAGGGTCAAAGATCGGCTCACACCCAAAATTTGATACATCGGCACCTCACCACCTTGTGCTTAGCCACAATCAATCCCATATCCCCGCGAATTATTCACCTGGGTGGTGCTAAGTTCATGACCCTCAATGCCCATCGCATCTTCACCGGACCGGTCGACGCCGACCACTATCTCGCCGCCCTTACGCTCGAGACGGAGCGCATTAACAAACTGCGCGATGCCCGTGATGCTTGCCGGGAAGGGCTGCGGTCGGGTCTGCGGAACTGGTCGACCCTCGTCAATGATCAGTTGCTATTCGAGCGCGCGATCGTGGCCAGTGCGCCAACCTCCCTCAAACCAAAGTTCAAGATGCAAGGCAGTTTCGCCTACCGGACCCTGAATGATCCGGCAAAGGCACCGCCGCAGGAGATTGATCTCGATGATGGTGTCTTCGTTCCCGTGTCCTTTCTGTCGGACCATGGGCATGTTCATCCCGCTCTAATCAGTTCGGGTTATTTCCAGGCGGTCGAAGCTGCCTTAAAGCCGGTGTGTGATGCGCACGGTTGGACGCTGGACACCAACAAGACCTCCTGTGTGCGGGTGCGGCTTGATGATGGCGCCCATATCGACTTTGCTCTCTATGCCATTCCTGACGCCGAATTCGAGGAGTTGGTGGAGGCGGCGGCCGCCACGAGGGTGCTCGCCGACGAATTACGGCTCTCCCTGCACGAGCAGCTCGAATTTGCGGAAACCGTCTATCAGAACCTCCGTGAAGACCAGATCATGCTGGCCCACCGCACCGAGGGCTGGAAGCCCTCAGATCCACGCAAGTTGGAGGACTGGTTTAGGGCGGCGCTGAAAACGCACGATGAACAGCTCCGGCGTGTCTGTCGTTACCTCAAGGGATGGCGCGACTTCCAATGGGAGGCGTCGCGGCTCTCCTCCATTTCTTTGATGGCATGTGTGGTCACGACTTATGATGAGGCCACCATATCGGTTGCCACCAATCGGGATGACCTGGCTCTGCTGGGTGTCTGTGAGCGCCTACCGGGGCTATTGGCAAAGCCCATCGCCAATCCAGTGGTGCCCGGCCAATTTCTGGACGAGGGGTGGAGTGACCGGGAACGGCAGACCATGATCGCGGCAGCGGAGGAATTGCTGCAGCGGGTTCAAGAGGCGCTTCGCGGCACCGACAGCGCTGCCCGCGCGCTTGAGAGCCTGGTATGCGCTTTTGGCGACAGGCTGCCGGACGACCCTGCGCTCATCATCTCTGAAACGGCCCCTGGCGTTTCAATGCCTGGCGTTCTCACTTCCGGCCTCGTCAAGGAATGGGGCAAGGAAAACGCCCACGACCAACCGGTCAAGCGGGAGGGTGAACGCCGGTATGGCTGACGGGTCGAGCCAAACGGGCACGGCCATTCACTCAGAAAGCGCAATCGCTCTGGTTGACGGCTGGCTGGCCGGCTGGAGCGGCGTTGAACGCCTCGGAAGTGCGGCAGCGAAGCTCTACCCGACCCGCGACGTCAAAGACGGCTGGCGCCTTCCGTTGACCTTTCCCTCTTGTCAGCGGCGCATCGACATCCTCATCGGTCAGGGATTTCCCTTTGCGATACCGCGGTTAGCGCTGGTCGACCGCCCGCCTCATCTGACCTGGCCCCATGTCGAGGACGATGGCAGCCTCTGCCTGTTGCCCAATGGCACCCCGGTCTCTTTCAACGACCCGGTCAAACTCCTCAAGAAATTGCTCGCGGAGGCCGTCCAGCTCATCGACACCGCCGAAAGCGGCGGCAATGTCGATGACTTCCGCTTGGAGTTCTTATCGTACTGGCCAAAGCATCCGGCGGCACCCTTCGTCCGCAGTCTGCTTTCACCCCAAGGGCCCTCGCGCCCCATTGCCGCTCACACCGTGACTGATCTTGTAACAGTGGCGGATGACGCAGAAACACTCACGAGGTGGCTGAATCACACGTCAGCGGGACGCCCTACCGGCCGCAAAAAGATTCATCCTGCGCTCCTGGTCTGGCTTGAACAGCCGATGCTTCCCGCGGAATACCCCGTCACCGCAGGGGACGTGGCCGACCGGGTGCGCGATGCCGGTCTGGCAGATACTTTCGAAGCCCTGTTGGCAAAAAAGCCGCCACGGATTGTCATTGTTTTTGGCGCGCCGACGCCCGACGGCCCGGTGTTCGCGGGAGTACTGCTTGTCCCGCTACCAAACGGGCGGGGTAAGGCGCCGCCCAGCGGCGGAGCCGAACGCGGCTTCCGGCCGGGCAAGATACCTGCCGAGCTTCTCGCTCGGCGGATCGTGGGGGCTGGGCGGGTCTTAAAAGCGTCTGTGCAACGTATTGATGCGGCCTGGATTCATGGTCGCGATTGCGACCCGGATCTCGCCGTTCTCCGAGCCGCCAACGTTGTTTTGATAGGCTGCGGCTCGCTCGGTGGCCCCGTGGCCACCGGGCTTGCACAGGCCGGGGTCGGGAGGCTGCGGCTCATAGACCCCGAAGTTCTTCAGGCATCCAATGTCGGGCGGCATCCTCTCGGGAACGGGTTTATCGGGACCGCTAAAGCCCCACAGCTCGCTGCCCGCTTATGTGAAGACTATCCCCACATCGTCTTCTGCGATGGGCTCAGGGACTGCTGGGAGGCCGTGGCTGCAAAAAAGCCCTCTATCCTTGCCGAGGCTGATCTCATTGTCTCGACCGTGGGCGAATGGGCGCCGGAAGCGGCTCTTAACGCATGGCGGCACCATGCGGGTAATCACCCGGACATGCTGTTTGGCTGGACGGAACCGCATGCAGTAGCGGGGCACGCGGTGGGCCTCGTGGGTGGGTGCGGCTGCCTTGCCTGCGGTCTCTCGGAGTATGGGGAGCCGCTCCTTCCGGTGGCATCCTGGCCGAAGGGCGCCGGACGGCGCTCCGAACCCGGATGTGGTGTGATGTACCAGCCATATGGTCCGACCGAATTGAGTCATGTTTCGGCGACGATTGTGGAAGCAGCGGTCGATATTTTGACCAAGCGGTCGCGCGTGCCCTTCCACCGTATCTGGGTCGCTCGCGAAGACGTGCTTGCACGGGCTGGGGCGGTCTGGAGCGATGGCTGGCTTGAGACCCATGACGCCGCTCCCCATGGCGCGCGACTTGAAGAGCGTGGCTGGAACGAGCGGCACGGCTGCCCTGTCTGCGGAGCGGCTTAATGCTCGCCTATCCCATCGGCGCATCCGGACAAATCCTCGTGTTCACCGACGAGGTCCTTGCGCACTTCCGTCTTCAGCGTCAGACGCGTCCCTGGCACCGCGAGGCAGGCGGCCAACTTTTTGCGCGCTTCGACGCAGATAGGATTTTGCTCGTCGAAGCCACCGGCCCCCGTCCTTCCGACCGTCGGTGGCGGATGAGCTATTTGCCCGATCGTGTGGCGGAGCAACAGGAGATAGATGAACGCTTCCCCCAGGGACTGCATTTCGTTGGCGACTGGCATACGCATCCGGAAGACCGGCCTTCACCCTCGACAGTCGATCTACGCAGCGCAGCCGATGGCGTTTCGCGCTCGCGCCATTCGCTCCATGCTTTCCTTATGGTGATCGTGGGGCGCGCCGACCCTCCGCAGGGCCTCCACGTCTCACTGACCGATGCCCACGGGCCCCATTTTCTGCAACCCCAGGATGTCCTGACGCACGCCTTTCCCGATGTCCAAGGGGGGCGTCATCGCACAGATAGCAGCGCTTTATTGTGAGGCGGATTTGCTCGAAGGTGCATATCGCGCACCCCAGTTCGAACTCGACACGGGATCCTCTGCAAACCGCTGCGCGCCGAGCCCGACCTCGACCGCCACTTCGTTAGCTGCGAGCCAAGCAAGTACGTCAACGTGGCCGACAACGCTATAGATGCCGCCTCCGCCGCAATGCAGTAATGCCGAACTGCGGCACCCCTTCTAAGGCCCGTGAGGTAATCCCAACCAGGAACCTGTGTGGCTGGACACCGCCATCCGCTGACTTGATGTTTCCCATTCAGTAGATTGGTCCACCGCTGTCACCGTCACAGCTGTCCGCGCCCGGCACAGAAGAGGAACCAGGCCGGTTAGGATGAACTCTTTGAATGGCGCGCAACTCGTAGCGGCGAACTCGGCGCAGAGGCAAAACATGTCACGAACCGTCTGTGTGGTTGATAGCAGGCCGTGCGGGAATTTATCGTCCTGGGTACGCCCATAGCCAGCGTCGACGAGCTACTCCAACTTCCTTCAACGGACGACGAGGAAGGGGAAGACACCACAGAGGCCGCCTGAAAAGAGCGGTTCGAGGATGTCTCGCTAAGTGGCCCCTCAGAAGGGCGGATATGGGTCAGTTTCGGCCGCGGCGCCGCCGTGAACGAGACTGCCGGAAAGCGGACGCGCCACGAGTCAGCTAAGGGTCAGGTCGAGAAGTTTCGTCGGTCAACTACAACGTCTGCTTCCATTGATCGGGCGCCAAAAGACGCCAGTCCGCTATCGGCTCCTTCCTATTTCTCCATTGGCCATGGTGGCCAAAAGGAGAAATGACGTGGGTATCTCAAAGTACGACCCAGCCGCCAAAGGTCGGCCAGCCTGGAATGCAGGCAAGCAGGTCGGCGCCAAACGAGCGCTCAAAGTGAAGCAAATCTGGTTGATCCGGTTTTTCCTCGATCGCGAAGAGCGGATGCGGGACCGGGCATTGTTTGACCTCGCGATCGAAAGCAAGCTTCGCGGTTGCGACCTCGTCAAGATGAAGATCGGATCGCTTGTCTCCGGCTCGGCAATACGGGCTCGATCAATGGTGATCCAGCAGAAGACCGGCCGGCCCGTCCAATTCGAGATCACCGCAGACACGAGGGCAAGTCTGCTCGCGTGGCTCGAACGCCGTGGTGGCAGTATCGACGACTACGCGTTCCCGAGCCGGGTCGACCACGAAGGGCACCTCAGCACTCGACAGTACGCGCGATTGGTCGATGAATGGGTTACGGCGATTGGACTGCGCCCCGAGGAATACGGAACGCATTCGCTCCGCCGTACCAAGGTCGCCCTGATCTACAAGGCTACCGGCAATCTCCGAGCTATTCAGATTTTGCTTGGACACACCAAAATCGAAAACACCGTTCGATACCTCGGTGTCGATATCGATGATGCTCTTACGCTTGCCGAGACAACGGAAATCTGACCCGCGCGGCCTCGCTGAACATGGCGAGGCCGCGTTCAGCAACGCGCCGCCATTCCGGTCGTTGAGCCGATCGCATCGGTATCCCGCAAGCGGACACTCAGCGGCCGGCGGGCACACGTTCTAAATGACTGCGTTTGGCATAGGTGGATTCCATTTGCGATCCGCTGGCACTTGATCATGCTGGCAGTCTGTGGGGGAGAATCAATGTCGCTTACCCAAGCGCAACTAGCAGCGGTTCGGCATCGCGAAGGCAATCTGCAACTCATCGCGTGTGCAGGCTCTGGTAAGACGGAAGTAGTTGCCCGTCACATCGCGGGATTGCTCACCCCCAGCGATGCTGGTGGGGCTGGTTTGCTTCCGCGCAACATCATTGCGTTCACTTTCACTGAGAAGGCGGCTGCTGAACTGCGCCAGCGTACCATAGAGCGGTGCGCAGAAGCGATGTCTGAACTGGTCGGCGCGGCCGAGATGTATATCGGAACCATTCACGGGTTCTGCCTAGAGCTGCTCCGTTCCGAGGTTCCGCAGTTCCTCAAGTACGACGTGCTGAACGAAACGCAGCAGACCCTGTTCGTCGATCGCAGTTCCGCCCGATGCGGTCTGACTGCTACGTCGACGCTGCAGGGCCGGCAATTGCGGCGCTACATCGATACGCGGGTCTATATCGACGCGCTCGGGTTGCTGCGAGAAGCTCAGGTGGATCGTGCGACGCTCCAGCAGATAAGCATTGCCGATGGTCTCGACAGCTATAGCGCCTTGCTCCACGAGAAAGGCTACCTCGACTACTCTTCGATCCTGCAGGAGGCTGTCCGGGCGCTCACTTCCGACTCGGCGGTTCGAGCGCGACTTGCCGAGCGGCTGCGCGTCGTGATCGTCGACGAATATCAGGACGTGAACCCGATTCAGGAGCAGCTTGTCAGCCAGCTTCATGCGCTCGGTGCCGCAGTTCGGGTGGTCGGGGATGATGATCAGACGATCTATCAGTGGCGTGGCAGCGACGCCCGCAACATCCTTACGTTTGAGGCGCGCTACGACGCCCGATCGATCCGCTTGGAGGACAATTTCCGCTCGAGCCCCGGGGTGACCGACGTCGCGCGGCTGGTGATCGAGAAGAACCCTGTGCGCCTTGCGAAGGCGATGCGTTCAGCCGACCGGCAGACTCATGAAGTTGGCGACATTGTTGCTCTGCAGTTTTCCTCTCCCGATGAGGAAGCGGATTATGTCGCCCGAACCTGCCGCGCGCTCCATGGAACGATGATTCGGGAGGGGGACAGCGATCGAGCAATATCCTGGTCTGACATGGCCGTACTTATCCGCATTACAAACATGGCTGAACCGATTCGGGCCGCCCTCGAACGCCAAGGTATCCCTGTGGTGTCTGTGGGCTTGGGAAGCTTATTCGACACGCCAGAGGCCGAAGCCTCGCGCCAGCTATTCTACCTGATGGCGGGACAGGCGGAGGTTGTAGATGTTGTCACGGCTTGGACTGCCGCAAATCTTGGCATTGAACCGTCGCTAATCGGACAGGCGGTACAGGAAGCCGAGATCAGGCGGACCCGCATGACGACCGAAGACCAGGATGTCCGCTTCTCCGTCTACAATATCCAGCGCCAGTTCATTGGCTTTCTGGAGCGCCTGGGACTCCGAGAAGAGATGATACCTGGAGGGCGGGGCGCGGTTGTCTTCTACAATCTTGCCAAGTTCAGTCAGGCGATCTCGGACTTCGAAGCGATCTACTTCCATTCCCGCCCAATGCAGAAATATGAGTCGTTTGCTGGCTTCCTCCGCCATCAGGCGGAGCAAGTCTATGACCAGTCGACCGGCACAGAGGAGCGCCTTGTTGCGGTCGATGCCGTCCAGATTCTCACAATTCACCGTGCCAAGGGGCTGCAGTGGCCGGCTGTGTTCGTCCCGCAGCTCGTGAAGAACAGGTTTCCGCCAGCTGGCCGCGGCGGCATGTCGGTCTGGCATCTTGTCCCGGCGCAGAGCGTCGAAGGACAGAGCCGCTACCTGGGCTCAGATGAGGACGAGCGGCGCCTGTTCTATGTGGCGGTCACCCGGAGCCAAAAGCACCTGCACATGACCACCGCCCCGACCCCCGGTAGCAAGCGCAACGTCAAGCCTTCGATCTTCTGGTACGACGTACTCGAGTCCCGCTACGTGCGACGCACGCCGCAGGATCTGAGCGGCCGGCCGCGAGGAGCGCCGCAGGCCCGCTCGGCGATCGCCGATGTCCGACTTTCCTTTTCCGACATGCGCTATTTTTTCGAGTGCCCGTATCAGTTCAAGATGCGAACTCTTTACGGCTTCAACGCCCCACTCGACGAGGCACTTGGCTATGGAAAGTCGCTACACGACGCGTTAGCCGAACTCCATATGCGCGCGATCGCGGGAGAGGCCGTAGATGCGTCATGGGTCCAGGGGCTCGTGGATCGGCATCTCCGTGTCCCGTATGCCTATCCCAGTCTCCGGGAAACGATGCGGGAGGCTGCGATGCGAACTGTGGCCGCCTATATAGACGCCCGGCAGAGCGAGTTCCCACACCTCGAGTTTAGCGAAAAGGCCATCGAGCTCAACCTTGGGAACGGGGTGTCCGTAGCGGGGCGGATCGACCTCGTGCGGCGCAGGGACAGCGGCGATGTGGCAATTGTCGATCTCAAATCGAACGAACGCGCACAGGCGGAAGCGCTGACTGAGTCTCAGCTTCACATTTACGCGCTTGGTTATCGCGAGCTAACTGGGAAAAACGCAGATTTCGTCGAAACCTATGAACTCGATCATCAGCGGCGCAAGGCTAGGTCTGTCGACAATGACCTTATTCGGGACGTCACGGAGCGGATTCACCGCACCGCGAAGGCACTGCGCGACAATGATTTCGCCCCAGCTCCGGAGGCAACACGCTGCGCCACATGCGATTTCGGCCGTCTCTGTTCCGCTGCCGATGGCGTGAGGACTCCGCAATGACTGTCGACTACGCCGCTCTCCGCAAGGAAAATCGGGAGGAGTACGGTCGGGCGATCGGACGCATTGGTAAGATGCTGCTCGAGGAGCGCTACGACAAGCGGACGCATTTCATCTACGAAATTCTGCAGAACGCAGAGGATGCGCTGCGGCGACGTCCTGGCTGGGTTGGGTCGAGGGCAGTCAACTTCACCCTCAGCGCAAACGAACTTCGTATTTCCCATTTCGGCGCACCGTTCAACGAGGCAGACGTCCGGGGGGTGTGCGGCATCAACGCAAGTACCAAGGACATCACCTCGATTGGCAGGTTCGGGATCGGGTTTAAGTCCGTCTACGCCTTTACCAGACAACCCGAAGTACATTCCGGTTCGGAAGCCTTCTCGATCGCCGATTATGTCCTGCCACAGGCGATCCCCGCTCGTGAGCGCGACGCGGACGAGACTCTTATCCTACTGCCGCTCGATGCCGACCCTTCTGCGTTTGATGAGATTGCGGAGGGCCTGCGCTCGCTCGGCAGCGAGGCGCTGCTATTCCTGAAGTATGTAGACAAAATCGTCTGGTCCGTCGAAGGAATGGGTGCTGGAACCTACGGACGCGAGGCGGCCGGCGCCGGTCTCATGCTTGAGGTGAGGCTCGTCACCGCAAATGATGGCGAGACAACCCGCGAGGAATACCTGCTCTTTTCCCGGGACGTGGAGAACGAGGCAAAGGTCGTGGGGCAGGCGGAACTGGCCTTCCACGTCGTGCTTCAGGATGGACAGCGAGTCGTACAGCCCGTTTCCGACGCGCGGCTCGTCGTGTTTTTTCCGACCGTACTGCCGACCAACACAGGATTTCTCGTCCAGGGTCCTTACCAGACCACGCCGAGCCGCGACAATGTTCCCGCCGACAAGCCCTGGAACGTTAAGCTCGCCGGCATCACCGCCGACCTGCTGGTTGACGCACTCATGCACCTGCAGTCCGTGAACCTGCTGACAGTTGCGACGCTGCGTACGCTTCCTCTCGATCGTTCCAAGCTCGAGAGTGGACTCTTTTCACCATTGTACGAGCGCATAGTCGAAGCGCTCCGGACCAAACGGCTGCTGCCGACATCGACAGGCAAGTTCTCCAGCGCGGCCGAACTTTGTCTTGCGCGAGCCCAGGACGTCAGGGATCTGTTTGGTCCGCGGCAACTGGAGACGCTGCTCGGAAGCGAGGGCCTGGTTTATTGGGCTTCTGCGGAAATCACTGCGGATCGGGCGCCGCAGCTGCGAAATTTCCTTATGCAGGATCTCAAGGTCACCGAACTCACCCTGGATCAGATGCTCGCGCGTCTTCAGGACAGCTTCCTTGAGGAACAGTCTGACACCTGGATGGTGCGGTTTTATCAACTGCTCGCGTCCCAGCCATCCCTGATGCGCGGGCGTGCTCGTGACATTGCGCTGTACCGGCTCGAAAACGGAAGACACGTACCGCTGATGAGGAACGGTGTGCGGCAGGTCTTCCTGCCGACCGGGGAAAAGACGGGCTTCCCGACGCTGCGCGCCTCACTCCATACCTCACGGACACGCAAGTTCCTCGAAAGTGCCGGCCTTACCAAACCCGACCCCGTGGACGACGTGATCCTCAACGTCTTGCCCGGCTACAAGAAGGAGAAGGTTGACGTTACGAACTATGCCGAAGACATCGATCGCATGCTGCGGGCTTTCGACACGGACTCGCAGGCGCAGCGGGACAAGCTGATCGGGGCACTGAAGTCGGCCAATATCGTCATGGCTAGGGAGGCCGCCATTGGGAAGCGATTCATCTGCAAGCCTGGCGAGGTTTATCTCGCCGCCGCGCGCATGACGAACCTCTTCAAGGATGTAAAGGGGGTCCATCTCCTCGACACCTCTTTCGAGTGTCTTCGCGGCGAAAAAGTGCGAGACATGTTGGATGCGGCCGGGGCCACCCGCATCTTGCGGACCGAGAGCTACGCCAGCGATCTGACTGAGAGCGAACGGTTTGCGGTACGTCGCGCGGCAGGGTGGGAAGGCGCCAGCACGGAACAACGGATCCAGGACGTGGACGTGGCAGGCCTCGAAAAACTGCTCGAACTCCTGCCTAAGTTGCCGATAGAAAAGCGCCCGGACCGTGCGCGTCTACTTTGGGAGGCCGTCTCCGAACTCGTGGATCGTCGTGGTCCGTCGGTAATGTCCGTGACCTACAGCTGGACATACATGCAGACGCGCTCGACATCTGTCGATGCAAAGTTTCTGCGCCGCCTGAATGAGACTGCGTGGATACCGGATCAAACCGGGGAACTGCGACGCCCTTCGGAGATACTGTTCGCAGACCTTGGTTGGCCTTCGCATCCCGTTCTCGAAACCCGTATCGCTTTCAAGCCACCGGCGATCGCCGCCCTTGCCCGGGAAGTGGGGATCGACGCTGATGTGCTCGATGAACTCAAGCGGCTAGGGGTTACTGACCTCCAGCAACTTCGCGAGCGCCTCAGAGTGGAGCCCGCAGACGACGAGGACGCTGCCAACGACCCCGAAGATGATGACGTCAACGACGATCACGACGTCGATGACGAGGACGAAGGGGCCGATGAAGACTCCGGGCG
This sequence comes from Roseixanthobacter pseudopolyaromaticivorans, assembly GCF_043195145.2. Classification (NCBI taxonomy): domain Bacteria; kingdom Pseudomonadati; phylum Pseudomonadota; class Alphaproteobacteria; order Hyphomicrobiales; family Xanthobacteraceae; genus Roseixanthobacter; species Roseixanthobacter pseudopolyaromaticivorans. Next base: position 304,688 of record NZ_CM195539.1, read on the forward strand.
GGGGGACAAATCTGGTGTCGGCGATGATACCTCCGGGGAGGGCCACGGCAGCGGTTCTGGCGGCCAAGGGGGCAGCGGATCAGGCGGTGGTGGCTCCGGCGGCGGCGCTGGCGTGTCTTCTGGCCAGGGGGGAGGCTCCGGTGGCGGTACTCGCGAGTTCATATCCTACGTGGGTACGCACCCCGGAGGCGACCACGCCGATCCGGACGGCCTCACACGGCAAGAACGCATGGATCTGGAAGAGGCCGCTATCGCGCTGATCCTACGCCTAGAGCCAACTTTTGAGCGGACGCCTGCTGGCAACAAGGGATTTGATTTGATCGAAAAGGACGTGGCTGGCGAGCCCGAGCGATGGATCGAGGTCAAGGCGATGAAAGGAACGCTGGCAGATCGCCCAGTCGGTCTTTCTAGTGCCCAGATGGAGCAGGCGCGCCGCTGCGGTGATCAGTTCTGGTTGTACGTGGTTGAACGCGCCGGTACTGCCCAGGCACGGGTTCTCAAGATCCGCAATCCGCATGGCGCAACGGGCACCTTCACGTTCGACCGCGGCTGGGAGGCGATCGCGACAATTGCGGCTGAGGATCTCGCGGCTGCCGCCGAGTAGGAGGAGCTGAAGAAGAAGCGCAGGCGGGTATGTTCCGGCAGATGAACCACGACGACACGTGCCGATTGCAGGAATCTTCTCTATCGCAGGTGTTGACGACGCATCGTTTCCAGCTGACCCTAGTGGCTGGGCCGGCTATATTGGCTAGACCGAAACGGGAATTTCAAGCTGCCTAACGCGTGTCCGCTTGACGCTGACCGAGCATGAACGTCGGCTTGTCGTCCGGATCCTGCCTAAGCAGCCAGTCCGTCGCCGGGCCCGGCTTCCGTGGTCCGTGCGGAAGCCGAACAAATGGCAAGTCTTGGGTGGCGACGAGAGCAGACCGAACGGCGACAAAGGGGACGGTTGCCGAAAGGCGGCTATCGCACAGCGGCACCCGAAAGCTGTCAGTCCGCTACCGGCCCGAGGCTGTGTGAAAACCCCTGATGATGCTATGATCTGGCAGTGCTTCGGGGTGCCATATGGGACGTTTCGTTGAAGCTGCTGACCGCCGCCAAGCAAGCTTTTTGCCGACGTGCCTGGAAGACTATGTGGATGCTGACAACCCGGTCCGCATCATTGACGCCTTCGTCGATGAACTCGATCTGGCCGAACTCGGCTTTGCTCGCGTGCAGCCGGCATCGACCGGCAGACCCGGTTATGCCCCGGGCACCATGCTCAAGCTTTATGTCTATGGCTATCTGCACCAGCTGACCTCGAGCCGGAAGCTGGAGCGCGAGGCGCGCCGCAACATCGAACTGATGTGGCTGACCGGCAAGCTGGCACCCGACTTCAAGACGATCGCGGACTTCCGCCATGACAATGCCAGCGCGATCCAGATCGCGTGCCAGCGCTTCGTCGCCATCTGTCGTGCCCTTGGCTTGGTCGGTGGTGGCATGGTCGCGATCGACGGATCACGCCTGCGCGCAGTGAACACGCACGAGAAGAACTACACCAAGGGCAAGCTGGCGCGCCGTAAGGCCCATGTCGAGGAGAGCATCGCGCGCTATCTCGCCGAGCTTGAGGAGACCGACAGGGCGGAGACCGGCCCGGCCACTTCCAGGATTCATCACCTGACCGAGCGACTGGCGTCGCTGCGTGGTCGGCTTCGCGAACTCGAGGAGATTGGCCAGCAACTGCAAGCCGCTCCCGATGAGCAGGTGTCGCTCACCGATCCCGATGCCCGTGCCATGGCGACCGGGAGCGACCATCGCGGGGTAGTCGGCTACAACGTCCAGGCGGCCGTCGATACCCGACACCACATCGTCGTCGCCAATGCGGTGACCAACCGCGGTCATGACCGCTCGCATCTGCTGGAGATGGCCACAGCGGCCCAGGCCGAGACCGGCGCTGCCGAAATGATCGCCCTGGCAGATCGTGGATACTATGAGGGCGAGCAAATCCGCGCTTGCGCCGAAGCTGGCATCATCCCGATAGTGCCCAAGCCAAATACCTCACCGGCTCAGGCGCGCGGCTTCTGGGGCAAGGCTAGGTTCGTGCATGAGCCGCAGACCGACACCTATCGCTGCCCCGCCGGTCAACAGCTGCAGAAACGCTTTGCCCGGGTGGAGGGCGGCAAGCTCATCAGCGTCTACTTCAACCAGAAGGCCTGCAGCGCCTGCCCGTCGCGTCCCCTGTGCACAGCCGGCAAGGAGAAGCGCATCCGCCGATGGGAGCATGAGGCCGTGCTTGATGAGATGGAGCGCAGGCTTCAAGCGATGCCCGAAGCCATGGCGGTTCGCCGCTGTACCGTCGAGCACGTCTTCGGCACCATCAAGGGCTGGATGGGTGCGACCCACTTCCGAACGCGCGGCCTCAAGCACGTCGCCACCGAAGCCAGCTTGGCGATACTGGCTTACAACATGAAGCGTGCCATTGCCGTGGCCGGCGTGGCCCCAACACTCAAGGCGATAGCCGGGTGACCGGAGCCGACGCGCACCATGGAAAAGGCAGCTTGACCGATCAGCCGCGCAGAGTTCTCACACAGCCTCGGCCCCATACCGGCCATTTGTCGCTGTAGCAGCAAACTTCCCGTCCTAGCAGCAGAGACTACGGCGACGAAGCTACGTCTCGTGCAAATTGTCCCGGCGGACAGCCGAGCCGTTTGCGAAATGCTGTGCTGAAGGCACTCGCCGACTCATAGCCGATTTCAGCTGCGATCCGATCCAGCGTCTTAGTCCCGCGTGCAAGGGCCGTCTTGGCCATCGCCATGCGCCATCGCGTCAGGTACTGGATCGGGGCGCACCCCAACAGCTCGCTAAACTGCGCCGAAAAGCTGGAGCGAGACATCCCCGCGATACCGGCCAGACGCGTGACGGTCCAGTTCGCGCGCACATCGCCGTGCATGGCATGAAGCGCACGTGCGATGGCAGGATCGCCCAAACCGCGGAGCAGGCCTTCGGACAGGGCCGCGGCGCCGCTTCGGCGCCAGCGGAGGGTCTCCACCAGCATGGCCTCCAGCAGCCGTTCTATGATCAATTCCCGTCCTGGGAAATCGGTGGCGCATTCTTCGGAAAGAAGATCGACGAAGCGACCAAAGCGTGTCGCCCTGCCTTCGGAAGCCGGGATGTGGATGAGATCAGGCAGCAGCTTGAGCAATAGGGCGGCATTCACTTTGTCGAATGTGAAGCTGCCACCCAGCGCGGCGAAGTCGGCGTCACCATCCTGCTCGCCGTGGCGGACAGCTTCATTCCTTGGTTCTACGGGCACGCAGGCGACTCCGGGCTGGCTGCTCAGGGTAAACGCGGGCGTCGTGGGAAGGAGAATGAAGTCGCCTTTGGCAATCTGGATGGGCGTTTTGCCTTCAAAGGCCAGCCATGCCTCTCCTGCCAACACGAGGGTGAATCCCGGAGCATCATGGGCCTCGTACCGTACCCCCCATTGCCCGCGCCCGGAAATCGGCTTCGAGACGGCGGCCTTGGGTCGGAGCAGGCTGATGGTATCGCTCAAAGGATCCATTTCGGACGATCTATAATTATTTTCGGAGCTTTAATTATGTATCGTCTCTGCGGTCTCGTCCATCCTCCTTTCAGCGAACGTAAGGAGATAGTCCATGAGCAAGACGATCCTCATCACCGGCACCTCGTCGGGCTACGGCAAGGCGACGGCGGAGCACTTCCTGCGGGGTGGGTGGAATGTTATCGCGTCAATGCGGCGGCTGGATCCGGATATTTTCGAGGCCCCGACCGGCCGTCTGCGCGTGATGCCGCTGGACGTCACCTGTGAGCAAAGCATCGCTGCTCTGATCGATGCGGCGGGCCAGATCGACGTTCTGGTCAACAATGCAGGGGTTGGCGGTGTCGGCGCCTTTGAAGCCATGCCGATGTCACTCATTCGCCAACTCATCGCGACGAATGCGATCGGCGTCATGGCGATGTGTCAGGCGATCATCCCGCAGATGCGGCAGCGTCGGTCAGGTATGATCGTCAACGTGACATCGAGCGTCACGCTTGGCGAATTCCCCCTCGCCGCCGCCTATACGGCGTCCAAACAGGCGGTCGAGGGATTCAGCGCGTCTCTCGCACATGAGCTTGGCTATTTCGGTGTCGGCGTGAAGCTCGTTGAGCCGGGCTATGCCCCAACAACGCGGTTTGGTGCGAACGCCATTATCCCGGTTCAGGACCTGCTGCCGGGCGAGTATGCCGAGTTCGCCCGGCCGATCCTCGCATCCTTCGCAACGCCGGCGCTGACGACGCGCGAAAGCGATGTCGCGGAGGCGATTTGGGCCGCCGTCCACGATAAGACGGGACAACTCAGATTCCCGGCAGGTGCGGATGCCTTGGCGCTTGCTGAAGCCCGCTGACAGGTCGCTTCACGGATTCCAAAGGGCGCTCCGAAAGAGCGCCCTAGAGCGAGGGCGTCAGAGTCTGATTTGCAGCGGCCAGAGCATGTCCGCAATTGGCGCCACGACCTCACTCCATGGGTCCGATACGGCTGATGGTGGCTTTGCTCACGCCTGTGATTCGCGCGAGTTCGCGTACGCTCTCTCCCTCCGCCCTTCGCTGGGCAACGAAGGCACGCTGATCGGCCGAAAGCACATGCTTTCGGCCGAATCGCACGCCGCGCGCCTTGGCGCGCATGCGGCCTTCTCCCGTGCGTGTTCTGATCAGCTCACGCTCGAATTCGGCAAGACCAACCAAGCACGGTGAGCATGAGACGGCCATGCGGCGTGGTCGTATCGGCCCAGCCGTCGCCGAGAGACTTGAAGGCGGCACCGCGCTCGGCGATCTCGGCGAGAATATTGAGCAGATCACGCGTCGAGCGTGCCAGGCGATCAAGTCGAACGACCAAAAGCGTGTCACCCACTTGCAAGGCGGCCAGACATTTTCGCAATTGCCGGCGGTCCGTTTTGGCGCCGCTTGCCGTCTCCTGGAACAGCTTCTCGCAGCCAGCGGCCCTGAGGTGTTCGATCTGGCTATCTAAAGTCTGCCCATCAGTTGAGACGCGCGCGTAGCCAATAATCATTCTCGCATTATGAGACTATATTATGAGACAGTCAACGCGTTGAAATTTCAGAACATAAATATCGTCTCATATATTTTGATTTTTGAGACGGCGCGCCCCAGAATGCATTTATCTTGCGTAAGCCTAACTCACGCCCCTTGCTTTCCCGGAAGTCAGTCGCAAGTGCATCCTCGCCCACCGTCGCTGCTTCTTCTGCGGCCTGCCCAACCCGCATGAGTGGCACGGCCATCCCGAGGCGCGCGACCGTCGGACCAGCTCGCCACAAAAACTCTAACGGATCACTCATTAAATCGGAAGCATAACCGCGGATGTCGTGGGGCGCTTGTAGGAGCGCGTCGAAGCTTTCGTAAAAATAGCCGCTCCGGCTTCGCATCGGGCTATCCGCCGCAAGGCCGTATATATCGACCAGGTTCAGCGGATCATTATTGACATAGGCATAAAGGTTGATCCCGCCATCATAGCCGATGGGATCGGGCTGAAGGAAGCGGCCGAGCCTGGGCGAATACATCCGCGCCCGAAAATCGTAGAGCCCATTGGTCTCGGCATCGATTCGCGCCCCGGTATAGCGGAACATGCCGCTGGTCGACGTGCTCTCGCCGAAGGCCTGGAAGCCCTCCTTGGTCAGTTGTCCCGAGGCACTGTTAAGGCGGCCCACCATCGAGCCGAGGATGTCTGGAATGAACCTCGCCCGGCCCGCGCCGACCGCATTGGCTGGGCCGCAGGTCTGGCGGGAGCGGCAGTGACCTGGCCGCGCGCCAGCGCGGCTAGGTCTCCAACAGGGAGGCAGGATTTTCGCTGACGGATCAACCGCTTGCCGCCCTTCCGGCACCAAAAACGGCACCGGTGTCTCGCCACCAGTTCTACCTATCTCGCTAAAAAACGACGTGCAGACAATGACTTAACCCGCAGGGGGAGCCACTGCTTTTATCTTGCTTTCGTCTCATTGGAACAGGATGGGCAACCCTCGCTCAACGCTCAACTGCGTCAAGCCCATGAAGCGATCCAAGAGGGGTTCGCCGTCCACATCAAAGAAGCAGTCATATAGGTTGGCGGGGCGAAGCCCGAGCGATTTGGCCACCCGAGGCTTCCAACCCTCTCCAAGGGGCTCGGCGGGTAGGTCCATAAACCCTTCAGTGATCGCCGCGAGTTCCGCTGCCAGCACAGCAGACTCATCTGGAGACCATTGCCCATCGCAGTCAGAATGCAGCATCAAAGTGGGGTATCGCGACCCTGCCACTCCCCCTTCAAGATGGACCGCAACTGCAGATCGGAACGCGCTAAAGTCGGCGTAGGAACCCACCTCCACCCCATCCAGCTCGTCATCACCGTCGAAGATCGCCAGATACAGTCCCATTAGCTTCTCGTGACCTCCAGATTCCGACGATATTCTTTGGCCAAGGCCTTCAAAGTCTCACTAAATTTACATGCCTTCGGCACGTCCAGCACCAGTTTTGAGCCTTCCTGAACGGCCCGATAGAGGAGAAGTCGTATCTGATATGTGGCTCTCAACTCAGACACATTTTTGATCAGATACATTCGATTATTCACCTCGGCATCCGGTAGCGCACCCCTTGCGACTTGCCGCTTCGTCATTTCAAATTTCACGGCGTGCTCCTCTGTACGATGTCTCGGCTGCACATATCAATTGGGGCGGACGACCGAAACACCCCATCGGTCGAGCCAGGACTGGAAGGCCGGATTAATCGGCCTCGTTGTCTCGATTGTGAGTGGCGTGTCCGTCGTCAGTGACCTGTAAGTCTGAAGTCTAAGTTGATAGGTAGAATCTAGCATACTTGAGCCGCCCTTGAGTTCGAGATTTCCGCCAAGAGTGCCGTCAAAAATCGTACCCTTTGCCAATCCGCCGGGGGTAAATTTCGGGTCTCCGACAATCACCTTAAATGCGGCGCTATCGAAGTCAGCTTGACCCGGCCGCCAGACTCCATTGTTCTTCGGAATACCCAACTGAGCCAAGCGCTCGGTTTCATGAGCTACGCCCGCTTCGAGCGCCGAGGGGACTGCACTGTCTGCGGCGGCTTGGCCGAACCATGCTGCGGCTCGGCCAATTATGGCATTGCCAATAAAGAGGGTCGCGACGGGAGCAGCCACTTCCCCCCCCGAGAGCCCCGGCATTGAACGCAAAGCTTCCGTTCTGAAGTGCAGCTGAGATCGGCGTATTGAACAGCGCGTTCGATGCTCCAGCGGAGAAGCCATCCGCCGCAAGGCCGTATATATCGACCAGGTTCAGCGGATCATTATTGACATAGGCATAAAGGTTGATCCCGCCATCATAGCCGATGGGATCAGTCTGGAGGAACCGCCCGAGCCTGGGCGAATATACCCGGGAATGCTTGGCCATCCGCATCGACCGGAAGCTCAACTCGACCGCCGCCATCGACGTCGTGACGGACCTGTACGTGCTGCGGGGCGTGCCGGGGCATGTTCGTTCAGACAATGGCCCGGAGTTCATCGCCGCTGCCGGGGCCAGAACGGCCTTCATCGAGCCTGGCTCGCCGTGGGAGAAGGGCTATTGCGAGAGCTTCAATTCCAAGCTCCGCGACGAACTCCTCGATGGCGAGATCTTCTACAGCCTTGCCGCGGCCAGGATCGTCATCGAGAGTTGGTGGCAGCATTACAACACTGAACGACCTCATTCCTCGCTCGGCTACAAACCGCCGGCGCCGGCCGCCATCGTGCCGCCACCGCCAACATCAAAGCCGGCACAAAGGCCGGCAATGCATTAGGGTCAAACTGGACCACTCAATCGGGGCTGGCCGGATCGTAGGTCCGGATGATGCCACTCCTTCCGACTACGGATCTTCAGATCGTATGATATCCCGCTCACGTTCGAATATCGAATATGCCTCAGGGTCGCGATCATAGAAGGCTTCGAGGAAGTCATTCTGTTGCCAGGATTCCGGAGAAATGTCGATCGCGGCGTTCTCTAAAACCCTAACTTTCCAGTTGGACGGAACAGTTTCACTAATTACCTCAAACGATTTTGCGCTCTGGTACCCCATTGTAGCGAACCCGGGGTCGCGGTCGTTGCTTATAATTCTGTACCGCAGGCCAGATTGTTGATCCATGAAAATACTCATAACGTGGTACACCTGCCCCATCGTCAACCAAGGGGAAGAATCGACAGCCTCCCCTTTTGCGTTAAATAAATTGGTGCATTTTACCTTCATTTCAGAATGCCCCAAATGACTTGCTGGTGTTAAAGATGGTCTTGTAGTCGAGTCCGTAATACGGCTCCATAGTGGTCGAATTCATATAGTAATGCACCTGGAAATTTCCCGATGGGCTCTGGAAAGTCGATGTCGCATATTTGCCTACCCCCTGCGGGAGCGCGGGGTTTCCCAACTCGCCTGGAGCAATAATCTGCCTTGAGCTGTTTATCGCGTCTTGGGTTAATCCACCCGACGCAGTGAACGGTGAGTTGGCCGATTCAAGCGAAAGTTGTTGGGCGAGCCTTGGGCCATTAGCGATGTTGGCCGCACTTTCTGCTCCCTCTGCAGCCACCGGCCCAACCCGCATGAGTGGCACGGCCATCCCGAGGCCCGCGACCGTCGGACCAGCTCGCTGCAGAAACTCTAACGGGTCGCTCTTTAAATCGGAAGCATAACCGCGGATGTCGCGGGGTGCTTGAAGCAGCGCGTCCACGCTTTCGTAAAAATAGCCGCTCAGGCTTCGCATTGGGCCATCCGCCGCAAGGCCGTATATATCGACCAGGTTCAGCGGATCATTATTGACATAGGCATAAAGGTTGATCCCGCCATCATAGCCGATCGGATCCGGCTGGAGGAACCGCCCGAGCCTGGGCGAATACATCCGCGCCCGGAAATCATAGAGCCCATTGGTCTCCACATCGATCCGCGCGCCGGTGTAGAGAAATGTGCCGCCGAGTGACGTCCTCTCGCCGAAGGTCTGGAAGCCCGCCTTCGTCAGTAGACCGTCGCTGGCGCCGAGCCGCCCCACCACCGAGCCCAGGATGTCGGGGATGAAGGTGGTGCGCGCGGTCCCTGCGGCGTTCATTCGGGCCAGCACGTCGTTCGGTCCCGATCCGAAGGCGTACCAGTTCAAAACCGTGCCGCTCGCACCGTCGTAATCCAGAACCGCGCGGCTCTGCGGATCCTGAACGAAGACACTCGTTGCGCCGTTGACCGTCTTCGCCTTGCGCCGGCCCAATGCGTCGTAGGCATAGCTGGCACTGGTGCCGGCCCCGCTCGCCGAGACCAGACGGTTCTCGGCATCGTAGCCATAGGTGAAAGTGCCGTCGAAGGTCAGGTTGCCGTTGGCGTCATAGGTCGGGCTCACCGTGCCCACGCTGGTGTATTGGTTGAGGGTATTGGCGGCGTAGAGGGTGGAAGAGGCTGTTGAAGGAGTACTCCATCAACTGCTGTCATTCGCGCTCTGCGTGAGCCGGCGATTGGTGGCGTCGTAGGTGAAATTGAACGCGGCGCTCGACGCCGTCGGCGGCGCCTGCGCCGGGCTGAATTGGAAATCAGAGGAGGACGCCATCACATCCAGAGCTCGAGTTGCAGCCACCAGCCGGAAAAATTTCAAAAAATGCAAATAAACATCAACCTATATTAAACAACAACAATAAAAATATCAATGTTATAAAACAAATACTAAATGCGATAAACATCAATGGTACCCATTTTTTCAAATTATTATATTTTAGGGATGAAAAATTTTCTTCTTCGTGAATTGAATTATATTTCAAATTGATAAGACGCGCGGCGCGAATTAGAAGCGCCAAGCCCAACGTCACCTCCAAAAAAAGAGTCGCAATTATAATATACGCGGCGGCCAATCCGCCGCCGACGGCCGCACCAATTAAACCGATCTGAAAAATCACCAATGAAACAAGAAATAATACAGAAAAAAAACCAATTATTACTCTATATATTTTCCTTACATTTGAGCGCCTTTCAAATTGCGTTAAAGAATAAACTATAAAGATAAATAAAAAGATCGATGTAATCGCTAACAATAAATAATCATAATTGATATTTTTCACTTCATTCATCTCTATTTTTGAGTGTTTTAGTAGCAGAAGATTCGAACAAAGCCCCACCAACGAGAGGCGCAAAAACAGAAGGCCCACTTGAGATCGAAGCTGCAACGGCCGACTTAATCCATTCTGAACCAGGAGATTTTGATAATATATTTCCCAAAACACTGCCCCCTGCACCACTCAAAGCGCCACCGATTATTGCGCCAGCGGTGGAGCCGGGATTTATCTGTGTTGAAAAATTGCCTTCAATAGCATTTGTTAAAATCTGCCCCGCAAGATCGCCTGCGCCACCACTCATCGCACCAAGGAATGCAAAAGTAGCGACTCCGAGACTTGGATCAATAAATCCTAGCCCACCCCCGGTGATCGCACCGACGATCGCGCCAGCCGAAACCGATTTCCAACTTGAACCTGGAGCAGCAGCAGCACCCGCCGCTCCATAAAAAGCTCCCGTGACCGCTCCTACCACCGTCCCCATCAATGGATCCAATCCCGAGGGATCCACGAGATTCAGCGGATCATTATTGACATAGGCATAAAGGTTGATCCCGCCATCGAAGCCGATGGGATCGGGCTGCATGAACCGCCCGAGCCGCGGCGAATACATCCGCGCCCGGAAATCATAGAGCCCGCCGGTTTCCGCATCGATCCGCGCGCCGGTGTAGAGAAATGTGCCGCCGAGTGACGTCCTCTCGCCGAAGGTCTGGAAGCCCGCCTTCGTCAGTAGACCGTCGCTGGCGCCGAGCCGCCCCACCACCGAGCCCAGGATGTCGGGGATGAAGGTGGTGCGCGCGGTCCCTGCGGCGTTCATTCGGGCCAGCACGTCGTTCGGTCCCGATCCGAAGGCGTACCAGTTCAAAACCGTGCCGCTCGCACCGTCGTAATCCAGAACCGCGCGGCTCTGCGGATCCTGAACGAAGACACTCGTTGCGCCGTTGACCGTCTTCGCCTTGCGCCGGCCCAATGCGTCGTAGGCATAGCTGGCACTGGTGCCGGCCCCGCTCGCCGAGACCAGACGGTTCTCGGCATCGTAGCCATAGGTGAAAGTGCCGTCGAAGGTGAGATTTCCGTTGCAGACCTGAAAGCCTAGGCGGCTGCACCCTCTGCGGCATCTGATATCAGCTATCAGAAACCTCATTCAGGCTGCAGACGTGGTGAGAAGCAACTCATTTTCAGGACTAAGATCGGGATCGGCGCGAACAATCCGAAATTTCGGATTCGTATCCCGCACAAATAGGAAACGAATTCTAGCTGCTTTGCTGCTAACAGGCTCGTAACATTCAAATCTCAACTTGTATATTCCAGCTGGAATTTCAAGAATATAGCTGTCCGAGATACTTCCAATCTCGATGGTTCCATCAGCAGGTACCTCGAACGGCACCTCTATTATCCTAACCGCATCAGGCGATTGTCCGTTTTCGATGACGTCGACTGCTACGGTTACGATATGCTGACCACCTTCCGCAATAGTACGAAACGCCGCGCTACGCGGTCTCCACGAAAATCCCTGAGCAACATGCTTCTCGGTCCATTGATTGAACGGACGTTCAAGCGAGTGATCGAAAACCGTCACTTGCGAATACGAGACAAGAATAGATATTTCCACGGATTTCATTATGGGACAACCTTGATTTGCACCTGTGAGCCATTCGGTAAGGGCTTGCAGCAGTTTCCAATATACGAACCCGCAGACATATTGTCCGCCGGGCTTATCGCTCGAACACTTGCGCCAGCACCTCCCTCGCTGAACATAGCTGGGGGATATTCATCCAATTGCATCCCCGGCACCTTCGGTATCCCGCCGGTCGCAGCAGCCCTATTCGCGCCAGCACCAAGCCTGTCTATCGTCAAAATGCTAGGTTGGCCGGCAGCTTGCGCATCAGCAATATGTTCAGCCGCTTGCCCGAAACGCGAAGTAGACATTTCAATGACCGGGACTGCCCCTTCCGCTGCGGCTCTTAATGCGCTTCTTGTGCCAACGCCAATCCCTGGACCCACAACACCGAGTATGCTGTCTACGACGGATGCTCCTCCATAGACGACCGCTGAACCATAATTTCCCTGCCGGTACTCTCCCGCGGCCAGCCCGGCATAATAGGCCCCTGGGGCAGCATTCACGAGGCTCTGGAGCAAACTCTGGCTGAAGGAAGGGCTATCCGCCGCCAACCCATACAGGTCAACAAGATTCAGCGGATCATTATTGACATAGGCATAGAGATTGATCCCGCCATCGTAGCCGATCGGATCCGGCTGGAGGAACCGCCCGAGCCTGGGCGAATACATCCGCGCCCGAAAATCATAGAGCCCATTGGTCTCCACATCGATCCGCGCGCCGGTGTAGAGAAATGTGCCGCCGAGTGACGTCCTCTCGCCGAAGGTCTGGAAGCCCGCCTTCGTCAGCGTGCCGTCGCCGGTGACCTGCCCCTGATTTTTCATCCAGCCTGGACCAGAGTCTCAGCGTTGGTTACGCCGTTCGGCGCGGTGTGAGCAACGAGCCGGCGCGCAGAGCTTTCAGATTGCGCTGCGGGTCGGCCTGTTGCGGTCAGGTGCGCGGCGTAGGCCGCAGGGGTCTGGTAGCCGATCGACGAGTGCGGTCGGCGGGTGTTGTAGTCGGCGGCCCACTCGGAGAGCTTCTGACGGGCGTGGTCGAGGCCGAAGAACAGGCTCTCGTTGAGCAACTCGTCCCGCATCCGGCCGTTGAAGCTCTCCACGAAGCCATTCTGGGTCGGCTTGCCCGGCGCGATGTAGTGCCAGGCGACGCGATGATCCTCGGCCCAGGTCAGGATGGCGGTGGAGGTGAACTCCGTACCGTTGTCGCTGACGATCATGCCGGGCCGACCGCGGCGGGCGACCAGGGCCGACAACTCACGCGCCACTCGACGCCCCGAGATCGAGGTGTCGGGGATCGCCGCCAAGCACTCGCGGGTGACATCGTCGACCACGTTAAGGATGCGGAACCGACGCCCGCCGGCGAACTGGTCGTGCACGAAGTCCAGGGACCTGCGGGCGTTGACCTTGGCCTCGACCAGGATCGGCGCCCGCGTGCCGATGGCGCGGCGGCGGGAACGGCGTTTGCGCACCGTCAGCCCCTCCTCGCGGTAGAGCCGGTAGATGCGGTTCTTGCCCGAGGGCTCGCCCTCCCGCCGCAGCAGCACGAACAGCCGGCGGTAGCCGAACCGCCGTCTCTCGGTGGCCAGGCTGCGCAGACGCTCGCGCAGCGCGGTCTCCGGCGGCCGGCAGGATCGGTAGCGCACCATCTTGCGGTCGGCTTGGACAATGGAGCAGGCCCGACGCTCGCTGATCTCGAACACTGTCCGCAGACGAGCGACGCCCTGGCGCACGGCGGCGGGCCCTACCATTTTTTTGAAAGCAGCTCGTTCAACGCCGCCTTGTCGAGCATCGCGTCCGCCAGCAGCGACTTGAGCCGGCGGTTCTCATCCTCCAGCGCCTTCAGCCGCTGGGCCTCCGACACGCTCATGCCGCCAAACTTGGCGTTCCAGGCGTAGATCGTACCTTCCGAAACGCCGTGCTTGCGGGCCAGATCGCCCGCCTTCGCCCCAGCCTCGTTCTCCCGCAGGATCCCGATGATCTGCTCTTCCGTGAATCTCGCTCGCTTCATGTCCGTCCTCTCAAGGGCCGGACTCTAGCTCCGCGTGGAGGAAAAACTCAGGGGCAGGTCACCGGCGCCCAGCCGCCCCACCACCGAGCCCAGGATGTCGGGGATGAAACTGGTGCGCGCGGTCCCTGCGGCGTTCATTCGGGCCAGCACGTCGTTCGGTCCCGATCCGAAGGCGTACCAGTTCAGAACCGTGCCGCTCGCACCGTCGTAGTCCAGCAGCATTTCCTGGCAGCACCCGGGCGAGCGGAGGGCGGTTCATGGCGGCGAAGCGGTTGGCAAAGCCGAGCGGCCGTCAGGCCGGCCCTTGACGGCACAACGGCGTGTTTATCTTGCCATATCTTAAATCGGCCCAAACTCGCGCCCGGCCTCAGCTTTTGACTACCTCGCACCGTATTTCTGCCGCACCTCATCGGCCGTCAGCCTCCTTGAACGCCGTAGTGCTGGGCAAGGCCGTGTCGCCAAGGCTCAATCAATTGGCCGAACGGAGCGGGTGCCGCAGGGCCGGCCTTGAGGAGCACCGTAATCGGTTCGGCGTGCAGCTGTTTCAAATGCTCCGCATATTTTTCCATATCGCCGCGCTGGCGCAGGGCAATGACGGCAACATCGTTCCCCTTCTCGCAGTAAATGCTCCATCCCCCGCGGTCCGATGCACTTCCAAACCGGTCCATGCCAAACAACCAACCCTGGGCCGGGCCGCCCTGTCGCAGCATAGCGTCATATGAATGCGGCTCCGTCTCTGTATCTATGAACAACATGGCTGCCGACTCATACGCCATCCCGTCCGTCTCGCTGAAATTGAGCAGGCAACAAACCTCCGCCTGCTCCGTACTTAGCAAGCCAGCCGCGATCACAGCAAAATTCGACGCAAACAAACGATCGGATTCGAAAAACAAAAATGCGCCCCAACTCCCTCGAAACACCTGTGCTGGAAAAGACGCCGCGCTATCGATGGAACGAACCATGTGATCGAACGCACGGTGCTTTGCTTCATCAGAAGCCTTTACGCTACCCATCCTAAAGCCGTCCTCAGCAGGGCCGCTCATGGCCCACCTAATGAGTATTTCACGATGCTGCCGTTGCCACCAAAAAACTGTGCGCCAGGCACCCCCGTGCTCGTCCGTGTATAAATCGTCCACGTATTCGTACCATTATTTAGTATCGTGGCACCCGGCGATCGCTTCACGAAATTATATCCGTTCGATACCAGGTTTTTCTGAAATTCAGCTGCGCCAACATCGGTCTGAACGTTCAGATATTGGCTCCCCGCGCGCGTAATGGACGTATCGTACAACGAAGACGCGCCGTTGAGCGCACTCTCGCCCACCGTCGCTGCTTCTTCTGCGGCCTGCCCAACCCGCATGAGTGGCACGGCCATCCCGAGGCCCGCGACCGTCGGACCAGCTCGCTGCAGAAACTCTAACGGGTCGCTCTTTAAATCGGAAGCATAACCGCGGATGTCGCGGGGTGCTTGAAGGAGCGCGTCTACGCTTTCGTAAAAATAGCCGCTCAGGCTTCGCATTGGGCTATCCGCCGCAAGGCCGTATATATCGACCAGATTCAGCGGATCATTATTGACATAGGCATAGAGATTGATCCCGCCATCGTAGCCGATCGGATCCGGCTGAAGGAAGCGGCCGAGCCGGGGGGAATACATCCGCGCCCGGAAATCATAGAGCCCGCCGGTTTCCGCATCGATCCGCGCGCCGGTGTAGCGGAACGTGCCGGCGGTGGAGGGGCTCTCGCCGAACGGCTGGTATCCGGCCTTCGAGAGCACGCCAGTGCCGGAATCCAATGCCCCGATCACCGAGCCCAGGATATCGGGAATGAGCGTGGTGCGGGTGCCCGCGCTCAGATTGGTCTGGCCAATCACGTCATTGGGGCCTGTGCCGAACGTATACCAGTGCAGGAACTGACCGCTGGCCCCATCATGGTGCAGTCGCCGGTGCTGGCGAAGAGATCGCGCACCCTGCGCCGCGCCGGTCCCGGCCGCTCCGACAGGATGGCTGTGAGCTGTTGCGGCGTGCGGCAGAAGACCGTGCGCTCGACGATGGTGCAGCGGCCGCCTTCGACGCAGCGTTCTTCGCCCGGCTGCGCGACGGATGCGGCCTTCGACGCCGAAGCCGTCTTTGGGGCTGACCGCAGCGTGGCGAGCGCGGCCAAGGCCTGATCGAGCTCGCGCTGTGCCTGTGCTCGCTCGCGCCGCACTCCTTCCAGGGGATCGGGACCACCGCCGCCCGCCAGACCCTGGAACGCCTGCGCCATGCCGGATGGGCCCCGCGCCATGCCCATGGCCAGGTTCTGCATGCGGCGCGCCTGATCGGCCTGGATCGCGGCGGAGCGCTCCTGCAAGCGCCGTTCGGCCGACTGCACGGCCTGGCGTGCTCGCGCGACACGCGCTTGAGCGGCATCCAAAGCATCGGCGGCAGCCGTGGCTTGTGCCAGCGCTTTTGGCGCATCTCCTTTTTGCCCGGCGCTTTCACGTTCCGGAACTGCGGTATCCGGCGCATCATCCGAACGGGAGCGATCTTGCGGCTTAAACGTAAGCTGGAGCTCCCGCCACGTCTCGTATTGGTCCGATGGGAAGAACACATAGGGTGCGCAACGTTTCAAAGCGTCGAGGACGCTTTCCGTAAACGTTCGCGCCTCTTGCTCTTGCGGCTGCTTTATGATCGAGGGCTCACCGTCGAGGGAGCCGTCCGGCTTGAGAGCGATGCGGACGGTGATCGAGATGCTGCTTTGCCTATACCTGAACGGGACATCCCAGCATTCGCCCAGGTATTTGTGAAAGACCTTGTACGCCTCCTCGAACGTGGTCGGCTTCGCCTCTCCCGATGGGCTCGGCTGGGGCGGCGGCGATTTGAGGCTGCGCCCCTCACGCAGCCACGTTTGCTGCACGCGCCATATGATGTCGCTCTCCAGCTGGGACAGGCTGTGCTCGACCGCGGCGTAGGCGTCGTCATTCGCAAGAAGCGTGAGAGCCTCCTTCACGCGCGTCAGATTGATGCCGCCCAGGTTCGCCTTCGGAACCGAGATCCCAACTCGTGTCAGCAGGTCTATTCGGTGCTGGATCCTGGCATAACGCTGGGCTCCGAGCTGAATGTCGGCCCGCCCCGCTTCGGCCCGGCTGAGCCAATCGGCGGCAAAGCGCTTGCGAATCTGTGCGGCGAGGTCGGCAAGCTGCCGATCGGTCGACATGTCGTCGGCATAGGCGGCTTTGAAATAGCCGGTCTGAAGCCGGCACATCTCATCCGGCGGCGCGGGCTCGGATAACGATCGATCCTGTTGGGCATCGAGGTTGCTGAAGAATATTTGGGCTTGCGTCAGGGGCTCCTGGTTCACCGTCTTGATGGCGACGAGGGCTAAATCGCACATGCCGCCCATGGCCTCGGTCAGTTCGGCCGAGAAGAAGCGGTTCGGATCCGCGAAGGCTCCCAGCGCGGCGCTCTGATTGAGCACGTCTCGACGGATGAGCTGTTCCGGGAGGACGTACTTCTGCTCGAAGATCCGGTCCTTGTAGCCGTACTCGGAGCGGGCCAAGGCGGGGCTGGCGAGCAGGCCGAGGCTGCCAGCACAGCGCAAGCGTCCTGATCAGCCTGGGAGAGGCCATCGGAGGGGTTCCTTTCTGAGGGGGGCGAAGCCCTGGAAAAATCGGGCATCGGCGGAGATGAATTTCGTAACATGCACTATAATGCGTAGCACACTAGTGCACAATGACGCGCCATCGCACCATGGTGGATGCGCAACATGTGCTTGGTGCAAACGTTCGACGCTGCCGTCTGGCGATCGGCCTCTCTCAGGAAGAGGTGGCTGAACGCATGGGCGTCGATCGTGCTTACGTCAGTGGCTTAGAAGGCGGGCGCAGAAATCCCACCCTCACCACGATATGGGCGATCGCGCAGGCTCTGGGCGTTGAGATGTCGACATTAGTCAGCGCCGCTGGGGCGAGCGACCCGGCGCCCCCCATCCGAAAGCGGGCACCTCGTCGGAAGCCTACCGGATAATAGTGCTGGGAGGCCATGAGGCCTCCCAGCTTCCCGCTCACGCCTTGCAATCGGGATGCATGAGGGCGAGCTGGCTGATCGGCCGCGTGATCACCGGCAGATCATCGAAGCCGTGCCATTTGAGCGTGGCCCGGGTCGCATCGCGATTGATGACTTCGGCCGGCCACCAGCCGTTGAACGCACCGTCTTCATAGTCCGGCGCCAGCACCAAATGGCCGCTGGCAATCTCGGGCCAGAGGCCGACGGCGACCTCCTTACTGACAACACCGAGATTGCCGCCGTCGAGCATGTTCTGCGATGCGATGGCCACGGCAGCGACAGGCTTGTCCGTGGCGCCCGAGGCGGCCTCAGCGGCCGTTTCGACGGCCGGCGCTGTCGTCGTCGCCTGTGCTGCCGCCTTGGCCTCAGCGGCCTTCGGAATCAACTGCACGACAGGCGCAGTTTTGGCCGCGCTCTCGACCACGGCCGCGAGCTCGCTGATCATGCGCGGCGTGACCGCGCCGAGCAGGGGAGCACCCTCCTTGTCGAAGGCGCCGCGCGCGAGATTCGCGATGAGCTTGGCGTCCTTCGCCGGATGCAGCGTCACGCTGCGATGGCCGAGGCCCTCGGCTGCAACGCGCGCCTTTTCGGCGGCCTCGCCTTCGAACTTTGCGGCCTGGGACGGCGTGGCATTGAAGAGCACGAGAATGCCGTGCGAGGCGGCCTGAGATTTGACAGTCATGATGCGATCTTTCGTGAGGCTGGCGGCAGTCTCCGCCTCTGTATCTTATCATAATACCGTCTATTTGTCAAGCAACTCGTGCCGAGGGGAGGCTCTGGCTTCATTTCGGATCGAATATTTTGTTCTTGAACCTGGGCCTATAGTCACCCCGCTTGTCTGTCCGGAGTTGCAAAGCTCGGATCATCGATATGGTTTGTGGCAGGCATGGCCGATGTTCGGAAACCAAGCGGCTTTGGACGCCGATCCCGGCTTCCGGCCGAACTGGGATGCGCAGACGATTGGAGTCGGAACGCGGCTCGCCGCTCAAGATCGCTTGGCCTCGCGCGCGCGAGGCTGCTATGGCTCTCAAAGATACCCAGTGAAATGCAGTGGGATTCCGCTTTTTGCGCACCGAACTCACGAAGCTGCAGCCGCGAAAAATGTAGGCACGTCTGTAGGCGTGAAAAATTTTCTACCTGTATTTTACCTTTAAAATCAATCTATTAAATCATTAGTTCGACTCCCTTCCGGCACGCTTCAGAGCGTCGCGTAAGATTTCAAAGCATTTGAAATCAATGAGTTGAGCCTTTCACGGGGTCGTGGGGTCGCGGCGTCTGGTGACGCCAAACCATCGGTGGTCATCACCTCCGGCGTTCGTCGCCCGTTCCGCGCAGTACGAACTACGAAGGAAAAACCCGCCCAATTGGCGCGTCGGACGTTGCACCGGGGCGCCAGCCCCGCTCATGGGAAACACGTGCCACATCCTCGATGGCGGACATGACCTCGCGGGTGGCGGTCTGGTGCACCATGTGCCCGCCGCCCGCGATGCGCTTGAACGTGCTGCCCGGGATATGGTCGTGAAGGCGGCCGGACTGGTCGTCGATGTCCACGATGCGGTCGCCCTCTCCGGCGACGATGGCGACAGGCATCTTCAGCGCCGCGTACCTTCCGGTGACGCCGTAGGCCGCAGGGATCATCAGCATCGACTCGGCAGCGGATGAGCGCAATTGAGACGGACGCAGCGCCATGTCGCGCGGGAATGCCCGGAACTTCGCCGGCACCTTTGCAGGAGCGAACAGCTTGCGCAGCATCAGCGGCCACATCAGCCGTGCGACGAGCGGCGAGAGGGTGTAGCGGAGCACGTCGCCAAGGCCCGGCACCGCGGGGCCGGAGAGCGCGACTGCATCGGCACGAAAGTTCGGGAAGTAATACCCGGAAGCGAGGATCAGGCCAGAGACCGCCTGAGGATGGTCTACAGCGAGCCGGACCGCAACGCATGCGCCCCACGAATGGCCGAACAGCACGAAGCGCGGAATGCCAAGCTGTCGCAGCGCCTTGTGAAGCAGTTTCGCCTGCGCATGCGCGGTCCAAACGGTCGTGCGCGGACGGGAGCTGTGGCCGAAGCCGGGGCGATCGAAGGCGATGACGCGATGCTTGGCAGCGGCGAGGTCGATCAGGCCGCTTGTTTCGAGATCCTCGATGGTCACGCCATTCCCGTGCAGCAGCACGAGGGGCTCCCCCGATCCGCGCTCCACATAGTGGAGGCGCACACCGTCCACCTCGACGAACTTGCCTTTGGGCGGGTTCCTGCGCTCGGTACCGCGTGCGACGAGCGCGTTGGCAATTGCCGCGGCCACTCCGGCGGCCAGCGCTGCGGTGAGAGCGATCTGTAGATTGGACACACGAGAGGACATAACGAGCACTCCTTGAGCAGGCATGCTCGATGACTCGGGGATCCGGACAAATATAGCAGCGTTCAGAAAACGCCATGATCTTTGAGAAGTTCCTGAATTCTGTCGCCGAGCGGCTTCAAATGCAGGTATTTCTAAACATAATAACCGGGCTCTAGATAAAACCCACACGCTATAATCAGATAAAAAGATCCCGGCCGGCGTTCGGCGCCGGTCGGGATCAATGTCAGCGGACGGCGCCGAGATAGAGGGTTTCTTCTTCGTCCCGCTGTCGCCCGCCTATGGCGGCCGCAACGCCGGCGATGAAGGCGCCCACCACCAGAGAAAGCGCGCCGAGCAGGGCGAAGGTCGCGCCCGCCTTGCGTGCCGCATCAGCCGCACGCTGTGCTTTCACCTTTGCGGCCTCCGCCTGGGCGAGCACCGCATCGACACGCGCGGTGGCATCGGCTTGCGAGAGGCCGGTGCGAGCGGCGACAAGCTGGCCGAGATAGGCCTTGTCACCGGGGGAAACTTCGCCCGCGGCCGCGCTGGTGATGAGGATATGGGAGGCCTGCGCTGCTGCCGCCGCATCGCCCTCTGCACCGGGTGCCGAGAGCCTGGAAGGATCGGTCGGGCGGAAGAGCGTATCGACGAAATACGCCGTGGCGTCGGTCCCGCCGCCGGACCTCGCGCCGTCGCTCGCCCCGGCCGAGGCACCCATCGCCGCGCCGGACGCGACGGTGGCCGCCGCCCGGACACCAGTTCCTGCAAGGGAGGAGAAGGCGGAGCCCAGCACAAAGGCGACCAGGAGAGTCGCGAGCGCCCAGGCCATGAAGCCGTGCGCCGTGTCGCGGAAGAAGGTCTCGTCCGTATGGACGCCGACCCATTTGGTGCGCAGCCGTCCGGTGAGATAACCGCCGACGCCGGCCGACAGCCACTGCACGATAACGAGCCAGATGGCGGTGGACACGGCAAAGGTGGTGACGCTGGCGCTCTGGCCGGACCAGGGCGACACCATGGTCAGCCCAAGCCCCGAGCCCAGAAGCATCAGGATCAAGGTGAAGCTCGCCGCTGCGAACGCGCCGGCCACGATGGGGCCCCAGCTCACCGCTGACTGGGAGGATTCAGCGGAGGCCGGGACCGTCGAGGTAGGGTAGCTTGATGTCATCTCGCGCCCCTATCTCATGAACAAGGCGAGAAGGATGATGATCGGGATCGGAACGCCCAGCAGCCACAGTAGAATGCCTCGGCCCATGATGGCCTCCTTTTGAACGAAGTAAGCGGAAGGCGGCCACCAGAGAGGCTCGGCGGCCGCGGGAATCAGGCCGCCTTGGCCATTGCGTTCGCGGAAGCGTCCGCCAAAGCGGTCAGAGACTTGTCGGTGGTGCTCTCTTCGGCGAGCGTCTGTCCAAGCAGTGTGGCGGCTTCGGTCATGCCCAGCACCTCGGCCCAGCGCTTCAGGGTGCCGTAGCGGGCGATCTCGTAATGTTCCACGGCTTGCGCGGAAGAGATCAGGCCCGCATCGATGGCCGGCGTACCCTTGAAGCTCTCGATGATCTCCTCGCCTTCGGCGACGATGCCTTCGATGGCGTCGCAGGTCTTGCCCTGGGCGCGCTTGCCCATTAGCTCGAACACCCGCTGCAGGCGCTCTACCTGGAGTTCGGTCTCGTCCTTGTGCTTCTCGAACGCGGCTTTCAGGTCCGGCGAAGAGGCGGCGCGCGCCATCTTGGGCAGGGCCTTAAGGATTTTCCTCTCCGCGTAATAGATGTCCTTGAGCGTATCGTGGAAAAGATCTTCGAGCGTCTTTTCTCTGGTCATTTGGGCTATCCTTTTCGCGCAACGAAACGCCACCTTTGCGGCAGCGTGAAGTGCACGGAAAAGCAACGATAAATCCCGGTAAATGGTTCCCTTGCGCCCAGGAAGCTATTTTCCGCTCAAGCTTCAACCTTGCCGGAAATTATGAATACGAGCGGCTCCCGGACAAGCACTCGGGAATTATATTCGTAGCGAGGTTGCATACGTCTCCATATGCTCCCGCATCGTTCAGATCCTTGGCGGATGAAAGGGGTTCTGGACGATCATAAACCGATGTGCGCAGCAGGTTCGCTCGCTGCGCGGCGAAGCGAACTGCAATCGACAAGAGTCCAATCGGGGAGAGTGCCGTCGGCCCTAAAGCTCAGGATTTCGCATCCACGATCTTGCGAAGGGCATCGTTGATCCGATCCTGCCATCCGGGGCCGCCCTCCTGGAAATATTCCAGCACGGTACGATCGATGCGAAGCGACACCATTTCCCTCGCATTGGGAATGATCGCGGCCTTGGGCGGAGCTTCGACCGGCTTTGTTGTCGCCGATTTGAACGCCGCCTCGGCGGCGTCGCGTGAGGAGGTTCCGGCTCTGCGTAACGGCGGTTTCGACATCAGTCTTTCTCCTCACCCATCTCGCGCTTCCTCATGCGAACCGGCCGGCTGCCGGAATTAGCGATGGATCGCGTGCCGGGTTTCGCGGGCGCAAGATGGCAGCGACCGCTTCTACTTCTACCGCGGCGAGGGAAACAGGGGAAAGGTGCGCGCCGTTCTTTGGCTTGCAAGCGGCGCTGCGACCACCGAGGCGACTACAGCCGCCTGATTAAGTCGCCACGTCTCAGCGAGACGTGACGAAGCGCTCCAGCTTGCCCAGGGTTTGCAGGCCCAGTTCCACGGCTCCGAAGCCCTTGGCCTCCTGAAACTCGGCCTCCGTGCTGAACACCATGCCCAGCGTCACTTTCGTCGCACCGTCCTGATCCTCCAGCGAAACCCAGGCGTCGGCGTGCTTCGGCCCGTTCTCCCCCCAGAGCAGCGTGTAGCCGATCCTCTCATCGGGCGTGACCTCGATGTAGCGATGGTGGTTGGGGTAGACCGTGCCGTCGGGCCCGATCATGTCGAACAGCCATTCGCCGCCCGTCCGCAAGTCGATCCTCTTGGTTTGACAGGAAAACCCTTCCGGCCCCCACCATTGCGGCAGCGTCTCGGGATTCATCCACGTGTGCCAGACGATGGTTCGCGGTGCGCGTATCACGCGCTGGAGCACCATGGTCCGGCGGGCCACTCCGGCGAGATTGCCCAGCCCTGCGTCGAAGCCCTGGCGATAGCCGGCTTCCATGTTCCCGGCCAGCGAGGACAGCTGCACCGTCACGGCCAGCCGGCTGCGCTCTTCCGTGCCGGAGAAATCGGCCGTCACCAGCGCCGCCGATTGCGTCACGCCCTCGGACGAGACCAGTTCGTAGTTCACGCTGCGCCGCGCCGGCCGCAATTCGAGCCATCCGCACTCGCAGCGGATATCTGGCTGACCTTCGACCTTGCAGAGCGAGACCTCACGCCCGCCCACTCGGGTGTCGGCTTCCAGGAACTCCACGATGACCGAGGGCGTCGGAGCCGCCCAGACGGCCCGCGCGGCCGGGGTGGTCCAGGCCGTCCACAGCAGCGACAAGGGCGCAGCCACGTCCCGCTCGAAGGTCAGCGTGGCAAAGCGGCCTTCCGCATGATCGGGCGCCGCTGGCAACCCATCGGGTCTGAGGTTCGATGTCATTGCGTTTGTTCCTTCTTCGCCTTCATCGCAAATGCCTCCAACCGGTCGAGGCGGGCTTCCCAGAGTCCTCGCTGTTCATCGAGCCAGGTGCGGACCGGCGCCAGAGCCTCGGGTACGATGGCGCAGGTGCGGACTCGCCCATCCTTGGACGTGACGATCAGCCCGGCTTCCTCCAGCACCGAAAGGTGCCGCATCACCGTGGGCAGGCGCAGGCCGCTGGGTTCCGACAGTTCGGTAACCCGCGCCGATCCTTCCGCCAGGCGGGTAAGGATTGACCGACGGGTCGGATCCGCCAGCGCGTGGAAGAGCAGCGAGAGGTTGGGATCATGCTTAGCCATGTTGCTAACTATCACTTGGTCCGCCAATCGCGCAAGCAAAACTTCGTCGATTAGCTAAGTGTTGTCGCGTTGGCCGAATGGCGCGTGCCGCCATGTCCCGTGGAAGAGTCTGGCCGAGCCACACCCACACTGCCCCAATGTCCGGAGCCCGCATCACGTTCAGCCGGCGCGAATGATCGCATCCCATGGCGGGTCGCTCGGGAAGATCTCGGTCAGAAAGCGGACGAAGGCTTTGACATTGGGATTGGCGCGCCGGCTTTCCGGCCAAAGCGCCGTGATGGCCGAGCGCGGCACGAAATAGTCCCGCAGAAGCGGCACAAGCAGGCCCCGCTCGACATAATGCGCGGCGACGAACGTCGGCGAGATGCCGATGCCTCCTCCCGCCGCCAACGCCGCCGCGACGGCATCGCTGACATCGGTGGTAATGGCGGCATCCGGCACGATCTCCAGGGTGCGATCGCCGAGCTGGAACGACCAGCGCAGCGCCTGCCCCGAACTTTGAAAGCGGAAATTCACGCACTCATGCGCGTCGAGTTCGCCGGGATGCCCCGGCGTGCCGCGCCGTGCGAGATAAGCCGGCGCGGCGAAGGCCGAAGCAGTTCGGCCCCACCGTCCGCTTACTCCGGCCGGGCCGGCCGTCGGGCATCACGGGCTGGCCGTGCTCCGGTGGGAGGCCGGCCCCGAGGGTGGACCCGTCGCTGTCACCGGGTCCGATGCCGCTCAGATCGTCGACGGCAGAATTGCAAGCCTCTGGGTGCTCTTGAACCCGACGGAGGTCTGAGAGGACCCGGATCTCGATCCCGCAGGCCGCCGCCGCCGCTCCGATCGCCCCACCTGGTGAAGCGCGCCGGGTGGGGACTTCGGGAGCCCCCGATCCCGACATGGGCCGCAGCTCAGAGAGCCGCCTTGCCGATCGAGGCGCCTCCATCCACATGCAGGGTCTGTCCGGTGATGAACGCCGCATCGTCGGATAGAAGAAAGCCGATGGCGGCGGCGATTTCCTGCGGCGTTCCGAACCGCTTCATCGGCACGCCGGCCAGGTAGCGCGCTTCACCCGCACTGCCCGGTGCATTGTTGGCACGAAACAACTCGGTCTCGGTCGGCCCGGGCGCAACCGCATTGACCGTAATGCCGGTGGTCGCAAGCTCCAGCGCCCAGCTGCGGGTAAAGCTGACCAGCGCCGCCTTGGCCGCGGCGTAGGACGTGCGCTCCACGGTGCCGAGGATGGTGAGACTGGAGATGTTGACGATGCGGCCCCAGCCGCGCGCCTTCATGCCCGGCAGGGCGGCCTGGGCGGAGGCAAGCGCGGGCTGGAGATTGGTCCGCAGAACCTCGTCGAGGGTTGCGGCCTCGATCGCCCCGAGCGGCTCGGCGCGTACCAGCCCGACATTGTTGACGATGCCATCGACCGGGTCGGCCTGGACGATCTGCGCCAGCCGCGCGCCCGCATCCTTGGTGCTGAGATCGAGCGCGTGGAGTTCTCCGGGAAAGCCGTCGGTACGGTGTCGCGCGATGCCGATGATGCGATGGCCCTGTGCCGCGAGGCGCAGGGAGAGCGCGAGGCCGATGCCCTTGCTGGCGCCGGTGATGAGGAAGGTCCGTTGCATGAGGTGGTTCTCCTCCCGCTCGCAGGGGCGGGGCATGTCCGGGTGGATCAGGCGGCGGTGGCACCCGCGGCGCGGCGCGGCGCAGGGCGGGCAGCATGTCCGCCGGTTCGGGCCGGCGGGTATAGTCTGGATTGACCTCGGCATAGAGGATGGTGCCGTCCTGGCCGACCACGAAGCGGGCCGGCATGGGCAGGGTCCAGCTCGGATCACCATTGAAGGCGGGCAGGTCGTTCTTCAGCGCCGCGTAGAGTTCGATCAGATAATCCGGCAGCGCGAACCGCAGGCCGAACGCCGCGGCGACCTCGTTACGCGGATCCGACAGGATCGGGAACGACAGGGCGTTCTGGCGGACCGACTTGCGGCTGTTCACCGGGTTCTGGGGCGAGATCGCGATAAGGTTCGCACCCAGGGCCTGGAGCTGCGGAAGCGCCGCCTGAAGCGCCTGCAATTCCATGTTGCAATAGGGGCACCAGACGCCGCGATAGAAGGTGATGACCAGCGGCCCCTTGGCGAGGAGGTCCGCTGAGGACACCGGATTCCCCTCGGGGTCCGCGAGCGTGAAAGCGGGAATCTTCTCGCCGGCCTTGAGTGCCTGCCGTGCCGCGCCGGAGGCGATGAGTTCAGCGGTGGCGCGGCGCATGGTTTCGATCACCGCGGGCGGCACGTTATAGGGCGGTTTGCCCGCTTCGAAATCGGCCTTGAAGGCGTCGAGCTTTGCCTGGAGGGACATGGGGGTGCTCCGTGTCGGGTGGGATGGCGTGTGCGACAAGAACAGCCGGCCGTCAGCCGGCCGCCATCGTGCGGGCGACCTCGGCGGCGCTGATGCCTTCGAGCGCGAGGCCATAGCCGGCCCCCTCGTCGATGATCCGGCGCAGCTTCTGCGTCAGCGCGATGCGGGTGTAGCTGCTGGTGAGCGGCGGCAGGGTGGCAATCCCTTCCGCGATTTCATGGGCGCGGGCGAGTAGATTGTCGGCGGGGACGATCTCATTGACCACGCCCCAGTCCTTCGCCGTCGCGGCATCAAGCACCTGTCGGGTGAGGATGAAATAGCGACCGCGCACGCTGCCGATCACTTCCGGCCAGAGCAGGTTCACACCGTCGCCCGGCACGATGCCGAAGTCGAAATGCGGCTTGTCCTGGAACACGGTTTCCGGCGTCGCGAGGATGATGTCGGTCAGCAGCGCATATTCGCTGTGCAGCAAGACGGGGCCGTTGAGCGCGGTGATCATCGGCACCTCGATGTCGAGGATGTTCATGAGCACTTTCTTGCCCTCGCGATAGATCTTGTCGTAGCCACGCGGCGAGAAGAAATCGAAGCCCTCAGGGCTGATCGCATCCATGAAGGCGTCGCCCGAACCGGTCAGGATGACCACCCGGTTGTCCGGGTCCGCCCCGATCTGGTGGAACAGCTCGACGAATTGCTCATGGGTATGGCCGTTGAAGACCAGCTTGCCGCCGTCGGTGTGGAGGCGGACTTCGAGCACGCCGCTTTCCGAGCGGGTGAGCTGGGCGTTGGGGAAAGCGTCCTTGTAGGTGCTGAAGCGGGACATGGGATAGCTCCTTTGTGCGTTCGCGGGGAAATGGATCAGGGGAAATCAGGCCGCCGGGACGAGGGCCTCGACGCGGGCGATGGCGCGCTGCACGGCGGGCCGCGCGGCGATGGCGTCGTACCAGCGGGAGAGGTTGGGGCGGGCGTCCAGGGTCACGCCGGGAAAGGCGCGCCGCCACAGCCAACCGAAATGGGCGATGTCGGCGATGGTGAAAGCGTCGCCGGCGGTGAAGCGCTGGGTCGCGAGCTTGGCTTCGAGAAGATCGAGGATGCGTTCCGCCTCGGCCGAGAAGCGGGCCTCCGCAATGGGCTGAGGCTCCGGCGACGAGCGCTTGAAGAAGCCGGCATTGCCGAAGGCTGGGCTCAGTCCAGACGCGTGGAAGAACAATTGCTCGAAAACCCGCGCCCGTCCCTGTGCATCGGTCGGCAGCAGCCTGCCGGTCCTTTGCGCGAGATGGACCAGGATCGCCGCGCTCTCGCTCAGCACGAATGCGGCGTCGCCGTCGCGCTCGACCAGCACCGGCACCTTGCCGTTGGGGTTCAGGGCCAGGAAGGCTGCGGTCCTCTGTTCGCCCTTGCGGACGTTCACCGGCTTCAGCTCATAGGCAAGGCCCATCTCTTCCAGCGCGATCGGGACCTTGACGCTATTGGGCGTGGCGAATGCGTAGACTTCAATCATGTTCAGCTCCGCGAACCGCGTCTCGGCGTGTTCGTGAGCCTGTTATGACCATTCCTGAAATGTTGCGGCAGGCGGGTTAAGGCGATAACGTTCATTCCCAGGAGGAATGAGGATGGATCGCTTCCAGGCCATGCAGGTCTTCGTGACGGTGGTGGAGGCGGGATCGTTCTCCGCAGCGGCGCGGCGGATCGGCGTCGGGCAGCCCGCCATCTCCAAGACGATCGCCCAGCTGGAGGATCGCCTTCAGGTGCGCCTGCTCGTGCGCTCGACCCACAGCCTCGCGCCGACCGATGCGGGCGTGCGCTTCTATGAACGGGCGCGATCGGCGATCCGGGAGGCGGAGGAAGCCGAGCTGGAAGCGCGGGGCGCCGGCGCGGGCCTGTCCGGACGCCTGCGCGTCTCGGCGGCGACGACTTTCGCGCGCCTGCTCATCGTTCCACGCCTGCCGCAATTCCTCGCGCGCCATCCCGACATCGAAATCGACGTGCTGCTCGATGACCGGGTCATCGATCTCGTCTCCGAGGGCGTCGATCTGTCCCTGCGGATGGGCGAGCTCACCGATTCCGCCGCCATCGCCCGGCGGATCGCCAGCGGCCGGCGCTCAGTGCTCGCCACGCCTGCCTATCTCGCGCGCGCCGGCACGCCCCTTGTGCCGGCCGATCTCGCACTCCACGAGGCGATCGTCTACAGCCAGCTCGGCGCCAGCTGGACTTTCCGCCGGCAGGGCACGGAGGCGTCCGTCGCGGTGCGCGGACGCGTGCGCCTGAGCGCGGCGGAAGGCATCCGCGCCGCCGTGCTCGCGGACATGGGGCTGACGGTCAATTCCGACTGGATGTTCGCCCCCGAGCTTGAGAGCGGCGCGGTGCGGCGCGTGCTGGAAGACTGGGAGCTTCCGCCCGTCGATCTATGGGCGGTGTTTCCGACAGGGCGCCTCGCCAGCACCAAGGCGCGCGCATTTGCGGATTTTGTGGAGAGCATCCTGGCCCGGTAGGGTTATTTGCGATGCACCACGGCGCGCCCGTTCCGGACTTTGGCCCTCACCCCCAAACCGCAGGTCCGGTTCCCGGCGCGCGGGCCGCGCTAAAGGGCAAGCTCCTGAACAACTTCAATTGCCCTCGGGACGGCGCTCGCCGCCAGGCCGGGGATGTTTGTCCCCTCACACAAACGGTCTGCACATCCGTAATGTCAATGAAGGCCGGGACTTGATGCAGGTAGGGTTCGACGAAATCCCACGAGCGCCACGGACCACCGGTGAAGACGCCGCCTGACGCGACCACCAGGATCGCCTTATTGTGCTTTGCTAGACCCAGGACGGCGCCATCGGCATATTGAAACGTCAGGCCCGAGCGGACGACCAGGTCGATCCAGGCCTTGACGCGGTCGCCCAGCGCACCTCGAACCAGGTCGAAATAAGGGGCGGCCGCCGCATAGCGGTCGGCCTTTGCGTGTGATCCTTTGAATGGCTTAGACTTGCCGCATGGGACTATTGACCTTCAGCATCAACGTCACCCTGGACGGCTGCGTCGACCATCGCGAGGGAATTGCCGACGAGGAGACGCACGCCTTCTTCACCCGCCTCATGGACGAGGGCGGGGCGATGCTGTGGGGCCGTGTCACCTACGAGATGATGGAGGGCTACTGGCCGGCCGTCGCCCGCGGCGATGTGGACGCGCCGCCGGCGATACGCGAGTGGGCGGTCAAGCTGGAGGCCAAGCCGAAGTACGTCGTGTCGTCGACACGCAAGGCTTTCCCGTGGACCAACAGCCACCCCATCGCCGGCGACCTGCGCGCGGGCGTGCAGAGGCTGAAGGATGCGACGCCTGCCGACGTGCTCCTCGGTAGCGGCACGCTCGCGGCCGAGCTGGACCGGCTGGATCTGATCGATGAGTACAAGCTCCTCGTCCATCCCAGGATCGCCGGCCACGGCCCGACCCTCTACCAGAGCGGGCTGCCCCGCACGCGCCGGCTGGAGCTGATCTCGGCCACGCCGCTCCGCAACGGCGTTGTCGCCATGCATTACCGGCGCTCGCGCTGAGTCAAAACAGGGTCTTCGCGCCAACCGACATGCGCCGTTGCGTAGGTTTTACATCACGATGATTGTCGCGCCCGAATGAAATCGATGAACGCGCGAAGCGGCGGCGGCACCAATCGCCGTCCCGGATAATAGAGGAATGGCCCGGGGAAACTCGGCCACCACTCGCCAAGAACCGGCTCCAGCGCACCACTCCTCAGGAACGGCGTGAGCCAGGCTTCGAAGAGATAGATAATCCCCGTACCCGCGATCGCCGCCTCGACCGCGAGATCGATCGCCGGCCCGATGCTGACGAGCAGCGGGCCGTCGCCCTCGATCATCACCGTCTCTCCCTCCCGCTCGAACTCCCAAGCGGGGGTCACGCCGCTTGAGAAGCGGCCACGAAGGCAGGCATGGTCCAGCAGGTCTCTGGGATGGCGGGGCCGCCCTCGCGCGTCGAGATAGGCGGGCGCGGCGGCGCATGCGAAGCGCTGGATACGCGGGCCGATCGGGATCGCGATCATGTCCTGGTCCAGCCGCTCGTCATACCGGATGCCGGCGTCGGCGCCCGCAGCCAGCACGTCCACGAAATCGTCCTCCGCCGTGATCTCCATCCGGATTTGCGGATAGGCCGCCAGGAAAGCCGGCACGAGATCGGGCAAGACGAGACGCGCGGCGCTCACCGGCACGTTCAGCTTCAAGGTGCCGGCGGGCGCGTCGTCGAAGCGCCCGACCCCCGACAAGGCCGCGTCCACTTCGCTGAGCGCCGGCTCCAGCCGGGCCATCAGCTGAGCGCCCGCTTCGGTGAGGCTGATGCTGCGCGTCGTTCGATGCAGCAGGCGCGCGCCCAGCCGCCCTTCGAGCCGTCTCACCGCATCGCTGAGAGCGGACGCGCTCGCGCCCTCGATGCGGGCCGCGTTGCGGAACCCCCGTGCGCGCGCGCGACGGCGATGAAGGCGTGCAGATCCGCCAGATCGTAAGCCATTGTTCGGAATCTCGCACAGGCTGTGCGGATTGTGGGCGATTATCGCGCACTGTGGCAAGGTGTAGATCCTGCAGCGTCCTCAAGGAGAACGCCCGTGACAACCCCGACCTATTCCTTCGCCGGCCGCACCGTGAACCGTATGGGCTACGGCGCCATGCAACTGGCCGGCCCCGGCGTGTTCGGTCCTCCGAAGGATCGCGACGAAGCCCTCGCCGTCCTGCGCGCCGCGCGTGACGCGGGTGTCAATCACATCGACACCAGCGACTTCTACGGCCCGCACATCACCAATCAGCTGATCCGAGAGGCGCTTCATCCCTACCCGTCGGATCTGCTCATCGTGACCAAGGTCGGCGCCGTTCGCGGCCCGAACGCCGAGTGGATGCCGGCTTTCTCGCCCCAAGCCCTGACGACCGCAGTCCGCGACAATCTGAAGAACCTGGGCGTGGATGTGCTGGAAGTGGTCAACCTGCGCGTCATGTTCGACGTTCACGGGCCGGCCGAAGGGTCGATCGAAGCTCCCTTGACGGCGCTCGCCGAGCTGCAGCACCAAGGGCTGATCCGGCATATCGGCCTCAGCAACGTCACGCCCACGCAATATGCGCAGGGCGCCGCCATCGTGCCGATCGTCGGCGTGCAGAACCAGTACAACCTCGCCCATAGAAGCGACGACGGCTTCATCGATCAACTGGCTGCCGAGGGCGTCGCCTATGTGCCCTTCTTCCCCTTGGGGGGCTTCTCTCCGCTCCAGTCCCGCGCCTTGACCGCGGTTGCCACCGAGCTCGGCGCCACGCCCATGCAGGTCGCCCTGGCCTGGCTGCTGCGCCGATCGCCGAACATCCTGCTCATTCCGGGCACCTCATCGAGCGCCCACCTCGCCGAGAACCTCGCGGCGGCCCGCCTCGATATTCCCGACGCCGCCATGGAGGTGCTGGGCACCATCGGCGGGCCGGCATCTTCCTGATCGCCCGCGAAGGTGGTGATCGCCTCCGGCGCGCTTGGGCCGGGCCTGCTCCCGTCAGGACTGAGGCAGGGGGCAGCTTTGCTGAAGGACGACGCTTAGCTCAGGGCGGGTCCTTTTGCGAACGCGTTGAACGCGTTCGTGTAGAGGTCGCTGGGCATCAGGAGTCCAGCAGGCACGAGGCCCTGGCTCTCCGCCTCCCGCGGGTGTGCACGGCCGGGTCGTGGGCGAGGCTGCTGGCGGTGGCGACGCGCTGGCGCATGCCGCCGGACAGTTCATGGGGATAGCGCCCTTCGAACTCCGACAGGCCCACAAGCGCCAGATGCTCGTGCATGCTCTGTGACGTGATCGCCACGATAGCGACAGGAATGTCGGATGTCCGAGCGGCATCAGTGGCTGTATTATTGTAATGCGTCTCTTGCCGTCAGGAGCGCAAGCTTCAACGACGGATCGCTTACACATCGGATATGCAGATTTTCTATAATGCCGGCCGCCTCACCCTAAGGAAGTCTTCATCTGGCCGCGAATCACGTGGATGCTCATGCTCCCGCTTGGGAGAAACGAAAATGAAGACCATCCTTGCCGCCGCTCTTCTCACCATGATCGCCGGCTCTGCAATGGCGGATACGTGCGTGGCGACCTCAGCCGCCAAGAACCTCGCAGGGGCCGCCAAGACCTCCTTCATGAACAAGTGCTTGAAGGACGCCCAAGCCTCCTGCCAGACGCAGGCGGCGGACAAGAAGCTCTATGGCGCAGCTGCCACCTCGTTCGTCAAGAAATGCACCAAGGACGCCGCCGGCCAGTAAGGGGCAGGACGGTCCCTATCGGCTCTTGCAACGCCCGCTGCACATGTCGTCCTGTGTGCCAGAGATCGCTTGGCCGCAGGCGCGGCCGTTATGCGGCTCCGCGGATCAATCCCGCGCAGTTGCCGCGGCGGAAAATGTGGGCAAGTCTATAGGCGTGTAAAATCTACTGCCTATTTTTCTCTTGTAAAATCAATATCATAAATCATTACTGCGGCTCGCTCTGGCAAAGGATTGAGCCAATTTCATGGGCTCGCGGCATCTCTTGTCGAGCCGCCGGATGCTAGGGAAGGCCTGTTGTTCCGCAGTTAGGGGGAGGGATATCGGCCATGTTGTTCAGAAACGAGTTCCATGAGGACTTCGGCACTTGGCCGCTGGCCTACATCCCTTATGGCGGGGCCGATTTCGGCGAGGTCAGGGCGGTGGCGGACGCTGTGGGGGAGGGCGATGACGGGGCCTTCCACGACGCCTTCGTCGCCGCCGGTGACCGGCTCAAGGGACAGGGCGACGCGGCGCTCGCCAAGGGCCATGAGGCCAGCGCCCGCGAATCCTATCTGCGGGCAAGCACCTTCTATGCCGCCTCCTTCCATCCCATCTTCGGTGCGCCTGTCGACCCGCGCCTGCGCGCGGCGTTCCGCAAGCAGGTGGAGGCGCTCGACGCCGGCCTGGCGCTGGGTCCCCATCCGGTGCGGCCGCTGAGCATCCCGTTCGGCGCGACGCCCATGCCGGGCTATTTCATCCCGGCGCACGGCTTCGAAACCGAGGTGCGGCCGCTCCTCATCCTCAATAACGGCTATGACGCCACCATCACCGACACCTATTTCGCCTCGGCGGTGGCGGCTTCGCGGCGGGGCTATCACGCCTTGCTGTTCGACGGACCCGGCCAGGGCGCCATGCTCATCGAACAGGGCATTCCGCTGCGGCCCGACTGGGAAGTGGTGATCAACGCGGTGGTGGATTATGCGCTGACCTTGCCGCTGGTCGATCCCGCGCGCATCGCGCTCTATGGCTGGAGCCTCGGCGGGCATCTCGCGCCCCGAGGCGCCTCCGGCGAGCCGCGCCTCGCCGCGCTCATCGCCGATCCGGGTACCTGGAGCATTTCCGACGGTTTTCGCAAGGTGGTGGTGGGCAAGTTCGGCGTAGACCCGGAGGCGGCCGCCGATCTCGGCACCCTGGACCAGGCCGTGATCGATCGCCTCGACGCCATCATCCGCAAGGACCGCGTGCTCTATTGGAAGATCGTGCAGCGCGGCTTCTGGGTGCACGGCGTGGACAATCTGCGTGCCTTCTTCGCTTCGGCCGAACCCTTCACCATGAAGGGCCGCGCGGGGCTGATCACATGCCCCACCTTGATCACCCAAACCGAGGGCGACGCGCTCGCCGAGGATGCCGGGGCCTTCCTCGACGCGCTCACCTGCCCCAAGACCCTTCTGCGTTTCACGGCCGCCGAGGGTGCGGACGGGCATTGCGAGATGCAGAACCGATCGCTCCTCAACCGGCGGGTCTTCGATTGGCTCGACGAGCAGTTCGCCTGACGCGCCTCAGTGCTCGGCGGCGGGCGCTGCCCGCAGCGAAAAGCGCAGCGCGGCGAAGGCGACAAGGCACACCGCCAGAACGGCGGCGGTAACGGCGAAGCCACCGGCTGCCGTGAGGCCGAACAGCGTGGTCGCCCCCGAAGTGAGGATGGGGCCGATTGCGGTGCCGATGTCTCCGGCCGCCCGGTTGGTGCCGGTTACCGCGCCCGTCTGCTCGGGCGGGATGCCTTCCAGCGCCACCGTCGCCGCCGCCGTCACCAGCGCGCTGGTGCCGATCATGACGAAGGCCGTACCCACCCAGAGTGCGACTTGCACCGGCGCGAGCCACATCAGCACCACGCCGGCCAGCGTCATCGCGCTCGCCGCCAGTACGGTGCGGCTCGCGCTCCAGCTGTCGATGAGGCGCGCATTCAGCGGCAGGAAGACCAGGTTGAGGGCGGTGCCCGCGCCGATGATGAGGCCGTAATGCTGCGGCGACAAAGAGAGCATGGTGGTCGCCACCGCAGGCACGACCACCCAGGACACGGTAATGCGGGCGAGAAAGCCGGCGAAGGTCATCACCGTGCCGCTGGCGAGTCCGGCGGTGATGCGGATCGCACCGACCGCCTTTTTCGCCGCGCCGGCGGCCTGCGGCATCAGCAGGGAGATGGGCAGCGCGAGGAGGCCCAGCAGGGCCTCCACCGCGAAGGGCGCGCGCGGGCCGAACGCGCTGACCACATAGCCCCCCACCACCGGCCCGGCGGAATAAGAGAGCAGCAGCGCGCCCTGGAACAAGGTCTGCGCGGTGCCGCGTCCCTTCGGCCCGTAGATGTTGATGAGGGCGGTCATGGCCGCCGTGGAGAAGATCGCGATGCCCGCGCCCTGCACCACCACCGACACCATGAGCATGCCGTAGCCGAGGTTCGGCAAGCCGAGCAGGGCCCCCATGATCATGATGCCGAGGCCGATCAGGGAGGAGAGGCGCGCGCCGGCGCGATCGATGGCAAAGCCGGCGGGCACCTCCACCAGGATTCGGGCGAAAGCGAAGGCGGAGATGAGCGCGCCGTGCGCCACCGCCGGCAATCCCACCGTTAAAGCCGGGATTGCCGGGATCAGCATGCCGATGCCGAGCGTGGCGGCAAAGGCGGCGATGATGATGGCGAAGACCGCCGTGCGGTGCTCAGAGGGAATCATGGGCGCCTGACCCTGATGGCGAGATGCGAGGCTAGCACGTGGGAGCGGGCGCACCATCGGTGCGCCCGCCGGGTTGCGGTTCAGCTCTGGACGAAGGCGAGCAAATCCGCGTTGAGGACGTCGGCATTGAGCGTCAGCAGGCCGTGGCCGTAGCCCGGATAGGTCTTCAGCGTGCCATTCTTCAGAAGCGGGGCGGAAAGCCGGGCGCTGTCGTCGATCGGCACGATCTGGTCGTCCTCTCCGTGCAGCACCAGGGTCGGCACGGTGATCGCCTTCAGGTCCTCGGTCTGGTCGGTTTCCGAGAAGGCCTTGATGCCGTCGTAATGGGCCTTGGCCGAGCCCATCATGCCCTGCCGCCACCAATTGTTGATCACACCCTGGTCGATCTTCGCGCCCGGCCGGTTGAAGCCGTAGAAGGGGCCGGCCGGCACATCGAGAAAGAATTGCGCCCGGTTGGCGGCGAGGGCTGCGCGGAAGCCGTCGAACACCTCAATCGGCAAGCCGCCGGGATTGTTCTGCGTCTTCACCATCAGCGGGGGAACAGCGCTCACCAGCACCGCCTTTGCCACCCGACCCTGCGGTTCGCCATGGCGGGCGACATAGCGCGCGACTTCGCCGCCACCGGTCGAATGACCGATATGGATGGCATTCCGCAGATCGAGATGCTGCACGACCGCCGCGGCGTCGGCCGCATAATGATCCATGTCGTGACCGTCCCAGACCTGGCTTGAACGGCCGTGACCGCGGCGGTCATGGGCGACGACGCGATAGCCCTTGGACAGAAAGAACAGCATCTGTGCGTCCCAGTCGTCGGAGGACAAGGGCCAGCCGTGATGGAACATGATGGGCTGTGCGTCCTTCGGACCCCAATCCTTGAAGAAGATTTCAGTGCCGTCCGTGGTGGTGACCGTGCTCATGATGCGGAACTCCTCGGTGTGGCCGGGGCGTCATCCCCGGCGGCTCATTCGATGGAGAAACAGTAGCCGTGCATGATCCGCTTTCGGATTGGCGCGATGGACAGATTTCAGGCCATAAGTGACAAATGACGAAACCGACCCCCTTCGCCGAAATCGCCATCCTGCTCTATCCCGGCGCGCAGCTCGGCGCGGTGCATGGACTGACGGATCTGTTCTCGGTCGCAAACCTGATCGTGCATCGCCGCCTCGGCGATGGGGCGCCGCGAATCCGCGTCAGCCATTGGTGTGTCCGGGAGAACGGCGCGGGCGCGGAACGCGCCTTCGATAGCGATCCAGGCGCTTCAGGGGAGCCGGATTTCATCGTCATGCCGCCCGCCGTCATCGCGCCGATCACCGCTGACGAGGCGGCACCGTTGGCGCGCTGGTTGCGCGAGCGCCACGCGCGCGGGGCGACCCTGGCGTCGGTCTGCGCCGGCGCGTTCTTGCTCGGCGAGACCGGGCTGCTGGAGGGCCGCCCTGCCACAACCCACTGGTTCTATGCCAACGACTTCGCGGATCGGTTTCCGAATGCCCGCATGGACATCGACAAGCTCGTCATTGACGATGGCGATCTCATCACGGCAGGCGGCCTCATGGCTTGGACGGACCTGGGGCTCAAGCTTGTGGACCGGCTGCTGGGACCGACCGCGATGCTCGAGACCGCGCGCTTCCTGCTGGTCGACCCGCCGGGCCGCGAGCAGCGGCACTACAGCGTGTTCTCCCCCAAGCTGCGCCATGGCGATGAGGCCGTGCTCAAGGTCCAGCATTGGCTGCAGGCGACTGGTGCCCGCGATGCGACGCTTGAGGCGATGGCGGATAAGGCGGGGCTTGAGCCGCGAACCTTTCTGCGCCGCTTTCACAAGGCAACGGGGCTGAAGCCGACGGAATATTGCCAGCATCTTCGGGTCGGCAAGGCGCGTGAGATGCTGGAGACCAGCACGCGCCCCGTCGAGCAGATCGCGTGGGATGTCGGCTACGAGGATCCGGGCTCGTTTCGAAAAGTCTTCCTCAAAGTGACAGGCCTCGCGCCCCGCGAGTATCGCGAGCGGTTCGGGCTCGCGGCCATTCGCGAGGGCATTCCGCCAGAGGATGCGGGGAGGCTGAAGGCTCCCCGTTAAAGCTCACCCCCTGCCGAGATGGCGGTTGTGTCCTGTTGGCGAATCGCGACCAGGACTGACGCAAAGAGAAGAGCTTTTTTTACCGCTCGCACATACTGTAACCTATTGGGGGGCGAGTGATTTGCGGTGCCGGGAGGCCAGTCGCACAGCTGCACATCGCCTCAAATTGGGAGGGGATGGCAGATGTGCATGGCGTGTAGTTGGGCCCCCTATTTCGAGGCGTTCGGCCGGGCTAGCGGCCTGAACCGCCGGTCGGTTCTGGGCGCCGGCATGGCGATGACGGCAGCGGCCGCCCTGGCGCCCGTCTTCCGCGCGACTGAGGCGCGGGCGCAGGACGGCCGCGCGGCGGCGGCCACCGACGGCGCGGCCGATTTCGTGTTCCGCAACGGGCCGGTCTATACCCTCTCAGGCGCCCAGCCCTGGGCGAAGGCCGTGGCGGTGCGCGGCAAGACCATCATCCACGTGGGCGACGAGGCCGGCGCCATGGCGCTCGCGGGCCCGAAGACGCAGGTGATCGACCTCAAGGGACGCCTGCTCATGCCGGGCTTCGTCGAGGGGCATACCCATCCCCTGCTCGGGGCGTTCCTCACCTCCGGCGTCGACCTCCAGCTGCCAACCATGAAGGATGCCCTCGCGGCCATCGAGCAATATGCGAAGGAAAACCCCACCGGCCCGATCCGCGGCTTCGGCTGGCGCGTGGATATGTTCCCGCCCGAGGGCCCGAGCCGCGCCGAACTCGACCGCATCCTGCCCGACCGGCCGGCCTTCTTCTTCGCCATCGATGGACACAGCCTCTGGGTGAATTCCAAGGCGCTGGAGATGGCCGGCGTCAACCGGGACACGCCGGACCCTATCCCGCGCTTCAGCTATTACGCCCGCGATCAGAAGGGCGAGCCCACCGGCTATGTGCTGGAAACGAACGCGGTGCTCTCGCTTGTCAACGCGGTTGAGCCGATCACCGCCGCCGCTCTGGGCAAGCTGCTCGACGGCTGGCTGCCCAAGGCCGCCGCCGCCGGCATCACCTCGATCTTCGATGCCGGCGTGCCGCCCATCGGCTCTGACCAAGGTGCAGTGATCAATCTCTATGTGGACGCCGAGAAGCGCGATGCCCTCCCGTTCCGGGTATCGGCATCCTATTCGGTGAAAAGCCTGCCGATCGACGACGTGGTGGAGAAGCTCAAGGATGTCCGCAGCCGGGTGTCGAGCGAACTGGTGAACGTGGATATCGTCAAGATCGTCGGCGACGGCTCGCAGGGCGGCTATACCGCGTGGCTGATCGAGCCTTATGCCGACCTGCCCAGCTCGACCGGCGCCTCGCCCTTCTCAGAGGAGCAATGGCATCAACTCATCGGCGCGGTCGATGCCGCCGGTTTTGACGTGCATGTTCATGCCTGCGGCGAGCGCACTGCGCGCGTGGCCCTCGACGCGATCGAGAAGGCAATGGCGGTGAACCCCAAGCGCGACCGTCGCAACGCCATCGCCCATCTGGTCTATGTGGACGACAGCGACAATCCGCGCTTCGCCAAGCTCGGCGTCACCGCCCAGTTCTCCGCCAATTGGTCATCGGCTGATCCGGACACGCTGCTGAACATGACGGCGCGCTACGGGCAGCCGCGCGCCAGCCAGATGTACCGCACCAAGACGATCCTCAAGCAGGGTGGGCGGGTGTCGTTCGGCACCGACTGGCCGGCAGCAGGCTATTTCTCCACCTACAAGCCGCTCGATTCCATCGAGGTGGGCGTCACCCGCCAGCTGATCGGGAAAGCCGATGCCCCAGTGCTGGCGCCGGCCGACGAACGGCTGACAGTGGCCGAGGCGATTCACGCCAACACGCTCGGTGCCGCTTATCAGATCCGCATGGAGGATAAGGTGGGATCGCTGGAAGTGGGCAAGCTGGCGGACCTGATCGTTCTCGATCGCAACATCCTCGAAGGCGACCCGCATGACATCCACAAAGCAAAGGTCGAGCTGACCATGATGAACGGCAAGATCCGCCACAAGGCGTGATGCCCGGTGCCCTTTTGGCAATCGCGACAATCGTCGCCGATACGCAAGAAAAACGGAGGACGTCATGAAATCACTTCTCGGACTGCTGGTGCTCCTCACGGCGCTCGGCAGCTTTTCCGCCCAGGCTCAGCCCCTCCCCGAAATCTGCTCCAAGAAAAAATCCTGCTTCATGACCTTCGACGGGCGGGACCGCAGCTTTTGCCAAGCCTATGTCGAAGGACAATCCTGCTTCATGGCCTTCAACTCCTCGGTCGATCGCGGCTGGTGCCAGCACCTGCGCGAAGGCCAATCGTGTTTGATGGCGCTTGACGGGGATGCACGGCGCGACTGTGAGGCGGGCCGCATTCCGCGCGAGCACCGGCACTGGATGCGGCTCTGCAATAGTTGGTAGGCGGGCCGCGCGGCCTTGCGGTGCCGACCCGCGCCGCAACGCCCGCGCGGCCTGGGCGCTGCCGCCGTTTCCCAACGCCGCGGAGCCGAAACGATAACCAAAGATCGCCCGCTGCGCTGCGGGCGAACCCGTCGGCTCAGGAGTCGGAGCTTCCGGTGAGACGCGCATGCCCCACACCATTGCGCGCCGGGGCGTGCTTCGCCTGGACGCGCGGGGATTCCCCGATCGGCCGGCGAGAGAGCTGGGCCGCGGCGCGCTCCGCGCCGTTCAGCTGTTTGGGATCGTAACTGACGCAGATAAGCCGCGCGTCGCCCGGTCCGACGCTGACAAAGCCGTGGCCCATGCGACTGTCGATATAGAGGCTCTCGCCAACCTCGAGCCGGACCGGCTGGTAGTGTTCGAGATAGACGTCTACTGCGCCTTCGAGCACGAGGATGAACTCTTCGCCTTCGTGGCTGCTCCAGTCGTTCGCATGCGGCTGCGTGCGGGATTGGATTGTCATGACCACCGGCAACATTGCCTTAGAGATCAGATCCGAGGCATGCATGCTGTAGACATAGCGGTCGTTGGTCACCTCGGCGGCATCGCCCCGCCGCGTCACCGCGCGGCGTGCGCCGCTCGTCTCGCGCTCCTTGTCCGAGACCAGGCTCTCGAAAGCCACGCCCAGACCGACCGCGATCTTCCTCAAGGTGCCGTAGACGGGCGAGACCTGATCGTTCTCGATCTTCGACAGGGTCGAAACAGCCACGTCGCAAAGCTTGCTGACCTCGTTCAGCGTCATCGACCGCTCGGCGCGCAACTGCCGCAGCCGTGCCCCTAAAGTATACACGTCCAATCCTCCGTGCCGCCTCTGCAGGCAGAAGCAGCCATCTAGGTACCATCTTTCACCTATGCGCTCAAATTTTCCTTGATGAAAATTCGTGCTTGACGGTGAAATGCCCTGCTTTCATGCTTGAGATACGCCACGAAGAAAAAAGCCCCATCCCACGAGGGCGAAGACTGGCGGTCCAGAGGTGGCACGCGAGCCACCGGGTATTGCGTCACGAATATCCGAGAAATAAATATGGCTCAGAACAGCAACACCATTCTGCCAATTCGCCGGCGTGACCTTATCCTCGGCGCAGCCGGGTTGGTTTCCACTTTTGCGATCGGCGGTCGCGCCAAGGCGCAACAGGCCGCGCGCCCTCTGCGTATTGCCGATACTTCGGCCGTGCACGAGATGTCAGTCTATGCCATTCCCGACTTTCTGCCGGAAGGAAAGTATAAGGCGGAGCAATACAATTTCGGTGCCTCCGGAACCAGTATTCTCGCGGCGATGATGAATGGCCGCTGCGATGCCATGAGCAACGCCAACAGCTATCTGGTGACGGCGCGGTCGGAAGGGGCGTCGCTGGTCGCGGTCTGCGGCGTGGCCGGCAAGGGACAGGCCATCTGCGCCCGCACCGACAAGGGCATCAAGACCTTCGAGGATCTCGCGGGCCGCAAGCTCGCCACCCGGTCGATGACCAGCTCGCACGTGATGATGCAGATCGCGTTGCGCGCCGTCGGCATCGATCCGAAGAAGGATTGCACCATCCTCGATTGCGGCCAGCCGGCCGGCTTCACCTTGATGCTGGAAAATGGCGATGCCGACGGCGGCCAGATCTGGGAGCCCTTCGCCTCGATTGCCGCCGCCCGGCCCAACATTCAGAAGCTCCAGCTCGATCGCTTCTTCGAACTGACGTGGCGGACCCACTCCTCCCTGTTCGTGACGCAGAAGCTCATCGACGAGCAGCCCGACGTGGTGCGCGACCTGGTTGCCGCGAACATCAAGGCGGTGGAGGCGGTTAAAACCGACCGCGCCCGCTACATGCAGATCGTCGCCAAGCGCGCCGGCCAGCCTGAGTCGGTGCTGGCGGCGGCCATCGACAATTGCGCACCCCGGCCGGAGATGGACACCACGATGTTCTACCGGATGTCCGACGAGATGCGCAGCCTCGGCATGATCCGCAACGATGTCACTCGGGAAATGGACGGGGCGGTGAACTACACCTTCGTGTCCGAACTGACGGGTCGCTCGAAGGAATCCCTCGGCTACGTCTCCTATGACGACTTCAAGGCGGGAAAGAAGGCGCAGATCCAATGAGCGTCACGTCCTCCATCACCGAGCGGAGAGCTGAACGCAAGCCGGGCTTTATCTTGCGATCGATCAAGATCGACCCGTTCGCAGTCGGCGTGCCGGCGGCTCTGATCCTCGCCTGGTGGCTCGCGGACATGACCCGCTCGAGCGAGTTCTCCATGTTCCCGACCCTCGGGAGCGTGGTCTCCTGCTGGATCGACTGGATCTTCAACACGAGTGACGGCAAGAACTTCTTCTCCGGCACTTTCATGGTCGATCTTGTGGCCAGCATCTCGCGCGTCCTGGGTGGTCTTGTGCTGGGCTCGGTGATGGCGATCACGCTCGGCCTCGCCGTGCTGTGGGTGCCGCTGCTGGAACGCTTGACCGATCCCATCGTCCAGATGCTCCGCCCGATCCCGAAGACGGCGTTCCTTCCGTTCGCCGTGCTCCTGTTCGGCCTGGGCAACGGCCCGGCGCTGTTCATCACGACCTATGGCGTCTTCCTCATCGTCTACGTGCAGGTGGTGATGAGCATCAAGCTGGTGCCCGCGGATCTGCGAAACGCGGGGCGGATGCTGGGCTCCAGCCGCCGGCAGGTGCTGACCACGGTGGTGCTTCCGGCGGCCTTGCCGGGTATCTGCGGCGGCATCCGCATCGGCGCCTCCTACGCATGGCTCATCCTCATTCTCGCGGAGATGCTCGCGGTGCGAGAGGGCTTCGGCTACGTGCTCTGGCACGGCTACGAGTTCATGCGCATGGATGTCGTGGTTGCCGCCATGCTCACCATCGGCGTGTGCGGCTTTCTCACCGATCGCGTCATCGTCATGCTCATGCGCAGTCGTCTGTCATGGGCGGAAGATATTGCTCAAGCGAACGTATGAGGCTGCCGTGACCGTCGTCTTCAAGGATGTGACGCGCCGCTTCGCCGGCCGCAATGACACCACGCCCGTGCTCGCGTTGGAGCGGGTCTCGCTTGAGATCGGAGCGGGCGAGTTCGTGGTCCTGCTGGGCCCGTCGGGCTGCGGCAAGACCACGTTGCTCAAGATGCTCGGGGGCTTCGATCGGCCGAGCTCGGGCAGCGTGACCCTCGACGGGGTGGAAGTGACGGAGCCCAGTCCCCAGCGCGGCACCATCTTCCAGGCGCCCACCCTGTTTCCGTGGCTCTCGGTGCTCGACAACGTCCTCTACGGTCCGCGCATGTGCGGCAAGCTGAACGCGGAGACGCGGACCAAGGCGCTGGAATTGCTGCGCATCGTCGGGCTCGCAAACTTCACCGGCTTCAAGCCCAATCACCTTTCCGGCGGCATGCAGCAGCGGGTCGCCATCGCCCGCGTTCTGATCAACGAACCACGCGTGATCCTCGCGGACGAGCCGTTCGCGGCGCTCGATGAATACACCCGCCGGGCAATGCAGGAGATGTTCGCCGCCACCACGGAGAGGCGCGACCGCGCCACGCTGTTCGTGACGCACAGCGTCGAGGAAGCGGTGTTCCTGGCCGACCGCATCGTCGTGATGTCGCCGCGGCCCGGCCGCATCCGCACGATCCTTGAGGTCGACCTTCCGCGCCCGCGCGATCGCGCCAGCCGTGCCTTCCTCGACCGTATGGGCGAGGTATTCAAACTCATCCAACACGACCTCATCTCGGCCAGCGAGCCACAGACGGACGCAGCATGACCACTTCCGACATTTCCTAC
This sequence comes from Roseixanthobacter pseudopolyaromaticivorans, assembly GCF_043195145.2. Lineage (NCBI taxonomy): Bacteria > Pseudomonadati > Pseudomonadota > Alphaproteobacteria > Hyphomicrobiales > Xanthobacteraceae > Roseixanthobacter > Roseixanthobacter pseudopolyaromaticivorans. Next base: position 348,213 of record NZ_CM195539.1, read on the forward strand.
GACGTCATCGTCACCGGCAGCAGTGCCAAGCTCACCCTCGGCTATATCGCGATCTCCAACTGCACCCTCGTCCATACGCCGGACGGCCCCATGCTGTTCGACGTGGGCGGTACGGTCGCCCGCGAGATGATCCGCGCCGGCCTGAAGCAGCGTGGGCTTGCGCCTTCCGATATCACGCGTGTGTTCATGTCCCATCTGCACCACGACCATTCGCTGAACATCGACATGTTTCCCAAGTCGACCAAGGTTTTCGTGAGCCGCGCGGAATGGGACTATGTGGACAATCCGCACCCCGAGGACGATTGGGTGCCTTGGATGATCAAGGAGCAGATGAAGACCTACGATCTGACCCTGCTCGAAGGCGGCGGGGAGCTGTGCGAAGGCATTCGCTACATACCCGCCCCCGGCCATACGCCCGGCTGCCAGGCCCTTCTGCTTTCCGGCGCCGACGGAAAGACGACCACGCTCGCGGGCGACGCGATCAAGTTTCCCAAGGAGGCATTGCGGCGACGGGTCGACCATTCCTTCGATACGCCGGAGGTCGCTGCCCAAAGCATCGACACGATCATGCGCATGAGCGACGTAATCATCCCCGGCCATTTCCCGACGATCTACAAGGAAGGCGACAGCATCACCTGGGATGATTGCCAGAGCTTTCCCCTCGTCATGCGCTGAAGTGGTCTGCGGTTCAGCCGAACCGACCCCTGCGCCATCGACAGGATTTGGAATTTCAGGAGACAGGCATGCGCGTTGTAAGTTTCAGCAACATGAAGGACGGCAAGCGCGACGACTACAAGCTGCTGCATGAGCTTGAGACCGAATTCGCCGCGGGTACCGCCGACCGACTTGTCGAGGGATTGCGTGGTCTTGCCGACTCGCTGGCGGGATACAAGATCGACAGGCTCGCGCATTCCCTCCAGTCCGCGACGCGCGCCTGGCGCGACGGTGCCGACATCGACTGGGTGGTAGCCACCCTGTTGCATGATATCGGCGACGTCTACGCGCCCTACAACCACGATGAATATGCCGCGGCCATATTGCGCCCCTTCGTGCGCGAACAATGCACCTGGACCGTAGAGCACCATGCTGATTTTCAGCTGGTCTATTATGGGCACCATATCGGGGCGCCGCAGTTCAAGCGCGAAACCTATCGCGACAGCGTTTATTTCGATGATTGCGTCGAATTCTGCGAGCGTTGGGACCAGTCGAGCTTCGATCCCGAATACGACAACCTGCCTCTCGATTTCTTCGCGCCGATGGTGCGCGAGGTGTTTGCCCGGCGGCCGGGTGATCCGGCGGTGCAGCGCCGTGGCGACCGCGTTCCCCTGAACGTTGCGGCGGTGGCGGCGCAGCGCGCGCTCGCCGGGGCATAATCAGCTGCGCAGCGCACCGGTGCCAGATGGCGGTTCGCGCTGCCACCTCGTCTGCCTCAGCTGGGTCATGAACCCTTCCACCAATCGGGCTGAAGCTGGAAGGTGGTCGTCAGGCCCTGCCGGCCTTCCGCGGTGATCTTGAGGGCGCGGCTGTCCGGCTGGCGAACGATCCATTCGCGTTCGAGCAACCGGTTCAAGAGGGCGGCGCCGAGCTGTCCCGCGACATGCGGGCGGCGTTCGCTCCAGTCGAGGCACGTCCGGCACAGCGGCCGCTTGGAATGCCCTGCCATGAGGTCGATCCCGAGATCGGCGAAGAAGCGCTTGCCCTCGTCCGTGACGAGGGCGGCGCCATCGCCCAGCGCGAGATAGCCTTGTTCGCTCAAGGCATCCGCAATCGCCAGCGCCAACCGCCCGGCAATATGATCGTAGCAGGTGCGCGCCCTCCGCAGCGCTTCGTCGCGCGGGCCGATCGGACGGTGGCGCGCGGGCCCGGCTGCCGCAAGAGCCATCAGGGCCTGCATCGCCTCGGCCACCTCTTGGGATGCGAGGCGATAATAACGATGCCGTCCCTGCTTCTCCAAGACGATCAGTTCAGCCCCGGTCAGCTTGGCGAGATGACCGCTGGTGGTCTGGGCCGTCACGCCTGCGTGACGCGCCAGTTCGCCGGCCGTGAGCGCGCGGCCGCTCATCAGGGCCGACAGAATATTCGCGCGGGCGACGTCGCCGATCAGTGACGCGACTTCCGCGATGGTGTTTCCCGAGGCGATATTGGCCATCGCCGGAGCATAGTGGCCCGCAGCACGGCTGTCAGTCGCGAACACTTCGCCGACGGCCGAAGCATCCTGCCGCATTGTCATCGCCGGCGTAGCTGCAATGACGAATCCCGTCTGCAAGCCTCTACCGATAAATTGAACGGCCGACGGGCGGGTGCGTCCGCGCCGCGCGTCGGGCCTGTTGCGTCCGCCGAGAAATCCCGCCTTGCGGCAGGGTCAAGCCGATGATATAAATAGAACATATGTTCTGTTAGACAGAACGACGTGAATGACCCACCTTCAAGAATGGGCGCCGTCGGGAGAGAAACGAGAGATCGCTTGCCGAGCATCAGGCCGTCACCGAAAGCTTATCGAGAGCCTTCGGTAATTGCCGGGCCCAGCGGGCCTCGCATCCACTGGAGTGACTTATGACCACTTTTCGGACCCGTCTTCGCGTCTACAACCCCGTTGCGGAGATCCTCCAGGTCAGCCATCCGCCGGCGCGCCGCGTGGACGACCTGGATGGCAAGCGCATCGGGCTCTACTGGAACATGAAGGCGGGTGGCGACGTGGCCCTCGCGCGCGCCGAGGAACTTCTGAAGCAGCGCTATCCGCAGGCCACCTTCGCCTATTATCGCGGCTCCGTGGGCTGGATGATGCGTCACGTTACGCCGGCGGACGTCGCGCAGGTGGCACGGGAGTGCGATGTCGTCATCGGCACCACGGCGGATTGCGGGTCCTGCACCTCCTGGCTGATGCGCGATCTCATCGAATTCGAGAAGGCCGGCGTGCCGTCCGTCGGCTTCGTCGCTTCCCAATTCATCAGCGATGCCCGGCACAGCGCCGGCAGCTTCGGCATCAAGGACCTGGCGCTGGCCGTGGTGCCGCTGCCTTTCACCAATCAGACGCCGGACGAGATCCGCGAAAACGTCGACAAGAATATCGACGGCGTGATCAGCGCCTTGACCAAGCCCCTGGCCAGCACCCACTACGAAACCAAGCTGACCTTGCTCGACGATGCGTGGCTCGACTTCGACGGCACGGATGCGCTCGCCGCCATGGATCAGATGAACGAGCGGTTCTTGAGCTATGGCTGGGGCGATGGCTTCCCGCTGATTCCGCCGACCGAGGACCGTGTCGAGCGGATGCTGAAGGGCACCCGCCGCGACCCCGAGGAGGTGGTGGCGGTGATGGAGCCAGGCTTCGGCATGGCCACCGTGCGCAAAATCGCCGCCAACGCCGTGATGGCGGGCTGCCGCCCCGAATTCCTTCCGGTGCTGATCGCGGCGGTGGAATGCATGGCGGAGCCGAAGATCAACCTGCGCAACAAATCGCAATCCACCTGCCCGCATGCACCGGTGCTCTGGATCAACGGCCCCATCCGCGAGCGCATCGGCCTCAACAGCGGCACCTGCGCCCTGGGGCCCGGCGCGATTTCCTTTGCGAACACCGCCATCGGCCGCGCGGTTCGCCTGCTGATGATGAACGTGGGGCACACCTATCCCGGCATCAGCGACATGGACACCATCGGCTCGCCGACGAAATACAGCATGGTGGTCGCGGAGAACCAGGAGAAGAGCCCCTGGCAGCCGTTCCATGTGGACGCCGGTTTCCGCGAGGACGAAAGCGTGGTCTCGCTGCTGTTCGGCTGCGGAATCTGCGAGCTTCAGGATTTCGTCAATCACGATCCGGAGCGTCTCACCGACGTCTATGCGTCTGCAGCGATGAACGTGGCGAACGTCTCCACCGGTGGCTGGCTGCTCGGCCGCCGCTCCGATCCCCGCTCGGGCACGAACGAAAAGGAGCATCACGTCATGCTCATCTGCCCCGAGCATGCCGAGCGGTTCCGGGCGAAGGGATGGAGCAAGTCCGATCTTCAGAAGGCGATGTTCCGCAAGGCGCGGATGCCGTTTGAAACGCTGATGCTCCAGAAGGAGCCGGAGGCGTTCAAAGAAAGCCATCCCGAGCTGCAATGGCTGTGGGAAAGCCCGCAGACCATGCTGCCAGTGGTGGAAGACCCGGAATGCTACGAGATTGTCGTGGTGGGCGGTGGCGCTGGCCGCGGTGCCTTTCTCTATGGCACGGGAGAATCCCAAAGCAAGGTCATCGACGAATAGGCGCCAACTTATTCGTGGTTTCATAAAATAAATCGGAGGAGGAAACCTTGAAGAAAGACGCGCTTGCGCAATTTGCACTCGATCAGGCCCAGAGCATCGTCTCGCCTGACGGGCATTTGACCTTGGAGAAGGTGGAGAACGGCACGGCCTTCATCCGCTATGACGTGGCGCCCAACCAGCACTGCGCCACGTGCACGGTGACCGTGGACGATCTCAGGATCTTCCTGACCGATCTGTTCCATTCGCGAGCTCCGCATATTTCGGGCTTCGACATCAACATGGTGGATCACAGCTCTTCTTGAAGCTCCCCCCTCTTCAGGAGGAAAGTCATGTCCAATACTTCTGCTGGGCAAGCCCTCACCGAGGGCATGCTACGACGCGTGCTGGCCGCAGGCGCGATCGGCACCGCGCTCGAATGGTACGATTTCTATGCCTACGCGACGGCCTCGGCCCTCGTGTTCAACAAGCTGTTCTTTCCGGAACTGTCGCCGCTGGCGGGCACGCTCGCCTCGTTCGCGACGCTTGGCCTGGGCTTCTTCGCCCGGCCCGTGGGTGGTCTCTTCTTCGGCCATCTCGGCGACCGGATCGGCCGCAAGCCGGTTCTGGTCATGACGCTGATCATCGTGGGTGTCGGCACGACGCTCATCGGTCTTCTGCCGACCTATTCGCAGATCGGCATATTGGCGCCGATCCTGCTGCTGGTGCTGCGCCTGTTGCAGGGGTTTGCAACCGGCGCCGAATATAGCGGCGCGATCATCATGGCCGCCGAATATGCCCCACCGGGGCGGCGCGGGCTCATCACCAGCATTCCCGCACTGGGCGTGGCGGGCGGCAACGTGCTCTCGGCCGGCGTGTTCGCAATCATCACCTTCGTATGGAAAGACGAGTTGGTGGAATGGGCGTGGCGCATTCCGTTCCTGCTCAGCGCGGTGCTCGTCGTGGTGGGTCTCTACATCCGCATGCGGGTGCGCGAGACGCCGGCCTTTTCCGTGGCGGCCACCAAGCAGAAGCTGGTGCGCTTTCCCATCGTGAGGGCAGTCTCTTCCTACAAGAAGAGCTTCCTGATCGTGATCTTCGCGCAGATTGGGCAGAATGGCCTGGCCTATATGTTCAATGTCTTCGGCTTGAACTACATCACGGCCACATTGGGCATGCCGAAAAGCGTTGGCCTCATGGCCTTGCTGATCGCCACGGTGGTGCAGCTCTTTACCATCGTCTCGGTCGGCTTGCTGTCCGACAAATATGGGCGGCGCCCGGTTTATATCGGTGCGGCGCTCATCACGGGCCTCATGGCGTTTCCCTTCTTCTGGATGGTCGGAACGAAAGAGGTGGCCTTCATCTGCGCCGCGTTCGTGATGGCGAGCGGCATCGGCTATGCCGGCATGCTCGGGGCTCAGCCGGCGTTCTTCGTTGAATTGTTCGGCACGTCCGCACGGTTCAGCGGCTTCGCCTTCGCCCGTGAGGTCGGCACGTTGATCGGCGGTGCACCGGTGCCCCTCATTTCCGTCGCGCTGGTGGCCTGGATGGACGGACAGCCGTGGGGCGTCGCCATCTACATCATCATCCTCGCGAGCATCACCATGATCGCGGTGGCGCTCAGTCCGGAAACCTTCCGAAAGGATATCGCGGCGGAACCCTTGGAACCGGCGCCGTCCGGGCCGGACCTGAGCGCAGACCTGGCGCTCTCGCCGACGGCGGGCCTCAATCGAGTGCCCCCGAACCCCTGAGAACCCGGGCTGCCGCGATCGCCTCGCGGCAGCCCGTTGCGTTTGCGATGCTCGAAATTCACCGATTACGGGACATGCCCATGCCGAGTTCAGCCAGGGTGCTTGCGAACTTTCTCTGCCGCTCCGACACTCGCTCGATACCCGCCGGCGCATGCGCCCATGGGCGCCGGGCATTTCTCAACTGGATCGGCTGTTCGTTCGGCGCCGCCACCCATCCCGCGGTCGATGCTCTGCTCGGGTCCCTGGACGACATGGGGACGTTGCGAAATACGACGGTGATCGGCCGGGGCAGGCAGGCCGACATGCAGCATGCGGCGCTGATCAACGCCACCACGAGCAGCATCCTCGCGTTCGACGACACCCACGTCCACACGGTCACGCATCCCACGGGCCCGGTCGCGGCCGCCCTTCTGGCCTATGGGGAGCATCATGCGGTGTCCGGCGCTGATTTTCTTTCGGCTTTGGTCTTGGGCATCGAGGTGGAATGCCGGCTCAGCAATGCGCTGTCGAAGCCGCCGGCCGAATGCAGCGTCGGATGGTATCTCACCGGCGTGACGGGCGCGGCGGGCGCCGCCGCGGCGCTCGGCAAGGTCATGCAATTGGACGAGGAGGCGATGACCCGCGCGATCGCGCTCGGCGCCCTGCAGGGCGCGGGCTTCCGTCAGGCGCATGGAAGCATGTGCCTCGGCTTCGTCCCCGGCCATGCGGCGCGCGCGGGCGTGCTTGCGGCGCATATGGCGCGGCGCGGCTTCACCTGCTCCGATCAGATCTTCGAAGGCAAGAACGGCTTTTTCGACGTATTCGCCCAGCGCCCGGACCCCGAGGCGTTGACGCGCAATCTCGGCGTCTCCTACGAGGTCGAGCAGAACCTGTGCAAGCCGTATCCCGCAGGCATCTTTATCCATCCGGCAATTGATGCCTGCCTTAAGGTGCGCGCGGAGAATGCGATCTCGCCGCAGGACATCCGCGCCGTCAAGCTGGTTGTCCACCCGCTCGGCGTGGGGCTGACGGGCCGTGTCGCACCCCAAGATACGATCGAGGCTCTTGTGAGCATCTATCATTGGGTGGCTGTGGCGCTCCTCACGGGGCGCGCAGGGATCAGGGAAGTCTCCGACTCCGCCGTTCGTGATCCGAGGGTGATCGCGCTGCGCGATTTGGTCACCGCCATGCCCGACGCCGGCCTTGCCCGGGACGAGGCCTATATCGCCGTGACGCTCGCCGATGGGCGGGAGGTGCAGGCGCATGTTCCGCATGCGCGTGGCGGCCCGGACGATCCGCTTGGAGATGAGGATGTGGCCGCCAAGTTCATGGACCAGGCGGAAACGATCGTTTCGCAAGCGAGGGCGAAAGAAGTCGCCGCCCTCTGCTTCGGCCTGGATACGGTCGCCGATATGCGCGCCTTCATCGCATTGCTGGCCTGATCCCGCCGCTTATCGCGGATCGGCGTCCAGCCTCACGGCGATGCCTTCGAGACCGGGCGCGGAGGCGGGATAGCGCTCCAGCACCAGCGGATCGTGGCCGGGAAACACGTTCGTGGGCGCACTGGCGAGGCCGTAAAGGGTGCGATACCCCTCCAGCGTGTCTTCGACATTGTGCAGGATGTGGTACGGCCGGCCCTGTTCCATGTTCGCGTAGAAATGGCTCGCGTCCGAGGCGATAACGCTCCAACCACCACGGGTCCACACCCGCACCACCTGCAGCCCCTTCGAGTGGCCGCCGACGCGGTGCACTGTGATGCCCGGTGCGATCTCGCGGTCGCCGTCGTGGAACGTGACGCGCCCGGCAAAGACCTTGCCGACCATGGCCGTCACGTCCTGTTCCTCGAACGGTGCGCGAAGCATGGAATGGCACATGCATCGCCCGGTGCAATAAGCCATCTCCACGTCCTGAAGATGATAGCGCGCCCGCGGGAAAAGATCGTGATTTCCGCTATGGTCGTAATGCATGTGGCTGACGATGACGTCCTCCACCGTGTCGGCATCGATGCCGATGCATTTCAGCCCCGCCCCGGGTGAGCGCAGATGCGTGCGGTTGCGTTTGCGCGCCATCACTTCGTCGAAGCCGGTATCGACGATGATGGTGCGGTCGTTGCCGCGGATTGCCCATACGAAATAGTCCAGCGGCATCGGGCCGTCATGGGTATCGCCATCGAGAAAATTTCCGCGCCGCGTCGCAGTGGAATTGTGGGCGTATCGGATGGCGTGGATCTCGTAAGGTCCCAGAGCACTCATGGCGTTTCCTCATGCATTTGCCGGCCGTTCGCCGGCGCGATTCGGCCTCCGAAGCGAACCGGCAGACCGCGGCGCGCTTCGGATTTCCCGCACGCCGTCTTGCCAAGACTATCGCGGGGCGCTACACATAACAATAGAACGATCGTTCTGTAGAAGAGAACGACGACAGGAGGACGCCTTGGCGCAAACTTCGATGCAACGCCGGGAACCGGTCTTGGCCGGCGGCGCGCCCATCCCGTTCCTGATCGGTGGGGAGCGCGTCCGGGGGGGCAACACATTCACATCGGTGAATCCTGCCACCGGCGCGGTGAATTACGAGGTGTGCGCCGCCTCCGAAGGCGATGTGGACATCTGCGTTTCCGTGGCTCAAAAGGCGGTCCGCGCCACGGGATGGCGCGACCTGCGGCCCCACGAGCGGGCAAGGATTCTCCATGCCATCGCCGATGGCATGACGGCCCGCGCGGCAGTGCTCGCGGAGACCCAGATGCGTGAGAATGGCAAGGTGATCGCGGAGTGCCGCGCACAGGTGGCGGGCGCCGCCGCGACCTTCCGCTATTACGCCGGCGTCTGCGAAACCTTGGGCTCGGAAGTGACGCCTGCGCGGGGGGATTATCTCTCCATGACCGTCTACGAGCCGGTCGGCGTCGTGGCAGCGATCACCCCCTGGAATTCGCCGCTGACCATGGAGGCGCAAAAAATCGCGCCGGCGCTGGCGGGCGGCAATGCGGTCATTGTGAAGCCGTCTGAGGTCACGCCGACCGCCGCGCTGGAGGTGGCCGAGATCGCGCTTGCCGCCGGTCTTCCACCCGGCATCCTCAATGTCCTCACCGGCACGGGAGCGCAGACCGGCATGGCCCTGGTCAATCACCCCGGCGTGCGGATGATTTCATTTACCGGCGGAACTGCCACCGGGCGCGCCATCGCGCGGATCGCGGCGGGCCGGCTTATTCCGGTGGTGCTCGAGCTGGGCGGAAAGTCCCCGAACATCGTGTTCGCCGACGCGGACATCGACGCTGCCGTCAAAGGCGTCATGGGCGGCATATTCGAGGGCAGCGGGCAGTCTTGCGTGGCGGGCTCGCGCATGTTCGTGGAACGCCCGGTTTTCGACGAGGTGGTGGTGCGGCTGCGCGAGCGCACAAGCCGTTTGCGGGTCGGGCTTCCCGATGAGCCCGGCGTCACCATGGGTCCGCTGGCCTCTTTTCCGCACCGCGACCGGGTCGAGAACTTCGTGGCGAGCGCGCGTGCGGAAGGCGGAGACATTCTTATCGGCGGCGCGCGGCCCGAAGATCCGGCCCTCGAACGCGGTGCGTTCTACCTGCCGACGCTCATCAGCGGCCTGCCCAACGAGGCGCGCGTATGCCGGGAGGAAATTTTCGGCCCGGTGCTGTGCATCCTGCCCTTCGACAGCGAAAGCGACCTGATCGCGCAAGCCAATGACACCGCCTATGGCCTCGCCTGCGGAATCTGGACCGCCGATTACAAGCGGGCCTGGCGCGTGGCGCGCGCCATCGAAGCCGGCACGGTGTGGATCAACACCTACAAGCAATTGAGCATTTCAACGCCGTTCGGCGGGTTCAAGGACAGCGGCCTCGGGCGCGAGAAGGGCACGGCCGGCATGCGGCTCTACCAGCAGGCGAAGAGCGTCTATTTCGCCATGGACGAGGCCGCAGAGGGAAACCGCACATGAGCACCATCGGCTTCATCGGACTCGGCGTCATGGGCGAACCCATGTGCCGCAATCTCGCGCACAAAAGCGGCTCCACCGTGCTCGGCTTCGACTTCGCGTCCGAGCCGCTGGAACGGCTGGCCGCTGTGGGCGTCGTTCCCGCCGCGAGCCTCTTCGCGCTGACGCAGGCCTGTGACGTGATCTTCATGGCGCTGCCCAGCGGCAAGCACGTGGAAGCGGTGTGCGCCGGCCCGGACGGCCTGCTTGCCGGCATTCGTCCGGGAACGCTGGTGGTCGATCTCGGCACCTCGCCGGTGGATCTGACGCGCGCGCTGGCGGCGCGTTTCGTGGCCGCCGGTGCCCGTTATGCCGACGCTCCCATCGCCCGCACGCGGCAGGCAGCGGAGGACGGCACGCTCAGCATCATGGTGGGTGCGGACGAGGCGACCTTCGCGGATCTGCGGCCCCTGCTTGCCACCTTCGCCACCGACATCACCCTCTGCGGGGACGTCGGCGCGGGGCAGATCGTGAAGATCCTCAACAATATGGTGCTGGTGGAGACCGTGGTCGCGCTGTCGGAGGCGGTGGCAGTCGCGCGCAGTTCCGGGCTCGACGACCGGGTGCTGTTCGAGACCCTGATGAAAGGCTCAGCGGACAGTTTCGCCCTCCGCAATCACGGGATGAAGGCGATTCTGCCGGGGCATTTTCCCGAGCGCGCTTTCTCCACGGACTATGCCCGCAAAGACTTGTCATATGCGCTTTCTCTGGCCCAGGCGCTCGGTATCACGATGCGGGGTGCTGAAACGGCGGACGACCTCTTGCGCCAGGCGGCAGAAAGTGGCTACAGCCGGCTGTATTGGCCGGTGGTCAGCCGGATTATCGATCCGAATACCAGTGCCTCCGGCCGCACAACCGTGTGAGGTCCACCTTGGCACCCATCGAAACGCAGGACGGCGTCGCAGCGGTCAACCGTGCTTTCAGCATCCTCGCGGCGCTGGCCGCCGTGGATGAGCCCTCGACCCTTGCCGAGATCGCGCAGGCGACCGGGCTCTATAAGAGCACGATCCTTCGCCTGATGACCTCCCTGGAGGTCGGCGGCTATGCCGTGCGCATGCGCGACGGGCGTTATGGGCTCGGCGCGTCCGCGTTTCGCCTGGGCTTGGCGTATGAGCGGCAGAACCCGTTGCGCCAGCATGTGCTTCCTGTGCTCAGGGATCTGGTGGAGCATGGAACCGAGAGTTCCTCCTTCCACGTGCTGCACGGGCCGGGGACGCGCCTGTGCTTGTTCCGCGTGAACTCTTCCCATTCCACCCTCGACCGGGTCGAGGCGGGCAACGTCATGCCGCTGGAGCGCGGCGCGGCCGGGCGGGTGTTGCTTGCCTATTCGGGCGATCCCGATCCTGCGCACGAAGCCTTGCGGCAGGAGGGCCATGCGCTGTCGCGGGGCGAGCGGGATCCGGCCTGTTGCGGCCTTGCCGCGCCCGTTTTCGGCCCCACGGGGGAGATTGCGGGCGCGATCTCGCTGTCGGGGCCGGGGGAACGGTTCACCGACAGCGCCATCGCGCATATGCGCAAGTTGCTGCTGAAGGCGTGCGAACAGCTGACCCTTTCCCTCGGCGGCTCCACGCCCGCCCGCCCGCCGCTCGCGGGGAAGAGCGCCGGCGCCAGCCGGCCGAAACGACAGACGGCGTAGGGGAGGGCGTATTGAGCGAGGCGAAGGGCAACGATTACGACGTGCTGGTGATCGGCGGCGGCAATGCGGCCCTGTGCGCCGCCATCAGCGCCCGGCGAGACGGGGCCTCGGTCCTGGTCCTGGAATCGGCGGATGCCTTCTGGCGGGGCGGCAATACGCGCCATACCCGCAACATGCGCTGTGCCCACGACAGCGCGACGGACATCCTCACCGGGCCTTATACCGAAGCGGAATTCTTCGACGATCTGATGCGCGTGACCGGCGGGGAAACTGACCAGGATCTCGCGCGCTTCATGATCTCGGAATCAAAATCCATGCTCGGCTGGATCGAACAGCAGGGCGTGCGCTGGCAGCCTTCGCTGGGGGGAACGCTGAGCCTCGGGCGCACCAATTCCTTTTTCCTCGGCGGCGGCCGCGCCATGCTCAACGCCCTCTATCGCACGGCCGCGCGCCTCGGTGTGGAGGTGCGGTACGAGTCCGAGGTGACGGATCTCGACATCCGCGATGGAACGTTCGTTTCGGCCACCGTCGGGATCGAAACGCCAATGCGCATCACCGCCCGGACGCTGGTGGCGGCCGCTGGTGGGTTCGAATCCAATATTGAATGGCTGAAGCGCTACTGGGGCGAGGCTGCGGACAATTTCCTCATCCGCGGCACCTCGAACAATCGCGGCACCATCCTGAAAATGCTGCTGGATAAGGGCGTGCAGCAGGTGGGCGACCCCACCCAATGCCATGCGGTCGCCATCGACGCGCGCGCGCCGAAATATGACGGTGGCATCATCACCCGTCTGGACTGCGTGGTGTTCGGCATCGTCGTGAATGCGCACGCACAGCGCTTTTACGACGAAGGCGAGGATATCTGGCCGAAGCGTTATGCCATCTGGGGCCGGCTCGTCGCGGCCCAGCCTGGACAGATCGCCTATATCCTGTTCGACGCCTCCTCGCTGCGCTTGTTCATGCCCTCCCTGTTTCCGCCGATCAGCGCGCCGAGCATCGGCGAATTGGCGGTGAAGCTCTCGCTTGATCCGGCGGCGCTGCAGGCGACCGTGGACGGCTTCAACGCGGCGGTGCGGCCGGGAACGTTCGACGACAAGATCCTCGACGATTGCCGCACCGAGGGCCTCGATCCACCCAAGAGCCACTGGGCGCGCCGCATCGAGGCCGCGCCCTTCTATGCCTATCCGGTCCGGCCCGGCATCACCTTCACCTATCTCGGCACGCGGGTGAACCACGACGCGCGCATGCTGATGAGCGACGGGCGTCCTTCCGCCAACATGTTCGCGGCGGGCGAGATCATGTCCGGCAACGTGCTGGGCAAAGGCTATGCGGCGGGCATCGGCATGACGATCGGCAGCGTGTTCGGCCGGATCGCGGGACGGGAGGCGAGCCGCAATGCACGCAACTGACGCGCTGGTCGAAGCCGACCGGCTGATGACCGTATGCAATTCCTGCCGATATTGCGAAGGGTTGTGCGCGGTCTTCCCGGCCATGGAAATGCGCCGTGCTTTTCCCGATGGCGATCTGAACTATCTCGCCAATCTCTGCCACGGCTGCGGCGCCTGTTATTACGACTGCCAGTTTTCTCCGCCGCATGAATTCGATGTCAATGTTCCGCAGGTGCTGGCGCAGGTGCGCGCCGAGTCTTACGGGCGGTATGCGCGGCCCGCGATTCTGTCGGGTGTGTTCAAGCGGTCCGGGACGCTGGTTGCCGCCGCCTCCGCGCTCGCGGCGGCGGCGATGGTGGCGGGGTTCGCGTTCTGGCAGGGGCCTGACGTGCTGTTCGGTGTCCACGTGGGGCCGGGCGCCTTCTATCGGCTGATGCCGCATAATGCGATGGCGCTTCTGTTCGGCATCGCGCTTCTGTTCGCCATCGGCGTGATCGCCCTCGGTGTGCGCGCCTTCTGGCGTGACATTGCGACCCCCGCCGTGACGCCGGCCGCCGGCAGCGGCCTGTGGCAGGCAACACGTGACGCAGGTGAGCTGCGCTATCTCGATGGCGGCGGCGCGGGCTGCGAGAATGCGGAAGGCAACCCGCGGGATCGGCGCCGGCTCTACCATCACCTCACCTTCTACGGCTTCATGCTCTGCCTGGCGGCGACCTCGGTGGCGACCCTTTACCATTATCTGTTCGGGTGGGAGGCGCCTTACCCATGGTGGGACCTTCCGGTCGTCCTCGGCACGCTCGGCGGCATTGGCATCATCGTCGGGCCGATCGGGCTGATGGCGCAGGATCGCGGGCGCGACGCGGCCGTGAAGGATGCCGGGCAGGCCGGCTTGGGCACGGCATTCTGCCTGACGCTGGTGGGGCTGGGCGTGACAGGGCTGCTGCTGCTGGTGTTCCGGGAGACCGCTGCCATGGGGACGCTGCTCGCGCTTCACCTCGGCGCGGTGCTCGGCTTCTTCCTCACCATGCCGTACGGCAAGTTCGTGCACGGCATCTACCGTTACGTGGCGCTCGTTCGCTATGCGCGCGAACGCGAGGCCCAGAACCGCGGCACACCGGCGGGCTAGCGGCCCGGCCGCCGCATCTCCAGCGAGGACCATCATGATGCAAGCGGGCACTGCGAACGTGGCCGAACCGGTTCCCACCCGCGTCCTGATCGTCGGTGCGGGCCCGGCGGGCTACACCGCCGCCATCTATGCCGCGCGCGCCAGCCTTTCTCCGGTGTTGGTGACCGGAATGCAGCCCGGCGGGCAGCTCACCATCACCACCGAGGTGGAAAATTTTCCAGGCTTCGCCACCGCCATTCAGGGTCCGTGGCTGATGGAGCAGATGAGCGAGCAGGCCCGGCACGTGGGCGCACGGATCATCGAGGACAATGTGATCACATTGGACCTGTCGTCGCGGCCATTTCGCGCGACGTGCGATTCCGGCACCGTCTTCCTCGCCGACACGCTGGTCATCGCGACCGGCGCGCGGGCGCGCTGGCTGGGCCTTGAGAGCGAACGGGACTTCGCGGGCTATGGGGTCTCGGCTTGCGCCACCTGCGACGGCTTCTTCTTCCGCAACAAGGCTGTGGCCGTCATCGGCGGGGGCAATTCGGCGGTCGAGGAGGCGCTCTACCTCACCAACCATGCCTCCCAGGTGACGCTCGTTCATCGCCGCGACCGGCTGAAGGCGGAGAAGATTCTTCAGGACCGGCTGATAGCGAACCCCAAGGTGCGCATCCTGTGGAACTGCGTGCCCGAGGAAATTCTCGGACCGGTGGACCCAGTGCGCAGGGTCACCGGGCTGCGCCTACGGGATCTCAAGGCGGACGCCTCGTTCATCGAGCCGGTGGATGGGGTATTTGTGGCGATCGGCCACGATCCGGCCTCTACATTGGTGCGCGATCAGCTGGAGCTGGATGCCGCCGGTTATATCCACATCGGCTCATGGTCGACGCGCACGTCCGTCGACGGGGTGTTTGCCGCCGGCGATGTCGCGGATCCGAAATTCCGGCAGGCGGTCACGGCCTCTGGGATGGGTTGCATGGCGGCGCTCGAGGCCGAGAAATTCCTGGCCGAACATTCACCGGTCGCGGCGGTCAGGCTCGAGGCTCTGCAGTCGCAGGGCATGACGGCTGCCTGGGACTGATGCGATCGCCGCATGGCCCGATGCTCAAGCGACCCATTTTACTCGCTGAGGACCGGATCGTCCGGCCAGACTTCTTCATGCGATGCGGTCAGGGCCGGCGAGCGCGGGAGGGACAATGGCGCCGCAAGCATGTCCTGAATGCCGAAAAGCTCGGTATGCAGGCGCCGCAAGGCCACGGCGACCGCGCCGGTAACGGTCGCCCTGTCGCCGAGGCTGCTCGGTATCAGCTCCACGTCGCGCATCATGATGTTCGGCAGGGCGCGGCGCACCGCGCTGAGCAATTCCTCGCGCGAGCCGATGCTGCCGCCCAGGATCACGCAGTGGGGATCAAGCACCGCCACCACCGTCGCGATACCGCGCGCCACCAGCTGCGCGGTTTCCTCCACGGCTGCGGCCGCCGCCGGCTCGTCGAGCCGGAGCTGATCGAAAATCTGGCGCACTGTTCGGTTGGGCACGCCGCCATGGGCCTCGTAGCGGCCGCGGATGGCGGCGGCGGAAACGCCCCGCTCGAAAGCACCGGATTGCAGGCTCTGCGGTTCTGTCAGCGGAGCGCCGAAGGGAAGATAGGCGATCTCGCCAGCGAAGCCGCGGGCGCCACGCACCAGCGCGCCGTTCACCATCACTCCCATGCCGACGCCGGTGCCCAGCGATATCAGAGTCATATCATCGGCGCCCCGGCCCGCCCAATGCTCCCCGAGCATGGCAAGGTTGACGTCGTTCTCCACGATCAGCGGCATGCCCACCGCCGCCTTGAGCGCCTGGGCGGTATCGAAGCCGTCGAACCCGGCAAGATTCGGCGCACAGCCGATCTGTCCGGTTTCAGGATCGAGAACGCCGGGCGTGCCGATGACGGCATTATGGATCTTCTCAGCGGGAATGGCCGCTTCGGCGCGCATCTGCGCGAGGAGGCCGCCGATCTGTGCGGTGACGCGCGCGCCGCCCCGCTGGTCGGTCGGCACCGTTTGCTCGCACAGGATGCGCCCGCCGAGCCCCGCGATCGCCGCCCGGATCTTCGTGCATCCGAGATCCACGGCGAACACGAAGGCGGCGTCCTGGCAGATCTCATAGGTCACCGCGGAGCGGCCGTACGCCTTACGGCTCATGCCGGTCGCCCGCAGCCAGCCGCCGTCCTCCAGATGGCTGACCACCGCCGACGCCGTCTGCTTCGAGATGCCGGCGAGTTCCGCGATGCCGGAGCGCGACACCTCTCCCTGCTGCAGCACGATCTCGATCACCGACTGGACCGACACCTGCCGAAGCAGGTGCGCCGTGGCATCGCGCGCGGGGCGGGACGGCCTTCTCCCGCCAGCGGCATCGAGAATGGGCAATGATTTTGTTCGGGTCATGGACTATTGCTGCAGGAAATGGCTTTTTGGGTCAACTGCGGCGAAGCCGTTCCGCATCCGCACGCTGCGATATGAGGGTCAAGTGCCTGCCTCCTGTTTCCTCCATGAGGGCTTTTCCCGGTGACCCCGGGGCTTCATCCGCACGTGCCGCAGCTCGGCGCATGGCTGACCGATCGGTTCCTGCCGGCGTGGATCGATCGCGCGGTCCAGCCTGGCCGGCCGGGGTATGTGGAAAGCGTTGGGGCCGATGGCCTTCCGGTCGGAACCGGCGTGCACACCGTGATGGTCACCGCGCGCTTGGTCTACGTCTTCAGCCTGGGGCATCTGCTTGCGCCGGATGGCGCTTGCCTTGAGGCCGCGCGGCATGGGCTCGATTTCCTGCTGGGCCCTTGTCGGGCCCGGGACGGACGCTTCCTGCATCTCGTTCCGGCAGAGGGGCAGGGCGCGGCCGCGCCGGCGGATCTTTACGACCTCGCCTTCGTCCTGCTGGCGCTCGGCGCCTTCTCCGCCGCGTCGGGCGATGCGGCGCCGCTTGCAATCGCGAACGAAATCGCCGGCAGGCTCGAAACGCATCTTGCCGATCCGCACGGCGGGTACCGCGAGGACGGACTGGCGGCCGGCGAGCGGCGGCAGTTCCCGCACATGCACCTGCTGGAAGCCTGCCAGATCCTGTCCCGCCTCGGTTCCGAAGGAGGCTGGCAGCTGCGGGCCGAGCAGATGGTGGATCTGCTGGAGCGCCGCTTTCTCGTCAGCGGCAGCGTGGGCGAGTGGTACGAGCGCGACTGGCGCCCGGCGCCCGGCGCCCGGGGGCGGGAGCGGCAGCTCGGGCACCAGTTCGAATGGGCGTGGCTGCTCTATCGCCAGGGCGCCCTCACGGGCTCGGCCCACGCCACACGGCTCGCCGACCGGCTCTATAGTTTCGGTCTAGCCTGCGCCGGTGCCGAGACGGGGCCGCTCACGCCGATGATCGACGCCATAGACCTCGACGGCAAACCGCGGGACGACATGCGTCCCCTCTGGCCCATGACCGAGCTGCTGCGCGCGTCCGCGGCGAAGGTGACTTTCGCCGGTGAATCTCAAGCACGCCATATGGCGGATAGCGCGGTCAGCGCGATTTTCACCCATTATCTCGACCCGCAGACAGGCCTGTGGGCGAATGAACTCGGCCCAGACAACCGCGCGGTCCTCATGCCCGTGCCGACCCGCGTCCTCTATCATATCGTTCCCGCGCTCGCGGCCTATGCCAGTCTCCGCGAGGGGGTCTTCGCCTCGCCCAACCCGCTGCTCAGATAGCAGGTGCCAGGCGGCGGCCGGGCACGGCGGCCAGCAGCGCTTGTGTATAGGGATGCTCCGGCCGGCTCAGAAGCTCGGCCGTCGGCTTTACCTCGACGATGCTGCCCTGGCGCATGACCGCGATCCGGTCGCACACCTGCGCTGCCACGTTCAGGTCGTGGGTGATGAACAGCATCGCGAGCTTGAGGCGGATTTTCAGGTCTTCCAGCAATTCCAAGACCTGTGCCTGGACCGAGACGTCGAGCGCGGATACCGGCTCGTCGGCTACCAGCACGTCCGGATCGAGCGCCACGGCGCGGGCGATGCCGATGCGCTGGCGTTGGCCGCCGGAAAATTCGTGCGGATAACGCTCCGCCGCTTTTGGATCGAGCCCGACCAGGGGCAGAATCTCGCGCGCCTTGCGCATGGCCTCCGCCCGCGGAGTGCCCCGCGCGACGGCACCGTCGGCGATGATCTGACCCACTTTGCGGCGCGGATTGAGCGAGGCGAACGGATCCTGAAACACCATCTGGATGCGGCCACGGGCGGCGCGCAGCCCCTCGCCCCTCAGGGCCGAGAAATCGACCGCGCCGAGGCTGACCCGCCCTCCGTCCGGCTCAATGAGGCGCACCAGCATGCGCCCCGCCGTGCTCTTGCCTGAGCCGGATTCTCCAACGAGGCCAAGGGTCTCTCCGCGCCTGATCTCGAAGCTGAGGTCTTCGACCGCCTTCACCGTGCGCGCGGGGGAAAACCATCCGCCGCCGCTGGAATAGGTCTTGCTCAGTCCCCGCACCGCGCATGCCACGGGCGCATCGCCGATGGGCGCACGCTCCGGCGGCGTCAAGGTCGGCACCGCGGCAAGCAAGGCCCGGGTATAAGGATGGCTTGGATGGCGCAGAACCTCCTGCGCCTGCCCGCGCTCCACCACCAGCCCCTTTTCCATCACCGCCACCTCGTCGGCGATATCCGCCACCACGCCGAAATCGTGGGTGATGAACAAAACCGCCATTCCCCGCCGCTGTTGCAACTGACGGATGAGGGCGAGGATCTGCGCCTGGGTGGTCACGTCCAGCGCCGTGGTGGGCTCGTCGGCCACCAGGACTGACGGCTCAAGCGCCAGCGCCATGGCGATCATGGCCCGCTGGCGCTGGCCCCCGGAGAGCTGATGGGGAAAAGCACGAGCGATGCGCGGGGGATCGGGCAATCCCACTTCCTCCATCAGCGCCAGCATGCGGGCCGTGCGCTGGGAGGACGACAGCAGGCCGTGCGCCTCGAAGGCTTCCGCGATCTGCGGGCCGATACGGATCACCGGGTTGAGGGCGGTCATGGGCTCCTGGAAGATCATGGCGATGCGGCGCCCGCGCAGGGCGCGCCAGCTCTCCTTGTCCAGCGCAAGCAGATCCTTGTCCTCAAAGCGGATCTCGCCGCTGACCCGCTTGATCGAAGGCGGCAGCAGGCCCAGCAGCGCGGAGGCGCACATGGATTTGCCCGAGCCCGATTCCCCAACCACGCACAGGATCTTGCCGGCCTCCAGGCTCAAGCAGACATCCTCCACGGCGAACGGCCGGTCGGCCCCGGCGGGCAGGGCCAGGGTCAGATGATCGATGGTGAGCACCGGCGCTGTGGGCGAGGCCATGCCAGAATCCCTTCTTTCGGCGGGCTTAAAGGCCCAGTGCGATCCCGTCCTTGCGATGGTCCGATGCGCCGAGCATCACCCCGCGTTCCTGGTCGATCCAGATGGCTTGGCACCCGCCCAGCGGGGCCGCTTGCCAGGTGATGCGATGGCCGCGCCGCTCCAGCTCGGCGGCAACCTCGCGCGGCACCGTCGGCTCCAGCTGAAGCTCGCCCGCGAGTGCGAAGCTGCGCGGCGCGTCGGACGCTTGTTGCAGCCCGATGCCGAGATCCAGGATCTGGCTGACGATATGGGCATGGCCGGTCGCCTGATATTGTCCGCCCATCACGCCAAAGGGCATGACCGGCTTGCCGTTCTTCATCAGCATGCCGGGAATGATGGTGTGCAGCGGCCGCTTGTTGGGGGCGAGGCAGTTGGGATGCCCCTCCTTGAGGGAGAAGCCGGCGCCGCGGTTCTGCAGCAGAACGCCCGCGCCCGGCGCATAGATGCCGCTGCCGAATGCGGAGAATACGGAATTGATCAGCGAGACGGCGAGGCCGTCGCGGTCGACCACGCTGATATAGGCGGTGTCGCGATGGTTCGGCAGATCGATCTCCGCCGGATCGAGCGCGCGATCCAGGCGGATGCGGCCGCGTGCGGCGGCGATGGCGCTTTCCGCGAGAACCGCTTGGGTATCCACGGGGACGACGTCCGGATCGCAGACGATGGCGTCGCGCTGGTAATAGGCAAGCTTGGTGGCCTCCGCCAGCAGATGGATGCGGTCGGCCGCGCTGAGGCCGCTCAGCTCGAAACCCTCGAGGATGCGCAGGATGAGCAGCGCGGCGAGACCCTGCCCGTTGGGCGGGCATTCATAGAGCGTGTAGCCGCGGTAGGCGGCGGAAATGGGCTCCACGTAATTCCCGGCGGCCCGGGCGAAATCCTCAACTTCATGCTCACCGCCGAGCGCTTTGAGCACCTGGACGATCTCCTGCGCGACGGCGCCTTCATAGAAGGCCGCACGGCCACCATTGGCGATTGCCCGCAGCGTCGCGCCCAGGTTCGGGTGGGCGAGGCGGTCGCCCACGACGGGGGCTGCCCCGCCGGGCAGGAACACCGGCGCAGCAAGGCCGTAGCGGGCAATCCGGGGCGCGAAACGGGTCCAATCCCATGCAACGCGCGGATGGATCAGGAAGCCGTCCTCCGCCGCCCGTATGGCGGGGCGGAAGAGCTCATCGAGCGCCCGCGTGCCGTGGTCGGCTGCTAGCCGGCACCAGGCATCCACGGCCCCCGGAATGGTGACGGCATGGGGAGAATCGTCGGGGATGGACGTCAGGCCCTCGGCCCACAGGCGGCCGGCGTCCGCCTTTCCGGGCGCTCGGCCCGACCCGTTGAACGCGATGGGCTCGGCGGTCTTGCCGGCGATCAGAGCGAAGCAGTCGCCGCCGATTCCCATCATGTGCGGATCCACCACGCCCTGCAGCGCAGCGGCGCACAAGGCCGCGTCGACCGCATTGCCACCGGAGCGCAGCATGTCCACCGCCGCCAGCGTCACGGCAGGGTGGGACGTGGCCGCCATGCCCTTGTCGCCGACCGCCACGGAGCGGCCGGAAATCATGAAATCCCGTGCAGACAGCATTTGTCTCACCCCATCCCTTCGCATCCGGCAGCGGCCCACCGGTAAGGTGGGGCATTGAGGCCGATTTCGTCAACGACATTTACAAAGTCAAAATCACGTGCTTGCATGGGCTGAAGAACAAACCCTTCCTCCAGAGGTCGCAGGAGTGCGCAGCGGTGCTGTATTTTTCCTGTCTTTCATCAAGGTCGCGAACCATAGTCGGGGCGCTGTCCCTGTCCCTCTCTCTGCTGACCGGTGCTGCGCAAGCCGCCTCGCTGCATGTGGGCATCCAGGACGATCCTGACGCGCTCGATCCGGCCACCAACGGCACCTATGCGGGGCGGTTCGTTCTGTCTGCGCTGTGCGACAAGCTGGTGGATATTTCTCCCGATTTGAAGATCGTGCCGCAGCTTGCGGAAAGCTGGGAATGGGCGCCGGACGGCAAATCCATCACCTTTTCGCTGCGCAAGGGCGTGACCTTCCAGGATGGGACGCCGCTCGACGCCTCGGCGGTGAAGTTTAATTTCGAGCGCATGAAGACCATGCCGGATTCCAAGCGCAAGGCGGAAATCACGCCGGTGCTCGGGGCCGAGGTGATCTCGCCCGAAAAGGTGCGGCTCACGCTTTCCGATCCCTTCGTTCCGTTGCTTTCGGTTCTCACCGATCGTGCGGGCATGATGGTTTCACCGAAGGCAGCGAAGGAGAAGGGCGACAATTTCGGCGCGGCTCCGGTCTGCGCGGGTCCGTATGAATTCGTCGAGCGCAAGTCCCGCGATCTGATCCGCGTGAAGAAGTTCGATAAATATTGGAATGCGCCCGCCATCGGCTATGACGAAATCGTCTATGATTACATACTGGACTCCAGCGTGCGGCTGGCCCGCCTGCGGGCGGGCGACCTCGACATCATGGAGCGCGTGGCGCCCAATGATCTGAAGTCGGTGCGTGAGAATGCCGATCTCGCCCTCTATTCGGCTCCCGGCCTTGCGGTTTCGCATCTGGCGATGAACCTCAATAATGGCGAGGGCTCCAAGGCGCTGTTCAATCAGGATCCGCGCCTGCGCGAGGCGCTGGAACTCTCCATCGACCGCAACGTCATCAACAAGGTCGCCTTCAACGGAGAGTTCGTCGCAGGCAATCAGATGATGCCGCCTTCCAGTCCCTTCTATGACAAGGAGCGGCCCATTCCGGCACGCGACCTCGCCAAGGCCAAGGAGCTCATGGCCGCGGCCGGCCATCCCAAGGTGCCGATCGAGATCATGTACGGCAACGCGTTGTCCGATGGCCGGGTCGCGCAGATCCTCCAGTCCATGATCTCGCAGGCGGGCTTCGAGGTGAAGCTGTTGCCGCTGGAATCCGCAACCGCCACCCAGCGTTTTCTCAGCGGCAATTATCAAGCTTATATCGGCAATTGGAGCGGCCGCCCGGACCCCGATCCCACCCTCGTCTCGTTCTTTGCGTGCGACGGCTCTCAGAACACCGGCAAATATTGCGACAAGGCGTTCGACGCCATTCTGACCGAGGCGCGGGGCGAGGCGGACGAAGCCAAGCGCAAGCAATTGTACGACAAGGCCACCGAGATGTACCTCGCGGCCCGGCCGACACTGCCGCTCTACCATCCCAATTGGTTCTTCGCCGCGCGCAAAGGCGTGGACGGCATCGTCATGTATCCCGACGGCCTCCTGCGCGTCACCGGCCTGAAGCCGAAGAACTGAGGAGCCCCGGATGCCGAAGACCCAAGCGCCGGAATGGCCCGGAGCGCTGCCGTGCTGCGCCTGATCTGGCAAAGGCTCGCCGTCGCGCTACCGACGCTCGTGCTCATTTCCATGATGGTCTTCGGCCTCCAGAAGCTGCTGCCGGGCGATCCCATCATCGCCCTCGCGGGCGAGGAGCGCAGCCCGCAAGCCATTGAATACTTGCGCGAGAAGTATCGCTTCAACGACCCCATCGCCCTGCAATACGTCCATTGGGTGGCCGATATCGCCCAAGGTGATTTCGGCCGCTCCATCCGCACGCGCTTGCCCATCGGCGACATGCTCGCCGAGAAGCTGCCCGTCACGCTGGAGCTTGCCGTCTTTTCCATGCTTTTCGCGGTCGTGATCGGCGTCCCACTGGGGATCGTCGCGGCGCTGCGACGCGGCTCCCTGGTCGACTTCGGCGCCAGCCTCTTCGGCCTCCTCGGCCTCTCCGTGCCCAATTTCTGGCTGGGCATCATGCTGATCCTGTTGTTCTCCGTGCATCTCGGCTGGCTTCCCGCCGGTGGGTTTGTCAGCCCGGCGACGAGCCTGCTGGGCAACCTGAAATCCCTGCTCTTGCCGAGCATCGTGCTCGGCGCTCATACGGCGGCGATTTTGATGCGGCACACGCGCGGCGCCATGTTGGTGGCGCTGAAGCAGGATTATGTGCGCACCGCCCGCGCCAAGGGGGTGAAGGGCTCGGTCATCGTCCTGCGCCACGCGCTGCCCAATGCACTCATCCCGGTGGTGACGCTCGGCACGCTGCAATTCGGCGAATTGCTCGCCGGCGCCGTGCTCACAGAGCAGGTCTTCGGCATCCCCGGATTCGGCAAGATGATCGTCGACGGTGTCTTCAGCCGCGACTATGCCGTGGTGCAGGCCGTGGTGCTCTGTACCGCCGCCATCTTCCTGCTCATGAGCCTGCTTGCAGACGTCGCCTATGTCCTCCTCAACCCGAGGATGCGCACGTGATTGCCCGCGCCGCCGGCTCATCTCCCACCGCCCGTTTCGCGTTGCTGAAGCGCATGGCCTGGCACCCGTCAGCGGTGATCGGCGCGAGCATCATCCTCGCCTTCATCCTGATCGCCGTCTTCGCACCCTTTATCGCGCCATTCGATCCCAATGCGGCGGACTGGATGGCCATCCGCGAAGCGCCCAGCGCGGCGCACCTGTTCGGAACGGACGATCTCGGCAGGGACATCCTTTCTCGCGTCATTTTCGGCGCCCGCGCCTCGCTTTCGGCCGGCATCATCTCGGTGGTGGTCGCGATCGCCATTGGCCTGCCGCTTGGCATCGTCGCGGGCTATTTCGGCCGCTGGCCGGACATGCTTATCTCGCGCTTCACCGATGCGCTGCTGGCCTGTCCCTTCCTCATCTTCGCCATCGCATTGGCCACGTTCCTCGGGCCCAGCCTGGAGAACGCGATGATCGCCATCGGCATCTCCGCCATGCCGGTCTTCATCCGTCTGGCCCGGGCGCAGACGCTGGTGGTCTCGGCGGAGGAATACATCGCCGCGGCGCGTTCCCAGGGCATCGGGGATTTCGCCATCCTCACCCAGCAGATCCTGCCGAACGTCCTGCCGCCGATCGTGGTCCAGGCGAGCCTGACCATGGCCATCGCCGTGCTGGCCGAGGCGAGCCTCGCATTTCTGGGGCTCGGCCAGCTTCCCCCCGCGCCCTCCTGGGGCAGCATGCTGGATGTCGCGCGCCAGTTCATGGAAGAGGCGCCCTGGATGGCGCTGTTTCCTGGTCTCGCCATCATCCTGGTGGTCGTCGGCTTCAACCTGCTCGGCGACAGCCTCAACGACATTCTCAATCCTCGTTCCTGACAAATCCTGGGAGACCCGCCCATGAACGTGCGCATCTTCGATTCCAAGGTCCGGCTGGGTGAGGCCGCGGCGGACGCAGGCGCACAAGCCATCGCGGCCGCCATCGCCCGGAACGGCATAGCCAATATCGTGGTGGCGACCGGCGCGAGCCAGTTCGAAATGCTCGCCGCCCTGGTCGAAAAGCCGATCGATTGGTCGAAGGTCCATGCCTTCCATCTCGACGAATATATCGGCCTGCCCGAGACTCACCCCGCGAGCTTTCGGGGCTATCTGAAGGCGCGCTTCACGAGCCGCCTGCCGACGCTTGGGTCGTTCACCTTCATCGCCGGGGATGCTGCCGATATCGACCCAGAACTGGCGCGGCTCAATGCTCTGATCGCCCGCCACCCCATCGATGTCATGTTCGCGGGCATAGGCGAGAATGCGCATCTCGCCTTCAACGATCCCCCCGCCGATTTCGAGGCGAGGGAGGCGTTCAAGGTGGTGAATCTTGACGACGCCTGCCGCCACCAGCAGTTCGGCGAGGGCTGGTTCGAGAGCTTTGAGGCGGTGCCGAAGCAGGCCATCAGCATGAGCGTGCCGCAGATTCTCAAGAGCGGCGTCATCGTGATCGCGGCGGCCGATGCCCGCAAGGCCGCGGCGGTGCGCGATACGCTGGAGGGACCCGTCACGCCGCTCTGCCCGGCATCCATCCTCCAGACCCATTCCGATTGCCGGATGTTCTTCGACGTGCCCGCCACGAGCCTGCTTTCGCGCAAGCCCGCCGAGGTGGAGATCGCCTGACGGTTCCGGCGAGACCGGAACCGGCAAACCTGCCCTGCAGGGCATGCCGTGCGGGCACGGGTCGGCGTGGCGGCCAGCGAGGCGCGTGCGCCTGTGCTGGTCTTCCTGAAGTGCCTCAGTTGCGCGGCGAAGGCGCCGTCTTGTCGGGCCCGAACATCAGCCCGGCCTCGCGGAAACCGCCATCCACGTTTAGCGTATGTCCGTGCACATAACGGCTTTCGTCGGAGGAGAGGAACACTGCCGCGTCGGCGATTTCCTCCGGCGTTCCGTATCGGTTCATCGGGATTAGATAAGTGTAGGCGGCCCGGGTCGCGGCGTCGTGGGCATATTTCGCCATCTCCGTCTCGATGGCGCCCGGCGCGATGTTGTTCACGTTGATGCGGTGCTGGGCGAGTTCCACGGCCATCACCTTGGTCAGCAGCTCCAGCCCCGCCTTGGCGGCGCCATAGGCCGCCCGGCCGTTTCCGCCGCGCTGGCCGGAGAGCGAGGCGATGTTGACGATCTTCCCGCCACCGCTCTTCACCATCTCCTTGGCCACCGATTGCGCGACGAAGAAGGCGCCGGTGAGATTGATGCCGACGATGCGGCGCCATTCCTCCAGAGACGTCTCCAGGAACGGCGTGTTTCCGCCGATTCCGGCATTGTTGATGAGGATGTCGATCCGCCCGTGCGCCTGAATCAGGTCTTGCACCATGGTTGTCACCGACGGCGGATCGGCGACATCGACCGTCATCGCGCCCGAGCGCCCGCCGGCCGCCTCGATGGCTTGCGCGGCGGATTTCGCGCCATCCAAATTCAGATCGGCGATGATCACCGTCGCCCCTTCGCGCGCAAGGGCTTTGGCCACCGCAAAGCCGATGCCGCGCGCGCCGCCCGTCACGAGCGCAATCTTCCCATCCAAACGCATATCTCAAATCTCCGCGCGACACGGGGATGGCATCCCATCCCCGTTCGCTGAATTCGACAGGATCAGGAGAGCTTTCCGACGCTCTTTTCGAGGATGCCCCACAGCTCGTCCCCGTACTTCGCGCGCCATTCCTTGTAGAAGCCGGCGTCGCTCAGCGCGGCCCGGAACGGAGCGGTGTCCGGCTCGTTGAAAATGAGGCCCTTCTCGGTGAGCGTGCCCTTGAGCGAGACGGCGAGTTTCGCCATATCCTCGCGCTCCGCCATGGCGGCCATGTTGAGATTCTTGGCGACGATTTGCTGGGCGTCCTTCGGCAAGGCTTCCCAGTTGCGCTTGTTGGCGACGCAGAAGAAAGCGTCCCACATATGGTTGGTGATCGCGCAGTATTTCTGCACCTCGAAGATGTTCGCCGTATAGATGTTCGCGAGCGAATTTTCCTGGCCGTCGACGACCTTGGTCTGAAGGGCGGAATAGATTTCACTGAAATTGATGGAGGTCGGCGCCGCGCCGAAGGCCTGGAACATGGAGGTCCACAGCGCACCGACCGGAACGCGGATCTTGAAGTTCTTCAAATCCGCGGGCGTTGCGATCGGCTTGGTGCTGGAGGTGATCTGGCGGAAGCCGTTGTCCCACATCTTGTCCATGGGCACGAGATTGGCCTTGGAGATGCGCACGCGCAGGGCTTCGCCCAGTTCTCCGTCCATCGTCTTCCAGACCGCGGCATAGTCGGGGAACAGGAAGCCGAGGCCATAGATCGAAGCTGACGGCACGATGGTCGAGAGCACGTTGATGCCCGAGTTGAGGAACAGGTCGATGCCGCCGGCACGTACCTGCGACAGCATATCCGTGTCGCCGCCGAGCTGGTTGTTCGGATAGACTTGCATGTCCACCTTGCCATTGGTCTCAGCGAGGATGCGGGCCGCAGCCTCCCTGGCGCGGGTCGTAATTGGGTGGGATTCCGCGACATTGAAGGCGAACTTCAGCGTGAAGTCTGCGGCGGCCTTAGCCCGGCGCACGGGCAGCCCGAATGTGGCCGCCGCGGTGCCGGCGGCAAGCCCTGCCGTGAACGTGCGGCGTGAAAGACGTATCGTCATGGTTTTACTCCCTGAATGTTTTGTTTGTTGTTGGTCGTACGGTGGTTAATCTTCGGCTTCAGAGGAAGCCGATGGAAATCCATGGAACAAGCGCGACGATGACGAGGCCGATCAGCATCGCCACGATGTAGCCCACGATCGGTCTCATGCCGTCGTTGGGATGGATGCGGCTGATGGCGCAGGCCGCGTAATATCCGACCCCGAACGGCGGGGCGAAAAGGCCGATGCCCATGGCGAGCACCACCACCATAGCGTACTGCACCTGGTGGATTCCCAGCGCCTGCGCGATCGGAAACAGGAGGGGCCCGAACAGGACGATGGCCGGAATGCCTTCCAGCACGCTGCCGAGAATGATGAAGGCGACGATGGAGACGGCCATGAAGGTGCCCGCGCCCCCCGGCAGGCCGGTCATGGACTTTGCCAGGGAATGCGAGAAGCCGGACTGGGTGAGGCTCCAGGCCATGGCGGTAGCGGTGCCGATGATTAGCAGGATCGCCCCGGACAGGCTGGCGGTCTCCACCAGCATGGGCTTCAGCCGCCGCCAATTGAACTGGCGGTAGAGCAACAGCCCAGCAACGATGGAATAGGCAATGCCGATGGTGGACACCTCCGTCGCGGTGGCCACGCCCTCGATGACCGCGGTGCGGATCACGAAGGGCAGCGCCAGCGCGGGCAGGGCGATGATGAAGGCACGGCCAATCTCGCGGGCCGTGGACTTCTTGACGTGGCTCAGGTCTTCCCCGCGATAGCGCCACCAGATCAGTCCGCACAGGGTGATCGCCAGGATGACGCCGGGCAGCAGGCCGCCGGTAAACAATGCGGCGATCGATACCCCCGTCACCGAGCCGATGGTGATGAGGACAATGCTCGGCGGGATGGTCTCGGTCTGTGCGCCCGTCGCGGCGAGCAGGGCGACGAGATCGCCTTCCTTCGCCCCGCGCTTCTTCATCTCGGGAAACAGCACCGGCGCCACTGCCGCCATGTCGGCGGCCTTGGAGCCGGAGATCCCCGAGACCAGGTACATGGCGCCCACCAGAACGTAATGTAGGCCGCCCTTCACGTGGCCGAGCATGCTGGCGAGGAACTGCACCATGGCCTTGGCCATGCCCGTCATCTCGATCAACTGGCCGAGGAAGACGAACAGCGGAACCGCCAGGAGGATCAGATGGCTGACGCCTTCATCGATGCGGCCGACGATGACCAGCGGCGGGGTGCGCGTCGTCAGCATGAGATAGCCGAATGTCGCGAGCCCGAAGGCGAAGGCGATGGGCACGCCACCGAAGACGCAGGCCGCGACCACGCCGACGAAGAAGATCAGCAGGTTCAGATTGCCGAACGGCTTCAGAACCGGCCCCAGTAGCCAGAAGATGCCGACCACGAGCGCGGTCGCCACCAGCGCGGCGAACACGAGGCGCAGGTTGGCGAATTGCAGAAGCCGCAACACCGCAAAAACGGCCATCAGGCCGAGCCCCACCGGCATTGCCGAGGCGCGCCAGGAATTCTGCAGGTCCAGCGCCGGGGTGCGGACGATGGCTTCCTCATGCGCATATTCGAGCGCGGCCGGCAGGATAAGCAGCAGGAAAGCGAGGGCGGTGGAAACCGCGACGACCTCGATGAAAGCGCGCCCGCCGGGCTTCAGCGCAGCCACGAAGGCGGTCATGCGCATATGCTCGCCGCGCTGGAAGGCGACCGCGGAACCGAGCATCGCCAGCCACAGGAAGAGCATGGATGCCAACTCGTCGGACCACACCAGCGGCTGATGAAAAACGTAGCGGGCCAGCACGCCCGAGAACAGGATCAGGATCTCGGCGCCGACCAGAATGGCGACCGGAACCTCCAGGATCCGGGCGATGACGATCTCCGTCTGACGGGCAATCAGAGCCACGGAGGACTGCGGTGCGGGAGGCGCCGCTGCCACGACCTGTTCGGTGTGCATGGCCGTCATACCAAGTGCCCGCAGCACGAAGCCGCGAGATGCGAAGCGCCGTGCAACACGATGTTCGTTGCACGGGACGAAGCGAAATATTGGCGTTGTCCTCCTGAGATCATGGGCGTCTCCTCCTTCTTTGTGTTTATACGTTGCCGAGCTTTCCCCTTTCGAAGAAATGCTCTCCTCCCATTTGGCCGCCCTTCAGGGCGATCTCCAATCCGTTGATGGCGTTCGATCGCGATAGCGCCCGGCACAGCGGCGCCCCCGGCGCCAGCCGCGCGGCGATCTCCAATGCGTCCGGCCCGAGCACCTTGGTGACCTGGCTGGAGGTGTCGCCGCCCGAGAGCAGCAGCCTCTTGATGGGTGCGCGTTCCAGGATGCTGCGGACGATCTGGCCGAGGCGCTCGCCGAGAATTCTGCCGCCGGTGTGCTTCGCCGCGTGATGCGAGAAGCCGCGCGCCGTCAGCGCATCGATCATGGCGCCGATGCGCGGATCATCCGCGCCGCGTGCGGTGTGCAAGATGACGCTTCGCCCTTCGTTCAGCAGCGCGATCGTGCGCTCGGCGATATCGGTGTGCGCGGCCGGCCATTGCGCATCGTCCACGAGGGCGCTGGCGTGGACGGGCATGTCGATGAAGCCGGCTTGGATGGCCGCGTGGATCTGGAGCGCGGTGAGCTTCGAGGCGCTGCCGGAGACCGCGAGCACCCGGTCGACGGGCGCGAAACGGTCATATCCCTCAACGCTTTGCGCCGTCCCGTCGCGCGCGCGCCACCATTGGGTCAGGGCATATTCGACGCCCGACGAACCGACCACGAACAGCGGTCTCGCGCCCAGCGCCTGGCGTTCGAGGTGGCGCCCGACTTCGGTGAGATGCTCCGGCGTGCCGGCATCGAACAGAACGGCGTCCGGCCGAGCCTCCAGCACACCCTTCAATGCGGCGTCCGCAGCGGTGCGGGAGGCTTCGTAGGATGGAAAGATGATCTTCTCGATGCGCAGGGGCGCCTGCCGGGCAATGTGAACGGCGAGGTCCGCTTCCGCCATGGGGGTGACGGGATGGACGCTCATGATCGGATGGCGGTCGATGCGGAAGACGTCGCCATCAGTGCCGAAGCGGGCGAAAAGATTGCCGAACAGGCAGAAGCGGCCGAGCGCGGGTGTCCCCGCCACGATCGGCACCGGCACGCCGGGAAAGGCGTCGCGCGACAGTTCGATCACCTTGCCGATACTGCCGATCGTGGGCGAACTGTCGAAAGTGGAACACACCTTGTAATGAACCAGCGGCGCGCCGAGCTGGGCGAGCGCGCGGAAAACCTGCGGGAGATGACGGGCCATTTCTTCCGGCGACATGGCCCGGCTGTCGCCGGCGACGCCAACGACATCAAGCTCCGGAAACCGCTCCAGCGTCTCCCGAGTCGGCGGCGTCAGGAAGAGGGCGCAGCGATAGCCGGCGAAGGCGAGCACCTCCAGGGCATCGGTGGAGCCCGTGAAGTCATCGCCGTAGAAGGCCATCCTGTAGCGTGTGGGCGCCGTCATCCGGAAGCTCCGAATTGGGCGAGCGCGCCGCTCAGGGCGGGATGGGACTTGGCATATTCGGCGAGGCTGACCCCGGAGGTCGCCGCTTCCCAAGCTTCGCGCAGGCTGGCGACACCGGCGGCGATGCCTTGCGGATGGCCGATGATGCCGCCCCCGGCCAGATGCATGAGGTCGGTGCTGCCGAGCCGGGCATAAGTATCGGCCGCCTGGCCAGCCCACTGGCCCGAGGAGAAGATAGGCATGATGGGCGCCAACCCACCGAATGGCGCGAGGCACGACTGGGCCGAGGCGATCACGGTGTCGTCCGGCTCCCAGAATTTGTTGCGCAGCCCGTTGACATGCAGATGGTCCAGCCCGGTCAGGCGCCAGAGCTTCTGGAAGGCCGCGAATTCAAAGCCGAGCCAGGGGTGACGGGTGAGGATGCCCCACCCGTTGCGGTGGCCATGAATGGGAAGCTCGGTGTGCCGGCGCAAATGCTCGACGGCGGCAAAGCCGGTCCAGTTCGCGCTGACCATGATGCAGGTGCCGCCGGCGGCGAGCACAGCATCGTGCCGGCGCAGCATATCGTCGATGGAGCCGGAGATATTGATGGCATACATGGGCTTGCGGCCCATCCGGTCGGCGTGGCGTTCGATGACCGGCATGACCGCCTTGAGGCGATCCTCGAATCGGGCATAGGGCGGGTCGGCCAGAAGCTCGTCGTCCTTCAGAAAGTCGATGTCGGCGGCGCAGAGCACGTCCACCAGATCCGCCGTCTCGGCCGCGGTCAGCCCGATGCTGGGCTTGATGATTGTGCCGATCATCGGCCGGCCGTAGACGCCCGCCTTCTCGCGCGTGCCGGCAACGCTGAACCGCGGGCCGGGGAATTGCTGCGCGTAGGCCTCCGGCAGGTCAATATCCAGCAGGCGTATGCCGGTGATTTCCCCGAGTTCGAACAGGTTTCCGGCGATCGTTGCCAGCAAGGTGGGGATGTTGGCACCCACGTTGGCCACCGGGAAGGCGATCTCGATTTCACCCCGGTGATAGCCGCCTTCGGGGCGTCCCTCGCGAAGCCGGCGCTCCGCGTGCGCACTCCGCAGGGTTGGGGCGGGCGAGGGCGGCAGGGGCGTGATGGAGGCAACCCGGGCGCGCGAGCGCTCCTTCAGCTCCGCCGTCTCTCCGGCGAGTGAAAGGAAAGTGCCGCTCGACTGCTCGCCGGCAATGACCTCCGCTGCCCGTTCCAAGGGCTCGGAACTCTCGATCAGATAGCGGGCCGAAAATTCGGCGCGTGGGGTTTTACTGCCCACGGCCGGCTCCAGCGCATGCGGGAGTGCCAAAGACCATGCCAAACTCCTGGGGTTTCCTTGATGATCTTCTTCTTTGCTGTCCCTTCATCGTTATGGCCGGGCATGGGGCCTGGCAAACGAGTTTTACGAAGCGTAATGTGAGAAAAACTCACAAAGAGGGTATGACGCGGCGCACCGGACTTCGGCGCCCTGCGGGGTTGGGAAGCCGCGGCGGGTTCATGGCGGCACAGAGATCCGCCGTCTTCTTCAGCTCGGTGGACAGCCAGTTGGCCATGGCCTTGGTATCGGGTCGTGCGCCGAGGTGCGGAGCGATCCACAGCACCAGCTTGCGCGGTCCCGGGACGAAGCCGAAGGGGGCGACGAGCCGGCCCGAGCGGATCTCGTCCAGCACCATCATGGCTGGCACCACCGCCACGCCGAGGCCGCACAAGGCGGCTTGGATCAACAGATAGAAATGTTCATAGGATTCCTGCGAATTGGGCTTGATGGCGGGGGAGAGCCCGACGAGCGCGGACCAGTCCTCCCACCCGTGCGGGCGGGTCTTGGTAGAAAGCAGCCGGGCCGTGCGCAGATCGTCGAGGCCCCGCAGCTTGCGCGCATCCCCATAGGTGGGCGCCCAGACGGGGCCGACCCATTCCGTCATCAATTCGTGGATGAGCACGTCACGCGGCGGCGGAATGACACTGTTGCGAATGGCGATGCTGACCTTGTCGCGGACGAAATCGACCTGGTCGTAATTCATGTTGAACTGGACTTCGATGTGCGGGTGCGCGGCATGGAAGCCGGCAATGCGCGGGATCAGCCAGTGCATCATGATGGTCGCCGAGCAGGAGACGGTGAGCGGCCCCGGGTTGAGCTGCTCGACGCTTGCGTCGATCAGGTTGAACGCCGTCGTCAGGCCCTCAGCGAGCCTCGCGCCCTCCGGCGTCGTCTCCATGGACTGGTGCTCCCGCCGCAGCAGCGGGAGGCCGAAGGTCTCTTCCAGCGCCCGCACATGCCGGCTGATCGCACCGTGCGTCACGCACAACTCGGCGGCGGCCGCCGTCATGCTGCGCAGCCGCGCGGTGGCTTCGAAGGCACGCAATGCATTGAGGGATGCTTTTGGAATGCTCATGGCCGCTCCTCACCCGACATATCGGAGGGGCGACCATAAGTGTTGTGAGCTTTCCTCACAACGAAGCCCAAAAAGGTCATTTGCGATGAACGCAAGGGCCCTTTAGCGTCCTTGGGGCAGGTCGCTGGGAGGCGACCCGCATCAGCGGACGTTCGAAAGATCCCCAAATGAAAAAAATGATCATCGAGGCGCGCGTCAACGAATATGCCATGCGGGACCGCAATCCCCACGTCCCATGGACCGCCGACGAAATCGCCGAAACCGCAGCGCGTTGCCGGGAGGCTGGAGCCTCGATCCTCCATTTCCACGCGCGCGCGCCGGACGGGGCTCCGCTCCATACCGTGGAGGAGAATGCCGACGTCATCCGCAAAGTGCGGGCGAAGTGCGACATCCTCATCCTGCCCACGCTTGGGTTCATCGCCAGCGACGACGACCCGCACGGTCGGATGGACTGCATGATGGAACTGGCGAAGGACCCCGCAACCCGGCCGGATATCGTTCCGGTCGATACCGGCACCGCCAATCTCGAATCCTACGACGCCGCGACCCGGACCTTTTCGCATACGGACCGGGTCTATAAGAACCGCACCGACGTGGTGATCTCCTACGTCGAGCGTCTGAAGGCCGCGCACATCAAGCCGAAGCTCGTCTGCTGGTCGGTGGGCTTCATGCGCCGCGCGGAGGCGCTGATCGACATGGGGCTCGCAGCCGAGCCCGCCTATTTCCTGCTGAATATGACCGATGCGCCCTTCATCACCGGACATCCGGGCACAGTGGACGGCCTTGAAGCGCATCTGCGCTTCCTGCCGTCGCGCGCCCGCCATTACTGGACCGCAAACATCGTCGGCGGCAACCTGCTGGACTTGTGCGATACGGTGGCGCGCCGCGGCGGCAACATCGCCCCTGGCATCGGCGACTTTCCCTATGTGGAACTGGGGTGTCCGCGCAACGAGGAGGTCATCCACCACGCGGCCCAGATCGCGCGTGCCGCGGGCCGGGAGATCGCCTCGCCGCAGGATGTCCGGGAGATGCTGGAGCTCTGATCCGTGGGGCATCGTCAACACAGCCGCCGAGCTTTCCATTCCTCCGAATCCGCCAGCGATAGCAGCGTGTCGACGGCGGTCTGTGCCACCGCCATGGTGGCACGGGAGGAAGGGCGGTTGAGGGGCGTGGCGAGATATACGGTGCGCGTGACGCCGGGATCGACGACGCGGAAGGAATGCAGCTTCAGACCTTCCGCGGCGTTGGCATTGGCGCTGGCATCGCGGGCCGCCAGCGAGCCGATGGTGACGCCATGGCCGCGTCGCACCATCTCGAAGATCTGCGGCGAGGCATCGAGCTCTATCGCCACATTGAGCGGAATGGCATGGCGCCGCGCCGTGACCTCGAGGAGGCTCCGCAGGCCGTGCTCGGGACCGGGCATGACGAGGCGGAGATGCTGGATATCCCGCAGGCGGATTTCCCCCGCTGTGGTCAGGTGGGGGGCGACCGTGCGCGGATCGTAGGTGCTGACGTAGAGGTCCTCCTCGGCGATCGGCTGGAGCGATGCGCTCTTGTCCGTCGCCGCACCGCCGCCGAAGACCAGCGCGGCATCCAGCGTTCCCTCGCGCAGCCAGCTTGCGATGTAGCCCGACATGCTTTCCACCACCCGTAGGCGGACCTGTGGCAGCTTTTCCTGGCAGGTCTCGATCAGCCGCACCGTGAGCAGCCCCACCAGCGAACCGGGAACGCCGAAGCGCACGTTGCCGACCGGCTCCTTGCCGCGGCTCAGCATGCTGGCCTTGGCGTCCTCCGAGAGCTTCAAGATCGCATAGGCATGCGAGAGCAATTCACGCCCCTGTTCGGTCAGCGCGAGGCCGCGCGCTTGGCGGTCGAACAATTGGGTGCCGAATTCGCCTTCGAGATCTTTAAGCCGTGCGCTGAGGGAGGGTGGGCTGCTGTGCAGAATCTTGGCAGACGCGACCAGCGAGCCGGTCTCGGCTATCGCTACGAATATGCGGAGGTCGCGAAGGTCCATGGTGTCCTCGGGCTCGGCGGGCCGTTACGGCCGGGGCTTCCGCATTTTTTCCAAAGCCTCGTGGCGCGCAAGAATGGCCCGGGCACGGTCGGCGACCGGAAGGTCCAGCATGGCGCCGCGGAAGGTCACCGCGCCAATCCCCTGCGCCAGCGCCTCTTCGAAGGCGGCGCGCGCACCGCGGGCCCACTCTATTTCGTCCGCCGAGGGGGCGAACACCTCGTTCATGATCGGCACCTGGCTCGGATGGATGCAGAAGCCGCCGGTAAAGCCCATCTCGCGTGCCTGGGTGATGGTCCGCCGGAAGGCGGCGGTGTCGGCATAATCGGCGACGCTGCCGACGAAGCCGATCGGCTGGATTCCGGCGCTCCGCGCGGCGACTACGGCGTGGGCATTGTGGACGTAAAGGGTGTCGTATGTCGGCGAGGCGCCCAGCGAGACCGCCAGATCCTCCGCGCCCACCGTCATGCCGGCGATGCGGGGATGGCTTGCCGCGATCGCCGGCATGTTGAGCAGGCCCTCGGCGGTCTCGATCATGACGATGAGACGCGTGTGGCCGCGCTCCAACCCGCGCTCCGCCTCCAGTTCGTCGAGGATTTCCGAGATGGTGCGCACGTGGGACGCATCGGGCACCTTCGGCAAGGTGAGGCAGCACACGTGGGGCCCCACCGCCGCCTCCATATCCGCCATCGCGTCCCGCCAGGGGCGGTTGATGCGGACAATCACGTCGAGCTGCTGCTGCGCGAGCCGCGCGGCGGCCGCCGGGAGGGCGCGACGCGCGTCTGGCTTCTGGCTCGGGGGCGTTGCGTCTTCCAGGTCGAGTTGGATCGCATCGGCATCCCGCTCCGCTGCGCGGGCAAGGAAGCGCTCATTCAGAACGGGAATGAACAAAAGGGAGCGCCAAGCGGGCGCGGGCGTGCTCATTGCG
This sequence comes from Roseixanthobacter pseudopolyaromaticivorans, assembly GCF_043195145.2. NCBI lineage: Bacteria > Pseudomonadati > Pseudomonadota > Alphaproteobacteria > Hyphomicrobiales > Xanthobacteraceae > Roseixanthobacter > Roseixanthobacter pseudopolyaromaticivorans. The sequence goes on from NZ_CM195539.1 coordinate 384,346, forward strand.
AAATCTCCACGGCGGATCCGCGCGCCGGTATGCCGAGCTCGCGCAGAATTTCTTCATTGTGCTCGCCCACATTGGGTGCAGGGCGGCGGAAGATGCCGGGCGTGGCCGAGAAACGAGGGATGATGTTGGGCATCGGTATCGAGCCGAGGTCGCGGTCCTCCACCTCGACGATGGCTCCACGGCCCAAGACATAGGGATGCGCGACGAGGTCGGCCACGGAGCAGACCGGGCCGACGGTGACACCCGCCGCGTCGAACAGTGCGAGGTTCTCCGCCTGGTCGCGCGTGGCAACGAAGGCAGCGATGATGGCGTCCAGCTCGTCGCGATTGGCGACGCGGGCGTCGTTATCTACGAAGCGGGGATCGCTCTTGAGCTCCGGCCGGCCGATGGTGTCGAGGATCCGTTCCGCCATGGATTGCATGGAGCCGGACATCGCCACATAGGCCCCGTCGGCGCAGCGATAGACGTTGCGCGGCGCGGTGTGGGAGGATTGGTTTCCGGCGCGCTCCGTGGGCCGGCCGGTGATGCGCAATTGCGCCGCTTCCGCCCCGATCATGGCGTGGATGGGCTCGAATAGGGACAGATCGATCACCTGTCCCGGTGCGCCGTTGAGTTCCGTCGCGCGCAAGGCGGCGAGGATCGCCGAAGCGCCGTAGAGGCCGGAGATCATGTCGGCCAAGGCCAGGGGCGGCAAGGTGGGTGGCTTGTCCGCATGGCCGTTCATGAAGGCCCAGCCGGACATGGCCTCGACCAGCGTGCCGAAGCCGGGACGCAGGCTCCAGGGCCCCGTCTGCCCCCAGCCGGAGACGCGCAGGACGATCAAGCGCGGGTTGCGCGTGTGCAGGACGTCGGGACCGAGGCCCCAGCGCTCCAGCGTGCCGGGCACGAAGTTCTCCACCAACACCTGGGCGGTGTCGATCAGGCGCAGCAGCAGGTCGCGTCCGTCCTCGGAATGGATGTCGAGCGCGACGCTGCGCTTGTTGCGCGAATAGACCTTCCAGAAGACCTCAATGCCGTCGACCTTCCAGCCGCGCAGATCGTCCCCCTTGCCGGGACGCTCGATCTTGATGACATCGGCCCCGTAATCCGCGAGCACATGGGTGGCCATGTTGCCGGCCACCAGGCGGGACATGTCGAGCACGCGCACCCCGTCGAGGGGGCCGGACCGGTCGGGCGTGAACTGCACCGTGTCTGTCATGGCCGTCCTCACGTCATCACGATGAGCGGCTTGATTTCCTCAAGCCGATGCATGCGTTCCAGCGCGGTGTTGACATCGGCCAGAGCAAAACGGCCGGTGATCATCTTGCCGAAGGGGATCGTGTCGATATGGGCTGACGCGAATTGCAGCGCCTTCCAATAGGACTTCACATCGCCCGAGAAGGAGCCGATGACGCGGATGTTCTTCTTGACGATGGTCGAGGGGCTGAAGGTCGTGGTGCCGCCGCCCAATTGGCCGACGGTGAGATAGCGCCCGCCCTTGCGTACCAGGTCCAGCCCTTCTCCGAACGCATCCGGGTGGCCGGTGAATTCCATGACGATGTCCGGCCCGCGCCCATCGGTGAGCGCCCGCAATTCCGCGGCACGGTCCGCATGGGTCGTGCCCTCGATGGTGAAGACGTGGGTGGCGCCGAACTCCTGCGCCAGGGCGAGGCGCGGGGCCGGCGCTCCGATGACGCTCACGGTGCGGGCGCCCGCAACGCGCGCCACCGCCGCCGCCAATATGCCGAGCGGCCCGGCGCCCTGGATCGCCACGTGCTCGGACGGATCGATCGGCCCGAGATTGTCGAAGGCGTTCATCACCGAGCGGAAAGCGCAGGAGCACAGGCTGGCGACTGCATCGTCCAGATTGTCCGGCACCCGGACGCGGCCGGACTGGGGCAGCACATAGCCATATTCGGAGAAGCCGCCGAGCAGATACGGCGGCTTCTCGATATTCTCATACATGTACGCGCGGCGGTTCTCGCACAGGGTGGGCTGTCGGGCGACGGTGCAGAAGAAGCACTGGCCGCAGGCGGTGTGGGTCCAAAGGATGCGGTCGCCGATGGCGAGCTTCTGGCCGACGCTGTCGCGCTCCGCCCCTGCGCCGATGGCCACGACGCGCCCGACCATCTCGTGGCCGAGGATAATCGGCAGGTCCACGGTGAGCGAGAGATTGCCGCGCGAAAGGTGCACGTCCGTGCCGCAGATGGAGCAGGCGGTCGTGCGCACGATCAGGGCGCCCGGCTCCGGAGCCCGAGGGACCGGCACGCATTCGATTTTCACCGGTTCTCCGAAGCGGCGCACCACCGCCGCGCGGGAGAATTCAGGCAGCTCGGCCAGGTTGGGGGCAGTGCCGGTCATGGGCAAGAACTCACAGGATTGGAAAGGGTAGGGGCTCGCGGATGCTCGCCCCGCGTCACGGCGCGCTTTGCGTCGGTCCTTACCGGGTGTGGTCGATCACCACGGTCTTGGCCACCGTGTATTCGTGCAGCGCCTCGAAGCCCTTCTCGCGTCCGTGTCCGCTCTTGCCGAAGCCGCCGAACGGCAGCTCGATGCCGCCGCCGGCGCCGTAGCCGTTGATGTAGATCTGGCCCGCGCGAATGCCCTTCGCCATGCGCATCTGGCGGCCGCCGTCGCGGGTCCACACGCCGGCGATGAGGCCGTAATCGGTGCCGTTGGCGAGGCGCAGGGCATCGTCCTCGTCGTCGAACGGCAGGGCCGCGAGCACCGGGCCAAACACTTCCTCGCGGGCCAGCTCGTGGGTGCGCGGCACCAGGCCGAACAGCGTCGGAGGCACGAAATACCCGTCCTTGGACGCCTGCGGATGGATCTTGCCCTGGGCGGCGATCTCCACATTGTCCTCGGCGGCGCGTTCGAGAAAGCCGGTGACGCGGTCGCGCTGGACCGCATTGATGACCGGTCCGCAATCCAGATCCTGGCTGGGATGTCCCACCTCGACCGCTGCCATGCGACGGGCCAGGCGGCCCATGAAGGGTTCGTAGATGGAGCGCTCGATCAGCACCCGCGACCCGGCGGAACAGGTCTGCCCGGTGTTCTGCACGATGGCGCCGATGATGATTTCCACCGCCTTGTCCTGGTCGGCGTCGGCGAAGACGATCTGGGGGGATTTTCCGCCGAGTTCGAGCACGCAGGGCACATGGTTTTCCGCGGCGGCCCGCTGCACCAGCGTGCCCACCTCCGGGGAACCGGTGAACGACAGGAAATCGATGCCCGGATGGCATGCGAGCGCCGCGCCGGCTTCCTCACCGAGGCCTGTCACCACATTGATGACGCCGGCCGGAAAGCCGATCTGGCGGGCCAATTCGGTCAGGCGCAGGCAGGAGAGCGAAGCTTCCTCGGCGGGCTTGAGAATGGTGGTATTGCCCGCCGCAAGCGAGGCGGCCAGTGTGCGGCCGAACATGGAGGCGGGATAGTTCCAGGGAATGATGTGGCCCGTGACACCGCGCGGCTCGCGCAGCACCATCACTTGGTAACCGGCCAGGAACGGAATGGCCTCGCCGTGGATCTTGTCGGCGGCGCCGCCGTAATATTCGAAATAGCGGGCGGTCACGCGGATATCGTTACGCGCCAGCTTCATGGGCTTGCCGGTGTCGGCGGCTTCGACCTCCGCCAATTCCTCAAGATTATCAAGGATCAGCAGGCCGAGCCGGCTGAGGAGACGCCCGCGTTCCAGCGCCGGCGTAGCACCCCACACTGTCTGGAAGGCATTGCGGGCGGCTTTTACAGCCAGGTCGATATCGGCTTCTCCCCCGCGCGCGATATGCCCGATGGTCGCCCCGGTGCTCGGGTCCAGGACCGGCACGACTTCACCCGAAACAGGGGCGGTCCACTTGCCGTCGATAAAGACCTGATCGTGGTCCATACGCATCCTCCCGACATCTCATTCTTGAGTTTTGCGGATGCTGGTACGCCAGGGTGCATTCGACAATGCTGAAAAATGAGAAGGACCATTCGGAAAAGCTGAACGGCGCGCGTAGTCACCGGCAGGCCGGTTCATATCCGGCTATGGGTGACGTTCCCCTGCACGTCACGCCTCCTTTCCCTCAGCTGCCCTGAAAACGCGGCTGCCGCTTTTCCGCGAAGGCGGCCATGCCCTCCTTCTGGTCCTGCGTGGTAAAAGCGTGGCGGATCGCCCGGCGCTCGATGTGCAGCCCGGCGCCGAGCGGCGTATCGTAGGCGGCGAGAACGGCTTCCTTCACCAGTCGCGCCGCAATCGGCGGCTTGGTGGCGATGATGCGGGCAAGTTCGCACGCGCGCTCGAGAGTTTTGCCAGGGGGAACGACCTCAGCCACAAGCCCGGCCGCGAGCGCCCTCGCCGCGTCGATGGGCTCGCCCGTCAGCATCATCTTCATGGCAAGCGACTTGCCGACCACGCGCGTCACACGTTGCGTCGCGCCATCTCCAGGCAGGATGCCGATATTGATTTCAGGCTGGCCGAAGCGGGCGGTTTGCGACGCGACGATCATATCCGCCAGCATCGACAGTTCGTGGCCGCCGCCGAAGCAAATGCCTTCCACGGCCGCGATCAGGGGTTTCGGGAAACCGGCGATCGCATCCCATGCCGCCTGGCGACCGGAATGCTCCAGCGCGGCAAAGCCCCAGGTCTGCATCTCGGTGATGTCGGCCCCTGCGCAAAAGAAATCTGGGCCCCCTGTGAGCACCACGCAGCGGACCTGCGGATCGTCGATCGCATCGGTGCAGATGCCGGCGAGTTCGATGAGCAGCGCGCGGCTTAGCGCATTGCGCTTTTGCGGACGGTTGAGTGTGACGACCAGCACGCCGTCGCGCGGCGCTTCGGCGAGCACCAGCGGAGCGGTCTGGGTTGACGGGCGGGCGAGCGTCTCAGTCATGGGCGACCTCCGAAATCGATTTTATGAAAACGTTTTCTGAAATCGATATAGCAGAGGAGCAGCGCTGGGGTACAGCCTCATCACGCCCGTGCGAGGCGCCTCGGATTGGTGGTGCGGGCCTTGGCCGTGGTGCCACGGATCACGATCCGGAATGGCAGGTCGGTGACTAAGGGAATGGGCAGGCCGGAGATGGCATTGATGAGATGATCGGCGGCGCCGCGCCCAATTTCGGCGGCAGGAATGCTCACCGTGGTCAGCGGGGGCTCAAGCTGGGATGAAAGTTCGATATCGTCGAAGCCGGTGATGGAAAGGGCTCCCGGCACATGAATGCCCATGGCCCGCGCCTCGGTCATCGCACCCACCGCGAGGGTGTCGGTGGTGCAGATGATGGCGGTGATCTGTGGATGGGATTTCATCAATTGCTGCAAGCCCATGCGCCCCTGGACGAGGGAGTGCTCGGCCTTGATGAGGCGGCTCTTCGGCAAGGCGATTCCCGCTTCCTCAAGGGTTTTCAGGATGCCGGCGAGGCGGGCGCGGGAGCGGTCGTTGGCGGCGGGAACGTTGGCGATGACCCCCACCTCGCGATGCCCGAGCCCCATGAGATAGCGCGTCATATCCCGCGTCGCCGCCTCATTGTCGATGCCGATGGCCGGGGTGCCGCGCTTGGAGTGCGCGACATATGTAATGACCACCGGAATGCCATGCTTTTTGATCAGCGCATGGACCTCGTTTGAAGATGAATCACCGACCAGGACGATGGCATCCACGCCGCGCTCTATGAGGGCGCGGACTTCCTGCAATTCTTTCTTCAGATCATACTGCGAATTCGCAAGAAGCAAAGTATATCCGTGCTCGCTCAGGCGGTTTTGAAGGGCCTCGACACCCTCGGCGAAAATGCTGATGCCGAGCGTGGGCACAACCGCCCCAATGGTGTGCGTGCGGCCGGACTTGAGGGCCCGCGCGGCGGCATCGCGCGTATAGGAAAGGCTTGCCACCGCTTGGGAAACCTTATCGCGCAGTTCGGGGCGGACGATGCCCGGGTGGTTGAGCACGCGCGAAACCGTGGCGAGCGAAACCCCGGCGAGCTTTGCGACGTCTTCCAGTTTCGTTTTGTGTTTAATCAAGAATCCGCCCCTTAAAACTGCAGTTTCGGCCGAATTTTCAAAGCCCTTCGGCATTCGATTATGCCGGGATCTTCGCCCCGAGGTCCATAAGGGTTGACAGGCCCTCAACCCATTTCTATCCTGAAATCGTTTTCAGAAACAGCCCGGACGCAAGGGCTTGAAAAATCACAGGGGAGCGAGGCGTTGGACCACCTCAAAGGCATTCGAATCCTCAGCTTCAATCATTTCCTGATGGGACCGGTGGGCATCCAGCAGCTCGCCGACCTCGGCGCGGACGTGATCGCTGTGGAATCCACCGAGGGCGCGTTCCAGCGCAAATGGGGTGGCGCGAACAAGGACGTGGGCGGCCAGACCATGCTTCTGCTCGCCGGCAACCGGAACAAGCGCAGTCTTGCGCTGAACCTGAAAGACAAGAAGGGCCTCGCCATCGCCCGCGAACTGATCGCCACCGCAGACGTGGTGGCGGAGAATTTCCGCCCGGGTGTGATGGACAAGCTGGGCCTCGGCTACGAGGCTGCCAAGCAGATCAAGTCCGATATCATCTATGCCTCGGCCTCTGGCTATGGCGCGGATGGGCCCTATGTGAACAAGCCGGGGCAGGATCTCATCATCCAGGCCATGTCGGGCCTTGCCACCATTACCGGCACCCGGGAGCACGGCCCGCGGGCGGTGGGCGTCTCGGCGGTGGACCATCACGGCGCAGCCCTGTTCGCCAGCGGCATCATGGCGGCTTTGCTCGGCCGCATGCGGACCGGCAAGGGGTGCAAGGTGGACGTCAGCCTGCTGTCCGCCGCCATCGACCTGCAGCTGGAATCCTTCACCTGCTATCTCAATGGCGTCCGCCCGGATGATGTGCGCCAGCCGGGCAATATCTCCGGCTGGTATTACGGCGCACCCTACGGCATCTATCCCACGCAAGATGGCCACATCGCCATTTCGCTCGGTTCGCTCGACGCCCTCAGCGCGGCGCTGGATATTCCCGCAGACCAGCGGGTGGCTGATGCCCAATGCTATACGCATCGCGACCAGGCGACGCCAGCGATCGCGGCGGCGCTTGCCGCCCGCACCACCGCGGATTTGGTGGCCACTTTCGATGCCGCCGGCATCTGGCATTCGCCGGTGAACGATTATCCGGCCGTGGTGGACGACCCGCAGGTGCGCCACAACCAGAGCTTCCAGACCATAATTGGCGCGACGGGCGACCCCATTACTCTGGTCACCCATCCGGTCCGCTATGACGGGCAGGCGCCGCAGATCAAGCTTCCGCCGCAGCCTCTCGGCGCGCAGACCGCCGATATCCTGAAAGAGATCGGCTACGCCGCCGCCGCGATCGAGGACTTGCTCGCCCAGGGCATCGTCGGCGCGCCCGCGAAAGCCGAAGCGGCGGAGCCGGTCTGCGCCTGAAGCGCTTACGCATATTTTCAGAACAACGGCGTCACACGACCGGGAATCCGGCGAGACACTTGGCTTCGGGGAGGAGCAAACATGAGTAAATTCAAATCGTCGCGACTATTGGCCGGGCTCGGGCTGGTGGCGGGCCTCTCAGCCCTCGCGCCCGGAGCGGCCTCGGCCGCGACGGATCTGACCATCTGCTACATGAACCATCCGGTTCAGACGGCAAACCTGGCGATCCTGGAAAAGTGGGCCAAGAAGCAGGATATCAACCTGACCAAGACGCCCATGTCTTATTCCATCTATCTGCCCAAGATCACGCAAATGCTGGCGAATAATTCGACCGGGCAGTGCGACATCATCTGGCACAATGACGACTGGGGCCAGGACTGGGCGCAATACCTCGTCTCCACGGACGACATTCCCGAAATCAAGAACGTGGCCGAAGGCCAGCTGGAACCCTTCTTCAACGAAAAGGGACAGCCGACCACCGTTCCGATGGCGACCACCGCCGGCATCTTCTTTTACCGAACGGATCTCGTCTCCGAGGCGGAAGTGCCGAAGACGTGGGATGATCTGGTGAAGGTTTCCCAGAAGCTCCAGAAGGATGGCAAGGTGAAATGGGGCTACGTGGGGGGCATGACCTTCACGAACACCTTCTTCAGCTTCTGGTGGTCGCTCTGGAACAACAATTGCGACGTCTATGCGCCCGCCTATGAGCGCGACAATGCCGTGCTCTCGAAGAACGGCTGGAAGCCCATGACCGCCGACGCCTGCCAGGTGCAGACCGCCGAATTCTGGTGGGATGCCCTGCATAAGAACAATATCAGCCCGCCCGGCATGTCGACCTATTCGCGCGATGAGGCGAATGCCATCTTCCAGGCCGGCGATGCCGCCTTCACGGTGGCGGATTCCACCTTGCTCGGCACCTATAACGACCCGAAGAAATCGAAGGCCGCCGGCCATGTGGGCATGGCGCGCTTCCCGCAGGGGCCCATGTCGAAGGAGCACCGCTCCTGGATCGACATCTGGGGCTGGTCGATCCCCAAAAGCGTGACGCCGGAGAAGCAGAAGGCCGCGAAAGCGCTGCTCGGCGCCATGATGACCGATTACGAGGGCCAGATCGCCCAGTGGGAGCAGACCGGCGGCCCCCCGCCCAACAGCAAGGTGTGGGCCATGCTCGACAAGGCCGACCCGGTGTGGCGGCAGGTCAAGGGCATCCTGTTCGACTCCGCCCATGTGCATGACGCTTATTACTTCCGAAATTGGGCGGTGGTGCATAAAACCTATTCGGATATTCTGATCAAGGCCGTCACCGGCGCGCGGGAAGACATTCCCAAGGTGCTCACGGAAGGCGCGCCAGCGATCCAGCAAGGGGCCATGCGATGAGCATGGCGCCGGCCAGCGCGGCTCACAGGCCGCGCCTGCTCGGGGAGAAGGAGCGCTTCATGCTCCTTCTCATCGCGCCTGCCGCTTTGGTGCTGCTCTCGTTCGAAGTGGTGCCGATCCTCATCGGCATGAATGCTTCGTTCCGCGACTGGTCGCTGGTTAATCCGCAGAAGACCTGGGTGGGCCTGCGCCACTATGTGGAGGTCTTCACCGACCCTGTATTCCTGAAGATTGTGCTGCCGAACACCTTCATCCTGATGGTGTCTTCGGTCACCCTCTCGCTGGTGTTCGGGCTGGCGCTGGCGCATCTGCTGAAGCGCCAGTTCTTCGGCCGGCTGCTGATCCAGACCGTGGTGCTGCTGCCGCTGACCATCGCGCCGGTGATCACCGCGACGATGATGCGCTGGTCGTTCAATGATCAGTTCGGCATACTGACCACGCTGCTTGCCTATATTGGCGTGCCTCAGGTCGGCTGGCTCTCCGAGCGCTGGCCGAGCTTCATCATCATCATCCTCACGGACGTGTGGATCTGGACCCCGTGGTTCACCATCATCCTGCTGGCGGCGCTCCAGGGCCTGCCCAAGGAGCCCTATGAGGCGGCGCAGATCGATGCCGCTAGCAAATGGGGCATCTTCACCCACGTCACCTTGCCGCTGCTGCGGCCAGTGATCGCCGTGTGCGTGCTCATCCGCGCCATCGATGCGTTTCGCACCTTCGATCAGGTCTGGGTGCTCACCGGCGGCGGGCCGGCGCGCAGCACCGAGGTGTTCTCCGTCTATGCCTATGTGGAGGCGTTCGTGAATCTCGATCTCGGCCGCGGCGCGGCGGCGGCGGGCGCAGGCGCCATCATCATGCTGGCGGTGGGCCTCGGCCTCTATGCCATCGTCAACCGCGCCATGGAGGTTTCCCGATGAGCCTGTCGCTCGCCGTCTCCTCCACCGGCCCCCGCGCCCAGGCGGGCGGCTTTTTCGGCTTTCTCGGCGTCGCCGGCCGGCGGGTGTTCTTCGCGCTGCTGGTGATCGCGATCCTGATGATTTTCATCGGGCCAGTGGCGATCCTGCTGCTCACCTCCGTGCGCCCGCCTTCAGGCGTGTATTACATCTGGCGAGGATGGGAATTCACGCTCGACAATTTCGCCGAGGTGCTGGCCCAGCCAGTCGTGCTGCATTCCATGTGGAACAGCTTCGTCCTTTCCTCCATCGCGACGGTGGCTTCGCTCGGCGTCACGGTGGGCAGCGGCTACATGCTGTCGCGCTTCACCGGGCCCATTCAACGCAGCTGGTTCGGCATCATCTATGTTTTCCGCACCGTGCCCTACATCTCCTGGGTGCTGCCGCTCTATTTGGTGACGACCAATCTCGGTATCTACGATACTTATCTCGGACTGCTGCTGCCTCACGTGGCGGTGCACGTGTGCTTCTTCTCCTGGATCATGAAGGGCTTCTTCGACAGCATCAGCCCCTCCATGGAGCATGCGGCGCTGATCGACGGCTGCACCCGCTGGGGCGCGTTCTGCCGGGTGGCGCTGCCGTCCGCCATGCCGGGCATCGCGGCGCTCGCTATCCTGTCCTGGCTGTGGACCTGGAACGAGTTCCTGTTCGGCCTCATCCTCACGGCGCAGCGCACGCCGGTGATCACCGTCACCATGGCGCAGTTCGTCACCGAGACCGGCACCGAATGGCATCTCATGAGCGCGACCGCCGTGCTCGCCATGCTGCCGGCGCTGCTCATCACGATCTTCGGACAGAAATACGTCGTCCGCGGCCTGCGCATGTAGGCCGAACGGGCGCATCACGGAGGATTTTTCCAATGGCCGAAGTCATTCTGAAAGATGTCTGCAAGACCTACGGCTCGCTGCATGTGGTGCAGGACGTGAGCCTGCATATCCAGGATCGCGAATTTTTGGTGCTGGTGGGGCCCTCGGGCTGTGGCAAGTCCACCACCCTGCGCATGGTGGCGGGTCTGGAGGGCATCAGCACGGGTACGATCCAGATCGGCAGCACGGTGGTCAACGACCTGCCGCCCAAAGACCGGGACATCGCCATGGTGTTCCAGAATTACGCGCTCTACCAGCACATGACGGTCTACGACAATCTCGCTTTCGGCCTGCGCAACCGCAAGGTTTCCGAAGACAAGATCAAGCAGGAGGTGATGCGGGCCACCGAGATCCTCGGCCTCGGCCCGCTGCTGGCGCGCAAGCCGCAGCAATTGTCCGGCGGCCAGCAGCAGCGCGTGGCGTTGGGTCGCTGCATTGTGCGCCACCCCCAAGTGTTCCTGTTTGACGAGCCGCTCTCCAACCTCGACGCCAAGCTGCGGGCGCAGATGCGTGTGGAGCTGAAGCGCTTGCGCGAGCGGGTGGAGACCACCTCCATCTATGTCACCCACGACCAGGTGGAAGCCATGACGCTCGGCGACCGGGTTGTGGTGATGAAGGACGGCTGCATCCAGCAGGTGGGCACGCCGCTCGACATCTACAACCGGCCGAAGAACCGCTTCGTCGCGAGCTTCATCGGTGCGCCGGCCATGAACTTCCTGCCGGTGGATATCGTCCAGAAGGGCGATTTCTTTCACGCCGAGGCGCAGGACTTCTCGATCCGCCTGCCGCCGCAGCGCGCCGCGATGTTCGCCCGCACCAACTGCCGCCCGGTGACGCTCGGAGTGCGGCCGGAGCAGGTGTGCTTCGGCCAGTGCCCGGCCGGGCATGAGACCGCCTTCTCCGCTCCCGTGGAAGTCACCGAGCAGCTCGGCGCGGAAATGGTGATCGGCGTGCGCGCCGGCGACACGCTGATGATGGCCTCACGCATCGCACCCGAGGCCCCCATCGCCGTGCACGACCATGTCCCGCTCTGGCTCGACCCGCGTGGCCTGCATTTCTTCGATCGCGAGAGCGAGGAAGCCATCAACTGACGGGCGCTCCCTCGAGGACCACTCCCGCCGCATTTTTTCTGATTGGGGACCAAGACATGACTGTGATGCACGCCAAGGTCGGCGACAAGGTGAAGTTCTCCAAGACCGTCGGCGAAAGCGACGTCTATCTGTTCGCCGGGATCACGGGGGATCTCTCCGGAAACCATGTGGACGACGAGTTCATGAAGAACTCCATGTTCGGCCAGCGCATCGCCCACGGCGCGCTGCTGGTGGGCTACATGTCCACCGCCTCCACGCGCATGATCGAGAAGAGCCTGGAGCAGGGCATCGATTCGACCCCGGTTTCGCTCGGTTATGACGGCATCCGCTTCATCAAGCCGGTGTTCTTCGGCGACACGATCCACGTCGCCTATACCATCAGCGAAGTGGACGCCGAGCGCCGCCGCACGCTTGCGCAGGTGGACGTCACGAACCAGCGCGGCGAGACCGTCGCGGTCGGCAAGCACCACATGAAGTGGACGCAGAACGCGCAGAGCGCAGAGCGGGCCGCGTGATGGCCGAGGGCGAGCAGGCGCTGCCGCTGGCGGGGCGCGCAGCCATCATCGCCGGCGGCGGCGCGGGCATCGGGCGCGCCATCGCGCTGCGTCTGGCAGCTGATGGGGCGCGCATCGGCGTGATCGATCTTGATCCGCAGGCGGCGGCGCAGACCCGGGATCTGATCGTCGCCGCGGGCGGCGAGGCAGCATCCGCGCGCGCCGATGTCGCCGAAGCGCAGGACATCGGCGATGCCATCCATGCGCTGCGCGATAGCCTCGGGGGGCTCGACGTGCTGGTGAACAATGCCGGCATCATGCGCCTCGGCGCCATCGCCGATCTGCCCAAGGCCCATTGGGAGGCCATGTTCCGCATCAATGTGGACGGCATCTTCCATGCCTGCCAGGCGGCGGTGCCGCTGCTCGCGCAGGAGGGCACCGGGCGCATCATCAATATGTCGTCCTGGCTCGGAAAGTCCGGCAAGGCGTTCTACGGCGGCTATTGCGCCACCAAGTTCGCGATCCTCGGCCTCACCGAAAGCCTGGCGCTGGAACTGGCGCCGCGCCGCATCACGGTCAATGCCATCTGCCCCGGCATCATCACCGACACCGCCATGCGGGCGCGCGGCGAGGAAGACGCGCTCCGGCTCGGCCTCGAAGGCTCGGACAAGCGCGTCGCGGCGATCCCGCTCGGCCGGCTCGGCGTGCCCGAGGATGTGGCGGGCGTCGCCGCGTTCCTGGCCTCCGACGCGGCCGCCTACATGACCGGGCAAGCCCTCACCGTCGCCGGCGGCCTCTGGCGCCACTGAACCCCGCTCGAATTTCCATAGGAGTGCCGAACATGCCCCGTTTCAAGGATTACGTGCCCCACGGCGTCATTCCCGCCACCCTGCTCGCGTTGAACGAGGATTTCTCCATCAATGAGGGCGAGACGCGCCGCCACCTGCGCGATGTCGCCGCCGTGGACGGGCTTTCCGCCATCACGGTCAATGGCCATGCCTCCGAAGTGCACGCCTGCTCGTTCGAGGACCAGAAGCGTATCCTCGCCGTCTCGCTGGACGAGATCGGCGCGCGCCTGCCGCTGATTTCCGGCGTCTATGCGGACGGCACGGCGGAAGCGGCGCGCCTGGCCCGCATGGGCGCGCAGGAAGGCGCGTCCGCGCTGCTGGTGTTCCCGCCGAACACCCTGTCCATGGGCGGGCACCTGCGCCCGGAAATGGCCATCGCGCATTACAGCGCCATCGCCGATGCCGCGCCCGACCTACCGATCATCTGCTTTGCCTATCCGGAAGCCTCCGGGGTTCACTACCCGTTCGACACTTTGCTGAAGCTGTTCGAAAAGGTGCCGAGCATCCGGGCCATCAAGGATTGGTCCAACAATCCCATGCTCCATGAGCGCCATATCCGCACCTTCCAGGCGCTGGCGAAGCCGGTGAATGTGCTGACCACGCACTCCTCCTGGCTGATGGCCTCGCTGACCATGGGCTGCAACGGGCTGCTCTCGGGCGCCGGCAGCGTGATCCCGGACCTTCAGGTGGCCCTGTGGCGGGCGGTGCAAGCCGACGATCTCGCGCTCGCGCAGGAGATCAACGACCGCATCTATCCCCTGGCGCAGGCTTTCTACGCGCCGCCGTTCCTGGACATGCACAACCGCATGAAGGAATGCCTCGTCATGCTCGGCCGCCAGGAGCGCGCGGTGGTGCGCGCGCCGCTGATGAAGCTGCCGCAAGCCGAACTCGATCGCCTGCGCCGGGCGCTCACCGAGGCGGGTGTCACCCGCGAAGGTGCCCTTGACAGAGCTGCGTGAGCGCATGCGACCTTGCCGGCCGGGGCGCTCCCCCGTGTCCCGGCCGGCAGGATTTAAAGGGCGAGGAAACCATGGGTCGGTTGAACAATAAGATTGCCGTCATCACCGGCGGCGGCTCCGGCATCGGCGCGCGGGCCTGCCTTCTGTTCGCGCAAGAAGGGGCCCATGTGACGGTGGTGGACCGCGACGAAGAGGCGGCCTTCGCCACCGCGACCCGGATCGCACAGGACGGCGGCACGGCCCATGCGGTGCGGGCCGATGTCTCGAACGCGGCCGACATGCGCGCCGCCATCGACGGCATCGTGAGCGCGCGGGGCCGCATCGATATTCTGGTGAACAATGCCGGCTACGGCATTCCCGGCAGCGTGGTCGAGACCGAGGTGGAGGATTTCGACGCGCTCATGGCCGTGAATGTGCGCGGCGTCTTCCTCGGCTGCAAATACGCCATTCCCCACATGGTGCGGCAAGGCGGCGGCGTGATCGTGAACACCGCCTCCGCGGTTTCGACGGTGGGCATCCGCGATCGGGCGGCCTATGTCACCTCCAAGGGCGCGGTGGCGGCGATGACCCGCGCCATGGCGCTCGACCATGTGGACCAGGGGCTGCGCATCAATGCGGTGGCGCCCGGCACCATCGAATCCCCCTTCTTCGACGAGATGTTCCGCACCAGCCCGGACGCGGCCGCGCTGCGCGCTGGCCTCGAAGGGCGGCAGGCCATGAAGCGCCTGGGCAGGCCGGACGAGATCGCGAATGCGATGCTGTTCCTCGCCAGCGACGAGTCCAGTTTCTGCACCGGCACCTTGCTCGCCGTCGACGGCGGGTGGACCGCCCAATAGTGCCGTGAGCCGTTATCCGTTCACCTCTGTGTGATCGGATAACGGGCCCGTCTTCCGTTCAATGCCGCCCCCTCGCCCCCGCCGCGTGCCGGCGCAAGGGCTGCCACGGCCTGGCTCTCCCGGCAGAACCCGAGGCGGGAACCCCGCCCGCAAGCCATGCAAAATTGTGTCTTGTACAGAACGGGGCCCGAGGCTTTCTTGCGCCTGCTGCTGGCGTCGCGCCGGCGCGCCGTATTCATAAGCCTTTGAATTGCAACACCAGCTCCTTCGTTTGATGGTCGCGTCCGCGCCTTTATGTGCCGGCGACATCCCCGATTCTCGAACCGGGTTCGGAGGGCCCCGATTTCGCGAGCCCAGGTCGTCCATGTCCGTCGCAGTTCCACAAAGTCATCGCGTCTATCTGGTGGCCTCTATTCTGCTCAGCACCTTCATGGTTGCAGTGGAATCGACCATCGTCGCGACCGCGATGCCGAGCATCGTCGGCCAGTTCGGCGGCTTCGGGCATTATAGCTGGGTGTTTTCCGCCTTCCTCCTCGCCCAGACTGTCACCACGGTGATCTACGGCAAGCTTGCCGACATATTCGGCCGCAAGCCGGTGCTGATCTGCGGCACGCTGTTGTTTCTCGGCGGCTCGCTCCTGTGCGGCTTTGCATGGTCCATGTTTTCGCTGGTGGCGTTCCGCCTGCTGCAAGGCATCGGGGCGGGAGCGATCCAGCCGCTGACGATTACGTTGGTCGGCGATCTCTATCGCCTGGAGGAGCGGGGCCGGGTGCAAGGCATGCTCGCCAGCGTGTGGGCGGGCTCGGCGGTGGTGGGCCCCTTGGTCGGCGGTTTACTGGTGGATTATGTCTCCTGGGCCTGGATCTTCTGGATGAACATCCCCATCGGGGTTCTCTCGGTGGCGGGCTTCGTGTTTTTCCTGCACGAAAAGGTCGAGCCTCGGACCACGCAGATCGATTATCTCGGCGCCGGCCTGTTCAGCGTGTCGATCGCTTCCCTGTTGATCGTGCTGAGCGAGACCGACAGCACATTCTCCGTCATCGCCGGCTTCGGCGCGCTGTTCGTCGTCTTCGGCCTGCTGTTCCTGTGGCAGGAGCGGCGCGCGGCCGAGCCGATCATATCCTTCGACCTGTGGCGGCGGCGGTTGATTGCAACCTGCAACATCACCGCGCTGCTGGTTGGTATCCTGCTGATTGGACTGACCACCATCCTGCCGCTCTATGTCCAAGGCGTGCTTGGCTATTCGCCGGTGGTGGCGGGGCTGGCGCTCACCATGCTGATCCTCGGCTGGCCGCTGGCGGTGAGCCAATCCATGCGTCTCTACCGTGTGTTCGGGCTGCGCCGGGCGCTGCGCGGGGTGAGCTTGATGCTTCCCGCGGGGTGCGCGATCCTGCTGTTTCTTTCTCCGACCAGCCACCCCATCCTTGCGGGAATTGGCTCGTTCGTGGTCGGCATCGGCATGGGCACCACGAGTTTCACCTGCATCGTGTTGATTCAGGAGAGCGTGGAATGGTCCATGCGCGGCAGCGCCACCGCCTCGAACATCTTTGCGCGCAGTCTCGGCAGCGTCCTTGGCGCGACGGTCGTGGGCGCGATGCTGAATCTCGGCCTGCTGCATTTCTCCACCGCCGAACTGGCCCACCGGGTCCACGCGGTGCTCGGCCAGACCACCGGCCTGCTCGCGGTGCACGACGACGCCACCGTCATGGCGGTGTTCGAGCAGGCGCTGCACGTGACCTTCTGGGGGGTCTTCCTCGTCGCCCTGCTGACGGCGGCGGTGACGTGGCTCATCCCGGTTCAGGTGACCGAGGTCGGAGAGCCGCACCCCGCCGCCGCCTCCATGGGCGACATGGCGGGGGAATAGGGGCGCGGGCGGCTCCGCAGCACCCTGTTCTGCGGCGCCGGGGGTCCTAAGCCTGGGGCCGCGTCATGAGGGTCGGGTCCACCAGCCGGTCGTAATCCTCGCCGGAGAGATAGCCGAGGGTGATCGCGGCCGCGCGCGGCGTCATGCCCGCATCCAGCGCCTTGGTGGTGATCTGCGCCACCTTGTCATATCCGATCACCGGATTGAGCGCGGTGACCACCAGCAGCGCGTTCGCCACATTGTCCGCAAGCCGCGCGCGGTCCACGTCGAGATCGGCGATCAGGCGGGAGGCGAAGATGTGGGCGCTGTCCGCGAGGATGCGGATCGATTGGAGCACATTGTAGATCAGCACCGGCTTGGCGACGTTCAGCTCGAAATTGCCGGAGGCCCCGGCGGCGGTCACCGTGGCGTGGTTTCCCA
Source organism: Roseixanthobacter pseudopolyaromaticivorans (assembly GCF_043195145.2). Taxonomy (NCBI): domain Bacteria; kingdom Pseudomonadati; phylum Pseudomonadota; class Alphaproteobacteria; order Hyphomicrobiales; family Xanthobacteraceae; genus Roseixanthobacter; species Roseixanthobacter pseudopolyaromaticivorans. The sequence continues at coordinate 401,429 of NZ_CM195539.1, forward strand.
TCACCTGGAACGCCGCCTGCACCACCACTTCGCCAATGGTCGGGTTGCGCTTGCCGGGCATGATGGAGGAGGTCAGCCCGTCATTGGGGATGATGAGTTCGCCGAGCCCGCAGCGCGGCCCTGAGCCCAGCAGGCGGATGTCGTTTGCGATCTTCATCATGGAGACCGCGACCACGTTCAGCGCGCCCGAGGCCTCCACCAGCGCATCGTGGGCGGCCATACCCTCGAACTTGCTGGGATTGGGAGAGAAGGTGACGCCGGCGAGTGCGCTCGCTTCCGCGCAGAAAGCGGCATCGAAGCCGACCGGCGCATTGAGCCCGGTGCCCACCGCCGTGCCGCCCTGGGGCAGCACGCACAGGCGGGGCAGCGCGCTTTCGATGCGCGCCATGCCGTTCGCGATCTGCCGCGCGAAGGCATCGAACGCCTGGCCCATGGTCATGGGCACGGCGTCCATCAGATGGGTGCGGCCAATCTTGAGCACGTCGGCGAACGTCGATGCCTTGATGGCCAGCTGGCCGTGCAGTTCGGCGAGTGCGGGCAGCAGGCGCGCCCGCAAGTCCTGCACCGTGGCGATGTGCATCACGGTCGGAAAGCTGTCGTTGGAGGATTGAGAGCGGTTCACGTGATCGTTGGGATGCACCGGCGCTTTGGTGCCGAGCGGCTGGCCCAGCAGCTCGTTGGCGCGGTTCGCGATCACCTCGTTGGCATTCATATTGGTCTGGGTGCCGGAGCCGGTCTGCCAGATGCGCAGCGGGAAATGGTCGTCGAACCGCCCCGCCAGCACCTCCGCCGCGGCCGCTTCGATGGCCTGTGCGAGGGCGGGGTCGAGCACGCCGAGCCGCAGGTTCGCGCGGGCGGCGGCAATCTTCTGCAGGCCGAAGGCATGGATGAGGCTGGCGGGAAAATGCTCCTCGCCCACGTCGAAAACGGCAAGCGCGCGCTGCGTCTGCGCTCCCCAATAGCGGCCGGCGGGAATCTCGACCGGGCCGAAGGCATCATTCTCGATACGGGGAAGCTGGGACATGGAGCGGCGTTTCCAAAAAGAGTGGGGAGGCGCGCGGCCTCCCCTTCAAGCGTGTTTTAAAGGGTGGCTTCTGCCGCATCGAGGCGGCTGCGCGCCGTTTCGTCGAATTCACCCGCGAGCTTGGCCACCACCACGGTCGCCACCGCATTGCCGATGACGTTGCAGGTTGCAAGCGCGATGGAGAGGAAGCGATAGACGCCGAAGATCAGCGCGAGGCCGTCCACTGGCAGGATGCCCGTTGCCGTGACGGTTGCCGCGAACACGACGAACGAGCCGCCGGAGACGGTCGCCGCGCCCTTGGAGGTGAGCAGCATGATGGCGAGGATGCCCAGCTCCTGCTCCCAGCTCAACGGCACGTTATAGGCATTGGCGAGGAACACGATGCCCATGGACATGAACAGCGAGGTGCCGTCGAGATTGAAGGCGTAGCCTGTCGGCATCACCAGGCCGACGGTCTGCTTGGAGGCGCCGTAGAGGGGGAGCTTTTCCAGCAGGCGCGGCAGCACGCTTTCCGAGGACGCCGTGCCGAGCATGATGATGATCTCGTCGCGGATGAAGCGCAGCAGATGGAACAGGTTGATGCGGAACAGCGCGCATACCGCCCCGAACACCACGATGATGAAGCCGATGATGAGCACGTAGAAGGCCGCCACGAAATAGGCGAGCGAGATCAGCACCGCCGTGCCGTTGGCGCCCACCGCATAGGCCACCGCGCCGAATGTGCCGATGGGGGCGAGCCGCATGATGATGTGGATGAACTCGAAGAAGGCGGTGGAAATGGTGTTGAGCCCGGCCTCGATGGGCGCGCGCTTCTCGGGCTTGAGGGCCATCAGGCCGAAGCCGAAGATCAGGGCGATCACCAGCACCTGCAGCAACTCGCCGCGGGCGAAGGCGCCGATGAAATTGTCGGGAAAAATGTTCAGTACGAACTGGTCGAAGGTGGTGTGCGAGCCTTCGGCTGCCTTCGCTGCCGCCGCCGCGCCCTTGGCCGCCGCCGCCGGGGCGGTGATGTGGCCAAGGTTCTTGCCGACGCCCGAGAGGTTGCCGAAGATGAGGCCGACCGCGAGCGCGATGGTGGAGACAATCTCGAAATAGATCATCGCCAGCAGCCCCACCTTGCCGACGCGCTTGATGTCGCCTGCAGCGACGATGCCGACGACCACCGTGAGAAACACCAGCGGGGCGACGGCGGTTTTGATGAGGCGCAGGAAGATGTCGCCCAGCACCTTCAGCGAGGCGCCGAATTCCGGCCATATGAGGCCGACGCTAATGCCCAGCACCATGGAGATGGCAACCTGGAAGCCGAGGTTGCCCCAGATCGATTTCTTCTTCTTCACTGTTGTTCCCGGGGGCGGCGAAACCGTGCCGTCGGTGGTTGCCATCGTGGCCATTGGCGTCTCCCTGAAGATCTGAATTCTACGGTGCGTGGCGTTCTTGTGCTGCCTTGGCGAAATCCGTACGTGAAGCCGCCTCAGGCGGCGTCACGCTTCACAGGTGTGGGTGCGGGGCCGGCGAGAACCCGGTCCACCATGGCGCCGGACAAGCCGAGGTAATTGGCCGGGTCGCAATGGGTCCGGATGGCCTCCACGCCGCCCAGCGCCTCGACGATCTGCGGCACCTGCGTCAGCAGGTCGGCGAGATCCTGGCCGCCCTCGATGGCCGTGCGGCAGGCGTCATAGACCACGTCATGGGCATGCTGGCGGCCGAGCTTGGGCGCCGCCGCCATCATCACCGCCTCGGCCACGATCAGGCCGTGGGTGAGGCCGAGGTTTTTCCGCATGCGATCTTCGTGCACCACGAGGCCTGCGAGCATGAACTTGGCGTTCGAGAGGGCGGACGCGGTCAGCAGGAAGCTTTCCGGCAGCGACACCCATTCCAGGTGCCAGGGGCCTGTCGCCCGCTCGAAATCGTGGATCATGCCGTCGAGCATGGTGGCGACGTGCTGGCGCACCGCCTTGGCGGCAGCGAGCATCAGCTCGCTGGAGATGGGGTTGCGCTTCTGCGGCATGGTGGAGGATGCGCCGCGCCCCGGCACGAAGGGTTCGGAAACCTCGCCGAACTCGGTGGCCGCCATCAGCATGACGTCGGTGGCGATCTTGCCCAGCGTGCCGGTGATGAGGCCGAGCAGGCTCACCGCCTCGGCGATGCCGTCGCGCGCCACGTGCCAGGTGATGGCGGGCTGGGCGAGACCCAGTTCCTCGCAGTACAGGCGCTGCATTTCCAGCCCGCCTTCGCCGATGGAGGCGAGCGTGCCAGCGGCGCCGGAGAATTCGCCGAGCAGGATGCGCGGGCGCGCCTGGGCGACGCGCTCGATGTGCCGGTCAATGGAGGAGAGCCACACTGCCGCCTTATAGCCGAAGGTCACCGGCAGGGCCTGCTGGAGATGGGTGCGGCCGGCCATGGGCGTGTCGCGATACTTTTTCGCCATCTCCGCCAGGATCTCGCGGACCTCTTTCAGGTCGCGGTCGACGATGTCGAGGGCGGCGCGGATCTGCAGGACATTGGCGGTGTCCATGATGTCCTGGGTGGTGGCGCCCCAATGGACGAACCCACCCGCCGAACCCGCCGCCGCGGCCAGCTGGTGCACCAGCGGCAGGATGGGATAGCCGACGATCTCGGTTTCTTCCCGCAGCTTGTTGAAATCGATCTGAATGGTGCGGCAGGCAAGGTCGATGGCCTCCGCCGCGTCCTTCGGAATCGTCCCGGTGCGCGCCTGGGCACGGGCGAGCGCGGCTTCCGCTTCGAGATAGCGCCCCACGAGCGCCTCGTCGGTGAACACCGCCCGCATTTCGGCGGTGCCGAACATGTCGCGGAACAAGGCGGAATCGAAGACCGTGCTGGCCAAGGGGGATCCTCCGAGAAAGTTATGTTCGTACATAATTTATTGTACCAACATAAAAGGCGTGTCAATCGTCTGGCTTGACGGGGGTGGCGCCGGTCGGGCTTTCATGAAGTCCCGAAGCAAAAGGAGATTCCCCACCTTGGAGACGCGATACGCCTACGTCGCCCGCGCCCTTGCCGAAGCGATATCCAGCGGTCGCCATCCCGTGGGGTCCTTCCTGCCGAACGAGTTCGAGCTTGCGGACCAGTTCTCGGTCAGCCGGTCCACGGTGCGTGCCGCCATGCGCGAGCTGGAGGCCTCCGGTCTCGTGAGCCGCCGCCGAAGCGCGGGCACGCGGGTGGAGGCGGCGGTGCCGGTGAGCCGCAGCGGCGGCTTCGTGCAGACCCTCGCGACCGTCGAGGCGGTGCAGCAGTTCGGCGTGGAGACGGAGCGCCACACCCAGGAGGTCGCGGACGTGGTGGCGGACGCCGAGCTGGCGCAGAAGCTCGGCTGCAAGCCGGGACACCGCTGGCTGCGCATCTCCAGCCTGCGTATCGTGCCGGGGGACGTGCTGCCGATCTGCTGGACCGACGTCTATATCGACGGCGTCTTTTCCGCCGAGGTGCGCGAGAAGATGGCCGGCCACGCCGGCATCTACAGTACGCTGGTGGAGGAGATTTCCGGGCGGCGGATGCGCGAGATCCGGCAGGACATCAAGGCCGGAGGCATTCCCGAACGGGTCGCCGGCCCCTTGAAGGCGCAGGCCGGCGCGCATGCGCTCGAAATCCGCCGGCAATACATCCTCAGCCCACAGGATATGGTTGAAGTCTCCATCAGCGTCCATCCCGCCGACCGCTACAGCTATTCCACCCGCCTCACGCGGCAGGCGGCGGGGCCGGGCTGACAGCTTTGTGTTGGGGGCGTCGCACGAAGCGGTCTACAAGTCCGCCCATCAGTCCCCACACGATCAGGCATCAGCCATGACAGCACTTTCCATGTACCAGGTTTCGGTTCCGGTTTTCCTGCGCGGGCTCAACGCCCTGCTGGTGGAGCTGGAGAAGGGCGCCGCCTTCGCCGAGGAGCGCGGCTTCAAGCCCGAAGCCCTTCCCTCCACCCGCCTCTATCCCGACATGCTCACGCTTGCGGGCCAGGTCCAGCGGGCGAGTGATACGTCCAAGGCTTCCGGCGAGCGGCTGTCCGGCACGCCCGCGCCGAAGTTCGAGGACACCGAAACCACCATTCCCGAACTTGTCGCGCGCACCCGCAACACCATCGCCTATCTGGAAAGCCTCGATCCGGCTTCTTTCGTCGGCAGCGAGGCGAAGGCGATCACGGTGCGCACCACCACCTTTACCGGCGGCGACCGTTATCTGCTGGACTTTGCCCTGCCCAACTTCTTCTTCCACGTCGCGACCGCCCATGCTCTGCTGCGGCATACCGGCGTGGCGGTGGGCAAGCTGGATTATCTCGGTCCGATTCCGGCCTGACACCTCAAAATCTGGGCGCCGCCCTGGCGGCGCTCAGAGCCGATAGGCGGTGCGGAAGCCGCCCCAATGGCGGCCAGCCACGTTGATCGGCACATCCACTTCCCGCATCACCACCACCTTGTCGCCGAGGTCGCGGGCATAGACCTGGATCAGCTGCGGGTCGGTGTTGCGGGCCGCGAGCAGGCCGGCGCGGTCATCGAAGATGCGGCGGTTCCGGGCATTGGCCATGTTCCAGGCCCGGTCGCCACGGCGCTGAGGCTGTGCATATTGGGCATTGTGCACCGGCAGGTAGCCGTTGATGTCCACCGCCGCCGCGAAGGAGAGGCTGGCCTCCTCCTTGAGAATCGGCTCCTGGATCGCCGGCAGGGTCTGATCGAGCACCCGCAAGGCGCGGACTTCATACTGGACAGGGTCGCTGCCCTCGATCACGCGGTACTCGGTGTCGAACAGGTCGTCCAGGGTAAGTCTGCCGCTTTTTACGCAATTTTCCAGCGCGGCCGAGATTGCGGCGGCGCCGCGCTGGGCCCGCGCGATGATGGTTCCGTAGGATTTCGCGACCAAGGCGAGCTGGGCCGTGACGGCGGGCGCGCCGACCTGGTCGAACGCCAGGTGACAACCGAGCGGGCTGAGGCCCACGACCCGGCAGGGCAGGGGCGAGAGGCCGGTCAGCTCCAGCGTGCACGACTGCCCTTCTCGCAAAGTCCCCTCCTGCAATGCCAAAAGGGCCCCGCCGAGCGAGAGGTCGATGGTCTTCACGCGCAGATCGGCACCGGCGGCGGTGATGCGGCCGGGAATTTCGACGGGCCAGCGCGGATGCCGGCGGCGATTGCCCATGGGAGTCTGGCGCAGCACCGTCAGAAGGTGGCGCGACATCTCCTCCGCGCCACGGCCCATGGCGCCGCTCGCGGCTTCGATGGTCGCACCCGCGGAGGCGGCTTCTATGGTGGCGGCGCGGATAGAGCGGGCGCCGGCATCGACATCGTCGGCGAAGGTGCGCGCCAGGGCAGCGGCCCGGCCGATATCGGCGATGCTGTCTGCCTGACCCGCGACCGCATCGGCGACCGCAGACGCCACGGGGCGTATTTCTCCCACTGCCTCAATGGCTTGGCTGACTGCGTCAGTGCTGGTTTCGGCCGCGCGCATCAGCCGGTCGATCTTCGCGCCGATCTCCCCGGTGGCGCGATGGGTGGCCGAAGCGAGTCCCTTGACCTCGCTCGCCACCACGGCGAAGCCCGCGCCTGCCGCCCCAGCGCGGGCGGCCTCGATGGAGGCGTTGAGGGCCAGCAGGTTGGTCTGGCTGGCGATATCGGCGATGAGCGAGACCACGGCCTTGATCTCGCCGATGGCCGAGCGCAATTCGACAATGGCGCCAGAGGCTTGGGATGCGGCCTCACCAGCGCGGGTGGCGAGTTCGTCGGAGGCGTGCGCCTGCCGGCCGATCTCGTCATTGGTGCTGGCCAGGGCGGTGAGGGCGCCGGTGAGTTCGGCCGCGCTGGTCTTGGCCTGTTCGGTCTTTCCGGCGAGACGGTCGCTGTCGCTGCGAATGGCCTCGGTGCCGCGCACGCCGTCGGTGCAGGCGGCGGCCATTTGCGCGGCGGTCTCGGCGAGACGTGCTCGGGCGCGACGAATATCAGCCTCGATCAAGGAGATGATCTGGTCCGACGAGGTCTCCGTGCTGGGGCTCTCCGGGATTTGGACGGCTGCGGGAGCGGCGACTTCGAGCGGGCGGACGGCTGTGTCCGCGTCCGGTGAAAGCTTACGGAGCAAGGCTCCAAACATCGCGTGCCCCTTTGCGCCAGAAAACGTCGGCGCAAGGGAGCGCGGTGCGCTCACAGGGACGGCCGACGACAGTTGCTTGATTGTTCCGGCATCGGCTTGCCTGGGCGTTGCATGGGCAGCCCTAGCCGAAGCGGCCGGTGATGTAGCGGCGGGTGCGCTCGTCCCGGGGCATCGTGAAGATCTGCTGTGCCGGGCCGAACTCGACGATCTCCCCGAGATACATAAAAGCCACGTATTCGGAGACGCGCGCGGCCTGCTGCATGTTGTGGGTGACGATCACGATCGTATAGTCGGCCTTCAACTCGTCGATGGTCTCTTCGATCTTCGCCGTCGTCAGCGGATCGAGGGCAGAACAGGGTTCGTCCAGCAGGACGACTTCGGGCTCGACGGCGATGGTCCGCGCAATGCACAGGCGTTGTTGCTGCCCGCCCGAGAGGCTGAGGCCGCTCTGTGGGAGGATATCCTTGACCTCCTCCCACAGAGCGGCCCGCCGCAGGGCCTCCTCGACCCGGCCATCTAATTCAGATTGCGAGAGTTCTTCGTTGAGGCGCAGGCCCAGAGCGACATTGTCATAGATCGACATGGGGAAGGGCGTCGGCTTCTGGAACACCATGCCGATCTTGGCCCGCAACGCGATGGCATCGACACTGTGGGAGAGAATATCCTGCCCGTCCATGAAGACGGAGCCGGTGACGTGCTGATCGGGATACAGATCATACATACGGTTGAGGATGCGCAGGAGCGTTGATTTTCCGCATCCTGAGGGGCCGATGAACGCTGTCGCCTTGTGCTCATAGATGGGGATACTGACATCCCGCAGCGCCAATTCGTTTCCATAGCGAAAATTGACGTGGCTGATACGCAGCTTTTCCTTCAGTTCTGCGCTCGCCTCCGTCGCAACAGGCAGGGTGACGGCTGTCGCATCAAGGGCGGGCAGGGGCCCGGGGATCGCTGTCGGGAAAACCGGAGGGCGGGCATGTGAGGACATGATTTCGATACCATCGCGGGTTCATCTTCAAAGATTACCCTGCGCCGGCCGCCGATGTCTTTGCGCCATGTCACGTCATGAAACTGCAACATAATGACGTTGTTTCGGCGAAAATCGCGTGAATTTCCGCTGCATGAAACCTCTTCGACGCGCGATTTCGCCCAATATTCGGCGCGCGACTTTTCGGCGAGCCGAAGTGTGCGGAAATCCGCAGTCATGTTGCCGATTTCGGCGCGAGGCACTTCACGGCGGACGCCCAGGCCGCGAGCCGGGCGGCGCGGGCCGCTTCGCTCATCTGCGGGGTGAAGCGCCGGTCCAGCTGCCATCGCGCGGCGAATGCCTCGGGAGCGGGGAAGACGCCGCAGGCAAGGCCGGCGAGATAGGCGGCGCCGAGCGCGGTGGTCTCCTGCACGCAAGGCCGGTCCACCGGCGCGCCCAGCAGGTCGGCGAGCCGCTGCATGGTGAAATCGGAAGCGCTCATGCCGCCGTCCACCCGCAGCACGGTCTCCTCCTCTTGCCCGGCCCAGTCGGCCCGCATGGCGGTGATGAGGTCCACGGTCTGGAAGCACACGCTCTCCAGCGCCGCGCGGGCGAGCTCCTTCGGCCCGGTGGCGCGGGTGAGGCCGAACAGGGCGCCGCGCACGTCCGGCCGCCAGTGAGGTGCGCCGAGGCCGACGAAGGCCGGCACCAGGATCACGTCCTGCTCCGGGTCGGCGGCGGCGGCGAGCGCGCCGGTCTCGTGGGCATGGGCGATCACCCCGAGCCCGTCGCGCAGCCATTGCACCGCCGCGCCGGCGACGAAGATCGCCCCCTCCAGCGCATAGGTGCGCCGTCCCTCCAGCTGATAGGCGATGGTGGTGAGCAGGCGGTTGCGGGAGGCGACGGGCGTCGCCCCGGTGTTGAGCAAAGCGAAGCAGCCGGTGCCATAGGTGGATTTCACCATGCCCGGCGCGAAGCAGGCCTGCCCCACCATGGCCGCCTGCTGGTCGCCCGCTATGCCGCAGATGGGAATGGCGGCGCCGAACAGGCCCGCGTCCGTGGTGCCGAACAGGCCGGAGCTGTCGCGCACCTGCGGCAGCAAGGCGCCGGGCACGCCGAACAGGGCAAGCAGGTCCTCATCCCAGGCGCCGGCGTGGATATCGAACAGGAGGGTGCGCGCGGCATTGGTGGCATCGGTGGCATGCACGCGGCCGCCCGTGAGGCGATAGAGCAGGAAGGCGTCCACCGTGCCGAAGGCCAGTTCCCCGCGCTCGGCCCGCGCCCGCGCGCCGGGCACCTCGTCGAGCATCCAGGCGATCTTGGTGGCGGAGAAATAGGGGTCGATCAGCAGCCCGGTCTTGGCGCTCACCATCGCGGCGTGGCCCTCGGCGTCCAGGCGCGCGCACACGGGCGCGGTGCGGCGATCCTGCCAGACGATGGCGCGGTGGATCGCTTCGCCGGTCGCGCGATCCCAGATCAGGGTGGTCTCGCGCTGGTTGGTGATGCCGATGGCGGCGATGTCGCCCGCCACGGCGCCGACCTGCGCGAGCGTGGCGCGGCACACCCGGAGCGTGGTGCCCCAGATGTCTTCCGCCTCCTGCTCCACCCAGCCGGACGCGGGATAATGTTGCGGCAATTCTTCCTGCGCCACGGCGGCGATGGAGGTGTCGGGACGGAACAGGATCGCCCGCGAGGAGGTGGTGCCCTGGTCGATGGCGAGAATGTAGGTGGCCATGTTTCCCCCGAGGTTTTTCTGGCGCGGTTTTTAGGGAGTGTGCGGTCCTTGGCGCCGCGCGGCCATATAAGCCTCCAGCGTCGCCGCCTGCTCGGCCGATAGGCGCAGGCCGAGCTTGGAGCGGCGCCAGAGGATGTCGGCGGCGCAGCGCGCCCATTCCTGGTCCATGAGATAATCCACCTCGCGGGCATGAAGGTCGGCGCCGAACGAGGCGCCGAGGTCAGCTGGTGTGGAGACACCCTCCAGCAGGCGACGGGCGCGGGTGCCATAGGCGCGGGCGAGGCGGCGCAGCAGGCCGGGCGCGAGGGCGGGATATTGCCCCTCCAGCTCCGCCACCAAAGCGTCGAACCGCGTCTTCTCGAAATCGCCGCCGGGCAGGGGAGCGGTTGCGGTCCACGGGCGGGCGGTAGAAGGGCGCGCGCCGCGCCGCGCGGCAGGCAGATGGGCATGCAGCTTTGCCAGCGCGCTTTCCGCCAGCCGGCGATAGGTGGTGATCTTGCCGCCGAACACGCTAAGCAGGGGCGCGGCCCCGTGCGGCGCATCGAGCACCAGCACATAGTCGCGGGTGGCTTCCTGCGCCTTGCTCGCGCCGTCGTCATAGAGCGGGCGCACGCCGCTATAGCTCCAGACCACGTCCTCGGGCGCGACCGGCGTGGTGAAATATTCGCTCGCCGCCGCGCAGAGATAGGCGATCTCCCGCGGGCTCGCGCGCACATCGTCCACGCTCCCGGCAAAATCCTGGTCCGTGGTGCCGATCAGGGTGAAATCGCCCTCATAGGGGATGGCGAAGATGATGCGGGCGTCGGCATTCTGGAAAATGTAGCAGCGGTCATGGTCGAACAGGCGCGGCACCACGATATGGCTGCCCTGGACCAGCCGCACATGGGCGCGCTCGTGCAGGTTCAGCGTGTCCAGCACATGGGACACCCACGGCCCGGCGGCATTCACCAGGATGCGGGCGCGCACGCTCTCCCGCACGCCGCCGCTTTCCGTCTCGATGTGCCAGAGCCCGTCCGCACGCACCGCGCCCACCACCCGCGTGCCCGGCCGGATGTCGGCGCCGCGCTCCTTCGCGTCCAGCGCGTTGAGCATCACGAGGCGGGAATCCTCCACCCAGCAGTCGGAATATTCGAACGCGCGCCTGAGGTCCGCCCGCAGCGGTGCGCCGGCCGGGTCGTGCTTCAGGTTCAGCATGCACGAGGGCGGCAACAGATGGCGCCCGCCGAGATGGTCGTAGAGGAACAGGCCGAGCCGCAGCATCCAGGCCGGGCGCAGGCCGGGCAGATAGGGCAGCACGAAGCGCAGCGGCCAGATGATGTGGGGCGCGAGGCCCCACAGGATCTCGCGCTCCATCAGCGCCTCGCGCACCAGGCGGAATTCGTACTGTTCGAGATAGCGCAGTCCGCCATGGATCAGCTTGGTGGAGGCGCAGGAGGTGCCGCAGGCGAGATCGCCCTTTTCAAACAGCACCACGGACGCGCCGCGCCCCGCCGCATCGCGGGCGATGCCGCAGCCGTTGACGCCGCCGCCGATGATGGCGAGGTCGAAAATCGCCGAGGTCTGGGTCATGGCCGGGCGGGCCGTTACCGGCCGGCGGTCATGCGGCGCCCGCGCGCCGGGCCGTCAGGACGCCTGCGGGCCGGTGCCGGGAAGGGCCATGGGATGCCCGCTGCCTCTCCGATGCGGAGGTCGGCGAAGGTGTGGGTCATGGCGGTCTCCCGGCGCGTCGCGGCTGGGGACTTTATGATCGGCCGGCGGGCGGAGCGCCATCCTTTTCAAGATGGGCGCCGCGCCCACCCCGAACCCGGGTGCCGACGAAAGCGCCCCCGGCAGCGCAAGCGGCCGGAGGCGAAGGGGGAAGCGGCGCGCGTCGATCAGGGCAGAACGGCGTCCGCCGCGCCGGGCGCGGTCAGCGGCGGTCGATCTTCTTGCGCTCCACCTCCGGGAACACCCACATGGCGATCACCATGAAGACGCCCAGGAACGCGACCGCGTATTTCGGCATCGTCTGGCCGAGGTGCGCCTGCAAGGCATAGCCCGCAGCCGCCACAAGCAGGACGATGATCGAGAGGCCGAACTTGATGTGAAAGGGCATGGCCTTGGTCCTTCGAAGAAAGCTCTTGGTTTTGCGGCGCGCACATCGCCGTCAGACCAGCGGGGCACCGGCCTGGCTGATCGCGAGCCACACCGCGAGGCCCGCCACCTGCACCGCCAGCAAAGCGGCGAGCCCGCGCCGTCCGTCCCGCCATATGGCCGGCATGGCCTCGAACGGGGCGGGCGCGAACAGCATCACGAGGCCGCCCACCACGATCAGCGTCGTGATACGCAATTCGCCATAGCCGAAGACGAGCGTACCGGCCGCGAGCGCCAGCCAAAGGGCGCTGTTGAGCACGATGAGGGCGAGGGCGCCCGACTTGCGGGCGGCCTCCGGGCGGGTGTGCATGGGATACATGCCGCACAGGATGAGGAAGCCGAGGCAGGTGGCGGTCCACAGCAAGGCGAACCACAAGAGCGCGGCGACATTGGGCTCGATGGCGCTCATTCGGCGGCGACCGAGCGAGAGGTGGCCTGCGGGCGCGGGGTGCGCGCGGTGCGGCGCATGTTGGTCTTCACGCGGCTCGTGTCGTAGCCGTTGAAGATATGGCCGACCAGCCCGCGATCGAGGTCGGACGTGCCGAACAGCCAGTCCATGATGGGGAAGGTGAGGTTCATGTTGCGCTCCATCATGATCGACTGGTCGTGATGGGCGGTGTGGTGCCGGCGGATCGTATTCACGAACGGCATGTTGCGCACGAACCAGCTTTCTTCCACGTGGCAGCAGAAGTGCATGAATTCATAGACGAGATAGACCGAGGTGGTGGTGGTGATGAACAACCACCCCACGTTCGGCGAGATCAGCCACGACAGGATCACCGCGCCCGGAATGGACATCAGGGTAAAGGTGACGAGGGCATAGGGCGGGAAGAAGGTGACGCGCCAGTCGTGATGATCGGCGAAGCGCATTTCTTCTTCGGTGAAGAACTGGTGATGCATCAGCGTGTGGCGATTATAGACCGCACGGAACAGCGGGATGCGCGAGGGGCGGTGCATGATGTAGCGATGCAGTGCCCATTCGAAGAAATTGCAGAACAGGAAGACCACCGGAACGGTGAACCATTCCCACCATTTCACCGCATGGATATTGGACCCGTACACATAAAGCGCGGTGAAGCCGATGGTGTAGATGATCAGCATGTGGAGCCAGCCGTTGTACCAGCCGGTCACCCGCTCGCGATAGGTCGCGCGGTATTTGCGCTGCCGATCCGACATCACGCTCTGCGTCAGTTCCATCGCGGTCTTCCTTCTCTCGGTGCGGGATCATCCCTGGCGTGACCGCCGCATCTGGGCCGTTGGATAAACTAATATATGACTAACATATCAGACGCAAGGGGCGCGTTGAACCCCTGGCACGCCTTGCTTTCGGGCCTGCCGATGCGGGTTCGTCTCAGGCGGCGACCGCCATCAGCGCCGCGTCGATGTCGGCGGAGGTCATTTCCCATTCGTTGGCGAAATTGGCCACCACCTCGCGCATGAAGCTGCGATGCAGGGCGAGCGCGCGCTTGGGATCGCCCAGATGATCCGCCAGCAGCGCGAGTGCGAGCTGGGAGGGGGCCTCGCCTTCATAGCTCCATTCGAAGCCGTCGCGGCTCAGCACGGCGATGTCCTCGCGCACTGGCAGGGGGGCATCGTCCACTGTAACGTGGACGCCGTCGATGGTGCGATCTCCCCGGTATGTTTTCATTGGCGAATCCCCTGGATGCAATTGATATCGAACTGATATGTTATAGACTCATCAGGGCGCCCACAAGGTGCGGAACCCTTGTTCAACCACAGCAATGGCGCCATTGCGCGCGGGGCAAACGGCATGTTCGCGGTGATTTTCGAAGTCCGGCCCCGGGCCGATCAGTGGGACGCCTATCTCGCCCTCGCGCAGGAGCTGCGGCCGCGCCTGATCGCCATGGATGGCTTCCTTTCGGTGGAGCGTTTTTCCGCGCGCCGCACGCCCGGCCTGTTGCTGTCCTTCTCTTTGTGGCGGGATGAAAAGGCGCTGGTGCGCTGGCGCACCGAGGGGCGCCACCACGCCGTGCAGGAGCTGGGGCGCACCAAGACCTTCGAGGATTATCACCTGCGCATCGGCGAGGCGGTGAGCGACAGCGCCGGGGATGCGGCGCCGCTCCAGCAGCGCTTCGACGCGACGCAGGTCGGCAGCGCCAAGGGCGTCGGCATCCTGGAGGTGGCGATGACCGCCTCCGCCGGGGCGTTTCTTGCGGAAGAGGAACTGTCGGCTCTTCTGGCCGACTCCGGCATCGATCTCGCGCACTGCGAGATCTACGACAGCATCTACGCACCCGGCAAAAGCCTGCTGTTGTTCCCCTTGGAAGAGGCCGCGCCGCTTCCGGCCTGGGAGGCGGCGGAGGGCGAGGCGCGCCGCGCCCTGCGGGTGCGCATCATCCGCGATTACGGCATGTTCGATCGCCGCGAGGCACCCCAATATTATCCCGAGGCACCGCACGCCGGCTGAGCGGACCTTCCCCGGCCCGCCGACAGCGGGTGGGACTCGCTTGGCTACATCTCGATCACGCTGCGGATGGTTTCGCCGCGCTTCAATGCGGCGAAGCCTTCGTTGATGTCGGCGAGCGCGATGCGCCGCGAGATCAGGCCCTTGAGATCCAGCCGGCCCTCCAGCGCCGCGCGGGCGAGGAAGGGGAAATCGCTGTGCGGGCGCGCCCCGCCATAGGAAGAGCGGCGGATGCGCTTTTCCCCCATCAGCGCCCCCCAGCGGAACGCCACGTCGTTCGCCACGTCGATCTTGCCGAGCCAGATCACTTCGCCGCCCGGGCGCACCGCCTCCAGCGTGGTGCGAAAGGCGATGGGCGCGCCTGCGGATTCCAGCACCACGTCCGCGCCGCGCCCGTTCGTGAGCGTGCGGGCGGTCTCCACCACGTCGCCGGTGCGCGCGTTCACCGTGTGGGTCGCGCCCATGCTTTTGGCGAGTGCCAGCTTCTCGTCGCTGAGGTCGGCGGCGAGGATCTGCTCGGCCCCCGCGAGCCGCGCGCCCTGGACGGCAGCGAGCCCGACCGCGCCGCAGCCGAGCACCAGCACCGTGTCGCGGGGCGAAATCCGCGCGACGTTGAGCGCCGCGCCGACCCCGGTCATCACGCCGCAGCCGATGAGGCAGGCTTCATCGAACGGCAGGTCGCGCGGCACCGCGATCGCCTGCTGGTCGCTCACTATGCAATAGTCGCCGAATGCGCCGAGGAACATGAGCGCGCCCAGCTCTCGCCCGTCGGCGAGATGCGCCTTGGCGCTGCCGTCCAGCGCCCGCGCCTTCGGTCCTTCCGCGAGATAGCCCTCGCACAGGATGGGCAGCGACCGGTCGCAATAAAAGCAGTGGCCGCAATGGGGATTCCAGGAGAGCACCACATGGTCGCCCACCTTCACGCCCTGCGCGTCGTGGCCGACGGCCTCGATGATGCCGGCCGCCTCATGGCCGAGCACCAAGGGCGGGGGATAGCGCAGCCCGCCCTCGATCACTTCCAGGTCGGTGTGGCACAGGCCGGCGGCCTTCACCCGCACCAGCACGTCGCGCGGCGCGAGGGCGCGCGCTTCCACGGTTTCGATGGACAAAGGCGCATGGGGCGCGTGGAGCACCGCCGCGCGATAGCGCAGCGGGAACGAGGGAGGCGCGGTCATCAGGCGGGATCCAGCTCCACTTCGCCGGCGATCACGCGCATCACGTCCTTGTCGCGATGGGCGGCCGCCACCGAGCCGGAGAAGATCAATTCGCCGCGCTCGATCACATAGAGGCGGTCCACATCCTCCGGCAAATGATGGACGTTGGATTCCGCCATCAGCACCGCCTGTCCCATGGCGCGGATGGCGGCGATGCCGGCGCCGATGATGGGGATGATGGCGGGGGAGAGCCCCTCGAACGGTTCGTCGAGCAGCAGCAATTGCGGATCGAGCGCCAGCGCGCGGGCGACCGAGACCATCTTGCGCTCGCCGCCGGAGAGCTGCATGCCGCCGCGGTGCAGATATTGCCGCAGCTTGGGGAAGACGGTGAGCGCGCGCTCGATGCGCGCCTCGCTGCCCTCGCCGCCGGGGCGCGTCCAGGTGGGCAGCGCGATGTTCTCGGCCACCGTGAGATCGCCGAAGACCTCGGATTCCTCGGGCGAGAAGCCGATGCCCAGCTGGGCGATCTTGAAGGTGGGCAGGCGCGTCAGTTCCTGCCCCATGAAGGCGATGGAGCCGGCCACCGGGCGGCGATAGCCCATGATGGAGCGCAGCGTCGTGGTCTTGCCCGCGCCGTTGCGGCCGATGAGGCACACCAGTTCGCCCGGCGCCACGGTGAGGTCGATGCCGTTGAGGATGCGGCTGCCGCCGATATCCACCTTCAGCCCGGACAGGGTCAGCATGGGCGGGCCTCCGCTGCGGATTTATGGGGAACGCTGGGCGGGCGCGTGCCGACCACGGCGGCGATCAGCGCGGGATCGCGGAAGAAGGTCGCCGGCGGCTCGTCCGCCAGCACGGTGCCGCCTTGCAGCGCGATGATGCGGTCGGAATAGCGAGCCACGAGGTCCATGTCGTGCTCCACCTGGATGATGCCGCGCACCCCAGCCCGGCGGGCCGCGCTGACCAGCAATTCCATGATGGAATGCTTGTCGCCCGTGGAGACGCCGGAGGTGGGCTCGTCGATCAGGATGAGCTGCGGCTTCAAGGCGAAGGCGCTCGCCACATCGAGCAGTTTCTTCTCGCCCTGAGAGAGAGCGGAGGCCGGCTGATCGAGCCGGTGGCGCAGGTTGAAGATGTCCGCCACCTCCTCCACGTCGGCGCGTACCTCGCTGTCGCGGGTGAGCGAGCGGAACGGGTTGCGGATGCGCTTCAGGCGCGAGGCGGCGGCCACCGCCAGCGTCTCGCGCACCGTGAGGGCGGGGAAGATGTTCACCAGCTGGAAGCCGCGGGCCATGCCACGGCGCGCCAGCTCCACCGGGCCGATGCCGGCGATGTTGGCGCCGTGGAAGTGCACGTGGCCGGCGGTGGGCTTCAACAGGCCGGTGAGCACGTGCACCAGCGTGCTCTTGCCGGCGCCGTTCGGCCCGACGATGGAGATGAACTCCCCGTCCGAGATCGATAGGGAGACCTCGCGCAGGGCCTGGAAGGCCCCGTAGCTCTTGGAGACGCCATGGGCGGCGAGAAGGGTGGCCATGGATCAAGATCCCTTCTTGAAGCGGGCGACGACGTCGCCGGCGATGCCGGCGATGCCGCGCGGAAAGAAGATCACCAGCAGCACCAGGATCGCGCCCATGACGAAGCGCCAATATTGGGTCGCCGCCATCACGCTGTCCTGGAGCAGGACGAAGGCCAGCCCGCCGATCACCGGCCCGACGAAGGAGCCGGAGCCGCCCAGCACCGCCATGAACACGAGGTTGCCGGATTGGGTCCAATAGACCATCTCCGGGTCCGCCAGGCCGATCGCCACCGCCAGGATCGTCCCGCCCACGGCGCCATAGATGCCGGAGATGATGAATGCGGCGAGGCGCGTGCGCGAAACCTGCACCCCGAGATAGGACGCCTTCTGCGCATTCTCGCGGATCGCCTGCAGATGCAGGCCAAACGGCGAGCGCACGATGCGCCACATGACGAAGCCGAGCACCGCCAGCAGGCCGAGCGCGTAATAATAGAACGGCCCGGTGAGGAAGGCGGTCTTCCCGCCTTCGAACTCGATGCCGAACAGCAGCGGCCGCACCACCCGCATGCCCTGGTCACCGCCGGTGAGGCCGTAGAATTTGAACAGGACCGAGTGGAACAGCATGCCGAACGCCAGCGTCAGCATCCCGAAGAATATGCGTGTGTAGCGCACGCACAGATAGCCCACCGGCAGGGCGATGAGCGCCGACACCGCGATCGCGGTGAGCAGGATCAGCTCGAACGAGCGCACGCCAAGCTTGCTGGTGAGCGCCGCCGCGGCATAGGCGCCGATGCCGAGGAACATGGCGTGGCCGAACGACAGCAGCCCGGTGTAGCCGAACAGCAGGTTGAAGCCGAGCAAAGCGATGGCGAAGCCGAAGAACGGCACCATCAGCGTGAGGGTGTAGGTGGAGGCGATGAGCGGCAGCGCCGCCATGGCCACCACGATCACCAGCAGCGCCCACAAGCCCTTGGGGCGGGAGAGCGGCGGGGCGGAGGGCGCGGCCACCGTGCGCACCGAAGTTTCCGTTCTCACGCGACAGCCCTCCCGAAAAGGCCGGCCGGACGCAGGATGAGCACCGCGATGACGACCACATAGATGGACAGGATTTCCGCTTCCGGCAGCACCATGATGGCCGCCGCGCGGATCAGCCCGACGATGAGCGCGCCCGCCAGCGCGCCGCGCATGGAGCCGAGCCCGCCGATGACCACCACCGCGAACGCCTCCACCACCAGTTCCACCGCCATGTCGAGCGAGGAGGCGGAGGCCGGCACGACGAGCGCCCCGCCCACCGTGCCGAGCATGCAGCCGACGGTGAAGACGGCGGCGAAGATGCGGTTGGAATCCACCCCCATGGCTTCCGTCATGTTCCGGTTTTCCGCCGTGGCGCGGATGATGCGGCCCATGCGGGTGCGCTGGAGGAACAGGCCGAGCCCGAGCGCGATGGCGATGCTCGCCGCGATCACCAGCAGATTGTAGGTGGGCACCTGGACGCCCAGGAATTCAGCCGTGCCGTAGACAAGATAGGCATTGTCCAGCGTGCGCGGCGTCGCGCCCCAGAAGAAGCGGAACACATCCTGGAACATCAGCAGGAAGCCGAAGGTAATCAGAAGCTGATAGCTTTCGTCGCGCTTGTAGACGGTGCGCAGCACCCGTTCCACCGGCAGGCCCACAAGGCCGATGGCGAGGCCCGCCAGGATCAGCACCGGCAGCACCAGCACGCTCGGCAGGCCGAGCTGGGTGGCGATGCCGACCGCGGTGATGCCGAAATAGGCCCCGAGCGCATAGAAGGAGCCGCAGGCGAGATTGACGACCTTCTGGACGCCGAACACCAGCTGCAGGCCCGCGGCCACGAGGAAAAGAATGGCGGCGTGAAACACGCCGCCGAGGAGCACGTCGATGAAGACGGTCATGTCTCGGGTGCCCTCTCAGACCGGCAGCTTGGAGGTTTTGATCCAATCCCAGAAATCAACGCCCGGCGGCTTCTGGAGCTGGTCAGCCGTGAAGCTGTCCACGGTGGAGAGGGTGGGGAAGTCGTAAGTATTCTTGTTGGTGGAGAGGCCCTGGTAGAAGGTCTGCTCGGCGATCTTGTCCTTGCGGAACTGCCCCGGCCCGCCGAGGCTCTGCACCTTCTGCTCGGGAATGGCGGCGATGATCTCTTCGAGCTTGGGCCAGCGGCCGGTGGCCTTGTTGGCGGCTTCCACCCCGGCCTTGTAGGCGGCGAGGGCGAAATAGGCCCGGTCCGCCTCCCAATGGGGGGCTTCCTTGTAGCGGCCCATGTAATCGTCCACGAACGCCTTCTGCAGCGGCGAGGCGGTGGGGAGCGCGAAATACAGCGTGTTGTGCCCGAACACCACATTCTCGGGCATGAATTCCTTCTTCAGCTGGTTGATCTGCCAGCCGGCCGCGGGGAGGGCGATGTTTACGCCCTCGAACAGGCCGGCGGCCGAGCCTTGCTTCATGAACACCGGCAGATCGGCGAACAGCATGGAGGAGAAGATGAAATCCGGCTTCGCCGCCTTCAGCGCGGCAACATGGGAGGTGAGGTCCATGGTGCCGACCTTTGGCCATTGCTCGGCCACCACCTCCACCTCGATGCCCGCGCGGGCGAGGATTTGCCGGAATGCTTCCCAATTGTTGCGGCCGTAGGAATAGTCCGGATTGATGCCGGCGATGCGCTTGATCTTGCCCTTGAAATACTTGATCGCCAGCAGCGAGGCCATCACCGCCTCGCACTCGTTGTCGGTGGAGCGGAAGACATAATTGGACTTCGGCATGGCCTCCTTCACGCCGTCCTGGGTGGTGCCGTCCCACATGATGAGGAGCGCCTGCTCCTCCTCGGCGGCGGGGGCGACGCCCAGGCTGACGCCGGTGGAGATCAGCCCTTGCACGCAATCCACCTTCTCCTGCAGCACCAGGCGGCGGAAGCGCTCGATGGTATCCTTGGGCGAGGTCTCCTCCTCGATCACCAGCTCGATCGGCCGACCGGCGATGCCGCCGTCCTTGTTCATGCGCTCGGCGGCCCATTGCACGGCGCGGATGCCGCATTCGCCCACCGTGCCCATGGCGCCGGAGCGGGGCGCCAGGATGCCGATGCGCACGGGTTTCGCCTGCGCGATGGCGGGCGCGAAAATGCCAGGGGCGGCGACAGCGAGGCCAGCGGCCCCGATGCCGCCCATGAGGGTGCGGCGGGTGATGTTCATTGGCGTTCTCCCCAGCGGGCTATGCCCGTCTTTAGTTGTAACATATCATAAGTATATGATTTGAATGTCTGCAAGGAAGAAATTCGATCGGGCGAACGGTCGGGCCTGCCTTGACCATCGCCAGCGTCCGTGATGACACAGGACGACGCGCATTCACGGAGCTGAGTCCATGGCGAAAAAGGCGACGCATCGCACGCTCCTCCCGACAGAGGATGCGGCCGTGGACGCGGTGTCCCGGCCGGCGGCGCGGCGCGCGAAACCGCCGGCTTCAAAGGCGCCTGCAAGCGAGCCGCTCCAGGAGCCGGCGCCGGCCGCTTCCCAGGGTGCGTCGGGCGAGCTCGAATCCGCCGACGACACGAGCCTGACCGACCGCGCCTATCGCATGCTGGAGGAACTGATCTCGACGCTGCAGCTGCCGCCCGGCTCGGCGCTCTCGGAACTCGCGCTTTCCCAACGGCTCGGCATCGGCCGCACGCCCATTCGCGAGGCCCTGCAGCGCCTGGTGCGCGACGGGCTTGTGGTGGTGCTGCCGCGGCGCGGCGTGCTGGTGTCGGAAATCAACCTGCGCACCCAATTGCGCCTGCTGGAAGTGCGGCGCGTGCTGGAGCGGCTAATGGCGGGGCTGGCCGCCGAACGGGCAACCGAGGGCGAACGGGCGGAATTCGCGCAGATCGCCGCCGCCATGCGCAGCGCCGGGGAGCAGGAGGACGACATCGCCTTCATGCGCCTGGACGGCAGTTTCAATCAATTGATCGCGCAGGCCGCGCGCAACGAATTCGCCACGCGCTCCATGGGGCTGATGCACGGCCTCTCGCGCCGCTTCTGGTATCTGCACTATAAGCAGGTCGCCGACCTGCCGCTGGCCGCGCGCCTGCATGCGGACGTGGCCGACGCCATCGCCCGGCGCGATGCCGAGGCGGCGGAAACCGCCGCGGCGCGCCTGGTGGATTATATCGAGAGCTTCGCCCGCAAGACGCTGGACGCATAGCGCGGACGCGCGGCTTTCAGAATTCCAGCAAGGTCTCAAAGCCGCCGTAGATCATGCGCTTGCCGTCGAAGGGCATGTTTTCCATGGCGGGCTTCATGCGCGGGTCGGCCATGACCTTGGCATTCACCGCGTCGCGCTGCTCCCGCGAGTCGTAGACGATCCAGGAAAACACCACGACTTCATCCTCAGTCGCCTGCACGGCGCGAGGAAACGAGGTGAGCTTGCCATAGGGAATGTCGTCGCCGATGCATTCCACATAGGCGAGCGCGCCATATTCCTTCCAGACCGTGCCGGCGAGGGAGGCCAGTTCCTTGTAGGCCGCCATGTTTTCCTTCGGCACGGCGAGCACGAAGCCATCCACATAACTCATCTGCGTCTCCCTGGGTCGCGGACCTGATGCACGTGAGCACCTTCCCTAAGGACGTGCGCGCGCGGCGGGATCCGACATGGGGGCGGCGCGTTTTTTGGCGCCGCGGCGAAAACTTAGGGTCCGTGCGGTTTGACCCTTCGCGGGGCGCCCGCTATTTTGCGCCCGCCGGCGTTCACCCGCACGCAGGACCGAAGGGTTTTCCTCTCCCATGCAGAACACGCTGCGCAGCTGGATCCGTTCTGGCCTAACGATTGTAGTGTACGTTTTTATTGCCCTGTCGCTTTTAAGTATCGTCCGGCCATTTCAGTTTTCTTTTATTGGAGATGGGCTCGATCCATCTTGGGCGGCGACGCTCGCGGAATCCCAGGGCCGGGATCTGCGCTATGGCGTGGATCTTATGTTCACTGGCGGTCCGTTCTCCGCCTTGTACACGCAATATTTCCAGGTAGACAGCGCTTACGTTGCGGTGTTCGTCCGCTCTCTTCTGGTTTTATATTTCGCTTATTATATCTTGTTTATCTGGAATGCCAGGTCGCTTCTCGCGGCTATCCTTGTGGCTGTCTTCCTGCTCCTCTCCCCTTTTTCCACCGATGCGATGCTGGCGGTTCCGGCCGTGCTCGCCGTGTGGGGCGTGCTGGAGCGGCCGGAAAAGCACCGCAGCTGGGTCGCGGCCTATGCGGGCATGATCCTGTGCGGCGCCATCGCGCTCGCCAAATTTTCCGTGCTTCCGGTTGCCGTTCTGGCGGCGGTGCTGATCGCCGGGCTCGGCCTGCGCGCCCGGCGAATCCCTCTTGCCGTGGCGTCGCTCGTCGGCGGCTTGGTGTTCTTCTTCATTGCGTTGGGGCAGAGCCTTCGGGACCTGCCCGCGTTCCTCAAGACCAGCCTGGAGGTGAGTTCCGGCTTCACCGAGGCCATGAGCCTGTTTGGCGACCGGGTGGAGCTGACATGCTGGCTTGTGCTGGCGGTGATCCTCCTCGGCTGCGTGGTGCGCCTCGCACTGGTCCGCGCCCGGCGGGATCGTGGCGTCGCCTGGACGGAGGCGGCGCGCGTCCTGTTCGTGTTCGTGGTCCTGTTCATCGGCTTCAAGACCGGCTTCGTGCGACACGACATGCATTCGCGCCACGCCTGGGGTGCGCTCGGCGTGCTCGCCATGCTCCTGCTCGCCAGTGACAGCGTCCGGCGCGAGGGGCGGGCGGCGTTCGCCTCCATGGTCCTGATCGTCGCCGCAATCCTCGCCGCGCAATATGCCGTGCCGGGGGCGAACCCGCCGGTTACGCCCTGGACGCAGGCGGTCGCCACCCTTGATGAGGGCTGGAGGCAGCTGCGGCGCGGCGTGGCGTTCAATCTTGGCCCGGCCGCCTTTCTCGCCGAGCAGGGGGCGGTCCAGCAGGGTGCGCTCGCCGCGCTGCGCGCCGCCCATCCGCTACCGGCGCTGGACGGGACGGTGGACATGATTCCCAACATGCAGGCGCGCGTGCTGGCCAACGGGCTCAATTATCGTCCGCGCCCCACAATCCAGGAATATACGACCTATTCCCCGTCCTTGATCGCCTACAATCGCGCGTTTTTCGAGAGCGCACGGGCGCCCGACTATCTGCTGTTTGCGCCCTCGGCCATCGACGGGCGCCTGCCTTCGCTCGCGGAAGGGGCGCTCTGGCCACTGTTCCTGGCCAAATATGAGCCGGTGCAAAGCCTGGAGGAGATGCTGCTGCTGCAAAAGCGGGCCACGCCGCTCAACGGCTTGCTGACCCAGGTGCAGACAGGAACCGCGCGGCTGCGCGAGACCATGGCGGTGCCGGCGACGCCGCATCCGCTGTTCGTCACGATGGACCTGCGCCCGACGCTGTTCGGACGGCTGCTCAACCTGGTGTTCCGCGCGCCGCCCGTGTTCCTGGAGCTGAAGACGGCGGAGGGGAACGAGGTGACCTTCCGACTGATCCCCGCCATGGCGCGCGCCGGCTTCTTCATATCGCCCATCATCGTGCGGCCGAGCGAATATCTGCGGCTCGCGGCGGGTGAAGACGCCGCGCAGGTGGCGCCGGTGCCGACGCAATTCCGCATTGTCACATCGGGCCTTGGCACCCGCGCCTATAACGTGGACGTGCCCGTGACCTTCTCCCAGATGCAGATCCCGGCCGCCGACGTCTCCCCGCAGACCCGTGCCCTGGCGGATGCGCTCAAGGGCACGCCTGCCCCGGCAAACTAGCCCCGCCGCCGCTCGGCGCCCGGTTTGCGGACACGCGCGCGGATGGGCGGCGAACAGCAGGCCGCTCGCCCTTTTCTGCCCGCGGCGTGGACGCGGAACCTGGTGTCGCTCCGCGTCACACCAGGGCGCGTGAGGCTTCCCGCACCTGCCGCGCGGCGCTGTCGACGAGCTTGGTGGAGCCGGCGATGGCGAGCATGTTGTTCATCACGCCCTGCACGTTGCCCGCGGCCACCTGCATGTTCTGCGACATCTCCCGCGTCACCGAGGATTGCTCCTCCACGGAGCTAGCGATGTGGGACGAGATCTCGTTGATCTGCGAGATCGTGGCGGAGGTGAGATTGATGGCGTTGGCGGCCTCCTGCGTCGCCGCCTGCACCGCGGAAATCTGAACGCTGATTTCGTCCGTTGCCCGCGACGTCTGCGACGCCAGGCTCTTCACCTCGGTGGCCACGACGGAGAAGCCGCGTCCGGAATCGCCGGCGCGGGCCGCCTCGATGGTGGCGTTCAGCGCCAGCAGATTGGTCTGTTCCGCGATCGTGGTGATGATGCGCGTGACCTCGCCGATCTTCTGAACCGCACCCACCAGCCCGGAGACGATGCCGGTGGTGGTCTCGCTATGCTTCACCGCCTCGGCGGACATCCGGTGCGCTTCGGTCACGCGGGTGCCGATCTCGCGCACGGAGGCGGCCATCTCTTCCGCGCCGCTCGCGACCGCCTGCACATTGCTGGAGGTTTGCGTGGAGGCTGCGGCGGCAACGGTCGCCTGATCGTTGGTTTCGGAGATGGCAGCCGAAATGCGCTCGAGATCCGCATCGATGCTGACCACGAGGGCCTCGCGGCGGATCCGCTCATCCACCTGCGGGGTCACGTCGGTCGCGAACTTCACCACCTTGAAGGGTCTGCCGCTGGCGTCGAGGATGGGATTGTAGGAGGCCTGGATCCAGACAACCTTTCCGCCCTTGCCGATGCGCTTGTATTCGGCGGTCTGGAATTCACCGCGCGCGAGCTTCTCCCAGAAGGCGCGATACTCGGGTTTTGCGCGATCCGCCGGGTCCACGAAGATGCTGTGATGCTTGCCGACGATCTCATCGAGCTGGTACCCGAGCGCGCCGAGGAAGTTCGGGTTCGCAGTGATGATCTTTCCGTCGAGCTCGAACTCGATGATGGCCTGCGACTTGGAGATCGCTGCGATCTGCCCACGATAATCCGCATTCTTCATGGTTTCTGCGGTGATGTCGGTCGCAACCTTGACGACCTTGACCGGGTGGCCCGAGCGATCGACCACGGGATTGTAGCTGGCCTGTAGCCAGATTTCGCGCCCGCCCTTTGCAAGCCGCTTGAATTCGGTGGCCTGGAATTCGCCGCGGCCGAGGGCAGCCCAGAATTCGCGATATTGAGGCGTGGTCACATACGCCGGCTCCACGAACATCGAATGATGCTTGCCGACGATTTCGTTTTCGGAATAGCCGATGACTTTCAAGAAATTCGGGTTGGCCCGCAGAATCTTGCCGTCCATCGAGAACTCGATCATGGCTTGCGAATTCTCTATCGCATGGAGAATGCTCTGCGCATCGCTCCGAAACATACCCGCGAGCATGGAAACACCCTCACCTTGAAAGCCAAAGAGCGTGCAAGCTGACTGGGTGCGCTTGTGCCAAGCTTGCAGAGCCCTTCAGCGCCGGGGGCGGATGCCACAAGAGAGCGGTCTGCAGCCGCCGCAGCGATGGGCGGCGGTCTTTCGATGCGGGATGTTGGAGCGATGAGATGGTGCTGCGAGAGAGGATTGAACTCTCGACCTCTCCATTACCAATGGAGTGCTCTACCACTGAGCTACCGCAGCATCCTTGGGTTCTGGCCGAAGGGGGACCTCCGGGACATGCGCGCATCGGTGCACGCAGGGAACAGAACCGACCCGGCGGCGGAGTGGTCCGCCGCGAGTGGGGGGTTCCTTGCCACAAGCCGGCTGAGGGTGCAAGCCCGTGGTCCATCGGATCTGTGGTCAACCTTGCATCGGCGCGAAAAAGCGACCCTAACTCCCCGCCGCCCCTGGCTGTACCGGCCGCCCGCCGAGGCGCCGCATGACGCAAGGCGCGGAAGGCGCGACGGGCCGTTCCGGGCGCCGCTGCAGATGCAGGGCGGGGATCTCCTTCCATTTTGCCGGCTTCTCCCTACCCGGATGGGCGATTTGCCGCTTCCTTGGGCGCTCACCTTCTGTTTTTTGCGCGTGCACAAGACTTGAGCGGCGCCGGATTGATGCTAGCCTCCCCCTCAGGCATAGGCGGACCGGGGGAGCCGATGGCAACCGAAAAGGCGCGCACGCAAACCATCGGAGCCGTGAGACGCTCCTTCGCGCCATGGACCGATCCGGCGGCAACGCCGCTGATCCGGTTTGACAACGTGGTCAAGCGTTTCGGCGAATTCACCGCCGTCGACCATGTCAGCATCGACATTTATGAGCGCGAGTTCTTCGCGCTGCTTGGCCCCTCCGGCTGTGGCAAGACCACCTTGATGCGCATGCTCGCCGGCTTCGAGGAGCCGACCGAGGGCCGGGTGCTGCTCGCCGGGCAGGATCTCGCCGGCGTGCCGCCCTACAAGCGGCCCGTGAACATGATGTTCCAGTCCTACGCGCTCTTCCCGCACATGAGCGTCGCCGACAATATCGCCTTCGGGCCCAAGCAATTGGGCATGCCCAAGGGCGAGATCGCCGGCCGCGTGGCCGAGATGCTGAAGCTGGTGAAGCTGGAGAAATTCGCCCAGCGCAAGCCGCACCAATTGTCCGGCGGCCAGCGCCAGCGCGTGGCGCTCGCCCGCTCGCTCGCCACCCGGCCGAAAGTGCTGCTGCTGGACGAGCCTTTGGGCGCGCTCGACAAGAAGCTGCGCGAGGAGACCCAGTTCGAGCTCATGGACCTGCAGATGGAGCTGGGCATGACCTTCCTGATCGTGACCCACGACCAGGAAGAGGCCATGACGGTGGCCGACCGCATCGCCGTGATGAACAACGGCGTGCTGGTGCAGGTGGCGCCGCCCTCCACCATCTATGAAGCGCCCGCCACGCGTTATGTCGCCGACTTCATCGGCGACGTGAACATGCTGGAATGCAAGGTGGAAAGCTGCGCCAACGGCGACGTGCGCCTCGCCTCCAGCGTCACGCCGGCGCCGATCGAGATCGCCCAGAGTGTCGAGGCGGCGGCCGGCGACACCGCCTGGCTCGCCATCCGCCCCGAGAAGATGCGGATTTCGCTGGATGCGCCGGCGGACATGAGCCGCAATTGCTTCACCGGCGAGATCTGGGACATCGGCTATCTCGGTGATCTCTCCATCTACCATGTGGAACTGCCGTGCGGCACGCGCATCAAGGTGTCGCTGCCCAATCAGTCACGCGTGGTGGAGCGGCCGATTTCCTGGGAAGACAAGGTCTTCGTCACCTTCGCGCCGAGCGCCGGCGTGGTCCTGACCCGCTGAAGGAGACGCACCATGCCCATGGCCGGCGAAAAGGGAAGCGGACGGCTCCTCGTCATTGCCATTCCCTATCTGTGGTTGCTCGCGCTGTTCCTGGTGCCGTTCCTGATCGTCGTGAAGATCAGCCTATCCCAGGATATCCTCGCCTCGCCCCCCTATACGCCGCTGCTGGATCTTTCCCAGGGCTGGGCGGGGCTGAAGGCCTATGTCTCCCAGCTGTCCTTCGCCAATTACTTCTACGTACTGAGCTTCGATAACGAGTTCATCGGCGCCTACGGCTCCAGCCTCGTCATCGCCTCCATCTCCACCGTGCTGCTGCTGCTGGTGGGCTATCCCATCGCCTATGCCATGGCGCGGGCGCCGCGCTCGATCCAGCCCACGCTGCTGATGCTGGTGATCCTGCCGTTCTGGACCTCGTTCCTGATCCGCGTCTATGCCTGGATCGGCATTCTCTCGCCGGAAGGGCTGCTGAACCAAGCGCTGATGGGCATGGGCGTGATTGATACGCCGCTGGAGATTCTGAATACCGATCTCGCGGTCTATATCGGCATCGTCTATTCCTATCTGCCCTTCATGGTGCTGCCGCTCTATTCGGCGCTGGAAAAGCTCGATCCCACCTTGCTGGAGGCGGCGGAGGATCTCGGCTGCCCCTCGGCGCGGGCATTCTGGCTCATCACCTTCCCGCTGTCTCTGCCGGGCGTCGCGGCAGGCGCGCTTTTGTGCTTCATCCCGGCGGTGGGCGAGTTCGTCATCCCCGACCTGTTGGGCGGGTCGGACACCATGATGATCGGCAAGTCGCTCTGGACCGAGTTCACGGTCAACCGCTCCTGGACCTCTTCGTCGGCGGTGGCGGTGCTGCTGTTGCTGTTGCTGGTGGTGCCGATCGTGATCTACCAGAACATCCAGGCGCGCCAATTGGAGGCGGGGAAATGAACAAGAACCTCTCCTGGTTCAATGTCACCTCGCTGGTTCTGGGGTTTGCGTTTCTCTACATCCCGATCCTGCTGCTGGTGATCTATTCCTTCAACGCCTCGCGCCTCGTCACGGTGTGGGCGGGCTTTTCCTTCCAATGGTACGTGTCGCTGTTCCAGAACGAGCAGCTCATCGACGCCGCCTGGGTCACGCTGCGCGTGGCCTTCATCTCCTCCCTGGCGGCGACCGTGCTCGGCACCATGGCGGCGCTGGCGCTCACGCGCTATGGCCGGTTCTTCGGCCGCACCCTGTTTTCCGGCATGACCTATGCGCCGCTGGTGATGCCGGAAGTCATCACCGGCCTGTCGCTGCTGCTCTTGTTCGTGGCGATCGGCTTCGAGCGCGGGTTCTGGACGATTACGCTCGCCCATATCACCTTCACCATGTGCTTCGTGGCGGTGGTGGTGCAATCGCGCCTCGTCACCTTCGACCGCTCATTGGAGGAAGCCGCGCTCGATCTCGGCTGCCCGCCGTTCAAGACCTTCTTCACCATCACCCTGCCGCTGATCCTCCCCGCGGTGCTCTCCGGCTTCATGCTGGCCTTCACGCTCTCGCTGGACGATCTCGTGATCGCGAGCTTCACCACCGGGCCTGGGGCGACCACCTTGCCCATGCGCATCTATTCCCAGGTGCGCCTGGGCGTGACGCCCGAAATCAACGCCGCCTGCTCGATCCTGATCGGTGTGGTCACGGTCGCAGTCATCATCGCCTCCATCGCCACCAAAAGGGCAGAGAAGCTGCGCGCGGCGGAAGAGCTGGCGGCCGTGCGGGGGTGAGGGAGATGGTCATCGCCGAGCGGATCCTCCAGATAGAAGGAGCGGACGGATTGACCCCGGTGGCGGTGCGCCTCCATGCGCCGGAACCGCGCCAAGGCTATTGGGCGTGCCGCTCCGAAATTCATTGGCCGGAACGCGTGCGCACCCTGGAGACGGGCGGCCATGATGCTGTGCAGGCGCTTTACATCGCCATGCAGATGATCGGCACCGAACTTTACTTCAACGCCCACGACGAGCCGGGCCGGCTGGCCTTTTGGGGGGACTGGAAGGGCTACGGCTTTCCTTTGCCGTCCAATCTGCGCGACGACGAGATCGGCGCGGATGATCGTTATTATCTAACGGGCACGGGAGCGCCGAACGACGCGGATTGATCGGCGCCGGTCTCCGCGATGGGAGGGCCGCAAGCGGGCGGTTTGCGTCTTTCGCCACCGCCTCGGGACCTCCGCTCACCGTCCCTCCCGCACCCAGGTCGCCGCAATAAACCCGAGCATCAGCAGCAGGCCGGAGAGCCCCGCGAACAGCGGGAACAGGCCGATGCCGCGCACCACCGAGACATCGCGGGTGCGCAGCCCCATCCAATCGTCGCCGGCGAGGCGCTCGCCGGTGCTCATGGTGACGACGCGTGGCACGCCGCCATTGAGATCGGCGAGGCGCCACATGCCGCCGCCGGTGGCGGCGGAGATCGGCGCCACCACCTCGCGGGTCGAGGTGACCTCGGCGAATTCCTTCGGGTTCAGCGGGCCGATGTTCACCAAAGCGTTGAGGGTGCCGTTGGCGGCGCGCCACAGGCCCAATTGGTCGGCGGGCGTGGTCGCGCGCCACAGGCCCGGTTCCACCTGGGACAGGGTCAGCGTGCGCTCCGGGCCGAAGGGCGGGGTGATGCGGGCCGTGGGCACGCTGTCGCCCATGGTCTGGCGTTCCACCACCAGGTCGCGGCCGGAAGTCGAGAGCTTCAGGCGCTCCTCCTCCAGATCCGGCTCCTTCATCAGCCAGTGGGAGAGGCGGCGCAGCAGGTCGATATAGGGGCCGCCGCCCTCATAGCCGCGCGCCCACAGCCAGATATGGTCGGAGAGCAGCAGCGCCACGCGCCCTTCGCCCACCCGGTCGAGGATCAGCACCGGCTTGTCGCCGGGCGCCGCGAGCACGGAGGTGCCCGAGCGCACGCTGGAATCGATCACGCGGAAGAAATGGCTCCATTGCGGCGGTTCGGTCTGCGAGCCGGGCAAGGCGCGCGTCACCGGGTGGCGTTTGCCGGGCTCGGTCAGCGCGGCGCGGAACGGCGCTTCCGTGGTGTTGCCGGTGGGAATGCCAGGCAGGATGGCTTCCAGCGGGGTGTTGTAGAGCGAGCCGGGATCCACGTAATCGGTTCCCGCCGCCACCAGCACCGCGCCGCCGGCGCGCACATAGCGCACAATATTGTCGAAATAGATCTGCGGCAGCACGCCCTGCTGGGAATAGCGGTCGAAGATGATCAGGTCGAAGTCGCGGATCTTGGTCTGGAACAATTCGCGCGTCGGGAAGGCGATCAGCGAAAGTTCGTTGATGGGGGTGCCGTCCTGCTTTTCCGGTGGGCGCAGGATGGTGAAGTGCACCAGGTCCACATTGGCGTCGCTCTTCAGCAGGTTGCGCCAGGTGCGCTCGCCCACGTTGGGTTCGCCGGAAACCAGCAGCACCCGCAGCTTGTCGCGCACGCCGTCGATGGAGATGGCGGTGCGGTTGTTGATGAGCGTCAGCTCGTCGGGGAGCGGCGGCACCTCAATCTCGATGATGTTCGCCCCTGCATGGGTAATCTCCACATCCATGCTGGTGGTGCGGCCGGCGGTGACGATGGGGGTGCCGATCACCTCGCCGTCGCGCCGCACGGTGGCGGGAACGCGAGCACCGGCGGGCGCGCCTTCGTCGGTCACGCGGAAGGTGATGGTCTGCTTCTGGCCGACGATGCCGAAGCGCGGCGCCTTGTCGAAGGCAACACGCCGGTCGCGCTCACCGGCCTTGCCGGTGATGAGCGCGTGCACGGGCGCGGAAAAGCCGAGCGCGGCGGCATCGGCCGGCACGTCGTGCACCCGCCCGTCGGTGATCAGGATCGCCCCCGCCACCCGCTCGGGCGGCACGTCGGCAAGGCCCGCGGAGAGCGCGGAAAACAGGCGGGTGCCGTCGGTCTCGCCATTGCGGGCGTCGGCCTCGATGGTGCGCACTTCCATGTTCGGCAGGCGGCCGAGCCGTTCGGCGAGCGCGGCGCGGGCGGCCTCGGTCTGGGCGGTGCGCTCGCCGAAATCCTGGCTGGCGCTCTTGTCCACCACCACCGCGACCACGGAGGAGAGCGGCTCGCGCTCCTCGCGCGTCAGCGAGGGATTGGCGAGTGCCAGCAGCCCCACCAGCAGCGCGAGGGCACGGAACGCCGCGCCTCGGGTGCGCGAGGCCAGCAGCAGCCCGGCGAGCACGGCTGCGACGGCGCCGAGCGCCAGCAGCGCGGGCCAGGGCAGAAACGGTTCGAAGGCGAGGCCGTAGCTCATGCGCTACCCTGGCTGGAGGGGTCGGGCCGCGTGCGGCGCGGAACGGGAAGCAGGCGTGCGCTCATTGCCCCAGCCGCTCCAGCAGCGCCGGCACATGCACCTGGTCGGCCTTGTAGTTTCCGGTCAGCACATACATGGCGATATTGGCGCCGGTGCGGAAGGCGAACTCGCGCTGGCGCGGCTCGCCGGGGGTGAGCGGCAGCAGCGGGTCGCCATCCGGCCCCACGGCCCAGGCGCCGGCGAGATCGTTGGAGGTGATGATGACGGGAGAGACCCCGTCGCCCGCCCGTGCGGGCCGGTCCTCGCCCTCCTGCGCGGCGGGCAGGGCTTCCACCCAGGTGGTGCCCCCGGCGAAGCGGCCGGGAAAATCCTTCAGCAGATAGAAGGCCTTGGTCAGAACATGATCGCGCGGCACCGGCTCCAGCTCGGGAATGTCGAGGCCGGAGAGCAATTCGCGCAGGCGCGCGGCGGCGGGGGAGAGCGGCGCGCCGGGTCCCTGCGGGCTTTCGAGCGCGTCGCGCGTATCGAAGATCACCGTTCCGCCCTGCTTCATATAGGCATCCACGCGCGCCAGCACGGCGGCGGTGGGCACCGGCGCATTGGGGAGAATGGGCCAGTACAGCAAGGGAAAGAAGGCCAGCTCGTCCTTGGCGATGTCCACGCCCATGGTCGGCCCGGCCTGGAGCGCGGTGCGCGCGCTGAGGAAATTGGTCAGCCCGTCCAGGCCGGCGCGGCTGATTTCGTCGGTCTCCGCATCGCCCGTCAGCACATAAGCGAGGCGGGTCTGGGAGGTCGCCTTCAGGGCGAAATCCTCGTCGGCGGCGAAGGCGGGACCGGGCTGCGCCACCAGCGCGAGGCCGCCGAACGCGGCGAGGAAGGCGAGCATCGCCGCTGTCCCGGCTTTCGCGGTCGCCTTGCCGGCGCCGCCGCGCGGCCCGAGCCGGCTGAGGCCCCTGCCGAGCATCAGCACGGCCAGCGCATCGAGCAGCAGCAGCACCATCGCGGCGGCCAGCAGCGGCCCCCGCAGGTCCCGCGGTGCGCTTTCCCGCAGAGGTTCCACCGTCGCGCCGAAGGCCGAGAGGTCCAGCGGGGCCAGCCGGTCCGCCGGCAGCAAGGCGTTGACGGCGATGAGCCCGTCCGGGGGGCCGTAGAAGCCCGGCGGATGGTCGGCACCAGCGCGGCCGGAGAAGTTCGCGGGAATGGGCCGGGCCGTCGCGCCTGGCGGATGAAAGGCGCCGAAGCCGTCCAGCACCCGGCTCGGCGGCACCACGGTGAGCGGCGCGGCCGCGGCAGCGAGGCCAGCGGGCACGGCCACGGTCGCCGCCGGCTCGCTCGTGAGGGCGTTGGTGTCGGCGAGTGCGAGCACGCGGCGCAGCATCTCCACGAAGGTGCCGGAGAGGGGAAGATTGGACCAGGAGGTGTCCGCGGTGACGTGGAACAGCACGATTTCTCCCTTGCCCCAGCGGGCACCGGTCACGAGGGGCGTCCCGTCCTTGAGCGCCGCCCAGGTGCGCTCGCCGAGCGCGCCGTCGGGCTCGGCGAGAACTTGGCGCGTCACCACCACGTCGCCGGGCAGGGCGAGGTCGCGGAACGGCCCGTCGGGGCTGAGGGTGCCGAGCGCCTGCGGCGTTTCCCAGGAGAGTGAGCCGCCGAGCACCCGTCCGCCCCGCCGCAGATGGACCGGCAGCAGGTCGTCCTGCGCATTGGCGAGGCGCGGGCCAGCGAAGCGCACCAGCACCCCGCCGTCTTCCACGAAGCGGGCGAGCCGCGTGCGTGTGGCGGGCGGGATGGTGCCCACATCGGTCAGCACGATCACCGGCAGGCGCTGGTCCAGGAAGCGGTTGATCGCTTCCGTCGGCGCGCCGCTGTCGGCGAGGCGCACGTCCGCGAACGGCCCGAGCGCGCGGGAGAGATAATAGGTCGGCGCCAGCAGCGGCTGGCTGGTGTCCGTGCTCGCGCCGGAAACCACGCCCACGGTGCGGCGGCGCCAGCGCTTGTCGAGCAATTGCACGGCACCGGCCGAATGCTGGCCGACGATTTCCAGGCGCGCGATGTCGTTGCGCATCTCCACCGGCAGGTCGAAACGGGCCTCGGTCTCGGTGGCGTCGGGTGCGAAGGCGAAGGCCGCCTCGCCGAGGCTGAGCCCCTTCAGGTCGCGTGCCTCCACGCGCCCCGCGCGGCCGGCACCGACGCTCGCGCGCAGCACCTTCACCGTGAGGGCGCCGGCGGCATTTTCCGGCGCGGCCAGGGCGAGCGGGGCGTCCACGCCGCCGGAGATCACCAGCGGCGGATGGGCCGGCTTCAGAGCCGCCAGATCGGCAGAGAGGGTTTCGTCCGCCTTCAGGTCCACGCCGTCGCTGATGAAGATCAGGCCCGCCTCGGGCTCGGCGGCCAGATGCCGGCCGGCCAGCGCCAGCGCCTCCTTGCGGGGCGGGGCATAAGGCACCGGCTCTAGCGAGCGCAGCTTGTCGCGCGCCTGTCCCGGGCGCAGCAACGTCACATCCTTCGGCACGTCTGCGGTGGGGATGAGCGCGACCCCGCGTCCCCCGCTTTCCGCCTCGTCGATGAAGCCGGCGGCGGCGGCCTTGCGCGCCTCCCAGCTCGCGGCGGCGGGCCAGCCCTGGTCGAGCAGCAGCACCATGGGCCCGCTGGCGGCGGGCGTGGCGGCGGGCGGGTTCCAGATCGGCCCGGCGGCGGCGACGATGACCAGGGCCGCCAGTAGCAGGCGCAGCACGGTGAGCCACCAGGGCGTGCGCGCCGGTGTTTCTTCCTTCGGCTTGATGTCGAGCAGCAGGCGGATGGGCGGAAACACGATCTCGCGCGGCTTCGGCGGCACCACGCGCAGCACGAACCACAGCAGCGGCAGCGCCAGGAACGCGGTGAGGATCAGCGGCGCGGAAAAGGCGAGGGGCAGCCCCATCATGGCGCGGGGCTCCTCAGGCTGTCGGGCTCCGCGGCGGTGGGCGCGACCGCTTCCCCGCTGCCCATGCGCGAATGCAGCGTCAGCAGCATCTCGCTCGCCGGGCGATCGGTGCGGTGGACGGCGAACGCCCAGCCCATGCCTTCAGCTGCCGCGCGGATGGCGGCGCGATGGATGGCGAGGCGCCCCTCATAATCGGAGCGCCAAGTTTCCGCGCGCCCGACGGTGAGCGAGAGGCCGTCGTCCGGGCCGTGGAACTCCACGCGGCCGGAAAAGGGGAAGGTCTCCTCCGCCGGGTCCACCACCTGCACCACATGGCCGTGGGCGCCGGTTCCCGCGAGGTGGCGGATGCGCGTGGTCACGTCCTCGGTGGGGCTCCAGAAGTCGCCCAGCAGCACGATTTCGGACAGCGGGGAGGGATTGAAGGCGGGCGGCAGGGCAGGGTGCTCGGGGGCGTGGAGCACCGCTTCCGCCATGCGCTCGACGATCCGCCGGTTGGCGGAAGGCCGCATGAGATTGGGCATGCCCACGCGCTCGCCGCCCTTCACCAGAAGGTCCGCCAAGGCAAAGGCCAGCACCAGCGCACGCTCGCGTTTCGGTGCGAGGCGTGGTGAGGCATAGTCCATGGACGGCGAGAGATTGGGCCAGATCCACACCGTGTGGGCGGCTTCCCATTCGCGCTCGCGCACATACAAGAGATCGTCGCGGGCCGAGCGGCGCCAATCCACCCGCGCCGCCGGTTCGCCGTCCGTGAAGCGGCGGTACTGCCAGAAATTCTCGCCTGTCCCCACCCGCCGGCGGCCGTGCAGCCCATGCTGCACGCTGGAGGCGATGCGGCGGGCCTCCAGCACAAGGCGGGGCATGGCCGCCGCTAGCGCTGCGGAATCCTGCGAGGCGCGCTCGACCGAGCGCTGGGTGGTGTCCTCCACGCGCGGCGCCTCAGCCCAGCCGGCCGGCGAGCCGGCGCACGATGCGCGGCACGGTTTCGCCTTCCGCCCGGGCGGAGAAGGTCAGCGCCATGCGGTGCTTCAGGACTGGTTCGGCGAGCGCCATCACATCGTCCACCGAGGGGGCATAGCGCCCATCCAGCAGCGCGCGGGCGCGCACCGCCAGCATCAGCGCCTGCGAGGCGCGCGGGCCGGGGCCCCAGGCGATCAGCTTCTGCTCCGGCCCTTCCGCATTGGGACGCGCCGAGCGCACCAGGGTGAGAATGGCTTCCACCACCGAATCGCCTACCGGCAGGCGGCGCACAAGGCGCTGGGCCGTGAGCAGGTCTTCCACGCTCATGGCCGCGCGCGGCTTGGTTTCTTCCGCGCCCGTGGTGTCGAACAGGATGCGGCGTTCCGCATCGCGATCGGGATAATCCACGTCGATTTCCATCAGGAAGCGGTCGAGCTGGGCTTCCGGCAGGGGATAGGTGCCTTCCTGCTCCAGCGGATTCTGGGTGGCCAGCACGTGGAAGGGCTTGGGCAGGTCGTGCCGCTCGCCGGCGACGGTGACATGGTATTCCTGCATGGCCTGCAGCAGCGCGGACTGGGTGCGCGGGCTGGCGCGGTTGATCTCGTCCGCCATCAGAAGTTGGGCGAAAATGGGCCCTCGGATGAAGCGGAACGCACGCTTGCCGCCGGCGCTTTCCTCCAGCACCTCGGCGCCGAGGATGTCGGAGGGCATCAGGTCCGGCGTAAACTGGACGCGGCGCGCATCGAGGCCGAGCACGGTGCCCATGGTTTCCACAAGCTTGGTC
This sequence comes from Roseixanthobacter pseudopolyaromaticivorans, assembly GCF_043195145.2. NCBI lineage: Bacteria > Pseudomonadati > Pseudomonadota > Alphaproteobacteria > Hyphomicrobiales > Xanthobacteraceae > Roseixanthobacter > Roseixanthobacter pseudopolyaromaticivorans. Next base: position 437,621 of record NZ_CM195539.1, read on the forward strand.
TTGGCCAGGCCGGGCACGCCCACCAGAAGCCCGTGTCCGCCGGCGAGAATGGTGATAAGGGCGTGATCGATTACGGCTTCCTGGCCGAAAATCACCGAGGCGATGGCATTGCGGGCGGTGCGCACGCTGGCCGCGGCGGCCTCCGCATTGCGGATGATCATCTGGTCCAGATCGAACGTCTCGCTTGCTGCCGACATCCACGCTTCTCCTTTGGCGAGGCATCTTCCCGCCCAAAGACGGCAAGACGAGGCCCGCAAATCCACCTTCCCGACGCTAAAGTTCGCGGAGGCCGGAACGACCAGCTTACGATATGTTTGCGCCGCGTCGAACCACAGCTTCGCATACGCACAAGTTCGCATGCTCAACTCATCGCGAGGAGCCCATGACAGACAGCCGCGATGCAGCGCCCCAAATGCCGTCCCCGGTGCTGGCACAGATCGCCTCCGCGCCCGGCGGGTCGGGGCGGCTCGACGCCCTGATGGCGGCCGCTTCCGCTGCCGGCGGGCGGGGGCCGGCCCCGGTGGAGCTGTGGAATCCGCCGGACTGTGGCGATATCGACATGCGCATCGCCGCCGACGGCACCTGGTTCTACGCTGGTACCCCGATCGGCCGTCCGGCCCTGGTGCGGCTGTTCGCCTCCGTGCTGACGCGCGAGGATGGGCGGTTCGTGCTGAAGACCCCGGCGGAGAAGGTGGGGCTGACGGTGGAGGACGCCCCGTTCCTGGCGGTGGATTTCGCGGAAGAACAGGCGGAAGAGGGCAAGGTGCTGGTGTTCCGCACCAATCTCGACGACATCGTGCGCTGCGGCCCCGGCCACGATTTGCGCTTCGCACCCGGCGAGGGGGTTGGCGAAGTGCGTCCCTACCTCCATGTTCGGCGCGGACTGGAGGCGCGCCTCACCCGCGCCGCGTTCGTGGATCTGGTGGAGCGGGGCGAGGTGCGCGACGTCGAGGGCGTGCCCATGTTCGGGATCGCCTCCGGCGGCTGCTTCTATCCCATGATGGCGGCGGCCGAACTGGACCGGGCCTCGACATGACGGAGTTGCTGAAGACGCGCATGGACACGTTCGAAGATTTCTGGGCCCGGGCGCAGACCCGGCTGCGGCACGCGCCGCCGCCGCCCTTTTCCGAGGAGAGCGCGGCGGGCCTCAATGGGGACCACGCGCTGGCCGCCGATCCCGCCTCTGTTCTGCCCCGGCGCGCGCCGCGCCACGCCGCCGTGCTGGTGCCCATCGTCGCGCGGGCGGAGCCGAGCGTGCTCTTGACCTTGCGCTCGCCCCACCTCTCCCACCATGCCGGCCAGATCGCCTTTCCAGGCGGGCGGGTGGACCCGCAGGACAAGGACGAGGTGGCGGCGGCGCTGCGCGAGGCCAATGAGGAAGTGGGCATCGCCGCGCATTTCATCGAGCCCCTGGGGTTTCTCGACGGATATCTCTCCAGCACCGGCTTCTGGATCGCTCCCGTGGTGGCGCGGCTGAGCCCCGATTATGAGATGACGCTCAATCCCGGCGAGGTGCAGGAGGCCTTCGAGGTGCCGCTCGCCTTCCTGATGACGCCGGCGAACCATCTGCGGCAGTCCGGCGAGCGCAACGGCGTGCTGCGCCATTTCTATGCCATGCCCTATCGCGAGCGCTTCATCTGGGGCGCCACGGCGGGAATCCTGCGCAATCTGTACGATCGGGTCTATGGCTGATGCTGCGCACCCTCCTCATCGAAGGCGGCCTGTTTCTCACGCCGTTCGTTCTCTATGCCCTGCTGCTGCTGGTGACGCGCGGCTCCATTCTGCCGGCGGAATGGTCGCCGCGCATGATGGGGGTGCTGTCGGTCATCGCCATCGCGCTGATGGCGCTCGGCCTGCTCGCGTTCGAGCATGGGCGCGGCGCCCCGCCGGGCACCCGCTATATCCCCGCCGAGGTGAAGGACGGGGTGCTCGTTCCAGGTCGCTTCGAATGAGCGCGCCTTCGCTCGCCGATGCCGCCTGGTTCACGGCCGCGCCGCTGCGCCGGGTGCTCGGCGCGCTGGATGGCGCGGGCGAGGAGACGCGGGTGGTGGGCGGCGCGGTGCGCAACGCCTTGCTGGGGCGGCCGGTAAGCGAAGTGGATCTCGCCACCACCGCCGTGCCGGAGGAGACCATGCGTCGCGCGCGCGACGCGGGGCTGAAGGCGGTGCCCACCGGCCTTGCCCACGGCACGGTGACCGTGGTCGCAGACGGAACGCCGTTCGAGGTGACCACCCTGCGCGAGGACATCGAGACCGACGGGCGCCACGCGGTGGTGCGCTTCGGCCGCGATTGGCGAGCCGACGCCGCGCGGCGCGACTTCACCATGAACGCGCTTTATGCGGACGCCCAGGGCCAGGTGATCGACCTTGTGGACGGGCTCGCCGATCTGCGGGACGGCCGGGTGCGCTTCATCGGGGAGGCGCAAACCCGCATCCGCGAAGATCACCTGCGTATCCTGCGCCTGTTCCGCTTCCATGCCGCCTATGGGCACGGGCCCATGGATGCGGCGGCGCTCTCCGCCGCTATCCGTCTGCGGGCGGGCATCCTACGGTTGTCGCGTGAGCGTATCGGAAGCGAATTGCTGAAGCTGCTCGCCGTGCCGGATGCCGCGCCGACCGTGCGGCTGATGAGCGAGACCGGATTTTTGCCCACCATCCTGGCCGGCGTGCCGGACCTCATTTCCCTTGAGCGCCTCGCGGCATTGGAAGCCGCGCTCGGCGAGCCGTCCGATGCGGTGCGGCGCCTCGGCGTCCTGGCTGTGCGCATTGTCGAGGATGCGGCGCGGCTGCGCGAGCGGCTGCGCCTGTCCAACGAGGCGTTCAAGCGGCTCCAGGGCATGGCGGGCGCGACGGGGGAGGCGATGGACGCGCGGCAGGCGCGCTCCGCCATCTACCGGCTCGGGCGCCCCGCGTTCGAGGATCGGCTCCTGGCGGGTGCGGCGCACGGCGCTTGGGCGAGCGGGGAGGTGGCGCCGCTGCTGGCTCTGGCTCGCTCCTGGCCGGTGCCGGCCGCGCCCTTCTGCGCCGCCGATCTCATCGCCCAGGGACTTAAGCCGGGCCCGGCGCTTGGCGCCGCGTTGGCCCGCATGGAAGAAGCGTGGATCGCCGCGGATTTTCCCGCCGACGCGCAGAGCCTGCGCGCCTTGATGGCGCTCGCCCGCCCCTGAAACGAAAAAGGCCCTTCCGGGGAAGGGCCTTCCAGCTCGAGCACCGCACGGTGTCGAATGCGGCATGTCCAATGCTGCACGGTACGTGACCTGCCGGGCGAAGCGCCCGATCAGCAATCAGTCCTCTTCGTCTTCTTCTTCGTCTTCGTCGAGATCGAATTCCTCGATCTCCAGCGCGTCGAGGGCGACCGCCGGAAGCTTCTGAGTCCGGAATTCGACCACTTCCTCAGCGAACCACAGCACTTCGACGATCTCGCCTTCGACGGCGATGACGGTCAAAGCGGGGCTGCCGGACTTGAGTTGAACGATTTCACCGGGCGCGAAGGCCATTGCAGCATCTCCTCAACAGATGCCCTCCGCCTAAACGGCTTCTATGACAGTGCCATCACACAGCCGAGGCGAAGCGCCGCAAACCGCAATTTAAGGCCATTTTACCACCGGCGGCATGGAGGACAGGATGGAGGCGACATTGCCACCGGTCTTCAGGCCGAAGATGGTGCCCCGGTCGTACAGCAGGTTGAATTCCACATAGCGCCCGCGTCGCACCAGCTGCTCCTCCCGGTCGTCCCCAGTCCAGGGCGTCGCGAAATTGTCCCGCACGAGGCGGGGGTAGATGTCCAGGAAGGCGCGGCCCACATCTTGCGTGAAGGCGAAATCCGCGCTGAAATCGCCGCTGTCCAGCCAGTCGTAGAAGATGCCGCCGATGCCGCGCGGCTCGTTGCGGTGCTTGAGGAAGAAATATTCCTCGCACCAGGCTTTGAGCCGGGCATAGTCCGCCACCGCATGCGGGGCGCACGCGGCCTCCATCGCCGCATGGAATGCGATGGTATCGGGATCGTCCTGGGTGCGGCGGCGATCCAGCACCGGGGTGAGATCGGCGCCGCCGCCGAACCAGCTCTTGGTGGTGACGACGAAGCGCGTGTTCATGTGCACGGCCGGCACATGGGGATTCGCCATGTGCGCGATCAGCGAGATGCCCGAGGCCCAGAAGCGCGGATCTTCCGCCGCGCCGGGGATCTGGGCGCGGAATTCGGGGGCGAATTCCCCGAACACGGTGGAGGTGTGCACGCCCACCTTCTCGAACAGCCGCCCGCGCATGAGCGCCATGGTGCCGCCGCCGCCCGGTGCGCCGCTGTGATCGGTGCGGTTCCAGGGCGAGCGCTCGAAGGTCGCCGACGGCCCGGAATAGAGCGCGGCGGGCGCCTGCGCCTCCAGCGCCTCGAAGGCGGCGATGATGCGGCCTTGCAGCTCCTCGAACCAGGCGCGGGCGTGGGCTTTGCGATCCTCGATATCGGATGGGAGCATGGATGTTCCTTGCGCGACGACGCCCCGTTCTGCGCCAGAGCGCTCGCAAGTTCAACGCATGACGGCTGGCGCTGCGGCTCCATGAATGTTTGATGCCGTCCCCCCGCATGATATCTGCGGTGGAGGGTGGGGGCGAAGCATGGGGCCATTGGCGCGACCAGGTGTGGTGGTGCAGACCGGAACGAGCGCCCGCACGGACGCGCGGCCGCTGTTCGCCGCGACCTTCTGCCTCTTCGCCCTTGGCCTGTATGCGTGGGCCAATCCCTATCTGGCAGCGCCCGCCTTCTGGGCGGAGGACGGGCTGGTCTTCTGGAACGCGGCCTATTCCGAACCCTTCTACCGGCCGTTCCTGGAGCCCTATGCGGGCTATCTGCACCTGATCCCGCGGCTGATCGCGGCGAGCGCCACCCTGCTTCCCTACAAGGTGCAACCGGCCTTCTACGCCTATGCCAGCGTTGCCTTTTCGGCCTGGACCGCCGCGCTCGTGTGCGTCTCGGTGCAGCGGCGCGCGGTCGGCCTGGCTTTTGCGCTGCTGATGGTCGTGGTGCCCCACACGGGCGAGGTTTGGGCGACTCCCACCAATCTGCAATGGATCATGGCGTGCGCCTTGCCGGTGATCGCGCTCTCGCCGGTGCCCGAGAGCCGGTTCGTGCGTGTCAGCCAATTGGCTTTCATGGTGCTGGCGGCCCTCACCGGGCCGTTCATGGTGCTGAGTGCGCCGCTCTGGGCGGTGCGCGCGGTGCGGTGCTGGCGTGCGCGCGACCGGCACGGCGCGGCGCTGGTGGCGATCGCGGCGGCGGGCGCGCTGGTGCAGCTTTATTTCATGACCCGCCAAGCGGTCATGGTGGACGTGGCGGGGACGGTTCGGGATTTTCCGCTGGCGCTGGGCACCTTCCTGCTGCGCTGGATGGTCCAGTGCACGGGCCCCGTCTCGGTGCTCAGCCTGCTGTTCGTCGTCACCCTGCTGGGCAGCCTGATCTTCGGCCGGGACCGCGTGCTGCGCGCCGGTTGCCTCGGCTTCGGGCTGATGATCCTGTTCGCGACCGCCCACAAGTTCGCCAATGCGATCGACAGTCTGAACGCGCCCAATGCGGACCGCTATTTCTTCATCCCCTCGGTGATGGCGGCCTTCATCTGGGCGAGCCTGGTGGCGGACCCCGGCGCACGGTGGCTCCGCCTGCCCGCGGGCCTGCTGCTGCTGCAATTCGTCTTCCAGGCGGTGACGACGCCGCTGGCGGAGCGCAAGCCCACGGAGTTCGCCGCCAACTGGCGCGGCTATGCGCATCTCATCGGCAAGCAGGACGTCACGGTGACTTTTCCGCCCAACTGGCAGATCGTCGTAAAGGCGAAATAGCGCCTCAGGCGGCGGGACCGACCTTTCCCGACGCGGCCGCCCACAATGCCTCGACCGCCGCATTCTGCCGCGCGCGCGGACGGAACAGGCGGATCTCCATGGCGATCTGATCGTCCGCGCTGCCGGCACGGGCGAGGCGCTCGGCTTCCAGATCGGCGGCAACGAGGCTGAGCGGGACCCAGGCGATGCCGCGCCCGTCCCGCGCCAGCGTCACCAGCACGCCCGCCAGATGCGAGGTGAAGGCAGGTTCCCCGCCGTCGCGGCGCGCCACGCCCGAGGCGGCGAGAATGCGCCCCATGCCGGATGTGGGCGCATAGGCGAGATACGGCCCGCCGACCCGCACGCGTGCCGGGGTGCCCACAGGCACCAGCCGGTCTTCGCCGATGGTGGTGGAGAGAAAAGCCGGCTCCTCCAGGCGCGTGCGTGCCGCCGGGTGATGGTGGCACAGAAGCAGATGGGCCTTGCCCTCCACCATCAGGTTCTCGCAGGCGACCATGTGGTCAGCGGTAAGCTCGAAGGTGGCCGGGGAATCGAGCCGCGCCTCCAGGTCGCGCAGCCAGGGCGGGAAAAAGGTGAGCGAGAGCACGTGGGTCGCGGCGAAGCGGATGGCCGCGCCGCTCGCCTGGGCGGCGACGAGGGCCTCGTGCCGGCCTTGATGCAACCGCCGCAGCGTCTCTTCCGCTACCGGCCGCAGGCGCTCGCCCGCCGCCGTCAGGCGCACCGAATGGGTGGTGCGCTCCACCAGCGGCACGCCGACCCAATCCTCCAGGGCCCGGATGCGCCGGCTGAAGGCGGATTGGCTGACCGCGCGCTTGCCCGCCGCGCGGGAAAAGCTGCCTTCGTCCAGCAGGGCCAGGAAGTCTTCGAGCCAGATCGTGTCCATGCGGCACCGGAATAGCGACGCGGGAGCCTAGCGCAGGACGGCGCCTGTGCCCAATCGATCGCGGATGTCAGCCCTTCGCGTCCGCCTTGATAAGGTCGGCGGCCTTCTCCGCGATCATCATCACCGCCGCCTGGGTGTTGGCCGAGACGATGGTGGGCATGATCGAGGCATCCACCACCCGCAGCCCGTCGAGCCCATGCACCTTCAGGCGCGGATCCACCACGGCCGAGGGGCCCGTGCCCATCGCGCAGGTACCGATGGGGTGGTAGATGGTCTGTCCCGTGGTGCGCGCGAAATCCAGCCATTGCGCGTCGCTCTGCACATCCGGGCCGGGGTTCATCTCATAGGCCCGGTAGGGGTCCATGGCCTTCTGCGCGATGATGGCGCGGGCGATCTTCATGCCGCCGACGAGGCTGTCGCAATCCTCCTGCACCGCCAGGAAGTTCGGGCGGATGGAGGGCTGCGCGAACGGGTCCGCCGATTTCACATGGATCGAGCCCACGGATTGCGGGCGCAATTGGGTGACGCCGATGGTCATGCCCGGCAGGTGGTCCAGCGCCCGATCGGCGGCGTTGGCATAGCTTGCGTGCATGAAGAAATATTGGATGTCGGGGGTTTCCAGTTCCGGCCGGGTCTTCACGAAGCCATGGGCGAGCCCGGTGCCGAGGGTGAGGATGCCGGTGCGGGTGAGGAAATATTGCGCCACCGCGCGGGCCAGCTTCAGGCCGCGCGTCTGCTCGTTGAGGGTGATGGGCAACTTCACCCGCCAATTCATGCGGGTGGCGAAATGGTCGCGGTAATTGTTGCCGACGCCGCTCAGCGCATGGAACACCGGCAGGCCGGCGGCGGCGAGCGTGTCGGGATGGCCGATGCCGGACAATTCCAGCAATTGCGGCGACTGCACCGCCCCGGCGGTGAGGAGGATTTCGCCGCGCGCGGTCGCGACCACATCGCGCGAGCCCAGCCGATAGCGCACGCCGCTCGCCCTGCGGCCGTCGAATTCCAGCTTCAGCGCATGGGCGTGGGTGACCACCTTCAGGTTCGGCCGGCCGAGCGCGGGGCGCAGATAGGCGTCCACCACGGTCCAGCGCCGGCCGTCCTTCTGGTTGACCTGATAATAGCCGAAGCCGGCCTGGTCGGGGCCGTTATAGTCCGGGTTGCGGGAATAGCCGGCTTCCTCGGCGGCTTCTATGAAGGCCTCCGAGAGCACCGGCCGCTCGGCCACCCGCACCACGTTCAGCGGCCCGGAGATGCCGCGCGAGGGGTCGGCGCCCGGCGCGGCGAAGGTCTCCATTTTCTTGAAATAGGGCAGCACGTCCGCGGCGCTCCAGCCGGTCGCGCCGCGCTGGGCCCAGCCGTCATAATCCTGCGGCTGGCCGCGCACATAGATCATGCCGTTGATGAGCGTGGAGCCGCCGAGACCCTTGCCGCGCGGCACCACGATCTCGCGGTTTCCGGTGTTCTCTTCCTTTTCGGTGGTGAAGCGCCAGTTGAACGCGGCACCGCTCAGAAGCTTGGAGAAACCGGCGGGGATGGGAATCCAGAAGCCGTTGTCCGGCCCTCCCGCCTCCAGCAGCAGCACGCTGTGCTTGGGGTCTTCCGAGAGGCGCGCGGCGAGGATGCACCCGGCGGTGCCGCCCCCGACGATGATGTAGTCGAACGTTTCCATGCCATCCCCCTTTGGGGTCTCTTCTTGATGGGGCCCCGGCCCGCGCTCAGGGCGCGCGGACCGGCAGCACCTTTCCGGGATTGAGCCGCTGGTGCGGATCGAGGGCGCCCTTCAGGGTCGCGCACAGGGCCATCTCCTCCGCCGAGCGGCGGCGCAGGAGTTCCTCGACCCGATACTGGCCGATGCCGTGCTCGGCGGAGATGGAGCCGCCGAAGCTGGCGACCACATCGTGCACGAGGCGGTTGATGGCGGCGCCGTCGTGGCTGGCGTCCACCAGCACGTTGTAGTGCAGGTTGCCGTCGCCCACGTGGCCGAACACGTTGGCCCGCGCGCCCGGCGCGCCGGCCGCGAGCGCGGCATCAGCCGCTTCCAGGAAGGCGGGAATGTCGGTGATGGGCACAGAGACGTCGTGCTTCAGGCTCTTGCCCTCGCGCGCCTCGCCTTCCGAAATGTGCTCCCGCAGCGCCCAGAGCTGGGTCGCCTGGGCGCCGGATTCCGCCACCACGCCGTCGAGCGCGATCTCCTGTTCCAGCGCTGCGGAAAGCGCGCTCTCCGCCGCCTCGCGCAGGCCGGAAAGGCTCGCGCCGGCCTCGATCAGCACAAACCAGTCGCCGGCGGCGATCGGCGGCGTCAGGCCGGCGTGACGGCGCACCAGATCGAACGATTGGGCGGAGATCAGCTCGAAGGCGGAGATGGAATCGCCCAATTCGTCCTGCGCCAGGTCCAGCAGATGCAGAGCGGCGGCAGGGGAGGGGACGCTCAGCAGCGCCGTCACCGTGTGCTTGGGGCGCGGCACGAGGCGCAGGATGGCGGCGGTGACGATGCCGAGCGTACCCTCGCTGCCGATGAAGATCTGCTTCCAGTCGTAGCCCGCATTGTCCTTGCGCAGGCGCCGCATGCCGTTGACGATGGTGCCGTCGGCCAGCACCACTTCCAGGCCCAGCACCAGCGCGCGGGTCATGCCATAGCGCAGCACATTCACCCCGCCGGCATTGGTGGAGACGATGCCGCCGACGGTGGCGGAGCCTTCCGCCGCAAGGCTCACCGGCAGCAGGCGGCCGGCATCAGCGGCGGCGTCCTGCGCCACCTTGAGGATGCAGCCGGCCTCCGCCTCAATCGTCATGCCGATGGGGTCGAGCCCACGGATGGCGTTCATACGGGTGAGGGAGAGCACCACCTGGGCGCCCGAGGCATCGGGCACCGCGCCGGCCGCAAGGCCGGTATTGCCGCCCTGGGGCACGAGCGCCGCGCCCGCCTCGGCGCAGGCCCGAACAACCTCAGAGACCTCGGCCGTGGATGCGGGGCGGACCACGCACAGGGGTTTGCCAGGAAACTGCCGCCGCCAGTCGATGGCGTAGAGTTCCATGTCGGCTTCGCCGGTGATGAGCCCGGCGGGGCCGACGATCTGCGAAAGGCGCGTCAGCAGCGCCGCGTGGGTGTCGTTCGCATTGCTCATGATGCGGCCTGCGCCAATGCGGCCGGCGAAAGCGGCGTGCCGCGCGCGGCCATGGTCACGGCCAGTCCGTCCATCACTTCCGGAGTGCCGGCGTAGGCGGCGCGCTCCAGCACCTTGGAGATGGTGGGAGAAGCCTCCTTTCCGGTGACGCGCTGGATCGGCTGGTCGAGCCAGTCCATGTAGCGACGCTGGATCTCATCGGCGAGGAAGCTGCCATAGGAGGTGCCCACCGAGCCCTGCTCGACGATCAGCACATTGTTGGTCTTGCGGATGCTCTCGCCGATCGTGTCCCAGTCCAGCGAGGCGCGGTCGAGGGTGCGCAGGTCGATGATCTCGGCATCGACGCCGAGTTGCTCGACGGCTTCGCGGCTGCGCGCGACCATGGCCGAATAGGTGAGAATGGTGAGGTCGTTGCCTTCCCGCACCACCCGCGCCGTGCCGAGCGGGATGATGTAGTCGAGGTCCTCGGCCGGGATCGTCCCCATGGTCTGGTAGAGGTCCACATGCTCGATCACGAGCACGGGATCATTGCAGGCCAGGGCCGCATTCATCAGGCCCACATAGTCGAACGGGGTCGAGGGGGCGACGATGCGCCAGCCGGGCGAGGTGGCGAACATGCCCGCCGGGTCCAGCGAATGCTGGGAGCCATAGCCGGTGCCCATGGCGATCTTGGTGCGCAGCACCAGCGGCACGTCAACATCGGCACCGAACATGTGGCGCGCCTTGCCGATCTGGTTGAACACCTGGTCGGCGGCGACCCACATGAAGTCGGGATACATGAATTCGATGATCGGCCGGTAGCGTCCGTCCATGGCAAGCCCTCCTGCGAGGCCGGCGAATGCGCCCTCGCTGATGGGGGTGCCGAATACACGGCCGGGAAAGGCGGCGGCAAGGCCGCGTGTGGCGCCATTGGTGCCGCCCTTCAGGCGATGGATGTCCTCGCCCATGATCACCAGCTTGTCGTCGGTCTCGAAACGGCGGTGAAGCACGTCGGCGATGGCATCCACGAACTTGCGCTCGGTGGTGGCGCCGGTGAAGGTCGAAGCTTCTTCCGCGCGCTTGTCCTTCAGCTCGGACAGGTCGCCGCGAATGCCGGTATCCACGAAGCCGACGTCGGGCCAGAGCGCCGCCTGGATGCGGCGGCGGTTGCCGTCCGGCTCCACGAGGCGGGCCGCGACTTCGCCCATCAGCGCCTTGCAGCGTTCACGCAGCGCGTCCAGATCGCCTTGGCTCAGCTCACCCCGCTTCACCAAGGCGCGGCCGGTGCGGTCGATGGGATCGCGGGCGCGCCAGGAGGCTTCCTCCTCCTTCGTGCGATAGCCGAAGGCCGAGCCGGGCAAGGGGCCGTTCTGGTGGAAATAGCGATAGACCTCGGCCTCGATCACGGTTGGGCCCTGGCCCGATCGCATGATGGCCAGGGCTTCCTGGGTCGCGAGATGGACCGCCAACGGGTCCATGCCGTCCACCCGCCAGGAGGGAATGCCGAAGCCCGGGCCACGGCCGGAGAGGCGCGGGTCGCGCGTCGCCTCGGCCACGGTCGTCGCGACCGCATACCCGTTGTTCTCGATAAAGAACATCAGCGGCAGGTTCCAGGCGGCGGCGAGGTTCATGGTCTCCAGCACCGCGCCGATGTTCACCGCGCCGTCGCCGAAATAGGTGATGGCGACGTCGCCCGTGCCGGCGAGCTTGTGGGCCATGGCCGCGCCCGCCGCGAGCGGCACGCCGCCGCCCACGATGGCATTGGTGCCGATGGCGCCGGCTTCCCCCCAGCGCAGGTGCATGGAGCCGCCGCGCCCGTGGCCGAAGCCCGGCTCCAGCCCGAGGATCTCGGCCAGCGACTGGTAGAGCAGCGGCTCGGTGCCTTTCGGGAAATCCGCCTTCGGATCGATGCCGGGGGCGATATAGGCGAGGGCTTTCGCGAGGAATTGGTGATGGCCGCGATGGGAGCCGTTCACCTGGTCGCCGGGCCGCAGACCGACGATGGAGCCGGCGGCGCCGCCCTCCTGGCCGACCGAGGAATGGGCCGGGCCGTGCACCAGGCCCTCGCCGGCCAGCTCCAGCACCGTTTCCTCGAAGGCGCGGATGAGGTTCATCTGGGTGAGGATTTCGCCCAGGAGCTTGGGGTCTGCCTGCTGCCAGTCGGCTTCGGTGGTGCGCAGCTCGATCCAGGGTGCCGCGGCTTGCAGCTCGATGCGGTCCGGCATTGTCATTCTCCTCAAGACCGGCCGGTCGGGCCGTTCTCTGCGTCCAAATCTTTAGAGATATCCGTAGGCGGCCCAGCCGCCGTCGACGCCGAGCACCTGCCCGGTGATGGCGCCGGCATGGTCGCTGGCGAGGAATACCGCCGCTTGCGCCACCTCGTCGGGCGTAATCAGCCGGCCGATGGGCGTGCGCTTTTCCAGGCGGTCGAGATCGAGCCGGCCGCGCGCGGCGAGGTCGTCCAGGAACGGCGTGCGCACATAACCCGGCGCGATGGCGTTCACCCGCACGCCGCGCGCCGCCCATTCCACCGCCAGCGCCTTCGCCATCATGACGACGCCGGCCTTGGAGACGCAGTAGCCGATGCGCTCCGGTGCGGCGACGACGCCGTACATGGAGGCCATGAGCAGGATCGAGCCGCGCCCGCGCGCCTGCATCCGCCGGCCCGCTTCCTGCGCGGTGAGGAAGACGCCGGTGAGGTTGATGTCCATCACCCGCTGCCAGTCGGCGTCGGTGACGTCGAGCGTCGGCTGGTTCGAGGATATGCCCGCGTTCGCCACCACGATGTCGAGCCCGCCGAAGGCGTCCGCCGCGTCGCAGGCCCGCGCCACGTCGGCGCGGCTGGTCACGGAGCCGGAAACCGCGACGGTCTCGCCAAGCTCCGCCGCGACATCGCCCGACTTCGGATCGGGATCGAGCAGCACCAGGCGCGCGCCCTGGGCGCGCAGCGCCCGGCTGATCGCAAGGCCGATGCCCGAGGCGCCGCCGGTGACCAGGGCGCAGCGATCCCTCAGCAGGCCGATGGCCGGGAGCGCGGGGGAGGGGAGCGCGTTCACGGTTCCATTCCGACGAACTTCGCCATCAGGTCGAGCTGGCACTCCAGCATCGGCTGGCCCGGCTGGGTGCGGCAGCCGCGCGCCTGCGCCGCCGCGAGCAGCGCGGTGATGACCGGCTGCATGATGATCTCGGCGACGATCTGGTCGGGCGTCAGGCAGGCGGCGTCCAGGGGCAGCGGATCCCCCGCCTTCAGGCCGAGCGAGGTGGCGTTCACCACCAGGTCGTGGCCGGACGGGTCGGGCGTGCCGATGTCCACTTGCAGATTCGGGAACGGGCCGGCGAGGCGTCCGGCGAGATCTTCCGCCTTGGCGCGCGTGCGGTTGGCGATGGTCAGGCGCGAGATGCCCGCCTGGGCCAAAGCGAAGGCGATGGCATTCGCCGCACCGCCGGCGCCGGCGAGATAGGCGCTGCGGCCTTCCGGCTCGATGCCGTTCCGCCGAAGCCCGGCGACGAAGCCGTGCCCGTCCAGCATCTCGCCCACCAGCCGCCCGTCCGCCTCGCGGCGGATGGTGTTGACGGCGCCGATGAGGCGCGCGCTCTCGCTCACCTCGTCGCACAGATCGACGATGGCGGTCTTGTGCGGAACGGTGACGATGAGGCCGCCAAGATTGCGCAGCAGCCGCAGCCCGCCGACCACGGCGGCGAGGTCGTCGGCGCTGGCGTGAAGGGGCACCAGCACGCCGTCATAGCCGACGCGCTTCATCAGCGCGTTGAGCGCCTGGGGCGTTTTCACATGGTGGATGGGATCGGCCAGGATGCCGAAGAGGCGCGTGTGTCCGGTGATCTCGCTCATGTCATCCCGCCAGCGTGTATGCGGTCTTCACCGCCGTGTAGAATTCGCGGGCATAGGCGCCCTGTTCGCGCGGGCCGTAGGACGAGCCCTTCCGGCCGCCGAACGGAGCGTGATAATCCACCCCCGCGGTGGCGAGGTTCACCATCACCATTCCGGCCTGGGAGCGGCGGCGGAAGTCGCTCGCATGCTTGAGCGAGGTGGTGCAGATGCCGGAGGAGAGGCCGAATTCCGTGTCGTTGGCGACCGCCAGCGCTTCCTCGTAATTGCGCACGCGGATCACGCTCGCGACCGGCCCGAAGATCTCCTCGCGGTTGATGCGCATGGCATTGTCGGTCTCGGTCATCAGCGCCGGGGCCATGTAATAGCCGGGCGTGCCGCGCTCCAGGCGCTCGCCGCCGATCACCTTGGCGCCTTCCGCCTTGCCGATGCCGACATAGTCCAGGTCCTGCTCGAGCTGGTCCTGGCTCACCACCGGGCCGATATCGGTGCCGGCTTTCAGCGCATCATCCACCGTCAGGGCGGCGAGGCGCTCGGACAAGGCGGCGACGAACCGATCGTGGATCTCGCTCTCGACGATCAGGCGCGAGGAGGCGGTGCAGCGCTGACCGGTGGAATAGAAGGCGCCGTTCACCGCGGCTTCCACCGCCGTCTTCAGGTCCGCATCGTCCAGCACCACGAGCGGGTTCTTGCCGCCCATCTCCAGCTGGAACTTGGCGCCGCGCGCCACGAGGTCGCCGGCGATGCGGCGGCCCACCGGCACCGAGCCGGTGAAGGAGATGGCGCGCACCTTGGGCGAATGCACCAGCGCATTGCCGACCTGCGAGCCGGGCCCCATCACCAGATTGAAGACGCCCTCGGGCAGGCCGGAGCGGGCGATGATTTCCGCCAGCGCCCAGGCCGAGCCGGGCACCAGTTCCGCAGGCTTGAACACCACGCAATTGCCGTAGGCGAGCGCGGGGGCGATCTTCCAGGCGGGAATGGCGATGGGGAAATTCCACGGCGTGATGAGCCCGACCACGCCTTCCGGCTCGCGGGTGATCTCCACTTCCACGCCCGGCCGCACCGAGGCGAGCTTGTCGCCGGTGAGGCGCAGCGCCTCGCCGGAGAAGAATTTGAACACGCGGCCGGCGCGCGTGGCTTCGCCGATCCCCTCGGCCAGCGTCTTGCCTTCCTCGCGCGAGAGCAGGGTGCCGAGCTCTTCCCTGCGGGCGAGGATTTCCGTGCCGATGCGGTCGAGCGCGTCGGCCCGCAGTTCCGGGCTCGCGGCGGCCCAGGCCGGGAAGGCGGTGAAGGCGGCATCGATGGCCGCTTGCGCCTGCGCGGCGTCGGCGAGGGCGTATTCGCCTACGAGGTCGTCGAGATTGGAGGGATTGATGTTGCGGTTGACCCGCGTGCCCTCGACCCAATCGCCGGCAATGAAGTTCTTATGCAGCATGGCAAGGATTCCGGGGGTTCAAATGCCGAGATAGACGGTCTTGATGTGGGGATCGGCCAGCAGGCCGGGGCCGGTGTTCTCGATGGCGATATGGCCGTTCTCGATCACATAAGCGCGGTCGGCGATCTTCAGCGCGTGGAACGCCTTCTGCTCCACCAGCAGCACGGTCGTGCCCATCTTGCAGATGCGGTCGAGCACATCGAACATCTGCTGCACGATGATGGGGGCAAGGCCGAGCGAGGGTTCGTCCAGCATCAGCAGTTTCGGCGCCGCCATCAGGCCGCGCGCGATCGCCACCATCTGCTGTTCGCCGCCCGAGAGCGATCCGGCGAGCTGGCTCAGGCGCTCGCGCACGCGGGGGAAGATGTCCAGCACTTCCTCGAACCGCCGGGCGGCGCCGGCGCGGGCCTTCGGGTGGTAGCAACCCATGAGGACATTGTCCTTCACGGTCATCACCGGGAACAGCTGGCGCGCTTCCGGCACCATGACGAGACCGCGCCCGACAATCTCGGCTGGGTCCAGCTTGTCGATGCGCTGGCCGTCGAAGACGATCTCGCCGCGCCCCGGCTTCACCAGCCCGGAGATCGCCCGCAGCAAAGTGGTCTTGCCCGCGCCGTTGGCGCCGATGATGGTGACCACCTCGCCGCGCCCGACGCGGATCGAGACATCTTCGAGGATGACCGTGCGGCCGTAGCCGGCCGAAATCTCAGAGACCTTGAGCATCGGCATAATCCTCCCCGAGATAGGCTTCGATCACGCGGCGGTCGCGCACCACGTCCTGTGGCGGGCCCTCCGCGATCAGCTTGCCGGAATCGATCACCGCGATGCGGTCCGACAGACTCATGATCGCCTGCATGTTGTGTTCGATGGCGACCACGGTGACACCGTGGTCGCGGATGGTGCGGATGAGCTGCACCATCCGCTGGGTATCGGCTTGGCTCTGGCCCGCCATCACTTCGTCCAGCAGCAGGATGTTGGGCTCGGTGGCGAGCGTGCGCGCCACTTCCAGGCGCTTGAGGCCGCCGATGGGCAAGGTGCCGGCCTCGACATCCTTCACGTCGTCGAGCCCCACCACCTTCGCCACCCGCAGGGCGGCGGCGCGCGCGTCCTCCACCTTGGGATGGCGCAGGAAGGCGCCGATCATGATGTTCTCCAGCACAGTGAGCTTGCCGAACGGCTGGACGATCTGGAACGTGCGGCCGATGCCCATGCGGGCGAAGCCGTCGGCGCTCTTGGGGGTCACGGCCACCCCGTCGGGCCCGATGATCGAGACGGTGCCGGAGTTCGGCCACAGGAAGCCGGAGAGCTGGTTGAAGAAGGTGGTCTTGCCGGCGCCGTTCGGACCGATGATGCCGAGAATCTCGCCGCGCTTGAGGGTGAGCGAGATATTGTCGGTGGCGATCAGGCCGCCGAAGGTCTTCATCAGGTTTTTCGCGATCAGGATCGGCTCGCCGGGCGTGCCGGTGATGGCAGTGAGCGCGGGCGCCTCGCGCACCGGGATCGCGCGGCCGCCGCCGGGCAAAGCGTCGATCCAGCGGCCGACGCGCTTGCCGAACGTGCCCACCAGGCCGCCGGGCAAGGTGAGGGTGATGATCACCAGCACCGTGCCGTAGACGAAGCCGTGCAGGCCGTTCGCCGAGGCGCCGAGCCAGCCGCGCGCCAGTTCCGCCAGCGGCACCACCAGCACCGTGCCGAGCAGCGGCCCCGCCACCGTGCCGAGGCCGCCGATCAGCGAGAACATGGCGATCTCGATGGAGGTGGCCAGCGAGAACATGGTCGCCGGTTCAAGGAACGTCATGTACATGGCGTGGAACGCGCCGACGAGCGCCGTGAGCGCCGCCGAAATGGCGATCGCCTGCAGCTTCACCCCGGTGTTGTTGACGCCCGCCGCCAAGGCCGCCGGATCGCGCTCGCGCACCGCGGTCAGATAGAAGCCGAGGCGCGAATTGCGGATCAAATAGGACACCGCAATGCACAGCAGAAGCAGGCCGAAGGCGATGTAGAGATAATTGATCTTCTCGCGGAAGATCATCCACGTCCAGCCGAGCTTCAGCGGCACGATCAGGCCCGCCGAGCCGCCGGTGACCTCGTGGAAATGGATCGACAGCAGCCGCACCACTTCCAGGAACGCGATGGTGGCGAGCGAGAAGAACGGGCCGCGCAGGCGGAAGCAGGGATAGCCGATGGCCAGCCCGACGATCGCCGCCAGCGCCGCGCCCACCAGCATGCCGAGCCATGGGGTAAGGCCGAAATGGGTGATCAGCAGCGCGGTCGTGTAGCCGCCGATGCCATAGAACACCATGTGGCCGAGCGAGAGCTGGCCGGCATAGCCGCCGACGATGTTCCAGGCCGTGGAGAGCGCGGCGAACACGCAGATGGTGACGAACACATGCACCACGAACGGCGAGCCGGAGACCACCGGAATGATCAGCAGCAAGGCCAGCGCGATCAGCGAACAATAGACGCGCGGGTTGGTCACGGCGGCGAGCAGGCCGGGGCCCTTCTGATGCGCGGCGGGTGCGGAGGTGGCTTTCACGGTCATGGGATCACTCCGTCCCGCGGCCGAGGCCGAACAGGCCGGTCGGCTTGAAGATCAAGATCAGGATGAAGATCACGAAATAGACGACCTCCTTGAGGTCGGGCGCGATGTAATATCCCGAAAGACTATCCACGATGCCGATGATCATGGCGCCGAAGAAGGCGCCGTACATGGAGCGCATGCCGCCGAGCACCACCACCACGAAGGCGGTGAGCACGAAATAGGTGCCGATGGTGGGCGTCACGGGATAGAGCGGCATCACCAGCGCGCTGGCGAGGCCGACGCAAGCGGCGCCGAGGCCGAAGGCGATCACATAGATGCGGTCCACGCGCACGCCCATCAGCAAAGCGGCATTGCGGTTCTGCGCCGTGGCGCGGATGGCGCGGCCGAGCGGGGTGGATTGCATGAACAGATGCAGGCCCGCAACCAGCGCCAGGGCGCACACGAACATCACGATCTGGCCGATCACCAGGGTGAAGCCGCCGATATTGATCGAATGCTGCACCACGGACGGGGGAACCGAATAGAGGTCGGCGCCGAAGATCATCAGCGCGAGGTTCATCAGCGCGGTGGACAGTCCGACGGTGGCGAAAATCTGGATATGCTCTTCCGCCGACAGCAGCGGCTGGATGATGAAGCGCTGCACCAGGGCGCCGAACGCGAACAGAAGCAGCACGATGGGAATGGCCGACACATAAGGATGCAGGCCGAATTTCGCGGCGAGCAGATAGGCGCCGTACATGCCGACCATCAGGAACTCGCCATGGGCGAAGTTCACCACCCGGACGATGCCGAAGATGAGGGTCAGGCCAACGCTGATGATCGCGTACATGCTGCCGAGCAGGATGCCGTTGATCAGGAGCTGAATGAAAACGTCCATCGCGCGGACTCCAGGCGGACGGGGCGGGCGGAAAGCGCCGGGGGCAACGGCACGGCGAACGTCAACGGCCCCTGAGGGGACGGCCGACGACGTCTGGTTGAAAAACGGCCGCCGCTTTGGGGCGGCGGCCGCAAGGTGCAAGCCGGGAGGCTCAGTTGGTGCCGACGCCGACCTTCATCTTGGCGACGGCGGCGTCTTCCGGGAACACGGTGACGAGTTCGCCACCCTGCCACTGCATCAGGAAGGGAAGGGCGCGGGTGTTCTGGCCCTGCTCGGAGAATTTGGCGCCCCAGCCGGTGGCGGTGCTGCCGACGGGCAGGTCCACCTTCAGCACCTGGGCGCGGATGTTGTCGGCGGTGAGATCCTTGGACGCGGCGATGGCGTCGAAGAACACCTTGGCGCCCATGTAGTTCGCAAGGCTATGGCCCGAGCGCGGATCGGTGCCGTACTTGGCCTTGTACTTGGTCACGAACTGCTCGATGCCCGGGGCCGCCTTCGGATTGGTGCGATACTGGGTGAAGTCCACGTCCAGCGCGCCCTCCATGTTCTCCGGGCCGACCGCCGCCACGGTGTCGCGCAGCGAATAGCCGCCGCCGGCGCCGATCACCGCCTTGGGCTTGAAGCCCTGGTCCTTCATCTGGCGGAAGAACAGCACCGTGTCGTTCTGATAGGAGGTCTGCAGCACCACATCCACGCCCGCGCTCTTCAGGCGCAGGATCACCGGGGTGAGGTCAACCGATTTGGCGGAATAAGCGAGCGCCTCGACGACGTTGAGCTTCTTCTCGGCCGCGCGGGACTTCTGATAGCCCGACATGGTCTGACCGTAGAGCGAGTCTTCGTAGATGATGCCGATTTTCAAGTCTTCCGGCTTCTTGCCCAGCGCCGGGGCGATCGCATCCGGGATCGAATCGACCATGCGGACCGAGAAATCCTTCGCGGTCGCATTGGTGCGGAAGACATTCTTGAAGCCGCGCTCGGTGATCGGGTCGGACACCGCGCCCAGCTCGAAATAGGGCACGCCGGCCAGCTCGGCCACCTGGGTCGCGGCGAGCGACAGGGACGAGGAATAGGTGCCGAAAATGGCGGAGACATTGTCCACCGAGGTCAGGCGGCGGGCTTCGCCCACGGCCTGGTTGGGGTCCACCGCATCACCCTTGATGAGGGTGATGGTCTTGCCGTTGATTCCGCCGGCGGCATTGCGCTCCTCGACGGCGATTTCCAGGCCGCGGAAGCTCTCATCGCCGAGCAGCGCAAGTCCGCCCGAGAACGGGTAGAGCGCGCCGAACTTGATGGTCTGCTGGGCGGCGGCGGGCGTGATGCCGGCAAGCGGCGCCGCGCTCAAAACCATAGCGGCAGCCAGCGCTGCCCGCGCAATCGTCCTCATCATTTCCTCCATAAAGCGCCGTAGACCGACGACATCAGCGGCCGCTCGGGAGCGACCTTCCCTCTAACTTTGCAGATAACCAAGTTGCCTGACAAGTGGGAAATTGCTAACTTCGTATCCGAGTTGCGGCCCGCCATTCTACAAGAGCTGCACGGAGGAAATTGCCCATGCCAGATTTGCCCACCACCATGCGCCAGATCCGTTTTGAAGGATCGGGCGGGCCGGAAGTCATTCGCGTGGAGACCGCGCCCGTTCCCGCGCCCGGCCCCGGCCAGGTGCTGGTGGAAGTGGTGGCGGCGGGCGTCAACCGCCCCGATTGCCTCCAGCGCGCCGGCGGCTATCCGCCGCCTCCCGGCGCGACCGACATCCCCGGCCTGGAGATCGGCGGGCGCGTGGTCGCGCTCGGTGAAGGCGTCACGTCCCCGAAGATCGGCGATGAAGTCTGCGCCCTGGTGATCAGCGGCGGCTATGCTGAATACTGCGTGGCGGAGGCGCCGCTGTGCCTGCCGGTGCCCAAGCCGCTTTCCCTGCTGGAAGCCGCCGGCCTGCCGGAGAATTACTATACGGTCTACGACAACATCTTCACCCGTGGCCGGCTGGCCAAAGGCGAGACGATCCTGGTCCATGGCGGGTCGAGCGGCATCGGCTCCACCGCGATCCAGCTTGCCAAGCACGCCGGCGCCACCGTGTTCGCCACCGCCGGCTCGCCGGACAAATGCGAATTCTGCCTCTCCCTGGGCGCCGATGCGGCCATCGACTATCGCGCCGCCGATTTCGTCGCCGAGGTGAAGCGCCTCACCGACGGCAAGGGCGTGGATGTGATCCTCGACATGGTCGGCGGCCCCTATATCGCCCGCAATCTCTCCGCGCTCGCGCTGGAGGGCCGGCTGGTGCAGATCGCGTTCCTGCAGCCGAGCCGGGTGGACATCGATTTGATGCCCGTCATGCTGCGGCGCCTCACCATCACCGGCTCCACGCTGCGCGCCCGCTCGGTGCCGCTGAAGGCGGCGATCGCCGATCATCTGCGGCGTGATGTGTGGCCGCTGCTGGACAGCGGCGCGGTGCGGCCGGTGATCCATGCCACCTTCCCGCTGGAGCAGGCGCAGGCCGCCCATGCCCTGATGGAATCGAGCGCCCATTCCGGCAAGATCATGCTGGAGACGGGCAAGTGAGTGCGCAGGCCGGCACCCATTGCGGCCGCGTCGTTCTCATCACCGGCTCGGGGCGCGGCATCGGCCGGGCCATGGCCGATGCCCATGCCGATGCCGGCGCGGCGGTCGCCTATCTCGACCATGATCCCGCCCTTGCCCAGGAAGCCGCCGACAGCGCGACGGCGCGCGGGGTGAAGGCTGTCGCGGTTTCCGCCGATGTGGCGGATTACGACGCGGTCGCCGCCGCCGTCGCGATCGCGACGGCCGCGCTCGGCCCCATCGACGTGCTGGTGAACAATGCCGGCATCTCACCCAAGAGCGGCGCCGACAAGCGCCGCGTGGACGCCTTCGCCATGGACCCGGCGGAATGGCGGCGGGTCATCGACGTGAACCTCACCGGCGCGTTCAACTGCACGCGCGTGGTGCTGCCGGGCATGCGGGACTTGGGACGCGGGCGCATCGTCAATGTCTCCTCTGTGGCGGGGCGCACCTATTGCGACATCGTCGCGGTGCATTACGCCGCCTCGAAGGCCGCGCTCATCGGCTTCACCAAGCATCTGGCGGGGGAACTCGGCCCGCTCGGCATCACCGTGAATGCGCTGGCGCCGGGCCGCATCGACACGCCGCTGATGCGCGGCACGGCGCCGGAAGCCAATGAGGCCGCCCGCATGGCGACCCCGCTGCGCCGTCTCGGCTCGCCGCAGGATGTGGCGGACACATGCCTGTTTCTGACCTCCGAGCAGGCGAGCTTTGTGACTGGGCAGGTGGTGGACGTGGCCGGCGGCTGGCTTCTGACCTGACCTGCGCGCAAGAAACGGTTGATTCCATGTTCGATTTTACCGGCAAGACCCTGTTTCTCACCGGCGCCAATGGCGGGATTTCGCGCGCGGTGGCGCAGACTTTTTTCGAATGCGGCGCCAATTGCGTGCTGACCGACCTCGATGCCGAGGGAATGGAGGCCTTCGCCCGGACCCTCGACCCGAGCGGCACGCGGGTGGTCGCGACCCGCCAGGATGCCGCCGATCCCGACGACGCCGACCGTGCGCTCGCGCTGGCCAAAGCGCGGTTCGGGACGTTGGATTTCCTCGTCACCTCCGCCGGGCTCTACCGCGCGCGGCAGGTGGCGGAGATGGACGATGCCTATTGGCGCCAGGGCATCGCGGTCAATCTGGACGGCGTGTTCTATACCTGCCGCCGGGCGATCCCGCTGTTTGCGGAGGGGGCGGCGATCGTCAATCTCGCCTCCATGGCGGGTCATCGTGGCAGTTTCGCCCATGCGGATTATTCCGCTGCCAAGGGCGCCGTGCTCGCCTTCTCGCGCTCGCTCGCCATCGAGCTTGCCCCGCGCGTGCGGGTGAATGCGGTGTCGCCGGGCCTGATCGACACGCCGATGGTGCGCGGGCTGATGGATGCGAAGGGCGCGGCACTGCTGGATCAGACGCCCATGAAGCGCCTCGGCACGGTGGAGGAAATCGCCCGCGTGGTGGCGTTCCTGTGCTCGGACTGGGCAAGTTTCGTCACCGGCGAGACGGTGCATGTGAATGGCGGTCTGTATATCGCGAGTTGAGGCGGAGAGGGCTCCGCCTCAAGGAGATCGGGACGTGAGATCGGGCGCTGTCGCTCAGCGGCGGCCGCAACGTTAATCCCGCTCTATCCCTCGCTGGCGTGATGGACTTAGGCTTGCAGCGGAATCGCCCAGGCGATCGCGTTGCGGCCGGTCCCACGCTCGGGGGCAGGGCGCGATCTGGAGTGTAGAGGATGAGCCGGACCCACGACATTATCGGACGCGGTCCCTCCCTGGCGGATACCCTGGCGCAGCGCTTGCGTGAAGAAATCTCCTCGGGCCGCTTGCGCCCCGGCGAGCGGCTGCCGACCGAGCAGCAGCTGGCCGGCACCTATGGCGTCTCCCGTCCGATCGTGCGCGAGGCCGTGGGGCGGCTGAAGCATGACGGCCTGGTGCTGACGCGCCAGGGCGCCGGCGCCTTCGTGGCCGAGCCGGGCGCGGTGTCCACGTTCCGCATCGATATTTCCGACTTCCACAACGAGGATGAGATCCGCCACATCGTGGAACTGCTGATGGCGGTCGAATCCACCGCCACGGCCCATGCCGCGGTGCGCCGCACGGCGCATGACCTGGAGCAGATCCAGGCCCAGCTCGACGCCATGCAGGCCGCCATCGACCGGGGCGACCCGGGCGTGGACGAGGATGTCGCCTTCCATCGCGCCATCGTCGAGGCGACCGGAAACCCGTTCTTCCGCGATCTCTCGGACTTTCTCGACCGGCGCGTGCGCACCTTCATCCGCGCCGCCCGCTCCAACACCGCCCGCATGCAGGGCCTGACCGAGGCGGTGCAGCGCGAGCACCAGGCGATCTTCGATGCGGTCGCCGCCGGCGATTCGGAGCGCGCCCAGGCCGCCGCCATCACCCATTTGGAGAATGCCGCCGCGCGGCTGACCCTCTATCTGGCGCCGCGCGGCGCCAAGCCGGGGGCGGACTAGGCCCCCGATCCGGACTCGCTGCGCCACGCCAGCAGGGCGCGCAGATGGCTGGTGATGCTTTCATGATCGAACGCATCGCCCCAGACCGGAACATCCGCGAGCGAGGGCGGCACACGGGCAATGCCGAGCGTCGCCGCGAACAGCATGGGCACGTTCGCCGCCCGCAGATGCCCCGCGATCGGCTCCAGGAGCGGCTGATGCAGATGAATATCGACCACCGCGCAATCGGCATGCAGGCCGTCGCGCAGGAAGTCCTGTGCCGCTGCGAAGGTCAGCGGCCCGATCACATCAAATCCGTGGCGCCTGAGAATGCCGGCGATATCGCTGGACAATACGTATTCGTCGCCGATCAGCAGCACCCGATGCCGAAGCCCGTTCAAAACCCGCCCCATATCCTGCGCGATCTGTGTTTCCATGCGCCGGTGTGACAGAAGCGCAGCCGGGGCGAGATAACGCAGGTTAACTTGGCTGGAAGAAATACCGTTTCGCCGGGCGCGGCGGAGCGGTCAGCGCGGCTCTTTCGACAGGCTCAGATAGGTCGGATCGAAATTGGCGAATTCGGAAATCGCATCCCAATCGGGAATGGTCAGGCGATCCTCTTCCCAGGTGATGAGATTTTTCGCCCGCAATTCCTTCATGGTGCGGCTCATGTGCACCTTGGAAATGCTCAGCGCGTCGCCAAGATCGGCCTGGGTGATCGGCAGGAAATAGCTGTCGCCCGAGGTGAGGCCGACCGTGCGCTTGCGGATCAGAAGCTCGCAGAACAGATGCGCCGCCCGCTTGGCGGCCGAGGCATGGGAGATGGCGAGCCATTGCCGGTGCACCGCCGCGTCTACCAGCGTGCTGAGCCAGAATAGGCGCGTGATGTGCGGGTGATGTTCCGTGATGTCCTTGACGATGGAATGGTCGACGCAGGCGAACGCGCAGTCCGTCAACGCGCCGACGCTGTGGTCCATCTTGCGCAGGATGAAGCCGTGCAGGTCCACGAAATCGCCGGCGATGTGCAGGGCGGTGATGCGGCGGCGCCCGTCCTCGGTGAGGTTGTAGCGCGCACAATGGCCGTCCAGCAGAAGCGTACTGACACCCGGCCGGTCCCCCTCCCGCACCGCGTCCGTGCCAGCGGGAACCGAAATGACATGCGTCGTTATGCTTTCAAGGAGCGCGCGTTCCGCGCTGGACACCTGATCGTAATGTTCAAGCCTGCGGACAAGTGGATTGGTCATCGAACGCCCCTCACTTGCGCGTTTTAGCGGTCGGCGGCGGGGGCCACAAGGCGAGGCCCGAGCGCCGGCCGCCGCGCGGCGATCGCAAGCCGTGCGTCATTCTCCACCGTGCAAGGAACTTGCCGCCCCAGCTTCCGTTTCTCTCCCGGACACGCAAGGAGCGAACCATGGACCAGAATACGCTAAAGGGCGCAGCCACCGAGACGGGTGGACGCATCAAGGAAGCTGCCGGAGCCATTGTCGGCGACGGATCGTTGAAGGCGGAAGGGGTTTATGACCAGGTGGCCGGCTCGGCCCAGCGCGCCCTTGGCGATACCGCCGACGTGGTGCGCGCGGGTGGCCGCAAGATCAGCCGGCAGGTGGAACAGCAGCCCTTGCCCGCCTTGCTGATGGCGGGTGCCGTCGGCTTCGTGCTCGGCTATCTCGCCTCTCGCTGACGTTGTCTCGCGTCTCGCTGACGCTTTTGCGCCCGGCCCCATGAGGCCGGGCGTTTTCATTTCGCCGGCTTTATTTGCCGCCAAGCTGGAACGGGCCGGACGAGCGTCGGTTGATGAAACGGGGAATATTCCCCTCAACCATAAGGAAACGTCCCATGGGCAATCCCAACGATCGCAATCCTGACGACCGCAATCAGACTGAGCAGGAGGGCCAGCGCGCCCAGGAAGAGCGCAACCGTCAGCAGGGCGGGCAGAAGCCCGGCTCCGGCCAGCAGAGCCAGACCGGCGGCGGCCAGGGCCAGCACGGCTCCGACCAGCAGCGCCCCGACCAGAAGCGCAATCCCGATCAGCGCTAAGCCGGCATCCCATATGCCGCATCAGGAAGCCCCGCCTCTCCTCCGAGAGGCGGGGTTTTTCTTGGGCGGAACCGCAGCCTTAGTGGCGCGTTTACTATGCGGCCGGCGCGACGCGCGCCGTGAATGGAATGGAAGGAACCAAGATGGGCTCGTTCTCCCGTATCACTGCCGCTCCCTCGTCCCTGCGCCTCGTCATCGGCACTGAGGATCGCGAAGTCGCCTCGCTCGACGAAGCCATGGGCTTCCTGCACGAGAAGGATGCGGACGCGCTGGGCGAATTCCTGCTCGCCGGCCTGGATGCGGACGCGCCCGAATCCCTCATCGCCTTCCGCAACCGCTTGGAAATGATGCGCGCCGCCCTCTGAGGCGCGCTGCGCACCGGTTGCGCGCGGGTCGCGCATCTGCTGTGCAACCAATGGGCATCCGCCGCGTTCCTCTGGCATGGCCAATTGGAATAGAAAGCTCGCCTTGCCCATCTCCGTCGCCGGCAACGAAGGTGCCGAGACGCTCGTGACGTTGCACGATGCTGCGCTCTTCATCATTCGCCGGTTCGAGGGTGTCCGCTCGCAAGCTGTGCGGCGTACCGTCGAAAGCCTGGTTCGAGCCGCCGAGCAGGACAGTGCGGCCTCCTCCGAGGAGGCCTCTCAACAGCTCGACCTGTTGCTGTCATCCCATCTTCGGGACTGAATGCGCCCGCCCGCGAAGAGCAGGCGGCCTGCGATGCCACATCCCTTCAGACCGTCCTGAGCCACCGAACGGACCGAGGCACCGCCGCATCAGGCGCGCCCGTGCTCCCGGTTACGGGGAATAGGGAAGGCTATGTCCGGGTGGATGGGGTGCCCGTGCGGCTTTGTTGTAACGAAGTTGGTGATGGGGGAAAGCTGCGGATGCGCGCGGGGATGCGCTTTTCTCAAATCCGCTAAATCTTTGAAAACAATGGCGCGCCCGAAGAGATTCGAACTCCTGACCCCCAGATTCGTAGTCTGGTGCTCTATCCAGCTGAGCTACGGGCGCATTGTTTTCCCATTGCCGATCCGAAGATCGCCTGGGGCCGAGGCCCCGAGGGCTCGAAGCGGCGACCCGCTTGCGAGGAAGTGTGAGCTACAGCTTTTATTTTACCCTGGCAAGGGCAAAGTGCGCTGCGCCATTTCCCGCCCTGTGGATATTTCCCTGCATCCCGGCCGCGGCGGGGAGGCTGCCTGTCAGCTTCCCCGAACGCGGATTTCGGTCCGAAGACCGGTCGCGCTGGGAGTGGGCGGGTGGGTTTTTGAGGCTTCGGCGGAGCGAGTGAAATGTCGCGCGCCAAATTTCGCCGAATGTGCGGTTTGAAGCACCGAGAAGCTACGGGAAAGCGCCCCTAAACCGGGGTTCGTCGGCAAGCGGCCGGTGTCGGATGGAACAGTCAGCCTGCGCGCAGGCGCTGCCCGCGCGGCCGCGCTTCCTGCGCCCGGTCGGGAATGGTGATCAGGAATGTCGCCCCGCCGGGCTGATCCAGAAGGCGGATTTCGCCGCCATGGGCCCGCACCAGTTCCTCGGCGATGGGCAGGCCAAGCCCGGTCCCGCCGGCCCGGGCGGAGGCCTGGAAGGCCGAGAACAGCCGATCGCGCCGGGCTGGCGGAATGCCGGGGCCGGTATCGGAAATCTCAATCTCGACCATATGATCGCGGCGCCGCGCCGCCACGCGGATCTGGTCCCGTCCCGCCGGCCGCGGCTTGCGCCCTTCCAGGGCCTGGAGCGAATTGCGCGAGAGGTTGAGAATGACCCGGAACAGCTGGTCCGGGTCGGCATCGGCGGTCAATGGGCGATCGAGCGTCACCACCCAATCCACATTGCCTTCAGCGCCGGGATGCAGGCCCAGCATGTCGCGCACCTCGTCGAACAGGGCGCCGAGGTCCACGTCGCGCCGGTCGGGCAGGGGCTCCTGCGCGCGCCCGTAGGATAGCGTCTGCTCGCAATAGGCGATGGCGCGGTCGAGCGCCGCCACCAGCTTGGGCGCGAAGCGCTGCACCGCCGGATCGGGCAGGGACAGCAAGCGGTCCGAGATCAGCTGCGCGGAGGCGAGCAGGTTGCGCAGATCGTGATTGATCTTGGAAACCGCGAGACCGAGCGCCGCCAGCCGGCTCTTCTGCGTGAGGGTGTGGGAGAGTTCGCGCTGCAATTCGGCCAGCGCCTCCTCGGCGATGCCGATCTCGTCGCCCCGCCCGCTGGGCGTGATGATGCGCGAGGCATCCTCGGGCGCCTCCCGATAGGCGCTCATGCGCTCCGTCAGGCGCCGCATGGGGCGCACGAACAGCAGGTGCAGGCTGAAATACACCAGGGCGCCGGCAAGGCCCGACACCAGGAGAGAAATGGTCAGCACCGTGGTCGCGAAACGCCACATGGCGCGCTGGAGAGGCGCTTCCGAGAGCACGATTTCCAGGAACTCCTCGCCACGCGGCGCCTCGGCGACCACGCGCAAGGTCCGCTCCCGGGTGGCGAAAAGCGTGCCGAAGGCATCCCACACGGCGTGCCAGGGCGTGATTTCACGCATGTCGAGGTGTTGGTCGACGGTTGGCGGCATATCGGACATGGCGAGCAGGCGCCGGGTGTCCTGTGCTTTCACCACAACGAGCTGGGCTCCGACGTTGGCGAGAAGCTGTCGGGTGAGGTCCGGGGGAATGGTCTCCTCCGGCGCGGCATCCAGCACCAGCGCCGCGATGCGGGCCGCGGCCACGCGGTCGGAAAGCCAGGAGATGCGAAAATTGGCCATGGTGGGCACGACGATCGCGAGCTCGGCCGCGGTCACAAACACCAGGGTGAGCAGCAGAAGCTTGCCGGACAAGCCGAAGCGCACCCGCCTTGTGGGTGTGCGCGGTTCGGTATCCTGCGGCGCTGTGCTGTGCGTGAGCATACTCGACTGACGAACGACGCGGCGCGCCTAGGCGACGCGCCGACGAATGTTATCTCTGTTCACGCAAATGTGCCCTTCGGAAGGCGATTGGAAGAGCAAGCCACGGTTTTGCCGCGTTATTCGCCCTCGCCAAAGCGATCGGCCACCAGGTCCTGGAGGGCGGCGAGCACCGCGACCGCTTCCTCTCCATACGCTGTTACCGTTACGCTGGTGCCGGGTGCGGCGGCGAGCATCATCAGCCCCATAATGGAATTGCCGCCCACCGCCTCGCCATTGCGACATACCGTGACCGTGGCGTTGAAGCGCTCCACCGTCTGCACGAACTTGGCCGAGGCGCGGGCGTGAAGGCCGCGCTTGTTGATGATCGGCAGCACGCGCACGAGGGCGCCTGCGGGCGCAGGCGCGCCACAGGCCTCACTCACCTGCTGGGCATTGGAAGCGTCATTTTCCGGCAAGGACACGGCTCGCGATGTTGATGTATTTGCGCCCGGCTTCCTGGGCCATGTCCACCGCCTCGGAGAGGGGCATCTCGCCGCGAACCTTCGCGAGCTTGACCAACATGGGCAGGTTGATCCCCGCGACGACCTCCACATCCGGCGCATTCATCACCGAAATGGCAAGGTTGGAGGGCGTGCCGCCGAACATGTCGGTCAAAATGACGACGCCTTGGCCCGATTGCACCCGATCCACGGCGTCGATGATGTCATGCCGCCGTCGCTCCATGTCGTCATCGGGACCAATGGTAACGGCTGCAATCTGGGCCTGAGGGCCCATGACATGCTCCAGGGCGGAGCAGAATTCCGTGGCCAGGCGGCCGTGGGTGACGAGTACGAGACCGATCATGTTGCCTCCGCCTCCATCATCAAAGCGATGGAGGCCTCCCGCGCTGCGGGGTGGTCATATTCAGAGCGGCTCAAAAATTACGCAAGGGGTGCATCGCACAAAAGCACAGGGCGAATCAGTAAGAGAACGTCTTAAATGCCGCCGCGACCATCAGTGCGGCGTCAGTTTCATGCGAAAATGCAACGCGGGGCAGGTCGAAGCCGAGGAGTTGGGCACTCAAATCCGAAGCAGCGGGCAGGCGCGGGGTATCCGGTTGAGCAAGATCCACGATCAGATGTAGCCGCGCTGCATCAATGTGCAGCAAACGGCGGATGCCGAGGCGGCGCACCTCTATGAGCCCTGCAAGTTCCGGCGGCGGTGCAGCAACCACGCCTTCCGCATCCGCGGTGAGCAACACCCGGTCGTCGGCGACCAGCTCAGCAGGCGGGAGGGCACGGGGCGGATCGAGGATCAGGCGCAGCGCGAGCGTGGATTTTCCACTGCCCGACGGACCACGGATCAGCACGCCCCATTCGCCCACCCGCACGCAGCTGGCATGAATGCTCACGGGCGGCATGGGCTAGCCGTTCGGCAGGCGCACGACGAAGCGGGCACCGGTGACGGTCTCCTCCGCACCGTCCTTCGCCGGTGCGGTGCGGTTTTCCGCCCAGATCTTGCCGCCGTGCGCTTCGACAATCTGGCGGGAGATGGAGAGGCCAAGGCCCGAATTCTGGCCGAACCCATGGTCCGGACGGTCGGTATAGAAGCGCTCGAAGATGCGGGAGAGGGCGTCCGGCCGGATGCCGGGTCCCCGGTCGTCCACCACGATTTCGGCACCATCCTTCAGGCGGCGGCAGGTCACCGTGACAGTGCCGCCGGGTGGCGAGAAGGAGCGGGCGTTGGAGACCAGATTGTCCACCACCTGGCCGAGGCGGGAGGCATGGCCCACGAGGGTGAAGTCGGCCGCGGCGCCGGGCGCGCGCTCGAACTTCAGAGCCACCTTCACCCCATCGTCCTTGCGCACGTCCTGCGCCATGCCCACCACCATCTCCAGCAATTGCTTCAGATCCACCGTCACCGCTTCCTGGCGCTGAAGCTCGGCATCCAGCCGGCTGGCGTCGGAAATGTCGGAGATGAGGCGGTCGAGCCGCTTCACGTCGTGCTGGATCACCTCAAGGAGGCGGTTACGGGAATTCTCGTTGCGCGCCAGCGGCAGCGTCTCCACCGCCGAGCGCAGGGAGGTGAGGGGGTTCTTCAGTTCGTGCGCCACATCGGCGGCGAAGCTCTCGATCGCCTCGATGCGGTTGTAGAGGGCGCTGGTCATATCGCGCAGGGCGCCGGAAAGATGGCCGATCTCGTCCGAGCGCGACGTGAAATCGGGGATCTCCACGCGCGATTTGATGCGGCGGCGCACCCGCTCGGCGGCATCGGCGAGCTTGCGCACGGGATCGGCGATGGTGCCCGCGAGCAGCACGGAGAGCAGCACCATGACAGCGGCGGCCACCAGGAACACGCGCACGATGACGAAGCGCTCCGCCTCCACCGCCTCGTCGATCTCGCCGCCCTGGGTCGAGAGCAGCAATTCGCCGAGAATGGCCCGGAAACGCTGGATCGGCACGGCCACGGAGACCACGACGCGGCCGCGCTCATCCACCCGCACTTCGCTGGATTTCTGCCCGAGCGCGGCGGAGGCGACTTCGGGATAATCCTTGCCGCTCTGCGGCCCCAGCTCCTTATAGAGCGGAAGGTCGCCGCGCCCGATCCAGCTCTGCAAGCCGCGCCAGGTGCGTTCCAGCAGGCCAGGGCGCGGCTGGGTCGGCGGCGGCAGATCGAAGCGCAGAATTTCGCCCTTGGAATAGAGCGAGCGCGTGTCGAGCAGCATCACGCCTTCACGGTCATAAATCCGCGCGCGCGTGCGGGTGGGTCCGACAAGGCGGCGCAGCACCGGGGCCACCCGCTCGGGATTGATGGGGAATTCCAGCGGCGCGAACCCCTCTTCCGAGGGGCCGTAGCTCTCGCCGGCCTGCAACTCCAGGAGCCGCTCCGGATCGATCGTGATGGCATTGGTCTCGACCTGCGCCGAGGCCGCGATGGCCCCGGCAATGATCTCGCCCTGCACCAGCAGACTCTGCACGCGGGCATCGATCAGGCCGGCGCGGAATTCGGAGAGATAGAGGATGCCGGAAACGAGCGCGCACAGGCCCGCCAGATTCAGCAGGACGATGCGCCGCGTGAGGCTGGAGAAGCTCTTGAACGCAACGAAGCGGGGCAGCCGGCCGAGATTGGCGAGCAGGCTGCGCGGTTTCGGCGGCGCACCGTCGGCCGAGAGATCGCCGACGCCGGTATCGTCGCTGCGTTTGCGGCCCCGCGCCTCATAGACGCGCATCTCCTCTTCCGCCGCATCGGCATCGGGAGAGGGGGGCGCGGCCTTGGCGGCGGCGGTCCGCTTCTGGAATATGCTCATGGGCGCGGGGCGCCGGGCGGCGCCCGACCTCAGCTTTCCTTGAACCGATAACCGACGCCGTACAGGGTTTCGATCATCTCGAAATTGTCGTCGGCCGATTTGAACTTCTTGCGCAGGCGCTTGATGTGGCTGTCGATGGTGCGGTCGTCCACATAGACCTGGTCGTCATAGGCCGCGTCCATCAGGGCGTTGCGGCTCTTGACCACGCCCGGGCGCTGGGCGAGCGCCTGGAGGATCAGGAATTCGGTGACAGTCAGAGTGACCGGTTCGCCCTTCCAGGTGCAGGTATGGCGCTCGGGGTCCATGCGCAGCAGGCCGCGCTCCAGTACCTTGGCGCTGTCGGTCTCGCGCGGAACGGTGCCGTCCTTGGCGCCGACGCGGCGCAGAACCGCCTTCACGCGCTCCACCAGCAGGCGCTGGGAGAACGGCTTCTTGATGAAATCGTCCGCGCCCATCTTGAGGCCGAACAATTCGTCGATCTCCTCATCCTTGGAGGTGAGGAAGATCACCGGCATGTCGGTCTTCTGGCGCAGGCGGCGCAGCAGCTCCATGCCGTCCATGCGCGGCATCTTGATATCGAGGATGGCGAGATCGGGCGGCGAGGTCTTGAAGCCGTCGAGCGCGGACGCCCCGTCGGTATAGGTCTCGATCCGATACCCCTCCGCTTCCAGAGCGATGGAGACCGAGGTGAGAATGTTACGATCGTCGTCGACGAGGGCGATAGTGGGCATGACACCTCTTTCAAGGTCTTGTGGGCCGTTGTGCGACCCTCTTGGGGGTGAACCCGTTTCCCGTGGCCGAAATGTGACACCATGTGAGAATCTCCCACCAAAATAGCGGGAAAACTGGGAATTTCCAAATGGATCGCTTCCGCGCCCCGTTATCGGGTCCGGAGCTTCCCGGACTTGACCGCGACGGGTGCGAGCGGAACATGCGCCGCACGGAGGAAACACCCCCATGACAAGCGACATGGATACCGGCGCGCGCGCTGTTCGCATCCTGATGCACGAGGCCGGTTTTGCCGCCCTGGCCACGCTCGAGGAAAGCGGGGCGCCTTATGCTTCGCTGGTCGCGATGGCGCTTGATGACGAGGGTCAGCCGCTGCTGCTGCTTTCGCGCCTTGCTCGACACACCCGCAACTTCCTGCGCGACGATCGGGTCTCGGTGCTTGTGACCGCGCCGGCCACAGCCGATCCCCTCAACGCCGGGCGTGCCAGCCTGCTCGGCCGGATATCCGAAACAGAAGACGCCGATGCGCGTGCCCGCTTCCTGGCCCGGCATGAAACGGCGGGGGGATATGCGGATTTCACCGATTTCGCATTCTATCGGGTGCGTGTGGAGGAAGCGCACCTCGTGCAGGGGTTTGGCCGGATCCTGACCGTACCGGGTTCCGAGGTCACCACCGACTGGACCGGAGCCGAGCCGCTCCGTGGGGTGCAGGCGGGGATCGTCGCCCATATGAACGCCGACCATGCGGACGCCAACGCCTTGTATGCGCTCAAGCTTCTTGGGGCACAGGATGATGGCTGGACCATGCTGGCACTGGATCCCTTCGGATGCGATCTCAAGCGCCGCGACGAGGTGCGGCGGCTGGAATTTCCGGAGCGCGTTACAAATGTTGTTGCAGTGCGGCAAGTTCTTGTTGCACTCGCTGAGCGTGCTCGCAACGCAGCTTAAATTCAATTTAATCGTTTTGATCGCAGAGGAAGTGAGTTCACACGCACGGAACACCGATTTAGTCTGCGCCCTCCTGCGGGAACAACGCCCGCGGCGACAAAACGCCCGGCATCATGCTGCGGAAGAGGGAGACTTCGGTGCTCGAAACTGGATTTCGCAATAGCGCCTGCGGCGCTGATAGCTTCGGCCTGCGCCATCTGACGGGCGTGCACTGGAATCTGAATGCGCCGGCGCTGTACGAGCACGCGTTGGAGCGTCTGGAAGGGCGCCTCGCCGCTGGTGGCGCATTGATGGCCGAGACCGGGGTGCATACCGGCCGCAGTCCGAAGGACAAGTTCGTGGTGCGCGACGCCGCGACCGAGGCCGAGGTGTGGTGGGACAACAACGGTGCCATCACGCCGGAACAATTCGAAACGCTGTACCAGGATTTCCTCACCGCGGCCGAGGGCAAGACCTTGTTCGCGCAGGATCTCTACGGCGGCGCGGACCCCACCTATCGCATCAAAACCCGCGTCTATACCGAATTTGCGTGGCACTCGCTGTTCATCCGCACCATGCTCCGCCGGCCCGAGCACGCGGAACTGGCTGATTTCGTGCCCGAGATGACCATCATCGATTTGCCGAGCTTCAAGGCGGATCCGGCGCGCCACGGCGTGCGCAGCGATACGGTGATCGCGGTGGATTTCACCCGCAAGATCGTCCTGATCGGCAATTCCTCCTACGCCGGCGAAATGAAGAAGTCGGTCTTCACCTTCCTGAATTATCTGCTGCCCGCGAAGGGCGTCATGCCCATGCACTGCTCGGCCAATGCGGGGCCGGCGGGGGATGTGGCGGTGTTCTTCGGCCTGTCCGGAACCGGCAAGACGACGCTTTCGGCAGATCCGGCCCGCACCTTGCTGGGCGACGACGAGCACGGCTGGGGCACGGACGGCGTCTTCAATTTCGAGGGCGGCTGCTACGCCAAGACCATCCGCCTGTCCAAGGAGGCAGAACCGGAGATCTTCGCCGCGTCCGACCGCTTCGGCACGGTGCTGGAGAATGTGATCCTCGATCCCATTACCCGCGTGCCGGATTATGACGACGGGCGGCTGACGGAAAACACCCGCTCCGCCTATCCTCTGGACTTCATCCCCAACGCCAGCCCCACCGGGCGGGCAGGCCAGCCCAAGAACATCATCATGCTGACGGCGGACGCGTTCGGCGTCATGCCTCCCATCGCCAAGCTCACTCCGGCCCAGGCCATGTACCATTTCCTGTCGGGCTATACCGCCAAGGTGGCCGGCACCGAAAAGGGTGTGAAGGATCCGGAAGCGACTTTTTCCACCTGCTTCGGCGCGCCTTTCATGCCGCGTCACCCCTCCGTCTATGGCAATCTGCTGCGCGATCTCATCGCCGAACACGGGGTGGATTGCTGGCTGGTGAACACCGGCTGGACTGGCGGCAAGTTCGGGGTCGGCCGGCGCATGCCCATCAAGGTCACGCGCACCCTGCTTTCGGCGGCGCTGGATGGCTCGCTAAAGGATGTCTCCTTCCGTACCGATCCTTATTTCGGCTTCGCCGTGCCGACCTCGGTGCCGGGCATCGAGCCGCACGTCCTCTATCCCTCCAAGACCTGGGCGGACAAGGGCGAGTTCGACGCCACGGCGCGCAAGCTGGTGGCGATGTTCCAGGACAATTTCGCCAAGTTCGAAAAGCACGTGGATGCGGCGGTACGTGCGGCTCAGCCGGAAGTGCGCCTCGCCGCCGAGTGAGGCGCGCCGCCCCGCGACGAATTGACGGCTCGCCGAAGGGCGGGCCGTTTTTTTCTGCGCTGACGCAGAGAGGGGGAACAAGCTTGGTCCTCGCAATATTATAGCCGTGTCGGGACGGCGGGCCGGGAAAACCCGGCCCGTTCGCCGACCGGGGGCCCGTGGCGACCAAAGCCGCGTGCGAACGCTTTGGGCGGCGAGGGATCATGCAGACGATTGTGGTATCTGGTGTTGCGGTTGCTCCCAGCTTGCGTCGCTCCACGCGCGCCCTTTCAGCGGTTAATTTTTTCCTTGCCGATGTGCGCGACGGTCTCGGGCCGTTTTTGGGCATCTTTCTGGTGGGGCGGGGATGGGCGCCCGATACCATCGGTTATGTGATGACCGTCGGCGGCCTTGCCGGGATGCTGGCGACCACGCCTCTTGGTGCCCTGGCGGACGCCACGCGTCACAAGCGGATGCTGATCGCGGCGTGCGCGCTCGCTGTGATGGTCGCCTCCCTCGCCTTGCTCGCGTCCCCGAGCTTCTGGCTGACCGCGAGTTCGCAGGTCGCCACCGGCATCGCCGCGGCGGCGATCGGCCCGGCGATCGCGAGCCTGACGCTCGGCCTCGTGGGGCAGCGCGGGTATGCGCACCAACTCGGGCGCAACGAAGCGTTCAATCATGCGGGAAATCTCGCGGCCGCAGCGTTGGCGGGCGGCTTCGGCTATTTTTTCGGGGTCACGGCGGTGTTTGTGATTATGGCAGCGATGGCCGGGGCGTCGCTCGTGTCGCTCGCCTTCATTCGCCCCCAGGATATTGATTATCAGTCGGCACGGGGGCTGGAATCGGGGGCTGATGCGCAGGGTCCTGCGCCACTTCGGATCCTGCTCACCTGCGTTCCCTTGCAAGTGGTAGCGGCGACCCTGCTGCTGTTTCATTTCGGCAATGCCGCCATGCTCCCGCTCCTTGGGCAGGCGATCGCGGCGAAGGGCGGTGCGGATCCGAGCGCCTACACGGCGGCGACCGTGGTAATCGCCCAATTGACCATGATCCCCATGGCCTTGCTGGCGTCCCGCCTCGCCGGCACGCGGGGCTATTGGCTGGTGCTGCTGCTCGCCCTCTTGGCCCTGCCGGTGCGGGGATTGATCGCCGGCCTCTGGCAGAGCCCCTATGCGTTGGTGCCGGTGCAGATTCTCGACGGGGTCGGGGCAGGATTGCTCGGCGTCGCGACCCCCGGCCTCGCAGCCCAGATCCTGCGCGGCACGGGGCATGCGAATGTCGGCCTCGGGGTCGTGCTCACCTGCCAGGGACTCGGCGCGGCCCTAAGCCCAGCCCTCGCAGGTTTTCTCGCCGCGCGGTTCGGCTACGGCATCGCATTCCTCGCGCTCGCCGGAGTGGCGATCGTCGCTCTCCTGCTCTGGGTCTTCGCCTCGCCCTATATCCGCGCCGCCATCGGTGCGCAGCCGGCCGAGGATCAGCGGAGCCCGCAGCCCGGGGTGGCTTCGGAGCCGTAGGCGCCCTGATCGAGGAAGCGAAGCGCCGTCGCGCCCGCAGCGGGGCAGCCGGTGGTAAAAGTCACTGCGGCGGGCGCTTGAGGCGCGTAGGCCGCATCCTCCGCGTCCCCCATTTGGGCCTGGTCGGGCGCGGCGGCGCGTCCGAGATCGCCGAAAATCACGGCGCTCGCCGCAATGACGAGAGCACTGAGGACAAAGCCTTCCACTCGCATGATGTCTCTCCTCCAGCGCCGCATGCCCTTCACCTATGCCAAAGGCAACACTATTTGCTGCAGCGCAGCAATAAGGGCTTTGTCATGGCCTTTCGCGGCGCTCTGAACGAAATGCAGACCTGAGACAGGAAATCCCCGAAGCGCGGCCATTGCAGCGCAGCGTTCGGCGCATATGTCTGTCCATTGTCGTGCCACGCTGGAACTGCTAAAAAAGCGCCATGAACCGCTCCGATCCATCCTGCATGTGCCTGTCCAAGGCGGCGTTTTGCGCCGCCGGACCGTTCGCGCGCACCACGATGGAATTTGCTGCGGTACCGGACCATGTGCGTCTGCCGGGCCGTTTCTTCGGTCGGTTCACCACTGCCGCCCTGGCTGCGCTCGGTCGCTGACTTTTCCAAACTGTCATCGTTTCGGCTTGCCGCCTCTGCGCGGACGAGCGCACGACCCTCAGGACATTCTTCATGACCGAGCCAACCAGCGCCCCGCGCACCCTTTACGATAAGATTTTCGACGACCACGTGGTCCATCGGCAGGAGGATGGCACCTGCCTTCTCTATATCGACCGCCATCTGGTGCACGAGGTCACCAGCCCCCAGGCGTTCGAGGGTTTGCGCATGGCGGGCCGCAAGGTGCGCGCGCCGGCCAAGACGCTCGCCGTGGTCGATCACAACGTTCCGACGACGGACCGCAGCCAGGGCATCGACGACCCGGAGAGCAAGCTCCAGGTTGAGACTCTGGCCGAGAACGCGGCTGAGTTTGGCGTGGAATATTTCAACGAGCGCGACGTGCGTCAGGGCATCGTTCACGTGGTGGGTCCTGAGCAGGGCTTCACCTTGCCCGGCACCACCATCGTGTGCGGCGACAGCCACACCTCCACCCACGGCGCGTTCGGCGCGCTGGCCCATGGCATCGGCACGTCCGAGGTGGAGCATGTGCTGGCGACCCAGACGCTGATCCAGAAAAAGGCCAAGAACATGCGGGTGACGGTCGACGGACCGCTGCCCGAAGGCGTTGGCGCGAAGGACGTGGTGCTCGCGATCATCGGCACGATCGGCACCGCCGGCGGCACGGGCTATGTGATCGAATATGCGGGCGACGCCATCCGCTCCCTCTCCATGGAAGGGCGCATGACGGTCTGCAACATGTCCATCGAGGGCGGCGCGCGTGCTGGCCTCGTGGCGCCGGACCAGAAGGCGTTCGACTACATCATGGGCAAGCCCCGCGCCCCCAAGGGCGCCGAATGGGACGCCGCGATGCGTTTCTGGCAGACCCTCTACAGCGACCCCGATGCGCGTTTCGACAGCGAGATTCACATCGACGGCGCCAATCTGCCGCCCATCGTCTCCTGGGGCACGAGCCCGGAAGACGTGATTTCAGTGGAAGGCCTCGTGCCCGACCCCGAGCTGATCGCTGACGAGGTGAAGCGCGACGCCAAGAAGCGCGC
The DNA here is from genome assembly GCF_043195145.2 of Roseixanthobacter pseudopolyaromaticivorans. Lineage (NCBI taxonomy): Bacteria > Pseudomonadati > Pseudomonadota > Alphaproteobacteria > Hyphomicrobiales > Xanthobacteraceae > Roseixanthobacter > Roseixanthobacter pseudopolyaromaticivorans. Next base: position 475,937 of record NZ_CM195539.1, read on the forward strand.
GCTCGCCTATATGGGCCTTTCTGCGGGCACGAAGATCACCGACATCAATGTCGACCGGGTGTTCATCGGCTCCTGCACCAACGGACGAATCGAGGATCTGCGGCAGGCCGCGAAGATCGTCGAGGGGCACCGCGTCAACGGTAACGTCAACGCCATGGTGGTTCCCGGGTCCGGACTGGTGAAGCTGCAGGCCGAGGCCGAGGGGCTGGACAAGATCTTCCTCGCCGCTGGCTTCGATTGGCGCGAGCCGGGCTGTTCCATGTGTCTTGCTATGAACGCCGACCGGCTTTCGCCGGAGGAGCGCTGCGCGTCCACCTCGAACCGAAATTTCGAGGGACGCCAGGGCTTCAAGGGCCGCACCCACTTGGTTTCGCCTGCCATGGCGGCGGCCGCTGCCATCGCCGGCCATTTCGTGGACGTGCGCCACTGGCCAAACGGCTAATGAATCAAAAAGGGGGCGGCCCGATACGCCGGACCGGCCCCTTAAGCTTACGCAGCTGAGGTCTGACAGCGCCGGCTGTCAGCTGAAAAATGCCGAGGTCGCGAAGGTCGCCGCGTGGGCTTCCTGCGGGGCCAGATACGCGGCAACGCCTAAAATTGTCACCAGACCCACGGTGACCGCCAATTTGCGCAGCATGGTCACTCTCCTGAATGCTTCTGGTGATTAAACATCCCGGCGGCGTTAATGGTTCCGAAACCATAATCACAGGTTTGAGACCTTAGGCGCGACTTGGAGTAGGGGGCCGGCACCAGCGCCGGCGAGACGGGAGCAGGAAAGCGATGCCCAACGGGTCCACGGCGAGAAACAACGCCATCGCCTGGCGCAGCCGCGAAGCGCCTTCGCTAGAGGCGTTCGAGATCCTCGCGGAGGATGCGTTCGCACGCCTGCCCGAAAGCTTCCGGACCCTGTGCGGCTGTGTGGTTCTGCGGGTCGAGGATTTCCCGGAGGACGATGTTCTCGAGGAATTGGAAGCCGAATCCCCGTTCGACCTGCTCGGCCTGTTTCAGGGCCTGGGGCTGGCGCAAGCCGGGGCCATCGCCGACACCGGGCGCCTGCCGAACATGGTTTTTCTCTACCGTCGGCCCATTTTGGACTATTGGTCGGAGAATGAAGAAACCCTCGGGGAGATCATCGCCCACGTGCTGATCCACGAGATTGGGCACCATTTTGGCCTCTCGGATGCGGACATGGAACGCGTGGAATCGCAGGTCGAGGACTAGATGGGTTCTGGACGGGGCGGGCGGAGCTCGCGTACACAGGCCAGGCTTTTACAAGGACGGTGCGATGCGTGATCTTGTTGCCCAAAATCGCTATACTATAATGATGCGCTCACTGCATTGGCTGACCGTGGCGCTCGTCCTGACGGTGTATGGCCTGACCTATGTGGTAGACCTGTTCGCGCGCGGCACACCCGAGCGCGGCGCGGTGTGGGGCCTGCATATCTCTTTCGGTCTGGTGCTCCTGGTCGTGGTGCTGTGGCGGCTGGTGGTGCGGGCCGTGGGGCCGCTTCCTGCTCCGTCTGCGGCGTTGTCGCGGCTTATGTATATCGCCTCGCACGCCGTTCACATGATCCTCTACGTGCTGCTGATCGCGACGCCCGTGCTCGGCATCACCATGACCTTCCTGCGGGGGCAGAGCATCTCGCTGTTCGGGCTGCTGACGATTGCCTCGCCCTTTACCCCGGATCGGGATTTCGCGCGGCAGGTTCTGTGGGTGCACGAGAATAGCGCGAACCTGCTGATGATCGTGGCCGCGCTTCACGCGCTCGCGGCCCTGTATCACCATTTCGTCCGCAAGGACGATGTCTTGCAACGCATGTTGTTCGGCATGGGCCGGCGCTAAGGCGCGGGCGAACGGGCGCGGCTTTCACGCTGTACGAATAAGGCGGGCCTCGGGCCCTGAAGGGAGCCGGAAGGCGATGGAAAAGTTCACCACGGTCGAAGGCGTCGCGGCGCCGTTGAAGATGGTCAATGTCGATACCGACATGATCATCCCGAAGAATTATCTGAAGACCATCAAGCGCACGGGGCTCGGAACCGGCCTGTTCGCGGAGATGCGCTACAAAGACGACGGCAGCGAGAATCCGGATTTCGTGCTCAATACGCCGGCCTATCGCAAGGCGAAGATCCTGGTGGCGGGAGATAATTTCGGGTGCGGCTCCTCGCGTGAGCACGCGCCCTGGGCGCTCCTCGACTATGGGATCCGCTGCGTGATCTCCACCTCGTTCGCGGACATTTTCTACAACAATTGCTTCAAGAACGGCATTCTGCCCGTGGTGGTCTCACAGGACGATCTGGACAAGCTGTTCGACGACGCCAGCCGCGGGTCCAATTCCACCCTGACTGTGGACCTGGAGGCGCAGGAGATCCGCGGCCCCGATGGAGGCACGGTGCGGTTCGAGATCGATCCGTTTCGCAAACGCTGCCTTCTGGAGGGGCTCGACGATATCGGCCTCACGCTGGAAAAGGGCGCCAGCATCAATACCTACGAGGCGACGGCGGCGGAGCAGCGCTCCTGGCTGTGACCTTCCCGCTACGCAAGAACAGGCGCCGCCCCCGCGGCGCCTTTTTTATGCGCCAGGACGATTTTTCCGCTGTCTCGTCCCTGTGTCGCCATACCGTTTGGTCTAAGCTGACCTTGGGTCTCCTCCAGGCCTAGCACTGTCGTCCCCCCCTGGGCGGCCCCCCGCATATCCAATGCCTTAGCGCCGGAGCCCTGATCGTGCCTCATGCCACTCCCCTGATCGCGACCATCGTGATGGCCTTTGTCCTGGCCTTCATCCTGGGGACGGTGGCACAACGGCTGCGGGTTTCCCCACTCGTCGGCTACCTGCTGGCCGGCATCGTGGCGGGGCCGTTCACGCCGGGTTTTGTGGCCGATCAGCATCTGGCAACTGAACTGGCCGAAATCGGCGTGATTCTGCTGATGTTTGGCGTTGGTCTGCACTTTTCGCTGAAGGATCTGCTGTCGGTCAAAGCCATCGCCATTCCCGGTGCGGTGGTGCAGATCGCGGTAGCGACCATCCTCGGCATGGGGCTGGCGCATCTGATGGGCTGGAGCCTTGGCGGCGGCCTGGTGTTTGGCTTGGCTCTCTCGGTCGCCAGCACCGTGGTGCTGCTGCGGGCGCTCCAGGAGCGCCGTCTCCTGGAAAGTGAGCAGGGGCGCATCGCGGTCGGCTGGCTGATCGTCGAGGACCTGGCAATGGTCCTGGCGCTGGTTCTGCTGCCCGCCATGTCCGGCGCGCTTGGCGGGCGCAGCGTGGCGAACAGCGAGGCGCTGGCGCTCTTTGGCTCGTCCAACATCGAATATACGCTTGGTCTCACCATAGGGAAGGTCGCCGCGTTCGTGGTGCTCATGCTGGTGGTGGGCCGACGGGTCATTCCGTGGATCATGCACTCGGTGGCCCACACCGGGTCGCGCGAATTGTTCCGCCTTGCCGTGCTGGCGATCGCGCTGGGGGTCGCCTATGGCTCCGCCCTGCTGTTCGGCGTGTCGTTCGCACTCGGCGCCTTCTTCGCCGGCATGGTGCTAAGCGAATCGCCGCTGTCCCATCGCGCCGCCGAAGAAACCCTGCCGCTGCGCGATGCCTTTGCGGTGCTGTTTTTCGTGTCGGTCGGCATGCTCGTGGACCCGACGATCCTGCTGCGCCAGCCGCTGGAACTGCTCGGCACGTTGCTCATCGTCATCATCGGCAAATCGGTCGCCGCCTATATGATCGTCCGGGTGTTCGGCTACGAGAAGCTGACCGCCCTGACGATTTCGGCGAGCCTCGCGCAGATTGGCGAGTTTTCCTTCATTCTCGCGGCGCTGGGTGTCGACCTCGGCCTGATGCCGGCTGCGGGCCGCGACTTGATCCTGGCGGCGGCGATCCTCTCCATTCTCATCAATCCCTTCTTCTTCATGGCCTTGGATCGGTTGCGGCCGCGCCTGACGCGCAAGAAGGCCGAGCCGGCCGTGGAGCGCCCGGCCAAGGAGCAACCCGCCGTGCTCGTTCCCACGTCCCAGAGCGGCCATACGGTCCTGGTCGGCTACGGACGCGTAGGCCGGTTGATCGCCGAGGGGCTGCGGGGAGGCGGCATTCCCTTTCTGGTCATCGAGGATGGCGGCGATGCCGTGGAATCCCTGCGCAAGGCGAACATCGAGGTGCTGCCGGCCAACGCGGCGGCTCCAGAAGCGCTTGCGGCCGCGAACCTGCCCGGTGCCCGCCGGCTGATTCTGGCGATTCCCGACGGCTTCGAGGCTGCGAGCGTTTTGCGCAAGGCGCGGGTACTCAACCCCGGCCTTGAAATCATCGCTCGGGCCCATTCCGATGCGGAGGTGGAGCATCTGCGCCAAGGCGGTGCCGGCTTTATCATCATGGGCGAACGGGAAGTCGCGCGCGGCATGCTCGCCTATGTTCTGCGCGACGGCACCGACGATGCCCCCTCCAGCGTCGGTCCGCTGCCCGCCCGCCCGGTGGCGCCGGAATCTGCATCTTCCGTTGGCGAAGGACGCGAAACTGCAGTGGCCGGGGCCGAGACCACGGCCGCGGATGAACCCGTGCCAGCCCATGCCAGCGCTCAGGAAAACGGCGCGGACATGGCATCGGCAAACGGGGACAACGCGCGGGGACCGACCCAAGGGCGTTGACGCGCCGCGCTTCGCCGCCTATAAGCCGACCCCGAACTCGGGCGGCTCCGGCTCCTGGGACCTTGTCTTATACCCGATTGATATCGGGCGGACACCAAAGGCTTCGGCCGATGGAAAGGGTTCAGGATTGCGGATGTCGCCGTCAAAACTCCGGAGACAAGAACCGTGAAGCGCACCTACCAACCGAGCAAGCTCGTGCGCAAGCGTCGGCACGGCTTCCGTGCGCGCATGGCGACGATGAATGGCCGCAAGATCATCGCTGCCCGTCGGGCACATGGCCGTAAGCGCCTTTCGGCGTGATTTGCGCCTGCGGAGCTGTTCATCTTGGATCGGCTCCTCAAGCGGCGTGATTTTCTAGCCGCGGCAAAGGCAGAACGTGCCGGTGTCGCGGGCTTCCTGTTGCAGGGGCGTGACCGCAGGGATCAGGGCGAAGCCCGTATCGGCCTGACGGTGACCAAGAAGGTTGGCAATGCCGTCGTGCGCAACCGCATCCGCCGCCGACTGCGGGAAGTGGCGCGGCAGGTGTTGTCGGCAAAGGCCCGCCCGGGCTTCGATTATGTGATGGTGGCGCGGCTGCACGCCTTGCACGCGCCCTTTCCGGATCTGGTGCGCGACCTTGAGCGCGCCGTGTCCCGGCTGCATGGCGCCGGAAAGCCAAGAACCAAAGAAACGTCCGCCCCCGCCGACGGAGCCCGCCCGGCATGACCGACAATCGCAATATGTTCATCGCCATCGGCTTGTCCCTGGCGATCCTCCTCGGCTGGCAATATTTCATCGGCATTCCGCAGGCGGAGAAACAGCGGCAGGCAGCCGAGCAGCAGCGCGTGCTCCAGCAGGCGCAGCAGCAGACCGAACAGCAAAGCCAGACTCCCGCCGCCTCGGCCACCCCTGGCCCCGATGGCGTGACCCCGCCGGCGAGTCACGCGGCCGGCGCACCCGGCCGGGCACTGACGCGTGAGCAAGCGCTCGCCCTCTCCCCCCGCGTGGCCATCGACACGCCGCGCGTGAAGGGATCCATCTCCCTGAAGGGCGGCCGCGCCGACGATATTTCGCTCGCCGAATATCATGAGACGGTGGATCCCAGCAGCCCCATCATCGTGCTGCTCTCACCCTCCGGCGCGCCGAACCCCTTCTATGCGGAATTCGGCTGGACCTCCGCGCCCGGCGCTTCGGTCGCGCTGCCTGGCCCGGACACGGTGTGGACCGCCCCCGCCGGCGCGACCTTGACGCCCAATGCGCCCCTGGTGCTGACCTATGACAATGGCCAGGGCTTGATCTTCAAGCGCACCTTCACGATCGACGAATTCTACATGTTCACGGTGAAGGACGAGGTGGTGAACAACGCCGCCGCCGCCGTGACGCTCTATCCCTACGCACTGGTGTCGCGGCACGGCATTCCTCACACCCAGGGCTTCTACATCCTGCACGAAGGCCTGATCGGCGTGCTCGGCGATGCCGGCTTGCAGGAAGTCACCTACGCCAAGATGGATGCGGCCAAGCCGAACCTGTTTAAATCCACCGGCGGCTGGCTCGGCATCACCGACAAATATTGGGCCGCGACCGTTATTCCCGATCAGAGCGTGGCGGTGGACGCCCGCTTCTCCACCTCGACGGTCGGCAATGTCCCGACGTTCCAGGCCGATTATCTCGCCGCCGCGAAGACCATCGAGCCCGGCACGACGGTGGCGTCGCAGTCCCGCCTGTTTGCTGGCGCCAAGGTCGTTGCGGTGGTGGACGGCTATGCCACGCGCTACAGCATCGACCGCTTCGACCGCCTGATCGACTGGGGCTGGTTCTATTTCATCACCAAGCCGCTCTTCCAGGTGATCGACTGGATCTTCCACGTGGTCGGCAACTTCGGCGTCGCGATCCTGATCGTCACGGTGATGCTGAAGGGGATCTTCTTCCCCCTGGCGAACAAATCCTACACCTCCATGGCCAAGATGAAGGCCTTGCAGCCCGAGATGGTCGCCATTCGCGAACGTTTCGCGGACGACAAAGTCAAACAGCAGCAAGCCACCATGGAGCTGTACAAGAAGGAGAAGATCAATCCGATCGCGGGCTGCCTGCCGATCGTGATCCAGATCCCGGTCTTCTTCGCGCTCTACAAGGTGCTGTTCGTGACCATCGAGATGCGGCACGCGCCGTTCTTCGGCTGGATTCGCGATCTGTCCGCGCCTGACCCCACGACCGTGTTCAACCTGTTTGGCTTGATCCCCTGGGACCCCAGCAGCGTGCCGGTGATCGGCTCCTATCTGATGCTCGGCGCTTGGCCGCTCATCATGGGCGTGACCATGTGGGTGCAGATGAAGCTGAACCCGGCGCCCCCGGACCCGACCCAGCAGATGATCTTCAACTACATGCCGATCATCTTCACCTTCATGCTGGCGCATTTCGCCGCCGGGCTGGTGATTTATTGGGCCTGGAACAACACGCTTTCGGTGCTCCAGCAGACGGCGATCATGAAGCGCAATGGCGTCAAGATCGAACTCTGGGACAATATCCGAGGCGTCTTCAAGAAGAAGGCGCCGGCCAAAGGATAACGTTGCAGTTTCAGGCATCGTTTCGTGTGAAATTTGAAGCGCGCCACCTGACGGTGGGGCGCTTCACTCACGTTTGATGGGTGACACGTACAAAGGCACGGCTCCGCCTTAGATCTGCACATCGCACAGGTATGGTCCGTCCTTCTCAGATGAAGGACATGACGATGCTGCGGGTTCTTGGATGTGCCGTTCTTTTGCTGTGTGCAGCGCCAGCGGCCGCGGCGCCCGTGGCCTTTGCCGTGGATCCCTCGGCCACGCGGATCGGCTTCGAGGTGGGCGCCAAGGGCTATCCGGTCACCAAAGGCGTCTTCCGCAAATTCTCGGCCGACCTCAATATCGATTTCGACATGCCCTCGCGCAGCAAGGTGATGTTCCGCGTCGGGTCCAGTTCGCTGGATACCCAGGCGCCCGCCTTGGACGATTATGTTCGCGGCCCCGGATTCCTGGATTCAGCCCGCTTTCCCGACATCACCTTTGTCTCCACCCGCGTGCGCAAGCTCGACGACAAGACCGTGGAGGTGGTGGGCAATCTGACGCTGCTGGGTGTCACTCGCGAGCAAGCGTTCGATGTGAATGTCGCCGAGCACCATGCTGGCAGTCGCGACGGCTTCGCCTTCCAGGTTGAAGGGGCCATCCATCGCTCGGATTTTGGTATGACCGGCGGCCTGCCGCTGGTGTCGGATGACGTGCGCATCACCGTCTATGCGCAGGTCGCAGCGCGATGACTGCGGATGCGACCTCAGCGACGCCTGCGCAGCGATGGCCCGCGGCGATGCGGTGGCTGCATTGGGTGATGGCGGCGCTGCTGGTCGGTCTGCTCGGGCTCGGGTTGGCCATGGCCTATGGCACGTTCGATCTCGGCCAAACCTTCGCCCTGTATCAATGGCACAAATCCCTCGGCGTGCTGGTGCTTCCGCTGGTGGCTCTGCGTCTTGCGCTAAGGTTTGTCACGGTGCCACCCCAAGGCACGCCGGCGGTGGGTGGCTATGCGAGACTGCAGGAGGCGGCGGCGCGCGTCGTGCACATCCTGTTTTATGTGCTGATGGTGGGGCTGCCACTTACCGGCTGGCTTGTGGTGTCCTCATCGCCGCTCCATCTGCCGACCCGGCCGTTCAATCTTTTCACCTTGCCCGATCTCGTGGCGCCGAATGCGGATCTGTATGCGAAAGTCAGCCTGCTGCATGCGGTTCTCGCCTATATGTTGATCGCGGCGCTCGCCCTGCATATCGCCGGGGCGCTGAAGCATCGGTTTGTGGATCGCGACGCTACCCTGCAGCGCATGGGGCTGTGACCGGGGGAGCCCGCGAGACTTGCGAAACGCGCCAGTCCAGCGGATAAGCCGTGCATGACCGAGCCTTCGACAGACCTGGACGCGCAACTCCTGGAACAGGGGCGGCTTCTTTTCGCCGCAGAATGGAATTTCCTCACCGCCGCCCCGACGGTGGAATTCCTGCCGCCCATGCTGGGGCTCGAAATTGCCTTTGCGGGCCGCTCCAATGTGGGCAAGTCCAGCCTCGTCAATGCGCTCACAGGCCGCAAGACGCTGGCCCGGACCTCGGTCACCCCTGGGCGCACGCAGGAGCTGATCTTCTTCCGCGTGGGCCCGCAGCTCACCATGGTGGACATGCCGGGCTACGGCTTCGCCAAGGCGCCCAAGGAGAAGGTCGAGGCCTGGACGCAGACCATCCTCGACTATCTGCGCGGGCGGGTGAATCTGGCGCGGGTGTTCGTGCTGATCGATGCGCGCCACGGCATCAAGCCGGTGGACGAGGATGTGCTGAACCTGCTGGATAAGGCGGCGGTGTCCTACGCCATCGTGCTCACCAAGGTGGACCAAGTGAAGCCCAGCGCTTTCCCGGAGCGCCTCGCGGAGACCGAGGCGAAGATTCGCAAGCGGCCGGCGGCCTATCCGCACGTCTTTGCGACGTCCAGCCACACGGGCGCGGGCCTCCCGGAATTGCGGGGCGCCGTGGCGAAGCTGCTGGTGGAGCGGGCGAGCTGAGGCAATGGCCTCCGGCTTGGGCCGCATAGCGCACGAGCTGAATAGAGGCGCGTGCCCGGCCGGAATGAGCTTGGACTTGCCCGCGCGATCGCAGAAACCAGAGTTTGGGGTGGCGTCGAGGCGCGGCTTTTGAGAACCCTAGCGCTCGCGCATGTCGGCTAATCAGGCGCAGGAAAGGCCCTCGGTCTTAAAGTCCGCGCCCGTGGGACAATCGGTGGCCGATTGTCCTACCCTGTCTGACCCCAATCAACGCCTGGGCGCGGTTTCCTGCAGAAGTGCTTCGGTCGCGGCGATTGCGCCTTCCATCTCGGAAATTTTGCGAAGCGCTCCATCCGAGGGAAAAGTTGAGGACCGAGCGGCATTGAGGAGAAGCTCGCGCTGGGCTGTCTTCAATTTATCGAGGAGGCCCTGGAGGTCTGCCTCGGCTTGCTGCGCCATTTTAACGCTATATCCCTTGTCATAAGCGACAACGGGCGCGACCTCAGAGGCCACGCCCGTCTCGAGAAGCGAGGCGGGAAATCCCGCCCCAAATTCTGTGATTAATCGGCGACTTCGATGCCGCGGGCTTCAGGACCCTTGGGGCCCTGACCCACCTGCACCACGACGCGCTGGCCTTCGGCCAGATCGGCAAGGCCGGAGCGGGACACGACGGTGACGTGGACGAACACGTCCTTGCCGCCGCCTTCGACGGCGATGAAGCCGAAGCCCTTATCGGGATTGTACCACTTCACGGTGCCGACACGCTCTTCGGTCGGGCCGGAAGCCGCACGCGGGCCAGCGCCGGCGCCAGCGCCGAAGCCGCCCGAACGGGGCGCGCCACCAAAACCGCCCGTGCGTTCACGGCGGGGAGGGGCTGCCTCGGCGGTCGAGGTGTCGACTTCGAGCACTTCCGTGACCTGACGGCCCTTCTGGCCCTGGCCGACGCGAACGCTCAGCTTGGAACCCGGAGGAACGCTTTCCTGGCCCGCGGCCTCAAGGGCCCGGGCATGCAGGAACACGTCGCCGGAACCGTCGGAGAGCTCGACGAAGCCGAAGCCCTTCTCAGGGTTGAACCACTTGACGGTGGCGTCGATTGGCGGACCAGACGGAGCCGGAGCACTGAAGCTGCTGCTCGGCGAAGAAAAGGGGCGGTCGCCCCCTCCAAAACTGCTGCGCGGCGGGGCGGCGAAGTCGTCATCAAAGCCACGACGGCGCGGCTCTCGGAAGTCTCGGTTACGGCTCATGTGTATTTCCGTTGAGGTCAGGTCGCCAATACTGGCTAGGGCCATCCACCATTGCTAAACTTGCTGATGCGTGCTGAACACGTTTTGGAACAACTCAAAAGAAGTTTCAAAACACCCTCAAGTCCGCTACCCGTTTCTCGCCTCGCAGCCTAATGGACACAGCCAAATTGCTTCACGAACCGTTCTAGATGCGCGCTACAAATCGGCATTCTAAACACTAACACACTTCTGTGACGATTTGGTACATGAATGTTTACCCCACAGCGCGCAAACTTAGTGCTAGGGAGCCGTGTTCCTGTCTGGCTCACGTTCGCAGGCCGAGACGGGTTCGGCTTTTGCCCTGATTCCACGCTGCGCGTGCGCTTGTTTTTCCGCATGCCGGCACCGGGGCCGATATGGGGAAGACGAGATGACCGATATGGCAGGGCCCGTTCCCGGCCAGGGACGGCGATCCCAGAGACAGGGCTTCGTTCCCAAGATCTTCACCGCCCTGGCTCAGGGATACCGATTTAGCGACCTGCGAGCCGATGCGGTTTCGGGCCTCACAGTGGCGATCGTTGCGCTGCCGCTGGCGATGGCGCTCGCCATCGCCTCCGGAGCTAGCCCGGACAAGGGCCTCATCACCGTCGTCGTTGCGGGCTTCATTATCTCGGCCTTTGGCGGCAGTCGCTACCAGATCGGCGGCCCCACCGGTGCGTTCGTGGTGGTGGTGGCAAATGTGATCGCCGCCCACGGCTATGACGGGCTCATCATCGCGACGCTCATGGCCGGCATTATTCTGATGGTGGCGGGCTTCGCCCGGCTCGGCAATTTCATGCGCTATATCCCCGAGCCGGTGGTGACGGGATTCACCGCCGGCATCGCGGTGATCATCTTCTCCAGCCAGGTGAAGGATTTCTTCGGGCTCACCATTGCCCATCTGCCGGCGGAGTTTATCGGCCAGTGGGAAGCGCTGATTGCGGCGGCGCCCACCGTCTCGCTCGCCACCGCCGTCCTGTCCATTGGCGCACTCGCCCTTATCCTGGTGCTGCGGCGCGTGGCGCCCAAGGCTCCGGGCTTCCTGATCGTGGTGCTGCTGGGCTCGCTCGCGGTGATGTTTCTTCATTTGCCGGTGGATACCATCGGCTCCCGCTTCGGCGGGATCTCCGGCGCACTGCCGGCTCCGAGCTTCCCGGCGATCACATTTGACCGCATTCGCGATCTGCTGCCGAGTTCCTTGACCATCGCCTTCCTCGCAGGGGTCGAGAGTCTGCTCTCCGCCGTGGTGGCGGACGGGATGACCGGTGGGCGCCACCGTCCCAATGCGGAACTGGTGGCGCAGGGGCTCGCCAATACCGCCTCCGCTTTATTCGGCGGCCTGCCGGCGACGGGAGCCATCGCGCGCACGGCCACAAATATCCGCGCCGGCGCACGCACGCCGGTTTCGGGCGTGATGCACGCGGTGTTCGTGCTGGCGGTCATGCTGCTGCTCGCGCCGCTCGCGGTTTACGTGCCCTTGGCGAGCCTGGCCGCGATCCTCATGGTGGTGGCCTGGAACATGAGCGAGATCGGCAAGATCCGCCATCTCATGAGCGCCCCCATCGGCGACCGTCTGCTGCTGCTCTCCACCCTGACGCTGACGGTGGCGGTGGATCTCACGGTGGCGATCGCGGTGGGCGTGGTGCTGGCGGCGGTCATCTTCATGCATCGCATGGCGGCAATGACCCGCGTCGAGGTGGTCTCCAACGGGGACGAGGGCGAGGACGACGTGCGGGCGCTGCTGCCGCCGGGCGTTGAGGCGTTCGATGTCAGCGGCCCGCTGTTTTTCGGCGCTGCGGCGCACCTTTCCGAGGTGCTGGACCAGATCGGCCAGATGCCGCGCGTCTTTATCCTGGGTATGGAAGAGGTCCCGATGATCGACGCCACGGGCGTCGGTGCGGTTGTCGAGTTTGTCCGGCGCTGCCGACACAGCGGAACGCAGGTGATCCTGTGCGGGCTGGCGCCACAGACCGAACAGGTGTTGCGTCGCATGGGTCTTGCGCCGGATGGCGAAGCCGTGCGCTGGGCAAAGGATTTCGAGACGGCGCTTGCCCTGTCGCAGCCGCTGGCGGCCGCCGCGTGATGCCGGGCTGAAGATACGCGCCGCGCACTATCATTGCGACGAGCAGGTTGCGCGCGAAATCACTTCGGCTGGTTTTCAAACCGGGCGATGAGCCAGGCGCCCGCGGGGCCCGGCGGTGTGTCGCTGCGATAGATTGCCTGGAGCGCATAGGGCGCGCCCTGTGCGTCCGGCATGTCCAGCTTCACCAACCGGCCCGAGTCCAGATCTTCCTGCACGAGGGGTAGGGGCATGTTCCCCCAGCCGATACCCTCGCGCAGCAAGGTGTGCTTCGCGCCGAGATCGGCCAGGCGCCACGTGCGAGTGCCGATGACGCCGAGGTCCATGCCCTCTGTGAAAGGGGAGCGGTCGGTCAGCACGAGTTGAACATGGTCTCGCCCCGCGCCGGGCGGGTTTGGCGCTTCCCGCGCCAAAGGGTGACCCGGGGCCGCGACGGGCACAAGTTCAACCGCGCCGATGCCGATGCGCTCAAGCCCGTCGAGACCGAAGTCGAGTGGGCCGCTCACGCCGATGCTCGCCTGTCGATTGAGGACCATCTGTGTCACGGCGCCGAGCGCTTCCACATAAAGGCGCAGCGTGACCGTAGGGAAAGCCTCGTTGAATGCCTTCAGCGCATCCACCACCCGCGCGGCAGGCAGCATCACGTCAAGCGCGAGATGAATTTCGGGCTCCAGCCCGTGCAGCAGGCCCTTCACCTTGGCGCGGAGCGCATGCACGCCATTGGCCAGCGAGCGTGCTTCGCCGAGCACGGTGCGGCCGGCGTCCGTGAGCCTCGGCTTCTTGGTCGTGTCGCGGTCGAACAGCGAGACGCCGAGTTGGGCTTCCAGATTGGCGATGGAATAGCTGATGACCGACGTGGCCCTGCCGAGCTTGCGCGCAGCGCCGGCGAAGCTGCCGGTTTCCACCACGGCAAGGAACACCGCCAGTTGATCGAAAGTGGGGGTGCCGGGGTCGGCCATGGGCGGCGTCCAGGAATCCGGAAGAGACGTTGGCAGATGGCGGCCTGGGCCGTGGCGGTCAGAATGCGAACTATTCGAAAATTTCGATCATTATCGTTCAGATTATTCGGCTAGATCCAGATGTTTTGAGGTGCGAATGTGCGGCCTCTTTCCGCGGCGATGGCCGCATGTGCGCTTTCGGAGGCCGAAATGGCTAAGGTTCTGGTTCTGTATTATTCGTCATACGGCCATATCGAGACCATGGCCAACGCCGTGGCCGAAGGGGCTCGCGCCGCGGGCGCCCAAGTGGACGTGAAGCGCGTTCCCGAGACCGTGCCGGAAGAGATCGCTAAGGGCGCGCATTTCAAGCTCGATCAGGCAGCCCCGGTCGCCAGCATCGCCGATCTCGAGCATTATGACGCGATCATTATCGGCACGGGCACGCGTTTCGGCCGCATGTCGTCGCAGCTTGCGGCGTTCCTGGATCAAGCCGGCGGCCTATGGATGCGCGGTGCGCTGAACGGCAAGGTGGGCGCTGCCTTCGTTTCCACCGCGACCCAGCATGGCGGCCAGGAAACCACCTTGTTCTCCATCATCACCAATCTTCTGCATTTCGGTATGGTGGTGGTCGGTCTGCCCTATAGCCACCAGGGCCAGATGAGCGTCGACGAGATCGTCGGCGGCGCGCCCTATGGTGCGACCACGATCGCGGCCGGGGACGGCTCGCGCCAGCCCTCCGAGATCGACCTTGCCGGCGCCCGCCACCAGGGCGAGATCGTCGCCAAGACCGCGGCCAAGCTGTTCGGCTGACACACTGAGGGGGCGGCCGAACCGGCCGCTCCCTCTATTGGCAGACTATTGGAACCCGGCCACCCGGTGGGGCACGTAGGGCGCTTCGAGCGCCGCGATTTCTGCGTCGGTGAGAGCGAGCGACAGTGCCGCCACCGCGTCCGTGAGATGGTTCGGCTTGGACGCGCCGATGATGGGCGCGGTCACGCCCTTCTTTTGCGCGAGCCAGGCGAGCGCGATCTGGGCGCGGGGAACGCCGCGCGCCTCCGCGATGGCTTCGACCGCTTCGACCACCTGTTTGTCGGCCTGGGCGGTGTGGGCATAGAGATTCTTGCCCACCGCGTCACTTTCCTGGCGCTCGCTGGTTTCGTCCCATGAGCGAGTCAGCCGGCCGCGCGCCAGCGGGCTCCAGGGAATGACAGCGATGCCCTGATCCGCGCACAGCGGCAGCATTTCCCGCTCTTCTTCCCGATACAGCAGGTTCAAATGGTCCTGCATGCTGACGAACTGCGTCCAACCGTTCGCCCGGGAGGTGTAGAGTGCTTTCGAGAATTGCCAGGCATGCATCGACGAGGCGCCGATATAGCGCGCCTTGCCCGCTTTCACGATGTCGTGCAGCGCCTCCAAGGTCTCCTCGATGGGTGTCGTGTAGTCCCAGCGGTGGATCTGGTAGAGATCCACATAATCCGTGCCGAGGCGGCGCAGGCTGGAATCGATCTCGTCGAAGATCGCCTTACGTGAGAGGCCGGCACCATTGGGCCCGGGCCGCATGCGGTTATAGACCTTGGTGGCGAGCACCACGTCTTCGCGGCGCGTGAAGTCCTTGATCGCGCGCCCTACGATCTCTTCCGAATGGCCGTCGGAATAGGTGTTCGCCGTGTCGAGGAATGTAATGCCGAGTTCCAGCGCCTGCTTGATCAGCGGGCGGCTCTGCTCCTCGTTCATCGTCCAGGCGTGGTTGCCGCGATCGGGCGCACCGTAGGTCATGCAGCCGAGGGCCAGCCGCGAGACTTCAAGCCCCGTGCGTCCGAGTTTTACATAGTCCATGGTGCCGCTCCTATGCGCCACAAGGCGTTTCCAAACCCTATGGGCGGTGATGCGAATAGATTGGCCGCGAGTTCGGGATCATCGTGAAAGGCCCGCCGTTCGAGCGTCCGCGCACCGGGGGCTTGCCGAGATCGGGGGAGGGGAGGGGCTTCTAAAAAGCATGGCCGACTGCGCGGATGATCCAAGATCGCAATGGCGGTATTAATCGCTCCTCCCAAAAGGAGCAACGACTACGGTGAATGCTTCGCCCGGTATCTCGCTTCGCGCAAGGTCAGCCTCGCTCGACCCGGTGCAGGGAGATCCTCTTCCAGATCACAGCGCGATCCAACGGGCCGCATCGGGCGTTAGCGTGACCGCGGAGCGCTGGAAATGGCCTCACACAGCCTGGGGGAAATCCACCGATTGCTCGATGCGGCCGACCAGGATTTTGCCTTCCTGGAGATTGTGATTCTCGGATGCGCGGGCAGCCTCGTCCGGTGTCCCGCTGAGAATGGACTCCACGATCGAGCGGTGCTGCTCGACGATCTCCGCCGGGTGCGTGACCAGTTCGTCGCTGCAGCGGATGTACATTTTCACCTGCTGCTCGACGATGCGGTATTGCAACTCAAGCCGCGAATGGCCGGCGAGGGAAATGATGGTCTTGTGAAGCGAGAAGTCGGCGTCCGCGATGGCATCTGCATCCCCCCGCCCGCAGGCTTCGGTAAGGCGGGAGAAGGCGCTCGCGAGGGTTTTGCGGCCCGCTGCATTCATGGCTTCGTTGGCGAGCCGTGCCGCGAGCCCCTCAAGCGCCGAACGCAGCGTGTACAATTCCCATGCATTTTGCGCGGTGAGGCTAACCACAGCCCAGCCGGTATATGGCGTTTGGACGATGAGGCCTTCCTTCGCGAGTTGATGCAGCGCGGTGCGGATGGTCGCGCGGGATAGCCCGAGATCCGCAGCCAGCTTCATTTCCGTGAGCCGCTCGCCGGCCTTGAGGGCGCCAGAAACGATGTCCTGGCGCAGTGCTTCTGTCGCCTGGGCTTCGACGGGCATCTTTACAATCGCTTTGCGCGCAACCGCCATCGAAGCATCTCCCCTGCCGCCAGACCTGCCGGCAGCTTTCATTGCGACGTGAAAATAGCGTGTGATTCCACTTGCCACAATTGACAACAATCAATCGATTGCCGACAATCGACAATATCTTCGGTTCGAGGCCTTGGGTCGGCAGCGCCAGCGAGAGCGGCGCCGTTCAACCTTGGCATGCCGGATTTCAGGTGCGTTTGATATTTGACCGCTGTTCCCGCCCTTGCGTTCCACATCAATCTTGGAACGGCGTCGCCAGGAGTGCCTATGGCCCATTCGCTCGGTTCCACCCCCGCACCGGCATGTCTCGCAGCTGAGGCACGATCTCTCCATCGTCCGGCATTGGATAGCGCCGAGGTGTGGAATGCGAAAGTCGATCTCGCCGCATGCTTCCGTTTCGCCGCGCGGCTGGGCATGGAAGAGGGCATCTGCAACCATTTCTCCTGTGTGGTGCCGGGATATGACGATCTTTTCATCGTTAACCCCTATGGCTTTGCTTTCAGCGAGCTCACCGCATCACACCTGCTGATCTGCGATTTCGAGGGCAACGTGATTTCGGGCGAAGGTACGCCTGAGGCAACGGCCTTCTTTATCCATGCCCGTATGCACCTGAAGGTGCCGCGCGCCCGCGCCGCCTTCCATACCCACATGCCCTATGCCACGGCGCTTAGCATGACCGAGGGTGACCCGCTGGTATTCGCCGGCCAGACGGCCCTGAAATTCTACGGCCGCACCAAGGTCGACGAGCATTACAACGGCCTCGCGCTCGACAATGCAGAAGGCGACCGCATCGCCGGCGCGACCGGGGATGCCGACATCATCTTCATGCGCAACCACGGCGTCATGGTTCTCGGCCGCACCATCGCGGAGGCGTGGGACGATCTTTATTATCTGGAGCGGGCCTGCCAGGTGCAGTGCCTTGCGCTCTCCACTGGTCGCAAGCTGCTGCCGGTGGTGCCCGAGATCGCCGAGGCGGCCGCCCGGCAGATGCGGGCGGGCGATGCGGAATCTGGACGGCTTCATCTCGAAAGCATCAAGCGCACCCTGGACCGCGAGGAAGTAGCCTACCGGACCTGAGCCGTTCGTCTCAATCCTTGAGCACGCTCGGTGCATCGGCCGCCCAGCCGACGTGCACCCGGCACCCGACGCCGAGGTCTGGCGCGGCTTGAGTATTGGAAGCCTCCGACACCAGGATGAGGCCATCGCCGATCCGGACGCTGCGCCTCACCGTTGCGCCCATGTAGATTTCCTCGACGACTGTGCCATCGTGGAGGGTGGCCGGGCCGCTTGATGGGGTGAGTTCCACCTTTTCGAAGCGCAGGGCGACCAGCACTTCGTCGCCGGCCTGGATATCCTGCGGGGCGCGCCCCCCGATGCCGAAGCCGCCGCACGAGACGTCCGCGCGACCGGTATGGGCGCGTGTCACCCTGCCGTGGAAGAAGTTGGAATGGCCCATGAATTCGGCGACGAAACGCCGGGCGGGACGTTCGTAGACCTCGCGCGGAGTTCCCACCTGGAGCACTTGGCCGCTCTGCATGACAGCGAGGCGGTCCGACATGGTGATCGCCTCGCCCTGGTCATGGGTAACGAACACGAAAGTGCCGCCGGTTTCACGCTGGAGGCGGCGCAGTTCGTCCTGCATCTGCAGGCGCAATTGCAGGTCGAGGGCGCTGAGCGGCTCGTCCAGCAACAGCACTTCCGGCTTGTTGACCAGTGCGCGCGCCAGGGCGATGCGTTGGCGCTGGCCGCCGGAGAGCTGCTCGATGCGCCGCTGGCCGTAGCCGCCGAGGCGCACCAGTTCCAGGGCCTCGTTCACGCGTTTGCGGACCTCGGCCACCGCGACCCGCTTCATCTCGAGGCCGAAGGCGATGTTCTGCGCCACATTGAGGTGCGGAAACAGAGCGCCATGTTGAAACACCATATTGGTGCGACGGTCGTACGGCTCCAGGGCGAGCACGCTGCGGCCATTGATGTGCAGGTCGCCGTCGGTGGGCATCTCGAATCCTGCGATAATCCGCAGCAACGTGGTCTTGCCGCAGCCGGAGGGGCCGAGCAGGGAAAAGAATTCTCCCTGCCGGATATCCAGGGAAACGTGATCGAGCGCTTTAATTCCCGCGAACACCCGGGCAATGCCCTTGATCGAGACAGCACAAGGGCTCCCCTCCGTGCCGGGCGGGGGAGCGGTCGGGCTGGCGCGGCTGGTGGTGGCCATGGCGATGGTCATGCGCTTTTCACCCGCGACCAGGTTTCGATCCACATGTTCATGTTGGGCGGCATCTTCTGCGGATAATGCTTCACCGTGCCGTCGAACATGCCGAAGCCGTAGCGCTTGCGCTCTTCGGGCGTGAACTCCTGCTGGGCAAGCTTGGAGGTCGAAAGATAGCCGCAGGCGCGGGTGAGGGCGCCGGCATAGGTGGTGTCCAGCATGGTGTTGATCACCGTGTTGGCGGTGTCGGCGCGGGTGGAGCTTTTCGGGATGTAGCCGCTCTGGATCAGCGAGAGGACGCCCTCCTTGGCCCAGGAGCCGGCGATGTTGACGCCCTTCTGCTCCAGTTCCACGCGCATGGTCACGAGGCCGTAGGCGACGACCACTTCGCCGCTCGCCAGCAGGTTGGTGCCCTGCGCGAACGTGGTGAAGATGGTGCGCACATTCTTCTTTTTCGAGATGAGGAACTTCGCCACCTCGTCCAGGTCCTTGCGGTCCATCAGGTCGGGCTTGGCGTGGCCCAGATAGAGACCGGCCGCCAGCAGCATGTTCAGCGAGGTATCCCACCAAGCGATGCGGCCAGCGTATTTGTCCTCGAACAAGAGGCTCCAGGATTGAGTGTAGGGATCGTTCTCCGGCACGTGATCCTTATTGTAGAGCACCGTGTCGAAGCCCCAGCAGATTGGGACGATGTAATATTTGCCGTCCCTCGGGCTGAGGGCATATTGCGACACTTCATTGATGTTCTTGATGTTCGGAACCAGCTCCGTCTTGATCGGCTGGGTTCGCTCGTCGCCGGCTTTCAACCCCATGACCACGGGCTGGGAAAAGTCGAAGGACGAGATGATGAGATCATATTGGGTCCCGCCGGGGGCAGTCAGGCGCGAAACCGCATCGACTGAAGATTGAAACGCCCCGTTCGAGAGGCTGACGTTGGCCTCTTTCTCGACGATTGGCTTCAGAGCGGGCGTGAACAGCGCGCCGATCCCCAAAGTCTCAATCGGCTTCGCCGCGCTCTGCGCCAGGGCCGCACCCGGAATCCCGAGCACGCCGAGTGCCCCCAGCGCGCCGGCACCCTTGAGAATTTCTCGCCGCGCCAGGGCATAGGCCGGCGGTTCGGAAGTCTTGCCGTGATCGGTCATTTGGAGATCCCCTGGTTAGGTTGGTTTTTAGTGAGAAGCGTTGGCACCCTTGCGTCCGGCCCAGGCGCTGACCACGAAGCCGAGCAGCGAAGCGAAGACCGAAATGGCTGTGACCACGACCCCGACCGCCGGGAGGAAGGGTGCCATCTGATCGGACAGCAATTCCCAGAGATAGACCGGCACGGTGCGGTCGCGGCCGGAGATGAAGAACGTCCGGATGAATTCATCGAACGAGAGGGTGAAGCCGAACAGGATGGTCGCCACGATCGCCGGCTGAATCTGCGGCAGGATCACCCGCCGGAACACCATGGGCCGCGTCGCGCCCAGATCCATCGCCGCTTCCTCCAGGCTCCGATCGAGCCCGTTGATGCGCGGGAATACGGTGAGAAAGGCGAACGGAAGGACCCAGGTGACGTGGGCGGGAAGCACCGTGGTCCAAAGTCCCTGGGGAATGCCGCCGTAGCCAAAGAACATGAGAAAAACGACACCGGACACCACGCCCGGAATGAGGATGGGCAGCAGGATGATCTTCATCATCAGCGGCTTCAGCGGGAAATCATGCCGGAAACCAAGCGCCATCAGCACTGCCAGTCCGGTCGCGATGCTGGAACTGACCAGTCCGAGCACCAAAGAGCTGAAGATTGAGCGCACCAGACCTTCGGTGGCCACGACGGTTTCATACCAGCGCCACGTAAAACCATGGAACGTGGCGGTCATGACTTGAGAATCGTTCACCGATAGTGCAATGAGCAGCAAAATTGGTAGGTAGAGAAAGCAGAAAAAAAACGTGACGTAAGCCGTCAGCAGATAGGATCGCAATCTGCTTGCCGTCTTTGTTTTTTTGATCGGGCGGGCTTCTGTCCAAACCAGAGTCATGCCTCACCCTTTCAGGAATACATCGTTCAGCCGTACGCGACGGCCGAACAGGACGAGAATGAGGAGGACGACGCAGATGAGCGCGATCGAGAGCGTGGCGCCGAGTGCCCAATTGTTTGTGTTGGTATATTGAACCGCAATGATATTGCCGATCATCACGCCGGACGTGCCGCCGAGCAGCTGAGGAGTGACATACGCGCCGCAGGTCAGCAGGAAGACCATGACGCAACCCGAAATCACGCCCGGCATGCTCAGCGGCAGCACGACCCGAAGAAAGCTGCGCACGGGGCCGGCGCCGAGATCGGATGCCGCCTCGATCAATTGTGGGTCGATCCGATCCAGCGAAAGGTAGATCGGCAGGGTCATGAACAGCGTGTAAACGTAGATCAAGCCGATCTGCGTCGCGCCTTCATTATAGAGCAGCCAGTCCAGCGGCTCGCTGATCAAGCCAAGGTGGACCAGGACGTTGTTTACCAATCCGCTTCGGCCGAGCATCGGCAGCCAAACGAAGGTCCGCACCACATAGCTCGACCAGAACGGCACGAACAGGAGCAGGAGGAGCGCCGTGCGCCGTCCACCTCGCGCCTTGGCGATGAAGAACGCCACCGGATAAGACAGCACCAGCGAGATCAGCGTAACCATCAGCGCGATGCGCAACGTCTGCAGCAACACTAGAAGATAGACCGGATCAGCGACGAGTGTACGATAATTATCCAAGGTAAAGTCGGTGGACAGACCAAAGATGGTCGAGGTCCAGAACGACATCAAGGCCAGGATCGCGAGCGGCGCCACCGCGAACACGCAGAGCCACAGCAGGGCGGGGGTCGCCAAAAGCACCCCCCGCCAGGGCGAGGCGCCCCCGGCCATCTTTCGCCGCACCGCCGCTTGTGCCGTCTGCGGGACATTCCGTGCGTTGCTCATGCGGGAACATCCTCACGGTTGACGGGAAGAAGAGGTCAGAGTCCCAGAAGGTATTTGTGATTTTCGATGCAGATCTTCTGAATTGTTTCCATCGGAACGCCCTTTTCCAGCATGCCGTGGGCGATGACGCGCAGGCATTCGTGCGGCTTTGGATGGAAGGGCTGGCCGCCATCGCTGGAAAGGATGGTGCGCTCGGGCGTGACCGCCTCGATCGCTTCAATGAGGCCGTTCAGCGAAATGCAGTGGAACATCGGGAACAGGTCGACGGCGCAGAATTCCATGAAGCAGCCAGCCTTCGCGAGATCCACCATGGTTGGCAGATCGAGCTTCGGTGCGGCGAGTTCCGGATGGGTAATGACAACCCGCTTCGCGCCTGCGGCGAGCGCATAGTCGACGGTTTCCAGGATCTCGCTTTTTGAGATGTGGCCGGTCGCCAGGACCGCGTCATAGGCGATCACCAGCTCGATGACCTCCTTGGTCTCGGCCGTCAGCTTCCCGTTCGCGTCCACCACAGTGTAGAGCTGCGGCTTGGCCGCGCGTTTGGACGTCAGCGTCATGCCGGCGAAGCCGTAGGTCCCAGCGGCGCCGAACGCAGCCACATGATTGACGGCGTCGAGGGTGGGCAGCCAGACGATCTTGGCGCCCTGCTGAAGGGCAAGTTCCACAGCGCCGGGATTGACGCCTCCTACGCCGCGATTGAGCGCGATGGCGGAGAACACCTTGAAATCGGGATAAGCGTCCCTCACCGCCGTGCGCGCGTGATGAACCTTCGAGACAGTACTTTCGAAATGGCTCTTGATGACGATGCCGGCCATGCCGGCCTCGGCACACCAAAGAGCGACCTCGGCGCTGTCCCCAAGGCGCACGAAAGGCGCCGGAGCCGAGTGAAGGTGAAGGTCGTAAAATCCTTTAACGCTCAGCATCCGAAGGGTCCTCGGGGGGAAGGCGTATCGCCGTGATTGGAATTATTGTCGATTGTCGGCAATCAATCTAACCCTGTCAATGTGATGGGTGCCCATAATTGCGCCATGCACCATCGGTGTGCATGATCGGTTTTAAGCCGCGTCGCCTAAAAACTAGCGGGAGGGGTCGTGCTGGCTCACGAGGCCCGCTCGGCAGGCGTCGCGCACCGCACGTGCGTTCCGGCAAGTTGCTTACGTTAGGAAAGGTGTTGCGGGTGGCTTTACTAAGGGTGGGAGCCTGAAGTCACGGGGAAATATGAACTGGGGATGAACAAGGCCATTCCGCCGAGATGACCGAGATGTTATTCGGTATCGTCCCGAGGATAGATAATATGCACATCGCCTGCGGGGGCCGGCGGCGGGGCGGCGATTTATTCGCTTGATCCGTGCCAGGATGGGCGGAGACTAATCGTCAATGGTGGGAATTGTCCGGCTGGCGCTCGCGCGCCCTTACACCTTCGTGGTGATGGCGCTGCTGATCTTGATCTTCGGTGTCATGTCGGCCCTGCGTACGCCGACAGACATTTTCCCGGACATCCGCATCCCGGTGATCGCTGCCGTGTGGAGCTACAGCGGTCTGCCGCCCGACGAAATGGCGGGACGCATAATCTCGGTTTACGAACGCTCGCTGACGACCACGGTAAACGATATCGAGCATATCGAGTCCCAGTCGCTGGCAGGTTACGGCATCGTCAAGATCTTCTTCCAGCCAAACGTGAACATCAACACGGCGAATGCTCAGGTCACGGCCATCTCGCAAACCGTGCTCAAGCAGATGCCGGCGGGCATCACGCCGCCGATCATTCTTAACTTCAGCGCATCCAGCGTGCCCATCCTTCAAGTGGCGCTGTCCAGCAAGACCCTGTCTGAGCAGAAGCTTGCCGATACTGCGCTCAATGTTATCCGTCCGCCGCTCGTGACCGTTCCTGGCGCCGCCATTCCTTACCCTTATGGCGGCAAATCGCGGCAGATGCAGATCGACCTGGATCAGCGGGCGCTGCGCTCTTACGGCCTCTCGGCTCAGGATGTGGTCTCCGCCCTGACGGTGCAGAACCTCATCACGCCCGTCGGGACGCAAAAGATCGGTAAATTCGAATACACCATCAGCCTGAATGACGCACCGAAGCGTCTCAATGAGTTCAAGGATCTGCCGATCAAGGCGGTGAACGGCACGATCGTCTACATGCGTGATGTGGCGAACGTGCATGATGCAAGCCCGCCGCAAATGAATGTCGTCGAGCTGGACGGCCAGAAGGGCGTGCTTATGTCGATCCTCAAGACCGGATCGGCCTCCACTCTGGACATCATTGCCGGCATCAAGGCCCGCCTGCCGACCATCCAGGACACCCTGCCGCCGGGTCTCGATCTTCGCCTGGTGGGCGACCAATCGCTGTTCGTGCAGGAAGCCGTATCGGGCGTGATCCGGGAAGGCATCATCGCGGCCGCTCTGACCGGCTTGATGATCCTGATCTTCCTTGGAAGCTGGCGCTCCACGCTCATCATTACGGTGTCGATCCCGCTCGCCATCCTCACGTCCATTACCGTCCTTTCGTTGCTCGGCGAGACCATCAATGTGATGACGCTGGGCGGTTTGGCGCTTGCCGTGGGCATCCTGGTGGACGACGCCACCGTGACCATCGAGAACATCAATTGGCATCTCGAGCAGGGCAAGCCGGTGGAGACGGCCATTCTCGACGGTGCGCAGCAGATCGTCGTGCCGGCGACGGTGTCTCTCCTCTGCATCTGCATTGCCTTCGTGCCGATGTTCGGTCTCGGCGGAGTGGCTGGCTATCTGTTCCGGCCGCTTGCGGAGGCGGTCGTGTTCGCGATGATCGCGTCCTACATCCTGTCGCGCACGCTGGTGCCGACCATGGCCAATTTCCTGCTGCGCCATCAAACCCACCATGGCGCGGAGGGCGGGAATTCTGGTGGCAAGGGCGGCGTGTTCTCACGCTTTCAGGCCGGCTTCGAACGCGGCTTCGAGGCGGTGCGCAGCCGCTATGTGGGGCTGCTGCACTTGGGCTTGCGCAAGCGGGTCTGGCTGATCTCGGGGTTTCTGTGTGTTACCTTCGCCTCGTTCGGTCTGACATTCTTTCTGGGGTCGAACTTCTTTCCGGACATTGATTCCGGTGAGATCAAACTGCACGTGCGCGGGCAGACCGGCTTGCGGCTGGAAAGCACGACCTTGCTGACCAACCGCATCGAAGGGGCAATCCGCGAGGTCATCCCCCCCAATGAACTGCGCAGCGTGGTGGCCAACATCGGCCTGCCGATCAGCGGCATCAACGTGGCCTATGGAAATTCCGGCACCATAGGCGTGGAGGACGCGGACATCCTCATCAGCATGAACGAGGATCATGGCCCCACGGCCGATTACGTGCGCACCTTGCGCGAGACCCTGCCGCGCAAATTCCCAGGCACCGTGTTCTCCTTCCTGCCGGCGGACATCGTTTCGCAGATCCTCAATTTCGGATCGCCGGCACCGATCGATCTTCAGATCGTCGGCCCGAATATCGACGCCAACCGGGCCTTTGCCAACGCCTTGGCAAGCCGTCTGCGGACGGTGACCGGACTGGCTGACGTGCGCGTGCAGCAGGCGTTCCTTCAACCCACGTTGAATGTCGGTTTCAACCGGACGCTTGCCGGGCTTGTCGGGCTCACCGAACAGAGCGCGGCCACGAGCATGTTGCAGACTCTGGCCGGCAGCAGCCAGACCAATCCGATCTACTGGCTCAATCCCGACAACCAGGTCTCCTATCCGGTCTCCATCCAGACGCCGCAATATGCGATGGACCGCCTGGAGGGGCTGCGCAACCTGCCCCTGTCGTCCAACGGCAATACCCAATTGCTGGGCGGTTTGGCCTCGTTCGAGCCCACGGCGAGCCATGCCGTCGTGAGCCATTACAATATCCAGCCCGTGGTCGACATCTACGGTACACCGACAATCCGCGATCTCGGAGCGGTGGCCTCGGACATCCGCAAGATCATGACGGAGATGTCGCCGCAGCTTCCCCGTGGCTCGCAGATGGTACTGCGCGGGCAGGTCGCCACCATGCTCTCCGCCTACCAGCAATTGTTCATCGGCATCGCGTTCGCCATCGTGCTGATCTATCTGCTGATCGTCGTGAACTTCCAGTCCTGGCTGGACCCGTTCATCATCGTGCTGGCGTTGCCGACCGCACTCGCGGGCATCGTGTGGATGTTGTTTGCCACTGGCACCACGCTCTCGGTTCCCGCGTTGACCGGCGCGATCATGTGCATGGGCGTCGCCACAGCCAACTCGATCCTCGTCATCAGCTTCGCCCGGGAACAACTGGCGACGGGCGCCGATGCCTTTAAGGCCGCGCTTGCGGCGGGAGCGACGCGGTTTCGCCCGGTGCTCATGACCGCCCTCGCAATGATCATCGGCATGGCGCCGATGGCCATCGAGCCGGGCCAGAACGCACCTCTTGGCCGTGCCGTAATCGGTGGCCTCATCTTCGCGACATTTGCCACCCTGTTCTTTGTCCCCGCCTTGTTCAGCCTTGTTCACGCGCGCGACCACGTCCGCAAGGAAGTCGCGCATCCCACGCTGACCGAAGGGGCACTGCCATGACGCGCCGCGCCCGGCGGCGTTGCCCGCGCCTGTCTGTCCGCCCCGTTGTCGGGCACCTGTTTCTTAGATTCGACGGAGTTGCCAATGTCCTCTGATGATTTCAAACCGGAAGATATTCGCGAGCCGAAGCCGCGGCTGCTCCTGCTCATTGGTCTTGGCATTCTGGTCGTTGCTGGCGCGGTCGCGATCGGTGGCGTTCGCAGCCGTGCGAAAACGGAGGAGGAATTGGCGGGCTGGACCAAGGAGCAATCCCTGCCGTCCGTCGCCGTGGTGACGCCCCAGCGCGGTAAGGGTGCTGAAGAACTGGTGCTGCCGGGCGATATCCAGGCGTTCGCAGCTGCGCCGATCTACGCCCGCGCCAGCGGTTACGTGAAGAATTTCTACCAGGACATCGGCGCTCACGTGAAGAAGGGCGACGTGTTGGCGGAAATCGACACGCCGGAACTCGACCAGCAATACGCCCAAGCCAAGTTCGACGTCGCCACTTCGGAAGCCAATTGGGTGCTCGCCGATGCCACTGCCAAGCGCTACCACACGCTTGTCGGCAAGCAGGTGGTTTCGCAGCAGAGCGACGACGAGAAAACCGGCGATGCGCGCGCCAAGCAGGCGACGCTCGATTCCGCCCGCGCCAATCTTGCCCGCGTGGAAGCGCTGGTGACGTTCAAGTCTCTGGTTGCGCCATTCGACGGTATCGTGACGGCGCGCACGCTGGATGTCGGTGCATTGGTCAATGCGGGTGGCAACACCGGCACCGCACTGTTCCAGATCTCAGACCTGCGCAAGGTGCGCGTTTATGTGCGCGTGCCGCAGGCCTTCATTGCGGACCTGAAGCCAGGATCGAAGGCGACCCTCGAATTGATCCAGTATCCCGGCCAGCATTTCGATGCGACCTTGGTGAGCACGGCCAATGCCATCACGCAGGAATCACGCACCGCATTGGTACAATTGCAGGCGGACAATCCCGACGGCAAGCTCTGGCCCGGCACCTATGCCGAAGTCCATTTCCACCTGAATCCGAGCGACAGTGTGCTGCGGATTCCGACGACCGCTCTGATTTTCGGCGAGAAGGGCATTCAGGTGGCCACTGTGGACGGGAATGACACGATCACTCTGAAACGCGTGCAGATCGGGCACGATATCGGCAGCGATGTGGAAGTGCTTTCCGGGGTTACGGCATCAGACCGGCTGGTGGACGGGCCGCTGGAAACCTTGACCACGGGCGACAAGGTGCGTGTCGCCGACAAACAGGACCCGCGGCCCGCGCTTGTCGAGGCGGACAAGAAGACCCAGCCGAATTGATCGTGCCCGGCTCGCCCGCGGGCCTCAAGATGGACCGCGGGTCTGGTCGAGCCTAGGCCAAGGACGGGTTCCCGCCTCCGGCGCGCAGCGCCTTGACGTCCCGCAACGACGGCTTGCCGAATAGGCGCCGGTATTTGCGAATGAACTGCGTGGCGCTGTCATTACCGACGCCGAAAGCTGTGGTGCCGACATCGGCGTCGTCATCGAGCAAATGTCGCCGTGCTTCATGTAGCCGGAAATGCTTTTGATACTGGATCTGGCTCATGCCCGTGAGCTCGTGAAAATGGCGGTGCAGCGTCGAAACCCCTATGCCGGTCCCGTGCGGCCAATGTGCTAGCCAAAGCCGCAAGGGCTCCGTAGCGTGCCACCCTCCCGGAAGGCGAGTGCAGCAGCACACCGTCGGCGGTGCGGATTTCCTCGATCGGCACCGCCCATTCCCTGGCTGCCGCCTCCATCAGCACGCGGCGGGCCATGGCACCCATCCGGCGCATCTGCTTGATCACTGCCGCGACCCTGTTCGTGCGCGTCCCCACCTGCACCGCCTGACGAAGACGGGCCCCGATGGTGCTCGTCAGGACTGATAGAGAATTAGGCTGAGTTTCCCGGAAAATAGGAGCGGCGCCTTGCGTCGGCTAGCCCAATCCGCTGGAATAATTGCCTATTCCTATCGATCGGCGCCCTTCTTTGGCAGGCTGGCTGCCCCTGCGAGACCCGCAAGGACCAGATCCATCATCCGCTGGGCCTGCGTTTGGCCCTCCGCACCGGGTGGAATGCGCCAGAGAAAGCCCATGAGCAGGAGCACGTCGGACGGCTGCAGGCCGGGGCGCAGGCTGCCCTGCGCAACGCAGGCCCGCAGCAGCGCGTCCACCGCCGCCGTGACGGGCGCATAGGTGCCGCGGATGGCATCCTGTGCCGCCGGACTGTGCAGGGCCTCCCCCAGGCCGTGCTTCACGCGGATATAGTCTGCGAGCGTGAGGAACCACGTGCGGAAGGCCTCTAGCGGCGGATGCGCCGCGAGCAGCCTCGGGACGGAGTCCACCAGCCGCTCGATGTCATGCTGGTAGACCGCGAGGATCAGCGCCTCCCGCGTCGGAAAATGGCGATAGAGCGTGCCGGCGCCGACGCCTGCACGCTTGGCGATCTCGTTCAGCGACATCAGCCCGGACTCCGCGAACGCGTCGTGGGCGACCTCGAGAATATGCTCACGGTTTTTCAACGCATCGGCGCGCTTCGCCGTCGGGGGACCTTCTGACACGACCTCGTCCTCGAATGGCATCGGCAATGGGCTCTTGATAAGCGGAGAATTCTCCGTTAAGCCCATCCGATCAAAGTGGAGAGTTCTCCGATACGCGAACGATAGGGACCACCATGAACTATATCAAGCTCGGAAACACGGGGCTGGACATCTCGCCCATCGCCATTGGAGCAATGACCTATGGCGATCCCAAACGCGGCCACCCGGTCTGGTCGCTGGGGGAGGAAGACAGCCGGCCGCTGATCCGGCACGCGATCGAGCAGGGCATCAATTTCTTCGATACCGCCAATCTCTATTCTCAAGGCTCCAGCGAGGAAATCCTGGGTCGCGCGCTGAAGGATTTTGCCAACCGCGACGACGTCGTGATCGTCACCAAGGTGCGCCATCCCATGCGGCCGGGGCCGAACGGCAAGGGCTTGTCCCGCAAGGCCATCATGGCCGAAATCGACCACAGCCTGCGCCGGCTCGGCACCGATTACGTCGATGTCTACATGACCCATCGCAACGACCCCGCCACGCCGCTGGAGGAGACGCTTGAAGCGCTGCACGATGTCGTCAAGGCCGGGAAGGCCCGCTATATCGGCGCCTCGTCCATGCGTGCCTGGGAATTTTCCAAGGCCCTGCACATGCAGAAAGCCAATGGCTGGGCGCGCTTCGTCACGCTGCAGAACCACTACAATCTGATCGCCCGCGAGGAAGAGCGCGAGATGCTGCCGCTCTGCCAGGACGAGGGCGTCGGCACCATGGTCTGGAGCCCGCTCGCCCGCGGTCGGCTGGCGCGTGCGTGGGGCGATGCGAAAGCGACCGCACGTGCGGGCAGTGATCCGTTCGCGGACATGCTCTACACGGCTGCAACCGCCGAAAGCGACAAAGCGATCGTCGAGGCCGTCGGCAATGTGGCCGAGGGACGTGGCGTTTCGCGTGCACAAGTTGCCTTGGCCTGGTTGAGGACGAATCCGGTCGTCTGCGCCCCCATCGTCGGCGCCAGCGCAGCGAGCCAGATCGACGATGCGGTCGCCTCGCTATCGATCACGCTCAGCGATGAGGAGGTTCGCCTTCTCGAAGCCCCTTACACCCCACGATACGACTTCCAGGGTATCTCGGACGATCGCGAGCTTCAGCGCATCATGGCGCAGATCCCCGGCTTCAAGACCGCGTGATCCTGAGGCCTCCCTCGGACGCGGCGGGCATTGGGACCGGCACCCGGTCCTGCAGCCCGCCGTTCCGATCTCAGCTGGAGCTGGTGAAGTCCGTCGAGACCATGAGCGCTTTCCAGTCCTCCACATTCTTGCACAGCGCATCGGCCTTGGCGGTGAACACCGCGTAGGCGTCCGAGCCCGCGCCGAACCAGACGGGCGGGTGCTCGGCCGCGACCAGCGTGCCGATGGCGGCGGCGAGCTTGATCGGGTCGCCGATCTGAAGATGATTGTCGGCATCGAGCGCCTCCCGCCGGCGTTGACGCTCTTCAAGAACTCGGCGATGCCAAAAAGCCCGAGCGCCAGCGCCACGATTTTAAGCCCGTCCTCAAGCTGTGGTAATCCAGCCGCCTCCAACGGCTCGTGGCGGAACGGATCATGCGTCGAGCTCGACCACCACCTTATCGGCAATGAGGAGCAGGCTTTTTTTCGAGAACCATCAGCCTGGCGCTGCTCGCCCGACGCCGCTCGCTGAGCCATCCTTCGGACCGCATCGCGGACTGGAGCGCTTCGAGGGAATCGAAGTGGAGTTCGACGATTGCGTCACACGTCAGATATCCGCCGCTCCCCGGGGGCTGGGCTCGCCCAAACGGGCAGGAAAATTGGCAACATATTTGTGTAGGCCCAGCAGCACACCTTTTACCAGTTCCGAGTGCGCATTGATCCAATAGCCCCGGAATTCATCGAACGTCTGGTTCGGATGCCCGTTTATCAAACGGATGTGCTTTATCAAAATATTTCATTCACTTATATTTGAAAATACTTTCAAAATATAACAATATAGAACGAGTTTAATAGTTTTATCTGTAATATCTAAAATAATAATAATTTATATTTTATCTGTGATTTATTTTTCTGTATGGCGTCTGGTGTTGCAAGTTGATACCTCCATTCAGGCCTCGCGATATGCCGCGAAATCCGGTGAATTTTGTCATGAAAT
This sequence comes from Roseixanthobacter pseudopolyaromaticivorans, assembly GCF_043195145.2. Lineage (NCBI taxonomy): Bacteria > Pseudomonadati > Pseudomonadota > Alphaproteobacteria > Hyphomicrobiales > Xanthobacteraceae > Roseixanthobacter > Roseixanthobacter pseudopolyaromaticivorans. Next base: position 506,661 of record NZ_CM195539.1, read on the forward strand.
GGCAAGGGACAACGCGGTCGGTGGCTTTCATATTTTCGCAAGCTCAGAATAATGCCGTCGGAAGGCGGGATGATGTGCGCGGGGGCACGAAAACAGTCTCGCCTTGGGGAAATAGGATCAGGAGCCTTTTAATGGTTACGAATGCTCGGCCTGGCCGCAGCGCGACTCTGTTCGCTCTAGCGGTCTCAACGCTTCTGGGCTTGTGCGTCCGCCCCGTCTGGGCCGAGACCGCAGCGCCGAGATATTCGGCGGACGTACCGTCCAAGATCACGACGCCAGACGCCGTCACGACCCGGCTTGGCACGCTGCGCTTCCACAACGGCGCACCAGACGAGGCGACGGCGAAGCTCGTCTACGACAATCTCGACTTTTCGCGGGGCGTCGAGGCGTTCTTGCAAGGGATGCCAGCGACCTCCGTGCGCGCGATCTGTAACGGCATCGGGGGTGTCGGCGCCAAGGCGAACGGGGGCGTCGCCATCACCGAGCAACTGATGGATGCCCGCTCGCTGTTCCTGACGCCCAACACCACGACTGTTTATGCGGTTGCCTGCCTGGACCTGCGCGAAGGCCCGATGGTGCTGGAGGTTCCCCCCGGCGTTCTGGGCCCTGTCGATGACGCCTATTTCCGCTGGGTCACGGATATTGGCCTCACCGGGCCGGATGCGGGGCGCGGCGGGAAATACCTTTTCGTGCCGCCGGGCTTCGCGGGGGATGTGCCGTCCGAGGGCTATTTCGTGCAGAAGCCGCGCACGAACACTCTGCTGATTTTCTTCCGCGTGTTCGTCCAGGACGGCGATCTCGCCGGTTCCGTCGCGCGTGCCAAGGGCGGGACCAAGGTCTATGCGCCGCGACCGCCTGGAAGCGGCGAGCCAAAGACCCATTTTGTCGACGTCTCGGGCCTGAAGTTCAACACGATCAGCGCCAATGACGATCATTTCTACGACGAGTTGAACCAGGTCATCCAGACCGAGCCGGCCGACTTCCTCGATCCGGACAAAGTCGGCCTCTTCGCCTCGATCGGCATCAGCAAGGGCCGGCCCTTCGCCCCGGACGCCCGGATGAAGGCAATCCTCACCGACGCGGTGGCGGTTGGGAACGCGACGGCGCGAACGATCCTGTTCGACAGCCGCGACCCTCGGGCGAAATTCTATCCCGACCGGCAGTGGTTCACGCCGTTCATCGGCGGCAGCTACCAGTTCCTCGACGGCGCGGAGCGGCTGCTCGACGCGCAGACCATGTTCTTCTACTACGCGACCGGCATCACACCGGCCATGTCGATGGCCAAGGTCGGATCCGGCTCGGCCTATGCCGTCGCGCTGCGCGATTCCGACGGGAAGTATCTCGACGGTGGGAAGACATACAAGGTGACGTTGCCCGGCCCCGTGCCCGCCAAGGATTTCTGGTCCTTCGTGGTCTACGATAGCCAGACGCGCTCCCTGCTCGAGACCGACCAGCGCACGGCCGGCGTCGACAGCAATCACGCGGGCCTTAAGGCGAATGCGGATGGCTCCGTTACCGTGTGGTTCAGCCCCAAGGCGCCGGCAGGCCAGGAGAACAACTGGGTGCAGACCATGCCGGGCAAGGGATGGAGCACGCTGCTGCGCCTCTATGGCCCGCTGGAGCCCTGGTTCGATAAGAGCTGGAAGCCCGGCGACATTGTCCGGGTGGATTAGGTCTTCTCTATCGACATCCATCTAAAGCAAGGTCGGTCGCCGTTCAGGCTTCCGGTCTTGCTTCTCTAAGATCTCGAAACGAAAGACTGCTTGCGCGGGGTCTTGCGCCGACAGGTCCGCGCGCGATGTGCCGAGCCCAACACGAACGGTATTTGCGGCGGCGCTCATGGCTCCGCGAAAATAGGACCCCTTAGGGAAATTGCCCGTCGTGCGATAAATTTTCACTGTCCGATCGTAGATGCCGATGCCCTGGCAGCCGCCCGCAACGAGCTGAGCTCCCTCGATAGAGGCGAAGATTGCCATTGCGCGTTCCCGTCAATCCATGTCCGGTTCGGCCGGCTTTGCCCGCGCCAGCACCTGCATAATCCAGTCAACAATGGTGCAGAAACGGGCGGAAGCCGAGCTTCTCGATGCGGTCGGCGATTATTTCCAACATGCGACGCCCGGCCTCGGGGCGGAGTTGCAGGCCTTCAAGAGCCCGAATGGGCGGGTCGCCTCGGCTTCTAAGCCCCATACGAGCTTGCGCCAGCCCGCTCCGCCGAAGGCGCTGCTTTGGTATCCGATCATCCGGTCCGACGTGCATCGCAGGCGATCAGCACAAGGGGCGGTGCCCTGATCTCAGCTCGGTCCCTCCCCGGGCGCAGCGGTTTGGCCCTTGCTCCAGTTCACCAGGAAGCCGCGCACGAAATCTTGGAACGTCATGGTCAGGCGGCGCTTGGCGATGCGCTTTAGCGTCACCAGCACCACCTTGAGTGGGCGAACCCCATCCTCCAACGGCACGTTGACGATGCGCGTGCCGTCGTAGGTGGTCGAAAGTGCAGGCTTGAGGTTCAGGATCGAGTAGCCGAGCCCGTTGCCGACCAGGGTCCGCACCGCCTCGAAGGAGGAGGAGCGGAAGCGGATGTTGGGCTCGAGTCCGTGGGCGTAAAACAGCGAAAGGAAATACTCGCGGGTGTGCGGCAGATCCATGAGGATCATGGGCTCGGGGGCAAGTTCACCGAGCCGCACGCTCTGCCGGCCGGCGAGAGGATGGTTCTCCGGCAGCACCGCGAAGGCCGGCAGCGATGCCATAGGCACCGCTTGGAACTGGTCCGAGAGGCCGAGGTCGAAGGTGAGCGCGGTCTCGATGCGTCCGCTCTTGAGGCCTTGGAGGATCTCCTCCTGATCGCCGATCTCGATATGGATGCGGATGCTCGGATAGCGCGCCGAGAACGAGCCCATGATGTTGGCGAACACCACCGGGGCGAGGTTGGTGAAGCAGCCGACCGTGAGTTCGCCCTCCACTGCGTTACCGAGCGCCCCGGCAATGCTCTCGAATTCGTCTGCATGGGCGAGCAGCCCGCGCGCTTCCAATGCCACCAGCTCGCCCGAAGGTGTGAGCGCGAGCCCCTTCGCCGGCTTCCGCACGAACAATTGCAGCCCGACATGTGCCTCGAACTCGCTGACGGTGGTCGACACCGAGCCCTGGCTGCGGCCCAGCCGCTCCGCCGCGGCTGAGATGGTGCCGCACTCGGCCACCGTCACGAATGTGCGCAGGGCACGCAGCGTAAAGCAGTTCATTTATTCCGAACCTCTTATTCTATTTCTTATGTCTTTTCGAATGCTGCTCCCGCGATACGATGCTTGCAAGTGGTCCAGAGCGCGGCGCGCGGCGCACCCCGCGCTATTCGAAGGAAGCTATAGTATGGAAGGCATTTCGGGGTCCTCCGGCAGTCGCAAAGCGGTGGTTGCTGCAGCGCACGTGGCAGCGCCGCCTTTCGATCTGCGCGCTGGGGTGGCAAAGGCGGTGGAGGTCATCGCCGAGGCCGCGCGGGCCGGCGCACGGCTGGTCGTGTTCCCAGAATCCTTCATTCCCGGCTTCCCCATCTGGGCCGGCCTCTATAGGCCCATCGACGCCCACCGCTTCTTCCGCCGCTTCGCGGAGAACGCTCTGCTTTCCGATCGCGGCTCCATTGGGGAGATCGCTGCCGCTGCGGCACGTCACCGCATCTTCGTTAGCCTTGGCTTCTGCGAGGTCTCGCCCACCAGCCCCGGCTGCATGTGGAATTCGCAGGCGCTGATATCCGACACCGGCGAGGTGGTGAACCTGCACAGGAAGCTGGTTCCCACTTTCTACGAGCAATTGTCCTGGAACCGGGGGGACGCCGCGGGCCTGCGGGTGGTGCAGACCTCGCTCGCTCGCATCGGCGGGCTCATCTGCGGCGAGAACAACAACCCGCTCGCCCGCTATGTGCTCATGAGCGAGGGCGAGGAGATCCACTGCTCCTGCTATCCAGCCATCTGGCCGTTCCGCAATCCATTGGCCGGCGCGCCCTACAACCTGAAGGACGCCATCCGCTTCCGCACCGCTGCCCATGCCTTCGAGGCCAAGGTCTATTGCGTGGTTGCCGCGGGGGTACTCGACGAGGCCACCATCGCCGCCACCAGCGAGGGCGACGAGGAGGTGGAGCAGATGATGCGGGCGTGCCCGCGCGCCTCTTCCATGATCGTCGGCCCCACCGGCGAGCTTCTCGCAGACCGGCCGCCCGAGGGGGAGGGGCTGGTGCTGGCCGAGATTGACCTTTCCATGTTGGTCGAGCTGAAGCAGCACCACGACATGGCCGGGTATTACAACCGGCACGAGCTGTTCTCCCTGCGCGTGCGCCGCGAGCGCCCCCGCCTGCTGGAGAGCGTGAGCGACGAGCCGTCCAGCTTCGACGGGGACATGGATCAGCCGGCGCCCTTCGGCGCGGCGGCGGAATAAGGGGAAGCCATGGCTGCCTCGACTCCCCTCCGCCGTATGTGGCTCAGCGCACCCGCCATCGGCGGCGCGGCGGTGCTCGCATTTCTTGCCGCCTGGTGGGTATCGGCAAGCACGTTCGACCCCATGCGTATCCCGCAGCCGGGCGACGTATGGGATGCCGCCGTGCAGCTCGCCACCACCGGCTATGCGGGCGGCACGCTCGTCGAGCACACCCTGCATTCGGTGATGCTCGCGTTCATGGGCTTTGCGGTGGCCGCCGGCACTGCGCTGCCCGTGGGTCTTGCCATGGGCATGAGCCGCAGCGCGGAGGCTGTGTTCGGGCCCATCGTTGCCTTCATCCGGCCGATCCCGCCGCTCGCCTGGATCCCGCTGGCCATCATCTGGTTCGGGCTCGGCGATGGGGCGAAGATCTTCGTCATCTGGTTCACCGCCTTCGTGCCGACGCTCATCAATACCTTCACCGGCGTGCGTAACGTCGATCCCACCATCATCGCCGCCGCCCGGGTGCATGGCGCCGGCCCGCGCCATCTGTTGCTGGACGTGATCCTTCCGGGCGCCGCGCCGCTCATTTTCTCGGGTTTGCGCGTGTCGCTCCAGGCCTCCTGGATGGCGCTGGTGGCAGCGGAGCTGATCGGCGCCTTCTTCGGTCTCGGCCGGGTGTTGATGACCGCAGCGCAGGACATCTTCCCGGGCATGATCGTGGTGGCCATGGCGGCGGTGGCGGCCTGCGGCGCGACCATGACCTGGCTCCTTGGCGTTGTTGAGCAACGCGTGATGCCCTGGCTGAAGGTGACGCCATGACCATGGAAGTCCTCGCCAAGTCCGAAGCGCGCTCCGCGCGCAGGCAGCCGCCGCGCCGGGCAATGGGCGCGGGCATCCGCCTCACGCTTCTGTCCGCCGCCAGCATCACTGTCGCGCTCGGCCTGTGGTTTGGCCTCGCCGGGTCGGGCCTCCTGCCCAAGATGCTGCTACCCTCGCCCTGGGACGTGGCGCAAGCGCTGGTCAGGAATATGGGCGTGCCGTTCGCCGGAGCAACGCTCCAGCAGCATCTTCTGGCGAGCCTCGGGCGGTTCTTCTCCGGCTTCGCCCTCGCCGTGGCGCTGGGCGTGCCGGTGGGCCTTCTGATGGGTTGGTTCGCGCCGTTCCGCTTCGCCATCACGCCGTTTTTCGAAACGTTCCGTTTCATCGCCCCGCTCGCCTGGGTGCCGTTCGCGGCCCTGTGGTTCGGTACCGGCGTCGGCGGGCCGATCCTGATCGTCTTCTCCGGCGCCTTCGCGGCCTGTGTCATCAACACGTTCCGCGGCGCGCGCATGACCGACGCGCGCCTCATCGAGGCCTGCCGGACCATGGGCGCGGGCAACTGGCGGTTGATCGTCGACGTGCTGCTGCCCTCGGCGCTGCCCTCCATCATGGCGGGTATCCGTGTGGCGGCGGCGTTAGGCTGGCAGTCGCTGATCGGCGCCGAGCTGATCGTCGCCTCCTCGGGGGTGGGCTACCTGATCGTGCAAGGGCAGGGCTCGGTGGACACGCCCATCGTCATGGCCGGCATGGCGACAATCGGCTTCATCGGCCTCGTCATCGACCTCGGTCTACGGCAGATCGACGCCCATATCGGGCGCAACTGGAGGGCGGGCGCATGAGCGGCATCGCATTCACCGACGTCACCCGGTCCTTCGAGCGCAAGGGGGGCGCTTACCAGGCGCTGGAGCCTGTCACCCTGCACGTGCCGGACGGCGAGTTCGTTGCCATCGTGGGTCCCTCGGGATGTGGCAAGACCACGCTGCTGCGCCTTGCGGCCGGCCTCGACCATCCGACCAGCGGCAGTGTCACTGTGGGCGGGAGGACGGTGGCTGGGCCGGGACCAGACCGTGCGGTCGTGTTCCAGCAGTTCGCCCTGCTGCCGTGGAAGACGGTGCGCCAGAATATCGGCTTTGGGCTGAAGTGCCGGGGTATGAGCGCGGCGGAGGCGCGCCCGTTGGTGGAGCGCTATCTCGCCACCATGCGGCTGGAAGGCCATGGCGACAGCTATCCGCATCAGCTCTCCGGCGGCATGCAGCAGCGGGTTGCCATCGCCCGCTCTTTCATCCTGGAGCCAGAGGTGCTGCTCATGGACGAGCCGTTCGGCGCCCTCGACGCCCAGACCCGCATCGAGATGCAGGAGGAGCTTATCCGCCTCACCGCGGGCCAGCGCCGCACCGTGCTGTTCATCACCCATTCGGTGGAGGAGGCGACCTACCTCGCTGACCGGGTGGTGGTGATGGCGGGTCGTCCCGGCTCCATCCGCGAGATCGTCGATGTCGGCTCCTTGCGCAAGTCCGAGCGCTGGGCGGAGCGCCCGGTGGAGGAGGTGATGGAGCTGGAATCCTTTACCCGCATCCGCACCCGCCTGTGGCGCCTCTTGCGCTCGGCCGGCACCCATCAGGAGGAGGCGGCGACGCGCCGCCTGTCCATGGTGTCCTGAGGCGCGACGACGAAACAATTATAAAAAACAAGACCTTCCAGAACATCGGGAACAGGAGTTGAGATCATGGTCAGTCGCCGCGCGGTCTTCGCACGCACGCTTTTCGCAGCCGGTCTGGCGTTCGCCGCGCCGGCGCTCACTGCCCCCGCGTTCGCCGAGGAGGTGAAGATCTCCTACCAGCCGGCACTCTATTGGTCGCTGCCCTTCTACATTGCCACCGAGAAGAACTGGTGGAAGGAAGTGGGCCTGGAACCGAGCTTCTCCACCTTTCCTGCCGGTCCGCAGCAGATCGCGGCGGCGCCCTCCAAGTCATGGGACATCGGCGGCACCGGCTCGCCGCCGGCCGTGCTCGGCGCGGTGCGCTTCAACCTCGTGACCATCGCGCTGGCGGACGACCAGTCCGACACCGCCTGGGTTGCCGCCCGCACCAAGGACGCGGACGCTATCATGAAGGATCCCTCGATCCTGAAGGGCAAGGAGATCCTGCTCACCACGAACTCCACCGGCCATTACGCGGCGGTGGCCTGCCTCAAGAAGATGGGCCTCGGCCCCAACGACGTGCGGGTGGTCAATCTCGGCCCGGCGCAGACCATCGCCGCTTACGCCTCCGGCAACGGCGCCATTGCGGCCGCCTGGCCGCCGTTCAGCTACACGCTGTTGGAGAAGGCGGATGCCAAGCCCATCTGCACCGGCCGCGAGGGTGGCGCAGCGGTGACCGCCGCAGTTGTGGTGCGCGCCGACTATGCTGCCGAGCATCCGGAGACGGTCGCCAAGGTGCTGGCCGTCTATCTGCGCTCCATTGCCTGGCAGAAGAAGCACCGCGCCGAGACCATGGCCTACATGAAGGTCTTCTATCCGGAAGGCGGCACGACGCTGTCGGATCATTTTGTCGAAGTCGACTACGACAAGCGGCCCATCTACACCCTCGACGAGCAGCTCAAGCTGTTTGACCGCTCGAAAGGGCCCTCAGTGATGGATGTCTGGCACACAGACCTTGCCGAGTATCTGAAGTCCACCGGCACGCTGGCCAAGACCCCAGACGCCAAGGACTACATCACCGACAAATTTCTGAAGATGATCGCGGACGACCCGAAGCTGAGCGCTTTCGCCATGGACAAGAGCTGAACGGTCCGAGCAACTATGAGCGAGCGGTCTACGCGCCTCTACCCCATGAGCCGGCCGGCGGGGCATGCCCCGCCGATCCCGCGCTACTCCTCGCGCTTCGACCATGCACCGGATCGCCTCGCGGTGCTGTTCGTGGGCATGGCTGCGGCCGAGGGGGATCGCGCAGCGCGCGCGCTCTCGGACTTCCTCGCTTCGGCGTCCAATGCTCCCGACGGCCCGGCCTATTTCGATCGCGCCACCTTCACCGATCTTGAGGGGCGGCCGAACCATATGGCGGCGCTTTATTGGCCCGACCGCGCCGCCTGCGCGCGCTGGGGAGCGACGCCCGAGATCGCCTCCTGGCGAGCGGGCGTGCGGGCTCTCGCCGAGGATTTCGGCCAGTGGTGGGAGCCGGTAAGCATCGTGCCCGAGCGAGCGGAGACCATCGCCTTCGCCGAGTATCGCCGCGGTTTATCCGCTTGCCCCTTCTCGCGCCTGGAGCAGATGGGGGAGACCGGTTATTGGGGTGCCGCGCGAGACCGCATCCCCGCCTCGGCCTGGGACCGCCTGGAGGGCGAGACGCCGCGGCTTGCGCCGCTGGAGACACCGCCGGAGACGCGTGGCAGACGCCTTGCCATCCATCCGCCCGCGGGTCTCACGGTAATCCGCTCGGGGGTCTCATGGGCCGCCTGCGGCGCGGAGCAGCGGGAGAGCTACGAGCGCAATGTCAGGCCCAAGCTCGATGCGGGCATGGACTATCTGCGCCGCAATCCTGTGGAGGCGGGCTGCTTCGGATTGCGGCAGGTGATGCTGGCGGACAGAGAGGGCATTGAGCTCCAGGAGGCCTACTCCCTCGGCCACTTTCTCTCGCTCGGGCATCTGGAGGCCTGGGCGAAACACCACCCGACTCACCTCGCCATCTATCACCGGGCGCTTGCTGAGCGGCGCAAATACCAGGAGGCGCTGGAGCTGCGCACCTACAACGAGATCTATGTGCTGGACCAGGACGCACCCGATTTCGAATACGTCAACTGCGCTCACTCGACCGGCCTGCTCCCGTATTTTTCCGCCCGCGTGCTGGAGGATCCGACTTAGCCGCGGCTGTCTCCAGTTCGTCGAGATGTTCGTCGACGCGGCGCGTGAGCGTTGGCGTCGCCTCATGGGCCAACCGAGAGGCGGCATGCTTTTGAATGTCGAATGGCGATCTCGGGAGAGGTCCGGGCAGCCCGTGGGACCACGGCATATATCCCGCGCCTTGGGCCCCGATTCTTCCTTGCCTCCATCCAAGCGAAACGGAAGCAGAAAACGCCCCGAAGGGCATTTGCTAAGCATCTAATTTTCTGAAGAGAAACTGGAGCGGGCGAAGGGATTCGAACCCTCGACCCCAACCTTGGCAAGGTGCCCCAGGCGCTTGCGCCACGCTGCGAGGAATTGCGCTAGGTTTGTATAAACTACTACAACTAAATAATATTTTAATCATTTCCGCCGCCAATCCTCCTCCATGGCGCGCCTGAACGCGCCCTGAAAAGCTGACTTTCTGCTTACTTCGGCGGGTGGCTCGTGATAAAGTAAGCTAAATTCAGCTAATGAACTGATATATAATGGCAAAGCTCACGAAACAAACGGTCGATGCTCTGAAACCTTCGAGGGTTGGGGTCAAAGGTTAGTATTCGATCGAGTGGGATCAGGAGCTCCGGGGCTTCGGCGTCAAGGTCGTCGCCTCGGGCTTGAAGACCTTCGTCGTCCAATATCGCAACGCCCAAGGCCGCAGCCGTCGCATCATGATCGGCCGCTACGGCGTCATGACCTTGGAGGAGGCGCGGCGCGAGGCGAAGAACGTCCTCGGCCGGATCGCCAGGGGCGTCGACCCTCTCGAGGAAAAGCAAGCGGCGGCCAGTGACGCCATCACCGTTGCTGAGGTGTGCGACTGGTATTTGGCCGAGGCGGAGGCCGGCCGGATCCTCGGTAAGAGACGCCGCCCCATCAAAGCGTCAACGCTTGCCATGGATCGCAGCCGAATCGACGTGCATGTCCGGCCGCTCCTCGGGAAGCGCGCGGTCAGCGCGCTCAAGCTCGGCGATATCGAGGGGGCACAGACCGACATCGCGGCGGGCAAGACGTCCAAGCCCCGCACCGCCAGTCGCGGCGGTGCCGCGACTGGCGGCGAGGGCGTCGCTGCGCGGACCATGTCGACTCTGCACGCGATCTTCGAGCACGGTGTCCGGCTGGGAAAGATCGAGAGTAACCCGGCGCGGGGCGTGCGTCGCCTCGCCAGCACGCCCCGCGACCGCCGGCTGAGCCGCGCTGAGATCGAAAAGCTCGGCCAAGCGATCCGGGCCGCGGAGCAGGAGGGGGAGCACCCGACCGGCCTTGCGGCGATCCGCTTCTTCCTGGTGACGGGTCTGCGCCGAATGGAAGGGCTCGCTTTGGAGCGTACCTGGCTTCGTGACGAGGAAGGCTCGATCAGATTTCCCGACACGAAGAGCGGCGCGCAGACGCGGGTGATCGGCCGCGCCGCCGTCGACTTGTTGCTGGCTCAGCCACAGGCCGGATCGCGCTTCTTCTTCCCGGCCGACTGGGGTGAAGGGCATTTCGTCGGGATCGTACGCGTGCTCGATCGCGTCTGCGCAATGGCGCGACTGGAGGACGTCACCCCGCATACCCTGCGCCACACCTTCGCCAGCGTCGCTGGCGACCTCGGCTTTTCCGAGCTGACGATCGCGGCTCTGCTCGGCCACGCGGCGCGCGGTGTGACGCAGCGCTACATCCATATCGACGAGGCGCTGCGGCTTGCGGCCGACCGCGTCGCGGACGAGATGGTCGACATCCTCGACGGCAAGGCGACGGCTGCGCGTCTCCTCGGCGTGGAGCACGCCAGTTGCAGTAATTTCGGGGAACGGATCAGGGGGGCGCCGCCGGCAGAATCGTGACACGGTGAAGCAAATCTGGCTCAAAAGGCAAGCCTGCCCTCCCGCCGCGGGGCTGGACCCGAGGACTGGAAAGGCGGCTAGCTCACGCCTCGGAGGGAGGAGAACGCCGTGTCCGAGTTGCTTGATAATTGTAGTCCTGAGAGCTATATTTCGTTTGTGTCCGGCGAGCCTTGTTAGGGATGAGCGTCTACCTCACGAAGGAGTTCACCCGGTTTGCCCGAGAGGCGGGACTGGCTGACACAAAGCTGCTCCAGGCCGCGCGGGATGTGGCGGCTGGCAGGTATGATGCCGATATGGGAGGCGGCGTGTTCAAGCAGCGCGTCGCCCGGGAAGGCGCTGGCAAGTCGGGTGGGTTTCGAACGATCATCCTGTTTCGGGTCGGGAGCCACAGCTTCTTCGCCTACGGGTTCGCCAAGAACGACAGGGCCAACGTATCGGCCAACGAGCTGAAGGCCCTGAAGCGGTTGGCGGATGTGCTTCTCGGTTTTTCGGAGGAGCAGCTCGAAGCGGCTCAGGCCGCAGGGGAGTTGATCGAGGTGGAGAGTGATGGCGGCGACAAAGAAAATGGCTGAGAGCGGGATTCTGGCGTCGGTCCACAAGACTGCAGCCGGCCTGCACAAGGCTGGGCTCGTGGACAAGGCGACCATGCGCGAGTTCAATGCTCTGTGCCTTACCCCCGTTGAGCCCCTGACCCCCGAAGAAATCCGGGCGCTGCGCGAGCGCGAGCAGGTCTCCCAGCCCGTCTTTGCGCAGTACCTGAATGTCCGGAAGGATGCCGTCAGCAAATGGGAGCGCGGCGAGAAGCGCCCGGACGGGCCGTCGCTCAAGCTGCTAAACCTCGTGAGGGCGAAGGGCCTGCGCGCGATCGCCTGACTTGCCCGCACGGAAAGCCAGTGCCTTGCGTATTAACGACGTCGGACGGCAACGATTGGCGCCGACCTGTTGAGCCCGGTGAAGGGATGCGGAGTTTGGCCCTCACATTCTCCGCATGGACGCGGAGAATGCTGGCCTATTTCCGAGTTGCCCGATTGGCTCCAGTTGCGCTGGGATCACGCTGCCTTGGCTCGCTGCTGGCGGCGGCGCGTCATCACCCGGGACGATTGGTCGGCTTCACGGAGGGGCTCTGCTTCGAACTCCGCGGCCAAACCGTCTAGCAATCTCCGATCGAAGAGGTCCTCAAGTCCTGCGGCATCAAGGAGAGCGACTCGACCCGGCACAGGTGCGCTCTACGATCGCGCGGTGTCTGGGCTTGGACATCGGGCGCTTGCCCCGGTGGATCATCATGGCGAAGGGGTCGTCGAGATAATGCTGGACGCGGTTCAAAGCGATATATGGAGATCCGTTGATCACCCTGCGGGGATCCGCGCAGGCCATGCCGCGCGACTTGTTTGGAGACAGAGGCTCCATCCACCGCCCCTCCGTCTCGCTGAACAGGCATCGTTCAAAACTTTGAATCAGGCTCCCATACGGACAGTAAGTTGTTATGAGTTCACCAAAAGCTAAACCAAAGACGGGCTGCCTCCCCGCGCGCGCAACGCCTTGACGTCCCGGAGCGGCGGCTCGCCGAACAGGCGGCGGTATTCGCGGATAAACTGCGTGGCGCTTTCGTAGCCGACGCCTAGAGCTGTGGTGCCGACATCGGCGTCGTCGTCGAGCAAACGCCGGCGTGCTTCATGCAGTCGGAGATGCTTTTGGTACTGGATCGGGCTCATGCCCGTGAGTTCCTGAAAATGGCGGTGCAGTGTCGAAACCCCCATGCCGGCGATCGATGCCAGGTGCTCGATCCTCAGGCGTTCCTGATAGTGGCTCCGCAGCCAGGCGACGGCGCGGGCGATACGATGACCCTGTGACCCGAGGCGAACGATCTGGCGGAGGCGATGGCCGCTCGGGCCGGACAAAAGCCTGTAAAGAAGTTCGCGGTGAATGAGGCCGCTCATGAACGGCACGTCGCCGGGCCGCTCGATCAGCCCGACCAGTCGCGCCACGGCATCGAGGAGTGTGCGATCGACGCGCCCCAGCTGCGAAGGGGGCACGGTCTCGTCCGTCGCTCCCCGCAAGTCGATATCGGCCATGACCTGTCGCGCAAGGTCTAGATCGAGGTCGATCCGCAGCGCCGTATAGGGGCGTTCGGGGCTCGCGTCGGGAATGGTCACGATCGCTGGCGATCCAATGGCGCTGAGCAGAAATCTGCTCTCGTCCTGCGACCATACATGATCGCCCACGGCGACTTCCCGCGCGCCGCGAACACAAATACAGACGGACGCGTCGCTCAGATGCGTCGTCGGAGGAACCGGACGGGTGATGCGCGCGACATGCAGGCCCGGCACCGCGGTTTCATAGCTGCCAATGCTTTGCGAATGGCGCGCGATGACCTCTTCGATTTCGCGGCGGAGAAGTTCGCTGACATCCGCTGCTGGGTCTGCCTGGGCGCTCTTGCGTGATGATTTCACCATGCCTTACGCCCTATCACGCGGGCGCCTCGCTTTGTATCTATTATCTCGGGTAGAGAGATAATCAGGCAGAAATGAGAGGGGATCAGGCTACCCGTCTCCGGTGCATGGCGACTACAAGATCCACACTGCGATCCCACGACCGAAAAGGACAGCGTGCGCTCCGGACGCTCCGGAACGGCGGGCCCAATCCGGTGCCACAATGTGGAGAAATGCCATGAAATATAACCGTCTTGGAACAAGCGGATTGTTCGTCTCCGAACTCGGCTTCGGCGCCATGACATTCGGCGAGAATGAGGGGCACCCCACCCTCGGCGGGCTTGGCCAGGCAGAAGCGAATGGGCTCGTGGCGCGAGCGTATGAAGCAGGCGTCAATCTGTTCGATACGGCCGACAACTATGCCCAGGGTGCCTCCGAGCGTTTTCTGGGCGAAGCCTTGCGGGGCCTGGGCGTTCCGCGTGAGAAATACCTGATTGCGACCAAGGCCTTTTCGCCCATGGGAGAGGGTCCGAACGACGCCGGCGCGTCACGCGGGCACCTGCTGGACGCCGCAAAGAACAGCCTCAAGAGGCTGGGTGTCGACCATATCGACCTCTACCAGATCCATGGCTTCGACGCCGCAACCCCGATCGAGGAGCAGCTTCGTGCGCTCGATGATCTCGTGCGCCAGGGGCATGTACGCTATGTCGGCGTCTCGAACTGGGCAGCTTGGCAGATCGCCAAGGCGCTTGGCGTATCCGAGCGTCTGGGCATCACGCGCTTCGCCTCGCTCCAAGCCTATTACTCGGTCGCCGGCCGCGACATTGAACGTGAGATCGCGCCGCTGTTGCTGAGCGAGGGCGTCGGTCTTCTGATCTGGAGTCCCTTGGCCGGTGGCTTTCTGAGCGGAAAGAAACTCCGGGGCGCCGCCGCGCCGGACGGGAGCCGCTGGTCTGCAAATCCATTCCCGCCGTTGGATGAGGATCGGGGCTACAATGCGCTCGATGTCATGCGCCCCATCGCCGAGGCCCATGGAGCGTCCATCGCCCAGATCGCGCTGGCCTGGCTGCTGCATCAGAAGGTGGTGTCGAGCGTTCTGGTCGGCGCCAAGCGGATGGACCAGCTGGAAGACAATCTAAAGGCCGCAAGTCTCTCGCTGAGCCAAGATGAGCGCGCCGCGATCTCCAAGGTCAGCGAACTTCCCGGCGAATATCCCGGTTGGATGTTCGGCTTCCAGGGACAGGGCCGCCTCGCTCAGGTGGCAAGTTCCAACCGCTAGCCACTGACGGTCTTCGCGTCGCTCGGCGGGGATGGGTTCTTGCCGAGCCGTGTGACGCTCGCGCGCAGCATGAGGATATGGAACCGGACGCACGGAAGGGCGGCGTCAGTTGGTATTGGGGCTCTTCAACGTGTCCATGAGTTGTGCAACGTCCCGTCCGGGTGGAGCGCCGAACAGCCGCCTGTACTCGCGGCTGAATTGGGAAGGGCTCTCATAGCCGACTGCGTGGCCCACCGAAGCCACATCGCCCGGATTGGCCAGCAGCCGCGTTCGCGCCTCCTGGAGGCGGACCTGCTTCTGGTACTGGATGGGCGTGAGCGACGTCACGGTCCGGAAATGCCGGAAGAAGGAGGTCTGGCTCATATTCGCCAGCCGCGCCAGCTCGTCGATCCTCAGTGTTTCCGCGTGATGATCCCGGATCCAGCGCACCGCGCGGCTGATCTGGCGGATGTGGCTGTCGGCCAGTCCCAGTTGCCGGATCATCGCGCCCTGCGCGCCATTGATGAGGCGCCAGAGGATCTCGCGTCGGATCGCGGGGGCAAGAATGGGCAGGTCGGAGGGCCGGTCCAGCAGCCGGAGTAGCCGGACGATCGGCTCCAGCAGATCGTCGCCGGCCGTGCTGACTGCGATTCCGGGTGGTGCGCCCCTCGGCTCATCAAGCCCCGCTTCCAGCAGCAGTTCGGCGACCGCCAGCGGGTCGAGGATCAGGCCGAAGCCGAGGAAGGGTTCATCCCGGCTGGCGCGCGTCAGGCTTGCGACCAGCGGAAGTTCCAGCGCGACGATCAGATATTGCCCCGCCGCATAGTCAAACACCTTGTCGCCCAGAACCGCGCGCTTGGCGCCCTGCGCCACCAGGGCGAATGTCGGCCCGGGACTATGGCCGCGCGGCTCGCTCAGGCTGTCGGCCACCGCCAGCACGATGTCGGGCAAGGCCCGGGGCGTGGCTTGCTGTCCCGCATGGCGGATGATCAGGGTGCGAAGTTCGACGATCGGATCCATCGTCGGACTCGAGCATCGCGCCGCCGGCATCACAAGGCGAAAATGCATGATCGCCGCCTGCTTGGCAGGATCGTGCAAGAGGCTGGCGGAATCGATCTACTGGGCGCGCCCTCGGGTGTGCTTCAAAGGCGGCATCCGGCGAGGGCTTCGGCCGCGCCTTCGATCCTCAGGGACACCGCCATGCCGCTCGATTCTTATGTCACGCTTGGCCGGTCGGGCCTACGCGTCAGCCCGTTCTGCCTCGGCACCATGACCTTCGGCGAGGATCACGGCTGGGGCGCGAGCCCCGCCGACTCGGTGGCCATGCTCGAAACCTATCTGGATCTCGGTGGGAACTTCATCGATACGGCCAATATTTACACCAACGGGCATTCCGAAAAGATCATCGGTGATTTCTTCTCCACCTCGGCCGTGCGCCGTGATCGGGTCGTCATTGGCACCAAGTTCTACTGCAATCTGTTCTCGGGCGATCCCAATGGTGGCGGGGCAGGCCGGAAGGCGCTGATGCAGCAGGCCGAGGCCTCGCTGCGGCGTCTGCGAACCGACTATCTCGACATCTACTGGCTGCACATGTGGGACCGGCAGACGCCCATCGAGGAGACCTTGCGCGGGCTTGAGGATCTCGTGACGTCCGGCAAGGTCCGCTATATCGGCTTCTCCGACCTCCCGGCCTGGAAGGTGGCGGAAGCCCAGACCATCGCGCATTTCCGAGGATGGGCGCCGGTGATCGCGCTGCAGCTTGAATATTCGCTGTTGGAGCGGACAGTCGAAGGCGAGCTGATCCCCATGGCGCAGGACATGGGCATCGGCATCATGCCATGGAGCCCGCTGAAGAACGGTTTCCTGTCGGGCAAGTTCAGGCGCGGCGAT
This sequence comes from Roseixanthobacter pseudopolyaromaticivorans, assembly GCF_043195145.2. Taxonomy (NCBI): domain Bacteria; kingdom Pseudomonadati; phylum Pseudomonadota; class Alphaproteobacteria; order Hyphomicrobiales; family Xanthobacteraceae; genus Roseixanthobacter; species Roseixanthobacter pseudopolyaromaticivorans. The sequence continues at coordinate 523,149 of NZ_CM195539.1, forward strand.
GACGGAGCGGTCGATTCGCCGCGCAGCGCCCTGACCGGCCGGCCGAGCGAAGTCGACCATGTGGTCATCGATGCCGTGCGCGCCGTTGCCGAGGAGATCGGCGCATCGCCAGCCGCGGTTGCCTTGGCTTGGGTCCGCGGCCGGCCCGGCGTCACCTCGACCCTGATCGGCGCCCGCCGGCTGGACCAGCTGACTGAAAATCTCTCCGCACTCGATGTCTCGCTGACCGCGGACCAGATCGCGCGGCTCGATGCCGTGTCGGAGCCTGTGTTGGGTTTCCCGGCCCGCTATGCCGCCTTTGCCCGCATGCTGGGCTTCCCGGACACGATCATCGACGGCGTGCGAACCCCCGTGTCGCCATCGCTGACCGCGAGCCCCACGCGCTATTGAGCGGGTCTCGATACGCGATCTCGGGATTCAAACGTCGGCGGGAAAATCCGTCGACGCCGCCGTCTCCTTTTGCGCCTGCATGGATGCGAGTCTTTCGGTCAGGGCCTTCTCGATCATCATGTAGGAATCGCTGCCCAACACGATCCGCTTCGGCGCGGGCTCCTGGTCCACGCTGTCGATCATGATCCGCACCATTTTCGAGGGATCGCCATTGGGCATGCGCTTGGGATCGTCGAGCACCGTGCGGATCATGCCGACCGGCGTGCCGTCATAAGCGTCCGGCGCCGCGCCCATGCGCGCGCTGGCCGTGCTGCGGAACCCCGTCCGAGCGCCGCCAGGCTCGATGATCGTCACCCCGATCTTGAACGCAGCCACTTCCCCGGCGAGGGAGTCGAAGAAGCCCTCCAGCCCCCATTTGCTGGCGTGGTACAGGGAAGCGCCGGGATAGGTGGCCTGTCCGCCATAGGTCGACACGGCCAGAATCCGGCCTCCGCCCTGTGCGCGCAGATGCGGCAGGGCTGCGCGCGTGACCTGGATGGGGCCGACCAGATTGGTGTCGATCTGATGACGGACCTGCGCGTCCGTCAGTCCTTCGGCCGCCCCGAAAAGCCCATAGCCGGCATTGTTGACCACCACATCTATCCTGCCGAGTTCGGCGAAAGCGCGTGTTGTGACCGCGTGGATGGCGGGCCCGTCCGTCAGGTCGAGTTGAGCGGTCCAAAGGCGATCGCCATAACGGGCCTTGAGGTCATAGACCGCATCCAGCTGGCGTAACGTGCCGGCGACACGATCTCCCTTCGCGAGAAGCTGCTCGGTCATCTCGCGACCGAAGCCGCTGCTGACCCCCGTGATAAGCCAAGTGCGAGCCATTTTGAGTCCTCTGTCGGCCAGTGCTCGCTCACATTTAAGGGCCGGCATTAACCGCCATAACCGGCTCAATCCGGCATGCTATGATGGCGAATGGCCATGAATGACCAACCCACCTTGCTGGAACTTCGGGCGCTCGCAGCCATCGTCCGGCATCGCAGCTTCCGCAAGGCCGCCGATGAGATGGAGATGGCTCCCTCGACCATCAGCCATATGATCACGGGCCTTGAGACCCGGATCGGGACGCGGCTCCTGAACCGGACCACGCGCAGCGTATCGGCGACCCAGGCCGGCGCGCAGCTGGTGGCGCGCCTTCAGCCGATCCTTGGCGACCTCGATAGGGCGCTGGCGGAGGTCGATGCCGCGCGTGAGCGGCCCAGCGGCCTGCTGCGCCTCACCGCATCGGAGACGGTCTCCATGCTGCTGGTGCAGACGATCCTGCCCCGGTTTCTCGAGACGTTTCCGGAGATGACCGTGGATCTGGTCGCGGAGCCGGCCTTCGTGGACATCGTGGCGGAGGGGTTCGACGCGGGATTCCGGCTCGGCGAGGCGGTGCCGCGCGACATGGTCGCGGTGCGGTTTGGCGGGCCGTCGCGGATGCTGGCGGTGGCCTCGCCGGTCTATCTCGAAGGTCGCCGCCCCCCTGTCACGCCCGACGACCTCGCGCGGCACATCTGCATCCGGTCACGAACGCCCGGAGGCCGCCCCTATAAGTGGGAATTCGAGCGCCACGGACATGCGCTGACCGTCGATGTGGGCGGTCCGCTCATGCTCAATCGCACCGAGCTGATGATTGAAGCGGCGCTACGGGGGCTGGGGCTTGCCTTCGTGCCGGAACGGCTCGCGCAGCCCCACCTCGATGGCGGGGCGCTTCAGGCGGTGTTGCAGGACTGGTGTCCGTCCTATCCCGGGATCTTTCTCTATTATCCCGGCCATCGTCAGGTCCCGCCCGGCCTTCGCGCTTTCATCGATCTGCTCAAGACTGCTGCGGCCGGCGAGACCCCGCCCCTTAATCATCCTGGGTTATGACGACCTTGCCGAAAAGATCACGCGCGCCGAAGTGCGAAAAGGCCGCCCTTGCATCTTCGAAGGAAAAGGTGCGGTCGATCTGGGGATGAAGGCGATGCTGCGCGAACACCTTCAGCATGTCCTCCAGATCGCGCCGGCTTCCGGACGGAATCGGTTGGAGGGTGGCCTGAGCCATGAAGATGTCCATGAAGCCGGGCATCTGGCCCTGGGCGAGGACGCCCACGAGCGAGATCTGGCCGCCGATGGCCACTGCCTTCAGAGATTGCGCAAGCGTTCCCGATCCGCCCACCTCCACAATCCGATCGATCCCATACCCTCCACCCAGGTGCTTCGCCTGTTCGCCCCAAGTCTCGGCCGTCTTGTAGTTGATGACATGGTCGGCGCCGAGGTCGCGCAGGCGCGCCGCCTTGGCCTCCGACGAGGTCGTCGCGATCACCCTGGCGCCGGATGCCTTGGCGAGCTGCAAGGCGAACAGCGACACGCCGCCGGTCCCCTGGGTGAGCACGGTCTGCCCCGGCCCGACGCCGGCGAGCGCCGTCCAGGCCGTCACGGCCGCGCAGGGGAGCGAGGCCGCCTCCGCGAAGGTCAGGAAGGCGGGCATCGCCACAATTTCCTGCTCGCTGACACAGCGATACTGGCTGAGCCAGCCATCAAGATGGATTCCATACTGGAGCGGCAGTTCCCGGAACGGGCCGCCGAACCAGTTCGGCATGGTGGAATTGACGACACTGTCCCCCACCTTGAAGCGCGTCACGCCCGGGCCGATGGCTTCGACGATGCCGGCGGCGTCGGAGAGCGGCACACGTCCTTCTTCCACGCCGAAGGGCATCCATCCCTGGAGGATGGCGAGGTCGCGGAAGTTCAGCGAATTGGCCTTTATGCGAACCAGCACTTCACCGGCGGCCGGCGTAGGGACGGGCTCCTCGCAGAGTTCCAGACCATCGACCGAGCCAATCTGCTGCAAGCGGTATGTCTTCATCGGGCACCGTCCTTTGCCCGAGGCCTAATGCGACTTGACCGGACGATCCATGGCTAAGATAACGGGTTTCCTAACCTATCGTCCAAAGTGCCCATGCACCCCTTCGATTCAGTTCTTGACGCCATGGACGTGGAAAGCTCGCTCTACGTTCGGATCCGTGCGCGTGCGCCCTGGGGTATCGGGTTCAACAGCGGGTATCAGGCGAGGCTTCTGGTGGTCGCATCCGGGGATGCGTGGTTCACCCGGACCGGGCAGCCGCCATTTCAGCTTCACGCCGGTGATTGCCTCATCATCAGGAAGGGCACCGAGTGCGCCATAGCGGATAGGCCCGGCGGCGACCTGACGCCGTGCGGGCAGGTCGTCGATCGGGTCACCGGCGACGCCGTGGAATTCGGTGGTACCGGCGCGGCATGCGCGTTCATTTCCGCCCGCATGACATTCGACCACACGGCCGGCGAGCCGCTTCTGGCGCTCCTGCCCGAGGTCGTGCATGTGCCACTCGGCGCTGGAGACTCCGGCCGGCTCCTCGCGATATTCGACCTGATCGGCCAGGAAGAGGCGGAGCGGGGCCTCGGCGCAGGCTTCGTGATCGGCCGGCTCATCGATACCCTCTTCATCCAGGTCATTCGCGCCTGGGCGAAGGCCGAGGGAAATATTCCGTCCGGCTGGCTCGCGGGTCTCGGTCATCATCGACTGGCCGGAACGCTCGGCCTGATCCATGCCGATCTGCGGAAGCCCTGGACCATTGAGACGCTGGCGCGAAGCGCGGCCATGTCGCGCTCCGCCTTCGCCGTCCTTTTCAAGTCGGTGGTCGGCGTGCCGCCGCTGGCCTATATCGCAGGCTGGCGAATCTACAGGGCCAAGATGCTGCTTGCGGGCGGACACTCCATCGCGAAGGCGGCCGAACTGTCCGGCTACGGGTCGGACATCGCCCTGAGCCGCGCTTTCCGCGCGGCAACGGGCCTCTCACCGGGACAGTGGCGGGCGCGATATCGCGCAGATGCCGACAGTGCCGGCCGGTCCGTCCCGCTGGATCGCCCTGTGGGGGCGGAACAGCCTTCCTAGCGGCGACCAAATCGCAACGACCAAGCCGGTGTAAATAAAACGGATGTCTTTAACCTTCAGGGTTCCGCGCCCTCGCGGTCTGCGCGCGACATCGCCCCGCCTGCTTCATCATATGTCTCCTGCGCGGCTCGAACCCCTTCGGCATGCTTCGCCGTCCAAAGGAGGAGCGTGGTGACGGGTTCGTCGAGCGAATAGCCAAGCTCCGTAAAGCTGTATTCGACCCCAAGCTGGCGCCCATCGATGACACGCCGGCGGATCAGTCCGTTCCTCTCCAACCGACGGAGGCACGAGGCGAGGCTGCGCTGCGAGATGTCGGGAATGTCCCGCCGGATCGCGTTGAAGCGGCGAACGCCCGCATGATCGCAAAGCGATCCCAGCACCAACAGCGTCCATTTGTCCGCGATGAGATCCAGCAGCACGCGGTCGCGCCGCAGCTCGGGATCGATGGTATCGGACATGAGTAACTCCAGTGATACCAGGTGCCGTCAACGTGCGTAATGTACATCTGGTATCGATTTGATACTAGTCGGTCATTGCGAGGAGACACGCGTGACCACAAGCACCCAACGACCGCGCACCCTGTTCACGGGCGCGACCATTCTTTCGATGGATCCGGCGATCGGGGATATCGTCAACGCCGATCTGCTCGTGGACGGCGATCGGATCGCCGCGATCGGAGCCGGCCTCGGCGTCGCGGACGCCGACACCATCGATGCATCGCGCGCCATCCTCATGCCGGGCTTTGTCGATGCGCACCGTCACGCCTGGCAGGGCACGCTGCGGCAGCTCATGCCCAACGTGGACACGCTCGACGCCTATGTGCAGGACACACACCTCACATTGGCGCCGCATTATCGGCCCGAGGATCATTATGTCGGCAATCTGCTGACGGCGCTTGGCAGCCTGGATGCCGGGACGACCACGATCGTGGATGCATCCCACAACGCCCGTAGCCCGGAGCATACCGACGCCTGCCTCGACGCCCTGCAGGACGCCGGCATCCGCGCCTTGCACATGCCCGGCAAGCCGCTGGCCGGCGCCTGGGCGGAGCACTGGCCACACGATCTGAAGCGGCTGAAGAGCGCGCGGTTCGCATCGAGCGACCAATTGCTCACCCTCGGACTATTCTGCACACCCGATCCCGACATTTGGGCCTTCGCGCGCGAGTCAGACTTGCGCATGCTCATCGAATTTCTCGGCCCGATGGCGGCCATGCTCGACGGGCTGGAGGATCAGCTCGGCCCGGACCAGATTTTCAACCACTGCACCAGCCTGCCCGAGGCGACCTGGCGCGTTTTTGCCGAGAAGGACGTCCGCGTGACGGTCGATCCGCGTTCGGACGCCCAGTACGCCCTCGCCGGCGGGGTCTTTGCCTGGCAGCAGGCCGTGGATCACGGCTTGCGCCCCGGCATCGGCACCGATCTGGAAACCGCCTATGGCGGCGACATGCCGACGGAATTGCGCGTGGCCTTCGCCCTGCAGCGCGCCACCGCACAGGGCCGGCGCTACGCCGGAGATGAAGCGGCGCCAGCGCCGATACGGGTTGAAGACCTTCTGCGGGCGGCGACCATCGACGGGGCCCGTTGCGCGGGGTTTGATCATCGCACCGGCAGCCTGACGCTGGGCAAACAGGCCGATCTTATCGTCGTACGGACAGACGGGATCAGCCTCTTGGGCACCAACAATGCCGCCGGAGCGATCGTCCACGGTGCCGACCGCTCCAACATCAGCGACGTGATGGTCGCGGGCCGCTTCCGCAAGCGAGATGGGCAAATGGTCGATCTGGACTTGGCGGGGCTTCAGCGTCGCGTCGAAGCATCGCAGGATCATCTGTTGTCGTCGGTCGGCCACGTTCGCAACCCGCTCGCCTCGAGCTTTGGGCCGCTCAGCCCCGAGAAGCAGCCGCCATGGACCGGCCGCTGACGCTCCAGACGGCCGGGATCGCGCGGACCCACGAACGCCGCCACCCGTCCGCGGGCGCGGACTCCGTGATTCTGCTTCTGCCGCGGGTGATGGTGATGAAGCCATTGTGATCGGCGCGCGGGGCGCGGAAGGGCAGACATCACGCACTTGAGCGCGGCATCGAGCAGAGCTCGGAGAACCAAGTGAGCGATGGGACGTTCCTGACACACCGCATCATCGACAGGAGGCGGCCGCCACCTATTTCCGACCCTGGCGTCCGCTGGCTTCGCGGCCAGTGCCTCGCACCGGTCTCCGCGGCTGCCCAATGGCAAACGACAGGAACATTAATCTATGACCAATCGCGCAAAGCAGATTTTCAAGCCGGAATTTCAGTTCGGTCTGGGCGGCGTGCCGCTCGGCAACGAGTTCGACAAGCACACCGACAAGGAGGCCGAGGCGACGCTGGAGACGGCTTGGGACGTAGGCGTGCGCTATTATGATGTCGCGCCTTGGTATGGCTTCGGTCTCTCCGAACGTCGCTTCGGCCATTTCCTGCACAACAAGAACAGGGACGACTATCTTCTGTCCTCGAAGGTGGGAAAGCTCTTCAAGGCGTCGAAGAACAACCGCCACGCCGAGATCTTTCCGCTCTCGGACTCGCCCAACGATCTGGTCATCGACTATACGGCCGACGGCGTGCGTCGCTCGATCGAGGACAGCCTCCAGCGCCTTGGCGTCTCCCACCTGGACATCGCCTTCGTCCACGATCTGTCGCCCGACTTCGCCTATTTTCCGAACGGCTGGGAGGAGCAATACGAGACCGCCCGCAAGGGCGCCTTTCCGGCGCTCTCGAAATTGCGCGACGAGGGCGTCATCCGCGCGTGGGGCGTCGGCGTGAACACGCCCTATGCGATTCTGAAGGTGATCGAGGACGCGGATCCCGACGTCTGCCTGTGCGCGCGCCAATACTCCCTGATCGATCATGCCAATGCGCTCAATCAGGTGTTTCCGGCCGTACGCGAGAAGAACGTCTCACTGGTCATGGGCTCGTCGCTCAATGCCGGCTTCATCTCCGGGAGCGCACGCTACAATTATGGCAAGGAGAACTTCAAAATACCTCGGGACGTGATCGAAAAGCGCGAAAAGCTCCGCGCGGTCGCGGCGCGCCATGGTGTCGATCTGCGCACCGCGGCCTTGCAGTTCTCTGCCGCCGCGTCGGAAGCTGTAGCTCTTGTCGTGGGTGCGCGCAGCGACCAGCAGATTCTTGAAGATTATAATTCAATGCAGGCGAAAATCCCCGTCGACTTCTGGACCGAGCTCAAACAGCAAAACCTGATTGAGGCCAATGCTTCGCTGCCTGCCGCGCGGGCCGAATAATAGCCGGGCTGTCCTGGATTTCTCATGTAGCTGCAGTTGTTCGCAGTTCGGCAAACTCGCGAGCAAGTCGCGTCGAGATGAAATCGACGAAAACACGCACTTTGGGCAGCGGATGGCGGCTCGCTGGCCAAAGAAGGTTGAGAGATCCGACCTCATTGCTGTGACCGGGGAGGACTTCCAAGAGAGAGCCGGCTTCGATCTTCCGACAGACAGCGAAATGCGGAAGGAAGGCGATGCCGCGGCCCATCTCCGCCAGTTCAAGCAGAGGCCCCATCATATTTGCGGCGATCGTCACGGGGACTGCGGCCGCTTCCAGGACCGGTTCAACCGGCCATGGCATCAGCCGTCCTGTTTCCGGATAGCGATGACGGAGGCAGCGATGCACGGTGAGGTCGCTCGCCGCCATGGGGGCGCCGTACATGCCGACATAGTCCGGTGAAGCGACGAACCTCCATTCAAACGTGCCGAGCTTGCGGTGAAGCAATCGGCTGTCTTTGGGTACGCCGGACCGGATGACGGCATCGAAGCCTTCCTCGAGGACGTCGACGAAGCGATCGTTGATGTCGAGGTCCAGCTCGATCTCCGGATACGCCTTGGCGAACTCCGACACCACGGGCAGGAGGAGCGTTGGCTCGACCGGCAAGCTGATCTTGAGGCGACCTCGGGGGGCGGCACCGGCGACTGCGAGCTCGCTCTGGGCCGCTTCGACTTCGGCCAGGATCCGCCGACATCGATCAAGGAAGAGCAATCCCTCGTCGGTAATTGTAATCGAGCGGGTCGACCGGTGAAACAGCCGCACGCCAAGCTGATCCTCCAGCTTCTGGATCGCCTTGCCGACCGCTGACGGCGTTAAGCCAACGGCTTGGCCCGCCAGCTTGAAGCTTCTCTTGTCCGCGGCCTGAACAAAGGCCTGCATCGCGCCGATGCTCTCCACCGTAGAGGCCATAAGCGAAAATCCGTCCGCAGTGAAACGAATTAAAGAAAGTTTTTTGGCCTCATCCCATTTGGTAGTCAAGAGCCAGCACAGATCACAGCAGGCTCGACATGACGGACTTGTTTTCTCCTTTCGACCTATCGGGACTTCCCGTTCCCAACCGCATCTTCATGCCCCCGCTGACCCGGTCTCGCGGTCCGCGGGATGCCGCGACCGAACAGGTGGCGCTCTACTACACGCAGCGCGCGACGGCCGGGCTCATCATCTCCGAGGGCTCGCCGATTTCGGCCGAAGGGCAGGGCTACTTCTACAATCCGGGCATCTTCACGCCTGAGCAAATCGCGGGCTGGCGGATGGTGACGAACTCCGTCCATAGCGTGGATGGCAGGATGTTCATCCAGCTCTGGCACGTAGGTCGGATCTCACACACGTCCATCCAGCCCGGCGGGGCCGCGCCGGTGAGCTCGACCGACCGCATCGCAGAGGGTTCGATGGCGTTTGGCCGTGATGATCACGGGCAGGTCGGGTTTGTCCAGGCGTCGCGACCACGCGCGCTCGCCACTGAAGAGATCGCCCGCGTCGTCGCCGATTTCGTGCAAGCCGCACGCAACGCGATGGAGGCCGGCTTCGATGGTGTCGAACTGCACGCCGCCAACGGCTATCTGTTCGACCAATTCCTCAATCCCCTGATCAACGATCGCAGCGACCGCTATGGCGCGGCCACGATGGAGGGGCGGCTGCGCTTCACGCTCGAGGTCGTCGATGCTGTCGGCAAGGCGATCGGCCCCGGCAAGGTCGGCATCCGCCTGACCCCCTATGGCGTGATCGGTTCAGTGCCGATGTTTGAGGATGCCGAGGAAACCTATGTCTTGCTGGGCAAAGCCCTCGGCGAGCGGCGGATCGCCTATTTCCACGTGATGGATCAGACGGGTTTCTTCAACACGCCGGCCGGTCAGAAGCCCACCAGCGATCTCATCAAGGACGTGCTGATCACGTGGCGCTCGGTCGCGCCGAATACCGCAATCCTGCTTGACGGCGGCTTGACCAAGGCGCGCGCTAACGAACTGATCACCAACGGGGTGATCGATCTCGCGGGATTTGGACAGGCCTATATCGCGAATCCGGACCTGGTCGCGCGGCTGCGCAACGACTGGCCGCTCAATGCCGCCGACCGCGCCACCTACTACACCGGCGGCAGCAAGGGTTACGTCGACTATCCACCATACCGACCCGAGGCCTTGGCGCGAAGCGCATGAAGATGATTGGCGCCGCCGCAGGACGAGGCGCATCTACGAAAGGAACCATAGGCATGCCACGCTATGATGAGTTCAGAGGCAAGGTCGCGCTGGTCACCGGCGCGGGCTCCGGAATTGGTCGCGCCACCGCGCTCGCCTTCGCCAGCCAGGGCGCGAGGGTCGTCGTGTCGGACATCAACCCGGCGTCCGGCGAAGAGACCGTTCGCCGGATCGTCCAGGCCGGCGGTGAAGCGATCTTCGTTGCTACCGACGTCAGCGATGAATCTCAGGTGAGTGCGCTTGTCGGCCAAGCCGTCACGACATACGGACAGCTCGACTATGCGTTCAACAATGCCGGTCTCACCCAGAACTCCCAACCCCTCGCCGAGCAGCCCTCCGACACCTACGAGAAGCTGTTCGACGTGAGCGTGCGTGGCGTGTGGCTCTCCATGCGCGCCGAGATTGACCAGATGGTCAGGCAGGGCCATGGCGCCATCGTCAATATGGGATCCATGTCGGCGGTGGTCGGCATCGCCGGGCTCTCGACCTATACCGGCACCAAACATGCGGTTCTTGGCCTGACCCGTGGCGCCGCCCTCGACTACGCCAGGCAAGGCATCCGCATCAATGCTGTCGGGCCGGGGACGATCGACACCCCGATGATTGAGCGCTTCATTGAATTGGCGGGGACAGACGCTGTCATGGAGCCCATACGCGCGGCTCATCCCATCGGCCGGACGGGTCGGCCCGAGGAAGTGGCCGAGGCGGTGCTATGGTTGTGCTCGGATGCTTCGTCATTTGTTCTGGGGCAAATCTTGATGGTGGACGGCGGCTATTCCATCCAGTGATCGCCGCGGAACAGGCCAGCCGGACACAATTCCAGATGACGCCGCCGTGAGCCTTGAAGGCTGAGAGCTGGCTTTCACGAAATTCTAAGCGGGCTGTTTGCTGGCATGCCCGCTTAGCTCCCCTGTTTTTAGAAATCATCCGAGCGCTTTCGCGGCCTGATGAATCGCCGCCTTAATGCGCAGATAGGTCGCGCAGCGACATATGTTTCCGCTCATCGCGGCATCGATATCGGTGTCGGTCGGCGCGTGGTTCTCCGATAGCAGCGCGCTCGCACTCATGATCTGGCCGGACTGGCAGTAGCCGCATTGGACGACATTCAGATCGACCCAGGCGTCCTGCACAGCCCTGCCGACCGCCGTGTTGCCGACGCCCTCGATCGTCGTGACGGACAGTCCACGGACCGCGTCGACGGGCAGGACGCAGGAGCGCGTCGCCGCTCCGTCGACATGCACGGTGCAGGCCCCGCACATCGCCGCGCCGCATCCGAATTTGGTGCCGGTCAGCGCAAGAACGTCGCGCAGGAACCAGAGCAGCGGCATGTTCGAATCGCCTTCGAAGGTGACCTCCCGGCCATTCAGCGTGAAGACAAACCCTTCTGTCTGTCGGGTATCCGATGCCATTTCGAGGCCTCTCAGAGTCGTGCGGAGGAAGCGTGGAGCGGAAGCTGGAGCGCGGCGTCCGACCATCCGAGCCGGGCCAGGGCATTCGCGACGGCGGGGCCGATCACCGGCACGCCCAGTTCCCCAACGCCCGTTGGCGGTTCTTTGGACGGAACGATGATCACCTCGACTTCCGGCATCTCCTCATGGCGCAGCACTCGGTAGTCGTGAAAATTCGACTGCACGATGCGGCCGTCTTTGAGGTCGATCTGGCCGAACAGGGCGATGCCGAGACCGTATCCGGTGCCGCCCTCGATCTGGGCTTTGATGACATCCGGGTTGACCGCCATACCGCAGTCGACGGCGCACCACACTTTGTGGATACGTGGCACCCCGTCCGGCCCCATCGAGACCTCCGCGATCTGGGCGACCGAGGTGGAAAAGGCCCTGCCGACCGCGACGCCGCGCGCCCGGCCATTGCCAACCATCGGCCCGGACCAGCCGGCAGCCTGCGCGACGGCCTTGAGGACCCCGACCTCCTTCGGCGCCGTGCCGAGGAGGGCGATGCGGCCCTCGACTGGATCCTGGCCGAGTGCCTCCAGCACCTTGTCGATGAAACGCTCGACGGCATAGGCCGTATGGGTACTGCCGACCGAGCGCAGCGAGGATGTCGGAACCTTGTCCCGCACGATATGCGCGTCGCACAGGAAATTGCCGACGCCGTACAGCATATTGGCGGCGCCCTCGACCATCAGCGCGTCTGCGCCGCTCGGCATGCGGGCGCGCAGCACGCTGTCGACCCCGAAGGAGTGACCCACAATCCTGTTGTGCCACGCGCTGAGCCGGCCTTCCTTTATGGCCGCCCGCATGCGGTGAAGGATCATGGGCCGGTACCAGCCGCCGGTGATGTCGTCCTCCCGTGTCCACATCACCTTTACGCCCCGGCCTGGGCCGATCCCCTTGGCGGCGGCGGCCATGTCGGCGGCGAAGTCCGGGCCGAGGACTTCGTTGCCCAGGTCGATGCGGCGGCCGAAGCTGCCGCCGGCATAAACAGTCTCGATCTCGATCTTCTCGATCGGCAGATCGAACAGGCGCGCGAATTGCCGCTGATCGAAGGTGTGCATCTGGCAGCCGTACCGAGCCCTCACGCTCGCCCCGTCCCAGATGATGAAGCCGCAGAGCGGCTCCATGGCCGCATGGGCGACATAGGGAAAGGTAAACTCGGCCTCGATGATCCTGTCGGCCCCGGCGAAGGCCCGCTCCACGCTGCCGCGCTCCGCCGCGATCAGGCCCGGCTTGCCAGCAACGGTGCGGAACGCCGCGAAGATGTCGGCGGTGTTGCGCGTCTCTGCTTCGCTCTCATCCCAGGTCACGTCGAGGGCCTCTCGGCCCTGGATCGCGGCCCAGGTGCTGGTCGCGTAGACGGCGATACCGGTATCGATCTGCCGGACCGCGACGACGCCGGGCACTTCGAGCGCGCGGGAGGCATCGAAGGCGCGCACCTTTCCTCCGAAGCGAGGCGCTTTGCGGATGACGGCGGTCAGCATGCCGGGCTCGCGGATGTCCATGCCGAACACGGCGCTGCCGTCGCCCTTTGCTCGCGAGTCCACGCGCGGCACGTGAGATGTCTTGCCGATCAGTCGGAACTCCGACGGCGACTTGAGTTTCAGCGTCGCAGGGTCCGGTGCGGCCAATGTGCTAGCCAAAGCCGCAAGCGCTCCGTAGCGTGCCGCCCTACCGGAAGGCGGGTGCAGCAGCACACCGGTCTCGGTGCGGATTTCCTCGATCGGCACCGCCCAGTCCCTGGCGGCCGCCTCCATCAGCATGCGGCGGGCCATGGCGCCCATCCGGCGCATCTGATCATAGGCCTCGCGGATCGCACTCGATCCGCCGGTCCCCTGCCAGCCATAGATCAGGTGCTTGTACACGGCGGTATCGGCCCTTGCGGTCTCGACGCGGATGGTCGACCAGTCCGCATCGAGTTCTTCCGCCACCAGCGTCGCCATGCCGGTATGGGCGCCCTGGCCGAATTCGATGTGCTTGCTGAGGATGGTCACGACATCGTCGGAGCCAATGCGCACGAAAGCATTGGGCTCAAGGGAGGCACCAGCCGGCAGCGGCGTCGCAAGGCCCTTCTTCAGGGGAAGCGCGGCACCGATGAACCGACGCCACGTCGCGCTTGGGCGGCGCACCGAACATCCGGCGGTATTCCCGGTTGAACTGCGTGGGACTCTCATAGCCGACCTTCAAGGCGGCGAGGCCCGCATCGATCCGGTCGTTCACCATGAGCCGCCGCGCCTCATGCAGCCTCAGCTGCTTCTGATACTGCAGCGGGCTCATGGCGGTGATGGCCCGGAAATGGTGATGCAGGGTCGATTCCCCCATGCCCGCCCGTTGGGCCAGCTCATCAATCCTGAGGGCCTCGGTGAAGTTCTCGCGGATCCATTGGATCGCTGCCGCGACCCTGTTCGTGCGCGTCCCCAGCTGCACCGCCTGCCGCAGCCGGTCCCCGATGGGGCTTGTCAGGACATGATAGAGAATTTCCCGCTGCAACGTCCGGGCGAGGATCGGGATATCCTGCGGGCTGTCGAGCAGCTCCACGAGGCGCATGGCGGCCAGGGCAAGGGGCGGGGCGAGGGGGCCGATGGCCATGCCGGTGCCGGCGCTCGACTCCGGGCCATATTGCGCAACCTCGCAGATGAGCTCGCGCGCCAGCTCCAGGTCGATGTTGAGCTTGATGGAGTAATAGGGCTGCGATGGTGAGGCGTCGAGAACCTGCACGATGGTGGGGAGCCCGACCGACGTCAGCAGAAAATGGGATTCGTCATAGACATAGCTTTCATCGCCCAGGACGACGCGCTTCGACCCACAGGCGATGAGGGCGAAAGAGGGATCGTAAAGGAAGGACGTCGGCTCGGCGGGACCGGTCTTGCCATGGATGGTCAGGCCTGCGACCGGGGTCTGCTCACGCTGGCCGCCGCTGTCCAGATGGCGTTTGACGATATCCGCGATCCGGCTGCGGGCAAAGATGACCGCGGCATCCGGGCCGGCGGCGCTTCTTTCTGCGATGATCATCCACGGCCCCCGCTTCCGGTCTGATGATGAACGAGGCTGAGTTTCCCGGAAAATAGGAGCGGCGCCTTGCGTCGGCTAGCCCAATCCGCTGGAATAATTGCCTATTCCTATCGATCGGCGCCCTTCTTTGGCAGGCTGGCTGCCCCTGCGAGACCCGCAAGGACCAGATCCATCATCCGCTGGGCCTGCGTTTGGCCCTCCGCACCGGGTGGAATGCGCCAGAGAAAGCCCATGAGCAGGAGCACGTCGGACGGCTGCAGGCCGGGGCGCAGGCTGCCCTGCGCAACGCAGGCCCGCAGCAGCGCGTCCACCGCCGCCGTGACGGGCGCATAGGTGCCGCGGATGGCATCCTGTGCCGCCGGACTGTGCAGGGCCTCCCCCAGGCCGTGCTTCACGCGGATATAGTCTGCGAGCGTGAGGAACCACGTGCGGAAGGCCTCTAGCGGCGGATGCGCCGCGAGCAGCCTCGGGACGGAGTCCACCAGCCGCTCGATGTCATGCTGGTAGACCGCGAGGATCAGCGCCTCCCGCGTCGGAAAATGGCGATAGAGCGTGCCGGCGCCGACGCCTGCACGCTTGGCGATCTCGTTCAGCGACATCAGCCCGGACTCCGCGAACGCGTCGTGGGCGACCTCGAGAATATGCTCACGGTTTTTCAACGCATCGGCGCGCTTCGCCGTCGGGGGACCTTCTGACACGACCTCGTCCTCGAATGGCATCGGCAATGGGCTCTTGATAAGCGGAGAATTCTCCGTTAAGCCCATCCGATCAAAGTGGAGAGTTCTCCGATACGCGAACGATAGGGACCACCATGAACTATATCAAGCTCGGAAACACGGGGCTGGACATCTCGCCCATCGCCATTGGAGCAATGACCTATGGCGATCCCAAACGCGGCCACCCGGTCTGGTCGCTGGGGGAGGAAGACAGCCGGCCGCTGATCCGGCACGCGATCGAGCAGGGCATCAATTTCTTCGATACCGCCAATCTCTATTCTCAAGGCTCCAGCGAGGAAATCCTGGGTCGCGCGCTGAAGGATTTTGCCAACCGCGACGACGTCGTGATCGTCACCAAGGTGCGCCATCCCATGCGGCCGGGGCCGAACGGCAAGGGCTTGTCCCGCAAGGCCATCATGGCCGAAATCGACCACAGCCTGCGCCGGCTCGGCACCGATTACGTCGATGTCTACATGACCCATCGCAACGACCCCGCCACGCCGCTGGAGGAGACGCTTGAAGCGCTGCACGATGTCGTCAAGGCCGGGAAGGCCCGCTATATCGGCGCCTCGTCCATGCGTGCCTGGGAATTTTCCAAGGCCCTGCACATGCAGAAAGCCAATGGCTGGGCGCGCTTCGTCACGCTGCAGAACCACTACAATCTGATCGCCCGCGAGGAAGAGCGCGAGATGCTGCCGCTCTGCCAGGACGAGGGCGTCGGCACCATGGTCTGGAGCCCGCTCGCCCGCGGTCGGCTGGCGCGTGCGTGGGGCGATGCGAAAGCGACCGCACGTGCGGGCAGTGATCCGTTCGCGGACATGCTCTACACGGCTGCAACCGCCGAAAGCGACAAAGCGATCGTCGAGGCCGTCGGCAATGTGGCCGAGGGACGTGGCGTTTCGCGTGCACAAGTTGCCTTGGCCTGGTTGAGGACGAATCCGGTCGTCTGCGCCCCCATCGTCGGCGCCAGCGCAGCGAGCCAGATCGACGATGCGGTCGCCTCGCTATCGATCACGCTCAGCGATGAGGAGGTTCGCCTTCTCGAAGCCCCTTACACCCCACGATACGACTTCCAGGGTATCTCGGACGATCGCGAGCTTCAGCGCATCATGGCGCAGATCCCCGGCTTCAAGACCGCGTGATCCTGAGGCCTCCCTCGGACGCGGCGGGCATTGGGACCGGCACCCGGTCCTGCAGCCCGCCGTTCCGATCTCAGCTGGAGCTGGTGAAGTCCGTCGAGACCATGAGCGCTTTCCAGTCCTCCACATTCTTGCACAGCGCATCGGCCTTGGCGGTGAACACCGCGTAGGCGTCCGAGCCCGCGCCGAACCAGACGGGCGGGTGCTCGGCCGCGACCAGCGTGCCGATGGCGGCGGCGAGCTTGATCGGGTCGCCGATCTGAAGATGATTGTCGGCATCGAGCGCCTCCCGCCGGCGCTCAGAAAATGCCTTGTAGTCGTCGATCTCGATTTCGCCGTAGCGGACGGAACTGCCGTCGAGAAAGTCGGTCCGGAAACGCCCGGGATAGACGCAGGTGACCTTGATGCCGAAGGGCGCGACCTCCTTCGCCAGCGCTTCAGACCAGCCCGAGACAGCGTGCTTGGTCGCGCAATAGACGGACGAGCCCTCGAAACCTTCCATGCCGGCGATGGAAGATATGGTGAGGATGTGCCCGGAGCGCTGCCGGCGCATGATCGGCAGGACAGCTCGGGTCACGTCGAAGACGCCGAAAACATTGGTGGCAAACTGCAGCGCCAGCGCGGCGCCGGAGACTTCCTCGAACGCCCCGAGCTGGCCGTAGCCGGCGTTGTTGACCAGTACGTCGATGCGTTCGAACGTCTCCACCGCCTGTTCCACGGCGGACTGCACGGCGGCCGGGTCAGTGACATCGAGCGCGAGCGCGCACAGGCGATCCGCATGTCCTGCGAGCGCGTCCGTGATATGCGCCGGCGTTCGCGCGGCGGCGACCACCCGGTCGCCAGCTTCGAGGGCAGCGCGGGCAATTTCCAAACCCAATCCTCGGCTGGCGCCGGTCACGAACCATGTCTTCATCTTGATGCTTCCCGGAGGCTTATGAGCCGCGGGCCGCTACACGGCCCATGGTCACCGAGAGCTATGTTCAGCCAAGGGCGAAGGGTAGAGGCGTTCCTGCTTCTTTCTTGCCTGATCCTGCCGCACACGGACAGCGGGGGAATGCGCGCCCGCTGCGCCCTTGGTCCTGCCCGGACCCCGCCCTATTCCCCCTTGAAATCCGGCGGACGCTTCTCCCGAAACGCTGCAACGCCTTCCCGCCGATCGTGAGTGAAGGACAGCAGAAAGGCGAGGTCGCTTTCCGTGGCCAGTCCCTCGCTGAGCGGCAGTTGCAGGCCGCGATCGATGGCGGCTTTCGAAAGCATTACGGCGAGCGGGGC
The DNA here is from genome assembly GCF_043195145.2 of Roseixanthobacter pseudopolyaromaticivorans. NCBI lineage: Bacteria > Pseudomonadati > Pseudomonadota > Alphaproteobacteria > Hyphomicrobiales > Xanthobacteraceae > Roseixanthobacter > Roseixanthobacter pseudopolyaromaticivorans. The sequence goes on from NZ_CM195539.1 coordinate 540,577, forward strand.
GCTCCTCGAAATGGCATCGGCCATCTCGCGCGCCTGGCGGAGCGCCTCGCCCGCCGGCGTCAAACGGGTGACAAGGCCAAACCGATCCCCTTCCGCTGCGCTCATCCACCGACCGGTCCACACCAGCTCCTTGGCCCGCTGCGGGCCGAGAAGACGCGGCAGCCGTTGCGTGCCGCCACCACCGGGCATGAGGCCGAGCCTGCCCTAGGGGAACCCGAATTCGGCCTTGGCGCCGGCGACCACCATGTCGGCACCCAGGGCGAGCTCGAAGCCCCCGCCCAAGGCCAGGCCCTCCACCACCGCGATGACGGGTTTGGTGAACGCAGACAATTCCGAGAAAAGCCGGCTGAGCTTCCGAGCTCGCTTGCGAAACCGGTAGAACTCAAATGGACCGGCCTGTCCGTCAAGCTCACTGACGTCGACACCTACGCAGAAGGCTCTTTCATTGCCCGCCAAGATGAGGGCGCGCACGGACGGATCGAATTCGGCAGCATGCAGTGCGTCGAGAATCTCCCGTGCTGTCTGCTCCCGCAAAGCGTTCAGCTTGTCCTGTCGGTTGATCGTGATCTCGATGGTCGCAGTGCCCCGGTGAAGGAGAATGTCTTCGTTATCCATTCAGGTTCGACCTCCGGCTCTTCAGGCTGACGCAGTGCGCTGACCAAGCGAAGCGTGCTCTCGTTTGCGGCATCTTTCATGAGGGGTCAGCACTGCCCGGCGAACAGCCCGTCGGCCTCATTCCTCGGACACCACCGCCGGGTTTGCCGGGAGGTCCAATTCCGGCTTTCGGTTGCGACGCAGGGAAAAATAGAGCTGCACGCCGATGAGCAGCATGGCGATAGGACGCCGGTGCGCCGACGAGGCTCGCGAGCTGGCCGAAGCTCCAGTGGGTCGGGGCAACGGGAGCATCTGCCCCGGGCAGTGCGAGCGTCAGCCGGTCCGGCATCTCCCGGCTCGCTTCGACGCTGATCGCGGCGCTCTCCACGGTGCGCGTCCGGCTCCGGTCAGACCGCCTTCGCACGGCGCCGTACAGCTCCGACAGGGACAGGTAGCGCTCGTCCGCCGGCCGGGAGAACCACTCCGAGGACACGCGCCCACTCCGCTCGCCGCGGCTTGCATCCACCTTGTACCCGCCTGCCGCATCACGGCGCGCATCCAAGACCTGAACTTCAGTCATCGGACCAAACTCCATGACGGGCGCCGGAAGCCTCTCTCCCGGTCCTCAACCCGTCATGGCAAACCCGGCCAGCCTCTCGCTCTCGACGGACGACGGGGCGCGTTCCGCAAGCGGTGGGAGGCATGTCGAACAGCCGTGCCTCCCCTTCCGGGCTGTCGCTGACCGGCCGGGCAGGACGGTCGCCTACGCTGGAGCGCGCCACGGCTTTCCCTGCCGCGCTTACCGCCTGCTTGCCGAGATAGCCCAGCTTTGGCCGGTAAGCAGAAAACGCCCCGAAGGGCGTTTGCTAAGCATCTGATTTTCTGAAGAGAAACTGGAGCGGGCGAAGGGATTCGAACCCTCGACCCCAACCTTGGCAAGGTTGTGCTCTACCCCTGAGCTACACCCGCATCCATCTGCCGTGGCGGTGTGCCGCCGGGCAGGTGCGTGTCTATGCCAAAACGAAATCGGGATTGCAACAGGCTTTCGCGCCGTTTCTCGTCGGCCTGGGGAAAAATTCCCCGGCCAGCGTCATGGAGCGTGGCCCTGCGATGCCAGCGAATGACGAGAAAACCCTTTCGCCGGCTCATTCCTTGTGGATCGAGTCGATCCATTTGACGGCGGTAGGTTTTTCCACAGGCTCGATATCGAGGTTCACCACCACGGGCTCCTGCCCCGAGCGCACCAGCACGCATTCCAGCGTTTCGTCGGGCGACGCGTTGATTTCCTGGTGGGGCACGTAAGGCGGCACATAGATGAAATCGCCGGGGCCGGCCTCGGCGGTGAACTCCAGATGGTCGCCCCAGCGCATGCGCGCCTTGCCCTTCACCACGAAGATCACGCTTTCCAGATCGCCATGGTGATGCGCCCCGGTCTTGGCGTCGGGATGGATATGCACCGTGCCGGCCCAGAGCTTCTCGGCGCCGGCGCGGGCCCGGTTGATGGCAGTGGCCCGGTTCATGCCCGGTGTCTGGGCCGTATTGGGATCGAGATTGTCGCCCGGAATCACCTTCACGCCCTGTGTGCGCCAGTCGATGCCGGGGGAGGGGATGGGGGTCTCGCCGGCCTGCGGGCCGTGCGTGTGGTCGCCATGCGTATGGGGATGATCGTGCGGTCCGCCCATGTGCGTCTCCCTAGGATCGCCGACGGGCTTGCTTGCCCGCGTCTTCACAGGAGGCTAGAACGACGGCAACTTTCCTGCATCCCTTTTCCGGAGCCGGTGACGCATGGCGTCCTATCAATATGCCTATCACATGCATGGCCTCACCAAGGCCTATCCAGGCGGCAAGAAGGTGCTCGACAATGTGCACCTGTCTTTCTACCCGGACGCCAAGATCGGCGTGCTGGGCGCGAATGGTGCCGGTAAGTCCACCCTGCTGAAGATCATGGCCGGGATGGACAAGGACTTCACCGGCGAGGCGCGCCCGGCGGAAGGCGTGCGCGTGGGCTATCTCGCCCAGGAGCCGCAGCTCGATCCCACCAAGAGCGTGCGCGAAAACGTCATGGACGGCGTGGCGAAGCAGAAGGCGATCCTAGATCGCTACAACGAGCTCGCCATGAATTATTCCGACGAGACGGCGGACGAGATGACCCGCCTTCAGGACGAGATCGAAGGCCAGGGCTTGTGGGATCTCGACAGCAAGGTGGACCAGGCGATGGACGCGCTGCGCGTCCCCTCGGACGACGCCGACGTCGCCAAGCTCTCGGGCGGCGAGCGCCGCCGCGTCGCCCTGTGCCGCCTGCTGCTGGAACAGCCGGAACTCCTCCTGCTCGACGAACCGACCAACCATCTGGACGCGGAAACCACCGCCTGGCTGGAAGGCCATCTGCGCTCTTATCCGGGTGCGATCCTGATCGTCACCCATGACCGCTACTTCCTCGACAATGTCACCGGCTGGATCCTGGAGCTCGATCGCGGCCGCGGCATTCCCTACGAGGGCAATTATTCCTCCTGGCTCGGCCAGAAGCAGAAGCGCCTGACCCAGGAAGGCCGCGAGGACGAGGCGCGCCAGCGCGCGCTCGCCCGCGAGCAGGAATGGATGGGCACTTCGCCCCGTGCCCGCCAGGCCAAGAGCAAGGCGCGTATCCAGCGCTATGAGGAATTGCTGGAGAAGGCCTCCGAGCGCATGCCCTCGGCGACACAGATCGTCATTCCCGTGGCCGAGCGCCTGGGCCAGAACGTCATCGCCTTCGACCATCTCAACAAGGCGTTCGGCGACCGCCTCCTGATCGACGATCTCTCCTTCAAGCTGCCGCCGGGCGGCATCGTTGGCGTCATCGGGCCCAACGGCGCGGGCAAGACCACGCTGTTCCGCATGATCACCGGCCAGGAGAAGCCCGACAGCGGCTCCATCACCATCGGTGAATCGGTGAAGCTCGGCTATGTCGACCAGAGCCGCGACGCGCTGGACGACAAGAAGACCGTCTGGGAGGAAATCTCCGGCGGCAATGAAATCATCTATGTCGGCAAGAAGGAAATTCCTTCGCGCGCTTATTGCGCGGCCTTCAATTTCAAGGGCGGCGACCAGCAGAAGAAGGTCGGCATGCTCTCCGGCGGCGAGCGCAACCGCGTGCATCTCGCCCGCACGCTCCAACGCGGCGGCAATGTGCTGCTGCTCGACGAACCGACCAACGATCTCGACGTGGAAACCCTGCGGGCCCTGGAAGAGGCGCTGGAAGATTATGCCGGCTGCGCCGTCATCATCTCCCATGATCGCTTCTTCCTGGATCGTATTGCCACCCACATGCTCGCCTTCGAGGGCGACAGTCACGTGGAATGGTTCGAGGGCAATTTCGCGGATTACGAGGAAGACAAGAAGCGGCGTCTCGGCATCGATTCCATCATTCCGAAGCGTATTCACTACAAGAAGTTCGGCCGCTGATTGAAAAGGCGGGCGGCGCGCCGCCCGCTTTTCAACTTTGAAGCGCGGAGTGCTGCCATGGCCGAGGATTGGAACGCCCGCCAATATCTCAAGTTCGAGGATGAGCGCACCCGTCCGGCGCGGGATCTGCTGGCCCATGTGCCGCTCGCCGACGCAAATTTCGCTGTCGATCTTGGCTGCGGGCCAGGCAATTCCACGGAGTTGGTGGCACAGCGCTTTCCCGGCGCTGATGTTTTGGGCATCGATACTTCGCCTGCGATGCTGGAGGTGGCGCGCAAACGTCTGCCACAGGCGCGCTTCGAGGCGGGCGATGCTTCCACATTCACGCTCGATCGGCCGGCGGACTTGATCTTCGCCAATGCGGTCCTGCAGTGGGTGCCGCAGCATGAGACTCTATTTCCGCGGCTGGTTTCCATGCTCGCTCCGGGCGGCGTGCTCGCGGTGCAGATGCCGGATAACCTCGACCAGCCATCCCATGTGGCCATGCGCGAGACCGCGCTGGCCGGACCGTGGAAGGGGAGGCTGGCCGGGGCGGTGGGCGCCCGCACCGAGCTGCCTTCGGCGGGCGATTATTATAATCTCCTGATCGCCGGAGCCGCGCAGGTGGATATCTGGCGCACCACTTATTATCACCCGCTCGAGGGCCACGGCGCGATCGTGGAATGGCTGAAGTCCACCGGCCTGCGCCCGTTCCTCGATCCTTTGGACACTGCGGAGCGTGGCGATTTCCTGTCCGCCTACCAGGCCCGCCTTGCGGCCGCCTATCCGCTTCGGACAGACGGAAAGGCGCTGCTGGCTTTTCCGCGCTTGTTCCTGATCGCCCGGCGTTGACGCACGGTCGCGCCCTTGCCGCAAACGCCCTATAGGGTTGTTCTTTGATCTTCGAACGGAAAAACGCCCATGTCAGCGCCCCAGAATGAGCCGCTCACCGATTCCGTCACCTTGCCCAGCGGCGATGTGGTGATGACGCTGGACCGTTCGGTGGCCGTGGTTCTGCTGGACCTGATATCGCGGATCACCGACGATCCCGCGGAACAGGACGCGCGGGACGATCTGGAACATCCCGCCGAATTGGCCGCGCTCTATGCGGTGCGCGGCGTGCTGGAAAATGCCTTGGGCGAGCCGCTCGCGGACAATTATGAACAGCAGATCGACGAAGCGCGCACCGCCGTGATCTCGCGCCTCGAAGCCAACGCCTGAAAAATGCCCCTCTCCCCAGCGAGAGGGGCACGTTTACGGAGCTTTCTCACCAGCTCGGAAGCACTGCGCCCTTGAAGGTGGTGAGGATGAACTCCTTCACCTCGGGTGAACGATAGCTTTCCACCAGGATCTTCACGAAGGGCTTGTCCTTGTCTTGCGTCCGCACCGCGATGACGTTGACATAGGGGCCCTTCGGGTCTTCCCGCAGGATCGGGTCCTTCACCGGATCGAGCCCGGCTTCCTTGGCATAATTGGTGTTGATGCCGGCCGCGTCCACGTCGGGAAGCGAGCGCGGCAGCTGGGCGGCGTCGATCTCGACGATCTTGAATTTCTTCTTGTTTTCAATGATGTCCGCGACGCTCGGCTTGAAGCCGACGCCGTCGCGCAGCTTGATATAGCCCTTGTCCGCGAGCAGCAGCAGCACCCGCCCCCCATTGGTGGGATCGTTGGGAATGGCGATGGTCGCGCCGACGGGCAGATCGTCCAGGCTTTTGAATTTCTTGGAATAAATGCCGATGGGGAAATTCACTGTCTGCCCCACCGAGACGATCTTGTAGCCGCGATCGGCCACCTGATTGTCGAGATAAGGCTGATGCTGGAATGAATTCGCCTGCAATTCGCCGGATTCCAGCGCGGTGTTCGGCACAACGTAGTCGGAAAATTCGACGATCTTGATGTCGAGGCCCTGCTTGGCGGCGACGGGCTTCACGGCTTCCAGAATTTGGGCGTGGGGCCCGGGGGTGACACCCACCGAAATGGTCTCGGCGAAGGCGGCAGCGTTCGTCAGGGCGAACGATAGGGTGAGCGCGGTCGCGAGCGCGCGGAAGCGAACTTTCATTTTCGGATCTCCTTTAAGGAACGGGTCAGTCGCGCCGGTTGCGCTTGTCGAGGCGGCGGGCCAGCAGATCGCCGAAGCTTTGCACGGCTTGCACCAGAAGGATGAGGACGACCACCACGGCGGCCATCACGTCGGGCATGAAGCGCTGGTAGCCGAAGCGGATGCCGAGATCGCCGAGGCCGCCGCCGCCCACGGCGCCGACCATTGCGGAATAGCCGAGCAGGCTCACCACGGCGAGCGTCAGGGCAAGGGTGATGGCCGGGAGCGCCTCCGGCAGGAGCACCTTGGCCACGATCTGGAGTGGGCTCGCGCCCATGGCGCGGGCGGCTTCCACCAAGCCCTGATCCACCTCGCGGATCGCGCCCTCAATCAGCCGGGCGATGAAGGGGGCCGCCGCCACCGTCAGCGGCACGATGGCCGCATTGGTGCCGATGGACGTGCCGGCGATGAGCCGGGTGAAGGGAATGATGGCCACCACCAGGATGATGAAGGGTGTGGAGCGGGCGGCATTCACCACCAGGCCCAAGGCTTGATTGAGCACGGGGGCGGCGAACAGTTCACCGCTCCGGCTGTTGGCGAGGAACACGCCCAGCGGCAAGCCGATGGCGGTGCCGATGAGCCCGGCAACGGCGACCATGTAGAGGGTCTGGCGGGTGGCATCGATCAGCAGATCGACGATGGCGGGGGGCAGGATTTCAGGAAACATAGCCAAGCACCTCCACGCCGAGGCCAAGCCCGGTGACCGCGGCCTGCACGGCCGCCACGGTGGCGATGTCGCCCGGCAGCGACACAACGATGACGCCGAACGGCTCGCCCGCGATGTCGTCCACCTGGGCCTGGATGATGTTCACATCCACGCCGAGCAGGCGGGAGATGCGCGAGAGCACCGGGTCGGTGGCGTGGGTGCCGGTGAAGACGATGCGCAGCACCGCCTGCGCCTCGCCCACCCGGACCGGCTTCAGGCGATCCGCCACCTGCGCCGGCAGCGCGGCGCCGGTGATGGCGGAAATGAAGGCTTTGGTGGTCGCGTGCCGGGGATGGGCGAAGATTTCGAACGTGCGGCCTTCTTCCACGATGCGCCCGCCGTCCAGCACCGCCACCCGGTTCGCCACCGATTTGATGACCGCCATCTCGTGGGTGATCAAAAGCACGGTGAGCTTGAGTTCGGCATTCACCTTGCGCAGCAGCGCGAGGATCTGGTTCGTTGTCTCGGGGTCGAGGGCGGAGGTGGCTTCGTCCGAGAGCAGCACGCGCGGGCGGGTGGCGAGCGCCCGGGCGATGCCGACGCGCTGTTTCTGCCCGCCCGAGAGTTCTGCGGGATAGCGGTCGCGCTTGTCGGCTAGGCCCACGAGATCGAGCAGCGGTTCCACCCGCGCCTTGATCTCGCGACGCGAGACACCGGCAATTTCCAGCGGCAGCGCCACATTCTCATAAGCCGTGCGCCGGGCCAGCAGGTTGAAATGCTGGAAGATCATGCCGATGGACCGGCGCGCCTCGCGCAGGCCTTTTTCCGACAAGGCGGTGATGTCGGTGCCGTCCACCACGACGCGCCCGGAGCTCGGCCGCTCCAGCCCGTTCACGAGGCGGATGAGGGTGGATTTGCCCGCGCCCGAGCGGCCGATGACGCCGACGATGGCGCCCTCGGGCACGGACAGGCTCACATCCTCCAAAGCCGCCACCAGCGGGGTGCCCGCGCGGGCGGCATAGGTTTTTCCCACATGCGCGAAGTCGATGACGGCGCGGCGTGTGTGGGCGGGTTCGAAGGAGTTCTGCACGGACGCGGGCCTTCCCGAGGGATCGGCTTCCTGTGCCGATGCGGCGACAATAGGCAGGATGGCGGTCACGATCATCTCCGGCTTTCGTCGGACCCTGAACGCGAACGCGCGTTCGTCCTGGCGGTCCATCTCGGGACGCAGGCAACCGACGGCTGGAAGGGAATTTCGGGCGGCAAAAGACGCGGCGCTTCAATCAGGCCGCAATCACATTCGCATACATAGGCAGCGCATCATGGCCGCACCCATCGTTGATGTTTCCCGCCTCGATACATCGTTCGTTTTGGCGAACAAGTCAAGCCGCCTGAAATGAATGTGAAATAGATTTTCGGCCCGCGCCGCGCGGGGCCGCCGGGAGGAGCATGGCCGAGCGTGCGCCGCGGGGGAGGGCCCCCGCGGCGTTGTCAAAGCGAGGTGCCGACCACATATTGAGCGTCGCGGCGACCATGTGAGGATCGTTGCGCCCACGAGTTTTGAGATCATGTCGTCTGCGGAATCCATTCATCTGAGCGAGAAGCAGTTTGCCCAGATCGCCCGCGCCCTGGCGGAACCGCGCCGCTACCAGATGCTGAAGGAGATCGGTGCCGCCGGTGCGCAACTCGCCTGCACTGCGCTGGCGGAGTGCCATTCCGTGAGCGCCGCGACCATTTCCCACCATCTGAAAGAGCTTGAGACAGCCGGCCTCGTGGATATCGTGCGCGAGGGCAAGTTCGCCAAGCTCGTCCTGCGTCGCGACGTGCTGAGCGCCTATCTCGACCAGCTTTCCAAGATCTGAGCCGCCCGCCCGCGCATTTGTGCCCCCGTTCGCGGCCGGCCCGAAACTTCGGGCGCCACCTCCCGCGCGGTGACCCCTTGCAACCGCAGCCGGCCTTCCCATCTACGCCGCACATCAATTCGATGATTATCTAATTATCGAATCGTTTCGGTTGGGAGAGATGAGATGGGTAAGCTGTCAGGCAAGGTCGCGGTAGTCACTGGGGCCTCCAAGGGAATCGGCGCAGCCATCGCGAAAAACCTTGCGGCCGAAGGGGCTGCGGTGGCGGTGAATTACGCGTCCAGCAAGGAGGGCGCAGACCGTGTCGTAGCGGAGATCAAGGCTGCCGGCGGCAAGGCGCTTGCGGTGCAGGGCGATGTGGCGAAGGCCGCCGATGTCTCGCGCCTGTTTGCGGAAACGAAGGCCGCGTTCGGCGGGCTGGACATTCTCGTGAACAATGCCGGGATCTACACTTTCGCGACGATCGAGGACGTGAACGAGGAGCACTTCCACCGCCAGTTCGATACCAACGTGCTCGGCTTGCTGTTGGCGACGCGGGAAGCGGTCAAGCACTTCTCCGCCGAGGGCGGCAGCATCATCAATATTTCCTCGGCGGTCACCACCGTCTCGTTACCGGGCGCTTCCGTCTATACGGCCACCAAGGGGGCGGTGGATTCCATTACGCGCGTGCTCGCCACCGAGCTCGGCCCGCGCCAGATCCGCGTGAACGCCATCAGCCCCGGTGGGGTGGAGACGGAAGGCACGCGGAGCCTGAACATCGCCGGAAGCGACATGGAACGGCAATTGATCGCCAAGACCCCGCTCGGCCGTGGCGGCCAGCCGCAGGATATCGCGACCGTTGCAACCTTCCTCGCTTCCGCCGATGCCGGCTGGCTGACGGGTGAGATCATCTTCGCTTCGGGCGGCCTGCGCTGAGCGCAGGCGTCCCGGCGCATGCGCGCTTCGGCCGTTTCACCCCTTCCGGCCGGAGCGCGCGATGTCATTCGGCCGCGCGAGGGAAGGGCAGGTGTTTCTGCCCGCCTTGCGCGTCCGGCCCGTGCGCGTCGTGCTCGTGGCCCGGATGTTCGTCCCGCTTGCCGACGAACCGGCCGAAGACGCGGCCCATGATGTGGCTGAAATCGTCCATCACCGAGAACACCGCCGGCACGAAAACCAGAGACAGCACGGTGGAGGCGATGAGCCCGCCGATCACCGCAATGGCCATGGGCGCGCGGAACGAGCCGCCTTCGCCCAGCGCCAGCGCGGACGGCAGCATGCCCGCGGCCATGGCGATGGTGGTCATCACGATGGGTTGGGCGCGCTTGCGGCCGGATTCCATCAGCGCCGTGGTGCGGTCCATGCCCTTGGCGATGGATTCGATGGCGAAGTCCACCAGCAGAATGGCGTTCTTCGTCACGATGCCCATCAGCATTAGGAAGCCGATCACCACCGGCAGCGAGATGGAATTGCCGGTGAGCAGCAGAGCGATGAACGCCCCGCCCACGGAGAGCGGCAGCGCCACCAGGATGGTGATGGGCTGCAGCACATCCTGGAACAGCAGCACCAGCACCGCGAGCACCAGCATTACCCCCGCCGCGATGGCGAGTGCGAAGCCGGAGAAGACCTCGCCCATGATCTCGGCATCGCCGGACTCCTTCAAGGCGACGCCCTGTGGCAGGTTCTTCGCAGCGGGCAGCGCCTTGACCGCCTCGATCGCAGCACCGAGCGGGGTGTCACCCACCAGGTCCGCTTCTACGGCCACCCGGCGGGCGCGGTCGTAGCGGTCCAGCGAGGTCGGGCCCTTGCCGAAGCTCACGTCCGCCACCGAGGAAAGCGGCACCGAGACGCCGGGCTTGGAGGTTGGCACCTTGAGCGCATCGAAGGTGGCGAGCTTGGCGCGCGCCCTCTCGTCCATCTGCACACGGATATCGATCTGGCGATCCTTGGCCGAGAATTTGGCGAGGTTCGCGGCGATGTCGCCGATGGTGGCGATGCGCACCGTCTCGGCGATGGTATCCACCGAGACGCCGAGCTGCGCCGCCTGATCGAGTTTCGGCACGATGCGGATTTCCGGCCGGTCCAGCGCGGCGCTGGAGACCACGTTGGCGAGAGTCGGCACGTGGTCGCGCACCTCCTTCTCCAGCTTCAGCGCCGCCTGTTCCACCGCCTCGCCGTCATTACCGGAGAGGATCATGGAGAAGCCGCGTTGCGCCGCTTGCCCGTTGGGGCTCCAGGTGAAGCGCATGTCGGGCAGTGCTGCCAGCTCGTCGTGGAGGCGCGTTTCAAACGTCTTCTGGTCGATGCTGCGTTCGTGACGCGGCTTGAGGTTCACGACGATCTGCGCCTTGCGCACCTCGCTCGCCATCATCGCCATCCCGCCCTGTCCGCCGGTGCCGGCGGTGGCGTAGACGCTCGCCACCTCGGGCTGCTTCAGCAGGTCCGCCGTGATCTGGTCCGATACCGCCTGGGTTTCTGCCAGCGTGGTGCCGGGCGGCATCTCGATGGAGAGCATGGAGCGGGAGATGTCGTTATTGGGCAGGAAGCCCGAGGGCAGCAGCGTGGAGAGGAAGATGGTGCCGGCGAACACGCCGAAGCCCATGGCGATGGTCGCGAACCGGTGGCGCACCGACCAGCCCAGCAGGCGCACGTAATGGCGCATGATGAAGCCGTCGCCGGTTTCCCGATGGCCGTGGTCGCGCAGGAAATAGGCGGCCATCAGCGGCGTGATGAGCCGCGCCACCGCGAGCGAGAACAGCACCGCCACAGCAACCGTGATGCCGAATTGCTTGAAATATTGCCCGGCGATGCCGCCCATGAAGGACACCGGCACGAATACGGCGGCGATGGTGAGCGTGGTTGCCACCACCGCGAGGCCGATCTCGTCCGCCGCCTCGATGGCCGCGCGATAGGGGGACTTCCCTTGTCGCATGTGCCGCACGATGTTCTCGATCTCGACGATCGCGTCGTCCACCAGGATGCCGGTGACGAGCGTGATGGCCAGCAGGCTCACCGCGTTCAGCGAGAAGCCGAGCGCGTCCATGACCCAAAATGTCGGCAGGATGGACAGCGGGATCGCGAGCGTGGTGATGAGGGTGGCGCGCCAGTCGCGCAGGAAGATGAAGACCACGATGACCGCCAGGATCGCGCCTTCGATCAGCGTGTGCATCGCGGATTGATAGTCCGCCTTGGTGTAGCGCACGGTGGTGTCGATCATGGTGATGGACACGTCCGGGTGGGCCGCGACCAGCTTCTGGACCTCGGCCTGGGTGCGATCATAGACCACCACGTCGGAGAAGCCCTTGGCGCGATAGACGCCGAAGGCCACAACGGGGCGCCCGTCGAGCCGCGCGAACACGCGTTGCTCCGCCGCCCCGTCGGTGACGGTGCCGAGATCCTTCAGCCGCACATAACGCCCGTTGGAGAGTACGATGCGCGTATCGGCGAGGTCGTCCACGCTGGCGGCGCCAGCCAGCGTGCGGATGGACTGTTCCTGCGTACCCACTTCCCCGCGTCCGCCCGAGACGTCCAAATTGGTGGCGCGGAGCTGGCGCGAGACCTCGGCGGCCGTGATGCCGAGCGACATCAGCCGGTCGGGATCGAGCGCAACCCGGATCTCACGATCCACGCCGCCTTCGCGCTTCACCTGGGCAACGCCGCGAATGCCCTGGAGCGTGCGGGCCACCGTGTCGTCCACGAACCAGGAGAGTTCCTCAGCGTTCATCGTGGGCGAGGCCACCGCGAACGTGACGATGGGCAGGCCCTCGATATCCACCCGCTGGATCAGCGGCTCCTCGATGGCCTGGGGCAGTTCGGTGCGGATCTTGGTGACGGCGTCGCGGGTGTCGTTCACCGCCCGGTCCACCGCCGTTTCCAGATGGAACTCGATGGTGGTGACGGAGGAGCCTTCGGACAGCGAGGAGGTGATGTGCTTCACCCCCGCCACGCCGGCGACGGCGTTTTCCACCTTCTTGGTGATCTGGGTTTCCAATTCGCTCGGCGCGGCGCCGGGCTGGGAAATGGAGACCATGACGATGGGCACGTCGATGTTTGGCATCTGCGTGACCGGCAGCGAGCGGAAATGCACGATGCCGAGCGCGGTGAGCACCACGAACAGGACCAGGGAGGGAATGGGCTTGCGGATCGCCCAGGCGGAGATATTGAGGGCCATGGCGCTTATTTCGCTCCGGCGGTGCGGTCCGCCTCGACTGCGGTGACGCGGTCGCCTTCGCGCAGGAAACCACCCGCGCGCACGACCACCAGATCGTCGGCGCCGACGCCGGAGACGAGTTCGATACGGCCCTCGCCCTTGAGGCCCGGCTCGACGCGGCGCTCCGCGACGACCCCGTCCTTCACCACCAGCACATAGGCGCCCTTGGCGTCGAACATGACGGCGGACTGCGGCACGGCGAGCCCCGTGCGGCGCGCGATCTCGATCAAGCCGCGGCCATAGGTGCCCGGGCGCAGGCGATCATCGTCGGCGAGCGCGATCTCCACCTTGCCGAGGCGCGTCGCCTTGTCGAGCTGCGCCGAGATGAGACGCACCTTGCCGCTCAGCGGCGCGGAGAAACCCGCCGGGGTCACGCTGACGCTCTGCCCCACCTGCATGCGCGGCATGACCGCCTCCGGCACCTCGGCATCGAGGTCGATGGCGCCGTCGCGGGCGATGCGGAACAGCGGCTCAGAGCGGGTGGACAATACGATGGCGCCGATGCGGGCATCGCGCGCCAGCACCACGCCGGCGGCGGGGGATTTCACCTCGGTCCGTGTCAGCTTCAGCTCAATTTCGGAGCGCTGCGCTTCCACCAGGCCGGCGTCGGCCTCGCTCGCGGCGAGCGCTTCCCGTGTGGCGGCGACCTGGGCGGCGGCCACCTTCACGGCACGCTCGCGCTCGTCCAGCGCTTCCTGGGAGACCACGCCTGTCTTGCGCAGCTGGCGCGAACGCTCCACCGCCGAGGTGGCTTCAGCCTCCTGCGCCAGCATCTGGTCGAGATTCGCGCGCTGCTGGGCGATGGCGGCCTTCGCCTTGGCCCGGTTGGCGGTGTTCTGGGCCAACTGGGTTTCCAGCACCTCGCGATTGAGGCGGGCGAGCACTTGTCCCTGCTTCACCCTGTCGCCCACCTCGGCGAGAATCTCGGTGAGGCGATAGCCCTCGATTTCCGGGCCCACCTGGATTTCCTCGCGGGCGATCAGGGAGCCGGTGACCAGCAGCGTCTCGACCATCTCCCGCCTTTCGGGACGGGTGACGCTGACGGTCAGACCCTTCACGGCTTCGGCGGCAGGAGCCTCGGCCAGGGCGGGGGGAATGAATTGGGGCGCCGCGAGCGCTGCGGCGAAGAGCGCACCGGCAAGCAGGCGATGCGGCAGCGGCGCGGGGCGCTTGGAGGTCTGGAACGGGGCGCTGCGGGCGAAGCGGGGCATGGGTCGGTCGGTCTCTCTGTGTCCGGGCGCGGACGCATCGGCAAGCCGGGGCAAACGCGCGGGCGCATGACGATACGGAAATTGCGGCAAGCTGATGCTCATGGCCGGGAGGTTTTTGTTTCCGGCGCCAGCATGCGCCGCACCAGGGTGGCGAAGGCGGGCAGGCGATCCGGCAGATTCCATTGCGGGTGCAATTGATTGTGGAGGATCATCCCGTCGCCCATCACCTTCAGCAGCATCACCAGCGTATCGGGATCGGCTTCCGGATCGATTTCGCCCCGCTCCATGCCTGAGACCAGAGCGGCGCGCAGCAGCACGTGGCTCTCTTCCTCCACTGGCTCCAGCGCCTCGCGCAGCTTTTCGTTGCGGATCGCTTCGGCCATGATTTCCGGCCCGAGCTTGGCGCAGTCGATGCTCTCCTTGGAAAGAAGGGCGGCGATGCATTCGGTCAGCCCGTCGATCAGGCTCGGCGTCTGTTCGAGATATTCGAACAGCTTGGCCCGCTCCGCGCTCTCGCCCTCGACGATGGCGCCGATGAGGGATTCCTTGGAGGGGAAATAGCGATAGAGCGCGCCGGGGCTCATGCCCGCTTCGGCGCAGATCTTCTGCATGGACGTGCCGTGGAAACCGTCGCGGGCGAAACACTGCACGGCGGCAGTGAGGATGCGCTTCTGCTGCTCGGAGCGGTGATCGAGCACGGAAATATCAGGGGCGCCCAGGGCCATGGAACCTCAGGGGTGAGAATGAACATTCGCTCTCACCATGGCGAGCGTCCTGTCTCAGGTCAAGAGCGAATGTTCGTTCTCGTTATTTCATAAGCCGAAAGGCGGCCCCTTTGCTGCCGGGCAGCTTCACGAAAGGCGCGAAGGGTAGGCCTGACGGTTCTTGAACGGCCACGGTAGAGACATGCAACAGGCAAGGTGGACGACCCAGCTCCGGCCCGGCGCTCTCGACGCCTTCGGCCTCACCTGGAAGCTGGACGACGATCTCGATCTCGCGGTCGATGCGGTCGGCCCCGCATGGGAAGCCTTGCGCGGAGCCCGCCTGTTCATCACCGGCGGGACCGGCTTTGTCGGGCGCTGGCTGCTGGAAACGCTCGCGCGGGCGGACGTGCGGCTGGGTCTCGGGATCGACGCGGTCATCCTCACCCGAGAGCCGGATGGGTTCGCGGCGCGCGCCCCGCACCTTGCCTCTGCGTCGGGATTTTCCTTTCATCGCGGGGATGTGCGGGAGTTTGCCTATCCGCTCGGTGACTTCACCCATTTCATTCACGGCGCCACCGATTCCGCCGGCGATCTGGGCATGAGCGATCCGCGCGCCATGTTCGACACGGTCGTGCTAGGAACCCGTCGGGTGCTCGATTTCGCGGTCGCCAAGGGCGTGAAGCGGATCCTACATCTCAGCACCGGCGCGGTGCTGGGGCGCCAGCCCTGGACCCTGCCGCATATGGCGGAAAGCTTCGCCGGCGTTCCCGATAGCGCCAATGCCGGCGACGCCTATGGGGAAGGCAAGCGGGCCGCGGAAATGCTGTGTGCGATTTACGGCCGCCAGTTCGGACTCGATGTGTCCATCGCTCGGCTGTTCGCCTTCGCCGGCCCGTTCCAACCGCTCGATTCGCGCTTCGCCATCGGCAATTTCATCCGCGACGCTCTGGCGGGGCGGACGGTCGTCGTCAAGGGCGACGGGCGGGCGGTGCGCTCCTATCTCTATGCCGGCGATCTCGCCGCCTGGCTGTGGTGCCTGCTCGCGCGCGGGCCGACGGGCGGGCTTTATCACGTGGGATCGGACGAGGCGGTCTCCATCGGCGAGCTTGCGGCGCGGGTTGCCCGGCTGGTCGGGAACGGCTCATATGAGATCCAGGGCGCTGCGGATTCGGGGTGGAATCCCGGGCGCTATGTGCCGGCGGTGGATGCCATCACCCAGGATCTGGGCGTGCGCAGGACCGTCGGCCTCGATCAGGCGATCCTGCGCACCGTCGCGTGGAACCTCAAGGCCGCCGCGGGCGAGTGAGGACGCGCGGCAGCCGCAGAAGAGCCGGGCAGGGCCTGGATCGCAAAAAGCTGGGGGAGTGAAGATGCGCGCGCCGAGAATATTTGCCCCGCTGCTGCTGGCGGCTCTGCTGGCCGGCCCGGCCCGCGCGCAGGACAATGCCGTGTCCGCACCCGGCTGGCAGCCGACGCCATGGGCCGACAGCGTCTTCCTGGAAAGCCAGTTGTTCTTCAGCCTCAATACGCCTGACGGGCGCGGTGTGAGTGAGCAGCAATGGGTGCAGTTCGTTGCGGAGATCGTCGCGCCGCGCTTTCCCGGCGGGCTGACGGTTCTGGAGGCGCAGGGCCTCGCCGGCGCCGGCGCGCCGGCTCTTGCTGCACCCGCTTCTGCCGCCACGGGCGCGGCATCGCCATCCGCCGCGGCGCCAGCCGGAAGCGGCGGCCCCGCTGGCAATGGCACATCCGTGGGCAATGCGGCGCCCGCAGGGACCGCTTCGACCCCCGCGCTCGCGCCGGACCCGGCGCTTGCCGCCTCCCTCTCGGCCGCCGCCGCGCTCGCTCTCTCGAGACCTGGCACGCGCCTGCTGCTTATCGTCCATCCCAATACGCCCGACGCCAGCGCCAAGCTGGGCGAAATCAAGAGCGCTTATATCCAGCGCTTCGGGCAGCGGCGGGTGTTCCACGTGGATTTTCCGGTGCGCGTCAATCCATAGTTCGCGCGTCATGAACCCTTGAGGCCTGCCGCGGCGCACCCTACGTGAGGGGGGTCGTTTTCTGTCACCCGCGAGGCCCTTCATGTTCGCCGCCGCCTTCACCGCGTTCGGGCAGGTGTTCTCGCCGCTCTTGCGCGGCGTTCTGTTCAGGTCGGTGCTGCTGGGGCTGGGGGTGCTGGCGGTGCTGGGCATCGGCCTGTTCGTGGCAGTGGAATACCTGACCGAGCTGCCCTATCCCTGGCTGGATACGACGCTTGCCATCGTCACCGGCCTCGGCCTGGTGTTCGGCATCGCCTATCTCGTGCCGGCCGCGTCCTCGCTGGTCGCCGGCCTGTTCGTGGACGAGGTGGCGGAGAAGGTGGAGCGGGCGAGCTATCCGAACGACCCGGTGGGCACGCCGCAGCCGCTGGCGACCTCGCTTTATTATTCGGCGCGGTTCTTCGTCCTCGTGCTGGCGGTCAACATCCTGGCGCTTCTGCTGCTGCTGGTGCCGGGCGTCAATCTCATCGCCTTCTTCCTGGCCAATGCCTATCTGCTCAGCCGGGAATATTTCGAGATGGCCGCGATGCGCTTTTCCTCGCCCGCCCAGGCGCGCGCGCTGCGCCAGGCGAACGCCACCAGCATCTTCATCGCCGGCCTGCTCATGACGCCGCTGCTGATGGTGCCGGTTCTCAATCTCATCATGCCGGTGTTCGGCACGGCCTTCATGGTGCACCTCCACAAGCGGCTCAAGGCGGTGCCGACGCAAAGGCTGATCGAGGCCTAGATCGGCTTGTCCGGCCAGCGGCACAGATCATTGATCGGACAGATCGGGCAATCGGGCAGGCGTGCCTTGCAGATGTAGCGCCCGTGCAGGATCAGCCAGTGATGGGCGTGGCGCTTGAAGCGCTCGGGAATGCGCGCCTCCAGGCCCAGTTCCACCTCCAGCGGGGTGGCGCCGGGGGCGAGGCCGGTGCGGTTGGCGACGCGGAACAGATGGGTGTCCACCGCGATGGTCGGCAGGCCGAAGGCGATGTTCAGCACCACGTTCGCGGTTTTTCGGCCGACGCCGGGCAGCGCTTCAAGCGCCGCGCGGTCCATGGGCACCTCGCCGCCGTGGCGCTCCAGCAGCAGGCGGGAGAGTTCGGCCACGTTCTTCGCCTTGCCCCGGAACAGACCGAGGGTGCGGATGAAGCCGGCGATGCCTTCTTCCCCGAGCGCCACCATGGCGGCGGGCGTCGGGGCGGCGGCGAACAGGCCCTTCGTGGCCTTGTTCACCCCGACATCGGTGGCCTGTGCGGAAAGTACCACCGCAACCAGCAGGGTGAAGGGGTCGACATAATCCAGCTCGCCCTTGGGCTCTGGATCGCGCCTTTCGAACCGCGTGAAGGCTTCGACGATTTCAGCTTCGCTCCATGGCGCGACCGTACGCCCGTGCGCGGCAGCGGCGGCATTCGCCACGGCGCGGCGACGCGCAGGAACAACGCCCGCCGCCGCCTCATTCTTCAGCCGTCCGGCGACTGAGATGGGAAGAGGTGGCGGAGTGGCGGATTTTGCCGCCCGGTCGGGCGTGGTGCCTTTGGCGGGCGGTGTGACCTTCCCCACGGCGCGTGTTTTTCCCGGTGCCGTGGTCTGAGGGGAGTTCTTCGCCGCGGGCGCCGGGCGAGTCTCTGCAGACCCCGTGGGCGTCGCGACAAGTTGAGAGCCGGCTCGGGGAGATGTGGTTTTTCGCGCCATTTTGTCCCTATAATCCCACCCATGACGAAGGCCAATGACCTGCCTTTCCCTGACGATGGGGAACCGACGGTGTTCGCCGCCACCATGGCGCCGCACCGCTCGCTGTCGCAGCGCGGCTTTCTGCTGCTGATGTTGGGCGTGGGCAGCATCAGCTTCGTTTGCGGCGCCATGTTCCTGGCCATGGGCGCTTGGCCGATTTTCGGTTTCTTCGGCCTCGACGTGGCGCTGATCTATTTTGCCTTCCGCGCTAATTTCCGCTCCGCCTCTGCGCGCGAATACATCCGCGTCACGCCGAGCCTGATCCAGGTGCGCCACCTACCGGCACGTGGCGAGGCCCGCGATTTCCGGATGAATCCGTTCTTCACCCGCCTGTGGCGGCGGGAGGTGGAGGAATTCGGCACCATCGACATGGCGCTGGTTTCGCGCGGGCATCACACGCCCGTGGGAATCCATCTCGGCCCGGTGCAGAAGGGGGAACTGGCGGATGATCTCAACGCCGCCCTGCTGGAAGTGAAGCGCGGCGTGACCCGCACGGTGTTCTGATCCTCCGGGGAAATCGGGTGGGCGCCCATGACAAAAGCTGGTGATATGGCGCCTCGATCCTTAGAAGGAGCCACGCCCGTGCTGCTGCACGATTCCCCCACGCTGACGCTGCCCCCGGTGGCTGGCTTTGCTCCATTGACCCCCGCCAACGAGCTGGACATCGCCGCCGCCGATTATGACGTGGTGCGCCGTGCGGTCGCCTACGTTACCACCCACATGCGCCAGCAGCCGGAGGTGGAGGAGATCGCCCGCGCCGCCGGCGTCACCAGCCGC
Organism: Roseixanthobacter pseudopolyaromaticivorans; assembly: GCF_043195145.2. Lineage (NCBI taxonomy): Bacteria > Pseudomonadati > Pseudomonadota > Alphaproteobacteria > Hyphomicrobiales > Xanthobacteraceae > Roseixanthobacter > Roseixanthobacter pseudopolyaromaticivorans. The sequence continues at coordinate 559,827 of NZ_CM195539.1, forward strand.
GCGCTGACCGAAGTCTTCCGCCGCTGGTGCGGCCTCACGCCCAAGGCGTTCCTGCAAGCCGTCACGCTCGACCGCGCCCGGCAGGTGCTGGCGCAGAGCGGCAATGTGCTCGACGCCGCGCTGGAACTGGGCTTGTCCGGCCCCGGCCGGCTGCACGATCTGTTCGTGGTGCACGAGGCCATGTCGCCGGGAGAATGGAAGACCGGCGGAGCGGGTCTCGTGATCCGCTACGGCTTCCATCCCTCGCCGTTCGGCCTCGCGCTCGCCATGGCGACCCCGCGCGGCCTGTGCGGACTTGCCTTCGCTGATGCCGGCGAGGAGCGCTCGGCCCTCGCCGACATGTCGGCCCGTTGGCCCAATGCCCGTTTCGTGGAGGAGCCGGCGGCGACCGCGCCGTTGGTGCGCTGCATATTCGACCCCGCCGCCTGCCGAGAGGACCAGCCGCTGCGCATCGTCTTCATCGGCACGGATTTCGAAGTGCGGGTGTGGGAAACGCTGCTGCGCATTCCCATGGGCCGAGCCACCACCTATTCCACCATCGCCGACCGGGTGGGCAGCCCCAAGGCGGCGCGGGCGGTGGGCGCGGCGGTGGGCAAGAATCCCATCAGCTTCGTGGTGCCCTGCCACCGGGTGCTGGGCAAGAATGGCGATCTCACCGGCTATCACTGGGGCCTGACGCGCAAGCGCGCCATACTCGGCTGGGAAGCGGGAAAGGTGGAAGGCTGAGGGGCGGGGTCGCCTCCGGCCTGCGCCTGCTTTTTCAAAAAGCGTCCCGCGCGCCGCGGCCTGGGCCTCGACTCAGGCTTGGGTCTCGATGAACCGCACCAGCGCCGGGAGCACCCCCGGGTGCAGCGGCGCGGCGCGGTTCTTGTAAAGGGCGAAATTCGCTGCCCGGTCCTCCGGCGCGACCTTGAACATGTGGTTGGCGTCGGCCAGCGTGACCACTTCGGCGTCCGGCCGCCCGCGCCGCAGGGCGGCGAGATCCTGTCCGTTCACCTGAAGGTCGCGCAAGCCCTGAACCAGCAGGGTCGGCGTGCGTACGCGGGCGAGGTCGTGCGCCGGGTCCACCGCGCATTCCGAGGCCAGGAAGGGTTGAACCGAGGGCCGGAACGCCATGCGCAGCGCCGGGGGCACCTGGAACACCCGGCCGCCGGCCGCCACCGTGCGCAGGATGCTCAGCGCCTCGTCCAGCATGGAATCGGTGAGGTTCATGGCCACGAACTGGTCGTGCAGGATATCCGCCAGCGGCCGCCCGGCACCGGCCAGCAGCACCAGCCCTGCCACCGGCACCCGTGCGGCGCTGCGCGTCGCGACGCTCGCGCCTTCGCTATGGCCGATCACGATGAGGCTGGAGACGTCCACCCGCGCGGCGAGCGCGTGCAGCGCGCCGACACTGTCGTCCACATATTGGTCGAAGCGCAGATCCTCTTCGCGCGCCACAAGATCGCGGCTGCCACCCACCCCGCGCTTGTCGTAGCGCAGCACCCGGTAGCCGGCCCCCGCGAGTCCGAGCGCCAGCTGGCGATAGAGGTCCGTTGCGATGGACGGTCCGTTGCCGTCGCGATCCAGCGGGCCGGAGCCCGGCAGAAGCAGGATGGCGGGCCCGGCGGCGCGGCCATCGCGGGCCATCGCCAGGGTTCCGCTCAGCCCGCCCAGCGACCAGGAGTGTTCTTCCACCTCGAAGGCGGGAGCGGCACCCAGGCGCCGGGAGCCGGTCAGCAGCAGGCCACATGCGCCCGCTGCCAGGAGCGCGCGGCGGCTGATCACGTTAGGTCAGCCGTTGAGCTCGGATTCGGTGAGGCGGCGGGCTTCGTCGGCCAGCATGATGGGGATGCCGTCGCGGATCGGGAACGCCAGCTTGGCCGCGCGCGACACCAGTTCCTGGCGGGCGCGGTCATAAGAAAGCGGCGCCTTGGTCAGCGGGCAGACCAGGATTTCCAGAAGCTTGGGGTCCACCTCGTGGCCCGGTCGCTGCGGCTGCGTCATCGAACATCCCCTTGAAGGCCGCCGATCTGCCATCCGAGGATGGTCCCCCCGACCGAATGCGGCACTGCACTTTACCGGGCCCAAGTGTAGCTGTTGCGGCGCACACGTCCATGAAGAATTTTGCCGGCATCGATCTCATAGCGCATGGTCAAGTCCAAGATATGACAGGGCAAAGCCGCTTCCCCGCAGGCTTTCGCGGCCCATTATTGGCGCGCGCGGGTGTGATAAGCGGCGTGCGTGTGTCACCAGAAGTGATGGGAGGCATCGCATCCTTTTGCTATTCGCCCGCCCAACCCAAGACTAGAACGGAACCCCGGACCTTCAGCCGGCCCGACGCGGCGGTGCCCAGGCGCAGCAGGAATCGGCCGCCCTGGCGGCGCGTGTTTGCGCGTTCGCGCTTTCCGCAAGGCCGGTGCGTTTTGGTGCAGGTTCCATGGCGTCGCGCGTTCCTCTCGGACTTTTCCTCGGCTTCGTCGGGGTGGTGATCTTCGGCGCAACCCTGCCGGCGACGCGCCTCGCCCTGACCGGTTTTGATCCCGCTTTCGTCACCTTCGCACGCGCGGCCATGGCCGGCCTGCTGGCGGCGCCGCTGCTGATGCTGCGCGCGCGCTCCCTTCCCCGCGCGCCCGGCGTGCTGCGCGATCTGCTGGTGGTGGTGGCCAGCCTGATCTTCGCTTTTCCCTTGCTCATGGGCACCGCCACCGCCACCGTTCCCGTGGCCCATGCTGGCGTTGTGCTTGGCCTGCTGCCGCTGGCGACCGTCGCCGGGGCGGCGGCGTTGGCCGGAGAGCGGCCAAGCCGCGCCTTCATTCTACTCAGCCTGCTCGGAGCGGGGGTGGTGGTGGCGTTCGCCTTGCGCAACGGCGGCGCCGGCCGGTTCGGCTTCGGCGATACGCTGCTGGTGCTCTCGGTGGTGGCCTGCGGCATCGGCTATCCGATCAGCGCCCGGTTGGCGCGCCACATGGAGGCGTGGGAGGTGATTTCCTGGGCCCTGGTCCTGGCCCTGCCGCTCACCATCCCGCTCACCCTTCTGACCTTTCCCGCCAATGTGGCGGCTGCACCCGCGCTTGCCTGGGCGGGGCTCGGCTATGTGGCGGTCATGAGCCAGTTCATCGGCTTCTTCTTCTGGAATGCGGGCCTTGCCATGGGCGGCATCTCGCGGGTCTCGCAGGTGCAATTGCTGCAAACCTTCGTGACCGTCGGCCTGGCTTGGCCGATCAATGGCGAGGCGCCGGAATTGGAGACCGTGCTGTTTGCGGCGGCCGTGGTGGGCATCGTGGCGCTCGGGCGCGGCACCAAGGTGCGCCGGGCGGCGGTGGCGCCTTAGGCATCTGCTCGCTGCCCGCGCCGGCCGCGCCGGAGCGGGCTTGCCCCCTCTCCCGCTTGCGGGAGAGGGTTGGGGTGAGGGAAGGTGCGCTTCAGTCCGCGAGGCCGAGAGACGGCGCAGCGCGGCGTTCCAGCACGCCGCGAATGGCCTCCACCAATTCCTCTTCCTTCACCGCGAACTGGGCCGGGCGGGCGGCGCGATATTCCGCATTGTCGGCGATGCCGGCGGCGATCTTCGCGCCTTCCACGAGATCCTTCACCTGGACCTCGCCGGCTTCCTTCTCGTTCGAGCCCTGGATGATGACCGCCGGCGCATTGCGCTTGTCGGCATATTTCATCTGCGCCTTCATGCCGCCGCCGCCGAGATACATTTCCGCGCGGATGCCGTTCGCCCGCAGGTCCGAGACCATCTTCATGTAATCGGCGATGCGCTCGGGTTGCTTGTCCATCACCAGCACCACCACGGGGCCGATTTCCGGCTCCGCATCCATCTTGCCGAGATGGGCCAACGCATGGAGCAGGCGCGAGACGCCGATGGAAAAGCCGGTGGCCGGCACCGCCTCGCCCCTAAAGCGCGCCACGAGCCCGTCATAGCGCCCGCCGCCCGCCACCGAGCCGAACCGCACCGGGCGGCCGTCCTCGTCCTTCACCTGGAAGGTCAGCTCGGCCTCGTAGACCGGGCCGGTATAATATTCGAGGCCGCGCACGACGGAGGGATCGATGAGGATGCGGCCGTCGTCATAGCCGGCCGCCGCCACCAGGGCAGCGATGAGCTGCAACTCCTCGACGCCGGCGCGGCCGGCGGCATTCTCCCCCACCACGTCCACGAGCCGGGCGAGGCCCTCGACACCCGTGCCGGCATTGACGAAGGCCAGCACCTTATCGATGGCCTCGGCCGCAAGCCCTGCGCCCTTGGTGAAGTCGCCGCTCTTGGCCTCCGGGTTTTCCCAGCGGCCCGCGCCCAGCAGGTCGCGCACGCCGTCGACGCCGATCTTGTCCAGCTTGTCGATGGCCCGCAGCACGGTGAGCCGACGCCCGGCATTCTCATCGCCGCCGAGGCCGATGGCCTCCAGCACGCCGTCCAAAACCTTGCGGTTGTTGACCTTGATGACGTAATCCCCGCGCGCGATGCCCACCGCTTCCAGCGTGTCGGCGGCCATCATGCAGATTTCCGCATCGGCCGAGACCGAGGGCGCGCCCACCGTATCGGCGTCGAACTGCATGAACTGGCGGAACCGCCCCGGACCGGGCTTCTCATTGCGGAACACAAAGCCCGCGCGATAGGAGCGGAACGGCTTGGGCAAGGCGTCGAAATGCTCGGCCACGTGGCGGGCGAGCGGAGCGGTGAGATCGTAGCGGAGGGAGAGCCACTGCTCGTCATCGTCCTGGAACGAGAACACGCCCTCGTTCGGCCGGTCCTGGTCGGGCAGGAACTTGCCGAGCGCGTCGGTATATTCGATCGCCGGGGTTTCCAGCGCGTCGAAGCCGTACAGCTCATAGACGGCGCGGATCTTGTCCAGCATGGCGCGTGTCGCGGTCAGCTCGGCGCCGTGACGGTCGACGAGGCCGCGCGGCAGCCGGGCCTTCGGCTTGTTGCTCTGCGTGGACATGGGAAATGCGCCTGTTGTTCTTGTGCGGAAGGCCGCGTCTTAGAGGAGGCGGGCGGAGGCGGCAAGCGGGCGCCCCGTGACGCAGCCCCGCGTGGGACGTATGAAAGGGCCATGAGCGATCCCTCCGCGTCCGACCCCGACGCCGCCGGTCCCGACGGTGCCGATTTCGATCTGCCGCCCGACCGGCCGTTGAAGCGCGGCTGGACCACGGGCACATGCGCGGCCGGCGCCGCCAAGGCGGCGTTCGCGGCACTCGCGGGCGGGGATTTTCCCGATCCGGTGGAGGTGGAACTGCCCTCCGGCGCCCGCCCGGCTTTTGCGCTGGCGGTGCAGGCGCGCGACGGGGACAGCGCCCTGGCCGGCATCGTGAAGGATGCGGGGGACGATCCCGACGTCACCCACGGCGCACTGGTGAAGGCGCGGGTGCGCCGCCTACCCCTGGGTGCTGGCATCGTGTTTCGCGCCGGTGAGGGGGTCGGCACGGTGACGCGGCCCGGCCTGCCGATCCCGCCCGGAGAACCCGCCATCAATCCCGTGCCGCGCGCCATGATCGCGCAGGGCATCGCGGAAGTGGCGGTGGCGCACGGCATCGGTGCGGATGCGGAGGTGGAGATTTCCATCGAGCACGGCGCCGAACTGGCGCTGAAAACGCTCAATCCCCGCCTCGGCATCCTCGGCGGGCTCTCGGTTCTGGGGACGACGGGCATCGTCATCCCGTTCTCCTGCTCGGCCTGGATCCATTCCATCCATCGCGGCATCGATGTCGCTCGCGCCATGGGGCTGGACCATGTGGCGGGGGCGACGGGAGCGGCCTCCGAGGCGGCGGCGCGGAAATTTCACGGCCTCGACGAGGTGGCGCTGATCGACATGGGTGATTTCGTCGGCGGCATGCTGAAATATCTGCGCGCCCATCCCGTGGCCAAGGTCACGGTCGCGGGTGGCGTCGCCAAGATGACCAAGCTCGCGCAAGGGCTGCTGGACCTGCATTCCAAGCGCGGCGCGCCGGATCTGGAAGCCCTCGCACGCCTTGCCGAAGAGGCGGGCGGCTCGGCCGGGCTCGCCGCGCGCATCCGCGCCGCCAATACGGTAGCGGAAGCCTTTCAGCATGCGACGGCGGAGGGGCTCGCGCTCGGCGATCTGGTAGCCGTGCGCGCCTGGACCACTGCGGCGGCGGCGCTGGGGCGGGCGGATGTGGCTTTGGAAATCCTGGTGTTCGACCGCGCCGGCGCGTTCATGGGCCGCGCGCCGTTTGCACCGGCGGGCAAGGGCTGAGCCCTATCCCTCCATGCCCCGGAAGCGGCGCACGTAATCGACGTCGTAGAGTGCGCTCTCGCGGAAATCGCGCGCGCCGAGCGCCGGTCCCACCAGGATCAGCGCCATGCGTTCGATGGGGTCGGCGGCGATCTTTGCGGCGATGTCGGCCAGCGTGCCGCGCACCAAGCGTTCGTCCGGCCAGCTCGCCTTCGCCACCACCGCCACCGGGCAATCGGCACCGTAGAACGGGATGAGTTCGCCCGCGACCCGCTCCAGGCCGTGGATGGCGAGGTGGATCGCCAACGTCGCTCCGGTGGCCGCGAAGGCGGCCAGGGTCTCGCGCGGCGGCATGGCCGAGGCGCGGCCGGAAATGCGGGTGATGACGAGGCTCTGCGCCACCTCCGGCACGGTCAGTTCGCGCCCGAGCGCGGCGGCGGCGGCGGCAAACGCCGGCACGCCGGGGGTGAGGGTATAGGGAATGCCGTGACGTTCCAGCCGGCGGATCTGCTCGGCCACCGCGCTATAGACCGAAAGATCGCCCGAATGCAGCCGCGCCACATCCTGCCCCGCCGCATGGGCGCGCACATATTCCTGTTCGATGCGGTCGAGATCGAGCGGGGCGGTGTCGATGAGGCGCGCGCCGGGCGGGCAATAGGCGAGCAGATCCGGCGCGACGATGGAGCCGGCATAGAGGCACACCGGGCAGCGCGCCAGCAGATCGCGCCCGCGCACCGTGATGAGGTCCGCGGCGCCGGGTCCGGCGCCGATGAAATGAACGGTCACGCGGCTTCTCCGCTGCGCGCGAGGGCGCAGGTGACCGGACCTAGGGCGAGGCGCGGGCCGAGCAATTGGGCGCCGAGCCCGGCGGCGGCGAGTGCTGCCGTCTCCGCAGCCGAGGGCACGCGCAGCAAAGCGACCACGCGCTCGGAATGGGTCTGCGCCCGTTCCGCCATGGCCTCAAGCTGGCCCTGGGGCACCAGCACCAAGGGCAGGCCGAGTTCGGCCGCCGCCTGGGAGATGCCCACTTCCCCGCCCTTCACGGCCGGGGTCGCCACGGCGCCGAGGTCGGCCCGCCCGAGGTCCGCGCGCTCCAGCGCACCGTCGATGGCGGAGATCACTTCCTCCGCCGAGGCGCCACGGCGGCTGCCGATGCCGGCGACGATCATTGCGCGTCCCTTCCTGGCTTCATCCAGCGCCATTGGGTGATGGGCATGGCCGGGCGCCAGCCCGTCATGCCCTTGATGGGCTCCGCCCGCGATAGGGCGAGGCGCAGCAGATCACCCCCGAGCCGCGCATGCAACGCAAGCAGCACCGCTTCGGTTTCCAGCGTCACGCCGTTCGCCACCAGCCGCCCCCCGGGCTTGAGCGCCGCTTCCGCCGCTGCCACCACGCCGTCCTCGCTCGCCCCGCCCCCGAGGAAGATGGCGTCCGGCGCCGGCAGATCGGCCAGCGCGCCGGGCGCCGTGCCCTCCACGATGCGCAGATGGGGCACGCCGAGCGCCTCGGCATTGCGTGCGATGCGCGCCGCGCGCCCGGCGTGCGATTCGATCGTGATGGCCGTGAGCGAGGGGTCCGCCAGCAGCCATTCGATGGCAATGGAGCCGGAGCCGCCGCCCACATCCCACAGCAATTCCCCCTTGCGCGGCGCGAGCGCGGAGAGGGTCATCGCGCGGATCTCGCGCTTGGTGATCTGCCCGTCATGTTCGAACAAAGCGTCGTCCAACCCGCTGGCGCGGGTCAGCACAGCGCCCGTGCCCTGAACCTCGATGGCGAGGACATTGAGCGGGTCGATACCGGGAAGGGCGAAATCATGGGCCTGCGTAGTGCGGATGCGTTCGCGCGGGCCGCCCAGCGCTTCGAGCACGGTGAGGCGCGAGGCGCCGAAGCCGAGCCCCGCCAGCAGGGCAGCGAGGTCGGGTGGGCCGCTCTCGTCCGAAGTGAGCACGAGAATGCGGCAGCCGGGATGCAGGAACGGGCGGATGCGGCCGATCTCGCGCCCATGCAGCGACACCTGCGCCACGTCGGCCAACGCCCAGCCGAGCCGCGCCGCCGCGAGGCTGAAGGCGGAGGGGGCGGGAATGACGTGCATCTCGCGGGCCGGAACATGGCGCGCGAGGGTGGCGCCGACGCCATGCAGGAACGGATCGCCCGAGGCGAGCACGCACACGGTCTTTCCCCGCGCGGCGAGCACCTGCGCCACGCCTTCGGCAAACGGGCTCGGCCAGGGATGCGCCGCACCCGTGACGGCCTCCGTCGCCAGAGCGAGATGCCGCGCGCCGCCGAAGACCATCTGTGCCTGTTCAATGCGCGCGCGGGCGGCAGGCGAAAGGCCATCCAGCCCGTCCTCGCCGATGCCGACGATGGACAGCCAGGGGGCGGGTGCGGCAGTCTCCGGCTCCGTTCCTCCGGCGCCGGTGGCCTTGCCCGATGTTTCGTCCGCGTCCTGCACTTCAGCCATGAGGCGCCCCGTACTCATTCTGGGCGGCACCCGCGATGCCCGGCAACTGGCGGCGCGATTCGCCGACCGCGCCGATCTTAGCGTGTTGCTCTCCCTTGCGGGACGCACCGAAAATCCCGCGCCCCAGCCGGTGCCGGTGCGCAGCGGCGGCTTCGGCGGCGCCGAGGGCTTGGCGGATTTCCTGCGCGCCCACGGGACATGCGCGGTGATCGACGCCACCCATCCCTATGCCGCCAACATCTCGCGCAATGCCGCTTTGGCCTGCGCGGCGACCGGCGTGCCGCTTCTCGCCCTCGGTCGCCCGGCCTGGGAGGCGCAGGCGGGCGATCGCTGGCGCGAGGTTGAGGATGTGGCGGCGGCGGTGGAGGCGCTCGGCATGGCGCCGCGCCGGGTGTTCCTGGCGCTCGGCCGCAACGAGGTGCGCGCCTTCGAGGCCGCGCCCCAGCATGCCTATCTCGTGCGCAGTGTCGATCCCATCGACCCGCCGCTGGCCGTGCCGGATGCCGAATATGTGCTGGCGCGCGGACCGTTCGCGGAAGCCGACGATCGCGCTCTCCTTGCGCGCCACGGCATCGACGCCATTGTCGCCAAGAATTCCGGGGGCACCGCCACCTATGGCAAGATCGCCGCCGCCCGGGCGCTCGGCATCGAAGTTGTGATGCTGCGCCGTCCGCCGCTGCCGGACGTTCCGCGCGTGAGCGATGCAGACGCGGCACTGGCGTGGCTGGACGCCCGTCTTCATCCCGGGGACCGCACGGAGCGGGGGGAATAGACCAATGGGGACAAGCCCGGCCGCTCCACGATCCGCGTCTCTTGCGTGCCGATGAGGACGCAGGTCGCCATGTCCGCCTGTTCCCCTTTCGACTCAGCGAGGGAGGAGAGGACGATGCGCTCGTCCGGCCGGCCCGCCGCGCGCCCGAAGATCACCGGCACACTGGGCGCTATGACGCCGCGCAGCAGGTCGAAAGCCGCATCCAACTGCCAGGGCCGCGCGCGGCTGATGGGATTATAGAGCGCAATCACGAAGCCGGCCTCGGCCGCCGCCCTCAGGCGCGATTCCACAAGCGGCCAGGGCTTGAGATTGTCGGACAGGGAAATGGCGCAGAAATCGTGTCCCAGCGGGGCGCCGATGCGGGCCGCCACGGCCAGCATGGCGGTGAGGCCGGGCACCATCTCCACCTCCACCGCGCGCCAGTGAGGCGGGCCGTGCTCGATCGCCTCGCACACTGCCGCCGCCATGGCGAACACGCCGGGATCGCCGCCCGAGACCATGGCCACCCGCGCCCCTGCCGCCGCCCGCTCCAGCGCCGCGCCGGCGCGGCTCAGTTCTTCGCGATTGTCGGTGGCGTGGCGCAATTGGCCGGGCTTCTCCGGCACGCGGGCGAGATAGGGCCCGTAGCCGAAGACCTCATCGGCGGCGTCGAGCGCGGCACGGGCCTGGGGTGTCACCTGCTCGGGCGACCCCGGGCCGAGGCCGACGACCCAAAGATGCCCCCTCACGCCGCGCCCTCCCAGCCCGGCACCAGGACGATGGCGAAATAGGGCGCGCGCGCATCGTCGCGCGTGGCGAGCGGAATATGGGTGCAACCCTCCATGGTGCCGCGCTCCACATAGATGGCGCGCTCCAGCCGGCCGGCGCGCTCCAGAGCGCGGCGGATCTTCGGCAGGTTGCGGCCCACCTTCATGATCACGGCGGCATCGGCCTGGGCGAGACGCAGCATCAGCGCGTCTTCGTCCAGCGTGCCGGGCAGCACCATGAGCACGTCCTCGCCCTGGGCGATGGGCGCACCCACCGTGGACCAGCAGCCGGACATGCCGGTGACACCGGCGATGACCTGCGTGGGGAAGCGATGGGCGAGGCGTACATGCAGGTGCATGTAGGAGCCGTAGAACAGCGGGTCGCCCTCGCTGAGCACGGCCACCGTCTGCCCCGCCATCAGCCGTTCGGCGAGCGCCGCGGCGGAGGCATCGTAGAAGGCGGTGATGGCGCTGCGATAGGCTTCGTGCCGATGATGAATTTCCGTCGTCACGGGATAGAGCAGCGGCACTTCTTCCGCCCCTTCGGCGAAATGTGCACTGGCGATGGCGCGGGCATGGCTGGAATTTCCGGCCTTGGCGAAATGCGCGATCACGTCCGCTGCGCCCAGCGCGCGCACCGCCTTCAGCGTGATGAGCTCCGGGTCTCCGGGCCCGACGCCGACACCGATCAAACGTCCCGTCACAGGCCGGCCCTCGCAAGCGAATTCAGAGCGGCGGCGGTGATGGCGCTGCCGCCGAGCCGTCCGCGCACGATGGCAAAGGGGATGCCGCGCGGGTTTTCCGCCAGCGCATCCTTGGATTCGGCCGCGCCCACGAAGCCCACCGGCATGCCGAGGATGGCGGCCGGGCGCGGCGCGCCCGCATCCAGCATTTCCAGGAGATGGAACAAAGCGGTCGGCGCATTTCCGATGGCCACTACCGCGCCCGAAAGGTGTGGCCGCCACAATTCCAGCGCGGCGGCGGACCGGGTGGTGCCGAGCCGCTCCGCCAATTCCGGCACCTGAGGTTCGCGCAAGGTGCACAGCACGGGATTATGCGCCGGCAGGCGGGCGCGGGTGACCCCATGGGCCACCATCTGCGCATCGCACAGGATCGGCGCGCCGGCTTTGAGCGCCCCGCGCGCGGCCTCCACGAACCTCGGGCCGAAGACGAAATCGCGCGCCGCCTCGACCAGCCCGCAGGCATGGATCATGCGCACGGTGAGGTCGGCCTCGGCTTCGCTGAAGCGCGAGAGGTCCGCCTCGGCGCGGATGATGGCGAAGGAGCGCTCGTAAATGGCGGTGCCATCGCGCACATAATCGAACCCGGCAGCCATCAGGCGGAACGCTCCAGAAAAGCCTGCGCGAGCAGGCGGGACAGGGCCTGCGCCCCGGTTTCGCCGGGATGGCGGCCCGGCGCGGCGAGGCGGGTGAGGACGGGGACGAGAGCAGCGGGCGAAAGCGTGGCCTGCGCCGCCCCGTCCGCCTTGCCCTCTCGCACGAGGGCGATGGGAAAGTCTAGCGTCGGCGCCTCCGGTGAGGGCAAGCCGGTCGCGGGCGCGATTTCGCGTCCCATCAGGGTCAAGGCGGCGGGCGCGGGATGGGCGCAGCCCTTGGCGCAGCCGGAGACATGCACCTCGAACGAGCCGTCGAGCAGCGGTGCAAGAGCCCGCGCCACCTGCGGGGCGAGTGCGCGGGCCGCCAACCGGCCGGAGGCGCAGGCCGGCGCGCCGGGGCAGGCGGCGATGAAGCCACGCGGATCAGCCGGATCGGTGAGCAGGCCGAGGGTCGTGGCGGCCTGTTCCAGGCGGGTTGCGCCGCCCAGCGTCAGGCCCACGGCCAGAAGGGAGCGGCCGGGGGCGAGGCGGATTTCCCGCGCGCCGGCGGCCTCGGCGGCATCAATCAAAGCGATGAAAGATCTGGCCTCCAGGGCGCCGAACGGCAGGCCGATGCCGCGCGCGAAGGTGCCGTCGGCGAGCGGGTGCAGATATAGCGGGCCGTGGCGGGTTTCGGGGAGGGGGAAAGCAGCCGGGCCAGCCAGAAGCGTCGGATCCAGGCCTGCGAAGGGCGTTCCTCCTCCGCGCAAGACATCGTCCATTCGTGCCGCGCGCCCGAGTGCGGCGATGCGTCCGAGCAGGCCGACCACGGCCGCGACCGCCTCCCGCGCACGCCATGCGCCCAGAGGCCGTGCGGCCGCCGCATCGCCAGCCAGTGCGATACGCCACGCCACGCCGGCTTCGCTACCAACGGCCAACAGCCGCACGTCGGCTTTGGAGGCGTCGAGTGGGCAGGCACCGCCGCCGTCGATCACCACCGAAACCTTCGGCCCGAGCCCCGGCAGCAGGCCGGCGGCCGCAACCGCCGCGCCGATCTCCCGCGCCAGGGCGCGGGCGTCGTCGATCTCCGTGGCGTCGATGCCGGCGAGCGGGGACGCGTCGATGGCCAGCCCCTCGCGCGGCACCAGTCCGAGCGCCGTCACCGCATCGTTCAACGGGCCGACGCTTTCGTCCGTCAGGCCGCGGATCTGCAGGCTGCCGCGCGCGGTCACTTCCAATATGCCGTTGCCGAACGCCTGCGCCGCGTGCGCGAGCCCCACCAGAGCCCGGGGAGCGAAGATGCCGTCGGCCGGCACCAGACGCACGAGAAGCCCGTCGCCGGTCTCCATGGGCGCGCTCAGCGCCGGGCAGGCGCCGCGCCGGCGGGAGAGTGCATTCATTCCGCAGCCTCCGCGCGCTGGGTTGCGACGTCGCGTGCTTCCGCACGCAGGGCAGCCAGATCCGCGTCGAGATCGTTGCGCCGCGCATGCCACAGGCCGCGCCGGCGGGCATCCTCGAAGCGGCGCGCCATCGCCTCCGCCGCCTGTGGGTTTTCGCGCAGCAGGAAGGCGCATACGGCCTCGTCCTGCAGATAGGCCGCGTGCAGTTGATCCAGCAGATGCGACGGCACCTGATGGGTGGTCTCGGCGAAGGCGACCAGCCGGTCCACGGTCTCGGTCAGTTCGGCGGCGCCACGCGGCCCGTGCCGCATCTGCCCGGCGATGAAGGCGGCGGAGACCCGTCCATGGACGATGCGCGCCAGCACATCCTTCAAGGGGCGGGCCTTGGGTTTCTCGGGATCACTGGTGTCCAGCACCACCAGATCCACCGCCTTGCCGAGCAGTGCGGCGGCGGCGGCGAAGCCACCCATGAAGGCCCCGTCCTCGGCCCCGTCCAGCAGGTCGCGCGCGGGATCGTCCGCCGTGTGCAACAGCGCGTCGGCCCGCGCCACCTGGGCGGCGAAGGCGCCGGCGGCCGGGCGGGCCGCGCCCTGCGGCCCGTCATAGACATGCGAGGCGGCGGCAAGATAAGCCGCGCCGAGTTCGCTGCGATCGCCAAACGCGCCGCGGGCCAGGGCGTCCTCGATGCCGGCGCCATAGGCGCCCGGCGCGGAGCCGAACACGCGGGCGACGTCGCTGCCGGACCGCACCAGGGCTGCGAGCGGATTTTCGCTTTCCTCCTCCTCCCGTGCCGCGACCGCGCGGGCGGCGGCATCCAGCAAGGCCAATTGGGCCGGGAAGATATCGCGGAACAGGCCGGAGACGCGCCAGCTCACATCCACGCGCGGGCGGCCGATGCTCGCGGGCGGCAGCACCTCGATACCGGTGACGCGGCCGCTGGCGTGGTCCCACACGGGGCGGCAGCCCATGAGATGCAGCCCCTGAGCGATCTCCTCGCCCCCCGTGCGCAAGGTGGCGCTGCCCCACAGGTCGATCACCACGGCACGGGGATAGTCGCCATTCTCCTGGAGGAAGGCGCGCACCACCTCGTCGGCGGCGAGGCGGCCGAGGTCGAGAGCGGTGGGGGTGGGCAGGTGGCGCGGATCGGCTGTGTAAAGATTACGCCCGGTGGGCAGCACGTCGCGCCGCCCGCGCGCCGGGGCGCCCGCCGGGCCGGCGCTCACATGCCGGCCGTCCAATGCCGCGAGCAGCGCCGCGCGCTCGCCCTCTGCGCTGGGCGCTCGTGCGGGATCGCCGTCTGCGGCGCCATAGATGTGCAGGCCGTCCTTCACCTGCATGTCCTTCACGTCGCACAGCCAGGCGTCGATGCGGCGCAAGGCCTCGTTGGGGTCGGTGGCGCCATCGACGCCGGCCTGCACCGAAAGCCCGGTTTCCCCCGCGCTCTCCACGATCAGCCGGGCGAGGCGGTCGCGGCGGCGCGGGTCGAGGCCGTCGGCCTCGGCATATTCATCCACGAGGCGTTCCAGACGCTGTTCGGCTTCGGTGAGCCCCGCGCCGGTGAGGGGCGGCGGCAGATGGCCGAGCGTCACCGCCGCGATGCGGCGCTTCGCCTGCGCGGCCTCGCCGGGATTGGAGACAATGAAGGGATAGACCACCGGAAGCGCGCCCAGAACCGCCTGCGGGAAGCAGTCCGGCGTGAGTGCGACCGCCTTGCCGGGCAGCCATTCCAACGTGCCGTGTGCGCCCATATGGACCAGGGCATGGGCATCGAGCCCGTGCCGCAGCCACAGGCCGAAAGCCAGCAGGCCATGGCGCGGCGGCAGCGCGGGATCGTGATAGTCCGCCCGCCGGTCGAGCGAGGCGCCGCGATCGGGTGCGAGGGCCACCGTGACATGGCCGAAGCGGGCGCAGCGGAAATGGAAGGCGTCGCCCTGCACGTCTCGGTCGTCCTCCGGCCGACCCCAGGCGGCTGTGATCGCGGCGCGGACGGGCTCGGGGAGGGCGGCGAACAGGCGATGATAGTCAGCGAGCGGCAGGGCCTCGGCGGTGCCGATCCGGTCCAGCAGGGCTTTTGAATCGGCGGGCGCCGCTCCCGCGTCGTAACCCGCGTCCGCCAGTGTCTCCAGCAGGCGCCGCACGCTTTCCGGCACGTCGAGGCCCACCGCATAGCCGGTGCGGCCGGGGGCGCCGGGATAGTCCGGCATCAGCATGGCGATGCGCCGCTCCGCACGGGATGTGCGGGCAAGGCGGACGAGGGCGGCGGCGCGCGCCGCCACGTGGGCGATCGCCTGCGGCTCCGCGCGATTGATGGCGGCGGAGAAGGCGAGGTCCGCATCGGGGGCGGCCATGTCCTTGAAGGAGATGGCGCCGGCGAGCACCCGCCCGTCCAGCTCCGGCAGCACCACGTGCATGGCAAGGTCTGCGGCGGCGAGGCCGCGCGGGCTTTTCGCCCATGCCTCCCGGGCGGTGGTAGCGGGGATGATCTGGAGCACCGGCGGGCCGCCGGCCGGAAAGATATCCTCCGCTTCCCCTGCCGCGAAGGCGGTGGCGGTGAGGATCAGGTCCGGAGCGATCGCGGCGATGGCATCGCGCACGAAGGCGCGAGAGATCGGGTCCTTCAGGCTGGTAAGAAACAGCGGCACCGGCACGATGCCGCGTGCCTCGAGCGCGGCGCAGAGATCGTCGATCGGCGCAAGATCGGCCGCAAGCCATATGGAGCGATAGAACAGGATGATGGCACGGGGGCAGGGGCTCGGCGCGGCCGGAACGTCGCGCGGCTCAGGCGCCACCGCGCTCCCTCTCCCGGTTGCGGGGGAGGGCGGGGGAGGGGGAACGAGATCTTGAGGCGCAAGCGAAGCGTTGCGTAGCACGCCCGCCAGATCCACCGCGCCCTTGCCCGGAAAGTAGAAGCTCGCGGGCGGCACGGGCTTCGGCGCGAGGATCGCGGCGCCGGTTTCCCCCCGCACCACGCGGGCCACATCTTCCAGCAGCGCCCGCATATTGCCCGGGCCGCCCTGGCGGAAATAGCCGAGCCATGCGGCCAATTCTTCCGGCGGCACGGTGGAGAGCGCGGCGAGGCGGGGGTCGTCCTGGTCCTCGCCCGGCAGCAGAGCGAGCGCGATGCCGCGCGCGCGGGCAAGCTCCGCCAGCCGCTCGGCGCCATAGCGCCACCAGTCGAGCCCGCCCAACTGGCGCACCAAGATCACCTTGGCGTGGCGCGCCGCCTTGTCGATCCACAGGTCCACGGACATGGGATGGCGCAGGTCCTTCAGCCGCGCCAGCCGCAGGCTCGGCAGGCATGCGCGGTCCTGCCGCCAGGCGGCGGAAAGCGCCAGCAGGTCGCTGTCGGTGAACGAGAGCGCGAGCACGTCACCGGGCGGCTGGCGCAGGTCGATGGGCTCTGCCAGATCCTCGATGGTTGCGGACGTGCTCGCGAGCAGGTGCATGGGAAAGCTTAGCCCACGATCAAGCGGAAAGCGCCGCCGGTTCCTCGGCCAGCAATGCGCGCTCCACCGCTGCGCGATCGAAGCCCTTCAGGCCGATCACCACCAGGGCGCCGGTGCGCGGCTCTTCCGCGCGCCAGGGCCGGTCGAACTGGTGGGAGATGCGCGTGCCCACGCCCTGCACCAGCAGCCGCAGCGGCTTGCCGGCGACCGGGACGAACCCCTTCACCCGCAGCACGTCCGGCGTTTCGGCGGCACGGGCGACGCGGGCCGCCAAAGCGGCGGGATCGGTGATCTCCGGCAGGCGGACGATGAAGCTGTCGAAATCGTCGTGGTCGTGGTCCAGCTCGTCGTCATGATGGGTGCGGCGGGCGTCGATCTCGTCCTCCGTGCCGATGCCGAGGCCGAGCAGCACCGCTGCGTCCACCTTGCCTCCGGCGGCGCGCACCACCTTCACGGCGCGCGGCAGGGCCTTCGCGATGCGCGCGTCGGCGATTTCGGCGCCGGCCGCGTCCAGCAGGTCCGACTTGGAGAGGATGATCAGGTCGGCGCAGGCGATCTGGTCCTCGAACACTTCTTCCACCGGGTCGTCATGGTCGAGGTTGTCATCGGCGGCGCGCTGGGCGGCGAGCGCTTCGAGGTCGTCCGCGACGCGGCCGGCGGCGAGTGCCGGGCCGTCCACCACCGCCACCACGCCGTCCACCGTCACGCGGCTCTTGATGGCCGGCCACTGGAACGCTTGCACCAGGGGCTTGGGCAAGGCAAGGCCGGAGGTCTCGATGAGGATGTGGTCCACGCGCGGCGTGCGGGAGAGGATGAGGTCCAGGGCCGGCACGAAATCGTCCGCCACCGTGCAGCACAGGCAGCCGTTGGCGAGCTCAACGATATTGTCCTCCGGGCAGCTCTCGATGCCGCAGCCCTTCAGGATCTCGCCATCGATGCCCACGTCGCCGAACTCGTTGACGATCACCGCCAAGCGCTTGCCCTGGGCATTTTCGAGGATGTTGCGGATCAGGGTGGTCTTCCCCGCGCCGAGGAAGCCGGTGACGATGGTGCAGGGGATGCGGGCGAGAGAGGTCATCGCTGGTCCTCGGAAAAGCTCATGGGAGGGATGCGGGCAATCATGCCGCGCTTGAGGCTGTCGGGGCGCCCGCGCCAGGGCAGGATGCCGTCGGTGGAGGTGGCGAAGAGCGCGGCACCGGTTAGGAGGTCGGCGGCGCTGTCGGGCGAAAGATCTCCGAACACGTAGGACCAGCCGCCGGTGCGCACCAGCGCGGCGGAGAGGGCGCGCTTGCAATTGGAGAGGCAGCGCACCTCCTTCACGGCGATGGCGGCGTCGGGGGTCCGCGCAAAGGCATCCAGGGCCTGCCGCGCCAGCGCGGCGCCGGCGGGTGGCGCATCCGAGTCTGCGCCGGTGAGCTTGCAGGTGGTGCACACGAACAGGGTCACGGCCGGAACGCTGGCGACCCGCAGGGAATCCCGTGCCGGCCCATCGGCGGGCGCGGGGGTGCGCGGCGTCGTGTCGCCCGCCGCGAAAGGCGCATCGTCGTTGGAAGGTCGCTCCACGCCGCTTTCCATGGGTGCGCGCGGCCCGCAACCGCGTGCCACAGGAAGAATCGCCATGCCAGGGCACCCCGCCCGGCGCGCGTTCTTGTCGGTGGCAGGTCTCCTGGCTCGCGGATCGCCGTTCGCGGCCGCCTTCCCGGAAGCGGCGCAAGGCCCTTCTCCCAGTGGCTTTTCGGCCGGAACTCACCGCCTACAGTTGCGGGGGCAGCTGCGGCTATCGCCGGGAAAATCCAGGCGCGACCGCATTCCCTTTTCACCCGGCGGAAGCGGCAAGCCGCCCGAACCGGGACCATCGACGCCGACACTTAAGAACCGCTCCGACGCGAAGTCAATGAAGCGGCACGTCATGCCTCAGCCGTGCTGGGACGGGTCCGCCCCAGCACCTGCCGCTGCGGTCTTGGCGGCGATGATCTTCAGGGCGGCGGCCAGCACCTCGTCGATGCCGAGATGCGTGGTGTCCAGCAGCACTGCGTCCTGCGCCATCACCAGCGGCGCTGCGGCGCGATGCGAATCGCGCTCGTCGCGCTTGCGGATGTCGGCCAGCACGTCTTCGAAGGCGACCTCGCTTGCGCGCTCCAGCAGTTCGCGATGCCGGCGGGTGGCGCGTACGTCCGCCGAGGCGGTGACGAACAGCTTTACCGGCGCATTGGGGCAGATCACCGTGCCGATGTCGCGCCCGTCCAGCACGGCGCCGCCGGGCTGGTCCGCGAAGCGGCGCTGCAACTCCAGCAGGGCGCCGCGCACGACCGGGCGGGCCGCGACCACGGAGGCCGCCTCGCCCAGCGCGCCCGTGCGCAGCGTTTCCGCGTCCAGGGTGCGCAGGTCGAGGGTGCGCGCGGCTTCGGCGCTCGCCATCTCGTCGTCCAGCGTGCCGTCGGCGACACAGCGCGCCGCCACCGCCCGATAGAGCAGGCCGGTATCGAGGTGGGGCAGGCCGAGGGTCGCCGCGATCTTGCGGCCGAGGGTCCCCTTGCCGGACGCAGCCGGCCCGTCGATGGCGATGATCATCGTATCGCTCACTTCAGCACAGCGCCGAGGCCGCCCATCATGGGCACGAAGGTGGGGAAGGAGGTGGCGATGAAGGTCATGTCGTCCACGCGCACGCCCTCGCGGGCGGCGAAGCCCATCACCAGAAACGCCATGGCGATGCGGTGGTCCATATGGGTCGCCACCGGCCCGCCACCCACGACCCCGTCCGGCCCGAGGCCGGTGACCAGCAGATCGTCGCCGATGATTTCATAGGGTACGCCGCAGACGGCGAGCCCGTCGGCCACGGCGGCGAGACGGTCGCTCTCCTTCACCCGCAGCTCGTTGAGGCCGCGCATGCGGGTCGTGCCCCGCGCGAACGCCGCCGCCACGGCGAGCACCGGATATTCATCGATCATCGAGGGCGCGCGCTCCGGCGGCACGTCGACGCCGGTCAGCACAGAGTGGCGCACGCGCAGATCGGCCACGACCTCGCCGCCCTCCGTACGCTCTGAAAGCGTCTCGATGGAGGCGCCCATCTCCTTCAGCGTGGTGATGAGGCCGGTGCGCAGCGGATTCATCATCACGTCTTTCAGGATGATGTCGGAACCGGGCACGATCAGCGCCGCCACCAGCGGGAAGGCGGCGGAGGAGGGATCGGACGGCACCGCCACGGGAGCGCCCTTCAGGTCCGGCCGGCCGGCGAGGGTGATGCGGCGGCCGTGGGCGCCGTGGGGCTCGACGCGCACGTCGGCGCCGAAATGGGTCAGCATGCGCTCGGTATGGTCGCGGGTGGATTCGCGCTCCACCACCACCGTGTCGCCGCTCGCGGCAAGCCCGGCCAGCAGCACTGCGGACTTCACCTGCGCCGAAGGCACGGGGGTTTCATAGGTGAAGGCCTTCAGTTCGGTGAGGCCCTTGAGGCGTAGCGGCAGGCGGCCGCCGGGGGCTTCCTCTTCCACCACCACGCCCATGGCGACGAGCGGGTCCAGCACCCGCTTCATGGGCCGGCGGCGCAGGCTGGCATCGCCGTCGAAGGTCGCGACGATGGGGTTTCCCGCAACCACGCCCATCATCAGTCGGGCGCCGGTGCCGGAATTGCCGAAATCCAGCGGCGCCTCGGGGCTCTTCAGATGGCCCGCGCCAACGCCCACCACCCGCCATTCGCCCGGGCCAAGGCGCTCCACCTCCGCCCCGAGCTGGATGCAGGCCTTGGCGGTGTTCAGCACGTCCTCGCCCTCCAGCAGGCCGGTGATGCGGGTTTCCCCGCGCGCCAGGGCGCCGAACATCAGCGCGCGGTGGGAAACCGATTTGTCGCCCGGCACGCGCACCGTTCCGGCGAGGCCCGGCGAAGGCAGGCTTGCGCCGGGAACGACATTTTCCCCATGGCCATGGGAAGAAGAATGAGCGACGGCGCTGGACATGGACTGCTCCCATTTTCGGCGCGCGGACCCTCGCAAAGCCCCGCCGGCCGCCGTTCCAGGATGGATTGCATGCCGTCTAACACAAGCTCGTGCACGCTGGCCACGCGGCCGATGCGGATTCGGTGCTTGACAGGGGCATGGGGTTTCGCCAATGGAGCACCCTCCTTTTGACAGCCCCCTAGGATCTTTGCCGTGGCGAAGCCAGAACTCGGCACCAAGCGCATCTGTCCTGTTACAGGGCGCAAGTTTTACGACTTGAACAAGGACCCGGTGGTGTCTCCCTTCACCGGCGAGTCCTATCCACGCTCCTATTTCGAGCCGGTGGTCCGCAGCCGCGGCGAAGCGGCCCGTGCCGCCGCCGTGCCCGTGGCCGCGGACGCGGACGAGGAGGTGCCGGACGTCGAGGTCATCAGCCTGGAAGAGGCGGATGAGGAAGCCGTCGGCGCCAAGGTCCCGGTGGACGACGTGGACGTGGATGTGGACGTCGATGACGACCTCGTCGCGGACGCGGACGACGACACGTTCCTCGAAGAGGATGAGGACGAAGGGGACGACGTCTCCGATTTGATCGGCGAGGGCCTCGAGGACGACGAAGAGGCTTGATACGGTCTGCGGCCTGTGCTTAAAGGCCGCTCTCGCCGGGGGGCGCGATTCCCCTGGCATCCGTCGCGGGGCATCCCGACGCGCAACTGGTTCCTTAATTGACATCCCATGTCATTTAAATGACCGCCTGCGCGCACCTCGCGATCCGGTGGGGCCATAGCTCAGTTGGGAGAGCGCTTCAATGGCATTGAAGAGGTCGTCGGTTCGATTCCGTCTGGCTCCACCATTTCGTTTCCGCCGGCTCTGAAAAGAGATAAGGCTATAAGGATTGCGGGCCGCCTCAAGGCCCGCTCGTGCCCGGGGGCGATCTTTCCCCGGGAAACGTCGCGGGAGTTCCCGACGCGCCAGCGCTTCGAATTGGGCGGTTTGCCCGCGGCGAGGTGGCAGCGCGAAGCCCGCGGCCCGGTGGGGTCATAGCTCAGTTGGGAGAGCGCTTGAATGGCATTCAAGAGGTCGGCGGTTCGATTCCGCCTGGCCCACCAAATCTCTTTTCCTGAAATTCCCGAACCTCGGTCTCAGGGCCGAAGCGATGGACGCAGCAGGGCGCATCCGGCTCGTGCCGGTGATTGACGGGTGCCGCCTCAGGCGCCCGGCCGCCACATGTGGAACACGGCCTCCGGCGTGACCTCCACATAGCCGCTCGGTCCGCCGGCCCGCAGCACGGGATGAGCTTCTGCCGTCTGATAGATCCCGTCCTTCAGCAGGGTGCGGGCGATATGCACGCCCACCACTTCGCCCAGCACCAGCCACGAGTCGATCGCTTCGCCTGCCGCGCTGCGCAGCTGGATCAGCTGGGTCAGCCGGCATTCGAACGAGACCGGGCTCTGCGCCACGCGCGGCACGTCGATATGGCGGCTCGGCGCGGGGGTGAGGCCGGCGAGGGCGAATTCGTCCACATTCGCGGGCACGGCGGCGCTGGTGGCGTTCATCGCCTCGGCCAGCGGCCGGGTCGCCAGATTCCAGGCGAACACGCCGGTCGCCTCGATATTGGCGACGCTGTGCTTCCAGCCGACGCTGGAAAAACCGATGATGGGCGGGCGATAGTTGAAGGCGTTGAAGAAGCTGTAGGGAGCAAGATTCAGTGTCCCCTCGGCCGAACGCGATGAAATCCAGCCGATGGGGCGCGGCCCGACGATGGCGTTCAGCGGATCGTGCGGCAGGCCGTGGCCCTCGGCCGGCGTGTAGAAATAATAGGCGTCGCCCGTCATGGTGCTCTATCCCCGCATTGACCGCGCATCTTAGGCGCAAGCTATCGATCGGCGCAGGCTGCTCCCGCGCGGCGCAGCACACTTCTGCGTATGGGAATCCCGATTCGCTCGCACGCCGCAGGTGCTGCCGAGGGCCGGGTTGCTGCGCGAACCGCGCGTGACCCTCTTGCTATCCTGTTAGGACCGTTAGCCCGCTGGTTTGATCACCCCCGCGCGGCTGGACTATGGTCGGTCCCGCTGCAGGGGGGGCAGGAGGTATGAAGATCGGCATTCCACAAGTGCTGCGCCGGTTTGGTGCGCGGCGCGCCAGTCTGCCGGGACTTGCACGCATCGTGGCGGTGGTCGGTTTGCCTCTCGTTCTGGTGGCGCTGGTCGTCTGGTTCGATCGGGAGTCGGAATTGAAGGCGGGGCGCCAGAAGGTCATCGCCTCTGCCCACGTATTGTCCGAGCACGCCGGTGCGTTGTTCCTCTCGGTTGATCTCGCTCTTGCCCAGGTGCGCGAAACGCTCGGCACGCGCCCGGTGACGGCCCTGCGCACCGACACCGACATGCATCAATTGCTGGCAAGCCTGGTGCGCCGGATGCCGGAACTCGAACTGGCCTTCGTCATCGACGAGAAAGGCAGCCTGGCCTCAACCAGCCGCACCTATCCCGCCCCCGAGCGCGACCTTAGCCAGCGCGAGTTCTTCGTTTCCGCGAAGGCGGGTCAGGACGGGCTGGCGTTCTCGGTTCCATTCCGGGGCAGCGCGAGCCGGTCCGTGTCGTTCTCGGTGAGCCGCGCGGTCTGGCGGGACGGGGTTTTTGGCGGCGTCATTGGCGCCATCGTCTTTCCGGAATATTTTCATGCGTCCTATCGCGGCCTGCTGGTGCCTGCCACGGGTGCGGTGGCGGCGCTGGTGCGCAAGGACGGCACCTTACTGCTGCGCTCACCGGACGTGCGCGCGCCGCCCGAGGCGCCAGTGGTCATTCCCGACGTGCCGGAGGAGCGCCTCAAGCACGAATCCGGCCTGCTCGCCGCTACCGCGCTGATCGAGGGAAGTCCTGCTGCGGCCGCCTATCGCGCCGTTCCCGGCACCGACCTCACAGTGGTCTATGCGCTCAGCGAGGGTGACATTCTGTCCTCCTGGTACAAGCGGGCGGCCGGCTATTTTCTCGCGGGCGGGCTCGCCAGCTTCGCGCTGGCGGTGCTGACCGGCCGACCGGCCAGGATGCGGGGACGCGGCGCGCTCACCCGGAACCGGCAGGCCGCCGCGCCGCGTGGTGCGCTGAGCGACCAGACCGCCGCCGCTGTGGATCGTGTCCTGACGCCGGTGCTGGGCGATCTCACATTCGTTGGCGCCGGACACCGGGCGGACGGAGACGAGTCGGAGTCCGACGCTCTGAACGGCGCCGTTCATGGGGTACGCCTCGCCCAGCGCCTCCTCGACGCTGGACGGCGCGGGGCGACGCCGCGGATCGTCCACGCGCCCACCGTGCTCAACAACGTCAGATGTCTCCTGATCGGCTCGGTATGGCCGCCGATCCAAATCGACCTGACCGGCGACGGGAAGGGGCTCGACGTGTTCGTGGACGGCGCGCGGTTCGAATTGGCGGTGATGGATCTCACGATGTATGTGAAGCAGCGCGCCGATGCCGGCAGTCAGATCACGCTTAGCGCGCGCCGCGAGGGGATCCGCTCGGAGTTGGAGGGCGTGGAAGCGGGCGATTACGTCTGCGTCACGCTGTCCGCCGCCTGCAGCAGGCAAGCGGAGGACGCTGGGGCCAGCTCTGCGCGATTTGAAGAGACGAGAGCCTTCGCGACCAGCGCGGGCGGCAGCCTGCAGATCACGCGGGGGCCACTGGGGCCGGAGGCGCGGCTATGGATTCCCGCCGCTCTCAGCCGCAGAGACGAGTCTCCGCGCGAAGCCTGAGCGGCGGAGCCAGGGTCAGCGCAGGCCGAAGAACGACAGCACGGCAAGAACCACCACCACCAAGCCAACGATATAGATCAAATTGTTCATGACGTGCCTCTTGTTTGCGGATGCTGCAGGGGCAACGTCTCCGCCTCCATTGTGTTCCGCATGCTGAAGCCAAAGGTGGAGGATGCCGCCGGCCGGGGGCGCAGGGCTCGACTTCGACCACGGGTTCGTGCTTGAGACGCGCGATCGGCCCTGGGGCCGGAAATCGGAGCACGCATGCACCGCACATTTCGCCTCGCCCTGTCTCTGCTTGCTAGCCTCGCAGGTCTTTCTGCCCCTGGCCTCGTCTCGTCCGCATCGGCGAATGAGGCGCAGTGCAAGTTCGGTGGCGGCTTTCAGGTCATCTCCCGCGAGCGCACAAGCGCGGCGGGCAACGACATCATTGCCCGCGCCGTGCCGGCGAATGCCGCCGGTCCCTGCATCTTTTCGAAGCGCAGCGGGGATATCGAAATCAGCACGGCGGACGAGGCCGACACCGTTCTCGGCCTTGCCGGCACTCATCTCGTGATGGATCGGGGAACGGGGCCGAGCCGGGTGCTGGTGATCTATGACCTTGCGGCGCGCAAGGTCGCGCTCGCGCTTCCCTATGACGATCAGGTGCCGGTGAAGATCGCTGCGTCGGGCGTGACGCTCTGGGCGGTGACCGGGCCGGCGAACGCGGCCAACTGTCCGAAATTCAAGGAATATGCGGCGAATGGCCTTGGCGCGGCACTGGCCGTCGAAACCCGCATCGCGTTTCCCGCGCTCGCGCGCACCCAGAGCGGCAAGCCCAAATGCATCGCCCAGCAATGAGACCCAGCTAGCGTTCGGTGAAGAAGGTCATCAGCACCTTTCCCTCGTCGCCTGTGAGGCAGAGGAAGCGGTGCACCTTGTCCGTCTTGTCGCGCTGAATATAGGCCTCGCCCATCAGAACGTGGCGAACCTTCTCGTTGCCCACCGTCGAATCGGCTTCCGCCACGGTGAGGCCGTCCACGTCGATGAAGATGTCCTCGATGGAGGGCGAGCGCTGCCTCAGGACGGCCAGCGCTCGGGTCTTGCAGGTGCGCACCAGGGCGGTGTCCGAAGAGGGTTCTGCCGCTGCCTTTTCCTTCGGCACGTCGGCACCTGAGCCGGGCGGCGCGGGCACCGGGGCGGGCTGGGGCAACGGCGCGATGGCGGGAGCCGGAGAAGGCGGGACGGTGGGCGTTGTTGCGGGCGATTGTGCCTGCGGCGCACTGCTCTGCGCCATGTCCATCGCCGCTACGGTTATCAACTTGGAAAGAGCAGGGTGGCCGGTGGGCGTAAGCGCGGGCTCTGCCATGGCGCCGAGCCCCATCAGGCACAGCAGCGCAAACGCGAGCAAAATCACCAGCGGGCGGGTCACCGCGGCAGTCGAAATCAGGGCCGCGTGAGGATGACTGTCCAGCACGGCTGTGGCGCGGGCAAGTCGGCGTTGGGCGCCGCCCGGCGGCGGACTTGGCGCATGGCGAGACGGAGGGTGCCAGAGCCGTGCGGGTCGAAAGGGCATGTCATGTCCTTGGTCGTGGTGTGATACCAACGCCGGACACGCCATTTTGTGCCAGCCCAAGGTCACGTTTCCGCGGGATTTGTCATTGACGCGCCTTGATCCGCGCGCCGTGTCGTTCCAAGCGCCCTGCATCGGCCGGCCGGCCTCAATGGAGTTAAGCGGGCGCGGAGGCGTTGATTCGGGCCGATCGCGGGGAAAGCCCCGCGCACCCGCGTCCAACGCGTCGATAGGATCAGCGCTTCTCGTCGTTGCCGTCGCCGGTCTCGTCCTCGTCTTCCTCACCCTCTTCGCCGTCCTCGTCCTCGTCGTCGGAGGGGGCGATCAGGCGGTCGAGGCAATCCATGAATTCATCGCCGATCTGCTCCACCGTCTCGCTGTCGAGCGCGGGGTCGCACGGCAGGACGAAACGCTGCTCGCCTTCGTCGGTGGTGACATCGAGGATCAGCGCGCTCGGCATGTCCTCGGGATGCAGGAAGCTGATCCGCAGGCCGGTGAGGATCAGGGCGGGAATATCGGCCATCTGGCGCTCCGAGGGGTGTGGGTGCGGTGACTGGGGCAGGAGGTAGCACGAATTGCGTCCGCCGACACCGCCCGCCACGCTTGCGTCACACGTGATGGGATCGGCGGCGGGTTGCCGGGCGGCGGGTGAGTGGCCTAAAGCATCTGCCCGATGACCTACCGCCTGGATATCGACGGCGTCCGCGCCATAGCCGTGCTGAGCGTGCTGCTGTTTCACCTCGGCGTTCCCGGCGTGCCGGGCGGGTTCGTCGGCGTCGATGTGTTCTTCGTGATCTCGGGCTACCTCATCACTGCGAACATCGTCGCCGACGTGCGGGACGGGTCGTTCTCCCTGCTGCGCTTCTATGACCGCCGGGTGCGCCGCATCGTGCCCGCCCTGGCACTCGTGGTGCTGGCGACATTGGTCGCCGGCTCTTTCGTTCTCACGCCCGGCGATTATGCGGTGCTCGGCCGCAGCGCGGCCTATGCGGCGGGCGGCATCTCGAACTTCTTCTTCCTGCGCAACACCGGCTATTTCAACGCGGCGGCGGAGACCATGCCGCTGCTCCACACCTGGTCGCTGGGCGTTGAGGAGCAATTCTACGTGGTGTGGCCGCTCCTGCTCGTCACCGCGCTGCGGCTTTCCGCGCGCTGGCCGCGCCTGGTACCGGCGCTGGTGGGCGCGCTCATCCTGGCGAGCTTCGCCTATGCGGTGCAGAAGGTGGGCACCAATCCCAAGAGCGCCTTCTACCAGCCCTGGACACGGGCCTGGGAACTGGCCGTCGGCGGGGCGCTGGTGTTCATCCCCGCCGCCTGGACGGGCGCAATATCTGCCCGCTTGGGCGATGTGCTGAAGCTCGCCGGCCTGCTGGCTATTCTGGTGCCGATGCTGCTGCTGACGGCGCAGAGCCCGTTTCCGGGCGCCAATGCGCTCGCCCCTGTGCTCGGGACGGCGCTGCTGTTGATGCCCACCGGGGCGCCGACCCGTATGGCACGGTCGCTGGCGCTGGCGCCGCTGCCGTTCGTCGGGCGGATCTCCTATTCGCTCTATCTCTGGCATTGGCCGATCATCGTGCTGATGCGGCACTATCAGAACGGCGAGCGACTGAAACTTGCCTGGGGCGCGGCCGCACTGGTGCTTTCGTTTGCGGCGGCATGGCTGTCATGGCGGTTCGTGGAACAGCCGTTCCGCCACATGCGGCCAGCGCCGCGCGTGAGCGTCGGTGTCGGGGCCCTGGCGGCCGGCTCCGTCGCGGCATTCGGCCTTGCGATCTTCTTCACCGGCGGGTTGCCCGGGCGAGTGTCGCCGCAGCTTCAGGCCATGGGATGGCGCGACCGCATGTGGGATTGGACCTGCCCGCAGCACGTGCCCGATGGGCCCGCGAAGGGCCTATGCGCCGTTGGCGCCCCGTGGGCGAGCGCCGGCACGCGGGCGATCATCTGGGGCGACAGCCATGCCGAGCAGCTCATGCCAATGCTGGATGTGGCCGGCCGGGAGGCCGACACGTCGATCGCATTGTTCCGCGCCTGCCCGGCGATCATTGAGGCCGGCGGCATCCGGCGCGATTTCGCGGGAATCCCGACCTATAACGAGGATTGCCGTGCCTCGCGTGCGGCGGTGCTCGCCCTGCTGAAGGCGGCGCCCGACATCACGCTCGTGATCCTCGCCGGCGCGTGGCCGGCCACTGCCCAAAATCTCTATCGCCATCCGGGCGAGGCGGTGGGCTACGAGGCGGGCCGCCGCCTGCTGCAGGAAGGGTTCGACGATCTGATCCCGCGCCTTGCCGCACCTGGGCGGCGGGTACTGGTGATGGCGGACATTCCCCATTGGGCCAGCGACCCCGTGCCCTGCGTGGCCGCCAACGACGGCTCGCTGCTGCGCGCGCCGTGCGGGCGCACCGTGAGCCGGCTCGCTGAAGGCGATTACGATCCCTGGCAGCGCGACGTGAACGATGTGTTCCGGGCGATGCGCGGGCGTTATGGGGATGCGACCATCGCCATTCCCGCCGACACGCTGTGCGGACCGGACAGCTGCCAATCCACGGTGGAGGGCGAGTTCCTCTATTATGATCTCGATCATATCCGCCGCAACCTCTCGCCCGCTGCCACCCGGGCACTGGCGGCGCGGCTTGGCTTGGCCGATCTGCTGCGAGCGGGAAATGCTGCGCCGGCTGGAACCCGTGCGGATAAATAGGTTCGTGCCGGCCTTTCTGTTTTCATAGCTTTTGGCGAACGGACAGGCGCATGATGTGCGTCAATGATAGGGCAGCGATGCTGCGCTAAATCTGCCAGCCTTCGCTTGCCGCGTTTTTTGCTCGCAGGAGTCCATTCGTGCGCTGCCGTCCGATCGCGCTTCTCTTCGCGTGCCAGATCGCCCTCGTCGCGCTCTGCGCGGGCCCTGTCGCCGCGCAGGAGTCCAAGAACCTCGGCGATCGGCTGCACGGCTTCTGGCAAAAGCTTGCGGGCAACAAGTTGCCGGCCGATATCACCAGCACCAACGGGCGGCTCGAGGCGGAACAGGTCCTGATCTCCGCCAAATTCGCCGGCCGGGTGCTCCAGGTGCTGGTGGAAGAGGGCCAGACGGTGGACCAGGGCGCGGTTGTCGCGCGCATGGACACGGCCGAACTCGATGCCCAGCTTTCGGGCGCGGAAGCGCAGGTGCGCCGTGCCGAAAAGGCCATGACCGAGGCGCAGGCGGCCATCACCCAGCGCGAAAGCGAAGTGCTGCTCGCCCACCAGGAATACGAACGAGCCGCGACCTTGAGCGAGCGCGGCTATGGCACCATCCAGTCGCTGGATCAGCGGCGCAGCCAGATGAACGTGGCCGAAGGCGCCAAGCGGGCGGCTCAAGCCAGCTTCGACCAAGCGCAGGCCGCCGCCGATAGCGCGCGGGCGGACGTGGCGCGCATTCGCTCCCAGCTCGACGATTCCGTGCTCACCGCGCCGCGGCGCGGGCGTATCGAATACAAGCTCGTGCAATCGGGCGAGGTTGTCGCCGCCGGCGCGCCGATCGCGACCTTGCTCGACCTTGCGGACGTCTACATGACGGTGTTCCTGCCGGCCCGCGTGGCCGGGCGGCTCGGCTTCGGCGACGAGGCGCGCATCGTGCTCGATCCGGCGCCCGATTATGTGATCCCGGCGACGGTGTCCTTCGTTGCCACTGAGGCGCAGTTCACGCCCAAGACGGTGGAAACGGCGGACGAGCGCGAGAAGCTGATGTTCCGGGTGAAGCTGAAGATCGCGCCGAGCCTGCTGAAGCAATATGAGGCGCAGGTGAAGACCGGCGTGCGCGGCACCGCTTTCGTGCGCACCAGCCGCACGGCGGTCTGGCCGGCGGAACTTGCCGTGAAGCTTCCCCAATGAGCGAGGCGGCGGTCCGCTTTGCCGGGGTCGTCCATCATTATGGCAAGACGGTCGCGCTCGGCGGTGTCGACCTTGAGATCCCCTCCGGCTGCATGACTGGCCTTATCGGCCCCGACGGTGTGGGCAAATCCACCTTGCTCTCGCTCGCCGCCGGCATCACGAAGATCCAGGCCGGTTCGGTCGAGGTGCTCGGCGCCAACATGGCGGACCGCGAGCTGCGGCGCCTCACCGGTGCGCGCATTGCCTTCATGCCCCAGGGGCTGGGGCGCAACCTCTATCCCACGCTCTCGGTGGCGGAAAATCTCGATTTCTTCGGCCGTCTGTTCGGCCAGGGCGCGGCAGAGCGGCGGGCGCGCAGCGCCGAGCTGCTGGCCGCCACAGGCCTTGCCCCGTTCGCCGACCGGCCGGCGGGCAAGCTCTCCGGCGGCATGAAGCAGAAGCTCGGCATCTGCACGGCGCTGATCCACGATCCCGATCTGCTGATCCTGGACGAGCCGACCACCGGCATCGACCCGCTTTCGCGCCGCCAGTTCTGGGATCTCATCTCCCGCATGCGGGCGCGGCGGCCGGGCATGAGCGTCATCGTCGCGACCGCCTATATGGAGGAGGCGGACGCATTCGACTGGCTCGCCGCTTTGCACGACGGCCACGTGATCGCCAGCGGCAGCCCGCGGGAGATCAAGACCCGCACCGGCGAGTCGACGCTGGAACGGGCCTTCGTGGCGCTGCTGCCGCAAGAGGCGCGCAGTGCCGACGGGCCGGTGGTGCAGGTGCCCCGCGTGCCGCAGGACGGCGTGCCGGCCATCGAGGCGGAAGGGCTCACCTGCCGCTTCGGCGCCTTCACGGCCGTGGACCATGTGAGCTTTCGCATCGAAAAGGGCGAGATCTTCGGCTTTCTCGGCTCCAACGGCTCGGGCAAGAGCACCACCATGAAGATGCTGACCGGCCTGTTGCCGGCCAGCGAGGGCGAGGCGCGCCTCTTCGGCCAGAAGCTCGACGCCGGGGACATGGAGACGCGCCGCCGCGTCGGCTACATGTCCCAGGCGTTCTCGCTCTATACCGAACTCACCGTGCGGCAGAATCTGATGCTGCACGCCCAATTGTTCGAGCTGCCGCCCGACACTATCGTGCCGCGCGTAGAGGAAATGCTGACCCGCTTCGACCTGTCCGAGGTTGCGGACACGCGGCCGGAGAGCCTGCCGCTCGGCATCCGCCAGCGCTTGCAGCTCGCGGTGGCGATCATCCACCGGCCGGAGATCCTGATCCTGGACGAGCCGACCTCCGGTGTCGATCCGGTGGCGCGGGACGGCTTCTGGCGACAGCTGATCGCCTTGTCGCGCGAGGACGGGGTGACGATCTTTCTCTCCACCCATTTCATGAACGAGGCCGAGCGCTGCGACCGCATCTCATTGATGCATCAGGGCAAGGTGCTGGCGGTCGGAACGCCGGACGCACTGAAGGCGGAGCGCAAGACGCAGTCGCTGGAAGCGGTGTTCATCGCCGTGCTGGAGCAGGCCGGCATGGGGCAGGAGGGCGACGCGGCGGTCTCCGAAGCCGCTGTTCCGGCATCGTCCGGTCCGCCGCGCCGGGTCGATCTGCGCCGCCTGTGGGCTTATGCGTGGCGCGAGACGCTGGAGATCCTGCGCGATCCCGCCCGCCTCGCCTTCGCCTTCATCGGCCCGGTGCTGCTGTTGTTCACCTTCGGCTATGGCGTGTCGTTCGACGTGGAGCATCTGCCCTACGCCGCCTTCGACCAGGACCAGAGCGCCCAGAGCCGGCAATTGCTCGAAAGCTTCCAGGGCTCGCGCTATTTCACCGAGAAGGCGCCCATCAATTCCACAACGCAGCTCGATACGCGCATGAAGAGCGGCGAACTCTCGGTGGCGATCGAGGTGCCGTCAGATTTCGGCAAGCAATTGCAGCGCGACCGCCAGCCCGAGGTCGGGGTATGGGTGGACGGCGCCATGCCGTTCCGCGCCGAGACCACGCGCGGCTACGTCTCCGGCCTTGCGCAAACCTATATGGCCGACGAAATGCTGCGGCGCTATGGCCATGCGGTGCCGCTCTACCCGATCGAGATCGACACCCGCTTCCGCTATAATCAGGCGTTCAAGAGCGTCAACGCCATCGTGCCGAGCGTGATCGTGCTGATGCTGGTGCTGATCCCGGCGGTGATGACCGCGCTCGGCATCGTCAAGGAGAAGGAGACCGGCTCCATCTCCAATTTCCAATCCACGCCCGTCACCAAGGTGGAATTCCTGCTGGGCAAGCAATTGCCCTATGTCTTCATCGCCTTCCTGAGCTTTCTGTCGCTGGTGGTGCTGGCCACCTTGTTTTTCCAGGTGCCGCTGAAGGGGTCTTTCGCGACGCTGGCGCTGGGTTCGCTCGCCTATGTGTTCGCCACCACCGGCTTCGGCCTGTTCGTCTCGAGCTTCGTTTCCAGCCAGGTCGCGGCGATCTTCGCAACCTCGATCCTCGCCATCCTTCCGGCGGTGAATTTTTCCGGCCTGCTGGTGCCAGTGTCCTCGCTCTCCGGCGGGGCGCGGCTGATGGGGCTCGCCTTTCCCGCCGCCTGGTATCAGCCGGTGAGCGTCGGGGTTTTCGCGAAAGCGCTCGGCTTTGCCGCGCTGTGGCCCAACATCGCGGTGCTGGTGCTGTTTGCGCTCGGCTTCATCGGCGCGGCGGTGCTCGCGCTGC
The DNA here is from genome assembly GCF_043195145.2 of Roseixanthobacter pseudopolyaromaticivorans. Classification (NCBI taxonomy): domain Bacteria; kingdom Pseudomonadati; phylum Pseudomonadota; class Alphaproteobacteria; order Hyphomicrobiales; family Xanthobacteraceae; genus Roseixanthobacter; species Roseixanthobacter pseudopolyaromaticivorans. The sequence continues at coordinate 591,927 of NZ_CM195539.1, forward strand.
GCAAGCAGGGCGCCTGACATGCGCGCCCGCCTCATGCGCATCTGGCGCCTCGGCATCAAGGAGCTTTACAGCCTCAAGGCCGATCCGGTGCTACTGGGGCTGATCGTCTATACCTTCACCTTCGCCATCTATGCGGTGGCCAGCGGCGCGAAGTTCGAGGTGGAAAATGCCGCCGTCGCGGTGGTGGACGAGGACCAGTCGGCGCTCTCGCGGCAGGTGCGGGCGGCGATCCTGAAGCCCTTCTTCAAGGAGCCGGTGCTGATCGGCGCCAACGAGATCGACAGCGTGATGGATTCCGGCCGCTTCGTGTTCGTGGTGGAGATCCCGCCGAAATTCGAGCAGGACGCCATTTCCGGCAAGCATCCGACGGTGCAGATCGATGTGGACGCCACCGCCATGTCCCAGGCGGGCAACGGCGCGTCCTACCTTCAGAACATCATCCTCCAGGAAGTCAGCACCGCCCTGCCGGGCACCACCCAGGCGCAGCCCATCGCCGTGGTGATGCGCGCGAAATTCAATCCCAACCTCAAGTCCGCCTGGTTCACGGCGGTGATGCAGGTCATCAACAACATCACCATGCTGGCGGTCATCCTCTCGGGCGCGGCGCTGATCCGCGAACGCGAGCACGGCACCATCGAGCATCTGCTGGTGATGCCGGTGACCCCCATCGAAATAATGCTGGCGAAGATCTGGGCGAACGGGCTCGTCATCGTCGTCGCGGCCATTCTGTCGCTGGTGGTGGTGGTGGAACACATCCTGGCGGTGCCGGTGCAAGGCTCGCTCGCCTTGTTCATTCTGGCGACCGTCACCTATCAATTCTCGGTCACCTCGCTCGGCATTCTTGTGGCGACCGTCTCCACCTCCATGGCCCAGTTCGGACTGATCGTGATGCCGATCCTGATCGTCATGAACCTGCTTTCCGGCAGCACCACGCCGCTGGAAAGCATGCCGGCTTGGTTGCAGAATGTGATGCAGTTTTCGCCCTCGACGCATTTCGTGGCGCTCTCGCAGGCGATCCTTTACCGCGGCGCTGGATTGGCTATCGTCTGGCCGCAGCTCCTGGCGCTGCTCGCCATCGGCGCGGCGTTCTTCGCGCTGGCGGCCCTGCGGTTCCGCAAGGCCCTGCTTGGAGCACAATGAGGGTGTCCGGGTAGTGTTGATGCGGCTCAATGCAGCATCCCGCCTGCGGGCCACAATGCGAACTGCACTTCATTCAGCGGGAGCCGCGGGAGGCGACCATGCGCGTTGCGAATGTGATGACCACGCCGGTCATCAGCGTTGAACCCACCACATCCATCGCCGATGCCGCGCGCCTGATGCTGGCGCAACACATCAGCGGCCTGCCGGTCGTCGCCAAGGACGGCACGCTCGTCGGCATGGTCACCGAGGGCGATTTCCTACGGCGCGCCGAACTCGGCACGCAGGTCAAACGCTCCTGGTGGCTGGAACTGATCGCGAGCCCCGGCAAAGAGGCGGAGGAATATGTCCACGCCCACGGCCGCAAGGTGGAAGAGGTGATGACGTGCGACGTGCTCACCACCACCAAGGACGCGCCGCTCTCCGAGATCGTCGAGACCATGACGCGGGCCCGGGTGAAGCGCCTACCGGTGGTCGAGAATGGAAAGCTGGTCGGCATCATCTCCCGGTCGGACCTGCTGCGGGCCCTGGCCGCCGCGCTGCCGACCGCCTCGGTGGTTGAGACCGACGATGCGCGCCTGCGCGCCGCCATTCTGTCCGAGCTGGCGCGGCAGCCCTGGAGCGGCAGCGGGCTGATCCGGGTGCATTTGGAAAACGGCGTCGCCGAGTTGCGCGGCACCATCTTCGATGACCGCGAGCGCATGGCGGCGCGGGTCTGCGCGGAGAACGTACCGGGCGTGACCAGCGTGGTCGATCAATTGGTGTGGGTCGAGCCCATGTCCGGCATGGTGATCCTGCCGCCGGGCGCGGACGCGGCCGAGCGCGGCGCGGCCTGAAACCCCGCCTTCAGGCCCGACGGGAGCACGACATGAAGGCCATGGTCCTCCACACCATCGGCGCGCCTTTGGTGCTGGAACAGCGGCCCGCTCCCATCCCTGCCTTTGGCGAAATCCGGGTGCGGGTAGAGGCCTGCGCGGTGTGCCGCACCGACCTGCACGTGGTGGACGGCGATCTGCCGAACCCGGTGCTGCCCATTGTGCCGGGCCACGAGATCGTTGGCATTGTGGAGGCGCTGGGGGAAGGGGTGACGCGCCCGGCGCTCGGAACGCGGGTCGGCATTCCCTGGCTCGGCCACACCTGCGGGCATTGTCCCTATTGCGCCTCGGGCCAGGAAAACCTGTGCGACACGCCCGCCTTCACCGGCTTCACCCGCGACGGCGGCTTCGCCTCCCATGTGGTGGCGGATGCCGATTTCGCCTTTCCGCTCGACGGCTTCGACGATCCGGTGGCGGCAGCGCCTTTGCTGTGTGCGGGGTTGATCGGCTGGCGCTCCCTCGTGAAAGCCGGCGAAGGGCGGCGCGTCGGGCTCTATGGCTTCGGCGCGGCGGCCCACATCCTGGCCCAGGTGTGCCGCTGGCAGGGACGCGAGGTCTATGCCTTCACCCGCGCGGGGGACACGGCCGCGCAGGCGATGGCCCTTTCCCTCGGCGCCCGCTGGGCCGGCAGCTCGGACGAAACGCCGCCCGAGCCGCTTGACGCCGCCATCCTCTTCGCCCCCGTCGGCGCGCTGGTGCCGAACGCTTTGCGGGCGGTGCGCAAGGGCGGGCGCGTGGTGTGCGGCGGCATCCACATGAGTGACATTCCGCAATTCCCCTATTCCATCCTGTGGGAGGAGCGGCAGGTGCTGTCCGTCGCCAATCTCACGCGCGCGGATGCGCACGAATTCCTCGCGCTCGCGCCAAAGGCCGGGGTGAAGACGACCACCACCGTTTACCCGCTGGAACGGGCGAACGAGGCGCTTGCGGATCTGCGGGCCGGCCGCTTCCAGGGCGCGGCGGTGCTGGTGCCTTAGAGGCTTTTCAGCGCCGCAGCCGCGCGGCGATGCCCAGGGCCTTGGCGAGTTCCAGCACCAGCATCATGGCGATCGCCGCGGCGAAGGCGATGCCGACCCCGGCGAGGCCCACGTGGCCGAACCGGAACAGCGCGGCCGCCGGCGGCACGTCGAGCACGATCACCAGCATGACCGCCGCCAGGCCCATCACCGCAACCAGAGCGGAATTGGGCCGGGTCAGCGCCGTCAGCAGCGAGGAGCTGAAGGAGCGGTCCACGACGATCAGCCCGACGCTGGCGAGAATGAGGGTGAGGAAGGCGCGCCCGCGCACCACATCCGGCGGCAATTCGGCATACAGGGATAGCACATAGACGCCGCCCGCGGCGGCAAAGGCAGCGAGCCCCTGGATCACGCTCCAGGCCATCAGCGCGGGCGGCAGAAGGGCGTCAGTGGCCTTGCGCGGCGGGCGCTGCATCAGGTCCGGCTCCTCCGGCTCGGCCTCGAAGGCGATGGAGCAGACCGGGTCGATCACCATTTCCAGGAACGCGATATGCAGTGGCCCGAGCAGCGGCGGCAGGCCGAGCGCGAGCGGCAGGAAGGCGAGCCCGGCGATCGGCACATGCATGGCGAGCACATAGCCCATGGCCTTGCGCAGATTGTCGAACGTGCGCCGGCCGAGGCGGATGGTGCGCACGATGGAATTGAAATCGTCGTCCAGCAGCACCATCGCCGCCGCCTCGCGGGCGACGTCCGTGCCGCGTCCGCCCATGGCGATGCCGATATGGGCCGACTTGAGGGCGGGCGCGTCGTTCACCCCGTCGCCGGTCATGGCGACAATGGCGCCCTGCGCCTTCAAGGCCTCGACGATCTTCAACTTCTGCTCCGGCACGATGCGCGCGAACACCGCCGCTTGCGCCACCGCCGTTGCGAAGGCCTGCGGATCGAGCGCGGCGAGCTCCCGCCCAGTGAGCACCGGCTCTGCCTCGAGCCCGGCGGCACGCGCGATGGCGGCGGCGGTGGCGGGATGATCGCCCGTGACCATGGCGATGCGGATGCCGGCGGCGCGGCATTCGCCCACCGCCTCCCGCACGCCGGGCCGCAGCGGATCGGCAAGCGCGATCAGGCCCCGGAAGGCGAGGTCCTGCCCCTCCAGGCGAGGGTCCGCCGCTTCGCGCAATTCGCCTTCGGCAAGGCCGAGCACCCGCAGACCGCGTCCCGCCATGTCGGCGGCGGCGGCTAGCGCCTGCTGGGCTTTTCCGGGAGGCAGGCGGCAGAGGCGCACGATGGCCTCCGGCGCGCCCTTGGCGGCGAGGCGAGGCGTCTCGTCGGCCATGCCCCAGGCCCGCGCCATGGCGGGGAGATCGTCGCGCAGATCAAAATCGCAGACCGCCACGGGCGGCCATGGCGGCGTGCTCCCGGCGCGGGCGGCGAGGTCGTGGAAGGCGCGCTCCATGGGGTCGAAGGTGCGGTCGCGGCTGGAGTGCGCCGCAAGCAGCGCGAGGTGCGCCGCCTCGGGCGCGAGGGCCGTGTCTGCGTCCGAAAGATCCACCGGCGCGCCTTCGGCGTCGCGCAGCTCCACCACGGTCATGCGGTTCTGGGTGAGCGTGCCGGTCTTGTCTGTGCACAGCACGGTCGCGGCGCCGAGCGCCTCGATTGCCGCCGCGCGCCGCGTCAGCACGCGGGCCTTGGCGATGCGGATCGCGCCCATGACGGTGAAGACCGTGAGAATAAGCGGAAATTCCTCCGGCAGCATGGCCATGGCGAGCGCGATGCCGCCCAGCGTCGCGCTGGTCCAATCGTTGCCTGCAAGCCCGTAGAGCACGGCGGCGAGAATGCTGATGGAGATGCCAGCCACGGCGAACAGGCGCACCAGCCGCCGGGTTTGCGCGCGCAGGCGCGGGGGTTCGCGCTCAATGGTGCCGAGGCTCTGGCCGATGCGGCCGAGTTCGGTCTTTCGGCCGATGCCGACCACGATGCCCCGCCCTTGCCCGCGCACCACCAGTGTGCCGGAGAAAGCCGCGCTGCGGTCGTCCGTATCCGCATGGAGTTCGCCGCGCCCGGCGATCTCGCCGGCGGAGGCGGAGGCCTTCGGCACCGGCACCGATTCGCCGGTGAGCAGGGATTCGTCGATTTCCAGCGCGGCGGTGGCGATCAGCAGGGCATCGGCCGCCACCCGGTCGCCCTCGGCGATGACGATCAGATCGCCGCGCACCACCTCGCGCCCGGGAATACGCTTCTGCACGCCGTCGCGGATCACCAAGGCGCGCGGGCTGGAGAGGTCGCGCAGGGCCTCGAGGGCGCGTTCGGTGCGCAATTCCTGCACCACCGCGATCAGCACGGACAGCGTGGCGAAGCCGAACAGGATCACCGCCTCGGTCGGATCGCCGACCACGAAATACAGTAGGCCCGCCGCCAGCAGCAGCGCGAACATGGGTTCGCGGATGGTGTCGAGAATGATCTTCAGCGGCGAGCGATGCTCGCCCGCTGGCAGTTCATTGGGCCCGTCGCGGCGCAGGCGCGCGGCCGCTTCCGCGTCCGTGAGGCCGTTCTCCAGCTCCGGCGGGGCGGGGCCGGTCTGGTCCTGGAGTTTTCCGGCAGACTGTGGCATCGCCCCTATCCTCATCGAAGGTCGGGCCCCGGGAAAGAGTCTTGAAAGGCAGCCTGCAAGACATGGGCGCGGCACGTCCTTCTGCCGGGAGGGTAGGCGCGCACCGGGGCGGCGCGATTGATGCAGCGCAAGCGGGATGAATTTCCCTAACGGAATGATGCCGGGCTACGACGCTACATGGATGCCCTGGACGGCGCGGCCCGTTATGAAGGCGGGACGGAGGAGCAGGCATGGCGGTGTGTGAGATCGTTCGGTTTCCAGATCCGAGGCTGCGGCAGGCGGCGGCCGAGGTGACTCAGTTCGATGCGGCCCTCGCGGCCCTGTCGCAGGATCTGCGCGACACCATGAAGGCGGCACCTGGGATCGGGATCACCGCGCCCCACGTCGGCGTGCCGCTGCGGCTGGTGGTGCTGGACCTTCCGGAGGAGGGGCACACGCGGATCTACGTTAATCCGCGCGTCAGCTGGTCCTCGCCCGAGCTCGGACGCCACCCCGAGGGCAGCGTCTCCATGCCGGGCGTGGTCGACGAGGTGGAGCGCCCGGCGCGGGTTCGCGTGCAATATCAGGACCTTGAGGGAACGCCCCAGGAAGTGGAGGCGGACGGGCTGCTGGCCGTGTGCTTGCAGCACGAGATCGACCAGCTGGACGGCATCTTCTGGCTTCAGAAGCTCTCGCGGCTGCGGCGCGAGCGGGTGGTGAAGCGGTTCGAGAAGCTTGCGCGTGCCGCGTCCAGCGCCTGAGCGGCGCTGCCCGCCTCCGGGAAATCCCGGATTGCGGTTCTGCCGGGGCGCGGCTAAGCCCTTGGCTTATCAGGCACATGGCGCGATCGCCGGTGCGCGCGGAGGAGGGCGGCCATGGCCGAGGAGACGGCGCGCGAGCGTATCGTCAGCGGCGAGAGCGAGCAGATGATCGCCCGCCGCGCGGAAGCAACCCGCGCCATCATGGCCGAAACCGGCATCGACGAGGCGATGATCCGCAGCCTCGTCTTCACGTTCTACGACCGGGTGCGGGGCGACGCGCTGATCGGCCCGATCTTCGAGGAGCGGGTCGTCGACTGGGGCGATCATCTTGAAAAGCTTTGTCTTTTCTGGTCGTCCGTGGCGCTCATGACGGGCCGCTACCACGGCCAGCCCATGCCGCGCCATTTGCCCCTGCCGATTTCCGGCGTCCATTTCGACCGCTGGCTGGACCTGTTCGAGGCGACCGCACGGGAGCTGTGCCCGCCGGCTGCTGCGACGCATTTCATCATCCGCGCCCGCCGCATCGCCGACAGCCTGGAATTGGGAATCGCCTCGAAAAACAATCAGATAGCTTCGCCTCGCCGGCGCCCGGCGCTGTCCTGAAGGGCGGCCTCAAGGTTCCAGTGTGGCGAGCAACTGGCCCAGCAGCACCAGCCCCTGGGGCCACAGGCCCAGCTTGGCGTCGGAGCCGATATGGCCCAGCGCACCGACGTCCGCGACCTGCGATCCCCAGGCTTGCGCGAACGTGCGCGCCCGCTCCAGCGACACGTGTGGATCGTTCCGGCTGGCCGCGACGAGCGAGGGAAAAGGCAGCGGCTTCAAGATCATAGGCGCGAATCCGGACCGCTCGGCGGCGGTCGGGCTGTCGCGGTCGGAGGGGGCGACGAGGAGGGCGCCGGCGACCTTTGCGGCCGGTTCCTCATGGGCCCATTTCATCACCAGGGAGGTGCCGAGGCTGTGGGCGACCAGCACGGCCGGCTTGCGGCAGAGGGCGACCTGTTCCGACAGGCGGGCCGCCCAATCGGCATAGACCGGCCGCAGCCACTCGTCCTGCTCCACCCGGCGCAGGGCGGGAAAGGCTTGCTGCCATTGGGTTTGCCAGTGGTCCGGCCCGGCATTGGCCCAGCCGGGCAGGATCAGGATGTCGAAATCGTCCATGGTGCGGAGCATGCGCCTGCCTTCGTCGCTTGCGCGCCCGCGGGCGAACGCGCCGATGCCAGATCGCCGAATTTCATGCCGGCTGCGCGGACGAACATCACCGCGAAAGGCGATCTCGGCCCTTGTTCGTCCTCTTCCGTGGAGATTCGGTCGAACTTCGGCGCGCCGACAGGATCGCCGGGCTTTGACGTGGATTTCGCCGCGATTTCCGCGAAATTCAGCGAATGAACTGGTCGATATAGTCGGCCCCGAGGCCATTGCCGGCATAATGGGCGCGGCACTTGTCGATCCGGGTGAAAACATCGTCGAAGCCGGTCACATTGCCGTCCGGGTCCACATAGATCATCGCGCCGTTCACCTGGAACAGGGTGATCATCTCTTCCACATGGGGATCGACAACGAGGGTGTGGGTCTCGCCCGGCGCCTCATAGACATATCCGCCTTCGGTGGCGATCCAATCGTGTTCGAGATAGCGCCAGGAGCCCTTGATGACATAGCCGTGCACCGGCAGCGGGTGGCGGTGGCGGGACAGCACGCCGGCCTTGCGCACCTTCAGCAGGTTCATCCAATAGCCGCTGGAGGCGGAAAGCAGCAGCGGGCGGAACCACACATTCTCCTCCAGCGGCACCCACACGCGCTCATCTGTGGGAATGGCGTTCGGCACCACCAGTTCGGGGCGCGCCTCGGCCGGCTGGGGCTTGCGATAGGGCTGCCACTTCTCGTCGATGGGGGCGGCGGGGCGATGCTGAGGCTGGGTCATTCTTCGGTTTCCTCCCGTTACGGGCGATCGCGGTTGTCCGCTTGCCGGCATGGTAGCAAAGACGTGGACGGCGTGCTGTGCGCTGCGGTGGAGGCCGGGGCGCGAGATATGCCTTGGCGTGTGTCGGCTGGTGTTCGTGGCCCCCTCACCCCGACCCTCTCCCCGGCAGGGAGAGGGGGCGTTGCGGAGATCCCACTTCAGCCCTTGGCACCACCGATGGCGTTCAGCACCACGTGCTCGATGCCGGCGGCGTCGAGCTTGTAATGGGCATAGAGATGGGTCGGCGGGGCAATCAGGCTGTATTCGTCATGGATGCCGTGGCGGATCAGTTTTACGCCCGCGCCAACTTCCGTGAGCACTTCGGCCACCGCGCTGCCGAGGCCGCCGAGCACATTGTGCTCCTCGGCCGTCATCAGCACCTTGGAGCGCGCGGCCGCCTTCAGGATCGCCGCCTTGTCGATGGGCTTGATGGTGGGCATGTCGATGACCCCCACCGAGCGGCCCGCCGCGTTCAGCTTGCGCGCCGCCTCAAGCGCCGAATGCACCGGCAGGCCGCAGGCGATGATGGTTATCTCATCGCCCGCGAAATGCTCGATGGCCTTGCCGAATACGAAGGTGACATCCGGCCCGTAGACATCCGGCTCGCGGCCGCGGCCGATGCGGAAATAGATCGGCTCGGGATAGTGCGCCGAGGCCTTGATGGCGGCGGCGAGCTGCGGGCCGTCGGCGGGCGAGACCACGGTGAGATCCGCGATCGCGCGCATGGTGGAAATGTCCTCGGTCGCGTGGTGCGAGGTGCCGTAGAAGCCGAGCGAAATGCCCGTGTGGTGGCCGATGAGCCGCACCGGCTGGCCGCAATAGGCGACATCCATGCGGATCTGCTCGCAGCACAGAAGCCCGAGGAAGGAGGCGAAGGTCGCCACATAGGGCTTGAGCCCGGTGGTGGCGAGGCCCGCCGCCGCCGTCACCATGTTCTGCTCGGAAATGCCGAACTGGATGTAGCGGTCGGGATAGCGCTGCGCGAACTTGGCGAGGCCGTTGGAATATTGCAGGTCGGCGGAGCCGGCCACCACGGGCTCGCCGGCTTCGGCCAGCGAGATCAGTGCATCCGACAGATAGCTGAGGCCGGGGGTCTTGGCGTTGATTTCCCGGTATTGCCAGGAATTGGGCGAGAGCGGGCGATTGGGGGACAGGGTTTCGCTCATGGTTCAGATGTCCCTGTTCATGATTTCTTCGACCGCGATCTTCGCGTCGGAGGGATCGAGATAGCCGAGGTGCCAGCCGGGCTCGGTTTCCATGTAGGAGACGCCCTTGCCCTTCACGGTGCGGGCGATGATGCAGCAGGGCTTGGTGCGCCTTTCGTCCGCCTTCACCTGGCGCAGGAGCGTCGTCAACGCTTCGAGATTGTGCCCGTCGACGACGTGCACCTCCCAGCCGAAGGCGCGCCATTTCTCGTCCAGCGGCTCGATGCCCATGACATCGTCCACGGCGCCGTCCAGCTGGAAGCCGTTGCGGTCGATGATGGCAACCAGTTTGGAGGCCTTGTGGTGGGCAGCGGAAAGGGCCGCTTCCCACACCTGGCCTTCCTGCATCTCGCCGTCGCCCAGCATGACGAACACGTTGAAATTAAGCTTCTGCATGCGCCCGCCGAGCGCCATGCCGAGGCCGGCGGAAAGGGCGTGGCCGATGGAGCCGGAGGAGAAATCGATGCCCGGCACCTTGCGCATGTCGGGATGGTCGCCGAGCGGGTTGCCGAGGCGGGTGTAATTGTCCAGCACCTCTTTCGCGATGTAGCCGAACTCGGCCAGGATCGGGAACAGGCCGACGGCGGCGTGGCCCTTGCCCATCAGGAAGCGGTCGCGATCCGGCCGGGTCGGATTGCCCTTCTCGATGTCCATGATGTCGTAATAGAGCGCCGCGAAAATCTCGGCGGCGCTGAAGACCGAGCTGTAATGGCCGACCTTGGCCACTTCGATCAGCCGGATGGTCTCCAGGCGCACGAAGCGCGCTTTTTCCCGCAGCATCGCGATGGTTTCCGGGGTGGGCCGGAAATTCGACGCGCGATGGTCGGGCGGTGAGGATGGGCTTGCGGCCGCGCTCATGTGGGCTCCCAAATGTTCCGGCCGCCTTCGCGGTGCGAGGGTGCGGGCGGCTTGATGCGGCGAAGCGGCGCTTTCGCGCTTCGTCCAGCTAGTCATAAAATATGATATATCCTTGTGCAAGGAGATCCGGCGTTGCGCCCCTCACCCCGGCGCTCTCCCGGCGGGGAGAGGAGGGTCGTTTCCCGCACATGCCGCTCGTTACCTCTCCCCGCCGGGGAGAGGTCGCATGCCTGCGGGCGGGTGAGGGGGCTCCGCCGAGCCTCAAGCGGCGGCCCTGCGGCGGTTTCTTCGGGCGGCGAATTGCAGGTCGCTCATACACGATATATCATATTCTCATCCAAATGCGATTGCCGTGTTAAGGGCATTGGCAATCCTTCAAACTCACATCTGGCGCGGCCAACGCGCCGTCGAGGAAAAGCAATGATGAAGGTCTTCGGAGCCCCGCGTCGCTACATCCAGGGCGCTGGCGCGCTCGATCATCTGGGCACGGAAATCGCCCGCATCGCCACCGATGCGGTGCTGGTGATCGACCCGTTCATCGACGCTGCCCATGGCGCGCGGATCGCGCAAGCCTGCGCCGCCGCCGGCGTGGACCTGCGGCGCATTGCGTTCGGCGGCGAAAGCTCGCCCGCAGAGGTGGACCGGCTGGTGGCGGAGTGCGGCGCGCGCGTGCCGAGCCTGGTGGCGGCGGCCGGCGGCGGCAAGTGCATCGATGCCGGCAAGGCGCTCGCCGGGCGGCTCGGCGCCAAGGTCGCGACCATCCCCACCATCGCCTCCACCGACGCGCCCACCAGCCACAATTACGTGCTCTATGACGAGCACCACCGCCTGCTGGCGGTGGAGAAGCTCCCCGCCAATCCCGACCTCGTGGTGGTGGATACGCAGGTGATCGCCCAGGCGCCGCGCCATCTGTTCCTCGCCGGCATCGGCGATGCGGTGGTGAAGCTGTTCGAGGTGGAACAGTGCGTGCGCGCCAAGGGCAAGAACATCTACGGCGCGGCCCCCGTGGAAACCGCGCTGATCCTCGCGCGCGGCTGCTACGACGTGCTGCGCGCCCATGCCGAGGACGCGCTCGCCGCCGTGGACCGCAAGAGCGCCGACGATGCGCTCGATCTGGTGGTGGAGGCGACCGTGCTGATGAGCGGGCTCTCGTTTGAGAGCGGCGGCCTCTCCATTTCCCATTCCATGACGCGCGGGCTCTCCGCCGTGCCGAAATATGCCAATGCCCTCCATGGCTTGCAGGTGGCCTATGGCGGGCTCGTGCAATTGGTCCTGGAACGCCGGGACGCGGCCTTCATGGACGATCTCATCGCCTTCTACGGCCGCATCGGCCTGCCGGCGAGCCTTGCCGCGCTCTCCGGCGCCGGGCCGACGCGCGAGGAAGCCGAGACCATCGCGCGCCTCACCCTCACTGCGCCCCACGCCCGCCATTTCCCCCGCGTGCTGGACGAGGCCGAGATCGTCGCCGCCATCCTCGCGCTGGAAGCGCGCGCGGGCACCGGGTCGCAGGCGCTGCGGGCGGCAATATGATATATGTTTTGAGGGTTTAAGCAGGGAATCGCGGGATCCGATGGCCGAGCTGCAGCAAGTCGAGAAAGAGAATCTGTCGGCGCGGGTCTATGGCCGCATCCGGCGGGCGCTGATCGACGGGCAGTTCGAGCCCGGCGAGCGCCTGCGCATCTCAGCGCTGGCGGCCGAGCTCGGCACCAGCATCACCCCCGTGCGCGAGGCGATCTTTCGCCTCGTGAGCGAGCAGGCGCTGGAGATGAAGGCCGCCACCGCCATCCACGTGCCGCTGCTGGATGCCGCACGCCTGCAGGAGATCCAGCTCATCCGCGTGCAGCTTGAAGGGGTGGCGGCGGAGCGGGCGGCGCGGCTGATCACCGACAAGCAATTGCGCAAGCTGGAAGCGATCCAGGCCGAATTCATCGAGGCGGCGGCGACCAATCCCAAGAAAGCCAGCATCAAGAACCGCGACTTCCATTTCGCGCTGCTGGAGATCGCCCAATTGCCGCGGGTGGAATCCATCGTCGAGAACATGTGGACGCTGATGGGGCCGCTCTTGAGCGTGTTCCATTCCACCATGCCGCCGCGCCAGATCGCCGGCAAGGAGCACAAGCATTACGACGTGCTCACCGCGCTGCGCGCCCGCGATCCGGCGGCCGCGCGCGAGGCGATCCAGGCGGATATCGAATGGGGCCGCGTGCTGGTGGCCTGGGTGGAGGCGCAATCGCGCGCGCCCGCCGGCAAGGATGGCGTCGCCCAGCGGCTGGGGTAGGGGCGCAGTTTGCTCACGGCCCGTGCGGCCCGATTTCCCTTCCCTAACCCTCCCCCGCAAACGGGAGAGGGGATCTATGGCTCGTGCTGGAGGGGCGGTTCTCGATCAGCGCCAATGCGCGCCCTCTCCCGCGTGCGGGGGAGGGCTGGGAGGCGGCAGGCCCGAGCGGGGAGCACGCTCGTGCCCGCCCTGAAAAACCCTCAGGCGATGCCGTAGCCACCGTCCACCGGAATGATCGCGCCGGTCACATAGCCCGCCGCCGGAGAGAGCAGGAAGTTCACCACTTCCGCCACATCGGCCGGCGAACCCCAGCGCTGCATGGGAATGCGCGCCATGATGGGCGCCGCGCGCTCGGGATTCTGCAGGGCGCCGGCCGAGAGGCGGGTTTCGATCCAGCCCGGCGCCACCGCATTCACGCGGATCTTTTCCGGCGCCAGCGCCACCGCCAGCGAGCGCGTGAGCTGCACCACCGCGCCCTTGGACGAGGCATAGGCCGGGTTCCGCCCGGAGCCGAAATAGCTCCACATGGAGGCGATGTTCACCACGCTGCCGCCCGCCGCCGCGAGCGCCTTGCGGAACGCCATGGTGACGAGATGGGAGCCGGTGAGGTTGACGTCGAGCACCCGGCGGAAGCCCTCCGGCTCGAATTCCTTCATGTCGTGCAGGATCATGCCGGCGCAATTCACCACCGCCGACACCTCGGAATAGCGCACCGCCAGCGCGGCGATGGCGGCGGCGTCGGTCACGTCCAGCTCGGCGAAGTCGAGCGCGAAATCCGCATCCTTGTCGCGGCCGACGGCGAGCGGCGTGTAGCCCGACTCAACAAGGCGTTCCGCGACGGCGCGGCCGATGCCGGTGCCGCCCCCGGTGACGATGGCGATCTTGGTGCTGCTCACGAAAGGTCTCCGTCCCTGTGTCTCTTTCTGGCGGCCGTCACAGGCCGAGATAGCTGGCGCGCAGATGGTCGTCCGCGAGGAGTTCCGCCCCGGTGCCGCTCAGCGTCATGACGCCGTTCTCAAGCACATAGCCGTAATCGGCCATTTCCAACACCTGGAATACGTTCTGCTCAATGATCAGGATCGTGAGATCGCGCTCCTTGATCTTGGCGATGCTCTCGAACAGGCGATCCACCATGATGGGGGCGAGGCCGAGCGAGGGCTCGTCCAGCGCCAGCACGCGCGGCAGGGCCATGAGCGCACGGCCCACCGCCACCATCTGCTGCTGCCCGCCCGAGAGGGTGGAGGCGTTCAGCGCCTGGCGCTCGCGCAGGATGGGGAACAGCTCGAACACTTCCTCCAGCGTCTGGTCGCGGCGCGCGCGGGCGCGCTTGTTCTGCGCCCCCACCAGCAGGTTCTCGCGGATCGACATGCCGAGGAACAATTGCTTGCCCTCGGGCGACTGCACGAAGCCGCTTTCCACCACCTTGTGGGGCGGGAGGCAGAAGATGCTTTCGCCATAGAGCTTCGCCTCGCCCCGGTGCGGCCGCAGCAGGCCGGAGAGGGTGCGCAGCAAGGTGGACTTGCCGGCGCCGTTGGCGCCGATCAAAGCGACGATGGTGCGCGGCTCCAGCACCAAATTGATGCCGCGCAGCACGTCCTGGTCGCCATAGCCGGACCACAGATCGCGGACCTCAAGCGCGGGCGTCGACATAGCGCTCTCCGAAATAGGCTTTGAGGACGTCCGGCTGGCGCACCACGTCCTTGGGCGGGCCGTCGGCGATCAGCTTGCCGTAGTCGAGCACGATCACCCGGTCCGACAGGCCCATGATGACCTTCATCACATGCTCCACGATCAGAATGGTGATGCCGAGGTCGCGCACCTTGCGCACCAGATGCACCATCTCGCCGGCCTCGTTGGGGGTGGCGCCAGCCACCACCTCGTCCATCAAAAGCAGGCGCGGCTTGGTGGCGAGCGCGCGGCCCAGTTCCAGCTTGCGGCGGTCGAAGGCGGTGAGGTCGTCGGCGTCGGTGTGGGCCTTTGCGCCCATGTCGAGGAAGTCCACCACCTTCTGCGCCTCGGCGCGGGCTTCCGCCTCTGCCGACGTGCGCACGAAGCTGCCGACCATCACATTCTCCAGCACGCTGAGCCCGCCGAACGGCTTGGAGAGCTGGAAGGTGCGCGCGATGCCGAGGCGGCAGATGTCCCACGGCTTGAGATTGGCGAGGCTGCGTCCCTCAAACAGGATTTCGCCGGTGTCCGAGCGGATCGCGCCGGCGATCATGTTGAAGGCCGTGGTCTTGCCCGCGCCGTTGGGGCCGAGCAGGCCGAGGATCTCGCCCTGGTTCAGGTGGAAGGACAAGGTGGAGACCGCCTGCACGCCGCCGAACCTTTTGGAGATGCCCTTCACTTCCAGGATTTTTTGCGTCGCGCTCATTGCCCCTTGCCCTCCAGCGCGTCGGCCTTCACGCCCTTGCGGCCTGTCGCCGGCTTGGCCTTGCGGCCGTCCAGCAGGCGTTGCAGCGGCACGATGATGCCCTTCGGAAAATAGATCACCGCCAGCATCAGCATGATGCCGTACAGGATGAGATGCAGGCCGAGGAAGCTGCCGCCGATGGTGGCGCGCACCATCTCGCCGATGGGATGCAGCAGCAGCGCGCCGAGCGTCGGCCCGAGGATGGTGCCCTGGCCGCCGACAATGGTCATGATGGCCATGTCGATGGACAGATCGATGCCCATGTTCCGCTCGGGATTGATGTAGCGGAACAGCTGCGCGTAATAGGCGCCGCCGAGCCCGGTGAGGAAGGCGCTGATGGCGAGCGCGGTCAGGCTGTAGCGGGTGGGATCGACGCCCAGCGCCTCCGCCCCGTCGCGGTCGCCGCGAATGGCTTTGAGATAAAAGCCGAGGCGCGAGCGCTCCATCAAGGCGGTCGCCGCCATCACGCCCACCAGCATGGCGAGGATGATGTAATAATAGGGCACCTTGCCGTCGAACTGAAAGGCGAGGAAATTCGAGCCCCCCACCGGCGGCACGGTGAGCCCCTGCGCGCCCTTCAGCGGAATGCCGAGAAAATCGTCGGTATTCTCCAGCCAGATGCGCAGGATTTCCGCGAACGCGATGGTGGTCAGCGTGAAATAGGGCCCTTTCAGGCGGAAGGTGGCATAGCCCACCGGCACCGAGAGCAGGGCCGCGAACGCCCCGCCCGCCAGCATGCCGATCCAGGGCGTAAGGCCGAGCTGGGTGAACAGCAGCACGGTCACATAGCCCGCCACCCCGGCGAAGGCTGAATGGCCGAGCGAGAGCTGGCCCACATAGCCGCACACGAAGTTCCAGGACGAAGCCATATAGGCGAAGAACAGGACCATCGCCATGGAATGCAGGATGTAGCTGTCGGTCACGAACAGCGGGATCGCGAGGGCGAGCGCCAGCAGCGGCAGGCCGAGGACGAAGGTGATTTTGGTGCGCATGGGAAACCTCAGGCCCGGCCCATGAGGCCGGCCGGCCGCAGCAGCAGGATCGCGATGAACAGGCCGAACGAGAAGATCGCGGCCGAGGTCGCCGTGACGAATTGCGAGGCGACGGATTCGAACACGCCCAGCAGCAGGCCGCCGAGGATCGAGCCGGGGATCGAGCCGATGCCGCCCAGCACCACCACCAGGAACGACTTGATGCCGAACGACAGGCCGATGTTCGGCGTGATGGAGAAGAACGGCACCAGCAGCGCGCCGAACAGGCCGAGCACCGCGCAGCCGAGGCCGAAGGTGACGTTGTAGACCCTCTGCACATTGATGCCGGAGAGCGAAGCGGCATCGCGGTTCTGCGCGGTGGCGCGGATCGCCCGGCCCATCTCCGAATGCTTCAGCCAGAAGGACAGCGCCGCCGCCACCACGATGGCGGCCAAAAATCCGACAAGGCGGGCGAGATTGATGGGCAGGCCGGCGACGAAGATGGATTCATAGGTGATGTCGACAGCCACCGAGCGCACGTCCGGCCCGAAGGCCATGAGCACGATATTGTCCACCACCAGATAGACGCCGGCGGTGAGCAGCAGCGCGCTCGTGGGCTCCACCACCAGGGCGCGCTCGCGCTTGAACAGCGGCGAGATCACCACGCCCTGCACGAAATAGCCCACCACGAACAGGAACGGCACGGTGGCGAGAATGCTCACATAAGGATGCAGGCCGAGGCTCGCCCACAGCAGATAGGAGCAATACATGGCCAGCATCAGGAACGAGCCATGGGCGAAATTGATCACCCGCATGACGCCGAAGATCAGGCTCAGTCCCAGCGCCACCCCGCCATAGATGCCGCCGATCAAAAGCCCGTTGATGACCGCGAACGAGAGGGTCAACAGATCCATATATCAAACTCCCGTAAGGTCATTTGGTCGGCGGGATGAGGCGTTGCTTTGGGCGAAGGCCGGGGGCGTGCGGCCTTCGCTTCGCTTCCCCTTCCTGGCCCTCCCCCGCACACGGGAGAGGGGACGGATGCAGTCCTCACCCGCACGCCCAAGCAAGAACCCGTGCAGCATCGGCGGGCGAAAGGGTCGACGATTAGTCTCGCGCGCTCCCTCTCCCGCTTGCGGGGGAGGGTTGGGGGGGAGATCCGGCTTGCCTCGTGCCAGCCTTGCTCTCGGCAAAGGGGCATCATGCAAAAAGACCGGCGGGACCCTGCGGCCCCGCCGTTCAGGCGGGGGTCAGCGCTTGGACCAGTCCGGCACGGGCCACACCGGCTTGGTGGTGGCGGCGCGGTTTTCCAGCGGCCACACGGTGAGGCGTTCGCCACCGATATTCTCGGAGATCACCCCGTGCGCGAAGGTGTTCTGCCCCTGGTCGTCGAACTTGATGCGCTGGTAGCCGACGATCAGCGGCATGCCGGAGGTGATGTCCGTGGCGGCCAGCGCATCGCGGATCTTCTCGCGATCGGCCGAGGCGGCGCGCTCCAGCACGTCCTTGATGATGTACAGGTTGGAGACGCCCTGGGCGCCATAGGAGTTGATGTCGTAGCCGGCCAGCGTCTTGAAGCGGGTGTTGGCGTCGAGCACTTTCGGGTCCTTGTCGGTCTTCAGGCGGTCGATCTGCCAGTCTTCCTGCACGAACAGATAGTCTACGGCCTTCTGCGGCACGGCCTTATAATAGGACGGGTCTTCCGAGCCGCCGCCAACCGAGTGGATGCCGTAGGGAATATTGATCTTGTTTTCGAAATACTGGCGCGTAAACAGGATATGGTCCGGCGTATAGGCCACGACGATCAGCGCGTCGGGCTTGGAGGCGCGGATCTTCAGCAGCTGCGCGGTGAAGTCCACCTGGTTGGGCGGGAAGCTCTCGTCGAGCGTGACCTCGTAGCCGCGTTCCTTGGCGAACTTCTTGATGTTCGCCACGTGCGAGCGGCCCCAGTCGGAGCCTTCATAGAACAGGCCGATGGTCTTCGGGCCCTGTCCGCTCTCCTTCTTGAGGAGATCGATGGCGTCGAGCTGCTCGCGCGCGTCGTAGGTGGCCTTGTTGTTGGGGCGGAACACGTATTTGAAGCCGCGCTCGGTGATTTCGTCCTTCACCGCGCCGGTCACGATCCAGGGCGTCTTGTAGCGCTCGGCGACCTCGGAGGCGGGGAAGGTGACGGCGCTGTTATAGGCGCCGACGAGCAGCGAGACGTTCTCGCGCTGGATCAGCCGCTCGGTCTCGGAGGCGCCGATGTCGGGCTTGGACTGGCTGTCGGCGAAGATCAGCTTCAGCTTGGCGCCGCCCATGGAGGCGATGCCGCCGCTTTCATTGATCTGGTCGGCCGCGACCTGCGCGCCCATCTTGGTCTGGTTGCCGATGGTGGCGGAGCCGCCGGAGAGCGGAAGGACGAAGCCGATGGTGACCTCGGCCGGCTTCTGCGCCGGCGCCTGGGCATGGCCGGCCGCGGGCGCGAAGGCGGCGCCGGCCAACAGGGCAGCGGCAAAGCCCCATGCCTTGGATGATGACAAGGTGAGCATTTTTCCTCCCAGATGCATGATCGTTCCCGGCGGGGCCGACCTTCTTATTAGTATGCATGATATATCATGTTTTGCCGCAAGCCTGTCAAGCTGCCGGGCGGGAAGGGGTTTGGGAGGATTGGGGATTCCTGGTCCCCGGCGCCAGGTCGCGCGGCGGAGGCCAGGGAAGGGGCACGGGGCGGGGCCGGCCGGGAGACACGCGGCCCGCCCGGGAACGGCTCGCGCGGCCGTTCCCGATGTCGGTTCAGATGTTGGTCTTGTCGGCGCCCTTCAATTGCAGGATCTGCCGGGCCTCGTCGGGGGTGGCGATCTCCAGGCCCAGGCCCTCGATGATCTTGCGCGCCAGCTTCACCTGGTCGGCATTGGACGTGGCAAGCTTGCCGCGCCCGGCCCAGAGCGAATCCTCAAGCCCCACCCGCACGTTGCCGCCCATGGAGGCGGACATGCCGGCGATCGGCAATTGGTGGCGCCCCGCGCCCAGCACCGACCAGCGATATTGATCGCCGAACAGCCGGTCGCAGGTGCGCTTCATGTGCATGACGTCTTCCGGGTGCGGGCCGATGCCGCCCAGCAGCCCGAACACCGACTGCACGAACAAAGGCG
Source organism: Roseixanthobacter pseudopolyaromaticivorans (assembly GCF_043195145.2). Lineage (NCBI taxonomy): Bacteria > Pseudomonadati > Pseudomonadota > Alphaproteobacteria > Hyphomicrobiales > Xanthobacteraceae > Roseixanthobacter > Roseixanthobacter pseudopolyaromaticivorans. The sequence goes on from NZ_CM195539.1 coordinate 611,059, forward strand.
GCTTCACGAGGCCCCGCTCAAGGAAATGGGCGAGATTGTAGAGATGCCCGATGTCGTAGCATTCGAACTCGAAGCGGGTGCCGTTATCGTAGCAAGTCTGGAGGATATATTCGATATCCTTGAACGTATTGCGGAAGACGAGGTCCCGCGTGTTTTCCAGATGGGTGCGCTCCCAGTCGAACTTGAACTCCGGATACTTGTCGAGCAAATGGAACAGGCCGAAATTCATCGAGCCCATGTTGAGCGAGGCGACTTCCGGCTTGAACGTGGCGGCGGGCAGAACCCGTTCTTCCACCTTCATATAGGGGCTGCCGCCAGAGGTGATGTTGATGACCGCATTGGTCGCCTGCTTGATGCGCGGCAGGAACCGGCCGAAGGCTTCCGGCGTCTGGTCCGGCTGCCCGGTTTCGGGATTGCGCGCGTGCAGGTGCAGGATCGCGGCGCCCGCTTCCGCCGCGGCCAGCGCGTCGGCGACGATCTCGTCCGGCGTGATGGGCAGATGGGGCGACATGGTGGGGGTGTGGATCGCGCCCGTGACGGCGCAGGTGATCACCACCTTGCGCGGTCCGGTGGCGGCGGGGGTCTTCGTCTCAGCCATGAAGTCAGCCTTTCCTGAAAGAATTCAGAAGAATTCAGAAGAAATTCAGAGGAGATTTCTTGGGCGCGCGTCACGCGCCGATATCGGCGTCGGCCTTGCGCTTGTGGGCAGCGAGCGCCATCAGCCGGCGGTCGCGCCACACCTGCCGCTCGGCGAGCTGGTCTTGCGGCAGGCGCGCGCGGCGCTCGGCGAGCACCTGCGCCATCACAGGCCCGTTCCAGTCCACCCGGTGCCATTGGCTGGGCGAGATGCGCTCGTAGATCTGCTGGTAGCGCGCCGCATAATCGGCGACGCCGCCGGGCGCGTTGAGGTCGATGGTCTCGAACGGCCCCATAAACGACCAGCGCAGCGCCAGCCCCTCGCGGATGCCGACGTCGATGTCCTCCACGCTGGCATAGCCTTCCGCCACCAGGCGGAACGCCTCTTCCAGCAGGGCGCCCTGCATGCGGTTCATCACGAAGCCGTCCAGCTCGGTTTTCATGACGATGGGCGCCTGGCCAGCGGCGCGCATGAGATCGGCGGCGCGGGTCATGGTCTCGGCGCTGGTCCAGGGCGCGGGCACCACTTCCACCGCCGGGATCAGATAGGGCGGGTTGATGGGATGGCACACGCACACCCGTTCGCGGCCCTTCAAGTGTTCGGAAAAGGCCGAGGGCAGGAGCGCCGAGGTGGAGGAGGCGAGCACGGTGTGCGGCGCCGCGAGGCGGTCCAGTTCCGCGAACAAAGCGCGCTTCACGTCCAGCACCTCGGGCGCGTTCTCCTGCGCATGCACGGCGCCGTCCAACGCCGCCGCATAGGAGGGCGCGGCGGAAAGGCGCGCGCGCACGACGGCGGGCGTATCGCCGTTCAGCAGGCCGTTTTCCGCGAGCGAAGGCAGGACGCCGTCGATATAGCCGAGCGCCGCCTCGGGCGCGCCTTGGGCCTGGTCGGCGAGCGCCACCTCGAACCCGGCGCGGGCGAAGGTGATGGCCCAGGCGCGGCCGATGAAGCCGGAGCCGATGATGGCGATCTTGGTCATGGATGGCCTTTCAGTACGTGTCGATCAAAGCGGTCGGACGCGGCGCTTTCCTCTCCTCAGCCTGCCCCATCCCCAGCCCCCCGCACGCGGGAGAGGGGACAAGGGTGGTGCGGGCGAGGAGGTGGTTCCGTAAGTCCCAGCGCTCCCTCTCCCGCGTGCGGGGGAAGGGTGGGGGGGAAATCACGGCCCGCCTCGCCAAACATCCCTCACAACCACAGCACCTTGCGCCGCAGGTCGAGGTCGCGCGCCAGCGGGCGGGCGGGGCCTTCGTGCATCACCTGCCCGCGCTCCAGCACCACCGCGCGGTCGGCGAGATTCAGCACCACGTCGAGATGGTGGTCGACGATCACCAGGGAGAGCTGGTGGCGCAGCCGGTCGAAGGCGTCGAACAATTCCTCGGTCACCGCCGGCGAGAGCCCCTCGAACGGCTCATCCAGCAGCAGCACGCGGGTGTCGCCCATGAGCGCGCGGGCGACCGCCACCATCTGCTGCTCGCCGCCGGAGAGCAGGTCGGCCGCCGTATCCAGGCGCACCTTCAGGCGCGGGAACAGGTCGAGCACTTCTTCTTCCGAGAAGTGGCGGCCCGCCCCCGTGATGCGCTTCAGGCGCCCCAGCTCCAGATTGTGGCGCACGCTCATGCCGTGGAACAGCGCCCGGCCCTGGGGCACATAGCCGACCCCGTGTCGCGCGATGGCGGCGGAGGAGAGGCCGGCCAGTTCCTCGCCCGCGAGGCGCACCGAGCCGGAAGCGGGCTTCACGATGCCGACGATGGTCTTCAGCAAGGTGGACTTGCCGGCGCCGTTGCGGCCCAGCAAGGCGACGATCTCGCCCTCGCGCGCCACCATGGACACTTCGGTGAGAATGCGGCTCTTGCCGTAGAAGGCATCCACCTTCGACAGTTCCAGCATGACGGTGTCGGTCGCCGCCGTGGCGAGGTCGCGGGAGGCCAGCGCCGCCGCGCCGGAGCCGATATAGACGTCCTGCACGCGCTTGTCGGAGCGCGCGTCCTCCACAGTGCCGTCCACCAGCACCGCGCCGTCGGCCATGACGGTGACCGCGTCGGCCAATTCGAACACCCGGTCGATGTCGTGTTCCACCAGCAGCACCGGCACCTCGCCGGAAATCTGCTTGATGAGGTTGGACACCCGTGTGCGCTCTGCCGCGGCAAGGCCGGCCAAAGGCTCGTCCAGCAGCAGCACGCGCGGCCGCGAGGTGAGCGCCAGCCCCATGTCCAGCAGCCGCTGGCCGCCATAGGAGAGCGCGCCGGCCTCCGCATGCTCCATGCCGGAGACGCCGAGGAAGGCGACCATCTCGCCGGTCTCGTGGTGGATGTCGGGAATGTCGGCGATGTCGGTCCAAGGATCGAACCGGCGCTTGTGGGTCGCCTGCACGCCGAGGCGCAAATTCTCGTGCACCGAGAGGGTGGGAAACAGATTGGTGATCTGGAACGAGCGCGCCAGCCCCTTGGCGCACACCTTGTGGGGCGGCAGCCCGTCGATGCGCTCGCCCGCCAGGCGGATCTCGCCGGAATCCGGGCGGAACATGCCGGAGATCAGGTTGAAGGCGGTGGTCTTGCCGGCGCCGTTGGGGCCGATCAGGGCATGCAGCGTGCGGTCCTTCACGGCCACCGCGCCGGAGCGCACCGCCTTGATGCCGCCGAACGCGCGGGCGAGGTCCTTCGCCTCCAGCAGCGCCCCGGCACCGCTCCAGCGCGGCTGGCTGCGCAGGGATGAGGGCAGGGGACGCAATTCGGCCCCCGTGCGCGCGCCCATGGCCGAGCCTTGCTCGCGTTTCTTCAGCAGCGGCGCCAGCAGGCGGCCCGCCACCCCAACCAGCCCGGTGGGCGAGAACACGATGAAGGCGACGAACAGCAGGCCGAAATAGAACAGCCAGTTGGGCGTCCACATGGAGAGGAATTCGCGGAACAGCACGAAGAACAGCGCGCCCAGCGCCGGGCCGAGGAACGACCGCATGCCGCCGATCACCACCATGGCCAGCAGTTCGCCGGAAAAGGCGATGCTCACCGGGTCGGCCGAGGCAAAGCGATGGTGAAACACCATGAGCCCGCCGGCGAGCGCCGTGAGCCCGGCCGAGAGCACGAAGCAGGCGACCTTGTAGAGGGTCGTGTCATAGCCGATGAAGCGGGCCCGCTGCTCGTTCTCGCGGATCGCCACCAGCACCGCGCCCATGGGCGAGCGCACGAACCGCTGGAGGCCGTAGACCGCGATGAGCGTGACCAGCGCCACCACCACATAGAACGGCCAGGCCCGTTCCAGATCAAGCCCGAAGGCGGCACCGCGCTTCACGCCGCCGAGCCCGTTCTCGCCGCCGGTCAGGTCGGTCCAGCGGAAGGCGACGGTGTAGAGCAAAGCGGTGAAGGCGAGGGTGAGCAGCGAGAAATACACGCCGCGCCGGCGCAGTACCACGAAGCCGATGGGGATGGCGGCCAGCGTCACCAGCAGCGCCGCCGGCACCACCAGGATCATGCCGGATTCAGGAAACACGTGGCGCTGGAGCAGCGCCGCCGCATAGGCGCCGAGGCCGAACCATGCGCCGTGGCCGAATGAGACGAGGCCGGTGTAGCCCACCAGCAGGTTCAGCGCCATGCAGGCGAGCGCCAGCACCACGATGTCGGTGGCGGAGGTCAGCGTCAGGCCGAAGGCCGTGACGACATAGGGCAGGAGGAGAAGGCCCGCTGCGGCGATCAGGAGATTGGCGTTCCGGGCGAGCATTGCGCTCCCTTTCGCTGGGTCGGCGGAGGCGGGGATTGCGGTGTCGCGGCGGCTCACGGGCTGGTGCATCGCGGCCGCCTCACTCGAAGCGCAGGATGCGTTCGCCGAACAGCCCGCGCGGGCGGACCAGCAGCACCAGCAGCATCAGCATGTACATGGAGGCCTCGGCGGCCGGCGGCAGGAAATAGACCGTCAGCCCGCGCACCACGCCCACCAGCAGCCCCGCCGCCACCACGCCCCAGAACGAGCCGAGGCCGCCGATGACCACCACCACGAACGAAGCGGTGAGGATTTCCGCGCCCATGGCCGGGTGCACGCCGGAGATGGGGGCGAGCATTACGCCCGCGAGCCCGGCGAGGCCGATGCCGATGGCGGCGACCGCCGTGAGGTACGGCCGCAGCGAGATGCCGAGCGCGCCAACCATGTCGGGGTTCTGCACCCCGGCCCGCACCACACGGCCGAAGGCGGTGCGCTGGAGCAGCAGCCACAGGCCGAGCACGGCGGCCATGGCCACCAGCAGGATGGCGAGGCGGTAACGCGAATAGATGAAGTCGCCGATGAACACCTGTCCGCGCAGGAATTGGGGAATCGCGAACGGGATCGGCGTGGCGCCGAAGATCATCCGCAGCGCCTGTTCGATCACCATGGCGAGGCCGAAGGTGAGCAGCAAAGAGAGGATCGGATCGGCCCGGTAGAAGCGCGAGAACAGCACCCGCTCGATCACCACGCCGATCAGCGCCACGCTGAGCGGCGCGGCCACGAAGGCGGCGGGAAAGCCGAAGCGATTGCCCACCTCCACGGCGATATAGGCGCCGATGGCATAGAAGCCGCCATGGGCGAGATTCACGATGCCGCCGAGCGAGAAGATCAGCGAGAGGCCGAGCGCGATCAGCAGATAGGCGACGCCCACCAGAAGTCCGTTGAGCAATTGCTCGATGAGGAAGACGAGTTCGAGAGGCATGGCGATCTTCGTCCTGAGGGCGATGTATTCGGCCGAAGCGAGAAGCTCCCTCCCCGCGTTCGGGGGAGGGCTGGGGAGGGGGCACCCGGTTCCGTCGTGCGCGCCTTGCGGGGCTGTGCCCGGCGCCTTGCCTCTCCCTGACCCTCCCCCGCAAGCGGGAGAGGGGACAGGGCGGTTTGCGAGCGAGGGCGGCGGTTCCGATCTCCCCGAGCAGGCTCCCTCTCCCGCGTGCGGGGGAGGGGGAAGAGGGCCGAGCGAAGCGCGGGAGGGCCGCGCGCGGGGGACCGCCCTTGCTCCCACCCGAACCCTCCCCCGCACGCGGGAGAGGGAATTCATCGGGCAGGCGGCGGGCCGGTCTCAGACCGGGAACGAGCAGGCGTTTTCCGCCGGCGTCGGCGCGATCACGTCGAGCGCGTCATTGGCCGCCGGCACCGCCTTGCCGAGCACCATCAGGTCCCACTGGTCCTTCACTTGGGCCACGGGCTTGGCGGTGATGGTGTACATCTCCTGGATCAGCTGGTGATCCCACGCCCGGTAATAGCCCTCGCGGCCCTTCAGGATGTCGAGCTTGGGCTCCTTCTCGAAGAAGCCGATGATCTGCGCGCTGTCGGTGCTCTTGGTCTCGTTCATGGCGCGGGCGACCGTCTTGGTGGCGACGTAATCGCCCCAGGCCTGGTTTTCCGGCGGCTTGCCGTACTTCTTCACGAACGCGGCGACGAACGCCTTGGAGGAGGCGGCATCCACGTCGTGGTGCCAGATGCACGGCCACACGCCGCCGAAATTGCCCTTGCCGGCGCCCCAGGCCACGGCGGTGTCGAAGCCGAAGCCGCCGAACGGGAAGGGCAGGCCGAATTCGGCATATTGCTTGATGAAATTGGTGATCTGATTGCCCGCGAGGTTGGAGATCACCACGTCCGGCTTCATCTGGCGGATCTTCAGCATATAGGCCGAGAAATCCGAGGCGTCGGTGGGCACCAGCTCGTCGGCGATCACCTCGCCGCCATTGGCGTTGATGTAGAGCTTGGCGACGCGGGAGAGGTCGTGGCCGAAGGCGTAGTCGGCGGTGAGGAAGAACAGCTTCTTGCCCTTGATCAGGCCGTCGCGCAGCATCGCCGCGCCCACCGCCTTCACATATTGGGTGTTGGCGCCTTCCACATGGAACATGTAGCGGTTGCAATCCTTGCCGCGCAGGGCGTCCGAATTGCCGCCGGTGTTGACGAACACGATCTTGTTGCGCGCGGCCACCTGGGCGATGGCGAGGCAGGAGGCGGAGGAAATCTCGCCGATGATCACCGCCGCCTTGTCGCGCTCGATATAGCGCTCGGCCTTGGAGGAGGCGGTGGCGGGATTGACGCTGTCTTCCATGATCAGATTGATCTTGCGGCCGTTCACGCCGCCGGCGGCGTTGATCTCTTCCACCGCGAGCTGCACGCCCATCTGCCCATAGGCGCCGAGCGGACCCAGAAAGCCGGTGAGCGGGGTGAGGTGGCCGAAGGTGATGGTGTCGGCCTGCGCTTTGACGATGGCGGGCATGCCGACGCCGCCCACGAGGGCGGCGGCCCCGAGGCCCTGGAGGACCCGGCGGCGGGGGAGAGGCGCAGACAGAATCGTGGCGGGATGGGGCTTTTCGGTCATGGCGTTGTTTCTTCCCTATGGCTCCGCGCCGGGAACCGCAGGAGGTTGACGCCTGGCGGGCGGGTCCTCCTTGCATCCGACGACGGAAGTGTTGCCGATTGACGCGGCAATCTGTTATCTGTGATCACACTTAGCAGACGATGGTGATGGAACACAAGCCTCTCCCCGCCGACGACCCCGCTCCGGCAAGCGACGAAACGCTCGGCACCCGCATGGGCCGCATCGTCCGCGTCACGCTGGCGGACACGGTCTATCGCGACCTCAAGGAATTGCTGCTGGCGGGGCGCGCCGCGCCGGGCGAGCGGTTCACGCTGCGCGGGCTCGCGGGCGCGATTGGCACCAGCGCGATGCCAGTGCGCGAGGCGGTCTCGCGCCTTGCGGCCGAGAATGCGCTGGAGGTGCTGCCCAACCGCGCCGTGCGTGTGCCGCTCATGTCGCGGGCGCGGTTCGAGGAATTGCGCCTCATCCGCTCCAGCCTGGAAGGCCTTGCGGCCGAGACCGCTGCGGTGAATGCCACCGATGCGGACCTGGACGAGATCATCCGCTGCGAGCGCGCGTTCGCCGCCGAGCGCGACAAGCCCCGGCCCGACGGCGCCGCCGCCATGCATTTCAACAAGGATTTGCATTTCGCGCTCTATCGTGCCGCCCGCCTGCCGACCCTGTTCACCATGATCGAGAGCTTGTGGCTGCAGATCGGCCCGGTGCTGAACCTCGATTTCCAGGCCGGGCCGGAGCGCGTGCGCGAGGGCGAGGCGCATATCCACCACGCCGCCCTGGTCGAGGCCATGCGCCGGCGCGACGGCACGGCGGCGCGCGAGGCGCTGCTGGCGGACATCTGGAGCGCCGGAGACTTCATCCTCTCGCGCGGCATCCTGCCGGACTGAACCGGCGCCGCGCGGACCCAATCAAGAACGGCGAAACGCCGAGGGAGAGACGCCATGGACATGGGAATTGCCGGCCTGCGCACCATCGTGACGGCCGGGGCCGGAGGCATCGGCCTGGAGATCGCCCGCGCCTTCGCTCGCGAGGGCGCGCGGGTGGAAGTGTGCGACGTGGACAAGGCCGCGCTCGCCGCTCTCCCGCAGAGCGATCCCGACCTGACCGGCAGCTATTGCGACGTTTCCGACCGCGCCGGCGTGCAGGTGTTCATGGACGGCGCCCTGGCGCGCCTCGGCGGGCTCGATGTGCTGGTGAACAACGCCGGCATCGCCGGGCCCACGGGCCGCGTGGACCAGATCGACCCCGCCGATTGGGACCGCACGCTGGCGGTGGACATCACTGGCCATTTCAACGTGACGCGCCTCGCGGTGCCGGCGCTAAAGGCGAGCAAGAACGCCTCCATCATCGGCCTGTCGTCGGCCGCCGGGCGGTTCGGCTTTCCGCTGCGCTCGCCCTATGCGGCGGCAAAATGGGGGGTAATCGGCTTCATCAAGTCGCTGTCCATGGAACTGGGCGAGTTCGGCATCCGCGCCAACGCCATTTTGCCCGGCTCGGTGGATGGCCCGCGCATCCGCTCGGTGTTCGAGAACAAGGCGCGCGAGCGCAATCTCTCCATGGCCGAGGTGCAGGCCATGGCGCTTTCCGCCACCTCGCTGAAATGCCTGATCCCGCCGCAGCATCTCGCCAACATGGCGGTGTTCCTCGCCTCTCCGCTCGGCGCGACCATCTCTGGCCAGGCGATCGCCATCGACGGCGACATGCAGATGCTGGTGTAGCGCGGGCGCGGATGCCGGCCTGTATGCCGGTTCGCGCACGCATTCATGCGCAGTTTGCATCACCGCCGGGCGGCGATCGGATGCATGATCGCCGCCGACGCAGGAGAGCGAGAGCGCACCTTGGCCAGAACCCTCTATGACAAGCTGGTGGATTCCCACACCGTCCGCCGCCTCGATGCGGACGGGCGGCAGGTGCTGCTCTATATCGACCGCACGGTGCTCAACGAATACACCAGCCCGCAGGCCTTCACCGGCCTGCGCCAGGCGGGCCGCCCGCTGTGGCGCCCCAAGGCGGCGCTCGGCACGGTGGACCATGTCAATTCCACCGCCAGCGCCCGCACCGCCCGGATGCCGGATGACGACGCGCAGCGCCAAGCGGTCTATTTCGCCGAGAACTGCCGGGACTTCGGCATCGAATTGTTCGATGTGCTGCATCCCCAGCAGGGGATCGAGCATGTGGTGATGCCCGAGATCGGCCTCGTGCTGCCGGGCCTGGTGATCGCCGCCGGCGACAGCCACACCACCACCTACGGCGCGTTCGGCACGCTCGGCTTCGGCATCGGCACGTCCGACATCGAGCATTATCTGGCGACCCAGACCCTGGTCTACCAGCGCCTGAAATCCCTGCGCGTCACGGTGTCCGGCCGCCTCGGGCCGGGGGTGCGGGCGAAGGACATCGTGATGGCGCTGATCCGCGATATCGGCGCCTCCGGGGCCACCGGTTCCGCGGTGGAATTTGCCGGCGAGGCCATTTCCGCGCTCAGCATGGAAGGCCGCATGACCCTCTGCAACATGGCGGTGGAATGCGGCGCGCGCGGCGCCCTCATCGCACCGGACGAGACCGTCTTCGCCTATCTCAAGGATCGCCCGCGCGCGCCCAAGGGTGAAGTGTGGGACATGGCGGTTTCCCGCTGGCGGGAGCTTTCGAGCGATGCCGACGCGGTGTTCGACCGCGAGGTGCGCATCGATGCCGCCGCCATCGCGCCCATGGTGACCTGGGGCACCAGCCCGGATCAGGCCGCACCCGTCGGCGGGCAGGTGCCAGACCCGGCCCTGGAGGCCGATCCCGACCGGCGGCGCGACATGGAACGGGCGCTGGCCTATATGGGCCTTACCCCCGGCACGGCGCTGGAGGAGATCGCCATCCAGCGGGCCTTCATCGGCTCCTGCACCAATGCCCGCATCGAGGATCTGCGCGACGCGGCTTGCGTGGTGCGCGGCCGTACGGTCGCGCCCGGCGTACGGGCTATGGTGGTGCCGGGATCGAGCGCGGTGAAGCGGCAGGCGGAAGAAGAGGGGCTGGACCGCATCTTCGCCGATGCCGGCTTCGAATGGCGCCAGTCCGGCTGCTCCATGTGTCTCGCCATGAATGACGACGTGTTGGGCGCGGGGGAACGCTGCGCCTCCAGCACCAACCGCAATTTCGAGGGGCGCCAGGGCGCGGGCGGCCGCACCCATCTCATGAGCCCGGCCATGGTCGCGGCGGCGGCGCTCGCGGGCCGCATCTGCGATCCGCGCCCCTATCTCGGAGCCGAATGATGCAGCCTTTCACACGGGTCGAGGGCATCGCCGCGCCGCTGCCGGCGGCCAATGTCGATACCGACGTCATCATGCCCAAGCAATTCCTGAAGGGCGTCGACCGCTCCGGCCTGAAGGAGGGCACCTTCGCCGCCTTGCGCTATGGGCCCGACGGCGCGCCGCGCGCGGATTTCGTGCTCAATCGCGATCCCTGGCGGGAGGCGGCGTTCATCGTGGTGGGCGAGAATTTCGGCTGCGGGTCGAGCCGCGAGCATGCGGTGTGGGGGCTCTCGCAGAACGGCATCCGCGCGCTGATCGGCACCTCGTTCGCCGGCATCTTCTTCGACAATTGCGCGCGCAACGGCCTGCTCGCGATCACCCTGCCGGCGGAAGACGTGGCCGCGCTCTCGGCGCGCGCGAGCGACCCCGAAACCTGCCGCATTGTCATCGACCTGCCGAACCAGACCATCTCCGCCAGCGGGCCTTCGCTGCGCTTCGAAATCGAGGCGACACGCAAGGAGGCGCTGGTTCTCGGCCTGGACGCCATCGGCACCACCTTGCAAGCGCGCGACGACATCGCCGCCTTCGAAACCGCCTATCTCAAGGGGAATCCATGGCTGGCCTGAGCGAGACTGCCGACATCGTTTCCCTCGGCCCGGCACCCCTCATGGAGGGGTTCGAGCTGCTGGACGTGAACGTGGGCGGCGGCATCACGCTCCGTGCCGCCAAGGCGGGCGATGGTCCGCCGCTGCTGCTGCTCCACGGGCATCCCCAGACCCATGTGACCTGGCGCAAGATCGCGCCGGAGCTGGCGCGCACCCACACCGTGATTGCCGCCGATTTGCGCGGCTATGGCGACAGTTCCAAGCCCGAGGGTGGGGAGAATCACAAGGCCTATTCCAAGCGCGAGATGGCGAAGGACCAGATCGCGCTGATGCGCCGCTTCGGCTTCGATCGTTTCGCAGTGGTGGCGCACGACCGGGGCGCGCGGGTGGCGCACCGCATGGCGCTGGATTTTCCCGACGCGGTCGAGCGCCTCGCCCTGTTCGACATCGCCCCCACCTCTACCATGTATGCGCGCACCGACAAGGCGTTTGCCACACGCTATTTCTGGTGGTTCTTCCTGATCCAGCGCTTTCCCTTGCCGGAACGCATGATCGGCAATGACCGCGAATACTTTTTGAACGAGCACATCGCCGCGCAGATCAAGATTTCCGGCGCCACGGAGCCGGCGGCTTTCGCCGAATATCTGCGCTGCTACACGCCGCAGACCATCCACGCCATCTGCGAGGATTATCGCGCCGCCGCCACCATCGATCTCGACCACGATGCCGCGGACGCGGAAAAGCGCATCAAAGTCCCGCTGCTCGCCTTGTGGGGCGGCCTCGGCACGGTGGGTGCGCTCTATGATGTGCTGGAAACCTGGCGCGAGAAGGCGGACGACGTGCGCGGCCGCGCGATGCCCTGCGGGCACACGCCCCAGGAGGAATGCCCGCGCGAGACGCTGGACGAGGTGCTGGCCTTCCTGGCCTGAACGCGGCCGTGCCGCCCGGGCCGGGCAAAACTCTTGCCCAATACGCGGGTAGGCACGGCGCGAGTGATGGCCCGGTGCCGGCGGACGGGCCGCCAGCACGCAGCACGGCTTATTCCGCCGCGCGAATGTTAAGCTTGGATTCCGCGATGGAGGTCAGCTTCTTGTCCGCCGCCTTTTCCTCGTCGAGATTGCGCTGGAGCACGCTCGCGCAGTCCGCGCGGCCGAGGCGCTTGGCCCAGGCGATGAGCGTGCCGTAGCGGGTCATCTCGTAATGCTCCACCGCCTGCGCGGCGGCGGCGAGCGCGGCGTCGAGCACTTCGGTGTCCTCGACTTCGCCCGCGATTTCATCGGCTTCCTTGAGGATGCCGTCGATCGCCGGGCAGGTGACCGTCTTGGCCTCGGCGCCGTGCATGGAGAAGACTTCCTCCACGCGCTTCACATGGCCCTCGGTCTCCTTGAGATGGGCCTGGAAGGTGGCCTTCAGCTGCGGATCGCTGGCCTTTTCGATCATGTCGGGCAGCGCTTTCAGGATGCGCTTCTCGGCATAATAGATGTCGCGCAGGGTGTGCACGAACAGGTCGTCGAAGGTCTGAATGTCTTTGGAGAAGAAGCCCATGATGCGGTCCTCGCTGGTGGGATTTGTCGTCGGACGCCGCTGCGCCCGCTGCCCCCTCAACCCCGCGCCCCCCGCGTTGTTCCGAAATTGTGCGAATTTTCAAGCTATACCCAAGCAATTTGTATGATTTAAATGCAAGCGTTGCAGTAAATGTGCCCGATATCAACGTTCTTGGCCGTAGCAATAATGCCGGGAACATGCCGTGCCGCCCGCAAGTTCTGATGCCGAACGCAGGAGGTCACGCGCATGGACGAAGAGCAGGACAAGATTCGCCAGAAAGCCTATCAGATCTGGCTGGATGAAGGGCGCCCGGACGGGCGCGAGGCGGTGCATTGGGACATGGCCCGCGAACTAGTGGCGCAGCAGGAGAATTATCTTTCCACCACCAAGCCGGTGGGCGACGCGCAGGAGCAGGTGGAGGATTCCACAATCGCCCTCGATAACCAGGGGGAGTTTCCGACCCTGACCGACCAGGGCGAGATGGAATCGCCCCGCAGGGGGCCCGCGCGCCGATAGCGACGCGCCAGAAGAAGTTGAACTGACAAGCCGTGGTGCGAAGCGTACACTTCTTCTCAAACGGGTGTCGCGGCGTGGTTCGTGGCCTTGCGCAGCTTGCGCTTTACCCCGGCTCTGCGACGTCCCGATAAATCATCGGGAGGAAGCACCATGACGATCCGCAATCCAGTAGAATGGAGTGCCGACCAAGTTCGGTTCACCTTCAACGCCGCGCGGGCGGCGGGGGCCGCGTTCGCGCCACCCGAGGAGGCGATCGGCACGCCGATGCCGCGCGTGCGCCGCATCACCTTCGCCGATCTCGGGGAGGCCCTGCGGCGCGGCGTCGGCGATTTTGGCGCCTGCCGCACCGATATCGTCTTCATCTGCGTCATCTATCCGCTGGCCGGGCTGGTGCTGGCGCGGATCGCGCTCGGCTACGGCATGTGGCCGCTGCTGTTTCCGCTGGTGTCGGGCTTCGCCCTCATTGGCCCGTTCGCGGCGGCCGGGCTCTATGAGATGAGCCGGCGGCGCGAACAGGGGCTGCCGCTCTCCTGGCGCGACGGCTTCAAAGTGTTCGCCTCGCCCGCGCTGGCGCCGATGCTGGAACTCGGCGTGCTGCTCACGCTCATCTTCGGCCTCTGGCTGGTGGCCGCCATGGCGATCTATTACGCCACCCTCGGCCCGCAGATGCCGGCCTCGCTCGCGGATTTCGCGCGCGCGGTGTTCACCACGCCCGCCGGGTGGGCGCTGATCATCTTCGGCGTATCCGTGGGCGCGGTGTTCGCGGTGGTGGTCCTCACCATTTCCGTCGTGTCGTTTCCGCTGCTGATCGACCGCCGCGTGTCGATGGTCACGGCGATCCGCACCTCGGTCGATGCGGTGCTGCTCAATCCGCTGCCCATGCTCGCGTGGGGCCTGATCGTCGCCGCATTGCTGCTGCTCGGCGCCTTGCCGGGGCTGATCGGGCTGATCGTGGTGATGCCGGTGCTCGGCCACGCCACCTGGCATCTCTATCGCAAGGCGGTGCGCTGAACGGCCCATAGCACGCCGCGCGCGGGTGATGCGGCGCGCAGCCCCGCCTCCGGCGGGAAGCTGGTCCCCCGCCGCGGGCGGGGAGGCCCTCAGTAAGGGGCGACAGCCTCGGCCTGGGCGGCTTTGCGCGCGTAGATCAGCGTGAGATAGAGCGCCGGGATCGTGAACAGGGCCATCAGCACATATTCGCCGATATTGCCGAGGTTGAAGAGCCCGCCCAGTGCCCAGCCCGCGGCGATCGCCGAAGCCACGGTCTGGCAGGCCACGAACAGGGTCGCGCTCATCACGGTCAGCGTGTGGCGGCCCTTTACCTTCTCCTGCATGTACCCATCTCCTGCATGCCGCGCCGTGGCGCGGGCATCTCTCGGTGCGGCTTCCGCCGCGCGCTGTCCGGTCGTTCGGCAAAGAACCCCGGCGGCGCGCGAAAATGTCGGTTGCCTCCATCCCCCCATGCTTTATTGCCCGCAGCCGCAAGACGCAACGTCGGCGAGGTCGCCGTGCCGCCCCGGGGGCCCCGGCGGCCGGCTGGAGGATGAAGATGATCCATGAGAGCACGCATGCCGGCCACGGCATGGTGGCCGCCCCGCACGCTTTGGCGGTGGAAGCCGGCCGGGAGATTTTGCGGGAAGGCGGCAACGCCATCGAGGCGGCCATCGCCACCGCCGCCGCCATTGCCGTGGTCTATCCCCACATGAATCATCTCGGCGGCGACGGCTTCTGGCTGATCCGCGAGCCTTCGGGACGGGTGCGCTATATCGAGGCTTGCGGCTTCGCGGGGGCGAAGGCGACGCAGGCTTTCTACCGCGAGCGGGAGTGCGAGGCGATTCCGCAGCGCGGGCCGCTTTCCGCGCTCACGGTGCCGGGCGCGGTCGGTGGCTGGGAGCTGGCGTTGGAGGCGGCGCGCAGCTTCGGCGGCAAGCTCAGCCTCGCCCGGCTGCTGGAGCCGGCGATCCTTCATGCCCGCAACGGCGTGCCGGTCACCGCTTCCCAGGTGCGCCTCACCGACGAGAAGAAGGGGGAGATGGGCGCATCCCCCGGCTTTGCCGAAACCTTCATGCCCGGCGGCAAGGTGCCGGAGCTGGGGCAGGTGCTGGCGCAGCGCACGCTTGGCGATACGCTGGAGCATCTGGCGCGCGCCGGGCTCGACGATTTCTACCGCGGTGACGTGGGGCGCGAGATCGCCTCCGATCTGGAGCGCATCGGTGCGCCGGTGACGCGGGCGGACCTTGCGGCCTATCGCGCCATCGTGCGTGCGCCGCTGTCCCTGCAACTGGCGTGCGGCACGCTCTACAACGCGCCGCCGCCCACCCAGGGGCTGGCCTCGCTGCTGATTCTCGGCCTGTTCGAGCGGCTCGGCGTGACGCGGGGCGAGAGCTTTGCCCATGTGCACGGGCTGGTGGAGGCCACCAAGCGGGCGTTCCTGGTACGCGACAAGGTGGTGTGCGACTTCGACCATCTGAAGCACGATCTTACGGCCCTGCTTTCCCCCACCGCGCTCGATGCGGACGCGGCGAAGATCGACATGCACCGCGCCTTGCCCTGGCCGCAGCCGGCGCAGCCCGGCGACACCATTTGGCTCGGCGCGGCGGACAGCTCGGGCCTCGTGGTGTCCTATATCCAGTCGATCTTCTTCGAGTTCGGCTCCGGCTGCGTGCTGCCGGCGACCGGCGTGCTGATGCAGAATCGCGGCGCCAGCTTCTCGCTGAACCCCAAGGCGGTGAACCCGCTGCAGCCGGGGCGCCGGCCGTTCCACACGCTCAATCCGGCGCTGGCGGTGCTGCGCGACGGGCGGGTGATGGCCTACGGCACCATGGGCGGGGAAGGCCAGCCGCAGACCCAGGCGGCGGTGTTCACCCGCCATGTGCTGTTCGGCGAAGCGCTGGGCGATGCGATTGCTGCGCCGCGCTGGCTGCTGGGGCGCACCTGGGGCTCGGTCACCACCAGCCTGCGGCTGGAATCGCGCTTCGATCCCGATCTGGTGCGCGACCTGGAGCGGGCCGGCCATGTGCTGGAGGTGCTGCCCGAGGCCTATAGCGACACCATGGGCCATGCCGGCGCCGTCATCCTCAATCCGCGCGGCGATGTGGAGGGTGCCCACGATCCGCGCGCCGACGGCGGGGCCGCCGGGATCTAGCGGGGCTGCGGGCGGAGGGCTGCCGGCTCAGTCCTTCGCCAGCGCGAAGCGCAGCAGGATGGTGCGCTGGATCGGGCTGAAATTGTCGTCGGAGACCAGCGTCAGCAGGGTCTCGCCCGCCGCGTTCACGGTCACGGCGAGGCCCTCCATATTGTCGATCTCATAGCCCATGTCGGCGGTGAACAGGATATCGCCGCTCAGCACCGCGCCGGGCGCCACATCCTTCAGCTGGAAGCGGCGGATCTGCATGGAGACGCCGGTGGTGATGGCATAATGGCGCTCCAGCAGGAACAGTTCGCCGTCCGGCCCCAGCGCGGCGTCGGTGGCGCTGAACACGCCGCTCTTCGGAATGGTGAAGGTGCCCGGCTTCGGCCCGCCGATGATGAAGCCCGGCAGATCCGCCTCCTTGGTCGCGCCCACTTCGCCGATGCCGAGCAGCGCGCCGGCGAGCGGGCCGGAGGGCACATAGACGAGGCTTTCGAGCCCGAGATTGTCGCGCAGCGCCTTCACCCCCGGCGGCACCGGAATCGGCTTGCCCTTCTTCCCCAGCGGGTCGAGGCCGGGAAAGGACCAGATCTCGTTCACGTCCTCCAGGCCGACGAAGACATTCTGCGGGCCGATGGCGAGGGATTCCGCATCGCCCCGCTTGGTGTCGGCGAGCGGGGCGCCGCTCTGGTCCAGCATGGCCGCCGCCGTGACGTCGGCAAGTCCGGTCGGCCGGTCGCCCTCGGTGACGAGCCGCCCGCGCAGGAACACGCCGGCATCGGTGACGGCGAGGAAATGCGCGCCGTCGGCATCGAGGCGGAACGCCGATATGCCGCCGAATCCGGGAAAGGGAGAGGTGAGCCGCAGGCCGCCGCGATAGATCAGGGCGCCGAAGCGGGTGTCGTCCTTGCGCGGGTGGAAGGTCGGCAGCGGCGTCGCCTGCACCTCGATCGCCACCGGCTCCACCGGCAGGCTGGAGGGCTTGGAAAACGCATGGCCGGCGAGCCCGAAAGCCGCGCCGGCGGCGAGCGCCAGGACGGCGAACAGGCCGGCGCGCCGCACGCGCCCCGCCGCGCGATCAGGGTTCATGACAGCCATTCCCCCGCTTCCCCGCGGATCAATGCAGCCGCTTGCGCCCGCTGGTCTTGGCGGGTGCGGGCGGATTTTCGGAGAACAGCTCGGCCAGCTTCTCCGTCATCACGCCGCCCAGCTCCTCGGCGTCCACGATGGTGACGGCGCGCTTGTAATAGCGCGTCACGTCATGGCCGATGCCGATGGCGATCAGCTCCACCGGCGAGCGGTTCTCCACCTGCCAGATGATGTGGCGCAGATGGCGCTCCAGATAATTGCCGGCGTTCACCGAGAGGGTGGAATCGTCCACCGGCGCGCCATCGGAGATCATCATCAGGATCTTGCGCGCCTCGGACCGGCCAAGCAGGCGCTGGTGCGCCCAGTCGAGCGCCTCGCCGTCGATATTCTCCTTCAGCAGCCCCTCGCGCATCATCAGCCCGAGATTGCGCCGGGCCCGGCGCCAGGGCGCGTCGGCCGATTTATAGATGATGTGCCGCAGATCGTTGAGGCGGCCGGGATTGGCGGGCTTGCCGCCGGCGAGCCAGGCTTCGCGCGATTGCCCACCTTTCCAGGCGCGGGTGGTGAAGCCGAGCACCTCCACCTTCACGCCGCAGCGCTCCAGCGTGCGGGCGAGAATGTCCGCGCAGGTGGCGGCCACGGTTATGGGGCGCCCGCGCATGGAGCCGGAATTGTCGATCAGCAGCGTCACCACCGTGTCGCGGAACTCGGTGTCGCGTTCGCGCTTGAAGGAGAGCGCCGCGCCGGGGTCGGTCACCACGCGGGACAGCCGCGCGGGATCGAGGATGCCCTCCTCCAGGTCGAATTCCCAGGCGCGGTTCTGCTGCGCCAGCAGGCGGCGCTGCAGGCGGTTCGCGAGGCGCGAGACGACGCCCTGGAGATTGCTCAGCTGCTTGTCCAGATAGGAGCGCAGGCGGGTCAATTCCTCGGTGTCGCACAGCTCCTCGGCGTGCACCTCCTCGTCGAATTTGGTGGTGTAGGCGTGATATTCCGGGCCCTTGGTGTCGGCCGACTGCGGCGCGCGGGGCTGCCAGGGCTCGGCGGCCTCCTCGCCGTCGCCCATGTCGGCGTCGTCCGGGCTCTCGGCCGGCGGCCCGGCCTCGCTCTCCACGGCGCTGTCGGGCAGCTCTTCCTGGGCGAGCTCGGCTTCCACCTCGGTCGCGCCCTGCTGGCTGTCGTCCTCGCTGGCTTCGCCCTCCTCGCCGCCTTGCTCCTCGCGGCCGGCGGGGTCGTCGTCCTCTTCGCTTTCCTTGTCGCTCTCCAGCCCGCTGTCCTCGCCCATTTCCAGGGAGGAGAGCAGTTCGCGCGTGATCTCGCCGAACTTCTTCTGGTCCTCGATCAGGTCGGCGAAACGCGCCAGATCGCCTTCGGCGCGGCTCTCGATATAGTCGCGCCACAGGTCGACGATCTTGCGGGCGGCGGGCGGCGGGGCCTGCCCGGTGAGGCGCTCGCGCACGATCAGCGCAATCGCATCCTCGATCGGCGCGTCGGCGCGCTCGGTGATGTCGGCGAACGGGCCGCGATGGTAGCGGTCGTTCAGCATGGCGTTGATATTGCGCTGGACGCCGGTCATGCGGTTACCGCCCAGCGCCTCGACGCGGGCCTGCTCCACGGCCTCGAACACGGCGCGGGCGGTGTCGCCGGTGGGCAGCATCTTGCGATGGACGCTTTGGTCGTGGCAGGCGAGGCGCAGCGCCATGGAGTCCGCATGGCCGCGCAGCACCGCCGCGTCCTGGGCGGAGAAGCGGCGCGGCGGCTCGGGCAGGCGCACGCGCTCGGTGGTGAGGGACGGACGCTCATTGGCGAACGTCACGTCGAATTCGCTCACCCCGGCAATCGCCTTGAAGCAGCCGGTCACCGCGCGCTTGAAGGGTTCGGCGGGCGCTTCCTTGGGGGCGGTCTTCACGGTCTTGTTGGAGGGAGGCATCGCCGCTGGCCCTGGGTTTGGCGCGCTGCGCGCCGGTCACAACATGGTGCCGCCGCCGGGGCGGCAGGGAGGGGGCGGGCCGTGCGGGCCTTCTCCCTCCTCACTCCTCCACTGCGGAGGAAAGCGCGGGTCCTGAGGGGGACACCGCGCCGCGGGCCTCAGGCGAGGGCGACGTTGACCGTGCTCTCGGTCAATTCGACGCCGAAGCAGCGCTGGTACAGCTCCGCCACCAGCGCGCGCTCCAGTTCGTCGCACTTGTTGAGGAAGGTCACGCGCAAGGCGAAGGCGAGATCCTTGAAGATGTCCGCATTCTCGGCCCAGGTGATGACCGTGCGCGGGCTCATGACGGTGGACAAATCGCCGTTGATGAACGCGCTGCGGGTCAGATCCGCCAGGCGCACCATGCGGTTGACGATGTCGCGCCCCTCGGGGGTCTGATAGTGCTTCGCCTTGGCGAGCACGATCTCGACCTCCTTGTCATGGGCGAGATAGTTCAGGGTGGTGACGATGGACCAGCGGTCCATCTGGCCCTGGTTGATCTGCTGCGTGCCGTGATAGAGCCCGGTCGTGTCGCCGAGGCCCACCGTGTTGGCGGTGGCGAACAGGCGGAACGAGGGATGCGGGCGGATGACCCGGTTCTGGTCCAGCAGGGTCAGGCGGCCGGAAACTTCCAGCACGCGCTGGATCACGAACATCACGTCCGGGCGGCCGGCGTCATATTCGTCGAACACCAGCGCGATGTTGTTCTGCAGCGCCCAGGGCAGGATGCCGTCGCGGAATTCGGTGACCTGCAGGCCGTCCTTCACCACGATCGCATCCTTGCCGATCAGGTCGATACGGCTGATGTGGCTGTCGAGGTTGATGCGGATGCAGGGCCAGTTGAGGCGCGCCGCCACTTGCTCGATATGGGTGGATTTGCCGGTGCCGTGATAGCCCGTCACCATCACGCGCCGGTTGTGCGCGAAGCCGGCGAGGATGGCGAGGGTGGTGGGACGGTCGAACAGATAGTCAGGGTCGAGATCCGGAACATGACTTTCGGCCTCGGAAAAGGCCGGCACTTCCATGTCGATGTCGATGCCGAACACCTGGCGCACCGACACCTTCATGTCCGGGGTCGGGGCAATGGTCTCGGTGCCGCTCATAACGCCTCCGTATGCGCTTGTAGGTTTGCGCGCGTCGTCTTGCTTGTTGATCCGTGCGGCACCTTAAAGGGTTTTCCGCTGCTGCAAAAATTCTCTCGGCGGGGCGTCTCGTCGCGGCCCGCCGTCCGCGTGTTCAACAAAAACCGGCCTGTTTCAAGGTGTTGTACGCCTGAATGACATTGCGCAAGCGATCCTCGGCCGAACGGTCGCCGCCGTTCACGTCGGGATGATGGCGCTTCACCAGTTCCTTGAAGCGCGCCTTGATCTCGACGCCGGTGGCGGAAATCTCCAGGCCAAGTACTTCCAGCGCCTGCCGCTCCAGGGTGCGGACGATGCGGCCTTCCGGCTGGGGCGCCTCGAAGCCGGCGGTGCCGCCCATCTCCTGGGTGAAGCCGAACGGGTCGCGATGGGCGCCTGCGGTGGCCGGGTCCGCGCCGCGCGTTCCCATTTTCCAGGTCGGCCGATGGCCGGTGATGGCGTCCTTCTGATAGGCGAACACGGCATCGTCGCTCATGCCGGCGAAATAATTGTAAGATTGGTTGTACTGCTTCACGTGGTCGATGCAGTAGGTCCAATATTCCCCTTCCGCCGCCCGCCCCTTGGGCGCGCGATGCGTGCCGTCGCGGCTGCAGCCGGGCCAGTCGCACGCGGCGCAGGTGGGCCTGCGCAGGCGATCGGCACTGGGCTTCACCCGAATGCGGTCAAAGAAGGGGGAGTCGATCTTCATGGATTTGATTATGGCCGTCGCGCCGCAGTGCGGCAAGCTAAGCGAATGAAAACAGGAAAGCCGCCTGAGGCGGTGCCGGGACGCGGCCACGACGCGATGGCGCACCGGGCGTGGCGCCAGATATAGGATCGCCGGCGCGTTTGCGCCATGGCGCAATGATCCAATCCTGTGCATCGCAGCCGCGCCTTCAGCCGCATTGACGCCGCGCCGATGCGGGCGTTACCTCTTGGGCCATGGAACCTTCGAACGCGACCACGCATCTTGCGCGCATCCGCGCCACGCTTCAGGCGGGGCTGTCTCCCGCGGGCCTCGACGTGGTGGACGAAAGCGCCTTGCACGCAGGCCATGGCGGCGCCACCCGGCGCGCCGACGGCGGCATTACCCATCTGCGGGTGCGCGTGGTGGCTCAGGCCTTTGCCGGCAAGAGCCGGGTGGAACGTCACCGCCTTGTGAACACGCTGCTGGCCCAGAAAATCGCCGAGGGCCTGCACGCCATCGCCATCGACGCCAAAGCACCTGCGGAAGTGGCGCCTGCGGAAGCGGCGCCGGGCGCATAGGCATGGACGCTTCCGTCTCCTCCGCCGCGTCCCCGGCGACGGGAGAAGGGATCACCCCGGACGGCGCGCTGGTGCTGTTTTCCGGCGGGCAGGATTCCACCACGTGTCTCGCCTGGGCGCTAGAGCGCTTCGCGCGCGTGGAAACCCTCGGCTTCGATTACGGCCAGCGCCACCGGGTGGAGCTCGACGCGCGGCAGAAGCTGCGGCCGGCGCTTTCCGCGCTGAATCCGGCCTGGGCGGAGCGGCTTCAGGAAGACCACACCCTTTCCCTCGACGCGCTCGCCGCCGTCTCCGACACCGCCCTGACGCGCGATGTGGAGATTTCCATGGGCGCGAATGGCCTGCCCAACACCTTCGTGCCCGGCCGCAACATCGTGTTCCTCACGTTTGCCGCCGCGCTCGCCTATCGGCGCGGCCTGCGCCACATCGTCGGCGGCATGTGCGAGACCGATTTCTCCGGCTATCCCGATTGCCGCGACGACACCATCAAGGCCATCCAGGTGGCGCTGAACCTCGGCATGGACAGCCGGTTCGTGCTCCACACCCCTTTGATGTGGATCGACAAGGCGCAGACCTGGGCGCTGGCCGCGCAATTGGGCGGGCCGGCGCTGGTGGATCTGATCGTGGAAGAGACCCACACCTGCTATCTCGGCACGCGCGGGGCGCGCCACGATTGGGGCCATGGCTGCGGCACTTGCCCGGCCTGCGAATTGCGGGCGCAGGGTTATTACCGCTTCGCCGCCACGCGAAGCTGAAGGGAGACGCCGGGATGAAACGCTCCATGTCTAACGTCGCGGCCGGTCTGCTCGCCCGCAGCCTGCTCGTCGCAGCCCTTCTCGCCCCGGCGCTGCCTGCGGGCGCGGCGAGCTTCGATTGCTCCGCCGCCAAGGCGCCGGACGAGAAGGCCATCTGCGCCACGCGCAGCCTGAACGATCTCGATGTGAAGATGGCGACGCAATACGCCATCGTCATCCGCCTCGTCGGCATGGGACAGCGCGGCGACCTGCAGGATCAGCAGCGTGCCTTCCTGAAGGAGCGCGCGGCATGCGGCGGCACTGTCGCTTGCATCGCCAAGGCGTACCAGAAGCGCATCGCGGTGTTCGAGGGCGTGGTGGACGGGGTGGTCGCGCGCGGGCCGTTTTGACGCCGCCCGCCTCCGTGCGGCCTGGATTCATCCGTGCCGCGATATGCGCCCGAAATCGCGGTTTTAAGGGCCGAAAGGACGCGGCGAAGGCGCAGTAAACCAACCTTCGTCTGCGGTAAGCCATTGTTTCACGTGAAACATTTTGGTCGGAGCGGCCTCAGGCGGACGGTACATTGTTTTCCGCATCCCCCAGCGGGCGTTGCATCAGAACGGTATCGAGCCAGCGGCCGAACTTGAGCCCGGTATTGCGCAGCACGCCGATGTCCTCGAACCCGCAGGCGCGGTGCAGGGCGATGGAACCGGAATTGGCGCTGTCGCCGATCACCGCCACCATCTGGCGAAAGCCGCGTGCCTCGCTTTCGGCAATCAGCATGTTCATGAGCGCCCGTCCGATGCCTCGCTTTTGCGCAAGCTCGGACACATAGACCGAATTCTCCACCGTCCAGCGATAGGCGACGCGCGGCCGGAAGGCGCCGGCATAGGCATAACCGAGCACCGTGCCGTCGGCATCGAGCGCGGTGAAATAGGGATAGCCGCCGGCGACCAGCGCCTCGAAGCGGCGGGTCATCTCGGCAAGGTCCGGCGGCTCCAGCTCGAAGGAAGCGGTGCCGGTGCACACGGCTGCGTCATAGATGGCGGTGATGGCGGGCAAATCGGAATGGGTGGCGAGGCGAACGTGGACCGGGTCGTGGGGCATGAGGGGGCTGGTCCTGGCGCGGTGAAACGAGATGTCCCGGCTCATAGCCACCTCGCCGAGACTTTTGAACCCCGGCTCCACCTGCGTCCGTCTGGGGAAACCGCGCGGCGAAACGGTCATAAAGTGCCGTTGGCGGCACCCCCGCACCCGCGATAGCAAAGCTTTCGTCTCGCAGAGTGGGGAGGATGGAGTGGGAGGACTGCGCCGCAACCTGTCGTCGCTGGAGGCCGTCGGGCTTTCCATTTCGATCATCGCGCCCACGGTGGCCATGGCCTTCAACGTGACGCTCGCCGCCGGCGCCGCGGGCCGGGCGGCGCCACTTTCCTTCGTGGTCGGCACCGTGGCGCTGTGCGTGGTCGGCCTGTCCTTCGTCTACTTCTCGCGGCGCGTGGCCGATGCCGGTTCGGCCTATGCCTATGTGTCCGAGGCGTTCGGCCCTCGCGCCGGCTTCCTGGTCGGCTGGCTCCTGATGCTGACCTATCTGCTGTCGGGCAGCGGCGTCGCCGCGCTCATGGGAGATTTCGTGCGCGCCGCCCTCGCCAATTACGGCATCGCCATTCCCGGCTTGTGGATGATGGTCGGGCTCGCGGCGATCGTGGTCGCCACGCTCCTGGCCTATCGCGACATGCGGGTGGCGGCGCGCCTGATGCTGGCGTTCGAGGCGGCGGCGGTGCTGGCCATCATCGTGCTCGGCATCCTGGTGCTGGTGCGGGTCGGCGCGGAGAGCGGGCTGCCGCTGTCGCCCTTCGTGCCGGATCCGGCGTTCGGCTGGTCCGGAATTGCCCATGGCATGGTGTTCGCCGTGCTGTCCTTCGTCGGCTTCGAGGCGGCCACTACCCTGAGCGAGGAAATGAGCGTGCCGCGCCGGTCGATCCCGATCGCGGTGCTGGGTACGGTGGTGGTGGCCGGGGTGTTCTTCGTGTTCGCTTCTTATTTCCAGGTGGTTGGGTTCGGCCTCAATGAGATGAAGGCGCTGGCGGCGGACGAGGCGCCGCTTAATACACTGGCGCTGAAGTATGGCTCGCGGGCCTTCGCGACGCTGCTGGATGCGGCGGCCGCGATCTCGGCCTTCTCCGCCGTCCTGGGCGCGGTGAGCGCCGGCGGGCGCATGCTGTTTGCCCTCGGACGCGCCGGCCTCGCCCCGGCTCTGGGCGTGGCGCATCCGCTTCACGGCACACCGGCGCGGGCCGTGCTGATGATGAGCGCGCTGATGGTGCTGGGCCTGGTCGTGATCGGTCCGTTCCTGGGTGCCGGCGATTATTTCGGCGATGTGGCCACCATCGCCACCTTGTGCGTGATCCTGGTCTATCTGGCGGTCACCGTGTCGATGGCGGTGGTCGGCGTGCGGTCGCGCTTCCTCTATGGCGTGGTCGGGGCGGCGGGGACGGTGGCCATGATATGGCCGTTCCGCAATTCGCTTTTCCCGGTGCCGCCTTTTCCCGGCAACCTCTGGCCTTATGTCGTCATCGGCTTCATCCTGATCGGCGTAGTGATCCTGCGGCTGCGTCCGGGCCTTGGCTTGTCGAAGGACTGAGGGGCCCTGCATAGCGGTTCGGCATGAAAAAAGGCCCCGGCGCGAGCCGGGGCCTTCTTCATATGTGCCCGCCGGAAGGGGGCGATCAGTTGCTGTTGCGGTTGCCGAACAGCTGAAGCAGCATCATGAACAGGTTGATGAAGTCCAGGTACAGGGCGAGCGCGCCCATGATGGCCTTCTTGCCCATGACGGCAGTATCGTCGCCGGCGAAATACATCTCCTTGATGCGCTGGGTGTCGTAGGCGGTGAGGCCCGCGAACACCAGGACACCGACCACGGACACGATGAACTGAAGCATCGTGGAACCGAGGAAGATGTTGACCACCGAGGCGATGATGATGCCGAACAGGCCCATGATCAGGAACGAGCCCATCGCCGACAGGTCACGCTTGGTGGTGTAGCCGTAGAGGCTCAGCGCACCGAACGTGGCAGCGGTGATGAAGAACACCCGCACGATGCTCTCGTGCGTGTACACGAGGAAGATCGTCGCGAGCGATACGCCCACCAGGCCCGCATAGACCCAGAAGGTGGCCTGGGCGGCGCCCACGCTCATGTTCTGGATGCGGAAGCTGAGGAAGAACACCGCCGCGAGGGGGGCGAGCATCACCACCCACTTCAGCGGGCTCACGAACAGGGCATAGCCGAACTTGGTCAGCATGATGCCGCCGGCCACCTGGCCCGCCGCCTGGCTGGGATCGGTGGTGACGGACAGCATGAACACGCCCAGGGCGGCCAGGCCGGTGATGGCGAGGCCGAGGGTCATGTAATTGTAGACGCTCAGCATATAGCTGCGGAGGCCCTGGTCGATCGCGGCCTCCGAGCGCGTCACCGTCGTTCCGTAACGCCCGGCGACGTTGCGATCATAATCGGACATCGTCATTCTCCACTTCGACCGTGGGATCATGGGCACGACCTTTCGGCCGAGCCGCCCCAACGGTTCACGTTCAATATGGTGGGTTCAAAATGTGGCGGCAAGAGACCGTTTCATGAAATTTCCGCAACGTCACCTGCGCCTGCCATCCCGCTCCCGGAACGTTTACATGATAGCATGAGCGGAGCGGTCGGGGGCACAAATGCCCCGCGCGGAGGTCAAATTCATGGGCGCTGGGGGGCGTCTTTCCATAGGCTCGGCCATTTGCGCCGTGCTGGCGGCCTGTGGGCTGGCGTCGACGCCCCAGCGCGCCTGCGCGGGCGCCTGGACGCTGAAGGAATCCGGCTTTCAGGCCTATCTTCAATCGACCATGACGCGCGCCGACCATGCCTTCGACGGCTCGTCCAATCTTTATGCGGCGCAGACCTATGACAAGGTCTCCACCCAATTGTTCATGGAGGTGGGAGCGACCGACAGCCTCACCTTAATTCTGGCGCCCGAACTGCTCTCCATCTCCCTCGGCAGTCCGGCCGATACGTCCTATCTCGGTCCCGGCTACACCGATCTGGGCGGCCGGGTGAAAATCGCGGAGGGCGACGGCTTCGTGGTGTCGCTCCAGGCGGTGGCGCGCTTTCCAGGCGCCAAGCCGAGCGAGGGACCCGCGGTCATCGGCTATGTGAACGGCGAGCTGGATCTGCGGGCGCTTGCCGGCTTCAACTTCGTGCTGTGGGGTTTGCCGTCGTTTTTCGATCTCGAACTGGCCCAGCGCCTGCGCTTCGGCGCACCGCCCAACGAATGGCGGCTGGATGCGACCCTCGGCGTGCGCATCGCGCCGCGCTGGCTGGTGCTCGCCCAATCCTTCAATGTGATGTCCGAAGGGGCGGGGGAGGCGCCCTATTTCGATGCCTCCTATGAGTATTACAAGCTGCAGATGGGCGTGATGTACGACGTGTCAGAAAGCTTCGCGGTCCAGGCCAGCCTCGTGACTACTTATTTCGCGCGCAACGCCTTGCAGGAGAACGGGCTCGTGCTCGCCGCCCTGTACCGCTACTGAGCGCCCGCCGGTTTCGAGGCCCCGATCTGGGCGAGGAATGCCTCCACCTGCGGCAGGATGCCGGAGACGATCCGCGCCACGCCCCTTGCCGTCGGGTGGAGGCCGTCCGGCAGGTTCAAACTGCGGTCGCCGACGATGCCGTCGAGAAAGAAGGGATACAGCGGCACCCCATACTGGCTGGCGAGGTCGGGATAGATGGAATCGAACTCGCGCCGATACGCCGCGTCCATATTGGTGGAGGCGCGCATGCCTGCCAGCAGCACGGGAATGTTGCGCGCCTTGAGGCGCATGATGATCTCGCCCAGCGCCTTGCGCGGAATGTCAGGATTGAGCCCGCGCAGCATGTCGTTGGCGCCGAGTTCCAGGATCACCCCGTCGGTGCCCTGGGGGACGCTCCAGTCCAGCCGGGCAAGGCCGCCGCTCGCGGTGTCGCCGGAAACGCCGGCATTGGCGATGCTCACGTCATAGCCCTTGGCCCTCAAGGCGGCCTCGAGCTGGGCGGCGAAGCTGTCGGTGCGGGGCAGGTTGTAGCCGGCGGTCAGGCTGTCGCCGAAGGCCACCAGCTTCACCGTCTTCGCGGCGGCGGGTGCTGACGCAAACGTGAATGCGACCATAAGCGCGATCAGCCCTTTCCTGAACATGAATGAAGTTCCATATGCCCCGAGCGCCGGACGTCCGGCCTCGCGTCCCCGACGCGCCCATCCCAGCGCCGCCGCGCGCGCCATGCGGAGCCATGTGAACCGCTCTGCCTGCTGCCGCGCGACGTGCGAACCAACCTGAGACCGCATGGATACTCACTCCTCTGCCGCGCCCGCCATTCGGCTGACCGATGTGGATCTCTCGCTCGGCAGCGGGGCGGCGCGGGTGCATGTGCTGAAGAGCGTATCGCTTGCCATCGGCGCGGGCGAGACCGTGGGGCTGGTCGGGCCGTCGGGCTCTGGCAAATCGACTTTGCTCATGGTGATGGCGGGCCTTGAAAAGGTGGACGGTGGGGAAGTGCGGGTCGCCGGCGAGGTGCTGACAGGTTTGGGTGAGGATGCGCTTGCGCGCTTCCGTGGTGCCCATGTGGGGATCGTGTTCCAATCCTTCCACCTCATCCCCACCATGACGGCGCTGGAAAATGTCGCCATCCCCCTCGAGCTCGCCGGCCGGGGCGATGCGTTTGCCCGCGCGGCGGCGGAACTTGAGGCGGTGGGGCTCGGCGGACGGCTCTCGCATTATCCCTCCCAATTGTCCGGCGGCGAGCAGCAGCGCGTCGCGGTGGCCCGCGCGCTGGCGCCCCATCCTTCCATTCTCGTGGCGGACGAGCCGACCGGAAATCTCGACGAGGGCACGGGGCGCCAGATCATGGACCTGTTGTTCGCCGCCCATCTGGCGCGCGGCACCACCTTGGTGCTCGTGACCCACGATCCCTCGCTTGCGGCGCGCTGTGGGCGGACCGTGCGGTTGCGCTCCGGGCGCATCGAGGCCGACAGCGCGATCGCGCAGGTGACGGCGTGAGCGCCGGGATGCCGGCGCCCGCGATCTCCCGGCTTCCCGTGAGCCTGCGGCTGGCGCTGCGCGAATTGCGCGGCGCGCGGCGCGGGTTCGGCATTTTTCTCGGCTGCTTGGCGCTCGGCGTCATGGCCATTGCCGGAATCGGTTCATTCGCGGGGGCCTTGACCGACGGGCTGGCCCGCGAAGGGCGCGCCATCCTGGGCGGGGATGCGGGCTTCACCTTGATCCAGCGCGAGGCGAGCCCGCAGGAACAGGCCCTGATGACCGCCGGCGGCAAGGTGGGGCAGGTGGCTTTCCTGCGCGCCATGGCCCGCACCGGGGAGGGCGACGCCACCCTAGTGGAACTCAAGGCGGTGGACGCCACCTATCCCATGGTCGGCGAAGTGGAGACCACACCCGCCGAACCGCTGGCCGAGCTTCTGGCGGAGCGCGACGGCGCATTCGGCGCGCTCGCGGACGAGACGCTCATGTCCCGCCTCTCGCTCAAGGTCGGCGACCGGCTCACCGTGGGCGAGGCGAAGTTTGAGATCCGCGCCTTGCTGGTCGCCGAGCCCGACCGGCTTTCCGCCGGTGTCGGCTTCGGCCCGCGCCTGCTGGTCTCGGCGCAGGCCCTTCCCGCCACCCGCCTCATCCAGCCCGGCAGCCTGGTGCGCTGGAGCTATCGCGTGCTGCTGAACGATCCATCGGCCGGCGCTCTGGAGGCCTATACCAAAAGCGTCCGCGAGGGTGCGCCCGAGGCCGGGTTCGAAGTGCGCACGCGCGATGCCGCATCCCCGCAATTGGAGCGCAATGTCCGGCGCATCAGCCAATATCTGACGCTGGTCGGGCTCACCGCTTTGCTGGTGGGCGGGGTGGGCGTGGCCAATGCCGTGGCCAGCCACCTCGCCACCAAGCGCACCGTGATCGCCACCCTGAAGGCGCTCGGCGCCACCCGCGCCACGATTTTCGGTACCTATTTGTTCGAGGTGGCGATCCTCGCGGCAATCGGCATCGCCATCGGCCTGGCGCTCGGCGCCGCGCTGCCGTTCGTCGCCGCTTATGCCATCGAGAGCCTCATCCCCTTTCCGCTGGCGCCCCATGTAGATGGGCTGGCGCTGGCGATGGCTGCGCTCTATGGCGCGCTGGTCACGCTCGCCTTCACCTTATGGCCGCTGGCGCGGGCGCAAGAGGCGCCGGTCTCCACCTTGTTCCGCGATGCGCTGGGGCAGGAGCGTCGCCAGCCGCCGTGGCTCTATGCCGGCCTGTGCGCGCTGGCCATGGTGGCGCTCGCGGCGCTTGCCGTTCTCACGGCGGAGGATAAGCGCGCGGCTCTCATCTTCATTGGCGCGGCGGCCGGCGTGTTTGGCCTGCTTCGTCTCGTGGCCATGGGCATCATGGCGCTCGCCGCCCGCCTGCCGCGCCCGCGCAACACCATGGCGCGCCTCGCGCTCGCCAATATCCACCGGCCCGGCGCGCTCACCCCCACAGTGGTGCTGTCGCTCGGGCTCGGCCTCTCGCTGCTGACCGCCATCGCTTTGATCGACCGCAGCCTGACGCAGGAGATTTCCAGCGCGCTGGCGGAGAAGGCGCCGAGCTTCTTCTTCGTGGACGTGCCGAGCGCTGACGCGCAGGAATTTGCCGGCTTCATCGCCACGCATGCGCCGGGCGCCACCTATCGCGCCGTGCCGATGCTGCGCGGGCGCATCCTCGCCCTCAACGACGTGCCGGCCGAGCAGGTGAAGCCCTCGGCCGATGCCGCCTGGGTGCTGCAGAGCGACCGGGGCATCTCCACCGCCGCCGAGGTGCCGGAAGGCTCCAAGGTGGTGGAGGGCACATGGTGGGCCCCGGACGAGACCGAGCCGCTGGTCTCGTTCGACAAGAAGCTCGCGCAAGGGCTCGGGCTGAAGCTCGGTGATTCGGTGACGGTGAGCGTGCTCGGCCGGGCGATCACCGCCCGCATCTCCAACCTGCGCGAGATCAAATGGGAGCGGCTGGGCATCAATTTCGTGATGGTGTTCTCGCCCGCGACCTTCGCCGGCGCGCCCCATACCTTGCTCGCCACCCTGACCTTTCCCGAGGGCGCCGACGCCGCACGTGAAATCCCCTTGCTGCGGGAGATGGCGCGCGCTTATCCCGCCATCACCACCATTCGGGTGAAGGAGGCGCTGGAGCAGGCCAACAAGATGGTGGGCGACCTCGCCTTCGGCATCCGCATCGCCTCGCTGGTGACGTTGCTCACCTCCATCCTGGTGCTGGCCGGTGCATTGGCGGCGGGCCATCAGCATCGCGTTTATGACGCGGTGATCCTGAAGACGCTCGGCGCGACGCGGGGCCGCCTGATCCTCGCCTATGGCCTGGAATATGCCGGGCTCGGCTTGGTGACCGCGCTGTTCGCCATCGCCGCCGGCTCGCTCGCCGCCTATGGAGTGGTGACGCGGGTGATGGAGATCGGCTTTGCCTTCGCCCCCGCTGCTGCGGCTGGCGCGATGGGGCTGGCCCTGGTGTTTACCCTCGGCTTTGGCCTGCTCGGCACATGGCGGGCGCTGAGCGAAAAGCCGGTGCGGGTGCTGCGGCATCTGTGAGGCCGGACCCGGCCGCGCGAACGGGAAAAGATTTTCGCGTTTTGCGCTGCGGGCAGATTTATTTTGTCTCGAAGCCGGACGGGTAACACTAGGAAAATAAACCTAAAAATTCACCTCCGCTTTCCCTAAGTGATTTTCAGACGGCCAAACGCCGTCCTGAATTTATTCCTATCGCCCGAAACGGCCTCATCCTGAAGCAAAGGAGAGAGGCTGACCCATGTATCGGTGGCAATCTAACACCCCGGCGTCCGAGCCAGATGTTCAGGAGCTTCTGGACATCCGCGCCGCGCTGGTGGAGCTGAGTTTTCACGTCAAGCTCCTGCAACTGCGCGAGGCGATCCGCAAGGCGGGTTTCAACCCGAACCAGCCGCGCATTCCAAGGAACAACCCGCACGGGGGACGATGGGCCGGCCCAGGTGGCGCCGGAACAGCCCCGTCGGGCTCCAAGCCCGTCACGCCGCCACCTGCCGGTCCGCAACTCCCGCCCCGGGGCGAGG
Source organism: Roseixanthobacter pseudopolyaromaticivorans (assembly GCF_043195145.2). Lineage (NCBI taxonomy): Bacteria > Pseudomonadati > Pseudomonadota > Alphaproteobacteria > Hyphomicrobiales > Xanthobacteraceae > Roseixanthobacter > Roseixanthobacter pseudopolyaromaticivorans. The sequence continues at coordinate 642,329 of NZ_CM195539.1, forward strand.
GAGACCCGCCGCGCATCATCATCACCCCGCGGACCCCGGAGATCGGGCACAATGGCGGCCCGCCTCTCGAAGACCCGCCGATCATTCCACGCGAGGCACCGCCCACCGCGCAAGACCGCATGCGCGTGGTGCGGCGCGCCGCCGGCTGGCTGCTCCGCGCAATGCGTTACGGCCCCGGCCCGCAGGCGAAGCTGTTTGCGGCGGCTGTGGAGGCGACAGTCTGGATTGCTGATCTCTTTATTCCTCACATCACGGCGTATCTGGAGCCGCCGAAGACCTTAGCCGAACTCCAGGCGGCGGTGGATGTGCCTGCAGCGGGGACCGATGTGCATCATATTGTCGAGCAGACGGCCGCAGCCGCAGCGGGCTATCCCCAGGCGATGATCGATGGTCGGGAAAATCTGGTGCGGATTTCAAGGCTGAAGCATTGGGAGATAACGGTGTAGTATCAAAGTAAAAATGGGCAATATGAAGGCCTTTCACCGCGCGAATACCTGAAGGATAAAAGTTGGGCTGAGCGACAGAGGGTTGGCCTCCAAGCTCTCTTTGATCATGGGGTTCTAAAGCCATGAAGAAGCGGATACTAAAGGGAATGCAGACGAATGAGCTTGTCCATGCTTATGCCCAGATCGGTATGTTGCAATATTCCGCTTTGGATGATGGCAGAGTAGGTAAATATAATCGTCTTTACGATGAAAAGAGAGACATAGAGGAAGAGTTGAAGGCGCGCCCCGGTGATCAGCGGCGTGCGCTGATGGCGCTGTACGATTACCCGAACATGCAGGTCCGTCTGAACGCGGCGACGGCGACGCTTGCCGTTGCGCCAGAGGCGGCACGCCGATTGCTTCAGGACATTCACGCATCTGGCTGGCCGCCGCAGTGTTACCAAGCGGGATCGCTGGTCAGAGGGCTCGACGATGGAACTTTTAAACCGACATAGACCGAGCCCCGGTAGCTCGCCCTTGTCGCGACGGCCGCAGCCGCAGCGGGCTATCCCCGGGCGATGATCGATGGGCCGGAAAATCTGGTGCGGATTTCCCGGTTGAAGCATTGGGAGATCAGCGGGTGGTATCAAAAAGGAAATGATGATTACGGAGGTGTCTCGCCGCGCGAATACCTGAAGTATAGGGATTGGCCTGAGCGCCAGCGGGTGGGTATAAAAGCACTGATAGATCATGGAGTTCCAAAGCCATGAAGAAGGCAAAGCTGAGGGAAATGTCGACGGATGAGCTCGTCGAGGCCTATGTTCAGATTGGAATTTTTCAATATAATTTGGATTACGACGAAATACGTAAATACAACCGTTCGTTTTTAGAAAAACGGGCAATAGAAGCCGAGTTGAAGACGCGCCGCGGCGATCAGCGGCGTGCGCTGATGGCGCTGTACGACTACCCGAACATGCAGGTCCGCCTGAACGCGGCGACTGCGACCCTTGCCGTTGCGCCGGAGGCTGCGCGCCGATTGCTTGAGGACATCCGTGCGTCTTATTGGGTGCCGCAGTGTTACGAAGCAGGATCGCGATTGAGGAACCTCGACGATGGAACGTTCAAGCCGACATAGGCCGAGCAGGGTAGCTCGCCCTTGTCGCGACGGCCGCAGCCGCAGCGGGCTATCCCCGGGCGATGATCGATGGGCGGGAAAATCTGGTGCGGATCTCAAGGCTGAAGCATTGGGAGTTGCGCTGTGCGTCAGAGCGGAATTGAGCCTCTCCAGGTCTTGCCGGTTTACCTGACCCATGGGGTCACATAGTCTGCGGGCGGGAAATATCTTCCGATCCTTCCAGAATCAATTGGCTATTGTCACCGTGGTTGAAAACGAAACGCGTCCGCTGGACGGATTTTTAAAGATTTGCGCCATCCTTGCCATGGTGTGGGGCTGCATTTCCGCATTAGTCCCCTTGGCGCCGATCTTTCCGATTGCAACCCTGGGAAGTGGATGGCAGCTCGGGATGAACGCGGCGACGAGCCAAGGGCTCGTCGGCCGGCCGTTAACCTTCACTTTTGGGCCTTTCGCCTCGATATACAGCGCACTGTATCTGCCGGAAACCGACGGGCTGGCGATCTTTGGAGGCGTGCTGTTGGCGGCGACGGCCATCGGCGCGCTGCTGGCGTTGGTCGGTCCGGGCGCATGGCTGCCCGCGGTGGGATTCGCGCTGTTCCTGTCGTTGGTGGACAAGGATCCGCAGCTGATGGCGGTGCCGCTGCTCGCCCTTCTGCTCGCCTATCGGCTCTCCTCCCCGATCCCCGCGATGCCCGGGCAAAATTGGCGGAAAATGATCTTTCCGCTGATGATGCCGGCGCTCGCGATGCTGGTGCTGGTGAAGGGCACGTCCGCTATCGCGGCGGTTTCGACGGTTCTTCTTGCCGCTACGATGTTGGCATGGGCGGGGAGGCGGCGCCTCGCACTGGGCTGCTTGGCAATTTTTACGGTTTGCATCCCGATATTCTGGATCGTTAGCTACCAAGAAATTTCGGCCTTACCTTCTTACTTTATTTCTGAGTGGTACATCATCTCCGGCTATCCCGATGCCATGTCTTTGCCAGGTCCATACTGGCAAATGGTCATATTATTGTTGGCGGGCGCATTTCTTTACATCTTCCAGTTGCGGCATCTCAAGGGAGGGGGCACAGGCAAGCTGCTGTTGCTGGGCTTGGCCCTGCTCCTCTTCCTGGGTTTCAAGGAAGGGTTCGTGCGGCAGGGGGGGCGCCATCCATCGGCGGCGGCCGGCATCGCCCTCCTGGTCGGCTGGGCTGGGATGTTGCTGGGCGGGCCCCGTCGGGCACGGCTCGGTCTTGGTGTGACGTTCGTCTGCTGGCTGGCGATCACGCTGGCATGGAAACCTGCCACGGAGATCTTGCGTCCCTTCTTTCGCGCGGGCGAGGGTTTGTATGTCCGGCTTGCGCACGCGGGTTATCTGGATGCGCAATACTTGGACAGCATCGGAAAAATCCGGGCCGCTGCCCCGCTCCCCGCTCTGAAAGGACCAACGGACGTCTATTCCTTCACGCAAGCGGCCCTGCTTGCCGCGGGACTGGAATGGCGCCCCCGTCCGGTGCTGCAAAGCTATTCGGCCTATACCCCGGAGTTGCTGCAGAGGGATGCAGATCACCTGACCGGGCCGCAGGCGCCGCACAATATCATCTTCTCCATTCAACCAATTGATGGCCGACTTCCGATGTTGGATGACGGGAATAGCTGGCCCCTGCTGCTGAGCCTCTATCACCCCGTCCAATTCGTGCATCTCGCGCCCTACGGGGTAGATGCGGTGATTTTGCAACGCCGCGCCACGCCGGGCAGCTTCGATCTGGCGCCACTGAGCGCGGAAAGCTACGGTTTTGGGCAGCGGGTGGATCTGCCGCGGGGGCCAAATGCGGTGATTTGGGCGCAGGTCGATATTAGCCCATCGCTGATCGGCAGGTTCTGGGGAATACTGTATAAATCGCCGCGTCTTTTCATCACCTATTATTTTCCTGACGGGACGGAGCGCGAGTTTCGATACATCTACCGGATGGGCGAAACCGGATTCGTTATCTCGCCGATTGTCGGCGGTGCATCGGATTTCGCCGCGCTACCTAAGGGCACGCCGGATGCTCCCCGCCCGGTTTCCATAAGCATCCGCTCGGAAGGGCCTGCCAGCTGGCTGTGGCAGCCGCTTTATCGCATGCGACTGTATCAACTGACTTTTCCGGCGAATTGAAGCTTTTTAGCCGTGTTATAGGATGATGTCGCTGCCGAGCGCTTTCGAGGACCTCCTCCACGGCGGCGATAAAGGCCGAGATACGGACAGGTTCGAAGCGGCGCGGGATGCCTCGTCACGCGTCTCCGGCCGAAATGGCTCTGGCGTACTCGACATCTTGTTTCAGGAGAACACTCAAGTCTTGAGACTTGTGGCGTCCGATACTGTCGGCGGGGACCACGATCTCGGCGATATCCATCGCCGGTAATGTATCGCTTTCCCCGCAAAAATGGCGGATTTTGGAGATGACCTCGTGGGGGCGTAAGGCAAGATCCTCGTAATTGATGATCAGTATGCGGTCAGGATGGATTTTCTTCAGGTTTCTCATCCGTCGTTCCACTGCGGCCCAGTATGATAAGGCGTCTCTGGGCCCAAGCTCCACCGGCCGGTCCAGGAAAATCGACCCCCAAAGCCGGAGCTGGGTTAGATTGGCGCTGTACGCCATGTCCAAGCCGCTGCGCGTTATGTGAATATAACGAAGGTTCGGATCTATATTGAGGAAGTGCTCAACCACAACGTGGGTGTTTGGCTCCTTCCATGCCATCTTATCGACTGCATATTGGCGCTCATGAACGAAGGAGTCCATGCGTGCCGTCAGCCACGCGGCGCCGTGGATGATTCTGTCGCGGTGGGAAAGTCTTATAAGGACATCTTTGATTTCATCAAATTTCAAATTTCCGTATTTCATCCTATGATGAAAATTAAGGTATAAGAAATTTATTGATTCAAAACTTTCAATCAAAACAGATGGTCTTTTAAATAATAGTGTAAACGATAGATTGTCCATTTCTTGATTTAAATCGTCCCCGATGAAATATCCGAAAGACTGAAGTATTTTTGCGACGACTCGTGACCCGCTGCCGCCAATGCATCCGACGCAAACGGTGTTGTCTGTCATGGATCAAGTCTTTCGAAGAGGTCGGCGCCTGATTGTGATTGCGTCGCCACGCGAGTCGCATGGTGCCGTCGCACCCTCCGAATATGCAAGCCGGCAAAATGCGGCGAGCGTCGTCTGCCTCGCCGTGGCTGCGGACCCGCGCGGCTCGAGGAGATCGAAGAGAGGGCCCAGGGCGAAGATGCAGGGATGCGATTGTTGGTCGCGGACAGGGGTTTTCCGGCGTAGAATGCTGCTGCGCCTGCCATTTCGGCAAATGGCGACCCGCCTTACGATTGCCCCTGCTTGAAACCGTGTCTCCGCCATGCGAGCACGAGGAGGCTGGTCAGGCGTTGGGGGGCTCGGCCGCCCGGACATCGAATAAAAAGCGGGACAGGCGCATGGGGACAGCGGATCTCGGCATCGGCGAGGGGAAGATCTTGGAGGCACATCCGCTGCGCGCGGCGGTGCTCGGGGAACTCCATGCCCGCCCCTTCTTTCCGGTGGAAACGCCGCGCCGTTTCCTGCATGTGGCGTTCCTCACCGATCCCGCGAATGCGCAGGCCGCACGCGCCGCGGTGAACGATCTGTGCACCGCGCGTGGCGTGCAGGGGCCGCCGCCCGGCGCCAAGCATCATCGTGTTTCCTTCGGCGGTGCGACTCTGCGGTGGGAGAGCCACGCGGAGTTCTCCACCTATACCTGGGATTTCCCCTCCACCGAGCTGGGCCCCGGCGTGCTGCCCTTCCACCCGCCCGCACTCGCCCTTTCCGGACCGCTGACGCAGATCCCGGCGCCCGGGCCGCTGCTGGTGGCGGTGGATCTGCATCTTGCGACCGATACGGCGGAGGATCTTCAACTCGACTCCGTCTTCGACCGCGCGAGCCTTGCCCGCTCGGACGTGGTGAACAATGCGGCGGAGATCGTCACCGATTTCAAGCCGGACCCGTCCGGTTTCGTGCGCATTCTGGTGCGCGACCGGGGGCTCGGGGCGGAAGGCGCCGGCGCGCTGGTGCAGCGGGTGCTGGAAATCGAGACCTATCGCCTGCTCGCCCTGCTGGGCCTGCCGGAAGCCCAGCGCCTGGCGCCGCAGATTGGCAAGATCGAGGCGCGCCTCGCCCAGGCGACGGACGAGATGCGCCATTCCGAGGGGCTCGCGGCCAACAACACCTTGCTGGACGAACTGGTGGCGCTCGCCGCCGAACTGGAGGCCGGTGCCACGGCCTCGCTGTTCCGCTTCGGCGCCAGCCGCGCCTATTATGAGATCGTGCGGCTGCGCCTTGCCACCATCCACGAGGAACAGGTCGCCGGCTTTCCCACCTGGCAGCAATTCCTGGAACGGCGAATGGCCCCGGCCATGCGCACCTGCCTGTCGGTGGAGGAGCGTCAGTCCAACATCTCCGCAAAGCTCGCCCGCGCCGCCGATCTGCTGCGCACCCGGGTGGACGTGGAATTGGAGCAGCAGAATCGCGACCTGCTCACCTCCATGAACGAGCGCACCCGCCTGCAATTGCGCCTGCAGCGCACGGTGGAAGGGCTCTCGGTGGCTGCGATCTCCTATTACGTGGTCAGCCTCGTCCATTTGCTGGCGGAAGGCATCCATGACGGGCATCTCGATGCTGTCGTGGGCCTCGAGCTGGAGCCGGGCCTCGTGACCGCATTGGCGGTGCCGGTGGCGGTGCTGGCGGTGTGGTCGCTGGTGCGCCGCATCCGCCTGTCTCACGGCGATCACGACTGAAGGGGGAAGGCAGGCCGGGTGGCCGCGCCCGGTCTGAGGTTTAGGCCGATTTGCGGAAGATGTGGGTCTCAATCTCGTCGCCGGAGGCGCCGACGAGGCCGGCGGGATCGGTCGCGATTTCAAGATCCCCTTCGTCCACCATGCCGGGCGAAACTTCCCGTTCGGTCTTCCCGTGGCGCGGGCGCAGCAGCACGAAGCAGAGCAGGGCAATGGTCGCCATGCCCGGCACCACCAGCATCAAGGCCGCCGCCGGATCGCCGAAAGTGCTCGCCACAAGCGAGCCGACGAACCCGCCGCCGATCTGCATGAAGCCCATCAGCGCGGCCGCGGAGCCGGCCATGGTGGGAAAGCCCGCGAGGCCGAGGGTGGTGGAGCCTGGCAAGAGCATCGCCACGCCGAACGCCCACAGGGCCACCGGCCCCATCACGCCGAGAAAGGCGTGGGGGAACAGGGGCGGCACCACCACGAGCCCTACTGCCGCGACCATCGCACAGCCAAGCCCGATGGGAATGAGGTGCACGGCGTCGATCTTCTTCATCATCCGCCCGGCGACGATGGTGCCCAGCATGTAGGAGCCGGTCTGGCAGATCATGGCGAAGCCGAACTGGGTCGGCGACAGGCCGATCTTCTCGATCAGCACGAACGGCAGGATGGCGGCGAGCGTATAGATGCCGCCCAGCGTGAAGCCGATCAGCAGGCTCATCCGCATGAAGCTGCGGTCCATGAGCAAGGTGCGGTAATTGGCGAACACCCGCGCCGGCCGCGCCTGGCCCGGATCGGGCCGGTGGTTGGTCTCCGGCACGGCGAAGGCCAGCAGCGCCAGCACCAGCACGCCGTAGGCCACCATGACGAAGAAAATCGGATGCCAGCCGAGCGTCACCAGGATGGCGCCGCCCACGGTGGGAGCCAGCGCGGGCCCGATGGCGAGCATGGTGCCAATGAGGTTCAGGATGCGGGCCGAGGCCTGCCCGGTGAACTGATCGCGCACGATGGCACGCGAAATGGCCGGGCCGGCGGCCACGCCGACGCCCTGGAGGCCGCGCCCCACCACCAGCCACAGCATGTCCGGCGCGAAGGCGGCGACCAGGCTTCCCGCCACATAGACGGTGAAGAAGCCGAGCGCCGCGGGCCGGCGGCCGAACGCATCGGAGAGCGGACCGCACAGCAATTGCGAGAAGGCGAAGCCGCAGAAATAGACGCTCAAGGTCAGCTTCATAGCGGACGGAGTCGAGTTGAATGCATGCACCAGCGCCGGCAGGGCCGGCGTATAGAGCGACATCGACAGCGGGCCGATCACGACGATCAGCGCGCCGATGATGGCGGTGCGGTTCTGCGACATGACGGGGGTCATTGCGCGTCATCCTTGGCGGAAAGGCAGAGATTGGTGCGGATCTGCTCGAGCGCTTTGCGGAAGGTGTCCTTCTCGCTTTCGGACAGGCCTTCGAGCGCGCTCATGCGCACCCCAGCGGCGGCGGCAAGCACCGAAGAGAGAATGGCGTCCGCCGCGGGGGTGAGATTGACGGTTTTGGCCCGGCGATCGTTCGGGTCCGGGGTGCGGGAGATCAGCCCCTGCGCTTCGAGCTTGTCGAGAAATCCCACGAGCGTCATGGGCTCCACGTTCATGCGCACCGCCAGTGCGGTCTGGCGCAGGCCCGGGTGCAGATTGGCATAGACCAGGGTGCGCGCCTCGCCGGCGGTCAGCCCGAGGCCGGTCTGTTCAAATGCGCGGTCGATGCTCGCGCGATAGAGGCGGGCGGCATCCACCAGCAGGAAGCCGAGAGGTGTTTCGGTCATGATATGGGTTACATAATATAAGTCAGCCTTACAATCTAGGGGTTGTTGACTGAAGGCCCTGGACTTTCCCTAGCGGCCGCGCGAGCTGTGCGAGCCTCAGGAAAGCCTTGAGGCTCATTCAGAAACCGATCGCGCGAGCTTTGTGCGGGTCGGATAAAGGATAAGTGGCGTGTTTCATCGGTTGCGCCTGCGCTTGCACCATTTGCAGGACCGCATGACGGTGGGCCAGCAGATGGCGTTTGCCATGGCGTGCATCGGTCTCGTCACTTTGGCCGGCGTCGCGCTCACCAGCGCGGGCGTGAGCAGGCGTGGGCTCATCGCGCATCTGAAGGCAGAAATGGCAGAGAAGGCGGTCTCCCTCGCGGACCGCCTGGATCTGGACCTGTCCGAGCGCTATCGCGACATTCTTCAGATCGCCGAAATGCGTCCCTTGAACCGAATCTGGCAAGACAGCCCGGACGAGGTGCGCGACGTCATCGAGCAATTGAAGGTGTCGCGACCGCGATATGTCTGGATCGGCTTTGCCAATCCCGACGGCATCGTCCTGGCCTCCACCGGCCGCGTGTTGGAAGGCACCTCTGTCCTCGCGCGCGACTGGTTTCGCAATGGGCTGAACGTGCCCTCGGTCGGGGATACCGAGGAAGGTGAGCTTCTCGCTCACCTGCTGGCTTTGCCTCAGGTCGACACGATGACCCGGTTCGTGGACGTATCCCTGCCTGTCTATTCCCCTGAAAATCGACTGCTGGGCACCATCGGGGCGCATTTGAGCGTCAACTGGGCGAGGATGCTCACCGATATCGCGCCAAAGGAAGGCGCGACCAAGGTGTGGATCATCGGGCGCGATGGCCGGGTGCTGCTGGGCAATTCGCCGAACCCGCAGCCGTTCTCGGACGAGGTCATCGCCTCCATGATGGATGAGCGCAGCGGCGCCTTTGTCGATAAGAGCGAGGGGCACCGGGTGCTCACCGGCTTTGCCGTCACGGGACGCAACGGCGATTACCCAGGCCTTGGCTGGATTGTGGTGACGCGGCAGGACGCGGCCGTCGCCTTCGCCGACGCGACGCGCCTCGCCCTCACCATTCTCGGCATCGGCCTGCTGGCCCTTCCGGTGACATTTCTGGGCGCCTATTGGTTCGCGCGGAAGATTGCGCGGCCCTTGGTGACGCTCACGCAGGCGGCCGCGCACATCGGGCGCGATCCCCACGCCACCAACCTGCCGCACCAGCGCGGCAGCCTGGAAGTGCTACAACTGTCCGGTGCGCTTCGCGCCCTGCTGCGGCGGCTCAGCTCGGTGGAAGCGCAGATCGTGCGGACGGCCGAGCAATATCAGCAGGATATGGAAGAGTTGCGGCAGCTTGCCGACACCGACCCACTCACCGGCCTGCTCAACCGCCGCTCGTTCCTGAGCGTCGCCGATGCGGCGCTCAACGGCACGCGGACCAGCGACGGGCTCGGCATCTTGATGGCCGATATCGACCATTTCAAAAGGGTCAACGACCTTTATGGGCATCCGGCCGGCGACGCGGTGATCCGCAGCGTCGCGGCGTCCATCGGCGCGGCCCTGCGCCAGCACGATCGCGTGGCCCGTTTCGGTGGCGAGGAGTTTGTCGTCCTGCTCCTGAACGTGGATCGCGCCGGCATGATGGCGCTCGCGGAACGGATGCGCAGTTCCATTGGCTCGAACCGGGTCACCATTGACGGCCAGGAGATCGCCGTCACGGTCAGCTTCGGCGCGGCCCTGGCACAGCCCGGCGACCGGGACGTGGACGAGGTGATCGAGCGGGCCGATCTGGCGCTGTACGAAGCCAAGAACTCGGGCCGCAATCGTATCGCGATCGCGGATCGAAAGCCCAATCCCCGCGCCGCCTGAGCGCAGCTTCCAGCGGGATCAGCGCGGGAGGAAAGGGTTGGTCGCCCGCTCGTCGCCGATGCTGGTGACGGCGCCGTGGCCGGGCAGGCACACGACGCCATCGCCCAGCGGCAGCAGCTTTGTGACGATACCCTGGATCAGCTGCTCGGCATTGCCGTAGGAGAAATCGGTGCGGCCGACGGAGCCCTTGAACAGCGTATCGCCGACGATGGCGATGTTCGAGGGGGCATGCACGAACACCACATGCCCAGGCGTGTGCCCCGGCACTTGCAACACATCCAGGGTGAGATCGCCAACCCGCACCGTCTCGCCCTCGGAGAGATAGCGATCCGGGGTCACGGCGCGGCCCTCGAAATCATATTTCGCCGCCGTCTCGGGCACTGCATCCAACAGGAACTGGTCGGCTTCATTCGGCCCCTCGACGGGCACGCCGAGGCTCTCCGCCAGTTCCGCCGCGCCGGCCGCATGGTCGAAATGGCCGTGGGTGAGCAGGATTTTCTCCACCTCCACCCCGGTTTCCGCCAGCGCCTCGCGGATCCGCGGCAGGTCGCCGCCCGGATCGATGACCGCCGCCTTGTTGGTGGCGGTGCACCACAGGATGGAGCAATTCTGCTGGAACGGGGTGACCGGCACCACCGCGATCTGGATCGGCTGCATGACAGGCTCCTGGGATGGGGCCGGGAGGGATCGGCGCGCCGGCGCAAGGGCCGGCGCGCGCGGGATCAGGAGGTCTTGCGCGCGCGGCTGCCGAGGGTGCGCAGGCGCAGGGCGTTCAGCTTGATGAAGCCGGCAGCGTCGCGGTGATCGTAGGCCACGGCGCCTTCCTCGAAGGTCACGAGGTCCTGGTTGTAGAGCGAATAGGGGCTCTCGCGGCCGACCACGCTCACATTGCCCTTATAGAGCTTCAGCGTGACGCGGCCGGTGACATAGGCCTGGGAATGGTCGATGGCGGCCTGGAGCATCTCGCGCTCGGGGGCGAACCAGAAGCCGTTGTAGATCAGCTCCGCATAGCGGGGCATCAGCTCGTCCTTCAGATGGGCCGCGCCGCGGTCGAGCGTGATGCTCTCAATGCCGCGATGGGCCACCAAGAGGATGGTGCCGCCGGGGGTCTCGTACACGCCGCGCGACTTCATGCCGACGAAGCGGTTCTCCACCAGATCCAGCCGGCCGATGCCGTTGGCCTTGCCGAGTTCGTTCAGCTTGGCCAGCAGGCTGGCGGGCGAGAGCTTCTCGCCGTCGATGGCGACCGGGTCGCCCTTCTCGAAATCCACCGTGATGAGGGTGGCCTTGTCGGGCGCGTCCTCGGGGGAAATGGTGCGCTGGTAGACATATTCCGGCGCGTCGTCGGCGGGGTCTTCCAGCACCTTGCCCTCGGAAGAGGAGTGCAGCAGGTTCGCGTCCACAGAGAATGGCGCTTCGCCGCGCTTGTCCTTGGCGATCGGAATCTGGTGGCTCTCGGCGAATTCAAGGAGGCGCGTGCGGGAGGTGAGGTCCCATTCGCGCCAGGGCGCGATGACGGTGATGTCCGGTTCCAGAGCGTAATAGGCCAGCTCGAACCGCACCTGGTCGTTGCCCTTGCCGGTGGCGCCGTGGGAGACCGCGTCGGCACCGACCTTGCGGGCGATCTCGATCTGCTTCTTGGCGATCAGCGGGCGGGCGATGGAGGTGCCCAGCAGATATTGTCCCTCATAGACCGCATTGGCGCGGAACATGGGGAACACGTAGTCGCGCACGAATTCCTCGCGCACGTCCTCGATGAAGATGTGCTCCGGCTTGATGCCCAGCAGCAGAGCCTTTTCGCGCGCGGGGGCAAGCTCCTCGCCCTGGCCGAGGTCGGCGGTGAAGGTCACCACCTCGCAGCCATAGGTGGTCTGGAGCCATTTCAGGATCACCGAGGTATCCAGGCCGCCGGAATAAGCCAGGACCACCTTCTTCACGTCGCGCGCCATCTCATCTCTCGAACTACAGGGCCTTGAAGAGCGCGCGGACTATAGGCCGGAGCGTCGCCATGGCAAGGGGAGGGCGCGCAGGGCACGGGTGATCTTGCGCATGGCGGTGCGCGAAACCCACCAGAGCGCGCGCACCAGCGCTCCCATCAGCGCGTTCAGCGCGAAGCCGAGCCGGCCGATGCCGCCCTCCAGCGCCGCATTGGAGAGGGCGCGCCTGCGATCGTAGATGAGCCAACGCAGCGCGACGATGACCAGGATGGTCAGTACCGCCGAGAAGACGGTGTCCGTGAAGAAATGCCCGCCGAAGGCGATGCGCAGGCCGCCGGCTGCCGCGCCGAACGCCAGCGCCGCGCCGATCGCCGCCGGCCGCAGCGGGGCCGGGGCAAGGCTCGCCGGCGCGAGCATCCAGAAGCCGAGCGACCCTTCGCCGGAGACGAAGGAGCAGTTTCCCGGGCAGGTGCCGTCGGTGGAATACCAGGGGCTGAACACGTCCTTGCCGCCGAACGTCTCCACATGCACCGGCCTGGGACGGCCCCAATGTTCCTTCAGCACCCCGTTCACCAGCAGGCCGGGCGCAAGCGCCATGGAAAGCGCCAGGAACAGCGCCGCCCGCGCCGGCATGAACATGGGCGCGCCGGGAAACAGCAGCTTCAGGATGATCGCCACAAAGGCCGGGCCGGCGAACAGCCAGGGAATGATGTTGCCGGCGCTGCGCAACATCTTCCCGATGGGCGAGGCGGCCACCTGGAAACTGCGTGAGCCCGCGTCCCAGAACAGACCGGTGATCGCGAGATCCCATCGCGGAAACACCGTGAAGAGGATCGCGACCGCGGCGCCGGTCACGAGGGCGAAGAAGAGCACCAGCTTCAACGGATCACCTGTGCTTCCCCTTGCCTCTGGCGCGCGGTGCCCATGCACCCATTTCCCGGTCCGGTTTGATCCAACCCCTTGCGGGGATGCGCGGACCGGCAGCACACTCCGGCCGATTTAGCCTGAGGAGGGGCCGATGACCAGGGCCACGCTTGATTTCTACTACGAGTTCGCCTCGCCCTATTCCTATCTGGCCGCGAGCCGCCTCGGGCCGCTGGCGGAAGCTGCGGGCGTGCATGTGGAATGGAGGCCCTTCCTGCTTGGACCGATCTTCGCAGCCCAGGGCTATTCCTCCTCGCCGTTCAATGTGTATCCGCTGAAGGGCGCGCATATGTGGCGCGACCTGGCGCGCCTCGCGGATCGCTATGGCCTGCCTCCGGTAACCCGGCCGGAGCCGTTTCCGGTCAACGGCTTGCTCGGTGCCCGCGTCGCGACGCGGCTCAACGACGCCTCCCGCCCGGCCTTCTCGCGTGCCCTGTTCCGCGCGGCGTTCGCGGAAGGGCGCGACATTTCCGATCGCACGGTGGTGCGGCAGGTGCTCGCGGGCCTCGGCCATTTCTGCGACGAGGTGATCGACCAGGCGGAAACCCAGGCGAACAAGGACAAGCTGCGCGCGACGGTGGAGGAAGCCCAGGCGCTCGGCATATTCGGTGCGCCCACCTGCGTCACGGCGGACAAGGAATTGTTCTGGGGCAACGACCGGCTGGAAATGGCGCTGGAACATGCCGTGCAAATCGCTCACGCGCCGCAGGCTGCCGCCCAATAACCCGCTGCGGGGTCAGGCCGCCGGCGGCGGGCCGGCGGGTGGCGGGGGCGGGGGAAGCCGGCCCCGGCCGGAGGAGAGCAGCATGGGCTTCCAGAAGCCCGCGCTCCATCCCGCCACCAGCCAATAGGCAAGGCCACCGGCCAGCCCCGCCGCGAGGATGTAGAACGGGTCGGCGACCGGCACGCGCTCGCCGCTGAGGCCGGGATAGAGCTGGGCTCCCACAAAAGCGGAAACCGCTCCGTTGGCCACATGAAACATCCAGGAGCGCACGGCGAACAGTTCCGAGAACAGCACGCCGATGGCCGCCACAAGCCACATGGTGGAGACCAGGAACACCACCAGAAATCCGGCGGTGAACAGCGCGTCCACCAGCATCACCAGTGTGTCGGGACTCTCCGGAGCAGCCGCAAACAGCGTGCCGATGCGCCATTGGCCGAACAGGATCACTGCCGTACCGGCGCAGATGGCCACCACATAGCCCGCCGGAATGAGGATGAGCCGCAGCAGAAGACGGAAGACGGAATCCATGGCGTCGGTCGCCTTGCGCCGGGTGCGGATCGATTATTCGGCGGACGCCGCCATAGCGCGCAGGGCCAGACGCTCGCGGGCGGAGAGCTTTTCCGTCTCGCTCTTGAGCTGGCCGCAGGCGGCGAGAATATCGCGCCCTCGTGGCGTGCGCACCGGGCTCGCATAGCCGGCGCGGAACACGATGTCTGAGAATTTCTCGATCGTCTCCCAGTCGGAGCACTCATATCGGGTGCCGGGCCAGGGATTGAACGGGATCAGGTTGATCTTGGCCGGGATGCCTTCCAGCAGCCGCACGAGAGCCCTGGCGTCGGCCGGGCTGTCGTTGACGCCCTTCAGCATCACATATTCGAAAGTGATGCGCTTGGCGTTGGAGGCGGCCGGATAGGTGCGGCATGCCTCAAGCAATTGCGCCAGCGGATATTTCTTGTTGATCGGCACCAGCACGTCGCGCAAGTCGTCGCGCACGGCATGGAGTGAGATGGCAAGCATCGGCGCCACCTCGCGGCCGAGCCGCTCGATCTCCGGCACCACCCCGGACGTGGAGACGGTAATGCGCCGCTTGCCGAGGCCAAGTCCGTCGCCGTCAGACAGAATCTCAATGGATTCGGCCACGGAATCATAGGCATAGAGCGGCTCGCCCATGCCCATGAAGACGATGTTGGTGACGAGCCGGTCCCCCTCGGTCGGCAGGCCCGGCCCGACGGCGCGATCGCGGCCCGGATAATCGCCGAGCCGGTCCCGCGCCACCATCACCTGGGCGACGATCTCGGCGGCGGAAAGGTTGCGCACCAGGCGCTGGGTCCCGGTATGGCAGAACGAGCAATTGAGCGTGCAGCCCACCTGGCTGGAGACACAGAGCGTGCCGCGATCGCTCTCCGGAATATAGACGCACTCGACCTCGTGCGGCTTCTCGCCGGGCGTGTCGGCCGGCAGGCGCAGCAGCCATTTGCGGGTGCCGTCCTGCGACACCTGCTCCACTACGATCACCGGCCGGGCCAGCGAATAGGCCTGCGCGAGGGTCGCCCGCAGATGCTTGGAGACGTTGGTCATCTCGTCGAAATCGAGGGCGCCGCGCAGATAGATCCAGTGCCAAAGCTGGTTGACGCGCATGCGCAGGTCGCGCTCCGCCACGCCCACGGCAGCGAGCGCACGGCCCAGCTTCTCCCGGTCCAGCCCCACGAGGGAGGGGAGCGAAACGGGGGCAGGGGCCGGCGCGGCGGCGGGGGTGGTGTCGAGCACGAGCGTCATTGGGTCACACATAATGGTTTCGCGCCCGCCATGCCAGCCGCACGACGGACGCGATCCGATCTTCGGGTGCTTTAGATGCAAGGATTGCGGCGCCGTTCGGGCAACGGCTCCGCTTTCCGCAAGGTCCGCGCTGCTATTTGCATTCCTGCGCGACGCGATCGAGCGCCTGGGCAATGCCCGCGAGCCCGTATTTGTCGGTGGTGGGATTGCCGCGCGCTGACAGGCTCACCACGGTCACGTCCTTGCCCTTGCGCAGGGCCTCGACCATCTTGCCCTCGTCCGCGACATTGCGCACCCAAGCGCCCTCCGCCTTGGTGTAGAGCGCGAAGGTCTGGGTGCCGATGGTCAGCTTGGCTTCGCTCGCCTCCTTGAGCGCGAAGCCCATGGTGAGGCTGATCTCGTTCTTCACATTCTCAGCCGGGCGGGTGGAGATGAAGAAATACGCCGGGTCGCGCTTCAGCCCGGCGGGCTGGCGGTCCTTCGGCTGGGAGATGGTGTAGCAAACCTTGGCGTTGGGCGTGGCGCTGACGTAAACGCTCCAATCGCCGAACTGCGCAACCGGCTTGGGCTGCGCCTGCTGGGCGAACGCTGGACCTGCGACCAAAGCGGCGACGAGGCCGCCAAGGACGGCAAGGCGTGTGCGGAACGGAGCCATGACTTCTCCTAGATCTGAACGCGGTGCAGGAAAGGCAGCGCAGCGGGCTTCTTCAATGCCCCTAAATGTGGACGCCGACAAAAAAATGGCACACAGACTGCTTTTGCTTCCTTAACGCTCTGGCATCCTTTGCGGCCAGAGCCGTGAGTTGACAAGGCGCCATGGGCGCCATCCCCGGTTTCGTGGGAAGAATCGCGCGGCTCCGCCAGTTTCGGCAAGGCTGCGGCGGGCCGTTCTGCGTCCTGGGGCGAGGATGATGGGGATGGGGTCATGAAGGCTGTCATGTGCGTGCGCCACGGGCCGGCGGAGCAGTTGGTGGTCCAGGATCTGGGCGATCCGGTTCCCGGTCCCGGCCAGGTGGTGGTGGATGTGGCGGCAGTGGGCCTGGACTTCTTCGACACCCTGATCATCCGCGACCTTTACCAGCACAAGCCGCCCTTGCCGTTTTCGCCCGGCGCCGAATTCTCAGGGCATGTCAGTGCTTTGGGCGAAGGCGTGGAGGGCTTGCGGATCGGCGACCGCGTGGCCGGCTACATGACCAGCGGCGCCGCCCGCGAGCGGGTGGTGGTGCCGGCGCAAACCCTCGCCCCAGTGCCGGACGACCTGGACCTGGTGCGCGCGGCGGGCCTCATCGTCACCTATGGCACCGCGCTTTATGCCCTGCGGGATCGCGGAGAATTGAAGGCGGGCGAGACACTTGCGGTGCTCGGCGCGGCGGGCGGCGTGGGTCTGGCGGCGGTAGAACTGGGCAAGATTCTGGGCGCCCGCGTCATTGCCTGCGCCTCCGCGCCGGACAAGCTCGAGTTTGCCCGCGCGCACGGTGCGGATGAGGGAATAGACTATACGCAGCAAGACCTTAAGGTCACTTTGAAGGCGCTCGGCGGGGAGCGGGGCGTCGATGTGGTGTTCGATCCCGTGGGCGGCGTGCAATCCGAGCAGGCGGTGCGGGCGCTGGGCTGGTGCGGGCGGCTTCTGGTGATCGGATTCGCCGCCGGCGAGATCCCCAAATTGCCGCTCAACCTGTTGCTGCTGAAGAATTGTGATGCGCGCGGCGTGGCCTTTGGGGCGCAGGCGCGGCGCGATGTGCCGTGGCTTCGGGCGGCGGTGGAGGAACTGATCGGATATGCCCGCTCGGGCCAGATTTCGGCCCATGTGGACACCACGTTCCCGCTGGCGGATTGCGCCGCCGCGCTCGGGGAGATTGCCGGCCGGCGGGTGAAGGGCAAGGTGGTGCTCACCACCGATTCCGCCCGATGAATTGAGGTTTCAAGCCGGTGTGAAGCGGGATGCCGGCACATGACCGCGGGAATTCGGCGCTTTTCGCGCGAACGTTCGGGCGAGGCGATTCAGCCGCATGTTCCGGGGCCGTCGATGCGCTCAGGCGCCGCTCGACCCGGGTGCGCCGGACTGGGATGCCGGGGCCTCGTCCGCCTCGCTCTCGGTCCGCAGGCGCGAGATGGTCTCCTTCGCGGCGGCCTTATGGGCCGGCGTGATGTGCGAGGTCAGGGCCTGGAAGGCCAGAAACAGCACCGCCGCATCGTCGGAAAAGCCGATCACGGGGAGGATGTCGGGAATGGCATCCAGCGGCAGGATGAAATACGCGAGCGCGCCGAGAAGGGTCGCACGCACGCGCACCGGCGTCTCATGATCGAAGGCGGCGTAATAGCCCGCCATGGCATCTTCCGCGAACGGCACATGCGCGGCGGTGCGCTGGAGCTTCTGCCAGAAGCCCTTCTTGACGATGGTCTCGTCCTTCGCCGCCTTCAGCCGTTCCGCGAAGGGCAGTGCGCTCCAATCGAAGCGGAAGCGGGCGCGTTCGGTGTTGCTCATGCAAACGATATGGGATGTCCTTCGGGCATCGCAATACGCATGGCGGCCCCGCCCGCGAGGGGATAGGCGGCTTCCTCCACATAGGGGCCGCCGCCGACGGAGTCGCGCGAGGAAAACAGCACGAACCGGCTGGCGAGAAAGCTTTCGCTGCGAAAGAAGCCGCGCGTGGCCAGATAATCGGCGACCTGCCGGCTCGACGTGTCGCGCAGCCGCGCCAGGGTGACGTGCGGCTTGTAATTGCGTTCCGCCGGCAGGCCGAGGCGCTGCATGATGCGCTCGTGCTCGGCCTGAAGCTCCAGCAGGGCCGGGTTTGGCCGCACGCTGGCATAGATGACGCGTGGCTTGTGGCCGCCGAACTGATCGAGCCCGCCGAGGCTCATCTCGAACGCGCGGCGGCGCACCTGCCCGAGCATGAGGGCGATGTCGCGGGCTTTCGCGTCGTCCACGTCGCCGATGAAGCGCAAGGTGACGTGGTAGTTTTCGGGGTCCATCCATCGGGCGCCGGAGAGGCCCCCCCGCATCAGGGACAGGCCGTCTCCAATCTGGCTCGGAATTTCGAGCGCGGTGAAGAGCCGGGGCATGGGGCGCCTCCTCATCGTCACCTCGGCGCCGCCGCGATCGGCGGTTCACCGAAAGACAACACAACTTCCTCTAGTGAAAAGGATTCGCGGACCGCTGGGAAGGGTCAGCTTCCACGAACCGGCACGAAGATGTCCACAACCAGCGAATCCGGCGCCGTTGATTGCGGGTCCGTGCGGTACTGTTCGATGTAGAGGTCCTGCGCGGCCACGTTCTTGGCGTCGAGGAAATTGGCGATCGCCTCATAGGTGTCGTCCATATCCGCGAACGATCCCCGATGGGTGAATTTGAAGGCCTTGCCGGCGAACGAGGCGCCAAGCTTCACCTCGCCCTGCGGCTTCTGCGTGGTGGCGCCGGTGAACGGCACCTGGGCCTCGAACTCGAAACCGGCGTCGTCGCTGGCATTGTAGACGATGAACACGTCGCCGGCCCGCTTGAGGCCCATGCGGTTCATCTCGGCGGTGATGTCCTTGAGGGTCGCGACGATGGTGTCGAAGCCGGTATCCCAGCTCGCGCTGCCGCTCTTGGTCAAAACGGGAATGGTCGCGAGCTGCGTTTCCTCGCCGGTGAAGGCGGGAACCGAAGGGGCGGTCAGCGGCTGCGTCTGGACCGAACGGGGATCGACGCCCGCCGGCGGCGACATGGGGGAGGCGGGGCCCGGCAGCGCCTGGGTGGTGGAGGGCGCTCCCGCATCCGGCGCCGCATTTTGGCCCTGGGCGGGCTTTGCTGCCGGACCCGATGGCGCCGCGCCCTGCGCCTGCGCGGCAACGCTCAAGAGGGGCGCGCCCAGCGCGAAAAGGCCGCTTGCCACGCCCATGGCCAGCAACGCCGCCCGTGTTCCACGAACCACGTCAACACCGCCCATCGCCTGAAATCTCCTTGCCGACATGTGCTGCCTTTACCACCCGATTCGGGCCAAAGGCGGATGCCGCCGGAACTCTTTTATCATGTTCGGGCGGGTCGCCTAGGTGGCCGCAACGGCAGATGACACGGGCGCATCGGGCGCCGCCGAAGGGGGCCGGCGGGCTGGCGGGCGGCGCGTTTTGGCGCGAGCGCGAACCTCCCCATGCACGCCGGCCGGATGCCGCCGCGCGGGCTCCGGTCGCCTGTCCCAAGGTCAGGATCCACCTCGATAGGGCGCCTTGCAAAACCCCGCCGATGGCCTCGGCGGCGCATCGCGGCCGTTTCGCCCCACAAAAGCCGTCCTATTCCGCAACGGGGTGGCGCATCCCCCGTCTGAGGCCATATAAGACCCGCATCTCCCGATGCGTGTGTGGACCCATGACGAACCTCGCCAACCGCCCCTTTGTGAAGATGAACGGCCTCGGAAACGAGATTCTCGTGCTGGACCTGCGCGCCAATCCCGTGGAGGTGTCGCCTGCCGCCGCGCGTGCGCTCGCCCGTGCCGATGCGCTGCCGTTCGATCAAGCGATGGTGCTTTATCCCCCGCGCGCGTCCGGCTCCATGGGGTTCGTGCGCATCCTCAATTCCGACGGGTCTGAATCGGGCGCCTGCGGCAACGGCACGCGCTGCATCGCCGCTCTTGAGGCCCGCCGCACCGGCGCGCGCCACGTGCTGTTCGAGAGCGCCGCCGGCCTGCTGAATTGCGAGATCCTGCCCGACGGCAGCGTGACCGTGGACATGGGCGTCCCGCATCTCGACTGGAAGCACATTCCCCTGGCGCACGCGGTTGCCGACACCTCCGCCCATGTCATGGCGGGCTATGAGGCGCTGGGCCCGGCGAACCTCGTCTCCATGGGCAATCCCCACGCCGTGTTCTTCGTGTCCGACGCGGACGCGGTGGAGGTGGAGACGCTGGGATTCGCGCTGGAGCACGACCCGCTGTTTCCCGAGCGCGCCAACATCTCCTTCGCGCAGATGCTCTCGCCCGACCATATCCTGCTGCATGTATGGGAGCGCGGCGCCGGCCGCACCCGCGCCTGCGGCACCGCCGCCTGTGCCACCGCGGTCGCCGCGGTGCGCACCGGCCGGTCGGGTCGCGACGTGCGCGTGACGCTGCCCGGCGGCGATCTCACCATCTCCTGGCGGCAGGCGGACGGCCATGTGCTGATGACCGGGCCGGTGGCTTACGAGTTTTCCGGCGTGCTCACCCCGGCCATGTTGGCGGAGGCGGCGTGAGCGCGGCGCCCGTCCCCGCGCGGGGTGTCGAGGTCGTCACGTTCGGCTGCCGGCTGAATACTCTGGATTCCGAGCAGATGCGCCGCGCCGCGTTGGCGGCCGGGCTGGAGCGCACCTTCATCGTCAATTCCTGCGCCGTCACGGGCGAGGCGGTGCGCCAGGCGCGCCAGACCATTCGCCGCCTGAAGCGCGCGCATCCCGACATGCGCGTGGTCGTCACCGGCTGCGCGGCGCAGACCGAGCCGGAAACCTTCGCCGCCATGGCCGAGGTGGACCGGGTGATCGGCAACGGCGCCAAGAGCGCGCCGGAAACCTGGGCAGCGGCGCGCGCCGCGCTCGATTTCGGCCTCGCAGGCGAGGAGAAGGTGGTGGTGGACGACATCATGTCGGTGCGGGAAACCGCGCTTCACATGGTGGACGGGCTCGACCGGCACACCCGCGCCTTCGTGCAGGTGCAGAACGGCTGCGACCATCGGTGCACCTTCTGCATCATCCCCTATGGCCGAGGAAATTCGCGCTCCGTGCCCATGGGCGAGGTGGTGGCGCAGGTGCGCACCCTGGTGGAAACCGGCCATGGCGAAGTGGTGCTCACCGGGGTGGACCTCACCTCCTACGGCACCGGGCTTCCCGGCACGCCGACGCTCGGCAAGCTGGTGCGCGCCATTCTCACCCATGTGCCAGAGCTGAAGCGGCTGCGCCTCTCCTCCATCGATACGGTGGAGGCGGACGCGGACCTGCTGCGCGCGCTGGCCGAGGAAGAACGGCTCATGCCCCACCTGCATCTCTCGCTGCAATCGGGTGACGATCTCATCCTCAAGCGCATGAAGCGCCGGCATTCGCGCGCCGAGGCGATCCGCCTCGTCAGCGAGATGCGGCGTCTGCGGCCGGATCTGGTGTTCGGCGCCGATCTCATCGCCGGCTTTCCGACCGAGACCGAGGCGCAGTTCCGCAACACGCTCGACATCGTGGACGCCTGCGGCCTCTCCTTCCTGCATGTGTTTCCCTATTCGCCGCGCCCCGGCACCCCCGCCGCCCGCATGCCGCAGGTCGCACCGGACCAGGTGAAGGCGCGCGCGCGGCGGCTGCGGGAGAAGGGCGACATGGCCCTGCATCGCCATCTCTCCTTGGCCGTGGGCGCGCAGCGCAGCGTGCTGATGGAAAGCGGCGGCCTCGGCCGCACGGAGCATTTCACGCCGGTGCGTGTTTCCCATCCCGCGCCACGCGGCACCATCCTCCCCCTGCGCATCGCCGGTCACGACGGCGCGCGGCTAATCGCGGCCTGATGTGATGAGCGACACCGAGAACGGTCCCCCGCCGGCCCCCAAGAAGAAAGGCCTCTGGAGCCGCCTGACCGGAGGCTGGGGCAACGAGCCCGAAACGCCCGCGCCCGAGGCCCCGGTCGCCGAGCCGGAGCCGCTTGCGCCCGCAGCGCCGGAGGGCGTCGCGCCCGCGGCCGAGACGGATGCGGACGTGCAGGCGCACGAAGAAGCCTCGGCCGCACCTGTCCAGGACGTTGCCGAGGTGGAAGCGGCACTGGCACAGGAGGCCGTTTCCGAGGCCGCCGTCGAGGAGCCCCCGGTTCAGGAGCCGGCCGTACCGGCGATCGCGCCTGCCGAAATAGAGCCCGTGGAGTCCGTCCCGGCCGAGACGCCGGCCGCCACCGATGCCGAGGGTGCGAAGACCAGCTTCTGGCGTCGCCTCACCAGCGGGCTGGCGCGCACCGCCTCCAGCCTCACCCAGGGCATCACCGACCTTGTCTCCAAGCGCAAGCTCGATGCCGAGACCTTGGAGGAGCTGGAGGATATCCTGATCCGCGCCGATCTCGGCACGGCAACGGCCGCGCGCATCGTCACCGAGGTCGGACGCGGGCGGCATGACAAGATGATCGGCGCCGACGAGGTGAAGGGCCTGATCGCCGCCGAGGTGGAATCCATCCTCGCCCCGGTCGCCCGGCCGCTGGTGATCGACACGGCGCAAAAGCCCTTCATCATCCTCATGGTGGGGGTGAACGGCTCGGGCAAGACCACCACCATCGGCAAGCTCGCCGCGCAATGGAAGAGCGAAGGCCGCAAGGTGATGCTGGCGGCGGGCGATACCTTCCGCGCTGCCGCCATCGAGCAATTGAAGGTGTGGGGCGCGCGCACCGGCGCCAGCGTGGTCGCCCGCGAGCCGGGGGCGGACGCGGCCGGCGTCGCCCATGACGCCATCACCCAGGCACGCGCCGAGGGCGCCGACATCCTGCTCATCGACACCGCCGGGCGCCTGCAGAACCGCACCGAACTGATGGCCGAGCTGGAAAAGGTGGTGCGCGTGGTGAAGAAGCTGGAGCCTGGGGCGCCGCATGCGGTGCTGCTGGTGCTGGATGCCACCGTCGGCCAGAACGCGCTCTCCCAGGTGGAGGTGTTCACCAAGATCGCCGGTGTCACCGGGCTTGTCATGACCAAGCTGGACGGCACCGCGCGCGGCGGCATCCTTGTGGCCATCGCCGCGAAGTTCGCCCTGCCGGTGCATCTGATCGGCGTCGGGGAGGGGGCGGAGGACCTCCAGCCCTTCGCAGCCGCCGATTTCGCCCGCGCCATCGCCGGCATCGAGACGGACGCGCGCTAAAATCGCGCGTCGGGCGCGTGGGGGATGCAGATTCTTGCGCGGGGCATGGCTATGCTTTTCCATGACGGCCGGGTGCGGCCGATGGGGGCATGCGATGGCGTCGCGGGTGTGGATTGTTCTCTTGGCCTGCCTGTGGAGCGGGGCGGCCGGCGCGGCGCAGAAGTCCGTGTCCTTCGCGGACGGCGCCTGTTCCGGGCGGGTGTGGTTCGACCCCGCCAAGACCGACGAAAAGGGCCTGCGCGATACCCTGGCCCTGGTCTATGACTACACGCTCTCCGCCGCGCCCTCGCCCAGCTTTCCGAACAAGCCGGCCGACATGGGGCGCGTGAACGCCGCCGCCTATGCCGCCAAGTGCGCGCGCATCGAGGCGGCCGCCGCCGCGCTAAAGCCGCTGGATCTGCCGGGGGCGCAGGATTTCCACGCCAAGGTCAAGGCGGCCGTTGCCGATTTCTGCAGCTTCAACATCGCCAAGCTGAAGGCATTCACCACCCCCGCCGCGCTGCGCGATTTCACCCCCGCGCCCGCGGCCTGCGGCGTCTATGTGGATGCGCTGGAAGGCAAGGGCGACCTTTCCGCCGTGTGGCGCGAGAGCATCGCCGCCTCCTGCACCAAGAACGTCAATCCCCAGGCCTGCGCCGCGCGCGAGCTGCGCCACGCCGCGGTGCCGGATTCCGCCGGCTGGATGCGGCTCTATCTCATCACCCACGCCTGGAACAACTGCGCCGTGCCCACGCTCAAGGTGAACGATCCCGCAGGCGAAGCGGCGCGCGCGGTGCTGATTCAATCGCTCGCCGAAGCCTTTCCGCGCCAGAAGCTGGAATGCGAGGGCGCCGACTGAGACGCGCCGGGCGTCTTCACACCGAGGTGTGCGGCCGCTTGCGGGCAGACAATGGGCCGGCAACAGTGTTAAGCCCGGCAAAATCCTCACGTGCGGAGCGGGCCATGCTGCGCCCCGCCGGCCGAACCAGGGTGTCCCATGACGATCGCCACCTCTCCCCTGCCGTCCGCGCCCGCCGAGGCGACCGACCTGCGCGCCGCGATCCGCACCATCGTGGATTATCCCAAGCCCGGCATCCTGTTCCGCGACATCACCACCTTGCTCGGCAATGCCCGTGCGTTCCGCCGCGCGGTGGACGAACTGGTGCAGCCTTGGGCCGGCGCGAAGATCGACAAGGTGGCGGGCATCGAGGCGCGCGGCTTCATCATCGGCGGGGCGGTGGCGCACCAGCTGTGCGCCGGCTTCGTGCCGATCCGCAAGAAGGGCAAGCTGCCCCATCAGACCGTGCGCATGGCCTATGCCCTGGAATATGGCCAGGACGAGATGGAGATGCACGTGGACGCGGTGAGCGCCGGCGAGAAGGTGGTGCTGGTGGACGATCTCATCGCCACCGGCGGCACTGCCGAGGGCGCGGTGAAGCTGTTGCGCAACATGGGCGTGCAGGTGGAGGCCGCCTGCTTCATCATCGATCTGCCGGACCTCGGCGGCGCGGCCAAGCTGCGCGCCATGGGCGTGCCGGTGCGCACGCTCATGGCCTTCGACGGGCACTGAGCAGCGCCGGTCGCACGCCTCAGCGGGCGCCGCGCAGGCGGGCGGCGAGGATCATCGCGCCGCCGGCCGCTGAAAGCGCCACCAGCAGGCCGTAACTGCCCATGTAGCTGCCCACCCGGTCATGGATCTGCGAGAAGATCACGGGCCCGAACACCACGCCGGTGAAGGTGAAGAACATGGCCGCGCCGGTGGTGGTGCCCACCGCCCGCGCCGGGCTGTTGCGCGCCACTTCCGAGAGATAGACGCCGTTCCAGCCCACGGCGGAAACGCCAAGCGTCAGCAGCAGGGCGACGATGGCCGGCAGCGGCCAGTCCGGCGCGGCGATCATGACCAGCGCCGCGGCGCCGCCCATGAGCAAAGCGAGGAACACCAACACGCCCAGGCCATCATGGGCCATGTCCGCCACCTGGCCCCACAGCACGCGGCCGACCGCCCCCGAGACCTGAACCGCCGCCAGGATCGCGCCCGCCTGGACCAGGGAGAAGCCAAGATCCTCCACCAGCAGCGCCACCAGGAAGGTGATGAGGCACAGCTGCACCGCCGAGAAGCAGAAGGAGGAGAGCGCGAGCCAGCGCAGGCGGGGTTCCCGCAGGACCAGCTTGATGGCCGTGAACGACAGCAGCCGGCTGCTGCCCGCGCGGCTGCGGTGCCGGTCGAGTTCGGCCCGGCCGAGCTGGGAGAGGGCGGCCACCAGCACGCACAGGCCGGCGACGCAGATCAGCGCCGCGTGCCAGCCCAGCGTCAGCGCGATCTGCGGCCCGAACAGGCCGGCCGCCATGCCGCCCAGCGGCACACCCGTCTGTTTCAGGGAGAAGATCAGGTTGCGGCGGTTCGCCGGCGCGTGGCGCATCAGCAGTTCGGAGGCCGCCGGATTGATAAGGCCATAGCCGAGCCCGGTCACGAAGGCGCCGAGCGCCATGGTGGGAAGGGTGGGGATGCTCGCCAGCAAGCAGCCGCAGGCATGCAGCAGCATGGCGCTCTGCCCGGTGCGGCACGGGCCGTACCAGGCGACGAGCGTGCCGGCGATGAGCGATGCGCTCATGGCGGCGAAATAGACCAGGGAAATCTGATAGCCCACGCTCGCGGTCGGCACGCCGAGGTCGCGCGCGATGGCCGGGGCCAGGGCCGGCACCATCAGCACCGCCATGGTGCCCAGCGCCTGCACAGAGATCGTCTCGGCGAGCAGGGGCAAGAGGCCGATGTGCGGTTCCGCGGCCTGCGGGCGGGAGCCGGGTTCGGCGTTCACGGCCTCCTCCGCCGCGCGCCGGGCCCGCCGCGAAAGAGGCCACGGTTGGACGCAAGGGAGGGGCAAGGGCACCGCGCGGGGCGCGGGACACGTGGGCAAGGCATGACCATCGGCGAATCCAGGACGCCTTCGCTCGCGGCGCCGGCGCGCCAAGGAGACGGATGTTCCCTAGGAGCGTCAAGGCCCTGGCGGCAGAGCTGCCGCCGGTGCCATGCGGGAGGTGCAGAGCGGCCTTGCCCTTCCTTCTGAACGCGGGGCGCCGACGGGGCAGGGCCAGACGTAGAAGGCTAGACGTAGAATGGGGCGTCGAGGGCGACCGAGCTTGGCACCTTGAACACCGTCTGCCCGCTCGCCAGGTGTTCGCACACCCGCAGGATCTGCACGCTCAGCAGCGTGAACGCCATGTCGCGCTGCCCGCTCGTGCTTTTCAGATTGTGCGTATGGGTGGCCTTGATGATGCCGATGAAGGCGGCCAGTTTATTGTTGTAGTTCATGCCCCAATCATACTTGTGGTACCGCTCGATCTGCTTGTCGAGCGCGCGCAAGGTGAAGCCGCGCATGCCGCTGAAGAAGCCTTTGCGATGGCTCACCGTGTTCCAGTCCGCCAAGGTGAAAATATCCGCCGTCATGCGGTCCCTCATAAGCGCCTCGGCGTTTTGGCGCGCGACGTAATTCTCGATTTCCTGAAGCATGTTGTTGGTTATGAAGATGCCCGAGCAGACGAGATTAACATAGGACTTGCAATCGCTCGGCGTCATGTAGGCGATCTGGGCATTGGGAGAATACACGTCGTACGTGTCGTTCAGGGCTTTGGCGAAAGCCTTCGCGCCGCCTTCGTCGATGGCTCGCATGGCGGCGCCTGCGCAATTGCTTTTCTTTGAAATCAATTTGTACTTGAAATTTTCGTCTTTGGTTATGGTTTCCGTCCAGTGGGCGATGCGCTCCAGGTCGAGGCCGAGACGCTTCGGGTTATCATGCCGAAGGGCCGGGATGTGATAATAATCTTCCGGGAAATTGGACCAGCGTCCCGCGTTCGGAATTTCCTTGAGATCGTATGACTTTCGCGATGGGTCGCTGGACTGCGGCTTTTCTATTGCGTGAACCCGGTTCAACATGATCATCTTCTGGTTCGGCCGGGCCAGATGGGGCTTGTCGGCTAGAAGATCGTTGGTCGAGCTTGGGGTCTCGGCAATGAGGTCATGCGCAAAGTTGTTCATGAAATGCCCAGCGACCATGCCGTTGGAATCTTTATTGCCCTTCTCCGCGTTCGCCCCGGGCCAGAAACTGAAATAGCGCGTCAGGTCCGCGTTCTCCCAGATCGCGGTGGTGTAATCCTCGGCGCGTTGGCGCCGCATCAGCACCGCTGCATGGCCGGGGTGGCTCAGGGGATTGCGGCCCGTGTTCCAGATCAGAACCGTGCATTCCGCATCCGACATTTGCGGGAGGTTCAGCGTGCCGTCGACGGTCCGATAGCGAAATCTCGCATCGGATTCCCAGTTTGGGGGAAGTTCGGGCATGGGTCGAAGCTCCAGGTCAGCGTCACCTTGACCATAGAGCCCGGTTCGTCATGAAATTATTACAACCGCGACAAATACAACTTATGCGGAGCCTGCGTTTATTTATGCAGGTCGTGAGGGTGTATTTTCGCGAATACGCACGTGCACACGGTAGAGTGCTGCCTCAACCGGACATGAACCGGCTGCGCCAGACGGCTGCGGCCGGGATCGTCCCTGTCCCCGCCTGGGGAGGGCGCAATCCCGGCCAATGCGCAACCGCGCTCAGCCCAGAACGGGCATGACGAACTCGGCGCCGGTGCGGATGCCCGCCGGCCAGCGCGAGGTGGTGGTCTTCAGGCGGGTGTAGAAGCCCACGCCCTCCAGGCCATAGACGTTGCGATCCCCGAAGATCGACCGCTTCCAGCCGCCGAAGGAGTGATAGGCGATGGGAACCGGGATCGGCACGTTGATGCCCACCATGCCGGCCAGCACGCCATAGTCGAACGCGCGGGCGGCATCGCCGTCGCGGGTGAAAATGGCGGCGCCATTGCCGTATTCGTGGTCGTTCACGAGCTGAAGCGCCTCGTCGAAGCTCGGCACGCGCACCACGGAGAGCACGGGGCCGAAGATCTCCTCCTTGTAGATGCGCATGTCGGGGGTGACGTCGTCGAACAGGCAGCCGCCGATGTAATAGCCGTTCTCATAGCCCTGCAGCTTGAGGCCGCGCCCGTCCACCGTCAGCTTCGCGCCCTCGGAAACGCCGAGGTCCACATAGCCGCGCACCTTGGCGAGATGCTCCTTGGTGACGAGGGGCCCCATCTCGCTCGCCGGATCATTGCCCGGACCGACCTTCAGCGCGCGTACGCGCGGCTCCAGCCGCTCCATGAGCGCGTCGCCGACGCCACCCACCGCCACCGCAACCGAGACGGCCATGCAGCGCTCGCCGGCCGAGCCGTAGCCGGCGCCCATGAGGGCATCGACGGTCTTGTCCAGGTCGGCGTCGGGCATCACCACCAGATGGTTCTTGGCGCCGCACAGGGCCTGGGCGCGCTTTCCGTTGGCGGCGGCGGTCTTATAGACATATTCGCCCACCGCCGTGGAGCCGACGAAGCTCACCGCCGCCACCTTGGGATGGCTCAGCAGCGCGTCCACCGCCTCCTTGTCGCCGTTGACCACGTTGAACACGCCGGCCGGGAGGCCGGATTCGGCCAGCAGATCGGCAAGGCGCAGGGAGAGGCTCGGGTCCTTCTCGGAGGGCTTGAGCACGAAGGTGTTGCCGCAGGCAATCGCCACCGGGAACATCCACATGGGCACCATGGCCGGGAAGTTGAACGGGGTGATGCCCGCGCACACGCCGACCGGGTGGCGCTGAGAGAAAGTATCGATGCCGCGCCCGACCTGATCGGAGAATTCGCCCTTCAGCAAATGCGGGATGCCGCAGGCGAATTCCACCACCTCGATGCCGCGCACCAGCTCGCCCTTGGCGTCTTCCACCGTCTTGCCGTGCTCGCGGCTGATGAGGGCGGCGAGATCGTCGATATTGCGCTCCAAAAGGTCCTTGAAGCGAAACATGACGCGGGCGCGGGCCGGCGCCGGCAGCGTCGCCCAGGCCGGCAGGGCGGCAGCCGCTGCTTGCACGGCCTCGTCGACGCGCGCGGTGGAGGCCAGCAGCACGGTGCCGATCTGCTCGCCCGTTGCAGGCTCGAAGGTGGGGGCCGAGCGGTCCTCGCCCGTGATATGGCGCCCGTGAATGTAATGGCCGATGGTGTGCATGAGGTGTGCTCCCGCGCGAAATCCTGCCGCACTTGATCTCTGGTATCCGCGCGGAGCAACGCCTAAGATCTCGGACTCATTCCGCGTTTTTTGGCGTATGCCGGGATTTCTCCGCGATGAATTGGGACCATGCCCGCGTGTTTCTGGCCGTGGCGCGCGCCGGGCAGATGCTCTCCGCCGCCCGCAAGCTCGGGCTGGACCACGCCACCGTCACGCGCCGGCTCACCGCCTTGGAGGCCGATCTCGGGGCGAAGGTGTTCGAGCGCCGGCCGAGCGGCTGCACGCTCACCGCCATCGGCGAGCAATTCCTGCCCATGGCCGAGCGGGTGGAAAGCGAGATGCTGCGCGCCCGCGCCCTGCTGGGCAATGCCGATCTCAAGCTGGAAGGCACGGTGCGCATCGGCGCGCCGGATGGGTTCGGCACCTATTTCCTCGCCTCCCGGCTGGCGCGGTTCGCCGGTCAGCATCCCGACCTGGTGGTGCAATTGGTGCCGCTGCCGCGCACGTTTTCGCTCTCCAAGCGCGAGGCGGACATCGCCATCATCCTGGAGCGGCCGCAGGAAGGGCGGCTGTTCGGGCGCAAGCTCACGGACTATTCGCTCGGGGTCTATGCCGCCCGGTCCTATCTCGACCGGACCGGGCCGGTGGAGCATGAGGCGAACCTCGCCGACCGCACGCTCGTGACCTATGTGCAGGATCTCACCTACAGCTCGGGCCTCGACTATATGGGCGCGCTGATCGAGCTGACCGCGCGGCGGTTCGAATGCGCGAGCGTGGTGGGCCAGCTGGAGGCGATCCGGGCCGGGGCGGGGCTCGGCATCCTGCACGATTATGCCGCCGCCGCCTGCCCGGAGCTGGTGCGCATCCTCCCCGCCGTCACCTTCTCGCGCACCTATTGGCTGGTGGTGCACGCGGATTTGCGCGACCTGCGCCGCATCGCCGAGACCGAGCGCTTCATCGTCGACGAGGTGCGCGCCAGCCGAGGCGCGTTCGTGGTGGGGTCGGGACGTTGAGACGGCGCGCTAGGACGCCGCCTTCTCCGCCTCGCCCTCGCCGTTCAGCGCCTTGGTGAAGGTGGAGAAGAATTGGTCCGCCAGCTTGCGCGCCGTGGCCTGGATCAGCCGGCCGCCGAGGGAGGCGAGCTTGCCGCCGATCTGCGCGTCGGCCTTGTAGGTGAGCACGGTTTCCTCACCGTCCTCGGCCAGCGTCACCACGGCATCGCCCTTCGCGAAGCCGGCCACCCCGCCGCTGCCCTGGCCGACGATGCGGCAGCCTTCCGGGGGCGTGATGTCCTGTAATTCCACCGTGCCGGCGAAATTGGCGGAGACCGGGCCCACCTTGATCTGCACCTTGGCGGCGAAGGCGTTGGGGCCGGTTTCGGTCAACTCCTGGCAGCCGGGGATGCAGGCGCGCAGCATTTGCGGATCGAGGATGGCCTTCCACACCGTCTCGCGCGGCGCGGCGATGCGATATTCGCCGACGATTTCCATGACGAAAGTCCTTTCGAGCGCTCACACGGCGCAATAGCGATCCTGAATGTCCTTGTCGGCCAGAAGCGCGGCGGCGCTGCTTTCGTGGACGATTTCACCCTGGTCGATGATGACCGCCCGGTCCGCCAGCTTCAATGCCCATTCGACATTCTGCTCCACCAGCACCAGGGTCATGCCCTGGTCGCGCATCTTGCGGAACAGCACGCCCATCTCCTCCACCAGCACCGGCATGATGCCCTCGGAGGGTTCGTCCAGCAGGATCATGGAGGGTTTCGCGATCATGGCGCGGGCGATGGCCAGCATCTGCTGCTCGCCGCCCGACATGGTGGTGCCCTGCTGGTGCAGGCGCTCCTTCAGGCGCGGGAAGCTCTCGGCGATCTCGTCGATGGCCGTGCGCTCGTCGATCTTCTTGGCCGACGCGACGAGGCCGAGCTGCAGGTTTTCCCGCACGGTCAGCCCCTGCACGATGCGCCGTTCCTCCGGCACATAGGCGAGGCCGAGCTTGAAGCGCTCATGCGCGGCGCGCGGCAGAAGCTCGGTGCCGTCGAAGCGCACCCGCCCGGTGGCGCGCGGCATCAGCCCCATCACCGCGCGCAAGGTGGAGGTCTTGCCCGCGCCGTTGCGGCCGACCAGGGCGACGATCTCGCCTTTCTCCACCTTCAGGCTCACCTTGTGGAGAATGTGGCTTGCGCCGTACCAGGCATCCAGGCCTTCGATCTCAAGCATAGCCATCGTTCTGACCCAGATAGACGCGACGGACTTCCTTGTCCGTCTGGATGGATTGGGGCGTGCCGTCGGCGATCAGCCGGCCGTGATGCAGCACCAGGATGCGATCGCTGAGGCCGAGGATCATCTTCATCTTGTGCTCGACGAGCAGGATCGTGCGCTCGGCGGCGAGCTTTTCGATGAGCGCGACCATCTCCTTGGTCTCCTCCGGGCCCATGCCGGCGGTTGGCTCGTCGAGCAGCAGCAGCTCAGGATCGGCTGCGAGCGCGATGGCGATCTCCAGCGCCCGTTGCTCGCCATGGGCGAGCGCCTTGGCGGTGCGATGCGCCTTGGCGTGAAGCCCGACGGCGGCGAGCGCCGCGTGGGCCTTCTCGTCGAGTTCCCCGTAGCGGTCGCGATTGGAGAAGACGTCGTAACGCGCGACGAAGGCCTGCGCCGCCACGCGCACGTTCTCGTGCACCGTCAGCTCGGGGAAGATGTTGGTGATCTGGTAGGAGCGGGCGATGCCGAGGTGTACGAACTTGTGCTGGCGCAGCCCGGTCAGATCCTTGCCCTTGAAACGGATCGCCCCGGTGGAGGGCGGCAGCACGCCGGACAGCACGTTGAAGAAGGTGCTCTTGCCGGCACCGTTCGGGCCGATGATGGCGGTGACCTTGCGCGGCGCGAAGCTGGCGCTGATATCGGCGAGCGCGACGAACCCGCCGAAGCTGCGGCCGATGTTCTCGACGGAGAGAAGCGGCGTCGTCATCCCTGCGACCTCCGGGAAATGAGGGTGCCCCAGATGCCCTTCGGCAGGAACAGCACGAAGACGATGAAGATCAGCCCGACGATGAGCTGCCAGTGGGAGGTCCAGAGCGAGGCCACGTCCTCAATCAGCAGGAACACCAGGGCGCCCACGAACGGCCCGAAGAAGCTGCCGGCGCCGCCGAGCAGGGTCATCATCACCACCAGGCCCGAGGTCTGGTAGTGCAGCGTATCCAGCGGCACGATGGCGAGATGCAGGGCGGAGAGCGATCCCGCGAGCCCGCAGATAAGGCCGGAGAGGATGAAGACGATGAGCTTGGTGCGCTCCACGTCATAGCCGCAGGCGCGCGCCCGCGTCTCGTTCTCGCGGATCGCCTCGATCACTGCGCCGAAGGGCGAATTCAGCAGCCGCGAGACGAACCACAGCGCCAGCGCCGCGAATACCATCAGCACATAGTATTTCTTCACCGGGTCGAGGAAATCCACGGTGAAGCCGAACAGATTGATGGTCGAGACGGTGAAGCCGCGCAGGCCGTTCTCGCCGCCGGTCCAGGAACTCGCCTGGAGCGCCACGTAATAGACGAGTTGGGAGAGCGCCAGCGTCACCATGGAGAAATAGATGCCGCGGGTGCGGATCGACAGCGCGCCCATGATCGCGGCGAGCACCCCCGCGCCCAGCACGCCCACCAGCATGGCGGGAAACCAGCCGAGGCCGAAATGGGCGATGGCGATGCCGGTGAGATAGGCGCCGCCGCCGAAGAACGCCGCGTGCCCGAAGGAGAGCAGGCCGGTGTAGCCGAACAGCAGATTGTAGCCGACCGCGAACAGGCCGAAGACCAGCACGTTCACCGCCAGCGCCTGCGAGGGCAGCACCCAGGGCAGCAGGCAGAGGGCGAGGATCGACAGCGCGACCCGCCAGCGCTGGAGCGCGGCGGCGAGGCCGGTGGTTTTCACGCCCGTCCGCGCGGCCAGCGGCGGGGCGGCGGCGGAAGCCGGGGAAGGGGGCATGGAAGGATCTCCGCTCATGCGCGCGCGCTTTGGCCGAACAGGCCTTGCGGGCGGAACAGAAGGACGAGCGCCATCAGCGCGAACATGACGATGGTCGCCATCTCCGGGGCGAACAGGGCGGTCATGGAGACCGCCACGCCCACCACCAGCCCGGCGATCACGGCGCCGAGCAGGGACCCCATGCCGCCGATGACCGTGACGACGAACGCTTCGGCCAGCACCAGCGTGCCCATTTCCGGCGTCACGTTGCGCATGGGCGCGGCCAGCACGCCGCCGAGCGCGGTGAGCGCCACGCCGAGGCCGAAGACCGCCAGCCACAAAGCGCTGATATCCACCCCGAGCACCCGCATCATCAGCGGGTCCTTGGCGCCGGCCCGCACGATCAGGCCGAACCTGGTTTTCTCCAGCGCGAACCAGAGCGCCAGCAGCACCACCGCCACGAGGCCGACCACGAACAGGCGGTAGAGCGGGAAATAACCGACGCCGAGATCCACCACGCCGGTCAGCGCCTCGGGGGTGGCGAACGGCACGCCATCGGTGCCGAACACGATGCGCACCGCTTCCACCAGCACATAGCCGAGGCCGAAGGTGAGCAGCAGCGGATCATCCACCGAGCGCTTGTAGAGCGGGCGGATGAGGAAGCGCTCGATCAGCATGCCGAACGCGCCCACCGCCAACGGCGCGAGCAGCAGCGCCCACCAGAAATTGCCGGTCTGCTCGGCCACCCACACGCCGGCATAGGCACCCACCATGAACAGCGCCCCATGGGCGAAGTTCACGATGCCCAGCATGCCGAAGATGATGGTGAGGCCGAGCGCCGCCATGATCAGCACCGCGCCCAGCGCGACGCCGGAAAACAGCTGCATGAGGATGAGTTCGAGATCCATGTCGGTGTCCGGCTCCGGCTTTCTGTGTCGTCTCCTCCCCCTGTCAGGTGAGGTGAACTTTCGCTTTCCCTCTCCCCTCAAGGGAGAAATCCGGGTGCGCCCCCTCCCCCCGTCGGGGAGAGGGTTGGGGTGAGCGGCAGCTCAGGTCGGGAAGCCCAGCTCCGCGCAGGAGCGCAGCATGTCTTCCGAGCCGGGATCGTTGGCGATGATGGCGAACAGATCCTGCTCGTTCGCCATGTCCGCCTTCTTCTTGGATTCCAGCACCAGCACCGCCTGCACCGATTGGTGGTCGCAGGCGCGATAATGCTGCGGACCCTTGGCGACGTCGTATTTCAGGTTCTGCAGCGCCTCGACCATCTTGTCCGTGTCGGTGCTGCCCGCCTTCTCGATGGCGAGCAGGAGCGAGGCGACGCCGGTGAAGCCATAGGCGCCGTAGTCGGTGGGGTAGGCCCCGTTATTGGCCGCCTTGAAGGCATCGTTGAACGTCTTTGCCGTGGGGACGGTGCTCTCCAGGCCCCAGTAATAGTTGGCGCCGCCGATCACGCCCGCGAACACGTCGGGGCCGACCGCGAGCCGCTGGTTGTGGAGCAGCACCGGAACCACGATCTGCATCTGCTGCTTCAGGCCGAAATCATTGGCCTGCTTGATGGAATTCGCCTGGTCGCGGCCGAAGTTGCAGATCGCCAGGATGTCCGGCTTCATGGAGCGGATGCGCGGCATCAGGGTCGAATAATCGGCGGCGCCGAACGGGTGCAGGATCTCGCCCACATTCTCCGCGCCGATGGCGGCGGCGGCGCGCTTGAAGCCGCGCAGCATCTCATGGCCGTAAGCGTAGTCCGCCACGAGATAGGCGATCTTCGAGCCCTTCTTGAAAGTCTTCCGCGCCACCGCGGCGGTGGTCATGTGCGGGTTCAGCGCCTCATGGAAGGTGAAGCGCGAGAAGTCCTTCACCTCGTTGATGGTGTCGGACTGGCTGATCGAAACATAGAGCACGCCGCGCGCACGGGTCACTTCGTTCACCGCCAGCTGGACGGCGCTGGAGAGCGCGCCGACGATCGCGTGCACCTTGTCCTTCTCGATCAGTTCGAGGGTGCGGGTGGCGGCCTCGCCGGCATTCAGCTTGTCGTCGCGCACCAGCAATTCGACCTTGCGGCCGCCGATGCCGCCCTTGTCATTGACCAGCTTGACCGCCAGCTCGGCGCTCTTCACCTGGTCCTTCGCCTCGGCGCCGAACGGGCCGGTGAGCGGGGTGGGAAAGCCGATGCGGATGGTCTCGGTCTGCGCCCGCAGGATCGCGGGCGCCGCCATGAGGCCGATGCCGGCGCCCATGCCCGCCAGGACGGCGCGGCGCGATACGCCGGATATCGGCGGATTTAGAAAATTGGCCATAGGTCCCTCCCAGGGGTCGTTTTTTATGAGTCAGTAGGTCCCGAGCGCCTTCAGCAGCCGCGCGGGGGTCATGGGAATCTGCGAGATCGTGGCGTTGAACGGGGCGATGGCGTCGTTCACCGCATTCAGCGCCGCGGCGGAGGCCGCCGCCGTGCCGGCTTCACCGCAGCCCTTGGCGCCGAGCTCGGTGTCCTTGGTGGGTGTTTCCATGTGGTCGATCAGAATGTCGGGCATCTCGCACGACATGGGCACGAGGTAATCGGCCAGCGAGCCATTGGTGAGCTGGCCGCTCTCGTCATAGAGGCATTCCTCGTAGAAGGCCGCGCCCAGCCCTTGCACCACGCCGCCGCGCACCTGCTCTTCCACCAACAGCGGATTGATGATGCGGCCGCAATCCTCCACCACGAAATGCTTGAGGATCTTCACGAGGCCGGTCTCGACATCCACCTCCACATGGCAGCCGTGGATGCCGTTGGTGAAGGCGAAGGGATAGCCCTGCGGCGCGTAATGATGGACCGCCGAGAGCTGGGCATTGGTGCCGGCGGGCAGCGTATCGGAGCGGAAATAGGCGATGCGCGCCACCTCCGCGAGGCTGATGCGCGCCTGCCCGGTGGCGCGCTCGACGATCTCGCCGTTCACGAGGTCCAGCGCGTCGGGCTGGGCCTGGAGAATGGCGGCGGCGACGGCGAGCACATTGCCCTTGAGCTTGCGCGCCGCCTGCAGCGCGGTTTCCCCGCCGATGCCGGCACCCCGGCAGGCCCAGGTGGCCCCGCCATGGGGCGTCACCTCGGTATCGCCGGTGATCACCCGCACGATGTCG
Organism: Roseixanthobacter pseudopolyaromaticivorans; assembly: GCF_043195145.2. Taxonomy (NCBI): domain Bacteria; kingdom Pseudomonadati; phylum Pseudomonadota; class Alphaproteobacteria; order Hyphomicrobiales; family Xanthobacteraceae; genus Roseixanthobacter; species Roseixanthobacter pseudopolyaromaticivorans. Next base: position 678,638 of record NZ_CM195539.1, read on the forward strand.
CGCGAGACGCCGAGATGATCGGCGACGATCTGGCCCATGATGGTTTCGGTGCCCTGGCCTTGCTCGGTCACCGAAATCAGGCAGCGCACCTCGCCGGAGGGCGTGATCTTCACGATGGCGCCGTCCTGCGCCGAGATGCGCGCGCCGCCGATGCCGTAGAAGGCCGGGCTCGGATTGGTGATTTCCACGAAGGCGGCGATGCCGATGCCGCGATGGATGCCGCGCGCGCGGGCCTCGGCCTGATCGGCGCGCAGGCGCTCGTACTCCATCAGCGTATGCAGCTTGGCGAGGCAGGCCTGGTGGGAGAGCGCCTCGAACTTGTAGCCGGTGGCCGAGGCGCAGGGATAGGCGTCGTCCGCGATCATGTTCCGGGCGCGGACCGCGAAGGGATCGAGCCCGGCCTTCTGCCCGGCCAGATCCACCAGCCGCTCGGTGACCGCGCAGGCGATGGGATGGCCGACCGCGCGATACTGGCTGGTCTGCACCTTGTTCTGGAACAGCACTTTGAGGTCCGCGCGATAGCCGGCGAGCGTATAGGGCGCGCCGATCAGGCGGATCACCTGGTTGCCCTCCACCGCGCTGGTGCGGGGATAGGTGGAGAAAGCGCCGACGGCGGTCTCGTCCTCCACATCCATGGCGAGGATGGTGCCGTCCGCCGCCACGGCGGCGCGCGCCTTCACCCGGTGGTCGCGGGCGTGGATGTCGGAGACGAAGGCTTCCGTGCGGTCGGCGACGAACTTCACCGGCCGTCCGAGCATCATGGAGAGCCCGACCACCGCCATGTCCTCGTGATAGACATGCAGCTTCACGCCGAACGAGCCGCCCACATCCGGCGCGATCACCCGCACGCGGGATTCGGCGATGCCGTAATGGCGGGCGTAGAGATCCTGGAACTGATAGGGCGTCTGCGTCGCGTGATGGACGGTCAGGCGCTCCTCGCTCGGATCGTAATCGGCGATGATGGCGCGCGGCTCCAGCGTCACGCCGGTGTGGCGGCCGAAGCGGAATTCGCCTTCCACCACATGGGCGGCGGTGGCGAAGATGTCGTCCACGCCGCCGGTGTCGAGGCCGGCGCGAAAACACATATTGTCGGCAAGCTCGGGGGAGACGCGCGGCGCGCCCTCGGCCTGCGCCATGTCGAGGTCGGTGACCGGCGGCAGTTCCTCGAAGGTGATGGCGACCATTTCCGCCGCATCCTCGGCGAGCGCGCGGGTGTCAGCCACCACGGCCACCACCGCCTGCCCGGCCCACACGGCGCGCTCCAAAGGCAGCGGCAATTGGGGCGGGGATTTCATGCCCTTGAAATGGTCGAGCGTTCCCACCCACGGCGTGCAAAGGCGGGCGAGGTCCGCGCCGGTGGCGACGAGGCGCACGCCCGGCATGGCCTGCGCTGCGGCGATGTCCACATCCACGATGCGGGCATGGGCATAGGGGCTGCGCACGAAGGCGGCATGCAGCATGCGCGGCAGGGTAATGTCGGTGACATAGCGCCCGCGCCCCGCCAGCAGGCGCTTGGCATTGGGCCGCGACAGGGGCTGGCCCACATGGGCGGGCCGGTCGAACGTCTTGGTCGGCGCGTTCATGGGCGCACCTCGCCGGCGGCGCAGCGGCGCGCGGTGGTCTCGATGGCGTCGACGATCGCCTCATAGCCGGTGCAGCGGCAATAATTGCCGGAAAGGGCGTCGCGGATTTCCTCCCGCGTGGGGATCCCGCCCTGTTCCAGCAGGGCATGGGCATTCACCAGAACGCCGGGCGTGCAGAAGCCGCATTGCAGGGCGTTGCGCTGGTGGAAGGCCTGCTGCAGCTCGGCGATGGCGCCGCGCTCGGACAGGCCTTCCACCGTCTCGATCACCGCGCCCTCGGCCTGCACGGCGAGGACGAGGCAGGAATGCACGGGAACGCCGTCCATCATCACCAGGCAGGCGCCGCACGCGCCCATCTCACAGCCCGTATGGGTGCCGGTGAGTTCGAGATCCAGCCGCAGGAAATCGGCGAGCGTGGTGCGCGGCGCGACGGCGCGCGCCACCTCTACGCCATTGACGGTGAGAGCGAGGGGAACGGGGGCGCTCATGTGGGGGAACTCACGGTTTGCAGCAGCCGGCCCAGCAGCACGCGCGCCAGATGAAGCCGCATGGCGGGGGGCAGGTGCTCGTCCTCGGCGGGGTCCAGCTCGGCTTCGATCAGGCCCTGGACCTGGGCGATCAGCGGCGCGTCGATGACCTGTCCGGCGAGCGCGGCTTCCACGCTTTTAACCCGCACCGGCGTCGCGGCGACGGAGAAGAAGGCGATGCGGATGTCGCCGACGCGTCCATCCTCCTCGAACGTGCCCTGGATGCCGGCGCCGACCATGGCGTAGTCGCCCCGGCGGCGGGTCAATTCGTCGAACGCCCAGCGATGGCGCGGGCCGACGCTCGGCACATGCAGCGCCACGAGGATGTCGCCGGGTTCGAGCGCGGTCTGGTAGAGATCCTGGAAATAATCGTCGGCCGGCACGAGGCGAGTGCCGGAGGCGCCGAAGATTTCCATCTGCGCGTTCATGGCCAGCATCATGGCGGGAAACTCGGAGGCGGGGTCAGCCAGCGCGACGCTGCCGCCCAGGGTGCCGCGGTTGCGGATCGCCGGATGCGCGACATGGGGCGCGGCCTGCGCCAGCAAGGGCGCATGGCGGGCGATCAAAGGTTCGGTGAGCATCTGCGCGTGGCGGGTGAGGCCGCCGATGCGCAGCATGTCGCCTTCCAGCGTGACCCCGCGCATGTCCGCGACATGGCCGAGGTCCACCAGGATCTCCGGTGCCTGCAGCCGTAGGGCGAGCGCGGGGACAAGGCTCTGCCCGCCGGATATGTAGCTGGCATCGCCGGACGCGGCGAGGAATGCCGCACGGGCGGCGGCAAGCGAATCGGCGCGGACATAGCTGAAGGCGCGAGCTTTCACGCGCAAACTCCCCTGGCGTTTTCCTCATGCGGATTTTGTAACCGCTTGGTCACAAAATGATCCCGGCTGCGAACGCTTGTCAATAAGAAATGACCATTTGGTCACTTTCTTCGTTTGGGCTATCGAAAGAGACGCCGCGTTGAGCGGCCAAGGGCAGGGAGAGCGTGCTGTTGGAGAAGGGGGCGTCGCCGCGCCGGAAGGCCACCACCCAAGCTCACCCCGCCGAACCGGGGCCCGCCAACGCGCCGGAGCGGCCCAGGCGCCGCAACATGCGCGCGGCCGATCGCGAGCTGGCCATCGTCGAGGAAGCGGCGCGCTTCTTCGCGGAACACGGCTTCGAGGGGCAGACCCGCGAGCTGGCGAAGCGCATGGGCATCACCCATTCCGCCATCTATCGCCATTTTCCCAGTAAGGAAGCGCTGATCGAGCGCGTGTACGAGCACGTCTATCTCAGCCGCTGGAATCCGGATTGGGAACGTCTGGTCAAGGACCGCAGCCATTCGCTCGAAGAGCGGCTGATCGCCTTCTATCTGCAATATGTCGAGAAGGTCTTCGATTATCAGTGGGTCCGGATCTTCGTCTTTTCGGGACTGAAGTCTTTCGACATCACCAACCGCTATCTCACCATCGTGCGCGACCTCATCATCCTGCCGGCCTGCGCGGAGCTGCGGCACGATCTCGGCCTGCCGTCGCCGCAGGAGGCGCCCATCGGCGAGCGGGAGGCGGAAATGTTCTGGGGCCTGCACGGGCGCATCTTCTATCTGGCGATTCGCCGCTTCGTGTACGGTACCCCGACCCCGGAACACCTCGATGACGTGGTGCGCGATGCGGTGAGGAGCTTCCTGCACGGCGCGCGCTTCACCATGCAGAGCATTGTCGAGGCGGAGCGAGGCGCCCTGCCATCGCGCGACGGCGATCGCGGCGCCGACCTTGGCGGGGCGAGGGGAGGGCAGTACTAAAGCTTGGCCGGGCGCGACGATGAAGCGGGGATGGGGAACCTATGGATATCTGGATCTCGATCGTCGCCGCATTCGCCGTGATGCTCCTGGCCGCGGGTGCGGGCAGCGTGCTGGCAAAGCGGCTGCCCGAGGCCTGGCTTGGAGAAGGCTCCATCATGAGCCTGAAGGCGAGCATGGCGATGGTTTCCACCATGTCCGCCCTGTTGTTGGGCCTGATGGTCAATTCGGCGCGCTACAATTACAGCGAAGCCTATTCGGACGTGCAGAAATACGCCGCGAGCATCCAGTTGACGGACCTGGACCTGCTCAATTACGGCCCGGCCGCCTGTGATCTGCGCCACACCTTGCAGGAATATGGCCAGCAGCTGCTGGCCGAGACCTGGCAGAACAACGCCGATTTCTGGCAGGTGCGCACCGAAGGGTCCGCCCTGAAGGTGATCCTGCGGTTCGATTCGCAGGTTCGGGCGCTTGTGCCCGCCACGGAAAGTCAGACGCAGGCGCGTCTGTCGCTGCTCGCGTTCGCCCATCAGCTGGTCGAATACCGCTGGAAAGTCTCGGGCCTCGCGCGCACCGCGACCCCCACGATCTTCATCGCCGTGGTGATCTGCTGGTTTTCGCTGATCTTCCTGTATCTCGGGGTGTTCGCGCCGCGCAATCCGTTGGTGGCGGTGGGGCATGTGCTCGCGATGATCGCGATTTCCGCCGCCATCTTCCTGGTGATCGAGATGGGCGAGCCGTTCGACGGCCTGATCCAGGTTTCGCCGGGGCCGCTGGTGCGGCTGCTCCATCGCATGGAGGCCGAGCCCTGCCCGGCGCCGCTCACGCCTGCGGCGCAGCCAGGCTGACGCGCACCCCGGGGCGCGCGCCGCATCCAGGCCGCGGCGGGGGGAAGCCCCGCCCCGTTCCCGTCCTCACATATTAGGATAGTTCGGCCCGCCGCCGCCTTCCGGGGCGGTCCAGGTGATGTTCTGGTTCGGGTCCTTGATGTCGCAGGTCTTGCAGTGGACGCAGTTCTGCGCGTTGATCTGGAAGCGCGGCGCGTCCGCGCCCTCCTCGATCCACTCATAGACGCCGGCGGGGCAATATCGGTTGGACGGGCCGGCGTAGATGTCGTGCTCGGAAGATTTCTGCAGCGCCATGTCCTTCACCACCAGATGGACCTGCTGGTCCTCCTCGTGATTGGTGTTGGAGATGAAGACCGAGGACAATTTGTCGAACGTCAGCACGCCGTCCGGCTTGGGATAGGCGATCTTCTTGCACTGCGCCGCCGGCTTCAGGCTCGCCGCGTCGGTCTTGCCGTGCTTCAGCGTGCCGAAGAAGGAGAAGCCGAAGGTGTTGGTCCACATGTCCACCGCGCCGAGGCCGATGCCGATGAAGGTGCCGAACCTGGACCACAGCGGCTTCACGTTGCGCACCTTCTTCAGGTCCGCGCCGATGGCCGAGGAGCGCCAGGCATTCTCATAGGTGATCAGCTCGTCGTGGCTGCGCCCTTCGGCCAGCACCGGGGCGAGATGGTCGGCGGCGAGAATGCCGGAGAGCACCGCATTGTGGCTGCCCTTGATGCGCGGCACGTTCACGAACCCGGCCGCGCAGCCCACCAGCACACCGCCGGGGAAGGAAAGCTTCGGCACGCTCTGATACCCGCCCTCGGTGATGGCGCGCGCGCCATAGGAGATGCGCTTTCCGCCCTCGAAGGTGTCGCGGAAGGTGGGATGGGTCTTGAAGCGCTGGAATTCGTCGAACGGGGAAAGATAGGGGTTCTGGTAATTGAGGTGGACCACGAAGCCCACCATCACCTGCTCATCCTCCATGTGATAGAGGAACGCTCCGCCGCCGGTGGAATTGCCGAGCGGCCAGCCGAAGGCATGCTGCACTAGGCCGGGCTGGTGCTTTTCCTTCTTCACCTTCCACAATTCCTTCAGCCCGATGCCGTATTTGCCCGGCTCCTTGCCGGCATCGAGGGCGTACTTCGCGATCAATTGCTTGGTGAGATGGCCACGCGCGCCTTCCGCGAACACGGTGTAGCGGCCACGCAATTCCATGCCGCGGGTGAACTCGCCCTTGGGCTTGCCGTGCTTGTCCACGCCCATGTCGCCGGTGGCGATGCCCACCACGGCGCCCTTGTCGTCATAGAGAATCTCGTCGGCGGCGAAGCCGGGATAGATCTCGACGCCGAGCGCTTCCGCCTTCTGCGCCAGCCAGCGGCAGACATTGCCAAGCGAGCCGACATAATTGCCGTGGTTGTTCATCAGCGGCGGCATGGTGAAATTGGGCAGCTTTACCCCGCCGGCCGGGCCGAGCAGGTAGAAATGATCCTCGGTGACCGGCGTCACCAGGGGCGCATCGGCTTCCGTGCGCCAGTCGGGGAACAACAGATCGAGCCCCACCGGGTCCACGACCGCGCCGGAGAGGATGTGCGCGCCGACTTCCGAGCCCTTCTCCACCACCACGACGGAGATGTCCTCGCCGCGCTCGGCCGAGAGCTGCTTCAGGCGAATGGCCGTGGCAAGACCGGCCGGACCTGCCCCGACGACGACCACGTCGTAGTCCATGCCTTCGCGTTCCGGCAGTTCCGCCTCGCTCATCGATCGCTCCCGCATACGTTAGCCTTTTATCCTTGGAGTTCTTCCACGGTTGAAGCCATCTGACAATTCGCTCGTGCACGCGTCAGCTTCGCGCAGGGGGATTTCCCCGTGCCTCCAGAAGGGCTCCAGGCGACGCCGGTTCTTCCGCCCGCCGTATCCGCGTGCGGGAGGGCCATATCCGGCCGGGAAATGCGGCGCGCCCGATCATTGCGTTCCCTCCGCGCCCGTTCCGCTTTATCCTGGGTGGATCTCATTCCAGCGGATGCCCATGGATTCCTCTTCGCTCGACGATTGGCGCGACATTCTGGCCTTCCATGTGGAGGCGGGGGTGGATGTGGCCGTCGGCGAAACGCCCGTGGACCGCTTCGCCGAAAGCGCGGCCGCGCAGGCGGCAGCCGCCGCACGGGCGCAAGGCGCGCCGAACCGTGGTGCTTCGGGAAACAGCGCCCCCGCCCGCCCGGCTTCGCCGGCGCAAGCCGGCTCCGCCCAGGGGAACTCCCTACACGCCGCCTCCGCACCGGTGCCCGCAAAAGCCGGCGCTGGCGCCAGCGGCCATCTGCCCCCGGTGCCGACGCTCTCGGCCGCCCCGCCGGACATGGCGGAGATGGCCGCGCGGGACATGGCGCACGCGGCGGCGACGCTGGACGACCTGCGCGCCATCATGGAGGTGTTCGACGGCTGCCCGTTGAAGCGCACCGCCACCCGCATGGTGTTCGCCGACGGCAATCCTCAGGCCCGCATCATGTTCGTGGGCGAGGCGCCGGGCCGCGACGAGGACGAGCAGGGCTTGCCCTTCGTCGGCCGCTCGGGCCGGCTGCTGGATCTGATGCTCGGCGCCATCGGCCTCGACCGGACCAGCGCCTATATCGCAAACGTCATTCCCTGGCGGCCGCCGGGAAACCGCACGCCGACGCCCCAGGAAACTGCCATCTGCCTGCCGTTCATCCGCCGCCAGATCCAATTGGTGGATCCGGATATCCTGGTCTGCCTCGGCGGCCCGTCGGCACAGGCGCTGCTGGCGGTGAGCGAGGGCATCACCAAGATGCGCGGGCGGCTGGTGGATTACGATACCGGCACCCGCGTCATCCGCGCGCTTCCCACGTTCCACCCCGCCTATCTCCTGCGCACCCCGCTGGGCAAGCGGCTGGTGTGGCGGGACCTGCTGGCGGTGGAAGCCTTATTGGCGAAGGACAATGCGAAAACCGGCTGAGGCAGAGCCTAGCCGGCGGCTGGGGCCGGCGCGGGGCTCAGAGGTCCGAGGATTCGTAGGAGCCGGTGATCGGCGCGGTGACCAGCGAGGAATTGCGATAGCGCGGATCGTCCGTCACTTCCTCGCCGATCCAGGGGGGAAGGGCGACATCTTCCGCCGGATGGGACAGTTCGATCTCGGCCACGACGAGGCCCTGGTTCTCGGCCTCGAACACGTCGACGGTCCAGACCTTGCCGGCGAAGTCCACCTCGTAGCGGGTCTTCTCGATCAGCGGCTTCATGCATTGCTCGGCGAGCATCAGCTCCGCATGGTCGAGCGGGATTTCATACTCGAATTCGGCTCGGGACATGCCTTCGGTGCGGCCCTTCACGGTAATGAAGGCCTTCTCGCCGGCGCGGCGGATGCGCACCGTGCATTCGGCGCCGATGCACAAATACCCTTGGGAGAAGCGTGCGCCGCGCGCATCCTTGCGCCAAGCGTCGGAGGTCACCAAAAACTTCCGTTCGACTTCGACGGGCATGCGCGATCCTGATTGGCGACGGCGAACTCTCGCCCATCTCAATCGAAGACGCTATGGCAAAAGCATTCGGATCGCGCGCAGGCGAAGACCTGCGTCCAAAATGGCGCGCTTTGACTAATTTATGCGACAAAATCCTTTGATCGCGATGCGTGCTCAGGGTTTATTCTTGTTCAAGAGCACGTAAGGATTGCAGGCCGGGCGCGCGGCGCGCCACCCGGCCGCACGCGTCAACCCTGTACGCCGTCGAACTTGCTCGGCGGGTTGGTGTCGCCGATTGTCGTCACGCGCATGATGTTGGTGGTGCCGGGCTTGGCGAACGGCACGCCCGCTGTGATGGCGAGGCGATCGCCGGGGGTGCCGAGATCCTCTTCCACCGCGATCCGCACGGCCGTGTCCACCATCTCGCCAAACGAGTGGATATCCTCTTCCACATGCACCGCGTGCACGCCGTAGGAGAGCGCAAGCCGGCGGGCGGTTTCCAGGCTGGTGGTGATGCCGAGGATCGGCATGGGCGGGCGCTCGCGCGCGGCGCGCAGGGCCGTGGTGCCGGAGAGGGTGTAGGCGACCAAAGCGGAGGCATCCACAGCGATGGCGGTCTGGTAGGTCGCCTTCGTCACCGCATCGCCGATGGTCTTGCCCCATTCCGCCTGGGTGGCGTCGAGCGTCTGGCGATAGCCGGGGTCGCGCTCCACGTGGCGGATGATGTCGTCCATGAAGGAGACCGCTTCGACCGGATACTGACCGGCCGCGCTCTCGGCCGAGAGCATCACGCAATCCGCGCCCTCATAGACGGCGGTGGCGACATCGGAGACTTCCGCGCGGGTGGGCACGGGGGCAGTGATCATGCTCTCCAGCATCTGGGTCGCAACGATCACCGGCTTTCCGTAGCGGCGGGATTCCGCGATCATGCGCTTCTGGATCGCCGGGATCTCGGGCAGGGAGAGTTCGACGCCAAGGTCGCCGCGGGCCACCATGATCGAGTCGGAGAGCTTCACCAGCTCGGTGAGATGTTCCACCGCCGCCGGCTTCTCCATCTTCAGCATGATGGCGGCGCCGCGATCACCAATCAGCGCGCGCGCCTCGTGGATGTCGTCGGGGCGCTGCACGAACGAGAGCGCGATCCACTCGACGCCGAGATTGCAGGCGAAATCCAGGTCCTTGCGGTCCTTCTCCGTCAGCGGAGAAAGCGGCAGGACCACGTCGGGAATGTTGAAGCCCTTGTTGTTGGAAAGCCGCGTGCCGCTGATGACCTGAGCATCCAGCCAGCCCGGCCCCTTGGCCACCACCTTGAGCCGCACCTTGCCGTCGTCGCACAGCACGGTGGAGCCGATGACCAGCGCCTCGATGATGTCGGGATGGGGGATCGGCACGCGGTTCTCATCGCCCAGCGTCGCCACATCGGCATCGAAGCGCAGAACCTTGCCGGGCGCGAAGGTGATGGCGTTGTCGGCGAACTTGCCGAGGCGCAGCTTCGGGCCTTGAAGATCGGCGATGACGCCGATGGGGCGGCCGACCTCCTGCTCCAGCGCGCGGATGCGGGCGAGCACCTCGCCGTGGTTTTCCTGGGTGCCATGGCTGAAGTTGAGGCGGAACACGTCAACGCCCGCCAGGAACAATTCCTTCAGCTTTTCCGGGCTGTTGGAGGCGGGCCCGACGGTCGCCACGATCTTGGTGGCACGCGCGCGCTTCGTCGACATTCTCGTCTCCTCCCGATGATGCGTGCGGTTTGCCGCCCGCTGATCTGTTTCCGTCCGCTGGCTGCGGCTTCTGAAGCATTTGGGCGAGGCCATCGCCTTTGCGGCGACGGCCTCTTTGGGCCAGCCCCGATTGGCCGGGGGATCGTTTTTACATAACGGGCTTAGCCGAAAGTTCTATGACTTTCGGCTAAGCTTGGCCATTTTCAGGCGACGTCGTGATTGGCCAGCAGTTCCAGCGCCTGCACCATGGCGGAATGGTCCAGCTTGCCGCCGCCACGGGCCGCGACTGCATTGAACAGTTCCTGCGCGGTGGCGGTGTTGGGCAGCGCGATCTGCAGCGCCCGCGCCGAGGACAGCGCCAGGTTCAGGTCCTTCTGGTGCAGCTCGATGCGGAAGCCGGGGGCGAAATTGCGCTTCACGATGCGCTCGCCATGCACTTCCAGGATGCGCGAATTGGCGAAGCCGCCCATCAGCGCCTGGCGCACCTTGGCCGGGTCGGCGCCTGCCTTGGAGGCGAACAGCAGAGCCTCGCTCACCGCCTCGATGGTGAGGGCGACGATGATCTGGTTCGCGACCTTGGTGGTCTGCCCGTCGCCGTTGCCGCCGACCAGGGTGATGTTCTTGCCCATCTTCTCGAACAGCGGCTTCACCTTCTCGAAGGCGGCCTCGGGGCCGCCGACCATGATGGTGAGGGAGGCGGCCTTGGCGCCCACGTCGCCGCCGGAGACCGGGGCGTCGAGGTAATCGCAGCCGAGCGCATTGATCTTCTCGGCGAACTTCTTGGTCTCCACCGGCGAGATGGAGCTCATGTCGACCACGATCTTGCCGGCGCTGAGGCCTTCGGCGACGCCGCCCTTGCCAAACAGGGCTTCGTCTACGTGCGGCGTATCGGGCACCATGAGGATGATGATGTCGGAATTCTTCGCCACTTCCGCAGAGGAAGCAACGGCGGTCGCGCCCTTGTCGGTGATTTCGGCGGGGATCTTGAACACGTCATAGACGAACAGCTTGTGCCCGGCATCGACAAGGTGGCCGGCCATGGGGGTGCCCATGATGCCGAGACCGATGAAACCCACGTTCATGTGCGTATCTCCTGGATTGGTTTCACCCCCGCCGGGCGGGGCAGGGGTGTTTGACTTGCGGCCGGAGCCGAGGATGCCCGGCCTGCGGAGGGCTTACTGGTAATCCTTGATCCAGCCGATGCCGTCATCGGTGGTGGTCTTGGGCTTGTATTCGCAGCCGATCCAGCCGGTGTAGCCGGCCTCGTCGATGGCTTTCAGCACGAACGGATAATTGATCTCGCCCGTGCCCGGCTCGCCGCGACCGGGATTGTCCGCCAGCTGGATGTGCTTGATGCGAGGCAGGTTGGCGCGGATCGTGGGGACGAGATCGCCCTCCATGATCTGCATGTGGTAGATGTCGTACTGGAAGAAGATGTCGTCCGCGCCGACCTCATCGAACAGCGACAGCGCCTGCTTGGTGTTGGTGAGGTAGAAGCCGGGAATGTCGCGGGTGTTGATGGCTTCCGCCACGAACGGGATGCCCGCCTTCTTGAGTTCCGCCGCCGCGAACTTGAGGTTCGACACCAGGGTCTCGTGCACCTTCTCGGCCGGCACGTCCTTGGGGGTGAGACCCACCAGCACGTTCAGCGTCTGCGTGCCCAGCACCTTGGCATATTCGATGCCCTTGCCGACGCTGTCCTGGAATTCGCCGACCCGGTCCGGCAGCACGGCGATGCCGCGCTCGCCCTTCGCCCAGTCGCCGGCGGGCAGGTTGTGGAGCGCCTGGGTCAGGCCGTTCTCCTTGAGCTTCTCGGCGAGCTGCTCGGCGGGATAAGCGTAGGGAAACAGATACTCCACGCCCTTGAAGCCCACCGACGCCGCCTTGGCGAAGCGTTCGGTGAAATCAAGCTCGTTCCAGAGCATTGTGAGATTCGCTGCGAGTTTGGGCATTCACCTCTCCGCTGGCTTAGCCTGGCCTTTTGGACGTTTGCGCTCAACTCCCCCGGCGGCGGGCAAGCTCCGCTTCGGGTTGGTGCTTCATCGGCGGACATGGCCGTCGCGCATGCCGGCCCCCGTTGCAGGGGCAGCTGGGCGAGGCGGCGATCCCCTTGTGAGCGATCGCCGCGGCGCCCGGACGGGTCCGGTGCCGACGACATCGCGCCGCCACTGCACGCAGCCGGAGGGAACCGGCTACGGCAGGGCGGAGCAAAGCTTTAGCAGATCACTCGGCCGGCTCAACCTGCCGCACCTGTTCCACGGGCACGTCGAGGATTTCCTCGAACTCGTTGATCTTGTCGATTTCAACGCCCATGGCGATGTTGGTGACGCGCTCCAGGATGAATTCCAGCACCACCGGCACCTGATGCTCCTGCATCAGCTTCTCGGCATTGATGAAGGCATCCTTGAACTCGTTCGGCGTGCGCACGCGGATCGCCTTGCAGCCGAGGCCCTCGGCCACCGCCACGTGATCCACGCCATAGGCGCCGATCTCTTCCGAATTGATGTTGTCGAAGGAGAGCGAAACCTCGAAATCCATCTCGAAGCCGCGCTGCGCCTGGCGGATCAGCCCGAGGTAGGAATTGTTCACCACCACGTGCAGATAGGGCAGCTTGTGCTGCGCGCCCACCGCCAGTTCCTCGATCAGGAACTGGAAGTCGTAATCGCCCGAGAGCGCGACGATCTTGGCATCCGGCCGGGCGGCGCGCACGCCGAGGGCGGCGGGAAGGGTCCAGCCGAGCGGGCCGGCCTGGCCGCAATTGATCCAGTGGCGCGGATTGTAGACGTTCAGGAACTGCGCGCCGGCGATCTGCGACAGGCCGATGGTGGTGACATAGGTGACATCGCGGCCGAGCGCCTCGTTCATCTCCTCATAGACGCGCTGCGGCTTCAGCGGCACGCTATCGAAGTGCGACTTGCGCAGCATGGTCTGCTTGCGCATGAGGCATTCGTCCGCCCATTTGGAGAAGTCGGGCAGCTTGCCCGCCGCCTTCCATTCCTTGGCGATCTCGACGAACAGCGCCAGCGCCGCCTTGGCGTCGGAGACGATGCCGAAATCCGGCCCGAACACGCGGCCGATCTGGGTCGGCTCGATGTCCACGTGCACGAACTTGCGGCCCTTGGTGTAGACCTCGACCGAGCCGGTGTGGCGGTTCGCCCAGCGGTTGCCGATGCCGAGCACGAAGTCGGAGGCCAGCATGTTCGCATTGCCGTAGCGATGCGAGGTCTGCAGGCCGCACATGCCGGCCATCAGCGGGTGGTCGTCGGGAATGGTGCCCCAGCCCATGAGGGTGGGGATGACCGGCACGCCGGTGACTTCGGCCAGTTCCACCAGCAGGTCGGAGGCGTCCGCATTGATGATGCCGCCGCCGGCGACGATCAGCGGGCGCTCGGACGAGAGCAGGAATTCGAGGCCCTTCTCGGCCTGGGCGCGGGTGGCCTTGGGCTTGTAGACGGGCAGGGGCTCATAGGTGCTTTCGTCGAATTCGATCTCGGCGAGCTGCACGTCGATGGGCAGGTCGATCAGCACCGGGCCGGGGCGGCCGGAGCGCATGACGTGGAAGGCCTGCTGGAACACCATGGGCACCAGCGCCGGCTCGCGCACGGTGACGGCCCATTTGGTGACCGGCTTGGCGATGGATTCGATGTCCACCGCCTGGAAGTCTTCCTTATAGAGGCGGGCGCGGGGCGCCTGGCCGGTGATGCACAGGATCGGGATCGAATCCGCCGAGGCGGAATAGAGGCCGGTGATCATGTCGGTGCCGGCGGGGCCGGAGGTGCCGATGCACACGCCGATATTGCCGGCGACCGCGCGGGTATAGCCCTCTGCCATATGCGAGGCGCCTTCCACATGGCGCGCCAGCACGTGGCGGATGGAGCCGCGCAGCTTCATGGCGGAGTAAAGCGGGTTGATCGCCGCACCCGGAACGCCGAAGGCGCAGGTGATGCCTTCCTTCTCGAGAACGCGGACGGCGGCGTCTATGGCACGCATGCGGGGCATGGTGTCCCTCCCTGTTTCTGAATTGCCCTCTGGATACTCCTCTGGATTTCGTTCCACTATCGAAGATATGGAACGACATTGATGCCGAAAAGGCAAAGATCGGGAAAAAGCCGTGTCGGCTGAATAGTTTGGCGCTGCAGCATGTGCGCTGCGAAAGGCTTTTCCGTAGCGTGGCGGCCCGCGTCGGGCCGCCACGCGCCGTGCCTTGGGCGGCGGCGCGGATGATCCGCCTCAGGCGCGGGCGAGGGCCGCCACCTGCGCCATGTCCGCGATATCCGTGCTCTGCAGCAGGCTGCGCGCGAGATCCGGGGTCTTATCCCCGAGCACCGGCTTCACCAGCGTGCTGAACTTGGCGCCCAGCGCCGCGTCCGCCGGGAACAGGTCCGGCTCGCCCGAGGGGTCGGGAATATCCAGCTTGAACGTCCCGCCGGTGGTGGTCACGGTAAGGAGGGCGCCGAAGGGATGGGCGCGGCCTTCCAGGGCGGAATCGGCCTCCACGTCGATGCGGTCGCACAGCGCCTCAAGGGCGGGATCGCCGAGGCGGTCGTAATCGTCCCAGCCGAACGCGCCCTGGTCGAGCGCGACGGCGGCGGTGAAGGGCATGGAGAATTGCCCGTCCACCACCGTGCGCGCCCGCCGCTTCTCCGCGAGCGGCGCGCCGGTGAGCGTGATGCCATTGGGATGCAGGCCCACGCGGACCTTCACGATGTCGGCGGCGGTGAGATTGTGCGCGGTGCGTAGCGCCAGCAGTCCGTCGAGGGCGGCGTGGGTGTAGCGGCAGCTCGGATACGGCTTGAGCCCGATCTTCATGGTCTCGTACACGGTGCCGAGGTCGCGCACCGCCTTGGCCGGGTCGGCGCCGTCGCTATAGCCGTGCAGGAATCCGTGCTTGCCCTCGATCGCCTCCGACGCGCCCTTGAAGCCCTCGGCTGAAAGGGTGGCGGCGATCAGCCCGTTCATGGCCGCCGCGCCCACCTGGTAGCGCTTGTTCCAGGCGCCGTTGACCAGGAATTGCAGCGACCCCGCCGCCTGGCTCGCCGCAACGCCGAAGGCGCAGGCGATGCGCTCGGCATCGAGCCCCAGCAGCTTGCCGGCGGCGGCCGCCGCGCCGAACGTGCCGGCGGTGGCGGTGGGGTGGAAGCCGCGCGCGTAATGCACGGTGGGATCGAGCGCGACGCCGAGCCGGCAGCACACTTCATAGCCGGCGATCACGGCGGTGATGAAGTCGCGCCCGCTGGCGCCGGTCATCTCGGCGGCCGCGAACGCGGCGGAGACCACCGGCGCGCTCGGATGGAGCGAGGATTCCGCATGGGTGTCGTCGAAATCCAGCGAATGCCCATAGACGCCGTTCAGCAGGGCGGCGACAGCCGGGGCATAGGTGCGCGGTGCGCCCACCACCGTGCAGGCGCCGGGACCATCGAGGCCGAGCCGGGCGAGCATGGCGCGCACGCTGGCGCTGGAATCCGCATCCGCTCCCCCGCGCGCGATATTGCCGAAGAAATCGAGCACCAGCCGCTCGGCCCGCGCGACCACCTCGTCGGGAATGTCGGCGAAGGCGAGGGTGGCGGCATAGCGGGCGAGGATGTTGGTTTCGTCGCTCATTTGGAATCTCCCTGAAGCGTCGGCGTGCCCTGCGCGCGGGCCAGAATGCCCTCGGCCCGCAGGCGCACCGGCGTGTCCACCATGGCGCCATCCACCTTCACCGCCGCGCCGCCGGCGGACGATGCCGCCAGCACGCGGGTCGCCCAGGCGAGTTCCGCTTCCGAGGGCGCGAACCCCTTGATGACGGGGGCGATCTGGCGGGGATGGATGCACAGCTTGCCGGCGCAGCCGAGGCTTGCGGCATACGCCGCGTCCCGCTCGCACAAGGCGGCATCGTCGAACCCGGCGGTGACGCCATCGAGCGGCCCGGCAAGGCCGGCGAGGCGCGAGGCCAGCACCAGTTCGCTGCGCGCCGCGAGCAGCGCGTCATTGGTGTGGGAGGAGCCGATGTCGGCGGCGAAATCGATGGAGCCGAACGCCAGCCGGCGCACCTGCGGGGCGGCGGCGATGGCGCGGGCATTGGCGATGCCGCGCGCGCTTTCCACCAGCGCCATCACCGGCACGTCGCCGAGATCGGGGATGTCGGCGACGCTCTCGGCCTTGGGCAGGACCAGCCCGGCGAGCGGCAGGCGCCGCGCCAGGGCGAGGTCCTCGGCATGCCAGGGGGTCCCGACGGGATTGACGCGCAGGAAGATCGGCCCGCCGCCGGACGGGAAGCCGGCGGCGATGGCGTCGCGCGCCCGGGGCTTCTCGGCCACCGCAACCGCGTCCTCCAGGTCGAGGATGATGGCATCGGCGCCGGCGGCCAGCGCCTTGCCGAAGCGCTCCGGGCGGTCGCCGGGAACGAACAGGACCACGAGACGCGCGTCGAACAGCGAGGAGGACATGAACGGCCCTGGGTCAGAACAAGAGAAGCCGCACAGTGCCGAGCGCAAGGGCGGGTGCAAATAGCGATTTGCTTGCCCTCTCATAGCAAAGACCTATGGCCCGCCGCGCGCCGCCCGGCATCCGGCAGGATCTCGCCATCGGCAGGCGACGCGCCGTGCCGGAGCCGCGCTATATGTTTTGCATATGTCTCCTAGGCCAGATGCGTATTTGTGCTCTGACCGACTTTAGGGCGAGTGTCGCGGCCTGTGCGATCCGCACGGCGCGTGCGCGCCGGCCGCGACGGCCCCTCGAACTTTTCCGGTCCCGATGCAGAACGATCTCGAAGGCCTCCTTGTCGTCTCCGTGGAGCAGGCGGTGGCCGCTCCCTATCTGTCCTGCCGCCTCGCGGATGCCGGCGCGCGGGTCATCAAGATCGAGCGGCCGGAGGGGGATTTCGCCCGCAATTACGATTCCCTGGTCCATGGCGAGAGCGCCTATTTCGTCTGGCTGAACCGGGGCAAGGAATCCATCTGCCTTGACCTGAAGAATGCGGACGACCTGGCGGTGCTGCGGGCCATGGTGGCGCAGGCGGACATCTTCATCCAGAACCTCGCCCCCGGCGCCATCGACCGGCTGGGTTTTGCGCCCGCGGATTTGCGGGCGGCAAATCCCCGCCTCATCACCTGCTCCATCTCGGGCTATGGCGACGAGGGGCCCTATCGCGATCTGAAGGCCTATGACCTGCTGGTGCAGGCGGAGACGGGGCTGTCCTCGATCACCGGCAATGAACACGGCTCGGCGCGCGTCGGCGTCTCGGTGTGCGACATCGCCGCCGGCATGACGGCGCTTCAGGCGGTGATGCAGGCGCTCTATGCCCGCGAACGCACCGGCCTCGGCCAGCATATCGCGGTGTCGCTCTATCACGCGCTCTCCGACTGGATGAACGTGCCCTACCTTCAATATGTCTATGGCGGGAAGGTGCCGGAGCGGGCGGGGCTCAACCATCCCACCATCGCGCCCTATGGCGCCTATACCTGCGCCGATGGCAAGGCGGTGCTGTTCTCGATCCAGAACGAGCGCGAATGGCAGATGTTCTGCGCCGAGGTGCTGGGCGATGCCGCCATCGCCGCCGATCCGCGCTTCGACAGCAACAACAATCGCGTCGCCGCCCGCCCGGCGCTGGACGATGCCATCAACGCGGTCTTCTCAACGCTAACCCGCGTCGAAGCCGTGGAGCGGCTGGAGCGGGCGCGTGTCGCCTATGGGCGGGTGAGCACGCTGGAAGATGTCGCGGCCCATCCCCAAAACCGCTATGTGGAAGTGGAAACGCCCACCGGCCCCGTGCGCTGCCTGGCGCCCGGAGCGGTGGTGGACGGCAAGCCGGCGGAATTCCGCGCGGTGCCGGGGCTCGGCGCCCACACCGAAGCGGTGCGGGCCGACTTCGCGCCCGTGCCGGCGTCCGCCTGAGGCAAACAAGCAGGGAAGACCTTCATGACCATTCGGCCCACCGGCAATGCGCTCGGCCTCCTGGAGCGCTGGCTCGATCCTGTCGCGGGGCTAAAGGTGCTGGATGTGGGCTGCGGCACCGGCGCGCTCGCCCGCGCCCTCAGCGCCCGCGGCGCCGAGGTGACGGGCATCGACCCGCAGGCGGACGCGATCGCCGTGGCCCGGCAGACGGTGCCCAAGGCGCGGTTCGAGCAGGCGGGCGCACAGGATCTGCCGTTCGCCGACGCGGCATTCGGCGCGGCGGTGTTTCTCAACAGCCTGCACCACGTGCCGCAGGCGGTGATGGCGGCGGCGCTGCGCGAGGCGGCGCGGGTCAGCGGCGGCAACGTGGTGGTGATCGAGCCGCTGGCCGCCGGCACCTTCTTCCTCTCCATGCTGCCGGTGGAGGACGAGACCGAAATCCGCGCGCAGGCGCAGGCCGCCCTGGACGCGGTGGAGCGGGACGGGCTGCGCATCATCGAATGCGTGGAATATGACGACCCGCGCAAATTCTCCGGCCTCGATGCCTTCATCGCCAAGCTGGTGGAGGTGGACCCGGCCCGCGCGCCGACCACGGTGGCCAAGCGCGGGGAACTCGACGCTTTGTTCCGCACCAATGCGGTGCCGGAGGGCGAGGGCTTCCGGCTGGTGCAGCCGCACCGGGCGCACCGGCTGGGCTTTGCCGCCCCATAGATTTCCCTTCTTCGCGGGTCTTTGCGTATAATTCCGGCTTCTGACCCTCAGGGAAGACGCCGATCGTGGACCTGCGCCAGCTTCGCTATTTCACCACCATCGTGGAGATGGGCTCGTTCTCCAAGGCCGCCCATCGCCTGCGCGTCGCCCAGCCGGCGCTCAGCCAGCATGTGCGCAACATGGAGCTGGATCTCGGCCTGGAACTGCTGTTTCGCAGCCCCCAGGGCGTGCGCCCGACGGAAGCCGGGGAAACCCTGCTGCGGCACGCGCGTCTGATCATCGGCCAGATGGAAGTGGCGCGCGAGGCGGTGAAGGGCGGGCAGGCGGAGCCCGCCGGCGAGGTGCGTTTCGGCATGCCCGGCACCATCAGCCAGATGCTGTGCGTGCCGCTCATCAGCGAGGCGCGCCGGCGCTATCCGAAGGTGAAGCTGCGCGTCGCCGAGGCGATGAGCGGCTTCGTGTTGGACTGGCTGCGCGACGGCAAGATCGATCTCGGCGTGCTGTATCGCACGGTCAACGACCGGGGCCTCATCGCCCATCGCGTGCTGTCGGAAGACCTGTGCCTGATCGGGCCCATCGTGCCGCCGGAGGGCGAGACCCATCCCGCCGGCGGGCCGGTGCCGTTCGAGCAGGTGTCGGGCCTCACGCTCATCCTGCCGAGCCCCGGCCACGGCCTGCGCGATCTCATCGAGGAGCGGGCCATGTCGGAAGGGGTGCTGCTGAGCACTGTCATCGACATCGATACCTATGGCCAGATCAAGCTGCTGGTGGAAGGCGGGCTCGGCTATGCCATCCTTCCGGCCGCCGCCGTGAAGCGGGAGGTGGAGGAAGGGCGTCTCATCGCATGGCCCATGGGAACGCCGGTGCTGACGCGCGACCTGCACATCGTGCGGCCCAGCGACCGGCCGCTCTCCAACGCCGTGCGCGCCATCGATTCCCTGGCCCATGCCACCTTGATCCGCCTCGTAAAGGAAGGCGCCTGGAGCGCCACCTTGGCCGACGACGCGGATTCCGAGCGCTAGCTCTTTTTAATATAGGAACCAGTTCAAAATAGTCTTTTGAGATGGCGCGGCCGCCCAGCAAGATGCGCCCGGCTCGGTTCACGGGCCGAAGAATAATCACCGCATCATGCGGGCATCAGGAGGAAAGCCGCACATGTTTCGCCGGATAATCGCGGCAGCGACCTTCAGTTTGCTGGGCCTCGTGCCCGCCCTCGCACAGGAAAAGCCGAGCGAACTGCGCATCGGTATCACCACTTATAATTCGGGCTCCGCCTCGGTGTTCGGCGTGCCCGCGCGCGACGCCGCCGAATTGCTTGCCGAGGACATCAACAAGCGCGGCGGCATCCAGGGCGTGCCGGTGAAGCTCTACTTCATCGACGAAGGCGCCGGCATCGAAACGCTGATGACCGAATATCGCCGCCTGGTTCAGGACACCAAGGTGGACGTGATGTTCGCGTCCATCTCCTCCGGCGTCTGCAACAAGGTTGCCCCGCTCGCCGAGGACCTGAAGGTTCTCAACTTCATGTGGGATTGCGGCACCCAGCGCATTCTTGAAGACGACAAGTATAATTATGTCTTCCGCACCCAGGCCAACGCCACCCCCGAGACCCTCGCCCCGCTTATCTATCTGCTGAAGGTGAAGCCGGACTTCAAGACGGTGGCGGTGGTGAATCAGGATTATGCCTGGGGCCGCGACAGCTGGGCCATCTTCTCCGGCGCGCTGAAGGTGCTGAAGCCCGACGTGAAGGTGGTGGCGGAATTCTTCCCCAAGTTCGGCGCGGCCGACTTCTCCACCGAAGTCTCCCGCCTGCTGGCGCTGAAGCCGGACGTGATCCTCTCCACCTCCTGGGGCGGCGATCTCGACACCTTCGTGCGCCAGGCCAACCAGCGCGGCCTGTTCGCCCAATCGCAATTCGTGCTGCCGCTGGCCGAATCCTCGCTCGAGCGGCTCGGCACCGATCTGCCGGAAGGCGTGATCGTGGGCGGGCGCGGCGACCATTACTTCCTGCATCCGGAGATGAAGGGCGAGCCCAAGTTCAAGGCCTTCGTCGATGCCTTCAAGGCCAAGACCGGCCATTACCCGATCTATTCGGTGTTCCACATGGCCCAGGCCTTCGCCGCGCTTGATGCGGTCTATGCCAAGGCGGTGGCGGCGAACGGCGGCAAGTGGCCCACCAAGGAGCAGGTGGCCAAGGCCATGCCGGGCCTGAAGTTCCAGGCGTTCGGCCGGCCGGTCGAAATCCGCGCCGACGGCCAGGGCGTCGAGGACCAGCTCATCGGCACCACCGTGCGTGTCCCCGAATATCCGTTCGACGTCATGGACAAGATGATGATCTTCTCGGCCAGCAAGCTCATGCCGCCGGTCGGCGAGACCACGGACGCCTGGATCAAGACCCTGAAGCCGGACCTGATCCAGATGCAGGTCGACACCTTCAAGCACTGATCCCACGACCTGCCGGGCCCTCCGCCATCGGCGGACGGGTCCGGCCGCTTGCATGCTCCCGCGCGGGTGCGGCCCGCACGCCTTAGGCCAGGACGGAGCGCGCCGGTGCGCCGGTGCCGTTTCCGCGGAAAGTTGAGATGTCCCTAGATACCTTGATCCTCGCCGTCTCCGACGGCGTGGCCTATGCCTCCCTGGTGTTCCTGGTGGCGGTGGGCCTGACCTTCATCTTCGGCGTGCTGGGCGTGCTCAACATCGCCCACGGCAGCTTCTATGCGCTCGGCGCCTATATGGCCGTCAGCATCGGCCTGGCGCTGGTGAAGATGGGGTTCAGCCCCTGGCTGACCTTCCCGGCGCTGTTCGTGGCCGCCATCCTGGTCGGCGCCGTGCTGGGCGGGCTGATGGAAAAGCTGCTGCTCCAGCGCATCTACGACAAGGAGCACGTGCTCCAGATCCTGGTCACCTTCGCGGTCTTCATGATGCTGGAGAATATCCAGCGCCTGATCTGGGGCGTGCAGCCCTATTTCATGTCGGAGCCGCTGCAATTGCTCGGCAACGTCTCGCTGGTGGGCATCAATTACACCGCCTACCAGACCCTGTTCCTGCCGCTGCTCGCGCTGGCGGTGCTGCTCGGCCTGCGGTTCTTCCTGCGGCACACCAATGCCGGCGCGCAGATCATGGCCGTGACCGAGGACCGCGAAGCCGCCCGCGCGATCGGAATCGATGCGCAGAGGGTCTATTTCCTCACCTTCATCGTCGGCGCGACGCTTGCGGCGCTGGGCGGCGCGGTGGCCGCGCCCACCACCTCGCTGATCCCCGGCATGGGCGCGGAGATGATCGTGCTCTCCTTCGCCGTGGCCGCGACCGCCGGCCTCGGCCAGATCGAGGGCGCGGCGGTGGCGGCGCTGATGATCGGCCTCGGCCGCTCGCTCGCCGTCTACATCGCCCCCGAATTCGAGGTGCTGGTGCCCTACATCCTCATGGTGCTCGTGCTCATCGTGCGGCCGAGCGGCCTGTTCGGCGCCACCGCCGTTAGGAAGATCTGACCATGGCCGCCCGTCTTTCCCTGATCGCGCTCGCGATCCTGCTGGCCCTGGTGCCGCTGTTCGCGCTCTCTTCGCTGACCTTCCTCGCCATCGTCTATGCCAAGAGCCTCGCCGTGCTGGGCATCATCCTGCTGCTGCAGGCGGGGCAGGTGTCGTTCGGCCACGGCATGTTCTTCGCCACCGGCGCCTATACCGCCGCCTTCCTCGGCCGCGCCATGGGCGGGGGCGGCGATCTCGCCCTGCTGCTGGTGGCGAGCGTCGGCACCTCGCTGGTGCTCGGCCTGGTCGTGGGCCTGTTCGTGGTGCGCTACCGCTACATTTTCTTCGGCATGCTGAACCTCGCCTTCTCCATGGTGCTCTATTCGATCCTGGAGAAGTTCTTCCACCTGACCGGCGGATCGGACGGCCTGCGCATCCGCCGGCCGACCCTGTTCGGCTTCGCGTTCGATCGCGCGCAGTTCGACCTGCTGCTCTATTACGTGATGCTGGTTCTGGCGCTTGCCGGGGCCTATCTCGTCTGGCGCTACCTGAAGAGCCCGCTCGGCCAGGCGCTCAAGGCCATCAAGACCAACGAGACGCGGCTGGAATATATCGGCCTCTCGGCGCGTTCGGTGCTGCTGGTGGGCTATGTGATCTCGGCGGTGCTGTGCGGCATCGGTGGGGCTGGGCTCGGCCTGATCCAGGGCATCGCGACGCCCGAATACACCTATTGGACGCGGTCCTCCGAATTCGTGTTCATCGCGATCCTCGGCGGGGTCGGCCACGTCGCCGGGGCGCTTACCGGCACCTTCGTCTATGAGGCGATCCGCACCTATGCGGCGGCGTTCGTGGCGGACAGCTGGCAATTGATCCTCGGCTTCGTGCTGCTGGCCATCATCCTCAAGGCGCCCACGGGCATCGTCGGCGTGTTCGAGACCATCGCGCAACGCCGGGCGGCGGCGCGTGCGACCCACGCGAATGCCCTGGAGAGCGCGGAACTGGAGAGCATGAAATGAGCGGCGCCCCTCACAGCGCGGCGGCGGCGCCCCGCATCCTGCTGGAAGCACGCGGCATCGAGATCCGCTTCGGCGGCGTGGTCGCGGCCGACGGCATCGACCTCGATGTCTATGAGGGCGAGAACCTTGCCATCATCGGCCCGAACGGCGCCGGCAAGACCACCTTCCTCAACATCTGCACCGGCTATCTGCGGCCGCTGGCGGGCAGCGTGCGGTTCAACGCACGGGAGATCACCGCCCAGCCGCCGCGCACCATCACGCGCCTCGGCATCGCCCGTGCGTTCCAGATCCCGCAATTGTTCTCCGACCATACGGTGCTGGAAAACATGCTGCTCGCCGCCGCCGTGCGGCAGAAGCGCTGGAACCTGCTCAAGCCGCTCTCCGGCATCGCCGAGCGCGACGAGATGATCGCCCTGCTCGAGCTGGTGGACTGCGCCCAATACAAGGACAAGCGCGCAGGCGACCTGCCGGAAGGCCATCGCAAGCTGGTGGACATCGCCGTCGCGCTCGCCCTGAAGCCGCAGCTCCTGCTGATGGACGAGCCGACCTCCGGCGTCGCCTCGGCGGACAAGTTCGAGGTCATGGAAATCCTGGTGGCGGCGCTCGCCAAGGCCAAGGTTTCCTCGGTGTTCGTGGAGCACGACATGGACATGGTGCAGCGCTATGCCAATCGCGTGGCGGTGTGGAGCACCGGCAAGATCAAGCGCGCCGGACCGCCGAAGGAGGTCCTGGAAGACCCCGAGGTCATCCGCACGGTGATCGGAGTCTGAGCCATGCTGCTGCTTGAAAACATCTGCGTCTCCTTCGGCACCGTGCCGGTGCTGCGCGGCGTCTCGTTTAAGGTGGGGGAGGGCGAGGCGGTGGCCTTCGTCGGCCGCAACGGCGCCGGCAAGACCACCACGCTGCGCACCATCATGGGCTTCACCAAGAATACCGGCCGGCTTCAGTTCGACGGCGCCGATCTCAATACGGTGGCGGATTTCCGCCGCCCCGGCCTCGGCATCGGCTATGCGCCGGAGGACCGGCGCCTGTTCTCGCGCTTCACGGTGGAGGAAAACATCCTGCTGCCGGCGCAGGTGGCCAAGCTCTCGACCGCCGAGACCAAGCGCCGGCTGGACCGGGTCTACGACATCCTGCCGGAATTGCGGGAGATGGCCCGCCGCCCCGCCGGCTCGGTTTCCGGCGGGCAGGGCAAGATGGTGGCGCTCGCGCGCGCGCTCATGCTGGCGACCCGCCTGGTGCTGCTGGACGAGCCGTTCCAGGGCCTCGCCCCGGTTCTCGCCAATCGCTACGCGGAGGCGCTGCGGCGCCTGCGCGATGCCGAACCGAGCCTCGCGCTCGTGATCACCGAATCCAACCCCCACCTCCTGCGCAGCTTCGCCGAGCGGATCATCACCGTCGAGCGCGGCGAGATCGCCCAGGATGTGCGCAACGAAGGACTGCCCGCATGAACGCGCAAACCCCCGCCCCGGTCGCCGCCGCAAAAGGCGTCTTCATCAACAATGCCTGGCGCCCCGCAGCGTCCGGCCGCACCGTTCCGGTCTATGCCCCGGCCGACGGCAAGGTGTTCGCCGAGATCGCCGCCGGCACGGCGCCGGACGTGGACGCGGCGGTGAAGGCCGCGCGCGCGGCGGTGGAAGAGGGCGCCTGGGGCCGGCTTTCGGCCACCGAGCGCGGCCGCCTGCTGGTGAAGCTCGGCATCGCCATCGCCGATCACGCGGAGGAACTGGCGCTGCTGGAAGCGCGCGACACCGGCAAGCCCATGAAGCAGGCGCGGGCCGACATGGTGGCCGCCGCCCGCTATTTCGAATTCTACGGCGGCGCCGCCGACAAGCTGCACGGCGAGACGATTCCGTTCCTGAACGGCTATTTCGTCGCCACCGAGCGCGAGCGCTTCGGCGTGACGGGACACATCATTCCCTGGAACTATCCCGCCCAGATGTTCGGCCGCACCATCGGCCCGGCGCTGGCGGTGGGCAATGCCACGGTCATCAAGCCGGCCGAGGACGCCTGCCTGACCCCGCTGCGCATCGCCGAGCTTGCAGCCGGCGTGGGCTTCCCGGAAGGCGCCATCAATATCGTTCCCGGCCTCGGCGAGGAGGCGGGCGCGGCGCTCTCGGCCCATCGCGACATCGACTTCATCGCCTTCACCGGCAGCCCGGAAGTGGGCGTGCTGATCCAGACCGCCGCCGCGCGCAACCACATCGGCTGCACGCTGGAGCTGGGCGGCAAGTCGCCCCACGTGCTGTTCGGCGATACCGACCTCGACGTGGCGATCCCGGTGATCGTGAACACGGTGGTGCAGAATGCCGGCCAGACCTGCTCGGCCGGCTCGCGCCTGCTGGTGGAGCGCAGCGCCTATGAGGAGGTGGTCGCCCGCGTCGCCGAGCGCTTCTCCAAGCTGCGCGCCGGCACCCCGGAGATGGACCTCGACCTCGGCCCGGTGATCAACGCCAAGCAGAAAGAGCGCGTGGAAGGCTTCTTCGCCCGCGCCCAGGAAAAGGGCGTGCCAGTTCTGGCGCAGGGCGGCATCGCCGAGGGCGTTCCGGAGGGCGGCTTCTACGTGACGCCGCGCATCTACGGCCCGGTGCCGCGCGCCAACGAGTTGGCCACGCAGGAAGTGTTCGGCCCGGTGCTGTCCATGCTGCCGTTCGACGACGAGGCGGATGCGGTGGCGCTCGCCAACGGCACCGATTTCGGCCTCATGGCCGGCGTGTGGTCGCGCGACGGCTCGCGCGCCATGCGGGTCGCCCGCAAGGTCAAGGCGGGGCAGGTCTATGTGAATGCCTATGGCGCCGGCGGCGGCATCGAGCTGCCGTTCGGCGGCATGAAGAAATCCGGCCACGGCCGCGAGAAGGGGTTCGAGGCCCTGTACGAGTTCTCGACCCTCAAGACCATGATCATCAAGCACGATTGAGGAAACGGCACATGCGGCTGCAAGGTAAATCCGCCCTCGTCACGGGGGCGGCCTCCGGCTTCGGCGCGGAGATCGCCCGCCTGTTCGCCCGCGAGGGCGCGAAGGTCACCATCCTGGACCTGAACGGGGACGGCGCGGCGAAGGTCGCCCAGGAGATCGGCGCCGCCGCCACTGCGGTGCAGGGCGACGTCACGAAGAAGGCTGATATCGAGGCCGGCGTGAAAGCCGCCATCGCCCACGGCGGCAAGCTCGACATCGTCATCAACAATGCCGGCTGGACCCATCGCAACAAGCCCCTGCTCGAAGTGAGTGAGGAGGAGTTCGACCGCGTCTATGCGATCAATGTGAAGTCGATCTTCCACATGATCAATGCGGTGGTGCCGGGCATGGCGGCCGCCGGCGGCGGCGTGGTGGTGAACATCGGCTCCACCGCCGGCATCCGCCCGCGTCCCGGCCTCACCTGGTACAACGGCTCGAAGGGCGCGGTGAACCTGCTCACCCGCTCGCTGGCGGTGGAACTCGCCCCGCAGAAGGTGCGCGTGAACTGCGTGGCCCCGGTGATGGGCGCGACCGCGCTGCTGGAGAGCTTCATGGGCATGCCGGACACGCCGGAGAACCGCGCCCGCTTCATCTCCACCATTCCGCTCGGCCGGCTCTCCGAGCCGAAGGACATCGCCAACGCCTGCCTCTATCTGGCGTCGGACGAAGCCGAGTTCATCACCGGCGTGATCCTGGAAGTGGATGGCGGGCGCACCATCTGATCTAAATCGCGGGCGCGGCTTGCGCCGTGTCCGCGATCCCGCGGCCGGAAAGGTGATGCCATGAGAGCGAGCGTCGTCATCGCCGAGGAGGATGTGGTCGCGAGCGTCGCCGACGCTTTGCAATACATCTCCTATTTTCATCCCGCCGATTACATCGTCCATCTCGCGCAGGCCCATGCGCGCGAGGAATCCCCCGCGGCGAAGGACGCCATCGCGCAGATCCTGGTGAATTCGCGCATGGCCGCGCTCGGCCATCGCCCCATCTGCCAGGATACCGGGCTGGTGGTGGCGTTCGTGAAGGTGGGCATGGACGTGCGCTTCAATACCGAGCGTTCGCTGGCCGACCTCATCAACGAAGGCGTGCGCCGCGCCTATCTGGACGCGGACAATCCGCTGCGCGCCTCCATGGTGGAGGACCCGCTGTTCGCCCGCCGCAACACCCGCGACAACGCGCCCGCCGTGGTGCATGTGGAACTGGTGCCCGGCGGCACGGTGGAGATTTCGCTGGCGGCGAAGGGCGGCGGCTCGGAGAACAAGGCGCGCTTCGCCACACTCAATCCCTCCGCCTCGGTGGTGGACTGGGTGCTGAAGACGGTGCCGGAGCTGGGCGCCGGCTGGTGCCCGCCCGGCATGCTCGGCATCGGCATCGGCGGCAGCGCGGAAAAGGCCATGCTGCTGGCCAAGGAATCCCTGCTCGAACCCATCGACATGACGCAGCTCCTCGCGCGCGGACCGGCGAGCCGGGAAGAGGAGTTGCGCATCGAGCTGTACCAAAAGGTGAATGCGCTCGGCATCGGCGCCCAGGGGCTCGGCGGGCTGACCACCGTGGTGGATGTGAAGATCGCCACCTTCCCCACCCATGCGGCCTCCAAGCCCGTGGCGCTGATCCCCCAATGCGCCGCCAACCGCCATGCCACCATCGTGCTCGACGGCTCCGGCCCGGTGAAGCTCGACCCGCCGGACCTGTCCGCCTGGCCGCAGATCGTGCTGGACCAGACGAGCGCCGCCGCGCGGCGGGTGGATCTCGATACGCTCACCCGCGCGGAGGTCGCCTCCTGGCGCATCGGCGAGAAGCTTCTGCTGAACGGGCGCATGCTCACCGGGCGCGACGCCGCCCACGCGCGCCTGTCGCAGATGCTGCGCGCCGGCGAACCCTTGCCGGTGAGCCTGAAGGACCGGGTGATCTATTATGTCGGCCCGGTGGACGCGGTGCGCGAGGAGGCGGTCGGCCCGGCCGGCCCCACCACTTCCACCCGCATGGACGGCTTCACCGAGGAGATCCTCGCCGGCACCGGGCTCATCGCCATGATCGGCAAGGCCGAGCGCGGGCCGGTCGCGATCGAGGCCATCGCCCGACACAAGGCGGCCTATCTGATCGCCATCGGCGGGGCGGCTTATCTGGTGTCCAAGGCGATCAAGAGCGCGCGGGTGCTTGCGTTCGCCGACCTCGGCATGGAGGCGATCCACGAATTCGTGGTGGAGGACATGCCGGTGACGGTGGCGGTGGATAGCGCCGGGCAATCGGTGCATGCGCTGGGGCCGGCGCTGTGGCGGTCCCGGATCGCGGAACTGGCATAACTTTTACCCTCACGGGGCAATCACTTTTATCACTTTCCAAGATGGCCTCATCCCTTGCTAGGGAGGAGGACGGTTTGCTTTGGAGTTGGTTCATGCAGGGTCAGGACGAGGAAACATTCGCCGATATTCGCGATGCGGTGCGCAAGCTCTGCGCAGGCTTTCCCGGCGAATATTGGCGCCGTCTCGACCGCGAGGCGGCGTATCCGTCCGAGTTCGTGACTGCGCTGACCCAGTCGGGCTTCCTGTCCGCCCTGATACCGGAAGCCTATGGCGGGGCCGGCCTGCCCCTGTCCGCCGCAGCCGCCATCTTGGAGGAAGTGCAGCGGGCAGGGTGCAACGGTGGCGCCTGCCACGCCCAGATGTACATCATGGGCGCGCTGCTGCGGCACGGCAATGAAGCGCAGAAGCAGGCCTATCTGCCGAAGATCGCATCGGGTGAACTGCGCCTCCAGGCGTTCGGCGTCACCGAGCCGACCTCGGGCACGGATACCTCCTCCATCAAGACCTTCGCGGAGAAGCGCGGCGACCATTATGTGGTCAACGGGCAGAAGGTGTGGACCTCGCGGGCGGAATATTCCGATTTGATGCTGCTGCTCGCCCGCACCACGCCGAAGGATCAGGTGAAGAAACGCACCGACGGCCTCTCGGTGTTCATCCTTGACATGCGCGAAGCGCGCAACGCCGGCCTCACCATCCGTCCGATCCGGGCAATGATGAACCATTCCACCACCGAAGTGTTCTTCGACAATGTGCGCATTCCCGCCGAAAACCTCATCGGCGAGGAGGGCAAGGGCTTCCGCTACATCCTGTCGGGCATGAATGCCGAGCGCATCCTCATCGCCTCGGAATGCGTGGGCGATGCCAAATGGTTCATCGAGAAGGCCACCGCCTATGCCAAGGAGCGCGTGGTGTTCGGCCGGCCCATCGGCCAGAACCAGGGCATCCAGTTTCCCATCGCCAAGGCCTATGCCCAGATGCGCGCGGCGGAATTGATGGTGCACAAGGCGGCCGAGCGCTTCGAGGCCGGCCTTGACTGCGGCGAGCAGGCCAATATGGCCAAGATGCTGGCCGCGGATGCCTCCTGGGCGGCGGCGGAAGCCTGCGTGCAGACCCATGGCGGCTTCGGCTTCGCCGAGGAATACGATGTGGAGCGCAAGTTCCGCGAGACGCGCCTGTATCAGGTGGCGCCCATCTCCACCAATCTCATCCTGAGCTATATCGCCGAGCATGTGCTCGGCATGCCGCGCTCCTATTGAGGTCGAAATGAGCGAACCCCTGGACGTTGCCACCCTGCGCGGCTGGATCGGCCGCACCCACGAGGTGCGCGACCTCGTCACCGCCCGCGCGGTGCGCGAGATGCGCGCGACGCTGAACCGCGACCCCGGCGACCCGGTGCCCGGTGAGGAGGCGACGCTCACCGCCCATTGGTGCCTCTCGCCCATCACGGTGGAGATGGATCGCTTGGGGCCGGACGGGCATCCCGCGCGCGGCGGGTTCCTGCCGCCCGTGCCGCTGCCGCGCCGCATGTGGGCGGGCGGCCAGCTCGATTTTCACGATGCGCTGCGTGTGGGCGACGAGGCGCGGCGCCTCTCGCGCATCGAGGATGTGGTGGTGAAGGAGGGGCGCACGGGCACTTTGTGCTTCGTCACCGTCGCGCACAACATCTATACGCCGCGCGGCCTTGCCATCGCCGAGCGGCAGGACATCGTCTTTCGCGGCGTCGATGCGCCGGCGGGCGGGGCGGGCAAGAGCGAGCCGCCTCCGGTCGCCACCTGGCAGGAAGAGGTGGACACCTCCCCGGTGCTGCTGTTTCGCTATTCCGCCGTCACCTTCAACGGCCACCGCATCCATTACGACCGCACCTATTGCCAGCAGGAAGAAGGCTATCCCGGCCTGGTCGTGCACGGCCCGTTGCAGGCGACCTTGCTGGTGGAATTCGCCGCGCGCCTGCTGGGGCGGCCGCTGCAGCGCTTCGCGTTCCGCAGCGTGCGGCCGATCTTCGATGGCCCGCCCATGCGCCTCAATGCCGCCGCGCACGCCGAGGGGCTGGAGCTGTGGACCTCCGGCCCGGATGGCCGGCTCTGCATGAGCGCGCAGGCGGCATGAACCGGCGGCGGGAAACCCGCCGCGGTTATCGCGCGGTGCGCGCCGTGCTGACCGCGCGCGGCGCGCCCCGGGCCGGCGCGCCGGATCGGCTCACATGATTTCGACGCGGTTCTTGCCGTTGCGCTTGGCTTCATAAAGCGCCGCGTCCGCCTGGGCGATGAGGCGGTCGATCGGCTGCCCTTTTTCCGAGGGATTGTAGACGTGCACACCGGCGCTCACTGTGACGCGCTCGGGAAGGGCGGTGCTGGTGGCGATGGACTCGCGCACGCGCTCGGCCACCTTCTTGGCTTCGGCCTGGGGCGTTCGGGGCAGAAGCAGCAGGAATTCCTCGCCGCCGAAGCGGCAGACCGCATCGTCCGCCCGCGAGGCGGCGCGCATGCACTGGGCCACTTCCTTGAGGGCGACATCGCCGGCCAGATGGCCGTAGCGGTCGTTAAAGGGCTTGAAGTCGTCCACGTCGACCATGATGAAGGCGAGCGGCGTGCCCTGGGCGTTGGCGCGGGCCATTTCCTGGTCGAGCCGCTGGCGCAGCGCGCGGCGGTTCAGCGTGCCGGTCAGCGGGTCCAGCGAAGCGAGCTGAGTAAGTTTCTGATTGGCCTCTTCCAGTTGCTTGCGCTTGTGGTCGAGTTCCTGGATCAGGGCGCGTTCTTCGCTGACGTCGTGGATCTGCGAAATGAAGCAGCGGGGCGTGCCGTCCTCGTTGCGCACCAGGGCGACGTTCAGCTGGGCCCAGATGATGCTTCCATCCGGCCGCACATAGCGCTTGTCCATCTCGTATTCGGAGATGATGCCGGCCTTGATCTCGGCGAGGTGCTCCAGATCGAGGCTCAAGTCTTCCGGATACGTCAGAGACTGGAAGTCGCGCGCCTGAAGTTCTTCTTCCGAATATCCGAACAGGCGGCATGCGGCGGGGTTGGCGCGCAGGAACTTGCCGTCGAGATCCACCAGAGTGATGCCGATGGGCGCGTTCGCGAACGCGGTCTGGAAGAAATTGATGGCGGCGGTGCGCTCCTTGTCCGCTTCCCGGCGCTCGGCTTCCAGCCGGTCGCGTTCGATGGCGCGGCCCAGCGTTTCCGCCAGCAATTCCAACAGCGCCATGGATTCGGGGGCGAAGGGGTACTCACGCGGTTTGGGGTCCAGCAGGCTGAAGGAGCCGAAGATCGTGTCGCCGATGCGGATCGGCGCGCCCATGTAGGATTCCAGCCCGGTGTCCGCGTAGATCGGATGGGCGCGCAGAACAGGGTCCTGCGCCACATGGGGGCAGGAAATGGCGCGGCCGGTGCGGATCGCCTCCACCGAGAAGGTGGCGCTCTCGGGGATCGACTGCCCTTCGCTGATCGTCAGCGGCTGGGTGAACTGCATCCGCAAAGGCGTGAACATGCCGTCTTTCACCGCAGCGATGATCGCGACATCCATGCCGAAGATCGCGCGCGCCGATGTCAAGTAATGGTCATAAATTTCGGTGATCGTGCAATTGGAGAGGCTAAGAAGTTGCCTCAGGGCGCGTAAAGCCTCTGCCCGATCTCCACCCATGACCTCTCTAGACGGCGCCTCTTTCAATTTATCCTCCGGAGAAATGGCGCATTATACAAGATTCGCGATGAAATAATCGCTATAATACTTGCATTACTTAAGACGCAACCATTGATTGCGATCTCGCCCTTCGGTTTCTCTGTTAACATAAATTCAACGGAGCGGACAGACACGTTTCAATCCAGCATATGATGATTGCAGCCGTTATTGTCGGTTGTGGGGCTCGGTATAAGGCAAAGTGGATGTACACCCGCGGCGCGGTGGTATAGCAGTCATCCGCCGCATCGGGATTGCCATGACCGACATAGCCTCGCGCGTTTATAATCATACCTGGAAGATCGATCCGATCGTCCGCTCGGTGCTGGATACCGATTTCTATAAGCTGCTGATGGGGCAGACTATTTTTCGGCGCCATCCGGACGTGAAAGTCACCTTCGGCATCCACAACCGCACCAGCCGGGTGCGGCTCGCCGATATCATCGACATCGGCGCCTTGCGCGAGCAGCTGGATCATGTGCGCTCGCTCTCGCTCACGCGCGGGGAGTCCACCTGGCTGCGCGGCAATATGTTCTACGGCAAGCGGCAGATGTTCTCGCCCGATTATGTGGCGTGGCTGGAGGGTTTCCGCTTTCCCGCCTACCACCTGGAAAAGTGGGACGGGCAATATGAGCTGGTGTTCGAGGGGCCGTGGGTCGAGACCACCATGTGGGAGATTCCGGCGCTCGCCATCATCAACGAGCTGCGCTCGCGCGCCGTATTGAAGGGGCTCGGCAAGTTCGAGCTGCAGATCCTCTATGCCCGCGCCATGACGCGGGTGTGGGAGAAGATCGAGGCCATCAAGGCGCTCGGCCCCGTCAATGTCGCGGATTTCGGCACCCGCCGGCGGCACGGCTATCTGTGGCAGGATTGGTGCGTGCAGGCGCTCATGGAGGGGCTGGGCGAGACCTTCCTCGGCACCTCCAATTGCCTGATCGCCATGCGACGCGAGGTGGAGGCGACCGGCACCAACGCGCACGAACTGCCGATGGTCTATTCCGCCCTCGCCCGGAGCGACGCCGAGCTGCTGCGCGCGCCCTATCAGGTGCTGGCGGACTGGCAGGAGGATTACGAAGGCAATCTGCGCATAATGCTGCCGGATACCTACGGCACCACGGGATTCCTGGCCCACGCGCCGGACTGGCTCACAGCCTGGACCGGCATTCGCATCGACAGCAAGGACCCCATCGAGGGCGGCGAGGAGGTGATCGCCTGGTGGAAGGCGCGCGGCCAGGACCCGCGCGAGAAGCTGGCGATTTTCTCGGATGGCCTGGATGTGGACGAGGTGGCGCGCATCCATGCCCGCTTCACGGGCCGCATGCGCCTCGGCTTTGGCTGGGGCACGCTGCTGACCAACGATTTCCGCGGCCTCGCCCCCCATGGCGCGCTGGATCCCATCTCCATCGTCTGCAAGGTCATCTCTGCCAACGGGCATGCAGCGGTCAAGCTTTCGGATAATCCCACCAAGGCCATGGGGCCACCCGCCGAGATCGAGCGATATCGCCGTTTGTTCGGGGTCGAACACCAGATCGCGCGGCCCGCGACTGTGTGAGGTGCGTCGAAGATTTCGGCAGCGCTCGCGTTTGCCTTGCAGAGGGCATGCAAGAACTTGAGGCAATTGCATTTCATTTAGGCAAAGCCACTGCTGTTTCTCGGAACCTCTTCGCCGCAGCGCGGTTTTTCTGAGAGGGGAAGAAAATTCCAATGCAGGAGGAATGCATGCCTCAGAACTGGCGCGCCGAAGACGATCGGCACCGCAATGACGATCGCTACGGCTCCGATTGGCGCAACGAGGACAGCTTCCGCAGCGGACCGCGCGGCGGCAATGACCGCGAGGCCTATGCGCGCGGTCGAGACCAGGGTTATCGCGACGATTACGGCCGCGGCGGCGAGCGTTATTTCTCGTCGGAATCCAGCTATGGCAATCGCCCCGGCTGGCGCGATCCGTCCGGCGCCCGCGAGCAGGGCGGCCGCTATCAGGATTACGGCTCCGGCCCGAACCGTGACTATGGGCGCGGCCCCTATGAGGATTACGGGTCCGGCCGCGGGCAGGGCGCCCGCGAGGAGCATTATTTCGGCGGCGGCACCTATCCCCGCTCCGATTTCTCCTATGGCCATGCGCGCGACGAGGACGCCTCTCGCTTCTCCCGTGACCGGCAGATGCGCCGGCCCGACTGGGGCCGCGAGGAATGGGGCATGTCCGGCCCGCAGCAGACCGGGCGCGGCGCTTATGGCCGCGACAGCTCCTACGGCCGCGAGTCTTACGGCCGCGAGGGCTATTCCGGCCGCGATGCCGACCGCAACCAGGAACGCGGCCTCTGGGACCGGGCGACCGACGAGGTTTCCTCCTGGTTCGGCGATGAAGCCGCGGAGCGCCGCCGCCGCGAGGACGAATATCGCGGACGCGGCCCCAAGAACTATTCCCGCTCGGACGATCGGGTCCGCGAGGATGTGAGCGACCGTCTCACCGACGACTGGCAGGTGGATGCCTCCGATATCGAGGTGGCGGCCAGCGGCGGCGAGGTGACCCTCACCGGCACCGTTGCCGACCGGACCCAGCGCCGCCGCGCCGAGGATGTGGCGGAACAGGTGTCCGGCGTCCGCCACGTGCAGAATAACCTGCGTGTGCGGGACTTTGCCTCCGGCCTCGGCCAGGGGAACACCGCGCACACCGCGCACACCTCGGGCCTGACCGGCCAAGGCACCACTGGCACCACCGGCCAGAACACGGCGACCCAGGGCACGACCGCCCAGGGCGTCACGTCCCAGACCGGCCAGGCGAGCGTGCCGGGCACGGTGAAGCGCTGACCGATCGGGGCGGTTCGTCCGGCGTGCCTGAACGCCGGCGGAACGGCCGAATCTGACGAAGGAAGGGCGGCCCTTGGGTCGCCCTTCTTTTTCGGCATGCTCCTTGCTTGTCTCTCCTTGGAACGAGGGAGACCGGCATGTCCGAGAAAGTGATCAGCCTGCGTGGCGCCGCCCTGCCGTCGACGTCGACACCGTCGCCCAACCCGACCGTGGTCGCGGAACTGGAGCGCCTGCTGGAGGCGGCCCGCGCGGGCGAGCTGGTGGGGCTTGCGGGGACCTTCCTGCACAAGGATCACAACGTGACCTATGCCTATGCCGGCAGCGTGGGCGGCTATGGCATGATCGGCGGGCTCGCCTGCCTCAAGGCGCGGCTGGTAGCGCGCCAGGAATGGGAAGGCTGAGCCGCGCCTCGCGGGCTCAGGAGGCGGGCTGCCCGGCCCGCTTCAACCGCAACGGCCGCGCCGCGATGGCCAGCAGCGAGCGATAACGGCGCCGTGCGTCGCTGACCGTCCCGTTGTCGCCGATCGCGGCTTCCTGCAATTCGGCGAGCGCGAACGGGCTCGGCTCGGCCGGCAGGGCCACCACTTCGGGCACGGCATCCAGCAAATCGAGCAGGTCGCGGGCGGTGAGCGCCGAAAGCGCCTGGCTCATGAGGCGGCTTTGATAGGCTTGGCGCTCGGGGGTGAGGCGATCCCACGGCTCGAGCAAAGGATAACGGGCCCGCGCGGCCGCGTGCGCCTTCTTCGCCATCCGCTGCACAAGATCCGCCGAAACCATCGCACCCTCTTCGCGCCGCACGCGCGTGTCCGCACGTCCCGCTCACGATGCGGCAAGGGAGTTGCCGGACTCTTTCCAGCCGGGACATTGCGGGTTGCGGGGGCACGCGATCCTGTGGCTTGGTCAACGAAACGTTAGCGCCGGTGTGGCGCGGATCGGGGCCCGCTCTCATGCGTTCGCGTTATCTCGTTGTTTTCGCCTGGTGTTTTCTGCTGCTTCCGGTCGCGGGCGTCCATGCGCAGGGCGCGTCCTCCGAGGGAGCATCCAAGGCGCCGCGCCCGCTCGAAACCCTGCGGGCGGAGATCGACCGCGTGGATGGGGAATTGCTGGCCTTGCTCAATGCGCGGGCGGGGATTGTCGCGGAAGTGGGCGCGGGAAAGACCACGAGCGGCGGCCCGGTGTTCCGGCCGGGACGACAGGCCGCTCTCCTTCGCCACCTCCTATCGCGCGACGGCGGTCCGCAGACGCCGCAGACCCTGGTGCAGGTCTGGACCGCCATCATCGCCGGCTCGATCCTCCAGCAGAAGCCCGATTTCCGCGTGGCCGTAGCTGGAGACGAGACTCAGGCGGGCCTTGCCCAAGCCTTTTTCGGCGCCGCGATCCCGCAATCGCGCGTTGCCCAGCCCGCCGAGACGCTCGATGCGCTGGCGGCGGGAAAGGCCGATGCCGCCGTCCTGCCGCCGGAGGGGTCCTGGTGGCTCACCTTGCCGGAGGGAATGCGCATCGTCGCCGCCGCTCCGCTGTTGCGCGGCGCTGATGCGCCGCCTCAGGCGCTGATCGTCACCCGCTACGAGGGCGACCCCTCCGGCGCGGACCTCACTGTGGCGCACATGGCCGGCCCGCCGCCCGCCGGCGCCTTCGTCCTCGCACAGGCGGGCGAGGATCGCCTTATCGTCCTGCCAGCGGCCGCTGCGCTCCCTGCTGGCGCGTCCCGCCTTGGCTTGATGGCCGCGCCGCTCGCACCCTAGCCGTGAGGCCGGCCGGGATCGCCCGAACGCAGGGCGGCGGATTCATGTGCGGCGAACATTCGCCCGAAATTGGGGTTTCATCAGCCGGAATGCCGCGGAGAAGATGCACCGAACCCATGTTCGTCTTCACTAAGCCATTGTTTCACGTGAAACATTTTGTAAATCCGAGGGCCGCTGCGCCGCTGTGCCGCTTGGAAAAGCGGCCCCGGCCTCTCCGGGCGCGGGCCGCCTTGGCCCGTGACGCGGCCGGGTCCGCGCGCTATAGGATGCCGCAAAACGCGACGGGAGACAGAAGCCATGGCCGTGACGCTCGCTGATCTGAAGGTGAAGCTCTTCACCGACGGCGCCGACAAGGCGCAGATCGTCGAGATGGCGAAGCAGGCCCATATCGCCGGTTTCACCACCAACCCCTCGCTGCTGCGCAAGGCCGGCGTTTCCGATTACGAGGCCTATGCCCGCGACCTCGTCGCGGCGGTGCCCGACCGGCATATTTCCTTTGAAGTGTTCTCCGACGAGATCGACGAAATCCGCGCCCAGGCCCGCGTCATCGCCACCTGGGGCGAGAATGTGCATGTGAAGCTTCCGGTTTCCACCACGCGCGGCGAGACGCTGTACGATCTGGTGCGCGATCTGGTGCAGGATGGCGTGAAGGTGAACCTCACCGCCATTTTCTCCGTGCCGCAGGTGGAATTGGGCGTCGCCGCGCTGGCAGGCGGTGCGCCCTCCATCATCTCCGTATTCGCCGGCCGCCTCGCCGATCTCGGCATCGACTATGTGCCCGCCATTTCCAAGGCGGTGGCGCTTTCCCGCGCGACGCCGAACGTGGAAGTCATCTGGGCCTCCACCCGCGAGGTGTGGAACGTGATCGAGGCCGACCGCCTCGGCTGCCACATCATCACCGCGCCCGCCGACGTGCTGAAGAAACTGCCCGCGCTCGGCAGCAGGACCGCTGAGGAATTGTCTCTCGACGCCGTCAAGGCCTTCCGGGCGGACGCTCTGGCGACCGGGCTGACGCTGGATCTGTCCGGCCGCCGCGCCGCCGAATAGGCCCGCAGCCCGGTATTCTCCTGCCGCATGGGGGCAGGCGCATTGCGCCTTCCCCGCCCGGTGTTACACTTCGTGCCGAAGCGACATTTTGACCGCAGGCGCGCGAAGCTGGAAAACGGCGCGGGCGCAGGGCGGCGAGGGGTTTGAGATGAGGGACGAGACGCACGGGTCCGACAGGGACCCGGAGCGCTCTTGCCAGGATAGCGAGGTTCAGCCTTGCTTTCCTCCGATCCGCACCGCCTTTGGCGGGGACGCAGCGGAAGAGATGGTGCTTGATCCGCGCCCGGAGGCGGATCCGTGTGCCGACACGCGCGCGGAAATGACGCCGCCCCACACCGCGCCTGCTTATTCCGCGTCCGTTTCTTCCGCGCAAACCGTTGCAGCGCAGGCTTTTGCGGGCGAGGCCGCGCAGCCGCGCCCCACGCAGCCGGGGCATGCCGGCAGCCGCGATTCGCGCCACGACAATGCCTGCGGCACCGAGGAGAGCGAGGACCCGCGCAGCCCGCCGCGGCCCGATCCCGCAGCCTCCAACACGCAGGCCGGCGAGGGCCAGCAAGCGGTGCCCTCCTGCGACCGCATCTACGCCGCGCTCGATCTCGGCACCAACAATTGTCGCCTTTTGATTGCCCGCCCCACCACCCGCAACTTCCGCGTGGTGGATGCCTTTTCGCGCATCGTGCGCCTGGGCGAAGGCCTCTCGGGCAGCGGGCGCCTCGGCGCTCCGGCCATGGGGCGCGCCATCGCGGCGCTGGAAGTATGCGCCGGCAAGATCGCCGCCCGGGGCGTCTCGCGCGCCCGCATCATCGCGACCGAAGCCTGCCGCGCGGCGGAGAACGGCGCGGAATTCTGCGCCGAGGTCGAGCGCCGCACCGGCCTTGTGCTGGAAGTGGTGGACCGCCGCACCGAAGCGGGCCTCGCCGCCTCCGGCTGTGCGCCCCTAGTGGACCCGAGCTGCGACGGCGCCATCCTGTTCGACATCGGCGGCGGCTCGACCGAAGTGGTCTGGCTCGGCCGCCGGGCGGCGGGGGACGACGGGCCGCCGCGCGCCCGCATCCGCTCCTGGGCCTCCATGCCCGTGGGCGTGGTTTCGCTGGCCGAGCGCCATGGCGGGGTCAAGGTTTCGCGTGAACTGTTCATCAAGATGGTGGACGAAGTGCTTGATATGCTGGAAGGCGTGCGCCAGAGCTGGGGCGTGCGCCCGCCGGGCCGCATCCATTTGCTCGGCACGTCGGGAACGGTGACGACAGTTGCCGGTATCCACCTCGGTCTCGAGCGCTACGATCGCGCCCGCGTGGACGGCGCCTGGCTCCATGCCCGCGACATCAACGAGGTGGTGGACCGCCTCGTGGACATGTCGTTCGAGGAACGGGTCTCCAATCCCTGCATCGGCGCGCAACGGGCGGATCTGGTGCTCGCCGGCTGCGCCATCATGGAAGCCGTGCGGGAAGCTTTTCCCACCGATCGTCTGCGCGTGGCCGATCGGGGCTTGCGCGAAGGCATGCTGGTGCAGTTGATGCGGGCGGACGGGGCCTGGCGTCGCCATCGGCCCCAATAGGAGCATCGCGTGACCAATCCGACCCGGGGCCCGGATGGGCGGCCGCTGAAAGTGCGCGTGAAAAACGCCCGCAGCCGCACCACCTCCTCGCAGAAATGGCTGCAACGGCAGCTCAACGACCCTTATGTCGCCCGCGCCAAGCGGGAAGGCTATCGCTCGCGCGCGGCCTACAAGCTCATCGAGATGGACGAGAAGGCGCACCTGCTGAAAAAGGGCATGCGGATCGTCGATCTCGGCGCCGCTCCCGGCGGCTGGAGCCAGGTGGCGGCGAAGAAGATTGGCCTGGAAGAGGGGCGCGGCAAGATCGTCGCCATCGACCTGCTGGAGATGGAGCCGGTGACCGGCGTGATCTTCGAGCAACTCGACTTCCTGGACGAGAAGGCCCCGGCACGGCTGCTGGAATTGCTGGACGGGCGGGCCGATATCGTCATGTCCGACATGGCCGCCAACGCCACCGGCCACAAAAAGACCGACCACATCAAGATCGTCGCCCTGGTGGAACTGGCGGTGGAATTCGCCCGGCAGGTGCTCGCGCCCGGCGGTACGTTTCTGGCCAAAGTGATCCAGGGCGGCACCGAAGGCGTG
Organism: Roseixanthobacter pseudopolyaromaticivorans; assembly: GCF_043195145.2. Classification (NCBI taxonomy): domain Bacteria; kingdom Pseudomonadati; phylum Pseudomonadota; class Alphaproteobacteria; order Hyphomicrobiales; family Xanthobacteraceae; genus Roseixanthobacter; species Roseixanthobacter pseudopolyaromaticivorans. The sequence goes on from NZ_CM195539.1 coordinate 718,280, forward strand.
CTGCTGGCGGACCTGAAGCGGGATTTCACCTCCGTCAAGCACCTCAAGCCGGCCGCGAGCCGGGCGGATTCGGCGGAACTCTATGTTCTGGCGACCGGTTTTCGCGGCAAGGCCGATCCTCTGCCGGGCGAGGAGGGCTATGCCCCCATCGGCCAGTCCGCCGACTGAGGCTTTTCGTTTCGCACCGGCCTAATGGCTGATCATCCAGGGGCGGGCCGAGGGGAAGCTCTTGGCCCCGTTCTGGGCGGTCTTGGTGCGGCTTTTCATCTTGCCCGAACAGCAGCCGCAGCCCGCCCCGTGCTTGGTCGAGGCCTGGGCGGCGGCGAACTGGCCGACGCTCATGGGCGCATGGGAACTGCGCTCATTGGTGGAAAGCGCCGTGCGGCGGCCCGCATCCATATTGGCAAGGCGCGGCGCGCTGAGGATGGCGCGGGGCGACGCGGCCGCGCAGTCCGGGCAGGCCTGGGGATGGTTGTATTCGCTCATGGGCCGGGTCTGCGTGAAGGGGCCGCAGGCGTCGCACATATAATCATAGACCGGCATGTCGCCCTCGTTTTCTGGCGTTCCTCACGGGAGACCGGGGCGGGCACGCCCCGGCCGGTGGCACGTCCGCGATCACAGATCGGGCGAAAGCGGCATGTCGATGGAGCCGTCCAGGAACTTGGTCGGTCCCGCCGAGGTCGGATTGATGTCGAAGTCGAAGATCTCGGTGGGCAGCCAGAGCGTGGCGCAGGCGTTGGGAATGTCCACAACGCCGGAGATGTGCCCCTGCACCGGCGCCGTGCCGAGGATGGAATAGGCCTGGGCGCCGGAATAGCCGAACTTCTTCAGATATTCGATGGCGTTGAGGCACGCCTGGCGATAGGCGACGTGGACGTCGAGATAATGCTGGCCGCCGGCCTCGTCCACCGAGATGCCCTCGAAGATCAGGTAGTCCTTATAGTTGGGCGTGATGGGCGAGGGCTTGAAGATGGGATTCTTGATCCCGTACTTCGCCATGCCGCCCTTGAGCACGTCCACCTTCAGATGCACCCAGCCGGCCATCTCGATGGCGCCGCAGAAGGTGATCTCGCCGTCGCCCTGCGAGAAATGCAGGTCGCCCATGGAGAGGCCGCCGCCGTCCACATAGACCGGGAAATAGATCTTCGAGCCGCGCGAAAGGTCCTTGATGTCGCAATTGCCGCCGTGTTCACGCGGCGGCACGGTGCGTGCGCCTTCCGCCGCCGCCTTGGCCTTTGCCTCGCCGGTGAGGCGGCCCATGTGGGCGGTGGGGCCGAAGGGCGGATTGGCGAGCGGGGGCACGCGGGTCGGATTGGTGGCGATGAAGTCCACCTCGCGCTTGTTCCACGTCTCAAGCAGCTTGGGATCGGGCAGGCAGCCGATCAGGCCGGGATGGATGAGGCCGGCGAAATTCACCCCCGGAATGTGCCGGGACGAGGTGAACATGCCTTTGAAATCCCAGATGGATTTCTGCGCCTGGGGGAAGTGGTCGGTCAGGAAGCCGCCGCCGTTCTTCTTCGAGAAGAAGCCGTTGAAGCCCCACTGGCTGTCCGGCATGGCGCCGATGTCCAGCAGGTCCACCACCAGCAAATCGCCCGGCTCGGCCCCCTTCACCCCGATCGGGCCGGAGAGGAAATGCACGATGGACAAGTCGATGTCGCGCACGTCGTCGGCGCTGTCGTTGTTCTTGATGAAGCCGCCGGTCCAGTCATAGGTCTCGACGATGAAATCGTCGCCGGGCTTCACCCAGGCCACCATGGGGATGTCGGGGTGCCAGCGATTATGCACCATGTCATTGTCGTAGGCGGACTGGTTGAGATCGACCTTAATCAAAGTATCGGCCATGGACAGCTCCCAGCTTGCTTGACTCTCTTGGGCGGACGGAAAACGCGGGCGGATGAATGGGCGAGGCGCGTGCCTCACACCGAAAGGAATTTGGCGACCTTGGCCTCGTCGATGTCGGCCCGCAGGTCCTCGTGGACGATAGAACCGTTCTCCAGCACCAGCACTCGGTCGGCGATGTCGAGGGCGAAGGAGAGCACCTGTTCCGACACCACGATGGAAAGCCCCTTCTCGTCGCGGATGCGCTTCAAGGTGCGCGCCATCTCGCGGATGATGGAGGGCTGGATGCCCTCCGTCGGCTCGTCGAGCAGCAGCACCTTGGGCTTGGTGGCGAGCGCGCGGGCGATGGCGAGTTGCTGCTGCTGGCCGCCGGAGAGATTGCCGCCGCGCCGCTTCCTCATCTCCAGCAGCACGGGAAACAACTCATAGATGTCGCCCGGCACCTTCTTCGTGCCGGAGGCGACGAGGCCGGTCTCGATATTCTCCTCCACCGTCATGGCGGAGAAGATCATGCGGCCCTGGGGCACATAGGCGATGCCTTTCGCCACCCGCTCGTAGCTTTTCAAATCGGTGATTTCGTCCGCGCCGATGGAAACCTTGCCGGAGCGGGTCGGCACCACCCCCATGAGCGATTTCATCAGCGTGGTCTTGCCCATGCCGTTGCGGCCCATGATCGCCACGATCTCGTTGGGCGCGACGGTGAAATTTAGCCCGTGGAGCGCTTCGCTCTGGCCATAGGAAACAACGAGGTTGGAAACATCGAGCATGTGGTGTGCCCCCATGGTGCCGACGACACCGGTCCTTGCCCGCCGCCGCGCGGGCTACGCTCAGCTCTGCGCGGGCCGAGGCCCTCAATGGCCGAGATAGACTTCGATCACCTTCGGATCGGCCTTCACCTTGGCCATGGATCCTTCCGACAGGATCTTCCCCTGGTGCAGGACCGTGACTTTGTGGGCGATGTCTTCGACGAACTTCATGTCGTGCTCGATGACGATCACCGAGCGGTCCTTGATGATGGTGTTGAGCAGTTCGGCGGTCTTCTTGCGCTCGGCGACGCTCATGCCCGCGACCGGCTCGTCGAGCATCAGCAGTTCCGGGTCCTGGATCAGCAGCATGCCGATCTCCAGCCATTGCTTCTGTCCGTGGCTGAGGAACTCGGCCTTGCGGTTCAGTTGGTCGGCGAGAAAGATGGTCTCCGCCACGTGCTGCACCCGCTCGCGCACCTCCGCATCGCGCTTGAAGGCGAGCGCGCCGAGCACGCCGCGGCCGCGGGGAAAGGAGATTTCCAGATTCTCGAAGACGGTCAGGTCGTCATAGATCGACGGGTTCTGGAACTTGCGCCCCACCCCTTTGCGGACGATCTCGTATTCCTTCAGCTTGGTCAGCTCCGTGCTCTTGAACCGCACCGAGCCCGAGGTCGCCTTGGTGCGCCCGCAGATGAGGTCGAGCACCGTGGTCTTGCCGGCGCCGTTGGGGCCGATGATGACGCGGATCTCGTTCTCATCCACGTAGAACGAGAGGTCGTCCACCGCCTTGAAGCCGTCGAAGGAGACCGTGAGCCCTTCCACGGCGAGGAGGAAGTCGGGCGCGATCTGGTCGGTGATGGGAGCGGCATTCATGGGTCTGTCTCCTCACTCGGCCAGGGTCGGGGCGGCGCCGGGGGCCGCCCCGGCGTCCGCGGCAGGCTTGCGGGTGAATAGGGCGTCGATGCGCGGCTCCACATAGGAGCGGTAGAGGCCGGCAAGCCCGTTCGGGAACAGCAGCACCACGGCGATGAACAGGCCGCCGAGGCCGAACAGCCACAATTCGGGGAAGCTTTCGGAAAACGAGGTCTTCGCCCAGTTCACCAGCAGCGTGCCGTAGACCGCGCCGAGCAACGATAGCCGACCGCCGACTGCCGCATAGATCACCATCTCGATGGACGGCACGATGCCGACGAAAGAGGGCGACATGAACCCCACCTGCAAGGTGAACATGGCCCCGCCAATGCCCGCCAGTGCCGCGGCGAAGCAGAACACGAAGATCTTGTAGCTCGCCACGTCGTAGCCGGAGAAGCGCACCCGGTCCTCCTTGTCGCGCATGGCGACCAGGATGCGGCCGAGCTTGGAGCGGCGGATGAACTGGCACAGCAGGATACAGCCGATCAGCAAGCCGCCATTGACGAAATAAAGCAGGGTCTTGGCGCTGTCTGTGCGGATGTCCCACCCATGAAAGGTGCGCAGGTCCGTGATGCCGTTGATGCCGCCGGTGTAGCCCTGCTGGCCGACGATAAGGATCGTCACAATGGCCGCCATGGCCTGGGTGATGATGGCGAAATACACCCCGCCGACACGTCGTTTGAACAACGCGAAAGCGATGATCAGCGCCAGGATGGCCGGCACGAGGACCACTGCCGCCAGGGAGAAGCCGAGCGATTTGAACGGCACCCAGAAGAATGGCAGTTCGGTGATCTGGTTCCAGTCCATGAAGTCCGGGATGCCCGGCGTGGACTGGATCTTCGTCGCTTCGGGACTGGAGGCTTCGAGCTTCAGATACATGGCCATGCAATAGCCGCCGAGGCCGAAGAACACGCCCTGGCCGAGCGACAGAATGCCGGCATTGCCCCAGCACAGCACCAGGCCCACCGCGACGAAGGCATAGGTGAGATACTTGCCCACCATGTTGAGCCGGAAGGGTTCGAGCGCCATCGGCAGGACCACGAAGAGCAGCGCTGCCAGGATGAGCACGCCGATGAGATCCTTGGAGCGCAGGGTGAAGGCTTCGCTTTGCATCAATGCGCTCCTCAGCGGCGGACTTTGAGGACGAAGAGGCCCTCGGGGCGCACCATCAGGATGCCCACGACCACCATCAGGGTGAGCACCTTCGCCATGGAGCCGGACATGAAGAATTCCATGGTCGACTGCGCCTGCGAGATGGTGAAGGCCGAGGCGATGGTGCCGAGCAGGCTCGCCGCGCCGCCGAAGACCACCACCAGGAAGGTATCGACGATGTAGAGCTGGCCCGCCGTTGGCCCGGTGGAACCGATCATGGTGAAGGCGCTGCCCGCGACGCCGGCGATGCCGCAGCCGAGGCCGAAGGTGTAGCGATCCACGCGCTCGGTATTTATGCCGACGGCGCCGGCCATGGGGCGGTTCTGCACCACGGAGCGCACCTGCAGCCCCCAGCGGGAGCGGTACATGAGCAGATAGACGGCGATGGCGATGAGCGTGGTGAGGCCCATGACGAACAGGCCGTTGATCTGGACCTCGATGGTGTCGGTGACGGGCAGCGAGCCCATCATCCATTCGGGCAGTTCGACGCCCACCTCGCGCGCCCCGAAAATGGACCGGAAGGCCTGCTGCATGATCAGCGACAGGCCCCAGGTGGCGAGCAGGGTGTCCAGCGGGCGCTTGTAGAGGAAGCGGATCATGCTCCACTCCACCAGCATGCCCAGCGCGCCGCTGACCACGAAGGCCACCGCCATTGCAATGAAGAAATAGATGCCGAAGAGGCCCGGCAAATAGGTCTGGAACAGCTGCGAGGTGAGATAGGTCATGTAGGCGCCGAGGATCATGAACTCGCCGTGCGCCATGTTGATCACGCCCATCTGGCCGAAGATGATGGCCAGCCCGAGCGACATCAGCACGAAGACCGAGAACAGGATCAGGCCCGCGAACGCCTGCATGGCGAAAATGGAACCAAGCTCCCCGAGCGAATATCCCAGCATCAAAGCACCCCCGCAGCTTTCGCTGCCGCTCAATTCATGACGGAAGACAGTGCGGCCGACGCGCGGCCGGCTGGATCGCGGAGAAGAAGGGGACGGCGGCCCCCTGGCCCGGCCGCCATCCCGCTTCCACGCGCTCGTCCTTCAGGACGAGCGGGAGATCATTGGTATCCCTGGGGGAAGGGGTTCGGCTCCACCAGTTCGGAGGTCTCGAACACCACGTCGTATTGCCCATCGGCCCGGGCCTTGCCGACGCGCGTCTTGCTCCACAAATGGTGGTTCTCATGGATGCGGACATAGCCTTCCGGCGCCTTGTCGAAGGCAACGCCGGGGGAAGCCGCAGCGATCTTGTCAATGTCGAAGGACCCGGCCTTCTCCGCGGTGAGCTTCCACAGCCAGGGGCCGAGATAAGCCGCCTGCGTCACGTCGCCGATGACGATCTTGTCGCCATAGGTCTTCTTGAATGCCTCGACGAATGCCTTGTTGTTGGGATTGTCGAGGGACTGGAAGTATTTCATGCAGGCGAAGGCGCCGGCGATATTCTCGCCGCCGATACCCAAAATTTCGTCCTCGGTGACCGAGATGGTGAGCAGGGTCTGCTTGGAAAGGTCGATGCCGGCCGCCTTCAACTGCTTGTAGAAGGCGACATTCGAGCCGCCGACGATGATGGCGTAGATCACGTCGGGCTTCGTCAGCTTGATTTTGTTGATCGCCGAATTGAACTGCGTATGCCCGAGCGGGAAATATTCCTCGCCCACCACCTTGAGCTTCAGGAAGTTCTCGATGTGCTTGCGGGCGATCTTGTTGGACGTGCGCGGCCAGATGTAATCCGACCCGAGCAGATAGAAGGTCTGCGCCCCGCGCTCCTTCACCACCCAATTCAGACCGGCGATGATCTGCTGGGTTGCTTCTTGCCCGGTATAGATGACGTTCTTCGATTGCTCCAGTCCTTCGTAGAAGGTCGGATAATACAACATGCCGTTATATTGCTCGAACACCGGCAGGACGGCCTTGCGGGAGGCGGATGTCCAGCAGCCGAAGACCGAGGCGCACTTGTCCTGAACCAGCAGCTTTTTGGCCTTTTCCGCGAAGGTAGGCCAGTCGCTCGCACCGTCTTCCTGAATGTACTTGATCTTGCGCCCGAGGATGCCGCCCGCTGCATTGATCTGGTCGATGGCGAGCTTTTCTGCCTGGACTGAGCCGGTCTCGGAAATCGCCATGGTTCCCGTGACGGAATGAAGGATGCCGACCGTGACTTCGGTATCGGTTACGGCGAGCCCGGTCGTATTCACCGCAGAGGTTGCCGGCACCTGCGCTTGGGCAACGCCGGAAAAGAGCGTCGTCGCGGGAATAAGGGAGGCAAGAGGCAGCGCGGCTGCGCCCTTCAAGACATCCCTTCGCGTTGCATTCATCTTGCTGTTGCGATCGTCGCCACCCGACATCAAGGTCCCCTCCAGCGCTTTACGGATCGAAGACAGGGCCGAACAGGCGCCTGCTTGGGTTCCATGGTTCCGGGGATGATGCGGCGCAGCAATACGGTGATTGACGTATATGGCGCAGCCAGAAAATCCGTATTGTCGATTTTGCGGAGAGGTTTCCTGCTCGCGTTTTAATTCGCACGCGCGGGCGCGCGCACGTACGGTGCAGGCGCTGCGGGCGCTTCTACTTAAGTTTCGGGAATATTGGGAACCGTGAGAGATGCACAGGAACAATGCTTCGAGTTTGATCAGAATGCAGGCAAAGGCGCGATAAATTCAGTCACGCATACGAAAATAGGCTGTGGCATAATGAATTATCTTGGGGATGACGCGCTTCATGTGGCGATCCCGGGTCGGGAGAGGGCGGAAGCCGGCTCAGCGGCGCGGCAGATGTAGCCGGGGCGCGGGGCGGGCGGTTCATGGGCCCGAAGACCTGAGGGAATTTGAAGTCAGAGGGCCGGGGAACCTATGGCCGGGGAACAGCGGATCGTTCGGGTTCGACGCCAGTACAACAAATGGGTCGTCAACGAGACCCTGGAAGACTATGCCCTGCGTTTCACCGCGAAGAGCGCGCGGCGCTGGTCGTCGTTCCGCGTCGCCAATACCGCGCTTGGTGCCATTTCCTTCCTGGCCCTGGAAGCCATCGGCGGAGCGATCACGCTCTCATTCGGCTTCACCAATGCGATCGCGGCGATCCTGGTGGTCAGCGCCATCATTTTCGCGGCCGGCTTCCCGATCTGCTTCTATGCCGCGAAATTCGGCGTCGATATCGACCTGCTGACGCGGGGCGCGGGCTTCGGCTATATCGGCTCGACCTTCACCTCGCTGATCTATGCCTCCTTCACCTTCCTGTTCTTCGCCATCGAGGCGGCGATCATGTCGCTGGCCCTGGAGATGTGTTTCGGCATCCCGCTGGCGATCGGCTACATAATCAGCGCCCTGGTGGTGATCCCGCTGGTCACCCACGGCATCACGCTCATATCCCGGTTCCAGATGTGGACCCAGCCGGTGTGGCTGGCGCTGCATATCATCCCGCTCGCTTATATCGCCCTGACCCACGGAGAGGATCTTTCCGCCTGGACCGATTTCACCGGCCGCGTGGGGCCCGCGGACGGCAGCTTTTCCTGGCTCGCCTTCGGCGGGGCGTCCACTGTGGTGTTCGCGCTCGTGGCGCAGATCGGCGAGCAGGTGGATTTCCTGCGATTCCTGCCGCGCCGGGAAGCCGGTAACCGCGTCAATTGGTGGGGCAGCCTGCTGGCTGCCGGACCGGGCTGGATCATTCCCGGCGCGCTGAAAATGACGATCGGGTCGTTCCTCGCCTATCTGGCGCTTCAGCACGGCATCGGCTTGGACCATGCGGCCGAACCGACGCAGATGTATCTGGTCGCCTTCGGCTCGATGCTGCCCTCGCAACAGGCGGCGCTCGCCTTCACCGGCGTCTTCGTCATCATCTCCCAGCTCAAGATCAATGTGACCAACGCCTACGCCGGCTCCATCGCCTGGTCGAACTTCTTCTCGCGGCTGACACATTCCCATCCTGGACGGGTGGTGTGGCTGGTGTTCAATGTCGCCATCGCCCTGATGCTGATGGAGCTCGGCATCTACAAGGCGCTGGACGAGATCCTCGGCCTTTATGCCATCGTCGCCATCGCCTGGGTGGCGGCGCTGGTGTCGGACCTCGTGGTGAACAAGCCGCTTGGTCTGTCCCCGCCGAACATCGAGTTCAAGCGCGCCCATCTCTACGACATCAACCCGGTTGGGGTCGGCTCGGTGGCACTCGGCACCGCGGTGGGCGTGCTGGCGTATTCTGGACAATTCGGCCGCATGCTGCAGGCCTTCGCGCCCTTCTTGGCGCTCGCGGTGGCCTTCCTCGCGGCGCCGGCGATCGCGCTCGCCACCAAGGGGCGCTATTACATGGCCCGCGAACCCAAGGTGCAGTGGCGCGGCAAGGGCACACTGCGCTGCTGTGTGTGCGAGCACAAGTTCGAGCATGAGGACATGGCCCAGTGCCCGCTTTATGCCGGGCCCATCTGTTCCCTGTGCTGCTCGCTTGATGCGCGCTGCCGTGATCGCTGCAAGGAGGATGCCCGCGCCGCCGACCAGATCCTCGCCTTCCTGGCGGCGACCTTGCCGCGCTGGGCGGTGAAGCGGCTGAATTCGCGCGTCGGGCACTACATCGCGATCCTGGCGACGCTGGCGTCCCTCATCGCCGCGATTCTCGCCATCATCTATTTCCACGCCACGTTCGAATCTCCCGCCTATGGGGAGGCGATCCGCACCACGCTCTGGACGGTCTATTTCGTCCTCATCATCGTCGTGGGCGTGGTGGCGTGGCTTTTCGTGCTGGCGCAGGAAAGCCGCAACGTGGCGCAGGAGGAAAGCCAGCGCCAGACTACCTTGCTGATGCACGAAATCGCGGCACACAAGCGCACCGACGCCAAGCTCCAGCGCGCCAAGGAGGTGGCGGAGGCGGCGAACCTCGCCAAGAGCCGCTACGTGGTCGGCATCAGCCACGAATTGCGCACGCCGCTGAACGCGATCCTCGGTTATGCCCAACTGCTCGAGCGCGACACGTCCATTCCCGCCGGCCGGCGGGATGCCATCCGGGTGGTACGCCGCAGCGCCGAGCATCTGTCCGGCCTCATCGACGGGCTGCTGGATATCTCCAAGATCGAGGCCGGGCGCCTGCACCTGAACAGGGACAAGGTGCGCATCCACGAATTGCTGGACCAGATCGTGGACATGTTCCGCCTTCAGGCCCAGGCGAAGGATATCGACTTCCGCCACTCCCGTTCGGATCGGCTTCCGCCCGTGGTGTTCACGGACGAGAAGCGGCTGCGGCAGATCCTCATCAACCTGCTGTCCAACGCCATCAAGTTTACCGCCGCCGGCCACGTCGCCCTGCGGGTCTCGTTCCGCAACCAGGTGGCCGAGTTCGAGGTGGAGGACACCGGCCTTGGGGTGGCGGAAGAGGACCGCCTGCGCATCTTCGAGCCGTTCGAGCGCGGCGGCCGCGCCGGCACCTACAATACGGTGGGCATCGGCCTGGGGCTGACCATCACCAAGCTGCTCACCGAAATCATGGGGGGCGAGATCGTCCTGAGGAGCGGGCCGCAAGGCGGCTCGATCTTCGCCGTGCGGCTGCTGCTGTCGGAGGTTTCCACCCCGGACGACGCCGCTCCGGCGGAACGGCGCATCACCGGCTATCGCGGGGAACCGCGCACCCTCCTGGTCGCGGACGATGATGCCGCCCACCGGGATCTGATGTGCGAATTGCTGCGGCCGCTGGGGTTCGTCGTGTTCACCGCGCCCGACGGCGTCGCCTGCCTGGAGCTCGCCGCCCAGGTGCAGCCGGACCTCGTCCTGCTCGATATCGCGATGCCAGGTCTCAACGGCTGGCAGGTCGCCCGCCGCCTGCGCGGCAAGGTGGCGCCGGGTGCCCGCATCATCATGATTTCCGCCAATGCCGGCGATGCCGGCCGGCCTGAGGCGGAGGGGCGCCATCACGATCAGCAGATCGCCAAGCCCGTGGATCTGCGCCATCTGCTCGAACAGCTGCGTGGCCTGCTGACGCTCGACTGGATCTATGACGGCGATCCCCCCGCCGCGCCCGAAGAACCTCCTGGCGAGATGATCGCCCCCGCCAACCGCCATATCGACGAGTTGCTGAAGCTCGGGCGCATCGGCTACGTGCGTGGCATCCAGGCGAAGCTCCAGGCGCTCGGCGAAGAATCACCCGATCACGCGGAATTCGTCGCGCAGATGAGCGATATCGTGCGCAGCTTCGATCTCAACCGTTACATGACCGTTCTGGAGGGCCTTCGCAGCGATGATGCATAGCGCCAAGCGACGCGACATCGTCCTGGTGGTGGACGATAGCCCGGAAACCCTGAGCCTCCTCACCGACGCGCTGGAGGAGGCGGGCATCACGGTGCTGGTGGCGGTGGAGGGCGCCAATGCCCTCGCCTTGGTGGAGCAGATCACCCCCGACATCATCCTGATGGACGCCATCATGCCCGGTATGACCGGCTTCGAGACCTGCCGGGCGCTGAAGACCAACAAGGCGCTCGCCCACGTGCCGGTGATCTTCATGACCGGCCTGTCCGAGACCGAGCATATCGTTCAGGGGCTGGAGGCGGGCGGGGTGGACTACGTCACCAAGCCCATCGTGCCGAGCGAGATCATCGCCCGCATGAAGGTCCACCTCGCCAATGCGCGCCAGACGCAAGGGGCGCACGTGGCGCTGGATGCCGCCGGGCGGTTCCTGCTCTCCGCCAATCTCGACGGGCGGGTGCTGTGGAGTACGCCGCAGGCCACCCGCCTGATGGCGCAGATCGCCCCAGTGCAGCCCGGCGAAGGCTTCGTTTTGCCGGATGCGGTTCGCCGATGGCTGGAGGCCTGTCAGGACTCGGATGCGGCGCAGCGCGACGGGATCGACCTTTCCCTACTGGCCGAAGCGCCCCGCACGCTGAAGCTCGCCTATGTCGGCCAGATCGGCGGACGGGAATTTCTGCTGCGGGTGATCGAGGAGGCCCCGGCCAAGGACGAAGAGGTTCTGCGGCGGGCGCTGTCCATCACACAGCGCGAGGCGGAGGTGCTGGTGTGGATCGCGCGCGGCAAGGCCAATCGCGACATTGCCCAGATCCTCGGCCTCAGCCCGCGCACGGTGAACAAGCATCTGGAGCAGATCTACGCCAAGATCGGCGTGGAAAACCGCGCGTCTGCCACCGCGCTGGCGGTGCGCGCCCTGTCTGGCCAATGAAAAAGGCGCCCATGGGCGCCTTTTGAACCATCGAACGGCGTGCCGGATCAACGGCCCCAGCCCGGCGGAACGCCATGGCGGGAGATGGCATCGACGATTTCCCGCTGGCGCCGGTCGGACCGCTTCATATGCACCGCGATCACCGCGTGGGCGGAGGGAACCGCGAAGAACAGCGGAAAGATCAGGCCGAGCAGCACGCATGGCACGATCAGCACCAGATTGAGGATCGCCGACACAGGCTGCGCATTCAGCAGCAGGCCGAGCGGGGGAAGCAAGGCGGCGACAATGTAGATCATGGGTGTTGACCGGCGCTCCGAGGAACCAGGATTTCATATGGGGGAGATCCTGTCCGCTTCAAGATTGCGGGGCCCGCCGGCGCGCGGATCGTGCAGATGAAGCCTCTGCTCAGGAGGCGAGCCGGGGCGTGCCTTCCTGGCGGCGTGCCGCGATCCAAACGCCTGCCCCGTCCACGATGCCGGGCCCGGCGCAGAAGCCGGCCTTGGCCAGAAGACCGCGCAGGGCCGGAAGCGCGCCACGCCCGGCCGAGCGGGCCACATGCACCAACAACCAGCCACCGCGCCGCACGAAGCCGCGGTTACGCTCGATCGCGGCGGCGAAATCTTCATCCATGGCAAGATGGTCGATGATCAGCGCGTCGGCGGTGCCGTGGGCGACCTTGTCGAGATTGCGGGGTGCGCAGCCGACGTTCGTGAAGCCCGACCGCCACAGGCCGAGCGCGAGATTGAGGCTCTCCTTGCCGAGCACGACAACGTGATCACAGGGACGAAGATGAGCGAAGGCGGCGATTTCCTCGATGGCCCAGCTCGGGTTCGGCTCAGGGGCAGCGGTGACGCCGGCCGGCTGCACCGCGACCGCAGGCAGGCGGTGCCGCGCGGGCATGGTCCGTTCGTTTCGACGCGGACTGGACGGCTCGGGTTCGATTTCGGGATCGTCTTCGCGCCGCCGCACGGCGGCGGTGTTGATCTGGGGCATCGCGCCCTCCTTCTGTGACGCCAGCGCGGGGCGAACCCGACGCTGCGGAAGTAAGGATGCAACACCCCCCATAAGCGCTCCATCCGGAAGGCGGCGCGTGCGCATAAAGCCCCCGTAAACAGGCTGGAGCCTGGCTTTATGCCGTACCGGAGGACGGCGGACGACTTGGAAAACGGGCCATGGCGGGATTGAAAAAGATGGTCTAAGAGGGCACTCCAAGCGGAGCAAGATTGCCTGCGCCCATGCTTTCCCGCCAAATTCCCCGCGAAATCCTCATCCCCCTGATCGTCGCCTGTGCGCTGTTCATGGAGCAGGTGGATTCGACCGTCATCTCCACTTCGCTGCCGGCCATCGCCACGTCGCTGGGTGAGGATCCGGTGGCGCTGAAGCTGGCGTTGACGTCCTATCTGCTGAGCCTTGCGGTATTCATCCCCGCCAGCGGCTGGGCGGCCGACCGCTATGGCGCGCGCACTGTATTCCGCGCCGCCATCGTAATCTTCACCATCGGCTCGATCCTCTGCGGCATGTCCACCAGCCTGTCGGATTTCGTGCTCTACCGCATCATCCAAGGCATGGGCGGGGCGATGATGGTGCCGGTGGGCCGGCTCGTGATCTTGCGCAGCATCCCCAAGGCGCAACTGGTCTCGGCGCTCGCGTGGTTGACCGTGCCGGCGCTGCTGGGGCCGGTGCTGGGACCGCCGCTCGGCGGCTTCATCACCACCTATTTCGATTGGCGGCTGATCTTCTACATCAATGTTCCCATTGGCGTATTGGGCGTCGTCCTGGCCACCCGCTTCATCGAGAACGTCCGCGAGGAAGACGTGCCGCCGCTTGATCTGCGGGGGCTCGTGCTTTCGGGCATCGGCCTTTCGGGGCTGGTGTTCGGCTTCGCGGTCTTCGGGCAGGAACTGGTGCCGCTCTGGGTTGCCGGGGGCGTGACGGCTATCGGATTGATTTCTCTGATCTTTTATGTCCGCCACGCGCGGGTCACGCCGCACGCGGTGCTCGATCTCACGCTCCTGCGCCTGCCCACTTTCCGCTCCGGCGTGATCGGCGCGTCGGTGTTTCGAATCGGCATCGGCGCCCTGCCGTTCCTGCTGCCGCTGATGCTGCAGCTCACGTTTGGCCTCTCCCCGTTCGCCTCCGGCCTGATGACGTTCGCCGCCTCGGCCGGTGCTTTGATCATGAAGACCACCGCGGCACCGATCATCCGCCGTTTCGGATTTCGCCGGGTTCTCGTAGTGAACAGCCTACTTTCGGCGGCTTTCATCGCCTCTAACGCGCTTTTCACCCCGAATACGCCGACATTCGTCATCATGGCGGTTTTGCTCATCGGCGGCTTCTTCCGCTCGCTGGAATTCACCGCGCTGAACGCGATCGCCTATGCCGATGTCGAGCCCTCGTCCATGAGCCGGGCGACCTCCTTCGCCAGCGTCGGGCAGCAGGTGTCGATCTCGCTCGGGGTCGCGACCGCGGGCATCATTCTCGAGGTGATGCGCGACCTTCGGGGCGAGACCAACCTGGTATTGGCGGATTTCACGCCCGCCTTCCTCATTGTGGCGCTCATCAGCGCCAGTTCGGTCATCAGCTTCCTGCGCTTGCCGAAGGATGCGGGCGCGGAGATGGCGGGGCGCAAGGTCTCGCCGGTCGAGAAGGACAGCCTACCCGACCCCCGGGGCGAGGTGCAGCCGAACCCCTGACCGGCGCGCCTGCGTTTGGTCGATCATGGACATGATGAATGTCCACGCCTTGCCTTCTGCCCATTGCGCGCTGCCCTCTCCCGGGTTTAGGCGGGAGCTGAACCGGCGGTGCACCCGCCGCAAGGGAGGCTCAAGAACACCATGTCACAGTCCGTCATGATCATGTCCGGCGTGCGCACGGCCATCGGCACCTTCGGGGGTGCGCTCGCTTCCGTCCCACCCACTAAGCTTGGCAGCCTGGTGGTGGCCGAAGCGCTGAAGCGCGCGCATGTGGACGGCGCGGACGTGGGCACGGTGGTGTTCGGCCACGTGATCGTCACCGAACCGCGGGACGCCTATCTCAGCCGGGTCGCGGCGATCGAGGGCGGCATCCCGAAGGAGGTGCCGGCCATGAACGTGAACCGGCTGTGCGGCAGCGGCGCCCAGGCGGTGGTCTCCGCCGCGCAGGCCATTCTTCTGGGGGATTGCGATGTGGCGGTGGCCGGCGGCGCGGAATGCATGAGCCGCTCGCCGCACCTGCTGTCCACCTCGCGTTTCGGCCAGCGCATGGGCGACATGGCGGCGTCCGATCTGATGATCGGCGTGCTCACCGACCCGTTCGGCCATGGCGGCATGGGCATCACGGGCGAGAATGTCGCCGAGAAATGGAACATCACCCGCGAGGCGCAGGACGAACTCGCCCTCACCAGCCAGCAGCGTGCCCGCGCGGCCATCGATGACGGCCGCTTCCGCGACCAGATCCTGCCGGTGACGGTCACCGTGGGCCGCAAGGAAATGGTGTTCGACACCGACGAGCATCCCAAGGCGACCACCGCCGAGATCCTTGCCGGCCTGCGCGCGGCTTTCAAGAAGGGTGGCACGGTCACGGCCGGCAATTCCTCCGGCATCAATGACGGCGCCGCCGGCCTCGTGCTGATGGCGGAGGATCGCGCGGCCCGATCCGGGAAGACGCCGCTCGCGCGCATCGTCGGCTATGCCCATGCGGGCGTGGAGCCCGGCGAGATGGGCATCGGCCCGGTGCCGGCGGTGCGCAAATTGTGCGAACGCACGGGCCTGAAGGTTTCGAATTTTGACGTGATCGAATCCAACGAGGCGTTCGCCGCCCAGGCCTGCGCCGTGGCGCGGGAGCTGGATTTCGATGCGGCCAAGCTTAATCCCAATGGCGGTGCCATCGCGCTCGGCCATCCGGTTGGGGCCACCGGCGCGATCCTGGTGGTGAAGGCGCTGAACGAACTTCAGCGCACCGGCGGCCGCTATGGCCTCATCACCATGTGCATCGGCGGCGGGCAGGGCATCGCCTTGGCCATCGAGCGGGTGTGAGCGGGGGGACGCGCCCGGCGCGGCGCGTCCTATCACGCCCGCGCGTCGCGTCTTTCATTCCGGGCGGAGGCGCAGCAGGGACGCGTGCTCCGCGCACGCGGGGCACAGGAACGGAACAAAGCGCGGTTTGCGGACCGACCGTGATTCGCTCCCGGTTCGTTCCGGGCGCGTTCGGGTGCGGGAGGAAGGGCGTGTCCCGCGATGGCACGGCCGTCCTTTCACGTTCCACGGTGGCTTCCCCCTCCCAACCCTCCCCCGCATGCGGGAGAAGGCGTTGGGATCGCGGCTCGGTCCCGCGTCCCGGTGTGCCTTCCGCGCCTGCGGCGATGCGCTTGGCCGGGACGCGAGGCTTGCGAGCGGGCGTGGCCTCAGGAGGCCCGACCGGCGCGGTTCGGCTGAAGATCGAACAGGGCGGGTTGCGGATGCCCGTCGCGGGCGCACAAGCGTGCCACCGCCGTTTGCACCCGAGTGGTTCCGGCGCGCTCCATGAGGGCGCAGGGGCCGAGCGTGAAGCGCAGGGCGAGCTGCGCACCTTTATCCATGTCGGCGGGCGTGGAAGCGCCGGCGTTCAGCAGCTCCAGGGCCGGCACGAAGAGTGCGCCGAGAAGCCGCTGCTCGATCTCGTCGGCGACTTCGGACGAGGGAGCCGCCATGTCTGAAACCTCCCAGGCGGCACCGCTCTCGCCCTGCCGCACCAGGGCAGCGCAGGCGCGATAGAAGGGGCCGAGGGGCGAGAGATTCTCCATGGCGTGGGCCGCCACCGTCGCCCCGATGAGGTTCATCACCTTGAACGGACCGGCAGCGATGCCGAGCCGCTCTCGGGCGACGAAATCCACCTCCGACGCGGTTGCCCGCAGGTCCTGAACGATATGCGCTGCCTCATTGTAATAGGGGCAGAAGAAGCGGTTCACCACGAAGCCGGGGGTATCCGAACAGCGCAGCGGCACGCGGCGCGTCTGCTCCAGGAAGGCGAGAGCCCGCGCCACGGTTTCCGCCGAGGTCCGTTCCGCCCGCACCACCTCAACCAGCGGGCTGACTTCCGCCGGGCTGAAATAATGCAGGCCGAGAAAGCGCGCGGGATCGGGCAGCACGTCCGCGATGTCGCCCACCTTCAAAGCGCTGGTATTGGTGGCGACGATGCTGCCGCGTGCGATGTGCGGGGCCAAGTCCGCGAACAGCGCGCGCTTCACCGCCAGATCCTCGAACACCGCTTCGATGATGATATCGCGCGTGCCGGCCTCGCCGAGGTCGCGCGCCCCGATGATGCGGGCGAGCGCTGATTGTGCATCGTCCGTCGTCATGCGGTTGGAGGAGACCCAGCGCTCATAGGTCTTGGCGGCTCGAGCCTTCAGTTTTTCCACCGCGTCGGCGCGCGCGTCATACACCACCACCTCGATGCCGTGGCGCGCGGCGTCAAGGGCGATGCCGCCGCCCATCAGGCCGGCGCCGAGCACGCCGAGATTCGGCTTAGTCATGTGGTCTGATCCTTGATGAGGGCATCGACCTCTTGCCGCTCCGCGGGCCGCAAGGCGCCGGGACGGGTGCGATAGGTCGCGATCAGGCTGTGCCGCAGCAGGGCGGCATGAAGGTGCGGATCGGCATCGCGCGCGCCGGCGCGGATTGCGGCGCACAGCGCGGCCGGGGAGGGCGCCTGCGCGGCGTCAAGACAGGCCGCTTCCGCCTCGCGGGCGACGGCTTCTGTCGCCATCTCGCGCCCCGCGATAGCGCAGGCATTGGCCACCATGGCCGCCTGATAGCGCTGGTCGCCGGAGAGCTGGGGCGCGATTTCCTCCTGCAGCGTCTTGCGGGCGATGGCAAGCAGGTCCGCGCCGAAGGTCTGGACGGGCGGGGTGTGGCCGGTCATGGGCGCATCTCCCAGGCGGCAGGCGCGGTGGCACGCAGGATAGCCAGTTCCAATTCGTCGGCGATCCGGCCGGTGAGGGCGAGTTCCAGCGAGCTTTCCTGCCCGCTCGCATGCCGGGCGCCCTGCTGAAGCGCGATGATGGCCCAGCGGATATGCGCCATCACCTCGAAATAGCGCACGCGGGCATCGTCCACGCTCTCGCCGCTTTCGGCCGAGTAACCGGCATAGAGATCCGCGCGGTCCCCCATGCCGCCAGCTTCCAGGTCGGGCCGGCCGAAGCGCCAGCATTCGGCACAGAACCAGCCGAGATCCGACATGGGATCGCCCCAGCCGGCGAATTCCCAATCCAGGATGGCCGTCACGCCGGTCGCGTCGAGCATGTAATTGCCAGTGCGAAAATCGCGGTGGATCAGGCGGATATCGCTCGGCGGCGGGGTGGTCACCTCGCCCCAGCGCAGGCCCCAGTCCAGCGCCGGTCGCGGCTCGCCTAGCGCATCGAGCGCGGCGCGCAGATCGGCGATGTCTGCGCGGGCGAAATCCTCCGGCGGCGGGGGCAGGAAGGCAAGGGCGGGGTGGGGCGGACGCACGCGGTGCAGCTTCGCCATCTCGGCGCCGAGCCGGTGCAGCAGCGACCGCCGGTCGCCGCCGAGCGTGGTATCCTTCACGACGCGCGGGCCGAGCGCGACGCCCTCCACGCGTTCCATCAGCGCGAACGGCGTGCCCAGCAGGGAGGCATCGGCGCATGAGAGGATGGGGCGCGGCACGGTGACGCCCGCGGCATAAGCGGCCTTGATGATCTCGAATTCCGCCACCCGGCCGTGGCTGGAACCCACCACGCTGGGGGCATCCTTGCGCAGGACATAGGAGCGTTCGCCCGCTTCCGGGCCACCCGCGATGGTGAGGTCGAGCCGCCAGTTCTGCTGGATCGCGCCGCCCTTCAGCAGGCGCGCCGCGTGGGGCACCACGGCGGTGGCCCCGAGTTCGCGGGCGAGAAAGGCGGCGAGGGTATCGAGGGGGAGGCCGGCTTCGGGAGGCCCCTCACTTGCCATGGGGCACGCCCCAGCGCCAGAAATCCTGGCCTTCCCGCGCATAATTTGCGGCCAGCACCATGTCGTGCACCTCGCTCGCCCCATCCACCAGCTTCGCCTGGCGGGCATAGCGATAGATCCATTCCAGCGGAGTGTCCTTGGAATAGCCCCTGGCGCCGCAGAGCTGCAGCGCGGTGTCGGCGCACAGGTGCAGGGTTTCGGCCACATGGTTCTTCGCCATGGAGATTTCCTTGCGCGCCTTGTCACCGGCATCCAGCAGCCAGGCTGCCTTCATCACCAGCAAGCGGCCCACCTCGATCGCCGAGGCGGCGCGGCCAAGCTTGATCTGCACGCTCTCGCGGTCCGCGAGGCGGATGCCGAAGCCGGTGCGCTCGCTGGCATAGGCATGGCCGATCTCCAGCGCCCGCTTGGAGAGGCCGAGCCAGCGCATGCAATGGGTGAGGCGCGCAGGCCCGAGGCGGATCTGGGTGACGCGCAGCCCGTCGCCTTCCTTCATCAGGACATTCTCGGCCGGAATCTCGAGCCCGTCGAAGATCAGTTCGCAATGCCCGCCGTGTTCCTCAGGCCCCATGATCTCGATGCGCCGCGCGATGTGCCAGCCGGGGGACTTGGCATCGAACAGGAGCGCGGTGAGGCCGGTGCGCGGATCGTCGGATGTGCGCGCCATCACGATGAAGCGCTGCGCCGCCTCGGCCCCGGTGATGAACCATTTGCGGCCGGTGACCATGTAGCGATCCCCGCGCTTTTCCGCGCGGGTCAGCATCATGCCGGGGTCGGAACCGCCGCCGGGATGGGGCTCGGTCATGGCGAAGGCGGAGCGCATCTCGCCGGCGATCACGGGCTTCAGCCACCAATCCTGCTGCGCCGGGGTGGCGACCCTGGACATGAGCATCATGTTGCCGTCGTCGGGTGCGGCAGCATTGAAGCAGGCGGGGCCGAAGATGGAGCGGTTCGCCTCCTCATACATGGCGGCCTGCCCCACCATGCCGATGCCCATGCCGCCGAGCGCCTGCGGCACCTGTGGCGCCCAGAGCCCTTCGGCCCGCGCCTTGGCGCGCACTCGCTCAAGCACCGGCTCGGCGATGTTGTCATGGGCATCGTAATTCGCCCGGTCTGCCTCAAGGGGCAGGATGTGGTCGGCCACGAAGGCGCGCGTGCGGGCGCGGACGGCCTCGATATGCGGGGGGAGGGTGAAGTCCATCGGAGCCCTGAGGGAATTAGAGGGAGGAAACGAGATGCCCGCCGTCCACCGGCAGGACCACGCCCGTCAGCGTCGGCGCGGCATCGCCCGCCAGCAGCAGCAGGGGCGCGTCAAGATCGGTGAGGCGGGAAAGCCGGCGTTGGGGGATGCGCTTGATCAACGCCTGGCCGGCGGGGGAGGCGAAGAAATCCGCGTTCAGCTCAGTTTCCAGATAGCCGGGCGCGAGCGCGTTGACGCGGATGCCGTAGCGCGCCCATTCGAGCGCCAGCGCCTGGGTCATTTGCGCGAGCCCCGCCTTGGCGATGGCGTAGGGCGCGACATTCCCCGCCACCCGCAGCGCCAGGATGGAGGCGATGTTGACGATGCTGCCCCCGCCGCTCTCCTTCATGGCGCGGGCCGCGCCCTGGGCGACGAAGAAGGCCCCGCGCAAGTTCGTGTCCACCACCTTGTCGAACGTGTCCGGGGTCAGGTCCAGCGCCGGCGTGGTGTCGGCGACCCCGGCATTGTTGATCAGCACGTCCAGCCGGCCGAGCGTGCGCTGCACCTCACCGAAGAAGGGCGCGATGGCGTCGTCGTCGGTCACGTCGAGGGCGAGCGGGGTGATGCTCCATCCCTTGGCCTTCGCCTCTTCCGCCAGCGCCGCGAGCCGGTCCGTGCGCCGGGCGGCGGCGATCACACGCGCCCCTGCGCCCGCCAGCAGCCGCGCGAAATGCTCGCCGAGGCCCGAAGAGGCGCCGGTGACGACGACGCCCTTGCCGGCGACGTGGTGCGCCAGATCCATACTCTCAACTCCGCTTCATTCGGCCGGACTCAGCGCTGCATGCCCCAGCGGCGCACAGTGTAGCGCTCGATGGTCTGGAAGATGACCCCCTCGATGAACAGGCCCACGATCATCACCGTCATCAATCCGGCGAACACCCCGGCGGTCTCCAGCAGATTGCGGTTCTCGAAGATGAACCAGCCGAGGCCGCCCTGGCCGGCCGAGACGCCGAACACCAGCTCGGCCGCGATCAGCGTGCGCCAAGCGAACGCCCAGCCGATCTTCAGGCCCGACAGGATGGAGGGAAATGCCGCGGGGATGAGGATCTGCACCACGAAGCGCAAGCCGCGCAGGCCGAAGGTCTGCCCCGCCATGCGCTGGGTTTCCGACACCGCCAGGAATCCCGCATGGGCATTCAGGGCCACCGCCCACAGCACCGAATGCACGATCACGAAGATCAGGCTCGGCACGCCAAGGCCGAACCACAAGAGCGCCAGCGGCAGCAAAGCGATGGCCGGCATGGGATTGAACATGGCGGTCAGCGTGGAGAGCAGATCGGTGCCGAGGCGGGTGGAGACCGCGAGCGTGGTGAAGATGGCCGCGAGCGCGATGCCCAGCGCGTAGCCCATCACCAGGATGCGCATGGATACGCCGAGCCGCTGGGGGATGCGTCCGTTGATCGTATTGTCCCACAGGGATTGCAGGGTCTCGCTGAAGCTCGGGAAGATCAGCGGATTATCGAGCCAGCGGCCATAAAGCTCCCATACGATGGCAAGCGCCACGAGGATAAGCGCGCGCCGCACGATGGCGTGGGCGAACATGCGCTGGAAGAACGGCAGGGGCGCTTCCACCGCGCCGGTCGTCACCGGCGGCAGGGTGGTGCGGACATATTCGGGCCGGATTACCGGCTCCAGCTTCATCGCGGTCTGCGACATGGATTTCCTCCTCGGGATGGGTTCGGCGGCCATTGGCTCAGTGAGCCGGCTGGGCCTCATCGAACAGCATGGTGTGGATGCGCCCGCAGAGGGTCTGGAACTCGGCGCCGCCCTGGTGGCTGGCGTCGAAATGATGCGAGTTCAGCTCCGCCTTCACCTGCCCGGGATGCGGCGAGAGCACGAGGATGCGGTTGCCGATCAGCACCGCCTCCTCGATGGAATGGGTCACGAACACCACGGTGAAGCGCACGTCGTCCCACAGATCCAGCAATTCCTGCTGCATCTTGCGGCGGGTCAGCGCGTCGAGGGCCGCATAGGGCTCGTCCATCAGCAGCATGTCGGGCCGCATGCCCATGGCGCGGGCGATGGCCACGCGCTGCTTCATGCCGCCCGAGAGCATGTGGGGGTAGGCGTCCGCGAACTTGGTGAGGTTCACCTTCTCCAGCACGTCCAGGGCGCGGATGTCAGCTTCGCCCGCCGACATGCCGTTGGCGCGCAGCGGGAACGCCACGTTCTGCCGCACGGTCTTCCACGGCATGAGCTGGTCAAATTCCTGGAACACCATCATGCGGTCCGGACCGGGGCGCGTGATCTCCTGACCCTTCAGGCGGATCGCGCCCTGGGTGGGGCGCAGGAAGCCGGCGATGGCCTTGAGCAAGGTGGATTTCCCACAGCCCGAGGGCCCGAGCAGGACGAAGCGGTCGCCGGGGAAGATCTCGAAGCTCACCTGGGACGTTGCCGTCACCAGATGGTCGCGCGTCTTGTACTGCAGCGTCACGCCGTCCACTTCGAGCAGCGGCTTGATCTTGGCGTCGGGATACTGCGGCGTGGGCATGTGTTTCATGTGACTCCTCTGAGGGTCGATCTTTTTATTGCTTTTCAATGTCTTGGGCAGGCTTGGCCGGCCAGCGCGGATCAGGCCTTGGCTTTGGCGGCGATGAAGCGTTCCACCGCCTTCTTATGATCGTCGGTGGAGGTGATCACCGCATAATGGGAAGAAATCAGATCGAGATTGGTGCGCAGATCGTTGCGCATGCCCTGGTAGACCGCACGCTTGATCATGCGCAGGGTCAGCTGCGGGGCGCGGGCGATGCGGCGGGCAATCGTCTCCACCTCGTTCACCAGCGCCGCATCGTCGAACACCTTGTTGACGATGCCGATGCGCTCGGCTTCCTCGGCGTCGATGAAATCGCCGGTGAAGAACAATTCCAGCGCCTTCGCGGTGCCCACGAGGCGGGGCAGGAAATGCGCGCCGCCGGCGCCGGGCACGAGGCCGACCTTCACATAGGTTTCCGCGAAGCGCGCGCTTTTCGCGGCATAGCGCAGGTCGCACATGAGCGCGAGGTCCATGCCCGCGCCGGTGGCCACCCCGTTCACGGCCGCGATTACCGGCTTGTCCAGATCCTCCAGCGTCAGGGGAATGCGCTGGATCTTCTCGAACAATTCGTCCTTGCGCTGCGCCGGCCCCTGCTGGAGCCGGTCGCCCATCTCCACGATGTCGCCGCCGGAGCAAAACGCGCTGCCGGCTCCGGTCACCAGCACCACCTTCACGGCGGGATCGGTGCGGCAGTGCTGGAGCGCGTCGGTCCAGGCGGCGATCATGTCGAAGGTGAAGGCGTTCATCCGCTCGGGGCGGTCGAGAAGAATGGTGCCGACGCCGTCGCTGACGGTGAATTTGAGATGGTCGCTCACGAGATCCGCTCCAATTCCTGGTCCGTCTCAGCCCGCGTCAGTGCTTGGATTTCCTCGGCCGAGAGCCCGACCTCGGCGAGGATTTCCGCGCCGTGCTCGCCGAGGCGCGGGGCATGGTGGCGGATGCGGAACGGCGCCGCGCTGAACGAGACCGGTTGGCGCATGGAGCGATAGGCGCCCTCGCTCGGATGCTCCTCGATGGTGAAGAAGCCCACCTCCTGGAGATAGGAATCCTCCAGCAAATCATCGAGCCCGTTCACAGGCATACAGGGGATCGAAACCCGGTCGCAGAAGGCTTCCCATTCCGCGGTGGTGAAGCGCACCGCTTCCTGTTCCACGGCGGCATAGAGCACGTCGATATTCTGCACCCGCTCGCCCAGCGTGGCGAAGCGCGGGTCGTCCTTGAACTCGGTGCGGCCGGTAAAATCGAAGAAGTCGCGCCAGTTGCGGTCCGAATAGGGCAGGATGCAGGCGTGACCGTCCTTGGTGGCGTAGGGCTTGCGGCGCGGGGAGATCACCCGGTTGAAGCCGGGCGGGCCGAGCGGCGGTTCGAACGCCGCGCCCACCATGTGCTCCACCAGATTGAACTCCACCATGGTCTCGAACATGGGCACCTCGATCGCCTGCCCCCCGCCGCCATTGGCGCGCTGGAGCAGGGCCGCCATGATGGACGAGGCGATGGCCTGGCCGGCGATCTTGTCGCACAGCACGGTGGGCAGATAGCCCGGCGTCCCGTGCATCGCCGCCTGAAGCGCCGAAAGGCCGGAGCCGGCCTGGATCAGGTCGTCATAGGCGGCCTTGTCGGCATAGCGGCCCTTGGCGCTGAAGCCGTAGGCGCCGCAATAGACGATGTCAGGGTTAAGCGCCTTCACCGCTTCATATTCATAGCCGAGGCGCGCGATGGCCTTGGGCCGCATGGAATGGACGAACACGTCCGCCCCCGCGATCAGCCGGCCGAGCGCGGCGCGCGCCTCGGGCCGCTTCAAATCGAGCACGAGCGAGCGCTTATTGCGGTTGAGGTGCAGGAAGTTGCCCGCCATGCCGGGCGTGCGTGAGGGCTTGTAGCTGCGGAAGGTGTCGCCTTCCGGGGATTCCACCTTCACCACGTCCGCACCGAGATCGGCGAGGATATGGGTGGCGAAGGGCCCCATGATGACGTTGGTCAGATCGATGATGCGCACGCCGGCGAGCGGGCCGCTTTTCTCAAATGAAGACACGGGTCTTGCTCTCCTCAATCCTGCGCGCTGCAGGGGCGCAGGGCCACCAGCGTGGGCCACAGCGCGTCCCCCCCCTTGCCGCACACCGCGCGGCCGATACGTTCCTGCCAATGGGCCTCGCGGCCGAATTCATCGCGCCAGGCCCACAGCCGGCGCGTGAAGAAATGCAGCGGGTGCTCGTGGGTGAAGCCCATGGCGCCGTGCACCTGGTGGCAGATTTCCGCCACCTTGCCGGCGGCTTCCCCGCACCGCGCCTTTGCCACCGCCACCGCGAACGGAAAATGCGCCCCGCCCCAGGCCGAGGCCGCCAATTGTGCCGCCGCGCCCGCCGCCGCGCATTGGCCGGCAGCCTCCGCAAGCATGTGCTGCACCGCCTGGAACCGCCCGATGGGCTTGCCGAACTGCTTGCGCTCGTTGGCATAAGTGAGCGCGAGGTCAAGGCAGCGCTCCATCGCGCCCACCATCTGCTGGGCGCGGATGAAGGCTCCGAACACCATCAGCCCGTCCGCATCCGCAAGGTTCGCGGGCAAGGGGCGGATGCTGCCGGGGCTCACCGGCACATTTTCGAGCGTGAGGCTGTCGCGCGGCTCGTTCGCCACGTTCCGCCGGGTGCGGACCGGCGGGTTGGCCTGGGGCAGCAGCACGAGACGGGCGGCGCCGTCGCCGTCATGGGCGGCGAGCAGGATGAAGCTTGCCTGCGCGCCCCAGGGGACGGAGGACAGCGACCCGCTCAGCACGGCGCCTTTTTCCGTGGAAGAAAGCGCAAGGCCGGCGCCGGTGGTGAGCGTGACGATGCCGTCCACCGCCGCGCCTCCCGCGAGCGTCCAGAGCGCTTGGGCCATCAGCGTTTCGGCGAGCGGCGCCGGCAAGGCGTGATAGGCCGAACGGCGGATGATCTGGCCGGCGGTGACGGCGGAAAGGCCCGCGCCGCCGGCCTCTTCCGACACCAGAGCGAGAGGGAGACCGGCTTCGCTCACCGCCTCCCAAGCGGCGAGCGGAAAGGCGCCTTCGTCGGCCGCCTTCAGGCAGGCGGGTGTGACGTGGTGGGTGAGCAGACGGTCCGTCTGCTCCAGCAGGATGGCGGCGAAATCGTCCTCTTCGGACGCGGCGGGGGCGGTGTTGATATCGAGCATGGGGTGTCTCAGCGCAGTCCGAGGCCGCGCGCGGTGACGCTGCGCAGGATTTCCCGCGTGCCGCCGCGCAGCGTGAAGGAGGGGGCCCGCAGCATCACGTCCGCCAGCGTCTCGGCGAACGGATCGTCCTGCGCATCGAGGCTGGATTCCACCGGCATCAGGCGGCGGGCCACTTCGGGAATGTCGCGCTCGAAGGCGGTGCCGACATCCTTCACCAGGGCCGCTTCCACATTTGGCATTTCGTTGCGCCCGAGCAGAGCGGCGACTGACGCCGACATGTTCATGAGCGCGGCCATATGGGCGACGAGGCGCCCGGTCTCCACCGCCTGCTGGCGGTCGGGCTCTTGGCCGATGCGGTCCACCAGTTCCACGAGCAAGCGGTAGTCGGACATGAAGCGGTCCGGCCCGGAACGCTCGAAGGCGAGCTCCTGGGTGACCATGTCCCAGCCCTGGCCCTCTTCGCCCACCATCAGCGCGTCGGGCACCACATGGTCGGTGAAGAACACCTCGTTGAATTCGTGATGGCCGGAAAGATCGTAGATCGGCCGCACCTCGATGCCGGGCGCCGCCATATCGATGATGAACTGGGTGAGGCCGCCGTGACGATCGGGCCCGGCATCGCCGGTGCGCACCAGGGCGAGGAGATAATGGGCGCGGTGGGCGTTGGTGGTCCAGATCTTCGAGCCGTTGAGCACGAAGCCGCCCTCGGTGCGGGTGGCGCGGGTGCGCACCGCGGCAAGGTCGGAGCCGGAATCCGGCTCGCTCATGCCGATGCCGAAATAGCATTCGCCGGCGCAGATGCGCGGCACGATGAGAGTTTTCGCGTATTCGCTGCCATGGCGCAGGATCTGCGGGGCGGATTGCCGATCCGCGATCCAATGGGCGCCACAGGGGGCGCCGGCGGCCAGCATCTCTTCGGTGATGACGAAGCGCACCAGGCTGGAGCGCTCCTGCCCGCCATAGGCTTTTGGCAAGGTCACGCCGACAAATCCGGCTGCGGCCGCGCGCTTGGAGAAGGCGGGGTCGAACGTGCTCCAGGAACAACGATGCGGAACGAACAGGCCGGCCTCCCGCTCTGCTTGCAGAAAGGCGCCAACATCCTGCCGGACCTGCTCGGCTTCCGCCGGAAGATGGTCAAAGCCGAATCGAAAACTTTGCATATCCGCGGCGCTCCCTCATCACTCTACTTATCCCCGTGGCTTTGCGGGGCGCGGTGTTGTTGAGGGGAGAAAAGCATTCGAGCGGGGCCTGCGGCAAGCGCATTACACATATATGGAAAAATCATCAGATATGTGATCAGTTGAGCCGCGAACCGAACGGGAGCGGCCATGCGGAAGCCTGCAAAAACCAACATCTTCGTAGAAGACGAGGGGGTTCGCCCGGTCACGGCGGTCGGCGACATGGCCGACAGTCCGGTCGTGAAATCCGCCGAACGCGTGCTCCGCATCCTGGAATATTTCGACGAGATCCAGCGTGACGCGCGCGTCACTGAAATCGCCGCGCATCTGCAGTTTCCCCAATCGTCCACCTCGGCCCTGCTCAAGAGCTTGGCGCAGCTTGGCTATCTCGATTACGACCGGGTGCGGCGCACCTTCCTGCCCACCGCCCGCGTGGCGCTTCTGGGCACGTGGCTGAATGAGGGGCCGGTGCACAACGGCCGATTGCTGCGCCTGATGGAGGAAGTCTCGCGGGAAAGCCGCGACACCATCATCCTCGCCGTGCGCAACGGCATCTATTCGCAATACATTCACGTGGTGCAGGCGACGACGCCGATCCGCTACCACGTGCCCCAGGGCTCGCGCCGTCTGCTGGCGTGGTCCGGCACTGGCTTTGCGCTATTGATGCGGTCTCCGGATGAAGAGGTGCGCGCCCTCGTCGCCCGCACCAATGCGGAGGCGCCGAGCGACCGGCCGCGCATCGATTATCGCGCTGCATTGGACCATGTGCACGAAGCGCGGCGCGCCGGCTATTTCTTCTCCCGTGCGCTGGTGTCGCCCGGCGCGGGCGCTCTCGCCATGCCGCTGCCCGACGGCATTGAGCGCCGCAATCGTCCCATGGTGATCGCGGTTTCCGGTGTCCTGGAAGACATCGAGCGGCGCGAGCATGAAATCATCGCACTCTTGCGTGACACCATCGAGCGCTACCTTGTCTCGGACTGAGGCCTGTGGGGCAAATTGGGGCGGTCCTTTGCCGCCAGCCTCCGGAATGCATCAAAAGGGCGCCCGCAGGCGCCCTTTTTTCTTCCCGTGCTTTGATCAGTTTCCGATGCGTTCGCCGATGAATGGGAAGAAGACATCCTGCCATTTCTCCGGCATCTTCTTCATCATCCCCTGGTCCACCATGTATTTCGCATAGGTCATCACGCCCTGCGGCTCGGTCTGGTAGATGATCGAGCCGTCGGTGATGATCTTCTCCGCTTCCGCCTGGGCAAGCTGGACAGTCTCGGACTTCAGGTAGATGTCCGCGGCCTTCTTCGGATCGGCGCGGATCAGCTTGCAGGCCTCGTCCAGCCCCGCGAGCAGCGCCTGCGCCACCTTGGGATTGGCATCGACGAAGGATTGCATGCCCGCCAGCG
The DNA here is from genome assembly GCF_043195145.2 of Roseixanthobacter pseudopolyaromaticivorans. Taxonomy (NCBI): domain Bacteria; kingdom Pseudomonadati; phylum Pseudomonadota; class Alphaproteobacteria; order Hyphomicrobiales; family Xanthobacteraceae; genus Roseixanthobacter; species Roseixanthobacter pseudopolyaromaticivorans. The sequence goes on from NZ_CM195539.1 coordinate 746,504, forward strand.
TGGCGGCTGTGGCTTCCTTGCCGCCGAACAGATCAGCGGAAACCAGAATCTTGCGGATTTTCGGGTCGCGCTCGAGGATCTGGGAGAAGGGCGGAGTCGCGAAATAGCCGCCGATCGCTTGGCCCGCGAGCAGGGCCGCCGTCGCGTCGGGATGAGGCAGGCTCGCCATGAGCGCGTCGGCCTTGCCCTTGTCCCCGAGGTCGCGCTCGGCAGCCACGCGCAGCAGGATCGCCTGCGGGGAATTGAACGCGGGCACCGCGATCTTCGCATCCGGGGTAAAGTCCTTGAAAGACTTGATTTCCGGCCGATTGGTGAACAGCGTGTAGGTGACCACGGAGAGGCCGCCGAGGCTCTTCACCTGCTGGCGCCCGCGCGTCTTGTCCCATGCGATCAGCGCACCGGCGATGCCGAACGCGCCGAAATCGATGCTGCTGGAGAACAGCGCATCATTCATGGCCGCGGAACCGGAGAAGCGGTTCAGCGTCACCTCGAGGCCGGGCAATCCCAGCGCCTTGGCCTGCTTATCGAACAGCTGTTCGTGCGCCGCCACCACGATGGGGAGATAGACCAAGCCATATTGAAGGCCGATGCGCACCGTGGAGGTTTCCGCGCGCGGGGCGCTGGAAAAGGCAATGCAGAAGGCCGCGACGAGACAGGCAATGGCCCTTTTTGGGGCGTTCATGATCATTTCTCTCCCTTGATTTTTCGGGTGCGCGGCCGTGGCAGATATCGTCCGCTTCTTCCGGCGGTCCCATTCGGGTCGCCGGGCGCAAACACCGGCCGGATCAAATCATCCGGCCCGCCGGTCGCGCAACGCGCATCGCGTCCTTGGAAGTGAATATCACGGATGTGCTGAACCGTTGCGGCGCGGCATGCGCGGGCGTGGCCCGCACCGCCGAGGCGCGGTGCGGTCTTACGTTTGCGCCGGGCCTTGCGTCGGGGCATTCTGGAAACGCGCCAACTGCGCTTCCAGCTCGGCGATCCGCTGGTCGCGCGCCTCCAGCGCGGCCGCGACATCGGCGGCCTCGAAGCGCTGGGGAATGTGCTGCGGGCAGTTCATGTCCCAGGCCTTGAGCGTGAAAATCAGCGCCTGCTCCGGCACGCCCTTGTAGCCCTCGACGCGCAGGGCCCCCAGCAGGGCGGGATCGTCCTCCACCGCCCGCGCCGTGCCCCACATCTTGATGCGCCGACGGTTCGCATAATCGATCATAAAGATGTAAGCGGCCGGGTTCTCGCTGAGGTTTCCGAGCGTGATGTATTGCCGGTTGCCCTTGAAATCGGCGAACGCGATGGTGTGCGCGTCCAGCACGCGCAGGAAGCCGGCGGGACCACCCCTGTGCTGGATATAGGGCTGGCCGTCGGCGCTGGCAGTGGCCAGGAACACGCTGGTCTGCGCCGTAACAAAGGCCGCGAGGTCCGGCGTGATCACGTCGCGCCAGCCGCCGCTTTCTTCCATCCGGCGATAGCCGGTGCGCGATCCCTTTCGAGTCTGGATCGCCTTCACGGCCGGGGAGAAGGCGACGTCGCTTGGAACGGGTGAAGGTGAGGTCATAGATGCCTCCTGCAGGTTGCCGACGATCCCCCTACGGTGGGTTCCGGCGAGGGACCGGTACAGCTCAGGCCGCCTTGCGGGCGGTGACGACCGGGAAGTCGATCTCGGTCTTCGCGACTTCGTTGATGTAATTGGTCCAGGTGTTGAGCGCGACGTGAAGCACGATCTCGATCACCTGGCCGTCGTCATAGCCGGCGGCCTTCACCGCCGCGACTTCGCTGGCGTCCACGTGACCGCGCTGGCGCGCCACGCTGGCGGCGAAGCGCACCGCCGCATCGGCTTTGGGATCGTTGGAGGTGCCGTTGCGGTTGGCGGCAATCTCGGCCGCATCCAGCTTGGCGCGCGCTTGGCCGAGATAGGTGTGAGCCGAGAGGCAATAATCGCAGCCGTTGATCTCGGCGATGGCGAGGGCGATGCGCTCGCGCGTCGCCGCAGGCAGCCGTCCCTTGCCGAGGGCGGCATTGAGTCCGAGATAGCCTTCCAGCGCGGCCGGGCTGTTGGCCACGAGCCGGAACAGGTTCGGCACGCTGCCGAGCTGGGCCTTTACGGCGTTCAGCAACGGCTGGGCGGCGGCGGGGGCATCCTCGATGGTCGCAGGAGTGGGAATGCGGGGGGCGGACGCGTGAGACATGGGATCATCCTCGTGTGGGGCGCCGATGGCCGGCGTCCATGAGGGAAAGATGATCTCACTCGATCAGAACGATAATCCCATAGCTTTGCAATTGATTGTTCCGCCAAGTGGAATGATGCGTCCGCCGCTGGGGTAAGCGTCACTGGGCGTGCGTTGAGACCTGTATCGTCCAAGCCATCCGCTGCCCTACGTGGATAATGACCGAGGATTGCGCGACCCGCGTCGTCGCTTCAGCGCGCGAGCTTTTCCAGGGTCTCCGCCGCGAGCCGACGGGTGAGTTCGCCCGCCGGCAGGTGCCGGGCGAGACGCGCGGCCTGGCCGGACCACAGATTGGTGAAGGCGTCGGAACCCTCCGCTTCTGCCCCGACGCGCAGCGGCGCGAGCGCGCCTCCGGCGAGCGGGAAGCTCGGGGCATCGGGGTTGAGCGGGCCGATCTCCCGCATGATCCGGTTCATGACGCCGCGCGCGGGCCGGCCGGTGAACAGGTTGGTGAGGGCGGTGCTCTGGTCGTCGGCCGCATCGAGGGCGGCCCGATGGACCGGCAGCACGTTCGCCTCGGGGCTGAAGAGATAGGCGGTGCCGATCTGCACCGCCGCCGCGCCGAGCGCCAGGGCCGCGCCGATGCCGCGCGCGTCGGCAATGCCACCAGCCGCGATAACCGGGACCGAAACCGCATCCACCACCTGCGGCACCAAAGCGAAGGTTCCAGATTGGTGATTCAGATCGTCGCTGAGAAAGTGCCCGCGATGGCCGCCGGCCTCCAGGCCCATGGCGATAATGGCATCACACCCGTGCTGTTCCAGCCAGACCGCTTCGGCGACGCAGGTGGCGGAGGAGATGACCTTTGCGCCGGTGGCCTTCACGCGCGCCAGCAGATGGGCCTCGGGCAGGCCGAAATGGAAACTCACCACCTTCGGGCGCTCGGCCTCGACGATGGTGCAGAAAGCGTCATCGAAGGGCGCGCGCCCGCCGGCCGGGATCGGCCCTTCGGGGTCGAGCCCCCGTTCCAGATAATAAGGCGCAAGGCGCGCCCGCCAGCGCAGGGCGCGCTCGGGGTCTGGCTGCGGCGGCGTGTGGCAGAAGAAGTTCAGGTTGAGCGGACGCCCCGCAAGGCCGGGACGCACCGCTGCGAGATTGGCGCGCAATTGGTCCGGCGTGAGGAGTGCGCACGGCAGTGCCGCAAGTCCGCCTGCGGTCCCCACGGCGACGGCCAATTCGGGCGAGCCTGGGCCGGCCATGGGCGCCAGCAGGATCGGAAGCTCTATGCCGAAGAGATCGAGGATGCGTCTGTCGGGCCATTGGGACATGGCAATTGGCCTCTTGAAGCAAGGGGCGGCGCACTGGCGCCGGAACCGCGATGAGATCAACGAGGGTCGGGACGGCATTGACCCTTCGTTCCTCAAATGAGAATATAATTCATAAATCATTCTCAAAATCAGATCAAGCGGATCGTCGGCCTTGGATTTTTCAACCCTTGAGATCTTTGTGGCGGTGGCCGAGGCGCGCAGCGTGACGCGGGCCGCTGAGCGGCTCGGGCGCGTGCCCTCCAACGTGACGACCCGCCTGCGCCAGCTGGAGGATGATCTCGGCACCGCTCTGTTCCTGCGCGCGGGCAAGCGCATGGATCTCACTGCCGAGGGCGGGACCTATCTCGATTTTGCGCGGCGCATTCTCTCGCTCGGCGCCGAGGCGCGCGCCGCGCTGACCCCCGACCTTCCCACGGGTCGGCTCAGGATCGGCACCATGGAGAGCACGGCGGCGAGCCGCCTGCCGGCCCCGCTCGCCGACTTCCATCGCACCTGGCCGGAGGTGGACCTGGAATTGAAGACGGGCACCAGCCGGGCCCTGGTGGCCGATGTGCTCGAGCATCGTCTTGATTGTGCCCTGGTGGCTCGGATGCCCGGGGAGGAGGGGCACGACCCGACGCTGATCGCGGAATTGGATTGCATCCCGGTGTTCGAGGAAGAGCTGATGCTGGTGCTCCCGGCTCGCCATCCCCCGGTGCGCACGGCGGATGATGTTGCCGTAAACCGGCTCGCAGCGCTGGAGGCGGGATGCACCTATCGTCGGATCGTCGAGACTTGGCTCGCCCGTTCCGGGTTGGGCGAGCGTGAATTGCGGCCGCTGGAGCTGCGCTCCTACCACGCCATCCTCGCCTGCATCGCGGCAGGCGGATGTCTTGGCGTGGTGCCGCGCTCCGTACTTGAGCTTCAACCTCAGATGGCGAGCGTCAGCTGCCAGCCCCTGGCTTCGGTTCCCACCCTCCTGATCCGCCGACGCGGCTTTCGGTCAGCCGCGTGCGACGCCTTTCTTACGACGCTCAGGGCCAATTCCACAAATTCACGAGCGTAATGTATATAAAATCAATTGACATAATGTAGATCATCACGCCACCCTGTCTGGAAGCATCACGGAGGTCCCATGGGCACCGCTTTCCAGAGTGGCGACGCTCTCAATTTCTTCTGGTTCATCCCGACGCACGGGGATGGAGCCTATCTCGGGTCGGAGACGCGTCAGCGCCCGCCGGAATTTGCCTATTTTCGAGAGGTCGCGCAGGCGGTGGACCGCCTCGGTTTCAAAGGCGTGCTGCTGCCCACGGGGCAGAGCTGCGAGGACAGCTGGATCACCGCCGCCGGTCTCGCCACCGCCACCGAACGTTTGAAATTCCTGGTGGCGCTGCGCCCCGGCGTCACCTCTCCCGCCTTCGCCGCACGCCAGACCGCCGCGCTCGATCGGCTGAGCGACGGGCGGCTGCTGCTGAATGTGGTGGTCGGCGGCATCCCGCCGAACTGGCGGCCGACGGCGTCTTCCTCTCCCACGATGAGCGCTACCGGCAGGCGGACGAGTTTCTCACCATCTGGCGCGAGCTGATGTCGGGGCGGGCGGTGGATTTCTCCGGCAAATATTATCGTGTCGAGCATGGCCGGCTCGATTTTCCGTTGGTGCAGCAGCCCCACCCGCCGCTCTATTTCGGCGGCTCCTCCGACGCCGGCCACGCGGTCGCGGGGGATCATGTGGACGTCTATCTCAGCTGGGGCGAGCCGGTTCACCTGCTCGCCGAGAAGATCGCCGACGTGAAGGCGCGCGCGGCCAAGCGCGGGCGCAAATTGAAATTCGGCATGCGCCTGCACTTCATCGTGCGGGAGAGCGAGGACGAGGCCTGGGCGGCGGCCGACAAGCTGATCTCGCGCATTTCGGACGAGCAGATCGCCGCCGCGCAGAAGCGTTTTGCGAGCGAGATGGATTCGGTCGGGCAGGCCCGCATGGCGGCGCTGCACGGCGGCCGCCGCGACCGGCTGGAGATCGCGCCGAACCTCTGGGCCGGCATCGGCCTCGTTCGGCGCGGTGCCGGTACCGCTCTCGTGGGTGATCCGAAAAGCGTTGCAGCGCGCCTGCGCGAATACCAGGCGATCGGCATCGAGACCTTCATCGGCTCGGGCTATCCGCACCTGGAGGAAGCCTATCGGGTGGCGGAGCTGCTGTTCCCCGAGCTCGGCATCGACGGCCGCCGCCGCAAGGTTTCCGGCGACATCGTCAACGAATTTGCCGTCGGGTCCCATATCGCGGAGCGGCGGATTTCCGCCGTTTCCTGAGCCGGGCCGGCGTCGACACACATCAGGAGAATGACATGACCAAACCGAGCGCCTTCGCGCGTCTTGCCGCCGCCGGCTTGCTGATGGGCGCGGCCGTCGCCGCGCTGCCGGCCCGCGCCGAAGGGACGCTGCGCATCGCCCAGCAGTTCGGTACCCTCTACACGCCGTTTCACGTGTTGCGCGAAAAGGGCCTGATCGAGAAGCACGGCAAGGCGCTGGGCATCGACATCACGGTGGATTGGACCCGCCTCTCGGGCGGCTCGGCGGTGAATGACGCGCTGCTGGCGGGCAATATCGATGTCGCCTCCGCCGGCATTGGCCCCTTCCTCACCCTGTGGGATCGCACCCGGGGAACGCCGCAGGAGGTGAAGATCATCGGCGCGTTCGGCGCGCAGCCCAATTACCTGCTCACCAGCAATCCCAACGTGAAGACCATCAAGGACCTCACGGCCAAGGACAAGATCGCGATGCCGGTGGCCGGCGTCTCGGTTCAGGCGCGCATTCTCCAGATGGCGGCGGAGCAGGCCTTCGGCCCCGGCAATGCCAAGAAGCTGGACGATCTGATGGTGACGCTGCCCCATCCCGACGCCACTGCGGCGCTGATCGCCGGGGGGACGGAAATCACCGGATATCTCTCCAACGCCCCGTTCCAGAACCAAGCGCTGAAGGATCCGAAGATCCACAAGGTATTTTCCTCCTACGACGTGCTGGGCGGGCCGGCGACGCCGACGGTCGCTTACAGCACGGTCAAGTTCCGCACCGAAAATCCGAAGACCTACAAGGCCTTCTTCGACGCGTTCGAGGAGGCGACCCGCTGGGTGGAGGCCAACAAGGCCGAGGCGGCCCAGATCTATGTGAAGCAGGAACAATCCAAGCTGGATCCGGCCTTCGTCGCGGAGGTGCTCTCCGATCCCGAGGTGCAATACACCCTGGTGCCCCTGGGAACCGGCAAGTTCGCGGATTTCCTCAATCGCATCGGCGCCATCAAGGCCAAGCCGACGAGCTGGAAGGACTTCACCTTCGAAGAGCTGCACACGGCGTCCGGGAGCTGAGAGATGGCTATATCTCTCCCCGTCGCGCCCTTCGCCCAAACCGCCTCGCACGCGGTCCATCTGGCGCAGCCGGCGCCGGTGCTTGAGGCGCACCAGCTCACCATCGATTATGTCAGCGATGCCGGGCGGGTGCGCGCCGTGGAGGATGTGGAGTTCCGCGTAACGGAAGGCGAGCGGCTGGTGCTGCTCGGCCCGTCGGGCTGCGGCAAGTCCTCCATCCTCAAGGTGCTGGCCGGCTTCGTGAAACCGGCGTCCGGCTCGGTGCAGATGCGCGGGCGCGAGGTGACCGGGCCGGGGCCGGACCGCATCGTGGTGTTCCAGGAATTCGACCAGCTGCTGCCCTGGAAGAGCGTGCGCGACAACGTCGCCTTTCCCCTGCGCGTCGCCGGCAAGCTTGGCGCGCGGGAGGCGCGCGAGCGGGCCGAGCATGCCCTGGTGAAGGTGGGGCTTGCCCGTGCGCTCGATGCCTATCCCCACACGCTGTCCGGCGGCATGAAGCAGCGCGCCGCTATCGCGCGCGCGCTCGCCACCCAGCCCGACGTGCTGCTGATGGACGAGCCGTTCGCGGCGCTCGATGCCCTGACGCGCCGCACCCTCCAGGAGGATCTCCTGGCGCTGGCGGAGGAGCATCGCTTTACGTTGGTCTTCGTCACCCACGCCATCGACGAGGCGGTGCTGATCGGCACGCGGCTGCACCTGCTCGCCGCCCATCCCGGCCGCACCATCGCGACCTACGACACCAGCGATCTCGGCCTTGCCGAGCGCGGCTCTCCCGCCTTCGAGGCGATGGTGGCGCGGGTGCACGCATTGCTGTTCGCCGACGGAGGGCGCCATGTCTGAAGCCGATTTCGGCAATCACGCCCGCCTGTTGGCCGCCGCCGAAAGCCCGCGTGCCGCTCGCCCGCCGCTGGTGCGCACGCCCTCCCTGGCCGCGCGAATCTGGCGCATCGCGGCGGTGCGGCGGGCCGTGATCCTGGCCGGCCTGGTCCTGATCTGGCAGGTGGCGGCGAGCATCCAGAACAATCCGCTGCTGTTTCCCACCTTCACCCAGACCTTCGCGGCCTTCGTCGATTCCCTGACCCATGAGGATCTCGCGCGCTCCGCGCTCGCCTCCATCGCGGTTCTGCTGAAGGGCTATGTGATCGCCATCGCGCTCGCACTGGTGCTGGTTTCCGCCGCCACCGCCGTGCCCTTCGTCAAGGAGGTGCTGCTGACGCTCACGGCCATGTTCAACCCGCTGCCGGCGATCGCGCTTCTGCCGCTCGCCATGCTGTGGCTTGGCCTCGGGGAGGCGAGCCTTCTTCTGGTGCTTGTCCACGCGGTGCTGTGGCCGTTCGCGCTTGCCGCCCTCACCGGGTTCGAGCAGGTGCCAGAGACCCAGCGTCTCGTCGGCCGCAATTACGGGCTGAAGGGACCGGCCTATGTGGCCCTCATCCTGATCCCGGCGGCGCTGCCCTCGCTTCTGTCCGGCCTCAAGATCGCCTGGGCGTTCGCCTGGCGCACCTTGATCGCGGCGGAGCTGGTGTTCGGCGTTTCCTCGCGCTCCGGCGGGCTTGGCTGGTTCATTTATCGCAACCGAAACGAGCTTCTGACCGACCGCGTGTTCGCCGGCCTGGTGACGGTCATCCTCATCGGCCTGCTGGTGGAAGTGGTGTTCCGCTTCCTGCAAAATCGCACGGTGCGCAAATGGGGCATGCAGCGCTAGGCGGTGCGCAAAATCTCAAAAATGTTTCACGTGAAACAATAGCTTAGCGTAGACGAACAGCGGTTTGCTGGCGCTTCGCCGCGGCTTTTCGGCGGACGAAACCGGCATTTCGCCCGAAGTTCGGGCGATGAATGCCGGCACGCGCCGGTGTGCCGCTTCCGGCTGCGTTGGGCGAGCGCGAGACGCCGATCAGGGCATCCGGGAGGGAAGGGTGATCGTGTCGCCATCCACCTGGAATGTGCCGTAGCCGTGGTGATGGATGGTCTTGGGCGCCGTTTGCGCCGGATCGTGCCATGCCTTCACCACTTCCAATATGAAAAGGTTATAGGCGTTCACCAGCCGGGTATCCCGCACGACACATTCGAGGTTCGCAAAGCATTCCCCCACCAGCGGCGCCGCGACCTGGGCGGCGGGCAGGGGGGTGAGGCCGCAGGCGGCGAACTTGTCCGTCTCGCGTCCGGAGCAATTGCCCACCGCGACCACCTTGGCGGCCAGATCCACGGTTGGAATGGCGATGACGCACGCCTTGGTCGCCCGCAATGCCGCGAAGCTGAAATCGCCGCTGCTGACGATGCAGGCGATCAAGGGCGGATTGAAATCCACCATCATGTGCCACGACATGGTCATGACATTCGCATGCCCTTTGTGGCTGGTCGTGAGCAGAACCACCGGCCCCGGCTCGATCAGCTGATAGACCTGCGACAGGGGCAGGATGTGCATCGCATGCGGGTTGTTCATCGCAAGGCCCCGATCGCTTGTGGCATTCTCGCCCCCGGCGCTGCCGGCACGCCCGAGGGATGTTCCGGGCGCGGTTTATGTGGGGCGGCAGCATCCGGCCGTTTGCGATCCCGGCGCCTTGCGCTGTGTCAAGAACGCGGCCGCGCCACGGGCAGCGGCACCGCCCGCCGCCCCGCGCGCGGCTGGAAGCAGAGGGCGGCACTATACCAAGGTATGTGCGGGTTAAACTCACCATCGGGCCTGCGAAACCCATGTAGACTGGAGCGTGCCGCCCGATCTTCTATCCTTTTCCGGTCGCCAAGCGATGCATACCGGCTGGCTCAAAGATCGCCCGGCTGTCTTCGGCCCCTCGGGCGCGACGGCATCCGAACGCACACCGCCGGCCGGCATCAGAGGGCTGCTTCAACGCCGGGGGTCCAGGCCATGTCGCTTCACGTTCACGCGTCTTTCGAGCCCTCCGCCGCCCGCGTGCCTGTGGGAGATCTCGTTGAGGCTCTCAAGCGGGAGGACGCCGGGCTTCCCGCCGTCCCCGCGCGCCAGCGCTGCGGCCTGCCGCAATGGCGGCTGAAGCGCGTGGTGGCTTATGTCGAGACCCATCTCGCCGAGCCCGTCACCCTGGCCGACATGGCCGGTGCCGCCGGCTTGAGCCGCATGCATTTTGCGGCACAGTTTCGCGCCACCACCGGCCAGCGGCCCCACGAATATCTGCTGGCCCGCCGCATCGCGCGGGCGAGGGGCCTGCTGCTGGAGACAGGCGAAAGCGTGGTTCAGATCGCCCTCGGCGTGGGCTTCCAGACCCAGGCGCACTTCACCACCGTGTTCCGCCGGTTCGTCGGAGAAACGCCGTATCGCTGGCGCTGCGCCCATCGCGCTGGGACCTGAGCGCCGCCTCGGGCGACCCGCGCTCGTTCATGGCGGCGCGCCTCAGTATTCCGGCGAACCTCCGCTGTTGCGCCCTCAAGACTTGTGCTTGTGCAAGCGCCGCGCCGCGCCGCCCCCGGGCGAGCGCGCAGGCGCTACTTGCCGTCTGTGGAAAGGCCGAGGGTCTGCGCCATGCGCACCAGGTCGGCCAGCGATTTCGCTTCCATCTTCCGCATCACGTGGCCTCGGTGGATCTTCACGGTGATCTCGCTGAGGCCGACTTCGGCGGCGACCTGCTTGTTCATGAGGCCGGAGGTGACGAGGGCCATGATCTGCTTCTCGCGCGCGGTGAGCGTCGCATAGGATTGCTCCACCACCGAGACCGCCTTGTGCGCCTCGCGCCGGGCGCGGTCGGCATCGAGTGCGGTGGTGACGGCGTCGAGCATGTCCTGGTCGCGGAACGGCTTCGTGAGGAAGTCCACGGCGCCTGCCTTCATCGCGCGGACCGACATGGGAATGTCGCCGTGGCCGGTCATGAAGATGATGGGCATGTCGGTCGCGGATTTCGCCAGCTGCGCCTGGAAATCGAGCCCGCTGACACCCGGCAGGCGGATATCCAGCACCAGGCAGCGCGGCACATCGGGAAGCTTTGCCGCAAGCAGCTCCGCCGCCGAGCCGAACAGTTCCACCCGCAGCCCGACCGAGCGGAACAGGCTGGACAGGGCGGTTCGCAGGTCGGCATCGTCGTCGATGACGATGACCAGGGGCTCGCTGGACGACGCGGTTGCGCTTGAGGCCGGGCGAATGCTCACGAGCAGGTTTCCTCATGCATGGGCAGCGTGACGCTGAAACACATGCCACCGCCCGCGTTGAGGGTGGCGGCGACAAGACCGTTATGCGCCTCGATGATCGAGCGCGAGATGGATAGGCCCATGCCCATGCCATCGCTCTTGGTGCTGTAGAACGCATTGAACAGCAATGGAATATTTTGCGGCTCCACGCCGGGGCCGGTATCCGAGATGCGGATCTGCACCGCGTTGGGGGACGCACCCTCGAGCCGGCGCGTCTCCACCCGCAGGCGCCGGCGCGCGGCCGGAACCGCCTCCATGGCCTGGATGGCGTTGAGCGCGAGATTGATGACCACCTGCTGCAATTGCACCCGGTCTCCGAGAACGCGGGGCACGCCCCGGTCCAGGGAGAGATCGAGCGTCACGCGATGGTTGGAAAGCTCGCGCTCCACCAGCAGCAGCGCGTCGTTCATCGCTTCGTTGACGTCCACCGGCACGCGGTCCGCTTCCCCGCGGCGCGCGAGGGCGCGCAAGCGGGCGACCACGTCGCTGGCGCGCCGGCCGTTGCGGATCATCTGCTCCACGGCGGACTTGGCCTCCCCGAGATCGGGGATCGCCCGGTCGAGCCAGCGCAGGCAGGCTTCGCCATTGGTCACCACCGCCGCCAGCGGCTGGTTGATCTCGTGGGCGATGGATGCGGTCAGCTCGCCCATGGTGGTGATGCGGGTGACGTGGGCGAGTTCCGCCTGGGATTGGTGAAGGGCGTCCTCGGCGCGCTTGCGCTCGGTGATGTCGCTGTTTGTTTCCATGGCGGCCAGCGGCCGCCCGCGCTCGTCGCGCTGCAGCGACCAGCGGCTCATGACCACGACGGAAGCGCCCTCGCGCGTGGTGTGGACGAGTTCGCCTTCCCACCGGCCCGCGCGCTGGAACTGCTCGAAGATGTCCTGCTGCGGCTCGGGAAACACCGTGTGCAGCAGCGCGCTGGCGCGCTGGCCGACCGCTTGCGCGCGGGTCCAGCCGTACAGCTCCTCCGCGCCGTGATTCCAATAGGTGATGATATCATCGACGGTGCGGACGAAGATCGCGTCGTGGGTCAGGTCCAGCAGATCCGCCTGCTCGCGCAAAGCGCGCGTCGCGTGCTGGTTCTTCAGCGAGAGCAGGGTCGTGACGGTGATCGCGGCAACGCTGACCACCCCCCGCATGGTGGAGGAGAGATTGTAGTTCTCGCTGTGCATGATGGTGAAGCTCAGCACCGTGAGGCCGATGCAGGCCGCGCCCGCCAGCAGCAGGCCGCGCCGCTCCAGGTAAGTGGCCGAGAACAGCACCACGATCACGTAAAGCACAGCGATCGCCATATCGAGCGGCGATATCGTATCGATGATGAAGATCGCCGTCGCAAGCGACGTCGCCATCGCCATCATGAACCATTTTCTCGGCTGCGGCTTTGCCTCCACCTCGTCCAAGGCGGCCCCCTGCGTTTGATGTTCGGAAAGACCGGGACAGGATGCACCCTGTCCCGGTCTTGCACGTCTGCTTTGCCTTAAGGGCGACTTAGCATCAATACTGGTCGGCGTCCTGCGCCGGGCCCCAATGGGGGTCGTGATCCTGCGCCGTGCCGCGCTGGAGCGAATAGGCGTCCGTGCTGTAGGTGGCGGTCGCGGCCTGCGAGGCGTCCTGCTGGGGCTCGCTCACCTGGCGCTCGTGCGCTGCGGCGGCTGCGGCGTAGGAGGCCGGCTGGGCGGAAGCGATGCCAGTCGCGCCGAGCAGGCCGATCAGGGCGGCGGAAAGGGTCTTGGTCAGGGTGTTCATCGACGTATGTCCGTAGTGGGTTTCGATGGACAGAAGATGCCGCTGTCGGATCGCCTTCGATAGTATTCGCCCGTTGCTTTGAATTATGCCTTAGAGGGCGAGAGGCATACGTTGGTATGTTCTCCGGCGCTCCGGATTTTCCGTGGCACACATGAAATCGGCGCCTGTCAGGCGCCGCGGCATGGGAAAAGCAAAAGGGGAGCACGGGGCAGGGGGCGCCTCCGCACGGCCATGTGCCAGGCCGGCGTGCCGATGGCGTTCCATCACGCCATCGCCAGCGCCTGGTCGATGCAGGCGATCATCGCATTGCCGTCGAACGGCTTACTCAGAAAGCCGATGGCCCCCGCCGCCATTGCCTGCTTGCGAATGCGATCCTCGGGAAAGGCGGTGACGAAAATCACCGGCACGCGATTGCCTTGCCCGCGCAGATGGGATTGCAGCTCCACGCCCGACATGCCGGGCATCTGCACATCGGTGATGATGCAGTCCGTATCGCGCACCCGGTCGGAGTTCAGAAACGCGTCCGCCGATGCGAAGGTGCTGGTGCGCAGGCCGAGCGATCGTACGAGGTTTTCTATGGCGGTTCGCACCGCGTCATCGTCATCGACGATGGTAATCATGGGGTTGTTTGGCACACGATTAATCCTTTCGCCAGAATCGTCCGGCCTCGGCCGGGCGGCTCGCTCTGAAAGCAACATGGCGTGAAATGCCTGAGAATTGAATCATACGCTGGTTTGCTTTTGCCTGATGAGCGCGCCGAAGACGCGGAAAAGCGCGCGCGATATGCTTCCCCATGGGCAGTCTTGCGGCCACGTAGGGGCAGACATCATCACCACGCGGCGGGGGTCCTGACCGGCGCAGGAGCGGGGCGCGCGCGGGCGCATCAAGGCCTTCCGGTCCGGCCCTATACGAAGGTATCTGCGAATATAAACTACAAGACATGAGAAGAAACCTAGGTGCAATTCATCCGGGGTCTGGCGAATTATATTATGCCTTCACTCAAACAGGAGTGACCACGATGAACACCTTCACCAAGACCCTTACCATTGCTTCCACCCTGGTCGTGATGGCCGCTTCCAACGCCTTCGCCGACCCGTACATCGGCCCCGAGAACGAGCAGCAATATGCCGTGTCGCGCCAGGAGAGCCTGCTGCCGATGCCGGCTGAACACCACAAGGCCGTGCACGCCGCCCGGGCCGAGGCGCCCAACGCCCCCGCCTTCAACGCGCAGTCGGGCCCGGCTTTCGATCCGGATGTGAACTGAACGGGCGCAAGCACCGCATCGTTCCCATGAAGTTCATGATCCCTACCGGCCTCCTGGCCCTCCTCATCCTCGGCGCGCTCCCGCAGATGGCGCGCGCCGACATCATGGGGACGCGGGAAGATACGGTTCAGTGGCGCGAGCGCGGCGCCGGGTGCAATCCCGGCATCGCCGGACTGTCGGATATCGTCATGCCCGGGGATCTGATCTCCGGGCCGGTCGATTCCCCTGCTGCGGACCGCGCCAGGTCCGCTGACACCTGCGCGGCGCTCAACGCGGCCGACGCAGTTCCGTAAAGAGACGGGCGCGCCTCAGGCCGCCCGCTTCTCGGGTTCCACTTCACCCTGCTCAGAGCTTGACGGCCGTTTCGCGGGCCCACAGGCGCAAGGTGCGGCAGCTTTCGATGAATTTCGCCATCGACGCCGCCCCATCGAGGGGGATAAGCCCCTCGTCGGCATCGCGTGCCACCCCGGCCTTCGCAAGAAGCGGCGCGGCCGACGCGGTGAAGCCGATGAACTTGCAATGGGCAAAGGCATCCGCCACGAAGTCGCGCGCCGCCGCTTCGCGGGTGAGCCGCTCCGCCCCTTCTTCCGAAAGCAGCAGAACCACGGCATCGAAGAGCACCGACGGGCCGCCGTCGATCATGTGCTTGGCCGGGATCATTGTGCCGTCGGCGGTTTCCACGCCGCCCACCTTCGGGGCGATCAGCTCCAGGGTTGCCCCCTCCTTCTCGATGGCGGCCTGCAGCCTCTTCAACAACTTGCCGTCGCAGCCATTGCTGACCAGCACCCCGACCTTGCGGCCGGCGAAGCTGGGCGGGCCGTTCTGGATGATGCTGAGGGCGGGCGATGGGGGCAGGTCGTCGCGCGGGGCGATGGCCGCCTCCGCCGGCTCGGGCAGTTCCTTCATGCCGAGCTTGTCGGCCACAGTGGCGCCGAGCGCCTCGTCGATATTCAACAGATGCGCCACCATCCGCTCGCGGATCAGGGGGTTATCGCATTTGCTGAGCTCGAAGGTCAGCGCCATGGCGATGTGCTTCTGCTCGGTGGCCGTCTGGCTGTTGAAGAATTGCCGCGCCTGGCTGTAGTGATCGGCGAAGCTTTCCGGCCGCAGCCGGACCTTCGGGCCTTCGAGATCCTCGCGGAACGAACGGAACCCGCGCACGGGGTCCTCACGCGGCCCGGCGCCCCAGGAATTCGGCTGGTAGTTCGCCCTGCCCACGGGATTGCGCATCGCCATGTGCCCGTCCTGCTGGAAATGGGCGAACGGGCATTTGGGCGCGTTGACTGGCAGATGCGTGAAATTCGGGCCGCCAAGCCGCTTCAACTGGGTATCGAGATAGGAAAAGTTACGGCCCTGAAGCAGGGGGTCGTTGGAAAAGTCGATGCCCGGCGGCACGTTCTGGGTCATGAACGCGACCTGCTCGGTCTCGGCGAAGAAATTATCCGGCATGCGGTCAAGCACCAGCCGGCCGACGGGAATGGGCTTCAGTATTTCCTCGGGAATGAGCTTGGTGGGGTCGAGCACGTCGAAGTCGAAGCTGTCGGCGAACGCCTGGTCGAACACTTGCACCCGCAATTCCCATTCCGGAAAATTGCCGGACTGGATCGCATCCCAAAGGTCGCGGCGATGGAAGTCCGGATCGGCGCCGTTGATCTTGACCGCCTCGTTCCACACCACCGACTGCAGGCCGAGCTTCGGTTTCCAGAGGAATTTGACGAAGGTGGATTCGTCCTGGGCATTGAGGAAGCGGAACGTGTGGACGCCGAACCCTTCCATGAAGCGGAACGAGCGCGGGATCGCGCGATCCGACATGACCCACATGATCATGTGCATGGATTCCGGCGTCAGCGAGATGAAGTCCCAGAAATTGTCGTGGGCGGACTGAGCCTGAGGGAAGGCGCGGTCCGGCTCGGGCTTCACCGCGTGGATGACATCGGGAAACTTGATGGCGTCCTGGATGAAAAACACCGGGATATTGTTCCCCACGAGGTCCCAATTGCCTTCCTGCGTATAGATCTTCACCGCAAAACCGCGCACGTCGCGCGCGAGATCGAACGAGCCCTTGGAGCCGGCGACGGTGGAAAACCGCACGAATGCCGGCGTCTTCTCGCCCGGGCGCTGGAACAGGTCGGCGCGGGTGTATTTGGCGAGCGAGTCATAGGTCTCGAAATAGCCGTGCGCGCCATAGCCGCGGGCATGCACGACGCGCTCGGGAATGCGCTCGTGATCGAAGTGGAAGATCTTCTCCCGGAAGTGGAAATCCTCCATCAGGGCCGGGCCGCGCGCGCCGATCTTGAGGGTGTTCTGGTCGTCCGCGACGGGTCCGCCCTGCGCCGTCGTAAGCGTCGGCGTATCGCCCGTCGCGATCTGGTGGAGCTCGCCACCTTGGCCGCGCAGCAACGTCTGGTCGTGAAGTGTTGCCTCGGCCTGCGCGCCGGGTGTTGCCTTGGTCGATTTCCTGGCCATCTGACCTGCTCCGTGAAATGTGGCTGCGTAGCTTTGAGTTAATCCAGCGAGCCTCAGGCCAGACTTGACCTTAACAAGGCCGGCTTCGCCGGTTGAAATCGCAGAAGGCAATATTGGAACCGCCTCTCGCAGAGGACGTTACTCGTGGGACGATCTCATCGCCTTTTTGGATCCTGAGATCGTCCACCAATTACGTATGCCCTCTTGGCGTGCCCGACGAATGTCTCATCGGGCGCTTCCCTTCCGCTTCTGTGTCGCCGGAGTAACTTGTGGCGGTGTGATCTGTTCCAAGGTGCCGGCGCGGAAAAATGAAGGGCTCATTCTTTCAGAGTACTTCTGAGGGATGATCTGTCACGCATACGCGTCTTGTAGAATAAAGACCTGAGGAGAATGAAAATGGCTGAGAAAAATCTTGAATCCTTGTTCCACGATACACTGAAGGATATTTATTACGCCGAGCGGAAAATCCTGAAGGCACTGCCCAAGATGGCGCGCGGCGCGCAGTTGCCGGAACTGAAGGCGGCGTTCGAGAAGCATCGCGACGAAACCGAGGTGCATGTGGAACGCCTGCAGCAGGTGTTCGAAATCCTCGGCAAGCGTCCGCAGGGAAAAACCTGCCCGGCCATCGAAGGCATCCTCGAGGAAGGCGAAGAGATCCTCGACGAGTACAAGGGCACGCCCGCGCTCGACGCCGGGCTCGTGTCTGCGGCGCAGGCCGTGGAGCACTATGAGATGACGCGCTACGGCACGCTCAAGCGCTGGTCGGAAGAACTCGGCTTCAAGGATGCCGCCGCCCTTTTCGCGCAGACCCTGGGCGAAGAGAAGAAGACCGACGAGACGCTGAGCATGCTCGCCAAATCGGCCGCCAATCAAAAGGCGAAGGCGGCTTAATCAGCCGTTTCGGCACGCGCGCGCGGGTGCCTTGCGCACCCTCGCGCATATGCAATTCGCAAGGCGCGGGGCGTTTTCAGGCGCCCGCGCGCCTTCGCGAGGACGGTGTGTCGCGGGCAGCGGCGCACATTGTAGGTGAGAAAGCGGATCTGCCGCGCGCGCGGCCGCGGTCCCGTCCGGGCCGGGCAAAGGGGAGGGGGGAAGTTCACAAACCGTTCGCCCTTAACGCCCTGGCGCCCGTCTGGGATCCGCCGCGCCAGGCGAAGGCCGCCGCACGCGCACGTTGGCCTCATGCCGCCAATCCGGGGCGGCGCCGGCCAAATGCGAAGAAATCAGCTCTGACCAGGCAAGAGAGGAAACCGTTCTCCCCCCGCCCTTGTTGTGTGAGAGGACCGGAGGGAGTTGGGATGGAGCGGACGCATTGGCGGCGAACGGCTGGGAACCTCGTGTTCTGGGCCGCGATCGCCGGAGCCGTCATTTTGGCGCCAAGGTGGGGAAGGGGACAAAGCCAGGGAGAGTCCGGAGCGCGCGCGCGGAGCGGCGAGACAGCGGCCACGCGGGCCTGGAGGTTTGAAGCCGGGCGCGGGCGCACCGCGACCGCTCCGACGCAGATTCCCCTGCGCGGCTGGCGCGACATCATCCTGCGCACCTTGAAGGAATTCTTCGCCGATCGCGTGCTGAGCGTCGCCGCCGGCGTCACTTTTTATGCCCTGCTCGCCGTGTTTCCTTCGATCAGCGCCTTGATCTCGCTTTATGGGCTGGTGCTCGACACCTCCGTCCTTCAGGACCAGCTGGAGGCCGCCTCCTGGGTGCTTCCCTCGGGCGCCATCGAGGTGATGCGGAACCAGGCGTTGCGGGTGATCGCGCAGGGGTCCTCCACCTTGAGCCTCGGCTTCGCCTTCAGCCTCGTCATCGCGCTCTGGAGCGCGAATGCCGGCACCAAGGCGCTGATCGAAGCGCTGAACGTGGCCTATCAGGAGGAGGAGCGACGGTCCTTCATCACGCTGACGCTTCTCACCCTCGGCTTCACCTTCACGGCCATTCTGTTCGCGGGCATTGCGACGGCTTCGGTGGTGGCACTGCCGATGCTGCTGAAGGTGGTCTATCTCGAAACCGGAACGGAGTGGCTGATTTCGCTCCTGCGCTGGCCGGCCCTCGCCGTCATCGTCGCGGCGGTCATCACGGTCATCTACCGATACGGCCCGTGCCGGGCGCGGGCGCGCTGGAAATGGGTCAGCCTGGGCAGCATCGTCGCCGCCGTTCTCTGGCTCATCGTCTCTGCCGGCTTCTCCTGGTATGTCAGCCGCTTCGGCACCTACAATCAAACCTATGGCTCGCTCGGCGCCGTGGTCGGCTTCATGACGTGGATGTGGCTGTCGATCAGCGTGATCCTGCTCGGCGCCGAGCTCAATGCGGAAATCGAGCACCAGACGGCCGTCGACACGACCACCGGCCCGCCCCTGCCCATGGGGGCGAGAGGCGCGCGCATGGCCGACACCGTCGGCGCTCCGCAATAGACATCCGCATACTCATTCCAGCGCATGTTCCCTGGGCCGGAGGACCGCCGCTCGCAAGATCGCTTTCGACATGGAAGCGAGGCAGCTGCGCGAGCCCCAGCCCGAGCTGCACCCCGAGCAGATAGCTTTCCGGCCCGGTGACCGAAAACGGCGCGGCCATCTCGATGGTGCGCGGTCCCTCCCGTGTCCGGAACGCAACGGGCGCCAGGGCCCCGGCGCTCAGCCGCCGAATGCCGCCTTCTGAGGCCGGCATTACTGGCCTAAGGGCGGAAGGGCGCGAGGCGGTGGGTCCGCCGGCGTGAGCGGCGGCGCCGAAGGTCGCTACCGTTTAGTGGGCGGAGCGCCGTAGGCAAAATGGAGCATCACCACTTCTGTCGATGCGCCCCCGGTGGGGGCGGGATAATCCAGGGGCATCCGGACCAACAAATGCCGGGCAGCACGGCAGGGGCCGGGCTTGCACGACCGTCCGGGACGTCACACTGCGAGTCATCCCATGCGACACATCTTCAGACTGCTTTCCGGCCTGTGGCTCGGCGCGCTGGTAGCGTTGCCGGCTTCGGCAATGCCCCTTGCCCCGTCCTCTGTGCCAGCGGCCGCCGCCGTCACCTTGGTCGCCCAGGGCTGCGGCCCTGGATGGTGGCGCGGGCCGTGGGGCCATTGCCGCCACACTCCCTATACCGGCCGCGTGCCGGGCGGCGGGTGGGTCTACGACCTGCCCCCCACCTACGGCTATTTCGGCAACGGCTGCCCGCCCGGCTATTGGCATGGGCCCTGGGGCCATTGCCGCGACACCCCCTATCACGGCCGGCTGCCCGGCGGCGGATGGCAGTGACGGCAAACGCCGTCTCCCCCTGAGATCCTATGATAAGAAAGATCTGAGCATGAACCGCACCCTTATGGCCGCCCTGACGGGCGCGATTCTCATCGCCGCTCCGGCCGCGCGGGCCCAGACGCCCCCGCCCGCCGGCGCGCCGCCGGAGCCTCCCGCCGTTGAGCTCTACAGCGCGGCAGATGCCCAGGCCGTGCTCGAAGCGCGCCTTCTCGCGCTGAAGACCGTGATAACCCTCAATCCCGAACAGCAAAAGCTCTGGCCGCCGGTGGAGGCCGCCATCCGCGCGGTGGCGAAATTGTCCGCCGAGCGCCGGGCCGAGCGGGCCAAGGCGCCGCCACCGGATAATTTCGTCGAGATCCTGGACCGCATCGCCGATGCCGAGGCGCTGCGGGCGCGGGACTTGAAGACCGTGACGGCCGCGCTGAAGCCTCTCGTCGCGTCTCTCACGCCGGCGCAGCAGCGGCGCATCCCCGCCTTCCTTGGGCTGCGCGAAGGCGCCGATGGCCTGCCTCAGCCCACCGCCGAGATCTGGCTGTTCGAGGAAGAAAACTAGGATCAGCACACGATCGTGCCGCCAATCGCAGGTCTGAAGGAGGTTCCCATGCCGATCTCGTTCCTTCACTCGAAAGGAACCGAAGCACCCATCAAGATTCCCGCCATCGGGCTCGATCTGTTCGTGCGCATGCCGCCGGCGGCGAGCTCGGGCGAGTTCTGCTTCATCGAGACCATCAACGCCCCCGGCGCGGGTCCCCCCCGGCATCGCCACCGCGAAGCAGAGATCTTCCGCGTCATCGAGGGCCGATATCTCTATGAGGCGGATGGCCGGCGCTTCTATGCCGAGGCGGGGGACGTGGTCAGCATCCCCGGCGGGATCGAGCACGGCTTCTGCAATGTCACCGACAAGCCCGCGCGCCAGTACATCCTGATGGCCCCGGCCCTCGATGCGGCGGCCTTCTTCACCGAGCTTGCCGGCGTGATGCATGACGGCATCCCCGACCAGGCGGCGCTCAATGCCTTCGGGCAGAAGTGGCATGTGGAGTTCCTCGGACCGCCCGTCAACCGAAACGACCAGCCCACGGATTGAAGTGGGCCCACCCAACCCTCGATAGACCCGAAACACGGCCCGCGGGGCGGGCCGACCCATGATTCCTTAGCGGCGCCGGTGCCCTTGTTCAGCTGGGGATCAGCCAGCAGTTCGTATCGGCTCAGCGCCGTGGATACGAGCGCGGGGGTGGCTTCAGACATGAAGGTCGCTTCCAGCCTCGCCTGCCCGAGCGAGCTCGATGTAGGTGTCCGGCCCGTAATGCAGGGTGTTGCGCGCGTAATAGGGCGGCACCTGCATGTCGAATTGCGCGTGCCCGTGGCTCACATCGCTGCGCAGGAGGTCGGTGCGGCTGGCGATGTCGAGGCGGAGCCGCTCGCCGGGCTTCAGCACCACGGGCTGCGGCGTAAGGCTGAAGCGCAGCGTCACCGGCACGCCCGGCACCAGCGGTTCGGGCGTGTCGATGTCGATGGCGATTTCCGTTTCGGTGGAGCGCGCGGCGTCGATCCTGCGGCAGGCGGGGCGGATCGCGCCCATGGAGAGGATCTGGTAGCCGCCGTCCGCCGAGACGATGCCGGTGCGGGCGACCACGTAGGAGTCGATCTCGTTGCAGCTGAAGGAGAGGCTCAGAGTCACGGGCCCGGTCAGCTCCATTTCCGCCTCCACCGGCATGTCGAAGCTGAGGCGCTGGCTCTCCACCTCGTCGAAGCCCGCCGTCACGATGGCGCCGAGGGGCACCGCCGCCCATCGGTTTGTCCCGCCTTCGCCCGGCGCGCGGTCGAGGCGATGGGTTGCGGCGTCGGCGCCATTGGAGGCGGGGTAAAGGCGCAGTGCCGTGCTGCCGGGTAGCGGCCAGTCGGGCGCGTTGCGATAGTCCTTGGCCCCTTCGGTCCAGTAGCGCACCCGCGGCTGCGCGGCATAGCCATTGTCCGCGCCGTAGACGAGGTGATCGAAGAAGGCGAGCGCCTCCAGCTGCCACGCATAGACCGGCAGCTCATAGGTCGCAGGGCCAATGATGAGCCAGCGCCGATCCTTCGGCGTGCCGGCATTCTGGAACAGATCGTAGGCGCCGAACTGGTGCAGGTTGAGGTAGCCGGCATTTTGCACCACCACGAACGGCACCTTGATCTCCCCCAGCGCACCCGACGGCCCCGTAGGTAGGACGCTCGTCGCCCGGGTCTTGCCGTCGAGCATGAGGCCGGCGAACAGCGACCGCGTCGCAGGGGTCGGCGTCATCCGCTGGAAGGCCTTCATGATCCGCGTCATGCGCTTCTTCAGCTGCGGCCACCACAGGTGCTTCAGGGGCGAGTTGGTGATGTGGCTGACCACCGCGCGCAGAAGCGGCGGCACGTGCAGCCGGAATTGCAGGGGCGTGAAGTTCGCCCCCATCCAGAGCGCGAAGAAATCCGGCTGCGGCGTGCCGCCGAACATGGCGATGTGGCGGAAATAGTCCGTGCACATCTCGTTGGTGAAGAAGCCCTTCAGCGCCGGCGGCGACACGCGCGCCACCTGCGGCTGGGTCAGCCCGTAATAAGAGGTGCCGAACAGCACCACCTGTCCGTCGCACCAAGGCTGCGCTGCGGCCCATTGGATCACCTTGGCGTGGTCTTCGACGTCCGTGTCGTTGAGATAGACGGCGTCGGCCCCGTCCGAGCGGCCCATGCCGCGGCGGGTCACGATGACATGCACATAGCCGCGGTCGGTGAAGACCGGCGGGCTGCCGGTCTCGTTGTTGCCCGCAGGCACGCCGGCGGCCTGTAATTCCTTGGAATAGGCCCCAAAGCAGATGACTGCGGGAAAGCGGCCGGGAGCCTTCGGCACATAGACATCGGCCGCGAGCGCGGCGGCGGGCGCGACCTCGATCATCTGGTCCGCGAGGACACGGCAGCCGAGCCCCGACTTCGCGGCGGGGCCGGGCGTCCAGCCGGCGAGCTGCGCGCCGAACAGACCGCCCTTCGGCGCGATGAGATTGTTCCAGAAGCCCGGCCTTCCGTTTTTGGAAATCATGTGCGTTCTCCCCCCGTCTCGGTTCGTCCTGCCAAGGCGCGGCGCGCGCGTCCTACAATTGCGAGATGTCGAGGCCGGTCTTCTTCTGCGCGGCCAGCCGCATCTCGCGCACCACCCATTTCTGCTTGTCGTCCGGAATGAAGAAGCCGCCGATGCCGGACGAAAAGAGCAGGTCGAAGACCCGCTCCGTCACCGCGATAAGCGCCTGCGCCAGGTCCGCGCCGGCCTCGGGCTTCGGCGGAACCATGATGACGATGGTGTCTTCCGCCTGCTCGATGATCTCGATCTTGAAATCCGGGCCCGGCGTGTATCCGAACTCGGCGCAGACCACCCCGACAGGATCGCCGAGGAGCTTCGCGCGATAGTCGGGATCGGCGGCGATGCGCTCGTAATTCTTCTCGACGAAATCGGCATTGCTCACGGCTGATCTCCCCCGGTGCGGGCCGCATTGCGCAGGGCCAGCAGCTTGAATTTGGCAGCGACGGGTACGAGCCAGATGAAAAGCCCCTGGCTGGACCACAGGTCCATCTGGTTGAGCGGCGCCGACGGGGGTGGCGCGTTGGGCGCACGCGCGGGCGGGATGGTGAAGTAGACCCGGTCGCGCCGCTGCACCACGATCTTCACCTTTACGCCGGCCGGCACCGCGACGCCCATGGATCCGAGCGCCGCGACGGGGTCGCGCTCCGCTTGCGCGGCGAATGCATCGTCGCTCCAGACCCGCTTCGTCAGCTCTCGTTCGAAATCCCCCGACATGGGCGTTCCTCCAATCTGCTGCGGTTGGCTCCGCCGGGGCCAAGGCGACCCGGGGCGGTGGCGGCGATGCTCACGGCTCGCGATCGATGATCAGGAAGCTTGGGCCTTGATGGGCCAGCGCGCGGGAGAGGACACCGCCGACCGCTTGAAGGTCGTCGATCGTCTCGACGCGCGCGCCGAAGCCCTCGGCGATCTTGCGCATGTCCACGTTCGGATCAGTGAAATCCAGGCCAACGAAATGGGTGGTGGCGATGGTGGTTCCCATCACGTTGCACCACAGGTCCTTCAGCAGCCGGTATTCGTTGTTCACGAAGCAGATGAAGATGGATGGGATGGAATATTTCGCCGCCGTCCACAGGGCGTGGATCGAGAACAAGCTTCCGCCGTCGCCCACGAAGCAGGCGGCGTGCTTGCCGCTCGCCAGCCCGATGCCGACGCCGAGCGGCATGGCCCAGCCCAGTCCGCCGCCGCGCGGCGAGAAATGCACGTTCCGGAAGCCGAGGCTCACCGCCATGTCCTGCACGATGGCGTCCTCGGACGAGCCTTCCGTGATGACGTGCGTGGAGCGGTCGAGATGGCGCAGCACCGCCAGGATCAGCGCATCGCTCGCGTGCGCTCCCGTAGCGGGATATTTCGCATCCAGAGCTGCGCCGTCGATCGTCCGCGCGGTTGCTTGCGCCGTGTCGGCGCCGAGCGCCGACGCAAGCGCGTCCAGAGTCGCATGGATGTCGCCGAGCACGGCCATATCGCAGGGAAAGTCGAAGCCCAGCTGGCTCGGCGCCGGGGCGATCTGAATGACCTGCAAGTCCGCCGGCAGCGCCTGGAGGCCGTCATAGGTGAAGCTATCCACCTTCTCGCCGATCAGCAGCACGGTGTGGTAGCGGCCCAGCGTCTGGTTGATCGCCTTCGTGGTCGGCGGAAGCTGGCCGCGGAAGTTGGGATGCAGGGGATCAACCGTGCCCTGCACGTGGAAGGGGGCGGCATAGATGTCGGCGCCGAGCGCGCTCGCGATGCGGCTGACGGCGTCGATGCCGTGCGCCGCGCCCACGGCATAATCGGCGACGATGGCGAGCTTGCCTGCCGGCACCGCCTTGAGCGCGCCCGCGACCTCGCCGATGGCGCGCGGCACCGCATCTTCGATAATGCGGGTCTTCTTGAACGCGGTGTGCGCGGTCTCCTCCAGCATGAAGTTCATGGGGATGGAGAGGAACACCGGACCGGTCGGCTGGAGCCGCGCATGCAGGTAGCAACGCTGCAGGGCGACGGCGAGATCGTCCGTGCGGGTCACCTCGTAAGCGTATTTGGTGGCGGTCTCCGCCAGTTGCACATTGGGTGCGCCCAGCACCGGATTGTGGATGAGGAAGCGGGAATCCTGCTGCCCGTTGATCACCAGCAACGGCACCCCGGACATGAGCGCGTTGCGCATGTTGAACATGCCGTTGGCAAGGCCCGGGTAGGTGTGCAGGCTGACGATGGACGGCTTGCCGGTGATCAGCGCATAGCCGGCAGCGATGCCGACCGCGCTCGATTCATGCAGCGACAGCACATAGGTGGCCTTCGACGCGGCCACCGCCGCGAGGAAGGTGGTCTCCGTTGTCCCCGGATTGCCGAAGACGAAGGGAATGTCATACGCCTCGATGAAATCCTGGATAAGCTCACCACCGGTCCGGGTCGTCATCGTTTCCTCCAAGAAGAGCATGCCGTTTATTCTGGGAATACGCCCCGCGCGGGGGGGCGTCATCTTCAGCCGTCGCAATGCAGCTCGGGCCTTCCTGGTGCTTGTCCGCGCGGCACCCAATGGGCGCATTTCGTGGTGCGCCCGATCCCCGGATTGAACGCGTTGCAGGGGTCGAGCGCCTTGAAATGGTCAACCATTGCGGGCTTTGCAAAGTAGAGGTGCCCCACATTGTGCTCGGCGGGATATTCGGCGCCCCGGCCATCGAGCAGCTTCCACATGGCGTGCTCGATCTCCTCGCAATTGCTGCCCTTCGCCACGATGTAGTCCTGGTGGAAGACGTGGCAGAAGAAGTGCCCGCAATAGAGCTTGCGGATCAGATGCTCCTCGATCTCCGCCGGCAGCGTCTCGAACCAGTTCTCGTCGTTGCGGCGCAGCGCGATGTCCAGCGCCACGATGTCTTCCACTTCCCTGTCATGCACCGCGCGATAGCGGATCGCAGCGCCGGCGGCGGCGAAGCGATGCAGGAAGGCCTTGTCGCCCTCGTCGGGCGTGCATTCGAAGTAATCTCCCGTCTTCGAAGGAAAGATCGACTTCAGATAAACGCGCGCTTCCGCGATCCCCTCATCTCCCATCTTCAACAGCAGATAATGCGCGAAGCGGTCGCGATAGTCGGTCATGCGCTTTGGCAGATGCTTCGGGAAGAGGTGGCTCAAGGCCTGTAGCAGCTTGGCGCTGAGATTCTTCGGCAGGAAGCTGAAGCGCCGGCAGATATTGTCGAACGCCGCCTCTAGAGCGTAGAGGCGCGGGATCATGTCAGTGCCGAGATAATGGATCACCACGAAGGTGTCCTTGCCGTAGACCTCTGCGCAATTGAAGGAGTCCCGATGCATGTACTCGCCTTCGATGGGCAGGGTCTTGAAACTTTGGAGGATGTGGCGGCGAATGCCTTCGAGTTCGCCGGTGTCGTTCGAGCCGATGTAGAAGACGACCTCTTCCTTCTCCTTCGGAAAAGTGTCGAGCCGCACGGCCATGAGCATCACCTTGCCGGCGCTGCCTGAGGCCTCGAACAGCCGGCGCGGATCGGCATTGAAGCGGGATGGGGTCGCCGCCGCGATGTCGCGCACGTGGTCCGCATACTCATGGTCGGAAGCGGCGCGGGCGGGGTCGTTGACGATGTCGGCGGCGGTGAAGTCGCCGCTTTCGATCCGCCGAAGGATCGTCTCCGGGTCGTTGCCCAGCGCGATGCCCAGGTGATTGACGAGATGCAGTCCGCCCGCCTCATCCAGCCGCGCGAACAAAGCGAGCTGGGTGAAGGCCGGGCCGCGATGGATCAGGGCGCCGCCGGAATTGTTGCAGACGCCACCGAACACCGACGCGCCGATGCACGACGAACCGATCACCGAGTGCGGTGCGCGGCCGATCTTGTCCAGCGCCTTCTCCAGATGGAACAGGGTGGTGCCCGGCAGGCAAACCACCTGCGTGCCATCATTGATGAGGTGGAGGCCCTCGATGCGCATGGTGTTGATGAGCACCACGCCGCGATCGTAGTCGTCCCCGTCTGGGGTGGAGCCGCCGGTCACGCCAGTATTGGCCGATTGCATGATGACGATCTTGTCCGCCGTGACGCAGGCCTTGAGGACGCGCCACTGCTCGACCAGCGATCCCGGGCGCACCACGGCGACCACCGGGCCGCTGCCGAAGCGGATGCCGGTGCGAAAGCGCCGCGTCGCTTCGGGACCGGTCAGGACATGCGCGCGCCCGACGATGTCCTCAAGGTCCGCGATGA
This sequence comes from Roseixanthobacter pseudopolyaromaticivorans, assembly GCF_043195145.2. Taxonomy (NCBI): domain Bacteria; kingdom Pseudomonadati; phylum Pseudomonadota; class Alphaproteobacteria; order Hyphomicrobiales; family Xanthobacteraceae; genus Roseixanthobacter; species Roseixanthobacter pseudopolyaromaticivorans. The sequence continues at coordinate 773,469 of NZ_CM195539.1, forward strand.
ATGTTCCGTCATCCTCGGCCGTCTCGGCCGTGCGTGCAGCCGTTTGACTCGCCGGAACCGTCAGGTCGAGAAAGGCGGCATCCATGGCACCGGTCCCCTTTAAAGTAAGCTCTGACTATTGGCGTGATCGGAAAGCGGACAGACCTGGTGGTCGCGCGCTCCTACGAGCAACCGAACTGCAAGATGGTTATTCAATACCATATACTTGAGCTTGGCACATCGAACGTTAAGTCCTCCAGGAAGGACACATCGTTCGATCCAGGACTGCCGAAGATGGCGGTGACGCAGTGCCGGCGGAGCAGAGCGCAGGTCAGGTCGCGGGTCTTCGTCATGATCGCCTCTGGAAGGGTTCCGGCGGTGCTGAGCCGCGCGGCTGTGATCCATGAGGCCGGACCCTAGTTTCGCCTGGTGCGGGCCGCATCGACAGAACTGGTGATGGCCGCCGCCTTTTCCGCCTGCGCCGGGCAGCCCGCGTTCCGCCGCGCTCGGAAGCGCGTGGAAGGTCCGGAGGCGGGCCCGCAGTGTATTGAATACAGGCGGGCTCTCTGCCATCATCTTGCTACCTTCGAGGCTCGGCAGCGTGAAAAATACGGAGCGCGATCTCGCCGATTGCGTCGGCGCCATCTATCAGGCCGGCGTCGGAGACGGCAGCTGGCTCGACGTCGGCGACCGCATCTGCCGGATTTTCGATGCCCGGCGGGCTCTCCTGAACCTCGGTGGACCTGGCGGGCCGCGCAACCTCTTGATGCCCGCCGACGGCAGCGAGACGGCCTATGCGGCCCATTTCCACGCAAGCGACCCTTATGCCGCCAAGGCTCGCTACGACTTTGCGACGGCACGGGCCTATCACCTCGGGAACGCGAAGCTCGGCGCCGAGCTGGTGGCCGAGACCGACTTCCTGCACAGCGAGTTCTATTATGACTTCGCCCGGCATCACGAGCGTCGCCACGTGATCGGCGGCATGGCCGGCATCATCGAGGCAACCCCGGTGCTGGTGTTCCGCGGCGACGATGCGGGGGCGTTCGACGAAACCCATGTCCGCCTGCTCAAGACCCTGATGCCGCACGTGCAGCGCGCCATCGAGCTGCGCGAGCGGCTCGGGCGGAGCGACCAGTCCGTCGCCCTCACACGGGCCGCGCTGGACGCGCTTCCCCTGGGCGTGAGCGTCGTCGATGCGGGATTGAAGATCCGCTTCATCAACGAGCTCGCCCGCAAGTATCTCGCCGGCCCGGATTCGGGTCTGTTCTCCCTGCGCTCGGGGCCCTATGCGGGCAGCGGCGTCTACCTTGCCGCCATGTCCCGCGAGGAGGCCGGCGTGCTCCGCCGGCTCGTGGCCTCCGCCACGTCCGGGGGCACCGGCGGCGCGATGCGCGTGAGCTCCCGTAATGGCGCGGTGGTGGCCCTGATGGTCGCCCCGGCGCCGCAGGGCCTTGCCGATGACGTGCAGGGAACGGACGCTTGCGGCGCAAGGGAGGCTCTCGCCCTGTTGATCCTGCGACCGCTCAATCGCAAGGTGGCGCCGCAGGCCGACACGCTGTGCGAGATGTTCGGCTTCAGCCGGGCCGAGGCGGAAGTCGCGGTCGCGCTCACCGGCGGCGCCAGCGCCGAGGAGGTGGCGCATAGGAGGGGCGTCTCGCTCATGACCGTCCGCAGCCAGATTCGCTCGATCCTGGGCAAGTCTGAAGCGGAGAACCTGCGTGACTTCGAGCGCACCATGGCGACCCTCGCGGCGCTTGTCCCGCAGCTGCGCTGAAGGGGCTTGGGCCGGCCCGCCGGTCGTTTCGTTTCCCGCATAGACAGTTCTGACGATGAGGCGCCGGGCCCGGCTGGTTAGGCTCGGTTCCATCGAACTGGGACTGGATATGCCCATGCAACAGCAGGTCACTCGGCCGCCACGCCGGCACATGATCGTCGGCACCAGCGGTGCCACCGGCAAGATCTATGGCCTCCGCGACATGCATGCGGGCCTGGTGCGCCGCTGGAGCGGCACGCCGATTGCCGGCATCCCAACCACTCACGCGGCGGCCTAGGAGCCTGTTATGCCGCTGCTTGATCTGCGCCAATATATTGAGGCCCTGCGCAACCTGGGAGAAATTCAGGAGGTTGCGGCTCCCGTCTCGCTGAACCTGGAACTCGGCGCCATCATCCGACACTGCTCGGAGACGGGCTCCCCCGCGCCGCTCTTCCGCGCCTTTTCCGACCATCCCTCCGGCTTCCGCATCCTCGGGGCGCCCGCCGCGACCAGCGCTCAGCGCGGCCTCGAGATGGTCCGCGCGGCCACATCGCTCGAACTGCCGCCGACATCAAGCGGGACCGATATCGCCGAGGCTGTCGCCGGCAGCCTGGATCTGCCCGCCATCGACCCCGAGATCGTCGAAAGCGCGCTCTGCTTCGAGAACATCGCGACTGGCGGCGATGTGGATCTGAACCGCCTGCCGGTGCCGCTGCTGCATGACGGCGACGGCGGGCGCTATCTCAACACATTCGGCTGCATCGTCGCGCGCACGCCGGACGGCGCGTGGACCAACTGGTCGATCGCCCGCATCATGGTGATCGACGACAAGCGCATGACCGGGCTCGTCGCGCCCCAGCAGCATATCGGCATGGTGGCCAAGGCCTGGGCCGACATCGGCAAGCCGATGCCCTTCGCTCTTGCGCTCGGCGTCGAGCCGTCCATTCCCTTCATTTGCGCCATGCCGCTGCCGGCCAATGTGGATGAGAGCGGCCGGCTCGGCGCCCTGATGCGTCGGCCGATCCGGACCGTGCGATGCCGAACCGTCGACCTCGAAGCGCCGGCCAGCGCGGAAATCCTCATCGAAGGCCATTTGCATCTCGGCGAGACGGCGAAGGAAGGGCCCATGGGGGAGTATCCAGGCTACATCCCGATCGGCCCGGCCGAAGACGGCCCGGTCTACCATGTCTCGGCGATCAGCCATCGCGACAGTGCGATCCTGCCGGTGGTCGCCGCAGGGGAGCCGGCGGAGGAGAACCACACGGTCTGGGGAACCATGATTTCAGCCCAGATTCTGCACGATCTCAGGGCAGCCGGGATCGCCGCGACCACGGCGTGGATCCCGCTGCAGAGCGCGCTGCACTGGCTGGTGGTGACGGTTCCGCGCGACTGGCGCCGCCGCACCGGCATCGACGCCACGCACGCGCTGTGTCGGCGTATTGGCGAGGTCATGTTCTCGACCAAGGCCGGCGTCATCGTCCCGAAAGTGATCGTGCTGAGCGACGACATCGATCCGAACAATTTCAAAGAATTGGCCTGGGCCTTCGCCACGCGCTGCCACCCGCTGCTCGGCCATGCCGTCTTCCACGGCGAGGCCCAGGACCCGCTGGTCGCCTATCTGCGCACCACCGAGAAGGTGGCCGGCAGCACCGGGAAGATCGTCTACAACGGCCTGCCGCCCGACGAATGGGGCGAAGTCCTGCCGGTGCGCGCCTCATTCCGCCACGGCTACCCGGCGGAGATCGTCGACCGGGTCAAGCGTCGCTGGAGCGAATACGGGTTCATTTAAGGTCAAGTCCGCTTTCCCCATCCACCAACCGTCAACAGCCGGTCGTCCAGGGATCACCCCTGCGCCGGAGAGAGGAAGATCATGCCCGATGCATTCGAATCCACCCACCCAGAGGAGATCGCCGCCTTTGTGGGCAAGCACATCATCTATACTTATGCCAACGGCTGGCAGTATGAGATGTATTTCAAGAATGACCGCACCATCGATTATCGCGTGCATGGCGGTATGGTCGGCGGGCGCTGGGTCAAGGGCCAGGAGGTCCACATCGTCCGCCTTGCCGATGACGTGTACAAGGTTTCCTGGCACGAGCCGACTGGCACCTGCGTGAGCGTCGCTTACAATCTCAAAGAGAACCGCGCCCACGGCGCGACCTTCTTCCCGCACTGGATCCAGCAAGAGCCGAAGAAGATCATCGGCTTCCAGAACCCGAAGGTCGGTCTTATGCGCCGGTATCGTGATGTGGGGCCGACCTATCCGACTCTGCTCGTCGATGAGTTCGCCGATATCACCTTCGTGGAGGATTGCGGGCGCGACAACGAGAGCGTGATCGCCTGCGCACCGGAAGATCTGCCTCCGGGCTACGCGACGCGCCAGAACGTGGGCTGACGGGCGCCGGGGGCGGACGCGACATGGAGGTTTCGAGCGTGGTTGTCTGCGACCTTAATCGTCGTCAAGTCGCGATGCTCGGCGTAGCCTTGGCCACGACATGGCGCGCTCCGGCTCAAGCACAGACGAGATCCCCAATGCTCTTTCCGGGCGAGGAGTTGACTGAGGCAGCCGGCTATCCGGCTCTCGTGCGGTTCGAACCTGGGCGACCGGATCTTCCCGTCGTGGTGTTCGTCACAGGAGGAGGGGTGCTCGGCCGCATCGCTTATGGACCGCCCGGGGGACGGGCCGCCGATTTCCTGTGCCATTGGCTGCATGAGGAAGGATTTCCCTCGCTGGTCCTGTCCTATCCCATCGACAACAGCGGTGTGTTCGACGCCCCGTTCCCACAGTTTTCGGTCACGGACTGGGCGGAACAGAGCGCCGAGATCATCGCCCGTTACGTGGACCGGAACGGTCTGCGTGGCAACGCCATCGTGCTCGGCTGGAGCATGGCAGGGCGGATTGCGGAGCCGCTTCATGCGGCGCTGCGAAGCAGAGGAAAGGGGATCGAACTTTTCGTCGCGATGGCGGGCGCATCGGCGCTCCCCAATACCTTGCCTGGCCTCGACCACCTGAAGCCGGCCGCAAGCGGCCTGGCCTCGATCCGGGGTGCCTATCTCGACTGGCTGCTCCGATGCCTCGCGGATCAGAACGTCGTGGACGGCCATTCGGCACTCGAAGCCGACGAGTTTGTCCGTGAGATGACCGGCGATTTTCCGGTCGGGCTTGCGGCATCGGCGATGCGTTCCAAAAACGGAGTATTCATCCACGAGCCAGCCGAAGACGCGCGCGAGATCGGCACCGCGCAGTATCGCGCCTTTCCGCCGCTCGCCTTGATGACGCACGCCTCTGCGATCGATGCCCGGCACGCGCTCACGGACCGCTCCACATGGGGCGTCTACATTACCCAGCAGCTTTGCGAAGGTCTCGTCTTCTCGCAGTCGGAGAAGCTGGCCGCGCTTTCCCCCGGAAAATGGGCATCGCTGGTCGAGCATGTCGAGAACGCTGCCCGGCGGCTGAGCGCGACGCTGCCGGGCAACCATATGTTCTTCCTTGGAGAGAACGGTGCGCGGAGAACCGTGCAGACGCTGAAGCTCCTCCGGCAGACAGCTGCTGATGTTGCAGATGAGATCTCACATCTTATGGACTGAAGAATCGGATTTGCGGTCGCCTCTCATATTGCGGGAGGGGCAATTTTTCGGCGCACGGAGCGATGTTTGCAGCCGCCGCCGGAGCCTTTCGGCCTCAGGGTTTTTCTGCGACGATTTATTCTGGAGGAACAAACAGTGCTCGTAACGAGAGGCTTTAAAGGCAAGCGCCGGGACGGAGACGCCGATCGCCTGCGATTGCCGCCGGGCCAGTTCCTGACGCCGGAGTTCCCCGTGCTGACCGCGGGCCCGACGCCACACACGCAGATCGATCGCTGGAGCCTTGCCCTGCAGCATGGCGGCGCGCTGCTTGGGAAATGGAACTGGGAGCAGTTCGAGGCGCTGCCGCAGACCGAGATCACCTCGGATATTCACTGTGTCACCAAATGGTCGAAGTTCGATACGCGCTGGCGCGGGGTCACCATCGACGACCTCTTGCGCGCCGCCGGGCTGGAGGCCCCGCCGACCGGCTTCCTCATGGCGCATTGCGATGGCGGGTACACAACCAACCTGCTCGTCGCCGATCTGATCGAAGCGCGCGCGATGATCGCGACCCATTTTGAAGATCTGCCGCTCCTCCCCTCCCACGGAGGGCCGGCGCGGCTGCTGGTGCCGCACCTCTATTTCTGGAAAAGCGCGAAATGGGTGCGGCGCCTCGCCTTTCGCGAGGCGGACACGCCCGGCTTCTGGGAATCGCAGGGCTACCATCGTCGCGGCGATCCCTGGCGCGAGCAACGCTACGCGGGTGATCGATGATCGACGCGGCAAGGGCGACCGCACAATGGCGGGTCGCGACGGTGATGGCGATCCGCAACGAGACCGCCACGGTCAAGACGATCAGCTTCGATGTGCCCGGCTGGCCCGGGCATCTTGGGGGGCAGCATGTCGACCTGCGGCTCACCGCCGAGGACGGCTATGTCGCGCAGAGGAGTTACTCGATTGCTTCCGGCGCCGGCTCGGGGCCACTTGTCGAACTGACCATCGACGCCGTGCCCGATGGAGAGGTTTCTGGCTTCCTCCACGAGGAACTGCGGGTCGGCGACCAGATTGAGATCCGCGGACCGATCGGGAGCTATTTTGCGTGGTCCGCGGAGTATGATTATGGCTTGCTTCTCATCGCGGGCGGCTCCGGCATCGTGCCGCTGATGTCCATGCTGCGGTCCCGCGCCACGGCCGGCGCGACGCAGCCTGCCCGGCTGCTCTATTCGTCGCGGAGCATCGAGCAGATCATCTATCGCGCCGAACTCGACCGGCTGGCCGCAGAGACCCCCGCCTTCACGCTCACCCACACCCTGACCCGCACTTCTCCTTCCGGGTGGACGGGAGAGCGAGGCCGCATCGGCCGCGTGATGCTGACCCGCCGGCAATTCACCCCGGCGGGAAATCCCGACGTCTATGTATGCGGGCCAGCGGCATTCGTCGAAACGATTGCCGAACATCTCGTCGCGATGGGCCACATGGCGGGCAACATACGGACGGAGCGGTTTGGACCCTCGGGTGCGATCCGGTAGGGCAGGGGTGGCGGCTCGTTGACCGGAGCGCACTGCGCTGCCGCCGCTCCCCATGATGTTCCGACGGTCCTCGGCGTGTCGCGGCCCGCAAAGCGCACGCAGCGCCGGAAGCCCTCCTGCGGGCTTCCGGCGCCGTCTCATCTTTTAGTCCAGCGGTTTCTTATGGTTCACGCCGCATCGACGCGGCGCGGCAGCTTCCAGCCCGGCCGGATGAAGTGGCAAGTGTAGCCGTTCGGGATCCGCTCCAGATAATCCTGATGCTCGGGCTCCGCCTCCCAGAAATCCCCGAGGGGGGAGAGCTCGGTGACGACCTTGCCGGGCCAGAGCCCGGAAGCCTCGACATCGGCGATCGTGTCTTCCGCCACCGCCTTCTGGGCGTCGTCCGCATAGAAGATCGCGGAACGATAGCTGGTGCCGATATCGTTGCCTTGGCGGTTTCTCGTGGTCGGATCATGGATCTGGAAGAAGAATTCCAGGATCTGGCGATACGTCGTCCGGTCGGGATCGAAGACGATCTCGATCGCCTCGGCATGGGTGCCATGGTTGCGATAGGTGGCGTTGGGCACGTCGCCGCCCGAATAGCCGACGCGCGTGGCGACCACGCCCGGCTGCCTGCGGATCAGATCCTGCATGCCCCAGAAACAGCCGCCCGCCAGAACGGCGCGTTGTGTCTTGTCTGTCATGGTTCAAGCCTTTCCTTCGTTCTCGAACAGGCGCCGGTATTCACCATAGCCCTGAGCCTCGAGATCCTTGAGATGAATGAAGCGCAATGACGCCGAGTTGATGCAGTAGCGCATGCCGCCCTGGGCCGCCGGACCATCCGGAAAAAGATGGCCGAGGTGGCTGTCGCCATGGCCCGAGCGGACCTCGGTGCGGCGCATCCCGTGGCTTTCGTCGACATGCTCGACGATTTTCGCGCCCTCGACCGGGCGAGTGAAGCTCGGCCAGCCCGAGCGACTCTCGAACTTGTTCACCGATGCGAAGAGCGGCTCGCCGGAAACCACGTCCACGTAGAGGCCGGGCTCCTTGTTGTCCCAATACGCGTTCGCAAAGGGGCGCTCGGTGCCGTTCTCCTGCGTCACCCGATACTGTTCCGGCGAGAGGGCCGCCAGAGCGTCGGGGTTCTTTATGAAATCGCTGTTCTTCATCGTTGTCTCCTTCGAGACCTATGTAGGACTTTCCGTTATTCGCCAGAACGCCCTTCCTTCGAAACCCTTCCTATCGCTTTACGGAAGCTGCGCACCTGATGCCCGATGATCGTGGCGCCGGCGAAGGATCAGCTGCCGGCGCGCCGTTTCAAATAAGCGGCACGCGCCGCATCCATGCGCGGGGAGTTTGCCACGACCCATTCCGCCAGCGCCTGCACGGGCATCAGGAACTCGCGCCCCAGATCCGTCAGCGCATATTCGACCTGGGGCGGGTTGACCGGCGTAACCGTGCGGGACACGAAGCCGTTTTCCTCCAGCTCCCGCAGCGTCGATGCGAGCACCTTCTGGCTGATTTCACCGACCTCCCGCCGCAATGCGTTGAAGCGGCACGGTCCATGCCCCAGCACGCGCACCACCAGGAGGGTCCACTTATCGCTGATCCGCGCGAGCATTCGGCTGATGTGTTCGCACTGTGCGGTATCCCCGTGGACATCTGGTTTCGCCAAAGTGCCTCCTTGTTCGGACATGGCCACCCCTCGTAATCTGGTTACTCCGAGATACCAGCATATATGAGGACAGCATGAATTCCAGGCCCCGGATCGCCGTCATCGTCGGCTCCACCCGCCCCACCAGATTTGCCGACGTGCCCGCGCAATGGATCCTGAAGCAGGCTCAGGCACGTGGCGACATGGATGTCGAATTGGTCGATCTGCGCGATCATCCGCTTCCCTTCTTCGACGAGATCGCCTCCAACATGTGGATGCCGAGCCAGAACCCGGAGGCCATCCGCTGGCAGCAGACCATTGCCCGCTTCGATGGCTTCATCTTTGTCACCGCGGAATATAATCATTCGATTACGGGCGTTTTGAAGAATGCGCTCGATCAGGCCTACAAAGAGTGGATCCGCAAGCCGTTCACGGCCATCGGCTACGGCGGCCTCGGCGGCGTGCGTGCGATCGAGCATCTGCGCTTGATCGCAATCGAACTTCAGATGGTTTCGACACATGCCGCCGTCCATATCGGCGGCAGCGATTTCTTCGCCGTGCATCCGGCGTTCGGAAACAAGCCCATCGAAGACATCGAGGCGAACCTCCTGCCCTCGACGAAGACGTCCCTGGACGAACTGGCTTGGTGGGCGAAAGCAACCATGGCGGCGAAGTCTGCCGAGGCGTGACATACCGGAAGGGCGCTTAGAAACCGAAAAGGCTCGCTGACGATCACCGTCAGCGAGCCTTGCTGCAATATCGGCGAAGCCCGAGGGGCCAACCTCGCCCCCCCGGCCTTAACCCGTAAGGTCAAAGTTCCTTTGTTTCGCCGCCATCGACCCGGAACGCCGTGCCGGTGATCCAATGGCTTTCGGCTGCGAAGAGGAAGGCAATGGCGTTGGCGATATCCTCCGGCTGCCCGAAGCGGGCGATGCCCGCCTCCGTCGCGAACCGATCGATGGCTGCATCGATCGAGAGACCGTTCGTGTCGGCATAGCCATGAAGCATCGTCAGGCGGCGGTCGGTCATGACCGATCCGGGCAGGATCGTATTGACCTGCACCCCGTCCTTTATCCCCCGATCGGCGAAGGCCTTGGCGAGGGCGAGGATCGCCGCATTGATCGTACCGACTGCGGCGAGCGATGCCTTGGGCGTAGAGGCTGTTGTCCCCGACATGATCGCGACCGAGCCGTGCGTCGCCTTGAGCGCATCCCATGCCGCGATCGTCAGGCGCCGTGCGGAATGGAATTTGAGCGCCATTCCGTCGTTCCATTGTTCGTCCGTCAGCGCAAACAGGTCGGCCGGTGAAACCGCGCCGGCGATGCAGGCGACGGCGTCGATCCGCCCGAAGCGCTGAAGCGTCGCTGCGACAACGGCTCCAGCCGCATCCGGCTGGCGCAGATCATGGACCAAAGGAAGCGGCGTCGCTCCTGCGGCCTGGACCCGCTCAGCCGTCTCAGCCAAGGCGTCCGGCGTTCGCGCCACCAGCGCCACAGCGCTGAAATCGCGCGCCAGCCGAACGGCTGTTGCGCGTCCGATACCGCGACTGGCGCCGGTGATGATTGCCACGCGCTCCATCAGACGCGCGCCTCGGCGATGGCCAACGTGTCGATGTACTGGCGAAAGGTCGCGATCTTGCCGTCACGAACGGTCCAGACGTGGGCATAGCGGGCGTTCGAGGTCTTGCCGGTCGAGCCGTGGACGCCGGTGAAATCTCCGAGAGACACGACGGTTTCGCCCTCGGTGATGAATTCGGTCGGCACCAGGGAAAAGCGCGACCATTCCGCCATCAGCGGCTTGAACAGGCCCTCGGCGACCCGGTCGGGGCCTCGGCCCTCGACCTTGTAGTGCCACATCGTCGTCCACTCGATATCGGGTGACATCAGGCTAAGCGCGCCGGGCGCGTCACCTTTCGAAAGCATCTCGTAGAAACTGCGAACAATCTCGCGGGCGTTGGTCATGGTGGTTCTCCGGTGCCGGACGGTCGACGCCGTCCCATGGGTTCAAGATCCGGGCGCCGACGAGCAGGCGGCGCCCGGCCAGGGATCAGCCGACATGCCGGGCAAGAAAGGCACGCATCGCGGCGCCGATCTCGGCGGCGTGGGTCTCCAGCGCGAAGTGTCCGCTCTCGACGAAGCGCACTTCCGCCGAAGGCACGTCACGCTTGAAGGCCTCGGCGCCGGGCGGAATGAAGAACGGGTCGTTCTTGCCCCATACCGCCAGCACTGGCGGCTGGTGTTCGCGCAGATACCCCTGGATCGTGTCGTAGAGGGCGACGTTGGTCTGGTAATTCAGAAGCAGGTCGAGCTGGATCTCGTCATTGCCCGGGCGCGCCAGATAGAAGTCATCCAGGTTGCGGCCGTCGGGCGAGACCTTGCTCGGATCGTCGACGCCGTGGGTGTATTGGAAGAGCGTCGTCTCGGGCGCCAGGAAGCCGCGCAGGGCGTCGCGATTGGCCTGGGTGGGCTCGTTCCAATAGGCCATCACCGGGGCGAAAGCGCCCGACACGCCTTCGAGATAGGTGTTGCCGTTCTGGGTGATGATCGCGGTGATCCGCTCGGGGTGCTTCACCGCCAGCCGGAAGCCGACCGGAGCGCCATAGTCGAAGACATAGATGGCGAATTTGGCGAGCCCGAGCACTTCCGTGAAGCGGGCGATGACATTTGCGATGTTCTCGAACGTATAGGCGAACTGATCGCGGGCCGGTTGTTCGGTCATACCGAAGCCCGGCAGGTCGGGAGCGACCACATGATAATGGCCCGCTAGTTCGGGGATCAGGTCACGGAACATGTGGCTCGCGCTCGGGAAGCCGTGCAGCAGCAGCACGGTCGGGCGGCGCGCATCGCCGGCTTCACGATAGAACAGCTTGAGGCCATCGACATCGACGGTGTTGAAACGAACGGTCATGGGAATGTTCCTGGATTTCGGACGTGAGGAAGGGTTTGCGGGCACGGCTTCGCGCCCTCATCGTTTCTTGCTGAACGTGCGGGAAGGATCAGGCGGCGGCGGCTGTGCGGGCCGTCACGACGGGGAAGTCGATTTCGGTCTTCAAGGCTTCATTGACGTAGTTGGTGAAAGTATTGAGCGCGACGTGCGCAATGATTTCAACGATCTCCGCATCGGAATATCCCGATTGCTTGAGCGCCGCGATATCGGCATCGCTCGCCTGTCCGCGCCCGCGGGCCAGCTTCACGGCGAACCGCACGGCAGCGTCCGCCTTCATATCGTTTGAGGCCCCGTTGCGGTTGGCGGTGATTTCCGCGTCATCGAGCTTGGCGCGGTTGCGGGCGATATAAGTGTGGGCGGACAGGCAGTAGCTGCAGCTGTTCACCTCGGCGATCGCAAGGGCGATCCGCTCGCGGGTCGGCGCCGGCAGGGCGCCTTTGCCGAGCGCGCCGGAGATGCCGAGATAGGCTTCCAGCGCCGACGGGCTGTTGGCAACGATGCGAAACAGGTTCGGCACCGTACCGAGCTGCTTCTGGACGGCAGCCAGCAGGGGCTGCGATTTTTCGGGTGCCTGCTCCACAGCGGGGGTTGGAATTCGGGACATCGTGTTTTCTCCTGGGTCAGTTGTTTCGCTCTCGCAGGATTTGAGTACTCCCTTCCGAAATCGCTTAGCAGGTGCTACCTTCGGAAGCCTGGCTTCCACAAAGCGAGAGGGTGATGGACCGGTTCGAGGCGATGCGCACCCTGGTCGCGGCGGTCGATGGCGGAAGCCTCTCTGCGGCCTCCCGTTCGCTCAATGTTCCCTTGCCCACGGTCAGCCGCCGCGTTTCCGACCTTGAGAGCTTTCTCGGTTCGCAACTCGTCGTCCGGACCAGCCGCAAGCTGCTGCTCACGGAGGCTGGCACGGCATATGTCGCCTCGGCCCGCAGGGTGCTTGAGGAATTGTCGGAAGCAGAGCGCGCGGCCTCGGGCGAATATCGGGCCCCGCGCGGCGAGTTGCTCGTCACCGCGCCGATCGCATTCGGCGCGCTTAATGTTGCGCCGATCGTCCACGATTTCCTCGCCGCTTATCCCGAGGTGACCGTGCGGCTCGTCCTGTTCGACAGCGTGATCGATCTCGTGGAAAACCATGTGGATGTGGCGGTCAGGATCGGCCGCCTGCCGGACAGCGCCCTGATGGCGCGCAGGGTCGGCGACATCCGATGGGTCGTCTGCGCGAGCCCGGATTATCTGAAACGGCGGGGCGTCCCGGAAACGCCCGCCGCCCTCGCCAATCACGACTGCATCGCGTTCGAAGGACTGCAACGCTACCGGGAATGGCCCTTTGTCGAAGGGAATACCGAGCATCAGGTGACGATCACCCCGCGCTTCTCGGTGAACACCGCGGACGGCGTGGTGGGCGGCGCGGTCGCGGGTGTCGGGATCGCCCGCCTGCTTTCCTACCAGGCGGTGGCCAGCGTCCGCGCCGGAGCGCTCTTGCCCCTGTTGGCGGATCGGGCGCCGCCGCCGATGCCCGTCCATCTGGTCCATGCCGCACACCAGCAGCAGCCGCTGAAATTGCGCGCCTTCCTCGATTTTGTCGCCCCGCGCCTGCAGCAGCGCCTGCAGGCCATCGCGCAGGATATTGCCAGCGCCGGCCGAGTTTAACCGAGCGGCCCTCAATCGACCGAGGGAGTGGCACCCGTCGCCGCCAGCACATCGCACCTAGGGCCAACGCCGGGGACCACGCCACGCCAAGCGGCATACCCGCCTTGCGTTGAGGTTCCCCGCTCGACCTGACGCCGGGCGCGCTCGATCAGCGACCTCGCCTCCGCAAGCGACACCTCCATGCCGTATTCCAGCGCGTCGGGCGCCCGTGTCAGCTTGCGCGCCGCCTCGACGCTATAACGGCCGAAGGTCAAGACCTCCTGCCGCCCGCTCACCCGGTACTGATACCGGAACGAGACGACCCCGGTCGCGGTGACGGCCGCGTACATCCCGTCGCGGTCCGTCACCTTGTAGAGCTTGGCCCTCGGCTTCAGATTTTTCAGTTCTTTATCAGTGAGTTCGCTCATAAATCCGCATCCGGTCGGGGGGCGAACGGATACCATCAAGAGGCCCTGTTGGTATCGGAAGCCCGTTTTTCGACCATCCTGCGCCATACCAACATCGGTACCAACAAAGTGGCTCGGCTGGGGTGACACGCAGCGATACGGAGTGGGAAAAATAATCCTTGTCAGTCAACGAGTCCGTGCGATTTCCGGCACGGCGCGGGATGGTCTGAAACCACCCTAGTTCACTCCCACTCGATGGTGCCCGGGGGCTTGCTGGTGACGTCGTAGACGACCCGGTTGATGCCCTTGACCTCGTTGATGATGCGGGTGGCGGCGCGGCCGAGGAAGTTCATGTCGAAGGGATAGAAATCCGCCGTCATGCCGTCCACCGAGGTCACGGCGCGCAGGGCGAGCACGTGGTCGTAGGTCCGCCCGTCGCCCATCACGCCCACGGTGCGTACGGGCAGCAGCACCGCGAACGCCTGCCAGATCACGTCGTAAAGGCCGGCGGCCCGGATCTCTTCCAGATAGATAGCGTCGGCCTTGCGCAGGATCTCCAGCTTCTCCGGGGTGATCTCGCCGGGGCAGCGGATCGCGAGGCCGGGGCCGGGGAAGGGATGGCGGCCGACGAAGCTCTCCGGCAGGCCGAGTTCACGGCCGAGCACCCGCACCTCGTCCTTGAACAGGTCGCGCAGCGGCTCTACCAGCTTCATGTTCATGCGCTCGGGAAGGCCGCCCACATTGTGGTGACTCTTGATGGTCACCGAAGGGCCGCCGGTGAACGAGACGCTTTCGATCACGTCGGGGTAGAGCGTGCCCTGGGCGAGGAAATCGGGTGCGCCCTTGCCGTCGGCCGCGATCTTCTTGGCCTCGGCATCGAACACGTCGATGAACAACTTGCCGATGGTCTTGCGCTTGGTTTCTGGATCGGAGACGCCAGCCAATTCCCGTAGGAACAGCTCGGAGGCATCCACATGCACGAGCGGGATGTTGTAGGTGTTGCGGAACAGCGAAACCACCTGCTCGGCCTCGCCCAGGCGCATCAGCCCGTGGTCGACGAACACGCAGGTGAGCTGGTCGCCGATCGCTTCATGGATGAGCACCGCCGCGACCGCCGAATCCACCCCGCCGGAGAGGCCGCAGAGCACGCGCTTGTCGCCCACCTGCGCGCGGATCTTGGCGATGGCGCTTTCGCGGAAGGCGCCCATGGTCCAATCGCCGGAAAGGCCAGTGATCTTGCGCACGAAATTGGAGAGCAGGCGGGCGCCATCGGGGGTGTGCACGACTTCGGGGTGGAACATCAGTCCATAGAAGCGACGCGCCTCGTCCTCGACGACGGCGAACGGGGCGTTGGGGGAGGTGCCCTTCACGACGAAACCGGGGGGCAGGGCGGTGATGCGATCGCCATGGCTCATCCACACGGTGTGGCCTTCGCCCTGGTTCCAGATGCCGTCGAAGAGCGGGGAATCGTGTTCGACCGTCACCGTGGCGCGGCCGAATTCGCGATGATGCCCGCTTTCGACCGCCCCGCCGAGCTGCTCGGCCATGGTCATCTGGCCGTAGCAGATGCCAAGCACGGGAATGCCGGCGTCGAAGATCTCCTGCGGGGCACGGGGGCTGTCGCCATCGGGCACGGAGGCGGGGCCGCCAGAGAGGATGACCGCCTTCGGTTTCATGCGCGCGAACGCTTCGCCCGCCTTCTGGAACGGCACCACTTCGGAATAGACGCCTTCCTCGCGCACCCGGCGGGCGATGAGCTGGGTGACCTGACTGCCGAAATCGATAATGAGGACGGTGTCTTTCATGGCGGCGCGGCTTTCCGGCGGGAGTGGCGAGGATTGCGCCCTCCTTTAACGGCAAAGTCGCGAATTGCAAAAGCCGAGCCGCACCGTGCGGCGCGGCCCTCGCATGTCGTGGACGCAGGGCGCGTGGCGCCTCAGATCGAAACCCAATGGCCTTCGCAGCCTTCGGGGGCGGCGGTGGCGGAGGTATGACGCTTTTTCAGCTCGCCGCAGCCATAGGCGCGGGCTTCTTCCGGCAGATGGGAATTGATGGCGACGCCGATCTGGTCATAGGGCGAAGGCGCAGCGAAAACATAATAGGCCCAATACCCGCCGACGGCGAGAATGAGCACCACGAGCAGGCGGATAACGAACATGGCAATCTCCCGGGTTCCGATGGGCGCGCGAGCGCAACCGCTGCGCTAAGGACGCTGCGGGAGAGGGAAGGTTCCGTCCGGAGCCGGTGCCGTGCCTTATGCGCGCTTCAGGACGCTCACGAAGAACCCGTCGGTTCCGGTTCGGCGCGGCGTCAGCAGCAGGCCTTCCGGGCTTTCCAGGGCGGCGGTGCGCAAGGCGAGGCCCTGGCTGCCGAGGGCCAGAACCGTCTCCATCGGCGGGACAACCGAGAAATCCGGATGCGTCTCCAGCAGCGCCCGGATCTGGGCGCCGTTTTCCACGTCCAGCAGCGAGCAGGTGACATAGGCGAGGCGCCCGCCGCTCTTCACGTAGCGGGTGGCCTGTTCCAGGATCTTGGCCTGCTCGGCGGTGCGCTCGGCGAGCGCGCCCGGGCGCATGCGCCATTTCGCGTCTGGGTTGCGGCGCCAGGTGCCCGTTCCGGTGCAGGGGGCGTCCACCAGCACGAGATCCATCTGACCGGCGAGGTCGGCGAGCACGTCGGCATCCCCGCGCGGCGCGCGGATCTGCACGTTGCGCACCCCGGCGCGGGCGAGGCGCTCGTGGATCGGCTTCAGGCGGCGGATGTCGGAATCATGCGCGTAGAGCTGGCCCTTATTGTCCATGAGGGCGGCGAATTCGAGCGTCTTGCCGCCTGCTCCTGCACACAGGTCCAGCACCTGCGAGCCGGGTAGGGGGCTCGCGAGGATCGCCGCGATCTGCGAGCCCTCATCCTGTACCTCGACTTCGCCCTTCACGAACGCGCCCTCGGAGGTGAGGGGCGGGGCCTTGCCTTCGGCATCGAGAATGATGCGCAGCGCGAGCGGGGACCACTGGCCGGGCTGGGGCGAGAGATGGGAGAGTTCCACCAGCGCGGCTTCGGGAGTGGATTTCAGCGTGTTGACCCGCAGGTCCAGAGGTGCACGGGAGGCAAGCGCGCGGCCCTCGTCGACCCGATCCGCGCCGAACACGACGTTCAGATAGGGATCAAGCCATTGGGCGTAGTCGCCTTTCACCCAAGGGGCGGCGGTCTCAAGGCTCGGATTGGCGAGGCGGGCGGTTTCCTCCGCGCTGAGCGGTGCAGGGGCAAAGCGCGCGCCGTCGCACAGGCGCGAAATGGCGTCGAGATCGAGGCCGCGCATCACCGCCAGCGTGCCGAGCACCAGGGCGCGCGGCGTCTCCGCACCCATCACGTGGGCCGCCGAGGCGCGCCGACGCAAGGTGTCGAACACGAGACCGGAGATGGCGGCGCGGTCGCCGGAGCCGGCGAAGCGGTGCGTGAGGCCCCATTCCTTGAGGCTGTCTCCGGCGGGGCGGCGCTTCACGGCGATATCGCCGAGCACCTCGATGGCGGCGGACAGGCGGGCTGAGGGGATCAATTCAATCAGGTCCTTGGGTCGAGAAGGAAGGCGCCGGCTTTCACCTGCGCTTCGAAATGGTCGAGGGCGGCGGCGAGCCGCTCGTCGATGATGTGCAGATACTCCGTCCAATCCTCATAGCGGGACAATTCGGAGCGTCCGTCGCTGATGCCGCGCAAGCCCACCAGTGGCACGCCGAACCGCTGGGCGGCGCGCAGCACCGCGAAGGTCTCCATGTCCACCATGTCGCAGGAAATGGCATCATAAGCCGCGCCGGAAATGATGCCGCCGCCGGTGGAGAGCGAGGCGGCCGCGATGCCGGGAATCTGGTGGGGGATCTCCACCAGGGCCGGCAGGTCGAGGAACGGCGTGCGCCCCTTCTCGAAGCCGAGCGGGGACGCGTCCATGTCGCGATAGGCGAGGTGCGAGACCTGATAGATGCCGGCATGCTCCAGCGCACGGGCGCCCGCCGAGCCGAGCGTGAACACCAGATCGGGCAAAGCGTCGGCGGCGGCGAGGTGGGCGAGCGCATGGGTGGTCGCCATCGCCGCCTCCACCGGCCCCACGCCGGTGATCAGGGGATTGATGCGCGTGCGCAGATGCGGGCCGTATTCCATCTGCGTTGCCATGACGAACAGGATGTCGAGATCGCCGACGGCACGGACATGGCGGGACGGGTCTTCCATCGCAGGACAATCCAGGAAATGCGTGAGCCGCACTCCTCGGCTGGCGCGGCGGTCCTGTCAATCACCCAGGCTTCACACATTGAGCAGGATGGCGAGCGCGAACAGAACCCACATGATGGCGAGCGCGATGGCGCCCACCGCATAAGCGGCGAAGCGGGTGGTCAGCTGATTTGCGGTCGTGAAAATCAGGGCATGGGCGATGCGGGAAAGCACAAACACCCAGGCGAGAATGACGAACACGATGTCCGCCTTGCGCGTGAACAGGGCGAGCACGGTGATGACGTAAAACAGCACCGGAAGTTCGAACTGGTTCGAGAAGGCGTTGGCGAAGCGCTGGGCGTGCACCGGATAGGCGCTGGTATCGTCGGCGGCGGTGGCGCGAGCGACCTCGCCGCTGGAAAGCGCGCGCATGCGCACCGGCAGCAGCGCAAACAGCAGCAGGAAGGTGAGGCCCACTTCCACGAACAGGGGAAGCAGGATCATGGCGACAGTCATGGATCGGCCTTTCGCGTGCTTGGGGCGGGGGGACGCCGGTTGTGTCCCCATTGCACCGCTCATGGTGAGGAACCTCGAGCACGGCGGCACGTTCCATCCTGGAACAGGAAACATAGCCATGCCCGCCTCATCTTCTTTCCCCGCTTCGTCTCTGCCTCCCGGCTCCCGGCTTCCCGATGCGCACCAGGTGGAACGCGGCCACGCCCCGCGCCCGTTCTTCACGCGTCTGGCGCAGGAGGTGTCCCGCTATGCCGGCAAGCCCGCCACCTTCGTGTGCGCGGTCGGTATTATCCTTGTCTGGGGTGCGACCGGGCCGCTATTCCACTACAATGATACCTGGCAGCTAATCATCAACACCTCCACCACCATCGTCACCTTCCTGATGGTTTTCCTGATCCAGAACAGCCAGAATCGGGACACGGCCGCGCTCCAGATCAAGCTAGACGAGCTGATCGCCCGCACCGAGGGTCCGCGCAACGCATTGCTGGATCTGGAGGACCTTGACGAGGCGACGCTCGAAAAGTTGCGGATGGAATATGCGCTTCTTGCCGATCGCGCACGCGAGCAGGGAAGGGGAGGGGCGGCGGCCAGCGATCCCGGCGCGGTGGCGCACGATACGGCGCCTCTGGACACGGCAAGCAAAGGTGCGGGGGCGGCGCAGGCCTCCGACGGGTCTGCCGGTCCCTGCGACGGCGGGCGCAAGGTGGCGGCGGCCGATTGCCCGGAGCCTCCGAGCCGCGCCGCCTGATCCCAGCGCGTCGCGGCGCACGCCGGCGGTGTCTCGGCGCGGCGACCTAGCCCTTGAAGTCCAGGCGCGCTAGGCAAGGGCCGAATGCGCCGGACACCGCGGCGCGCGGAGATTGGGATATATGCCGCTTTATTCCCTGGACGGGGTCGGTCCCGAACTGCCGGCCGCGGGCACCTATTGGATCGCGCCGGATGCCACGCTGATCGGCCGGGTCATCGTTTCGCAAGAGGCAAGCATCTGGTTCGGCACGGTGATCCGGGGCGATAACGAGCCGATCTTCATCGGCGCGGGGACCAATATCCAAGAAAACTGCGTGCTGCACACGGACCCGGGGTTTGCGATCCATCTTGGCGCGGGCGTCACGGTTGGCCACATGGCCATGCTGCACGGCTGCAGCGTGGGCGAGGACAGTCTGATTGGCATGGGCGCCACGGTGCTGAACGGCGCGCGGATCGGGCGCAATTCCCTGGTCGGCAGCAATGCGCTGGTGACCGAGGGCAAGGAATTTCCCGACAATTCCCTGATCGTCGGCGCCCCGGCGCGGGTCGTGCGCGAACTCGATGCCGCCGCCATCGCCCGCCTTAAGGTGACGGCGCAGCACTATCAGGCCAATTGGAAACGCTTCGCCGCAAGCCTCAAGCGGATCGACTGAGGGCAGGGCGGGGCAGGCTCACCGCCCGCCGCCCACCACCGGGGGAGAGCGCGTGTCGCCCAGCGAAACCCACAAGTTGGGGTCACCCTGCGATTGGCGCTTCACATAGCGATAGCCGGTGTCCTGCCAGGGCAGGATCTGGTTTTCCTGATTGTCGAGGATCAGGTCGCCGCGGTCGGTCACGACGGTCAGCACGGCGTGGCCGTCGCCTTCCTTGTCGCGCACCACCGTGATGAGCAGGACCGAGGCGGGCCAGCCGAGGCCAATCAGCGCGCGGCGCTTGGCGAGCACGTAATCCTCGCAATCGCCCTTGCCGTCGTCGGGATAGGCCCAGCGCTCCACCTCGCCGTAATGGTCCATGTCGGTCATGGGGGTGATGGAGGTGTTGAAGCTGCGGTTCACCTGGTCGAGCGCCGCAAGATGGGCGGTGTCGAGCGGAGCCTCTGGGACAAGGTCGCCCTCAGCAACGCAGTCGCCCTTGTTCTCGGCGCAGAAGCGCACATAGCCGATGGGAGCGGAGGTGCCCCCCACCGCCTGGAGGTGCGGCATCAGCGCGGGCGGCAGGCTCGCATACCGCCGGTCGCCGGCGACGGCACTACCGGCACCCGCGATGAGCAGGACAGCGAGCAGAAGCTTTCGAGCGATATGAAACGGCATGGCACGCTGTCGCGAGGGGTTAACAACTTCATAATGCCTGAGGTTCGCCGCATTCGCGCCGTCAACCTTTCATTAACCTTAATGGGCGTTAACGACCTTGACCAGTGGGGGCCTCGGGCCCCCGAACCCGCGTGTACACGCGCTTTTTCCTTGCTGCGGATCGCGCCCGCCCTTATGTGCGGGACGTGCTCGACCTCAGCGATCCACGCCGCCCGCCCCGCGAGCCGGTGTTCAACATTCCCGGAATTGTGGCGCTGCTGGCCCTGGTCATGGCGGTGATCGCGCTTGCGCGCGAATTCCTGCTGGACGAGCAGTCCAACGTCATGCTGCTCGCCTATTTCGCCTTCATCCCGGCGCGCTATGACGCCACTTTCGATCTGCCCGGCGGGCTCGGGGCTGATATCTGGACGTTCGTGAGCTACGCCTTTTTGCACGCAAACCTCGTGCATCTCGGCGTCAATCTGATCTGGATGCTGGCGTTCGCGACCCCCGTGGCGCGGCGCTTCGGCACGCCCCGCTTCCTGGCCTTCGTGGTGGTCACGGCGGCCGCCGGCGCGCTTGCTCACCTCATCGCCTATCCGGACGCCATGGTGCCGATGATCGGGGCCTCCGCGGTGGTCTCCGGCGCCATGGCGGCGGCGGTACGCTTTGCCTTCTCGCCCGGAGGCGCGCTCGGCCGCCCGGTGCGTGGCGCGCCCGAGCATCCGCCCGCCGCCTCGTTGCTCGGCGCCTTCCGCGAGCCGCGCGTGCTGACCTTTGTCGCGGTCTGGGTGGTGGTGAACTTCCTGTTCGGCGCCGCCATCACGCTGCCCGGCACGGAGGGCGCGGAAGTGGCCTGGCAGGCGCACATGGGCGGCTTCTTCGCCGGCCTGCTGCTGTTTCCGCTGTTCGATCCCATTCCCCGCGCGGCGGTGCCGTCCCGTCCGCCCCGGTAGGGTGCGTGCTGAAATACCAGTCAAACCTCCGCGCAGCGTGACATGCGGGGTTGCGGATCGCGCCAACGCGGATGATCATTCCCTCAAGGCAATACCGGCGAGCGTGAATAACGCCGGATCCGCCTGTCACTAGGGAATGGAGGTCAGCCATGACCGTAGGCATTATTCTTCAACGCAAGACATCGAGCCTCGTCACCATATCTCCGGAGGCCTCGCTCACGGAGGCGGTGCAGAGCCTGTCGCAACATCGCATCGGCGCTATCGTTGCCACCGGCCCCGACGGCCGCCTGGAAGGCATCCTTTCCGAGCGCGACGTGGTGCGGATCCTCGGCGAGCGCGGGCCGGACGTGCTGTCCGAGCCGGTCTCCTCCGTCATGACTCGGGCTGTGGTGACCTGCACCGCGGACGAGACCGTTCCTGCCATTATGGAACGCATGACGCGCGGGCGTTTCCGTCACGTTCCGGTGGTGTCGGGCAACAAGCTCGTCGGCATTATCTCCATCGGCGACGTGGTGAAGTATCGCGTCGAGGAAATGGAGCGCGAGAGCGCGGAGCTGCGCGACTACATCATGACCGCCTGAGGCGGCGAAGGTCAGGGCGCTGCGCCCTGACCTGCTTTCGCAGCAATGCCCTGTCCAGTGGGGCGCCGCGACGTTATTTCAGCGCTTCCATGGCGCTGTGCACATCGTCCACGATCCGTTCCACCGCCTCGCGCCCGGCGGCGATGGCTTCCTCCGCGCGGTGGAAATCGAACAAGCCGATCTTGGAGAGCTTGGGCGAAACCGTGACGTCCGGCGGATCGCCTGCGAGGCGCGAGCGCGCGATGCGGTCCTGGGTGATGTTGAAGGCGTCGATCATCACGGCCGAGATCCCGCGCGGCCCTTCGCTCGGTCCGGAGAGAAACTGGCGGCGCAGCATGCGGTCCGGCCGCAGCATGCGCGAAAGCCCCTGCTTCTGGTGCTCCACCACCACGTCGGCGACCTCGGCGATGGCGCTGCCATGGTCCTGGATCACGGTGCCGCGCCCGAAGATTTCGGAATTGAGATTGACCGCGATCACGATGCGCCCGCCGAGCGCGCGGGCCGCGGACACCGGCACCGGATTGACCAGCGTGCCGTCCATCAGCCAGCGCCCGCCCACCTTGGCCGGGGTGAAGATGCCCGGCAGGCAATAGCTGGCGTGGATCGCTTCCACCAATTCTCCGCGCGTCAGCCAGATCTCATGGCCGGTGCCGAGTTCGGTGGCGATGCAGCCGAACACCACCGGCAAATCCTCGATCGTGAGATCGCCGAGTTCCAGGCGCATGCGCTCCATCAGCCGCCGCCCGGCGATCAAGCCGGCCGCGCCGAGGGAGAGATCCAGAAAGCCAAGGATATTGCGCTTGTTGAGGCCACGCGCCCAATCCTCCAGCGCGTCCAGCTTGCCGGCGGCCCAGATGCCGCCGACCACCGCGCCGATGGAGGTGCCGGCGATCACGCTCGGACGAATGCCGTGGGCTTCCAGTGCGCGCATCACGCCGATATGGGCAAAGCCACGCGCCGCGCCACCCCCCAGCGCCAGGGCGATCTTGGGACCGCCCTTGCGGCCGGCCTTCCATGGCGGCTCGACCTCGGTCTGCGCGTCCACGGCGGGCGCGACATCGGGACGGAGATCAGCCTCACCTTCGCTTGGAGCGTCTTCGGTGCGAGTGCGGCGGGTAAAACCTTGAAACATGCGCGACCTCCGACCGGCCGGCGTGCCGGTGGCAAGCTCCGAGACTCAAACCCTTCTAACGGCGTTTGATGTCCGAAGCGTGGCTTTGCCACGGTGCGCCATGGGGCTGGCGTGAGGCTGCGCCCGCGCCGTCAAACAAATCCTTAATCGTGGGAATGGCCGGAATGGTCGCCATAGACCGCCTTCGGATCGAAACGCGGCTCATCGCCGGTGAATTCCAGGGCCGTGGCGGCGGAGGCTTTGCCGCCGATGGGCACCCGGCGATAGAAGCAGGAGCGACGGCCGGTGTGGCAGGCGGCGCCCGTGCCGCCCATCTCAACTTTCAGCAGCACCGCGTCCTGGTCGCAATCCACGCGGATCTCCAGCACCTTCTGCGTGTGGCCGGAGCTTTCGCCCTTCTTCCAGAGCTTCTTGCGCGAGCGACTGTAATAATGCGCCTCGCCGGTCTCGATGGTGAGGGCGAGCGCCTCTTCGTTCATGAAGGCGAGCATCAGCACCTGGTTCGTCACCGCGTCCACGGCGATGCAGGTCACGAGGCCGTTGGCATCGAAGCGGGGTGTGAGGCGCGTGCCTTCCTCAAGCTCGGCCGTGCCGGTGCTGGCCGCGAAGACGGGGGTCTCAAGGCTCATGAAAACTCCAAGAGGCCGGCGCCGCCACGGGCGTGGGCCCAGCTGCTCAGCCCTTGGCGCGCACCAAAGTGATGAAGCGCACCTGCTCGGCCGGGTCGTCGCGGAAGACGCCGGTGAACTGGCTGGTGATGGTGGATACGCCGGACTTGGTGATGCCGCGCATGGCCATGCACATATGCTCAGCCTCGATCATCACGGCCACCCCGCGCGGCTTCAGCGTCTCGTCCAGGGCGGAGATGATCTGCGAGGTCAGATGCTCCTGCGTCTGCAGGCGCTTGGCGTAAATGTCCACCACCCGCGCGATCTTGGACAGGCCGACCACCCGCTCCACCGGGAAATAGGCGACATGCGCCTTCCCCACGAACGGCACCATGTGGTGCTCGCAATGGGAATAGAAGGGAATGTCCCGCACCAGAACGAAATCGTCGAAATTGCCGATCTCGCCGAACGTGCGGTCGAGCGCCTCTGCCGCGTCGTGGCGATAGCCGGAGAACAATTCCCCATAGGCCTTCACGACCCGGTGGGGTGTTTCCAGCAGGCCCTCGCGGTCCGGATCCTCGCCGATATAGGCGAGCAGGGTGCGCACGGCGGCCTCCGCCTCGCGCTTGGACGGGCGCGCGGGATCGTGCGTCTCGTCAGCCGCCGCATCCTGCGGGGCGTCGTCGTGCCGTTTGGCTTGCGCCTGGAGATGTTTCACATGCTTGCGGGCCTTGGCCTCGTTCTCGGCCTGCGCCCGCAACAATTTGACAACCGCGTCCATACCCAACTCCGTTCGACCCGCCGCGGATAAAGTCCGGGCGAGAGTGTCACCGGTGTCGGCTACGCATGCGCGGATCCTCATCTTCCGCGCCCCACCGGAAGCCCCGGCGGCGGCCTTGCCGTCCGTCTGGCGCGAAACGCTGCTCCTCTGGGGCGCATGTTCCGCAATCAGGCGCCTGCGTCTTCCGCAGCGCCGCACATGGACTATATAAGACGGCGACCAAGCAACGCAAAGTGCGCTTTTGCTTGAGCGTGCCGCGCAAACCGCATGGCAGCGCGCCTTTACGGGGCGTGGGGCGGGCGGGCTGGATGATGACGCCGCCATGGGGCGGCCGGGACCGCACGATGATCAACGACGTCTACAATACCCGTATCCTGGGCTATGCCGCCGATATTCCCCGCATTGGCCGGCTGGCGCAGCCCCAGGCCAGCGCCACCGCCCATTCGCGGCTGTGCGGCTCCACCGTAACCGTGGATGTGGCGCTCAATGGCGACACTGTGAGCGATTTCGCCCATGAGGTGCGCGCCTGCGCGCTCGGGCAGGCCTCCTCCTCCATCATGGCGCGCCATGTGGTGGGGTCGAGCGTCGCCGAATTGCGGGCGCTGCGCGAGACCATGCGCAAGATGCTCAAAGAGAATGGCCCGCCGCCCGCCGGCCGCTGGGCGGAGTTGGAAGTGCTGGAGCCGGTGCGCGACTACAAGGCACGTCACGCTTCCACCTTGCTGACCTTCGACGCGGTGGTGGACGCCATCGACCAGATCGAGGCAAAGGCCGGCACCGCGCGCGAGGCGACGGCGGAGAACTGAACGGGCGCTTGCGCCCGTTCGCGTGCGTTTCGTCCGGCCCGCGCGGGTTATTTCGCGGCGGTGGCAGCCGCCGGCGCTTGCGGGATGTTGGAATTCGCCGCCTGCGGAAGGGCTGAGGCCAGCGCCGGCAGGCCCAGCAGGCCGCGCACTTCCGCCGTCGCCTGGGCGAGGTCGGCGTTGAACTGCGGATTGTCCATCATCTGCGCCGCGATCACCGCACCGGCGATGTGGCTCGCTTCCACGTCGGAGGGATAATGGATGCCGCCCACGAGCCGCGAGAAGCCGAAGCCGATGCCCCGCAGATGGATTGCCGTCGCCTTCTCCGGCACCATATTGGCCAGGATGATGGCCGTGAGGGTGCCGTAGGTCGCGTGGCCGCTGGGATAGGAGGGAGTGGTCTCGGCGGGGACCACGAGCTTGATGTCGGAGTTCGCCAGATTGGGGCGGGCGCGCTTCCAATAGGCCTTCGCGGCATCGACGATCGGCCGGGCGTTCGCCCAGGCCTTGTCCACCAGGGCGTTGGCGAGCGGTGCCTTCTCCTTGGAGAGGTCAGCGCCCATCACCTCGGAAAACCGCGAGAGGGTGCGGTCCACGTCGGCATTCGCGAGGGCCACCAGGTCCGGCGTGCGCACCGACTGGATGTCCAGAAGGATCTTGATGTCCTCGCGCGCCGCGGGAGAATCGGCCGCCGGCGCGGGGGCCAGGATGCGGGTGAGGTCCACCTGAGAGGGACGCACATAGGGTTCGTCAGCGGCAAATGCCCCGGAAACCATGAAGGTAGACAGTGCCAGTAGGGCCAAGGTAAATTTACGTATGGTCATGAAACAGTCCCCGCGTAAAGCCGGGCGACCCAGCCTTGCGGCTTCTCTCCCATGGAATCGACGACATAAAGATGTCATCGAGCATCCATCCCTTACGTTCCGTATCGGCAGCGTGGTCGCGCGTCTGCCGCGCCTGATCTTGCGCGCCCCAATCCTGTTCTATCGCTATACGCTTTCTTCTTTCATGGGGCGGCAATGCCGCTATCTGCCCACCTGCTCGGAATATGCCGACGAGGCGATTTCCCGCCATGGCGCCTGGGCCGGGGGGTGGATGGGCGCGGCGCGGCTGTGTCGCTGCCATCCCTGGGGCGGCTCGGGGTTCGATCCGGTACCGCAATGCCTGCCCGCCGATGCGCGCTGGCATCGCCCCTGGCGCTATGGCGTTTGGCGCCAGCCGCCGGATGAGCCGACCTGACGGGAAGGGCAGATGGGCGCGAGGGTATTTTGTTTCCGGTCACACCTTGGCTGCGCGGATGCGCTATGCCGCTTCCTCCATGCCTCGGTCGGGGGAGTTGCCCGGTGAAGACACGCGGTTTCTTGTTCAGCATCGCCCTGAGCCTGTCGGCACTGGTCGGTTGCGCCGGCGGCGCGTTGGCGGTCCAGCAGGGGCCGGCGGCCGACGCCTTCTATGTGCCGCCCGCGCCGTTGCCGGAAGGCCCCGCCGGTTCCCCGATCTGGGTGCGTGCGCTTTCGGGCACGATGGCGCTGCCGAGTGCGGCGCGCAATCTGCTGGTACTCTATCGCTCGGTCGATCCCGCCGGCCAGCCGGTTGCGGTGTCCGGGACCATATCGATCCCCAAGGGCACACCGCCCGCGGGTGGCTGGCCTGTCATCACATGGACCCATGGCACGACCGGCCTTGCAGCTATCTGTGGCCCCTCCCGCGACACGCCTGAGGGGCCGGAGCACGGCTATATCGCCGATATCCGGGCGCTGCTCGATCCGTTCGTCGCCAAGGGCTATGCGGTGGTCGCGACCGATTATCAGGGCCTCGGCGTGGCCGGCTTCCATCCGTTCCTCCAGGGCGTGCCGAACGGCAGGAACGCGCTCGACATGCTGCGTGCCGCGCGCACGCTTGAGCCGGAGATCGGTCAGAAATACGCTGTCATGGGCCATTCCCAGGGCGGGCAGGCGGATCTGTTCACCGCCGCCGAGGGGCCGTCTTACGCGCCGGAGCTGCAGCTTGTCGGCAATATCGCCATGGCGCCGGGCACCCACATCGCGGACCGGCTCGCGGCGGTGCGCGCCTCCGGCAAGGTGGAACTGGCGCTGCCCTACGTGCTGTATACGCTGCAGTCCTACGCCACCACCGACAAGGCCATCGACATCGGCCGCATCCTGACCGCGAAGGCGCAGCCGTATCTGGCGGAGCTTCACCAGGGCTGCATGACCAAGGCTTTGACGGACAGCTATTGGGCGACCGCCATCGCCAAGGACCAGTTCCTGGCGGACCCGGACCTTGCGGCTTTCCTGAAGATGGCGGCGCAGAACGAGCCCGGCACGCTCGCCATTTCCGTGCCCACGCTGGTGATGCAGGGCACCGCCGACGTGACAGTGCGGCCGCAGGATACGGACGCTTCGGTGCGCGATCTCTGCGCCAAGGGAAATGTCGTGACCTACAAGACCTTCCCGGGCCGCGATCATGATGGCGTCATGGCCGCCGGTGCCCCGGACGCGCTGGCTTTCCTCGCGGATCGCTTTGCCGGCGTGCCCGCCGCCGGCAATTGCGCGGACCTGCCGAAGGCGGCGCCCTAGGGGCGGAAGTCTGAGCCCGGGAATTCCGGGCCACGACCCCCTCCGTCGCGCGCGCAGGATGGCAAGCCCCGGGAGGGCTTTGCCCTTTACGGCACGTCCCGGGCGGCCTAGAGGAGGCCGCTTCAACAAGAGCCTACCTGCGGAGTACGCAGGAGTGGGCAGGAGAAGACCAATGGTTACGCTTACTTTCCCCGATGGCGCCCAGCGCGAGTTCGCCCCCGGCACCACGGGCGCCGATGTGGCCGGCGCCATTTCCAAATCGCTGGCCAAGAAGTCCGTCGCGATCATCCTTGATGACACGCTGACCGACCTCTCCGACCCCATCCTCGCGGATGCCCGGATCCAGATCGTTACCCGCGACGATCCCCGCGCGCTGGAGCTGATCCGGCACGACGCGGCCCATGTGCTCGCCGAAGCGGTGCAGAGCCTTTATCCCGGCACCCAGGTGACCATCGGTCCGGTGATCGAGAACGGCTTCTATTACGATTTCGCCCGAAATGAGCCTTTCACCACGGAAGATCTGCCGAAGATCGAGGCGAAGATGCGCGAAATCATCGCGAAGGATCGCCCCTTCACGAAGGAGGTCTGGTCCCGCGAGGAAGCCAAGCGCGTGTTTGCCGAGAAGGGCGAGGCCTTCAAGGTGGAATTGGTGGACGCCATCCCCGAGGGCCAGGATCTGAAGATCTACAAGCAGGGCGAATGGTTCGACCTCTGCCGCGGCCCCCACATGCCCTCCACTGGCAAGGTGGGCAACGCCTTCAAGCTCATGAAGGTGGCCGGTGCCTATTGGCGCGGCGACAGCAACAATCCCATGCTGACCCGCATCTACGGCACCGCCTGGCATGACCAGGGCGAACTCGACAGCTATCTCCATCGCCTGGAGGAAGCGGAAAAGCGGGACCATCGCCGCCTCGGCCGGGAGATGGACCTGTTCCACTTCCAGGAGGAGGGGCCCGGCACGGTGTTCTGGCACGCCAAGGGCTGGAATCTGTTCCAGAACCTCGTCGCCTACATGCGCCGCCGCCTGAAGGTGGATTATGCC
Organism: Roseixanthobacter pseudopolyaromaticivorans; assembly: GCF_043195145.2. Lineage (NCBI taxonomy): Bacteria > Pseudomonadati > Pseudomonadota > Alphaproteobacteria > Hyphomicrobiales > Xanthobacteraceae > Roseixanthobacter > Roseixanthobacter pseudopolyaromaticivorans. Next base: position 802,140 of record NZ_CM195539.1, read on the forward strand.
GAGGTGAACGCCCCGCAGGTGCTCGACAAGTCTTTGTGGGAGACCTCGGGCCATTGGGGCTGGTACAAGGAGAACATGTTCAAGGTGCAGTCCGCCGGCGACGACACCGAGGACGAGCGCGTGTTCGCTTTGAAGCCCATGAACTGCCCCGGCCACGTGCAGATCTTCAAGCATGGGCTGAAATCCTATCGCGACCTGCCGCTGCGCCTCGCCGAGTTCGGCGCCGTGCACCGCTACGAGCCGTCGGGCGCGCTGCATGGGCTGATGCGCGTGCGCGGCTTCACCCAGGACGATGCGCATATCTTCTGCACCGAAGAGCAGATGGCGGCCGAATGCCTGAAGATCAACGATCTGATCCTCTCCACCTATGCCGATTTCGGCTTCGATGAGATCATCGTGAAGCTCTCCACGCGTCCCGAAAAGCGCGTCGGCTCGGATGCGGTGTGGGATCATGCGGAGGACGTCATGATGCGCGTCCTCAAGCAGATCGAGGAGCAGTCCGGCGGCAAGATCAAGACCGGCATTCTGCCGGGAGAAGGCGCGTTCTACGGCCCGAAGTTCGAATACACGCTTAGCGATGCCATCGGCCGCGAATGGCAGTGCGGAACCACCCAGGTGGACTTCAACCTGCCGGAGCGCTTCGGCGCCTTCTACGTCGACACCGACGGGCAGAAGAAGACGCCGGTGATGATCCACCGCGCGATCTGCGGCTCCATGGAGCGCTTCACCGGCATTCTGATCGAGCATTTCGCGGGCCATTTTCCGCTCTGGCTCGCCCCGGTGCAGGTCGTGGTGGCGACCATCACCTCTGAGGCAGACGACTATGCCGCTGAGGTGACGGCAGCCGCGCGTGCGCGCGACTTGCGGGTGGAAAAGGACATTCGCAACGAGAAGATCAACTACAAGGTGCGCGAGCATTCGCTGGCCAAGGTGCCGGTACTGCTGGTGGCAGGCAAGAAAGAGGCGGCCGAAGGCACGGTTTCCATCCGGCGGCTCGGCTCCAACGAGCAGACCGTCCTGCCTCTGGACGAAGCGCTCGCGCTTCTCGCAAACGAGGCGATGCCTCCAGACCTGCAGCGCAAATTGGCCTGATAGCAGGCGCAAGACCGCGTGACAGAACCAGACAGGGTGGGCCGTGCGGTGGCCGGCTCACCCCAGGTGCCCCTAGACCCTGGCTTTTTTTGGCCAGATGGCGAGGACCCATTTTCCTCACCCACCCGCTCCTATACTGAATTTTAGGGACCTTTTTCCTTGCGAAAAAGACGGGTGTGGAGGGGCTGATAATGAAGACGTGTTCGTCGTGGACTCGGCTGTTGTACAATAGCGTCGCCATTCTAGTTCCTACGGTGATGGCTAGCGGATCCGCCTTCGGGGGCGCGGACCTGGACTATATCAACCTGGTCTATCCGGTTGCTGAGGCGAATTTCACTGGCATCCGCGGCGCCAATATTGTCGGCAACTATCTCATTCCCAACGGCGGTGGCGCTTCGGGCGGCATTCTCTACCGCACGGATACGCAGACGTGGGTTCCGATCCCCACATCCACCGCGAACGGCGTCAATTATCCCGGTGTCTATACCGCCCTGCCGTACGGCCCCACCTTCGGTTCGCCCGATGGCGTATTCCGCGTCGTAGGCTCCTACAAAACGACCGCGTCATCGGGAAATGTCGGCTATCTCTTCGACGCCGCCGCCGCCCCCGCCGCGCAATATACCAACATTGTTTATCCCTCCGCGACTGGCGCGACGGTGGCGAACACCATTCCGCACAGCCAGTTCGGCAATAATATCGTGGGGAATTACGACACCACGCAAGGCGGCGCCGGCGCCTTCATCTATAATGCCGTGAGCAAATCCTATACGCCATTGTCCGGCCCGGGCGCCGTGGTCACCACCGCCTATGGCATCTATGGCGACAAGGTCACCGGCGGCTACACCGATACGCTCGGGCTGAACGCCGAGCACGGATACCTTTACGACATCAAGACCAATACCTTCACCACTTACGATCATCCCGGCGCCATCACGACCCATTTCCAGGGCGTGACGGGCGGCGGGCGGCACGGGGAATACAATCTCGCCGCCGACTGGATGGACGCCCAGGGCGGCGCCCACGCCGCCATCCTGCACATCAACGCCGATGGCTCGACGCAATGGACCGAGCTCGACGTCCCCGGCTCTACCACCACCTCGATCGACTCCATCTATGCCGGCAATGCCGTGGGCTTCTATCTCGGCGCGGATGGCATGATGAATTACTTCGTCACCGTGCCGGGAGTCTATAATCCGATCCGGAACACGGGGGCGCTGACCGTATCTCAGGCCGGTGGGACAGGTGTTTCGGGCATCAGCGGCGACGATATCGTCAACGATGGATCGATCCTCGTTTCGGGCGCGAACGCCATCGGCATCAAGGCGGATACCTATGGGGTGGTCACCAATAACGGCGCCGTCACCGTGACGGGCGCGGGCGCCAGCGGTGTTCAGCTGAACGGCCTCGATGGCACGCTGCTGAATGTCGGGCGCATCACCGCAGGCCCAGGGGCGAACGCCATTACCGCCGGCGCCGACGCTTCCGGGACCATGGTGGTCAATACTGGGGTGATCGACGGGCGTGTGGTGTTCAACGCGGGTCCCCAGGCACGCTTTGAAAACAGCGGGTGGCTCGGCATCAGCAGCGCCGGTGCGGGCATCGCTCATCAGATGAGTGGCGTGTTCGTCCAGACCGCGGCCGGCACCCTCGCGCTGCGGGTGGATGGCGCCTCCGCCGACCGGCTGGACGTGATCGGTGCGGCGCGGCTCGGGGGCACGCTCGCCGCCGCTTTCGCCGGCACCGGCGGTCTGCAGAAGAGTTATACCGTCCTTACCGCGAGTGACGGCGCAACCGGCTCCTTCGCGAACCTGGACACATCGGGTCTGCCCACCTTCTTCTCCGCTGGTCTTGCCTATGGCACCAATGCGGTCACGCTCAACGTGTCCTCGGCAATGGCACTACAGCCCGGCCTCACCGTCAACGAGCGGGCTGCGGGCGCGGGCATCGACCGGGCGCTCAACGGCGCGCTGGGCTCCGCCCTCGGGACGCTGCCCACGGGTCTGCTGCCGCTCTATAATCTCACCGCGAGCCAGCTCCCCGCAGCGCTGAAGGGTCTTTCGGGCGAGGCCTATGCGAGCGAGCAGTCGGTGCTGATCGGGGACGGCATCTATGGGCGGGAGGCGATCCTCGGCCGGTTGCGTCAAAGCGCTTATGCCGGTCAGGCCGGGGCGATGGGTGCGCTTGCCTATGGCGGGCCGGCGGCCCTGTCCTATGCGGGGCCGGAAGCGGCCGCTGCGCAGCCCGCGCCCACGACCGCGCTCGGCGCGCTGGCCTATGCCACCAAGGCCCCGGCCGCAGCCCCGGCGCCCAGCGCCGGGCCCACGACCATCTGGGCCCAGGGCTTCGGCGGCTGGACCAATCTCGACGGCAACGGCAATGCCTCCAGCGTGAGCGAAAGCATCGGCGGCGTCGTGTCCGGTGCGGACATCCGCGCCGGCGACTGGCGTCTCGGCGCGGCGCTGGGCTATTCCCAGTCCAACGCCAATGTGAATGCGGTGGCCAGCTCCACCGAGGTCAACAGCATGCTGCTGGCGCTCTATGCCGGCACCAGCGCGGGCCCGTGGAACCTGCGCCTCGGGGCGAGCTATGCGTTCAACCAGATCGATGCGACGCGCACCGTCGCGCTGCCGGGTGTGGTTCAGCAGGCCACGGCCCAATATGACGGCGGCACCGCGCAGGTGTTCGGCGAGGTTGGCTACGGCTTCGCGGTCCAGCAGGTGGCGCTGGAACCGTTCGCGGGCCTGGCCTGGGTGCAGCTCAACACCGACAGCTTCGCCGAGAGCGGGCTCGTGGCGCCGCTGTCCGGGGCGTCCGCCTCGGCCGGCGTGGGCTATTCCTCGCTGGGCCTGCGGGCGGCAACCTCGATTGCGCTGTCCAACGGCATGGTGCTGGCGCCCCACGCCTCGGCGGCGTGGCAATATGCGTTCGGCGATGTCGACCCGACGGCGCAGCTGGCGTTCCGTGGCCTGACGGGCTCGACCTTCACGGTTGGCGGCGTGCCGCTGGCGCAGAACACCGCTCTCCTGGAAGTGGGCGCGGATCTCAACCTGTCCGCCCAGGCGCGCGTGGGCCTGTCCTATGTGGGCCAGTTCGCCGACGGCGTCACCACCAACGCCTTCCAGGCCAATCTCGCCTGGAGGTTCTGAAGCGGCTTCCTGCGCCGGCGCGTTCGCCGCCGGCGCAGAGCGAGGCATGCCATCACCTGCTGGCGGCTCTGCGCCTTTTTGGGCGGCTTTTCTCTCCTTGCCGCAGGCGGCGGATGGGCAGCCGCCGCATGCGGTGCAGCGCGTATCGCAGCGATTTCCACCGACGCCTTCGACGGTAAAGCGCACGCATCTGCACGCTGATCCGCCGGGGCGGAGGTACAGATACGTCGTCATCACTGTCCTATTCTCGCGGATATGTGCTTTAAATATCACGCGGCGCGGCGTTTTACCTTTCAGGCGGGTTAGTCCCCGAAATTCAACATATCCGGCTAGATTTCGGATGCTGCTCTGTTAGGTCTTTAGGAAATTACGTGCGCTCTGGTGGGTTTTCATGAAAAAGACGAATAAACGAATCCATCTTCTTTCTTCTTGCGCCTATTTTGCCGCTGCCGGCGCGGCGGTCTGCACGCTTGGCGCAGGGGCGCACGCCCAGCCGCCGGCGCCCGTACCCACCCCCTACACGACGCTGAATTACGGCACCACCGGCACCTTCCTGACCGGCATTCGCGGCAATACGATCGTCGGCAATTATGTGGTGCCCGGCACCACGGCCACCGGCGGGCTGGCGTACAACACGGTCACCGGCCAATGGTCGGCCATGCCGGTCGCCACCGCGAACGGCGTGAACTATCCCGGCGCCATCGGCTCCTCGCCCTATGGGCCGAGCTTCGGCAACCCGGGCGGCGTGCTGCGCACCGTGGGCAGCTATATCACCGCCGCCTCTTCGCCCTACGATTTGAGCTATCTCTACGACGCCGCGGCCGCGCCGGGCCAGCAACTGACGGGGCTGGCCTATCCCAGCGCGCCCGGAAACCAGACCCTCTTCACCATCGCCCACAGCACGTTCGGCAATCAGGTGGTGGGCGATTACGACACCCGCCTCGCGACCGGCAATGCGATGATCTACACGATCTCCACCGGCACCTATACCACCAACAACAAGCCGGGTGCGGCCAGCACCACCGCCTACGGCGTCTATGGCAACATGATCGCCGGTGGCTATTTCGATGTGCCGGGCGGCGGCATCGGGGCCGAGCACGGCTATCTCTACAATCAAACCACCGGCACCTGGGCGAGCTACGACCATCCGGGCGCCGTGATCACGCATCTGGAAGGTATCACCGGCGCCGGGCGCTCCGGCGAATACAATATGGTGGCCGACTGGGTGACGGTGGACGGCGTCGTGCATGCCGGCGTGTTGCACGTGGATGCACTGGGCATTCCCACCTGGTACGAGATCAATATTCCGGGCGCCTCGCTGGTGTCGTCCAACTCCGCTTATGGCGACACGGTGGTAGGCATCTATCTGACGCCCGGTTCCACCACGCCCAATGGCTATGTCGCCACCATCGCGGGCATCTACAATCCCATCCGTAACACGGGGACGCTGACCTCCAGCGCCGACAATACCGCCGTCCTGTCGGGAAGCATCGGTGACGACATCGTCAACAGCGGAACCGTCAAGGTGAGCGGCAATGGCGGCATCGGCATGCGCGGCGAGACCTACGGGGTCTTGACCAATACCGGCACCATCACCTCCAGCGGCATCGCGGGGGCGGCGGTCGATCTGCACGGCCTCTATGGCACCTTCCTGAATTACGGCACCTTGCAGACAACCATCGAGTCCGACGCGGTGCGGAGCGGCCCCGACGCCACTGGCACCGTCATCGTCAATATGGGCATCATCGACGGCCGCATCGCCGCGACGGCGGGGCTGGACAAGAGGTTCGAGAACAGCGGCTGGCTCGGCGTCAGCGGCACCGGGCCGTCGATCACCCATCTGTTCGGCGGCACCTTCGTGCAGACCTCGGCCGGCACGCTCTCCTTGCGGGTCACGCCGGGCAGCAACGACTTCTTCGGCATAGCCGGCGTCGCGCGGCTCGCCGGCACACTGGAGGTTCCCTTCGTGACCTCGACGCTGTCGAACAGCTATACCTTGCTGGCCGCCACCGAAGGGACGACGGGCGCCTTCGAGACGCTGACGACGCCCGGGCTCCCCACCTACGTGAGCGCGGCGCTGGCCTATTCCGGCACCAACGTGGCGTTGAACCTGACCTCGCAGATGGCGCGGCAGGCCGGCCTCACGGCCAACCAGTCCGCTGTCGGCGGCGCGGTGGACCGCAGCTTCAACAGCGGTGCACTCGCGACCACCTCAAACGTCGGCGCGTCGTCGCTCAACAGCCTCTACAGCCTGAGCGCGAGCCAGCTCCCCGCAGCGCTGAAGGGTCTTTCGGGCGAGGCCTATGCGAGCGAGCAGTCGGTGCTGATCGGGGACGGCATCTATGGGCGGGAGGCGATCCTCGGCCGGTTGCGTCAAAGCGCTTATGCCGGTCAGGCCGGGGCGATGGGTGCGCTTGCCTATGGCGGGCCGGCGGCCCTGTCCTATGCGGGGCCGGAAGCGGCCGCTGCGCAGCCCGCGCCCACGACCGCGCTCGGCGCGCTGGCCTATGCCACCAAGGCCCCGGCCGCAGCCCCGGCGCCCAGCGCCGGGCCCACGACCATCTGGGCCCAGGGCTTCGGCGGCTGGACCAATCTCGACGGCAACGGCAATGCCTCCAGCGTGAGCGAAAGCATCGGCGGCGTCGTGTCCGGTGCGGACATCCGCGCCGGCGACTGGCGTCTCGGCGCGGCGCTGGGCTATTCCCAGTCCAACGCCAATGTGAATGCGGTGGCCAGCTCCACCGAGGTCAACAGCATGCTGCTGGCGCTCTATGCCGGCACCAGCGCGGGCCCGTGGAACCTGCGCCTCGGGGCGAGCTATGCGTTCAACCAGATCGATGCGACGCGCACCGTCGCGCTGCCGGGTGTGGTTCAGCAGGCCACGGCCCAATATGACGGCGGCACCGCGCAGGTGTTCGGCGAGGTTGGCTACGGCTTCGCGGTCCAGCAGGTGGCGCTGGAACCGTTCGCGGGCCTGGCCTGGGTGCAGCTCAACACCGACAGCTTCGCCGAGAGCGGGCTCGTGGCGCCGCTGTCCGGGGCGTCCGCCTCGGCCGGCGTGGGCTATTCCTCGCTGGGCCTGCGGGCGGCAACCTCGATTGCGCTGTCCAACGGCATGGTGCTGGCGCCCCACGCCTCGGCGGCGTGGCAATATGCGTTCGGCGATGTCGACCCGACGGCGCAGCTGGCGTTCCGTGGCCTGACGGGCTCGACCTTCACGGTTGGCGGCGTGCCGCTGGCGCAGAACACCGCTCTCCTGGAAGTGGGCGCGGATCTCAACCTGTCCGCCCAGGCGCGCGTGGGCCTGTCTTATGTGGGCCAGTTCGCCGACGGCGTCACCACCAACGCCTTCCAGGCCAATCTCGCCTGGAGGTTCTGAAGCGGCTTCCTGCGCCGGCGCGTTCGCCGCCGGCGCAGGAAGCCGGGACGGGTCAGGAATTGCGCAGGGCGCTGAGCAGCCGGTCGCCAAACAGCATGAACACCACGCCCGCCATGATGATGAGGGCGCCGACCACCTTCACCGGGGTCAGCTTGCGCTCGATCAGCCCCACCATGCCGTAATGGTCGAGCAGCAGGGATGAGATGAGCTGCCCGCAGATCACCAGCGCCAGCAGGCTCGCCAGCCCGATCTTGGGCACCAGATAGATCGAGCCGATGATGAAGGCGGCACCGAGGAACCCGCCGCACAATTTCCACAGCGGCTGGTTCGGAAGTGCGGCCAGCGCCGTGGGAATGCCGCCTTGCGCCAAGGCGACCACGGTGAGGAACACCGTGCCCACCAGGAACGAGAACAGGGCGGCGAGAATGGTGTTGTGGCCGAAGGCCTGGGCGAGCTGGTTGTTGATGGGCGCCTGGAGCGAGATGCACGCGCCGATGATGAAGGCGGCCGCCAGATAAAGGGTCGTCACATTCTGGCTCCTGGTACCGCGGAAAGGCGCGGGGATCTCATTTGTTGATGACCTCGACCTCGCGGTCCTTGCCCGCCTCCACCTTGAAGTCGCGGCTGATGACCTTGCCGTCGTTGCGGGCAATCGCGGTGTAGTCGCCCTCGCTGAGGATCACGGTGGGCAGGGCGCCGATCGATTCCTTGATGGTATCGCCGCCCGGTGTCACCACCGACCATTGGGTGTTGGCCTGGGCGTCTCCGCCTTTCTCGGCCACCAGCTTCAGCACGATCTGCGCCGCGCGGTGGTGGAAGGTGGCGTCCGTCAGCTTGCCGGCCTGTACGTTGACGTCCGCGCGCACCACCGCATTGGCGTCCCCATAGGTGGAAACCACGTGATAGGTCCCCTCCGGCAACAGCACCACGTCGCCGGCATTGGCGCCGCGATAATAAGGCTGGGTGGAGGTGCGGCCCTGCAGGAACGAGCCCTCGTAAATATCGAAGGTCAGCTTCTGGCCGGGGATAATCTTGCTCTCGACGTCGGCCTGCAGCCGCAGGCCCCCCGATGGGAGCACGAATTGTTCGCGCCGGGCGACCGCCCCCACCTGCAGCCGCTGGGCGGCGGTGGAGAATCCGTAGGTGACATGAATGATGTAGCCGCCGGGGCTGAGGAAGAACACCGGGGCGGGCTCGGTGCTTTCCGCCACCAGCGGAAAGGCGCCGGAGGCTTCGGCCGTGTCGGCGAACACGCGCCACATCAGCCCGTGGGGAATGGCGGGCCCGTCGGCACTGAAGCGGGCGAATACGCCGACCGTGGTCTTGCCCGCCGGTGCGGCCGGCAGCACCGCATGCGGCTCACGCCCGGCGGCCTGGCCCTGGGGCGTGGTGCGCAAGCCGGGATTGGCGCCGAGCGGCGGCGGGGCGGAAAACGCATCGATCGGCGGCGGCGCGGGGGAGGCGCCGGCGAAAGGCATGGCCTGGCCGAAAGCCGCGCCATTCGCCAGCGCGGCAGCCATCAGCGGAAGCAGGAACGGGAGCAGCCGGTTCCACCAGGGGCGGGCGGCTTCGATCTTTCGACGCATGGTTCTGACGTGCATCGAAACCGCGGCGGTTTCAAGTCACCGCAACGGCATTGGCCCCGTCCGCGCACCGGTGGGGCGCATCGGGAGCGCTATGTCGCTTTTGGCACCCGCGCCCGGCGTGATAAGGCAGGCGCGGAAAACGCGGGCGTGGCCCTGCCTCGCCCCTTGAGCGTGGCGAGCGCTGGGATGCGCCGTGCGATTGCTTGAAGGCTTGCCATGTCCGACATTCTTGACGTGCTCCGCACCCGCCGTTCCACCCGCGTTCTTGATTTCGCCGAGCCCGGCCCCTCGCCGGAGCATCTGCACGAGATGCTGACCATCGCCGCCCGCGTGCCGGACCATGGCAAGCTCGTGCCCTGGCGTTTCATCCTGCTGGAAGGCGAAGGGCGGGCCCGCGCCGGGGCTGTGCTCGCCGACGTGCTGACTCAGGTGGATCCGCAGGCTGCCCCCCGCCGGGTGGAGGAGGAGCGCAATCGCTTCCTGCGGGCGCCCGTGGTCGTGGCCGTGGTGTCGAGTGCCGCGACCCACGTGAAGATCCCGGAAATCGAGCAGGTGCTTTCTTCCGCCGCCGTGGTGGAAAACCTTCTGATCGCCGCGACCGCGCTCGGCTATGGGGTGACCTGGCTCACCGAATGGCCCGCCTACGAGCCCAAGGCCCGCGCGGCCCTTGGCCTTGCCGAGCATGAGCGCATCACCGGCTTCGTCTATATCGGCACTGCGACGCAGAAGCTGGAGGATCGCCCGCGGCCGAACCTCGACGAGATCGTGACTCGCTTCTGAGCGGGGGCGCCACACAGGATAGGCGCCAGGGAGAGCAGGCGATGGTGTCGGTCAAGGCGCGCATGGAGGCCTCCAAGCAATTGCTGATCGCGGCTCTGAATGTGAGCGCGCGGGCCAATCCCGTGCGCCGCATTCGCAAGGCGCTGCGGCTCCTGTCCACCGCCCCCGGCGCGCCGGTGCAGGAGGATCGCGACGTGCTGGGCCCCGCGTTCCGCGCCGTCCGCCTGCCGGCGCGCTCGCTCTCCGGCGGCCCGGTGTGCCTCATGGTCACGGCGGCGTCAGACGGGCGGCCGTTCGGCCATACCCTTCGCCTGTGCGCGGACCTGCGGGCGAGCGGCATGCAGGTGGTGCTGATCATCGCCACCGACCGTCCGGATCTGGACTGCCTCGATCCCGGCGCAGAGGTCGCCGACGCGGTGGTGACGCGGGAAAACCACGGCTATGATTTCGCCGCCTGGGCTGCTGCGCTGCGCTATCTGCCCGAGGTATGGACCTCGCCCGAGGTGCTGTTCGCCAACGACAGCGTCTATCATTCCACCCCGGCCCTTGCGGCGACGGTGGAGCGCATGCGCGCAAGCCCGGCGGATGTGGTCGCATTGACGCAGAGCGCGGAACTGGCCCCGCATTTTCAGAGCTATCTGTTCCTCTACAAGGCGTCCGCGCTCGCCCATCCCGCCGCCCGCGCGTTCTGGGGCGAGGTGCGCTCGCTCGGCGACAAGCTCCAGATCATCCGCGACTATGAGGTCGCGCAGCGCTCGGTTCTGGAGGGCGCGGGTCTTGGCGTGGAGATCCTGTTTCCGGGCACGCCCGGCGCGCAGGGGGAAAACCAGCTGCACCAGGGCTGGCGCGATCTGATCGCCGCCGGCTTCCCGTTCGTGAAGGTGCAGCTGCTGCGCGACAATCCCTATGGCGTGGACCTCGCCGGCTGGCGCGCCTTTCTCGACCGGGCGGATTTCGACGTTGGCGAAATCGCCTTCCATCTCGGCGCCGGGCGCGACGGCGCGGCAGCCCTGCTGGAAATGCGCTAGGGTGCTTAGCCCGGCGGCATGTCGATGGGCTGACCGCGACAGGGCAGCGAGCGTTCCGTCACCATGTAGATCACTAGATCAGGCTTGAAGCGCTCCACCGCCGGCCATTCGAACTTGCAGGCGCTATGGTGCATCCAGGCGAAGCGGCTCGTCACCCGCTCCAGCAGGCGTGGCCAGAAATGCTGCGAGAAGGAATCGCCGATCACGAGGACGCTCGGGCCGCTATGGCCGGTCGCGTAGGCGTAGGGGCGGAATGTGTCGTGCGGGCCGTGGTCGGGCATGATGCCGGTGATCGGTGTCAGCTCCGGCTTCGGGTTCGAGGCGATTTCGGCGTAGTCCTGGTCGGCGGTCTCGCTCGCCTCGCCGAGATAGCGAGCGAGATCCCCGGACGGTGCCGCCTGCAGCGGGCCGATGGCGGTCTGCGGCGCGATTTCGAGCTCTGGCCGCCCGGCCGCCGCCATCACCGCATTGAAGGCGAGCACCGAGCTCCGCTGGTTCCAATGGGTGTCGGTGCGGCGGAAGATCGGCCCCTGCGCCTTGGCGGCGATCAGCACCGGCCGCAGGTCAACATGGGGAATTGCGTGCGCGGCCATCTGCGTGTCGAGATAGTCGAGTTCGGTCGGGTGGGTCATCTGCCCGCGCGCCCAGGCCGGAAGTTTCTCCGGCAGCACGGTTGCGGCATTTGGCGCCGAGGCGACCACGAGTTCGGCGCCCCGCGCCTTCAGCAGCGTGTCGAGGCGCGCGAGCACGTCAACGAGGTCGCCCATGGGCTTGGCGCGGAACAGGCGGCCGAGGGACTGTTCCAGCGTCTGCTCGCCGGTGAAGAACATCTGTCCGCCTTCCCCCAGCAGCACCGGGCGCTCGCGGGTGGACTTCATGGCGCGCAGATAGCTCGCGTTGCCCGCCATTACGAGGCCGCGAAAGCCGTAGCGGCCGTTGATGAAGGGGTCGAGCCGCTCGGTGGCATGCACCCACCAGCGTTCCTGTGGCGTCGTCATGAGGCGCACCGGGCCGGGCAGGTCGGGCAAGACCAGCCCGAGCGTCGGCAGCGCGAGCACCGCCATGAAAAAGAAGCACCACCACCGGCGGTAGGCGAGCAGAAGAGGCATGCCGCTAGAACCGGAAATAGAGGAAGGGACTGTAATTGGACGCCCCCACCGTGATGAACGAGAGCACGAACAGCGCCAGCATGATGAGGCTGTCGCACGCGCCATAGACGCGCTGGCGCATGTTCGGCGCAAGCGGGCCGGCGGGCAAGGTCGGCAGGCCCCACATGGCCAGCGGCCAGGCGAGGATCATGACCGCGACGGTCAGCGGCTGCAGCGCCACCAGCAGGCCCGGCGCCAGCGGCCCGAAGCCGTTGAGGCCCACGAGTCCGGCGAACACGTCCACGGCCTGCGGCAGGCTGAGCGCCCGGAACCACACCCAGCCGAACAGCACCACGAGCAGCACATAGAGATGGCTCAGCACCTTGGGGCCGGCGGCGAGCGCCTTGCCGAAGCGGGTGCGCTCCAGCACCAGGAAGGCGCCGTGGTGCGCGCCCCAAATCACGAAGGTCCAGCTCGCCCCGTGCCAAAGGCCGCAGAGCAGGAACACGGTCCACAGATTGAGCGCGGTGTGCAGGTGGCCGTGCCGGTTGCCGCCGAGCGGGATGTAGACATAGTCGCGGAACCAGCTGGACAGGCTCATATGCCATTTGCGCCAGAAATCGGTGATCGACAGCGCGCCATAGGGCAGGCGGAAATTGCGCGGGAACTTCAGCCCCATGGCGAGCGCGAGGCCAATGGCCATGTTGGAATAGCCGCCGAAGTCGAAATAGATCTGCAGCGCATAGGCGAGCACGCCGATCCAGGCGGTGAAGAAGTTCGGCGCGGTGGTCTGGTCGAACACCATGGTGGCGAGCGGGGCCACCTCGTCGGCGATCAGCACCTTCCAGGACAGGCCGATCACGAAGATGCGCAGGCCCGCCGAGATCCGGCCCACCGTGGTGCGCCGCGCGCGGATGCGGTGCGCGATTGTGGAATAGCGCACGATCGGCCCCGCCACGAGCTGCGGGAACATGGTGATGTAGACCGCGATCTCCTCAAGCCGGCCATTGGCGCGCGCGCGGCCGCGATACACGTCCACGAGATAGGAGATGGCGTGGAAGGTGAAGAAGGAGATGCCAAGGGGCAAAGCGAGATGCACCACCGGCACCGACACCCCGAGCGGTTCGAGCAGCACGTTCAGGTTCTCGGCCAGGAACCCGGCATATTTGAAAACGATCAGGCCGGCGAGATTGAGCGCAACTGCGAGCGCCAGCATGGGCAGCCGCTTGCCCGGCGGGCGCGCGCCCAGCACCTGCGCCAGAGCGAAATTGCCCAGCATGGACGCGGCGAGCACGAGCAGGTTGAACAGGCCGCCCCAGGCATAGAACACCAGGGAGAAGGCGAGCAGCACGAAGTTCTTCGCCCGAACGCCGGGGGTCGCGAAATAGCAGACCAGGAAGGCCGGGAGAAAATAATAGAGGAATGTAACGGAGGAAAAGACCATTTCACTCGGTTCTCGGGCCTCGCGCCGGCGCGCTGGTCAAGGTCAGTAGACGAATTGCTCGCGCAGGATGCGTTCGTCCAGGCTGTGGTCGGGATCGAACAGCATGTCCATGGAGGATGCCCGGTCGAGCCGCGCGGAGACGCTGACGACATCGCGCACCTCATAATGGTCCGCCACCGCGCTGACCGGACGCTTTTCCGGTTCGAGCACCGAGATGTCGATGCGCGCCTTGTCCGGCACCAGCGCGCCGCGCCAGCGGCGGGGGCGGAAAGGCGAGATGGGCGTGATGGCGAGCAAAGCGGTGCTGAGCGGCAGGATCGGACCATGGGCGGAAAGATTGTAGGCCGTGGACCCGGCGGGCGTCGCGACGATCATGCCGTCGCAGATCAGCTCCTCCAGCCGCACCTTGCCGTCGATGGAAACGCGCAGCTTCGCCGCCTGATAGGTCTGGCGCAGCAGGGCGACTTCATTGATGGCGGGTGCCTGGTGGCGCGTGCCCGCGCGGTCCACCGCCTCCATGATCAGGGGATGGATCACCACATGCTGGGCGGCGGCGAGCCGCTCCGGCAGCGCGTCCTCGCGATAGGTGTTCATCAGGAAGCCGACGGAGCCGCGGTGCATGCCGTAGATCGGCACGCCCCGGTCGCGGAAAGCATGCATGGTCTGGAGCATCAGCCCGTCGCCGCCGAGCGCGACGATCACGTCCGCATCGGCTTCCGCGACATCGCCGTAGCGCTGGATGAGCCGCGTGCGGGCGGCCTGGGCCTCGGTGGTGTCGCTGGCCACGAAGGCGATCTTTTCGAGGCGTCGGCTGGGCTCGCTCATGCGGACGGTCGCGCGGCGACCCCTTCTTCCGGTGCCGGCACAGCACCCGCGCCTTTCGTATCGGTCTGCGCCGCGCTTGTCGAGGCGGGCGGCGCGCGCCCCGCCTCCGTTCCCTTCACAAGCTTCAGAGCACCGGACTCCATGCCACAGGTACGTAACGGAAGCGATCGCCGTCCTTCTCCAGATGGGCGGCGGCGGGGAAGGGGAAGTGATAACCGGCCACCATCAGCCGGTCCGCCACGACCATGTCGTAGACGCGGCGGCGGGTCTGCTCCGCCTTCGCCGGGTCCATGTCGTACATGACGTGCCAGGTGGGATTGCGCAGGAACAGGGACGGGATGTTGGTCACGTCCGACTGGACGAACAGCCGCCCCGTGCCAGAGGCCAGCACATAGGAGGTGTGCCCCGGCGTGTGGCCGGCGGTCTCCACGCTGGTGAGGCCGGGCAGGATCTCCTTGTCCCAGCCATATGGCTCCGGCGCCGCGCCGAGACCACCGAACACCCGCCGCACGTTCTGGAACGCGCCTTTCATGGCCTCGGGCGCGCGGCTCATTTGGGCATCATCGGTCCAAAAGGCCCATTCGGCCTGCGGCACCATCACCTGGGCGGAAGGGAAGGCGGGCTTGCCGTCGGCGCCGAGCAGGCCGTTGATATGGTCGCCGTGGAAATGGGAGATCACTACCGTGTCGATCGACTTGGGGTCCACGCCGGCGGCTTTCAGATTGGCCTGAAGCTGGCCGACGGTGCCCTGGGCCGGGCCGTTTCCGGTGTCGATGAGGATCAGCTTCGACCCGGTGTTCACCAGCAGCGCGGTGAAGGGGATGGTGATCTGGTCCTGGGCCAGGAACGCGTCCTTCAGGGCGGCATTCACCGCGTCGCGGGGCTGGTTGCGCACGAAGGTGTCTGACAGCGGGCCGGTGCGCGCGCCGTCGCTGACGGCGGTCACCTCAAAGCTGCCGACCTTGTAGCGATAGGCGCTCGGCACCTGGGCGGTGGCCATGGGGGCACCGGCGCGGACCGGCGAAATCCCGGAAAGGCCAGCGGCCGCGGAGGCTGCTGCGGTGGCGAGCAAGGCGCGGCGGGAAAGAGCAGGCATGGGAATCTCCATCAGGTCCGATGGAGACTAGGAGCCGGGATATGTCTGGTCGATGACGCAACGGCACTCCGCCGCTCACGTTTCAGCGAACGGCGGAGCGTTGTTGGGGGAGGCTCAGCGCACGGGCGGGGCGTATTGGATGCCGCCGGTGCTCCAGAGCTGGTTGATGCCGCGCGGGATGCCGAGCTTGGAGCCGGCGCCGACGTTGCGTTCAAACACTTCGCCGTAATTGCCGACCGCCTTCACGATGCGCACCGCGAAGTCCTTGGTGAGGCCGATCTGCTCGCCATAATTGCCGTCAGTGCCGACGAGGCGCTTCACGTCCGGCTTCTCGGACTTCAGGGCCTGATCGAGATTGCCGCTGTTCACGCCCAGTTCCTCGGCGTTCAGCATGGCGTAATGGGTCCACTTGACCACATTGAACCACTGGTCGTCGCCCTGGCGCACCACGGGGCCGAGCGGCTCCTTGGAGATCACGTCGGGCAGCACAATATGGTCGCCGGGCTTGGCCATCACGAGACGCAACGAATAGAGCTGCGACACGTCCGTGGTGATGGTGTCGCACTTGCCGCTGTCATAAGCCTTCACGACTTCGTCGGAGGAGGGCAGGGAGATCAGCTCGAGCTTCATGTTGTTGGCGGCGAAATAATCCGTCGCATAGCCGGCGCCGGTGGTTCCCGCCTGGACGCAGACCTTGGAATTGTCCAGTTCCAGGGCCGAGGTGATCTTGCGCGCCGAGCGCACCATGAAGCCCTGGCCGTCATAATAGGTGATGGGGCCGAACAGCAGGCCGAGTTCGCCTTCGCGCTGCAGGGTCCAGGTGGAATTGCGCGAGAGCACGTCCACCTTGCCGTCCTTCAGCGCGGCGAAGCGCTCTTCGGCGTTCAGCGGCACGAACTTCACCTTGGAGGGGTCGTTCAACACCGCTGCGGCGATGCCGCGGCACAGATCCACGTCGAAACCGGTCCACTTGCCGGAGGAATCCGGATTGGAGAAGCCGGGCAGGCCGCGGCTGACGCCGCACACCAGCTCGCCGCGATCTTTGACCGCCTTGAGCGTCTGCGCGCTCGCGCCGTGCGCCGACAGCGCCACGACGGCGCCGGTCAGCAACGCCAGGAGTGTCTTCATGAATCCCGCCCCATTGAGGTGATTGGAAGGAAGAAGGGGCCGCCGCGGATGCGGCGGCCGTTGCCACGGCACCGGGCGGTGCCGCCGTATCAGAGCGTGACCGCCTGCCGCACGATGACCTTCGTGCCCACCGGCACGCGCGTGTAGAGGTCGATGATCTCGCTGTTCACCAGGCGGAAGCAGCCGGACGAAACCGCATAGCCGATGGTCTCAGGCTGGTTGGTGCCGTGGATGCGGTAGACCGTGCCGCCGAGATAGAGCGCGCGTGCGCCCATGGGGTTGCCGGGACCGCCGGCCATGAAGCGCGGCAGATAGGGCTGGCGCTGGATCATCTCGGCCGGGGGCGTCCAATCGGGCCATTCGGCCTTGCGGACGACCGTGACGAGGCCCTTCCAGGTGAAGCCGTCGCGGCCGACGCCGATGCCGTAGCGCAGCGCGCGGTTGTTGCCTTCCACCAGATACAGGAATTTGTCGTCGGTGCTGATGATGATGGTGCCCGGCGCCTCGGTGGTGCGGAAATAGACCGGCTGGCGCTTGTAGGCCGGGTCCATGTCCACCTCGTCGTCCGCGGGCGGGACGAGGCCGGGCTGGTCGCCGATATCGAGCGTGGCGCCCGGAACGCCGCGCTGCGGCACCGGCGTTGACTGCGCCATGGCATAGGAACCGAACGCGAAGGCACCGACCTGAAGCAGGGCGGTCAGCGCCAGGGTCTTGAACAGTTTGGGCATCATGCCGGCCTCTTTCTTCGCGCCCCCAAAGGAGCTTCGCGGACAGAGACTGGCAAACCAGGGTTAAGATTGCGCTTTCGGCCCATGTGCCGCACGCAAAGCCCCACGCTGCCGCTCTCTCCGTTTCCCTCCCGCGTGCCGCAAGGCGGCACACCCCACGCTTCGATTAGCTGAGCTTGCGGGGGAGGAAAAGTGAAAAAGCTTGACCTATCTTCCGTTCACGCCTGTGTGCACGCGCCCGGAGGTGCCGCCGGCAGACCCTTCTGCCCGGTTGCGCCGCAGTTGCACGCACCGGTCAGATGCATCCTTTTTAAGCCGGCCCAAACGGGAAATTTCCAACCATGATCGCCGGTTGGGCGGCGGGGAGACCTCCATGCAGGCCTCGGCCGGCTCACAAGTGGCGTTAAACCGCTACCGCCGCTCTCCCTGTGGAATCCCCTAAGCGCTACGCGGCCTTCGCCCGCTTGATTCGCTCCGGCAATGGCAGGGCCGGGTTTGAACTGTCGAGGAACTCCACCGTGGTGAATATGAGGTTCGTCGAACCTATGTTCTCAAGGTCGTGCAGCATGAACTCGCCGGCGCCGTAGGTCATGTGCTTGGTGTCCCCGGCCCGATAGGATGCTTCCGCCGTAGACCCGTCGCCGAAATGCGAACGGGCTCGGCCCTCGGTCAGCACCGTCCAAAAATAGTCCAGCACGTGGCGATGGAACGGAACCCGCTCTCCCGGCGTCAGCCTCAGCGACCATACGCGCACCCGCTCGCTCTCCGAGACCAGGATCTGGCCGACGCATCCGTTCAAGGTATTCGTGCCGAGTTCATCGCGGATCGCTTCCGGCCAGTCCGGCGCCGGCCGCAGCTCGGTGTGCTGATTGAAGATCTTCATAGGCCGCGTCCTTTTCTTGCGTTTCCTCGCTCCGGCCGTCTCGCGGCGGGTTGCGCGTGGCTCCATTAGGGAGCGCGGAAAGGACGGTGCAACGGGAGTCGTGACAACAATCTGTTGCCTCCCCCGCAACGCTGATCATGACGCAGCGGCGGCCTTGCCTGTCGATTTCGCGGAAAGGCGCTGCTTGTAGAAGTCGATGAAGGATCTCACCTTCGGCGGAACCTGTTCGCGGCTGTGGTGGAGCGCGTAAATCGGCGTCGGCTTGTCCGGCGCGTAGGTATCCAGGAGCACGACGAGGCGGCCGGCCGCGACATCGTCCCGCACCCGCAGATCGGTGGCGCGACCGATCCCCACCCCCGCCAGCAGAGCGGCATAATGCGCATCGCCGTTGTTGACGACGAAATTGCCTTTCACCCTCACGTTCTGCACGCCCTGCTCGCCGCGGAACGCCCATTCGTTGCTCGAGCTGCCAAGGCCGCTGAGCAGCAGGCAATTATGCGCGCCTAGGTCCTCCGGACAGAGCGGCGTGCCGTGCGCGGCGAGATAGCTCGGCGCGGCGCAGATGAGCCGCCGGCTCTCCGCCACCTTGTGGGAGATCAGGGACGAGTCAGGTTGTGACCCGAAGGCGATGATGACATCGAAATCCTGCATGGAATGGGACGGCTCGTCGCTGACGACGAGGTTGAGTGTCAGTTCGGAATAGGTTGCCAGGAATTCCCGCGTCAGCGGCAGGATCACATGCAGCCCGATCATGACCGGGCTCACCACCTTGAGGATGCCGCGCGGGTCGCGCTGGAAGGTCATTGCCGCCTGCTCGGCCTTCTCGATCTCTTTCAGAGCCTGCCGGCTGTGGGTGAGATAGGCCTGTCCCGGCTCGGTGAGGTTAAGCTGGCGGGTGGTGCGATTGAGGAGCCGCACGCCCAGCCGGCGTTCCAATTGCTCCAGGCGCCGGCAGACGCCGGAGCGCGTCATCTCCAGGGCGCCCGCGCCGGCGCTCAGGCTGCCGCCATCCACGACCGCAACAAAGACTTCCATGTCGCTGCTGGTCCGCACCATCGTTGATCCCACTCGAACGCTGTGTTGCTGAAATGCCTATATTCGCCGATTGCATCCGGACGTAAACCCGGTCCGGCAGTTGGATAGTCTGGGTGTGCCGCGACGATGCGTGACCTCTTCTGGCTTGGCATCGCCGCCAAGCTCATCGCGAGCGCCGCGGTCGTCGTCCTGGCCTCCCTGGTCGCCGAGGCCACCGGTCCGCTGGGCGCGGCGATGATCGCCTCCCTTCCCATCACGGCTGGTCCGTCCTACGTCCTGCTGGCCATGGACCACGACAGCGCCTTCGTGGCCGCCACCGCGCTCGCCGGTCTCGCCGGCCTGCCGGCCACCGCACCCTTCATCGTTGTCTATGCCACGCTCGCCCGCCCCGCCGGCCTCTGCGGCAGTCTTCTGGCGGCGCTCGCCGCATGGGCAGGCACCGCCCTGCTGTTGCGGCAGGTGGAATGGACGCTGCCGGGCGCCCTTGCCATGAATACCGGCGCCTTTCTGCTCGGGGCTTTGCTCAGCCGGCACCTGTCGAGGGCGCGAAGCAGCAGCGGGGCCGCCCGCAGGTGGTGGGAGATTCCGGTCCGCGCCACCCTGGTGGCGGGGCTAGTGGGCACGGTGCTGGTGATCGGTCGCGTGCTGGGACCCTCCGCGGCGGGGCTCGCCACCGTCTTCCCGCTGACCATGAGCAGTCTTGTCCTGATCCTGCATCCACGGCTCGGCTGGCAGGTCAGCGCTGCCATGCTCGTGAAGTCGCAGCTGGGCCTTGTCGGCTTCGGCTTCGCGCTGGCGCTCGTCACGCGGGCCGCGCCGGTTTTCGGTGCGGCGGTGGGGCTTGCTTTGGGTCTATGCGCGAGCGTCGCGTGGAACCTGACACTGCTGATCCTCGCCCATCGCGAGCGCGCGAAAATCGCTGCGTAAGCTCAACACTGTGTTGCGTGAAGTTGGATTGTAAGCGGCCCCGTCCGCCGCCAAAAACATTGGGAGAACTCCGCTGACGGAGCGCAGATGATGGACGCAGGATGAAACGTCGAACCGGGCTGATCCTGGGCGGTACCGGCATCACGGGCCGGGCGCTCGCGGCGCATCTGTCGACCTTGCCCGATTGGGATGTCGTCTCGGTCTCGCGGGGCGGCAAGGGCGATCTGCCGAACGTACGCTACGTCACCGCCGACCTGAGCGATCCCGCCGCGTGCCGCAGCGCTTTCCGACAGATTCCCGACGTCACCCATGTTTTCTACACGGCGCTCGCCAACGCACCGACGTTTCTCCAGCAATGCCCGCCGAACGCAGCGATGTTCAAGGTCGCGCTCGATGCCATCGTCGAGACCGCGGATCAGCTGGAGCACGTGTGCCTGGTCCAGGGGACGAAATATTACGGCCAACATCTTGGCCCGTTCAAGAATCCGGCCCGCGAATCCGATCCGCGCCACATCCCGCCGAACTTCTATTACGACCAGCAGGATGCTCTCGTCCGCGCCGCCGAAGCGAAGCCCTGGTCCTGGTCCTGTGTCCGGCCCCACCTGGTGTGCGGGTTCGCGCTCGGCAATCCGCTCAATATCATCTCGGTACTCGGGGTCTATGCGACGCTCTCGCGCGAACTCGGCCTGCCGTTGCGGTTTCCCGGCAAGCCGGGCGCTTTCGCTTCGATTTCACAGACCACGGACGCGGGCCTGCTTGCTCGCGCCATGACGTGGATGGCGACGGACCCGGCCTGCGCCAACCAAGCCTTCAACATCACCAACGGGGACTATTTCCGCTACCAGAATCTCTGGCCCCGCCTCGCTGCCCATTTTGGAATGGAGCCGGGGCCGGTCCAGACCATCGACCTGCCGGCGTTCATGGCTGACAAAGCGCCGCTCTGGGACAGCATCGTCAGCCGGCATGGATTGCTGCCCACCCGCTTTCAGGACGTGGCCGACTGGACCTTTGCCGCCTACACGTTCGGCGTCGATTGGGACGTGATGTCGAGCACCACAAAGTCCCGCCAGTTCGGCTTCGTAGACGCCATCGATACTGAGGACATGATCCTCCGGCACATGGACGAACTTCGCGCCCGACGGATCATTCCCTAGCACCAAAAGAT
Source organism: Roseixanthobacter pseudopolyaromaticivorans (assembly GCF_043195145.2). NCBI lineage: Bacteria > Pseudomonadati > Pseudomonadota > Alphaproteobacteria > Hyphomicrobiales > Xanthobacteraceae > Roseixanthobacter > Roseixanthobacter pseudopolyaromaticivorans. The sequence goes on from NZ_CM195539.1 coordinate 823,470, forward strand.
ACGGTGCCCGGCAGAAGTCCGGGCGCTCAACAAATATAATGGGAGGAACAAATGAATAATTTAACGCGACGCGCATTCACCACTGCCGCCATCGGGGCGGTAACGACATTCTCAATATTGCGGCGGCCGGCCAGCGCGGCGGAATTCACCTATAAATTCGCCAGCAATCTGGCTGAAAACCATCCCATGAACGTGCGGCTCAAGGCCGCTTTCGACGCGATCCGCACCGAGACCAACGGGCGGCTTTCCATCGAGATGTTCGCCAACAGCCAGCTCGGCGGGGATCTGGAGGTGCTCTCGCAACTGCGCTCGGGTGCGGTGGAATTCTACGAGATGGCCGGCGCCCAGCTCTCCTCGCTGGTGCCGCTCGCAACGCTGAACGGCGTTGGCTTCGCCTTCAACAACATCGACGATGTCTGGAAGGCGATGGACGGCGATGTGGGCACGCTGGTGAAGCGCGCCATCAACAAGGCCAATCTGTTCGTCTGCGACAAGATGTTTGACAACGGCTTCCGCCAGATCACCTCGAGTGAGAAGCCGGTCAGGTCGCCGGACGACCTGAAGGGCCTGACCATGCGCGTGCCGCAGAGCGCGCTTTCGACGTCGCTGTTCAAGGCGTTCGGCGCATCGCCGCAGGGGATAAATTTCGGCGAGACCTATACCGCGCTCCAGACCCATCTCGTGGCGGCGCAGGAAAATCCGCTCGCCCTGATCGATTCCGCGAAGTTCTACGAAGTCCAGAAATACGTCTCCATGACCAACCATATGTGGGACGGCCTTTGGATCATCGGAAATGTCGATACCTGGAAGGCACTGCCGGACGACGTGAAGGCGATCACCGCGCGCCATATCAACGATGCCGCCATCGCCGAGCGCAGCGACGTTGCCAACCTCAATGAAAGCATCGTCACCAAGCTCAAGAACGCGGGCATGACCTTCATCGAGCCCGACCGCGCGGCATTCCGCCAGGTACTTTCCAGCACCAGCTTCTATCCCGACTGGAAAAAGCGCTACGGCGACGAAGCCTGGGCGACGCTGGAGAAGTATACCGGAAAGCTCGGATGACGATGATCGCCGCCGAGGAAGATATCACCGGGGAAGCCGCCATGGTGGGCCGCAGCGCCTATCAGATCGCGGCCCTCAGGCTTGAGAATGGCATCGGCCTCGTGGTCGATGTCGTCGCCGCGACGCTTGTGCTGGTTGAAGTCGCAATCCTGACCACGACGGTGTTCTGCCGCTACGTGCTCAACCAGCCGGTCACTTGGAGCGACGAGGTTGCTTCTTTGGTCTTCCTGTGGCTGGGGATGCTGGGATCGGTCGGAGCCATCCGGCGGGGCGAGCACATGCGCCTCGCCTTGTTCCTGGGCGGGTTAAAACCTTCGACGCGCGCCGTGGTCGATCTTATGGCCACCGTCTGCGTCGCAACCTTCCTGGCGATGCTGGTGATGCCGACCTTGCGGCTGGTCGAGCAGGATTACGCCATCCTGTCGGCGGATCTCGGCATACCCGCCGCCTATGGTGTTGCCGCCGTCGCGACCAGCGTCGCGCTGATGCTCCTCGTCACCGTGCTGCGCACCGCCGGCACGATCGCGCTGCCGAGGTTCGCCGCGGCGGTCGCAGCCACTTTGCTGCTGGTCGCCATGCTGCTGTCGGTGAAACCGCTGCTGATCGGCCTCGGCACTTACAATCTGCTGATTTTCTTCCTGGTCGGCGTCACGGTCTTCATCGCCATCGGCGTTCCCATCGCCTTTTCGTTCGGGTTGGCGACTTTGCTGTACATGGTGTTCTGCACCCGCCTGCCGTCGTCCGTCATCGTCGGACGGATGCACGAGGGCATGTCGAGCATCATCCTGCTGACCATTCCGCTCTTCATCTTCCTCGGGCTGCTGCTGGAGTGCACCGGCCTTGCCAAGCGCATGGTGGATTTCCTCGCCTTGCTGTTCGGGCGGTTCCGGGGCGGGCTCGGCTACGTCTTGCTGATGGCGATGTATCTCGTCTCAGGCATATCCGGAGCCAAGGCCGCCGACATGGCGGCGGTGGGACCGGTGCTGATCCCGGAAATGAAGCGCCGGGGCGCCCCCGAGGGGGACCTCGTGGCGCTCCTCGCGACCTCCGCCGCGATGGCGGAAACAATTCCGCCGAGCCTCGTGCTCATCATCATCGGCTCAGTCACCGGCGTGTCCATCTCGGCCTTGTTCTCGGGCGGGCTCCTGCCGGCTGCGCTGGCGGCGCTCATGCTTGCCATCGCGGTTTATGTCCGGTTCGGGCAGGACACGGGCGACGCCGCGCCGCGGCTTGACCCGCGCACCGTCGGCTGGGCTCTGCTCGGCGCGCTGCCGGGACTGGTTCTGCCGTTTCTGATCCGGGCGGCCGTTCTCGAAGGCATCGCGACGGCGACGGAGGTGGCGACCATCGGCATCGTTTACATCGTCATCGTCTCGCTTGTGATTTATCGCCACTTTCCGCTGGCGCGCGTGGTCCGCGCCCTGGTCGCTACGGCGTCCATGTCAGGGGCCATCCTGCTAATCATCGCGCTCGCCGGCGCCATGTCGTGGGCGCTCACGCAATCGGGCTTCTCGCGGCAATTGGTGGCGTTCCTCATCCACCTGCCGGGCGGGGCGGCCGGCTTCCTCGCGGTCTCGATCCTGCTGTTCATCGTGCTCGGCAGCGCGCTGGAAGGCATCCCGGCCATCGTGCTGTTCGGCCCGCTGCTGTTTCCCGCTGCCCGGGCGATCGGCATCAACGAGGTGCATTATGCGATGGTGGTGCTGCTTTCCATGGGGTTCGGCCTGTTCGCGCCGCCGTTCGGCTACGGCTACTACACCGCCTGCGCCATCGCGCGGGTCTCACCCGACAAGGCGATGAAGAACATGATCCCCTATCTCGGCGCGCTGGCCATCGCCATCGCGCTGGTGGCGGCGTTCCCCTGGATCAGCACCTGCTTCCTCGGCAAATGAGCTTTCGCGCAGGATCATCATGACCCATCCTCAGGACACACGCATCGTGGTCACCGGCGCGGGCTCCGGCATCGGCCGCGAGACCGCTCGCCTGTTCGCCCGCGGCGGCGCGTGCGTGGCGGTTCTCGACGCGAACGCGACGCAGGCGGAGCAGGTTCGCCGCGAGATCGCCGAGGCGGGCGGCACGGCGCGCGCCTATGGCGTCGATGTCCGTGATGCTGTGGCGGTGGCCGGCGCCTTCGACGATGTCGCCGATGCCTGGGGTGGCCTCGACACGCTGGTCTGTGCCGCGGGCATATTGCGAAGCGGCGGCCTCGCGACCATGGATCTCGATACCTGGGACTTGGTGCAAGACGTCAACGTCAAGGGCACGCTGATCTGCTGTCAGCAGGCAGTGCGGCTGATGACGGGGGCGGTGTCGCCGAGACGCCGGAAGATCGCCATCATCGCCTCGGCCTCGGCGTTCGCGCCCAAGGTTGGGCTCGGCGCCTATGCGACCTCGAAGCTGGCCGTGGTGCAGATCGTTCGGGTGCTCGCGGCCGAGCTGGCCGGCGACGGCATCAATGTGAATGCCGTCGCGCCGGGAACCATCGCGACGCCGATGATCGCGGATCATCTTTCCGGACCAGACGCGAGCGGCTTCAAGCTCTATGGCGCCGCCCCGGTCGGCCGCATGGGCCAGCCGCAGGACGTTGCCGAAGCGATCGCCTTCCTGTGCGCGCCGGAAGCGGATTTCGTGACCGGGGCTGTGCTGTCGGTCGATGGGGGCACGACCGCTGTTTTTTCAGCATGACGGGATGCCGAAACAAGCCTCGGTGGTCCGGCATTGGTGAGCGGTCCGCACCACAGTGTTCACCTCCGCCAGCATTTATCCAGCTGCGGCGGTTCAATAGAGATCAACGGAAGTGGCGGGGCGCATCGCGCAGCCGAACGCCCGCGCTCCGCGTCGAAAGGGCATGAGGACATCATCATGGACGGCCAGAGAACCATCATCGTCACCGGATCGGGACGCGGCATCGGCCGCACCGTGGCGCAAGCTTTCGCCCGCCAGGGCGACGCCGTCGTGGTTGCCGATCTTGTCGAGGAACGCGCCCAGGAGACGGTCGATCTCATCCGCGCGGGCGGCGGTGCCGGCGAGGCGGTCCGGGTGGACGTGCGCACCGAAGCCTCGGTCGCCGAAATGGTCGCGCGCGCCTTTGCGTTCGGGGGACGCATCGACGTTCTGGTCAATGGGGCAGGGGGCTATGGGCAGGCGTTCCGGGCCACCCACGAGACCCCGGAGGAAGAATGGGATTTGGTCCTCGAGTCGAACCTCAAGGGGAGTTTCCTGTGCGCCAAACACGTCATCCCGCACATGATCGCGCAGGGATGCGGCCGCATCATCAATTTCTCGTCCAATGCCGGCCGAAGCACCAGTCCTTTGCTTGGCGCGTCCTATACCGCTGCGAAGGCCGGTGTGTTCGGGCTGAGCCGGCATCTGGCGATTGAGTATGCCTCGAAAGGAATATTGGTGAATACCATCGCGCCGGGTCCGGTGAACGGCGACCGGGTCGGCGATCTGCTGCCGAGCGAGGGCAAGCGGGATTCTCTGGCGACGCAGATTCCCTTAGGGCGCCTGGCCGAGTTCGAGGACATTAGCGACGTTGTGCTGTTCATGGCCTCGGATGCGTCCCGCTTCATGACCGGTGCGATCTTGGACGTGAACGGCGGATACGTCCTGGCCTGAATATGGAAGTGCTGGATGACTCCCCCAAGCTCGTGAAACCCGGGGGAGTCTTCTGTAACTTTACCGTTCTTTGCCCATCAGTCCTTTTGCTTCACAAGAACTCAAAGGCGGCCGCGCCCGGGGAAGCCTGAGCCCAGCGATGCCGGGCTTTCTTGACTCGCGTGCGCGCTAATTTCCTACCCGGCGAGGAACTGGCGATAGGCAGGATTGGCGGTTTCATTCCAATAGGGATAGCCGAGAGTTTCCAGCCATTGCGCAAAACGCGCCAGCGTGTCCGGCGGCACCTGGATTCCGGCGAGAACGCGGCCGTGGTCGGCGCCGTGATTGCGATAATGGAACAGCGAGATGTTCCATTCCGGCGCGAGGCTCTCCAGGAAGCGGGAGAGCGCGCCCGGTCGCTCGGGGAATTCGAAACGATAGATCAGCTCATTGTCCAGCCCTGGCACGCGGCCGCCCACCATGTAGCGGACATGGACCTTCGCCATCTCATTCTCGCTGAGGTCAATCACCTCGTAGTCGGCGTCGCGGAGGAGGGCGATGACCTCCTGCTTTTCCTTCTCGCCGTGCACAAGGCCGATGCCGACGAAGATGCGGGCCGGTGCACCCGCGCCGGCGAAGCGATAATTGAACTCTGTGATGGAGCGCGTGCCGAGCGCCCTGATGAACTGCCGGTAGCTGCCCGGCTTTTCCGGAATGGTGACGGCCAGGAGCGCTTCGCGATGCTCGCCCACTTCCGCCCGCTCGGCGATGGTCCGCAGGCGGTCGAAATTGAGGTTGGCGCCGCTGTTGATGGCAATCAGGCTGCCCGTGCGCACCCCGTCACGCTCCACATACGCCTTGAGACCCGCGAGGCTCAGCGCGCCCGAGGGCTCGGCAATCATCCGCGTATCGTCGAATATGTCCTTGATGGCGGCGCAGATCGCGTCGGTGTCGGCGGTGACCACCTCGTCGAGGAATTCCCGGCAGAGGCGGAAGGTCTCCCGCCCGACCTGGCGCACCGCGACGCCATCGGCGAACAGGCCCACCTGGTCGAGCATGACCAGTTCACCGGCGGCGAGCGCCGCGCTCATGCTGGCCGCATCGGTCGGCTCGACGCCGATGACCTTGGTGGACGGGCTCAGGAACTTCACGAAGGCCGCAACGCCGGCAGCGAGCCCGCCGCCGCCGATCGGCACGAAGATCGCCTCGATGGGATCGGGGTGCTGGCGCAGAATCTCCATGCCCAGCGTTCCCTGGCCGGCGATCACGTCGGGGTCGTCGAACGGATGGATGAAGGTCAAGTGGCGCTCGGCCTGGATTTCCCGGGCTTTCAGTTGTGCTTCATCGAAGGCATCCCCGTGCAGCACCACGGTGCCGCCGAGCCGTTTCACCGCTTCGATCTTGATGGTCGGCGTCGTCCGCGGCATCACGATGATCGCATCAACGCCAAGCTTCTTGGCCGCCAGCGCGACGCCTTGCGCATGGTTGCCCGCGGACGCGCAAATCACGCCTCGGTCCAGGACCTCGCGCGGCAGTCTCACAAGCTTGTTGTAGGCGCCACGCAGCTTGAATGAGAAAACCGGCTGTAGATCCTCGCGTTTGAGATGGACCTGGGCGCCGAGCCGCTCGGAGAGGCGCGGCATCGGATCGAGCGGGCTTTCTATGGCGACGTCATAGACGCGGGCGGACAGGATACGCTGGACGTAATCGTTCATGGACACTGAGGAAGGCTCCATCGCAGGCAGCACAGCGTGCACCACGCGCGCCGGCCTTATAAGGACTGCCGACGATCTTGGCCAGCTTCGCATCTCCTCGGCGCGGCACGTGATGCCTGCTTGGGACGGTCACCTGGCTTGCACCAGAGGGCGCTCCAGGCGGCGCGTCACCGCTGCCCGCCAGGACGAAAAATGCGACTAACCTTTTGCGAAATCTATATAAAATATCCCGTCCCTGTTGATGGTTTCCCGATTTTGCTCGTCCCAGGTTCTGGATTTGACAATGGGATCCCAAATGGGATACCTATCTGCATCCCGAAAAATCACGGTACCGATGTAAAAATCCGAAGTAAGAATTCGTATTAAATAAAAATATCTCGCGTCGCGCTCGCGGCGTACGAGTAAATATGCAATATAGGGAGGTGTATCGGAATGAAAACGCTTAATATTTCACGGCGTTCTCTTTTGACCGCGGCGGCAGCTATTCCCCTGGTTTCCATCATTGGCAAGCGCGGCGAGGCGGCCGAGTTCACCTGGAAGTTCGCCACCGGGCAGGATCCGACGCATCCGGTGAACGTGCGCGCGGCGGAAGCCATCAAGCGCATCCGCGAAGCCACCGGAGGGCGTGTCGACATCAGCCTGTTCCCCGCGAACCAGCTCGGCTCCGACACCGACCTGATCTCCCAGGTGCGTAGCGGCGGCGTCGATCTGCTGAACATCTCTTCGTCGATCGTCGCGACGCTGGTGCCGTTGAGCGGGATGCTCAACACCGGGTTCGCCTTTCCCGACTATGACCACGTCTGGAAGGCCATGGACGGTGCTTTCGGCGATCTGGTGCGCGCGCAGATTACAAAGTCGGGGTTGGTGGTCGCTGACAAGATCTGGAACAACGGCTTTCGTCAGGTCACGTCCTCTGGGCGCAAGATTGTCGGGCCTGCCGATCTCCAGGGCTTTAAGATCCGGGTGCCGGTGGCGCCGATGCTGACCTCCCTGTTCCAGGCATTGGGCGCGAGCCCATCTCCGATCAACTTCAACGAAGTCTATTCCGCGCTGCAGACCCGCGTGGTCGAGGGGCAGGAGAATGCCCTCCCGCTCATCTACACCACCAAGCTCTATGAGGTGCAGACCAGCGTTTCCATGACCGACCACGTGTGGGACGGCTTCTGGATCCTCGGCAGCCGCCGCGCCTTCCAGGGCCTGCCGGCCGATCTGCGCGACATCGTCATGGCCGAGCTGAACAAGTCCGCCGTCGAGCAGCGCGCCGACGTGGTGCGCCTCAGCGATTCCCTGCGCACGGACCTGCAGGGCAAGGGGCTCCAGTTCGTGGACGTGGATCGCACCGCATTCCGAGACGCCCTGCGCAAGACCAGCTTCTACACGGACTGGCGCGGCAAGTTCGGCGACGAAGCCTGGAACAAGCTGCAAGACGTCGTCGGTCCTCTCTGACGCGGGGAGGGGATCGCCATGTCTACGGTCAATCTCGATACCGCCGCCATCCCCGAGATGAGCGCCGCCGACATGTCGGCGGTGGCTCGCGCGGAGCGTGGCCTGCGGGGGATAGTGGAAGTGGCGGTCGCCCTGCTGGTCGTCGCCGAAGTGGCCATTCTGTTTGCCGGTGTGGTCTCGCGCTACGTGCTGCACCAGCCCCTGGTTTGGTCGGACGAATTGGCGTCCATCCTGTTCCTCTGGCTTGCCATGCTGGGCGCCGTCGTCGCCTTCTGGCGCGGCGAGCACATGCGCATGACCGCCTTCGTCGGCGTCCTGGGGCCCTCGGCGCGGGCCTATTTCGAACTGGTCGCGCTGGCCGCGGCGATGGTTTTCCTCTGCGTGATGTGCCGGCCGGCCTTCGAGTTCGCCTATGAGGAAACCTTCATCGAGACGCCCGCGCTCTCGATCGTCAATGCGTGGCGGGCGGCGGCGCTGCCCACCGGCATGACGCTAATGGTGATCTTCGGCCTGTTGCAATTCTCGCGCGTCGCCAATTGGCGCTGCGCGCTTGCGGCGGTCGCGACGGTCGTGGCGATCACCGTCGTCCTGATGGCCCTTGAACCCGCGCTGCGGCCCCTGGGCAATCTCAACCTGCTCATCTTCTTCGTGGGCATCGTCGCCATGCTGGTGTTCGCCGGCGTGCCCATCGCCTTCGCGTTCGGCCTCGCCACCTTCGGCTATCTCTACCTCACCACCCGCACCCCCATGATCGTGCTGGTGGGGCGCATGGACGAGGGGATGAGCCACCTCATCCTGCTGTCGGTGCCGCTGTTCGTCTTCCTCGGCCTGCTGATCGAGATGACGGGCATGGCCCGCGCCATGGTCGGCTTCCTCGCCAGCCTCCTGGGGCACGTGAAGGGCGGGCTGTCCTATGTGCTGGTGGGCGCCATGTATCTGGTGTCGGGCATCTCCGGCTCAAAGGCTGCCGACATGGCCGCCGTGGCCCCGGTGCTGTTTCCGGAAATGAAGGCCCGCGGCGCCAAGGAAGGCGATCTCGTCGCGCTTCTCTCGGCCACCGGCGCTCAGACGGAGACCATTCCGCCGAGCCTTGTGCTCATCACCATCGGCTCCGTGACCGGCGTTTCGATTTCCGCGCTGTTCACGGGCGGCATGCTGCCCGGCGCGGTGCTGGGCATCACGTTGTGCCTGGTGGTGTGGTGGCGCTACCGCGGCGAGGATCTGAGCAAGGTCAAGGCCGTCAGTGGCAAGGATATCGGCCGCGCCTTCATCGTTTCGGTCCCCGCCTTGGCTTTGCCGTTCCTCATCCGGGCGGCGGTGGTGGAAGGCGTCGCCACGGCCACCGAGGTCTCCACCATCGGCATCGTCTATTCTGTGCTGGTGGGCTTGCTGGTCTACCGCCAGTTCCCGTGGCGACGGCTGATGCCGATGCTGGTGGCGACGGCGGCGCTGTCCGGCGCCATCCTGTTCATCATCGGCGCCGCCACCGGCATGGCGTGGGCGCTCACGCAATCAGGCTTCTCGAACCAGCTCGCCACCGCCATGGCCAGCCTGCCCGGCGGCTCGACCAGCTTCTTGCTGGTGTCCATCGTCGCCTTCATCGTGCTGGGAAGCGTGTTGGAAGGTATTCCCGCCATCGTGCTGTTCGGGCCCCTGCTGTTTCCGATCGCGCGTCAGATGGGCATTCACGAGGTCCATTATGCCATGGTGGTCATCCTGGCCATGGGCGTTGGCCTGTTCGCCCCGCCATTCGGTGTCGGCTATTACGCCGCGTGCGCTATCAGCCGCGTCAGCCCGGACAAGGGGATGGGCCCCATCGTCGGATATCTGCTCGCGCTGCTGACCGGCCTGCTGGTGGTCGCTGCGGTGCCGTGGATCTCCATCGGCTTCCTCTGAGCCTCCCCGAAACACAGGACAGGGTGGCCGCATCGGTGCGGCCACCGGAACAAGGGCGCGTCCCATGTCGCAGATGATCCTGATCTACGAGCAGCTTCGCGACATCATCCTCTCGCTCGGCATGGCGCCGGGGGAGAGGTTCAGCGAGCGATCCCTGGAAAGCCGCTTCGATGCTTCGCGCACTCCGATCCGCGCCGCCCTGATGCGCCTGGAAACGGATGGACTGGTGGCCCGCGAGGAACGCGGCTGGATGGTTACGCCGATTTCGCTCGCGGAACTGGAGCAGGCGATCGAATTCCGCCAGGTGATCGAGGTCGAGGTGGTGAAGCTGGCCTGCCTGCGCGCCCAGGCTTCGGATATCGATCTGATCGAAGAGATCCTCGCATCCTGCACGCCCGCCAGCCATCGTTCCGACTGGCATCGCGTCGGCTCGGACTTTCACGTCGAACTGGCCCGCCTGAGCGGCAACCGTTTCTATATGCGTGCGGTCGAGGATCTGATGGTCCGCTTGTCGCGCGCCCGCTGGCTGGAAGTGTGGGACGAAAGCGGGCGCGAGCGCTCCTGGAGCGAACATCGCTCCATTCTCGGACATATTCGTGCCGGCGCCGTCCAGGCGGCCATCGAAGCCGTCGGCGAACACATAACCGGCGTGCGCTCACGCAATTTGGGGAACCGGCTTTCCGACGGTTCCGGCCACACCGTGCGCGGCTATTCAGTCGTAGGGAAGATATGATGACTCAATCCGAAAATCAGGGCGCATTGACCGGCATCCGCGTCATAGAAATGGGCTCGTTCATTGCCGGACCGTTCTGCGGACAATTGCTCGGGGATCTCGGCGCCGACGTGGTGAAGATTGAGCCGCCCAAGGTGGGTGACGTGATGCGCCAGTGGGGCGTCGCCCAGCTGGACGGCAAGTCGCTCTGGTGGCCGGTGATCGCTCGCAACAAGCGCAGCGTGACGCTGGACCTGCGCGATCCGCGCGGCCAGGAGATCGCGCGCACGCTCATCCAGGACGCCGATGTGCTGGTGGAGAATTTCCGCCCCGGCACGCTGGAGCGCTGGGGCATGGGTCCCGATGACCTACAGAAAACCAATCCCCGCCTCATCATCGCCCGGGTCTCCGGCTTCGGCCAGACCGGTCCCTACAATCGCAACGTGGGCTTCGGCGCCATCGCCGAGGCGATGGGGGGCTTGCGGATCCTCGCCGGCTTCGCCGACCGGCCCCCCCCGCGCGCCGGGCTGTCGATCGGCGACTCTCTGGCGGGCGTGTTCGCGGCGCTGGGCGTGACGGCGGCGCTGGAGGCGCGCCACCGCAGCGGCAAGGGACAAGTCGTGGATGTCGGCATCACCGACAGCGTGCTCGCCGTGCTGGAGAGCGTCCTGTCCGAATACAGCGCCACCGGCTCCTTGCGCCAGCGCACGGGCACGACGCTGCCGGGCATCGCGCCTTCGAATCTTTATCCCACGTCGGATGGCCAATGGGTTCTCATCGGCGGCAACGGGGATGCGATCTTTGCGCGGTTGACGCAGGCCATGGGCGCGCCGCAACTCGCCACCGATCCCCGCTACATCAGCCATCGCGCCCGCGGCGCAAACCAGCAGGAACTGGACGAGATCGTCGCCGACTGGACGCGCACCCTGACGCTCGCGGAACTGCTCTCCATCCTCAAGACGCACGATGTCCCGTCCGGCCCGCTGAACGATGCGGCCGGCATCATGGCCGATCCGCATTTCCGCGAACGCGGTGCGGTGGTGGACGTGGAGAGCGAGGAATATGGCCTCCTCACCATGCAAGGGGTGGCTCCGCGCCTGTCGGAGACCCCCGGAGCGGTGCGCTGGGCGGGTCCCTCGCTCGGCTTCCACACCGAGGACATCCTGCGCGAGCGCCTGGGCCTGAGCCCGGAGGCGATCGCCCAACTCAAAGCCGACGGTGTGGTGTGAACCCCGCCGCGCCCAAGACTTCCCCTACCCGTCATCCGGAACAACATCATGTCCGACATCGCCGTCTTCACCGCCATCCAGAGACTGATCCAGGGGTGCGGTTCGCTCAACCAATTGGCTGACGAGGTGGATCGCCTCGGCAGCCGGAAGATCATGCTTGTGACGGACCCCGGCCTCGTGAAGGCGGGCATCGCGGAACGGGTTCTGAACCTGCTCCAGGGCCGCGAGATCGAGGTTTTCGCGGACGTGGAGCCGGACCCGAGCATCGAGACGGTGATCGTGTGTGCCGAGCGCGTCCGCGCCTCCAGATGCGATCTCATCATCGGCCTCGGCGGTGGCAGCGCGCTCGACACCGCCAAGTGTGCGGCCGTGATGGTCAACAATCCCGGCGATGTGGAAGCCTATCTCGGCATCGACAAGGTGGTGAACCCCGGCGTCCCGAAGATCCTCATTCCCACCACCGCCGGCACCGGCAGCGAGGTGACCAACGTTGCCGTGCTCAGCCTGAAGGCGCAGCACACCAAGAAGGGCATCGTCAGCCGGCACCTGCTGGCCGATACCGCGATCCTGGATCCCGAATTGACCCTCGGCCTGCCGGCCTTCACCACCGCCGCCACCGGCATGGATGCACTGACCCACGCCATCGAAGCCTATGTCTCCCGCTTCGCCCAGCCGTTGACCGACGACTTCGCCCTGAAGGCGATCCGGATGATCGGCGAGAACCTGCGCACCGCGGTTTTCTACGGCCAGAACATCGCGGCGCGCGAAGCCATGCTGAGCGCCAGCCTCTATGCCGGCCTCGCGTTCGGCAGCGCCGCCACCGGCATGGTGCACGGCCTCGCCATGCCGCTGGGCGGGCAGTTCAACATCGCCCACGGCATCGCCAATGCGGTGCTGCTGCCCCATGTGATGCGGTGGAATCTGGTCGCCGCCTTGCCGCGCTATCGCGACATCGCGATCGCATTGGGCGAGCCCGTGGAAGGCCTGCCGCTGCGTGCAGCTGCGGAGCGGGCGATCGCGGCGGTGGAAAGCCTCTCGCGCGACATCGGCATCCCGGTACATCTGGACGATCTGGACGTGCCGCGCAGCGCCATGGATCCACTGGCCCGCGACGGCATGACCAATTTTCGCCAGACCCGCCCCAACCCGCGCGACGTCACCTATGAGGGCCTGATGGACATCCTCGACCGCGCCTTCCTGCCGGAGGCATGATGATGAAGCTCCCCTCAATGGTGCAGATCACCGAAGTCGGCCCGCGCGACGGCTTGCAGAACGAAGCCCGCTTCATGCCCACCGCCGAAAAGGTGCGGCTGATCGAGCAATTGGCGGCCTCCGGCATCCGGGAAATCGAGGTCACCTCCTTCACTCATCCGCGTTGGATTCCCAATCTGGCGGATGCCCAGGAAGTGGTGGCGGCGACCCGCCATCTGAACGTTGAGAGCTTCGCGTTGGTGCCGAACCGGCGCGGGCTGGAGCGCGCGCAGCAGGCAGGCATCGGCGGCGTCACCTTCGTCTTCTCCGCCACCGATGGCCACAACCAGCGCAATCTCAACCGCTCCACCGAGGCTTCGCTGGTGGAAACGCTGGAATTGCACGCCCATGCGGCGACGCAGGGGCTGCGCCGTCGCATTTCGCTCTCCACCGTGTTCGGCTGCCCGTTCGAGGGCAAGGTCGACCCGGCGCGCATCCATGCCATCGTCGAACGGCTGGTGGAGGGCGGGTGCGACCGCATCGGTCTTTGCGACACGATCGGCGTCGCCAATCCGCTGCAGGTCTACGACCTCTCGCGCCAATTGATCGAGCGCTTTCCCGACGTGGTTTTCGAGCTTCATCTCCACAACACGCGCGGCTGCGCGCTGGCCAACATCCTGGCGGGGCTGGAGGCCGGCATCACCCGTTTTGATACCGCTGCGGGCGGCCTCGGCGGCTGTCCCTATGCGCCGGGCGCCACCGGCAACGTGGCGACGGAGGATGTGGTCTCCATGCTCTCGGAAATGGACATCGCAACCGGCATCGACATCTCAGCCCTCATGACGGCCGACCGGATGCTGGAGGACTGGCGGGGCCAGCCGCTCGACAGTTCGGTCTGGCGCGTCGCGCAACGCGGCTGCGCCGCAGCGGTCGCCTGAACCGGCGGCCGTCGAACACCCTCGCTCTGGAGTATCAGACATGAACGCCCCTCTCGTGCCCGACGCGCGGAACACCTACGGCAATTTCATCGCGGGCAAGGATGCGCAGTCGGCGGACGGCCGCACCTTCGTCTCCTTCAACCCGACGACCGGAAAGCCCTGGGGCACGTTCGCGGATTCCTCCGCGCACGACGTGGATGCGGCGGTGAACGCCGCCTCCGCCGCATTCTCAGGGCCGTGGGGTGCGCTCTCGCCCACCCGGCGTGGGCGCCTGCTGATGAAGTGGGGCGACAGGATCGCCGAGCATGCCGAGCGCATCGCCGCCATGGAGACGGCCCAGAACGGCAAGCTCTACAGCGAGATGCGCACGCAGGCCACGATCGTCCAGGACTGGCTCTATTATTTCGGCGGCCTCGCCGACAAAGTCGAAGGCACGGTCATTCCGCTCGATCGCACCAGCGTCTTCAACTACACGCTGCGCGAGCCGCTCGGCGTGGTGGCGGTCATCGTGCCGTGGAACTCGCCCACCTTCCTGACCATCATGGCGCTCGCACCCGCACTTGCGGCGGGCAATACCGTGGTGATCAAGCCGTCCGAGGTGACGTCGGCATCGGCGATCGAGCTGGCGCGGCTCGCGGTGGAAGCCGGCATTCCGCCGGGCGTCGTCAATGTGGTCACGGGGCTGCGGGGAACCGGCGAAGCGCTGGTGGATCACCCGAAGGTGGCCAAGATCAATTTCACCGGCGGCGATGCCGGCGGGCGGGCCATCGCATCTGCGGCCGGCAAGCGGCTGGTGAGCTCCATTCTCGAACTGGGCGGAAAGAGCCCGAACATCGTGTTCGCGGATGCCGACCTGGACCGGGCGGAAGCCGGGGTCCTCGCGGGCATCTTCGCTGCCGCCGGACAGACCTGCGTGGCCGGTTCGCGCGCCTATATCCAGCGACCCATCTACGACCGCTTCGTGGAGCGGCTGGTGGGGCGGGCCAGCGGCATCGTGCTCGGCGACCCGATGAAGGCCGAGACCCAGATGGGCCCGGTCGCCACATCCACCCAGCTCGCCAAGGACGAGAGCATGGTGCGGCAGGCGGTGGCGGACGGGGCGGAGATCCTGTTCGGCGGCGCCCGCGCCAGCGTGGCGGAATTTCCCGACGGCTATTTCTTCTCGCCCACCATCCTGCACAATGTGGACGCATCCAATTGCCTGGTGCGCCAGGAGGTGTTCGGGCCGGTGCTGGCCGTCATCCCGTTCGACGACGAAGCCGAGGTGCTCCAGGCGGCGAACGATACCCCGTTCGGACTTGCTTCGGGCGTGTGGACGCGGGACTTGCGGCGGGCGCACCTCATGGCGCGGCGCCTGCAGGCGGGCACGGTATGGATCAACACCTACCGCGCGATGGCCTTCAACTCCCCCTTCGGCGGTCACAAGGACAGCGGCCTCGGCCACCAGAACGGCATTGGGGCGATCCAGCAGTATCTGCAGACCAAGAGCGTATGGTGCGAATTGAGCGAAGAGATCCAGGATCCGTTCGTGATCAAGGCTTAGGATCCAGCATGCTTTGAAGTCGTCCTTCCGGCCGATCCATCTGCGCGCGCAGCCAGGGGCATTCAGCCCGCCCTTGGCTGAGCGAAGCATTTTTGGCCGTCTTCCAGAACCGGCGCATTTCTTGTATCCAGCACGGGATACGAGAGGGGCCTCTATATGCCTGGGCCCGCGGTACGGCGCCCTGCGGCCCACGAACGGACGATGGAAGGGACAATCGACACGATGGCGGATGACGCGACCGAAAGCGGCGAATCCTTCGATGCTGATCCGACGCCCACACTGGGCGAGCAGACCTACGAGGACCTGAAGGCGATGATCCTCATGGGCGAGTTGCGCCCCGGAGAGCGGCTCGCCGAGGCCGAGATGGCCCAGCGCCTCGGCGTCAGCCGGACGCCGCTGCGCCATGCCCTGTCCCGGCTGGCGCAGGAGAAGCTCGTCACCAAGCGCACCCAGGGCGGCTACGTCGTTATCAGCCTCGATTCTGCTGCCATTCGCGATCTGGTGGGGCTGCGCGAGGCTTTGGACGTTCACGCCGCCCGCGTCGCCGCCGAGGTGGCCTCGGAGGAGGATCTCGCCCGTTTGCGCGAATGCCTGGCCAAGCTCGAAAGCGTGGCGAACAAGGAAGAAGAGATCGCGACCGAAATCGATCTCGGGTTGCGCATTCACGTCATCATCGCCGAATCCACCGGCAATCAGGCGCTGCTGGATGCGGTAAAACAGGTCTATGAGCGGCTGCAACTGGCGATCTGGCTGGAAGTGAGCTGGATGGATCACTGGATTGACCGGTTCAGCGAGCACCGGCAGATCGTGGAAGCCATCTGCAGCCGTGACCCCGAGCGAAGCGGAGAAGCGGCGCGCTTTCATGTGCAGCGCTCGCTGCAGAACATGCTGCGCGTTCTGCAGATGCGGGAGCGCCGGGCCGTCGTGATCCCCAGCAAGCGGAACGCACGGTGATGGCAGAGGAGGACGGCGCGCGGCACGCGTCCTGCTGAAAATCGCAGCGCATACGATCTGCGACGCGCCCGGGCGCACCGGTCCTCTTCTGTGCCTTATGCCCGCCTATCTTTCGGAGGCGGCGAGCGCGTCGAACAGCCATTGTCGGAACTGGACGATCTTCGGCAGCTTCGCCCTCGATTTCAGATAAAGCATGCAGTGGCAGGTCATGCGCGGCCCTTCGAAACCGAACGGGGCGACCAGGCTTCCACTCTTGAGTTCGCGCTCCACCAGAAGACGGCTCTCCAGGCAGACGCCGCGCCCGTCCACGGCGGCGCTGATGGACATGAAGGAGCGGTCAAAGCGCGGCCCGCGATCGAGGTTCAGCGCCACCCCCGGATGGCGGCGCAGCCATTCGCGCCAGCCGAAGAGATTGACTTCCGAGTGGATCAGCGGGTGGTGGCTGAGGTCGGCCGGCGCCCGCAGCGCATGCGGGCCCTCCAGCAGGCGGGGAGAGCACAGCGCGACAATGGTCTCGAGCGGAAACGGCTCCA
Source organism: Roseixanthobacter pseudopolyaromaticivorans (assembly GCF_043195145.2). Lineage (NCBI taxonomy): Bacteria > Pseudomonadati > Pseudomonadota > Alphaproteobacteria > Hyphomicrobiales > Xanthobacteraceae > Roseixanthobacter > Roseixanthobacter pseudopolyaromaticivorans. The sequence goes on from NZ_CM195539.1 coordinate 840,289, forward strand.
CCACGGTGCCGCTCTGCTGCAAAGCGGTGCCGTACTGGATGGCGAGATCGATGGTCCCGGATGCGAGGTCGATGGGATTGTTGGAAGCGTGCAGACGCACGTCGATCTCGGCGCTGACCTCGCTGAAGCGTGAAATCCGCGGCATCAGCCATTGGGCGGCGAGGCTCGGAACCACGTGGATCGACAGGATATCGCTGTGCTCTTCGCGGCCGACATTGCGGGTCGCCGCCTCGATCTGGGAGAGCGCCTGGCCGAGTTCCTCGGCATAGCGGCGCCCGACATCGGTGAGAATGACGGAGCGGTGCGCGCGGTGAAACAGGCGCGCCCCGATCTCGTCCTCCAGGAAGCGGATCTGGTGGCTCACCGCCGAAGGGGTCACCCGCAATTCATCGGCGGCCTGCTGGATCGAACCCAGGCGCGCCGCCGCCTCGAAAGCGCGTACCCCTTTCAGCGCCGGCAGTTTCCGCATCTTTCACCTGAATTATTTTCAGACATATGGCCTTATAATTCGTTTGAAGGCGACCGGCAAAGCCCGCACGTTCTTCCCTAACGATCAGCGCAGGCCGAAGGGCCGCGCAGCGACCCTGCTCAAGCAGGGCGTGCCGGGAGGACCACATGCTTCGCCACCATCCGCTCCGATCGCACTGACGCGCCCTGATCGCGCAGCCGCGTCCGCTCCCCGTCGAGCGGCCGCTTCCGCTTTCCTGAACGAGATCCTTCATGAACCAGCTTGGGCACAACATACCGATCGCGGAGCGCGCTTACCGCATCCGCCGCAACGCCCTGCGCATGGGCGAGGTGCAAGGCCAGGGCTATATCGCCCAGGCGCTCGGCATCGCGGACGTTCTCGCGGTCGCCTATTTCCACGCCATGGACTACCGGCCGGACCAGCCGGAATGGGACGAGCGCGACCGCTTCCTGCTCTCCATCGGCCATTACGCCATCGCGCTCTATGCGGCGCTGATCGAGGCCGGAATCCTGCCCGAGGACGAGCTTGACACCTACGGCACGGACGACAGCCGCCTGCCCATGTCGGGCATGGCGGCCTATACGCCGGGCATGGAGATTACCGGCGGGTCCCTTGGGCACGGGCTGCCCATCGCCATCGGCATGGCCCTCGCCCTCAAGCACAAGAAATCCGCGTCCTTCGTCTACACGCTTTTTTCCGACGGAGAGCTGGACGAGGGGTCGACATGGGAGGCGGCCATGTCCGCCGGCAGCTATGCGCTCGACAACCTCATCGGCATCGTCGACGTCAACAACATGCAGGCCGACGGGCCTTCGCGCGGCGTGCTCAATTTCGAGCCGCTGGTCCCCAAGTTCGAAGCGTTCGGCTGGCACGTCCAGCGTGTCGATGGCAACGACATCGCCGCGCTCGTGGCGGCGTTCGACACGGCGCGCCACACCGACATCAAGAAGCCGCGCCTGGTGATCTGCGACACCAAGATGGCGAAGGGCGTGCCCTTTCTCGAAGCGCGCGAGCGCAATCACTTCCTGCGGGTGGAACCCGAGGAATGGACCCAGGCCTTCGTGGCCCTCGAAGCGGGGAGGACGTCATGAAGCGCGACAAGTATCTGAAGCCGGTGCGCCCGGCATCGGCCGGAGAGCGGCTGACCACCTCGGCCATGATCGCCTCGCTCGCCTCGGAAGGCCAGCGCACCAAGCCGGCCCCGTTCGGCCACGCGCTCGCAGCGCTGGCTCAGACCCGGCCGGAAATCCTCGGCCTCACGGCGGATCTCGGCAAATACACCGACCTGCACATCTTCGCCCAGGCGCATCCGGACCGCTTCTACCAGATGGGCATGGCCGAGCAGCTGCTGATGGCGAGCGCGGCGGGCTTCGCGCGCGAGGGCTTCATGCCGTTCGCGACCACCTATGCGGTGTTCGCCTCGCGCCGGGCCTATGACTTCATCTGTATGGCCATCGCCGAGGAGGATCTCGACGTGAAGATCGCCTGCGCGCTGCCAGGGCTCTCCACGGGCTACGGGCCGAGCCACCAGGCGACGGAGGACATCGCGATCTTCCGCGGCATGCCGAACCTCACCATCGTCGATCCCTGCGACGCGCACGAGATCGAGCAGATGGTGCCTGCCGTCGCGGCGCATCGCGGGCCGGTCTACATGCGGTTGCCGCGCGGCAACGTGCCCCTGGTGCTGGATGAGTACGGCTACCGCTTCGAGCTGGGCAAGGCCAAGCTGCTGCAGGACGGCGCCGACGTCCTTGTGGTGTCCACCGGCTTCATGACCATGCGGGCGCTGGAGGCGGCCAAGCTCCTTCGCACCGACCGCATCGATGTCGGCGTGCTGCATGTGCCCACCATCAAGCCGCTCGACGAGGCGGCGATCCTGGAGGCCGCACGCAAGCCGGGCCGCCTGCTGGTCGTGGCGGAGAACCATTCGACCATCGGCGGGCTGGGCGAGGCGGTGGCGGGCGTGCTGCTGCGCGCCGGCGTGACCCCGGCCTTCCGCCAGATCGGCCTGCCGGACGCGTTCCTGGATGCGGGAGCCCTGCCTACCCTCCATGACCGATACGGCATTTCCACCGAGGCGGTGGCAAGGCGCATCGCGGCATGGGTCAGCGGCAAGACCAATCACGCTCAGACGGGAGCTGTCGCATGATCCGGGTCGGTTTCGTCGGGCTCGGCGCCATGGGGCTGCCGATGGCGTCCAATCTTCTGAAGGCCGGTTTTCCGGTGCGCGCCTACGACCGCCGGCCGGAGCCGGTGGAAACCCTCGTCGCGGCCGGCGGCACGGCGGCCCACAGTGCCGCCGACGCGGCGCGCGATGCCGACGTGCTGGTGCTGATGGTCATCAACGCGTCCCAGGCCGAGGATGTGCTGTTCGTCGGCGGGGCGCTCGACGCCTTGCCGCCAGATGCAACGGTGGTCCTCATGGCGACCTGCCCGCCGCAGGCGGTCGCCCGCATCGCCGAGCGGGTGGAAGCCACAGGCCGCGCTTTCCTCGATGCGCCGGTTTCCGGCGGCGTCGTTGGCGCCGCCGCAGGGACGCTCTCCATCATGGCGGCGGCCCCGCTGGCGACCTTCGAGCGCCTGCGCCCGCTGCTGGAAGCCATGGGCGGCAAGCTCATCCATGTGGGCGAGACGGCGGGGCAGGGGGCGATGGCCAAGACCATCAACCAGCTCCTGTGCGGCGTGCATCTCGCCGCGGCGGCGGAGGCCATTTCCCTGGCGGAGAAGGCCGGGGTCGCGCCTGCGGTCGCGCTCGACATCGTTTCCGCCTCGGCGGCGTCGAGCTGGATGCTGCGGGACCGTGGCCCCCGCATGCTGGAGCAGGACCCCATCGTGACCAGCGCGGTGGACATCTTCGTCAAGGACCTCGGCATCGTCCTCGCCGCGGGCAGCGACGCGCGGGCCGCATTGCCGCTGGCGGCAGCGGCGCACCAGATGTTTCTCGCCGTTTCCGGCCAGGGCAAGGGCGCGCAGGACGACAGCCAGGTGATCGAAGCCTACCGGCGCCTGCGCGGAGCCTGAACGCCGCATCGCAAGGAATTGGCAATGACAATCGACATCCAGCACCATTTCGCCGACCTCTCCGAGGTTACGCTGCACTACCTCACCGCCGGCCAGGGCGATCCCGTGGTTCTCCTGCACGGAGTTCCGCAGAGCGCGCACGAATGGCTGCGGGTCATCCCGCAGCTTGCAGATCGCTATTCCATCGTCGCGCCGGACCTGCGCGGGCTCGGCGATTCCTCCCGCCCGGCGAAGGGGTACGACAAGCGCACGGTTGCGGCCGACATCTGGGAACTGGTCCATGGCAAGCTGGGCCTCGACCGGTTCTTCCTGGTGGGCCACGATTGGGGCGGCCCCGTCGCCTTCGCGCTCGCCGCCCAGCATCCCGAGGCGGTGCGCGGGCTGGCGATCCTTGATGTCGCGATCCCGGGAGACGGCGCCGAAATGTCCCAGGGCGGCCGCCGCTGGCACCATCCCTTCTTCCGCACGCTCGACCTGCCGGAGGCGTTGTGCGCCGGCCGCGAGCACATGGTCATCGACTGGCTGTTCGACAATTACGGCCGGCGGCCGAACGTGATCCCGCCCGAGGACCGAGCCGAATATCACCGCACCTACAGCCGGCTGGGCGGGTTCCGCGCCCTGCTGGCCTATTACCGCGCCTTCCCCCAGGACGCGCGCGACAATGCCGAGATCGTCGCCCGCAACGGCAAGCTGAAGATGCCCGTGCTCGCCCTCGGCGGCGACAGCAGCTTCGGCCGGGGCATGGAAACCTATGAATCGCTGAGCCGCCTGGCCGAGGACGTCACCGGCGGGCTGATCCCCGACTGCGGCCATTGGGTGGCCGAGGAGGCGCCGGACTTCATCGCCGACCAGCTCCGCAAATTCTTCGCGAAGATCGCCGCGAAGTAGAAGAAGAAGCCGCGATCAACAAAAACACCGGGAGGAACACCATGCCAATCATGACCCGCCGTACCCTGCTTGCCGGCTCGGCCGCGCTCGGCGCGAGCCTGGCGATGCCCGCCATCGTTTCGGCTGCCCCCGAGTTCCGGCTCAAGTTCGCCAACATCATGCCGGTCGATCATCCGCTGAACACGCGCATGACCGAGGCCAGCAAGGAAATCGAGAAGCTCACCGACGGGCGGGTCGAGATCCAGGTGTTTCCCGCGAGCCAGCTCGGCACCGATGCGGACATGCTGAGCCAGCTTCGCTCGGGTGCCCTCGATTTCTTCGCGCAGACCGGCCTGATCGTGGCGACCCTTGTACCGGTCGCCTCCATCACCGGCGTCGGGTTCGCCTTTTCCGACTATCCGCAGGTCTGGAAGGCGGTGGACGGGCCGCTTGGCCAGCATATCGTGAAGGCGTTCGCGAAGGCCAATCTGATCGCGTTCGACACCATGTGGGACAACGGCTTCCGCCAGACCACCTCGCTGTCCCGGCCAATCCGCACCCCCGACGACCTGAGCGGCTTCAAAATCCGCGTCCCGCCTTCTCCGCTCTGGACGTCGCTCTTCAAATCGCTGGGCGCATCCCCCACCTCCATCCCGTGGGGCGAGACTTATTCCGCGCTGCAGACCCGCGTTGCGGACGGCCTCGAGAACCCGCTCGCGGGGATCTACTTCGCCAAGATGTATGAAGTGCAGAAGTATCTCTCCCTCACCAACCATATGTGGGACGGCTTCTGGTTTCTCGCCAACCGCAAGAACTTCGAGGCCATGCCCGCCGCGACCCGCGACATCATCACGAAGACCGTCAATGCCGCGGCTCTCAAGCAGCGTGCGGATGTCGAGAAGCTGAATGGCGAGCTTCAGTCCGCGTTGACGGCCAAGGGGCTCGAATTCATCACCGTCGATACCTCGCTGTTCCGCAAGAAGCTGCAGGATTCCACATTCTACACGGAGTGGAAGGGACGCTTCGGCGAGGAAGCCTGGGGACTGCTTGAGGCTTCCTCCGGCAAGCTGATCTGAGGCGCGGGAATGGCCGCATCACCTCACTCCACCGCCACCGGCGGCGTGCTTCCCGCCCCTCTGGTTCTGCTGGAGGCGGGGGTGGTGCGCGTCGTCGAATGGATCGCGGGCGCCCTGGTGCTTGCCGAGGTCCTCGTGCTCTTTGCCGGCGTGCTGTCGCGCTACGTGTGGAACGAGCCGCTGGTCTGGTCGGATGAACTCGCTTCCATGCTGTTCCTCTGGCTCTCCATGTTCGGAGCGGTGCTGGCCTTCCACCGTGGCCAGCACATGCGCATGGGCGCCCTGGCCGACGCATCGCCCGCCAGGACGCGCTCGCGGCTCGAAATCGTCGCGCTGGTCGCCTGCCTCGTGCTGGTGGTGGTGCTGCTGCCCCATGCAATCGAATATGCGGTGGACGAGATGGCCGTCGTCACGCCGGCCCTGGAAGTCCCCGTCGCCTGGCGGGCGGCGGGGCTTCCCATCGGGCTCGCGCTGATCCTGTTCTTCGGGCTGATGCGAGTCGCGCGGCTCGGCACTCTGCGCGATTTCGCGGTGGCGGTGGCTCTGGCGGCGGTGCTGGTGGGCGTGGCCCTTGCCGCGCGGCCGCTGATCCTCTCCCTCGGCAATTGGAACCTTGTTCTCTTCTTCGTTGTGTTCGTGGCCATGGGCGTGCTCAGCGGCATTCCCATCGCCTTCGTGTTCGGGCTCGCGGCGCTGAGCTATGTCGCGCTCGGCACCGGCCGCCCCCTGACCGTGATCGCCGGCCGGCTGGACGAGGGCATGTCGCATCTGCTTCTGCTGGCCGTGCCGCTGTTCGTGCTGCTCGGCATGCTGATGGAACTGACCGGCATGGCGCGGGCCATGGTGAATTTCCTCGCGACCCTGCTGGGGCACGTGCGGGGCGGCCTGTCCTATGTGCTGGTCGCCGCCATGTATCTCGTCTCGGGCATTTCCGGGTCCAAGACGGCCGATATGGCCGCGGTCGCGCCGGCCCTGTTCCCGGAGATGAAGAAGCGCGGCGCCAAGCCCGGCGACCTCGTGGCCCTGCTCGCCGCCACCGGCGCGCAGACCGAGACGATCCCGCCGAGCCTCGTCCTGATCACCATCGGCTCGGTCACCAGCGTTTCCATCGCCTCCCTGTTCATCGGCGGGCTGCTGCCGGCCCTGGTCTGCGGCCTTGCCCTGTGCACGCTGGTCTGGCGGCGCTATCGCCACGAGGATCTCTCCGGCGTGCGGCGCGCCACGCGAGGAGAAATCCTGCGGGCGTTCGTGCTGGCGCTGCCGGCGCTCGCGCTCCCCTTCATCATCCGCACCGCGGTGGTGGAAGGTGTCGCCACCGCCACGGAGGTCTCCACCCTCGGCATCGCCTATTCGGTTCTGGTGGGCCTGCTGATCTATCGCGAGTTCAACTGGGGCCGCATGTTGCGGATGCTGGTGGATACGGCAGCCCTCTCCGGGGCGATCCTGTTCATCATCGCTGCCGCGACGGCGGTGGCCTGGTGTCTCACCCAATCCGGCTTTTCGCGCGATCTTGCCGCCGCCATGGGGAGCCTGCCGGGCGGCGCGCCGGTATTCCTGCTGGTGTCCATCATCACCTTCGTGGTGCTCGGCAGCGTGCTGGAAGGAATCCCCGCGGTGGTGCTGTTCGCCCCGCTCGTCTTCCCCATCGCCAAGAACCTCGGCATCCACGAGGTGCACTACGCCATGGTCATCATCCTGGCGATGGGCGTCGGCTTGTTCGTGCCCCCGTTCGGGGTTGGCTATTACGCCGCCTGCGCCATCGGCCAGGTCAATCCCACCGAGGGCATCAAGCCGCTGTGGGGCTACATGGTCGCGCTGCTTTTAGGCCTCGCCCTGGTCGCGGCGGTGCCTTGGATTTCCATCGGCTTCCTGTCCTGAGGTCCCTTCACTGAACCGCCGGGGCGTGGCCTCGGTGCCATGCAAGGTCGTGCGCCCATGTCCCTGATTCCGTCCTCCGGCTTCGCCGAAGCCGGCACCTCCGCGCGCCGAATGGCCGACGCCATCCGCTTTCTCGCCCTCGACGCCATCGCCAAGGCCGAGGACGGGCATCCGGGCGCGCCCCTCGGCGGGGCGGAGGTCGCCACCGCGCTCTTCACCCGCCACCTCAAGTGCAATCCGGCGGACCCCACCTGGCCGGATCGCGACCGCTTCGTGCTCTCGAACGGCCATGGGTCCATGCTCCTCTATGCCGCGCTCCATCTTTCGGGCTACGCCGGCATGCCCATCGAGGAGGTTCGCCGCTTCCGCGAGCTTGGCAGCTCGACCCACGGCCATCCCGAGCGGGCACCGGAACTCGGCGTCGAGGTCACCACGGGCCCGTTGGGGCAGGGCATCGCGAACGCCGTGGGCATGGCGGTGGCGGAAGCCTGGCTTTCCGCCACCTTCGGCGCGGATGTCGTGGACCATCGCACCTATGCGCTGGTCGGCGACGGCTGCCTCATGGAGGGGGTCGCCCACGAGGTGATCTCGCTCGCCGGTCATCTCGGCCTGCGGAAGCTGTGCTTCCTGTGGGACGACAATCGCATGACCGACGACGGCGTCATCGACTTCGCCCTCTCCGAGGACGTGCGCGCGCGCTTCCGTGTCGCGGGCTGGCAGGTGATCGACGCGGACGGCCACGATGTCGAGGCGGTTTCCGCCGCCTTGCATCTCGCCGGCGGTGATCCGCGCCCGACGCTCATCGCCTGTTCGACCACCATCGGCAAAGGCCTGCCGCGCCTTGAAGGCCAGCGCGGCGCCCATGGCGGGCGGGTGTTCCCCGATGACGTCGCCGCGGCCCGCACCGCCGCGGGCTGGACCCACGGCCCGTTCGAGGTGCCGCAGGATGTGGCTGCGGCCTGGCATGCGGGGGTCGCGCTGCGCAACCGCTCGGCCTACGAGGGCTGGCAGGCGCGCGTCGCCGCCCTGCCGCAGGAGAGGCGTCGCCTGTTCGAGCGCCTGATGTGCGGCGCGCTTCCGGAGGGCTGGGCCGAGGCGCTCGCAGGCCATGCCGCGAAGCTTGCAGCCGAGGCGCCGGTCCAATCGTCCAACCAGTCCACGGCCGACATCGTCGATCTCCTCGCCAGCTTGATCCCCGAGCTCCTGCCCGGTGCACCGGACCTCGAAGGCCCCACCAATTGCAAGCGCGGCCTTGCCGCCTTCACGGCGCGCAACCCGGCTGGGCGCTATCTGCACTACGGCATCCGCGAACACGCCATGGGCGCCATGATGAATGGCATGGTGGCCCATGGCGGCGTCGTGCCGCTGGGCGCCACCTATCTCGTCTTCTCCGACTATATGCGCCCGCCGCTGCGCATGGCGGCGCTGATGGAGCTGCCGGTCATCACCATCTACAGCCATGACAGCATCGGCATCGGCAAGAACGGGCCGACCCACCAGCCGGTGGAATTCCTCGCCTCCCTCCGCGCCATCCCCAACATGGCGGTGTTTCGCCCCGCCGACGCCGTGGAAACCGTTGAATGCTGGCAGCTCGCGCTGGCCCGCCGGCACGGTCCGTCGTCCATGATCTGCTCCCGCCAAGCCTTGCCGCCGCTGCGCCGCGATGCCGGCGAGAACCGCTCGGCGCGGGGCGCCTATGTGCTGGCGGAGGGCGAGGGCGGCGCGCGCCGGGTGACGCTGCTCGCCACCGGTTCGGAGGTCGCGCTTGCGCTCGCGGCACGCGATATTCTGCAGGCGGAGGGTGTGCCGACCGCCGTCGTCTCCATGCCATGCTGGGAAATCTTCGCCGGGCAGGACCTCGCCTATCGGGCCAAGGTGCTCGGTCCCGGCACGGTGCGCGTCGGCGTGGAAGCGGCGGTGCAATTCGGCTGGGAGCGCTGGATTGGCCTGGATGGCGGCTTCGTGGGAATGAGCGGCTTCGGCGCCTCTGGGCCGGGCGATGCGTTATTCCGCCATTTCGGCATCACCGTCGAGGCGGTGGTGGACGCCGCACGGACCCGGCTCTGATCTCGCCCGCGTGTCGAGTCTTGATCGCTCAGGGCGTAAGCGGCGTCGGCATTTCTACCGCATGCCCGGAAGCCGGAGAGGTTCCTGGACTTGCTCCGGCAAAGATATTCTTTCCAGGAAATGGTGCCGGTTGAGGGCACCAAACTAAGGTTCATATCTGGCCGCCGGTGTCGGGAATACATTTGAAAATAAACGAGATTTTAGAGCCGTCGTCCTTGTTCGTCCGTGTCTATTCGCTACAATCCAACTCAATTTTGTGGGCCGATTTGTGGGCTGTATTGTGGGCGAGGGGATTATATGGGGCAACTGACAGACCTGAAGGTTCGGAAGGCCGGTGCGGGAAAATTCGGGGATGGGGACGGACTCCAGCTTGTCGTCTCCGCGTCGGGGGCCAAGAAATGGACCTTCCGCTTCATGGTGGCGGGACGAGCGCGCGAGATGGGATTGGGGCCGAGGCTGTGTGAGAACTCTGCGCGGCTGATCGGTCAAGCTGCCTTTTCCATGGTGCGCGTCGGCTCCGGTCACCCGGCTATCGCCTTGAGTGTTGGGGCCACGCCGGCCACGGCAATGGCACGCTTCATGTTGTAAGCCAGTATCGCCAAGCTGGCTTCGGTGGCGACGTGCTTGAGGCCGCGCGTTCGGAAGTGGGTCGCACCCATCCAGCCCTTGATGGTGCCGAAGACGTGCTCGACGGTACAGCGGCGAACCGCCATGGCTTCGGGCATCGCTTGAAGCCTGCGCTCCATCTCATCAAGCACGGCCTCATGCTCCCATCGGCGGATGCGCTTCTCCTTGCCGGCTGTGCACAGGGGACGCGACGGGCAGGCGCTGCAGGCCTTCTGGTTGAAGTAGACGCTGATGAGCTTGCCGCCCTCCACCCGGGCAAAGCGTTTCTGCAGCTGTTGACCGGCGGGGCAGCGATAGGTGTCGGTCTGCGGCTCATGCACGAACCTAGCCTTGCCCCAGAAGCCGCGCGCCTGAGCCGGTGAGGTATTTGGCTTGGGCACTATCGGGATGATGCCAGCTTCGGCGCAAGCGCGGATTTGCTCGCCCTCATAGTATCCACGATCTGCCAGGGCGATCATTTCGGCAGCGCCGGTCTCGGCCTGGGCCGCTGTGGCCATCTCCAGCAGATGCGAGCGGTCATGACCGCGGTTGGTCACCGCATTGGCGACGACGATGTGGTGTCGGGTATCGACGGCCGCCTGGACGTTGTAGCCGACTACCCCGCGATGGTCGCTCCCGGTCGCCATGGCACGGGCATCGGGATCGGTGAGCGACACCTGCTCATCGGGAGCGGCTTGCAGTTGCTGGCCAATCTCCTCGAGTTCGCGAAGCCGACCACGCAGCGACGCCAGTCGCTCGGTCAGGTGATGAATCCTGGAAGTGGCCGGGCCGGTCTCCGCCCTGTCGGTCTCCTCAAGCTCGGCGAGATAGCGCGCGATGCTCTCCTCGACATGGGCCTTACGGCGCGCCAGCTTGCCCTTGGTGTAGTTCTTCTCGTGCGTGTTCACTGCGCGCAGGCGTGATCCGTCGATCGCGACCATGCCACCACCGACCAAGCCAAGGGCACGACAGATGGCGACGAAGCGCTGGCACGCGATCTGGATCGCGCTGGCATTGTCATGGCGGAAGTCCGCGATCGTCTTGAAGTCGGGTGCCAGCTTGCCGGTCAGCCACATCAGTTCGATGTTGCGGCGCGCCTCGCGCTCCAGCTTCCGGCTCGAGGTCAGCTGGTGCAGATAGCCATAGACATAAAGCTTGAGCATGGTGCCCGGGGCATAACCGGGTCTGCCGGTCGATGCCGGCTGCACGCGAGCAAAGCCGAGTTCGGCCAGATCGAGTTCATCGACGAAGGCGTCAATGATGCGGACCGGGTTGTCAGCATCCACATAGTCTTCCAGGCACGTCGGCAAAAAGCTTGCTTGGCGGCGGTCAGCAGCTTCAACGAAACGTCCCATATGGCACCCCGAAGCACTGCCAGATCATAGCATCATCAGGGGTTTTCACACAGCCTCGGGCCGGAAGCGGACTAGCGGCTTGCGTCGTCCACAGGGCGACAGCGGACGCTCGGCTCGACTGCCGTACCGTCTCGATCTGACCCTTAGCGAACACTCAACATGTCCGCTTTCGGGCCGGGGCTTGCTCCTGAGACAACAAGCACATGCCCAGGTGTTCAACGCTAGGCAATCTGCGTGTTCTCGAAGCGCATCAGAAAATTCTCTGCAATTTTTGGAGCGTCCACCAATACCCCTATCTCGCGATAGGGTGCAGCCTCCGATGGATCTGCAGAGAGCCAATTGAGGCTGCTAATCGCCAGCGCATTTCCATCCCAGCCCAAGACCTTCGCATGTAGCCGAGGCCGATGAATCGGCCTTATGCTAAGGCCCTTATTGGCGAATTCGCGGATAAGGTCAGCGCTTGCAGCTCCAGACAATGGACCGGTCGTCCGGCCGTAGTAAAACGACGCTGCTATTCCGTTCTCCTCGACAGCGGCGAGCGCCGGCAGCAGCGCAACAGGATGCGCGGCAAGTCCAATTCGATGGCTTAAAACGAACAGCCGCTCGCGTGCTCTGTCGCGCGCCTCCAGCACCAATCGGGCGTGTTCTGAACCATAAATCAGGCGCGTGGGAACCTTGCGGCCTCCAACCGATGGCCCCTCCATTACACGCCGTCCTAACACCGAAAGTTCAACAGCCAGATCGTTCCAAACGCCGGGGCGACCCTGGGCAAGCCCTCCCAGCTTGCGAATGAGGCTTCCCACGAGAATGGGGTCCCGAAGGCGCATCGAGGCCTCAAAGCTCGTAAAGTCGGACGCAAGCCAATTGCAAGATCCAATAAGCGCGTTCCAACCGCCCTTTGATGTATCAGCCACAACTAACTTCGCATGCGAGTTCGTCGAGAACGGATGAACCCGTATCGAGCCTTCCCAGCCTGCATTAGTTGCCTGCGCCTGCAGTTTGGCCGCGACAATCTGCGACGAACGCGTGGCAGTCCCAATGTCGTCTTGACCCCACAGGATATCGACTTTTACGCCGCGCTCGGCAGCCTTGATCAACTGGGGAAAAATGGCCTGCGCCCGCTCCTCACTCAGGAACGTTGAGTGGATTATCAAGCGTTCCGTGGCGCCTGTGACCATCCGCTCAAACGCTCGAGCATGTTCTGGACCATCTATGACCACATCCGCGGCATCGAAGGTTGCGTCCTGTAGCTGCGGGAGATCGATCTCCTGGGAAGACGCTGAAGCCAAGACCGAGGCTCCATCGACGATAGCCTTGGCTGTCCCCTTTGTCGCTTCATTTTCGGCAGCCTCCGCGGCTTTTCCAATCAACAAGCGAAGCACTGGCGATGCCCGTCCTGGGAGACCTTCGATCACTCCGTCGCGCACAGTCACGATGGCGTAACGATCGACAAGCTTCTCCGCGCCTCGGTCAACGCCAATTATAAGTTCGTCCTCAGCTTCAATTGCGCTGAATACCTCGCTGAGATCGCCCACCGAAGGTTCGGAAGCGGCATTGATATGAACAATGGGCTGCTCCGGAGTCCCGCTAGGGATTCGGTTCCTGTGGGCGAGCTCCAGCTCGCGGCCCCGAAACACGCTCCCTGTAATTGGCTCGATCGCGAAGCTACGCCAACGTGGCTCGGTCACGGTTGCCGCAGGCAATTGGTCCTGGTGGACTCTGGATGCGCCGACTGAGGTAATCTGGAATGCGGCCCCTCTTGACGTGACGAGCACTTCTACCCATCCCGCACGCATCAATCGGATAAACGCCTCGATAATCACTCGGCGGGGAAGACGTGACGCCACAGCCAGCTCCGCCGCCGTGGCGGGCCCGCGCGACACAGCGTCAAGCAGCAAGTGCTCGATCACACTCCATCTACGACCTTTCTCGATGATAAAGCGCCGGGTTCCCTTTAGGACCTGGAATACGACCTGAACGGTGCTCACGATCCCACTCCCCTCAGTGTCGCCCAAGGGACAATCACCGCATTTTTTTGTTCCTGCTCTTCCTCAAGGCATGTCAGGAACTGCGACAGAAATCCAACGTCTTGATCTGGAAGTTTCGCGGCACTCTCTACAACGTGTCGGTAGAACGATAGACTGCCAACCACAACGAGTCGCCATTTGGCGCGGCTGAGGAGCACATTCATCCGTCGGTTGTCGCGCAAGAAGCCAAGCGCCCGCGACGGGCTGGCATGGTGATTGTTCCGCACGAGCGACACCACGACGGCGTCGGCCTCGCCGCCCTGAAATGAGTCAACTGTGCCGCTGAAAGTCTGACCATCTATGGCTGGGTTGAAATGACTCAGACCAGCCAGCTTGCCGTTTCGATGCTGGGAGATCGATCTCTCCATCCGCCGGACCTGTTGCCAGTATGGTGACAAAACCGCCAGAGATGGCCGCGTCCCTTCTCTGGTTCCTATTAGCTCTAGGATCCGAATGACCGCAGTACACTCATCTGGGTTCCACCATGGTGGCGCGCGCTCGCCACTTCGTCCGCCCGGTGCTTCCGCTCTGCCAAAAGGCATGTCGACGAAAACGATAGGCGCGTCCGGCAAGATCGAAGCATTGATCGAACGCACCGGCCCTGCCTCGCTTAGGAATTTGGTTTCCTGCTTTGCGTTTGTGCGGAGTTCCCCATCGTAGAAACATCTTGAGACAATTCGAGCGATTGCGGGGTGCATCCGGTATTGCTCATTCAATCGCCGCGCTATGCGCATGCCCTGGTCGCGCTTCTTTTGGCGCCCCAACTCGCGCTCGACGTAAGTCTCGAACAAGGTCAGTAGAGAGAGGGCTTCGGAGCAGGTGCGTCCGAAGTCTTCCCCGGATGCGGCAATTTCCTCGAGGGTCTCGTCGATCCGTGGATCCTTAAGGTATCGAGACACAAAGTCGTCGACGAGTCCAACCGCCTCCCGAACGCTCTCGGTTGATGAAAGTAGCCGTGAAATAGCGTCGACATCGAAAGGCGGGAGCTGTTTATGGTCGCCGATCATCAGCCGACGATGTGATAGCAACAGGGGTGATAGCAGCTCGCCCCCGGTCGCCTTTCCAGCTTCTTCGATAATTGTCCAATCAAAAAGGGATTGCTCTTCGATAAGTCGATCCACCGCTGCCGAATTGGTGGTCGCGAAGACGAGATTGGCTGCTCTTAGAATCATGCCTTCGAAGGCGCGCAGCTCTGCGGAAACACGCCTCGAGCCAGCTCCCCTGGTGCGCTGTCGGCCGACCTGAGTACGACGTGCTTCGGCGAGTGCCGAGATCTTTTGTGCAATCGGCTCGGAAGCGGCGCTCACCAGCGGACTCTCCGACAGGTCATGTAGCCGTTTATCCGCTTGCACATCGATTTCTAGCTCGCCGGAAGAATCATCATCGTCGGCGGGGCGCGCCCTCACCATTAATGGACGCGCGTCCTCATCGAACCCGGCAAAAATGCCCAGCACTTCCTTCATAAGATGGTCGATGGCCGAATTGCTCTGCGCCGACAGCAGCATCCGAGCGATTGGATCATCCTCGAACCGGCGGCGCACCAGGTCGCCCACTAGGTAGGTCTTGCCAACTCCTGGAGGACCTTGCAGAAGAAATAGCGGGATGGTCGCCAAGATCTCCCGAAGGGCCGCTTGTTTAGACGAGTCAAAATTCTGGAAGGTTGCGTCGCCCTCATCGAGTGGATCTTGACTGTCCTCGAGCTTGAGCCGCGGGTCGACAAGCATACGAAGCAGTTCCCCGTGCTCCTTCAAGGCGGCAAGAGCTTTGAGGCGGCGCTTGAACTGTGCGATCCGACCGATCATGTCGGCTGGAACGAGAAACCCGAACGATCGCTGCTGCGGAAGTGTGACTCCCTCGAACTTCATGCACTCAACGTCATTAACGTCTTCGTAATCGACGAAACGCCAATTGGTGTTCGTTGGAGATCGTTCACCTAAGGAGCCAGTCTCCGAGAGTACCCATGCACCCTCTTCTCTGAACGCTTCGGACCCAAGCAACTTCTTTAGACGGATTGCTGGTGCCTCTAAACTAAGATGTTGAGCCAATTTTGCCCTATCAGGGTCATGTCGCGACATCAGGTGAATGAATTTCTGATCTGTGCTTTCTCCGGCTCGAGTCGACATGATCTGGACTGGAAAAACGTCTGCCGCCGCAAACCCCATCTCCACCAGCAACAACAGGGAGAAGGCTTCGTGAATTAGGTCGGTATCGCTCTTACGAGCCAGCCGGCTCCCTGTGCGTCGAAGATATTCCTCCCAATGTTGGACCCGACCACGGCGGCGTGGAAAGGACTGAGTGGCGTCCCCATTGCGCAAGATTTCAAGCATGGACGCGGCGAAGGTCGTCTTGCCGACAACTTGAGCCCGGCTCGGAGCTTCCGTGTCGGCCCGGTCGGCATACGCAAACTCCCAGGTAGCGGCGTCAGGAGATCCAGGGCGTCGGTATGGTGCTAACCGGTATGTGAGGCGCTGTCCCAGGAGTGCGTAACGCGTCGCTGCAACTTGATGGTCTTTTAACGCGAGCAACTGGACCTCATCGCCCAGATCGTCGCGCATAAATCGGATTTGTTGAACCTCGTCGGCGACCTCAATCTCGTTCCCCGACGCCTTACGGATCGCTTCCGAAAGTCCATTACCCGTGCCTAGCCGGGCGGCGATGCAGAGTGCTGCCTCTTTGCCTGCGGCCTCCGCGGCCACGCTGTCGACGATCTCGGCAATGCGCGCGCCAATATACTCGCCGTCCAACCGTTCGACCCGATCGATGCCCAGCATCGTCCGCAGCAACCGAACCTCGGCAGCCGATACATGTTCTGCAACACGGGATGGGATTGTGCTCATGTCCGATAGAGACGCGATTGGCACATCAAGGATGATTGCAGAAAGATGCGCAAGATCGCGCCAATCACGAGCGAACGAGAAAGAGCTCTCAGGACGCGGGGCTTTGATTTTGCTTGCGTCTTTAGAATCGATCGCAGCTATGCGCATCGACCACTCAAATCCTGTCAACCGAAAATCAGGTTCATCGCTGAATGCGGTGACGACTGACCACGGATCAACGTTGCGGTGAATGCTTCCCTGCGAGTGGAGAAGTTCAAGACCTTGCACGAGTCGAAGGATGTTGCCCCAGAGCAGACGTTTGGCGCGTGGCTGGCGAGCTTGAGCCAACAGGTCCGGAGGTCGCTGTGCTGCTAGAAAGACCTGCAACGGGCTTCCACGTTCGGGGTCGAGCACCAGATAGAAGCCAGCGTTGTCCTGCCCGCTCCCAATCATATGGACGAAGAGATCATCGGCGCCGGGCACTGCCGCAAGCCGGTGCAGTTGGCGAATTTCGCTTCGCCAAATAACCTGGAGATCCTGTTCGTCCTCTCCCTTGGCTCGAGGCCAAACCTTGATCAAGACATCCTGCGAGGACAAGAGCGTCTGCCCACGAAGGAGTCCCGCCCGGCCGTGGGCGCGTTCTGGCTTGAGCAGATAGGCATCATCCGGCTTGTAGTTAGCGAGGAACCCAGACTTCGCCTTTCGTCGTGACATGCCGCAATTTCCCCCGAAGCCATCCGAGCGCCGACCTCTAGCGAAACTGCCAGTTGCAAGGGGGGCAGGCAACTATCAAGTTAGCTTTCTGGGATCCGCGGGAGGTGAACAATGGGTGACACCTTAATAGAGGCTATGCCAGCACGGGAGATACCAAAATTCGCTAATCGGCTGATCGACTTGGGAGGCCGCTCAAGTGCTTCTCGGAGACATCTCAGCCGCATCGTCGCAGGCTCGATTCCTTCGACCTTCAAGAACGAGAGATTGAATCCGCGATCTAGCTGATGCCCGTCCCGCGCGAAGGCAAATTTGTTTTATCGGGGAGCGGCCCCTCGTCCCCATATGGCGCAATAATCCGGTCTGATCCGACTTGTTGGGAGGCCTGCCCTCAAGACCTTTTCTTGTAGGCCCATAGGTGCTCGTAGAGTTCCGCGAGTTCGTCCGCTCGCTTACGAGTGAATCCATGCTCGATGAGCAGGGCGCGAACATCTTCCATCGGAGCCTCTCGGCGGCTTTCTTTAACGATCCGATAGAAGCGACCCCAGTCCAAGGCATGCAATGAGGTCTGATTCGCCAAGATGGCGAACCGGTCAATCAACACCCGCGTCTTCGGCGACACACGGCTGCCAAGTTTGCGAGGCCGGGCCACACGCAGACGATATGAGCGGGCGTGCATCTGATTATATGTCCGCAAGAAAGGCCCGAAGAGCTCGCTCGCGGCCGTCACATAAACCTCACGCGTTGGTGGGTCGGGACACCAGAACGCGGCACGCATTTCGACTTGGATGAGGCCCGGCCGGTCGGGTCTAGCTATCAGTTGTCCACCACTTTCCTCGTGTGGGCTCGGTCGTAACGACTGGAGATTCACGATGTACCAGTTCTTCTCGCCGAACAGCTCATAGTGTCGCTCGACGATGAGTGAGGTATCCACCTCAGCCAAAGATGCAATGACGTCAACCACCAGCCGGGCGTCGTCATGAACTGAAATGTCGATGTCTGGCAGAGCTTCGCGATACACGATGGAAGCGGTCGAGGATGACTGCTGCAATATCCGTCTCCTGTCGTAGGAACTGCTGATCTGGTTACCCTCTTGACTGCTGGCGACGAGAGTTCCCCGCGAAACACTTGGCGGCTATCGGGGTTTCGAACCTCCTAAAATAATCTTATGCATTGAACTGATACCCATCGTCGAACCGATTCTCAGAGTAATCCCTAACGCATCGAAGAGAATGTACGCACGCCAGCTTTGCAGCATCCTCCATCGGACATTGGCTTCGCCGAGTCCCTACCAGGAAACGGAGCAACGCTTCGAGAGCCTGAGGGGATACGGTCTTTTGCCTGCCGGTCGCGAGAATGCTGGTCTGCGACTCACGGACGAGCAAATCGCCAGCGCGGTGCTCGGCTTCGTTCCAACGCTCGTGAGCTGGGCCGGCCATGTATCGCTCATAGTGGGCGCCTTGCGCCCAGTCGGCGGACCCGCGGTATCCGTCGCTCGCTCGGCGAATTTGCTTGAAGCAGTTGCGGCTATCTTAATCAGCGACGATGCGTGCAAATCGTTGGTAAACCTCTCGATCGCTATCGTTCGGAAGCGTAGCGACGACCGGTACTGCGCCAGATGCGTCTTCGAAGAAGATGGCGAGCGGAAGGTCGCCTCCTATGTGTCGTACATGGCCGTGTCACTGCTGCAAGACGGTGCCG
This sequence comes from Roseixanthobacter pseudopolyaromaticivorans, assembly GCF_043195145.2. Classification (NCBI taxonomy): domain Bacteria; kingdom Pseudomonadati; phylum Pseudomonadota; class Alphaproteobacteria; order Hyphomicrobiales; family Xanthobacteraceae; genus Roseixanthobacter; species Roseixanthobacter pseudopolyaromaticivorans. Next base: position 858,883 of record NZ_CM195539.1, read on the forward strand.
ATATAGGCTACGATCACGAGAGGCTGAATGGCTCATCCGCTCGGCAATTGATGCTGACCCCGGAGTTCTTCAGAGAACTGCGGAGAGAGATTGTTCTATCACGCCATCTTGATCTTCCGCTGCAGACTGATTGGCACGAATACGAGAGCGAAGAGGAGCGAGCCAAGTTTAATCGCAAACTGGGCGCGCGTGCTGGATCGTGCTTTTTGAACCTGGCCGTGGATACCAACGTGACCTGGCCGAAGGAACCGACCCGTGCGGAATTCGGAGGGCATCGCTTCGTGATGTTCCCCCCGACAAAGGACAACTCGCACTCGATCAGCATCGATCTGACGAAAGAGCGCATCTCCGCGAAAGAGGCACGCACGCTGCTCAATCGCTTTCTGAGCCTGATGAGTTGGTGCGATGATCGGCACGCGGTTTTGAAGGATGGTTGGTCGGGTAATCCCGTGCCTGTCCCGATCCAAAGGTCCAACGGAGCGTTCCACACCGCTTCACCGTGGCTCTTCGCTCGATCCCTCCCCACCGACACCGAATTGCTCCAGCGACTGGCTTATTACCGGGAAGGTTTGAACGCACGTCACGCGGGGTTGGTGACCTTCGCTGTCCTAAGCTTCTACAAGGTGTTCGAGAAAAGGCAGCGGTCGAGAAACGGAGCTCCGAACCCCACCAAGCTCTGGATCGCGGCTGCCTTCGACGCCGCGGTGATGCCGCTTGCGATGGAAACGATCCAGCGCTTCGACGCCGACAGAGGCGGCGTGGCGGTCGAACAATACTTGGTCGAGAACTGTCGCGTGGCGACCGCGCATGCCTCCGCGGCCGCTCCTTCTGATGCCGATGCGTCCCCCGAAATCCGTCGCTTGCACTCCGCCGCTGACATCGTCCATGCGCTGGCACGGCACCACATCACCACGGATTATGGGCTTTCGCAGTCGCATTTCTCTGACTGAGCACGGACGGCTCTACCGTGTCCGGCGTTTGCACGCAGAGGCTCGCGAATGCATCGATTCGGCTGGCGGATCTTCGCGTAAGACGTTCACCAAGTTCGATTGCCAGGAGATGCTCCAAGCCACACCAATGAACGAATGTCCGCTTTCAGGCAAAGTTTGAATGTCCGAAAGTGGCGCTTTGCTGACAGACGGCTCCGGGGCCGCATGCGGAATGGCGGCTTTTGACGCCTTCCACGCCCGTATCCTTGAAATCGCAACCAATGAATGCTTCGCGAACTGATCTAGCGTATTTTCCAGATAAACCTGGGTCACTCTCGTGGCGTCTACACACCTGTTATTCCCATTCCGTCACATGAAATATATTACCCAAAATAGCCAATGATGTCTGCCGAGTTTTTACTCGTAACCCTCCAAATTATCTGCCTTTCTTGCTTGTCCTCCCGCGACTGAAAGCTATTTCCATATTTCCCATTCTCCGCAGTTAGCTGAGCGAGCCGCGCGAAAAGGCCGCCGCCCACATTGCATTGCGCCTTTGGCGGCTCCAGATGCCGGCATCATGGTTGCTTGGAGTGTCAGCCCGGCGCAGTTGGCGGGTTTTGACTGCTGTCTTGATATGCGCATCGGCGCAGGAGCCGGTCGCGTGAAGCAATTTCGTCTATTAAAGAATGGGAATCTGAGCTGCCGCAACTATGTTCGAGTGAGCTCGAGATGAACTTACGCGATCGCGTCAACCACAACATCGGAGATCGGCTGAGCGCAGCAAATCAGGACGTGCCCGGCGCTTGGGAGGTAGGCGAGTTCAAGCGGATAGCGGACTTCCCCGGAGATGAGTTTGTGCTCGCATATTCCGCACTCGCCGTTGCGGCACGAATTGGCCGGGGACAAACCACCGCGTTCGGCCAACTCCAGAATGCTGAAGTCCTCCTCGGTCCAAGTCGCTTCCAGCGCTTCGCCGATAAATTTCACCTTCGAACCAGCGTGGCCCAAATTTACCCGCGCCGCGGTACCGGCCGAACCGAACGATTCATGAAAGATGCGCGCGTCGGGAATGCCGCCCTCGACGAGTCCGTCTCTGATGTCCCTCATGAAATCCGAGGTGCCGCACAGATATATGTCCGATGATTGGGGAATCATCGACAAGATTGCTTCCGCATCGATCCGCCCCACGCTGTCGTGGTCGCGGCCCATTACATCCAGTGGCAACGGCGCGCTGTATCGGAAATGGCTGCGGACGTTCGCAAATCCGGCCGCGATGCGCCGGACTTCGGAACCGAACGCGTGCTCGCGGCTGTTGCGGGCGCCGTGGATGAACCAGACATCCCTTCCTGCCTGCGATGCGATGATAGCCTCCAGCATAGCCATCATTGGCGTGATGCCCACGCCTATGCTCACCATTGCTACGGGGCGCTCGTGCGCTTGGTCGAGGACGAACTTCCCCCCTGGGGGGGCAATCAGCAGCTCGGCGCCCTCGGTAATTGTGGTGTGGAGGACGTGTGATCCCGACGTCATATCGTGTCCCGCCCGACGTACGCAGATGCGGTATTCATCGGGGCGATTCCGGAAGTTCGACAGGCTGTAGCTTCTGACAATTTCCCGGCCGATTTCCCGGTTCCGAATTTTCACCTGGATATGCTGACCCGGCTCGAACGGGTCGAGCGCGCCGTCTACGGGCCTCAGGTGGAACGATTTCATCGTGTCGGATTCGTCCACGATGGCCCTGACTACAACGCGCCGGAATCCGCCAACCCGCTCGTAGGGGCCCGTGTCCGGTGCCGTCTCAAACCCTATCGCGCCGCTGACGCGAAATCGCCGTAGATCGCTGGCCGGATCAACGTCGCCCCACGCCATCGGGACGGCATCGCTGTTTAGGGTGACCTGCCTCACTTTGATATCGAGAAACCTCTGGGCGCCGGGCAGCGTCAAGGCCCTGTGGACGTCCCAATCTACACTGGCAGAGCCCGCGATTTGGACGCTCTCACCAGATGAGAAATCTATAAACAGCAGTCCGCAACTGGGATACGCGGTAAGGTTTCCCAATGTGTTGAACATATAGTTTCCAGTGTAGTCCGGAATTGAGATCTGCCCTCCTTCCGCGTCAACCGCGACGAACCCTGGATTGCCACCCCGATGGGACACGTCGGCGCCGAGCCGGTGATCGCCGCCAGAGAACCCGGACCCATGCGTGGCGATGAAGAACGTATCTGTCGCAGCGACGATCTCACGGGCGCGGCCGCAAAGCTTCTCGAATGTCTTGGACCGTACAACCTTTTCCGCCAACCCCTGAACATACTGCCCCGCGCGGCCGTTAATATATTGCGGGCAGTTTCGGTAGCATTGCTCGATCGCCACATGCAGGAGACCCTCTTGCACAATCGCTCGGCCGTTTATTCGATATCGTCGACGTCGTTCGAGGTCGATACCAAGTAGCCCGATGTCCGGGATACGGGACAGGTTGCCTACCAGTCGCTCAGAGCCGTTCGGCATCAGGGCGATGGTCAGTGTGCGCTGGTCGAATGCAATAAAACCCGGCTCCCCGCAGAGCAGCGATGCCCAGGGCCAGCCTTCCGCGTCGATCGTAGAGCAGACGAGAAAAGACAGAGACGGCAGCAGCGCCGCCGCCTCCTGTGTCACCTCGTTGACCACCCTCTTGCCGAGCATGTTGGCGAGATCGGTTTTCCCCGTCAGGGCATGAAGCCGCTTCTCGGCGTCGTGATATGGCGAATTGGTCATGCCTGAAATCATCGGCGTAACCGCCGCCGCTACTGCTTCAGCTTCCGTAGCCCCGTGGCGTATTCGCTGCGGGGCCAGTAGGTCCACTTGCCGTCCTGGACGACGTAGATGTGGGCGGACACGATGTTCTGGCGATGATCATCGAAATTGATTTCGCCGATCAGAGACTTGAAGCCTTTGGTCCCGTTCAGCTGCGCCGTCACCTTCTTCCGGTCGGGTCCGACTTTCTCGATGGCGTCCATCACGAGATTTGTCGCCGCATAGGCGAAGGGACCGTAAGCGTCGGGATCTTCCCGGAACCCCGCGGCCTTGTACGCTTCAAGAAAGGCCGCGCCACCGGCGTAGGAATCGATGGGCGCGCCGTTGTGGGTGGCAACGGTGCCCTCCGCCGCATCCTTGGCGCCCTCCAGATAGCCGGAAGTCATGATGCCCGAGACCCCCGCGAACTGGACATTCAAACCGACACGCTCCATCTGGGTGCGCAGCCGGACGCCGAGCGGCGTCAGCCCGCACAGAAAGACGAGATCGGGTTTCAGCTCCTTGATCTTGGTGAGTTCCGCAGTCAGATCCTGCTGGTCGGGACTGACGGGAAACTGCGCAAGGATCTTGGCGTCCGTCTTGGCGATTTCCTCGTTGAAATACTTGCTGAAGCTGTTGCCATAGTCCGTGGTGTCCTGCACCACAGCGATCCGCTTATATCCGCTCTTGGCTAAAAATTCAGCAGCGACTTTCACTTCGCTGATCATGGTTCCGCTGACACGATGGATCTGCGGATAATCGTTTCCGTAAGTTATGGCCGGCAGAATGGCGCCCCAAAACACGACCGGCAGGCCGAATTTATTATAAATATCGACGGTCGCAATGCCCACAGCCGAGCAATAGTGCGGGAGTGCGGCAATGATGGATTTATCGGCGGCGACTTTGGTGGCCACCTGGATGCCGACGTTCGGCTTGCACTCATCGTCGAGCGCGGTCATTTCATATTCAAAGCGCGCGTTCGGATCGGCGTTTTTCTGCTGCACCGCCAGCATCGCCGAGTTTCTCGGGCCGAGTCCTGCCGCCGAGTTTCCTCCCGTGAGCGGGCCGATGAATGCAATCTTCACCGTCTCCTTCGCCTGCGCCGTGGAGATGACGACAGCAACGGCGGAAAACAACACGCAACCGACAGCGCAAAGCGCCCGGGCCAATCTCGACATTTTGAAACCTCTGGAATTGAGTATTTTTATGTCTGCCAGCTAATTTCCGTTTGCCGCGCTGCGCAATTCGGATTTTTGCAAGGGCCCGTGCATCGATCCCAACGCTGCCATTTGGCACATCCGCTCCAGCTTGGACGCAGTATTGCCAGCCTGCGCCGGGCCATCCGCCACGGATGGCCGATCACCGCACACAGCGCATGTAACTGCGGGCCGCGCGCCGGCACGCCTTCGATGCGGCGGACAGGGGATGTCCGCAAGTGCTTGTGCGTATTTCCAATCTTCCATCGCGATGCGTCGTCGGCAACACTTCCAACAGCGCCATCCTGCGCGGCATACAACGTCACACGGGCCCGATGACCATCAGCTATCCCCGCTTCAAGGCTGCCGCCTGCCACGCCTCGTCCGTGTTCCTGGACGCCCAGAAGACCGCCGAGAAGGCCTGCGACCTCATCGCCGAAGCCGCGGCGGCGGGCGCAGCACTGGTGGTTTTTCCGGAATCCTTCCTTCCCGGCTTTCCGGTCTGGGCCGCGCTGCAGGCGCCGATTTACAATCACGGCTTCTTCCGTGCGCTGGTCGCCGAGGCGCAAAAGCCGTCGGACGGTGTCATCCGCACCATCCGCATGGCGGCGCGGCGCCACGGGGTGCACGTTTCGCTAGGCTTCACGGAAGGAACGGATGCAAGTGTCGGCTGCATCTGGAATTCCAACATCCTGATCGGGCCGGACGGCGCCATTCTCAACCATCACCGCAAGCTCGTGCCGACCTTCTATGAGAAGCTGGTGTGGGCGAATGGCGATGCCCGCGGGCTGCGCGTCACGCCCAGCGAGATCGGCCGCATCGGCATGCTGATCTGCGGCGAAAACACCAATCCGCTCGCCCGCTACGCCTTGATGGCGCAAGGCGAGCAGGTACACATCTCCACCTATCCGCCGATTTGGCCTACCCGCCCGCCGCACGAGGATGGCGCCTATGACCTCAAGCGCGCCATCGAGATCCGCGCCGGCGCGCACGCGTTCGAGGCCAAGGTGTTCAATATCGTTGCCTCGGGTTTCGTGGACGCGGCCATGCGCGAGGCCATGGGTTCAATCAGCCGGGCCAGTCTTGAGGTGATCGACCAATCCCCGAGAGGAATCTCCATGGTGCTTGATCCGAGCTCGCAGGTCGTCGGCGACGTGCTCTGTGAGCACGAGGGCATCCTTTATGCCGAGATCGACACGGCGCGCTGCGTGGAGCCGAAGCAGTTCCATGATGTGGTCGGCTATTACAATCGCTTTGATATCTTTCAACTTCACGTGGACCGCGCGGCCCGCGAGCCCGCTTATTTCTCCGAGACGGCCGCCGTGCAGCAGGCCTCCGTTTTTTCCGCGCCGCCCCTCGGCGGCATTGAAGACATCTTCGCGGAGACGGACGGCGCTGTGTGAGCGCTCTGTTTACTTGGCGCACGCACGCCACATCAAAGTAAAATTAGATATAAATAAAATACAAATAAAATAATCCAGAGGATTTTTGAAATGACCATCGGACGCGATGTCCGTGGGGCCAGTTGTCTGGTCCACACGGACCTTTATCTTCCATCGGCCGGGGTTCATGCGCCCAAAAGCGCATCCGGCCCTGGTCGCAGGCACACGAACAGCGCACCGCGCGGAAAGGCGGCCCGGCAGATCGACCGGCATTTGAGAGTGTGACGCGAGGCTTTCGGTCGAACCGACCCGGCCTGCGCCATATCCGGCTTCCATCTTGCACGGAGGCCGGCACCTTGCTCATTTGCGGAGACCGTCCATGGATCCCGGACTTCTCGCCCAGTACCTGTTCAACGGACTGATGCTCGGCACCATTTATGCCATTGTCGCCGTTGGCTTCTCCCTGTTTTTCGGCGTGCTCGACGTCATCAAGTTCTCGCACGGCGACGTCGTCACCGTCGGTGCGTTCTCCGCCTTCGGCGCGGCGGCGCTCACGGCCGCCCTCGTCACCCTGCCGGGGCCACTCGCCCTCGCGGTCGGCCTCCTGGCCGCGCTCGGCGGAGGTGCCCTCTCCGGAGTGATCATCGGCCGACTGCTGGTCTTGCCGCTCAAGACCGCGCCCGCCCTCAACGTTCTGCTGGCCACGCTGATGGCCGGAACGGTGCTGCGCGAGGCGATCCGCCTCATCGTGCCGAACGGCGGCAATCCCAAGCCATTTCCGGCGCTGCTTCCGGAGGGTGTGATCGCTGCGGGCGCGTTCAGCGTTGGCGTCGACAGCGTCATCATCCTCATGGGCGGTCTTGCCGTGGTGGTGGCAACCCACCTCGTGATCACGCGCACGCGGCTCGGCCTCGCCATCCGCGCGGTGGCGCAGGACGATGAGGTGGCCCAGCTCGCCGGGGTCAATTTTCGCAGGACCGTACTCGGCACTTTCGCGCTCGGATCGATGCTGGCGGGTCTCGCAGGGCTGATGCTCGGGCTCTACTATCGGGAAATCAACTTCAACATGGGCATTCTTCTCGGCATCATCGGTTTCGCGTGCGCGGTGGTCGGCGGGCTCGGCAGCCTCATCGGGCCGATCCTCGGCGGCTTCCTGTTCGCCGGCATCCAGACGCTGGTCACGGTCATCCTGCCCTTCACGAGTGCCTACAAGGATGTGGTGGCGTTCGCGGTCATTATCGTCCTGATCGGCCTCTTCCCCACCGGCCTCATTGCCGAAAAATCCAGCGAACGGGTTTGAGATGAGCATGGCCGAACACGCCCCCACCCTTTCCGCCGGCACCGCTCACGCCCCAGGCGTACAGCGCCTGCTCGTTGCGATTGTCGTTGCGCTGCTGTTCACCGGCGGCGGGCTGCTGCTTCACGCCGAAGCGCAGGGCCAGGTGATCGCACTGCTCGCTGCGTTCATCGCGGTGTTCGTCCTCGGCGAGAAGCTGCCTCAAGGGCGCCGTGTGGCCAGCTTGTGCCGGGCCTATCCCGGCACGGTGAACCTGACCGCGATGCTCTCGGTTCTGGCCATCGTGATGGTGCTGCGCGAGGAGCATTATACGCTGCTCATGATGGCGACCGTCGCCTTATACGCCACCGCGGCGGCGGGGCTGACGCTGCAGATGGCGTTCGCCGGGGTGCCCAATTTCGCCGGCGCCGCGTTCTTTGCGGTGGGCGCCTACGTGGCCGCCGTGCTGGGCGCAACCGGCCTCCCCCATCTGCTTGTTCTTGTCGTCGCCGGGCTCGCGGCGGCGGCCCTGGGGCTGGTGCTGCTGCTGCCGGTTCTGCGCACGCGCGGACATTACGCCGCCCTCGTCACCATCGCCTTCGGCCTGCTGCTGCGCTCTTTCCTCGAGGTGAACGATGTGCTCGGAGGGCCGCAAGGCATGAAAGTGCGCTCGTTCTCCCTTTTCGGCGTCTCCTTTGGCCAGGTCAGCGCGATCGGTCCGTGGGACGTCTCGTTTTACTTGCCTTATGCTTTGGCCGGCTGCGTCCTGTTTGCGGTCGCCTTCTTCCTCGTCCGCAGACTGGAGACATCATTCGTCGGGCTCGCGCTCGACGCGGTGCGCTCGGACGAGGTCGCGGCCAGCGTGTTCGGGCTTTCGATCGCCCGTTGGAAAGCCACCGCCTTCCTCCTCGGCAATGCCATGATCGGTGTGGCGGGCGCGCTCTATGGCATGATGAACGGCTTCGTGAACCCGAACAGCGCCAATTTCGGCGACAGCCTCATCATGCTGTCGATCCTTGTGCTGGGCGGTTTCGGCAATCTCTGGGGCGCGGTGGTGGCCGCTGTGGTCATTCTCGTCATCCCTGAGAAATTGCAGGCCATCCAAGAATTCCGTCTCGTCATCTTCGCCCTTCTCGTCATTGCCATTCTGCGGTTTCGACCGTCCGGGCTCATGCCGCGGGCGACGCGAGACTTTTCGGCCCTCCTGAAAGGAGGTGTGCGATGAGCGCGCTGCTCGCCTGCACCGGGCTCACCATGCGGTTTGGTGGCCTCACCGCCCTGGATGGGCTCGATCTCGCCGTCGGCAAGGGTGAGACCTTGGGTCTCGTGGGTCCCAACGGCTCCGGCAAGACCACCTTCTTCAACGTCCTTACCGGGCTCTACAAGCCGACCGCCGGGGTGGTGCGCTTCGGCGACGTGGATCTCTTTGCACGCTCGCCGCGGGACATCGGGCGGGCCGGGGTCGCGCGGACGTTCCAGCGTTCGCGCCTGATGCTCGATCAGACTGTGTTCGACAACATCGCCCTTGGCGCGCTCGGAAGCCTCGACCTTGGGCTCATGTCCACCCTCGTGTTCAGGGCCCGCTTTCGCCGCGAGCTTTCGGCGCTGGTCGAAAAGGCCACGGTGCTGACGCGGCGTTTCAACCCGCAGATCGCCGCCAATCTGTTCCAGCCGGCGGGCAGTTTCACGATGATCGACCGCCGGCGGGTCGAGATTTGCCGCGCCCTCATCGGCGCACCCCGCCTCATCCTGCTGGATGAGCCATCCGCCGGCATGACCCACGAGGAGACGCGCCAGCTCATGGACGATCTCCTCGCGTTTCGCGAGGAGATGCCGGACCTTTCCGTCGTCCTGGTGGAGCACGAGATGGATGTCATCCGCCGCATCTCGGACCGCTGCATCGTGCTGAACTTCGGCAAGAAGATCTTCGAAGGTTCGTTCGACGCACTCATCGCCGACCCCGATGTGCAGACGGCCTATCTCGGAGGCAGCCAATGAGCGATGCCCAAAAGGCCAGCCGTCGCCTGTCGGTGATCGGCGTCACGACCGGCTATGACCGCGCCGACGTGCTGCACAATGTGTCGATCGAGGCCAAGCCGGGACGCATCACCTGCATCCTCGGCGCCAATGGCGCCGGCAAATCCACCCTTATTCGGAGCATTCTTGGCCTGACGCCGGTGCGCAGCGGCGAGGTGGCGTTTGGCGGCGAGAGCATCACGAACCTGCCGACACATCGCATCGCCGCGCTCGGCATCGCCACCGTGCCGGAGGGCAATCGAGTCCTGCCGCGTATGACCGTGCTGGAGAATCTGAAGGTCGGCGGCTTGCTGGAACGCGACCACCGGCGCCTGGCGGCTCGCATGGACGCCATGTTCGATACCTTCCCCCGCCTCAAGGAACGGCGAAGCCAGCTCGCCGGCACGCTTTCGGGCGGCGAGCGGTCCATGCTCTCCATCGCCCGCGGACTCATGACCGATCCGGAATTGATCGTGTTTGACGAACCCTCCCTCGGTCTCTCCCCGCTGTTCGTCTCGGAAGTGTTCCGCATCGTGCGGAGGCTGAAGGAGGAGGGATACACCATTCTCCTGGTCGAGCAGAACGTGCGCCAAACCCTCGACGTGGCGGACGATGGCTACGTCCTCGCTCAGGGACGCGTGGTCGCTTCGGGGACAAGCGCCGCGCTGGCGCAGGATCAGGAACTCCACAAGGCCTATTTCGGCATCCATTGAGCCGCTGCAGAACACGAGGATTTTTGACCCGCCATGGTAATGCCCCTCTATGATCGCATCCACCCGCTGCGCCGGCCGAAGGGGTTCGAGCCGGTGGTACAGCGCTGGTCCACGGCCTTCCTCAACAGCTGCCCGGCCATCGCCGTCGCCTTCCACGGCATACAGGGAGAGAGCCCGGAAGAGGTCTATGCCTCCTCCTTCTTCCCCTGGATCGCCGACGCGCTCGCTTTGCCCGATGGACCGACGGTGAGCGACCATGCCTGGTTCATCGACGCGGCGGGCCTCTACACCCACATCGTCGCCGCTTATTGGGTGGATGTGGAGCGGCGCGAGCGCTTCCTTGCCGATCCGGCCGTGCGCGGATGGTGGGAGGATGAGGCCCGTCTCGTTGAGCGCACGGGCTATTTCCGCGAAAGCCTCACCGTGCCGGTGGAACGGCAGGAGAGCATCTATTGGCAGGATTATGCCGGTGGGCTCTCCGCTTCGCAGGACGTCGCGCTCTATCCCACGCCCTGGTGCGGCTATTACGGTGCCATGCGCGACCGCATTCCGCTTGCAGCCGTCGATCCGCTTGAAAGCCCGATCGCACACACCGGCCTTCCTGCGATCACGCGGGAGACCCGCGGCGCACGTTGGCGGCTGAAGGCGCCGCATAATCTTGCGGTGATCCGCTCCGCAGCCTTCTGGGGGCGCTGCGACGCCGATCAGGTCGATGATTATATGCGCGACCTGCGCGCGCCCTTGCTGCGAGGGATGGACTTCCTGAAGGAGAATGGAGAGACGACCGGCTGCGCGTCCCTGCGTTTCCAGCAAACGTGCGACGCGCACGGTACGCCGATGCTCGAAACCCACGCCCTCGGCTATTTCCTTTCGCTCGGGCATCTGGAGCGCTGGGCGGAGACGCATCCCACCCACGAGGCCATATTCAAGGCGGCCATCGCCCGGTACCGGAAATACGGCAAGGCGAACCAGCTCCGCACCTGGCATGAAGTGTTCGTACTGCCCGAGAGCAACGCTCAGCTTTTCGAATATATCAATTGCGCGCCCGGCACGGGACTGCTCGGTGTGCTTCCCGGGGAGCAGGTGTGAGCCGTCAAAACTCGGTCAGGTAAGCCGCGTCGCGCTGAACGACTTCGGAAATATGGTGAAGCACGGCGCGGAACCGGCCCATGAATTCGAGATCCTCGTGGACGCTGACATAGATGTCGCGCATCACCACGACTTCGTCCGGCAGGATCGGGATCAGGCGCGCATTGCTCTTTGCCGAGAACAGCGGCAACAGCCCGATGCCCGCCCCGCGCGCAATGGCGTTCTGCTGGGCGTGCATGGAGGTGGAGCGAAACGAGACCTTTGGCGGATCGAGCACGTCAAGCAGCCAATGCACCGGCTGGATCGCGACCAAGTCCTCCACATAATCCACGAACAGATGGGACGGAAGCTGGTCGCGGGCGGTCGGCATGCCGAAACGGCGCATATAATCCGGCGCGGCATAAAGCGCGAGGCGGAAACAGCCGACCTTGCGCACCGCCAGGCGTTGGCCCTGTGGGGGGACGAAGGAGATGGAGATATCCGCCTCACGCTTCGTGAGATTTATGAGATGGCGCTCCGTGACCAGTTCCACCACGAGGCCCGGCTCTTTCTGCGTCAATTCGGCGAACCGCTCCGCGAGATAGAAGGCTCCGATCCCCTCCATCGAGGCGACCCGCACGCTTCCCTTAGGCGCGCTGGGACTGGCCTGGATGGTCTCTTCGATCGACGAGGCCTCCTGCTCCATGCGCTCAGCCATCGCAAAGAGACGGTGCCCATGCTCGGTGAGAACAAAACCGTCGGGCTTGCGGTCGAAAAGCTTCAGTTCGAGATCTTTTTCCAATTCGCTGATGCGGCGCGAGACAGTCGTGTGATCCACCTTCAATCGGCGAGCGACCGGAAGCAGTCTTCCGAGCCGCGCAAGCTCTAAGAAGAAAATCAGATCGTTCCAGTTAAACATCAAATCTGTCCTCAGATCGGTCGCTCAATAAACATACCTCGAACCATAGTTGCCACGATACCACTAACTAATATGTCGTTCCTCTCGCGCGATCATAGCGCCGCGTAAGAGCGCAACAGCACATTGGAGAGGGACCGGCGCCCGAGATGACGCCACCGGCCCGGTTGATCGGTGTGCGCTCTAACATCCTCTTTCGGGACGCCGACGAGGACTCCTGAGATGGATGCGCCGCGTGCGGGCATGGAGTCTCGGAAAGTCGCGATCAAACCGGTTCCCGCCCACAACCTTCTACAACCGCTTCGTGCGCTGGCGATCCGCCGGGGTCTGGGACCGGCTGCTGGAGGCGGTCTCGGCCGCCTATGATGGTGACATCGTGATGATCGACAGCTCCTGCGTTCGCGTGCACCTGCACGGTGCCGCCGCCAGCCTCCGTGGGGCTCACTGCCTTCGTCGTTCGCATGAGCAGGCGCGTCCCCAAATGCGCCTCCAGCTGCGAGATGGCTCGTGTCACCGCCGGCGGGCTGATGTTCAACGAACGGGCCGCCTTGGCGAAACTGCTCATCTCGGCGACTCTGCTGAACACTCGCATAGCCTGCGAGCGGTCCATGCCCGTCTCCAGCGTTATTCCGAAAAGTGGAACAGTATGTTCCGCTGATTGCGGCTTCTCATCAAGAGCGTCGGCGCTACGTTTGGGCGCACTCGTTGGAGGATGCAATGAAGCTTTACCATCGTCCGCTTTCCGGCCATTCGCATAGAGTAAGGTTATTCCTGTCGCTGATCGGCCAGACGGCAGATTTTGTTGTGGTCGGGCCGGGCGAGAACCGCCAGGCTGAATTCCTAAAACTCAATCCGTTTGGTCAGGTCCCCGTCCTCGATGATCAAGGACTGGTCGTCTCCGATTCAATTTCCATCCTTATCTATCTCGCGAAGAAGTTCGGTCGCCACGATTGGCTTCCCGAGGCGGCATCGGAAGCAGCGGCCGTGCAACGGTGGCTTTCCGTTGCGGCGAACGAAATCGCGAATGGTCCCTGCGCCGCGCGTTTGATCACGCTGTTTGGCGCAACATTGGATGCCGAAGGCGCGATCAGCCGAGCGCATCGTGTTCTGGCTCTGGTGGATCTGGCGCTTGCGGGCCGGGAATGGATCGCCTTGGATCATCCGACCCTCGCCGATGTTGCTCTGTACAGCTACATCGCGCATGCCCCGGAGGGCAATGTCGACCTTGAGGAGTATGCGAACATTGGGCTTTGGCTGCTCCGGATGGAAGCGCTGCCGGGGTTCCTGGCCATGCCTCGCTCCTCCGTCGGGCTTAATGCTGTAGCGTGAATCCACATGCCATCAGATCATGAAGCCGTGGCTGGGGAGAAGCCACCAGCCAGCATGCCCTCTCCTTGGCACGATGGGGAAATCGCCATGCAGGAGAGCGCAGGCGCCGCGTCGAAAATGGAAGGTCGCGGGTGCCTCATTCGCGACCACCTCCTTGAACAGCACCGCGATTTCTTCCCCCTGCTCAATTTCATTGTCTTCGGCACGGTCGATGCGGAGGAAAATGCGTGGGCGACGATCCGTGAAGGACAACCGGGATTCCTCTCTGCGCCCGATGACCGAACCTTGCGCGTGAAAATTGGCCCAGATCCAGCGGATCCCGCCGAGGCCGGATTGCTCGAAAACCGAGGGCTTGGGGTGCTGGGGATCGAAATCAGTACCCGAAGGCGAAACCGCCTAAATGGCAGGCTGAAAAACAGGAAAAGCGACAGCTTCGACGTCACCGTTGAGCAAAGCTTCGGAAACTGCGCCAAATACATTACGATTCGAAATCTCGTTTCAGATGATATGCCCGAGTGTCGGACATTCGAAGGTCCAGCCGTACCCGCCGGACCACAGCATTTCGATCTCGTGAGAAACGCGGATACGTTCTTCGTCGCCACTTTTGTGAATGGCCCGCAAGGCCTTCAGGTCGACGTTTCACATCGGGGCGGGGAGCGAGGTTTCGTGGTTGCTCACGATGATGGGACGTTGAGAATACCGGATTATCCCGGGAATCTGTTCTTCAACACGCTGGGAAATATCGTCGTAAATGGTCGAGCGGGTTTAACATTTCCTGATTTCGCCCACGGCGCTCTGCTTCAACTCAGCGGTGATGCCAGGCTTGACCCAGCGGAGGGCGGATCTCACACAGAGGCGAGCAGGTTCTGGACTTTTACACCCCGAAAGGGCTTGTACAGACCGAACTCTCTTAAGCAACGATGGATGGTGCGGTAGAATGGGCCGTCTCTGGTCCATTTATACTCGCGCCTGCCGTCTGCCCCGTCGCATTTGCCCTTTTCTCGGCCGTTGTTGTCCGCAAGTCCAACCCGTTCGTCACGCCACAATTCGCCGGGCAGGCGCCAAGCTGCGGGCTTTCATCCAATGCGATCTGTCAATCGGCGTGGAAACCTGCCCCCTATCGGCGCCGAAAGTTGACCCCCGTCTGGAGCATTGACCCCACTGCCGCGGAGCGTTGGTTTGGCGCAGCGGCAGTGGGGTCAATGGTGGCGGAGGTCAGGCGCGGTTCTTGAAACGCCAGCTCTCGTTTCCGGTCTTGACGATATCGCAGTGGTGGGTGAGGCGATCGAGGAGCGCGGTGGTCATCTTGGGGTCGTTGAAGACGCTCGGCCGCTCGCCGAAGGCGAGGTTCGTGGTGACGATGACCGAGGTTTGCTCGTAGAGCCGGCTGACGAGGTGGAACAGGAGCTGGCCGCCGGACTGGTCGAAGGGCAGGTAGCCGAGCTCGTCGAGGACGATGAAGTCCTTGCGGGAGAGATAATCGGCCATGCGACCCTGGCGGTCGGATCGGGCCTCGGCCCCCAGCTTATTGACGAGGTCGACGACGTTAAAGAAGCCGCCTCTGGCTCCGCCTCGGATGGCGGACCGCGCGATGGCGATGGCCAAATGGGTCTTGCCGGATCGGTGCCGCCGATCAGCACCACGTTGCGCTGGTGGGCGAGGAAGTTGCCGCCTGCGAGGTCGCGCACCAGGGTCTCGTTGATGTGGGTGTCGTCGAACACGAAGTCGTCGATGTCCTTGGCCAGGGGCAGCTTGGAAGGGCCCCATGCGATCAGGATCGCATGGGAACCCTCGATGGTGATCTGGTACTTGATGGAGCGGCCTGCTTCTCGGAGATCTCCGCCGACAAAAGGTCGCCGACTTGCATTGCGGCTCGTGCTGGCGCTTGACGGCGGTGGCGATGATCTCGTCGTAGGCGGCCTTCATGCCATAGAGCTTGAGCTCGCCCATGGTCTCAAGGATCTGGGAACGCTCCATCATGGAGATCTCCTCAACAGGTCGTATCGCGAGCGGTCGGCGTTCGGGGTGTGGCGGAGGCGCAAGGCGTCGGGCGTGACGATGGTGAGGGGGCCGCGGGCTCGCGGCGCCCGGCGAGGATGTTGAGGATCACGTCGCAGAGCAGGTGCGCTTGCGCAGCCTGCGTAGACTTGGCTGCGAGTGGACGCCCTGGCCGAGAGCTTCGGCGCACGCTGCATCGACCGCGGGCAACCCGTCGCTCAGCACGCTGGTGAGGATGTCGACCATCTGTCGGTCGCCGTCGGTTGGCACCGGCGAGCTTGCGCCGGACGCGATCGAGGCGCGTGGGCAGAACCCAGTCCTTGAACGGAGCGCCGTTCCTGAGGGCGCCGGGCTTGCGCGCCGGGACCGGCACATAGTGCCAAGGGTCGAAGATGGTCAGGTCCCGGCCGAAGCAGCGCGGGTGGGAGCCGACCGGCCGCCCATCCTAGCGCAGCTCGATCCGCTCCGCATAGGCCCGGACCTCGACCGGCCCACGGCGCTGGCGCAGAGCGAATACCGGTTGTTATCGAAGCGGATCAGGCAGGTCTTCGATACGGAGGCCGGGACGGCGTGGAAGCCGTCGAACCGCCCGGCATAGGGCACCAGGGCAGGACGCTCGGCCTCGAACGCATGCCAGATGGTCTCCTCCCGCCGCTCGGGGTGCGGGTGGCCCTTGGCGTAGGCGATGCACTGATCCAGCAGCCAGGCGTTCAACTCGCGCGCAGTCAAGGGCTGGCGGCGGGCGCAGGCGACGATGACGGCTGGCGGCCTACGTGCCCCTGAGCTTCGCGTCCGGCGAGGCCTACCAGTTCGACTGGAGCCACGAGATCGTCCTGATCAACGGCACCACGGTGTCGGTGCGCGTCGCCCATGTGCGGCTGTGCCATTCGCGGATGCTGTTCGTGCGGGCTTATCCGCGCGAGACACAGGAGATGGTGTTCGACGCCCACGATCGGGCCTTCGCCTTCTTTAAGGGCTGCTGCACGCGCGGCATCTACGACAACATGAAGACCGCGGTCGATGCGATCTTCGTGGGCAAGGAGCGGGCCTATAATCGTCGCTTCCTGCAGATGTGCAGCCATTACCTGGTGGAGCCAGTCGCTTGCACCCCCGCGTCCGGCTGGGAGAAGGGCCAGGTGGAGAACCAGGTCGGGTTGGCGCGGGAGCGTTTCTTCACGCCGCGCCTGCGGGTGAAGAGCACGCAGACAAGTTTACGCAGTCTGCGCAGGCTTGGCATAGCGGCGTAGCGCATCGTAGCTGCCCTCATACCCCTGGCTGCGTAGCTCCTCGAAGATGCGGATCAGCGTCAGCCTCTCCCGCGCCGGCTTGCCTTCGTTGCCGGCGAGCAGCCCATCCAGGGCATCCCGCCAGGGCCCGATCCGCGGCAGCGGCTGCACCTCCCGCTCGTAGCTGAAGGCCGTCGCTCCGGTCCGCAGCACCTTGCGCACCGTGTTCCGTGAGACGTGCAGCTCCCGCACGATCTCCTTGATGGACTTGCCGCGCACGAAATGCTCGCGCCGGATCCGCGCAATCGTATCCACGCCCTTCATCCCCAGCCCGCCCGTCGCAACAAAACGACGGACAATGAGCTAAGAGGGGGGTCAAAATTACACGCCGATCCCCCTCACAACGGGGTCAATCTTCCATGCCGAAACACACTCTTGGCACAAAGCCGAAGGTCTCCTATCAAGCAGCGATTCAATTTTTTCTTTTGGCGCGGATACATCGCTCCGAGGGGTTGGCCAGGGGAATTCGCAACCTCAAAAGGTGAAGGCTGACTCGCCGTCCACCGGAACATCGTCGCTGTTTGCCGCTCCTAAACCACAAGCGGGACATGGTCGGCGCAGTCCAACCGGAGGCGCGATGTGGAAACGTCCCTTTATGAGCCCGTCAAACGCTTCCTTGAGCAGCTCGGCTACACCCTAAAGGGCGAGGTCGGGCACTGCGACATTGTTGGCTTGCGGGATGATGATCCGGCGGTGGTGGTGATCGGCGAACTGAAGCTGGCGTTCAACCTCGAACTCATTCTTCAAGGTGTCGACCGGGCCACCTGCGGGGATGAGATTTGGCTGGCGGCGCGCCTGTCCGTCAAGGGCAAGGGGCGGGAAAGCGACCCACGCTATCGCAATCTCTGCCGTCGCCTCGGCTTCGGCTTGCTGGGCGTTTCGGCATTGGGGCATGTCGACGTCCTCGTCTCTCCGGCCGCGCCAATGCCACGGAACAATTCCCGCCGACGATCGAAACTGGTGGAGGAGCATAAGCGACGTCAGGGTGACCCCGTTGCAGGCGGAGGCACACGCAAGCCCATCATGACTGCCTATCGCCAGCAGGCCCTTGCCTGTGCCGCAGCGATGGCATCCGCGCCGCAGCGTCCGCGCGACCTGAAACACGCATGCCCTGATGCCCAGAAAATTCTGCGCCGCAACGTGTATGGGTGGTTTGAGCGTTCGGAGCGCGGCGTCTACGCGCTGACTGATCTCGGGCGGAACGCATTGGCCTCGTGGCACGCTGACGCCGTCCCATGAATGGGGCATGGGCAGTTGTGCGTGGGAGACAGCTATTCGACCACCGTTCAAGGTCGGTTCCTGGCGCTGCGCACGCCGACACCAGCCTCTTCGCGACCGGCTCTTGTGGCATCAACCTAATTGAGGCCGATCCTCGGCAGGAAGATGCCACGCCCACCAGTCCGAGCGCCGGAGGAGCTTGCCGCCTTCGCGGAGATCAGGAAGTTGCCGGGTTTTTGGCGTGGTGACGGAACGTATGCGGCAACCTTGGGCCTGGGAACAGCTGAGGCACGCGAAACGGCAGCGCTGATTTAGTGGTGCGTCGAGGGGGTAATGTCCATTTTTCCGTCTCCTCCCAACATCTCTTCCTGCCGCCACCAAGCCGGGCACTGACAAGCCTGTGTGCTCTTCCGCGCACTCGCACGTAGCGTTTACACCTCAAAATCCAGCCGTTACGCCATTAACGCCTGATACGTGGCATCAGGCCCTCCCGGAAATGCCTTCTCTTCCGCTGCCTCTTCACCAGGGGGCTGACGGACCGAGCTGCATGCGATAAGACCGTCTGCATTCCACACTTTCGGAGCGTCTCTCTTCAATAAATACCTGCCTAAGCAACCGGCGCCGCCGGTCATCATCTATGCCATCCGTCTTCGTTTCGAGTCCGGCTGGCACATAAGCTCCGCTCCCGGAGATATCGAGCAAATTGCCGACTGGTACCGCCGCGGCGGCCATGGCGTTGACGAGATCCGCCAACTTGGCCCGCCCGTCGAAGAGGGGAATGCTCCCGCAGCTCGTTGGCGCGCGCAATCACTGGGCTGGTGGGAAGATCCACTTTGCAGGGTCTGGCGGGCGCCGGACGAACCCATTCAACAGCCGTTCGGCGATCCGACGTCGTCCGAGACGCTCGCGGTCGCATTCGAGCCACCCGAAGCGGGCTGGATCGACTTCGTGCTCGCGTCCTACAGGCAGGTCGCGCTTATCCGCATCAGCTATCTCTACAGTTCTGGCGCAGAGATCGTTGTTTGGCTTGAAGAGGTGGCGCGCGGCGGCTTTCCGCGGGTGGCAATCAGCGAAGAGGGATCCTTCGGCGAGCTTCACCTTTTCCCGGGAGATCGATTTCCCCCCAGTGTCACCTGGCAGCCGCCGCGCCGGGACCATGTCAGGCTCTGCGTGATCCTTCGATACATTGTGGGCGCAGAGCTGAAGCTCGATCTGGTGATGCCGCGCAAGGCCTTGGTGCGGGCGATCTATCGGGCGTGGCTCGCCTGCCATGACGACGATCCCGAGCGCTTTCTGGATCAATGGAGCCGCTTCGGGCACGATGACGATATGCCCGATGTTCCCTTCGCGCGCTCCGTGTTTCTTGAAGAATGGCTCGGCATTCCATCGCGCCCGACGCTCTGAAAAACTGCCTATCATTTGCCCAATCCGATTCTTGAAAACAGCAAACGTCCAGGAGGCTCCCGCCACACCACACCGCACGCCGATCACCGGCAAAACTCTTATCGCTTGGGGCTTTGAGCCCGGACCTGAATTCCGCAAGCTTCTCGCCAAGGCGACCGAGATGGACGCCAATGGGGAAGACGAAGCCACCATCAAGCTGGTTCTCGCGGGGCTTCTGCCACCGCTCCAGATCCTCCCTCGGCGACCGTCCGGCCGCTATACGCTCGCGATCCATGCGGAAAACCCGGAGGAAGAAGCGAATATCGCGTTCGTCCGGGCCCACATGGACGAACTGATGAAAACGCCCGTGCTCGAGCATGGCGCGGTGATGCCGGATGCCTGTCCAGCCGGCACTGCATCGGGGACGATTCCTGTCGGCGGTGCGGTCATCAGCCGGGCGATCCACCCCGCCTTCCATTCAGCGGATATCTGCTGCTCGCTCCATGCCACGCTCTATCGCGCGCCCGACGTGCCGAAGCGAGCGATCATGGATGCGATCCAGTCTTCGACCCGCTTCGGCCCCGGCGGGCGAAGGCCTGACGATTGGGTGGGTGACGGGATTACGCGGGACCTGGAAGAGACGGAGAACTCCTTCTTGAAGGGGCTGGCCCATCGCGCCAAGGCGCAACTGGCAGATCAGGGGGATGGCAATCACTTCGCCTTTGCCGGCGCCCTGTCGGTCACGCAGGGCTTGATCGACACCCTCGCGCGCAATGGGCAGCAAGCGCTTTCTGAAGCTTTGAAGCCCGACGTCAATGAAACCGTCCTTGCTCTGGTCACCCATCATGGCTCACGCGATCTCGGCGCTCAGGTCTATAAGCGTGGTCTTGCAGCGGCCACAGCTCACTGCGCGCACGTCTCTCCAGACACGCCAGCTCATCAGGCCTGGCTCGATCCGGACAGCGTCGAGGGTTCGCTTTATTGGGAGGCGCTCGGCTATGTCGCGCGCTGGACCAAGCGAAACCATGAGCTGATCCACGAGAGAGCGGCCAGTCGCCTGGGCATCGAGGCGATTGCGGCGTTCGGCAACGCGCATAATTTCGTCTGGAAGCGGGAGGGCCTCTTCTATCACGGGAAGGGCGCGACACCGGCCTGGCGTGATGCGGAGGGCCACCCTCTGCTGGGGCTTATTCCCCTGAACATGGCCGCGCCCATTCTCATCACGCTCGGGCGGGATAATGCGGATGCCTGTTCGTTCGCACCCCATGGCGCGGGCCGCAACATGTCGCGCACCGCATTGCTGAAGAAGCTGGGCATCCATGGTCTGCCGCCGGATCGCTATCATGCCGCCGCTTCAGACATCGTTGCGGCGCAGACGGAAGGTCTCGATGTCCGCTTCTTCTATGGACGGCCAGATCCTTCCGAGTCGCCGCTGGCCTACAAATCGGCGACCTCGGTGCGGGCGCAGATCGAGCATTATGGCCTCGCCGATGTGATCGCCACCATTGAACCCTTGGGATGCCTGATGGCTGGCGACTACGACAAACCCTGGCAACGCAAGCGCAACCCGGCGGATTAGCTTCTGTCCGATTCAGGCAAGGCGGGCGAAAAATCGCCCGCTTTTGACCTCTCAGCTGGGCTGCGCAGGCCGGACGAACTGAAGCTTCATTTTTCGGTCACCGTGGCTCGCTCTCCCGAAACGAGCGACGACCCATAGGCTATGGATGGTTGGCGCAACCCCGTCAGTCGGGCAGGGGACGCATTCCGTTCATATCATCCGGGTTGGTCACTGCTGGCGTGCGCCTATTTCAACGGGCACGCCATTCACGCGGGCCACGTTCGCAATGACAGGTGCTCCCGACCGACGGTGCCGCAATGCGGTCGGTCTCTGCGTCATCCCAAAGTTCCCCCCAGCGCACAGTCGGGTGATTTTGTGGGCTGATTTGTGGGCTGGAATAACTGGACGTCAGCCAAACATCTGAAATTAAACATAATTTTTTCAGGAAATGGTGCCGGTTGAGGGGATTGAACCCCCGACCTTCGGTTTACAAAACCGCTGCAAATATAGTATCTGCGCCACTTCGGGGCGAAATGTTGCAGATGTGTTGCATGGAGCGGGTGGAAGCAGGTGTCAATCGGGGCCGCTAAAGCGCCGGTCAATTGCGTCCATGGCGGCCCGATCTTCAGTCTCGGAGGCGAACAGCTTCCCATAGACCCCCATGGTCATCTGGATACTGGCGTGGCCCATCAGAGTCTGCAGCTTCTTCGGGGTGAGGTTCTGCTCAATGAACAGGCTGGCCGCCGCATGGCGAAGGGCATGGAGGGAGTATTTCGCCTCCGGCACTTTGGTCGGCTGGCCATTCGCATCCAGCGCATCACGCATCACCACCACGCCGGCCGTCACCTGCGCTGGCCAGAACACCCGCCGCAGAAGGTTCGTGTGGCTCTCGACGTTCCCGGCGCCGTTGGGGAACACCAGACCTAAGTCACCGTTCGGACATCGCAGCTTCCACTCCTTCAACAGCTTCGTCGTGGAGGGCGAGAGCGGGATGTCGCGTCTGCCGGCCTTCGACTTCGGAGGGCCGAATGTGTTCCGGAAGTCGACCCGGCGGCGGACGCGGATGATCCCTGCATCGAGGTCGACGTCACTCCACAGCAGGCCGCGCATCTCGCTGGCACGCATCCCCGTGAAGAGCGCAGTCCACATGAAGGGCAGCCACCGCTCGGGGGTTGCCGCCAGGATGGCACGCAGCTCTGTCTTGGTGGGCATCTCCACCGATTCCTCGCGCCGAGCCGACGAGGGTAGCACCACTTCATGTGTGGGATTATGCGCAGCCTTGCCCTTGCGCATCGCTGTGGCGAAGACCGACGAGATTGCGCCGCGGACTTTGATCAGAGAGGAGCGCGACATCGTTGGAGCCAACATGTCGATGTGCTCCTGAACCGTCACGGTCGAGATCCGAGACAGCTTCGAGGTGCCGAGGGCAGGGCGGACATATAGATCAAGCGTTGCTCGGTAACGCTTGATCGTCGCCTCCTCCCGGCGATTCGCGGTGCATGCGGTGATCCAGAGATCAGCCGCAGCGTTCAAGGTGATGCTTGCGCTGTCGGCGGTGTGGATCCCGCGGGCGACCTCACCGCGGGCATGAACCAGGAAGGCATCGGCCTCCTTCTTGGTCGGGAATTGCTTGTGTCGGCGCTTGCCACCGCCATCGATGTAGTCCGTCTGCCAGACGGGCCTACCGGAGGGCAGGGTACGCTTGCGGATCGTTGCCATGGGTGCCTCCGAGGTGGACGCTTAGCTGGTGTGGTCCAACAGGCGGCCAGGAGCTCGATGGAGGGCCTCATGGAGCGCCTTCACCAAGTCGTTCGCTTGGTAGAGCGCCCACACGGCTTTCTCGGTCTCAGGGGTGGCCTTGCCACCGCGCAGCATATCCTCGACGAGGTCGGTGGCGATCGCGGTGGCGAGCAGCGCGTTCAGGGCGCGGGTCTCAAGCGGGAGCGGCTTGCTCATCGGGCGGGCTCCTGGCGGCCTGCGGCCATCTCCGCGTAGGCGGCATAGAAGGCGACCACGAGTTCGTCAGCGGCGCGATCGATGTCACGGATCACGTGTCCAACGATGCCCACGTACAGCTCGTCCTCTGGCTCGATCGTTTGCTCGCAGTGGACCGCGATGCGGGCGGCGCGCCGGATGGACTGGACGGCGTCCTCTAAGAGGAGGACGGCCGAAGGGGTGTGGGGTGGCATAGGGGTGGCGTTTGCCGCCAAGGAGTGCTTGGGCATCGGTTGATCTCTGAGATGTTGGAAGGAGCCGGCCCGCCGCGAGTGTTCTACGGGCACGTGCTGGCAGCGGGCCGGCTAGGGGTCAGTGGATGATGGAGTCCGCGCCAGCCTCAGAATTCTGCTGCTGGCTGGCTGCAATCATCTCTGCCACGTACTCCGGCGCTGATGTGCCGTTGAACTTCTTCTCAGCACGCATGGTCGATCCGTAAGGCGCGCTGGTGGCCAGAAGCGTCTGATTCACCTGGCGCGCGATGGCGAACGCGATATCCAGAATGACGACCGCCTCAGGTCCGCTATGTCCCTCGCGAGCGAGAAGGCCGAGCACTTCTTCAGCCTTGGCAGCTGATGTGAGGGCGCCTTTTGAGAGCAACTCGCGAGCGGTTTCGCAATATACCGGAACCATGCGGTGGTCGATGAGATTGCTGTCGTGCGGCTGGGGATAGATGGTGTGCGTGTCGGTCATGAACCTTCTCCTAATTAGGGAGCAGAAGTGGGGCGTTGCCCCGCTTCAACTCAGTTGCTTACTGTTGACGGGCCGAAGTCAGGAGCGAGGCTGACGTATCCGGCCTGATCACAGAGGTGCGCATCGCGCTGCTGGTGCAGCGAAATGAGCTCACGATCAAATCGGAGGTCGAACTCGATATCTGCCTTCGTCGTCTCGGCGACGTGGAGATCCAGCCGCCGCCCCGTGTGGATCTCGACGCCATAGACGAGGAGCGCGAGTTCTTCGGGCGAAGTGGTGGCGCGGACGATGCGTGCCATGTCGGCCATGTTGCTCCGCTCCTGCTTCTTGGGCGGGAGGCCCTGGATGCAGGCAATCGCATAGACAAAGGCCTGGCCCTCGATGAAGCCGTCCCGGCCGGTGATGTCCTTCATGATGGTTCCCTATCTGCGGCGCCCCGCTGGAGTGCGGGGCTAATGGACTGAGATAAACTCAGTGGGAGCAGTTGTCAATTCCCACTGATGTAAACACAGTCGGTTGACATTTTTACAAATGCGTTTATATCAGTGGGAAAATGTGACATCCTCGGTGTTCGGGTTTCACCGAGGAGAGGAATTTGACCAGTTCGACTGAACTCAGTGCCCGCATCGCAAGGGTGTTCGGCATCACGGAGGCCACGGCACTGCTGCACATGCGCATTGTCAGAGAGGCCGGAATACTCACGCAGGGAGGACGGGGAAGAAGTTCCGCAAGAATGACGAGCCGAGACGCGGCCAACCTGTTGATCGCGGTGGCCGGGGCATCTGCTGTGAAGGACTCCGTCAAACCTCTAAGCTATCAGGCTCAAACCTGGGTCAAACATGGCACGTGGGAGGAGACTCTAAGCGTACCAGAGCTTCTTGCGCTGCCGCTGGATCATCGATTTTCCGACGCAGTAACGGCCCTGGTTGATAGTGCGGTCAGCGGAACGCTCGAAGATCTGGCAAGCCATCTTTTTGGCGGGCCATGCGACTTGACCGGTGATGCAGCACAGCCTTTCGTTGTGAACATCACAATTGCTGAACCGCAATCCGACGCATTTATAGAGGTGGTCGAATTAATTCTGGACGAAAATGGACAGACTGATGTCGGTGAGCGTCGGCGAGTTCAGTACGGGTCCAGAAAGAAGATGCCGGGCGGAAAACTGAAATATGACCCACCACTAGACATTCAAACGCATGGCGATCTCAGTCATCATCACACCTTCACCCATCGAGCGATTCAAGAAATTGGGAATCTTCTGAGGAGAACTGAATGAACGACAACACTCCGCTCGCCCAGGATGTTCTTCGGGGAGCAGACGACATTGCTGCGTTCTTGGGCATGGAGCCCCGCGCAATCTACCACGCGGCCAGCCGCTCCAAGCTTCCGACCTTTCGCCTTGGCGCGAAGATCTGTGCTCGCAAGTCAACCTTGCTGACGTGGATCGCAGAACAAGAGAAAAAAGGGAGGGCGGTGGCATGAGCTATATTCTCACATCCGATGATGATGCGTTCATCAAGGGCGCCTTGGCCCACGGGCAATTCACTATCCCGCAGATCGCGCTGAACTTGATCATGTCGCATGCCGGCGGCGACTCCGGGCGAGCCTTGTTTCTCTGTAAAGAGGCTCTCATTCACGCAATGACGCCATTGGGCAACCCAGCGTTTCAACCTCTCCTCAAGGTGGGGGCATTCCTCGAAGAGGGGAAACCGCTCGTCTGATCTCGCCATCCAAACCGTACCCGTCCGAAACACCCTGGGCCTCGGCTACGCCAATATCGGCGGACCTATCAAGTCTGATAGGTCCAGCTTCTTAGACCTCATCAGAAGCTGACCTGCGGAAATACTTCCGCGCGAGGTCAGTTCCGTCGCCCCGCTCATCGGATCGTCGGCGTCGACCACCACCAAAAAAACGGCCGCGGAAATCCCTGCCAGGACCCGCGGCCGAAAACTCTCCATAGAAGGATTAAATATATGGGCGCATCCGCCCTGTCAAGTAGTGTCGAAATAGATTTCGATGATTTCGACGGGAATAATTCAGAACTCCTCTTAATATACCCACATCTCAAAGCGCATTCGCGCTGCAGTGTGTCACCATTCAAGAACACATTCTCACATGGACTGTTCGCCGGTGACGAAGTGTCGGTAATTTATGGAGCGCCAGGTTCCACGAAGTCTGCTCTTGCCATAGACATCGCTTGCCGTGCTGCAGTCGGAATGGATTGGAGCGGCGGATACACCGCCCCTATCGTGGGGGTGGTGTACGTCGCCGCCGAACGGGTTGCACAGGTGCGTCGTCGCGCCGACGCCTTTTGTCGACACCATGGCCTGGAGCGGCTCGACAATCTCATCATTTACGACGGTCCCATTGACCTCGTGCGGGACCGAGGGCTGCTTGCAGCCACGATCCTTTCGGCCGGATCAATGGTGCAGGACGGAGGCATCTACCTCGTCGTCATCGATACTCTGGCGGCGGCGATGTCCGCTTCCGATAGCTCGCCTGATGCCATGGCTGCCGTTGTAAGCACCATCAATCGGTCGCAGCGTGTCGTCCGCGATGAATGGGGAGAGGCACCCCACATCATGCTGCTTCACCACACGCCCGCGAGCGGTGAAGCGCGCCTTCGTGGCGGGGGGCAGCTTCTTGGTACGGCCGACATCACACTTCATGTCAGCCAGCGCCGCGGGCTGGCGACAGCGCAGGTCGAGAAGAACAATGACTCGCCCGATCGTCCGGCGCTCTCCTATGGCCTCGACGGCGTTGTCATCGGCCAAGATCCATATGGCATGGATGTCACCGCGCCAGTCGTGGTGCCGCACCAGGAGGGGCCAGAGAAGAAGGCGCCCAGGGTCTCGCGTGCACAGCGGGATGCCATCGCAAGCCTGCAGGCTGCAATGGCAGCCAATGACAACCGGCCCGTGACGGAAGAGCAATGGCGATCGGTTGTGTTCACCGCGGCTGGGGATCTCAGCCCTGACGGAAAGCGCATGAAGTTTAAGCGCCACCAGCAGATCGTCGCCGCCGGAATGGCCCTGGAGATCGACGGTCTTTTTGCTCTCCCTGAACCGAACGAACATGAACAAAACCGAACAAATGTTCGCACTTGAATCTGGTCACCACATGGGGTGCGACCGAACAGAAAGACCGAACAAAATACCCCCTCTTAAGGGGGGTATTGTTCGGTTCTGTTCGTTCGTTCGCCCGTGGTGATGTGCAGTGCTCAGGGAAAGAGAAAATGACCAAACCAACCGATCCCACCACCAAGATCCTGCGCAAGCTCCTTCCGGGCGCCGAGCGCTTCGGGGCTGACTGGTTCGCACTAGAGGCGGGCCTGCGATATGCCCGCCACCCCGAGCAGCGCGCCGGCATGGACGAGGTGCTGCGCCATGCCGGGCTGGACGTCATCGCGCGTGCCGTGCTGGTGGATGGGGTGGAAATGGAGGCCGCCGGGCGCGCGGCGTCGGGATACGCCACGCGCCCGCAGGCCGTGGCGTATGCGGCAGGGCAACTTACAGCGGCGTTGCGCCTGATGGCGTGGGCGGAAGGATCGCGGGCGCGGGAACGGCAGGCTATGGCGGGCGCTATCAGCCGCATCCAGGCCCTCGAAAGCACGGTCGAGCAACAGCGGGCCGCTCTCCGCGCTCGTGTGGCGGTTCCAGCCTGAACACTAGGGAATTTCCCGCCGCGTATACAACGAGGGGTTAGCGGGAGAGAAAATCACTAGTTCAAGAGCTATATATAGGACCACACGATGCAGGGCACAGACATCGCCTTGTAGCCCCCAGCTAGTCCACCAGCCGCCCACACGGGCGGCTTTTTTTATTCCCCATTCAACGTTGCCGCCCGAGCGGCAGGAGGCCGTCATGCCTGATTATTGGCGGCAGGACCGAGCCTTCTCACAGCGAGAGGCAGCGGACCTTGCCGGCTTACACTATTCGACCCTGCGGGACTGGCTGGCCGACGGCCCCACCGACCTTGTGTCGGCTCGTGCGCACGGCCGGCGCTGGTTCAGCGCGCGCGACATCTTGGTGTTGCGCCTCGCCCATGAATTGGTCCGCGGCGGATACACCGTGCTCACTGCCATCGCCGCGGCATTCGAACACGTCGACCAGGTCCAACCAGGCGACGTCATCATCGCCCGGGTGGGTGGCGTCTCGACGGCCACCGTGCGGATTGTCCGCGGCGCCAACCTCGCCGACATGGGCGGTTCCTCGTTCCTCTTCATCCCCGCAGGCCTGATCGCCGACGCCACCTTGGCCGCGTGCCGCCGTGCATATTTCCCGGAGGCCGAGAATGTGGCCGTTTAGCCAACCCGCCCCCGTCGAGACCAAAAGCGAACTCACAGACCCGACTTCAGAAAGCTGGGCCGCTATGACGTCCATGTTCGCGTCGTCGAGCACAGGCGTGGCGGTGAGCGCCGACAGCGCCATGCGGGTGCCGGCTGTGAACGCTGCGGTGACGCTTATCTCGCAGGCCGTGGGATTGCTCCCCTGCAAGGTCTATGAGCGCGCCGCGGGCGACGGGAAGGACACCGCGCCCGGCCACCCGGCGTGGCCGCTTGTGCATGACGAGGCCAACGATTGGCAGTCTGCCGGAAAGGTGCGTGAACTCGTCACCGTGGACGCCATTCTACATGGCGACGGCTACGCTTTCGTGTCGCGCGGCGGCGGCAGGCCAATGTCGCTGCTCTATCTCACGCGGGACAAGGTCGGCGTGCAGTGGCTGTCCACCGGGGAGCCGCGCTACACCATCGGCGGGCAGATCTTCCTGCCGTCTGACATCGTCCACGTCCAAGCACCATCGCTGAACGGACAGTTTGGTCTAGGGTTGTTGCGGGCCGGCGTGGAGGCTATCGGCCTTGCCATCCTGCTCGAACGGACTGCCACTGGGCTGCACAAGAACAACAGCCGTCCCGGCGGCGTGCTGAGCTTCAAGAACGTCCTCCGGAAGGAAACTGCCGATCGTATCGGCTTGGCGTGGAAGGCGGCGCACGGCGGCGGCAAGACCGGCGGCGTGGCGGTGCTGGACGGCGATGCCACGTACGCACCCATAGCCTTCACCAGCGTGGAGGCCCAGCACATCGAGCAGCGCAACTTCGCTATCTGCGAGATTTCTCGTCTGACGCGCGTGCCGGCCACCATGTTGCAGGAGCTTTCGAACGGCAGTTTCGCGAACACGGAACAGCAAAACCTGCAGTTCCTGCAGACCTGCCTCTTGCCGTGGCTGAAGGCCTGGACGGATGCCTACCGGCGCACGCTCCTGACCCGTGAGGATCGCGCAACACATTCTATCGAGTTCACGGTGGACGACCTGTTGCGAGCCGACACCGCGACCCGCGCGACGGCCTATGCGCAGTTCCGGTCAGCAGGCGTCATGACCGCCAATGACGTTCGGCGGCTGGAGAACCTGCCGGCTCTTCCCGACGGCGACACGCTGACATCGCCTTACACGACCTCGGCCGCGACGCCAGCCGCCAACGACAACACCACCAAACCAGAGGAGGCCGCGGCGTGAGCCAAGCCACCAACCACGGAACAGTGCTCGAACTCGACACCAAGGCCGTCTTCGAAGACGGCCTTTTTCATGGATACGCCAGCCTGTTCGGGGAGGTCGACCTCGGCCGCGACGCAGTATCCTCCGGGGCCTTCCGCAAGAGCTTGGCAGAGCGTCCCGCCAATCGAGTGAAGATGCTGCGCGAACATGACCAGCGCGAACCGATCGGCATCTGGACCGAGATCGTCGAGGACACCAAGGGCCTTCGGGTGTCCGGGCGCCTGATCCTCGACACCGTCTTGGGACGTGAGACGCACGCCCTAATGAAGGCCGGCGCGCTCGACGGCCTCTCGATCGGATACCGCACCAAGGCGGCCCGGCGAGACAAGGCTCGCGGCGTCCGGCTGCTCGACGAGGTCGACCTGCACGAAATCAGCGTCGTCACCTTCGCGATGCTGCCGAGCGCCACCGTCACCTCCGTGAAATCCAACTCCTTCTCCGAGCTCGTCGCCGCAATCAACGCGGCGCGTGCCATCATCTGAGGTTCCCTATGACCATGCACACCACCGCTTCCGCCCTTGAAACCAAGTCCGTGGATCTCGGCGACTCCGGTCTCGACGAGGTGAAGACGGCGCTCGCCGGCCTGACCGACGACATGACGAAGAAGCTGGCACCCGTCGCCGACATCGAGAAGCGCCTCGCCGGCCTGGAGGCCAAGGCCGCTCTCCCCAACCTCGAAGGCGGCAAGGTCGCTGAGCCGTCGGAGGAGCGCAAGGCGTTCGCCACTTATCTGCGGCGCGGCGAGCAGGGCACGCCCGAAGCCGAGCTGAAGACGATGACCGTGTCGAGCGATCCCGGCGGCGGGTATCTGGCACCCGCGGAAATGTCGACGGAGATGATCCGGGACATCACGGAGTTCTCGCCCATCCGCGCCCTGGCCAGCGTGCGTACCACTGGCTCGCCTTCCGTGACCTACCCGAAGCGCACCGGCATCACCAACGCCAAGTGGAAGGGCGAAGCCCAGGCGCAGGAAGGATCCGAGCCGAGTTTCGGCCAGCTTGAAATCACCGTTCGCGAAGTGAATACCTTCGTGGACATCTCGAACCAGTTGCTTGCTGATAGCGCGGGGCAGGCCGAGGCCGAGGTGCGTCTCGCCCTCGCCGAGGACTTTGGCCAAAAGGAGGGCAAGGCCTTCATCGACGGTACCGGCGTCGTGGAGCCGGTCGGCCTGCTGACCGATGCCAACATCGCCTCCACAGTCAACGGTCATGCAACGAACCTCGGCACGGATGCGCTGATTTCGCTGATGTATGCGCTGCCGGCCGCCTACCGCAACCGGGGCACCTGGCTGCTCAACGGCACCACGCTCGCCACCATCCGCAAGCTGAAGGATGGGCAGGGCAATTATCTGTGGCAGCCGGCATTCCAGGCTGGCCAGCCGGAGACCATCCTCGGTCGCCCGGTGGTGGAGGCGGTGGACATGCCAGACGTGGAAGAGAATGCCTTCCCGATCATGTTCGGCGACTTTGCCACCGGCTATCGGATCGTGGATCGGGTGGCACTGTCCATCCTCGTGAACCCGTATCTGCTGGCAACCAATGGCATCACCCGCATCCATGCCACCCGCCGCGTCGGCGCCGGCGTGGTGCAGCCGCACGCGCTGCGCAAGCTCAAGATGTCGGTGAGCTGACGAAATAGGGCGGCTTCGGCCGTCCCACTAGCTCAGGGCGCCACATGTATGAGGGCACGTCGCGGCCTGCCCAACAACGAAAACCGAACCTCCTGGGCGCCCGCCTGTTTGGCAACGGAAGGTCAAGGTTCGGACGGTCGCGAGCACCAGCCGAAATCCCATCGGTCAAGGGCTCACGGGCTCCAGTGCGCGCGTCGCTGCTGGAGCCCACCACCATATCGGATACCCCATGCCATCCGCAGCACCCAGCTTTTGCCAGTGCGGCCGCTATGTCGTGCCCGCCGCACAGCGGTGCCCGTGCGCCAGGCGTCGCCGTGCCGCCTCCGACGCAGCCAGACCATCACCTGCTGCGCGCGGATACGACAGCGAATGGCAGGCAGCGCGTGCCCGGCATCTTGCATCCCATCCCGATTGTGTCGCTTGCGGTCAGCGAGCCACGCTGGTCGACCACGTGGTGAGCATCCGACGCGCACCGCAGCGCAGGCTGGACCCCACGAACTTCAACTCGATGTGCGCGTCCTGCCACGGCCGGAAGACGGTGGCCGCCGACGGCGCCTTCGGTCGCCCGCGGCCCGTCTGACCAGGGGGGGGCAGGGTCGCCGCTCGGCGTCGCGGCAGGAGACCATGGCGCCCCCATCGCTCGCGACACGGTCGAATTGGAGCAATCAGAAAACCAGATTGCATACGGAGCAGTCATAGATGGAAGTGATTACCCTCAAGGTGTTCAAGGAACACGCCCGAATCGACTTCGATGACGACGATGAAATCGTTTGGCAGGTAGTTGCCGCGGCAAACGCCTACGTGTCTGGGCTGGTCTACGCAGACGTTGAAGAGCTGCCCGCCGAGGCCCCCGCCGACGTCATCCAGGCCGCCTTGCTGATCGCCTCCCATTGGTATGAGAACCGCGAGACCGCCCTTGCCGGCGCGCTGTCGGACATCCCGCTCAACGCCACCGAGATCCTCGCAAACCATCGCGCTTGGTCGTTCGGATGAGCCACCATACCCGCGGCCGGAAGGCCGAACCCCAGCCCGTTGCAGACCCTGTGAGGGACGTGCCGAAGCCGCCGAAAGGCATGACCCCTCAGGCGTGCAAGGAGTGGCGCCGAGTCATGCCCGTGCTGGTCGAGCGGAGGGTGCTTTCCGAGGCGGACATCCACGCCGTCGAGCGCTTCTGCGAGGCGTCGGGCGACATCCACATCTCGCGGGCGGCCATCGATAAGGACGGCGCCTACACATTGAATCGCTTCGGCGAACTGAAGCGCCATCCTGCATTCGCCACCCTGAGAGAGGCCACCGCCGAGGCCCGCCGCTGGGCTGCTGAATTGGGCCTGAGCCCGGCGAGCCGCAGCCGTGCGGGCACCCATGAGGACGACGAGGACAATCCGCTAGACCTATGAGCCGCCCCGCATGGCTGTTTGACGACAGCCACATCGACGATCCGCTCGGCTTTGGCCAGCGCGCCGTCGACTTCCTGCACGCCCTCAAACACCCGAAGAGCCGGCGATCCGACCGCGCATTTCAACTCGATCCTTGGGTCGAGCGTTTGGTTCGCCGCATCTACGGGCCGCGCGACACGGATGGCCAACGCCAGGTGCGTACGGTCTTCGCCATGATCCCCCGCGGCGCGAGAAAGACCAGCGTCGGTGCGGCCCTCGTCTGCCTTCACACGTTTGGCCCTGAGCGCGTTCCGAACGGCCAAGTGGTCTCTGCGGCAGCCGACAGCAAGCAGGCTTTGATCGCCTATGACGAGGCCCTCGGCATCGTGCAGGCCATGCCGGTGGTGGCAGCGAAACTGCAGATCCGCGTTGGTACCCACAAGCTGCGGCACCCGCGGAAGGGTGCGACGTACGAATCGATCAGCTCGGACGGCGCCACCCAGCACGGTCGCACCATCAATTTCCTGCTGTCCGATGAGATCCACGCCTGGAAGAAGCGCGACCTGTGGGAAGCGCTGAAGACCTCGCTGGCGAAGACGTCGGAGTCGCTCCACGTCATCACCACGACCGCCGGGCGTGGGCAGGAAAACCTTGCCTTCGACCTCGTCAGCTACGCCCGCAAGGTGGCCTCGGGCGAGATCAACGACCCGTCGTTCCTGCCCGTGCTGTTCGAGCCCGATACAGGTGCGGATTGGCGGGACGAGTCTGTGTGGCACGACGTGAATCCCGGCCTCGCCCTCGGCTACCCCGACCTTAAAGGGCTGCGGGCAATGGCGCGGGAGGCTGTGAACAGGCCGGCGGATCAGGATGCGTTTAAGCAGTACCATCTGAACTTCTGGCCCGACCACGCCACATCGCCCTTCGTGGACATGGCGACCTACGATGCGACCGGCGCCACCGTCGACATGGATGCTCTAGCCGGCAAGGAGTGCTGGCTCGGCGTGGACCTCTCGTCCAACGGCGACTTGACGGTCGTCCTGGCTGCATTCCGCGATGGCGACGACACCATCGTCGTGCCGTTCTTTTTCTGCCCCAAGGACAACCTCCGGCAGAGGCAAGACGCATCCGGCGCCCCCTATGTGCGGTGGGCGGCAGACGGTTTGGTCACGGCAACCGTCGGCAATGTAGTGGACTTCCGTGCGGTCGAGGACCGCATCCGCGACCTTTGCGAGCGGTTCGATGTGCGGGAGATCGCAATGGATCCCGCGCTCGCGCGGAGTGTCCTCAACAACCTGCAGGACGACGGCCTGCCCGCAATCGAGTTCCGCCAGGGCGCGCTGTCCATGATGCCGGCCATCGCCGAGTTGGAACGCTCGGTCATCGCCGGCCGCCTTCGGCACGGCGGTCATCCGGTCCTGAGATTCTGCTTCGCCAACTGCGAAGTCGAGACGAACAGCCACGGGCATAAGGTCCGGCTGCACAAGTCGAAACGCTGGTTGTCCATCGATGGCGCGGTTGCTGCGGCAATGGCGGTCTATCGGGCGATCCTGGGCGAGAGCGCCGAGGGCAGTTCGATCTACGACGACGATGGATGGGAACAGGCCTTGGCGGCCTTTGGAGGAGAATGAAAACGAAGGTCTCTATCTCTGGCCTGCGAGAGGTTTCCGCGGGCCTGGAGCAACTGAAGAAGTCGACGCAGCGCGCCGTGCTCGCGCGGGTGTTGAAGCGCGCTGCCTGGCCCGTTGCCGATGCTGCGAAAAGCATGGCGCCAGGCGGCCAGGGCGACCTGTCGAAGGTCGGTGCTTCGGCCAAGGCGGCGGCCGACCTCCAGAAGGCATACGACCATCTGGTGCTGTCCGCCGAGCAGCGCATCACCCAAATGGGGACCGAGGCGCAGGTGGCGGGCCTCTCTGCCGCTGCTGCCGAGGAATTGCGTTTCAAGACCGACCTGTTGAACGCAGCACAAGCGGCCGGACTCAAGCTGACCCCGCAGCAGTTGTCGCAATTGGATGCGCTGGCTGTGCGTGCCGGCGCGGCGGCAGACGCTCTGGAAAAGGTCGGCTTGCAGCAGCAACACCTCAACGAGCTTCAGCAGGAACTCGGGAGCCTCGGCGTCGATGCCATGTCCGGCCTGATCGATGGCACGAAGGGTTTCAATGACGTCCTGCAGGACGGCCTGAAGCTTCTGGAGCAGATAGTGCTTAAGGCGGCAATCATGGGCGAAGGCCCGCTGGGTGGGCTGTTCGGAAGTCCTGCCACCAGCACCGGCGCTGGTGGCCTGATCGGCTCCCTGTTCAGCGCATTCAAGGGCTTCGACGACGGCGGCTTCACCGGCCGCGCCGTATTCACCATCAGGGAAATCGCACGATGAGTTGCATGCTGTCCGTGGTCCAGAGCGACCGCATCCATGTCCTGTCCGATGCCGCCATCTATGATCGCCGAACCGGGGTGCTCACCGACCTCGCCATGAAGATCCTGCCGCTGCCCCGCGCCAACGCGGTGTTCAGCTCTCGCGGCTCGGCGGAGGCGTTCGCTTGGTTCTGGGCCGCGTGCTCCCTCACCAACTATGAGGGCCACGACGGCTTCCGCCGTGCCGCCGATGACGTCTGGGAGGAGTTCCAGCGCATAGCGCCGGGCGTCTCATGCGAGGTGATGGTGGCCGGCTGGAGCGATGCGGCCGGCCGCGGCGAGGTGCTGTACCGCTGCGCCGAGCAGATCCACGAAGGCCTGCCGCCCGGCGCCTGGTACGTGCTCGGTGATGTGGCGGCGTTCGGGTTCGACCTCGACGTCGATCCGGCTAGCTTCGACCCGGTGGTGGACGCACTGCCCGCCTTCCAGCATGCCCGCCGCGAGGTGAACGACCTGTCCTTCGGGCGCGGTGAGCCGGTGTGGGGCCATGGCGTCGGCGGCTGGGTGTCTCACGTCGTGGTGGCACCGGGCGGGGAGCCTGAGTGCGAGACCCTGCACATGTGGCCGGATGTGGTGGGGGATAGGATCGAGCCCGACTATGTGGCGCGGCGGTGGGAGGACGAGGTGGGGGAGAGGCTGGGGGCTTCTGTGCTAGCTTGAGCGTGGCACAGTGCGCCTGGGGAGGAAACATGGCCGAGATATTAATCCGCATTCTCTTCCGTGACGAGACGGGCAAAATTGAGGATGGAGTGCATGATTGTGATTTGTCCAACTTCGCTGGCTTCTTGCCAAACATTGGTGACACGATCGTCGATCCCAGCGTGCTGCAGGGATTAGACCGCAGCGCCCCCGAAAACCGGGAAGTGTGGAGGGTGGTCGACCGGATATTCAACCCCAAGGACCAGGAGAATTACGTTGCCCTGGTGGTCGAGGCGCGCCCAGGCACGATGGCGGATGAAGCTTTCCTTTGAGGTTGAGTGGGGATAGCCATCTGGGAAGCTCCCCAGATGGCTATCCCTAAAAATCGGTCTTCTTCGCTAGCGCGGTCCATCTGGGCCCGTTGGCGGCGATCTGTCGCCGCCAACGAACGGTTGCTCGCGCTTTTCAGAGGCGGGCTTTCAGCGCCAAGTATTGGAAGTAGCAGAAGATGGTCACGGTCAGAACCGCGAGGCCGAAGGCGAATAGCGCGCTGACTGAAGACCAGCAGATTATTGCATTTTTCGTTCCTGCGAGGGCGGCATTCAACTCTTCAATATTCAGTGCTACTGGGTCGCGATCTGGGAGTGCGTACCGGCATGCATCTTTTGACAAAAAGGTTGATCCGTAAATTATAGAAATAACGCCTATGGCTAGGAAAAAAACGAACGAAACCATTTTTCGACCTCTATTTTATGACTCATGCTGAGGGTGCTTCAAGAGAATTGCTTGGAGCTGTACACAGCGTCACGCTGCAGCTGCGGTATCGCCGCGCCAGGGGGCAGGCCCTACCGCCCGGCCGCCTTCCGCTTTGGGCGCGCCGCAATCGCGAACATAACGCGAACATAAACCCAAAGCGTGTTGCATCCGTGTTGCACGGAGTTTTTGGCAATGCGTGGAAACCGTTGAAAACAAAGGAGTGTGGGTCGCGACACGCGAAGGTGGGCGAGAGGCCCGATATGGGCCGTTCTCTGTTGTAAGTCATTGATTTAATTTAATAAAAAATGGTGCCGGTTGAGGGGATTGAACCCCCGACCTTCGGTTTACAAAACCGCTGCTCTACCGCTGAGCTAAACCGGCTGGAACCGCATTTTTAGAATAACTAACAATGGGTTGCACGTTTCATGTCACACGCAAAACCGATTGTCATGTGCCGCATTATGTGACGCTTGGGTCGGTTTTGACTTGTGCCCTCTATTCCCTCAGCCGCGCCCGTTCGTCAAGTTTGGTTCGGCCGCCGCGCTTGGCGATCTCCGCCTCTTCCGGCGTCAAAAATTCCAGATACATCTCTGTGGTTTTTACCGAGGAATGGCGCAGATGCTCCTTCAGCGCGTATATGTCGCCGCCTCCCTTGAGGTACTCGACGGCGTAGAGATGGCGCATGTCGTGGAAGCGAAACCCGCGAAAGGGACGCTCTTCCTTCTGTGCCGCCCGCTGTGCCGCCCGACGCGCGCGGGAGAAGACGAAGGCGGCCTGTGTGATCGGCTTCCCAGCGTGGTGGAAGATGCGCTGGCATTTGATCGCCACGGGCTGCGACTGGAAGATTGCTAGCGCCTCGGGCGACAGGCTGATTGCGCGCTGCTTGTTGCCCTTGCCGCGAACCAACAGGCTAGAGGTCGTCGGGTTCAGGCTTTTCCACTCGACGGCCGCTAGCTCGCTCTGCCGCATCCCGGTCGCCCGCGCCGCCTTCAGCATGGCCGCATGCCCTTCCGAGAGCCGGGATAGAACGAATTCGTAATCGTCCTGGTCTGGGAGGGTGATCGGGTCGCGGTGCTCTTTCAGCCGCCGCATCTTATCAAGGGCAGGGTTCCCCTCGCGCCACCCCTCGTCTTCCGAAAAATCCAACAGCGATGATATCGCTTGGAGGTCGCGGCGGATGGTTGCGTTTGTGACGCCCTGCGAGCGGCGCGCGGCCACGAAGCGGTTGATCGCATCCTTGTCCACCTCGGCTATGAGGAGCGCGGATAGGTGCCGGCCGGCGATGGAAAGAGAATCGGCATATCGCTTGACGGTTCTGGCGGATCCGACTTGCTTTTGGATATAGAGGCCCCAGGCGAGAACGGCTTCCATCCATGTCGTGTTGTGCTCGGAAAACTTGGCGATGCCGACGGCCTTCGCACGCATCTCGGCTACACGCCGCGCCGCAACTTTTGGAGCATCTGTTCGTAGGCTCTCTCGGTATTCGCGGCCTGCAATTGTGAACCGCGCCCAGAGCGTGTCGCCGCGCCAGTAGGTATACCGGGGCGCCTTCGGTCTATCGGGCATGTTGTCCGCTCCTTGATCCAGTTCCGAATCGCGGCCTCGTCAAACGTCCAGACCCCGCCGATCTTGGCGGCGCCGGGAAGTTCGCCTCGTGAGGCCAAGGCTTGCACAGTCCGCGTCTCGATGCCAAGGATCGATGCGGCGACGTGAGCCCGGATTCGCTCCGGCCGGCACTCTCTTGCTCCCGCCATGCCTCAGCCCTCCGCCGGGATGATGTCCGCATAGGTGGCGTCTCTCCACCATTGCTCGGCTAGTACCGTCTCGCCCGTGATGATGTGTTTCCGAGTGCCCTCCAATTCGATCTGGAGAACCATATGCCCGGTCCACTTTTGGCGGCGATGCCGGCGTCGTCCGGTGGGCGCGACCGTTGTCAACGGCCATTTCCAATTGTAGTGCGATGCAGGCATTACCTCAGCCCTCCTTATCAGACCGCCGCGTATCGACGGCTGCATCAACTGCATCCGACAGGCCGGCTTGCTCTGGCGCGTGGACAGGGCAGCCGGCGGTGTAGACGAAGATACCGCTA
The DNA here is from genome assembly GCF_043195145.2 of Roseixanthobacter pseudopolyaromaticivorans. Lineage (NCBI taxonomy): Bacteria > Pseudomonadati > Pseudomonadota > Alphaproteobacteria > Hyphomicrobiales > Xanthobacteraceae > Roseixanthobacter > Roseixanthobacter pseudopolyaromaticivorans. The sequence goes on from NZ_CM195539.1 coordinate 897,060, forward strand.
CGCCCCTGCCATCCCTGCCCATGGTGGTTATCGATCACCGGGCACGTGCACCCCATGGCCTGGGCGAGTTCAGAGCCCGGATTGGGAGGTGGGATATCTTGGTGGAGGATATCGGTCATCTCACTCTCCTCCCTGCTTGAGGGAGGCACGGCCGACGTCGGTCAGTTCCCACACCATTCCACCGGGATAGATGCCGCGCTCGTCCGCGAAGCTCTCTTCCAGATCATCCGGCTCAACGGCCCGGCATTGCGCCAGTCCGGCGGCTTCCATGCGGTCGATAAACCCTTCCGGCACCGGATCGGCTTCGCAGAAGTCCGCCCAATAGCGCCGCAAGTCGTCGCGGTCGCGCCATTCCTGTTCCGTGTAACGCGGGGCGTCCATCTCTCACGCCTCCCCTTTGGGAGGGGCGGCATGCCGAGCGTAAGCCTGTTGCCAGTCGTCTTCTGCTGCGTCTTTTGCGGCCGACACTGAGCCGAACCTCTTCCATTGGAATGGATCGTGAGCCCACCAAAGTAAGCCATCGGCTTCGACGGCATAAATTCCGCCGATACCGTCAGCGAGCCACGCGGCGCCTTCACGTCCGAAGTCCTGCCCGTCGTCCTTTGGCTTGCGCCACTTGAGGGGTCTTGCGGTCATCTGTTATCCCTCCCCCTGCTTGGAGGAAACGACGGCGGCTTCAAGGGCATCCGCTTCTTCTCTCAACACGCGAGCCCGCTCTAGGGCGCGCTTCCGAGCGCGGTCATGCCAATCAGGCTCGCCAAAGAGCCATCGCGGATTTCCGGCTGCGACGATCTCGCGGGCGGTATCATCGGACACCCATGCCAGGGTAAGATATTCGACTTCGCCCACTGATGAATGGTTGCGAAGCTGCAGCATCCAAGGCTTGTTGTGCCTTTCTTCCAGGCTCGACGGCCGCAAGATCAGATCAACCACGGCTCAGCCCTCCCCCTGCTTGGAGAGGTCGGGGATGCCGAGAGCGGACCGCGCCACTTGTCCGCAATCGGCCCACAGCGCGCCCATGCCTCCAGTGAACGGCGCGGGGTATTTGCTCACGTCTGCATAAAACCTCAGCGCCTCTTCCAGGTCTCCAATCCGTTCCACCACATTGACGCCCGCAGGGACCGGGACTGGAGCGGGCTCGATCAGGGCGGAGCGGACGCGCTGCTCATAGTCAGCCTGCGCGGCTTCCTTTGCTACGAGAAGACACCCCCCAGCATATCGGGAAAGGCCCCCAGGCGTGCTCCAAAGGCCGTTTCCCCAGGCCTGATAAGGGCCGAAGACGCTACGACTGATCTCGGTCACCCCACCAGCGAAGGCCGGCCCTTCGTGGCGGCGAGTCCATTCCAGCGGCCTTACCTTCACCACAGGAGCGGGAGCGGGAGCGGGCGGCGCGGCCTGGCTCAACGCGAGGAGCGCCCGGACAATATTGCGGACCGCATTCATGGTTGAGGTCTGCGGCGTGTAGCAATCAAGGCCCCAGAAGTCGGAGAAGGTTGCGAGGCTCTGTGCCAGATCGACATTATAGGAAAGCCGTCTTCCTGCCTCCGCAATCCGGGCCATGGCCGCCGCATGAGCTGACGACGCTTGCTCCACCACCTCTCCCAGTGCGGGAGGGGCTGATAGCGAGGCGCGGGCTTTCCAGGCCTGCCGCGCAAGGTCTTGGTCGCTTTGAAACGAACCAGTTTCACCCCACCACTTCTCGAACGCCTCTCGCTCTGCATTCTCATTCATGGCCAATCTCCGTGATGTCTGGTGCGTTGCGCGCGCGGCCGGGCTCATCTCCGGCCCCTTCCGATTGGCTCGCCAGTCCGGCGGTCCACCAAGGTCCCGTCGATCTTCTGCTTGATGTTGCTTTCCTTGCTCGCCGAAAATCGAGACGGCCTTTTGATCCCGAGATGCTTGGAGCGCACCCGCGCCGTGCGGGACTTCTCCGCAACGTCAGCCCGCGTCTTGCCTTTGTGGCACCAGTCGCAAACAAGCCGTAGGTTGCCCTCCCGGTTCTCGCCGCCGTTGATGATTGCCACCGTGTGGTCAGCCTGCCAGGCATCACCAGGCCGCAGCTTCCTCCCGCAGGCAGCGCAGCATCCTTCGGCGCGCGCGAAAACACGGACGCGGACGCGGGGCGGGATCTGCGTGTCAGCGGTGGCGCCGATCCACTCGTCTGTGCTGCGGGCCATCTATGCGGCCTCCGCACACGGTGGAGCATTGGCAATCTCCAGCAGCACGTCAGCGTGGCACAGCGATCCGGCCCGGCACCAGCATGCGAGGTTCCTTCCCCGCAGTTCTATCCTCGCGCGCTCAATGAGATGCGCTTGATCTGGCGCATTGATCCAGGCCCGAAACGCATCGACCGACATTTTGCGGGCATCGTCTGCACTGTCCGCCACCCACATGGCGGGGCCGTCCCATGTGCCGACCATCCAAATCGGGGTGGTGACGCCGCAGGAAGTGGCCGTGCCCTTGCTGATGGGGAACGGATTTCCGAACCCCGTAGAGCGGTCCACCTTCACGGTATTGTCGGGCATGCGCCAGCCTTTGGCGCGGGAAAGCTGGATGCGCTTGGGGGCCTCTGTCATCACTTCTCTCCTCTGTTGGGAGGAGAGGGGAGGGCGCGCCGGTTCCATGCGTCTCGCATCTTCGCCGCATCCGTCCACCCAAGAGATTTGACGAGGTAGCTTTCAATACCGATCCATTGGGCTTCCCAGACAGGCGAGCCTATCCATCGGCCTAGGGTGACGACCTTTGGAGCTAGCCCGGTGAATGGGTTGGGCAGAAGTTCAAGGCCGTGGAATGTCGGCTCGGTTTCGCAGTCTTTGGCCAGGCGCCATTCAAGCGAGTGGTCGATACTGCGTCGATACCCGTCCCAATCCGAGCCATCCGGCCACCATTCGTTGTCGCCATAGCCCATCCCCACGCAACGCAGCCTACAGGTCCACTCTGGCTGCATCGTCAGCCCGAGGATTTTCCGAGGCGAGACGCGCCAGCGATATTGAGCTTTGTGGTCGGTCGGGCGCTGGTCGTACCACCGCATCCATGTCACCGCTTCGCCGGCATCCGCGCTGTTGGCTCGGGAGGCCGGGCCATTGAGCGACCCGGCCTCCCTATCGCCGGCCGGCTGGGGGATCGCGAGGGCCGGCGAATTGGTGTTGGTGGTCATGCTGACTCCTCGGCTCGGGTGAGGCCGAGCGCCTGCAAGTATTTCGCGTGGGCGCTGTCGATCTCTGCTATAGCGTCCCACGCGCCTGTTCTTTTCAGCTTCGCGACGCGGGATCTTATGGCCGGCTCGGAGCGGCGGAGATCGACGGCCATGCGATAGGCGCCGACAGCCTCGTAGAAAGCGAACAGGTAAGAGTCATCCTTGAATGTGAAGCGTTTGCTCATGCTGCGGCTCCGGATTTCGAGAATGCGGTGTCCTTCGGATCGGACCAGACGACGCCGTGCCGGGCGCCGAACTCGCTCATCAATTCCATCAGGTCGCTCATCTCGGATTTGGAGAGATCGGAGGACGACCGGCCAAGGTTGACGAAGCCGGTGCCGTCTAGGTTCGGGGCGAGCCGCATTTCCCGCTTCAGCGCGTCGAGAAAGATCAGCTTCCAGTCATCTGGAGAGAGCTTCACCCCATGCCAGGGCAGTTGCCGCGCGATATCGGTCAGCATCGCCCACATGCGGGCGTTCTGGTCTGTGGTGCGCTTGGGCTGCTTGAATTCGACGCGCGTGCCGGGAGGCGCCTTCCTTGCCCAATTGGCGGCGCGGTTGCGGTCGGTTTCGCTCTGGAGGATGACGAGGGCGCGGCTCATCCTCTCACCCTCCCTGCTTACGGGAGAGGGAGAGGGCGGCGCACGTTAGCTCTTCGTCTACCCGAATAAACTCCCAATATCCGGGCAACTCAGCGCGTCCATAATCACCCATTTGCGGCGGGTTCCAGTGCCATTCCGTCCAAACGGCATCTCCTATTTGGAAGCCGAGCGCCTCAGCGGCCTGTAAAACCTCTTCAGCACACTCGATCACGTCGCCCTCTGCTTCTGCCGGCAGGTTCGAGGGAAGGGACATAATCACGTGCGAGCCGTGTCGATTCCTACCGTCAAGAACGACGATGCAGCCTGGAAACTTAAATACTCGCTCCAGCGCTGCCGCCAGCCGGTCGCGCTCCGCCACGAGTTCATCAAGCGATTTCTTCGGCACATACGCGTGCCCATTGATGTGGATCACCGGCGCCGGCTTTTCGCCAGAGGCAATCGCAGCCGCGTCCGCAAGCCCTTCCGCGATGCGCGCCGCGCCGTCGTTCTTCTCGCTGCTCATGACTGCTCCGTGGTGCTGGAGAGGGCGGCGCGAGCGAGGTCGCATGCGGCACCGACGTTCTTGACGATTTGGAGCGGAGGGCCATTGTCGCAAGCTTCAACGAGCGCTCTGCAGGCCGCCGCCAGCCGGTCGCGCTCCGCTTCCGCCGCTTCCGCTCGCGCGCGTAGCTTTGACAGCTCTTCCGCCATGGCGGGCGCTGCGGCCCAAAGCCGGGCGTTGGCAACGGCTTCGTTGTGCAAGAGCCTGTCACCGTTGATGTGCGCGCGGCCAAGTTTCTGCCCGTTGCTGCCGAGAACAACCCGCGGGTCGTAAGTGGCGACGGAGCACGGTGCGGGCGTGTGCAGGGCTCGCGCCTGGCCTTCGAAGGCGTCGCTCATGCTGCGATCCTCTCGCCATAGCGGCGGATCTGCTCCACCACCTCGGCAAGCTCTTCGTTGAACTGATCAACTGCGCGCGCCAGGCCGGCGATATAGACTTCGTCTCGGACGGCGCGGACGATCAGCGGCGGCAGCTTCGGCCAATAGGTGACGAGGTCGATCCACTCCCGCTCCGCGACCCATAAGCCGCCCTGGCATTGCGCCTTGTGCTCGGGAGAGAATTCGCCGGACAGCAGCTTGTCGATCAGGAGATGCGGCGCCGCCGTCTTGATCTCCAAGAGGCCGTCATTCCCGATAAGGCTGTCGGGGCTGTAGCCCTTCGGCCCGTTCACGATGAACCCGACCTGCACCGGCTCTACGTCCTTGATGAAGGCATAGGCGCTGCGGGCTTCGTCCTCCATCGCGTGGCCGCGCTCCATGGCGCCGTTCGTGAACCGCTCCATGGGTTCGCCGGTGAGGATCTCCCCCGCGAGCTTGAGCATGTACGTGCGACGGGTCTTGCTTTCCCCGCCGCCCCGGCCGGACGCCATGACGGTGGAGAATTCCGAGGCAGTCGGGATGCCAGCGCGGGCGCGGAACCATTCGTCGGTGCCCTGCACGCAATCAATGATCTGCATCACGACGCGGCCCCCAAGGTCTTGAGGTGAAAATAGACGCGGCGGCAGGCGTTGACGTCCACCATCGCGTCGTGGGCGCCTTCCAATTCTTCGTTGAAGAAATGACGAATGCACTCCTCCAATTTGGGGGGCTTAGGCTTCGTGAAGCCGGCCGCCAGCATCCGCTCGGTTGGCGGCAGGTTGATAATGGGGCTAGCCGCATCCATGGTGCAGAACACCGGCTTGCGGAGCGGCATCACTCGACCGTAATGGCGGGAAATCGCCGCCTCGGTCACGCCCTTGTCGAATTTGGCGTTGTGAGCGCAGATGATGTCTGCCCGCTGGTACAGGTGCGTGAAGGCGGACAGGGCAAACTGCGACGAACATCCAAGCTGGACAGCGCGTTCGTTCGTGATGCCGTGGACAGCGGCGGCCTTCTCGGGAATGAAGATGCCGTTGCTGATGCCCGGGTCCACGATCAGGGAAAAGCCGGACACAGGTGCGCCGTCGTCTTGGCAGAGTTGGGCGGCCAACTGCACGATGTAGGGCTGCGCATCGTGATCGACGGGAAGCCTGTCATCAAAGAAGCCCGTGGTTTCGGTGTCCCAAAAAAGGATCATTGCGCGCCTCAGTATTGAATGGAGATTGCGGGGATGGCGCGAAGGATGATCAGCTTCAGGACTTCCTTGGCGATGTCCTCGGAAATCCCGCATGCCACGAACGCTTCCAGTGCGGCGCGATTGATCTTGGTGCGGTGTGCCTTGTTTGCTTCGCGCCGCTTGGTCTCCGCCTCCTCAGCGAGCCGCGCGGTCTCCTGCTCTTGCCGCACCGTTTCGATCGCCTGGGCCGCACGTTGTTCCGCCTCTTCTGCTACCCGCTTAAGGGACAGCTCGCGCGCCTCCGCCGCTTCCCGTTCGCGGCGGGCATCGTCTTCCGCCTTCTGCTTTTCAGCAGCGGCTTTTGCCTCGGCGTCGCGGGTTGCTTTTTCCGCCGCGTCGCGAGCGATTTGCTCTTCCCGGTCCTTTTTGGCCCGCTCCTCTGCGGCGGCACGCAGGGCCGCAAGCTCGGCCTGTTCGGCGTCGTATTTCTCGCGAGCCTCGATGCCGGCGGACAGGGCCGCAACGGCGGCTCCCTTGGCCTTGGCATAGGCCGCTTCATATTCTTCGCACTCGGGGCCGACCGTCACGGCCTCGACTTCAGCGAGCGCACTACGCAATTGCTCGGCGGGAATATTCAAGTGGGCGATGCCGGAAAGCTGTTCAATCCGCGCAATTGCCCACTTGTGGCGATCAACGCGCGCCTCTTCCGCCTCTTCCCATTCCGTGACCGGCTTGCGCACCTCGTCGGACCACTTGTCCAGCGTGTCGCGGACCAGCTTGCGCGTGGCGTCGATCCTCTTCGGGATTTCCTTCTGATCGTCTGCGAGCTGCTTCCCAATGGCCTCCAGGCGGGTTTTCACCTTGGTGACCTTGTGGGCCATCGACTTGATCTCGGCTCTCCCCTTCGCTGTCGTCATGTCGCCGGAAAAGCCATCGATTTCCTCCCGCACTTTGGCTAGGAAGGGATCAATCGCCTTGGGCGTAGTGAAAACGACAAGGGCGCTCGCCGGCTCGATGGTGATGAGTTCGAGGTCCATCACGAGGCCTTTCGCTTGGCGTTGAGCATGGTGAGCGCCCGGCCGAACTCGCCCGAAGGCAAATCAATCAGGGCGCCGATCTTGAAGTGGGCGCAGAAGCGGCGGATGTCGGAGCCGGTTTCGTCGATCAGCAGGCGGAGTTGATCCACCTGCCCGGCAGAAATGGTTTCTCCGGCGCCGGCAGCCTTCCCGTCGTCGTCGCGATCCTCGCGCGCCCGGCTCTGAAAGTTCGTCAGCGCGCGCGCCGTGTAGCGCTGGCCGTAACTGATGGTGCTGCCGACAGCCTGGACACTGTTCTTGCTCCCGGTGCTGTCATGCATCAGGGTGATGGAGGTTTCTTCCTGGTGGCCGTCCCGGTGGCTGAGAACGCAGGTGACAATCTGCTTTCCATCCGGCGCCGCGCTGAGGCGGAAGGAGAGGCCAAACCCATGCCGGAAAAGGACGGGTTGGATCGCCTCGTTGATGTCTTCCCAGCGCGCGTATTTGGTCTCCTGGATAATCCGCTCACCACCCTTATCCCTGATGACGATGCGACCGTTCTGGTCGATCATCGGAAGTTCGTTCTGCATGAGAGGCAGGGCGAAGAGGTATGCTTGCCGGGCCTCGTCAGCCCGGATCTGGCGATACATCGCCATCAGGCGTTCGACCTTGTCGGCATCAATCGCGGCGTTTGACGCCGCATTCATGATGGCACCGAGGATTGATCCGGCATCAGATTTCGGGGACGACGCCCGGCGCTGCGCAACAGCCCTGGGAGCAGAGCGCGTAGCGGGCACTCCACCCCGGACCGGGGAAGCCGGTTGTGCCAAGGCGAGGTCGTCGATTTCGTCGAGATATGCAGCTTCAGCCACGGCGGCCTCCATTCCTGATCTTGAGAAGCTCGATCCGCATCGCGATTTCCCGCGATGCCAATGTCTGTCGCGCATAGATCTCAGCCAGGATCGCTTGCTGCTGGATCTGGCGGCCTATGCATTCTTCCGCGCGGCTGAAATCGCGGTCAGTCATCGCCCATCTCCGGTGTCCATTGCGGGACATCCCCATGGGCATCGTCCAGAGGGTCGCGGGGAATGGTCCGGCGCAGCAAAGGCGCGAACACCAGGAAGGCGCACACGGCGCCGATGCCGAGGAGGATGAGGTCGCCGGTCATGGGCTAGTCGGCAACGCGGCGGGCAAGTTCCGCATACGGGTCATATTCGCGATCCGTGCGGAACATGATCGTGTCGCCGGGCTCGAAGGCATGCGGCGCGTGCGTGTCGTGACCGCGCAGGTGCTCCAGCGTGCCGGCGCTGTCGAGCACTGCGAAGAGGATGCGCATCCCTTCGGGGGCGGTATCCGCCTCGAAAACCTGCGCCCGCTCAGCCACCAGCACATGGTGGTGGCCGGTTTCGCTGTGGCCAATGATGAGGTGGCCGCCTTCACGCTTGAGGGGCGTCAACCCCTTGGCCGGAAGAGCGTCGACGCGGAACATGCGAATTTCGCCCTGCGCGCCAAGAGTTTCGATGATCTTCATGGTTTGGTCTTTCTGCTGGTCAAGTACGGATTGAGGGAAACTGGAACTCGGAGACGGGGAGCCCCGTCAGCCACGCCTGCGCTTCGACCACCGTCGAGCATTCAGGGGGTACGCCAATCGCGAATTCTCGGTCCGTGCCGCAGCGCGCGTGAATGAACAGGCTCTTGCGATCGAGATCGGGAAGCTGAACTTCAACGAGAGCACCGCAATGCGGGTCGGGGTGTTCGTCGATCACTTTGGCGCCGAGATCCCGCAGGACGTGGTGCCATCCGACGATTTCTATTGCCGCGCGGCGCAGCTCCAAGTTCGTCTGGCTGAGAGCGGCTTGCGCCGTCAGTCTGTCCTTCTGTTCGATCCACTCAGCCGGAATACGGGTTCCGTGCCAGTGGTAGAGGGACCACCCATCCCGCCACCGGTGGCTTGGCCCGTTCTCGCAATGTGGGCGGCGCTGATCATCGATCCGGATGAATTCAGGGAAATCGCTGACGATGCAAAACTCGGGATGCATGACGCGAAATCCGCCCTCGATCGCCGCTTGTTCCCAGCTTGCATACGCGCGGTGCTCGGGGAGCTGTAGACCGATGATGTCGCGCATAGCAGTCAGATAACTGTCGTATGCTGCCCACATGTTTCCGCCCTGGTAGACATTCCCCCACCGGGCTGCGCACATGAGGCCGAATTCTCCTGCCAGGTCGAAGCACGCCTGAGCGGCGTCTTTTTCGGCGCTGCGGGTCGCGCTGCCGGTCGCGCTGCCGGTCGCGCTGCCGGTCGCGCTGTCGGTCGCGATGCGGGTCGCGCTGCGGGTCGCGTTGTAGGTCGCGCTGCGGGTCGCGCTGCCGGTCGCGCTGCCGGTCGCGCTGCCGGTCGCGCTGCCGGTCGCGCTGCCGGTCGCGCTGCGGGTCGCGCTGCCGGTCGCGCTGCCGGTCGCGCTGCCGGTCGCGCTGTCGGTCGCGATGCGGGTCGCGATGTCGGTCGCGATGCGGGTCGCGCTGCGGGTCGCGCTGCCGGTCGCGCTGTCGGTCGCGATGCGGGTCGCGCTGCGGGTCGCGTTGTAGGTCGCGCTGCGGGTCGCGCTGCCGGTCGCGCTGCCGGTCGCGCTGCCGGTCGCGCTGTCGGTCGCGATGCGGGTCGCGATGTCGGTCGCGATGCGGGTCGCGCTGCGGGTCGCGCTGTCGGTCGCGCTGTCGGTCGCGATGCGGGTCGCGTTGTAGGTCGCGTTGTAGGTCGCGCTGTCGGTCGCGCTGTCGGTCGCGCTGTCGGTCGCGCTGTCGGTCGCGCTGTCGGTCGCGCTGTCGGTCGCGCTGTCGGTCGCGCTGCCGGTCGCGCTGTCGGTCGCGCTGCGCTGCCCACGATTATGCCAGATTGCCGCAGACGCTCCGTATGCGAATGCCATAACAAGCGGGGACGGGGCGATGACAATCCTCGGCTCTTTCAAGCCGGCTGCGGCGTACAATCCCTTGATCGCCGGGATGATCTTGTCGGGGTCAATCGGGTCGGTGCGGAAAGCGCGCTTGATCCACATTTCGGTGTGGGCGCGCATCTTCTCCAGTTCTTCCGGAGTAACGCCGCCAGTGGCTTTTGTGGAAGTGCGGACAATCTTGGCCATCAGGCGCTCCATCCCTTGAGGCAGGCTGCATCGTTCAGCGCAGGCGCCTGTGTGTTGGTGGCGGTCAGCGCAGCCCGGGCGATTTCCAGGGCTTCGCGCACGTGATCCATGATGATCTGGTCATCGCTCGGCAGGCTTTGCACTTCCGCCGTTCCGAGGTGGCCGATGATCTTGAGCAAGTCGTCGCGGATGCCGTGGGCGTTCATGCTGCCCTCATGCCGTTGCTTGTGTAATAGGTGCCGTGTTCGCGGCGGGGATCTTCGCCGGGCTCATCGCTTGCCCAGCGGGCGGCCGCATTTGCGGGCAGCGTTGTATTTCTTCTCGCGGCGCAGGGGCTGGTGGATGATCTCGTGCATCTCCTCACCCTCCAATCTGGAGGGCGAGGGCTTCGGTGCGGGCGGCGTCTGCTTGGAGCTGGGCCGCGATCCGCTGGGCGTACTTGCCGCCCTTGGCGAGGTATTTCTCGGCCTGGGTGCGGAGGTCGGCGGCGGCCTCGGTGAGCTGTTCGATCTGGCGCTCGGTGGTCATGTCTGCGATCCCCATCGCTTGGTTGATGAGGATGAAGTTACTACGTCACGTAGCTATGTCAACTACCAATCGTAGCAATTTCGCAGAATGTGTTGCTACACGGTACGAATGCATCAGGCCACAAAAAAGCCCGCCAGGCTGGGCGGGCTTAACGTGCCGTGAGGCGTGAATCAGGCGGCCTTCATCGACTCCTTCGTGGCGGCTCGGAGCATTTCGCGAACGCCATCAGGGTCCCTGTCGATGATCATTAGATAGGCTCGTGTGGCACCGAGCGGCCGAACGCGACCTTGCTCCCACTGCCTAATCTGGTGAACCGTAAAGCCGAATGTTGAAGCAAAATCCTCCTGCGAGGCACTCAGCTTTGCTCGGATAGCTCGGACATTTATCTCAGCAGGCACATGAAGCTTAGCGGGCTGCATTTCCCCACGCGCAATCGCAAGCGCTTCCCCAAGCCCTTCTGCGATTTTGTCGAATGCCTTCCTGCTCATCGTCCTTCTCCTACCGAAACAACTTTTAGCCGGTATGCATCCACGATCATCTTTGTGAACTTGCCGAGCTTATTTCGCTCGGCCTGCGTCAGGTTCGCCTTCTCGCCCTTCGCGAACACAGTGATCAGATACACCGGTAATTCAGAACCTGTGTAAAATGTGATAGTCCGGAATGCGCCTCTCTTGCCTACGCCCTTCCCGGCCCACCGCAGCTTGCGACAGCCGCCCGTGCCAGGAATTTCATCGCCCGCCATTGGGTTCCGAGCTAAATGATCGACCAGTGCGTCAATCTCATCTTCGCTCATGCCGACGCTGTCGGCGGCCCGCACGAATGCTGGTGTTTGTGAGACACAATGCATAAAAACAAAATGCGTAAATTACGCACCCATGTCAACGCGATTGTGCGCGCATTCGCGCGACGCTATGTCACTAGCGGGTGATGGTGGCGCTCAACCAACCACACCAAACCGCCGGACCACGCGCCCAATGATCTGGAGATCTGCGAGCAACCGCTCCTTTGGCGCGTGTCGCGGATTGTCCGATATGATCCGTACCGTCGCTTCCTCATCGCGCGGGTGCGAAGCCATCTCGAGGCGCTTAACTATTAGACCACCGAAATCGTCGGTCAGCACATAAAGGCCATCGGGGGAGGGGAGGCGGTGCCTCGTATCCACGAAAACGTAATCGCCCTCTGAAAGGGTATCCGCCATAGAGTCGCCCTGCACGGGGATTACGACGATATCGGCAGCCCTGAGGCCGAGCGCTGACGTCACCTCTTGGGGTAGCCGCCAAAAATCTCTTACGTGCTCGGCAGCAAAGGTCATGCCGCTCTTGCCTGGTACGCCCTCTGAGATGACGGTAAGGCCACCTCCTCCCATGCCCGCAGTGACATCAATCTGAGCAGAGGTGTCCTTAGGCAGCCCGCGTCGGCCAGTTTCAGAGCCGATCGTCATAGGCTCATCCCTATCAGGGGCTTCCTGATCCTCTGCAATCACGCTGCTTTCAATGTGGGCATCGGGCGACCCGCGTCCGTGAAACAGCCACAGCATATTGCTCCGAAACCATCTGGCATATTTCGTTGCGGCATCGACATCGAAGTCCCGGCCGCCAGGGGAGCCAGCGCGCTCGTGAGCGTTGAACGTTGATACCGCCACACCGAAGTGCATTGCCGCATCACGGGCTGATCTAAAGCCGGCGCGGTCTCTAAGGAATTTCAAGCGTTCGCCACGGGTTTTCATGGCGCAAAACGTAGCGATAAAATTACTACATGAGGTAGTTGACGTGAGTGACTACGTGATGTAGCAATTGTAGCTATGAGAGACGCCGACAGCATCATCAGCCTTTGGAGTTCCGTGCCGGAGTTCGCCGGAGATATCGGCGTGAAGGTCAGCCACGCTCACGTCATGAAAACTCGGAACTCGATCCCGGCCAGACGCTGGCCTCGGGTGGTTGAGGAGGCGAAGAAGCGCGGCTTTCCCGTCACGTTTGAGGTGCTGGAGAAAGCGCACGCCAACGTCTCCCCTCGTGCACGTGCACGTGAGGAGGGCGCAGCATGAGCAACGCCTATCTTCAGGATTCCCGCCCGCAACGGTCTTGGGCGGACGTGGATAGCATGTCGCCAGAGTGGCGCGCCTGCGTCCATGAGTACGGATATGCCATTGTCCATTGTGCCCAAGAGGCTGGCGTAAAATCCCCCAATGCTCTGCATCAGTTGGTGCGGGAGATTTGGGATGGCGCGAGAAGCTACGTCGATAAGCGCAAGCCGGGCGGAACTCTGGACTGGATTTTGATCCAGTCAGGGGCTGGCGTGAGCGTTTCCGCACTTTCTCGCATTCTTTCCAACGAGAATTTGGTAATTGCTCCGAAGTTCCCGACGCGAGCAATGATCAGCGCGAGCCTGAATGAGCTTGCAGATCATAGCGTCCGTTGCACGAAATTCGAAAAACATCAGCGGCGATTGGCTGCTGCACTTCGTGCCTGTGATGGATATTACGCCCGCAGAAATACGGGAATTCGTGGGGGCGCTGCATGAGCATCCTCGCGCGCAACCAGCTCCTTGACGATCTCGCCGGCCCGCAACCCAGGCCGGCCCCAGTCTCGCGGCAGGTCCAGAGGGCTCATGAGCCCCTGACACTGCGCGGCCTCATGCGCCACAGGTACGCGGGCATCGTCTTTGCCGCCGCCTACGTCCTGACGGAAACAATCTATTTCGTTTGCCGATACGGGGGTTAGGCATGTCCGAAGCCTCCATTCCAAATCGCAGCGGGAAGGCCGATATCTCGTGCCGGCGTTCCCGTTTCACAGCCGGCGCCAGCGGCGGTGCGATCCGCTGGCAACCTCAATTTGTCCATCACGGAAGCCGCAAGGGCTCCGATGGACTGCCATCCTCCCGCGCGGATTTCCTCCCCCGCGCTAACTTCCCCGGCCTTCTGGCTGGGGCCTTTATTCGCACGCGCCGCGTCCGTCCCTGCAAGTTCAGTCGTGGTGCGCGTCTTCGCAAGCATTCGTTGTCTCCAACTCCGATGGCCCAAAGGTATCGGAGACCGAGATGCCGTTTCCCCAAAATCAGTGTTGCAAATCCCAAAATCCTTGTGAGCGCGAAATGACCGCGTCGTCTGTTTCAGTCGAGATGAGTATGGGCCTTCGGCGTTTGGCCGAGCCGGTCCATGCCGGTGAAAGCGTAAAAGCGTTGATTGCCAAGGTCTCTCGCAAGACTGGCTTTGGTTACAACCGAGCGTTTGATCTTTGGTACGGGCGCGGGCGTGTCCGCGCAGAAGAGCTTGATCGGGTGCGGGGCCTGATGCGTGCTCACGAAGAGGCACAACTCAATGGGGAAATTGCGGAATTACGGGCGCGTCTGTCGCGCCTTGAGGAACTGGCTTCCCTGGCCAGTCCGCCAATGGATGATGCGGCGAACGGTTAAGCACGGTCGCAGGTGGATCAACCTGGGAGAGTGGATAGGCCGCTCCGACAAGTAGTTACGAGCAACATGGATCCGGACTTCAGCCAGGATGGGGCGCAATGGGCAATATTCGAACAAATCCATGCTTCCAGGCGATGGCAGACGTATGTGACGAACACGGCGTCGCCTTTGACGTGGTCGACGGCGGAAAGCATCCGAAGCTTATTGTCTTCGCATGCGAGCCGCCCCTGAGCGTCCCTTTCCCAAAATCACCATCGGACATCCGGTCCCCACTCAACTCGGCGGCTCAACTCCGCCGCTTGATTGAAGCGGCAACTACGCCTGAGGCCAGCATGAACCATGAAGTCGTGACCGTGCTCGGGAAGACCGTGGCGACGGTGGAATACAAGGGCGAGCGTGTCGTGACGCTCAAGCAGATCGACACCGTCCACGAGAAGGCGGAGGGCCAAGCGCGCAAGCAGTTCAACGCGCACCGGACCCGCTTCGTGGAAGCTGTTGATTTTCATGAGATTAAGGAGCCGTCCGAAATTCGGACGCTTGGTTTCAGTCGCCCACAGGGCGGAACGCCTGACAAGGTTCTCCTCTTCACCGAGCGGGGATACGGCAAGATCGTCAAGGGCTGGAACGACGATCTGGCATGGGCGCTGCACGACGCCATGCAGGACGCCTATTTCGTCGTGCGGGATGTCGCCAAGGCGGTTGCCGATGGCGAGGTGACGTTGCCCGAGTCCGTCTGGCGCCGGATCGGTGGTGTGGTCAAATCGGTGACGCACAAAAGCACTGAGGACATGCGGGCCGGCGTTGAATTGGTCCTGGAAGAGGTGGTCCGCCTTGGCCATGAGATCGAGCGGATGAAGAGCGCTCCGATCGTTCCGTCCTTTGACATGGCGGGCACCGTCACTTCGCGCGACATCATGGACATGGCCGGCATCTCCCGAGATGGGCGTGTACGCGGCACTACTGGCGGCATCATCACGCGCGCCATGAAAGACTTCTGTCTTTCCCACGGGTTTGCCGCACAGCGCGCCCCGGAAGCTATTGATCCGGATCGCCGTTGGCGTTTCCCCAGGCAAGCCGCCCTCGACTGGCTGACCGGCTCCACGATGGGCGGCGAGGTTATCCGGAACCACATAGCCAAGGTCAGCGCGCGCCGAGCGCGGACTGGACAGAGGTCGTTCACGCTCGTGCCTTCCGCGCAAGTCGGCCGGTCCATCTAAACAGCGAGATTTTCCAATGTTCGAAGATAACTCACACCACTCGTCTGCCCCCGAGTCCGCTGAAGCCCCCGCCGGCTTCGCGAAGGAGCAACTGAAGTCGTTCATCGAACGCGTTGAACGCCTGACCGAAGAACGCAAAGCTATCGCCGACGACATCAGTGACGTCTTCGCTGAGGCCAAGGCAAACGGGTTCGACGTGAAGGCGATCAAGGCAATCCTCGCTATGCGCCGCCAGGACGTGGAGGAACGCAAAGAGCACGAGGCGATCGTGGAACTCTATGCCCAGGCCCTCGGCATCTTCCTCTGATGGGCAAGAAATCTCGCGACAAGGGCGCCCGCATAGAGCGCGCGATCGTCAAGCTGCTGCAGGATTTCGGCCTATGCGCCGAGCGTGTGCCTCTGTCTGGTCAGGGCGCAATTGCCCGCGCATCGGATCGGTTCGGCGGCGATGTACATGTCCCCGTCCTTGGCCAAGACGAGCGCCTAGAAGTCAAGGCACGGGCCACGGGCTTTGCCAGGATCTACGCCTGGCTTGAAGGCAATTACGGCCTCGTCATCAAGGCGGATCGAAAGGATCCGCTGATTGTTCTCCGGCTTTCCGATGCAGCTCGGGTGCTCGAATGCGCTGAGCATGTGAAGGCCTTCGCAACCGCTGATCGTAAGGCAGAAGAACAATGAGCACGCTCTGGACCGGACAGGAAGAACACCTTCTGCGCTCACTCCTGTCAAAGGGGCTGACGATAGCGAATATTTCCGCTCACTTTGCGGAGTCCGGGTTTGCGCGTTCACCCTGCGCCATTGGCGACAAGATCCAGCGGATGCACCTGACGCGCCCGCCGAGAGTGCACGTCGTGGCTGAGGAGAAGGCCTCTCGCGACTGGTGGGAGCGGCGTGAACTCGTTGCGATGAACGACGCCTTCTGCGCGGCTATGGAGGCGGCTGGCTATCGCAAGGCCGATCCCGAGATCACGGATTTCGAACAGACCGTGCCCATGCGAGCGGCGCCAAAGATCATTTCGCTCGGCAGCGGTTGGCAGATCTAGGGGGCGGCCATGCGATTGGTAGACACGGCTGTGAACGTTCCTGCGCTCCAAGCCCAGCGCATTGCGGCCCGCGCCCGTCGTGCGCGTTTGGACGCCGCCGCTCGCCGGCATATTCGCCTGACCAATCTTAAGCGCGAGGCGGAAGAACGGGCGCTCGTTGAGCAACAAGAGCGCGCAGAGGCGGAGCGCCTCGAGCGTGAACGCAGGCTCCAAGAGGAGCGGCGCGCCCGCATTGCCCATGCGCGAATGGTTTCAGGCTTGGACAAGATCGATGAAACCATCCGGCCCGCGCCACCACCTCAACGAGATTGGCTTTCCGTAAACCCACAGGTCCCACCGATCATGCGTATTCAGCGTGCTGTTTGCAGCTATTACGGCATTTCACGCGTGGATCTGCTGTCGGAGCGACGGACAGCCAATCTCATCATGCCAAGGCACATCGCGATGTTCTTGGCGAAGACCCTGACCTTGTGTTCGCTGCCGGAGATCGGTCGCCGCTTCGGCGGTCGCGATCACACAACAGTGCTACACGCCATCCGACGCATTGATGCGTTGCTGCTTCGAGACGTTCGTGTCGCCTCAGATGTTGCCGCCCTGCGCGCGCAGGTCGAGGCAAAATCATGAGCCAATTCGATATCCCAGCCCTGGCCGATGAGGCCAAGCTTTCAGAGCAGGAATTTGAGTCCTTCGTGACCCAATGCGGCGTCACCAGAGACGCCAATTTCAAGCTCACCGAACAGCAGATGGACCGGCTGCGGGAACGTTGCACGAGCAAGTGGGCGTTGGCAGAGTTCATGGAGCGTGTCGTGGAGAAACGAGCCGCCCGTGCCAATGAGCGGGGCGGATCATGAGCGCGCTCGTGGATTATCACGCATTCCTCGATCGTAAGGCAATTCCTGATCCACCGACGGGATTGACCGAAATTCATAGTCTGCCCGAGGTGCTCTTTGATTTCCAACGCGACATCACAGCTTGGACGCTTAGACGCGGTCGTGCCGCGCTTTTTGCCGGAACCGGCCTCGGCAAGAGCCTGATGGAATTGGTGTGGGCGGATGCGGTCCATCGCGAGACAGGGCAGGACATCCTGCATCTCGCTCCGCTGGCTGTCTCGGCGCAGATGGCGCGCGAGGCGGACAAGTTTGGCATAATAGCGCGTCAGGTGCATGACCAATCGGAATGCCTCTCCGGTACGAACATCACCAATTATCAGAAGCTTGATCGTTTCGATCTTTCGCGCTTTGGCGGCGTGATCTTGGACGAGAGCTCGATCCTCAAGAGTTCCGATGGCCATTATCGCAGTCATCTCATCGAGGCGTGCGCGGGTATCCCCTTTCGTCTCGCCGCAACGGCTACGCCAGCGCCGAATGACTTCATGGAACTCGGTAATCACGCCGAATTTCTTGGCATCATGTCCTACACAGACATGCTCGCCACCTTCTTCACCCATGATGGCGGCGATACGCGCAAATGGCGTCTCAAAGGCCACGCGGAAGGAGAATTCTGGAAGTGGATGGCTTCATGGGCCGTGATGCTACGAAAGCCGTCAGATCTCGGATACGAGGACGGGGATTATACCCTTCCGCCGCTCCGCCAGCACCAGCACACAGTTGGCGTGGATTATGTGCCGAGCTTTGAAACCGGCCTTCTTTTCCCGATGGAGGCCGTTACGCTTCAGGAGCGCCTCGCGGCGCGCCGGAGCACCGTTGATGAACGGGTGGCGCTGGCTGCGAAGATCACGCCTGATGATCGTCCGTTTGTATGGTGGTGCAATCTCAATGCGGAGAGCAATGCGCTGGTGCGGATCATCCCGGAAGCTGTCGAGCTTTCCGGTGCCGACGACGAACGCACCAAAGAACGCAAGCTGATCGATTTCAGCGAAGGCCATATCCGTGTCCTCGTGACAAAGCCTTCGATTGCCGGATTTGGCATGAACTGGCAGCACTGCGCTGACACTGGCTTTGTCGGCCTCTCCGATAGTTGGGAACAGATCTACCAGGCTATTCGCCGCTTCTGGCGCTTCGGACAAACAAAGCCCGTGAACGTCCATTTCGTGGCGGCAGAGACCGAAGGTGCAGTCGTGGCAAACATCCGCCGGAAAGAGGCCGACGCTGATCGGATGGCGGCGGCGATGGTCATGCATATGGCTGACCTGTCGATGCGAGCGGTGCGCGGGGTTGTGCGTGACCGTCCAAATTACGCACCCCAGGTTCCTCTGATTCTCCCTTCTTGGCTCGGAGACACAGCATGAAACAAGCAGATGGAATCAAGGCGGTCGAGCAGGTGGTGACCGAAGACTATGCTCTTTACCATGGCGATGCCTGCGAGCTTATCCGGGGCATTCCGGGTGCTTCGATCCACTTTGGCATTCACTCCCCACCGTTCGAGGGTCTGTACAAATTCTCGAACTATGACCGCGACATCTCGAACAATGAGGGCCCGCAGTTCTGGGAGCACTACGCCTTCCTGATCCAGGAATTGCTTCGGGTGACCATGCCTGGCCGCCTTCATGGCGTCCATTGCATGCAACTTCCCACCAGCAAGGGCCGTCACGGGTATATCGGAATACGTGATTTCCGCGGTGAGATCGTGCGTGCCTATGAGGACGCAGGATGGATTTTTCACTCTGAGGTCTGCATCTGGAAAGACCCGGTCGTCGCTCAGCAGCGCACGAAGTCCATCCGCCTCCTGCATAAGCAGGTGGTCAAGGACAGTGCCATGTCCGGGCAGGGCCTCGCTGATTATCTGATGATGTTCCGCAAGCCGGGGGAGAACCCTGAGCCTGTCGCCGGAATGTTTGAAGATTTCGTCGGGACCGGCCTCGACTTCAGCCGGGCGGCATACGATCGCCAGTGTCGTGAACGTCCGCCGGAATGTGGACCGCCGTGGCCTTATGAAATGTGGGTGTCTGTACTGGTGTGGCAGCGCTATGCATCGCCGGTTTGGATGGACATCGACCAGACCAGGACTCTCCAATATCGCAATGCGCGCGACGACAAGGACGAGCAGCATATTTCGCCATTGCAGCTAGACGTCATCGAACGGGCAATCGACTTGTGGAGCGCGCCTGGCGATGTGGTGCTGACCCCATTTCTCGGCATTGGGAGCGAGGTGTTCTGTGCGGTCGAGATGGGGCGACGAGGCATCGGGATCGAACTCAAGCCGTCCTATTTCCGTCAAGCGGTGAAGAACGTGTCGGAGGCTAAGCGTAAGCGCGGCGATCTGTTCGCGGCCGAGGCCGCTGAATGAGCGCAGAGATCATAGACGTCCGCTGCCTCCCTTATATGCCTCTTCAGATTGAGCGCTTGCGCAAGTCGAAGGCGTGGCTGCGATGCAAGCGAAGGCCAGAACTCGCATTTTACCTCATGAATCTTTGGAATGGCGGCGGGAAGCGCGGAATCTATACGCACTGCGTCAACACCAACCGGCAGGGTGAGCACCCGACCGAAAAGCCGTTGGCGCTGATGATGGAAATAGTTGGCGACTTTACGCGCCCCGGCGAAACCATTTGCGACCCGTTCATGGGCTCCGGCACCACCGGCGTTGCCTGCGCCAAGATGGGCCGTTCGTTTATCGGAATCGAGCAAAACGAGCGGTGGTTTGATCTGTCGTGCGAGCGCATCCGCAAGGCGTACGCGCAGCCTGACATGTTTGTAGAACGCCCAACGCCTGCAAAGCAGTTGTCAATGCTTGGGGGTATCAAGTGAATACCTTCAATAGGGAGACCGCCGCATGACCATGCACATCCTCTCAGGGAGCGAGGTCACGACCGGACACACCACAACTCTGACCATCCATAATGCAGAGCAAGTCCGGGAGGCCGCATGAATGCCCGCGACTATTACAACGAATTCGACCCCTATGCCGCGCAATGGCTCCGCAACCTCATCGCGGAAGGGCTTATACCTCCTGGATACGTCGATGAGCGCTCAATTGTCGATGTTCGGCCTGATGACCTGCGAGGGTTCCGCAGATGCCATTTCTTCGCCGGCCTTGGTGGGTGGCCCTTTGCCCTCGCAGTTTCCGGATGGCCTGAAGATTGGAGGGTGTGGACCGGCTCTTGCCCCTGCCAGCCATTCAGCATCAGTGGCAAACGAAAAGGATTCGCCGACGAACGACACCTCTGGCCAGTATTCAGAGGCCTTATCGAGGTCGGACGCCCTCCAGTTCTGTTTGGAGAGCAGGTTGCGCGAGCGCCTGAGTGGCTCAACCTCGTGCGAGGTGATCTGGTCGAAATGGGATACGCCGTGGGGGCAATCCCGATGGAGGCCGCGAGCGCGGACGCGGACCATTTCAGGGATCGGTATTGGTTTGTGGCCGACCGTGACGCAGGACAGCGTGAGCATGCGGACCAACCGATATGCCCAGGGCGGGATGCCATTGGCTACGATGGTCATGGCGACGTGGCGCACGTGCCAAGCAAGCGAAGGAGAGAAGGGCAACAAGACCCGAGCGACAGTGCCGGGCCGCCATCAAACATGGCTGACCGAACAAGTGGTGGAAATTGCTCTTTGGTCGACCGTCCGGGCTTCGGATGGGGAGAAGGGTGGACCGAACATGAGTTTTGGAGCCGGGGGTTCTCCACTGCCGTCGCAAGTATCGACGGTTGCCAATACCTCGAATGCCCCGATGGAAAATGGCGCCGGCTCCCTCCACCCGGAGTTCGCTGGCTGGGAGCTCGGATACCCGCCCGAGTGGATAAACTGCGCGCCATCGGAAACGCGATCGACCATCGTCCGGCTGCGCAGTTCATCGGCGCATATCTCGACGCAAGAGGCCGCTGAATGAATAACGCGCGGCTCAACGTTCCTTTGGGTTCCGCTCAAGAACTCCCAAAGCCCATTCCATCCATGCCGGGATATCACGATCACCAGCCTTCCACCGCCGGACAGTGCGAGGGTCTACGCAAACCCTTTTTGCGAGAGGTGTTTGCCAATCCGCCCCATAAATCGCGGACGCGCGGCGCTCAAGCTCTGCCTGTTTCACAAGGCCTCCACCACGACGGAGATAACGCGAACCGTTGCGCCAGTCTCCCGGCTGATCAGGTCGCGCCCAATCTTGCGCCGCTCTCCGATAGCGAAGCTTTCGGCCGAACCGATGCTTCGCGTCTGGAAGGTCTTGATCTGCCCATCTGCATAGGTCGTGACCACAGCGTGGGTCTTCGGCATTGCAAGAGCGGCGGAAATGAGTGGGTTGGTGGAAGGCATGAGACCGGCTCCTCTGTCTATCCACACAAGATAGGACCATTGGCCCTAAATGTCAACGTGTTCGTGGGGGGCTGTTAATGGCGCGCATCCGGACCATCAAGCCTGAACTTTTCAAGCACGAGAGCCTGTTCGACCTTGAGGCGAGAACGGGATTGCCGGTGCGCCTGGCGTTCATGGGGCTCTTCACCTGCTGCGATCGGGAGGGGCGGTTCAAGTGGCGGCCGCGCGCACTCAAGGTCGATGTTATGCCATACGACGACGTAGATTTCTCTGCTGTTCTCGACGCCATGGAGGCAGGCGGGTTCGTCACCAGATACGAGGTCGATGGGGAATCTTTCGGCTACATCCCGTCCTTCAGCCGGCATCAGAACGTCAATCTACGCGAGGCGGCCTCGACAATTCCAGCCCCGGAATCTGCAACGCATATGCAAAGCAGTGCAATGCACGTGCACGCATATGCGCCGCATGACGATGCATATGCAGAGCAGGTGCACGCATATGGGGAAGGGAAGGGAAGGGAAAAGGAAGAGGAAGGGAAAGGAAATGAAGAGCTGGGCTTTCCCGCACACGTGCAGGTGCACGAGGCTGGGTTTCCGAGAGACCGATCGTCGCTTGACGCGCTTGAGGATGCATTGAGGCAGGCTGGAGCGGACGAGCTTGATCCCACATCGCCGGCCCTTTGTCAGCTTTCCCCGATCCTGAACTGCCTGGATGGCGGGTGCGATCTGGAATTAGACATCATCCCGACCATTCGGGAGGTGGTGGCTCGAAGGAAGCGCAAGCCGGACAAGATGAACCGGAAGATCGGGTCTTGGGAGTTTTTCCGAGCCCGGATTTTCGAAGCCCGTGATCGCCGCCTCGCTCCCGAACCGCCAGAGCAACCCGATGAACGCCATCGTCACCACCGACCGCAGGGCCGCCCTTCTGGCGCCGCTCGAAATGTCGCCGCCTTGGCTGAGGCAGTCGCTCGACGCACTGACCCAGGATTTTCGGCCGCGGATCCCGGCGGCACGGGCGCTGACGGAGGATCAACGGCGGGTCGTGGAGGCGACATCATCCCGTTTGGCCTCACATCTGGCACCGGCGTCGCCCGCTGATATCGGCAAATGGTGCTCGGTGCTGCAAGCCAGCCTCCACACCCGAGAGCTTGAGCCCGCCCTGGCGGCGGCAAATGCCGAGGGGTTTCTGATCGCACTCGAAGACGCGCCCGCGTTTGCGCTCCAGGAGGCCGTGCGGCGGATCCTGAAGGCGAAGTCCGAATGCAGCAAGACCTTCGTTCCGCCCGCGCCGGAGCTGCGTGCCCTGGTGGACGAAATCTCACTTCCAGCCCGATGGCATGCCGTCCAACTGCGCAGGCTCTTGGATGCCGAGGTGGAGCGCGAGCCCGAGCGACCAAGCGTGGATCGGGCAGCGCAGATTGCAGCCGCGGCCATCGCGGCGCTTCCCGCAGTAACGCGACGGCGCCCTGGCAATCCTGCCGGCGTCAATCATGCAGATAAGGGCGGGTGGTGAAATGGCTGGGTCTGTGAACAAAGTCATTATTATCGGTCATTTGGGCCGAGATCCCGACATCCGAAGCTTTCAATCAGGGGGGCGCGTTGCTAATATCAGTGTTGCAACCAGCGAGTCTTGGCGGGATAAGCAGAGCGGCGAACGGAAAGAGCGCACCGAGTGGCATCGGGTGTCGGTGCTGAACGAAAACCTTGTCGGTATCTGCGAGCGGTTTTTGAAGAAGGGCACGACGGTCTACATCGAAGGCCAGATCGAAACCCGCAAGTACGAGAAGGATGGGCGCGAGCAATACACCACGGAAGTCGTCCTGAGGCCGTACAGGGGCGAACTGACCATTTTAAGCGGGACAAGTGGCGCCGATCGTGAAGCGGCCGCTGACGAGGCTCCTAGCCGATCTGAGCGCGCCCCGGTTTCTGCGGGTTCGAGGCCGAACCGAGACGATATGGACGACGAAATTCCATTCTAAGGGGTAGCCATGGACTACGAAGCATATGCGGAAAAGCTGGACTATCTCGCTTCAAGGGCGGCGGCTCTAGGGGATGGTGAGGTTTCGCCGCCGGCATTGAATTTTGCGGAGTGCTGTAAAGTAGCGTCAGCGCTGCGGTATTATGTGGCTGCCGTACGGGCACAATTTTTGTCGGAATTGGCCAAATCGGATGGCGAAATTCTCGACATCCCCGACCTGCCCAAAC
Organism: Roseixanthobacter pseudopolyaromaticivorans; assembly: GCF_043195145.2. NCBI lineage: Bacteria > Pseudomonadati > Pseudomonadota > Alphaproteobacteria > Hyphomicrobiales > Xanthobacteraceae > Roseixanthobacter > Roseixanthobacter pseudopolyaromaticivorans. The sequence continues at coordinate 920,691 of NZ_CM195539.1, forward strand.
ATCGCGAGCCGTGAGCCTCATGCTCTTCCGAGGCACCAAATCCGAGCGTGACGCGCTGCTGGCCGCTCTTGGCAACAGAGAGCACATACTCATGCGCAGAGTGGAGCGGATGACCGTCGAAGGAAAAGACGAGTCTGCCCAGCGCCAGGCGGAAGAGCTTGCCCTGGTGCAGAAGATGCGTGCGGCGCTCAAAGGAGGGTTGACGCAAGACAATCCGGAGCCAAGCAACCACACCCGTGCGAGGGCTTGAAATGACTGAAACAGTACGCTCTTTTCACGTTCGCATCCTCGGCACTATCACGAGTGGCACATTGTTGTGGCCAATTTTCGCTGATGTTCACGATGCAATCGAACATATCGCCGGGCACCCGGTGCGGATGCACGAGATTCCGAACGCTATCCGGGATATCTGCGCCCCGGCAGTGTTGGCCGCATACCCCGAAATGCCAACCGACACGCCGGCTGATTGCGAAAAGTGTGCGGCCGATCTTGTGGCCCGATACGGCCCCGCCCTGGAGATTGCGGCTGGCAAAGCTGAACACGCCGCCGACCCTACCAGTTATTTGGAAGCGCTAATTAGGAATCTTTGGAGGAGGTGATTAGGAGGCACCAGCCAATGACGATCATTGACGGACTCAAATCAGGCGCAGTTGCGCAATCCCCGCTGAACAAGGACTGACCACACATGGCCAAAGACAGGAAGCCTTCAGTCCGCATCGACATTCGCGATACGGGCATCACCCGAGTGGACGTCAAAGCGGCCGCCGAGGGCCGGCGCAAGGCGGCGGAGCGACGTGCACGTGCACCCGCGTGTGAGGATGACCGGGTCGCCCAGACGTGGGACCGAACGGAGCGCCGCGAACGCGCAGCCGTGGAGGCCGCCGCAGAGATCGGCGCCGTGAAGGCCCGCCATGATCTGGTTTCCGGAAAGCTGGATCTGGCGGGGCGGGACTACCGGGATTCACAACGCGCCGATCAGGCCAAGAGGACGGGAAGGAAGCCCGTCGATCCGAAGGAGCAAACGGGCACGGCTGAGCGCATCGCCATGTCGGACGTGTTGGAGATCAGCTCCAATCGTACTGTGAAGGTCACACAATCGCCCATGGATGTGCTGCGGGCGCGCTCGCTGCTTTCGAAGCGGCAAAGCGAAGCTGGGCTTCGCCTCCTGAACGACTGGTTTACCGCTGGGCTGTCTCCGGTATCATCCATGGATTATGGGCGCACAGGCGGCGGGGGCGCACAGTCTGCGCCTGGATATATGCCGGTAGCTGAAATGCAGGCCGCCGCACGCCAGAGGTTCCGCGATGCGATTCAGGCAATGGGAAAGCATATGTCGGGGTTTGTGCTCGCCGTGGTCATCTCCGCCGAGGAAGTTGGGGAAAAGCTGGAAGCCATCGCCCGGCGCATGACTGGTCGCGAAAATGCAAAGCAGGCCACCGCAGCTCTGATTGAAGTGCTCAAGGTAGGCCTGAAGATGCTTGCAGATCACTATCGTCTTCCAGACGATGGAGAAAGCTCCGACCCCGATGCAGAGCCACCAGTGAAAGTCAGGTCTGTGCGTTTCGCTAAAGCGACAGTGCTTGAAGAAAATTGGGATATCGCAAAATAATCTCTTGCGTCGGGATCCCGAGATGTGGGAGAAATAATTATGAGCCAGATTCGCGCCCGGAGGCGCGAGGCTCTTTCCCGAGATCTTAAATTCTGACGCCGCCGTGGGCTTGACTGCACGGACTAATCGCGGGGGTCTGCAAGGCGCAGTAACAGCCTTCCAAGCTGTGACGGCGGGTTCGATGCCCGCTCTCCGCTCCAAATTCTCGCGGCGGCGTGGAAAGCAGACACGCCTCCATTGGTGCCTGATCTGTCGTGGCTGAGAGCAATTGGCCGGATGAAAGCGGACTCCCAGAGTGGATGAAGCAAAGCCCGGATAGCATAACGGCATTCAGGGAAGCCGGATTAGCGCCCGGCTCGCGAGATACAGTTTCGAGAGAGGCGCGCGAGTGCGCGTTATGCTGAGAGTCACGTAGCAGAGCGACGTGGGATCTGGGTGCAACCAGATCGATGACTAGGAATGATCTAGCTCACGTCGGGTGGGTGCGGTTGGGCGACGGCCAACGCCCCTGATTGGTCCGAGTGCTCCCGATCCATGGTCAAGGCCCATTGGGGAGGTTCACGGCCAAATCGGGGAATAAGCGGACTGCGCACCTACAAATATCGCTCTAGCGCGTACTCGCTCGCCTCTTCCGAAAGCAACACCGCAGTCGATGGAATGCGTATTGGCGAACAAGTTCACCAAGATCGCCCGATATGCCGCCGCGCTCGGAACGTGTTGTCCGTATTGCAAACGACAAATGGCGCCCTGCGCCGGCATTACGCCGACCTTGGATCATGTGCACCCCCGATCAAAGGGCGGGCAGCGCACCATATGGGCGTGCGACGACTGCAACCGTATAAAGCGCGAGATGACGGAGGCCGAATGGTCGGATTTCCGCGCGCTCAATCCTAGCTGGTGGCAAATTTAATGCGCCAGCATACCCAATTATCAGAATTCGGAAGCGTCTCGGAACGTCTCCTCTAGCCCCTTTGGGCGCACGTCTACCCGACGCTCTTGGAGCCGAGCCTTCCGAACCCCACAAGAGGCGCGCATCATGACCGCATGGGGCAAGCGCATCGGCTTTACCGGCACCCGCGAAGGCATGACCAAGGTGCAGGCCGATAAGGTCGCGCTTCACATTGCCCAGGCAGTGGAATGGCATCATGGCCAATGCGTCGGAGCCGATGCCCAAACGCACGCGATAGCTCGGGATCTGATGGTGCCCATCGTGCTGCACCCGCCGGACAATGCGGCGCTTCTGGCTGACTGCCCCGGCGCCTACGCCACAAGAGACCCGCGCCCCTATCTGGACCGCAACCGGGACATTGTGGACGAGACGGATGGACTGGTGGCCGCGCCTCACGGCCCCGAGGTCATCAAGTCCGGCACATGGGCCACGATCCGCTATGCCAGGGGCAGGGGCCGCAAGGTAACGACGATCTGGCCTGATGGGTCTGTGACGATCGAGGGGCTGTGAGCGCGAGGGACTGCAACATGACCGACGAAATCAGTCAGCTCCGCGCCGAGATCGCGGACCTCAAGCGGCATGTGCTGGAGCTGAAGGCTTTGCTTAACCCCCCGGCGCCTCTCCCGGTGCAGCCCCTTGGTTGGCCCCCGTTCAATCCGCACAATCCGGCTTTCGGGGAGAGGCCCTCGCGCCCCTTTTGGGAGATCACGTGCGCTCAGACGTCCGTCTGGGCTGAGTTCGCCGCGACCGCCTGACCATGCACCACATCGCAAGGCACACCATCTGGTGCATCGCCCTTCTGGTGGCAATTGCTCTGTACCTAGACACAAGAGAGCCGCAGCGATGACCAAGATGGAACGTCGGGCCGCCGCTGCCGCTCTTCTCACCGCTGCCCAGGCGGTCCTCGGGATGGATGACCAGCACTTCGCCGCTCTCCTGATGGAAGAGGCGAACGCGATCGCACCGGAACTGTTCGCAGATCTCGCCGAGGCGGACGAAGACGACACGCTGGAAGGCACAGCGGTGCATTGATGGCTCTCACCAATAAGCAGGCCCGCTTCGTCGATGAGTACATGGTCGACCTTAATGCGACCCAAGCAGCTATTCGTGCCGGATACAGCGCCAAGACGGCGGCAGACATCGGTCGGCAAGCGCTCCGCAAAACTCCGGTTGCCCTAGCAATAGCCGAGCGCCAACGAGCGATTTCCGAGCGGACAGGGGTTACCGCAGAGCGCGTGATCGAGGAGCTTGCGAAAATCGGCTTCGCGAACATGCAGGATTACATGCGGGCCAATGCCGATGGCGACCCGTATTTGGACTTCTCCAATCTGACTCGGGACCAAGCCGCAGCGCTCGCAGAGGTGACCGTCGAGGACTTCAAGGATGGCCGCGGCGAAGATGCGCGGGACGTCCGCAGGGTGAAGTTCAAGATGCACGACAAGCGTGCGGCCTTGGTGGATCTCGGCAAGCACCTTGGGCTGTTCAAGGAACGCGTCGAGCATACGGGCAAGGACGGTGGACCGATCGAGGTCGAGGAAGTGAGCGCCCGTGAGCTTGTCACAAGCCGAATTGCTCGCCTCACTGCCAGAAGCGGACAGGGCGAAAGCTCTTGATGGGCTGACCGATGCACAGTTCGATGCGCTCGCCTGGGACTGGCAGTTCTGGGGCCGGCCTGAACAGATAGCGCCTGAGGGCGATTGGCTCACATGGGTCATCAACGCAGGGCGTGGGTTCGGCAAGACCAGGGCAGGGGCGGAATGGGTCCGCTCCATTGTGTGCGGTTCTACGCCTCTTGCGCGCGGGACTTATGGGCGCATCGCGCTAATCGCGGAGACCGCCGCCGATGCTCGTGACGTGATGGTCGAGGGCGATAGCGGAATCCTCAGCGTTCATCCGCCGGGGTTTCGCCCGCTCTATGAGCCATCAAAGCGCCGGGTGACTTGGCCGAATGGCGCGGTGGCGACGCTGTTCAATGCGACGGAGCCCGATCAATTGCGCGGCCCACAGTTCGATGCGGCCTGGTGCGATGAATTGGCAAAATGGGCATACGCCCGCGAAACCTGGGACATGCTCCAGTTCGGCTTGCGCCTCGGGACTAAGCCGAAGCAGCTCGTAACGACAACGCCCCGACCAATCCCCGTGCTGCGGGAGATTATGGCGGCAAGCTCAACGGTCGTCACGAGGGGTGCGACGCGGGACAATAGCGCGAATCTCGCGCCGGCCTTCGTTAGGTCGATCACAGATCGCTACGCCGGCACGCGGTTGGGGCGGCAAGAGCTAGAAGCCGAAATCCTGGATGACGTTCCAGGCGCGCTGTGGACGCGGGACATGATGGACGCGTGCCGCGTGTCTGCACCCCCGGATCTTCAGCGCATCGTGGTGGCGGTTGATCCATCCGGGACAAAGGGCGCCGAGGACGGTGGCGATAGCATCGGTATCGTGGTCGCCGGCAAGGACTTCGGCGGGATGGCGTACATCCTGGCTGACCGGACCTGCAAGATGTCCCCGGATGGATGGGGCCGGCGCACCGTTGAGGCCTACGCCGAGTTCGCTGCCGATCTGATCGTTGCCGAGCGCAACTTCGGTGGCGCGATGGTCGAGCACGTTATCCGGACGGTCGATAAGAGCGCTGCCTACAAAGAGGTGACGGCAAGTCGAGGGAAGGTTCCTCGCGCCGAGCCCGTGGCCGCACTTTATGAGCAGGGGCGTGTGAAGCACGTCACCAGCCGATCTGGCGGGCTTACAGCCCTGGAAGACCAGATGTGCAGTTTTACGGCGGACGGGTTCTTGGGGGATGGGTCTCCCGATCGTGTCGATGCCGCCGTGTGGGCGCTCACCGAGTTGATGCTCGGCGACTCCCTAGACCCAACGCAATGGATCAAGGCGTTCGCCGGATAGGCAGCGCGACAGGAGCCGCGACATGGCCACGGCATACATCGCATATGGGCGCCCCGCGCTCCCTGCGCCTTCTGGTTATCAGGGTGGGGCAGGCGTCTCGATCTTTGGTTTGGCCGTGGCGTCCGAGGCCTTGACCATCGGAGGCTCTGCTGTCACGGGCGCCGTTGTCGGGGCGTCCTCAAAAACCGTTGCCCACATTACCGCGGACACCGCGTGCTATTTCGCAGTCGGGACCACACCGGACCCAACTGCGACCGCTATCAACGCCGCTGTCACGTCGGCGCGGCAATATCTGGCAGCCGCAACCCCCGTTGATGTTCCACTGCCTGCGGGCGCCAAGATCGCTGTGATCGCCGTATCCTGATGGCACAGATTGAAGAAGGCGCGGCTGAGAAGCCCCGCGTTCGTGTCCTCGCGACCAGGCGGACTTCGGACTCGTTCCAGAACGTTGCCGCGCGTCTGGGCATTGGAACCGACAACATCAGTTCTGCATCGGCTTATGGGTTCAACCCCATATCCCGGAACCGCATCCAGTTGGAGTATGCCTATCGCGGATCGTGGATTGTCGGGCAGGCGGTGGATTGCGTCGCCGAGGACATGACGCGGGCCGGCATCGACCTGACGTCCGATATTCCGCCGGACGAACTCGACTCCGTGAAGAGCGCTATGGCCCACATGGAGGTCTGGCAGAACCTCAACGAAACGATCAAGTGGTCGCGCCTTTACGGTGGCGCCTTGGCCGTTCTCCTGGTGGATGGTCAGGACGTTTCGACCCCTTTGAGGGTTGAGACCGTAGGGAAGGGGCAGTTTAAGGGCATCCTGGTCCTCGACAGGTGGATGGTGCAGCCCAGCTTCGAGCGTCTCGTGACGGAGTTGGGGCCGGACTTGGGAAAGCCGGAATCCTATTATGTTACGGCCAACGCCCCGGCTCTTCAGAACAGCAAGGTGCACTACACGCGCGTGATCCGGCTAGACGGGATCGTGTTGCCGTACTGGCAACGGATCACAGAGAACGGCTGGGGGCTCTCGGTTGTCGAACGGCTCTATGATCGGCTCATCGCCTTCGACAGCACGACGCAGGGCGCAGCTCAGCTCGTCTACAAGGCGCACCTGAGGACCGTCAGTGTCGAAGGCCTGCGGGACATTCTCGCGGCCGGTGGAAAGCTTGAGGAAGCCCTCACTAAGATGTTCGACATGATCCGCGTCATGCAGTCCAACGAAGGGCTGACGCTGATCGATGCGAAAGACAAATTCGAGACGCACAGCTATTCGTTTTCTGGACTGTCGGATGTGCTCTTGCAGTTCGCGCAGCAATTGTCTGGTGCGTTGCAGATCCCGCTTGTGCGCCTGTTCGGGCAGTCGCCCGCCGGCCTGAATTCTACGGGCGACTCCGATATCCGAAATTATTACGACATGATCGCCCAACAGCAGGAAGCCAAGCTGAGCGGCGGCGTTCGCAAGATCGTGGACCTCACCTATCGCTCCGAGGTGGGCAAGGACACACCGACCGATCTGAACTTCAGATTCAACCCGCTCTGGCAAATGAGCGACACGGAGAAGGCGACGATCGCGGTAGGGGTGACCTCCGCCGTGGTGCAGGCGACCGATTCCGGCCTGGTGGACAAGGCGACGGCCTTGAAGGAGTTGCGGCAGTCTGCCGATGTGACTGGAATCTGGTCCAACGTGACGGACGAGGATATCGCGGCAGCCGAGGCGGAGCCGCCTCCGGCTCCTGAATTGGCGCTCCCGCCTCTTCCCGGCGCCCCGAGTGCGCCGAAGCCCGAAGATCGTCCCGATGTGCCTCGCGTGTGAGGGCATCACCCTTAGGGCTCTCACGCTGGATAGACAGGGGCCAAAGGCGGCTGACTTCAAGCGATCGCGGAAGGAGGAGGCCAGATACGGCCGGCAACTGAGGCAGATCGCCAAGCACATAGACGACCTGACGCGGGCCATTTATCAGCCCGGCGATACCGAGGCGGCTTCGACGCTGGAAAGCCTGTTACGGCGTTATAGCGAGACCATCGCGCCATGGGCTGAGGCTGTGGCCTCCCGGATGATTGCTGAGGTTGATGCGCGGGATCGCGAGACGTGGAACCGGGCGGCGCGCCAGATGGGCGACCAGCTTCGCAATGATCTGCGGCACTCGCCCACGGGGGGCGTCGTTCGCACTCGACTGAGCGAACAGGTGACGCTGATCAAGAGCCTACCTCTCGAGGCGGCGCAGCGGGTGCACGAACTGACCGTTGAGGGGATCGCGAACGGGACGCGGGCCAAGGAGATCGCTGCCGAGATCATGCGTTCCGGTGAGGTGTCCAAGGCGCGAGCGACCTTGATCGCACGAACCGAGGTGAGTCGAACGGCGACCGAATTGACGCGGGCGCGTGCTCTTCATGTCGGCTCGACCCATTTCATCTGGAGGACGGTCGGCGACAGCGACGTTCGCCCGACACACAAGGCGCTGAACGGGAAGGTGTTTCGGTGGGACGATCCGCCGGAATGCGATCCCGGCCATCACGCGCTGCCAGGGGCGATCTGGAACTGCCGCTGCTATCCGGAGCCAATCATTACCGATTGAGCAATCGTTTCGCCCGCTCGGTAGGATCGAAGATCTTATCCGCGATGGACTTTGGATCTCCGTCTCCATCGCTGATGTTCGATAGCGCCTCTGAGAGTTCCTCAATCACATCCGCCGCTTCCCATTCGATCATGTCTTGGGCGCGGGCGGGCGGAACATTGATCACCTTGGAAAGCGCCGCGTTTCCATCATTCGCCTCTTCTGCGGCCTCTTCCGCCTTCTCTCGCAATTCTTCGATGAGGTTGGCGAAAGTGTTTCGCATGTGTCTCTCATAAAACGGAACCGAAATCATGGCTCTTCCCGACTATGTCCGCAAGGGCAAGGTTCAGGCTGCGGTTGGCGATTTTTCCGCCCTCACGCTTTCCGCAAAAACCGGCATCACCGCTTATGCCGGCGGCGGGCAGACCAACGCCACGCAGCTCACGGCCAGCATCAATCATGTCACCGTCGTTGCGAGTGCTGCCGACAGCGTCAAGCTCCCCAAGAGTGCGCCTGGCGCCATCTGCATCGTCACGAACGGCGACTCGGCCGATTCCATGCAGGTCTTCGGTTACGGCACCGACACGATCAACGATGTCGCAACAGCCACGGGCGTTGCCCAGGCCGCCGGGAAAACCGCGGTCTACGTCTGCCCCGTCGCGGGCAAGTGGTACCGCGCCCTCTCCGCCTGATCTGATTAGAGGGTGGGGCCATGTGGTACGTGACCGAGAAGATCGGGGAAACCCGATACAAGACGCCCGAGGGCTTTCTCGTCTGCCAGTCCGTCCCGCTCGCGCGCACCGGCCTCATGACGTACGGGGCGGGGGAAGTCCCCATCGAAGCTGGCCCGGACGGCATTGTTCTTATCGAGCGTGGCGAGGCCGACGTCTTCGATCCGAAGACCATCGCCTCTTTTTTTGGAAAGCCCGTCACGGACGAGCATCCCGATGAGGATGTCACCCCTGATAATTGGGCCAAGCTCGCAAAGGGCGAGATTCACAACCCGCGGCGCGGGGAGGGGATCTGGAGCGATTGCTTAGTCGGCGATCTCTTCATCAAAGATGCCGACACCATAACTCAGGTGCTTGGCGGGAAGGTGGAAGTCTCGTGCGGCTATGACGCCGATTACGAGCAGACCGCGCCGGGTCGTGGGCGGCAACACAACATCATCGGAAACCACGTTGCACTGGTCGAACACGGCCGGTGCGGACCTCGTTGCTCTATCGGAGACAGCAAAATGGCAAAGACCAGGAAGTCCTGGAAGGACAATTTTCGGGGCCTCTTGAAGTCCCGCCAGACCCTCGACGAAGAGATGGCCAAGGCCCTCGAAGAGGGTGAGGTCATGGACGACGATACCGGCGAAGCCGGTGGCACGCACGTCCATGTGCATCTGAACGGCGCTGGCTCTGAGTCCCCCAAGGCTGAGGCTGTGCCCGGCAAGGATGAAGGCGAAATTGCGGACCCCGTGGAAGAGCGCTTCACCCGCCTGGAAGCCTCCGTTGCGCAGATCGCCGAGGCCGTCGCCAAGCTCTCTCAACCCGCCGCCCAGACCGGGGACGAGGCGGAGGGGGAAAAGAAGGACGACGAGAAGGAAAAGACCACCGACGAAGACGTGCTCGAAGAGGGCGACGTCAAGGAGGGGAAGACGGTCGATTCCGCTGGTCTCAGTGACGAGTTCAAGGACACGATCGCCCGCGCCGAGATCCTCGCTCCAGGCATCAAGATGCCGACCTTCGACGCTGCGGCCGGCGCCAAGAAGGTGCGCGACAACCTGTGCGCCCTGCGCCGCAAGGCTCTCGACGCCGCTCTTTCGGATGACGTCTCGTCCGAATTCGTGAAGCCTCTTGTCGCCTCTGCCGGCGTCAAGTCGATGACATGCGACGCCGTGAAGGTGTCGTTCTACGCGGCGAGCGAGATCGCCAAGCGCAACAACAATGATCGGGGCATCGGTTACGACCGCGCCACCCGCGACGCCAGCAGCGTCACCCTGAAATCTATCTCGGACTGGAACAAGGCGAACCGCGACTTCTGGGCGAAGCGCTCCTGATTTCTCGCAGCCAAAAGGACTAAACCATGGGCAATGCAATTCTCTACCGCATGGCTGCCGGAATCCCCGGCGCCGTGAACCGCGCCGAACACGCGACCATCACCCCGGAAGTCATCGATTCCGGAACCCCTCCGACCAAGTTCGGCATCTTCGTCAAGATGGTCAGCGGCAAGATTCAGCCGCTCGCGTCGAGTGATGCCGGTTCGGTCGTCTATGGCCTGCTGGTTCGGCCGTTCCCCACCTCCGGCAACGGCACGGATGGGCTCGGCACCTCGACCCCCGCGACCTCCGGCATCTGCGACGTGCTGAAGCGCGGCTACATCATGGCGACCCTCGCCCTGGGCACCGCGGCCAAGAATGGCGCCGTTTACGTCGTCACCACGGCCGGCGGCAGCGTCGTGGTCGGCGACATCGTAACCTCGACGTCTCCGGCTGGCGGCGGCACCGCCGTTGCCGTCACCGGCGCCTTCTTCACCGGCCCCGCCGATGCCAACGGCATCGTCGAGATCGCCTACAACATCTGATCCCGGCAAGGAGCCACATCAATGTTCCACGATAAGAATCTCCTGGCCGGCGTCTCTCGTCCGGCCATCATCCGCGCTCGCACGCGTGATGCGATGATGACCTATGACCGTCGAACCATCGACAGCGCCGGCGCGTTCCTCATCCAGGAGCTGGAGCGCCTCGACCAGACCCTGCACATGCCCCTGGTCTCCGTGACCTGGTCGCGTGACATCGATCTGCGCGAAGACGTCTCCATCGCCGACGAAACCTCGTCCTTCACGAATTCCAGCTTCGCGGCGGCCGGCGGCATCACCGCGGGTGGCAAGTCCTGGATAGGCAAGGACGCCAACGCCATTTCCGGCGTTTCGCTCGACATCGGCAAGACCGCTCAGCCCCTGTATCTCTGGGGTCAGGAAATCTCCTGGACGATCCCCGAACTGGAATCCGCGGCGAAGCTTGGGCGCCCGGTCGACTCCCAGAAGTTCGAGGTCATGCGCCTCAAGCACAACATGGACACCGACGAGCAGGTTTACATCGGCGACAGCGTGCTCGGCGTCTACGGCCTGGTCAACCACAACAAGGTGACCAACGTCACCAATGTGGCGAACGGCGCATCGCTCTCCCCGCTGTGGGAAAGCAAGACGGCCGACGAGATCCTCGCCGACGTGAACGAGCTTCTGTCCAGCGTGTGGGCTGCCTCGGGCTGGGCCGTGATCCCCACGGAACTGCGTCTTCCGCCCAAGAAGTACAGCTACCTCGTTTCGCAGAAGGTCTCCAACGCTGGCAATATGTCGATCCTGGAGTATCTGCGCGCGAACAACCTCGCCAAGTCCAACGGCCAGGATCTGAACATCCAGCCGCTGAAGTGGCTGAATGGCGCGGGTTCCGGCGGCACCCAGGGCGACGACACCACCACGAACCGCATGAAGGCCTACACCAAGGACCCGCAGCGTGTTCGCTTCCCCATGACGCCGCTCCAGCGTACCCCGCTGGAATACCGGTCGCTCTATCAGCTCACCACCTACTTCGGCCGGCTCGGCGTGGTCGAAGTCGTGTACCCCGAGACCATCGGCTACCGCGACGGTCTGTGAGCGAGGGGCCGGCGATCCTTCGCCGGCCTTCCTGTCAGAGGAAGATCACATGACCCGCATCAACGTCGTGAAGGCGTTCACCCTGAACCTTGGCGCCGTCTTGAAGAAATTCGAGGCGGGCGTTCATGAGGTCGAGGACGATATCGCTCAGCACTGGTACGTGCTGCTTCATATCGCGCCCCCGGTCGCCGCAGAACCGGTTTCGGAGCCCGACCCCGAGCCCGAGCCCTCCCAGGTCGAGAGCGTCACCGTCGAAGACGATGGCAGCACGCACGTGGACAGCCCGGAAGAGGTAAGCGAGAAGCACACTCTCATTGCCCAGGCAGAAGCCCTCGGCATCGCCGTTGATGGCCGCTGGGGTGTTCCCCGGCTCCAGGCCGAAATCGCCAAGGCTGGGGCGGCCTGAGCATGACTGTCACATCCGCCAGTTTCTATCAGGCGTTCCCGGAATTCGCGGATGTTGAGAAGTACCCTGTCGCGACGGTGGATATGTGGGTTGCGGCAGCGCGCTCGCTATTGAGTGCCGAACGGTGGGGAGATCTCCTCGACCTCGGGACTGGCCTCTTCGTTGCGCACAACCTCGCGCTCTCCCGCTTGGCGACGGCTGCCGCCGCCTCAGGGGCAGCGCCGGGGGGCGCGACGGGCATTGTGGCCTCGAAGGCCGTCGATAAGGTCTCAGTGTCGTACGATACGTCCAGCGCCTCCCTTGAGGGAGCAGGGGCGTGGAACCTGACGACCTACGGCGTTAGATATCGCCAATTGGCGCTGATGATCGGCACCGGCGGGCTTCAGTTGTGAAGGTCACGGTTCGCAAGTTCGACGCGGGCATTTTTGCCAGCGTGAAGGACCTGACCAAGAGCCAAGTGCTTGTCGGCGTTCCCGACGCCAACGCCCCCCGCAATTCGGATGAAGAAGAGGCACAAAAGGGCGAGCCGATCAATAATGCGACGATCGGCTACATTATGGAGTTCGGGGCGCCCAACGCGAATATCCCCGCTCGGCCACATCTCCTGCCCGGCATTTCAGACGCCAAGGACGCCATAGCGGGGCAACTCAAAAAGGGGGCGCAGCAGGCATTGGCTGGAAAGGCCGATGCGGCGGATACGGCCCTAAACAAGGTTGGGCTGATCGCCTCATCTGCCGTCAAGGCGCGCATTACAGAGGGGCCGTTTACGCCACTTGCGGAAGCGACGCTGCGCGCGCGGCGCGCGCGTGGAAGAACTGGCGAGAAGCCGCTTCTCGACACCGGACAATACCGGAATGCTCAGACCTATGTGATCCGGCCGAAGGGAAAATAGCATGCCTCTCCTTGATGTGAGCGACGTCCTGAGCGATCCCATGTTCGCGCAGGATGCTGGAGCCATTGTGCTCTATCGCTCCACCCTCACGGTTGGGAATGATGGCCGCGGCACGCGGACCACGACATCCCAGGCCATAACCGGCGTCGTGACCTCCGATACCGGCGACATCCTCGATCGCATCGCCGAAGGGCAGCGCATCAAGGGATCGATCACGGTCCACACGACATTCCGCCTTACGGACGGAGACGGCAGCACTGATGCCGACGAAATCCAGTGGAATGGTCGGCGCTACATCGTAAGCGCGGTCAACGACTACACCACCTATGGCGCGGGCTACGTCTGCGCCACATGCGACCTTAAGCAGGTGTCACCGTGACCAATACATCGGCGACGGGCGGCTATCTCACCCCGTCGTCATCTCCCACCGTTTGGGACGACCAGTTGGACGATGTCCTGCAGTCGATGATCGTCGGCATCACGGGTTTGCCTGGACAGGTGGTGCGGCCCCGGTGGCAGCCCAACCCGCCCAAACAGCCAGAGCCGAACACGGATTGGTGCGCAGTGGGCGTCACCCATATCGAGAATGATGCGCTCGCCGCGCACACGCACAACAGCGCCGGAGACGGATCCGATACCCTGAGGCGGCACGCAACCCTAACCGTGATGGCGAGCTTCTATGGCCCGCACCGGATGGGCTTCGCGAGTCAGCTATCAGACGGCCTTTTGGTTCCGCAGAACCTGGAAGCCGCCGTCACGGCGGGACTCTTGCTCCTCCAGGCTTCCGACGTGGTCAGCGCCGCTGATCTCTTCAACCAGAATTGGATCGCCCGCGCCGACGTCCTGATGATGTTCCGCAGGCAGATCGTTCGGACTTACCCGGTGCTCAACATCCTGTCGGGTGTCGGGACCATCCATCCGGCAAGCGCCACCTCTCAAAACTTCGACACGGAGAACTGACCATGGCTCAGGGCCTTGCCGTCACAGACGTCGTAAACGTTACCGTCAACATCGCACCCGTCGCCGCGCCCACCCGCAACTTCGGCGCCGCCCTACACGTCGGCACGACCGATGTCATCGATACCGGCGAGCGCATCCGGCAGTATTCCAATCTGGCCGGTGTGGGTGGGGATTTCGGCCTGTCGGACCCGGAATATCTCGCCGCTCAGAAGCACTTCGCGCAGGTGCCGCAGCCCGCATTGCTCTACATCGGGCGATGGGGGCAGAGCGCGACGAAGGGCGTGCTGCGGGGTGGTGTGCTCCAGGCATCCGAGCAACTTCTGTCCGCCTGGACCTCGATCACCACTGGATCGATGAAGATCGACATCGACGGAACCACCAAGACCCTGTCGTCCCTGAACTTCTCGGCCGCCCTCAACCTTCCCGGCGTCGCCGCGATCATCGACACCGCCCTGACCGGCGCGACGGTGACCTGGGATGCCTATAACGCCAAGTTTGTCGTGCGCTCGGACACCACGGGCACGTCATCGACGGTCGGCTATGCCAGCGCAACCGGCTCCGGCGTGGACATCTCCGCACAGCTCAAGCTGACGTCCGGCCTCGCGTCTGCCCCCGTGACTGGCATCGCGGTTGAAAGCCTCGCCGCCGCGCTCCAGGCGTTCGTTGATAAGTCGGGCGACTGGTATTCTGCGACGGTTCTCCCGTCCGTCTCGACGTCTGTCGCGCAGGCGGCCTCGGACTTCATCGAAGGCCAAGGGAAGAAGCGCATCATCGGCTACACGATCACGTCGTCCACCGTCCTGGATGGCGCGAGCACGACCGATCTCGGCTACATCCTCAAGGCTGGCAATTACAACCGCTCCTACGGCCAATATTCGGCCAACGCTTATGCTGCGGCATCGTTCTTTGGCCGCGCCGCGACGGTGGACTTCAACGGCAGCAAGACCGCCCTGACCATGAAGTTCAAGACCGAGCCGAGCGTTGCCGCCGAGACGATCACCGAGACGCAGGCCGCCGCTCTCAAGGCGAAGAACGTCAACATCTTCGTCAATTACGACAATTCGACCGCCATCATCCAGGAAGGCGTGATGGCCAGCGGGCAGTTTTTCGACGAACGCCAGGGCCTGGACTGGTTCGAGAACGCCATTCAGACGGCGGTCTGGAACCTGCTCTACACGTCTGCGACGAAGGTGCCCCAGACCGACGAAGGCATGCAGCAGATCGTCGCTGTGATGGACAGCGTGTGCGTTCAGGCCGTTCGCAATGGGCTCGCGGCACCCGGCGTCTGGAATGCCGCCGGCTTCGGTGAACTGAAGCAGGGCGATACCCTGACTAAGGGTTGGTACATCTATGCCCCGCCCGTTGCCACGCAATCGCAGGCTGATCGCGAGGCGCGCAAGTCGGTCTCCTTCCAGATCGCGCTCAAGCTCGCGGGCGCCGTCCACTTCGCGCTCGTCTCCGTCAACGTCAATCGCTGAGGCCTGATCTATGGCTACCTATTCGTTTCAGACATTCGTCATGACCTTCCAGGGGCCGAGCGGAAACTTCTCCGTGGGCTCCGGCTCGGGCAATGCGGAGGAGGGTGTCACCTTCGCGATGACCGAGGACAAGAATACCATGACCATCGGCGCGGACGGCTCCGGCATGCATTCGCTACACGCCGGCCGATCCGGCACGGTCACGATCCGGCTCCTCAAGACCAGCCCGACGAATGCGCTGCTCAGCGCCGCTTACAACTTCCAGACATCGAACCCCGCCGTGCATGGCCAGAACATCCTCAGCGGGCGCGATGTCTACCGCGGCGACGTGATCGTGTGCCAGCAGTGCGCCTTCAAAAAGCAGCCTGACATCACGTTCGCCAAGGACGGCGGCACGAACGAATGGGTGTTCGATGCGGTCTTCATCGACATGCAGCTTGGCTCCGGCCTCGCCGCCGGGCTCTGAGGTGAACCATGGAGTTTACAGTAGGGGCTCACAAATACCGCTCGTCGAAATTGGACGTATTCAAGCAGCTCCATGTCGCGCGGCGCATCGCTCCTGTCTTGAGCGAACTCGCCCCCGCGATGAAGGCTTTGATGGGTGCAGCTTCCGGGAAGAAAGTAAGCGCACCTCTCGATGCGATGAGCGCGGTCCTTCCGCTGACGAAGGCCATCGCGGCAATACCCGAAGAGGACTGCAACTATGTGCTCGCGGCCTGCCTATCGGTGGTAGAGCGCGAGGTGGGCAACGTCGGCTGGCAGCGCGTGTGGAATCAGCAGGCGCAGGCGCTGCAGTATCAGGACATCGAAGCGCCCGAGATGATCATGATCGCCGCCAATGTGATCGGCGAGAACCTTTCAAATTTTATGCGCGCCCTGCCGTCCGGTTCGAACGCACCGGGCCAATAGGTCCGAGTGTTAGCCTCGTCACGCTCCCTGATGGCGAGGACTTCCTGATGCGGCCCGTTATGGCGGGGCTCTGCACCCTCAAAGAGTTGCAGGACGGCACGTACGACCTGTGTGACGTCGCGCTGTTGAACGACGCGCTCAATATCCGGGACGAGAACACGCGCCGGATGAACGAAGCCCAGAAGGCTAGCAAATAATGTCCGAGACCCTTCGAGACTACCTTGTTACCCTTGGCTTCAAGGTCAACAAGGCGGACGAAGCCCGCTTCAAGGATGCGCTCGGAACGGCAGCGAAAACCGTCGTGGGCCTCTCGGCCGCGATGACGGCGGCTGCGGCAGCCATCCAGGCGTCCGTGATTAAGATCGCGGCGGACTTCGACAGCATCTATTTTGCCTCCCAGCGGACGGGCGCGAGCGTCGCGAATATCAAGTCCCTGACCTACGCCCTATCGCAGGTGGGCGGCTCTTCGGGTCAGGCGTCTTCGGCCATCGAAGGCCTCGCCGCGGCAATCCGCACCAATCCCGGCATTGAAGGGATGCTCAATTCCCTCGGTATTGCGACCAGGGAGAACGGCCGGCTCAAGGACACGGCCGATATCATCGACGGGATCGTTTCGAACCTGTCTCAGACCCATCCCTATTACACGTCGGCGCAGATCGCTGGAATCCTCGGGATCGACGAGGCGACATTCCGCGTGCTTGTCACGCAATGGCCGCAGATCAAGAAGTTCCAGGACGACTATAAGCGCCGTGCAGCCGAGTTCGGGGTAGACCCGGACAAGGCTGCACAGAGTTCCAACAAGCTCATGACGAGCTTCCGGGATCTGCTGCTCAGCCTGCAATTGGTGACGGAAAAGGTCACCGTTGAACTCCAGCCGGTCCTTACGAAATATCTGGGTGAGTTTGCCCGATGGGTGCAGGCGCATTCCGACGACATCGTGAAAGCGGTGCTCGGGATTGTCGAGGCCGTTAACGGGATGGCGCGGGACTTCGCGTTGTTCTTGGACAAGATTGAACCGGTCACCGACGCCTTCTTGGACCTGGTAACCAGCCTGACCGGTGACGGTGGGTTGAAATGGGCACTGGAAGCAGTCCTGCTGTATATGGCCGGCGCCTGGCTGGCTGGAATGCTCGGGACGCTCTCGACCCTTTTGCGCAATCCGGCCTTTCTGGCTCTGGCTGCGATCATGGGCATCGGGTACGACGCCTTCGTGATGTCGGATCAAGACAAGATCGGCGTTGGTGCCGGCGTCAATGATGCGCTGAACGGCAAGGCCGGCGACCCGCCGAACTGGTGGACGCGGCAGCAGAACAAGGCCCGAGAGTTTCTCGGGTTGCCCCCCGTGGATAATAAGGGCAACCCGGAAAGCGCTCCGAAGCCCGGCAAATCCGGCATGGCTCCCATCAAGACCCAAGAGGGCAATACGGCCCTGGTGTCCGCTCAGAGCGCCGCGCAATTCCAGGGCTTTGTGGACGAGCTGCAGAAACGAACCGGATATCAAATCAAGGACATCGGCGGCTACAGCAACCGGAATATCGCCGGCACGAACATCCCGAGCCAGCACTCCATGGGCAACGCCATCGACATCAACCCTAATTCTAATCCAGTCGCCGGACCGTTTGGTGTCGGAAAGAGCGACCTCCCCCCCGAGACGGCGGAGATCGCCAAGAAGTGGGGATTGGGCTGGGGGGCCAATTGGTCATCCAAGAAGGACCCGATGCACTTTTCGACCGCCCCCAATGAGGGAGGCCGCCTTCTCTCAGATGAGGAGGTTAAAGCCTTGCGGGAGCAACTGGAAAAGGGTCAGTTCCAATCGCCTCCGGACAGGCGCTCTGAGATTAAGGGCATCGGCGACGAAATCCTGAAATCCGTCAACCAGGCGAGCCTTCAGCCTTTCAGTTCCGGCGCCTTTGCCCTTGGCAATAGCGTCACCCGCTCCACATCGATCGAGCAGAACACGAAGATCGAGATCAACGGCAGCACTGACCCGGCCGGGACATCGGACAAGCTGGAGGGCCTCCAACCTCGGCTCAATGCCGAGCTTCTCCGGAATTCACAATCCGCTTTCGTCTGAGGCCTGATCATGGACCAGATGAAGGAGTTCCTCGTTTCTATCGGTTGGGACGTCGATAGAGCGAGCTGGGCCAAATGGGACGAAGTTCTCGCCGCGGCAGACGACGCGGCAGCGAAGCTAACAGCCGCGTTTACGGATGCGGAAGAGAAAGTTAAGCGGTTCATCGGGGGCACAACATTCGCCTTCGACGATCTGAACTTCTCGGCGCAACGTCTCGATGCCTCTGCGACCGGGCTCCAGGCGCTAGCCTATGCGTTGGGGCAGACGGGAGGTTCATCCGCGACCGAGGCTGTGAGCGGGCTTGCAAAGAGACTCCGCACCCTGCCGAGCACAGAGGGGATCATCAATCTTCTCGGCGTCCAGACGCGCATCGGCGGAGTGTTGCGGGACACCACGGACATCCTTCTGGATGTGGTGGCCGCGTTTGATGCAACGTCCTACGTCCAAGCGGTCCATACCGCGGCTCAACTCGGGATCTCGGAAGAGCAGTACAACCACCTCCGCAAATATGGAGCGGAGATCCAGGCCTATCAGGAGGGGTTCAAGGCACGCGCGCGCCGGTTCGGCGTAGACCCTAGCACTGCCACGACAAGCGCGACGCTCCTCATGGCCAGCGTGAGGGGTCTCGCGGCGGATCTGGACCTTGTGCTTGCGCTCGTAGCGGGGGCACTCGCTCCGGCGCTTGGTCCTCTTCTCGACAAGCTGTCCGAATGGCTGGAAGCCAATCAGGAGAAGATCGTTTCGTTTGTCGGGCGCTTGGTGGAGGCCATCGTTTCGCTCGTCAGGGACGTAGAGCGCATGGCGCGCGGCTTGGCCCCTGTAGGTGAGGCGGTCGGCGAATTTGTCGGTGGAACGGGCGCCCTGGAAACGGCCGCAGGCGTCATCGCCGGTGGTTACCTCGTTTCAGTCGCCCTCCGCATGGGGCGCACGGTCGGCCTGGTTCTTGCGGCTGTTGTCGCTCTCACGGAGCTTCTAAGGGTGCCTGGCGCCAGAGCCGGGGGTCTTTGGTCTAAGGACCGCGCCGAGGCGCATGGCGCACCGATTGAGCCAAAGACCAGTGTATGGAGCCGGGTCCGCAGTTTTATCGGCCTTGATCGGAAGGGCGAGACGGGAGAGCCTGGAGCTAAGCGCCCTGAGGGTGGCTCTGTTTCATCGGAAGGGCGAGCGGGTCCCAGCACGGCAGTACCGAAAGGGGATTCTCGGCTTCCGGCGTCTGTTCGAAGCAACAATCCTGGTGCCATGTGGCCCGGCCCATCGGCATCGAAATTCGGATCTACCCGTCATGAGGTGCTCAATGACGGCTTGGGGCAGGGCAATAAGATCGCCATTTTCGACACGAAGGAGCAGGGCGGCGCGGCCTTGTTCGATCTCTTCAAAAATCGTTATGCGGGGCTGACACTCGCTGAGGCAATCAGGAAGTGGTCGGGCGGAAACGCATCGGCGGAATATGCCCGATCGGTGGGGAAGGCCCTGGGGATCGGTCCAAACGACGTCATCACCAAGGAAATGCTGGACGATCCCGAGTTCGCCATCCCCTTGGCCAAGGCCATGTCGAAGTTTGAGGCGGGACGGGAATATCCGATGAGCGACGCGGAATGGCGTCGCGCCCATGAGATGTTCAAGCGCGGGAAGCCCGACCCCATAGAGCAGCCCAAGACGCCCGCGCCGGCAGCGCCCGAGGCTGTACCGGAAAAAAGGAACGGAGCGGAACTGCGTGGGTTTGCTGCCCCCGCCATGGTCGCATCCAATGACGAGGCTTTCGGCCGGGTGAAGCAGACGACGACCATTGTTGTGAATGGCGATGTCGATCCGAACCAAACCGCCTATGAGGTCGCTCGGGCGCAGCGTGGCGTAAACAGCGCGGTCGTCTCGCGCGCTCAATCGATGGTGGCATGATGGTCGATATCGTTGAGGCCGTGATCGGAACGGTATCGTCTCTCCTGTTGACGTCTGGCCGCTCTATCGGGGGCATTGTGCCGGACGTGGTCGCCGAAGAGATCGGGCGGGATACAACCTTTGTGACAAACCATCCGGTGGAGCGTGGCGCCGCCATCTCGGACCACGCTTTCATGATGCCGGTGGAAGTCGAGATGCGGTGCGCATGGTCCGACAGCACCGCAGGCTTCCAGGGGTATTCAGAGCTAGTCTATGGCGCGCTCCAGTCGCTCCAGGCCGCTCGTGAGCCGTTCACGGTGCTGACCGGGAAACGGCTCTATACGAACATGCTGATCGTTGGCCTGGAAGTTACGACAGCCGCGGCGACGGAGTATGCTCTGTTTGTGCGGGTCCTGCTGCGCGAGGTGATTATCGTCTCGACACAGTCGGTCTCAGTTGGTGGAGGGGCGGGCACTCAAGCTAGCCCACCCCGTACAACTTCGACAACGAATGCCGGTTCAAAGCAAACCATAGAAGTTGGGTCCATACCGACGGCTCCTGGCATCGCCTAATATTGAACCGAGGAGGGATTGAAGTCCGATATTGAGGCTCTACCGGTATCGATCAAAAGTAGAGCAGCTCGATATCGATCCCAGCATTCGCTTATTCTGGCCTCTCTATTCTTGATATGGCTGTTGAGAGTGCAATATCGTAAGAACGAGACGGACGTATTTGAGCATTCACCCTCCGCCGCTTGGCCTGTTGTATTTTCTCCTAAGGGAAGGGTTACACGGCCATTTGCGATACGATTAACGGCGCATAGAACTAGTGTTCTGAAAAATACCTCTTCTCGATACGTCCTATCTTTCGGTGATAGCAATTTGGCATTCTTCGTGAATTCTTCGAGGCTTTCCGTGCCCGGTTCAAGGCTGGCGGGTGAGGGTGCGGAAATTCCGCAAACGCTTAATAGTTTACGCGTCACCTCTTTATCAGGACGAAACGACCAAGTGGATCCAAGCGGTGATTTTACCGTTAGCGCAGCGCCAGAGGCCATGGCCGCAGCGATTGCGCTAACGCTCTTCTGATCTGATGGGCCTGTTTCGATCAGCGTGCCTTCAGGGTCGATGTCGGAGCTAATGGGGTAGAAGGGGCTGCTTCCGGCTTGCAATTCAAGCTGCGCGTCGCGAGCGATGGCGACTCGCAGCGGCTGCGGGAATGGCCCCTTGTAAGAGATAAGCGCAAAGGCAAACCTGGGGTCGGTGCCGCCCCTGCACTTGAAAGTGGCCACAGCGCGGGGTTCACCACCTGAAGATGGTTCGGTCATGAAGGCTAGGGGGATGCCCGTTTCCGGCTCTTTTGATGAGTTGAGATCCCACGCCAGAGCTGGGCTGCAGCAAAGGAGCGCGAAAACCGAAACCATTAACGCACGGCGCATCTGCACTCTCCCCAAATGGGAATTATGCTATCAGCAATGCGGCGATCGCGGGAGCCGTCGGCTCGAAGCGCATATTGAATGCCTTGGGGCACGGCGCATCACCAGAGGGGTTCATTTGGTTCCATTTATGGTACTATTTGACCGTGTTCTTAACGCGTAAGATGTGCGGGGGCTAGCGCACCAACCGGGGCTGGGCTAGCGTCGGCTATGCCGTTGCGAAAATTGGTCATTGCGGAAAAACGAATTCCCATCCGGGTCGAGTGGACCTCTCCGGAGCGGGATGGCTATGTCCGATTTCTGGTCCCGTTGGAAATCGATGGGATCGTGGACTCTGGCTTGACCTTATCAGGAGGAGCTTACCGCCCCTATCGCGATCAGCATGTTTCCCTCGAACTGGCGATCCTCGACCACAATGGATCGCGACGCATTCGGCTGGCGCGGATCGACTGGAAATCGCTCCGAAAAGGGCACTCGAACAACCCTAGAAAATGCGCCGGTCCGTGGGGCGGGGAGCGCGTTCCCGAAACACACCTGCACAGCTTCGACCTTAATTACCTCGAGGCTGAAGGCCGAATGAAAGCGGGCAAGCTCCCGTGTGCGGAGCCAATTCACGAACCGCTTCAAACCTTTGAAGAACTTCGGCGATTCTGTGGAACTTGCTTTAAAATCAACAACATAGTTATTGTGCCTCCCCCTGATTGGGAGTATGATCTGTTTGATGAGTAGCGCGGCCTACATATCCCCTGATGCGGCACGGGTCATTGATGACACCGTTAGAGATCTCGTGCGCTGTCGGCGGGTGAGGGACGCTGTATTTGTCAACCTTCCCCTGATCTATGCCGATGGGTCATTTGTCACCGTTAGGATTGATCAAGGCGGGGCCGGCTTCCGAGTGAGCGACGCTGGGTTCGCTTTTCGCGAGGCCGATGATATCGGCATGTCTCGGTCTTTTAGGCGGACGGCAAACCGAATTGCGACGTCTCGCGGCGTCGAGGTTGGCGATGCTTTCATTTTCAGGGATGTCCGCGCTCAGGAGCTTGAGCGCGCAATCTGCGACGTGGCCGAAGTGTCGTGGCGGGTTGTGGATGCGCTTTCCGAGCGAGCTTTCGAGGAAGAGGATGTCGGGCTATCTGATGAGCTTAATTCGCGCCTAAGAGCTATCTTCGGCGAAGAAAAGGTAGAGAGCGGAGTTGATTTGATTGGCGCTTCAACGACCCAGTGGACGATGACGGCGCTTGTCACCTTTGACGGGTCTCAGGCCGTATTTCAGGCCGTGAGCGATAACGCGAACTCGATCAATAGGGCCTCAACGGCGTTCCGCGACTTGTCCACCCTTGCCAAGCCGCCGCGGCTTATTGCTTTTGTCAGAAGCAAGGAATCCCTGGGATCGAGAATTTCGTTGCTTGTGCCTGGTCGTGTGGTTGAGGAAATGCAGAGCAATGAGTTTTTGGCGAAGGCTGCGGCTTAATCTCTTTGGTTGAAGCTATTGCCTGCCGAAGCAGATCTAAAGGGTATGCATTGAACAATAGCCGCCTCTGGGCGGCTTTTTTATTGGAGGATTGGCGTGGCGACCTATGAAATCCCGCTCTCGCCGATGCCGCAGGCGTTCTCCATCCAGCTCGCACAAGTCGAGTACCGGCTGACCTTTTCCTACCGGGATGCGGACGAGGCGGGGTGGATCATGGACATCGCTGACACGGAAGGCGTGTCGATCCTTGCCGGCGTACCGCTAGTGACCGGCGCGGACCTTCTGGAGCAGTATCAGCACCTTGGGCTCGGCGGGTCGCTCTATGTCGCCACCGACGGCGCGCCTGATGAAGTCCCTGCCTATGAGACGCTTGGCGGCCCCTCGCGGCTATTTTGGGTCACGCCATGACGCGCCAGTGGATCAGGCAGGTCAACCTTCAGGTCGGCAACGGCGGAAACGCCATCGATCTGTCGAACATGCGAATTCGCTTCAACGTGGTGCAGGGCGACGTGCAGACGCCCAACCACGCGGACATCATCGTCACCAACCTGTCGGCCGAAACCTCCAACCGAATCCAGAAGGAATACGATTCCGTCGTGCTTCAGGCGGCCTATCCGGGGAATGTGGCGACGATCTTCCAGGGGGAGATCGTCCAGAAGCGGCGCGGCCGCGAAAATCCGACCGACACCTACCTCTACATCATCGCCAAGGAGGGGCAGCGCGCCTATTCCTACGCGACGATCTCGAAGTCCCTCGCCGCCGGGCACACCTTCCGCGATCAAGTTGATGCGTGTCTGAAGGAGCTTGGAAAGTACGGCATCACGGCAGGCTACATCGCGGATCTCGGCACGGCCAAAATGCCCCGCGGCAAGGCGCTTTTTGGCATGGTCAAGAACCAGCTCCGCTCGATCTGTGCCGCTACTGGGACATCGTGGAGCATCCAGGGCAATCAGCTCCAGATCGTCCGCAACGACACGTACATTCCAGGTGATGCAATCGTTCTGAATTCAAACACCGGAATGGTTGGCATGCCCGTTCAAACCATGAACGGGATTGAGGTTCGGTGCCTCTTGAACCCGCAAATTAAACCCGGCCGGCGCATCCAGATTGATGAGGCAAGCATCCAGCAGGCGGCATTCACGACCAACTATCAAGATGCGCAGAACTTCCTCATTCCAGAAACGTCGTCCGACGGAATATATAAAGTCATAATGGTCAATCACTCGGGTGACACCAGAGGGAACGCCTATTATTCGGATGTGATCTGCCTGTCTGCGAGCGGAAAAATCATCCCAAATAGCCTCTCTTCTAGAGGCGTCAACGTCAACCCGCAGGAACAGTAATGGACCAGCGCACGCGCTTTGACGTCGATCTCGATGAAGCGATTCAAACGGCCATCGACGGAAGGATGGCGGAACTTCACACAGCAGTCCCCGTGAAGATTGTGAGCGTGGATTACCAGAAGCAGACCTGCGTCGTGCAACCCACCGTAAAGGCCTGCGTGCGGAAGCCGGACGGCTCGCAGGAGTGGATCTCGCTTCCTCAGATCCAAGACGCGCCACTCCATTTCCCGCGCGGGGGAGGGGTCTCCATGACCTTCCCGGTGGCGGTAGGTGACGAGGGGCTGGCAATCATTTCCTCCCGCTCGCAGGATGCCTGGCAGCAGTCGGGCGGAGAGCAACAGCAGATCGACAATCGAGGGCACGACCTCTCGAATGCCTTTGTGATGGTCGGTTTTCGGAGCAACCCGAATGCCCTGGCGAACGTCCCGAGCGACTCCGTGCAGATCCGTTCCGCGGACGGGAACACCCTGATCGATATCAAAGGTGGACAGGTGAAGGTCAAAGCGACCGGCGCTGAATCCACCGTCACCCCGGACAAGATCACCCATAAGGTCGGCGGGCTCTCAGTGGAGATCACAAGCGATCGCATCGACCTTGGAGGGGCTGGTGGTTCGCCCGTGATGACCGAGGGCGGCCCCTCCACCAAGGTTTTCGCGAGGGTCGTATGAGGTATCGCAAACTCGACGCGGATGGAGATTACACCTTCGGCCGCGGATCCCTGGATTTCTATCGGGACGTGCCCGAGGCTCCCGCCCAAGCGGTGAAAACGCGCCTCCACATGAAGACCGGTGAATGGTTCCTCGACACATCGGCCGGCACCCCGTGGGACACCGAGGTGCTCGGAAAATACACGACCTCTCTTCGTGACCGGACTGTGCGGACACGGGTACTCGGCACCACAGGCGTGACGGCGATCGCCGCTTATTCCAGTTCGTTTAATCCCGAGACGCGGACGTTCGCGGCAGCGGTGACCATCGACACCGCTTATGGCCAGGCCAAAATCGTGGAGCCCATCTGATGGCAATCGTTTGCACGATCGACGCGACCGGCATCCACGCCCCGGCCCTTGCCGACATCCGAGCCTATTTCGTCAACGCCTATAAGGCGATCTATGGATCCGACGTGTATCTGGAGAGCGATAGCCAGGACGGGCAGTTGCTCGATATTTTTTCAACCGCGATCCACGATTGCAACGCACAGACCGTAGCGTGTTATGGGGCTTATTCTCCGGCGACGGCACAGGGCAATGGCCTTTCGAGTGTCGTAAAGATCAATGGCATCGCTCGCCTGTCTCCGAGCAAATCCAGTGTGGACCTCCTCCTTGGCGGAACTGCTGGGACGACCATCGAAGGCGGCTACGCGACCGACGCGGACGGCGTGCAATGGGTGCTGCCTGACAGCGTTACGATTCCTGTCGAAGGGCAGATCACGGTGACGGCCACATGCGCTGTCGATGGGCAAGTCTCCGCGCCCCCCGACTCCATCGTCAATATCGGCACGCCCACGCGCGGCTGGCAGACGGTCACAAATCCGGAAGCCGCGACCGAGGGCGCGCCGGTCGAATCCGATGCGGCCCTTCGCCGTCGTCAGAAGACGTCAACAGCCCTTCCTTCCAAGACGGTCGTGGACGGGATCGTCGGCGCTCTCCTTGATCTGCCCGGCGTGGTCCGGGTCAAGCCGTACGACAACGACACCAATTCGACAGACGGCAACGGGATCCCGGCGCACGCTCTAGCCATGGTGGTAGAGGGTGGCGATGCTCAAGAGATCGCCAGTGTCATCCGGATCAAGAAAACCCCCGGTGGGCCAACCTACGGCACCACTAGCGAGGTGGTCACGGACACCTATGGAATCCCGAAGACCATCAATTTCTTCCGGCCGACAGTCGTGCCCATAACGGTTGAGGTCGGCATTACGGTTGTGGGCGGATACACAACGGCCATAGGTGATTTGATCAGGCAGGACATCGCCGATTACATCAACGCTCTCGACATCGGCGAGGATGTTTATCGCCGACGTTTGTTCGTGCCGGCCAATCTGAATGGCCTGCCGCAAAGCGAAACCTATGACATCTCCACGCTTCTAATTGCGCGCGATGGAGGATCTCTGGTCGGGACGAACCTGTCGATCGCATTCAATGAGGCCGCTTCGTGCTCGATCGATGATGTTTCGGTGGTGGTGGTCTGATGAGCCCGCGCGCCAAGGGGAGCTACCTCGACCTCATAACCCCATATCATCGGGGACGACCCAAATTTCGTGACACGGTGGGCGCTGTCGTTGAGCCCGTCGCAGATGCTCAGGCGGTGATTGCGGATCTGGCGCTCGTCTTCGACCTGGATGCCGCGGTCGGCGTTCAGCTTGATCATGTGGGTGAGTGGGTCGGCCGCTCGCGCTACGTGAATATTCCCCTCGCCAGCGTCTGGTTTTCTTTCGACACGGAGGGGCTGGGCTGGGATCAGGGCATCTGGAAGGGTAGGTTTGATCCTGACACGGGCCTCTATGCTCTTGACGACGAAACCTATCGTAGCCTCCTGAAGCTCAAGATCATCGCAAACCAATGGGACGGCACGATCGAGTTCATCCGTGAGCCGATGGAGCGCTTTTTCAGCGGCGACGGCGTCTACATGTACATCGAAGACCGCTTTGACATGAGCATGATCTTCGGGGTTTCGGGTCGCCGGCCGAACGCGGCGTTTCTGGCGCTACTGACCGGCGGGTATATCCCCATCAAGCCGGAAGGTGTCCAAGCGCTCTATCTCACCACCTCCGTCGTGGATGCGCCCATCTTCGGCTTTGACGTGGACAACGAATACATCGGCGGCTGGGATCGCGGGTCCTGGGGCGTTCCGCCGGACTTCTACAACCCTTAGCCCCTCCTAAACCCACCTCCGGACGTCACGAACTCTGCCCCATCGGGCGCGGAGTGTTTCTGCACGCCAAAATGGGATCTCCCAATGCCAACGAATGACTTCCTCCCGTTTGCGACCGGCGTCGGCGCCAATGTCATGTCGCAGGCAGATTATGCCGCGCTCGGGTCGCGTAGCGCTGGATTTGTCGCCGGCACGGCCCTTTCGGCGCCCTTCAACAAAGCGGTTCGACAGGCGTCCGTCATCGCGGCGATGGTTGCGCAGTTCGGGCTGGATCTGATGGGAGTTGATGTGCCCGACGATGGCGACATCTCGACCGTCCTCAACATCTATAAGGCTGCAATCCGCTCGCAGAAGGGCAACTACGTTGTGGCTGGCGGAACGGCCAATGCACTGACGGCGACGCTTGTTCAAGCCCTCGCGGCGAATGTTGCCGGCACTCCCCTGCGGGTCAAGATCAGCAGCACGAATACCGGCTCTGCAACGCTTGATGCAGGACCAGGCGCGCTGCCCATTCGTACCCTTCGGAACGCCAGCCTGCGGGCGGGGGATCTCCCCTCTGGGGCGATTGTGACTCTGATCTGCTCCGGAACGACGTGGCAGTTGGTCGGTAGCGCCTACAGCGAAACGCCCATCATCCTGACCACCGGCGCGACCGTCTACGTCCGACCGGACGGGAACGACAACAACGATGGGTCCGCCAACGATTCATCTCACGCCTTCGCGACAATGAGTGGCGTGGTCGCTTATGCTCGGCGCTACGTCTCCGCATCGAACCGCATCACAGCGATTGTCGCTGACGGGACATATCCCGCGTGGGTGGGGCTCGGACTGCTCGTCGGCATCGATGTCGTTGGGAACAACACCACGCCGACGAACGTGAAATTCTCGACCAGCTCAATTGTTTCCGGGACCGCTTGCGTCACCATATTCGCGGGTGGCGACGTGACAATAACCGGCTGCAAGATCGAAAGCTTCGTCGCCGGGACCTACGGGGCGGTTGCCACCACGGGCGCATCCCTCAAGCTGAGCAATATGTATTGGGGCGAGGCGCCCCTCGTGAACGTTGTGTCGGATCGAAATTCGACCGTCCTCATCTCCGGAAATCACGTGCTGGATGCGGGAAACCACAATTCCTTCCTGCGAGCGGTGACCGGAGGAATCATCATCTCCGATT
Source organism: Roseixanthobacter pseudopolyaromaticivorans (assembly GCF_043195145.2). Taxonomy (NCBI): domain Bacteria; kingdom Pseudomonadati; phylum Pseudomonadota; class Alphaproteobacteria; order Hyphomicrobiales; family Xanthobacteraceae; genus Roseixanthobacter; species Roseixanthobacter pseudopolyaromaticivorans. The sequence goes on from NZ_CM195539.1 coordinate 949,227, forward strand.
CAAACGCATTCCCCTCAATCAACGTCTCCGCCGGCATGACGTATTCGGCAGGTTTCGTCAGCAGCTACACGTCCGGCGTTATTTCGTTGCCGGGCGTGACGTGGACGAACAAGTCCAATGCAACGGGTCAGCGGTACATCTGTCTTGAGGGTGGGATTGTGTCATCTCAGGGGGGCGGCGCGAGCTATTTCCCTGGAACATCTGCCGGCGACGCTACGGGTGGAGCTTACTACTGATGAATATCGCCTATAATCCCCGCGACTGGTACTGGAAGCGTCTTGACGAGACGATCTATTCGTCGGCCCGGCAGACATATGTCGCCGCCGATGACGAGGCGTACCTTGCCTGGGTCGCTGCGGGCGGGCACGCCACAGCCTATCCAGAGGATGAGGCTGGGGCGGAAAGTGAGGCAGAGCTTGCCGCGGTCCTCGCCCCCTATGGCATCCGCGTCCACCCCGGCCCCCTCGTGGAGGACGTGATCGCCGAACGGGATCGCCGCCTGTCGCTGGGGTTCGATTACGACTTCGGCGACGCGCGGGGTGAGCATCACTTCGGTACGACCGCCGAGGACATGAAGGGCTGGAACGTCGTGACGCAGCTCGCCCAGGCGCTGGTATCGACGGGCGATGCCTCCGGGACAATCCACATTCTCACTGCCACTGGAGAGGCCGATGTGACCGGCATCGAATGGATGTCGGTGCTTCGGGCGGCGGGCGAATTCCAGCAGCCCATCTGGCAGGCCTCGTTCGTGCTCCAGGCGACGTCTCCCATCCCCGACGACTACGCCGACGACATCCACTGGTGAGCTTCAGGCTCATCTTCCAACGCTCGTATGCCGCCTCCGGGCGGTTTTTTTGTGCCTGGAGCAATCATGGCGAGCCCGCAGTCATACAATTATTCCATGGTCATCGGAGACACGATTCCAGATGTTGTCTTCCGCTTTAACCGTGGCGGGGTCGGGTTCGTCTGGAACCTGACGCTTACGCCTCCAAGCCAACCCAATATCATCCTCTCAACGGAAGATAACACGCTATCAGCGTCCTTGGAATTCGTTGACGGGCTCCCATACACCACCGTGACATGGACCGTTCTGCCTGAGCAGTCTCAAGCAATACAGACCGGCTCTCTCACCCGATACCACTATTCATCGATCGATCCTGACGGGGGCGTGCAAACGCTCCTCAAGGGCGTCATTGCTGGCGAGGCGCGCTAATGACCATCACCGTCGATACGTCTGACCCGGTGGTGGTCCAGGTTCTCGTGCCCGGCATCCCTGGCCCGCGCGGCTGGGTGCCTGTGCTGGCTGTCGTGCAGGACGGCGACCGCACCGTCCAGCAGGTGGTGGACTACACCGGAGGGGCGCTGCCCAAGCCGGAGGTGGGGCTCTATGTGGGTCTCGAGGGGCTGGTGGAATCCATCTCCGACGCCACGGACACGCGCGGCGCGACCGGTCCGACCTACAACCCCCGTGGGGAGTGGGATTATCAGGCCACCTATCTGCCCCTGGATACGGTGTCCTTTCAGGGCTCCTCCTACGTCGCCAAGGCTTTTGGGGGTATCCCCAACGTCAATGTGGTCCCGTCCAGCAATCCAGACTGGTGGGATTTGCAATTGGACGGATCGGGTGCGGCGAATGATCGGGCGGCGGCTGAAACGGCGGCCGGGCTCTCTCAATCTGCCGCGGCGAGCGCTGCTTCTGCGGCCTCGACCACGGCCACGAACGCCACGGTGGCTCTCGGCGCGCAGACTGGCGCTGTAGCCGCACAGACGGGTGCTGTCGCCGCGCAGACCGCCTCTGAGGCCGCGCGCGACCAGGCGCAGGGGGCTGTCGCCTCGGGGCGGGTGCGGAAGGCCAGCCTTTCCCTGCTCAATGCGGTGGCCGCGTCCTATCCGGACGGCGCCGTAGGCGTGGTGGACCGGGACGGAATCAACAACGGCGAATATGTCAGGGATTCAGGGATTTGGCTGAAAACGTCGAATGCGACGGTGCCGGCGCTCGCGGTGCTTGCGGATGCGAACCAGCTCACGGTTGGCGAGATCGTGACGACCGTTAACACCGCGAATTTTGCGACCGCGAGCGGGGCCACGACGATCCTCGTCAACGGGATCGTGCAGGGGATGAGCGTCCCGGCGCTAAGCGCTGGAACGAACTCATATTTCACCGCGCGCGCGCCCATCACGGCGGACCAGATCGCCCGATTTGCGGGCTGCACCGTTTATATGGTCGCTGTTTTTGATGCGACGGCCAACTTGCTGGCCGAGCGCCCGCAGCTCGCCTCCGCAACCGCACAGGTGCGGCGCGGCAGCACAACGATCGGCACCGGCTCGGTTGAGCGGCTCTATCAGACCGGCACGAAAATCGTGAAGGTGGTCTCATTTACGCTCGATCCGACCGATACGTCAGCGGGCGTGACGTTCCAGTTCGCTGCGCCGGTGACTGCCGCGAACGCTCACGCCGTGCAACTCGCGTCATTGAGCTGGTATCCGGTCGTGCCAGGCACGATCAAATCCACATCAGTCGGGGACGCGCTGCTCGATTATTTGGTCGCCAAGAGCGTCGCGACCGCCACCCAGAGTTTACAGGCGTCGATCGCGGCGAACACCACCGGGATCGCGGATGTCTTTGGGCGGGTTACGACGTTTGCCGTTCAGGCGCTCAACGGTGCGACGCCCCGTGTAAATAGCGCGGGCGACGTGGCTGGGTTCACGATCCCGGCGGGAAGTAGCGGCGCGTCCTCGTTGATCCAGCCGATAATCCCGATCCCGGCCGATTTGCAGTCTCAATATGCGAGCCGCACCGTTCGCATCTATGCGGATTTTGCGACCAGTGATAATTGGGCGCTCACATTCACCCCCCTCTGGGCCGGCCACAGCCTCACGAATATTGTGAGCAGCCAGATCAGTACAAACCGCCGAACTGTCAAATTCGAGGTCGCGCTTTCTGGAACAGAGACCGCTTGGAATTGGTACTATCAAAAAGGTGGTTCATCGGCACTTGCGGCCGATGCCTATATCGGCCTTGAGGGCATACGTGTCGAGGTGATCGCAACACCATCGGCAATCAATACCGTTTCGTCTGAAAACCTCTCGCTATCCGTCCAGTGGTCTGCCATCGACACCACTGCCGCTGCGGTATCTCAGGCGGTTGATGCGGCAACCGCTGGCAACAGCTACGCCCACACGGTCTATGTGGGACCTGCCGCGACCTATCCGACCATCCCGGCGGCCCTCGCGGCGATCACAGACGCATCGGAAACAAACCGGTACGAAATCCGAGTCTACTCTGGAACCTACACCGATGTTGAGGGCCGCCCCAAGCATTACGTCGATATCAGGGGCATTGGTCCGGTCAAGCCGTGGCTTAGGGGATACCTACCTCCCGAAACCGACCCGAATACGATTGCAGCAACGTCCACTCTATGGCTGGATAAACATACGAAAATTACAAACTTGCGTATCACGTGTCAAAATATGCGATATGCGATCCACGCAGAAACAAATAATCTCCCAGATACATACGACATCACCATGTGGGTCGAGGATTGCGACATTGAGCACCTCGGCAACGACGAGGCGCGCGCGTATCAGGCGGCGCATGGCGGCCTGACGGTCTGGGCATCGGAGCTCCCCGTTGGTCACGGGACTAGCTCGGGCGCGCACCTCCACTACGAGCGGTGCCGATTGACAGGCCCCGTGGGTGGCCTGCACGCGCACACACGGGCTAACTTCCAGAGGCCATCCATGATCACCGCGCACGGGTGTGTGCTCGCCTCTTCCCGTGACGAAGGGGGGCTTATCGGGGGCTATGGGGCCTCCATTTCGTCGCTCGGGTCCGGCCAGCGCGATATCGTAGTGCTCGACAGTTGCTCGATAGTCGGCGCGTTGTCGGTGCAGCCAACACCTTGGTATCAGTCAACGCTGGCCTATCAGCCGGCAGTGCGGAACGAATACGGGATAACGCTCATCAACTGTTCCCCAACGCCCTATCTCGTGCGAGACGGAGGCACACGCGCTCTAAAAATAGAGAGCGCAAGCACGCTCGACACAAGCGCGGTGACGGTCAGCGGGACGGCAGTGCCGATCATTTTCGGCGACGTGGTGACGTATCCGTCCGGCGGTGGTCTCAAGGGGGCGGTATGGGGTTCATTCGACATTGCGGATGCTCTGACTGGTCCATCCAGTAACCTGCAGATCACCAGCATTGGCAAGAGGTTGGGCGACTGCACCAGCAACCCGGTGTCGCTGGTCATCACCGTTGATGGTGGGGCGCCTGTCACGGTGACGTTTAACAGCAACTACACCGCGTCCAGCAACACCTCGATCGTCAACACGATCAACTCGACTTTGGGTGCTACCGCGACGGCATCTCTTTATAACACTGAGCTGCTCTATCGCCCGACCTATGCGACGGAAGAGGTTGTGCTGGTCAACACGAGCACCGAGGCGATCCGCCAAAAGCACGTCGTCGCCTACAACACGACTGAGAAGAACTGCCGCAAGATGACATCGTTTGACCCCGTGACCCAACTCGCCGGGATCGCGATGGAGGATATTCGCCCCGGTCAACGCGGGCGCGTCCATGCGCGCGGTGCGGTCAGGGTCTCTGTGGACCTGATCCGCAGCGACAGCGGGGCATTCGCGCTCGGCGACACGTTCGGCGTCGGCGCGACGCCGGGCGAGGCGATCAAGGGCGCCTCGGTCCCGCTCTTCCGTGCCTACAACACGATGGATGTCCGCTGGGGCTAGCCGTCCGCGGCATTTCTGGCCTGCCCGCCGCCCGCCGAGGCGGTTTTTTTATGCCCAAAATCTGAGGTGATCCCCATGCGAGCAATCGACGTGGTGCGCAAAATCGCGACCCGCGCACAGCCGGCCTATGTCGAAGCGCTGGACAAATATGCGGACGATCTGTTCGCCACCTACAGCCTCACGACAAATCTTCGTCTGTCGCATTTCCTCGCCCGATGTCTCTCCGAGACTGGCGGATTCCGGGTCCTGGTGGAAAGCGCCGGCTACACTGCCAAAAACCTGTCGGACCAATGGGATCGCGGGAACTGGCACAGGTACTTCCGCAGCAAGTCCGAGCTTGTCGCGCTCGCAGGGCAAGGCGAGAAGCTCTTCAACATCGTGTACGGCAACCGCATGGGCAATGGCGGCCCCGAGACTGGCGACGGGTATCGCTATCGCGGGCGCGGACCTCTCCAGACGACGGGCAAGGGCGCCTATGCGGAATATGGGAAGCGCATGGGCGTGGACCTCGTGTCCAATCCCGATGCGCTCTTGGAGCCTCAGAACATCCTTCTGCCCTCGCTTTACGAGTGGTCGGACGGAAACCTGAACGCCTACGCCGACAAGAACGATGCCCTGTCGATCGCCCGGATCATCAACGTCGGCACGGTGAAAACCAGCCAAATCCCCAACGGCTATCAGGATCAATTGGAATGGCTGGGATACGTCAAGCGCGCGCTCGCGGCCGGCGCCGCGGCGGCCTAAGCCGTCCGTCTTGGACCATTCGGCGACGGATCATTGTCGCCGTCCTCCTCTTCTGCGGCGGGGAAATCATCTACCTCACGGGCTGGGGGCAAGACCACGAACTCTCGCGCACGATCGCGAGCGGGGTGCTCCTGCTGATGGGGTCTACCATCGGCTCCTATGTCTTTGGCGCCGTGTGGGACGACCGCAACTTCCTGGCGCACCTGCGGGACATCGACAGCCCGTCCGACGATCCCCCACCTCCTTCTGGCTCCTGAGGGCTTCATGAACGTCATCGCCTGGACTCTGTCCTTCCTGTCGTCCGGCTGGGTGTCGGCGCTTGCCGGCCTCCTTGGACTGATCGGCGTAGGGGCCATCATCTATGGCCTTTTCCCTCTTCCCTATGGGCGCATCGCCTCGCTTGTTGGGGCGGCTCTTGTGGCGGGGGCGTGTTGGACCGCGGGCGTTGCTGCGGGCCAATCCATCAGCGAGGCCGCAGCCCTCCGAGAACAACTCGCCGCCGCGAACGTCCGCCTCCTCCAGATGCAGAAGCAGGCGGACGCCCTCCACCTCGATTCAATCGCGGCAGCCAGCAATGCCGCCGATATCACCGCGCTTGAAGGGAAAACACATGACCTGGAATCCCGCACGCCTGCTGGCGCCTGTCTTGATGACGCTACCGCTGATGGCCTGCGGGGTCTCTGGAGCGCCCCCTAAGATCGAACTCTCGGCAGTGCCGGCGGATCTTCGGACGTGCTTTTCCGAAGTGACAAAGAAGCCTCCGGGTTCCGGCGCCATGTCGGCGAAGGAGATCGTCACCCTGGTCGGGAAGCTGCGGGCCTCTGAGGTGCGCCTGTCCGGCTGCGGAAAACGGTTGCTGGCGCTCTATGACGCGGAAGCGGAAGCCATCGGCGGGGGCAAGTGATGGATTGGGGCAACATCGCCACGGCAGGCGCCGCCGTCTGCGCCCTCATCATCTTCTGGATGAACCTCTCCGATCGCATCAGCAAGGCCAGCTCCGCCGCTGAAACGGCGAACATCGTGGCGCAGAACGCCATCGCGAAAGCGGAAAATGCAGCGCAGACCGCCGGCATGAAAGCCGAGATGCTGTCGGCCGATCTGGCGAAGTTCCGGGAGCAGGTCGCCAAGGACTACGTCTCGCGAGAGTCCATGCGGGAGTTGGAAGACCGGGTCGTCGGCGCCATCGACAAGCTCGGGGACCGCTTCGATCGCATGTTTGAGGGCAAGCCACTCCCTCGTCCCCGCCGGACACAGGATTAACCCCCGAACATCGCGAGGCCAGAACCAATGGGCGTGCCCAAAGACGAAGCCAAAGCGCGGGAGGCTGTGGAGGCACTTGCGCGAAATCCAGGGAACAAGAGCGCGGCAGCGCGCGAGATCGGGATATCTCGGCAAGCATTTCGCGAACGGCTGGATAGTGCGGCCGCCCTCGGGATGCTCGGCACAAAGCCGGTCCTTCCGGGCTTTGTCATCACCAAAACATCCGCGGAACTCGACGAAAACGAAGAGGTTGTGCGCCAATGGGTGCAGCAGGAGCCGGCGCCAGGCGAGGAATTCGCGGTGCCAGCCGGCCACGTCGTCAAAGGCGTTTCCGCTTATGTGGACGCTGAGAACCGGATTATCGGGCAATGGATCAAGACGCGGGAAGGCGAACTCGACCCGCTCGCCATAGCCGATGCGATCAAGTCCGCCTTTTCAGATTATGAGCACGCCGCCGCACCCGTTCCGAGCCCGGCGCACGTCAGCGATGATCTGCTGACCCTGGTTCCTCTGGCAGACTGGCATATCGGCCTCTTCGCCTGGCGCGGCGAAACCGGGACCAATTGGGATCTGAAGATCGCCGAATCCGTCATCGGCGATGGCGTTGCCGATCTTGTCTCTCGGACACCCGCTTCGGGAAATGCAGTGGTGCTCGGCGGTGGCGACTTGATACATGCCGACAATAGCGAAAACAGGACATCGCGCTCGGGCCATTCTCTGGACGTGGACGGGCGCTACGACAAGGTGATTGGCGTCGCCTCCAGGCTCCTGGTGCGCACTGTGGACGCCTGCCTCGCACGCCACCAGCAGGTGACCGTCCGCATCCTCAAGGGCAACCACGACGAACACGCCAGCGTCGCGATCGCCTATTTCCTCTTGGGTTGGTATCGCAACGAGCCCCGCGTGACGGTGGACGTTGACCCGTCCCTATTCTGGTGGATGCGGTTCGGCCGCGTCCTCTTCGGCGCCACGCACGGCCACATGGTCAAGATCGGCAAGATGCCGTCCATCATGGCGCACCGTCGTGCCGAGGACTGGGGCGCTACCCAATTCCGGTATGTCCACGGATTCCACCTCCATCACTCCTCCAAGACCGCGACGGAAGGCGAGGGGGTGATCTGCGAGATCCACCAGAGCCCGGTCGCTCAAGACGCGTGGCATTTCGGCTCCGGCTTCCTGTCCGGGCGATCCCTCCAGGCGATCACATATCACCAGTCGTTTGGCGAGATCGGGCGCGCCCGCGTCGCGATCATGGATGCAGTGGGGGTGCCGGCATGAGCGAGGAATACGTGCCCGCAGACGAGGATATCATCGCCGTCCGCAGCCAAGCCATTCGGAATCTTCTCGCGGACATGAAGGGCACCCGTGATCCGAGAGTACGGGCGCTCATAGAAGAAACGATCGAGGTCGTGCTCTCGACCATGCGCCGCGAGGTCAAGGGCTCTGCCGTGCTGGCCTTTGAGCGCGCGGAACCGGGGAAACCCCTATGACATTAGACGATCTTCGCGGCCTTCCGAGCTTCGTATATCTCGCCACACCATACAGCCTCTATGGCGCCGGCCGCCCATCAGCCGCCTATGACGCCGCCCGGCATGCCGCGCATCTCGTAGAGCGCGGCATCAAGGTCTTCAGCCCGATCGTCCACTCGCACCATGTTGCAGAAATCGGGCGGATCGATCCGCTCTCTCATGATCTGTGGATGACGCAGAACGAACCGTTCATGCGGGCAGCAAGCGTTCTTGTCGCAGTCCGGTTGCCCGGCTGGGAGAAAAGCGTCGGCATGGCGATGGAAGCGGAGTTCTTCCAGCGCGCCGGCAAGCCGATCGTCGAGATGGAGGCGCTGCCTTGAACCGCTTCGAGTGTCTGGAATCCGCTGTCGCCGCCGTCACTCACCGGCAAGAGAGTTATGGGTCCCCAGAAGACAATGCCACGCTGATTGCAAGGCTTTGGGCGGCGATCCTCGGAGCGGATGTGGAGCCGTATCAGGTCGCCCTATGCATGGCGGCGGTAAAAATAGCTCGGCTTGCTAACGACCCGAGCCATTCGGACTCCTGGGTGGACCTCGCTGGATATGGCGCGTATGGGGCGGAGGTGGTCGATGGGGTCAATCTCACCACGAAACGCCCCGGAAAATGCCCGGATTTTTAGTGTAGCCCCAAGTCTTCGGTGCTATGTTGTTTAAGGAGGGCCAGTTATCATAGAGAGATTGCAAAATGAACTTTGTGCAACAGACGTTGACGCGTATTAGCTTCATCAACACGTGCTTAAACATGATCGACTGCCGCGAAGAGCGCTACCGGTCTGGCCCGCATCGTGACTTCATTGATAAGACAGAGTCAGTGAAGGCGCGGCTGCGCGCTGAGAAGGCCTCACTTGAGACTATTATCGCAGAATATTAACGGCGTTATGCCCTGTGATCCCGCCTCCCTTTCTAGGAGGCGGGGCATATTGGAGGCCATGCCTTGATCATTGGACTCACCGGACGCGCCGGTGTCGGCAAAACGACTGCGGCCGAGTATCTTGAGCGCGAGCATGGTTTCGTGCGGATGATTGCATCGGATCTGCGGACTCAGGCCTGGAGTGCGCCGGTGGCAGCACCTCGGGTCGTCGCGGATGACGTCAGGTTCACCAATGAGGCCGACGCAATTCGCGCGCGGGGCGGGATCATCGTGGAGATCCACCGGCCGGGCAGCGGCGACGTCACCGGGGCCGATCACATCAGCGAGGCGATGCCGATAGAGCCGGACTTGAGGGTTGTGAATCCACTCGGACCGGGTCTCTACCGGCGATTGGACGACCTTTACTCTTGGCTCGATTGGCATGCTCGGGATGCTGCGGCGAGCTAGACAATGCGGGTTATGCTCGCTTGCCTGAGTGCCATGCCGGCCGGCTCTCGATCTTACGGGAGCCGCAGCGAGAGCACCAAAACCGCCGCGCCATCGTCGGCACGAACAGGTAGCCGGGAAAGCGATCCACGTTGACCTCGGCGGAGTGATTGCAATCCAGGCAGGACACCAAGAGGTCCCGAACGCCATTCTCTCGCATGTTGGCGAGATCCATGGTGGGGCTGTCAGAGGACATCCGCCGGTCCGTCGTTCTTCGATCCGCGCGCGACCACCATGAGGGCGTTATCGGGCAGCGGTCGTTGCAGGCGGCAAGCCTCTTCCCATGGCGCAGTCAGCCACGCCTCAACCTCTTCCGGATCTGTGAGGATCGCCGGCATCGCCTTGGGGTGGATCGGTCCGACCACGGCATTCGGATCGGTTGTCAGGAATGCGAACAGGTCGATCGTCTCCAGGCCGGTCTTGATCTTGCGGACCGATGTCCACTGCGGCGTCCAGATGCCGGCGAAAAACGCGAGGGGGCGCGTCTCATCGCGCGCGAACCAGACGTCCCCTCCGGCGTCCCGATTGAACTCGCTAAAGCTCGTGAACGGGACGACGCATCGGCTCTCGACGCCGAGCCAGGGCTTCCAATGCTTGCTGGTGACGTTGCGCACATTGGTCGTGCCGCTGTCGGGCTCCATCCTCAACAGCTCATCAAAATCGACCAGCGCGCCCTTGGCGCGCAGCTTGTCGGCGCGGCGGGTTGCGGCGTCGAAGAGGGCTTTCTTTGAGCTGGGCATGCCCCAGCGGACCATTGCAAGCTCACGCGCCCCGTCTGTGGCATTGCGCACGATCGGTGCCAGCTGATCTGGAAATATGCCGCGCTGCGGCTGGAGATTTCCGATGCTGGAGTGCTCGCGGATGTAGCGCGTGAAATCCCGCATTGCCTGGAGCGTCGACGTCTGGCTGTACAGGTTGCACATTGCGGTACCCGGTCGCGGTTGTTCTCATTTCGTTCTCATGTGAGCTTGCCCCGAATGTAGGGGGTGAGTCCAGATGCGACGAAAGGGATCTCAGGTTCCACCGATCCTATTGGGCGAAGCAAAAGCGGCAAGCCCTGTCATCATCGCGGAATGCCCGATCTGCCGGCACAAGGTGCACCTGCCCTCTGCTTCGTTCCGCCAAGCTGACGCCACCCCTCTCTCCAAAATATCCAGCCGGATGCGGTGCACCGGGTGCAGCCGCCTGGGTGGGATCTCCCTGCATCCCATCCCTAGGGATTGGGTGCGATATTTAAGAGAGACAGGACAGGGCGAGAGGCTGCCGTTCTATGCGGCAATGATGCCGGAGTGATCCTGAGAACGGGTCGAGAACCTCGGAAATTGGGCTGTGCCGTGTGCCGTGCCGTGAAAAACCGATTACCGATACGATCGCGACGGAACACACGGCATCAGCGAGCGTTCTATGTCATTGTAGTATAAGATGTTTTTCTGACAAACAGGCGCTAGCCGGCGCTCACCAAGCTGGTTTACAAAACCGCTGCTCTACCGCTGAGCTAAACCGGCTTCGAGCCAGCGGGCCCTTTCGGCGCCGTGGCCATCTGCGGCATGCCTACCAGCGCACGGCGCCGGGAACAAGATGTCCTCGTCCCGCTCCCCAGCTGAGCGGCCTCGAACGGGGCCTGCAAACGCAGACGGCCCCGCCGAGGCGGGGCCGTCGCAGGCGAAGGGCCGGGGCAGCCGGCCATCCGCCCTGGGCCGGCCCGTGAGGGCCGACCGCCGGAGCGCTCCACTCAGTGCGAGTGCCAGTCGTCGAGGTTCCGGTTCTTGGTCTCCGGCACAAACAGCAGGCCGATGACGAAGGTCATCAAAGCGATGACGATCGGATACCAGAGGCCGTAGTAGATGTCGCCGGTGGCGGCCACCATGGCGAAGGCGGTGGCCGGCAGCAGGCCGCCGAACCAGCCGTTGCCGATGTGGTAGGGCAGCGACATGGAGGTGTAGCGGATACGGGTGGGGAACAATTCCACCAGCGCCGCCGCGATCGGCCCGTACACCATGGTCACGAAGATCACGAGCACGAACAGGATGCCGATGACCGCGGCCGGCTGCGGACGGAAGATGTCGAAGGGATGCGACATCTTCACGATGTTCGTATCGCCCGCCTTGGGATAGCCCGCAGCCTGCAGCGCGGCCGTGGTGGCCTTGCCGAAGTCCGGACCGAACGGCACCACCGTGTCGTTGATGCGGATCGTGGTGGGGGTGCCCGCGGGCGCCGCTTCGGTGGAGTAGCGCACCGAGGATTTGGCGAGGAAGTCACGCGCCAGATCGCACGGGGCGGTATAGACGCGGGTGCCCACCGGGTTGAACAGGCTGCCGCAGGTCGCGGGATCGGCGACCACCGCCACCTTCACCGACGTGATCGCCTTTTCCAGGGCCGGGTTGGCCGCGGTGGTGATCATGTTGAACAGCGGGAAGTAGCAGGAGGCGGCGATCAGGCAGCCCGCGAGGATGATCGGCTTGCGGCCGATCTTGTCCGACAGCCAGCCGAAGAACACGAAGAAGCCGGTGCCGAGCACGAGCGACCAGGCGATCAGCAGGTTGGCGGTGTAGCCGTCGACCTTCAGGATCGATTGCAGGAAGAACAGGGCATAGAACTGGCCCGTGTACCACACCACGCCCTGGCCGGCGGTGAGGCCGAGCAGCGCGATGATGACGAACTTCAGGTTCCGCCACTCGCCGAAGGCTTCCGAGAGCGGGGCCTTGGAGCCCGTGCCTTCTTCCTTCATGCGCTTGAAGGTGGGGGATTCGTTCAGGGTCAGACGGATCCACACCGACACGCCGAGCAGAGCGATGGAGATCAGGAACGGCACGCGCCAGCCCCAGGCCGCGAAGTCGGCTTCGCCCACCACGGAACGGGTGACGAGGATGACGATCAGCGACAGGAACAGGCCGAGCGTGGCCGTGGTCTGGATCCAGGAGGTGTAGAAGCCGCGACGGCCCTGCGGCGCATGTTCCGCCACATAGGTCGCCGCGCCGCCGTATTCGCCGCCGAGCGCGAGGCCCTGCAGCAGGCGCAGCGCGATCAGGATCACGGGAGCGGCAAAGCCGATGGTCGCCGCATTGGGCAGGATGCCGACGATGAAGGTCGACAGGCCCATGATCAGGATGGTGACGAGAAAGGTATATTTGCGCCCGACGAGATCGCCGAGACGGCCGAACACCAGCGCACCGAAGGGGCGCACAAGGAAGCCGGCGGCGAACGCCAGCAACGCGAAGATGTCGCGGGTCGCAGGGGGATAGGCGCTGAAGAATTGCGCGCCGATGATGGCCGCGAGAGAACCGTAGAGATAGAAGTCATACCATTCGAAAACCGTGCCCAGGGACGAGGCGAAGATGACCTTCTTCTCCTCCCGGGTCATCGGCACGCCCTTGGCGACGGGCCCCGCAGTCGTCACAGTCATGAAGTTTTCCTCCCTCAAGGATCGCCTGTCCTCCCCTCGGGGAGGTGGATCTGGCGGCGCGAACGCGGCGCGACTGGGCAATCCTGCGGGAACCGGCCATGGCTCCGGCGTGGAGCCGGAGTGGCATTTCCTCCCAAGTCTCGCCCTTCCGCGTCATTCGTGCGCGGATTGAATCGAACCGACGCTTTTGCGCCATGGGAGAAAGATGACTGAGCTTGATCGCCCGTGCGATTGGCAAATGGTCTTAGGTGCAGGGCGAAATATGGTGCGCTGCACGCAATATGGGCTGCCGGTCGACAGAAAAAGTCAGCCGGCTTTCTTCAAGGCGCGCCGGGCGATACCAAGCGAGAGCGCGGCGGCATTGGAGACATTCAGGCTCTTGATGGCGCCGGGCAGGTCGATCCGGGCCAGCACGTCGCAGGTCTCGCGGGTGAGCTGGCGCAGGCCCTTGCCCTCGGCGCCGAGCACAAGCGCAAGCGGCGCCCGCAGCTTGGTGTCCTCGAGGTCGGCCTCGCCTTCGCTGTCGAGGCCCACCACCAGCATGCCGTTCTCCTTCAGCTCGGTGAGCGCACGGGACAGATTGGTGACGAGGCAGAACGGCACGTGCTCCAGCCCGCCGGAGGCGCTTTTCGCCAGCACGCCGGTGGCCGGCGGGCTGTGGCGGGCGGTGGTGATGATGGCGCCCACGGCGAATGCCGCCGCCGAGCGCACGATCGCGCCCACATTGTGCGGGTCGGTGATCTGGTCGAGCACCAGCACGAGGTCGTGCTTGGCCGCCTGCCGCAGGGAGGGGGAGGGCAGGTGATCGCTGTGCACCAGCAGCCCCTGGTGGACCGCATCCGGGCCCAGCAATTTGTCGATGTCCCCCGGCCGCACCATTTCCGGCGCCATGGGCAGCTTGAAGCCTTCCTCGGCGAGGCGGTTGATGGCGTTCTCGGTCGCGAGGATCTTGCGGAACCGCCGCTTGGGGTTGGCGAGCGCCTCGGTCACCGTGTGCCAGCCGTAGAGCAAAGCGACATCGTCCTCGCCCTCCCATTTGGGCGGCGGGCCGCCGCCGCGGGGGCGGCGGGGCGGAAACGGGCGCTTGCCCGCCTTGTCGCCGAAGGCGGGGCGGGAGCCGGGACGGGACGGGGGGCGGCTTGGCCGATCAGACATGGCCACAGCGATGTCAGAGCCGGCCTTTGCGCGCAAGGGCCAAAGGACGCCGAACGGCCTCAAAGATGAGGCCGCGCGGGCGCGCCGGCTCAGGGACGGGGCGGCATCATGCCCATTTCCAACAGCACCTTGGCCGCCTTCGGGCCGGTGAGCGCGCCGATGAGCGCCTGCGCGGCCGCGCGATGCTGGGTGTCGGCGGCGATGGCGGCGGCATAGACGGTCTCGTTCTGGATTTCCGCCGGTAGCGGCCCCACCAGCACCACGCCCTTCACCGCGAGAATCTCGCTGATCTGGTGCAGGGCGAGATCCGCTTCCCCCGAGAGAAGGCGGTTCGCCACCAGCCCGCCGGCCACCGGCACACTTTTGGCCTTCATCTCCTGCGCGATGCCGAGCTGCTCGAACAGGCGGATCAGATAGGGTCCGCTCGATCCGCCGGAGGCCGGATCGATGAACGCGACCTTGCGAGCGTCGAGCAGCGCCTGACGGAACGCGGGAACCGTGGAAATGTCCGGCTTCGGTGCGCCCGCCGCAACCGCGACGCCGATGCCGACCCGCGCCACCTCCACCGACGGCCCGGCGGCGATGCGGCCGCTCTTGGCGAGGGCGTCGAGCGCCGACGGCGGCAGGATCACGAGATCGAACCGTTCTCCGCCCGCGATCCGCTTCACCAGCGCGCCGGCGGTGTCGTTATCCACAAGCAGGCTGTGGCCGCCGGCCGATTCGAAATCGGCTTTCAGCGCCATGAGCACGGGCTTGAACGCGCCGGCCGTCAGCACGGTGATGGTTGCCGCCGAGGCGGGCGGGGAGGCGCAGGCAAGGGCGAGGCCCAGCAAGGCGAACTGCAGGCGGGCGCTCTTGAAGATCCGGGATGCGATCATGAATGCCTCGGCTGGGGGCGGCTGGGCGCAGCCTGCCTATCTCCCCCAGCATGCCTTATCTATGGAGCAGGCGCGCGCTCCGCGCCGCGCGGCGCGCATCATCGTCACGCGTGGTGGACGAGGCCTCATTTCCGGTTGACTTGTGCGGGAGCCCCTCACATAAAGCCGATCCTTGTGACCCCGGAGCGCCGCTTCGGGGGCGCGGAAAAGGACCTGAGCCGGCTTCCGGTTCTGGGTCAGCGCTTGAACCCTCGGCCGGAAATCGGCAGGTGAGGGACAAGACGACGGGCGTCGATGTGGAGGGGTGCCCGAGTGGTTAAAGGGGACGGACTGTAAATCCGTTGGCTCTGCCTACGTTGGTTCAAATCCAACCCCCTCCACCACCCGTCGTCGTGCGCTGGGGCCGCGCATTTCCAGAATCCGAGGATCGTGGGTGCTGGCACAGCGCATTCGCCGCGCATGCTTGTTCGAGCGCGTGCCCACCGCGGGCGCCTGTGCATGGATCCCGGTGGGGCTTTTGCGACGGAATCTCCTGTGTTATGGCTGCCGCGCGCCATGATGGGGCATGCGGGAGCGGATGGCGGCGAGAAAAGCCGGGTTCGGTCCCGGCATCGGGGCGGCGGATCCTGGGCCGAAAGGCCGGAAACGTTCGCTTCGCCCGGCATGGTCCGCCCGCTTCGCGCGGTACGCGGGTGTAGCTCAATGGTAGAGCAACAGCCTTCCAAGCTGATGACGAGGGTTCGATTCCCTTCACCCGCTCCAGATCATGTGCCGTCGCCGGCCCATGCGCCAAGCCGAGCGTTCCGCGTTTTTTGACGGGCGCACGGCCGCAGGGAGGGCCAGGGCGCGTGGCGCGAATCGGGGCGGAAGATGTGTCGATGCCTGCCGCATTTGGCGTCCGACATGGTGTTCCGCATGCCACCTGCGCGCTTCGGGCGCAGGCCGGGTCTTGCGAACTTTCCCGAAACCCCCTATCCCACGGCGGCCTTTTTGCAGCCTGATACGGCGCCACCGAAGGACTGAGAGAGAAGATGGCCAAAGCAAAATTTGAACGCAACAAGCCGCACTGCAACATCGGCACCATTGGTCACGTTGATCATGGCAAGACGTCCCTGACGGCCGCGATCACGAAGGTGCTTGCGGAAGCGGGTGGCGCGACGTTCACGGCGTACGACCAGATCGACAAGGCGCCTGAAGAGAAGGCGCGCGGCATCACGATTTCGACGGCGCACGTGGAATACGAGACCGCGAACCGCCACTATGCGCACGTGGACTGCCCCGGCCACGCCGACTATGTGAAGAACATGATCACGGGTGCGGCGCAGATGGACGGCGCGATCCTGGTGGTGTCGGCTGCCGACGGCCCGATGCCGCAGACCCGCGAGCACATCCTGCTTGCGCGCCAGGTGGGCGTGCCTGCGCTGGTGGTGTTCCTGAACAAGTGCGACATGGTGGACGATCCCGAGCTGCTCGAGCTCGTGGAGATGGAAGTGCGCGAGCTTCTGTCGAAGTACGACTTCCCGGGCGACGACATCCCGATCATCCACGGCTCGGCGCTGATGGCGCTCGAGGGCAAGTCCCCCGAGCTGGGCCATGAGGCGGTTCTCAAGCTGATGGCGGCGGTGGACAGCTACATCCCGCAGCCGGAGCGTCCGGTTGACCTGCCGTTCCTGATGCC
The DNA here is from genome assembly GCF_043195145.2 of Roseixanthobacter pseudopolyaromaticivorans. Taxonomy (NCBI): domain Bacteria; kingdom Pseudomonadati; phylum Pseudomonadota; class Alphaproteobacteria; order Hyphomicrobiales; family Xanthobacteraceae; genus Roseixanthobacter; species Roseixanthobacter pseudopolyaromaticivorans. The sequence goes on from NZ_CM195539.1 coordinate 965,976, forward strand.
GATCGAGGACGTGTTCTCGATCTCTGGCCGCGGCACGGTTGTGACGGGTCGCGTGGAGCGCGGGATCATCAAGGTGGGCGAGGAAGTCGAGATCGTCGGCATCCGCCCGACCACCAAGACCACGGTGACCGGCGTCGAAATGTTCCGCAAGCTGCTGGACCAGGGCCAGGCGGGCGACAACGTGGGCATCCTGGTGCGTGGCACCAAGCGCGAGGACGTGGAGCGCGGCCAGGTGGTGTGCAAGCCGGGTTCGGTGAAGCCGCACACGAAGTTCAAGGCCGAAGCCTACATCCTGACGAAGGAAGAAGGCGGCCGTCATACGCCGTTCTTCACCAACTACCGCCCGCAGTTCTACTTCCGCACGACGGACGTGACGGGCATCTGCACGCTTCCCGAGGGCACCGAAATGGTGATGCCCGGGGACAATGTTTCGATGGACGTGGCCCTGATCGTTCCCATCGCCATGGAGGAGAAGCTGCGCTTCGCCATCCGTGAAGGTGGCCGGACCGTCGGCGCTGGCGTCGTCGCTTCAATCATCGAGTGATCTGGCGCCGCAAGGCGTTTGGACGGGACGGGCCGGCTGCAAAGCCGGCCCGTTTTCGTTCCGGCACCCATTTCCTTTTCCGCCCGCGGCGGTTGGGGATAGCCCGCAGGCTCCCCTGCGACCCCTCTTTACAGATGCTGTTTCGCTGACTAGACACAAGGCCCCGATGCGCTGGGTCGTTTTCCCGGCGCGGGGGTGCTTACCCCTCGCGTGCGCGGGCCTAGGAGTGTAGCTCAACTGGTTAGAGCACCGGTCTCCAAAACCGGGGGTTGGGGGTTCGAGTCCCTCCACTCCTGCCAGGCGCGGCGAAGGTTTAGGCAGTCGAGGGCAAGGCAGGCAGACATCCGGCGCGGCGAAAGCGGGCGGCCGGACGGACCGGGAAGACACCGCGGCTTGATTTGCCAGCCGGCGCATTTCCTGATCCACAAAGGGAATGACCCGTGGCGCACCGGCGAATGCCGGCGCCACGAAGCCGGGAAAGCCCGGTCCGTATTCCGCGAAGGCGCTCCGGCTCCGGGCGGAGATGGTTTTGGAACGGCCGACCCAGGGCTTCTGCTCCGGGCGCCGCCAGCGAGGAGAAGGTATCGCGCGGGCGCAGGTTCGCGGAGATGCCGAGGCGACATGGCGAAGATCAGCCCCACCGAGTTCTTTCAGCAGGTTCGCACCGAAACCCGGAAGGTGACCTGGCCGACCCGGCGCGAAACCCTCATCACCACCGCCATGGTGTTCCTGATGGTGCTGATCGCGTCCGTATTCTTCCTTATCGCCGATCAGGTGATGCGCTTCGGCATCAGCCTGCTCCTGAATATCGGCCACTGAGAGCGCCCATGTCCTACCGGTGGTACATCGTTCACGCCTATTCGAACTTCGAGAAGAAGGTCGCCGATTCGATCCGCGAGCAGGCGGAGCAACGCGGGCTGACCGACCTGTTCGAGCAGATCCTGGTGCCCACCGAGAAGGTGGTGGAAGTGCGCCGCGGCCGGAAGGTCGATGCCGAGCGCAAGTTCTTCCCCGGCTACGTGCTGGTGAAGATGGACCTCACCGACGAGGCGTTCCACCTCATCAAGAACACGCCCAAGGTGACCGGCTTCCTCGGCGCCGACAACAAGCCGATGCCGATCTCCGAGAAGGAGGCCATGCGCATCCTTCAGCAGGTCCAGGAAGGCATCGAGCGGCCGAAGCCGTCCATCAGCTACGAGGTCGGCGAGACCGTGAAGGTCTCCGACGGCCCGTTCGCCTCCTTCAACGGCATCGTCGAGGAAGTGGACGAGGGGCGCTCGCGCCTCAAGGTGGCGGTCTCCATCTTCGGCCGCGCCACGCCGGTGGAACTGGAGTTCGGCCAGGTCGAGAAGGTCTGAGCCCGATCCGGGCTCGCGGCCGGCCACCCTTGCGCCGGCGCGACAATTCCATTATGTGACCCGCTCCCTGCCCGGCCCCGGATTTCCGATCCGGGGCCGGACAGGTTTTTCGGTCTCTCCTTCTTAGGGAGCGGCCAGCGTGGGAGGTGACGGAGCGTCTCGCCAAACGCTCCTGCGACCCGCACCACGCACCCCGGTCCGAACCGCCGCGCGCGGCTTCGGCCATGTTACGGGAGTTTTGAAATGGCGAAGAAAATCACCGGTTACGTCAAGCTGCAGGTTGCGGCTGGCAGCGCCAACCCGGCGCCCCCGATCGGACCCGCGCTCGGCCAGCGCGGTCTGAACATCATGGAATTCTGCAAGGCGTTCAACGCCCAGACGGCGAAGGAAGAGAAGGGGATGCCCATCCCCGTCGTCATCACCGTCTATCAGGATCGCTCCTTCACGTTCGAGCTGAAGACCCCGCCGATCTCCTACTTCCTCAAGAAGGCCGCCGGCCTCGAGACGAAGAAGAAGCCCGGCTCGGGCTCGAAGACGCCCGGCAAGGGCGCCTTCGTCGGCAAGGTCACGCGCGCCCAGCTCGCGGAGATCGCCGAGAAGAAGATGAAGGATCTGAACTGCGATTCCGTGGAAGCGGCCGTTCAGATGATCGAAGGCTCGGCCCGCTCCATGGGCCTCCAGGTTCAGGGGTGAGCACGATGGCGAACCAAGGCAAGCGCATCCGCGCAGCTCACGAAGGCATCGACCGCCTCAAGCTCTATGGCCTCGACGAGGCCCTGACGCTCCTCAAGGAGCGCACCACCGCCAAGTTCGACGAGACCATCGAGGTCGCGCTGAACCTGGGCGTGGACCCGCGACATGCGGACCAGATGGTCCGCGGCGTGTGCAACCTGCCGAACGGCTCGGGCCGTACCGTGCGCGTGGCGGTGTTCGCCCGCGGCGCCAAGGCTGACGAAGCCAAGGCGGCGGGCGCCGATATCGTCGGCGCGGAAGACCTGCTGGAGACCATCCAGGGCGGCACGATCGATTTCGATCGCTGCATCGCGACCCCGGACCTGATGCCGCTGGTCGGCCGTCTCGGCAAGATCCTCGGCCCGCGCGGCCTGATGCCGAACCCCAAGGTCGGCACCGTGACCATGGACGTGAAGGGCGCCGTCGCCGCTGCCAAGGGCGGCGCGGTGGAGTTCCGCGTCGAGAAGGCCGGCATCATCCATGGCGGCATCGGCAAGGCCTCGTTCCCGGCCGACAAGCTGGCCGAAAACATCCGCGCCTTCGTGGACGCGGTGGTGAAGGCCCGTCCGACCGGCGCCAAGGGCACTTATGTGCAGCGCGTCGCCGTGTCTTCGACCATGGGCCCGGGCATCAAGGTGGAGCCCTCCACCGTGCTCAGCGCCTGAGCGTCCCGCACGCAGGAATGAAGAGGCCGGGCCAGCGCCCGGCCTTTTTTCTTGAGCGGGGAGAGGGTTCTGGCGGGGCCTGCGTCGCAGCCGGCTGTGTCAGGATTTTCGGCTGGTCAAGCAAAAAATGCGAAAAGGGCGTGACAAGTCGCGCCCGAGCCTCTATATGGCATGTTTCGCTGGTGTGGAAACGCACCCGCGTGAATAGATCGAGCTTCCACCCGGAAACGGGTGGAGGGGCTGGGAGGGTTCGCCCGCCCGGCCTCATTGCCTGTCTGATCTGCCGGTTCTCGAACCGGGATATCGGAGAGGCAAGAGTCCTGTCCGAGACTGCAGGCGCCATGCTCGCATGGCTTAATCCTCGCCAGACAACCTCGCCCGAGGCTGTCCTCTGGAGGGCCAGCATAGACGGGGAAAACCGGATTTCGCGCGATGCGCACCCGCGTGTCGCAACAAGATCGGTTCGAACCAGTGCCTTGTGGCCGGTGACCCGGTTCCCGAGGGGACAGGGCATGTGAGCGTCGCGCGTGCGCGGCCGGCATGTCTGATGCGGATGTATTCCCCGTGGATATATCCTCGTGTTGACGTTTCCGGGAAGCGGACGAGCGGCAAGGCGCAACCGGTGGAGCCGGCTTTCGGTTCCACCACAGGCTTAAAGAGAGCCAGACGTGGATCGAGCGGAAAAACAACAGCTCGTCACGACGCTCACTGAAGTGTTTCAGAACACTTCGGTCGTCGTGGTGGCCCACTATTCCGGCCTCACCGTAGCTCAGCTGTCGAAACTTCGTCGGCAGATGAAGCAGAACGGTGCGACCGTGAAGGTGGCGAAGAACCGCCTCGCCAAAATCGCTCTGGAAGGCTCCGACGTTGCCCACGTGGCGACCCTGCTCAAGGGTCCCACGCTGATCGCTTATTCCAGCGATCCCGTGGCAGCGCCGAAGGTTGCCGTCGAGTTTGCCAAGGGCAACGACAAGTTCGTTATCCTCGGCGGCGCGATGGGCAAAACGGCCCTGAATCCGGATGGTGTGAAGGCTCTGGCCACCATGCCCTCCCTGGATGAGCTGCGTGCGAAGCTGGTCGGCCTTATCCAGGCCCCGGCCACCAAGATCGCCCAGCTCACCACCGCGCCGGCAGCAAAGCTTGCCCGCGTGTTCGGGGCCTATGCCAAGCAGGACGAGGCCGCGTGAGGCGGTTGGATCTCGCAAACCTGAATTTCGAACCTATCTTAGGAAGACACGACAATGGCTGACCTGACCAAGCTCGTTGACGAGCTGTCCTCCCTCACCGTCCTCGAGGCCGCCGAGCTGGCGAAGCTCCTCGAAGAGAAGTGGGGCGTTTCCGCCGCTGCCGCCGTTGCGGTTGCGGCTGCTCCCGGCGCCGGCGCCGCTGCGGCCCCGGTCGAAGAGCAGACCGAGTTCACGGTCATGCTCGCCGCTGCCGGCGACAAGAAGATCGAAGTCATCAAGGAAGTCCGCGCCATCACCGGCCTGGGCCTCAAGGAAGCCAAGGACCTCGTCGAGGCCGCTCCCAAAGCCGTCAAGGAAGGGATCGCCAAGGACGAGGCCGAGAAGCTCAAGGCCCAGCTCGAGAAGGCTGGCGCCAAGGTCGAGCTCAAGTGAGCTTTTGAAAGCGAGGCGGCCCCGGATCTTCCGGGGCCGCTTCATCTGTCCCGGCGGGGGTCTGGCCGGGGCGGGGAAGGTACAGGACGGTTCTCCCGGTCGCCGCGCAGGCGACGACCCGGCGAGCCGTTGCAGGCGCAGGGGAATGGCTCTCGGGCCCCCAACCTCTGCGTCGCGGGAGCAATGGCGGTCTTATGGGCCGGAGCGAGTGCCTCGTCGGGGCGCGTTCCGTGCAAGGGCCAGGACGGACGAGGATCGAGATGGCGCAAACGTTCACCGGTCGCAAGCGGATCCGCAAATTCTTCGGAAAGATCAAGGAAGTCGCGCAGATGCCGAACCTCATCGAGGTTCAGAAGGCATCCTACGACCAATTCCTCCAGATCGAGGAGCCGAAGGGCGGGCGCGTGGACGACGGTCTCCAGGCGGTGTTCAAGTCGGTATTCCCCATCTCTGACTTTTCCGGCGCGGCCATGCTGGAATTCGTCAAGTATGAGTTCGAGCAGCCCAAGTACGACGTGGACGAGTGCCGCCAGCGCGGCATGACGTTCGCTGCCCCCTTGAAGGTGACGCTGCGTCTGATCGTGTTCGATGTCGATCCCGACACTGGCGCGAAGTCCGTGAAGGACATCAAGGAGCAGGACGTCTACACTGGCGACATCCCGCTGATGACCATGAACGGCACGTTCATCGTCAACGGCACGGAGCGCGTCATCGTCTCGCAGATGCACCGTTCGCCGGGCGTCTTCTTCGACCATGACAAGGGCAAGACCCATTCCTCGGGCAAGCTTCTGTTCGCCGCCCGCATCATTCCCTATCGCGGCTCCTGGCTCGACATCGAGTTCGACGCCAAGGACATCGTGCACGCGCGCATCGACCGTCGCCGCAAGATCCCGGTGACGAGCCTGCTGTATGCGCTCGGCCTCGATTCCGAAGAGATCCTCGACACCTTCTACGAGAAGATCCTCTATTCCCGTGCGAAGGACGGATGGCGCATGCCGTTCGATCCCAAGCGCATGAAGGGCTACAAGGCGGTCTCCGACCTGGTCGACGCCGACACCGGCGAAGTCGTGGTCGAAGCCGGCAAGAAGCTGACCGTGCGCGCCGCCCGCCAGCTCGCCGAGAAGGGCCTGAAGGCCCTGAAGATCTCCGACGAGGAAATGGTCGGCCAGTTCATCGCGGAAGATCTCGTGAACGCCTCCACCGGCGAAATCCACGCCGAGGCCGGCGAGGAGATCACCGAAAAGCTGCTGAAGGCGCTCGAAGAGGCCGGGTATAACGAGATCCCGATCCTCGACATCGACCACGTCAACACCGGCGCCTACATCCGCAACACCCTGGCGGTGGACAAGAACGTCACGCGCGAGGACGCGCTGTTCGACATCTATCGCGTCATGCGCCCCGGCGAGCCGCCGACGCTCGACAGCGCGCAGGCGATGTTCCATTCGCTGTTCTTCGATTCCGAGCGCTACGACCTCTCGGCCGTGGGCCGCGTGAAGATGAACATGCGCCTGGACCTCGACGCCGAGGACACGGTGCGCATCCTGCGCCGCGAGGACATTCTCGCGGTCATCCGCACGCTCGTGGAATTGCGCGACGGCAAGGGCGAGATCGACGATATCGACCATCTCGGCAATCGCCGCGTGCGCTCGGTCGGCGAGCTGATGGAGAATCAGTATCGCGTCGGCCTGCTGCGCATGGAGCGCGCCATCAAGGAGCGCATGTCGTCGGTCGACATCGACACCGTGATGCCGCAGGACCTGATCAATGCGAAGCCGGTGGCGGCGGCGGTGCGCGAGTTCTTCGGCTCGTCCCAGCTCTCGCAGTTCATGGACCAGACCAACCCGCTCTCCGAGATCACCCACAAGCGCCGCCTCTCGGCGCTTGGCCCGGGCGGTCTGACGCGTGAGCGCGCCGGCTTCGAAGTCCGCGACGTGCATCCGACCCATTACGGCCGCATCTGCCCGATCGAGACGCCGGAAGGCCCGAACATCGGCCTGATCAACTCGCTGGCGACCTTCGCGCGCGTCAACAAGTACGGCTTCATCGAGGCGCCCTATCGCCGCGTCCACGACAGCCGCGTGACCGACGAAGTGGTCTATCTCTCCGCCATGGAGGAGGGGAAGTACCACGTCGCGCAGGCCAATATCCCGCTCGATAAGGACGGCCGGTTCGAGGAAGACCTGATCGTCTGCCGTCATGCCGGCGACGTGCTGCTGGTCCCGCCGGACCGTGTGGACTTCATGGACGTGTCGCCCAAGCAATTGGTGTCGGTCGCGGCTGCGCTGATCCCGTTCCTTGAGAACGACGACGCGAACCGCGCGCTGATGGGCTCGAACATGCAGCGCCAGGCGGTGCCGCTTGTGCGCTCCCAGGCGCCGCTGGTCGGCACGGGCATGGAAGCGGTCGTGGCGCGGGACTCGGGTGCTGCCATCGCAGCGCGCCGTACCGGTGTGATCGATCAGGTGGACGCCACCCGTATCGTTATCCGCGCCACCGAGGAGGCTGATCCCTCCAAGTCGGGCGTCGATATCTATCGCCTGATGAAGTTCCAGCGTTCCAACCAGTCCACCTGCATCAACCAGCGTCCGCTGGTGCGTGTCGGCGACCAGGTGAACAAGGGCGACATCATCGCCGACGGTCCCTCGACCGAGCTCGGCGAACTGGCCCTTGGCCGGAACGTGCTCGTCGCGTTCATGCCGTGGAACGGCTACAACTTCGAAGATTCCATCCTGCTCTCGGAGAACATCGTCAAGGAAGACGTGTTCACCTCGATCCACATCGAGGAATTCGAGGCGATGGCCCGCGACACGAAGCTCGGCCCTGAGGAAATCACCCGCGATATTCCCAACGTTTCGGAAGAAGCGCTGAAGAATCTCGACGAGGCCGGCATCGTCTATATCGGCGCGGAAGTGCGCGCCGGCGACATCCTGGTGGGCAAGATCACCCCCAAGGGCGAAAGCCCGATGACGCCGGAAGAAAAGCTCCTGCGCGCCATCTTCGGCGAAAAGGCCGCGGACGTCCGCGACACCTCCCTGCGGCTGCCCCCCGGCACCACCGGGACGATCGTGGAAGTGCGCGTGTTCAACCGCCACGGCGTGGATAAGGACGAGCGCGCGCTTGCCATCGAGCGGGAAGAGATCGAGCGTCTCGCCAAGGACCGCGACGACGAGCAGGCGATCCTGGATCGCAACGTCTACGGCCGCTTGACCGAGCTGCTGGACGGCAAGGTGGCGATCGCCGGCCCGAAGGGCTTCAAGAAGGACACCGAGGTGACGCGGGCCGCGCTCACCGAGTATCCGCGCTCGCAATGGTGGTTGTTCGCCATCGCCGACGACGCGCTGATGGCCGAGATCGAAGCCATTCGCGCGCAGTACGACGAATCGAAGAAGCGCCTCGAGCAGCGCTTCCTCGACAAGGTGGAGAAGCTCCAGCGCGGCGACGAGCTGCCCCCCGGCGTGATGAAGATGGTCAAGGTCTTCGTCGCGGTGAAGCGCAAGATCCAGCCCGGCGACAAGATGGCCGGACGCCACGGCAACAAGGGCGTGGTCTCGCGCATCGTGCCGGTGGAGGACATGCCGTTCCTGGAAGACGGGACCAATGTGGACATCGTGCTGAACCCGCTGGGCGTGCCGAGCCGCATGAACGTCGGCCAGATCCTGGAGACGCATCTGGGCTGGGCCTGCGCGGGCCTCGGCCGGCAGGTGGCCGCCGCCATGGATGCCTATTACGGCAAGAAGGACCTGGCGCCGGTGCGTGAGACGCTCGAGACCATCTATGGTCCCGAGGACATCACCGTGCTGGACGAGGGCCAGGTGCTGGAGCTGGGCGAGAACCTCCGCAAGGGCGTGCCGATGGCGACCCCGGTGTTCGACGGCGCCCACGAAGCGGACATCGAGATCCAGCTGGAGAAGGCGGGCCTCGACCGCTCCGGCCAGTCCACGCTGTTCGACGGGCGCACCGGCGAGCCGTTCGATCGTAAGGTCACGGTCGGCTACATCTACATGCTGAAGCTGCACCATCTCGTGGACGACAAGATCCACGCGCGCTCCATCGGCCCCTACTCGCTCGTGACCCAGCAGCCGCTGGGTGGCAAGGCGCAGTTCGGCGGCCAGCGCTTCGGCGAAATGGAGGTGTGGGCGCTCGAAGCCTATGGCGCGGCCTACACGCTCCAGGAGATGCTGACGGTGAAGTCGGACGACGTCGCCGGCCGCACCAAGGTCTACGAATCCATCGTGCGCGGCGAGGATTCCTTCGAGAGCGGCATCCCCGAGAGCTTCAACGTTCTCGTGAAGGAAATGCGCTCGCTGGGCCTCAACGTCGAGCTGGTGAATTCCAAGACCGGGCGCAACGTCAGCCCCGGAACCCGCGAAAATCTGCCCGCGGCCGAATGAGGCCGCGCCTGTCGGAAGGCGGGGGCGCGGCGCGCCTTCGCTCTCCTGCCGATAAGATCCTGCATTTTCCGGTCGAAACCCCATCAGGCGGCATGAGGGGCGAGCGACCGAGCCGAAGGAGACGGTCATGAATCAAGAGGTGATGAATCTCTTCAATCCGGCGACCCCGGCTCCGACCTTTGATCAGATCAAGATCTCGATCGCGAGCCCGGACAAGATCGCGTCGTGGTCCTACGGCGAGATCAAGAAGCCGGAGACCATCAACTACCGCACGTTCAAGCCCGAGCGTGACGGCTTGTTCTGCGCGCGCATCTTCGGTCCCATCAAGGACTACGAGTGCCTGTGCGGCAAGTACAAGCGCATGAAGTATAAGGGCATCATCTGCGAGAAGTGCGGCGTGGAAGTCACGCTCTCGCGGGTGCGGCGCGAGCGCATGGGCCATATCGAGCTCGCCGCTCCGGTGGCGCACATCTGGTTCCTGAAGTCGCTCCCGAGCCGCATCGGCCTGCTGCTCGACATGACGCTGAAGGACCTCGAGCGCATCCTGTACTTCGAATATTTCGTCGTGCTGGAGCCCGGCCTGACGCCGCTGAAGTATCGTCAGCTCCTCTCGGAGGACGATTATCTGCGCGCCCAGGACGAGTACGGGGATGACAGCTTCACCGCCATGATCGGCGCGGAAGCCATCCGCGAGCTGCTGCGCTCCATGGACCTCGACAAGATCGCCGCCGATTTGCGCGTCGAGATCGCCGAGAGCACCACCGAGCTGAAGCCCAAGAAGCTCGCCAAGCGCCTGAAGATCGTCGAGGCCTTCCAGCTCTCCGGCAACAAGCCGGAATGGATGATCCTCACCCATGTGCCGGTGATCCCGCCGGACCTGCGCCCGCTCGTCCCGCTGGACGGCGGCCGGTTCGCGACCTCGGACCTGAACGATCTCTATCGCCGCGTCATCAACCGCAACAACCGCCTGAAGCGCCTGATCGAGCTGCGCGCGCCGGACATCATCATCCGCAACGAGAAGCGCATGCTTCAGGAAGCGGTGGATGCGCTGTTCGACAACGGCCGTCGTGGCCGCGTCATCACGGGCGCCAACAAGCGCCCGCTGAAGTCGCTCGCCGATATGCTGAAGGGCAAGCAGGGCCGGTTCCGCCAGAACCTGCTCGGCAAGCGCGTGGACTATTCCGGCCGCTCGGTCATCGTGGTGGGCCCGGAGCTGAAGCTGCACCAGTGCGGCCTGCCCAAGAAGATGGCGCTGGAGCTGTTCAAGCCCTTCATCTACGCCCGTCTCGACGCCAAGGGCCATTCGGCCACCGTCAAGCAGGCGAAGAAGCTGGTGGAGAAGGAGCGTCCCGAGGTTTGGGATATCCTCGACGAGGTGATCCGCGAGCATCCCGTGATGCTCAACCGCGCCCCGACGCTCCACCGCCTCGGCATCCAGGCGTTCGAGCCGGTGCTGATCGAAGGCAAGGCGATCCAGCTGCACCCGCTGGTCTGCTCGGCCTTCAATGCGGACTTCGACGGCGACCAGATGGCGGTGCACGTTCCCCTCTCGCTGGAAGCCCAGCTCGAGGCCCGCGTGCTCATGATGTCGACCAACAACATCCTGCATCCGGCCAATGGTCAGCCGATCATCGTGCCGTCGCAGGACATCGTGCTCGGCCTCTATTATCTCTCGATCATGCGCGACAACGAGCCCGGCGAGGGCATGATGTTCGCGGACATGGGCGAGATCGACCATGCGCTCGCCGCCAAGGCGATCACCCTGCATACCAAGGTCAAGGGCCGGTATGTGGGCGTGGATGCCGACGGCAAGCGCATGTCCAAGATCTATGACACCACGCCCGGGCGCATGAAGCTCGGCGAACTGCTGCCGAAGCATCCCAAGGTTCCCTTCGACGTCGTCAACAAGGGTATGACGAAGAAGGAAATCTCCAACATGATCGACACGGTGTACCGTCACTGTGGGCAGAAGGAGAGCGTGATCTTCTGCGACAAGATCATGTCGCTCGGCTTCTACAATGCGTTCCGTGCGGGCATCTCCTTCGGCAAGGACGACATGGTCGTGCCGAAGAAGAAGTGGGAGCTGGTCGAGGAGACCCGCACCCTCACCAAGGAATATGAGCAGCAGTACAATGACGGCCTGATCACCCAGGGCGAGAAGTACAACAAGGTCGTCGATGCGTGGGGCAAGTGCACCGATCGCATCGCCGACGAGATGATGAAGGAAATCTCGGCGGTCCGTAAGGATCCCAAGACCGGGCGCGACCGCCAGATCAACTCGATCTACATGATGTCCCACTCCGGGGCGCGTGGGTCGCCAGCGCAGATGAAGCAGCTTGCCGGCATGCGTGGCCTCATGGCCAAGCCGTCGGGCGAGATCATCGAGAGCCCGATCATCTCGAACTTCAAGGAAGGCCTGACCGTGATGGAGTACTTCAACTCCACCCACGGTGCGCGTAAGGGCCTGGCCGACACCGCGCTCAAGACGGCGAACTCGGGTTACCTCACCCGCCGCCTCGTGGACGTGGCGCAGGATTCGATCATCACGGAAGTGGATTGCCACAGCGACAACGGCATCCACATGCGGGCCATCGTGGACAGCGGCCAGGTCGTGGCCTCGCTCTCCTCGCGTGTGCTCGGCCGTACCGCCGTGGAAGACGTGGTGGAGCCGGCGACCGGCGCCATCATCGTGCCCAAGGGCGAGATGATCCAGGAATGGCACATCGAGCGGATCAACAAGTCCGGCATCCAGGAAATCAAGATCCGCTCGGTGCTGACCTGCGAGACCCGCAACGGCGTGTGCGGCACCTGCTACGGGCGTGATCTCGCCCGCGGCACGCCGGTCAACATGGGCGAGGCGGTGGGCGTTATCGCCGCGCAGTCCATCGGCGAGCCGGGCACCCAGCTCACCATGCGTACCTTCCACATCGGCGGCGCCGCGCAGCTCGCGGACTCCTCCTTCGTGGAAAGCAACTTCGAGGGCACCGTCAAGATCCGCAACCGCAACGTGGCGCGGAACTCGGAAGGCGACCTCATCGTCATGGTGCGTAACCTGGCCGTGGTGATCGTCGATCAGGACGGCTCGGAGCGCGCGGTTCACCGCATCCAGTACGGATCGCGCCTGAAGGTGGACGAGGGCGACACCATCAAGCGCGGCCAGCGCATCGCGGAATGGGACCCCTATACCCGTCCCATCCTGACCGAGGTCGAGGGCACGGTGGCGTTCGAGGACCTGGTCGAAGGCGCCTCCATGAACGAGGCGATCGACGAGGCGACCGGCATCGCCAAGCGCGTCGTGACCGACAGCCGTGTCGGCCGCGGCTCGGAGCTTCGCCCGGCCATCCTCATCAAGGGGAAGGACGGCAAGATCCTCAAGCTCGCCCGTGGCGGCGAGGCGCGCTATTCGCTGCCGGTGGAAGCCATCATCTCGGTGGATCCGGGCAACACCATTCGCGCCGGCGACGTCGTCGCCCGCGTGCCGATGGAGAGCGCCAAGACCCGCGACATCACGGGCGGTCTGCCGCGCGTGGCGGAACTGTTCGAGGCGCGGCGTCCCAAGGATGCGGCGATCATCGCGGAAGTCAGCGGCACCATCCGCTTCGGCCGCGACTACAAGAACAAGCGCCGCCTCATCATCGAGCCGCAGGACGGTGGGGATCCGGTCGAGTACCTGATCCCGAAGGGCAAGCACATCCATCTCCAGGACGGCGACGTGGTGGAGAAGGGCGACTTCCTGGTGGACGGCAACCCGGCGCCGCACGACATTCTGGCGATCAAGGGCGTGGAAGAGCTCGCAGCCTTCCTCGTCAACGAGATCCAGGAGGTCTACCGGCTCCAGGGCGTGAACATCAACGACAAGCACATCGAAGTCATCGTCCGCAACATGCTCCAGAAGGTCGAAGTGGACGATTCCGGCGAGACCGAGTTCCTCGATAACGAGCAGGTTGACCGGATCGACTTCGCGGAAGCCAACGAGCGGGCCGTTGCCGAAGGCAAGAAGCCGGCGACGGGGCATCCGGTGCTGCTCGGCATCACCAAGGCGAGCCTGCAGACCCGCTCGTTCTTCTCGGCGGCCTCGTTCCAGGAAACCACCCGCGTCCTCACGGAAGCGGCGGTCAACGGCAAGGTCGATCCGCTGGACGGCCTGAAGGAAAACGTCATCGTCGGCCGGCTCATCCCGGCGGGCACGGGCGCGCAGATGGCGAAGCTGCGGGCGGTCGCGAACTCCCGCGACGACCTCATCGTCGCCACCCGCGAGCAGACCGACGGTCAGCCGCTGGTGGAAGGCCCCGCCGACGCCGCCGAGTGAGGCGGCGTCTTCGGGCCCAGGTCCGAGACGGGTTGCGCGAGGCGAGGTGCCTGGCGCTGATGGTTCAAGACACGAAAGGCCGCCCCTTGGGGCGGCCTTTTGCGTTTGAGCGGGCTTTCGGTGCGCTCGCCGAAGAGTTTTCCGATTCATCGCGCGGAAACCCGGCGAAATCACCCGAAAAGGTGCGGAGATCGCGGCGGAAAGGCCTTCTCCGCGCGGTTCGTCTGGCGTGTCTCAGGCCAGGAGGAAATCGTGGGAGCTCGTCAGCACGCCGATGATCACGTCCTGGAAATCATTGTCGCTGCCGGGGCCGGTGAGATCCTCGAACCCGATTTGCAATTCCCCGCCACCAAGGCCGGTGCCGGAAAGCACCTGTGTCGCATGGTCGGGATTGAGGTTGGCGAAGGAATGGAAAACCTGCGCCGCCGAAAGCGATCCGCGCGATGCGCTGTAGAGCAAAAGGCTGCCGCCGGCGTCCAGGCTGCCGACCGAATGGGTATCCGACGTGAGGAAAGAGAGGTCGTCCGGCAGGTCGCCGTAAAGCGAAAAACCGTTCTGCACCAGGAAGAAGCCCAGATGTTCCCCGTCCCCCGGCGTGTCGAGCGCGATGGTGTGACCGGTGAGCGAAGGGGCCAGCGTATCCTCCGCCAGCAGGTGCACGTCGGAGATCGTGCCGTTCACCTGCACCTTATAATAGCCGAGCATGTTGCTGTAGGATGATACGGCAGACTTGATCTCGACCGAGAAGCTGGTCGCCCCATCTCCGGTGAGGAACGGCGCATTGGCGATCCCGTTCACCTCCGCCGGCGCAACGCTCACGCCCTCGGCGAGGGACGGCAGGAGGTTCACAAAGCTCAGGCTGGTATGCGCCGCAGAGCCAACCCCACGCGCCGAGGCCATGAAGTCGCCGCCGGTGAAATCACCCTGAAGCTGGAACGAGAAACCGCCGGCGCCAAGGGTTGCCACCCCGGTGCCCATTGTCACGTGCAGGGCGCCGCGATCGACCAACGCACCCTCGATCTCGACCATGCTGGAGCGTGTGAAGCCCGTCACCAGATCGCCGTTCAGGTCCGCAAGCAGATCGTGCAGCATATCCTGGCCGCTGCCGAAATGGATCAGGTCCGCCCCGGCGCCCGCGCTGACGATATTGTTTCCGCTACCGACGGATATCGTGTCGGTGCCGCCGTTCGTCGTGATGGTGTTGTCGGCATCGTTGCCGGTGACGATATCGTTGCCGTTGCCGGTGATGAGATTGCTGATCAGCGAACGCGTATCGCCGTTATAAAGCAAGGCGTTGTAGATGTTGCCCTGGGCTTGGTATTGCGGCGTGCCCGGTGCGGCCTGCCAGTTGAGGTCGGCGATCTGCGCGCGCGAGAAGGTCAGCCAATGGCCGGGGCGCAGGTCGTCGACCTGATCCTCGTTGAAATTGCTGAGATCGTAGGTCGTTGTGGCGCCCTGGGTCCACACGGTCGAGAAGATCTTCTGGGTGACGCTGACGCCGGTGAAGGGGGCAGCTTCGCCATTGATATATTCCTGGCCGGTCGATGCATCCCACTGATAGACGGCCTGCGTCCCGACCTTGCTGAAATTGGCGCCATAGAGCGCCTGCAGGGCCGCGATGTCGTACATCATGTAGCTTTGCGGCGAAGAGCCGTTGATGGCGACGGTCACCCGGCCGGCCGGCGAGCCCAGGTAGCTCGCATAGGTCATGACCGAGAATTCGTTGTCGTTCACCTCCGGCGCGAGGGCGCCGTTATAGCTGGCGTCGTGGCCGTGCTTCAGTCCGAAGGCATGGCCCAGCTCGTGAATGACCGTGTTGAACTCGTCCGTGCCGAAGAAGTTGGTCGGCGTATTCCCGTTATCGCCCAGGAAGGTGTCCCCGCCGGCCCGGCTGTCCGAGGGGGAATAGGGGCCGGAATTGGGCGGGAAGTTCGAATAGGACCCGCCTTCTCCGTCATCGAAGCGCGCAAAGCGGAACGTGGCGTCGGCCCCGCTGCCGGTCGCCGCCTCGACGAAGGTCAAGCCGGTATAGGACGAAACCAGGCCGAACGCGGTGAGGGCCGCCGTGCGCTGCGCGGCCGTCAGCGGCTGGAAGGTCGCGAGGTCCCCATCGTCCGGATAGCCGCCGGGCGCGCTCAGATAATCGTTCGTCGAGGTGGGAAAGAAATAGGTGAGGGTGGTGGCGGGCACCTGACCCTCGAAGGCGGTGGTCCAGCGGTAGCCCATCAGCACCGCGCGCACATTGGGGTCGAGCGCAGAGGGATCGAAGGCACCGCCGTAAAGGCCACCCTTCGGCGTGTCGAAGACATTACCCGGCCCGGTATCCGGTTCGGTATCGGGAGGGATCGTCGGGTCCATCGCAGGCTCCACGAAAAGAGAGGAGCCGGCGCAGGCTGCCGGGCGCTTTGGCGCACCGGCCACGTTCAGGACCCCCGCCTTGATGATATGCAGATTTTTACTGAGATATTAGGTACAATGGTAGTCTCGTGCGATAACTCACACTGGCAGGCGCACGGTGGCCCGCAGGCCGCCGAGCGGGCTGTCGCCGAGGATGATGTCGCCGCCATGGGCCCGGGCGATGTCGCGGGCGATGGACAGGCCGAGGCCGGAGCCGCCCGCATCCTGGTTGCGCGCATCATCAAGCCGCAGGAACGGCCGGAACACCTCGTCGCGCTTCTCGGGCGGGATGCCGGAGCCGTCGTCGTCCACGTTCACGCTCAGCCAGCGGGCATCGCGGGTGGCGGTAATCTCCACCGTTCGGGCGTAGCGCACCGCATTCCCCACGAGATTGCCGATGCAGCGCTTGAGCGAATCGGCCTTCACCTGAACCAGGGGCGGCCCCATGAAACTGGAGCGGGCGATGGCCCCGTGGCGCTCCGCATTGGAACGCAGGTCCTCGATGATCTGTCCCATGTCGGTGAGCGCGGCCTGCTCGCCCGGATCGCCGCGCGCGAAGGCGAGATAGGCTTCCAGCATGCCCTGGAGCTCGTCCACATCCTTGCGCAGTGCCTCCACCTCCGGCCCCTCGCCGAGGAAGGCAAGCTCCAGCCGGAAACGGGTGAGGATGGTGCGCATGTCGTGGGAGACGCCCGCCAGCATGGTGGTGCGCTGCTCGATCTGCCGCTCGATGCGGCGTTTCATTTCGAGGAACGCGACGGCCGCCCGCCGCACCTCACGCGCGCCGCGTGGACGGAAGTTTTCCACGTCACGCCCCTTGCCGAACGCCTCCGCCGCGTCTGCGAGGTTCTCGATGGGGCGGATCTGATTGCGCAGGAACAAGATGGCGACCGCCAGCAGCACCAGCGACGTGCCCACCATCCACAGCAGGAAGATATGGGAATTGGAGGCATAAGCCGAGCCGCGCCGGGCGAAGATGCGCAGCACCGCATCCGGCATCTTCACCCTGACCTCGATGAGATTGGAGCGGCCGACGGTGTCGATCCAATAGGGCTCGGAGATGCGGCGGCCGATCTCGCGCGAGAGGGCGCTGTCGAGAATCGAGAAGAAGGGCTGCGGTCCCGGCTCGGGCAGGGGATCCGGCGGCAGGATGTCGAGGGTCAGCTCCAGATTCTGCCAGGCGATGCGGCGCAGGACGGTCGCGTCCTTATCGTGCGGAAATGCGCCGTACAACGCCACCACGGCGGCGATATCCTGGCTGACGGCGGCGGAGAGGCGGCGCGTCACGGTGTTGTAATGGCGCTCCATGAACACGAAGGCCACCACCGATTGCAAGATCACCATGGGGATGACGATGATCAGCAGCGAGCGGGGGTACAGCCCCTTCGGCGTCACCCGGTTGAACCACGCGCCGAACTTGGCATTGGCATAGGCGAGCCGGCCGATGGCGCTGCGCACGGCGGCGCGCGTGGCCTCCATCGCGCTGCGCTCGCCCACCGGCTTGATCTCCTGCCGCAGGCTCATGGGGTCACGACCAGCCGATAGCCGATGCCGCGGACGGTCTGCACATAGATGGGGTTCGCCGGATCGCGCTCCACCTTGCGGCGCAGCCGGTTCACCTGCACGTCCACGGCCCGCTCGCTCGCCGCCCCGTTGCCCGCCAGGGCCATGCGCGGCACGGTTTCGCCGGGAATCTCGGAAAGGGCGCGCAGCATGTCTCGCTCGCGCTCGGTGATGCGCAGGATCTCGCCGCCACGGCTCAGCTCGCCGCGCCCGAGGTGGAAGGAGAACTCGCCGAAGCGCACCTCTTCGATCGCCTTCTGCGGCGCGGGGGTCGCGCGCTTGAGGATCGAGCCGACCCGCAGCAGCAGTTCGCGCGGCTCGAACGGCTTGCCGAGATAATCGTCCACGCCCGCCTCCAGGCCGGCGATGCGGTCCTGGGTCTCCGAGCGCGCGGTGAGCATGAGGATCGGCACGGTGGAGGTGGTGCGCAGGGAGCGGGCCAGATCCAGCCCCGATTCCCCCGGCATCATCACATCCAGCACCAGCAGGTCGAATTCCAGCCCCTCCAGGCGCCCGCGCGCCTCCAGCGCAGAGGCAGCCGTGGTGACACGGTAGCCGTGCTCGCTGAGGAAGCGGGACAGCAGGGTGCGGATCCGGTTGTCGTCGTCCACCACCAGCAGATGAGGCGCGTCGTCCGCGGGCGCCGGCGGGGCGGGGTGAGGGGTCGTCAGTTCGGTCATGTCTTGTGCTTTCAGGCCGGCCGCACGCGGGCAGGGGGGGCGGCTCGCTGGGTCAGTCGCTCCACCTCGGTGCGATCTTCGGGGTCGATCATGGCCACAAGAAAGCGCTGGGCCGCCTCGCGTGCCCCTGGCCCGCATTCTTCCAGCGCGAGCGCGATGCGCTGGCTCTGCAGGGCCACGAACTCGCGGGCCAGCGCCTGGCCCTTCGCGGTGGGATAAAGCAGGCGCTGGCGCCGGTCGGACGCGCCTGCACGGCTTTCTACGAACCCCTCGTCCACCAGTTCGCGCAGAACCCGGCCCAGGCTCTGCTTGGTGATGCGCAGGATGTCCAGGAGGTCCGTCACGCGCATACCAGGGTGGCGATTGACGAAGTGCAGCACACGATGATGCGCCCGCCCGAAACCGAGGGGCGCGAGAATGGCATCCGGATCGCCCACGAAGTCCCGATAGGCAAAGAAGAAAAGCTCGATTAGCTCCACCAGCGGCTCGGCCTGCGGGGTGGCCGAGGGCGCGGCGTGCTCCGACGTGTCGGGAACGGTGGGAAAGGGATTTATGTCAGCCATGTTGACTTTTTTCGGTCCGATCATTACTCACAGGCTTGCGGTCGCGAAAGGATCGGTCTCCAATAACCCATCTGGAGTTCGATCATTGCGCCTTTCACAGTCTGCACCATATGTCAGATGTGAAAATATCCGTACCGGGCACGGCTGCAAAGGGCAGCCGTCATGGGAGGCGAAGGCCGTCTTAAAGACGCGGCCGGATCAGGAGTTAAGACCATGAGTGGTGGAGAGCCTTTCGATAAACGCGACGGTTGGATCTGGTTCGACGGCGTCCTGGTGCCCTGGGCCGACGCGAAGATTCACGTACTCTCCCATGGTCTGCATTATGCCAGCTGTGTGTTCGAAGGCGAGCGCGCCTATGGTGGCACCATCTTCAAGAGCGCGGAGCATTCCGAGCGCCTGCGCCTCTCGGCGGAAATGCTGGATTTCACCATTCCCTATTCGATCGGCGAGATCGATGCCGCCAAGCGCCTGACGCTGGAAAAGAACGGCCTCGTGGACGCTTACGTGCGCCCGGTCGCGTGGCGCGGCAGCGAGATGATGGGTGTTTCGGCGCAGTCGAACACCATTCATCTTGCGATCGCCTGCTGGGAATGGCCGAGCTATTTCGATCCTGAGCAGCGCCAGAAGGGGCTGAGGCTGGATCTGGCGGAGTTCCGCCGCCCCGATCCCGCCACCATCCCTTGCCGCGCCAAGGCGTCCGGCCTGTACATGATCTGCACCATCTCCAAGCACAAGGCGGAGCGGCGGGGCTTTGCCGATGCGCTGATGCTGGATTATCGCGGCCTCGTGGCGGAATGCACCGGCGCCAACATCTTCTTCGTGAAGGATGGCGTCATCCACACGCCCAAGCCCGACTGCTTCCTGGACGGCATCACCCGCCGCACGGTGATCGGGCTGGCGAAGAACCACGGGATCGAAGTGGTGGAACGTGCGATCAAGCCGGAAGAACTCGCAGATTTCAGCGAATGTTTCATCACCGGCACGGCCGCCGAAGTGACCCCGGTGGGCGAGATCGCGGACTGGCGTTTTGCGCCGAGCGGCATCACCCATCAGCTGATGGATGCCTATAGCGCAGCGGTGCGGCCGAAGCAGGCGGCCGCGTAAATAAAAGCGTTATACTTACGTTAGGCCAACATTGCCCTTCGCGGAGGGGCAGCGCATAAGCGAAGACGAGGGGCGGCATCGGCCGCCCCTTCGTTTTTGGGTGTTCACTGCCTCAGACAACGCGGGAATTGCGAGGGGAAACGCCATGCGCCGTCCATTGTACAAGGTGCTCTACGTCCAGGTTCTGTTCGCCGTGTTTTGCGGCCTTCTGCTCGGTGCGTTCTTTCCGCATACCGGCGCGGCCATGAAGCCGCTGGGTGACGGCTTCATCAAGCTGATCACCATGATCATCGCCCCGGTGATCTTCTGCACCGTCGTCGTCGGCATCGCCAGCATGCGCGACGTGAAGAAGGTCGGGCGGGTCGGCGGCAAGGCTCTGCTGTATTTCGAGGTGGTGTCCACCTTCGCCCTGGTGCTCGGCCTGATCGTCGGCAAGGTGGTGCGGCCCGGCGACGGCTTCAATGTCGATGTGTCCACGCTCGATACCAAGGCGATTGCCAACTACACCACCCAGGCGGCGCACACCTCGACCGTTGATTTCCTCCTGAATGTCATCCCGAGCACTTTCGTCAGCGCCTTCACCGCAGGGTCGATCCTCCAGGTGCTGATGGTCTCGATCGTGACCGGCTTCGCCATCGGCAGCCTTGGGGACCACGGCGAACCGGTGCTCAAGGCGGTCCAGTCGATCGAGCGGGTGGTTTTCGCCATCGTGAAGATCATTCTTTACGTGGCACCCATCGGTGCGTTCGGCGCCATGGCCTTCACCATCGGTGCCTATGGTCTTTCGGCGCTCGGCAACCTGCTTGAACTGATCGCCACCTTCTATCTGACCGCGATCCTGTTCGTCGTGCTGGTGCTCGGCTTCATCGCCAAGATGGTCGGCTTCAATGTGCTGAAGCTGGTGCGCTACATCCGCGAGGAATTGCTGATCGTGCTCGGCACCTCCTCCTCGGAAAGCGCGCTGCCGCCGCTCATGCGCAAGCTGGAGAATGCCGGGGCGTCCAAGTCCGTGGTCGGGCTGGTGATCCCCACCGGCTATTCCTTCAATCTCGACGGCACCAACATCTACATGACGTTGGCGACCCTGTTCATCGCCCAGGCCACCAACACACCGTTGACGCTGGAGCATGAACTGATCGTGCTGGCGGTCGCCATGCTCACCTCGAAGGGCGCGAGCGGCGTGACCGGGGCGGGCTTCATCACGCTCGCCGCCACCCTTGCGGCGGTGCCGGAAATTCCGGTGGCCGGCATGGCGTTGATCCTCGGCATCGACCGCTTCATGAGCGAATGCCGCGCATTGACCAACATCACCGGCAATGCGGTGGCAACCCTCGTGGTGGCGCGCTGGGAAGGCGAACTGGACATGGATCGCCTGCACGCGGTGCTCGACGGCAAGGATGTCCCGCCGCTCGTCACCCAGGTGGAAGCCGCCCGCGCCTGAAGGCGCGGACCCGGCCGCCTGCCGACAAGATGCGGGGATGCCAAGGCCGCCCCGCATCGCCGCTCGCGGTCGCCGCTGCCCGGCTAGCGGGACGCGGTGGTGACGGACAAGCCGAACAGGCGCTCCAGAATCACGATGAGCACCACCACGAGGCCCATCTGGACCGTGGAGGCGGCGGCGACGATGACCTGCTCGGACCCGTATTGGATCTGGCTGTAGATCTGGATCGGCAGCGTCGAGAGCCCCGGCCCGGTCAGAAACAGGGTCGCGTTGATCTCGCCGAACGAGACCACAAAGGCGAAGATCGCGCCCGCGACGATGCCCGGCTGGATGCTGGGCAGAGTGACCTTGAAGAAGGCGCGCACGGGGGATGCGCCATGGATGATGGCGGCTTCCTCGATGCGGATGTCGAACAGGTCCAGGCTTGAGATCACCGAGCGCACTACGAACGGGATGCCGAGCAGAATGTGCGCTGCGGTTACGCGCGCCAGCAGCGGCGCGTTCAGCATCTGGAAATAGAGCAGCAGCGCCACGCCCAGGATCAGGCCGGGGAAGATCAGCGGCGTCAGAAGCAAAGCGTTGATCAGGCCCTTGAGCGGAAAGCGCCCGCGCACCAAGGCCACCGCGGCCATCGTCCCCAGCAGCACCGCCGCAATTGCGGAAACCACCGCGATGAGGATGCTCCACATGAGGCCGTTGATCATGTCGTCGGTGGCGAGGAACTCCCAATACCAGCGCAGGGAGAGCTTTTCGGGCGGAAAGATCAGCGCGGAGGAGGGGTTGAAGGAACAGATGATGATGACCGCGATGGGCAGCAGAATGATCCCGTAGGCGAACACGGTCGCCGTGCCCAATGCCACCATCTGCAGGGAGATGCGTGGCCCGCCGGTTCTCACCGGAAAAAGATGATCCGACAGGCTCATCGCGCAGCTCCGTAGGAATTCTTGCCGAGAAACTGCATGAGCACGGCGCAGCTCGCGGTGGTCGACAGCACCAGGACCACCGAAAGCGCGGCGCCCATGGGCCAGTTGAAGCTGGCGGTGGCATCGAAGATGAGATTGCCCATCAGCTTCACGCGCGGGCCGCCGAGCAGGAAGGAGATGATGTAAGTGCTCATCGCAATGGTGAAGACCGTGACCGCGCCCGAGACCATGCCGGCGCGGCTGAGCGGCAGCGTGACCTTCAGGAACACCCGCAGCGGGCTCGCGCCGTGGATCGCGGCGGCTTCCTTCAGGCTCGGGTCGATGGTGATGAGCGTATTGGTGATGTTGATGATCATGTAGGGCAGCAGGATCGAGATCAGCCCCACCAGCACAGCGCCCTCGGTGTAGAGCAGGGCGATGGGCTGGTCCGTGGCGCCGGTGGAGATCAGGAGCTGGTTGACGATCCCCCGCCGGCCCAGCAGCGCGATCCAGCCATAGACGCGGATGACCGTGCTCAGCAGCAGCGGAAACAGCAGCAGGACGATCAGCTTCTTGCGCGCCGCGGGGCCGATCTTGGAGAGGAAATAGGCGGCCGGATAACCCAGCAGCAGGCAGGCCGCCGTGGTTTCGATGCTGATCCGCAAGGTGAGCCACAGGCTCGCGAGATAGAATTTGTCACCCAGCGCGCGGACGTAATTGCGCGTTGTGAAGACGCCGTCGAAGAAGCCGGTGTCCGACTTGCCGTAGAAACTGACGACACAGAACGCCAGGGACGGGAGGACGAGCAAGCCGAGGTAATAAAGCATGCTCGGCGCCAACAGGAATTCGGCGCGGCTGCCGCGGATCCAGGTACGGGCTCGGCTCACCGGCGCGGCTGCCGTTTCAAGGCTAATGTGCGACAACGACAGCCTCCTCCGGGCGCCAGACGGCGAGGATTTCGTGACCCACTTCAAGGCTCGCGAGATCGCTGCGGCTCGGCGCGCGGGCGATCAGCCGGCTACCGCCACGGGTGCGCAGCTGGACCCGCAGATCGCTGCCAAGATAGACGAGGCTCTCAACGCTCGCGGGAAGGCCCGCGCCGGCGGCGTGCCCGTCCCACCGCAGCAGGTCGAGCCGCTCGGGCCGGATGGCGAGCCGGACCTTCTCGCGATCGGACACATTCGCGTCGCGGGCGAGTGGAAAGCGCATGCCTTCGATATCCACGCACCACCCCTGCGGTGCGCGGGCGGCGGTGCCGTCCAGCAGATTGGCGCTGCCAAGGAAATCCGCGACGAACGTATCCACGGGCCGCTCGTAGAGTTCCAGCGGCGTTCCCTGCTGCGCGATGCGGCCATCGCGGAAGATCGCGATGCCGTCGGACATGGCGAGCGCCTCCTCCTGGTCGTGCGTCACGTAGATCGTGGTGATGCCGAGCAATTGCTGAAGGGAACGCAGTTCGCTCTGCATTTCCACCCTCAGCTTGCGATCCAGCGCGCTTAACGGCTCGTCCAGGAGCCACACCGCCGGGCGGGCGGCAATGGAGCGGGCGATGGCGATGCGCTGCTGCTGGCCGCCGCTCAGCTCGCGGGGAAAGGCGGCCTCGCGTCCCGACATGCGCACCATTTCAAGCGCCTCGCGTGCGAGCCGCTCGCGCTCCGCACGCCCGCTGCCGCGCATCTCGAGGCCGAATGCGACGTTGTCGAGCACGGTGCGGTGGGGGAATAGGGCATATTGCTGGAACACCATGCCGATGTTGCGCTTGTGGGGCGGAACGTCGTTGACTACCTGCCCGCCGATGCGGATTTCCCCGGTGTCCGGCCGCAGGAACCCCGCGATGAGCCGCAACAGGGTCGTCTTGCCGCTCCCGCTCGGACCAAGGAGGGAGAAGAAGCTGCCGTCGGCGATGGTCAGGCTGGTCCGGTCAACGGCCCAGCTTTTGTTGTATTGCTTGGAGATGTTGGAGACTTCGACGATCGCCATCGGTCCGCCTCCTATCGGCCAACCACGCGGTTCCATGCTTCCGTCAGATCGGCGCGTTTCGAGTTCAGCCAGACATAATCGATGGCAACGAAGCGCTTCTCTTCTTCCGGGGTCCAGGAGATCTTGCGGGCGGTCTCTTCGTCGATGAACTCTTTCCACCGCGTATTGGTGGGATGGAAGCCGAGCTTCTTGGCATTGGCGGCCTGCAGCTTCGGATCGAGCGTGATGTTCACATAGTCTTCGATGAGGTCCGCGTTTTTGGTGTTCTTGATCGGGCCAAATCCCCACGAGGTGAAGAAGCCGCCTTCGCTCGGCATCACGAATTTCGTGGCGCCACCCCAATTCTGCACCTGGATCCATTCCGCGCGGCCGAGCCAGCCGATGGCGGCGTCCTCCTGGAACAGGCTGCGCGCATTGGCCTGGGAATCCACGGTCCAGATGGGTTCGAGGTCAGCGAGGCGCTTGAGATTGTCGAGGCCGGCCTGGGTGTCCTTGTAGTCCTTCCCCGCAGCGAGGGCGCTCAGGAGGATGACGTGGAGACCGAAGGAATGGGTGACCGCCGGCAGGACGATCTTGCCCTTGTACTCTGGGTTCCACATGTCGGCCCAGGATGTTGGCACCTTCTTGACCATCTTGGGATTGTAGCCGAGCCCGAGGCCATTGAAGAGAAACGAGGTGTAGTGCGGCGTCACGAAGCGCGGGTCGACATCCTTCAGGTTAGTGAGGCGCGGTGACTTGTAGTTCATGTCCGCCAGGATGCCCTCGGCTTCGGCGCGGGCGAAAAACGAATCCGCGAGGCAGATCAGGTCATATTCGCTGCGCGGGATGCCGAGCTTTGCTTTGGCGATGCGCGCCGCATTGTCGGATCCCGTATCGTGGAGCACCGGAATCTTGGTCTTCTCGGTGAATTGCGCATCGATATTCTGCTTGTTCCATGTGGCCCAGTCGCCGCCGAAATCGCTCACCACGAGTTGCTGAGACTGGGCCGAGGCGGAGCGCACCGCACCCGGCAGAACCACGGAGGCTGCCCCGGCGGCCAAGGTTGCGGCGGAAAGCGTGAGCATCTGGCGGCGGTCGAGATCTTTCGTCATCGCAAGCTCCAACGGCAACGGGGATCGTTCGAACCTCCCGGCCGCTCACCAAGCTCGCCGGAAGTATGTTCCATATAAGAAACAACCATTTCCTATATGAGTTCATGCTCGCCCGACCCTTAAGTCAAGGCGCGATTTTAGTCATGCGTGACGTTATTTTGTGCGTTCTGGCGAAGACGTAAAAGTCTGGAGATATCGTGCCGTTATATTTCAAATTGGGAAATGGCTGTAGATTGACAGCCGGAGGGCGAGGGATAGTATGTTTCATATCAGGGAGATGTGTTTCAAATGCGAAACAATGGAAAGAGCGAGGCGAGTAATGGCGCGGCAACCCCGGCGATTATTAATGCGCTCGCAATCCTGGAATCCTTCGATGAGAAGACGCCCGCGCTCTCCCTCTCTGAGCTGAGCCGCAAGCTCGGCATCGCCAAGGCTTCGGTGTTCCGCAATCTCAACGCCCTGGAGCAGTGCGGCTATGTGGTGAAGAGCCCGCGCGACGGTACCTATTCCCTCGGCGTGAAGGTGCTGGATCTGGCGCGGCGCTTCTCGGAGAAGGACCATTTCCTTTCCATCGGCTCGGCCCACACGCGCGAACTCTCGCGCGTCACGGGCGAAACCAGCCATCTCGCGATCCTGGACGGGCCGGACATCGTTTATGTGGATGTGTCCGAAGGCTCGCAGCTGATCCGTGCGGTGGTCGGCCGCGGCGACCGCTTGCCGGCCCATAGCGTTGCCTCGGGCAAGGCGATCCTCGCCTATTCACCGCGCGACAAGGTGATCGAATTTCTCAGCCGGGGCCTGAAATCCCTGACGCCGGAAACCATGACGTCGTCAGAAGATCTGCTCACCGATTTCGAGCGCGTGCGCGAGCGCGGCTATGCCACCAACATCGGGGAATCGGCGAGCGACGTTTCCGCCGTGGCGGTTCCCATTTTCTCGCATGACGACCAGGTGGTGGGCGCCATCGGCATTGCCGGTCCGCGCCTGCGGCTGGGGGCGAAGATGCTGGCCTATCTCGCCACCGCCATCCAGGCCCAGGCGCAGCGCTTTTCCGCCGAGCTGGGGGCGAGCTCGAGCCGCTCGGGCGCGCCGGCTTCCGATGCTTCCGATGTCCTCGCCGGCCTCAAGAAGCGCCGCAAGCTTGCCGCAGCATAGGGCGCCCACCGTCGCGCCAAACCGTAATATCGCAATGGTTTCGAGGGTTAGATGAACAAGATCCCCAGCAACCGCTCCTTCCGCTTGAAGGAGACCGCCTCCACCACCACGCATCCCCGCGTATTCGGGCATCGCGGTGCCGTGGCCTCGGAGCATTATCTCGCATCCATGGCCGGCATCGACATGCTGAAGCAAGGCGGCACCGCCATCGACGCCGCCATTGCGGCGACCCTGGTGGAAGGCGTGGTCAATCCGCACATGCACACCATCGGCGGCGAACTGCCGATCCTCGTGTCGTCGCCGGATCATCCGCAGGTGGTCTGCATCAACGGCAATATGGTGGCGCCGGAGGCGGCGACGCCGGAAGCGTACCTCGATCTCGGGTTCGAGAAAATTCCTCCGGCCGGCGTGTTTGCGGCCGGTGTGCCCGGTGCCATGGGCGCCATTCTGGAAGCGCTGAAGCGTTATGGACGTCTCACCTTCGCCGACGTCTGCGCGCCCGCTATGGACCTGGCCCGCAACGGCTTCGCCATGCATGCCGGCCTCCAGCGCCAGTATAATTTCGGGGTGTCGGATCTCGCGGATCTGTTTCGCAGTGAGTGGCATGGGTCCGCGGCGCTTTATCTGTTGGAAGATGGTTCCGTGCCCGACGAGGGCACGACGCTGCGCAATCCGGCCATTGCCGACATGTTCGACTATCTCTCTCGCGAGGAGAAGGCCGCCGGCGGAAACCGTGAGGCGGGCGTGCGCGCGGCCTTCAATGCCTTCTACCGGGGCGATGTTGCGCGCGAGATGGTGGCCTTCGTCACCGCGCGTGGCGGCCTGCTGCGGCGCTCCGATTTCGACCAGTTCGAGGTGCGGATCGAGGAGCCGGTGACGGTGCGGTTCGGCGGCGTCGATGTCTATAAATGCGGGCCCTGGAACCAGGGGCCCGCACTGCTCCAGACATTGTCGATCCTCAAGAATTTCGACCTGAAGGCGCTGGGACACAATTCCGCGGACTACATCCACGTGGTGGTCGAGGCCATCAAGCTCGCCTTCGCCGACCGTGAGCAATATTACGGCGATCCGGCCTTCGTCGACGTGCCGATGGATATGCTCCTCTCCGATGCCTATGGCGCCCTGCGCGCCGCGCTGGTCGGCCCGCGGGCGGATCAGGAGGTGCGGCCCGGCGATGCCTGGGAAGGGGCCGCGCTCCTGCCGGTCGAGGACCGCATCGGCGGTTCGCTGTGGGGCCCGGGCACGGTTCATGTCGATGCCATGGACCAGGAAGGCTATACGGCGGCGTTCACGCCGAGCGGGGCCTATCTGAAAGCGCATGAAGTTGTCCCGGCTCTCGGCTTTCCGCTCGGCGCGCGTCTGTCCAACTGCCGCCTCACGCCCTCCCACCATCCAAACGTGATCGCGCCGTTCAAGCGGCCGCGCACCACCATCAGCCCGAGCCTCGCCATGAAGGACGGCAAGCCCTGGATGGCGTTCGGCAGCATGGGGGGAGACCAGCAGGACCAGTGGCAGATCCAGTTCTTCCTCAATCGCGTGGTGTTCGACATGCCGCTTCAAGCGGCGATTGAGGCGCCGAAATTCTCCAGCGATCATTTCCCCGCTTTGTTCCATCCCCACGACTTCTTCCTCAACCGCCTGCGGATCGAGGAGAGCGTGGGCGAGGCGACGCTGGAGGGGCTTGAGGAGCGCGGGCACGATCTCGATGTGGCGCCGCCGTGGACCGAGGGCTTCCTGTGCGCGGCCGAACGCAACCTCGAAACCGGCATCATGGAAGCCGGTTCCGACCCGCGCGGCACGAAAGCCGAGGTCTTCCCGGCCTATGCGCTGGCCATCTGAGCGCGGGGCCAGGCGAGAAGGCCTTGGCCTAGCGGATGCCGACGCGCAGGAAGGCCTGGATGAACTGACGCTGGAAGATGAGGAAGGCAATCATCAGCGGCGCCACGACCATGAGCGTCGCGGCGCTGATAATGGAAATGTTGACCCCGCTTTCCGGCGCGCCGAACAGCGAGAGGCCCACGGTGAGCGGCCGGGTCGCGGCTGAATTGGTCACCACCAGCGGCCACAGGAAGTTGTTCCAGTGGGTGGCGACAGAGACCAGCGCATAGGCGAGATAGACCGGCCGGGTGGCCGGCACATAGACCCGCCAGAGCACGCCCAGCCAGGAACAGCCTTCCACGCGCGCCGCTTCTTCCAGCTCCAGCGGCACGGACTTGAACGCCTGCCGCAAGAGGAAGATGCCAAAGGCGCTTGCGACATAAGGCAGGCCCATGCCGGCGATGGAATCGAGCAGGGCGAGGCGCGAGACCATGGCGTAATTCTCGACGATCAGAACCTCCGGCAGGATGAACAGCTGAAGTAGGACCAGCACGAACAGCGCCTCGCGTCCGGGAAAGCGGAAGCGGGCGAAGGCATAGCCGGCCAGCGTGCACAGGATCAGCTGACCCACGAGCGTGAAGGTCACCAGCAGCAGCGTGTTGAGCGCATAGGTCAGCCAGGGCGCGGCGGCCCAGGTGGCGCGGTAATTCTCGAGGGTGAAAGGGGAGGAGAGCGAGAAGTCGAGCGCCTGCCCCGGCGGGTGAAGCGAGGCCCAGGCGGCGAACAGCAGCGGCGCGATCCACACCAGCGCGAGCAGCCACGCACCCACGGCGTCCAGCGCGTCGCTCCAGCGGATCGGATGGCGAGAGGCGGGCGCGGTCATCGATAGTGGATCCGCTTTTCAAGGATGGTGAACTGGAAGACGGCGACGGCCCCTAAAATCGCCAGCACCAGCACGGTCAAAGCGGTCGCATGCGCCGCGTCGAAATAGGAAAAAGCCATTTCCCAAATCCAGTAGAGGACGAGCTTCGTCGCATTGTCCGGGCCGCCCTTGGTCAGGATGAACAGATGGTCGATGAGCTTCACCGAATTGATGAGCGCATTGATGAAGATGAACGCCGTGGTGGGCATCAGGAGCGGCAGCAGCACGCGGCGCAGATAGGTGAGGCGCCCCGCGCCCTCCACCAGCGCCGCCTCCTTGAGGTCGGGCGGAATGGTCTGCAGCGCGGCCAGATAGAAAATCATGAAGAAGCCCGCCTCCTTCCACACCGTCACGACGATGATGGCAAAGAGCGCGGTCTGCGGCTGGCCGAGCCAGTTGACCGGCGGCAGGCCGAACAGGCCGGTGAAGCTGTCGATCACCCCGAGCCCCGGCGTGTAGAAGAACAGCCACAGGTTCGCGGCCGCGATCATGGGCAGAATGGTCGGGGTGAAATAAGCGCCGCGCACGAAGCCGCGCAGCGGCAGACGGGCGTCCGCCCACAGGGCCATCACCAGCGCCAATGCGATGGAGACGGGGATCGTCACCGCGGCATAGAGAAGATTGTTGCCCACCACGGTCCAGAAGGCGGGATCGTGGAAGAGGTCGGTATAATTCTCCAGGCCGTTGAACACCGCCGGCCGGCGCGCGGTGCCGCGCGAGAAGAGGCTCGCCCAGAAGGTCGTGGCGGTGGGCAGGAAAGCGAACAGAGTCAGGAGCGTCAGCGCGGGCGCGAGCAGCATCCAGCCATAGAGGGCATGGCGGCGGCGCTGTTGCCGCGCGATCGTATCCAGCACGCGTGTCGGGGCACCTGTCTGGGGCATGGGTGGCTTTTTCATCATGCGGGGGGCGATCTTTCGCCCCCCGGCGCGTTTCGCGGATAAATCAGTGCTTGTAGGGCTTGAGCAGCTGATCGGCGGTGGCCTGGGCGGCCTTGAGCGCCTCGGCCGGGCTCTTGGTGCCGGTGAGCGCCGCCTGCACGGCGTTGTTCAGCGCCTCTCGCACCCGGGCGGTCTCCCACGTGGAGAATTCGGCGATGGCGACCTTGAGCTGGTCACGGGCGACGAGGGCCTGCGGGAAGTCCTTGCCATAGGCTTTCAGCTTCTCGGTCTCATAGGCGGCCGGGCTCACGCCCACATAGCCGGTGGCGATGGACCAGTCGGCGGCGCGCTCGGGCGCGGTCATGTAGCGGATCAGCTTGAGGGAGGCGGCGCGCTCCGCCTCGGAGGCATTCTTGAACAGGTAGAAATTGCCGCCGCCGGTGGGTGAGCCGGGCTGCTTGTGAGCCGGAAGCTCGGCGACGCCGAAATCGAACTTCGCCTCTTTCTTCACGGCGGTGAGGTTGCCGGTGGTGTGCCACATCATGGCCGTCTGGCCCTGCACGAAGGCCTGGCGCAGCGTGCCCCATTCCACGAGGCCGGCGGGCGAGATCTTGGCGTCGGTGGTGAGCGACCGCCAGAAGGAGAGCGCCTCGATGACGGCCGGATCGTCGAAATAGACGCTCGCGCCGTCCTTGCTCATCAGTTCCTTGCCGTTCTGGATGGCGAAGCACTGGAACATCCAATAGGCATAGCCGGTGCCCGGCACCATCAGCCCGTAGCGGCCGTCCTTGGTGAGCTTCTTGCCCGCCGCGACCATCTCGTCCCAGGTCCGCGGCGGCTTCTCGGGGTCCAGCCCCGCCTCGCGGAACATGTCCTTGTTGTAGAACATGACGATGGTGGAGCGCTGGAAGGGGATGCCCCAGGTCTTGCCCTCGACGCGGCTGTTGGCCATCAGCGCGGGATAGAAGCCGGCGAGCCAGGCTTTCTCTTCGTCGGTCTTCACCACGTCCTCGAACGGAACGATGAGGTCCTGCTCCACGAGATCATAGGCATCGATGGAGAACAGCACGGAGAGCTGGGCCGGTTGGCCGCTCTTGAGCGCTGCCAAGGCGCGCACACGGGTGTCGTCATAATTGCCGGCATAGACCGCGTTGACGTGGACCTCCGGGTTCTCCTTCTCGAACCCTGAGATCATGTCGTCGATCACCTTCGTCAGCGGCCCGCCGACGGCGATCGGGTAATACATCGTCAGCTCGGTCTTCGCGAAGGCCGGCATCGTGGCGGCGGCAAACAGGCTCGCCGCCGTGGCGGCAGCGGTGAAGAAACGTCTCATGGTCAGTGTCCTTCTGGCCTTGGGGGAACGCATACAAAGGTGAACGGGATGGGTCAGGGCGCCGGGGGCGCGGCGGCGCGGATGCTGCGGCCGCTATCGCGATCGAACCAATGGGTGGCGCTGTCGGCCCAGGACAACGAAAGCGCCGTGCCGGGGGCCGGCTCGATCCGGCCGGGAACGCGGGCGATAATCTCGGGCCCGCCTTCGATCCTCAGATAGACGAAGGTCTCCGCGCCGAGGAATTCGCTCGCCACCGCGATGGCCGGCAGCCATCCGATGCCCGCAGGCTGGAGGCGTAGCGTCTCCGCGCGCACGCCGGCCATGAGCTGCGCGCGGGCATGGCCCGGCGGGGGCTCGGGCATGCCCGCCAGGTCCGCCGGGATCAGCGTCATCGGCGGCGAGCCGATGAAACTCGCGGCGAATGCTGAGGCCGGCGCCTCATAAAGCGCGGCGGGCGTGCCCTGCTGCTCGATCCGGCCCTCGCGCATGAGAATGACATGGTCCGCCATGCCCATCGCCTCGGTCTGGTCGTGGGTGACATAGACCACGGTCATGCCGAGCCGCCGCTGCAGCGCGCGGATCTCCTGGCGGACCGAATGGCGCAGCTTGGCGTCGAGGTTGGAAAGTGGCTCGTCCATCAGGCACAGGGGATGGTCGGCGACGATGGCGCGGGCGAGCGCCACGCGCTGGCGCTGGCCGCCGGACAACTGCGCGGGCTTGCGTGCGTCCAGGCCCTCAAGGCCGGTGAGCGCGAGTGCGTCCTTCAGCTTGCGCTCTCGTTCCGCGCGCGGCACATGGCGCACCCTGAGGCCGAACACGATGTTCTCCGCCACCGTGAGATGGGGAAACAGCGCATAGGATTGGAACACGATGGACAAGCCGCGCGCGGACGGCACCAGCCCGGTGACATCGCGGCCGTCGATCTCAACGCGCCCAAGGTCCGGCGTCTCGAGGCCGGCGATGAGGCGCAAGGTGGTGGACTTGCCGCAGCCGGAGGGGCCGAGCAGCACCGTGAACCCGCCGCGCGGGATGGCGAGGGAGACATCGTCGACGCCGCCGCCGCCCTCGAACAGCCGGGTCACGCCGTGAAGGCGCACGAAATTCCCAGAGGCCGCTCGCATGCTCATGCCGCTTCCTCGGTGGCGACGCGGACCCGCGCGCCGAGGCCGTCCTTGCCGAACAAGGCATCGAACGGGGGCGGCGGCGGTGCGTCGAGCACCAGCAGGTCGATGCCGGAAAGATGCCCGCCGCGTGCCGGTGCCGGCCGCCCGAACTTGCTGACGTCGGCCACCAGGATCGAGCGGCGGCAGCTTTCGAGCATGGCGGACCGGGCGAGGACTTCGGCGCGATCGAAATCGACCAATGTGCCGTCGGGCTCGATGCCGCCGACGCCGAAGACGCCGAAATCGACCCGGTAATTGCGGTACATCTCCTCCACCTGCGGGCCAAGCACATCACGGTCGGGCAGGCGCATGGCGCCGCCGGGAATGATGATGCGGTTGGAGGGGGTGACGCTCAGCGCCATGGCGACGTTGAGATTGTTGGTGATGACGATCAGGTCTTCGTGGCTTTGCATGGCGAGGGCGACGAATTCCGGCGTCGTGCCGATGCCGAACGACAGCGAGGCGCCGTTGGGAATGAGGCTCGCGACGAGGGCGCCGATGGTCTGCTTGGCCGTGGGATGGACGATGCGGCGCGAGTCGTAGGCGAGGTTGAGGCGGGGCGCTTCCACATATTCCGCCCCGCCGCGCCGCCGGCGCAGCAGATTGGCATCGCACAGGGAGTTAATGTCCCGCCTGATGGTCTGCGGTGTGACACAGAAATGCTCCGCGAGCGTCTCCACGCTCAGGAAGCCCCCCTGGCGGGCGAGTTCGACGATATCCTGCTGTCGCAACGTGATGTTCATGCCCGCCCGTCTGCATGTTCATTTGAACATTGGGCGGACCGTAATCAGGTTCGTTGAACGCACGGTGTCGGTTGCATGACGTTCAAATGAACGAGCGGTGTCGAAGCGCGAGCGAGACCGCGGCCATCGCGGCCTCGCTCGCGTGCAACGGGCTGGGGGATCGGCATCCTGCCCGGGCCGATGCCGTTGCATGGCCCAGGGCGAAAACGGACGCCTGGAGCGGTGACTCTACGAGGTTCGGCCGCGCAGTGCTATAGCGGACACCGTGCTAATCCCCCACGGGGACCGGACGCAGAAAGTCGAAGTCGCAGCCCTGGTCGGCCTGGAGCACCTCGCGGTAGTAAAGCCGCGCATAGCCACGCTGGGGCGCGAGGCGTGCGGGTGGCTGATCGCGCCTGCGGTGCGCCAGTTCATCCTCGCCCACCAGCAGGTCGATGGTGCCGGCTTTGACCGATAGGCGGATGCGGTCGCCGTTGCGCACCAGGCCGAGCGGGCCGCCTGACGCAGCGTCCGGGGCCACATGCAGCACGATGGTGCCGTAGGCGGTGCCGCTCATGCGCGCATCCGAAATGCGCACCATGTCCTTGACCCCCTGCCGTGCGAGCTTTTGCGGGATCGGAAGATAACCGGATTCGGGCATGCCCGATGCGCTGCGCGGCCCGGCATTCTGCAGCACCAGGAAATCGTCGGGTGCGACGTCGAGGTCCGGGTCGTCGATCCGTGCGGCGAGATCCTCCAGCGAGGTGAACACCACCGCGCGTCCCTCCCGTTCGAACAGCGCCGGATCGGCGGCGGCGCGCTTGAGGATCGCGCCGCGCGGGGCGAGGCTTCCGAATAGCGCCACCAGCCCGCCCTGGGGCTGGAGCGGCGCATCCAGGGGCTTGACCACGGTGCGGTCGACAAACGCGGGCGCGGGAGCAAGGCGTTCGCCGAGGGTCTCGCCCGCCACAGTCATGCAATCGAGGTGCAGGAGCGGCTTCAGTTCGCGCAATACCGCGCCGATGCCTCCGGCAGCATGCAGATCCTCCATGTAATACGGGCCGGTGGGCTTCAGATCCACCAGGACCGGGGTGGTGTCGGAGAGTTCGTTGAGGCGCTTGAGGTCGATGTCCACGCCGGCGCGCCCGGCGATGGCCGTGAGGTGGACGATGCCGTTGGTGGACCCGCCGATGGCGAGCAGCACCCGGATCGCATTCTCGATCGACTTCTCGGTGATGATATCGCGGATGGTGATGCCGGCCCGCGCCAGGGCCAGCGCGGCGGCGCCAGACGCCTCGGCGGCGCGGAGGCGGTCCGCATGCACCGCGGGAATTGCGGCGGTGCCCGGCAGCATGATGCCCAGGGCCTCGGCGATCGAAGCCATCGTGCTGGCGGTGCCCATCACCGCGCAGGTGCCGGTGGTGGTGGCGAGATTGCCTTCCACCTCCCCGATGGTCGCGTTATCGATTTCGCCGGAGCGGTACTTCGCCCAGAACCGCCGGCAGTCCGTGCAGGCACCGAGCCGCTCACCGCGCCACCGGCCGGTCATCATGGGGCCGGTCACCAATTGCACCGTCGGCAGGCCCGCCGAGACCGCGCCCATCAGCTGCGCCGGCACGGTCTTGTCGCAGCCTCCCACCAGCACCACGGCATCCATGGGCTGGCCACGGATCATCTCCTCGGTGTCCATCGACATGAGGTTGCGGAAGAACAGGCTGGTGGGATTGAGGAACACCTCGCCCAGCGAGATGGTGGGGAATTCCAGGGGCAGGCCGCCGGCCGCGAGGACGCCGCGCTTCACCGCCGCCACCAGTTCAGGCACGTTGCGGTGGCAATTGTTGAACTCACTGTAAGTCGAGGCGATGCCCACCACGGGCTTATTCAGCAACGCCTCGGAATAGCCCATCGACCTCGCCATGGAGAGCCTGAGGTAGCGGGCGAAATCCCGATCGCCGTAATTTGTGAGCCCGCGGGCCAGGCCGGCGGGGGAATGGTCTTCGCTCATCTCGATCAAGCTCGAATCTAGAGGGAGTCGCGGGGAACCTGGCCGAATGCGCGCAGATACGCCGCTTTGGAGGCGGGGAGGTGGTTGCGGCACAGGTCCACCAGGAGATCGCTGTCCAGCGCTTCGATCGCCGCGATCATGGCATGGTGTTCCTGGCGCGCGGCTTCGCGTTCATGCGGGGCGGTGAGCACCAGGAAACGGATGCCGTGGGCGCGCTGGGCTGCGGCCGTGATGGCTTCCGAGAGGAAGACATTGCGGCAGCAGCTGAACAGCTTGCGGTGGAAGGCGAGATTGGCGCGGAAGATGGCGGCGACATCGCCGGCGGCGATCGCCATGTCATGAGCCGCCTGGAGGTCCTTCAGTTCCGCGAGGTCGTCCGCAGGCATGGGAAGCGCGATCAAGCGCGCCGCCTCGGCCTCCAGCAACCCGCGCAAAACGTAGAGTTGTTCGACCTCGTCGACGGTGTAGCTGCGCACCTGGGCGCCGCGGTTCGGGATACGCTCGATCAGGCCCATCCGATCGAGTTCGATCAGCGCCTGCCTGGCGAGATGCCGCGTCGCCCCGAAGCGCGTGATCAGATCCTCTTCGATCAGGCGCTCACGGGGGTGCAGGCGGCCCAGAACGATATCTTCCTCCAATGCGGCGACCATCGCCTCGAGGGTGGCCGGCTCCGGCCTTCCTGCGGTGCGGCCATCATTGCCGGCAAGGCCGGCGGGCGCAGCGCGAACGGTTCTCATCAACCCAAAGCTCCTGTCGCTGGAACGCTCTCAGCTCTCTCTCATACACCAACGTCAAGGCACCCCGACCGTCAAGATATTTATCGCCGAGATTATTGACAATCTAATTGACGCGAAATTTTGCGTCTCCTACGGTGTCGTCCCATCGCGATGCTGCGCCAGTTCCTCCGAAGGGCGCTTCATTCGAACCAAAATAAAAATAGGGGTGCGCAATCCTGAGATTCGCCGAAGGCGATCCAGATGCGTCTGAGGGAGACTAAAATGAGTATTACGCCTGCGACTGACGGGTCTGTGCCAGCAGAAGATCTGAGCCTGAGCGGATTTTTCCGAAACATGACTGCGCCGGAGCGGCGCACATTCTGGGCCTGCTTCATGGGCTGGGCCCTTGATGCGATGGATTTCATGATCTACCCGCTGGTGATCGGAACGATCATCGCGATGTGGCAGGTGGATCGCGGCATGGCGGGCCTCGCTGTCACCGGCACCCTCATCGTCTCCGCGCTCGGCGGCTGGCTTGCGGGCTTCCTCTCCGACCGCATCGGGCGGGTGCGGACCCTTCAGATCACCATCCTGTGGTTCTCAGTCTTCACCCTGCTGTGCGCCTTCGCCCAGAATTTTGAGCAGCTGATGATCATCCGCGCCCTGCTGGGCCTTGGTTTCGGCGGCGAATGGGCCGCTGGTGCCGTGCTGATCGGGGAGACCATTCGGGCGCAGTATCGCGGCCGTGCGGTGGGAACGGTCCAGTCGGGTTGGGCCGTGGGCTGGGGCGCGGCGGTGCTGCTGCAGGCGGTCTGCTACACCTTGCTGCCGCCCGAGGTGGCGTGGCGCTGGATGTTCGGGCTCGGCGCGATTCCCGCTTTGCTGATCTTCTTCCTGCGCCGCTATGTGGAAGAGCCGGAGGTATCTGCAGTCACCCGCCAGCTGGAAGGCAAGACCAGGGATCGCCCCTCCTTGTGGGAGATCTTCTCTCCCGGCGTCCTGAAGATCACGCTGCTGACGGCCCTGCTCTGCACGGGCGCGCAGGGCGGCTACTACGCCGTGACCACCTGGCTGCCCACTTATTTGCGCGTGGAGCGCGGGCTGACGGTTGTCGGCTCCACCGGCTATCTGGCGCTGCTCATCGTCGGCAGCTTCATCGGCTATGTCTGGGGCGCCTATCTCGCGGATCGCATCGGCCGGCGCCGCCTGTTCATCCTGTTCTCGATCCTCGCCTCCATTCTCGTGGTCGCCTATACGCAGTTGCCCCTGTCCAATCAGGTCATGCTGTATCTGGGCTTTCCGCTTGGCATCTGCGCCTCGGGCTATTTCTCCGGCCTCGGCGCCTTCCTCACCGAGCTTTTCCCGACCCGTCTGCGGGGGTCCGGCCAGGGATTCGCGTACAATTTCGGGCGCGGCATCGGGGCTCTGTTCCCGGCATTGGTGGGTTTTCTCTCGTCCAAGATGGCGCTTTCCAGTGCCATTGCGATCTTCGCTGTGTTCGCTTACGGACTGCTGCTTCTGGGGGCGCTGGCTCTGCCAGAGACCCGTGGAAAGGTGCTGCATCCCGATGAGTGATCCCATAATCCAAAAGGGAGAGCCGCCGGCCTGTCTTGGGCCGGATCCCCATCCGCGAGGAGCGAGCCGCTTCAAGGTGCCGGCGGGGGCGGTGGACACGCACGCCCATGTCATCGGTGCGCCACCGGACTATCCCTTGATGCCGAACCGGAGCTACACCGCTCCGGTCGCCACGGCCGCCGATTATCTCGGCATGCTGGACGCCACCGGCATGACCTATGGCGTGCTGGTCCAGGTCAGCGTCCACGGCACCGACAACCGGCTGATGCTGGAGACGTTGCGGGCCAACCCGGCCCGCCTGCGGGGCGTGGCCGTGGCGGACCTCGGCCTGCCGGACGCCGTTTATGCGGAGCTGAAGGCGGCGGGAGTCGCGGGGTTGCGCATCAACGCGCTGTTCGGCGGCGGCGTCAGTCTCGACCTCATGGAGCGCTACGGGGACTTGTGCGCCGAGATGGGCTGGCATCTCCAGTTCCTCCTGGATGCGCGGGACTTGGGCGAACTCGGGCCACGCATCCGCAAGCTGCGCGCGCCGGCGGTGGTGGACCACATGGGCCATTTTCCGGCATCGGAAGGCATGGAGCACCCTGGGTTCCAGGAGCTCCTGAGGCTGGTGGCGGAGGGTGCTTGGGTCAAGCTTTCCGGCGCCTACCGCCTTTCCGTCGAGGGGGCGCCCTTTCGGGACACGATCCCGCTGGCGCGCGCGCTGGTCGAGGTGGCGCCCGAGCGATGCGTCTGGGGTTCGGACTGGCCGCATGTCTCAACATGGACGCCCATGCCCAATGTCGGCGACCTGCTCGACCTGCTTGCCGACTGGGTTCCCGACGAAGCCACGCGCAATCGCATCCTCACGGAAAACGCACACCGCCTCTATGGCTTCAAATCCTGAAACGTGCGTTTGGCGGGACCCTTGGGTCCCGCTCCCGGCACTTGCGACGTCGGCTTGTTGATGGGCCGCGGCCGCGCCCCGATCCTGCCGGCAGCGAGATGGCCGGCGGCGGGCGCGAGGGGCCTAGATGCCGAAGAAGTCGGCCATCAGTTCGAGCTGGTGCTCCAGCATGGGCCGGCCCAAATGGATGCGGCAGCCGGCTTCGCGCGCACGCGCCAGTAGCGGCGTGATCTCCGGTTGCATGATGATCTCCGCGACCACCATGGACGCGGACAGGCGCGCGGCGTCGAGTGGAAGCGGATCATCCGGCTTCATGCCGAGCGAGGTGCCGTTCACGACGATGTCGTGGCCGGACGGATCTTCGCTGCCCGGGGTGATCGACACGCCGGGATGCACGGCGGCGATCCGATCGCACAGATCCTGTGCCTTGGCGCGGGTGCGGTTAGCGATGGTCAGATGGGAGACGCCCTCTGCCGCCAGAGCGAAGCCGATGGCGCTCGCCGCGCCGCCCGCGCCGGCGAGATAGATCCGCCGGCCTTTCAACGCCACGCCCGCGCCGAGAACACCGGCGACGAAGCCCGCCCCGTCCAGCATGTCGCCCTGGAGGCGGTTGTCTGAAGTGCGGCGGATGACGTTCACCGCGCCCATGGCCTGTGCCCGCGCGCTCACCTCGTCGCAATGGGCCACCATCGCCGCCTTGTGGGGCACCGTGATGATGGCGCCGTCGAAGCTCTTGAGCGTGCGCAGGCTGTCCGCGAAGGCGGCGAGGCGCTCGGGCGCCACCTGGAATGGCACCATCACCGCATCGCGGCCGCGCCGCTCGCAGATCGCATTGATGCCGGGCGGCGCCTTCACATGGGCGATGGGGTCGGCAAGAATGCCGAGCACCCGCGTGTGGCCCGTGATCTGCGTGATGCTGCGTGCGCTCATGCCTGGAGCTTTCCATCCAGCCGCTTCGGCAGGCCTGCAGCGCCCGCGCCCTTCAGTTCCGGCGGCAGCAGCGCGTCGGGCAGGTCCTGGTAGCTGACCGGACGCAGGAAGCGGGCGATGGCGAGCGTTCCGACCGAGGTGGACCGCCCGTCGGCGGTGGCCGGGAACGGGCCGCCGTGGACCATGGCATGGCATACCTCGACGCCGGTGCCGAAGCCGTTCACGAGGATGCGCCCCACCTTGCGCTCCAGCATGGGCACGAACTGCCGCGCGGTGGGATAATCCGCCTCGTCGATGTGCAGGGCGGCCGTGAGCTGGCCTTCCAGGCTCTCCAGCACGCGGGTCAGGTCCTCGACCGTCGCGCAGCGCACCACGAGAGAGGCGGCGCCGAAGACTTCCGCCTGAAGGTCGTGATGGGCGAGGAAGTCCGCCGCGGTGGTGGTGAACAAGGCGGCCCGACCCTTCAGCGCGCCGTCGGCCTGTCCGCGTGCCACCTCTTTCACCGCGCTGTGGCAGGCCAGGATTTCCACGCCGGAATTGTAGGCGGCGAGGATGCCAGGCGTGAGCATGGTGGCGGAAGGCTGGCCGGTGATTGCGGTCGCGGCAGCGGCGAGGAAGTCTTCGAGCCCTGGCCCTTCAAGCGCCAGAACCAGTCCGGGATTGGTGCAGAACTGCCCGGCGCCCAGGCTCAGGGCCGCAGCAAATGCCGTGCCGATCTGCGCGCCGCGCGCGGCGAGCGCCGCCGGAAACAGGATGACGGGATTGATGCTGCTCATCTCCGCATAGACCGGGATGGGCTCGGCGCGCTCTGCCGCGATCTTCATGAAGGCGGTGCCGCCGGCGCGCGAGCCGGTGAAGCCGACCGCCTTCACCCGGTGGTCCGCCACCAGCCCTTGGCCGACCTTGCGGCCGCTGTCGTACAGCAGGGAGAAAACGCCCTGCGGCAGGCCGCGATCCGCCACCGCCTTCTGCACCGCTTTGCCCACGAGCTGGGAGGTGCCGGGATGGGCGGAATGGGCCTTCACGATCACCGGGCAGCCGGCCGCAAGGGCGGAGGCGGTGTCGCCGCCGGCGACCGAGAAGGCGAGCGGAAAATTGCTCGCGCCGAACACCGCGACCGGGCCGAGCGGCACGTTGCGCAGGCGCAAGTCGGGGCGGGGCAGGGGCTTGCGCTCGGGCAGGGCGGGATCGATGCGCAGGTCGAGGAAGCCGCCGTCGCGCACCACCTGAGCGAACAGCCGAAGCTGGCCGACCGTGCGGCCACGCTCGCCTTCCAGCCGCGGGCGGGGCAGGCCCGTTTCCAGCATCGCCCGCTCGATCAGCACATCGCCCACATCCAGGATGTTCTGCGCGATGGCTTCGAGGAACAGAGCCCGCTCTTCCAGCGACACGGCGCGATAGGCGTCGAACGCGGCGTCCGCGAGCGCGCAGGCGCGTTCGAGGTCGTCCAGTGTCGCGCCCCCGAAAGCGGGTGCGAGCGGCGCGCCGCTCGCTGCTTCCACCGCCCGGACCTCGCCGAGCGTGCCGGGCCGAGAGTCGGCGCCAATCAGCAGATCCGTGGTGATGGTCATGTCGGTCATCCTTCGTCGAGGTCCGGGCGTGTTCGCCCGCAGTTCAGCCTGGGCCGGATCGATATGGAAAGCGAATTCCGAGGGTCACTTACCCCAGCGCAGCACCAGGGGATCAAGTTCCCGGGCAATTTCCAGCAATCCTTCGCGGGTCGCGGGATGCACCGGCTCCAGCGGATGGCGCACCGCGTCGGAGGAGATCACGCCGCCCTCCATCATCGCGATCTTCGCCGCGCGGAGCCCGCACTGGCGGTTCTCGTAATTGATCAGCGGCAGCACGCGGGCGTAGGCCTGGGCGGCCTCCGCACGCCGGCCAGCCGCGTGGTGCGCGAGTACCGGGAGCAGCAGGTCGGACAGAAGCGCGCTCGACATGACGCCCGTCGCCCCCGCATCGAGATCCGCCATCAGCGTGATGGCTTCCTCGCCGTCGAACGGCCCCTCGATGGCCTCGCCGCCGGCGGCGATGAGCGCGCGCAGCTTGGCGGCAGTGCCGGGCACCTCGATCTTGAAATAGCGCACCAGCGGCAGCTCGCGGGCGAGCCGCACCATGAACGGAACGGAGAGCGATACCCCGCTCAGCGGTGCGTCCTGGAGCATCACCGGGATGCCGGCGGCGTCCGCCACGCGGGCGAAATGATCGAAGATGGCCTGCTCGTCGAGGCGGATGCCGGCGCCATGATAGGGCGGCATGAGCATGACGAGGCTGGCGCCCGCTGCACGCGCATGGGCGGCGCGCTCGGCGGCGATACGGGTGGAGAAATGCGAGCACGTCACCATCACCGGCACGCGCCCCGCAACGTGGGTCAGCGAAAGCTCGGTAAGGATGCGGCGCTCTTCGTCGGTCAGCAGGAATTGTTCGGAATAATTGGCGAGGATGCAGATGCCGTCCACGCCCTGGTCGATCATGCAGTCCAGCACGCGGCGCTGGCCCTCCAGATCGAGGTCGCCATTGGCAAGGAACGGGGTGGGCGCGACGGGAAACAGCCCGCGATAGGGCTGGGTGGCGGCGGTCATGGCGGCTCCTGTAAGGCGGGGGCAGCCGGAGGGGACAGGGCCCCTCCGGACCGGCCGGGTGACGGGAGAAGGATCACTCGGCCGGGAGGTTCTCGGGCAGGGACTGGCCAAAATACTTCTTGTAGATATCGTTCAGCTTGCCATTTTTCAGGTTCGCCGCAACCCATTCGTTCACGGCCGCCTTCAGCTCGGGATCGGTCTTGCGCAGGCCGATGGCCATGGGATAGGCGGCCATCTCGATCTTCACTTCAAGCTGCTTGCCCGGGTTCTGCTCGGCGACCGCATTGGCGGTGGAAAGCGCGGCGGCTAGGATATCCTGCTGCCCGGTGGCGACCGCGGTGTTGGCGGTGGCCTCGTCCTCGTAGCGCACGATGTTGGCGGCGACCTTGGCGTCCTTGATGGTCCGCGTCAGTTCGATATCGGCGGTGGTGCCGCGCGCGACGGCGATGGACTTGCCAGCCAGGTCGGCCGCGCTCTTGATGGCCATGGACTTGGGCGCCGAGACCACCACCGGGATCACGCCGTAGGGGATGGAATAATCCACCACCTTCTTGCGCTCCGGGGTGATGGAGAAGGAGGCGATCACCAGATCCACCTTGCCGGCCAGCAGCGACGGCACGCGGTTCGCGCCCGAGACCGGCACCACCTCAAGCGGCACGCCGAGGTCTTGCGCCAGAAGCTTGGCGGTCTCCACGTCCGAGCCGGTTTCCTTGGCCTGCGCGTCCAGCATGCCGTAGGGCGGATGGCTGACGTCGATGGCCACCAGCAGCTTGCCGCGCTGCTTGATGCCGGCGGGCGTCTCGGCGCTGGCGGCCAGCGGGCCGGCGATCAGGGCAGCCGCGAGTGCAAGAGTGCCGGCAATGCGTGTCATGGTCATGGTTGAACCTCCTCCGAAATCTTGTTTTCTGATGGCGTTACGGGTGGGTGTCAGAGCCCGTTGCCGACGAACTGGCGCAGCTCGACGGTCTGGGGATTGGCCAGCATCTCGCCTTTGCCGCTCTCCCAGATCTTGCCCTGGTGCATGAACACCACGGTGTGG
This sequence comes from Roseixanthobacter pseudopolyaromaticivorans, assembly GCF_043195145.2. NCBI lineage: Bacteria > Pseudomonadati > Pseudomonadota > Alphaproteobacteria > Hyphomicrobiales > Xanthobacteraceae > Roseixanthobacter > Roseixanthobacter pseudopolyaromaticivorans. Next base: position 1,009,039 of record NZ_CM195539.1, read on the forward strand.
GCCACCGAGCGGGCAAAGGCCATTTCGTGGGTGACCAGCATCATGGTCATGCCGCCTTTGGCGAGCCGCTCGATCACTTTCAGCACCTCACCGGTCAGCTCGGGGTCAAGCGCCGAGGTGACCTCGTCGAACAGGATCAGCTTGGGGTGCATGGCCAGCGAGCGGGCGATGGCGACACGCTGTTGCTGGCCGCCGGAAAGTTGCTCGGGATAGCTCTGCGCCTTGTCCGCGAGCCCGACCTGCGCCAGCACCTCAACGGCGAGGTCGCGCGCCTCGGCTTTGCTGATGCGCTTCACCTTGCGGGGCGCCAGCGTCACGTTCTGCTCGACCGTCAGATGGGGAAACAGATTGTAGCTCTGGAACACGATGCCCACGTCCTGGCGCAACTCGCGCAGGTCGACGGTGCCGCTGTGCAGCGCCCGCCCGCAGACGGTCAACTCGCCGCCGTCCACCTTCTCCAGGCCGTTGACGCAGCGCAGCGCCGTGCTCTTGCCGGAGCCGCTGCGGCCGATCAGCGCCACCACTTGCCCGGGCGCCACGTCGAGGTCGATGCCCTTCAGCACGGCAAGCGAGCCAAAGTTCTTGCGCACGTCGCGGAAGCGCACGAGGGGTGCGGCGGGGCTGGTCATGGAAGGGCTCTCATGCAAAGCGACGGAAGGGGCGGGGGCTCTCATCTGAAGGGTCATGCCGTCTCCTCAGCCGCGGTGCAGCCGCCGCTCGAACCGGCTCGCCAGCAGCGACATGGGAAAGCAGATGGCGAAATAGATCAGCGCCGCGATGGTGAACACGGTGAACGGCTTGAAGGTGGAATTGTTGATCACCTTGGCCGAATAGGTCAGGTCGAAGAAATTGATGACCACCGAATAGGAGGTGTTCTTCACGATCTGCACCAGGAACCCCACCGTGGGCGGCACCGCGATGCGCAGCGCCTGGGGCAGGATCACGAATATGAAGCGCTGGGTGGAGGTGAGCGCGAGGCACTCGCCCGCTTCCCACTGAGTTCTCGGCACGGCGAGGATGCAGCCCTTCCAGATCTCGCCGAGATAGGCGCCCGCATAGAGCGTCATGGCGACGCCCGCCGCCACCAGCGCCGGCACGTCGAAGCCGCCGATGCTGATGCCGAAATAGACCACGAACATGATGACCGGCAGCGGAATGCCCTGCACGAGCTGCACCAGCGCGCCGGACAAGGCGCGGGCGAGCTTGCTGTGGGCGGAACGCGCCAGCGCGACGGGCAGGCCGAGCAGCGTGCCGCCGACGAAGCCGAGGAGCGAGAGGACGATGGTCCACCCCGCACCACGGAAGAGATAGGCGATCTGCTCGATGGTTAGTCCCAGCATCAGAGCCTCACAGCGGGGTGCCGAGCCGGCGGCGGCGGGGGAAGGAGACCTGGGCCACGCCGAGCAGCGTGAGGCGCAGGAGCGAGGCCATGGCAAGGTAGATGACGGCGATGACGAGGTAGACCTCGAACCCGCGGAAGGTGAAGGACTGGATCATGTAGGCGACGCCAGTCAGCTCTTCCGCCGAGATCTGCGACATGATCGAGGTGGCCAGCATCATCAACACGAACTGGCTGACGAGCGCGGGATAGACGCGCTCCACCGCCTGCGGGAGCTGCACCGACCACAAGGCCTGGCTCGGCTTCAGCGCGAGGCAGGAGGCGGCCTCGATCTGGCCCTTGGGAATGCTCATGAAACCGGCACGCATGATCTCGGCGGTATAGGCGCCGACATTGATGACGAGGGCGATTACCGCCGCCGGAAACGGGCCGATCCGCACCTGCAGCACGGCGAGGCCGAAGAACAGCCAGAACACCTGGATGATGAGCGGCGTGTTGCGGATGCCTTCCACATAGATCACCACCGCCCGCCGCACCCAGGGCGGGCCATAAAGGCGGCCGACGGCGCAGAGCGTGCCGAGCGCGAACCCCGGCAGGATGGACGCGGTGGTCATTCCCAGGGTCAGCCAGATGCCGTGCCATAGGTCTGGTAAATATTCATCTAGAAAGGAGAAATCAAATTCGTAGGACAAGGCAAAGACCCGCGTCTTTGGAAGCGAAATTCATCGCGTTCGATAAGTATACCGGCTCGTCATGACGATACGTAACGCTTCCATCTCCAAGCAGTGCTCGGGGTCTGGATTTTTGTGGTGTTATTTCAGGGGCATAGGCGTTCTTTCCTGCCTAATTTATTATCATTTTTCTATTGACTGGAGGACATCTAACATGATTGATTGATGCACGCAATAATCATTTTAACGGACAATTCCATGCTGACGACGCCCATGGCCTCCCCGGTGATCCAACTGAACGCGCGGGACAATGTGGCTGTGGCCCGCTCTCCCATTCCCGCTGGGACGCCGGTGCAGGCGGAGGGGGGCGTCATCCTCACGCAGTCCGAGATTCCGAGCGGGCACAAGATGGCGATCCGCGCGATCGCGGCAGGTGAGCCGGTGCTGAAATACGGTCAGGTCATCGGCATCGCATCCGCCGACATCGCCCCCGGCACGCACGTGCACCTGCAGAATCTCGCCATGCAGGAGAGCGGCGTCGATCACCATTTTGCCGAGGACGCCCGCCCCACCCCGCTGCTGCCCGAGGGCGAGCGCCGCACCTTCGAAGGCTATGTGCGCGCCGACGGGCAGGTGGGCACGCGCAATTACATCGGCATCATCACGTCGGTGAATTGCTCGGCGACGGTGGCGCGCGCCATTGCCGACGGGTTCAATCGGGGCGGGGGCCTCGACGGTTTCGAGAACGTTGACGGCGTGGTGGCGCTTACGCATGGCACCGGCTGCGCCATCAACACCAAGACCGAGGGCTACGCCTATCTCACCCGCGTGCTGAGCGGCTATGCGAAGAACCCCAATTTCGCAGGCATCCTCATGATTGGCCTCGGCTGCGAGACCAACCAGATCGACCCCATCGTGAAAAAGTTCGGGCTTGAGGAAGGTCCGTTCCTGCGCACCATGACCATCCAGCACCTTGGCGGCACCCGCAAGACCGTGGAGGTCGCCTCTGGCATCATCCGCGAGATGCTGCCCGTCGTGAACGCCGCAAAGCGCACCACCGTGCCGCTCTCCGGCCTTAAGGTGGCCCTGCAGTGCGGCGGATCGGACGGCTATTCGGGGATTTCCGCCAATCCGGCGCTGGGCCATGCGGCAGACCTCGTGGTGCAGCACGGCGGCACCGCGGTGCTGAGCGAGACCCCCGAAATCTATGGCGCCGAGCACCTGCTCACCCGCCGGGCGGTGACGCCGGCGGTGGCGCAGAAGCTCGTGGACCGCATCGAATGGTGGCGCCGCTACACCGAGCGCAACGAGGCGGAACTGAACAACAATCCCTCCCACGGCAACAAGGCCGGCGGCCTCACGACCATCCTGGAAAAGTCGCTGGGCGCGGTGGCCAAGGGCGGCACCATGCCGCTTGAGGCGGTCTATGAATATGCCGAGATCATCGATCGCACGGGCTTTGTGTTCATGGATACGCCCGGCTACGATCCGGTCGCCGTTACCGGCCAGGTGGCGGGGGGCTGCAACGTGATCGTCTTCACCACGGGCCGGGGCTCCGTCTCGGGCTTCAAGCCTGCCCCCTGCATCAAGGTCGCGACCAACAACGAGATGTACGAACACATGCAGGAGGACATGGACGTCAATTGCGGTGGCATCGTCACCGGCGAGGACTCCATCGAGGCGGCCGGAGAGCGGATTTTCGAGAAGATCATCGCCATCGCTTCGGGCGCCCATACGCTGAGCGAGGATTTTGGCTTCGGCGACAACGAATTCGTGCCATGGCAAATCGGCGCGGTCACCTGACCGGCGGCAAGGAGGCGCCGGTCGTCGACCGGACGCCCGCCTATGCGCTGATCGCGGAGCAATTGCGCCGCTCCATCTCCGGCGGCTCCCTGCCGGAGGGCGCGGTGTTGCTGGAGGGGCCACTCGCGGCCCTGTTCGGCTCCAGCCGCTCGCCGGTGAAGCAGGCTTTGTCCGAGCTTGAAAGCGAAGGGCTGTTGAGCCGGTTCGAGGGGCGCGGCCTGTTGGTCGGGCGCACGGAGACCCCGCAGCGCGTCAAGATCACCTCGGCCATGCTCCAGATGCACGCCGAGCCCCCGGCCGCCGCCAAGTCCTTCGCGTGGCAATCGCTCTATTATGATTTCGAGCGCGAGATCATCCTGCGTTCGGTATTCGGCCGCTTCCGTGTGAACGAGCTGGCTTTGGCGCGCCATTTCGACGTGGGGCGCACGGTGGCGCGCGACCTGCTCATCCATGCGCGCGAGGTGGGGATCGTCTCCAAGGGCGAGAAATCCCACTGGTGGATCGTGCCGCTGGACGAGGCCCGCTTCCATGATCTCTATGAGTTGCGCATCCTGCTGGAGCCGGTTGCGCTGGAAAGCGCCATCGGCCGGATTCCGACGGCGCAGCTCGACATGGTCGAAGCCCGTCTGAAGGACGTGATCGCGCGCTTCCCGCAGGTGGACATTTCCGACCTGGACGTCCTTGAGGCGGATCTGCACATCGATTGCGTGAGCCATGGCGGGAATCCGGAAATCATCGAGGCACTGCGGCGCACGCGCTGCATTCTGGTGTCGGGCAAGCACATCCAGGTGGCGCTGAAGCGCCCGACCTTGGTGGACCCGTTCATGGACGAGCACCTGGATATCGTGCGGGCGGTGCGGCGCGGCAGCGGGGCTGTGGCGAAGAAGGCGCTGGTGGCCCATCTGCGCGCCTCCAGCCAGAAGGCCGCCGAACGTCTCGCCGCCTTCCGTGCCTCTCAAAGCGTGCCCCACCTGCCTTATATCGCCTGAGGCCATCGGCGCGCGCCGTGCCCGCCGCGCGGATTGGGATCCACGGCTCCAAGACCTGACGTTGAGCGGGATGGGACATTTTGGCCGCCCATCGGCTCTGTATTTCCGCACCGGCAGGCCGCAGGATAGGTGCGGGGAGTCGGGGATGATCGAACGCCTGAGGCACGGGTGGGGTGGCGCGCGCGCTGTGGCGTGGACGGTCGTCTATGCGCTCGTGCTGCAAATCGTCCTCACGAGCGCGTTCCTCGCCAGCCGTTCCCTCGGTCCATCCTCCGACGCGTTCCAGATCTGCCTCAACGATCCCTCCGCGCCAAAGCCGAAGGGGGACAGCGACGAGCGCTCGAAGGCGTTCGTCCATTGCCCCCTTTGCCTGTCGCGCGTGGATCTTGCGATCCTTCCATCCGCGCCGGCGACGCCCGTCATCGCGCGCCTGGCAGTCGTATTCCAGTTCCACCTTTACGAGGGTGCAGACCCGACATTGTCCGGTGTGCGTGTGGCGCACCGGCCTCGAGGACCGCCGATCCTAGGCTGACCTGCCGCCGTCGCGTCCGCACGGTCGTCCTCTCCTGTTTTGCCCAAATCGCCGAGCTCCCGAGCGGCAGCGCGCCTCTGCGCGTGCCGTGCCGTGGCTCGCGGCTATCGAAATTTGGAAACGCCATGACACCCCAATCCATCAACCCATTTCACCGCGCCCTGCGCCGAACCACGGCCTTGGTTCGGCCCTCCCTCGCAGCTCTGTGCCTCACCCCGTTCGCGCTCGGCGCCGCGATGGCGCAAGCGGTGCAGGATCTGCCGACCATCATGGTCCGGCCCTCGACCCCCGCCGCCCTCGCCGGAGGACAAGGCTTCGGCCCCTATACGCCCGCCGACACCGCCTTCATTTCCGCCCCCGAAGCCCAGAATGCGACGCTGTGGACCAGCGATTCCGGTTCGCTCATCTCCCGCATTCCGGGGGGCGCGACCTGGGGCGCGGGCGGCGTGTCGAGCCTGCCGGTCGTGAACGGCATGGGGGCCGACCGGGTGCAGGTCGCCATCAACAACATGATATTCAGCCCGGCCTGTCCGAACGAGATGAACCCGCCGATGTCCTATGTGAACCCGGCCATGATCTCTTCGGTGAAGGTCTATACGGGTACGGCGCCGGTGAGCGTCGGCGGCGACTATACGGGCGCGAAGGCGGACGTGACCGTCGCCCCGCCGAAATTCACCCCCGGCCAGGCGCTCAATGTGTCCGGCAGCCTGTCCGGATTCTATCGCAGCAACGGCAATTCCTACGGCACTGACTTTAACGGCACCGTTTCGAACCAAGACACCAGCGTCACCTATACCGGCGGCTGGGCGCGGGCGAGCGATTACACATCCGGCAACGGAACGGTCATCAAGTCGACCATGTATGAGACCCAGAACCATTCCTTGACCATCGCCAAGCAGGTCAACCAAAGCCTGTTCACCTTTCAGATCGGCGGTCAGTTCATCCCGTACCAAGGCTATGTGAACCAATATATGGACATGGTCGACAATAAGAGCATCTATGCCAACGGCAATTACGAGGGCCTGTTCGACTGGGGCAAGCTCGAAGCCTCGATCTTCGCCAACCGTGTGCGCCACACCATGGGCTTCATCCAGCCGGACAAAACCGGCGAGATGCCCATGGACACCCGCAGCACGGATCTCGGCTATAAGGTGAAGGGAACCATCGGCACGTCGGCCATCGATATCGTGCGTGTCGGCAACGAGCTTTATTACAACAACCTCGACGATTGGTGGCCGCCGGTGGCAGATTCCATGATGATGGGGCCGAATACGTTCGAGAACATCAATAACGGCCAGCGCCTGCGCTTCGGCTATTTCGGCGAATGGGAACGTCATCTCGACGCACAATGGACCACCATCATCGGCCTGCGCAATGATATCGTCTGGATGAACACCGGCGACGTCCAGGGCTATAATGAGATGATGTACGGCGCGAACGCCGCCGCCTTCAATTCCCAGAGCCACGCGCGGACCGACTTCAACATCGATGGCTCGGCCATCCTGCGCTACGAGGCCAACGCCTTCAGCCTTTACGAGCTCGGCCTGTCCCGCAAGACGCGCTCGCCGAACCTTTACGAGCGCTACGCGTGGTCCACCAACGGCATGGCCATGCAGATGATCGGCTGGTTCGGCGACGGCAACGGCTATGTGGGCAATCTCGATCTGGTACCGGAAAAGGCGCACACCGTGAGCTTCACGGCGGATTGGCACGATCAGGCCCAGAAGGTTTGGCAGGTGCGGGTTTCGCCCTATTACAGCTATGTGCAGGACTATATCGACGTGCAGCGCTGTGCCCTGCCGGGATGCCTCGCGAACCTGCCGAACAACCTCACCGCCGACAACACCTTCGTCTATCTGCAGTTCGCCAATTACGACGCCTGGCTTTATGGCGTGAACATCGACGGCAAGCTGGCGCTGTGGGAGGATCGCACCTACGGCCAGGGTGCCTTTCGCGGCAGCCTGAACTTCGTGCGCGGACAACGCACCGACGGGGTCAATCTCTACCACATCATGCCGGTCAACGCGACGCTGGCGCTGGACCACACCCTCGGCAATTGGACCTCCAGCGTCGAGGTTCAGCTGGTGGGGGCGAAGACGCAGGTCAGCCAGGTGCACAACGAGCTGGAGACTTCAGCCTATGCCCTGCTGAATTACCGGACCAGCTATACGGCGGGCCAGCTCAAGGTCGATTTCGGCATCGATAACATCCTCGATACGCAATACGACCTGCCGCTTGGCGGCGCGAACCTGGTCAATTACCAGGTCTCCAGCATGATGGGGACTTCGGCGGCCTGGGGCTACCCGGTTGCCGGGTATGGACGCTCGATCAATACACGGGTGACCGTATCGTTCTGAGGCTTCGTCAAAGCAAGCGACGGCGGGGCGAAGTGGTCATCGCCGTCGCGCGCGCTCCGGCGAAGACCTGTCGCACGATTTGGTCTACGATTGTCAGCGTCGCACTGTCATACTGCCACCGCACGAACCTTTGAGACATCTGATCTTGGTCAAGCCGCGCACTAGCTGGAGAGCCTGGACCGCCATCGCCGCGGCCTATCTGCTCGTGCTTCAGATGCTTGTGGTGGGGCTTGCCGCGGGAGCCCAGGCGGCCCAGACAGCGGCCCACGGACCGGATGCGTTCGGCATTCTCTGCTCCAGTTCCCCGGCCGAGGATGGCGCCCCGAGCGGGGGCGGGGCTCCCTCCCATCATGACGGGTTGGACTGCTGCGTCATGGGTTGTCCCATGTTCGGGCCGGCCGCCGCACCGCCCCCGGCGGCGGAGGGATTCGTCCCGCCGGTCCGCCAAGCGGCGTCGATGCGGATCGGTGGCACGCACCTTTCCGCCGTGCCGGCTGAACGCCATTCTCCCAGCCTTGCCAGAGCTCCACCCGCGATCGCCTGACGCCTGCGCTTGCGCAGGTTCTATCCAGCGATCGTGACATCCGGTCCCCCATAGGAGGCCGCATCGTGGAGCCAAGCCATGTCGAATATCATCCGCATTCCCGGCGCGTTCTCGCGCCTCTGCCGCCGCATGTATCTGGAAGAGGCGCTGGCCGCCCTGGCCTTCGCCATGTTCCTGCTGACCCTCTCCGCCCAGGCCCTGATGGCCCACGAATTCAAGGCCGGCGCCATCGAGATCGAGCACCCCTGGACCCGTGCGACGCCGGACGGCGCCAGCGTGGGTGCCGGCTATCTGGTGCTGAAGAACGACGGCGCGACGCCCGACCGCCTCGTCTCCGCCACCGCCGAGGCCGCGCAGAAGGTGGAAATCCACGAGATGGCCATGACCGACGGGGTGATGACCACGCGGCCGGTGCCGGGCGGCCTCGTCGTGCCGGCGCACGGTTCCGTCGCGCTGAAGCCGGGTTCCTATCACCTCATGCTCATGGGGCTGAAGCAGCCCCTGAAGCAAGGAGCCCTGGTCAACGGCACGCTGACCTTCGAGAAGGCGGGCACGGTGTCGGTTCAGTTCAAGGTGGAGTCGATCGCCGCCCAAGGCAGCAGCGACGGCGGCGGGCACGACCACATGACGATGCCATCCGGCAAGTGAGCTGCCGGTCGTTCGCGTCCGCCGCCGGTGATCCGGCCGCCTAATCACGCCGGGGCGGCGCGGCGCGTTTCGCCCGCCCTTCGCCCGAACTCCGGCAGAGGAGCCGCCTTCCATGGGCATCATCAAGCTGAGACCCGTGCCGTCTCCCGAAACGGCGGTGCGCACCATCGCGATGGCGGACGGACGTCTGGACAGCACCGATCTCTTTCGCGCGGCGCGCACGGTGCGGATCGTCCATGGCGACCAAGTCTATACCCTGACGCTGACCTCCAAGAACAAGCTGATCCTCACCAAGTAATCGTTTGCGCGGGGGGGGGCGGTCTGGGGCGGGAGGCTTGTGGCGGGGCGTGCATGCTTATTCCGGGCGAGGCATGGGCCGCGCATGCCGGCCGGATCCCCGCGCGCCTGTCTTCAGGCGACAAAGAATCCGCAGTTCGGTGCGCGTGGCCGCGCGGACGTCTTGACAGAAAGCGGAGGTTGGCCGCTCCTGAACGCGCATGGTTCTTCCGGCATGACGTACGTGCCGGAAGTGAAATGGGAACGGGGGAGGGGCGATGACGCCCTGAGCCCCGACCGCCCCCGCGACTGTGAGCGGCGAGCGGCCTTCCACGATGTCACTGAAGCGATCCCCCAAGGCGCTTCGGGAAGACGGAAGGCATGCGGCGACCCGCGAGTCAGGAGACCGGCCAGGCGCTTGGATCTAACACAGGCCGTCGGGTGAGACGGCGGAGGAGCAGTCATGCATATCGAACCTGGTCTCGTGGATAGCGGGAAAATCTGGCTCAGCTACGTCACTGCGGCGGGCGCCGGCGGCTATGCCGTGAAGCTGGCCTATGAGGCCGTCCGCGAGCGCGGCATCCTCTCCCTTGTGTCGCGCAGCGCGGCGGCGAGCGCCCTCGTGTTTTCTTTCTTCGAGGTGCTCCCGCATTATCCCGTCGGCGTCTCGGAGGTTCATCTGATCCTCGGCTCGACCCTGTTCCTGATCTTCGGCATGGCGCCGGCGGCCATCGGCCTCGCCACCGGCCTACTGGTGCAGGGCATCTTCTTCGCTCCGTTCGACCTGCCGCAGTTCGGCATGAACGTGACGACGCTCCTGGTGCCGCTGTTCGCCTTGCAGGTGGTGGCCCAGAAAATCATCGCCCCCAACACGCCTTATGTGGACTTGCGCTACCGCCAGGCCCTCGCGCTCTCCACGACCTATCAGGCGGGCATTGTCGCCTGGGTTGCCTTCTGGGCGCTGTATGGCCAGGGCTTTGCGGCGGACAATGTGGCGGCGATTTCCACCTTCGGCGGTGCCTATATGCTGGTCATCATCATCGAGCCTTTGGCCGACCTCGCCGTGCTCGGCGCCGCCAAGGCGCTGAGCCGCCTGCGGGGCTCCCTGCTGCTGGAGAGCCGCCTCTACGACGCCGTCTGAGACGCGTCTCGCGAGTCCCCGTCGTCTTGGGATCGGCCTGCGAGCGCGGTGCTAAAGGGCGGGCGCCTGATGGTGCCCGTGTCCACCGCGCCTGTGGGCTTACATGCGGCGATCCGTGTACCAGGGCTCGCCCGTGTTCGCGTCCAACGGTTGCGTTTGCTCATGAATGGAACTTTTGCCTTACATAAATGTTGCATCATGCAGAGCGGCAAAAGAAAAATCCGAAATCTGAGATTTTAAATATCTTTGTGATTTCAATTAATTTTACGCCAAAAATTGGTTTTATTAGGCGAAGGATTGTAATTCCGATATTCGAGATTATCTCAATACAGATATCGGAATTTCTGAGCGTGGGCGTCGCTGGCGGATAGACCGAATTCTATCTGCGATCTGAAAGCACGTGCGCGTGCGCACATCGGTGCCGTTGTCCTGCTTCTATCGCCGTCTTCAGAATTTGGAGATGCTGCGGAGCGGTTCTGCTTGGATCTTAAACGGAAATTCGATGCCTCATTCAGATGTGGCAAGAGCATTCCATGTTTATTTGAGGATTGACCATGCGTTATATCGGTGGAGTTGCAGGCGAAGGCATGCTGAGGTGCGATGGGCAGGAAATAGGTCGGGCGACCTATGATTTCGACAGCTTCTTCAATGCACCTGTCGGCATCACCAGTTCCGGCGAAATCCGGCTTTCGGCGGCAGCCCTGCGTGGGGTGTTCGGTCGCCGCGTGGTTCAATTGCTGACTGACGACGGGCGCCTGTTGCAGCTGACCTTCTCCGACAAGGAGCTGCGTCTGGAAAGCGATGCGGCCCATGTGGACGTCACGGATGTCCCCTCCGTCGCGTCAAGCCGGCGTCACTAAGCACTGCAGCTCGCGCATCGCGCCAAACGAACGAGCATGTCCGGTCTCAGATCGTCCCGATCTCAGCGGAACGGTCAAGGAGACGAGCATGGCAATCGAACAGGCCTGCGTGCGCGTGGTTCGCAAGCCATGGGGCAGCACCGACCTGCTGCCGTGGCGCACCATCGCCCCCCTCGATGGGGCTGTCGGCGAACTCTGGTTCGAGCGTGCCGATCCCTCGGCGCCGGAGACCGCGCTGCTTCTGAAACTGCTGTTCACCACGCAGCCCTTGTCGATCCAGGTGCATCCCGATGATGCGTTCGCGCGCACTCTCGGCCAGGAGCACGGCAAGAGCGAAGCCTGGTACATACTGTCCGCCCAGCCGGGCGCGCAGGTGGCGGTCGGCCTGAACGGTCCGCTGACGCCGTCGCAATTGCGCACCGCGATCGAAGATCGCTCCATCGCCGCGCGCGTCCAATGGCGCGACGTGCTCAAGGGCGACGTGGTCTGCGTCCCCGCCGGCACCATCCATGCGATCGGAGCCGGCCTCGTCATCGCCGAAATCCAGCAGCGCAGCGATGTGACCTTTCGCCTTTTCGACTACGGCCGCTCACGGGAGCTGCATGCGGAGCAGGCCGTCGCCGCGACCCACATGGCGCCCCTTGGCCCGCAAGCCGCGCCGCGCGCGCTGGGCAACGGCCGGACCCTGCTCGCCGTCACACCTCATTTCGTCATCGAACGGCTTGATCTCGCCCCCAGCGTGGATTGGTCGCTCGACGCGCCGCACGAAACCTGGATGCTGATGCTCGAAGGCAGTGCCTGCGTGGCCGGCCTCGATGTGACGGTCGGCGGTGCGCTCTTCCTGCAGGGGGAATGCGCACCCGTCCGGGCCGGCGGGCGTGGTGCGAAAGCGCTGGTGGCTTATGCCGCCGATGTGCCGCATCCCGACCTGCTGGCTGCGGGCGAGCTGCCGGCCGTGCCTACGCGGGCGGCCGGTTTCGCCGCCCCGACCCAACTTTTCCCCTCACGAGCGGACTCATCCTTCCGCGCTTCGGAGATGCGACCGTGACCCAAGTCAAACACGTTGCCTTCATCGGCAATTCCCTGCCGCGCCGTTGTGGCATCGCCACCTTCACCACCGATCTTCAGCACGCCATCGCCGCCGCGCCCGCGCAGATCACCACGTCCATTGTCGCCATGAACGATCATGGCCAAGCTTATGATTATCCGTCCAGCGTGATGGTGCAGATCAGTGACGACCGCATTGAAGACTATATCCGTGCGGCGGAGACGTTGAACCGCGCCAAGATCGATGTTGTCAGTTTGCAGCACGAATTCGGCATCTTCGGAGGGGAAGCGGGCGCCTATATCGTGGCATTGCTGTCGCGCCTGAACATGCCCATCGTGACCACGCTTCATACGGTGCTTGCGGAACCCAACGCCGCGCAGCGTCGGGTGATGGAACGGATCGTCAACGTCTCATCGAAGCTCGTCGTCATGGCCGAGAAGGGGCGCGAGCTTCTGCTCACCGTCTATCGCGTGCCGGCGGAGAAGATCGAAGTCATCCCCCATGGCATTCCCGACTTTCCCTTCATCATGCCCGCCGCGGCAAAGGCGAGACGCGGCTTCACGGGCCATTCAGTCATCCTCACCTTCGGCCTCCTGTCCCCCAATAAGGGGATCGAGGTGATGATCGATGCCATGCCGGCGGTTCTCAAGCAGCGGCCGGATGCGGTTTATGTGGTGCTTGGCGCGACCCATCCCAATCTGGTTCGCACGCAAGGCGAAGCCTATCGCGAAAGCCTGGTGGCGCGGGCGCAGGCCCTCGGAGTCGAGGGGCACGTGGTGTTTCTCGATCAGTTCGTGGACCAGCCGACCCTGCTCGACTTCATCTCCATGTGCGATGTCTATGTGACGCCGTACCTGAACGAGGCGCAGATGACCTCGGGCACCTTGGCCTACAGCTTCGGCCTCGGCCGGGCGGTGGTCTCCACACCCTATTGGCATGCGCGCGAGCTTCTGGCGGCAGGGCGGGGTGCACTCGTGCCGTTCGGCGATTCCACTGCCATCGGTGCGGAAATTGCCGATCTTCTGACCGATGACGGGCGGCGTGAGGCCATGCGCCAGCGCGCCTATGCGAGCAGCCGTTCCATGACCTGGGAGCGCACTGCCGAACGCTACATCGCCACCTTCGAGGGTGCCCGGCGCGGATATCGCCTCGGCGTTATCGCCCGTCGTACGCATGGTGCGCCGGCGCGCGTGCGCCCACCCCTTCCCAATCTTCAGCTCAGCCATTTCCTGTCCATGTGCGACGATACCGGCCTTTACCAACACGCCGTGCATTCGGTGCCCGACAGGTCCCACGGCTACTGCGTGGACGATAACGCGCGCGCGCTCCTGCTGGCCTGCGCCCTCAATGCGCCGGGCGAAGCGCCCTTGCCGGAGGTGCTGACGAGCCGCTTTGCCGCATTCGTGCAGCACGCCTGGAATCCGGATGTGGCGCGCTTTCGCAATTTCATGAGCTTCGACCGCCGCTGGCTGGAAGACCGAGGCTCCGAAGATAGCCACGGGCGGACCCTATGGGCGCTCGGCACCTGCGCGCGCCTGGACGACAATGCCTCCCGCCGGCGCTGGGCGGCCGATCTGTTCGCTGTGGCGCTCGGTACCGTCGAAGGCTTTTCATCCCCGCGCGCCTGGGCGTTCACGCTGCTGGGCCTGGATGCGTATTGCGCGGCGTATGAGGACGATGCGAAGGCCCGACGCATGCGGCTGCTGCTGGCCGACAGGCTGATGGCGTTGATGGCAGCGGTGGAAACCACGGACTGGGTGTGGTTCGAGGAAGGGCTTTCCTACGACAACGCCCGCTTGCCGCAAGCTCTGATCCTCACGGGCGTGTCCAGCGGCACGCCGGACTATGTGGAGGCGGGCTTGCGGGCGCTTCGCTGGCTGGTAACGCTCCAGACCGCAACGACCGGCGTGTTCCGCCCCGTGGGAACCGAGGGGTTCGCGAATGTGCGGGCGCTGCCGGAAGCCTTCGACCAGCAGCCGGTCGAGGCCGCCGCAGCCATCTCCGCGTGCCTCACGGCATGGGATGCGGATGGCGACCAGACATGGCGGGATGAGGCCGAGCGGGCCTTCGCATGGTTCTTCGGCAGCAACGATCTTTCCGCGTCGCTCGTCGATATCGAAACGGGCAGTTGCCGCGACGGCCTGCATCGTGACCGGCCGAATGAGAACCGGGGCGGAGAATCCGTCGTGTCGTTTGCGCTGAGCGTGATAGAGATGCGCCAGCTTGCCCAGCTGCGCGGCGAGCAAACACAGGCAGCCTCGTTTCGCGCCCTGAGCGCCTGATCGCCCAAAGCGAACCATCAACAGAACCGAGGCCGCCGTGTCCCACCCCATGTTTTTGAACCGGCAGGCGCTCTACCTGCGGCCGGACCCAGCGCGCGTGGTCGTACGCCCCTTCAAGCCGGCGACCGAGCCGCGCGACTTCAACCCCACCGACAAGACGCGCGCCAATCATATCGTCGACCGGGTACTCGCCCTCGATCCGGAGACCGCGGAGAGCCAGCTCGCCGATGTGCTGGAGAACTTCCAGGGGCGGCACCGCAACCTGCTGGCGACTTTCGAGGCCCGCGCCGACGAAATGGAAGAGGCACTCGCGGCGCACGACCTCTTCACAGCCAGCCAGCGGCGGCTGGTGGGCGCCTATTTTCTCCACGAATATTCCTTCGAAGCCTCGGCCTTGTTCAATCCGAGCATCGTTGCCCACCCCGACCAATCGGGGGCGCCGGAAGGCGGGCGACGCTTCATCCTCAGCTTACGTGCGGTTGGAGAAGGGCACATTTCCTCCCTTACCTTCCGATCGGGAACCATCGCAGCCGACGGCAGCGTCAGCATCGATCCGACCGGGCGCCTTGCCTCGACCCCAACCATCCGCGCGCGGATGCCCGGCCCCGATGGGGAGCATGTGGAAGTGGTCTTCGGCCCGGAGGAGGACATCAGCGAGCGGGTGATCTTTCCCGTGACGGAGTCCCAGTCCAACGGGATCGAGGATGCGCGCTTCGTCGAGTTCGAGGACCAGGGGCAGCGCACTTTCTATGCGACCTACACGGCCTACAGCGGCAAGGCGATCCGTTCGGAGCTGCTGAAAACCACGGATTTCGCCTCGTTCCACCTCACCCCGCTGCGGGGGAGCGCGTCATTCAACAAGGGCATGGCGCTCTTCCCGCGCAAGATCGACGGCCAGTACGCCATGATCGGACGGCAGGACAATGAGAACCTCTATCTCATCAAGTCCGATGATCTGTGCACCTGGGATGGCGGCCAATTGATCTTGAAGCCGAAGTTTCCCTGGGAATTCGTCCAGATCGGGAATTGCGGATCGCCGATCGAGCTGGACGAGGGCTGGCTGCTGTTGACCCATGGGGTCGGCCCGGTTCGCAAATATGCCATCGGCGCGGTGTTGCTCGACAAAACCGATCCCACACGGGTGCTGGCCCGCTCGCGCGAGCCCCTGGTGCGGCCCGAGCCTTCCGAGCGGGAGGGCTATGTGCCCAACGTGGTCTATACGTGCGGGGCGATGCGGCACAAGGATCAGATCATCCTGCCCTATGCGGTTTCCGACACCTTCTCGAATTTCGCGACCATCAGGATCGCGGATCTGATGCGTGTGATGGAAGGGTAGGGGTCAGGGCGGCGGACCCTTAGAAGTCCGCTGCCGACAGACGGTAATGGCTCTGGCGGCGCTTGGAATAGGCGCTGCTGGCGACCTTCTGGATGCGCACGCGATTGCCGTCGAATACCCGCAGCAGGGAGTCTTCATCCTCCTGCACGTCGGATTTGATCCGGCGAAGAGCGCCTGTTTCCACCTGGAAGGCGACTTCGAAGGCGCCGTCATAGCCCCAGAAGCAGACACAGTTCCGCACCATGTCGAGGCTGCGGCTCACGTTTGGGAAATTAAGCGCCATTGTTGCTTCCACTCATGGTCCGAGCTTGCCGGCGTGCGGCATCACACCGTTTGGTCACGGTCCTTCATCAGCGCCGCGTCGAGATCGTTCTGGCTGACCGAAACGATCTGGCCCCGCGTGTCTAAGCCCATGTCGAGGGGCAGATGCAGGCTGGTCGCCACGAGGCGATAGGCGGGATGGGATACGTCCGAAATCTGTTCGTTCTCAGTTTCGACGATGTAATCCCCGGCGGCCTGAGCGCCGTCAATGCCGCGCAGTTCGAACGGCTGAGAAAATGAGATCGTCTTCTGCTGCAGAAATGAGGTCATCGGATGTTTCCCGAAAGAATGAATTTAAACTAAAATGGGATGAAAATCGATAAAAATAAGATGCTGTAAAAATAACATTGAACTTTGAATTCGGATCGGAATTGTTTTTCCCTAAAAAATGAATTCGGATTCGGGCAATCTGGATATTTCGATGGGTGTGCTCTTGCGCCCAATCGTCTTATGGGAGTCGTTTTGCGTTGCAAGCCGATGATATTTCGGCACGCAGCCTCGAGTCGCCGGTCTCGATCAGGCCGAGAGGTCGAAGATGTGGGGGCGGGGGTGCGCGGCCCGCAGAGCGTCGTTGAGCGCGGTCCATCTGGTCCGCGCTGCGCTGCGGTTCCGCCCAAAGGGCGCCGGGCATCGGGCGGCCGGGGGCGCGCCGCTGCGGCTCAGCGCCAGCCGGACTTGGGCGGCTCGGATGCCTCCCCGGCGTGCGTGTGCTGCTGCGCCTCCAAATGGCGCACCAGGATCTCGCCTGAGCTGGTGCTGTGGACGCTGGCGCAGCGCTCCGCGAGATCCGGATCGCCTTCGGACACCGCCGTCACCAGAGGCACGTGATTCTCGATCAGCATCGTCGAGCGGGGCAGGATGGCGTTGGACGAGGCCATGAACATCCGCACCTGCTGCTCCACCACATCATACTGGCTGGCGAGGCGGCTATGGCCGGCGAGGCTCACGATCGTCTTGTGCAGGGATAGGTCGGCCTCGGTGATCTCGCGGCCGTCGCCGGAATCGGCCGCCGACTTCAGCGCATCGAACGCGATCTCCATGCGCGCGCGCCGGTCCGGGTGGCGGGCGGCGAGGCGGGCGGCAAGCCCCTCCAGGCTGGCGCGCAACGTATAAAGCTCCCAAACGTCGTGGGACGTGAGGGTCGCGACCTCCCACCCCGAATAGGGGCGCTGCACGATCAACCCTTCGCCCATGAGGCGCTGGAGCGCGGCGCGGATGGTGCCGCGCGACAGCTCGAATTGCGCGGCGATCTCCATCTCCGTGAGGCGCGTACCCGGCTGAACCTCGCCGGAGACTATTGCCTGCCGAAGCGCGTCCGCCGCCGCCCTATCCAGGCTGCGCTTGGCGACCGCCGAGACCATTTTCAGAGCAGCCATCGGTTACTTGCCTCCTCTTTAATCGTTTCGAACTCGAATTTTAGTCAATTTATCCATTGACCAACTAAATCGGACGTTATCAGATAATTGTCAACAATCAGCGAAAGACGCCAGCCCACCATAGGGCCGAGCGGAAGACGAAAAAAGGTACAAAATGCCAGTCTCGGTTGTGACGCCCAGCCAATCCGCGATTTCCACCATTTCCGCCGGCGAAACCGGCGGCGTGCGTCCCGTGTCGATGCCCGACCAGCGCATCGTCAAGGCGGAGGCCATCCTCATTTCCGTTCCGTTCGAGTCCGGCGGCGTCCCGCCGTGGAGCTTCGGCGGCGCGCCGCGTACCCAATTCGATACCCTGTTCGTGCGCCTCGAGACCGATGCCGGCGTCGTCGGGTGGGGGGAGGCCTTCTCCCGCGGCGAGGATCGCGGGCTGAAGATGCTGATCGAGACGCGGGTGCTGCCGCTGGTGATGGGCCGCCGCGCGTGCGAGATCGCGAAAACCAAGTTCGATCTTGAATTCCAGCTCCAGAATTTCGGCCGCGTGGGCCCGATCATGTACGGCATTTCCGCCGTCGATCTCGCCTTGTGGGACATCGCCGCGAAGTCTGCCGGCCGGCCGCTGGTGGACCTGCTGGGCGGCCCCTTCACCGACCGCATCGGCGTTTACGCAAGCCTGATGCGCTACGGCAATTGCCCCGACGTGGAGAAGGCGACGCGCCGCGCGGTGGATCTCGGCTACCGCCATGTGAAGCTCCACGAGGTCACCGTCCCCGAGATCCGCGCTGCGGTTGAGGCGGCGGGCACGGATGCGCTGGTGATGCTCGACACCAACTGCCCGTGGTCGGTGACCGAGGCGCTGCGCTATGACCGCGAGCTTGCCCCTCTCGACCTGATGTGGCTCGAAGAACCCATCTGGCCACCGGAGGACTTCCGCGGCCTTGCCATCGTGCGCGCTACCGGACGCCATCGCATCGCCGCGGGCGAGAATGCCGGCTCCCTGCACGACTTCGTCGCCATGATCGACGCCGGCGCCATCGACATCGCCCAGCCGGACGTGGCCAAGACCGGCGGGGTCACCGAGCTGATGAAGATCGCCGCTCTCTGCGAGGCGGAAGGCGTGGAATTCGTGCCCCATTGCGCGCTGTTCGGCCCCGGCCAAGTGGCGACGCTCCACATCAACGCCGCCCAGCGCGCGACGCCGCTGCTGGAGCGCCTGTTCTGCGATTTCGAGGCCGAGATCTACGGCGGCGCCACGCTGCCCGTCGACGGATATCTGCCGGTGCCGACAGCGCCCGGCCTCGGCCTCGACCCCGACCTCAATGTGATCGAGCGCTATCGCGTCGCGTGATGCCTCAGCCGGAGGAACCGAACATGGGCCCCATCAGTATCCGGAACATCACCAAGTCCTTCAGCACGCCCGACGAGGCGGAGGCGGTGATCGCCCTTGATGATGTGTCGTGCGAGATCAAGGCGGGCGAGTTCTTCTGCATCATCGGCCCGTCCGGCTGCGGCAAGAGCACCCTGCTGCACACCATCGCCGGCTTCTCCAAGCCCACCATGGGCGCGGCGCTGCGCAACGGTACCCCCATCACCGGCCCCGGCCCGGACCGCACCGTGATCTTCCAGGAATACGGCCTGTTTCCCTGGATGACCGTGCACCAGAACGTGGAGTTCGGCCTCCAGGCGAAAGGGGTCGGCAAGGCCGAGCGCAAGGAGATCGTCGATGGCTTCATCGATCTCGTGAGCTTGACCCGCTTCGCGAGCCGCTACCCGCACGAGATTTCCGGCGGAATGAAGCAGCGGGTGAGCATCGCCCGCGCCCTCGCCCCCGACCCCGACGTGGTGCTCATGGACGAGCCGTTCGCCGCGCTCGATTCCCTCACCCGTGACCTGCTGCAGGAGGAGATATTGAGGATCTGGGAACGCACCGGAAAAACCTTCGTGCTCATCACCCACAACATCGAGGAGGCGGTGTTCCTCGGCGACCGGGTGATGGTGATGACGGCGCGCCCCGGCCGGGTGAAGGCGGTGGTGGATGTCGACCTGCCGCGTCCGCGCGATCCCTCCATCCGGGCGCACGATCTGCGCTTCCTGGAGATCAAGAACGAGCTGTCCCATCTTCTGCGCGCCGAAGTGGTGCGTGCGGCGGCCGCGTGATGGCGACGCAAGGAGACGGCGCCATGGCCGCACCCGACACCAGAGCCGTCCGCTCCACCGGGGCCCAGGCGCGCACCCGCGCGTTCCGCTTCCTGAAGGGCGCGGCCGCGCGACTGCGCCACCTGGTGCTCATCCCGATCCTGCTGCTGCTTTGGGAAGGCGCCGTGCGTAGCGGGCTCGCGAACCCGAACATCTTCCCGCCGCCGACGGCGGTGTTCAAGGCGACGGTGGACCTCGCCGAGGCGGGGCTGCTGTGGGCAGACATCCGCGCCAGCGTGCTGCGCGTCGCCGTGGGCTTCGGCCTCGCCGCGGTGACGGGCATCTCGCTCGGCCTGCTGCTGGCCATGAACCGCAAGGTCGCGGCCTATATGCTGCCGCTGGTGGAAATCCTGCGTCCGATCTCGGTCATCGCCTGGATTCCACTGGCCATCCTGTGGTTTGGGCTCGGCGATCACTCCGCCTGGTTCATCATCTTCATCGGTGGCTTCTTCCCGATCTTCACCAATGCCTACACCGGTGCCTGCTCGGTGGCGCCGATCCATGTGCAGGTGTCGCAATGCTTCGGGGCAGGGCGCTGGCTGTTCCTGACGCGGGTCATGCTGCCGACGGCTGTGCCTTACATCGTCACCGGCCTGCGCGTGGGGCTCGGCGTCGCCTGGACCTGCGTGATCGCCGCCGAGCTGATCGCCGCCACGTCGGGCCTTGGCTACATGATCCAGCTCGCCCGCTCCATGGTCGAGACCGAGAAGGTCATGTCCGGGATGATCGTGATCGGCGCGGTCGGCTTCCTCATGAACAGCCTGATGCTCTGGCTCGAGCACGCGCTCGTCGGCTGGAAGGCACCCAACTGATAACCAGAGGAGAAAACAACATGTCCGATACAACGGGAGCCCGGCCCCTTCGGCGCCGCGGCACGGTGGCTAGCGTACTTGTCGCCACAGCCCTCGCCTTCGGCCTCTCGGGGCAGGCGCGGGCCGCCGATCCGATCAAGGTCACGGTCGGCTACCAGTCGCTCTGGGCCGCCGGCGGCGAGGTGGTGGAGGTGCTCCGCCACACCAATATCTTCGAGCTCAACGGCATCAAGGCCGACTTCAAGACCTTCACCTTCGGCGGCCCGCTGGCCGAGGCGGCGGTGGCCGGCGACATCGACAACGTGTTCGCCGCCGATGCTCCGGTGCTGCGCGCCATGGCCCGCATGCCCGGCTCCAAGGTGCTGATGCGCACCCATGATGCCCGCTTCGGCATCCTGGTGCGCCCCGACTTCCAGGGCGGCCTCGCCGACCTCCGCGGCAAGAAGGTGAGCGCACCCTTCGCGACCACCACCTTCCCACGCTCGGTGAAGGCCATCGTGGCGGCCGGCGTCAAGGATCCCTTCAAGGAGATGACCATCGTCAACCAGGACATCGCCGAGCAGACCGCGGCGATGCAGGGCGGCCTCGTGGACGCCGTCATCACCTGGGATCCGACCATGGAGCGCCTGATCGAGGCCAAGATCGCCAAGCCTCTCTGGATGGCTCCGAGGGGCGAGAACATCGGCCTCCAGGGCCTTTCCGGCAAGTGGATCGAGGCCAATGGCCGCGAAGGCGAAGTGAAGTTCATCAAGGCCTGGATCATGGCCACCTGGTGGGCCTCCAACAATCTTGAGCAGGCACGCGGATGGTTCGCCAAGACCTCGCGCCTCGACCCGCGGCTGCTGAAGATCGCCACCGACTTCGACCGCAATCTTGCCAACCCCATCAAGAGCCCGGCCGACGTGGACCTGATGGTGTCGCAGGCCGACATCGACGGCGCCCAGGCGGTGATGGACTTCCTGTTCGACAACAAGCTCCTCAACACCAAGCTCGACGTGAAGCCCTTCTACGACATGGAGCCCCTCAAGCAGGCCCACGGCGAGATCGTTGCGGGCAAGCTTCCCGCTGTGACCGACATCAAGGTCACCACCCCCTGAAAGCACGCCGTGAACGGCTACGGAGACTTAAGATGGTTCTCGGATACGAACTTGTCGGCACAGGCAAGGAAGGCGTGATCGTCTTCAACGACTGGCTCGCGGACTGCACCAGCTGGAAGCCGATGCATCTCTACTTGGATACGGAACGCTTCACCTATGCGTTCGTGGATATCCGCGGCTACGGGCGGTCGATCAAGCTGGAGGGGGAATACAGCGCCAAGGAAGCGGCGGCGGACGCCTTCGACACCGCCGACAGCCTCGGCTGGGATCGCTTCCACATCATCGGCTTCTCGATGACCGGCATGGTGGTGGAGCGCATGGTGCTGATGCACCCGGAGCGCATCAAGAGTGAGGTCGCGGTGGGGCCGGTCTCCGCCGCGGCGATCAAGATGGACCCGGAGCGTCGGGCCTTCTTCGAGCGCACGCTGGTGGACGACGACGCGGTGCGCGAGCTTGCGGCGCGCATCACCAACCACAAGCTCACCAAGCAATGGTCCGAACACAAGCTCTGGCTTGCCCGCAATACCCGCAACAACGTGGCGGTGCGGCGCTATCTGGACATGTGGACCGTGGAGGACTTCTCCGATGAGGTGAAGGCCGCCCGCCCGACGCCGCCGCTGCTCGTGGTGGCCGGCGTGTGGGACCAGGCCGGCTTCCTGCCTGAGGAACTGGCCGCGACCTTCCTTGCCTGGCATCCCAATGCGGAGATGGCGGTCATTGAGAATTGCGGCCACTGCCCCATGCAGGAAACCCCCATCTACCTCACCACCCTGTGTGAGGAGTTCATGAACAAGCACGCGGCCTGAACCCACCGCGTGCTTGATCATGCATCGCCGGCGGGGCCTTCCCGCCGGCGATGACCGTTGCCCCGCCGCGTTCCGGAGGCCCCCGCATGGACCTCGCCTGCCATCCCCGCCTGCGCCTCGCCCATCTGCCGACCCCGCTGGAACGGCTCGACCGGCTGACCCGCGCCCTCGGCGGACCGGAAATCTGGATCAAGCGCGATGACTGCACGGGCCTTGCCACTGGCGGCAACAAGGCCCGCAAGCTCGAATACATCATGGCCGAGGCCTGCGCGGCCGGCGCCGACACGGTGGTCACGGCGGGCGCCGTTCAATCCAACCACGCGCGCCAGACCGCGGCGGCGGCGGCCCGGCTCGGGCTCTCGTGCCACCTGCTCCTGGAGGCAGCCGCCTTCCGCTCCGATCCCGCTTATGCCGACAACGGCAACGTGTTGCTCGATCGCCTGCACGGTGCCAGCCTGGAATTGCACCCGCACGGCGCCGACATGGCGCGCGAACTTGCCGTGTGCGCCGAGCGGCTGCGGGCCGAGGGCCGCAGAGTTCACCTGATCCCGATTGGCGGCTCCGACACCACCGGCGCGCTGGGCTACGTGACCTGCGCGGTGGAGCTTGCGGCGCAGGCAGGCGCGGCGAGGATCGCCTTCGACCATATCGTCACCGCAACCGGCAGCGCCGGCACCCAGGCGGGCCTTCTGGTGGGCCTGCGCGCGGCCGAGGTGGGCACGCGCGTGCTCGGCTTCAGCGTAAAGGCCGGGCAGGCCGAGCAGGAGCAGAAGGTGCAGGCCCTCGCCGCAGAGACGGCCACCCGGATCGGCTGCCCACGCCTCGTTCCACATGCCGACGTGGCGGTGGATGCCGGCCAGGTGGGCGAGGCCTACGGTATCCCGACGCCGCAGGCCATCGCCGCCATCAGAATGTTTGCCGCCCTGGAGGGCGTGCTGCTCGACCCCGTCTATACCGGCAAGGCGGCGGCGGGCCTCATCGACCACGTGCGCAAGGGCCGCTTCGGCAAGGGCGAGGCGGTTTGCTTCCTCCATACCGGCGGCTCGGCGGCGCTGTTCGGCTATGCTGCGTGCTTCGATCGGCGCGCCGCCAGGTACGAGAGGATTTGACCATGCCCATCGTGACGCCGCGGCGCATCGGCATATTGGGCGGCATGGGGCCGCAAGCGACCGTGCTGCTCATGGACAAGCTCATTGCCGCCGTGCCCGCCGCCGACGACAGCGACCACATTCCGCTCATCGTCGACCAGAACACGCAGGTGCCCTCGCGCATCCGGCGGTTGATCGAGGGCACCGGCGACGACCCGGAGCCGGTGCTGGTGGAGATGGCCCGCCGCCTGGAACAGGCCGGGGCCGAGGCGCTCGCCATGCCGTGCAACACCACCCACCATTATGCGGGGGCCATCGCCGCTTCCGTCGGCATTCCCATGTTGAGCCTCGTGGAGGTCTCGGTCGAGCGGGCGCGGGCCTTGTCCGCGGAAAGCGACGGCCGAATCGGCATCATCGCCTCGCCCGCGGTGCGCATGACCGGGCTGTTCGACGCGCCGCTGAGCTCCCTCGGCCTGACGCCCGTGTATCCCGCCGACGAGGCCGCTGTGCTCGACGCCATCCGGCGCATCAAGGCGTCGGGCGTGGACGATGAGGCCCGCAGCGCCATGCGCCGCACATCTGCCCAGCTACTGGCGGACGGCGTTCAGGTGCAGATGGTCGCCTGCACGGAGCTGTCGCTCGTCGCGTCCGAATGCGTTGCCGGGAGCAACGCCTTTGATACGCTCGATGCGCTCGTGGACGCGATCAAGGCTTTTGCTTTGCGGGAATGACCGACCCTCGTGCGCCCACGCGCGAACGCGTCGCCGCGCAGGTCGTCGCTCGACCACGATCTCTAAACGGCTATTCTGGGCTGGCCTGCCGCTGCAGATTTGCTTTCGGCAACGCCGGTAAGGCTGGACTTAACGCAAGTCTTCAAACTGGAGCGACACGCGCATTCTAACCTTGTGCGCGTCTGTGCTTCTTGCGCGTGCGCTCCCTCTTTCTGCCATTAGCCAAGCAACGCAAGCAGGCTGATCGGCCGATAACGCATGCTTGAGGTGGAATCGCACGCCGCGTGCCTTGGCGCCTCCTGAGAGGAAAGAGGTATCTTTGTAGAATATCACCCCTCCATGAAAGCGTCGCGTTCAATTATTTGTTATGCTACTTTAAGGGGAATAAGCCCGATTTCGTTTGCCATTTCCGTTGGTGAAGGGGGAAAGGGTATGAAGTGCCCCCCGGTGCCTCCACACGAAAAGGAGCGGCTCGCCGCTCTTGATAGCTATTGCCTCGCAGATGAGGCGCCGGTTGCCGACCTTTCGCCGCTGGTCGAGATGGCGCTGCACGTCTTCAAGGTCCCCATGGCAGCGGTCAACATGATCGGCTCCGATCATGTCTTCTTCGCTGCCAGCGCAGGCTTCGGCAAGGTTGATAATCGCAGGGAGGTTTCTTTCTGCGCCCACACCATCCTGCAAGGCAAGGTGATGGTTGTGCCGAATGCGGAGCGGGACGGGCGATTCCATGACAACCCGCTTGTTACCGGGGCAGCCAGAATTCGTTTTTATGCCGGGGCGCCCTTATTGTCTGGAGATGGTCATGCCATCGGCGCCCTCTGCATTCTCGACACACGTCCGCGCAGTGGATTCGCTTCAGAAGAATGCGAACGTCTAAGCCAATTGGCGCATATGGTCATGGACCGGCTTGAGATCCGGCGAATTGGCGGCATTGCTTCAAAGAACGGAAATCATATCTATGTTCGCGCTGTCGATCCAGAACAACTTTTATTCCTCGCCAACATAGATGCCCTAACGGGTCTGGCAAATCGGCGACAATTCTACAGGGCGGTGGAGGCGATGCTGCTCTGCGGCCATACGTGCGCTGTCGTGATGCTCGACATCGACGGTTTCAAGGACATCAACAACATCTTGGGGCCGGAGGCTGCGGACGAGGTTCTCAGAGCGATCGCCGGACTTCTGTCGGCGGAGGCCAGGGATGGCGCAACTGTCGCCCGTGTTGGCGGCGATGAATTTGCAATGCTCCTCGGAGGTCTCTCCGAAGAGATGGCCGTGTCCTTCGCTCGCCAGCTCCTCTCCAAAATCGCGAATTTGCGTCCTCTGGTCGGCGAGGATGTCACCATCAGCGCCAGCTGCGGCATCGCATTTTCACCGCACGACACGAAGAAAGCCGCCGAATTGATCGGCGATGCCGACCTGGCGCTTCATGCGGCCAAGATCAGTCGCAACGCAAGCATCGCACTCTACTCTCCTTCGTTGCGGAACGAAGCGTTGGATCGGCGGCTGTCCAGCATGGACCTCCATCGCGCCGTATCCAACGGCGAGCTTCGGCTGTTCTACCAGCCTCAGGTGCGCTTGAACGACGGTGCCTTGGTCGGTGCGGAGGCGCTGATCCGCTGGTTTCATCCCAGCCGTGGGCTGCTTGCACCCGCCGCCTTTCTGCCTTCGCTGGAGGCCGGCCCGCTCGCATCGGTGGTGGGGAATTGGGTGATCGATGAGGGCTGCGCCCAGGCTGCGCGTTGGCGGCGGCGTGGCGTGGGCGACTTCCGTATGGCCGTCAACCTGTTCGGCTCGCAATTTCGCAGCGGCGACCTGGCGAAGCAGGTTGAGGAAGCCTTGAGCCGCCATAACCTCCCGCCGGAGGCGCTGGAGCTGGAAATCACCGAGAACATCGTGCTGTCGAACGATGTCGCCGCCTTGGATGCTCTGACGCAGCTGCGGCAGCTGGGGGTGGGCATCGCGTTCGACGATTTCGGCACGGGGTTCGCTTCTCTCAGCCTGCTGACGCGATATCCGGTGAATTGCATCAAGATCGATCGCAGCTTCGTCCAAGCGATGCTCCGCTCTCCCCGCGAAGCGGCTGTCATTTCCTCCATCCTTCAGATCGGGCGGGCTCTCGAAATAGACGTCATTGCCGAGGGCATTGAGACGGAGGAAGAACGCTCCTACCTCGCCGATCGAGCGTGTCCGGAAGGACAGGGATATCTGTTCGGCAAGCCCATGCCGGCCCAAGAGTTCGAGGCCCTGCTTCTCGGTTACGGCCGGTGAACCTTGCCGGGGTGATCCTCGATCGTAACCAGAATCCATTCTGGTTCAGGGCCGCTTGGGACCGTGCTGCAAACGCGTTCGGGACGAGCCCGACCACCAGGCTATAAGCGGATGATTGTCAGAGTTTTGGTGTGCCTTGAGACGGCAGAAAACGACGAGGTGGTGGAGCCGAGGGGAATCGAACCCCTGACCTCTGCAGTGCGATTGCAGCGCTCTCCCATCTGAGCTACGGCCCCGGTCGTTGGGAGGCGCCATTTAGAGTCGGGGGCCATGGCCTGTCAAGCAGCTTGCCCGGCAATCCAATGGGGAAAACGTGCATGGCGTTGCGGCGCGCGGGCCGGGCAGGCGTGCGGGTGCTGGCCGGGCGCCCCGCGCGCCGTTTCCGTCAGCGTCCGCCTGGCGGGGAGCGGGGGCGTTCGGCGTTGCGGGCCATGCGAGTCGGGCCCAGCAACCGCAGGATCTGGTCTGTCACCACGCGCATATCGCGGTCCGCCACTGAACCCGGTGCATACGTGGAAACCGCTTCGCCGGCGGTGAAGGAGCGGACGAAATTGATGTCGTAAGACAGGGGCGAACTGACCGGCAGGCCGAATTCCGCAAGCTCGGGTCCGATCTGCTGCCCCTCGAGGGTGCCGGGGTCGACCTTGGTGGGCACCACCAGCGCCTTGGGGCCCGGGCCGCGGAGCATGGCCCGCGCTTCGCCGAGGCGACCGACGGTCTGCTTCAGCGAGCTGATGTCCAGGCTCGAAGGTCCGCACGGCAGCACCAGCAGATCCGACAGTTCCACGCACACTTCGAAGGTGAGGCCGAGTTCGCCCGGACAGTCGACGATGGCGAATTCCCCGCCGCTGCGAAACACGCCCTTAATCCAGGACACCATGTTGGCCTTGGTCAACACGTCGTTCCGCACTGTGAAGCGCAGTCGCCGCGGCAGCGCCCAGGCATAGGCGGAGCCTTGTGGATCGGCATCGATCAACGTGACGGAGCGCCCCAGCCGAACGAATTCCCCCGCGAGGTTCACCGCCGTCGTGGTCTTGCCGACGCCGCCCTTGCGCTGGACGACCGAAATTATCTGCATCTTGAGCCCGAATATCCCGCAAAGCCGCGTCCGCCCGACCGCGGATCTCGACCGTCCCTTGTCCGCGTATCGGGCCGGGGAGCCAAACGCAAGCGACAGCTGATCACAGGTGAATCTCGCTGGCCCTGACGATGTCCTGAAGGCTCCCGAAGGGGCCGCGGCGCTCGAGTTCTGCGGCCTTTTCGCGGGCGGCCGCCGGAAACGAGGGCTCCTTCAGGCGCAGGAAGGCATCCTGCACATTCTTCGCCGTGAAGCTCACCGCCATGGAAACCGCGCCGCCCCATCCGCCGATCAGGGCGCAATTGAGCCGCTGCTCCAATTGGCGGGGCACGATCAATTGCGGTCGCCCCACCGCAAGGCCGACCTCGAGCGTGCCGAGCCCGCCATGATGCACCAGAACCCCGGCTGCGCCGATGGCGGCGGGCAGATCCTGAGGGGTCTCGTGAATGTGGATGCCCTGGCTCGCGAGGGCGGCGCGCTCCTGGGGCGAGGCATCGCGCAAATACGCGCTGCCGGTCGGGTCCAGCCGGGTGAGGGTGGCGAGCAAGGCCGGGGTGCTCGGGTGCGAGAGGCTGAGATAGGCGAACCAGCCGCAGGTCGAGGGCGCCTGCGCGGGGGCGGGCAGGGGCTGCAGCGGACCGACCGACACGCCCGGCGCCCGGCGGCCGGCATAGTTGTCCAGTTCGGGCAGGGTGATGATGAAGGGCTGTGCGTGGCGCAGAATGCCGGGCAGCGTCTCGGGCGCGGGGCGTCCGCGCCGCCGCTGCACGGTGCGCACGTGTCCCAGGAGCTCCTGTTCGTCGAGGCTCGGTCGGCGATTGCCGAGCGCATCGAAGGTGGGCCCATCCGCCGGCGGCAAGGTGAAGCCGTCCCCGAGGACGATAACCGGCATCGCGCCGGAGATGGCGAGGCACAGCAGCGGGCAATAATCGCCGATCACCAGATCGGGACGAACCATCTCCAGCACCTGGTCCCAACCGCGCAGCAGCGCTTCCAGCCGCGTCGGCTCGTTAAAGCCGATGAGGCCCAGGATGTCGCCATAGGCCCCCACGCTGAAGGGCAGCCGGCCCTGCGGCAGCACGGCATAGGGCGCCTGCATCAGCGTGAACCCGTGATCCGCCAGGCGCGTGGCCGCAAGGCCGAGGTCGCGGACCGCGAACACGCACTCATGCCCGCGCTTTACGAGTTCCTGGGCGACCGGCAGCAAGCGTGAGACGTGACCGAGGCCTTCCCCGAGTTCCCAAGCGAATAGCACCCGGCCCATTCCGTCTTCCCCGTATTGATGCTGCCCCTCCATACGGGAGAAGCGGCGGCAGGTCTTGTGTCGAAAGCGCGAAAAAGCCAGAACGGCGCGGGCATGCGCCTTTCGCTGCGGTCTCTAGAGCTGCGGGGAGCAAGAGGCAACGGCGCTTTGTGCGGTGCACGAAGCCCCCTATGATGGCCGGCAGCAAGGTGGTGGCGCGGGCGCCGCGCATCGAATCGGGAGGCACAAACCATGGCCACTGGCGTGAAGGACGTGTTCGAAGGCATCCGCGAGGTGCTGGAAAAGCGCAAAGCCGCGCGGCAGGATCAAAATGCTGTTGAGCGGATCGCGACCGCCCTCGAGGTTCTTGCCGATGAAACGTCCATCATCCGCACCGAGCTGGCGTTGATCCGGATGGCAAGTCTCCAGCGCGCCCAGAAATCCGGCGCGCCGCAGAAGGGCGCGCCGATCCGGGTGCCGGTGGAAAAGGAAGCGGCGGAGGAGGAGTAAGCGCCTTCAGGTGCGCGCCTCTCCGGAGGCGAACCGCATGGTCCATACGCGTGATGCCACTACCCGGGCCAGTTGTTCGCTCATGCGGATGGGCGTGCATCGGCTGAGCGCGAGGATCGCGGCGGCGACGAAGGCGCGCTGCGTCTCAAGATCTCCGGTGAGCACGGAATAGGTCGCGAGCGGCTTGCCGCGCAATTCACCCTTGGCGGTGAGGCCGAAGCGCAAGGTGATTTCCGACCCCGCCGTGCCGGGAGGCGGCGCCCAGCAGGCGTAAAGCGCTTTGGACAGCTCGGCCACGGTTTCAACCGGCACCGCATTCACCGGCTGCCGGTCCCGCTCTTCAGCCCGGCTGGCGCCGGGGGCCAGGGTGAGGCACGCCACGAGGCACACCAGGACGAGCAGCGCCGCGCCCCGCCGCCCCGCACATCCGCGCGACAGGCTCGCGATGCGGCGCGCGGGTATGGCCCGCGAGTGCGGCCGGGTGGGAACGTCATGTGCCAGGCGGGTGCTCATCGCCGATGCCTTGCCTCTGTTGGGTCAGTCAGGCCGCGTCTTGTTTTCGATATGGCTCGCCACTTCGAGCAAGGCCTCGGCAAGCGCGCGCAATTGCGCCGCATCAAGCGAGATCTGGACCGCCGGCAGGGGCTGGTCCGGGGCGCGGGGCACGCCCACCTCCAGCCGCAGGCCGCCGGCCCGGCCGTCGAAGATCGCCGTGGTGAAGGCTTGCAGGGGCCACACCTTCAGCCGTCCGGCGGCGTCCTTGTCCCAGTCGTCGAATGTCATGACGGAATTCATTGCGTTTTTCGCTCATGCGGCTGGCTGCGGACGGCGGCCAAGCGGGTTTCACGCGCACCGCCTGAAGCGATGGACCGCCCTCGTTCTAGAGCATGGCGCGCGGGAGGTGAACTCTCGGCCGCCAACCGGGCGGCGGCCGGTGCACGGCGACGTCTTCAACCTCTGGTGCACTTAGTTTAAGCAAGGAGCGCCATCGACTGGATTGAATGGCGACGGTATAGCTGTGCTGAGGGAACGGGAGCCGCGCCAGATTGATTTCCGTTATCATTCCCACCAAGAATTCCGAACGCCAGCTTGTGCTTGTGCTTGCGGCGCTGGTTCAGGGCGTGACGGCCGGTGTCTTGCGCGACGTGATCCTCGCGGACGCCGATTCAACGGACGATACAGCGGCCATCGCGGATGCCGCCGGCTGTACGCTGTTCACCTCGATGCATGACATGGGTCTGCGGCTGCGGCAGGGCGCGGCAATGGCGCGCGGGCGCTGGCTGCTGTTCCTGCAGCCCAATTCGATTCTGGAGGAAGGCTGGCCGCGCGAGGTCTCGACCTTCCTGGAGACCGTCGAGCGGCGCGGGCTCGGCGACCGGACGGTGGCGACGTTCCGCCTCTCGGTGGATGGCTACGGTTTCAAGCCGCGCTTCGGCGAGGCGGTGGCGGCGGCACGGCTGGCGCTGCTCGGCCTGCCGCAGGCCGGGCAGGGGCTGCTGATTTCGCGCAAACACTATGAGCGGCTCGGCGGTCACCCGTCGGGCGTGGCGCCGCAGAGGCGCCTGTTCTCCCGCATCGGGCGGCGCCGCATCCATGTGCTGCGCGCCCATGTTCTGCTGCCGGAGAAGGCGCAGCGCGGCGTCTCGGAATAATCGAAAGTCCGGGCGCGAGAGGCGCCTGAGGTTTATGCCTCAGAAGCCCTTGGCGACCGCCTGGGGAATGGCATCGCGGCTCAGGCCGCGCTGGGCTAGCTCGCTGTCGGACATGCGGCTGAGACGCTCGTAGCGATCCGCCATCACGCGGGCATCACGCACGGCCGCGAAGAATTCCGAGACCTGGGCGGCGAAACGGCCGAACAGGGAGGTCTCGCGAAACGGGTGGGCAGTGATCGTGCTCATGATCGTTCTCCATCAATGATCCTTACATAGGGGAAGATCTCGCATTGCAACATAGAGTTTTGTGCATGGCACCATTGCGCATGATGTATGCCAGCCTGTGGAGAAGTGATTTTCGCCGGCAAGGCTCTGGACCCCGGCGAGCGAATTGCGTATAGAGCGCCCTCGCCCGACGGGCTCACCGCTCGCTCGAACGCCGATGGTTCGGCGGCGTCAATCTCCGCTGGTCGACCCTGTCACCGGCGCGGCGATTGGGGGATAGTTCAACGGTAGAACTGCGGACTCTGACTCCGTCAATCTAGGTTCGAATCCTAGTCCCCCAGCCATCTTCCAAATACATGATCTGACAGGATGAACGGCGCCATGCCATCGTGTGCGGCGGCGCTGCGTTTTATTGGGTGCGTTGCTGCTGTGTGCTTTCGCCGGACGGGCGGGAAATCGCGCGTGGCTGCGCCATCGGCCCGAGAACCGGACGCTATCGCTTGCCGGCAGCCGAACGCTTCTATCGTGCCTGAGAAACGCCGACGCTGTGTGCGGCCGAGTCGCGCCACGCCGGCGCCACGGTGGGCAGGCGCGGGCGCTCCGCTTCCGCCCCTGCCTGCGCGCAGGTGAGGGCGATCATGTGGAACACGTCGTCCTCCGAACAGCCGCGCGACAGATCGTTGGCCGGTCGCGCAAGTCCTTGCAATACCGGGCCGATCGCCTTTGCCCCGCCGATGCGCTGGGCGATCTTGTAGCCGATGTTGGCGGCGTCGAGATTGGGGAAGACGAACACATTGGCATCGCCGCAGATGGCTCCGCCGGGCGCCTTGGCTGCACCCACGGCGGCAACGAACGCCGCGTCGAATTGCAACTCGCCTTCGATGATGAGGCTCGGCTCCAGGGCGCGGGCGATGCGCACGGCCTCCACCACCTTGTCCACCCGCTCGTGCCGCGCGCTGCCGGCGGTGGAGAAGGAGAGCATGGCCACCTTCGCCGGTTCGCCGGTCATGGCGGTGTAGGAGCGCGCGGAGGCGATGGCGATGTCGGCCAGTTCCGCCGCGTCCGGGTCGATCACCAGCCCGCAATCGGCGAACACATAGGCGCCCTTCTGGGCGTGGTACTCCTCGCACAGGATCATCAGGAAGAAGCTCGACACCAGCTTCGCGCCCGGCGCGAGGCCGATGATCTGAAGCGCGGCGCGCACCGTCTCGGCGGTGGTGGCGACCGCCCCGCCCACCGTGCCGTCGGCCTCCCCCATGCGCACCATCATGGCGGCGAAGGCGAGCGGCTCCAGCATGCGGCGGTGCGCGGCGGCAAGGTCCATGCCCTTGGCGCGGCGCAGCGCGTGTAATTCCCCGGCATAGGCCGCGCCATAGGCCGAGGCGGCCGGATCCTCGATGAGGATGCCCCGCGCATCCCCATCGAGGGCGGCCAGAACCTCCGGCGGCGCGCCGAGGAGGATCGGACGGGCAATGCCTTCGCGCACCGCCCTGCGGGCGGCGGCCGCGACGCGCGGATCGGCGCCCTCCGGCAGCACGATCCTGCGGGGCGATGCGCGCGCGGCGTCGATGATGCGGTCGAGGGCGAGCATGTCGGGCCTCATGGCAGGGGGCGATGGGAAAAACGGCGGGAGGCGGGTCAGGGAACGCCTCCCGCCGCAAGAGCCGGATCCGATCGTAGGGAATCGCGGAGGCGATCCATTACCAGCGGTGAAGCCGTCTCTTTTCAATAAGTTAGAGGGCGATTTCCTGCCCGCATGGAGCCACCAGGTGGGCCATGGAGGCGGATCGCGCTGTCGTTAGCGGGCCATCTGTGCGCGCATGTCATCCCGCGCGATGCCGGCGACCTTGACGGGCTTCTTCATGGCGTCGCGGCGGAATGGCTCGCCCAGCTCCTGGTTCAGCACCACCTCGATGAAGGTGGTGATGCCGGCCTTCTGCTCGGCGGCCGCGGTCGAGATGGCCTCGGTGAGCGCGGCCGGATTGTCCACGCGCACGCCCTTGAAGCCGCAGCCTTCCGCGATCTTGGCGTAGGAGAGCTTGGGGTCCAGCTCGGTGCCGACGAAATTATTGGCGTACCAGAGCGTGGTGTTGCGCTTCTCCGCGCCCCACTGGAAATTGCGGAACACCACCATGGTCACCGCCGGCCATTCCTCGCGGCCGATGGAGGTCATCTCATTGATCGAGATGCCGAATGCGCCGTCGCCGGCGAAGCCGAACACCGGCATATCGGGGCAGCCGATCTTCGCGCCGATGATTGCGGGGAAGGCATAGCCGCAGGGCCCGAACATGCCGGGCGCGAGATATTTGCGGCCGGCCTCGAACGAGGGATAGGCATTGCCGATGGCGCAATTGTTGCCGATGTCGGTGGAAATGATCACCTCCTTCGGCAGCGCGGCCTGGATCGCCCGCCAGGCCTGGCGCGGCGACATGCGGTCCTTGTCGCGGATCCGGGCTTCCTCGTTCCAGGACGTGCCGGGGTCGTCGTCCTCATGGTCCATGGAGGCGAGCTGCTGCAGCCAGCGCGACCGGGTCTGATGGATCAGCGCGGCGCGCTCCTTCCGGCCGGCATCGCCGGCGCCGGGCAGGAGCTGGGCGAGCAATTGGCTCGCGACCTCGC
Source organism: Roseixanthobacter pseudopolyaromaticivorans (assembly GCF_043195145.2). Taxonomy (NCBI): domain Bacteria; kingdom Pseudomonadati; phylum Pseudomonadota; class Alphaproteobacteria; order Hyphomicrobiales; family Xanthobacteraceae; genus Roseixanthobacter; species Roseixanthobacter pseudopolyaromaticivorans. The sequence goes on from NZ_CM195539.1 coordinate 1,042,884, forward strand.
GCGCATCGCCGCAGATGCCGACCGAGATCTTCTTGGTGAGGCCGATGCGGTCCGGATTGATGTCCACCTGGATGATCTTGGCCTCGCGCGGCCAGTAATCCATGCCGTAGCCGGGCAAGGTGGAGAAGGGATTGAGCCGCGTGCCGAGCGCCAGCACCACATCGGCCTTCGCGATCAGCTCCATGGCCGCCTTCGAGCCGTTGTAGCCGAGCGGGCCGACGGCGAGGGGGTGGCTGCCTGGGGCGGCATCATTGTGCTGATAGCCGGCGCACACCGGCGCGCCGAGCGCCTCGGCGAGCGCCATGGCCTCGGAAATGGCATTTCCGATGACCACGCCGGCGCCGTTGAGCACCACCGGGAACTTGGCCTCCGACAGGAGCTTGGCGGCCTCGGCGATGGCGTTCTTGCCGCCGGTCGGGCGTTCGAGGCGCACGATCTGCGGCAGCTCGATATCGACCACCTGGGTCCAGAAATCGCGCGGGATGTTGATCTGCGCCGGCGCGGAGGCGCGCCACGCCTTCTCGATCACGCGGTTCAGGACCTCGGCGACGCGCATGGGGTCGCGCACTTCTTCCTGGTAGCAGACCATGTCGGAGAACATGGCCATCTGTGAGACTTCCTGGAATCCGCCCTGGCCGATGGTGCGGTTGGCCGCCTGCGGCGTCACCAGCAGCATGGGGGTATGGTTCCAATAGGCGGTCTTCATGGCGGTGACGAAGCCGGTCACGCCCGGCCCGTTCTGGGCGATGGCCATGGCCATGCGGCCGGTGGCGCGGGTGTAGCCGTCGCAGATCAGCCCGGCGTTGGTTTCGTGGGCGCAATCCCAGAAGCGGATGCCCGCCGCGGGGAACAGATCGGACACCGGCATCATGGCCGAACCGATGATGCCGAAGGCTTCGTCGATCCCGTGCGCCTGCACGACCTTGATGAACGCCTCTTCGGTGGTCATCTTCATGGGAACATCAATCCTCTGATGGGAAGGGAAGGAAGGCGGCGCCCCGCCGCCTTCGGGTCCGGGTCGGTCAGTGCGCGCCCTTCAGCGCGCGGCTTGGGGCGAACGCTGCGCGATTGTGGATGACTGCGCCCCGGGAACCGGCACGCGGATCGCCATGGCGGAGACCATGCTGACGAGGGCGGCGAAGACCACATAGGCACACACGTGCCACGGCAGGCCGTTGCCCTGGGCGAGCAGATAGGTGGCGATGATCGGGGTGATGCCGCTCGCGACGATGCCGGAGAACTGGTAGACGAACGAGATGCCAGTATAGCGCACCCGGGCGTCGAACAGATCCGAGAACAAGGCGGCTTCCGGCCCGTAGCACATGGCGTAGAGCACCCCGAACGGGAAGATGATGCCGAGCGCGATCAGCGGCATGGAGCCCGAGGACATCAGCCAGAAGGCGGGATAAACCGAGAGCGCCAGGAGCAGCGAGCCGATGGCATAGGTGCGCGGGCGCCCCCAGCGATCGGAGAGGCGGCCGAACATCGGAATGGTGAACACCATGACGAACGCGGCCACCGTGACCAGCCATAGGGTGGACGTGCGCGGCACCTTCACATAGTTCGCCAGATAGACGATGGAGAACACGGCGAAGACGTTGAAGAACACGCCGTCGATATAGCGCACGCCCATGCCCAGCAGCACGTTGCGGGGATACTCGCGCAGCAAGGTGAAGAACGGGATCGAGGCTTCCTGATTGTTGGCCTTCACCTGCTCGAATTCCGGCGTCTCGTGTACCTTGAGGCGGATATACATGCCGACCACGATGAGCGCGACGGAGCCGACGAAGCCGATGCGCCAGCCCCAGGACATGAATTGCTCGTCCGGCAGCATGGACATGAGCGCCGTGACGCCCGAGGCGAGGCACAGGCCGAGCGCCAGCCCGATCTGCGGGATCGAGGCATAGAGGCCGCGCTTGTTCTCCGGCGCGTATTCATACGCCATCAGAACCGCGCCGCCCCATTCGCCGCCGATGCCGATGCCCTGCGCGACCCGCAGGAGCAGCAGCAGGATGGGCGCGGCGACGCCGATCTGCGCATAGGTGGGCAGAAGGCCGATCGCCACCGTGGCGACGCCCATGATCATCAAGGTCATGATGAGCATGGTCTTGCGGCCCAGCTTGTCGCCGAAATGGCCGAAGATCAGGCCACCGATGGGCCGCGCCACGAAGCCGACGGCGAACGTGGTATAGGCCAGCAGGATCGACACCACCGGGTCGTCGCCGGGGAAGAACAGCTTGTTGAAGACGATGCCCGCGGCGATGCCGTAGAGAAAGAAGTCATACCATTCGATGGTTGCGCCGATAAGGCTGGCGCCGACAACCCGCCTTAACTCGCGGCTTGAAGCTCCTGCGTGTCCTGCCATGGTGTTTTCCTCCCGTCCTTGGTTTGTTTTTGGGCGTTGTCTCGCCCTGTACTGTTATTCAGGCTGTCCTCGCGGATCATGTCGGCGGCTTTTTCTCCGATCATGATCGCGGGAATATTGGTGTTGCCGGAGGTGACCGCCGGCATCACGGAACAGTCCACCACCCAAAGCCCATCGACGCCGCGCACCCGCAGGCGTGCATCGAGCACCGCCGCGCGGTCATCGTCGGCGCCCATGCGGCAAGTGCCGGCGGGGTGGAAGATGGTGGCGCCATATTCGCGGGCGAAGGCGAGCAGGCCGTCGTCGTCGGTGACACCGGGGCCGGGGAGCTTTTCCTCGGCGACATAGCTGCGCAGCGGCTCGGTGGCGGCGAGCGCGCGGGCGAATTTCAGGCTCGCGACGGCGCAGCGCCGGTCGGTCTCCGTGGCGAGGTAATTCGCGGTGATCTTGGGCGCCGCGAGCGGATCCGCCGAGCCGAGGCGCACGGTGCCGGTGCTTTCAGGGCGCAGCTGGCACACCGAAAGCGTGAAGCCGGAATGGTCGTGCACCTTGCCCCCGGCCATGTCGGCGGAGAGCGTGCCGATGTGAAACTGAATGTCCGGGGTCTTGGATTCCGGCAGGACGCGGGTGAACAAGCCGCCCTGGTTGATGCCGATGGCCAAGGGCCCGCCACGGAACAGCAGATATTCCAGCCCCATGCGCAACCGCCCTGTGAGCGAATTCAGCGCATCATTGGTGGTGATGGGCTTGGTGCAACGATAGAGCAGGCGCAATTGCAGATGATCCTGCAAATTGCCGCCGACGCCGGGGCTATCCAGCTTCACCGCGATCCCGTTTTCCTGCAGGTGCGCCGCCGGCCCAATGCCGGAGAGCATCAGCACTTGCGGCGACTGGACCGCGCCCGCTGAAAGAATGACCCCGCGCCGTGCCTTCAGCGTGCGGATGCCATCGGCGGTGCTCAGTTCGACGCCGCTCGCCCGCATGCCCTCGAACAGCACGCGGCGCGCCTGCGCCTCGGTGAAGATGGTGAGGTTGGCGCGGCCCCGCGCCGGGGCGAGATAGGCTTTCGCCGCGCTCACGCGCATGCCGTTGCGGGTGGTGAGCTGGAAATAGCCGACGCCCTCCTGGCTGGCGCCGTTGAAATCGTCCGTCTCCGGCACGCCGAGGGCGCGCCCGGCGGCCTTCACCGCCTCGATCAATTCGTGCTTGCGCGGAATGGAGCTGATAGTGACGGGGCCGCCCGTGCCGTGCAGCGGATCGGCGGCGAACGGCTGGTTGTCTTCGAGCTTCTTGAAATAGGGCAGCACATCCTGCCAGCCCCAGCCTTCCGCCCCGCGCGCGGCCCAGCCGTCGTAATCCTCGCGTTGTCCGCGCACCACCACCAGACCGTTGATGGACGAGCACCCGCCCAGCACGCGGCCGCGCGGCCAGTAAATGCTGCGCCCGCCCATGGTTGGCTCAGGTTCTGTGTGAAAACGCCAGTTGAGGCGATCATTCCACATGGTCTTCCCATAGCCGATGGGGACATGAATCCAAGGGTTCGTGTCTCTCGGGCCAGCTTCTACCAGCGCCACGCGGCTTTTGCCGTCTTCGCTGAGGCGATTGGCCAGCACACATCCTGACGACCCCGCGCCGATGACGACGAAGTCGAAGTATTCCTCGGCTTGCATTGGCAGTTTCCTCTCTGCGGAACCTACGATGCGACGAAGGTCGGAGAGGAGTCAATCCAATAAATGAAACGAAACGTCTCATTGAATGAGATTTTTGTTGTGCGTTGCGGAAGGTCGTGTGCATCCGCAGCACCACCGCGCGCGCCTCTTTGATTTGGCCGCGCAAGCCTTTAAGGGTTGCTCCGCAGTGCAGCGGGCGAGACAGTGGAATGGCGGACGTCAGCAGAAAGCCGGAAAAAGCGGACGAACGCGACGGCGCCTCGGCCATGCTGCGGGCGCTTCATCTGCTCGGCGAGGTCGCCCGCTCCCCGGTGCCCCTGGGCGTTCCGGAATTGTGTGTCCGCCTGGCCCTGCCCAAGCCCACGGTTCACCGCCTGTGCCAGAAGCTCGAGGCCGAATCCTATCTGCTGCGCGACCCGGACGGGCGCCGCTTCGCCGCCGGCCCGCGCTTTCTGCGCATGGGCTTCGACATGCTGCGCAATTCCGTCAGCTCCGAGCGGCGCGGCATTCTCGAACAATTGGTGGAAGTGGCGGGCGAGACCTGCAATTTCGTGACGCGGGTCGGCAATGAAGCGGTCTATCTCGATCGCGTGGAGGCCAGCTGGCCGCTGCGCATGCATCTGGAGGTGGGCTCGCGCGTGCCCATGCATTGCACGGCCAGCGGCAAGCTGTTCCTCTCGGCCATGCGCCCCAGCCAGCGGCGGCGGATTTTGCAGACGCTCCACCTGAAAGCGCACACCCCCAATACCTTCACCAGCGTCACTGCGCTGGAAGCGGAGCTGGAGCGCATCGCGCAGCGCGGCTACAGCACCGACGACCAGGAATTCCTGGAGGGCCTGTGCGCCATCGCGGTGCCGGTGAAGGATGGGCGCGGCGAGATCGTGGGCGCGGTGGCGTGCCACGGCCCGGTGCCGCGCTTCTCCCTCGAAAAGGCCGAAGCGCTCCTGCCGCACCTGATGCGCGCGGCCGCCCAACTGGCCGCGACCCTGCCGGAGTGACCGGGCCGCTCAGCCGATCAATTGACGAAGACGGCCGCCAGCGGGTCCGCGCTTTCCATGCGGGACGCCTGCTCCAGATGCCAGACGATATTGCTGGCCGCGCGCGCGACGGCGAGTTCAAGCTGAGGGGCGGAGCGGGACGCGGACAGGGCCGCCTGGGTCTGCGCCACCCCTGCGACGAAGCACAGGGAGGCCGCCAGGAGCACGGCGGTCTGAAGCTGTTGAAGATGGTTCATGGCAGATCGGAAACGGTTCGCGGCAGAGCAAGTTGCCTAAAATTAACACAGCCTATCTCGCACTGCAAAATCCCAGTGTCGTGAATGCTGCATAGCAGCAATGTTGCTAGGGCTTAGAAAACCGGCCGGGCCTCCCGTCCGATTGGGGCCAGCGGACCGGCGCGGCATCCAGACTGGTGCCTGGAAACCGCCGGGTGCGATGCCCGCACCTCCAAAGATCGGTGGCGGCTACAGGTTTTGGAGCCGGTGCGGCACGCCGGATTTCCATAATTAATTGAAATATATGGAATTTTAGTCTGGCATGGGGTTTGCGAAGTCCTCCGCAGATGAGCGCGAGGTTTCATGCACACGCACTTTGCCCTGGATTTCGACGGCACCATCAGCCCCGTCGACACCACCGATCTGCTGCTCGCGGCGTTCGCCGATCCCAGCTGGGAGGATATCGAAGCGGAATGGCGCGCCGGCCGCATCGGCTCGCGGGAATGCCTCGCCCGCCAGGTCGCGTTGATCCGCGCCCGGCCGCAGGACCTTCATGCGGTGCTGGCGGGCGTGACGCTCGATCCCGACTTCATCCGCTTCGCGACCGCCGCCTGGCTGCGTCGCGCCACGCTCTCCGTTGTCTCCGACGGGTTCGATCTTGCCATCGTGCATCTGCTGCATGCGAACGGCATCGATCTTCCGGTGGTCAGCAATCGGATGATCCAGGTGGGCGCGGACGGCTGGCGCGCGGAATTTTCCACCCAGGGCGAGCGGTGCGGCAGCGGCACGTGCAAATGCGCCGCCGTGCCGGCGAACCGGCGCGTGATCCTGATCGGCGACGGCCGCTCCGACTTCTGCCTCGCCCGCAAGGCCGATTTCGTCCTCGCCAAGGGGGAGCTGGCCGCCTTCTGCGCGGCGCAGGGCATTCCGCACCAGAAGATCGCCGGGTTCGCCGATGCCCTGCGCTTCATCACCTCCCGCGACCGGCCGGTCATGCCCGCCCTTCCTTCCTTCACCCGCCCGCAGTTCGAGGATCTTCATGCTTGATCGTACGCTCGCCACCACCGCCGATACCCTCGCAGAAGAGCGGGCGCGGCTTCATGCGCTCGAAGCGGCCTATTGTTCCCATGGCGATACGGTGCACTACAGCGAGACGCCGAAGATCTTCGAGCGGTGCGAGGGATCCTTCATTTATGATGATGAGGACCGCGCCTATCTCGATCTTCAGATGTGGTATTCGGCGGTCAATTTCGGCTATGCGAACCCGCGCCTGAACGAGGCCATGCGCCGGCAACTCGACCGCCTGCCGCAGGTCGCGAGCCAGTATCTGCATCGCGAGAAGATCGAGCTTGCGGCCGAGATCGCCATCGGCGCGCAGGAGCGCTTCGGACGCAAGGGGCGGGTGCATTTCAACGTCGGCGGCGCGCAGGCCGTCGAGGATTCCCTGAAGCTGGTGCGCAATGCGTGCGAGGGGAAGAGCCTGATGTTCGCGTTCGAGGGCGGTTATCACGGCCGCACGCTCGGCGCCTCCGCCATCACCTCGTCCTATCGCTACCGCCGCCGCTTCGGGCATTTCGGCGAGCGCGCGCAGTTTATTCCCTTCCCCTATCATTTTCGCGGCCCGCGCGGCATGAGCAAGGAAGAATACGGCCATCTCTGCGTCCAGCAATTCGAACGCCTGTTCGAGAGCGAATATAATGGGGTGTGGGACCCCAAGGCCGGCAAGTGCGAATACGCGGCTTTCTATGTCGAGCCGATCCAGGGGACAGGCGGATACGTTATTCCGCCCGCGAATTTCTTCCCTGAACTGAAGCGCGTGCTCGACAAGCACGGCATTCTGCTGGTGGTGGATGAAATCCAGATGGGTTTCTACCGCACCGGAAAACTGTGGTCGATCGAGCATTTCGGCGTGCAGCCGGACGTGCTGGTGTTCGGCAAGGCGCTCACCAACGGCCTCAATCCCCTGTCCGGCATCTGGGCGCGCGAGGAACTCATCAACCCGCAGGTTTTCCCCGCCGGGTCCACCCATTCCACCTTCAATGCCAACCCGCTCGGCACGGCGGTGGCACTGGAAGCCATGAAGATGATGCGCGAGGAGGATTTCGCCACCAGCGTCAGGGAGAAGGGCGCCTATTTCCTCGCCGGCCTTCAGGAGCTGAAGGCCAAGCATCCCATGGTCGGCGATGTGGACGGCCTCGGCATGGCGCTGCGGATGGAAATCTGCGAGCCGCACGACAGCTATACGCCCTCCAAGGCGCTGATGGACCGCATTGCGGACGAAGGGCTGAAGGGCGATCTCGTCCATGGTGGCGAGCGCTATGGCCTGGTGCTCGACGTGGGCGGCTACCACAAGAACGTCATCACCCTCGCGCCCGCGCTCACCATGTCCTACGGCGAGATCGATCTTGCCCTGGCGCTGCTGGACCAGCTCTTCACCCGCGTCACGCCCCGGTGACCTCCATGCGGATGCGGGTGATCGATCTCGATGGCGCGGTGGCCGCGCAGGCGCCGGTCCAGGGCTGGCTGGATAGCGTGGGCGGCGATCTGATCTTCGCCCGCGATCTTGCGCCCCGGCTTCGCCTGCTGGCGAACCGCGCCGCGCTTCGGGCGCTGGGCGAGCGGCTCGGCCCCGCCGAGCCGAACGAGCTCTATTTCTTCGGCTCGGGCGATTTCCACCATCTGAGCCTGCTTTTGATCGCCCGGCTCGACCGGCCGGTCAGCATCGTCCATTTCGACAATCACCCGGACTGGACGCGCTGGCCGCGCAGCATCAATTGCGGCTCCTGGGTGTGCCGCGCGCTGGATCTGCCGCAGGTGGCGCGGGTCGTCACCATCGGCCCGTGCAGCGCCGATCTGCTCTCGCCGCAGGTCAAGGGCGCCGATCTTGCGGCCTTGCGCGCGGGCCGGCTGGAAGTGCACCCGCTCGCCTCGGCGCGCACCTTCTATGCCGGCCCCGCGTTCGAGAGCCCCGGCGCCTTCGCCACCGCCGGCACGTCACGGCAGGGCATGCATTGGCGCGGGGTGGGGGAGGGGGACTGGCTGGGCCGCATCGATGCCATCGCGCGCAGCCTGCCGGACGCCCCGGTCTGGATCACGCTCGACAAGGACGCGCTCGGCGCCGACGAGGCGATCACCAATTGGGATCAGGGCCGGTTGACGCTCGATCAGGTGCAAGATGCCGTCGCGCTCATCGGCCATCGCCGGCGCATCCTCGGCATGGATGTGTGCGGCGATTACTCGCCGGACCGCGGCAGCGGGCTGGTGCGGGCGCTGCTCGCCTATGGCGACCGCACGCAGCGCTCGGTGCCCGCGCGGGATCCGAACCCGATCAACGCGGCGACGAACCTTCGGATACTGCGGACCATGGAGTCTATTCTTCAATGAAGACATCCATCATCGCCTTGTTCGCGGTTTCCGTCGCCTGCGACGTGTCCGGCCAGCTCGCGTTCAAGCTCGGCGCGAACCGGCTCCCGGCGGCGCGCGCGGTGGGCGCGGGCCTGTTCGCGCTGTCGCTCGTCAGCGAACCCTGGCTGCTGGCGGGGCTTGCGATCTATGCCTTGGAGTTTCTGGTGTGGACGCGGATTCTCGCGCTCGTGCCGCTGGCCATCGCTTTCCCGCTCGCCAGCCTCAACATCCTCGGCATCACGCTCGCGAGCCATTTGTGGCTGAACGAGCGCATCGGGCGGCGCCAATATGCCGGCGCCGTCCTCGTCACCGCCGGCGTCGCCCTTGTCGCCACCAGCCTCTGAGGAATGCGCATGTCCATTGATCGTAGCCTGCTGCTGGAAGGCGGCCCGGCCGGCGTCCTGCTCATCCACGGCCTCGGCGGCACGCCGGTGGAGATGCGCCAGGTGGCGCGCCGGCTCGCCGCCGCCGGCATGACCGTGCTGTGCTGCCAGCTCGCCGGCCATGGCGGCAGCGAGGACGAACTGGCCGCGACCTCGTTCGAGGATTGGTATGCCAGCGCCGAGGCGGCCCTCGCCACGCTGGAGGCGCGGTGCGCCCATGTGCTGGTCGGCGGCCTTTCCATGGGCGCGCTGCTGGCCGCGCTTCTGGCGGCGCGCGAGCCGCAGCGGGTGCGGGCGCTCATCATGCTCGCCCCGACCTTGCGGTACGACGGCTGGTCGATCCCGCGCTACAGTTTCCTGCTGCGTCTGCTCATCAATACGCCCCTCGGCCGGCGCTATCGGTTCGTCGAGCGCGAGCCCTATGGCCTGAAGGACGAGCGCACGCGCGGCATCGTCGCCCGCGCCCTGCGGCAGGGAAACGGGGATGCCGGCATCTTGGCGACACCCGCCCAGGCGCTGCGCCAGCTCTGGCGGCTCGTGGCGGCGCTGAAGCCGCTTTTGCCCCAGATCCGCCAGCCGGCCCTCATCGTCCATGCCCGCCAGGACGATGTCGCCAGCCTCGACAACGCCTTCTTCCTCCAGCGCCGGCTGGGCGGGCCGGTGGAATCCCTGGTGCTGGAGGACAGCTATCATCTGGTGACGCTGGACCGGCAGCATCGCCTCGTCACCGAAAAGGTGGTGGCCTTCGCGCAGGCCATCGACGCGGCGCGGGTGTCGCCGGCCGCCCGTCCGTCCGGTTCGCGCCGGCAGACCCCGGAGCTGGGCGAGAAGGCGGAGGTTGCCCATGTCGCATGAGGCGCTTCTTTCCCCCTGGCCAGCATCCGTGCCCCTAGCAGCCTCCACCTTCATTGGCGGCACGATGCCGGGGATCGGCACCATCGAGAAGGCGGACTGGGACGCGGACCGGCCGGGCGAGAGCGAAGGCTGGGCGTATCTGCGGACCTGCGAAATCGATCCGCCGCAGGCGATGGAGCTTGCGGCGGTAGCGGTGAACGATGGGCGTGGCTTTGCCGCAGGAGCGTGCCTTTTCACCCTGAAGTATCGCCTGGACACCCCGTTTCAGGACGGGGGCCTGGGCCGCGTCTGCGCGGCCATCGCAGCGCGGGCGCCGGGCCTCATGGAATGGCACATGCTCGGCGTCGGCTCGCCCTTCACCGAGCGCTGCCCCATCTCCCTGCACCCGCGTGTTGCGCCGGGCGCACGCCAGCCGGTGGCCACTGCCCTGTGCCAAGCCGTGGAGGCGCAGGCGCGGCGGCAGGGCGCGTCGCTGATCGCCTTCAAGGATCTCGCCGCGCCGGACCTGGAGCGTCTCGCGCCGGCCCTGTCCGCCGCCGGCTATGTGCCCATCGAAAGCCTGCCGGTCGCGGTGCTTGATCTCGCCGGTTGCCGCGATCTCGATGGGTATCTTGCGCACCTGTCGTCGGCGACCCGCAAGGATCTGCGCCGCAAGCTGCGACGGGCCGGCAAGGTCGATGTGGAATGGCGCACCTCGATTGCCGGAATCGAGCGCGAGATTGCCGCCCTCTACGAGTCCACCCGCACCCGCAGCCAGGTGCGCTACGGCGATTTCGAGGAATTGCCCGGCGATTACTTTCCTCGCATCGCGGCGGCCCTCGGCGGACAGGCGGTGTTCGCCTGCTATCGCGTGGACGGGGTGCTCGCGGCCTTCAACCTGCTGCTCGTGGAGGGCGATCGCGTCATCGACAAATTCCTCGGCATGGCCTACCCGCTCGGCCCCGACCACGACCTCTATGCCCTGAGCTGGATGGAGAACGTGCGTTTCTGCCAGCGCATCGGCCGCCGCTATCTCCAGACCGGACAGACCGCCTATGCCTCCAAGCTGCGGTTCGGCAGCGCGCTGGAGCCGCGGGTGCATCTGGTGAAGCACCGCAATCGCGTGATCCACCGGGCGATCCGCCTCGCGGCGCCGCTCTTGTCGTTTCCGCGCTGGGACCCGGACCTGCGGCACGAAAAGGGAAGGCGCAGCCCATGAAGCGCCTGGCAAGCTTCAGCCCCTCCGCCGTCCTGCTGTTCGCGACCTTCCTCGCCGCCGACACGGCGACCCAGATCGCGTTCAAGGCGAGCGCCCAGGCAATCGGCGATATCCCCCTCGGAGGCGCCTTCCTCGCAGCGGCCTGCGCCACGCCGGCGGCCTGGATCGCGGTCGCGCTCTATATCGTGACCTATGTGCTCTGGATGATGGTGCTCCAGGGGAGCACCCTGAGCCGGGCGTTTCCGCTGACCGCGCTGAGCTACGTGACGGTGCCGCTGGTGGCGTGGATGGCCTTCGGCGAAACCATCGATGCGCGCGCGTGCGCCGGCATCGTGCTGATCCTGTTCGGCGTCGGCCTCATCGGCGCCGAGGACGAGGCCGAACAGGCGCATCGCCCCGCCCGCGTTCTGGAGCATCCTTCATGCGTCGACTGATCGCCGCCGCCCTTCTTCTCGCCTCGGTCTCCGGGGTCGCCGCCGCGCCCGACATCTCCGGGGTCTGGCTCACCGACGATGGCGAGGCTGCCGTTGATCTGCATCTGTGCGGCACCACGCTGTGCGGGCATATTGTGTGGCTGAAGACACCCCGGGACGAGGCGGGCCTGCCCGTGCGCGACGAAGACAATGCCGATGAAACCCTGCGCGGCCGGCCGCTGTGCGGCGTCGAGGTGATCGCCGGCCTTGCGCCACAGGGAGACGGCTGGGAGGGCGGCTGGATCTATGATCCCGAACGCGGCGCGCGCTATAGCGCGGCGATCCAGCAGAACGGCAAGGATTCCCTTGCCGTTACCGGATTCGTGGGCGTGAAGGCGCTCGGGCGAACCCTGGTCTGGAGCCGCGCGCCCGCGGTCCTGCCGCGCTGCGACGGCGCTGCGGGCAAGGGCGAGCATTGAACCCGCCATGACCCAATGCCGGCAAACCGCATTCGTCTGGTGGTCCCGGCTGCCGCTGCGGCTGCGTCTCACCCTGTCGTTCCTGCTGGTGAGCGTTCCCCCGGTCCTGATCGCGAGCTTCATCGCGGCGCAGGTCATCTCCGCCGCGTTCGAGCGCAATGTGGAGCAATGGATCGGCGAGATCGCGCATTTCCTGGTCAACGAGGCCGCCGAGGGCAAGGAGGAAGCCCAGCACGCAACCGCCATCGTCGCCGCTGCCCTGTCGCGCCAGAGCACGGGTGTCTATGCCGGCGGGGCGGACCCCATCGGCCCGTTCGCCGATCTGCTGGCCTCCGTGGGCTATGATTTCGTGCGTCTCTATACCGAGGACGGCAAGGTGCTGTTCTCGGCCGGAGACATCGAGCTGCTCCAGCCGCTGCCGCGCGAACCCGTCGCATCGATCTTCTTCGTCAAGGAGCAAGGACAGCCGGCCATGATGGTCGGCGCGGTGCAGGCGCTGCGGATCGGCGGGGTGGATGCCTTCCTGTTCGTCGCCAATGTGCTCGACGAGCAATTCTTCAATGCACCGCAAAGCATCCGCTCCCTGGACTTGCACCTGATCGAGGTGTCCGAGAAAGGGCAGTTGCGGGATCTCGCGCGCGGCGGCGGTCCGGCGTTCGAGGTGCCGCCCAATGTCCTGGCCGAGCTGCGCTCCGGGGCGGACAGCGCGTTGCTGCCCCATCGGGTCAACAACGGCTCGGCGGTGGCCTTCGCCGCGCTTCGCGATGATCGCCAGCGGCTCGTCGGCATCATCGCCTGTCGCCTCACCGGCGTGCCCGCGGCCTTCGAACGTCTTGGAACCCTCTGGCTGTTCATCGCGCTGGCCGGCACCGCGGGCCTGCTCTCGTTGCTCGTGGGCATGGCGATGTCGCGCCGGCTCAGCGACCCGTTGCGCGCGCTGACGCGCGGCGTGCGCGCCGTCGCGGAGGGGGATTACCACACCCGCGTGCGCGAGGAGGGCGGGCGCGAGATCGAGGAACTCGCCAGCGGCTTCAATGCCATGACCGCCCAGCTCGAGACCTTGCGCAACCTGGAGGCGGAGATGCGCCATCGCGCCCAGCTCGCCACATTGGGCGAGGCGGCGGCGGTGATCGCGCACGAAATTCGCAATCCGCTGGGCATCATCAAGACCTCGACCGAGCTGGTGCGCCGCAAGACCCAGATGGCGCCGGGCGAGGATCGGCTGATGACGTTCGTGTTGGACGAGGTGAACCGCATCGAGCGCCTAGTGCAAGAATTGCTCGATTACGCACGGCCGGCGCAATGCCAGCACGTCCTCATCGAACTGGTATCGGATGTGGTTCGCCCGGTGCTGGATTTCGCGGCCCCGGAACTGCAGCGGCGCCAGGTGACGCTGGCCGTGCGTTTGCCCGACGATCCGGTCCGCGTCATGGGCGATGCCGACCGGCTGCATCAGGCGCTGCTGAACCTGCTGCTGAACGCGGCGGACGCCGCGCCGCAGGGCGGCCACATCATCGCGCGGGTGGTCCCGGAGGCCGGCGGCATCCGCATCGAGATCGAGGACAATGGTCCGGGCGTGGCACCCGAGATGCGCGACCGCATCTTCGAGCCGTTCGTCACCAGCAAAGTGAACGGCACCGGCCTTGGACTGGCCAAGGTTCAGGCGACAGTGCAGGCGCACGAGGGAACCGTGGAGTATCGCGACGCGCCCACCGGCGGGACGATCTTCACCATCCATCTGCCCCTGCACGCATGATGAGAAGGCCGAATGGCACCCAATATCCTTGTCGTCGATGACGAGCTTCGCCTGGGCGAAGTGCTGGAAGCCGCGCTTGTGGAACGCGGGTTCGACGCCGCTTCGGTGAACACCGTCGATGCCGCGCTCGCCTATTGCAAGACCCATGCGGTGGACGTGGTGCTCAGCGATTTGCGGATGCCCGGGCGAACCGGGCGGGACCTGCTCCACGCGCTGAAGGAAGGGCGCCCCGAACTGCCCGTCATCATCATGACCGCCTATGCGACGGTGCGCGGCGCGGTCGATCTGGTGAAGGACGGCGCGTTCGACTATGTGGCCAAGCCGTTCGAGCTGGACGAGGTGGTCGCCACCATCGAGCGCGCGCTCAAGATCCGCGCCGTGGTCAGCGAGAATGCCCGGCTGCGGACCGAGCTGGAAGGGCGCTACAAGTTCGACAATCTGGTGGGCCGCAGCCCGCCGTTCGCCGAGGTGCTGCGGCAGGTCAGCGAGGTGGCGCAGAGCCGGGCGACCGTTTTGCTTCAGGGGGAAAGCGGCACCGGCAAGGAATTGGTCGCCCGCGCCATCCACTACAACAGCCCGCGCCGCGACCTGCCGTTCGTCGCCGTCAATTGCGCGGCGATCCCCGAGACGCTGATCGAGAGCGAATTGTTCGGCCATATCAAGGGCGCCTTCACGGGGGCGACCGGAAGCCGCGACGGCCGCTTCACCGCCGCCGACCGGGGCACTCTGTTTCTCGACGAGATCGCCGACATGCCGCTGGCGGTGCAGGCCAAGGTGCTGCGCGCGATCCAGGAGCAATGCTTCGAGCCTTTGGGAAGCAGCAAGAGCGTGAAGGTGGACGTGCGCATCATCGCCGCCACCCACAAGGATCTGCATAAGGAAATCGCCAGCGGCGGGTTTCGCATGGATCTGTATTACCGCCTCGCGGTCTTCCCCATCACGCTGCCGCCGCTGCGGGAGCGGCGGGAGGACATCGGCCTTCTCGCGGCCCATTTCCTCCAGCAGGCGGCGCAGGACATGGGCAAGCGCATCACCGGGCTCACCCCGGGCGCGATCGCCGCCATGACCCAATATCCCTGGCCCGGCAACATCCGCGAATTGCAGAACAGCATGGAGCGTGCCGCCATCGTCGCGCGCGGCAGCGAAGTGGGGGAGAAGGACCTGCTGCTGTTCGGCCTCGACGGCGGTCCCGGCGGGGAGGCGCGCGCCCTCCCGTCCGATCTCGATGCGGAATTGGCGCGGATCGAGCGGGATTTTGTTCTTGAAGCCCTGAAGGAGGCGGGCGGGGTCCAGGCGCGCGCCGCCGAACGGCTGGGCATCACCGAGCGGAGCCTTTGGCATCGCATCAAGAAATTCGCGATCAAGGTGTCCCGTGTCGCTGAAAGCCCAGAATAACGGGCCCGCGCGGCGGCTGCGGCCGACCGCGCTGCTGCTCGTGCTCCTTGCCCTCGCGGTCGCCGTGGGCCGGCCACCCGAGGCCCACGCGGGCGATGGGGAAGCGGCTGGTGCCGGCTGGATCGTGTCCATCGGCGGTACGCTGGCGAGCGCCCCGAGCTTTCCCGGCACGTCCAAGGTGGGGCCCACCTTCATGCCGAGTTTCGACATTCGCCGCGCCGACGAACCCGCGACCTTCAGCGCGCCGGACGACGATTTTTCCGTGTCTATGCTGAGCTTCGGGGGCCTGTCGCTCGGCCCGCTCGCCTCCTTGCGCGATTCCCGGCCGAGCGGCGCCCTGCGGGGGCTGCCGGGCTATTCCTCTGCCATCGAACTCGGCGGGTTCGCCGAGTTCTGGCCCATCGACCATGTCATCCGCACCCGCGTCGAGCTGCGCCAGGGCGTGAACGGCGGCGACGGGCTCACCGGCACGCTGGCGATGGACTTCGTGCATACGATGGACAAGTTCACCTTCGCCATCGGCCCGCGTCTCAATCTGGCGGACGCCAATGCCATGCAGACCGAGTTCGGCGTCGGCGCGGTGACGGCGGCGCTCAATCCCACGCTGCCGGTCTACGAGGCGGCCGCGGGCGCGAAATCGGCGGGGCTTGCGGGCTCGGTCAGCTATGAGGTGTCGCCCGAATGGACCGCCACCATGTTCGGCGGATACGATCGGCTGGTCGGCTCGGCGGCGGCGAGCCCGATCACCAAGCGCCTGGACGGGACCAACCAGATCACCGTCGGCGTCGGTTTCGAGCGGGCCTTCCAGTTTCCCTGAGCGGGAGAGAATGGTTCCGGCGCGAGGGGCGCCTTGACATTTGCGCCCGTCCGCCGACCCTCCGGGCAGGGAGTGCGTGATGATCGACCATCGGACGGACCAGAGGCAGGACGGCGCCGGGCACCGGGTGATGCGCTGGGACCAGGTGGAGCGTGCCGCGAAGGATCTCGGCGCGGATAAGTTTCGCGTGTTCGGTGCCCATGAGACCGGGCAGGGGGGCGAAGAGGGCTCCACCATCTGGTTCGGCGCCACCTTCCTCGATGCGGACGGCAAGCGGGCGGAGGTGATCTCCC
Source organism: Roseixanthobacter pseudopolyaromaticivorans (assembly GCF_043195145.2). NCBI lineage: Bacteria > Pseudomonadati > Pseudomonadota > Alphaproteobacteria > Hyphomicrobiales > Xanthobacteraceae > Roseixanthobacter > Roseixanthobacter pseudopolyaromaticivorans. Next base: position 1,059,126 of record NZ_CM195539.1, read on the forward strand.
CGCCGTTTGAAAACATTTCGGCCATGAGCTTCATCGAGGGGTTCGACGCCGCCATCGCCCGCGCCTTCCTGGCGGATCTCGCCGAGCACGTGCGCCGTGCCGCAGCGGTACGCAAGTTCCGCGAAGAGGGCCCGGCGCACCCCTCGGACGGGGCTAATTAGCCGCGCGCGACCCCCGCCGGATTTTTGCACCTGGAGCGGAACCATAGATGGGCGCCGCCGTTTTTCCCGAACAGGTCTGAGGGGGAACCGGCCATTGGGCGCTATGAAGGAGCACCTACCGCATTTGGATGACGTGCCCCGCACAATTCTCGTCGTCGAGGACGAACCCCTGGTCCGGCTGGTGATCGCGGAAGCTCTGCGCGACCAGGGGTTTCGTGTGGTGGAAGCGGCCTCCGCGGAAGAGGCGATCCTGGCGCTCGCCTCGGGCATCGCGGTGGATCTCGTGTTCACGGACGTCCGCATGCCGGGTGCGCTCGATGGCATCGCGTTTGCGCGCCGGCTGAACCGGGAGCGGCCGGACCTGCCGGTGCTGATCACATCCGGGCATCTCGATCAGTTGGAGAGCGGAGACGCAACCGCCTTCATCTCCAAGCCTTATGTGCTGGGCGACGCGGTCGCGCGCATTTCGGCGATGCTGGATCCCGCTTCGAAGGAGAACATATGAGCGAAGCTGAAACCCTTGTGGAGGAGCGGCCGCGCGTGCTGGTCCTGGACGCGGATATCGTGGTGCGCCATGTGCTGGCCGAATATCTGCGCACGTGCGGCTATCAGGTGGCTGAGGCTGCGAGCGCGGACGAAGCGCTCGACCTGCTGACCAATGCCGAGCAACCCTTCGATGTGATGCTGGCCGATGTGGCCGCCCCGGGCCGGCTCGCGGGCTTCGCCCTGGCCGCGTTCGTGCGGGAGAACCATCCGGCGATCGAGGTCATTCTCGCCGGCACGCCGGCCAAGGCGGCGAACGAAGCGGCCGAGCTGTGCGACCAGGGCCCGCACCTGTCCCGCCCCTATGAGCCGCAATCGGTGGTCGAGCGCATCAAGCAGCTCATGGCGGCGCGCGCCCGCAACCGCTGAGGGTCTTCTACATCGGGCGAAAAGCGCCGCAGAGGCGCCGGTCTCATTTCAGTGCGTAGCGCACGCCGATGCGGAACTGATGGGCGTCGATATCCTGCACCACGGGCGTGCTGGCCAGGGCGGAGACGCCCGGCATCTCGATGGAGAGATAGCGATAACCGACATCGAGGCTGAGGCCCGGCGTGATCGCCCAGCTGACGCCGGCCGCCAATTCCCAGGTGAACCGCCAATCCTGCGTATGGATGCCGCCCACCGCCAGGAACGGATCGCGCTCCAGCGACACGATGCCGAAGCCCAGGCCGCCGCCCACATAGGGGGTCAGGCCGTTCCAGGTGGCAATGTCCCAATAAGCGCTGGCGAGCGCGGTGGTGGCGGAGATCTGCACGCCGCCGCCGCTGGCCGCCGCATTGAACGGGGCCATGTAATCCATAGTGAAATCGGTGCGGAGCCACGGCAGCAGGCGATAGCCGATGCCGCCGCCGAGGGTCCAGGTATCGCCGTCGCTGCTGACGGGAAACGCCAGGGCGCCGGCCCGCGTGGCGGCGGAAGCGGCGGCATAGCCCGTGTCGGCGCGGAAGTACCAGCCGGAGGGGGTATCGTCCTCCACCTCGGGCGCGTTCAGCGTGAAATCGCCGGCCTTGCCGAGAAAACCGGGCGGCAGGTCGGCCGCCAGGCTCGCGGAGGTCTGGCTCGCGGAGGCGAGCAGCAGCATCGCGAGGGCGAGAAGGGCGGGGCGGGGCGAGGGCAGGGTCATCATGGCGAGGATCCGAACGGGGGCGGGAGGTTTCCGCCCCGCGCCGTCAGACCTTGTCAGCAGATGCTTAAATGCCCGTTAACCCTAACAAATCTCTTTCACGCCCCGGCCGGGCCGCAGATGCGGACCGCGTGCGGCCTCAGGCGGCGACCCGTTTCAGGGCGTCGATCACCTCGTCGACCACCGTCTCCACGAGGTCCCGGTCATCGCCTTCGCCCATGACGCGGATCACCGGCTCGGTGCCCGAGGGGCGAATCAGCAGCCGGCCGTGATTGGCGAGGCGCCGCTCCGCATCGGCGATGGCGACCTGGACGTTCTCGTTCTCCAGCGGCGCGCCGGACTGGTAGCGCACATTCTTGAGGATCTGCGGCAGCGGCTCGAAGCGGTGGCACACTTCCGAGACCGGGCGTTCCGTGCCGGCGACCACCGCCAGCACCTGGAGCGCGGCGACCAGGCCGTCGCCGGTGGTGGAATAATCCGACAGGATGATGTGGCCCGACTGCTCGCCGCCCACATTGTAGCCGTCGGCCAGCATGCGCTCGAGCACGTAGCGATCTCCCACCGCGGTGCGGGCAAGGGTCAAGCCCACGTCGGCGAGATAACGTTCCAGGCCGAGGTTGGACATCACCGTCGCCACGATGCCGTTGCGCGAGAGGCGGCCGTCGGCCTTGAAGCTCTCGGCCACCACGGCCATGATCTGGTCGCCGTCGATGATATGGCCCTTCTCGTCCACCATCAGCACGCGATCCGCATCCCCGTCGAGGGCGATGCCGATGTCGGCGCGCACTTCGCGCACCTTGGCGGAAAGGGCGGCGGGGGAGGTGGACCCCACGTCGCGGTTGATGTTCATGCCATCCGGCTCGGCGCCGATGGCGATCACGTCCGCGCCCAACTCCCACAAGGCCTCCGGCGCCACGCGATAGGCGGCGCCATGGGCGCAGTCCACCACCACGCGCAGGCCCTCGAACGACTGGCCGCGCGGCAGGGTGCGCTTGGCATATTCGATATAGCGCGCATGCACGCCTTCGAGCCGCTTGGCGCGGCCGATCTCGGTGGGCTTGGCGAGCTTGCGCGACATGTCGCCGTCGATCAGGTCCTCGATGTCCAGCTCGATGGCGTCGGAGAGCTTGAATCCGTCCGGCCCGAACAGCTTGATGCCGTTGTCATCGAACAGATTGTGCGAGGCCGAGATCATCACCCCGAGGTCGGCGCGCATGGAGCGCGTGAGCATGCCCACCGCAGGCGTCGGCATGGGGCCCAGCAGCAGCACATCGAGCCCCACCGAAGTGAAGCCCGCCACCAGTGCATTCTCGATCATGTAGCCGGACAGGCGCGTGTCCTTGCCGATCACGACCCGGTGGCGATGCTCGCCGCGGCGGAAGGTCAGCCCGGCCGCCATGCCCACCCGCAAGGCGAGATCCGCCGTCAGGGTGGCATTGGCGCGACCACGCACGCCGTCCGTGCCGAAATACTTGCGTGCCATACTTTGGGACCCCCGCACCCTGGTTCTGTGACGGTTTACCGCCTGGAGGCGGCGGAGAAGCGGCGGGGGGTCGCGCTTCGTCCGTTCCAAGCCAGGCGCCAAACCAAATTCGCGCAGCGATTGCCGCCATGTAACATGGCGCGGCGGCATGGCGGGTCAATTTTTGTGAGCGCAGGTGACAATCCCCGGCTCAATGGCGCGAACGGGCGCCGCGCGCGCGGAATTCGCGCGTTGCGATTGCCCGATCCGGCACGTGGGTGCTACCGCTGCAGCTGTTGTCTTCGCCAGGAGTGTCCCGCCCGTGCCTTCCATCGACCTCGATGTGCTCACCATCGGCAATGCGATCGTCGACGTCATCGCCCGCGCCGAGGAGGATTTTCTCCTGGCCCAGGCGATGCCCAAGGGCTCCATGACGCTGATCGACGAGGCGCGCGCCGAATCGCTCTATGGCGCGATGGGGCCGGGGGTCGAGGTATCCGGCGGCTCGGCGGCCAATACGGCGGCGGGCGTCGCCTCCTTCGGCGCGCGCGCCGGGTTCGTCGGGCTGGTGCGGCAGGATGGGCTCGGCACCGTGTTCGCCCACGACATCCGCGCCGCCGGCGTCGCCTATGCCACCCCCGCCGCCGGCGAGGGCCCGGCCACCGCGCGCTGCCTGATCCTGGTGACGCCCGACGGCGAGCGCACCATGAACACCTATCTCGGCGCGGCGCAGAACCTCACCCCCGCGCAGATCGACGCGGCCGTGGTGGCGAGCGCCGGCATCACCTATCTGGAAGGCTATCTGTGGGACCCGCCGCCGGCCAAGCAGGCGTTCCTGAAGGCCGCCGAGATCGCCCACGGGGCGGGCCGGCAGGTCGCGCTCAGCCTGTCGGACGCCTTCTGCGTCGATCGCTACCGCGCCGAATTCCTCGATCTGCTGCGCACTGGCGTGGTGGACCTCGTGTTCTGCAACGAGGCCGAGGTGAAGTCGCTTTATGAGACCGCCGAGGTGGATGCCGCGCTGGTGCAATTGCGCCGCGACGCCCGCCAGTCGGTGGTGACGCGCAGCGAGAAGGGCGCGGTGTTCCTCACCGCCGAGGCGACCGTCACGGTTCCCGCCCATCCCGTGGCCGAGGTGGTGGACACCACCGGGGCGGGCGACCTGTTCGCGGCCGGCTTCCTGTTCGGCCATGCCACCGGCCGCGACCCGGCGACCGCGCTGCGCCTCGGCGCGCTGGCGGCGAGCGAGGTCATCTCCCATCTCGGCGCGCGGCCGCAGAAGGATCTGATCGCTTTGGCGCAAGAGGGCGGCCTGCTGAAGTGAGCGAACTTGTCGCGCAGGAAGACGGCGCCACCCGCGCGCTGCGCCAGATCGACGGCGGGGCGCGCACCTTGCTGGTGCTCGGCGGCGCCGGCACGGGCAAGACCACTTTCCTGCACGAATTGCGCAAGATGCCCCGGGGGCGCCAGGTGTTCCTGGCCCCCACCGGGGTCGCCGCCCTGCAATTGGGCGGGCAGACCATCCATTCCTTCTTCGGCATTCCCCCGCGCATCCTCAATCCCGACGAGGTGAAGCCGCGCGTGCAGGTGCGCCGCCTGCTGAAGAAGCTGGACCGCGTCATCATCGACGAAATCTCCATGGTGCGGGCCGACCTGCTGGACACGGTGGATCGGGCGCTGCGCATCTCGCGCGACAATTCCGAGCCGTTCGGCGGCGTGCAGATGGTGCTGGTGGGCGATTTCCTGCAATTGCCGCCCGTGGTGCCGCTGGCCGAGCAGGACATGCTTTCCCGCATGGGCTACGAGGGCCCGTTCGCGTTCCATGCCAAGGCGCTGGCGGAGCAGGAACTGGCGCGCGCGCCGTTCCTCACCGTGCACCGGCAGAGCGACCGTGCGTTCATCGCCCATCTTGCCAATCTGCGCCGGGGTGAGCGCATGCGCGAGACGCTGGAGGCGATCAACGCCGCCTGCGTGCGGCCGCACCGGCCGGGCGTGCAGCCGGTTCTGCTCACCCCCACCAATGCGCGCGCGGATGCCTATAACCAGCGCGGCCTCGCCAATCTGGCGGGGGAGGCGCGTGAGTTCGCGGGCGTGTTGAAGGGCGAGTTCGGGCTGGAGGGCGACCGCCTGCCGGTGCCGGAACGCCTTGCCCTCAAGCCCGGTGCGCGCGTCATGACCTTGCGCAACGATCCCGCGCGGCGCTGGGTCAACGGCTCGGTGGGCACTGTGGTCGGCATCGGCGCCCATAGCGCCATGGTGCGGCTCGACAGCGGGTCCACAGTGGAGATCGAGAGCTTCACCTGGGAGCGCATCCGCTATGGCTGGGACGAGCCCTCCGGCCGCATCGACGTGCAGGTGGTGGGCGCCTATACGCAGCTTCCGCTCGTGCCCGCCTGGGCCATGACCATGCACAAGGCGCAGGGCCTGACGCTGGAAGACGTGCGCATCGATTTCGACAATGGTGCGTTCGCCGCCGGCCAGGCCTATGTGGCGCTCTCGCGCGCCCGCTCGCTGGAAGGCATGTCGCTGGTGCGCGAGATCCGCCCCTCCGATATCCGGGTGGACCGGCGCGTCGCCGCCTTCATGGCGGCGTTCGAAGCGGGGGAAATGTAGCGGCTCACCCGCGCACGAGACCGCGCAAGCCCCGCGCAAGCTTCCTGCGCAAGGCTCGGCTTACCGTTCCAAATCCGGAGTGCCCGTTCGATCGAAAAGCGTGGCACCGGCCTGCAGCGGCGAGGTAATGCCATGACCACGATTTCCAGCCTGGGATCCGAACACGGCGGCCACGATGTCGCGAAAGTGCGTCGCGTCGCGCTTCAGGCCGTCGAGGCGTCCGTCATCGCTGGCAACATCCCCGATGCCCAGCGCATCCTGGCCCGGATGGCCGACGACATGCGCGCCGCCTCCAGCGCGCCGGTCGCAGCGCCCGCCGCAGCGTCCCCGGCCGAGGCCAATCCCTATCGGCCGGTGATGAAGGCGGATCTCTCCGAGGTCGGCGCGGCCGCCCATTCCAAGGGCGAAAAATAGCCGTTCGGCTTCCCGCCGCGTCCGCCATCGCCGCCCGTCAGGATCTCGCCATGACCATCGACCTCGGTTCCACCTACGCGACCTATCGCTATCTGTCGAAGGACATGGCCAGCACGCTGAAGGCGCAGGCGAAGGACCCGCAGGTGGCGCGCGAAACGGCGTATTTCCAGGCCAATATCGGCAAGATGAAAACCGCCGACGATCTGATCAACAATTATCGCCTGTTCAGCTATGCCATGACCGCCTATGGCCTCTCCGACATGACCTATGCCAAGGGGTTCATGCGCAAGGTGCTGGCCAGCGACCTTTCCGACAAGAACAGCTTCGCCAGCCGGCTGAACGACCAGCGCTTCACCCAATTCGCCAAGATGTTCGCCTTCAAGACCTATGGCGACAAGACCACCTCCACCCAGGCGTTGCAGCAGACGGTTTCGGCGAAATATGCCCAGCAATCCCTGGAGGACACCGCCGGGCAGAGCGACCAGGGGGTTCAGCTGGCGCTCTATTTCAAGCGCATGGCGCCGACCGTGACCTCGGCCTACGGGCTGCTGGGCGACGCCGCCTTGTGGAAGGTCTGCAAGACCGTGTTCGGCTTCCCGGATGCGATGGCCAATGCGGACATCACCAAGCAGGCGACGGTGGTCAAATCCCGCCTCAACATCGCCGACCTGCAGGACCCCGCGAAGGTGGACAAGATGCTCCAGCGCTTCGCCGTGACCTGGGACGTGACCAACAACGCCACGTCGAGCCCGGTGCTGCCGCTGTTTGATTCCGGGTATTCCCAATCGGTCAGCAGCGGCACCAGCGCGGGCCTGCTGAACCTGCGCTACGGCGGCTAGGGCGCTCGCCGCCCCTCCTGGATGGTGCGGAGGTGGGCTTGAGGGGGTCCGTTGTGGCCGGCGCGGCGTGCACGGTCGTTTCGCGCCGCTTGCCGAAATCATTGCCGAACGTTCGCCCGAAATGGCGGTTTCGTCCGCCGAAAAGGGGCGGAGAAGCTCCACGAAACCCCTGTTCGTCTTTGCTAAGCCATTGTTTCACGTGAAACATTTTGACGCCGAATCGGTGTGTGGGCGCCGCCGGGCGCAAAATGCCGGCGGGTCCGTTTTCGTGTCGGGGCGCGCCCCCGCAAGGCCGCGACCCTGCCTTTCCGCTTAGGAGAGGCGCTCGACCGCCATGGCGGTGGCTTCCCCGCCGCCGATGCACAGCGAGGCGATGCCGCGCTTGAGATCGTATTTTTCCAGCGCCGCCAGCAAGGTCACCAGCACCCGCGCGCCGGACGCGCCGATGGGATGGCCGAGCGCGCAGGCGCCGCCGTGGACGTTCACCTTCTCATGGGGCAGGCCGAGGTCGTGCATGGCCGCCATGGCCACCACCGCGAACGCCTCGTTCACCTCGAACAGATCCACATCCTCCAGGTCCCAGCCGGTGCGCGCGCTTAAAGTCCGGATGGCGCCGATGGGAGCGGTGGCGAACAGGTTCGGCGCCTGGGCGTGGGTGGCATGCCCGCGAATGGCCGCAAGCGGCGTGAGGCCGTGCTTTTCCGCATGCGACAGGCGCATCATCACCAAAGCGGCGGCGCCGTCCGAGATGGAGGAGGAGTTCGCCGCCGTCACCGTGCCGCCTTCGCGGAAGGCGGGCTTCAGGGTCGGGATCTTCTCCAGCTTCGCCTTGGGGGGCTGCTCGTCCGTGCTCACCACCCGCTCGGTCTTCCCCGACTTGACGGTGACGGGAACGATCTCCTTGGTGAAGCTGCCCTCGCTCATCGCCTTCTGCGCCCGCTCCAGCGAGGCGATGGCGAAATCGTCCTGCGCCTTGCGGGTGAACTGGTAGGCCTCCGCGCAATCCTCGGCGAAAGTGCCCATGAGGCGGCCCTTGTCATAGGCGTCCTCCAGCCCGTCGAGGAACATATGGTCCAGCACCTTGCCATGGCCCATGCGATAGCCGGAACGGGCGCGATCCAGCAGATAGGGGGCGTTGGTCATGCTCTCCATGCCGCCGGCCACCGCCACGTCGGCGCTGCCCGCGTGAAGCAGATCATGGGCGAACATGGCGGCCTTCATGCCGGAGCCGCACATCTTGTTGACGGTGGTGGCGCCTGCCGAGAGCGGCAGCCCGGCGCCGATGGAGGCCTGGCGCGCTGGCGCCTGGCCCTGGCCGGCGGGAAGGACGCAGCCGAACACCACTTCCTGCACCGCCTCGGGCGCAAGGCCCGCGCGCTCCAGGGCGGCGGCGATGGCGGCCGCGCCCAGCTGCGGCGCGGTCATGTCCTTCAAATCGCCCTGGAAACCGCCCATGGGCGTGCGGGCGGCGGAAACGATGACGATGGGATCGTGGGTGCTCATGGTTTCGTGCTCCCTCAGCGCGGAGGCATCCGCAAGGCGCCGTCCAGGCGAATGACTTCGCCGTTCAGCATGGTGTTTTCGCAAATGTGCTGGACCAGGGCCGCATATTCCGGCGGCCGGCCGAGGCGGGAGGGGAAGGGCACGCTCTTGCCAAGCGCATCCTGGATCTCCTGCGACATCCCCGCCATCATCGGCGTCTCGAAAATGCCCGGTGCGATGGTCACGACCCGGATACCGATCCGCGCCAGTTCACGGGCGACGGGCAGGGTGAGGCCGATCACGCCGGCCTTGGAGGCGGCGTAGGCTGCCTGGCCGATCTGCCCGTCATAGGCGGCGATGGAGGCGGTGTTGACGATCACGCCGCGCTCGCCATCGGCCTGCGGCGCTTCCTTGGCGATAGCATCCGCCGCGAGGCGGATCATGTTGAACGTGCCGATGAGGTTGATGTTCACCGCGCGGGCGAAGCTCTCCAGGCGGTGCGGACCCTCGCGGCCCACCACCTTCTCGCCCGGCGCGATGCCGGCGCAGTTCACGAGGCCGTGGAGATGGCCGAACGCCTCCAGCGCGAGCGCTACCGCCGCCTGTCCGTCGGCCTCCTGGGTCACGTCGGTGCGGGCGAAGCGGGCGCTTTCGCCCAGCTCCTGCGCCACCGCCTCGCCCCCCGCGGCATTGATATCGGCGATGACAACCTTCGCCCCGGCAGCGACCAGATGGCGCGCCACGGCGGCACCGAGGCCGGAGCCGGCGCCGGTGACGAGAAAGACTTTGTCCTTGATCTGCATGGTTCAGCTTCCGCCCGGCTGCGCGCCTGTTGACTGAAAACGCAGGGGAAACCGGCGCCCACATCCGCGCAGAGGCGAAGTCGGTTGCTCCGTGGCTTTCTCCCTGCGCCGCGTTCTTGTTGTCCTGCACGGCGTTTCAACGGTGCGACTTAACGCCGGGATGATATGGCAATCCATGCCCAGCTGCGCATAAAATGATGATCGGTTTTGCAATGAGGGTGCCTGTGCCGGCGGCGGTTTCCCAGAATGACGCGGGCCGGCGCATGATTTCGCCGGGCTTTGTGGAGGACGCGCTGGCGTGCGTGCGCGCCCGCGGTCTCGACGCCGGCTCATTGCTCGCCACCGCCGGGCTGCCGAGCGCTGTGCGCGAGCCGGTCTCCGCCGAGCAATATGGTGTGCTCTGGCGCGAGATCGCGCTGGCGCTTGACGACGAGTTCCTCACCCTCGGCCTGCGCCCCATGCGGCCGGGCAGTTTCACCTTGCTCTGCCAATGCGTGCTCCATTGCGTCAGCCTTGAGCAGGCCTTGCGGCGGGCGCTGCGCTTCCTCAACGTGATGCTGGAGGAACCCGCGGGAGAATTGACCGTGACCGATGGGGTCGCGGAGATCGTCCTGCGCGAGCGGGGGCCGGCGCGCACGGCCTTTGCCTATCGCACCTATTGGATCATCCTCCACGGCATCGCCTGTTGGCTGGTGGGGCGGCGGATTTCCTTGAGGCTGGTGGATTTTCGCTGCGGCGAGCCGGACCGGGGCGCGGAATACCGTCAGTTTTTCGGCGCACCGGTTTCGTTCGGCCAAAGCGTCAGCCGGCTCGCCTTCGACGCGGAATTCCTGCGCCTGCCGGTGATCCGCCAGGAGAAGGCTCTGAAGGAATTTCTCCAGCGCGCGCCGGCCAATATCCTGGTGCGCTATCGCCACGATGCGGGTCTGACCGCCGGGGTGCGCCGCCGCCTGCGCGATGTCGCCCCCGTTCAATGGCCGCGCTTCGAGGACTTGGCCCGGCAGATGCGGCTGCCGTCCTCCACCCTGCGCCGCCGCCTGCGGGAGGAGGGGCAGAGCTATCAATCCATCAAGGACGAGATCCGCCGCGATCGCGCCATGGCGCTGCTTGCCGAAGGGTCACGCCCGGTGGCGGAGATCGCCGAGGCCCTGGGCTTTGCTGAGCCGAGTGCGTTTCACCGCGCCTTCCGCAAATGGGCGGCAATGAGCCCGGCGGCTTTCCGCAGAAGTCGGTCCGTCGCCGCTGGTCCCTGATCTTCCAGTATAATTTCCATTGCTATGGGCTGACGAAGAGACCGAGCAAGTCTTCACCCCACCTTCATCTGGGTGACATGCTGCGGCGTCAATAATCCCCCGCCGACATCGGCATCGGAATTTTGCGCATGATACCAAGTATCATTTTTGCGCACCCAAACGGCGGGGACGACCCATCACATGAAACCGAATTGGCTCGCAATTCTTGCAGTGGCGATCGCTCCGAGCGTCGCCCTGCTGCCCGCCGCCGCCTGGGCGCAGAGCGGCGAAACCCGTTACAAGGACGTCGGCAAGGACAATGCGCAGATCTATCCCATTGATCGCGCGGCGCTGCTCTCCGGCAGCGTGTTCGACTTCAAGGTCGAACTGCCGATGGTAACCAAGCTCGAGGACGTGAAGATCCTCGTGAATGGCGAGGATTATAAGAGCGCGTTCGGCAAGGCGCCGACCTTCATCGAGAAGGAAAACGGCGACGGCCCGTCCTCGGTCGTCATCAAGGGCGCGTCGCTGAAGACCCCCGGCGTCTATAAGGTCGAGGCCTCTGTCGGCGATTTCCGCGAGAGCGTCACCTGGGAGGTGTTCGGCACCCCCGCCACCGCCAAGGCGAAGAACGTCATCTTCCTGCTGGGCGACGGCATGGCCGTTTCCATGCGCACCGCGGCGCGGATCATGTCGCTCGGTAACACCCAGGGCAAGGCCAACGGCAAGCTGAACATGGACCATCTGCCGGCCATGGCCTTCATCGGCACCTCGTCCACCGATTCCATCGCCGCCGACAGCGCCAATACCATGTCGGCCTTCATGACCGGCCAGAAGAGCGCCGTGAATGCGCTCGGCGTCTATGCGAGCCGCGCCAAGGGCTCGCTCGATCAGCCGCGCCAGGAAACCATCGCTGAGGTGATCCGCCGCAAGGCGCCCGGCAAGGTGATCGGCGTCGTTTCCAATGCCGAGATCGAGGATGCCACCCCGGCCGCCGTCGTCTCCCACACCCGTCGCCGCGCCGACAAGGCCGAGATCGTCGGCATGTTCTTCGACGTGAAGCCGGAAGTGATCCTGGGCGGCGGCTCGGCCTATTTCCTGCCGAAGACGACGCCGGGTTCCAAGCGCAAGGACGATATCGACTATATCGCCAAGTTCCGCGACGCCGGCTACGGCTTCGCCTCCACCAAGGGCGAACTGGCGGCAGCCGCCGCGGGCAACAATTCCGGCAAGCTGTTGGGCCTGTTCCATACCGGCAACATGGACGGCACGCTGGACCAGAAGTTCCTCAAGAAGGGCACCGTGGACAAGTTCCCCAACCAGCCCGACGTGCCGGACATGATGGTCGCCGCGCTGGACATCCTCTCCAAGAATCCCGAGGGCTTCTTCCTCATGGTGGAAGGCGCCGAGATCGACAAGAACGAGCACCCGCTCGATTGGGAGCGCGCCGTGTTCGAGACCATCACCTTCGACAAGGCGGTGGGGATCGCGATGGAGTTCGCCAAGACCCATCCCGACACGCTGATCGTCGTGACCGCCGACCACACCCACGGCGCTTCGCTGATCGGCACCATCGACGACGACAAGCCGGGCACCGAGATGCGCGAGAAGGTCGGCACCTATCGCGACGCCGGCTTCCCCAATTATGAAGACAAGGACGGGGACGGCTATCCCGACCGGATCGACGTGTCTCGCCGCCTCGCCATCTTCGCCAACAATTTCCCGGACTATTACGAGACCTTCCGTCCCAAGCTCGACGGCCAGAACGTGCCGGCGGTGAAGAACGAGAAGGGCGAGTATGTCGCCAACGAAGCCTATAAGAATGTGCCCGGCGCCGTGTTGCGCATCGGCAATATTCCCAAGAGCGAAGACACCGCCGTGCACGCGGTGGACGACGTGGTGCTTCAGGCGCAGGGGCCGGGCTCGGAAAACATCCATGGCTACATGGAGAATACCGAGATCTTCCGCGTGATCGCGGAGGCCATGGCGCTCGGCGAAGCGCAGCAGCGCGCCGACGCCGCCAAATAAGCGTGCAGATAAAACAGGCAGACCGGTGAACGCGGCGCTATCGCCGTTCGGGCCGGGGCCGGGAGGGATCGCCCCTTCCGGCCTTCGGCATCGCAGGACGTAGTGGCATGACCAAGCTCATTTCGCCCCCATCGCTCGCCCGGCGCCGCCTGCTGCGCGTACTGGCAGGGGTCGTGGGTTGTGCGGTGCCATGGGGCGGCGCTCTCACCGGCGCGATGCTCAGTGGCGCGATGGCGCAGGCCGGCGAGGTTCTGGATTTCGATGAGCTTTATGCGAAGGTCACGGTGCTGGGCCTGGAATTTTCCGAAAAAGTGAAGCAGGCCAAGGGCAAGGCGATGACCGTGCGAGGCTACATGGCGCCGCCGCTGAAAGCCGAGGCGAAATTCTTCGTCCTCACCAAGATCCCCATGTCCATCTGCCCCTTCTGTTCGTCGGATTCCGACTGGCCGGACGATATCGTCGTCGTGTATCTGCGGGACCGGCAGACGTTCGTTCAATATAACGCGCCGATCGAGGTTTCCGGCACGCTGGACGTCGGGTCCTGGATCGATCCCGAAACCGGATTCGTCAGCCAGTTGCGCCTCAACGACGCGCGCTTCCGGCCGGTCTGACGATGCCGGACCTTTCGCTGGAGGCGGTCCGCGTCTCCTTTCCCGGCCTTGCGGCGCCCGCGCTGGATATCCCGGCCCTGCATGTGGCCGCCGGCACGCGCGTTGCGGTGACTGGGCCGTCGGGCGCTGGCAAGACCACGCTGATCAACCTCATGGTGGGCCTCACGCGCCCCGACAGCGGCCGCATCTCGTGGGGCGAGATCGATCTGGCTACCCTGAGCGAGGGCCGCCGCGACCGCTTCCGTGCCGCCCATGTTGGCCTCGTGATGCAGAATTTCCATTTATTTCCGGGCCTCAGCGCGCTGGAAAACGTGCTGCTGCCGGCGCGGTTCTGGCGCCTGCGGCTCGACCCGGCGCTGAAGACGCGTGCGCTCGCCTTATTGGAGCGGGTGGGCGTGCGGCGGCCGCGGCAGAAGGTGGAGACGCTCTCGCGGGGCGAGATGCAGCGCGTGGCGGTGGCGCGGGCGGCGCTCATGAGCCCCGACGTGCTGGTGGCGGATGAACCCACGGCCAGCCTCGATGCGGAAGCGGGAGATGCGGTCGCGGGGCTGCTCTGCGAACTCGCGCAGGAGCAGAACGCGACCTTGATCGTGGTGACGCACGATGCCCGTCTGGTGGCGCGCATGGCGCGGCATCTCACCTTGGTGGAAGGCTGCATCGTCGCCGACGTGGCGATCGTTCCCGGCGATGGTCGCTCGGAGGCGGCGGCATGATCCCGCTCGGCTTCATCCTCGCCGACCTGCGACGTTTATGGCTCGGCGCGGTCGCCATCGTATTGCTGATCGCGCTCGCGACCGCTTTGGGCATCGCCGTGCAATTGCAGGAGCGCGCACTGCGCCTCGGTTCGGCGCGGGCTGCCGACCGGTTCGATCTCGTGGTCGGCGCGGCGGGCAGCGAGACGCAGCTGGTTCTGTCTTCGGTGTTCCTCCAGGCCGCGCCGCTGCCGCTGATGGACGGAAGCGTGCTGAGGGCGCTCGCCGAGGACCCGCGCGTCGCCTATGCCGCCCCGGTCGGGTTCGGCGACAGTTTCGAGGGCCTGCCGATCGTCGGCACCATTGCCGCTTTCGCCCTGGAAGCCGGCGGTGGTGCTCTGGCCGAAGGGCAGGTTTTCGATGCACTGGACGAAGCGGTGGTCGGCGCTCTTGTGCCGCTGCGCCTCGGCGGCATCGTGAAGCCGATGCACGGCCTGCCGGGGGAGGGTGGGCATACCCATTCGGAAATCGCCTATCACGTGGTCGGCCGGATGGCACCGACGGGCACGCCCTGGGATCGCGCGATCCTCGTTCCGATCGAAGCGGTGTGGCGCCTGCACGGCCTGGGGGACGCGCATGCCTGGCCACGCCGCGTGGAAGGAGAAGCTGAGCACGCCCATGGCCTTGAGGGCGGTTCCGATCATCTCGGTTCACCTTGGCCGCAGGCGACGCCCGGGGTGCCGGCGGTGATCGTGAAGGCGCGGACCATCGCCGATGCCTATCGGCTGCGCGCGCAATATCGCAAGCCGCCCACGCTCGCCGTCTTCCCCGCCGAAGTGCTGGTGCGGCTCTACGGAACCCTCGGAGACGCACGCCTGCTGCTCGGCGGCATCGCGCTCGGCGCGCAGGCGCTGGTGATCGTCGCGGTGATGCTCGTCAGTGCGGTCCATCTTGCCCAGCGGCGTGGGCAGATCGCAGCGTTGCGGGCACTTGGGGCGCCGCGCCGAGCTATTTTTACCCTGGTCTGGAGCGAGGTGATGGCGCTGGTGGGAGTGGGCGCGATGCTTGGAATGGGCCTGGGTTTCCTCGCCGCGAGGATGGTGGCGGCCCAGCTCACGCGCCAGAGCGGAATCGTCCTGCCGGTCGAGTTTGCAGCCGACGATCTGGGCTTTGTCGCCATGATGCTGGTGGTCGCGGCTCTGGCGGCTTTGGTGCCGGCGGTGATGGCCTATCGCCAGCCTGCAACCCTTGGACTTTCGGCCTGAAGCACGGCTGTCGCGGCGCCGGACCGAGGCAGGTGCTTCCGGGCCAGGGTGAATTTTAGCCGGAACACGGGGCCGGGGAGGGCGTTAAAAACCCAGGGGGCTGAAAATTGGCATAGAAACAGGAGAGAACCATGGCCAACGATATGCGTGGCGGTTCGGGAAACTTCGCCAATGATCCTCAGAAGGCTTCGGAAGCGGGCAAGAAGGGCGGGCAGACCAGTCCCGGCAACTTCGCCAACAACCCGCAGCGTGCGGCCGAAGCGGGACAGAAGGGCGGCGAGCACCGCCAGCAGAGCCAGTCCGGCGGCGGTTCGGACGGTCGCCAGCAGCAGGGCGATCATCACCGCAGCGGCAATTTCGCGGATGATCCCCAGCGCGCCTCGGAGGCGGGCCGCAAAGGCGGCCAGCGCTGACCGATCCCTTAAGACAGCATGCGAGGCCCGCCCCTTCTGGGGTGGGCCTTGTGCATTTTCAGTAGCGAATTCCATGGCTTATCAGGAAAAGTTAAGGTTTTATTAAAACAATTTATACTCGTGAAATATACATCAATCCAGTCATCTTGCGTGATACTGGCTTCCGTCTTATCCCTGTCATGACGCCCGTCCCAATTCCCCAGGGTGATCCGGAGCTTCGCAGGCTGCTCCGGATCCGGCAGGATGGAGCGCGGACAGGTTGAACGAAGCGGGAAGACGTCTCCCATGTCACACGGTACAGGCGCGCGGGCGGGCGCTCTTTTCCCCTGGTTGGATGAAGTAGCTGAGGACCTGGATACCGGGTATGCGGACAAGGCGGCGCTGCTTCCCGCGCTCGCCGCGTCCGGCGTGTTCGGCACCGGCGTGCCGGATGATCTGGGCGGGGCGGGTGGATCCGTGGTGGATGGCGTGCGCGCGGTCGCCGAGGTTTCGGCTCGTTCGCTCGCCGCGGGCTTTGTGCTGTGGGGACACCGCACTTATATCGAATATTTGCTGCAGAGCCCCAACGCGGCCTTGCGTGAGCGGCTGATCGGCCCGCTGCTGGCGGGCCAGGTGGCCGGCGCCACGGGCCTCTCCAATGCCATGAAATTCCTCGCCGGCCTGGAGGGCCTCCAGGTGAACGGCCGCGTGGCCGGGTCCGGATTTTCGCTCGACGGCAAACTGCCCTGGGTTACCAATCTGCGGCCCGAGGGATTTCATGTGGCCGCTGCCGTTGCGTCCGACGACGGCGGTGCGCCGTTCGTTGCCACCCTCGCGTCGGATGCCCAGGGCCTGGTGCGCTCCGCCGATCTTGAACTGATCGCGCTGCGCGGCACCAATACCGCGGCGGTGGCGCTGACGAACGTCGCCATTACCGAGGGTGACATTCTTCACCCCGACGCCCGCGCCTGGCTGCCGCAGGTGCGCCCGGCTTTCCTCGGGCTGCAGATCGGCATGTCCATCGGCCTTGCCCGGCGGGCGCTGACCGAGGCCGCTGGCCATATCGCCGATGCCGGGCGCCATGTGCTGAGCGGACCCATCGCCGAGCTTTCGGGCGCCATCGATGCGCAGGAAAATGCCCTGTTCGCAGGGCTTGCCAGCGGCGCCTTCGCCGAGAAGGCGGCACCGCTCTTCAAGATCCGCATCGCCCTCGCGGAACTGGCGGATGCCGCCATTGGGTTGGAGCTGCAGGCTTCCGGCGGGCGCGCCTATCTTGCCGGGCCGGGCCGCGATTTCGCCCGCCGCTGGCGTGAATCCGCCTTCCTGCCGGTCATCACGCCGAGCCTCGTGCAGCTCAAGGCAGCGCTTGCCGACCATGCGGCGAAGGCTTCGGCTGGGAGCGGGCAGGCGGCATGAGCAATCCCGCGCCGGTCCTCGAGGCATACGGCATCGCGCTGCGCTATCCCGGCGCCGCGCAGAATGTGCTGTCGGGCTTCGATCTTTCGCTCGCGCCGGGCGAGGTGGTGACCATCCTCGGCCCGAGCGGGGTCGGCAAATCCAGCCTGCTGCGTGTGCTCGGCGGGCTCCAGGTGCCCACCTCCGGCACCGTCCTGATGGACGAGGCGCCGCTGCGCGGCGTGCATCCGCGCGTCGCCGTGGCGTTCCAGGACCCGAGCCTGCTGCCTTGGCTGACGCTCGAGAAGAACGTCGCCTTCGGGCTCGATTTCAAGCACCAGCCGCAATTGTCCCGGGCCGAGAGGGAGGCGCGGGTGGACGACGCCATTGCCGAAGTGGGGCTCTCCCATGCCCGCCGCCAGCATCCCGCCGCGCTCTCGGGCGGCATGGCGCAGCGTGCGGCGCTCGCCCGCTGCCTCGCCCGCAAGCCCAAGGTGCTGCTGCTCGACGAGCCATTCGGCGCGCTCGACGAAGTGACCCGCGCGGAGATGCAGATCCTGCTGCGCAAGGTGGTGGTCGACACCGGCACTGCCGCTATCCTCATTACCCACGACATCGACGAAGCTTTGCTGCTCTCGGACCGCATCGTGCTGCTCGGCGGCGCGCCGGCGCGGCAGATCGGCCAATGGACGCTGTCCCTGCCGTTCCCCCGCGATGATGCGGTAGAGGAACTCGGCACCTTGCGCATCGAAATCCTCACGACTCTTCGCAATGCGGTTCGCCGCCAGCACACGGACGTCAGCCATGCCCACGCATGATTTCTTCTCCCGTCGCGACATCATGAAGCTCTCGGCGCTGCTCACGGCCTCGGGCGCGCTGCCGCTTCTGAACGCCTATCAGGCGCGCGCCCAGGAAGCGGACGCCCCCGTGCGCATTGGCTATCTGCCGATCACGGATGCCACCCCGCTGCTGGTGGCCCACGCGAACGGCTATTTCGAAGCCGAGGGCGTCAAGGCGGAAAAGCCGGTGCTGCTGCGCTCCTGGGCGCAGATCGTGGAGGCCTTCATCTCCGGCCAGGTGAACGTGGTGCACCTGCTCTCGCCCATCACGGTGTGGGCGCGCTTCGGCTCCAAGGCGCCGGCCAAGGTGGTCGCATGGAACCACATGGCCGGCTCCGGCCTCACGGTGCTGCCCGAGATCAATTCGGTGAAGGATCTCGGCGGCAAGACGGTGGCCATCCCGTTCTGGTATTCGATCCACAACGTGGTCCTCCAGGCGCTGCTGAAGGAAAATGGCCTGACGCCGGTGACCAAGCGCACTGGCGCGCCCGAGGCCAATGAGGTGAATCTCGTCATCATGGCGCCGTCCGACATGGTGCCGGCACTCGCCACCAAGCAGGTCGCCGGCTACATCGTCGCCGAGCCGTTCAACGCGGCGGCCGAGGTGCAGGGCATCGGCAAGGTGTTGCGGTTCACCGGCGATGTTTGGAAGGACCATGCGTGCTGCGTCGTGTTCATGCATGAGCGCGACCTGAACGAGCGGCCCGAATGGTCGCAGAAGGTGGTGAACGCCATGGTGAAGGCGCAGGTTTGGACCCGCGAGCACCGCGCGGAGACCGCCTTCCTGCTTTCCAAAGATGGGCCGAACAAATATACCCCGCACACCCAGGCTGTGCTGAACAAGGTGCTGGCCCCCGCGCCGGGCGACGAAGCGGCCTATATCGCCTCAGGCGCCATCCGCCACCCGGAATGGCGAGAGAACCGCATCGATTTCCAGCCCTATCCTTATGCTAGCTACACCGAGGAACTGGTGCGCCGCTTGAAGGGCACGCTGATCGAGGGCGACCATGCCTTCCTCGACACGCTGGACCCGGCCTTCGCGGCCAAGGATCTGGTGGACGACCGGTTCGTGAAGAAGGCGGTTCTGGCATCTGGCGGGCTGAAGACCTTCGGCGTGCCGGACAGCTTCGAGCGGCAGGAAACGATCGTGGTGTGAGGCAGGACGGGCGCGCCGCTTTCCGCTTTTCGGGCACGCTCTTCTGCTTTCCTCCGTCGGCTGCGGACCCTGCCGCTCCGCACACGCCTCCTGCGTCCTCTTCCGCTTGCGGGGCAGAGGGCGAGGGGAAATCGGCGCTCCCGCCGAACGGAAGCTTCACGGCAAAGACTTGTTCCTTGAGTAGACTTCGCCCATGACGAGCCACCCTGAGATTTCCCCCTCCGCTCTTCCGGCGCCGGTCACGGCGCAGGCGGCGCGCGTGCGGGCGAAGGGCGTTGGCTCGTTCGCCGCGCGCCTGTCGCTCGGTCTTGGCGGGCTGGCGCTGGTGTTCGTCTTGTGGTGGATCGGCACGGACGTGTTGGCGCAGAAGGGCTCTTTTCTCGCCCGCTTCTCGCCGCTCACCGCCGTGCCGGCGCTGTTCGATCTGCTGCTGCATTCCGATCTGCCGTTGCATGTGATGATGAGCCTGCAGCGCATCTTCATCGGCCTCGCCTTCGCGCTCCTGATCGGCGTACCGCTGGGCCTCGCGGTCGGCAGCTTCCAGGTGATGGAGGCGGCGACCAGCCCGGCCTTTCAATTCCTGCGCATGATCTCGCCGCTGTCATGGATGCCGATCGCCGTGATGGTGTTCGGGGTGGGCGACAAGCCAATCTATTTCCTGCTCACCTTCGCCGCGGTCTGGCCGATCCTGCTGAACACGGCGGCCGGCGTGCGGGCACTCGATCCCCGTTGGCTTCAGCTCTCCCGCAGCCTTGCGGCGACGCCGCTGGAGACCTTGTGGCGCGTGGTGGTGCCGGGCGTGCTCGGCCATGTGCTGACGGGCGTGCGGCTCGCCATCGGCATCTTGTGGATCGTGCTGGTGCCCTGCGAGATGCTCGGTGTGTCGGCGGGGCTCGGCTATTTCATTCTCGATACGCGCGACCGCCTCGCTTATTCCGAACTGATGGCTACCGTGCTGCTCATCGGCATTCTTGGCTTCGCGCTGGACAGCTTGGCGCGCGCCCTCTACCGCGTATGGGCACCGGAGGGCTAGCTCCGCAAACAGAGCAGGATCGTCATGCGACGAGCCGGCCCGTTCACCGTGCCGGTGGTGCGCTGGCCGAAGAGCGCCAGCAGCATCTTAGCTTTTGCCTCCTCCCGGTACGCCAGCGTTAGGCGTGGCCTCGGCGAGGAGCTTTATGCCACCACGCCACGCCTTGCCCGTGGGGCCGGTCGGCAGGGCATCCACCAGATGAATGGTGTCCGGCACCTTGAAGCGCTCGATGCGCTCGGCGCACCATGCCTTCAGCGCCTGCCCCTCCAGGGCGGATCCAGCTCTCGGCACCACGGCGGCGTGTACCGCCTCGCCGAGGCGCGGGTCCGGCACGCCGGCGCACAGGGCATGGGCGACATCCGGGTGCTGGAGCAGCATCAGTTCAATTTCGGCGGGCGCGATCTTGTTGCCGCCGCGCGAAATGATTTCCTTGATTCGCCCGACAATCTCCACGAAGCCGTCGCTGCGCAGACGCGCGAGGTCGCCCGTGCGGAAATGGCCGTCGCGGAAGGAGTCCTGTGTGAGCGTGGGATTGTCCAGATAGCCGAGCATTCCAAATGGCGTGCGGATAGAGAGTTCGCCGGAGGCGTCCGGCTCAACCTCTTCGCCCGCCGCATCGAGAATGCGGTAGGTGACGCCTTCCGTGGGCCGGCCAACGGAATTCGCGCCGCCCATCCGATCGGACGGCAGCAGGCAGAAATCGCACGAGCCTGTTTCCGTCAGGCCGTACAAATCGAAGACGTCCGTCTGCGGCAGATGGAGATCGAGCTGAGCGGACAGCAGGGGCCCGAGCGCCTCGCCGCCGGTGAGGATGGCGCGCAGGCCGGGCGCGACGACGGTTCCATCGCCGAACATCGCGCGCAGCATGGAAGGCACGCCAGCGAACACCGTGCCGGAGGGCAGCGCTTCGCGCATGCCCTGCGGGGTGAATTTGGTGACCAGCCGCAGCCTGGCGCCCCGGCTGACGGACAGCAGGCCCACCCACACGCCGAAGATGAAGATGAGCTGGAGCGGCAGGATCACCTCGTCGTCCGGGCCGATCTCCAGCAGCCGCGCAAGCACGTCGAGCTTCGCCGCCAGGCCATCATGGCCGACCACCACGCCCTTGGGGCGCCCGGTGGAGCCGGAGGTGAAGATAATGAGCGCCGCTTTCTCCAGCAGCGGGCGGGGCGGCGGCGGCGCATCAGCGACGCGGATCAGCTCCGCACCATCCAGCAGGAACCGGGCGCCGGTCTGGCTGCGGACCTCGGCGCGGGTGGCTTCCGCGGCGGCGGCATGGATCGGAACCACCACGCCTCCGGCGCGCCAGACGCCGAAGAGGGCGGCAAGGTCGGCCGGCCGGTTGGCGACCGAGACCAAAATGGGTTCGCGGGGGTCAATTCCGGCGGCACCGAGCCGCGCGGCCACCGCATCGGCGGCGGAGGCCAGCGCCGCCCCATCGGCAAATCCGGGGTTCGCGTCGCCGACCACACGCGCGGTCGCCGCAGCGGGCTGCTCGAGGAGATGGGCGAGAGCTCCAGTCATGACGATGCCTTCGGAAAGCGCGCATCGCGCCAGGTCAGGGCTGCCTTTAATCCCTCCCGCCGGGCGATGTCCATGAATGCGATCTTGTCTGGCGAGCCGGCGCCCTCGATGGCCAAGTCGATGGCGAGCGCGCTTTCCAGGGCATCGAGCATGCCTTGTCGCTCCAGGGCGAGATTAAGCGCGCGCTTCGTGTCCTTCACCAGACCCGGCTCAATGGCGCCCATGTGGCGCCCGATCCTCAGGGCCTCCTCATCCAGCGCATCGGCGGCGACCAGCCGGTTTACCATTCCAATTTCGACCGCGCGCCTTGCCGACACCCTGTCCTCTCCCATGAGGATAATCTCTTTGGCGATCTTGGGGCCGACGATCCAGGGCAGCAGCATCACCACGATGCCGGCGCCGAACTTCAGTTCCGGCTCGCCGAAGAAGGCATCTTCGGTGGCGATGGTCATGTCGCAAGCGAGCGCCAATTCGCAGGCCCCCGCGAGGCATGGCCCACGCACCGCCGCAATCGTCGGCTTCGGGCAGTGCCAGAACCGCATGACCGTATCGAAATCGTTGCGCAGCAGCGGGCGCCACTGCGTGACGCCCGTTGGCTGTGCTTCCATCTGAGCCTTCAGGTCGAAGCCGGAGGAGAAAGCGGTTCCGGCACCGCGCACGATCACCGCGCGCACCGCCGCGTCGGCCTCGGCCATGTCCATGGCGATGTTGATCTCGTCGAGCATGTCCTGGTCGAGGGCGTTGGTGCGTGCCGGCCGGTTGAGGGTCAGGCGGGCCACGCCGTCCAGGACTTCGTAAATGATCTTGCCGAACGCGGCGGCTTTCGTGGCTTTCATTTTTCTCCTCGCGAAGTGGTCAACGGCGCCCGCCGGCCATGGCGGCCGCCTCCGGCCGTTGCCGCAGGCGCATCATGGCGAGCACGCCGAGAAAGGGGCCGACAGCCAGCAGGCAAAAGGCGTAGCGCCACCCCAGGAAGTCCACCGCATAGGGTAGCAGGTGAATACTCGCCAGGGTGACGAGAAAGCCCACGCAGGTCTGTACCGTGAGCATCGTGCCGACCAGCGTGCGGTCCGACAGTTCCGTTACGGCGGCGGAGAATTGCGCGGAATCGGAGATCACGCTCACCCCCCACACGAGAGCTACGGGCAGCAGCAGCCAAGGCGAGCCGCCATACAGGAAGCCGATGCCGGCGGCGCAAAGGCCGCTCACCGCCATGGATACGGCGGTCACCAGCGTACGGCCCAGCCGATCGGCGGCATAGCCGCCAAACAAGGCGCCGGCCGCGCCGATGCCGACCACCGAGAAGGTGGCGATGCGCGGGTCGAACGGCGGGCGCTCGCCATAACGAGCGGCAAAGCTCGCGGCCATGAACGCCCCGATCCAGGCCCACATGGCGTAGAGCTCCCACATATGGCCGAAATAGCCGAAGTTCGCGAGGCGCAGCGCCGGCCGGCGAAACCCGTCCAGGGCATTTGCAAGTCGCAGCGGCGGCGCCTTCGCATGGTTGGGGCCGACCTGCGCGAAGCGGATCAGCAGCGCCGCCAGCAGTGCGCTCGCCGCCGCACCCGCCACGGGGGCGCGCCAGTCGAGACCGCCGATGGCGGCCATGGCATGGGGCGAGGCAGAGCCGAGGGTGAGCGCGGCCACGAGCATACCGATCAGCAGCCCGAGATCCCCCTTCGCCCATGTGGCGGCGAGCTTCATGCCCACCGGATAGACCCCTGCCATGCACATGCCCGTTATGAACCGCAGTACGGCCACCATGGGGTCGGTGGGTTCGCACAGCAGGATGGCCCCATTGGCCAGAGCCGCCGCCAACGCGGACAGGGAGAACAGCGTGCGCAGATCGGCCCGGTCGGCGAGCGAGAGCAGCGCGCTGACCAGGGTTCCCGCCACGAAGCCTGCCTGCACCGAACTGGTGAGGAGCGCTTCCTGGAACGGCGAGAGCGGCCAATGCGCCCGGATCGCCCCGAGCGAGGCCGTCGTGGCAAACCAGGTGGCCATGGCGGCCACCTCGGCGACGACCAGGATCGCCAGGGAGCGCGCCTTGCCGGCTGTCAGGGACACGGTCGGCAGCGGCGCGCTCACCTCATTGGGCCTTCTTCAGCATCGGGCACAGGTCCGGTGACATGGGGCGGAATGCTTCGTCTCCGGGAATGGTGGCGACGAGCTTGAGATAATCGTATGGCCCTTTGGATTCGGCCGGCGATTTCACCTGCCAGAGATACATGTCATGGATGGTGCGCCCGTCCGCGCGGATCTTGCCCTTGCCGAACAGCGGATCATCGGTGGGCAATTCCTTCATCTTGGCGACAACCGCGGCGCCGTCCCGCGCCTTGGTCTTGTCCATGGCGGCGATCGCCTTCATCCAGTGCAGCGTCGAGGCATAGGTTCCAGCCTGGTTCATGGTGGGCATGCGGCCGCTGTTGCGGGCTCCGAAGGCCTTGCCGAAGGCGCGGGTGCCGTCGTTCATGTCCCAGTAGAAGGCGTTGGTCAGCATCAGTCCTTGCGCGGTCTGGAGGCCGAGCGAATGCACGTCGGACAGGAAGATGAGCAGGCTGACGAGCTTCTGTTTCTGCGAGAGGCCAAATTCGGCCGACTGCTTCACCGAATTGATGGTGTCGCCGCCGGAATTAGCCAGCGCCACCACCTTCGCCCCGCTGGACTGCGCCTGGACGATGAAAGAGGAGAAATCTGCGCTCTGGAACGGCGCCAGCACATGGCCCAGCACCTTGCCGCCATTGGCCGCGACCACCTCGCTTGCGTCACGTTCCAGCGCATGGCCGAAGGCATAATCGGCCGTGAGGAAGAACCAAGTGTCGCCGCCCTGCTTGATCATGGCGCGGGCGGTGCCGTTGGCGAGCGCCCAGGTGTCGTAGGTCCAGTGCACTGTATTCGGGGTGCAAGCCTTGCCGGTCAGATCGGACGTGCCGGCGCTGGCGACGAGGAGGACCTTGTTCTTGTCGCGCGAGATATCGGCGACAGCGAGGGCCACCGAGGAGGTCGGCAGATCGACCACCGCGTCGACTTTTTCCGTGTCGTACCAGCGTCGCACGATGGAGGAGCCGACGTCAGGCTTGTTCTGGTGATCGGCGGAGATGACTTCGACCTTGAAGCCATGGGTCTCGGGCTTAAAATCCTCCACCGCCATCTGCGCGGCGGTCACGGAGCCGGGGCCGGCGATGTCGGAATAGAGGCTCGATTGATCGTTCAGCACACCGATGCGGAACACGGGAAGGTCCGCCGCATGGGCGGCGGCCAAGCCCGAAATCAAGACGGCGGCGACAAGTGGGGCGCGCATATCCCTGTCTCCCTGTGGTTTCCTGCCGGGCGTCTGACGGCCACGGTCACCCGAAACCAGAATGCCGAACCTGCTATTTGTCAAACAAATATTTAAAGTTGATTTGGGACTGCGCTTCTGACACCAAGGGACAGGACAGCTGCCAGTGAACAGGGACATGAACGGAACCTACGGCCAGATCATCACGTCCAGCGCCGCGAGCCAGATTGCCGACCAGATCCAGCAGGCGATCATGGATGGCCGCTTGAAGGTGGACGACCGCCTGCCCACTGAAGAGGAGCTGGCCGCGCAATACGGCGTGTCCCGTCCCACCGTGCGGGAGGCATTGAAGCGGCTGGCCGCGCGCCATCTCATTCGCTCGCGCCGCGGGCCCACGGGGGGCACCTTCATCACCGGCCCCTCGCCCGAGGAGCTTGCCCACAGCCTGGGCACTTCCGTGACCCTGCTGGTGGCCACCGACGGCGTGACGCTGGACGAAATGGCCACAGCGCGGCTGGAGATGGAGGCCGTCTGCTGTCGCCTTGCCGCCCAGGGCCGCACGGAAGCGCACCTTGCCGGGCTGCGGGAGGAAATCGCCCTGCAATGGGACAAGACCATTTCCGACCAGGACTTTTGCGCCTCCGACGTGCGGTTTCACCGCCTAATCGTGGACGCGGCGGGCAACGCGCTGCTGCGCTTTCTCATGAATGCCCTGGTGGAAGCGCTCATGCCCGTGAGCAACATGATCATCGTTCGGGTGCGTGATCGCATGGAGATCGTGGCCCATCACGAGCGCATGCTCGCCGCCCTTGAAGCGCGCGATGGGAATGGCGCGGTGGCGGCCCTGGAAGGGCTCGTGCATTACATTCGTGACCAATATGCCAAGGCAGCGGAGGCGCGCGCCGCCCATCGCCGCTGAGGCAGAGTTTCCGCGTGCCGACGGGACGCTCTGGGCGAACCCGTGCCGGGGCCCGATGGCGCCGCAACAGCCAATGAAGGAGGAGATGACGTGAGCGAGACGTTTCGCGCGATCATGGCGAGGAAGACCGAAGGCGGGCAAGCCATCGCCATCGAGGCCATCACCGAGGGCGACCTGCCCGAGGCCGATGTGACGGTCGATGTCGAGTATTCTTCCTTTAATTATAAGGACGGCCTTGCGCTCAAGGGGCTCAGCCGCATTCTGCGCACCCTGCCCATGGTGCCCGGCATCGACTTTGCCGGCACCGTACGCGCCAGCGCCAGCCCTCGTTTCGCGGTGGGCGACAAGGTGGTTCTCACCGGCTGGGGTGTGGGCGAGACCTGGTCCGGCGGGTTCGCCGAGCGCGCCCGCGTCAAGAGCGAATGGCTCGTGAAACTACCGCAGGGCCTTTCCACCCGCCAGGCCATGGCCATCGGCACCGCCGGCCTCACGGGCATGCTGTGCGTGGATGCCTTGGAGCGCTACGGCATCACCGCGGGCGGCGATGTGCTGGTGACGGGAGCGGCCGGCGGGGTGGGCAGTGTCGCCGTGCGCCTGCTCTCCCGCCTCGGCTATCGCGTCTATGCGCTCACCGGCCGGCGCAGCGAGGAGGAATTCCTGAAGTCGCTCGGGGCCGTGGAGATCGTCGACCGCGAAGCCTATCAGGCAGCGGGCAAACCCCTGCAAGCCGAGAAGTGGCATGGGGCGGTGGACACCGTGGGCGGCACGCTGCTCGCAAACGTGCTGGCGTCCACCCGTTATGGCGGTGCTGTGGCCGCCTGCGGGCTGGCCGGCGGGACCGACCTTCCCACCTCGGTATTCCCGTTCATCCTGCGCAATGTGGCTCTGCTGGGGGTCGATTCGGTCAATTGCCCGACCGATCGCCGCACCGCCGCCTGGACTCGCATTGCCGATCTGCTGAACGAAGAGGATTTCGCCCGCATGACGCAGGAGGTTCGGCTTGAGGACCTGCCGAACGTGGCGGATGCGATCCTCAAGGGCCAGATCCGCGGCCGCACGGTGGTTGCCCTCTGAGGGGCATGGCCTGAAAAACCCTTGCGTATCAACCTCCGCGGCACAGGCCGCCGCGGAGGCCAGCATCGAAATTTCAGCCGCCCAACGCGGGCTGGAAGCGGCCGTTTATGCCGGCAGAACGACCACTTTCGTTTTGACGGGCGTGCGGTCGTACAGCTCGATCATGTCCTGGCTGAGCAAGCCGACGCAGCCGCTCGTCACACCTGAGCCGATCGATTCCGGGTCGCTTGTGGCATAGATCGTGTAGAGCGTGTAGGTGCCGTTCTGATAGAGATGAAGAGTGCGGGCGCCGAGCGGGTTGTCGAGCCCACCGGGCATGCCGTTGGCCCATTTGGCCGCCTCCGGCTGGCGCTTGATCATTTCCTTGGGCGGCGTCCAGGTGGCCCATTCGCTCTTGCGTCCGACATAGGCATCGCCGCTCCACAGGAAGCCAGCGCGGCCGACATTGGCGCCATAGCGCGTCGCCTTGCCATCCTCCTCAACGCGATAAACGTAGTAATTGCTGGGATCTACGACGATGGTGCCGACGGCTTCCTTAGTCTCGTAGGGAATGGTCTTGCGGAAATATTTCGGGTTGACCTTGTTGACATCGACCGCAGGGATCGGGAACTTCTCGGTCGGCACCGGCCCATAGACCTTCTGCGCCTCAGCAAGGCTCATGTAGTCCGTTGTCGAGCAACCGGCCAGCGCTAGCGCGCCGAAACTGGCGGCCGAACCCGCGAGAAACGACCGGCGGTTGAGAAGTCCCGCCCGGCGTCCGAACCGAGCGATCTCATCCATCTTGCCGGCATCGACATTATGCCCGTCCATCATCATGGTTTTGGACTTCCTCTGTCCTGTTGCCCAAGGGAATGCTGCAGCACCCACGCGCTGGGCCTCTTTCCGGGCGGACATTGCCGTCCTCCGGCCCGACTGGCAAGCTTGATTGAACGAGGGCGCATCATGCCGCGCGCGGATTAAGGCTTTGTGGCAGGGTCCGAGGCCCAACAGGGGCGGCGCATGCGGGCCTCAGTTCGATGCTTCATCGGATCAGCCCACTTGGGTCGGCTCGTCACCTTCCGCATGGGGCGGTGGAGGCCGAGGCGGCTCATTCGTAGGGCCTAATCTAGCTCGAGCTCGGCAAGGCGGAATATTCCCAAATACACGCGAACGGGCCGGCGGCTTCAGCCAAGTCTATGGAGACGCTGGAAGGTTTGATCACGCGCTTGTTGTGATTTTCAACGTTACGTAACGTAATGTACGGGTGAGATCGGCGGATGCTTTTCCAGCCGAAACCTACACTGCACTGCAACAATACGGCTTCAAGCCATCCCACCTCTCAGCTTTGTCATGACTCTGCGATTGCCTCGCTCAGCAGCCTGACATTACCTTATAGTTGCACTGGCCTATTCAAGCCGGTTGCTCTAAACGATTGAAGTGGGACGGTCGAATTCACCATCCACGATAATATGTGCCGCAAAAAGCGGCATTTTGGGGAGTGAGACATGCGATTGAGCAGACTAATGACCGCAGCCGCGGTCAGCATCGCCATGGCTGGAACTGCACTGGCGGCGGACCCCATCAAGATCGGGCTCACAGGACCGTTCACTGGTGGCTCCTCCTCCATGGGCGTCAGTATGCGCGACGGCGTGAAGCTGGCGGTGGCGGAAATCAACAAGGCCGGCGGCGTGCTCGGACGGCAGCTTGTGGTCGTCGAGCGCGACGACGAAGCCAAGAACGAAGTCAGCGTCCAGATCGCCCAGGAACTGATCAATAAAGAAGAAGTCATCGCCACGCTTGGCTTCATCAATACCGGTGTCGCCCTGGCTTCTCAGCGCTTTTATCAGGAAGCTGAAATTCCGGTGCTGAACAATGTTGCCACCGGCACGCTCATCACCCAGCAGTTTATCCCGCCGAAGGACAAAAATAACTACGTCTTCCGCACCGCTGCCAACGACATCATCCAGAGCGCGATGATCGCCAGCGAGGCGGTCAAGCGGCAAGGCTTCAAGAAGCCGGCGATCCTCGCCGACAGCACGAATTACGGTCAGCTGGGTCGGCAGGATCTGGAAAAGGCTCTTGGTGCGCTGGGTGTTAAGCCTGTCGCGGAAGAGAAGTTCAACATCGGCGACACCGACATGACCGCGCAGCTTCTGCGCGCCAAGGAAGCCGGCGCCGACGTGATCCTCACCTATGCCATCGGTCCCGAGCTGGCTCAGATCGCCAATGGCATGGCCAAGCTCGGCTGGAAGGTGCCGATGATTGGCTCCTGGACCCTGTCCATGGCCAGCTTCATCGATACGGCCGGCGCGAACGGCGAGGGCGCGATGATGCCCCAGACCTTCATCCAGACCCCCGACACGCCGAAGCGCAAGGCCTTCATCGACGCTTACCAGGCCGCCTACAAGGTGGATCGCATTCCCTCGCCGGTTTCCGCCGCCCAGGGCTACGATTCGGTCTATCTGCTGGCCGCCGCCATCACCCAGGCGGGCTCCACGGACGGCAAAAAGGTCCGCGAGGCGCTGGAAAACCTGAAGACGAAGGTCGAGGGCGTCGTCACGGTCTATGACAAGCCCTTCAGCGCCACGGATCACGAGGCGATCACCCCCAACATCCCGGTGTTCGGCGTGGTCAAGGGTGGCCGCGTCGTTGTCGCGCATCCCGAAGACATCGCCGGCGACAAGGCGGTCCGGGTCAAGCCCGCCACCAACTGAGCCGTCGATCCGGAACATACCCCCTCGCGAGCACGCGAGGGGGCTCCTCAATGCTTCGGGAAGACCCATGAACATCCTATCGCAGCTCATTGTCAGCGGAATATCCGTCGGCATGATCTACGGCGTGATCGCCTTTAGCTATCAGCTTACGTTCGCGACCTCGAAGACCCTGAATTTCGGCCAGGGAGAGGCGCTCATGCTGGGGGCTCTGGTCGGGCTCACGACGATCAACTTCCTGATCGGTCAGGCCATCGGCACGGGCTTTGCCTATCTGCTGATGCTGCCCGTCGTGTTCGTGTTCGGCCTGTGCCAGGGCGTCGTGGTCGAGTGGCTCGGCGTGCGCCGTGCGGTCCAGGCGAAGTCCGAAGCCGGCTGGATCATGGCGACCATCGCGCTCGGCATCATCTTCCGCAATCTGGCGGAGAACATCTGGGGCCGCGATGCGCTGCGGTTTCCCTCGCCTCTGCCCGAGGCGGCGATCACCATCGGGCCCGTGCGCATCCAGCCCATGGAAATCGCCATCGTGCTTGGTGCGCTGGCCGTGATGCTTGCCGTGGAGATCTTCAACCGCCGCTCGATCTTCGGCAAGGCGGTGGTTGCCACCTCCAATGACAAGGACGCCGCCGACCTGATGGGCATCAATACCAACCGGGTCATCACTTTCTCCTATGCTCTTTCCTCCATGACGGCGGCGCTGGCCGGCGTGCTGATCGCCCCGGTTACACTCACCGGCGCCACCATGGGCGCGGTGCTGGGCCTGAAGGCGTTCGCAGTGGCCATCATCGGTGGGCTGTCGAGCGGCATGGGCGTTATCGTCGGTGGGCTGATCCTCGGGATCACCGAAACACTGACCGGCTTCTATATTTCCACCGGCTACAAGGATGTTCCGGGCCTCGTGCTCCTTCTGCTGGTGCTGTCGCTGAAGCCCTCGGGCCTGTTCGGCCGCGCGACGATCAAGAAGGTCTGAGCCGATGCAGCTGAAGCTCCTTGGGTCCCTGCTGGGCCTTGCCGCGCTCATCGTGCTGCCGTTCGCGGTGGCGAGTCCCTATTATCTCCATCTGGCCGTCACCATCGCCATCTATTCGATCCTTCTTCTGGGGCTCGACGTGGTGTTCGGCTACACCGGCGAAGTCTCCATCGGCCATGCGGCCCTGTTCGGCATCGGCGCCTATACGGCCGGCGTGATGGCCATGCATTTCGGCATCGGCTTCTGGCCCGCCATCCCGCTCGGCATCATCGTCGCGGCGCTGTTCGGCGTGGTGCTGGCGTTCCCGGCACTGCGGGTGACCGGGCCTTACCTCGCCATGGTGACGCTCGCCTTCGGCACGATCGTGCAGATCCTCATCAACGAGATGAGCGATGTCACCAACGGGCCGCTGGGCATCAAGCTCAACACCCCGCTGTTCCTCGATCTGCGCTGGCTGGGGGACACCATTCCGCTCCTCGACATGTCGCTGAAGCGCATGAAGGAAGTGGAATATTATTATATCTGCGCCATTGGCCTGGTGCTGACGCTGGTGGTGATCAACCGCATCCTCGCTTCGCACCTCGGCCGCGCCTTCGAGGCGCTGCGTGACAGCCCCATCGCCTCGGACTGCATGGGCGTCAGCGTCTACAAGCACAAGGTGCTGGCTTTCGTGATCAGCGCGGGTTTTGCCGGTTTCGCGGGCGTGCTGTTCGCTTATTCCGAGCAATATATCGCGCCGAACAATTTCGGCTTCGAACTGTCGGTGCAATTCCTGCTCGCGGTCACTGTGGGCGGGCGCAAATCGCGGCTGGGCCCGATTCTCGGTGCCGTCATCATCGTGTTCCTGCCGAACTTGCTGTCCGACATCCAATTGTTCCGTTACATCGCCGGCATCATCGCCGTCATCGCGGTCATTGCGGGTGTGCGCAGCTTCATCACTCAGCCGGAGCGGCGGGCGCAGAACGCCATTCCGGTGGCGCTGTGCATCGGCTTCTTCGTCTTCTCGCTGATGCTGGAGAAGATCACCGACTACAAGCTTGCCGTCTTCGGCGTGATGATCCTGTTCGTGGTCTATTATCTGCCGGATGGCATCGTCGGTTTCCTCAAGCGGCTCGCCATCCATCTGTGGCCGCGCCTGTTCCATGCCCACGCCATCATCAATGCCGAAGCGGCACGCAAGGCCGTGACGGCCACGAGCCACGCGGCGTCCGAAGGAGTGCTGCTGGAAGTGGGCTCGGTGGTGATGCAGTTCGGCGGCCTGAAGGCGTTAGACCGGGTGTCCATCGCGGTGAAGCCGGGGACGATCCACGGGCTGATCGGCCCCAACGGTTCCGGCAAAAGCACCATGATGAATGTGCTGACCGGCATCTACGTGCCGACTGGCGGCTCCATCCGCTTCCGCGGCCAGGACATCGCCGGGCACACGTCCTCCGCCATCGCCAAGAGCGGCATCGCCCGCACCTTCCAGAACGTGCAGTTGTTCGGTGAGCTCACCTTGATCGAAAATGTGCTGGTCGGCCTGCAGCACAGCTATCAGGCGACCTTCCTGGACGTGGCGCTCGCCTTGCCGCGCATCCGCCGCGAGGAGCGGGCGGCGCGGGAGCGGGCCATGAGCCTGCTGGCCTTCGTCGGCCTGGAGGACCTCGCCAATGAGGAATCCCGCAACCTGCCCTACGGCAAGCAGCGTCTCCTGGAGATTGCCCGGGCGCTGGCTCTCGACCCGCAGCTTTTGCTGCTGGACGAGCCGGCGGCCGGCCTCACCGCACCGGACATCAAGGCCCTCATGGAGATCATCCGCAAGGTGCGCGATGCCGGCATCACCATCGTGCTGATCGAGCATCATATGGATGTGGTGATGAGCGTGTGCGACACGGTGAGCGTGCTCGACTTCGGCCAGAAGATTGCCGAAGGCCGGCCGGCCGAAGTGCAGAACAACGAACGGGTGATCGAGGCTTATCTCGGCGGCGCAGCCGTCCCTGCGGAGTAAGGATGCCATGCTTGAGGTCACCGATCTCGTCGCCGGTTATGGCAAGGTACAAGTGCTGCATGGGCTGAGCCTGAAGGTCGAAAGCGGCCAACTCGTCACCCTCATCGGCTCCAACGGCGCCGGCAAGACCACGACGCTACGGGCGCTATCGGGCATGATCGCGCCGCAGTCCGGCTCCATTCGCCTCGGCGGTGAGGAGATCGGGGGCTTGCCCTCGTTCGGCATCACACGCAAGGGCATGGCGCATTCGCCGGAGGGACGGCGCGTGTTTTCGACCTTGAGCGTCAAGGACAACCTGATCCTGGGCGCCTTTCCGCGCCTCACCGGCTCACGTCCCAAGGGCGATGTGGAGGCTGATCTGCAGCGGATGTTCGAGCTGTTCCCCCGCCTGAGGGAGCGGCGAGACCAGATGGCGGGCACGCTGTCCGGGGGCGAGCAGCAGATGCTCGCCATGGCGCGCGCCCTGATGCTGCGCCCGCAGGTGCTGTTGCTGGACGAACCCTCGATGGGGCTGGCGCCGCGGCTTGTGGCGGAGGTTTTCGCCACCATCGCTCGGCTGAAAGCGGAAAAGATCACCATGCTGCTGGTGGAGCAGTTTGCGGCGGCAGCGCTGGAAGTGGCGGATTTCGGCTATGTGATGGAAAACGGCCGGCTCACCGCTTCCGGTCCCGCGACAGCGCTGCGCAGCGACCCCGCCGTGCGCGCGGCCTATCTCGGGCACGCCCATTGAAGGCTTCCTAAAGGCGCCGGCCAAGCTGGGTCCGGCCGGATGCTGGTGCTTGGTGTCAGATTCCCCGAAAGGAGGCGGGGCGCAGGCGTCGGGCCGGTGCCGGTCGTTCATGTGCACGCTCGTTTGACATGGTGCCGAGCGGGAGCATGTTGCATTTTAGATTGCGCGCTCTAAAACCAAGTGGAACAGCGCGCGAGCGGCTTTCACCATGGCCAGGCCCAGAGAATTTGATGAGGAGGTCGCGCTTCGCGCCGCTGTCGAGTGCTTCTGGGAACGTGGCTACGAAGCAACCTCGGTGCGCGATCTCGCCACGCGCATGGGGATCACCAACGCAAGCCTGTACAACGCGTTCGGAGACAAGCGCTCGCTCTATCGTCGGGCACTCGAGCGCTATGTGGAGCTCAGCTTTTCCGATCGTGTGGGCCGGTTCCAGGCGTTGCCTCCGCGTGAGGCGATCGACGCCTTTTTCAAGGAAATCGTCGATCGATCCGTGGCGGATACCGGGCGGCGTGGCTGCATGCTGGTAAATTCAGCACTCGAAATCGCACCCTATGATCCGGAATTCCAGGACGTGGTCACGAAGGTCCTGGTTCAGGTGGAAGCGTTTTTTCGTCAATGCGCCATGGTTGGACAGGAGGAGGGGACCATCGCCCGCCGGCAGTCCGCCGAGGATATCGGGCGCCTCCTGCTCGGCGTTCTGCTCGGGCTTCGTGTGCTCGCGCGCCACCGACCGGAGCGCGCCTTGCTGGAGGGACTGGTGCGGCCGGCACTGGCCTTGCTCGATGACGCCACGGTTGGCGCGCGGGATCCGCTTGCATGACGCTGGCATCGCGCGAACAGGAATGGGCGGAGCTGATGCGCGCTGCGATCGCGGGCGATGCCGCAGCCTATCGCGGGTTCCTGCAAGCGCTGACCCCGCATCTGCGCGCCATGGCCCGCCGGCGCTGCAATAGCTATGGATCGCCGCACAGCGACGCGGAGGACGTGGTGCAGGAGGTTCTGCTGGCGATCCATCTGAAACGCGGCACCTGGGATCAGGACCGCCCGATCGGTCCCTGGCTTTCCGCCATCGTCCGCAACAAGATGGTCGACACCTTGCGGCGGCGGGGGCGGCATGTCGACATTCCCATCGAGGATTTGTCCGACGTCCTGCAAGCCGACGAGCCCGCCGATGCAACGCAGGCATACGATATTGACAGGATCCTGAGTACCTTGAAGGGCCCACAACGTGATATCGTTCGTTCCATATCGGTTGACGGCACCAGCGTCCGGGAAACAGCGGGTCGCTTGAACATGAGCGAAGGTGCGGTGCGGGTCGCATTGCATCGGGCATTGCGAACACTCGCGGCGGCATATCGAGGCAATGTGTGAAGACTGAGGATCTGATCGGAGTGCTAGCGCAGGATGCCCCCGTCGCATGGAGGCTGTCGAGCCGTCTGGCGCTGGCCTTCAGCCTGGGCGCGCTGATTGCAACGACCCTGTTCGCGCTTGCGGTCGGTGTGCGTCCGGATCTCTTGGCGGTCGGGGGGAGCGCCCGCTTCCTGTTTAAATTCCTGTTTGCGCTCGCCTTATTGCTGGGCGCCGCCGGTGCAGTGACGCGGATCGGCCGTCCGGGGGTGGAGATTGGCCCCTGGGCGTTCCTGCTCGTCGCGCTTCCGATCGCGCTGGCCTTCGCTGTTATGGTGGAAATGGTCGTGACGCCGGAAGCGCTTTGGGCCACGCGCCTGGTCGGGCGGAATGCCGCTTTCTGCCTCACCGTCATTCCCATTTTGGCCTTGGCGCCCTTGGCGTGCCTGATCGTCGCGCTGCGGGATAGTGCGCCGTCGCGGCCGGGCCTTGCCGGCGCTGTCGCGGGCCTTGCCGCCAGCGGCATCGCCGCCACGCTCTACGCCTCCCACTGCCCCGACGACAGCCCGCTGTTCGTGGCGGTCTGGTATTCATCGGCCATCGCCATGGTGGTAGCAGCCGGCTATCTCATGGGCGCGCGGTTCCTGCGCTGGTGACGCCCGGCCTGTCGGCGCGGTAGATCCGCCATCGTCCGGCGACTTCCTCCACGGGTGTGAAAAGCGCCGAATGGGCGAACGGATCATGGCTCCATGCGCGGTCTTGTGGCGTGAGCAGCACAACGGTGCAACCGAAATCCCGCACCAGCGCCGCAAGCTCGTCCGAGTTGGCGGACCCGGCAAAAACCCGCTCGAACAGGTTTGCCGCATTGGCCCGCGCGTCAGCGGGCAAGGTGGCAAAAGCCAGGACCAGTTCGGTACCGGCAAAGCAGGAGCGACGGTCGGCGAGTAATGCCCAGGACAAGTTGATGGGCCAGGGCACAAGAGTGCTCATCATCGCCGGATTGCTCGCGATCCTTTCGTTCGGCGCGGTGTGGCGGCGCACCGCCGCCCACATCTCGGGCGCGTCGCGGAAGCGGGCGCCGTCGGGTGAGAGTTCGCCGACCCTGTTGTTGCGGAGCAGAACGAGGCCATCCGGCACCGCGAGCCAGGCAAGGACCAGAGCGCCACCAAGCGCGATCATTCGGCGCCGTGCGAGGCATCGCGCGAACCAGGCGCCGGCAAAAGCGGTGAGGATCAGCAGGCCGGGCAGGACGGCGCGCCATCCAAGATCATTGTTCTCGCCCACCGTGCTCACCAGCAGCCAGCCGCCGCACAGGCTCGCGAACGTCGCCGCGGACAGGGCCGGAACCATCGGCTGCTTCAGGCGGAATACGGCGATCGCGCCGATGATCCAGACGGCGGGAAACTCGATCGCGAGCAGAACCAGCCAATAGGCCGGAAGGTCGAGCAGACGGCGCCAATCCTCGGGGACGGCCGGTCCGAGCACGGCGAACGGGGAGATCAGGACGGGCGCGCCGCCGCCCCGGGCGGATGCGGCGCCGAGCTGCAGGCTCAGCAACGGAAAGACGAGCGCAAGTGCAAGCGCGCCGGCAATCACGACCGCAATCACGAAAGGAAGTCGCTCTCCGGCCGGCGCGCTCCATAGCAGCACAAGCGCCGTCGCACCGGCGCAAAGCAGGAAGGTGACGCCGCCCACCCACAAAGAGCTTTCGAACCCGGCGGCGATCAGCAGTGCCAGCACCAGCACAAGGGCGAGCGTCTGGGCACGAGGCCGGAAAGAACGTGTGCGCGCCAACCGCTCCATCAAGAGCAGAGACAGGACAACGGTTGCGGCCGAGGCGACATGGTGCGGGCTCCAGCTGGTCTGGAACAGCCACCCAGCAAGGCCCGTGGCAGGCTCCAGCGCGGCATCCACCGCGTCCGCGCCGAACAGCGCCGAAAGCACCGGGCGGAGCGATCCGCCAAGCGCGGTGATGAGAACAAACAGCGCGCTGGCTCGCCGGCTGTCCGAGAGGCGGAAGGCGAGGCCGCAGATCAATGCGAGGGAGGCAAAGCCCGCGAACCAGGTGGCGGCGATATCCGCCTCCCATCCGGTTGCGCTCGAGAGGCGTGCAAGCTGGGCCGCGCCGAACAGCCAGAAATAATAATAGGCCGTGCTGCCCGGCCCCTGCGCCGTGCCGAGAAAGGGGTTAGCCGGCGGCACGCCGGTGCGCACGATCTCATCCACCAGAGCGATCTTCGCATGGTCGTAGATCGGGCTCGCCAGTGCGACGCCCTCCGGCATGAGCTTGGGCAGGATGGCGAGCGCCGGCCCCACCGCCACCAGCCCCGCCGCGGCGAAAATCCAGACCGGCAGAACGCGCGGGGCGGGTTCGCCGTCTTTTGCTGCCGGCAGGAGGAGCGCGGCTCCACCGATCGCGAGGGTTGCCGCGAGGATGACGATCACCGTGAAGCCGGCCGCCGTCGCGGCGTGCAGGGCGATGATGCCCTGGACCGCCCATCCGAGCGTGGGCGCCATAGCCAGGGCAAGATCGCGTCCCACGGGCAGTCGGCGGGCGATCAGCCAGCCGACCGGCACCCAAAGCAGGAACGCCAGCAGGGCACAGAGTATCGCGGCGGACGGCGTGGCCATGATGCTCCGTGCGTTGATCCTGCCTCGCGGCGAGGATGTCTGGTCAGAGGCCGGCGAACCAGTTGAAACCCTGATCTTCCCAGAACCCGCCGGGATAGGTGTTGGTCACTTCGATAGCCCGGATCCATTTGGGATTCTTGAAGCCGAGCTTGACGGCGGTGCGCAGGCGCAAGGGCGCGCCGTACGGGTCGGTAATCGGCTCGCCGGCATATTTGGTGGCGAGGATGGTTTGTGGATGCAGGGCCGAGGCCATGTCTATGCATTCCATGTAATCGTCATTGCCATGGAAGGCGACATATTTGGCGCTCAGATCCGCACCGATGCGCGTGAGGAAACTGCGCAGATTCGGCCCGGACCATTGGCCGATATAGTCCCAGCCTTCCACGCAAATGTGCTTGATGATGACCTCCTGCTCGGGAAGCGCATAGACCTGATCCAGCGTCCACGGCCGCTTGTCGGAAATCAGGCCCGCGAGCTCCAGTTTCCATGTGGCCAGGTCGATGGGCTTGACGTCCTCGATCTCATAATAAGCGTTGAAGCGGGGCGGCTTGACCACCTGATCTACGGAATAGGTCGGGGCGAGCTTGGTGGGATTGAACAGCAGGGCCTGCACGCGATCGTTGAAGGACGACACCGTCCGCAGCGCGCCCTGCACCGATTGGCGATCGGAGATGTCACATCCCGTGAGAAAGCTGAGCGCACCGAGGCTCATCGCCCCACGCAGCAGCTTGCGCCGGTCGATCTCCGCGACCAGCTTGCGGTTCTCCACCAGAAGCGACTGGTCCGGCTGGATTTTCGGACGAAAACGGGAGGCGGTACGGGGGCGGATCATCGTCGGGCCTTCGGCTCAATGCGTCGGGGAGGTGGGGGCGGGACCTGCGGCCACCTGCGGGCCGCCAGTGAGCATGGCCAGGATGGTTCGCGGCACGAGCAGCGCGAGCATCACATGCACCACCATAAACAGGCAGATCGCGGTCATGCCGATGAAATGGGCGAGACGGGCGCCCTGGAAATCGGAAAACAACGCGACCAGGAAAGAGAATTGAACCGGCTTCCAGATCGCCAGGCCGGATACGACCTGCACGATGATGACCAGTATCACGCCCACATAGAGCACCTTCTGCACGGCATTGTAGTGCGTGAGGTCCGTGTGCTTGAGGCGGAAGGTCAGCGCCGCGATTGCTTCCGTAATCACCTCGCGCGGGCGGATGGGCAGCAGCATGCGCCGGAAGCGGCCGGAGAGCAGGCCATAGGCGAGGTAAACGAGGCCGTTTATCATCAGGATCCACATGCCGAAGAAGTGCCATTGCAAGGCATGCTGCGCCCAGATGCCGAGCACCATCCAGTCGGGGAAATGCAGAAATCCAAACAGAACTTCGTCGTTATAGATCTTCCAGCCGCTGCCTATCATGATGATCATCGCGATCGCATTGGTCCAATGGACGATGCGGATGAGAAGGGGATGCATCTTCATCGCTGTGGGTCCGTTCAATCCTTGAGCGCCAGGCGTCAGCGGCGGCTGATTGCGATCCGAATGATGTCGTTCTTCTCGATGGGCGTGCCCTGGGCGGGGTCCCATGTGGCCAGTTTCGGCACATCCTCGCGGGGGATATCGAGCAGGTTGATGTGCCGTGCGAGGATCGCGACCGTTTCGATGGGGATCGGCACAGGCCGCCCGCCGCGACCGAACCATCCGCCTTCCGGCATGACGAGAACGATCGCGCCGTCCGGCTTTCTGGCGACTTCGGTCACATAGCCGAGGATGCGGTCGTCGAAATCCTGGACCGGAATTCCGATCAGGTCGCCGACGCGGACCTTCTGCGGGAACCGGGCATTCATCCGCTCTTCCGGCGTCTGGTCATCGTCGCTCACGGCCTGCTGGCCCTGGGTGTGGGCGCCGCCGGGCAGGCCGCCGGCGCGCGCGGGAAGCGGGGCCAGAAGCAAGGCGAGGAGCAGGGGCAAGGCGATTCGGCGCATATCAAGCGATCCTCACGGAACGGGCGAGCCGGCTGACCTGCCGGGGATCGGCAAGGGTGTCGGCCTCAAGCATGAGGCGCCGCCCCATGGCGAGGGCGCGGCGCTCGCAGGCGGCGCGCAGGACTTCATCCTCGATGGACTCGAATTCCGGGATATGGGCGAGGCCGAGGATGCGGCGATGCATCTCGATGCCGGCAAACCCGAGCGTATCGCGCCAAACGTCCTGCAGCAGGGCGGCGAGGGCGGCTTCGGCGCCCTGGGCATCGCCGGTATCCTCGAACAGTTCGGCAAGGCCGAGCATGCCGGTTCGCTCAGTGCGCCAAAGCTGCGCGAACTCCTCCTCGAAGCTCGCCCAGACGCCCTCCATGAGCTGGAGAATCCAGTCTTCGTATGCGTCGCGCGCGTGTTCATCCGCGCCAAGCCCGGCCTGGGCGAAATAGGCCATCAGCAGATTGCCCACGAACGCCCCGATGTCGAAGCCCATGGGGCCGTAGAAGGCGAATTCCGGATCGATGACGCGGCTGTCCTGCGCGGTCACCATGACCGAGCCGGAATGGAAATCGCCGTGCAGAAGGGTTTCGGCGCGGGTGGAGAATTTGCGCTTCAGCGCCGCCGTCGCGAGCTTGAGATCCCGGTCGCCACGCACGGCGGCGGCATCTTCTTCCAGCCCGGGCGTGATCCGGTTTCGTGGCGACACGCAGAACGGATCTGTGAAGATCAGATCCTCGCTGATGCCACACAGTTCCACATTTCCCGCGAACAGCGCGAGGTCGCGCTTGCGGTGGGCCGTCTCCATGGCGAAATCCGAGCCGCGAAACAGCGTGCGCGCGAGATACTGGCCCATCTGCCGGTCGAGGTGCGCAAGCACGTCTGCGGCCATCAGGCTTTTGCGCAGGATGACGTGGGGCGTGAGATAGTCCATGACGATCAGGGCCTGTTCCTGATCGAAGGCATGGATCTGCGGCAGCCGGCCGGGATCGCGCTGCCCCAGGCGGACGAGCGCGTGATACTCGAAATAGCTCCGCTCCAGCGACATGGGCCAGCTGTCGCCGACGCAGCGGGCATAGGGCAGCGCTTGCTTTGCGATCGCAGAACCCAGCGGCCCTTCGATGATGAAGACGAGATTGAGATTGCCGTCCCCCACCTCGCGCACGCGCCAGCGTTCGGCCGGCCCGAGCCGATCTGCGAGGCCCGGCGCCGCGGCGAGCCGGCGGGGCAGGGTGCCCACATCCAGGGGCTCATAGGGGCGTTTGTCCAGCACGCGGACCTCCATCGGATTGTGGCATCCTGCGCGCCGCGCGGGCTGGCACAGATGACGCTTTGAAAAGGACTTCGCGGGCCGCGCCGGGTTCGTTACACCGCGCCCGCCTTTTCTCGGCCGGCGGGGTTCAACTCGCCGCGAGCACGACCACGCCGAGGCCCACCAGCAACGTGCCGCCGAGGCGCTGCGGCGTGAGCGGCTCGCCCAGCAATTGCCAGGAGGCCAGCGCCACGAACACGAAACCGAGGCCGAGGAAGGGATAGGCGAAGGAGGCTTCGACGCGGCTCAGCACGTAGACCCACACCGCGACGCTGACGGCGTAGCAGGCAAGGCCGCCGAGAATGCCCGGGCGCAGCAGCACCTGGAGCAGGCTTGCGAGGGTCCAGCCGTCCGAGGCGCCAAGGCCCGAGCGCGCACCCCAGCGCAACAGGATCTGCGCGGAGGCATTCAGCGCCACGCTGAGCAGGATGACGGCGATCAGAAACAGGCGGCTCATGGTGTTTTATGCCTGGGCAAGTTCGGCCATCCCGTCTTCGAACGCGATGGTCGGCTGCCAGCCGAGTTGCGCGCGCAGGCGCGAGGAATCCGCTGTGATGTGGCGCACGTCGCCGAGCCGGTAGCGGCCCGTCACGACAGGCGTAGGGCCCTGCAGCGAGCGGGCGAGCGCCTCGGCCATCTGTCCCACCGTGCGCGGGGTGCCGGAGCCGACGTTGAAGGCCGCGACGCCCTGCGCGTGCATTTCGCACGCCTGGACGGTAGCTGCCGCGATGTCGCGCACATGGACGAAGTCGCGCCTTTGGCCGCCGTCCTCGAACACCTGGGGCGCTACACCATTGCGCAGCGCGGACGTGAAAATCGCGGCGACGCCGGCATAAGGCGTATCGCGCGGCATGCCCGGCCCGTAGACATTGTGATAGCGCAGCATCGCCGCCGCGCCGCCGGTGACGCGCGCCCAGTTGGAAGCGTAGAATTCCTGCGCCACTTTGCTGCTGGCATAGGCGTTGCGCGGATCGAACGGGGTGGCCTCGCTCACGAGCTGTGTGCCGAGCCGTCGTCCGCAAAGGGGGCAGGGCGGTTCGTAATCGCCCGCCGCCAGGGCCGCTTCGAAGCGCGGTGCCGGCTGCACCACGCCATGCTCGGGGCACAGGCCCACGCCCTCCCCATAGACCACCATGGAGCTTGCCAGGGTCAGGCGCGGCACACCGGCGCGGGCCATGGCCGCGAGCAGAACCGCCGTTCCCACATCGTTGGAGGAGGCATAGTCCGGCAGGTCGCCCACATCCACGCCGAGCCCGACCTTGGCCGCGAGATGCACCACCGCATCCATTCCTTGGAGCGCCGTGTCGACCGCTGCCGCGTCCCGCACGTCGCCGAGCTGAAATTCCACGCCGGGCGGCGGCGTCCAGGGCTTGCCGCGATGCACGTCGGCCCGCAGGGAATCGAGCACCCGCACCTCGTGGCCGCGCGCCCTCAGGCGGGCCAGGACGTGCTGGCCGATGAAACCCGCTCCGCCGGTCAGAAGCACATGCATGTCATTGCCCTCCCGAAAGCGAGGTGAGCGGCGCGCCGGCGTCAGCCCGGCGCAGGGTCCAGGCCAGGCGCGCGAAGGTGGCGGTGATCTTCCAGGCCGCCTTCACACCCGCGACCAGGTTGCCGGAGACCTTGGATTCCCCACCTCGGCGGCACCGATGGTCGACCGGCACCTCCCGGATGCGCAGGCCGGCGGCGGCGACGCGCATCTGCATTTCCAGGTTCCAGCCATAGGTCATTTCCGCCATGCCGAGCGTGCCGAGGGTGTCCACCCGCAGCGCCCGCAGCGGCGACATGTCGGT
The DNA here is from genome assembly GCF_043195145.2 of Roseixanthobacter pseudopolyaromaticivorans. Taxonomy (NCBI): domain Bacteria; kingdom Pseudomonadati; phylum Pseudomonadota; class Alphaproteobacteria; order Hyphomicrobiales; family Xanthobacteraceae; genus Roseixanthobacter; species Roseixanthobacter pseudopolyaromaticivorans. The sequence goes on from NZ_CM195539.1 coordinate 1,101,431, forward strand.
GAATTGCACGCCGTAGGTCCACCGCAGCAGCAAGCCTGCAAGCCAGCCGGCCGCGATTTGCTGCGGCGTCATGCTGCCGGCCTCGCGCTGTCCCCTGAGGCGGGAACCCATCACGAAGTCCGCTTCGCCGCGTGCGATCGGCCCGATGACCGAGCCAATGAAGGCCGGCACGTCGCTGCCGTCGCCATCGAGGAAGCAGACGATTTCCGTGCCCGGCGCGATGGCGGCAAGGCCCGCCGCGCAGGCCCGGCCGTAGCCGCGCACCGGGGCGCGCACCACCCGTGCGCCGGCTTCCTCAGCCCGCGCGGCGGTGCGGTCGGTCGAGCCGTTGTCGACCACGATCACCTCGCCTACGCCCTGCGCGCGCACCTCGCGGACCACATCGGCGATCGGCTCTTCCTCGTTCAGGCAAGGGATGATGATCGCAGTCTTGGGGCGGTGGGAGAGGGGCATGGTCATGCCGTCACCAGCGCGTCGCGGCGCTGCCGCACGAAGGCTTCCGTCCGGGGCGCGCGCTGGAGGGGGGCGGTGGCGAAGGGCGGGCGGGCGCCCTCCAATTCGCGCTCCAGCAGCGCATAGGAGTCCGCATCGTCCACGTCGTACCAGGGATCGAGCGCGATCACCGGCAGGTCGATTTCGCGGGCGCGTTCAAGCGTGCGCGCATAGACCTCCGGTGTACTCCAGGGGATGTCGGCGAATAGATGGGGGTGCGGCCGCGACAGGCCGATGAGGGTATAGCCGCCGTCGAGCGCCGGGCTGAGGACAAGATTGTCGCCGCGCAGAACCGCCTCCACCGCAGCGTCGAGGATCGCGCGCGGCAAGGTGGGGCTGTCGGAATTGATCACGATCGCTCCGGCGTGTCCCGCCGCCAGCAGATCGTTGATCCCGCTCTCCAGGCGCACGCCGAAATCACCCTCGGCCTGCAACACCAGGCCGAACCCATCCGGGAGCAGGGCGCACAACTGGGTTTCCGATCCGGCCGGCGTGTAGACGGCATAGCCTTCCGCCCGCCCGGTGCCGGTCAGGCTTGCGATGGTCGCCGAGAGATCCTGGATGAAGCAGGCGGAAATGCCGGCGCACTCCTCCGGCCGCAAGGGCGGGGACAGCCGCGTCTTCGAGCGGCCGGGGCTTGGCGTCTTGCAGATTATGGCGACGGCGACGGCAGGGGTGGTCTTGGAACCTTGTGTCATGTCAGAGCACCACCGTGAGCGCCTGGAGAAGATCGCGATAGAGATCCTCCGGATCCTCCAGTCCCACCGAGAGGCGCAGCAGATCCTCGGGACAGGGCGAATCCTCGCCCTCGATGGAGGCCCGGTGTTCGATCAGGCTTTCCACCCCGCCGAACGAGGTGGCGCGGCGCCACAGCCGCACATGGGCCGCCACCGCGATGGCCTGGGCGCGATCGTCCAGGCGGATCGACAGCATGCCGCCGAACCCGCCGCTCATCTGGCGGGCGGCGGTGGCGTGGCCTGGATGATCGGCAAGGCCGGGGTAGAGCACGGCCCGGATCGCGGGATGAACCGCGAGGCGTCCGGCCAGCAGGCTCGCGGTTTGGCTTTGCGCCAGGACGCGCAGGTCGAGCGTCCGCAATCCCCGCAGCAGCAGGAACGCGTCGAACGGACTGAGGAAGGCACCGTGATGCCGCCGGATGTCCGCGATCCGTGACCAGGCCGCATCCACGCGCGCCGTCGCCACCACGCCGGCCACCACGTCCGAATGGCCGTTCAGATATTTAGTCGCCGAATGCACCACGAGATCGCATCCGCAATCGAGCGGCTGGCTCAGGATCGGGGTGGAAACGGTGGAATCCGCACATACGATGGCACCGGCGAGGTGCGCGATGGCGCAGACCGCGCGGATGTCTGTGATGGTCCATAGCGGGTTGCTGGGCGTCTCGATCCACACCAGCCCGGTCTTTCCGGGAATGATCGCGGCGCGCACCGCTTCGAGGTCCGACATGTCGACGAAGGTGACCGCGTGGCCGTAGCGCGGAAGGTCCTGGAGCCATTGGCGAAGGCCCCAGTACATGACCTTCGGAGCGACCACGTGGGTCGGCGCCAGTGACAGGAACACCGCCGTTGCCGCCGCCATGCCGGAGCTGAACATCATCGCCTCGCTGGCGTGCTCCAGCTCGGCGATCAGCGCTTCGGCCTGATGGATCGATTTGTTGTCCGACCGGCCATAGACGAAGCCGGTGCTGTAGCCATTGTCCGCGTCGCGGATGAAGGTGGTCGCGACATGGATCGGCGGTGTGAGCCCCCGTGTCGCCGGATCGCCTGCACCCAGAGCGCTGGCGGCGAGCGTGCGTCGCGTCAGAGAAGGAACGTGCCGGTCGTCCATCCAGGTTTATTTCTCAATCGATTGCGCAGCTATCGATTGGTATTCGCCAGGACGCGGCGGTTCGTTACACGCTCACACGCGTGTGATCGTCAGGTGTCGGGAGGGTCCGGGCTGCCGCGCTCTGCGCGCGTGCGCGACAGTTGCACGCAGCGGTACCGCGCGACCTCAGCGCGGGGCGGGTGCGGGGAGGTCGGCGCCGATGCGCTCCAGCATGTAGGGAACGAAGGGGTTGGAGGAGACGCGCAGAAGCATGTCCACGCCCACGTCCAGCGCGCCATATTCGCCGTGCGGCGCCATGGTGCCGAGCTGGATGCCGAAATCGTCCGCCGGGTCCGGCCTCAGGCCATAGAGCCCATCCTCGAGCGGGAAGGGCAAGGCGATGTGGGAGAGCGAATAGACCTCGCGCGGATAGGACAGGCCGAGCGGGCGGTGTGTTTCGCGGCTGGCACCCGCATCGCTCAGCCGCTCTTCCGCCTCGCCGGTGGCTGGGGAGATGTTGGCGATCACCGCTGTGCGGAAGGTGCGCGGGGCCTGCGGCAGCAGGCGGCTCACGGCGGTATCGGACTCTTCGCTCAGGAACGGCGCGAAGGTGGAATTGCGGTTCACGTCGAACAGCACCAGCTCGCTGCCGTTGGCGGGCAAAGTGGCGAACAGCAGGTCGATCACCGCCTTCGTGCTCACGGTGTGGTCGAGGATCGACTGGAAGGCGAGCACGGGCGCGAGGCCCTCCAGCCGGCCGCCGCGCAGATGGGTGCGGATCGAATCCTGGAGCACCTGGGTCAGGCGGAAGGATTCCTGCGCCGCCTTGACCGGAAAGGAGTTGTATTTGAACGGGTTGAACTCCGGCAACAGGTTCAGCCATGCGGCCCTGGCGAACGGCGGCAGCACCGCCGGGATCGCCGCGAGGCCGGCGAAGCGGGCGAAGGGCGTGATCCCCACCATGGGCGACACCAGCACGATCTTGTCCGCCCGCGGCATCTCCGGGGCGTCCAGGGCATCGAGCGAATATTTCAGCGCGAGCGCGGCGCCGTTGGAATAGCCCACCAAGTGGATCGGCAGGTTCGGCCCGGCCCGGCGCTTGGCCTCGCGCATGACGAGGCGGGTCGCCGCGAGCCAGTCCGGCCATTCCGCAACCGTCAGCCCGCCCGGCACGGTGCCGTGGCCGGGCAGGCGGATCGAGATCGCCACGAACCCCGAGGCCGCATAGCGCCGCGCCACATGGCGCAGGCTGTAAGGGGAATCGGTGAGGCCATGCAGCAGCACCGCGACGCCCCGCACCGGTCCGTCCGGCTCCAGCACGAAGGAGCGGTTGAAATCCTGCGCGAAGCGGCCGGGATAGATGGGGCTTTGCGCGAAATAGCGATCGGAGGCGACGCGGTCGCGGGGCGGCAGCTTGTCCGTCACCTCGGTGCGCACGCTGTCGAACAGGCGCTGCTCGGTGGCGAGATAGGCCGGCCAGTCGGCGCGGTCGAGCTCGGCGATGCTCAATTCCTTCGGCACGAAGGTGTGCCACGGCTCCAGCGGCGGGCCGCGCAGGGAATCCACCGCCCGCCCCACGAACAGCACCAATGCCAGCACGCCGAGCACGATCACCAGCCGGCGAACCGCCTTCATCACCCACGGGCGCATGGTCTTTTCTCTCCCGGCTGGCCCGGTCGAATCGGCGGGCCGCCGGCATTATGGACCGGGCACCGGGAGAAGGCGCGCCTGCGTGATTTTCTGTCCCGCCAAAGCTTGCGATGGCGGGTGTATCTGAAAAATGTTTCACGTGAAACAAGGGCTTAGCGCGGACGAATAGGGGTTTCGTGACGCTTCTCCGCCGCTTTCCGGCACACCGAACCCGCTTTTCGGGCGAATTCTGCGCCATGAATGAATCCGCCCAGGGCGATCACCTTTTTTTCACCGATGTCTCCCGCACGGGCGTCAGCCATGCATGCCGATCGGCCCCGGCGCCCGCGCCGATCGGCTTGCATGAGACGACGGATCGGAGCGCGCGGTCTCCAACTCGTGTTTAGAGCCCGATCGCATCAGGCCCTAGGGTGGGCGCGAAACGAGGGAGCCCATCCCATGGCAGAACGTCCCGTGAAGCAGCCCGGTCCCGACCACCCCATCACCGTGTCGCGCCATCCGGGGCGGATTGTCGTTACCGCCGGCGGGCGGGTGATCGCCGATACGCGCGAGGCGCTCATGTTGCGCGAGGCGTCCTATCCCGGCGTGGCCTATATCCCCCGCAAGGACGTGGACATGGCGGCGCTCGCGCGCACCGATCACGCCACCTATTGCCCCTATAAGGGCGATTGCGGCTATTTCAGTATTCCCGGCGGCGGCGCGCGGGCGGACAATGCGGTGTGGACCTACGAGGCGCCGTTCCCGGCGGTGGCCGAGATCGCCGGCCATCTCGCCTTCTACCCCGACCGGGTGGATTCCATCGAGGACAAGCCGCTCACACCCTGAGCGGCTCACGTCCCGACCGGGGGATGCTTCAGGCGGTCGGGGCGGGCTTCTGCACCCGCTCCGCCGTGTCGAGCGCCTGCGTGGTGTCGCCGGAAAGGTCGGCGGCGAGGAAATCCGCGCTCTCGGGAATGGCGATGCGGAAATCCTCGATCCGCTCCAGGGCGAGCGTGATGGCGTCGCCCGCGCAATCCAGCACATGGCCGCCGAAGCGATGGTCATCGCTGAGGAAATGCACATGCCAGCCGGGCACGCCGAGGCCCTTGGCATAAGAGGGCGTCCAGAAGCCGATCATCGTGCCGTCCACGTCGCGGCACTCGAACTCGGCCTGGTGTGAGGTGGCCTGAACCAGGGTTTCATGGGCGCCGGCCTTGCAGGCCACGCGATTGTGCACCCGCGCGAAATGGCCGGAGAGGCGCACGGCGAAGAATACATTGTCGGTGTGCCGCAGCGCGTCGAGCTGCGCGACAAGCTCCTGGATGGAGGCGAACGGCGCCAGCGTCACCGGCGCCTCGGGGGAAAAATGCGTGACGATGGCGAACGGCACCTGCTGGGAATCTTCCGCGCGGCGGATGGTGCCGTCGCCCCGCATCTGGAAGAAGGCGCCGTCGAGAGCGATCATCTCGCCGTCCAGATCGACGAAGGTGCCGAGCCCGAAATCCCCGTGCTCGCGCAAAGTGCCGACCGAGACCACGCCCTGGAACAGCCCTTCCACCAGTGCCCCGGAGGTGGACACCTGGAACAGCGTGCCATGGTCCACCTGGAGCGTATCGGCGAGGGCGCGCGAAACGATGTGGGAGAGTGTCTCCCCACTCTCTGCGGTGGCCGCCTGGAGGGCGGTCCACAGCGATTGGGAAATCTCGCAATTTAAGGTCGGCATGGCGGGCCCTCGCTTACGAGACGACGTTGTCGTGCATGGCGGCGCCAAGCGCGATGTTGTGGCGATAATCCACCGGAATGTCGATCAGCACCGGCCCCGGCGTTTCCATGGCCTTGCGCAGGATCGGCACGAACTGGTCCGCATGCTCCACGCGAAAGCCCGTGGCGCCGAACGCCTCGGCATATTTCACAGTGTCGATCGGGCCGAAATCGGTGCCCGAATGGCGCTGGTATTTCATCATCTCCTGGAACGCGACCATGTTGTAAGTGCCGTCGCGCCAGATCATGTGCACGAAATTGCACTTGAGGCGCACCGCCGTCTCCAGCTCCTGGGCGGAGAACAGGAAGCCGCCGTCGCCGGAGACCGAGAGCACCTTGTCGTTCGGTCGGGCGAGGCAGGCGGCGATCGCCCAGGGCAGCGCCACGCCCAGGGTCTGCTGGCCGTTGGAGATCAGCAATTGCTCCGGGCGGAAGCTGTAGAGATAGCGCGAATGCCAGATGTAAAAGGAGCCGATGTCGAGCGCGAGGGTCACATCCTCGGTGATGAAGGGCTGCAGGTCGGCGATGATGCGCAAGGGATGCATCGGCATGCCGGCTTCCCGCGCGCCGGCCGCGCGCACCTCCTCCAGCTCGCGCCGGGCCGCATCCAGCGCCGCATGGGGCACGAGGCGCGGGCGGCGCGGCAAAGCGGCGGTAATCCGCGCGAGCGTCGCGGCGATGTCGCCGTACAATTCCACCGCCGGGCGGTAATCCAGATCCACGGCGGCGATCACATGGTCGATATGGATCACCGGGCGGGTCTTGCCGGCGTTCCAGAGGGCCGCGTCATATTCGATGGGATTATAGCCGACGGCGATCACCAGGTCGGCGGCATCCAGCAGGCGGTCCGAGGGCTGGTTGTGGAACAGCCCGACCCGCCCGCCGAAGCAATCCAGCGCCGCGCGCGGCACCACGCCGGCCCCCTGATAGGTGCATACGGTGGCGAGCGGATGGGCTGAGAGCAGCGCGCGCACGGCGGCCGCATTGGCGGGGCGGCTCGCATCCATGCCCAGCAGCAGCACCGGCAGGCTGGCGGCCTCGATCAGGCGGACCGCTTCGGCGATCTCCTCCTCCGGCGCGGCGCCGAGGCGGGGCACGCGGGCGGGGGTGAGCACAAGGTCCGGCGCCGGCTCGTTCATCACATCGTTGGGCAGCGAGACATAGGCCGCGCCCCGCCGACCGGATTCCGCCGCGCGGAAGGCGTTGGCGAGGATCTCGCCGATGGACTCGCCGGCCTCGATCTCGGCCGCATAGCGCGTGACCGGGCGGAACAGATTGACCGTGTCGAGGCTCTGGTGGGTCTGCTTCATGATCTCCGCGCGCGGCACCGAGCCGCCGAGGCCCACCAGCGGCATGCCCTCGGAATTGGCGGTGGCAAAGCCCGTGACGAGATTGGTGCAGCCGGGGCCGGAGGTGACGAGGCACACGCCGGCCTTGCCGGTCATCTTGCCCACGCCGGCGGCGATGAAGGCGGCGTTCTGCTCGTGCCGGCAGACCACCGTCTCGATGCCCGAGCCGTTCAGGCAATCATAGACCCGGTCCACCTTCGCGCCGGGAATGCCGAACACATGCCGCACGCCCTGCGCCTTGAGATTGCGCACCAGCACTTCGGCTCCGCACATTTCGTCCATGGCGCTTCCCTCGTTCGGTCGTTGCCGACGTGTCCATCATTGGATCGGACCGTACAGGCTTCGCACTAACGCAGCACCGCGCCAATGGGGAAAATGAACCGAGCGCCGCCGCTCAGTGCGCGGGGGTCTCTTCCGGTGGTGCGCGGCCGGAGAACAGGTCCGCCACCGGCCGGCTGGCGGGATGGTGCGCGCACAAGGTGAGGGCGGCGATCAGCAGCGGCACGCCGATGAACGCGCCGGGCACGCCCCACAGGAAACTCCAGAAGAACACCGCGAACAGCACCATGAAGGGCGAGGCGGCCAGCGCCTTGCCGGCGATGCGCGGCTCCAGATAGCTGCCCGAGAGGAACTGGATCACGTTGAGGCAGACGAACACGAACACCGCGCTCTGCCAGGATTCGAACTGCACCAGCGCGAACAGGGTGGGCAGCAGGGTGGCAACGAACGGGCCGATGAAGGGAATATAATTCATCGAGAAGGCGATCACGCCCCAGGCGGTCGCCAGCTCCATGCCCGAGGCCAGGGTGAACGCCCACACCACGACGCCGGTGGCCAGGCTCATGAGCGTGCGCACCATCATGTAGCGCTGCATCTTGGTGCCGATATCGGCGCCGGCCGAGAGCATGAAGGGCCCGAACGTGCCGCCGCGCAGGCCGGCCAGCTGGCGCTTCACGATGTCCACCTCCAGCAGACCGAGGATGACGAACACGAAGGTGACCACCAGGAAGCTCGCGAGGCTCTGCATGCGGCTCGACAGATCCTGGAACACCAGCAGCAGCCAGCGCACATCGAAATGCTCGGTGATGATGGAGGCCATGACGAAGCCGTGGCCTTCCAGCCAGTCGTGCGCCTGCCCGTACAGCGCCTGGAAGCGCGCGGCATTGGCGAACACCCATTGGCCGACATGGGCGAAACCCCACACCACGAGGCTGATGATGGTGCCCACCACCGCGAGCGTCACGAGCAGGGTCGCGAGCGCGGCGATCACGCCCGGCAGAAAGCGCTGAAGGCCCTTCTGGAGCGGCCAGACGATGGCGATCACGAACAGGGCGAACACCACCGGGGCGATGATCGACTGGGCCTCGGAGAGGGCCGCGCACACAAGGACCGCCGCGACGATTCCCACCAATATCCTGACCGCGCGATCCTTGATCATTCCCGCCCCTGTCCCCCGAGCCGGCCGGCCGGTGGGCCTGGCGGCGATATCCCTGAAAGCGCGACGAAGCCGCGACTCACGCCTGCGGCGGCATGGTGCCGTGCCGCACCGACATTTCCATGCCTTTGATCTTCTCGTAAAGCTTGATGTCGCTGGAATAGGGCCACCAGGAATACAACAGCAATTCCAGCGGGTGCCACAGCCCCACCCAGCCGGCGATCAGCAGGCCCTCGCCGAACAGATAGCCGAGCAGGCTGTCCGAGCCGAGCCATTGGTCGAGCGCTGTGGACAGCGCGAGGCAGGCCGCGAGGAAGATTGCGCCGACCCGTAGCGCGCGGCGCCCTTCCAGACGCACCTCCAGCATCTTGCGGCGGCAAAATTGGATCTGGGACGCGCAATAGGCGGCGAGCGCGCGGGGCAATTGCCCCACGAGCGCGTCGTCCGCGGAGCCTTCCGGCAGCCAGATCACCGCCTTGGTCCGGCTGGTGCGCCAGTCCTTCTGCGCCCGCAGCGCGTCCATCACCTGGTCGATGCCCGACAGGTCGATCACCTCGCCCTCGAACGGGTCGACCTCGGGCACGCGGAAGAAATTCTTGATGTTGCTGAGCTGCAGGTGGATTTCGCCGGGCGTCGCGGTCATCGGGTCTTGCCTGGATGGATGGGCCGGGAAACGGGCGGCGGCTTTCGGGAAGCGGCGCGGCGGGGCCGCGCGCCATGGTCAAGCTGGGGCTTACACCATTTCGCGGGCGGCGGAAATTCACCGTGCGGGCGCGTGGCGCCGCCGGACGGGCGCGCGGTTTTGCTTGAAACCGCTGCCGATTTCCGCTTTGCAAGAAGGCGGAAGCGTCAGGGGACGAGCCGGGGGTATCGCGTGTCGCCATCGATCAGGGCAGGGCGCCGGCGCGCGGCACGCGGAGTGCGGGCCGCCGGCATCGGGACGGCGGGCCGGCGCGTGGCCTTGCTCGCCGTTGCCGCGCTCCTGGCTCTGAACGGCTGCGCCCCCCATCCCGAGGGCGTGCTGGTGCCCCTCGCCCAGGCCGCGCCGGGCGCCTCCCAGGTGGACATTCTCGCGGCCACCACCCGCGCGCCCACGGACCAGCCGGGCGTCCTGTTTACCGGCGAGCGCGGGGATGGGCTCTCGCTCACCAATATCGTGGTGTCCATTCCACCCAATCGGGAAGTGGGCTCGATCCAGTGGCCGCAGCCCGGCGCCGCGGACCCGGCGCGCGATTTCGCGATCTCGGATGTCTCCACCGTGCCGCGCGCGGGCGTGCTGGATTGGTTCAAGGGCGCCAAGGGCAGGAAGCGGCGGGTGCTGATCTTCGTGCACGGCTTCAACACGCGGTTTGATTCCGCCGTGTTCCGCTTCGCCCAGATCGTCCATGACATGAATGCCGACGTGGCGCCGGTGCTGTTCTCCTGGCCCTCGCGCGGGCGGGTGCTGGACTATGTCTATGACCGCGAGAGCACGAACTTCTCCCGCAACGACCTCGCCTATGTGATGCGGGCGGCGGCGCGCTCGCCTTATGTGGACGACGTGGTGGTGATGGCCCATTCCATGGGTGCCTGGCTCGCAGTGGAATCCCTGCGCCAGCTCGCGCTCCAGGACGGGCGCATCCCGGCGAAGATCTCCAACGTGGTGCTGGCCTCGCCCGATCTCGATATCGACGTGTTCCGCCGGCAGGTCGCCGAGATGGGCAAGGACCGCCCGCGCATCACCATCTTCGTGTCGCGCAACGACCGCGCGCTCGGCCTCTCCCAGTTGATCGCCGGCGGCGTCACGCGGGTGGGCGCGATCGATCTCACGCAGCCCGACAAGGCAGCCCAGCTGGAGCAGGCCACCGGCATCGTGGTGCTGGACCTGTCGGGCCTTGAGAATGGTGACGCGCTCAATCATTCCAAGTTCGCCACCAGCCCCGAAGTGGTGCAATTGCTCGGCACGCGCCTGTCGTCCGGGCAGGATCTCGGGGACCGGGAAGGCGGGGGCGGCGCGGAAGCCGTGCAGGTGCTCGGCGCCGCCGTGGGCGGGGTGGTGACCGCGCCCATCACGGTGTTCACCGGCGGCCTGCGGAACTGAAGCGGGGCCGACTTTCGCCGGCCCCGGTGTCGGATGGCGTCAGAACGAGCCGGCTCAGAACGAGCCGAGTGTGCTGCCCAGCACGATCACCGCCACCAGCGCCAGGATCGCGCCGACCACCGCCACCATGACGATGTCGAAATAGCTCTTCGCGTGGGTCGAGCCGCACACCGCGAGTAGCGTCACCACCGCGCCGTTGTGCGGCAGGCTGTCGAGCGTGCCGGCGCCGATCACCGCCACGCGGTGCATCAGCGCGGGATCGAGCCCGGTTTCCGCCGCCAGCTTCATATAGGACGCGCCCAGCGCATCGAGCGCGATGGTGAGGCCGCCGGAGGCCGAGCCGGTGAGCGCCGCCAATATGTTGGTGGCGATGGCGAGCGACACCAGCGGTCCGCCCTGGATATCCAGCACCCAGGTGCGCACCAGCTCGAACGCCGGCATGGCCGCCACCACCGCACCGAAGCCCACCAGGCTCGCGACGCTGAAGGCCGGCAGCACCGAGGCATTGGCACCCGCGTCCATGGTGGCCCGCAGGTCCGGCAGGCGGCGGAAATTGAACGCCAGCAGCACCAGGATCGCCGCCGTCAGCGCGGTCGCCACCGCCCACACGCCGCCCACGGCGGAGAGCGTTGTCGAGCCCCAGCGTTCCTCGGCGAGGAAGCTCACGTCCAGCCGGGGCAAGATCACCATGGACATCAGCAGGTTCACCAGCACCACGACCACCAGGGGCGTCGCCGCCACGAGGAAGGAGGGGCGGCTTGTGCTGTGGGCGCCGTGGGAGAGTTCCGCCGTGTCGAATTCATGGGAGGCGGTGGCGCGCTCGCGGATAAACTGGTCGTCGGCCACCCCCGCATCGAGCGGGGTCTCGTCGCCGAAGCCCTCGCCTTTGGCGCGCGCCACGCGCTCCGCCCGCATCAGCCACCACATGCCGAAGCCCAGCATGATGAGCGAGGCGATCACGCCCAGCCCGGGCGCCGCGAATGGCGTGGTGCCGAAGAACGGCATGGGGATGGCGTTCTGGATCGCAGGGGTGCCCGGCAGGGCCGACATGGTGAAGGTGGAGGTGCCGAGCGCGATCGCCGCCGGCATCAGCCGGCGCGGAATGCCCGCCGAGCGGAACAGCGCGATCGCCATGGGCGCGAGCACGAAGAAGGCGACGAACAGGCTCACCCCGCCATAGGTCACGATGGCGCCCGCCAGCACCACCGCGAGGATGGCGCGCTTTTCACCGAGTTTCTCGGTCATGGTGTCGGCGATCACGGTCACCGAGCCGCTGTCGTCCATCAGCTTGCCGAACAGGGCGCCGAGCAGGAACAGCGGGAAGAACTGCGCCACGAAGGTGGCGGCATTGCTCATGAAGGTCTGCGTCCAATGGGCGAGCAGCGGCTCGCCCGAGAACGCCGCCGCCACCAGCGCCGCGATGGGCGCCAGCAGCAGGATGGACCAGCCCCGGAAGGCCAGGAACAAGAGCAGCCCGAGGCCGAGGAGGATGCCGAGAAGTCCCATGCTCACACGCCTTCCAGCAGCACGTCGAGATCAATGGAGGAGCGCTTGCCGAGATTGTCGGCGTCCCGCGCCAGGAACGCCTCGGCGGATTTGCGGCCCTCGTCGCGCAGCATGGAGAGGAACTCCCATTCCGCATTCAGCTTGGAGGAATAGCCGAGCGTGGACATGAGCGCGTTCGGCACCATGTGGATGCGCATCTTCGCCCATTGCGCGCCCTCGCTGTGGCCGGGGTCCGCGACCTGGCGCAGCAAAGCGATCATGCGCAATTCCTTCAGCAGCACCGCGTTGAAGGACACCTCGTTGAGGCGGTTGAGGATTTCCCGCGCCGAATTGGGCGTGCCGGCGCGCTCGACCGGATTGATGGGGATGAGGATGGTGTCGTCCGAATCCAGCTCGCGCACCAGCGGCGTCATGGTGGGATTGCCGGAATAGCCGCCGTCCCAATAGCTCTCGCCGTCGATCTCGATGGCCTGGAACATGGTGGGCAGGCAGGCGGAGGCGAGCAGCACGTCGGGCGTGATCTCGGCATTGCGGAACACCCGCCCGCGCCCGGTGCGCACATTGGTGGCGGTGATGAACAGGCGGATCGGCGAGGTTTTCAGCCGCTCGAAATTGATCAGGTCTTCCAGGATGCTGCGCAGCGGGTGGGAATTGCCTGGGTTGAGATCGTAGGGCGAATAGAGGCGCGACATCAGGTCGAGGCCGACGAACAGCGGAGAATTGTCGAGCGTCCAGCGCCCCAGCATCTTGTCGATGGGGCCGCGCTGGAACGGGCTGAAGCGGGCTGCCTCCGCCACGCGCTTCCAATAGGTGGCCAGCGCCTCGCGCGCGCCCGGCGCGCCGCCGGCCGCGAAGCCGTCCGCCAGCACCGCCGCATTCATGGCACCGGCCGAGGTGCCGGAAATGCCGTCGATGCGCAGCCAGTCTTCCTCCAGCAGGCGGTCGAGCACGCCCCAGGTGAAGGCGCCGTGCGAGCCGCCGCCCTGGAGGGCGAAGTCGATCAATACCGGGGTGCGCCCGCTGGCGGTGGGTTCGCTCATGATGCTCTCCAATGTCCCGCACGTGTCGTGCCCGGCCGGACCGCAGGCTGCGGCCCGGCCGGCTTGGCTATGCCGTTACCGCTTCGGAGACGTGCTCCGGCGGGGCGTCGGGTCCGAACCAGCCGACATAGAGCGCCGGCAGGAAGATCAGGGTCAGCATCGTGCCCACCAGCAGGCCGCCCATGATGGCGAAGGCCATGGGCCCCCAGAACACGGTCGGCGCGATCGGGATCATGCCGAGCACCGTGGAAATGGCGGTGAGCATGATGGGACGGAAGCGAGTGCAGGAGGCGGCGATCACCGCATCCTGAACCTTCGCCCCGCGCGCCCGCTCGGCCTCAATCTGGCCGATCAGGATCACCGCATTCTTGGTGATCATGCCGATCAAAGCGAGAATGCCGAGGATGGCGACGAAGCCCAGCGGCCGCCCGGAGGCGAGCAGCGCGGCGGAGACGCCGATCAGCCCCAGGGGCGCCACCGAGAGCACCAGCACCAGCCGCGAGAAGCTCTGAAGCTGGAACATCAGCACCGTGAGCATGATCAGCAGCATCACCGGCACCACCGCCAGCACCGAGGCGCGCGACTTTGCGCTCTCCTCCACCGTGCCGCCGGTGACGATGTGGTAGGAGCGCGGCAAGGTCTTCGCCAGCTCCTGGATCTTCGGCGCCAGCGCACCGACCACCGTCTCGGGCAAGGCGCCGGCGATCACATCCGCCTGGACGGTCAGGGTGGCAACCCGGTCGCGCCGCCACACCACGGGATAGTCCTGCACATATTCGAAGCTGGCGAGCTGGCTCAGCGGCACGGTGCGGCCGCTGGGCAGGGGCACCTGCAGGCTGGCGAGATTGGCCAGCGAGACGCGCTGCTCGTCGGTGGCGCGGGCGACGACGTTCACCAGATAGATGTCGTCGCGCACCTGGGTCACCGGCGTTCCGGTCATCACCGTGTTGAGCACGCCGGCCAGCGCCTGCGTGCTGAGGCCGAGCAGGCGGGCCTGGTCCTGGTCGACGCGGATGCGCACCTGCCGCCCGGGCTCGATCCAGTCAAAATTGACCTTCTCCACCTTGGCGTCGGAGGCCATAACGCCGGCAAGCTGGAACGCGATCTGGCGCACCTTCTCGATATCCGGCCCGCTGACGCGATATTGCACCGGCCAGCCGACCGGCGGGCCGAGTTCCAGCGGATAGATGCGGCCCACCACCTCAGGGAATTGCTCCGCCAGCACCTTCTCCAGCTTCACCCGCAGGCGCTCGCGCGCCGCCACATCCTTGGCGACGATCACCGACTGGGCGAAGAAATCGTTGGGAAGCTGCACGTTGAGCGGCAGGTAAAAGCGGATCGCCCCGCGCCCCACATAGGAGCTGAAGCGCTCCGCGTCGGGATCGGCGCGCACGATGGCGTCGAAGCGCTGGGTGATATCCTCGCTGTGGTAGATCGAGGCGTTCTGCGGCAGGCGCAGATCCACCAGCAGCTCCGGCCGGTCCGAGGACGGGAAGAATTGTTGCGGGATCAGCGGGATCGCCAGCACGGAGAGCACGAACAGGCCGACCGTGATGGCCACCGTGATCCAGCGTGCCTTCAGCGCCAGCGTGAGCAGGGAGCGATACATGCCGAGCACTTTGCTGGGCTTTTCCGGCTCGCTCTTCTTGGTCTTGTCCGGTGCTTTCAGGATCGCCACGCCCAGCAGCGGCGCGAACAGCACGGCCACGAACCAGGAAACGATGAGCGCGATGGAGACCACCGCGAACAAGGAGAAGGTGTATTCGCCCGCGGAACTGGCCGCAAATCCCACCGGCACGAAGCCGGCCACCGTGACGAACGTGCCCGCCAGCATGGCGAACGCATAGGTGCGGAAGGCGAAGGTGGCCGCGCTCGCCTTGTCGTCGCCGGCCGCGAGGCGGTTCATCATGGCGTCGGTGGTGGTCATGGCGTCGTCCACCATGAGCGCGAGCGCGATGATGAGCGCGCCAAGCGAGATGCGCTGCATGTCGATGCCGGCGAGTTCCATCACCGAGAACACCACGGCGAGCGTCAGCGGAATGGAGAGCGCCACCACCATGCCGGCGCGCACGCCGAGGCTGATGAAGCTCACCACCAGGATGATGCCCACCGCCTGCCAGAGCGAGGACATGAACTCGCCGATGGCGGTGTCCACCGTCACCGCCTGGTCCGCCACCAGATGCGGCTCGATGCCGATGGGCAAATCGGCGGTGATGCCGGCCATGGCGCTCTTGAGCCGCGACCCCAGCGCGAGGATGTCGCCGCCGTCGCGCATGGCGATGGCAAGGCCGATGGCCGGCTGGCCGTTCACGCGGAACAGCGGCTGCGGCGGGTCGGCATAGGCCCGGCGCACGGTCGCGATATCGGAAAGCCGCAGCACGCGGCCGTTGACGACGAAATTGACGTTGGCGATGTCCTGCTCGGAATCGAACGCGCCGGAGACGCGCAGCGAGATCGCCTCTTCCCCGGTCTGCACGCTGCCGGCGGGGCTGACGATGTTCTGGCTCTGCAGCGCGGCCAGCACCGCCGAGCGGTCGATGCCGAGGCTCGCCAGCTCCTGCATGTTGAACTCGACGAAGATCCGCTCGTCCTGCGCGCCCAGGATCTCGATCTTCGAGACATCGGGCACCTGGAGCAGCTTGGAGCGCACCTCTTCCACATAATCGCGCAATTCGCGCTGGCTGAAACCGTCGGCGGTGAAGCCGTAGATGATGCCGAAGGTATCGCCGAACTCGTCGTTGAAGCCCGGTCCCTGCACGCCCTGCGGCAGGGTGTGGCGCATGTCGCCGATGCTCTTGCGCACATGGTACCAGATGTCCGGCACCTCCTGGGCGGTCGCGCTGCCCTTGAGGTTGACGAAGATGGTGGTCACGCCGGCGCTGGTATAGCTGCGCAGGAAGTCGAGCTTTGGCGTTTCCTGGAGCGTGCGCTCTAGCCGCTCGGTGACCTGCTTCAGCGTATCCTCGACCGAGGCGCCGGGCCAGGAGGCCTGCACCACCATGGTCTTGATGATGAAGGTCGGGTCCTCGCCCCGGCCCAGCCGTTCATAGGAGAGCAGCCCCGCGAGCACGGCGACCGCCATGAAATAGATGACGATGGAGCGGTGCTTCAGCGCCCATTCGGAGAGATTGAGGCCGCTCACAGGTTCGCCCCCAGCAGGCGGACCTTCTGGCCCGGATGGAGCGCCTGGACGCCGGCCGTGACCACGATTTCCGCATTCTTGAGGCCGTCCGCCACGGTGACGGTGGCTGGCGAGAAGCGGGCCACATCCACCTGCCGAAGCGCCACCGTCTTGGTCGAGGGATCGAAGATCCAGACCGCCGGCTTGCTGTCGATGCGGGTCAGGGCGCTTGCCGGAATCTCGATCACCGGCCCGGTGTCCACCGCGACCGAGCCATTGACCGTCGAGCCGAGGCGCATGGCCTCCGGCGGATTGATCAGGCCCACGCGGATCTGGAACGTGCGCGTGACGGGATCGGCCTGGGGCGCGACCTCGCGCACCCGGCCCTTGGCCGTCACGCCGCTGCCGTCCGCCAGGGTCACCTGCACCTCGGGATCGGCGGGCATGTCGCGCAGCACTTGGGCGGAGACGTCGAACACCGCGTCGCGGCCATCCTTGCGAGCCACCTGGACGATGGCCTGGCCGGGCTGCACCACCTCGCCCTGCTCGGCGCGGCGGGCGGTGACGGTGCCGGGCGCATCGGCCTTCAATTCGGTGAAATCCAGCCGGTCGGTGGCGATCTTCACCTGCGCCTCGGCATCCTCCACCCGCGAGCGGGCGGTGAGATAGGCCTGCTCGGCCTGCTCATATTGGGCGCGCGGGGTGAAGCCGCGAGCCAGCAGGGCGCGCTGGCGCTCATAGGTGTTGCGCGAGACGCCGAGCTGTCCCTGCGCCGCGCTCAGCGCCGCCTGGGCGGAGCGCAAGGCGTTGACCTCGTTCTGCGGGTCGAGGCGGGCGATGACCTGCCCGGCGTCCACATGGTCGCCCACATTCACCAGCCGCTCGATGATCCGCCCGCCGATGCGGAAGGCGTAGGTGACCTCGTTCATCGCCTCCACATGGCCGGTGAAGGTGAGGTCGTCCGGCGTGTTGCGGGTCGAGACCTTGATGGCGCGGACCGGCCGAACCTCGGGGGCGGCGGCGGTCTGCTCGCCGCCACAGGCGGTCAGGGCCAGGGGGGAGAGCAGCACCGCCGCGAGCGCGAGCCGCCGTCCGGTGCTGTGCGCCTTGGCGCGCGTCTTCAGTTTGCTAGCGGACACGGAACGCTCCTTTCGGGCCAGTGCATGCCGGGACGCGCCGAGGCATCACGCATAAAGCACCAACTTGGCATTGGGGTGACGGGGATGCGGGAAGCGGAATACAGGCCCGCGCACGGCGGTTTACATTCCGATTATTGGAGATCGCGGCACGCGGCTCCGGGCCGGGGCGAAATGGACTTGGGCTTTGCCCGCCGCCGCGCGGCATTTCGGGCGAAATCGTCATGGCGTGGCCCTCACGGCGACCGCGAGCGCGATCACGAGGCCGGCCAGCAGCAGGCCCGCCACGGCGAAGCGCCGCAGCACGTCGTCGAGCCGGCCGACGCCCGCCAGGGTGCGCGCGAGCAGCGGCCCGAGGCGCTCGGCGAGCACCAGGACGTCGCCCGCCGGCACGTCGGGAAGCGCCGGGCCGCGCTGGTGCAGCGCGAATGCGAGCGCGAGGCCCAGCAGCACCGGCACCGCCGTCTTCTCCACATTCACCAAAGCGAAGGCGGCGACGATCCGCTCCCCGGTGACGAGCGGATAGAGCGTGAAGGGCAAAGCGAGGGCGAGCACGCTCAGCACGATCCAAGGCGCAAGCAGGCCCTGGGAGGGCAGGGGGAAGGCGGCGCGGCCCTTCGCACTGTCGCGCAACAGCAGCACGAACTTCGCCATCAGCAATGTGGTGCCCGCCGCCGAGAGGGCGAGCAGGAAGCCGGCCGCGCCATCGCCCATGGGCCCCTTGATGGCGAGCTTCGCCAGCGCCCCGCCGGTGAAGGGCAGGCCCGCGAGGCTGAGGCCGAGAAGGCCGGCAAGGCCCAGCACCGGCATCACCGCGCCCGGCGCGGTCGCCGCCGCGATGCCCACGGCCAGGAACAGCGCGCCCTTCAGCAGGATATGATTGGCGGCATAGAAGGCGGCGATGGCGGCGGCGGCGCTATCGCCCTGCACGAGCGCGCCGCCGATGACGGTCGCGACAACACCCATCTGGCTCACGGTTGAATAGGCCAGCACGCGCTTGGGATGCTTCTGTGTGAGGCCGAGGGCGATGCCGTAATAGGCGGTGAAGATGCCGGCGACGCTCAGCGCGAGGCCCCAATGGGGCGTCGCGACCCCGAGCGGCAGGAAGCGCAGCAGGCCGATGACGCCGGCCTTCACCACGATGCCGCTCAGCACCGCCGAGGCCGGCACCGGCGCCACCGAATGGGCGAGCGGCATCCACACATGCAGCGGCACCAGCCCCATCTTCAGGGCGAACCCCACCATCAGAAGCAGCAGGATCGCGTCCCGCCAGGGCGAGAGCGGCAATTGGGCCACCGCGTCGCGGATCAGCGGATTGGCCTGCGGGCTACCGGAGGCGAGCATGACGAAGGCGGCGATCAGCAGTGCCTCGCCGAACAGGGTGAGTGCGAGATAGACGATGCCGGCGCGGCGCGCCTCCGCGGTATCGTCATGGGCGGAGAGGCCGAACGCGGCGAGGCTCACCAGCGCGAAGGCGAGATAGAAGCTCGCCACATCCGCCACGATGAACACGCCGAAGCTGCCCGAGAGCGTGAGCAGCCACCACACGCAGAAGCCGCCCCGGCGCGGGTCCTTGGCGAGATAGGTCGCGGCATAGGTGCCGGCGGCGATCCACAGCAGCGCCGCGCCGCCCAGAAGGATCGCGCCGGGCACGTCGAGAAAGAAGCTGATGCGGAACGGCGCGGGCGCCACCAGCACGAAGATGTCGCGCGGCACCAACAGCGCTGCCAGCAATCCCGGCACGGCCGCCGGCGCCAGGAGCAGCGGGGCGACGCGGCGCACCGGCTTGAGCGCGCAGGCGAGCGCCAGCAGGAACGGGACCGCCGGGGCCGCGACGAGCAGGATGGCCGCGAGGGTCATGGGACCGCTCCCTCCCAGCTCGCCGGCCGGCCGATGGCGAGAAACGCCGCCGGCTGGAGCGGCACGAAGCCGAGCGCTACCGCGCCGAGCGCCAGCATCAGGGCCACCATCTCACGCCAGCGCGCGGCCGGCACCGGCAGCACCTCGGCCACGGGCCGCTGCAGCGCCGGCAGCAGCACCCGCAGCACATAGCCGGCCGCGAGCAGCCCGCCGACGAGGATGACGATGGCGATCCACCATGCGCCCTGCTGCACGGCCGAGGTGAGCAGCATGACCTTGGCGACGAAGCCGCCGCTCGGCGGCAAGCCCATCAGCGAGAGGCCACCGAGGGCGAAGGCGAACACGCTGATCGGCACGATGCGGCCAATGCCGGAGAGCTTGGCGATGCGGTCATGCCCGAGGGTTTCGGCGATCACGCCCGCCGCCATGAACATGGCCGCCTTCGACAGGGCATGGGAGACGAGGTGAAGCGCCCCGCCGGTCCAGGCGATGGCGCCCCACAGGCCCGCGCCCGCGCTGGCGGCCAGCGGGAACATGAGGAACAGATAGCCGATCTGCGCTGCCGTCGAATAGGCGATCAGCAGCTTCAGCCGCGCCTGGCGCAGCGCGAACACGCCGCACAGCACCACCGCCCCGGCACCGAGGGCCGCGAGGATCGGTGCGACGGCGGCGGTCTGCGCCGGGGCCGCGATATCGTACCAGAAACGCACCACGAGGAAGATCGGCGCCTTGATGACCACGGCGGAAAGAATGGCGCTGGCGGCGGCGGGCGCGCCCGCATGGGCCGCCGGGAGCCACAGATAGAGCGGAAACAGCGCGGCCTTCGCCAGCATGCCGGCGGTCATCAGCGCCAGGGCGGCGAACAGCGCCGGTTCGCCATGGGCGCGCTGCGCCAGCAGGATGATGTCGAGCGTGCCGTAGGTGCCATAGAGCAGCGCCGTGCCCAGCAGATAGAGCACCGAGCCGAACAGAGCGAACAGCAGATATTGCAGCGCCGCCGCGAGCGTCTTCGCGCGCCCGTCGAGGCACACCAAAGGCACGGCGGCGAAGGTGAGCAGCTCCAGCGCCACATAGAGCGCGAACAGATCATCCGCCACATAGACGAGGTTGAGCGCGCTCCACACGCCCAGCAGCAGCATCCAGAAGGCGAGCGGCATGCGCGGCGTGTCCGCCCCGGGCGCGGTCATGGCGAACAGGCCGGCGGCGACGATCACCACCGCCGTCACGCCCAGCATGAAGGCGGAAAACCCATCCGCCCGCAGGCCGACCCCGAGCGGCGGCCGGAAGCCGCCAAGGAAATAGGCCAGCGGCGCGCCGCTGCGGGCCACTTCGAAACAGAGGGCGCACACGATGGCGAGCCCGGCCGCGAGGAACACCAGGGCCGAGCGCTCCGCCGCGCGGCTCTTCAGCAGCAGCAGGGGCGCGAGGCCGCACAGCGGCGCGATGACGGCCAGCACCAGCAGCAGGCCGAGCGGGGAGGCGTGCGCGGAGGCGATCAGGCTCATGACGCCGCCTCGCCCTCGGTCGATGCACCGTCGGTCGCCTCGGCCTCGTCCTCCGGTTCCGGGGGCAGGGCCTGGAGCCGCCGCACCAGCGCGACCGCGAGTGCGGTGGCGGAGAAGGCGACCACGATGCCGGTGATGACCATGGCTTGCGGCACCGGATCGCCGCCGAAGCCGGCGCCCGCGCCGCGCCGCGCGATCACCCCGAACAGCAGGAAGATGCCGCCGCCGAGGATGTTGAACGCCAGGATGCGGCGCACCGCGTCGCCCTGCACGATCAGCCCATAGAGGCCGATGGCCACCAGCGCCGCGCCGGCGAGGCCGAACAAAGTGGGGGTGGAGAGCAGCGCGCTCATGGGGCGCTCCGCCCTTCCTGAACGTCGAGCGCCTGCGGCGGATCCAGCACCAGTAGGCCGAGCGTCACGGCGATGGACACGGTGATGGCGATTTCCACGATGACGATAATGGGTTTCGCAAGGCCCTCGGGATAGGCGAGAAACGCGCCGGCAAACACCGCGCCGAGCGCGCCGACGGCGAGGAAGGAGAACGGGCCGAGCAGTAGCAAGGCCCGCAGCTTGCGGCTTCCGGCGGCCGGCGGGGCGCGCAGGCCGGCGAGCAGCACCAGCAGCCAGGAAGCGGCGAGCACGGCGCCGCCCTGGAACGCGCCGCCGGGCTTGTCCGCGCCGGTCCAGAACAGATAGAGCCCCATGAGAAGGCCGAGCGGCGGCAGGAGCCGCGCCAGGAACACCAGCGGCGGCGTGGGCGCGAACCGCCACAAAGGCGGCGGCGCGCCGGCCCAGTCGCGGTCGGCGGAGAGCGACCACACGCCGATCAGCGCCAGCAGCAGCACCACGGTTTCCAGCAGCGTATCGAGCGCGCGATAGACCAGCAGCACGGCGGTGACGGGATTGCCGAGCCCGGTCGCCTCCAGATGGGTGGCCGCTTCCTCGGCCAGCGAGGGCGCCGGTTCCGGCAAGGTCAGCACCAGCGCCGCGAGGCCGCAAAAGACGGCGAAGGCGATGAGGGCGGCAAGGCCGCGCACCGCCACGCCTTGCGGCGCGACGGGTTTCGCGGCGGAGGCGGTGCGCAGCAGCACCAGCCCGGTGACGCCGCTGCCGATGGCGGCCTCCGTGAGCGCCACGTCCACCGCATCGAGCCGCACCCAGGCCAGCGCCAGCACCAGCCCGAGCCCGACAAAGCCGATGGCGCCGGTGAGCGCCTCGCGCGCCAGCAGCACGCGCAGCGCCAGCGCCAGGGCCAGCACGCCGAGAAAACTGTCGAGGACGAGGCTCATGTCGGCCTGCCTCCGCGCGATGCGTCCGGCGAATCGGCGAGGGCCCCGGCCTGCGCACCGCTCTCGCCGTGGGCGACCTGCGCGAGCAGTTGCGCCACGGTGCCGGAGGCGATCTGCACCAGCGCCCAGACCGCCAGCATCTTCGCGCCATCCAGCACGCTGCCGGCCTGGGGCAAGAGGCCGAGCACGATCAGCGCCAGCCCCACATTGTCGGCCTTGGTCAGGGCGTGGAGGCGGGAGAGGGAATCGGGAAAGCGCAGGAGGCCGAGGGTTCCGGCCAGGAAGAAGCCGGCGCCGGCCAGGAGGCACAGGAGGGTGAAGACGTCGCGGGCCACGCTCATGGGGTGGTGCTCCGCTGCGGCGCCTCGGCCTGTGGGGCGGCGCGCACGCTGTGGAAGGCGGCAGCTGCGAAAGCGGCGAGCAGGGCCAGCAGCAGCGCCACGTCCAGAACCGCTGGTGCGCCGGTGCCGGCGAAGATGAGCAGCAGCACGGCGATGCCGACGGAGCCGAGCAATTGCACCGCCATCATCTGGTCGGCCGCGCCCCGGCTGCGCCACAGGCGCACCAAGGCGGCGGCGGCGAAGGCCAGCAGGCAGGCGGCAAATCCGAGGAAGGTTTCAGCCATCACGGGCGCCGTCCCCGATCGCGGCGCGGAAGGCCGCCTCGTCCCGGGTGAGATCGTCGCGCACCGCGCTGCCGGTGTCCAGGCAATGCAGCAGCAGCCCCGCGTCCGAATCGCCGAGCGGCAGCGTGCCCGGCTGGAGCGAGGTGACGGCGCAGAAGGATTGGCGTTCCAGCCCGCGCGGGCAGCGCGACGCGAAGGTGATGAAGCCGGGCCGGATGCGCACCGGGGTCTGGAACGCCCGCAGCCCCACATCCCACCCGGCGCTGACGGAACGGCGGGCAAAGCGCGTGCCAAAGGCGAGCAGCGCAGCCGGCTTCGCGCGGCCGGTGCCGGGCGCCAGCAGATGAAGGCTCGCCCATGCCGCCAGCGCGCAGATCACGGCGCCCGCGCCAAGATCCAGCGCCGAGACACGGCCGAGCATGATCCAGAACAGGAAAAAACAGAGCCAGCGGCGGGCGAAGGCGGGGCCGGAAACGACCTGTTTCGTCTGCTCCGCCATTGGGGGGTGCGCCTCTCCGGTTCCCGCCATTCCGGTTCCCGCCATTCCGGTTCCTGCCATCGCGGTTCCTGCCATCGCGGCACATGCCCTCGTGACGGTCAGCCCAAGTTCAGAGCGTCCGGTGCGGGTCGAAAATTCTCGTCTGGGCGCTACGTCATTGGTCCAATACCGCAGAAGCCGCGAGAAAATCCTTGGGAACTTGTATCGCTGGGCCTTGGGCGTTGCAACGCTCGCCCTCCCGCATCGCACGCAAAGTGTAGGTGGGACCCAGGCCATGCCTTAGCGTCACGTTTTAGAGCGGATCTGTAAGGCTGTTTGGTCTGCTCAAAAAAGATAAGTCCGATCAAATTGTTAGAGCGATCGAGATCTGCCCTGCGGGGGCGGTTTGCGTTCCAGGGGCGCCGGCGGGCGCAAAAGCCGGTCGCGAAAATTGGGATGGGCGGAACAGGCGCGGGATTCTGCGCCAATTGCCGGGCCGCTCGAATGCGGCATAACTCGATGGCCGGCGCATAAATACTGGGCGGTCGGCGCGATATCTCCTCAGCGGCAATGCAACATTGAACCGCTATGGACATCGACATCAATCGCCTGTCTGTTTTGCTCACCGGCCAGGTTTCCATTTGGCGGTTTTATGAAACCTCCCTTGTCGCGGAATATAAAGTTATGAGCAATCTGGTCGTGTTTGGGTTCGATGGCATCCATGCCGCGGACGAAGTCCTGAACAAGCTGCGCTCCCTCCATGTCGAACACCTGATTGATCTTGAGGACGCCTGCGTGGTCGAGCGCGATGCGGAGGGCAAGGTTCATATCAAGCAGGCCGTCAACCTCACCGCCATCGGCGCGGCGCGCGGCGGCATGTCGGGCGCGCTGTGGGGTACGCTGGTGGGCATCCTGTTCCTCAACCCGCTGGCCGGCATGGCGATCGGCGCGGTGGCCGGCGCCGGCACGGGCGCGCTTTCCGGCTCGCTGGTGGATTTCGGCATCAACGACAGCTTCATCAAGGAATTGGGCGGCACCATTCCGGCCAATTCCTCGGCGCTGTTCGTGCTGGTCCGCTCGGTGACGGAGGACAAGGTCCTGCCCGAGGTCGAGCCCTACAAGCCCCGCATCCTGAAGACCTCGCTCTCCAACGAGGCGGAAGAGCGCCTGCGCAACGCCCTCATCAAGGCGGCCTGAGCACCGGCGTCACGATCCGGCGCCCGTCCCGCGCGGACGCCGACAGAAAAGCTGCCGCAATGCGCAGCAAGGGAGGATCACATGACGGAGCACACCGGGCCGTTCGGCGATGCCGGGCCGCATTATGTCTCCACCGGCCACCTGCCCTCGGGCGAACGCATCGACCAATTGGTGATCGACGCGCACGCCCGCTTCAAGGACAACGGAGAGGGCGCCAATTCCACGGTCTATCCGGCGCTCGCCCAGGTGCCGCGCGATCTGTTCGGCATCTGCGTGGTCGGCACCGACGGCGTCGTCCATGAGGTCGGCGACACCGACGTCGGCTTCACCATCATGAGCGTGTCGAAGCCGTTCGTGTTTGCCCTGGTCTGCCAGGCCATCGGCCCGCGGCTGGCGCGCGAGAAGATAGGTGCCAACGCCACCGGCCTGCCGTTCAACGCGCTCTCCGCTGTGGAGCGCAGCCCAGACGGGCTGACCAATCCCATGGTCAATTCCGGCGCCATCGCCACCACTTCGCTGGTGCCGGGCGATTCGGCGGAAGCTAAATGGCGCTTCATCCACGAGGGCCTCTCCCGGTTCGCGGGGCGCACGCTGCCGCTGAACGAGGAGGTTTATGGGTGCGCCTCCGACACCAATTTCCGTAACCGCTCCATCGCCCGCCTGCTCCAGAGCCTGTCGCGGATCTATTGCGACCCGAAGGAGGCGACCGACCTTTACACGCGCCAATGCTCGCTCAACGTCACGGCCCACGATCTCGCCGTGATGGGCGCGACGCTGGCCGACGGCGGGGTCAATCCCATCACCAAGGAGCGCGTCGTGGACCCCATGGTCTGCCATTACGCGCTGGCGGTGATGGCGACTGCCGGGCTCTACGAGACCTCGGGCGACTGGCTCTACGAGATCGGCCTGCCGGGCAAGAGCGGCATCGGCGGCGGCATCGTCACGGTGTCTCCGGGCAAGGGCGGCCTCGGCACCTTTGCCCCGCCCCTCGATGCCGCCGGCAACAGCGTGAAGGGCCAGCTCGTGGCGCAGTTCCTGTCCCAGAAGCTCGGCATGGACCTGTTCCTCTCCCAGCCCGCGACCTGATTTTCGCCGGCGCCGCGCGCGCCGGACCATCGCCGGACCAAACGCAAAAAATCGGAGAAACGCCATGTCGGCCCAAGCCGCCGCGCGCGCGGACGCCTCTTCCGCGCAATCCTCTTCCGCGCAATCCTGGGTGCCGATGATCGCCATTGCGCTGGGGCAGGTGATCATGTCGTTCAATGTCGCCTCGCTCCCGGTCGCGCTCGGCGGCATGGTGGCGAGCTTCAACGTGCCGCCCACGACGGTCGCGACAGCCATCGTCATGTATTCGCTCTCGGTCGCCGGCTTCGTCATGCTGGGCGCCAAGCTCAACCAGCGGTTCGGCGCGCTGCGGGTGTTCCGCATCGTGGTGGTGCTGTTCGGCTGCGCCCAAGTGCTGATGACCTTCAGCCCCAACGCCACCTTGATGATCCTTGCCCAGGGCCTGTGCGGCGCGGCGGGTGCCGCTTTGGTGCCCGCGCTGGTGGCGCTGATCGCCGAGAATTACACCGGCACCCAGCAGGCGACCGCGCTCGGCGCGCTGGGCTCGGCCCGCGCGGCGGCGGGCGTCACCGCCTTCCTGGTGGGCGGCATCCTCGGCACCTTCATCGGCTGGCGCCCGGCGTTCGGCATCCTGATCGTGCTGTCGGCTGTGGTGTTCGTGCTCAGCTTCCGTCTGAAGCCGGACCATGGCCGGCCGGAGGTGAAGATCGATTTCGTCGGCGTGGTGCTGGCGGCGGCCTCCATCATCATTCTCTCGTTCGGCTTCAATAATCTCAACCGTTGGGGCCTCGGCCTCGCGCGGCCGGGGGCGCCGTTCGATGTGTTCGGCCTTTCGCCCGCGCCGGTGATGATCATCATCGGCATCGTGCTCGGCCAGGCCTTCCTGGTGTGGACGCGCCGCCGGCAGGCGGCCGGCAAGACGCCGCTGTTGGCGCTGGAGGTCATCGCCTCGCCGCAGGAGCGCGCCGCCGTGTTCGCCATGTTCTCGGTAGTGGCGCTGGAGGCGGCGCTGAACTTCTCGGTGCCGCTCTATATCCAGATCGTCCAGGGCCGCTCGCCGCTCGCGACCGCCATCGCCATGATGCCGTTCAATCTCTCGGTCTTCTTCTCGGCGATGCTGATCGTGCGCTTCTATAAGCGGCTCACCCCGCGCCAGATCGGCCGTGCCGGCTTCCTATTGTGCACGGTTGCCCTGCTCTGGCTGGCGTTCGTGGTCCATAACGACTGGAGTTCCGGCCCGGTGCTCATCGGCCTCGTGCTGTTCGGCATCGGCCAGGGCTCGCTGGTGACGCTGGTGTTCAACGTGCTCGTCACCTCGTCGCCAAAGGAACTGGCCGGCGACGTGGGTTCGCTGCGCGGCACCGCCAACAATCTCGCCGCCGCCATCGGCACGGCGGTGGCCGGCGCGCTGCTGGTGGGCCTGCTCTCCGCGAGCATCATGCGCGGGCTCGCGGACAATCCCACTTTGCCGCCCGAAATCCAGAGCCAGGTGGATCTCGATGCCATCACCTTCGTCAGCAACGATCGCCTCAAGGGGGTGTTGGAGCGCACGACGGCAAGCCCGGCGCAGGTGGCGGAAGCCGTGCGCATCAATACCGACGCGCGGCTCGCGGCGCTGAAGATGGGTCTGCTGCTGATGGCGGGCTTGGCGCTTGTCACCATCATCCCGGCGGGGCGGCTGCCGAATTATATTCCCGGCACCATCCCAGCCGAGGGGCTGGACGAGAAACCCCGCCCCGCCGCCGCGCGGCGCTGAACGGGCCATACGGCAAAAAAGGGGAAGGGCAGGGCCCTTCCCCAACAGGTCAGATCGCCGGAACGGCGGTGAAAAAAGTCAGGGGCCCGTGCTCCCGCGTCGCCGCGGAGGACGGGCCCCCTTTCGGGCGCTCCCTTGGAGGTGTCCCATTCTGCCCTGACCGGACCCTGTCCGGGCGGGCGGTGATGCAGCATCCGCCCGCCGGGGCACCCGAACGCGACGTCAGCGGACCCAGCGTCCGGGAATGAACACCCATTCGCCGCCGCGATGCACCCATTGCGGGCCCACATGGCGGAAGCCGGGGCGGTTGCGCTCCCAGCGGCCGGACACCCAGACATAGCGGCGGCTGCGCGAACTCCACATCCAATAGCCGGGCACCCAGACATAGCCGGGCCGCGCCAGCGGGCGCGCCTCGCGTCGGGGTGCCGGCGGGCCGTTGAAATTGGGCGAGCGGCGATTGGGGATCTGCCATTGCTGGGCCTGCGCGTCCTGCGGCAGCGCGAGGCTCGCGAGCGGGGCGGCGGCCACCGCCGTCAGCAGGGATCCGAGGAAGCGTCGACGCGACAGCATGCATTCACCCTCAAGCGCCCGCCGCCGGAGCGGCGCGTGAAATGCCGGCTTCCCGGAAAGGATGGGCCTCTTTCCGGGAAGCGCTATCGGAGCAGGGGGGCTCCGAGGACCGCCTCCGGCCGGGTCGGGGGGGACGCCGGTGAGGGGCTGAGCAAAACTAGCGCGGTCTGTCGCCTTTGCGATGAGCGTGCCGTCCCGCCTGTGTGCGACAAATCCCAATCAGCTGGTGCACGGCGCAATCCTTCGCCGGCGCAGGAATCGCAACGGCAAAGGTTCAACCTTGGCCGTTCCTGCGCTAACATGGTGCGTGGGGGCTCCTGCGGGGGCAGGCGGAAACGACGTGTCTTTCGTGGCGATGAAGCAGAAACAGGCCGGAGCGTCGGTTGCGGGCGCGCCGGATGACGGCGCGGCCTCCTCGCCGCTTGCCCCGCTGCATTTCAGCACCTCTGCTCTGCCCAAGGCGGAGCAGTTCGACGGCTGGCATGATTTCATCGCCTCCACCGTGGATCTTTCGCTCGTGAGCGCGCCGGCCGTCGGGTTCGAGGCCGACAAGACGGTGTGGGATCTCGGCCGTTTTGCTCTGACCTCCGCCCGCATGCCCGGTGCCGGCTACCAGCGCAGCTGGCGCCACCTCGGCAAGGACCCGATCGACCATTGGTGCCTGGTGCTCTACGAAAGCGAGATCCCCGGCCGCCGCGCGCCGCTGGGATTTCGCTCGCTGGCGCGGCCGTTCGTCGGTGCCGGCTCGGACCGGCGGGTGCTGACGCTGTTCATCCCGCGCGATCTGTTCGCCGGAACGTCCGCCGCTTTCGATGCCGCCCCGCCGGACATCCCCGATACCGGGCTCGGCGGACTTCTGGCCGATTATCTGCTGAGCCTGGAACGGCAGCTGCCCCGCCTGACCAGCGCCGATGTGCCGGCTGTCGCGGAGGCCACGCGCACCCTGCTCGCGGCCTGCATCGCGCCGAGCCCAGATTCGCTGGCCCAGGCCCAGGCGCCGCTGCTGCGCACCACGCTGGAGCGGGCGCGGCGGATGATCCAAGCCAATCTGAATTCCCCCACCCTGACGCCCGCCAGCCTGTGCCGCGTGCTCGGCATCTCCCGCTCGCGCCTCTACCGCCTGTTCGAGGATCTGGGCGGCGTCACGCGCTATATCCAGCGCCAGCGGCTGCTGGCAGCCCTGAGCGCGCTCTCCGATGCCGCGGATGCGCGGGCGATCGGGCAGATCGCCGAAGCCTTCGGCTTTGCCGATGCCTCCGGTTTCAGCCGCGCCTTCCGGGGCGAGTTCGGCTTCAGCCCGAGCGATGCCCGCAGCGCCGCGCTCGCCGGCCTGCCGCGCGCGCCCGCGCCGGCGCGGCGGATCGAGGGCGCGGAGACGCGCGATCTTGAAACCATCCTGCGTGGGCTCCAGGCCTGAGGCGCCGACAAGGCGGGTGCCGCAGATTTCGTCCCGTGTTGTCATGGAAACGTAACGCTAACCGATCAAGCGTTCAGCCTGATTGGTGCATGGCGCACCCGAGGAGGCACATATGGCATCCCCCATCCTGCCGTCGGCGCTGGTTGCCGCCGCCCTGGCCTTCGCCGGCCCGGCTTCCGCGCAAACCGAGATCCAATGGTGGCATGCCATGTCGGGCGCGCTCGGGGAAAAGCTGGAGAAGATCGCCGGCGATTTCAACGCCGCCCAGAGCGAATACAAGATCGTCCCGGTGTACAAGGGCTCCTATCCGGAGACCATGACGGGCGCGATCGCTGCCTTCCGCGCCAAGCAGCATCCCGCCATCGTGCAGGTGTTCGAGGTGGGAACCGCCACGCTGATGGCGGCGAAGGGCGCGGTCTATCCGGTCTACAAGCTGATGGCCGACGCGAACGAGCCGTTTGATACGAAGGCCTATCTGCCGTCGGTCACCGGCTATTATTCCGACACGGCGGGCAACATGCTCTCCATGCCGTTCAATTCCTCCACCGTGATCCTCTATTACAACAAGGATCTCTTCACCAAGGCCGGGCTCGACCCCAGCGCCCCGCCCAAGACCTGGCCGGAGGTGGAAGCCGACGCGAAGAAGCTTCAGGCGGCCGGGGTGACGTGCGGCTTCACCACCCAGTGGCCATCCTGGGTGAATGTGGAAAACCTCTCGGCCTGGCACAATATTCCCATCGGCACGAAGCAGAACGGCATGGGGGGCCTCGACACCGCGCTGGAGATCGCCAATCCGCTGGTGGAACGCCATTGGACCACGCTGGCTGAATGGCAGAAATCCAAGATCTATGATTATGGCGGCCGCCAGTCCAAGGCCGATCCGAAGTTCTTCTCCGGCGAATGCGCCATGTCCGTCGGCTCGTCCGCGGCGCGCGCGGGGATCCTTGCCAATGCCAAGTTCGATCTCGGCTATGGCATGCTGCCCTATTGGCCCGACGTCAAAGGCGCGCCGCAGAATTCCATCATCGGCGGCGCCTCGCTCTGGGTGCTGAACGGGCGCCCGAAGGAGGAGTATCGCGGGGTCGCGAAATTCTTCACCTATCTTTCGCGCGCCGACGTGCAGGCCTGGTGGCACCAGCAGACCGGCTATCTGCCCATCACCCAGGCGGCCTACGACCTCTCGAAAAGCCAGGGCTTCTACGAGAAGAATCCCGGTACCGATATCTCCATCCTCCAGATGACGCTGAACCCGCCGACGCAGAATTCGAAGGGGCTGCGCTTCGGCTCGTTCGTGCAGATCCGCGACGTGATCGAGGAGGAATTGGAAGCGACGCTGGCGGGCAAGAAGACCCCGAAGGAGGCGCTCGCCGCCGCCCAGGCGCGCGGCAACGAGATGCTGCGGGCGTTCGAGAAGGCCAACCAATAGGTCTCTTCCCGGTCTTCGCCCGTTGGCTTGACGGGTCTTAGCCGGCCTGGGGATAGAGCGGCGCCAGACGGCCGCGCTGCCGCTTTGGGGTGGCGCGGGCCCGCGCGGCGCATTCATCGCGCAAAGCGGAGAGGCAGGCGGCGCCGCTCCAGCGCACGCGGCCGCCGCCGTAGAGATGTTGGCGCAGATCCTCCGCCGCCTTGGCCATGGCCGGGGTGCGGAAGGCATGATCCTGGATCCGGTTGGCGGCGACGGAAGCCGGAGCGCCTTCCGCGCGTGTCCAGGCGAGCAGGGCGGCGTGGGCTGCGACGGCATCGTCCGCCTTGCAGGCGGCGCGCAGATCCTCAAGCGCGGAGGCGGCGCTGGCGGTGACCCGGCCCCGCATGGGGCGCGCGGGAGCGGCGGCGCGCGCCGAACGGGCCCTGCGGCCCCGCAGCAGCAGCGCGGTGAAGCCGAGCACCAGCAGGGTTGCGGCCAGGGCGGCGCCGGTGCGCAAATCCAGCCGCTCCGCCAGCCAGCGCGGCAGAACGAGCTTCGCCTCCGGCGCTTCCGCCGGCGCCTGCGGGAGCACGACCGGGGCCGCTTGCAGCGCCTGGGGCGGCGGCGGCGCGGGGCGTGCCTGTGCGGAGGCCGCCACGGTAAAGGTCTCCGGCGGGAGCCGGGCGGTCTCCTGTTTCTTGGTGTCGGTGTTCCACCAGCCCACCTCCAGCCCCGGCAGGGTGACGGTGCCGTCGCGCGTCGGCACCACCGAAATGGTCTTGGTCAACACCGCGCCAGGCTTTCCATTGATGAGGGCCTGGTCCGAGCGGCTGGATTCCTCATATTGGCGCACGCCGTCCGCATCGGCGATGGGCAGGGGCGGCAATTGGTTGGGCGTGGCGCCGACGGCTTCGAGCGTGAGGGTCCGCGTCAACGTCTCGCCGACCTTGGCCTGGGCGAGCGGCGGGTTCCAGGTGCTGGAGACGGTGACACCCTGCGCCGGCAGGAACCAGCCCGTGGCCTCCGCCGGACGGGCCTTCACCTCGACGCTCACGGGTTCGGAATGCAGCGTGACCTCGCGCCCGAGCGCGGGATCCGGCCCGGCCATGGGCACCGAGGTGCTGCGCCCGAGCAGGCGCGCCATATCCGAGGGCAGCGGACCGGCCCGGTAGCCGGGCAATTGCGCCTCCAGCGTGATCGGCCCGATCTCGATCGACCCGCTGCGCTGCGGGCGCATGATGTAGCCCTGTTCGATCACCCGGTAGCGCTGGCGGCCCACCACCTTGCTGAACACCCGCTGGTCGCCGATCTTGGTGAAGGTCGCTCCCACCGCCTCCGGCGGGGTCAGACGCCCGCCCAGCAGGGGTCCGCTGGTATAGATGCGCACCGCAACCGGCATTTCCCCCTGCACGTAGGGCGCGGGGCCCAAGGGCTCCACCT
Source organism: Roseixanthobacter pseudopolyaromaticivorans (assembly GCF_043195145.2). Lineage (NCBI taxonomy): Bacteria > Pseudomonadati > Pseudomonadota > Alphaproteobacteria > Hyphomicrobiales > Xanthobacteraceae > Roseixanthobacter > Roseixanthobacter pseudopolyaromaticivorans. The sequence goes on from NZ_CM195539.1 coordinate 1,133,416, forward strand.
GCACGAACAGCGGGCGCGCCTCGGCCGGGTCCACAGCGGTGGCGGCATCCACCGACAGGCGGATCGGCGGGGTGCTCTGGCCGGCGAGGGTGAGGGCGGGAACGCTGATCGCGCCAGACCGCTTCGGCGCCAGCGTCAGGATCCATTCATTGACCTGGGTGCGTCGGCCGTTGACCAATTCCACCCGGCTCGCCCGGTTGCGGTCGAGAATGTCGAAATCGCGCGCCAGGGGCGCGAGATCGGGCGGCTGGGTGCCGTCGCCGCCCACCAGGGTGATGACCAGCTCGAAGCTTTCCCCCACCGACAGCGTTGTGCGATCGACGCTGGCGGTCGGCCCGGCTGCAAAGGCCGGGGCGGCGAAGCCGGCGCACGCGAGCGCTGCCAGCATGAGGGCCAGCATCGGCAGGAAGCGGAACAGGGAGCGGTGCGCTGTCATCACTCAGTTCTGCGGCGGGTCAACGACGCCCGCGCCGCCATAATGGCTGCGGATGCGGGCGCGCAAAAGGCCGGTCGGATCGTCGGGCACCAGGCGCAAGGTCTGCTCGCGATTCTGGTCCTCCTCGGTCAGTGGCTTGGGCGCTCCCGGCTGTTGCGGCTGCTGCTGCGGCGGCTGCGGGGGCGGCGTCTCCGGCGGCTTTGGCGGCGCGGGGGGCGGCGCGGGTGGCTTCTGCTCGGGCGGCTTCTGCTCCGGAGGCTTCGGCGGTTCAGGCTTTTGCGGATCCGGTTTTTGGGGATCGGGCTTTTGGGGATCAGGCTTGGGCGGGGCCTTGGGCGGCTCGGGCTTCTGCGGGGGGGCCTTCGGGTCCGGGGCGGGCGGCGGCTGATCGGGCTTCTTGTCGTCGCCCGGCTTCTGCGGCTGGTCCTTCTTGTCGTCCTTCGGCTTGCCGTCCTTGCCGGGCTCGTCCTTCGGCTTCTGGTCGTCGGACTTCTGATCCTTCTTGTCCTGGTCCTTCTTGTCCTGATCCTTTTTCTGCTGGTCCTTCTTTTGCTGGTCCAGCAGCTTTTGGACCAGTTCGCGGTTGAACACCGCATCGGCGCGGACCGGGTCGTCCTGGCCGGGATGGGCGGCGATCGCGGCGTCATAGGCCTTGATCGCGTCTTCCAGCTTGCCGGCGCGGGCGAGCGCGTTGCCGCGATTGTAGTCGCTGTCCGGGACCCCGGCATAAGCGGCGGCCGCCTCCTCGAAGGCGCCGGCCTTATAGAGCGCGCTCGCCTGCCATTGCGGATTCTCAAAGCTGCGCGCGGCGGCGCCGTAATCGGAGCGGGCGAACGCGTCGGCGCCCTGCTGGTCGGGGGTGCGCCACAATCCGGTCCAGCCGCGCGATCCGCCCGCACCGGCGCCGGTGGAGGAGGCCTGCGCGTCCTGCGCACCCTGCCCATCCAGCGCCCGCAGATCCAGGTTCTGCGGGGGCGCGCCTTGCGGGCTCACGCCTTGGGCCTGGGCATCGCGCGGAGCCAGCGCGCCAGCGAGCGCCACCACCAGCAGCACCGCGATCCAGCCGCGCCGGAAGGCCAGCGGCGCCAGCGCGAGCACGCCCAGCAGCAGCCAGGGGCCCATGTCCAGCCATTGGTCGGCGGAAAGGCCGCTGTCCTGCAGCACGGTGTCCAGTGGCACGGCTGAGCCGGAGGCTTTGGCGAGAACCGTGTCGAGGTCGCCTTCGTCGATCGTCATGGCGGAGAAGCTGCCGCGTCCGGCGGCCGCCACCTCGCGCAGGCGCGCTTCGTCCATGCGGGTGGTGAACACCGTGCCGTCGCGTCCGCGCAGCACGCCGCCGTCGAAGGACAGAAGCGGGCTTCCCGCCAGCGTCCCGACGCCGATGACATTCACCCGGTATCCCGCCTGCGCGGCGGCTTTGGCGGCGGCCACCGTGGCCGCCGGATCATCCCCCGCCCCGTCGCTGATGAGCACGATGCGGCCCGCCGGCGCACCGGCATCGTGCAGCAGCGCGGTGGCGCGGGCGAGCGCGAGGTCGGCGCGGTCCGTGAGCACCGGCATCAGCTCGGTGGAGAGTTCGGGCAGCATCTGCGCGATGATCCGCGCGTCCTCGGTCAAGGGGGAGGCGACAAAGGGGGCGTCGGCATAGATCACCAGCCCCACCTGTCCGCCGCGCATGCGGGCGAGGATGTCGTCCACCTTGTGCCGGGCCGCACCGAGCCGCGAGGGGCTCTGGTCCGTGGCATTCATGCTCTGGCCGAGGCTCAGCACGATCACCGTGGGATCGAGCCGGTCGAGCGCCGGGGTCGGCAGCTTCTGCCAGGTGGGGCCGGCCATGGCGAGCGCGGCGAGCACCCAGCCGAGCAGCAGCGCCAGCACCGGCCAGCGGCGCGCCCGCGCGGTTTCCTGCACCGAAAGATGGCGCAGCAGATGGGCATCCACCAGAGTGCGCCACTGGCTGCCGCCCGCGCCGATCCGCCGGAACGCGAGCGCGGCCAGCAGCAGCGCGGGCACGATCGCCCACAGCCAGCCCGGCCGCAGGAAATGGAAGGCCGCCGGCAGGAGGCCGGTAAACAGATGGGGCAGGGCGAGCGACGACAGGTTCATGGCCGCCCCCCGACGCCAGGGGCCGCATCGCCCGATGCCGCCGGGCGCGGCGCGCCGGCGGCGCGGCCACGGGCGAGGGCCGGCGCGAGAAGGAACGTCGCGAGGATCAGGCTCAGCGCCAGGGCAAAGCCCAGCGGCCATTGGAACAGCGCGACCGTGGGCGCGAGATAGAGCGGCTCGCCCGCCGCCGGCTCCATGAGATTGATGTCGTTGTAGATCGCCGCGAGGCCGGCGCTGTCGCGGGCGCGGAAGTAGCGGCCGCCCGTCATGGCCGCGATCTGCGCCAGCGCCGCCTCGTCGAGGTCGGCGGACGGGTTCACGATCTGCTGGCCGATGGCGAGGCGGTCGGCGCCCACCCCGATGGCATAGATCTTCACGTGCTCCTGGCGCGCCAGCTCGGCGGCGTGGATCGGATCGAGCACGCCGGAATTGTTGGCGCCGTCGGTGAGCAGCACCAGCACGCGCTTGTCCTCGGGCCGCTCCTGCAAGGTCTTCACCGCAAGGCCGATGGCATCGCCGATGGCGGTTTCCTGCCCGGTCATGCCGATGGTGGCCTCCGACAGGAGGTCGCGCGTCACATTGCGGTCGAATGTAAGCGGGGTCTGGATATAGGCCCGGCTGGAGAACAGGATCAGCCCCACCCGGTCGCCGGAGCGGCGGGCGATGAAATCGTCGGCCACCGCCTTCACCACCGAAAGCCGGTCCGTGGGCAGCCCGTCCTGCGTCAGATCCTGCCGCGCCATGGAGCCGGAGAGATCCACCGCCATCATCAGGTCGCGCCCCTCGACCGGGATCGGCACGGGCCTGCCCACATAGCTCGGGCGCATGGCGGCGAGCACCAAAGCGAGCCAGATCAGCGTGAGCAAGGCGAGCTTCACGCCGCGCCGCACCTTCGCGCCCGCGCCCGTTCCCGGCGCGATCTGCGCGAAGAACGGCACCCGCAGCGCCCCGGCGCGGCTGCGCCGGGCGGCGGGCAGCAGATAGCGGGCCAGCAGGGGAAGAGGCAGGAGCGCGGCCGCCCAGAGCCATTGGAACTGGATCATGCGTTGCTCCGCACCCAGCGCCGCAGCGCCGCCACCAGCGCGTCGCGCGGCACGCCGTCGCCACCGGGCGCATGGACCGGCAGATAGGGCGCGTTGGCGACGAAGGCGGCAAACGGCGGGGCAAGGCCCGCCTTGCCCTCGGCGAGCACGCGCTGCCATTCGGCCCCGGTGAGCGCCGCCGCCGCCGGATCGCCCGCGCGCGTCACCAGGATGCGGCGGATCAGCACCGCGCCGGCAGCCGCCACCGCGCGGGAGTCGCGATGGCGCGCGGTGTCGCGGGCGATGGCCTTCAATTCCTGGTCCACCCGGTACGCCAGCGTCTGGCGCCGGCGCCATTCCAGGAACGCGCCGATCAAGGCCAGTAGAACCACCAGCCCCGCCAGCATCCACCAGCCGGGCGCCAGCGGCCAGAACGAGACCTGCCCCGGCAGGTGGATGTCGCGCAGCCCGGCCAAGGGATCCTCGGCGGGCGCGCCGGGCAGGGTTGCCGGCGTATCGGGAAGGGAGAAAGCCTGCGCCAGCTTCATGCGGCGGCCTTCCTGGCCTGCCGCCGCGCATTGCGCAGCCGCTCGGGGTGCAATTGGGCGGCTGGGTCGTCTCCGGTCTGGAGCTGAACGAAGGCCATGCCGCGCAGGCGGGAGAGCGCATCCAGCGCCGCGCGGCGGGCGGCGAAGCGGGCGGCATAGGTCTCGCGCGCGGCCCGGTTGTCGCCGTCCAGCACGCGCACCGCGGCGCCGTCGCTGACCGGATAGGCGCCGCGCGCCGGCATCGCCTCTTCCAGCGCGTCGTAGACGAAGATGTTCGTCACCTGCGCCTGTAGCGCTAGCCGGCTCAGCTCGCGCGCGGCGGCTTCGGTGAAATCGTGGAAATCACTGATGAGAAACACCAGCGTGCCGGGCCGCGCGGTGCGACGCAGGCGCGCCACGGCATCGGCGAGCGAAGGCTCGGGCCCAGGCTGCGCCGTTGCGCTCCGGGCGCCCTTGGCCGAGGGCGAAAGCTCGAACCCCTCCTGGGTGCCGTCGGCCATGGCCTTGACGAAGCCGAGGATGCGGCCGCGGCTGCGCTGGGGGCTATAAGAATGAAATCCCGATGGGGTTACGATCACCCCGCCCACCCGGTCGCCGGCCTCGATGGAGATCCAGGTCAGCACCGCCGCCGCCTTCGCGGCGAGCACCGATTTGAACGTGTCGCGCGTGCCGAACCGCATGAAGGAGCGGCAATCCAGCAGGATCAGGACCGGGCGCTCGCGCTCCTCCTGGAACAGCTTGGTGTGGGTGCGCCCGGTGCGCGCCGTCACCCGCCAGTCGATGGTGCGGATGTCGTCGCCGGCCTGATAGAGGCGCACCTCGTCGAACTCCATGCCGCGCCCGCGAAACGCGGAGCGATAGCCGCCGAACTGCTGGCTGCGCACCTTGCCGCGCGGCGCGAACGCGCTTTTCCCGCCCTCCGGCCGCGCCGCGATCAGTTCGTCGAGGCGGGCGATGAGGCCATAGGCGGCGTCGGCCGGGGCGTCGCTCATCTGTGGTCCTCGCGCGGGCTCACTTCACCGGCACGCGGGCGATCAGCGTGTCGAGGAAGTCGTCCGCATTCATGCCGTCGGCCTGCGCCTCGAAGGTCAGCAGGATGCGATGCCGCAGCGCTGATTTCGCGATCGCCTGCACGTCCTCGGGCACCACATAGTCGCGTCCGCGCAGCCAGGCGAAGGCGCGCGCGCAGCGGTCGAGCGCGATGGTGCCGCGCGGGCTGGCGCCGAACGCGATGACGCCGGCAAGGTCCTTGCCGTAGCGTTGCGGCGTGCGGGTGGCGAACACGAACTGCAGCAGATATTCCTCCACCGCCTCGGACATATAGGTGGCGAGCGCATCGCGCCGGGCGGCGAAGATGGCGGTCTGCGATACCCGTTCGCCGAAATCGATCACCTCGCCCTGCGCCTCGCCGCGCACCAGCCGCAGGATCTGCCGCTCGGCGGAGAGGTCCGGATAATCCAGCTTCACGTGCAGCAGGAAGCGGTCGAGCTGGGCCTCGGGCAGGGGATAGGTGCCTTCCTGCTCGATGGGGTTCTGCGTTGCCATGACGAGGAACAGCTTGGGCAGCACATAGGTCTTGCCGCCCACCGTCACCTGCCGCTCGGCCATCGCCTCCAGAAGCGCCGCCTGCACCTTGGCGGGCGCGCGGTTGATCTCGTCCGCCAGGATGAAATTGTGAAACACCGGGCCGGGCTGGAAGCGGAAGGAGCCATCCTCCGGCCGGTAGATGTCCGTGCCGGTGAGATCGGAGGGCAGCAGGTCCGGCGTGAACTGGATGCGCTGGTCGTCGCAGTCGATGGCTTTGGCGAGCGCCTTGATGGCCTTGGTCTTGGCGAGGCCCGGCGCGCCTTCCACCAAAAGGTGCCCATCCGCCAGCACCGCCACCAGCAGCAGTTCCACAAACGCGGGCTGCCCGAGGATGCAGGTGTTCATATAGGCCGCGAGGCGCTCGAACACGAGATGCAGGTCCTCGGGAGCGGCCGCCGTTGGGGCAAGATGGGCGTGTGCGGCGTCGCGGGTCGGGTTCATCAAGGGTCAATCCGGTCTGGGTTTGCGACTCTATAGCCAGTGCTGCGCCGCACCGCACCTTTGTGGAGATGATTTTTATGTAATGTGAAGGGCTGTGGGCGGTAGCCCGCGGTGGTTTCGTCTCGGTGCGTGACTTCGTCGCCGCCCCGGCGCGGCCGTCCCGGCTCCGGAAAAGCCTGCGGCATGGGGCTTGCATCGACCCCTTTCGAGCGAGGGAATTGGCGCAAATACGCCAATCCGCGGCGAGATCGGGGACGACGACATGACCGATATGGTCGAACTGCAAAAGCGCAAGCAGCCGATCAATCTGGCCGTGGTTCACGTGGACCCGGACGCCTTTCTGGCGAGTTTCATGGGCTGGCTGGAGATCACGGCCTTCATCAGCGCCCAGCGCGCCGGCACGGCCGCCGTTCCCGTCGACGGGGTGACGCCCGCCCTCACGCCCGAGGATCTGAAGAGCACCAGTGTCCGCAATGTCGGAAACGATGCGCTGTTCGCCTTCTGCATGACGGCGGCGCTGAAGGGCGACAAGGCGGCGGTGGACACCGTGGACGCGGCGCTGAAAGCCAGCATGGGTGAGGATTATCCCGGCGCGCTCGCGGTCGGCTATTTCCGCGCGCACAACGAAAACCCGATCCTGCTGGAGGATTTCGTCGGTGTGGCCGGGCGCAAATGGCTGGAAGGCGACAGGCCGCCGCCGCCCATGCGGGCGCGGGAGGATTGGAACACCGGCCTGCGCTTCTTCGAGAAGGCCCGGCAATCCAATTTCATCCAGGAGGTGCTCTACCCCCTGGCCCGTTGGATGCGCGCCCGCTGGAGCCTGATCGCGGAGAAGGAAGCCGCCTTCCTGCATCATATCGAGGACAATCTTCCGGTGCTGCGCGAGGCCCTGGAAGACCCGCGCAACGACCAGCCCTTCATCGCCAACCTGCTGATGAAGGCAGCGCCGGCGGTCGATATGGAATTGACCGAGGAATACCAAGGCTTTCTGCGCTCGCTGGCGCGCCGCTAGCGGGGCTGCGGCGCCGCGCGCAGGGCGTTGCGCGATCCAAACCCGACAGGCGCCCGGCGCCGGGTCGCACAATGTCCGCTTTCGCACACGCCGCCCGCATCCGACCGTTTCGAAAGGCAGGGTCCCATGAACGAGCTGTTCGCCATTTGCTCCACCTATGAGATCGACGACGGCGGCGCGCGCGGCTTCGTGCTCGCGCGGCTGGACGAGACCGGCGCCAGCAAGCCCTGGCCGATCATCGTCACGCGCAAGTCCAACGCCTTCTTCGGCTTCGAGAATGCCTGCCCGCACCAGGGCACGCGGCTCGACACCATTCCCGGCGAGTTCCTGGACGAGGACGGCAATTTCATCACCTGCGGCAAGCACCGCGCCCAGTTCGACCTCGATACCGGCCATTGCTTCATCGGCCCGTGCCAGGGCCAGGCGCTTACCCCGGTGGAGCTCGTCATTGACGATGGCGACGTGTGTCTGGTCGGCATCGAGCTGGCCGAGGAGGACGGGCTCGACATCGAGGAACCCGACACCTTTCCCGAGGTGATGATCACAAGCGACTGAGGCGCCCGGCGCCATTCCTCTTGCTTTTGCGCCCCGCGACAGGCGCGTTTTCTCCCGACGTCGCGGGTCGCCCCGGCTCTGATCCGCCGATGCGAACGACGGCCACGCCTCGACGAGCCCCGTCGATCACATCGAAGGACGACCCCTATGACCGCCGTTTCCGATACGCCTTTCGCCAAGCTCGAAACCGAGGGGCGGCTGTTAAAACCTCTATTGAGCGCCGATACCCATGTGGCCGGCCGTTTCGGCTATCGCGGCGACATTTCTTTCGACGGACCGGAAACCGTGTTGAAGGAAGTGTTCTCCGTATCCGAAAGCGGCAAGCCGGCGATCGGCTTCCTGGCCGGCACCATCAAGGAGTATCAAAGCCTGCCCAAGCTCATCGAGACCTTCGGCGACGCCTTCGACGCGGCTGGAAACTACTTCATCTATATCGCCGATCTGCCGCAGGGCAACCGCTTCTATATTCGCTTCGGCGATGTGAAGGTGTTCGCCATCTATATCGACGAGACCAGCGTCTATAACGAACTGATCGATACCTTCTATGTCGACAAGATCAAGCTGAAAAAGTTCGACACCTCCGCCAAACTGGATGCGCTGGCCGATGTGGGGCTGAAGTACTCGAGCCTGTCGGACTATAAACAAATCTCGTTCGAGGATGGTTTGAAGATCAAGAACGCGGCCTGAGGATGCGGGCCTCCTTGGTGCGAGAATAGACCGGTCAGTCCTGCGTACTGCTGCTCCAGGTGGTATGCAGGACGCCGGGATGCTTTTCGATCTCGGCGATCACCGCATCGATTTCGCTAGCGTCCACCGCAGTGCTGACCAGCGTGGCGAGAATCTCCACCTTGTCGTTGCTGCGCTCGATCACCTCCACATCGCCGACCGGATAGTGGGCCGCTTCCAGGCGTTCCACCAGCAAATCGCGCACCTCGTCAAGGGCGGAGCTGGTGGTAATGACGAGCACCTCGTAGGTCTGTTCCGCGCTCTTGTCGTTGATGGGAATGCGGTTGATGAGATTCACCACCGGCCGCAGCAAAGTGTTGCCAGCCAACACGAAAGCGGTGAGGAGGGCGGCTTCGGCGAGCATGTCGGTGCCGGCGCAGGCGCCCACCGCTGCCGAGCACCACAAGGTGGCGGCGGTGTTGAGACCGCGCACGTTCATGCCTTCCTTCATGATCACGCCGGCGCCCAAAAAGCCAATGCCGGACACCACATAGGAGATCACCCGCACCGCCTCGGTCGTTCCGGCGATGCGCTGGGCCAGGTCCACGAATGCGGCGGCGCCGATGGCCACCAGCACGTTGGTGCGCAGGCCAGCAGTGCGCTGGCGATACTGGCGTTCCGCGCCGATCAGCAGGCCGAAGACGAACGCCGCTGAGAAGCTGATGAAGGTGTCAAAAAACTGCAATAAATCAAAAGTTTCAGCGAATTTCATGATTCCGCGGCCCCGCACGCTCCAGCCACCCCAGCCTTAGCAGTCCGTGCGGAAATTTCCACCGCTACCGGGGCGGAAAAACGCGAGCTCGGAAGACCGCTCGATGCGGTGCCATTCTGGGGGCTGGGCGGGCGGCGACGACCGCGGCGGGCAAGACCCTACCCTCGCCGCGGTCGTCGCGAACGGCGAAACGCAGCCTTGGAACCTTCAGCCCTGCCGTACACTTGCTCAGCTTGAGGCAAGGCTGCGGGGACACTCTGCGCCTTGCCGCTGGACCGTTTCGGTTTCGTGTCCGTGCCCCCGAGGAGGGCCGCCCATGTTTTCGCCCGCTGGACCCCGCTCCCTTGCTCCCTCTCCCATGGAGAGCCACGATTTCGACCCCGGCACGGCCTTCTGCCTGCGCTGCGGCTGCCATCGCAACATGGTGCTGCGGTTCGAGCGCGTCTGCATCGAGGCGTCGAATGTGGTGGCCATGTCCCATCTGCGGGCGCGCGCCCGGATGCGCGAAGCGCTCGCAGGCAAGGCCACGCCCGTTCGGCGGTGAGCGGGTTTAGGGGTACTAGGAAATTAGTCCTTGACAGCGGTGCGCTGTAGGACTATGTTCAGTCCATGTTCGAGATTTGCGCCTGACGGCGGCGGTTCGGTCCGCCGGCGCGTGGCGCATCCCGCCTCGGACCACCGATCCCAATCGCGAGATCCAGATGCCCCGCACCCCGCCGAAGGCGGCGGCTCTGGCGCGCGCCCTCTATGAGGCCGGCACGCCGATCCGCCAGATTGCCGCCGAAACCGGCCTGTCCCTCGCCTCCGTCTATTTCTGGGCCGATCGCATCGTCGAGCCGGACGGCACGGTGCATCACGCGCCCGCGCCGCGCCGCTATGTCGGGCGCGCCACGAAGCCGCCGAGCCGCAGCCGCCGGCGCGCCTTTCTGGCCCGCCTGTGGCACGCCGCCGAGCGGCAGATGGACGAAATCGACGCCCGCGTCGCCGCCCTGGATGGGGCGGAGGCGGCCCCGTCGCGCCCCGGCGCCCGCGATAGCGAGAAGGACGCGAAGGCCCTCGCGGTGCTGGCGCGGGTGGTGCGCGAACTCGGCGCCCTCGATAGCGCGGGCGCGGCCGAAAAATCCCCGGCAGCGGGCAAAGGCGGCGCGGCCGCGCAATCGGAGGAGGGCCTGCGTGGACGAAACCTCGACACCTTCCGCCGCGAGCTTGCGCGCCGCCTTGATCGCCTGCGCGAAAGCGGGGACGGCGCCGAGCCTCCTGGCTGAACTGCCCGAGGCCGATGCCCGCCTTCTGCTCGCCGATTGGGAAATGTGGGCGCGGCCGGACCAATTGCCCCCCGATGCCGCTCAGGGCGGCGGCCCCTGGTCCACCTGGCTGGTGCTGGGCGGGCGGGGCGCCGGCAAGACCCGCGCGGGCGCGGAATGGGTGCGCGGCCTCGCGCTCGGCCGCCCCCCGTTCGCCCAGCGCCCGGTGGGGCGCATCGCCTTGGTGGCGGAGACCATGTCCGACGTGCGCGAGGTGATGGTGGAAGGCGTCTCCGGCCTGCTGTCCGTCCATGCCGATGGCGAGCGCCCGGCCTGGGAGCCCACGCGCCGGCGGCTCGTGTGGCACAACGGCGCGGTGGCCCAGGGCTTTTCCGCCGAGGACCCGGAAAGCCTGCGCGGCCCGCAGTTCGAGGCCGCCTGGCTGGACGAGCTGGCGAAATGGCGCCGCGGGGATTCAACCTTCGACATGCTGCAATTCGGCCTGCGACTGGGTGACCGGCCGCGCCAGATGATCACCACCACGCCGCGCCCCTCCGCGCTGCTGCGGCGCCTGCTGGCGGATCCTTCGAGCGCCATCAGCCGCGCCCGCACGGCGCAGAATGCGCTGCATCTTGCCCCCGGCTTCCTCGACGCGGTGCTGGCCCGCTACGGCGGCACGCGCCTCGGCCGGCAGGAGCTGGACGGCGAATTGATCGAGGACCGGACCGATGCGCTCTGGTCCCGCGCGGCGCTTGAGGCGGCGCGCGAAGAAGAGGCGCCGCCGCTGGTGCGGATCGTGGTTGGCGTGGACCCGCCGGCTTCCTCCCGCGCCGGGGCGGATGCCTGCGGCCTGGTGTGCGCCGGCATCGATGCCTCCGGCATGGTCCATGTGCTGGCGGACGCGAGCGAAAGCGGCCTGCGCCCGGCGCTCTGGGCGGCGCGCGCGGTGGCGCTGTTCCGCCGCTTCGACGCCGACCGCATCGTCGCCGAGGTGAACCAGGGCGGCGAGATGGTCAGCGCCGTGCTCGCCGAGGTGGATCCGAGCGTGCCGGTGGAGCAGGTGCGGGCGACGCGCGGCAAATTCCTGCGCGCAGAGCCGGTGGCCGCGCTCTACGAGCAGGGCCGCGTGCGCCACGCCGGCGCCTTTCCGGCCCTGGAGGATGAGATGTGCGATTTCGCCTTGGACGGGCTCTCCAGCGGCCGTTCGCCGGATCGGCTGGATGCGTTGGTCTGGGCCGTCACCGCCCTGGCCTTGGGCGCGAAAACCGCGCCGCCGCGTGTGCGCGGGCTTTAGCGATCGCCCGTCACCCCGGCCCTCTCCCCGGTCGGGGAGGGGCAGGATGCGTGCGGTGGAAATGATCGAGACCCGGCCCCGCCTCCCAGCCCTTTCTCCCTCCCACCCACGGGGAGAAGGGCAGAGTGGGGGCACCCCTGGCGTGGGTGCGTGCGCCGGCCTCCGGCGCTAGAGCCGTGTGAGCTCAAGTCGCCGCCGGTGCGCCAATCTCCCTCTCCCCGACGGGGAGAGGGGCGGGGTGAGGGGACGAGGCAGCGCTCCGATCTCACGCCAACCGGTCGGGCCGCTCCCGGCGCGGTGCGGTTTCGGCGGCATGGGCCGGCGCATCGGGATTGAACCTCGTCCAGCCGTCCTTGCGGTATTCGTTCGCGCGCGTCGCGGGATCGATGGCCGGTGGCGCGCGCAGGATGGTGCGGGCGGCGTCCAGCCGCACGGCGTCCACCTTCGCCACCACCAGCGCGCCGCCGCGCCGGACGCTTTCCGCGCAGGCATGGGCATCGTCCTCGGCAAGGCCGCCATCCATCAGCGCGCCGATGATGCCGCCTGCAGCCCCGCCCACCGCCGCGCCGGCGAGCGCGCCGGCCGCCGTCGACATGAGCCAGCCGCCGGCGAGGACCGGGCCGATGCCGGGAATGGCGATAATGCCGAGCCCGGCCAGAAGCCCGCCCGCCCCGCCGAGGCCGGCGCCGATGCCCGCGCCCGCGCCGGCATCGTGAATCACTTCCGCAACGTGGTCCTCGTGTGCCTTGTCCCGCTCGTCCTGCGGCGCGGCCTCCGCGCTCTTGGCGACGATCGAGATGGCGTCGCGGGGAATACCCGCCATCTGCAGCGCGCGCACCGCCGCGGCGGCATCGTCGTGGCTGTCGTAGAGGGCGGTCACGGTGGTCGTCATTGTGCTCGGTTCCTCGCTCGCATGGCAGGGTCCTCGACGGCATCTCCGTCGCGGGATCGCTTCAGGTGATCTTGCCTGCCAAATCCGGTTTGCGAAATCTGGCGGCGTGCGATCCCGCGCCCGGATGCTCGCCTTTCAACGTCTTTACCGCTGCCGCGTTCCCCGGCTTGCCCTGCAAGGAGCCTTCCGCATGCTCTCTTCCTTCCTCGCCCCGCTGCGCGCCCGCCCTGCCGAGGCCAAGGCCAGTCGCGCCGCGGCGTTGGTCGCGTTCTTCGGCCAGGGGCGGCCGCGCTGGTCGCCGCGCGACTATGGCTCGCTGGCGCGCGAGGGGTTTCTGCGCAACGCCATCGCCTATCGCGCAGTGCGCATGGTGAGCGAGGCCGCCGCCAGCGTGCCGCTGCTGCTCATGCAGGGGCCGCGCGAGCTCGATCGCCACCCGCTGCTCGATCTGCTCGCCCGGCCCAATCCGCGCGCCCAGGGCGCCGACCTGCTGGAGGCCCTGTGCGGGCATCTGATGGTCGCCGGCAACGCCTATCTGGAAGCTGTGGCGGTGGAGGGGGTGGTGCGCGAGCTCCATGTGCTGCGCCCCGACCGGGTGCGCGTGGTGCCCGGCCCCGAGGGCTGGCCGGAGGCGTTTGACTACACGCTCGGCGGGCGCACCCTGCGCATCCACCAGGATGGCGCGGAGACCGCCGGCGTGCCGCCGATCCTGCATCTCACCTTCTTCAATCCGCTGGACGATCATTACGGCTTCGCGCCGCTGGAGGCGGCCGCCCAGGCGCTCGACCTGCACAATGCCGCCACCGCCTGGAACAAGGCGCTGCTGGACAATGCGGCGCGCCCCTCCGGCGCACTGGTCTATGGCGGCGCGGGCTCGCTCAGCGACGAGCAGTTCGAGCGGCTGAAGGGCGAACTGGAGGCGAGCTTCCAGGGCCCGACCAATGCCGGCCGCCCGCTGCTGCTGGAAGGCGGGCTCGATTGGAAGCCGCTGGCCATGAGCCCCAAGGACATGGATTTCGAGGCCGCGCGCAACGGGGCGGCGCGCGAGATCGCGCTGGCGCTCGGCGTGCCGCCCATGCTGCTCGGCATTCCCGGCGACAACACCTATGCCAATTATGCCGAGGCCCATCGCGCCTTGTGGCGGCTCACCGTGCTGCCGCTGGTGAAGCGGCTCGCGGCCTCGCTCTCCGCCTGGCTGGCGCCGGCCTATGGGCAGGGGCTCGCCTTGGTACCGGATCTCGACCAGGTGGAAGCGCTCTCCTCCGAGCGCTCGGACCTGTGGGCGCGGGTGGGCGCGGCGGATTTCCTCACCGATGCGGAAAAGCGCGCGGCCGTGGGCTACGGCACCCGCGGACCCGGCGCCTAGGCATCCCGATGGATGCCCTGATCCGCATCTTCGCCGAGCGCGGCGACCTGGCGCATCTCGCGCTGCTGCTGTGGGCGGCGAGCGCCTCGGCGGTGGCGTTCCGCGCGCTCGCGGGGCTCGCGCGGGCCACCGAGCGGCTGGATGATTTCGTGCGCGAGCTGGCCCGCTTCAACGCCCGCCACGGGGGCGAGTGAGGGGCGGCCATCGCGCGCTTTGCCTCCTTTCTCCCGCCCTGATTATTTCACCAACCGCTCCCTAATCCTCCCCCGCACGCGGGAGAGGGCACCTGCTGTTGGGGAGCGATGTCCCGCCAAAGGTCCCGCCCTGCGCCCTCTCCCGCGTGCGGGCCGGGGAGGGGGCAGGCCGCTCGCCCATCCTCTCTCCCACCGTCCATCCATTGCCAACCGGAGATCCTCCATGCGTGCTCCCGGCCGCAAGGCGTCCATGCCGCGCATCCGTGCGTTCGGCCCGACCTTCCATCGCGCCAGTCCGCCGCCCGGCGCGCCCGCCCCGGGCGGGGTGTTTCGCGAATTCGTCGCGGCACTGGAAAAGCTGGAGCGCGCCAAGCGCCGCAAGCCGCGCGGCGCCGATCCGAAGGGCGCATGAGCACCCTGGCGCGCACCGCGCTTTTCCCGCCCGGCGCGGGGGAAGCGGGCGCCGACATCGCCGGCTATGCCTGCCGCTTCGAGATGCTCGATCTCGGCCGCGACATCATCGAGCGCGGCGCGTTCGCCGCCTGTCTCGCCGCGCGCGGGCCGGGGGCGGTGCGCATGCTCTACCAGCACGATCCCGCCGAGCCCATCGGCGTGTGGACCCATATCGTCGAGGATGCACGCGGGCTCTATGTGCGCGGGCGCCTTGCCGGCGACGTGGAGCGGGCGCGCGAGGTGGCGAGCCTGATCCGCCTCGGCGCGCTCGACGGGCTCTCCATCGGCTTCAAGGCCGCCGCCGCCCGCACTGATCCGCGCACCCGCGTGCGCCGCATCTCCCGCATCGATCTGTGGGAGATTTCCATCGTCACCTTCCCCATGCAGCCCGATGCCCGCGTGATCGCGGCGCCTGGCGCGGAAGACGTGCGCGGCCGCCTCTCGGCCCACCGCGCGCCCGCCTGACCACGGCCGGCGCCCCGATCCGGGCGGAGCCTTCGGCATCCGCTTTTCCTTCTCTCTCCCACAGGACAGATCCATGACTCATCCCCTGAGCGCCCCCGAGACCAAGGTGACCGCCCCCGAGGCGAACGAGGCCCATTTCGACCTCATGCTCGCGTTCGAGGCCTATAAGGCCACCAACGAGCAGCGCCTCGGCGAGATCGAGCGGCGCGCCGCCGATCCGCTGACCCAGGAGAAGCTGGCCCGCCTCGATGCCGCCCTCGACAGCCAGAAGGCCCGCCTCGACGCTCATGTCACCAAGAGCCGGCGCCCCGCGCTCGGCGGCGCTCCGGAGCAGCGCTCGGGCGCGGCGCTGGAGCATGGCGACGCTTTTGCGAGCTATGTGCGCACCGGCGAGAGCGGCGGCCTGAAAGCGCTGGAGGCGAAGGCGCTCTCGGTCGGCAGCGGCGCCGATGGCGGCTATCTCGTGCCGGCGGAGACCGAGCACGAGATCGGCCGCCGCCTCACCCAGCTGTCCCCGATCCGCGCGCTTGCCAGCGTGCGCACCATCGGTTCGGGCACCTACAAGAAGCCGTTCATGAAGAGCGGCCCGGTCGCCGGCTGGGCGGCCGAGACCGCCGCCCGTCCCCAGACCGACAGCCCGGTGCTGGCCGAGCTCGCCTTCCCCGCGATGGAGCTTTACGCCATGCCGGCGGCGACCCAGGCGCTGCTGGACGATGCCCAGGTGAATCTGGAGGAATGGATCGCCGGTGAGGTGGACAGCGCCTTCGCCGACCAGGAGGGCGCGGCCTTCGTGAACGGCGACGGCATCGCCAAGCCCAAGGGGTTCCTCGCCTACACGAAGGTGGCCGAGAGCGCCTGGACCTGGGACAAGGTGGGCTATGTGGCGAGCGGGGTGTCCGGCGGCTTTCCCGCCACCAATCCGTCCGATCCGCTGGTGGATTTGGTTTATGCGCTGAAGGGCGGCTATCGCCAGAACGCCAGCTTCGTGCTGAACCGCCGCACCCAGGCGGCGGTGCGCAAGCTGAAGGACGAGAGCGGCGATTATCTGTGGGCGCCGCCCGCCGTCGCGGGCCAAAGCGCGAGCCTGATGGGCTTCCCGGTGGCCGAGAGCGAGGACATGCCGGACATCGCGGCCGATGCCTTTTCCATCGCCTTCGGCGATTTCCGCCGCTTCTATCTGGTGGTGGACCGCGCCGGCGTGCGGGTGCTGCGCGATCCGTATTCCGCCAAGCCCTATGTGCTGTTCTACACCACCAAGCGGGTGGGCGGCGGCATCCAGGATTTCGACGCCGCCAAGCTGCTGAAGTTCGCCGCGAGCTGAGGGCGGGCGGGGAGTGGCGGCCTGCGGCTCTCTCTGGGGCTGTTCCCTCTCCCCAACCCTCCCCCGCACGCGGGAGAGGGGCCTATGGTTCCGGCGGGGGGAGGAAAGCCGAAACTCCGGCGGAAGAGCGTTATCGCCTCCCAAACAGAAAAACCCTCTCCCGCTTGCGGGGGAGGGCAGGGAGGGGGCGGCGCGCGGCGCCGGCATCAGGAGCAGGGCGCTTCCCTCTCTTCCCGTCGGGGTGAACGGCAGCCCGCAGCTCGACCTGATGCGCATTTTCCCTCGCGTCCCGGCTCTGGGCTCCGGCTGCGCCGTCGCTGGTCCGGGACGCGGGTGGCGCTCCGCGCTCAGTTCGCAAGCACGATGCACGCCCCGCCGGCCTTATGCAGGCTGGCGCAGAGGGCGTTCGCCTCGGCCCGCGTCTGGGCGGGAAGGCGCACGCGATAGAACGGGCCGCGCCCGCGCCCCGGCACGCGGGTGCCGATGACCATGGGTGCCTTGTCGCCGATCTGCGCCGCGAAGCGCGTCGCGGCGCGGCTGTAGGCGGCGAGCGCCACGCTCTTCGAGAAGGCCCCGGCCACCTGCACGCCCCAGGGCGCGAAATCCGGGCTTTCGTTCACCGCGGCGAGTGCCGGTTCGCCCTGGCGCAGCGAGGCCACCACCATGAGGCAGGTCTTGCCGTCGTCGGACACCCCGTCCGCCGCCGGCTGTTCGCCGCGCTTCGCCGCCGCCCAATCCTCGGCGCTGCGGCCGGTGATGAGGCGCACATACAGGCGCGTTTCCGATGGCAGGCCCGAGCGGCCGGCGAGGAAAGCGTCCACCCGAGCGGGGCCGGCATTATAGGCCGCCGCCGCAAGGCCGAGATTGCCGAACCGGCGCTGAAGATCGGCCAGCAGGCTTGCCGCCGCCGGCAGCGCGGCCTCGGGATCGAACGGATTCTTCAACCCGCGCTCGGCGGCCGTGCCGGGCATGAATTGGGCGATGCCCTGCGCGCCCTTGGAGCTGACCACATGGCTGCGGAACGAGCTTTCGCGCCAGATCAGCCGGGTGAGGAACGGGGCGGGCAGGGATTCCCTGCGCGCCGCATCCTCGATCAGGCGGCAGAGGGCCTGGTCCACGCTTTCGCCACCCGCCGCCTCAGCCGATTGCGCCCAGAGCGCAGCCACGAGGCAGGCGAAAAATAAGCATCGCGCCGCGCGGAAGACGGCGCGGGCGCGGGCCATCTCAGCCCTTCACCGGGCTGCCGAGGGCGCGCGCGGTGGAGGTGATCCAGTCGCGATGCAAGCCCACCAGGGTTACGCCCGTGACGCCGCCGCAGCCGCGCGCGCCATTGGGGCCCGTGGCCCAGCCGATGACGCCGGCCACCTCGCCCTCCTGGAAGGCGGGGCCGCCGCTGTCGCCCACACAGCCGCCCGCGAGCCCGCTCTGCGGCGACAGGCGCGCCATGATACCGCCGGTAGTGCCGATGGACGGCAGCAGCGCGGTGCGCAGCTTGCCCGCGCTCTTCTCCGCCCCGTCGGCGGTGACGCCGAAGCCGGCGATGAGGAAGAACGAGCCGCGCGCCGGCAGCCCGCCGCTGGCGATCCGCACCGGGCTGAAGCGCTCCGGCAGCGGCTCGGACAGCTTCACCAAGGCGAGGTCCGGCGTCGGCCTGCGGGTGCGGAATTGCTCGCCGTTGAAGGCGGGATGGACCGCGATGCGCAGCGCCGGCACCAGCCGCGGCGTGCCCTCGCCGATCAGCGCCACGGCATAGTCGCCGGCCGGCTGCACGCAATGGGCGGCCGTGAGCACCAGATCCTGCGCCACCACGCTGCCGGTGCAGGAGGCGCCGCGCGTCGAGACGATCAGCACCGTGTGCGCGGCGATGTCCTCCGGCGCGGCCTCGCCGCCGACGATGGCCTGCACCGGCAGCGCGCCGAGGCTCAGCACGCTCGCGAGCAGGCCGGCGAGCAGCGCAGACCCGCGCCGTCTGCGATTGCGGCGGGCGGGAGCGGGCAAGGGATCGGTCGTGTCAAGGGTCATGGCCCGTTTCTGCCGGCCCGGCGGGCGGTTCGTCAATGCGGCGCGGCGCGCCGCTTTGTTTCTTTCAGCGGAGAGTCCCATGTGTGAACGCATCGACGGGCCATCGGCCGAGCCCCTGGCGCTCGCCGAGGCCAAGGCCTTCCTGCGCATCGACGGTGATGCCGAGGACGCGGTGGTGGCCGCGCTGATCGCCGCCGCCCGGCAATGGGTGGAGAGCGAGACCCGCCACATCCTGCTGCACCAGACCTGGCGGCTCACCAGCGATGCCTGGCCGCCGAGCGGCCTGATCGCGGTGCCGCTCGCCCCGGTGCGCGCGGTGCTGGCGGCCCGGATGGTCGCCGAGGATGGCACCACGCACGATCTGCCGCTCGATCTGTTCACCCTTGGCGGCGCGCGCGTGCCGCCGCTGATCGCGGTGGACCTCGCCCGCGCCCCGGTACCGACGCGGCGGCTTGGCGGCATCGTGCTGGAGCTTCAGATGGGCCACGGCGCGACACCCGAGGAGGTACCGGCGGATCTGCTCCAGGCGGTGCGCCAGCTGGTTGCGTTCCTGCACGAGCATCGCGACGCGCCGGGCGACCAGAGCCGCATGCCGGATAGCCTCCTGGCGCTGCTGCGCCCCTATCGTTCGGTGCGGCTGTGAGCGGCGCGGGCGACCTGCGCCACCGCCTCGTCCATGAGACGGCGGTGAGCCTGCCCGACGGGGCGGGCGGGGCGAGCACCACCTTCCTCGCCGTGGACCAGCTCTGGGCGCGCATCGAGAGCCCGGCGGGCGATCCCGCGCTGAGCGCCGAGCGGCGCATGGCGACGCTGATCCATCGCATCACCGTGCGGGCGCCCAACACGCTGTCGCGCGGCGACCGGCTGACGTTGGGCGCGCGCGTCTTTGCCGTCGAGGCGCTGAGCGATCCCGACGGGCGCGGACGCTTCACGCGATGCCTCTGCCGGGAGGAGCAGACATGAGCACGCCCGTATCCGGTCTCGAAGGCCTCGCCCGCCGGCTCGCCGCTGAATTCGCCCCACGCCTCGCCGAACAGGCCGTGGACGGGGCCGCGCGCGATCTCGCCGCCCGCCTTGCCCCCGCGCTCGGCCGACCGGCCGACATCCGTGCGCAAGGGCCAGCGCGCCTCGTCGGCACGGACGATCCTGCCGCCGTGGCGCGCGAGACCGGCACGCTGGCGCGGCCGGCGGCCCCCTGGCTCGCGCCCGTCCTTGCCGAACTGCGCCGGAGCGCGACCCCATGAGCCCACCCCTCACCAGCCCCGCTTTGGCCCTGCGCACCGCCATCCGCGCGTGCCTTGCGGCCGACGGCCCGCTGCTCGCCTTGCTGGGCGGCCCGCGAGTCTATGACCTGCCACCGCCGGACGCCGCCTTTCCCTTCCTCACGCTCGGGGAAGCGGTGGTGGCCGATTGGTCCACCGCCACCGAGGCCGGCACCGAGCAGAGCCTGACCTTGCACGCCTGGTCGCGCGAGAGCGGGCGGGCGGAAGCCTTCGCGCTCGCCGCCGCCGTGCAATCGGCGCTGCACGACGTGCCGCTTGCGCTCGCCGGCCACCGCCTCGCCAATCTGCGCGCCACCACCGCCGAAGTGCGGCGCGACGAGGACGGGCGGACCTTCCACGCTTTGGTGCGCTTTCGCGCCGTCACCGAACCTGTTTGAGGAGATCCCCATGGCCGCGCAGAAGGGCAAGGACCTGCTGCTGAAGATGCACGACGGCACCAGCTACGCCACCGTGGCGGGGCTGCGCTCGCGCACGCTCGCCTTCAATGCGCAGAGCGTCGATGTCACCCATTCCGATTCCGCGGGGCGCTGGCGCGAACTCCTGGCGGGCGCCGGCGTGAAGCGCGCCAGCATCGCCGGCAGCGGCGTATTCAAGGACGCCGCCTCCGACGCTTTGGTGCGCGCCGCCTTCTTCGACGGGGCGCTGCGCGACTGCCAGGTGCTGATCCCCGATTTCGGTACCGTCTCCGGGCCGTTCCAGGTGACCGCGCTGGAGGTGGCAGCCGAACACGACCGCGAAGTGACCTTCGACCTGACGCTGGAGAGCGCGGGGGAAATCACCTTCGCCGCCCTGTGAGGGGAGGGACCTTATTGCCCACCCAATCCCTGAGGAGATCCTGATGCCCAACGCCCATCGCGGCGAGATCGAGGCGCTGCTCGACGGCCGGCCGCGCACCCTGGTGCTGACGCTCGGCGCGCTCGCGGAGCTCGAACAGGCGTTCGGCGCCGGCGACCTCGTCGCGCTCGCCGAGCGGTTCGAGACCGGCCGCCTGACGGCGCGCGATGCGGCCCGCATCATCGCCGCCGGCCTGCGCGGCGCGGGCGAAAACGTGAGCGACGCGGAGGTGGCGCTCCTGCGGGCGGAGGAGGGGGCGATCGGCTATGCCCGCATCGTCGCGCGCCTGCTCTCCGCCACGTTCGGAGGCGCCGCCGATACCCGCCCTCAGCCGCCGCAGACGGCCTAAGCGCGCCCGCGCGGCCTTTTCCCTGGGAGGAGGCCATGCGGGCCGGGCTCGGGCTTCTGCGGCTGCCCCCAGACCAGTTCTGGCGCATGACGCCGCGCGAGCTTGCCGCCGCGCTTTCCGCCTTCGGGCCGGGGCCGCGCGCCGGCCTCGGCCGCGCGGATCTCGCCGATCTCATGCGCCGCTTTCCCGATATGCCTTAAGCAGGAGAACCCCATGACCCCCGTCGATGGCATTTCGGTCAAGGTCGATGCCGACACGCGTCCGTTCCGCGATGCTTTGGCCGACAGCGAGCGCCTCGCGCGCGGCTTCGCCTCCACCTTGACCGGCGCCTTCACCGGCATTGCGGTGAAGGGCAAGGATGTGGGCGACGTGGTGGAGACCATCGGCGCGCGGCTCTCCAGCCTGGCGCTGAACCTCGCCCTGAAGCCGGTGGAGCAGGGGGTCGCGAGCCTGTTCTCCGGCATATTGAGCGGCAACGCGTTCGCCAGCGGCGGCGTGATCGCCGACGGCGCGGTGCGGCCCTTCGCCAAGGGCGGCGTAGTGGCGGCGCCGACCTATTTTCCCCTGGGCGCTGGTGCGGGCCTGATGGGCGAGCGCGGTGCAGAAGCCATCCTGCCGCTGGCGCGCGGTGCCGACGGTTCGCTCGGCGTGCGCACGCAGGATGGCACGGCGCGCCCTTCCGTGACGGTGAACGTGAGCACGCCCGACGTGGCGAGTTTCCGCCGCTCGGACGCCTATCTTTCCGGCCTGGTGGCGCGGGCGGTGGCGCGGGCGCAGCGCGGCGCCTGACCTCCGGATTCGGCCTAGCTGGCGGGGCTCACCGCGCCGGCTTCCATGGGTCGACGGCGGGGCCGGAATTGCCGGTCGTGGTGGTGCTGCTGCTGCCGGGATTGGGCGCATTTCCCGCCGTGTTGCCAGAACCGGCATCCATGCGCACCGCGCCGCCCACCTTGATGCAGGTGTCGGAGCCCGGCGCCCGCTGGAACCCCGCGCCAAATTGCGCGCACGGATTGGCGCCGGCCTTCACCGTGTCGCCGGCCAAGGCGCCACCGGCACCGGACAGGCCGATCAGCGCCGCCAGGGCCAACCGGCCGCGCAGCGTGCGAGAGGCCGCGCCGGCGCGGCGCGCAGGGGAGGGAATGGCGAAAAGAACACCCATGGCATCCTCGTGACGCGGCCCGGAAAGGCGATAGGGGAACGTCCCCGCGCGCAGTTTAGACCCATAGATCGTGGCGCGTCCAAGGCAACGCCGGCGTCGGGTCACGGGCATCCAAAGCGGTTCCGCCCAAAGGCGCGCGCCCCTGCGTGACGTGCGATAGGTGGCCACGGAAAAGCACAGGACGAGATTTGCCCTGTCGTTAGAGGTGTGGGCGAGCGGCCGCCAAAGCGAAACGTTCGCGCATCATGTGCGTGCATCGCCGTTCGAGCGCAGCGGCTAAAATCCCGCGCCTTCCGCGCGCAAAACATCCCGGAACGCGTGCTTGCCGGCGGACCGGGATCTCACGGCCACGGAATCTCTCTGCGACGGGATCTCTCGGCGAGAGATGCGGTCGGCCGCTGTGTGCGGCGATCGCGAATGCGACCGGCCGGGCGATCCGGCCGGATATCTTCGTGCCTCCGCCGCAGCGGAGGCCGGTGCGCTTCGGCCGTGTGGCCTCAGCTCTTCTTGGCGGGCGCCTTTGCCTTGGGAGCGGCTTTGGCGGGAGCCTTGGCCGACGCCTTGGGCGCGGGTGCGGCGGCCTTCTTCGCGGCGGCGGACTTGTCCGCGGCAGCCTTGATCGCGGCGACCTTGCTGACCGCGCTGGCCTTGGCCGGGGCTTTCGCCGTGGCCGCCTTGGGCGCCGGGGCCGGAGCGGCTTCCGCCTTCACGGCGGCGGCCTTGGGCGCAGCAGCCTTGGGCGCGGCGGCCTTTGCGGCCGCGGGCTTGGCTGCCGGCTTCTTCGCCGCGGGCTTCTTGGCCGCAGGCTTTTCGGCAGGGGCCTCGACGGCGGGAGCCGGGGCGGCTTTCGCCTTTGCGGCGGGCTTGGCCGCAGGCTTCGCCGCCGGCTTGGACTTGGTCTCCGGCGCCTTCGCTGCGGCCTTGGGTGCAGCAGCCTTCGGTGCAGCGGCCTTCGGCGCGGCAGCCTTGGCAGCCGGCTTCTTGGCGGGCGCCGCTTCTGCCGCAGGCTTCGCCGCCGGTTTGGCAGCAGCCTTCGGGGCTGCGGCCTTCGCAGGCGCCGGCTTCGCGGCGGGCTTTGCCGCGGCGGTTTTCGGAGCTGCTGTTTTCGGGGCTGCGGGCTTCGCAGCGGCGGACTTCACAGCAGGGGACTTCGGTGCTGCCGCGGGCTTCGCTGCGGCGGGTTCCGGCGCTTTCGCCGGGGCGGCGGCGGCGGGCTTTTTCGCGGTCTTCGTGGCCATGCTTCGGCTCCATCCTCAACGAGGAGTTGGAAGTCAAAGCTTCCCACTAATCTATGTCAAGACGCTGGATACTGAAAACACCTCAGAATTGGGAGGTTTTGAAACAATATGGCATCCTTTCATGAGGTTTTGTTCCCGCTGGACGTCGCCTTGGGTGCCTCCGGCGGTCCCGAGCGGGTCACGCAGGTGGTCACCACCGCCTCGGGACGCGAAGAGCGCAACGCCCGTTCCGCTGATTCGCGACGCCGTTTCGATGCCGGCTACGGCGTCAAAACCCTCGCCGCCCTGCACGATGTTCTGGCCTTTTTCGAAGAGCGGCGCGGACGTCTTTACGGCTTTCGCTGGCGCGACCGGCTGGACCATTCCTCCTGCCCTCCGGGCAACGCGATTTCGCCCCTCGACCAGACCCTCGGTACCGGCGACGGGGTGCGCGCGGTGTTCGCGCTGACCAAGACCTACGGCGCGCTCCACGCCCCCTATGCGCGGGCCATCGCGAAGCCGGTTTCGGGGACCGTGCGGGTCGCCGTCGGCGGCATCGAGCAGGCGGAGGGAATGGCCTTTGGCTGCGACCCCGCGAGCGGCCTCGTGACCTTTCTGCCGGGGCATGTTCCCCCGGCCGGCGCACGGGTCAGCGCGGGCTTCCAGTTCGACGTGCCGGTGCGCTTCGACACCGATTTTCTCGAGGTCAATCTGACCGCCTTCGCCGCCGGGGAGATCCCCCGCATTCCGGTGATCGAAATCCGCTGAGAGGAGCTGCCATGCGCCCCGTGCCAACCGCCCTTCAGGCCGCGCTCGACAGCGGCGCGACCACGCTCTGCCACGGCTGGCGCATCACCCGCCGCGACGGTGTCACGCTCGGCTTTACAGACCATGATCGCGACCTCCCGGTGGAGGGCCTCGCGTTCCGCGCGGCGGGCGGTATCGCGGGCAGCGAAAGCGTTGTCGGACAAGGGCTCGGCGTCACCGGCGCGGAGGTCTCCGGGGCGCTGAGTGCCGAGACCCTGAGCGAGGCGGACCTTGCTGCAGGCCGCTTCGACGGGGCGCGCATCGATCATCTGCTGATCGATTGGAGCGCGCCGGAAAACCACCTGCTGCTGCGGCGTGGAACGCTCGGTGAAGTGCGGCGCGAGGGGGCCGCCTTCACGGCCGAAATCCGCTCCCCCTCCGATGCGCTGAACCAGACCCGCGGGCGCCTGTTTTCGGCCCTGTGCGATGCCGATCTCGGCGATGTGCGCTGCGGGGTGGATCTCACCCGCGCGCCCCATCTGCGCACCGGCGTCGTGGCCAGCGTGGAGGGCGCTCTGAGGCTGCGGCTTTCCGGTCTTGGAAGCCTCGTCTCGCAAGCCTTCCTGGCCGGGCGGCTCATCTTCACGTCGGGCGCCAGCGCGGGCTTCTCCACCGAGGTGAAGCAGCATGAGGCGCAGGGCGAGACGCCGCTGTTCCAGCTCTGGCAGCGGCCGCCGGAAGGCGTCGCGCCCGGCGATGGCGTGCAGCTCACGGCCGGCTGCGACAAGCGCTTTTCCACCTGCCGCGATCGCTTCGCCAACGCGCTCAATTTCCGCGGCTGCCCGCACATGCCGGGCAATGATTTCGTCATCACCATCGCCGTGCCGGGCGAGGGCGGATACGACGGCGGAGCGCTCGCATGAGCCCGCACGCGCCGACACGCGCGCGCGTGGCAGAGGAGGCGCGGACCTGGCTCGGCACGCCATATCTGCATCGCGCCTCCGTGCGAGGCGCGGGGGCCGACTGCCTCGGGCTCGTGCGCGGGGTTTGGCGCGGCCTCTATGGCACCGAGCCGGAGCCGCTCGCGCCCTATGCGCCGGACTGGGCGGAGGCGTCCCGCAGCGAGACCCTCGCGCGCACCGCCGCGCGCCATCTGCGGGCGGTTCCGCTCGCGGCCGCGCAGCCCGGCGACGTGCTGCTGTTTCGCTTCCGCGCCCATCTTCCCGCCAAGCACGCGGCCATCCTCTCCGCCCCCGGATTCATGATCCACGCCTATGACGGCGTCGCCGTGTGCGAGGGCCATGTCACGCCCTGGTGGCGGCGGCACCTGGCCTATGCCTTCGCGTTTCCGGGCGTGGAATAGGCGGCTTTCACGCCCGCCAACATTGCCCCACCGCGCCCCTCTTTCTTCATCCCCAACCCAATCGGAGATCCTCAATGGCGACGCTGCTTCTCGGCGCGGCTGGCTCGCTCGTGGGCGGCGCGTTCTTCGGGCCGCTGGGCGCGGTGGCCGGGCGCGCGCTCGGGGCGCTCGGCGGATCGGTGGTGGACGGCGCGCTGCTCGGCGGCAGCCGCTCCAACGTGGTGCAGGGATCGCGCCTGTCCGACCTCGATGTGATGACCTCCAGCGCCGGCGCGCCGGTGCCGCGCATCTATGGCCGCGTGCGCCTCGCCGGGCAGGTGATATGGGCGACGCGGCTGGAGGAGGTGGTCTCCACCCAGGTGCAGTCCAGCGGCGGCAAATCCAGCCGCGCGCAGAAAGTGACGACCACCACCATCTCCTATTCCTATTTCGCCAGCTTCGCCCTCGGCTTGTGCGAGGGCGAGGTGACCCGCATCGGCCGCATCTGGGCCGACGGCAAGCCGCTCGACACCTCCGGCCTCACGGTGCGCGCCTATCTCGGCAGCAAGGACCAGCCGCCCGATCCCTGGATCGAGGCGAAGCAGGGGGCGGGCAATGCGCCGGCCTATCGGGGCCTCGCCTATCTCGTGTTCGAGCGCCTGCCGCTGGCGAAATTCGGCAATCGCGTGCCGCAGATCACGGTGGAGGTGGAGCGCACGGTGGGGCGCCTCGAACCCTTGGTGAAGGCGGTGACCTTGATCCCCGGCGCCACCGAATTCGGCTATGAGCCGGGGCAGGTGCAGCGCGTGCTGGGTCGCGGCTCCTACGGCGCGGAGAACCGCCACGTGACCGGGGCCGAGAGCGATTTCGAAGCTTCGCTCGACCAGCTCCAGGCGGCGTGTCCCAACCTGCAGCGGGTGTCGCTGGTGGTCTCCTGGTTCGGGGACGATCTGCGCGCCGGCGTGTGCACCGTGCGGCCCAAGGTGGAGCGCGCGGTGAAGGACACCATCCCCTATGGATGGACGGTGGGCTGGATGCCGCGCCTGCTGGCGCCCGTCGTCAGCGACCATGACGGCCGCCCGGCCTATGGCGGTACGCCGAGCGATGCCAGCGTCATCGCGGCGATTCAGAATCTCAACGCGCGCGGGCTGAAGGTGACGTTGAACCCGTTCGTGATGATGGACATCGCGCCCGGCAACGGCCGGGGCGATCCCTGGAGCGGGCAAGCCTCCCAGCCGGCCTATCCCTGGCGCGGGCGCGTCACCTGCGATCCCGCGCCGGGGCGCCCCGGTTCGCCCGATGGCGGGGTAGGTGCGGATGCGCAGGTGGCGGCGCTCTTCGGCACCGCGCAGCCGGCGCATTTCTCCAATTATTTCGGCGGCATCCTCTACATGGGTCCGGCCGAATGGAGCCTGCGCCGCATGGTGCTGCATTACGCCTTCCTGGCGCAGATGGCGGGGGGCGTGGAAACCTTCCTCATCGGCTCGGAATTCGCCGCGCTCACCCGCGTGCGCGGCGCCGGTGGCTCCTTTCCGGCGGCCCAAGCGCTGCGCGCGTTGGCGCAGGATGTGAAGGCCATGCTGGGGCCCGGCACCAAGGTGTCCTACGGCGCCGACTGGACGGAATATGGCGCGCAGAGCTTCCCGAACGGCGACCTGCGCTTTCCGCTGGACACTCTGTGGGCCTCGTCCGCGGTGGACTTCATCGGCGTGGATTATTACCCCCCGCTCGCCGACTGGCGCGACGGCCGCGCCCATCTCGACGCGGCCTTGGCGGAAGGCCCCTACGACCTCGATTATCTCACCGCCAACACCCGGCGCGGCGAAGCCTTCGACTGGTATTACGCGGATGACGCCGCCCGCGCCGCGCAGGCGCGCACGCCCATCACCGACGGCGTCTATGGCGAGCCCTGGATCTATCGCCAGAAGGACCTCTGGTCGTTCTGGAGCAACGCTCACCACGAACGCACGGCGGGCGTGCGCGCCGCTGTGCCGACCGCCTGGACGCCCGGCTCCAAGCCGTTCCGCCTGACCGAGGCGGGGTGCCCGGCCGTGGACAAGGGCGCCAACCGGCCGAGCACGTTTCCCGACGCCAAATCGGCGGAGGGCGGCCTGCCGCCCTTCTCCAACGGCGCGCGCGACGATCTCATGCAGCGCCGCACTCTGGAAGCCGTGCTCGGCGCCTTCGATCCCGACGCGGGCGCGAGCGATGCCGACAATCCGCCCGCGCCGGCCTATGGCGGGCGCATGGTGGAGGAGGGCGGCATCTTCCTGTGGACCTGGGATGCGCGGCCCTATCCGCAATTCCCGCTCGCCCGCGACGTGTGGGCGGACGGCGCCAATTGGGAGACTGGCCACTGGCTCACCGGCCGGCTCGGCGCGGCGCCGCTCTCCGCCGTCATCGAGACGGTGTGCGCCGATCATGGGGTGGAGAATATTTCCGCCACCGGCGTGCTGGGGGTGGTGAGCGGCTTCATCGTGGACCGGCCCATGTCGGCCCGCAGCGCGCTGGAGCCGCTGGCGCGCGCCTTCGCCTTCGATGCCGGCGAGGAGGGCGGCATCCTCGCCTTCCGCCCGCGCGGCGGGGCAGTCGCAGCGCGCTTCGATGCGGCGGACCTGGTGGCGGGCGAGGATGGCGCGGCCTTATCTCTCGTACGTGCGCAGGAGAGCGAACTGCCGCTGGAGGTGGATCTCAGCTTCATCGATGCCGGCGCCGATTATCGCACCGCCAGCGTCGGCTCGCGGCGCCTGGTGGGGGCGAGCCGGCACGTGGCGCAGACCGAAATTCCGGTCGTCGCCTCCGACGCTGTCATGGTGCGCGCCGCCGACATCTGGCTTCAGGACCTGTGGGCCGGGCGCGAGAGCGCCACCTTCGCCCTGCCGCCTTCGTGCCTCGCGCTCACGCCCGGCGACGTGGTGGAGATCCTCGACGGCACGCAAACGCGGCTGCTGGAAATCACCCGCATCGAGGATGCGGAGGCGCGCGCCATCACCGCCCGCTCCATCGAGCCGGAGGTGTTCGACACCCCGCTTCAGGGCATGGCTGCGGGCAGCGTGGCGTTGCCGCCGGCCTATGGTCCGCCGGCCGTGCAAGTGCTGGACCTGCCGCTGCTGGCGGCGGGCGATCCGGTGCCGCTGCAGTCGCTCGCCGCCGCCGCGGCGCCCTGGCCCGGCACGCTCGCCGTGTGGCGTTCCGCCGACGGGGCGAGCTTCGAGGCGGTGGCCGCCTTCAGCGCCTCTTGCACCATGGGCGAGACGCTGGACGATCTCGCGCCGGGTCCGCTCTGGCGGTTTGATCGCTCCACCCATCTGCGGGTGCGGCTGGATGGCGGGCTGCTGCTCGGCGCGAGCGAGGGGCAGGTTCTGGAGGGTGCGAACGCGCTGGTTCTGCTCGCCGAGGGCCGCGCGCCGGAGATCCTGCAATTCACCCAGGCGGAGCTGGTGGAGGGCGGCCTGTTCGCGCTCTCCGGCCTGCTGCGCGGGCAGGCGGGCACCGAGGCGGCGGGCGACGCGGCATGGCCTGCGGGCACAGGCATCGTGCTGCTGGACGGGAATATCGCCAGCGTGGCGAACGGGGTTTCCGCTTTCGGCCGCGCCTATGTCTATCGCGTGGGCCGCGCGGACCGCGACCATGGGGATGCCTTCATCACCGAGGTGAGCGCGCAGGTGGGCGGCGCGGCCTTGAAGCCCTACGCGCCGGTGCACCTTTCCGCCCGCCGGCAGGGCGGCGACATCGCGCTTTCCTGGGTCCGCCGCACGCGCACCGACGGCGATGGATGGGATGGCGTCGACGTGCCGCTCGGCGAGGCTGTGGAAGCCTATCGGCTGGAGATTTTCTCCGGCGCGGCGGTGGTTCGCGCGGTGGAGGTGGGCACGCCCGCCTTCACCTATGCCGCCGCCGACGAGATTGCGGATTTCGGCGGGCCGCAAGGCGCGCTGACCTTCCGCGTCGCCCAGCTCTCGGCGGTGCTCGGCGCGGGCGCGTTCGCCCAGGCGACGCGCGCAGTGTGAGGCGTTGAAATCCGCGCTCGGACGCTTGGTGGCGCGACCACCCCTCACCCCAACCCTCTCCCCGGCGGGGGCGAGGGAGGCCGGGCAACGCGTGGGGCTCTCGCCTGCGGGCTTCACGCGGCACCTTAGCTTCCCCTCCTTAGAGCTTCACCTCTCCCCGGCGGGGAGAGGTCGACCGCGGAGCGGGCGGGTGAGGGGGCTTCCACCTCGCGCGCCCAGACGCCCGGCTTGCGCCCCCGCACCCCCATTCCTTCCCACCCCAAGGAGGCTTCATGTCGTCCGACCAGTCCGCGCGCCTCGCGCTGCCCTATCTCGCGGCGGCGCAGGCGCAGAAGCATGTCACCCACAATGCCGCCGTGCGGGCGCTGGACGCGCTGGTACAACTGGTGCTGCAGAGCGTGACCCAGACGAGCCCGCCCGGCGCACCCTCCGACGGGCAATGCTGGTTTGTGCCGGCGGGCGCCACCGGCCTCTGGAGCGGCAAGGCGGGCGCCATTGCCACCTACGACACCGGCGCGTGGGACTATCTGCCCTGTCGCGCCGGCTTTCTCGCCTATGTGGCTGACCAGGGCGCGCTCCTGATGTTCGGTGGCAGCGCGTGGGCGGCGCCTTCGACCAGCGGCGGCATGCTCGCGGGAAGCCTGCACGGCGCCGGCATCCAGGCGCGGGTGCTGGAGGAGGATTGCTTCCTTTCCGGGTCCAGCGTCGAGACCAGCATGGTGATCCCGGACCGCGCCATCGTGCTCGGCGTCACCAGCCGCACGCTGACCAGCATCACCGGGGCCACGTCCTACGATGTCGGCATCTCCGCCGAGCGTGCGAAGTTCGGTGGCTCGCTCGGCGTCGGCGCCGGCGCCACCAACGGCGGGGTCATCGGCCCGACAGCTTTCTATGCCCCCACCGCCCTGCGCATCAGCGCCAATGGCGGGGCCTTCACCGGCGGCAGCGTGCGCCTGGCCCTGCATGTGCTGCTGTGTCCCGGCCCTTCCGCCTGATCGCCCGACCGCGCTCCCTCAAATGGAAAGATCCCGACCATGGCTTATGATCCCACCCGCGATCCCGTGCGCGGCCTTGCCGCCTCCGCCTCCTCGCCGGCCCGGCTGGTGCGCGTGCTGGTGCCGTCCGATACCCTCGACCTCGATCCCTACGCCAAGAGCCTGTGGCTTTATGTGCCGCCCGACGTGGCGGGAGGCGTCGCCAGCGTGCGCGTCACGCCGGTCGGCGCGGCGAGCGATACCGACACCGTGGACGTCCGCGCGCTGAGCGGCCTCCAGCCGTTGCCCCCGGTTCAGATCCGCCGCGTGTGGAGCACCGGCACCACGGCGGGCGTCACCCTCTACGCCCTGGCGGACCGCTGATGCGCCTCGGCCTTTCCCTTCCGAGCGCCGCGCTCTATCGCCAGCGCGGCCAGCCCCTCGCGCCGGAGACCACGAGCCTGCTGGCACGCATGAGCGTCCAGCCTGCGGCGGGCCGGCGGACCCAGATCGATACGCTGGTGAAGAGCCTGCTCGCCGCCGGCATCTGGACCAAGCTCGATGCTCTCTACCTGCTCGCCGCCCACGACGCGCAGGCGGCCCGGCTGAACCTCGTGCCCTGGAGCGGCCCGGTGACCAACACGCTGGTGAACAGCGAGTTCGCAGGGGCGGCCGCCGGGGCTGTTCCGGCGGGCCTGTCGCTCGCCGGCTTCGCGGCGGGCAGCGGCAGCAATTACGAGATCCAGGGCGTCGATATCGTCAATGGCCGGCGGTACCTCAGGCTGAGACTCTACGGCACGTCGGTGGTGGTCAACCCCATCACGATCAGCCTGCGATCCGACACCAACGTGGAGGTCGGCCAGCGCTGGACGTCCAGCGCGAGCGTGGAGCTGGTATCCGGCACCTGGGTCTCCGGCCTCTCCGCCGTGACGCTGCGGCTGAACGGGGAGAGTGGGGGAGCCAACTTCACCCCGGGGGCGCTCGCCCAATATAGCAACACCCGCGTCGCGACCGTCGCGTCCACGGGCAGCAACATCGTGCTGCGGTTCAGCACGCCAAACGCAGCGACGACGCCCGTATCCTATGACGTGGTGTTGCGCATCGGCATGCCCCAGCTCGTGCAGATGGACGTGCCGGGCGCCTATATCCCCACCAGCACCGGGACGGCCGCGCAGGTGCAGACGCTGAGCCGTTTCGACCTCAGCGCGGTCAACTCGCCCCTGTTCACGACCGATCGCGGATTCACCGGCAACGGCACAACGAGTTATCTCGACACGAACGCCAATCCATCGTTCGATTTTAGCAAAGTGGCGCTGAACAGCGCGGCCTATGGTGTCTGGGTCGCCAGCGCCACCACCAGCGCCAACTCCACCATCGGCGCGACGGTATCCCTCGTCCCCGTTGTGTCGCGATCCGACGCGGATACGGCCTATTGCCGAGTGCACACCACCAGCTCGCTGGTGGCGACCGGGGTTACGACCTCCATCGGGTTGACGGCGGGCAACCGCAGCGCCGCCAACGCCATCCAGCTCTATCGAAACGGCATGTCCATCGCGGCGAGCGCCGCAGCCTCCTCCGCCATGCCGACGGAGCTGTGGGTGGGGCGCAACGTGGGCACCTATTATCCGGGCCAGATCGCGGTGGTATTCGCCGGTGCTTCCCTGAGCGGGGGCGAACACCTCGCGCTGCATTCCGCGCTGCGGATCTACCTCATGGCCGTGGGAGCCGCATCATGAGTGACATCTATCTCCAGCTCAGCGCGGATCAGGCGGAGGAGGTGCGGGGCCCGACCGCGCCCGGCGCCGCGCTGGCGCCAGTGCCGCTTGCCGATGGCGTCACATGGGTGCTGCCGGTTTGCGTGCTCGACGATCCCGCCCACGCCGTGCGCCGGCCGCAGCTTGCCGCCTGCGCGGCGCGAATCGTCTTGCAGCAGGAATGGGGCGGGGCCGATTCGACGCTTGCGGACTAGCGGCTCAGTACACGTCCTGCCAGACGCTGCAATAAGGATTGCCATTGTACTGGGTGGTTTTATAGACCGACGTACCAGTAAAATAATAACAATCCAACTCATTTTCGCGCGACAGGTAGCTATAGACCAGTCCGACAGAGTTGACTTCAAGATAAAAAGAAAAGCTCACGAACATAAGCGTGAAAATCAAAAACATGCGGCCAAGCGTGTGTTCCAAGTGACGTCCCCATTACTGGCGAAGCGGTGTCCGTGACCGAAATGGTCGTGCCGCGCCAATCAATCCCCGGTCTTAACGAAAAATTATAGGAGGTGTGCATGGTAGCGTCCAGCTTCGACGCGGCCCTGGCGCGCGTGCTCGTCCATGAGGGCGGCTATAGCGATCACCCCGCCGATCCCGGCGGCCCCACGATGCAGGGTGTGATCCAGCGGGTGTATGACGCCTATCGCACCGCCAAGGGCGCCCCGCGCCGCTCGGTGCGGCTGCTGGAGCGCGCCGAGCTCGTGGAGATCTACCGCCGCCAGTATTGGGATGCGGTGCGCGCCGACGAATTGCCGCCCGGCATCGATTATGTGGTGTTCGACGGCGCGGTGAATTCCGGCCCCGCCCAATCGCTGAAATGGCTCCAGCGCGCGCTTGGCGTTGCGGCGGACGGGGCGGTGGGGGCGGTGACGCTCGCGGCGGCGGCCGCCTGCGTCGATCGTGCCGGCCTGGTGGACGCGATCTGCGACCGCCGGATGGCCATGCTGAAGAGCCTCGCCACGTTCAAGGTGTTCGGTGCCGGCTGGAGCCGTCGCGTGGCCGACGTGCGGCAGGCGGGCCGCGCCTGGGTCCAGCAGGGTGCCACCGGCGACGCAGGGCTGGTTCCGGTACTGCCGCCGGATGCAGGGCTGGCGGCGGCCAAGGCGCCGGCGTCGAGCGCCGCGCCGCTGCCCGGCCCACAGGCCGGTGCGGGCGCTGCGGCTGGCGGGCTGATGGCGTCGGCGCTCGCGGAAGCAGCGCGGCAGGTGGCGCCGCTGGCAAGCGGGTCGCCCTCGCTCTCCCTGGTGTTCACCGGCCTCACCCTCGCCGGGCTCGTGCTCACCTGTGTCGGGATCGGCGCCGTGTGGTGGGCGGAACACGCTCGGGCGCGGCAGGCGGGCGCTCTCGACCTCACCGAGGCGGCAGGCGCCACCGCCGGCGTGGGGGCGCGGCCATGAGCATGCTCGGGGAATGGCTGGTCTATCAGGTGCCCTGGTGGCTGCTGGCGCTCCTCGGTCTTGCGGGGGCACTCGCGGCCGGCTGGTTCCTGGGGCTCCGGGCGACCCTCGCGGCGGGGCTCGCCGCGCTCGTCTTCATCGCTGGGCGCAGGGGCGCCCAGCAGGGTTGGACCGATCGCGAAGCCAAGGGAGAACGCGATGCGCAACGGGCGATCGATACGGCGCGCGACACGCGCGCTGATGCTGAGCGGCGTGACCGCGATTCTGGGCGGCTGCGCGACGACGACGGGTGGCGCCGAGACTAAGGTGTTCTGCGCCAGTGCCGCGCCCATCACTTGGTCGCGCGCGGATACCGATGCCACCATCCGGCAGGCGAAGGCGCACAATGCGGTGGGCATGGCCCTGTGTGGCTGGCATTGATTCGGCCACATTGATGCGCCTGACATCACGGCCGCGCTCTGGCATGGTGGGGCGTCACGGGAAAATGGGGAATGGCGTGCGGCTGCTGGTGGTCGAGGATGATCCGGATCTCAATCGCCAATTGGTGACGGCCCTTGGCGACGCCGGCTATGCGGTGGACACCGCATTCGATGGGGAGGAGGGGCGGCATCTGGGAGAGACCGAGCCCTACGACGCCGTGGTGCTGGATATCGGCCTGCCCAAGCTGGACGGTATTTCGGTGCTGGAAGCCTGGCGCCGGGCCCAGCGCATCATGCCAGTGCTGATCCTCACGGCGCGTGACCGCTGGAGCGACAAGGTGCAGGGCTTCGATGCCGGCGCCGACGATTACGTCGCCAAGCCGTTTCACATGGAAGAGGTGCTCGCCCGCATCCGCGCGCTGCTGCGCCGGGCCACGGGCCACGCCACGAGCGAATTGGTGTGCGGCACGGTGCGGCTCGACACGCGCTCCGGGCGGGTGACGGTGGCAGGCAATGCCATAAAGCTCACCAGCCACGAATATCGCCTGCTGTCCTATCTGATGCACCACACCGGCCGCGTCGTGTCGCGCGCGGAGTTGGTGGAGCATTTGTACGACCAGGATTTCGACCGGGATTCAAATACCATCGAGGTGTTCGTCGGCCGCCTGCGCAAGAAGATCGACTGCGATCTCATCCAGACCGTGCGCGGCCTCGGCTATCTGCTCGTGGCGCCGGACGCGCCGCGATGAGGCGGAGCGTCCCCGGTGGTGGAAACCCTGACTGATCCGACGGGCCCGAACCGCGCCAGCGGGTCGCTCGCGTTCCGCCTGTTCCTGTCCGCGGTGGTGGTGACGGCGGCGGTGCTGCTGATCGTCGGCTTCGTGCTGTCCTCGCTCTATCGCGGCAGCACCGAGCGCGCCTTCGACCGCCGGCTCGATATTTATCTCAAGACCATCGTCGCCGAGATCGCCGGCGGACCGGCCTCGGTCGGCACCGAGCTTCCGCCGCCACAGGTGCTGGGTGACCCCTTGTTCCTGTTCCCGCTGTCTGGCTGGTATTGGCAGGTGGCGCGGGTGGACCGTGGGGGGCAGCGGCTGCTGACCTCGCGCTCGCTGGTGGAAACCGTGCTGCCCTCCCTCGGCGGCACCGACCTTTCCGCTGCGCGCGAGGGGCTTCAGGAAGGCTATCTGCCAGGTCCCGAGGGGCAGCGCCTGCGGGTGGTGGAGCGGGTGCTCGATCTTGGCGAAGAGGGGCGCTTCATCATCTCCGTGGCGGGGGATGCCTCAGAGATCGACGAGGAAAGTTCCAGCTTCAACCTGGCGCTGTTCGGCACCTTCGGTGTGCTCGGGCTGGCGTTCCTCCTGATCGTGGCGTTCCAGGTGCGCTTCGGCCTGCGGCCGCTGGGACGGCTCTCGGTGGCGCTGGCGGCGGTGCGGTCCGGCGCCACCGAGCGGCTGGAGGGCAGCTATCCCGAGGAGGTGGCGCCGCTGGTGCGGGAGGTGAACGCCCTCATCGACGCCAACAAGGAGGTCGTCGAGCGCGCGCGCACCCATGTGGGCAACCTCGCCCATGCGCTGAAGACGCCGCTTTCGGTGCTGATGAACGAGGCCGGCGGCCGCGACGATCCGCTGGCCGCGCGCGTGCGCGATCAGGCCGGCACCATGAGCGACCAGATTTCCCACCATCTCCAGCGCGCCCGCATGGCCGCGCGCGTGTCGCTTCCGACCACGGCCTGCGATCTGCGGCCGATCCTGGTCTCGCTCGCGCGCACCATGGAGAAGATCCACCGCGATCGGGATCTCTCCATCGATCTGCGGATCACGGACGACCTGCGCTTCCGTGGTGAGCGGCAGGATCTGGAAGAGATGCTCGGCAATCTGGTGGACAATGCCTGCAAATGGGCGGCGAGCCGGGTGGAGGTGGAGATGTTCGCCGAGCTGCCCCGCTCGCCGGCCGATCGCGCCTATGTGCGCTTCGTCATCGATGACGACGGCCCGGGCCTCAGCCCGGCGAAGCGCGCCGAAGTGGGGCGGCGCGGCCGGCGCCTCGACGAAAGCAAGCCCGGCTCGGGCCTCGGGCTTTCCATCGTGCAGGAATTGGCCGCGCTCTATGGGGGGCGGCTGGACCTCGGCACCGCGCCCATCGGCGGATTGCGGGTGGAATTGATCCTGCCAGCCATCTAGGTGCGATCCGTATGGCATGGCGGCGCCTGGGTGCGGCACCGCCCGCGCTTGCCAAAGTTTTCCATTCGCCTAAATCCTTGGCATGGGTTCGTCATGCCCGTCCCGCTGCGGCAACGCCGGGCCTTGGGCGGAGAAATGAGGCGTTCATGGGCGTGCGAATGGGGGTGGCGGTCGCCAGGCTGAGTGCCGTCCTGGGAGCCGCCCTATGGCTCTCTGCCTGCGCCAGCAGCGGCGGGACGGGTGGGCCAGCGGCCAATGCGCTCGCTTTGCCGTCTCTGGATACCGGTGCGGCCGATACGGGCGGGCCGGGCGGCCTCGTTGGCGGGCCGCTGGGACGCGGCCTCGACGAGCAGGACCGTGCACGCGCCTATGCCGCAGAATTGAACGCGCTGGACAATGGCGGCCCCGGATCGCCGGTGGGCTGGCGCGGCGAGAGCGGCGCCTATGGCACGGTCATCGCCGGCCCGGCCTATTCGCGGCCGGGCTATCTCAAATGCCGCGATTACTCTCATACCATTTATGTACAGGGGAAACCGCAGGCGGCGCGCGGCATTGCCTGCGTCGCCCGCGAAGGCAGCTGGACCTCCGTTGCGCCGTAGCGCCTTCAGCTCAGACCGGCGGCGGGGTTTCCAGCGCGCCGTTCGGGCTCAGCTTGTCGATCAGGCCGGGAAGATATTGGGCCATCAGATTGGGCAGCATGTCTGCGGGCAGGCCGAGCCGGCCGGCCACTTCCGCCAGCACCGGCATGTCCAACGCATTGGTCAGGTCGGTGGCGCTGATGGGCAGGTTTTCGCCATTGGACAGCCAGGACGTCACCTGCTCACCGAGGCCGGCGGACTTGAGCTGCTCCAGAAGGCCGTCGAGATTGCCGTAAGGCGTTCCGGCGAGCGCGCTGTTGAGCATCGCGGGCAGATTCTGGCCCAGGCCGCCGCTGAGGACGGAATTCAACAGGCCGCCGAACAGGCCGCCGCCTTGGCCGAGCGCCCCGAGCGAATCGAACAGTCCCATGGTATTCCCCTGTGTGCGGCCCATGCGGGCACGAAGGCTGAGTGCCCTTCCCTTACCAGATACCCGCCGGCGCCGCGACCGCCGCGCGCGCAAAGCCGTGCGCCAGCGCCCTGCGGCGCGGCGCCGCCGCGACGGAAAGCATCCTTTGCAGCGTCGCGTTACTCCGCTAACGCCTGGGCACGATGATGCCAGCCTCCCTGTTCGCAGCCTTCGCCCTGATGACCGCCGTGGCGGTGATGGCGGTGCTGTGGCCGCTGGCCCGCCGCCGGCCGCTGAAAGACGAGACGGCGGCGGACCTTGCCGTTTATCGCGATCAATTGAACGAGCTGGAGCGCGACCAGGCGTCCGGCCGGCTTCCCGCCGCGCAGGCCGAGGCCGCGCGCATCGAGGTGTCGCGCCGCATGCTCGCCGCAGCCGATGCCCCGCCCGAGCCGGCGCAGGATCCGGTCCGTGCCCGGTCCCGCAGGCGGATGGCCGCGTGCCTCGCTCTGGTGGGCGTGCCGCTGGCCGCCGTGGTCCTTTATGCCTTGCTCGGCACGCCGGGCCTGCCCGGTGCGCCGCTCGCCGCGCGCCTCGCCGCGCCGCCGGACCGCACCGACGTCGCCATCCTGGTGCGCAAGGTGGAGGACCATCTCGCCGCCAACCCCCGGGACGGGCAGGGCTATGAGATCCTCGCACCGGTCTATCTGCGGCTCGGCCGCGTGGACGATGCGGTGCGCGCCTATGCCCAGGCGATCCAATATCTCGGCGACACCTCGGAACGCCGCGCGGCGCTGGGGGAGGCGCTGGTGGTGCAGGCCAACGGCGTCGTGACGAAGGATGCCGCCGCGACCTTCCAGGCCGCGCTCGCACTCGACCCGACCTCGCCCCGTGCGCGCTATTTCCTCGGCCTTGCCGCCGAGCAGGACGGCCGCAAGGCGGAAGCCGCAGCGATCTGGACCAAGTTGGTGCAGGATTCTCCGCCGAATGCGCCCTGGCTGGGGCTGGTGCGCACGGCGCTCGAACGGATCGGCGCACCCGTGCCGCCGCCACCCTCGGTGGCCGGCTCCTCCGGCTCGGTGATGCGGCGGGACACGGCGCCGGTGCCGCCGGTCGTCGGCGTGCCGCCCGGCCCGACGGCGCAGGACGTGCAAGCGGCGGCCCAGCTCGACGCGGCGGGCCGCGCGCAGATGATCCAGGGCATGGTGGACCGGCTGCAGCAGCGCCTTGACGCCGATCCGAAGGATCTCGACGGCTGGCTGCGCCTCGTCCGCGCCCGAATGGTGCTGGGCGAGCGCGACAAGGCGGCGGCGGCGCTCACCTCCGCCCGCGCGGCGTTTGCGGACGATGCGCCTGCGCAGGCGCGCCTCGCCGCCCTTGCCGATGAATTGAAGATCGGGCCGGAGGCGGGCAATTGAGAATGCACGCGTTCCGCACCATCTTAATCGACACATGCGGGAGCCGCCGCCTCAGGCCGTGCGCTCCGGGAGCAGATCGCCGTGACGCGTAAAGGTCGCCGCCTCATCCTCATCGGGTCCGCCTTGGCCGTGCTGGCGCTCGCCGCGGGCCTGATCCTGACCGCGCTCAACGACACCATCGTATTCTTCCGCTCGCCGAGCGAGATCGCCGAACACCAGGTGGGGCCCGGCACCCGGCTTCGCCTGGGGGGCCTCGTGGAGGCGGGCAGCGTGGACAAGCAGGGCACGGCGGTGCGCTTCTCCGTCACCGACGGCAATGCCCACGTGCTGGTGAACTATACCGGCATCCTGCCGGACCTGTTCCGCGAGGGGCAGGGTGTGGTGGCCGAGGGCGTGGTGCAGACCGACGGTTCCTTCAAGGCCGACACCGTGCTCGCCAAGCATGACGAGCGCTATATGCCGCGCGAAGTCGCCGACGCCTTGAAGAAGCAGGGGCACTGGAAGGAGGGCGAGCCCGGCGGGCCGCCCGCGCCAGCACCCGCGCGGAGCGCCGTGCAATGATCGCAGAGCTTGGCCAATACGCCCTGATCCTCGCGCTCGCCTTGGCGCTGGTGCAGATGGTGGTGCCCGCCTGGGGCGCGGCGAAGGGCGATCCGGTGCTCATGGGCGTTGCCGCGCCGGTTGCCCTGGCCATGCTCGTGTTCGTGGGCGGCGCCTTCGCCTGCCTCGTCGCGCTCTACGTGACCTCGGATTTCTCCGTGGCCAATGTGGTGGAGAATTCCCACTCGCAGATGCCGCTCGTCTACAAGATCACCAGCACCTGGGGCAATCACGAGGGCTCCATGCTGCTGTGGGCCCTGGTGCTCGCCGTGTTCGGCGCTCTGGTGGCGCTGTTCGGCGACAATCTTCCGGACCGGCTGAAGGCGAACGTGCTGGCCGTGCAGGCGTCCATCGCCACCGCCTTCCTGCTGTTCATCCTTCTCACCTCCAACCCCTTCCTGCGGGTGCTCTCGCCGCCGGGCGAGGGGCGCGATCTCAATCCCGTGCTACAGGATCCCGGCCTCGCGATCCATCCGCCGCTGCTCTATCTCGGCTATGTCGGCCTCTCCATCGCCTTCGCCTTCGCCATCGCTGCCCTGATCGAGGGGCGCATCGACGCCGCCTGGGCGCGCTGGGTGCGGCCCTGGACGCTCACGGCCTGGATCTTCCTCACCCTCGGCATCGCCATGGGCTCCTACTGGGCCTATTACGAGCTGGGCTGGGGCGGCTGGTGGTTCTGGGATCCGGTGGAGAACGCCTCCCTGATGCCGTGGCTCGCCGCCACCGCGCTGCTGCACTCCGCCGTGGTGATGGAGAAGCGCGACGCCCTGAAGGTGTGGACCATCCTTCTCGCCATCCTCGCCTTTTCCCTCTCTCTCATCGGCACCTTCCTGGTGCGGTCCGGCGTGCTGACCTCGGTGCATGCCTTCGCCACCGATCCGCTGCGCGGCGTGTTCATCCTCGCGATCCTGGTGGTCTTCATCGGCGGCAGCCTCGCCTTGTTCGCGCTGCGGGCGGGGGAGTTGCGCCAGGGCGGCCTGTTCGCGCCGATCTCGCGCGAAGGCGCGCTGGTGTTCAACAACCTCTTCCTCACCGCCGCCACCGCCTCGGTGTTCGTCGGCACGCTCTATCCGCTCGCGCTCGAGGCGCTGACCGGGGCCAAGATCACGGTGGGGCCGCCCTTCTTCAACCTCACGTTCGGCGGGCTGATGCTGCCGCTGGTGTTCGCCATGCCGTTCGGCCCGCTGCTGGCCTGGAAGCGGGGCGACCTGCTCGGGGTCGCCCAGCGGCTCATGCTGGCGGCCGGCTTTGCCGTGGTCGCGGCGGTGGTGACGGCGGCGGCGAGCGAGACGCGCGGGCCCGTGCTCGCGCCGGTGGCCATCGGCCTTGCCGTGTTCATCATCGCCGGGGCGCTGACGGACATTGCCGAGCGCGCCGGCATCGGGCGGGTGTCCGCGCGCCTTGCGGTGCGCCGCCTCACTGGCCTGCCGCGCTCCACCTTCGGCACCGCCATCGCCCATCTCGGCGTCGGCGTCTGCCTGCTCGGCATCGTGTGCGAGAGCGCCTGGAGCCTGGAGAAGATCGCCGCGGTCAAGGTGGGTGAAACCGTGACCATCGGCAGCCGGGACCTCACCTTGGCCCGTGTCGACAATCGCGCCGGGCCGAACTATTCCGCCCGCGTCGCGGTGTTCGAAATCCGCAACGGCGGCGTTTCCCAGGGCACCGT
Organism: Roseixanthobacter pseudopolyaromaticivorans; assembly: GCF_043195145.2. Classification (NCBI taxonomy): domain Bacteria; kingdom Pseudomonadati; phylum Pseudomonadota; class Alphaproteobacteria; order Hyphomicrobiales; family Xanthobacteraceae; genus Roseixanthobacter; species Roseixanthobacter pseudopolyaromaticivorans. The sequence continues at coordinate 1,174,166 of NZ_CM195539.1, forward strand.
GGAGGCCGCAAAGCGTCAGTTCGCCGCCCGGCAGATGGCGACCACCGAATCCGGCATCCGCACCTTCGGCTTCAGCCAGCTCTACGTTTCCATCGGCGAGGAGCACCCGGACGGCAGCCTCTCCATGCGCGCAACCTGGAAGCCATTCGTGACCCTGATCTGGCTCGGCGCCATCGTGATGGCGTTTGGCGGGCTGCTCTCGCTGGCTGACCGGCGGCTGCGCGTCGGAGCGCCGAGGCCCGCGCGCATGCGGCGTGGCGCGTTGCCGGCGGCGGCGGAATAACGCCATGCTGCGCCGCCTGTCCGCCCTTCTCCTCCTCACGCTGGCCCTATCGCTTGGCGCCCCTCCGGCATTCGCCGTGCAGCCGGACGAGGTGCTGGGCGATCCGGCTTTGGAGGCGCGGGCGCGCGAGCTCTCCAAGGAACTGCGCTGCATGGTCTGCCAGAACCAGTCCATCGACGACAGCGACGCGCCGCTCGCGAAGGATCTGCGCATCCTCGTGCGCGACCGGCTGAAAGCCGGCGACAGCGACCGGCAGGTGCTCGATTTCCTGGTGGCGCGCTATGGCGAGTTCGTGCTGATGCGCCCCGCGCTCTCCTGGCGCAACGCCCTGCTGTGGGGCGCGCCGCTGCTGGTGCTGGGGGCAGGGGGGCTTGCCGCTTATCTGGCGATCCAGCGCCGCCGCCGGGCGACGCCCGCCCTTGTGCCGCTCACGCCCGACGAGGAAGAGCGGGTGCGCCGCATCATCGCCCAGACGCCTCCCGCGCCGCCGGCCGGAGGCTGATCGGCGGCCCCGTCGCGGCGCACCGGCTCCTTAACGAAGCTCACGCAGCCGTGACGCGCCTTACGGATCGGTAATCCAGCCGCCAGCCGGCTGTAAGTTTCCCCGCCTTATGTTCGCTCTCGACCTTGCCCCACGGGGGGCAGACAAAAGAGAGACGAATGATCCCATGACCGGCTTCCCGCGCAAGTCCTCCCTCATCCGTCGCCGTCGCTCCGCTCTGCTCGGAGGCGTCTTCGGCCTCGCCGTCACCGGCATCGTGGTCGGCCAGTTCATCCCGCCCTATTCCATGCCGGCCAATGCGCAGATCACCACCAGCCAGCCCGCCGGCACGTTCTCCTTCGCCGACACGGTCGAGAAGGTTTCGCCCGCCGTGGTCTCGGTGAAGGTCAAGAAGGACGTCAACGCCCAGGAAATGGCCATGGGCGAGGAAGGCCCCTTCGGCGGCGACGTGCCCCCGCAGATCGAGCGTTTCCTGAAGCGCTTCGGCCTTGAAGGCCAGGGCGGCCCGCAGGGCCAGATGCCGATGCGTCCGCGCGCCGATCGCGGCGAGAAGGGCGAGCGCCGCGTGGTCGGCCAGGGCTCGGGCTTCATCATCTCCGCCGACGGCTATGTGGTGACCAACAACCACGTGGTGGACGGCGCCAGCGAGGTGGACGTGACCACCACCGACGGCAAGGAATATACCGCCAAGGTGATTGGCGCGGATTCCCGCACCGACGTCGCTCTGCTGAAGATCGAAGGCAAGACCGACCTGCCGTGGGTGAAGCTCGCCGATGGCGCGCCCCGCGTCGGCGATTGGGTGATCGCGGTCGGCAATCCCTTCGGCCTCGGCGGAACGGTGACGGCGGGCATCGTCTCGGCGCGCGGCCGCGATATCGGCTCCGGCCCCTATGACGACTTCATCCAGATCGACGCGCCGATCAATCGCGGCAATTCGGGTGGCCCGACCTTCAGCCTCAACGGCGAAGTCATCGGCATGAACACCGCCATCGTCTCTCCCTCGGGCGGCAACGTGGGCATCGCCTTCGCCATTCCCTCCGAGACCGTCAAGACGGTGGTGAACCAGCTCCGCGACAGCGGCAAGGTTGCGCGCGGCTATATCGGCGTGCAGATCCAGCCGGTGACCGACGACCTCGCCTCGGGCCTCGGCCTGAGCACGTCGGAAGGCGCGCTGGTGGCGCAGGTTCAGCCCGGCACCCCCGGCGCCAAGGCCGGCCTGAAGAGCGGCGACGTGGTGGCGAAGGTGAACGGCGATACCATCAAGGACGCCCGCGACCTGACCCGGAAGATCGGTATGATGAAGCCGGGCGCCAATGTCGACCTGTCGGTGATCCGCGACAACAAGCCGATCAACGTCGCCGTCACGCTGGAGCAGATCCCGAACGAGCAGCAGGCGAGCCTCAAGCAGGACGACGGGGATGAGGCTGCCGGCACCGGCCTGCCGCGCCTCGGCCTCCAGCTGGCCCCGGCCAAGTCGGTGAAGGGCGCTGGCTCGGACGGCGTGGTCGTTACCGATGTGGAGCCGAACGGCCCGGCCGCCCAGCGCGGCATCCGGTCCGGCGACGTGATCCTGGACGTGGGCGGTAAGACTGTCTCCAACCCCAAGGACGTGCGCGACGGCCTCGCCGCCGCCAAGGCCGAGAACCGCAAGGCGGTGCTCATGCGGGTGAAGAGCGAGCAGGGCGTGCGCTTCGTCGCCATCGCCATCGACGCGAAGGCGAAGGGCTGACCGTCTCTTCCCCAACCCTCACGGCGGGCTCTGCCCGCCGCCTCGGGGCGGCACCGGAGTAGTTCCTTCCGTCACCCAGTGCCGTTCCCGTCCCCGCGGTGCGGGAAGCTGCAGCGCTTCCCGCACCGCGTTTTTATTCGGCACTCTTCGCGCGGCCCCTTCAGGCCGTTCCCCGGCTCGCTTTCGGCGCTAGGATGAGATGGACGCGAATCTCGAACAAGGTCTGACCTTCTCCATGCGCCTGCTCCTCATCGAGGACGACCGCGACGCGGCGGACTATCTGCGCAAGGCTTTCCGCGAGGCCGGTCATGTGGTGGACCATGCCGGCGACGGGGAGGAGGGGCTCGCCCTCGCCCTCGACGGCAAATACGACGTGCTGGTGGTGGACCGCATGCTGCCGCTCAAGGACGGCCTCAGCATCGTCTCTGACCTGCGGCGGCGCGGCGACACCACCCCGGCGCTGATTCTCTCCGCCCTCGGGCAGGTGGACGACCGGGTGGTGGGCCTGCGCGCCGGGGGCGACGATTATCTGCCCAAGCCCTATGCCTTCACCGAATTGCTGGCGCGCGTGGAAGCCCTCTCCCGGCGCGGCGCGCCGCAGGCCGCGGAAACCATCTACCGGGTCGGCGATCTGGAACTGGACCGGCTCGCCCATCGCGTCAGCCGGGGCGGCAAGGACATCCCCCTCCAGCCGCGCGAATTCCGCCTGCTGGAATATCTCATGCGCCACGCCGGGCAGGTGGTGACGCGCACCATGCTGCTGGAAAACGTGTGGGATTATCATTTCGATCCGCAAACCAATGTGATCGACGTGCATGTCTCGCGCCTGCGCTCCAAGATCGACAAGGGCTTCGACGTGCCGCTTCTGCACACGGTGCGGGGCGCCGGCTACATGATCCGGGTCGGGCTGCGGTGATGGCCGAGCGCCATCGCCCTTTCCTCCAGCCGGCCTGACGCGATGCGGATGCCCCGCAACATGCTGCAATTGGTGCGCACCACGGCGTTCAAGCTGCTGGCCGCTTATCTCGTCGTGTTCGCGCTCTTCTCGGTGGCCATGATCGCCTATGTGGCGTGGCACACGCGCGCACTGATCGAGAGCCAAGTCGCGGAGAATGTGGAAGGCGAGGTGCGCTTCCTCGCCGAGCAATATCGCCAGGGCGGCATCCAGCGCTTGGTGATTGTCATCGACCGCCGCACCCGCCGGCCGGGATCCTCGATCTATCTGCTGACCAATTTCACCGGCGAGGTGATGGCTTCCAACGTCTCCGACCTGCCCATCGGCCTGCTGGACAAGCCGGGCACGCGCATCACGCCCTATCGCCGCTCCGATGAGCCGGGAGCGAAGGAATTTCTCGCCTTCGTGCAGGTGTTCCAGCTGCCCGGCGGCTACCGCCTGCTGGTGGGACGCGACATCGAGGAGCGGGACACGCTGCGCCAGCTGGTAGTCCGTCCGGCCCAGGGCGCGCTGGTGCTGATCCTGGTGCTGGGGCTTGCCGGCGGCATCTTCGTGACGCGGCGCGTGCTCAAGCGCATCGAATCGATGACCGCCACCTCCGAGACCATCATGGCCGGCGATCTTTCCGGCCGGCTGGCCGTGGACGGCACCGGCGACGAGTTTGACCGGCTCGCCCAGAGCCTCAACACCATGCTGGATCGCATCGAGGGGCTCATGGTCGGCCTCAAGGAGGTCTCCGACAACATCGCCCACGATCTCAAGACGCCGCTCACGCGCTTGCGCAACCGCGCGGAAGAGGCGTTGCGCGGGGCCCATTCGGAAGAAGAATGGCGCGCGGCGCTTGAGGCCACCATCGAGGAAAGCGATTCCCTCATGCGCACCTTCGACGCGCTGCTGATGATCGCGCGCGCCGAGGCCGGGCAGGCGCGGGACAATATGGTGGACCTCGACCTCGGCGCCATCGCCGAGAATGTCGCCGAGCTTTACGAGCCGCTGGCGGACGAACAGGGCATGGACCTGCTGGTGGAGGCGCAGCCGGTGGAGGTTCACGGCATGCGCGAGCTGCTCGCCCAGGCGCTCGCCAATCTGGTGGACAACGCGCTGAAATATGGCCGCGGCGCCGACGGTGCGCGGGGGGAAATCCGCGTCAGCCTGCGGCGCGAGGGCGAAGAGGCGGTGCTGGAGGTTGGAGATCGCGGGCCGGGCATTGCGCCGCAGGATCGCGAACGGGTTGTGGAGCGTTTCGTGCGGTTGGATGCCAGCCGCTCGCGCCCCGGCTCCGGTCTCGGCCTCTCCCTGGTCTCGGCGGTGGCGCGGCTGCATGGAGGCAGTCTCGCCTTCTCCGACAATGGACCCGGGCTGCGCGCGACGCTTCGTTTGCCCGCGAAAACGCCATAAGGGCTTGCGCTTAAGCACAGCCTCATGCCTTTAAGTGAGGCAAATGTCCGCTTCCTCCGCTTCGCCCCCTATTGCCGCCGCCTCACTTGCCGCCTCGATGTGGGAAGGCCCTGTGCTTTGCGATGCTGAGGCGGCAAAGATCAAGCTTGGCTATGCGCTGGAGGGCCTTGACCCGGCCGGCCGCGCGCGGGTCGCGCAGATCCTCGCGGACTATCCGCGGGCGCGTGACGTGCTGCTGGGCGTCGCGGAATCCTCTCCCTTTCTGCACGACCTCATTCGCGCCGATCCCCGGCGGCTGCTGCGGGCGCTGGAGCGCGCGCCGGCCGCGCATATCGCCGCCCTGACCGAAGCCTGCCGGCAGGCGGTTACGCACGCCGCCGACGAAGCGCAGGCGATGACCGCGCTGCGCCAGATGCGGGCGGAAGCCGCGCTCACCATCGCCTTGGCCGATATCGGCGGGGCCATGGACCTGGTGCAGGTGACGCGTGCGCTCACCGACGTGGCGGATACGGCGCTCGGCGCGGCGCTGGATTTCCTGCTCGCGGAAGCGGTTGCGGCCGGCAAGCTCCTGCCTCCCGAACCTGCGCATCCGGCCATTGGCTGCGGCCTCGCCGTGATCGCCATGGGCAAGCACGGCGCACGCGAGCTGAACTATTCCTCCGACGTGGACCTGATCGTGGTCTACGACCGCGACGTGGCGCCCCTCGCCGAGGGCGTGGAGCCTTCCCCCTTCTTCGTGAAAATCACCCGCGCGCTGGTGCGCATGCTCCAGGAGCGCACCGGCGACGGCTATGTGCTGCGGGTGGACCTGCGCCTGCGGCCGGACCCCGGTTCCACGCAGGTGGCGCTCTCCACCGCCGCCGCGCTCGCCTATTACGAGCGCGAGGGCGCGACCTGGGAGCGCGCCGCTTATATCAAGGCGCGCCCGGTGGCGGGCGACCTCGCGGTGGGCCGCGAATTCCTCTCCGATCTTGCCCCCTTCGTCTGGCGCCGCGTGCTGGACTATCGCGCCATCGCCGACGTGCACGCCATGAAGCGCGAGATCCATGCGTTTCGCGGGCACGACGTGGTGGCGGTGGAAGGCCACAATGTGAAGCTCGGCCGCGGTGGCATCCGCGAGGTGGAATTCTTCGTCCAGACCCAGCAGCTCATCGCCGGCGGCCGCGATCCGAATCTGCGGTCCTCCCGCACGCTGGAGGCGCTCGACGCGCTGGTGCGCGATTTCTGGATCGCCGGTGCCGTGCGCGACGAGCTGGCCGAGGCCTACATCTTCCTGCGCCGGGTGGAGCACCGCATCCAGATGGTGGCGGATGCCCAGACACACACCTTGCCGGAACATACCGATGCGCTCGGCGCCTTCGCGCGCTTCATGGGCTATCAGACCCGCGACGCCTTCGCCGCCGCACTGGTGGATCGCCTGAAGCGCGTGCAGCACCATTACGCCCAATTGTTCGAGGACAGCCCGCCTCCGGCGGTGCTGGACGGGCAATTGCTGTTCCCGGTGGATCATGACGACCGCCAGACCCTGGCGGTGCTCGCCCGCCTCGGCTTCCGCGATCCGCCCGCCGCCAGCACCGTGGTGCGCGGCTGGATGGCGGGGCGCCATCGCGTGCTGCGCACCGACGTGGCGCGCGGGCAGCTCGCCAGCATCGCGCCGCTGCTCCTGGAGCAATTGTCGCGCGGCGGCGATCCCGACGGGGCGCTGATCGCGGCCGACAATTTCTTTGCCGAACTCTCCGGCGGCCACCTGATGCACGCCTTGCAGCGCCATCCCGATCTGGTGCGGCTGCTGGCCACCATCCTCACGGTGGCGCCGCGCCTCGGCGAGACGCTGGCGCGGCGGCCCTCGCTGCTCGACGCTCTGCTGGACCCGGCCTTCTTCAACAAGCTGCCCGATCAAGCGAGCCTGGAGCAGCATCTGGAAACCCTGCTCGACACGGCGCACAGCGACGAGGAGCAACTCGACCGCGCGCGCCGTTTCCGCCAGGAACAGCATGTGCTCATCGGCGTGCGCATCGCCTCCGGCACGCTGCCGGCCGCGCGCGCGGGCGAGGCCTATGCGCGCCTTGCCGAAGTCATCATCCGCGCCTTGCATGCGCGCGTCTGGGCACGGTTCCAGGAGGCCCACGGCACCATCGCCGGGGCGGAGACGGCTGTGCTTTCCATGGGCAAGCTCGGCAGCCGGGAGATGACCGCCGGCTCCGATCTCGACCTCATCGTGCTCTATGATTTCGACCCGGATGCCGACCCCGCGTCCGATGGCCCGCGACCGCTGCACGGGGCGCAATATTTTGCCCGCTTCACCCAGCGCCTGGTCACCGCCCTCACCAGCCTGACCAATGCCGGCAAGCTCTATGACGTGGACCTGCGCCTGCGGCCCTCCGGGCGCTCCGGCCCGGTGGCGACGCGGTTGCGCTCGTTCGAGAATTATCAGCGGGACGAGGCCTGGACCTGGGAGCACATGGCGCTGACCCGCGCCCGCGTGATCTCGGCGCATCCGGAATTCTGCAAGCGCGTGGAAGGGGTGATCCGCGACGTGCTGGCCCGGCCGCGCGATCCGCGCCGCATCGCCGGCGACATCCTGGACATGCGCGGCGCCATCGCCGCCGAGAAAGGCGAGTCCGACCGCTGGAACCTCAAGCATGCCCTCGGCGGGCAGGTGGATGTGGAGTTCCTAGCGCAATATCTGGTGCTGGTGCATGCCGCCGACCACCCGCAGATTGTCGACACGGCGACCGCGCGCATCATCGCGGTGGCGGGCGAGCTGCACCTGTTGCCCGCGGAGGACATTCATCTCCTCGCCAATGCCTGCCGGCTCTATCAGGATTTGACGCAGGTGCTGCGGCTGGCGCTGGACACCCATTTCCTTCCAGCCGAGGCGAGCCCGGCCCTGAAGGCCCTGCTGGCCCGTGCCGGAGAGATGCCCGATTTCGCGACCTTGAACGCCCATCTGCGGGAAACCCAAGACCGGGTGCGCGAGATTTTTACGCGCGTGCTGGAGCAGGCGGTGGCGTGACCCCCGTGTTCGGGCGAGGGTAGCGCCTCACACCACCGAGGTGAGGCGCGGCGTCTCGTTGGAATTGGCCGCGCCGCCATCCAGCGGCAGGCGGATGATGACGGTGGTGCCCACCCCTTCCTGCGAGCGAATGCGCATGGCCCCGCCGTGCAGCTCGGTCAGCGACTTGGCGATCGCGAGCCCGAGGCCTGAGCCCTTGTGGGTCTTGGTGAATTGGCTTTCCACCTGCTCGAACGGACGGCCCAGCTTGGCGAGGGCGTGCTTGGCGATGCCGATGCCGCTGTCCTCGATGGCGATCACCGCCGCCCCGCCGTTCACCCGCGCCTTGATGGCGATGCGTCCGCCTTCCGGCGTGAACTTCACCGCATTGGAGAGCAGGTTCAGCAGGATCTGCTTGAGCGCCCGCTTGTCCGCCCGCACCGCGAGCCCCTCGCCGGCCTCGGCGGTGACGGAGATCTGCTTCTCCTGTCCCTTGAGGGCCATAACGCGCAGGGCGTCAGTGACGATCTCGTCGAGCCGCACATCTTCCAGCTCCAGCTGCATGCGGCCGGCTTCGATCTTCGACATATCGAGAATGTCGTTGATGACGTCCAGCAGGTAGGTGCCCGAACCTTTGATGTCGCCGCAATATTCCGCGTACTTTTCCGAGCCGAGCGGGCCGAACATGCCGCTCTCCATGATCTCGGAGAAGCCGATGATGGCGTTGAGCGGCGTGCGCAGTTCGTGGCTCATATTGGCCATGAACTCGCTCTTGGCGCGGTTGGCGTCCTCCGCGCGGTTCTTCTCTTCCGAATATTTCTCCGCCAGCTCGGCCAGCTGCTGGGCCTGAAGCTCCAGGGTCTGCTGGGATTTGCGCAGGTCGGCGACCAGCGCCATCAGGCGCTTCTCATTGTCCATGAGGCGTTCCTCATGGCGCTTGAGCGGGGTGATGTCGGTGCCCACCGAGACGTAGCCGCCGTCCTTCGTGCGACGCTCGGCGATCTTCAGCCAGCGGCCGTTGGAAAGCTGGGCCTCGAACGCCCGCGAGCCTTCTTCCGGCTTGTCCTCCGGCTTCAGCGGCGTGCGCGTGACCGGGTGGCGGCCGACGGTGGCGATGGTGTCGAACGAGGTGCCGACCTGGATCGCATCGTCCGGCAATTCATGCAGGCTCTGGAACTTGGAATTGCAGAGCACGAGGCGGTTCTGGCTGTCCCACAGGACGAAGGCTTCCGAGATGCTCTCGATGGCGTCGCGCAGGCGGGTGTCGGCGGTCACCGTGCGTTCCGCCATGCGCTGGGCCTCGGTGACATCCATGGCGATGCCGATGAGGTGCGGGCCGTCCTCACCGCCCTGCTGCACCACTTCGGCGCGCATGCGCAGCCACACGAAGTCGCCGCGCGCGGTGCGCATGCGGAACACCCGGTCCACGGAGGCGCCGGGACGGTCGGCGAGGTCCTGGGCCAGTTCGTAGAGGTTCACGTCGTCGGGATGCACGAGCTTGGCGATGTCGCCGAAGGAGAGCAGGTCGTCGCGCCGGTCCAGCCCGAGGATCTCGAACATGGTGTCGGACCAGTACATGCGGCCGCGCGCCATGTCCCAATCCCACATGCCGCAGCGGCCGCGATTGAGCGCGGTGTCGATGCGCACGCGCACGGTGTCGTAGATGTGGTCCGCCTCGCGCGCCCGGCTTGCCTGCCAGTGGAAGGAGAAGCCGAGGATGAGCAGCACCGCGCCGGTGGTGGTGAACAGCGTCACCGTCAGCGTGGTGCTTTCCGACCAAGTCGAGAGCGCCCGCGCCATGGGCTGCATGTAGATGATCTGCCCGAGCGGCGGGTTGAGGTTCCGCACGGTGGCGAGCGCGCTGTCTTCGCCGAAGGGGATTTCCAGCACGCCGGCGCGCTCGGCGAAGACCGTGAGGGGCTGCGAGGGATCGAGCACGTCGGCAAGGTTCGCCGCCGGCGGCAGGCCTTGGGGCGCTGAGGCGAGGATGCGGCCCTGCGGATCGGTCACATAAATGCGACGCCCGCCCAGCGTTGCGCGGGGCGGGAGGGAATCCTGCAAGGCCTGTCCGACCCGGGCGAGATTTCCGCCCAGGCGCTGGCTCAGCCCTTCGGCGGTTGCGAGCGCGAGGAGACTCAGGTCATCCTTGGCGTTGTCGATCACGGCTTGGCGGTGGCTGTGCACCTGCACAGCGGCGCCGACGCCGATGACGACCAGGAAGGTGATGATCAGCGCCGGGACGATCCGGCGCAGAAAAGGCTCGGCTTCGAGAAGCCGTTGGTAGGCGGGTCGTGCTACGGATTTTGCCAATCCACCTATGGCATGACCGCGCACACCGACGCTCTCAGCGTTGGCGCGTGCCATCGCCGGCCCCTCCTCCGGTGTCCGGTCTTAGGGCGGCCACGCCCTTCGACCTATCGTCCTCACAAGACTTGGAGGGACGTGCCGCATCTCTCCGAATCGGGGTCGATTGGACTCGAATCGGGGGGGTGTTGTCTAGAGTCCGCGAGAGTCAAGACCGCAAAAATTCACGCAATTCGCGGGTTCTTTTCGCCGCCGGCCGTTGTTCCACGGTATCGCTCAAGCTGCGTTGAGAGTGCGGGGTGCGCTCTGCTGCGCCGCGAGCGTCACGGGCGGGGATTCAGCCGGGCGGATCCAGCGCGAATAGGCTTCAACCATGAAGTCCACGAACACCCGCACCTTCAGATCCTGGGTGGCACGGGCCGGGAACAGGGCGACCGTCTCCAGCGGTTCGCGGCGCTGCCAGTCCGGCAGAACCACCTCCAACTCCCCCGCCTCCACCCGCCGGCGGGCGAGGCAGCGCGAGATCATGAGGATGCCGGCTCCGCTCAGCGTCTGCCGCAGGGCCATGATGGGGTCGTTGGTGACGAGCGCGGGCTGAACCTGCAGATCTATCGGGCCGCCGGGACCGTCCAGATCCCAGTGCAGCGGCCCCGGGCGGCTGCGGATCGCCACCAGATCATGCAGGCCGAGTTCGCTTGGATGGGATGGGCGCCCCTTGCGGTCGAGATAGGCGGGGCTCGCGAGCAGGCTGAGCGTCTGCAGGCCGAGCGAGCGCACATGATAGCTGGAATCGCGCACCGGTCCCGGGCGCACCGCCACGTCATAGCCATGCTCAGCCAGATCGAGTGGGTGATTGTCGAGGGTCAGGTTGAGCTGCACCTTGGGATAGCGGGCGCGGAAGGTCGCAATTTCCGGCTCCAGGATCAGGATGGCCGGCGCATAGGTGATGAGCACCTTCAGCGGCCCTTCCGGTTCCTTGGTCAAAGCGCGGGCGCTCGCTTCGGCGCGGTCCAGAACCGCGATCGCGTCCACGCATTGGTTGTAATAGGCCTGCCCCGCTTCGCTCGGCCAGACACGGCGCGTGGTGCGGTGGAGCAATTGCACGCCGAGCCGGTCTTCCAACGTCTTCAGCTTGCGGCTGACGGAGGTTGCGGGAAGGCCCAGCTGGGTTGCGGCGGCGCTGAAGCTGCCGCGCTCCACCACCCGCAGGAACACCTCAATATCATCGAAGCGCGCCACGGCGTTGCTCCATCTTGCGAACGGAAATGGGCGCGGCGCGCATTGCTGCGCACCGCGCCCGGTCCGGACCTTTGAAGCTATATGGGGATCACTCGGCCGCGCCGCCAATGCCCCGGTTGCCGATGTGCAGCTGGGCGCGATCAGCCGCGCTCATCGTGGTGGGCTGGGCATTCTGGGCCGGGAAGATCGCGTTCAGCGGATGGCTGGCGGTCGGGGTCGCGGCATAGCCGAGCGGGGCAACGGCGAACGGGTCGGTGGCGGGCGCCTCGCGGGCGGATTCGGCCGCGACCGCATAAGCTTCCTTGTTCAGCGCCGTGACGTATTCATCGGCGCTCGCGGCGCCGGAAACAGTAAGGGCCGCGCCGATGGCAAAAGCGGCAAGGGTGAGATTGCGCATGGAAAGTCTCCTGCATGGGGAAGCCGGCGGGGCCGGCGTGTTGATGCGGGAAACCTAGTCCTCTGCGGTGGGCGGGATAATAAGCCAATTGCGCAGCTTATTATCCCGTTTTTGTCGATAATTTCTGCGTTACCCGAGCGATCTCATCGCAATGTCGGCCACATCTTCGGACAGGCCGGGCGTTTCGGCAACCCGTCGCAGCGCCTTTTCCGCCCGCGCGGCGCGGCCTTCTTCCAATTGCCGCCAGGTCTTGAAGGCGGACAGCATGCGCGAGGCCACCTGCGGGTTGGTACCGTCGAGGCCCAGCACGACTTCTGCCAGGAAATCATAGCCTGCGCCGTCGGCGCGGTTGAACTGGGTCGCATTGCCGGTGGCAAACGCGCCGATGAGGGCGCGCACGCGGTTCGGATTGGTCATGGAGAAGAACGGCATCAGCGACAGACGTTTCACCCGCTCCAGCGTTCCCGCTTCGGGAATCATGGCTTGCAGGCTCAGCCATTTGTCGATCACCAGTGGGTCGTTCTCGAACCGGCGGAAGAAGGCGTCGAGGGCTTGCGTGCGCTCGGGTGTGTCGTGCTGGGACAGCACCGCGAGGGCGGCGAAGCGGTCGGTCATGTTGTCCGCCCGCTCGAACTGCGCCATGGCGCGGGCGAGCGCTTCCGGCGTGCCGGGCAAGGTGAGGTAATCCAGGCTCAGATTGCGCAGCGCGCGGCGGCCGGCCGAGGCCGCGTCGGGCGAATAGGGGCCGGAGGTCGCAAGGCTCAAATAGGCCGCAGCGAACAGGTCGCTGAGGCCCTCGGCGAAGGCCTTGCGCAGCGTTTTGCGGGCGGCGAAGACGGCATCGGGATTGACGTTGCGCGCCAGTTCCCGCGCCACTTCGGCTTCCCCCGGCAGCGCCAGGGCCTGCGCCTTGAAGGCGGGATCAAGGGCCGGATCGCTCAGCAGCAGACGGGCAGCTTCCACCAGCGCCTTGGGGTCCGGTAGGACACCAGTGCGGGCGCCCTCCTTCAGCAGGGCGAAGGCGAGCCCCTGGATGGCGTCGAAGCGGTTGAACGGATCGCTGTCGTGGGCCGCCAGGAACACCAGATCGTCGCTGGTAAGGTTGGACGACAGATTGACCGGCGCCGAGAACCCGCGATTGAGCGAGGCCACGGGCCGCGTGCCGATGCCGGTGAAGACAAAGCTCTGTTGCGGGGCCGTGACTTCCAGCACGCCGTTTTCCACGCTCGTTCCGTCCTCCAGAACCAGCGGCATGTCGCTGCCGTTGGGGCCGACGAGGCCGAGCGCCAGCGGAATGACGAGCGGCTGCTTTTCGCTCTGGCCCGGCGTCGGCGGGGTCGATTGGGCGACGTCCAGGCGATAGGTGCCGGCGGCGGCGTCATAGGTACCGGTCACGTCAAGCCTCGGGGTGCCGGCCTGGGAATACCAGAGCGCGAAAGCATCGAGATCGCGGCCCGTCGCGTCCGCGAAGCATTTCAGGAAATCCTCGATGGTGGCGGCGTGCCCGTCGTGCCGGGTGAAATAGAGATCCATGCCGGCGCGGAACCCCTCCTCGCCCAGCAGGGTCTTCAGCATCCGCACCACTTCGGCGCCCTTTTCATAGACGGTCGCCGTGTAGAAATTGTTGATCTCGCGATACACCTGCGGCCGCACCGGATGGGAGAGCGGGCCGGCATCCTCGGTGAATTGCTGCGCCTTTAGCAGGCGCACGTCGGCGACGCGCTTCACCGGGCGCGAGCGCTGATCGGAGGAGAATTCCTGGTCGCGGAAGACGGTGAGGCCTTCCTTCAGGCACAGCTGGAACCAGTCGCGGCAGGTGATGCGATTGCCGCTCCAATTGTGGAAATATTCGTGGGCGATGATCGCCTCGATATTGGCATAGTCGGCGTCGGTGGCGGTCTCGGGCGTGGCGAGCACGTATTTGTCGTTGAAGACGTTGAGGCCCTTGTTCTCCATGGCGCCCATGTTGAAATCCGACACGGCGACGATGTTGAACACGTCGAGATCGTATTCCCGGCCGAACACCTGCTCGTCCCAGCGCATGGAGCGCTTCAGCGCCTCCATGGCATAGGCGGCGCGATCGGCCTTGCCGGGCTCCACATAGATGCCGAGATCGACCGGCCGTCCGGAGGCGGTGACAAAATGGCTCGGCACCTTGTCGAGTTTGCCGCCCACCAAGGCGAACAGATAGCTCGGCTTGGGCCAGGGATCGTGCCAGACGGCATAATGGCGATTGGTGCCGGCAATCGGCCCGCTCTTCTCCAGATTGCCGTTGCCGAGCAGAACCGGCGCCTCGTCTTTGTCGGCCTCGATGCGGGTCGTATAGACGGCGAGCACGTCGGACCGGTCCGGGAAATAGGTGATGCGGCGAAAGCCCTCCGGCTCGCACTGGGTGCAATAGTTCGCGCTGGTGCGGAACAGGCCCATGAGCTGGGTGTTCGCGGTGGGATCCACCAGCGTTTCGATTTCCAGCATCAGGCGGTCCGCCGGCGGGGCGGGAATCGCCAGCGCCTGGGGCGTCGCCTCATAGGCGCCCCCGGCGAGCGGCGTGCCGTTGATCGCCACACGCACCAGCGTCAGCCCGTCACCATCCAGCACGATGGGCGCCCCCGCGGTGCCTGCCGGATTGCGGCGCAAGGCAAGGCGGGAGACCACGCGGCTCGCGGTCGGATGCAGCGAAATATCGAGATCGACGGTATCCACCAGCCATTCGGGCGGGTGGTAATCGGCCAGGCGCACGGGTTGGGGCTCGGCTTCACGCATCGATCACTCCGGGACAAGCAACAATAAGGCGCCTGCGGCGCGCGGGAAGACTAGGCCGTCGTCCGGTAGGGGGGAAGGGGCGGGGAGCGGTGTGGCGAAACTGCGATGGTTCCCAATTTTCGCAACAGCAAAGGTAGAAATATTTCTGCGGCCCATCACCACAAAGTATCCGCATTTCAGCCAAGGCTTCTCCGCATGGGAACCTTAGGCCTGCCTCCGGATTTCAAGCATCGGAGGTACATTTCATGGTTCGCTTCGAAGCTCTGGATGCTTGGCGTGGGATCTGCGCGCTACTGGTGGTTCTATTCCACTTCTGTTTCGTGTTTGTTTCTCCGCTCATGGCAACGCCGATTGTCTCGAACGCATTTCTGTTCGTGGACTTTTTCTTTGTGCTCAGCGGCTTCGTGGTGTGTCACGCGTATCGCGACCGCCTGGGAGATGCGCCGTCCTGGCGCGCCTTCGTGGTGCGGCGTTTTGGCCGCCTCTGGCCGCTGCATGCCGCCATGCTCGCGCTCTTCATCGTGTTCATCGCGCTGGTGAACGTGCTGCCGCATCCGGATCGGTTCACCTTCACCCTCGGCCCGAGCGAATATTCCGCCATCGCCATTCCCATCCATGCCCTGCTGCTCAATGCAGTGGATCTGCACGGCATGGCGTGGAACGCCCCGAGCTGGAGCATCGGCGCCGAATTCTACACCTACCTCCTGTTCGGCGCGGTGTGCGTGCTGGCGCTGCGGCGCCTCAGCCTCGCGGCCGCCGTGCTGGTGGTGGCCAGCATCGGCCTGCTGGCGCTGGTCTCGCCCACCTATATGAATTCGACGGCGGATTTCGGCCTGTTCCGGTGCGTCGCGGGCTTCTTCACCGGCGTCATCGCCTACCGCCTGCATGAGAAATGGGGCGACCGGCGCCTGCCGCTGGCGACGGCGTGGGAAGTGGGCATCGTCGCCCTCGTGGCGCTTTTCGTGATTCGCGCGAGCCATGGCCCGGATGCCGTGCGGGCGCTCAGCCTTGCCGCGCCGCTGGCGTTTGCCGCGGCCGTGCTGGTGTTCGCCCGCGAACAGGGGGCGGTCTCCCGCCTGTTGAGGGCGCGCCCGTTCGCGGCGCTCGGGCGCTGGTCCTATTCCATCTACATGACACATCAATTGGTGCTGATGGCCGCCGCCTTCCTCGCCTGGACCATTGCGCGCGCCACCGGCTTCGCTCTGGAGCAGGAGGTGATGGTGGAGGGGCACGCGAAGACGCTCTACGACCTCGGCGGCCTCTGGCAGAGCTATGCGGTGCTGGCGGGCGTGCTCGCCGCGGTGCTGGCGCTTTCCGCCTTGACCTATGCGCGCATCGAGGAGCCGGCGCGGCTCGCGTTCAACGCGATGGCCAAGCGCATGGAGCGTGGGGAGGCGGTGCGGCAGGCCTTTCATCAGGCGCGGACGCGGCGAATCTCCAATATGGCGTCGGCGCACCTGCGTTAAGTGAAGCTGGCGCGGCCGGCGGGTTTCCCCCGCCGGCCGCGCCTTTTTTTGCGTTCGGGCTTTCGGTCGACTCAGGACTTGAGCGCGTCCAGTTCCTCGGTCAGCTCGGCGACCGTGCGGTCGATCATGCTGCGGGCGAAATCGTCGATCGGCAGGCCGGTGACGCGCTCATAGCTGCCGTTGGTGCAGATCGCGGGAACGCCCGCATAGACGCCTTCGGGAATGCCATAGCTGCCGTCGGACGGCAGGCCCATGGAGACCCAGTCGCCGTTCGAGCCCTGGAACCAGTCGTGCATGTGGTCGATGGCGGCGTTCGCGGCGGAAGCGGCGGAGGAAGCGCCGCGCGCCTCGATGATCGCCGTGCCGCGCTTGGCGACGGTGGGGATGAATGTATCGCGATACCAGGCCTCGTCATTGATCAGCTCGGGCAGGCTCTTGCCGCCGGAGGTGGCGAAGCGCCAGTCGGCGAACATGGTGGGGGAATGGTTGCCCCACACGGCCATCTTCTGGATGCTCGCGACCTCGACGCCGGCCTTGGCGGCGAGCTGGGAGAGGGCGCGGTTGTGATCCAGGCGGAGCATCGCGTTGATGTTCTCGCGCGGGAAGTCCGGCGCGTTCTGGGCCAGAATGGCGGCATTGGTGTTGGCGGGATTTCCGACCACCAGCACGCGGGCATCGCGGCTGGCCGCTTCGTTCAGGGCCCGGCCCTGCACCTTGAAGATCTCGCCATTGGCCAGCAGCAGGTCGCGCCGCTCCATGCCCTTCGAGCGGGGGCGCGAGCCCACCAGGATGGCGGCATCCACGTCGCGGAAGGCGACCTTCGGATCGTCGGTGATGGTGACGCCGGCGAGCAGCGGGAACGCGCAGTCTTCCAGTTCCATCACCACGCCGCCGACGGCGGCCTGGGCCTGCGGCAGGTCGAGCAGCTGCAGCACCACCGGCTGGTCGGCGCCGAACACGTCGCCGTGCGCAAGACGGAACAGCAGGGAGTAGCAAATCTGGCCGGCGGCTCCGGTCACTGCGATACGCTTGGCGGGACGTGTCATGAGGCTGAGCTCCAAAACGGGATCGGACGCGCGTGCGCCCGGCTCAGGCTTATAAGACGGCTTTCCCGACGTTTCAGCATGGATTTGCGCAAAAGCGCGCGGACCTCAGCTTGAGGCGAGCCGCGCTTCCAGCGCCTCGTAGAGCGGGTTGTCGGAAGCAAACACATATTCCAGCGCCCCGACCGTCACCATGCTGGCGCCCTTGGCGCGCAGAAAGGTGGCAAGGCCATGCAGCGTATCCGGCGGGCAGTGCAGGGTCAGCATGCCCGAGGAGGTCGGCCCGCCGAATGGGGCGACGCAGCGGAACAGCTCCACCGCCTTGGCCACGAGGTCGGCATCGCAGCTGCTGAAACGGGTGCGCACCTCCCGCATGGTGCGGGCGCGCTTTTCCGCCGCCATGCGGTCGAAGATGGCGCGGGCGACCGCGCGCGTCCCGGCATTCCAGGGCGCGGTGAGGGAGGCGACCAGATTGGCCTCCGAGCGCAGCATCACCCCGTCGTCCACCACCTTCAGCGCATTGGCGGACAAGGTGGCCCCGGTGGTGGTGATGTCGACGATCAATTCGGCGCTGCCGGCGGCCGGCGTGCCCTCGGTCGCGCCCGCGCTTTCCACGATGCGGTAATCGACGATGCCGTGCCGGGCGAAGAAGGCGCGGGTGAGGTTCACATATTTGGTCGCGACGCGGATGCGCCGGCCGGTGCGGCTGTGAAAATGGCTCGCCACATCGTCCAGGTCGTCCATGCTGCGCACGTCGATCCAGGCCTGAGGCACCGCGACCACCACATTGGCATGGCCGAAGCCGAGCTTCTCCAGCAGGGCGACGCGGGTGTCGGCGTGGGAGATGTTCTCGCGCACCAGATCCTCGCCCGTGACGCCAACATGGGCGGTGCCGGCGGCGAGGGCGGCCGCGATCTCGGACGCCGAGAGATAGGCGACCTCCACATTCTCAACCCCGCCGATGGCGCCGCGATAGTCGCGGGCGCCGCGCGCCTGCAGCAGCGGCATGCCGGCGCGGGCGAAGAAGGCCTGCACGTTCTCTTGCAGCCGGCCCTTGGAGGGAACGGCGAGAATCAAGGTGTCGCTCATCGTCCCGCCTCCCCATCGGCCGGGCGCGTCGCGGCCTGGTCCATCGCTGCATGATCCAGCTGCGCGAGACGCTCCACCCATGCGGCGAGGCCCACGGCGGGAACCACCGCGCCGCCGCCGAGCCGCTCCAGCAACCGGTCGTAGCGTCCGCCCGCCACCAGCGGGCCGTCCACGCGCCCGTGCGGGTCGTGCAGTTCGAACACCATGCCGCTGTAATAATCGAGCGGCCGGCCGAAGGCGGCCGAGAACTGGATGTCGGCCAGGGCGATGCCGTGAGCGCTGATGAAGCCGGCGCGCCGGTCGAACGCGTCGAGCGCAGCGTCGAGCGCGATGCCGGCATCCTTCGCCAGCGCCCGCAGGCGGGCCGAAGCCTCGTCCGGATTGCCCTTGATGTCGAGATAGCGTCCGAGAATCACCGCCGTTTCCGACGACAGGCCGTTGCCCGCGTCGAGCGAGGCCTGTTCCAGGAACCGCTCGGCGATCTCCGAAACGCTGCGGCCGCCCACCGTGGTGATGCCGGCGATGGAGAGCAGGTCGGTGATCAGCGCGCGCGCACCTTCCGGATCCGAGCCGGTGAGCGCATTCAGCACGCCGGCATGGCTCGCGCCATTGGTCGTGCGCTCGGCGTTGAGGCGGGTCAGGTCGGCGTCCAGGCTGCTCTGGCCGAAATCCTTCAGCAGCCGCCGCCGCCACGCCGGGGGCAGGGGCAGGGCTTCCAGCAACGCCGCGAACAGGGCGACGTCGCCGAGGCGGATCGCCGGGTCCGGCACATTGTAGATGGCGCAGGTTTCCAGGCCGAGGGCGAGAATCTCCGCGTCCGCCGCCTCAAGATCCGTGCGGCCGAAGGATTCGACGCCGGCATGGCGGAACTCGCCGCTGCTTTCGCCGCGAAAGCGGAACACCGGGCCGAGATAGCTCACGAAGGTCGGCAGCGGCGCGCCGGACTGGAGCACCTGCCGCGCCACGGGAATGGTCAGATCCGGCCGCAGGCACAGTTCCTGGCCGTCCATATCGGTGGTGAGATAGAGCTGGCGGCGGATGGATTCGCCCGAAAGGTCCAGGAACACGTCCGCCGGCTGGAGAATGGGCGTGTCGATGCGCACGAAGCCGGCGGCCTCGTAACGCGCGAGAAGGGCATCGTCCAGGGCGCGGCCTGTGCGCTCGGGAAATCGGCTTTGCGCCTTGGAGGGCATGAAATTCGTCCGCCGCGGTCCGGATAGGGCTCAAGTGTTCGCGCGGCTTCTAGCAAAGGCGAAGCCCTCAGGCCACCCCGGCCTGCCCGAACGGCGCTTAAGCCTCGCGTCCGGCTCGGCTATGGTGCGCGCAAACGACCCGAGGAATCGGCGCGGCCGGTCCGCCTCCGATGCCCGCACGCAAAAAGGAAAGCCCATGGCCGATGCTCCCAAGACAACCCCGCAGGCCAAAGGCGCCAGCGCCGGCCCGGCGGTCGCGACCCTCTCCTTCGAAATGGCGCTCGCCGAGCTGGAGGGCATCGTGCAGCGCCTGGAGCGCGGCGACGTGCCCCTGGAGGAAAGCATCGCCATCTATGAGCGCGGCGAGGCGCTGAAGGCCCGATGCGACGCGCTGCTGAAGGAGGCCGAGGCGCGGGTCGAGACCATCACCCGCGATTCCGACGGCCGCCCGAGCGGCACGGCGCCGCTCGATCCGGGCTGAGCTGTGCCAGGGCGGGACACACGCCACCCCTCGGGCCGAACGCGCGGGGAACACAGCGTGTCCGAATCGCGCGCCGCGCCGTGTGCGGGCTTTGTTCTTTTCAGTAGAGCCCGGGGATGATGCGCTTGGTGCGGGCGCAATAGGCGTCATATTGCGCGCCGAAGGTCTCGCGCATCATTGCCTCTTCCTGGCCGACCCGGAAAAAGAAAAGGATGCCGAAGCCCACCAGGCCGGAAAATCCGGCCAGCAGGTTCGGCAGCAGCAGCGCCTGCGCCACCGCCCATAGGAAAAACGCGGAATACATGGGGTGGCGCACCTGCGCATAGACGCCCGAGGTTACGAGCTGGTGCGCGTCCTTGATCTCCAGCGTCACCGACCAGTTGCGGCCGAGATCGCGATGGGTGCGCCAGAACAGCCAGAGCGACACCGCGAACACGGCGATGCCGGCCGCCACCTGAAGCGGGGAGGGGGCATAGCCGAGCGCGCGGGGAAAGCCGGTCGCCGCATAGATCGCCGGAATGATGCCGAGCCCGAGCGTGGAGATGGACAGCAGCACCAGTTCCCGCGTCGTGCGATGGCGCCGGTCGGCCACCCGCGCCTTGCGCGCCTTGCGCTCGAACGGCATGCGGATGACGTACCAGGCGATGACGCCGAGCGCCCAGGCCAGTTTCGCGATGGCGAGCGTGCTCATGGGCGCTTCCTGCTCCTGTTTTTGGGATATTGCCGGGCGCGGCCGCCGGATCTGGGATGCGCCTTGGCGCGCGCCGGCGGCTGTGCGGGGCCGGCGGACGCGGCGGCCGGTTCGGCCGCCTTGGCCGGGGCCGCGCCGCCCACCGCCGTGGATTGCCGCTGGGCCAGCGGAATGAGCGCGCCGTCCGGCGCGAAGATCGCCATCGGCCCCTCCATCTGCCGCACCATCTCGTCGAAAGTCACCGGCGCGCAAATGAAGGCGTAAAAATCGTAGGGCGCCTTGCGGTCGTTCGCGAGGAAGAACTGGCAGTGCAGCCGCATCACGTCGAAGCGGAAGCGGGCATAGGTCTTGGGCGTCAGCAGGCCGCGAATGGTGATCTGCCGCACGAACGGCCGGCGCCGCCCGTCGGCGTTGCCGGCGTGGCCGAGCGTGACCGGATTGACCTTGTAGAAGCTGACGATGTCGTCGCGTGCCTGGAATTCCGCCCAGCCCACGGCCGGCGCGGCATGCACCTTGTGCGCCGCCGCCCGCAGGCGGGTGCCGGCGGGATGCAAAGCGAATTTCGCGGTGGTGGAGCCGAGCGTGAGCAGGCGGATCGGCATGCGCGTGCCGAATTTCGGGTCGCGCGCCAGCACCTGCGCCATGAGGCTCACCACATGCATGGCGCCGAGGCTGTGGCCGGCGATGACGATCTCATCCACGCCGCCCTTGCGCGCCACCTCGCGCACCCGTGCCGCGAAGGCGGCGACCCGCGCATCGATGTCGGGATGCCGGCCGCGCGCGTAATCCACCGAGAATTCCGCAAGATCCAGCGATTGCTTGAGCCGCAGCCGCTTGCCCAGCGTCGCCATGAGGCCGAAGAAAACGCCGGCGGTGGCGATCGCGCCGAGGATGAGCGCCGGGATGGGGCCGAGCGGCGTGGCGGAAAAATAGGCCGCGCCATAGCCGGCGGCGAGGGCTGCGGCCGTGATGGCGAGCAGCACCACATAGGTCAGCACGAAGAAGATGCCGTAGCGGTGGCTGAGGCGGAAATAGCGCACCACCGTGCCGCTGGCGATCATGTCCGCGAGCGCCCGGGTCGTGCCGAGAATGTGCGACCAGCGGCTGCGCGCCATGTCGGCACGCACGAATTCATCCCAGGCGAGCAGCTCGAACCGGGTCTGCGTGGACCAGCCGGGACCCGTGGCGTGGGCATTCCATGTGGCGCCGGTCGAGGTGGGCGCGATGGCGTGATCGCAGCCGGTCTCGACGTTCCACACCTTGGCGAATCGGGCGATCTCGCGGGTGAAGACCTTGTGATGGCCTTCCGCGCTCATGGGATCGAAGCCCGCCACGAAGAAGAAATGGCGGCGGAGCGTCTGGTCTGGTTCGTGCACGGCCATGGTCGATGGCCTTCTAACGGAGCGCGGCGCGCGATGAAAGGCCCCGCGCCCGCACGGTGCGCGTCAGGCCGCGTTGGAGCCGCCGCGCGGGAGTGCTACCACAGATGGGCAAAGCGCCCACACATGGGCCAAGCGCCCTGCGGAGGACCGATGACCTTGACCGACACTGAGGCCAATGATGCGCCGCCGGTGAGCGTGATCCTGGTCTCCTACAACAGCGGCGCGGTGATCGGCCGTGCCATCGCCTCGGTGCCCGAAGGGTGCGAGGTGATCGTGGTGGACAATGCGAGCCCGCGGGGCACCGGCTTCATGGACGGCCTCGCGCGTCCCGCCCGGCTGATCGCATTGCCGCGCAACCTCGGCTTCGGCACCGCCTGCAATGAAGGCGCGCGCGCCGCGCGGGGCGAATACGTCTTCTTCCTCAATCCCGATGCGGCCTTGGCGCCGGGCGCGCTGGAGCGCCTAGTGGCGGCGGAACGGGCCTATGGCCCGGCGATCATCATGCCGTCCATCCTCGGTGATACCGGCCGGCCGATGCGCAAGGAAGGCTCGATTCTCGAGCCTGTGGCGCGCGGCGCGCGGCTGAAGGCGGAGGAGATCGCGGGCGATTATTGCACGCGGTTCGTGCACGGCGCCGCCTTTCTCATGAAGCGCCAGGAGTTCCTCGACCTCGGCGGGTTCGACGAGCAGATTTTCCTGTATCACGAGGACGACGACCTCGCCCTGCGGGCGCTGGCGCGCGACCTGCCGATCGTCGTGGTGCCGGGCGCGCAGGTGTCCCACAGCGGCGGGAAATCCAGCACCTCTTCCTGGGCCGCCACCTTCGCCATCAATCGCTACAAGAAGCGTTCGGAACTCTATGTGCGCCGCAAGTATGGGCGCTCCACCCCGTTCGCACGCGATCTGATGCGCCTCGCCGGCGGCTGCCTGCTGGCGCTGGCCACCCTCGACATGCATCGCTTCATGATCCGGGCGGGCAAACTTGCCGGCCTGCTTGACGGGCCGGGCGCGCCCACCGGGCCGGCCCATGACGGCCGGGGATAGTGCGCGCCGCGCGGACGGTAACATCATCCCAATGTATGGTTAACGGGTCTGGCGGTGCGCGTTGCACATGACCATCTGTGTGTGTAAGGCTTTTTTGTCCCGGATACCGGGTACGATCCCCGGCTCAGCCGCTCGGGTCGGCGCAAGAACCGGCGACGCCGGCGGATGAACAGGGCCGGCGATGCCGGCAGATTGAATAGGGCCGGCGATCCCGGCATGTGCGGAGTGTTCCGTGACCGCTTCCAAGACCCCGCTTCTCGATACGGTGCACAGCCCCGCTGATGTGCGGCGCCTGCCCGACGAAAAGCTGCCCCAGCTCGCCGACGAGCTGCGGCTCGAAACCATCGACGCCGTGTCCGTGACCGGCGGACACCTGGGCGCGGGCCTCGGCGTGGTCGAATTGTCGGTGGCGCTGCATCACGTTTTCGACACCCCGCACGACCGCCTGATCTGGGACGTCGGGCACCAGTGCTATCCCCACAAGATTCTCACCGAGCGGCGCGACCGCATTCGCACGCTGCGCCAGGGCGGGGGCCTGTCCGGCTTCACCCAGCGCGCGGAGAGCGTGTACGACCCGTTCGGCGCGGCCCATTCCTCCACCTCCATTTCCGCCGGCCTCGGCATGGCGGTTGCGCGCGACCTCTCCGGCGAGGAGCGCAACATCGTCTGCGTCATCGGCGACGGCGCCATGTCGGCGGGCATGGCCTATGAGGCCATGAATAACGCCGGCGCCATGGACAGCCGGCTGATCGTCATCCTCAACGACAACGACATGTCGATCGCCCCGCCCACGGGCGCCATGTCGGCCTATCTCGCCCGGCTGATTTCCGGGCGCACCTATCTCTCCCTGCGCGAGATCGGCAAGCAGCTCGCCGGCCACATGCCGAAGTTCGTCGAGCGCGGCGCCCAGCGGGCGGAGGAGTTCGCGCGCGGCTTCTGGACCGGCGGCACGCTGTTCGAGGAGATGGGCTTCTATTACGTGGGGCCCATCGACGGTCACAATTTCGAGCACCTGCTGCCCGTGCTGCGCAATGTGCGCGACGCCAAGACCGGGCCGATCCTGGTTCATGTGGTGACGCAGAAGGGCAAGGGCTACGCGCCCGCCGAGGCCTCCGCCGACAAATATCATGGCGTCGTGAAGTTCGACGTGGTGACCGGCGCGCAGGTCAAGGCAAAGTCCAATGCGCCGACCTATACCCGCGTGTTCGCGGAGAGCCTCATTAACGAGGCGCGGCATGACGACAAGGTGGTGGCCATCACCGCCGCCATGCCGAGCGGAACCGGGCTCGATCTGTTCGGCCAGGCGTTCCCAAACCGCACTTTCGATGTGGCGATCGCCGAGCAGCACGCGGTGACGTTCGCGGCCGGGCTCGCGGCGGAAGGCTACAAGCCGTTCTGCGCGCTCTATTCCACCTTCCTCCAGCGGGCCTATGACCAGGTGGTGCACGACGTGGCGCTGCAGGGCCTGCCGGTGCGTTTCGCCATCGATCGCGCCGGCCTCGTGGGCGCGGACGGCGCGACCCATGCGGGCGCGTACGATATCGCCTTTCTCGGCTGCCTGCCGGGCTTCACCATCATGGCCCCGTCCGACGAGGCCGAGCTGACCCACATGATCGCGACTGCGGTT
Organism: Roseixanthobacter pseudopolyaromaticivorans; assembly: GCF_043195145.2. Taxonomy (NCBI): domain Bacteria; kingdom Pseudomonadati; phylum Pseudomonadota; class Alphaproteobacteria; order Hyphomicrobiales; family Xanthobacteraceae; genus Roseixanthobacter; species Roseixanthobacter pseudopolyaromaticivorans. The sequence goes on from NZ_CM195539.1 coordinate 1,198,747, forward strand.
GCGTTCGACGAGGGGCCGAGCGCCATCCGCTTCCCGCGCGGGGAAGGCGTGGGCGTGGAGCGGCCGGAGCGGGGCGAGGTGCTGCCCATCGGGCGCGGCCGCCTTCTGCGCGAGGGCACGGACGTCGCGCTGGTCGGCCTCGGCACGCGGGTGGGCGCCTGCCTCGTGGCGGCGGAGCGACTGGCGGATCTCGGCATTTCCGCGAGCGTCGCCGATGCCCGCTTCGCCAAGCCCATCGATCAGGACCTCATCGGCCGTCTGGCGCGGGAGCATGAGGCGCTGATTACGGTGGAGGAAGGCTCCGTCGGCGGGTTCGGCAGTCAGGTCATGCAGTTCCTGAGCGATACGGGAACCCTGGATCGCGGGCTCAAGCTGCGCGCCATGGTGCTTCCGGACATCTATATCGACCAGGAGACGCCGGCCCGTCAGATCGCCCAGGCCGGGCTCGATGCCGACGGCATCGTGGCGAAGGTGCTCTCGGTGCTGCAGCGCCCCGACCGTATCGGCTTGACCCGGCGGGCCTGAATCAAGACCCCGGGTCGCGCCCCGCGCAGGGGGCTTCAACCCGGCCCGTCCTTCCACCCGATCCTCATCGAGCCCGACCTGAGCGGCCGGGCTGCGATGTTCCGCCCGTGGTGGTGCGGCTTCAGTTCTTGCAGGCGCTTTCGAACTGGCCGAAGGCTTCCGGTGCGCCGGCCAGCGCCACCTGCTGCTTGGCGCCCTTGGTCTCGACCACCAGTAGCTTGCCGCTGGCGAGCAGGGCCTTCAGATCGGCCATCTTGGCGCCGGCTTCCACATCCACCGCGCCGCTTTCCTCATTGGCGACCGCGCGGCCGACAAGATCCTTCTTCACCTTGCCGGCGGTCAGCAGAATGTGGGCCGCTTCCTCCGCCTTCAGCCCCTTGGAGCCGATGTAGGAGCTGACCAGGACCATGTCCTTGCCCTTGTCGCAGGTGAAGCTGACGATCGACTCGTCCGTCTCCGGCACGCCGAAGGTCAGGGTCGCCCCGGTATCGCTGTTGCTGCTGGCCCACTGCATCTTCACCTGGGCTGCCGCGGGCATCGCGGAGGCGGCGAGAAGCGCGAGCGCGAGGACCTTACGATACATGCTCAATTCCTCACAAAATGGCGCGGGATCATAACCAGCCGTCAGAAAAGGGGAAGCCGGGCGGGCTGCCCCTATGTCAGCGTGGTGAATATCGGTTATATATTACCTGGATGCCAGGCAAGCGCGCTCGAAATCCTGCAGGCGGGCACGAGCGCCGGCGAACGGCAGGGTCTGTGTCTGCCCGGCGAGGCGGATGGTCAGGGTGTCCCCGTCGCGGAAGATGTCGAACACGCGCGGTTCCAGGGTCACCGCCGCCTCCACCACCAGCAGGCCGTCGCTGGAGCCGAGAAAAGCGCTCGCCGCAAGCTCAAGATGGCGCTTGCCGCTGGAGAGTGACAGCGCGACCCCGTCGCCGGAGCGGATCTTGGTGGAATTCACTTCCAGGGCGATCTGAAGCAATTGCGCCGAGGGCTGGCATGTGGCGGCGAACACCGGATCGGTGGCGCGGGGCTGCCCGAAGCGCAGCACATAGGTGCCGTCGCCCCGCACCAGGCTCCACACGCGCGTATCCGCGGGCGCCTGGGTCTTGGACGCGGTGGATTTGGTTGTGCCGGTCTTGGTTGTGCCGGTCTTCGTGGTGCCGGTCTTGGAGGTATTGGCTTTGGCGCCGCCAGCCGCGAGGGGCAGCGCGACAAGCGCCAGGGCGCACAGGGCTGCGAGGGCGATACGCATACATTCTCCCATCAGGCAGCCGGCGCGTCCTCTTGAAGGCCGCCTGCTCCGTCGCTTGCCGTTTGCCTCTCCCCCAGCCATCGCATATCACGACCGGCCGGCCGCGCGCGATCAGATTTGCACGGCTGGCTTAACGCGAATGCGGTTCCCTTAACGCGGATGTGGTTCATGGCGCGGCAGCGCATCGACAAGCTTCTGGTGGCGCGCGGCCTGTTCGACAGCCGGGCGCGCGCGCAGGCCGCCATCCTGGCGGGGCAGGTGCATGCCGACGGCAAGCAGGTCGCCAAGCCTTCCGACGAGGTGGCCGAGGACGCGGCCATCGAGGCGCAAGACATTCACCCCTTCGTCTCGCGCGGCGGGCTGAAGCTCGAGGCCGCGCTGGACGCCTTCGCCATCGACCCCGCCGGGCGCGTGGCGCTGGATGTCGGCGCCTCCACCGGAGGCTTCACCGACGTGCTGCTGCGGCGGGGGGCACGGCGCGTCTATGCGGTGGACGTGGGGCACGATCAGTTCCACGCCCGCCTGCGCGGCCATCCCGACGTGGTGCTGCTGGAAGGCACCGACGCGCGCAGCCTGGACCGCGAAAAGGTGCCCGAGCCGGTCGATCTCGTCGTCATCGACGTCAGCTTCATCTCGCTCGCCTTGGTGCTGCCGGCGGCGCTCGCCTTGGCCGCGCCCGGTGCGCGCCTCGCGGCGCTGGTGAAGCCGCAGTTCGAGGCCGGCCCGGCCCATGTGCGCAAGGGCATCGTGCGCGATGCCGCCATCCATGCCGCCGTCTGCGCGCGCGTCCGCGAGAGCGTCGAGGCGCTGGGCTGGAGCGTCACGGGCCTCATTCCCTCGCCCATCACGGGGGGCGACGGCAATCATGAATTCCTGATCGGGGCGGTGAAGCCATGATGGAGGCCGTCATCGCCCGCATGGGCGCCCAGGGAGATGCCATCGCCGAGACGGCGGAAGGCCCGCTGTTCGCCGCTTATGCCCTGCCGGGGGAAACCGTGGTCGGGGTGCGCGAGAAGGACCGGCTGAAGGTGGAAACCATCGTTTCCGCCAGCCCGGACCGCGCGGTGCCGGTGTGCTCCCATTTCGGCGTGTGCGGCGGGTGCCTGCTCCAGCATTGGCAAGCTGCGCCCTATCAGGCGTGGAAGCGCGGCCTGGTGGTGGAGGCGCTGGCGCGCGAGGGCATAGCTGCGCCCGTGGGCGATCTGGTGGACGCCCATGGCGCAGGCCGGCGCCGGGCGATCTTTCATGCCCGCCAATATGGCGCGCGCACCGTGGTGGGCTTCGCCGAGCGCAAGTCCCACGCCATGGTGGCCCTGCGCGAATGCCCGGTGCTGGCGCCGGGCCTTGCCCGCGCGCTCGCGGCCGCCCAGGCGGTGGCCGATGCGCTGGCGCCCTTGAAGAAGCCGCTGGATCTGCATGTCACCGCCACCGAGACAGGGCTCGATCTCGACGTGCGCGGCTCGGGGCCCCTACCGCCGGACCTGATGGTGGAGCTTGGCGCGCTGGCGGAACGATTCGACCTCGCGCGCCTGACCCGCCATGGAGAATTGGTGCTCCAGCGCGCCGCGCCGGCGCTCACCATGGGGCTCGCGCGGGTCGAGCTGCCGCCGGCCTCCTTCCTCCAGGCGACGCAATTGGGCGAGGAGACCCTGGCCGGGCTGGCGCTGAGCGCGGTCGAGGGGGCAAAGCGCGTCGCCGATCTGTTCTGCGGCGTCGGCACCTTCGCGCTTCGCCTCGCCCAGACGGCGCGGGTGAGCGCCTATGAGAGCAACGCCCCGGCGGTTGCGGCCATGCAGCGCGCTGCGAAGGCCACCGCGCGCCTCAAGAGCGTGGAGGGCGAGGTGCGCGACCTGTTCCGCCGGCCGCTGGTGGCGGAGGAGCTGGCCCGCTTCGACGCGGTGGTGATCGACCCGCCGCGCCAGGGGGCGGAGGCCCAGGCGCGCGAACTCGCCCGCTCCAAGGTGCCCCGCCTGGCCTATGTCTCGTGCAGCGCCGTCACCTTCGCCCGCGACGCTCGCTTCCTCGCCGAGGGCGGGTTCGTGTTGCGGTCGGTGACGCCGGTGGACCAGTTCCGCTATTCGCCCCATGTGGAATTGGTGGGCGTGTTCTCCCGGTAGGACCGAACCCGGTCGTCGCCGAAATGTTGGCCGAACATTCGCCCGAAATGGCGGTGTTGTCCGGCGCCAAGCGGCGGAGAAGTGCCAGTAAACCGATGTTCGTCTGCGCCAAGTCATTGTTTCACGTGAAACATTTCCCGCCGGCCGGGGGGCGGGTGCAGTTGGCGGCCGGATCAATTGTTCCAATGCTCCTGCCACAGCCGCTCGCCGATGAGGCAGGAAACGCGGGCCGGCTGCACCACCTTGATGACGGGAAGGCGGGGCGCGGGCGGTTCGACCCCCGCCACCTCCAGCACCAGCTTGGTCTTGATCGCGCGGGCGAATTCGGCCTGCTCCCGCACCGGAATGACGAACGCGCCGGGGCCGCCGATGACGCAATCCTCGTAATAGAGATCGAGATCGGCGATATCGAGGAGCGAGTTGCTGGCGCGCTTCAGCAGCAGCGGCAGGCCGTTGATGGTAATGCCGCGGGCCACCACTTCGTCGCGCGCCCGCTCTACCGGCGCTCCCTGGTTGTTCACACCATCCCCGGACACATCGATGACTTTGCGCAGGGGGCGAAAGCCACTGTTCTTGAAAAGATCCGCTGAAAAGTACAGGCCGCCGGAAATGGAGGTGCGGTAGACCCGGCGCAGCGGCGCTGCGCGGATCGCCTCAGAGACGGTGCGCGCACTGTCCGGCCCGTCGATCACCTGCCAGGGAATGACCACCCTCTGCTCGTGCTCGCCGGCCCATTCCACATACGTGACCACGATCCGCCCGTTGGGGCCGAGCCGCAGGGCGTCGAGGAATTCCGGCGAGATCAGCGCGGAGGCATAACCCTCCCTCTGAAGCGCCTGTTCGTCCGGATCCATGGAGAAGGAAACGTCCACCGCCAGCACAAGCTGAACGTCCACCGGCAGGTCCGCCGCAGCGGCAGGCGCCGCCGCAAGCAGCGTCAGCAGGCAGAGAAACGCGATCCAAAGGGTCGGGGCGCGGGGCTGGCGCACGATCCGCTGTGTCATGGCGCCTCCGGGAGGTGTAAGCCGCGACGAACGATCGACGCATGCTGCCACCTTCCGCGGCGGTGCAAAAGAGGCGCGCCGCCGCTTTTCGCCGGCGGCGACTTTCCCGTCAGCTTTCCAGGTGCTCGGTCTCGACGATCTCGATGCCGAAGCCCGCAAGGCCCACATAGGTGCGGGCCTTGGAGGCCAGCAGGCGGATGGAGACGATGCCGAGATCGCGCAGGATCTGCGCGCCGAGGCCGACTTCGCGCCAGTGGCGGTCGCGCTCCAACTCGCTCGGGGTCTTCTCGCCGGGACCCATGGCGGTGGGCGGAACGCCGGCTGTGCCGTCGCGCAGATAGACGAGAACCCCCCGTCCCTCGACCTTGATGCGCTCCAGCGCCTTCTGCAGCACCTTGGCGCCGGTGAAGGCATCGGCGACCGGATCGGCGCGATGCAGGCGCACCAGCACATTCTCCCCATCGCCGATGCGGCCGTGGACCAGCGCCAGGTGGTTCACGGAATCGAACGGGGTGACGAAAGAGAAGCCCTGCAATTCGCCGACGCTGGTGGGCACCGGGAATTCCGCCGACCGGCTGACCAGCTTTTCGCGCGCCTGTCGGTAGGCGATGAGGTCGGCGACGGAGATGCGATGAAGAGTGTGCTTCTCCGCGAAGGCGGTGACCTGCGGCCCGCGCTGCACCGTGCCGTCGTCATTCACCAATTCGGCGATGACGCCGATGGGCGGCAGGCCGGCGAGGCGGCACAGATCCACCGCCGCTTCCGTATGGCCGGAGCGCATGAGCACGCCGCCATCCTTTGCGATCAGCGGGAAGACGTGGCCGGGACGCACGAAATCGCCCGCGCCCATGTTGGGATTTGCGAGCGCGCGCACGGTGTTGGTACGCTCCTCGGCCGAGATGCCGGTGGTGGTGCCGTGCCGCACGTCAATGGAGACGGTAAAGGCCGTGCCCATGGGGGCATCGTTGTTCGCCACCATGGGCTCCAGCCGCAGACGCTTGGCCTCGGAGGCGGGCACAGGCGTGCACACGATGCCGGAGGTGTTGCGGATGACGAAGGCCATCTTCTCGGGCGTGGCGAGGGAGGCGGCGAGGATAAGGTCGCCCTCGTTCTCACGGTCGTCATCGTCGGTGACCACGACCATTTCGCCACGGGCGATGGCTTCAATGGCAAGCTGAACGCGGGATTGAACGGTATCGGTCACAGGCAAACCTCGGATGCGGGGCGCGGGGAGGCCGAGAAAGTCGTTGGGCGTGACGGCGTGGCCCGTGGCCTCGGCGATCCGCTCGGCGGTTTCGCGGGAGATCCACGCGCGCGCGTCATTGCACAGCGCCGTCACGCTGGCGGGCGAAAGCCCCACCTGCCTGGCAAAGGCGCTCCGCTTGGTCCCGGTGCTTTCGAGCCATTCCGCGAGCTTCATGGCCGGAAGCTAGCAGGGCTTATTTTCAGTGACAATGAAATATTGAAAAATTCAGTGTTGCTGAAATCAAGCCTTCGGGAAGGGCCATGCGGGAGGCGTTCCGACCTGCCCACGATGGCGCAGCAGGTGGTCCGCCAACACGCACGACATCATTGCCTCCCCCACAGGCACCGCGCGGATGCCGACGCAGGGATCGTGCCGGCCCTTGGTGATGAGGTCGGTCTCGGCACCGAATTTGTCCACCGTCCGCCGGGGCGTGAGGATGGAGGAGGTGGGCTTAACCGCGAACCGGGCGACGATGGGCGCTCCCGTGGAGATGCCGCCCAGGATGCCGCCCGCATGGTTCGAGAGAAAGGCCGGGTGCCCCTCGTTGCCGAGGCGCATTTCGTCCGCATTCTCTTCCCCGGTGAGGCGGGCGGCGTTGAAGCCTTCGCCGATCTCCACGCCCTTGACCGCATTGATACCCATGAAAGCGGTGGCGAGGTCCGCGTCGAGCTTGGCATAGAGCGGCGCGCCGAGGCCGGCGGGCACGCCTTCCGCCACCACTTCCACCACCGCGCCGACGGACGAGCCGCGCTTGCGGATGGCGTCGAGATAGTCGGTCCACAGCGGCACGGTGCCGGCATCCGGACAAAAGAACGGGTTCTCGTCCACCTGCGCCCAGTCCCAGCGGGCGCGGTCGATCTCGATCTCGCCGATGCGCACCAGGGCAGCGCGCACCTGCGCCTGTGGCAGCACCTTGGCGGCGAGCGCACCAGCCGCCACCCGCGTCGCGGTCTCACGCGCTGAGGAGCGCCCGCCGCCCCGGTGGTCGCGGATGCCGTATTTGATGTCGTAGGTGAAATCCGCATGGCCGGGACGGTAGCTGCCGGCGATGTCTGAATAATCCTTCGAGCGCTGGTCCACATTCTCGATCAGCATGGCGACCGGCGTGCCGGTGGTCACGAGCCCGCCTTCGGGATGGTCCAGCGTGCCCGAGATGATCCGCACCTGGTCCGGCTCGCGCCGCTGGGTGGTGAAACGCGACTGGCCGGGGCGCCGCCGATCGAGCGCGGCCTGGATTTCCTCGAGCGTGAACCGAAGCCCCGGAGGACAACCATCCACCACGCAGCCGATGGCGGCGCCATGGCTCTCGCCGAAGGTTGTGACCCGGAACATGTGGCCGAACGTATTGAAGGACATGGCCTGCCTGTGTGATGTGCTGAGGTTATCTAGGTCGGTCCAGGAAAAAGCACAATGTCTCGGGCGAGCCTGCCGCCCGGCGGCACCGCCGCGATAAAGACGCGCGGCTTCACGAAAATACCGCACGGCCTCGCCCATCGCGGCGCGCCTGTGCTATGGAGGGGCGGACGGAAGGGTCCGATTTTCCCGCCATGCCCATCATCGAAATTGTTATTGTCCTTTTTCTCGTTCTCCTGAACGCCGTTCTTGCTGCTGCGGAACTGTCCATCGTCTCGGCCCGTCCGGCGCGGCTGCGCCATAAGGCGGACCATGGGCACAAGGGCGCCAAGGCCGCCCTCGCCCTGGGGGCCGAGCCCGGCCGCTTCCTCTCCACCGTCCAAATCGGCATCACCCTGATCGGCATCCTGGCCGGCGCCTTTTCCGGCGCGAGCCTCGGCGCTTATCTCGGGCAGGTTCTCGAGGGCGCGGGCGTCGCCGTGCGCCTCGCCGAGCCGATCGGCTATGCCGTGGCGGTCGCCGGCATCACTTATATCTCGTTGGTCGTGGGCGAATTGATTCCGAAGCGGCTCGCGCTCCAGAATCCCGAGCGCCTCGCATGCATCGTCGCGCCCATGATGGTCGGCCTTGCGAAGGTCGGCGCGCCGGTGGTGTGGGTGCTCGATGTGTCCACCCGCGGCGTGCTCCGGCTGCTCGGCAATTCGGGCGGTCAGGAAGGCGGCGTCACCGACGAGGAAATCCGCGCCATCATCAACGAGGCCGAGACTGCGGGCGTGATCGAACCCGCCGAGCGGCGGATGATCTCGGGCGTCATGCGCCTTGCCGACCGTCCCGTCACCGCAATCATGACGCCACGGCCCGACGTGGAATGGGTGGATATTTCCGGCAGCGCCGACGAGGTGCGCGACATCATTCTTTCCACGCCTCACAGCCGCCTGCCGGCGTGCGACAAATCCCCCGAGGAGACCGTAGGCGTCATCCAGGCCAAGCGCCTGCTCGATGCCTATCTGAAGGGTGAGACGCCCGACCCGCGCACCTTCGTGCAACCCGTCACCTTCCTGGTGGAGACGGTGGGCGCGCTTGAGGCCATGCGCACTTTGCGCGGCGCCGAGGTGCCCATGGGCATCGTGGTCGACGAATATGGCGACATGGTCGGCGTGGTGACCGGCTATGACCTTCTGGCCGCCATTACCGGGTCGATCTCCGACGACAGCCAGCATGACGAGCCCCATGTGGTGGAGCGGCAGGACGGCTCGTTCCTCATCTCCGGCGATGCGCCGGTGGACGAACTGCGCGAAGTGCTTCAGCTAAATTTCCCGGTCGACCGCGGCTTCCACACTGTGGCCGGGTTCGCGCTTTCGCAGATCAAGGAATTGCCGCAGGTGGGTGCCGTTTTTGATTCGCTCGGCTGGCGTTTCGAGATCGTCGACATGGATGGCCGCCGGATCGACAAGCTGCTGGTCTCGCGCCCGCCGGTGCTGCATCGGCAGAAGACCACCGGCGCGACGCACTGATTGGCGCCCGCCGGGTTCACCGCGCCGCGTCGCTATTCCGCGACCCGGAAACCGCCGCCCGCGAGCACATAAACCGCCCCTTGCCGTACCGGCAGGAGCGCCGCTTCTTCCTGCGGCATGCCGGCCTTGGTGTGCAGCAGGGCGCGAATGACGCCACCGTGGGTCACCACGACCGCATCCTGCTCCTGCAGGCGGTCCAGGGCGGTGCCGGCGCGCACGCACAGCATCTCATAGCTTTCCCCGTCGGGCGGCACGAAGGTCCAGGGCGCCAGCTCCCGCGCGCGGACCGCCTGGCTGTCACGCCGCTTCAACTCCGGCCAGGTGCTGCCTTCCCATCGCCCGAACGACAGTTCGGCAAGGTGCGGATCCAGATGATAGCCGGACGCGGGCAAATCGAGCGTGGTGCGCAGGATGCGCATGGTTTCCACCGCTCGCATCAACGGGCTCGACACGAAGGTCAGCGGCGCCACGTCCCCCGCCAGCTGGTGGAGCACCCGTCCCACCTGTGCGGCCTGTGCGCGGCCGAGGCTGTTCAGCGGTATGTCGTGCCGTCCCTGCAGCCGGCCGGCGACGTTCCAATCGGTTTCTCCGTGGCGAACCAGGAACAGGCGCGCCATCTTACCGGCCCGTAAGGGTCAGGGTGTGGGTGTACCATTGGCCGATCGGCGGATAGGTCACGCGGATCTGCGCGGTCCCGGTGCCGGTTCCGGTCACGATGGTTCCGGCGAGGCGCTGTCCCTGGCACACCAGGTAGCCATAGTCGGTTCCGGTCACGATGAAGGTGCCGGGGCGGATCGAGAGGTGCACGCCGGGCGATGCGCTGATCACCTCGATCGCCGGAGGCCCGATATTGAGGCACTCCTGATTGGCCGTACCCGCCGCAAACAGGATGCCGCCGCTGCCGCCGCCGGTGAAATAATTGGTGACATAGGCATCGGGATCGTTGTCAGGGCCGGCTTGCGCCGCAGAGCATGCCGCCGCGATGGAAAGACACACGGCCGCGGCGAGCGCCCGTGCCTTCATCCGCCCCCTCATCGGCACCCCCTGCATCGCCCCCTCCATCGTGCCCTACGTGCGGCACGCTTTTCCCACCGGAATGCGCTGCTCAGCGGGCCGGGATCATGACCTGGTGATCGTACCACGCCCCGATGGGCGGATAGGTCACGCGCAGCACCACGGTCCCCCCGGCGCGCGGTCCCTTGCCCGCGACGCGGACCACATTGCCGACCATGGGCTTGCCGTAGCACAGGGTCGAGCCCGCATCCGTGCCCGTCACCGTGAAGGCACCCGGCGCGACCGAAAGCTTGGCCCCCGGCGGGGCGCTGATCACCTTGATCTGCGGCCGGCCGGCTGGCTGGCAGAGCAGGTCCGCAGTGCCAGCGCCGAACAGGACACCCGGCGCGGCGCCGATCACATAGGCCGGCGGGCTGCCCGCGGGCGCGCCCTCGCTGGGCGGGTTGACGTAATCGGGGAAGATCGCCCCGCCGGGCCCGAACAGGCGGTCGCGCAGCGGATAGGCGTTGAAATCGGGAGGGGCGCCGCCCGAGCCCACCGGCACCTGGATCTGCATCTGGGTCTGCGCCTCGGCGGCACCGCCGCTGGCGAGCAGGGCAAGGCCCAGGAAGAGTGCACGGGTGTGGATCTTGGCGGAGCGAATCATCGGCCTCTCCTCAGTCCCGCACGAGCGCCAGGTCCGGCGCGTCGGGATGCTTCATGCCAACGATATGATAACCGGCGTCCACATGATGTATCTCGCCGGTGACACCGCGCGAGAGATCGGAAATCAGATACACGCCGGCGTCGCCGACCTCGTCCGTGGTGACGGTGCGGCGCAGCGGCGAGTTCAGCTCGTTCCACTTGAGAATATAACGGAAATCACCGATTCCCGAGGCCGCTAGGGTCTTGATGGGGCCGGCGGAAATGGCATTCACGCGGATGTTCTTCGGGCCGAGGTCGGCGGCGAGATAGCGCACCGAGGCTTCGAGCGCGGCCTTGGCGACACCCATCACATTGTAGTGCGGCATCCACTTCTCGGCGCCGTAATAGGTCAGTGTCACAAGCGAGCCGCCGTTCGTCATCAGCTTCTCGGCCCGTTGGGCGATGGCCGTGAACGAGTAGCAGGAGATGAACATGGTCTTGGCGAAATTATCCGCCGTCGTGTCCACATAGCGGCCGTCCAGCTCGTCCTTGTTGGAGAAGGCGATGCAATGGACGAGGAAGTCGATGCTGCCGAACAGCTTTTCCGTTTCGGCGAAGACCGCGTCCAGGGTGGCGGGCTCGGTGACGTCGCAATGGCCGACCAGATGGGCGCCCAGTTCCGCCGCGAGGGGCTCCACGCGCTTCTTCAGCGCCTCGCCCTGATAGGTGAGGGCGATCTCGGCACCGTGGGCGCGAGCGGATTTGGCGATGCCGTAGGCGATCGACCGATTGTTAGCGACGCCGAGAATCAGCCCGCGCTTGCCTTTCATGAGACCGCTCGCGTTGCTGTCGCTCGACATTCCACCACTCCTCACTCGTTGTCCTGTAACAGGCGGCCTCCTATGGCACGCGGGCGATGGGGGTTCAAGCGAAGGCGAAACGACAATGCCCTGCGAGAACGCGCTTGCCTCCCTGCCGAAGCGCATGCTAGAGGCAGCGCCCTGGTTCGGAGTGTAGCGCAGTCCGGTAGCGCACCACGTTCGGGACGTGGGGGTCGCAGGTTCAAATCCTGCCACTCCGACCAAGGATTTTGAACGGTTTCCCGCCCGTTCGCTTCATTCAAAATCCACGTCCCAGCACGCCGCGCGAAGCCGCGGAACGCTGATCCTTATTCCATAATGGTTTGCCGCCTTGGCCTCGGCACGGCCTGGATCGTGCGCCCCATCGCGCAGCGGCCAAGCCTGCGATTCGCGCCGCGGCGGTGGCTACCTCGGGCGAGGTCACGAATCGCCCGCTGAAAAGAAAACCCCGCGCCGAGGGATCGGGCGGGGTTTGTCGTCTCAGGAAAGGCCTCACAAGCCTACCAGCGGCAGTGCAGGCCGCCGTAGGGGCCGCGATAGCAGCCGCCGCGTCCCGCCACCCACCAGTCTATGAACAGGCTGGCCGACTCGCCGGACTTGGGCCCCGCATCGCTCAGGACCTTGATGGTGTAGGTGAGCGTATCGCCGGACAATTCCGGATCGGTGAGCTCGACCACCGAAACGTCGCTCTTGCCGTCCACCGTGACCGAGACGGTGGCGTTGGGTGGGTCCTTCTGGAAGCTGTCTTTGCCGACGGTCCAGAATTTCACGAAATCGGCCGTGGCGGTGTCGCCGGTCATGCGCTCGGGGCGATCGGCGAACATCACCGTCTGCGGCGCGACGCCCTTCAGGACCATCTTGTTGCCTGTGATCGTCACGGAATCGGCCACCTGGACGAACAGCCAGTTCGCGGGAGGCATCGGCTGCGAATTCGCAGGCAGGCCTTTGGCATCCTGGGCCAGGGCCGGCGACAAGGCGCAGGTCAGGCTGAGAAGGAGGGCACCCCATAATGCTTTCATTGCGCTTCCCCTGGGTTAATCAGTGAACCTAAGTTGTAGTAGCGCTCTAGCATGAACCTGTGACGATCCCACGCAAGGCGCGATGCGTCCGCCCTTCCTGTGGTACCGTTTTCGGCCCATCGAGGCGTAGTGAATCAGCTCTCCTCACGGATGAACAATGCCGCCAGCATGAAGAGGCCGCAGGCGAAGGCGGCGAACAGCGCAAGTCCGTGCAAGGTGAGCTGCATGGCGAAGCCGGCCGCGAGCGGGCCGATGAGCGCGCCGCCGCCCCATGTCAGCCCCATCACCGCATAGATCCCGACCAGCGCGCTGCCCTGGAAGCGGCTGCCCACGACGGTGAGCATGATGGTGTAGATGCCGACGAAGGCGCCGCCCCAGAGGAACAGCAGGCCGTAGGTCGCGAGGGGGCTTTGCAGGGCCAGCGGCCACAGAAGCGCGCCCCCGGTCGCCGTTGCGGCCAGCGCGATCACCAGATGGCGCCGGTTCATCATGTCGCCCAGCCAGCCGATGGGCAGTTGGAGCACGATCGCGCCCACCATCATGCAGGACATGAGCCGCGCCGCATCCTGCTCGGCCCAGCCGAGATTGATCGCATAGAGCGCCAGGAACGACAGCCCCGCCGCCTCGATGGCGGCATTCAGCACGGTCGCCGACATGGCAAGGGGGGCGAGGCGGAGATAGTGCATCGGGTTGGAATGGCTCGGCGCCTCGAACACGGGCGCCTCCACCTTGGGCGAGGCGACGAACAAGGCGGCGACCACCGCCATGCCGGAGCCCACCGCATAGGGCAGAATCCCCTGAGCCCCCACCAGGGAAAGGATCAAGGGCCCGAGCGCGAAGCCGATGGACAAGGCGGCAGTATAGGCCGCCATGGCACGGGCACGGGTCTGCTCGGTGGAGAGGCTGTTGATCCAGGTCTCGGAGAGCACGAACAGGGATTCGGAGGCAGCCCCCAGCACGAAGCGCAGCGGGAACCATAACCAGATGGCCGGTGTGAGCGGGAATGCCATCAGCGTCAGCGCTGCGAGCCCCAGGGCGGTCAGGATGAGGCGACGCGGGCCCACGCTCGCCACAAGGCGCGGAAGGACGAGGGCGGTGGCCAGGACGCCAACGGCGTGCATGGCCGCATTGGCGCCGATCACGGCGTCGCTGATGCCGCGCCCCGCCAGATCCAGCGCGATCAGCGCTGCGCTCAGGCTGTAGGTGAGGCCGAACATCATGGCGGTGAGAATCACCGCGCCGCGCGAGAGCAGGTGCGCGGGTGCGGCGGTGCCGGCCTCCGGGGTCGTCATGCGGCGGGTGCTTTCGATTTGGGAAGAAGGAAGGCGAGGGCGCCTTTCAGGCGTTCCAGCCAGGTGATTTGGGTCGGCTCAACCAGGCGCTGGAGCGCGCGCGCATAATCCAGCACCAGGCCGGGCGTCCAGGTCATGGCTTCGGCATGGGCGCGGATGGCGGCCGCGAGCCAGAGATCGGGATTGCCCATGAGGCGCAGCAGGCGCAGCCAGGGATAAGGCGTGGCCAGCGTGCCCTCCAGCGCCGCGTCGAGGGCGGACGCAACCGCGACCGAGCAATTGCGGTTGGTGAGATTATAAGTGTTCTCCTGCCGGTAGCCGATCCAGAAGGCGCGCAGGCGACGGGCATTGAAATTGTGGAAGGTGACCTGCGCATCGGCATCGCACCAGCCGGCCCGCTCGACCTCGTAGGAGGGCTGGAAGCGACCGGGGATATCGTTGTCCGCCGTGGCGCGCAGCGCGTTCATGAACGCACCGGCACTCTGCTCGATCTCCTGCGCGGGATAATGGCTGATATAGACGTCCGGTCGCAATTCCAGCGCGGAATGGCCCGTTGATATGGTGCCGTGCCGATCCAGCGCGGCGATGTAGCGATCCACTACGACGCGCCGATTTGCGACGTCCGCCGAGCCGACCGGCGTCCATACCCGCACCACCATCGCTTGGGAGGATTTCGGATGCGGATCCTCCCCCAGCAGCACCGGGGCGTGGTCGTACCAGGCGCGCGCGCCGAACATGGGCAGGGTGAGGATCGCCGCCTCCGGCTCCAGCGACTTGATCATCAGACTCATGCGGATCAGCACCCACCCTGAGAAGAGCAGAAGCAGGCCGACGCAGAAATGGATGTTCTTCGTTCGCGGGATCGGCCAGTCGGCGGCAATAACCAGGGCGAGGATCAGCTCGAAGGCGCCCCACGCCACCACCACGCGCCAGTTGCGGAAGCGCACGACGCTGGCGGTGCAGATCCGCGTCACGCCGTCGAAGGCGAAGGCGCCCGCAAAAAGGATCGTAACGACGTAGGTGTTGGTGTCGGGATATTGGATGATCAGGTAGCCGATAACGACCAATCCACCCGCTTTAAGGGCCGAGATGGTGCGGCTCACACCCGCTTGACCCGCCAGCGCCGTCAGGACGGCGAACAGGCCCTCCAGCAGGAAGACGAAGCCGAGCACGCCATTGGGCAGAAGGGTCTTTCCGTCCTGCGCATCGACGATCAGGAATCCGCCGCCGGCCACCAGCAAGGCGCCGAGCCCTGCCATCACGAACCACCGCTGACGCATGGAATCCGAGCCGATGAGAAGGAACGCGATCTGCCCCATGAATGACCCGTTGCCGTTGTGCTTAAGCTTGCCAGCGTGCCGCTGCACGTCGGATATTTAGGTAGCTGGGGACGCTTCGGGCGTCCAGCGCTCGCAACGATGACACAGGTGTTGGAAGAGGAGTCGGGAACACGGCCAGGGTTCCGCCGTTGATCTCCTGAACCTGAACACGAACGATGCGGAGGCCGAAATGGGCGACACGGATATTGAACGGTTGAAGGCCGATGCCTCGGGAAACACCGCGCTGAGTGAGACGCTGGCGGAAGCGGTCGCGGACTTTGTGACCGCCGACGACGCGGTCAACTTTCTTGCGTCGCGTGGCTTCGACCTGTCGACCCGCGATCTGACCGAAGCCGCCGCCGCAGAGGCCCGCGAGGAAACGCCGGTCGGCGAAGGCGAGGGCGGCTATGGCGCGCTCATGCGATTCATCGTCAATCACTGACGATCGAAACTAGCGCAAAAGGGCTGGCACCCATTCGAGGGGCCGGCCCTTGCTTGTCAGCGGCGGCGTCGCCTCACAGAATCGTGCCCCGCAGGAACACGTAGGCCACGCTGAAATAAATGATGAGGCCGGTCACATCGACCAGGGTCGCGACAAAGGGCGCAGAGGCGCTCGCGGGATCAAATCCCACGCGCTTCAGGATGAACGGCAGCATCGATCCCGCGAACGAGCCGAAGGTGACGATCCCCACCAGTGCCGCGCTGATGGTGAATGCGAGCAGAACCCAATGTTCGCCGTAGTCGAAAATGCCGAGTTCCTGCCACACGGCGATGCGGATGAAGCCGATGACGCCCAGGATGGCACCAAGCACCACGCCGGTGGGAATTTCGCGCAGCACCACGCGGAACCAATCGCCCAGCTTGACCTCATGGAGCGCGAGCGCGCGGATGATGAGGGAGGTGGCCTGCGAGCCGGAATTGCCGCCGGAGCTCATGACGAGCGGAATGAAGAGCGCCAGGACGATGGCCTTGGAGAGTTCGTCGGCATAGACTTGCATGGCGCTGGCCGTGAGCATTTCCGAGAGGAACAGCACGCACAACCAGCCGGCGCGCTTCTTGATCATCTGCATGAAGGAAATCTGCATGTAAGGCTCGTCGATGGCCTCCATGCCGCCCATGCGCTGCACGTCCTCGGTCTGCTCGGCGATGATGGCGTCGATGATGTCGTCGAAGGTGACGATGCCGAGCAGATGATGCGTGCTGTCCACCACCGGCAGGGCGATCAGATCATACTTGGCGATCAGCCGGGCCACGTCCTCGCGGTCGGTGAGGGGCTTGGTGGTGATGACCTCATAGGGCTGGGCCAGCGACATCATGGTGTCGGTTGGCTTGGCCGAGATCAGCCGGCGCAGCCGCACCACATTCACCAGGCGCTTCGAGGTCGGGTCCAGAAGATAGATGGCGTAGATGGTCTCGCGGGAGGCCTCAACCTCGCGCAGATAGATCAGCGTCTGCTCGACGGTCCAGTCGGCGGGAACGCTGACGTATTCTGTCGTCATCAGGCTGCCGGCGGTGTTCTCCGGATACGTCAGCAGATGCGCGATGGCCGTGCGCGCGTCGGGCGAGAGGCGATGCTGCAACTCGCCGCGCACCGGATCCTCGACCCAGCGCAGGATATCGGCGGCGCGATCGCTGGACATGCCTTCCAGCAGCGCCACCGCCTTCTCCTGGGGCAGCGTTTCGATCACCTCGCACGCCAGGTCGAAATCGGGCTGGTCCAGGACCTCGACCGCCCATTCGATCGGCAGGGTGGTGACGAACTGCACCACCTCCGGGAGCTCCTTTTGATTGAGGAACTCGACAATATCGGCGACGTGCCGGCGCCCGGCATTTTCAGGCAACAGCGTCGCCTGCACCGGATCGATGGTGTCCTGCTTCATGATCCTGAGCTCCCAGCCCGGCGTGTGACGCCACGCACGATGTCAAATCAAGCCTGTATGATGAAGGGGTAAAGCGCGTGTGACAGGGCCGTGCAGATCGCCAAGGTTATGCGGCGCGAAATGTGCCGTCCGCGTCAAGCAGTTCCAGCTTGCCGGTGGCGACCCCGAAATAGGCCCCATGGAGCGCAAGCTTGCCTTCGGCGATCCGTTCGCTGAGCCAGGGAAACGTGCGCAGATTTTCGAGCGACAGGCGCACGCAGCACAATTCGCAGAAGCGCTGCCGTTCGCCGGGGGGCAGGTCGGCTTTCAGCGTTTCGGCCCGTGCCGGCTCGGCGATGGTGATCCAGCTCGCGACGAAGTCGCGGGCGAGCGCCGGAGCGCCTTCCAGCAGGGCGTGGACGCCGCCGCACTGGGCGTGGCCGAGCACGACGATGCGCTCGACTTCCAACACCCGCACCGCGAATTCCAGGGCCGCGCTGGTGCCGTGATAATTGCCGTCCGGCTCATAGGGCGGCACGAGATTGGCGACGTTTCGCACCACGAACAATTCGCCCGGGCCGGCATCGAAGATGAGCTGCGGATCCACCCGGCTATCGGAGCAGGCGACCACAAAAGTATGGGGCTTCTGGCCTCGCGCGGCCAAGCGCTCGAAAAGATCCTTGTGAGTGGGCCACGAGACTTCGCGGAACCGACGGTATCCTTCGAGCAGAGAGTCCATGGTGTTTCCTCGCTTCGTGCAAACGGGGCACAAAAGAGCGTGCTGCGTCAGCGGTCAAGCGTTCCGCAACGCAATACGGAGGATTGTGCGGCAAGGGCAGGGAACGCATGCCCCAATCGCTGCGTTTGAGCTCCAGACAGCAAAACCTGAGAGGAGTGAAGACGATGCGCGGTTTTGTACTGTGGCTGCTGGGCGTGCCGTTTTCGGTGATCGTTCTGCTTTACCTCTTCAACGTTCTTTAATCGGCCGGCCCGCGATCCGATTGGAAAGCGGGCCGTCGCTTCCGCGATGAGGCAAACGGCCGCTCCGCAGTGGGTAATTATTAGGCATAAGCTTATTTTGTAATCACATTCTGGGCGCTGTATACAAATTAGGCGACGGCCGTCGGCGCTTGAGTGCGCGCGGCTGAACCCTCGCGGCGTTTGGCAGAATTGTGGCACGTCCCTTGCTCTTCGTGATCGCTGGCTTCGCGCCGGCCGACGAACACGGAGAGAGCGTATGCTCGAATTTCTGGGACGGACCACCAAAGGCATCGGGGCGCTGGCGGCAGCGGCCGCCCTCGCGGCAAGCATCGGCACCGCCGCGGCGCAGGAGACCATCAAGGTCGGCATCCTGCATTCCCTTTCCGGCACCATGGCCATCAGCGAGACCACGCTGAAGAACGTCATGCTGATGCTGATCGACGAGCAGAACAAGAAGGGCGGCGTGCTCGGCAAGAAGCTGGAAGCGGTCGTCGTCGATCCGGCCTCCAACTGGCCGCTGTTCGCGGAAAAGGCACGCGAACTCATCACCAAGGACAAGGTTTCGGTGGTGTTCGGGTGCTGGACCTCGGTGAGCCGCAAGTCCGTTCTGCCGGTTTTCAAGGAGTTGAACTCGATCCTCTTCTACCCCGTGCAATACGAGGGTGAGGAAAGCGAGCGCAACGTATTCTATACCGGCGCCGCCCCCAACCAGCAGGCCATTCCGGCGGTGGATTACCTCGCCAAGGAAGAAAAGGTGGAGCGCTGGGTGCTTGCGGGCACAGACTATGTCTATCCCCGCACCACCAACAAGATCCTGGAAGCCTATCTGAAGTCCAAGGGCGTCAAGTCCGAGGACATCATGATCAATTACACCCCGTTCGGTCAGTCCGACTGGCAGACCATCGTTGCCGACATCAAGAAGTTCGGCTCGGCAGGCAAGAAGACGGCGGTGGTCTCTACCATCAATGGCGACGCCAACGTGCCGTTCTATAAGGAGCTGGCCAACCAGGGCATCAAGGCGACTGATATTCCGGTCGTTGCCTTCTCGGTGGGCGAGGAAGAGCTGGCCGGCATCGACACCAAGCCGCTCGTCGGCCATCTGGCGGCATGGAACTACTTCATGTCCATCAAGACGCCGGAAAACGACGCCTTCATCAAGCAGTGGCAGACCTTCATGAAGAACCCGAAGGCTGTCACCAACGACCCGATGGAAGCCCATTACATCGGCTTCAACATGTGGGTCCAGGCCGTGACCAAGGCCGGCTCGGTTGACCCCGACAAGGTGATCGACGCCTTGCCCGGCACCAAGCAGCCGAACCTCACCGGCGGCGTCTCGGAAATGCTTCCGAACCATCACATCACCAAGCCCGTCTTCATCGGCGAGATCGAGGATAACGGCCAGTTCAATGTGGTGTGGAAGACCGAGAACCTCATCCCCGGCGAAGCCTGGTCGAAGCAGCTCGAGGGCTCGAAGGACCTGGTGGCCGATTGGGTGCAGCTGAAGTGCGGCAACTATGATTCCGTGAAGAAGGTCTGCCTCGGCACCGCCGCCAAGTGAGCGCTTGAGCGCTCCGAACAGCCGTCCCACCGCGCGCCCCGCGCGTTGGGTGAGTCTTCGAAAGAAGGCAAGTCGCGGCGTCGTCCGTCTGCTTCGGGGGGAGCAGACGGACGCATCGCCACCGCTTCCAGGCGAGGCCGAGATGACGATTTCCTTGATGCGGCTGGCCCTGTCCGCCCTGCTGGCCCTGGTTCTCCTCGGGGCGGGCCCAGGGTTCGTGACCGAGGGCCGCAGCCAGAGCGCCGCAGATATCGCGCCCGCCGTGGCAAAATTCGCCGCCGACAGTTATTCCGATACCGAGGCGGGCCTCGCTGCTCTCGCCCTCAGCCCGAATCCCCAGGCCGCCGTGATCGTCGAGGCGGTCGGTGACGGGCGTCTGGTGTTCGATCCCGCAACGAAGTCCGTTTATGTGAAGACCAAGGCTGGGGCGCTCACCGACGCGGCCACTGGCGCCGCTGTGTCGGGCGCGCCCGCAGATCTCAAGACGGTTCGTCTCAACAATCGCGTGCGGCGTGCCGTCGAGGCCGCGGCCGGCGCTCTCGCCCTGGTCAGCCCCGATCCGCAAAAGCGCCTTGAGGCAGCGGGAGCCGTGTTCAAATCGCGTGATCTCGCGGCCCTGCCGGCCCTCCAAGCCGCCATAGCGAAGGAGCGCGATCCGGCCATCAAGGATGCGCTCGCCCAGGCCCAGGCCGCCATCGTGCTGACCAAGGCGGATGCGCCGGAGGCCGACCGAGTCGCCGCAACCAAGCTGATCGTCGATCGCGGCGACCAGGAGGCCCTGGCCCTGCTCGCCGGTGTGCCTGCGGATGCGTCGCCCGCGCTGCGCACGGCGGCCGATGCAGGCATCGCCAAGATCAATCGATCCTTGGCGTTCTGGAATGTCGCGCAGAACGTCTGGTACGGACTTTCTCTGGGCTCGGTGCTGCTGCTTGCGGCCATCGGGCTCGCCATCACCTTCGGTGTGATGGGCGTCATTAACATGGCCCATGGCGAGATGGTGATGCTCGGCGCCTATACCACCTTCGTGGTGCAGGAGCTGATCCGCACCAAGGCGCCCTATCTGTTCGACTGGTCGTTGGCCATCGCCCTGCCGCTGGCGTTCCTGTTCACCGGCCTCGTGGGCATCGCCATCGAGCGCACGGTGATCCGCTTCCTCTACGGCCGCCCGCTGGAAACCCTGCTGGCCACCTGGGGCATCTCGCTGATGCTTCAGCAGGCGACGCGCACGATCTTCGGCCCGACCAACAAGGAAGTCGGCGCGCCGTCCTGGATGTCCGGGGCATTCCAGCTCGGGCAGTTGTCGATCACCTATAACCGCCTGTGCATCATCATCTTCGCGCTCGGCGTGTTCTTCGCGCTCCTGGTGGTGCTGAAGCGCACCTCCCTCGGGCTCTATGTGCGCGCCGTCACCCAGAACCGCCGCATGGCGGGCGCCATGGGCATCCGCACCGGCCGCATCGACGCGCTTACCTTCGGGCTCGGCTCGGGCATCGCCGGCATCGCCGGCGTGGCGCTTTCGCAGATCGACAATGTGAGCCCGAACCTCGGCCAGGGCTACATCATCGATAGCTTCATGGTGGTGGTGTTCGGCGGCGTGGGCAATCTGTGGGGCACGCTGGTGGCGGCCTTCAGCCTCGGCATCGCCAACAAGCTGCTCGAGCCGTTCGCCGGCGCCGTGCTCGCGAAGATTGCGCTGCTGGTGTTCATCATCCTGTTCATTCAGAAGCGCCCGCGCGGCCTGTTCGCGCTCAAGGGCCGGGCGGTGGAATCATGAAGGGCCTCGGCATCGTTGATCGCCCTGGGGCGATCTTCCTTGTTCTGGTGGCGGCCGCCGCCATCCTGGTGCCGGTGGCCAATCTCCTGGTGCCGCCCGGCAACCCCTTCCACATCTCCAATTACCTTGTGCCGTTGCTGGGCAAATATCTCTGCTACGCGCTGCTGGCGGTGTCGGTTGACTTGGTGTGGGGCTATTGTGGGGTGCTCTCGCTGGGCCACGGTGCGTTCTTCGCGCTCGGCGGCTATGCCATGGGCATGTATCTGATGCGCCAGATCGGCGCGCGGGGCGTCTATGGCAATCCGGTGCTGCCGGATTTCATGGTGTTCCTCAATTACAAGGAACTGCCCTGGTTCTGGTATGGGTTCGACTGGTTCCCCTTCGCCATGATTATGGCCCTGGTGGTTCCCGGCGTCCTCGCCTTCGCGTTCGGCTGGTTCGCCTTCCGCTCGCGCGTCACCGGCGTGTACCTTTCCATCATCACGCAAGCCATGACGTTTGCGCTGATGCTGGCATTCTTCCGCAACGACATGGGCTTCGGCGGCAATAACGGCCTGACCGATTTCAAGGATATCCTCGGCTTCTCCATCTCCGCCGACGGGACGCGCGTGGCCTTGTTTGTCCTCTCCGCCATCGCGCTTGCGGCGGGATATCTGCTGTGCCGGGCGCTGGTGACCTCTAAATACGGGAAGGTGCTGGTCGCAGTGCGCGACGCGGAAAGCCGCACGCGGTTCCTCGGCTACCGGGTCGCCAACTACAAGCTGCTGGCCTGGACCGTCTCGGCGATGCTCGCGGGCGCGGCGGGGGCGCTGTATGTGCCGCAGGTGGGCATCATCAATCCGGGAGAATTCGCGCCGGCCAATTCCATCGAGATCGTCATCTGGGTGGCGGTCGGCGGGCGTGGAACGCTGGTGGGCGCTGCGCTTGGGGCGCTGATCGTGAACGCGGGCAAGACCTGGTTCACCGGCGTGCTGCCGGAAGCCTGGCTGTTCGCTCTCGGCGCGCTGTTCGTGCTGGTGACCTTGTTCCTGCCGCGTGGCGTGCTCGGCTTGTGGGGCAGCCTTTCGGCCAAACGCCACAAGCCCGCGCCCAGTGCCGTGGCTTCGGCCAAGCCCGCGGAGTGAGACCATGGAAGCGAGCCAAGCCCTCACCCCGATCCTTGCCCAATCTCTGCTGTATCTCGACAATGTCTCGGTGGTGTTCGACGGTTTCCGCGCGCTCAACGCCTTGTCGTTGACCATTGAGGAAGCGGAGATGCGGGCCATCATCGGCCCTAACGGCGCCGGCAAGACCACCATGATGGACGTCATCACCGGTAAGACCCGCCCCACCAAGGGCGAGGCCCTGTTCGCCGGCGTGCACGACCTGACGCGCCTGGACGAGGCGGCGATTGCGGAGCTCGGCATCGGCCGCAAGTTCCAGACCCCGACCGTGTTCGACATGCACACGGTCGAGGACAATCTGCTGCTGGCAGTGAAAGCCGACCGGCGGCCTTTCTCCAACATCTACTGGCGCCGCACCGCCCATGAGCGCGAGCGCATCGATGCGCTGCTGGAACGTATCCGCCTGAAGGACCATCGCGGCCGCAAAGCCTCCGAGCTCAGCCATGGGCAGAAGCAATGGCTGGAAATCGGCATGCTGCTCGCGCAGGAGCCGCGGCTCCTGCTGGTGGATGAACCCGCCGCCGGCATGACCGACCAGGAGACCGCCGACACCGCCGAACTGCTGCGCGAGATTGCCAAGACCCGCGCCGTGGTAGTCGTGGAGCACGACATGCAATTCGTGCGCGACCTGGACGTGAAGGTGACTGTGCTGCACGAAGGCTCCGTGCTCGCGGAAGGGCCGCTCGATCAGGTGAGCGCCGACGAGCGCGTCATCGAAGTCTATCTGGGGAGGTGAGGGATGCTGAAGGTCGAGAATCTCGATCTCTATTACGGCGCCGCCCACACCTTGCGCAGCGTGTCGCTGGAGGCGATGCCGGGGCAGGTGACGTGCGTGCTCGGGCGCAACGGGGTCGGCAAGACCTCGCTGCTGCGCGCCATCGTCGGCCAGCGCGCCATCGCCGGCGGCTCGATCAATTTCGATGGCCGCGACATAACCCGCCTGCCGACGCCGGATCGCGCCGCGCTCGGCATCGGCTTCGTGCCCCAGGGGCGGGAGGTGTTTCCGCTGCTGAGCGTGAAGGAGAATCTGGAGACCGGTTTCGCCCGGCTCGCCCGCAAGGAAAAATATGTGCCGGACGAGATTTTCGAACTCTTCCCGGTGTTGAAATCCATGATGGGCCGGCGCGGCGGCGACCTCTCGGGCGGGCAGCAGCAGCAATTGGCCATCGGCCGCGCTTTGGTGACGCGTCCGCGCCTGCTGGTGCTGGACGAACCGACGGAAGGCATTCAGCCGTCCATCATCAAGGATATCGGCCGGGCCATTTCCTATTTGCGCGACAAGGGGGATATGGCCATCGTACTGGTGGAGCAATATTTCGAATTTGCCCGCGATTTGGCCGACCGCTTCATTCTGATGGAGCGCGGCGAGGTGGTGGCGAGCGGGGACCGGAGCGGGCTTGATGGGGATGACGTCCGCCGCCTCATGGCGATCTGAGGATTTGCCCCCGATTCCGGTGAGCGAAGCGCCGAAGCGCCAGCGCAGCGTGGGGCGCCTTCGGATCGCCGCGGCCGGCGCACGCGGGCGGACGCATTTGCAGGAGCTTGAGGAGCAAGGCGCGTTGCGCGGTCGCCTGCCGCGCAGCGATGGCGGCGACATGGAGGCGGTGATCGTCAACACCTCTGGCGGGGTTGCCTGCGGCGATACGTTTGCCATCGAGATCGAGGCGCGCGACGGCGCGCGGCTGACGGTCTCCACCCCTGCCGCTGAGAAAGTCTACCGGTCCGATGCCGATGAGGCGTCGATCCATGTGCGGCTCGCCGCCGGCCATGGTGCCGCTCTGCATTGGTTGCCACAGGAAACAATCCTGTTCGACCAGGCCCGCCTGACGCGCCGCTACGAGGTGGACCTTGCGCCCGAAAGCCAGTTCCTCGCCTTTGAGGCGCTGGTTTTGGGGCGCGCGGCGCGCGGCGAGGTGATGAAGGGCGGGGCGCTGGTTGACCAATGGCGGGTGCGGCGCGGCGGCGGCCTGATCTATGCCGACGCGCTGCGGCTGGCCGGTCCCATCGGCGCCCTTCTGACTAAGCCGGCGATCGCCAACGGCCGGCATGCGCTGGCAACCCTGCTCTATGTGGCTCCCGACGCAGAAGCGCGGCTCGAGGATGTGCGTGCGGCGCTCGAAACGTGCGCCAGCGAATGCGGCGCGAGTGCCTGGAATGGACTTCTTGTGGTGCGTTGGCTTGCCGAGGACATCGAGATGTTGCGGCGCGACGCCACCTCGTTTTTGATGACGTTCCGGGGTGCGCCGCTGCCCCGCGTCTGGGCTTCCTGAGGAGATAGGCCTTGCTGCTGACGCCGCGCGAAAAGGACAAGCTGCTCATCGCCATGGCGGCGGAAGTGGCGCGCAAGCGCCTCGCCCGTGGCGTGAAGCTCAATTTCCCCGAGGCGGTGGCCCTTATCACCGATTTCGTGGTGGAAGGCGCGCGCGACGGGCGCACTGTGGCCGATCTCATGTCCGCCGGCGCCCATGTGCTCACCACTGATCAGGTGATGCCGGGGATCGCCGAAATGCTCCACGACATCCAGGTGGAGGCGACCTTTCCCGACGGCACCAAGCTCGTCACGGTGCACCATCCCATCCGGGGCGAAGCCTCCGACGACGTGCCGGGAGAGATTATCACCGCGCCGGGGCAGATCGTGTTCAACGAGGGCGCGGAGCGGGTGACGCTCACGGTCGCCAATACCGGCGATCGGCCGATCCAGGTCGGCAGCCACTATCATTTCTTCGAGACCAACCCTGCGCTTGCCTTCGATCGCGACAAGACACGCGGCATGCGGCTCGACATTGCGGCCGGCACTGCCGTGCGCTTCGAGCCGGGGGCGACGCGGGAAGTCACGTTGGTGCCGTTCGGCGGCAAGCGCGAAGTATTCGGTTTCCGGGGCGCGGTCTCGGGAAAATTGTGAGGCCCGCGACACGCGCTTTCGATGGCCCGAGAGGCCGCAAACATCGCCTTCAATGAACCGGCACAATCGGTTCTGACCAGGATGAGCCCATGTCCACCCCCGCCCATCTGCCCCGTTCCGCTTATGCGCATATGTTCGGCCCCACCACCGGCGACAAGATCCGGCTCGCAGATACGTCTTTGGTGATCGAGGTGGAGAAGGACTTCACCATTTATGGCGAGGAGGTGAAGTTCGGCGGCGGCAAGGTGATCCGCGACGGCATGGGCCAGAGCCAGGTGACCAACGCCAATGGCGCGGTCGACACGGTGATCACCAATGCGGTGGTGCTCGACCATTGGGGCGTCGTGAAATGCGACGTGGGCCTCTCCGGCGGGCGCATCGTGAAACTCGGAAAGGCCGGCAATCCCGATGTGCAGGGCGGGGTGGACATCATCATCGGCCCCGGCACGGAAGTGATCGCGGGCGAGGGCAAGATCCTCACCGCTGGGGGCTTCGACAGCCACATTCATTTCATCTGCCCGCAGCAGATCGAAGAGGCGCTGGCCTCCGGCGTCACCACCATGCTGGGCGGCGGCACCGGACCCGCCACGGGGACCTTCGCCACCACCTGCACCCCCGGGCCCTGGCACATCGCCCGCATGATCGAGGCGGCCGACGCCTTTCCCATGAACCTCGCCTTTGCAGGCAAGGGCAATGCCTCGCTGCCGGCGTCGCTGGAGGAGATGGTGCGAGCGGGGGCCTGTGCGCTCAAGCTGCACGAGGATTGGGGCACGACCCCCGCCGCCATCGATTGCTGCTTGTCGGTGGCGGACGCCTTCGACGTGCAGGTGATGATCCATTCCGACACGCTGAACGAGAGCGGCTTTGTGGAGGACACCATCGCCGCCTTCAAGGGCCGCACCATCCATGCCTTCCACACGGAAGGCGCGGGCGGCGGGCATGCCCCGGATATCATCAAGGTGGCTGGCCTGCCGAACGTGCTGCCGTCCTCCACCAATCCCACCCGGCCCTATACCCGCAACACCATCGACGAGCATCTGGACATGCTGATGGTGTGCCACCATCTCGACCCCTCGATTGCCGAGGATCTCGCTTTCGCCGAAAGCCGCATCCGCAAGGAGACCATCGCGGCCGAGGACATCCTCCACGATCTCGGCGCGCTCTCCATGATGAGTTCGGACAGCCAAGCCATGGGCCGCGTGGGCGAGGTGGTGATCCGCACCTGGCAGACCGCCGACAAGATGAAGCGCCAGCGCGGCGCCTTGCCGGGCGAAACGGGCGACAATGACAATCTGCGCGCCCGCCGCTACATCGCGAAATACACCATCAATCCGGCGATCGCCCATGGTATGTCGAAGCATATCGGCTCGGTGGAGGCGGGGAAGCTCGCCGACCTCGTCCTCTGGTCGCCCGCATTCTTCGGCGTGAAGCCGGATCTGGTGCTGAAGGGTGGAGTGATCGCGGTCGCCCAGATGGGCGATCCGAACGCCTCCATTCCCACCCCGCAGCCGGTGCATTATCGCCCCATGTTCGGCGCCTATGGGAGGGCGCGCACGGGCTCTTCACTGACTTTCGTCTCCAAGGCGGCGATCGAGGACGGGCTGGCGGCGAAACTCCAGGTCGCCAAGCAATTGGTGGCGGTGGAAAATGTGCGCGGCGGCATCGGCAAGAAGGATATGGTGCTGAACGACGCGACGCCCCATATCGAGGTGGACGCCGAGACCTATGACGTGCGCGCGGACGGGGAATTGCTCGTCTGCGAGCCGGCGGAGGTTCTCCCCATGGCCCAGCGCTATTTCCTGTTCTGAGGTTTTTCCATGCTTCGTGCCACCGCCGTCGTTCGCCGTGCTGCCGTCCGTGAGGACAAGGTGGTGGACACCATCATGCTCGACCATCAGGCCCGGCATCGCCGTCGCGTCGCCATGACCGGCGCAAAGGGCCTGGATTTCCTGCTGGACCTGGAGAAAGCGACACTGCTGGATCACGGCGATGCGCTGAAGCTGGAGGACGGCTCGTTGGTGCGGGTGGAAGCGGCGCCCGAGAAGCTGATCGAGGTGCGCACCGGCAGTCCGCTGCGGCTGATGAAAGTGGGCTGGCACCTGGGCAACCGCCATGTGCCCACCGAGATCACCGAGGACGCGCTTTATATCGCCTATGACCATGTGCTGGTGGAAATGGTGCGCGGCCTCGGCGCCGGCGCCGCCCCGGTGCTGCGGCCCTTCCGTCCCGAGCGCGGCGCCTATGAGGCCGCAGAGGCCCATGGGCACGGCCACGATCACGGGCATTCCCACGATCATGGGCATGAGCACGCCGGCCATGACCATCATGCCCACGAGCATCACGCCCATGCGGAGGCGCACGCGTGCGGTTGCGGCCACGACCACGGCCATGATCACGACCACGACCATGCCCATCATGCGGCCGGTCACGATCACACCCACGGCGATCATGCGCACCACGACCACGGGCATCACGGCGAAGCGACGGTCGCCTCCGCCAGCGCCTCCGCCCATGTGCACGGGCCGGAGTGCGGCCATGATCATTCCCACGACCACGATCATTCCCACGATAATTCCCACGGCCGGGATCCCTCCCATCGCCATGGCTGATCATGCCGCCGTCCCGCAAACCGGGACGGCCGATATTCTCCCGCTCCTGGCGTGGCTCTCCCCGGCCTTTCCCGTGGGCGCCTACGCCTATTCCCACGCTCTGGAGTGGGCTGTGGAGGCGGGCGACATCCGCACCGAGGCGGACCTCGCCGGCTGGCTGGAAGACCTGCTTCTGCACGGCCTCGGCGGCAACGACGGCATTCTGTTCGAGCAGGCGATGGCAGCGGCCGGGGCGGGGGAGGGTGCGCGCCTGGTCGAGGTCAACGCCCTCGCGGTCGCGCTCGCCCCTTCGGCCGAGCTGCGGCTGGAGACCTGCCAGCAGGGACGCAGCTTTCTCGATGCCGTGTGCGCCGCTTGGCCGACACCCGCTCTGCTTGCGCAGGCCGGCTTGCTCAAGGGGGAGGTGGCCTATCCCGTGGCGGTGGGCCTTGCCGCCGCCGCCCATGGCGTGCCGCGGCAGCCGGCGCTCGAAGCTTTCCTCCTGGCGATGATGCAGAATCTGGTGTCCGCCGCGATCCGCCTTGCGCCCATCGGCCAGACCGCGGGCACGCGGGTGGTGGCCGCTCTCGCGCCCAAAGTGCGGGTGCTGGCGGCCGACATTCCCGCGCTTACCCTGGACGACCTGGGCAGCGCGACCTTCCGGGCCGATCTCGGCTCGTTCCGACACGAAACCCAATATACGAGGCTGTTCCGCTCATGAGCACATCGGCAAATGGTCCGCTTCGCGTCGGCATCGGCGGCCCGGTGGGATCGGGCAAGACGGCGCTGATGGAAGCGCTCTGCAAGGCCTTCCGCAACCGCTACGACATCTGCGCCATCACCAACGACATCTACACCAAGGAGGATGCGCGCATCCTCACGGTGGCCGGCGCGCTGGAGCCGGAGCGCATCCTCGGGGTGGAGACCGGCGGCTGCCCCCATACCGCGATCCGCGAGGACGCGTCCATCAATCTGCGGGCGGTGGCCGATATGCAGGCCAAATTCCCCAATCTGGACATCGTGTTGATCGAATCCGGCGGAGACAATCTCGCCGCCACCTTTTCCCCGGAGCTGGCCGACCTCACCATCTACGTGATCGATGTCGCTGGCGGCGAGAAAATCCCGCGCAAGGGCGGCCCGGGCATCACCCGCTCGGACCTGCTGGTGGTGAACAAGACCGACCTTGCCCCTATGGTGGGCGCCGACCTCTCGGTGATGGAGGCGGACACCCAGCGCATGCGCGCCGGGCGGCCATACGTCTTCTCCTCCATCCGCAACGCAATCGGGGTGGAGGTTGTGACGCGCTTCATCGAGAAGGCGGGGGGCCTGACTCCGCGCGGGTGAGGCACCCGCGCGCGGGTCAGTGGTAGCCCTCGCCCTCGCGCACCTTGCCGCGGAACAGCCAGTAGACGAACACGATGTAGCCGAGGATGACCGGCAGCAGGAAAATGACGCCGAACAGCATCAGGATCTGGCTCGGCGCGGCAGCGGCGGTCTGCCACACCGTGAGGCTGGGCGGCACGAGATAAGGGAAGGTCGAGATGCCGAGCCCCAGGAAGCCCAGCACGAACAAGGCGATGCAGCCGAAGAAGGGGGCATATTCCGCCGTCCCCTTCAAGCCGCGCCACACCAGATAGGCCACCGCGGCTGTGACCAGCGGAACCGGGGCGAGATAGAAGATGTTCGGGGTCACGAACCAGCGCTGTGCGATGCGGTCGAAGGCCAGCGGTGTCCAGAGGCTGACGATGGCCATGAAGCCAAGAACCACAGGAAGCAGTGTCAGTGCGGTCTTCCGCGCCTGGGCGGCGACCGCGCCGTCCGTCTTCATGAGCAGCCAGGTGCTGCCCAGCAGGGCATAGCCGCCCACCACGCTGACCCCGCAAAGAAGGGCGAACGGAGTCGCCCAATCGAACGAACCGCCGGCGAATTGGCCGTTCTGCACGTTGATGCCCTGCACCAGCCCCCCCAGGACCACACCCTGGCAAAAGGCGGCAAGGGTGGAACCGGCGGAGAAGGACAGGTTCCACCAGCGCCGGCTGGTGAGCGCCACCCACCGGAATTCGAAAGCGACCCCGCGAAACACCAAGGCCAACAGCATGATGATGATCGGCAAGTAAAGCGCCGGCATCACCACCGCATAGGCTTTGGGAAAAGCGACCCAAAGGCCGCCGCCACCCAGGACAAGCCAGGTTTCGTTGCCGTCCCAGAACGGGGCGACCGTATTCATCATCTGGTCGCGCTCGCGCTCTTCCTTCGCAAACGGGAACAGGATGCCGATGCCGAGGTCGAAACCGTCGAGCACCACGTACATGACCACCGCCACCGCGATGATGAGCGACCAGATGACGGGGAGATACCATTCCATGGCCTATTCTCCTCACGAACCGGATGCGATGGCTTCGCGACCGGCTTCATGCGCGGCTGCGATGGGACGGCTCGGCGTGTCGTTGCCGGAAGGCGCGATGGCGGATCCGCCAGGTCCCTTCACGATCAGGCGGTTGATGTAATAGATGCCCATCGAGAAGACGATGCCATAGACGAGAACGAACAGAACCAAGGTGAAAGCGACTGACCCCGCACTCACCGGCGAAATCGCGTCCGCCGTTCGCAGGATATTGTAGGCAAGCCAAGGCTGGCGACCTTGCTCCGTGACGATCCAGCCCGAAAGTATGGCGAGAAAGCCCAGGGGCCATGCGAGATGGGCAGGGTAAAGGTACCACCGGCTATCGTAAAGCTTGCGCTTGTAGAGCAGAAACACGCCGACCCAGCCGAAGAGGATCATCAACACGCCGATTCCCACCATGGCGCGGAAGCCAAAGAAGGGGCCGATGACGGGCGGCCGGTCATTCGGAGCAAAGTCCTTCAACCCAGGGAAGAGCCCATCCAGGGAATGGGTGATCATTAAAGATGCGCCGCGGGGGATTGAGATTTCGAAGAGATTCTTCTCCGCCTTTGCGTCGGGCCAGGCAAAAAGAACAAGGGGTGCGGGCTTCGAGCCGTCCCAATGTGCTTCGATGGCGGCAATCTTTGCCGGCTGATACTTCGCGGTATTCAGCCCATGGGCGTCGCCCACATAGGCCTGGATCGGCGCGACGATGGCCAGCATGCCGATGGCCATCTGCATCATGACGCGGGATTCTTCCGGAAACTTGCCAGCCAGCAGATAGCGCGCGCCCACCGCCAGCACCACCAGCGAGGTGGTAAGATATGCCGCAAGCAGCATGTGCGGCAGGCGGTGCAGGAAGCTCGGATTGAAGATAATCTCAAGCCAGTCAAGAGGATAGGCGAGGCCGTCACGCATCTCATAGCCGGTCGGCGTCTGCATCCAGGAATTGGCGGAGAGGATCCAGAAGGCCGACATGGCGGTTCCGACCGCGACCATCACGCAGGCCAGCACATGCAGCCAGCGGGGCACGCGGTTCCAGCCGAACAGCATCACGCCCAGGAAGGTGGCCTCCAAGAAGAAGGCCGTCAGCACCTCGAAGCCGATCAGCGGGCCAATAACGCTGCCGGTCACCTCGGAGAAGCGGCTCCAATTGGTGCCGAATTGATAGGACAAGACAATGCCCGAGACCACGCCCATGGCGAAGCTCACGGCGA
The DNA here is from genome assembly GCF_043195145.2 of Roseixanthobacter pseudopolyaromaticivorans. NCBI lineage: Bacteria > Pseudomonadati > Pseudomonadota > Alphaproteobacteria > Hyphomicrobiales > Xanthobacteraceae > Roseixanthobacter > Roseixanthobacter pseudopolyaromaticivorans. Next base: position 1,230,314 of record NZ_CM195539.1, read on the forward strand.
AGATCTTGGTCCAGAAACGGGAGAGGCGATGGAAGACGTCGCGATCCGTCTTGATCCACAAGAGTTCTAGCGTCGCAATAAAAGCAGATAGCCCGATGGTGAAGCTCGGGAAAATGATGTGGAAGGAGACGGTGAACGCGAACTGAAGACGTGCCAGAACGACCGGATCGAGATCCATTGCTTCTTCCCCCTTCGGCGGAAGAGGCGGGTCCACTATCCCCGCCCGGATTGGGTTGAGCTTGGCCAGCGCGCGCTCAACGTACCTGACTTCTAGGCTGGGCTCCAGCGCCAATGGAATGCGGCAGGTGCGCCTAGAGGCATTTCGCCGCCCGGGCTGGGCATTTCGTCCATCTGGGCAAAAAGATGAGCCTTTTCAAGGCTCAGGTCGTGGGGGCGACCGGCTGGACAGGGGCCGAAAAGAGCCCGCAGATGGCGGCGATCACGCTCGCCTCAAGGTAGGGCTTCAGGAGCACCGGCACCGTGCGCAGATGGGCGGGCAAGGTGGAGTCCTGCCCGTAACCGCTGCAAAACAAAAGGGGAATGCCTCGGCGCGTGAGAATCTCAGCGACCGGAAGCACGTCCTCGCCGTGGAGGTTTCGGTCCAGGATGGCGGCGTCGAGCGGCAGGGTGCGGGCCGCCGCGAGGGTCTCGGCGAGGGTGCCCGTGGGGCCGATGACGGTACAGTTTTGCCGCAAAAGCGCGTCTTCCAGAATGAGCGCCACAAGCATCTCATCTTCCGCAACGAGCACGCGCTTGCCCGACAAAGTCATGTTTCGTCCCGCCCCTCAGCAAATGTCCGCCGGACTAAACCGCCTATTCGCCCGAATGTTCCGTGCGGAAATGAAAATGCGCGCAAACCGGACGGCAGCGCGCATATTCAACATGCAGAAAAAGTGAAAATCCGCTCGCACCGAAGGGGAGGGATCAGTCCTTGGCGCGCTCCACATACGAGGCGTCGGCGGTCATCACCACCACGCGGGTGCCGGTGGCCACGTGCGGCGGTACCATGGTACGTACGCCGTTGGAAAGCATGGCCGGCTTGTAGGAGGAGGAGGCGGTCTGCCCCTTCACGGTCGGCTCGGTGTCGACGATCTCCAGGGTCACGCGCTGGGGCAGCTCGATGGCAATGGCGACGCCGTTGTGCATGGAGATCATGCACTCCATGCCCTCCTGGAGGTAGACGGCCATATCGCCGATCACGTCCTTGGGCACGGCGATCTGGTCGTAATTCTCCGGGTTCATGAAGGTGTAGCCGTCGCTATCCTGGTAGAGATAGGTGTGCGGACGGTCTTCCACATAGGCGCGCTCCACCTGCTCGGTGGTGCGGTAGCGCTCGGAGATCTTCACCCCGTCGGAAATGCGGCGCATGTCCATCTGCGTGACGGGCGTGCCCTTGCCGGGATGGATGTTCTCGGCGCTCAGGATGACGTAGAGCTTGTCGTCGATTTCGACCACATTGCCTTTGCGCAGAGAGCTGGCGATGACCTTGACCACGGTGTTTCTTCCTCGAACGGCTTGGGGCGCCCGGGCGCCCTTGATCGGGGCGCAACATAGCGATCTTCTCGCTTTTCGCCACCCTTGCCGGCTGCTTTTGTGCGCCGACGCAAGTGTTTTTCCACGCGGCCCACAGTTTTGAGCGCCGCTCCTTCCCCCTGGTGGAGCCCGGATCGCCACCAGGACCGGCTGCCGTTCCTGCGCGCGCGGGGGCGCATCACGAAGGCCATCCGCGCCCATTTCGAGGGCGAGGGTTTCGCCGAGGTGGAGACGCCGATCCTCCAGGTCTCGCCCGGCAACGAGGCGCATCTGCACGCCTTTTCAACCACTTGGCGCGCGCCGGATGGCACCTGCGCGCCGCTCTGTCTGCGCACCTCGCCCGAGTTCACCGCCAAGAAGCTGCTGGCGGCGGGGGAAACGCGCATCTTCGAACTCGCCCGCGTGTTCCGCGACCGCGAGCGCGGCGCGACCCACCATCCCGAATTCACCATGCTGGAATGGTATCGGGCGGGGGAACCCTATGAAACCCTGATGGAGGATTGCGCCGCGCTCCTGGCGCTGGCGGCGCGGGCGGGGGGCGTCGCGCGCTTCTCCTGGCGCGGACAGGAGTGCGACCCGTTCGCTGCGCCCGAGCGGCTCACTTTGGTTGAGGCGTTCGCCCGCCACGCCGGCATTGATCTTTCCCCGCTGCTGGCGCCGCCGGGGGAGGAGCCGCAGGCCGCCCCCCTGGCGCAGGCGGCGCGCGCCGCAGGCGTCCGGGTGGCGGAGGACGACACCTGGGCGGATATCTTCTCCAAGGTGCTGGTGGAGCGCATCGAGCCCCATCTCGGCCGGGGGCGGGCGACGCTTTTGTACGAATACCCCACCAGCGAGGCGGCGCTGGCCCGGCCCAAGCCGGCGGACCCGCGCGTCGCCGAGCGGTTCGAGCTTTATGCCTGCGGGGTGGAGCTGGCCAATGCCTTCGGCGAACTGACCGACCCGCACGAGCAGCGCCGCCGCTTCGAAGTGGAGATGGCGGAAAAGGCCCGCCTCTATGGCGAGCGCTATCCCCTGGACGAAGGTTTTTTGGCCGCCCTCGCCCTCATGCCCCCCGCCAGCGGCTGCGCTTTGGGGCTGGACCGCCTGGCGATGCTGGCGAGCGGCGCGCGCAGCGTGGACGATGTGCTGTGGGCGCCGGTGGAGGTTTGAGGGGAAGGTGGCCGGAGCGGGACTTTCCATATGGATGTCTGGACCTCCGGTATGGGCCGGTAGCGCAATGTCTGTTTGTGAGCCGGGTTGCGAGAATAGCTGACATTCACGCCGCATCGGCTGCCGACCAACATACCCCGCTCCGGTGCAATGTTGGAATGTCGGCTCACGCCGACACCTGCCTATTGGAGTCAGCACAATCTAAAGTTGTGCAACTTAAAGGTAGGCTGCCGCTTAGCTGCCCAAACCTCCCTTCCTATAAAAAACGTCCTCGAACAGCTCTCTCACCACGTCCTCGATAGATTTGTCATCGATGCATTCCCGAATTCCCTTGGATTCCATGAATGTATACAGTCTATCATCATGGTATATCAGCTCGCGAAGTCTAATATCTGGATCGCTATATCTTAGGAAGTCTGGACGTTCCTCACTCCTGGCCTCTATACCCGTAAATTGCATTGAAACGACCTCTCTGAGATCGACCGTAAAATCGTCTGGTTTCGTTCTATGACGAGAGAAAAATCCAATTACCTTATAGACGGGTTCTCCATCCATAAAAAATAGGAGGGATATTGACCATGTAAACGCTGGTCGACGACCGGTTGTCACGAGACTCTTCCAGTCATCAAAATCTATCGTATCATACCACCGATACGACACGCCAATTACATCTGATGACTCGTCTAATTCGCTCGCAGCCCTCGCAAAGGCGTCCCGGATTTGCTCCATCCGTGATTTCCATACAACATACTGCTTGTGAAGTGCGCCAGTCTTCTTTGTTGAAGCAATTCGCGTCAGATTAGTGATCCACTTCATGCGCTCTTCAGGAGCGCGTGTGATCGCATCGATTCTGCCGAGGGTGCTAAGCTGGTTCTGAGCAAGAATTGAGACTATCTCGTCCCAATCACCAGCATCTGCCTTTTGTAGAGCTTGGTAATAGTGATCTCGCTGGGATGATGGAACACCTATTGGATAGAGCCCCCGCTTCAGCAAAACGAAATCCTGTAGTAAGCGCGCTGTTCGGCCATTTCCATCTACAAACGGATGCACAAACGAAATTTGATGGTGTATCCAAGCTGCCTGGATCACGGGGTGTAAGAACGACGCGTCTTTATACCCAGAAAGAACGTCGTTTACCAATGGAGCAACATCGAGTGGCGGTGGTGGCTGAAACGAAGCTCCAGAAATTTCGACAGATATTCTTCGAAATTCACCAGCCTCTTCCTTGATGTTGTCTAGAAACAACCTGTTTATCTCGCGTACCATTCGAGCGTCGAGATCGGCTCCATCCTCATATTGGTTATAGACAAAGCCGTCAGCCTTGAGAGCGTTGAAGATTTCCTGATCCTCCTTAGCTGGATTCTGAGAAATCACCATGGCGTCCATGATTGCCAAAGTTTGGCGACGCGTAGCTGCAATACCCTCGATATTTAGGGTAGCGGTTACACGATCAGGAAGAAACGCCTTTCGAACTTCCAGCTCAGTCTCGCGGGAAAACGGCCGTCGCTCGTTCAATCTCTCCGCGTTCTCATCAACTTGTTGAAGGAGCGCCAAAACATCGCCAGACAACGTTATTCCTTTTGGAGCCTGAATTACGTTTAGCGGTGTCACCTTTACTACCTCCCGAATGCTGACCATGCGCTAGCTAAACCTACCGCATGGTCGGAGGCAAGGCGTGGGGTGAAGAACAGCGCTCTATTTCCGCTCCGCGTAGATAAGCGATCAAGCTGGCTATGGCCGATTTGGGCGTTAGCAGTCGCTGCCGCCTGTCGATAGGCAAGGCGGCTTTTGTCCCACACACGATCATAACTCCAACGTCCGCTTTTCGGCGCGGTGGAATCTCTAGGGAACGGCCAAAAAGAGGGCGCAAAGCGGACGTCGCTGAGAGGCAGCTCAAGTGGCTGCACTAGATCATTACTCCTCCTACCCTCGCTCGACGCCGCCACCAATTTCACCCACTACCGCCCCCTGCCCCCCACCCCCCGATCACGCGCAGGTGTTCGCCGCTTCCGGTAATCCAAAACCTTCCCCCCTACCTCCCGGCCGCGTCCCGTGGCACAGGACGGGGGCCGCTGCTGCCGGCGGCCTGAATGAGGAGATCGCCATGGATTCCACGCCCATCGCGCCCGCCGCCGATCCCGCGCCGGCATACCCTGCCACCATCCCGGCCAGCACCGCTCGAAATTAAGCGGCCCCTTGGTCGTCTCCCGCTCAGGCCTCGTTGCGGATCTGGCGGCGCACTTCGTTGGCCAGCGGATGCAGGCGGTCCGGCGCCATCGCGCCGATCAGGCTGTAGCCGAGGCCGTGGTCGGCCCAGGCGAGGCCGTTGAGATCGCCCTGCGTGTGGGGCGACATGGGCGCGTCGCCTTCGCTGCGCATGGGACGCGCCAGCATCACGAGCCGGGTGCCCCGGTCGTCGTCATACATGAACAGCGCCGCCGGCCCGTGCTCGGTCGGCACCACCCGCCCGCCCATGAGCCGGTAGCCCGCCGCCGTGAGATCCGGAATGGCGACCGGGCGGCCGACGCTCTTGGTGGTCCAGGCGGCCAGCGTGTCGCGGTCGCCGGCGCGGATCTCGACCGGGCGGACCTGATCCGGCGCATAGGCGACATAGCTCGCCGCCGCCTCGCGGGCGAGGGCCTGCACGCCCTCGGTAGCGGGCACCGCCATGCCGCGCAGCGACCAGCCGCCAAGCCCGCCGAAGCAGAGGAGCAGGGCGGCCGCCGCAGCCATCGCCCAGCGGGGCGGCCGCTGCGGGCGGCGGCGGTCCGCGATCATGCGCGAGAGGTCGAGTTCGGTCGGCACCGGTTCCTCGATCACCGGCGCGAAGGCGGCGCGCAGCATGTCGCGCTGCTCGCCATAGTGCGCGATGCGCCCGGCCACCTCGGGGTGGGCATCGAGCCAGGCGCTCACCTCGGCATGGCGCGCGGGGTCGAGCGAACCGTCGATGAGGCCGTGGAGGTCGTCTTCGGTGATGGGGCGAGAGCTCATTTCACGCTCCGGAGATAAGGCGGCGAAAGGGTCGCCCGCGGTTCAGCGGACATGAGCCGCGAGAGGCGTTCGCGGGCGCGCGACAAGCGCGACATCACCGTGCCGATCGGGATATCGAGCACGCGTGCGGTATCGGCATAGGAGAGTTCCTCGACGGTGACCAGCAGCAGCACGGTGCGCTGCTCCTCCGGCAGTTCCGCCAGCGCGTCCATCAGGTCGCGGTGGCGCAGCCCGTCTTCCTGTCGCGGGGCGAAAGACAGGTGCGCGGCCTCCGCGTCGTCGAGCGGGATATGGACCGGCCGCTGGCTCGCGCGGCGCAGCCGCGTCATGGCGAGGTTGTGCAGGATGGCGAAGATCCAGGATCGCGCATCGTCCTCCTGGCGCCGTTGGTGCCAGCGGCTGATGGCGCGCTCCAGGCAGTCCTGCACCAGATCGTCCGCCGCCGCCCGCTCGCGCATCAGCGCGCGCGCATAACGCCGCAAAGCGGGGATGAGCGGCTCGATGAGGCGCACCATCTCGTGGTTCATGACATCTCCTTCCCGGAAGGCGGGCCTCTCCTGCGCGAGCGGCCCGCCTTCTCCTCCGTTCTGGGCCCGGAGGCGTCAGTCGAGCGTCTGGTGCTGGACGACGGCGCCGGTCTGCGCGGTCGTCCCTTCGGCGATGACGAGATAGCGGCGCTGTGCCTTCGCATCGTTCTGCACGATCTGCCGGATCGGTCCGGCGGCGTTGACGATAGCCGAACCTGCGGGGTTGGTCATGAACGCCGAGAGCGGCTCCAGCGTGCCCTTGCCATCCGGCTGGCTGGCGAGCGCCAGCACATAGGGCTTCTTCGGCGTCAGCCCGGTGACGGAGGCTTGCAGGATCTGGATCAGCCCCTGATCGAACAGCGAGACGCTGGTCGGCGCCTTCGCCTCTGCCTTGCCGTCCGGGCTGAGGGTGAGATGCACGGTCTGCCCCGCCACGCCGAGCGGCTGGAGGTTCTGCATGCCGTCGCCCTCGGGCACCGCGCCGGGGACATAGTTCACCGCCTGCGGCGCCTGGCCGATCGGGATCGTGGCGATCACCGTGTTGGTCAGCGTGTCGATGGCGGCGAGCGCATCGGCATTCTCAAGCCCGACATAGACCCGCGAGCCATCGCCCGACGGCCAGATGCCGTGCGGCAGCTTGCCCACGGGGATGGTCGCGACCTGCGAGAAATCGTCGGTGCGGAACACCTTCACTTCGTTGAGCCCGCCCACCGTCACATAGGCGAAGCTGCCGTGGGCGTTATGGGCGAAATTGACGTGGTTGGTGATGGGGCCGGTCTCGATCGTCTTGATCACGTCGAAGGGCGGCTGCGCGTTGAACACCTGGGTCTTGCCGATGTCCTTCAGCGTGAACCACACCTGCTTGCCGTCGGGCGACGCTGCGATGTTCGGGCAGAAGGGGCTCTCCTGCTTCACATGGCCGACGATCTGATGGTCGGCGGTGGAGATCACCACCGTCTCGGGCATGAAGGAGGAGCAGACATAGCCGTACTTTCCGTCGGGCGAGAAGATCTGCATGCCCGGGCCGTTCGGCACCTTGATGCGGGTCTTTTCCTCATAGGTCGCGCCGTCGAGCACGGCGATATAGTCCTCGCCGCGCACGGTCACCCACACTTCCTTGCCATCCGGGGTGAAGAACGCCTCGTGCGGCGAGCGGCCGACATAAGTGGTGTGCTTCACGGCATTGGTCGCGGTGTCGATGAAGGTGACGGAATTCGAGCCGATCGACACCACGGCGAGGGTCTTGCGGTCCGGCGAGAAGCCCATGCCGTGGACCAGCACCTGGCCCTTGTAGAGCGGGCTGAAATTGCCCGGCTGCGGATCGCCGAGCCGGATGACGCCGAGCAGCTTGTTGGTGGCCGGATCGGTGACCGAGACGGTGTTGGAGAACTGTTCCGCCGCATAGACGCGGTCATGGCTGCTCACCGCGATCGCCGGCGCAGAGGCGGCGAAGGGGGCTTCACCGGCAAAGGCCGGAGCCGCGCAAGCCAGAATCGTGCTGGCGAGCAGCGCACGCAGGATGGTCTTGTTCATCGTTGGTCTTTCCTATTTCGCCGGAGCGGCCGGCTGCGTCATGGGGGCGTCGTGCGCCATGGGCGCATTGCCTTGGGTGAGGTGAGGCTGGGCGGGAGCGGCATCCGGCTGGGTCTGTGCCGGCGCGGAGGGGGGCAGGGGCTGGCCAAGCGCGAGGCGCATCGCGACGATTTCCTGCTGCTGCTCGACCACGATTTCCTGGGCGATGCGCCGCAGCTGCGGGTTCTTGCCGTAGCGCAGATAGGCCACCGCCATGTCGATGGCGCCCTGATGATGGGGGATCATCATCGCCGTGAAATCGGCTTCGATATCGCCGGTCGGCTTCACCTCCATGTCCGCCATCATCTTGTCCATGGCGGCGGCGTTCTCGGCGAGGAAGGGCGTTTCATCGCTGGCGGGGGCTGCGCTGGCGGGGGCTGCGCTGGCGGCCGCGGCGGTGCCGGCACCGTGATCGTGGTCATGTGCTTCGGCGACGGCGCCGGTGAGGCAGGCCGCAAGCAGCGCGCCGACACAGGCGAGGTGTCGTGTTCGCATGGGGTTTTCTCCGTCCGGCGCGATGGCGCCTTCAGGAGGTGGGACTCCCGCCCCCGCCGATTATTCCGCGACGGCGCAAATTTTCTTCAGGCCCTCGCATCGGCCCGCTCGCCGCCCCGCCGCGCGGGCAGAAATTCACGGATTTAAGTCCGGCCGGGTGGAATAAATCGCGGTGGCACGAGTCCTCCTGTGTGCAGGCCCCATTTGGAGAGACACGCACATGCGCCTTTCAACCCTCGCCGCCACCCTCGTTCTCGTGGCCGCTTCCGGCTCGGCCGCGCTCGCGGGGCCCATCGAGGACCTCGCCAAGGCGCGCGTCGACGCCATCGCCAGCGGCGACCTCGCCACCGTGACCGCCGCTTACGACCCGGCCGCAACCCTGCACTGGGTCGGCGGGCCGCTCGACGGCACCTATGGCCAGCCGGGCAAGATCAAGGAAGTCTGGTCGAAATTCTTTGCCGCCCAGGGCGCCCAGAAGGCCACCATCGCCGCGACGGCGGAAGCCGCCAATCCAAAGGGCGGCACGGTGACGCTTGATGCCAACTTCGCCGGCAAGAACACGGTCAAGGTGCGCTACGTGCTGCTCTATCGGGACGGCAAGCTGGTCGATGAGATCTGGCAGGTGAATCCCACCGCATCCTATTGAGTAATCCCTGTGCGTCGGCCGGCAGCGGCCGCATGTCCATCATCACCCATGCCACAGGACGGCGCCGCGACCGGCGCCGTCCTCTCGGAGGACCCATAACGTGAAACGTCCCATCACTCCCGCACTCGCGCTCGCCATCTGCCTCTTGTCGGCAACCGGCGCGTTCGCCCATGCCCATCTGACGTCGCAGACGCCCTCCGCCAACGAGGTGGTCGTCGGCTCACCGGCCGCCCTGTCGCTCAGCTTCTCGGAAGGGCTCGAGATCAATCTCAGCGGCGTCACGCTCAAGGGCGCGGATGGCCAAGTCATCCCGACCGGCGCGGCCTCGCTCGCGGCCGGCGACACCAAGCAGATGAGCGTACCGCTCAACCACCCGCTCGCCGCCGGCATCTATACTATCGAATGGCATGCGCTCTCGAAGGACGGCCACACCACCCACGGTTCCTACCAGTTCACCGTAGGCCCGTGAGCGCGCCGGAGACCGCGCTGGCGCTCTGCAGGCTGCTCTTCTCAGCGGCCGCCATCGTCATGTATGGCGCGGGCTGTTTTATCGCCGTCGTCGCGCCGCCGCGATTGGGCTTGAAGATGAGCGCTGCGGCGGGGGCCGGCATGAGGGTGGCCAGTGTCGTCGCGTTCGCCGCCAGCCTTGCCTGGCTGCCGCTTGAAGCCGCCGTCATCGGGGGCGGCTGGCCCTCGGCCATCGACGGCCCGACGCTGTCGGCGCTCGCCTTCGGCACGGTGATCGGCACGGCATGGATGGTTCGCGTCGGTCTCGCGCTGCTGGCCGCAGCTGTCTTCCTCGCTCGGCCGCGCGCGCGCCGGGGACAGGCCGTGCTCGCCGCCTTGCTGCTGGCGAGTCTCGCCTTCTTAGGCCACGCCGAGATGGACGACGGCGCACGCAGGGCGCTCCATATTCTCAACGATGGCCTGCATCTGCTGTCCGGCGGCTTCTGGCTCGGCTCGCTCATCCTGTTGCCGGCCTGCCTCACGCGATTGCGGGACCCCGCGCTCGGCACGGAGGCGAAGACGGCGCTCCGCCGCTTTTCGCAGGCGGGCCATGTCGCCGTTGCCCTGGTCATTGCGACCGGGATCGTCAACACCGCGCTCATCCTCGGTCGCTGGCCGAACGATCTGGCCTCGCCCTATCAGCGCTTGCTGGACCTCAAGATCCTCCTCGTGCTTGCGATGGCCGGCGTTGCAATTCTCAACCGCTATATGTTCGTGCCGCGCCTCAAAACCCAGCCCGAGCGCGCCGTCGCACGCCTTCGCACCGGCACCCTGGCCGAGATCGCCCTCGGCGCCGGAGCCTTGGCGCTCGTCGCCGTCTTCGGCCTGATGGACCCCAGCTGACCGCATTGGTGCCGGCCCCTGGCACCGGCGCGCGGCAGGGGCCCGGAGGCGATCACGCGCAGGTGTTCGCGCCTCCCGGTAATCGAGAACCCTCCCCCCTACCTCCCGCCATGATCCCGTGCCAAATGACGCCGCCGCTTTGCCTGCGGCCAGCACGAGGATATCGCCATGGATTCCACGCCCATCGCGCCCGCCGCCGATCCCGCCCTGGAAGGGCTCGAGGGATTGGTGCGCGAACCCCTGTCCCGGCGCGGCTTCGTCATGACAGGCCTGATCGCCGGCTTCACCCTCGCCACCACTTCGGTGGAAGCCCAGGCGATCCACACCGATGCCGTCGGCCTGGTCGCCGGGGAAGTGAAGATCCCCACCGCCGACGGCGACATGCCCGGCTATCGCGCCATGCCCGAGGGCAACGGCCCGTTCCCGCTGGTGATCGTGGTGGAGGAGATTTTCGGCGTCCACGAATATATCAAGGACATCTGCCGCCGCCTCGCCAAGCAGGGCTATTGCGCCGTCGCGCCCGAGCTGTATGCCCGCCAGGGCGATCTCACGGGCATGACCGACATCCAGCAGATCGTTCGCGACGTCATCTCCAAGAAGCCCGACGCGGAAATGCTGTCGGATCTCGATGCGGCGGTGGCCTGGGCGGTGAAAAGCTCCAAGGGCGACGAAAACCGGCTTGGCATCACCGGCTTCTGCCGCGGCGGGCGCTCCGTGTGGCTCTATGCGGCGCATAATCCCAAGCTGAAGGCCGCCGTTGCCTGGTACGGCCCCATCGGTGGCGCGCGCACCGACATCCAGCCCAAGACCGCGGCCGATGTTGCCGCCGACATCAAGGCCCCGGTGCTGGGCCTCTATGGCGCGGCTGACACCGGCATTCCGGTGGCCGACGTGGAGAAGCAGCGCGACACCGCGCGCGCCGCCGGCAAGACGGTGGAGATCGTGCTCTATCCCGACACCCCCCACGCCTTCCATGCCGACTACCGCCCGAGCTATCGCAAGGAAGCGGCAGAGGACGGCTGGAAGCGCATGCTCGCTTGGTTCAAGAAATACGGCGTCGCCTGAGCGCGCTTTGCCCCAGGCCCGGCACAGGCCGGGCCTGGGGGGCCGCTTTGCGGCTCTCCCCCTTTCAAATGCTCGAACGGGGTCTAAGCTCGGTGGGGAATTGATGCGGGCGGCCGCGCCGCCCGAGCTTGCGCATCGGGGAGAGCCATCATGCTGCGCCGTTCGGATAGGTCCTTATCCCGCACCAAGGCGTCCGCCGTGGGCGCATCCGCGATCGGCGCCTCCACCGTCGGCACCGCTTCGCTCGGCGCCGTCGCGTTGGGCGCATTGGCGATCGGGGCGCTCGCCATAGGGGCGCTGGCCATCGGCCGGCTCGCCATCGGGCGGGCGCGCATCCGCAGGCTCACCATCGACGAACTGACCGTGAAGAAGCTCACGATCCTGTCGCAGCCGGGCACGCCGGAGGCCTGAAGGCGCCCCAGCCGGGCTATTGGGCCGGCGCTGCCGCGGCAGCAGGGGCGGCCGCCGCCGCAGGGGTGAGGATCGGTGCGGGGGCGAGGACGGCCGCGGGCAGCACGCCGATGTTCCGGTTGACGCCGGAAATCTGGATGCCGTCCAGCTCGATCGTGTTGGGCTTGTCGCCGGCCAATGCGCCATGGGCCGCGAGCTGGCCGCGAAGGGCGGGAGCGAGCTGCGCCAGCTGGGCGAACTTGCCGTGGTTCATGGGATCCATGGCCTTCACATTGGTCATGTCGATCACCACCGCGCCGAGCGCCACCAATTCATCGTCATTGGTGTAATTGCCGAGCCGCACCTTGCCGCCTGCCAGGAAATCCGAGAAGCCGAGGGCCTTGTCGTCGCGCGAGACGATGACGACGAACGGCTTTTCCGGCTTGCCGAAGCGCTTCAGCTGGGACTTGAACACGTCCACGTCGATGTCCGGCGCGGCGAGGATAACGTTGCCGATGCGGTTGGGGGCGATGCCCTTGCCGCCGATCTTCATCTGTCGCAGCGCCTCCACGGTCACCCAATTGCCCATGGAATGGGCCATGATGGTGATCTTCTCCGCCTTGCTGGAGGCGACCAGGGTCAGCGTGTGTTCCAGATTGTCGCGCGCGGCGGTGGCGCTGTTGTTGTCGTAGACATAATCCTCGGTCTTGCCGCGCGAGGCCCAGCTGAACAGCACCGGCACGCCCGGCACGTCCGAATCGTGGGCCATCTGCGTCAAGCGGTAGAGCGCCTCCGAGAACATGGTGTTGTAGCCGTGCACGAACACCAGAACGTTGCGGCTGCCGGCCGGCAGCAGGGCGAGCTGGGCATTGAGGTCGCGCACGAAATCCTGGTCGGTGTCGCGATACACCGCTTCGTGCACCACCATGTCGGTGGCGGGATTGCCGGGCGCCTGCTTGGGCCATTCGATGCCGCCAGGCTGGTGGGCGGGCGGCACGGTCAGCGTCACGGTGGCAAAGTCGAGCCCGTTCCCACGCTCGCCGCTGAACAGTGTGCCCGGCCTCGGGTCTCGCGCGCGGGTGGTGGCGACGAGGACGGTATGCGGCTTGGCGCCCGGCGCCTCGACGAGGTTCGGCGTCAGCACATCGGCGCCCGGCCGGTCGGCGCAGGCGGAAAGCAAGGTCGCGGCGGCAAGAAGCAGGGCGATGAAGGGCAGGGCGGAGAAGAGTGCGGCACGCTTGGTCTGCACAGGAGCGGCGCTGCCGGCGCCGCGGGAAATCTGCCTGGATATGAAAATCACCGAATGTCCGCCTCGCTCCCGGTCACCCCGGTGCTTGAGCATAGCAGAAGCACCGGCCGGGCGGCGATTGGCATTTTTAGCCGCATAGAGATGTTGAACAGGGAGCGACGGGCGTACGCCGTAGCGGGCTTTGCGGAATGAATGGCCCCCATCCGACCTCTCCCCGCGGGGAGAGGGGGATTTCGAGATCACCTCTCCCCCGCCGGGGAGAGGTCGGCCGCGCAGCGGACAGGTGAGGGGGAAGGCGCGGGGCTCAGCCGCGCTCTTCGAGCGGATGGGTGCGCAGGCGCATGGGATCGTAGAAGGGCGTGCGCACGACGGTCGCCTCATAGCTCTTGCCGTCGTCCACCACGGTCACGGCGGTGCCGAGGGCGGTGAGGCTGGGCAGCAGCGAGACAAGGGCCAGCGATTTCATCAGGTGCTGGCTGAACACGGTGGAATTCACCGTGCCCACCTCCTGCCCGTCCTTGAGGATCTTCGCGCCAGGGGTGATGGCGGCGGAATGCATCACTTCCAGGCCCGCCTGGTGGGTGCGCTCGGTGCCCTTGCGGCGGATGAGGGCCTCCTTGCCGCGGAAATCCGGCTTGGAGAGGTCCACGGTCCAATCCATCAGCACTTCCCAGGGGGTCGTGTCCTTGTGCGGCATGTCGAAGGGGAAGAACAGCAGGGCGGCTTCGACGCGGCCGATGTCCAGGCAATCCCACGACACCGGCATGATGCCGTACGGCTTGCCGGCCTCCAGGATCTTGTCCCACACCTCGACCGCATCCTTGGCCTTGACGAACACCTCATAGCCGCGCTCGCCGGAATAGCCGCCGCGCGCGAGGGAAACGTCGATGCCGTAGAGAGTGGTGCGCGCATGGCCGAAATAGGGGATCGAGGCGACATCCAGCGGCGTATCCGGCTGCAGGATTTCCAGCGCTTTCGGCCCTTGCAGGGAGAGGATATGCACGTCGTCGTCGCGGGCGAAGGTGACGTCGAGCCCCTCGGTGAGGAGCGGCAGCACCTCCTCGGTGGCGCCGCCGCCATGGGAGAGGCGATAGGCGGTGGGGCTGTCGCAATAGATCAGCACGTCGTCGATCAGCCCGCCGTCTTCCCCCACCATGGAGGAGATCATGGAACGACCGGGCGCGATCTTTGCAACGTCCGTGGTGACGAGGCGGTTGAGGAAGGCGGTGGCGTCGGGGCCGGAGACATTCACGATTTTCAGCGCCGACACGTCGATGAGGCCGGCGCGGGTGCGCACCGCCGCCGTCTCCTCATAGGGATCGGTGGCATAATGCTGGGGCAAAGCGGTGTCGTTCCAGGATTCTTCAAGCTTCGATCCGAGCGCGCGATGGCGCTCGTTCAGGATCGACTGGCGCAATTGCGTCGGGCTCATTCTTTGCGTCCCCTCAGGCTCTGCAAGGCGCGCCATCCTTGAGCGAGGGGCATTTTCTGTCAATTACTTTTCCTGAGAAGAAATCTTTTGGCTAAGATGCCTAATATTAGGGCGATGTAAAAACGCTAAGTCATTGCCGTTGAATATTTTGCCTAAATCGCAGGCGTTTATGTGCCTGCTTTTGGTTCTTGCGTCCGACGGTGCATTTGGCAATCTGTTTCTACGGCGGCAAAAAAGTTCACTGAGGGGAACAGCTACGCCGGGACATTCACCGCTCGCGTGCTGAGGCGCCGGGCGTTCGGAGCAAGCGTCATGTCGCAAGTCAAAATGTGGGGCCAGGAGGAATTCTGGGGCCTCGGGTTCGAGTGGGACCCGCAATGGCTGCTCACCCCCGCGCAGAAGGAATTGCAGGCCAAGCTCATCGCTCTGTGCGAGACCACGCTGCGCGCCAATGCGGTGGAGAGTGACGCGCAATACATCTATCCGCGCAAGAATTTCGAGGCGCTCGCCACCCTCGGCTTGCTAGCGCTCACCGTGCCGAAGGAACTCGGCGGCCTCGGCGAAAGCCATGTCTGCGCCGCCATGGTGGTCGAGACCATCGCGCGCTACGGCTGCCCCTCCACCGCCATGTGCTACACCATGCACCTCGGCGCGGTCGCGGCGGCGCTGCTGCGCTATCACGACAACGCCCGCCTCACCGACATTCTCAAGCGGCTCGACGCCGACGTGCTGATCGGCACGCTCTCCTATTCCGATCCTGAGACCGGCTCGCATTTCTGGTACCCCATCTCCTCCAAGGCCGAAGCCTTCGGCGACGGCTGGAAGATCACCAAGAAGGCCTCCTGGACCACCTCCGGCGGCTTTGCCGACTGGTACATCCTCCAGACCACCAGCCCCGGCTTCTCCGGCGATTATTCCGACCTCTCCTGCTTCCTGGTGCTCAAGGACGACGTGAAGTCCAATCCGTCCGAATGGGATGGCCTTGGCCTGCGCGGCAACCAGTCCGGCCCGATCCAGGTGGAAGGCGTGGTGATCCCCAAGGACGCCATGGTCGGCCCCATCGGCGACGGCGCGAAATCCAACGACGAGGTGGTCGACCCGTTCTTCCTCACCTGCTCGTCCGCCTGCTGGAACGGCATCTCGCTTGCGGTGATTGACATCGCCAAGCGCCACACCACCCGCAAGACCCACAATGACGTGGGCATGCGCGTCGCCGATTATCCGACCATCCAGGATTATGTCGGCGAAGCGATCATGGACACCAATGCGTGCCGTGCCTTCGTCTTCCAGATGGCCCAGGCGCTCGACAGCGTGACCAACAATTGCGACTGGTCGATCCACAAGGACCTCGACGCGCTGCCGCGCTCGGCGCTGCTGCACTGGCTGTGGCAGGTGAAGTTCGAGGCCGCCAAGAACGTCACCCACGTCACCGACAAGATGCTGCACGCCTGCGGCGGCACCGGCTATCGCCCGGCGCTCCAGATCGAGCGCTACCTGCGCGACGGCAAGGCCGGCTGGGTCATGGGCCCCACCAACGAAGTGCTGCGCCAGTTCGTCGGCAAGGCCTCGCTGCTGGGCTTCGAGAGCCTGGATTATTGGAACAAGTCCATCAACCAGCGCATGCTCAACAATGAAGTGAAGAAGATGGACGACGCGCAGAAGCGCGCCTTCGCCGAGAAGCTCCTCGCCGAGCTTCAGCCGGCCAAGGTGGCGTGAGCGCCGCCGCCATGCAGTCGGACGCGGGCCTGCGGGGTGCGGCCGCGCAACATGGGGGACAAGGCTTGTCCCCCATGCCGGCTTCCGTCACCTTCCCGGCTTCGGGCGTTCCGCACGGCGTCGGCGGCCTTGCCGTCGCCGGCGAACGCGGGAGCGAGGAGCGCCTTCAACTCATGACCCGCATTGATCTCGACGCCCGCTTCGACCCGCGCGAACTGCGCAACGTGCTCGGCCGGTTCGCCACCGGCATCGCCGTGGTGCTGGGCCGCGACGAAGAGGGGCCGCTCGGCGTGACGGTGAATTCCTTCTCCTCCGTCTCCCTCGACCCGCCGCTGATCCTGTTCTCCATGGCCCGCTCGCTGCATTCGCTGGCGCGGCTGGAGAAGCTCAAGTTCTTCACGGTCAATGTGCTGCTGGAAGGACAGGAAGAGCTGTCCAACCGCTTCGCGCGCGGCGGCGCGGACAAGTTCGCCAATCTCGAGCTTCACGAGGGCCATTCGGGCGCCCCCGTTCTGCGCCCGGCCCACGCCTCCTTCGAATGCGCCGCCTATGCCCATTATGACGGCGGGGACCATGAGATCTTCGTCGGCCGCGTGGTGCATTTCCATGCCGAGGGGGAGGGCGCGCCGCTCATCTATTACCGCGGGCGCTACCGCTCGCTCACAGATCCGGACTGAAGCCCATGGATGCCATTACCGCGCCGCCCCAGTCTTCCGGTTCTCCCGCGCCCCGTTCGCTCGCGGAGCGGCGCGTGGTGCCGGGCGGCGGCTGTGCCGCCTTCGCGCTGAAGGCGGGCGATGAAATCCGCATCACCGATCCTGAGGGCCTCCAGGCCGCCGACATCTTCGCCTTCGACGCGGCCGGCGCCGATGCCGCGCCGGCGCTGGGGCTCGATACGGCGCCGCTCGGCGCGCCGCTCGCCGCCCGCCTGACCGGCGAGGGGGGCGCGGACGTCGCCCGCCTCCTGGCGCAGCGCGGCATCGACACGCAGGCCCCCGCCCGCACACTTCTCGGCGCGAGCGACGCGCCGGGCACCCAGGCGCGCCTGACCGCGCTCAGCGATCTTCTGGTGGTGATCGCCGCCGCCGGCCCGCTGATGGCGCCGGACGAGCAGAGCCCGCCGACCGAGCTGAAGGTAGACATTTCCCGCGTCGCCGGCTCCCTGCCGGAACTTCCCCCGCCGCTGGGCGACGTGGTGCTGGACCTGCGGGTGCCCGCCGCCCGCGCCAAGGCCTATCGCGTGAAGGCCGGCAACTACATCCAGATCATCGACGTGGAAGGCCGGCAATGCTCCGACTTCCTCGCCTTCGACGCCAAGGCGCTGGACGAGGAGGGGCTGGAATATGGCCTCGACTCCACCACCACCCGCACGCTCATGGGTTCGGCCTTCCCCGGCCCGGGCCTGCATTCGAAATATTTCGACGAACGCCAGATGCCGCTGGTGGAAGTGGTGCGCGACACGGTGGGGCGGCACGATACGTTCGCGCTCGCCTGCTCGGCCAAATATTACGAGGACATGGGCTATCCCGGGCACGACAATTGCTCGGACAATTTCAACCTTGTGCTGAAGCCTTACGGCATCAAGGAAAAGCGCGGCTGGCCGGCGATCAATTTCTTCTTCAACACCTGCGTTGAAAGCTCCAACGCCTTGACCATGGACGAGCCCTGGTCGCGCCCCGGCGATTATGTGCTGCTGCGGGCCATGACGGACCTTTTGTGCGCCTCCTCCTCCTGCGCCGACGACATCGATTCCGCCAATGCCTGGAATCCGACCGACATTCATGTGCGCGTCTATGACGGCGGCACCCCCATCTCCAAAGGAACCGCGTTCCGCATGAGCCCCGAAGCCGAGCCGCGCCTGACGCGGGAGAGCGCCTTCCATCCAAGGATCGCCGAGCAGACCCGCAATTTCGTGGAGTATCGCGGCTTCTGGCTGCCCACCTGCTTCACCGGCGTGGGGCCGATCGAGGAATATTGGGCGTGCCGCGAAAAGGCGGCGGTGATGGACCTCTCGCCGCTGCGCAAGTTCGAGGTGACGGGACCGGACGCGGAAGTGCTGCTCCAGCGCACGGTAACGCGCGACATCCGCAAGCTCTCGGTCGGCCAGGTGGTCTATACCGCGCTGTGCTACGAGCACGGCGGCATGATCGACGATGCCACCGTTTTCCGCCTCGGCCCGGCGAATTTCCGCATGGTGTGCGGCGAGGAGTTCACCGGCAAATGGCTGCGCGACAAGGCGGCGGAATGGGGCCTGAAAGCCTGGGTTAAATCCTCCACCGACCAGCTCCATAACATCGCCGTGCAGGGGCCGCTGAGCCGCGAGATCCTGTCCGAAATCATCTGGACCTCGCCGGTTCAGCCTTCGATCGCCGAGCTGAAATGGTTCCGCTTCGCCATCGCCCGCCTCGGCGGGCCGCAAGGGCCGGCGCTGATCGTCTCGCGGACCGGCTACACCGGCGAACTCGGCTTCGAGATCTGGTGCCATCCCAAGGACGCGACCGCGCTGTGGGATGCGGTGTGGAAAGCCGGCGCGCCCAAGGGCATGAAGCCGCTCGGCCTCACCGCGCTGGATATGCTGCGGGTTGAGGCCGGCTTGGTGTTCGCGGGCTATGATTTCTGCGACCAGACCGACCCGTTCGAGGCCGGCATCGGCTTCGCGGTGGCCAATAAGGACGAGGATTTCGTCGGCCGCGAGGCGCTGTTGCGCCGCAAGGCCAATCCGGCGCGCAAGATGGTGGGCCTGCTCATCGGTTCCAACGACGACGTGGGACACGGCGACCCGATCTATAGTGGCCGCGCCCAGGTGGGCGTCGTCACCAGCGCCACCAAGTCGCCGATCCTGAAACAGAATATCGCTTTGGCGCGGCTGGACATTGCGGCGGCGGAGGCGGGCGAGCCGATCGAAATCGGCAAGCTGGACGGCCACCAAAAGCGCATTCCCGCGCAGATCGTGCCGTTCCCGCATTTCGACCCACAGAAGACGCGGGTGCGGGCGTAGGTGCGGGCGGGCTTTGGGCGATGGGTCGATCTTGCCCCCTCACCCGTCCGCTGCGCGGCCGACCTGTCCTCGTGGGGGAGAGGTGGAGGGCAGGGTCAGGGGCGCGCCCCCTCTCCCCGACGGGGAGAGGGCTGGGGTGAGGCGGCTGCCACAAGCGCGGCCGTCTGAATTTGATCTGAAGCGGAAGGCATCATGAGCGATCAAGGCATCAAGAGCCGGCCTAAATACGCCCCGCTGGAGCTGGACCCGGCCGGGCGGCACCATTTGCTTGTGGTCGAAGGTCCGGCGCTGCCGGCGGAAGCGCTGGCCGAGGGGTTCGAGCCGGCCGCTTGCGAGACCTGGACCGTCGTAAACCGCAGCGCGCTGCTCCCGGTCTCCGTGGTGGATGGGGCGGGCGACAGCGTGCGGCCGTTCCGCTCCAACGGCCATCTGTTCTCCGCCCTGGAGGAGCGCCTCGCCCGCGAGACCATGGGGCTGCGGCTCTATGGAGCCGGTTCAGAGCCGTTCCTGTGGGATGTGTTCCGCATTGCCGAAGCCGCCGGAATGAGCCGGCAGGAAATCCGCCTCGCCCATGCGGGAACCAAGGCGCGGCGCGTGTTCTGCGTGCATTGCCGCACCTATGGCGAGGGGGTGACGACCTCCATCTTCACCTGCGCCGGCTGTGGGGCGAGCCTGTTCGTGCGTGACCATTTCTCCCGCCGGCATGCGGCCTTCATGGGCGTGCAGGTGGATGCCGAAGTGCCCGGCGACGTTCCCGATGCGGAGGAGCTTTACGCATGATCGCTTCAGGCCCGATCCCCGTGCGCATCCACGAGATCGAACAGCTTTCGCCGACCCTGAAGCGCTTCGCCTTCGAACCGCTGCACGGCGGCCCGCTGCCGACCCCCTCCGCCGGTGCCCACGTCATGGTCACTCTGCGCCACGAGGGGCGGGTGATGAAGAATTCCTATTCCCTGGTCTCTCCGCCCGAGAGCCGCGCGCGGTATGAGATCATCGTGCGCCACGTGGCGCAGTCGCGGGGCGGCTCGCGGTTCCTGCACCAGAACGTGGCGCGCGGCGACGTGATCGAGATCGGCGTGCCGGGCAATCTGTTTCCGCTCGCGGCCAAGGCCCGCAAGCATCTGCTGATCGCGGGCGGCATCGGCATCACGCCGCTGCTGTCCTATGTGCCAGCGCTGAAGGCGCGCGGCGCGCGGTTCGAGCTGCATCAGCTCTGCACGGCCGAAGAGGCGCCGGTGTTTGAGAAGCTGCTGGCGCCCCATGCGGCGGGCGAGGACATCTTCATCCACGGCAACGGGCGCGCCGCGTTCGATCTGGCAGGGATTTTGGCGCGCCAGCCGCTCGGCACCCATGTCTATACGTGCGGCCCGCGCGCGCTGATGGATGCGGTGGTCTCCAGCGCCGCCGCGCTCGGCTGGCCTTCAGGCAAGATCCACCGCGAGAGCTTCGGCGATGCCTCCGGAGGCCTGCCGTTCAAGGCGGTGCTGGCGAAATCCGGCATCGAGGTGCAGGTCGCCGACAACCAGACCCTGTTGGAAGCACTCGAAGCACAAGGCATCGCGGCCCCCTGCCTGTGCCGCGGCGGGGCCTGCGGGGAATGCAAGCTCGATGTGCTCGACGGCGAAGTGGAGCACCGCGACGACTTCCTCTCGGCGGAGGAGAAGGCTTCGCAGAAATTCATCATGCCCTGCGTCTCGCGGGCCCGCACCGCGCAGGTGGTGTTGGATTTTTGACTCGTGCCATCGGTTGCTCCCTCTCCCCGAGCGGGAGAGGGCTGGGGTGAGGGGTGAAAGCGTTGCGATCGAATGGGTGGCGCCCCCTCACCCGTCCGCTGCGCGGCCGACCTCTCCCCGGCGGGGAGAGGTGAAAGCCGGGGGTGCCCGTGCTCAAACCCCTCAAGCGGGGGAGGGGCATTTCTGAGACTGACATCGTGACCGGAAGGACTTTCCATGACCCTTCAGTTCAAGCCCAACGAGACCTTCCGCCGCGACTTTACCTATCGCAATTCCAGCGCGGCGATTCTGCACTTTCCGTTCCCGTTTCCCGAAGACCAATACATGTATTCGGTGAACATCGAGCCCCATGTGAAGGGCGGCGCAAGCCCGGCCTATGACCATGTGTTCGACGTGGACGAGCATTATGTCGCCGAGTGCCGGGAGCGGGCACTCGTTCTGGCGGAGGATCCCAAGCGCTGCCAGGTGCTGCCCCACATGATGGCGGCGCAGTGGGATACGCTCGAACTGATCATGGAGAGCCTCGCCGCCGATTATCCCGAGCATTTCTCGCTCACCAAGGCGGGGGACCTTTGGACCTGGGTGAATCGGCCGCTCGGCATCCACCAGAGCTTCACCTTCGGCAAGGCGGAGACCCTGCCGTGCCCGCCGTTCGAATACATCACCCGCCAGGCGCAGGGCGATTTCACCCTGCAGGACCAGCGCGAGGACAATCTCTTTGTGGACGGTGGCATGGTCACGACCCAGGCTGACTGGTCGCTGGAATTCGACATCGGCATGAGCTTCCACGAATGGCACGGCCCGGTGCCGCTGGCGCACGAGAAGGGCGTGTTCGACCGCGCGCTGAAATATTTGCTGCGCCTGCAATATGGCCAGCCGGTGCGGCGGCTGAACTGGACCATGACCATCAACCCCCGCCTCGATACCTCGCCGGAGAATTATCCCGTGTGGGGGCCGGACAAGGCGAGCGTCACGCCGGAGAATGTCGGGCAGAAGGTGCATCTGCGGGTGGAATTGCAGACTCTGTTCCGCCTGCCGCGCTCGAACGCGATCCTGTTCGGCATCCGCTGCTATCTGGCGAGCCTGGAGGAGGTGGCGCGGGTGCCCAAATGGGGCAAGCGGCTGCATCGCGTGCTGCGCGACCTGCACCCCGATATCCAGGCCTATAAGGGCCTGCTGCGCTTCCGCGAAATGGCGGTGGACTATCTGGCACCGCTCGATGACGGCGCTGAGCTCAACAAGGGCATCC
Source organism: Roseixanthobacter pseudopolyaromaticivorans (assembly GCF_043195145.2). Classification (NCBI taxonomy): domain Bacteria; kingdom Pseudomonadati; phylum Pseudomonadota; class Alphaproteobacteria; order Hyphomicrobiales; family Xanthobacteraceae; genus Roseixanthobacter; species Roseixanthobacter pseudopolyaromaticivorans. Next base: position 1,252,409 of record NZ_CM195539.1, read on the forward strand.
AGAGCGAACTGACCCAATTGTGAGCTAAGGGGCGGGGCCTTCTGCGGCCCGCCCCCATTTCGCCTCAGGCCGGCGCGGCGGCTTCCTGCACGCCAACGATCTCCTTGGCTTCCTTCACCATCGTCGCCGCCGCGAGGCCCACCAGGGAAATCGCCGGCAGCATCAGGATGGCGTAATGATAGGCCTGCGCGGAATATTGGCCGGTATCGCCCGAGCCGCCGACGAGATCCAGCACCAACCCGAAAGCCCATTCGGCAACGCCGCCCAGCAACATGATGATCATGTTGGTGGAGGCGAGCGCGGTGCCCGTGACGGTTTGGGGATTGTGCTCAACCACGGTGGCGAAGCAGATCACCTGCGAGCATGAGGCGAGCCCCAGGAGAAGCAGGAGCATATAGGCCACGGGCAACGACATGTTGGGGATGATGGCGATGACGAACGTCACCACCAGCGTCGCCGCGCTGGCATAGAGCAGGATCGGCCGGCGGATGCCGAGCTTGTCGGAGGCGTATCCGGCGAGCGGGCCGCCCACCAGCCAGCCCACATACATCATGGAAACCGCGCCGGTGGCCTCCAGCTTCGAGGCGCCGGTGATGGCGGAGATGTATTCCGCGCCCCACAGTGCGCCGAGGATCGACAGCGGCATGTAGAGCGCCGCGCCGATGATGCCGAGATACCAGCTCTGCGGGTTCGCATAGACGATGCGCAGCGCCCGCAGCACGTTGGGCTTGTACGGATGGGGCACGTCCGTGCCGACCGGCGGACGGCTCGGAATGACGAACACGATCAGCGCGGTGACGGCGATGCCGACGAACCCGGCTCCGATCAGCGCGCTTTGCCAGCCCATGGTTTCCACCAAGCGGGCGATGCCGGCATTGCCGATGATGGCACCCGCCATGCCGAGCGATGTGGTGAGGCCCGAGAGCCGCGCCAGCATGGAGCGGGGAAACCATTCGGCGGCGATATACATGGTGCCGACGAAGGCGAAGGCCGAGCCGAAGCCCTGGGCGAACCGCGCCGCCACCAGGAAGAAGCTGTTGGACCCGATGATTTCCAGAAACGCGCCGGAAGTGCAGATCAGGGCCGAGAGCACCAGCACCTGCTTCACCCCGAAGCGGTCGATGATGGTGCCCGAAATGAGCTGCATGGGCGAATAGATGAGATAATAGGTGCCCGCCGCGGCGCCCAAAGCGGCCGCCGACAGCCCGAAATGCACCTGCAGCTCCGGCTCCATGGCCGAGGGGGCGACGCGCACGAAGAATTCATAAAGATAGAACAGGGCCGCGGTGCCCCAGATCATCCAGCCGTGCAGGGATGCCTTTCCCTGAAAGCCGGGTCCGCGATCCTCGATAAGCATATCCCCCGCTCCGATGCGACCTCTTTAAGGCAAGGTCACATGAAGCAATCGGAAGGCCAAGTTCTTTTGCTGCCGCGCTGCGGCACGTCCTGCGGCAAATGTGGAAAAGCCGAGGGAGGCCAGAGCCTCCCGAGCATCCGCGCCACCTGGCTCCGCGCTTCCGCTCAGGCGGCACGCGCCAGCACATGCACGCTGAACAGTTGCTGCGGATCGGTCCACGCCGTCTCGCTTGTCCAGCCGGCAGCGGCGGCAAGGTCCGCGAAGCCCTCCAGTGTGTATTTGTAGCTGCATTCGGTGTGCAGGCTCTCGCCTGCGGCGAAATGATAGGCCGCGCCGTCCAGGTGCACGGTCTGCGCGCTGGCGCTCACCAGATGCATTTCGATTCGGCTCGCCGGGGCATTGAAGAAGGCACGGTGGACGAAGGCGGAAAGCTCGAAATCCGTACCCAGTTCGCGATTGGCCCGTACCAGCACGTTCTTATTGAACTGCGCCGTCACGCCCGCCGCGTCGTTATAGGCTGCATGCAATAGACGCGGATCCTTCACCAGATCCACGCCCACCACCATCCGGCTTCCGGGGCCGAGGGTTTCGCGGGCCTGGGCGAGAAAGTCCTGCGCGTCCGCCGGCTCGAAATTGCCGATGGTGGAGCCGGGGAAAAAGCCCAGCAGCGGCCGGCCTTGCGCCATCTGCGGTAAGGCGAAGCGCTGGGTGAAATCGTCAGCCAGAGGCAGGATTTCGATGCCCGGATAGGCACGGCGCAGGTCGGTGGCAGTGCGCTCCAGGAACTCGGCGGAAATATCCACCGGCACATAGGCGGCGAGGTGGGGAATGCGATCCAGCAGCAGGCGCACCTTCACGCTGGCGCCGCTGCCGAATTCCACCAAGACACCGCCCGGCGGAAGCAGCGCCGCCAGATCTTCCGCATGGTCGCGCAGGATGCCGATCTCGGTGCGGGTGGGATAATATTCGGGAAGCTGGGTGATCTGCTCGAACAGCGCCGAACCGGCGGCATCATAGAAATATTTCGGCGCGAGCCGCTTCGTGCGGGCGGAAAGGGCGATCGCGAGATCGCGGGCGAATTCTGCGGTCGGAGCCAGCGGCTCGGACCGTTCGGCGGCATGGGACGGGGACATGATGATTCCTCGGTCAGATCGCTTCGTCGGCGAGGCGCAGCCCGCTGAACTGCCAGCGCTGATGGGGATGGAAGAAATTGCGATAGGTCGTGCGTTCATGGCCGACCGGGGTGGCGAGCGAGGAGCCGCGCAGCACCATCTGGTTGACCATGAACTTGCCGTTGTATTCGCCAAGCGCGCCGGGGGCCGCGCGATAGCCGGGATAGGCGCCGTAGAAGCTGCGCGTCCATTGCCAGACCACCCCGAAGGCATCGGCGAGAAGGCCCTTGCCGGCGGCCACCTCGAACGCCTGCTCGGTGGGCAGGGATTTGCCGGCGAAGCGCGCGAAGGCGTCGGCCTCGTAATAGCTGACGTGGCAGACCGGTGCCGTGAGATCCACCGGGCGCAGGCCGCCGAGGGTGAGGGCGAACCAGTGCCCGTCCACCTGCCGCCAATAGAGCGGCGCCTCCCAGCCACCGGCCTGGGCGGCGCCGAAGCCTTCCGAGAGCCACAGGAGCGGGTCGCTGTAGCCGCCGGCTTCCATGAAGGCGAGCCAGTCGCCATTGGTCACGAGATGGCGGTCGATCTTGGTGGGAGGCACCAGCACCTGGTGGGCGGGCCCCTCATTGTCGAAAGAGAAGCCGGGGCCCTCGTGGCCGATGCGGTAGATCCCTCCGGCGAGCAGCACCTGTTCGCGCGGGTCCTCGCCCACGTCCGGCCCAGTGGAGGGGGCGGTCCAGGCGGCATCATAGGCCGGGTTCGTGGGGTTGATGGAAAAGGCGTGGAGGATGTCCGTCAGCATCAATTCCTGATGCTGCTGCTCATGGTTGAAGCCAATTTCCATCAGTGTGGCGAGGCCGTGAAGGCGGGCCTCCTCCACCTCTTCCAGCAGCGCGATCACCGCCGCATCCACATGGGCGCGATAGGCACCCACTTCCTGCGCGGTAGGGCGTGAGATCAGCCCGCGCTTAGGCCGCTCGTGACGCGGGCCGGCGGCGACATAATAGGAATTGAACAGAAAGGCGAAGCGATCGTCGAACGGCACATAGCGGGGCGCGTGCTCGCGCAGCACGAACTGCTCGAAGAACCACGTGGTGTGGGCGCGATGCCACTTGATGGGGCTCGCATCGGGCATGGACTGGAGGATCTGATCCTCGGGCGAAAGGGGTGCGGAGCGATGCTCGGTTTCCCCGCGGACGGAACGATACGCCGCGATCAGGCCGGACCGCAGGGCAGATGCCTCGGTGTCGGTTCGGGCCTGGGACGGGGCGGACGCGGCCTGGGATTGCCAGGACATGGGCTTCTCCATTGTCCGCCGGGCGTGATGCCTAACCGGGACGTCGATTAGGTCCAACGTCGGGTCGGCAAGGCGGTTCCGAAAGGGGGCGCGGGATTTTTTTCATCACCGGTGGACTTATGACAGCCGCCTTGCCTCATAATGCCTCAAGGGAGATTCTATTTCAAAAAATGCCGATAACGTCCGACAAACCTTCGCTGCGCCGCCTGCAATATGCCGCTCTGCCGTATCGGCAGCGGCAGGACGGGGAAGTGCAGATTCGCCTGATCACGTCGCGCGAGACGCGCCGCTGGGTGGTGCCCAAGGGCTGGCCCATCAAGGGATTGACGCCCTCTCAGACAGCCGCGCGCGAAGCCTATGAAGAGGCTGGCCTGATCGGCGCCATGGCGCATGCCGCTGTTGGCCTATACAGCTATGAGAAGCGCCTCTCGCCGACCCGTTCGGTGTCGTGCGACGTGATGGTGTTTCCCATGAAAGTGAAACGCTATGTGAAGAAGTGGCCGGAGCGGTTGGAGCGTGTCGGCTTCTGGTTCAGCGCGGAAAGCGCGGCTGCCGCCGTTCAGGAAGAGGGGCTCGGCCAGCTCATCCTGCAATTCGCCGCAGCGCTCACCGCCCGGCATGCCGCCAAGCTGGCCGCTCTGGAAGAGGAAAAGGCCGCCAAGAGCGTCGCGAAGGGCTCCCATAAGCGCAAGGGGCTCGAGGAGCCTGTGGCCGCCGAGGGCGAAGCCGCTCCGCCAAACGCGCGGCCGCGCGACGCCGAACCCGCGATCGCAGGCAAGCTAGCGGCCAAGAAGCGTGCGCCCAAGAAAGCGGAAGCAAAGAAGCCAGAAGCAAAGAAGGACGCCCCCAAAAAGGCCGAACCGAAGAAGGCTGCCTCCAAAAAGGCTGCGCCCAAGAAGGGTGCAGTCGGGCCGGCCGATATCAAAAAGGCCGACCTCAGCGCGGCGAGCAGCGCATCTCCCGCGGCCGGGAAAGGTCAGCGCTCGGACGATGATGCCGGGACTGGCGAAGTCGTACTCGGCGTCGGTGCCGGGAACCAAGCACCGGAGAAAATTGGGACAGGGCGGCCGAAGCCGCAGAAACTGCCGGCCAAGAAGGCTCTGCCGCGTGAGCCAGCGGCGAAGAAGCAGCCGAACAAAGCTGCAGGCGTGAAGGCCTTGAAAGCGGTTCCGCCGGGTTCTGCCAACGGCGTTACTATCGAGACGCGCGGCGCCGTTCCTACGCCGCATCCCACCGAGCCCTCTCTCGAGAGCGGCGCGCGCGTACAGCCGGCGGCCGGGAAGAAGGCTGGTCCCCAAAAAACGGGGGCTGAGAAAAATGATCGCAAGAAGCCAAGCAGCAAGAAAGCGGCCGACAAGAAGACCGGCACCAAGAAGGCCGTCGGCAAGAAGGAGTCCGCTAAAAAGGCGAACCCCAAGAAGGGTGAGCGCGACTCGTCGTTGGGCGTAGCCTCCAGCCAGGCGCCGGCGGCCGTGCGAGAGGCGCGTGCGCCGGCGGATGCGCTGACGTCCGATCGTTGAGATCGCAAAGCCGTCCCGAGCAGGACGTGAGCGCACAGGCGAGCCCTTCGCCTGACTCTAAGCGGCAACGACGGCGCTGGCATTGGCTGTCGTGTACGCAATTGCTGCGCTCCCGCTTCCGCTGTTTGAATTGACATGAAACCATGTCACACATGCCCCGGCTTCGGGCTGACGGGGCGGCTTTTGGCGGGTCGAAATCCGCCGGCTCCAGCGGCCGGAGCCGCCGCGCCGCACCAAGCGGGCGCGGTGGATATCCGCAGCAAGCTTTAAGGAAACCGGCCATGAGCGATCTTGTCTTCATCGCCTTCCCCACGGAACAGCGGGCCGTCGAGGTTCGCGACAAGATCCTGGGCATGCAGAAGGAATATCTCATCGAACTCGGCGATGCGGTCATCGCCGTCAAGGATGAGAACGGCCACATCAAGCTGAACCAGCTCATCAACACCACCGCCACCGGCGCCATGTCCGGCGCGCTGTGGGGCACGCTCATCGGCTTCATCTTCATGATGCCGCTAGTGGGCACGGCCATTGGCGCGGCCTCGGGCGCGCTGGGCGGCGCGCTGACCGATGTCGGCATCAACGATCAGTTCGTGAAGGATGCCGCCAGCGCGCTGCAGCCCGGCACGGCCGGCCTGTTCCTGCTGATCCGCAAGATGACCACCGACAAGGTGCTGGAAGATCTGCGCGGCGTCGGCGGCACGGTGATGAGCACGTCCTTCGACCATACCAAGGAAAACGCGTTGCGCGACGCCCTCGCGGCCCATGCGGCGGGTGAAGTCACCGCTGATCCCGCCCCGGCTCCCGCCGCCGGCCAGGCTCCGGCCGCGCCGACCGCCTGAGCTCTTCGCGTCGGCGGATCAAAGTATCGCCGGATCAAAACAGGGGGACCGTTCGCCAGGCGAACGGTCCCTTTTCATTTGCGCCTTGGGCAGCTGCGTTCAGCGCCACCAGCCGCCCGGCTGATAAACCCAGGTGTTGCCGCGCCGCACCCACGTGCCGTCGCGATAGCGGAAGCCCGGACGACCGGCGACCCAACGGCCCGGCACCCAGACATAGCGGCGGCGACGCCGATCCCAGGTCCAGAAACCCGATACCCACACCCAGCCCGGCCGGGGCGGAGGCGGGCGGCGTTCGATGCGCAGCGGCGGTGGCGGCGGTTGAATGAAGATCTGGGCATCGGCCTGGCTCGACGCGGCGATGGGCGCGGCAGCGGCAATGCCGGCGGTGAGCAGACCGCCGAGGAGGGACCGTCGAGAGATCATGGGCGATACATCCTTGAATTCATCCGATGCGCCGGGTGGACTCTGCGGTCCAATCCGGCGGCAGACGGCCGATTTGGCAGGGCCTTATGGCGTTTTTGAGCGACATTGTGCCATCCCGAAGGCAGCGGATTTCGTCGCTCTCAGGCATGGCGCCATAAGTCCTTGAAGCCGTTATGGCAGCTATAAGGAGCGGATGAAGATCGCGTTAACCTTGCCGCGAGAAGAGGCTGCAGGTTACCGCCTCCAATCGCCCAATGGATCACAGTCTCTCAGTGCGCCAGGAACAGCGGCACTGGCGAGCGCTCGATCAAGGCGCGGGTAAAGCCGCCCAGAACCCATTGCTGCAGCCGCGAGTGCACGAACGCGCCCATCACCACCACGTCGCCCCGGAACAGGCCCACCTGGCCGCGTAACGTCTCGGCCGCATCGCCGTCGCGCACGCTGATGTCGTTTACGCTCACGTTCACACCGTGGCGCACGAGGTTCGGCGCCAGCTCTGCGCCGGGAATGGCGTGGGCAAGATCTTTCTCGCCCTTGATACAGAGAATCTCCACCTCCTTCGCGGCCTTGAGCAGCGGCAGGGCGAAGGCGACCGCGCGGGTGGCGCGCTCGCTGCCGTCCCAGGCGATGACGATGCGCTCGGCGCTGAAGGTGGTGATGCCAGGCGGCACGGCGAGCACGGGGCGGCCGCCCCGGGTGACCACGTTCTCGATGATGTCGCGGCCGATCTCCATGGGCTCGGGCGTGGTCTCCAGCACGGTGATGTCATGCACCCGCGCTTGGCCGACGAAGGCGTCCAGCAACTCCGCCAGCGGCAGTTGCAGGGTTTCCACCGAGCAGGTGAGGCCCGAGGCATCCGCTGCGCCGCGCGCGCGTTCGACCGTCGCGACCGCCGCCTCGCGCACCCGGCGATTTTCCGAACCAGCGAGTTCATCCGCGAAATGGCTCAGCGCGCTGCGCGGCACGCTGACCTTCAAGGCAGCAGCCTGCACCGTGATGTGCGCCGCATTCGCCTGGGCAAAGGACAGACCATAGGCCAGGGCAGAACTGGCGCGCTCAGTGCCTTCTTCCATCACGCCCACAAGGATGCTCTTGAAATCCGAGATAGAGGCCACGGCGTTGCTCCTCAATGTATTCATTATATTCTTACCTTACGGCATATGATGGGCGTGGCGGTATGATTCAAGTCAAAAGCCGCGCCGGTCTTTCCTTGCTGCGGCCGGCGCGAACCCGTGTGCTAGAACGGCACTGAAAGCCGGGCGCTCAGCTCTTGCGCGAGGAAATCATTTCCCATCTGCGCCTTGTATTCGGCCCGGACCTCATAGCGCTTGGAATTCACCAATTGGAGCCCCGCCGTCAGATCCAGCAAGGTCGCGGGCATGGGCACGGAATTGATGAAATTCGGCACCGACGGCGCCGAGCCGACCAGGCTGCTCTGGAACTCCAGACTGTCGTTGGACAGGAAGGTCACGCCTACGCTGCCGTAGGGCCGCAGCCAATAATCCGGGCTTAGGTCCAGGCGGGCGCCGATTTCCACTGCCGGGCTGAAGGCGAACGTCCATTCCTTGAGCGAGGAGATGGAGAGGTTCAGCGGCCCGGCCTGGGTCTCCGAATAGCCGGGCATATAGGTGTAGAGCAGGTCGAGATCGGCGTAGGGCCGCAGATACCAATCGGCGAAGGCGAACTCATAGGAGGCGCGGGCGCGTGCGCCGGCCGTGAATACGCTGGCATTGCCGTCGGCAATCCACCGATTGGTGCCGATGACGATATTGCGGGTGTTGTCATAGCTGCCAAAGCCGGCGTGCCCGGCGAGCGAGAACAGCCACGGCCCCACCTGATGCTTGACCGAGAGGGCACCGTCCGCACCCTCGCCATCCGAAGAGCCGAAGCCATTGTTGGTGGTGAGCGAGGTGTCGGAATAGCCGAACGTCGCGCCCACGAACCAGTCCGTCATCACCTCTTTCTGCGTGCCCACGCGATAGGTGAGGGCGTCCAGCGTGAAGCCGCTGCCGTTGCTGTCGGCATATTGCTCGGTGTGGCTCCCGATGACCCGCGCCCAGGTGCAGTCGGTCTCCGCAAGCAGGGTTCCTGTGCCGGAGAAGAGGGGGCAACTCAGCGCCGCGGTCAGCGACGCGCGCGCGCCGCGGGTTTGGTTCACGGCGGCGGCCTGCATCTGGTCGCCGGAGAGGTTCTGCAAGGCGCGCTCATAGCCGGCCGCCGTCTGCACATTGGCGAGGCTCGCGAACACCGAGGACAGGCCCGTCGAGGTGGTATTCCAGGATTGCTGGAGCGATTGCGCCATCGCCAGTTCGTTTGTGGTGAGGGGCACTCCCGACGGGGTGAAATTGGCGGTCGGGGTCAGCAGCAGCTGATTGTCCTGCTGCAGAAGGCCGAAATTGATCACCCCCAGCGGCGAGGGCTGGATCACTTGCGCGCTGCCGGTCATCGCGCCGGAGCTGGTGAGAATGGTGTAGGTGAGCGGCAGCAGGTTCGCGCCGACCAGCGCCTGCACGCTGCCGCCCAGGCTCGTCGTGCCGGAGACATTGAGGACGTCGTTGGTTTGCCCGGCATTGACGGCCGCATTGATGTCGATGCCCAGGATGCCGCCTGCGCTCTGGATGTAATTGCCCTGCAGCATGGTGGAGAGCTGTACGTTGCGGCCACCGGGATTCAGCGTTCCGGCATTGGTAAACGTGCCGCCATAGGGCACACCCTCGAATGTGGTGCTGGTGCCGAGCCCGACCAGCGCGCCGGGATTGAAAAGAGCGCCGGCGGAATTCTGGAACGTGCTCGCCTGGGCTTGAGTGAGGTCCACGTTGCCCGAGAGGGTGCCGGCATTTGTGATGGTGAAGTTTTCATAAGTTCCGATGATCGCGGTGCCGGACAGCGCACTGACGTTGCTGCCCGCCCCCAAAGTGACGGTATTGTTCGGATTTCCGCCCTGGAGCACCAAGGCCGCGCCGGAGCCGCTGCCGCCGACCAAGGTGCCGGTGAAATTCACATTGATCGTGCCGCCGCCCCCGATGATGGCGCCATTCGTGCCCTGGAATCCGCTTTGCACGAAGATGCCGGCGGACCCCGCGCCGGTGGCGGAGATGGTGCCGGTCAAGTCGATGTTCACGCCGCCGCCGCCGAACAAGCCGTAAGCGCCTCGCAAAGTGCCGGTGGCGGGTGGAAGCGCTATGCCCTGGGCCGAGCCGATCGCTCCGCCACCTCCGCTGAGGCTCTGTGCGAAGATGCCGTGCGCGTTGGCGCCGGTGGTGGAGATCAGCATGCCGCCTTGCGTATTCGGTGCCATGGCGATGCTCACGACGCCCGCAAGCATATTGACGTCCGGGTCCGCGCTCGGCGGCAGCACGCTCATGCCCGACGTATTCATGGCGCCGCTATAGCCGCCGCCGCCCCCGATGGACTGGGCGAAGATGCCGATCGCGCCGGTGCCCGTGGTGCGGATGCTGCTGCCGCCGCCGAGCAGGATGTTCACGTTGCCGCCGGCACCGGCTCCGCTGCCGCCGACGCCGCCCGTGACGGTAACGGGCATGGTCGGGCCCGCGCCGTCGGTGGCAAAGCCGCCGCCGCCGCCGATGGATTGCGCCAGGATGCCGAACGCATTGTCGCCGGTGGTGGTGACCGTGCCGGTGTGGGTGATGTTCACGATGCCGCCTCCACCGCTGGTCAGTGCGGAGCCGCCGATGGTGAGCGCGAGGGTGCCGTTTGCGGCGTACAATTGCTGCGCATAGGCGGCGGCGATGGCGTTGAGATCCACGCCGAGGCCCAGCAGCCCCTGGACGATCTGGTTTTCCAGGGAGACGATCTCGGCATTGGTGGGGCCGTTCAGACCGGCCTGTTCGGGATTGATGATGAACACGCCGCCGCCGCCGCCGATCGCCTGCCCGACAATGGCGTGGGATTCGCTTCCCGCGGTCTTGATGGTGCCGGAATTGGTGATCTGAACCGTGTCGGCGCCGCCGGTGGCGCCTTGCTGGGTATTGTTGTTGTTGGCGTTTGCGGCCGTCGCGCCGCCTACCGTGATCGACGCGGTGAGGGAAAGGCTGGTCGAATCCACAGCAAGCCCGCCAACGCCGCCGCCACCGCCCACGCTCTGCGCGAGGATGCCGAAGGCGGAATCCCCCTGGGTGGTGATGAGCGATGTGTTGGTCACGGTCACAAGATTGCCGGTTCCCGCCGCGCCGCCAGCGCCGCCCACCCCGACGTTCACATTGATCACGTTGCTGCCCGAGAGCGTGGCGCCGCCGCCATTGCCGCCGCCACCGCCCACCGACTGGGCGAAGATGCCGAACGCCGCGTCATTCTGTGTGGAGATGCTGCCGGCGTTGGAAACGGTGACCACGCCGCCGTTGCCCGCCGCTCCGCCCGCGCCGCCGACGGCGATATTCGCCTCGGTGGTCGGAAAGGACAGCTTGAGAGCCTCGGAATTGGCATAGGCGGGAAGCTTGGCGGCGAGGATCGCCTTCAGCTCGGATTCGATCGTGTCGGCGAGGACGCCAGCAAGCGCGCCCGCCGGATCTGACGAGGCGGTACCGCCGCTGCCGCCGCCGCCGCCGATCGATTGCGCCTCGATGCCATGGGCTCCATCGGCGGTGGTGACGATGCTGGCGCCTGCGGCGTTGACAACCGTCACCGCGCCGCCGTCGCCGCCGCTTCCGCCCTTGCCGCCCACCGAGAGGTTCAGCTGGTAGTCGTCGGTGCCCGCGGCTTGTCCCGCCGCCGCCGTGCCGCCGCCGCCGCCGACCGATTGGGCGAAGATGCCGCGCGCATCGACGCCGGTGGTGCTGATGAAGCCGTTGTTGGTGACGTTGACCGTGCCGCCGATATTGCCCGACCCGCCGGTGCCGCCCACGCCGATGGACGCGGCGAAGGATTCATTGAACGAGAACGGAATGATGCTCGTGCTCAGGTCGACGCCATCCTGCTGACCCGACCAGGACCAGGGGAGGCTCACTGAGGTCGCGGCCGTGCCGGTGCCACCATTGCCGCCGCCGCCGCCAATGCTGGCCGCATAGATCGCATCCGCGGCGAAGCCCGAGGTGGTCAGCGAGGCGTTGGGATTGTTGATGACGGTCACGGTCTCGCCGCTTCCGCCGCCGCCGCCGCCGCCCCCCACCGCGACCGAGAGAGCAAGCACCAGCGAGGAGCCGTAGGTATAGGTTGAGGTGGCCGCATTGCCGCCGTTGCCACCGCCCCCGCCGATCGACTGGGCGAGGATGGCATAGGCCTGGTCGCTCTGCGTGCTGATGAAATTGAGGTTGGAGACGATGACTTGTCCGCCGTTGCCGCCATAGGCGCCTGAACCGCCGATGCCGATGGTGACGCCGATGTTCGGGATTTCGCCATAGCCGAGGCTGTAGGAGCTGGAATCCGCATTGCCGCCGGATCCGCCGCCGCCGCCGATGCTCAGGGCGGCAATGCCCGCCGCGTCCAGGCCCTGGGTCATCACGGTCGCGGCATTGGTGACGTTGATGTCGCCACCGTTGCCGCCGAAGCCGCCACCGCCGCCCAGCGCCACCGCCACGCTCGGTACCACGAAGCTTCCGGCGGTGGTGCCCACCGTGCCGCCCGCCCCGCCTGCGCCACCGACGCTGAGCGCAAAAATGCCCACGGCGGAATCGTTGGTCGTGGCGATGAGCCCGGAATTCACCAGGTTCAGGCCGCCGCCCGCGCCGCCGCCGCTGCCGTTGCCGCCCACCGTGATGGAGATGGGCCCGAGCCCGTCCACCGCGCCCCCGGAATCGCCGCCGCCGCCGATGGACTGGCCAAACATGCCGTAGCCCTGGTTGCCCGAGGTGGTGATGGTCCCCGTGTTGGTCAGCGAAATGCCGGCGCCCGCGCCGCCGTTTCCGGCATTGCCGCCTTGCTCATAGACATGGCCGTTGGCCCCGCCGCCGGCGCCGCCGCTCCCGCCCTGGCTGAGGCCGTAGATGCCGTAGCCGGCGTTGCCGCTGGTTGTGATGGTGCCGGCATTGGTCACCGTCACCGCGAAATCGACGGAGAGGGAACCGCCAGACCCGCCGGCTCCGCCCGATCCACCGTCAGAATCGAACGTCTCCGTGGAGAGGCCGCCGGCGCCGCCATTGCCGCCCAGGGCGGCGGCATAGATGCCGTAGGACGATGTGCCGTAAGTCGTAATGGCGGCAGCGTTGGTGACGTAAACCGTGCCGCCGTCGCCGCCGCGGCCGCCGTTGCCGGCATTGCCTACGGTGCCGTTCTGGCCGGACCCTGTGCCGGCATCGCCGCCGACGCTGAGCGCGACGAGGCCGGCAGAGGTGGCACCGTTGGTGGTTACGGAGGTTCCGGCATAGGTGGTGAGCGCGCTGGCGCCAGCTCCACCGCCGGCCCCGCCCGCCCCGCCGTTCGCGTCGCCCGCATTGGCGGAGGAGCCGTTGCCGCCCGTGCCGCCCTGGCTGACCGCGCCGAGCGCCGCCGAACTGGTGCCATAGGTGACCGCCTGGGCCGCCACGCCGGAGCTGTTGCCGAAATTCAGGGTGGCGGTGACGCCGCTGCCGCCTGCTCCACCATGGGCGCCATAGCCGCTTAAGGCCGCTCCGCCCGCGCCTCCGGTACTGGCGATCCATGCGGCCGGCGAAAATGAATAGTTCGCGCCGGCGAGGCTCGTGCCGGTGGTCACGTTTCCAGTGAGGTTAAGCGTAACCGCGCCGCCCCCGCCCCCGTCTGCGCCAGCCGCATTGCCCGCGCCCGCGCCGCCGGTCGATTGGAGCAGCAGGCCCGCCGAATTGGCCGCCGCCGTCGTAGCGCCGCCATTGGGCAGGGCGAGGTTTGCCGTGACGGTGACTGCGCCGCCCGCCCCACCGAGGCCAGAGCTATTGCTGATGCCGCCGAAGCTGGTGGCGAGCAGAGCCGGGGCGTTGCTGGCGGCAGTGGAAATGATGCCGCCCGCGGTGACGGTGACCGATCCGCCGGTCCCGCCAGAGGCGTCCGCCCAGATCGCGCTCGATCCCGTGCCTTGGGTGGCGATGATCGAGGAAGCAGTGGTGGTGACAGTGACCGTTCCGCCATTTCCCGCCGCACCATTGCCGAGCGCCGCGGTTCCGGCCGCGCCACCGGCCGCCGTTGCCGCAAGGCCGTCGGATGTGTCGCCGGAGGTAAGGATCGTGCCGCTGTTTGTCAGGGTGACGGTGCCGCCATCTCCGCCATTTCCGCCATAACCCTGAAGATTGCTGGAATCCGGGTTGGGGTTGCTGCCGCCGGCGCCGCCGATGGCGGTGGCAAGGATGCCGGCGCTACTCTGTCCGGAGGTGGTGATCGCGGCACCGTTGGTAACCTGCGTGGTGCCGGCCTTGCCGCCGGTGCCGCCGTTGGAAAAGCTGCCCCCCTGGCCGCCGGCCCCGCCGTCGCTCGCCCCATAAAGGCCGGCGGAATTGGCGCCGGTGGTGGAGATCGTGCTTCCCGCATAGGCGACCACGGTCGCCGAGCTGCCGCCGCCGCCGTTTCCGCCATTTCCGCCGTCGCCGAAATTGTTGCCGGGCGACGCCGCAGAGCCCGCCCCGCCGATCGCGGTGGCGCCGGCGCCGGGGGAATAGGTGCCCGTGCTGGAAATCTGCGCTGTGCCTCCTTCGGCCGTGCCGAGGGATGCGCTGGCGGTTCCGGCAGTTCCACCGAGGCTGCCGGCAATGCCCCGCGAAGCGGTGCTGTTGCCTGCCGCGCCGCCATTCGCCACGGCCCAGACCACCGCCGAGGCGGTATCGCCGGTGGTGGAAAGCGTGCCGGTGACGATCGCCGTTGCCGACCCGCCCGTCCCGCCGATGCCGCCTGTATCCGCGGTGCCGCCGGCGCCCCCGGTCGCCATCACCACAAGCGCGTCCGACGCGGTGCCAGACGCGGTGGGCGCGCCGTTCGAGTTTGCCGAAAGATTGACGATGGCGCTTGCCGTGCCGCCGTTGCCGCCAGCGCCGCCGCTCGTGAGCGCGCCGCTGATGCCGCCGTTTCCGCCGAGCGCGAAGACGCCGATGCCCGGCGCATTCGCGCCCGAGGTGGCGACCGTGCCAAGTGCATTTATACTGGCCGTGCCGCCGTTTCCGCCGGTGCCACCCGCGCCCGGCGCGTCTGCCCCGGCCTCCAGGCCGCCGCCATTGCCGCCCGCGCCGCCGTTCGCCTGGGCCCAAAGGCCAAAGGACGAAGCGCCGGTCGTGACGATGACGGAACTGGCGGTGGTGTTGACGGTCGCGGTCCCGCCGGTGAGACCGTTGCCTCCGCTAGACCCCATGGAATTGTATTCGCTGGCGCCGTAGCCGCCGTGCCCGCCTGCGCCGCCGGTGGCAGCGGCACCGACGCCGAACGACAATCCTCCGGTCGTCGTGATGGGGCCGGAATTCACCAGAATGACGGTGCCTCCGATGGCGCCCGCCCCACCGGCTGAGCCGGACCCCTCGTCGTCGCCCCCAGCACCGCCTGCGCCGCCGCTGGCATCGGCCCAGATGCCTGCGGAGCTGTAGCCGGAGGTGATCAGCGTCCCATTGTTGGTGGCGCCGATCGTGCCGCCCTTTGCGCCATTGCCGGCATTGCCGGCACCGTAATCATTGCCTGGATCTTCCCCGTTCGCGCCGGTGCCGCCGAGTGCATAGAGGAGCATCGCCGCGGCGTCCGAGCCGGCAGTGGAAATGGTACCGCCTGCAGCATTGGTGGCGTTTGCCGTTCCGCCCGCGCCGCCGCTGCCACCGTTGCCAGCGCCCGAGCCGAAGCCGCCGTCGCCACCCATCGCGCCGTTTCCGCCCGACGCTACGGCGAGGAGGCCGCTGGCGCCGTTCGAGATCAAGGTGAGGCTGCCGCTATTGTTCGCGGTTGCGGTGCCGCCCATGCCGCCCGAGCCGCCGTCCGAACCGCCGTTGAAACCGGATCCATCCTGGCTTGCGCCGCCGTTTCCGCCGGTGGCGTAGGCATTCACCGCCGATCGCACCGTCGCCGCGCCCGCGGGAATGGAGATTGTACCGCTGTTGATCGCCGTGGCGATGTTCCCCGAGCCGCCGTCGCCGCCATTGGAGGGACCCTGGGTCGGATGGTCGCCGTCCAATCCCGCCTCCGCGCCGCTGCCGCCCAGGCCGCCGATCGAGGTGGCGTAGATGGCGATGGCGGTAGTCGAGGCATTGCCCACCTGCGCCGGTGTACCCGGATTTCCCGTTCCGCCGGGATAATCATTGTCCGACGAGTTCGTGCCCTGCGTGCCATTGCTGTTGGCGGTGTACCAAGTGGCATTATCGGTGGTGCAGGAGTTGGCGACGCAGGTGAAGCTTTGTCCCGCCGAACCGCTCGCGGAGAGCAGAAGCGCGAGCGAGCCGCCGAGACAGATCGATGCTAAAGAGGTGGATGCCAGATAACGCGACGCCCGCGCAGACCGCTCTTCGCTGGCCTGGCCCCAGAACGGCAAATCCATCTTTCGCCCCCGAAAGAACCCGCTCCAGCGCGCCAAAACAGCTGGAGCGTTGCTTTGGATAGCAGGGCTTTCCAACGGCGTCACCGGGCGGAGAAGGATCGCGAAGAGAGAATTTTTCGGCGGCGCTCGGCGTTTGAGCCAACCGGCCTTCCGCTCCTTCTTGCCCTTTCGAACAACGGCATTCCCGGCTCAATTCAAGCGGGTAGTCGGCTTAAAATGCGTGCCCCCTCCGATGCCCCCTGGCCAAGCCTGAAAACATGCAGGAGCAATTGCCGCAGGCGGCGCTTGGCAGCTTGCCGTTGGTGGAGAGACCTTTTAGCGTTACAGCCTGAATATGTGTTCTGGTGATTTTCAATCTCTTTTTGTACCCCCCTTGGCCCTTCCTCTAGACTCGACGAGCGCACATGGACGTGGAGGGCGTTCCGTTGGAAAGTATCGCCTCGGGTGAAGTCGCGTCCTTCATCCTCGGTATCCCGCAGGGCCGATTGCTCGCGATCGAAGGGATGACTGCACGCACCTTACGCGTGCGACTCGATCGAGTGGGTCCCGGAGCGCAGCGCGGCCGGGCAATCTACGTCCCGCTCGCGGCGGTTACGACCGCCGGTGCCATGATTGCGCAGGTGCTTGATGTGCTGGCGCGCGCTGCGTTCGAGATCTGGCCGGTCTGGTTCGGCGAGGAAGGCTTCGCGGAATATCGAAACGACACTCTTGGGCGGCTTGCCACGGGAATTCGCGCACGCGATGCGGCGACGCGCATCCTCGGTCTTTCGCCGTCGTGGGCCGAGGCGGCGGCGCGCCTGGTCCTGAACGAGCGGCTGCCGCGCGTTCCGGGACTGCCGGAGGGCAGCGAAATTCAGTATCTGGCACGGACCATCTGCCCGGAGGGCCTGGTCCTCGTGTTCGATGCGGCGGATATCGAAGACGCGGCAACGCATGCATCGGTCCTCGTGGACGGCCTCGAATGGATCTCTCGGCATCTGCCCGGCATCGTTGTTGTCTTGTTCGCGCGACTCCCGCCCAACGAACCACCGTTCGATCGGCTGATGCATGGTGCCCGCCGGGTGATGCCGAACGGCGCCGGCGATCCGGACGATCCGGAGCTCGCAGACGTGGATGGGGCTGGGGTGGATTCGCGGGAATCCGAGGGCGCGTGGCTCGCGCCTGCACGCGGCAATCCGCATCCGCTCAGCGAGATCGAACAGCGGCTTGCCAAAATACTGCTGGGCGACGCCGAACTCGGACCGCTGTTCGGCTTCAACCGCCCGGTGACGACCGTGCGCGGAACCCGCCCCAAGGTTGATCTTCTATGGCCCGAAGGGCGCTTGGTGGTCGAGTGCGACGGCTTCTCGGACCACGGCACCCGTGGCGCTTTCTTGCGCGACCGGCACCGCGACTACGAACTGATGCTCAGCGGATACATGGTGCTGCGCCTGGCAAACGATGAAGTCACGCAGGATTACCAGAAGGCCGTCGAGAAAATCCGTGATCTGGTGCGCCTGCGGCGCGCTCAATTCCCTCAGGAGGGCTAAGTGGCAGGGAAGACGAAAGCAGTTAGACCCGATAAGCAGGCACTATTCATGTGGGCTTTGCTTGCACGCACCGGAGCAGCGGCGTTTCAACGAGATGTTCAACCGGTGCCGGAAAAAGCGGATCGCGACGCGTTGGAAAAAGCGGGGCTGATCCGCTGCGAGCGGCGCCGGGGCGCGATCTGGGTCGAGGTCACGGAAAAGGGGTGGGGGTGGGCGAGCGACAATATGGGCGCCGCATTGCCGGATCGCTCCATCGCTGGCACTGCCATTCTCCATGCCTGGCTTACGAAGCTCCAAAGCTTCATGGCGGTGCGTGGCTTCGCGCTCGCCAACATTCTCGATCCGCAGCCCGCACAGGCGCAGCATGCGCCGCCATCGGAACCCGCATCCGGCCTGGAGCCGTCCACCGGCAATCTGGAGGCCCGCATCCGCGGCATCTATCTCGAATTGACAGCAGGCCGCTTCAACACGCGTGCGCTGCTGAAAGATGTGCGGGCAAAGATGACGGATGTGGATCGCGATACCCTCGATAAAAAACTCAAGCAGATGCAGGCGGACCGCCAGGCGATTCTGTATCAGCTCGACAATCGGATGGAAGTCACCGACGGCGACCGCGAGGCTGCCATTTATTTCGGCGGTGAGCCGCGTCACATCTTGTGGATCGAGCGATGAGCGATACCGTGGAACTTGCCGCCGCAGCGGCCGCAAGAGTCTCGCCTTCAACGCGGGAACTCGATGTTTTTCGCACCGTCGATTTCGACTGGACGCGGCACCTCAAGAGCGTGTGGCGCGACCCTCAGCATCATGTGGCGGTGCTGCACAAAGACTGCCTCGACGACATCGTCGGCTACTTCGCTCAAAAGACGCGCGATCCGGAAAATCCGGACGAGCCGCTGGGGCGCGTCATCATGGGCCCGGCGGGCTATGGAAAAACGCATCTCATCGGCCAGTTGCGCCGCAGGATCTGGGAGCAGGGCGGGTGGTTCGTCCTGCTGGACCTGGTGGGCGTGAAGGATTTCTGGTCCTCGGTGTCCCTGGGGTTCCTGAACTCCCTTCAGGTCCGCCGCCCCGACGGGCTCACCCAATACGAGCATCTAGTCCTGAAGATCGCGGAACTGCTTGGCATCGACGGGGAGGTGGAGGCGCTCGCGCAACGCGAGACGAGCGATCCGAACGCGCTGATCCGCGACGTGGCGAATTGCTATCTGCGCGGGCTGTCGCGGCACCACAACAACGAAACCAGGCTGCACAGGGACGTGGTGACGGCGCTGATCCTGCTGAATTCGTCCGATTTTGATCAGCAGAGCATCGCCCATGCGTGGCTCCAGGGCATGACGCTGGATCCGCAGGACGTGCGGCAGCTCGGCTTCAAGGGAGAGAACCGACCCATCGATGTGGTACGTGGCCTTTCCTGGCTGATGAGCCTTGTCGCGCCCACATTGATCGCCGTGGACCAGATCGACGCCATCGTTTCCGCCGCCAACATGCGCGCCATCGCTGTCGCCGACGGCGGGGCGGAGGAGCAATCGGAGGCCCGCTCCATCGTCGAGGCGCTCGCTCACGGGCTGATGGATCTGCACGAGACGAAACGGCGCGCGGTCACGGTCATCTCCTGTCTGGAGGCCACCTGGCGGGTGCTGGAGCGGACCGCGAGCGTGGCCGTGACCGCCCGCTATAAGGACCCGACCCTGCTGCACCCGTTGCCGAGCAGCGCGCTTGCCCGTGCGGTGGTGGAGGCGCGGTTGATGACGGCTTATGCCGCCACGGATTTCGTCCCGCCGTATCCGACCTGGCCATTCGCGGAACGGGCATTTGAAACCGCCATCGGTTACTCGCCCCGGCAATTGCTGAAGCGCTGTGAAGACCACCGGCTGCGGTGTGTCGCAGACGGGCGCGTCACCGAATGTCTCACCTTCGATCCATCTGGCGTGCTCGCGCCCCCACCGGCGGCGACGAATGACCTGGACCCGATCTATGCGCGGGCGATGGCAATGGCGAATGTCGCCGGCCTCATGTCGCTGGAGCGCGAGGACGATTTGCGCAAATTGTTCGAGCGGACGCTTCGCCTGTTCGAACAGCATCTCGATCTGTCCGACGACATCGATGTCGAGTTCCAGCCGGATCCGGACCAGAAGCGCCCTTCTCTGCACGGCCGCCTCACATTCACTTTTCGTGAATCGGGCGACAGCGAGCAGCATTACTGTTTCCGTTTGATCGGCCACACCAATGCCATCGCCTTCCAGTCGCGCCTTGCGGCGGCCATGACCGCGTCTGGCATCGACCGGGCGTTGAATTTCCGTCATTTGTTCGTTCTGCGCCAAGGCGACGCCCCTGCTGGTCCGAAATCACGGGCGCAGGTGGAGCATTTCCTGAAGGCTGGTGGCCGTTTCATCGCCCCGACCGACGAGGATCTTCGCGCGTTCGCCGCCCTCGCCGATCTTGCCGCGCGGCGGCTGCCGGAATTCGATGCGTGGTTGAAGGCGCGCAAGCCGCTGTGCGAGACCGCCGTGTTCAGAGCCGTCGGCCTGTGCCCCCCGCCATTCCTGCAACGCGCTGGAGGCGAGGTCGAAACCAAAGCGGCGGCCAACGCCCTCTCCCACGAAGGCACCCTGGAAACGTCCGGTCAGGCCGATGCGGCGGCGCCCATATCGGCGCCGCGCGAAATCGCGATCGGCCGCAAATTCAGGCAGGGCGCTCTCGGCGAACCGGTGTCGCTGGCTGCCGATCTGCTCAGCCGCCATGTGGCGATCCTGGCCGGTTCCGGTTCCGGCAAGACCGTGCTGCTGCGGCGGATGGTGGAGGAAGCGGCGCTGCTGGGTATCCCCTCCATCGTGCTGGATATCAACAACGACTTGGCCCGGCTGGGCGACCGGTGGCCTCTGCGGCCGGATGGCTTCACCGGCGAGGACGATGAGAAAGCCGCACGGTATCACCAGCGGGCGGAGGTCGTGATCTGGACGCCGGGGGTGAGCGGCGGCAACCCGATCTCGCTCAATCTGCTTCCCGATTTTGCCGCCATCGGTGACGCTCAGAAGGATGAACGCGCTCAGGCGGTCGAAATGGCGCGGGCGACCCTCGCGCCGTTTCTCGGCGGCGGCGGCCGCAGGGCGCAGCTAAAGGAAGGCGTCCTTGCGGATGCCTTGCGCGCCTTCGCCAAACGCGGAGGCGATCTCGACGATCTAATCGCTCTTCTGGCCGACTTGCCCGACCATCTCAGCAGGATCGGGCACGCTGCAGACCTGGCGGCGGAAATTGCCGATCAGCTTCAGGCGGTCATCGCCACCAACCCATTGCTGCGCGCCGAGGGCCCCAAGCTTGATCCCAGCCTGCTGTTTCAAGCCAGCACACCCGACAAGACGCGGATCTCGGTGATCAATCTTTCCGGGCTTGCCAGCGACGAGTCGCGCCAGACCTTCGTGAACCAACTCCAGATGGCGCTGTTCACCTGGGTCAAGCAGAACCCAAGTCCGACAAGCCGGCTATATGTGCTTGACGAAGCGCAGAATTTCGCGCCGTCGCAGCTGAACACCGCGTGCAAGGCCAGCACGAAATCGCTTGCCGCCCAGGCCCGCAAATACGGGCTGGGCATGGTGTTCGCGACCCAGCTTCCACGGGGGATCGACAACGCCATCATTTCCAACTGCACCACCCATGTGTATGGGCGCATGAGCGCGCCCGCCACCATCGAGGCGACGCGGGACCTGATGGCGGCAAAGGGCGGCGCGGCGGACGATATCGCCCGGCTGACGCGTGGCGAATTCTATTTCTCCACCGACGGCATCGGCCGCCCGATGAAAATTCACACGCCCCTCAGCCTGAGCTGGCATCCGCAGAATCCGCCGACCGCAGATGAGGTCGTCGAACGTGCGCGCGCCATCCATCGAAAGCTGCAAGGGGCATGAGCAACGATGCGGGGAGAGCGCTCCTCCCCGCATCATTTTGGACCGATACCTGCCGCCGGACCCCGGAGCAGATCATCCCGAAGAGGCTATCCAGCCGGCCGCGGGGGGGCTGTGGCCATAGCACTAATCCGTTGCTTCCTCCGGCCATTGCTCGTGGCGCAGCGTCGCCTTGATCTTCTTGAAGCGCTCCACCGCCGCGGGCCCGCGCTGCAGGGCGACGCCCGTGGCAAGGGCGTCCACGATGGCCATGTGGGCGATGCGCGTCGTCATAGGCGCGTAGATGAAGGTGTCTTCCTCGGTGTCGATATTCACCACCACATGGGCGATGCGTGCAAGCCGCGAACCGGTGCGGGTGACGCATACGATGCTCGCGCCGCTCGCTTTTGCCACCTCGGCCGTGCGCAGCAATTCCTTCTGCTGGCCGTGATAGGAGAACATCAGCGCGACATCCCCGCTCTTCAGGGTCGCCGCAGCCATAGTTTGCAGCGACGAGTCCATATGGAGCACCACGGGGATATCGAAGCGCAGGAATTTCTGCTGCGCATCGAGGCCCACCGCGCTGGTCAGGCCGAGCGCGAACACGTCGATGCGGTTCGCGGAATTGAGCAACGCAACCGCCTCTTCCATCGCCGCGAAATTGATGCGCTCGCGCACCGAGCCAAGCGTGTTGATCGCCGCGTTAAATACCTTTGAGGTGATGCCGAGCATGTCGTCGCCGGCCTCGATGTCGGCATGCACATAGGGTGTGCCAGAGACCAGGCTTTGCGCCAGCTTCAGCTTGAAATCCGGAAACCCATCGCAGCCGATGGCGCGGCAGAAGCGCAGGATCGTCGGCTCGCTCACGTCCACCTCGGCGGAGAGGGAGGCGATGC
This sequence comes from Roseixanthobacter pseudopolyaromaticivorans, assembly GCF_043195145.2. Classification (NCBI taxonomy): domain Bacteria; kingdom Pseudomonadati; phylum Pseudomonadota; class Alphaproteobacteria; order Hyphomicrobiales; family Xanthobacteraceae; genus Roseixanthobacter; species Roseixanthobacter pseudopolyaromaticivorans. The sequence goes on from NZ_CM195539.1 coordinate 1,274,666, forward strand.
TCATGTGGATGACCGGGCTCGGCGCCGCGAGAATGAGATCCGCGACCTTCTTTTCCGATTTGCGCAATTGCGGGCGCACCTCGTCGATACGCCGAAGCAAATTCACCCGTGCCGTCATCCCACCCTCCTGCGACCGCAACTGATACACGCCGGGGCCGTGTTCTCCAAATTGTAGCTGAACTACATATTTTTGCGAGATGCGCAGAAAGTGGATGACGCAAAGGCATTCTGAAAAACGCAAGCGCGGCGAGGGCGACGATAAAATGGCACGTTCACAAGAGTTTTAAACGAAGACATGTGCCTTTGATCCGTTTTGGAGATCGCTCAAAAAAATGTTTGAAAATTTCAAAACAGCGATATGATTGCGGGGCACGGGCGAAACGCCAATCAAACGCCCGGCCAATAAACTGGGAGGAAACGGTGGCGTCTGCTGCGTTCTACGCGGCGCGCGGCCTTCGTGCCGGCGCGGTCTGCGCTCTGCTGGCAACGGGACTTCATGCTCCCGCTTTCGCCAAGGATACCCTCGTGGTCATGGGCCACAAGGTGCATCAGGATTCCGCCACCGTCGGGCCCGGCGGCGATGTCACCGCGCAATGGAAGACGGCGAAGGACGCCGGCGTCGATTGGATCACCCTCGGCACCGACCCGCTGCGCGAGCGGCTGTTTCGCGAGCTGAGCCTCGGCACGACTTCGGTCAACGTGGGCTTCATTCTGAACACCCAGGCCACGCCCCAGATCACCAAGCTATTCGAGCCATTGAACGATTATCTCGCCAAGGATCCGATCGAGAATTGGGACGATGTGGTCAAGGGTCCGGTCGCGGCGCTGACCTTCGACGGAAAGATTTATGCGATCCCCTATCGGCAGGCGACCCAGGGGCTGAACTATAACGAAGCCCTCTTCGAGGAGCGCGGCGTCTCCGGCCCGCCGAGAACCATCGAAGAGGTGCTGGACGACGCGCGCAAGCTCACCTTCACGCGGCCGGACGGCACGAAGGTCTATGGCCTCGTGCTCGGCGCCTATTCGCACCAGCTCACCTTGTTGCGGGCCATGGGCGGCGAATTCATCACGCCGGACCTGAAGTTCGGCGATACCGCGAAGCTCGCGGCCTATTTCGCCACCATTCGCACTTTGTTCAAGGATGGGGTGCTGCCGGAGGCGACCCCCACCTTCGACCAGAACACGCCGCTGGAATGGATGCTGCAGGGCCGGGCAGCGATGGTGATTTATCCCACCGCACGCAATGCCCAGATGAACAATCCCAGCATGTCCAAATATCCCGGCCGCATCACCACCATTGCGGTGCCGCCGGCCAAGGACAGCGGTCTCGCAACGGCTCCGGGCCAGTATGAATTCTGGGCCATGGGTATTCCGAAGAATAGCAAGAACAAGGAACTGTCCTGGAGCTTCATCAAACAGCTTTCGTCTCCGGACAGTACCATTCGTGAAGCATTGAACGGCAACGGGCCGATCCGCGCCGCAACATATGACGACCCCCGGGTGCGCAAGGCCATGCCTTATGCCGATGACGAGCGCAAAGCATTCCTCTCGGGATCCTTGCCCATTCCGACCTTCGACAATGCGACGAAGGCTGCCGACATCTGGAAAGAGACATTCGAGGCGGTGATGCTCGGGCTGGTCGAGCCCCAGGCTGCCGCTGACCAGCTCAAGCGACGCATTCAGCCGCTTCTGCCCAAATGAGCGGCCCTCCCTTTCCTTGATCGAGGAAAGGGCGGTGCGAGGGGATGACCTGCGGTCGGTAAAGCCGAAGCCGCGCGGATCTCCACGCCTTCAGTTTCGACCTCTGTGCGCGAAATGTACGGGGGGATCGTTCAAAGTTCGTGAGAGGCTCGCATGCGCCGGCTCAGTGCCATTCCTTTTCTTCTGACATCGCCGGCCAATGTGCTCACGGGCGTCTTCATCGTTATTCCGGCGATCTATGTCCTTGTGTTGAGCTTCTCGGCGTCCAGCTACGGCACCGCGCCGAGCTTCGTGGGCCTTGCGAATTACGTGACGCTGTTGAGTGACCCGTATTTCTGGCGGGCATCCTGGAACACATTCATCGTCGTCAATGCCGTGGTTTATATCGAGCTGGCGCTGGCGCTCGGCCTCACCGTTCTGCTCATGTCCACGCGCCATTTCCGGCGCACGATCATAACGTTGCTTTTACTGCCTTACGCGGTGAGCGAGGTGGTGGGCGTGCTGATGGTGAAGTTCATGTTCGACCCCGGCGTCGGCATGGCGTCGCGGGCGCTCACCAGCCTCGGCCTGCCGGAAATCGCCTGGACCACGCAGCCCAACCAGGCGCTCGCTCTGGTGATCCTGCTTAGCGTTTGGCACCACGTTCCGTTCACCTTCCTGATCGTCTATACCGCGCGACTGAGCTTGCCGGGGGAATTGTACGAGGCGGCGCGGGTGGACGGTGCCAACGCCTGGCGCCGCTTCACAAATGTGACCTTCCCGCTGTTGCTCCCCGCGGTGCTCATCGCGCTGCTGTTCCGCTACATCTTCGCGTTCCGCATCTTTGTGGAAGTCTGGCTGCTGACCCGTGGTGGCCCTGCGCGGCAGACCGAAGTGCTCGCGGTATATCTCTACAAGTCGGCCTTCAGCTACGACGATTTCGGCCTCGCCTCGGCGACCGCCTGGGCCATGGTCGTCCTGTCTCTTCTTATCGCGACACCGTATCTGCGGCTCATGTACAAGAGGATGTTCGTCGATGCGCGCTAAACGGCTGCTCAAGTCTCTCGGCACCGCCGGGCGCTGGGTGGCGCTTGGCGGGTTCCTGGCCTGGTCGATCTTTCCGCTCTATCTCGTGGTCGCCTCCTCGTTCAAGCCGGCGCGAGACATATTCGAGGTTCCTCCTCGCCTCATCTTCCAGCCGACGCTGGAAAATTACGTGCGTCTCTGGAACGACTGGCCGGTCTTCTTCGACGGGTTGATCAACAGCCTCATCGTCACGCTGGGCGCGACGCTGCTGACGGTCGTGGCGTCGGCGCTCGCGGGCTGGGTGTTCTCGCGTTTCTCGAGCCGCTTCCTGACGCTGTCCGCCTTTTCGATGATCGTGCTGCGATTGCTGCCACCCATCGTGATTACTTTGCCGCTGTTTCCGCTGGTGAACTATGTGGGGCTCAACGACACGCATCTCATCCTGATCCTGCTGTACGCGACCTTCTTCATCAGTCTCGGCTCCTGGATCATGAAGGCTTCCTTCGACCAGATCCCGCGTGAACTGGAGGAGGCGGGTGCGGTGGATGGTGCTTCGTTCGCGGGGATCTTGCGACACATCTCCATGCCGCTGGGTATTCCAGGCATGATCGCCGCGGGTGTCTTCGTGTTCATCTTCGCGTGGAACGAATATCTCTTCGCCTTCATCTTCACCACCACTGCGGCGAAGACGGCGCCGGTGGTGCTGAGCGAGATTATGGGATCGGCCACCGGGGTCGATTGGGGCGTGCTGTTCGCCGCCGCGACGATCCAGCTCGTGCCCATCGTGGCCGTCCTCATCCTAGCCCAGAGATACCTGATTGAGGGGCTCACCTCGGGATCGGTGAAGGGCTGAGTTCTTTCCATCCAGGACAGATTTTCAAAACAGGAGGAGCGTCATCATGACGACGATACGCCAGGATTTCGATGTGGTGGTTGTGGGTGCCGGCATGGCCGGCGTTTGCGCCGCCATCGCGGCAGCGCGCAACGAGGCGAACACCTTGCTGATCGACCGCTATACCTTTCTCGGGGGCAATGTGACGGCCGGGCTGCTGGGCAATTTCCTGACCTTCCATAATATGAAGGGTGAGAAAATCTGCGACGGCATCGCCCAGGAAGTGGTCGACGGCTGCATCGCGGTGGGTGGTGCTTTCAAGGAGCACGACGGCCATCTGCCCAACGCCTATGGCAACGCCTATTCGGTGACGCCCATCGACGGCGAGGCGCTGAAGCTGGTGGCTCAGAAAATGTGCCTGGAGGCGGGCGTCACCCTCGCACTCAATACCTACACCATGGGCCCCTTGATGGAGGGCGAACGCGTCGCCGGCGTGCGTGCGGTCAACAAGAGCGGCGAAATCGAATATGGCGCCAAGATCGTCATCGATTGCAGCGGCGATGCAGACGTGGTGGCGAAGGCCGGCGGCGCGGTGTTGCAAGGCGACAGCGAGGGCCGCACCATGTCCATCAGCCTGTTCTCGCGCCTCGGCAATGTGGATCTGCAGAAGCACTTTGAATATGTGAAGGAAAATCCGCAGGAATTCATGCTCGCGGAAGATCCCTATATCGGCAAGACCAAGGCCGAGAAGGCTGCGGAACTCAAGGAGTGGAAGGATTTTCCCCTCGTTACCGGCCATTACACCGCGGTGAAGGAAGCGCAGAAGAAGGGCGAGTTCCACCCGAACCGCCAACGCGTCGTCTTCAGCATCACCCCCATCCCGGGCGTCGTGACGCTGAATTCGACATCCATGCTTGGCCTCAACCCGGTGGACGGCGACGATTTGACCAAGGCCGCCATCGAAGGACGCGAGCAGATCTACAAAGTCGCTGATTTCTACAAGAAATATGTGCCGGGCTTCGAGAATTCGTTCGTGCTCGATTCCGCCTCCGCACTCGGTGTGCGGGAAAGCCGCCGCATTGTCGGCGTGGAGACCCTGACCGACGATTGGTGTGTGGCCGGCACGAAGAGCGAGCGCGACATTGCGCGCGGCGCCTATTGCCTGGATGTCCATCAGGCCTCGGGCATCATCGAGCACAAGCATGTGGAGGGCGGGGAATCCTATGGCATTCCCTACGGCTGCCTTGTTCCCATTGCGCTCGATGGGGTGCTGGTGGCCGGCCGCTGCCTGTCCTCCGAGCGCTTCGCCAATGGCTCTGCCCGCAACCAGGCCCATATCCAGGCGATGGGACAGGCGGCGGGCACTGCGGCGGCGATGTGCGTGAAGGGCAACACCCAGCCGCGCCATGTAGACGTGGACGCGCTGCGCGAGAGCCTGACGCGGCAAGGCGCGATCGTCTGACCGGCAGAGGCGAGGAACATTCCATGGCGTCGATCCAACTGAACGCGGTCGCCAAGCGCTTCGGCTCGGCTGAAGTGCTTCGCTCCCTCGACCTCGAAATCCCGGACCGCAAGCTCACAGTGCTGCTCGGACCGTCGGGATGCGGAAAATCCACCCTCCTTCGGCTGGTGGCGGGACTGGAGGAAGTGTCTTCGGGGGAGATCCGGATCGACGGCAAGGTGGTGAACGACCTCGGCCCGAAGGAACGCGGCTGCGCCATGGTGTTCCAGAATTATGCGCTCTATCCGCATAAGTCGGTGTTCGAAAACCTGGCCTTTCCGCTCCGCATGGAGCGGATCGGGGCTGTCGAGATCAAGCGGCGGGTGGAGGAGATCGCCCGGCAGCTCCACATTTCCGAATTGCTGGACCGCCGCCCGAAGGACCTCTCGGGCGGTCAGCGGCAGCGCGTCGCCATGGGCCGGGCCATGATCCGGCAGCCCAAGGTGTTCCTGTTCGACGAACCCTTGTCGAACCTCGACGCGGAACTGCGCGTGCGCCTGCGGCTGGAGATCAGCCGGCTGCAACGCGAGCTTTCCGCTACGATGATCTTCGTCACCCACGACCAAGTGGAGGCGATGACCCTCGCCGACCGGATCGTCATCATGCGCGGCGGCATCATCCAGCAGGTCGGCGCGCCGCTTGAGATCTACCGCAAGCCGGCGAACCGTTTCGTCGCCGGGTTCATCGGATCGCCAGCGATGAACATATTCGATGGCGTCGAGGCCAGGGACCAAAACGGCGAACGTTCGTTCATCCTGAAGGACGGGTCGGCGTTGAAACTCGGACGGCGTCTTTCCGGGCGCGTGACCCATGCCGGCATCAGGCCCGAGCATGTGGTCTTGAACGGCGCGCAGACCGCGGTAACCTTGAGCTTTCCGGGCGAAAGCCTCGAATTGATGGGGATAGAAAACCTCGGCGACCGCAGCTATTGCCACCTCGTCACGCCTATTGGTCCGCTGAGTGTTCTTGTACCGGCGGGCTATGCCATGAATCTCAACTGTGTCCACACCATCGGATACAGCCCTGAAGATCTTCATCTGTTCGATGAGAATGGCACGGCCATCTAATCCGCGCTGAGGTCGTTATTTCACATCCCATTGGCACATCCGGAAATAGCCGCGCCTCTGACGCATGTCGAGATGGACATGGCTTTTATGGGCGCTATCGGCACCGGGGCCGAGGACCGTGAGAAAGCGCGCGCAGGCGCTGTTGCGGATGTCTTCGCGGATCGTCCGGGTGGCGGCATCGGTGCTCGAAAGTTCAATCACCCGCCCGTCGGTGAGGCGGAGTCCGAGAAGATCGAGCGCGTTGCCGCTCGCGTGCTCGCTGATCTGGGCACCGGCCTGGCCATTCCGGGGGCGGCAGGCAAACCCACCGACGCCTGTCAGTTCAGCCAGATCCGCGCCGTGGCGCTTGGCGATCGGCGCGAGGTCGTCGCGGATCCAAGAGGATAATTCGAGGGCAAGGGTGCACCGGATGGTCACGGAGCTGTCAAGCGACACGAGCGGGGCGCCCGCCGCATTTACCCGTGAAAAGGTCACAGCGCCGGGAATCGCGCACGCGCCTGTCGCCTCTCGGGTTTCTTCAGAAGAGACGGGGAGGGCCTCGCCGCCGCGGGCCGCAAGCGCCGTGAGGCAGGTTGCAAGCGCCGCATCGCCTGGATCCGTAGCCTTGGTGTCGCTGGTGGCCGAAGCGTCGCCCGCCGGTCCGTGATCACTCGGGCGGGGCAGGGGAAGCGGCGGCAAGGCCGGTGTCGGGCGGGATGTCGCGCGCTTTTGCGGCGCGGGGATCGGGAAAGGCGCGGCGACGCCTGCGGGAGAGGTTATGGGCCTTTCTTGCGCGACGGACAAATGCGGCCCGGTAATCATCGCTGCCCCTGCCGCCCATGCCAATCCCGCAAGCCTTGCCGACCGCATGAACCGGGGGTGTCTCGTCGCGGCGGATGGTGGCGGGCCGCTCGCTAGGACGTTCTTGTTCGTCCCGCATGCAGCCCTTCCGCTGGTCGCGTCGTTAGCTTCGATCCGATGCACATTGGCCCCCGTTCCTTCCTAAACGCTTGGTTTCCCATGCGGTTCCGCCCCGGATGCAGATCGGCCTTTTGGGCGCCGCGCGTCATCAACTGAAACGTGAAGTGCCGCCGGGGATCCGATTGCTGCAGCGCACGTTGAACGGGGGACAACGGGCGTCCCAGGCGGCGGCGTCTGTCCCATCGTCCATATGAGGGGAGTGATCCAGTGCAGACCCCATGCATCCTGGAAGTCACCCGGCGGGAATTGCTGATCGGAACCGCGCTTTCCGTGGCGATCCCCGCTTCCGCTGCGCCATCGGCAGCGATCGCGCAAACTGGCGTTAAATCAATGAATTCCAAGGTTTCCTTTGATGTTAACGGTGTGGCGCGACAGCTCGAACTCGACAATCGAACGACACTATTGGATGCGCTGCGCGAACACCTGCATCTCACCGGCACAAAGAAGGGCTGCGACCACGGCCAATGTGGCGCTTGCACAGTGCTGGTGGACGGCAGGCGCATCAATTCGTGTCTGACACTCGCCGTCATGCACGAAGGCAGCCAGGTCACCACCATTGAGGGGTTGGGGACGCCGGATAATCTCCACGCCATGCAGGCCGCGTTTGTAAAGCACGACGGCTACCAGTGCGGCTATTGCACGCCCGGGCAGATCTGCTCCGCCGTCGCGATGCTGGGGGAGATCAAGGCCGGCATTCCAAGCCACGTCAGCGCCGATCTGACCTCAGCCCCCGATGTCACGGCTGCCGAGGTGCGCGAGCGCATGAGCGGCAACATCTGCCGGTGTGGCGCCTATTCCAACATCCACGATGCCATCACCGAAGTTGCCGGGAGGCAGGCATGAAGTCCTTCACTTATGAGCGGGCCGCGTCTCCCGCCGAAGCCGCTGCTGCGGCGTCGCGTGTGCCGGACGCCAAGTTCATCGCCGGCGGGACGAACCTGCTGGACCTTATGAAGCTCGAAATCGAAACACCCGGGCATCTCATCGATGTTAACGGGCTCGCACTCGACAAGATCGAGCCCACGAACGACGGCGGGCTGCGCATCGGCGCTTTGGTCCGAAACACGGATCTCGCCGCGGACGCCCGCGTTCGCCGCGATTACGGCGTTCTGTCCAGGGCCTTGCTGGCGGGTGCTTCGGGGCAATTGCGGAATAAGGCCACCACGGCCGGCAACCTGCTTCAGCGCACACGCTGCCCGTATTTTTACGACACCAACATGCCCTGCAACAAGCGCAAGCCCGGCAGCGGTTGCGCGGCGATCGGCGGTTTTAGCCGGCAGCACGCGGTGCTTGGAGCAAGCGACGCCTGCATCGCCGTCCATCCAAGCGACATGGCGGTGGCCATGCGCGTGCTGGACGCGACCGTGGAAACCGTGAAAGCGGATGGCTCGACGCGCAGCATCGCGATCGCGGATTTCCACCGTCTTCCCGGCGACACGCCTCAGGAGGAGACGGTGCTGGAAGGGGGAGAGCTCATCACCGCAGTGACACTCCCGAAGCCTGTCGGCGGAACACATATCTATCGAAAGGTGCGCGACCGGGCCTCTTATGCGTTCGCGCTCGTCTCCGTCGCTGTTGTCGCGCAGCGGGACGGCACGGGCCGCGTGGCCCTCGGAGGCGTGGCGCACAAGCCGTGGCGCCTGGAAGCAGCCGACGCCCAGATGCCGCGCGGCGCCAAGGCGGTGCACGAGCGTCTTCTCGCAGACGCAAAGCCCACGAGCGACAACGCATTCAAGCTTCCACTGGTTCGACGCACGCTCGCCAGCGCGCTCGCCGAGGTGAAGGGCTGATCCAATGAAATTTGATACTCCCGCGACCACCAACCCCATCGACCAGCTCAAGATCGTCGGCCATCCGGTCGATCGCATCGACGGGCCCCTGAAGACCACAGGCACCGCGCCCTATGCCTATGAGCACCACGAAGGGCTGGAGAACACGGCCTATGGCTATGTGTTGGGCGCTGCCGTCGCCAAGGGGCGCATCGCGTCCATGGACCTGTCACGGGCCAAGGCTGCGCCCGGTGTCATCGCGATCGTCACCGCGGAGAATGCCGGCGCGCTGGATAAGGGAACCAAAAACACAGCGAAGCTCTTAGGCGGTCCCGAGATCGAGCATTATCACCAGGCTGTCGCGGTGGTCGTTGCGGAAAGCTTCGAGCAGGCGCGCTCGGCCGCGCAGCTCATCCGCGTTGATTATGTGAAGGCCGACGGCGCGTTCGACCTTGCGGACGCGCGGAAAGGCGCAACGGCGCCCACCGACACTCAGGCAGACAGCAAGCGCGGGAATTTCGCGGCGGCATTTGCCGCCGCGCACGTTAAGCTGGACGAGACCTACAGCACGCCCGATCATGCCCATGCGATGATGGAGCCGCACGCCACCATCGCCGCATGGTCCGGCGACAAGCTGACGCTCTGGACATCCAACCAGATGATCGCGTGGGGTGTCGGCGACATGGCGAAGACGCTCGGCATTCCAAAGGAAAACGTGCGCCTTATTTCCCCCTTCATCGGTGGTGGCTTTGGCGGGAAGCTTTTTCTGCGGGCGGACGCGCTCATGGCGGCTCTCGGGGCCCGCGCCGCGCGGCGGCCGGTCAAGGTGGCGCTGTCGCGACCGATGATGTTCAACAACACCACCCATCGCCCGGCCACGATCCAGCGCATCCGCATCGGCGCTGCGCAGGACGGAAAGATCACGGCGATCGGTCACGAAAGCTGGTCTGGCGATCTGCCGGGGGGTGGGCCCGAGCTCGCCGTGCAGCAGACTCGCCTGCTCTATGCCGGCGAGAACCGCATGACGGCCCTGCGCCTTGCAGAGCTCGATTTGCCGGAAGGCAACGCCATGCGCGCACCGGGCGAGGCGCCGGGCATGATGGCGCTTGAGATCGCCATGGACGAGATGGCGGAAAAGCTCGGCATGGACCCGATCGAGTTTCGTGTCGTCAACGATACGCAGGTGGACCCCGAGAACCCCGAAAGGCCGTTCTCTCAACGCCGGCTCGTGGATTGCCTGCGGCAGGGCGCCGAGCGGTTCGGCTGGAGTGCGCGGAAGCCCCATCCGGGGAGCGCACGGGATGGCGATTGGTTGGTCGGCATGGGCGTGGCGGCAGCCTTCCGCAATAACCTCGTGATGAAGTCTGGCGCTCGCGTGCGGCTCGACAGCACGGGTTTCCTTACGGTCGAGACCGACATGACCGACATCGGCACCGGGAGCTATACCGTCATTGCTCAGACGGCGGCCGAGATGATGGGCATGCCTCTGGAGAAGGTCCGTGTGCGCCTCGGAGATTCCACCTTCCCGGTATCTGCGGGGTCGGGTGGGCAATGGGGCGGCAACAGCGCGACGGCCGGCGTCTATGCGGCGTGTGTGAAGCTGCGCGAAGCTGTGGCCCAGAAGCTCGGCTTCAATTCAGCGGATGCGGTGTTTGCCGGCGGCAATGTGCGCCTGGGCAACCGCGGCGTTCCCCTCGCCGAGGCGGTGGGTCAGGATGGCCTCGTCGTTGAAGATGCGATGGAATATGGCGACCTCAGCAAGAGGTATCAGCAGTCCACATTCGGCGGTCACTTCGTGGAAGTCGGCGTGGACGTTGTGACCGGCGAGGTGCGTGTGCGGCGGATGCTGGCGGTGTGTGCCGCCGGGCGCATCCTCAATCCCAAGACGGCCCGCAGCCAGGTCATCGGTGCCATGACCATGGGGGTGGGAGCCGCTTTGATGGAAGAGCTGAAGATCGACAAGCGGCACGGTTTCTTCGTCAATCATGATCTCGCCGGCTATGAGGTGCCGGTCCATGCCGACATTCCGCACCAGGAGGTCATCTTTCTCGAAGAGACCGATCCCATGTCCTCGCCGATGAAGGCCAAGGGCGTCGGCGAACTCGGGATTTGCGGCGTCGCGGCGGCGGTGGCCAATGCGATCTACAACGCCACGGGCGTCAGGGTGCGCTACTATCCAATCACTTTGGACAAGCACCTCGACAAGCTGCCCGAACTCAGCTGAACCGAGGCGCATCGGGCGGCCCGCACGCGGTGCAAGCGATCACGCCGGGATTTTCCAATCCTGGCGATCTCGAAACGACTTCAGGCAAAAGTCGATGAAGAGCTGCACTTTCAAGGAGCGATGGCGGACCTTTTGCGTGACGATGTAGATGGAATCGTCGAATCCGAACGGCGTCGCCTGATATCCCGGCAACAGAGCGATGAGGCTGCCATCCTCAAGATCGGGTCCGATGTTCCATGTGGGCAATAATGCGATGCCCAATCCCTTTAGAGCGCCCAGGCGCAGAACATCGCCTCCGTCCGATTGCAGGCTGCCCCGGACACGGCATTCGGTCAGCTCTCCGTCCTTCATGAAGCGCCAGATGGGCTGATTGAACTCGGAATAGAATGTCAGGCAATTGTGCTCCGTCAGATCCTCCGGCCGCTCGGGCAGAGGATTGTGCGCGAGATAGGCCGGGCTTGCGCACACCACGCGCCGGCTTGAGACGAGCTTGCGGATCATCAGCGAGGGGCTGTTCACCTCGCCCACGCGCAGGGCCACGTCGATATTCTCGTCCACCAGATCCAGCGGCCGGTCGGACAAGCGCAGGTCGACGCACAAGCCCGGATGCTGGGAGAGGAAGTCCGGGAGGCGCGGCGCGAGCTGCCGGTTGCCGAACGACATGCGGGCGTGGACGCGCAAGGTGCCGCGCGGGGTCACCTGCAATTGGCCGATCTCGGCGTTCAATCCCTCGATTTCGCTTAAGATCGGTTCGATCCGCGCCAGATAAAGCTGTCCGGCCTCGGTGAGCGTCAGCTTTCGGCTGGTCCTGTTGAGGAGCCGCACGCCGAGGCTGTCTTCCAGCGCATTGATGCCACGAAACACAGAGGCCGGCGAAACGCCAATCTGCCGCCCCGCCGCTGACAAGCTGCCGCCCTGCACCACCCGGAGGAAGAGTTGCATATGGGCAAGTGTATCCATGGCCTCGATCTTTTCATTTGGCGAAAAGATGGTTTGTATGACGGATGATTGTCAAGGGTTTGATCTGATGTCCTTATCAGGCCATCCGACGAACTGGGGAAGTGGCGGGAAGCAAACGCCCTCCGTTGCGAAGGCATCTTCGAGAGCTGCTCCGGGGGATGAGTCAAAAACAAAACAAATAACAATAATTTAAATAGGAGAGGATCATGTCGGGGCACCAAAACTCGCTTCAGGCGAGAGATGGCGCACGTCCATTTCGAGATGAGAATTGTGATTTTCTGCTCGGACCTCGGATGCAATCTAAGGTAGAGCGCGTGCCCGAGGTCGGGCAATGATCTCGCCAGCTGAGCGCAAGTTTAGCTTGGGTATCGCGCCCGATGCCCAGCTGTCTTATTGCGCGGACGATTTTTCCGATCCTTGGACAGAGCCGGACACTGTAGTGATGCTGCATGGCATCGCGGAGGAGGCCGTCATTTGGCGTCCCTGGGTGCCGCATCTGGCGCGGAACCACCGTGTCGTCCGGCCGGACCTGCGCGGTTTCGGAAGCTCCTCGCATTTGCCGAGGAGGCGAGTGTTCTCGCTTTCGGATTGGGCGGACGATATCGAGCGTCTTGTCGAAAGCCTCGGCGCGGCCCGCGTGCACCTTGTGGCCACCAAGCTCGGCGCCCTCGTCGCGTGCGAACTGGCGCAGCGCCAGCCGCCCTGGCTGGCGTCGCTGACCCTCGCGGGCATGCTGGCTTCGGCCAGCAGGTCGCTCGGGCCCTGGGTCGAGGAATGGGTCGCCGAGGTCGAGCGCAACGGAGTCGAAGGCTGGGCGCGAATGACCATGCCCGGGCGCATGGGGCCTTCGCTTTCGCCGGCCGCCCTGGATTGGTGGGTCGGCCTCATGGCCGAGGCTGAGCCGGAGTCGGTGATTGCCTGTCTGCGCCTGTTGCCGGGTCTCGACGGCCCGCCCAATCCCGAACGGATTGCGTGCCCGACCCTGTTTCTGGTTTCCGCGGGTGGAGATCCCGCGCGAAGTGGATACGACCAGCGCCCGGCGATCACCGACGTGCGGCGACTTCAGGAGCGCATCCCCAACTCCCGGCTGGGGTTCGTGGAAGCAGATTCCTACCACATCGCGGCGACCCACCCGGACGCCTGCGCCGCAGCCACCGCAAGCTTCATTGCAGACATCAATTCCACGGCCGATGGCCGGCACCGCCAACCCTACGTAGCAGCATCCGGCATGCGCCGCGCGGCAGGAGACATCAGATGACCGACATCGTCGCACCAATCTCGGTGCCCAAGGCGGCCGAAAAGCAGAAGGCGGGGCCGATGGCCGTTCTGCGTATCACCAGCGGACATTTCCTGGAGATGTTCGATTTCATCCTGTTCGGCTTCTACGCCACCAGCATCAGCCGGGCGTTCTTTCCGTCCTACAGCGAATATGCCCAACTCATGCTGACGTTTATGACGTTCGGCGCGGGGTTCCTGATGCGGCCTGTCGGCGCGATTGTACTGGGCGCCTATGTCGACCGTGTCGGACGGCGTAAGGGCCTTTTGATCACGCTTGGCATGATGGCGCTCGGCACGGTGCTCATCGCCTTCACCCCGAACTATGCCACCATCGGCGCGCTCGCGCCGTGTCTCGTTCTGATCGGTCGCCTGGTACAAGGGCTCTCCGCCGGAGCGGAGCTGGGCAATGTCGCGGTCTATCTCACCGAGATCGCTCCCCCAGGCCGCGAAGGCTTCTATGTCTCCTGGCAGGCGGTGGGCCAACAGGTCGGGATCATCCTCGCCGCCATTATCGGCTATGTGATCAATGCGATCCTTTCTGCGCAGCAGATCGACGATTGGGGCTGGCGCGTCCCGTTCGTGATCGGCTCCATGATCGTGCCTTTGCTGTTCGTCTTGCGACGTTCGCTCGTGGAGACTGACACGTTCCTGGCCCGCAAGCGCCGCCCGACCAATGGGGAAATCTTCCGCTCCGTTGCGCGGAACTTCCAGGTGGTGATCGCCGGCATGCTGCTGGTGACCGGCACAAGCGTGTCCTTCTATCTGCTGAGCATCTACACGCCCACCTTCGGCAAGACGGTGCTTCATCTCAGCATCCTTGACAGCCTCATGGTGTCACTGCTGAGCGCCATCTTCAACGCCGTGATGTTCCCGGTGATGGGCGCGCTGTCGGACCGCATCGGCCGCAAGCGCCTTCTTCTCACCTTCTCCGCGCTGATGATCCTCACCGCCTATCCGGTGCTGCACTGGCTGGTGGAGGCGCCGAGCTTCCCGCGCATGTTGATCGTCCTGCTCTGGCTGAATTTCGCTTATTGCGGCTACACCGCCGGCATGTACGCGGGCCTCACCGAGGTGATGCCGCTCGAAGTGCGCACGACCGCATGGTCGCTCGCCTTCAGCCTCAGCGTCGCAACCTTCGGCGGCTTCACGCCGGCCATCGTCACCTGGCTTATCGCCGCCACCGGCGATCGTGGCGCCCCCGGAATCTGGATGGGTGTGGGCGGCCTCTGCGGCATGCTCGCGACCCTTTATCTCTACCGGCGTGGCCGCAAAGCCGTCGGCGCCGATTCCCTGCGGGCGGCGCGCTGATCTCTCCGCGGGCCCGCCTAGCTGGCGGGCCCGCATTTCTCCACCACGGAGGTTCGTATGAGCACTTTGAGGCCACTCACGGTGAGCCAAAGACTGGCCGCGTTCACACACGGCTTGAGGTTTGAAGACCTGCCGGCCGATGTGGTCGAACAGGCCAAGGACCGGCTTCTGGACAGCCTGTCCACCGGAATTGCCGCCCACGGTCTGCCTGTGCCGAACGTCGCCATGGCAATCGCTCTGGGCAATCAGGGCCCGGCCACCATCATCGGGGCCGCAGGCGGATATCCCATCGTGGATGCTGCCCTGGTGAACGCCACGCTGATCAACGGCCGCACGCAGGACGACTTCCTCGCCAAGTCCCATCCCGGCGCGGTGGTGGTTCCGGCCGCGCTGGCGGTCGGCGAAGCGGAGGGTGCGAGCGGCCGCGACTTCCTGACCGCCTTGGTCATCGGCTATGACGTTGTCGCTCGCGCCTATCTCGGCGGACCGGGTATGTTGCCGCGTTTTCGCGCCACGGGCGTTGCCGGTTGCATCGGCGCCGCCGCTGCGGCGGCCAAGCTGCTGCGCCTCGATGCCGAGCAGACCGCCGACGCGCTCGGCTGCTCCGCTGTGTTCGCCGCCGGCATCGGCGCCGGCTTTCTCACCGGCACGATGGATGTGAAGCTCAATGTCGGCATGGCGTCCCGCAACGGCGCGACGGCGGCCTTGATGGCACGCGCCGGCGCCACCGCCTCGCCGCTGGAATTCGAGGGCGAGGCCGGCTTCTACAAAGCCGTCGCCAATACCGCCGAGTATGCGGAGCGCACGGTGCACGGGCTCGGCGAACACTTCCTGATCGCCGATACCATCTACAAGGAATACCCCGTCTGCATCTTCGTGCAGACGCCGGTTACCCTGGCGCGCGGCCTCGCCGAGCAATTGGGCCGTGCGGTCGCCGAGATCGAGAAGGTGACGGTCACGGTGTCCGACCTCACCTACACCAATCCGGGCTTCACCAATGTGGCGCCTTTCGCGAGCGCCCTCAACGCGCGCGTGTCCGCCCGCTTCTGCATCGCCGCCGCCCTGCTGGGACGGCCGATCGACGAATACGAATACTATTCGAACTACACCGACGCGGACGTTCTTGCGCTCGCGGACAAGATCGATCTCGTGCTGGATCCGGTGCGCGCCGACATCGTCGATGTCGAAATCCGCACTGCTCTTGGCAAGGTCGTATCGGCCAGGGGAGGGGAAGGGGAGACCCTCCATCCCACGCGGCAAAAGATTGCGGGTAAATTCACCCGCATCACCGGCACCCTGCTCGGCACCCGTGGCGAACGGATCCTGGAGATGGTGCACAAGCTCGATACGCTGGAAAACATCGGCACCCTGGCGCAGTTGCTGCGTGCCAATCGGGAGCCGGGCGGCGCAGCGATCGTTTCGGAGGCAGCGCAATGATTGGTTGGAGAGCCCGTATTGGCTTCTTGGTCCCGCCTGGCAATCCCACGGTCGAACCGGAAATGACCGAGCTCGCCCCCAAGGGGGTCTCGGTCCATTTCACACGGATGGACGCGTCCGGGCCGGCCGGAACCCATAGCGGCCAGACGGAACGCAACCTCAGCCAGGTCGCGAGTGTGCCGGCGGCCTCCAAGCTGCTGGCCATGCTGAGCCCGAACGTCATCGTGATGGCGCACACCGCCACAAGCTATACCATCGGCAAAGCACGGGAGGCCGAGCTGGTGAAGCAGGTGGAGACCGAGACCGGGACCCGGTTCATCACCGCCTTCGGCAGCGCGCTCGCAGCGTTCGAGCATTTGGGCATCCGCCGCATTGGCTATGCGACGCCCTATGGCGAGGACGTCACGCTGGAGGGTAAGGCCCATTTTGAGGCCCATGGCGTAGAAGTTCCGCGCTATGCCCGCCTCGAAGGCGTCCGCAACATCTATGAGGAAACCCCGGAGCGCGCCTATATGGCGGGCCGGCAGGCCTATGTGGAAGGGGTCGACGCGGTCTTCCTCAGTGGCGTCGGAATGCCGACGCTCGCCGCTTTGCAGCAATTGGAGAACGACATCGGCAAGCCGGTGCTTTCGGCGGCGGGCTGCATGATGTGGAACGCGCTGCGCATCGCCGGAATTCACGAGCCCCGGCCCGGTTATGGCCGGCTCTACGCCGGCCTTTGACCACGGGCAAACCTCTTGAACAGGGGGCTTCACCATCCCCTGTCGCATGAGAAATGCGCGCTCTTGAGCAAAGGTCGCGTGTTCCCCGGGCGGTCGCATTGTGGCATCTCGCGCGCGAGCATCCGGCTGGCGCGCGAGACCCGCCTCACGTACCGCAGAACGTCCGCAGGACCTCCTCGCCGGGCGCGGGTGGCGCCGCGAACAGGTCGTCTTCGGGCTTCTCCGCATAAGGCGTGGCAAGCGCCGTGACCATTTCATGAAACGGCGCATAGTCACCATCAGTCACGGCCGCGCCGATGACGGATTCGATCCGATGGTTGCGCGGGATCAGGCGTGGATTGACCCTCATCATCACTTGCTCCCTTTCTTCCGGGGAGACAGGCTCCCGCCGCAGCCGGTCCTGGTATCGCTCGTACCAGCCATTGAATCGCTTCGGATCGGAGAAGAGCTTCGTCAGCTCGGCCGGAGCGCTTTCATTGACCGAGGGTCGCGAGAGGGCCCGAAAGGTGAGGGTGAAGTCTGCCTGCCCATCGTGCATCGTCAGCAGGAGCTCCTCAACCAGCTTGGCGTCCTCGGGCATGGCGGTGCTGAGCCCGAGCTTCGCCCGCATGTGGCGCAGGTGGGCATCCTCATATTGGATTGCGAATCCTGCGAGCACCTCTTGGGCACACGCAACCGCTTCGTCCATGTCCGTGCCGATGAGGGGCAGCAGGGCCTCGGCCAGCCGCGCCAGGTTCCAGACCGCGATGCGGGGCTGGTTGCCGAAGGCATATCGGCCGAATTCGTCGATCGAACTGAACACCTTGGCGGGGTCGTAGGCGTCCAGGAAGGCACAGGGCCCATAGTCAATGGTCTCGCCCGAGACCGCCATGTTGTCGGTGTTCATCACCCCGTGGATGAAGCCGAGCGACATCCAGTGCGCGATGAGGCTGGCCTGTGCCCGCACGACATGATCGAGCAGGGCGAGGTAGGGGTTTTGCGCCGTCCCGGCCTGCGGATAATGCCGCGCGATGACATAGTCCGCGAGGCTTCGCAGGGCCGCGATATCACCTTGCGTAGCGGCATATTGAAACGTCCCGACCCTGATGTGGCTTGAGGCGACGCGGGTAAGAACCGCCCCGGGAAGCCCGATCTCGCGCTGGACCCGGTCGCCGGTGGCAACGGCAGCCAAGGCGCGCGTGGTGGGAACACCGAGCGCCGCCATCGCTTCGCTGACGATGTATTCCCGCAGCACCGGGCCGAGGGCCGCACGCCCGTCGCCCCGTCGGGAATAGGGCGTTCGGCCGGCACCCTTCAGCTGGATGTCGCGCCGGCGGCCGCTTCGGTCCACCACCTCTCCCAGAAGGATGGCGCGCCCGTCTCCGAGCCGGGGAACGAAGGTGCCGAACTGATGCCCGGAATAGGCGAGCGCGATTGGGGTGGACGCGTGCGGAACCGCGTTTCCGGAGAGGGCCGCGAGCCCTTCCGCGCCACGGAGCCATTGTGCGTTGAGGCCCAGTTCTGCGGCCAGATCGTCGTTCAGCCGGATTAGAACCGGCTCGCGGACGGCGCTGGGACGCACGGGCGAAAAGAGGCTTTCTGGAAGCGAACTGAACGTGCTCTCGAATGCAATCGCCATGACTGGACCTAGTTGGTGTGGTCGTCCCACGGTGCGTAGATACATGGGCACGGAGAACCACCGGGACAACCGGCCGCCGGTCTCCCTCAGCGGTTTCGCCGGCGCCGAGCCACATCGCGTGCTGCAGGTTTGCGGTGCGTGGCCGCGGGGTTGCAAGCCTCAGACAGCGGAGCACGCGAATCAATGGCCAATGGCACGGCGCTGAATTATGGTGCCGCCGTTTTTCTAGCCTGATCTCTCGCAGTGACTCCCGCCGCCCGACTACAAGCGACCCTTGAGCTGATGCAGGAAGTCGACAGCGTCGCGCGCCCCGCCGACGCCGTCGTGTCGGCGTGGTTTCGCGCCCGTCGCTATATCGACGCGGAAGATCGCGGCCCCATCTCGGATTTGCTTTATGCGTTGCTGCGCCATCACGCCCGATTGGGCTGGTGGCTGACAAAGCACGGGCGCGAACACACATCGCGCAACCGGTTGCTCGCTTGGCTCGTGCTCCATGCTGGCAAGACGCGGGATCAGATCCAGGCCCTGTTCAACGGCGGAAAATTCTCACCTGCCTTGCTCAGCGATCACGAGCGCGGATTGCTGGTGAAATTACAGGGCTGCACGATCGACCATCCCGCTATGCCGGACGAGGTGCGTCTTGAATGCCCGTCCTGGGCGCTCGAGCCTCTGCGGCGCCGGTTCGAGAGCGCATTCGGGCCGGAGATGGCGGCGCTTCTGGCGCCAGCCCCGCTCGATCTGCGGGTTAATCCGCTGAAATCCACGCGAGAGGACGTGCTGCGTGGGCTGCGGGATCTCGGCCTGCGCGCGGAGGCGTCTCGTTTGGCGCCTTATGGCATTCGCTTGAAGGAGCGCCCCTCGCTGTCCGGCCTGCCGATGTTGAAAACCGGCGAGGTCGAGATTCAGGATGAAGGGTCGCAGCTTGTCGCCATGCTGGTCGACGCACGTGCGGGCGAACGCGTCGTCGATTTCTGCGCCGGCGCCGGAGGCAAGACGCTGGCCATCGCCGCACAGATGGCAAACAAGGGCCATGTCGTGGCCTGCGACGTCTCGGCGAGCCGCCTGAAGCGCAGCGCGGAGCGTTTCCGCCGTGCGGGATTGCACAACATCGAGACCCGGCTCCTGGAGAGTGAGCGGGATCGCTGGGTGAAGCGCCACAAGGGCGCTTATGATCGCGTGCTGGTCGACGCGCCGTGCAGCGGCACCGGGACGTGGCGGCGCAATCCCGATGCGCGCTGGCGCGCGTTGGGGCCCGGACTGGACAATCTCCTGCCACTACAAGCCGAGATTCTCGCCAGCGCGGCGCGGCTGGTGAAGCCGGGCGGGCGGCTTGTCTACGCCACCTGCTCCATGTTGCCGCAAGAGAACGAAGAGCAGGTGACCGCGTTCCTCGCGGCGCATCCGGCCTTTCGGGTGGTGCCGTTGCGGGAGGCGGCGCCGCAATTGAGCGTATCGGCGCATCCCGACCATCTGGCGCTGACGCCCGCGCGCGACGATACCGACGGCTTCTTCGCCGCCGTCATGCAGCGCGATCAGATGCCATCCGTTGCCTGAGCGCGGGCGCTGCCAGCGCTGGGACACGTCACTTTCTTATGGGGACGCCCTTCGTGGTGAAGCGCTGCGCCCCGACCGGACGGCTCGTGGGTCGTTTCGTGCCGGCGGCCTTGCCGGTTCCGGGCGGCTGGAAGGCGGGCACCAGCTGCTCGGGGCGCGAACCGATGAGATCGGCGCGGCCCATCTCCTTCAGCGCTTCGCGCAGCAGCGGCCAATTGTCGGGATCGTGGTAGCGCAGGAACGCCTTGTGCAGCCGCCGCTGCCGACCGCCCTTGATCGCCTCGACCTTCTCGCTCGCCCCGCGCCGCACGCCCCGCAGCGTATTGACGCCGGTATGGTACATGGCCGTGGCCGTGGCCATCGGCGAGGGCAAAAATGTCTGGACCTGATCGGCGCGATAGCGGTTCTTCTTCAGCCAAAGCGCGAGGTTCATCATGTCCTCGTCGGTCGTGCCCGGATGGGCGGCAATGAAATACGGAATAAGATAGTATTTCTTGCCGGCCTGCTTCGCCGCGGCCTCGAACATCTCCTTGAAGCGATCGTAGGTGCCGATCCCCGGCTTCATCATCTTGTCGAGTGGCCCGCGCTCGGTGTGTTCGGGCGCGATCTTCAGATAGCCGCCCACGTGATGGGTCACCAGCTCCTTGACGTATTCCGGGCTCGTCACGGCGAGGTCGTAGCGCACACCGGAGGCGACCATCACCTTCTTGACGCCCTTCACCTCGCGCACCTTGCGATAGAGGCGGATCAGGTCGTCGTGCGAGGTGTTCAGGTTCGGGCAGATGTCTGGGAAGATGCAGGACGGCAGCCGGCAGGCCGCCTCGATCTTGGGATCCTTGCACGCCATCCTGTACATGTTGGCGGTGGGCCCGCCGATGTCCGAGATCACGCCCGTGAAGCCCGGAGTCTTGTCCCGGATGAGCTCAATCTCGCGCAGGATCGAGCCTTCCGAGCGGTTCTGAATGATGCGGCCTTCATGTTCGGTGATGGAGCAGAAGGTGCAGCCGCCAAAGCAGCCGCGCATGACGGTCACTGAGAACTTGATCATGTCCCAGGCGGGGATTTTCGCCTCCCCGTAGGAGGGATGCGGCGCGCGTGCGTAGGGGAGATCGTAGACCGCATCCATCTCGTCGGAGGTCAGCGGGATGGGCGGCGGGTTCAGCCACAAGTCGCGGTCGCCGTGGCGCTGGACGAGCGGGCGCGCATTGCCGGGATTGGCCTCCCGGTGCAGCACGCGCGAAGCGCGGGCATAGGCTTCCTTGTCCTGCTCCACCTGCTCGTAGGACGGCAGCCGGATCACGGTGTCGCCCGAATGGCGCGCCGCCGCCTCGTCGGCGGAGTCGAGATCGTCGGCGTGAAGCTCCGCGTAATGCTCGGGTACTTTGCGAAACAGCGCGACGCCGCGGATCGACTCAAGATCGCGCGGCGCCTCTCCGGCTGCGAGGCGGTTCGCCACCTCGACGACGGCTCGCTCCGCATTGCCGTAGATCAGCAGGTCCGCCTTCGCGTCCGCCAGGATCGAGCGGCGCACCTTGTCGGACCAATAATCATAATGGGCGATACGGCGCAGGGACGCCTCGATGCCGCCGAGCACGATCGGCACATCCTTGAACGCCTCGCGGCAGCGCTGGGTATAGACGATGGTGCAGCGATCCGGCCGCTTGCCGCCCTCGCCGCCCGCCGTATAGGCATCGTCATGGCGCAGCCGGCGGTCCGAGGTGTAGCGGTTGACCATCGAGTCCAGATTGCCGCCGGTGACCCCAAAAAACAGAGTCGGCTTGCCCAGCGCTTTGAACGGCTCCGCTGACTGCCAATCGGGCTGCGCGATGATGCCGACGCGGAACCCCTGAGCTTCGAGCAGCCGGCCGATGATCGCCATGCCGAAGCTCGGATGGTCCACATAAGCGTCGCCCGTGATCAGCACGATATCGCAGGCGTCCCAGCCGAGCGCCGCCATTTCGGCGCGGCTCATCGGCAGGAACGGCACTGCCTTGCCTGAAGGCGGCCGGTGTGCGGATAGGGCGTTCAAGGGGTTTTCGACGGCAGCTCGGGTGTCCATGGCGTCCACGCATAAGGCGCCAGTCCCGCGAATTCAACTAAAGGCGTTTGCGCTCCGAGCAAATCGGCATATGGGCCGCCGGGCGCGGCGGCGCGGCGGCGCGACGGACGGCGGCCCGTGCGGTGATCCGTGAGGTTCAGGCGGTCGAAACGGGCAACTGTTCGAGATCGGCGAGCAAGGTGGGGCCGGTCGGGTTCCATCCGAGCTGTTCCCGCGTCTGGGCGCTTGACGCCGGGGCGTCATGCTTCACGAACGCTGCGAGCCAGCCGAAATAAGCTTCGACCTCGTCCGCAGGAATGGATTTGACCGGCAGATCGAGGCGCCGGCCAATGACCTCCACGATGTCGCGGAAGGCCACGCCCTCTTCGGCGGCCGCATGATATTTGGCGCCCGGCTTGGCCTTTTCGATCGCCAGCCGGTAGAGGTGCGCAACGTCGAGAACATGGGCCGCCGGCCAGCGGTTGCTGCCATCCCCCACATAAGCGCACGCGCCCTTTTCCCGGAACATGGCGATCGCATAGGAAACGAGCCCCTGCTTTTGCGTATCGTGCACCTGCGGAAGCCGCATCACCGATACATTGACCCCCGACGCGGCGAGAGCGGCCGCCGCCTCTTCCGAAGCCGCGCGCGGGATCACGTCGGAACCGATCACCGCCCCGTCCTCCCTGGCCGGCTGGCCGGGCACGGTGTTGGCCATGCCGGTGCCGGAGGTCACGATCAAAGGCCGGTCGGAGCCCGCGAGGGCCGATCCGAGCGCCTTGATGACGCGCCGATCGTCCTCACAATTTGCCACGAACTTCGAGAAGTCGTGGTTGAAGGCCAAATGGATCACGCCATCCGATCGGGCCGCCCCGCGCGCCAGGCCATCCAGGTCCTCCAGCGATCCTCGATGGGCCTCGGCGCCGGTGGTCGCCAGGGCCGCCGCGGTCTCATCCGAACGCGCGAGGCCGAGCACCTGATGGCCGGCGGAGATGAGCTCTTTGACGACGGCGGAGCCGATGAACCCCGTCGCGCCCGTCACAAAAACACGCATGCGCATAGTCTCCCTGTTTACTGGAGACCTATGTCCGCGCTCAGGATATCCTGGTAAAGTAGTGACCTTATCAGGGTATGAAAACTAACAGCATGGACATCTCCGCCGCCCAGGACAATTTGCTCGGCTCCTATCTCAAGGACCGTCGGTCGAAGCTCGATCCCCTGGCGTTCGGCTTCTCCCCGGCACGCCGGCGCACGCCCGGCTTGCGGCGCGAGGAGGTCGCGCAGCGGGCCAATATCAGCGCCACCTGGTATACATGGCTGGAGCAGGGGCGCGGCGGCGCGCCCTCCGCCGACGTGCTGGACCGGATCGCGCGCGCCTTGATGCTGACTGACGTTGAGCGCGAGCATCTGTTCCTGCTCGGCCTCGGGCGCACGCCCGACGTGCGCTATCGCAAGAACGAAGGCGTCACTCCACGCCTGCAACGCGTGCTGGATGCGCTGAACCCGAGCCCTGCCTTCATCCGGACCGCCACCTGGGACATCCTCGCCTGGAACACGGCGGCGACGGTGATCCTGACCGACTATGGAAAGCTGCCGCCGGAGCAGCGCAACGTCCTGCGCTTCATCTTCCTCGATGCGCGTGTGCGCGCGGCCCAGTATGACTGGGAAAGCGTGGCGAGGTTCGTGGTCGGCGCCTTCCGCGCGGACGCCGCGCGGGCGGGAGCGGCCGCGGAAGTGAAGCCCCTGGTCGACGAAATGTGCCGCCTCAGCCCCGAGTTTGCGGCCATGTGGCGCGATAATGATGTCCACGGCCATGGCGAGGGCATCAAGCACTTGCGGCACCCAATTCTCGGCCCGGTGTCGTTTGAATATTCCGCATTCGCGGTGGATGGCCGTCCAGATCTTGGCATGGTGGTCTACAATCCGGCGAGTCCTGCCGATGCCGAGAAGATCCGGTCGGTGCTCGCATCCGCCCCAAAGCAAGAGTGAACCATCCGATAATCTGCGAATCGCAGCTCTGCCGAAAACCGCGGATCGGTGTCCAAGCCGCTTGGTTTCCAAATATCGACGATGACTTCCGAAAACCACATCGATGATGAGAGCTTTGAACTCCGGACGGACAAGCGTGGTGACCATAGGCTCAGGTTCTAGAACCAAATATTCGATCCGATTTGAAGGTGAAGCGTCTCCTCCCGCTTGCGGCCGACGATCTCCGAACGTTGCCGGCCTTGCCTTGCACCTCCTCAATCATAGGTAAATGCGTATAGCTGGCGACGGTCGCAGCAACCGCGCGATCAAACTCCCAGTGGGCGCGCGGACACTGGCAGGGGCTAGGCCGCGATACGCTGACGGTAGTGCTGAAGCACCCGCGCAGCGCCGTCTGGCGAGAACACTGATCGCAGGCCTCCGGCCGAGCCTTCCGCCGCGATCTTGGAGCGCTCTGCGATCATCGTTTCGGCGTCCGCCACGGCCGCCCAACCCCGCCCCGAGGTGAGAGCCTCCGCCAGATCGGCCGCATCCGCTAAGGCAAGGTTCACGCCCTCGCCGGCGAAGGGGGACATGAGGTGGGCGGCGTCCCCTAACAATGTGAGGCCGGGCCGGCTGGTCCAACTATGGCCGATAGGCAGAGCCGAGAGGAGCCGAACGGCAAGAAGGGTGCCTTGCCGGATCATGTCCGTGAGCCTGGGCGCCCAGCCGTCGAACACCTCCAGCATCGCCGCGCGCACCTGCTCTGGCGACTGGCGGGTAAGGATCTGGGCCGCCGCCTCGGGCGCCCGCCAGCCCGCATAGCCGCGGATGTGGCCGTGCCCATTGCGCTGCGCGACGAGCGCCCGGTTGTCGCCCACGGCGAACATCTTGCCGCTGCCAGCCAATTCCGCGACGAAGGGGTGCGTCCGCGTTTCGAAGCCGAGTTCGACAAACACAACTCCTTCGTAGAGAGGCGCGGCACCGGACAGCAGAGGCCGCACCCGCGACCATGCGCCGTCCGCGCCCACCACGATGTCGTAGGCCGCTGCGCCGTCCTCGGTGACCACTTCATGGGCGCCGTTGATCCGTGGCCTCACCTCGGTCACCTTGGCACCCCAACGCACGGTTCCCTCGTCAAGGGAGTCCAGCAGAATGGCTCTCAGGTCGGTGCGGTCGATCTCTGGCCGCTCGAACCCCTCGCCGTCATAGTCGAACAACAACGCGCCCGACGGATCGTAGAGCCGGTCGCCCTGGTCCTCGGGCCGGGCATGGGCGCGGAAGGCTGCCTCAAGGCCGCCGAGACACAGCGCGCGCTGCCCCGTCTCCAGGTGCAAATCCAGCGAGCCGCCCTGCGGGCGATGGGCGGCATGCGGATCGCGCTCGAAGACGGTCGCCGGCATGCCGCGGATCTGCAGCAGGCGCGCGAGCATCAGCCCGCCCGGGCCGCCGCCGATGATGGCGATGCGAGGTAAGGTTGCCATGTCTGCTCCTTCCGATTACATAGGCACCTATATATTATAAACATAGGGGCCTATGCAATGGCGGATTTCGAGTGGAGCCCGATGCAAACGCCGGGGCACTATTTCAGCCGGATTGCCCGTGCCTTCGCCCGTATCGGCGACATAAGGCTGCGCGAGTTGGGCTTTGCCACGGCGCAATTGCCCGTGTTGACCGCGCTCAAGGACGGCGCAAGACTCTCGCAAACCGAGCTGGCGCGCTGGGCCAAGGTGGAGCAGCCGAGCATGGCGCAGCTTCTGGCGCGCATGGAGCGGGACGGGATCATCCGCCGGGAGCCGGACCCGAGAGATCGCCGCAGCAGCCTCATCGCGCTGACGGACGAAGCGCGCGCGAAGCTGCCGGCCGGCCGGGCGATCTTGGAGGCCGGCAATCGCGAGGCGATGCAAGGCCTATCTGAAGAGGAGGTGGCGACCCTGATCAGCCTTCTGCAACGTGTGCTCGCCAATGCCGAGGAGATGGAACGTCGTGCGGATCACTAGGAAGCGCGATGTCCTGTGGTCCTTCGCGTTCTAGTCGGGCGCCGCCCGCTGAACGTCCGGATTTCGCAGCCAAATACATGCCTGCTCTTGACGCGGTAGCAACAAGGGGGCTTGGCCTGGATATGGCAAACGGTGACGATGGTACTGGCGATCTTACGCATTGTAGCGCCTGCCGATCCGTCACGGTCAGCCTGCTGGAATGAAACGCAGGGTGCCGGCTCGGCGCGTTGGCTTTCCGGTGTCGCTCGTGTGGTTGACGCCGTCCATGACGGGCACCTCGCAGAAATCGAACGGGCTTACTCCATGGAGGCAGGCGACGTTAACAGCGTACAGGCTCTGATCGGATCGTCGTTGATGGTGCGTGTAAATCCCGCAGCGCGAGCAGAAGAAATGCTGTGCGGCTCCAGTATGGAAGCGATAGGTCGTTAACATCTCCGCGCCTTCGAGGATCCGGACCCCGCCCATTTGCGCCATCACCACGACCGCACCGCGCATGCGGCAGTAGGAGCAGGTACAGCGCCTGATCGCGTTGAAGCCGTCGCTGAGCACCGCCTCGAAGCGCACGGCTCCGCAATGGCACTGGCCAGACCGGGCGTTCCTATCGCTTACCATGTCGTTCCTTCTCGAAGTCTCACGCGGCGCGGGGATATATAGGCGCGATGGTCGCCACTCACCGCCTTGCCAGCCGCGGCCCGAGGGCAAGGGCGAGCGGCAGATTGACCAGGGCCGCGACAGAGCGGTACCCAGCGTCGCGACGACGGGGCCGGCCTGATCTCCAACCGCGCCGAATAGCAGCGGCGACAACGCTCCAGAGCCGATCACGCCCGTATAGAAGATGGCGAAGGCACGCTCGGTCCGGTCAGCGGGTGCCAGTTCCGGCACGGTGCCGTAGAGCACTGAGGAGGTGCCGTTCAAGGTGAGCCCCAGTAGCGGCAGGACAATCATCAGCGGCACCAGCGGCAGCACGGCGGCAAGCGCAATCATAAGGGCCGTAATCCCCTCGGTGGACAGGGTGACGGCGACGACGCCCCAGCGCTGTGCGAGCCAGCCGCAGGCGAGCTTGCCCGACGCGCCGCCCAGGAAAACGAGGGCGAACGCCGCCCCGATGAGCGGCTGCGACGCGCCCTTCAGTTGCAATAGAAACGGCAGGAACGTCAGGAAGCCCATACGCACGCCGGTATCGATCACCCCGATGGAGAGCAGCAACGGGAAACCACCCCCGCTGCGGCGCGGCGTTCTGGGGTGAGAGGCTGAGGTCGGCGGCGCCGGTTCGATCCTCGGCATGGACAAAGTGAGCACTGCCGCGACGGCGACGCCGGCGAGGGCGAGCAGCCACAGCGACGGCCGCCACGGCGCGATGGACAGGCCGAGAGACAGCGCGGCCGGAATGATCGCCTTGCCGAGGTCGCCGCTGAAATTATAAGTGCCGAGTGGCCCGCGCGCCGCAGATCCATAGGCGCGCGCCACCGCGCTGGAGGCGATTGGATGCTGGACGCTGGAGCCGGCACCGGAGACGAGCAGCGCGGCGTACAGCCCCATCGCGCCGCCACTGAAGCCCGCCAGCGCATAGCCGCCCGCGGCGAGTACCGTCCCGAGGATTAACACCGCCCGTCCGCCGACATGATCGGCCAGCCAGCTCGCGGGCACCTGCAGCGCGGCCATGGCACCGGCATAGAGACCGCGCAGCAGCGCGAGCGCGACATAGTCGAGCCCGAACTCGGCCCGCCATACCGGAAGGAGCACGTAGATGGCGTCGGTGTAGCCATCATGCAGCGCGTGCGCGAGGCCGGAAAGGGCCAAAGTGCGCCTGCGGTTCGGCGGTGCGCAGGGTTGCGCTGGTGAGGTGGTGGAGGCTGTGTTGGATGAATTTGTCACTTCACAAGTGTGCACCTGCTATAATGTGGCGCGCAAACGACTAATTCACTCCATTGTTGTCAGATAAACTCACATGACAGCTCCCTCGAAAGATCGGCCTCTGCCGCCTCTCAACGCCGTCCGCGCGTTTGAGGCTGCCGCGCGCCGGTCGAGCTTCAAGGACGCCGCTGCGGAACTCGGCGTCACCCATGGCGCGGTCAGCCGGCAGATCCGGCTTCTGGAGGCGTGGCTCGGTCCGCCGGCGCTGTTCCGCCGCCTGAGTCACGGGGTTGCCCTGACGGCGGAGGGCCGCGCGCTGCTCGGTGAAATTCAGCCGGCGCTCGAGCGCATCGGCAGAGCGGCGGCGGTCCACGGCCGGAAGGCGAGCGGCACGGTGGTGCTTCGGGTTAACGCGCTCGCCACCTTCAGCCTGCGTTGGTTGGTGCCGAAGCTCGGGTTGCTGCGGGAGACGCATCCCGACATCGAGATCGAGCTGACGACCAGCAACGAGCCGGTGGACGGGCTAGCCGGCGACTATGACCTGGTCATCCGCGGCGGGCCTGATGCGTTCCACGGCTTCGCGGCCCGCTCGCTGCTGCCGGAGAGACGGCTCCCCGCGTGCAGCCCCGCGTTGCTGCAACGCCAGCCGCTGGATGAGGTGGGGGATCTGGCGCAGCACACGCTTCTCCATGTTGCCAGCATGCCCAGGCTCTGGCGCGACTGGCTAGCGAAGGCCGGGCATGGGTCTCTCGAACCGGACGCGATGCTGACGCTGGATCATTTCTATCTGTCTATCCAGGCCGCAGTGGACGGCCTCGGGGTCGCAATGGCACCTTCCACCCTGATTGAGGACGACCTGCGCGCCGGGCGGTTGATAACGCCCTTTCCGCACATCTGGCTGCCGTCGCGCAGCTATTTTGCCTACACGCCACTTGACTCGCCGCTGCGCGTCGCCAGCGACCGAGTATGCGCGTGGATCGAGGGCTTCGACAGCACGCCCTAACGCAAATCGGTGAGCGGTAGAGATCGGCCAGTATCGTGCCGTTGTTTACATGACCGCTTTCCAGAAGAGCGCTAATGACCTCTTCCGGCGCAAGCTAGAAACCGGGTCCGGTGGACGGACGCCGCTCAGAACTCAACTCGCCCATTACATAACTCCAAGTCCGCGTGCCGAAGTGACGTCGGAACCTGAATTGATCTGATTTGCCGAGCGGATTGTCGATTGCGCGACGACGGCCATTCCGCTATGGAGCCTCCGTCGGAAAAGGCAGACTTGGTCTGGTCAGCCCAAGTCCTTTCGGTAACGAAAGCTCTGGTCTTTGGCTTCGTGCCTCGGATCCCCGCGACGAACATTGACGCTCTCGCGAGCGCCGTCGTTCGTGCGAGCGATCTCCAGCCCGAGGAACGCTCCGGTCGAACATTCGACCAAGGAGCGCCTATGCCTATCCATCATCCCTTTACCTATGACGTCGTCATCGCTGGCGCCGGTCCGGTCGGGCTCTTCCTTGCCTGCGAACTCAGGCTCGCGGGCGTCTCAGTGCTGATCCTTGAACGTGCGGCCGATCCACGCTCCGCGCTTAAGGAACTGCCGTTCGGCATGCGTGGCCTGTCGGCGCCCACGCTTGAGGCCTTCGATCGCCGCGACCTCTTGAACGCGGTCAAAGCCGCGCAACGCTTTAACCAGTCCACCGGCGCCGCCAAGGCGGCCTCCCACTGGATGCAGCAGCCGCGTCGCCCTGCAGGCCATTTCGCTGGCATCCAGTTCTTCCACGAGAACATCGACATCGCGCGCTGGCCGTATCGGCTGCCTAGCCCGGCGGGAGTCAACCTGGCCGTAGACATGCAATCACTTGAAACGGTGCTCGCGGAGCGGGCCATCGCCATGGGGACCGAGATCCGGCGCGGCTCAGGCGTCGAGGGCTTCGAACAGTCGCACGATTTCGTCATTGCCCAAAGCGGCGATGAGAGCTTCCAGGCACGCTGGTTGGTCGGATGCGATGGTGGCCGCAGCTTGGTGCGCAAGGCCGGCGCCTTCGCCTTCGTAGGTACCAACCCCGAGTTTACCGGCTATTCGGTCGAGGTCGTGCTGGCCGATCCAGACGCGCTCAAACCTGGGCGAACGTACACGGCGACCGGCATGTACACCTACGCTGCGCCCGGCGTGATTGCCATGGTCGAGTTCGACGGCGGTGCCGCTCACCGGACCTTGCCGCCTACGTTGGAGTATGTGCAGGCCGTGCTACGGCGAGTCACGGGCGTCGACGTCACCGTGACCGCACTCAAGCGCGCCACGACCTGGACCGACCGCGCCTTCCAGGCGACGGAATACCGTCGGGGGCGCGTGCTCCTGGCGGGCGACGCGGCGCACATCCATTCACCGCTCGGAGGTCAGGGGCTGAACCTCGGCCTTGGCGATGCCACGAATCTGGGCTGGAAGCTCGCCGCCGCGATCCAAGGGCACGCGCCTATCGCGCTGCTCGATAGCTATGCCGCCGAGCGCCGTCCGGAAGGTGCCCGCATCCTCGACTGGTCGCGCGCCCAGGTTGCGGTGATGCGGCCCACTCGGAGCACCCGCGCGTTGGAGACCATCATCCGCGACCTGATCGCCACTGGCGACGGCGCCACCTATTTCGCCGAGAAGACCTGGAACGTATCCTTGCGCTACGACCTCGGATCTCTCCATCCGCTCGTTGGCCGCAGCGTCCCTGATTTTGCGTTCTTGAGTGGCCCACGGACCGGCGAGCGCCTGCGCGACGGGAGGGCGCTGTTGCTCGACTTCGCTCCGGGCGCGCCGCTTAAGTCGATCGCCGAGCGTTGGCAAGGACGGATGTCCTACGTCGCCGGCGAGCCGCTTGATCGGCTGGGCCTCCGCGCCGTGCTCGTGCGTCCGGATGGGTTCGTTGCCTGGGCCAGTGACACCGCCGGCGATGACGAAGGCCTGCGTGAGGCCGCCTTGCGATGGATCGGCGAGGGCTCAGCCGCTTAAGCAGCTTCGCCATTCATGCGTGGCAGCGTCATGGCGATCACGCCAGCGAGCCCGATCCAAGCAGTTGAGCTCAGCGTCTCGCCGAGGAAAACGACGCCGATCAGAAGAAGAGACGCGTTCAGCTGCCATCGCCTGGGTCAACCTCGATGACTGTGGTCTCCTTGCGCCACGCACGGATCGGATCGCGCTCAATCCGGTCCGTGTATCTTGGCCCTGCACGTGCTCAAAAAGGGGCTGTTCCCCGTCGTATCGGGCGCACCAAAGGCGGATTGAATTCCAAGCTGCACACCGTCTGCGACGGCGAGGGTCGGCCGATCATCATGCTGCTTTCCGAGGGCCCGATGAGCGACCATAAGGGGCTCGCCTTGTTCTCAACGCCTTGCCACCGGCCAAGAGCCTGATCGCCGACCGGGGCTATGAGAGCGTCTGGTTCCGGGACGCGCTCGCCGCCAAGGGCATTGCGCCATGTATTCCCTCATCGCGGAGCCGCAAGCGCCCCTTCACCTATGACAAAGCCCTCTACCGGCAGCGACACAAGATCGAAAACCTCTTTGCCAAGCTCAAGGACTGGCGCCGCATCGCCGCACGCAACGACCGATGTTCCCACACCTTCTTCCCAGCAATATGCATCGCGGCCACCCGCGAGTGCCTGGCGCTGGTGGCGGACACGTCGCCATCCGGGGTGAGGGTCGCTCGCGAACTCGACAGGCTTCTGGATGAGCGCGGCCGACCGAAGATGATCGTCAGCGACAATGGCAGCGCGTTCACCTCCAATGCCATTCTGGGCTGGGCCGACGCCGCGAGGGTCGAATGGCCCTACATCGCGCCCGGCAAGCCGATGCAGAATGGCTTCATCGAAAGCTTCAATGGTCGCCTGCGGGATGATCTGCTGAATGAAACGCTATTCTCCAGCCTGTCCCAGGCCAGAGCCGCTCTCGCCCGGTGGCAGCTCAACTACAACACAGCCCGGCCTTACTCCAAGCTGGGATGGCAGACACCAACGGCCTTCGCCTCACCGTTCCACCCGCGATCGCTCCGCTCAGTAGCTCACATAGACCCGCGCTTGCACGTTGGCATCTCCGGCTCGCGTGTAGATGGCGTCAGTAAGCGCTATGCCGGCCACAAGGCTCACGGTAAAGTTTCGGCCGAGGGTATAGTCGAGGCCGGCGCCGAGGCCGGCCAGCGAATAGTCCTGACCTCCCACAGGGCCGAGCAGGCCCTGATAGCCGTAAGTGTGGCCCCAGCCGGCATCGAAGAACGCATAAGGCGAGACCTGATCGCTCATGCCCCCGACGCCGAGCGCGGGCAGCAACTCGAATGTGGGGGTACGCAGTTCGTTGCGCCAGACAAGGCCCGTATCCACCGTTCCGTCGTCCAGCGTGTAGGCGCGCGTCGCATAGAACCCGCCGAGGCTCAGTTGCTCGGTGTCCGGCAGCGGCTGGCCCGCCGCAAGACCCGTGAACTGGCTGACCCAGTTGAAGCCTCCGGACAGCCGCGTCACCCGTGCTAAGTCCGCCTGGCCGTAGGCGTAGGTGATGTCCGTGACTCGGCCGCCGCTATAGGTGCTCCATTGTGCTCCATCATTGCTGCCGATCACCCCGCCGGGGTTGCCCACCAGCTTCAGCTCCAGGCTGGTGGTGCCATAGGGGTCGGCGCGCGACACCGACCAGCCGGCGACCAGTTCGAACAGGTCCGCCTGCGCCCCGCCGATGTCCGCTGTCCCGAAATAGCTGGTGCGCGACACCGTCTTGGCGGTAGCCCCCAGAAGAAGATCTCCGGCATAGACGTTCGGCAGCAGATTGGAGACGGCAGTACGATAATAGATCGGGATTTCGAGCGTGGTGTTGTCGTAGGTGAAGTCGCTTAGGGGGACAATCTGGCGCGTGGCCACGTAATTGGGCACGATCTCGATGCTCTGCCGTGTGCCCGTGGCGATCACAAGCCGCCCCGCTTGGCTGTAGTAGCTCGGCTGCTCCGGGCCGGTGCCCACGCTGCTGGGGTTGTTCCAGAAATTTGGGCTTCCGGTGACTTGATACGACAAGAAGCTCTGCGGCATGCCCACCAATGCCGCACCGAAGCCGGCGAAATAGCGGTCGAATCCAGTGGCATGGGTGCCGGTGTTGGACCAGCCGGCGAATGCCTGCCAGGGCTTCTGCGGCGTCACCTCAAGCGTCAGCGTACTGAGGCCAAGGTCGTCGCCAGGCGCGAACACGCCGTTCACCGAGCGATAGGGATAGCGGTTGAGCCAGGCGAGGTCTTCATCGAGCGCGTCCACCGAGATGCGTTGTCCCGGCGCTGCGCGGACCCGGCCTGCGAGATCCGCATCCGTGCCCGCTTCCGCGCCGGACACCTTCACCGCGCCCGTTCGGAACTCCACCACGCGCAGCGTCAGCACGCCGGATGTGACTTCTTGCGGCGGCAGTGTCACCGACACGAAGGGATAGCCGGCCTCGCGATAGACCTTGGCGATGGCGGCCTGGATGTCCGCAATCAGCTTGCGCGACAGGGGCCGGCCGATGAAAGGCGAGAGCGCCTGTTCCAGGGCCGGATGGGAGATATCGCCGATGGCACCGATGCGGATGCCGCGGCCGCCGCGCCCAACCAGGGCCTCTTTGGCGCCGATCAGCGCCAGCCCCGAAAGCCGCACGCCCAGCGTCGTGTCGTCCGTGCTCCCCGACAGGTCCTGAGGGCCGATCATGAGGCGCCCCTGGCCGGAGATCACGGGCGGGAGGTTGCGCTCGATGGGGGCGATCACCTGCGCCAAGGCAGGCGCCGGCAGCAGCAGGGCGCCCATGGCGGTCACGCGGAGAGCGCCGTGCATCGTTAGGTCGCGCCAGGAGAAAGGCATCTCGTCACTGGCTCCGGAAGCTCAGCCAGCGGCCGCTGGGCAAGTTGGCGGCGGTGGGCAGAAGCGCGCACGGGTTGCCCGACGAGGCGCCGCATTGGGCGACGACGGGCGGCGAGGCGGGTTGGTACAGGAGGGAGACGAGATCTTTGGTGTCGAGGGTTGCGATGAACTGATCCGGCGCGGTTATCTCCACAAAGGTGGTCGCGCCGGGCCGGTTATCGCCGATGACTGCCAGCACGCCAGGTAAGTAGGCCAGCGCATAATTGGCCGTGGCGGTGAGCGTTCCCTGGAGGATCGGATATTGCCCCATTGCCGAACGCGCATCTGCCGGGCTGGCAAGCGCGCCCGAGAGCGCGTCGGCATTCACCAGGCCAAGGCCCCCGAGGGTATAGGTGAAGACCGGATTGGCAGTCCCCACCGGTCGCTGCTGATTGACGGCGGCCACCGTGATCGCCCGCGGCATCACGCTGACAAGCCCCGCACTATAACCGACCGCATAGTTGGACGAAGCGGCGAGCGTGCCCTGTTCGATGACGTAGGTGCCCACGTCGGACGTGGACGCGGCGCTCGTCGCCAGTGCGCCGGTCAGCATATCGCCATTTACCAAGCCCGCGCCGCCGACGACATAGGTCAGCGCCGGCGTGGCGTTGCCATAGATCATGCTCTGGCTATCTGCCGTCACCGAAAGCGGGCGCGGGATGATGGAGAGGTTTGCGTCCGTATAGGTCAGGCTATAGTTGGGCGAGGCCGCGAGGTTGCCTTGCGTGATGCCATACAGGCCCACGCTCGTCGTGGAGGAGGCGGTTGTGGCCAGCGCGCCGGTCAGCACATCGCCATTCACGAGGCCAGCACCGCCGATGGCGTAAGTCAGATCAGGGACTGCGTTGCCATAGATCATGCTCTGGCTATCTGCCGTCACCGAAAGCGGGCGCGCGGTGATGGAGAGGTTTGCGTCCTTATAGGTCAGGCTATAGTTGGGCGAGGCCGCGAGGCTGCCTTGCGTGATGCCATAGAGGCCCACGCTCGTCGTGGAGGAGGCGGTTGTGGCCAGCGCGCCGGTCAGCACATCGCCATTCACGAGGCCAGCACCGCCGACGGCGTAAGTCAGATCAGGGACTGCGTTGCCATAGATCATGCTCTGGCTATCTGCCGTCACCGAAAGCGGGCGCGGGGTGATGGAGAGGTTTGCGCCCGTGTAGGTCAGGCTATAGTTGGGCGAGGCCGCGAGGCTGCCTTGCGTGATGCCATAGAGGCCCACGCTCGTCGTGGAAGAGCCCATTGTAGTCAGCGCGCCGGAGAGCGTATCGCCATTCACGAGGCCAGCACCGCCGACGGCGTAAGTCAGATCAGGGACTGCGTTACCATACACCATGCTCTGGCCATTTGCGGTAACGGTCAGCGGGCGCGGCGTCACCGAGACATTCGCCCCCACATAGCTGAGCGCATAATTCGCTGACGCGGCCAGCGTGCCTTGCGTGATGCCGTAGAGGCCCACGCCCGTCGTGGAAGACGCTGTTGTGGCCAGCGCGCCGGAGAGCATATCCCCGTTCACCAGGCCAGCGCCGCCGACCAAATAGGTCAGTCCCGGAACCGTATCGCCATACACCATGCTCTGGCCATCGGCGGTGATGGTCAGCGGGCGCGGCGTCACCGAGACGTTCGCCCCCACATAGCTCAGGTTATAATTGGCTGAAGCGGCCAGCGTGCCTTGCGTGATGCCGTAGAGGCCCACGCCCGTCGTGGACGAGGCGGTTGTGGCCAGCGCGCCGGAGAGCGTATCGCCATTCACCAACCCACCGCCGCCGACCCCGTAGGTCAGCCCCGGCACCGTATCGCCATACGCCATGCTCTGGCCGTCGGCGGTGATGGTCAGCGGGCGCGGCGTCACGGAGAAGCTGCCGCCCGCGTAGGAGAAGACATAGTTCCCCGTGGCGGCGCCGGAAAGGGTGCCTCCGGAAGCGGTGGTGGTGTAGCTCGTTCCCACGTCGGAGGTGGAGGTCGCGTCCGTGGTCACGTCGACACCGGTCAGCAAGCTGTCCGTCTGGCCGTTCTTCCAGCCCGAGGCGCCGTAGCCCAGCGTCGGCACCGGATCTCCATAGACCATGGTGCCACTGTCCGCGGTAACGATGAGCGTGGCCGGATCAACCGTCAGGGTGCCGGTGCCATAGGTGATGGCGAAGCCGAGGTCCGTGGTGGCGCCCGAGGCGGTGATGGTGTAGCCGCCGACATCGGCCGTCGCGGCGCTGCCGGTGCTTGCAAGGGTCGGGCCGGCGGTGAAGGCGCCGCTGTCGATGCCGAGATAGGCGCCGGCCACCCCTGCCGTTTCGCCGGACAGCGTGTAGGCCGTCGGGGTCACGGCATCGCCATAGGTCTTGGTTGCCGCATCCGCCGTGATGGTCACTGTGGGCTGGACGGCGAAGATATAGCGATTGCCGCTCTGCGCCACCGCTCCGTCCGCCAGCGTCCGGTTCCAGACCGCATAATTGGCACTGTCGAGGTCGCCGTAGGTGTTGCCCGTGGAGCCCGGCAGATAGACCAGCCAGCGCCCGCCGGTGCTTGCCACCGCATCCGCGCCGCGCAGGTTGACGAAGTGGCTGCCGGACAAGGTGACATTGCCTCCACCCTGGACGGTGCCCGTCGTCGCGATCTCGAGATCGCCGCCCGCGGCAATGCCAACGGCGCCGGTGCGAGTGACGGCCGTATCCACGGCGAAGGCTCCGGAGGCCGAGACATCGAGATTGGCGAGCCCGCTCAGCAGCGTGCCCACGGCCGTATTCGAGCCATAGGCCCCCGCGAGGACGGTTTGCATGGCGGAATTCGTCGCTGCGCCCGTGGCCACGCGCAGGGTATTGCCCCACAGGTTCAGGCCAGACGAGGCATTGCCGTAGCTGGCGGATGAGGAGGTATAGGCCAGGAAGCCGGTGCCGGGATCGGTGAAGCCGGGCGCGGACAAGACGTAATAATAGCCGTTCGCGCCGCTGGTTGCGCGCCCGACCTGAGTACCGCCGGCCATGACCGTGACGCCCGCGCCCTTGGAGGCCGTCGTGCCGCTGTCCGTATAGGCCTTGCCGGAAATGGCGACGGGCACCTCGCCCGCCCCGTAGAACGCCTTCAGATAGGGATACAATCCCGGTCCCGTGCCCCAAACCGTGGGGTCGAAGCCCGCGGGCAAGGTGCCCTGCAATTGGGCCGTCGTAAGCGCAGTGCCGCCCGGAAGCGTAACGCCGCCGCCGACACTGGTCGAGCGTCCTGTTGTTTCACTGTCCCAGTAGGCATTCACCAATGTGGGGGAGTAGCCAAAAACACCGATAAGCCCTCCTCCGACACCGCCTGAGACGTAGCCAGACGCATAGACGCTGGAAAGGCTGGTTGCCTCCGCATAGCCAATCAGCCCGCCTGTGGAGCCGAGGGCAGAGACCGAACCCGTCACGTAAGAATTGACGATGCTTCCGATCCAGCTTTCCCCCAGAAGTCCACCAGTAAAGTTGTACCCGGAGATTGCGGCGCTGGAATATACTTGCAGAAGATTTGAGTTGCCAGCGTAACCCGCAATGCCACCCACTTGCCCCCGTCCCACCACGGAGCCACCGAGCAATCCGATATTGGCGATCGTGGCGTTCCCCGTGGCGCCAAACAAGCCAGTATAATCGGCACTCGGCCGGTTGATATAGAGATTGGCCAGCGTATGGCCCGCGCCATTCAGGCTCCCGGTGAAGGGCGTTGCCATCGACCCAACCGGCGAAAAGCCCGCGCTGCTCCACATCTGTGCGGGCTGCTGCAAGACGGAGAGATCGATATTGGCGCCCAGCGTGTAGCTGGCGCCAAGATTCATGCTCATCAACTGGAGATGGTGAGCGTTGGCGATGGTGGTGGAATATTCCGAACGCAGGAAGGGCCTCGTCGAGCCCTCGATCATGTACCAGGTGTTGGCGAAGTCGAATCCGGCATAGGTGGCCTGCGCGAACGCATTCGGCGTCGTGGAAGACCTGTAGATCGCGGTAATGCCGGTGCCGCTGCCCGCGCCCACGGCATTGCTCGTGCCCGAGCTGTCGACGTCCCAATACGCGCCGCTGATCGAAGCGATGTCATTGCCAATCAGCCCACCGACCGATGACGAACCTGAAACGCGGCCGGTGCTGTAGACATTCGAAATGCTTCCCCGCGCATCACCGATCAGCCCGCCGACATTGCTGTCGCCGGTCACGCTCCCGACACTGTAGCTGTTGCTGACCGACACCGAGAAATCGCCGCCCACGGTAAAGCCCACCAGGCCACCGACCTGCGAGGTCCCGGCGACGCTCGCCTGACTGTGGGATCCGGAAACGGACACCGCAGATATGCTCCCGTTCAACAGTCCAACCAGGCCACCGGTCCTGCCGCCTCCGGAGACAGAGCCGAGGGTGTAGGAATCCGTCACGCTCCCTAAACCAAAGACGATGCCGACCAGCCCGCCGACATTATCCTGCAAGCCGACGATAATACCGTCACTGAAAGAGGCCCTAACCGAGCTGTCTATCTGGTTACCAATGAGTCCGCCGACCCTTTCGCGCCCGGTGACGCGGCTGTTGGTCAGGCCGATATTGCTGATGGTCGCACCGCTCGTGGAGCCGAACAGGCCGACACTGTCGGTGTCGGGGCGGTTGATGGTGAGCCCGTCGATGACGTGATTCAAACCGGTGAATGTTCCGGCGAAGGCCCCGATGGGCGCGAATCCGGCACCGGCGTTCCAGCCCGCCGTGGCCGAGGCGTCGATGTCGTTGCCGAGAGCGTAGAGGCCGCTGGTTCCCATGGCCTGAAGGCCTGTGGCGTCGTGGATCAAGGTATAAGCGGAGCCATTGGTGGCGAAGGAGGCGGACGCGCCCGAGAGGGTGACGCGCGCGCCATTGTTCAGGCTGTAGCTGCCGCCGAAGTTCAGCGCCAATCCCGCCGTCGCGCCGGTCGCGGTGATATCCGCATTGATCAGGATGCTGCCCGCCGCGGTCAGCGTCAGCACGCTGTTCGCGCTCCAGGTAATGGGCGTGGCTACCGTGATGTTGCCCGCCTGCGAACCACTGCTTCCAGTTGTCACCACCACGTTCGCGCCGGCAAGGGCGGCGGTAAGCGTGGTCACATTGAGGATGCTGTTATCGGCGCTGGCATCGAAGCCGGACATGCCGGAACTGGTTCCCGCCGAAATGGTCAGATCGTATGGATCAAGCAGCAAGGTGCCGAAGCTGCCGCCTTCGCTGCGTAGGTCCGCCGTGCCGCGAAAATCCAGCACC
Source organism: Roseixanthobacter pseudopolyaromaticivorans (assembly GCF_043195145.2). Lineage (NCBI taxonomy): Bacteria > Pseudomonadati > Pseudomonadota > Alphaproteobacteria > Hyphomicrobiales > Xanthobacteraceae > Roseixanthobacter > Roseixanthobacter pseudopolyaromaticivorans. Next base: position 1,313,554 of record NZ_CM195539.1, read on the forward strand.
GCCTTTCCGGAGACTTCCGCATCGCCGCCGTCGGCCATGCCGGCGCCCGTGGCGGAAAGAGAGCCTTGGAAGCTGGTGTGCGAATCGGACCACACCACCACCTTGCCGCCGGCCCCTTGCGTGCCGTCCGCCCGGATGGTGGCGCCCGGTGCCACCGTCACCGTCTCGGCATTGGCCACCGTCGCCGATAGATATTTTGTCGCCGCGTCCTTGCCACCTTGATAGTCGCCACCCACCAGCACCAGGCCGCCCGCGGATCCGGACACATCCAGATCGGCGCCCGCCGCCAGCTCGATCTCGCGGGCCGTCACGACGATGGTGCCGCCGTTGTCTCCTTCGCCAGTGGCATCCAGCTTGCCCGAGACCGTAACCTTTCCGCCGGAGACTCGGATCTCGCCGCCCTTCGCCCGTGCTCCCGAGGGTGCGGAGCGCGCGACCACCTTTTGGGTGGCGGTGACGGTGCCCCCCTCGCCAGCCGTCAGGAAAATGCGTCCGCCCCTGCTGGCGATGCCGGTAGCCTTGGTGAGGCTGTGCGTATTGCCCGCCAGCGCATAGACGTTGCCGCCGTTGGCCTTCAGCTCCACCTCGGCGGCTTTGATGACACCGGAGGTCTTCGCCTCGGTATCGGCCCCGCCGACCTTCACCACGAACTTGCCGTCGGAGAGCGCGGCGTCGCGCACCAGCACTTCGTAGCCGGCCGCCAGCCCCACTGTGCCGTTGGGCGCAGTGATGGTGCCGGCATTCTCCACCTTCCGGGCGATCAGGGCCACGTCGCCGCCGAGCGCGCCGATGGTACCGTAGTTGATGACGCTGGCCTTGCTGGATCCCCGGAAGGTCATGGCCCCGCCGGCATTGAACTCGGCATCCGAGACATCATGCGTCGAGGCCACGAATGAGCCGCCGGTGCTCACCTGGCCGCCGGGTCCGACAGTGATGCCGTTGGGATTGACCAGATAGACGCTGCCGGTCGCGGAAAGCATGCCATCGATCTGCGAGCGCGAGAGGCCGGTGACGCGGTTGAGCGTCGCACCGGCGCCATTTTCGAAACGCACGCTGTTTCCGGCACCGATGGAGAAGCTGCCCCAATTGATAATGGCAGTGCGCGAGCCCTGGGTGATCAGCATGCTCGATCCCGAGGAAGACGAGATGGCTGCCTGCCCAGACGATATGCTGCCGCCGGTGGGCAACGCTTGAGCTAAAACCGGACCAGAAGCGAAGACCAATGCCGAGCTGGATAGCAGCGCAATCGCGCGCCGCGAAAGAACACCTTGGTGCGGAACGTTCGCTCCAGCACCCCCCATCAGCCCCGCCATTCCAGCCCCCATGCCACAGGCGAGTGTCGTTAGCCACCCTCGCGCAGCGTCGTCGGCGAAGCATAGTATCGTCGGGTAATTTTCACCATTCCTCTAAATAGAGGATACGATTATCCGCGGGGTTTCAGCTTACACTTTGGATCCATAGGCTCATCAGCGCTGCGCGGCTGGAAACACCGAACTTCCGAAATATACTTGTGACCCGCTGGTGCACCGTTGCCTTCGAGAGGTCCAGAACGCGCGCGATCTCGGCTTCCGACGCCTTGGTAAGCAAAAGGCGCAAGACCTTGCGCTCAGCCGGCGTGAGCAATTCTTTCGCCAGAAACAAGCCGTTGCTCAACATTAAGTGGCGATGAAACCATTTTATACCGCGCAATGCGTAGATCAATTCTGCAATATGCTGGTCCTGGAAAGTTGTTTTGGAATAGAAACCGAAATGCGACTCGCAATCATCGTTAAGCGGAAACGCGACGAATGCAGCGTCGCGCGTGCCCACGGAGGCGTAATGGCGCTTGTAGAATTCCGATGAGAACCAGCTGCGCGGCAACTCGCGCCGCAGCGAATAGCTTCTGAAGGCGCCCACCTGCTTAAGCGGCAGCAGGAAAGAGGGGTCGATCTCTCGACGGTCCCACACATCGAGGATCTCCATGAAGTGGGTTTCATCCGGGTGGGGCTCGACCGGATGCAGCGCCTGAACCGAGGCAACCCGCCACCCTTGAAGCGGATCGCCGTCCGGCGCGTCATTCACCCGGATTGCGCCGGCCCATGTCGCATTCCACGCGCCCACCCGCTTGCACAGCGCGCCCATGAGGTGGGTCACGGCGGATCCGGACTGGGTCTGCTCGAAATCGGAAATTTCATCCCAAAGGCGATGGGCTACGTCCTGAAAATCCGCCTGCATGGATCGCCTGTCAGCATTAATTTCGCTAATCCCACGCTTAAGCTAGATTGTGGGACTCGTGAATAGCCGAGCATGAATGCCAAGACCGCAGGCTTTTGCTGACCCCCCAGCCCCGCCCACTCTTTGCGCTTCGAGAAGCTGCAACTGCTACCTTGGATTAGGTGTCGAGCACGCGACTGCGCAATAGGTAGAACGACCGGCACCCCGACCGACGACGTCGCAATCCGGTCGGTCTCGCGCCATCCCAAAGTTCCCGTGAGCGAACAGTCGGGTGATTTTGTGGGCCGATTTGTCGGCTGGCGCGATTGGCTGCCAGCAAACATATGAAATTAAATATATTTTTTCCAGGAAATGGTGCCGCAAGAGGGATTCGAACCCCCGACCCCCTCATTACGAATGAGGTGCTCTACCAGCTGAGCTATTGCGGCCCTGAAGCATTCAAGGCTTCCTGTCTCGGGCGCGGACCGGAAAATCCATTTCCTTACTCTCTGACTTGGCCCTCGGATCAGTGATTGTATCCCTTTGACCCCCGCCCTTGTATCCCTGCTTTGACGCGATCTGGAGGGAATCCACGCCCGCTTTTCCGGCGAGTTGACGGCCTTGGTCATCCAAGCGCCGGTCCAGAGTTCAGAACCCCAAGTGAGCCAGCGAATTATCGATCATTCTGCAAAGGGCGTTTCGGGCTTCTGCGGGCGACTCTGTTGTATTCAGCCACCTCATTATGCCCGTGGTGATTTTCCTTATTTCCTGTTGCCCGCTATTCCCATAGGCTGCGGCAATTGCTCCTTGAATTGCTCGGTCATTTTGCTTCGAATATGCGGTGCCACGTTTTCCCAAACCGCACATTTGGGCGCTTGAAACCATGATGATTGTGTTCTGGGCGATGGCTTCTGCATTGCTCTTTGGCTTGCCAATGATGGCTATGAGGCCTCTCAGCGCCCCCCTCTCGTTTTGTGTGGGCGCCGCTGAATTCCCGCCGGAAGTAGCCGAGGTGCAGCGCATAAAGGTTCTGTCGGCACTCTTAAGCCGGCCTTCGTGCAGAGTGAATGTCTCTTTGTAGGGCTCATAACCCGACTCCTCAGCTCTGCAACGTGCAGATATGGTGAGGCCATTCCCTTTCAGAGTGTAGGTGGGAGCCTTGCAAAGCCCGCCGCCCTCAGACGTAAAGGACTTTTCCTTGATCTCAAACCACGGTCCTTCCGTCCGCTGCTTGTAGCTTTGACATGCATCCGTCACGTCGCTCCAGACACCGATGAAATCTGAAAGCTTAGGTGATGTGGCCGGGACGGTGGGGGCCATTGGAGTTGAGACGGCGGCTGGTGGCGGTGCGCTTGGGGTGGGTGTTCCTGCGGTCTGCGATGCCATAGCCGCCCATTGGAAGGGCTTGGCATTGGTGTCGGCGATGACTCCGGCTTTGGACGCCTCTTCCACCCGACCAGCGCATTCCTTCTTAATTTCCTCCGGCTTTGCATTCTGGAGATAGTCGGCGTTCGCTCTCTGAACGGAGCCGAGGAGGAACTGACGATAGTCATCAGCCATCGTCGTGAAATGCGTGACAATCCAGGAATCCAAATCCGCAAGATAGTCCGCCTTGAGCTGCACGCCGCATATGTTCTGCGCCGTGAGCCAGTGCCTTGCCTCTTGATCACGCTTCTGGCCGGCGGCATCGTCGGTCCAGCTCCAGGCATCTGCGGGTGTAGAAATTGATACAGACGAAAGCCATGCCGTTACCAATGCGCCGGCTATTGCTCTTCGCTTCGACATTAGCTCGTTCTCCTGCGGTGCATCGGTTCGGCCACCGAATGTTCGTCGACATTGCACCCATTCCGAAGCCGATGCTCACGAAATAGTCAGATCTGAACTATTCGCTCGTTAATTGAAGATGAAGGACGAGTAATTGAATAAAATAGTTCCGATATATATAATTAGACTAACAAAAATAAGATACAACCCTGAATGTGTTGCGATGTATCGAACTCCAAAATAGACCGGAGGCATTAGTAATGCTGATAAGAACATTAAGGTGCCGGTTGCGATATTCAAGCTCATCGGTAATGACCGAATATCTCTAACCGCTTGCGTAATATACCGAATTAGAAATCCTAAAGATAATACGATCATGAAAAATGACAAAAGCCCTGCGTTTCCTTTGGTGATGTAGCCTGACTCAATCAAAAAATATGGTATGAATATAATTATCGAGTAGTATAGCGGAAGTAGGCAAAATTGCAAAGGATCTTCTTTGGCCTTTTTTGTCGTGTATTTAACGGATTTCGCCGATGGATCGTTGAGGGGTGGGTTTGAATGGATGCCTGAAGGCGCCTGAATCTCTTCTTCCCGAGGAGCATTATATTCGGTCATGGCTGCAAATAATCCCTTGTTGGATCGAATAGATTAATTCGCTTTTCGGATTTCACGGCGCCCGAGAAGGGCAAGGACGGCAAGGACGCATGAAATCCCCGCCCAAATTTGCAAATCGCGAAAGATCGATGCGGAGGCCATGGCAAAACCGATAAGGCCCGCTGCGAGAAAAATCGCTGCGGAGAGGCGGGGGAGGCCCATCGCGAATGCCCCGCCGAGCACGAACATGAAGGCCATCACCAGGCCAGCGGCGCCGGCTTCGGAAGTCGTCTTATCGCTGATGAGATTGCTTCCGACCATGATGGCACAGGACTGCAGGCCAAGAATGGCCACCAGGCACAACGAGATAATGAGAACGGCTATCCGCATTCGAGCCCCCCCGGCTCTGATCGCGCAGGCCGCAAGATTGCGGCTTTCTCTAATTTATGGGCTATAATCCATAGATTGTATCCCCGCAAGGCGTTGCCCTGCGAGGATGAAAGCGAAGCGATTAGTGGCATGGAATCTGCGGAGGCTAAGGGTGGAGAGGGGTCTCACCCAAGAGGCTTTGGCCTTCGCTGCGCAGGTCGATATGTCGTATTTAGCCAGCCTGGAGGTTGAGCGCGCCAACGGGTCGGTGGACTTACTGGAACAAATCGCTCAGTCGCTCAACGTGCATATCTCCGAGCTGTTCCGGCCGTTTCCAGAAGGGGCCGTCAAACCGAGGCCGCTTCAAAAGGGCCGAAAACCCGCTCCACCTCTTCACCAGCGTAATAACCGATAGAACCTTCGTTGATTCAAAAGGTCATAGTTCAAAATATCGCTCACGCATCTCTTGACAGATTCCGTCAAATCCAGGGAATAGTGATCCAGGTGTAATTCCCATCAAACTCAGCTCTCTAAGAACTTCCGGTCTTGAAATACTTGGAAGGTCGATGGCCTGCAAATATGTTTTATTTCTCAATTTTTCACATTGTTTTATATATGTTTCAATATCGTCAACATTACTAACTGTAGATATAGCCTGTTGCGGGATTGATCGCTCATTATTTATGGGCAGCGCTTCAAAAATTGAGAAATGCGGAGGAATATGAATGACAGTTTGCATTTGTTTAAAATCTCGCATCCATTCTCGTTTATCAAATACAAAGATCCTCACTTTGGAAACCTCTGCTGTCGCACCTTTAAAGGCGAAGTACGAGGCGACAAAAGGTGAGTAGGTCCAATCTAAAAGAGGGGTTGGATACCCGTGGTGTTGAATCAGGTTCCAGAACGCACCATTTTGGGCCGGATCCGCTAAATTGAAGAGGTGATGTGTTTTTGCTGAAAGCACACGGTGAATATATGGAATATCTTCCGTAATGAAATTAAACAAATCTTTTCGCCTAGTTCGGTGAAATGCCGTCCTTAGTCGATTACAAACAGACTGTCCTCTGAATATATATCGTCCTCTTTCTACGGAAATCGCATATTTTTTAAATGATTGCCACGATTTAATCGATCTGATCGGACTCCGTCCAGGGCTATTTGATTTTCCGGGACGCAATATTATGTACCCGCTTTTCTGATTTAATGGATTTCGGTAGTCAATCCTAAGGCTCTTTGCGCTTCGATTGAGAATTAGCTCAAGTGCAGGAGGCACGCTTCCATCAGGATAAGCTTGAGATATCTCAGTTCCACTGATTACCTTCTTTCCATCGGGTGTAAGTGTGAACACAAGACTGGAAGTGGACTCTCGTCCGCTGTTAGATGACGTGCGAATAGGCATCCACGCAGGTTGACACCCATCTACAAAATAATATGCATGCCCCTCAAAAAAGGTGCCGCAGTCATCAATGTCGAGAACGAATATTTTGCTGTTATCGGGCGAATTTTTCACCCATTGACCGTGCATTAACAAGTACTCCGTCGCTCATCAAACCATCTGTAAACCGGGTAGAGGTGAATCACATAGTTATACCCCCACGGGAGGTTTATCCCAAAGGTTAAGTCCATTTTAACATTTATTATGCGTCTACTGGTATCATTTTAGTTCTTTTCAATCATCCAGAGCAGCGTTTTTTTCGTCATTACCACGCGCCGTCGACCAAGACGTTCGGCTCGAATCTTCGTATCTCTTCAATTTAGGAATATCCGCCCTATAAATTGTCACCTTAAAAGTGTCGATTTAATCTTTGGTCAAAGCGCAGGAAATCTATGTCAATCGTGTCAATACTGGGGTCGAAAGTTTCGAATGATGTTCGATAGCGCATGCCCTAATGGACACTTAGTCAGCGCCCAATTCAAGTGTCCGTAAGGGTTGATTTTTGCATTTCGGACATATATTATACGGACATCAGATCAACGGACAGTTTGGGGGAGCGAATTGGCGACCATTTTTTATGCTCGTGTTTCGACCGTCGATCAGACCATCGCTCACCAGCGCAAGCATGCGGAGCAGGCGGGCTTCAAGATCGATGAGGTGATTTCCGACGAAGGCGTGTCGGGCGTTAGCACGAAGCTGAATGAGAGACCCCAGGGCCGGAGGCTTTTCGACATGCTCCGAGCCGGCGACACATTGGTCGTGCGGTGGGTGGATCGCCTGGGGCGCAATTATCAGGATGTGACGGACGCCATCCGGGAGTTCATGAGGCGAGGGGTGATTATCCGGACGGTGATCAATGGCCTCACTTTTGATGGCGCTACCCGGGACCCCATGCAGCAGGCCGTCCGGGATGCGTTGATCGCATTTATGGCCGCTACCGCACAGGCGCAGGCCGAGGCGACCAAAGAGGCGCAACGCGCTGGCATTGAGCATGCCAAGGGGCGAGGGGACGCCTATAGAGGCCGAAAGCCCAGCTTTACAGCGGAGCAATTCGAAACGGTAAGGGATTCTCTGTCTAAGGGAGTTGGCGTAAGTGAGATTGCGGCTATTACCGGCCTATCCCGCCAATCCATTTATCGCATCAAAGATGCGCCGGCGGCTGCGGCGGCTGGTTTGGCGAGATGGGGTGGTTGAATGCCCCGGCGCTGAAGGTCGCCTCACCTTCCAATAGCCTTATCGTGTCAATTGGGAGATGTGGCGGCCTATCAGTATTTGTTTCAGTATCAATTTTCTTTTCGATTATAAAAATGTAATAATTGCGATTAGTATCGATAATATTTCATCTGACCTATGTGCGTATAAATAAAACTTTGCATAAACAACGTAAATATAATTTATTGATTTAAGCAGCTTCTTAGGTGAGGCGGGGCGCTCCATTCAATTCGGCAGCTTCATGACGAGATATTGAGGGGCGTCAGAGTATCGTTTCTGGAAGTATTTTGAGGCGTATCCGAAAACATTTCCGATCTGGTCTCCGGGTATCGGACGGCAGTGATAATTGCCCCGTGGTTCGATATGATACCATGAGAAGTCACCGTTCCCGGAAGTAAGCCATTGATGAATTCGGGAATTCCTGTCTTCTGGCACCCACATTATTCCGTGGACGTGAGGGCGTGGGCTATCGTCGCTCTTGTCATCAATATAGCAGACAAATTTTGGTAATATTTTCTGTTTATTTGGTCTATTGAAATGCGGAATAGCATGCCTAAGCAGGCCGTTCATATACCATCCGCGAACGAGATCGAATAATATCGGAGTGATATTGTCGATATTTTGATATCTTTGCCTATATGATGCTCCATAGAAACTCGCTGACGAAAATCTATTTTGGTTAAAAGTAAGAGTTATGTGATATATATTCGACTGAGGTTTGCGGCGCTTCAGGGATTGAAACTCCTCAATGTCACCGTCAATCAGAATCCCATTTGTAATATAATGTATGTTATTTTTTGTTATATATATTTTGTTCATGTATAATTTGTCCTTATAGTTGAATACTGTTTGAATTATATTTATATTGTTATAGGCAATATTCTACAAATGCCCTGAAATGTGAATTTTCAGAAGCGGAATATGTGTGGGTGGTTTTGAATTTCACGTTCATAGGCGGCGAAATGCGCTCGCTTATGTCATTCATAATATATATGTTAAATCCATCTGATATTTAATGAGACGAATTTAAACTATTTTTCTAATGCAGCGTGGTGGTTAAATTCACGCCAGATCAACATCCGAATAGTTTTACTTTGATCTGAGCCATCACGCTTAGCGAGCGTTGATAATGCAAATAATGTTTCGGGACTTACCCTCACTCTAAGGGTTAGAGTGAGCTTTTGTTTAGCTTTCATTCATTGTTGCCTCCTTTCGTTATTATTTATAATTTTGTGGACACAGGGAGCGGGCGACGCCCTTGCGGCCAATCAGGCCGTGCGGGGTGAGCTCCTCAGCTAACAGCGAAAGCCGATGTTGGCCCATCATCCGGTAGATGACGTTTAAGACCATCGGGGCAGGCGGAGCCAGTTCCCCGGAGAACTTAGCGACGCCTTTCGCCTGTAGCGGCAACTCCCCAGCCCTTTGGCCGTGCAGGGTGAAGTCTCGAAATTAATGCTCGCACTATACCACGTTCGTCCGTGGTTTGTCAAGGTCTAGCGCGATATTTTATAAGTAGTTACGTAATTTTCCGATTTTTATACCATTTAATCCGCTTTCGATCCAGAAATTCATTTGCTTAAGAGAATGGCCGAGCCCGTAGTTCTCGGCAATGCTGCCTGAGGCGTGCCCTTGGATCGCGTCCCGGAGGTCCTTGGGACACCCTGCATCCCGAAGGGCCTGCTTCATGCTGTGGCGCAAGGAATGAATGGATTTCCGAGCATCAGTGATGCCCGCCTTCCGGAGCGCTTTCATCAAGGCCGCCGATGCGGCGTCCGAGCCCCCTGGACGTCCATATCGAGGGAAGACCGGAGCTGTCGGCGAAGGTGGGGTTGATGTCAGGTTAAGGTACTGGAGTATAGCATATTCCGCTACGGAAATCAACGGGACGGTGCGCCGGCTATTGGCAGTTTTGAGGCTGCGCACGGCATTTGCTCTGATTTCGATATGCGCAATTTCCTGGCCTGCTGAAGAAAGCCGAATGTCCTCCCACGTCAGGCCGGCGATTTCGTTCAGTCGAGCGCCGGTGAAGGCCAAGAGCTTGACGATGGCTAATAGCTCGTCGTTCACCTTGAGCCGCAGAACGGTGTCGATTTCCTCCGTGCTGAGGGGAAGGCGGGCGTCTCGATCAGCAATCTCATTGGCCACATGAAAATTGTGAAATGGATTTCTCGTGGTCAGCTGATGCTCGATCAGCGTGGTCTGTATGATCGCAGCTGCAATTTTTATGTTTTTATTGATTGAGCCGGGGGCGAGTCCATTGCCCCGGAGGAAGTCGCGGAAGGTTCTGGCGTCCTCCCGTGTGAGGGAGACCACCGCTTTATCGCATCCCAGCGCCTGCGTGAGATATCTGAGCACTCGGTGTTTTTCGTTCAGCCGCACTTGCCTTTGCCGGCCTTTGAAAGCGGCGAATTCGTTCTCCTTCAAGTCGAGGTAGAGGGCGAGCGCACCGTTTAACGTAACCGGATTCGGTTGGTTTGCGTTGGGCGCCTGGGGCGCCATTGGGGGCACAAGCTGGGCACTTGAAGCGCCCTGCGGCGCCGGAGCGGTGCTTGCGGGCGGATTCAGGTTATGTGGAGGCCAGGGCAGCGGCTCGATTGGCGCACCAGGCTGAAGCGCTCTCAGCCACGTTTCAGCATCCAAGTGCGCTTGCAGAAGGCGCAACTCTGCGTCCGCAGGGTTCTTGGTCCGCAACGAGATGAGGATTTCCCGCTTCCCGGCTGTTTCCCTGAGCGACAAGGGAACCGCCCGCCGATAGCGAAAGACGCCATGCCGGGACCTCTGCAAATAGGGCAGCGATAAAAGCCAACGACTCAAGTTGTATCCCTCGGCTTGTATCACCGAGGGCTAAGTCATTGAAAAGTAAGGTAAAATGGTGCCGCAAGAGGGATTCGAACCCCCGACCCCCTCATTACGAATGAGGTGCTCTACCAGCTGAGCTATTGCGGCCCTGAAGCGTTCAAGGCTTCCTGTCTCGGGCTTCGGGGACCATCAGCCCCCGCGCCGCGTTGCCTGTAACCACGCTTCCGCGCAAGCCCCACGGCCGAAACAGGCGCTCCTCATACGTGGAGCCGTCGCGAGATTCAAGGGTGCCATGCATCCGCGTCCGCCCCATCCCCTGCAAAAGCTTCCGCGCGGCGACTCTTGCCTCATGATGCGGACGCGGCTAACCCTTGGACATGGCCGCCGACCCAAAGACCCCCACGCAGGATAAGTCCGCTCGCCTTGCCCAGGCCTTGCGGGCCAATCTTGCCCGCCGCAAGGCCCAGGGGCGCGCCCGCAAGGAAGAGGCCGATCGGCCTGCGACTGGCAATGGGGCGACGACGGGCGTCACTTCGGAGGAGCCATCTCCCGAGCGGGACGAAATGACCTGATTTTCCGTTTCGGAAGGTGCGCTGGTGTCCGCGGGTGGTGGATTGAAGCCGGCCATCATTGTGCCCGAGGGCGAGCCTTGCTAGACAACGCGTTTACTCGACGGCCGTGACGAGGGGCAGGGCGGCCACCGGGCACCAGGAGCGTTCAGCGCATGGATAAAATTCGCATCGTCGGCGGGTCTTCCCTTGAAGGCACGATTCCCATCTCGGGCGCCAAGAATGCCGCCTTGCCGCTGATGATCGCGAGCCTGCTGTCCGAAGAGAAGCTGATCCTCGAGAACGTGCCGCGCCTCGCCGACGTGGCGCTGCTTCAGCGCATCCTCGGCAATCATGGCGTCGATATCACCACCAACGGCAAGCGCAACGGGGACGATCCCCACGCCGGCCAGACGCTGGAGATCGACGCGCGTGTGATCGTCGATACCACCGCGCCTTACGACCTCGTGTCGCGGATGCGCGCGAGCTTCTGGGTGGTCGGGCCGCTGCTGGCCCGCATGGGCGAGGCGCGGGTCTCGCTGCCCGGCGGTTGCGCCATCGGCACCCGGCCGGTGGATTTTCATCTGGACGCCCTTCGGGCGCTGGGCGCTGAAATTGAGATCGACGCGGGCTATGTGCTCGCCCGTGCGCCGAAGGGGCTGCAGGGCGCGCGCATCGTGTTCCCGAAGGTTTCGGTGGGCGCCACCCACACCGCCATCATGGCGGCGGCCGTCGCCCATGGGGATACGGTGATCGAGAACGCCGCCTGCGAGCCGGAAGTGGTCGATCTTGCCGACTGCCTGGTGAAGATGGGCGCCCGCATTTCCGGCGCCGGCACGCCGCGGATCGAGATTCAGGGCGTCCCGCGCCTGCGGGGGGCACGCCATGCGGTTCTGCCTGACCGCATCGAGACCGGCACCTATGCCATGGCCACCGCCATGGTCGGGGGCGATGTGATGCTTTCCGGTGCGCGGCCGGATCTGCTGGAGAGCGCGCTCGACACGCTGCGGGCGGCGGGCGCAGAGATCGACGCCACCAATGAGGGTATCCGCGTGCGCCGCAACGGTGCCGGTATCACCGCCGTTGATGTGACGACCGCCCCGTTCCCCGGTTTCCCCACCGATCTTCAGGCGCAGTTCATGGCGCTGATGACCCGTGCGAAGGGCCGCTCCCGCATCACCGAGACGATTTTCGAGAATCGCTTCATGCATGTGCAGGAATTGGCGCGGCTCGGCGCCAAGATCCAGCTGGATGGAGATACCGCAACCGTCGAGGGCACCGAGCGGCTCACCGGCGCGCCCGTTATGGCCACCGATCTGCGCGCTTCGGTTTCGCTTGTGATCGCCGGCCTTGCTGCCGAGGGCGAAACCATGGTGCAGCGGGTGTATCACCTCGACCGCGGCTTCGAGCGGCTGGAAGAGAAGCTTTCGCGCTGCGGCGCGCAGATCGAGCGCATCAGCGGCTGAGGAATTTGTGCGCGCAGCATCGCGCGCCATGATGGGGCGGCATGCAAATGCACGCGGTCCCTTGATGGATGGCGTGGGCGTCGCCATCTGCGGTTCGTCACAAGAAGCGATAAGAAGGCCGCACGCCGATGGAAAGTCTCAAGCTCCTCGCCATGGATGGCGAAGACCTCGCCATCATCTCGGCTCATCTTCAGGATGCGGTGATCAAGGTGGAGGATATCGGCTTCCTGCCGAGCAGCCGCCGGTTCGCCCTCCTGCTCAATCGGTTCGACTGGGACCAGATGGAAACAGCTGACGAATTGGTGCGCCGGCGCGCCGGGCTGCATTTTGAGCGCGTCAGCGCCGTGCAGGCCCGTGGCTTCGACCCGCGCAAGAGCGAGACGGTTCTGAACTTGCTCGCGGTCACGTTCGAGCCCACGGACGAGCCCTCCGGCCATATTTTGCTGACTTTCTCCGGCGGTGCGGAAATCCGCCTGTCGGTGGAATGCATCGAGGCGCGGCTGAGCGATCTCGGCCCCGCCTGGGGCTGCACCTGCGCCCCCAAGCACGATCCGCTGCCGGATGTGAAGGTCGGCTGAAACGAGCGGCGGGGAGAGGATCGCGCGATGCGTCGCACCCGCCCCGAGCCAGAGCGGAGCGGAAAAGGCATTCAACTTTTCGGGCACATGCTCTAGGGAGACGGCATGCCGATCCGTCTTCATACCCAGCAAAGCGATTTTCCCGCCGCCTTCGCCGCATTTCTCGCCAGCAAGCGGGAAACCGATGCGGATGTCGCCGCCGTCGTGGCGCAGATCATCGCCGACATCCGCGCGCGGGGCGATGACGCCCTGATCGAAATCTCCGCCCGGCTCGACCGGGTGAATCTCGCCGAGCGTGGCATTCGCGTCACCGATGCGGAGATCGACGCCGCGCTCGCCTCCATCCCGGCCGAGACGCGCGAGGCCCTGGAGTTCGCGAAGGCCCGGATCTTCTCCCATCATGCGCGGCAGAAGCCCCAGGACGAGCGCTACACCGATGCTGTCGGCGTGGAGCTTGGCCAGCGCTGGACCAGCGTGGATGCGGTGGGGCTTTACGTGCCCGGCGGAACCGCCGCCTATCCCTCCTCGGTGCTGATGAATGCGGTGCCGGCGAAGGTCGCTGGCGTGCCCCGCGTGGTCATGGTGGTGCCGGCGCCCGATGGGGAGATTGCCCCCCTGGTGCTGGCCGCCGCCCGTCTCGCCGGCGTCGACGAGGTGTATCGCGTGGGTGGCGCGCAGGCCGTGGCCGCGCTCGCCTACGGCACCCAGACCATCGCCCCGGTGGACAAGATCGTCGGTCCCGGCAATGCCTATGTGGCCGCCGCCAAGCGGCAGGTGTTCGGCAAGGTGGGCATCGACATGGTGGCTGGCCCGTCCGAAGTGCTGATCCTGGCGGACGGGGAGGCCAATCCGGACTGGATCGCCGCCGATCTGCTGGCGCAGGCCGAGCATGACACCGCCGCCCAGTCGATCCTCGTGACCGACAGCCCAGCGCTGGCGGATCAGGTGGAGCGCTCGGTGGAAAGCATGCTCGCCACCTTGCCGCGGGCCGAGATCGCCCGCGCGTCCTGGCGCGACCACGGTGCCATCATTCTGGTGGACGACCTCGCGACCGCTGTCCCGTTGGTGGACCGCGTGGCGCCCGAGCACCTGGAGATCCACAGTGCCGATGCCGAGGCGCTCGCCGCCCGCATCCGCCACGCGGGTGCGATCTTTATCGGCGCCTATACGCCCGAAGCCATCGGTGATTATGTGGGCGGCACGAACCACGTCCTGCCGACCGCGCGCTCGGCCCGTTTTTCGTCAGGCCTCGGCGTGCTGGACTTCATGAAGCGCACCTCGCTGCTGAAATGCACGCCGGAAGCCCTGCGCGTGATCGGCGGAGCGGCGGTACGTCTCGCCGAGGTGGAGCGCCTGCAGGCCCACGGGCGTTCCGTCCTCATCCGTTCCAACGCCGGCAGCCCGGACGCCTGATGCCATGACGCAAAGCTCCCGCACCGACCGCCTGTGTAGCGTCACCCTGGACGAAACCTCCATCGGTCGCGGCGGGCCCGATGTGGAGCACGAGCGCGCGACGGCCATCTATGATCTGCTCGAAGACAATCGTTTCGCCCTCGCGAACGATCCGGGAGACGGGCCGTACACGCTTCATATCGGCCTGATGGACAACCGCCTGGTGCTCGACATCAAGCGCGAGGGCGGAGATCCGGTGGTGCAGCACCACCTCTCGCTCACACCGTTCCGGAAGGTGGTGAAGGACTATTTTCTGGTCTGCGAAAGCTATTACGACGCCATTCGCACGGCTTCGCCCACCCAGATTGAAGCGATCGACATGGGACGGCGCGGGCTCCACAACGAAGGCTCGGAGCTGCTGCAGGAGCGGCTGAAAGACAAGATCGAGGTGGATTTCGATACCGCCCGCCGCCTGTTTACCCTGATTTGTGCGCTCCATTGGAGAGGATGAGTTGGACGAGCCTCCCGCGGTACCTTCGCGCTCAGCGCGGCCGCAATCGGTTCTTTTTATCTGCGGGCAGAATGTGGTGCGCTCCGTCATGGCCTCCGCCTGGGCGAAGCATCTGTTCGGCAAGTCGCTTTATGTGGGTTCAGCGGGGGTTATCGCGGGCGAGGCCGATCCTTTCGTCACGGCGGTGATGGAGGAAGTGGGCCTCGACGTGCGCCGCCACCGGCCCAAGAGCGTGGAGGAACTTGAGGAGCTGGAGGGATTGGGGTTCGACCTCGCCATCTCGCTGTCGCCGGACGCGCACCATCGCGCGCTGGAAATCACCCGCACTAATGCGCTCGGGGTGGAATATTGGCCGACCGCCGATCCCACGCTTGAGACCGGCAATCGCGAGCAGCGGCTGGACGCCTACCGCACCGTGCGGGACGAACTAGAACGGCACGTGCGGGCGCGCTTCCGTCAGGGCTGACAGTGCGGCCGGCTTGGCCACGACCGTGTCGAGCGCTTTCGTATCTTCTCGGCTCCACCTTTGGAGGAGACCTTCCCTGCCTTTCTCCGCACGTGAGACGGGAGGGGGAGGCCCGGGAAGGCGGAGGACGCGCGCCGTCCTCACTTCATCAGGTCGAGCCCCTTCAGAAGCGCCGCATTGAAGCCGGCCGGGTCCTGGATCTGCGGCGCATGGCCGAGATCGGCGAATTCCACCAGCGTGGCGCCGGGTATCGCTTTCGCGGCTGCCTTGCCGAGTTCGGGATAATGGCCGAGCTGCTTCTGCACATCCGCCGGCGCCGCCGCCTTGCCGATGGCCGTGTTGTCCTTCATGCCGATCAACAGCAAGGTGGGCGCCGTGATGTTGTGCAACTCGTGTACCACCGGCTGGCTCAGCACCATGTCCGAGGTGAGCGCCTGGTCGTAGGCCACCTTGTCCTTGCCGGCGCCGAGATACATGCCGGCGAGCATGTCGACCCACTTGTCGTACTCGGGCTTCCAGGTGCCGGCATAATAGGTGTTCTGCTGGTATTTCTTCATGCCCTCGAAATTGTTGCGCTGCTCGCCCGCAAACCACTGGTCCACCGTGAGCGAGGGCACACCTTTTTCGCGCCAGTCCTCCAGCCCGATGGGATTGACCAGCACCAGCCCCGAGACGTCCTGCGGGAAGGTCAGGGCGTAGCGGATGGCAAGCATGCCGCCCATGGAATGGCCCATGATGATGGGGTTTTCCACGTCGAGCTGCGCGAGCAGGGCATGGGTGTTGGCGGCGAGCTGGTGCAGGGAGAATTGGTAGTCCTGCGGTTTGGAGGATTTGCAGAACCCGATCTGGTCCGGCACCACCACGCGATAGCCGGCCTTGGTGAGCGGGGCGATCACGCCTTCCCATGTGGCGCCGCAGAAATTCTTGCCATGCAGCAATACGATGGTGCGTCCGTTCGCCTGCTCCGGCTTCACGTCCATATAGGCCATGTGCAACGGCTGACGTTGCGAGGTGAAGTCGAATCGCCCCACGGGGTAGGGATATTCAAAGCCCTCCAGCTCCGGGCCGTAGGCGACGCCGCTCTGGGCGGCGGCCGGCAACGCGGAAAGGGCAAGCAGGAGACCGGTGGCTGCGAAACTCATGCGCATCGCGCGTGTCCTCGTTCCAAATCCCCCCCGGCCGCCTTCTAGCAGCGCTTTATGAACGGTCGGCGGCACCGGGATGATGCGACCGCTGTCCGTTCCCGCCGCAGCGCCGGCCTATGATGCGCGCAAACGGGCGTTCACACGCGCAACCCTTTGCGCTAGCGTCCGCGCGCCGCGTGCCCCGTGCTGCGCGGCATTTTTTCAGCCGGTTCGAGGTGACGCAGACGTGAACGACAGGGTGAAGCTCGTATTGGCCTCCGGTTCGCCCCGCAGGCTCGCTCTGCTCAATCAGGCCGGCATCGAGCCCGACCTGCTCATGCCCGCCGACGTGGACGAGACGCCGGATAAAGGCGAACTGCCGCGCCACCTCGCCCAGCGGCTCGCCCGGCAGAAGGGCGAATTGGTTGCGGCCCGCGCCAAGGAGGCCGGCATGTCGGCCATCGTGGTTTCCGCCGACACGGTTGTCGCGGTGGGCCGGCGCATCCTGCCCAAGCCGGAGCTTCAGGGCGAGGCGGAAGAATGCCTGCGCCTGCTCTCGGGCCGTGCGCACCGGGTGTTCACCGGGCTCTGCGTGGTCTCCGCCCGCGGGCGTTCGCGCACACGCCTCGTGGAAACCCGCCTGCGGTTCCGCCGCCTCTCGCACGACGACATCACAGCCTATCTCGCCTGCGGGGAATGGCGCGGTAAGGCCGGCGGCTATGCCATCCAGGGCATTGCCGGTTCGTTCGTGGTGAAGCTCATGGGCTCCTATAGTTCGGTGGTCGGCCTGCCCCTGGCGGAAACCGTCGCGCTGTTGACGAGCGAGGGCTATCCGGTCCGCGCAGGCTGGGCGGAGCGCGCGGCGTGAACGACAATAAGCCAAAGGGGGCGCGGGCCACGGTGCCGTTCGTCTCCAGCCCATGTCCCATCTGCGCCAAACCTTCCGTTGAGCGCTATCGCCCCTTCTGTTCCAAAAGGTGTGCGGACGTGGACCTCAACCGCTGGCTCAAGGGCGCCTATGCCATTCCCGTGGTCGAGGACGAGGATGAGGACGGCGAAGGCAGCGCCCCCGAGCGGGAGGGCTGAGCGCCGGTGTACCTCGAGGGAAGGGGACTGCGTCGCAGCTCCATCTGCCCGGCCAGCTTGTGACCGGGCGTTCGCCTTGACGACGCCAGGGGACAAAGGCGAGGGTGCCGGCCCGGTTACACGGCTAGGCTTGCAGGAGTAAGTCGATGAGCGCCAGCGCCCCTCCAGCTTCGAGTGCCGTTTCCACATTCCGTACCGATGCCTTCATTGACGGTCGCTTCGTACCTGCCGCGAGCGGCAAGCGGTTCGCGGCCATTAATCCAGCTACTGGGCAGGAGCTGGCGCAGATCGCGTCCTGCGACGGCGTTGACGTGGATCGCGCCGTTTCCGCGGCCCGGACGGCGTTCGAGGATCGTCGCTGGGCCGGTTTGAAGCCGGGGGAGCGTAAGCGCGTCCTGATGCGTTTCGCAGATCTGGTCCGTGCCCATCGCGACGAGCTGGCGCTGCTTGAAACGCTCAACATGGGCAAGCCCATCTCGGATGCGAAATCCATCGATGTGCGCGCCACCGCGGATTGCATCGCCTATTACGGCGAGGCGGCGGATAAGATCTATGGCGAGGTCGCGCCCACCAACGACGAAAATCTCGCGCTGATCCTGCGCGAGCCCCTCGGTGTCGTCGGCTGCGTGACGCCGTGGAACTTCCCCATGATCATGGCAGCGTGGAAGTTCGCGCCGGCGTTGGCAATGGGCAATTCCGTGATCCTTAAGCCGGCGGAGGAATCCCCGTTGACCGCGCTTCGCCTTGCGGAGTTGGCGCAGGAAGCGGGCATCCCGGACGGCGTATTCAATGTGGTGCCCGGCCTTGGCGAGCAGGCGGGCGCCGCGCTGGGTCTGCACATGGACGTGGATGCCATCGCCTTCACCGGCTCCACTGAAGTCGGACGCTATTTCATGCGCTATTCGGCCGACACCAATCTGAAGCGCGTGGGCCTTGAGCTGGGTGGCAAGACCGGCTTCGTCGTCGCCCACGACGCGCCGGATCTCGACGCGGTGGCCGAGGCGGCGGCGGCCGGCATCTTCTTTAATCAGGGCGAAATGTGCACGGCCGGCTCGCGCCTGCTGGTGGACAATCGCATCAAGAGCGAATTGGTGGAGCGCATCGCCGCCGCCGCGGCCCAATGGATGCCCGGGGACCCGCTTGACCCGGACACGCGGGCCGGCGCGGTGGTGAGCCGCGCGCATCAAAATCGCATCCTCTCCGCCATCGACCAGGGCCTTGCGGAAGGTGCCCGTCTGGTCGTGGGCGGCACGGCGGTGCGCGAGGAGACCGGCGGTGCGTTCGTGGCGCCCACTATTTTTGACAATGTTTCGCCCGGCTCAGCGCTGGAGCAGAAGGAAATCTTCGGTCCCGTGCTTTCGGTGATCGGCTTCGACGGGCTGGACGAGGCGGTGAAGATCGCGAACGGCACGGTCTATGGTCTCGGCGCCGCCATCTGGAGTGGCGATCTCGCGGCCGCCCACAAGGTGGCGCGGCGCTTCAAAGCCGGCGTCGTTTATGTGAACTGTTTCGACGCCGACGACATGACGGTGCCGTTCGGCGGGGTCAAGCAATCCGGCTTCGGGCGGGACAAATCGCTCCACGCGTTGGAAAAATACTCCGATCTCAAGACGGTTTGGACGCGACTGTAAGGCCCGCTCTCCGGCCCTACGCACGTTCAAGCAGCAGCACCCTTTCGGTCGCCTCGCAGGTGCCCTTCAGGCCGCCAGGAACCGGCACGCTCTCAAGGACGCAGATGCGATGGGTTTTCCCGTACAGCATGCGCGTGTGCTCCGTGCTTACGGCGAACGGCGGGCCGGCGATGAGGGATTGATCGTAATCGAAGCAGATGAGGAGCTGTGGCGCCGCGCCGGTAATCTCGATGAGATGGGCTGCATAGCGCGCGCGGAGGAGCTCGGGCAGGGCGACCAGCGCCGCCCTGTCATATACGGCATCCACCGGTCCGAGCGTCTCCTGGGTCAATTCGAAGATGTCGCCGATGAAGATGTCTATGCCCGGGGCGCTGCACCGTGTGAGCGGGCCCAGAGCCGAGATCTCAGGCGATACGCCAAGGTCGGCGAACAAACCCTCGACAGCGAGCGCACTCAGCTCGGCACCGACGACCTCAAAACCTTGCGAGAGCAGCCACGAGATGTCTCGCGTCTTGCCACATAAGGGCACGAAGATGCGGGCGCCGGGGCGAAGGTTGAGATGGGCAAGGTGCTTCACGAGGAGCGCATTCGGCTTGCCTTCGTGAAAGGCGATCTGGTTGTTTTCCCACTTCGATCGCCAGAAATCCAAATCCATGCGGGCATTCTCCGGTGCGCGGACGCATTGGCCGCTTTTTGTGACGACCTAGCACATTCCGGAGACGCAAAGAGTCCCCTGTGCCGAGGCGGACCCTCGGTCGCGGCGCGGCTAGCGGCCTGCCGCCAAAGCGGGCAATTCAACCCACCCGCCGCCTCAAAGCCAAGCTTGTTAAAAGGGCAGGGCGGCCCTAAGGAAAACTTGTCCTTTCGGCTCTGAGGGAGCATCGCAATCGTGACGTCCGTTCCCCCCTCCAATTCCACCGCCCATTGGCGCCATCTGGATGCCGAGCACCATCTGCATCCCTTTTCGGACACTAAGGCGCTGAATGCGGAAGGGGTGCGGGTCATCACCCATGCGGAGGGGAATTTCATCTTCGATTCCGAGGGCAACAAGATCCTCGACGGCATGTCGGGCCTGTGGTGCTCCCAGGTCGGGCATGGCCGGCATGAGATCGTCGATGCGATCGCCGATCAGCTGCGGAAGCTCGATTATTACAACACCTTCTTCAAGACGACCCATCCCGCCGCCGCCGAGCTTGCGGCCGCCATCGCGGCCGTCGCCCCGGAGGGGATGAACCGCGTGTTCTTCACCTCCGGCGGATCGGAGGCTGTGGATACGGTGATCCGCATGGTGCGGCATTATTGGGCCGCCATGGGCAAGCCGGAAAAGCATATCTTCATCGCCCGGCATAACGCCTATCACGGCTCGACCGTCGGCGGGGCGAGCCTTGGAGGCATGAAGCCCATGCACGCCCAGGGCGGGCTGCCCATTCCCGGCATCATCCATGTGCAGCAGCCTTATTGGTGGGCCGAGGGCGGCGATATGGACCATGAGGCGTTCGGCCTGTTCGCGGCCCGCGAGGTGGCCCGCGCCATCGACGAGGCCGGTCCGGAGAATGTGGCGGCGTTCATCGGCGAGCCGATCCAGGGGGCAGGCGGCGTCGTCATTCCCCCCGCCAGCTATTGGCCGGAAGTGCAGAAGATCTGCCGCGAGCGCGACGTGCTGCTGGTGAGCGATGAGGTGATCTGTGGTTTTGGCCGCACGGGCGAGTGGTTCGGTTGCCAATATATGGGCGTTCAGCCCGATCTCATTACCTTCGCCAAGGGCATCACCTCCGGCTATTTCCCCTTAGGCGGAGTCATCGTCGGCGACCGGGTCGCGGATGGCTTCATCGAGCATGGGGGCGATTTCAACCACGGCTTCACCTATAGCGGCCACCCAGGCGGGTGCGCGGCGGCGCTCGCCAATCTCAAGATCATGCATGAGGAACAGCTGGTCGCACGGGTCAAGAATGATATCGGCCCCTATCTGCAGGACCGCTGGCTGAAGCTGGCAGAGCACCCGCTGGTGGGGGAGGCGCGCATGATCGGCCTTATCGGTGCGCTGGAACTCACCCCGGACAAGGCGAGCCGCGCAAAATTTGCCGGCGAGCAAGGCACTGTCGGCCTTATCGCGCGCGACTTTTCCTTCGCCGAAGGGCTGGTGATGCGGGCGGTGCGGGACGGACTGATCCTCGCTCCGCCCTTCACCCTGAGCTATGCCGAGGCGGACCAGATCGTGGCCACCGCCAACCGCGTGCTGGATCTGACGCTTGCGGAGCTCAAGCGGCGGGATCTGCTTAAAGCGGCATGACGAGAGCGCTCATACCGCTTTCCGCTCCTTAAGGCCAAGCTTTGGGTATTTGTAATTGCGGCGCGCGTCGAGCGGGGTGGCGTTCAAAATAAGAAGCTTGGCAATAAAGAAACGAAAAATGGCTTCCCGTCGTAGCCTAAACATCGCAACCGAATATTTCACGTCTTCACATTTTTCTCCTCTAGGGAACGAAGCGCGCGGGCCTTCGTTTGAACCATCGACCAACCGTCGAGAGGAGATCAACATGAAGTCCCCGATCTATATTGCCGCGGTGGCTCTGGCCATTGCATCCCCGACCGCCGTCTTCGCCCAGGCTTCCACGGCAACCGGCGCTGTGGGCGGCGCGGCTGTGGGCGCCGTCGTCGGCGGCCCCGTAGGTGCTGTGGTCGGCGGCGCAGTGGGCGCCACCATGGGCGCGGCGGCCGAGCCCCCGCAGGAGGTTCGCTCCTACGTGATCCATGAAAACCGTCCTTCCATCGCCTATCAGCGTGAAGTGGTGGTGGGCGAGCCGCTGCCGCCCAGCGTTCAGGTCTATTCGGTGCCCAATCACGACGAATATGCGTACACCGTCGTGAACGACCGCCGCGTCATCGTCGATCGCGGCAGTCGCAAGGTGATTCAGGTCGTCACGCCCTGAGCCACCACAAGGTCAGGCGCGGCGCCTGTTCGTGCGTCGGGCAGTGAGGAATGTGATAACCCGGTCGGGGCACCCCGGCCGGGATTTTTTTGTCTGCGCATCGCAAAAATTGCATCCGATTTGGATCGGGAGGACCCGGTGAAGCGCCAAACTGGATGGGATTGGCCGCGCCGATCCTTGGTCGTTATGTGAAGATGGACCCATCGCCATCATGAGGAGAATGGGTCGGCCGCGGGCGGTTATGGCCTCGCCCAGCTGCCCTGAACAAGACTGATGAAGACATTCCGCGCCCATGTCGTCCTGCTGCTGTGTGCGCTGGTGGGGCTGGACGACGCCAGTGCCGCGCAGACCTTGTCGCTCAGCTGGCGGACCAGCGGCGGCTCCCTCGTCGCGGAGCGGCAGGTCGCCGTGGCGGAGCTCGAGGCGTTCCCGCCCTTCCATATCGATACCACCACGCCCTGGACGCGCGGCCGCCAAGCCTTCGATGGGCCCAGCCTTCTCGATCTGTCACGTCTTTTCCCAGGAGAGATAAAAGAAGCGCGGGTGGAGGCGCTCAATGATTATTCCGCCGCCATTCCGGCCGAGGACATGACCTATTCCGGCCCGATCCTCGCCACGCGCCGCAATAAGCTTTCGATGCCGGTGCGCGACAAGGGCCCGTTCTGGATCATCTATCCCATGGACGCGGAGCCCCGGTTCAATTCCGCGACCTTCCGAGAGCGCATGGTGTGGCAGGTCAAGTCCATTGAATTTATCGTTCGATAAACTGACCACGCGCGGCATGCGCCTCGTCTCCGCCGCCATGGTGGTGACGACGATCGTATTTTTTGTCGCGACCGTGATGGTTTACAATTCTACTGACAGTCAGAGATCGATGCTGGCGAAGAAGATCCATAATTCGGGCTGGATCGTCTACCAGGCCCAGTTGGAATTCCTCAAGGCGACATCTCGCCTGCGCCTGGCCGCCGTTTCGCCCAGTGCCGATGAATTCGATGCGCTTAAGCTGCGCCTGGAACTGCTGCGCTCGCGCTTGCCAGTCCTCTATGAATCCGATGAAGCCGATCTGCTGCCGGGGTTGACCGGTTACAAGCCGGAATTGCAGATTTTTGAGCAGCGGCTGGACGGCATGATCGATGCCCTTTCGCATCCCGATCTTTTCGAGGTCAGCGGCACAGACGTCTTCCATGAATGGGACATTGAATTGCAGCCCCTGGGGCGCCTGTTGCAGCGCGTCCTGCTGTCGTCAGTCTCCTATAATGAGGCGACGGCGCAGATCGAGGCTCAGCTCGATGCCAATCCGGCGCGCATTCCGCTGCTGCTTCTCTTTGCCTCCGGCACCATCCTGGTGCTCATCCTGCTGGCGATGGAACGGCGGGTGGAGATGCGCCTCACGGAGGTTATGCAGGGGCAGGCCGCGTTGCAGTCAATGGAATCGAGTCTGCTGGCGGTGATCCAGGCAACGCCGGCCTGCGTGATCGTGTTCGATCCCGCCAGCGAGCAGGTCCGGCTGATCAATCCGGCGGCGCTGGCGGTTGTGGATGCGCCGCTCAGCGATCCGGACTGGAAACGCCTGACCCGAGCGGCACGCGAAGTGGCGGTCGATACGAACGGCAACCCCTGGGGCGGCATCACCATGACGTTCTCGCGCCGGCAGGGCGATGTCGTCTCCTTGCGCGGCAGTCTGTGCGAGGTGCTCTGGCACGGGACGCCGCAGGCCTTGCTGGTAGTGGCCGACACCAGCCGCATCCGCCACGCCGAGCTTCAGGTGATGCAAGCGGCCAAGCTTGCGACCCTGGGCGAGATGGCCACGGCCATCGCCCACGAGCTGAACCAGCCTCTCGCCGTAATCAAGATGGCCACAGCGAACGCCGCGCGCCTGCTGCAATCGGGTGCTGGCCACGAACTGGTACAGGCGAAACTCGAGCGGATTCAAGGACAGGTGGATCGCGCCAAGCGCATCACCGACCAGGTGCGACGCTACGCGCGCATGCCCACCGACCATTCCACGAGTTTCTCCATCCGTGCCGCTTTGGAATTGGCGGCGGGCTTCGTGGCAGAGCAATATCGCGCGGCCGGAATCCAGCTTCTGCTGCGGTTCAATGTGTCGCCGGATGTGATGGTCGTGGGCGAGCAGATCATGTTCGAGCAATTGATCGTCAATCTCCTGGTGAACGCACGCGATGCTTGCGAGAGCCATGCGTTGGCGCCGGGAGGGGCCCCGCCACGGGTCCTCGTGCATTGCCGGGTCGAGGACGATCACGTCATAATTGAAGTGGACGACAACGCCGGTGGTATCGCTCCCGATATCCTCCCGCACCTGTTCGAGGCCTTCACCACCACCAAGCCCGCGGACAAGGGCACCGGCCTTGGCCTTTCCCTGTCACGGACCGTGGTGCGCGACATGGGCGGCACCATCAGCGCGGCCAATCTGGCTGAGGGGGCGCGGTTCACGGTGGATATTCCAAGGCTGCCCGCTCCCGTTTCGGCGATGGCAGAATGAGCCGGCGCCGCACCCTGCTGATCTGCGACGACGAGCCCGAGCTTGCGGAGGAGCTCGGTGAGTTCTTCACCGCCGCCGGCTGGCATGTGCGGACCTGCCATTCCGCGCCCGATGCCCTCACGGTGCTCCTCGAAGGGTATCATCCGATATGCCTGATTACCGATCTTCGGGTCGGCGAACACGACGGGGCCGAATTGGTGGCGGCCGCGCGCCTGTTGCCAAAAGATTTGCAGCCGCAGGTTGTTGTGATAATTACGGGTCACATTATCAATGAAGCCGAGGCAGCTGATTTCGACGCCGACCTCCTGTATGTGAAACCTCTCGATCCCATCCTGATGGTCGACCAGATCGAAGCCGTCCTCGCGCAAGCTGCAAGCGCTACCAGCTTGTAGCTGCGAGGTAGCAATGACAGCGCGGGCTCGATCCGTTTTCATTCTCGATGATGAAGAACCATTGTGTGAGGACCTGTGCGAGCTGATTTCAGCCGCCGGCCACAGCGCGCGCTGGTGTACGGATCCGCGCAAGCTCAATATGTCCGAACTTGCCAGTGTCGACGTTGTATTGCTTGACCTTGGCCTGCCGGCCATGGACGGCATCGATATCATGAACCGGCTGACCGCCTTCGCTGAGCAGCCGCGCCTCATCTTCATCAGCGGTGTCGGCGAGGATGTGCTTCGCGTGGTGGCGCAGGTGGCCGGCGAACAGAAGCTCACCGTGCTCGGCGCACTGACGAAGCCCTTCGACCCGCAACACTTATTGCGCCTGCTGGACTATGCCGATTGCGGGGCAGTGACAGCGGCTCCGCCGCGCAGGGGGCGGCGCGCCATCCTGCCGGCGCTCAAGGCCAGTCTGGCCGCGGGTAGCTTGCCCGTGAGTTTTCAGCCGAAGGTGGAGGTGCAGACGCTGCGCTTCGCCGGTGCGGAGGCGCTGTTGACCGGCGTGTTACCGGGCGTGGGACCGGTGAGCCCCTTGGACATTGTCGCCGCGGCGGCTTCCGACCCCTCGGTGCTGGTGCATCTGACCCAATATGTGCTGGGAGTTGCCGCGCGAGGCTGCGCACAGTGGATCAAGGCGGGCTGGCGCGGCCCCATCAGCGTCAACCTGCCCCTGGAAGTGGTGCTGCAGCCGGATTCGCTGCGCAACCTGATCCAGAGCGTGGAGGACGCACATCTTTCGCCAGCCGACGTGATCTTCGAACTCACGGAGGATTCGCTATACGATTCCTGCGCCGAATCCATGTCGATGCTGGCGCGTTTGCGCATGGCCGGCTTCGGCCTCGCGCTCGACGATGTCGGGCGGCGCCAGAGTGGGCTGCTTCAGCTGTCCGCGCTTCCCGTCACGGAAATTAAAATTGATCTTCAGATCGTGCGTGACGCGCGGACCTGGACCAAGGCCCGCAATATCTTCGCTTCGATTGCAGAATTAGGTCGCAAACTGGGCGTTAAGGTTGTTGCTGAGGGTGTTGAATTTCCCGACGATCTAAAGCTCGCGCGCAGTTTCCCAATCGATTATGTTCAAGGTTACTTGATTTCGCCGAAGCGTCCCCTGCCAGAATTGTTGCGCGCGCTCAGTGCGCAGGCTGGGAGCGAGGCGGCAGGCGTTGAGTGGAACACTGGGGCCTAGATTATGGAACAGGACATCGAAGCGGCACCCCGCGTTCTCTTGGTCGACGACGATCCGGACGTTCTTGCGGAGTTGAGCGAGGGCCTCCAGGCACTCGACATGCCGACGCGCACCGCCGAGACAGCCGTGGAGGCGCTTGATCTGGTCGCCCGTCACAATGAGCTTCAGGTCATCGTCACAGACCTCCACATGCCGCGTATCGACGGCATTGAGCTGCTCCAGAAGCTGGCGGTGCGCCGGCGCGTAAAGCCGCTCGCCGCCATCGTCATCACCGGTCACGCCTCGCTCGACCGCGCCGTGGGCGCCCTGCGCCTGCATGCCGTCGATTTCCTTCAGAAGCCGCTGTCGGCCGAGGAAGTGAAGCACGCCGTAGAACGAGCGCTCTCGCTGGTCGAGGACGAATCCAGCATCTCGCCACAGGCGCCGATCGTCGTGCCGACGGCGCGGCCGAATTATCTCAAGGCGCTGGTGGCCGCACGGGCGGATCGCGACGCGATCTTCCAGGCCGGATTGTTCTCTGATCCCGCCTGGGACATGCTGCTGGATCTGGCAGTGGCAGAGGCGACGGGCCGGCCGATTTCGGTGACCAGCCTCTGTATCGCCTCGGGCGTGCCCACCACCACAGCCCTACGCCGCATCGAGGATCTGAAAGAGGCCGGCCTGCTGGACCGGCTGCCTGATCCCGGCGATCGCCGCCGCGTTCTGGTGGAACTGACGGCCGTGGGGCGTGAGCGGATGGAAGCCTTCGTCCAGCGGCAGGCGGGACGGCTCGGGCTCAAGATTGGCTGACTGCAGACGTCGCTGTGTTGCGTTAAAAGCCCGCGCCCTGGCGCGGGCTTTTCGCGTTGCGGGCCGGAATTCTTTCTTCGGTACACAATGCCCAGCTCTTGCGCCTCGGCGTGCAACGCGCGCGTCGGGCGCGTTCCTCGAATGGGCGCAATGCCTGATCCGAGATGTGCGGTGCTTCCACCCGCGGATCATAGAACGAAAAAGGGCGGTGCCTTTCGGCACCGCCCTTAAGGTCGTCGGGATGGGCCGATCAGGCGGCGCGTAGGGAGCTGACGAAGCGGCTGACCTCGCTCTCCATGGACTGGGACTGCTCGGAGAGCGCAGACGACAGGCTCATAAGCTGGGTCGCTGCGGAGCCGGTTGAACCGGCGGCCTTGCCGACTTCCGTCATGTTAAGTGTTACCTGGCTCGCGCCTTCCGCGGCACGATGGGTGTTGCCGGCGATCTCGCTGGTGGCGACACGCTGTTCTTCGATGGCGCTGGAAATAGCTCCCGTCACGTCGCGGATCGAGTTGATCGTGGACACGATGGAACTGATCGACGTCACCGTGGCGCCGGTCGCCTCCTGGATCTCGCCGATCTTGGCGGCGATCTCGTCGGTGGCCTTTGCGGTCTGCGCCGCGAGTTCCTTCACCTCGGCGGCAACCACCGCGAAGCCACGTCCCGCGTCGCCCGCCCGCGCCGCCTCGATGGTGGCGTTGAGGGCCAGAAGGTTGGTCTGTTCGGCAATATCCTTAATCAGGTTCAGCACGCCGCCGATGGAATTGGCGGCTGCCGAGAGGGCGCGGATATTGTCACTGGTACGGCCGGCTTCGTCGGCGGCGGAATGGGCGATCTTGGCGGAATTCGCCACCTGCTCGCTCACTTCGCGGATCGAGGCGGAAAGCTCCTCGGCCGAGGCGGCGACGGTCTGGACGTTGCTGGAGGCGCCTTCCGCGGCACTGGAAACCGCATGGGCCTGGCGGGAGGTTTCCTCGGCGCTGGCCGAGAGGCCGCGGGCGGCGTCCGCGACTTCATTGGAGGAGGAGGCAAAACGCTCGGCGAGGCTGCCCATGGTCTGCTGGAAGGCATTCGCGATGGAATTGCGCTCGGAAATGAGCTTCGCGGTCATTTCCTCATCTTTGCGGATCTGCTCAAGCCGCATACGCTCGTTGTCGGCGAGATTGTCGCGGAACACGCTGAGGGCGCGAGCCATCTCGCCAATTTCGTTGGCTTTCGTGAGTCCGTCGATCTCGGTATCCAGCGCGCCGCCGGAGATGCGCTTCATGGCGTCGGTGATGTTGGTGAGCGGGCGCGTGACGCCGAAGAAGATGAAGCAAATGGCACCGATGGCGATGACCATCGCGGCGCCGCTGGCCGCAAACATCGACAGCCGGCCATCCGCGAACGCCTTCTCCGCGACATCGGCCGCAACCGCAGCGCTGTCGTTGTTCATCTTAACATCCGCATCGAGCGGCTGAAGCACACGGTCGAATGCACTTGCCGATTCATTCAGCAGCTTGATGACCATCTCGGAATTGCCGGCCGCCTGAGCCGCGAAAAGCTTCTCGACGACGAGGCCGTATTCCGCGTATTTCTGCTCGACACTGCGCCAGATCTCCCCCTCTTCGGGCGAAGAGATCAACGTCAAATAGAGTTTGGTGGACTCTTTAAGATTGTTCTGCAACGCGGCAATGCGCAGATCGTGCGCCTTGATTTCCTCGACATTCGACAGAATCGACCTACGGACATGCGAGGAGCGCACGCGGGTCAGCTCATACTTGATCTCGCCGAGCACCCGCACGCTGGGCAGCCAATTGGTGGAAATATCCTGGGTCGCGACATTCAGGCGGTTGAGCATCAGCGTGCCGATGACCGCCTGGCCCAAGAGGCAGACCAGCAGAACGAGCACGGTTCCGATAAGCGAAGTTTTGAGTGTGAGGCGCATGTGTCTCTCCGGGAAGGCAAGTCCAGGCGGTTCCTGCCGTCGCATGTGGAGGCCAGGATCAACTGCGTGTTAAACGCAGAAGCTGGACCGAAGCTTGCGGGTCCAAGTCGATGGGGCGGTTAGGGACCGGATTGAAAAAGAAAAGCCGCCTTGTCGTGCGACAAGGCGGCCAGGCGTCGGGTTGCGGGAGATCAACCGACGAATTGATAGCCGATGTAGCGCTTCGCATCGATAACGTCGTGACCGAGGCGCATGCGCAATTTCTTGCGCAGCTTGCTCATGTGGCCTTCGATCACGCTCTCATCCACGTCTTCATTGAAGATGCCATAGATCGTGTTGAAGATCTGGGTCTTGGTGACGCGGCGCTTGCTGTTCTTGACCAGGTATTCAAGAATGTGGCGCTCGCGGCGGGGCAAGGGCAGCGGCACGCCGTCCACCGCCGGATCGCGTCCATCGAAATACACGCTGAGGCGACCCGTGGTGGCGGGGCCGTTATTGGTGTTCATGCGGCGCCAAACCGCGTCGGACCGGGCGACGATCTCCCGCACATGAACTGGCTTACGCACCACGTCATCAATGCCGGCGGTATAGAGCTCGAGCGTCTGGGACAGAGATTTGATGTCTTCCAGCGCGATCACCGGAGCGCGGGAATGGGTGCGGATCATCTCCGGATAGGAGTTCCGAGATTCAAAATCGCCGAGCAAGAAACCCTGAACCGCTCCCAGGTCCTGATCGGAAGCAGATTGCAGCCATTCCTTGAATTCGCCATGTCCGAAGCCAAGAGAGGAAAATCCTTCGCGAGAAAATCCGGAAACATAGCTCTCAGCGACAGATGCGCGGGGATCGACAACCACATACATGGGACTTCTCCTCATAAACCTTGGCCGTTTGGCTCGGCTTATTTATTTGCTCAGAATTTTTTCCGGTGAGAGCGTGCGGCTCCAGATCCGTTATTGAATTGGTAAGAAGTAATTGAATCGCCCAAAACCAGAGTTGGCGCGGATTTGGAGCGCCATCTGCAGTGGTTTCGGCTTAGCGATGCGATATGGAGCGGGTTTTCTACGCAAAGTGGTGTTCTGGTGAGGAGAACCACTCCCAACCCGCAACATGCGGGAGTGTTTCCTCCGTTTCCGAGGTCAGACTCATTCCATTCTGGGGGTATTTGGAACGCTTCAAAGGTGAGATGGATGCGTTTTCCGCCTGTGCACATCCTGGGGCGACCGCCCGTGCGCGGAAAACTCTGCGATGGCGCCGAAGGCCATTAGGTGCAACCGGCCGAAGTGGACCTGCGAGAACGCAATCGCCGGCCCTGAATCCAAACGCCCGGCACGAAGGCCGGGCGCTGGAGGTACTACTCTGAATTTTATCTGCGGCTTACCGCATGCGGATGCGACGCGCCTTGTAGAAGCTGGAGCCTCACGCCTCGAACACGGTATCGATCTTACCCTTCAAAGTCTGAGCATTGAACGGCTTGACGATATAGTTGCTGACGCCGGCCTTCTTCGCCGCGATGACGTTTTCCGACTTCGCCTCGGCAGTCACCATGATGAACGGAGTCTCCTTGAGAACATCGTCGTCACGGACGCGCTTGAGCAACTCGTATCCGGTCATGGGTTCCATGTTCCAGTCGGAGATCACGAGGCCGTACTTGTTCACCTTGAGCAGCGAGAGCGCCTCGGTTCCGTCCGATGCCTCATCCACATCCTCGAAGCCGATTTGCTTCAAGAGGTTACGAATGATCCGGACCATGGTCTTGTAGTCGTCTACCACAAGAATTTTCATCGAAAGGTCTACCGCCATGGGACGCTCCGTTTGAGGGCATAAGAAATGCCGACCGAGAGATGTCTCATCGGCTCTGTTCGTTTCTTTTACCGGAGGTCGCCTTGCGCGAAGCTTGCAGCGCTGCAGGTGGTGGGCTGGTGTTCAGGGCGATATTCGAAATATAAAGGGACAACCTAATCTACGAATACTGGAGGTCGGGATGTCCGCGAGTCGGCGACCGTTTCGCATTGAAGCTTCGACACGCATGCCCGCTGAAGCCGACTTCGGTCTGCGCAGCCCTGTCGATGGCCAGCTGGACCGTATCCTGGCTGAGCTCTCCCAGATGCGCGGGGAGATCGAGACTTTCAAATATCGCAATCCGCTCATGGATAAGGAGCGCGATCGCAACGCCCTGTGGGCGGGGCTAGAGACGATTCAGGAAGCGATCCAGAACACCAAGTCTGAGATCGCCGCCCTGCATTCGGAAGGCGGCGGGGGCGAGCAATTGTTTCGCGCCACCGACGAACTGGACGCGGTGGTTGCCGCCACCGAAACCGCGACGGAAACCATTCTGAGCGCGGCGGAGGATGTCGATGCCCTTGCCGGGAAGCTGTCGCGCTCGCTGGTCGGCGACGACCTGGCGCTGGCCGAGGCGATTCAGGCCCAGACCATCAAGATATTCGAGGCCTGCAACTTTCAGGACATTTCCGGCCAGCGCATCGGCAAGGTGGTGAAGCTGCTGCGCTTCGTAGAGGAGCGCATTTCCAGCATGGCGAACATCTGGGGCGGTGCGGCCGAGGTGGCCACGGCTAATTCCATCATTCCTGAAAGCCGCGAGGGCGATGCGGCCTTGCTGAACGGCCCCTCGCTCGCCGACGACGCCAATGTAGTGTCGCAGGACGACATCGACTCCCTGTTCAACTGATCGTTCCAAAGCAAAACCCCGCGCCTGCCGTCTCCATGACGTGCGGGCGCGGGGTTTTTTGTTTGGCCAGCGAATTGGATGAGCTAGTGGAGCGCGCACCGCTTCAACTGGCGCAAAGGGTGCGCGCTTCTGGCGTCCAGTCTCCCATCCCCGTTTCCACGAGGCGGCGGATGACGGCGCAGACATAGCGCTTCTGGCCGGCCACATTCTGCTTCGAGGCATTGTAGCGGGCGACCGCCATCGTCCAGTTGCCCTGGCTCTTGCGCCAATCCTGCAATTCCTGCGCGGCCACCTCGACATTCAGCCGCGGTTCGAACATCTGCTCCACCGAGCGGAATTTTTTGCCGTGATAATAGTAATTTACCTGTAGGCAGCCGACGTCGATCAGGCTGATGCCTTGCGCGCGCGCTGCATTGAAGGCGCGCATCGCGTCGGGAAGCGAAGTCGCGAGATAATCCTTGCCCGCGATGTTCAGCATATATTGCTGAAGATGGCCGTTGACCCCGGTCTCTTGTAAGCCCACCGCATAGAGCACCGGCAGCGGAATGTTGTAGATCGCCGACGCGCGGGCCAGCTCGCGCTCGCACACGTTCGAGGTGGAAGCGCCGCCGCTCTTCCCTTTGCCCGCCTGCGCTGAGGACCCCTGCGCCGGCTTGGCTGGCGCCCGCGCGATCGTGCCCACAGGCGCGGTAATGGGCGCCGAAGCGGGCGTCGCGGGAGTCTTCCGCGCGCCGATGGGCTCCGGTACGCCGGTGGAGAATGTTTGCGCGCTTGTGGGACTAGCGAGAGAAATCGCCCCGGCCAAAGCTGTCGCGATCGCCCTTTTCATCGCCCCTTGTCCCTTTCTGGTTGGAAGAATCGGAGTGCTGCCGGCCGGAGCCGCCACCCGGTTGACGCTCGCTGCCGCGCTCTTCGCCAGACGCGGGCGGCTCGGCCAGGAACGATGTGGAATCATGCCCGGTCATGCCGGTAAATCCGGCTGTGTCGGTCGTGATGATCTGGATATCGTCCGCCTGATAGCCCGCGGAGCGCAGGATTTCCCCTAAGGCGTCGCGATCTTGTTCCAGCATCCGCGCCGTGTCGGGATTGCCGGCGCGCAGTCGCACCTCCAGACCTTGCGGCGTCAGGCGCAGGCGCACGTTCACCATGCCGAGGTCGTCGGGATGAAGCTGAATCTCCAACACCCGTACGGGCCCGGCGAGTGAACTCGTGGCCGCGCCCACGGTGTCCGGAGCGCCGAGGCTCGCCATCTCGTTGGAGATCGCCTCGGCGACCTGCCGCACTGTGGGCATTTCGGCGAGCGTGCGGCTGCCCGCTGGGGCCACCGGGCTTCCCATCGCGGTGGATTGCGGCCCGGCGGATGGCTCGGGCGAGGAGGTGTTTTTCGCTTCTGCCTCCTGCTCTTTCTTTTGCACAGCATGCGCATCGTGAACGTGATCCGTTGGCGCGGCTTCCCCATGGGCGCGCGCGGCGTCAGCCGTGCGCAGGGCACCGCCCTCGTGCGTCTGGTCCGTCGTCGGATGCAAGCGCGGCGCGCGGTCCACGTCGGATGCTGTCGGACCGGACGATTGGCCAGCAGCCGCCACTTGCGCCGGGGGCTGGGAGACCTGCGGACGCGACATCGCCAAAGGCCGTTCCTCGACGCTCGTGCGGACGGAAGAGGGCGGCGTGTGTCCATTGTTTGCAGCCAGAGCCGGCGTGACACCGGAGAGGGGGCCAGCCGGCAAAACGGCGGCGAGAGTCTGCGCGAAGGGCAGGGTTTGGCCATTCAGGTTCCGGATCGGCGCGAAATGGGTCTCCCGCGAGATGACGGAGACCTGAATCGGCCTCGCCTGCTCGCCAGCCCCACTGTCGGCCGAGAGGATGTCAGGGGTTTGAGCGGTGGGGGGCTCGGTGCTCTCCCCATTTTGGGCGAGCGGCATCATGCTTGCGGTCGTATCCACGCTTCCAAGCATCGTGACGAAGGCAACGCCTGCCGCATCCTCCTCCGCCCTTGTGGGGACATGCGTTTCATCGGGCATAGCGGGATCACCCGAAGCCGTGGATGACGTCTGCGGCGCCGCCGGCTCGGTCCCCTCCTTTGGCTGGGGCGGCAGGAGGGAGGCCGGCGGAAGGTCTGGCGGCATTATGGACAGCGGGTATGCCGCGAGATGCGGGATTGTCGGAAGATCCGGCACCGCCTGAAGCGGGGAATCCGGCCGATCGTCCGCAACGTCCTGGTCCAGCGGCGAGGCTTCCGCCGATGCGCGCGCGGGACGGCCCAGGGCCAAAAGCAGTTGGGACAGCGAGCCCGGCCCGCTGGTCACGGCCGTACGGCCAGGACGGGCCGGACGCTCGCCCGCCGGCGGCATATCGGCAGATGTTGTCTCGTCCGGCGCGGACATCAGCATGTCTTCGGCCTGCGCAACGGCGCAAGCTTGCGGCGCGTCGCAGCCGGCTGCTGCTGCGGCGGTAGCGTTTAGATCCTGGGCGGGAGCGGCAATCTGTTTGAACACCGCAGCGAAGCCCTGGTCCGCCCCGCCGTCCATGCCCTCGGGGGGATTGCCGAGTCCGGCACCCGCGCGCGCGGACGCCTTGCCGGCGGCGACATCACCGCGCCCTGCACCCTGGCCGATGGAATAATCCAGCGCTGTCATCGCGGAGCCTCCTTCAGAAGCTTGTCGATCTTCGCCAACGTGCCGCGTGCCTGCTCCTCAATGGCAGAGGGTGCGGGATCGGCCTGGGCGGTGGTCTGCGTAACCGGGGCTTGCGGCGCGCCGGGTTGTGGTGGCTTGGCGGGCGAAGCGGGCACAGGGGCGCGTGCCATTTCGGAGGCTGCGTTCTGGGGCGCTTGGGATTGAGGAGCCGCCGCGGCTGAGGATGCGATCGCGGGGGGTGTTCCGCCCGCACCCGGCGAGGTACCTTGCGCAGGGGCGGCGCGCGCCGGCGGCGAATCGGAGGTTTTCGGCGCGGATCCAGGCGGCGCGTCCGCGACGTTTGGGGCGGTGCGCACAAGGTCGGCGGCCACCAGGGCCGCATCTAGCAAAGTCGCATCCGGCGGTGCCAGCCGGTCACGATCCAGCGCGGCGAGCTCGATCTGGGCCTGTTGAAATCCTTCGTGCGTGGCGGCTAGCGCGGCAGCCTTGTAGAGGCGGGCGCGTTCGGCATCGCTGCTGAGCGGCGGCGCGCTGGCGAGCGCGCGTTCGGCGGCCGTGATTGTGGTCTTAGCCTTGCCCTGGATGACCGCGCTGCGCGCCACCAGCAGGAAGATTTCGCGCCGGCTCGCTTGGTCCAGTGGCTGCAGCAGGTTGTCGAGGCGCTGAAAGCCATCGGGAGCATCGATGAAGGGCATGCGCGTGAGCGCCGCGGCGAAGCGCTGGCGGAAGTTGCCCGCATAGACCGAGTGGGCGAAGCGGTCGAGATATTGCCGGGAGAGCCGGCCGAACTGGTCCGGGTCGTCGCTCTGGCTGGCGACGAGGATTTGGCGCCGCAGCGCGGCTTCCTCGATCAACGTGCCGGGCATCAGAAGGCGCGCCAGATCAAGGAGACGCGCGGCCTTTGCGGGGTCCTTGCGCACCGTGGTCGCGGCCTGGGCGATCGCCACCTGTGCGCCGAGCGCGTTCGGCAGCGTCCGCGCGTCGATCTCGCCGAACAGGCGCAGCGCCTGCTCCTCGCGTCCCTCCACATAGGCCAGCGCGCCGCGCAGAAGCCGCTCGTCGAGCGCCGGGAGCGGCTCCTGGGCGAGGATGCCACGCAGCACGGCGGGATTGCCGCCGCTCAGCACGTGGATCACCAGGGCGCGGGCGTTGCGCGGGTCCTGCCATACCGTTGGGGCGGCGGCTTTGAAATCCTGGTCGATCTGCGCCAGCATGCGGCGCTGGCCTTCGACGGCCTCCACGGATCCCGCGGCGACCTTGTCCTGCAGACGTTGCAGGGCGCGAACCGCCTCCATCGGCGAGATCCCATTCGCCATGGCCGGCGGCGGGGCGACCACCAGGGCCTTTATCGGCGGCGCAGGGGTCTTACCGTCGGCCTTGTGGTCGCCGCCGTGGGCATCCTTCTCGGCAGGGAGGTGGGACGCGGCCTCGGCGGGCGCGGGGGAGTGGGCGTCATTTTTGCTTGGCACTTCGTGTGCCTGTCCCTGCGGCACTCCGGCATGGGGCGCCTCACCTTGAGGTTCAGCACCCGAATGGGCGACATCGCGGTGCCCCTCGGTGGTGGGTTCCGCATTGGCATGATCCGAGGGTGCCGGCGTCGTCTCGGTGTGTGCCACCTGACCTGCAGGCTCATGGGGTTGCTCCGGTGCCGCAGCTACTGGCTCTGCTGCGGGAGCTTGCGCGGATTGCGGAGCGGCAGCAGGCGCCGTCACTTCAGGCACGCGCTCCGGTGTCGTCTGGTCCGGCGGATTGGTGGCAGGACCAGAAACGGCACGGTCGGGCTGACTGGCCTCTTCGACGATGGCATCGGCGCCGGCGGCAAGGGTCGCGAAGGGTGCGCGGTTCGCGGCTTGCTGAAGGTTAGGGGTCGGAGCATAGGGGCTTGAGACGCTCGGCGGCGGCAGCAAAGGTAATGCCGCGCCCGGAAGCGCGCGCACCAATGCCTCTGCAGCCACGCGATCCATCGGGGTTGCCGCCGGGGCCGAAGGTCCGGCCTGCGCCGCGGCCGCCGGGGCAAGCGGGGGCAGGGCGGCCGTGACGTGAGGGGTCGTATCGCGCGGCGGTGCGATCCCCGCGCGGCGGATCTCGGACGGCGCGGCGAGCGGCAGGGGAATATTGCTGGACAGGGCCGGGCGCGCTTGGGGGGGAGGAGCGGCGGCGATCGGAGCGGCGCCCGTGGTGGCGGCGGATCCGGTTGCCGCGGGTGCTGCCTGGGGATCGGGGCGCGCGCCCTGAACGGGTAGTTTTTTGGGCCAGTTGGGGGCCGCTTGCTCGCCAGGCGCGCGCGTGTCGGCCCAGGGATCGAGCGCGGCCGCGGGCGCCGACAGCAGGCACAGCAGGCTCGCCCCCGCGAGCAGAATGCGTGCGCGTGCGCTCATTGCGTCGGCTCGCGCAGGAGGATTTCAATGCGACGGTTGCCCGCCGCATAAGGGTCGGTGCGATTTTTCAGATCGCGGTCGGCCACGCCCTCGATACGGCGCACGCGTGCCTCCTCGAGCCCGCCGCGCACCAGCATGTAATAGGCCATCTGGGCCCGCGCCGTTGAAAGGCGCCAATTGTCATAAGTTTCCGAGCGGAATGGCCGCCCGTCGGTATGCCCGCGCAAGATGATCTCGCCCGAACGCGCAGCCAAGATCTTCGCGATCTTCTCCATAGCGCGCACCAGCTTGGCGTCCGGAATGGCGGAGCCCACGCCGAACATGGAATAGTCGATGTCGTCGGTGAGGTTGATGATCAGGCCTTCCCGAGTGGCCTTCACCTCCAGGTTGGGCGCATGGGACGCACCCATGGTGGATTTCAGCGCCGCGCCGAGTTCGGCCTGCAGCGCCTGGGCGGCCTGCATCTGCGCAGCCTGGCCTTGTGCGGACGATTGCTGCCCGTTCTGCGCCTGTCCGCCCTGCGCCTGCCCGGTCGTGCCGGGACCGGCCTTCGGCGCTGCGCCGGTGCTCTGTCCCTTGGCCGGCGGTTGTGCCGCCTCAAGGGCCTGGGTCGTGTCCTTGTCTTGGGCGGTCTGCGCGTCAGGACGCGGCGCAGTCACGTCCGGGCGCGCACCGGCGGGCGCGACATTGGATTTAACGGCGCCTGGGGTATCGGTCTTGACCTTGCGGGCGGCATTGGTCTGCCAATAAACCGGATCGAACGGATCGCGCGACGTGTCGCCGGCGCCGCTACCCGGGGAACCGATATCGCCGATCGTGGTGTCCGCAGTGACATTGCCGGGGCTCGGGTCGGCATCGGCTGCAAGCTTGTTGAGCACCGCGTAGGGATCCTGGAACGCGCTGCGCTCCTTGTCCCCCTGCTGGCGGTCGTCGCCCGCGCCGGTCTTGCCGCCGGAGGTGTTCTTGAGCGAGTTCTGCTTTTCACCCTCCGAGGAGGTTCCCTTCGCCTGGGTGTCCTCGGGGTCATTCAGGCCCTTGATCTCGGTGATGGAGGAGGCAAGGTCCACCGGGTTGAAGTAATTGGCGATGGCCTTGCGGGTGTCCTTATCGGTGGCGTTGATGAGCCACATGATGAGGAAGAACGCCATCATCGCCGTCATGAAGTCGGCATGCGCTACCTTCCACGCGCTCGAATGAGCTTCGTGCTCCTCGTCGTGGTGGCGCTTGATGATGATGATTTCGCCGTGCTCGGCCTTGTCGGACATGATTCTTCCTCAAACCTGGATCGTGCGCAGGCGCTCGGACCAGGCGGCAAGCTGCGTTTCCATGAGCGTGTCTCCGGCGACGACGCGAATTTCCGGGCCGTCCTCCTCTTCGAAGGCGAGTCCCGGCATCTCGCCGAGACCGGTCCGCATGGCCTCCAGCAAATCCTTGGGACCGCTAATCCGCACCGCCGCACCGGGGCCGCCGGCGAAGCGAGTGCGCACCAAGGCGCACAGGTCGGTGACCGCCTTGGCGCGGATTTCGGGTTCCAGGAACGGCGTCAGCACATGGGCCACGGTGTCGCCGATGCTGCGTTCCAAAACGCCGATGGCCTCGTGGATTTGCCTGGCCAGGACCTCGCCCTCATCCCGAGCCCAGTCCGCGCGCGCTCCGGCAAGGCGGGCGTCGAATTCGGCGCGGTCCTGGATCCGGGTTTGGGCCGCCGCCTCGTTCGCAGCGGCGAGGGCCGCGCTGCCTTCGCGCCGGGCAAGGGCCACCGCTCGCTCAAGGTCTTCGACCGTGATGCGAGGCGTGGAATCGGGGCGTGGCACCTCGGGCGCAGGTGCGGGGGCCGCAGCTTTCGCCGGCGCTGCCGCCTCCGCGCTGCGCACCGTCGTCGCCGCGCCGACACCGGGCGCCTGCGGACGTGTCATGGTCTCGATCACGCTGGCGGCGCGCGCCTGGGGCGTGCCCGCATTGGCTTTTACGGGACCGAAATGGGGAAGGTGGCGCGACAGAGCGTGCATGGTCAGACCTTCGCCTCCTGATGCAGCCATTGCCGCAGGATCGCCGCCGCCTGGGCCTCATCGAACTCGACGATCTGCTCCAACCGCTTCTGCGGCGAGCGGTTCATGCGGCTCGTCAGATCCTCGATCAGATTGACGGAAGTGGCGGCGATGGCGTCCGGATGCCCCTCGCTCCCCACCTCTGCCGGGAGGCCGGGCGGCCCCGCGACGGCCGGGACGCTCGGAGGAGCCAGCATGGCAGCCTCGATCGCCGATGCATCTTCGGTCTCCGCCTCGATCTCGGGACGGGCCAGGATTGCGCGAACGGCCGGGCGCAGCCCGAACCAGATCAGCAGGCCCGCGACGATCAGGATCGTGACGGCATTGATTAACGTGCCGGCCTGGCGCAGCAGCAGTTCGGTCCAGGGCAGCGGCGGGATCGGTTCGAGGGCGCGGCCGCCGTCAGCGAAGGAGACGGCCGAGACCTTCATCTTGTCGCCGCGCTCCTTGTCGAAGCCCGCCGCCGAAGCGACCAATTGCTCGATCTCGTAAAGCTGCTGCTCCAGCGGCACAGCGTCTGCGCCCTGCGGAGCGGAAGCCATGAGGCGGTCCTTGTTCAGGAGCACCGCGACGGAGAGATTTTGAAGCGAGTAGCCTTCGTGAACGGTCTGAACCGTGCGGGAGGAAATCTCGAAATTCGTGATCTCCTCTTTGTGCGTGTTGTTCTCGTTCGAATCGGCGCTGGCATCGTTATTGGTCTGGGCCGCCGGCACGTTCTGCTGCACCGAGGTGTTCGGCTGCTTCGTGCGATTCTGCGACTGGCCGCTCTCCTTCACCGTGCGGACCGACCGCTCGGATTTGGAGGCGGGATCGTAGATGGTTTCGTGGGTGGTGGTCTGGTCGGTATTGAGGCGCGAGGAGACGGAAATCTCGAAATTGCCGAGGCCGAGATAGGGAGTCAGCGTACGGCGGATTTTCTCTTCGGTCTCGCGATTGACCTGCTGCTGCAGCAGCGACTTGCGCCCTGCGGCCGCGCCTTCGCCGTCGCTTGCACCCAGAACCGCGCCGTCGGTGTTGAGCACCGACACGGTATCGATCTTCATGCCCGGAATCGCCGAAGCCACGAGCCGGCGGATGGCCTGGGCGGTGGAGGCGTCGTCGGAATTCTCGGTGCGGATCACCACCGAGGCGGACGCCGTCTGCTGGTCCCGGCGGAACGAGCCCCGGTCGGGGAGCACAATGTGCACCCGCGCCGCCTTGATGCCCTTCATGGTCTGGATGGTGCGTGCCAGCTCGCCTTCCAAGGCGCGCACGCGGGTGACTTCCTGCATGAACGATGTGAGGCCGAACGAGCGTACGTCGTTGAACAGCTCGTAGCCTGAATTGCTGCTCTGGGGCAGGCCCTTGACCGCCAGCAGCATGCGCGCGCGGGCGGTGTCGGAATGCCCCACCAGCACCGCCGCGCCATCTGCGCTGACATCAAAGGAAATGCCGGCATCCTTGAGGGCGCCGCCGATCCGGCTGACATCCTCGCGGTTGAGGTTGGCATAGAGCGTCTCGCGCTCCGGCTGGCTGAGAAAATACGCCCCGAGGCCCACCACCGCCACGACGGTCAAGCCGATCACGCCAAGCGCGATCAGACGCCGGGCGCCAAGCGCCATCAAGTTGTTCCACAGGGCTGTCAGTTGCTCGCGGCCGATCATCGGCGGGATCTCATCTCGATTGCATCCTGGGGAGCGCCGTGACCGCGCCCCGGTGGGGATCGGACGGAGCCTTCGGCGGAGGTCGATCGGGCACGCGCGTCGGCCGGCTGGCTTCGGCGCTGCATGTGCCTGGCGTGCAATCTCGGGACTTAATCTTGCCTGGACGTTGCAAACACAAAGGCCACGCTCCAGAGGCTGGAACGTGGCCAAGTCGGCCGTCCGGGCGAGGACGACGGAGGAGCTTCAAAACGCGCGGAACACCGCGCAGAAAATGGAAAACCGCGAGCGGGACGGCCGCGCCGGCGAGCGGCGCGGCGTCCCTTAGTGGATCAACGGAACAGCGTCATCACGTTCTGCGTGGAGTTGTTCGCGATGCTGAGGGACTGCACCGCCAGCTGCTGCTGGGTCTGGAGGGCCTTCAGCTTGGTGGATTCCTCTTCCATGTTGGCATCGACGAGCGAACCGATGGAGGAGGTGTTCAGGTCGATCAGGCTCTGGGCGAAGGTCTGCTGCGAGCCGAGGCGGGTCGAGGTGGTGCCGAGGGTGGTGGCGCCATTCTGCAGCTTCTGCATGGTCGCATCGACGATCTTCACATAGGCCTGGATCTTCGCCAGATCGGCGCTGGTGTTGCCCAGGGCGGAGACGTCGAAGTCCTTGATCGCTTCGGTGCCGGTCGTGGCCGTG
Organism: Roseixanthobacter pseudopolyaromaticivorans; assembly: GCF_043195145.2. Lineage (NCBI taxonomy): Bacteria > Pseudomonadati > Pseudomonadota > Alphaproteobacteria > Hyphomicrobiales > Xanthobacteraceae > Roseixanthobacter > Roseixanthobacter pseudopolyaromaticivorans. Next base: position 1,354,566 of record NZ_CM195539.1, read on the forward strand.
CCGCCGATCTTGTACTTCGTGTCCATGAAGCCCTTGAGGCTGCCAGCCGCGGTGTCGACGGAAACCGTCGCGCCGCCAGAGACGTTCGCCGCAGTCGCGACAGCCGTCACCGCCACGTCGGTGGTGGAGGAGGTGCCGGACGAAGTGGCCGCGGTCGCCGCGTTGTAGATCGCGAACGCGCCGGTATCGATGGCCGTCGAGCCGACCGTCACGGTGCTGCCGGTGCGGGAGAAGGACGACAGCAGGTTCTTGGTGCCGTTGAAGCCGGAAGCGCTGGTGTCGACGGAGAGCCAGTTGGAGCCGTTCATCACCGAGTTGTCGGAGGTCGTCTTGATCTGGCTGATGAAGGACGAGATTTCCGTCTGCAGCTTGGTGCGATCCACGTTCGGCGAGAGGGCCGCCGTCAGATCGTTCTTGATGCTGCCGAGGGTGGAGATGATGGCGTTCACGCCGCCGCTCGCCGCATCGACCGAGTTCTTGTCGAGGCTCATCGCGTCCTTAACAGCACCGAGCGCGCCGTTGTCGGAGGTCAGGGTGGTGGCGATGGACCAGTAAGCCGCGCCGTCCGAAGCAGAGTTGATCTTCTTGCCGGTGGAGACGTGGTTGTTGGTCGTGTCGAGCGCGGTATTGATGCTCCGCAGGGTCTGCAGGGCAACCATCGCGGAGGTGTTGGTGATCATGCTGGTCATGGCGAAATGTCCCTCGATTGGGTTTGATGGATTTGGTGATTTCGGGGGGACATGCCGGACTTCAACCGGCATGGAAGGGCGGCATCATGCCTTTGGGGCCAATCTCATTTGATCGGCACTCTGCTCGGTCGAGCAGTCAACCTTCCATGGACCAGACACTAGCCCGGCAAGCTTGTGCGAGGCTTGCATCAGGCGATCAGCTTCGCCCATTGTCGAAAAGCAAAAAAAGCGCGCCGTTCGGGCGCGCTTTGGGAGAGGGAAGTTAGGGGAGCGCACAGCGTCAATAGAAGGAGCGCACCAACCCGCTCACAAGGATGTTCCATCCGTCGATCAGGATGAAGAACAGGACCTTGAAGGGGAGAGAGATCACCGAGGGCGGCATCATCATCATGCCCATGGACATCACTAGCGTCGCGACGATCATGTCGATGATCAGGAACGGCAGCACGATCAGAAAGCCGATCTCGAAACCGCGCCGCAGCTCGGAAATCATGAACGCGGGAATCAGCACGCGCATGTCGATTTTCTCCTCCGGCGCGTTCGCGGCCTTCGGTGGGGCGGGCAGGGGCGCGGCGAGCTTGCGGTCCGGCTTCTCGGCATTGGCCTGCGCGATATCCGCAAACAATTGAAGGTCCTTGCTGCGCACCTGGGAGAGCATGAATTCCCGGAAGGGATCGGCGATCCGTGCGATCGCTTCCTGTTCGGTGATCTTCTGTTCGGTCAATGGGCGCACGCCGTCCTGCCAGGCCCGCTCGAAGGTCGGGCCCATGATGTAAAAGGTCATGAACAAGGACAGGCTGATCAGCACGAGGTTCGCGGGCGTGGATTGCAAGCCGAGCCCGGAGCGCAGGAACGACAGGGCGATGGCGAGGCGCGTAAAGCTCGTCATCATGATGAGCAGCCCCGGCGCGACCGAAAGAACGGTCAGGAGCGCCACCATCTGGATGATGCGCCCGCTGGTGCTTCCGCCACCGCTGTCGGGCAACAATTGTTCGAGATTGAGCGTCTGCGCGGCGGCCGGAGTGGCAGTGATCAGGAGCGCGCCCGCAAGCGCAGCGCCGCCGGCGATGAGCAGGGCGCGCGTGGACATGGCCGGCCTGTTCACTGCACCACCAGCGTTTCGAGCACCAGCTCGCTGACCTTGCCCTCGGAGCGGATGCCGGCGCGTTCGTTGAGATCCTCCCGCAGATGCTGCAGGGCGCTTGGACCCTCCAATTGGCTCAGCGAAAGCGTGCGCACATAAGCCATGATGTCTTCGCGAATCTCGCTTGCGGTGAGCTGCGGGTTCGCCAAGGCGCCGGTCTTGAAAATGATCGTGGATTCAAGACGCGCGAAGGTGCCCGAGGGGGCGGCCAGGTTCACCACCACCGGCTTCAGCGCCTGGGAGGAGAGATTGCCGGTGTAGGCGAGCGGCTCCGGCTTCTTTTCCGGCTCAGCGGGGGGCTTGGCGGCGACCACCTTTTCCAAGGTGCCGGCCAGCTGGTAGCCGAGGCCACCGCCCATCACTACGCCGAGGACGGTAAGGATGAGAAGCGCGATAATCATGCCGCCGCCTTTCTTGGCGGGCGCAGCCGCAGGTTCCGCGGCGGCTTTCTTAGGGGGGAGGACGGCCATTTTTTCTGTCTTCTCCACCTAGAAAGGAACGACCATGTCGTAGATGCGCTGCCCCCATGCGGGCTGCTGCACATCGGTCTGCCGACCGCGTCCGGCGTAGGAAATCCGCGCCTCGGCGATCTTGTCGTAGGGAATGATGTTGCTCGCGGAGACGTCGAGCGGATTGACGATGCCGCCGATGTTCAGCACGCGCACTTCGTAATTCACCAGGATTTCCTGCGAGCCGCTGATGACCAGATTGCCGTCGGGCATCACTTCGGTGACCACCACCGCGATGGAGAGGCGCAGCTTCTCCGACCGGTCGATGGTGCCCTTGCCGGTGGTGCTGGTGGAGGAGTTGGTGTCGAGATTGCCGGAACCGGCGGCGGCGTTGGCGCCCTTGCCGAAGCCGGAGAGGTTCAGAGCGGCATCGGCGCCGAGCTTGGTCTTGGAATCGCGCGAGCGGTCGGTCGCATTGTCGAACTGCGCCTTGTCGTCGATGGCGATCGCAACGCGGATGACGTCGCCTACCTTAGAGGCGCGCAGGTCGCGATACATGCTCTGCCCGTTTGCCTGATCCCAGGTCGACCGGAAGGTGCGTTGAGCCGGCTGGCGGAACGCCATGGGCACCGGCTGGCGCGTGGTGTCCAGCCCGGTGCCCACCGGGGTGAGGGCGGGCCCGAAAGCGAGGCTGTCATAGGTGGTCTGGCAGCCCGCCAGCGTGATCGCGAGGCCGAGCGCCGAAACCACGCGCACGATACCCGGCCGATTGGGAAACAGATGCATCAGCTAGCCCGCCCGTCGACCGTGCGGCGGCCGAGGCCGACCATGATGGAGGTGAGCCGGGCCGCGCGAGGCGGGTCCATCTCGTTCAGGATGGCGCTCGCCACGCGCGGGGTCAGCTTCGCCAGCACGGCGGCGGCGGCCTCCTCGCTCATGGCGGAAATCTGCGCAGAGGCGGCATCGGGGCGCATCTGGGAGATCACCGAGATGAGGGAATCGTCGGCCTTCTTCAGGAACACTTCACGGCGCTGCAGCCAGTCCTGGTATTCCGCGCGCTTGGCTTCCAGCGCTGCGATGCGGGCCTCGATATCCTTCTCCATGGCCGCCAGCGCCTCCTTCTGCCGCGCGAAGCGGGCGTCGGACGCGGCGTTCACGATGCTGCGGCAATATTGAATGGCATTGTCCTCGCGCCCCGCATCGGCGATGGCGACTTCCTGCGGCTTGGCAGCCGGCGTGCTCTGGGCATGAGCTTCGCGGCCGACGCCGATCAGCGCGCCGCATAGCATCAGCAACATGGGCAGGGGCAACGAACGGGGGCGGCTCGGCCCCTTCGGGGCGTTGTCGCGCCGCATCAGAATCGCGCCGTCGAGCAATTCGACGAGATAGCGTTTGTCTTCCCGCAGGCGCTTCATTTGCGCCTGGACCAGCAGCGAGATGCAGGCAGCGCCTGTGACGAGGCCGGTCAGGAAAAGCAGCAGAGATGGAAGCAGAGCGGACATGGTTGCGGTCATCGAGCATCCTCCCGTTCGATTGGGCACGGGCTCTGCCGCGGCGGGCGGCCGTTGCCGTCGCCGGCCAGCAGAGGGCGCGGGTTTCAGGATCAAAGCCGGATGTCGCCGTGACAGGCTTTTCGCGCTGTCGTGCGGGTCCCGCAGAATGGTGTTCCATTCTTGCGCGTGGGCGGCTTTGCGCCGCCTCACGTCCCGCCTCTCTCCATGATTCCGTTCTAGGAGGAGTGGCTTGCGCGACGCTGACCGCCGCGCCGCCGTGGCGGCCTACTGGAAGACCAGCTCGGCCTGGAGCGCGCCGGACGTCTTCACCGCCTGGAGGATCGAGATGATGTCGTTCGGCTTCAGGCCGAAGCGGTTGAGCCCGTTGACCAGGGTTTGCAGATTGGTGCCGGAGACGATGCCGATGGGGCCGCCGGTTTCCTGCGCGGTGATGTCGGTGCGCGGCACCACCACCGTCTCGCCATAGGAGAACGGCGCGGGCTGTGACACCACCGGGGTCTCCTGCACCTGCACGGTGAGATTGCCTTGGGTGACAGCGAAGGTTGAGATCTGCACGTTGCGCCCGATCACCACCGTGCCGGTGCGCTGATCCACGACCACCTTCGCAGGCGTGTCGGGATTGACCGTGAGATCGCCCAATTCGGCAATGAAGCGCGCGGGATTGGCCTGCGGCGGACGCTGCACCACCACGGTGCGCAGGTCGCGCTCGCGGGCAAGCGGGCGGCCGTAGCGCTCGCGCGTATAACCGTTGATCACGTCCGCCATCATGGCGGCGGTTTTGAAATCGGGATTGTTGAGATCGATGACGATCTCCGGCAGATCGCGCAATTGGCCGGAGAGCTGCCGCTCCACCAGAGCGCCATTTGCGATGCGCCCGGCCGTGGGCACGCCCTGGGTGAGGGTCTCCGCCTGGCCGGTGATGGCGATGCCGGAGACCAGCTGGCCCTGCGCCACCGCATACACGAGATTGTCGGCGCCGCTGAGCGGGGTCGCGAGCAAGGTGCCGCCGCGCAACGAGGTTGCATCGCCCAGCGAGGCGATGGTGACGTCGATGCGGGTGCCGATGGCGGCGAAGGCGGGGAGATTTGCGGTCACCGCCACTGCGGCGATGTTGCGGGCCCGCAATTGCAGCCCCTGCACATTGATGCCCATGCGGTCGAGCATGGATTGCAGGGCCTGTTCGGTGAACGGGGAATTGCGCAGCGTGTCGCCGGTGCCCTGAAGGCCGATGACGAGGCCGTAGCCGATCAACTGGTTGTCGCGCACGCCCTGGACGCTGGAGATATCCTTGATTCGCGTGCCGGCGGTAGCGGGATCGGCATCTGCCATCCCACCGGTCAGCAAAAGTCCGAGGACGGCCGCCAGATGCAGGAGACCGCGAAGGGGAGCGTGGGTCTTCATTTCATGCTCACGCGCACGGAGCCGTCGGCCTGCACGACTCCGAGGATGGTCTGGCCGCTGTCCATGTTCTTGAGGCGAACAACCGCGCCAGCGACTCCGGATTCCAAGGCGGTCGCATAGCCGGAAATGGAGAGGCCGCCTTCTTCCAGCCGCACCCGCGTCGCGGCGCCCTTGATAACGAGGGGAACCTCGGACACGGAATTGAGCGGGATCGGCTGCCCAGCCACCAGCAGGCGGCGTGCCGCCTTGCCGATCAGCGACGGCGCGCCGGCCATTGTGCCCGAACGGGCGACCGCGGATTGCGGCATCATTTTCTCGGTGAGCATGCCGGCGGTGATGACATCGCCGGGGAAGATCGTCACGGCTGGAACCGGCACGGGAATATCCTCGCTCGCTGCGACCGCAGGGGCGGGCGCGCGCGGCGTGGCGACATCGACGGCACTTGGCAGCGGGGCTGGCGGCTCACGGCCGGCTTCGGCCTGCGCAGCCATGGCGGAGATGGTCTGTGCATGGCCGGCGGCCGGCATCGCGCAGGAGAGCACGAGCAGGCCGAGCGCGGCGAAGCTCGACGGAACGCGGCCGAGCCGGAAAGACATGTGCGCACCTTCGGTGCGGGACGCGCGAAGCGGCGCCGGCGCTTGACGATGTGCGAACACGGAAAACCTCATGACGATCAGCGGATACCCTTGGAGACCGTGCTCGCCATTTCATCAGCGGCCTGGATCACCTTCGAGTTCATTTCATAGGCGCGCTGGGCCGAGATCAGCTCGGTGATTTCCTTCACCGGATCGACGTTGGAGCCTTCCAGATATCCCTGGTTGATGGTTCCGAAGCCCACGTCGCCCGCAACGCTCACCACCGGCTGGCCGGAGGCGGCGGTCTCGCGATAGAGATTGTTGCCGAGCGGGTCGAGGCCTGAATCATTGGCGAAATTCGCCACGCTGAGCTGACCCAGCAATTGCGGATTCTGCTGGTTCGGGATCTGGGCGTAGACCTGCCCGGAATCGTTGACGACGATGCCCGTCGCGTTGGCGGGGAATGTGATGGCCGGCATCACCGCATAGCCGTCGGAGGTGACGAGCTGTCCGGCGGGCCCCTTGTTGAAGGAGCCGGCGCGCGTATAGAGCGTTTCGCCCGACGGACTCGTGACTTCGAACCAGCCCCGCCCGTTGATGGCGAGATCGAGCGGATTGCCGGTCTGCGCCAGGGGGCCCTGGATGTGCAGGTTGCGGATGCCGACCGTGCGCACACCGAGGCCGATGCGCGCGCCTTCGGGAATGGGACCCGCCCCATCCTGGTTGGGCACCCCCTGGGCGCGTTCGGCCTGGTACAGCAGATCGGAAAATTCAGCGCGGGCGCGCTTGAATCCCGTGGTGTTGATGTTCGCGATATTGTTCGCGATCACCTCCACATTGGTCTGCTGGGCGGACATTCCGGTGGCGGCAATGGCTAGGGCGCGCATGTCTTATCCTCAGATCGCCATCCGGCTGATTTCCTGGTAGGCGGCGACAACCTTGTCGCGCACCGCGATCGCAGTTTGCAGGGTCTGTTCCGCCGACATGATTGCCTCGACCACATGGTGAACCGAGGCCTTGCCGGAGATGCCCGAGATCGCCGCTTGCTCGCCCTGCTTCAGGGTGGTCACGGCGTTTGACGACATCTGCGAGAGCATGTCGGTGAAATCGGACGGCGCGGCGCCGGCGCCGGGGGCGACCTTGGACGCCGCCTGCGTCGTCATCTGGGTGTCGGTGCGCGTCGCGCCGAGGCTGGTGCTGGAGGTGCGCGAGAGCGCGCTGAAATTGACTGCGTCGATCATGTTCAGCTCCTCAGGAGATCGATGGTCATCGCCACCATGGAGCGGGCCTGCTTGATCATCTGGAGGTTGGCCTCATAGGAGCGGCCCGCCTCGCGCATGTCGGCCATTTCCAGCAGGGTATTCACGTTCGGCATCTTCACCTGCCCGGAGGCATCGGCGGCCGGATTGCCGGGGTCGTATTCGGTCTGGAACGGCGCGCGGTCGCGGCCGAGGGATTTGACGCGAACCGTCGAGGCGCCGAGCGCGCGGTCCAGTTCGGCGGAGAACTGAACGGTCTTGCGCGCATAGGGATCCGCGCCCGGCGTGTTGCCGGTGGAGCGCGCGTTGGCGACGTTTTCCGCCGCGATGCGCAGGCGGGTCGACTGGGCTTCCAGTCCAGCGGCGGCGATGCCGGACGCCGCCCGCAGCGGATCGATGGTGAGAACGGTCATAATCAGGTCTTCACGCTGGCGAGCATCATGCGCTGGAACGAGCGCACGACATTCGTATTGAGGGAAAAGGCGCGGTTCACCTCATCGGCCTTGAGCATTTCCTGCTCCAGGCTCACGGTGTTGCCGGAATGGTTCACGTCCCAGCCCTCGGCCTTGGAAACCTTGGTGGTCGGCGCCCCGGCATTCGCCACATCCATATGCCGGGCCGATGTGAGGTTCATCGAAAGATGCGTCTTGTCGAGCACGGCCGTGAAAGGCTCCACATCCGCGGCCTTGAAGCCCGGAGTGTTGGCGTTGGCGATGTTTCCAGAAATGGCGGCCTGACGGACCGACGCCCATTGAGCGTGGCGCGATGCGAGGCTGAACAGAAATAGGGGCTCCAAACCGACCTCCCGGATGACCTGTCCGCAAGCTAGGTTCAGAACCTTGCCCCAGGCTGGCGCTTGCCGGTCCCCTCTATTGGGTGACGATCCGCACGTCCTCCAGCGCCGCCGCAAAGCAGGCGAGGTCTTCATCGGGCGTGCCGGCGGCACGGGCAAAGCGGATCGAATCGATATCCACCCCAATGGCGAACTGATCGAAGACCAGCCGGAAGAAGGTGCTCAGGCTGGCGTGATGCAGTTCCAGGCTGAGGCTCATCATTGGCGCAACGCCCCATTCGGCGCAGCTCGTCGCCTGATGGGCGTAGCGCAGGATGCCGGGTTTCAGGGACATTTCCGCGGAAGAGGCGAGGATGTCGGCGATGATGCTTTCCTGCCCCGCGCTGACATAAGACAGCATCAGCCCGGCGTTGGTGAACGCGAGCTCGGTGATGACCTGCTTCAGCGCATTGGCGAGGAGTTTCTCGTACCGCTCGATCTCGGCGTGGTCCAGGCGCTGGATCTCGAGGATGTGGGGGCCGTCACCGGGTCGCATTGGGCTTCCTCGAGTAAATAAAGTAAAGTATTTTCGCCACCGGGCGATAGAATTCGTTCGGAATCCATTGATCGACCTGGACCGCGTCATACATGGCGCGGGCGAGGGCCCTGTCTTCGATCACGGGAATGTCGTTGCGCTCGGCGATCTCGCGGATCTTAAGCGCGATCAAGTCCATGCCCTTTGCCACGACCAGCGGCGCGCCGCCCTTGGCGCGGTCGTATTGCAGGGCAATGGCGTAATGGGTGGGGTTGGCGATCACGAGCGATGCCTTGGGCACGTTGGTGAGCATGCGCTGGCGGGCCCGTTGCTGGGCGAGCGCGCGCATGCGCGCCTTCACCATGGGATCGCCCTCTGCTTGCTTGAATTCGTCCTTCAGTTCCTGGTGCGACATGCGCAGGTCGGCGCGCCAGTGAAACCGCGCCCACACCAGATCCGCTCCCACCAGAGCGATGGTGCCGATGCAGACCGCCGAAACCAGGCGCGTGGATAAGGAGAGCACGACGGAGGGAATCAGCAGCGGATCGGAGAACATCGCGTTCACCATCTGATACTGAAGCGAATACAGCAGAATCGCGCACACAAGGCCGATGACGAAGAACTTGAACAGCGATTTGCCGAACTCGACATGGCCCTGGGTGCCGAAGATGCGCGACCAGCCCGCCGCCGGCGACACACGAGACCATTTCGGCGTGATGCGGTCCAGCACCACGCGCGGCATGTTCTGGAACACGGTCGCCACAACGCCGGCCAGCGCGAGAATGATGACGATGGGCGTGAGAAAGCGCGCCGCCACCATGAGCAGGCCCATCAGCAGATCCACCGCATCGCCGCTCTCATCCAGGCGGAAGCCGCCGGGATCGTCGATGAAGCGCGCGAGGTCGTCCGCGAGCCGGCGCACCGGATTCGAGGCGAAGAACGTCAGGCAAAGGAGGATGCCAACCAGGGAGGCGAACAGCGTCACTTCCCGCGAAAACGGCACATTGCCCTTTTCAACCGCGTCGTTGATCTTCTTTTCGCTCGCCTCTTCTGTCTGGCTCTCCTTGTCCGGGGCTTCAGACATCGGCTGACACCCTAGCGCACATAGGTGTCTTCCTCGTTGCCGGAATTGAGTTCGATTTCGCCGCGTCCCGCCATGTCGAGCGCAAGATCGGTGATGGTGCGGCGGGCGTCATGCACATCGCGCTGGGCCACCGGCTCGCCCCCGCCCAGTTCCTGCTCCACCATGCGGCGCACGCGTGCCCCCAGCGACTGCAGGATGATCTCGCGGAAATCCAGGTCCGTTCCCTTAAGGGCGAGGACCAGCTTGTCGTTGGGCACCTGGTCGAACAGGGCGGTGCGGGCTTTCGGCGTCAGCTTGATGATGTCGTCGAAGGTGAACAGCAGGCCCTTCAGGATCTCGGCGGACTTGGGGCGCGTGGCGGCGAGGCTGTTGAGCACCGTCTCCATGTCATCGCGCTCCATCTTGTTGATGATGTCGGCCATCCGGGCATGCGGATCTGCGCCGGCATTGCGCGAGAAGTTCATCATGAAGTCTTCATGCACGGTCTTTTCGATGACCTGCATGGTATTGTCGACGATTGGCTTGAAGGTGAGCATGCGCCGCATGATGCCGTTGCGCCGGTCTTCCGGGATGAATCCCATCACCTTGGCGGCGCAGGCGGGCTTCACCTTGGACAGCATGAGGGCGGCCGTCTGGGGATGCTCCTTCATGATGTAGGTGGCGAGCACATTTTCCGTGACCGTGGAGATACGATCCCAGATCGAATGGTTCGACGCGCCGCGCAGCTCCAGCATGATCTCGGCGATCTGCTCCGGCGGCAGCACGCCGGTCAGCAGGCGCTCCACGTCGGCCGCCGTGCCCACCAGATTGGCTCCGGCCACGAAATGGGTCGCGAAGTCCTCGATGAGGTTTTCGATCTGCGCATTGCTGACCGGTTTCAGTTCTGCGATCGAGCGCGTGACGAGCTTGATCTCGTCCGCCTCGAAATGCTTCATGATCCGGTTGGCGACCGGCGCGCCCATGGTCATGAGCAGCGCAGCCACCTTGTCGGTGCCGTGCAGCGGCCGGCTTTTGCTTGCCGCGTAGGAGGGGGATGAGGTGGGCATCGTACGGCGCTATCAGGCGATTTCGGGGCCGCTCGGGCCGACGATCTCGGTGAGCGACACGCCGAACCGCGAATTGTCGTCCTCCACCACCATCACCTCGCCGCGCGCGATGACCCGCCCGTTGACCACCACGTCCACCGGCTCGCCGACCCGATGATCGAGCGGCACGATGGCGCCGCGGCCGAGCTTCAGCAGATTCGAGACCGGCATCGAGGCCGAGCCGAGCACCACCTGGAGCAGCACGGGAATCCGCATCACCGATTCCAGGCCACGCCCGGTGGCGAGGGTCTCTTCGCGGACGCCTCCCACACGCGCGAGAAGCGCTTCGTCCTGGGCATTGGCGGTGGCTTCGTTCAGCTCGATTTCATCGACAGGCAGGTTGGCCATGTGAACTCCCCTTTTATGTATTCGTGTGACGAACGATGTATTTCTAAGTAAAAACGGCAATCAGCGGCGGCGGACATCGCCGGACGGCGGACGGGCGCTTTCGCTGGCGGGCCGCCGTCCGCCATCCCGGCGGTCCATTTCGTCGATGAGGGCATGGGCCTGGTCGATCCGGGTGGCGAGCAGGATCAGCGTTTCCTTGCCGTCGAGGTCGAGCGTGACCAGCGCGTCGCGCGCGGCGGTCAGGGCGCGCGAGGTATCCGCGAGCGCGCGCTCGTAATCGGCGTTCAGCACGTCGAGCCGCTTGAGCTTGCGATGGACCATAACCACGCAGACCGTGGTGGCCAGCAGGGCTGCCAGCAGCAGCAGGTCAGCGGGGAAAGAGGTCATTCAGAAACTCCTGTTCTTGGCTGATGAGGTCGTCCACCCGCAGCACGTAGGAGCCTTCCGCCTGGCCGAGGTGGCACCAGAACAGCGGCTGATCCTTGCTCTCCAGCTTGATCCGCGTGCGCGGCGTGGCCTGGAGCTTGATGACCTGGCCGACCTTCAGCTCGGCGATGTCTCCGAGTGGAAAATGCCGCTCTTCCAGGATCGCGCGGACCTTGACCTGGGTGCGATTGACCTCGCCGCGGATCTGCTGCGTCCATTTCGGATCGCGCCCGCTGGATTCGGCGGGCGTCGTGCGCGAGAGGGTCTGGCGCATGGGGGTGAGGGCCGATTGCGGAATGATGACGAACATCTCGCCGCCGCGGTTCAGCGCCTGGAGGAGAAATTTCGTCACGATCGCAAGGTTGTTGCGCCGTCCGATCACGGCGAAATCCATGCGGGTTTCCTGGCGTTCGAACGTGAAGGTGGTGTCGGTGACGGGGGCGAAGCTCGAGCGCAGAACCTTGCTCATCTGCTCGAAGAGCAATTGAGCCACGCGCGATTCGATGTTCGAGAAGCTGCGCTCGTCGTCCACCGGCGGCTCAGAGCCATCGGCGCCGAACAGCACCTCCATCATGGTGAAGATGAAATCGCGGTCGAAGCCAACGATGATGTGGCTGTCCCAGCTCGGTGCGTGGAAAATGCCCGCGACCGCCATGCCCTCGTACATTTCCAGCACGTCGCCGATGCGTCCGCTCTCCACGCTGGAAAGGGAATAATAGGCTTGCGAGGCGGCGAGCGTGCGCAGGCTGTCGGCGCAAAACGTGCTCATGCGGTCGAAGATGACGTGCAGCATGGGCAGCCGGTCAAGCGAGAGCCCGGCCGCGTCCAGCAGCATGTCGCGAATGTCCTGGTGCTTGTGTTCGCTCATGGTCAGGCCGCCTGCTGCTGTGGCGCGGAAGAGGAGGAGGGCGCCGAGGAGATGACCTCGCTCTCGACTTCATCGATGCTCGGCCGGTCGCCTGCGGAAATGGTCTTGCGCCCGTGTTCCAGCGCAATCGGCGGCAGGGCGCCGTTCATGAAGGCGATCAACGTCTGTTTGGTGATGATGAAGGGCGCGCACTGCTTCTCGCGCGTGATCTTCACCTTGTGCGCCAGCGGGCCGAGGATCGCGTAGGACGAATAGATGCCGAAGAATGTGCCGATCAGGGCCGATCCGATATAGTGGCCGAGGATTTCCGGCGACTGGTCGATCGCGCCCATGGCCTTGACGATGCCGAGCACCGCGGCGCAGATGCCGAGCGCGGGCAGGCCCTCGGCCACCGTGCTCAGCGCACCGGCGGGCTTGGTCTTGTGCTTCTTGATGGTGGAGATTTCCTGCTCCATCAGGCCTTCGATCTCATGCGACTTTGCATTGCCGATGATGATGAGGCGGGCATAGTCGCAGATGAACTGCGTCAGCTCCTTGTCCTTCAGGATGGTCGGAAAGTGCGCGAACAGCGTGGACTCGCCCGGATTGTCGATATGGGCTTCCACCTCGTTGCGCGGCTTCTGACGCATGTCGCGCATCAGCGTGTAGAGCAGGCCGAGCAGCGCGATGAAATCCTTGCGCTTGGGGGCGACGCCCATCGCGCCCTGCACCACCGCCTTGCCGGTGTCCTTGATGGTGGACATGGGGTTGGCGATAATAAAGGTGCCCAGGGCGATGCCGCCGATGATCACGTATTCGAATGGCTGCCACACCACATCGATGTGGCCGCCCATGGCCATGAAGCCGCCGAACGTCGCGACGAGGCCTAGGATGATGCCGATCAGGACGCCCAAGGCGCTTCTCCTCCTGTGCTGTTGGCCGGTGGTACGGCGCGTGGATTGCGCGAGGCTGGAGTGTGCTTGTCGGATCTGTTGAACCGGGACGAACGCGAGCACGTGGGCCGCGCCAGAGCGGTCGGCTAGAACGCGAGCGCGCCCAGCAAAGGCTCGAGCAAGCTTCACCGGCGAAGGTCCGGCAATGCGAAGGTCCGGCGGGCTCGATCCGCCGTCGGCCGCCCGCCCGCAATCGCCCCCGGAGGCCGCTCATGTCGTCAAGCGCCTATGTCGCGCTTTCCGCCCAGATGGCGACGGATCGTCGTCTCTCGACCGTCGCTAACAATATCGCCAACGCCAACACGGCCGGGTTTCGCGCCGAGCACGTCCGCTTCGAGTCGCTGGTATCACAAGCGGGCGGACGCTCGGTTGCGTTCACGTCAGCCGGCGAGACCTACACTTCGTTGCGCGCGGGGCCGGTGAGCTACACCGGCAATCCGCTTGATGTCGCCGTGCAGGGCGAGGGCTGGTTCGCCGTGAAGGGGCCGGACGGCACCGCCTATACCCGCGACGGGCGCATGCACCTGGACGACCAGGGCCAGCTGAAGTCGGTCAATAATTATCCGATGCTCGACAATAGCGGCGGGCCGATCACGCTCAATCCTGCCGCCGGGCCGATCGGCATCGGCTCGGATGGCAGCATCACTCAGGGCGGCAACACCGTCGGGTCGATCGGCGTCTTCACCATTTCTCCCGGCGCCAAGCTCAAGCGTGGCGAAAACTGCACCGTTATCCCCGATGGCCCGGCAGAGCCGGTGCGCGATTTCACCCATAACAAGGTCGCGCAAGGCTATGTCGAGGGCTCGAACGTCGATCCGATCATGGAGATGACGCGCCTTATCCTGGTGCAGCGGGCGTTCGAGGAGGCGGCGAGCGCCGTCCAGCAGAGCGAAAACGGCACCGATTCGGCCATTCGCACCCTCGGCCCCACATGATTGCGCCTGCTTTCCTGTCCGCCTGCGTGGGGGCATCGATATGAGCGCTTTGCTGAAGCTGCGCGCGACCCTCGAATCCGGGCTGGAGGACAGTCCCCCGGTGCGCGTCGGTGGCGTCGTGCGGGAGGTGGCTCCCACTCATTTCCGTGTCTGCGGCCTCTCGCACTTGGTGAAGCTCGGCGAGCGCGTCGGCATCGACGTGGACGGACGCATGCGCATCGGCGAGGTGGTGCGGGTGGACGATGCCGGCGCCGTGGTGAAGCCGTTCGATGAGCGCGCGAGCATCGGCGTCGGCGCGACGGCCTATCGGATCGGCCCGCTGACGCTGACTCCCGATCCCAGCTGGAAGGGGCGGGTGGTGAATGCCCTCGGCGTGCCGCTCGACGAACGCGGGCCGCTGATCCGTGGCACGATGCGCATGCCGCTCGATGCCGAGCCGCCGGCCGCCATGAGCCGCAACCGGATCGAAAAGCCGCTGCGCACGGGGGTGCGGGTGATCGATATTTTCACGCCCATCTGCGAGGGCCAGCGCATCGGCATCTTTGCCGGTTCCGGGGTCGGTAAATCCACGCTGCTGTCCATGTTTGCGGGTTGCCAGGGCTTCGATACGGTGGTGGTCGCCCTGGTCGGCGAGCGCGGCCGCGAAGTGCGCGAATTTCTCGAAGGCCCGTTGGCGCCCAATCGCGACAAGGCGGTGGTCGTGGTCTCCACAAGCGACGAGAGCCCCATGATGCGGCGCCTCGCACCGCAGGCGGCCCTGGGCATTGCGGAATATTTCCGCGACCGGGGCGAATCCGTGCTGCTGATCGTCGATTCGGTCACCCGCTATGCCCATGCGGCGCGCGATGTGGCCCTGGCCGCCGGCGAACCTGCGGTGGCGCGCGGCTATGCGCCGAGCGTCTTCTCCACGTTGCCCAAGCTGCTGGAACGCGCGGGGCCCGGCCCGCAGGGCGCGGGCAGCATTTCCGGGGTGTTCTCGGTTCTGGTGGACGGTGACGACCACAACGACCCGGTCGCCGACGCCATCCGGGGAACGCTCGACGGACATATCGTGCTCGACCGTGCCATCGCCGACCAGGGACGGTTCCCGGCCGTCAACGTCCTCGGCTCCATCTCGCGGCTCGCCGATCTGGTCTGGACGCGGCCGGAGCGCGAGCTCGTGCAGAAGCTCAAGGGCATGATCGCGAGGTTCGAGGACACCCGCGACCTGCGGCTGATGGGCGGCTACCAGCCCGGCAGCGACCTCGACCTCGACCGTGCGGTGGATTTGGTGCCGCGCATCTATGACTGCCTGCGCCAGGATCCCCATTCCCCCCCCAGCATCGACCCGTTCCGGGAGCTTGCCGAGGCGATCCAGAGCTGAATCCGGCAGGTTCACACAAGCTAAGTTTGATCAGATGGCCCGAAGGGTGAAGCCTCGCGGCAAGCCCAGGCCGTTCCGGCGTCGCGCCAAACCGAGGACAGAGATACATGAGCCTTTATGGAATGCTGCGCACGAGCGTGTCCGGAATGAATGCCCAGTCGAACCTCCTGGGCACGGTTTCCGACAACATCGCCAATTCCGGCACCACGGGATACAAGAGCTCCTCTACGGAATTCTCCTCGCTGCTTCTGCAGACCGAGGCGACGTCCTACGAGCCCGGCTCCGTGGTCACCGATGTGCGCCACGCCATCGGCCAGCAGGGCAACCTGTCCTATTCCGGCACGTCCACGGACCTTGCGGTGCAGGGCAACGGCTTCTTCATGGTGCAGGACCGCTCCGGTCAAACGCTGCTGACCCGCGCGGGCGGGTTCCAGGTGGATGCCGCCACCGGCAACCTTACCAACAGCGCCGGCCTCACGCTCATGGGCTACGACATCGCCAACGGCAAGAGCCCCAATGTGGTGCTCAACGGCGCCGGTGGGCTCGCGCCGATCAATCTTCAGAACACGAAGCTGGCCGCCAATCCCTCGACGACCGGGGCGTTTGCGGCCAACCTACCCTCCAATGCGGCGGTCGTCGCCGCGCCGACGGCGGGCGCCAATTCCGCAACCTCGTCATTCAGCCAGAAGTCGTCGCTGGTGGCTTATGACAATGTCGGCAATCAGGTGACGCTCGACATCTATATGAGCAAGACCGCGGCTTCGCCGGCCACTTGGGAGGTGGCGGTGTTCAACCAGGCGGACGCTCCCGCCTCCGGAAACTTCCCGTATTCGAGCGCGGCGCTGGCGACCCAGACCCTGGCCTTCGACAGCTACGGCAATCTCACTTCGGGTGGGTCGCTGAGCCTCAATGTGCCGGGCGGCCAGCCTTTGACCCTCGACATGAGCGGCATGACCCAGCTCGCCGCCAATTACACGCCCCTGACCGCGAGCGTGAACGGCAATGCCCCGAGCTCGGTATCCGGCGTGACCATCAATAAGGACGGCACCGTCTACGCCACTGATCAGAACGGACGCCAGTCGGCCATCTTCAAGATTCCGCTCGCCTCCGTGGAGAGCCCGGACCATCTGACCCCGGTGGCCGGCAATGCCTTCATTGCCAACCAGCAGTCGGGTGCGGCCCAGGTGGGCTTTCCTGAGCAGGCGGGTATCGGCAGCGTTATTTCGGGCGCCACTGAGCAGTCCAATGTCGATATGGCATCGGAACTGACGAAGATGATCGTCGCCCAGCGCGATTACACGGCGAATTCGAAGGTGTTTCAGACCGGCACGGAATTGCTTGATGTGCTGATGAATCTGAAGCGGTGAACGTATTTATTCTTCCTCTTGATCTTGTGAGTGCGTCATGAGCCTGACGACGGCGTTCAATACCGCGCAGTCCTCGCTGCTCACCACGGCGACGCAGCTTGCGACGTCGAGCCGGAACGTGGCCGGCGCCGGAGATCCTTCGGCATCCCGCAAGATCACCGTCACCACCACGACGGCGGACGGATCCGCACGCGTGGTCAACATCACGCGCGCCAGCGACAATCTGCTGTATGAGCGCACGCTCCGCGCCACCTCGGCCAGCGCGGGGCAGCAGGCGGTGCTGCAGGGGCTGGGACAGCTTCAGCTCACGGTCGGCGACACCACCTCGTCCACGTCTCCGGCGGCCAAGCTCGGTGCGCTCGACAATGCGCTGAACACCTATGCCAACGCGCCCGACAATACGACCCTCGCAACGGCTGTGGTGACTGCAGCCAAGGATGTGGCCATCGGCCTCAACACCGCGACCATGACGGTGCAGCAATTGCGCGGCACCGCCGACAGCAAGATCGCCGACGCCGTGAGCCAGGTGAACGATCTGCTGACCCAGTTCCAGGCGCAGAACACGGCGGTGGTGGTCGGCAGCGAGAACGGCATCGACGTCACGGATGCCCTCGACAAGCGCGACGCCATCCTTTCCAAGATCGCCGAGAAGATGGGCGTCACCACGGTGACACGCGCCCATAACGACATGGTGGTCTACACGGACAGCGGCGCCACCTTGTTCGAGACCACGGCCCGCACCGTCTCTTTTAAATCCACTCCGGTGTTCGACGCGGCGACCTCCGGCAATTCGGTGTTCGTGGATGGCGTATCGGTCAGCGGTCCTTCGGCCGCCATGCCGGTGCAGAGCGGAGAGATCGCGGGCCTCACGACCGTGCGGGATTCCCTCACGGTCACCTATCAGAACCAGCTCGACGAGGTCGCGCGCGGTCTGGTGGCGACGTTCGCTGAAAGCGACCAGTCGGCGAGCGGCGCGCCGACGTTACCCGGCCTCTTCACTCCCGGCTCGGCGAGCGTGCCGGGTGCGCTGACTCCCGGCCTCGCGGGTGTGATCGCGGTGAATTCGGCGTTCGATCCGACGCTCGGCGGCAGCCCAGCCCTGCTGCGGGACGGCGGCGCCAATGGCGCGGCCTATGTCGTCAATACCGCGTCCGCCGCCGCATACAGCGCCCATCTGCAGGCGACCGTGACGACGCTGGAGGCGGCGCGGACCTTCGATCCCGCCGGCCAGCTATCCTCGAGAACCGATCTTGCGACTTTCGCGGCGGGCTCCGTGAGCTGGCTGGAGGCGCAGCGGCAGAGTGCCTCCGCCGCGTCCGATAGTGCGAGTGCCGTGCTCTCCCAGGCCTCCAACGCCCTGTCCACGACCACCGGCATCAATCTGGACCAGGAATATGCCGCGCAGCTGGAGCTGGAGCGCAGCTACCAGGCCTCCTCGAAGCTGATCGGCGTGGTCGGGCAGCTTTATGATTCCCTCTTTGCGGCCATCAGGTGAATGACATGATGAGCTCTTACATCTCCACCCTGTCGTGGACGAGCGCGGCGCTGAACACGCTGCCGAAGTTGCAATCGGAGGTGTCGAAGGCAAACACCGAGATCGCGACCGGCCGTCATGCCGACGTGGGGCTGACGCTCGGCATCACCACCGGCCGTAGCGTTGACCTGCACACCAAGGAAACCGCGGTGCAGTCGCTGATCGACGCCAACGCCCTGACCACAAATCAGCTCAGCCTCACGCAAAATGCCCTCACCGACATTGCCAATACGGCCAACGGCTTTCTCCAGAGCCTGATGTCCGTGCCCGACACGTCCGGCGGCGCGGCTTCGTTGGAGGCGCAGGGGCGGACCTCCATGAACGGTCTCACGGCGACGCTGAACACCAGCGACGGCAAGCGCTTCATCTTCGCCGGCGTGAACAGCTCGGTAAAGCCGGTGGCAGACTACAGCGCCGCTCCGAAGGCAGCGCTCAACGCCGCCTTTGCTGCCAAGTTCGGGCTCGATCCCACCGATCCGCAGAACGATCCGCAGATCGCGAATATTACGCCCGCCGCGATGTCCAGCTTCCTCGACACCGAATTCGCCAACATGTTCAAGGATCCGGCCTGGGGCACGTCCTGGTCGTCCGCATCCAACGAGAACCTGGTCAGCCGGATCTCGCAGAACGAGCGCGCGACCGTCTCCACCAACGCAAATACGAAACCGATGCGCGAACTGGCCATGGCCTATGCCATGGTGGGCGATCTCGGCATCGGCAAGATGTCGGCCAGCACGCTTCAGGTGGTGCTCGACAAGGCCCGCACGGTGGTGGGTTCCGCGGTTTCCGGCGTCACGGACACCCAGGCGGCGCTCGGCGTCACCCAGCAGCGGGTGGCCAGCTCGAACGACAGCATGGCACAGGTCGTGGCGGCGACGCAGGCCCAGATTTCCGCCCTGGAAGGGGTGGACCCGGCGGAAGCCAAGACGCGCATGGATACGCTGACCACTCAGCTCCAGATGTCTTACGCGACCACCGCTAAGCTCATGCAACTGAGCATTCTCAATTACGTCTAAAGCAGCCGGAGGAGGGCGCGATGTATCGGTTTTCATATGACGAGATCTTCGAGGAATCGGGCGCCGTCACACGCGAGCGCGAGCGCATGGCGCTCGACCATGCGATCGAGCTGCTGACCGTGGCGGCCGACGCCGGCCCCAATTCGCACGAGGCGACCGCCGCGCTCGAATATCTGCAGAGATTGTGGGCGTTCCTGATCCGCGACCTGGCGAATCCCAACAACGAACTGGCGGAAGCGCTGCGCGCGAACCTCATCTCCATCGGCTTGTGGATGCTAAAGGAGGCCGACCAGATCGTGCAGGACCGCTCGCAGAATTTCGCCGGACTCATAGACATCAACCGGACCATCCGGGACGGGCTGAGATGAGCAAGACGATGCAGATCAGCCTGCGGCCGGGAGAGAAGATCTATATCAATGGCGGCGTCCTGCGGGTGGATCGCAAGGTCACGTTGGAGCTGCTGAACGATGTGACCTTCCTGCTGGAAAGCCACGTCATGCAGGTGGAAGACACCACGACGCCACTGCGGCAGCTTTATTTCGTCGCCCAGGCCATCCTGGTCGATCCGGTCAATGCGGCGACCGCACGCACGCTGTTTTTCCAGCAACTGGCGGCGCTGTTCGGCTCGTTCTCCAACCAGACGGTGCTGCTCGCGCTGGATGGGGTCGCTCAGCTGATGGAGGGCGGGCGCACGTTCGAGGCGCTGCGCACCCTGCGCGCCCTGTTCCCGATCGAGGACGAGATTCTGGGACGCGGCGTCCAGCCGCCGCGCGCGGCCTGAAACGGAAGTCGGCCTCGCGCAACCTTCATGGGCCATTGAAGGGGCAGGAGGATCTCAGATGACAGCGATTTCCGGCCTTCAGGGGTCCACGACCGGCCAGACGGCCACCACCTCTTCCTCCACTCCCGCCGGCAAGCCGGCGAGCGTGGATTACAATTCCTTTCTCCAGCTCCTGGTGGCCCAGCTGAAGAACCAGGACCCGACCTCGCCGATGGATTCCACCGCCTATATGTCTCAGCTGGCGTCCTTCTCGCAGGTGGAACAGAGCGTGGCGAGCAACACCAAGCTTGATTCTCTGCTCTCCGCCACGGCGCTGCAGACCGCCGACCGGGCGCTCGGCCGCACGGTGACTTCCGCGGACGGCTCCGTGAGCGGCCAGGTGACCTCGGTGCAGATCACATCCGGCGGTCCCGTAGCGACGCTCTCAAACGGCTCCACCATCGCCCTCGGCGCCGGCGTCACGCTGTCCTGACATGAACCAAGCCGATGCGCTGGACGTGGTCCATGCCGCGATCTGGACCATCATCGTTGCCGCCGGCCCGGCCGTCGCGGCGGCGATGATCGTCGGCATCGTCATCGCCTTGCTTCAGGCGCTGACACAGATCCAGGAGGTCACGCTGACCTTCATTCCCAAGATCATCGCGGTGCTCGTGGTCTCCGCGCTCACCGCGTCCTTCATGGGCTCGCAGATCCTCGCCTTCACGGAAGGCATCTACGGCCGCATCGCAACGGGATTCTAAAACTATCGCACGGCGCCCGGACTGCCCGCAGCCGGATGCGCCTAGCTCGCCTCGGGGGAGGGGCGCCAGACGATGTCGGACGTTCCGGTGAGGGTCGCAGCGGTGCCGCCGCAGTCACGGCGCGATATCGGCTTTGCCATTGGCATCGTCACGATCCTGGCGATCCTGTTCGTCCCCGTCCCGCCGTTCCTGATCGACATCGGGCTCGCGCTCTCCATCGCCCTGGCCGTGCTCATCCTCATGGTCGGTTTATGGATTCAGAAGCCGCTCGACTTCTCCGCCTTTCCCACCGTTCTGTTGCTTGCGACCATCCTGCGCCTCGCGCTCGGGGTGGCGACGACGCGCCTCATCCTTGCCCATGGATCTGATGGGGTGAACTCGGCCGGGCACATCATCCACGGCTTCTCGCAACTCGTCATGAGCGGCGATTTCGTCATCGGCATCGTGGTCTTCATGATCCTGGTGACGGTGAACTTCCTCGTCATCACCAAGGGCGCGACTCGCATTGCGGAAGTCGGCGCGCGCTTCACCCTCGATGCCATCCCCGGCAAGCAGATGGCGATCGACGCCGATCTTAACGCCGGCCTCATCACAGACAAGGAAGCGCAGCTGCGGCGCTCCGAGCTGGAGGAGGAGAGCGCCTTCTTCGGCTCCATGGACGGCGCCTCCAAATTCGTGCGCGGCGAGGCGGTGGCGAGCCTGATCACCATCGCCGTCAATATCTTCGGCGGCATCATCATTGGCGTGACGCGCCACGGCCTGCCGCTCTCCGAGGCGGCGGATATCTACACCCGTCTCTCGGTGGGCGACGGGCTGGTGTCGCAAATTCCGGCGCTGATCGTGTCGCTTTCCGCCGGCCTGCTTGTGTCCAAGGGTGGAACGCGCGGCCGCGCGGAAGTCGCGGTGCTCGGACAGCTCGGCGCTTATCCGCGCGCCCTGTTCGTTTCCGCCGGCCTGATGTTCGGCCTCGCGATCATGCCCGGCCTGCCGTTTGTGCCGTTTGCGCTGCTGGGCGCGACGATGGCGTTCGTCGGCTATTCCATCCCCCGCAAGCTGGCGCGCAAGCGGGCCGAGGAAGAAGCCAAGCAGCAGGAGAGCGACGAGCAGGCGGCGCGCGAGGCGCAGAATTCGGTCAAGGAATCCCTGCGCACGGCGGAAATCGAGGTCGGCATCGGCAAGCAGCTCTCGGGCCAGGTCCTGCGGCTGCCGGTGGAGGTGCAGAACCGCATCGCGAAGATGCGCCGCAAGTTTGCCCTGCGCTACGGCTTCGTGGTGCCCGACATCCGCATGACCGAAAGCCTGAGCGTTCCGGCCAAGAATTACCAGATCCGCATCCACGGCACCGTGGTCTCCTCGCAGGAGATGCGCATCGGCGAACTGCTGGTGGTGCTGGGCGACGGGGAGCGGCCGGACGTGCCGGGCGACGACACGCGCGAGCCCGCCTTCGGCATGAAGGCGATGTGGATCCCCGAGGCCTATGCCGGCGAGGTGAAGCGCGAGGGCTTCTCGCCCATCGACAATATCAGCGTGATCCTGACCCATCTCAGCGAGGTGATCGCTAACAACCTGCCGCAGCTCCTGTCCTACAAGGACATGCGCAACCTGCTCGACCGGCTGGATCCCGAATATAAGCGCCTGATCGAGGACATGTGCCCGGCCCAGATCTCCTATTCCGGCCTCCAGGCGGTGCTGAAGCTGCTGCTTGCGGAGCGGGTCTCGATCCGCAACCTGCACCTGATCCTGGAAGCGATCGCCGAGATTGTCCCCCATGCCCGCCGCTCCGAGCAGGTGGCCGAGCATGTGCGCATGCGCATGGCGCAGCAGATCTGCGGCGATCTCGCCGAGGGCGGCGTGCTGCGCGTGCTGCGGTTGGGCGGCAAGTGGGATCTCGCCTTCCACCAGAGCCTCAAGCGCGATGCCAAGGGCGACGTGGTGGAGTTCGACATCGACCCGCGCCTTGTGGAGCAGTTTGGCATGGAGGCTGCCACTGCGGTGCGCGAGCATCTGCGCGAAGGCCGGCCGTTCGCCCTGGTTACCGCTCCGGACGCGCGCCCCTATGTGCGCATGATCATCGAGCGCATGTTCCCCGCGCTGCCGGTGCTGTCGCACGTTGAAATTGCACGCGGGGTGGAGGTTCAGTCCCTCGGGACCATCTCGTGAATGCCTTGGCCGCCGAGGGCGTGATCTCGGCGTTCCTTATCTTCTGCCGCATCGGCGGGTGCCTGATGCTGATGCCCGGCGTGGGCGGACGGCACCTGTCTCCCCAGTTCCGCCTGTTCCTCGCCATCGGCCTGTCGCTGGCCTTCGTGCCCATGCTCCAGCCGGGCGTCGAGGGATTCGTTCGCGGGGCGAGCGCCTTCACCCTGCTCGGCGCGATCGCGTCGGAAACCGCGACCGGCGCCATGATCGGCCTGCTGGCGCGGATTTTCTTCCTCGCCCTGCAATCCATGGCGAGTGCCATCGCCCAATCAATCGGCCTCGCCTCCATGGCCGGAACGATGATCGAGGATGACGAGATGCTGCCGCCCATCGCCACCCTGTTCGCCTTCAGCGCGATGACCCTGCTGTTCGTCAGCGACCAGCATCTCGAACTGGTCCGCGCACTGTTCGACAGCTATCGCCGCCTGCCGCCCGGCACCGTGTTCACGGCGCGCCTCGGGCTGAGCGACGTGGTGGACCAACTGACGACCGCCTTTCTGCTCGCTCTGCGGATCGCGAGCCCGTTTATCGTCTATTCCATCATCGTCAACTTTGCGGTGGGCATCACCAATAAGTTCACGCCTCAGCTTCCGGTCTATTTCATCGCGACGCCGTTCGTCACCGCCGGCGGCATGCTGCTGCTCTACGCGATCATGGACCAGTTGCTCGCCGGATTCATGATGGCGTTCAGCCAATGGCTGGCGGCGGGATAGGGAGCGCGCAGGGACATGGGGGATCGCCGGGCAACCACCAAGCGCATCGTCGGGGTGCGGGCGCAGATGCACCGCACCGCCGAATGGGATCTCGCTCGCATCCGCAAGGAGCAGGCGGAGCTGGAGCGCGATCGCGCGAGCATCATGGAGACGCTGAACAACACCCTGTTCGGGCCGCTCCTGGTGGACATGGTCTCGCGCTCGCTGACGCGCCTCTCGCAGGAGGCGACGCGCCTCGCCATCGAAGAGGCGGCGCAGGCTGAGCGGGTGCAGGAACAGGCCTTCGCCCTCAAGCGGGCCGAGCGCATGGCCGATCGGGTGGCGCGCGAAACACGCGCGCACGAAGATCGTAAGGCCTTTCAGGAACTGACAGAATCTGCCGCGTTGCGGCCGGGCGCTTCCGCGCCGAAGGATGCAAGCCTCACATAAGCAAGCGCCCGCAAACTGCCCTGGTCGAAACACCGTTTGATGATCGGGCCATGGGCATTCAACTCACCACAGACATTGTGATGGACGTGGTCAAGGCCGGGAATCCGGCCCGCACCCAGAAGATCACGTCGAACCTCAAGGCGCTCGGCTCGGGCTTCTCCCAGGCCATGAGCCAGGAGGGCGCGCTTGGCGCTGCGAACGGCCTGGCCTACGCTTCGACGTCGTCCATCGGCCTTCAGAACGCCACCGCCCTCACCAAGACCTCCGCCGCCGTTTCTAGCCCCGCGGCCACGGCCCACCGGCGGTTCGAGAGCATGGTGCTGTCGCAATTCGTGCAATCCATGCTGCCGAGCAAGGCCGCCGCCGTCTATGGCAGCGGCAATGCCGGGCAGATCTGGAAGTCCATGCTCGCGGAGAAAGTCGCCGATCAGGTGGCCAAGCATGGCGGCATAGGCATAGCGGACCGCATCGCTTCGGCCCAGGCGCGCCTCACGCCTTCGGCTTCCGCCGCCGCGCCTTCGCTCCCGGTCGTGTCGGCCACCAGCTCCGCCGCCTGAGGATGCGACAGATGAGACACGAAGAGTCCACCGTCCTGCCGCGCCTGCTTAGCCCGGAAGGGCCCGCGCGCGAAACCATGATCGCGGCCCTCGACCGGCTCGAAGAGATCATCGATCAGGAAACCGGCTCGCTCGAAGCTCATCTGCCGATCGATCTGCACGAGATCAACCGCCGGAAGAGCCGGAGCCTGCTGGAGCTGAGCCGCGCCAGCCGGGCGCTGCCGCCGGAGGTCGATCCCGCCGTCGCCCACCGGCTCGGCGTGGTGCGGGATAAGCTCGCGCGCAATCTCTATCTGCTGTCCATCAACCTCGCCGCTTCGCAGGAGATCAGCGGCATTCTTGCCAATGCTCTGCGTGACGCGGAATCCGATGGGACCTATTCCAGCATGCCGTCCAAGGACGGGGTCTGAGCGATGGTCCGCTTCATCATCATCGGGCTCTGGGTGTGCGTGGTCGCGCTCGGCTCCAGCTACGGCGCCGCTTATTGGGCGGCCGGCGTCGCGAAGGCGAAGACCGCGGATCCCTATATGCCGGGGCTCGAATACAAGCGCCTTCAGCCGATCACCGTGCCGATGATCATCGACGGTCAGGTGAAGGGCTATGTGCTCGCCAAACTGGTCTTCACCGCCGATGCGACCACCTTGCGCCAGTTGCCGCTGGATCCGGCGATCTTCGTGGTGAATGACGCGTTTTCCGAGATCTACAACAACGGCCGCGTCGATACTGGGAAACTGTCGAAATACAACATCAAGGACATGATGGACCGCATCAAGGTGAGCACGAATGCACACCTGAACGGTGATGTTATTCAAGAAGTGCTCGTCGACTCCATCAACTACATCGACAAGACCGACATGCGGGCGGCGAGCGGAAGCAACGCGCCCATCAAGCCGGCAGAATCCGCTGCGCCGCCGAAGGCCGCGCACTAGCAGAACGAGGGCGAACCGTGAAGATCATTGGGAAAATCTACAGCATCGTCGGTGTGCTCGGATGTGCGACAGCGCTGGTGTGCGCGGTTTCTCTCTGGGGCCTCGGCCGTGAGGCCGACATCGCCAAGAGCCTGGCTGAGACTTCCCGTCGGGCGTTCCTGACGGAACAGCTGAATGGCGACGTGACCGTCGTCGTGATGGAATCGCGCGGCCTCTACATGGCAACCGACGCGAACGCCGCCAAGCAGTTCGCCGCAGGCCTCGCCAAGGCTTTGGATCGGATCGATGAGAAGCTGGCCGAGCTCAAAGTCACGACACCGCCCGCCGATGGCGCGACCTTCGCGCGCGTCGTGGCCGATCTCGCCAAGTTTCGCGAATTCCGCACCGAGACCGCCCGGGTCGCGCTGAGCGAGGGTCCGCAGGCCGCGAACCGCCAGGGCAATACCGACGAAAATCGTAACAATCGCAAAGCGTTGCAGGAATCCCTGCGGACCTTTACCGCAAAGATCCAGGACACCTTGGCCCCCATGCGCGCCGAGCAGGAGGGCGTGCACGACAGCGTCCAGGCGATGATCATCGCCATCTTCGTCGTCGGGCTCGCGGTCGGCATCGCCATCGCCTTGTTCATTGGCAATCGCATGCTCAGCGGCCCGATCATCCGGGTGTCCCGCACGCTCCATGACCTCGCCTTGGGCAAGCTCGACGTCACGCTGGAGAAGCCGCACTCGAAGGATGAGATCGCCGATCTGTGGAACAGCACCGAGCAATTGGTGGCGAAGCTGCGGGTCGCGGAAGATCTGCGGGCGCAGCAGGAGGTTTCCGCCAGCCGTGCCGAGAGCGATAAGCGCGCCGCCATGCAGCAGCTCGCGAACCAATTCGACGCCGAGGTTTCCGGCGTGGTGCGCACCGTGGCGGACGCCGTGACGCTGCTGGAGCGCAACGCCAGCTCCATGAGCACCTCGGCAGCCGAGACCAGCCGCCAGTCCACCATCGTCGCCGCCGCCGCCGAGGAAGCGACCGGCAATGTGCAGACCGCGGCGTCCGCCGCCGAGGAACTTGCCGCTTCGGTGCGGGAGATCGGCGCCCAGGTTTCCTCCGCCGCGAAGATCGCCGGTGAGGCCACCGACCAGGCCAGCGAGACCGCCGAAGTGGTGCGGGGCCTCGCCGCCAGCGCCGCGCGCATCGGCAAGGTGGTGAACCTGATCACCGACATTGCCTCGCAAACCAATCTGCTGGCCCTGAACGCCACCATCGAGGCGGCGCGGGCCGGGGAAGCCGGCCGCGGCTTCGCCGTGGTGGCCCAGGAGGTCAAGACCCTGGCGGAACAGACCTCCAAGGCCACCGACGAGATTTCCTCGCAAATCTCCGCCGTCCAGGGCGCGACGAACGAAGTGGTGCGCGCCATCGAGGGCATTTCCGGCACGATCCGCCGCATCGACGAGATCTCCACTGCCATCGCCACCTCCATCGAGGAGCAGGGCGCGGCCACCGGGGAGATCGCCAAGAACGTCCATCAGGCGGCGCGGGGAACGCAGGAAGTCTCTTCCAGCATCACCCAGGTGAGCTCGGTGGCCGCGACCACCGGCAAGGTATCCGGCGACATCGTGCACGCCGCAACGGACCTGTCTTCCCAGGCGGCGAACCTGCGCCGGCAGGTGAACATCTTCATAGAGCGCGTGCGGGCGGCCTGACCGGTCCCGCCGTCTCCAGCGGGCGGGGGCACTGTCCCTTCCCGCAAACGAAAGCCGAGGCCGGCGATCCGGCCTCCACCGTGCCTGCTCCCGTGCGCCGGCGTCTCACAAGCGAGACGTGCGGCGCGGTCCGACCTTGCCGTTCTCCGGCGCGGCCGGGCGGTCCCGCGGGGCGCCTGAACTACTTGTCTTCGACCCGGAGTTGAACCCATGGACGATCTGCTGCGAGAGTTCCTGACTGAGACGAATGAGAGCCTCGACGTCGCCGACGTCGAGTTGGTGAAGTTCGAGCAGGACCCGAACAACGCTCAGATTCTCAACAACATCTTCCGCCTGGTGCACACGATGAAGGGCACCTGCGGCTTCATCGGGCTGTCGCGCCTGGCAACGCTGGCCCACGCCGCGGAAACCTTGATGGACCAGTTTCGCCAGGGCATTCCAGTGACCACCGAGGCGGTCGATCTGGTGCTCATCACGGTGGACCGGATCAAGGAAATCCTGGTCGAGATCGAGGCCTCGGAGGGAACGGAACCCGCCGGGTCCGATGAGGATCTCATCTCCCAGCTGGATGCGCTCTCCGCCGCTCCGGCCGCCGCCGCCGCGCCGCCGCCTGCGCCCGCGCCTGTGGCTGCACCCGTTGCAGCACCCGCTAAATCCTTCATGAACGGCGCCACCGCGCCGGTCAGCGAGCCCAAGCCGGGCGTCGCGGCAGTGATGCAGCAGCTGGAACGCGCCCTCAAGCCCGGCGAAGTTTCGCTGGATGAATTGGAGCGGGTATTCCGCGAAACCGCCGTCGAGTTGCCCGCCGCCCGGGAGAAGCTCGCGGAACTGGACAATGCCAAGGCCTCCGCCACAGCTCCCGCAGCGCCGGCCGCCACGGCTTCGCCCGGCGCCGCGCTTCCCGCGGTGCGCGACGCGGCGCCGGTCCCGACCGTCGAGCACGATGCAAAGGCCGCCCGCGCGGAGGATCACGCGCTGAGCGTCTCCAACCAGTCCATCCGCGTCAACGTCACCTTGCTCGAACACCTGATGACCATGGTGTCCGAACTGGTGCTGACGCGGAACCAGCTTCTGGAAATCGCCCGGCGCGACGAGAATTCCGACTTCAAGGTCGCGCTTCAGCGGCTCTCGAACGTCACCGGCGAGTTGCAGGGCGCGATCATGCGCACCCGCATGCAGCCAATCGGCAATGCCTGGCAGAAGCTGCCCCGCATCGTGCGCGACCTGGCGCAGGAACTGGGCAAGCATATCGAGCTTGAGCAGATTGGCGCGGAGACCGAGCTGGACCGGCAGGTGCTGGAGCAGATCAAGGATCCGCTCACCCACATGGTCCGCAATTCCGCCGACCACGGGCTGGAGACCACCGAGGAACGCCGCCGCGCGGGCAAGCCCGACAAGGGCACGATCCGGCTCTCCGCCTATCACGAGGGCGGCCACGTCATCGTCGAGATCTCCGACGACGGCAAGGGCCTCGACGTCGCGCGGATCAAGGCGAAGGCGCAGGAAAACGGCCTCGCCACCGCCGCGGAACTTGCGAAGATGCCGGACTCGCAGGTGTTCCGTTTCATCTTCGCCGCCGGCTTCTCCACCGCCGCGAAGATCACCAACGTTTCCGGCCGCGGCGTCGGCATGGATGTGGTGCGCAGCAATATCGAAGTCATCGGCGGGGCGGTGGACGTCTCCTCCCGTCCCGGCGCCGGCTGCACCTTCACCATCAAGATTCCGCTGACCCTCGCCATCGTCCCGGCGCTGATCGTCGAGGCCATGGGCGAGCGGTTCGCCCTGCCGCAAAGCTCGGTGGTGGAGCTGGTGCGCGTGCAGCCCAATTCCTTCCACCAGGTGAAGCGCCTGAAGGAAGCGCCGGTGCTGTGCCTGCGCGAAAAGCTTCTGCCCATCGTTCCGCTCGCGCAATTGCTCGGCATTGCCGACGAGAGCAAGGAGCAGAAGTTCGACGATGCGCTGATCGCCGTGCTTCAGGTCGGCAACCAATTGTTCGGCGTGGTGGTGGATGCGGTTTCCCATACCGAGGAAATCGTGGTGAAGCCCATGGCCTCGGTGCTGCGCCAGCTGCCCATGGTCTCCGGCAGCACCATCCTCGGCGATGGCCGGGTGATCATGATCGTGGATCCGGTCGGCCTCGCCAAGGTTGCCGCCTCGCCCGATGAGAACCTCGGCGCCGACCTGCAGAACACGGCCGCCGCCGCGACCGCCGCTCAGCAACAGACGACGCCTCTGCTGCTGATCCGCGCCGGTTCGGACGAGCTGAAGGCGGTCCCGCTTTCGCTGGTGACGCGCCTGGAGGAACTGGAAGCCAACAAGGTCGAGCACGTCAACGGCCACCCGGTGATCCAGTATCGCGGGGCCCTGATCCCGATCGTCTACGTGAACGAGAAGGTGAAGCGCGCCACCTCCGGCACCCAGCCGATGCTGATCTTCTCGGACGAGGGCCAGACCATGGGCCTGGTGGTCGACGAGATCGTGGACGTGGTGGATGCCCACCTCGACATGCAGCTGTCCTCCGACGCGGACAACCTGCTGGGCGCGGCGATCATCGACGGCCAGGCCGCCGAGATCCTCGATGTCGGCCATTATGTCGAACAGGCGTTCGGCAGCTGGTTCAAGCGCCTCTCCGGCACGCGGGACAAGTCCGGCGGCAAGCTGCTGGTGGTCGATGACAGCGCCTTCTATCGCAACCTCATCGAGCCGGTGCTGAAGGGCAACGGCTTCGAGGTGACGGCCTGCGGCTCAGCCCGCGAGGCGCTCGACCGGCTGGGCGGGGAAACGCGCTTCGACATCATCGTCAGCGACATCGAAATGCCCGGCATGGACGGCTTCCAGTTCGCCCAGGCGGTGCGCGGCGATCCGCAGATCCGCAACCTGCCGATCATCGCCCTGGCGGGCGAGGGCGCCTACGACCTGGTCGAGCGCGGCCGCGCCGCCGGATTCACCGACTACATCGCCAAGTCCGATCGCGCCGGCCTGATCGCCGCGCTCAAGGAATTCACCGGCGCCATCCATGGAGAAGCGGCATGAGCCAGCACGTCGTCATCAAGCAGGACGTGAGCCCCGGCGGCTCGCAGTTCGTCACCGTCCGCATCGGGCCGCAATTGTTCGGCCTGCCCATCGAGGCGGTGCAGGAAGTGTTCGTGCCCGATCACGTCACCCATGTCCCGCTCTGCATTCCGCAGATTGAGGGGGTGCTGAACCTGCGCGGCCGCATCGTCACCATGGTGAACATGCGCCGCCTGCTGGGGCTCCCCGATGGCGGCGAGGCCAGTATGGCCGTCGGCATCGAGCACAAGGGAGAATCCTACGGGCTCATCATCGATTCCATGGGCGAGGTGATGATGCTCGACCATGCCGCGTGCGAGGCCAATCCCACCAATCTCGACCCGCAATGGGCCGGCCTCACCGTCGGCGTGCATCGCCTGCCGGGCGAGCTGCTGCTGGTGCTGGATGTCGAACTCGCCTTGGCCCGCCTCACCACCGATCGCGCGGCGTAATGCCCGGCCGCCCAACAGGATGAACCCATGAAGACTTGCCTTGTGGTCGATGATTCCGGCGTCGTGCGCAAAGTCGCGCGGCGCATGCTGGAAGACTTATCCTTCAGTGTGACCGAGGCGGCGAACGGCCTGGAAGCCCTCGCGGCATGCGACATCGCCTTGCCGGATGTGATCCTGCTGGATTGGAACATGCCGGTGGTGGATGGGCTCGGCTTCCTCACGCAGCTGCGCGCGCGGCCGGCGGGCCTGGTGCCGCTGGTGATCTTCTGTTCGAGCGAAAACGATCTTGCTCACATCTCGACCGCGATTGCGGCCGGCGCGAACGAATACATCATGAAACCTTTCGACTTCGATCTGCTTCGCGAGAAGCTGGAGGAAGTCGGCGCATTGGAAAAGGCAGTGACATGAGCCCGCAGGCGCTGACGCCCCCCGGAACTCCGCCCGCTGGCGGACCGATACGCGTGATGATTGTCGATGATTCCGTGTTCGTGCGCGGCATTATCTCCAGCTGGCTCGACAGCGACAAAAGCTTCGAGGTGGTCGCGACCCATTCCAATGGCAAGCGCGCGGCGGACGACGTGGTGCGCACGACGCCTGATGCCATCATTCTCGACCTTGAAATGCCGGAGATGGACGGCCTCACCGCTTTGCCGCTGATCCTGGAGCGCCGGCCGAATACGGTGGTGCTGGTGGCCTCCGCGCTCACAAGGCGCGGCGCCGAGATCAGCCTGAAGGCGCTGAACCTCGGGGCCGCCGATTATCTCGCCAAGCCCAGTGCGGAGCGCGGCAACATCGCGGCGGAAGAGTTCCGCACCGAGCTGCTCGGCAAGCTGCGCGGGCTTGTCGATCGCGCCAGGCGGCGTGGCACGTCCGCGGCGGGCTCCCCCGCGGCTGCCTCGCTGCGCCCCGCGGCCGCGCCAGCGTCTGCGGCCGGTGCCGCTCCGGCTTCGCCCGCAGCGGTCAAGGCGCCGGCCGGCTTGCTTCCGCCCCAGCAGCCGGCCGTGGCACGGCCTGCCGTGTCCAGCACCCCGGCGGCGGCCCCTGCCGGCGGGGCGGCGAAGATCGCCCGCAAGCGCCCCTATTCCATGTCGCCCGTGGAAATCATCGCGGTCGGAAGTTCCACCGGAGGGCCGCAGGCCCTGACCCGCATCTTCAGCGATTTCGGTGCTGCCCTCGCCAATGTGCCGGTGGTGATCGCCCAGCACATGCCGCCCACCTTCACGGCCATCCTGGCCGAGCATGTGGGGCGCGCCGCCGCGCGCACGGCGGGAGAAGGGGTCGATGGCGAGATCCTCAAGCCGGGCCGCATCTATATCGCCCCGGGCGGCAAGCACATGCTGCTCGCCAAATCGGGCAACGACACAGTGATCCGCCTGTCGGACGGTCCGCCGGTGAACTTCTGCAAACCCGCAGTTGACCCGTTGTTCGACAGCGTCGCGGCGATCTACGGCAGCCATGTGCTCGCCATCGTGCTCACGGGCATGGGCAGCGACGGGGCCAAGGGCGCGGGCGTTATCGCCGATGCCGGGGGCAGCGTGATCGTGCAGGACGAGGAATCCAGCGTCGTCTGGGGCATGCCCGGCGCCACCTATGCGGCGGGGAACGCCAGCGAATTGATTTCCTTAAACAATATCGGCGCGAAGGTCGCGCGCCTGCTGATGGGGGGACGGGCATGATCTCCGCGGTTGACTTCGAGTCGGTCTCCAGATTTCTGAAAGTCCATTCCGGGCTGATCCTCGCAAGCGACAAACAATATCTGCTGGAAAGCCGTCTTCTGCCGTTGCTGCGGAAGTTCGAGCTTCCCGATTTCGCCCGCATGGCCGCGATCATCCGCGAGCAGCCGTCGGGCGTCATCGCCGAGGCGGTGCTCGAGGCAATGACCACCAATGAATCGCTGTTCTTTCGTGACAAGTCGCCGTTTGAGCACTTCACCAAGATCATGCTGCCGACCTTGAACGCGGCGCGCCGTCCGGGCGAGCCGCTGCGCATCTGGTGCGCCGCGGCCTCCACCGGGCAGGAGCCGTATTCGATCGCGATGACGCTGCTCGAGAACCCGCACCTCACCGGCGGGCGGCGGGTGGAGATCATCGGCACCGACCTGTCAGGGGAGGTGCTGGAGCGGGCGCGGCAGGGGCGCTACACTCAGTTCGAGGTTCAGCGCGGCATGCCCGTGCAATTGCTTCTGAAATACTTCGAGAAGGATGGCGACAACTGGCAGGTGAAGCCGGCGCTGCGCGCCATGGTCGATTATCGCAAGCTCAACCTGCTGCATAATTTCAGCAATCTCGGCATGTTCGACATCGTGTTCTGCCGCAATGTGCTGATCTATTTCGACGCCGCCACCAAGCGGGACATCCTCGGCCGGGTCGCCCGCGTCACCCGTCCGGACGGCTATCTGCTTCTGGGCGGGGCGGAAACCGTGCTGGGCCTTTCGGAAGCCTTCCGCTCGGTGCCGTCGCAGCCGGGCTATTATGTGCCGTCCGTGCCGGCCCTGGCGGGCGCCTAGAGCGTTCCGCGCGAAGGAGTCAGATCCTTCACCAAAGCAGGCCGACCACGGCAAAAAGGGCGCTCGAAGGGGCGCCCTTTTTGCGGCGCCCGGGATGGTGCGCCGGGCCAATCTCGCTGACTCCGGTGCCGGCGGCGGGGTCTCAGATATTCTAGGCCATGCCTGCGCTTGCGCCGCGGTACGGCCGGGCCTCGCCGGTCATGTCCGCGGGCACGGCGGGCAGCGCGATGGTGAACACCGCGCCGGTGGCATCGTTTTCCACGCTCAGCGTGCCGCCGTGATCGCGTATGATGCCGAAGCTCACCGACAGGCCGAGACCCGTGCCCTTGCCGACCGGCTTCGTGGTGAAGAAGGGTTGGAACACCTTTTCGATGACCGCGTCCGGCACCCCGCCGGCATTGTCCTTCACGCGGATGTAGACCATCGGTTTTTGCCCGTCCGACCGGCACGGGGAGACCGACAGCTCGATGGTATCGAGCCCCTGGGCCTCGCCGCCGCCCCGCGCACGCTTCTCGTTGATCGCGTCGGCCGCGTTCTGGAGCAGGTTGATGAGCACCTGTTCCAGCTGATCCTGGCGGCACATGACCCACTCGTGGTCACTGTGGCCGTGCAACTGGACGGTGATGTTCTGCAGGCGCAGCTGCGCGCCGACGACCTGCAGCGCGCCTTCAATGGATTCTGTCGGCTCGGAAGGGGCGAACACCTCGTCGCTCGTCCGGCCGAAGATCCGCATATGGTCGATGATCCGGCTCATGCGGATGGTCTGCTGGAGGATGCGGTTGAGCTTGGATTCCAAATGGTCGTGCGCGAGGCCGCGCCGCAGCCCGGTGAGGCCGTTCGCCGCCGCGAGGCGGATCACGCCCAGAGGCTGGTTGATCTCGTGGGCGAGCCCGGTCGCGACCTCGCCGAGCGAGGCGAGCTTGGACATCTGGTAGAGCTTGTTCGCCTCGATACGCTGAGAGGTCTGGTCGAGCGCGAAAACGACCACTTCCTGCGTCGCGCCGGGATTGCTGCCGGGGCGGATCGGCTCCAGCGGCGCAATCACGACCTGGACCTCGTATTCCTGCCCGTCGCGTGTGAAATGCTCCAGGCTGAGCAGGGGACGGCGCAGCATGGTGAGGGTGGCGCGGAAGGTGTCGGTGGAGACGAAGTCGGCCATCAGCTCGGCGATCACCGTGCCCTCGTCCTCGCTCACCTGCGCCACGCCATTGACCGTGACATGGATCACGCACACCCCCGGCACCCGGCCGATGGCCTGGAGGAACAGCGCCTCGCGCTGGCGCGCGCTGGCCTCGATGACGCCGGTGCGCATGCGATCCTGGAGTTGAAGGTAGCGCGCGGCGATCACCGCGACCGCCGCCAGCATCAGGAACAGGCCGATGAAGGTGATCCAGATCACCTGGCGGAAATCGTTTGTCTGCGCCCACACGAACGCCTTGTCGAAGGCGACCACGACGATGATGGGATAGCGTTGCGAGCGCACGAAATAGCCGATGCGGTCGATGCCGTCGATGACGCTGCTGGTCTCGTAGGTGCCCTCGTTCATCGTCAGCATGCGCTTGAAGGTCTGGCTGCCGGAAACGTCGCCGCCGAAGCTGGTGGAGGCGGAAGCGCGGGCGCGCACGACGCCGTCGAACCCGATCAGCGCGATCAGGGCGTTGGGCTCGGTGCGCACGCGGCTATAGAGGGTGAGGAATTCCTGGATGTTGAACGAGGCCACCACCACGCCGGCGAAGCTGCCGTCCTCCGCATGCAATGCGCGGGTGAACTGGATGGTCCATTGCTTGGAGACCCGGCCGAGCACCGGCTTGGAGATGAACATGCTCTCGCCCGCGCTGCCGTCCATGTGCACGCGTATATGCTCGCGATCGGAAAGGTCAATCTGCGGAGCGGCATAGTCTGGCTGGTCGGCGCTGGTGGCGACCAGCTTGCCGTTGCGGTCGATGATGCTGAGCAGCACGATCGAACTCGGCAGGGAGAACCCGCGCAGCGCCTCATAAGCCTGCTGGCGGTTCCATTTCGCCGAGAATTCCCGGTCGAAATTCTGCAGGGCCGCGTCGATGGGCGCGACGGTCTGGTCGAAACTGTTGAGCACCAGATAAGCGTTGCGCTGCGCCAGCTCGCGGAATTCCTTCACTTCCGCGTTGTGATGCAGCGTGAACAGCAAGATCGCCCCAACCAGGGTGATCGAGGCCAGCAACATGATCGAGCCGAGGACCACCAGCGAGCGGCGCCCGAGGTTCAGGGCTTGGAAGAGCCGGGGAAGCCTGCGCACGCCTCAGCTCTTTCCATCGCCGTCGCTAGGGGCCAGAACGCGGCTGAGCACGCGCTGCAGCTCCTCCATCACGAGCGGTTTGGGCAGGCAGGCCTCCACGCCGGCATTCACCGCCCGCGTGATGTCCTCGGAGGAGGCGTGGCCCGTCATCACGATGAATTTGAACGCGCGCTCGGGATAGCGCAGCTGGATTTCATTGAGCAGGCGAATGCCGTCGAGATCCGGCATGCGGATATCGGTCAGCACGACGTTGACGCGCGGGTGCGTGTGGACAAGCTCCAGCGCCTGCGCCGCGCTGCGGGCAGAATGGGCCTTCAGATCGTCGAACCCCAAGGCCTCGATTAATTCGTCGAGATATTCGGGCTCATCATCCACGATCAGCAGATGGGACATTTTCTCACCGGGCCTCCGCCGCCCGCCAGGCTTTGTCCCGGGCGAACGACGCTGGTGGTTCGCTCCGGCCCGGAGGACCGGCGAGCTGAACCCTCTCCAGCCAGCACGCAGAGCGACGCGAGGTCAAGATGAGATGCTTCCGCTTTGGAAGCATTGCTGCCGGCGGCACCACCGGCGGCACGCGGGTCAGCCGGGCTTGCTGGCCGAGAACACCGGGCAACGGGCGGAAAAGCGCTCCAACCAGCCCACCAGCTGCGGATGGCCCTCGCGCCAGGTGCCGGGGAGGCGGAAGTCCAGATATTCGAGCGCGCACGCAAGCGTGATGTCGCCGACATTGGGCTCGCCCTCGGGGGGCAGGTCGGCTTCCAACTCGGCGAGGGCGCGGGCCACCTTGCCGGCCTGGATCTCCACCCAGCTTTCAACGCGCTTGTCTGCGCTGCGGTAGCGGCCTTCATAGACCTGGAGCAGCGCGGCATCCATGATGCCGTCGGCGAGCGCCTCCAGCCGCAGCGCGGTAAAGCGCGCCTCCGCATCCTCGGGCAGGATACGTCCGCCGCCTGCGACATGGTCGAGATAGGCGAGGATCACCGGGGAATCGAACAGGGCCGGGCCGTTGTCGCGCAGCAGGACGGGGATTTTGCCAAGCGGGTTCTGCTGGCGGACGGTGTCTTCCGCATTCATGGTGTCCGCGGTTTCCAGCTCCAGCGGAATGCCGAGATGGTCGGCGGCGACGCGCGCCTTGCGGGCGAAGGGCGAGGAAGGCGAATAACGCAGGCGCATGAGGCTGGCTCTTCTGGCGTGAGGGTCCCGCAGCAGAGCTAAACCCCTTTCCCATATGCGAGAAGGGGCCTTATGGATTTTTTCGCATGGGGCGCGCGCAGGGCGCGAACTCAGCGCTCGGGTACGATCCAGGAGATGCGCGAGCGGCCCTTGCCGTCATGGGCCAGCAGCGGTGCGAGCGCGGTCAGGATGACCCGCATCTCATCCGCCAATGTGAAGGGCGGATTGACGATGATGAGCCCGCTGCCGGAGAGGGCCGTAGTGGTGCGCACCTCGGCGAAATCCAGCTCCACCCGTAGCGTCTTCGGCAGGCCCACCTGAGCCACCTCACGGCGGAACGCATCCACCGCCCGCAGATCCTTAATGGGATACCAGAGCATAAGGATGCCCGTGGCGAACCGCTCACGGAAGGTGGTGAGGGCGCCCACGAGGCGCTGGAACTCGCCGCCTTCCTCGAACGGCGGGTCCACCAGCACGACGCCGCGCCGTTCGCGCGGCGGCAGATGGGCGGCGATGGCGTTCCAGCCATCCTGCGACAGCACCTTCACGCGCGGGTCGTCGCCGACGTTCTTCTCCAGCTTCGCGCGCTCTTCGAAATGCAGTTCGGAGAACAGGAAGCGATCCTGCGGCCGGGCCAGCGCCATCGCCAGGGCGGGGGAGCCGGGATAGCGGCGCGCGCCGGCATAGGTGCGCAGATGGCGCACCGCGTCGAGATAGGGCGCCAGCAGTTCGGCCGCCGGGGCGGGAAGGTCGGCTTCCAGCACCCGCTCGATGCCGGCGTCCGCTTCGCCGGTGCGCTGCGCCGAGGCGCCGCCGAGATCGTAGAGCCCGGCGCCCGCGTGGGTATCGAGCACGCGATAGGGCGCGTCCTTCTTGTTGAGATAGGCAAGCACGCGGGCGAGGGCGGC
The DNA here is from genome assembly GCF_043195145.2 of Roseixanthobacter pseudopolyaromaticivorans. Taxonomy (NCBI): domain Bacteria; kingdom Pseudomonadati; phylum Pseudomonadota; class Alphaproteobacteria; order Hyphomicrobiales; family Xanthobacteraceae; genus Roseixanthobacter; species Roseixanthobacter pseudopolyaromaticivorans. The sequence goes on from NZ_CM195539.1 coordinate 1,392,266, forward strand.
GTGCTTCATCACGTCGGCGGCGTTTCCCGCATGGAAGGCGTGGCGATAATTCATCGGCGATACGTCATGGGCGGCGTCGGCCTTCGCTGCGCCCTATCGCGCGGGAGGCGCCGGCACAGGGGGAACCTGCAGGGTGCGCCCGGCCCGGCATCCCCGCCGGTCCGCTTCGGGACAGGGCCGAAATGTAAGGTCCTTGCTGAAGCAAACCCGCACTTCGCGCAAGCGGTTGGCGCCGCAATCGACAGCGATCATCTCGTTCGTCAGGCCGGGATTGGCGGCGATGAAGGCGCTCTCCATCTCGGCGGGGGTCACCGTGGCGGCCTCGGTGGGGGCGATGAACGCCGTCGGTATGGTGATTTTCTCGCGTGCCGCCCGCAGCTTGGCGAAGAAGGCATCGGGCGGAAGGCCCGAGCAGGTGCCGTGCCGACGCCATTCGTGGATCACGAGGCCGCGGCTCGGCATCAGGTCCTGGATGCCATTGAGCGTCTCGTTGGGAATGTAGGGCGCCGGATTCTGGCAAGATTGGGGATAGCCGCGCTCGTTCTGCGGCCACAGGCCGTGGACGATGAAGCCGAACGGCCGGCCAGCGCGGCATTGGGCGCCGTCGGCGCGGGTCTGTTCCGCGCAATAGGTCGGCGACCAGGACAAAGCGAGGATATAGAAATCAAAAGCGCCGGGCGTACCCGGCGTCTCGGCCCGCGCCGCACCCGCCGCCGCGAGGAGCAGCAGCAGCGCGGCGGCGCAGAAGCGTCGAATCACGGACGGGCCATCTTGCAGCCGGGCGCGTAGGCCAGATTGCGATCCAGCCCGTTCACGCACCATTCCACGCCCCAGGTGTAGCCCTGGAAGCTGGAGTCCTCGATGATGGAATAGTCGATCTGGTGGATCTTGTTGTCCGAGAGCACCACCTTGGCGGTGCAATAGCGGCGCGGCTGGAACGCCTCGCCCCAGGGGCGGAAGGCGGTTTCGCGCACGTTGGAATAGGACACGATGTTCAGCGGCGCGTTCCAATACATGCGCTCGGTCTCGGCAAAGCGCATGGAGATGGTGCCGAGCGCGAGCGGCTCGGTGCAGGCGGGAAGGTCGCCGCTATAGCTGTCGTTGGGCAGCCAGAAATTGTCGAGAATGCTCGCAGCCTTGGCAGGCACTCCAACGGCGAGACCGGCCAACATGGCCGCGATCCCGGCAAAAGCCCGCCCGCTGCGCATCGTGCGACCCATTCCCACTCTCCCGTCACTACAATCCGATATTTGGCGGGACGATGGAACCGGCAATTGTCCCGGTCAAGCGCAGCGGAGACACACCGGCGGAAAAAGCGATCGTCCCGCCATCCTTGTGCTGCGAAATTCCGGCATCATGCCGCTTCGGACCGAACCCGCGCCCGCCCGGGTGCCATGGGCGAGGCCGCCCCGCCATCACGCTCCCGCAGCGTCAACGAGAGGGATGCCCGCATGTCGCACACCCGCTTCGCCCCCGAGATCATCGGCGCATCGCAAGCGGTGGGAGAAGGGCAGGGCGCCCTGGCGCGCTTCGAAACCGGACGCGAGGCGGCGCTGCGCCTGCGGCCGGATCAGCCGGTCTATTGCTTCCGCCCCTCGGTGCTGCGGGCGGATGCGCGCGCCTTTCTTTCCGCCTTTCCCGGCAAGACCGCCTATGCGGTAAAGACCAATGGCGAGCCCATGGTGCTGGAAACCCTCGCCGACCTCGGCATCGCCGCGTTCGACGTGGCGAGCCCGGCGGAATTCGCCGCCGCCCGTGCCGCCGCGCCGCGGGCCGAGCTGCTCTACATGCACCCGGTGAAAGCACAGTCGGATATCCGCCTCGCCTTGGAGCGCTACGGCATTTCCGTGCTGGCGCTGGACCATGAGGACGAGGTCGCCAAGATCCTGCGCATGGTGCGGGCGCTCGATCTCGACCCGACGCAGATCACCTTGTTCGTCCGCATCGCCAGCAAGGGGGAGGCGGCCTACGAACTCTCCAAGAAGTTCGGCGCGGCGCCCATGCATGCGGCCGAACTGCTCCAGCGCATCCACCACATCGGCTTTCGCTGCGGCATCGCCTTTCACGTGGGCAGCCAGATGGTGGACCCCGCCACCTATGAGCGCGCCATCTCAACCGCCGCCGAGGTGCGGGACATCGCCAAGGTGCCGATCGCGGTGCTCGACATCGGCGGCGGGTTTCCGGCCCATTATGCCGAGGACCCGCGCCGCCCGGCGCCGGCCCTGCCACCCTTGCCGGACCTGATGGGAACCGTGATGGACGCGGTGAAGCGCCATGGCTTTGCCGATACGCCCCTGGTGGCGGAACCGGGGCGCGTGATTGTCGCCCGCGCCTTTTCGGTGATCGTGCGGGTGCTGCTGAAGAAGGGGCAGCGGCTCTATATCAACGACGGCATCTGGGCCTCGCTGTCCGACAGCTGGACCGGCAAGATCCTGCTGCCCGCCCGCCACATTCCCGATCCCGCCCGGCGGCGCCGCGTCGGCTCCTCGGACAAGGTGGTGCCGTTCCGCATCTATGGCGCCACCTGCGACAGCGTGGACGTGCTCTCGCGCCCCTTCTATCTGCCCGAGAGCATCGACACCGGGGACTGGATCGAGATCGGCCATATCGGCGCCTATTCTCTGTCCCTGCGCACCCATTTCAACGGCTTCTACCCCGACACCTTCGTGGAGGTCGCGCGGCCGTTCGAGGCAGATGGCATGGTGGCCGGCTTCGCCGAGCCGGAGCGGCGGGCGAACGTAGAGGAAGCTTGAACGCGGCACGGCCGAAATCGGCGTAATCGCAACAAAATGCCGACCGATTTCATGGTTAATCCTGCATCATCTGACTGTTCCTACAGACATTGATGCAGCCCCGCGGGGCGTGCATGGAGATCGCCATGGCCACGGCCCTGCGGGATGGTGTGCGTCAACTTGAGACGACGGCGCGCATCTGCTTGATGGTGCTTGCCCTTGCAAGCGGAGTTTATACCTATATCGGCGTGCGGGAATTGCTGGACGGCAGCGCCACGGCGGTGTTCTTCGCGGCCATCATCTATTCAGTCGCGGTGTCCGTCGGCATCTATGCCTTCTGGACCTTCATGATGCGCTTCCTGCCCCACGTGGAGGATGCCGCGAGCCGAGCCCTGATGTTCGGTGCCATGGCTCTGGGATCTTTGATGATCGTCGCCATGTGCTCGTGGCTGAACGCGAGCGCGCTCGCGGGCTCCGCCGCCATCGAGCAGCACATGGGACGGGCGATCGAGGATTACGACCGCGCGCTGGAGGAAAATCACGGCAAGGCGTTGGCCGCGCAGGGCTTGGCGCCCGATATCGCCATGGCGGCCGCGCGGTTCTCCCAACTGGCGGATGCCGAGCGCACCGGCTCGCTCACCGGCACCACCGGGTCCGGCACCGTGGTGCAACTGCTGACCCAAATGGCGAGCCAGCTCGGCGCTCTTTCCAAGGAGGTCGCGGCTTCCGGCGACAAGGTGAAGGAGGCCTATGACCAAGGCGCCAAGCATCTTGCCACCATGCGTGAGCTGGCCTCCGGCTCGGGGCGCGTGACGCCGCGCGCCGACGCCTTCGGCGGCGAGGCGACCGCGCTCGCGGGTGTGCTGACCGCGCTCCAGCAGGCCTCCATTGCACCGGCGGTGAAGCGCGCGGCCACCGATTTCGCCTCTGGCTTCATCGCGCCCGCCGCCGATGGGCGCTCCCCGGATGTGGTCGGGCGGCAGAACGAGGTGGTGGGCCGGGTGCAGGGGGCGGTGGCGGCGCAGTCGAAAGCGCTCGCGGGCGCGGCGGACAAGGTGATCCAGATGCCGGCTTACGTGCCGCCGCGTTTCGAGCACATCTCGCCCGCCGAAGCGGTGCTGCGCTATGCCTCCGATTTCATCCCGAGCTGGGCGGGCGCCATCTCCATCGACCTTCTGCCGGCGGTGCTCGTGTTCATCCTGTGCATCGTCCACGCCAGCCTGCGCCGTGAGGGCCAGCCCCAGGCGGGCACGGACACCATGACCGCCGGCGAACTGCTCGCCGCCCTGCGCATGGCCCGCGCGGTCGAGCAGGCGCATGCGGATTTGCGCGCGCCGCTGGTTCCCGATCTCGCCATCGCGCCCGCCGCGCCGCAGCGGGCCGACATCGCCGAACCGGCGGAGGCGCTCCATGCCGAGATGCCCCGTGCGGCCGCGCCGCCGTCGGTGCAGCCGCCCGAGCCGGCGGACGAGGAAAAGGTGACGACCTTGCACGGCCACGGCCTGCGCCCGGCCAAGCGCGACTGATCGCCATGACCCCGGCCGTCTTCCTTCAGGCACTGCGCGACTGGCGCAGGCGCCCCGACGATGCCTTGCTGCATCTGCTGTTCGCGGGGCTGCTGATCGCCAGCGCCACCATGCTGGTGCAGGATTTCGGCCAGCTTCGCAAAGCCCAGGCCGCGCTCTCGGCGCCGGTTCCAGGCCTGGAGACGCCGCCCGCCGCGCCCCTCGGCCCGGCGCGGGAGGGCGGGCCGGAGGCGCCCGCCGCCGACGGCGCGCTCAATGCGCCCATGACGTTCGATCTCCAGAGCGACGGCCGTCTTGCCGCGACCGGCACCATCGCGCCCGGCACGGCGGCCCTGTTCGCGGCGGAGGTGGAGAAGCGCGGCTCCTATGTGAAGACCGTGGTGCTGCGCTCGCCCGGCGGCTCGGTTCAGGATGCGCTCGCCATGGGCCGGCTGATCCGCGCCAAGGGATTTGCCACCGAAGTGCCGGCGGGCGCCTATTGCGCCTCCTCCTGTCCGCTGGTGTTCTCCGGCGGAACGGAGCGGCGGGTGGGGAAAAAGGCGGCGCTCGGTGTTCACCAGGTGTACGGCGCGAGCGTTCCGGCAGGCGCCGCACCGCCCGACGGTATGGCGCAGGCGCAGCGGGTTTCCGCCGAATGCCAGCGCTATCTGCGCGACATGGGGGTGGATTTGGAAGTGTGGCTGCGCGCCATGGAGACGCCGAAGGACAAGCTGTTTTATTTCACGCCCGAGGAAATGGCGCGGCTGAAACTCACCACGCCGGCCCTCGGGCCGCTTGCGAACCCGCCGGCGACACCTGTGCCGCCGCGCGGGTAAGCGCGCTCACATGAAGAGCTTTTCCTTCTCCAGCCCGGTGTAGAGCGACGCGACATATTCCCCATAGCCGTTGTAAATCAGGGTAGGGCGACGCTCGCCGGTGGCGATGTCCTTCTCGGTCGCCTGGCTCCAGCGGGGATGGGAGACGGCGGGATTCACATTGGCCCAGAAGCCGTATTCCGCGCCCTGCACCACTTCCCAGAAGCTCTTCGGCCGCTTCTCCACGAACGAGATCTTCACGATCGCCTTGGCGGATTTGAAGCCGTATTTCCAGGGCAGGGCGAGGCGCAGCGGGGCGCCGAACTGGTTGGGCGCGGGCTTGCCGTAAATGCCCGTGACCATGAAGGCGAGATCGTTGGTGGCTTCCTCGATCGTGACCCCTTCCACATAGGGCCAGGGATAGAAGCGGCCGTATTGGCCCGGCGCCACGTCGCGGTCGAGAAAGGTCTCGAACCGCACATATTTCGCTCCGCTCAGCGGCTTGGCGTAATCCACCAGCGCCTTCAAGGGAAAGCCGGTCCAAGGCACGGCCATGGACCACGCTTCCACGCAGCGGTGGCGATAGAGCCGCTCTTCCAGGGGCATGGCCTTAAGCAGGTCGTCGATGGCGACATCGCGCGGCTGCTCGACGAGGCCGTCGATATGCACCGTCCAAGGGCGCACCTTCAGCTTGGCGGCGGCCTTGGCCACATCGTAATTGGTGCCGAACTCGTAATAATTGTTCAGCGTGCTGGCCGCGTCCTCGGGCGTCACCGGGCGGTCGAGCGTGTAGGTGGGATTGCGCTTGGCGGGATAGAGGCTCGCGGAAGGGTCGGCTTGCACTGCGCCTTGCGCCGCCGCGAGGCCGGGCAGAACGCCGGCACCGATCAATCCCGCACCTGCGCCCAGCAGCGCGCGCCGCGAGAGAAAGACGCTTTCGGGCGTCGCCTGGCTTTCCGGGATTTCCCAGCCGCGTTTATGTCGAATGAGCATGAATGGCCTCCGTGGTTCGGAGCATTGGGAGCCAACGCTGGGGGAGGCAATTCAAACGCCCGTGTAAACGGTATTAAGGTATGTGTCTCACGGTGGCGTGAGACCTCCGCCATCCGTCGCGCGGGCTCGCGACGTCAGCGCGAGAGCACCTGCTCGTTGGTGCGAACCGGGGGAAGGGTGGCGCGCAAGGTGAGCGTGGCGGCGGCAAGCGAGATGCTGAGCCCGCTGTCGGCCGAGACGCTCAGCGGCTGCAGGGCGATGCCGAGCTTGGCGTCCTTGGCCATCAGCACGTTCGCGGAAAAGCCGGGGCCCAGTGATGCGCCGCTGGAAAGACCCACGTATTGGCCCGAGAGCGCGCCCGGTCCGAGCTTGGGCGTGGTGGCGAGCACCGCCCAGAGCATGCTGCCCTGATCCGAGACGCCGAAATCCAGGCCCGCCCGGTCGAGGGTGCCGGTGTAATATTGGTTCATGCCGAGGGTGGCGCGAAACTCGCACTCCACCTTCCGGGTGGAGCCGAAGCCGTAGGCGATGGCGGATTCGCCCCGGCATTCCAGCAGCCCGGATTCCACCTTCTGCATCTCGGTCTTTGCGGGCTCCGGTGCCGGCGGGGCGGGCACAACGGGCGCGGCTTGCGGGGCCGGGGCCTGTACCGCTTGGATGGTAGGCAATTGCACGGTGGTCTGGGCCGGGGCGGGTTGGTCCGCTCCCGGCACCAGTTCAAGTTGCGCGGCCGAAAGCGGCGCGACGAGCGCCGGCATCACAGCCGAACCGAGGAGAAGGGAGCGGAGGAGCGAGGCCATGTCGTGTCCTCCGTTCGGCTTCACTTTGCCGGGGTGAGGGTCAGGTCGGACACGCCGGCGGCGATTGAGACGCCGGTGGTGCCCTGGAGCGAGAGCGGCTGGAGGGCGATGGTGCTCTTGGAGCCGCCGAGCAGCACATTCGCGCCGCCGCCGAGGCCCCAGGCCGCATCGGCGCTCACGCCGACATATTTGCCGGCGAGATCGCTGGCCGCAGGCGAGGTGTGCGGGGCGAACACCGCCCAGCTGAGCGTGCCCGCGTTGTTGACGCCGATATCGATGCCGAAGCGCGAGACGGTACCCTTATAGGACGCGCGCACCACGGGCGCGCTGGGCGTGCCGGTGAGCAGCTGGCAGCTCATGTCGCGCACCGAGCCGATGATGAAGCTGACCGCAGGCGCGACCTTGCATTGCAGAACGCCGACCTGAATTTTCGGCGCGGTCTGCGCCAGGGCGGAGGTGGCCATCAGGCCGCCGGCCAATAGGGCGCCAAGTACTGTATAGATTCGCATGGAATCCCCCAATTGTCTGACGGCTCAGTCGTACGTCCGCGACGGAAGGGGTACAATAGAGGAATATACCTGAAGCCTGGGTCAGGTGCCCTGGAATGCCCCGCCGCCGAGGTGGCGGGGCAAGGTATGCGACGATCGGCGCAATGAGGCGCCTTGGCCGCCAGGCTCAGCGCAGGGTCAGGTCAGCGACGCCGAGGGCGAGGTTGACGCCGGTCTGGGCTTCGACGGAGAGCGGCTGCAGCGCGATGGTGTTGTTGGAGCCACCGACCAGCGCGTTGGCGCCGAGGCCGACGCCGAAGGCGGCATTGGCGGAGGCGCCCACATAGGTGCCGCGCAGGTCGTTCGGGCTGATCTTGCGGGTCGGCGCGAGCACCGTCCACACCAGGGTGCCCTGGCCATTCACGCCGATATCCAGGCCGAAGCGGCGCACGGTGCCGGTGTAGGAGGCGCGGGGAACGTGGCGAACCGCCGGACGCAGGGTGCAGGACATTTCGCGGATCGAACCGATGATGAACGCAACGTTCGGCGCCATCTGGCAGACCAGGGTCCCGACCTGGATGCGGGTCTGGGCGGCGGCAGGCGCTGCGCCGAGCGCGAGGGCAGACGCGGCCAAAGCGGCAGCGAAGCCGGCCTTCAAAGCAATCTTCATGGTATGCTTCCTCCAATGAAACGCCGGCTGGCGGGGGGGCAGGGCCGGCGCCGTTAAGCCTTAGCCTGGACCAAGTGTTCCGCCAACGCTTACCAAAGGCTCAAGTTCCATCGCGGACGCGCGGTTTTTGAAGATTCCGCGCGCCCTGCGACGATTAAGTCACGCTGGGCGCAGGGGGCGGCTCAGCTGAGGGCCCCGCAGAAGCGCTGGATGCGCGTGCAGGCTTCTTCCAGGTCGCTGGTGGCGGTCGCATATGAAATGCGGAAGGCGGGGCCGAGGCCGAAGGCCGAACCGTGCACCACGGCCACATTTTCCGCTTCCAGCAATTCGGTCGCGAAGTCCTCGTCGGTGGCGATCACCTTGCCGGACGGGGCTTTCTTGCCGATGGCGCCCGAGCAGAAGGGGAACACGTAGAAGGCACCTTCCGGCTTCGGGCAGGTGAGCCCCTTGGCCTGGTTGAGCATGGACACCACGAGGTCGCGCCGCTCCTTGAACACCGCATTGTTGCGGGGAATGAAGTCCTGCGGGCCGTTCAGCGCTTCCACCGCCGCCCATTGGGCGATCGAGGAGGGGTTGGAGGTGGACTGCGACTGCAGCGTCCCCATGGCCTTGATGAGGGCCTCCGGACCGGCCGCATAGCCGATGCGCCAGCCGGTCATGCAATAGGCCTTCGACACGCCGTTCATGGTCAGCGTGCGGTCATAGAGCGAGGGCTCCACCTGGGCCGGGGTGGCAAACTTGAAGTCGTCATAGACGAGGTGCTCGTACATGTCGTCGGTGAGCACCCACACATGGGGATGCCGCACCAGCACGTCTGTGATGGCCTTGAGCTCGTCATAGGTGTAGGCCGCGCCCGAGGGGTTGGACGGGGAGTTGAAGATCAGCCACTTGGTCTTAGGCGTGATCGCCGCTTCCAGCACGTCGGCGCGCAGCTTGAAATTGTCTTCAAGCGTGGTGGGCACGCTCACCGGCGTTCCGCCGCAGAATTCCACGATATCGGGATAGCTCACCCAATAGGGCGCGGGGACGATGACCTCGTCGCCGGGGCCGACGGTGGCCACCAGCGCGTTGAACAGCACCTGCTTGCCGCCGGTGCCGACCGAGACCTGGCTCGGCTTGTAGGTGAGGCCGTTGTCGCGCTTGAACTTGGCGACGATGGCGGCCTTCAGCTCGGGAATGCCGTCCACGGCGGTATAGCGCGTCTCGCCCCGGCGGATGGCGGCGATGGCGGCTTCCTTGATGTTCTCGGGGGTCTCGAAGTCCGGCTCGCCGGCGCTGAGCGCGATCACGTCGCGGCCGGCCGCTTTCAGCTCCCGCGCCTTGTTGGAGATGGAAATGGTCGGCGAGGGCTTGATGCGCTTCAAAGCGGGCGAAAGGAGGCTCATGGCCTTTGACTCCGGACGCAGGCCGGCGGCGCCGCACGCGAATGCGCTGGTTCCGTCGGACGCGAAGGGTGAGACGAAGCGCCGGTCCACCGCAAGGCAAGCCGGCATGCGGCACTTTATTAGTCGAGGGTGATTTCCCGAACAAGCAAGCATTGTGAATGGGTGGGACGCAATGCACTGATGGATTGCCGGCGCACACCCCGCCGCCCCGTCTTGCGGGGTGGCGCGGCACCCTCCATCTAGGCGGGGGCCGAGAGGGAAACGCCGTGCTGACGCTCTATTCCACCCAGGCATCGGGAAATTCGTACAAGGTGCGAATGCTGCTGGCGAAGCTCGGCCTGCCGTTCCGCCTGACCGAGGTGGATATTCTTTCCGGCGAGCACCGCACGCCCGAATTCCTTGCCAAGAATGCCGATGGGCGCGTGCCGCTGCTGGAATTGTCCGGCGGGGCGACGCTGGCCGAGTCGAACGCCATCCTGTTCTATCTGGCCGACGGTACGCCTTTGCTGCCCGCCGCCCCCCTGGCACGGGCGGAGACCCTGCGCTGGATGTTCTTTGAGCAGAACAACCACGAGCCGGGCATAGGGCAAGCGCGGTTCTGGCTCCAGCAGGTGCGGGGCGGGCGCGAGCTGCGCACCCACGACATCGACCGCTGGATGGAGGAAGGCTATGGCGCGCTGAAGGTCATGGAGCGCCATCTCCAGGGCCGCGCCTTCTTTGTGGGTGAGCGCTTGTCCATCGCCGACATCGCGCTCTATGCCCACACCCACGTCGCGCACGAAGGCGAGTTCGACCTTTCGCCCTTCGCGGCCGTCCAGGCGTGGCTGCAGCGGGTGGAGCGCGAGCCTGATCATGTCCAGATCGACTGGCGCCCGCTCGAGCAGGCAGCCTGACGCAAGCTTCACGGGATAATGTGAGATTGCGCGCAGAAGAACCGGAGCGCGCGCTCTGCAACCTTATCCAGCGTCAAGACTCGCGTTCGCGTGATCTAAGTCACGAAAACGCCACGCTTATTCCAGCACCTGCCGTCGCGTCGCCACAATCGCGGCTTGCTTGAAGGGCAACTCTTGGTGAGTCGCAGGGAACCGATTCGCGGCATTCCGGCTTCTATAGGTCAGTCGAACCGTCCGAGGCGAAGCGATGTCTGAGTTTCGTGAGTTTGCCGTGCTCGAACACGGCGTTTCCTCCGCCGATCCAGAGGCCTTGGCGCGCGCGGTGCGCAATCACAAGCGGGGCGATGCGCTCGCACAGGTCGCGCTCACGATTGCGTTGATGTTGGCGATTTGCGCCGTAACCGTGGTACTGTCCTTCGATCGCGCAAGCGCATCGGTCCTCAACGCCGCGGAGGCGACCATGTCCAGTTCGCTCCTCTCCACCTCGCTGCTCTCGCTCTCGCTGTTAGGCCTTGTGGCCCTGGCGGGCGCGACGCTCATGGCGCGCCTGCGCGCGCCGCGTCCCCAGCCGGTGCCGGTTCGCGCCAACCGCCGTCGCATGCCGCGCTGATCTTTCCGATCCGGCTTCGGTTCGTTCGACGATTTCTCAAAGTTCCGGCGCGGCCTCGCTTGGCCGCGCTTTCCCATATGAAACGCGCAGAGCCGCGCCCGTGCCTGATCTTCAGAACTTCTGGAAGATGAAATAGGCGCCAAGCGCGATGAAGCTGAACCCCAGCGCGTGGTTCCAGCCCAGCGGCTCCTTCAGATACAGCACCGAAAATCCGGCGAACACCACCAGCGTGATGACCTCCTGCATGGTCTTGAGCTGCGCGGTGGAATAGGCGGCCGACCCGATACGGTTCGCCGGCACCGCCAGGCAATATTCGAAGAAGGCAATGCCCCAGCTCGCCACGATCGCCAGCAGGATCGGCGAAGATTTGTATTTCAGGTGCCCATACCAAGCGAAGGTCATGAAGACGTTCGAGGCGATCAGCATCCCGATCGGCAGGATCGCAGGGGTGGAAAACGGCATGGCGGTTCCATCTGGAAAGAGCGCCCGCGATCCGGGGCGAGGTGAGAGGAGACGACGCCGTCACGGCGCCGAGGTGTTGTTGTACCGGTAAATTTACATTCCCCAGAACCTTCGCCGGCACTACACTTCAATCGCCCGAAAGGCGAGGCGAAGTGGGGTCCGGTGTAAAGTGGATGGGGTGACGCACTGGGGGGAGAGCCCTTTATTCAAGCATGTGGATGCGGCTCTCCTGGTACTCCACGAGCCGCCCATGACGATAGAGGCGGCAAATCCCGCGGCATCCCGCTTGTTCGGCCCTGAGCTTGGCCCGCTGCCCAGCGCGGCGACACACTTCGGCGCCGCGGTGCCGGAGGCTTTGCGCGCCGCGATGGAAGGCGCGCGGGCGGGCGGCGAGGCTCGTGCCGTGCTGCGCCTGCCCTGCCGCACCGCGCACGGCGTGCGCACCTTGACCTTCTCGCTCGCCGCTCTGCCGGATGCGCCGGGACGCTGGCTCGCCACTGTCGCTCCCGCCGTGGCGGGGCAGGGCGAATGGCCGGGTTCGTTTGCTGAAATCCTTCATGCGCTTCCTGTCGGCGTCGAACTCTACGACCGGGATCTCAACGCGCTGTTCTACAACAGAGCTTCGGACGATCTGTTCCTGTACCCCGAGCATGCCGTCGTGCATTTCGAGGATTGGTGGAGCCTCGGCTTTCCCGATCCGAAGGTGCGCGCCCTCGTGGTGGAAGAATGGCGCCAGCGCATGGCCGCCGCGGCGCGGGATCCCGAGTCGATCCAGCAGACCGAATGGCTGGTGCGCTGCCGCGACGGCACCGACCGGGCGGTGCAATTCCGCTTCCGCTGGGTGGGGCAGACCTATGTGCTGGTGCTCTCGGACGTGACCGCCCAGCGCCAGCTCGAACAGGACCTGCGGCGCCTCGCGGGGTCCGACCCGCTCACCGGGCTGCTCAACCGCCGTCGCTTCCTGGAACAGGCGGAAGCGGTCTTCGCCGCGCCCCTGGATGCGACGGATTTGTCCATGCTGATGCTGGATATCGACCATTTCAAAGCGATCAACGATGCCCATGGCCATGCCACCGGGGATGCGGTGATTTCCATTGTCGCCGAGCTGTGCCGCCAGATCCTGCGGAGCGAGGACAGCATCGCGCGCATGGGGGGTGAGGAATTTGCGGTGCTGATGCCGCAGGCGGGGCCGCACATGGCCATGGCGCTCGCCGACCGGCTGATCGCCGAGGTCTCGCAGTCGCCGGTGGCCGTGGGCGAACGGCGGATCCCGGTGCAGCTGAGCATCGGCGGCACGTCGCGCTGCGCCGCGGATGGGAGCGTGTTCGACGTGCTCGCCCGCGCCGATCGCGCCCTCTACGCGGCCAAGAATGCCGGGCGCAACCGCGCGATCTTCATGTCATAGGCCTGCGCCCGGCACGATGCCGGCCGGGGCAGGCCCGCGCTTATTGCGTGGAGGAGCCGGTTTCCGGCGCCGGAATCACCCGCACCGGGCGACGGCCGGGTTGCTCGGCGGCGGGCGCCAGCGGCGCGGCCGAAGTGGAGGGCGCGGTGTCGAGCGGCGCGGTGGCGGGACGCGAGGGGGTCGCCGTCGCGGCGGCCTTGCCCTTGGCGCCGGCGGAGGCCGGATCACTCGCCGGGCGCGGCTGGGACATTTCCTTGGCCTGCTCCTCGGTCACGAGGATGTCGCCCTTCTGAAGGGTGGAGGCATCCTCAAGGCCCGAGAGCGCCTGCGACCAGGATTGGCCCGGTGCGCGGCAGGAGCACGTGGGCACGAGCTGCTTGCGATACATCAGCGCCGTCGGCAGCGACATATAAGGCTTGCCGTTGATGGAGGTCGCCTGCTGGATGTCCTCGCCGGGGTTGCGATAGCTGAAGAGCTGCGCTTCCGTCGCCGGACACAGGCGCCGACACTGGGCTTCGTCGCTGGCGAAGCGAGACGGCACGGTGGCGTAGGAAATCGGGAAATAATAGCCGTCGCAGGTGCGCACGCACACGGTGCGATAGGTGGAGGATTTCGGCAGCTCCATGGGCGCGACGTCGATGCCCGGGCCGGCTTCCTCCGGTTCGCTGTTCACGGGGCCGCCGAACAGGGCCTCGAAGAAATTGCGCTGGCGCGGCGGCTGGCGCTGCGCCGGCTGGCCCGCGCCCATGGCCTGGGCGGCGGCGCGATATTGCTGGCCGCAATTGTTCTGCGCCAGGGCGAGGATCAGCTGGCGGCGCTGGCCGTCCTGGTCGCCACCGCCGCGCTCGACGCTGGCGATGGAGGCGCGCAGGCGCGAAATCTGGTCGTCCACCACGTCGCACTGGGGCGGGCGCGGCGGGCCCTGGAAGATGAAGAAGCCGCGCGGCGCGTCGCAATTCATCTGCTTGGCCTGGCTGCTCAGCCGGTCCAGATCGCCGCGCATCCGCGCCAGCTGTGCCGCGCGCCCGTTATTGGGATCGTTGGTGCTGCGGTCGAGCGAGGCGAGGGCGCCTTCCAATTGCAGGCAGCTCGGTCCGGCGCCCTGGCTCGCGCCGCCCTGCGGCTGGGCCTGGGCCTGCTGGCCGTAGCCCGGCGGGGGAGCGCCATAGCCGGGCGGTGGCGCCCCATAGCTTTGGCCGGGGGCCTGCGCCAGCGCGGGGCCGGACATGAGGGCCAGACACAGGCCGAACACGCGAACCGATTTCATTCTCTACCCTGTTCGGACCCACCCAGGCCGATCACCGACGCCCTTATAGCGCCATTCGGGGCGGTCAATGGTGACGAAAGTTTGATCGGGGCTGGAAAACTCCGTCCGCCCTCAGGAGCGGCCGCGCATGCGGATGTTGAAGCTGTCGTAGGAATATTCTGCGATCTGCCACCACAGCAGTTGTTCGGAGCGGATGCTGACCAGGCTTTCCAGGGCTTGCTTGAAGCTCGGATTCTGCGCCGCCAACGTGTTGTAAAGCTCGAACGAGGCCTTGTAGCCCGCTTCCAGGATCGGCGTGGAGAAGGCCCGCAGCTCCGCCCCCTGCTGCACCAGCCGGCGCAGGGCGGGCGGGTTCACCGCATCGTATTTCGCCAGCATCCAATTGTTCGCGGCCTCGCAGGCATTGGCGAGAATCGCCTGGTAATTCTTCGGCAGCTTGTCCCACTGGTCCTTGTTGATGAGCAGGTGGAGCATGGCGCCGCCTTCCCACCAGCCGGGGTAGTAATAATATTTCGCCACCTTCACGAGGCCGAGCTTCTCGTCGTCATAGGGGCCGACGAATTCGGCGGCATCAATGGTGCCGCGCTCCAGCGCGGGATAGACGTCGCTCGGCGGCAATTGCTGCGGCACCACGCCGAGCTTGGCCAGAACCTGCCCGCCGATGCCGCCGATGCGGAACTTCAGCCCCTTCAAATCCTCGACCGTGTTGATTTCCTTGCGGAAGAAGCCGCCCATCTGGGTGCCGGAATTGCCCATGGGAATGCCGACGGTGTTGTACTTGGCCAGCACGCCGTTGATGATGTCGGCGCCGCCGCTGAAGAACCACCAGGAATGCTGCTGGCGCGAGTTGAAGCCGAACGGCACGCCGGTGCCGAAGGCCAGGGTGGGATCTTTGCCGATATAGAAATACGTGGCGCTCTGGGCGCATTCCACCGTGCCGTTCTGCACCGCGTCCAGCGCTTGCAGCCCCGGCACGATTTCGCCGGACGGAAAGGTCTGGATCTGGAACTTGCCGTCGGTGGCCTCGCTCACCATTTTCGAGAGGGTTTGCGCGGTGCCGAAGATGG
Organism: Roseixanthobacter pseudopolyaromaticivorans; assembly: GCF_043195145.2. Classification (NCBI taxonomy): domain Bacteria; kingdom Pseudomonadati; phylum Pseudomonadota; class Alphaproteobacteria; order Hyphomicrobiales; family Xanthobacteraceae; genus Roseixanthobacter; species Roseixanthobacter pseudopolyaromaticivorans. The sequence continues at coordinate 1,407,358 of NZ_CM195539.1, forward strand.
TATCGAGCGAACGCGGGAACGAAGAGGTCAGGCGCCACTTCACCTCAGGCTGGCTCTGCGCGAGGGCCGGCATGGCGAGGGTGGTGGCTGCGGTCGCGGCGATCGCGGTGCCGGAAGCGCCGAGAAAACGGCGGCGTGCGGTATCCATGGGGATCTCCTGAGCGTCTTCGTTCTTATGTCTTGGTTGGGGCGTCTTGATTTTGTCGCGGGAGAGGTGTCACGACGGAACGGTGGCGTCAATCGCGGCGTCTGCCTGCCGCGTCGCAGCATCGTGAACCCGCGCCCTTCTGTGAGGATTGAGCTTATGTTTCGGCCGACCTGGATTGCCGCTTTGCTGGCGCTCGCGATTGCCGCACCTTCCGCGGCCGGCGCGCAGGAGCCGGACCTGATCTTCAAGAAGTCCACGGTGTGGAAATTCCTGACCCCCGACGACAAGCTCGCGGTCTATGGCGTCGACGATCCGGTGGTGTCCGGCGTCGCCTGCCATTACACGACGCCGGAGAAGGGCGGGATCTCGGGCATGGTCGGGGTGGCGGAGCAGACCTCGGACATTTCGCTCGCCTGCCGGCAGATCGGGCCGATCTCGTTCACGAAAAAGTTCGAGCAGGGCGACGTGGTGTTCCGCGAGAGCCGCTCCTTCTTCTTCAAGAAGATGCAGATCGTGCGAGGCTGCGACACCAAGCGCAACGTGCTGGTCTATCTCGTCTATTCCGACAAGCTGATCGACGGCAGCCCGAAGAATTCCACCTCCACCGTGCCGATCATGCCGTGGGGGACCTCGGGCGAGGTGCCGCGCTGCGCCGACTTCCTGAAATAGCGCGGGCGCGGCGCTAAGCGTCCTGCGGGCGTGGGATTTAGCGCGTGCGAACGGTCAGCGCGTGCAGGTGATGGCGACGACGGCGGGGCAGTTCTGCCCCGTGCAGACGGCGCGCGGAGTCTGCTGGGTGCTGGCGATGGGGACGATGCCGCTTGCGTCAGCGATCCGCCCATAGTCGAGGGCGCGCGAATAATCGTGGGTGTGGCACCACGCGGTTGCGACCTGCTCGCCGCACCGTTCGCCGTTGGCGAGACACATGTCGACGCCATAGGCGTCTGAATTTTCGATCAGGAAGATTCGCGTCTCCGCCGACGCGGCGCCCGAGACGAGCATGAAAGCGGCGGCGAGAAGCAAAGCGGGTTTCTGCATGGGCAGATCGGGAACCTCTGAGGGACCCGAGGGCCTGATATCGACATCAGGCGCGGGGGCCGCAGGAATGACGCGCGAAACAGATACGCGATACCGAAGCGGCATTGGCATAGCCGCGTCGCAGCATTTTGGTCAACCCTATCCCTGGGGCACGAGGCGGGGGCTCGATCGCGCGGCCCGCAAATCGGCGGCGCGGCCATAAAGCACCCGCAGGCGCGCGGAATCGGCTTGACGCTTGCGTGATCGCCTCCCATTGTCCCGCGCCATGAACGGCCAGATTTCAGCGCGCCCGCGCGCCCACCTGTCGATTATCTGCGGTTAGCCCGAATAGCTGGCCGCGGCCGTCCTATGCTGCACCCCTCTTGAGGAGTTTGGACGCCCCGGCCGGCCCGGAGCGGCGCCTGCGCGTCCAATAGGTCCAAAGGGAGCACACGATCCATGGAGCTGCGGCTCTACAACACCCTGACCCGGTCGAAAGACCCGTTCCGGCCCATCGATCCCGCCAATGTGCGGATGTATGTGTGCGGCCCCACGGTCTATGACCACGCCCACATCGGCAATGCGCGGCCGGTGATCGTGTTCGACGTGCTGTTCCGCCTGCTGCGGCGCCTCTATGGCGAGCGGCAGGTGACCTATGTGCGCAACATCACCGACGTGGACGACAAGATCAATGCGCGCGCCGCCGAGCGCGCCATATCGATCCGCGATTTGACCGAGGAGACCTACGACTGGTTCCGCAAGGACACGACGGAACTCGGCTGCCTGCGTCCCACGGTCGAGCCGCGCGCCACCGAGCATATCGCGGAGATGAAGATCCTCATCGAGCGGCTGGTGGCGTCCGGCCACGCTTATGTGGCGGAGGATCACGTTCTGTTCAACGTGCCGGCCATGCCGGATTACGGCCGCCTCTCGCGCCGCCCGCTGGACGAGATGATCGCCGGCGCGCGCGTGGATGTGGCCCCCTACAAGCGCGATGCCATGGACTTCGTGCTGTGGAAGCCGAGCGCGGAGGGCGTGCCGGGCTGGGAGTCGCCCTGCGGCATCGCCGTGCCGGGCCGTCCGGGCTGGCACATCGAGTGCTCGGCCATGTCGTGGAAGCATCTCGGCGAGACGTTCGACATCCATGGCGGCGGCATCGATCTCGTGTTTCCCCACCATGAGAACGAGATCGCGCAGACGCGCTGCGCGTTCGACAGCGGCGTGATGGCGCGGGTGTGGATGCACAACGGCTTCCTGATGCTGGAAGGCGAGAAGATGTCCAAGTCGCTGGGCAATTTCGTCACCATCCGCGAATTGCTGAACGACTGGCCGGGCGAGGTGCTGCGCCTCGCCATGCTCTCCACCCATTATCGCCAGCCCATCAACTGGACCCGGCAGGGCATCGGCTTTGCCGCCAAGACGCTGGACAAATGGTATCGCATCATCGGCGACGAGCCGGCGGAGAGCGAGGGCGAAAATCCGTTCGAGGCGGAGATCGCCGAGCGGCTGGGGGATGACCTGAACTCTCCGTCCGCCATCACCCATCTGCATCATCTCGCCGAGGTCGCGGAGGATGTGGATTCCTCCTCGGCGTTGAAGCGGCGGTTCAAGGCGGCGGCCAATCTCATGGGCCTGCTGCAGGAGACGGAGAGCGAGTGGCGCGCCCGCCAGGCCCAGGACGCGGCGGTGGACCCCGCCATGGTCGAGGAATTGATTGCCGCCCGCAACGCGGCGCGCAAGGCCCGCGACTTCGCCGCGGCGGATCATATCCGCGAGCAATTGGCCGCGAAGGGCGTGGTGTTGATGGACGGCAAGGACGGAACCACCTCCTGGGAGGTGACGCGGTGATGGCAAAGACCCCCGATTCCGAAGCCGCCGATGCCCTGCCGCGCCCGGCCCTGCGGCCGCTGCTGCCCTCGGATACCGAAACGCTGGCGGCGCTGTTCCGCGCCTCGGTGGAGGAACTGACCGGCGAGGATTACGACACCGACCAGCAGGAAGCCTGGATCGGCGCGGCCGACGACGAGGCGGCCTTCGGCGCCCGCCTCGCGGCGGAGCTGACCCTGGTGGCCACCATGGGCGGCACGCCGGTGGGCTTCATCGCGCTCAAGGGCGATGAGCTGATCGACATGCTCTATGTGCATCCGGGCGTCGCGGGGAAGGGCGTCGGCACGCTGCTGTGCGAGGCGGCGGAGACCATCGCCAAGGCGCGCGGCAAGGAAACTCTGACGGTGGACGCCAGCGACACGGCGCAGCGCTTCTTCGCCCGGCGCGGCTACGTGCCCCAGCGGCGCAATACGGTGCCGCTCGGCAATGCGTGGCTCGGCAACACCACCATGCAGAAGACCTTGCCGGAGCTGAAAGCCAAGTCGTCATGACCGACGCCGTCGCGGCTTCCGCCCCGCAGGCCGCGCCGGAGCCGGCGCGCGAACGCCTTTATCTCTATGACACCACCTTGCGCGACGGGGCGCAGACCCAGGGCGTCGATTTCACCCTGGCCGACAAGCTCACGGTCATTGGCCTGCTGGACCGGCTCGGCATCGATTATGCCGAGGCTGGATACCCGGGCGCCAATCCCGCCGACACCGCGCTGTTCGCGGAAAAGCGCCCCGCGCGGGCGAAGATCGCCGCCTTCGGCATGACCAAGCGGGCCGGGCGCTCGGCATCCAACGACCCCGGCATTGCCGCGCTGGTGGCGGCCCAGGCGGACGCGGTGTGCCTGGTCGCCAAGGCCTCCGCCTTCCAGGTGCGGGTGGCGCTGGAGACCAGCGAAGAGGAGAATCTCGCCTCGATCCGCGAGAGCGTTGCGGCGGTGGTGGCCGCCGGGCGCGAGGCGCTGGTGGATTGCGAGCACTTCTTCGACGGCTACAAGGAGAAGCCGGACTTTGCCCTGGCCTGCGCCCGCGCGGCCTATGAGGCGGGCGCGCGCTGGGTGGTGCTGTGCGACACCAATGGCGGCACCCTGCCGCATGAGGTCTCGCAGATCGTCGGCGCCGTCACGTCCGTCGTGCCGGGCGATCATGTCGGCATCCACGCCCATAACGACACCGAGCAGGCGGTGGCCAATTCTTTGGCCGCCGTGCTCGCCGGCGCGCGGCAGATCCAGGGCACGCTGAACGGGCTCGGGGAGCGCTGCGGCAATGCCAATCTGTGCTCGCTCATCCCGACCCTGGCGCTGAAGGCGCCGTTCGCGAGCCGGTTCGATCTCGGCGCGACCGCTGGAGCGCTGACGGAAATTGCCCCGGTCTCACGCCATCTCGACGAAATGCTGAACCGTGCGCCGAACCGCCATGCCCCCTATGTGGGCGAGAGCGCGTTCGCCACCAAGGCGGGCATCCATGCCTCGGCGCTGATGAAGGACCCAACCACCTACGAGCACGTCCCGCCGGAAAAGGTGGGCAACCGGCGCAAGGTGCTGGTGTCCGACCAGGCGGGCCGCTCCAACGTGCTGGCGGAGCTGGAGCGGCTCGGCGTCGATGTGGACAAGCAGGACCCGCGCCTCGTGCGGCTGCTGGATGAGGTGAAGCAGCGCGAGCACCTCGGTTATGCCTATGAGGCGGCGGACGCCTCCTTCGCCCTGCTGGCGCGGCGCATGCTCGGCTCGGTGCCGGACTTCTTCTTCGTGGAGCGTTTTTCCGTGCAGGTGGAGCGCCGCTATAACGCGCGCGGCGAGCTTGCCACCGTGGCCGAGGCGGTCGTGAAGGTGAAGGTGGACGAGGAGACCCTGATCTCCGCCGCCGAGGGCAACGGCCCCGTGAACGCGCTCGACCTCGCCCTGCGCAAGGATCTCGGCAAGTACCAGCCCTATATCGCCGGGCTGCGGCTCACCGATTATCGCGTGCGCATCCTCGATGGCGGCACGGGCGCGGTGACACGGGTGCTGATCGAGAGCGCGGACGAGACCGGCGCGCGCTGGGCCACGGTCGGCGTCTCGCCCAACATCATCGACGCTTCGTTCGAGGCCCTGCTGGATTCCATCACCTGGAAGCTGATCCAGGCCGGCGCGCCGGCGGCGCGGGGCTGAACGTCCCAGGCCGGCGCGAATTTTTGGCGCTCACATGCCCTGGATGGCCGTGCTCGCGGCGTGGATGTCGGCTTCCTTCACCCCGGCCGCGGCGGCCTGGAGCATGGGCAGGATCTGCCCGGCGTCTTCCGCCACCAGCAGGTTCACCGGCGCCGTTCCCCGGATGAAGGCGTTCGCCCGCATATGGTCGAGCAGCGACAGGAACGGGTCCCAGAAGCCGGCGATGTTCGCCACCAGGATCGGCTTGCGATGCTGGCCGAGCTGGGCCCAAGTGAGCTGCTCCACCAATTCTTCCAGCGTGCCGACCCCGCCCGGCAGGGCGACGAAGGCATCCGCGCGCTCGAACATCAGCTTCTTGCGCTCGTGCATGTCGGTGGTGACGACGAGTTCGCCGCCATGATCGAAGGCGCGTTCGCGGGAGATCAGGAATTGCGGGATGATGCCCGTGACCTCCCCGCCATTGCGCGCCACGGCGGTCGCGACTTCCCCCATCAGCCCCACGCCGCCGCCGCCATAGACGAGGCGCACCCCGTTGCGGGCGAGGATTTCGCCGAACAGGCGGGCTTCCTCAAGGAAGATCGGGTCCGAGCCCGGGGACGAACCGCAATAGACGCACACGCTTTCGATACGTGCCATGGGGCCTGCTTTGATATGTTTGTTCACTGTATGTCACATGGCCGACGTTACCCGCCGGCTCCTTCAAATTGATGATGCGCCGCGACGAATTCGTGACGCGGGAGAAAACAACGACCTCGCCTTGTTTTGGTTCAGATCATCGTTTATCGCCGATGGCCGATGATTGATGCTTTCCCTTCCTCGGCCGAATCGGAGCAGCTTGCGCTGCAATTGCGGGCGCTCGCCCATCCCGCGCGCCTCAAGGTGCTCGAAACCCTCGCGCGCCATGAGGCTTGCGTGTGCGGGGAAATCGTCGCCGGTCTCCCCCTGGCGCAATCGACCGTGTCGCAACACATAAAGGTTCTCGCGGAAGCGGGCTTGGTGCGCGCCACGCTGGACGGTCCGCGATCCTGCTACTGCATTGACCACGCGGCGCTGAGCGCCTTGCGCGGCCGCCTCGATGGCCTGTTCGCCGCGCTCGCTTCGGCGGGCGATGCCGCGCGCACGGCAGCGCTTCAAGAATAAGTAGGTTTTGATGTCCGATTCTTCAACGGCCCGCGCCTCGCGGGAGACTGCACGCGGCGCCTTCAAGGCGGTTGCGGCCGCCGGCGGCGCCCTGACGAAAACCGTCGCCGCTTTGTGGCCCTATCTCTGGCCACAGGATCGCGCCGATCTCAAGGCGCGGGTGGTGGCGACCAGCGCGCTGATCGTGCTCGCCAAGCTCGCCACCATGGCGGTGCCGTTCTTCTTCAAATGGGCGACCGACGCGCTCACTACCCGGCCGGACGGGCAAGGCGACATCGATATCGCCTGGTTCCTGGCGGCGCCGGTGCTGCTCACGCTCGCCTATGGCGGCGCGCGCCTGGTCATGGCCGGCATCACCCAATTGCGCGACGGCATCTTCGCCAAGGTGGCGCTGCATGCGGTGCGCAAGCTGGCGCTCCAGACATTCGAACACATGCACGCGCTGTCCCTGCGCTTCCATCTGGAGCGCAAGACCGGCGGGCTGACCCGCGTGCTGGAGCGGGCGCGCGAGGGCATCGAGACCATCGTGCGCATGCTGGTGCTCCAATTGGCGCCGACCGTGCTGGAAATGGTGCTGGTGCTGGTGGTGCTCGCCTTCGTCTTCGACTGGCGCTATGTGGCCGTCGTAGCGGTGACGGTGGGGCTCTACACTTGGTTCACCTATGCCGCGAGCGAATGGCGCATTCAAATCCGCCGCGACATGAATGAGAGCGACACCGAGGCCAACACCAAGGCCGTGGACAGCCTGCTCAATTACGAGACCGTGAAATATTTCGGCGCCGAGCGCTGGGAAACCCAGCGCTATGACCGCTCGGTCGCGCGCTATGAGAACGCCACCGTGCGCACCTTCACCTCGCTGGCATGGCTGAACGCGGGACAGGCGGCGATCTTCACCCTGGGGCTCACCTCCACCATGGTGCTGGCGGCATTCGATGTGCGCTCCGGCCGGCAGAGCCTGGGCGGCTTCGTCATGGTCAATGCCATGATGATCCAGCTGTACCAGCCGCTGAACTTCCTCGGCATGATCTATCGCGAGATCAAGCAGGCCATTGTCGATATCGAGGCGATGTTCGCCGTGCTCTCGCGCGATCCCGAAATCGAGGACAAGCCGGACGCCGGCGCGCTCCAGGTGAATGGCGGCACGGTGCGCTTCGAGAATGTGCGCTTCTCCTACGAGAACGACCGCGAAATCCTGAAGGGCATTTCCTTCGAGGTGCCGGCGGGCCGCACGGTGGCCATCGTCGGGCCGTCGGGCGCCGGCAAGAGCACCATTTCGCGCCTCATGTTCCGCTTCTACGACGTGAAGAGCGGGCGCATCACCATCGACGGGCAGGACATTCGCGACGTGACGCAGGAGAGCCTGCGCGCCGCCATCGGCATGGTCCCGCAGGATACCGTGCTGTTCAACGACACCATCGCCTACAACATCCGCTATGGCCGGCAGGACGCCTCCGAGGCGGAGGTGGAGGAGGCGGCCAAGCTCGCCCAGATCGATCCCTTCATCCGCGCCATGCCCAAGGGCTACAAGACCGAGGTGGGCGAGCGCGGGCTGAAGCTTTCCGGCGGCGAGAAGCAGCGCGTCGCCATCGCCCGCACCATCCTGAAAGCCCCGCCCATCCTGCTGCTGGACGAAGCCACATCGGCGCTGGACAGCCACACCGAGAAGGAAATCCAGAACGCGCTGGAGCGGGTTTCCGAAGGGCGCACGACGCTGGTGATCGCCCATCGCTTGTCCACCGTGATCGGCGCCGACGAAATCCTGGTTCTGTCGCAGGGCACGGTGGCTGAGCGCGGCAGCCATGCCGAGCTTCTGGCCAAGGGCGGTCTTTACGCCGCGCTCTGGCGCCGCCAGCGCGAAGCGGACGACGCCCGCGAAAAGCTCGCCGCCGCGCAGGAAAGCGACGTGCCGGTGCTCGACAAGGATGCCGTGCCGGCGGTGCGGCTGGTGGACCATCACGAGGACGAGGCGAGTTCAGCCGCCTGAGGGCGGCTGGCCGGGCCGCGTTTTCCGGCAGCGCTGCGCCCTCACCCCAACCCTCTCCCCGGCGGGGAGAGGGGGATTGCGGGATGCCGCATGGACCTCACTTTTCCCGGGCGGGAGGGGGCTTCTCCGGATGCCGCCCGCCGTAACTGACCTCCCGCCGGGGAAAGGCCGCCCGCGCAGCGGGCGGGTGGGGGGGCTCCCGCTCCATCGACACCGACTGCCCAATTTTGAGGCTCTGCCTCACCGCTCCACACCGATCCGAGCGCGAAATAGGTCTGGCCAATCTCCCCGCGCGGGTTGCCGAACTCCGCGCCGAAACGTTTGCCGAAATGGCAGTGTCATGCGGCGAAAAGCTGCGGAGACGTCTCACGACACCCCTGTTCGTCCGCCGCAAGTTCTTGGTTTCACGTGAAACATTTTGCGGAACGCCGCGCCGGGACTGGATCACCGTCAGCATCCGGCCCCCAGATGCGCGCGCAATGACCTGAAAAACGCCCGCGCCAAAAAATTTCGGCACCTTCCCCCGCCCGCTCCCGGCGGCCCACGGCGGGCGGGCGCCGCACGATCGCCATTTGACGGCGGGGCAGGGGGTGACTACCTGTTTTCTCCGCGCCCCGAACGCGCGGCCTGATCCGGAGACTTGAGTGTCCATCGTCGCGTCCGTCCGCAAGAGCCTCGTTCCCATCCATCGCGAAGGCTATCCCTTCATCGCCATCGCGGTGGTGATCGCCCTCGGTTTGCTGATGGTCTCCACCTTCTTCGGCATGATCGCGCTGGGGCTCGCCCTTTGGACGACCCTGTTCTTCCGCGATCCGCCGCGCGTGACCCCGTTGCGCGAAGGGCTCGTGGTCGCCCCCGCCGACGGCACGGTGTCGCAGATCTCGCTGGCCGTTCCGCCGCGCGAGCTGGACCTTTCCGATACCCCCCTGCTGCGCGTGTCGATCTTCATGAACGTGTTCAACGTGCACGTGAATCGCGCGCCGGTTTCCGGCCGCATCGAACGCGTGGCCTACAAGCCGGGCATCTTCCTCAATGCCGACCTCGACAAGGCGAGCGAGGACAATGAGCGCAACGGCGTCGTGTTCCGCACCGCCGCCGGCCCCATCGGCTGCGTGCAAATCGCCGGTCTGATCGCCCGGCGCATCGTGTGTTTCGTGCGCGAGGGCGAGGAATTGGGCGCGGGCGAGCGCTTCGGCCTGATCCGCTTCGGCTCGCGGGTGGATGTGTATCTGCCGGTCGGCACGCGGGTGCAGGTGGCGGAAGGCCAGCTGACCACGGCGGGCGAGACCGTGATCGCCGATTTCGCCGCGCCGGGCGTGCGCGACACCGCCTATCGCGTGAGCTGAGCAATGGCCGCCTCCCTTCCCCCCCTCGATCCGCAGGGCACGCCGCAGGTCTGGCGCCTGGGCAAGATCCCGGTGCGCGTTCTGCTGCCGAACCTCGTGACCTTGCTGGCTTTGTGCTCCGGCCTCACGGCGGTGCGCATGGCCATCGAGGGGCGGCTGGAACTGGCGCTTGCGGCGATCGTCTTCGCCGCCATCCTCGACGGGGTCGACGGCCGGCTGGCGCGGGCCCTGAAGGGCACCTCCCGCTTCGGCGCAGAGCTGGACAGCCTCGCCGACTTCGTCAATTTCGGCTGCGCCCCGGCCCTGATCCTTTATCTGTGGGGCCTCGACATGGTGGGCTCCATCGGCTGGCTGGTGGTGCTGATCTTCGCCATCTGCGCGGCGCTGCGCCTTGCGCGTTTCAACGTGATGCTGGACGACCCCAACCGCCCGGCCTTCGCGGCGGACTTCTTCACCGGCATCCCCGCGCCGGCCGGCGCCATCGTGGCGCTGCTGCCGGTCTATCTGGACCTGCTCGGCCTGCCCCGCGGCGCCGCCACGGCCCCGGTGGCGCTGGTCTATTGCCTGTGCATCGGCCTGCTCATGATCTCCAAGGTGCCGGCCTATTCCGGCAAGACGCTGGGCAAGCGCGTGCGGCGGGACATGGTGCTGCCGCTGTTCGTGGTGGTGGCGATGTTCGTCGGCCTCCTTGCCAGCTACCCCTGGACCGTGCTCGCCGTGTGCAGCCTTTTGTACCTCGGCTTCCTGCCCTTCTCGTTCCTGCGCTACCGCCGCCTGATGGCGGCCCATATTGCGGAAACCGAGGCCGCCCCGCCCCCAACCTGACTCTCCCATCGTGGTAGCATCCGCCGCGCGACCCCACGTCGCGCGGCACATCCCGTTGTGCGGGCATGATGCTATTTGTAGAATATTCGTATATTCGTGCTCATGTGCAAATGCATGCAATGACGCCACATGTGCCTAATTTAAGGGCAAATGGCCCCTGGTAAGCGCCAGCCTAACGGCTAATTTTATTGCTTAATAATTTGAAATTAAAAGATAACTCAAAAACGGTATGCAATTGGCACATCCCTTGAATGAGAGAGCGTAGGGACGCTTTCTCAGATGGGGATCGAAGGCATGAATCGTCGCGAGTTTATCAAAACGGCTTCCGTAACTGCCACCGCCGGCGCGGCCGGGGTTGCGGCACCTGCGGTGTTCTCTTCCGCGCAGGCCCAGGCGCGTTCGGAAACCTTGCTGATCGTCTCCGAGAGCGGGCCGAACAATCTCGACGTCCAGGGCGTCGGCACCAATGTGCCCGGCTATGAAGTCAGCTGGAATTGCTACGATCGCCTGATCACCCATCCCATGAAGGACGTGAACGGCACGCCCTATTACGACCGCGAGAAGATCGAGGGCGAACTGGCCGAGGACATGACTCTCGGCGACATGTCGGCGACCTTCAAGCTGAAGAAAAACGCCACTTTCCAGGACGGCACCCCGGTGACGGCCAAGGACGTGAAATGGTCCATGGACCGGGCGGTCAGCGTCGGCGGCTTCCCCACCTTCCAGATGAAGGCCGGCTCGCTGGAGAAGCCGGAGCAGTTCGTGGTGGTGGATGATCACACCTTCCGTGTCGATTTCCTGCGCAAGGATCGCCTCACCATCCCCGATCTGGCGGTGGTGGTACCGTGCGTGATGAATTCCGAACTGCTGAAGAAGAACGCGACGGCGCAGGATCCCTGGGCCCTGGAATATGCCAAGCAGAACACCGTCGGCTCCGGCGCATACAAGGTCACCAAATGGACCCCCGGCACCGAAGTGGTGTTCGAGCGCAACGAGAAATGGGTCGGCGGCCCGATGCCCAAGATCAAGCGGGTGATCTGGCGCATGGTGCCCTCCGCCGGCAATCGTCGCGCGCTGCTGGAGCGCGGCGACGCGGATATCTCCTATGACCTGCCCAACAAGGACTTCGTCGAGCTGAAGGACAGCGGCAAGCTGACCATCATCTCCACGCCATATTCCAACGGCCTGCAATATATCGGCATGAACGTCACCAAGCCGCCCTTCGACAATCTGAAGGTGCGCCAGGCGATCGCCTATGCCATCCCCTATCAGAAGATCATGGATGCGGTTCTGTTCGGCCTCGGCAAGCCGATGTTTGGTGCAGCTCCAGGCGGTGTGAGCCAGGCGGTGTGGCCGCAGCCAGCGCCGTTCACGACGGATCTCGCAAAGGCCAAGCAATTGCTGACCGAGGCCGGCTATCCCAACGGGCTCGAGACCACCATTTCGTTCGACCTCGGCTTCGCCGGCGTGAACGAGCCCTTGTGCGTGCTGCTGCAGGAGAACCTGCAGGAACTCGGCATCAAGACCACGATCAACAAGATCCCCGGCGCCAATTGGCGCACGGAGCTGAACAAGAAAGAGCTGCCGCTCTTCACAAATGTGTTTTCCGGCTGGCTGGATTATCCAGAATACTTCTTTTTCTGGTGCTACCACGGGCAAAATTCCGTGTTCAACACCATGAGCTACAAGTCGGCAGCGATGGATGCCTTTATCGACGGCGCCCGCGCTGCGGCGGCGAACGGCGATAAGGTTGCCTACGATGCCGACGTGAAGGGCATGATCGACCTCGCGTTTGCCGATGTGCCCCGCATCCCGCTCTACCAGCCTTATGTAAACATCGCGATGCAGAAGAACGTCACCGGCTACGAATACTGGTTCCACCGCCGGCTGGACTATCGCTCGTTCGTGAAGAGCTGAAGGTTTCGTCGTCCGCGCGACTCCCTCGCCTACGGCGGTCCCCTGACCCTCGCCCTCTCCCAATTGGGGAGAGGGACTTCTTCGGTGCAGAGGCAGGGGATCCGATTCAAAGGCGCAGGTGCGGTCTCTCTCCCGTTTTTCAGGGAGGGTGGAAAGGGAGCATCGCGGGCGGGCGCGTGTCCCGCACCAGCTGAAAGGAAGCTGTGATGTTGAAGCTCATCGCCAGCCGCATCGCCACCGCGATCCCGAGCCTGATCGGCGTGGTGATCGTGACCTTCATGCTTACCCGCGTGCTGCCGGGGGATGCCGCAGCCTATTTCGCCGGTCCTGCCGCCACCCCCCAGGCCATCGCCGAAATCCGCACCAAGCTCGGCCTCGACAAGCCGCTGCCCGTGCAGTTCGTCGACTATGTCTCCGCGCTGGCGAAAGGCGATCTCGGCTCCTCGCTCTCCACCGGCCAGCCGGTGGCGAGCGAGATCGCGAGCCGCCTGCCCGCCTCCGCCGAACTCACGCTCTCGGGGCTCATCCTGGCACTCGCCATTGCCATTCCGTTCGGCATCATGGCGGCGGTCAGGCAGGGCACCTGGATTGATCATGCCTGCCGCGTGATCACCACCGCCGGCGTGTCTCTGCCTGTGTTCTTCACCGGCCTGCTGCTGGTCTATGTGTTCTATTTCAAGCTCGGCTGGGCGCCGGCGCCGCTCGGGCGGCTGGATGTGTTCTACACGGCGCCGCCCACGGTCACCGGCTTCTATCTCATCGACAGCCTGATCGCCGGGGATTTCGAGACGTTCCGCTCAGCCGCCGCCCAATTGGCGATTCCGACGGTAACGCTCGCCATCTTCGCCCTTGCGCCGATCGCCCGCATCACGCGCGCCTCCATGCTCTCGGTGCTGTCGTCGGAATTCGTGCGCACGGCGCGCGCCGCGGGGTTGACGCCCTACAAGGTCATCATGGTCTATGCCTTCCGCAATGCCATGCTGCCGGTGATCACCACGCTCGGCATGGTGTTCTCCTTCCTGCTCGGCGCCAATGTGCTGGTGGAGAAGGTGTTCGCCTGGCCGGGCATCGGCTCCTATGCGGTCGAGGCGCTGATCTCCTCGGATTACGCACCTGTGCAGGGCTTCGTGCTCGCCATGGCCGTTCTCTACATCGTCCTCAATCTCGTGATCGACCTCGCCTACGGCGTCATCGATCCGCGCGCACGGAGCGAAGCATGACCCTCGCCAACCCGGCCGATCGCGGATCGGCATCTTCGTCGAGCGGCCTCGCCGCAACGCTGCGCCATGCGAAATATGTGATCTCGGAGAATCCGGTCACGGGCCTCGCCTTCGGCATGTTCCTTGTGCTGATCCTGGCGGCAGCCATCGGTCCCTATATCGTGCCGTACGATCCGCTCGCGAGCGACACCAAGGCGGCGCTCCAGGCGCCCTCCTGGGCCCATTGGTTCGGCACCGACCAGCTCGGCCGCGACATGTTCTCCCGCGTGATCGTCGCGACCCGGCTGGACATGGGCATCGCCATCTTCTCGGTGGCCCTGGTGTTCGCGGCGGGCGGCATCGCCGGCATCGCGGCCGGCTTCTTCGGCGGCTGGACGGACCGGATCGTCGGCCGCATCTCCGATACCATCATGGCCTTCCCGCTGTTCGTGCTGGCCATGGGCATTGTCGCGGCGCTGGGCAACACGGTGACCAATATCGTGATTGCCACCGCCATCATCAATTTCCCGCTCTATGCCCGCGTCGCGCGGGCGGAGGCGGCGATCCGCCGCCAGTCGGGCTTCATCCAGGCGGCGCGGCTCACCGGCAACAGCGAATGGCGCATCATGCTGACCCAGATCCTGCCCAACATCCTGCCCATCATGATGGTGCAGATGTCGCTGACCATGGGCTACGCCATCCTCAACGCCGCCGGCCTGTCCTTCATCGGCCTCGGCGTGCGGCCGCCCACCCCCGAATGGGGGATCATGGTGGCGGAAGGCTCGGCCTTCATCGTTTCCGGCGAATGGTGGATCGCGCTGTTTCCCGGCCTTGCGCTGATGTTTGCTGTGTTCTGCTTCAACCTGCTGGGTGACGGTCTGCGCGACATCGTCGATCCCCAGCGCCGCACCTGAGGGGGCGTGCCATGCATGGTGCGATCGATATGACGCAGGCCTCTACCCCAGCCCCCACCGAGGACGCGCGCGGCCCGCTGCTGGAGGTGCATCACCTCACGGTGGAGTTCGCCACCCGCAAGGGCATCGTGACGGCGGTCAAGCAAGTGGACCTGACCGTCCGCAAAGGCGAGACGGTGGGCATCGTGGGCGAGAGCGGATCCGGCAAGTCCGTGACATCCTACACCCTGATGCGCATCCTTGACCGGGCGGGGCGGATCGCGGAAGGCACCATCACCTTCTCCGGCATCGACGTCGCCAACGCCACGGAACGCACCATGCGCGACCTGCGCGGGCGGGAGATCTCCATGATCTTCCAGAACCCGCGCGCGGCGTTGAACCCGATCCGCAAGGTCGGCGACCAGATCGGCGACGTGCTGCTGCACCACCTTCAGGCCGAGCCGCGCAATGTGAAGGCCAAGGTGATCGAAATCCTGGAGCAGGTGCGCATCGCCCGGCCCGAGGAGCGCTATCACGCCTATCCGTTCGAGCTGTCGGGCGGCATGTGCCAGCGCATCGTGATCGCGCTCGCGCTCGCCTGCCAGCCGCAATTGCTGATCGCCGACGAGCCCACCACCGGCCTCGACGTGACCACCCAGAAGGCGGTGATGGACCTCGTGACCGAGCTGACGCGGGCGCGGGGCATGTCGACCATCCTCATCACCCACGATCTCGGCCTTGCCGCCACCTATTGCGACACGGTGGTGGTGATGGAGAAGGGCAAGGTGGTGGAAACCGCCCCGGCGGAACAGGTTTTCCGCGCCCCGCAGCATCCCTATACGCAGAAATTGGTGCGTGCGACGCCGCGGCCGGGGATTGCCCTGAGCGATCTGTTGCCGGAGGTGCCCGTTGTTTCTCCACTTCTCACCAAAGGCGAGAGTGCGGTGCCGCGGGCGGCGGGAGAGGGGGATCCGGTTTCATCGGCGATACCCGCAGCTCACCCCGCCGGGGAAAAGGGCATATCGGGAATGCCTCTCCTCAAGGTGGAAAACCTCCTGAAGGAATACCCGCGCCAGGGTGTCCCGACCGGAGTCTTCGCCGGCCTGATGGGCAAGAAGGCGCCACTCGAGGACGCCATCTTCCGTGCCGTGGACGGGCTCTCGTTCGAGGTGAAGAAGGGAGAGAGCGTCGGACTCGTTGGCGAGAGCGGATGCGGCAAGTCCACCACCTCCACCATTGTCATGCGGCTGATCGATGCCACGTCGGGCAAGATCACCTTTGACGGCACGGACATCGGCGCGATCCCTGCGAAGGAATTCGCGCACCATCCCATACGCCGGCGCATCCAGATGGTGTTTCAGGATCCGACCGATAGTCTCAATCCCCGCTACACGGCGGCGCGCGCTATCGCCGATCCGCTGCTGCGCATGGGCGAGAAGTTCGGCATTCGCGGCGCGGCGCAGATGCGTGCCAAGGTGGAGGAACTGGCCACAATGGCCGGCCTACCCCTGGACCTGCTGGACCGCTTCCCCCACCAGCTGTCCGGCGGGCAGAAGGCCCGCGTCGGCATCGCCCGCGCCATCGCCCTTAAGCCGGACCTGGTGATTTTGGACGAACCCACCGCCGCCCTTGACGTGTCCGTGCAGGCGGTGGTGCTGAACCTTCTGGAAGAACTGAAGCAGACGCTCGGCATGAGCTATCTCTTCGTCTCCCACGATCTGCACGTGGTGCGTCTGTTGTGCGACCGGGTCATCGTCATGCGCCAGGGCAAGATGGTGGAGGAGGGGACATCCGAGCAGGTGCTGGAAGCTCCCAAGGCCGCCTATACGCGCGAACTGATCGCCGCCATTCCCCATCCTCCGGCTTAGGGAGCTGATATGTCCCATCCTGTCGAAAGGACCATTCCCGCCGTGTCCGACGGGGCGCTGGAGCTCATGCTGGATGGCGCGATCGAAGCCTTCGCGCTGAAGATCGAGCCGGACTGGCGGAAGGAAGCCCTGGTCAACCTGCGGCTGATCGCGGACGCGGCCAATCTGGTGCGCGGCCTCGATCTCGGCGATGAGTTCGATCCTGCCCCGGTGTATCGCCCATGAACCTCGCCCTCGATCCCAAGGCGACGGCGGGCGTGCTGTCCGCATCCGCAACCGCCGCCGAAATCGCCGCCGCCGTCGCCGCCGGAACGGTCACCGCTCGAGCAGTGGTCGAGGCCGCGCTCGCGCGCATCGCCGCGCTCGACCCCAAGGTGAACGCCTTTACCGACGTGGTGGCGGCCCGTGCCCGCGCCCGTGCCGATGCCCTGGACGCCGCGCGCGCGAAGGGGGAAGCCCTGGGTCCGCTCGCGGGCGTACCGTTCGCCGTGAAGAATCTGTTCGACATTACCGGGCTGCCCACCCGTGCCGGCTCGAAGATCAATCGAGAACTGCCGCCCGCCACCCGCGATGCCACGCTTGTGGAGCGGCTGGAGGCTGCGGGCGCGGTGCTTGTGGGTGGGTTGAATATGGGCGAATACGCCTATGATTTCACCGGCGAGAATGTCCATGACGGCGCCTCGCGCAATCCCCATGCGCTCGACCATATGACGGGAGGCTCCTCAGGCGGTTCCGGTGCGGCTATCGCCGCGGGCGAGGTGCCTCTCGCGCTCGGCTCGGACACCAACGGCTCGATCCGCGTACCGTCGTCCTTGTGTGGCATTTTCGGGCTAAAGCCCACTTATGGTCGGCTCTCGCGCGCCCGCAGCTTTCCGTTCGTGTGCGCCTTCGATCATCTCGGGCCGTTCGCCCGCTCTGCGGCGGATCTCGCGCTCGCTTATGACGCCATGCAGGGCGCGGATGGCGATGATCCCGCGGTCGCCGATCAGCCGGTGGAACCGGCGTTTCCGAGCCTGAAGCAAGGGATCGGCGGGCTGCGCATCGCGGTCGCCGGCGGCTATTTCCGCCAGCGCGCCATGCCGGAAGCCCTGGCGGTGGTGGACAAGGTGGCGCAGGCGCTGGGCGCCACGCGCACCATTGATATTCCGGACGCGGCGCGCGCCCGTGCCTCGGCCTATATCATCACGGCCGCGGACGGGGCGGCGCTCCATGCCGAACGGCTGCGCACCCGCCCGCAGGATTACGACCCCGCCGTTCGGGACCGGCTGATCGCCGGGCTTGCCATACCCGCGGCCTGGACCACAGCAGCGCAGCGCTTCCGCCGCCATTTCCGCGCGCAGATGCTGGCCCTTTTCGAAAATGTGGACATCCTGCTCGCCCCGGCGACCCCGACGCGCGCGCCCAAGCTCGGCCAGAAGACCTTCGTTCTTGATGGGATCACCTTGCCGGTGCGCCCCAATCTCGGTCTTTTCACCCAGCCGATTTCCTTCATCGGCCTGCCGGTGGCGGCGGTGCCCGTGTGGCTCGACGACGGACTTCCCCTCGCCGTGCAGGTCATCGCACCGCCGTGGCGCGAGGATCTCGCGCTGCGGGTCGCCTATGAACTCGAAGCCCGCGGCATCGCCCGCGCGCCTGTCGCATCGCTTTAGGAGCGCGCATGGAGATCGATATCCCCGAAGTCGTGGCCGAGGTCGCCGAAGCCTTCGCGCGCTACGAGGCTGCGCTGGTTGAAAATGATGTGCCGGCGCTGGAAGACCTGTTCTTTGACGATCCACGCACCATTCGATACGGCGGCGGGGAGAATCTCTACGGCATGGACGCCATCCGTGCGTTCCGCCGGGCCCGCTCGCCTGCCGGGCTCACGCGCACGCTCAGCGGCACCGTCATCACCACTTATGGCCGGGATTTCGCCATCGCCTCGACTCTGTTCGCACGCGATTCCACGCCGGGGCAGATCGGACGCCAGCAGCAGAGCTGGGTGCGTTTTCCTCACGGTTGGAAGGTGGTGGCGGCTCATGTCAGCAGCATTCCCCGGCCGCCCGACGATGCGCCCTGATTGCCTCAGGCAAGATCTTTTCCCCGTGTCCCACGAATCCGGTAGCGTCGTGTCATGACCTTTCCAGCATCCTCCACCGAGGCGGCTGCGCGCGTCGCGCGGCCCCGTCGGCGCCGCGCCCAGACGAGGAGTGTGACGCGCACCGAGGAATTGCGGCTGCAGATCGCCGACGACATCGTGGGGGGCCGCATCGCACCCGGGACCCCGCTGGAGGAGATGGAGATCGCCCGCCGCTACGGCGTCTCCCGCACGCCGGTGCGTGAGGTCATTCGCGATCTTGCCGCCTCGGGCCTTGTGGAGACCCGGCCCCATCGCAGCGCTTTGGTGGCGAAGCCGAGCTTTGAGCGGTTGCGGGGCATGTTTGACGTCATGGCCGAGCTAGAGGCTCTGTGCGCCGGGCTGTGCGCGCTGCATATGACGCGGACGGAGCGCGGCCAATTACAAGCCATCCATGCGGATCTGGCCGACCTGACGCGCAGGGGCGACGAAACCAATTACAGCTTCCTGAACGAGCGCTTCCATACCTTCCTGTATGGCGGGGCGCACAATGATTATCTCGCCGAGATCACGCTTGCGACGCGCGCCCGGCTGCAGCCCTTCCGGCGGGCGCAGTTCCGCAATCTCGGCCGCCTCGCGCTCTCCTATGCGGAGCATGACCAAGTGGTGACGGCCATACTGCGCGGCGACAAGGCGGAGGCTGCGAACGCCATGCGCGCCCACATCATTACGGTCGAGATCGCGTATGAGCGCTACGCGGAAAGCGTGTGAGGCCGCAGCCTGGCGGCCTCACATTTTTGATCAGGCTGACTTTGCGGCCAGGCTCTCCATATAGGTGCGGAAGCCGCCGAAGGCGGTGATATCGACGCAGCCTTGCACGCCCGCCACCTCCGCGAGGAAGCCGGCGACGCGCGTCCCATCGGCTAAGATGACGCTGCCGAGTCCGAGCGGCGCGGGAATCTGCGCGAGCAGGCGGCCGACCCCCTCGAACGGCAGGGACCAAACCTCGCCGGCGAGCGATGCTCCACCCTCGCCGATACGGGTGACACCCGGACGGGGGACGCCGCCGGACAGCAGAGACATACGATAAAGCGGGGCGGTGTTGACCGTGCCCACCAGCCGCCCGCCGAGGGCGACCAACTCCCCGTTCAGCCCCATGCCGGACAGATGGGCGCCAAACACGCAGACATCGAGCCTGCCCGGTTCAGCCTCGAGGGTGACCGGCGCGACTGGCGGGGCGGTTTCCCCGGTTGCGCCCAAGGGCAGGCCGGTGGAGGCTGCGAAGGCGCGGGCGATGGTAGCGAGCTTGGCGTCGTTGCCCGCGGGAGCCAGGAGTGTGATGCCATACGGCACGCCACTTGCGGCGATTGCGGCCGGCACGGCGGTGCCGCACATGTCCAGCAGATTGACGAAATTGGTGTAGGTGCCGTTGCGCGAATTGAGGCGGATCGGGTCTGCCAGCACGGCGTCCAGCGTATAGGCCGTGGGCGCGGTAGGCAGGACGATGGCATCGAGCGATGCGAGCACCGGCTTAACCTTCGCCTTTAACTCCTGAAGGCGGTACAGGGCGCGGAATAGATCCGCCGCCGATCCCTTGGCGCCCGCCTCGGTGATGGTGCGCGTCACCGGATGCACCGCATCCGGATTGGTGGTGAGCAGCTTTTCCGCGACGATCCAGCGCTCGGCGACCCAGGGACCTTCATAAAGCAGCCGTGCCGTCTCGGCGAAGGGCGTGTAGTCGAATTCAACCAGTTCCGCACCCGACGCCCGCAGCCGATCAAGCGCGTCCTCGTAAGCCTTTGCGGCGTCTTCATCGCCGAAGAATTCGCGTTGGGCGACCGGCAGGATGCCGAGCACCGGTGCCGACGGCGCGGCCATCGGTTCAAGCGGCAAGGCACGCGAGAACGCGTCCGTGGGATCGAAACCGGCCATCACCTGAAGCGCTGCCATGGCATCGTCCACGGTCAGTGCGAAGACCGAGATAGCATCGAGCGTGCGACAGGCTGGCACGAGGCCGGTGTTGGGCACGAGGCCGAGGCTCGGCTTCACGCCCACGATGTTCTGAAGCATGGCCGGAACCCGGCCCGAGCCGGCGGTGTCCGTGCCCAGCGCCAGCGGCACGATGCCGGCGGAGACCGCCGAGGCCGAGCCCGAGGAAGAACCGCCCGGCACGAGGTCGGCTTTGAAGGCATTGCGCGGAATGCCATAGGGCGAGCGCGTGCCGACAAGGCCGGTGGCGAATTGATCGAGATTGGTCTTGCCGATGATGAGCGCACCCGCCGCCTTGAGGCGAGCGATCACAGTGGCATCGGCGGTCGGCTCATAAGCGAAGGCGGGGCAGGCGGCCGTGGTGGGCAGGCCGGCAACGTCGATATTGTCCTTCACCGCGATGGGAATGCCGTAGAGCGGCAGGCTGGTGTCGCCATCGCGCTCCAGCGCGGCCGCGTCCGCCAGCACGTCCGTTTCAGGGCGCAGGGTAATGAAGATCGCCGGATCGTCATGAGCGGCGATACGCGCATAGGTCTGGCGCACCGTGTCGCTGGGAGAGCGTGATCCTTGGCGATGGGCAGCGAGAAGACTGGCGACCGTGGGCATGCGGAACTCCGAAGCATATTCGCCATGAGCTAAGCAGGAACCGGGCCACACATGGCGTTTAAAACCCCCGTGCCGCGCGCCTCCGCAAAGACGCGCGGACGCTGGAAAAGCGAATACCGGCCGGAGGCCATGCATGCCATTCAGCGGCTGGCAGAGCCGCCAAACGCGCATGTAGAATGTCTATTTAATATTCATATGCTTATTAAATAGACTTATAAACCGCCATTGCATGCATATGACGGCTTGACCGGATTGGATGGCGTGACGCCCGGGGGCGTAGCGGGCGATGTCGTGGGCGGCGCGGGCTCGATGACCGTCGGCACGTTGGCCGGCGCGGTTTCGGTCGGATCCGGCGTGCCGCGGCCGGAAAACATGACCGCCGCCGTCATGGCCGCAACCAGGACGACGGCGCCCACTGTGAGGGTTGTGCCGCGAGACATGTGGCTCCTCCAGAGCTGTTTGACCTAACGTTATCAACGCCGGAGGAGCGGTCTGGTTCATTGCGCCTGGATGCCGCGCCTGTCCGGCTCCGGCATCGGGCTGTCTCAGTCGCGGAAGACCACGGTCTTGTGGCCGTTGGGAATGACCCGGTCCTGCAAATGCCAGGAGAGCGCGCGGGCCAACACCCGGCGCTCGATATCGCGACCCTTGCGGACCAGGTCGTCCGGGCTGTCCTGGTGACTGATGCGCTCCACGTCCTGTTCGATGATCGGCCCTTCGTCCAGGTCGGAGGTCACGTAGTGGGCAGTGGCGCCGATCAGCTTCACGCCGCGCAGATGGGCCTGATGATAGGGCTTGGCGCCCTTGAAGCCGGGCAGGAAGGAATGATGGATGTTGATGCACTTGCCGGACAGTTTCGCCGAGAGCCCATCCGAGAGCACCTGCATGTAGCGCGCAAGCACGGCCAGATCCGAGCGCGTCGACTGGAACAGGCTCCAGATCTGAGTTTCCTGCTCCAGCTTGGTCGCTTTGGTCACCGGCAGATGGTGGAACGGGATGCCGTCGAAATCGAGATGGGCGTAGGTCTCGCGCGGATGGTTGGAGACGATGCCCGTCACATCCATGGGGATTTCGCCGATGCGCCAGCGGTAGAGCAGGTCCGCGAGGCAATGATCGAATTTGGACGCGAGCAGCAGAACGCGGCGCTTCTCGTTCTGGGAGCGCAGCGTCCATTGAAGGTTGAGAGGCTGCGCCACTTCCTCGAACTGGGTCCGGATCGTGGATAGGGCTGTATCGCCCTCCACCACGTTGAACACGACGCGCATGAAGAAACGGCCGCTTTCCGTGTCGTCGAATTGCTGGGCTTCCAGAATGTTGCAGCCGTGCTGGAACAGGAAGGTCGATACGCCCGCGACGATACCGGGGCGGTTGGGACAGGAAAAAGCGAGAACGAATTGGTCCGAAGGCGTGGTCATGGGACATCCATCACGTCGAAGAGGAATTCAGGAGCGAAGCGGAAAGCGCGCGGCGCGCCGCCTTCAACCTCGCCCGGTGCCCATGAGCTGGATGCCGAATTCCCCGCCCGCCCCGACGAGTGCCCGCAGAAAGGCCGGCCCGAAAGAGCGCGGCACCGCGAAACGATAGGTGGGCGCCGCATCGGCCTGCCAGATCAGCAAGGGGATCAGCGCCACCAGGGTCGCGGCGGCATCGCCGGCCTTGAAGATGCTGGGGTCGAGATCAACTGGCACCAGCTTGGCGAGGGTTTCTCTGGTGCGCGGACCGGAAAGCTGGATCACCACTTGCCCGTCGCTCTGGTCGGTGAGCGCGGCGGCTTTGCCGAGTGCATGCGCGAGGCGCGCCAGCAACGGGTCGCCGGTGATGCCTTCGGCGACCGCCAGGAAGCGGCCCGGGCCGGTGCCGATCAAGGTCAGGTCTCCGGCGGATGCGGCGCGCGGTCCGCGTGGCAATGCGATGCCGAGACGCTCGCGCGCGATTTCCGCCACCGTTTCAAGCCCGTCCCGGCGCACCACCACCTGGGCGAGCGCGACCGCGCTGATCACTGAAGCAACGACGCCGGGCGCACCCACGTGTGCGCCGTAATGCCCTTCGGGCACGAACGCACTTGCGGGAATTTCAGCAAGAAGCTCAGACACGCAGCCGCTCCCCTTCCGGATCGACGAAGCCGGGATCGCATACTTCCACCTCGATGTCGCCACCCCGGACCGGGTCATAGGCGCGCACCTTCTGCCCGATCCGCGCCCGTCCCCCCTTGAGGAAGCCAAGGCCTATCCAATGGCCCAGACTTGGCGAATAGGCGACCGAGCTCATATAGCCTTCGTCGTTTTCCATCACCGCCGCAGCGCCGAGGGGCAGGAAGTGAGCACCAGCCCGCAGCCGTTGTACGCGGTCCACCGGCTTGAAACCGATGAAGCTCGGACGGTCCGGATCGGCGAAGGCGGGCCGCGTGGCCATGACGCGGCCGATATAATCCTTCTTCACCGACGCCATCTTGCCCAGGCCGAGGTCGCGGGCGCTGGTCTGCCCGGTCAGTTCGTTGCCGGAGACATGCCCCTTCTCGATCCGCATCACGCCGAGCGCCTCGGTGCCGTAGGGCGTGATGCCGAACGGCTCGCCCGCCGCCATCAGCGCGCGGGTCAGCGCCTCGCCTTGGCGCGCCGGCACCGCGATCTCGTAACCCAGCTCCCCGGAGAAGGAGAGGCGGAAGATGCGCGCCTTCACGCCGCCGATCACCTTGCCTTCCACCACGCCCATGAAGGGCAGGTTGCCATTGGAAACGTCCAAAGGCGCATCCACCACCTTGGCCAGCACCTCGCGGGATTTCGGGCCGGCGATGGCAATCTGTGCCCATTGCTCGGAGATGGAGGCAAGTTGAACGTCCAGCTCCGGCCACAGCACCTGGAGGCAGAATTCAAGGTGCTGATAGACCTTGGCGGCGTTGGCTGTGGTGGTGGTCATCACGTAATGGTCGTCGGCGAGCCGCGCCGTGGTGCCGTCGTCCATCACGAGGCCGTCCTCGCGCAGCATCACGCCATAGCGCGCCTTGCCCACGGCGAGGGTGGAGAAGGTGTTGATATAGACCCGGTCGAGAAAGGCGCCGACATCGCTCCCCTGGAGATCGATCTTGCCGAAGGTGGAGACATCGATCAGGCCGACGGAAGAGCGCACCGCTTTCACTTCCCGGGTGACGGCTTCCAGCCAGTCTGTTTCGCCGGGTTTGGGGAAATATTGGGCGCGCAGCCAAAGGCCGGTTTCCACGAAGACCGCGCCCTGCTTTTTCGCCCAGTCGTGGGTTGGGGTGGGCCGCGTCGGGCGGAAATCCTTGTCGCGATGGTGGCCCGCGAGCGCGCCCAAAGCCACCGGCGTGAAGGGCGGGCGGAACAGGGTGGTGCCGGTCTCGCCTATGCCCTGGCCGGTCAGTTCGGCCATGATGGCGAGTCCCGCCATGTTGGAGGACTTGCCTTGGTCGGTGGCCATGCCGAGCGTGGTGTAGCGCTTTAGCAATTCAACCGCCCGGAAGCCCTCCTTGTAAGCGATGGCAATATCCTTGGCCGATACGTCATTCTGGAAATCTACGAAAGCGAGGCCCTTCGAGCCCTGCACGTGCCAGAAGGCGGAGAAGGAGGTCGGCGTATCGACCGTCTTCGGCTGTGGCGCGGGCGTTGCCGTGAAGCCGGCAGCGCTGGCCGCGGCAGCGCCGTGTTCGGCGCCGGTGGCGAAGCATTCGGCCAGCGAAAACCACCCCGCTGCCGCCCCGGCGACGCTGAGCGCCGGCGGGGTGGTCTCGGGCACGAAGGCGGCGCGCGCGACATCATATTTCGGCCGTCCGCCGAAATAGCTGGCCAGCGCGAGATTGGGCGTCGCCCCGCCCGAAATGCCCAGCACTTCTGCCCGAAGCGTCTCGGTCGCGCCCCTGGTGCGAACCGTGACGGACGAGAGGCTCTTGCCTGACGTGGCGGTCACCTCACCGTGGGTGATGACGCGGATATTGCGGGCTTTGGCGCCGTCCGCTAGTGCAGCGGCCACGTGCTCGCGCACATCGACGATCGCGGATAGCTTTACCCCCGCATCGGCAGCGTCGAAGGCGGCGCTCCAGGCGTGGTCGTTGTTGGCGAACACCACGGCATTGGCGCCAGGAGACACGGCATAGCGCACTGCATAAGTGCGCAGCGCCTGAGCTGACATGACGCCCGGCCGGTCGTTGCCGCCGAACACGATGGGCCGGTCGAACGCTCCGGCGCACAAAACGGCGCGCGTCGCGATAATCTTCCAATAGCGCTGGCGCGGCTGGAACGGCGCCGGTACCGGCAGGTGATCACCCACCCGCTCCAGCGCGCCGTAGGTGCCGCCGTCATAGATGCCGAATACGGTGGTGCGTGGCATCACGCGGACATTGGGAAGCGCGGCGAGTTCGGCGCATACCCGCGCAAGGAATTCGGCGGGCGGGGCGTCATCGATCGGGGTACGCTCGCTGTTCAGCTTGCCGCCGAGGATCACGTCCTCGTCCGCCAGGATCACCCGCGCCCCCGCGCGTCCCGCCGTGAGGGCTGCGAGGAGGCCCGACGGACCACCGCCGATTACTAGCACATCGCAGAACGCGAATGCCTTCTCGTAGCTGTCCGGGTCCGCCTCTTCCGCCGCCCGCCCGAGCCCAGCGGCGCGGCGGATTGCAGGTTCGTAGAGCTTTTCCCATAGCGCCGCCGGCCACATGAAGGTCTTGTAGTAGAAGCCCGCGCCGAGGAAGGGCGAGAGCCATTGGTTTGCGCTCAGCAGATCCAACGCGAGCGAAGGCCAGCGGTTCTGGCTGGTGGCCTCCAGGCCTTCGTACAATTCCGCCATGGTGGCGCGGGTGTTGGGTTCGCGCCGGGCACCGGTGCGCAATTCCACGAGCGCATTCGGCTCTTCGGAGCCGGCGGAATAGATGCCGCGCGGGCGGTGATATTTGAACGAACGGCCCACCAGCCGTACGTCGTTGGCCAGCAGCGCCGAGGCGAGCGTATCGCCGGCGAAACCTGTGTACGGCTTGCCGTCGAAGGTGAAGGACAGTGGCTTGGCGCGGTCGATCAGGCCACCGGATGACAGGCGGCTCACGAAGTTACCTCGCCAGCCTTGGGGCGCGCAAAGCGGGCTCTTGAAATGGCATGGGTGCGGGTGTCGCGCTCAACCACCAGCCACTGCCGGCAGCCGGCCGCGTGATACCAAAGCTCCTCGTGTGGCCCGGCGGGATTTTCGCGCAGATAGACGTATCGGAAGAACGCCTCTTGCGCGTCCGCGGCTTCGGGGTCGGGCCGCTTGAGCGTGGCATCTCCGAGATAAGAGAATTCGTGGGCGTCGCGGGACCCGCAATAGGGACAGGGAATGCGCATGTCAGTGCAGGTTCGGCTGGGCGCCGACCCCCTTCTCGTCGATGAGATGGCCGGTTCGGAAACGGTCGAGGCGGAAGGCCGCATTCAGCGCGTGGGGCGCATCCTTGGCCAGCGTGTGCGCGAAGCACCAGCCGGAGGCCGGGGTCGCCTTGAACCCTCCATAGCACCAGCCGGCATTGAGATAGAGGCCCGGCAGATGCGTTTTGTCGATGATCGGGGAGCCGTCCATGGACATGTCCATGATGCCGCCCCAGTGGCGCAGGATGCGCAGCCGGCCGATGCGTGGGAACAGCGCCATTCCGGCTTCGCATACGTCCTCGATGACGGGTAGATTGCCGCGCTGGGCATAGGAATTGTAGCCGTCGATGTCGCCGCCGAAGACGAGACCGCCCTTGTCCGACTGGCTGATGTAAAAATGGCCTGCGCCGAAGGTGATGACCCCCGGCACCAGCGGCTTCAGCCCCTCCGAGACAAACGCCTGCAACACGTGGCTCTCGATCGGCAGGCGCATGTCCAGCAACCGCGTGAGCCGCGAGGTGGAACCGGCCACCGCCAACCCCACCTTGCCGGCGCGGATCGGCCCGCGCGTCGTCTCGACGCCCACCACGGCATCGTCTGCGCGCATGAAGCCAGTGACCTCGCAATTCTGAATGATGTCGACGCCCAGCTTGCTGGCCGCGCGGGCATAGCCCCACACCACCGCATCGTGTCGCGCCGTGCCGCCCCGCTTCTGCAGCAGGCCGCCTTGGATCGGGAAGCGCGCCTGATCGAAATTCAGGAATGGTGCCATGTCGCGCACCTGATCGCGGTCCAGCAATTCGCTGTCCGCTCCGTTCAGCCGCATGGCGTTGCCGCGCCGGGCATAGGCATCGCGCTGGGCGTCGGAATGATAGAGGTTCAGAACGCCACGCTGGCTGACCATGGCGTTATAATTGAGATCCTGCTCCAGGCCCTCCCACAGTTTCATTGACCATTCATAGAAAGGCTCGTTGCCCGGCAGCAGGTAGTTGGAGCGGATGATGGTGGTGTTGCGGCCGGCATTGCCGGAGCCGATATGCCCTTTCTCCAGCACCGCCACATTGCGGATGCCGTGCTCCTTCGCGAGGTAATAGGCCGTCGCAAGGCCATGGCCGCCGCCGCCGACCACGATCACGTCATAAGCGGGTTTCGGCGCGGCGTCGCGCCATGCCGGGGTCCAGCCCTTCTGGTCGTTGAACGCGTTGGCAAGGATGGAGAGGACGGAATAATGCGACATGCCGATCGGCTCACTCACGCGGACGAAACGCCCGTATGAGATTCCATACCGCAACTGAAAACGAGGCATGATATAATTATTGCTTATAGTATGGGAGCCGGCTTATGGCCTTGCGAGGCATCGTCCAGCGCGCCGAGCCATTGCCGTTCGATCTGCGGGTCCTGGAGATCTTTCTGGCGGTCTGCGAGCAGGGCGCGATGGCGGGCGCCGCCCGCCAAATGGGTCTGACCCAGCCAGCGGTGTCGCAGGCGGTCGCGGACCTTGAAGCACGCACCGGCGCCGTGTTGTTCGATCGTTCGGTGCGCCCCTTGGGCCTTACCCCGGCCGGCGGTGTGCTGCGCCAGCGGGCGAGCGCCTTGCTCTCCGAGGCTCGCCAAATTGCCCCCATGCTGCGGGAAACCGAGCATAGCCGCTTGCCGCTTCTGCGCGTCGGCTTGGTGGATTCCCTTTCCCGCGCGCTTGCAGCCCCTCTGGGCGTCCATCTCATCGCTTTGGCGGATCAGGTTTCCATCCTCTCCGGCCTGACGGCGTCCCATGCGTCGGCGCTGCTGACGCGGCAGATGGACCTGCTGCTGGCCCCCGACGAATTGGAGGAAATCGAAGGGTTGGAGCGATTCCCGCTGCTGACGGAGCCCTATATCCTGATCGCGCCCGCCGGCACGATGAGGCCAGCACGGGTTGACGACCTGATGGATCTGGCCGCTCGTTTGCCCCTGGTCCGGTTCTCGGCTCGGTCAAAGACCGGCATCGAGGTGGAACGGCACTTGCGCCGCCTGAAGCTCGACCTTCCGCGCCGTCTGGAATTCGACACGCCTCAATGCGTCACCGCCATGGTGGCGCAAGGGGGAGGATTTGCGGTGACGACGCCCCTCTGTCTCTTGGAGGCGGCGGTCGCGATGGAGCAACTGGCGTGCTGGCCGCTACCCGGCCCCGCCTTCCAGCGCAAACTGACCCTTATTGCGCGTCGCCAGGAACTCGGCCGCCTGCCGCGCGATGTGGCCGTCTTCTGCCAGGCACAGCTGGAAGAGACGTGCTGGCCCGTGCTGCGAGCGGCAATGCCTTGGCTCGGCGAAACCGCCCGCCTGCGTCCTTGAGGTCTTCGACCGAGCGGCCGCCGGTTTGCCCATTGCGTCGAGAGCCGTGTCAGTTGCACGACTCGCGGCGCACCGTCGTGGAATCGCCCATTCCATTTTCCCGATGGACGGTCTTCGACGAGCAATTGATCGAGCCCGTTGTGTCCGGATCGTGACGCTCGATGATCACCCGGTCGCGATCGTGATTTGACGCCGCGCCACCTGCCACTGCACCGGCGCCCGCGCCGACAGCCGCTCCGACCGGGCCGCCGACCACAGCGCCGGCCGTGCCACCTGCAACTGCACCAGCCGCGACTCCTTCTTCGCCGGCATAGGCAGAAGAGCCTGCCAGCAACGCCGCAAGGCTGATCGCATATAGGGTCTTCTTCATGGGAACCTCCTGTTGCATTCGCGAAAGCAACGGCGGGGTCCATCTTGGGTTCCCATTAGAAGGGGACCAGAAATACTATTATTCCAGCGATCCGGCCAAGGTATCGCTTCGGGAGGCCCGAAAATCCTCGGGCGAGACCGCAAAAGAAAAGCCCGGCGACAGCAGCGCCGGGCCATAGGGTCTGTTTCCTGGGAGCTGCTGGCTCTCAGATATCCAGCGTGGTTTCCCGCTCCCATTGGGTGAGATGGCGCGAATAGGCGTTCCACTCCTCCATCTTCAGCTTGACGAAGCCGGAGACGAAGCTCGGCCCCAGGCTTTCGGCGAGCACGGACGAGGTCTCCAGCGCCCGCAGCGCGTCCAGCAGGTTGAGGGGCAGCTTTTTCGCGCCCTCCACCTTGTGGCCGTCGGTGTACATGTTGATGTCGAGGCGCTCACCGGGATCGCGCGCATTGGTGATGCCGTCGAGCCCGGCCGCCAGAACCCCGGCTTGGAGCAGATAGGGGTTCGCTGCACCGTCCGCGAGGCGGAATTCGAACCGGCCGGCATCGGGAATGCGGATCATGTGGGTGCGGTTGTTGCCGGTATAGGTCACCGTGTTGGGCGCCCAGGTGGCACCGGAAATGGTGCGCGGGGCGTTGATGCGCTTGTAGGAATTCACCGTCGGGTTGGTGAGCGCGCAGAGCGCATCGGCATTGTGGATCAGGCCGCCGATGAAGCTGTAGCCCAGATCGGAGACCCCGAGCTTGCCGGCTTTGTCGGCGAAGGCGTTCTTGCCGTCCTTGTCCCACAGCGAAACGTGGCAATGGCAGCCCGAGCCGGTGAGATTGATGAACGGCTTCGGCATGAAGGTCGCGCGCAGGCCGTGCTTCTCGGCGATACTCTTGACCATGAATTTGAAGAACACGTGCCGGTCGGCGGTGACGAGGGCGTTGTCGTAATTCCAGTTCATTTCGAACTGGCCGTTGGCGTCCTCATGGTCGTTCTGGTAGGCGCCCCAGCCGAGCGACAGCATGGCGTCGCAGATTTCCTTGATGACCGGATACTGGCGCATCAAGGCGGACTGGTCGTAGCAGGGCTTCACCGCTGTATCGGCGGCATCGTGGATGCCCGTGCCGTCGGCGTTGGTGAGGAAGTATTCGCACTCCACGCCGCTCTTCATCTCGTAGCCGAGGGCGGCTGCGGCCGCGAGCTGGTTCTTCAGAACCGTGCGCGGCGCCTGCTCCACCAGCTTGCCTTCCATGTACAGGTCGGACGCGAGCCAGCCGATCTCCGGGTTCCAGGGCAGCTGGATCAGCGAGGTTGGGTCGGGGATCGCGAACAGGTCCGGGTCGGCCGGCGTCATGTCGAGCCAGGTGGCAAAGCCCGCGAATCCGGCGCCATCCTTCTGCATGCCGGCGATGGCCGATGCTGGCGCCAATTTCGCCCGCAGCCCGCCGAACAGGTCCACATAGGAGATCAGGAAATACTTGATGCCCCGTTCCTGGGCGACCTTTTCCAGATCGGCATCGGGGGCGAGGGCGGCGACTGCGGCGCGGCCATCGGCTTCGCGCATGGGTTCGGGCAAGCGGATCATGTCAAATCCTCTGGGAAGGTCTTGTCGTTGTGCTTCCGACGCGCCCCCGTGAAGGGGCGCCGGTCCGGTCGGGCGATCAGTAGGCGCCGCCCTTGCCGGGAATCCAGTTGGTGCCTGCAAGCGGCACGCCAGCCATGGCGGCCGATTCAACCGTGAGGGCGACGAGGTCCTCCGGCTCAAGATTGTGCAGATGGCTCTTGCCGCAGGCACGGGCGATGGTCTGCGCCTCCAGCGTCATGACGCTGAGATAATTGGCGAGCCGACGGCCGGCCTTGACGGGATCGAGCCGCGCCGAGAGCACGGGGTCCTGGGTGGTGATGCCCGCCGGATCCAAGCCCTCGTGCCAGTCGTCATAGGCCCCGGCGGTGCTGCCGAGAGCCTCGTATTCGGCTTCGTATTGCGGGTCGTTGTCGCCCAGCGCCACCAGGGCCGCCGTGCCGATGGCGACCGCGTCCGCTCCGAGTGCCAGCGCCTTCGCCACGTCCGCGCCATTGCGGATGCCGCCGGAGACGATGAGCTGCACCTTGCGGTGCAGGCCGAGGTCGCGCAGCGCCTGCACGGCCGGGCCGATGGCCGAAAGAATGGGCAGGCCCACATGCTCAATGAACACGTCCTGGGTTGCCGCCGTGCCGCCCTGCATGCCGTCGAGCACCACCACGTCGGCGCCGGACTTCACCGCCAGTGAAATATCGTAATAGGGGCGCGAGGCGCCGACCTTCACATAGATCGGCTTCTCCCAGTCGGTGATCTCGCGCAGTTCGCTGATCTTGATCTCCAGATCATCCGGTCCGGTCCAGTCCGGATGACGGCAGGCCGAGCGCTGGTCGATGCCCTGTGGCAGGTTGCGCATGGCGGCGACGCGGTCGGAGATCTTCTGTCCCAGCAGCATGCCGCCGCCGCCTGGCTTGGCGCCCTGGCCGATGACGATCTCGATCGCGTCCGCCTTGCGCAGGTCATTGGGATTCATGCCGTAGCGCGAGGGCAGATACTGGTAGACCAGGGTCTGGGAATGGCCCCGCTCTTCCTGCGTCATGCCGCCGTCGCCGGTGGTGGTGGACGTGCCGACCGCCGAGGCGCCGCGTCCCAGCGCTTCCTTCGCCTGCGCGGAGAGGGCGCCGAAGCTCATGCCGGCGATGGTCACAGGGGTCTTGAGGGTGATCGGCTTCTTGGCGAAGCGCGTACCAAGCACCACATCGGTGCCGCACTTTTCGCGATAGCCTTCAAGCGGATAGCGCGAGACGGAGGCGCCCAGAAAGAGCAGGTCGTCGAAATGGGGCAGCTTGCGCTTGGTGCCGGCGCCGCGAATGTCGTAGATGCCGGTCGCCGCCGCCCGCCGAATTTCCGACAAGGTGTGAGGGTCGAAGGTCGCGGAAAAGCGGGGCAGGGTGCGGGGGACGTTGGAGTGGGCGCTCATGA
Organism: Roseixanthobacter pseudopolyaromaticivorans; assembly: GCF_043195145.2. Classification (NCBI taxonomy): domain Bacteria; kingdom Pseudomonadati; phylum Pseudomonadota; class Alphaproteobacteria; order Hyphomicrobiales; family Xanthobacteraceae; genus Roseixanthobacter; species Roseixanthobacter pseudopolyaromaticivorans. The sequence continues at coordinate 1,439,399 of NZ_CM195539.1, forward strand.
TGGGATCGTCCTCACGCATCAATAGGCATCGACATTGTCGATGTGGAAATTGTAGAGCCGGCGCGCCGAGCCGTATCTTTTGAACTCGGACACATCGATGGAGCCGGAAAGACCTGCTGCTGCCAGTTTTTCACTGAGCAATTGCTTGTGCTCGTCGCGTAATTCCTTCTCGATGCAGTCGGCGCCGAGGCTCTTCACCGAGCCGCGCACGAACAGCTTGGCTTCGTAAAGGCTGTCGCCCAACGCCTCGCCGGCATCTCCGAACACGATGAGATTGCCGGACTGGCCCATGAAGGCGCTCATGTGGCCGATGGAGCCCTTCACGATGATGTCCACGCCCTTCATGGAAATGCCGCAACGGGCAGAGGCATTGCCGTCGATGCGCAGCATGCCGCCATGGGCCGTGGCGCCTGCCGCCTGGCTGGCGTCCCCCAGCACATGGACGAAGCCGCTCATCATATTTTCGGCGACGCCGACACCGGCATTGCCATGGATGATGATGCTCGCTTGCTGGTTCATCCCGGCGCAATAATAGCCCACGTGGCCCTCGACCTGGATGGTGAGGGGGGCATCTACGCCGGCTGCCAAAGCGTGCCGGCCATTCGGGTTCAGCACGCGCCAGAGCTTGGCGTTGGTCTCGCCGGTCGCCTTGTGCAGTGCGCCGTTCAGCTCGCGCAGCTCGCTCTGCGCGAGATCGAAGGTGATATCGGGGCTGAAGGCGTTCATGCGGCTCGGTCCCAGAAATAGACGGTGGCAGGCTCTGGCTCGAACACGCGGGCATTCGCGATGCCGGGCAGGTTCACCAGAGCGCGGTATTCGGAGGCGAAGGCCACATATTGGTCGGTCTCGGCCATCACGGCGGGCTTGCAGGCGATGGGATCGCGCAACACACCGAAGCCGCTTTCCGTGCCGACGACGAAGGTAAAGAAGCCGTCCAGATCCTTGAGGCCGGCTTCCAGCGCCTCGCCCAGGGTGGCGCCGTTCTTCATGCGCCAGGTGAGGTAGCCTGCGGCAACTTCGCTGTCGTTCTCGGTGGCGAAGGATATCCCCTCGCGCTTCAATTGACGGCGCAGATCGTTGTGGTTGGAGAGCGAGCCATTGTGCACCAAGCACTGGTCGGCGCCGGTGGAAAAGGGATGCGCTCCAGCGGTGGTCACCGCGCTTTCCGTGGCCATGCGGGTATGGCCGATGCCGTGGGTGCCGCTCATTTTCGGCAGGTCAAAGCGCTCGGCAACCTCGCTCGGCAGGCCGATCTCCTTGAAGATCTCCATGCGCGCCCCGGTGCCGACAATGGCGACCTCCGGGTGATGGGCCGCGAGCGCCGCGCGCACGGCGGCTTCCTGATCCGCCGGAACCTCGATCACTGCATGGCTCGCGCGCACCACGAGGCGCGGATCGCCGCCGACCACCACCGAGAGCGAGTGGGCAAGACCTTCGAAGTCATAGCCTTCCACGGCCCGCAGGGAGAGTTTCACGTGGTCCACCGCGCCGTTGCCATAGATGGCGAAGCCAGCGCTGTCGGGGCCGCGATCGGTCATCACGCACAGCATGGAGGAAAGCATTTGCCCAAGCTCTGGCTCGAGCTTGGGGTCCTTCAGAAAGATGCCGACAATGCCGCACATGGCTGAACTCCGGTGGCCGAAACATGGCCGTCTCCAGAGTGGTACGCCCCAAGCGGCGCCTCGTCAACGCGGGCGGAATAAAATTTTCCCTCTAGGAAAACGATGCCGTAGGGGAGGCTCAGCGCGGATCGCGGCTGTAGACGATCACCGAGAGGTAGGACATGGGCGTCACGATCAGATCCTCGGGACCATGGGCCGCGCCGGAATCGAACATCAGGGAGTCGCCCGGCCGCAGGTGATAGGTGCGGTCCGCGTGGCGATAGACCACTTCTCCGCTCAGCATATAGATGAACTCAACGCCGGCATGGCGAAACCCGGTATAGGTCGCCGCGTCCTGAGAAAGCGTGATAAGGTAAGGTTCAACCACGATATCGCCGCCCAGCCCATGGCCGAGCAATTCATACTGGTGGCCCACCTTGGTGCCACGCCGCTCGATGATGACGCCCTGGTGCGCGCGCACGAAGGAACAGTCGCGCCGCTCCTCAAAGGTGGAGAACAAGGTGGTGATGGGCACGTTCAGTGCCTTGGAGATCGCCTGGAGCGTCGCAAGGGAAGGGGAAATCTGCCCGTTCTCGATTTTGGACAGCATTCCCACCGAAATGCCGGCGGCGCCCGCAAGGTCGGAAACGGTGAGATCCAATTGCCGGCGGATGGCGCGCACCTGAATGCCGAGGGCATCTTCCAGGGTGCTGGCAATGGCTGCGGGAGCACCCGACCCGGTCTGATAGTCGACCACCTCGGCGGCCTCACTTGCGGCCTTCGTCTTGCGCTCTGCCACTCTCTTGCCCCTGGTCCCGCGGAAATGTGCACCATGTACATCTTCCCGTGTCTTGGGCGCGAAGGCTAGCGTTTCTGCGTGCGTCGCCCTGCGGGGCGTCCTGCACCGCCGAACGCGAAAGCGTCTCAGGCGGCAGAGCCATTGGATTGGGGAGGCGCGCCGCTCCCGCGTTGCAGACGGTCGAGGTGCTGGCGGATATGTGCGGCCTCGGCCGCCGAGGACGCCAGCGCGATGGCTTGGCCGAAGGCGATTCGCGCCTCGTCGCTGCGGCCAAGCTCCGACAGGAGGGCGCCCTTTAGCCCGAAGAAATGGAAATAGGCTGAAAGCCGTTGCCCCAGCGGCTCGATCATCGCGAGCGCCGCGCCGGGCCCGCGCACTTTTGAAACCGCCACGGCGCGATTGAGCGTCACCACCGGGGAGGGCTGGAGCTGCTCCAGCATGGCATAGAGGAGATCGATCTGGCCCCAATCGGTATCCTGCGGGCGTGTCGCCCGCGCGTGTAATGCGGCGATGGCGGCTTGTACCAGATAAGGGCCGGGCCGCCGATGGCGCATCGCCTTGTCGATCAGCGCGAGACCTTCCGCGATCATGGTCGGGTTCCACAAGGTGCGGTCCTGGTCGTCCAGCAGCACGATGGCACCGTCCGCATCCAGGCGCGCCGCCGAACGCGCATGCTGGAGTAGCAGCAAGGCGAGCAGCCCCATGACCTCCGGCTCGGCCTGGAACAGGCGCAGCAGCAGGCGGGCCAGGCGGATCGCCTCGTCGCACAGCGGGCGGCGCACTCCGGCGTCGGCACCGGTGGCCGAATAGCCCTCGTTGAACAGCAAATAGACCATGGCCGCCACGGCTGCGAGCCGTTCCGCGCGCTCCACCGCGCCGGGCGTCTCGAAGGGGACGCTGGCCCGCGCGATGCGGCTCTTGGCGCGGGTGATGCGCTGCTCCATGGCAGCATCGCTCACCAGGAACGCTCGTGCGATCTGCGGCACGCTGAGCCCGGAGACGATGCGCAGGGCGAGCGCGACCTGCTGCGTCGCCGGCAGTTCCGGATGACAGCAGATGAACAGAAGGCGCAGAACGTCATCGCGATAATGATCGCCGTCGAGCCGCTCGGCGAGGTCGTCCTCGGCGTCGCCGAGATCGGAGAGATGTTCCTCCGGCGGCAATGACGTGAGCTTGGCGCGCCTGCGGGTCTCGTCGATGCCGGAATTGCGACCGACCATGATGAGCCAGGCGGCGGGATCGCGCGGCGGCCCATTCTGGGGCCATGTGCGCAGGGCGCGCAGGCAGGCTTCCTGGACCGCTTCCTCGGCGAAATCGAGGTCCCGGAAATAGCGCAGCAGGGCCGCGACGGCCTGCGGGCGCGCGGCGGCCAGCGTCGAGTCGATCCAGGCGAGGTCGCTCACGCGCCTGCGCTCCCGGGGTGGAACAGCGCGATCGGCCGGATCTCATAGGCGCCGCCGGGATTGGCGCGACCGAGCTCGCGTGCGGCATCGAGCGCTTCTTCCAGCGTGTCGAACTCAACCACATAGAAGCCGAGCAACTGCTCCTTGGTTTCGGCGAACGGCCCGTCGATCACGAGGGGAGGGTCCTGGTCCTTGCGCAGCGTCGTGGCGGCCGTGGTGGGCAGGAGCCGTGCCACCGGGCCCAGGCGGCCATCCTTTTCCAATTTCTCATGAACGGTCATCAGCTTGGCCATGACCGCATCGTCTTCCTCCTTGGACCAGGAACAGACAACATCCTCGGAATGGTAGCAAAGAATAGCATAGAGCATCGGGCAGCATCCTCGTCCTGTCTAAGACGGGCAAGGTTACCCTCAGCCGACAGGTGCGCGGAATTAAAACCGGATTTCTATTGCCTGCCCCAAGGGAAATTTCGCGTGCAGGGGCCGGGCGACGGAACGCCAAACGCCCGCGTACGGCGAGGCCGCAGCAGGCATTGGACAACACGAAGGGATTGGAAATAAAAGCGGATCAGGCGCGCTTTTTGCCGATGGCGATGCTGGGCATCTGGACTGGCATGCCTTCCGGGCGCGGGATGAGGCGGATATCGCTTTCGAGCACCACGCGCTCATGCTTTTCGGCCGAGGCGCGCACGCGATAGGAGCATTCCCCCCGTTCGAAAGGCATCAGCGCAACGATATCGTATGCGCCCGCAGTAGCCCGGTAAAACGGACCGATGGAAAGCTCGACGTGATCGCCGAGTGAAAATTTATGAATTGACATGAAAATACTATACGCTCTTCACGTCCGCAGAGCTACGACTTTACCGATGTGAGGTCGTGTTTGTTTTGGGTCGCGTGGGGTGCCAGGCGCCTATTTTACGCGCGCGGTCTCACCGTTCGATTTTTCCGAGCGCGCGAGAGGGCAAGCCCGACAGAATGCGGGCTGTCGATCTGGTGGCCGAATTGTTGGGTTGCAAATGACAGAGCCCACAGATTTGCTGTCTGTCGCGTTTAAGTTCAGGCGTACCTTCATATTTGATCTGAGTGATGAACCGTTTTCTTGTGATCGTGGCTGGGCCGATCATCAGGCAATCCCCCGCCGTGCGGGTCTTCCCGGCTGCCTCCTTCCTATCCCGAGAGGACATCAGCCATGACACCTTTTATGTTGCCGCTGTTGACCGGAATCCTGTGTGGGCTGCGGACCATGACGCCGCTGGCCATGGTGAGCTGGGCCGCCGTCCTCGGCAGGCTTTCGCTGGATGGCTCGTTTCTTTCCTTTCTCGCCACGCCGGTCGCCGCATGGGTTCTCACCCTATTCGCCCTCGGTGAATTGGTCGCCGACAAGCTGCCTTTCACGCCGAGCCGCAAGGTACCCATGCAGTTCGGCGCCCGCATCGTCAGCGGCGCCGTCTGCGGCGCGGCCCTCGCGACGCCCGCGGGTCTGGCTTTGGCAGGCGCGGCGCTGGGCGTCGTGGGCGCGATCATCGGCACCTTGGGCGGCGCAGCCGTGCGCGGACGGCTTGCCGCGCGGTTCGGTCGCGACCTGCCGGCGGCCTTGATCGAGGATGCGATCGCCGTCTTCGGTGCGCTGCTGATCCTGGGGAGCCTGCAATGAACCAGAGCTTCGATGCCATCATCATCGGCGCCGGCCAGGCCGGTCCGCCGCTCGCCGGGCGCCTGACGGGGGCGGGCATGAAGGTGGCGCTCATCGAGCGCCATCTCATCGGCGGCACCTGCGTGAATACCGGCTGCATGCCCACCAAGGCCCTGGTGGCGAGCGCCTATGCCGCGCACATGGCCCGTCGCGCGGCGGATTTCGGGGTGATGGTGTCGGGCGACGTGGGCATCGACATGAAACGCGTGCATGCCCGCGCGCATCAAGTGACGATGAACGCGCGCAACGGGCTGACCGCCTGGATGGAGGCCATGGCTGGACTTACCCTGTTCCATGGCCATGCCCGCTTCGAAAGCCCGACGGCCGTACGGGTCGGCGACGATCTCCTCTCCGCGCCCCGCGTCTTCATCAATGTGGGCGGGCGTGCCCTGGTGCCGGACATGCCGGGCCTTGCCGATATCGATTATCTCACCAACACGAGCATGCTCGATCTCGATGTGGTGCCGCGCCATCTGGTGGTGGTGGGCGGCAGCTATATCGGGCTCGAATTCGCCCAGGCCTTCCGACGCTTCGGCGCCGAGGTGACGGTGCTGGAGAAGGGGCCACGCCTCGTCGCCCGCGAGGATGAGGACATCTCCGCCGAAATCGCGCGCTTTCTCAGCGCGGAGGGCATCGCGGTCCGCACCACCATTGATGTCCTCTCCTTTGCCAAGGACGGCGAAGAGGTTCGCGTCGAGATGGACGGCGATGGCGGGGCGGCCGAGGTTCGGGCCAGCCATGTGCTTGTGGCCATCGGCCGGGTGCCCAATACGGGCGATCTGGGGCTCGAGGCGGCCGGCATCAAACGAGATGAGCGCGGCTATATCCGCGTCGACGATCACTTGCAGACAAACATCAGCGGCGTCTGGGCGATGGGGGATTGCAACGGCCGGGGCGCCTTCACCCATACGGCTTACAATGACTTCGAGATCATCGCGGCCAATCTGCTCGACGGCGCGGACCGGCGACTGTCCGCCCGTATTCCCGCCTACGCTCTTTATACCGACCCGCCGTTGGGACGGGTTGGCATGAGCGAGGCGCAGGCGCGCGCGAGCGGCCGGCCGCTGCTGGTCTCCTCCCGTCCCATGGCGCGGGTGGGGCGCGCGGTGGAAAAGGGCGAAACCATCGGCTTCATGAAAATGGTGGCCGATGCGCAGACGAAACGCATTCTGGGCGCGGCCATCCTCGGCACGTCGGGCGACGAGGCGATCCACGGCATTCTCGACATGATGAACGCGGACCAGCCTTATGACGTCCTGCAATGGGCTGTGCCGATCCATCCCACGGTGTCGGAACTCATTCCCACGCTGATCGGCGATCTGAAGCCTGCATCCTGAGGGCTTTCCACGATATCTGCTGCATCGCATTATTTCGGTGGCGTTCGCTATTGCATTGCAGCAAAGGTGGCCTATCTCCCATCCAGATGGATGGTGTGGGGATGGTTGCGATGACGGCGCTGGTCAAGGACATTCGCCCTAAGGGGCCGGACACGGAAAAGATCACGATCAATCTGGGCTTTGTGGACCTCGGCCATATCGACCTGCTGGTCCGGGAAAATTTCTATTCCAACCGGACCGATTTCATCCGCACCGCGATCCGCAATCAGTTGGATCGCCATGCGGAAACGGTGCAGAAGTCGGTCGCGCGCAATCAGCTGGATCTCGGGCTGCGCCATTTCAGCCGCCAGGATCTGGAAAACGTTCAGGCCGCCGGCGAGCGGCTGGATATCCAGGTGCTCGGCCTTGCCGTCATCGCCCACGACGTGCCGCCCGAACTTGCGCGCGGCACGATTTCTTCCCTCCAAATCCTCGGCGCCCTCCAGGCCAGCCCGGCGGTGAAGGCGGCGCTGAGCGACCGCATGCGCTGATTTCTCTCCGCTCCGCCTGCGCGCAAGCTTGGGCCCCTATTTTGCTTCCAACAGGAAGGCGATCCGGCTGTGTCGGAAGCCTTTCAGTGCAGGACGTTATCAATGCATGTGCCCACCAAGATCGACATGATGGAGGCCACGCGGCTGACGCGGGAAGGCCGGCTGGAAGAGGCCATGGCCATTCTGCGCGGTGCCATTTCCGGGGAGCATCCGCAGCGCGCTGAGGCCGGTGCGCCCTCCAGGGGCCGCGAGGACATCAATCTGATGCCGAGGCACAATGGCACCACATGGGCTCTGCCCTTCGAGACCGCCCCGCCGGCCGCGCCTGGCGGCAAATCGGTGGTGGATTATCTTCCCGAGGCCCTGCGGGGCTTCCTCAGTCCCGAGGTCCCCACCGCGGAACCGGGGCAGAGCGGGACGTTCGAGGAGCATGTCTATTCCAACACCGCCGGCAGCCGCAGCTATAAGCTTTACGTGCCGAGCTGCTACCGTGGGCAGCGCCTGCCGCTGATCGTGATGCTCCACGGCTGCACGCAATCGCCGGACGATTTCGCCGCCGGCACGCGCATGAATGAAATCGCCGAGGAACATGGCCTCCTCGTCGCCTATCCCGCGCAGGTGCAATCCGCCAACGCCTCGAAATGTTGGAACTGGTTCAATGCCGCGGATCAGAAGCGCGGGCAGGGCGAGCCTTCGTTGATCGCCGGCATCACCCGGCAGGTGATGCAGCACTATGAGGTGGCGTCCGGCCGGGTCTATGTGGCGGGTCTTTCGGCCGGCGGCGCGGCCGCGGCCATCATGGGCACCGCCTATCCCGACCTCTATTCGGCCATCGGTGTGCATTCTGGGCTGGCGTGTGGGGCGGCGAGCGACATGTCTTCCGCCTTCATGGCCATGCGCCAGGGCAGCGCGGTGCCCTTTGTTTCCCGCACCCAGAGCGCACGCGACGGCGACGGCATCGTGCCGACCATCGTCTTCCATGGCGACCGGGACAACACGGTCCATCCCGTCAATGGCGATCACGTGGTCACCCAGTCGCGCGGTGGGGCGGAGCTGGACGAGGTGGTGACGGAGGGAAAAAGCCCTGACGGCACCAGCTACAGCCGCACCATCCTCACCGATCCGCGCGGCCGCGTGGTGCTGGAGCATTGGGTGCTGCACGGCCTCGGACATGCCTGGGCCGGCGGCAGCGCCAAAGGCAGCTTCACCGACCCGCGCGGGCCGGATGCCAGCCGCGAGATGGTTCGGTTCTTCCTCCGCCACGCGCACGCTGCCGCGGCGGAGTGAGGCGCCGCCGCCGGGCGGCACCGTTGTTTTTACGCCCCCTTTGGAAGGCGCATGCGGCCGGCCGATGCCTGGCTCGGCCGTAGCCGTGAAAAACATTCCTGCCGCAGGGGCCAGCGGCATTGATATGGGCTCGGGGCCCGTGGCTATATGGCGTCCGGCTTTCTTGCAGGCTGGTGCCCCATGACCACTTTGAACGTCGATCTCAGCACGCAACTGCAGCAAACGCTGGGACAGCAGGGCGTGTGGGCCTATTCGGTCTATTTCGATTCCAGCGGCGCCCCCCAATGGACCACCCTGGTGGAAAATGGCGCCGTCACCGCCAGCAGCTCCATCGTCTTGCCGGAGCCCTACAACAGCGGGAAGGTCTACTTTCTCGTCCAGAGCCAGGACAGTTCCCAGCCCTACGATCTCCAGACGCTCATCACCGGCGAGCAGGACATTTCGTGGAACAACGCCACGGCCTATGATTTCCGGTACGACAGCTTCGAAGTGACGCTGAAGAACCTGCCGGGCGACGTGGGCAACCTGACTTCGGTGGAAGGGTTTGGCCTGCCGATGCAGGTGGGCATTACCTATGGCTCCGGCGCTACCCAGACCGCGGACAGCCGCGGCTACGGCATCACCGGCACCAGCCTGTTCCAGGCGATCGCCGACATCAATTCAAGCAACACCTACGTTTTCGACTATACCAGCGGGCCGTTGCAGGGCGACCACCGCGCCGGCATCTCGCCGTCCCAGGCGGTCAGTCTCGGCACCCCCAACAGCTTCAGTGCCTCCGACTGGACCGGCTACGTCACGAGCCTTGAGACCGGTGTCGCGAACCAGCCCATCTCCATCGCCGGCTTCTTCAACGGCGCGCCGGATGCCAACGGCAATTGGCACAACGCCGGGTTCTTTTCCTATTCCCTGCAATGGGACGGCACGAACTTCTGGCTCGCTCCGGAATCCAGCAGCCAGATCCAGGGCTATATCAAGATTTCGCCCGCCAACCTGGAAAACAGTATCTATTCGACCCTGGGTTCGGTTGAAATCTATACCAACCAGACCGACGCGACGCCCTACCAGATATATGGCGACGCCTCGCCGGAGATGAACACGGGGGAGAACAACCAGTGGGGCGAGGTGCTCACGCAGTTCCTCACCGGGTTCACCGCCGGCTTCTACAACACCACCGGCCAGTCCTATAATTCCGCGATCACCACGCCCATCGATCTCAATTCCAACTGGAACTGGGACCCGACCTATGCCTTCGGAAAGAACCTGACCTCCGGCGTGACGCCGACCTATATGGATCCCTATTCGGAGATCTATTATTTCAACTCCAATTCCTACGGGTCCGGCTATTCCGACAATCTGATGAAGCAGTATAGCGTCGGCGGGCCGCTGATCTCGGTCTACGATCCTTCGCTGGGCACCAATGTCTCCACCATCAATTTGACCCTGTATGATGACGGCGAGCAGCCGCAGGGCTATATTCCGCCGGTCATCTACAATTATATCGCCCCCGGTTCGCAGGGCTATGCGCAGCCGGTATGGGTCGGCGACGGCACCAATATCGTGATGTCGTTCGCCAACCAGAACATGGTCCTGGCTGACGGCACGCCGATCACGCTGCAATTCTATGCCGGCGAGGTCGATTCCGTTCCCCAATGGAAGCAGGTGACGATCACGCCGCCGACGGGTTCAACCCTTTGGCAGAACTGGAACATCGCCTACGATTCCTCCACCGGCACCTATTCCGCCAGCGCGCAGGCGGGGTCTTCGCAGCCGGAAGGCAGCATCCTGATCAACAACATTCCCAAGGCCGCCGATGGCGTGGCCTGGTATCAGGTGCTGGTGGGCGAGGGCGACGCGCAGAAGACGTTCAACCTCTATACGACCATGTCAGGCTCGCAATTCCTCAATCCGGACTATACCGGGCAGGAGGGGAGCCTCGCGGTAGACGGGCTGGCCCTGGTGACGCCGCCCTCCTCGGGCGACCAGACCATTCCCACCTTCACCCTCAGCTTCGCCTATAGCGGCACGACCACGCTTGATCCCTCGCTGCTGGTGCAGAACACCAATGCGAGCTTCATCGCCACCTTGCCGGCGCCCAATGCGCCCGTGGCGGGGACCCTGGCAGGCGATGTCTTCACCGCCGCCGCCAATCAGGTCAACCAGGTCACCAACGCCATCACGGTCAGCGACGCCGAGGTGGCGTTCGGCTGGACCGGGCTGAATTCCGCCCCCGGCACCACCTCCTGGGTGTCCGGCTACACCAACAAGATCGGCGCGCTCAATGTGGCGCAGATCAGCTTCGCGGGGCAGGGGGTGAGCGGGCCGCAGCCGATCACGGCGGTCGCGGATATCGACGGCCAATGGTCCACCGCCGCCATGCAGCAGTTCGGCAATGGAACCTATGCCGTTACGATGCATGAATATTCCGCCTCCGACGCCGGCTTCACGACGCCGCTCGGCCCGGTTTCCAGCGCGCTTACCCTGACCGTCAGCGTCGCCGATCTGGCGCTTCAGGCGGCGGGCAACGGCGGGCTTTCGTTGGTAACGGACGGCACCACCACCGGCAATTGGGTGCGGCTCGATGTGCTGCATGCGACCCAGGCCAGCGGCGCCACCCTGCTGCTCTACGCAGTGGATTCCCACGGGCAGCTGGTCGGCCGTGACGGCGCGGTGGGCGGCAGCGTGACGCTTCAGGATGCGATCCTGGCGAGCGTGGGCGCCGCGCCGGACGATCACGGGGTCAATCTGCTCAAGGGCGGGCAATCGGTCTGGCTCGGGACCGGCGAGCAATTGCGCTTCGCGGTGCTCACCGGGGATCACATGCTCGACCCCACGCCCGCCGTGGATGTCACCAGCCAGCCGGGCGGCGGTCTGCATATCGCGGTCGCGGGGCTGGAACTCAATGCCACCACCGACAACACGCTGGCGGATGCGGCGGTGCTCGCCGGCAGCCAGCGCATGAGCGGCCTGCCGGTGGTTTATCTCCAGCATGGCGAGGCGCTCGATGTCCAGATCACCGGCAGCAGCGCCAACACCAATACCCTCGGCTTCGTGCATATCGACGTGGATGCCGCGACCGGCGACTGGAGCGTGGGCGGGGTGCCGGCGGGCAATACCGAGGCCTATATCGCGGCGGTGCGCAGCCATCTGGACCCGGGCCTGACGGCCACCAGCGGCGGGGCGTTCGACCAGGCCACCCATTGGACGGTTTCCGGCGCGACCGGGTTTTACGCGCCGGTGCTCCTCACGCCCTCGGGGGAGACCTTCGTGATCGGCGAGAACAATCCCGGCGGGCGCGAGCAGGTGCGCATGTATGGCGAGAACACCTTCGGGTTCGAGGATCTCGCCTACAACCAGGGCTCGGATTTCGACTATAACGACATGATCGTGCGGCTGACCCCGGCCTCCGGCCTGTTTCTTTGAACATAAGCTCCCATCCGGTTTGGAACCGGAAAATGTTTCACGTGAAACAATGGGTTAGGGAAGACGAACAGCGGTTTACTGGGGCTTCTCCGCGCCTCTTCTGCGGTTGAAACCCGCAATTCGGGCGAACGTTCGACGATGAATTTCGGCGAGCGGGACAATCCTGAACAGTGCCGCCCGTCTCCCGACCGGACGACCCAGCCGCGGGGGAAGGCCGCCGCCGCCCGCGTCTCTCCCACGGCGCCAACCTCCCGCCGCGGCCGCGCGTGTCATCTAAATGCCGAAGCGGCCGCAGGCGCGGTGGGCCGCGGCATGGGATACCGCGCGCCCCAAGAATTTTTTCGCGTAATTCTCCAAAGCGCAGTGCAATCCGCGCCATGAAACGCTAGTAATGTCGAGACAAATAGAAAAGGGCAGCGCAGCGCTTGATTGTCATTTGATGGCGGCGTGGCTTTTGCACCGGCAATTCTTGGGGGGAACATGGGACAATACAGGCGACCCTTGCGGGCGTTCGCGGTTTCATGCCTGGCGCTGCTGGGCGGAGCAAGCTCTAGCGTTGCTATAGCCGCCGAAGCGCCTCCCTTCATGAACATCATCGTGGGCGGGGCCGCGCCCAGCGCCGCCGAGACGGCGAAGCAAGACGTTCTGGCGCTGAACACCGCCATGTTCGCGCTCTATGGCGATTCCGGCCGCATCATCTCGGAGAATATCCTCGCCCAGCATCCCGTCATCCTGGCGCTGTTCTCCGGCGCGGGCGGGCGGCTGCTGCTGTACCGGCCGGGCCAGCCGCGCCTGGAGGCGCCGCCGGTGCCGGAGGTGTACCAGCTGCTCAAATCCATCGGCCACAGCACCATGGTGCTCTCGGTGCTGGCCGGGCCTCATCTGGACAAGCCCACGGACATGAGCTGGGTTTCGCCCATGACCGCGTTCCGCGCGCAGATGCAGGCGGCGTTGGACAGCCTCGACAAGACCTCCATGCCGGCAGAGTGGCGGCCGAACAACGCGCAGATCCTCAAAGACAATATCGCCTTCATGGACGAGAGCCTGAAGAAGGGCGTCATCACCTTCGATGCTTTGGCCGCCTTCACCAAGAAGCAGGGCCCGCAGCTGAAGAAGAGCATCGCCTGGGCCGCGCAGACGCAGGTCAACCACTGGATGGGCGTGCTCGCCGAATGGAAGGCCATGCTCGGGCCGGACTGGGAAAAGACCTACGGCGCCAGCAACACCATCTATGTCGCGCGGCAGAACAACATTCTCTATAGCGTGCTCGCCCAGTTCTTCGGGCCGGACGCCATCAATTCCCGTCTGATCCTGATCGAGACCGTCTCCTTCACCACCACGCCGGAAGACATGCTCGGCTCGCTCACCCGCATCATCGCGGACCGCACCGTGGGCGGCCTGTTCTTCGGCAACAATGCGGTGATGGATTACGAGCTGATGGGCGGGGACGCGCGCGACGCCATCATCGCCGACGCCACCAAGCGCGGCATGACGCCGTTCTTGCCGCCGCTGGTGCCGTTCGGCTCCAAGCAATGGCCGACGCTGATTACCCCCGGCCCCGGCCCGGCGACCCTGTCCCAATTGCCCTGAGGCCCCACCCGGCGCGTCCCTGGCGCGCCGGGCACCTGATCCGCGAAACCCTTGCGTCACGGCGACGGAGCGATTGCTGTCATGGACATCAACACCATTCGCCATATCGAGCGTCCGCGCTCGGCGGAAGAGGTGACCCATTGGCGCGAGGGCCTCGCCTGGCTGTCCGGCGGCACCTGGCTGTTTTCCGAGCCCCAGCCCGCCCTCGATACGCTGATCGACCTGCGGGCGTTCGACTGGCCGGACCTGGAGGTGACGCCGGACGGCCTCGAGATTGCCGCCACCGCCCGCATCGGCGCGTTGGACGGCCTCGTCTTTCCGCCGGAATGGACCGCCGGGCCGCTGCTCTCCATCTGCTGCCGCTCGCTGCTGATGTCGTTCAAGATTGCCCATGAGGCGAGTGTCGGCGGCAACATCTGCATGTCCCTGCCGGCCGGCGCCATGATCTCGCTCACCGTGGCGCTCGAAGGCACCTACACGCTCTGGCCGCGCGAGGGCGCGCCGCGCACGGTGAAGGCGGTGGATTTCGTCACCGGCAACCATGCCAATATCCTGGCGCCGGGCGAATTGCTGCGGGCGATCCATCTGCCGGCCGCGGCGCTGAAGAAGCGCTTCGCCTTCCGCCGGTCGTCGCTCTATCACCTCGGCCGCTCCGCTGCGCTGCTGATCGGTACCAGCGGGCCCGACGGCGACCTGCTGCTGACCATCACCGCCTCCACCTTCCGCCCGGTGCAACTGCATTTCGCCGCCCCGCCGAGCGCGGAAGAGGTGCGGCACGCCGTCGATGCCGCGATCCCGCACGACGGCTATTTCGACGACGTCAACGGGCTGCCCGCCTATCGGCGGCATCTGACCTACCATTTCGCCGAGGAAATCCGCGCGGAACTCGCCGGGCCGGGAGCTGCCGCATGAACTTCTCCATCGACGGACACAGCTTTTCCGCCGAGCCGCGCCTCGGCCAGTGCCTGCGCACGTTCTTGCGCGAGCGCGGCGATTTCGGCGTCAAGAAGGGCTGCGACCAGGGCGATTGCGGCGCCTGCACCGTGTGGGTGGACGGGGCGCCGATCCATTCCTGCCTGATGCCCGCCTTCCGCGCCGCCGGTCGGGAGGTCACCACCATCCAGGGGCTCGCCAGCGGTGAGGATCTGCACCCGGTGCAGCGCGCCTTCCTGGACGCCCAGGCGTTCCAGTGCGGCTATTGCTCGGCCGGCATGATCATGACCATCGCCGCGCTCGATGAGGAGCAGCGGGCCGACCTGCCGCGCAACCTCAAGGGCAATCTGTGCCGCTGCACCGGCTACGCCTCGATCCGCGACGCCATAGAGGGCGTGGTGAACGTGAGCGAAGACATCGCCGGCAATGCCTGCGGGGCGAGCCTGCCGAACCCGTTCGGGCCGGGCATCGTCACCGGCCACGCCCGCTACACCATGGATCTGGAGGTGGCCGGGCTCGCGCATCTGAAGGTGCTGCGCGCGCCGCACGCCCACGCGCGCATCGTCTCCATCGACAAGGCGCCCGCGCTGGCGGTGCCCGGCGTGCTGGAGGTGTTCACCTGGGAAGACGTGCCGCGCCGGCTCTACAGCACCGCGACCCACGAGGACCATCTGGTCGATCCCGACGACACCTACATGCTCGACGACGTGGTGCGCTTCGTCGGCCAGCGGGTGGCGGCGGTGGTGGCCGAGAGCGAGGCGGCGGCGGAAGCCGGCTGCCGCGCGCTGAAGGTGGAATACGACGTGCTGCCGGCGGTGTTCGATCCCGAACAGGCCATGGCCCCGCAAGCGCCAGTGCTGCACCACAAGGGCGGCGAGGCGCGGGGCAACATCTTCGCCGAGATCCGCGGCGAGGTGGGCGACATCGCCGCCGGCTTCGCGCAAGCGGAGGCGATCCACGAGCGCACCTACACCACGTCGCGGGTCCAGCACGTGCATCTGGAAACCCACGGCTCCATCGCCTGGAAGAGCGCCGACGGGCGCATCCACGTGCGCACCTCCTCCCAGGCGCCCTTCATCGCTCATGAGAAGCTGTGCCATCTGTTCGGCTTCGTGCCGGCGGACCTGCACATCTTCACCGAGCGCGTCGGCGGCGGCTTCGGCGGCAAGCAGGAGATGCTGACCGAGGATCTCTGCGTCCTCGCCATGATGAAGCTCGGCCGGCCGGTGAAGTGGGAATACACCCGCGAGGAGCAGTTCATCGGCGCCAGCACGCGCCACCAGATGACCACCCGCGTGAAGCTGGGGGCCAAGGCGGACGGCACGCTGACCGCCATCGAGATCAAGGTGGTGTCCAACACCGGCGCCTATGGCGGCCACGCCAGTGAGACGCTGGCGGCCTCTCTCGCGAGCCCCATGAGCGCCTATCGCTGCGCGAACAAGAAGGGCGAGGGCCTCGTTGTCTATACCAACATGGTGCCGGCCGGCGGATTTCGCGGCTATGGCGCCTCGCAGACCACGTTTGCCATCGAATGCGCGATGGACGACCTCGCCAAGCTCCTCGGCATCGACCCGTTCGCCCTGCGACGGCGCAACATGGTGACCGCCGACGATTGGATTGAGGCGATCTGGAGCGGCGTCTCGGACGTGGATTTCGGCAGCTACGGCCTCGACCAGTGCATGGACCTGGTGGAGAACGCGCTTGCCACCGGCGAGCGGCGGCCCAAGCCCGAAGGGGCCCATTGGGCGGAGGGCACCGGCATTGCGCTCGCCATGCTGGAATCCGGCCCGCCCACCGAGCACCGCTCCGGCGCGGTGATGGAATTGTTGCCGGATGGGCGCTACCACCTCGCGGTCGGCTCCACGGAAATGGGCAACGGCTCGGTGACCTCCCATCGCCAGCTGGCCGCCAGCGTGCTCGCCACGCGCGCGGAAGACATCGACATCATCAATGCCGACACCGACGCGGCGCCCTTCGACACCGGCACCTTCGCCAGCACCGGCACGGTGGTGGCCGGGCAGGCGGTGACGCTGACCGCGACGGCGCTGCGCCAGAACATCCTGTCCTATGTCGCCCGCATCACCGGCACCAAGCCGGGCGACTGGACGCTGGAGGCCGGCGCGGTGGTGAACGGCAACACCCGCATCGCGCTGCCCGAGCTTCACGCCACCGGCACGGCGGCGGGCCATCGCTTCCAGGCCAAGCGCAAGGCCTATCTCTCGCCCCGCACGGTGGCCTTCAACGTGCAGGGCATCCGCCTCGCCGTGCATCGCATCACCGGCGACATCGAGATCCTGCAAAGCGTGCACGCCGCCGATATCGGCCGCCTCATCAATCCCATGCAGTGCCGCGGGCAGATCAACGGCTCCATCGTCATGGGGCTCGGCTGGGCGCTGACCGAGCACATGGATTATGACGAGAGCGGCCACATGAAGAACGCGGCCTTGCGCAATTACCGCATTCCGAGCTTCGCGGACGTGCCGCGCACCCAGATCCTGTTCGCCGACACCTATGACACCATCGGCCCGCTCGGCGCGAAAGCGCAGGGGGAATGCGCCATCAATCCCATCGCGCCGGCCATTTCCAACGCCTTGTTCGACGCGACGGGGGTGCGGTTCGCCAGCCTGCCGTTCACGCCCGATCGCATCTTCGACCAGTTGCAGCCCCGCCCATGAGTCCTTCGCCCATGAGTGCCTCGCCCACTCCGTCCTCCGCCGTCACCATCGTGACGCAGACCCGCGTGCTGCCTGGCTTCGAGGAGGCGTTCGCGGTGTGGCAGGAGCAGACCAGTGCCTCCATCGCCGCGCTTCCGGGATTTCTGGGCCAGACCCTGATGCGCCCGAGCCCGCCGGCCCAGGTGGATTGGGTGATCCTGCAGCGCTTCGAGAGCAGCACCGCCGCCATCGCCTGGCTCAATTCGCCGGCCCGCCTCGCGCGCGTCGCGGGGGCCCAGTCCATGCTGGTGGGCCGCGACGACGTGCACATCGTGCCGGATGGCGCCTCCGGCGTGCTGCCCGCCGCCGTCTCGGCGGTGATTTCCACGCGCATCAAGCCGGGGCAGGAACTCGCCTATCGCGCCTGGGAGCAGCGCATCGCCTCGGCCCAGACCCGCGCGCTCGGCTTCCAGGGCTATCGCTTCGAGCCGCCGATCCCCGGCGTGCAGGACGATTGGCTTTCGATCCTGCGGTTCGACAGCGAGGAAAATCTCCAAGCCTGGCTCAATTCCCCCGAGCGCAAGGCGCTGCTGGCGGAAGCAGAGCCCTTCACCGAGGAGTTCCACGCCCGCATCGCCCGTTCCGGCTTCGACCAATGGTTCGCCTCCGGCGCCAAGGGCCAGCCCGCAGCAGCCGTGTGGAAGCAGAACATGATCGTTCTGATGCTGCTTTACCCGGTTGTGTACCTGTTCGGCATCGCGGTGCAGAACCCTCTGCTGATGGGGTGGGCGGGTCTTGCCTTTCCCATCGCGCTGTTCATCGGCAATGTTGTCAGCGTGCTGCTGCTGAATTTCCTGGTGCCCTGGGCGAGCGGGCGCTTCGGCTGGTGGCTCAGCCCGGCGGCGCCCTCGCGCAGGCTGGACCTGCGCGGCGCGGCGATCATCACCGCCATCTACGCCGCCTTGCTGGCCGTGTTCACCCTCTTTTCCTGAAGCCGCCGCTCGAGGCCGCCGGCCCCGGCGTGGGCGCCGCACGGCGCTGCCGGAACGGCGGAAAACCCATTCCGCGCAACGGTCGCCGAGTCAGTCATCCACAGGTGCGCCTGTCGTTTCTGCCGGCTATGGACAGAGCGCGGGGGAGACACTATACACACCCGTCTCCAAGAGGTTTCGGCCTTGCGGACGCCCAGGTAGCTCAGTTGGTAGAGCATGCGACTGAAAATCGCAGTGTCGGTGGTTCGATTCCGCCCCTGGGCACCATTCGCTCTTTTCAGAGCGTCTCACAAAGCTTCAAATTCATTTAAATCAATGGCTTGAACCAGTTTTCTGGCTTCATTGCGCCGCTTCGTGTGCCCGTAAACGCAAAAGCGGAGGGCAATCGCCTGGATGCGCCCTCCGCTTCTGTTGTCGAACGCCGCGACGGGAAGCGAGGCGTTTTCCGCCCGCTTCCCGTGAGTGCTCAGGTCGCGCCCGTCAACCGCCGCACTTCGGCAGCAGGGCGGTCACGTCACGCGCCAGGTCGGGCATCACCTCTTGCGCCGTGCGGCGGCCGGTGACGAGGGCTTCGGTGTAGCCCTTGATGACCTCGATCACCTTCAGCGAGTTGTCACCGGGGAAGGACACCCACTCCGTCAGTACCGGCAGTTGCTTGATGCTGGTCATGTGGTTGGGGCTCTTGGCGTAAAAGTCGCCCAGCATGTCCGGGGTCTTCACGGCGGTCTCGTTGCCGGGCATGTAGCCGGTGAGGTTCACCATCTGCGTCTGGCCGACCGGGCCGGTGACGAACTTCACATATTCCCACGCCGCCTTCTGGCGCTCGGGATCCTTGGAGAACACCATGGCCACGTTGCCGCCCGCCGGCAGCAGGCCGTTCTCGGCGGCCAAGGGGAAGGCCACCGTTTCGAAAGCGAAGCGCTTGGCGATCTGGCGCTCGGCCGCAGCCACGTAGGAGGTGGAATCGGCGAGGATGCCGATGCTGCCGGCGACGAACGACTGCCGCGCCTGCCCGAGCGCGAGATTGGGCATGCCCGACGCGCCGAAGGATTCCAGCGTCTTCAGCGCCCACATGCCCTTGTCGTCATCGAAGGCGACCGCGCAGCCATCCTTCAGGATCTTGCCGCCGCGGCTGGTGACGAGCGACTGGAACAGCCAGTTTCCGGTCTGCTCCCACTGATAATAGAAGCCGGTGGTGCCCGGGCCGCCGGCCGCCTGGATCTTCTTGCCGGCCTCGATCAGCTCTGGCCAGCCGGTGGGCAGGGTGTTCGGATCGAGGCCCGCCTTCTTCACGAGATCGGCGTTCACATAGAGCACCGGGGTGGAGACGGCGAACGGCAGGCCGTATTGCTTGCCCTTCCACTGGCCGAGGGCGGCGAGCGTCGGGTAATAGCCGAGCTTGTCGAGCCCGCCGTCGGCCTGGATGTAGGCGTCCAGCGGCGCGCCGAGGCCGCGATCCACGAACAGGCCGATCTGGTTGATGCCGTTGAAGGCGACGTCCGGCAGGCGGCCGGTGATCTGGTCGCGCAGGATCTGCTGGGCGGCCTCCTCGTAGCCGGCCACCGGGTTGCGGAATTTCACCTTGATGTCGGGATGCGCCTCGGTGAAGCGCTTCGCGAGGTCTTCCTGCAGCTTATTGAAGGTGCCGGGCGTGGTGTAGAGCACGTCCAGCGTCACCTCCGCCCGAGCCGCCGCGGTGGACAGCAAAGCGAGCAGGGTTGCGCCGGCGACCTTCAGGCCGAGGCGGGGCATACGGTCAAGCATCTGGGTCAAGCTCCGTGGAGGGTTACTTCAGGGCGGAGGCCGCGAGCCCGTCGATGAAACGGCGCTGGGCGATCAGGAAGGCGATGAGCAACGGCGCCACGATGATGGCGGCGCCGGCCATGAGCGGGCCGAGGAACTGGCCGGCCTCGTCGTCGCGGAACAGCAGGATGCCGAGGGCAGGGGTGGAGATGTCCTCGCTGCGCACGGCGATCAGTGGCCAGAACAGGTCGTTCCAGTGCGCCACCACGGAGAAGATGCCGAAGGCGGCGAGCGCCGGCGCGCTCATGGGCATCATGATGCGCCAGATGATCTCGAACTCGCCGAGCCCGTCGAGCCGCGCGGCGTGGATCACCTCGTCCGGGATGGAGCGGAAGAACTGCCGCATCAGGAAGATGCCGAAGGCCGAGATGATCCACGGCAGCACCAGCGCCGAATAGGTGTCCAGCATCCCGAACACGTACAGCAGCACGAAATGCGGGATGGCGAGCGCCTGCGGCGGCACCAGCAGGCCGATGAGCACGCAGGCGAACAGCGTGTCCCGTCCCTTGAAGCGCAGCTTTGCGAGCGCATAGGCGCACGGCACGCACACCAGCAGCTGGAGCGCGAAGATGAGGCTGCAGACCAGCGCGCCGTTGAGCAGGAAGCGCAGCATCGGCGCGGCGGTGAAGGCGGCCGCGTAGTTCTCGAAGCCGGCGAAGCGCGTGGGCCACAGCTGGAAGTCCGGCTGGAAGATCTCCTCCGGCGGCTTCAGCGAGAGGCTGATCATCCAGATGAAGGGCAGCAGCGCAAAAGCCCCGGTGAGGATCAGCAGCGCATGGCGCAGGATGGGGCCGAGGAGGCGGGAACGCCGGCTCATGCGTAGTGGACCCGCCGTTCGAGGAAGCGCGCCTGCGTCAGCGTGAGGGCCACCACGATGGCGAGGTACACCACGGTGAGGGCCGCGCCATAGCCGGTGCGCAGATAGTCGAAGCTCTCCGCATAAAGCCGCGTCAGCAGCACTTCGGAGGCGTAGTTGGGGCCGCCCTGGGTGAGCACGCGCACGCTGTCGAATACCTCGAACGCGCGGCTCGCCGTGAGGATGACCACGAACATGGTCACCGGGCCGAGCATGGGCAGCGTCACCAGCCGCAGCCGGGCGAAGGGGCCGTCGCAGCCGTCCACCGCAGCGGCGTCGTAAAGCTGCTGCGGCACCGCCTTGAGGCCGGAGACGAACAGCACCATGGCAAATCCGAAGCCCTGCCAGATGCCGATCAGCGCCAGCGCCAGCAGGGCGGTGTGCTCATCGCGCAGCCAGTTCAGGCCGGCGATCCCGAACACGCCGAGAAGGCGGTTCACGAGGCCGATGGTGGGATGGAGCATGGTGCCCCACACGATGGCCATGGCCGACATGGTGGACATGACCGGCAGGAAGTGCACCGCGCGATAGAAGCCGCGCAAACCGGGGCTGGCCTCGATGAGCAAAGCGACCAGCAGGCCCAGCAGCACCGTGCCCGGAACCACAAGCACGACATAAAGGGCGGTGTTGCCCAGCGCTTTCCAGAACAGGGCATCGGCAAACAGTGCCTGGAAGTTCGCGAGACCGATAAAGTTGAAGCTGGCGCCGCCGAGTTGCCAGTCGGTCAGCGAGAACAGCACGACGGCGAGTGCCGGGCCGAACAGCAATCCGGCCAGCAATATCACCGCCGGGGAAACGGCCAGCGCGGCTATCGCGGCCTCTCGCGCGCCGCCCCGCCGCGCTTTGGGAACGCAGGGGTGTGCCTGCTCCATGGCTGTCACGCTCATGCCGCCACCTGCTCGTAGGTGGCGCAGCGGTGCCCGGCGCCGTCGAAGGCCAGCAGGCGCCCGGCATCCAGCCACAGGCTCACCGCGTCACCGATTGCGAAACGCGGCGCCTCGGGGGAGAGACGCACGACCGCCGGCTGAACCGGCCCGTCCCGCAGCACCACGTGCAGGAACAGGTCGGAGCCGAGGTTCTCGATGTTGGCCACCGTCCCGAGCAATTGGCCGTCCGCCGGAGGGCCGAGGCGGGAGGCCTCCGGCCGGAAGGCCACGTGCGTCGCCGTGGCGGGAACGCAAGGGGGCAGGGGGAGGCCCTGCCCGCGCCAATAGGCGGCGGGGAGCACGTTGATCTTCGGGCTGCCGATCATCTCCGCCACGCGAAGATCCTGCGGGTCGCGATAAAGCGCTTCCGGCGGGGCCACCTGCAGCAGCTCGCCGTGCATCATCACCGCGACCCGGTCGGACATGGTCATGGCCTCCGACTGGTCGTGGGTGACATAGACGAAGGTGACGCCGAGGCGGCGGTGCAATGCGGTGATCTCGGCGCGCATTTGCACCCGCAGCTTGGCGTCGAGGTTGGACAGCGGCTCGTCCATGAGGAACACGGCGGGATGGCGCACCATGGCCCGGCCGAGCGCCACGCGCTGGCGCTGGCCGCCGGAAAGCTGACCGGGTTTGCGCGCGAGGAGATGGGTCACGTCGAGCATGGCCGCGGCCTGCTCCACCTCTGCCCGGATGCCGGCTTCGATAACCCTGCGGCCGGGCACCAGCGGCCCGAGGAACGGCAGGCGCTGGGCGAAGGAAAGGCGGCGGGTGCGTAGCGGCAGCGCGATATTGTCGAACACGCAGAGGTGCGGATAGAGCGCATAGGATTGGAACACCATCGCGATGTCCCGTTCCTTGGGGCGGGTGCCGTTCACGCTCCGCCCGCCGATGGAGACGTCGCCCGCGTCCTGCTCTTCCAGCCCGGCCAGGATGCGCAGGAGCGTGGACTTGCCGCAGCCGGACGGTCCGACCAGCGTGAGGAACTCGCCGTCGCGGATGTCGAGCGAGACTCCCTTCAGGATCTCGGTTTCACCGTAGTGCTTGCGGATGCCGTCGAGCGTTATGGTCGCCATGTCCGCCTCCTATCAGCCGCGCTGGAGCGCTGTGCCGTCCATGCCGTTCGCGGGCTGGCGCAGGTGGGCGAGAACGGTGGGGGCGATGTCGATGACCGACGCCGCGCCGGAGCGCACGGTGCCGGGCGCAAATCCCGGCCCGCGTGCCATCAGGAAGGGCGATTGCTCGCCCGTCCCAAGGCCGCCGTGCTGGCCGGCGCCGATGGTGTCTTCCTTCCCCTCGGAGCGTTGCGCGGCATAGCTGGTGCCCGGCACGCCAAAAGCGTTGGGCGTGTCGTCGGCCCGCATCGAGACGGCAAAGGCGAGGCCGTTCTCGTCGCGATGGCCGACCGTGTGGAGGTCGCGGCGGGGCACCACCGTGCCCGCCCACGCACGCTGCTCAAGGAAATCGGCGATCTCCGCCTCGCGTGGCATGAGATCGGGGTGGAGATAGACGAGAAAGGACGTGCCGTTGGACGCCACCACGAGGTCGGTGGAGGCGAGGTCCGCCTTCAGGCCGGCGGCGACCAATTCCGCCTCCACATGGATGACGTCGCGGACCGTCTGGTGGCCGTGGTCTGAGCCGATCAGCAGGAGCACGTCCTCGCCCTGCGCCAGGCCGTCTACCGCCGCGATCACGCGCCCCGCATTGGCGTCGGCCTGTTTCAGGATGGAAAGGTGCTTCGGCGAGCCCAGGGGCAGGCTGTGTTGGGAGGAGTCCGGCTCGCCCAGCCACAGCACGGCAAGGGCAGGTGCTTCCGCACCCTGCACCGCCTCGGCGATGAAGCGATCGGTCATCACGCGCTCGCCGGCGGCATCCAGCGAAATGCGCATCTGCCGGTCCTCGGGCAGGGGCGTGCGCCCCGGGCCGAACGATCCGGCCCGGTGATAGACATGGCCGTGCCCGTCCGGATCATGGGCATAAGCCGCGCCGGGCGAGACATTGTTGAAGATCACCACGCCGCCGGCGTCGCGCAGCCGCTCGGCGAGCGTCGGCACCGCCAGCGAGCGCCCGGTCACCGTGCGCTTGTGCTGGAGAAAGTCCGGGCGCCCGGCATCGTGCCGCACCAGACGGCCGTCTTCCACCAGCGCCATGGTGTTGCCCTGGAGGCCGTGGCGCGCCGGATAGCAGCCGGTCGCAAGGCTGGACGACACCACGCGCGTGCAGGAGGGAAAGACCGTGCGATAGTCGCAAAAGCCCTCCGCCCCTGCGGCGAACGCAGCAAGGTTCGGGGTGGTCTCGGGCGAGATCAGGTCCCGCCGCAGGCCGTCGAGGATGACGAGAATGGCGCGGCGCATGTCAGGCCACCACGTCGTTCAGCAGCACGGAGAAGATGTCGTAATTGCGCAAAGGCGTGGCCTGCACCGCGGCTCGTGTGACCGGGCGCGAGACGATGAACGGCACCACCTGCTCCTCAAGCCCGCCGTGGGAGCGCAGGCGCGCCCCGGCCAGCTGCGAGAGGTCATGGTCGCGGGCGTGGCTGCCGATGGCAAAGCCCTTGGCCGCGATCACGGCGATGTCGCCCTCACGATCCTCCGGCAGCGAAAAGCGCAGGCAGGCTTCTTCGCGTGGCGCGGCGAGGCTGACGCCGGGGGCACTGCGGCAGAAATCCAGCACGCCGGCCACAGCCACGTCGGGGCGCATGAGATGCACGCGCACGAAGCTGCCGAGCGCGCCGTGGTGGCGCACGAAGGGATCGGTGATGGGGCAGATCACCCGCGTGGCGCCGGCGCCGAACGCCGCGTCCAGCAGGTCGCCCAGATAGGTCACGGCGGGCGTGCCGTCGGCCTGTGCCATGTCGCTCATGCCGTGGTCGGCGACGATGCCGACGATGGCGCCCAAGTCCACAAGGCGGCCGAGGCGTTCATCCACCGCCGCCATGAAGGCCAGAGCTTCCGGCGCCTGCGGCGCATGCTTGTGCTGCACATAATCGGAAAGCGAGAGATAAGAGATATCCGGCCGCACCGTCTCCAGAAGGCGGATGCCGGCGTCGAGCACGAACAGGGAGAGGTCTGCGGAATATTGGTCCGGCACGCCGCGCCCGACCAATTCGCAGACGCCGCCGATGCCATTCTCGGCTTCGGTGGCCACGTCCGCCTTTTCGGCGGAGAAGACGATGCCCGTCACGCCCCGGCCCAGCGCCTTGCGCAGCTTGTCCTTGGCGGTGACGGCGGCGACCTTCGCCCCCGCCTGGGAGAAGGCGGCCAGCACGCTCGGCGCGCGCACCGGAGTGGCATCGACCATCATGATCTCGGCGCCGGTTTCCCGGTTGAGATAGAAATTGCCGGAGACGCCATGCACGGCAGGCGGCGCGCCGCAGATGATCGAGACATTGTTCGGGTTGGTGAACGTGGGCATGGCGGCCAGCGCCAATGCCGAGAAGCCCTCCCGGCGCATGCGGTCCAGGGTCGGGATCACGCCTGCGGCGCTGGCGGCGGCGATATAAGCGGGGTCGCAGCCGTCGAAACAGACACCCACCACCGGCATTCGCGGCCAGGCATAGAGACGGCCATTCACTTCGAGGGGGGTCTTGGGGCTGCTCACGGTGCTGCTTGTCATCTCATCATCCAGGGCGGGCCATTTCGCCCGCGGTCGTCGCCCTTCTATGCGGCGAGTGGCGACACATTTGTGACGATGTAGGAACATTTGTGTCTGTCATCTGCGTGCGCTATGCATCGATGAATCGGGAGGCGGCGGTGCTGGAAAAGATCGACAAGCGGGCGAAGCAGGACGAGCGCGAGGCTCAAGGCGATGCTGCGCTGATGGCCCGCATCTGCTGGCACTATTTCAAGGAGGGCCAGACGCAGGATGCCATCGCCCAGCATCTCCAGATCACCCGCAAGCGCGTGAACCGGGTGCTTGCCGAAGCCCGGGAGAGCGGCTTCGTGCAAGTGACCATCAACAGCGAAACCAGCGCCTTCGGCGAACTGGAGCACGCGCTGGTGACCACCTGCGGCCTGCGACGCGCCATCGTGGTGCCGTCGCCGATGGACGGCGGCGACGCCCGCCCAATCGTCGGCGCGGCTGCGGGGGATTACATTTCCGAGCACCTGCCCGAGCCCGGACTGCTCGGCATAAGCTGGGGCGGTACGGTGAACGCGGCAGCCCAGAATCTGCGTCGCCGCGTCGGCGGAGGCAACGAAATCGTCCTGCTCTGCGGCGGCCTCGCGCAGAGCACCCGCGTGAATCCCTACGACAACGCCGCCATGATGGCCCGCGCGCTGAACGCCACCTGCCACTATGTGACGGCACCCATGTTCGCGGATACGCCGGACCTGCGCGATGCCTTCGTCGCCTCGCAGGCGGTGCGCGGCGTGTTCGATCTGGTGCCCCGGCTCCACATGGCGCTGCTGGCGGCGATCGACCTCTCGGCCCAGTCCAAGGCCCTGGAATATGGGCTGATCGACGACGCGCTCTGGCGCTCCCTCCAGGAGGCGGGGGCCGTGGGTGACATTTGCGGACACTATCTGGATGCGGACGGACAGGTGGTGGACCATCCGCTCGGGGCGCGCGTGGTGCACCCGCCGCTCACCATTCTGCGCAGCGTGCGGGAGATCGTATTGGCGGCCGGCGGCGCGCAGAAAGTGCCTATCATCCGTGCGGCGATCCGGGCCAAGCTGTGCCACGTGCTGATCACCGACGAGCAGGTGGCGCGCGCCCTCCTGTAACGGTCACGCCATCGCACCGAAACGGGCGCCGCAGCCGGAGCGAGTTTGATCCCATCTCGGGTCGCGTTCGAGGCCGGCTGCCCGAGCTTCAGCTGGATCCCGCGTCCAGTGCGATTTCCCGCACGAAATCCAGAAACGCCCGCACCTTTGCCGGCGGGAGGTGGCGCGAGGGGTGGTAGGCGTAGAGCGGATAAAGCTCCTCTGACCATTCTGGCAGGATCTGCACGAGGTCGCCGGCTGACAGGACGGGCGCAAGGCCCACGGCGAGGCCCTGGAAAATCCCCTGGCCCGCCATGCAGGCGGAGACCGCGACCGAAGGATCGTCCAGCACGAGGCGGCTCGTCACCTTGACCGCGACGTGTTCGCCGTCGCGATGGAATTCCCAGGGAAACGGCAGGCCGGTCTGCGGATCGCGAAACAGCAGCGCCTCGTGATGGACAAGGTCATGCGGCGCGCGCGGCACGCCGTGCCGCTCCAGATAAGCGGGTGCGGCCACCGTCACCACGCGGGTGTCCAACAGCTTGCGGGCGATGAGGGAGGACGCATCCGGCGGGCCGAAGCGCACCGCCACATCGAAGCCCGCCATCATCTCCTCGCGGTAATTGCTGGTGGTGAAATCCAGCGACAGCAGCGGATAGCGCTGCAGAAATTCTTGCAGCTTCGGGGCGAGCACCATTCGGGCGAACCATGGGTCCACCGAGACGCGCAGGCGTCCCCGCACCACCGCCGCCGCGCCGGCGGCCTCGGCAGCGGCCTCGTCGAGCCCAGCGAGCAACGGCATCACCTGGGCATGGAAGCGCCGCCCCTCTTCGGTCAGGCTGACCTCGCGCGGGTTGCGATCAAACAGCCGCACGCCCACGCGCGCCTCCAGTCGCGCGACAGCCCGGCTCACGCCGGAAGGCGTCAGGCCCAGCATATCAGCGGCACGCGCAAAATTACCCGCTTCGGTGACGGCGGCCATGACACCCACGCCCGTCAGCAGTCGCGTGTCGAACACCATGCCCTGCGCGCTCCGCCTCGGCCGTATGCGTGAATTTGAGTCAACATAACACTGATCCTAATGCGCGTGAATCATGTCACCGCACCACATAAAACCAGCTCCATCACGGAACGCGCGGTGCCATGAGGCCCGCATGCCTCAGGCCGGGCGGTCCCATAAGCTTCACCGGAGAACGACCATGTATGCCATCACCGGAATCACCGGGCAGGTCGGCGGCGCGCTGGCGCTTAGCCTGCTTGCCGATCGTCTGCCCGTTCGCGCGGTGCTGCGCGACGCGGCCAAGGCGGCCGAGTGGCGCGCCAGAGGGTGCGAGGTTGCCATCGCCGAGATGAACGACGCGGCAAGCCTCGCCGCCGCCTTCAAGGATGCGGCGGGCGTCTTCATCCTCCCGCCGTCCGAATTCGACCCGGAGCCCGGCTTTCCGCAAGCCCGCCGCATCATCGATTCCGTGGCCAAGGCCCTCGGCGCGGCGCGTCCGGCCAAGGTGGTGTGCCTCTCCACCATCGGCGCCGACGCGGCCCATGAGAACCTGCTGACCGCCCGCACGTTGATGGAGCAGGCGCTCGGCGGCCTCGGCCTGCCCGTCACCTTCCTGCGGCCCGGCTGGTTCATGGAAAATGCGCAATGGGACGTTTCCGCCGCCCGCGACGAAGGGGTGCTGCGCAGCTTCCTGCAGCCGGCCGACAAGCCCTTTCCCATGATCGCGACCGAGGATGTCGGCCGCACCGCCGCTGCGCTGCTGCGCGAGGACTGGAGCGGAACGCGTGTCGTCGAGCTGGAAGGGCCCGCCCGGGTTTCGCCGAACGACCTCGCCCGCGCCTTCGCCGCCGCGCTGGGGCACCCTGTTGCGGTGGAGATCGTGCCGCGCGAGGCCTGGGAGGACATTTTCCGGGCGCAGGGCGCGCGCAACCCGCTGCCGCGCATCCGCATGATCGACGGCTTCAACGAAGGCTGGATCGACTTTGCCGATCAGGGCCGCACGGCGCGCAAGGGGGTTGTCACCCTTGAGAACGTCGTCGCGAAACTGGTGAAGGCCGGCGGCGCCAAGACCGAGGCGTGAGCGGCGCCTCTCCGGCTTAGCGCTCCGAGACGATCATCGCGCTGATCTTCGACGCCAGCGCGTCGAGCGTGAAAGGCTTTGAGACCATCTCCATTCCCGGCCCCAGAAACTTCGCCTGCTCGACGGCGCGCTCGGCATATCCCGTTGCGAACAGGATCTTGAGCCTCGGCCTTTGCTCGCGCGCGAGCGCGGCCAGCTGGCGGCCATTGATTCCCGGCAAGCCCACGTCCGTGATCATCAGGTCGAGGCGAATATCGGACGACAGGATCGGCATCGCCGCCTGACCGTCGCTCGCCTCGATGCAGGTATATCCAAGGTCGCGCAGCACCTCGCCAATGAGCAGGCGGACGCCGGGATCGTCTTCGACCAGGAGAACGGTTTCGCCCGCGCCCTTCGGCGTGTTGGTGAGGGGGCTGCCTTCCTCGATGGCAAAGCCGCCTTCGTGCCTTGGAAGATAGAGGCTCACCGTGGTGCCCGCGCAGGGTGTGCTTTCGATGCGCACGTGACCGCGCGATTGCTTGGCGAAGCCGTAGATCATCGACAGCCCGAGGCCCGTGCCTTGGCCGATCGGCTTGGTGGTGAAGAAGGGCTCGAAAACCTTGGCGAGCACGTCCGGCTCCATGCCGATGCCCGTATCCCGCACGCGGATCAGCGTATAATCGCCGGGTTCCAGCACGTCCTGCCGGTGCTGCTCGGGCTCGGCAACGACCAGATTCGTGGTGGAAATAATCAGCTTTCCCCCTTCCGGCATGGCGTCGCGCGCATTGATCGCCAGGTTGAGAATCGCATTCTCCAGCTGGTTCGCATCCGAAAGCGTGGGCCACAGATCGGAGGCGAGTTCGACCTGAAGCCGGGTCTGCTCGCCCAGCGAGCGATTGAGCAGTTCTTCCATTCCGAGGATGAGATCGTTCGCGTTCACCGCCTTCGGATCGAGCGGCTGGCGGCGCGCGAATGCGAGCAGGCGGTGTGTGAGGGCGGCGGCGCGGCTCGCCGAGGTGGAAGCGGCGTCCATGAAGCGCTCCACATCGCTATATTGCCCGGCCTTGATCCGCCGCTTGACCAGGTCCATCGCGCCGATGATGCCCGTCAGCAGATTATTGAAATCGTGGGCGATGCCGCCGGTGAGCTGGCCGATGGCCTCCATTTTCTGGGATTGTCGCAGGCCTTCCTCGGCCTCCTTCAACGCCTGCTCGGCCTCGCGCTCCGCCGTCACGTCGCGCCCGACCGCCTGCAAAAGACCGTCGGCCGCCACGGCGCTCCAGGCCACCCGGCGGACGCCATGGTCGCGGGTCCGGATCCGCAGCTCGAACAGGCG
Source organism: Roseixanthobacter pseudopolyaromaticivorans (assembly GCF_043195145.2). Classification (NCBI taxonomy): domain Bacteria; kingdom Pseudomonadati; phylum Pseudomonadota; class Alphaproteobacteria; order Hyphomicrobiales; family Xanthobacteraceae; genus Roseixanthobacter; species Roseixanthobacter pseudopolyaromaticivorans. The sequence continues at coordinate 1,469,321 of NZ_CM195539.1, forward strand.
GGGCGCGTGAAACCGGGAGAAGGAGTGAAGAATGGCCTGGAACTCGGCCCGATCCTCATCGGCGACAAAGTCGGCGATGTTGGCGCCCACGAGAACCTCTTCGCTCCAGCCGAACAGCGGGCCCCAGGCGGGGTTAATCGCGTTGATGGTGCCGTCAAGCTGCGCGACCATCATCACGTCGGTGGACAGACGCCACATGCGATCGCGGTCTGCGGTGCGCTCCGCGACCCGCCGCTCCAGCGTCTGGTTAAGGTTCCGCAGGGCTTCTTCGGCGGCGCGGCGCTCGTTCACGTCGCGCAGGATCGCGGTGACGAACACGCGCGAGTCGCTGAGCCAGCGGGAGGCGGACGCCTCCATATAGCTGAGGGAGCCGTCCTTGCGCCGGACCACCACCTCCAGCGGGTGATGAAACGCGCCGTGGGCCAACACGGTGTTCCACGCCGCCGCCCATGCGTGCTCATCATGCAGAAGCGCGGCGATGGGGCGGTTCAGCAGGTCCTGAAGCGGGTATCCGAGCTTGCTGGCGGCAGCCGGATTGGCGAATTGGATGATCCCCTCGACATCCAGGGTGAGGATGGCATCGGACGCGCTGCTCATGACCGCGTCGTAACGCGCGTTCTGACGCTCGCGCAGCACACGCTCGCGATGCACCGCCGTGGTGATGTCGGCGATCTGGATCAGGCACCAGGCGTAGGGTTTCTCGCCCACCGGGCGCACGGTGACGTTATGAAACAGCTCCGCCCCGGTCCGCGTCTTGATCGGAAACAGCTGCGGATGGAGCGTGTGGGTCAGGAAGGCCGATGTGCCGGCTTCAAAGGCCTGGGAGATGGCGGAGGACAGCCCGCGCGTGTGCTGGCCGGGAAAAAGCTCGTCGAGCTTCCGGCCGGTGACTTGGGCCAAGGTCAGTCCGCTGGCGGTTGCGAGCCAATCATTCCATGCGATTACGCGTTGGGCCGGATCAACGACGATTAGGCCGGTGTCCTGGGCGTCCACAACATCTGCCCAGAACGTATTTTCAGGTCGTGGCATGGCTTCAGCCGGTTGTACCCACCGTGCGCTCGATAAATTCACCGAGCAGATCCTTCAGTGTCGCAAGCGACGGCATGTCCATTAGCATAGCAATATAACCGCGAATGTCCCGTTGTCGGACTGCAAAGTCGATATACAGGAACATAACGACGTCATCAGCCTCAGAAATCGGGCTCAGGGTGAAAAAATCCGTCCCCTCTCCACGCAGGATTTCCGGCAAGGACATCTTAAGGCTGCGCTGCAGCAGATTGGCGATGGTGGCGAGGCAACTGTTCAGGATGATGTTGCCGGTCTCGGCCAACGCCTCCTGCTCCAGTTCGATGATGTCCTCGAGCGGCAGTTCGCCGCCCGTGACGGCGCGCACCAGTTCGAGGCTCTTGGTCTCCGGAAAGATCAACATCGCCCGGCCGGCGATGTCGCCTTCGAACGCCTGATGGACCGCGACTAGGTTGCGATCCTCGCGCTCTTTGAGAATTTCCACCGCGCGCGCAGAACTCACGAGGGCCAGGTTGGGAACGGAGAGCAGCACCTGCTCCCCGACCATTTCGCGCAAGCTGACGGCGGCACGGCTCACGCCGAGATTTACCAGCTCGGTGAGGGCGTCCAGTTCCAGATCGGAGAGGACAGGTGCTGAGCTTTGCATTAGTGGGCCGCCGGCTTCGGGGTCTCCGCCACGCTGTTCAGGAAGCCAGCCAGCAACTTCTCGGTAAGCGGCTTCGCGAGGAAAACGGCACCGATATCGGTCGCTCGCCGCACGATCTCCTCCTGATGATTGGCCGACACCACCGCGAGCGGCAGGTTCGCGTCCATGGCCCTCAGCTCTGCGGCCAAGGCGAGACCGTCGCGACCGGGCATGTTGAAGTCCAGCAGGGCGAGGTCCACCTTGTTTTTCTGCATCTGCGCCAGGGCCTCATCTGCATTCGCGGCCTCCAGATGAGACCAGCTCGGGCAAAGCGACCGCAGCGCCTTGATGACGGACATGCGGGCCAATTTGCTGTCGTCGACAATGAGGACGGTCAAGCTCATGAACTCTCCGGCAAAAACAGATTAAACATCGAAATGCGGGCGTGCGCTATCTCAACGCGCGACAGGCCACAAAGATGCATCATCCAATACCTTTTTTGAGCGCGGGCGCGATCCAGGTCTGCAGGAAGCGTCCCAAGGGCGGCCCCTGCAGCGCCACGCGGGTGGCAAGGAGGATCTGAACAACCGCCGCGTGCGCCGTTTCACATCCGCGCCAATCCACCAGGGCGCCTGGATGGGCACAAAGGTGCCCCAGCAGCGCCTCGGCGTCCTCCGCCGGACACGCACCCTCCAGAACGATCAGGGTGGGATTGATGATCCTCACGCTCATCGCAGCATCTCCTGCACATCCAGCACGAGCAGGACGCGGCCATCGCCGAGCAAGGTGGTTCCGGCGATGCCTCGCATCCCGGTGAGGATGCCGTCCAGGGGCTGGAGGATGACGTCGATCCGTTCGCCGAGGCCGTCGACCTCAAGCCCGCCAAGCTGCGCCCCCATGCCGATCACCACGACATTCGCATCCGCCGTCGCCCGGCCGTTTTCGGTTTCGCCGAGCACCCCGGCCAACGGCACCAGCGGCACGGTGCGGTTGCGCAGGGCGAACGCCTCGGCCGCCCCGATGCGCACGATGCGCTCGCGGGGCACCCGCACGGTTTCCACCACCATGTCCATGGGAATGCCGAACGCCTGGCCGCCCGCATGCACGGTCATCACGCGCGTGACCATGATGGTGAAGGGCAGTGTGAAGCGCACCGTCGTGCCGCGATCGGGCGCGGTTTCCACCGCAACGCGCCCGCCGAGCCGGGCGATGGCGGCGCGTACCGCATCCATCCCCACACCCCGGCCGGATAGGTCCGTCACGGTCTCGGCCGTGGAAAAGCCGGGCTGGAAGATCAGGTCGAGGGCCTCGGCGTCGCCCATGGTGCCAACGGCTTCAGCCGTGGCGATGCCCCGCGCGACGGCCGTCTGGCGGACGCGCGCCACGTCGATGCCGCCGCCGTCGTCCTGCACCTCCACCACCACATGCTCACCCTGGCGCGCGGCACGCAGAAGCACCGTGGCCCGCTTCGGCTTCCCGGCCGCGATCCGGCGCACGTCCGGCTCGATGCCGTGATCGAGCGCGTTTCGGATGACATGGAGCAGCGGCTCGAACAGCGCTTCGACGATGGCCTTGTCGGCCTCGGTGGCCTCGCCCTCCGTGACCAGCTGGACCGATTTTCCAAGGCCGGCAGAAATCTCCCGCACCAGGCGGGGGAACCTCTGAAAGACTTGGCGCAGGGGGAGAACCCGCAGGCGCAGGACCGCGCCCTGGAGTTCGTCCATGAGCCGCTCCAGCAGCGCGTGCTGGTCCTTCAGCCCGGCCGCGACGGTGGGGAGGTCCGCGCCTTTCTGCGCCAGCCGGGAGAGGTGCCCGACCGCATTCTTCGCGATGGTCAGCTCCCCTGTGAGCTTCACCAGGGCATCGATCCGCTCCACATCGATCCGCAGGGTCCGCGCGGTGGTCTCTTGCGCGGCCGGCACGCCCGGGGCTTCGGCGTCCGCGGGAGCGGCAGGGGCGGCGAGCGCCAGGAGGATGGCGGAGGACAGGATGCCGGGATCATTGGCCTGTTCGCTCGCCTCCAGGGCGCGCGAGACGGTCTCGGCCTGGGCGGCTGCACCGATGCGGCGCAGCACGTTCACGGCAACCCGGCCGGCCGACGACAGCCGCCCGGAAGCGCCTTCCCCGCCAAGGCCCGCCAGCAACCTTATCTGCGCATCCAGCAACGCCCGCGCCGGGGGCGGCAGGGATGCATCGTCCGGCGGTTCTGCCTCCTGGCCGCCGAGAGGCACCAGGTCCACCTGGTCCCGCATGGCTTCAAACAGGCCGGCGAGCGCTTCGGGCGGCTGCGAGAACAGGGCCAGGAAGACCAGGCGGCACGCGAAGGGGTCCAGCTCCTCCGGGGCGGGCCAGGGGCCTGTGGATTCCAGGCGAAGGGCAAGCAGCCCCGGCAGAGCCTCTACGTGCTTTAGCGGGTCTTCGCCGCGGAAGAAGCAGTCCGCATCGGGCCGATAGCGCAAGGCGGTGCGCGCGCCTTCCCCATCGGTGCCCGCCGCCTCCAGCAAGGTCTGCACCCAGCGATCGGCGGAATCCGCCGCGGGAGGCACCGCGTCTGGGGTCCCGCGGAAGCGGCGCTCGATGGCGGCGGCGCCTGTCTCGGCGTCGGGCGGTAGGGCGCCGGTTGCTTCGATATGATCGAGCCACTGCACCACCTGATCGAGGCAGGCGAGATAGTCGCCGATCTGCGCCGAGGTCATCGGCAGCGCCCCGGCGCGGAACTGGGACAGAGCGTCTTCCGCCTTGTGCAGCGCCCGCGCCATGGCATCGAAATCGACGATGCCGGCCCCGCCCTTGAGCGTGTGGACCGCACGAAACGCGCTGTCGAGGCGGGCCGCGTCGCCGGGCGTGCGTTCGAGCGCGAGCAGATCCTCGGTGGCCTGCGCCACCAGTTCTCGCGCCTCGATCAGGAATTGCTGAAGCAGCTCATTCACGCGCCCGCTCCACACATCAGGGCGACATAGTCCGCAAGAACCGCCTGGCCCACCGGCTTCACCAGGTAGAAATTTGCCCCGGCCGCCTGCGCCGCCGCAAAATCCTGTGGCCCGGCCTCGGTGCTGATGACCAGAGCCGGTATGGCGCACAGCGGCTGGGCTTGCCGCCGCAGGGTTTTCAGGAAGGTGAAGCCGTCCATCTGCGGCATGTTCACATCGACCACCACGAGGTCGGCCGGGGTCAGCAGCAGCTTCTCCAGCGCCTCGAGCCCGTTCAGCGCCTCGTCCACCTCATAGCCGGCGCTTTCGAGGGCTTCGCGATAATAGAGCCGCACGAGGCCGGCATCGTCCACCACGAGCACCCGTTTCCTTGCATCCTCAGCCATCGGCACGTCCTCCGGGCTTCTGATAGACGATGGCATCGGCATATCGGCGCACCTCGAACAGGGGCGATATGCGGCTCATGGATTCCGTGTGCCCAAGGCAAAGATACCCGCCGGGCGCGAGGTTCTCGAACAGATTTTCCGCCGCCACGCGGCGCGAGGCGGGATCGAAATAGATCAGCACATTCCGGCAGAAGATCACGTCGAAGACGCCATGGCCCTTGGTCTCGCCCGGCACCGACAAATTGACGGGCGTGAAGCGCACGGACTCACGAAGCTCGTCGATGATGCGCCAGCTCTCCGGCCCAGTCTGGACGAAATATTTCTCCACCAGCTCGGCCGGCAGCCGCATCAGGGCGCGCCGGCCATATTGCCCTGCGCGCGCGGCCTCCAGGACGGCGGTGTCGATGTCGGAGCCGATGATCTCCACATCGTAGGCGTCCACCTGCGGCCAGTTCTCCAGCAGCCAGATGGCGATCGAATAGGGCTCCTCCCCGGTGGCGCAGGGCGCCGACCAGATGCGGATGGGCGCCCCGGGCAGCTTGCCTTTCAGCCGTCTGCCGAGCAGGTCGTTGGACAGGCAGCGGAACTGGTGATCCTCACGGTAGAAATAGGTCTCGTTCACCGTGAACGCGTTGATGAACTGCTCGATCTCGCCGTCCACGTCGCTGCGCAGGCGGGAGAAATAGCTCGCGAAAGAGGAGGATCCCGTCGCGGCCATGCGGTCGGCGATCCGCCGCTGCACGAAATAGCGCTTGCTGTCGGAGAAAAGCATTCCGGTTCGCCGGTAGAGGAAGTCGCAGAGCCTGCGGAATTCCTCGTCGGTTTCGCCTGCTTCATTCACGACGGTCGGGTCTTTGCGAGGCGATGCGCTGGCTGGCGATCTTGATCGAAAAGGTCAGGAAGGGGTCGCTGGCAAACCGGCGCGCGCATAGGGCCAGCGCCGGAAGAATCTCCTCTCCGCCACAGTCGGCGAGCACATCCACGGCCGCGGCGCAGACATTGGCCTCATGTTCGTTCGCCAGCAGCGCGCCGAGCATGCGGTGCATCTCGGCCAGGGGCAGAGTGCGGCAGAGTTCGCAAGCGAGCAGGCGCACGTCGCCATCGGTGTCCGCGAGCAGCGTCGGCAGATGGCCGGCGGTCCGCTCGGGCATGGCGCGCAGAGCATCGAGTGCTGCAGCCCGCACCTGGGCATCGTCGGATCGCAGGTGCGGGAGGACGGCTGCGACGCTTTCGTCCGTGTTGATGAGGGCGAGGCTCGTGAAGATTGCCTCGCGGACCCGCGGGTCCTGCTCCTGCGCAAGCGCGACTCCGAGGGCGGCCACGTTCTGGGCCGAGCCGCCGGCGGCGCGTGCGGCCGTCCAGCGTTCCTCGCTTGAGCCGCTCGCGAGGCCGGCCCGCGAAGGGGAGGGTGGCTCGGTGGGCTTGGATGAGGTGGTGCGGATCAGGGGCATGGGGGCGCCAATCCGAGAAGGCAGCCGGCAATGGCGGGGAGGGGCATGACGAAATCGGCGCCGTCCCTTCGGACCAGCTCGCCCGGCATGCCCCAGACGACGGCCGTCTCCTCCGCCTCGGCGATTGTGCGCCCGCCCTGGCCGTGCAGCAGCGCCATAGCCTCGGCGCCGTCGTTTCCCATTCCGGTCATGAGGATGCCTATCAGCTGACTCGCGAGCAGATGGTCCATCGCGCTGCGCACCAGGCGGTCGGCGCTGGGATGCCAAGGATATCCCGCCTGGGCCGGCGCGGCCATGGCCACCAGGCCCGCCGCCCGCCGCGCAACGATGAGATCGGCATCACCGCGCCCGATATAGACGTGGCCGGGGCGCAGGAGGGTCGGCTGGGCCACCTCCTGGACGGTCACGGCGCACAGGTTGTCGAGACGCCGCGCCAGCGGCCCGGTGAAGGTCGCGGGCATATGCTGCGCGACCAGGACCGGCCAGGGGAAGCCGGCGGGAAGCGCGGTCAGCAGGGTTTCAAGCGCCGGCGGCCCGCCGGTGGATGTGCCCACCAGCACGAGGCCATCGCCGGAGGCCTGCGGAACACGCGCCTGCCGAGGCGGCGCCTTCGGCTTCGCGCTGACGGTGGCGCGGGCGCCGATGCGATGACGCACGCGCTCCTTCAGTCGCAGGCTCGCCTTCAGCTTCGCCTGCGCCGCCCCGCGCACCTTTTCGACCAGCTCGGCGGCCATGGATTCGATATGGAGCGAGACGGCGCCTGCCGGCTTCGCGACGAAGTCCACGGCGCCCAGGCGAAGCGCCTCCAGCGTGGCGTCCGCGCCGGCCGCCGTCAGCGAGGACACCATCACCACCGGGCGCGGACGCTCCACCATGATGCGGTCGAGGCAGGCCAGCCCGTCCATCTGCGGCATGTGGACGTCGAGGGTGATGACATCAGGTTCGAAATTGGCCAGCTGATCGAGGGCCTCGACGCCGTTCCGCGCGAACTGCACCTCGAAGTCGGGCTCGGCGGCCAGCACCTGGCCGAGCAGCTTCCGCATCAAGGCTGAATCGTCGACCACCAGGATCTTGATCACAAATCAACGGGCCCCTTGCCGGCGGGCGAATGCATCCAACAGGCCCTGTTCGGCGCGCGTCAGAAGCTCCTGCGGATCAAGCAGCAGCACCATGCGCCCTTCTTCCGGCAGGTTGACGACGCCGTGGACCAGCCGGGTGTCCTCCCCCGCGAGGTCCGGTGCCGGTTCGATCAGGTCGTGCGAGGTGCGCAGCACGTGAGAAACCGCATCGACGATGATGCCGGCGCGGTGGCGCGCGGTGCGGGTGACCACGAGCCGGCGCGGCGCGTCGCTCTCCAGCGGCGGCATGCCGAAGCGGCGGCGCTGATCCACCACCGGCAGAACCTCGCCGCGCAGGTTCACCACCCCCTCCAGGAAGGCCGGCGTCTTGGGCACGCGCGTCAGGCGCGCCGGCACCGCCGCCACCTCGTCGACGGCCTCGACGGGCAGGCCGAATTCATTCTCCCCCAGCCGGAAGACCAGATAATGCAGCGCCTTTTCCTCCTCGGCCCCGGCCTCGGCGCCAGCCGCTGACGCGGCATATCCCGCCGCCAGACGCTGCATGATGTCCTCCTTGAACAACTGCTCGGGCGCAAGCACCGAGATCAACCTGCGCCCCTTTTCCGCGCGGTAGATGGACCTGATCCGCGCCTCGCCTCCAGTGCGGGCCGCGAGCACGGAGGGGACGTCTTCCATCAGCTCCGGATCGACCGACAGGACGGATCGCATATGGTCCACCATCAGCCCGACCAGCGCGCCATGGACGGTGGTCACGACAACTTTCTCGCGGCCGTCCGGTGCGCCATCCGGCAGGCCAAGCAGGCCGCGGAGCGAGAACAGGGGCAGCAGGGTGTCGCGATAGGACATCATGCCGAGCACCAGGGCTTCGGCTCTGGGCACGAGGGCGAAGCGCTTCGGCACGGGCACGATCTCGCGCGCATCCTCCAGCGCCAGGGCATATTCCTGCCCCGCCACCTCGAACGTCACCATCCGCCCGCGATGGGCCGTGCCTTCCCCGCCGTCCCAGGCACGCTGGAGGTCGGGCTCGGCCCGCGATCCCGCACGGGCCGGACCGCGATGGGAAGCCCTTTGCACGAAGCTGCTGCCGATCAATCCGGCGATGTCGAGGATCTTGGCAACGGCCCCCGCGCCGCCCGGGGCATAGGCAAAGGTGCCGTGCAGACGCTCTCCCGGACCGGCGGCGAGTTCCGCCTGCCAGGTTTCGATGCCCGCCGCCTCCACCGAGACGAGGGCCTCGACCTTGTCCACCGTGAGGGCGACGGGGGCCGCCCCTTGCAGCACGATCGCGACGCTGGAGGGCGGGGCATTGCCCACCTCGCGCTCCAGCAGCCCGCGCAGGCTTGCGACCGGCAATGCGGCGCCGCGCAGGTTGCCGATGCCGAGCAGGCTCTTCGGCGCCATCGGCACGCGGGCCAGGTGCGGGACGGAGATGATCTCGCTGACCATCTCCACAGGCAAAGCATAGAGGTCCGCATCCGACCGGAACGTCAGGAAGCGGCGCCGGTCGCCCACCGGCGCGGAGGCGTGCGGGCTGGGATCAGCCATTCTGCGTCTTCAGCTCATCGGCGAGCGAGGCGATTTCCTCAATCGCTGCCGCGAGATCTTCTGCGCCCTTGGCCTGTTCGGTTGCGGCGATGGCCGCCTGGCGGGACGCGGAGCCCGCCTCTTCGGCGGCGGCGGAGATTTCCCGCGCGCCCGCCGCAGTCTGCTCCACGGCGGAAAGAATATCGCCGGCGCCCTGCTGGATCTGCAGGCCGGCGGCGCGGAGAGCGGCGATATCCCCGTCCAGCTTCTGCAGGACGGCGAAGATCGCGGTGTTGTTCTGCAACTGCGCCTCGGCGGATGTGAGGAACCGCTCAAGGTCGCGCTTCAGCGCATTCACCTGATCGAGAATGTCCCGGACCGTGTCCTTGACGTTCCCCATGCTCTCCGAGGCTTCCTGCGCCAGGGCGCGGATGTCCTTGGAAACCACCGCGAAGCCCCGCCCGAATTCCCCGGCGCGTGCCGCTTCCACGGCGCCGCTTACGGCCAGCATCGTGGTTTGGACGGCGATCAGCGTGATGGCATCGACGGTCTTTTCGATCGTGCGGCCCAAAGCCTCGATGCGCAGGATGGCGGCCAGATTATCGCGCGCGGTTTCCAGCGCGGTGGTCATTCCGTGCGAAAGGCTTTCGATGGAGGTGCGGCTGTCCTGCAAGGCCGCCGTCATGAGCTGCATGCGGTCGCCGGCGATGATGGCGTTCTGTTGGGCGAGCCTCGCGCTGTTGACGATCTGCTCCAGCGCGGCGGAGGTCTGCTGCGTGGCGGCGGCCTGCTGCTGCGAGCCGCGGCTGATCTGCTCCACCGCGACCATGATCTGGCTGGCTGCGCTGGAGAGCTCCTGGATCGTGGCCGAAAGCTCTTCCGCCGTCGCGCCGATCTGCTCGGCCGCCGCATCGTCCGCGCGTCCCGAGCGCACAGCGTCGGTCAAGGTGGCGAGCATTTGCGCGGCGGCCTGCCCCTGGTCGAGCGCTTGCGCCTGCTGGAGGACCGCTTGCTGGGCCTCTGCGGCGGCGGCGGACTGCTGCTCGGCCGCCGATGCGACCTGTTCGGCCCCCCGCTGCGCCTCGATCGCGGACCGCTCGGCCTCCATGGCCGCGGTCAGCGTCTCTTCGCTGCCCTGGGCCAGCCGGTTCATGTCCTGGCGGACGGCGTCGAGGGTCTCGACGACCAAAAGGCCCGCTTTGGCTTCCTCAGCCGCCGTCTGCGCCGACGCCTGGACGGAGGCGGCGACGCTCCGCACGTCAATGCTGATCTGCCCGGCCAGCTTTCGCACCTCTTGCGCGCTCAGATCCGACTGCTCCGCCAGCGCGCGGACCTCCTCGGCGACGACGGCGAAGCCGCGTCCATGGTCGCCCGCGCGCGCCGCCTCGATGGCGGCGTTCAAGGCCAGCATGTTGGTCTGGTCGGAAAGACCGCTGACGGTTTGGCTGATCACGCCCATGGCCTGCGCGCGCTGCTCCAGCGCCGAGATCACGGCGACCGAGGCACCTTGGCGTTCGGCGTTGCGGTCGATGGCCTGTGCGACGGTCGTGATCTGGACCGTGGCCTCGGACAGCGCCTCCTGCACGGTCTCCGTCTTGCGCCGGGACGATTCCGCATGGGCGCGCGCCATGCCGAAGCTGCGCGACATCTGAAGAATGGCCGCGAGCTGTTCCTGCGATGCGCCGGCTGCCTCTTCGGCGCCGCTCGCGGTCTGCTCCATGGCTCTGCGCAGCTCTTCCGCCGCCGCGGATGCTTCTCCAAGCCCGCTGGCGAGTTCTTCCGTTGCCGCCGCGAGACGCTCGGAAAGCTTGTCGTGGGTGGATTGCGCGGGACTTTTGCGCCGTTGCGCGGCAGCGGAAGAGGGAGGTGTCGTTGTTTCCGGTTGAACGTTTCGCGCCCGCGTGGCGATTTTTGAGCTTTTCACCAGGGCCATGCTGCGCTCGCTCTAGAAAAGAACCTTGAAGCTAAGTGCCTTGTTTAGCACGGGAAGATCATTGCGCACAAAGGTCACGGCCGTTTGGGCGAAAGGCATCGCGCGTTCTCCCGCGCCACGCTGGCGCCTCGAACCCGGAAGCACGGCCGCCTCTCGCAGGCGGTGCCTTGGATAATTATACAGCTTAACTGTACAGCTAAACTTTACAGATGACCTGTACATATGGCATGCTCGAACGCATGGAAGCTCCACACGATCAAGGCCCCGTCCGCGCCGCCGCGCTTGCGACCGAACTGCGGGCCACCTTCGGCAAGCTGAAGCGGCGCCTGCGGGCGCAGGCGGATATGGGAGATCTGACGCCCTCGCAGGTGTCGGTGATTCTGCGCCTCGAAGCGGACGGCGCCGCCACGACATCGAGCCTGGCGCGGTCGGAAGGCATGCGTCCGCAGTCCATGGCGGCGGTGGTCGCGGCGCTGGAGACCGCAGGGCTGGTGTGCGGCGCACGGGACCCGAATGACGGGCGCCAGACTCTCCTGTCGCTGACCGACGAGTGCCGCACGCGGATCCGCGACGGGCGCGCGGCGCGCCAGGATTGGCTGTCGCGCACCATCGCGGCGCGCCTGACGCCGCAGGAGCAGGACGACCTCGCCGCCGCCATCACGCTGGTCAAGCGGCTCATCGACGACTGACGGTGTTCGCGCCGGCCCACCCGAAAGGCATGATCCATGGCACTGACTACGCTCGACCCGAACACCGCCGTGCTCGTGGTCGATCTTCAAAAAGGCCTCCTCGGCAACGCCTTCCTTCCCCCCATGCACGACGTGGCGGAGCGGGCAGGGGCGCTGATCGACGTGTTCCGGCATCACCGGCTGCCCGTCGTTCTCATCAATGTGTCGGGCGTCGCGCCGGGCCGCACGGAACAGGCGCGACGCCTGCCGGAGGTGCTGCCGCCGGGCTTCACCGAATTCCTGCCCGAGCTCGGCCAGCAGCCGGACGACATCGTCGTCACCAAGCAGACCTGGGGCGCCTTCGCCCGTACCGACCTCGAAGCGCGGCTGCGGGCGCTCGGCGTCACGCAGGTTGTGATCGCGGGCGTTGCCACGGGTACTGGCGTGGAATCAACCGCACGCCAAGCCTATGAGGCCGGCTTCAACGTCACCCTCGCCGTCGACGCCATGACCGACGCGCGCCCCGAGGCCCACGACTTCAGCCTGCGGCACGTCTTCCCGCGGCTGGGCGAGACCGGGACCAGCCAGGACATCATCGACCTGCTCGCCAAACGGAGCGCCTGAATGGCCTGGCCCCATTTCCTCTCCCTCTTTTTCGGCGGTGTATTCCTGGCGAATGCGGTTCCCCATCTCGTCGCCGGCATGATGGGCCGCCCGTTCCAGACGCCCTTTGCCAAGCCGCCGGGACAGGGATTGTCATCCTCGACCGTCAATGTCCTGTGGGGCTTCTTCAATCTCGCTCTGGCCTACGCGCTTCTCTGCCATGTGGGGGCATTCGAACCCAGCGACATTGCCGACATCATCACATCTGCCGCCGGGGCCTTCTTGATCTCCGTGTTTGCCGCGCGGCACTTCGGCCGCTTCCACGGCGGCAATGTGCAGGAGCGGCCTTGAGGATACCGGGCAGCGGCCCATTCCGGTCGCTCCGGAACCATAACTACCGGCTCTGGGCCGCGGGCGCGCTGCTGTCCAACATCGGCACAGCGATGCAGCGCACGGCGCAGGACTGGCTCGTGCTGACCTATCTCACGGCGCATAGCGCTGCGGCGGTCGGCCTCGTCATGGCGCTCCAGTTCGGTCCGCAACTTCTGCTTCTGCCTTGGACGGGCTCCGCTGCCGACCATTTCAACCAGCGCCGGCTGCTGATGGCGACCCAGGCGAGCATGGGCGTGCTGGGCCTCGGGCTTGGAATGCTGACCCTCTCGGGCGCCGTCGCGCTCTGGCATGTCTATGTCTTCGCTTTCCTCTCCGGCTGCGCGGCGGCGTTCGATGCGCCGGTGCGCCAGACATTCGTGGCGGAACTGGTCGGCGATGCGGATCTTCCGAACGCGGTCGCGCTCAATTCGACCTTGTTCACCAGCGCGCAGATGTTCGGCCCTGCGATCGCCGGCCTGACGATCGCGGGGATCGGCACCGGCTGGGCGTTCGTGATCGACGGGGTCTCGTTCGGGGCGGTGCTGGCCTCGCTGCTCCTGCTGCGCGTGCACGAGTTGCGGCCCAACGCCAGGGCCCGGCGCGCCAAGGGCAGCTTCGTGGAAGGAATCCGCTATGTGCGCGGCCGGCCGGATCTGCGGATGATCCTGCTGATGCTGTTCCTGATCGGAACCTTCGGCATGAACTTCCCGATCTTCACCTCGACCATGGCGGTGATGGTCTTCCACGTGGACGCGCGCGGCTTCGGGCTCCTGTCCTCGATCATGGCCGTGGGCGCGTTGACAGGCGCGCTCGTGGCGGCGGCGCGCCGCGAGATCGGGTTCCGCACGCTGCTCGGCGGGGCCGCCGTGTTCGGCCTCGGCTGCGCGCTCGCGGCCATGGCGCCGGGCTATTGGCTGTTTGCCGCCGCTTTGCCGCTGGCCGGCGCGGCGCTCCTGACTTTCGCCAACGCGACCAACGGCCTGATGCAGCTGACGACAGAGCCTTCCATGCGCGGGCGGGTCATGGCCCTGCGCATCGCCATCGCCTTGGGCTGTACGCCGCTCGGCGCGCCCTTGGTCGGCTGGGTGGCGGACACCTTCGGCCCGCGCTGGTCCATGGGCATGGGCGCGGCCTCCGGCTTCGCAGCGGCTGCGGTGGCCGCTGTCTTCCTGATCCGATCCTCCCGCCGGACTGCCGAAAGCAATCCCGCACTTTGAAGGCGACAAACGGGTCGTCTACGGGACCGAACCGGCCCATTGCGGCGCGTGAAGGGGTCCGCTCTTCCTTTCGCTTCCGCCGGGCTGCCGCTCGTCGAGCGCCGCAGCGCCCGCCGGGCGGTGTTTCTCACGAATTTTTGATCTGGATCAAATTGAGATGCTGAGCCGGGCTCTCGCTGCGGCTGAGCAGGGCATCGAGCCGTCGGCCCTGTTCCGTGAGGCTGTATTCGACGTGCAGGGGCAGCGCGCCGATGTCCCTGCGAACGACGAATCCGTTCGCTTCCAGATCCTTGAGCCGGCCTGAGAGGACGCGGGCGGAGATGGGACCCGGCAAGGCGCGGCGCAGCGCGCCGAAGCGGATGGTTGTATTGCGGCCGAGCGCCCAAACAATATGGCTCATCCACTCCTGCGCCAGGAATTTTAACAGATGATCGAGCTGGCATCCCGCCGGATCGTCAAGTGTTTCGCCCTTGCCAGGGACCTTTGCATCCATAGTATCTTCCCGGTTACTACTTTTTTTCCAAACCGATTTGTGGCGCATAGGGTGCGGAATTTGGATCGCCAAGTTCCGGTGTAACCAAAAGGTGGCCGCATGCTTCAAGCATCCCCCATTCCGGGCAAGGGACTGCTTTCGCCCGATGACCACACCTTGATTCTCATCGACCATCAATCCCAGATGGCGTTCGCCACCAAGTCCATCGATGCGGTCCTGCTGCGCAACAATGCCGCCATGGTGGCAGCGGCGGCCGCAGGATTCAACGTCTCCACCATCCTGACCACGGTCGCGGAGAAAACCTTCTCCGGGCCGATGTTCGACGAGATCAAGGCGGCCTTTCCCAACGCCGTGCCGATCGACCGCACCAGCATGAACAGCTGGGAAGACAAGAACATCACCGCCGCCGTGAATGCCGCTGGCAAGGGGCGGATCGTGCTCGGCGGGCTGTGGACCTCGGTGTGCATCGTCGGGCCGGCCTTGTCGGCCATCGACCAGGGGTTCGAGGTCTATGTGATCGCGGACGCCTGCGGCGACGTTTCGGACGAGGCGCACGAGCGCGCCCTGCAGCGCATGATCCAGGCCGGCGCCCGGCCCATGACGTCATTGCAATATCTGCTGGAACTCCAGCGCGATTGGGCGCGCGGCGAAACCTATGAGCTGACCACCGGCATCGCGAAAGTGCATGGCGGCAGCTATGGTCTCGGCATCATCTACGCCAAGAGCATGTTCGGCGCCTCCGAGGCGCACTGACGCCTCCGAAGACCCGTTGAGCGGACATCACGACATGGGGGCGTCACAGGATGATCACACACTCACAGTGCCAACCCGATAATCCGGGCCGTCGGGATCACTTAACGTTCGGTGCCGGCGCTGCCGCCTTCGCGGTGCTGTCGGCTCCGTTCGCCGCCGCGCCATCGCCGGGGGCACTCCCGTTTCCAGTCCAAAGCTGAAAGGACCGATACCATGGGCTTCGTCACCACCAAGGACGGCGTTGATATCTTCTTCAAGGATTGGGGTCCCAAGAGCGCCCAGCCGATCATGTTCCACCACGGCTGGCCCCTTTCGTCCGACGATTGGGACGCGCAGATGCTGTTCTTCGTGAACCAGGGCTTCCGCGTGATCGCCCACGACCGGCGCGGCCACGGCCGCTCGGCCCAGGTGAGCGAAGGCCACGACATGGATCATTATGCCGCCGACGCCTTCGCCGTCGCCGAGCATCTCGACCTGAAGAACGCGGTCCATATCGGCCATTCCACCGGCGGCGGCGAAGTTGCCCGCTATGTCGCCAAGCACGGTGAGCCGGCCGGCCGCGTCGCCAAGGCGGTGCTGGTCAGCGCGGTGCCGCCGCTCATGCTGAAGACGGAGGCCAATCCCGGCGGCCTGCCGATCGAGGTGTTCGACGGCCTGCGCGCCGCGCTCGCCGCCAACCGGGCACAGTTCTTCCTGGATCTGCCCACCGGTCCCTTCTATGGCTTCAACCGGCCTGGCGCGACCGTCTCCCAGGGGGTCATCACCAATTGGTGGCGCCAGGGCATGATCGGCTCCGCCAAGGCCCATTACGAGGGCATCAAAGCGTTCTCCGAAACCGACCAGACCGAGGACCTGAAGGCCATCAGCGTCCCGACTCTGGTGCTGCACGGCACCGACGACCAGATCGTGCCCATTGCCGATTCCGCGCTCCTGTCCAGCAAGCTGCTGAAGAACGGCACGCTCAAGACCTATGAGGGCTATCCCCACGGCATGCTCACCACCCATGCCGAGGTGATCAATCCGGATCTGCTCGCCTTCATCAAGGCATGATCCTCGGGGCACTTGCTCCTGGCGGCCGGCGGCGTTCCCGCCGGCCGCACGCCGGCTGAAACCCACCGGAGGGTTCGATGAAGCTCTATGTGACCTCGCTGGCCGTCGGAATTCTCGTCGGCATCATCTACGCGCTGCTGGATGTGAAATCCCCAGCGCCGCCGGTCGTGGCCCTGATGGGGCTGCTCGGCATATTGATCGGCGAGCAGGCGGTGCCGGTGGCGAAGCGGGCGCTCAGTGGCCAGCCGGTGACGCTGTCCTGGTTCATGAGCGAATGCGCCCCGCCGATCCTCGGGGCGCCCCGCAAATCTTCCACATCCGTTCCGCCCTCCGAAACGAGGAACCCGTCATGAGCCTGTCCCGCCGTACCCTCACCACCGGCGCCGCAGCCATGGGCGCTGCCTCCCTCCTCGGCGGCCCCGCCAACGCCCAGAATTCAGATCAGCCGAAGGCTTCCCCCATGACCGCCGGACCGACGCCCGCCGAAAAGACCCATGCCGAGCTGATCCTCGTCAACGGCCGCTTCACCACGCTGGACCGCTCCAATCCCGCGCCCGAGGCGGTGGCCATCGCAGGCGGGGTGTTCATCGGCGCCGGAACCGAGGCGGAGATGCGCGCGCTGGCCGGCCCGCAGACGCAGGTGATCGACCTTGGCGGACGGCGCGCCGTGCCCGGCCTCATCGACAGCCACATGCACATCATCCGCGGCGGGTTGAACTACAATCTGGAACTGCGCTGGGATGGTGTGCGCTCGCTCGCGCAGGCGATGGAAATGCTGATGCAGCAGGTGGCGAAAACGCCCGCGCCTCAATGGGTCCGGGTGGTCGGCGGCTTCACCGCGCACCAGTTCGCGGAAAAGCGCCTGCCGACGCTGGAGGAGATCAATCTCGCCGCGCCCGACACTCCCGTGTTCATCCTCCATCTGTACGACCGGGCGCTGCTGAACGGAGCGGCCCTGCGCGCGGCAGGCTATACCAAGGACACGCCGAACCCGCCCGGCGGCGAGATCCAGCGCGATCCGAACGGCAATCCCACCGGCCTGCTGCTGGCGCGGCCCAATGCGACGATCCTCTATGCGACCCTCGCCAAGGGACCGAAGCTGCCGCCGGAATACCAGATCAATTCCACCCGTCATTTCATGCGCGAAATGAACCGGCTGGGCGTCACCACGATCATCGACGCCGGCGGCGGGTTCCAGAACTATCCCGAAGATTATTCGATCATCGAGAAGCTGCACACGGACGGCGAGCTGACGGTGCGCATCGCCTACAACCTCTTCACCCAGAAGCCGAAGCAGGAATTGGCGGATTTCGAGAGCTGGTCGAAGCAGGTGAAGCCGGGGCAGGGCGACGACCTCTATCGCCACAACGGCGCCGGCGAGATGCTGGTTTATTCGGCGGCGGATTTCGAGGATTTCAGCTTCGAGCGGCCGGACATGCCGCCCTCCATGGAAGGCGATCTCGAACCCGTGGTGCGCCTGCTGGCGCAGAACCGCTGGCCCTGGCGCCTGCACGCCACCTATAACGAAACCATCACCCGCGCCCTCGACGTGTTCGAGAAGGTAAACCGCGACGTGCCGCTTAAGGGCCTCAACTGGTTCTTCGACCATTGCGAGACCATTTCCGACCGCAACATCGACCGCATCGCCGCGCTCGGCGGGGGCATCGCGGTTCAGCACCGTATGATGTTCCAGGGCGAGGATTTCGTGGAGCGCTACGGTGCCAAGGCGGCCGAGCGGACCCCGCCCATCAAGCGCATGCTGGAGGCCGGCGTTCCGGTCGGCGCCGGGACGGATGCGACCCGCGTCGCGAGCTATAATCCCTGGGTCTCGCTGTCCTGGCTGGTGACCGGACAGACGCTCGGCGGCCTGAAGCTCTATCCCCAGCAGAACCTGCTGAACCGGGAAGACGCGCTGCGTCTGTGGACCGAGGCCAACACCTGGTTCTCCACCGAAGTCGGCAAGAAGGGGCAGATCAAGGCCGGGCAATTGGCTGATCTGATCGTGCTGGACCGCGATTATTTCTCCGTGCCCGAGGACCAGATCCAGGACATCGAGAGCGTGCTCACCTTGCTGGGAGGCAAGCCGGTGCATGGCGTGGGCGATTACGCCGGGCTTGCCCCGCCGTTGCCGCCTGCCATGCCGGACTGGTCGCCGGTGCGCACCTTCGGCGGCTATCAGAAGCGGGCGCAGGCGGAAGACCGCCGCTATGCCTTCACCGGCTGCGGCTGCGCCAGCGCCTGCGGCGTGCATGGGCACGCCCATGCCAAGGCACTCTCCTCAGCCGCGCCGGCACGCGACGAAGGGGCCTTCTGGGGTGCGCTCGGCTGTTCCTGCTGGGCGTTCTGAAACCGGGCGCCGCGCGGTTCGCGAACCGGCGGCAAAATGAGGCGAAGGCCATGGCGACAAGCATCCTCGGCGGCGTTCAGGCGTGCGCCGACGCCATCCTGCGATCCCCCGCGATGGCGCTTCTGGCGCGCATCGCGGTGGCGGCGCCGTTCCTTTTCAGCGGCTTTGCCAAGCTCGCCGATTTTAACGGGGCGATCGGCGAGGTGCGCGGGCTCACGGGGCTGGAGCCGGCGGCGCTTTTCGCGGCGCTGGTGATCGCGACCCAGCTCGGCGGCTCGGCATTGCTCATCGCGGGTGCGCGGCTCACCTGGATCGGCGCCGCGCTGCTCGCTGCCTTCACGGCCGTCGCGACCCTGAGCGCCCACGCCTTCTGGCTCAAGCCGGTGGCGGAGCAGGTGCTTAACCGCAACATCTTCATTGAGCATATTTCGATCATCGGCGGGCTCGCGGCGGTGGCGATCCTCGCCGCACGGCCTCCGGCCGACGGGCGCGAGGCGGGCGGACGATAGGCGCGCCGAATTGGTCGCGCGGGAGAGCGCGGGATCAGCGGTCGCCCTTGAAGGCGAAGCTCGGCAGGCGCAGCACCCATTCGCCGGAGCGCTTGAGGTGCAGGCGCATCTCGTGCTCCGCGCTGGCGGGGTCCGCATCGAGGATCGCCTGCGCGACCCGCACGTGGTCCTGGTGCGAGCTTTCCATATTCTCCGGCTGCATCACCTGTCCCACCTGGAACATCACCACCGGCAGGTGCAAGGTTTCGATGAGATCGGACAGCATGGTGTTGCCGCTGATCTTGACGATGCTGCGGTGGAACAGCCGGTTGTGCTCCATGAAGAGGTGCGTCTTCAGCATCTCGCCAGACGGGCGCACCGTATTCCAGACATTGATGAAATAATCACGGTTCGCGTCGATGCCGATATGCTCGGCGGCAAGGCGGGCGGCGAGGCTTTCGAGATTTTCGCGGATCTGGAACAACTCGCGCACTTGCTCGCGTGAGAGCCGGCGCACCACAGCGCCGCGATTGGGGATGATTTCCAGCAGGCCGTCAGCCTCCAGGCGGCGAAACGCTTCGCGCACCGTTCCGCGGCTGATGCCGATTTCCGCCGTCAGATCGCCGGCAATCAGCCGCTGGCCGGGAACGAGCCGGCCCGCGAAGATCGCATCGCGCAGCCGCTGGACCGTGTGTTCCACGGTCTGTCCGTGCCGGGCATCGAGGCCCTCTCCATTCAGCTCCATCGCCACCCTCTCACCGCTTCGACCGGATTAGCACAAGAGGCCTTGACAGGATATCTATCCAACAAGATTATCCTACAATCCTGGCTGAAACGAAATCAAACATAAAGCCGGGTGGGGTCAGCAGCCCCGGAGAGAAACGCCGCCCGCAAGGGCCAGTCCTGACAGGTCTCGCCGCGACACGTCGCGCGGGCCCATCCAGCGGACAAGCGAGGTGTCCCATGGTTCCACACCCATCTGAGGCGTAGTACGCCCGCGTCAGTGCCGGCTCTTCTCCAGCGGAGCCGCCGGCCGCCGCGGTGCGTCGCACGCAATCCCTGAACGGCATGGAGTTCCCGGCCGGCGCCGATTTGGCCCGGCAGGGCGGCCCTGCGCCTTTCCTCGCGCATTCGTCTCGGGCTCGGCGCCGCAGGGAGCGCTGCCGCATGCCCCGATCATTCCGGCCCGCCGCGGGCGGCCGGCAGAAGCACGCGGCCGCCGGCCGCTGGATTTTCACCTCAAAGGACGACACACATGGATCTTGGGATCAAAGGGCGGGTGGCCATCGTGAGCGGCGGCAGCCGAGGCATCGGCCGCGAGGCTGCGCGCGAATTCCTGGAAGCGGGGGTCAAGGTCATGATCTCCTCGCGTCATGGCGATCAGGCGGCGGCGACCGCCGCTGAACTCGCGCAGAAGACCGGCGGCGAAATCCGCGCCACCCAGGCGGATTCCCGCCAGCAGGCCGATGTCGAGCGCCTCGTGAAGGAAACGGTCGCCGCTTATGGCACCGTCGATATTCTCGTGAACTGCGCCGGCGAGATGTATTCCGGCCGGTTCAAGGAGATGACCGACGAGGGCCTGCAAAACCAGCTCAACACCAAGCTGTTCGGCTGGATGCGGGCGATCCGCGCGGTGGCGCCCATCATGCGGGAGAAGAAGTGGGGCCGCATCGTCAGCCTCATCGGCGGCGCCGGCAAGGAGCCGGACCCCTACATGTTCGGCTCGGCGATTACCAACAGCGCTCTGCTTAACATGACCAAGTCGCTCTCCACCGAATTCGGGCCGGACAATGTGCTGGTGAACGCCATCTGCCCCGGCTGGGTGGCCACCGATCTGTGGCGGCGCAACGAGGAGGGCCTGAAGAAGGACCTCGGCGTCCAGTCCACCGAAGAAGCGCGCAAGCTCGCCGCCAAGAAGAACGCGCTCGGCCGCTTCGGCCGGCCGGAAGAACTGGCGAACGCCATCGCCTTCCTGTGCTCGGAGCGCGCCAGCTACATCACCGGCGTGTCGCTGAACACGGACGGCGGCCGTCTCAAGGGGCTTTGGTGAGCCCATGGACCTCGCGCTGACAGGACGCACGGCGATCGTCACCGGGGGCTCGCGGGGGATCGGCTTCGCCATTGCCGCCCGCCTGCTCGCGGAGGGGGCGCGCGTGGCGATCTGTGGGCGCGATCCCGCCCGGCTGGAAGCGGCGGCCGAACGGCTGCGCGCTTCTTGCGGGGATGCGGTGGAGGAAGCCGTGCTCGCGGTGGCGGCGGATACTTCGGTGTCCGCCGATCGCGACCGGCTGGTTGAGGCGACCCTGGAGCGGTTCGGGCGTGTGGACATCCTCGTCAACAATGCGGGCACCCACGTGCGGGCCACCGTGGACGACATGACCGACGCGCAGCTCCAGGGCCAGCTCGACGACAAGCTGTTCGGCTTTCTGGGCATGATCCGGGCGGTGCTGCCCGGCATGCGGGCGCGCGGCGATGGCCGGGTGGTGAACATCATCGGCCAGGCAACGCGTCATCCCCATCCCGACCGGCTGCCATCGGGCATCGCGAACGCGGCGGCCCAGGCCATGTCGAAAGCATTGGCGGACGCGCTGGCGCGGGAGAACATCCGCATCAACACGGTGTGCCCGCAATATATCGAGACCGATATTCTCGCGGGCGTCATCGCCAAGGAAATGGCGGACCGAAACCTCGACCGCGCGAGCGCGGCGTCCGGTTTCACTCGGGCCAATGTGCTCGGGCGCCTCGGCACGGCCGAGGAGGTGGCGGACCTCGTGGCCTTCCTGGTTTCGGATCGGGCGGACCATGTCAGCGGCAGCTCGGTGTCGATCGACGGCGGGTATCACCGCCACGTGTTCGGATAGGCGGGCGCCATGGATCTGAGCTTGTCGGGAAAGACCGCTATCGTCTCCAACGGCTGTTCCCCGTTCGGGTCGGCGGTGGCCGCGCGGCTCCTCCAGGAGGGCGCGCGCGTCGCCATCGGCGGGCAGGACGCCCGCGCGCTCTGGGCCGCGATTGCGGCGCTGGGGGCCCACGGGGAAGCCCGGGCGATCCCCATGCCTGAAGGCGATCCGGCGGCAGGCATGGCGCAGATGGTGCGCGCCGCTGTGGTCACGTTCGGGGCGCCGGACATTCTGGTGGCGGATGTCTGCGCGCCGCTGGAAGGAACGCTGGACACGGTGCCGGCGGAGCGCCTCGCGCAGTATCTGCGGGACGGGCTGGTGGCGCTCTGGGCCTTCGTGCAGGCGGGCGCCGCCCATATGCCCAAGGATGGCGGCGGGCGGATCATCGTGCTCGTCAACGCGGCGGGCAAGATTCCCAGCAGCGATTTTCTGGCGGCGGCCGTGCTTGGCGCCGCGCAGCATGCTTTCGTAAAGTCGGTGTCCGACCATTTCGGACCCAAGGGCATAACGGTCAATGCGGTGTGTGTCGGCGCCGCGGCGCCCGGCCCCCAGGGCAGGAGCATCGGTACCGAACCCTATCTCGGGCGCGGCCTCGGCCAGCAGGAGAGCGGGTGGGGCACCGCACCGCCCCTCGGCCGCTGGTGCACACCCGACCAGGTGGCCGACGCCGTGGCGTTCCTCGCCTCGGCCCGCGCCGGTTTCGTGACGGGCGCCAATATCGACGTGGATGGCGGCCAGCAACGCATGATCTTCTGAACGGGAAACAGGCATGATCGAGCTTCAGCACATCAGCAAGACGTTCAAGAAGAAGGAGAGCGCGCTTCATGCCGTGGAGGATGTGAACCTTTCGATTGCGCCGAAGTCCATCGTCGCGCTCATCGGCCCGTCCGGCTGCGGGAAATCCACGCTGCTGAACATGATTGCCGGCCTCTATCCGCCGAGCGAGGGGCAGGTGTTCTATGACGGTGCCCGCGTCACCGACGTCAATACCAACGTCGGCTACATGACGCAGAAGGACAATCTGCTGCCGTGGCGCACGGTGCTGGACAACGTCGCCTTTCCCCTGGAGGTCGCCGGGGTGCCGCAGGCGGAACGCTATGCCGCCGCCGCAAAGCTGATCGACCTCGTGGGTCTCTCGGGGTTCGAGCAGAAATATTCGCACGAATTGTCGGGCGGCATGCGCAAGCGCGTCTGCCTCGCCCGCATGCTGATCTACAAGCCGAACGCCCTGCTGCTGGACGAGCCGTTCGCGGCGCTGGATGCGCAATTGCGCATCGCCATGCATGCGCTCCTGATGCGCCTGTGGGAGGAGCAGCAGCAGACCATCCTGTTCGTGACGCACGATCTGGTGGAGGCGATCACGCTGGCCGACCGGGTGGTGGTGTTCACCCGCCGCCCCGCCAGCATCGTGCTGGAGCAGGAGATCGATTTGCCCCGCCCGCGCGACGTTCACGAAGTGCGCTTTACCGAACCGTTCCACCGCATTCACAACGCCCTGTGGGACCGCCTGCGCACCCAATATGACGAGGTGCGCCTATGACCCCGGCGAAGGTGGCCGCAGAACCGGAGACCAGCCTCATGCAGACTCCCCGCTCCGCCCCCGGCGGCAAGCAGGCCGCAAACGAGCCGCGCCGGCTGGCGGACATGGGCACGGGCCGGATGGTCTGGCTTCAGGTCCTGCTTGGGGTCGCGCTGCTCATCGTGTGGCAGCTCGCCTCCGGCCGGCTGGTGGACAATTTCCTCATCAGCAATCCCATCGCCATCGCCGGCAGGCTCTGGACCTGGACCCTGAACGGCTCGATCTTCATCCATATCTGGGCGACGGTGTACGCGACCGTTCTCGGCTTCGCGATCGGTGCCGTGGCCGGCGTCGCGGGCGGCGTGTGGCTCGGCCTGTCGCCGTTTCTCAGCCGCCTGCTGAACCCCTATATCTGGGCTTTCAACGCCGTGCCGAAGGTCGCGCTCGCGCCGCTGTTCATCCTGTGGTTCGGCCTCGGCATCGAATCCAAGGTGGCGCTTGCGGCGATCCTGGTGGTGTTCCTGGTGTTCGTGAACACCTATGCCGGCGTGCGCGAGGTGGACCAGGACCTGATCGACGGCGCCCGCCTCATGCGGGCCTCCAAGCGGCAGATCCTGATGAAGGTCATCCTGCCCTCGTCGCTGGCCTGGATCTTCGTGGGCTTGAAGACGGCGGTGCCGTTCGCGCTGATCGGCACCATCATCGGTGAGATGATCGCGGCCAACCGGGGCCTCGGCTATCTGGTGCAGCGCGCCGGCAGCGATTTCGACACGGCCGGCGTGTTCGCCGCGCTGGTTGCGATCGCCGGACTCGCGGTGGTGTTCAACGAGATTGTCGGCACGGTCCAGGCAAAGCTGGACGGCTGGAAGGTCATCAGCCGCTGAGCCGTGTGGCGCAGTTGGAAGAAAAGAAGAAAAGCCGAGCCTCGTAAAAAACAAGGGGCCGGCGCATCGGGAGGAACAGATGAAACAGCACCTGAAACTGGCGCTGGCCGCGCTTTGCGCCAGCTTTCTTTGGCAAGGCGCCGCGCGCGCGCAGGAAACCGTGCGCATCGCCAATATCGGACACGGCTATTATGCCGGCCCGCTCTATGTGGCCATGCGCGAGGGCCTGTTCGAAAAGCACGGGCTGAAGGCGGATGTCACCTTCATCAAGGGCGGCGCCCTGGTGTTCCAGGCGGTGCTCGGGCGCAGCGCCGATTTCGGCGTGCTGAGCTATGAGCACGTGCTCACCGCCGCGGCGCAGGGCAAGAACATCGTCTCGGTGTTCAATGTCACCACGCGGCCGCTGAACAATCTCATCGCCACCAACGCCTTCTATGACGCCTACCCCAACGCCACCATCGAGCAGAAGGTGCGGGCGCTGAAGGGCAAGAAGGTGGGTGCGCCGTCCGCCGGCGGGTCTGGCGAGAAAATGCTCGGCGTGCTGGCCAAGCGCTACGGCCTCGCGCTGCCGGGCGACGTGGAGCTGGTCTATCTCGGCACGGATGCCGCCTCCTACGTGGGCGCGTTCCGCGGCCGGCTGGTGGATGCGGGCATCCCGTTCGAGCCCGCAGGCGCGGTGGTCGAGCAGGAGGGGCTGGGCAAGATCTTCATCAATCTGATGAACGGCGAAATCCCCGAGTTCCGCGACCTGGTGTTCATGACGCTGGCCACCCACCCCGACATGCTGCGCGAGCGGCCGGAGACGGTGCGCAAGGTGGTGGCGGTGTTCGCGGAAGCGCAGAAGATCCTGCTCGACCCCGCACGCGGCAAGGCGATCATGGCCGCCGAATTCCCGGACATGTCCTCCGCGACCAATGACAAGGCCTACGAAATCGTGCGCCAGATCTGGAGCACAGACGGCCGCATGAGCCTGGAGGGCGCGAAGAAGGTGTACGACTTCCTCCAGCCCGCCGGCACCACCCCCATCGTCTACGAAAACACCTTCACGAACGACTTCCTGCCCAAGAACTGAGGCTGCAATGACGTCCGAAATCCAAAGCGAGGAGCACTGGGCCCGAAAGGGCCCGGTGTCCCTGTTCCTGTGGCGCAAGCGTCTGGCGCACCCCGCACCGGACGGTCGCCCGCCGATCATTCTCGTGCACGGCTCCTCCACCTGCGGCATCCCCTCCTTCGATCTCCAGGTGCCGGGACAACCGGATTATTCGTTCATGGACTGGCTGGCGTGGCGCGGCTGGGACGTGTGGACGCTAGACCACGAAGGCTATGGCCGCTCGACCATCACCGACGGCAATTCGGATGTCGCCTCGGGCGCGCTGGATCTTGCCGCCGCCCATGAAGTGATCGCGCAGGCGACGGGCTCGCCCCACGCTTATGTCTATGGAATGTCCTCCGGCGCTCTGCGAGCGGCCCTGTTCGCGCAGAATGCGCCGCACGTGGTGCAGCGCCTGGTGCTCGATGCCTTCGTGTGGACCGGCGAGGGTTCGCCCACGCTCGCCAAGCGCAAGGAAGGCATCGCCTCGTTCCGGGCCAGCAACCGCCGGCCCATCAGCTATGCCTATATCGAGAGCATCTTCACCCGCGACCTGCCCGGTACGACCCATCCGGCCGTCATCGCCGCATGCGCCGAAGCGCAGATGGCGCTCGGCGACAGCGTGCCCACCGGCACCTATCTCGACATGACGACGAACCTGCCCCTGGTGGACCCGCAGAAGATCGCCGCGCCCACCCTGATCGTGCGGGGTGAGCACGACGGCATCGCCACCATCGAGGACCTGCTGGAGTTTTTCCGCCAGCTTCCCGCGGGCGACAAGCGCTTCGCCAGCCTGCCGGGCATTGCCCATGTGAGCCCGCTGGGCATCAAGCGGCACCTGCTCTGGAACGCGGTGGACGAATTCCTTACCGCGGGCGTGGCCTGAACGGGCGCGCGGACCAGTCCCCTCTTTAACGAAAAGCCGGAGCGCGCGAGCGCCCCGGCTTTTTTCGTGTCGAAGCTTCAGCGGCCGGCACTCACTCCTTCACGGCGCCGGCCAGCGAGGAGACATAGTGGTTCACGAAGAAGGAATAGAGGATGCAGATCGGCAGGGAGCCCACCAGAGCCCCGGACATCAGAGCACCCCAGCGATAATTGTCGCCGTCCGTGAACACGGTGACGATGGCGATGGGCACGGTCTTGTTCGCCTCCGACTGGATGAACACCAGCGCGTAGATGAATTCGTTCCAGCACAAGGTGAAGCAGAAGATGCCGGCCGAGATCAGCCCCGGCACCGCCAGCGGCAGGATGATGCGGAGCAGGATCTGCAGGCGCGAGGCGCCGTCCATCAGCGCGCACTCTTCCAACTCGTAGGGAATGGTCTTGAAATAGCCGATCAGCAGCCAGGTGGAGAACGGGATCAGGATGGTCGGATAGGTCAGGATCAGCGCCAGCGGGCTGTCGAACAGGCCGTAGGCGGAGACCACCACGGCGAGCGGGATGAAGAGCACCGAGGGCGGCACGAGATAGGCGAAGAAGATCATCACGCCCATGAAGCGCGCCCCGCGGAAGCGGATGCGGGTGATCGCGTAGGCGGCCAGCACCGCGGCCGCGAGCGAGAGGGCGGTGGCCGTCACCGAGACCATCATGGTGTTGAGCAGCCAGCGCGGATAATGCGAGCCGAACAGCAGGTCCTTGAGATGCTGCAAGGTGGGCTGCCACACCCAGAACGGGTTGAAGGTGTTAAAATCCGTCAGCTCGGCCGTCGATTTGAACGAGGTCAGCGTCATCCAATAGAAGGGGAACAGCAGCACGAACAGGATGATGGTGAGCGGGACATACAGATAGACTACCCGCTTCGGGAGGGTCTCCAGATAGTCCATGCCCTCGCCCTCGGGGGCGGATTTCGCCTTGCGCCCGATCCGGGCCGCCGATGTGTCAGCCATGGTGGCCTCCGTGGGATGGGTCATTGGTCGTTCCCCTGCTGCCATTTCTGCCGCTGCAGGCCGAACCAGGAAATCATGATGGCGCCGAGCAGGAACGGGATCATCGCCACCGCGATGGCCGATCCTTCGCCCAGCTGGCCGCCGAGAATCGCGCGCTGGTAGGAGAGCGTCGCCATCAGGTCGGTGGCATTGGCCGGTCCGCCGCGCGTCAGCACCCAGATCAGCTGGAATTCGGTGAAGGTGAACAGCACCGAGAACGTCATCACGACGGCGATGATGGGGGTGAGCATGGGATAGGTGATGCGGCGGAACATCTGCCAGCTCGACGCACCGTCGATGGTGGCGGCCTCATAGAGCGAGGCCGGAACCGTCTGAAGCCCCGCGAGCAGGGTGATGGCGATGAAGGGAATGCCGCGCCACACATTGGCGAAGATCACGGATGCGCGTGCAAGATTGCGGTCGCCGAGGAAGTTGATGTTGTGGTCGATCAGCCCGAGGGACTTCAGCGACCAGGAGATGACCGAGAACTGGCTGTCCAGGATCCACCAGAAGGCGATGGCCGAGAGCGCGGTCGGCACGATCCAGGGCAGCAGCACCACCGCCCGGATCAGCGCCTTGAACGGCAGCCGCTTGTTCAGCAGGATCGCGAGGTAGAAACCGATGACGAATTTGAAGATGCTCGCGCCGGCGGTAAAGATCAGCGTGTTCATCACCGCGATGATGAAAACCGGATCGTCGATCAGCCAGATATAATTGCCGATGCCGATGAACTCGCCCGGGCTCCCCATGCGTGTGTCGGTGAAGCTCAGCCACACGCCATAGGCGAGCGGATAGGCGAGGAACAGGATCAAGAACGCCACCGCCGGCAGCATGAACCAGATGGCCTGGAAGTTTCGATTTCCGCTCAGCGCCATCCACCGCGAGCGGCGGACGGGCGTTTCCGGCTTGGTGGCCACTTGGGCGTTCATGATGAGGCTCATCCCGAAATCTCTGCGCTGTTCAGCGGGCGTCGTGGGCCGCCCGGCGCGGGAAGCGTCGGGCGGCCAGCGAAGGTCGTGCCGGCTCAGCGATAGATGCGCTGGGCCGATCGGGCGGCGTTCGCCATGGCTTCCTTCTCGTTCGACCGGCCGGTTGCCACGGAGGCGAACATGTCGACGATGATGAAGTCCGCCAGCGCCGCCGCCGCGCGGCGGTCGAGCGCGCCCCGGAAGCCGGGCCACAGGCTGCGGGCGGTGGCCTCGCGGAAGATCTTGATCTTCGGGTCGGAGGTCCAGACCGGGTTGGAATCGTAGGCGTTCAGCGTCTGAGTCAGGTAGCCGCGCGAGCTTTCCAGCCACGGGTTCATCTGGTTGGCTTCCATCAGGAACGCCATGAACGCCTTACAGGCCTGCGGATACTTGGTGTATTTGAAGGCCACCAGCGGGAAGGCGAGCTGCAGCTCGGTGGGCTTACCGGCAACCCCGATGGGATAGACGGCGTGGTCCATGTCGGCGGCGAGCGCCGCCATCTTGGCGGCCTGCTCCTTGGCCCCCGCGTCCGCGCCTTCCGGCACCTTCGATTGCGCCAGGGCGTTCTGGTAGATCGAGCAGCCGTTGTTGGTGAGATAGCATTCGCCGGCCGCGAACGCCGCGTTGTTGGTGGGATCCAGCCAGGAGGCGGTGCCGGGCAGGAAGGTGTCGTAGAGCGCCTTCACATAGCGCAGCGCGTCCGCGGTTTCGGGCGCGTCGATGATGACCTTGCCCTTCTCGTCCACCAGCGAGGCGTTGTGGCTCCAGAGCGCCCAGTGCAGCCATGCGTTGGCGTCCGCGGTGGCGCGGCCGAGCGGCATGCCGGCGGGCGTATTGTTCGCCTTCATCGCCTTGCACAGTTCGAGGAAGGCGGCGTTGGTGGTCGGGAATTCGGAGAACCCGGCCTTCTTCACCGCCGAGATGCGGTAGTTGATGTAATTGCCGTTCACCGCGACCGGGATGCAGATCCACTTGTCGCCGCTGCGGCCGAAAGTCGACGAGGCGCCGATCCAGCCGCCGTATTTGCCGCCCAGATAGTCGGCGACATCGGTGACGTCCACCGCATGGTCCGGGAACAGGTGGGGCAGGGAGAACAGGCCCCAGAACATGTCCGGGCCGCTGCCCACGTTCACCGCGACCGAGGCCTTGGGCTGGATGTCGTCCCAGTTTTCGGAAACCACCGTGATCTTGGTGCCGGTGGCCTTGGTGAAGGCCTCCGTGATCGCCATGAAGGCCTTGTCCTCGGCTTCCAGATAGCGGCGCCAACGGGTGATCCGCAGTTCGGATCCCGCTTCCGGCTTCCACGAATTGGTGGCGGCCCAGGCCTTTGCGAAGGAGAGAAGATCAGTGCTCGCGGCCACGCCGACGGCGGCGGCCCCGGTCAGGAATGTTCGACGGTCCAATGTCATCAGGCTTTCCTCCCACCAGGATCTTCGGAAGCGAGATCCTTTGTTTTTGAGCTTTGAATGCGCAGCTAGTTGAGGCGTGCCCCCGTGACGGCATCGAACAGGTGTTCGATGCCGGCGTCGGGCGCCACCGTCAGCCGGTCGCCCGGCGCGATCGCGAGCCGCTCGCGCAGCACGCAATTGATGTCCTGCCCGGCGACGCGCGCGACCACGTGGGTCTCAGCGCCCGTGGGCTCGACCACGACCACTTCCACCGGCACGCCCGCGGGATCGAGGCGCAGATGCTCCGGCCGCACGCCGTAGATCGCCGGCCCGGTCTTCACCGCGCGCGTCTGGAGTGGCATCACGATGCCTTCGCCCAGCGAGAAACCGGCGGGGGTGATGGTGCCTTCCAGGAAATTCATGGCCGGCGAGCCGATGAAGCCGGCGACGAACTGGTTCGCCGGGGAGTCGTAGAGCTCGAGCGGGGCGCCGATCTGCTCCACCACGCCCTCGCGCATCACCACGATCTTGTCGGCCATGGTCATGGCCTCGATCTGGTCGTGGGTCACATAGATCATGGTCGTGCCGAGCTTCTGGTGCAGTTCCTTGATCTCGGCGCGCATGGTCACGCGCAGCTTGGCGTCGAGGTTGGAGAGCGGCTCGTCGAACAGGAACAATTGCGGATCGCGCACGATCGCCCGGCCCATGGCCACGCGCTGGCGCTGGCCGCCGGAGAGCTGGCGCGGAAAGCGGTCGAGCAGATGGGACAGGCCGAGGATCTGCGCCGCGCGATCCACCCGCTCCTCGATCTTGGCCTTGGGCGCCCGCTGCAAATCGAGCGAGAAGCCCATGTTGGCGCGCACCGTCATGTGCGGATAGAGCGCGTAATTCTGGAACACCATGGCGATGTCGCGCTGCTTGGGCGGCACGTCGTTCACCACCCGCTCGGCGATGCGGATCTCGCCACCGGAGATGCTCTCCAGCCCTGCGATCATGCGCAGCAAGGTGGATTTCCCGCATCCGGACGGGCCGACCAGCACGACGAATTCCCCGTCGGTGATGTCGATCGACACCCCGTCGATGATCGCGGCGGCGCCGAACCGCTTCTTGACGTCACGAACTTCGACTGAGGCCATCGTCTTTATCTCCCTGTTGGTGCGAGCCGCGTTGGCGCGGAATTCTTGTTGGGCCGGCGACGCATGCGCCGGCCGGGGCGCGTCAATGGATGAACTGCCCGCCGTTCACGTCGAGGATGGAGCCGGTGACGAAACGGGCGAGGTCGGACGCCAGGAACAGGCAGACGCAGGCCACGTCGTCCGCCGAGCCGAGGCGGCCGAGCGGGATGTCGGCGGCGATCTGCGCCTTGCGCTCGGCGCTCATCTTGCCCTGGAAGATGTCGGTATCGATGGTGCCGGGGGAGACGGCATTGACGCGGATGCGGTCTTTGCCGAGTTCACGCGCTAGGGATTTGGTCAGGCTGTGCACCCCGCCCTTGGCAGCGGCGTAATGCGGGCCGCCGAATAGTCCGCCGCCGCGCTGGGCTGCGACCGAGCCGAAGCAAACGATGCTGCCGCCGCTTTCGCGCATGTGCGGCACCGCCGCCTGGCACATGTTGAGGCTGCCGCGCAGGCTGACGTCGATCACGAGGTCGAACTTCTCCTGCGTGATCTCCATCAGGCTGTCGCTCTGGCTGACGCCGGCGGCATTCACCACCACGTCGATCTGCCCATATTCGGCCAGCACGGCGGCGATCAGCGCATGGCACTGGTCGGGGTCGGCGACATCGCAGGCAAAGCCGCGATGCGCGGGGCCGATGCCGGCGGCGGCGGCCTCAGCGGCGATGGCGTCGAGATCGACGATCACCACCCGCGCGCCTTCATCGGCGAACCGTTTCGCCGTGGCGCGGCCGATCCCGCGTTCGGACGCCGCGCCTGTAATGATCGCGACCTTGCCTTCGAGCAGCATGTACAAACTCCAGTTGGGTGGCGGCGCCGTCAGTCGGCGGTCCAGCCGCCGTCGATCACGAGGGACGAGCCGGTCATCAGGGCGGAGGCGTCGGAGGCGAGGAACACCACCGCGCCGATCAGGTCTTCCACCTTGCCGATGCGGCCGAGCTTGATCTTGCTCAGCACCTCGGCGCGGAACGCGGGATTGCTCAGGAAATTTCCCGAGAGGGGCGTTTCGATGAAGGTGGGACCCAATGTGTTGACGCGGATGCCATAGGGCGCGAGGTCCACCGCCATGGCCTTGGTCATGCCCTCCATGGCCCATTTGGAGGCGCAATAGACGGTGCGGGTGGCCGCGCCCACATGGCCCATCTGCGAGGACATGTTGATGATCGAGCCGCCGCGCCCGGCGGCGGCCATGCCGCGCGCCACCGCCTGCGCCACGAAATAGGCGGCGCGGACGTTGAGACCCATGATGACGTCGAAATCCTCCACCGGCACGTCGAGGAACGGCTTGGTGCGGTTGGTGCCGGCGTTGTTCACCAGGATGTCGTAGGGCGCGCGCCCCTCCAGTGCCGCCGGAATGGTCTCGACGGCGCTCACGTCCATGCACAGCGTATCGGCGGAACCGCCCTCGCGGATGATTTCATCCGCCGCTGCGCCGATCTCATCGCCCGAGCGGGCGGCGAGGGTGACATGGGCGCCCATGGCTGCGAGCGTGCGGGCCGAGGCGAGGCCGATGCCGCGTCCCGCGCCGGAGATCAGCGCGCGCTTGCCCGTGAGGTCGAAGGCGGGGACGTATCCGCCCGTGTGGTGGTCGGTCGTGTTCATGGCTAACCCCTATTCCGCGGCCGTGGCATAGGGGATGTTCCGCCCGCCATACCGCCGCACGCGGATGTTGGCCTGCTCGGCATGGCCGGCAAAGCCCTCCAGCATGCAGAGGCGCGAGCAATATTCGCCGATCATCGCCGAGGCGGCGTCGGTGGTGACGCGCTGGTAGGTGACGGTCTTGATGAACTTACCGACCCAAAGCCCGCCGGTGTAGCGGGCAGCTCCCAGCGTCGGCAGGGTGTGGTTGGTGCCGATCACCTTGTCGCCGAACGCCACATTGGTGCGCGGGCCGAGGAACAGGGCGCCGTAATTGCGCATGTTGTTCAGGAAATAATCCGGGTCGCGGGTCATCACCTGCACATGCTCGGAGGCGATGCGGTCGGCCTCGCGGACCATTTCCTCGTAATCGTCGCAGACGATCACCGCGCCATAATCGGCCCAGGATTTCGCGGCAATCTCGCCCGTGGGCAGGATGGTCAGCAGGCGCTCCACCTCGGCCATGGTCTCGCGCGCCAGCTTCTCCGAATTGGTGAGCAGGATGGCCGGGGAGTTGGGCCCGTGCTCCGCCTGGCCGAGCAGGTCGGTGGCGCACATTTCCGCGTCCACGCTCTCGTCGGCGATCACGAGGGTCTCGGTGGGGCCGGCGAACAGGTCGATGCCGACGCGGCCGAACAACTGGCGCTTGGCTTCGGCCACATAGGCGTTGCCGGGACCCACCAGCATGTCCACCGGGGAAATGGTCTGCGTGCCGATGGCCATGGCGCCGACCGCCTGCACGCCGCCGAAGCAATAGATCACATCCGCGCCCGCGAGATGCTGGGCGGCGACGATGGCGGGTGCCGGCTTGCCGTGGAACGGCGGGGCGCAGGTGACGATATTGGGCACGCCCGCCACCTTCGCCGTGACCACCGACATATGGGCGGAGGCGAGCAGCGGATATTTGCCGCCCGGCACGTAGCAGCCGACCGAATTCACCGGGATGTTCTTATGGCCGAGCACCACGCCCGGCAGCGTTTCCACCTCGATGTCGCGGAGCGCGTCCCTCTGGTGCTGGGCGAAATTGCGCACCTGCTCCTGGGCGAACTTGATGTCCTCGATATCGCGTGCCGAAAGCTCGGCGAGGCAGTCGCGGATCTCGCGGTCCGTGAGGCGATAATCGGCCCGGTCCCAGCCGTCGAACTTCACCGAGAGGTCGCGCACCGCATCGTCGCCGCGCGCCTCGATATCGGCGAGAATGCCTTCCACCACGGCGCGCACCTTGGCCTGATCGGCTGCCTTGTCGGCGCTCTGGCGCCCTTCCTTGAGTATCCGCATGGTCTGCTCCCGCCACCTTCCGGTGGCCTGTTGGCTGTGAGGGCTGCGGCTCAGGCCGCGTCGCGGCTCTTGGGCGGGGTGGGCTCGACGCCGGCCCAATCCTCGATCACCGTGGAGATGCGCGAGCAATCGTCCTTGCCCATGCCCTGGCTCATGAAGAACTGCCACATCTGGCGTACCGATGAGCCGAGCCACATGGGCACGCCGGCGCGGTCCGCCTCTTCCAGGCACAGCACCACGTCCTTGTGCATCAGCTCGGTGCGGAAGTTCTGGTTGTAGGTGCGCGGCACCACGAAATTCGGATAGGCGACTTCCGAGACCCACGAGCGCCCGGAGCCGGCATTGATCACCTGGAACAGCAGCGCGGGGTCGATGCCGCCCTTTTCCGCGAACGCCATCGCCTCGCCCACCGCGATCATGTTGGTGGCGGTGAGGATGTTGTTCGCGAGCTTCACCGTCTGCGCCTGGCCGACCTCGGTGCTGATCTCCACCACCATGCGGGCGAAGCTGTCGAAGAAGGGGCGGGCCTTCTCCACCGTCGCCTTCGGGCCGGCGGTCATCACCGCCAGCGTGCCGTTCACCACGCCGATCGGCCCGCCGCTCACCGGCGCGTCGAGGGTGGCGACGCCGTTCTTGCCCAGCACCTCCGCCACGTGGCGGATCATGGTCGGGCCGATGGTGGACATGTCCACATAGTGCCGCATGGCGCTGCCCTCGCAGAGCCCGCTCTCGCCCAGCGCGACGTGCTCCACGATGGCCGGAGTGGGCAGGGACGAGAACACGATCTCGGCGGCATCGGCGACCGCGCGGGGGCTCTTGCCGGCGGTGGCGCCGAGCGCGACGGCGCGGTCGACGGCGGCCTGGTTGAGGTCATAGACATGGACGGCGAGGCCCTTGCCGCGCGCGCGCTCCACCATGGCCGCGCCCATGGCGCCGAGGCCGACGAAACCGTAGGTTTGCGGGACGTTCGAGGTGCTGGAAGACATCGCAGGTTCCTTCGCTGGGCCTGGCGTCACGGCTGAGCGTGGCGCGGCTGCGCATCGTGGTCGTAGAGTTCGAGAATGGCGGAGGTGTCCCGCTCGCTGCCGCCGAGGGCGACATAGCGGTCGTAGAGGCGCAGGGCCTCGTCCATCATGGGGGTCGGCGCGCCGGCGGCGTCCGCCAGCTCCTTCACCATGTGCATGTCCTTGACGAGCTGGCGCGTATAGGCGCGCGGGCGGAAGTCGCGTTCGGCGAAGCGCGGGAAGATCTGGCGCAGCAATTCCCCGTCCGCATGCCCGCCGCTGACGCAGGCGGGAACACGCGCCACGTCGATGCCGGCCTGTTCCGCGAGCTTGGCGCCCTCGGCCAGCACCACATAGAGGCAGGAGACCATCAACTGGCTGACCATCTTGGCGGTCAGCCCGGCGCCGGTGGGCCCCACATGGGTGAAGGCGGAGGAAATATCCGCGAACAGCGGCGCGAGACGCTCGATCTCGTCCTTCGGGCCGCCGGCCATCACGGCAAGCTTTCCCTCCGCGGAGGCGGGCGGGCCGCCGGAGACCGGTGCGTCGATCCAGGCGCAGCCCGTCTGCGCGGCAAGGCGCGCGGCGAAGGCGCGGCAGCGCTCCACCTCGATGGTGGAGAAATCCACCAGCACCTGCGGCGGCCGCATCACCTGCGCGACGCCGTCCGGTCCGAACACCGCCTGCTCCACCGCCGCCGGGGTCGGCAGGTTGAGCAGCACCGCATTCGCGCCCGCCACGGCATCGGCGGGATCGAGCGCGGGCCGGGCACCCGCAGCCACGGCCTCGGCCAGGCGGTCGGCGCTGACGTCATAGGCATGCACCTCGTGCCCGCGGGCGACGAGACGCGCGGCCATGGGGCCTCCCATCAGGCCCACGCCGATATAGGCGAATGTGAGCCTAGTCGATGGCATAGAAGCGGATCGCGTTATCATGGAACAGCTTGGTGCGCTCCTCCAGCGAGAAGCCGGAGGTGATGGTCTTGTAGCCGCTGAAGATCGTATCGAGATCGCCGCAGACGCTGTCGACCGGGAAATTGCTGCCGAACATGCAGCGGTCCACGCCGAAGAAATCGATGATGGAAAGAACGATGTCGCGGTTATTGTCCACCGTCCAGGGAATGCCGGGCAGGCCGATGCCGGAAATCTTCACCGCCACGTTCGGGCACTTGGCGAAGGCGCGCATGGCGGCCTTCCAGCCGGTGATGCCGTTCTCGCTGCGATCCGCCGGCAGGCCGGAATGCAGCAGGATGATCTGCGTGTCGGGAAACGCGCGCGCGAGGTCCGCGGCATCGTCCAGGTGCCACCAATGGGTCTGCAGGTCGAACCGCAGGCCATTCGGCTTCAGGTGCGCGAAGCCCTTCCGCCACACCGGGTCCATCATGGTGCTCTGCACCGAGGTGCCGGGCGTCTTGCTGCCCACGGGCTTGTGGCGCACGCCGCGCACGAAGGGGAAGGCCGCCAGGCGCTCCAGCACCTCGGCGACATTGGGCTGATCCATCCAGGCCTGCCCGACGGCGACGTTGGGCCAGCCGGTCTGCTTGCGCATCTCGGAGATGAATTCCATCTCTCCGATGGGGTCTGTGGGGTCCCATTCCGCCTCGATATAGACGGTCTTCACCACCTGGTGGCCCTTGGCGTCCTTCTTATAGTCTTCGGGATAATATTTGCGGCAGATGGCGGAATAATCGCCGTAGCGGAACGGGATGAGCGGCTTCTCGCACAGCCAGGGGTAATTCTGGGTGGTGGGGTCCCAGAAATGGACATGCGCGTCGACCATCGGGAAAGAATCCACGACTGCAATCTCCCTTATTTTTTCTTCGCTCGGGTTCCGCTCAGGCGGAGAGGGCGGCGGTTGATTTCAAGGCGGGGGCAGGGGTGGGGACCCTGTCGGACGCGAGACTTGCGGCCAGTAGGAGCGTCGCGCGCATCGCGCCGGGATGCGCCTTGCCGTGGCCGGCGATGTCATAAGCGGTGCCGTGGGCGGGCGTGCAGATGGGAAAGGCAAAGCCACCGAACAGCACCACGCCCTTCTCGAAGCTCATGAGCTTCATCGCGATCTGACCCTGGTCGTGATACATGGTCAGCACGGAATTGAAGTCGCCACGGCTGGCGCGGACGAACACCGTGTCCGGCGAGAAGGGGCCGTCGCAGTCGATCCCGCGCACGCGTCCCTCGGCGACCGCTGGCGCGATCACCTCGATTTCCTCATGGCCGAAATTGCCGTTGTCGCCGGCGTGGGGATTGAGTCCCGCAACCGCGATCTTCGGATGGGCGACGCCGCCGGCGCGCATGATGCGATCGGTCATCACCAGCCGCCCCAGCACCGCCTCGCGGGTGATGAGCGGGGCGACCTGCGAGAGCGGCACGTGGGAGGTGACGCGCCCGGTCCAGATGTCGGCCACGTTGAATTCGGCGACTCCGGTGCCCGAGCCGAGGATCTCCGAAATGAAGACGATCTCGTCCTGGTACGTCGGATAGGCGAGGCGCATCGCGTATTTGTTGAAGGGCGTGAAGCACAACGCGTCCAACACGCCCGCGTCGGCGAGGCGGATGCCGGCGCGGAAATTCTCCAGCGCGAAGGCGCCGCCCTCCCGGGTGGGCTCACCGGCCGGCAGATGGCTCAAATCGGCTTCGCGGCCCACCTCGACCATCACGTGGCCGCCCGCGGCGGCGATCGCCTTGCGGCTGAGATTTTGGAGCGGCAGGGAAGAGAGATCGAGCGTCACGCCGCAGGTGGCTGCGCCCGCATCCAGCAGCCCCCGGTTGCCGAGGACGACCAGCTGCATTGCATCGCTGATGGCAGGGTCGGCGAGCATTTTGGCGGCGAGTTCCGCGCCGATGCCGCCCGGATCGCCCATGGCGAGACCCATGACGCACCGATCCGGCCCGCTGAAGGCGGTCGAAAATCCCATGCTTGGCTCCTCCCAAGGGGCGATCTGTCGCCGCCCTCTCAAAGTGCATACAGTGTTCTGCACGCAGTGGGCAGCCGCTTGCAAGCATTTTTTTTTGCGCTAGACACGAGAGAGAACAACTTCGAGTTTGCCGTGACCTTGCTCCGTGGGCCAACCGCCGCCGTGGATTATCAGGAGGTGCCGATTCAGCAGCGCACGCTGCATGATGAAGTCGCCATGCGTATTCGCGACATGATCGTGGAAGGGCGCCTCGATCCCGGAAGCAGGATCAATGAAGTTCAGCTGGGAAAATCACTCGGCGTTTCCCGAACGCCTTTGCGCGAGGCATTGAAGACGCTCGCCAGCGAAGGTCTGGTAGATTTGGTGCGCAACAAGGGCGCCATTATCCGCAAGTTCGCGCTGGATGAGACCATCGACATGATGCGCGCGCTTGGCGCGATCGAGCAGACCTGCGCGCGCATGGCGTGCGAAATCGCGACCGACGAGGAGATCGCCCGCTTCCGCGCCACCCATGACGAGATGGTCGCCGATTATGAGGCGCGCAATCGCCTCGCGTATTTCAAGCTGAACCAGCAGCTCCACCAATTACTGGTGGATATGTCGCACAACGAGACGCTCGCGCGCTTTCACCGCACGGTTCAGGAGCGGCTGCGGCGGGTGCGCTTCATCGGCAACGACAAGCCGAAAATCTGGACCGAGGCGGTCAAGCAGCACATCGAAATCGCGGCTGCATTGGAGGCGCGGGACAAGGAGAGATTGCATCTCGTCCTGGAGCGCCATTTGGACCTGACGCTCCACCGCCTTCAGGATGTCTCGCAGGAGAGCGAGCTTTAGAGCATTTTCGAGCGCAACGACTTTCGCGCCCGCGGCCGGCTCAGCCCAACAAGGTCTTGTCCGGGCCGAAGAAGGGATGCGGCCCGTCGTATTTTCCGATGAAACTCAAGTGCGTCACCAGCCGCCCGCCGTCGAAGCGGTGCAGGTGCAGGCCCGGTGGTTCCATATGGAAGCCCGGCTCGCCCGCCGGGTCGAAATCCAGGCTCACGGCATGGGCCGGCGAGGGGCAGATGGAGGCCGGGATGCCCGCGAAGCGGGTGAAGACCGTGCGGTGTACGTGGCCGCAGATCAGCGCCAGGACCTGCCCGTGGCGCGCGAGCACTTGCTCCAGCGCCTGCCCGTCGCGCAAATTCTGCAGGTCCATGTGGCGGATGCCGGTCAGGAACGGGGGGTGGTGGAGTGCGACCAGCGCCGGCCGCTCCGGTGTGGCGGAAAGCGTTTCGTCGAGCCAAGCGAGCGTGGGGGCGCCGAGTTCGCCGTGGGGCGCGCCCGCCACGGAGGAATCCAGCATCACGAGGCGGACCGGAAAATCTTCCACCACATAGTTCAGCTTGCCCGCCTGCGCCCGCGCCGCGATCTGCGGAAAGGCCGCCGCGACGCCCGCCGTGCTGTCGTGATTGCCGGGAATCGGCAGCAACGGCATGGGCAGCGCGTCGGTGAGCGCACGGAAGCGCGCGTATTCCTCGGGCTGGTCGAAATCGGTGAGGTCGCCCGTCACCAGCACCACCTCGGGGCGGGGGGTGAGCGCCTGAAGGTGCGCGACCGCCCGCTCCAGGTGGGCTGCGGTGTCGACCACGCCATAGGCGCGCTTGCCGGAGGGGCGGATATGGGTATCGGTCAACTGGGCAATCAGCATGGGCTCACACCGGAACGAGGCGGGAAGGGTCGATGGCGAGGCCGACGCGCGCGCCGAGCGTCAGCGCGTCCTCGGGCGCGGTTTCCACGATGATGCGGGTCCCGTCGGGCGCGGCCAGCACCACGCGCTGGCGCGCGCCGAGGAAATGCACCTGGGCGATGGTGAAGTGAAGCCCGGTCTCTTCCGGGGCGCAGATGCGCGCGACCTCCGGCCGGAAGGCCAGCGCTGCCTGTGCGGCGTCCGCGCCCGCATGGGGCAGGCACCCGGCGGCGGTCTCGAAGCGGCCGTTGCGCACGCTGCCTTCAAGCCGGTTCGTGGTGCCGACGAAACCGGCGACGAAGGCGTCGGCGGGGTGAAAATAGATCTCCCGCGGGGTGCCGATCTGGGCGATGGCGCCTTGCCGCATCACCACGATCCGGTCGCCCAGCGCCAGCGCTTCCGCCTGATCGTGGGTGACATAGATGGCGGTGATGGCGAGGCTGCGCAAAAGCGCGTCGATCTCGGTGCGCAGATGCTCGCGCAAGGCGGCGTCGAGCGCGGTCAGCGGCTCGTCCAGCAGGATGGCGCGGGGCCGCACGGCGAGCGCGCGGGCCAGCGCGACCCGCTGGCGCTGGCCGCCGGACAATTGGTCGATGCGGCGGGTGGCGAGGGCGTCGATGCGCATCATCTCCAGCACCTCGGCGGCGCGCTTGAGCCGCTCGGCTTTGGGCACGCCGCGCACGCGCAGGCCGTAGGAGACGTTCTCGATAACGTTCATGTTGGGGAACAGGGCATAGGATTGGAACACCATGCCCACATGGCGCTTCTCGATGGGCAGAGCGGTCACGTCGGTGCCGTCGAAGGTCACTGTGCCGCCGGCGTCGGGCGCCTCCAGCCCGGCGATGATGCGCAAGGTGGTGGTCTTGCCGCAGCCCGAGGGACCAAGCAGCACCAGCGTTTCCCCGCTCGCGATGGAGAGATCCAGCGGCTCCAGGGCGCGGGTGCCGTCGGCGAAGGTTTTGGCGCAGCGCGTCAGCGCGATGGCTGCGCCATGGCCGGCGAGCGCGGCAGCGGGGGCGGGCGGGGCAGAGTGGCTCACGGGCGGGTTTTCCGGTTCAGGGCCCGGCGCTCGCCGCCAACGAACTGGATGGCGAGCAGCAGCGGCACGATCATGATGAAGAAGACGAGCGTATAGGCGCTCGCGATTTCGAGCCGCATGGAGGCATAGCTGTCGGCCAGCCCCACGGGCAAAGTGGCGGTCAGCGGCGTGTGCAGCATCCAGGTGAGGTTGAATTCGCCGATGGAGAGCGTCACCACCATCAGCGCGCCG
Organism: Roseixanthobacter pseudopolyaromaticivorans; assembly: GCF_043195145.2. NCBI lineage: Bacteria > Pseudomonadati > Pseudomonadota > Alphaproteobacteria > Hyphomicrobiales > Xanthobacteraceae > Roseixanthobacter > Roseixanthobacter pseudopolyaromaticivorans. The sequence goes on from NZ_CM195539.1 coordinate 1,509,948, forward strand.
GCCAGGATGCCCGGCTGCGCATTGGGCACCACCACCTGGATGAAGCGCTGCCAGGGCGAGGCGCCGAGACTCGCCGCGCCTTCCTCCAGCGTGCGCACGTCCACGGCCGCGAGCACCGCCATGACCGCCCGCAGCATGAAGGGCAAGGTGTAGAGCACGTGCCCCACCAGGATGAACGCATCGCTCGCTCGGAACGCCCGGATGCCGCCATAGGCGAGGATCAGCGCCAGCGCCAGGGCGAGGCCCGGGATGGCGACGGGCAAGGTTACGATCTCCTCCACTAGGCGGGAGAAGCGGCCGGGCTTGCGCACCAGCGCCCAGGCGGCGGGCACGCCGATCAGCAGCGTGACGGCGAGCGTCCCGAGCGCGATCAGGATCGAGCGGAAGATCGTGGGGGCATAGAGGCCCCACACCTGGGCCACCCATTCTAGCGTGAGGCCGGAGCGTACCCCCTGAAAATAATTGACCGTAAGGCCCGCAAGTATGCTCGTGAGGGCCGGCACAACCAGAAAAGCGGCCGCAAGCAGCGTCACGATGAGCTGAAATGCGAAAACGAGGGGATTGGTGCGCATGGCTCTCACCCCGCCGCCGCGACGCCGGCGCCGGCGAAATTGCGCGTCGCCGCCAGCACGCCCCAGGTGATCAACCCCAGCGCCAGCGAGAGGGCGCAGGCGCTGGAGAAATTCGCGGCCAGGGTGAATTCCGTATAGATCGTCATGGCCAGTACATCGATGCGGGTGGCGAGCGTGAACGCGGTGCCGAACGCGCCCATGGCGGTGGCGAACGCGATGGCGCCGCAGGCCATCAGCGCCGGCGCCAGCCCCGGCAGGATCACGTCGCGCAGCACCTCGAACCGCCCCGCACCAAGTGAGCGCGCGGCTTCCGACAGCGCTGGATCAAGCTTTTCCGCCGCCGCCATCAGCGTCACCAGCACGCGCGGCAGGGAGAAATACACATAGCCCGCGAACAGGCCGGCCATGGAATAGGCGAACACCCATTTGCCGAGCCCGAGGCTCTGGGTGATGCCGCCGAGCAGTCCCTGGCGGCCCGCCAGCAGGATGATCATGAAGCCCACCACCACGCCGGGAAAGGCGAGCGGCAAGGTGAGCATGGAGACGAGGAGAGCCCGGCCGAAAAACCGGTTCTGCGCCAAAAACAGCGCCACCACAGTGCCGATGGCGAGCGTCGCCAGCGTCACCCCGGCGGAGAGGGTGAGGGTGGCGATGAGGGTCGCGAAATGGCGGGGATTGGTGAGGATGACGAGATATTCCGCCACCCCGTTCGGCCCCTCGCCGGCCACCGCGACCACCCGCACCAGAGGCAGCAGGAAGAAGGCGAGCACGAACACGCCGAGCGGCAGCAGCAGGATGTTGGCCAGGCGATCGGCGCTATTCATGGAAGTGCCTGTGTCGGGGATCAGAATTGGCTCCCTCTCCCGCGTGCGGGGGAGGGCTGGGGAGGGGGCTGCGCCTGTCCTCGGGCCTTGCCCCTCACCCGCCCGCTGCGCGGTCGACCTCTCCCCGTGGGGGAGAGGTGATTTGGGAGGGACGGCTTCGAAAAGTCCAGACGTCGCACCCGCTGGCGCCCTCCCTCTCCCCGCCGGGGAGAGGAGTGGGTGAGGGGGCAGCCCGGGCGGCGCGCCTATTTCACCTCGGCGAGATACTTGTCCGAGAAACCCTTCTGCACGCTCTCCATCTTGCCGTAGTCCACCGGCTTGGCGCGGGCATAATCGGCGGCGGGCAGGAAGCGGTCGGCGACCTCCTTCGGCAGCGGCACGTCGCGCACCGGGCGCAGATAGGCGGCGGCCCACATGGCCTGTCCCTTGTCGGACAGCACATAGTCCAGCACCTTCTTGGCGGCGTCCGGATGCGGGTCGTTCTTCACCATGGTCATCACATAGGGAACGACGATCGAGCCCTCGCAGGGAATGACGAAGGCGAAATTGCCCTTCTCGCTGTATTTGGCGCGATAGGCGTTGAAATCATAATCGAACAGGATCGGGATCTCGCCGGAGACCACGCGGGCATAGGAGGTCTGCTTCGGCACGATCGGCTGGTTGGCGGCGAGCTTCTTGAAGAAGTCGAGGCCGGGGCCGAAATTCTCCAGCGAGCCGCCGAGCGCATTGTTCACCGCCACCGCGCCCACATAGCCGACGAAGGCGCTGGACGGGTCGAGATAGCCCACCATGCCCTTGTATTCGCTCTTCAGCAGATCCGACCAGCAGGCCGGCACCGGCGCGCCGCCCAGCGCATCCTTGTTGATGAACAGGCCGAGCGTGCCGGAATGGATGGTGAACCAATGGCCCTCGGGATCCTTCAGGCCGGCGGGGATCTGCGAGAAATTCTTCGGCTCATAGGCCTGGGTGACGCCGGCTTCCTTGGCCTTGATGCCGAAGGTGACGCCGAGATAGGCGACGTCCGCCACCGGGCTCGCCTTTTCGGCGATGATCTGCGCCAGCGACTGGCCGGAATTCTTGTTGTCCGGCGGCACTTCGACGCCGGTGTCGGCCTTGATGGCCTTGAGCATGCTGCCCCAGTCGGCCCATTCGGTGGGGCAATTGTAGCAGATGGCGTCCGCCGCCTTGGCGGGTGCGAGCATGGCGGCAGGCAGGAGCGAGCCCGCGAGCAGCGGCGCGGCGAGCAGGGACTTCAAGGCTGAGAAAGTCATGCCGTGGTCTTTCATAGGTCGCACAAAGGGGTGCCGGCTGAGCAAGCCGGACGGGTCGGGAACGCGGTACGAAAGGCGGGCCGTCAGGCGGCCGGGGCGCGTGATCCGCCCGCGGGCGGACCGGAAGAATGGAGGGCGGCGCCGGGGTCCGGCGGCGCGGCGGCGAGGGTGCCGGTGAGGCGCAGATGGTAGGGGAGGTGCTCGACCGCCCGTCCCGTCGCGCCCTCGAACATGTCGAACAGCCGCTCGATGGCCCGCGCCCCCATGAGACGGGTGGGCTGGTCCACGGTGGAGAGTTCCGGCGTCACGAGGCGGCCGATGGCGATGCCGTCGAACCCGGCCACCGACATGTCGCCGGGGACGCAAAGCCCCATGGCGCGAACAGCCGCGATGATGGAGAGCGCCAGCAGATCGTTGGAGCAGATCATGGCGGTGGGCCGCCCATGCGCCGCGAACAGGCTTTCCAGCGCGGCACGATGGGCCGGGGCGTCGGCGATATAGTCCAGCTCCAGCACCGGTTCCGGCACAAGACCGGCCGCCGCTATGGCGGCCAGATAGCCCTGGTGGCGCAGGCGCGAGCGGTCGGACGAGGAGAAGCGCCCGGCGATGAACAGGATGCGCCGGTGCCCCTGGGCGATCAGCGCGGCGGTGAGCGCGCGGGTGGCGCCGGCATTGTCCACCGTCACGGCGGGGCGGGGAATGCGCTGCGGTTCGTTATAGACCAGCACATAGGGGATGCCCTCGGCATCCAGCATGTCGAGCGTGGGATTGGCATCGGGATCGGCGACGGTGAGCACGAGGCCGGCCACGCTCTGGGCGACGAGGGTATCCACCACGCTGCGCTCGCGTTCGGGATCGTAATCGGTGGCGGTGACCAGCAGCGCATGGCCGCGCACCCGCGCTTCCGCCTCGATGCCGGCGACGGAGCTGGCGAACACCGGGTTGGTCAGGCTCGGGATCACCACGCCGATGGTGCGGGTGCGCAAAGTCTTGAGGGAACGGCCGATCTCGCTCGGGCGGAAGCTCAGCTCGGCGATGGCCGCGCGCACCCGGGCTTCCGCCTCCACGCTCGCCCGCGCCGTACCGTTGATGACACGGCTGACGGTGGCGATGGAGCAGCCGGCGCGCTCGGCGACGGTGCGGATGGTGACTGTGCGCGCCACGGCGGCTCCGGAGTATGTAACCGTTTACACGGCTCTCCTAGGGCCCCGATGTTACAGCCGTATGACGTGACGCCGCGCAATGCGATAAGGAGGTGCGTGTGCAACGGTGTACGCAACGGCAGGATCAATCCAAGCGATGCGTTTACCCAAGATCAAGGTGGACCGGCTCTACAAGCAGATCGCGCAATCGCTGATCGAGCATATCGACAGCGGCGCTTTCAAGCCGGGCCAGACCTTGCCGGCGGAGCGGGAACTGGCGAAGCAATTCGGCGTCAGCCGCACCTCGGTCCGCGAGGCGCTGATCTTTCTGGAAATCGAGGGTCGGGTGGATATCCGCACGGGGCAGGGCGTCTATGTGCGCGACCCGGCGGCGGCCCCGGTGCCGGCGACGCAGGAGGCCGACCCACACGGTGCCGGCGCGGTGGAGCTTCTGGCGGCGCGCGAGGCGGTGGAGAGCCGCACCGCCGAGCTTGCCGCCCTCAACGGCTCCGAGGAGCAAAAAGCGGCGCTTCGGCGGGTGACGAAGGAATTCGACGAATACCCGGTCAATAACGAGGCCTTCCTGGCCCAGGACAAGCGATTCCACCTGCTGATCGCGGAGATGACGGGCAATCAGGTGCTCAAGGAGGTGGTCGAGTTTCTCTGGGACAAGCGCTATGGCGCGATGTTCAAGCAGCTCGAAGCCAACTACGCCGCCGACGAACTGCCGCTCGCGATGAACAAGGACCATCGGCAGATCGCCGAGGCGATCCTCGCCGGCGATCCTGCGGCGGCCGAAACCCGCATGCGCCGCCATCTTCAGAACGTCTATGCCCGCTTGTTCGACAAGGCCGGCGTGGCGGATAAATCTCCGCGCAGCAAGGCGCGATAGCCGCGCTCGTACGGCGAGGAGATGGGCGCCGCTATCGTGACCCCGCGGCCGCACCGGCCTTATGGGATGAAGCCTTGCGGGCGCCTTCCCACAGCCCATTCAGATACACGGCGCCGAGGGCGCGATCATGAAGGCCGTAGCCGGGCCGCCCGGTTTCGCCCCAGATCATCCGTCCATGGTCCGGCCGGAAATAGCCCGTGAAGCCGGTCTCGAAATACGCCAGCACGATCTCCGCCATGTCGAGCGAGCCTTCGGAGGAAAGATGCGCAGTCTCGAAGAAGCTGCCGTCCGGCTGCGCCTTTACGTTGCGCAGATGGGCAAAGTGAATGCGGCCTCGGCCGCCGAACGTGCGCACCATGGCCGGAACGTCGTTTGAAAGGTCCGCGCCGAGCGACCCCGAGCACAGGGTCAGGCCATTGGCCTTGTCGTCCACCGCATCGAGGATGCGGGCGAGGTCCGCGTGGTTCTTGACGATGCGGGGCAGGCCGAAGATCGGGCGCGGCGGATCGTCGGGGTGGATCGCCATCAGCACGCCCGCTTCCTTTGCTGCCGGAATCACGCGCTGAAGAAAATAATTCAGATTTTCCCAGAGCTTGCCCTCGCTCACATGGGCATATTCGTCCAGAAGAAAGCGCAGTTCCTCGGGCGCATAGCTGGCGTCCCAGCCGGGCAGGCGAATGCCCTCGCGCGGGTCGATGCGGCTGATGGCCTGCGCGTCGAAGGCGAGGGTGGTGGAGCCGTCGGGCAGTTTCATGTCGAGCGTGGTGCGGGTCCAGTCGAACATGGGCATGAAATTGTAGCAGACCACCTTCACCCCGGCCTTGCCGAGGCGGGAGAGGGTCTCGCAATAATTGCCGATCAGCCGGTCGCGGCCGGCCTTGCCCAGCTTGATGTCCTCATGCACCGGCACGCTCTCGATGACCTCGAGCTGAAGCCCGTGCGCCTCCGCCTCGTGCTTGAGACTGACGATCCGCTCAAGCGGCCACGCCTCGCCCACCGGCACGCCATAGACGGCGGAAACGATGCCGGACATGCCGGGGATCTGGCGGATGTTGGCGAGGGTGACGGCATCGTCCTCCCCATACCAGCGGAACGTCATCTTCATGGCGGCCTCCCGGCTGCGGTCGCGGTCCATTCCGGGGACTGGTACAGTGGCTGGACCAGTGGCGCAACGAATCCGAAATGCGGTTTCGATCCGGATTTCGTCACGGAAGAGCGGCAGATGAATTTCGGCTCGCGAACTTTCACCGAATATTAGCGATAAGCGCCCGAATTTGATGAGAACATATTGCGAACATCGAACAAAACAGGTACGAAACCGGGGTAGCGAATAATCCTTGCACGCGGCGGAGAGCACAGCGATGACTCAGTCCACACTCAGACTCGTCGAAGGTTCCTCCATGGATAAGACGAAAGCGCTCGACGCCGCGCTCTCACAGATCGAGCGGCATTTCGGCAAGGGCTCGATCATGCGGCTCGGAAAGAGCGGCAAAGCCATTGAAATTGAAAGCATTCCTTCCGGGTCCCTGGGGCTGGACATCGCGCTCGGCATCGGCGGGTTGCCGCGCGGGCGGGTGGTCGAGATCTTCGGCCCCGAATCCTCCGGCAAGACCACGCTGGCGCTGCATACCGTTGCAGAAGCTCAGAAAAAGGGCGGCGTCTGCGCCTTCATCGACGCCGAGCACGCCCTCGATCCTATCTATGCCCGCAAGCTTGGCGTAAACCTGGACGATCTCCTTATTTCTCAACCGGATGCGGGCGAACAGGCGCTCGAGATCTGCGACACGCTGGTCCGCTCTGGGGCCGTGGACGTGTTGGTCGTCGATTCGGTCGCGGCCCTGACCCCACGCGCCGAACTGGACGGCGAGATGGGCGACAGCCAACCCGGCATGCAAGCCCGCCTGATGAGCCAGGCCCTGCGCAAGCTGACCGCGTCCATCTCCAAGTCCAACACCATGGTGATCTTCATCAATCAGATCCGCATGAAGATCGGCGTGATGTATGGCTCTCCGGAGACCACGACCGGCGGCAACGCCTTGAAATTCTATGCCTCCGTCCGCCTCGACATCCGCCGCATCGGGATGATCAAGGAGCGCGACGAGGTGATCGGCAACCAGACCCGCGTCAAGGTCGTGAAGAACAAGCTGGCTCCTCCGTTCAAGCAGGTGGAATTCGACATCATCTATGGCGAAGGCGTCTCCAAAACCGGGGAGCTGCTCGATCTTGGGGTTCGCGCCGGCGTGGTCGAAAAGTCCGGCTCGTGGTTCTCCTACGACAGCCAACGTCTTGGCCAGGGGCGCGAGAATGCCAAGGCGTTCTTGAAGCAGAATGTTGAAGTCGCGGGGCGAATCGAAGCTGCGGTGCGCCAGAATGCGGGCCTGATCGCCGAGCAGATCCTCGCCGGTTCCCCCGAGGAAGATTCTGCCGAGGTCGCCGAGGACTGAGTGTCCGCGTTAAGTTCCGGTTAGAGAAGGCGGGGCTCTGCTCCGCCTTTTTTATGCGCGCGAAGCCATTAGCCCCGCCTCGGCGCTTAAGATATGCGAATGATATATCGTGCCGGCCGGAAGGCATCGAAAACGCTTTTCTGGACAAGCGGAAACGGCATCGTTAAACGATCTTCGCTTATGCATCGCGGCTTTGGCGTTTGTCCGAGCCCATGTGAGAACCGACGCTGCGCCCTTCCGCGCGTTGGGGGAAATCCAGTCAAGGGTATGGTGGCCGGCACATGAGCGGCGTGAATGAGATCCGGTCGACCTTTGTCGATTATTTCGTGAAGCAGGGCCATGAGGCGGTTCCCTCCTCGCCCCTGGTGCCGCGCAACGACCCCACGCTCATGTTTACCAATGCGGGGATGGTGCAGTTCAAGAATGTCTTCACCGGCATGGAAAAACGTCCGTACTCGCGGGCGGTGACCTCCCAGAAGTGCGTTCGCGCGGGCGGCAAGCACAACGATTTGGACAATGTCGGCTACACGGCGCGGCATCACACCTTCTTCGAAATGCTGGGTAATTTCTCGTTCGGCGACTATTTCAAGGACCGCGCCATCGAGCTGGCCTGGAACCTCGTGACCCGTGAGTTCGAGCTGCCGAAAGACCGGCTCCTCGTCACGGTCTATTCCGAGGACGACGAAGCACACGCTTTGTGGAAGAAGATCGCCGGACTGCCGGACGACCGCATCATCCGCATCTCGACCTCCGATAATTTCTGGGCAATGGGCGATACCGGCCCCTGCGGCCCGTGCTCGGAAATTTTCTTCGATCACGGCGCTCACATCCCCGGCGGTCCTCCGGGCTCAGCGGACGCCGACGGCGATCGCTTCATCGAGATCTGGAATCTCGTGTTCATGCAGTATGAGCAGCTGCCGGGCGGAGAGCGCCTGTCGCTGCCGCGTCCCTCGATCGATACCGGCATGGGGCTCGAGCGCATTTCCGCCCTGCTGCAGGGCACGCACGACAATTATGAAACCGACCTCATGCGGGCGATCATCGCGGAGGTCGCGGAACTCACCGGCGTTTCGCCGGACGGGCCGCAGAAGGCGAGCCATCGCGTCATCGCGGACCATTTGCGCGCCTCGGTGTTCCTTACCTCTGACGGCGTGCTGCCTTCGAACGAGGGGCGAGGGTACGTCCTGCGGCGGATCATGCGGCGCGCCATGCGCCATGCTCAGCTTCTCGGTGCGCGGGATCCGCTCATGCACCGCCTGGTGCCGATCCTGGTCCGGGAAATGGGCCGTGCCTATCCTGAGATTGTGCGGGCTGAAGCGCTCGCAACGGAGACACTGCTGCTCGAGGAGCGCCGGTTCCGCCGGACCCTGGAACGCGGTCTGCTGATCCTGGAAGAGGAAAGCGCCGGCCTCACCAGTGGGGCGCGGTTTCCCGGCGACGTGGCCTTCAAGCTTTATGATACCTATGGATTCCCGCTTGATCTGACCGAGGACGCGCTACGCGGTCGCGGAATTCATGTGGATACCGACGCATTCAAATCCGCCATGGAGCGGCAGAAAGCGGATGCGCGCGCCGCGTGGCAGGGGTCCGGCGAGGCAGCCACGGATGCTGTCTGGTTTGCCTTGCGGGAGCGCGAGGGTGCCACCGAGTTCCTCGGCTATGACACGGAACGTGCCGAGGGTGTGGTGCGGGCTCTGGTCCGCGATGGTGCCGAGGTCAGCGAACTCAAGGCAGGTGAGCAAGGGCTGCTCGTGGTCAACCAGACGCCCTTCTATGGTGAGTCCGGCGGGCAGGTGGGCGACAGCGGCCGCCTGGCGGCCGAAGGCGGCGTCTCGGCCGATATTCTCAACACCCAGAAGAAGCTCGGCGACCTGTTCGTCCACGATATCGTCGTGAAGGAAGGCGTGCTGCGGGTCGGGGCACCGGTTTCGCTGTCAGTGGATCATGACCGGCGGTCCGCCATTCGGGCAAACCATTCGGCGACCCATCTGCTGCATGAGGCGCTGCGGCGCGTGCTGGGCGACCATGTGGCTCAGAAGGGGTCGCTCGTGGCGCCTGATCGCCTGCGCTTCGACTTCAGCCATCCCAAGCCCCTTTCGCCGGCCGAACTGGCCCAGGTGGAAGATATCGCCAACACCTACGTGCTGCGGAACGAGCCCGTCGACACGCGGCTCATGGCGGTTGACGAGGCCATTGAATCCGGCGCCCGTGCACTCTTCGGCGAGAAATATGGCGACGAGGTGCGCGTCGTCTCCATGGGCATGGACCCTGGCAATGGCGCACCTTATTCCGTGGAGCTGTGCGGCGGCACCCATGTGTCGCGCACCGGCGATATCGGCATCGTGTCCATCGTTTCGGAAGGCGCGGTGGCGTCCGGCGTGCGGCGGCTTGAGGCGCTGACCGCCACTACGGCCCGCCGCCATCTGAATGCGGCCAATGCGGCTCTCCAGTCGGCATCCGCGAGCCTGAAAACGGTGCCGTCTGAGCTGGATGCGCGGATCCTCGCTTTGGTCGAGGAGCGGCGCAAGCTGGAACGTGACCTCGCTGACGCCCGCAAGCGCCTTGCCATGGGCGAGGCGGGTGGCGAAGAGCCGGTGCGCACCGTCGGCGACGTAAAGCTGATGGCTAAGCAAGTCGCCGGCATTGAACTCAAGGACCTCAAGGGCCTTGTCGATGAAGGCAAGAAGCGACTTGGCTCCGGCGTGGTCGCCATCGTCGGTGTCACCGAGGACGGCAAGGCGGGCCTGGTGGTGGGAGTGACCGCCGACCTCGTCGCCCGATTTGATGCACAGAAGCTGGTGCGCGCCGGCGTCGAAGCGCTGGGTGGCAAAGGCGGCGGCGGCCGGCCCGACATGGCGCAGGGCGGCGGTCCCGACGCGGCCAAGGCGGATGCGGCCCTGGCGGCCATTGAAAGCGCACTGGCGGGGTGAGTCCGCGCCGATGCGCCGGCAGGGTTTGCAGCGAGACGGCAGCGGTTCCGCGTGAGCTTTTCTGATCACGAGCCGCTTGGGGGCACCGGGTGGTGTCTCGCGCCTTCGCTTTCGTCAGGTCTTTGCGGGTCCGCTCGGAGGGAACCTCGGCGCATGCGATGCGGCGATTGGGCATCGTGCCGCTCAAGTTTGCCTTTGTGAGTGCGCCTGACATCGTGCCACGATGGGTCGTCGGGCTTTAGAGTCCCTCCACCCGAGGGTCCGCGACGCCAAGCTTGATGGGAGAACCTGCCCCTGATGCCGGCCGCAGGGCAGAAGCCGCCACCTATGCTGTTTCTTTGGCGCCTGCCGCGGCACGCCTTGCGCAAGCGCGTGTTCGCCATTCTGGAGCGCGATGCCGTCCGCGATCCCACGGCGCAGATCGTGCACGCTATTCTGATCGTGCTCATTCTCGCAAATACCTTCGCCGCGATCGTCGAGACGGTGCCAAGCATCGGCACGCCCTACCTGTCGGGCTTGCACCTGTTCGAGCTGGTCTCGTTCGTGGTGTTCGCGGTTGAATACGGCCTGCGTCTGTGGGCAGCGCCCGAGAACCCGCGTTTTCGGGGGATGCGATCGTCGCGCGCGCGGCTGAGTTATGCCGCGACCCCAGCGGCTATCATAGATTTGCTGGCGGTCATGCCGTTCGGCCTTCTGCTGCTGCTGAACGCTGACCTGCGCATATTCGCCCTGTTTCGGCTCGTGCGCTTCATGAAGCTCGCGCGCTATTCACCCGGCATCGCTTCGCTTCTGGAAGCCATCCGGATCGAGCGGCATGCGCTGGTCGCCTGTCTGGGCATTATCGGTGCGGTGGTGCTGCTGGCCGCGTCTGTGATGTATGTGGTGGAACATGAGGCGCAGCCCGACAAGTTCGGGTCCATCCCGCTAGCCGCCTGGTGGGCGGTGGTGACGGTGACCACCGTCGGTTATGGGGATGTCGTGCCGGTCACGCTCGCGGGCCGGATGGTGGCGGGCGTCACCATGATAACGGGCTTGGTCATGATCGCCCTGCCGGTGGGCATCATCACCTCAGCGTTCGCGGATGTGATCCGCCGCCGCGAGTTCGTGGTGAGCTGGGGCATGGTGGCCCGGGTGCCACTGTTTGCCGAATTGGATGCGGCGGGAATCGGCGAGATTCTGCGCCTCCTCTCCTCGCACACGGCTGAGCCCGGCGAAGTTCTCATGCGGCGGGGCGATGTCGCCCGCTCGATGTTCTTCATCCTCTCGGGCGAGGTGCAGATCGAGCTGGATTCAGGCCCGTTGCGCCTGGGCGAGGGGCATTTCTTCGGGGAGATGGCCTTGCGCACCGGTCGGCTAAGGAGCGCCACGGTGCGGGCACTCTCGCGCACGCAATTGCTGATCCTGGAAGGAAAGGATTTTACCGATTTGCTGGCTCGGCGACCGGAAATCGCAGATCGCATCGCCGACCTCGAGCATCGCGAGGAAGCGCCCCATGCGCTGCGGCCACGCGGCGATATTTCGCCGGAAGAACTCGACGAGGCGGACCGCCAACCCTCATCGGACGCGTGACGGGGACGGGGCGCCGCGCGGCGCCCCGTCCGTTAGCTTCTCAGGCCGCCATGGCCTTGGTGAGGTTGTCGGAAACCTTGTCGAGGAAGCCGGTGGTGGAGAGCCACTTCTGGTCGGCGCCGACCAGCAGGGCCAGATCCTTGGTCATATCGCCGGCTTCGACCGTGTCGACGCACACCTTCTCCAGCGTATTCGCGAACTTGGCCAGTTCGTCATTGCCATCGAGCTTGGCGCGGTGGGCGAGGCCCCGCGTCCAGGCGAAGATGGAGGCGATGGAATTGGTGGAGGTTTCCTTGCCCTTCTGATGCTCGCGATAATGGCGGGTCACGGTGCCGTGAGCGGCTTCCGCTTCCACCGTCATGCCATCGGGAGTCATGAGCACGGAGGTCATGAGGCCGAGCGAGCCGAAGCCCTGGGCCACGATGTCCGACTGCACGTCGCCGTCGTAATTCTTACAGGCCCACACGTAGCCGCCGGACCACTTGAGCGCCGAGGCGACCATGTCGTCGATCAGGCGATGCTCGTAGGTGAGCTTGCGGCTCTCGAACTCTTCCTTGAACTCGGCGTCGTAAATCTCCTGGAAGATGTCCTTGAAGCGGCCGTCATAGGCCTTCAGGATCGTGTTCTTGGTGGAGAGATAGACGGGGTAATTGCGGTTGAGACCGTAATTCAGCGAGGCGCGGGCGAAATCGCGGATCGATTCGTCCAGATTGTACATGGAGAGCGCGACGCCGGCGCCCGGGAACTTGTAGACTTCCTTCTCGATCTTGGTGCCGTCCTCGCCCACGAAGGAGATGGTCAGTGTGCCCTTGCCGGGCACCTTGAAATCGGTAGCGCGGTATTGGTCGCCGAAGGCATGGCGGCCGACGATGATCGGCTGAGTCCAGCCCGGCACGAGGCGGGGCACATTCTTGCAGATGATCGGCTCGCGGAAGATGACGCCGCCGAGGATGTTGCGGATCGTGCCGTTGGGCGACTTCCACATTTCCTTCAGGTTGAATTCCTTCACGCGCGCTTCATCGGGCGTGATGGTGGCGCACTTGACGCCAACGCCATGCTTCTTGATCGCTTCGGCAGCGTCGATCGTCACCTGGTCATTGGTGGCATCGCGATTTTCGACCGAGAGATCGTAATATTCCAGGTCGATATCGAGATAGGGGTGGATCAGCTTGTCCTTGATGTACTGCCAGATGATCCGCGTCATCTCATCGCCGTCGAGTTCGACGACAGGATTTGCCACCTTGATCTTCGCCATGTGGACGACCTTTCGGGGCGCTCTGAGAGCGTAAAGAGGGTCTATGGGAGATGCCGTATCGGCCCGCGCCCCGCTGGCGCCGCCGGCATCCCGCCCAGGCGAGGCCGCTATAGCATTCACGCGCCAGAAGAAGAAGCGCGTGACACCTCGACTTTGGCCGTGCCCACGGGCTAGAGAGCCGTTAAAGGAAAAAATTGATGCCCGGCGCAGGAACTGACAGCACGAAGCCCTGGATCGGTGGCGGCCCGGTGGTCATTTTGGTGGAACCGCAGCTCGGCGATAATATCGGCTCGGCGGCGCGGGCGATGGGCAATTTCGGCCTGTCTCGCTTACGTCTGGTCAATCCGCGCAACGGCTGGCCCGATGACCGGGCCCGCATCTTCGCCGCCGGCGCCGATCGCATCCTGGAAGAGGCGACCCTTTTTCCCGATTTGCGCGGGGCCCTCGCGGATGTGAATTTTGCGATTGCCGCGACCGCGCGCGAGCGCGGCATGGCCAAGCAGGTGCTTGGCGCCGACGAGGCCGCGGCCGAGACGGCTGCCCGGCTCGCGCAGCGCGAGGACGTCGCGCTCGTGTTCGGACGCGAGCGCACCGGCCTCTACACCGAGGAGGTCTCGCTCTGCGATGTCATCCTCACCTTGCCGGTGAACCCCGCCTTCGCCTCGCTGAACCTCGCCACCGCGGTATCGGTGGTGGCGTACGAATGGTTCAAGCGCGCGACGGGCGGCGCATTGCCCTTCTCTTCGGCGGAAAAATCCCCTGTGGCCGAGAAGAAGGACCTTCTGGCCTTCTTCGACCATCTGGAAGGCGAGCTGGAGGCCGCGGCCTTTTTCCGCTCGGCGGACAAGCAGCCGTCGACGACGCGGAACATCCGCAACATCTTTCACCGCATCGCGCTCTCCAAGCAGGACCTCGCGACCCTGCACGGGATGATCACCTCCCTGGTGGAGGGGCGCATCGGCCGGGAGAAGCGCAAGAGCGAGCGCAATGCCAAGGCAGAGGCGAAACGCGCGAGAGGCCTTGCCGGCCTTGGATCTTCGCCCACCGACGAGGAGGCATGAGCGCAAACCGTCCACAGGCAAGTGAGATGGCTTCGCTTTTTTTCGCGCCAGGGGTTTCCTTCCCCGGCCGGCATTGTTACATACACGCCACTGACACGCCGGTTCGCCGGCAAATCGTCAGCTCTGACGCGGGGTGGAGCAGCCCGGTAGCTCGTCAGGCTCATAACCTGAAGGTCACAGGTTCAAATCCTGTCCCCGCAACCATCTCGACTTGCGATCGGCCCGCCCCTCTGGCGGGCCGTTTGCTTTTGAGCGAAATCGCAAGAATTCCAGCCAGATCACCTCGCACGTCGACCCGAAGCTCGCCTCCTGCCGGCGTCAGGATGATCTCCTTCACCAGCGAGCGAATCAGGTCGGCCGCCGTCATCCGCTTTTCCTCCGAATCCTCCTGAAGCGCCGCATACAGCTCATCCACCTGGGCGTGGTAGTGATGCGCCATGTTTGGATGCAGGAGGGGCGGCGGCTCCTGGGCGTCCTGCAGGAACGCTTTTAGCTCCTTCTGGCGAGCCTCCAGCTCCTTCATCTGCTTCATCATCCGGGTGGGGGCGTCGTCGCTGTCGGACGCGAGGATGAGCTTCATCAACTTGTCGAGTTCCCGGTCGATTCGCTTGATCTCGGCCTCGGCCGCATCGATCGACGCTCGGCCTTCCATGCGCAGCCGATTCATCTCGCGGGTGAATTCCTCGCAGAATTCTTTGAACAGCGCTGGGTCCATCAGGTGATGGCGCAGCGCGTTCAGGACGCGCGCCTCGAACTGATCGCGCCGGATGTTCCTGCGATTGTCGCAAGTGCCCTTATTCCGGGCTGTCGAGCAGCCAACCAGGTCAGCCGAGATCATCGAATAGCCACCGCCACAGCAGGCGCACTTGGTCAGGCCCGAGAAAAGGTATTTGGGGCGCCGACGTTCCCGGAAGTGGTTCTCGGTCTCGCCGTTGTCGCTACGGTTCAGTTTGACCGCTTTCTGGCGATCCTTGACCGCCCGCCACAGCTCGTCGTCAAGGATGCGCAACTCGGGCACATCCTGGGTGATCCAGTCCTCCTCCGGGTTTATGCGCGCCTGGCGCTTGCCAGTGTCCGGGTCTTTGATGAAGCGCTGACGGTTCCAGACCAGCTTGCCAACGTACATCTCGTTGTTGAGGATTCCGTTGCCGCGCTTCGGATTGCCGTTGATCGTGCTGAAGCCCCATTCTCCACCGCCCGGCGCGGAGATGCCCTCCTTGTTCAGCTCGAAGGCAATTCGCTTCGCCGACTTTCCGGCCGAATAGTCACGGAAGATGCGGCGGATGACCCCCGCCTGAAACTCGTTGATGGTCCGGTCGCCGCGTATGGGCTCGCCGCCGGCGTCGAACTTCTTCACCACATCATAGCCATAGGCGTTGCCGCCGCCGGACTTGCCCATCTCGACGCGCCCGCGCTGGCCTCGGCGCGTCTTGTCGGCGAGATCCTTGAGGAACAGGGCGTTCATCGTGCCCTTCAGACCGACATGCAGATGCGTGACTTCGCCCTCGGAGAGCGTGACGATCTTCACGTCCGCATAGGCCATGCGCTTGTAGAGGCCGGCAATGTCCTCCTGATCGCGCGAAAGACGATCCATCGCCTCGGCCAGCACGTACTGGAAACGGCCGCGCGCTGCGTCCGAGATCAGGGCTTGGATACCGGGACGAAGAAGGGAGGCGCCGGAAATGGCGTGGTCGGTATATTCCTCGACCACCTGCCAACCCTGCTTCTCGGCATGGAGGCGGCAGATGCGGAGCTGGTCGGCGATGGAGGCGTCGCGCTGATTGTCGGACGAATAGCGGGCGTAGATCGCGACTTTCAAAGCGCACTCTCCTGAGGTGTCAGGAGCGCGTCGTGCTGCGTTCCTTCATCTGCTCTTCGAACACCTCCCGCGCAGCACGACGGGCGAGCAGGCGAGCCAACTCGCTCAGGCGCGGGTCGGGACCGTCGCCGCGGCGCACGAGCGACAGTTCCGGCTCGACGAGCCGAAGCGCGCTCCTTTGCTGCTGGCGTTTGTCCTGGTCCATCGTTGCGCCGTTCGATAGCGATTGCAAGTTGATCGGCTTCACGATTGTTGTGAATCGAAGTATAAGCAACGCAAATCAACGGAGAGTATTCGACGGCATTCGGCATATTGTTGCTGGTGCTGGCGCCATCCGGCGTAGAAAAGCGCATCACAGCAGACGGAAAATACCGGCATCGGATGGCGCGGCGATCCGCTCTCTGGCCAAGCCTGTCTGAAACGCGTTTCGCCATCGCGTCCTCACTTGTCTGCACAACAAATCTGGGCTATATATCCAGATATAGCATGGAGGGTGGCCATGGGCAATGCTGCACAGAAGAGAGCGATCCAGAATTACCGCGCCCGTCTGACGCAGCGCGGCTTCACGCGCTTCGAGATCATGGCGCTCGAATCCGATCGCGAGCTGATACGCGCTCTTGCCCGTCGTCTGGCTGAGGAAGGGCCGGAAGCGGAGCAGGTTCGCGCGGCCGTGAAGACAGTCGTCGCTGGCGAACCACCCAAGCCCGGCGGCATCCTCACCGCTTTACGCCGCTCGCCGCTGGTGGGCGCGGAGCTTGATCTTTCCCGCCCGCGTGAAGAGGGGCGTAAGGTCGATCTGTGACGCGCTATCTCCTCGATACCAACATCATCAGCAATATCGTCAAGCCGCAGCCGTCGGCGTCGTTGCTGGCTTGGATGGCAACACAGCGCGACGAGGACCTGTTTATTGCGTCATTGACCGTCGCTGAAATTCGACGTGGCATTCTGGAAAAGCCCCGCGGCAAGAAACGCGATGCGCTCGACGCCTGGTTTGTCGGGCCGGAGGGGCCGCAGGCCCTGTTCACGGGCCGCATTTTATCCTTCGACGCCAAGGCCGGCCTGATCTGGGCGCGGCTGATGGCGGAGGGCAAGGTGGCGGGTCGTCCCCGTAGCGGACTCGACATGATCATCGCCGCCGTCGCCGGTGCGAATGAATGCGTCGTGGTGACTGACAACGAGAAGGACTTCGCCGGGCTCCAGATCATCAATCCGTTGCGTGGCGGCCTGGAGGGGGAAAAATGAAGATGGCGCCGCCGCCTGTACCCATCGAGTACCAGCTCATCGGTCTGACCGAAGACGGCAATGCTGGAGATCTCCTGCTTGGGCTTGACCAGAAACAGGGGCGAGTTCGCCTCCAAGCTCTGATCTCCGAATGGCTACGCATGGAAAACCTCGTGGTTTTGACGGGTTCCGGTACGTCGGTTTCAGCCGGCGGGAAGACCATGGCGAATCTTGAAACCGCTGTCTTCGAAACGATCGAGGCCCTCCCGGATGTGCCTGCCTCAATCGGCCCCATCATCAAGGCGCGGAGGGACGCCGTCTGGCTGGCTAATTTTATCGATGAACCGACGCTAGGTTTCGAAGCTTGGCTATCCTTCGTCGCCAACGCCTTGGTCATTGGCCAGTCGAAAGACGCACCATTCTCCGGTGTCACCTGGCCGAGCACACCCGCACCAAGCTTTGACGATCTCCAGTGGTTCGTAAACCATCTGCGCATGTCGATTTTCGCAGAATGCGCGCTGTCCTTGCCCGATAAGGCCATGGCGAAGTCGATAAGAGAGACCCCGCCGCAGCTCGCATTTCTCTCCAAGCTCGTCGCCCGAGATAGCAATCTCGGGCGAACTCATCTTTTCACGTTGAACTACGACACCCTGTTCGAGCAGGCGCTGGAGTTGCTCGGCATCCAGTATTTCGATGGGTTCACCGGCCGCGCCGCAGCGCGGTTCGATCCCTCCGTCTACGGCCTTGACGTCTATTATCCGGGGGAAGTCGCCGAAGGCCGAGTCCGGCGCTTCGACAAGTTCCTGCATTTTTACAAGCTGCATGGGTCAATTCACTGGTTCGAGCAAGATGGCGAGATGCGGGCGCGGCACCCCGACCTCGCGCCGTTCCGAGCCTATGTGGACTTGAAGCCGGAGGAGAAGGCAGCCGCACTCGTTGATCTTGCCGAGGGAACCGCATCGATCGGTATTCTGCCGACCGCGAATAAGTTCACGCAGACGCTGACGATGCCGTATGCGCATCTCTTCCGATCATTCCAAGTGCGCCTCGGCATCCCTCAGACGTTCCTGCTCGTCCTCGGCTACGGCTTCGGCGACGATCATGTCAGCCGAATCATCGAGAGTGCCTTGATCAACCCGTCGCTGGTTATGCTGGTGGTGGAGCCCAATCCGGAGAGCCCGGTCGTCGAGCGCATCCGGCGGTACAAGGACCTTGGCAAGCGCGCTTTCGTGTTGTGCCCGACCGACGCAGCCTTTGCGGCTGCCACGTTCAAGCACGCGACCTTTGATGATTTTGCGCGGTCAGCGATGCCCGACGTCCAATGGCTCGACGATTTCTTGCGTCTGCGTCGTTTTGAAAAGCAGATCGCCTCGTCTGCAATGCCCGCCGAACCCGATACGGGGGCTTGACCATGGATAATCCTAGACTTGTCGGCCACATCGTCGCTGTTCAGGGGTTTCGGGTGAAAGTCGAGCTTTTGCCCGAAACCCGCTCGGCGCTTCGCGCGACCCTTGACGGCGTCCAGGTCGCGATCGCCATCAACGCCTACCTGACATTTTCATTGGGGGCGGGCGAAACCGTCATCGGCATCATTACCGACCTCGAGGCGCGCGAGAGCTTCGACCCTGCAAGTGGCGACGACCTCAGCCTTGAGTTGATGAAGTCTCGCCGGATCGCCAGCGTGCAGTTGCTGGGCACGATCGAGAACATTGATGACGACGCCTCCTTCAGCCCGGGCATATCCGTTCTGCCAACCCTCGATACCCCTGCTGAGATCGGATCGCCGGCCGTGCTGCGCGCTGTGTTCGAGCTTCCGCCGCGGCGCAATAGGCCAGAAGGCTATGATGACAAGGACTTCGACTACGACCTGAAAATCGGGTTTCCAACGGGCCAGACGCGCAATGTCGTGCGCGCCTCCTACAACGATCTGTTTTCGCGCCCTCTGGCGATCGTCGGCAACACCGGCTCGGGCAAGTCCTTTTCCGTTTCCAGCCTGATCCAGAAGGCGATGAAGGCGCTCGATGGTGCCGCCGAGGAGCCGCATGTCTTTATCCTCGACATTAATGGCGAGTATGAAAAGGCATTCCCAACAGGCAAGACCGTCACACGATTGCCCGATCGCATCTACCTCAACGGTGAAGAATTCGGCCTTCCACTCTGGTTTCTCAATGCTGAAGAGATCTGCGCTTGGTTGAGCGCTGCCGAACAAACGCAGGAGCCGGTCCTGAAGGATTGGTGGGCGATCGCGAAGGGCGGGAATGCTGATGAGGTTTCGAATCTTAATACATTCCAGAGTGCTTTAAGCTCAATCGAAAAGCTGCTTTCCGATCTCCAAAAGATACAACGGAAGTCGGCTGGTTCATATTGCGATCTGATTGTAGGCTATCTGGCGAATTCCGACATCGATACAGCCTCATTTGAAACTCTGTTCGCATCGCACAAAGCGATCACCGGTTTCAATCAAGAGGTCCTCGCGAATGCTGCTCAGATCGAAGCCGAGGCTCGAAAGCTCCAGGATGAAATCCGCGCAAAGATCATCGGCGGCAGCCATGTCGCCGAGACTGCCGTTCGGACAGCCGATTCACCGTTGCGCATCTCCCGTTCGACGTTGACAGATCCATCCCTGATCAATCGAGCGGTGTCCAAGGAAGATACCATAAGGGTCGATGCACACCTCACGACGTTGAAACTGAGGTTGAAGACGCGCCTCGACGATAAACGCTGGCATTCGTTTCTCAATTATGAGAACGCCGAAACTAGCATCCCGGATCTGGCATCGTGGTTTTCCCGTTTTGGTCTCGGAAATGCGGGCGGGCCTAAGGTGTCGGTGCTCGACTTATCCATGTTGGGAAACGAGATTCTCCCTTATGCTTGCGCCGTCATCGGGCGCGTACTCCTCGAGGCAAGGGAGCGATTGCCGGCGGCATCACGCTATAAGCATCCTTGGGTGCTCGTCCTGGAGGAGGCGCACAACTACGCGCGGCCGGCGCGATCGGACGAAGACCGCGGCCATCGCCTCGCACGTCTCGCCTATGAGCGTATCGCCAAGGAGGGACGGAAGTTTGGCCTCTCACTGATCATCGCCAGCCAGCGACCGAGCGAGATCAGCCAGACAATTATCAGCCAGTGTGCCAACTTCATCAGCCATCGTCTGCAGAACCCGGACGACATCGACCATTTCCGACGCATCATCCCGATGCAGGCGCGGCGTTTGCTCGATCAGGTGACGATTTTGTCGTCGGGCGAGGCGATCGTTTTCGGAAGCGCGTTCCATATCCCGGCGCGGGTTCAGTTCGATCGACCGGAGCCTGGCCCCTATAGCCAGACGGCAGCGCCGTACCACGAATGGTCGAAGGAAAGAGCTCCGTTTCCTCTGCGCCAAATCATTGACGCTTGGGGCGCATAGCTCAGAGGAGCCATCTGCCCCATGTCTCTCAAGCCATTCGACTCCCTTCTCGAGCCCGATCCCCGGTTCGCTGACCTCTATGTTATTGAGCAAGATGTCGCGCGTCGAATGACGCTTCGAGACCATCATGCCGGAATAGTTGATGTCGGCTTGAAGGGTGCGGCACCCGTAGAGGTTCAAAAGGCCTTCGACAGAGCGCGTAGCATCATGCTTTACGCCTTTTTTGACTACGATCTCTTCGTGGTGGGAGAAATCCAAGCATTCGGAGCTTTCGAGCTAGCGCTCAAATTTCGTTTGAGTGGGCATGGTGGAGACGCACGCGGCACGCTGCGCAATCTGGTCGATCGAGCACGCAAAACGGGCGCGTTGCCGCCAATGGTCGAGGGCAGCATGCTGATGGCCGATCCTGTCGAGGCGCTTATCGCATTACGTAATGGTCTGTCCCACGGCAGCGCTGAAATTCATTCCCCCGGCATGGCGCTGAAGATCCTGGCGGCTTGCGCCGACTGGATCTATCTCCTGTTCCCGAGCCGGCCTGAATGAATCCGGCTCTTCTGATGTGACGCTGCTAGGGGAAAGCCTTCCCCTGCGGCCGAGCCAGGTCTCGGCCGACCCCATCGAGCGGGGAGCCCCCGCAACGCCCCTCAAGAGTCAGAGGGTGGACCGGTTTTCCGTGACGGGTTGACTGCCGGGAGAGAGGCTGCCGGCGCCCGTCATGGAGAACGATCCCATGAACGAACAGGTTCTGGACGCCCGCGGTGATCCGAGCGGCGGGTATAAGGTGGATGTCAATCGCGGCGAGCGCGTCGGCCGCGTGTCGTCGGAGTGGTTCTCCCGGCCGGCGGACGAACGCTATCTGTCCCTGTCGGAGCTGTATGGCGCGGTGCGCGGCCGGTCCGACCGGAGCCGGACCCGGACGGTGGAGAGCGCGGCTATCCGCGTCAAAGCGAGCCGAGAGGCGCCGGACCGGCTGACGCTCGCGCTGCCGGGGACGGAGGCTCCTGTTGCGCCGACCCACTGGAGCTTCGGCCAGCTTGCAAGCCTCATCGGCGCGCCGGCGGCCTACCTGCGGCAACTCCCGGCTCCGCTCGCCGGCATCAATCTGCAGCACGGCCTGCTGACGCACCGCGCTGAGCAGGTGAAGACGCTGGAGGTGGAGGACGGCCGCGTCGAGCTACGGGCCGTGACCGGTCCCGACTACGGCCGCATCTACGACCACGAGCTGGTGGATGCCGTGCGCCGCATCGCCGGCAATGGCACCGGCGACACCCGCTGGAAGGTGCCGGGTGTGCTCGACTGGTCGACAGGCATCTACAATCCCCGCGTCGACATCACCAAGGACACCACCACGCTCTACGCCTCGGATCGGGACGTCTTCCTGTTCCTGGTGGATGATCTCAATCCCATCGAGGCTGGCCGGCTGCCGGACGGCTCTCCGGACCTGTTTTTTCGGGGCTTCTATTGCTGGAACTCGGAGGTGGGCGCCAAGACGCTGGGGATCGCCAGCTTCTACCTGCGGGCCGTCTGCCAGAACCGCAACCTGTGGGGCGTCGAGGATTTCGAGGAGATCACCATCCGGCACTCCAAGTATGCCGCATCTCGGTTCGCCCATCAGGCGGCGCCGGCTTTGGAGCGCTTTGCTAACTCCTCCCCCATGCCCTTCGTCAACGGCATCAAGGCGGCACGCGAGCGCATCGTGGCGCGCACCGACGAGGACCGCACCGAGTTCCTGCGCCGCAAGGGCTTCTCCAAGGCGGAGACGCAGAAGGTGATCGAGACCGTGCTGGCCGAAGAAGGTCGCAAGCCGGAGAGCATCTTCGACTTCGTGCAGGGCATCACGGCCGTGGCCCGGGACAAGCCCCACCAGGATGCCCGCCTCGATCTGGAGGCGCGGGCGAAGAAACTCCTCGACCGCGCCGTCTGAGATCCGCGAAGCCGGAGATGCGGAATGTCGTGTCTCCGGCTTCGTGTTGTTCCGGATTTCCGGATCATCGGTTCTGCGGCGCTGCCCTCAGAGGAAGAGGGCGGCGCCGTCCTTCGTGACGGGTTGGAGGCCAGAGAGAGGTTCTCTGGCCGCCCGTCGCGGAGAAATATCCCATGGCCACGGCCGTTCAGAAGATCACCCTTTCGTCCTCCCGCGACATCCCTTTCAACAAGCTGGTGCTGAGTCAGGCCAACGTCCGCCGGGTGAAGGCGGGCGTCTCCATCGAGGAACTCGCCGAGGACATCGCCCGGCGCGGCCTGCTCCAGGGCCTCAATGTCCGAGCCGTGGTCGATCCCGACGGCGTCGAGACCGGCATGTATGAGATCCCGGCCGGCGGGCGGCGCTATCGGGCGCTGGAGCTGCTGGTGAAGCGCAAGCGCCTCGCCAGGACGGCCCCGGTGCCATGCATTGTCCGTGAGGGCGGCATCGCCGAGGAGGATTCCCTCGCCGAGAATGTCCAGCGCGCGCCGCTCCATCCCCTCGACCAGTTCCGTGCCTTTCTCGCTCTGCGGGAGAAGGGCCAGTCCGAGGAGGAGATCGCCGCCGCCTTCTTCGTCTCGGTCGCGGTGGTGAAGCAGCGGCTGAAGCTCGCCTCGCTCTCTCCGACGCTCCTCGACACCTATGCCGAGGATGGCCTCACCCTCGACCAGCTCATGGCCTTCACCGTATCGGGCGACCATGAACGGCAGGAGCAGGTGCTGGAGCGTCTCGCCCAAGCTTACGACAAGCAGCCCTATGTCATCCGGCGCATGCTGACGGAGGGCGCGGTGCGGGCATCCGACAAGCGGGCCCGCTTCATCGGCATCGAGGCCTACGAGATGGCCGGCGGCACGGTGCTGCGCGACCTGTTCCAGGGCGATGACGGTGGCTGGCTGCAGGATGTGCCCCTCGTCGACCGGATGGTGGCCGAGAAGCTCGTCGCCGAGGCCGACGTGATCCGGAGCGAGGGTTGGAAGTGGATCGAGGTCGCGCCGGACTTCGCCTATGGCCACACCTATGGCCTACGCCAATTGCGGGGCGAGCCCATGCATTTGACCGAAGCGGAGGAGGCTGCGCGGGAGGCAGCCCAGGGGGAATACGATCGTCTGTCCGAAGAACATGCCGATGTCGACGAGCTTCCCGAAGAGGTCGACGCGCGGCTCGGGGCACTCGAGGCGATGCTGGAGGCCTTCGAAGCGCGTCCTCTCGCGTTCGATCCGGCGGAGGTCGCCCGGGCCGGCGCCTTCGTCAGCATCGCACAGGATGGAAAGCTCCGGGTGGAACGGGGTTTCGTCCGCCCGGAGGACGAGGTGCCGGTCGAGGAGGACCATGACCCTTCCATCGAGACCGACGGTGCCAACCTCGTGGCCTCATCCCCTCGGCAGGAGGCGGCAGCAGGCGATGCTCCTGGCGAGCCCGAGGAGGAGGACGGCCTCACCCCCATCTCCGACCGGCTGCTCACGGAGCTGACCACCCACCGCACCCTCGGCCTGCGCCATTCGCTGGGCGAGCAGCCTGACGTCGCCTTCCTTGCCGCGGTCCATGCCCTGACGCTGAAAGCTTTCTACGCCTATGGCTCGGACAGCTGCCTTGAGCTCGATCTCAAGAGCGTCTCGTTCAATGCCCAGGCGCCGGGCCTCAATGACAGCGTCTCCGCCGAGTCCATTCGTGTCCGGCATGAGAGCTGGGCCAAGGCTCTGCCGAAGGAGCCGGGCACGCTCTGGGACACCTTGAGCGGGTGGGACCACGACAGCCGGGCCGCACTGTTCGCCCATGTGGTGAGCCTCTCGGTCAATGCGGTGCATGAGGCCTGGAACCGCCGTCCCCGCGCCTTCGCCCATGCCGATAGGCTGGCGCAGGCGGTGTCGCTCGACATGGCAGCCGTCGGATGGAAGCCCACGGTGGACACCTTCCTCGGCAGGGTCACCAAGGCCCGCATCCTGCAGGCGGTGACCGAGGCCAAGGGGGAGCGCCCGGCCGAGCGGATCGCCCACCTCAAGAAGGGCGACATGGCCCGGGAGGCCGAGACCCTCCTCGCCGACAGCGGCTGGCTCCCGGAGGCGCTGCGGACCCAGCCCTTGGACACCGTCGGCGAGGAAACGGCGGAGACCGACGGCGAAACGGCCATGGCCGACAGCGAAGACCTCGCCGACACTGAGGAGCCCGAAGCGATCTCCTCCTCGATCGCTGCCGAATAATCCTCCCCGGGCAACCTGGCCCGCCGTCTGTGGCTCCGCGATCCCCCCTATCGCGTGGCCCGGACGGCGGGCCATTTTCTTGGAGCGTCCCCATGACGGATGTGACCCATGATCTGGCCCGGCAGTTGGGGCGGCAGGCGGAGGCAGTCTGCCGCCATTATCTCTCCGCGGGCCGACGGCAGGGGCACTATTGGCAGGTCGGCGATGTTCGCAACTCTCCCGGCCGCTCCATGTTCGTGCGGCTGACGGACACCGCGAAGGGCCCAGCCGGAAAATGGACCGACGCTGCCACGGGCGAGCACGGCGACCTCCTCGACGTGATCCGCGAAAGCCGGGGCCTGCTCAACTTCACCGATGTGGTCGCAGAGGCTCAAGCATTTCTGCGCCTTCCACCAATCTCACCAGACGCGGAAGCTCCTCATGGCGGAAAGCAATGTTCCTCACGTGATCCGGTCATCTCGGCACGACGGCTGTTCGCCGCTGCAGAGCCGATTTCGGGCACAATCGTAGAGGCGTATCTGCGGACCCGCGGCATCTCGGCTTTGCACGAAACCGGAAGCTTGCGCTTTCACCCGCGCTGCTACTATCGTCCAGATGCACACGGGCCCATTCAACCCCGGCCGGCCATGATCGCCGCCGTCACGGATCTCCGCGGACGGATCATGGGCGTGCAACGCACTTGGCTCACACCGAACGGGTCGGACAAGGCAGCCATCACCACGCCCCGGCGCGCCATGGGTCACCTGCTGGAGCATGCCGTTCGCTTCGGCACCCCAAGCGAGGTCATGGCCGCCGGCGAGGGAATCGAGACCATCCTGTCCCTCCGCTACGTGCTGCCCAACCTCCCGATGGCGGCGGCGCTCTCGGCAGCACACCTCGCCGCCATCGCCTTTCCACCCAGGCTGCGGCGGCTCTACATCGTCTGCGACAACGATCCTGCCGGCAACAGGGCAGGGGACAGCCTTATCGCACGAGCGGCTTCTGCCGGGATCGAGGCCATCGTGCTCTCACCAGCTCTCGGAGACTTCAACGAGGATCTGCGCGCCTTTGGTTTCGATGCGTTGCGAGCGGGACTCCGATGTCTGCTTGCACCTGATGACGTCGGCCGCTTCATGGTGCTGAGCCCGTGAGCTGGAGCGACAGGGAGCGGGAATGCTCTGACGTCACGCTCTGATGCCCACCGTTGCTAGAGGATCCGCAGCCAGGCCTTCCAGAGGGCGATCGGCCGGCAGTCGTCCCGGACCGGCAATGGCTCCGGCCGGTGATTTTCCGGCGGCGGTGTTTCCCCACGACACAAGCGTCGCGGGGCCCTGACACGCGCCTTTCCATCGCGAAACAAAATCCCCGGCCTTCGCCATCCTCCGCTCACGCTCCGGCCCCGCGCTTCCCGCGGGGTGCAGGTCCGTCCCGCCCGCCGGCTTCGTCGCCATGAAGGCCGCAAGGCTGCGGTCCAACCGACGGAGCCTCCCATGAGCACCGAGCACGACGGACCCCGCCACGCTTCCTCTCCCACCGATCACCTGCTGCAGGAACTTCAGCTCTATGGCTACCGTCCCTCGGACGACGAAACGGATCCGCGGCCGCTTCCCGATGCCGACCGCATCACCGGCGCAATTGCCGACATCTTCGATGCCCTCATCGCGACGCTGCAAGACACTCGCCTCGAGCCGGACCTTCCCGATCTCCTGTGGTCGACCGTCCATCTCTTCCACCGTGCCGCCGGCCGTATCTCGGGCACCCTTGACGACAACGAGCAAGGCCAGCGCCGCAGCCAGCAGGAGCAGGATGGCAGCGAGGTGCGCTCGGCGGAGCTGGAGCGACTCATCGCCGAGGGCCAGAGCCTCATGGAACGCCGCAACACCTTCGAGCTGATGCGCGACGAGGCTGCCGATGCCTTCGAACGGCACACCGGCTCAGCCTGGCGCCCGCGCTCCGGATCCCTGGTGAACCATCGGCACCTCACCGCAGCCCTCATCGACAGCCGCGATTTCCTCGCCGCCCGCAGGCGGGCTGAGACCGAGGTGATGATGCCCACAGGTCCGAAGATCGCCTTTTCCGGCGGCGACACGATGGACCACACGCACATCTGGGCGAAGCTCGATCAGGTCCGCGCGAAGCACCCTGACATGGTGCTGCTGCACGGTGGCTCGCCCAAGGGTGCCGAGAGGATCGCCGCCTGCTGGGCCGATGCCCGTAAGGTGCCGCAGGTCGCGTTCAAGCCCGACTGGACACGGCACGCCAAGGCCGCCCCCTTCAAGCGCAACGACCAGATGCTCTCGGTCATGCCCATCGGGGTCATTATCTTCCCCGGCACGGGCATCCAGGACAACCTCGCCGACAAGGCCCGCAAGCTCGGCATCCCGGTCTATCGGTTCGGGTCAGGCGGCGCATGAGCGCTGCCCCCTTCTCGACCATCGGAATCGAATTTCACGAGCCCTGAACGTTTCTCATGAAAGTGCTGGCTCCATTATCGATTTTCACCGGACTGACGAGCAGGACCTGTACTCATCAGACGTGTAGCTGAACAAAGCCTCCAGAGTCAGCTTATGCAGGGAGACGGCCGCACCTGCCGATCTTCGAGCGACCATCCACCCCCGCTTTTTTTGCGCTGATCCTTGGTCCGGCCGAGGGCCTGACGCCATCAACCCGCAAGGGGTCGGCTACGCACCGCGTGCCGCCGCTCCGCTTCGCCGTCGCGGTGATTGCGGCCATCGGCCGGACCAATCGGGCGCCTGTCAGCGGGGGATGGTCCTCCGCTTCGAGCAGGAGCCGGACCCCATGTCCTCTACCGATGCGCAGGCCTTCGCCCTCAGCCTTGCCAAGACCCTGATGGTCGTCATCGTGATCTTTCGCGCCGGCGACGGCAGCCTCTCGGTCGTGCCGGCCGACGAATTCGACGGCGATGCCTCCCAGATCGTCTGGGAGATTGATCCCTTCGCCAGATAGCGGAGGGAGCGCGGAAGTCCCGAGCATCCCCATTGCAGGGATTCCGGCGGCTTTTTCCCTTGCTATGCTGGTGATCGCGCCGCGGTGGTGGTGGTGGAAGGCGCAACCGTCAGAGCTTTCCTTATGGAGATACCACCATGATTTTCCTCGGCATCCTGCTTGGTCTCGCCGCCATCGCGTTATTCTGCTGGCTGCTGTTTACGCTCGCGGTCTTCGCGCTGCCGTTCTTCGCCGCTGTCAGCGCCGGCACTTGGGCACACCAAACCGGCGCGGGCTGGCTCGGTGCGATCGTCGTTGGCCTGATCGCCGGGGGCATCACGCTCGGCATCGGCCAGGTTCTGTTCGCGGTCGTTCGTCCGATGTGGGCGCGGCTCCTCTTTGCGCTCGCCTTCGTCATCCCGGCCGTCATCGTCGGCTATCACGCCACGCATGGCATCGCGAAGCTCGCCATGCCGTCCGAGACGTGGCAGATCGTCTTCTCGATCATCGGCGCTATTGCCATCGGCGTCACGACGCTGTTGCGGGTCGCGGCCAGCGCGTCCAGTTGGGACCTTGCGCAGATCTGAGCACGCTCCATGTCATTCGGCAGGGCCGGAGCCGAAAGAGCCTTGCCATCCATGCTGTCCGAGGATGCGGATCGGTGGCGCCGTCCGGATTGTGGCAGAGGCCCAAGCGGCGGTCGATCGCGATTACTTGAGACGAGACGACGCCACGTGGTCGGTCGCGGACCAGCGCATGATGGGAGCTATCTTATCTGGTCCTACCCGTCGCGGCGGAAGTGCACGGAGCCGGCCCGGAACGGGGGACGTGAAGCCGAAGAGGATCGGGCCGGTCTTCTGTGAGGTTGCGGAGGCCGCCATCATCCCCGTTCGGCATCCGTCCGTCGACGCGCCAAGTCGAACAGAGCCATTATTCATGGCTCACCCGATACCGCCCGCAAGCCCATAGAGCAGTCCGAGCACTGAACAGCCTGCCAAAATCGTCATCACGCCGAGGTGGAAGCGGAACACGGCGTTGAGCGCGGCAAGGGTGAGGATCAGGGACGCTGGCCGGATCGACGCCAACATCGGCACCTCCAGGCCCAGTCCCAGCGTGTTCAGCGTGATGATCTCGCCGAACAGCACGTGCAACAGGTGACCTCGTCGGCGCCCGCGTTGATCCTGCTCAAGGCGGTCCTTTCATGCGCACCTATGATGAGGCATAGTTCGCCGGTGAGGCGATGAGGCATATGATCAGGCTCAGGTCGGCAGCGGGGTGGGTGAAGGTGCTGCCAGCGATCCTGGTGGCAATGGCCATGCTGTTCGGACCCATCGCGAGCGCCTATTCCGCGCCGTGCCATGACGAGGATTCGGCATACGCAGCTGCGGCGGATCATCCGTACCAGATCGCCTCGCTTGATCCCGCAGATCATCATCCGGACGAGCCGACCCAACCCGCTGAACACGGAAAGTGCTGCAGCGTCTCCTGCAGTGTCTATGTGCCCGTGGCCGACGGCGCGAGCCTGCACGTTCTGGATCTGACCTTTGTTCGAGAGCCCTTTGATCTCGCCAACCAGGCCGCGGACGGCTTGGCGGTCTTGCCCGGCCTCGATCCCCCGCGTTTCCAGAGCTGATACCGGTCTCAACGCATTTCAGGCGTGAGGCGGACGCGCGAAGCAGCGCCCGTTGAGGGCGCCGGCGCGTCGACGTGCCGCAAGATGCCCCCGAAATCAGCGTCGGCCTCGTGCCGATGGCGAAACGAGGACCTTTCCATGTATGGTCGCGACACGCTTGCCGAGCCTATGGCCGGCACGGCTGCGCTTGGACAATCCGGACCGACTGGCACCGGAACCCCGCGGCAAACCCGAAATGCCCAAGGGAGCGCCTTCTCCAGCGATCCCGGAACGTTCGCTCGCGATTTCTTGTCCTATGGCAGGGACGTGGCCGAGCGCTGGATCCTGTTCTGGGACACGCTGCGCCAGCGGGCCGACAACATGCTGGCGCACGAGCGCGCCGGTAAGCCGGCTCTGCTCGACTTCGACTATGAGGTCCTGCTCGATGCCCGCCGGCTCGAGCGTCCGGCAAACTATGCCCTCCTGCGCGTGACCCGCGTGGGGGACGAGTGCCTGGAAGATTGTCTGGACGCGGCCAAGCCGCCCGTGGTGATCCTCGACCCGCGCGCCGGCCACGGCCCCGGCATCGGTGGCTTCAAGCAGGACTCCGAGGTCGGCATCGCCCTGCACCAGGGGCACCCCGTCTATTTCGTCACCTTCTATCCAGAGCCCGCCGCGGGGCAGACGCTCGCCGACGTGCTTCACGTGCTGCGGCGGTTCGTCGAGGAGGTGTCATGGCGACATTCCGGCGCCGCGCCTGTGCTCTATGGGAACTGCCAGGCCGGCTGGGCGGTGACGCTGCTCGCCGCGAACTGCGCGGGGCTGGCCGGACCGGCCGTGCTGAACGGGACCCCTCTGTCCTACTGGGCCGGCGAGACCGGCATCAACCCCATGCGCATCGCCGCCGGCTTCGAGGGCGGGGCGTGGTTGACACACCTTCTCGCCGACCTCGGGGACGGACGCTTCGACGGCGCCTTTCTGGTGCAGAACTTCGAGGGGCTGAAGCCCGAGGCGGTATGGGAGAAGTACGCGAACCTCTATGCCCACATGGATACTGAGCGGGAGCGGTTCCTCGCCTTCGAGCGCTGGTGGGGCGGCTATTACTTCCTGAGCCGCGAGGAGATCCTCGCCATCGTGGAGAACTTCTTCGTCGGCAACAGGCTGGAGCAGGGCCGCGTCCGGATCTGCGAAGGGTGCCATGCGGATCTCAGGCGCATCCGCAACCCGCTCGTGATCTTCGCATCCTATGGCGACAACATCACGCCGCCCCATCAGGCGCTCGGCTGGTTACCGATCGTGTACCAGGATACGGAAGATCTCAAGGCGGCGGGCCAGCGCATCGTCTATCTCATCAACCGCCATGTGGGTCACCTCGGCATCTTCGTTTCCGCAAAGGTTGCGCGGCTGGAGCATCGGGCCATCCTCGAGAGCCTGCCGCGGATCGAGACGCTCCCGCCCGGCCTCTACGAGATGAAGATCGACAATCCGTCCGGCGATCCCGATTGCCGTGAGGGCGCCTATCAGGTCCGCTTCGAGGCGCGCGAGGTGTCCGACATCCGCTTCGCCCGGCAGGACCCTGCCTTCGAGCGCGTGCGCGACCTGTCGGAGCGCAACGAAGCCTTCTACCGCACGTTCGTCAGCCCCTGGGTACGGGCGCTGACGACGCCCTGGTCGGCGGCGATGCTTGAGACGCTGCACCCAATGCGCACCAGCCGCTACCTGTTGTCGGAAGGCTTTATGCCCTGGATGCGCGATGTCCGATGGCTCGCGGAGCAGGTCGCCGCCGACCGGCATCCGGCCGCAGCGGACAACCCCTTCAAGGTCGAGGAGGAGCACGTCGTCTCGCGCGTCGCCGAGGGGATCGAGCAGGGCCGGCGCCTGCGGGACGCCCTGTGGGAGCGCCTCTTCGACAGTCTCTATGACGGCGTGGGCAGTGCCCACCCAGCCGGTGCGGACCCACAGCACAGGAGTGAGGGCACAGGGCCACAGGATACACGGAGCGGTTTGGATTTCCAGGCGGCCGGCATCAGCCGGACCGCAGCGATAGGAGAGAACTGACTATGACGACGTTTCGCAATCTGATGCTCGCCGGCGCGCTGCTGCTCTCGACGCCGGGCTTCGCCGAGGACGCGCACCATCCGCCGGAGGCCCAGCCTGCTGCGCCCCAGGCTGCCGCGCCGGCACCGCAGCCATCTCAGGCCACGCCGACGCCAGGTGGCCCTCAAGGCATGATGGGGCCGGGCATGATGGGGATGATGGGCCAGGGTGGCATGGGCATGATGGGCGGCGGAAACGCAGGGGCCGGCATGGGGATGAGCCAGATGATGGACCCCGACCGCATCGCAGGGCGCATCGCCTTCCTGAAGGCCGAACTGAAGATCACTGAGGCGCAGCAGCCCCTGTGGAGCGCATTCACGGAAGCGCTCAAGGCCAATCGCGCCATGATGGGTGACATGCAGGAGATGATGATGGCCGCGCAGGGCGGCTCGGCGCCGACCCTGCCGCAGCGGATCGACGGTCACGAGCGCATGCTCGTCGCCCGCCTCGAAGCGGTGCGCCGCCTCAAGGCCGCGCTCGGGCCGCTCTACGCGTCGTTCGACGAAGCGCAGAAGCGCACGGCGGACCAGCTCATGATGCCGGGTGGAATGGGCCCCATGTGAGCGTCGAACCTCGCTGGCGGGTCGGCGATCGCAGCCGGCCTGCTTCGCTCAGGTGGAGGAGGACCAAATGTCCTTGCATGACGACACCGGCCATATGCCGCGGCCCGGCAATGACACCGGCACGCGCGCCCCGCACCGAAGCTTCTGGCGCTCGCCCGGCGGCATCGTCGCCATCGGCTTTCTTCTCGCGGTGGCCTTTCTTTTGTTCTCGGAGCACCGCGTCCATGCGCTGGGGTATCTGCCCTTCCTCCTGCTGCTCGCCTGCCCGCTGATGCACATGTTCATGCATCACGGCCACGGCCATCATGCGGGACACCAGCCAGGCGAACGGCCGCCGGGTCCCGATGGGGGCAACCGATGACCGAGACCTCCGCTTATGGCCTGTGGGGCCTCGTGATCATCAACTCGGCGGTCTTCATCCTGTTTGCGGCAAGCTTCACCCGGCTGCAGACACCGCGGGACTGGCGCACGCTCGGGGCGTTCTCGGCCTTCATCCTTGCCCTGTTCACCGAGATGTACGGCTTTCCGCTGACCATCTATCTCCTGTCGGGATGGCTCGGCCGGCAGTTTCCCGGTGTCGATTTCTGGTCCCACGACGCCGGCCATCTGCTGGAGACCCTGTTCGGATGGCGCGTGAACCCCCATTTCGGGCCGTTCCACATCTTCAGCAATATTCTGATCTTCGGCGGCTTCTGGCTGCTCGTCGCGAGCTGGAACGTGCTTTATGCGGCCCAGCGCGATCACCGCCTCGCGACCGAAGGTCCCTATTCCCGCGTGCGGCATCCCCAGTACGCCGCTTTCGTCGTCATCATGTTCGGCTTCCTGCTGCAATGGCCGACGCTGGTCACGCTCGCCATGTTCCCCATTCTCGTCTCGGTCTATGTGCGGCTCGCACGGCAGGAAGAAGCCGCAGCCCGCACTGAGTTCGGGCCGACGTGGGATGATTATGCCAGCCGCGTCCCCGCCTTTTTCCCCGTATCGGAATTTCATCCGCGACAGCCCCTCGCTCCGGAGACCGCCCTCATGACTGAGCACGACACGCACGCCGGCCACCATCACCACCACGACCATGCAGTTCACCCGCCCGAAGGCGCCGGGATCGCGCCCACGGAAATGGTCAAGGATCCCGTCTGCGGCATGGAGGTGAACCCGGCCACCGCCGGGTTCCGGTCGGACTACGGCGGCAAGAGCTATTTCTTCTGCTCGGCAAAATGCCACGACAAATTCGACGCAAACCCTTCTGCCTATACCGCCGGTGCGGCGGAAACGCCGCCCGCAGCGAAGGGTCAGCCTCAAGGCGTGATCTACACCTGCCCCATGCACCCGCAGATCCGTCAGCTGGGACCGGGCAACTGCCCCATCTGCGGCATGACGCTGGAGCCCGAGGTGGCGACAGGCAAAACCGGTCCCAGCGCCGAGCTCGTGGACATGACGCGCCGCTTCTGGATCGGCCTTGCGCTGGCGCTGCCGGTGCTGGCCCTGGAGATGGGCGGGCACCTCACCAATCTCCACATGCTGCTCGGCGCGCAAGCGTCCAACTGGACCCAGCTCGTGTTGGCAACACCGGTGGTGCTGTGGGCGGGATGGCCGTTCTTCACCCGCGCCTGGCAGTCGCTGGTCACCCGCCGCCTCAACATGTTCACGCTGATCGCCATGGGCACGGGCGTGGCGTGGGCCTACAGCGTGGTGGCGACCTTCGCGCCGCAGATCTTCCCCGCGACCTTCCGCGCCGCCGACGGATCGGTTGCCATCTATTTCGAGGCCGCTGCCGTCATCACAGTGCTGGTCCTGCTCGGCCAGGTGCTGGAGCTGCGCGCCCGCGAGCAGACCGGCGGCGCCATCCGCGCCTTGCTCGACCTCGCCCCCAAGAGCGCCCGGCGCGTGCGTGACGACGGCAGCGACGAGGACGTGGCGCTGGAGGCGGTCGTGGTGGGCGACCGCCTGCGCGTGCGGCCAGGCGAGAAGGTGCCGGTGGATGGCAAGCTGGTCGAGGGCCGCTCCTCGGTGGACGAATCCATGATCACCGGCGAATCCATGCCAGTCACCAAGGACGTCGGCGCGAAGGTCATCGGCGGCACGCTCAACCAGAGCGGCGGCTTCGTCATGCGCGCCGGCAAGGTGGGGCGGGACACCATGCTGGCGCAGATCGTCCACATGGTGGCCGAGGCGCAACGCTCGCGCGCGCCGATCCAGCGCCTCGCCGACGAGGTATCCGGCTGGTTCGTGCCGGTGGTGATCGCCATCGCGGTCCTTGCCTTTGCGGCGTGGGGCATCTTTGGGCCGGAGCCGCGCTTCGCCCACGGGCTGATCGCCGCCGTGGCGGTGCTCATCATCGCCTGCCCCTGTGCGCTCGGGCTGGCGACGCCCATGTCCATCATGGTGGGCGTCGGTCGCGGCGCATCCATGGGCGTGCTCATCAAGAATGCCGAGGCGCTGGAGCGGTTCGAGAAGGTGGACACGCTGGTGGTGGACAAGACCGGCACCCTGACGGAAGGCAAGCCGAAGGTGGTCGCGCTGAAGACGGCCGGCGCCTTGGAAGAGGACGCGCTCCTGCGGCTTGCGGCGACGCTCGAGCGGGCGAGCGAGCACCCGCTCGCGGCGGCCATCGTCGCCGCGGCGGAGGAGCGCGCCCTGCCTCTCGGCGAGGCCCAGGATTTCGACAGCCCGGTGGGCAAGGGCGTGACTGGCACGGTGGACGGCCAAAAGCTCGTCATCGGCAGCCACCGCATCATGGGCGAGGAAGGCGTGGACCTCTCCCCC
This sequence comes from Roseixanthobacter pseudopolyaromaticivorans, assembly GCF_043195145.2. Classification (NCBI taxonomy): domain Bacteria; kingdom Pseudomonadati; phylum Pseudomonadota; class Alphaproteobacteria; order Hyphomicrobiales; family Xanthobacteraceae; genus Roseixanthobacter; species Roseixanthobacter pseudopolyaromaticivorans. The sequence goes on from NZ_CM195539.1 coordinate 1,544,472, forward strand.
CTGTCGGCCGAGGCCGAGGCGCTACGCGCCGATGGTGCCACCGTGATCTTCGTTGCAATGGACGGGCGCATCGGCGGCCTCATCGCCATCGCCGACCCGGTCAAGGCGACCACCCCCGTGGCCTTGGCGGCGCTCCGGGCCGCCGGGGTCCGCGTCGTCATGCTCACCGGCGACAATCGGACGACCGCCGAGGCGGTGGCCCGGCGCCTGGGCATCGACGAGGTGGAAGCAGAGGTGCTGCCGGAGAACAAGGCGCAGGTGGTGACGCGGCTGCGCCAGGAAGGGCGGATCGTCGCCATGGCCGGCGACGGCGTGAACGATGCGCCCGCCCTCGCCGCGGCGGACGTCGGCGTCGCCATGGGTACCGGGACGGACGTCGCCATCGAGAGCGCCGGCGTGACGCTGCTGAAGGGCGATCTCCAGGGCATCGCCCGCGCCCGGCAGCTGAGCCACGCCACCATGAGCAACATCCGCCAGAACCTGTTCTTCGCTTTCATCTACAATGCGGCCGGCATACCGGTGGCGGCGGGCGTGCTCTATCCCCTGTTCGGGCTTCTGCTGTCGCCCATCATCGCCGCCGCGGCCATGGCGCTGTCATCGGTCAGCGTCATCGCCAATGCCCTGCGCCTGCGGCGCACGCCGCTTGGCTAAGGCGTCCTCGTTCTTGGACTGCAGAGACGGATCCGGCTCCAGGGAGGGAACCATGCTGAATTTCGACGGAATGATGGGCTCCGGCATGTGGGGGATGTGGCTGTTCGGCCTCCTGATCCTGGTCCTGGTCGTCCTCGGGATCGCGGCGCTCCTCAAGTATCTCGGCCGATGAGAGTGCGTCCCGGGGACGAAAGGGGTGGGCAGGCCAAGCCTGTCCACCGCCCCCTGTCGGACAGGACCAGCGCGCCTCCCGCGACGATGGTCGGCGGGACCGCCTCAGGACTTCCGGCTGGGATCGAAGGTGATCACGAGCGCGGATGCGAGGAGGGCGAAGACGGCGCCGACGATGAACGTCGCCCGGGCGCCACTGATGTCCCACAGCAGCCCGGCGGCAAGGCTCGCCGCCAGCGTCGCGAGGCCAGTGGCGAGGTTGAACAGGCCGAAGGCTGATCCGCGCAGCGCCGCCGGGGCGTTCTGGGCCACGAGCTTGGCGAGAAGGCCCTGGGTGAGCGCCATGAGCGCGCCCCACAAGCCGATGCCGAGGAACGCCCCCCACAGGCCCGGGACGAAGGCGAGGGAGAGGTCGGCCGCCACCAGCACGGCAAGGCCGCTGAGCAAAAGCCGCTCCGGCGGCGCCTGATCCGACCAGGCGCCGGCGGGTTAGGCGCCGAGGGAATAGACGACATTCATCGCGACGAGCACGAACGGAGCGAGCGCCAGCGGCAGTCCCTCGTCGTAGGCATTCAGGACGAGGAAGGCCTCGCTGAAGCGCGCGAGCGTGAAGACGACACCGATGGCCACGACGACAAGGAAGGGACGTTCGAGGCGCCTGAGATCCGCGATCCGCACCGGTGGAGGCCGGCCTGTTCCAACCGTGCCCACGGACCTGTCCTCGACGCCGAGGACGACGCAGAGCACGGCAAGAGCGCCGGGAACGAGGGCGACCCAGAAGACGGCCCGCATGTCGTCGGCGAACAGCGCCATCAGCGCGACGGCAAGCAGCGGCCCGACGAAGGCGCCCACCGTGTCGAGGGCCTGGCGCAGGCCATAGGCGCGTCCGCGGATCTCGGGCGGGGTGACGTCGGCCGCAAGCGCATCGCAGGGCGCGCCCCGGATGCCCTTGCCGACGCGGTCGGCGAAGCGCGCGGCGAACACCATCGCCGGAGCGCCGGCCAGGGCAAAGAACGGCTTGGATGCGGCGCCGAACCCGTAGCCGAGCAGGATCAGCGGCTTGCGCCGACCGAAGTGGTCCGACAAATAGCCCGAGAAGACCTTCGCGATCTGCGCGCTGGATTCCCCCACGCCCTCGATCATGCCCATCATGGCGACGCTCGCACCGAGGGTGCCGGCGAGGAAGAGCGGCAGCAGCGCGTGGATCATCTCGGACGAGATTTCCATGAACATGCTGACGAAGCCGAGGGCCCAGACGGTCCTCGGGATGGCGGGGCGCGGACCTGCAGCCTCCCGCCAGGCTTCCTGCTGCTTCCTGTCCACCTCGATCGTCAAGCCACCTTCACCACCGCCATCATCCCGGTGGCCATGTGATAGAGGTGGTGGCAGTGCAGGAACCACTCGCCCCTCTGCCCGGCATCGAAGGCGATGGTCACGGGCGTGTGCGGCGGCACCATCACCGTGTCGCGCAGGGCGCCTGCAAAGCGGCGCCCGCCGATGCCCACCACCTGGAAATGGTGGCCGTGCAGGTGCATGGGATGGCTCATGCCGGTGGGGTTCAGGAAGGTCATCTCCACCCGCTCGCCCTGCTGCACGCTGAAGGGCACGTCCTCCCCGTGGATGCGGCCGTTGATGGTCCAGCGATAGCCCGGCTCCTCGCCCAGCATGATGGGGAAGACCTTGTCCGCCCGCCGCGCCGGGAGAGGATTTAAGGCGGAAAGCCGCCCCTCGAAGGCGAGGTCGAGAAGCCCCTGCGGTCTGTCGGCCGTCTCCCCGAGGCGGGCGATGGCAGCACCGGCCGTCGCCAGCACGAAGCCGGTGCGACGGGGCGAGGCCTCCACCTGCGCCAGCACCGGAAAGGCACCGCCCCCTGCCGGGATCTCCACGAGGAGGTCGATGCGCTGTCCCTGGGCGAGCGGAAAGGCATCCGCCACCAGCGGGGCGCAAGGCGTGCCATCGACCGCGATGCAGGTCGCCTTCAGGCCCGGCACGGTTATGAAGAAGGCGGTGGCGGTGCCGCCATTGATGATGCGGAGCCGCACCCGACCGCCCTTCTCCACCTGCACCACCTCGGGATCGGCGAGGGTGCGGCGGTTGGCAAGGAAGGCGTCGTAGGCAACATCGTTGGCGTGCACCATCATGCCGCCGCCTTGCATACCTCCCCCCTGCATCGCGGCGCCCATTCCAGCGCCCGGCCCGGCACCCATTCCCCCCATGCCGTGGCCGGAGTGGTCCATTCCCGGCATCGCCATTCCCGGCATGCCTTGCATCTGCTGGCCCATGCCGTGACCACCGTGGCCGCCGTGTGCGTTCGCTCCGCCGAGTTCGGCCAGGATCTCCTCCGGGCTGCGGAAGGAGAAGTCGTGCAGCATCACCACCACGTCCTGGACATCGCCCGCGTCCGCCTCCCGGGTGACGAGGGGCGCGGCGAGCAATTGCTGCTCGCTCAAGGTGTGGGAGTGCATCCAGTGGGTGCCCGGGGTAAGGCGGAAATCCACCTGATCGATGCCCCCGGGGGCAAGTTCGCCGCCATTGGGACGGGCGAGGTCCTGGTCCGGCGGGGCGAAGATCTGGCCGTGCCAGTGCATCACCGCAGGGCTCTGCGAGGCGTTGAGCACCGCGCCGGTGAGCCGGTCTCCCTCCTTGGCGAAGAGGCCCTCGCCGGAAGGGCCCTTAACGGCGAACACCTTCGCCGCCTTGCCGTTCACGTCGAGGGTGAGGCTTTCCACCGTGAGAAGCGGAGCCGCAAGGGCGCGCTGCCAGCCGCTGGAGAAGGCGAGGGCGCCGAGCGCCGCGCCACCGGTCAGGACGGCGCGGCGGGAGAGGGCGGATTGGAACACGGGTCGGGTCATGATCGGCCTCTTTGGCTCGTCGCCGGGCAGACGAGGCGAAGCGAAGGGGTTTCGGGCGGTCTTCAATATTTGGCCTGAGCGGAGGCGCCGTCGGGCGCGGAGATCTGGACCACGCCCTTCACGCCCTTTGGGATGGCAACCGCCGCCGTCCCGGCGAGCCGGTTGCCGCCGGCGGGCGAGAGGGGAAAGCGCTGGGCCTTGCCGTCCACCACGAGGATGGCGTTGGCCTTGAAGCCCTCGGCCGCCACCGGCTTGTCGGCGCCGTCGCTCAGATAAAGCGCGACATTGGGCGTGCCGTCGGCCACCAGCTCCGCGTGGTAATGGCCGGCATCCACCCGCACCCCGCCGTTCGCCCCCGCGCCGGGCTCGTGGGCCAGGACGGGCAAGGCGACCAGCGGGAGACTGAGGACGGCCGGCAAAAGGCGGCGAAAGATCATGACAGGCTCCGGTCAGAAGGCGTCCGCGCGGGCGGCGGCGGTGGAGGGGGCGGTCTCCCACGCCGCTGCCACCAGCCGCTCCAGCGGGCGTCGGCCATGGCGCAGGACGAGGACGGGGGTGAGAACGGCGTCGAGCAGCGTGGCACTGACCAGGCCGCCGAAAATGGTGATGGCGACGGGGTGGAGGATCTCCTTGCCCGGAACCTCGGCCCCGCTCATGAGCGGCAGCAAAGCGATGCCGGCGGACGCGGCGGTCATCAGCACCGGCGTCAGCCGCTCCAGGCTGCCGCGCATCACCAGAGCGGGGCCGAACGCCATGCCCTCGGCGATGGCGAGATTGATGATGTGACTGATCTTCAGGATGCCGTTGCGCGCGGCGATGCCGGTGAGCGTCACGAAGCCGATCATGCTCGCCACCGACAGGGGCTGCCCGGCGATCCACAGCGCCACCACCGCGCCGATGAGCGCCAGCGGCACGCTCCCCATGATGATGGCGGCGAACAGCGCCGAGCGGTAGCGGCTGTAGAGGAGCGCGAAAACGAGTAGCGCCGACACTGCGGACAGGCCGCCGATGGTGCGCATGGATTGCTCCTGCGCGGCGAAGGTGCCCTCAAGGCTCGCGGAGATGCCGGCCGGCAGTGCGGTCGCCGCGATCACTTCACGCATGTCGGCCACCACCACCGCCACGTCGCGCCCGCCGGAGGTGTTGGCCAGCACGACGATGCGCCGGCGCCCGCCCTCGCGCAGGATCTGGTTCGGCCCGTCCGTCTCCGTCACCTCGGCGACCTGCGAGAGCGGCACCCAGCCAGAGGGCGTCTCGATCAGCAGGCCCGAAAGTCCCTCCGTGGTGCGCGCCGCATCGGGCAGGCGGACCACCACGTCGAAGCGCCGCGCGCCGTCCACGAGGCGGGAGACCACGCGGCCGTTGGAAAGCCGCTCCAGCGCGTCCGTCACCTGCGCGGGCTGGAGGCCGTAGAGGGCGGCGCGGCCATAATCCACGCGCACCGTCACTTCCGGCACGCGCACCTGCCGCTCCACCTGCAGGTCCGCAAGGCCGGGAATGCCGGCGAGGCGCCCCCGCAGGTCTTCCGCCGTAGTTCGCAGGGTATCGAGGTCGTCGCCGAACAGCTTCAGGGCGATCTCGGCCCGCACGCCGGAGAGCATGTGGTCCAGCCGGTGGGAGATGGGCTGGCCCAGGTTGAAGGCGGCCGGCAGCACCGCGAGGCGGTCGCGGATGTCGGCGGTGATCTCGGCGCGGCTGCGGGCGGAGGGTCCTAGATCCACCTCGATCTCGGAGGCATGGACGCCCTCGGCGTGTTCGTCGAGCTCGGCCCGGCCGGTGCGCCGACCCACCGCCTTCACCTCCGGCACGTCCAGGATGAGCTTTTCGGCGACAAGGCCCATGCGATGGCTCTCGGCGAGGGAAAGGCCCGGCCGGAAGGACATGGAGATGGTGAGCGAGCCCTCGTTGAACGGCGGCAGGAAGGCGCGCGGCAGGCCCACGGCGGCCGCCACCGCCGCGAGGAAGAGAAGCGCGGCTGCGCACATCACGAGGCGCTGGTGGCGGAAGGCGGCGGCGAGCAGGCCGGCGTATCCGCGCTTCAGACCCCGCACCAGCACGCTCTCCCGCTCCACATGGCGGCTGAGTGCGGGGAGCAGGTAAAAGGCGAGCACCGGCGTGAGCGTGACGGAGGTGACAAGGCTCGCGAGGATCGAGACGATATAGGCCTGCCCCAGCGGCGCGAACAGTCGCCCCTCGATGCCCGGCAGCGCGAACAAGGGCACGAACACCAGCACGATGATGAGCGTGGCGTAGACGATGCCGGAGCGCACCTCCCGGCTCGCCGCCACCACCACGTCGAATACCGGCCGCGGCGCCGCGGCGGCGGCATTCTCGCGCAGGCGGCGGAAGATGTTCTCCACGTCCACCACCGCGTCATCCACCAGCTCGCCGATGGCGATGGCGAGGCCGCCCAGCGTCATGGTGTTGATGGAGAGGCCGAAGGCGTGGAACACGATGGCCGTGGCGAGGATCGACACGGGTATAGCGGTGAGCGAGATGAAGGTGGTGCGCCAGTTGACGAGGAAAAGGAACAGCACCACGGCCACCACCGCCATGGCCTCCATCAGCACCTTTTCCACGTTGCCGATGGAGGCGGCGATGAAGTCGGCCTGCCGGAACACCGGCGGCGAAATGCGGATGCCGTTGGGCAGCGTGCGGTTCAGGTCGTTGACCGCGTCCTCCACCGCGCGGGTGAGGGCGATCGTGTCCACCTCCGGCTGCTTCTCCACCGAGACGATCACCGCCGGCCGGCCCATGTAGCCGGCATCGCCCCGCTTCATGCGGGCCGCGTAATCCACCTGCGCCACCTGGTGCAGGAAGACGGTGCCGCCGGCGGGGCGGGGCAGCACCAGCCCCTTCAGGTCGTCGAGGCTGAGGGTGCGGCCGATGTTGCGGATCAGGAACTCGCGCCCGCCATGGTCAGCAAAGCCACCGCCCGAATTGGTGCCGAACTGCGCCACCGCCTTTTCCAGCGCATCGAGGGAGATGCCATGGGCGCGCATGGCCGCAGGGTCCGGCGAAACGCGGAACTGCCGCACTTCCCCGCCCATGGGGATGACCTGCGCGATGCCGGGAATGGCGAGCAGGCGCGGGCGGATGATGAAGTCCGCCGCCTCGCGCACCGCCATGGGGGACGCAGTGTCGCTCGTCACCGCGAACATCAGGATCTGCCCCATGATGGAGCTGATGGGCCCCATCTGCGGGGCAACGTTCGCCGGCAGCCGGTCCCGCACCAAAGCGATGCGCTCGGCGATCTGCTGGCGGTCGCGGAAGATGTCGGTGCCGAAATCGAACTCCACATAGAGGACGGAGAGCCCCACCCCCGAGACCGAACGCAGGCGGATGAGGCCCGGCAGGCCGTTCATCGCCGTCTCCAACGGGAAGGTGACAAGCTGTTCCACCTCGGCCGGGGCAAGGCCCTCCGCCTCGGTCATGATGGTGACGGTGGGCCGGTTGAGGTCGGGCAGCACATCCACCGGCAGGCGGGTGACCGCAAAGGCGCCGGTGACCACCAGCACGAGGGACAGCGCCAGCACCAGCAGGCGGTTTTTGAGGGACTGGGTGACGAGGAAGCTGAACATCGGCCGGCCTCAGCGGATCTGGTCGATGAGTTCGGCGCCCTCGGTAACCACGCGGCGATCGGGCGGCAGGCCGGCCACCACCAGCACGCGGCCGGCATCGAGGGGCTCCGTCTTTACCTCGCGCGCAACGAAGCGCTCGGCTGCGACATGTTCATAGACGATGGCCTGACCGTTCGCCCCGCGCACCACCGCCGTGCGGGGGATGGCGATGCCCATGCGCGGGGCGCCGGCCTCCGCGAGGACCGTGAGAAACTGGCCTGGACGCAGCCCCTCGGCACCCGCGGTGACGGAAAACTGCAGCGGAACGGCCTGGCTGCGGTCGGACATCCCCGCGCCCAGAAAGGTGAGCGCGACGGAGCGGCCATCGGGCAATCGCCCGGAAGCCCCGGAGCGGCCCATGTCCGGCGAGAAACCCAGCGCCTCCACCCACAGCCGATCCGGATCGATGATGCGGAACACCACAGTGTTCGGGTCCGCCATCTGTCCCGCCACCGCGTCCGAGGTGGCGATGATGCCGGCAACGGGCGCGCGCAGCGCCTCCGGCTCGCGCTGCACCCGCTCCAGCGTGGCGCGGCGAGTCTGTAGACCCTTCAGCTCAATCTCCGTCTCCTCCACCTCGCGGCGGGTGACCGCGTTCTGGATAGCCGACAGGCGCTCATAGCGGCGCTTCACGATGGCGATCTGCTGGTCCAGCTCAAAGCCCTGCTGCTCCAGGTCCTTGAGGTCCGAGGCGCCGATGGGCGGGTGCACGAACGCGAGGATGTCGCCCGCCGCGACCTTGGTGCCGAGCGGCTTGAAGCCGCCCTGCGGCGGTGCCAGCCGCCCACCCACCGCCGTCTGCACGAGCCCGCTGGCATTGGCATCCGGCACCACCCGCCCCGGCAGTTCCACCGCGCGGGCATGGCTGGCGGAAGCCGTGACGATGGTGCGCACGCCGAGGATGCGCTGGCTGGGCTTCGGCACGATCACCGAGCCGTCGGGCAGGCGCTGGGCCGCATCGCGTGCGGAAGGCTTCGGCGTATCCGCGGCCTGCGCATCCGGCGGGAGCGCGGCGGAGGCAAGCCCCAGACCGGCAGCGAGAACGAGTGCCGCCGTGCGCCGCCGCAGCGACATCAAGAGCACGGCCGCGAGAAAGCCGATAACGACGCCGGCACCCAAGCCCAATTGCGATCCGCCCAGCAGCGCCAGCGCCGCCGGCGCAGTGGCTCTGGGGTCGGCCGTCACCGAAGCCGCAGGCACCGTGAGAGTGGTTGCGAGCACGTCCACCGTGCCGCCGGCCGTGACCGTGAAAGCGAGGTCGTGCGTGCCCGGCTTCGCGGCGAACGGAGCGGCAACCACATAGGTGCCGGGCTCCTCGGGCTTTGCGGTCTGCGCGCCTTCGGGCGTGTCCATTTCGATGGTCGCGCGGTCCACCGGCGCGTTGTCGGTGAAGCGGTCGAGGTGGATGGCGAGGATGCCGTCGCGCAGCACTGCCACCAGCTCGAAATCGGCGGAGGCGGCCTCGGCACGGGGGGCGAGAGACGTTACCTGAGGCGCGGCAGGCGCGCCGTGGTCGTGGCCTTCGTGCGCCATCGCGCCCGTCGCCAGCACCAGGCCGGCGAGAAGGGCCCACGACCCAAGGCCAACTCTCCGCATGAAATGACGCACCATCCTTCAACCCGTCCGATCCTCAATCCGGTACGGGAGCCAGATAGCGCACGGGCTGTCACGCCGCGTATCGCTTCTGTATCAGTTTGTTTCAGTCTGGAGCTTGGGCAGGCGCACTGTCGCGACGAGGCCGCCGCCGGCGCCGTTGGCGAGGGTCAGCGTGCCGCCATGGGCCTCGGCCACCGCACGGGCGATGGGAAGGCCGAGCCCCACCCCGCCGGTGGACCGGCTGCGCGAGGTGTCGAGCCGGACGAAGGGTTCGAGCACGGCGGCGAACTGGTCCTGCGGAATGCCTGGGCCTTCGTCCTTCACCGTCAGCACCGCCTCGGCGCCCTCCTCCGCGAGCACGACATGCGCGGCGCCGCCATAGAGAAGCGCGTTCTCCAGCAGGTTCGACACCATCCGCTTCAGGCTGACGAGGCGGCCTGCCACCACCAGGCGCGGCGGGGCTGCAAGATCGGCGGCAAGGCCCCGGTCGCGGGCATTGTCCACCAGCGTCTCCACCAGCGCCACGAGGTCGAGCGGGCGTACCGGCTCCTCGCTGGCCTCGCCGCGCAGGTAGGACAGGGTGGCGTCCACCATCTGCTCCATCTCCGCCACGTCCGCCGCCATGGCCTCGCGCAGGGCGGGGTCGCCCACGTCCTCCATGCGGAAGCGCAGGCGTGTCATGGGCGTGCGCAGATCGTGGGAGACGGCGGCGAGGGCCTGGGTGCGCCGCTCCATCAGCTCCGCGATGCGAGCCTGCATGCCGTTGAAGGCGTGGGCCAGCTCCCGCACCTCCGTCGGGCCGGTCTCCGGGAGCCGCACCAGAGGGGCGTCCGGAGGCAGGGCCGCGACGGTCCGCGCCATGGCCCTGAGCGGCCGCGTCAGCCAGGCGGCGATGGCGAGCGACAGCAGCAGCACGCCCGTCGCCATGAGGGTCGTGGAGAGCACCGATCCGTGCGTCCCGGCCGCCTGCGGCATGGAGGCGAACAGGCGGGCGTTCAGCCAGCTGCCGTCCGGAAGGCGCACGGCGACCAGGCTGAGGTGCGGATCGGTGCCCGCGCCCACCAGCACATCCTGCGGTCCGAGGTCAGGCGCCAGCGTGCGCACGTCGTCGGCGAGGCGCTGCCATCCCTCCGCGGCATGGGGGCCGGGTGCGGCCATGGCTTCCCGGCTCCAGTGCGCGTCGATGGCGCCGCCGGACAAGTCATGGGCCACATCCTCGCGGCTTTCCGGCGGCGCTGCTGCCAGCGACCGGCGCAGCGCGACGATCTGGTCGGCGAGGCGGATGGCATGGGCCGCATGGCGCTCGCGCTCCATGGCGTGCTCGTAGGTCCACAGGCTCAGCACATGCACGACGACGATGCCCAGCACCGCCACCACGGCGGTGCGGACGGCGAGGCTGTCCGATGCGCGGATCAGGGCGCGGATCACGAGCGTTCCACCTCCGGGACGAAGAAATAGCCGGCGCCGCGCACGGTCTTCACCATCTCCGGTCCGCCATGGGACTCAAGCTTCTTGCGCAGCCGGCTGACCTGGATGTCGATGGCGCGGTCGAAGCCTGTGGCGGTGCGGTTCTTGGCAGCGTCCATCAGCTGGTCGCGCGTCAGCACCCTTTGGGGATGTTCGAGGAAGGTCAGGAGCAGGTCATATTCGCCAGTCGACAGATCCACCACCACGGCTTCGGGATTGGTCAGCTCGCGCCGGCGGGTGTCGAGGGTCCAGCCGGAAAAGGCGAGCAGGGTGCCCCCGGAAGCCGTGGCGTCGCCCGAAGGCCGCATGCGCCGCAGCACCGCATGGATGCGCGCGAGCAGCTCGCGCGGATTGAAGGGCTTCGACAGATAGTCGTCCGCACCGAGCTCCAGCCCCACGATCCGGTCCACGTCGCTGCCGCGCGCGGTGAGCATGATGATGGGCACGTCCGACGTGCGGCGGATGTCCCGGCATAGGTCGAGCCCGCTCGTGCCGGGCAGCATGATGTCGAGGATGATGAGATCCACCGCCCCCGCCTTCATTGCCTCGCGCATCTCGCGCGCATCCTGTGCCGCGGTGACCTTGTGCCCGTGCTCGCGCAGGAACTTGCCGGCGAGGCGTCGGATCTCGGCATCATCATCGACGATCAGGATATGGCATTCGGGAGACACGGGGTGACGCACTCCTGCGAGGCCGTCCTGCGGGCGCGACGGCTGCTCTGCGGACAAGCCCTTTTATCCCAGCCGGCGTGCTTCGCCATACGAAGTTGGCGCAGGCAAGAAATCGCCTTGCACCGCGCCCGCGCTGATGCCGGCCGACGGAGCGTGCTCCCGTGAAAGACCATGCCAGCCGAGCCAGCCGGTGTAGAGGCCGACCATCAGGATCAGCGCGGCCGAGGCATAGGGCGCGCGCCGGGCGAAGGCGCTGAAGCCCGACCAACGTTGCGAGACGTGCCGGACGCTGAGGGCCGCGAGCACGCCGGCCGACACCAGCGTGAGCGCCAGGCCGATGCTGAAGCACAGGACCAGCACGAAGCCGAGGCTGAAGACCTTCAGCTGCATGCAGATCAGCAGCACGGTGATCGCCGCCGGGCACGGGATCAACCCGCCCGTCAGTCCGAAGACGATGATCTGCCAGGTGGTCACCGGGCGGCCGGCAAAGCGATTGCGGATATCGGCGGCGTGGGCGCGGGCGTGGGCGTCGTCCTCGTCGCCGAGATTCATGTGGGCATGGTCATGCTCCTCGAACACGAGGGCATGGACCTCCTCCCCGCCGTCGGCGAGGCGCATGCGAAGCTCCACTGAAAAGGCATGGGGCTCGGGAATATCGTGCGTGCTCTCGAGGAATTCACCCCGGTGCACGAACGGGAAGACCTGACGGCCGCCGCCGGGCCGCAGGGTTTCGAGAAAGACGCGCTCGGCGTCAGGAAGCATGCGCCCGCCGGGGCTGGAGATGCGCCACCGCGGCGGCACGCCATCCTCGAAGATGTCGAGCGCCAGTTCCCCTTCTGCGGTCGAGAGGAGACGGGTCTTGTCCTCATGGTGGTGATGCGCGTCGCTCTGCTCGCGCCACGTCCGCCAGGCCATCCAGGCGGCGATGGTGATGATCGCCACGGCTGAAGCGAGCTGAAAATAGGGTTCGCTGGCCTCGCCACCCCATTGCTGCCCGAAATACAGCCCCCCGAGGGCAATGAGCCAGACCACCGCCGTGTGCGAGGCCGTTGCGGCGAGGCCCAGCAGGACGGCCTGGGTGAGCGTGCCGCGGATGGCGATGATGAAGGCGGCCATCATCGTCTTGGAATGGCCCGGCTCAAGCCCGTGCAGGGCACCGAGCAGGATGGCCGAGGGGATGAACAGCCAGGCGTGCGCGGCCCCCTGCTGGAGCAGGTCTGTAAACGCAGTCATCTTGCTCTCAGATCACTTGAGGTAGGTGCGGACGACCTCGATCAGGTCGGCGGCGCCTTTGGCACGCTCGGGGTCCGGCTCGGCGTCCGGGTTCACCACGTGATGGCGGATGTGGTCCTCCATCAGCTCCGCCGTCAGTCCGTTGATGGCGCCGCGCATGGAGGCGACCAGCATCAACACGTCGGTGCAGCCGATCTCGGCTTCCAGCGCGCGCTCCACGGCTTCGGCCTGCCCCTTGATTCGGCGGATGCGGGCGAGAAGCTTGGTCTTGTGCTTGATCGTGTGTGCCATCACGGGTTTATAATATAGGGGGGTACCCTATATAAATCGTTCCTTTCGCTCGGCGGCAGGGCCAAATACGGGAACTTGCGGAACCGGCCGCGGACATCGGGGCGGACGGGCTTTTGGCAATCTGCGCAATGACCCCGATGTGGTGGAACGGCCCTCGGGCTGATAGACATAGCTGGGGATGGATGCCGACGGCATCCTCTCCTTTTTGTTGCTGGTGCTTCTGACAGTTGGGATCGTTGCGCTTGTCCTCTCCTTCTTTGGAGGCGCCGTGCGGATCGGTAACGATCGAAGCCTTTCGCGAGGCCTCGACATTCTCGGTGAGTACTGCGCGAAGGGAGAAATCCAGCGCGACGAATACCTCCAGGAAAAGCGCGACCTCAGCGCCTGATCCGGACCGGGTGACGTCGCGGAGCCATGACAATGAGCAAGATGGCGATCTCATTAGCGGGTGCGATCATTCTCATCGCTGGAGCAGGTTTACTCGCCATGACGGGAGCCTCACGGGGACAATCGGATGGCGCGCGCGCAGGCGACCCGGCGCTAGGAAGCCATGTGGCCGATGCCAAATGCGCCGAGTGCCACGGCGCGGATTGCAATAGCAGCGAATCGCAATTTCCGAAACTGGCGGGTCAAAGTCCGGCTTACCTTTATCGCCAACTCTGGGCCTTCAGGAATGGGACTCGCAGGTCGGACATCATGGCGCCAATCGCGGCAGACCTCGGCGACGCCGACATGGCGAATGCGTCGAGCTTTTATGGCAAGCAGTCGCGCAAGGCGGACGCGGTCAAGGACCAACGCTTGGCGGCGATTGGAGAGCGCATCTTCTTCGCGGGAATGCCCGCTTGCGCCATGTGTCACCGTGCGTCCGGCCAACGCGGCATGCCCGTGACGGGCATGATGGGAGGCGGCATGATGGAGCGGATGCCGATGATGGGCATGATGGCCGACGCTCCCTATCTGAATGGACAGCATGCGGCATATATCGTCGATCAATTGGATCGCTTCGCGAGTGGCGCGCGTCCGTCGTCGACAATGATGGGCCGTATCGCGGCGGCGCTGAGCGAAGCCGATAAGAGGGCCGTGGCCGAATATCTCTCCGGCCTGCGTTGAACTTTCCTATATTCGCGTCTTGCAAGAACGCCTTGGGAGTGAACCATGAGCTATTATTTCGCCAAAACGCTTGCGCTCGGCTTCGATGACGCCGTGCGGCTGACGACTGAGGCGCTCAAGCGCGAGGGTTTCGGCATCATCACCGAGATCGACGTCAGGGACACTCTCAAGAAGAAGATCAATGTCGATTTCCGTCCCTACCGCATTCTCGGCGCCTGCAACCCGGCGCTTGCCCACGAGGCGCTTGAGATTGAGGACAAGGTAGGCACGATGCTGCCGTGCAACGTCATCGTGCAGGACAAGGGGGACGGCAACACCGAAGTGGCGGCGATCGATCCCGTCGCCTCAATGCAAGCGATCGACAATCCGCGGCTCAAGCAGGCGGCCGAACACGTCCAGGCGAAGCTCAAGAGCGTGATCGGTTCGCTCTGACACGGTTTCGGGCGCATTGCATCCTCATGGGTCGCTCCCGGCGCCTGGATTTATTTAGGCTTACTGGAAAGGGCGCGTCGCCGCATTATCACGTTGAATGCGCGGACTATTCCGCGCAAATGGATGATAGCATCTCGGTTCCAGAGAGATCTTCCTTGCTTCGATTTTCTGCCTTCGGCTTGGCTCTGGTCGCGGCGGATCGTGCAGCGGCGCAGGATTCGGGCAAGAAGACGCCGATCGATACGGCACTGATCGTATAGGTCAATCTGTCGGGCTCGGTCGGCGGGGGTTCTGCTCCGCATAATTGCGAGGGTGGAAGGCGGGCGCCCCGCGGGAAGCGGAGCGCCCGTGGCCGGTCATCGCGACCAGATGAGCTTGTGCTCGCCCTTGTCGCCCTGGACCAGGGAGGCGTAGACCGGCGCCGTGAAGGACGGATCGTCGAGCTTGAGCGAGAGGTATTCGGTGCCCGTCTCGCGGGCGGTCCGGCTCCAGCCGGCGCCGAACTCGACGCCGTTGGCGGTGACGCGATAGTCGGGCGCCTTGTCGGTGTCGCGGTCGCAGGGCTTGATGGTGGCCTTGACGTTGAGGGTGAGGGTCTTGATCGTCCCGGCATAGGCGCCGTTCTCGTCGCGGGTGAAGGTGCCGATCTGAGCCATTGTCATATCTCCTGAGAGTTGCCCGAAGCCGCCCGATGAGGCCTCGATGGCGGTCGAGAGGCGACGGACCGGACGGCTGCACCCCTTGTGGGCCGCAGCGGCAGCGGAGGACGGTGGCAGCCGAGCTTGTTGTCCCGCGAGGAATGACCGCTTGCGGTCAGGGGAAGAAGGTCGGCGGAGCCGTTGCAGGCCAAGGCCGAACCGGCGCCAGACCAGCCCGGAAGAGAGGCCGCCTGGGGGCTTCGCCGCATGATCGGCAGAGATCGACGCAGGCGGTCGGCACCTCATCAGCACGTCGGCGACGCCAGCGCGTCATCCTCCCGCGGTCACCGACGCCAGCCTCCGAGCCAACGACACATGCCCCGCCCGATACGGCACAGACCGTGTCGAACACGATGCCGGTGCAGGACCGGGGCGATTGGGCGAGAGAGCCGCTTCAGGTGCGGACCCGTTCCGATCCGGCCGGTGCCTCCAGGTCCGAGAGCAAGGAAGCGATCAGCGCATCCGGTGCCTTGAACCGGCCGCGCCTGAGCTCCGGCGGGATGACCGCCTCGATCGCTTCCAGCTTTTCAGAGGGGTCCATGCGGAGATAGGCCTCCGTCGTGCGGATGTCGGCATGACCAAGCCACAGGGCAACCTTCCGGATGTCGTGGGTGGCCTGCAGCATGACGACCGCGCAGCTGTGCCGGAGCTGATGTGGCGAGACGCTCCGACCACGCAGCGATGAGCAGGTCTCGGCCGCTGCGCAGCATGGACGTCGCGGCGGAGTGGCGCAGAACGTGGGCGCCGCGATGGACACTTTTGACGCCGGCCCGGTCGAGGGCGCGGCGCACGATGCACTTCACGGCGATCCGGCTCAGCTGGCGGACAGGCGCCGTGTCCGTCAGGAACACCCGCGTCGTCGCGATCCGTGGCCGCGCCCGCTCGATATAGGCGAGGATGGCGTCCCCGATCTCCTGGGTCAGCGGCAGGCGCTCCTCACGCCGCGCCTTGCCAGCAAGGGTTATGCGGCCTGTCACCCAGTCGATCTCATCGAAGTCGAGGTTGGCGACTTCGCTGGCCCTGAGGCCCAGTCGGGCCAGGAGCAGGATGGCCGGTCCGAACGCGGCCACGGTCTGTGCCGTATCGGGCGGGGCATGTGTCGTTGGCTCGGAGGCTGGCGTCGGTGACCGCGGGAGGATGACGCGCTGGCGTCGCCGACGTGCTGATGAGGTGCCGACCGCCTGCGTCGATCTCTGCCGATCATGCGGCGAAGCCCCCAGGCGGCCTCTCTTCCGGGCTGGTCTGGCGCCGGTTCGGCCATGGCCTGCAACGGCTCCGCCGACCTTCTTCCCCTGACCGCAAGCGGTCATTCCTCGCGGGACAACAAGCTCGGCTGCCACCGTCCTCCGCTGCCGCTGCGGCCCACAAGGGGTGCAGCCGTCCGGTCCGTCGCCTCTCGACCGCCATCGAGGCCTCATCGGGCGGCTTCGGGCAACTCTCAGGAGATATGACAATGGCTCAGATCGGCACCTTCACCCGCGACGAGAACGGCGCCTATGCCGGGACGATCAAGACCCTCACCCTCAACGTCAAGGCCACCATCAAGCCCTGCGACCGCGACACCGACAAGGCGCCCGACTATCGCGTCACCGCCAACGGCGTCGAGTTCGGCGCCGGCTGGAGCCGGACCGCCCGCGAGACGGGCACCGAATACCTCTCGCTCAAGCTCGACGATCCGTCCTTCACGGCGCCGGTCTACGCCTCCCTGGTCCAGGGCGACAAGGGCGAGCACAAGCTCATCTGGTCGCGATGACCGGCCACGGGCGCTCCGCTTCCCGCGGGGCGCCCGCCTTCCACCCTCGCAATTATGCGGAGCAGAACCCCCGCCGAAACCGGCGGCAACACAGACCTCACAGGCCAGCGCTCCGCATAATCCCGCTCTCCGCATAATCGACGTTATGTGGAGCTCCACATAAGATCGAGATCGGCGCCGCCTGGTCCAAGCGCTCCAGCGAAGGCCGCGACTATCTGGGCCTCAAGCTCGACGACCCGAGCTTCAACGCCCCGATCTACGCCAACCTCTTCGACGACGAGGACGCCGACACCTTCTCGCTGATCTGGTCCCGCCCCAGCGGGCGCCGCGGCGAGTGAGCCGCACAAGGCCCCGGCCGGTTCCGGCCGGGGCCTTCCCGCCACCGGGTTCACCGGTCAGTCGTTGCCGTCCGGCCGCACCAGTTCGACGTGGCTGACCCCCAGCGCCTGAGCCAGCTCGTAGAGGGTGATGACCGTCGGATTGCGCCGGCCACGCTCGAGGCCGCTGATATACTGCTGGCTGAAACCGGAGCGCGCCTCGACATCCTCCTGCGTCAGGCCTTTTTCCTGACGCAGGCGAGCGAAGTTCCGGCCGACCAGCTTGCGCATATCCATGCGCAGACGGATCGCAATTTACACACTTTGAGCTTATCAACTATAATATGTAATCAAGCGGCCCTAGCGGGTTAGACGGCGGCAATGCCGATGCCGATCGATCACCGAGCGGCCCGGGGATGCTCCCGGCTCGCGGGCTCGCTTCACCATCCGCCGTCGTCTAGAAGGGACGAAGGCTGCGCCAGGCATGGAAACGGGGGGTGACATGACCGACGCGTTTGCAGACACCGCTCCGTCCGCTTCCGAGCTCACCGACTACGACCGAGCGCACATCAAGCTCTATGCGCGCCTTTTGGACGCCACGGCGGATGGCGCCGGCTGGGAGGAGATCGCCTCGGTGCTGTTCGGCATCGACGCGGCTCGGGAGTCCGAACGTGCCCGTCATGTCCATGACAGCCATCTGGCCCGGGCCCGATGGGTGGCCTCCAGCGGCTACAAGGACCTCCTCCACCGCCCTGTCTGACGTTGCAGCCCGTTTGCAGGGGTGATGCGGCTGCGGCATCACGCGATGCTCCCTGGCAGACTTCCCCCAGTATTCTCAATCCCAGATTGTCCTCACTCGACACGCACGCTGGATGCGGAGACGAGTGATGAAGCCCGATACATCGCGCTGGCGAGAGGATGCCAGCTACGTCTATTTCGACACGCTGTCGGTGGAGGGCCTCGCCTGGGAATGCCTGCGCCGGGACGAGACCTACCAGGAACACTACCAGTCCCTCGTGAAGGCCGGCTCGGACGCCGACCCGCTCCCCCGGGAGGTGGAGCAACGCTGGGGGCTGCGATTTCGCCGCGCGGCCATCTCTCTCCGCTGTGGAACAGAACGTCCCGTGGTCGCCGGTTGTCGATCCGGCCATCGTGCTTCTCGCCCAACAGCCCGCGTTTCTTCCGGGCGCGCCCAGCGTGTCGTTCGGCGGCATGGTTGCGCCGCGCGATAGCACCGAGGGACGATACTGGGTCCATGGTTCGGCACCTCATGCCGCGCAGGTGCTGCTGCTGACCGGGACTCGCCCCGACGCGCCGCTGGCGGCATTGATCCCGCTGGACGCGGACACCATTGGACGGGTGGAGGCCTTGACCCGCTTCTGGCGCGCTGTCGAGGGTCGGCCGGCGATCCCCGACACCCGCATCACCGCGCAGCAGCGTGGCCGGCTGCGCACCATGATGCTGGCGGCCGATGGTCGGGCGAACGGCGCCAGCTATCGCGACATCGCCATCTTCCTTTACAGCCACAAGCGCGTGGCATCCGAGCCCTGGAAAACCTCGGCGCTGCGCGACAAGGTCATCGGCCTCGTCAAAGGCGGCCTCGCCATGATCGGCGGCGGCTATCTCAGGCTCCTGCGTCATCGCAGAAGACCATAGCCGCATCGTCGGCATCCTGAGGGTGGGGATTTTCGCCCCCCTCAACTTCCCCATCCCCCTCGACGGCTGCCCTTCGCCACCGTGATCGCCATCCGCCGCTGATGACCAGCGGCCCGAGATCGCCCACGGAGGTTCGATCCATGCGACCCGACGCTGTCCCGCTGCCGCCACGCTACTTGCGCACCAAGGAAGCCGCCGTCTTCCTCAGCCTCTCGCCCCGCACGCTCGAGAAGCACCGCACCTACGGAACCGGACCCGGCTATCGCAAGCTCGGCGGACGCGTCGTCTATGCCATCGAGGACCTGCAGGCCTGGGTCGCCCGTGGCGCCGTCACCTCCACCTCCGATCCGCGCGGCTGCGTGCTGCCGGCCAAGCGCCACGCCCTGCCCGGCGTTGTCGAGCCCCACCGTTTCGCACGCTGATCGGAACCCTTCTCCATGGCGGCGCGGCATCGCTCCCAGCCGGAGCGCGGACAGCTCGATCTGTTCCGCGCGCTTCCCGGCGCGTTCGCGCCACGGGATGCGCAGGATCTCATGGCCTATCCCTTCTTCTCCCTCTCCAAGACCCATCGTATCGCGCCCATCGATTTTGCCGCCGGCGATGTCTCCATCCGGGTCGAGGCCGTGCCTGACCACGGCATGGCGACCATCTGGGACGCCGACATCCTGATCTGGGCGGCGAGCCAGATCGTGGAGGCCCGCGACGCTGGCCTGCGCACGTCGCGCTTCATGGTCGCCACCCCCTATGAGATCCTCAGGTTCGTGGGGCGCGGCACCTCGCTGCGGGACTACCAGCGCCTGAAGGCGGCGCTCGACCGGCTGCAATCCACAACCGTGTCCACCTCGATCCGCCAGCGGGCCGAGGGACGGCGCCATCGCTTCTCCTGGATCAACGAGTGGAAGGAGCGCACCGACCGGGATGGCAGACCCGCGGGAATCGAGCTCATCGTTCCTGACTGGTTCTATTGCGCCATTCTCGAAGATGCCCTCGTTCTCACCATCGACCGGGCCTATTTCGACCTGACGGGCGGGCTCGACCGCTGGCTCTACCGGCTGGTGCGCAAGCACGGCGGCCACCAGCGCAATGGTTGGCGCTTCGACTTCCGCCACCTCCACCTCAAATCGGGCAGCCTCTCGCCCTTCAAGCGCTTCGCCTTCGAGCTGCGCGACATCATCCGCCGCCAGCCGCTGCCCGGCTACACCCTGTTCCTGGAGTGTGACGCGAGTGCGCGCACGCTGCTCGCATTCGAGCCGGCCTGTGGACAGCCTGTGAATCCCTTCGTGCCATCGGGAACCCGGTGCCACGTGCCATCGGGAACCGGCCCCTCGTGCTTTCGGGAACCGAAACAGGGGTTAACCCCAAGCCCGAAAACGCAAAATCGCGCCCCTAACTTAGAGTCTAACATAGACTCTAACTTTAAAAGGCGCGCGGGCGATGTGGATAACCGCGCTCAGCCGGCCCAAAAACCTGCCCTTCTGCACACCTCTAAGGATGAAGGTCTTCCGTCTTTCCGTAAAGACGGATTTCAGGCTCCAGATCCTCTCTCCGCACCCGAGACGATGCCTGCCGACACACCGGGAGGCCCGCGATGATCGTCGCGCTGCTCAATCAGAAGGGTGGTGTCGGCAAGACGACGCTCGCCTTGCACCTCGCCGGTGCGTGGGCGAGCCGCGGTCAGCGCGTCACGCTCATCGATGCGGATCCGCAGGGCTCCGCCCTCGACTGGTCGCAGCAGCGCAGCCGCGAAGGGCTGCCGCGCCTGTTCGGCGTCGTCGGCCTCGCCCGAGACACGCTGCATCGGGAAGCCCCCGAGCTGGCGCGGGATGCCGATATAATCGTCATCGACGGGCCGCCCCGTGTCGCCGGCTTGATGCGCTCCGCACTCCTCGCTGCTGACCTCGTGCTGATCCCTGTGCAGCCCTCTCCCCTCGATGGTTGGGCCTCCGCGGAGATGCTCGCGCTCCTGAATGAGGCGCGCATCTACCGGCCGGAACTGGCCGCCCGCTTCGTGCTGAACCGATGCGGCGCCCGCACCGTGCTCGCCCGTGAGACGGCCGAGACATTAGCGGATCACGATCCGCCCGTTCTTGCGACCACTATCGGCCAGCGCGTGTCCTTCGCCATATCCGCCCAGTCCGGGCGGCTGGTCGGCGAGCTCGACGAAGGTGGTCGGGCGGCGCGCGAGATCGCGTCCCTGGCTGCTGAGATCGTTGGTCTCGGTGTTCCGGAAACCGCCCCATGAGCGCACCGCCGACCCGCAAGGGCTTCGCCGCGCGGCCGGCTGATCCGGAGCAGTGGATCAAGGCTGCGGAGGCGAAGACGTCAAATGACGTCACCGGCGGCTTTACCGCGCGGCTCACCATCGACGTCACGCCCGACCTGCGCGGGCGGATCAAGATCGCCGCCTTCGGCCGCGGCCAGACCGTCGCGGACATGCTCCGCGATCTCCTCGCCCGTGAGTTTCCCCCGACATCAGGAGAGGCCTCATGATGAGCCCGCCGGTGCCATCCTCCGTTCCCAAACCCAACGCCCCATCACCCGCCGCGCCGACCCCAGACCCGCTCACCCATGTGGAGCTGACCTGGATCGAGAAGCGGATCGAGAACTGGATCCGCTTCGGCCGGCCTGCGCAGGCACAAACTCTCGACCGTAGCCGCCGCATCGTATCGTTTGCGCCGAACTCCATCTTCGCCTTCGTCCGCTGGGCCGCAAACGACTTCGGCACCGTGGTGTCGCGCATCGACATCGTGCGCGCCGTCGCACCCGGCGAGGCCTACCAGACGCTGCCCTTCGTGCGTCCCGGCGGAGAGATCCTGCTGCGCGCCGACGGCTGGCCGAAGGTCGAGAAAGTGCTCCAGCACATGGATGCCGTTGAGGCCATCGGCGTCAACGGCGCTGATGTCGCCCCCGACCACTGGCGGCATGTCCACAATCGCCTGGTCGCCGGCCATATGCCCCGCGCCTACACGACTGAGCGCCATCACGCGTGGCTCAAGCGGCGGGAGTGCGGAGAATGACCCGCTTCGGCACTGTGATGGTGACGTATTTCTCGGTGATGGGGGCGGCGGCGGCCGCCTTTGTTCCGACACCGCTCAAGCTGGTGTGGAACGTCTCCGCCAGCGCGCCCGTCGGGCTCTACGAAATCGAGCCCGCGCGCAGGCTCGATGTCATGGACCTCCTCGCCATCACGCCGCCGGCAGCGCTCGCCCGCTTCCTGGTGGAGCGCGCCTATGTGGGCGCCGGCGTCCCATTGATGAAGCGCGTGGCGGCGCTTCCCGGGCAGGAGGTCTGCCGCAAAGACGGCACCATCACCGTCGATGGCGTGGCTTACGGTGAGGCGCTGGAGCGCGACCGCATGGGACGTCCCCTGCCGGTCTGGCGCGGATGCCGTCGCATCGCCCACGGCGAGCTCTTCCTCATGAACTTCGATGTGCCCGACAGTCTCGATGGGCGGTATTTCGGGCCACTGCCCGCCAGCACCGTGATCGGCCGCGCCGTGCCGCTCTACACCGATGAGGCCGGCGATGGGCACTTCGTCTGGCGTGCGCCGACGCGCTGAGGGCGACCGACCATCTTCACCTTCATCACACGTCGAGAGGCCGTCATGCCGCGGACGAGACTGTTTTTGCGCGCCTGTGATGGCGCGTGCGGACCGATGCGCGTGCTCATTTGCCCTCGTGCGCTGGTCCTTCTTCTCCTTTCCGGAGTGCTCTGCGGCTGGTCAATGACAGCCATGGCGGCGGAAACACGAGGGCCACAAAACCCGCCGTCGTCAAGCGATCGCTACGCCGACTTCATCGCGGAAGCGGTGGAGCGTTTCGACATTCCCGCAGCCTGGATCCGGGCCGTCATGCGCGCCGAAAGCGACGGCGACGCGCGCTCTACCTCGCCAAAAGGCGCCATGGGGCTGATGCAGATCATGCCGCAGACCTGGGCTGAACTGCGTGTCCACTATGGCCTCGGCGACGACCCCTACGACCCGCACGACAACATCATGGCGGGTGCGGCCTACCTGCGGGAGTTGTTCGATCGCTACGGCAATCCTGGCTTCCTCGCCGCCTACAATGCGGGGCCGGGCCGCTACGAGGCCTCTCGGAAGGGACGCCCGCTGCCCCCGGAGACGCGCGCTTACGTCGACAAGTTGGCGCCGGACATCGCGCGCGGCGAAGCCGAACCTTCCGCGCCGAAATCACCCTCTCCGCCGGCGGTCGAGACACCCTCCTGGGCTCAAGCTCCGATCTTCGCCGTGCAGCCAGTGCGCACGTCAGCGGCAGATCCAATGTCAACGGATCATGCTCAGCCGACACCTGACGTGCGCGATATCTCGGCCATCGTTCCGCAGTCTGCTGGCCTGTTCGTCGCCCGTGGCGGCTCTGGAGGCGTGCAATGACCACGACCGGGCTCATTCGCAGATTGGCGGGGCCTCTCGTGTTCAGGCGAGGGGCGGGATGGGAGACGCAGGACACAACCGTCCGATTGCCGCCCGTAATCGGCAGGACGGTTCCCCGCCGAAGAGCGCGCCACCAACAGCTTCGCCGCCCGGTAAAATCTCCCGCGTTACGCAACGCAGGAGGCGGGTGATGGACTTCTTTTGCGGGCTGGACGTGGCCATCGAGGAGACGGCGGTGTGCGTCGTCGATGATCGCGGTGAAGTACATCTGACGGTGAAGGTGGCGACCGAGCCGGAGGCGTTGCTGGCGGTGCTGAAGCCCTTCGTTGGGCGATTGAAGCGTGTCGGCCACGAGGCCGGCTCGCTGTCGCCCTGGCTCCATCCCGAGCTCAAGAAGCTCGGCCTGCCGGCGATCTGCCTGGAGACGCAGCATGTGCGGGCCGCGATGTCGGCCCAGCGCAACAAGACCGACGCAGCGGACGCCCTCGGGATCGCCCACATCATGCGCACAGGCTGGTTCCGCCAGGCGCACGTGAAGACGGAAAGCTGCTACCGGATGCGCCTGCTGCTGACGCATCGACGCAACCTGAAGCGCAAGTTCCTCGATCTCGAGAACGCCATCCGCCACTCGCTGAAGAGCTTCGGGATCAAGCTCGGTGGCACCTCGCGCGGCAAGTTCGACCAGGCGGTGCGGGAGGCGGTGGCCGACGATCCGCTGTCCTGCGAGCTCATGGACGCCATGCTGTCGGCGCGCGCCGCGCTGTGGAAGGAGTATTGCCGGCTGCACGATCTCGTCGTGAAGCTGGTGGCGCAAAGCGAGCTGTGCCGGCGCTTCATGGCGATCCCAGGCGTCGGGCCGGTGACGGCGCTCAGCTTCATGACGGCGATCGACGACCCGTCCCGCTTCCGCCGCTCGCGCGACGTTGCCGCCTATTTCGGGCTGACGTCCAGGCGATGGCAGTCGGGCACATCGATCGACGTGCAGGGGCGTATCTCAAAGGCTGGGGACTCTGATGTGCGCCGCGCGCTCTACGAGGCGGCATCGGGACTGCTGACCCGCTTCAAGGGCAAGGACAAGGTGAAGGCCTGGGGCCAGGAGATCGCCAAGCGCTCCTGCCATCGCAAGGCGTGCGTCGCCGTGGCCCGCAAACTGGCCGTCATCATGCACGCCATGTGGAGCGACGGCACCTTCTATCTCGGCGATCCGGCAGCGAGCACTGCCGACGCCGCGCAGCGGGCGCACACCAAGGATCGCAAGCTCCTGGGAGCCCACCGATGAGCAACTTGCTGACACGAGACATGCAGCGCGCCCGCAACTGACGGACGCCATTCTGAACATGGAGATCCGCCCTCGGCGGATGAGGACCGATGCAGACCAGGACCGACGGAACGCACGTTATCTTGCCTGCGGCTGTGCCGATCGGAAGACGGCCGGACCGCGCTCGATTGCCTGTGACGATGCTCCGTCAATCCGATGGAAAAGTGCGCCGCGACGGTTCGAGCGCTGCCGACGTGCAGCCGGAACACCCCGTCGCAGAGCGCGGAGGAGTGCAAGGCGCATCGGAACTCGAAGCCCGCGAGCGGAGGCGTGCCGTGGCGAACAGCATAGTATATTCTCGCATCGGGAAGGATGAACGACGATGTCCGCAAGAGCAGTGGAAATACGACCGATTAGGAGGGCGAGATAAAAGGGCGCAAGGTGCGCTGAGGTCGGGCGGTTGTTTTTGCTTGGGAATTTTGAGCCAAACGCACATTGCGCTGCTGCTCGACAATGTGCATCGAGTACTCAAGTCACTGATCCTGTTGGCCTTCCCCCACCTTGCAGGGGCGCGTCATGACCGATGACCGGGAATTCCGCGTCCGGCCCGGCCGCATCCGCTCGTCCCGTGCCCAGAGGGCCCGTCCCTTCATCGCCCAGGCCCTCGCCGCGGCCCAGAAGGCCGGTGGCCACGTCTCCCGATCCGGCCGCCTCACCTCCGGCACCCGCTCGCACTTCGGCCGCGGGCGGACGGCGAGCATCCAGGCCAACCGCCTGCTCACGGGTCGCTCGCGCGTCGTCGTCATCAAGACCCGCGTGGTGCGCCACACCGCCCGCGCCACACCGCTGATCGCGCATCTCTCCTACCTGCGCCGGGAGGGCGCGACCCAGGACGGGGAGAAGGCCCGCCTGTTCGGGCCGGGCGCCGAGGAGGAAGATGGCCGCGCCTTTGCGGAGCGATGCGCTGACGACCGGCACCATTTCCGCTTGATCGTGTCGCCCGAGGACGCGGCGGATATGGCCGACCTGAGGTCCTTCGCCCGCGACCTCGTGGGCCAGATGGAGACGGACCTCGGCACGAAGCTGGATTGGGTCGGCGTCGACCACTGGAACACGGACAACCCCCACCTGCACATCCTGGTGCGTGGCCAGACCGACGACGGCCAGGACCTCGTCATCTCCCGCGATTACATCAAGGAGGGCATGCGCGCCCGCGCACAGGATCTGGTCACCCAGGAGCTGGGGCCGCACACCGACCTCGACATCCGCCGCGCCATCGAGCGGCAAGTGGAGGCGGAGAGGTGGACGCAGCTCGACCGTCAACTGGTCCGGGACCAGCACGAGACCGGCGTGATCGACGTCGCGCCCCATGCCGATCGCCAGCCGGACGCGTTCCATGCCCTGAAGGTCGGACGACTGCGCAAGCTCGAAACCATCGGACTCGCCGATCAGGTCGGCCCCGGCCAGTGGGTGATCGACGAGAAGGCCGAGGCCACGCTCCGCGCGCTGGGCGAGCGCGGCGACATCATCAAGCGTATGCACCGGGCTCTGACCTCGCAGGGCATCGAGCGCGGTACCGCAAGCTATGTGCTTTCTGGTGAGCACCTCGATGCACCCATCATCGGCCGCCTGGTCGACCGCGGCCTCGACGACGAGCTGAAGGGCACGGCCTATGCCGTGGTCGACGGCGTCGACGGGCGCACCCACCACATCAGGCTGCCCGACCTCGATGCGGCAGGCGATGGCGCTCCCGGCTCCATCGTCGAGCTGAGGAGGTTCGAGGATGCCCACGGCCAACAACGGGCCGCGCTCGCGGTCCGCTCGGACCTCGACATCGAGCGACAGGTCACGGCGGCGGGCGCGACCTGGCTCGACCGGCAGGCGCTCGCCCGCGAGCCCGCCTCCCTCTCCGACAACGGCTTCGGCGGCGATGTGCGGGATGCCATGGACCGCCGTGCCGTACATCTGGTCGCCGAAGGCCTCGCCCAGCGTCAGGGCCAACACATCGTCTTCGCTCGCGACCTCATCGAGACGTTGCGCCGGCAGGAGATAAGCGCACTGGGCGAGCGGCTCGCCGCCGGGAACGGGCAGCCTTTCAAACGTGCCGGGACTGGTGAGTACGTCACCGGCACCTATCGCCAGCGCTTCGCCCTGGCCTCAGGCCGCTTCGCCATGATCGACGACGGCCTCGGCTTCCAGCTCGTGCCCTGGACGCCCTCGCTCGAGAAGCAGCTCGGCAAGCACGTCTCCGGTGTCGCCCGGTCCGATGGTGGCATCGACTGGTCCTTCGGCCGCAAGCGCGGCCTCGGCCTCTGACCTCAAGCGCAAAAGGACCGCCGGATGTCCGCGACCAAGATCCTCTGGGGCCAGATCCTCGCAGTCTTCTCCATCGTGCTCGCCACCACCTGGGGGGCGACGGAATATGTCGCCTGGCGGCTGGGCTTCCAGGACCAACTCGGCTCACCCTGGTTCGTGCTGGGGTACTGGCCCGTCTATCACCCGCCGGCCTTCTTCTGGTGGTGGTATTTCTACGATGCCTATGCGCCGGAGATTTTCACAGAAGGCGCCTTCATCGCGGCCTCGGGCGGGTTCCTGTCCATTGCGATCGCCATCGGCCTGTCGGTCTGGCGGGCCCGGGAGGCGAAGCGGGTCGAGACCTACGGTTCCGCCCGCTGGGCCGAGCCGGACGAGATCCGTTCAGCCGGTCTTCTCGGATCCGACGGGGTAGTGCTCGGCCGCCATGGAGGGGACTATCTGCGCCATGACGGGCCCGAGCACGTCCTGTGCTTCGCGCCCACCCGGTCGGGCAAGGGCGTGGGCCTCGTCGTCCCATCGCTCCTCACCTGGCCAGGCTCTGCCATCGTCCACGACATCAAGGGCGAGAACTGGCAGCTCACCGCCGGCTTCCGGGCACGGCACGGGCGCGTGTTGCTGTTCGACCCCACCAATGTGAAATCGGCCGCTTACAATCCGCTGCTGGAGGTTCGTCGCGGGGAGTGGGAGGTCCGCGACGTCCAGAACATCGCCGATATCCTGGTGGACCCCGAGGGCTCACTGGAAAAGCGCAACCACTGGGAAAAGACCAGCCACGCTCTGCTCGTCGGCGCCATCCTCCATGTGCTCTATGCCGAGCGCGACAAGACCCTCGCCGGCGTCGCCGTCTTCCTCTCCGACCCCAGGCGCCCCATCGAGGCGACGCTCGCCGCCATGATGACGACGCCGCACCTCGGCGAGGCGGGTCCCCATCCGGTGATCGCCAGCGCGGCACGGGAGCTTCTCAACAAGTCCGAGAATGAGCGCTCCGGCGTGCTCTCCACCGCCATGTCCTTCCTCGGGCTCTACCGCGATCCCGTGGTCGCCGAGGTGACCCGGCGCTGCGACTGGCGCATCACCGACCTCGTAGCACGCCGGCAGCCGACCACCCTTTATCTCGTCGTGCCGCCCTCGGACATCAACCGCACCAAGCCGCTCATTCGCCTGATCCTCAACCAGGTCGGGCGCCGCCTCACCGAGGACCTTCAGGCCAAAGCCGGTCGCCACAGGCTCCTCCTGATGCTGGACGAGTTTCCGGCGCTGGGGCGGCTCGACTTCTTCGAGAGCGCCCTCGCGTTCATGGCGGGCTACGAGCTCAAGAGCTTCCTGATCGCTCAGTCGCTGAACCAGATCGAGAAGGCCTATGGCCCGAACAACTCCATCCTCGACAACTGCCATGTGCGGGTGAGCTTTGCCACCAATGACGAGCGCACCGCCAAGCGCGTCTCCGACGCCCTCGGCACCGCCACCGAGATGAAGGCCATGAAGAACTATGCCGGCCACCGGCTGTCGCCCTGGCTCGGTCACCTCATGGTGTCGCGCTCGGAGACGGCACGCCCGCTCCTCACGCCGGGCGAGGTGATGCAGCTTCCGCCCTCCGACGAGATCGTCATGGTCGCAGGCACGCCCCCGATCCGGGCAAAGAAGGCGCGGTACTATGAGGATGAGCGGTTCAAGGAGCGGATCCTCCCGCCGCCGGAGTTTTCGGAACCAAGGGAGCGGAGGGCCGACGACTGGACGATCCTGCCGCTGCCGGTGCCCTCGCAACTGAGCCTCATGGTTGAGGGGACTGACGATGATGACACCACCGGGTCAGAGCGTCGGCGCCAGCCGGAGCTGGCGCGGGTGGCGCCGGTCGAGACCCCTGCGCAACCCCGAAACGAGTTCGAGATCGATCTCGCGGACGAGGGTGAGGACGACGTCGCCCGAAACAGCCGCATGACGCGCGTCATGCAGGGGGTGGCACGTCAGGTCTCGCTCGACCCCCGCGACGGCATGGAGCTGTGACGGCGATGGCCCCACGCAAGAAGAAGGCGCAGATCACTGTCTATCTCGATCCGGACACCATGGCGTTGCTCGCAGATTACGCTGCGCGCCGGGACCAGCCTCAGTCGCTGGTCGCCGAGGCTGCCATCGCGTCGTTCCTGTCCCCGGACGCCACCGAACGACGCGAGGCCGCGATCGCCAAGCGCCTGGATCTACTGGACAGACGGATGACGCGGATGGAGCGCGACGTCGGCATCTCGGTCGAGACGTTGGCCGTGTTCATCCGTTTCTGGCTCACCACGACGCCGGCCCTGCCCGAACCCGCGGCCCAGGCAGCCAGGGCAAAAGCGGGGGAGCGGTATGAAGCGTTTGTCGCGGCACTGGGACGGCGGCTCGCGAAGGGACCGAAGCTCATTCAAGAGGTCACGGAGGACAAGGCCGCTCCCACACCGCGACTATGAGCACAGTGCGCCAGAAGCTGGCCGCATGGTTCTACATATTCCTGCCCCTTTGCTATCCCGCCACTACGCGGAATCCGCCAAAGCCATACGGTATTATGTTACAGGAGCTGACCTGAGCCCCTTTTCTCCTCCGGCTTAGGAGAGAGTCCTAGGTTTCATTTTTGGCCTCAGGCGGCCTGGATTTCCAGTGCGATTGTTGCGGCGAACTCGGCAGGGGATCGATGGCCGAGGGCGGAATGGGGCCTGTTCATATTGTAGTCCTCCTTCCATGCGGCGATGGCGGCACGGGCCTGCGCCAGGCTCGAGAACAGGGTCTCGTTCAGGCATTCGTCCCGGAAGCGGCCGTTGAAGCTCTCGACGAAGCCGTTCTGCATGGGCTTGCCGGGAGCGATGTAGTGCCATTCGACGCCGGTCTGCTGGCACCATTTGAGAATTGCCATCGAAGTCAGCTCCGTGCCGTTGTCGGAAACGATGGTTGCAGGCCTGCCTCGAATGGCGAGCAGCGCGTCGAGCTCGCGCGTCACCCGAAGGCCCGAGAGCGAGGTGTCGGCCACCAGCGCCAGACACTCCCGGCTGAAGTCGTCGACGACGGCCAGCACCCGGAAGCGCCGACCGTCCGTGAAGGCATCCGACACGAAATCGAGGCTCCAGCGGACGTTGACCCGATCCGGCACCAGGATGGGACGCCTCGTGCCGAGCGCTCGCTTGCGTCCCCCACGCCGGCGAACCTGAAGCTTCTCTTCCCGATACAGCCGGCGCAGCTTCTTCTGGTTCATGACGATGCCCTGGCGCCTCAGTATGATGTGGATGCGCCTATAGCCGAAGCGGCGGCGTTCGCCGGCCACGGCCCGCATGGCCTCCCTCAGGGGTGCATCGTCGGGACGCACACTTCGGTAGCGCACGCTGGTGCGATCGACGCCCAGCGCCTGGCACGCCCGACGCTGGCTCACCCCGTGCGCCGCACAGGCATGAGCCACGGCTTTGCGCCTCGCATCGGGCGTCACCATTTTTTGAGCTGACATCCCTCAGGATCGCGTTGTCGAGCATTTGCTCGGCCAGCAGCTTCTTCAGCCGCGTATTCTCCTCCTCAAGCGCCTTCAGCCGCCGGGCATCGGACACGTCCATGCCGCCGTACTTGGCCTTGAACTTGTAAAAGGTCGCCGAGGAGATGCCGTGCTTGCGGCAGACGTCAGCGGTCTTCGCGCCCGCCTCCTGCTCCTTCAGCATCCCGATGATCTGTTCCTCTGTGAACCGTGAGGCTCGCATCGTCCGTCTCCGTGATCGACGGACTCTACCCAAATCTGGAGGAGGTTCTGGGGCTCAGGTCAGAGCCAAGCTTGGAAAGCCCTCCTATGGCGCGCGCTTGGTCTCTCGTGTGTAATCTTCGAATGTTGAGAATGATCGGTGCCCTTTCACCGAGTTTGACTTGGCGACTCGAGTCTTCCTGATCCGCTCCTGGAGATACACGCAGACCTCGGCGAACCTCTCCATCGCCGTGTCCCGCCAGGAGGAGCGGAACCTGGACTCGATATTCTTCGAAATCACGGCATGGTTGAATTTCGTCGCCCGCGAGGTGTCGGCCGAGGCGAATTGATTGTATTGCCTGATCAGATATTGGACATATCGGCTTGCTTCCTGATCGGCACCGATTGTCCCGGCCGCGGTCTGGAACCTAGGAGCTTTTCCCGAACCCTTGAAATTCAGGGTTCCGGCCACGATTGCGCCAAGGCTACCGATGACCACATTGCCCGTATTGTTTCTGGTCTCAATACGCGACATCGCATTAAGCAGAACCTTGGCAAAGAAACCATCCGTTTCCTGCTTGGGGCGGCCGAGATGTTCTTCCTGGATCGTCTTGATCTCCTCCAAAGTGTCGACCGAATAGAGTCCGGGCTCCGCGTCAATGATCTTATGGTGCCGGCGGCATAGCAGGATCAAATTCGCGAAGGCGTGCCGTGCGTCCTCTGTCTGCGTGCTATCAAACCGAGGGCCACCTGAGCTTTGAGCCCGAATATGGCAGACCTCGCCGGTCACTGTTCCCGTCGCTTCGAATATTCGGGATGAGCATCCCGGAAATGTGCACATGTTTCCCGACATTGCGAACAGTCGTCGGATCGTCTTCTCTGATGGTCCCGGCAATATGCTCTCCCATTCATGCTGTGTTCAAGACGCCGACGCGTTGTCCGCGTCGATGGCGCGTCGCGCAAAAATGTCGGGAAACAGCCTCAGCACGATACGGCCGGTGAGACTTGCCGGATCGTCCTGAGGGGCTGCCAACGCCGTTCTAAGTTTGGTCTGGACACTCCTAGTGCTGAGTGCCTCTTGTCGTCCGCAAAGCTCGGCGAACCGCCGGACAACGCGGGCGAAACGATACCGGGGCTCGACACCGAGGAACGTGTTCAGCAACTCGACGATGTTCTTCTGCTGAGATCCCACTGGCCGGCCGTCCAGCAACGAAAGAAGGCAGTTGATCAGATCGTCAGTGTCCTTAAGCTCACGGCTATCTATATCCGGGGACGTCAGTTGGGCGGCGAGTTCGGCAAGAAGCACCCCGCGCTCGGGCCATTGGGTTCCATGCCCGCCGGTCGCCGCGCGCCATCTCACGAGAAAATCCTCGTTCCAGTGTGGCACTGGCGCGACCGCGAATGCCCGGCCGCTAGATAGCCAGTTTAGCTCCGACAGCTTGACGAGCCTGGAAAGCCATCCGTCGCCGCCTTTCCAAAACACTCGAAGGATTACCTCGCCTATCTGTCGCGACAAACTGACGGTCTCGTCATCCATCGAAAACAGATTCTTATTGTGCGAGTAGAAAATATCCTCGAACGAACTTAGAAGGCGCCCCTCAGTCAACGGAGGCTGGAAATTCCACGTCAGCCACAATAGCCGATAGGCTAGTTCATCGTAGAAATCTTCGCGCTGAACGATGATTGGAATCTGGGTGGCCGCGAGTTGCACCTCCACGACAAGTGGTACACCGCCATAAATGGCTCGAATGTCGGGACGACGTTTCCCGTCCTTCATGATTAAATATTCATCGATGACCACGCTGTCGGGCGCGGTGCGGATATCCAGACGCAGCAGTTCTCCGACAACGGTTTTTATCGCGACGTGGAGCGGGCTCTCCTGCGCACCCTGAAACTGCCTGCGACTGACTTCGTCCACTCCCAATGGGGTGCCAGTCCACCACGGACAATCCTCAGGGGCGCCGGGATGATGCTTCCAGTATGGCTGGCCGGTACGTCCTTCCCTCGGCGCATAGACCGCATATCCGCATTGCCCGCACACATATCGGGACTTTCGATCCAAACGTGCCCGGGTCGCCGATCTCCGGATGACCTGATAGTCGTCCGGATGCAGGCTCAAGAGCTGATCACTCGAGATCGTTTGCATCGAGTCCAGATCGACGACATTTCTAAGCGTTCTCTTCGGTTCGATCTTCCCCATCGCACGGGACCATCTCATTCAAGTTCATGATTTATAAGTGCAATAATCATACGTTAGATGCCAGCCAACCTTCACGTCCACGCCTCGCCCAGGCGAATTGGTTGCTATAAACTTGGAGAATGCGCGAGCCAGGCTCCCTGCAATGTTACGCGAAGCGTTCCGGCTATTGGAGACAATGGGCAGCATTTAGCAACCCGGATGACTTACCAGAATCCCTGCGAGCGGACATGTGCGACAGGTCAATTCCGACCCCCGGCTAGAAACTGGCGGGGGGCATTTTGAACCGCTCCACGTGAATGCCGATTAGGCTCCAACAGCAGCATGCTGCGCTCTCGTCGTCTGCGATGTCCTCTGCTCCGAGTCTTCGGTCCTCAGGTACAATAGCAGCATCCCGCCGTTCTTAAGTATCTGCACGCCAGACCGCGACGGCCGCATTGGCTTGTTGAAACCTCCCAATTTCCGGCTCTTTTAATCATCCCCGGCATGGGCGGGGATGAGATGGCGACTTCACCTCACAGTTCGG
This sequence comes from Roseixanthobacter pseudopolyaromaticivorans, assembly GCF_043195145.2. Classification (NCBI taxonomy): domain Bacteria; kingdom Pseudomonadati; phylum Pseudomonadota; class Alphaproteobacteria; order Hyphomicrobiales; family Xanthobacteraceae; genus Roseixanthobacter; species Roseixanthobacter pseudopolyaromaticivorans. The sequence continues at coordinate 1,577,365 of NZ_CM195539.1, forward strand.
AAGGCCTGACACGCGGCGAACGCATGTTGCGCACCGCGCTTGGCCCGATGATCACCCGCCTTCTTGAAGACCCGGCCGTCGTCGAGGTCATGCTCAATCCGGACGGGCGCCTGTGGGTCGACCGGCTGTCCGAGGGGCTTCGCGATACAGGCGAGCGATTAGCCGCCGCCGATGGCGAACGCATCGTCCGCCTCGTTGCGCACCATATCGGCGCCGAGGTCCATGCCGGCGCCCCGCGGGTGTCAGCCGAACTGCCGGGAACGGGAGAGCGGTTCGAAGGCCTGCTCCCGCCCGTCGTGGCCTCCCCGACCTTCGCCATCCGCAAACCGGCCGCCGCCGTCTTCACGCTCGACGACTATGTCGCCGCCGGCATCATGTCTGCGCCGCAGGCCGAAGCCCTGCGCCATGGCGTCGCCTCCCGCGCCAACATCCTGGTCGCCGGCGGCACCTCCACCGGCAAGACCACGCTCACCAACGCGCTGCTCGCCGAGGTGACCAAGACCTCCGAACGCGTCGTCCTCATCGAGGACACACGAGAACTCCAATGCGCAGCCCCCAACCTTGTAGCGATGCGCACCAAGGACGGCGTCGCCTCGCTCTCGGACCTCGTCCGCTCATCGCTGCGCCTGCGGCCGGATCGCATCCCCATCGGCGAGGTCCGAGGTGCCGAAGCCCTTGACCTCCTGAAGGCCTGGGGCACAGGCCACCCTGGGGGCATCGGCACCATCCACGCCGGCAGCGCCATCGGGGCCTTGAGGCGTCTCGAGCAACTCATCCAGGAAGCCGTCGTCACCGTACCTCGGGCCCTGATCGCCGAGACCATCGACCTCATCGCCGTGCTGTCGGGCCGCGGCTCCGCGCCCCGCCTTTCCGAGCTCTCTCACGTCGAAGGTCTCGGGCCCGACGGCGACTACCGCGTCATCCCCATCACCGCTCCATCCGAAGAAGGAACCTCCCTGTGACTTTCACGCTCCCTCCATTCTACCGCCGATTGCTGCAGGCCGTGGCCGGTGCCACCGCCTGCGTGTGTGTTGTCTCCGCGGCCCACGCCTCCGGCTCCTCCATGCCGTGGGAAACGCCGCTGCAGTCGATCCTGGATTCGATCCAGGGGCCAGTCGCCAAGATCATCGCGGTGATCGTCATTATCTCCACCGGCCTCGCGCTCGCCTTCGGCGACACCTCTGGCGGATTCCGGCGGCTGATCCAGATCGTATTCGGCCTCTCCATCGCCTTCGCCGCTTCGAGCTTCTTCCTCTCCTTCTTCTCCTTCAGCGGCGGAGCGCTGGTCTGATGCCGGGCGATATTGGCGGGGTGCCGGGCTTCTCCGTCCCGGTCCATCGGGCCTTGAGCGAGCCGATCCTGCTCGGCGGCGCGCCGCGGGCAATCGCCATCTTCAACGGTACCCTCGCCGGTGCTGTCGGGCTGGGGCTGAGGCTCTGGCTTGTGGGGCTCGCGGTCGGGGCCGTGGGCCATCTCGCCGCCGTCTGGGCCGCCAAGCGCGATCCGCTCTTCGTCGATGTGGTGCGCCGCCATCTGCGCATCCCCGGTCATCTGTCGGTCTGAGGGGCGCATCATGATGAACCTCGCGGAATACCGGCGTCACGCCAGCCGGCTCGCCGACTACCTGCCCTGGGCGGCACTGGTCGGCTCTGGCGTCGTCCTCAACAAGGATGGCAGCGTCCAGCGGACGGCACGCTTCCGTGGGCCGGACCTTGATTCCGCGGTGCCGGCCGAACTGGTGGCGGCGGCGGGTCGCCTCAACAGCGCCTTTCGCCGCCTCGGCTCCGGCTGGGCACTCTTTGTGGAGGCCCAGCGACACCCGGCGGGTGCCTATCCGGCGAGTGTCTTTCCCGATCCCGCCTCCGCGCTGGTCGAAGCCGAGCGCAAGGCCGACTTCGCGGAAGCCGGCAGCCATTTCGAATCCAGCTATTTCCTCACCTTCACCTGGCTGCCGCCGGCGGAGGACGCTGCACGGGCGGAGAGCTGGCTCTATGAAGGCCGCGCGCGTGGTGGCGTCGATCCCTATGAGGCGCTCGGCGCCTTCGTCGACCGCACGGACCGAGTCCTGCGGCTCGTCGAGGCCTTCATGCCCGAGTGCCGCTGGCTCGACGATGCCGAGACCCTCACATATCTGCACGGTTGCGTCTCGACCAAGCGCCAGCGGGTCCGCGTTCCCGAGACGCCCATGTATCTCGACGCCCTGCTGGCAGACCAGCCGCTCACCGGCGGGCTCGAGCCGATGCTGGGGTCCGAGCATCTACGCGTCCTCACCATCGTCGGCTTCCCGACGGCGACGACGCCGGGGATCCTCGACGACCTCAACCGGCTCGCCTTTCCCTATCGCTGGTCCACCCGCGCCATTCTCCTCGACAAAACCGACGCCACCCGGCTCCTCACCAGGATCCGCCGGCAGTGGTTCGCCAAGCGCAAGTCCATCGCCGCCATCCTGAAGGAGGTGATGACCAACGAGGCCTCGGTACTGGTGGATTCAGATGCCGCCAACAAGGCGGTGGATGCCGACCTCGCTTTGCAGGAGCTCGGCGCCGACCATGCCGGCATCGCCTATCTTACCGCGACGGTGACCGTCTGGGACGCCGATCCCCGCATCGCTGACGAGAAGCTCCGGCTGGTGGAGAAGGCAATCCAGGGCCGGGACTTCACGGCCATGGTCGAGACGATCAATGCCGTGGATGCCTGGCTCGGCAGCTTGCCGGGGCACGTCTACGCCAATGTCCGCCAACCGCCCATTTCCACCCTCAACCTCGCCCATATGATCCCGCTGTCGGCGGTGTGGGCGGGCGAGGCACAGGACGCGCATTTCGGCGGGCCGCCGTTGTTCTACGGCAAGACCGAGGGGGCGACCCCGTTCCGTTTTTCCCTCCACGTTGGCGATGTGGGCCACACCCTCGTGATCGGGCCGACGGGCGCCGGCAAGTCGGTGCTGCTGGCGCTGATGGCATTGCAGTTCCGGCGCTACGCTGGATCCCAGGTGTTCGCTTTCGACTTCGGCGGCAGCATCCGGGCGGCCGCCCTCGCCATGGGCGGCGACTGGCACGACCTCGGCGGGAGCCTGTCCGATGGGAGCGAGGACAGCGTCGCGCTCCAGCCTCTTTCCCGTGTGGATGATCTCGCCGAACGCTCATGGGCCGCCGACTGGATCACGGCGATCCTCTCCCGCGAGGGCGTTTCCATCGCCCCGGAGGTGAAGGAGCACATCTGGTCGACCCTCACCTCCCTTGCCTCCGCTCCCGTCGAGGAACGGACCCTCACCGGCCTCGCCGTCCTGCTCCAGTCCAACGATCTCAAACAGGCGCTACGCCCCTATTGTATCGGTGGCGCCCATGGCCGGCTGCTCGATGCCGAGGCGGAGCACCTGGGGCAGGCCTTCGTCCAGGCCTTCGAGACCGAAGGGCTGATCGGCACCACCGCGGCACCGGCCGTGCTGTCCTATCTGTTCCACCGCATCGAGGACCGGCTCAACGGGTCTCCGACCCTCATCATCATCGATGAGGGATGGCTCGCCCTTGATGACCAGGGCTTTGCCGGCCAGCTCCGCGAGTGGCTTAAGACGCTGCGGAAGAAGAACGCCAGCGTCGTCTTCGCCACGCAGTCCCTCTCCGACATCGACGGCTCGGCCATCGCCCCGGCCATCATCGAGAGCTGCCAGACGCGGCTGCTGCTCCCCAACGAGCGGGCCGTCGAGCCCCAGATCACCGCCATCTACCGGCGCTTCGGCCTCAACGACCGGCAGATCGAGATCCTCGCACGGGCCACCCCGAAGCGGGACTATTACTGCCAGTCCCGACGCGGCAGCCGCCTGTTCGAGCTCGGGCTGTCGCAGGTGGCGCTCGCCTTGTGCGCCGCCGGGTCCAAGACCGATCAGGCTGCGCTCTCGCTGATCCTCGCCGAGCATGGGCGCGATGGTTTCCTCGCCGCCTGGCTACGGCATCGGGGCCTCGGCTGGGCCGCCGACCTCATCCCCACCCTCGACCTTCTGGAGACACGCTCATGATCCGCCTGATGCTGCGGGCGGCGCTCGTCGCTGCGCCGCTCCTCATGTGCCCTCTCGCGCCGGCCGCGGCACAGGCCGTGGTCTTTGACCCCTCCAACTATGCCCAGAACGTCCTCCAGGCGGCGCGGGCCTTGCAGCAGGTCACCAACCAGATCACCTCGCTTCAGAATGAAGCACAGATGCTGATCAACCAGGCCCGCAACCTCGCAAGCCTGCCGTATTCCTCCCTCAGCGCGCTCCAGCAATCCGCCCAGCAGACCCAGCAGTTGCTCGGGCAGGCGCAGAAGATCGCTTATGACGTCGGCGCCATCGACCGGGCGTTCCAAGGTCAGTACGGCTCGGTTTCCCTGAGCACCTCGGACGCTGCTCTTGTCACCCAGGCTAAGACCCGCTGGGAGACCACGGTCGCCGGTCTTCAGGATGCGCTGCGGGTGCAGGCGGGCGTCGTCGGCAATCTCGACATTGGCCGGACCCAGGCCTCAACACTGGTCGGCCAGAGCCAGGCGGCGACCGGCGCGTTGCAGGCCATGCAGGCAGGGAACCAGCTCCAGGCGCTCCAGGCGCAGCAGCTCTCCGATCTCACCGCGGTGGTGGTCGCCAATGGCCGGGCGCAGGCGCTGTCCGAAGCTGAGCGTGCCACGGCGGTGTCTGAGGGGCAGGAGCACTACCGGCGCTTCTCCACCCGGTCGAGCTACCAGTCCTCCGCCGTCACCATGTTCCGCGGCAATTGAGGGGCGGCCATGGATCAGGGCACTGCACTCAGGACCCTCGTCGTCGCCGGCCTTGTGGGCGCGGTGATCGCAGCCCTCGCCATCGCCTCAGGCAGGCCTCACGAGCCGACTGTCACTATCAGCAGCGTGAAGGCAGGGAACGTCTCCTCGGCCGACCTCAAGAGCTGCGCCACGCTGGAGATGGCCAATCCCATCGATCCGCGCTGCGCCGCGCTCTGGGAGGCGAACCGCCGCCGCTTCTTCGGCAAGCCCGTGGAAGGAGCAACGCCATGAACGACGTGGGCGTCATCGACACCTTCCTCAACACCTTCACCAGCTACATCGATTCCGGCTTCGGCCTGATCAAGGGCGAGGTGACGGGCCTCTCCTCCATCCTGATCGCACTCGACATCACGCTCGCCGGCCTGTTCTGGGCCTGGGGCGCCGACGAGGACGTGATGCGCCGGCTGGTGCGCAAAACCCTCGCCATCGGCTTCTTCGCCTGGATCATCGGCAACTTCAACTCGCTCTCGAAGATCGTGTTCGAGAGCTTCGCCGGGCTCGGCCTCAAGGCCGGCGGCTCCGCCATCAGCACGGCGGAATTCCTGCGGCCGGGGCGACTTGCGGAAGTGGGGCTCACCGCCGCCCAGCCGCTGCTCGACGCCGCAAGCCAGCTCGCCGGGCCGGTGGCGATCTTCGTCAATGCCGTGCAGATCGCCGTGCTGCTGGTCTCCTGGCTGCTGATCCTGATCGCCTTCTTCATCCTGGCGGTGCAGCTCTTCGTCACCCTCATCGAGTTCAAGCTGACGACGCTCGCCGGCTTTGTGCTCATCCCCTTCGCTTTCTTCGGCAAGACCGCGTTCCTCGCCGAGAAGGTGCTCGGCAACATCGTGGCGTCGGGCGTGAAGGTGATGGTGCTCGCTGTCATCATCGGCATCGGCTCGGGGCTCTTCTCCCAGTTCACCACCTCCTACGGCGATGCCCAGCCCACCATCAGCCAGGCGCTAGCCGCGGTGCTGGCCGCGCTCGCGCTCCTCGGGCTCGGCATCTTCGGGCCGGGAATCGCCACGGGACTGATCACGGGCGCGCCGCAGCTCGGCGCCGGAGCCGCCGTGGGTACGGGCCTTGCCGCCGGCGGCATGGCACTCGCCGGAGCCGGCGCCGCGGGCCTTGCCGTGCGTGGAGCCGGTGCCGTGTTCTCGGGAGCCGCCGCTGCGGCGCGTGCGGGCGCGAGCCTCGCCGGGGGTGCTGCATCCGCCTACAGCGCGGGAGCCGCTGGCCAGTCCGGCCTTTCCGGTGTCGGGAGCGGTTTGGGTGGCGTGGCGAGAGCAGCCGGCGCGGCCGCGACATCTCCCTTGCAGCGCTCGGCCGACACATCAGGCGAAGCGGCGGCCAGCAGCTCCGGCCCAGCCCCGTCGAGCAACCCGGCCTCCTCCGGCGATGCCCCCGATTGGGCCCGGCGCATGCGCCGCTCCCAGCAGGTCGCCCACGGCATCCAGACCGCGACCCATGCCGTCCGATCCGGCGACAGCCATGGCGGCGGGTCGTCCATCTCCCTCTCCGAAAGCGATCGCCCATGACCCCCTTCAAGCGCCCGTCGGTCCATTACGGCCGCTCCCCCGAGCCTGAGACGCCGTATCAGCGCGCGGCCCAGGTCTGGGATGACCGCATCGGCTCGGCCCGGGTCCAGGCGAAGAACTGGCGCCTCATGGCCTTCGGCTGCCTCGCCCTGTCGGCCGGCCTCTCCTGCGCCCTGGCGTGGCAGGCCCTGAGCGGCTCGGTGGTTCCGTGGGTGGTTCAGGTGGACAAGCTCGGTCAGGCGCAGGCGGTCGCGCCGGCCGCCTCGGACTATCGCCCCTCCGATCCCCAGATCGCCTTCCACCTCGCCCGCTTCATTGAAGAGGTCCGCAGCATCTCTGCCGATCCCGTGATCGTCCGCCAGAACTGGCTCAGGGCCTACGCCTACACGACCCTGGCCGGAGCAATCGCCCTCAACGACTATGCCCGCGCCAATGATCCTTTCGCCCGGGTCGGCAAGCAGCAGGTGGCGGTGGAGGTCTCCAGCGTGATCCGGGCCTCGCCGGACTCCTTCCGCATCGCCTGGACCGAGCGCCGCTTCCAGGACGGCAGCCTCGCCGACACCTCCCGCTGGAGCGCCATCCTCACCGTCGCGGTGCAGGCGCCGCGGGATGCGGATCGGCTCCGGGCCAATCCGCTGGGGATCTACGTCAACGCCATCAACTGGTCGAAGGAACTCGCACAATGATGCCTGCCATCCGCACATCCGGGAGGCCGGCTTTCCGCGTCCTCTCCTTTCCGTCTTTCCGGAAGTCCGGCTTGCCGCTTCTCCTGCTTTGCACATCGGCCCTGGCGGGCTGCGCCACCTTCGAGAAGCCCCCGGAGATCGAATATGACGATGCCCCGCCCGCCGTCTTCAAGGCTGAGCCGCCGGGGCCGGTGCGCATCGTTGAGCTGCCGAAGCCCTTGCCGCTGCCCGGCCAGCTGAAGCCGGTGGGCAAGGACGGCAAGGCCGAGCCCGAGTCCGCGGACCCGACGGCCCGAGTGAACCAGGCCAATGCTGCCGCGCGCGTTCAGCCGGTGCGCAACGGCTTCATCAACTCCATGCAGGTCTATCCCTTCGTGGATGGCGCGCTCTATCAGGTCTACGCTTCGCCCGGTCAGATCACCGACGTCGCCCTGCAACCCGGCGAGCAACTGGTGGGCACGGGGCCGGTCGCTGCCGGCGACACGGTGCGCTGGATCATCGGCGACACCGAGAGCGGGGCGGGCGGGGCAAAGCAAGTCCACATCCTGGTGAAACCGACACGGCCGGACCTCACCACCAACCTCGTCATCAACACCAATTTGCGCACCTACCACATGGAGCTGCGCTCCACCGAGAAGACCTACATGGCCTCGGTCTCCTGGCAATATCCCCAAGACCAGCTCATCGCCCTCAGGCGCCAGAACGCGGAAGCGCAGGCGGTGCAGCCCGTCGCCACGGGCATCGACCTGGCAAAGGTGAACTTCCGCTACGAGGTGAGCGGCGACCGGGCACCGTGGCGGCCGCTGCGCGCCTTCGATGATGGGCAGCAGGTCTTCATCGAGTTTCCCCGCGGGATCGCCCATGGCGAGATGCCGCCGCTGTTCGTGGTCGGGCCGCAAGGCGACACCTCCGAACTCGTGAACTATCGCGTGCGCGGCACCTATATGATCGTGGACCGGCTCTTCGCAGCCGCCGAGCTGCGCTTCGGCGCCGACAAGGACCAGAAGCGCGTGCGCATCTCCCGCACCGACGGGAGGCCGGTCCTATGAGCGGCATCGAACCCGGGAAGGAGACAGGGCCGGAGCTGAGCGGTGATGACGGCGCTCGGCCACTGACGGGGGAGACTGTGTCGGCCATGCGGCTGCGGCCGGAACCGCCGCGGGTGACCCGCCTGTCCCGAAAGGTATTAGCCGGGCTGGGGCTCGTTGCCGGCCTTGGGATCGGCGGGGCGCTGATCTACGCCCTGCAAGCGCGAAAGGACCACGGACACGGCCAGGAACTCTACGCCACCGACGTCAAGGCGACGCCGGACGGGCTCGCCGGCCTACCCAAGGATTACACCGGCATCCCCAAGCTCGGGCCTCCGCTGCCCGGCGACCTCGGCCGGCCGATCCTCAATGCGCAGACGGCAGTGCAGCCGACGGTGCCGACAATGGGAGGCATGCCAAATCCCGCCTTGAGCCCCGAGGAGCAACGCCAGCAGCGGGAAAGCGAAGACGCCCGGACCGGACGGCTGTTCGCTCAGACCAATACCCGGTCGGCAAGCCCGGCGGTGACCCAGCAGGCGGGAGTCACTTCAGCGTCAGCGGCGCCGGCCGCCGATCTCACCAGCCTCGGCCTTGCGCCGCAGGCGGCGACGCCGACGGCCCAGGAGCGCCAGCTTGCCTTCCTGAGCCAGGCCGTGGACCGGCGCACCGTGTCGCCCGACCGCGTGGCGGCTCCTGCCTCCGCCAACATCCTGCAGGCCGGCGCCGTCATCCCCGCGGCGCTGATCACCGGCATCCGCTCGGACCTGCCGGGCCAGATCACCGCCCAGGTGACCGAGAATGTCCACGATAGCCCGACCGGGCGGATCCTCCTGATCCCCCAGGGCACCCGCATCATTGGCCAGTATGACAATGGCGTCGGCTTCGGGCAGCGCCGGGTGCTCCTCGTCTGGAACCGCCTGATCTTCCCCAATGGCCGGTCCATCGTGCTGGAGCGCCAGACCGGAGCCGACGCGGAAGGCTACGCTGGCCTTGAGGATGGCATCGACTACCATTGGGGCGAGCTGTTCAAGGCGGCGGTGCTCTCGACCATCCTCAGCGTCGGGGCGAGCGCAGGAACGTCCGGCAGCGATAGCGACCTCGTGAGTGCTTTGCGGGAAGGCGCATCCGACAGCATCAGCCAGACCGGCCGGCAGCTCGTCCAGCGCCAGCTCAACATTGCGCCGACCCTCACGATCCGGCCGGGATTCCCGGTGCGGATCATCGTCACGCGCGACCTCGTTCTTGAATCCTATGGAGGTTGAAATGCCGAAGCTGAAGCTCAGCGAGATCCTCGACGACAAGCCGGTGAAGGTGACCGTGGAACTGCCAGCGAAGCTGCACCGCGATCTTGTCGCCTATGCGCAGGTGCTGGGTGGCGAGACGGGGAATCCGATCACCGATCCCGTCAGGCTGATCGCGCCCATGCTGGAGCGCTTCATCGCGACAGATCGCGTTTTCGCGAAGGCTCGGCAAGCACCCCATCCAGATCCTGCACGGGGGATGACGTCTGGGGTGCTGAAGAGCGAGCCATCGATCGAGCAAGGCTGAGCAATGTCCGAAACGCGGGATTGTCGTTTTTCGGCGACCATGCAGCATAGAACTGGAGCACCTCGCCGCGCAGAGAACGATAGATAACGCCGGGGACCTTGACCAAATTTTCGGATTCTATGACCAACGTTATTCCGCGGCCGGACGCGACGAGATTGAGAAGCTTATATCGCCCAACCCGCTGAGCCTCGACACGGGGCTCGCATTCGACTTCCCGGATTTTGCGAATGACATAGTCTTGGATTCTCATCCCAGCCGCAGTGTCTCGGATAAGAATTTTTTCAGAACTGAGATCTCGCCATGTCAACGCGTCCTCGGTGGAAAGCGGATGGCCTTCGGGCAATGCCACAAGAACCTGTTCCGACCAAAGATAAGTTGTATCGCATTCCGGCCAATCGCCCAATCCGATGACAAAAGCAATATCAAGCTGAAATTTCCGAATGGAGTTGATGTGATCGTGTGCTTCGCCGTCGACGAAATCGATATGAACAGATCCATATTTTGCGTCATATTCTCGAAATAAGTCCGACAAAAAACCCGATGAAAGTGAAGAAAATAGTCCCACTTTGACGTATCCGTCCTCGGCACGACCAATGGCGGCCACCTCCGCCGCCGCGTCGCGAATGTGGTCCAACGCATGGCGGACCCGATGCAGGAAGCGTTGTCCGGCTATGGTCAGGTTGATCCCCCCGGGGTGTCGCAAGAACAGGGAGGCCCCGACCTGATCCTCGATGTCCCGGATCCGCCGACTAACGGAGGACTCCTGCACACCGAGTGCCGCTGCTGCCTTCCGAAAGCTTCCATATTCGGAAGCAGCGATTAAATACCTGAGGTAGCGGATTTCAATTTCCGTACTGTTATTCGACATTGGAAACGTTCTCCATTTCAATAACGGCATATAATTCAGTATGAATTACATGATATCACAAATATTACGCATCAAATGTTTGTATTTTATGTGCAAGTATGCGAAATATTAAAATTATATCGTCGGATTATAACGTACATTAATGCATAACTTTTACATAATACATCATATTTTTGAGATATTTTACCATCAGTAACTTGGACATTAGAGATTAGATCGAGAGAGGGCGCGGCCATTTCATAAAATAGATGATTTAGACCAAACCATGCTAATGAAAGTCTCCTTCTAAGTAAGCTCGTTGTCTGTTCGCGCCCAACGACCTTCTTCCGCTATTCCAAGCGACGGAATTGTCACCATTAAGCTGGATTCACATCGCCCGCCTCAAATTTCATGCCACACTTATGAAATGTTAGATAGAAATTGATAGTATAATTTTTGATAATATAAACGACATAGGAATGACAATTTAGGAACCGTGATTTGTGCCATCTGCTGCGCCAAGTCGAATTTGTTATCACTAAAATTAGCTATATATTTCAACAAATCAGATAAAGTTATGTTATTTATGAAGAATTATACATATCAAAAATCCTTTCTTATTATAGGAATATTTCCATCTAATTTACGAATTGTCATCTGAAGGCGAGATGTAACTGTGCGGAAAAACATTCCACTTTGTTGACATTTTTTAAAATTATCGTCTGTCTTAATTTTAAGCGCTTCTCCCGCTGCTTGTCCAATGGAGCTCATTTCAAGCCATGCCTTGTCAACATCGATGCCGACTGATCTAGCAGCAGCATCCGCCGCACGCAGAACCTGCTGCGCCTCGGATAAAGTAACTGTCGGCTTGAAATTAGGTTCAGATTGATCATTATATGCTTCTAAACATCCCCTAATCGCGAAATACATACCATACATAAAATTCAAATGACTAACGGCTTGCCCTCTCAAATCGGAAATAGTAGAATTAGTTGACTGTTCAACCTCTGAAAAGGCAGAGTCTGTAAAAGACACACAAATTATAATCCAAGCAAATATTGCAATTGACGTTTTCTTCATGTCATATTCCCGCACCGAGCTGTTTTTGATAGGTTGCGATTCTACATTCACTATCACGTCATGCCTGCCCATCGCGGTAGCCAAGCAAACGTAGTGCATTGAACACTACCACCAGCGTGGACCCCTCGTGCGCCGCCACGGCCGGGCCGATGCCGAGGCCAAATATCGTCGCCGGAACCAGCAACGCCACCACACCCAAGCTTATGAACACGTTCTGAAGGATGATGAAGCGCGTGCGGCGGCTTAGTCCGACCGCGAACGGCAAATGTCGCAGGTCATCCGCCATGAGTGCGACGTCTGCGGTCTCTAGCGCCACATCGGAACCCGCGGCTCCCATAGCGATGCCGACCGTGGCGTTCGCCATGGCCGGCGCATCATTGACCCCATCGCCGACCATCGCAACCTTGGCTTCCTTCCTCAGCTTTTGAATCGCCGCAACTTTGTCCTCGGGGAGCAGGTCGCCCCAAGCTTCGTCTAGTCCTAAATCTTTGGCGATGGCGTCGGCCACCTTCTGGTGATCGCCCGAGATCATGAGCATCCGAGTGATGCCAAGATCGCGCAGCCGCTTGAGCGCGTCGCGAGCGGCAGCCCGCGGAGTGTCCATAAGGCCGATGGCTCCGAGATCTCGCTCACCAATCCGCACAGCCATCGTAGTGCGCCCGGCGTCCCGCAGCTTCGCGATCGACGCCTTCACAGCTGGATTCAGCTGGGTAATGCCGTCTTGCCCAAACATCTCGGCCTTCCCGAGCCAGACCGGCTGCCCGGCAAATGTAGCGACCACGCCTCGCCCGGTGAGGCTTTTGAGTTCAGTCGCCTCCTCTATTTCTCGTCCTCCCAGCCGGGCTCGCCCGTCGCGAACGATTGCGGCGGCTAGCGGGTGATCGCTGAGCGCCTCTACCGCAACCGCTACTGAGAGGAGCTCATGTTCCGGAACCCCGTCGGCCGGCAAGACGTCGGTGATACGCGGTTTGCCCTCCGTCAGCGTTCCCGTCTTGTCGAATGCGATAGCGCTCAGCGAGCCCAGATTCTCCAGTGGCGCGCCGCCCTTCACCAGCACGCCGCCACGTGCCGCTCGCGCGACGCCTGACAACACCGCGCTCGGTGTAGCGATGGCTAAAGCGCACGGGCTTGCGGCGACCAGTACCGCCATGGCGCGATAGAAGCTTGAGCTGAATGGCTCGTCCACCACCACCCAGGCGAACAGAAGGAGGATCGCGAGCGCCAGTACCACGGGCACGAAGATACGTTCGAACGTCTCAGTGAACCGCTGGGTCGGTGATTTCTGCGTTTCCGCCTCGCTCACCATTTTCACGACCTTTGCCAGCGCCGTGTCGCTCGACAAGCGCGTCGCCTCCACCTCAATGGCGCCGGCACCGTTGATTGTTCCCGCAAAGACCCGCGAGGCAGAGCCAACCGTGTCGGGCCGCGCCCGTGCCTCAGCAACGTCGTCAACCGGGCGCTTGTCCACCGGGATACTCTCGCCGGTGACAGGAGCCTGATCGATGGCGGAGGAGCCCTTCACCAGGAAGCCGTCGGCAGGTAGACGCTCGTTAGGGCGGACCAGCACCACGTCGCCGATCACAAGTTCCTCCACGGGAACCTCCAAGGTGCCATCAGCGCGGCGCACCGTGGCCGTGCGTGGAGCGAGCTTGGCCAGGGCCTCGATCGCCTGCTTGGCGCGGCCCATGGCATAGTGTTCCAATGCGTGGCCTAGGCTGAACAGGAAGAGCAGCAGCGCGCCTTCCGCCCATGCGCCAAGCGAAGCCGCGCCCGCAGCCGCTACCAGCATCAGCGTATCGATCTCGAACCTGCGCAGGCGCAGATTGTCTATCGCTTCGCGGACCGTGTAGAAGCCGCCAAAGAAATATGCTCCAACGAAACACACGATAGGCAGCCAGCCGGGTGCGGCCGGTAATAGCTTCTCGATGGCAAAACCGACGACGAGCAGCGCGCCGCAGGCAAGAGAGAAGATTAGCTCAGTGTTCGGTCCGAGGATCCTGCCATGGGCATGATCGTGCTCCCCTTTTCCGTCCTTATGTTCTGACCTGGCATGCGTAAACATGACTGACCGATGATCATATCAAGCGTGAGAGGGCAGCCTATCCAGCCGTAGCGCGGCCGCATCCCTCGCGGCGATAGCCCCCATTTGAACGAGGGCGTTTCGGATTTCCTGCTCTGTTACCGCCTCGCGGTCGAATTCGACGCGTACGAGACCAGATGCACTTGAAGCGCTCCCCGTTTCTAGGCCACCCAGAGCTGGAAAATTCCGGGGTTAGAGCTCATTCCGGCGGGGATGCCGGAGAGCCATTCATGAGCGCGATCGGCGGCTTGTTGCCGATCGCGCTGTGCGGCCGAACCTCGTTATAGTCTCTACGCCAAGCCTCCATTTTCGCCCGCGCGTCGTCAAGGCTCATGAACCAGTGCGTGTTCAGGCATTCGGCCCGGAGCTTGCCGTTGAACGACTCGATAAAGCCGTTGTCCGTGGGCTTTCCGGGCCGCGAGAAGTCGAGCACCACGCCCTTCTGATAGGCCCACAGGTCGAGATCCCGACTGACGAACTCCGATCCCTGATCCACCCGGATGCTCTGCGGATAGCCGGTGCTCCGGCAGATCCGCTCCAGCGTCAGCACGACATCCTCACCCCGATAGCTGAACCGCGGATCCACCGCCGGCGAGAACCGCGTGAAGGTGTCGACGATGGTCAGAACCCGGATCTTCCGGCCCGTGGCGAGCTGATCGTGGACGAAATCCATGGCCCAGGTCTCATTGCTCCGCGTCGCCGGACGACGGTCGTCCCGCAGCTTCGCCTTCACACGGCGCTTCGGCACCTTGTTCCGCAACTGAAGGCCCAAGTCCTTGTAAAGGCGATAGATCCGCTTCGGATTGACCGCCCAGCCCTCTCGCCGCAACAGGATGTGCACGCGGCGATAGCCATAGCGCACGCGCGTCTCGCAGATCTCCTTGATCCGCTGGTTCAGCTCAGCCTGCGTGCCCCGCTTCGACTTGTAGGCATAGAGCGCACGATCGACCGCCAGGGTGGCACAGGCACGCCTGGCCGACACCTTCCAGTCTTCGCGCAGCCTGTCCACAAGCTCCCGCTTGCGCGCAGGCCTCAGAGCTTTTTTGACAGCACGTCCTGCAACATCGCCTTGTCCAGCGACAGATCCGCAACGATCCGCTTCAGCTTGGCGTTCTCGTCTTCCAACTGGCGCAGTCGCCGCATCTCCGAAGGCATCAGCCCCGCATATTTTTTGCGCCAGTTGTAGAACGTCGCGTCCGATATCCCGGCCTTCCGGCACACCTCCGCCACCGGTGTTCCGTCTTCCGCCTGCTTCAGCACGAACGCAATCTGCGCCTCCGTGAACTTCGATGCCTTCATGGAACTCTCCTCGTCCCCGAACCGGGGATCATAAGTGGAAAATTCCAGCTCAAACTGGCCTAAAAAATGGGGAGCACGTCACACTGGCTTCGGCCTCCAATACCCCGGAAAGCTTACGCAGTTTCTCGGCAACGGTGCGCGCACGCCGTTCATGGGTGATCCCTTCCACCTGCCAAATCGCGTGACCGAACCGCTCGGTAATCTGCGCGCCAACGCTTTGGGCAAGTTCCCGGATGCGAGGTAAGCCGATTACCGTCGGGTCATAGTGGAGGCAGAGCTGCGCCGACTCGCCGCCAGCGACGTGCACATACTCAATGCCCGCGCGCTCCTGAAGCTCCGAAACGAGCCGACTCACACAGGAGTCTACAGCGTCGGGCACGTTTGGCAGAAGGATTGGAATGTCCAGTCGAAGCTTCTCGATCATCTTTGTAAGCTCCCCAGATTCACCAGCATCGCCCAACCCGACATCTGACAATAAAGACACCTTAGGGTTTTAATTCTGACTTGGATCTATCGCCGCCCTTCTTGGCTGCAGCAATGATTGCAACGAATTCATCGTGTCTTCCATCATGGTCGCGGACGTATTCGGCAATCTCGACTGCCGCGGACTGTTCGCACCACTCTACGATACGTGCTTGCTCACGATCTCGGTCGAATTCATAAAGTTGCCGAATTGCCTGCAGCGCACCCGCTCGCGCCATGTCAGCTGAACGGCGGACTACAAAGATCGATTGGTCAGCGGGCAACTCACCAACCACCTCTTGGCGTATATGATAGGTCAATCGAGATATATCACCATATTTTCCTGACGACCTCTCGGTTACATCTGGTATAAACTGAGAGCAATATATTGTAATATTCTGTATAAAAAAAGATCTAGTCAATATTGTTTCCAATATTTCGTTTCCATTAGCGAATCTGATATCGATGCATAACATATAAATACATGCGACAAATGCACATATAGATAATTTTTCTTTCACTATTTGTATCATTGCGTTAGTCCCAAGCTCGCATGCATTGATCATATTGAATTTTGCAATGAGTAAGCTCGTGCGGCCTGAAAGACCTATTTTTGTCGTAACATGAAGATTTATTCTTTGCACAAAACAATTTATGCTCTCCGACATTTGAATGTTCACAGCCTATTGCCGACGTTTGTGAAGTTTGCGCAGGCAGATAAAATGGGGTGAATTGCGTGCCCGCGGCGAAAGCCGCTCCGATGCAAATGCTATTTAACGCGATGCAAATGCACGCTGTAAAAATCGCCTTATTCATGATTTTACCTCCAAAAATTGGAATTTAGATGGATGAAGAGGGGCGAATATTCGTCCCTCTTCCTTCTTAATGACTCGGCTTAGCGCACCGCGCGATCGTTAAGCCACGGCGAGGGCGAGGGAATGAAGGTCCCTGGGGTAGGCGCCTGAGGGCGGCTCATCTGCACCTTAGGCGAGCCGCTCGTTGTCCCAGAAAGACGGCCGCCGGGATAACTTTCCTGCTGCACGTCAAGGAATTCATGTCGCTCTTGCTCCTCCACGCCGAGCGTCGACGGATACGGCTCTGCGAAAGCCGTAAGCGGAGGGAGGATGAAACTAAGAGCAACGACATAAATCTTCATGATTTAACCTCGAATGTCGAATTAAACTTGATTTATTTCATTTGTTTTCAACATTCGCGTAGCGAGGAGGGGGGATTTCTACGCCTAGGCCGACACCACTACGGGTCTCGTTCGCCCATTGCCCGCACACTCTCCACCCTGGGGGCCCCGACGACGCACCTTCATCGAAGGGGGAGACGTGCGGGCAAGCGTGGCACTCGCACCGCACCGCAGCGCAGGCCGGATTGCGGGTGTCTTCGTCACTCTGATGGTGGTTTTCATCCGTTAATGCGCTCGCTTCTAATGACATCGCGCTCGCGTTCCAGGAATACCCCGGAATACACAAGACTACGATCAGCATGAGACTTAGCAAAATGCTTCGGAGAAAGCCTCTCACACCGCCTCTCCCTCTTGATCGAAACGACCGAATATTGAATTCACCGGCTGGATTCCATAGTGCGTTGCTCGGACGGAACATCGCGCGTCTGGCCGGAACGGATAGATGTGCTGCGACCATGGGGCAACGGGTGAGTAACCCCGAGTTGGACGTCTCGAAAATCGTGCCTCTGCTTCTCACGATATGTCTTCGGTCGCGGATCGAGTGCCAGTGCCGGCGACGCGATGCCGAACACGAGCACGCACAAGGTGCCGCGGGCAACGTAGTTCCACACAGTACTTTTCATGACACACTTCCTTATGGGGTGGTGAACTTGGCCTGACCGGACTTGCCGGCCGGGGTTTTAATGAGCAGCGTGACCGCCGTGCCCTTGACGATGGTTGAGGGCGCCTTGCCGGCCAGGGTCTGACCGCCTGCGGTAAGCTGGATAGTCTTGCGATCGGCGCCGGAGGCCAGCATGGCAGAACCGGTAAAGCCGGCGGTATCGACCGGCTTGCCTGCCTCATCGACTACGTGGAAGGTCAAGGTCTCGCCCGAGACGACAAGTTCGGCATGGACGCCGGCGACGTCTTCCAAGGGGCCGCCATTGGGACCCTTCTGCGCACCATGGGCATGCTGGGCGAGGGCGGGCCCAGCGGCAAGCAGGCTGAAAGCGACGATCAGGCTCTTAAGCACGGGTCTTTCTCCGATTTTGGGGCTAGGGGGATGGGGCTTCGGCCTGCGCCTCGGGGGAGGCCGCTGGCCTGGTCTCGCGCCGGAACAGCACGTAGAGCGCTGGCAGCACGAGCAAGGTGAGGATGGTGGAGGAGATGATGCCGCCGATGACCACGGTGGCGAGCGGCCGCTGCACCTCCGCGCCCGGGCCGGTGGCGATGGCCATTGGCACGAAGCCGAGCGAAGCGACCAGCGCCGTCATCAGCACCGGGCGCAGGCGTGTCAGGGCGCCGTCGCGCACCGCCGTCACCACGTCCCGCCCTTCCGCCCGCAGGCGCTGGATGAAGGCGATAATGACGAGGCCGTTCAGCACCGCCACGCCCGAGAGCGCGATGAAGCCGATGCCGGCGCTGATGGAGAGCGGCAGGTCGCGCAAGATTAGCGCCGCGATGCCCCCCGTGAGCGCCAGCGGCACGCCGGAGAACACCAGCAGCGCATCCGCTACCGAGCCGAAGCTCATGAACAGCAGCAGGAAGATGAGCAACAGCGCGATGGGCACCACGATGGCAAGGCGCTGTGTGGCCGAAACCAGCTGTTCGAACTGGCCGCCCCAGCCGATCCAGTAGCCTTCGGGCAGCTTCACCTTATCTGCCACCTGGCGCTGGGCGTCGGTGACGAAGGAGCCGAGGTCGCGGTCGCGCACGTTGGCGCTCACCACGATGCGCCTTTTGCCGTTCTCCCGGCTGATCTGGTTCGGGCCAGGGGAGACCGTGAGGTTGGCGATGGCGGACAGCGGCACGTAGCGGATCTGCCCGCCAGATCCGGGGACCCAAGCGGCCTGGACTGGCTTGGCCTCATCGCTCGCCGCAGGGGGAAGCGGCACCGGCAGCGCGCGCAGGGCCTCGATGTCGGTGCGCAATTCCTCCGGCAGGCGCACCACGATGTCGAAGCGGCGATCGCCCTCGAACAGGGCGCCGGCCTCGCGGCCGCCCACCGCGATCTCCACCAGTTCCTGCACGTCGGCGACGCTTACCCCGTAACGGGCCATGGCCGCTCTATTGAGGGCGACCGTCAGCATGGGCAGGCCGGAGACCTGCTCGGTCTTCACGTCGGCGGCGCCCGGCACCGCCTGGAGCACGCTCTGCACCTGCCCGGCCACCTGCAGCAGCATGTCGAGGTCGTCGCCGAAGATCTTGACGCCCACATCGCTGCGGATGCCGGAGATCAGCTCGTTGAAGCGCAGCTGGATCGGCTGGGAGAGTTCGTAATTACTCCCCGCCACGCCCTCCGCCGCCTTCTCGATGTCGGTCATCACCGCGCTCTTGGACTTGCCGGGGTCCGGCCATTCGGCGCGTGGCTTCAGCATCACGTAACCGTCGGAGATGGAGGGCGGCATTGGGTCGGTGGCAACTTCCGCCGTACCGGTGCGGGCGAACACCTCCTTCACTTCCGGCACCTTCAGCAGGCTCTTCTCCAGCGCCTGCTGCATCTCCAGCGACTGGGTAAGGCTGGTGCCCGGCACCCTGAGCGCCTGGATCGCCGCATCGCCCTCGTCGAGGCTCGGAATGAACTCGCCGCCCATGCGGGAGGCGGCAAGGCCACTCG
Source organism: Roseixanthobacter pseudopolyaromaticivorans (assembly GCF_043195145.2). Taxonomy (NCBI): domain Bacteria; kingdom Pseudomonadati; phylum Pseudomonadota; class Alphaproteobacteria; order Hyphomicrobiales; family Xanthobacteraceae; genus Roseixanthobacter; species Roseixanthobacter pseudopolyaromaticivorans. The sequence goes on from NZ_CM195539.1 coordinate 1,596,488, forward strand.
CAACCACGAGGCCGGCCGCGGCCACCGCCACCACGGCGCGGTAGTTGATGGCGGCATCGAGCAACGGCGTATAGAAGCGCCGCGCCCCGCGCATGATGACGTTCTCGTGCTCGGAGACCTTGCCCGTTACCAGCAGCGCGATGGCCGCCGGGATGAAGGTCATGGAGAACAGAGCCGCGCCGGCCAGCGCCATCAGGACGGTGATGGCCATGGGCGTGAACATCTTGCCCTCCACCCCCGTTAGGGTGAGCACCGGCAGGTAGACCACGGCAATGATCATGGTGCCGAACAGGCTCGGCCGGATCACCTCCTTGGAGCCGGCGAGGATGGTCTCGAACCGCTCGGCGCGGGTCAGGAGCCGGCCGCGCCGATGCTGCTCTTCCGCCAGCAGGCGTAGGCAGTTCTCGACGATGATGACCGCCCCGTCGATGATGATTCCGAAGTCGATGGCACCAAGGCTCATGAGGTTGGCGCTGACACGGTTCTCCACCATGCCGGTGATGGTGAAGAGCATGGCGAGCGGAATGACGAAGGCCGTCACCAGCGCCGCGCGGAAATTGCCGAGCAGCACGAACAGCACCACCACCACCAGCAGCGCGCCTTCCAGAAGGTTCTTCTCCACCGTGGCGATGGTGGCTTCCACCAGGTGTGAGCGGTCGTAGACGGCACGGGCGATGACGCCTTCCGGCAGCGAGCGGGAAATCTCCTCCAATCGCGCGGCGACACGCTGGGCCACGGTGCGACTGTTCTCGCCGATGAGGAGCATGGTGGTGCCCAGCACCACCTCTTCTCCGTTCAGGGTCGCCGCGCCGGTGCGCAGCTCACGCCCCTCGCGCACCTCGGCAATATCGCCTATCCGCAGCGGCGTGCCGCCCCGGCTGCCGATGACGATCTCGCGGATCTCGGCGGCGTCCGCCACCTGGCCCGGCGTGCGCACCAGATACTGCTCGCCGTTGCGCTCGATATAGCCGGCGCCCACGTTGGCGTTGTTGGCGGCCAGCGCCGTCATCACCTCGCGGAACGAAATGCGATTGGCCATCAACCGCGCCGGATCGGGCAGCACATGGAACTGCCGCTCGAAACCTCCGATGGTGTTCACCTCCACCACCCCCGGCACGGTGCGCAACTGCGGCTTGATGATCCAGTCCTGGATGGTGCGTAGGTCGGTGGGGCTGAAGGGCTGGCCGTCAGGCTTCTTCGCCCCGTCCCTGGCCTCCACCGTGTACATGTAGATCTCGCCAAGGCCCGTGGACACCGGCCCCATGGCGGTCTCCACCCCCAGCGGAAGCTGGTCCTTCGCCTGCTGGATGCGCTCGTTCACCAACTGGCGGGCGAAGTAGATGTCGGTGCCATCGCGGAACACGACCGTCACCTGGCTGAGGCCATAGCGGGACAGCGAGCGGGTGTATTGCAGGCCGGGCAGGCCGCCCATGGAGGTCTCGATGGGAAAGGTGATGCGCTGCTCGGTCTCCAGCGGCGAGAAGCCGGGCGCCGAGGTGTTGATCTGCACCTGCACGTTGGTGATGTCGGGCACCGCGTCGATGGGGAGGCGCGTGAAGTTCCAGGCCCCGAAGGCGCCGATGGCGAGGCAGAACATGACCACCAGCCAACGCTGGCGGATGGAGAAGGCGAGGATGGCGTCGATCATCGCGCCCCCTCCTGAGCCTGAGCTTTGCCTGCCTCACGGATGCGGGCGAAGCGCTCCACCGGCGTAACGAAAACCACTCCGTCACCGCGGTGTCCGGTCCACCCAGCGCGCGTGAGGGTCGAGATCACTGCCTCCACGACGCCGGCACGGCAGACGATCTGCAACTGGAGATGGCGCTGGTAGGTGAGGTCGTATTCGCTCGCCACATAGGTGCCGCCGGCACCGCGGCCGCGACCTTGGCCGCGCGCTTCGGTGAAGGTAAATCCCGGGAATTCAGGTAGCTCGTGCAGGGCTCGCACCACGCGCCCTTCAAGATGAGGATGAATGAAGGCAGTGACGAGCCGCAGGCCGTCGTCCATCGCGCCGGGGGACGCCTCAGTGCTCATGGCTAGCGCTCCCTTTGGCGAGTTCCGCCTTCACCACGAAGCTGTTTCGCGCGGCGTAGACATCACCGGGCATGAGCCCGAACAGCACCTCGGCCCATTCCGCATCGCGATCACCGATCTCCACATCGCGGGGGGCGAACGCGTCACCGTCGCGCACGAACACGACGGTGCGGTTGTCGATGGTCTGAAGCGCGCTGGTTCGGACCGCGAGATCCACCGGCTTCTCAGTCAGGGTGATGGTGCCCACGGCGAACAGGCCGGGCCGCAGCCGCATGCCGTCGTTGGGAATGACCGCCCGCGCCAGCGCGGTCTGGGTGTCGGCTGATCCGATGGGCGAGACATAAGCCACTCGGCCGTCGATGACCTGCCCACCGTCCTCCGGATCGATGGCGACCTTATCGCCGGCACGCACCCGTGGAAAATCGCGGCGATAGACGGAGAGATCCACCCATAGAGTCGAAAGGTCGGCCACCACGAAAGCCGGCTTCTGTTCGGAGGCGTATTCGCCAAGCCCGACTTGCCGGTCCACCACCGTGCCGGAGATCGGCGCCTTCATGTCGTAGGTGGTGAGGCTCTGGTTGCTTTCGACGACCGCGAGAACGTCGCCCTTGGCCACCTTGTCGCCGATCCGCTTGCGGATCTCCCGGACGATGCCGGGAAAGCGCGGGGTTACCTGGACCACGTTTTCCTGATTGGGCTGGACCAAGCCATTTAGGCGTAGCTTCTGGCGAAGCGTCCCGGGGCTGGCCGTCTCCAGGCCGATGCCGGCAGCAGCAAGCCTGGTGTCGTCCAGTTCCACCCCGCCCTCGGCATGTCCGCCTCCCTCTTCTCCATGCCCACCCTCCGCACCATGTCCGCGCTCAGCGGCTAGGCTGCCCGAAACGGGAGCGTTGCGGTCCTGGAATGCGTACAGCGCCCCCGCGCCGGCCAGCAGGCCGATGAGGAGCATCGCCACGTCGCGTCGCGCCGTGCGGCTCATTTGGCTTTTCCTTTGTTGAGATTCACCGGCCGACCCGTCAGCCCTTCGAGGGTGGCGAGTGCGGTGTGGAACGAAACCAGCGCATCGAGCTCGCGCAGGGCGGCGTCGGTGAGGGTGGACTGGGCGTCAAGCAGTTCCAGGAGCGTGTAGCGGCCTTCGGAATAGCCGGTCTCTACCCCCTCGAAGGCAGTCCGCGCGCCTGGAATGGTGCTGCCGCGCAATAGCGCTATTTCGTCGAAGGCCGCCCTCATCCCGTCATGGGCCCGGCCAAGCTGGGAGATGAGGGCATTGCGGGCGATGGCTTCCTCCGCTTCGGCCCGCAGCATCTGTTCGTTCGCCTCGGCGATGCCGCCGTCATTGCGGTCGAACAGGGGGATCGGCATGGACAATGAGAAGCGCATGCCGCTGTCAGCGGTCTCGTTGTAATGCCGGTAGCCGACCCCCAGGGTCACGTCCGGCACCGACTTGGCCTGTGCCGAGCGCAGGTCCGCCTGCCGCTGGGCGCGCAGGGCGGTGAAGCGGGTGAGCTGCGGATTGCCCAGCGCCTGCTTGACAAGCCCCGGCAGTGGCGGGGGGGCGCTGACCTTCAGCAGGTTGCCGGTCGCCCGCCCGAACCTTGCCTCCTGAAGGCCCATGAGCAGCGCGAGTTCCCGCCGCGCGGTGCCGAGCGCAGCGCGGGCTCGGTCCAGCTCCACCCGGGCGAAATCGGCGGCGACACGGGCGCGGGAAATCTCGGCCGGGGAGGAAGCGCCGGCCTGGACGCGGTTCTGCAGCAAGGGAGCGAGCCGCTGGATCGCCGCCACCTGCGTCTCAAGAATCTGGGCGCGCTGCTGCGCCCCGAGCACGGCGGCGAAGGCGGCGGCGGTATCCGCCAGCACCTGCAGGCGGATCGCCTCCCGCTCCCAGCGCGCCACGCCGACCCCGGCGCCGGCGGCCGCCAGCCGCGCCTCGCGCTTGCCGCCCAGCTCTACCAGTTGGCTGATCTGGATCGTCTGCTCGGCAAGGTCCAGCCCCTGGTAGGAGCCCGAGCCCGCCGCATTGTCCACCTCTAGGGAGAGGTTGGGGTTGGGCAGGGCCCCGGCCTGGGTATTGCGGCCGGCTGCGATGCCGATGTCGCGTTCCGCCGCCGTGAGGCGCGGATTGGCGGCAAGGGCGCTGGCGAGGGCGCTTGTGAGGGTCAGCGGACGGGCGGTTTCGGCGCGCGTCTGCGACGCGTGAAGCAGCGCGAGCGCTGCCCCAAGCGCAAGCGCGAGGGCACGAGGCGACATGATCTGATCCAAAGTCTGATGGCGGATCGCCGACGCGGGGCGTCAGCGCGCGAGCAGAAGTCGGATCAGGCGCGCGGGGGGCGGATGTCTGCGGGAACGGAGCGGCCGGCGCTCAGGCGCGTGGGCGCTACCTCCGACGTGGATGGCAGACGCAGGGCCTCGCTTGCTGCCGGAGTATATGGCACCACCATGGAGCAGCCATGGCAGTCATGGTCCGAGGCAGGCTGGGGCTGGGCCGGGTCATGCGCGGCGCCGAACACCTTGGCATCCGTAGCGGCGAGGGAGGGGTCCGCAACGGATGCCTCGACGGGCGACAGGTCGGTGCTCGACACACCGACGCCCGTCAGCGTAACTGAGGTCCCAGCCAACTCTCCCAGAGCGCCGTCCACATCAAAGATGTGATGCGCTGCCAGTGCGCTTGCGAACGGCCCGGCCACAAGGCATGCCACCACGACGACCGACACGGCGCGGCGGAACGCCGGACCGGTGATCGACATGAGGACTTTTGCCAAGACGCGAAGCATGGACCATGAGAGACCCCAAGAGCCGCGATGTGTCAAGTCTTTCGGAAGCGCTGCGTCAGCGTACCCGAAAAGCTTGGGAGATCGCTTGAATTTCGGCCGATCCCAAGGTTTTCGCCCTGGCCGTTATGAAATTGACATTGTCCGTGATCGGAAAGCGTCTCGATCACCCTGCACTGTGCCACGTGGCCGTGGGCGCAGCCGTCGACCATGCGTTGAAGCTCCGCCTCCAGCGCCCTTAGCGCGGCGATGCGGCTGCGCACCTCGATCAGCCGCGCGCTGGCGATCTCGTCCGCCGCCGCGCACGACTGCTCGGGCCGGTCCTGCAGCGTCAGCAGGGTGCGGATAGCCTCGATGTCAAAGCCCAGCTCGCACGCATGGCGGATGAAGGCCAGCCGCTGCAGGTGGGTGGCGCTGTAGAGGCGGCGGTTGCCCTCGGTGCGCGGCAGCGCCGGCATCAGGCCGATCTCCTCATAGAAGCGGATGGTGGGCACCTTCACCCCGCTTAAGCGCGCCGCCGCGCCGATGGGCAGGAGGTCGGGAAAATTTTCGGACGACGGGCCGGACATTGGGGCTTGCTCCTCTAGTGACTAGAGCATCTAGGATCCGCAGCGTGACGCAAAGAAAGGCCGCATCATGACCGCTCCTCTCGTTCAAAGCCGGTTCCGGGTGACCGGGATGGACTGCGCCTCCTGCGCCGCGAAGATCGAGGGCACCACGCTGCGCATCGCCGGCGTGGCGGAAGCCGAGGTCTCGGTGGCGGCCGGCACGCTGGTGATCCGCCACGCCCCGGACGCCGACCTTGCGCCCCTCGCCGGGCGCCTTTCCCCCATGGGCTACGCCCTCGCTCCGCTCGCGGCCGGCGGCGGGCAGCGCAAGGCACACGACCATGGAGAGAGCTGCGCGGGGCACGATCATTCCGACCACGACCATGCGGGCCACGACCACACCGGCCACGATCACGCAAAGCACGACCACGCCGAAACCGGCGGCCACGACCATGGTGCTGTCCCCGCCGCCGAAGGCAGATGGTGGTCCACCGGCAAGGCGCGCCTCACCCTCCTGAGCGGCCTCGCTTTGGTTGCGGCCTCCGGCATCGGGACCTTCGTCCCGGCGGTGCAATCGTGGCTGTTCCTCGCCGCCATGCTGGTGGGCCTCGTGCCCATCGCCCGGCGCGCCATCGCGGCCGCCGCGAACGGCATGCCCTTCACCATCGAGATGCTGATGACCATCGCAGCGGCGGGCGCCGTGGTCATCGGCGCGGCCGAGGAGGCGGCGGCGGTGGTGTTCCTGTTCCTGGTGGGCGAATTGCTGGAAGGCGTCGCCGCCGGCCGGGCGCGCGCCAGCATCCGCGCGCTCACCGCGCTGGTGCCAAAGACCGCATTGGTGGAGCGCGACGGCGCCACGGTCGAGGTGCCCGCCGCCAGCCTCGTCGTGGGCGAGGTGATCCTGGTGCGGCCCGGCGACCGGATTTCCGCTGACGGCCTCATCGTCGCCGGCGAGAGCGGCATCGACGAGAGCCCGGTGACCGGCGAGAGCGTGCCGGTGCGCAAGGGGCCCGACGCCACCGTCTTCGCCGGCACCGTGAACGGGGAGGCGGCGCTGCGCGTGCGCGTCACCGCCACCGCCGAGGACAACACCATCGCCCGGGTGGTGAAGCTGGTGGAGGAGGCGCAGGAAAAGCGCGCGCCCACCGAGCGGCTCATCGATCGCTTCTCGCGCTACTACACCCCCGGCGTGGTGGTGGTGGCGGCGCTGGTGGCGGTCATCCCGCCGCTGCTGTTCGGCGGGGCGTGGGATGCCTGGATCTACAAGGGCCTTGCCATCCTCCTCATCGGCTGCCCCTGCGCGCTGGTGATCTCGACCCCGGCCGCCATCGCAGCCGGCCTCTCCGCCGGGGCGCGGCGCGGGCTGCTGCTGAAGGGCGGCGCCGTGCTGGAGACGGCGGGCAAGGTCACCACCGTCTGCTTCGACAAGACCGGCACCCTCACCGCAGGAAAGCCGCAAGTGACGGACGTGATCGCCTTCGCCCTGCCGGACGCCGAGGTGCTGCGCCTCGCGGCAGCGCTGGAGACCGGTTCGAGCCACCCCCTCGCCAAGGCCATCCTTGATCGCGCGGCAGCGGACGCCATCGCCATTCCCGTGGCGGAAGCCGCGCAGGCGCTGGGCGGCAAGGGCGTGTCGGCGCAGGTGGAAGGACGCGAGGTGTTCCTCGGCTCGCCCCAGGCCGCCGCCGCGCGCGCGGCCCTGTCGCAAGAGCAGGCCGACCGGATCGCGGCATTGAACGACGCCGGCAAGACCGTGTCCCTGCTGGTGGCCGACGGCGCCATCGCCGGGGCCATCGCCATGCGCGACGAGCCCCGCCCCGACGCCCCCGAGGGCCTTGCCGCGCTGAAGCGGGAGGGCATCCGCACGCTGATGCTCACCGGCGACAACCGGCGCACGGCGGAGGCTATCGGCCGGCAGCTGGGCATCGAGGTGCGTGCCGAGCTGCTGCCGCAGGACAAGCTGCGCATCGTCGGCGAGCTGCAGCAAGAAGGCGCGGTGGTGGCCAAGGTGGGCGACGGCATCAACGACGCCCCGGCGCTGGCCGCCGCCGACATCGGCATCGCCATGGGCGGCGGCACCGACGTGGCGCTGGAAACGGCGGATGCCGCCGCCCTCCATGGCCGGGTGAAGGACGTTGCCTCCATGATCGCCCTGTCCCGGCGCACCATGGGCAACATTCACCAGAACATCGCCATCTCGCTGGGGCTGAAGGCGGTATTCCTCGTCACCACCATTGCCGGCATCACCGGGCTGTGGCCCGCGATTTTGGCCGACACCGGCGCCACCGTGCTGGTGACCCTGAACGCGCTGCGGCTCCTCTCCTGGGGGCGTGGGTGACAGGGCGGGCAATTCGCAGCGAAGCCCGGCTCTTCATTCCAGACCTTGATAGCTCAACGCGCGCGAGTCTCTTGCTTCAGATCTTTTTGAGCACGGCGGTTACGAATATGAGGCTGCCCGCGAAGATCAGGCCCGCTATTGCGCTCGGTGGCCGGCGATGGCGGAGTATACCTTCACACTAGAACTCTTCTTCGATCCTTCGCCGCCCCCGACCACCCAACCAAGACAGTTGCTCGCGATAATTTTTTCCTCCACAAATGAGGGTAAGAAAATTATCGTGGAAGCGATTCGATGGCTGCGGTTCGCGTGCTTGCCGATCATCCTGAAGTTGACGCTCGCCTCGCCGAGTTCGGCGTCACGCGTCAGGAACTGCTTGAGGTCGTGCGCGGCGTGGTCGCTGCTCGCTCGGACGCGACGTTGGACGATCCCGCCTCGGCCGAAGGGCTGCTAGCGTATATCTATGGCACCCGCTATGTGCGGCAGGTCTTCCTGGCCCACGAATGGGTCCGCTACCGCGAGAACAACGTCGAATCGGTCAAACATCCCGACCGGCCGCTGAAGGTCGTGTACCAGAGCGTCGATCTCGCGGCCGACACGCTGCACAAGCCGCAGGCAGTGTCCGGAAAAGGTTCCGGTGCTGACCGCATCATTGCGGTGGGACAGGCGGGACTGTTCCCGGAGGAGGAGATGTCAGCGGCGCGGGATCAGAGCCTCGCGGAGCTCCAGACCGGCGTATGGTTCTTCTGCGTGTCGGTTCAAGGTGGTGATGTCCGTGCCGAGCTGTCGCTGCCTTCGGGCATTTCCGGCGGCAATTTCGAGGGCTTTATCGAGCGCATCTTCATCCTCGGTGGTGGTGAATGGCCGGCGGATGTCATCGTTGATAGCGATCGTCCGGATGGCATCGAGTTCGAGCCTGCTGTTTTGCGTCGCTAGGCCATGTTCAACATTGGCAGAATGGAGCTCGCGCGAAAGCGGCAACGGTTGACCGCCAAGGCTCTCGCCGAGCGGGCTGGCATATCGCCGGTCACCTTGTCGCGTGTCGTCAACGGGCAGCAGATTCCGGATGAAGACACGGTCGACGGCTTGGTGCGCGCGCTGGGATTCCCGCGGGAGTTCTTCTTCCGGGACGACGCGGCTCCGATCAGCGCTGATGCCGCCAGCTTCCGGAGCCTCACGGCGATGTCGGCGCGAGAGCGCGATGCGGCGCTCGCCGCCGGCTCACTGGCCTTCGAGATGTCAGCCTGGGTGCGGGAAAGGTTCGTTCTGCCTCAGCCAGACCTGCTCGACCTCAGCCATGAACGCGATCCCGCTGGAGCCGCACGTGCGCTGCGCCAGCATTGGGCGATCGGCGAGCGGCCGATCTCGCATATGATCAAGCTGCTTGAGACGAAGGGCGTTCGCGTCTTCTCGCTGGCCGAGAACACGAAGAATGTGGATGCCTTTTCCTGTTGGCATGATGGCGAGCCGTATGTCTTCCTCAACACCTTCAAGACCACAGAGCGCAGCCGGTTCGACGCCGCTCATGAGCTGGCTCACCTCGTCCTGCACAAGCACGGCGGTCCCAATCAAGGGCGCGCTGCCGAGCTCGAGGCACATGCGTTTGCATCGTCGTTCCTGATGCCTCACGACGACGTCGTGGCGACGATCCCATTCGTCCGAAGTCTCGATCAATTGGTGCTCGCAAAGAAGCGGTGGGGCGTGTCCGTAGCGGCACTCGCGCACCGGCTTCACCGGATCGGCCGGATCTCCGATTGGAACTACCGGACCTTCTGCATCCAGATAAACAAGCGGTTCGGCACAAACGAACCTGACGGTCTCCCGTCGGAGCGATCTGCAATATGGCACCGTGTCCTCACGGAGCTTTGGCGGGAAGGCGTGACACGCCGGCACGTTGCGGCCCGCCTGGATATCCCCGAGGCAGAACTCGACAATCTGCTGTTCGGGCTTACCGGCGATGTGAATCCGCCATCCGTCGGTGGTTCATCTCTCCGGCTAGTTCCGTGATTGAGCCCGGAAGTGTCGCGGATTCCATCGAGCGGCCACGCCCCGAGCTCTCTTCGTATGGCGTGGTCTCTTTGCGCTTGAGGCTACCGCTGGAGGTGATCCTGCTTGGCGCCGCGTGACCATCCCCGAGATGTGATCCGGCGACGGCAGTTCCGATGCCTTTCCTTCGCCGGGTGCGTGCGTGCGCGACGCACTCACTCATCCTGAGAAGGGCAGCGACGTCCATTTGCCACGAACCTGTGACAGCTTCGTACCGCTGCTCGCATTCCCAGAACGCCTCGCCTATGACATGTTGCGCTGCATGAAGGTCGCCACTTGGCTCCACAGGCTGCTCCCGATCCTTGCGATCGTAGGGCTTGTTGCCGGATCGTTCACCGCACCGGTGAACGGGGCCGCCATGGCGGCCGCCGTTGATATGTCCATGCCCGAAATGGCGGACGACATGCCGTGTTGTCCGCATGAGACGCCGGCGATTCCCGACTGCCAGAAGACCTGCCCATTGATGGCATTGTGCATGGCCAAGTGCTTCTCGGTGGCACCAATGCTTTCACGCCTGGCCTTCGTTCTGCGGGCCGAGGGCGATGCCCTCCGCCCGGGCAGTGACGTCATGGGCGACGCGCTCGCGATAGAGCCCCCAGCCCGACCTCCGCGAACCTAGAACATCGCCGGCGTTTGCGCGCCGGTTCGTGCCGCCCCCGCGAGGCTCGGGCGGCCGAGAGCGCGTGGCCGTAGGCCGCGCAACGCCGGGCCATGCGCACGGCGCTCCGATGAATCTAGGATTTTCAAACTATGACGACCTCTTCTATGAAGCGCGCCGCTGCGGCGGCGCTCGTGGCCGCGCTTTCCGTCGCGGCTCTCTCATCGGCGCGTGCCGACATCACGGACTACGAGTTCCGGCTCGTTCAGACGGACATCAAGCAGGGCAACGGCGCCATCGTCGCAGTCCGACTCGTCGACAAGCGATCCGGCAAGGCGGTCCCCGACGCCGTCATCTTCGCGACCCGGATCGACATGGCGCCTGACGGCATGGAGACGATGGCAGCGCCGATCGAGGCTCTGCCGTCGACCGAGCCGGGTGTCTATCGCTTCAAGACCAATCTGATGATGGCTGGCGGCTGGCGGCTTTCGCTCGGTGCCAAGATCCAGGGTGAGACCGGCACGATCGAGAACAAGCTGGTCCTGAAGGCCGTACCGTGAAACGGGTCGCCCTTACGGGCCTCGCCCTCGCCGCCGTTGTGGCGGCGGGGGCCGGAGGCTACTGGGCTGGCATCCGGGGTCTTCCGGTGGCCGGCCTGCGCGAATGGCTTGGTGTCGAGGCGACCCTTGCGGCGGCTGAGCCGACCGGCACCGGAGCGGTGATCTATTATCAGGATCCCGACCGCGAGCCCGCCTATTCGGCAACGCCACGCCGGACCGGGGATGGCCGGGCTTTCCGTGCCGTCCGCGCCGGCGAGGATGTCAGCTTCGAGGACAGGCCGCCGGCGACGGCCGAGGCGACCGGGCAGGCAGGCCCGCGACGCATCCTCTACTACCGCAATCCGATGGGTCTGCCGGACACCTCGCCGGTGCCGAAGAAGGATTCGATGGGGATGGACTACATCCCCGTCTATGAAGGCGAGGATGATGGCGGCTCGGTCGTGCGGGTGTCGCTTGGAAAACTCCAGCGGACCGGCGTGCGATCCGAGCTGGCAGCGCAGCGTGTCGTCGGCAGGCTGGTGCGGGTGCCGGGAACCGTCCAGCTCGACGAGCGGCGCATCTCCGTGGTCGCCACCCGGAGCGACGCTTTCATCAACGAGGTGGCGAACGTCACCACGGGCGACCGGGTGACGAAGGGCCAGATGCTGCTCCGGCTCTATGCGCCGGACATTGCCACCGCCGGCGCCCAGCTCCTCACCGATCTCAACATTGGCGGCCGCGACAGTGCTCTCGGAGGCGCCCGCCAGCGCCTGGAGAATCTTGGCCTGCCACCCGAGGCGATCGCCGAGATCGAGCGGACGCGCAAGGTGCCGCTGTCGATGACGTGGCGTGCGCCGCGCGATGGCGTCGTGCTCGAACGCAATGTCGTCGACGGCATGAAGGCAGCGCCGGGTGATGTGCTGTTCCGCCTCGCGGACATTTCGACCATCTGGGTACTGGCAGATGTGCCGGAGTTCGATCTTGGGGCCGTCCGGCTCGGCGCGCCGGTGACGATCCGGGCTCGAAGCCTGCCGGGACGCACCTTCGAAGGACGTGTGTCGCTGATCTATCCGCAGGTCGGTGAAGCAACGCGGGCCACGCGAGTGCGGATTGAGATCGCCAATCCCGGCGGTGTTCTGCTTCCCAATATGTATGCCGAAGTGGAGATCGGCACAGGCGATGCCGCGCCGGTGGTTGCTGTCCCCGATAGCGCGGTGATCGACACCGGCACGCGGCAGGTCGTGATCATTGATCGTGGAGAGGGCCGGTTCGAACCGCGCGAGGTGAAGATCGGCCTGTGCGGCGAAGGCTTCACCGAGATCCGCGAGGGCATTGCGGAAGGCGACCGTGTCGTCGTCGCGGCGAACTTCCTGATCGACGCCGAAAGCAATCTGAAGGCGGCATTGCGCGGCCTGACACCGCCGCAGGTGCAGCCATGATCGCCCGCCTCATCGGCTGGTCCGCCCGCAACCTCGTGCTGGTCTTTGTCGGTACGGTGTTCGCCGTCGCCGCCGGGCTTTATGCGCTGAAGACGCTGCCGCTCGACGCCATTCCCGACCTCTCGGACGTGCAGGTGATCGTCTACACCGACTATCCCGGCCAGGCGCCGCAGGTGGTCGAGGACCAGGTCACCTATCCGCTCACCACGGCGATGCTGACGGTGCCGAAATCGAAGGTGGTGCGCGGCTTCTCCTTCTTCGGCGTCTCCTTCGTCTATGTGATCTTCGAGGACGGCACCGATCCCTATTGGGCGCGCTCGCGCGTGCTGGAATATCTCAATGCCGCCGCGCAGCGCCTGCCGGCGGGGGTGACGCCGACGCTGGGGCCGGATGCGACCGGCGTCGGCTGGGTCTACCAATACGCCGTCGTCGCCAAGGAGATGACGCTCGCCGAGCTGCGCTCGCTGCAGGACTGGGTGGTCCGCTTCGGTGCCTCCAAGGCGGAGGGCGTCGCCGAGGTCGCCAGCGTCGGCGGCTTCGTCAAGCAGTATGCGATCGTGGTCGATCCGAACCGGTTGCGGGCGCTGGGCATCCCGCTCGACCGGGTGCGCGACGCCGTCAAGGCGAGCAACAACGATGTCGGCGGCCGCACCGTCGAGCTCTCCGAGTTCGAGTTCATGGTGCGCGGCCGCGGTTATCTCCGAGGCATTGCCGACATCGAGAATGTGGTGCTGAAGACCGATCGTGGCGTGCCGCTGCGGATAAAGGATGTGGCCCGCGTAGAGATCGGGCCGGATGAGCGACGCGGCATCACCGAGCTCAATGGCGAGGGCGAAGTCACCAGCGGCATCGTGCTGCAGCGCTTCGGTGCCAATGCGCTGACCGTGATCGAGAACGTCAAGGCGCGGCTTGCCGAGATCGCCTCCAGCCTCCCCAAGGGCGCCGAAATCGTGCCGGTCTATGACCGATCCGAGCTGATCGGCCGGGCGATCGAGACGCTGAAGGGCACGCTGATCGAGGAAAGCATCATCGTCGCGCTGGTCTGCGTGGTGTTCCTGCTGCATCTGCGCAGCGCGCTGGTCGCCATATTGATGCTGCCGGTCGGCATCCTGATGGCGTTCGCGGCGATGAAGGCGATCGGGCTCGGCTCCAACATCATGAGCCTGGGGGGCATCGCCATCGCGGTGGGCGCCATGATCGACGCCGCCATCGTGATGATCGAGAACGCCCACAAGCATCTGGAGCGCGCGCCACCGGACAAGCCGCGGGTCGAGATCCTGATCGAGGCGGCGAGCCAGGTCGGTCCGGCGCTGTTCTTCAGCCTGCTGGTCATCACCGTCTCCTTCCTGCCGATCTTCACGCTGGAATCGCAGGAAGGCCGGATGTTCGGCCCGCTCGCCTTCACCAAGACCTTCGCCATGGCGGCCGCGGCCCTTCTATCGGTGACGCTGGTGCCCGCGCTCATGGTGGTCTTCGTGCGCGGCCGGATCATTCCGGAGCACCGGAACCCGATCAACCGGTTCCTGATCTGGGTCTACCGCCCGGTCATCCGCGGCGTCCTGAAGGCCAAGACGCTCACCATCCTCGTCGCGCTTGTCGTGCTCGGGGTGACGCTCTGGCCGGCACGCCAGCTCGGTTCGGAGTTCATGCCGAGCCTCGACGAGGGCACGTTGATGTACATGCCGACCACCTTGCCGGGCATCTCCATCACCAAGGCCGCCGAGCTGCTGCAGGTGCAGGACCGCATCATCAAGAGCTTCCCGGAGGTGGCTTCGGTCTATGGCAAGGCCGGGCGAGCACTGACCGCGACCGATCCGGCGCCGACTGAGATGTTCGAGACCATCATCAATCTGAAGCCGAAGGGCGAATGGCGGCCGGGCGTCACCATCGACAGCCTGAAGGCCGAGATGGACCAGGCGCTGCAATTCCCCGGCGTGTCGAACGCCTGGACCATGCCGATCCGCGCCCGCATCGACATGCTGGCGACCGGCATCCGCACTCCGGTCGGGGTCAAGGTGTTCGGCACCGATCTCGCCCAGATGGAGCAGAGCGCCCGCGAGATCGAGCGGGTGCTGCGGTCCGTGCCGGGCACGTCCAGCGCCTATGCCGAGCGCGTGATCGGCGGCTACTATCTCGACATCGTGCCGGACCGGGAAACGCTCGGCCGCTACGGCCTGGCCGTCGGCGACGTCCAGAGCGTGATCGCGACCGCGCTCGGGGCCGAGACGGTGACGACCACGGTGGAGGGGCGCGAGCGCTATGGCGTCACCATCCGCTATCCGCGCGACTTCCGGAGCGATCCGCAATCAATCGCCCGCGACGTGCAGGTGCCGCTGCCGGGCGGCGGCACGGTGCCGCTCGGCGAAGTCGCCAAGGTCGAGCTCACGCGCGGCGCGACCTCGATCCGTACCGAGAACGGCCAGCTCGCGGTCTATGTCTTCGTCGACATCGCCGGCCGCGACCTTGGCGGCTATGTCGCGGAGGCTCAAGCGGCGGTGGCGAACGAGGTGAAGCTGCCGCAAGGCACCTACGTCTCGTGGAGCGGCCAGTTCGAATATCTGCAGCGCGCCGAAGCGCGGCTGAAGATCGTCGTGCCGGTGACGTTGCTGGTCATTTTCCTGCTCCTCTACCTCAACTTCCGGGCCCTGACGGAAACGCTCATCGTCATGCTGTCGCTGCCCTTCGCACTGGTGGGCGGCATCTGGCTGATGTGGTGGCTTGGCTTCAACATGTCGGTTGCCGTGGCGGTCGGCTTCATCGCGCTCGCCGGCGTCGCCGCCGAGACCGGCGTCATCATGCTGATCTATCTCGAGCAGGCGATGGCGGAACTGAAGGCCGAGCGGGAGGCGGAAGGGCGGCCTTTCACTCGGATCGACCTCCACCAGGCGATCATGCTCGGTGCCGTCGAGCGGGTGCGGCCGAAGATGATGACGGTCATCGCCATCACGGCCGGCCTCGTCCCAATCCTGTGGAGCACCGGCACCGGTTCGGAGGTGATGCAGCGCATCGCGGTGCCGATGATCGGCGGCATGGTCTCGTCGACGGTGCTGACGCTGGTCGTGATCCCCGCTGTCTATGGACTGATCAAAGGCTGGCGGTTGCCGCGGACCGTCACCGCCGACGAGAGGGCAATCGAACAGGGGCCAGCCGGCCTCAAGGCTGCCGCCAAATGAGAGGAGGTTCCAATGATGCACGACATGATCGGATCCATGGGATGGGGCATGGGCCTTGCCGGCCTGATCGGCATCCTCGTCTTGGTGCTGGTGATCGCCGCCCTCACGAAATACGTCTTCTTTCGGTGAGGAGCGTCATGCGCAGCTTCGATCGGAAGCCGGACGCGAGGAAACAGCCAGCGAAAGGAGAAGCGCCGTGACAGCCGAGCTTTTCGCAGCACACCGTGAGTTGGTGATCGGCGCCACATAGGCGACTTCTATGCTCGTGCTATCGCGCCTCTGGGCGGCCGAGACATCGCACAAGATGACCGTGACCCGCGATCCGAACTGTGGCCATCGTAGCGGTTGGCTTGCCTATGTGAGGGCAGTCGGATTTCCGGACCTGATCGAGGCAGCCAACCTCGCGCCCCTCAAGGCTAGACTCGGCATGCCCCGATTGCCTGATCTTCTGCGATATGGCGGAAGTTGGCGCCCATGTTGCGGAGAGGAGGAAGCCCTTCTCGACGTCAATTGGCAATGGCCACCAATTGTAGCTTATGCTATTTATATGCGACTAATTCGCATTTGCAGAAAGCGATGCATATGATCAAAGTGCCAGCTTGGTTACGTAAACGGCTGAGCCGGCGCGTGGTGCTGGGAGGCGGGCTAGCGGCTGCCAGCGGCGCAGCGATAGGTATGACTGGTGCTCTAGCGCAGTCAGGACACGCTTCGCATGCAGGAACTGTCGGCGCTGAAGCAAAGCTGGCCTCAGCCCACAGCGGACCCCATGGTGCGATGATCACGGTGGGCGAGGTCGACGAAGCTCGTAATGGCTTCGATCCGACCAAGCTTCTGACCGACTGGGATAGAGGCACTGTGTCCCAGCTTCCGGATGGGCGGACGCTAAGAACCTTCGAGATCACCGCCGAGGACAAGGAGATCGAGATCGCCCCCGGCATCATGTTTCTGGCCTGGACCTATAATGGCCGGGTGCCCGGCCCGTCACTGCGCGCGACCGAAGGTGAGCGGCTGAGGATCGTCTTCAAAAACTACGGCTCGCATCCTCATTCGATGCATTTTCATGGCATCCATGCGGCGCGGATGGATGGCGTTCCAGGCGCAGGGCTAGTCGCTCCGGGCGAGGAGTTTGTCTACGAGTTTGATGCACTGCCTTTCGGATGTCACCTCTATCACTGTCACGCTCTGCCGCTGAAGCGGCATATTCACAAGGGCATGTACGGAGCCTTCGTCATCGACCCGGATCCCACTCGCCATCCCGAATATGAGGCAGTTGCCCGCTCACGCCTGCTCGGCACGGCGGAGAATGCCGAGTGGCAAGAACTCGTAATGGTTATGAATGCATTCGATACCAATTTCGACGGCAAGAACGAGGTCTATGCTGTCAATACGGTAGCCCATGCCTATGCAAAAAAACCCATCAAGATCCTTAGAGACAAACCGGTTCGCGTCTACCTTATCAATGTGATCGAGTTCGATCCGATAAATTCTTTTCATTTGCATGCTAATTTCTTTGAATACTTCAATCAAGGCACGACCTTGACCCCGACCCTGAAGACCGTCGACCTCATCACCCAATGCCAAGCCGAGCGCGGCATCCTTGAGTTCCATTTCACGGAGCACGAGCCCGGTCTCTACATGTTCCACCCGCATCAGTCGGAGTTCACCGAACTCGGTTGGGTGGGCATGTTCGATGTCGTGGAGACCGTATCATGAACCAAGCTGGGCGGCCCCCTTCCAATGCTGCGACAACACTTCCAGTCGGGCGTCCGGGTCGAGCCTCGTTGTTCTGGATCGCTATCCCGTTTACCGTGCTTGGTCTCGCGATGGCGTGGTTGATTGGGACCGATCCGTTATCGAGCTTTCGCAACGGCGCACCGCCGGTCGAGAAGCTGACCTTCGAGCGGACGATCCTAGGTTCCGATGGAGTTCGCCTACTGGTCCGTGCCGGCGGCTCGCAACCCATGACGATCGCCCAGGTCCAGGTCGATGACGCCTATTGGCAGTTTACGCAGACACCGCCGGGTCCGATCGCCCGCGGCGCGACCGCCTGGGTTCAGTTGCCGTTCCCTTGGGTGGTCGGCGAGGCGCACGGCGTGAAAATCCTCACCAACACCGGCGCCACGTTCAAGCGTGAGATCCCCGTCGCGGTTGCGACACCGACCGTGGATTCGATGAGCTTCGTATCCCAGGCTGCCCTTGGCGTCTTTGTCGGCATCCTTCCCGTCGCTATCGGCCTCATGTTCTACCCAGTTCTCCGTGGCGTTGGCCGCAACGGCATGGACTTCCTACTCGCATTGACGGTGGGGCTTCTCGCTTTCCTCGTGATTGATGCAGTTGCTGAAGCGCTCGAACTTGCCGGCGAGGCCGCCGCCTTGTTCCAGGGACCGGTGATGGTCATCCTCACCACTATGGGGAGTTTCCTCTTGCTGATGGCTGTCGGCCGCAGCCGTGGCACACCGACCGGGCTGGCCCTATCGACCTTCATTGCGCTGGGGATAGGATTGCACAATCTCGGCGAAGGCCTTGCCATCGGCGCTTCTTTCGCCTCCGGAGCGGCGGATCTCGGTATTTTTCTGGTGCTCGGCTTTACGTTGCACAACATCACGGAAGGCATCGGCATTGCCGCGCCGATACTGAAAGTACGCCCACCACTTTGGACCTTCGCCGGGTTGACGCTGCTTGCGGGCGGACCAGCCGTCGCAGGTCTGTGGATCGGCAGCCTTGCCTACGCGCCGCAGTGGTCGGCGCTAGCGCTGGCGGTCGGTGCCGGGGCTATCCTTCAGGTGATTGCGGAAGTCGGATCGCTACTAGTGCGCAGAAGCGGCGAGACTCATGTTTCGTTCTTCACGCCAGCCGCAATGACGGGGCTCGCCACCGGCGCGGGCCTGATGTACGTGACCGCGATGCTCGTAAAGATCTGAACGCTTCAAACATCCTCACTTGTAGAGGTGAGGCGGATCATCGAGGCTCGGGCAATCGACTACAATATCGTCAGACTTCACATGAGCCTCGGTGGCCTCCCATCGTCGACGTTCGCCAACCAGTCCCACGAGGACCCAAACCCCGCCAGACCTAAACTTGTAACTGGCAGGGGAAATGAGGAGCACATCAGTTTCCTGCAGCTTTAGCGCGTATGCAGTGAGCCGCCGAGCGCTGATAAGCCGGATGGTGTTGGATGCGTTGTTCCGCTTTAATTCTTTTCAGGAAGGGTGTGTTGCGGCGGGGGCTTAGCGGCGGTCCGGCATAGAAGGAGCCCTCTCGTGGCGCTCCATGTCCTCGTTCCGCGAAAAGGCTGCTGCGGCCCAGAAGGCGCCCGCCAGCAGGACGCCTCCCGCAGCCATGGCAGAGAGGACCGCGCCGTAAGACTGGGATTGCGCCCAGAGGAGCGCGGCACCGGCGGGTGCCAAAGCGCGGGCGAGCATCGAGGGCGCCGCCAGCGCGCCGTTCACGGCGCCATAGGCCTGCCGGGTCAGCATCTCCGGCACGGCGAGCCCACGCACGATGGTCATGATGCCGTTGGCGCTGCCGTAGAGCGCCACGATGGCCGCCACCAGGGCAAAGCTGGGTGGCAGCCACGCCAAGGCGAGTATGGCGACCGGAAAGGCTAGCACGGCACAGCTGCCGATGAGTCGCACCGGAGCGCGCGGCGCGAACACCGAGACGGCGATCCGACCCGCCACCTGGGTTGGGCCGATGATGGCCATGGCCAGCACCACGCTGCCCGCCGTGAAGCCGCGCTCCAGCAGCAGGGGATAGAGGTGGAAGGTGAAGGCGGAGAAGGTGGCGGCATAGGCGGTGAACGCCACCGCCAGGGCCCAGAAGGTGGGCCGGCGGGCAACGCGCCCCATGACCTGCCGCAGGGTGCCCGCTCCCGACAGTGCAAGAGCGTGGACCGGCGATGCCGCGTGGTCGGCCGCGGGCCGGATCACCGCGGCATAGAGCGGCGCGCACACCACGAGGTTCACGGCGCCGAGCGCCACCAGTGCGCCACGCCAGCCCGCCAGATCCAGCAGGATCTGGATCAGCGGAATGAAGACCGTGGAGGCAAATCCGCCCCATAGGGTGAGCGCGGTAATGCCGGCCCGGGCGCCGGCCGCTCCGGTCCTGCGCGCCACCACCGCGAACGCCGGCTCATAAAGGGTTGCCGCCTGGAGGACGCCGATGGCGGCCATCAGGCTATAGAACAGCCAGAGCTGCTGCACCTGCGACCAGGCAAGGAGGCAGAGGCCGGCGAGGCCGGCTCCCGCCGCCATCACCCACCTGCCGTGGCCTTTGTCGACGGCGGCGCCCACGGGGAAGGCGGCCATGCCCCCGAGGGCGAGGCCGAGCGTCGCGGCGCCGAACAGATCCGGCTTCGACCAGCCGAGGTCGCGCTCCATGGCCTCCGCTATCAGGGGAAAGCTGTAGTAGAGCGATCCCCAGGAGCAGATCTGGCCAATGCCGAGGCCGGTGATGAACAGGCTGCGGCCGGAAAGCGGGCGCGCTGGCGCCGGTTGCGCGAGTTCGCCGCTCAGGCCGCTGGTCACGCGGCCGTCCCGCGGCGGGGTGGCGCCTCGGCCTGCGGCGCGGCGGTATCGCAGCCGCAGCCGTCCTTGCCTTCCGCCTTGGCCTGGGCATCGTCCGCGCAGCAGGCATCGGCGTCCCGAGGCGCAGGCCCACCACAACAGCCGGATGCCCCTGCCGTCACCGGTGCGGCGCTGCAGACGCCGGTCTCCGGCAGCACCAGATGGACACTGCGCGCCGCGTCGTGATCGCCGGCGATCTCCGCCGCGATGGAGCGGACCTGCTCATAGCCCGTGGCCATCAGGAAGGTGGGGGCGCGGCCGTAGGACTTGGAGCCGACGATGTAGAAGCCCGGCTCGGGGTGGGCCAGCTCCGCCGCGCCATGGGGCGGGACGGTGCCGCACGAATGCAGGTTCGGGTCGATCAGCGGCGCGAGGGCCGGCGGTGCCTCGACGGCGGGATCGAGGGCGACGCGCACCTCGCGCAGCACGGCAAGGTCGGGGCGAAAGCCGGTGGCCACCACGATCCGGTCCACGGTCCTGGTCCAGGGCTCCGTGCCGAGACGGCCGGACACGTCCAGCCCCGCCGCGCCGCCGACAATCCGCTCCGCCGCGAACGGCGCGAGGACATCGAGCCGGCCGGCGGCGATGGCCTGCGTCGCCGCAAGGCCGAGGGCACCGCGGGCGGGCAGCGCGTCGTTGAGGCCGCCGCCCAGCAGCTTCTCCATGCGGTTGCGCCGAAGCGCCCAGGTGACGCGGGTCGTTGGCGCCGCCTCCTGCAGGCGGAGAAGATCGAGCACCACATTGATGGCCGAATGGCCGGAGCCCACCACCAGCACGCGCCGGCCGGAATAGGTCTCGCGCTCAGCGCCGGACACGTCGGGAATGCCATAGGCGACATGCGCGGCTGCCTCTTCCTCGCCGGGCACCGGCAGGCCGTCCGCGCCCATGGGGTTGGGCTGGCTCCAGGTGCCGGAGGCGTCGATGACGGCACGGGCGAGCGAACGGTGCTCAGCGCCGTTCGCGTCGCGCCAGCAGATCGCGAACGGCGTGTCCGCGCGCCCCTCGGATGACATCTTGTCGAGGCCGTGGCGGGCGATGGCGCTCACCTGTGCCCCGAACCGCAGGTGGGGCGCAAGGGCGGGATGAGCCGCCAGCGGCTCGAGATAGTGCCGCACGATCTCCCCGCCGAGCGGCAGGGCCTTGGGGTTCGGCGCGCTCCAGCCGGTTTCCTCCAGCAGCGTGCGGGCGGCCGCGTCGATGTTGTAGCCCCAGGGCGAGAACACCCGCACGTGGCCCCAGGCCTTGAGCGAGGTGCCGACGCCGGCGCCGCGCTCGAAGACGAGAGGCGCGAGGCCGCGGGCCAGCAGATGCGCCGCGGCGGCAAGCCCCACGGGGCCGGCTCCGATGATAGCGACGGGTAGCGATCCGGTCATGACGGGAGACTCCGATGGTCGATCCATTGACGAGCGATGCTTAAGGGCAAATGAATGCGGGTCAGGGGCAGCATCCCGGAGTGCTCCCGACTTTGTCCGGCGCGCCGGCGATCATCTTCTCCGCGTCGACCAGACAGCGCGTTACGTCCATCCAGGCCTCCACCGCCACCTTGAAGGCGGCGCGGCCCTTGTCCGTGAGGGTGTAGACCTTGCGCTCGCGGCCCGAGACCACCTCGCTTGCAGCGGTGACGTATCCGCCCTCCTCGAACTCCCGCAGCACCGGATAGATGGTGCCCTCTGCAGGGGAACAGCAGCCGTTCGTCGTTGCCTCGACTGCCCTTGCCACGTCGTATCCGTGCATGGGCCGCTGATGCAGCACGCACAGAATGAAGAATTTGGACAGGCTCATCTTGATGGTGCCGTTCCAGTAGGCACGGCTCAGGAAATCGGGCCCGGGCTTCGGCACCGGGGCGGGCGACGGCGGAACGGATGGGGTGGCCGATGGAGAGGTTCGAGACATGCAGGAAGGCTATACATCGATCATCAATGTGTCAATCATCAAGGCATACTTGAAAGCGCTCCCCGCGTCAGCAAACGCGCCGTCCCTCGGCATCGATCACCACCTCTCCATCCTCCTTCGTAAACGGCCCTTTCTGCGGCGCGGGCAGGATGTCCAGGACCCTTTCCGACGGCCGGCACAGCCGCGCCCCGAGCGGGGTGAAGACGAACGGCCGGTTAATGAGGATGGGGTGGGCCATCATGGCATCGAGCAGAGTGTCGTCGGTGAGGGCGGGATCGTCGAGGCCGAGTTCGGCATAGGGTGTGCCCTTCTGGCGGGTCGCGGCGCGCACCGTGAGGCCCGCCGCGGCGATGGCGGCGGCGACCTCTTCCCGCGCGGGCGGGGTCTTGAGATATTCGACGATCGTCGGCTCGATACCGGCGTTGCGGATCAGGGCGAGCGTGTTGCGCGATGTGCCGCAGGCCGGATTGTGCCAGATGGTGACAAGGGAATGCTCAGTCATCGTTCAGGCTCCGAAGATCAGATGATGGCGTGGCGGACCTTGGCGGACACCCATTCGCTCACCACCACGGTGGCGAGGATCACCATGAGGATCAGCGTCACCTGCGGCCACGCCAGCGTATTGAGCGAGCTTTCCAGGTTGAGTCCTATCCCGCCCGCGCCAACCAGGCCGAGCACCGTGGATTCGCGGATGTTGATGTCCCAGCGAAACACGCTGATGCCGGCGAAGGCGGGCATGATCTGCGGCACGATCCCGTAGGCGAGGGTCTGGGCGCCCGAGGCGCCGGTAGCGCGGATCGCCTCCACCTGGCTCTCGTCGATTTCCTCGATGGCCTCGTAGAGCAGCTTGCCGATGAAGCCGATGGACCTGAGCGCGATGGCGATGATGCCGGCCAGCACGCCCGGACCCAGGATCGCCACCAGCAGCAGCGCCCAGATGATGGAATTAATGGAGCGCGAGGCGACGATGACGAACAGCGCCAGCGGCCGCACGAAGGCGGCGCTAGGCGTGGTGTTGCGTGCCGCGAGGAAGGCCACCGGCACCGACAGCACGATGGCGATGAGCGTGCCGAGGGTGGCAATGTTGAGCGTGTCCCAAAGCGGCTTGAGCAGTGCCGGGAAATAGGACCAGCGCGGCGGGACCATGCGCGCGCCGATGTCGGCGGCCTGGGTGGGGGCATCCCAGACGAAGGCCCAGATGGTGCCTTCCGTCATCACCCGCCAGCAGAACACGGTGAAGGCCACGGCGAGAAGCCAGCCGAACCACACGGCGATCTGGCCGCGCGAAGTGCGCCGTTGCCAGGACCGGCGGCCTTCGGGGAGGGCTATGACCGGCATTATTTCACCGGCCCGCGCACGAGGCCGGAGACATATTCGCTCGCCATCACGATGGCGATGATGAGGATGAGGATGGCGGCGGCGCTGTCGAACTCGTAACGATCGATAGCGGTGTTGAGCGTGGCACCGATGCCGCCCGCGCCGACGATGCCCACCACCGCGGATTCGCGGAAATTGATGTCGAGCCGGTAGAGCGAAAGCCCGAGGAGGCGCGGCGCCACCTGCGGCAGCACCCCAAAGGCGATCAGCGATGGCCAGGGCGCCCCGGTGGCGCGGATCGCCTCCACAGGGGCGGGGTCGATGTCCTCGATGTCCTCGGCCAGCAGCTTGGAGAGGAAGCCGATGGTGGCGAACGACAGGGTGAGGAAGCCCGCGAACGGCCCGAAGCCCACCATGGCCACCAGCAATATGGCGACGATGATCTCCTGCAGGGACCGCGACACGGCGATGATGGCCCGGCAAGCGAAATAGACCCCGCGCGGCACCACGTTGCGGGCGGCGCCGATGCCGATGGGAACCGAGATGGCGATGCCCACCACGGTGGAGGTCACCGTCATGGTCAGGCTCTCGATCATGCCCTGGATGATGTCGTCCCAGCGCCGGGAGAAGTTCGGCTCCAGGAAGCCGGAGATGAAGCGCAACCCGCGCGCCCAGCCTTCCGACAGGCGTGCCCAGTTGACCTCGACGCTGCCGAGGGCGAGCGCCAGATAGAGCGCCGCGCCGCCGATGAGTGCATAGCGCAGCCAGGGATTGGCGACGAGCGGCGGCGGCCGCCAGCGGTGCGCCGGAACGGACACAGCGCTCACAGCGTCCTCGCCACGGCGGATGGCGTGGCCTGGACCCGCAGGACACGGACCGCATCCTCGGCGGCGGCTTCTTCCACCGCATCATCCTCCGCCTCGCGGATGGTGCGCGACCAGTCCTCCTCGCCATAGATGGCGGTGAGCACATCGGTGTCGAGTGCCTCCGGAGGGCCGTCGAACACGGTGCGCCCGGCCTTGAGGCCGATGATGCGCTGGACGAACATCTGCGCCAGCGCCACGTCGTGGATGTTGACGATGGCGGCGAGCCGGCGCTCGGCGCACACCTCGACGATGAGGCGCATGATCTGGCGCGAGGTCTTGGGGTCGAGGCTGGCGGTGGGCTCGTCCACTAGCATGATGTCCGGCTCCTGCACCAGAGCGCGGGCGATGCCGACGCGCTGGCGCTGGCCGCCGGACAGCTCGTCCGCCCTCTTGTCCACGTGATCCATCAGGCCAACGCGGTCGAGCACGGCGAAGGCCCGGTCAACGTCGGCCTGGGGAAACCGGCGCAGGAAGGCGCGCCAGAAGCCCACGTATCCGAGCCGGCCGGAGAGCACGTTCTCCATCACCGTGAGGCGCTCCACCAGGGCATATTCCTGGAAGATCATGCCCATGCGCCGCCGCGCGCGCCGCAGGCCCATGCCTCCGAGGCGGGTGATCTCGGTGTCGCCGAGGCGGATGGAGCCGGACGTGGGCTCCACCAGCCGGTTCATGCAGCGGATGAGGGTGGACTTGCCTGCCCCCGACGGACCGATCAGGCCCACCACCTGGCCGGCGGGGATGCTGAGCGAAACATCATCGAGGGCCTTGTCCCCCTTGGCGTAGCGCTTGGACAGACCGGCGATGGTCAGCATCCCACAGTCCCTCTCTCCAGAGTTTACTTGCAGGCGTAGCTGACGCCCATGGCGTCATCGACCTGGCGCACCACCGCCCAGGTCTCCTTGAAGGTGATGGGAATGAATTTCTCCTGCGGCGGCTCGGCCGACTGGAACTCCTTCAGGAGAGCAGTGCCATCCCAATTGAAGCTGAAGAACGCCTCTTTCACCTTGGCGGCGAGCTCGGGCTTCAGATTGTAGGCATAGCCATAGCCGGTGGTGGGGAAGGTCTGCGACTTGTAGATCGTCACCACCTGCTCGGGTTTGATCACGCCGCGGGCGATCATGCGCTTCATCACCGAATTGGCGACGGCCGCTGCCGGATAATCCTTGTTGGCGACGCCGATGATGGAATTGTCGTGCTTGCCGGAGAAGGCGGGTTCGTAATCCTTGCCCGCCTCCATGCCGAACTGCGAGCGCAGCAGCGCGGACGGCGCCTTGTAGCCGGAATTGGAGGTCTCCGAGGTGAAGGCCATCTTCTTCCCCTTGATGTCCTCGACCTTGGTGATGCCGGAGCCGGGATAGGTGATGATCTCCATCTCGTAGCCGTAGGCACCGTCCTTCGAGGCCATCATGGCGAACGGCACGAAGCCGGAGCAGGCGACGGCGATGGGATTGGAGCCGGTGTTGAAGCCGGCCACATGCAGGCGCCCGGCGCGCATAGCTTCGAGTTGGGCGGCGTTGGACTGCACGGGGAAGAACTGCACCTTCTTGCCGGTCACCTTCGCGAGATGGTCGGTGAATTCCTGCCACACCTTGGCGTAGACGGCCGGATCCTCAACGGGGGTGTAGGAGAAGATCAGCGTGTCCGGGTCGATCTGCTTGGAAGGATCAGTCGGCGCGTCCGCGACCATGTCGCCATTCGCGTCCGTGAAGCGTGGGTCGAGCTTGAAGTCGGCATGGGCGATGCTTGGCCCCAGGCACATGGCGGCAAGCAAGAGGGTGCGTGCGAGAAAGCGCGGTAGCGTCATCTCTTCTCTCCAGTGACGGTGTAGTTCAATCGGACGATGCTGGTACGCGAACTCGAAGCCGGAGCCTTATCTGCTCGGTGCCGGCGTTCCCATCGGCTGGGAATGAAGCGGCAGCAGGAGGGTGGTGCCAAAACAGACGGCGAGCATCAGGGCCGACCCCCCGAGGCAGGCATAGATCCCACCCACCTGATAGAGCAGGCCGGACAGGAGGGTGCCGATGAAGCGCCCCGCTGCATTGGCGGCGTAATAGAAACCCACGTCCTCGGCTGCCTTCTCCGATCCGGCATAGGCCAGGATCAGGTAGGAATGCAGGGAGGAGTTCACGGCGAAGGCGGCGCCGAAGATGGCGAGCCCGATCACGACGATGATGTCCGGCCGCAGGGGTGTCACGGCGAGGAGCACGGCGATGGCCACCGGCACCAGAGCGAGGCCGAGCGCCCACCAGCGCGCCGCTGGCACTTCCTTGGACAGGCCGTCCGGGCTGCGGCTCACCACGGCGGGCGCGGATGCCTGCACGATGCCGTAGCCGATGGTCCACAGCGCGAGGAAGCCGCCCACCATGGGAAAGGTCCAGCCCATCCCATAGAGGAAGACCGGCACGCCCACCACGAACCACACGTCCCGCGCGCCGAACAAGGCGACGCGGGCAGCAGCGAGCAGGTTCACACCCCGGCTCTTGCCGAACAATTCTCTTGCCGAACTACTCGCCTTGGCCTTGCCCATCATAGGCGGCAGGGACAGCAGCACGCCGAGAAGCACCAGCGCCAGCACGGCAGCCATGAGCCACAGCGACAAGCGAAAGCCGAACGCCTCCAGGAGCACGCCGCCAAGAAAGAAGCCGAAGCCCTTCATGGCATTCTTGGAACCGGTGAACCACGCCACCCAGCGAAACAGGCGCCCCTCGGCGTTACCCTTGGCCTCGGCCTCCGTCACCTTGATGGCGGACTTGGAGGCGGTCTTGGTGAGGTCCTTCGCCACGCCGCACACGCCCTGCGCCGCCACCACCCAGGCAACAAGAACGGCCGTTTCCCAGGTGGGCGACATGGCGGAGAGCAGCAGGAAGCCGGCGATCTGGGTCGTGAGCCCGACTGTCAGCATACGGGTGATGCCGAAGCGGGCGGCGAGCCAGCCGCCGATGAAGTTCGCCCCGATGCCCGCCGCCTCGTAGAGCAAGAACAGGAAGGCGAGGGTGAAGGGCGAGTAGCCGAGCTTGAAGAAGGTGAACAGCACCAGCATGCGCAAGGCGCCGTCGGTCAGCGTGAAGCCCCAATAGGCCGCGGTGACGATGGCGTAGTTGCGCAGGCCCGCGGAGGATGACGCCGCCATCTCACAGCCCCACGCGTTCGAGGTGGCAGGCAAGGTCCACCATGCGGCAGGCATAGCCCATCTCGTTATCGTACCAGGCATAGACCTTGAGCAAGGTGCCGTCGGTGACGAGGGTGGACGGCCCATCAACGATTGCGGAGCGGGTGTCGCGGGCGTAGTCCGCCGACACCAAAGGGCGCGGCTCGAAGCCGAGGATACCGTTGAGCGCACCCGCGGCGGCCTTGGCGAACAACGCGTTCACCTCGTCCGCCGTGGTCTCGCGGTTGAGCTCGAACACGCAGTCGGTGAGCGAGGCGTTGAGCACCGGGGCGCGCACCGCATGGCCGTTCAGCTTGCCCTTCAGCTCGGGATAGATGAGGGCGATGGCGGTGGCGCTGCCGGTGGTAGTAGGCTGCAGCGAGAGCATGGCCGAGCGGGCGCGGCGCAGGTCCTTGTGGGGCGCGTCCACCACCACGTTGGTGTTGGTGGGATCGTGGATGGTGGTGATCTGGCCGTGGCGGATGCCGATGGCCTCGTGCACCACCTTCACCACCGGGGCGAGGCAGTTGGTGGTGCAGGAGGCAGCGGTGACGATGGGATGCGTCTCTCGGTCGTAGAGCTGCTCGTTCACCCCCACCACAACGTTCAGCACGGACGGGTCTTTCACCGGCGCGGCGACGATTACGCGCTTGGCGCCGCGCTTCAGGTGACCTTCGAGCACGGCGGGGGTGAGAAACTTGCCGGTGGACTCCAGTACGAGGTCCACGCCGAGATCGCCCCAGGGGATATCGCCCGGCGTCGCGTGAGAGGAGAAAGACAAGCTCTTCTCGCCGATGCGCACACTATCCGCGCCCTCGGCTGCGATGGGCGCACGCCAGCGCCCCTGTACGCTGTCGAATTCGAGGAGATGGGCGATGGCTTCCGCCCCACCCTTGATCTCGTTGAGATGAACGATCTCGAGCCGGTTGTTGCCGCGCGGATCATTGTCCGGGCGGTAGGCCGCCCCCATGGCCGCGCGAAGCGAAAGCCGTCCAATGCGGCCGAGGCCGTTGATCCCTACTCTCATGGCACCGTCATCCTCGCAAACTTTGAAAAGGTGCGGCGTTGCCGCGATGATCTCAGGCTTTGGTGCGGTCGCCGGCGTCCGTCACCCTCACGCCGCCGGCTTCGTACCAGTCCTTGGTATGGTTCACGATCCACACCACCGAGAGCATCACCGGAACCTCGATGAGCACACCCACCACGGTGGCGAGAGCCGCACCCGACTTGAATCCGAACAGGCTGATGGCGGCAGCCACCGCCAGCTCGAAGAAATTGGAGGCCCCAATGAGGGCAGAGGGGCCGGCCACGCAGTGGGCTTCGCCGGACAGCCGGTTCAGGAGATAGGCAAGGCCCGAGTTGAAATAGACCTGGATCAAGATCGGCACGGCCAGCAGCGCAATCACCAGCGGCTGGGCGAGGATCTGCTCGCCCTGGAAGGCGAACAGCAGCACCAGGGTGGCGAGCAGCGCCACCAGGGAGAGCGGCTGGAGCACGCCGAGCAGGCGATCGAGCCCGGCCTGTCCACCGGTCGCCAGGATGCGCCCGCGGAGGAGCTGCGCCGCGATCACCGGGACGACGATGTAGAGCATCACCGACAGGAAGAGTGTGTCCCACGGCACGGTGATGGAGGAGAGCCCGAGCAACAGCCCCACGACGGGCGCGAAGGCGACGATCATGATGGCGTCGTTCAGCGCCACCTGGGACAAGGTAAAGTGGGGCTCACCCTTGGTGAGATTTGACCAGACGAACACCATGGCCGTGCAGGGCGCCGCCGCCAGAAGGATGAGGCCGGCGATATAGCTATCGATCTGGTCGGCTGGCAGGTAGGGTCGGAACAGATAGCCGATGAACAGCCAGCCGAGGAACGCCATGGAGAACGGCTTCACCGCCCAGTTCACCAGCAGCGTCACCGAGATTCCGCGCCAGTGCCGGCCGACCTCCTTGAGCGCGGCAAAGTCGATCTTGACCAGCATGGGCACGATCATCAGCCATATGAGGATGGCTACCGGCAGGTTGACCCGCGCCACTTCCAGCGCCCCGATGGTCTGGAACACGGACGGCGCCAGCGCGCCAAGCGCGACGCCGGCGATGATGCACAGGAACACCCAGAGAGTGAGATAGCGTTCAAACACGGACACGGTGCGGGATCTCCCAAGGCCGCCAGCTGCGGCCGATTGCGGCGAGAGCGTGGGCGCGGTCTGTTTCAGGACGACGACAGTTCACGCGGCCTGTCCCGAGAGTGTGAGGTCCGTCGCTCCCTCCATTTTCCCGATCTCGCCGATGCGCTCCTTGAGCGAAGCAAGATCGAGCTGCTCAAATGGCAGGTTGACGAAGGCGGAGATACGCCCGGCGAGCCGACGGTAGGTGGCAACGAAGGCAGCCTTCTGCTCAGCTTCGGTTCCCTTCACCCGGATCGGGTCGGGCAGACCCCAATGGGCCTGTAGCGGATGACCGGGGAAGGCAGGGCAGATTTCCCCAGCTGCGGCGTCGCAGGTAGTGATGACGAAATCCATCTGGGGCGCATCCGGCCTGGCGAACCCATCCCAGCTCTTGGAGGCGAGGTTCGTCGTGTCGTAGCCGAGCGAGTCGAGCAGATCGATAGCCATCGAGTGCGGCTTGAGCTTCGGCCGACTGCCGGCCGAGTAGGCCTTGAAGCGGCCTCGCCCCTCGCGGTTGAGCAACGCCTCCGCGATCAGCGACCGTGCCGAGTTGGCCGAGCAGACCAGCAGAACATTGTAGACGCGATCATTCCCAGCGGCAGGACGCAGCTGTGGAAAGGCCGCGGGGCCGGTCCCGCACCGGGGGGAGACGGCAAAACCCATCTCCGCCATCAGTTGGCTCAGCACAGGGCCCGCTGTGGACAAGCTGACGGCATAGATGATGGACCGTCCCTCGCGCCGCGACGTGACAAGGCCGGCACGCTCCAGCACGCCGAGGTGCACCGACATGGTATTGTGCGCTACCGCCAGCAGGCGGGCGATGTCGCCCGCCTGAAGGCCATAGGGCACATAGCGCAGCAGAAGACGATAAGTCTCGAAGCGCGTGCCTTGGGACAGCGCATCGAAGATCCGCGTGGCGTCTTCCCCATTCAGCTTCGTCTCGTCCATCTTGTCTCACCGTTCGAATGCTGCTCACGCGTCAGCCCAAGTGCCTCAGGCGCCGCCCTTGAAGGTCCTGGCCCAATAGTCCTTGACCTGCTGGACCAGAGCCGGCGGCAAGGGAACATAGCCGAGCTCGGACGCAAATTTCTCGCCCTCGCCCAGGGCGAAACGCCAGAACTCGAAGGCGGCTTGGCTGTTCGCCGGCACCTTCGGCTCGCGGTACATGAGAGCGAAGGTGGTCGCCGCAATAGGATAGGCATCCTCGGCGGGGGAATCGGTGATGACGACGAAAAAGTCCTTGGCGCCGGCCCAATCGAAGCTCAGCGCCGCCGCCTGGAACGCCGCCGCGCTGGGTGCGATGAACTTGCCAGCACGGTTCTGGACGAGGCCATAGGCCAGCTTCACCTGCACCACATAGGTGTATTCGACATAGCCGATGGCATTCGGGACCCGCTTGACCTCGGTCGAGACCCCTTCGTTACCGCGCGCGCCATACCCCACCGGCCAGGCGACTGCGCTGCCTTCGCCGACCTGCTGCTTCCACTCCGGGCTCGCCTTGGCAAGGTAGGACACCCAGTTGAACGTGGTTCCAGATCCATCGGAACGGTGCACCACCACGATCTTCGCGTTGGGCAGCTTGACGTCGGGATTGAGGGCCCTGATGGCGGGATCGGACCAGGTCGTGACCTTGCCGAGATAGATGTCAGCGAGAAGGGCGCCGGTGAAGCGGAGCTGGCCGGGCCCCACGCCGTCCACGTTGAACACCGGAACGACGCCACCGAACACGATGGGGAACTGGCCGAGGCCATATTTCTCCAGTTCTTCCGGCTTCAGCGGCTTGTCGGACGCGCCGAAATCCACCACCCCGTCCTTAATACGGTTGACGCCGGCCGACGAACCCACCGACTGGTATCCTACGATGTGGCCTGTGCGCTCACGAAACGCCTCCGCCCATTTCCAGATGATCGGATAGGCGAAGGTGGAGCCGGCACCCCGCACCTCCGCGGCGCGCGCCGGAGGCGCGAACATCGACAGGGCCGCGAGCGTCGCCGCAGCTGTCCAGACAAGAATGCGATTCACGGCTGGCCTCCCTTGGGTCCTAGCGACATATCGCTGGAAACAGATAGCTCCATACGAGTCATTATGTCGATAGGAGTGGACAGATCGCTATATGGCCTTCATGTCACTCTTGTGACGCCATTTACGTCGCGCCAATCGCAGCGATAGTATAAATTATCGATATGTCGATACAAATGGAAATGATGTAATGTAGAGACGGAATGCTCGCGAGGTTGAGAGGCAAATTTGTTCGGGAGGAGAAATGAATAATAGGCGCTTCATATGGACTTTATATAAGTAATATACGTCAATCGAAGTCGGATAGCCTCTCAAAAATTGCAATCAACCATGGACAATTGCCACGATGTCCATATGATTTACATGAAATAAAGCCAACCATAGCCTAGAACTACGTTGCGTCATATTCGATAAAATCTCTGTTGATTCAGGAATATCGCTCGATATACACAAATTGTCATGAATTTGTTACATAACATGCTTAGAGCCCGTGAGGCTAGGTGAGCATCAGAAGCCCTAGCGGCACTGTCCAGGGAGACGGCATCCTCATGAAGATCATCACTCTCGCGAGCGCCCTCGCGCTGCTCGCTACCGGCGCGGCCTTCAACGGCGCCGCTGCCCAGGCACTGGTCAAGGTCGACGGGTCGTCCACGGTATTCCCCGTGACCGAAGCCATGGCGGAGGAATTCCAGAAGGCGAACAAGGATATCAAGGTGACGGTCGGCATCTCCGGTACCGGCGGCGGCTTCAAGAAGTTCTGCCGCGGAGAGATCGACATCTCTGACGCCTCGCGCCCCATCACCTCCGCCGAGCAGAAGGCCTGCAAGGAAGCCGGCATCGAGTATATCGAATTGCCGGTCGCCCTTGATGCGCTCACGGTCATCGTCCACCCGTCCAACACCTGGGCGAGCGAGATGACGGTTGCGGATCTGAAGAAGATCTGGGAGCCCGAGGCCCAGGGCAAGATCACCAACTGGAAGCAGGTCCGCGACAGCTACCCGGATCGGCCGCTGGTGCTCTACGGCGCGGGCGTCGACTCAGGCACTTACGACTATTTCACCGCCGCCATCGTCGGCAAGGAGCATTCCAGCCGCGGCGACTTCACCGCATCGGAGGATGACAACGTGCTGGTCCAGGGCGTGGCGGGCGATCCCAACGCCCTCGGCTTTTTCGGCCTTGCTTACTATGAAGAGAACACCGGCAAGCTGAAGGCGGTGAAGATCAAGGTCGATGACGCCGCGCCCGCCGTGGAGCCGTCGGTCGAGAACGCCCGCACCGGCAAGTACCAGCCTCTGTCGCGGCCGATCTTCATCTACGTGAACAAGAAGGCGGCCGAAACCCGTCCGGAGGTGGCGAAGTTCGTTGAGTTCTACCAGGACCCGAAGCACGCGGTCGAGCTGGTCAAGGAAGTCGGCTATGTGCCGCTGCCCGAGGCCGCCCTGAAGGTGTTCCAGGAGCGCTTCAAGAAGCGTGAGATCGGCACCGGCTTCACCGGGTCCAAGGTCGGCGTCTCCGTCGAGGATCTCGTCAAGGAAAAGCTCGTCTACTGACAGGTGATCTTGAGGGACCTGAGGGAGGTGCTCCGGCGCCTCCCTCCATTCAGGTGAGGGTTGGACGTGGTCGCACCGGTGTCTCCAGACTCAAGAACAGGCCGGTTGCGCCTGACGGTTTCTCCGGTCTTCCTGGCGCGACGCCGGGTGGTGGACCGCATCATGCGCGTTGTCCTGTTTCTCAGTGCCGCACTCTCTGTCCTGGTCACGGCGGGCATCGTCTACGTCCTCCTGTCCGAAAGCCTGAAATTCTTCGCACAGGTGTCGATCATCTCCTTCCTGACCGACACACAATGGACGCCGGTGTTTCAGGACAAGCACTTCGGCATCATGACTCTGGTATCCGGTACTTTGGTGAGTTCGCTCATCGCCCTGCTCGTCGCGATTCCAGCCGGTACCGTGCTCGCAATCTATCTGTCGGAGTTCGCGCGGCCACAGGTGCGCGAGACCATCAAGCCGTTTCTGGAGCTTATCGCAGGCGTGCCCACTGTGGCATTCGGCTATTTCGCTCTTTTGTTCCTCACGCCCATCTTCCAGATCTTCATTCCCGGGCTGGCGGGCTTCAACCTGCTCGTGCCGGGCATCGTCATGGGCATCATGATCCTGCCCTACATCGTTTCCGTGAGCGAGGACGCCATGCGCGCGGTCCCTGCGGAACTGAGGGAGGGGGCCTATGCGCTGGGCTTCACGCGGCTCCAGACGGCGACGCGGGTGGTGATCCCCGGCGCCTTCTCCGGGGTGACGGCGGCCTACATCCTCGGCATGTCGCGGGCGGTGGGCGAGACCATGGTGGTGGCCATTGCTGCGGGCCAGCAGGCGAAGCTCGCCCTGAACCCTCTGGAGGGCGCAGCCACGATCACCTCCTATATCGTCCAGATCAGCCTCGGCGACGTGCCACATGGCTCCATCGCTTATCTCACCATCTTCGCGGCGGGCATGACGCTGTTCCTCATGACTTTCGCCTTCAACATTCTCGCCTTCTGGCTCCGCCAGAAATACCGTGAAGTCTATTGAGGGGATGGCCGTGAAGCCGCTCGCCGCTCAACCCTCCCGCCGCCTCTCCGACGCGGAAATCGTCGCTCGGGCGCATCGGTCCGACCGCAATTTCGCGATCCTGGGCCTC
The DNA here is from genome assembly GCF_043195145.2 of Roseixanthobacter pseudopolyaromaticivorans. Lineage (NCBI taxonomy): Bacteria > Pseudomonadati > Pseudomonadota > Alphaproteobacteria > Hyphomicrobiales > Xanthobacteraceae > Roseixanthobacter > Roseixanthobacter pseudopolyaromaticivorans. The sequence goes on from NZ_CM195539.1 coordinate 1,630,611, forward strand.
AGCGTGCTCGTCATTTCCATGATCGTTCTGCTGTCGCTCATCGTGGACTTCATGGTGGACGGGCTTGGCCGCATTGATCTTGATTTCCTGACGAGCTTCCCCTCCCGACGCGCTTCGGAGGCCGGCATTCTGTCCGCCTGGGTCGGCACCACGCTGGTGATGCTGGTGACGACGGCGCTGGCGGTGCCGCTCGGCGTCGCAGCAGGCCTCTATCTTGAGGAATATGCGCCGCGGAACTGGATCACCCATCTCATCGAAATCAATGTGACCAATCTCGCGGGCGTGCCCTCCATCATCTATGGGCTGCTCGCCCTCGGCCTGTTCGTGCAGAGCTTCGCCATGGGCCAGACGATTCTAGTTGCGGGCATCACGCTGGCGCTTCTCATCCTGCCCATCATCATAGTCGCCACACGCGAGGCGGTGCGCTCCATCCCGCTCGAGATCCGCGAGGGCGCCTATGCGCTTGGCGCCGACAAATGGCAGACGGTGAGCGGCTACATCCTGCCCACCGCGCGTCCCGGCATCCTCACGGGTGCCATCGTCGGTATGTCACGGGCCATCGGCGAGACCGCGCCCATCATCACCATCGGCGCGCTCACCTTCATCGCCTTCCTGCCGCCTTCACCGGTCCAGGACACCTTTCCGTTCATCAATTTCAACTGGCTCAACTCGCCGTTCACGGTGATGCCGATCCAGATGTTCAACTGGGTTTCACGTCCCCAGGCGGCGTTCCACGTGAACGCAGCAGCAACCGGTCTCATTCTGCTGCTTATGACGCTGCTGATGAATGCGATCGCCATCTGGCTGCGCTACAAGATCCGCCGGAGCATGCGCTGATGCTGCAGCCCGGCCTTTCGGAGAACGAGATGACCGCCGTGACCCCAGCATTGGACGCCGTGGCCAGCAAGGAGCCCGCCCCCCTGCGCGCTTCTGTTCGCAACCTCAATTTCTTCTACGGCGACAACCAGGCGCTCAAGGGGGTGGAGCTTCCGATCGTCGAGGGTAAGGTCACCGCCCTCATTGGGCCGTCGGGATGTGGAAAGTCCACGCTCCTGCGCTGCTTCAACCGCATGCATGACCTATATCCGGGCAACCGGTATCAGGGCGAGATCATCCTCTATCCGGAGGGGATCAACATCGTGGCGCCGGAAGTAGATCCAATGCTCGCGCGTTTGCGCATCGGCATGGTGTTCCAGAAGCCCAACCCGTTTCCGAAATCGGTCTATGAGAATGTGGCATCCGGCCTCCACATCCGGGGCATCCGGAATCGCTCCGAAGTGGATGGGCGCGTGGAAGCCGCGCTACGCCAAGCCGCCCTATGGGACGAGGTGAAGGACCGCCTCCAGGAATCCGCCTATGGATTGTCGGGCGGCCAGCAGCAGCGCCTGTGCATCGCCCGCACCCTCGCCCCAGATCCGGAGCTCATCCTGCTCGACGAACCCACTTCGGCCCTCGACCCCATCGCCACGGCGAAGATCGAGGAACTGATGGACGAGTTGCGGGGCGCCTACACCATCGTGATCGTCACCCACAACATGCAGCAGGCGGCGCGCATCTCGGATTTCACCGCCTTCATGCATCTCGGCCACATGGTGGAATACGACGTGGCCAGCCTGATCTTCACCAACCCAACCGAGGAGCGCACGCGCTCCTATATCACCGGCCGGTTCGGCTGAGGCGTTCGGCTCGGTGGGAGGCGGCGGGAAGTTCGCTCGTGGACTTGGCATTCGGGCGCTTCAGCGACGGCAGTAGATTCGGCCTCACGTCTCAGCCACGATCTTCCCGATGTCGGTGATGTCATATCCGCCGATGCTCTTGAACTCGTTCTGGAACCGCTCCGAGCGCAGGATCTTGAGCATCGTCGCGACCTCCGGTGTGTCGAGATGCTCTTTACGGACCACAAGGTCGTAGCGTTCCCTCTTCAGTGGGACGAAGTCCACATTATCTACTTGGCGGGCGACCTTTTCCATCCCCACCGCCACGTCGGCGTCGCCACGGCCCACTGCGCTCGCCACGGCGAGATGGGATTGGTTCTCGCTATCGTAGCCCTTAATCCGGCTGGCGTAGAGATCGAGGAGCTTCAGGTTCTCGTCGAGCAGCACCCGCGATCCCGCCCCCTTCTCGCGGTTGATCATGGTGATGTCGTCGCGGGCGAAGTCCTGCCATGTTCGGATGGCCTTCGGGTTGCCTTTGGCGACGTAGAGGCCCTGCATGCGGTAGGTGACGTTGACCACCGCGCAGCGCACGCCAGGCAGTAAGGCACGGACATAGGGCACGTTGTAGTCGTCGCCGGCGCTGTCCCACAGATGTGCGCTCGCGACGGAGACCTTGCCGTAATAGAGCGAGACGAGGCTGTCGTAGCTGCCGATATAGGCCCTGAGCGCCATGACGCCGTGCATGCGCATGAAGTTGGACAGGATGTCGAGGATGAGGTCCTGGCCGCAGATGATGAAGCCGTCCCCGGCCCGACGCTCCGCCTTCAGGTCAAAATACCGGTTCTCGTCGAATGCCGGGCGGCCTGCCAGCTCGGGCGCGCGCGCGGCCCTGCCGGAGCGCTCGATATAGTCGCGCACGTTCGCCTCGGTGAAGCGGATCTTACGGCCGACCTTGTAGAAGCCGATCCCGCCTGCCTTGATCAGAGCATAAATGCCGCTCCGGCTGACGTGCAGCCGCTCGGCCACATCTTCGACAGTCAGGGCGTTAGGCGTATCCATGGAATGTCCGGCATCTCAATTCATCTAATTTCATATCATTTGGCATATAGCTCGGCCTTCGGCCAGCCGTCCTGACCATTCTATCTTTACAAAACAACATCTATTCGCCACGCTCGGCTCATTAAACCAGCAATATACCCGTCAAATCGTTTGTTTTCGTATCAATTCATATCATTTCATACCATGATGGCGGCTCCGTCCGAACGATCATGGCCGGAGGCTCATCCATGTCCCAGCAGTCCATTCCACTGTCGTCCGAGCGTGCCAACACACGGGACGAGCGGGGGTCCAACCCTGGCCCCCCGCCGGTGCCGGCCTTCGCCGGGGGCGCCCTCATCGGCATGCTCGGCGGTCTCATCGGGCTTGGTGGCGCAGAGTTCCGCCTGCCGCTGCTGATCGGCCCATTCCGCTTCCGGGCGCTCGAAGCGGTCATCCTCAACAAGGCCATGAGCCTGGTCGTCGTCGCTAGCGCGCTGCCGTTCAGGGCGGCGACGGTGCCCTTCAGCGCGATCGCGACCAACTGGCCGATCATCCTCAACCTATTGGCGGGTAGCCTCGTTGGCGCCTGGTTCGGCGCCGGCTGGGCCACCCGGCTCAGCTCCCGCACCCTCTACCGGGTCTTGGCAGTCCTGCTGGTGCTGATCGCCGTCGCCCTCCTGTTCGGACACGGATCGACCGCAGCGTCCGCGCTGCTTTCGGGACCCTGGCTGATCGTGGCCGGCGTCATTGCGGGATTCGCCATTGGCGTGGTCGCCTCGCTGATGGGCGTGGCCGGCGGTGAGCTGCTGATTCCGACGCTGGTGCTTCTCTTCGGCGCGGACATCAAGCTCGCCGGCAGCCTGTCGCTGGCGGTGAGCCTGCCCACCATGATCGTCGGCTTCACCCGCTACAGCCGCGACAACGCCTTCGCCACCGTCGCGCAGAACAAGGTGTTCGTGGCCGTGATGGCGGTGGGCTCCATCGTGGGCGCCTTCATCGGCGGGCACCTCCTTGGGCTTGTGCCCGAGCAGGTCTTGCTTCCCATCCTGGCGCTGATCCTCGTCGTGTCATCGGTGAAAGTGTGGCGCCACGGATGAGGGTGCGGTCTCGGCCGGCGCCAGAACGCCGGCCGATGGTGCCCGCCGTCAGGCCGGATACTCCTTCGACTTGAAGGTCAGGTGCCGCACGCCTTCCGGCGCGTCGGCGATCTTGCGGATGTTGCCCCACGTCTGCTTGTAGTTGGGGATGATGTCCTCGTTGACCCCCGCGGACACCACATTGCCCTGCACGCCGGTCGGGAAGCCGAACAGCATGAAAGTCTCCTTCCGCTTCGCCGTGGGGGTGGGATAGGCCATGGCCTGGGTGGAGCCGTTCTCGTTGTAGACCTCCACGAGATCGCCGCTCTTGAGGCCAAGCTCGCCCATGTCCTGCGGGTTCATCTCGATGAAGGGATAGGGCCAGCGATCCATGACCAGCTCATTCTCCACGTCAAGATAGGCGCTCTGCCAGACGAGGTTCGCCCGCCCGTTATTGATGAGGAAGGCGAACTTGTCCTTCTCCGCCTGTTTGCCGGGGGCCTGGAGGCCGCGCCACCGGGTTTCGGCGAACACCGCCTTGCCGTCCGGCTTGTTGAACTTGCCATCGGCGAACAGCCGCTTGGTGCCGACGATCTTGCCGTCTGCGAAGGCCGTGGCGGGCTCCTGGAAGCCGTTAGTGCCCATGGTCCGCAGGCGATCGTAGGTGACGAACGCGCCGCCCTTTTCGTTCTTGGCGTAGCCGTCCATGAAGGCGTCTTCCTCGCTCTTCCAGTCGAAGCCCTTGAACTTGTCCGCCACCTCCGTTTTGCCCATGGCGCGCAGCACCCGCTCCATGTGATTGGCGATCCGCGCGGCGATGAGGCAATCGGGCATGGCCTGGCCCGGCGGGTCCATGTAGCGCTCGGTAAGGCGCATGCGCCGCTCGCCGTTCATGGAGGTGAGGTTCATCTCGCCGGATGTCGCGGCGGGCAGCATCACATGGGCGGCCTCGCCGATATGGGTCGGCACGATGTCCACGTCGACGCTGAACAGCCCACCCTTGCGGATGGCGCCCAAGATGGCGGCCACCATGGCATCGCGGTCGCCGTAGGGCACGCTGGCCATGGCGTCCTTCACGAGGTCCGTGCGCATCTTGTAGGCGCGCTTGAAAGCCATGGCGTTGAGCGTGGTCTTGTAGTGGTCGCAGCCCCAGATGTGGTGCACGCCGCCCTTGCCCTCGATCAGCAGCTTGTCCACATAGGCTGCGGGCCGGCCCACATGGGCGTCGGACGGGCGGCAATAACCCTCCTGGTGGCCGCCCATGCGCACGCAGCCGCCGCCCGGACGGCCGATATTGCCGGTAGCGAGGGCGAGATTCACCAGCGCCTGGTTGGTGCGGTAGTTGTCATTGCCCCAGATGAGGCCCTTCTCATAGGCGAACATGGTCCGCCGACGTGCCCCGCCGGCCTTGGGCTCGCCGATCCAGGTGACCGCCTTGACGATGTCCGCCTCGCTGAGGCCGGTGGCGCGAGCGGCTTCCGCCACGCTCACCTTGTTGGCCGCCAGGGCCTTGTCGAAGTCCTTCGTGGAGGCCGCGATGAAACCCTTGTCGATCCACCCCTTCTCCGCCGCGTAGGTGAGCCAGGCGTTGAACAGGATCAGGTCGGTGCCGGAATTGAGGGCGAGATGGAGCACGTTCTCCTTGCCCGCCTCCACCTCGCTGGCATTCACGGTGACGGTGCGGCGCGGATCGACGATGACGATGCGCGCCTTGGCCACCGGCTCGCTGCCGAACTCCGCCTTCTTCTTGTCGAGGGAGGTTCCGCGCAGGTTGGGCACCCAGTGGTTCAGGAAATAGTTGGTCTGGGTTTCCAGCGCGTTCGTGCCCACCGCTACGAGGGTGTCGGCGAGCTCCGCGTCCTCGTAGCAATTGTTGAGCTCGCCCACCCCCATGTCGCGCGAGCCGTGGACCTCCGAATTGTAGGCCGGGCGATTGTGGATGCGGATGTTCTTTACCTTCATGGCGCCGAAATAGAGCTTTCCGGTGCCCCAGGTGTTCTCGTATCCGCCGCCCGCGCCGCCGTGGTCGAAGGCGGACACGAACAGGCCGTCCTCGCCCTGCTCAGCGATCACCGCTGCGGTGACGCGGGCGACGAGGTCGAGGGCGTCGTCCCAGCTCGTGGGCTGGAGCTGTCCGTAGCGCCAGACCTGGGGATCGGTGAGGCGCTGGAGCTGGGTGTTGCGCTGGCGCGAATAGCTCATCTCGGCGATCCGCGCGCCGCGCACGGAGCCGAGGCCGGAATTCACCACGCACGCCTTGTCGGGCTTGATGACGATGTGCACGTCTCGCCCGTTCTGCCTGACGATGTTGTACATGGACGGCGCATACCAGGCTGCGGTCTCTGCCGGCTGTTGCCTGGAGAGATCGACGCCGAAGGCGTTCTCGCCCGGCGCCGTGCCGCCCTCGTATCGGGCGTCCCAACTATAGGCCTTGTAGCCGCAGCCGACGATGCAATAGTGGCAGACGACGTTGTGGACGGTCGCATTGGCGGGAATGATGGGCAATTGGCCGATCTGGCGCTTGTAAGCCATGGTGTCCTCCCTCAGAGCACGTTGGAGAGGCGGCCGTAGAGCAGCTCATCCACGCCTTCGGCATAGATGTCGCCCTTCGCGTCCACACGCAGCGCGTATTGCGGCAGGTTCTGCGTCGCCTGGCCCCAGATCTGCTGGCCGCCTTTCTCGCAATCGAAGCGGGAATAATGGCCGGGGCAGTTCAGCGTCTTGTCCGTCGTGCTGTAAGAAAGGGGAAATCCCTTGTGCGGGCAGACGGTGGTGAAGCCGACGATGTCGCCGTCGGGTCCGGCGCCTCCGGCCACGCGTGTCCCGAGCTTCAGAAGGACGCCGGGCGCGTCGTCATCGGGATAGGCCACGTCCAGCGGCTCATTAACTTTCAGGTCCTTCACATTGGCGAGGCGGTTCGCTGGATATCTCACCAACGCGACCGCAGGGGCCGCCTTGGCTTGGGCCGGCAGAACGGAGGCGACGGCGGCGCCTGCGGTCGCAAGGCCGGCGCCGGTCAGGAAGCTGCGGCGGCCGGCATCGACGAGGCTGGGACATCTTTTCATGAAAGCTCCTCCCAGAGCGTATTGGTCCTTTCGGACGCAAGACGTCCTGCAGAAGCTGCGCCATGCGGAGCTGAGTAGAGAATTCAATGATTTAACGAGCGAGATGAGGCGAGCACGTCCGCCGTCCCGAACATGCTGCGGCGCCGTCTGTCCGGAAACCCGAACGCGCCGTCAGCCGTCGCTACCCAAACCGAGGCGGCGCATCTTCTCCCACAGGGTGGTGCGCCCAACGCCGAGGAGCCGGGCGGCGGCGGAGAGTTCGCCCGCGGTCGCGGACAGCGCCCGGAGGATGTGACGCTTCTCCGCCTCCTGGCGCGCGGATTCCAGTGAGCCGATCCGTAGGCCGGCGTCAGCGCCTTCGCGAACGATCTCGGGAAAGAGATCCCCGGGCATCAGCCAGGGGCCCAAGGCAAGAGCGACCGCACGCTCCATCCGGTTCCGCAGCTCCCGCACATTCCCGGGCCAAGGATGCTGCATCGCGGCCTCCTCGGCGAGGGCGCTGATCCCTTTCAGGTTGGTCTCGGTGTCCGCGCTATATTCCGTAAAGAAGCGCTCCATGAGCCATGGGATGTCATCGGGGCGCTCCCGCAGAGATGGCAGGCGAATGCTGACCGCGTTGATGCGGTAAAGGAGATCCTCGCGGAATTGTCGCTCGACAACTCGCAGCGCCAGATCGGCGTTGGTGGCCGTCACGATACGGCCGCCGAAGGCGATCTCGCGCTCACCGCCGACCCTCTGAAACGTCTTGCTCTCGATCAGCCGCAGGAGTTTTGCCTGCAACTCCGGACGCAATTCCCCGATCTCGTCGAGAAACAGCGTGCCGTCGCCGGCGCGCTCCACATAGCCGAGATGGCGCTGCGCGGCACCGGTGAACGCGCCTCGCTCGTGGCCGAACAGCTCGCTTTCCATCAAGTCGGCGGGAATGGCGGCGCAGTTGACCGCGATAAACGGCGCGGTCGCGTGCCGCGATTGCGCATGGATGAAGCGGGCGGCTACATCCTTACCTGTCCCTGTCTCCCCCGTGATGAGCAGATTGGAGGACAGGCGAGCCATCCTGCACAACAGAGCCTCCACCTGCCGGATGGCGGGTGAGACGCCCAACGTGCCGCCTTCCGTGGTTCCATGCGGCATCAGCAAGTCGGTGAGCCGCGCCAGGAAGTCCTCCATCTCGAAGGGCTTGGTGACGTAGTCCGCCGCGCCGGACCGCATCAGGCGCACCGCTTGGTCGATGTCGCCATGGCCGGTCACGAACAGGAAAGGCGGCGTCCGAGGCACGTGCGCCGCTTCCCGGAACACAGCCTCCCCATCGAGATCCGGAAGGCGGATGTCGCATACGATAGCCTCGAAGCGAATCTTCCGGATATCCGCCACCGCTGCGCAGCCGGTCCGCCACCAATGCACCCTCATTCCCTCCAGGCCGAGCCGCTGCGCGAGGCTCTCGCCCATGATGGGATCGTCCTCCACGAGGCCGATGACGGGAGGCTCATGCGACATGGGCGAGCTCCATTGGGGCGATGAAAGGGAAGAGAAGACGGATCCGCGTTCCCCCCGTTTCAGGCCGCTCGACCTCGGCCGAGGCACCGAGGTCGTCCAGGATGCGCCGGGTGGTCCACAAGCCGAGGCCGCCGCCCCAGGGTGGGCCACCCGTTTCCCCGCCAGCCGCAAGAAGGCACCCCGCAGGCTCGGGCAGGCCGCTGCCTCGATCCGACACGATTACATGCAGGGCCGTCGGCGTGAGCGACGCATCCACCGCCACTTCGCTTCCCGGCGGGGCGGCGGAAACCGCATTCAGCAGCAGGTTCAGCACGGCCTGGCGCACCGGGGTGCTGGGCAGAGGAAGCAACACGTCGACGGGACCGGAGAACCTCAGATCGACACCCTTCCGGCGCGCCGCGGGGGCAATCAGTAGCTGCAGGTCCTCGAAATCGGCCATGGCGAGGGGTCGCGGCGCCTGCTCCGGCCGATACAAAGCGAGGGTGGTGCGCACCACGTCGCGGATACCGACGAGGCCTCGTTCGAGAAGGCCGAGGGACGATTTTCGGACCGCCGCATGGTGTCCATGGGTCTTCAGCGTCGCCAGCGCGTTAAAAAGGCCGCCCAGCGGGTTGTTGATCTCGTGGGCGAGCGCCGAGGTGAGCCGCCCGAGGCTGCCGAGCCGATGCTCGTCCGCCAATTGTCGGGCTAGGTCCTCCCGCTCGTACATGGACCGGACCAGCGCATTGTAGGCTAGGAACAGGCGGGCGAATTCAGCGCCGTTGCGCGCGACCGCCTCCGGGGGAACGGGCGTCGCCCGCCCTTCGCTCGCAGCGCCCAGATAGCGCGAGAGCGTGCGCACCGGCGCCATCATGCGGGCGACGAGCAACCAGCCGGCCACGGCGAGCAGCAGCGTGACCATCCCGTTCGTGGCCGCGAGCGCGAGGACGACGTCGCGCCGCTCCAAAGCCAGATGGCTGGTGTCGAAAGTGGCGTGGATGATTCCGACGATGCGTCCAGGATAGGAAAGCACGCGCGTCGCGGTGGCGGATCTGGCGCCCGCCTCGAATCTGAAATCCCGGCCGGTTGCGAGCGGAGCGAGATCGGACGGGAGACGCACCCCAATGGGGAAGCGACGGGGATCGGACGCCGCGATCACGAGGCCCTCCGCGTCGGTGATCACGGCGCTCAACGGATGCAGGCTCTTGTTGAGGGCCTGTGCCCGCATGATGGCGTCATAAACTTCCCAGACATCGTCTCTTAGGATCGCGGGTGCGACCGCGGAGGAGAGGCTGTCCAGATAGGTCTGCGCCAAGGCGCGCAACTGGCGCTCCTGCGTCTCCCCCAGCCGGCTCAGCACGCGCTCGGAGAGTGCAAGCCCCACCAGCACCATGAGCGCCGCAACCGCTAGGGGCACCTTGAGGGTGACGGGCCACTGGCGGGGGTCAAGGCGCGCGATCATGGGCGTCACCCGGTGCCCGCGACGAGCGCCGCCTTTGCGGCGATGGGGTCGAAGAGGCTCGCCTCCTGCGGCGCGAAACCATCGAGCCGCAGCATGGCGAGCACCGCCTTGCCATCCTCGTCCTCGTTCATGCGCGCAAGCGCCTCCGTCAGCGCGGCGAGCGCCTGCGGGTCTGGCGGATGGCGCGGGGCAGCGATGGGCGGGAAGCCGAGCCATTCGGACCGGCGCAGGATGGCGACGCGCGACGTCAGCTCCGGCTCGATCTCCCGCATAACGTCCAGGACGTAGCCGTCCACGGAACCGGATTGGGCGAGGCCCGAGGCCACGGCACGGATCACGTTGCGATGGCCGTAGGTGAAGAAGGTGCGGGCGAAGAAGGACGGGGGCTTCAGGCCGTGCTCCGCGAGAAGCGCGCGGGTGACGAGGAAGCCGGAATTGGAATCGGGGTCCGAGAAGGCGTGGATATCGCCCTTGAGGTCCTGGAAGTCCCGTGCGTCACGGTCCCGGTCGACGATGAGGCAGGACTGATAGAGCGGCTGCCCGCGCCACAGCGGAACCGCGACCAGCTGGAGCGCGTCACGATGGGCGACGAACGGATAGCCGCAGATCCACGCGGCATCGAGCTGACCCGAGACCAGCAGCGCGGTGATCTCCTGATAGGTCCGCCGGCTGACGAGTTCGACCGGTAAGCCGGTGGCCCGCCGCAGGTAAATCTGAAGCCGGCCGAGCAGTTCGAGGTCGGAGGTCAGGAAGACGGGGGTCAGGCCAAAACGGATGATGCCGGCCGAGGCGCGCGCCAACAGGGGCACGAGCGTCGCGCCGACCATGGAAGCAGCGGCAGCAAGGACCGCCCTGCGGTCGATGCGCGAACCGGCGCCCATTTGCTAGGGCCTCCCGCTTTGTAATTCTTCTTAAATCGAAGAATAACGCGGATGGCCTGAAAGGCAAACGGGCATCCGTGTCGGCGTGAGAAACGACAATTTGCGCAGTGCCCCCGCCAGGAGGCTTGTTCTTCTGCCGTGGAATCAATTGGCGGCGCGAGGGCCACTTTCAAAGAACCCGCGCGGGATCGCGGCCGAAGCCGGCAGCCCGCACGGGCGTCTGACCTGCCTGTCAGGCCAGTGTTTCGATCGCCAGCGCGATGCCCTGGCCGCCGCCGATGCAGAGGGTAACGATGCCACGCTTGAGGCCGTCGCGCCGCATCGAATGGATGAGCCGCGTGGTCAGGATCGCCCCGCTCGCGCCGATGGGATGGCCATGGGCGATGGCCCCGCCTTCAACATTGACGACCTCTTCGGCAAGGCCGAGCTCGCGGGTAACGGCGAGGGCGATCGCCGCGAAGGCCTCGTTGATTTCCACCCGCTCGACCTCCGCGATCGTCCAGCCCGCACGCCCCAGCGCCTGGCGCACGGCTGGTACCGGACCGATGCCGAACATGCCTGGCTCCACCGCGCCGACGCCGAAGGCGACGAGCCGCGCCAGCGGCTCAAGGCCGTTCGCCGCGGCGAAATCGCGTTCGGCGAGGATCATCGCCGCGGCGCCGGTATTGAGACCGGGCGCGTTTCCGGCGGTGATGGTGCCGTCCTTACGGAAGGCCGGCTTCAGCTTGGTGAGGGATTCGATCGTGGTGTCCGGCCGATTGTGCTCGTCGCGAGCGAAGATCTCCGGCCCCTTGCGGCCCTTGATTTCGACACCGACGATCTCGGCATCGAATTTTCCGGCGGCCTGCGCCTGGGAAAAGCGCTGTTGCGAGCGCGCCGCCCAACGGTCCTGATCCTCGCGGGAGACACCACATTTGGTCACGAGGTCTTCGGTGTGCCAACCGGAATGCTCGCCCGAGAAGGCGTCGTTCAAGCCGTCGCGCAGCATGGAATCGTAGATCTGCGCATCGCCCATGCGATAGCCCCAGCGCCCGCCGCTCATGAGGTAGGGCGCGGCGTCCATGTTCTCCATGCCGCCGGCGATCGCCGCATCGGCGAAGCCCAGCCAGATCTCCTGGGCGACCGAGGCAACGGCCTGGGCGCCGGAGCCGCAGACCCGGTTCACAGTCATGGCCGGCACCTCCACCGGTACGCCGCCATGGACGGCCGCCTGGCGGGCGGGGTTCATCTTGTTGCCGGCCTGGACCACATTGCCCATGATGAGGCTCGACAGCTTGGCTGCATCGAGGCCCGAGCGACGGAGCGTCTCGCGCACGACTGTCGCACCCAGCTCGGTCGCGGGGACCGCCTTCAGAGCGCCATTATAAGTGCCGATCGCCGTGCGCACCGGCGCGCAGATGACCACGTCTCGTTTCGTCATGGACTTGGCCTTTCATGGATAACGACAGATCGCATTCGCGCGGGTGCGCGCAGCGCCTTGATGCGCCTCATGCCTTCCTTCGGATCGTCCCGTCCAATCGGGTCGCTTCCGCCACGGTGTTCGAAATCGTGCCGTACTTGCGGACGTTGGTGTGGAGCAAAGCCAGGCGCTGCTCCGTCTCGTCCGTATCGATGATCAGCTCGTAATCCACCGAGATGATCTTCGGCGGCGCGTCCTGCCGAACGGCGTGGAGCGTGACATCCACCCCGCGCAGCTCGAAATTCAGCATCGGGGTCACCCGCTCGATGCCCTTGATCATGCAGGCCGCGATGGCGGCAAGGAACAGTTCCGCCGGGTTGAAAGCATCGGCGCGCCCGCCAATGTCGGTGTCGAGGGTGATCTCGGCCTCTTTGGTGCGGGCGAGGCTGCCGTGTACGTCGATGCGCGACGCGTGAACCTTGTATTCCAGCATGGCGGCGCTCACGCCGCGAGCCAGCGGGCGAGATCGTCCGGCTTCGGCAGGCCGCCGGCGTGCACCACCTTGCCGTCGATGACGATGCCCGGCGTCGAGGCGATGCCGTATCCGGCGATCACCGCATAGTCGGTGACCTTTTCCACCGTGACGTCGAGCCCGAGCTTGGCCGCCTCATCCCGCACCATCTGCGCCGTTGCCTCGCAGCGAGAGCAGCCGGGGCCCAGCACCTTCACGTCTTTCATGGCTTTTGCCTTTCTTGTTTTAAGAAAACAGCGCGTTGAACAGGAAGCCCACGGCGAGGATGCCGATGCCGACCACGCCCACAAACACGGCAATCAGCTTGAGGCTTAGGACTTTGCGCAGGATGATCATTTCCGGCAGCGACAGGGCGATGACCGCCATCATGAAGGCGAGCACGGTGCCCAGCGCTGCCCCCTTCGCCAGCAGGGCCTCGACCACCGGGATGATGCCCGCGGCATTGGAATACATGGGAATGCCCAGCAGCACCGCAGCCGGAACCGACCACCACGCATCCCGCCCCATGATGGAGGCGAGGAGATCTTCCGGCACATAGCCGTGGATGAAGGCGCCCGCTGCGATGCCGGCGATGATCCACATCCAGACCTTGCCGACGATGTCGCGCACCGCGTCGAGGCCGGCCCTGATGCGATCCACCAGCGTCATACCGTTTGGCGGCAGCTCGACCGGACTGGCACGCACGTTGCGCACCCAGTCTTCCAGCCAGCCCTCCAGGTGCAGGCGTCCGATGACCCAGCCGGCGATAATGGCGATGGAGAGGCCGAATGCCAGATAGGTGAGCGCCACCTTCCAGCCGACCAGCGCGAACAGGAGGCCCAGCGCCACCTCGTTGACCATGGGCGCGGCGATGAGGAAGGAGAAGGTGACGCCCAGGGGCACCCCGGCGGAGACGAAGCCGACGAACAGCGGCACCGCCGAGCAGGAGCAGAAGGGCGTGACGATGCCGAGGCCGGCGGCCGCAATGTTGCCGAGCCCCTCGCGTTTTCCAGCGAGCAGGGCGCGGGTGCGCTCGGCGGAGAAGAAGCTGCGCACCACGCCCATGGCGAAGACCACCAGCGTCAGCAGCATCAGCACCTTGGGCGTGTCGTAGATGAAGAACGCGACCGCTTCAGCGAGATGGCTGCCTTGCTCCACCGGCAGGCGGGCCACTAGCCATTGGGAGAACGGCGCGAGCTGGGCATAGACCACGAACCAGAGGGCGATCGCCGCGGCCGTCACCGCCGCCCAGGTCAGTGACGATGCATCCCTCGGTGGCTTGCGCCCGGTCAATGACAGGTCGGCGCTCATGCGGCTCTCCTGTTCGATGAAGCGTCCAGGGTGGTGAGGACAGCATTGATGATGGTTGCCTGCTCGGCCGGCAGTTCGGGATTGCGACGGTAGCGCACCCATTGGGCGTCCCGCCGATCCACCACGACGCCAGCCTGCTTGAGCACCGCCATATGGCGCGACATGCGGGATTGGGTGACGCCGAGGACGCGCACGAGTTCGCAGACGCAATGCTCGTGCCCATCCCACAGGAGGTGGACCGCCGCGAGGCGGGTGGGTTCGGCCAGGGCCGACAGAAGGGTGAGGGCGGACTGCATACGCTTCTTTTACTTTAATGCGCATATGCGTTCAAGCGCATTTTATAATTAGCTTGTCACTGGGAACGCAGGGCTTCTCGAAATCAGGGGGAATTGAACCCTCACCCTCGACCTCGGAGCGGATATCTATGCTGCGGCTCGAAATAGCAATTTGAGATGGTTGCGTGCCCCCGCAACCATCTCAAATTGCGATACCAAATCGCGCAAATCAGCCGCCCCCACCGGGCGGCTTTTTTGCGTTCGCAAGTTCTGATCAGAGCAGGTCCCCGCAACCAGCGTGCTTATATGAAAGCGGCTCTGCTTGGTGATCCAAGCAGAGCCGCTTTCATTTTATGCGTACGGAGACGACGGTATCGCCTTCGCGGCGTTCGCCTATTCGTCCCAACCGCGCATTTTCAATTTGATACGGAACGGGAGACGGGCAGCGCGAGAGCCGCCCGTCCTTTGAGCGTTCAGGCGCTGCGATAGAGCTTCGTCATGACGAATTCGCGGTGGCCGAGGGATTCGGCTGCCGTGAGCCGACCGTTGGCGGTACGCACGATCATGTCGATGAGCGCATCGCCGGCCTGCGGGATCGTCATGTCGCGACGCAGGACGCCGGAAACGTCGACGTCGATATGCTCACCCATCGTGCGGACGGTGCGCGGGTTGCCGGAGATCTTGATGACCGGAATGATCGGGTTGCCGATCACATTGCCCTGCCCGGTGGGGAAGGTGTGAACGACATAACCGGCCGCGGCCATCAGGGTCACGCATTCGGCGGCGGCGGAGGACGTATCCATGAAATAGAGGCCGGGTCCCTTGGCGGGGGCCTCTGCCGGCTCGAGCGCATCGATATAGGTGCACTCGTGGCCGATCTTCTCGAGGTTTCCGAGGGCCTTTTCTTCGATCGTCGTCAGGCCGCCGGCGATATTGCCCTTGGTGGGCTGGCTGTCTGACAAATCGTCCGTCTTGTGGGCTTCGATGACGTCGTCCTGATAGGACTTCCACATCTTGTACCACTTGTCGGCAATTTCCGGAGAGGCCGCGCGATCCTTGCAGAGGTGCTCGGCGCCGGTGATCTCGGAGGTTTCGCCGAACACGCCGTAGATGCCGTGCGGGATCAACTTGTCGTACATGTTGCCGACGGTGGGGCAGGAGGACAGACCCGTCGTCGTGTCGGATTCACCGCATTTGGTGGAGATCCAAAGGTCGGTGATCGGGCATTCCTCGCGCTGGAGCTCGGTCGCCCATTGCAGGAAGCGCTTGGCCTGATAGCTGGCCTTGGCGACGGTCGCGATATCGCCATGGCCCTCGATGCCGAAGCCCACGACCGGCTTGCCGGTCTTGGCGATGCCCTGGACGACGCGGTTGGTCCACTGGTCCTCGATCCCGATAACGATGACCGCGGCCACGTTCGGGTTGGAGCCGATCCCGATGAGGGTGCGGAAATGGATTTCCAGATCCTCGCCGAACTGCAGCCGCCCGTACGCATGCGGCAGCGCCAGCGTGCCCTTTACATTGTTCGCCACGGCCTCGCAGGCCGCGTTCGAAAGATCGTCGAGCGGCAGGATGACCACGTGGTTGCGTACGCCGACGCGGCCGTTCTCGCGGCGCCAGCCCATGATCGTGGCATTCGCGTAGTCGCTGGAAGCGCGCTCCGCCGAAAGGGCGGGGGTGACGAACTGGTCCGGCGCGCTGCCGGCGAACGGGTTCGTCGGGCTTTCGCCGTTGATCGTGATGTTCTCGGACATGTTCGGCCTCACCAGCGCTTCGTCTTGGCATTGTGGACGTGGACGTGCTCGCCCTTGGCGATGTCGGCGACGATCCGGCCGACATCTTGTCCGTACTTGATCAAGGTATCGCCGGACTTCAGATCCACGAGCGCCACCTTGTGGCCGATGGGGATGTCGCTTTTCACGAACACCTCAAAGGTGGAATTGTCTTCCGTGATGACGCCGAAGGCCTGCGTATTGGCGCTGAGCCCCTCGACCACCGCGACCGCCACATTGTCCTTTGGGCTATGGGCGAGGACGTGCGGGATGCCGTCGCCATTGCCTCGCGTTTCTTGATTCGCGCTCATTTTCTTGAGGTCCTCCTATGCCGGCCCGGGGTCCCAGGGCTCGCCCTGCCTTCCCATGTCTTTTATAAGACATAAGATATGATAAAAGGTCAATTGCCTTTATGCGCTCAAGCCGCGCGTGGCTGCTTAGGCGCGAAAAATCAGTTCCCCGCCTTGTCGTGCATGTTGACGAAGAACAGTTCTTTCCAGCTCTCCGCGCGACGGCGGATGGCCTTCGTGCGCGCCATGAAGTCGATATATTGCTGGATGCTCTGTGGCGTCGTGGTGAAGGTCACCTGGGGATCCGTGAGGATCTGTTGAATGAGGGCGAGGTCGCTCGCATCCTTGGTGAGGCGCACATAGGTGGCGGCAGCGGCCGGCTTGTCGGCGTTTATGATGCCGATCGCCTTGTCCAGGGCGGCAGTGAAAGCCTCGTAGATCTTCGGATTCTGTTCAACGAAGGAGGAGGCGGCCCAAACGACATTGAAGGTGGAGGGGCCGCCCAGGATATCGAACGTATTCAGCACGGTGTGCACGCCCGGCCGCTTCAGCTCCAGCTCCTGAATCGGGGCTGCCGTGAAATGAGCCGTCACCTGGCCGGCGAACATGGCGGCCATGCCGTCGGGGTGGGACAGTGTGACGGTGAGCTTGTCGAGATCGTTGCGATGGGCCTCGCCCAATTCCTTTTCCGCAGCCATCTGCAGGAACATGGCCTGAACCGAAACCTTCACCGCCGGCAGGGCGATCTTGTCGGCATCGGTGAAGTCCCGCAAAGACTTGATGTTTGGATTGGTCGTGTTCATCAGAAGCGGCATGGAGTTCATCGCCGCCACGCCTTTTACCTGCATCTTGGTGCCTTCGGTCTTCGACCACAGAAGCACCAAAGGCGGCACTCCGCCGGCCGCGAACTGGATGGCGCCGGAGAGCAGCGCGTCGTTCATGGCGGCACCGCCGGCGAGCGTCGAATAACCCACCTTGAGATCGGGAATGCCGCGCGCGGCGGCTTCCCTTTCCACCAGCTTCTGGTCCTCCATGATCATCAGCGGCAGATGGCCGAGGCTCGGCTGCCGGGCGATGCGAATCTCCGTCATCTCCGCCGATGCTGCGCCCATGCCTGCCAGCAGGATCGCGGCGGCCAAGATCCCTCGTGTTTCGAACATGCGTGTCACTCCCCTTGCTTATTGGTCTTGATGGGTACGTGCGCGCTGCGGACCGTGCGTCTATCCGGGCGCTGCGCGGCGAATGACAGGCGCGGGCACGCTCTCGATCATCACGTTGATGCAGGAGGGCCTTCCGCTCGCGAGCGCCCGTTCGAGCGCATCGGGCAAGTCGTCCGCGTGGGTCACGCAGGCGCCGAAGCCACCGAGTGCGGCGACCACCTGGTCATATCGGGTCGGCAGCAGATCGCAGTGGCGGGCGCGCTCGGCTCCGAAGCTGCGAAGCTGGATTTGATGCTCGGCGTTCCATCGGGCATCGTTTCCGACGACCGCGATGATCGGCAAGCCATAGCGCACAGCGGTATCGAACTCCGCCATGTGAAAGCCGAATGTTCCATCGCCCAGGATCGCCACCACCGGCGCCTGCGGAACGAGCGCCTTGGCAGCGACGGCGAACGGGACGGAGACCCCGATTGTACCGGAGACCCCGTTAACCAGCCGCCGCTCCGTCTTGATCAGGGCCTGTGGCCATTGGCCGATCTCGCCACCGTCGCAGATCAGGGTGCCGCCGGGGTGCCGGTCGAGAAAGGCGCCGACCGCGCGGCACAATTCCACCGGGTGCACGCGGCCCGGCGCGCCGGTGGCGCTGTTCCAATCCTGGGGGATGTAGCGCAGCGCCTCCCGCACCTCGGCGAGCCATAATCCTTCCCGTTCCGCGCCGGCGAGCGCCGAGCCGAGGTCGGCCAAGGTGGGACGCGGGTCGGCGATGCCGGAGGCCAGCAGGCGCGGCCCCTTGTCCCGCGCGGCCCGGGCGATCAACTCGGCATCGGGGTCGAGGACGATGAAATTGCAGCGCTCCGACACGGCGGGCGCGTCGCCGAACTTCAAGGTGAAATCGAGCGCCTTGCCGACCAGGGCGATAATGTCCGCTTTGGCGAGAATCTCGGCAAAACTGCCAAGGCTCGGATCGTTGATGCCGCGCGGGCTTTCCATGCCGATCACCGGAATGCCGGTGGCCGTCTCCAGCGCCAGCATAGCGGCTCGGCCGGAGACGTCGCATAGCGCGGGCCCGCAGAGGATCAACGGTCGCTTCGCCTCGCGCAGCAGATCGGCCGCTTTCGCAAGCACAGCAGGCTCGGCATGGCGTGCAGGAATGGGTCCGGGGGAGGGCGGTGTGAAGGTCGTGGCGGTCACGCTTGCTTCCAGCAGGTCCACCGGCAGGCTGAGGTGCACCGGGCCCGGTCGTCCTTCCCGCGCGATGCGCACGGCGCGCGTCAGGTCGTCCGCGAGGCCCGCGGTGCTGGCGGCGGTCCAGGAGGCCTTGGTCATGGGACGGGCGATGTCGGCCTGCGCCATTTCCTGAAACGCGCCTCGGCCGAGTTCCTTCAGTCCGGCGTGCCCAGAAAGAAGGAGAACCGGGGATTCCGCGCCGAGCGCGGTGAACAAGGCCGCCGCGCCGTTCGAATGGCCCTGGCCACCGGTCACCAGGGCGACGCCGACCTCGCCCGTGAGGCGGCCCCAGGCGTCGGCCATATGCACGCAGGCCGCTTCTTGCCGCACGTGGATGATCTCGATCCCCGTCGACAGGAGCGCGTCGAACACGGGCATGATGTGATTGCCCGACAAGGTGAAGATGCGCGTGACGCCGAGGCTTTCGAGCGTCCGGGCGACGATGTCTGCCCCGCGAAGCGTGGTCATGTGGTGTTCCCGCAATGGAGAGGCGCGCGCGTTCGGCTTATGCCGCTTCGTCGAGCAGGGATTGCCCCGGGCGCACGCGCGTGAACGCGACGGGCTCGGTGGTGATGGAAAGGCTTTCGCCGTCGCGCCGCACCTTCGTGAAGCGCGAGGTCGCAAGGTCGGAGGTCTCGGGAAAATCCTCGCGGAAGTGCGCGCCGCGACTGTCGGTGCGCGCGAGCGCCGCGGCACAGATCGCCTGGCTCACCGCCACAAGGTTTTCCAGGTTCAGCCGGTCCATCCAGGTGAGATTGTAGCGCCGCTCGCTGTCGGGCGCGCCGCAGCGTGTGACCGCAGCCGCGAGATCCGTGAGGGCGGAACCCGCCCGCCCCAGGCCTTCGGCCGTGCGCAGGATGCCCACGTCGTTCCACATGGTGTCGTACAGCGCGGCGCGGATCGCCGGCAGGTCGCGCGAAGGCCGCCCCAGCGGCCCGAATGCGCGCTCCAGGCTGCGGGCCACCGCCGCGCTGTCCGCATCGGCCAGCGCGCTGCCGCGCACCACGGCGCGGGCCATCGCCTGGCCCGCCAGGCCCCCGAAGACGGTGGAATTGGCGACGCCGTTTCCACCCAGCCGGTTGGCGCCGTGCACGCCGCCGGTGTCCTCGCCGGCGGCATAGAGGCGGGGCATTTCGGTGCGGCAATCGCCGGCGAACTCCACGCCGCCCATCATGTAATGGGCGGTGGGGATCACCTCCACCCGGCCGCCGGCGAGATCGAAGCCGCAATCGGCACAACGTTCCACCATGCCCTTGAAATTCTTGGCGACTTTCTCTGGGCCAAGATGGCTCATCTGGATATGAACGCCGCCGTTTCGCGTTGCATAGCCATCGCGAATGCGGCGGATGATGGAGCGGCTCACCACGTCGCGCGTCGCGCGCTCGCCGCGCGGGTCGTAGAGGTGCATGAAGCGCTCGCCGGTGGAATCCAGTAGCCAGCCGCCCGCTCCACGCAGCCCCTCTTCCAGCACCGTCCCGGTCATGCGCGTGTCCTCGCCCGCCAGCAGGCCGGTGGGATGGAACTGCACCATCTCCATGTCGCGCAGCGGAAGACCTGCGCGCAGGGCCATGGCGAGGCCGTCGCAGGTCTTGTCGCCTGATGGGGTGTGATATTTGTACATGGTCGGCCCGCCGCCGGTGGCGAGCAGCGTTGCCCGCGCCCGCACGAACACGGGTTCGCCGGTGCGCATGTCCAGCATGACGACGCCCGCAAGGCCCGAGCCGTCGGCGGCCGGGATCAGGTCCAGCGCCCGGTGATCTTCCAGCCGCCGCACGTCCCGCCGCCACACCTGCTCGGACAAGCGGTTGATGATTTCGATGCCCGTCAGATCACCCTTGTGCACCGTGCGGTCGAACGTCTGTCCTGCGAAGGCCTTCTGGTGAACGCTGCCATCCGGATTGCGGTCGAAGAAGCAGCCGAGCTCGTTCTCAAGCTCGCGGATGCGCACCTGCGCTTCCGTGACGAGGGTCCAGGCCAGATCCTGATTGTTGAGCCACTTGCCGCCCTCGATGGTATCCATGAAATGGCGTTCGACGGAATCGCCGGGGGCGAGGGCGACATTGTAGCCGCCCTGCACCATGCGGGTGCAGCCGCATTTGCCGAGCAGGCCCTTCACTGCCACCGTCACCTCGAGGTCGGGGGCGATTTTCTTGGCATGAAGCGCGGCGAACAAGCCGGCGCCGCCCGCGCCGAGAATGAGAATGTCGGTTTCCACCATGCGCAGGGCGGGGGTCATTCGCTGGCTCCGATGCTGGCGAGCACCGCGTCGCGGCGCGCCGCGACCGCATCCTGGACATTGGCGAACAGCGAGCCGCCGTGGGAATCCATCCCCACCAGGAGGGGCCCGAAATCGCGGATGCGGAAGCGCCACAAGCTCTCGGGGTGCAGATCGTCCATGTCCACGTCCTCGATCTGCTCGATCCAGGTGGTTTCCAGGGCGGCGGCGCCACCGACGATGGCGAGATATGCGCCGCCCAACTCGCGGAACGCGTCCAGCGTCGCCGGCCCCATGCCGCCCTTGCCGATGATGAGGCGCACGCCTTCGCGTTCCATGAGCGGCTTGGTGAAGCGCTCCATGCGCATGGAGGTGGTGGTGCCGATGCAGAACGGCGTGTAGCCGGCGGGCGCCTCCGCCGAGACCGGAACCTTGTGCACGTTGGGCGCGGTGTGAATGACCGCATGGCCGTTGAGATCCATGCGGGTGCGGCGTCCACGGTCGAACATATGGATCAAGGTCGCGTCGCGGATACCGTAAAGGGTGCGCCGCAGGGTGACCGTGTCGCCGATCTTCAGGCTGCGCGCCGTATCGGCATCGATCGGCATGTCGAGGACATGATGGGTCATGGGGCGATCCTCAGCTGAAGGCGATGCCGCCGGGTGTCAGGGTTGCCAGGGCGCGCCGCGCCGAATGGCATTGGATGTTCACGGCCACGGGGTTCTGCGTGATGTGCGTCGCCGCCACTTCCACATGCACCGCGAAGCTAGTGGAGCGTCCGCCGAGGCCCTGCGGCCCGATGCCCAATTCGTTCACCGCCTGCGACAGTTCCGCCTCGATCTTCGCGCCTTCGGGATCCGAGCACACCGTGCGCAGGGGCCGCGTGGCGGCGATCTTGGCAAGGTGCATGCACAGGTCCGAGGTGCCGCCGAGCCCGACCCCGACGATGGTGGGCGGGCACACGCGGCCGCCCAGTTCCACCACCCGGTCGATGACGAAGCGCTTCGCCGCCTTGATGCCGTCGGAGGGCAACAGCATCTTGAGGAACGACCCGTTCTCCGAGCCTGAGCCCTTGGGGATCATCTCGATGCCCACGGTCTCCTCGCGGGTGTCGAAATCCACATGGATAATCGGCACGCGGATACCGCAGGAGTTCTGGTCGTTCTTGCGGGTGATGGGATGGACCACCGAGGAGCGCAGCGAATTTTCCTTCGTCGCCCGCTCGCAGCCGCGCCGGATCGCCGCCTTCAACTCGGCCCCGTCGAAGGTGACGTTTCGGCCGATGGTGACGTTGTAAATGGGAATGCCGGTGTCCTGGCAGAGGATGTTCTTGGTGCGCTCGGCGACCGCGATATTCTCCACCATGGTGCCGAGAATGGTCTTGCCCGTCGCGTCGGTCTCGGTCTGCACGAGGGTCTTGAAGCCGGCCTTGATATCCGGCGGCAGGATCTTGAGGGCCTGCACGTACAGTGCCGCGCAGACGTCCTCGACCTCTCTGATGTCCAACTCCATGGGATCACTCCTAAATCAGAAAAAGCACGCCCGAGGCGAGGATCATCGCGGCGAGCATCTGCTTGAAGCGCACCTCGTCGAGATGCCCGTAAATGCGCAGTCCCACGAAGGCGCCGATGCACAGCGGCGGAAGCGCGAGAAAGAAGAGAACGATGCCGTCCTGATCGATGGCGAACATGCCGACCAACGCCAGCGTGAGGATATGGGCGAACAGGATGAAGGGTTGGTAGACCCCCCGCGCGACCGGCTTCGGCCAGCCCCGCAGCTGCGTCCAGATGGTGGGCAGGACGCCGGAATAGCCGCCGAGTCCGCCCAATATTCCGCCGACGAAGCCAACCGCCGCATCCGCCGCCCGGCCGCCGCCTGAGACATGGGGCAGGCGCGGCGCGAGCAGGGCATAAATCCCGTAAAGCGCCATCCCCATTCCGAGCGCGAGCTTGAGGGAGGCGGAATCCACGCGCGTCAGCATCATGACGCCGATGGGAACGCCGATCAGCGCGCCCAGCAGGAATGGGGTGAGGCGCACTCCCTCTATCGATCGGCGGATCGGCCAGACCAGGGTGATGTGAAGAAGCGTGCCGCAGGCAACGATCAGCGCCGTGGTCTGGATGGGGTCGAGAGCGTGCAGCCAGATCGCCGAGGCCGCGATCGCGAAGGCAAAGCCCGCGCCGCCGGCCGCGAGCGCCCCGATGAAGGCGCCGGCCCACAGCACGGAAAGGGTGGCGAGGGGCACGCCGAACATCATCGTCATGCCCCGCTCAGCAGAAACGCGAGGCCGACCGCGGCCGCAGCGGCGCAACACGCCCCCACGAGCGCACCTGTGCGGGTGCGCAGGGACAGCCATTCTATGGCCAGCACACGCAGGCCGAGCGCCATGTGCAGCGCGAGCGCGCTCACCATGCCCCATTCGGCGATCCGCACGGGCCAGTAATGGGTGATCTGGAGGAACGATTCGAGCTTGTCCGCGCCGCCAAGAGCCGTGCCGAGGGCAATGAAATGCATCGGCAGGAAAACCGCCAGCGCGACCCCGGAGGCCCGGTGCAGGATAGCGGCCAGGAAGCCGGGTTTGCGACGGGAAGCGCGCAGATGCGTGTGGGTGATGCTCATGGCCGGTATACCGCGAACGCCGCCCGAAGGCCGAGCACGAGGATCAGCAGGCAGAACGCCACCATGGCGAGATCGAGCGAACGCCCACGCCAGGCGGTCCATTCGCGCAGCACGCTGCGCAGCCCGATGGGCGCGTGGATAGACGCGGCCACGACGAACAGCGCGTAGAACGCCAGGAACCAGCGGTTGCCGTTCGTGCGGGCGAGGATCTCGCCCGCCGACAACCCGCCGCGCACGGCATAGATCATCGTTGCCAGATGCACACTGACGGCCACCGCGAGGATGAGGGCGGTGGCGCGCTGGGCAAGGTAGAGCATGGGTGTCATCGTCCGCCTTTCCAGATCCGCTTCGCGGTGGCGCGCTTCAGGCCTGCGATGGAGAAGGTCGGTGCGAGGCCCTTGGGGCAGAATTCGGTGCAGCTCATGTGGCTGTGGCAGGAGTGACAGCCGGCATCGCCGGAGACCGCGGCAAGCCGCGCATCCTGCCCCCGGTCGCGCACGTCGTTGACCAGCGTCCAGGCGCGGTTGAGGGCGGCCGGGCCGAGATAATCCGGGTTCCACGAGACCACGTCGCAAGCGGAATAGCATACGCCGCAATTGATGCACTCGATGCCGGCATCCGCCTCCTGGCGTTCCGGCGCGCTGGGCGCCACGGGGATGAAATCCGCCGCCGGCTGCGCACCGGGCTCGAAATAGCCGTGGGCCTGCGTCCATTTCTCGAAGAACGGCTCCATCTCGACGGCCAGATCCTTGACCACCGGCAGGTTGCGTAGGGGCTCCAGGGTGAGCAGGCCGTTCTCCTCGACCTGCGCGACGCGGGTGCGGCATGTCCAGCGCGGGCGGCCGTTCACGATCATGGCGCAGGAGCCGCACATGCCCACACGGCACGCGAAACGATAGGCGAGGGTCGGGTCCTGCTCGCGCTGGATCTCTGTGACCACGTCGAGCACCGTCTGGTTGGCGCGCCGGGGCGTGGCGAAATCCTGGAATCCGCCCGCTTCTGCCCCGCGCCAGACGCGCACTGTGAGGTCCCCGTCGGGGAGCCCGGTTTCGGTGGAGGTTCGAGTGTTCATCGTTCTTCTTCGGTTCGAATGGGGGCCGCCGGGGGCGGCGGCCCGTTGCACCGGCGAACGGCGGTCAGCTACCTGAAGCGGTGTGAATGGGGGCGAAGAACAGATCGCGCCAGTCCTTCGCCTTCGCGGTCACCAGACCCGCGCGGTTCATGTAATCGAGATAGGTCATCATCTTCTGGGGCGTGGTCGTCCATTGGTTCTGCGGCGAGGTGATGAGCGCGACCGCCTCATCCTCCGACATCTTGGAGTTTTCCGCCTTAAGCCAGAGCGCCGCGATACCCTTCGGGTCGGCCTTGATGCGGGCCATGGCATCTTCCAGCGCCGCGAGGAACGCCTTCATCACCTTCGGGTTGGATTCAGCGAACTTGGTCGTGGTCCAGACGAGATTGAAGGTGTGTGGCCCGCCGAGCACGTCGTAACTGTCGAGCACCTTATGGGCGCGCGGGTCCTTCAACTCCAATTCCTGGAAGGGTGAGGAGCCGAAATGCGCGTTGATCTCCGAGCGCCCGCCCATCATCGCGACCTGTGCGTCGGGATGACCCATGGAGACCGTGAGCGGGTCCAGCTTGTTCTGCTGTCCCTCGCCGAAGGTCTTCTCCGCCGCCATCTGCAGGGTGACGGCCTGGATCGAGGTCTTCACCGTCGGCAGCGCGATCTTATCCTTGTCGGTGAAGTCCTTGATGGTCTTCACGTTGGGGTTCACCGTGACCAGGTAAAGCGGCATCGCGTTCAGAGCCGCGACACCTTTAACGCCGATGCTCTTCTGGGTGCGTCCCCAGATGGTCAGCATGGGACCGACGCCGCCGGCCGCGAAATCGAGATTGCCGGAGAGCAGGGCCTCATTCATGCCCGAGCCGCCGGTGAAGCGCAGCCATTCGGTCTTTACATCGAGGCCGAGGTCCTTGGCGTGCTTCTCGAGCAGCTTCTCTTCCTCCATCACCGTGAGCGGCAGGTAGGAAATGCCGAACTGCTTGGCGAGGCGTACCGTATCCACCTCGGCTGCGGCGGCTCCGGCCAGGCTCACCGCGAAGGCGGCGGCAAGGCCCAGCGTCTTCAGGAAGTCCTTGGTCATGCGTCCCTCCCATGCCGCGGCTTTGCGCAGCTTCTTGTGATTTGTTGGCGTCTTCAAAGCAGGTGACGCGGCGGGCATTGCCGCCGCGCCTGGGGTTCAGGCCTGCATGCCCCAGCGGGCGATGGTGCGCCGCTCGATGGTCTGGAAAATCAGGTTTTCCACCACGAGGCCGATGATGATGACCGTGAGAAGCCCCGCGAACACGTTCGGAATATCAAGCAGGTTCTTGTTTTCGAAGATGAACCAGCCGAGCCCGCCGGAGCCGGAGGAGACGCCGAACACGAGTTCCGCCGCGATCAGGGTACGCCAGGCGAAGGCCCAGCCGATCTTCAGGCCGGTCAGGATGCTTGGAAAAGCCGCCGGGATCAGGATTTTCCAGATGAAGCGCGGACCGCCGAGGCCATAATTACGTCCCACCATCTTCAGCGTCTTGCTCACGGAGAGGAAGCCGGAATGTGTGTTCAGGGCGATCGCCCAGGTGACCGAATGCACCAGAACGAACACGAGGCTTCCGTTTCCAAGGCCGAACCAGATCAACGCCAGCGGCAGCAGCGCGATGGCCGGCAGCGGGTTGAACATGGAGGTCATGGTTTCGAGAAAATCGGTGCCGATGCGTGAGGCGATGGCGACGGCCGTGAGCACGGCGGCGAGCACAATCCCGAGCGCGTAGCCTGCCAGCAGCACCTTGATCGAGGCCCAGGCGCGAGCCGGCAGTACGCCGTTCATCACATTGTGGTAGAAAGCGGTAATCGTGGCGCTGAATGTGGGGAACAAAAGATCGTTATTCAGGATGCGACCGTAAACTTCCCATATGATAGCCAGAACAATCAATATCATGATCTTACGCACGACCGAGATATTGTAGATCATCTCAATCGTTGAAAGAGGCTTCTCGACGATGGTCATCGTCGCGACGGGCTCTTCCTCCCGCACGATCTCGGGGCGCAGGGCGTGCACGTTCGAGAGGGCGTTCGCGGACTCACGCATCGGCCGTCTCCTTGATTTCGTCAGAAAACAGCATGTGCTGAATGCGCTTTTCGAGCTGGGCTGCGGCCGGGGATTCGGCGGCACTGTTCAGCTCGGCCTTGACCCGTCCGGGATGGGGCGAGAGCAGCAGGATGCGGTTGCCAATCTTGATCGCCTCGGCGATGGAATGGGTCACGAACAGCACCGTGAACTTGGTGTCCTCCCACAGCATCAGCAACTCGTCCTGCATCTTGCGGCGGGTCAGGGCATCAAGCGCCGCGAAGGGCTCGTCCATCAGCAGGATGTCCGGTTCCATGGCCATGCCGCGCGCGATCGCGACGCGCTGTTTCATGCCGCCGGAAAGCATGTGCGGATAGCTATCTGCGAATTTTGTGAGATTAACCTTGTCGATATAGTGCATCGCGCGCTCATCCGCTTCGCGGCCATGCAGACGACGCGAAGCTTCGAGCGCGAAAGCCACGTTTTGACGCACGGTTTTCCATGGAAGGAGCTGGTCGAATTCCTGAAATACCATCATGCGATCGGGCCCGGGGGCGCGGATCACATGCCCCTTGAGGCGCATTTCACCTTCCGTGGGCGACATATAGCCTCCCACCGCCTTGAGCAGAGTGGACTTGCCGCAGCCCGAGGGACCGAGAAGAATAAAGCGGTCGCCCTTCATCACGTTAAAGTCGACCCTATAGGTCGCTGTGATCAAAAGATGCGGGGTCTTATATTGCAGCGTTACGCCTTTGACCTCCAGAAGAGGTTCCTGCGTATCCATATTTGGACCTCCCTAGGAATAAGCAGCTTTTCTGCTTTATTCTTTTAATTCTGTGGCGCTCACGCAGAACATTGAAACTGGCGGGAGCGGAGTCGGTATGTCCTTCGGATCGTGTCGCTGAATCAGGTTTGCGATGATTATGGGGCAGGGCGGTGCGTCGGCCTCGGCATCAGGTCACCCTTTTCCCTCGTCGAACGGCAAAGCATGCGTGGCGATGGGTCTCTTTGGCGGACCCCTGCATGCTCTTTCGCCTATCGTCCATCAGACGCTAACGGAGCCTCCTGCAGATGTAAAGTGGTCTAATATCATTTATAAGACTTGAGGCGACGCAAGTCTGCGCTGTGATATGCCGCAATGGTTTGTGGCGGCTGGCTTTGCGATTGCGCGGGCAGGCGAGCACGACGCGGACGGGACGAAATCCGCCGGGCGCGCGTTCAGCTCAGTTCGGAAAGGTAGTGAAAACCTTCAGTGAGGCAGATGCTCACCCGCCACTCGACCGGCGTCTGTTCCAGGGACAGGGCAAGGCGATCGATCAGCAGAGCGGGCGTGCCTTCAGGAACACCGAGGGCCGCCGCATCATCCGCCGCAACGGCGATCGCCTTCAGCTTTTCCTGCGCCCGGCCGACGCCGATCCCGAATTTACTCGCATAGAGGCCATAGAGATTGTTCGGTATCGGCGCTTCGCCGAGGCTCGGAAACAGGCTCTCGGGTAAGGCGAGGTTCTCAACGATCAGCGGCGTTCCATCCAGCTTGCGGATGCGGCGGATGCGGATCACCCTGCCGTCTCTGGGAAGGCTGAGGGCCTCCCGTTCAGCGGCGTTTGCGCGCCCTCGGGCGGTGCTGACCACCTGGCTCTCGGGAAACCGGCGCTCCCCGTCATCGGCGACCAGCTTGAAAAACTGGAAGAGGATGCGGTCCTCGTCATGGCTCGCGACGAAGGTGCCGCGGCCCTGGCGGCGCACCACGAGGTTTTCGGCCGCCATCTCGTCCAGGGCCTTGCGCACCGTGCCCTGGCTTACGCCGAGCTCGGCGGCCAGCTGCATCTCGCTCGGCAAGGGTTGGCCGGGGGCCCACACCCGGTCCACGAGGCGACGAATAAGGGTCTCGCGCACCTGGCGATAAAGCGGCCGAAATCCAAGGCTTTCCGGTCTTTCCGCCGCGTCCGCGCTGGTGCCCCGTGCCATCCCGTTCCCGTCGATTCTCACATGATCCTCCATTTATGCATGAGGTTGGGGCCTCGCACCAGAGCCCGGGATGTATCGCTTTTATCTTGTGTCATCTGTCTTATATATAATAGCGTACGCCATCTTGTGCGCCAGCGCATCCAGGATCTGCCGCAACGGCGCCCTTCGATTGCTTCGCGGCTAAACCACGGACCTCTCATGCCCGAAATCCTCGTCACCGAATTCATGGACTCGGCCGCGCTCGATGCGCTGCGGGCAGATCACGATGTGCATTACGATCCCGCGCTCGTGGACAAGGTCGATGACCTCGAGCGGATGTCGCGGGGCGTGCGCGCGTTGATTGTGCGCAATCGCACCCAGGTGCGCGCGGGCCTGCTGGCCCATGCGCCGGACCTGCAGGTGGTGGGCCGGCTGGGCGTTGGGCTCGACAATATCGATGTGGAGGCTTGTCGTGCGCAGGGCATCGAGGTCTATCCGGCCACCGGCGCCAATGATGTGGCGGTCGCGGAATATGTGGTCTGCGGTGCGCTGATGTTGCTGCGTCGCGCGTATCACGCGAGCGCCGAGGTGGCTGCGGGCGCATGGCCGCGCACCCGCCTCATGGGTCGAGAGGTGAGCGGGAAGCGGCTCGGCCTCATCGGGTTTGGCGCCATCGCGCGGGAAACCGCCCAGCGCGCCCGTGCGCTCGGCATGGAGGTGGCGGCCTTTGATCCTTTCGTGGCCGCCGACGATCCCGCCTGGCGTGCGCTCGATGTGGCGCCCCAGGCCCTCGACGATCTGCTCGCGCAAAGCGACGCGATAAGCCTGCATGTGCCGCTGACGGCGCAGACCCGCAATCTCATAAATGCCGCCGCACTGGATCGGATGAAGGCCGGTGCGGTGCTGATCAATGCTGCGCGGGGCGGCGTGGTCGATGAGGCGGCGCTCGCCGCCGCGCTGAGGCGCGGCGCGATCGGCGGCGCCATGCTGGATGTCTTCGAGACCGAACCCCTTGGCGCGGGAAATTGCCTCTCCGACGTTCCGAACCTGATCCTCACGCCGCACATCGCCGGGGTCACCGAGGAATCGAACGTCCGGGTGAGCGCCCTTATCGCCACGAAAGTCAGCCAGTTCCTGAAAGGTCGGTCATGAACACCGCGACGATGAACTCCGCGACCAGTGCCTTGCTTTCCCTCGATGACGCCCGCGCGCTTGCCGCCGATGCGTTGATGGCGTCGCGCACCGGCGAAAACAACGCGCGGGTCACCGCCGCCGCTCTGGTGGCGGCGGAAGCCGACGGAATATCGAGCCATGGCCTCGCGCGCATGGCGGCTTATGCGCAACAGGCGATCTCGGGAAAGATCGACGGGTTTGCTGAACCCAGGCTGGAATGGACCGGGCCGGCGACCCTACGGGTCGACGCGGGAACCGGATTTGCTTTCCCAGCGATCGGCCAAGGGCTCGCCGCCGCCGCCCAACGCGCCAGGGACACCGGCGTGGTGGCGGTCGCGGTGCGTGCGTCCCATCATGCCGGCGTCATGGGGCATCATGTGGAATGGTTGGCGGACCAGGGGCTGGTGGGTCTTGCGTTTTCCAACTCGCCGGCGGGCATTGCCCCCTGGGGCGGTTCGCGGGGCGTTTTCGGCACCAACCCGATCGCCTTTGCCGTGCCGCGCGAAAAAGGGCCGGCGCTGGTCATCGACGCCTCGCTGAGTAAGGTCGCGCGCGGCAAGATCATGATCGCGGCTCAGAAGGGCACGCCGATTCCATCTGATTGGGCGCTGGATTCGCAGGGCCAGCCAACCAGCGACGCGAAGGCGGCGCTCGCGGGCACCATGCTGCCCATCGGCGATGCCAAGGGCGCGGCGCTGGTGCTGATGGTGGAAATCCTGGCCGCGGTGCTCACCGGCGGGCAGTTTGGATTCGAAGCCAGTTCTTTCTTCACGGCGGAAGGGCCAGCACCGCGCATCGGCCATCTCTTCCTGGCGCTGGACCCCGTGCGCCTTGGCGGCGTGGATATCTTGGCGAGGCTCGAGGTTCTGCTGGCGGCCATTCTCGGCCAAGAGGGAACCCGATTGCCTGGAGAGCGCCGAATCGCCGCCCGCCAAAAGGCGGCGCGCGATGGCATCCATGTGGAACCGGAGATATTGGCCGATCTCCTGCGGCGCGCCGGGAGAACCTGATCCGTCAAGTGGCCGAAGGCGCCCCGCAATTCACTGCATTTCAGTGGAGATTCCGCGCGACAGGCGCGGATCTCAGTCCGCGAGCGCCCAGCGGGAGAAAGCGAGGCCTTCCACCTCGAAGGCTTCGCGCTTGATCCGCAGGCCCACGGGGCTCTGCCGTCCGTCGCGCTTCATAGCCAGATCCAGCATTTCGCGTGCGCCATAGCTGAGCACGATGCGCTGACGCACCGCGTGTGCGTCCTCAATCTCAACCATATCCTCTGCGCATACCGCCGTGATGCTGAAGGTGGACTGCCCCGCCGGGTCAGCACCGCCAGGGGTGCGGTCCCCTCCCGGGACACTCTGGCTCCGGCCATGACGCAACGCCGCCGGCGCGGACGGAGCGCGCGCCCCAAATGTGTCGAGCACCGAGGCGAAGAGATTTTGTACGGCGATTTTTGTCATGGGCGGTAATGCACAAATTCGATAACCTCAACTGAGATTAATCCTATCAATGTATGTGAATATAAAAAATAACAAAATTTCTGTGTTAAATTAGAGGCCTCGTCGCGTTTGTCAGGAGGCCCGGCGACAGGTCCGTCTGGCAGATGAAATGCTCGAACGCCTCAGCCGCGAATCGCAAATTGTGCCCCTTCAAGGTGAGCCGATAGAGCGGACGCTGAACCGACAGGCCTTGCACGGGCACCACTTTCAGCACCCCGAGGGCGATTTGGTCCTTTGCGGCGGCCGCCGAAACGATCGCGATGCCGAGGCCGGCCGCGACGACCTGCTTGATGGCTTCGGTGCTGCCGACCTCCATGATGATCGCGGGGCGAACCCCGAAACCGTCCAGTGCCATTCCCACCACCTCCCGGGTGCCGGATCCCTCTTCGCGCACGATGTGCCGTGCCTGGGCAAGATCGGAGGGGAGGATCGGCCCCTCCATCCGGGCGAGAGGGTGATCTGCCCCGGCAATTACCACCAATTCGTCGGTCAGCCAGGGATGGGTGATGAGGTTGGGATGCTCCACCGGTCCTTCCACCAGCGCCACGTCGATATCGCGGGCCAGCAGCCGTTCGGCGATGTCCTGGGTGTTGGCGCTGGTCAGGCGCAGGTGCAGCTCGGGATGGATATCCTGGAATGCGCCGAGCAGGCGGGGCAGGACGTAGGTGGCGATCGTGGTGCTGGCACCCACGTGCAATTCGCCCTGTGTCAGGCCCCGCAAGGCCTGAAGCTCCTCCTCGGCACGCCGTTCAGCGGCAAACAGCGCGGTGGCGTGGGAGAGCAATACGGTGCCGGCTTCGGTCAGGCGGACCCCGCCCGGGCTGCGCTCCATCAACACGCAATGCAGTTGCGCTTCCAGCTCCCGCACGCCCTTGGAGACCGCCGGCTGGCTGATGTTGAGCACCTCGGCCGCCCGGGAAAAGCCGTGCTGTTCGGCAACTGTAGTAAATAGACGAAGAAGATGGAGATTTATCGCCATAACCGCACTTCATGATGGAGTGAGCAAACTGTATTTGCGCTTCTGGCCCGCCTGCGCGCACTAATAATTTCGAAGAAAAGAACGTGGGTTGAGCTGTGTCGAGAGCCCTTCGCTGGTCGCTGGATGTTACCCCTGGAATCGTGCTGTGCGCAGCCGTGACCGGTGTCGCTTATTTCATCCAGATCGTGGAGGAGCGCATCAGCGGGCATCCATATGTGGAAGCTTTGGTGCTCGCCATCCTGATCGGGACAATCGTGCGCACGTTCTGGACGCCGGGCGCGCGCTTCAAGCCGGGAATCGCCTTCTCCGGAAAGATCTTGCTGGAAATCGCCGTCATGTTCCTTGGCGCCTCGCTCAGTGCCGCGGCATTGGCGGCGGCCGGGCCATCGCTGCTTTTGGGCATAGCGGCCGTGGTCGCGGTGGCGCTGTTTGCGTCCTATGGGCTGGGGCGATTGCTCGGCCTGCCGCACAAAATGGCCCTGCTGATCGCCTGCGGAAACTCCATCTGCGGAAATTCCGCCATTGCCGCCGTGGCTTCGGTGATCGAGGCGGAGGGGGACGATGTCGCCTCTTCCATCTCCTTCACCGCGATTCTCGGCGTCATCGTCGTGTTGAGCCTGCCGCTGCTCATCCCGATCCTGGCCTTGTCCGATACCCAATATGGCGTGCTGGCGGGTCTCACCGTCTATGCGGTGCCGCAAGTGCTCGCGGCTACCGCGCCCGTCGGGCCACTCGCCTTGCAGATCGGCACCATGGTCAAGCTGGTGCGGGTGCTGCTGCTCGGGCCGGTGGTGTTCTGCGCCGCGATCGCCCATGGCCAATCCCTTGCCGCGACACGGGCCGTGCCGGTGGGCGCCGCGGTGGTCGCGCAGCCGTCGCGCCTGCCGATTCATAAGCTCATCCCCTGGTTCATCATCGGCTTTGTCGCGTTCGCGGTACTGCGCTCGCTCGGCCTGCTGCCGCAGGCGCTGCTGGCGCCCCTGGCCTTCCTGACGACAATCTTCACCGTGCTGTCCATGGCGGCGCTCGGCCTGGGTGTGGATCTGCGGGTGCTGAGCAGGGTCGGCGGGCGGGCGACGCTTGTGGTGACGCTCTCGCTCCTGCTGCTGCTGGGCGTCAGCGTTGCGCTCATCCGCGGCCTCGGCGTGGTCTGATTAATCAGAAAATTCAATCGGGTATCAAATTCCATCGACCGGCACGGCGGTTGACTTTCGCACCACCAATTCGATCGGCAACTCGGTCCATTGGTCCTGTCGCACGCCTTTCAGCTCGGCGAGTAGATGCGCTGCGACCGTGCGGCCGAGCTGTGCCGTGGGAAGGTGCATTGTCGTCAGAGGCGGGGTGACGTGGGCGGCGATCTCGAGATTGTCGATGCCGACGATCGAGATCGCTTGCGGCACGGGGATTGAGCGGGCCTGCGCCTCGAACAGCGCACCCACCGCCAGCAGGTCGTTGCCGCCGATGATCGCCGTCGGCGGCTGCCTATGCCCCAGGAGTTCGGCCATTCCCGCCCGCCCGCCGGTGAGGGTAAAGGGTTGTTGAACCACGCATTTTTCCGGCAGGTCGAGACCGGCGGCGGCGAGGGCGGAGCGCACTCCGGCGACCCGCAGGCGGGCGCGGTCGTTGGAGGCGGTGTAACCCGTTATCACGCCGAAGCGGCGATGGCCGAGGGAGAGTAGATGTTCCGCCGCCTGCCGCCCGGCGGATTCATTGTCGAAACCGATCGAGGCGAAACGCGGATCGAAGGACCAGCTGAGGATCACCGGCACCGTGGCCGCACCCAGCACCTCCCACGTCTCCTCCAAATGGTCGGCCCCCACCACCATCAGCGCATCGACGCCGCGCGCGAGCAGGGCGCGGACCGAAACCGCCTCCTGTTCGGGAGAATATTCGTGTGCTGCCACAAGGAGTTGATACCCGTTGGCGGCAAGCTCGGTCTGCATGGCTTGGATCGCGCGCGCGAAGATGGCGTGGTCGAGGGTGGGGACCACCGCGCCGATTGTGAGCGTGCGGCCGGAGGCGAGGGCGCGGGCGGCGCCGCCGGGCACATAGTTCAGGCGGCGCACGGCATCGCTTACCTTTTCCCGCGTTTCCTGCTGGACCAGGTCGGGACGCGAGAGCGCGCGCGATGCGGTGGCGGACGACACGCCCGCGAGCCGGGCCACGTCGTCGAGGGTCGCCTTGCCCTTGGGTTTCATGCTCTTCTCGCCACTTTCTACGCTACTTTTCCGGCGATTTATTGCGCATTTCGGCACATTTCCGCCGATGAACTTCAACAGCAACTAGAAACTTACTGAAAAATAGGGCGTCGCCCGTTGACAGGCAATCGTGGTCTGATAGCCTCAAATGAAAGCGCTTACATTGGTTTGTCAATGCCGCGCTCGGACGCCTCCGCAGATGAGGCGCTGAATCAATGGGAGGAAGGGATGCCGCTCGACCGTAGGTCTGCGGTTGGTCTTGCGACCGTCGCCGCGTTCGTGGCGGCGTGGTATCTTGCAACCAGCGCAACCGGATTGATCTCGCCCGGCCGGTTTCCGGCTCCGGCCGACACCTGGGCCGCGGCGACGCAGTCGCTCGGGCGGGGGTATGCGGACGCGACCTTACCGGTCCATGTTCTCCAATCGCTCAAGCTGGTGGTGCTCGGCTTCCTGGCCTCGATCGTGGTCGGCGTGCCGCTTGGCCTGCTGATGGGGTGGAACCCGGTGGCCGAGGCGCTGCTGAACCCGGTGTTTCTGCTCCTGCGGCCGATCCCGCCGCTGGCCTGGATTCCGCTCGCCATCCTCTGGCTCGGCCTGGGCGATGCCGCCAAGATCATGGTGATCTTCTTCGCCGCCTTCGTGCCTTCGGTCATCAATACCCATGCCGGCGTGCGCAACATCGACCGGCCGTTGATCGAGGCGGCGCGCATGCTCGGAACGCCGCGGTGGCGGTTCGTGCGCGAGGTGCTGGTGCCGGGCGCCGCGCCGATGATCTTCACCGGCCTGCGCCTCTCGCTCCAGGCGAGCTGGACCACCCTTGTGGCGGCAGAGCTGGTGGGCGCGCTGGCGGGTCTTGGGCATGTGCTCAACGTGGCGCAGCAGGATCTTTTCCCCGGCATGATCCTGGTGGGCATGATCTCGGTCGCCATCTTCGGCGCGCTCACCACCGGCGTGCTCGCTTATGCCGAGCGCCATGTGGTGACCTGGGTGCGGGTGAAGGGAGCGAGCGTATGACCGCGACGCTCTCGCCGCTTCATCGCCTGGCCCTCGGCACCGTCGGCTTCCTGGCTTTCCTCGCGTTCTGGGCCGGGCTGTCGGCAAGCGGGCTCGTGAACGCGGCCTTCCTGCCTGGCCCGGTTTCCGTGGTGGCGCGCTTGCTGACGCTCCTGACGACGCCGTTCGCCGGCGGCACGCTTCAGCTGCATCTGGCGTCCAGCCTCCAGCGGTTCGCCAGCGGCTATCTGCTGGCGGTGGCGATCGGCATTCCGCTCGGCCTGCTGATGGGCCGTTTCCGCCTGCTGGACGATATCGTGACCCCGCTGTTCGATGCGCTGCGCTTCATCGCGCCCATCGCCTGGGTGCCGTTCGCAGCCCTGTGGTTCGGCACCGGCTTCGGCGGTCCGGTGCTGATCATCTTCTCCGGCGCGTTTCCGCCCTGTCTCATCAATGCCTATCGCGGCGCCCGCTATGTGGATGCCCGTTATCTGGAAGCCGCCGAGATGCTCGGCACGCCCAATTGGCGGATCATCACGGAAGTGCTGCTGCCCGCTTCCATCCCCTCCATCGTCTCCGGCCTGCGCATCAGCGCGGGGCTTGGCTGGCAATCGCTGGTGGGCGCGGAGCTGATCGTGGCCTCCACGGGGGTCGGCTATCTGATGGTGCAGGCGCAGAGCGCGGTTTCAACCACCACCGTGATGGTCGGCATGCTGGCCATCGGTTTCGTCGGCGTCCTGATCGACGTCGCCCTTCGTAGGGTCGAAGCGCGCATCGGCCGCCGGCTCGGAAAAGTGTGAGGACCCATGAGCAGCATCCGCTTCGACGCTGTCGGCAAGACGTTCGGAAATGCGGTTTCCGTCCTCGAAGGCATCAATCTCGACGTGGCCGACAAGGAATTCCTCGCCATCGTCGGCCCGTCGGGCTGCGGCAAGACCACCTGCCTGCGGCTTGCGGCGGGGTTTGAGTTTCCAACCTCCGGCCGCGTGCTGGTGGGCAACAGCGTGGTCACCCGGCCGGGGCCGGACCGGGCCGTGGTGTTCCAGCAGTTCGCCTTGTTTCCCTGGAAGACGGTGGCCGAGAACATCGAGCTCGGCCTGCGCAACAAGGGCATGGCGCGGGAAGAGCGGCGCACCCGCGTCGCCGATGCCGTGGGCATGATCGGCCTTGGCGGGTATGAGGAGGCCTATCCTCACCAATTGTCGGGCGGCATGCAGCAGCGCGTCGCCATTGCCCGCGCCTATGTGCTCGATCCCCAGGTGCTGCTGATGGACGAGCCGTTCGGCGCGCTCGACGCGCAGACCCGCGTGGTGATGCAGGAAGAGCTGGTTCGCCTTGCCCGCCGCAATCCGCGCACCGTGCTCTTCATCACCCACGGGGTGGAGGAAGCCGTCTATCTCGCCGATCGCGTCGCGATCATGAGCAAGCGGCCGGGCCGCATCAAGGAAATCATCGATGTGAAATCGGTGCGCCTCGCCGACAATTGGGAGCGCCACAGCCGCATCGAGGATGTGATGGACCTGGAATCCTTCGTCCATCTGCGCACGCACATCTGGAAATCACTACGCGAGGAAAAGGCAGGCACCGGCCATTGAGGACGGGCCGCCATCGAGAGCCGCAAAGCGGCCGATCAGGGAGGAAAATCACATGAAGACGAGCCTGAAAGCAGCGGTCCTGGCCCTTGGCCTTGCAACCGCGATCGCCCCGGCGGCGCGTGCCGAGGAGCAGAAGATCAACATTTCATATCAGCCCTCGCTCTATTGGGCGCTGCCGTTCTACATCGCCTCCGAAAAGGGCTGGTGGAAGGATGTGGGCCTCGCGCCCACGTTCGCGACCTTCCCGGCCGGCGCGCCGCAGGTGGCCGCCGCCCAGGCGAGTTCCTGGGACGTGGGCGGTACCGGTTCCGTGCCCGCCGTGCTCGGCGCGGCGCGCTTCGGGCTGATGACCATCGGCATCACCAACGACGAATCCAAGACCAATGCCATCATGGCGCGGGGCGACAAGGTGGAGGCCCTGCGCAAGGACCCCAAGAAGCTGGTCGGCCAGAAGCTGTTGCTGACCACCAATTCCACAGCCGATTATGCCGCCCGCAACTGCCTGAAGAAGTGGGGCCTGTCTTCCTCCGACATGCAGTTCGTGAACCTTGGGCAAGCGCAGATCATCTCGGCCATGATCTCCAACAATGGCGACGTTGTGGGGGTGTGGGCGCCCAATACCTATACGCTGGAAGAAAAGGCCGGCGCGAAGGTGCTGTGCTCCGGCGCCGATGCCGACGCGGTGGTGCCCGGCGCACTGGTCGTGCGCGCCGACTATGCCAAGCAGAATCCCGAGGCGGTGGCGAAGGTGCTCGCGGTCTATGTGCGCGCCTGGAGCTGGGCCAAGGCCCACCCCAAGGAGGCGAAGGCGCTCGCGAAGCAATTCTACGCCCAGGGCGGCGTCGAGGCATCGGACGCCGCCATCGACCAGGAATTCGCCCTGCGCCCCACCTTCACCCTCGCCGAACAGCTGCGCCTCATGGATCGCAGCAAGGGCGCCTCGGAGCTGGACGGCTGGCTCTCGCGCATCGGCACCTTCATGAGCGATGTCGGCACCATCTCGGCCTCGCCCGACCCCAAAACCTATGTGAGCGACAGCTTCATGAAGCAGGTGGGCGCAGACCCCAAGCTGAAGGCCTTCGCCACCGAGTTCGACAAGTCCAACTGACGCCGTTCGCGGCGTCGCCGGAGCGTGATGATCCAACACCGGCGCCGTTGGCCGGACCCCATGGAGACTGAAGATGGCGATCGAGTATCTGAAGCGGGCCACCAAGACCCCGGAGAGCGAAACCGGCACCGCGCGCCAGGTGGTCACGGACATGCTCGGCGAGATCGAGCGGCGCGGCGAGCAGGCGGTGCGCGACTATGCGCTGAAGCTGGACAAATGGGACGGCGATATCCTCGTGACGCGCGAGGAGATGGAGCGCCGCGCCGCCGAGGTTCCTGAGATCGTGCGCCGGGACATCGATTTCGCCGCCGCCCAGGTGCGCCGCTTCGCCGAGGCCCAGCGCGACAGCGTGCAGGACTTTTCCGTGGAACTGCTGCCCGGCCTCGTCGCGGGGCAGAAGCTGGTGCCCTGCACGGTGGCCGGCTGCTATGTGCCCACCGGCCGATATGCCCATATCGCCTCCGCTTATATGTCGGTGGCGACCGCCAAGGCGGCTGGCGTGCAGACCGTGGTGGCCTGCTCGACACCGTTCCGCGGGCAGGGCATCCACCCGTACGTGCTCTATGCCATGAAGGTCGCCGGCGCCGACATCGTCATGACGCTGGGCGGCGTGCAGGCGATCGCGGCCATGGCCTTCGGCCTGTTCACCGGCAAGCCGGCGGACATCATCGTCGGGCCCGGCAATAAGTTCGTGGCGGAAGCCAAGCGCATGCTGTTCGGCAAGGTCGGCATCGACGTATTCGCCGGCCCCTCCGAAGTGGCTGTCATCGCCGACGAGACGGCGGATGCCCACATTGTCGCGGTGGATCTCGTGGGGCAGGCGGAGCATGGGCACGAAAGCCCGGCGTGGTTGTTCACCTCGTCCCGCGCCCTCGCCGAGGACGTGATGCGCCGCATCCCCGCCCTCATCGCCGAATTGCCGCCGACCGCCCGCGATGCCGCCACCGCCGCCTGGAACGACTATGGCGAGGTGGTCGTGTGCGACACGCGCGAAGAATTGGTCGAGGTGTCGGACCGTTACGCCAGCGAACATCTGGAGGTGCACACGTCCGATCTCGACTGGTGGCTCGCCAACCTCTCAAACTACGGCTCGCTGTTCCTGGGCGAGGAGACCACGGTGGCATTCGGCGACAAGACGTCCGGGCCGAACCACATCCTGCCCACCAAGTTCGCCGCCCGCTATTCCGCCGGCCTCTCGGTGCATAAATTCCTCAAGCCGCTCACCTGGCAGCGCATGGATGCCAACGCGTGCAAGACCATCGCCCAGACGACGGCGCGCATCTCGCGGCTGGAAGGCATGGAAGCCCATGCGCGCACCGCCGACGCGCGGCTCGCGAAATATTTCCCCGGCCATAATTTCGATATGGGTGTTCCGGTCGATGCCTGAGACCTCTTCGCGTTTCCGCCTTCAGGCCCTGTTCGACCTGACCGGGCGCACCGCTCTCATCACCGGCGGAAACTCCGGCATCGGGCTGGCGCTGGCGCGTGCGCTCGGGCTTGCCGGGGCCTCCGTCGTGCTGGTGGCGCGCCGGCCCGCCGATCTGGAGGCCGCTGTTCGCGACCTTCAGGGCGAGGGCATCGCCAGCCAATGGATCGCCGGCGATCTCGCTCCCGCCGACGGGCCCGACGCCATCGCCGCCGAACTGGTGCAGCGCGGCTGTGCGCCCGACATTTTGGTGAATGCCGCCGGCATCAACCTGCGCCAGCCGTTCATGGATGTGACCATGGATGCGTTCGACCTGCACATGGCCGTGCACGTGCGCGCGCCGTTCCGCCTGGTGCAATTGCTGGCGCCGGCGATGGCGGCGCGCAACTGGGGGCGGATCGTCAACATCGCTTCGCTCCAGTCCTTCCGGGCCTTTCCCAATTCCGCTCCTTATGGCGCGGCGAAAGGCGCGGTCGCGCAGCTCACCCGCGCGATGGCGGAGGAATGGTCGGCGAAGGGCATCAACTGCAACGCCATTGCGCCGGGGTTTTTCCCGACACCGCTGACGCAAGCGGTGTTTGACGACGAAGTCCGCGCCGCCCGCAACGCGCAGCAGACCGCCATCGGCCGCAACGGGGCGCTGGAAGATCTGCACGGCGCCGTGGTCTTCCTCGCTTCCGACGCGTCCGCCTATGTCACCGGGCAGGTGCTGGCGGTGGACGGCGGCTTCACCGCCAAATGAGGGTTTTGCCATGAAAGCGCTGGTCTATACCGGCCCCCATTCCCTCACGCTCGGCGAGGTGCCCGAGCCCGTGCCCGGCAATGACGAAGTGCTGGTGCGGGTCGAGGCCGTGGGCATCTGCGGGTCCGACATGCACGCCTATCACGGGCATGATGCGCGCCGACCCGCCCCTCTGGTGCTCGGCCATGAGGCGGCCGGGCGCATTGCCAGCGGGCCGCGCGCGGGGGAGCGCGTCACCGTGAACCCGCTGGTCGTGTGCGGCACCTGCCGCGCCTGCGAGGCCGGGCGGCCGCACCTGTGCCCGTCGCGGCAGATCCTCTCCATGCCGCCGCGTCCCGGTGCGTTCGCCGAGCTGGTGCGGGTGCCGGAGCGCAATCTCGTGGCGATCGCTGAGGATTTTCCGATTGCCAAGGCGGCGCTGGCCGAGCCGGTGGCGGTGTCCTATCACGCGGTGAACCAGGGCGCGCGCCTGCTGGACATGCCGCTCTCCGCCGCGCGCTGCCTTGTCATCGGCGGCGGTGCCATCGGCCTTGCGGCGGCGCTGGTTCTGGCCATGCAGGGCGCCGCCGAGATCTTCGTTGCCGAGCCCCATGCCGGGCGGCGGGCCACGCTGGCACGCGCCGGGAATTTCCGGTGCTACGCGCCGGGGGAGGCCGGGGCGCCGGAGGAGAGCAGCATCGATCTGATCGTCGACGCGGTGGGCGCCGTCGCCACGCGGGCGAGCGCCAGCGCGCTGGTGCGGCCGGGCGGGGTGATCGTCCACGCCGGGCTTCTGCCGGGGATGGACGGCTTCGACGTGCGCCGCATCACGCTTCAGGAAATCATCGTCAGCGGCACTTATTGCTACACGCCCGCCGATTTCCGCGCGACGGTGAATGCCCTCGCCTCGGGGCGCCTCGGCGCGCTCGACTGGTTCGAGGAGCGCGAGCTGTCGCAGGGCATCGCCGCGTTCCAGGATATCGACGCGGGACGTGCCGCTGCGGCCAAGATCGTGCTCCGGCTCTAGGGCGGGCCGGGGCGTTGGCGGGCCGCTGCCTCAGGAGGTCACGCGCACTTCCACCGACATGCCGAGGCTATCGTCGCTCGCGCCCACATAGGTGCCGGCCACGGGCACCGTCTGCTCGATCGTCCGCGCCACGGAGACGGGCACGAGGTTGGAGGCGCCGACCCCGCCATTGGTCGGGTCGAACGTGATCCACCCCGCGCCCGGCACGTAGATTTCGGTCCAGGCGTGGGTGGTGCCGGCATCCGTGCTGCCGAGCAGCGTGGTGCCGGGCGTGTGCAGATATCCAGATACGATCCGCGCGCCGAACCCGAGGCTGCGTGCCGCCTCCGCCAGGAGCACCGCGAAGTCGCGGCACGAGCCCCATCCGCGATCCAGGGTGTGGAGCGGCGTCTGCGTGCCTTCCTCATCCCGGCTCTGATAGCGCACGGTGGCGGGAATGCCCGCGTTCAAATCCTTCAGCAGCGCCAGAGTATTGGTGGGATTCGAACGCACGAAGCTCCGGGCCCAGGCCTGAAGGCGCCCTGCGGGATCGGCATATTGCGGGCGTGTGAGTGCGCCGAGGTCCGTCCATTCATCGTTGGAATGGCGGAAGGGATAATTCATCGCCGAGCCTGCGATCTCGAACACAGGCCAAGCGGAGGCATAATGCTCAAGCTCTGCCGAGCTTTCCACAGTCAACGTTTCCGAACTCTCGCCAAAGGAAGCGGTGGCGACCGCATTGCCGAACACGTCCTGGGTCCAGCTCAACACGCTGGCCGGAAAGGTCGCGACCTTCATCGAGATGAGCCGCAGGTCCAGGCTCTCACGCGGGCGCAGCATCAGGCGATGCGGACCGAGGACGATCCGGCGGCGGTAGAAATAGGTGGTGCGATGGTGAATGCGAAGCTGAACCATTCACCATTATCATCGCGCTTCGCAATCGCAGCAATCGCAGACCGGCGCGATGCGCCCGCGAGCCACAGCTTTGCGAGCGCGCAGGTGCCGTCAGGCCCGGCTGCGGAACGTGATGAATTTATGCGCGGCGAAATTCACGAACACCGGCAGCATGATGGCGATGGCATGCGCGCCCGCCTCCGCCAGCGGCGCCGGGAGAAACGGGGAAAAGGCCCGATCCAGCCCCACCGAGGCGCCCAGCACCACGGGAAAGGCAAGGGCATTGAACAGAAAGAACCAGGACATTTCCGTATGCATCGGCTTGCCCGAGGCCGGAAACACGAACAGGCGGTTCAGCGTGAAGGCGGTGAGAAAGCCGACCAGATAAGCGAGGCTGACCGAGACCCAATAGTTGAAATAGAGATCGAAGCCGAACCGGCTGGCGAAATTCATCGCCGCAGCGAATCCGCCCGCGAGCAGGAATTTGCCGAACTGGCCGTTCACATAAAGGGCGATCAGGCGGTGCATCTCATCTCTTCAATCGCTTCGCGGGCTCAGCCGAAGACCGGCTCGCGGCGCGGAACATGATCGGTGCCGATCGCCGCCGCCATTTCCTTGGCGAGCCGCGCGCCTTCGGAAACGCCGCGATCCTCGGGATAATAAAAGCAGGTGTCGGCGATCTGCAGGCCGGCGATGGGCGTGCGGATTGGTGGGATCTTCGCGGCGAAGCCGGGTTCGCACAAGGGCTGCGCATAGCGCAGCCGGCCGACGCGGGAGGCGAGGCGGTCGCCCTCGGACAAGGCCGGATTGACGCGCCGCAGATAGCCGAAGCTTTCGGCGATCAACGCCTCGTCGGACCATTGCCACTTCTTGTGGTCGTGCGGCATGTAATAGGGCACGTAGACCACCGTATCCGGCATGGCCCGCAGGTTTGAAAACTCGATGATGCCGGGGATCTCGATCTCCGGGTCCACGATGTTGACCCAGAAATGCGGCGTCACGGAACGCTTCAGCTTATGCAGAACGCAGATCACGCCGATGTTGCGGATCGCGTCATAGGCGTCCTTCGAGGCCTGCGGGAGGCTCGGCACCAATTGCGAGACGAACGGCGTCGGCACCGTGGAGATGACGGCATCGGCGGGAAAGAAGCGGCCGCCCGCCGTTACGCCGGTGACCTTGCCGTCGGCCGTGTCCACCCGCTCGCAGGGCGTGGAGAGATGCACGCGCCCGCCGCGCCCCTCGATGGACCGCATCAGCGCATCCACCAGGGTCTGCGAGCCGCCTTCGATATGGCCGAGCTGCTCCTGGAACAGGGACTGGCGCGAATTGCCGATGCGCCGCACGCGCGTGGCGATCCAGGCGGCCGAGACGTCGTCGGCATACTGGTAGAATTTCAGCTCCATGAGGCGGCGCCAGAGCTTGTCATAGACGCTCGCGCCCGAGCCCTTCTCGATCCAGTCGCGGG
This sequence comes from Roseixanthobacter pseudopolyaromaticivorans, assembly GCF_043195145.2. NCBI lineage: Bacteria > Pseudomonadati > Pseudomonadota > Alphaproteobacteria > Hyphomicrobiales > Xanthobacteraceae > Roseixanthobacter > Roseixanthobacter pseudopolyaromaticivorans. Next base: position 1,674,148 of record NZ_CM195539.1, read on the forward strand.
CCGAGACCGTTTCCAAATCGTCGAACGAGCGGCGCTTGGATGTCGCGAACATCTGCAGCCCGTAGCGCAGCTTCTCCACCGGGTTCAGCAGGGAGGTGGCAAGCAGGGAAATGGGATCGCCCCATTTATGCAGCCCACCGTCCTTGAAATAGGCCATGGAGGTCGGCCGCCAGCGCATCTTGTCGGCGATGCCCAGTTCCGCCATCAGCGCGAAGGTCGGCGCGTCCGGCTTGCAGACGAAATGATAGAAGCGCTCGATGGAAAGCCCGTCGAAATCGAAATGCGCCGCCATGCCGCCGGGCACCGCGTCGGCCTCCACCACATCCACGTCATGGCCGAGGTTGAGGGCGTAATGGGCCGCCGCCAGGCCCATGGCGCCCGCGCCGATGATGACGGTCTTCGTCATGCGGGTCGCTCCTAGAAGTCCAGGATGATCGGGGAATAGCGCGGATCGAGGAAGGTCTCCTCGAACGCCTGCTTCAGGGGTGTTTCCGGCACGTTGAAGATCTGCGGCCAGTCGATCACCGGAAACACCTCGGGAATCACCAGGGCCTGGAGCTGGTTGACCGTGAACGGCGGGTTCTTGTTCACCAGCGCATAGGTCTTCAGCAAAGCGTAGAAGGCAGCGTAGGGGATCTTGACGATGCGCGCCTTGGCGCCGGTGATGTTTTTGATGAGCCGGATGATGTCGATATAGTCGATCTCGGTGCGGCCGGAGATGTCGTAGGTGCCGGTGATGCGGCTTTCGATGGCCGAGGCGATGATGGCGGAGAAATCGCCGGCATAGAGCGGCTGGCGGCGGAACTTGCCGGAGCCGGGGATCGGGAACACCGGCACGCGGTCCATGAAGCGCCGCAACCAGCCAAGGTGCTTGCGGTCGAACCAGCCGAACATCAGCGTGGGGCGCAGCACAACGTGGGGCGTTTCGACCGTGTCGACGAAGCGCTCCTGCGCGGTCTTCGTCTCCACATAGAAATCCTTGGCTTCCGAATTCACCACGGATGAGGAAATGGCGACGAAATAGGGCACGCCATGCCGGCGCACCGCCTCGATGATCCGTTCCGTGGCGGTGACGTTATTGGCGACGAATTCGGCGCGGTCGAGCCCGCCGATCTGCGCCTGGTTCACCACCACGGCATCGGCACCGGCGAATGCGTCCATCCAGGCACCGGGCTGGCTGAGATCGGCCTCGATCACCTCGATATCCGGGTGAAGCTGCCGCAGCCGGGCGGTGTTCGCAGGGTGCTTGTCGATGCCGACGACCCGATAGCCGCGGGCCTTCAGGCGCGGCACGAGATTCTGTCCGACGAGTCCCGCGGCTCCGGTGACGATGATGGTCTTCATGGGCGGCCGGCACCGATGCAAATTGGAGTGCAGTGCGAAAGTGCGCCATCACATGCCAGAGCCGCCACGCCCTTGCAATGGCCGGCGCTGGCGCAGCGCTGCGGGCGGCCACGGCGCGCGCCGATGCTTTGCCCGCGAACGCCTCGGCGCGCGGGGTGGCGCGCGCGGCCGGCTGGTTTATTCTGGCTCTCCTCCTCGTGCTGTTCCGGACCCCCATGATCGACCGCATCGTGAAGCCCGCCGCCTTCGCCCTTGCCGTGGGCGGGATTGCGCCCGCCGTTGAAGCACGGGACGCCCCGCCGGCCGCTTTCGTCGACGTGGCGTCGGTTCTGACCAGCGCGCGTTTCGACGTGCGCTATCACGGCACCGACAATTTCGTCGGCGCGCGCGTCGACGGCTATGAGGCCGCGCGCTGCTATCTCACCCGGCCCGCCGCTCAGGCCCTTGCCGGGGTGGAAGCGGATCTGCGCACGGCGGGCCTCGACCTGCTGATTTTCGATTGCTACCGGCCGACGCGGGCGGTGGCGCATTTCGCGCGCTGGGCGGCGGACCTCGCGGACCAGCACACCAAGGCGCGCTTTTATCCCGACATGGACAAGAAGGACCTGTTCGCCGAGGGCTATATCGCGGCCCGCTCCGGCCATTCGCGTGGCTCGACGCTCGATCTCACGCTGATCGACGCCACAAGCGGCCGGGAGCTGGACATGGGCACGCCGTTCGATCTGTTCAGCCCGCGCTCGTGGCCGGGCGACACCTCGGTGACGCCGCAGCAGCGGGCGAACCGGAGGACGCTGGCGGACGCCATGGTGCGCCACGGCTTCGTGCCGTTCGAGAAGGAGTGGTGGCACTTCACGCTCGCGAACGAGCCGTTTCCCGACACCTATTTCGATTTTCCCATCCGCTGAAGGTGCGCGGGCGGCGCTGGCGCTCAATGGGCGGTGGCTTCCTCGATCTTGAGCCGTCGGCCCCAGGCATCGAAGAAATGGCCTTCGTTGAGGACCAGCCGGTCCGCCTTCACCCGCGCCTCCACGGCGCGCAGGCGGGCCCTCGCTTCCCCGTTGAGCAGCGGACCGCCGGAATCGAGCACTGGGAAGAAGGCCGCGCCGTCCCATTGCTTGCCGGAGCCCGCGAACAGCGCGACGATCTGCGGCCAGCGGATCTCGTCGCCGATGATGTTGAAGAAGGTGGAGGCCAGCGGCGCCACTTCCAGCCCGCCGATCTTCACCAGCACCACGAGCGCGGTGAAGGCCCCTTCCTTGGCGAAGGTTTCCTGCAGCCAGAGGTCGAATTCGGTCGCATCGTCGCGGCCGGCACGCTTGCCGCCGCCCGCCTTGCGGCTAGAAGTCGACACGGGGCGTCTCCGGTATGTAGTGCTCGAAGAGATACCAGAACGGGCTTTCGCGCGTCTGGCTGTACCAGTCCTCGAACGCGGCCAGCGCAGTGGCAGGATCGGGCGCTGCGTCCCCAGGCCCCCTGGCGTCGCTTGGTCCGCTCCCCTCTTCGACGGGATGCGCGGCGGCAAACAGGGCGAGGGCGACCGGGGCGAATCGGCTGAGGACCGCGTCGCGGGCATCGCTCGTGTCGTCCCAGCCGAGGCGCACGCGCAGATGCGCCTGAACGGCGGCCACCGCCAGTTCCGGCGTCTCCGCCCCTTCGGCCAGGGTGGCCAGGGTCGCCATCAGGTTGCTGCGGCGATAGGCGTGGGCGCGGGCGTTGGCGAGCACCGCCGCGCGCGCCTCGGTTTCGCGCCGGAAGTCGACCTCGGCCTGTTCCGCAGCCGCGGCTGCCGTCTCAAGGCTGGCGAGATAGGCGGAAAGCACGGTCATCGGCGTCCTCGCGCCGCCTTGGCGGCTTCTGTCCCTTTGCGCGCGGGCGTGCCCGTGCGAGCGGGCGGGTTTGGCGTTTGCGGATTGGGCGTCGGTGGATTTGGCGGAAGAGAGTGGGAGTCGAACCCACCAAGGACCGGCTCGCGGCCCCTCCCGGATTTGAAGTCCGGACGCCCCACCAGGGACGCTTCTCTTCCGTAGGTCTGCGGCGTTCCCGCCGGTTCCTGTGCCGGCGCATCATCGCCCGGCGCGCGGAACAGGTCCAGCCGATGCGGATTGATGCGTCGCAGATCGCCCCGGCGCAAGGTCACGCCATGGCGATCGAAGAATTCGAGGATCTGAATCGCCACCTTGCGCCCGTTATCCACCTCGTCGCGGAATTGCGCGGCGGTGAAGCTGCCGTGCGCGGCGCCAAGCCGGATGAGGATTTCCACCATTTCGGCGACCGTGCTGCGCAGGAAGAAATGATCGTGCGCGATCTCGTCCACGCGTCCCATCCGCCCGAGCAGCTTGAACATGCGCCGCACGTCCGCTTCGGGCTGGGCGCGCAGGTTCGCGATATCACGCACGCGCGGTGGGCGAAATCGCTCCGCGCCCTGGAGCAACGGCAGCGCCTGCGCCCACAAGGCTTCGTCGCGCGCCGTCAGCCGCACCTCGAAATGCGCGCGCCGCACCCAGGCGCCATCGAGCGCGATCTCGCCCTTGCGCGCCATCGCCTGCAAGGCGGCGAGGAAGGCGGGGGCCGGAAGGCGAGGGGACAATTGCAGGCGCAGGCGTTCGCGCCCCATGCCCGCGAGATCGGGATTTTCCGCGTGATAGGCTTCGAGCCGTTCGATCAGGGCGTCGTGCAAGGCCTGCCAACGTCCGGCGGACAGCGCGAGCACGCTCTCGCCCATGGGCAGGCGCACCAGGTTGAGTGCCTCGGCAATCGTATCGGCCTCGGACTGCGCGAGGGCGCGGTCGCGCACGAAGGCGGGCAGGTCGAGATAAAAGGGCGCGGTCTCGCACAAAGCGAGCACCGCATCGCGCGGGTCGCGCAGGGCATGGGCGGCGAGCTGGGCGATGCGCTCGGGGCTGCGGCGCTTGCGGCTCGGCGCGCGCAGGTCGAGAAACCGCCCGCCGCCGATGGTGCGCTGGGCCGAGGTGTCGCGCACCACATAGCGATCGCCGGCGGCCGCCGCGATGGGATGCTCCAGAACCAGTTGGACCAGACCGCTGGCGCCCGGCGCGAGGGTGTCGCCGAGCAGCACCACGCGGGCGCCGACTTCCCGCGATGCGGTGTGCAGGCGCACGGGAAACCATTGGCCCACCGGCTTCGCCTCGCTGGCCAGCACGGTCAGCGTGGCATCGATATGGTCGCTGGGCGCGTGGAGGCTCGGGTCCAGCACCACGTCGCCGCGCGCGATGGCGTCCTTGGTGATGCCGTCGCCGACGAGATTGAGGCCGCAGCGGTCGCCGGCGCGCCCTTCCTCCGCCGGCCGGTCCTGGGCGCGGATCGAGCGCACGCGCGCGGCAAGGCCGGAGGGGCTGACGACCACGCGGTCGCCCACCCGTACCACGCCGGATAGCACGGTTCCGGTGACGACCGTTCCCGCGCCAGACAGCGTGAAGGAACGATCCACCGCAAGGCGGAACCGGCCGGAGGCGGCGCGCTGCGCCAGATGCTCGGACGCGTCTACCAGACGCTGGCGGACCTGCGCCACGCCTTCGCCCGTGAGGGTTGAGACCGGCACGATCTCCGCGCCTTCAAGCGCCGTTCCCGCGAGCGTGGCCGCGATCTGCGCCGTGACCTCCGCGCGGCGCGCTTCGTCCACGAGGTCCGCCTTGGTGAGGGCGACGAGCCCGTGGGAGACGCCGAGAAGATCGACGATGGCGAGATGCTCGCGCGTCTGCGGCATCACCCCGTCGTCCGCCGCCACTACCAGGAGCACGAAATCGATGCCGCTTGCGCCGGCCAGCATGGTGTGGACGAAGCGCTCGTGGCCGGGAACGTCGATGAAGCCCAGCGTCTCGCCATTTTCCAGCGGCAGATAGGCAAAGCCGAGGTCGATGGTGATGCCGCGCGCTTTCTCTTCCTTCAGGCGGTCGGTATCGACGCCGGTGAGCGCGCGCACCAGCGATGTCTTGCCGTGGTCGATATGCCCGGCGGTGCCGATGATCATGGCAGCGGCTCCGGTGCGGGAAGGGGCAAAGCGGCGCGCCGTTCGGCTTCCGCTTCCTGTTCCGGCGAGAGCGTGGCGCGCACCGCCTCCATGAACGGCGCCGCAAGGCCGCTGCCGCCATGATAGCCCCGCAGGAGCCATTCATAGGCCGCAAGCGGATCGCGCGGCGCGCCGGAGCCGATATGATGGGCGGCGCCCAGCATGGCCTGGCCGTCGGCATCGCCGCGCTCGGCGCCGCGCCGCCACCAGCGCACGGCCTCGGCCGGGTCGCGCTCGACCCCCAGGGCATTGTGATAGAGCATGCCGAGGCGGGTCATTGAGGACGCTATTCCCTGGTCCGCCGCCAGCTCCGCGAAGCGGCGGGCTGCCGCGGCGTCGAAGGGGACGACCTCGCCTTCCAGCAGCATCCAGCTCAGCATGTCCTGCGCGGGCGCGTCGCCCTGGTCGGCGGCGGCGCGATAGAGCTCGGCTGCCCGCAGATAGTCCTGCGGCGCGCCTTCGCCCTTGAAATACAGGGCCGCGAGATTGCGCTGGCCCACGGGATCGCCATTCTCGGCGGCGAGATGCAGCCAGCGGAAGGCGAGGGCGGGATCGCGCTCCACGCCCAGCCCCTCGGCAAAGCAGGCGCCGATATTGTTCTGCGCCCGGGCGACACCGGCACGCGCCAGACCTTCCCACAGATAGAGTGCGGTCTCGTAATCGCCCGCCTGCGCGGCCGCGAGCGCCTCGGCCATGCGCGCCTCAGGATCGGCGGGCGCGGCCAGCGGCTCGCTGGGCGATGCGGGGGTGGCCTTGCGTCCGCGCAGCAGGTCAAGCCACCCCATGGGCCCGCTCGCTTTCTGATGCCGTGAGCCGGGCGATCGCGGCGCTGAAGCCGGCCTCGTCCAGCAGGCACCGCAGATCCAGCAGCAGCGCCCCATCTTCGATGCGGCCGATGACCGGAACCGGCAAGGCGCGCAGAGCGCGCGCCAGCGCGTCCAGTGCACGCCCGCTGCCATCGGTGGGTGCGAGCGCGAGCGCGACGCTCGGCAAGGTTTCCAGCGGCAGGGCGCCGGAGCCGATCTGGCTCTTGCAGGGCACGATGGACACCGCGAACCTGGTGCCGAGCCGCTCGGCGAACAGAGGCTTCAGCCGCTCCGCCAGCTCTTGCATCTCGGCGAGCGGCCGGGCGAGCAGGCGCAGCGTCGGCAGGCGGGACGCGAGCCGGTCCGGATCGCGATAGAGCCGCAAGGTGGCTTCCAGCGCCGCGAGGCGGATCTTGTCCACCCGCAGGGCCCGCTTCATGGGGTTCTTGTTGATGGCGGCGATCAGGTCGCGCCTGCCGACGATGAAGCCGGTCTGCGGGCCGCCCAGCAACTTGTCGCCGGAGAAGGTGACGATATCAGCCCCATCATCGATGCTTTCCCGCACCGTCGGCTCGTGCACCAGGCCGTAGCGCGCGAGATCCGCCAGCGTCCCCGAGCCAAGGTCGTGGAACAGGGGCACTTCGCGTTCATGCGCGATATCGGCCAGATCGCGCGGCGAAACCTCGGTGGTGAAGCCCTCGATGCGGTAGTTGGAGGTGTGCACCTTCACGACCAGCCCGGTCTGCGGGCCGATGGCCCCGACATAATCCTTTGGATGGGTGCGATTGGTGGTGCCGACCTCCACCAAAGTGGTGCCGGCGCGGGCCATGATGTCTGGCATGCGGAAGGCGCCGCCGATCTCGATCAGCTCGCCGCGCGAGACGATGGACTCCTTGCCGAGCGCGAGCGTGTTCAGCACCAGCAGAACGGCGGCGGCATTGTTGTTCACCACCGTCGCATCCTCCGCGCCGGTGAGGTCGCACAAAAGCGCGCGCACATGGTCGTCGCGGTCGCCGCGCTTGCCGCTCTCCACGTCGAATTCCAGCGCCACCGCGCTGCGCATGGCGGCGGTGGCGGCTGCGATCGCTTCCTCGCTGAGGATCGCGCGGCCGAGATTGGTGTGCAGCACGGTGCCGGTGAGATTGAAGACCGGACGCAGGCTTGGCTGCGCCTCCGTCTCCAGCACGCGCAGCGCGGCGCCCGCGATCTCGTCGGCGCCGGCGGGCGGGGCACCGGCGCGAGTCGCGGCGCGGGCGGCATCGAGCGCCGCGCGCACGGCTTTCGTTGCAGCCGCGCGGCCGTGGCGGCTCAGCGCGGCCTGGGCCGTTTCCAGCTTGAGCACCTGATCGACGGAGGGAAGCGCACGCAGGGCTTCGCGCGCGGCGAGGGCGGGATCGCGCATGGCGGCCGCCTCAATAGCCGAGCAGGAACGGATTGAACGTGCCGCGCCGATAGGGGCCGTCCCGCATCAGCAGATCGAGCCCGAGCCAGGCGACATCGTCGGCGACCGGCTCCGCCGCCGCATCCTTGCTCTGATAGAAAAGCTTCGTGTAGCTGTGGCAGGAATCGCAGGTCTCCGCCTTGGCGGCGCCCGAGGCGCCTTCGACCTCCTGCAATCCAATCCCCTTGGTCGAGCCGCACAGCACGCACCGCACGCGTACCTGGTTCCACAAGGTGCCGCACAGCGAGCAGGCGCAATAGCGCGCGCCCGGCGCGCTCGGCCATTCGACGATCAGGCTGGAGACTGGCGGCCCGCCGCAGCAGGGGCACACGCCGTCTCCGAGCGTGACCAGCGCCTTTGCATCGAGGCGGGCGGCGAGGCGGGCGAAATGCACCTGGAGCGCGGCGGCCACATAGATGTGCTCCGCCATCGTCTCGGCCGGAATGGAATCCGCCAGCACGTTCAGGATCATGGCTTCCCGGGCCAGCGGCGGGGCGCGCATGACCGCATCAAGCGCCGCGGCGGCCGCATCGGGCTTTTCGACCCCCTGCATGGCGTGGAGAAGCCGGTCGAACGTGGTGCCGAACGCGTCGTCATAGGCGAATTGCGTCCGATCCAGCGGCGGCATCGCGAATTCCGCCGCGCGCTTGCGCGCCGCCCCGTCGGGAAGGATCGGTGCGGGTAGGCCATCCTGGATGTCGTGCTGCGCCTGCACCAGCTCGGCGAGGAACAGCAGGTACGGCCGAAGCTCGCTGTGCGGCGCCAAGTCCCGGAAGCGCTGGGCGCGCTTGGCGAACAAAGCGGGCGGATCGGGAAGTATGGCCAGGGGAGGCTGGGCAATGCCGCCAATGAGGCTCGGATCGGGTTCAATGGCGCCCGGATCGCCGGAAAATTCTGACATGCCAATCCTCACGAACCCCACGGGCCACGTGGTTCAAACTCGGGGACAGAAGCACGGGGGCGGAGACGCCTTATCGGCACTCCGCCCCCGCGCGTTTCAGACCTATGTGACCGCGCGGCAGATTCAAGGGGCGCCGGCCGAGCGCCACCCCGCGTCCGCCGCCCTCATTCCGCCGGCGTGCGACCCGGCTTGCCCTTGGAAACCAGCTCGCGCAGCCATTTGCGATGGTGGCGCCAAGCCCATCCGCCGGTCACCTGGCCTTTGGTCATGGCGCCGATGGTGCCACGGACCCAGATCGCCGCATAGACGTGGATGATCCACACGCAGATGATGGCGATCGCGGCCAGCGCGTGCACCAGGATCGCGACCCGCTTCTGGGGGATGGTGGTGAACCCATAGAAATACTGGTCCCACACCACGAAGCCGCTCGTGATCAGCACGATGATCAGCAAGGACATGCCCCAGAACACGAACTTCTGGCCGGCATTGTACTTGCCGACTTCCGGCAGGCGCTCCTCATGGCCACCCAGCACGTCGCGAATGCGCGCGAGCCAGGTGCCGTCCTCCGCTTTCCACAGGTTCGCACGCCAGAAGCGCAGGAACAGTCCGGCGAAGGAGAAGAACAGCACCACGCCGATCCAGGGATGGATCGCGCGCGTCCACTGTCCGCCGCCGAACAGGTTCGTGAGGAAGAACAGCGAGGGGCTGAACAGCGCCATGCCGGAAAGCGCCAGCAGGATCAGGCTGATGGCCGTGATCCAGTGGTTGATGCGCGCGCCGAGCGTGTAGCGGTCTACGGTGACGGGGCGGCCCTTGTGGACCCCGTCACCGGATTCGACGTCATAGTCATTGCTCATCGCGGGTCACTCCCGGTGAGTTTTTCGGCGTTTTCCTCATCCTCGTTGCTGACCTTGTTGGGGCCGGCGACGAGATGGTGGAGCACGCCCGCTACGGCCGCGAGGCCGATCGCGGCGAAGCCGACGTACTTCGTCATGCCCTTCCAGATCTCGACCACCGGGCTGATGGTCGGGTTCTTGGGCAGGCCGGCGTAGATTTCCGGCTGGTCCGCATGCTGCAGCACATACATGACGTGGGTGCCGCCGACGCCCGGCGGATCGTAGAGGCCGGCATTAGCAAAGCCGCGCGACTTCAGATCCTTGATGCGCCCATCGGCCCATTTCTTCATGTCGTCCTTGGTGCCGAAGGCGATCGCCTGGGTCGGGCACGCCTTGGCGCAGGCGGGCCACTGGCCCACCGCGACACGGTCCGAGCACAAGGTGCATTTGTACGCCTTGTGGTCCACCTGCGAGATGCGGGGAATGTTGAAGGGGCAGCCCTTCACGCAATAGCCGCAGCCGATGCACTTATCGTGGTCGAAATCCACGATGCCGTTGGAATATTGCACGATCGCACCAGGTGCCGGGCATGCCTTCAGGCAGCCGGGGTCCGCGCAATGCATGCAGCCGTCCTTGCGGATCAGCCATTCCAGGTTCTGCGTTTCCGGATTGGTCCATTCCGTGAAACGCATCAGGGTGAAGGTGTTGGGCGTCAGGTCCGGCGGGTTGGTGTAGGTGCCGTTGAACGTCCCGATCTCCTCATGGAGATTGTTCCATTCCAGGCACGCCGCCTGGCAGGCCTTGCAGCCGATGCACTTCGACACGTCGATGAGCTTGGCCACGGCGGTCTGCGTCTGGGCGGGCGGCGCGATGGTGGACGCCGACCGACGGATCAGATCCTGCTGCCCGTATTTCGGGGCAACGGCGGTCACCGGGGGATTTGGGGCTGGGGGAAACATTATCTCACCTCCCTCACGCCACCGGCCCGGTGGAGGGCTCGATGTTGACGCAGAACGCCTTGTATTCCGGCGTCTCGATGTTGGCGTCGCCCACGAACGGCGTCAGCACGTTGGCGGGGAAGCCCTTCTTGGCCGCGCCGACGAACCCCCAATGGATGGGGATGCCGACGATGTGCACCGTCTTGCCGTCGCAGATCAGCGGCTGGATGCGCTTCGTCACATAGGCCTTGGCGAACACCGAGCCGCGCTTCGACCACACGCGCACCCATCCGGCGTTGGAAATGCCCTTCTCCTTGGCCAGTTGTTCCGAGATTTCCACGAAGAATTCCGGCTGCAGGACCGAGTTCACGTGGTTGTTCTTGGTCCAGTAGTGGAAATGCTCCGTGAGGCGATAGGAGGTCGCCGCATAAGGGAAGTCCGGCGAACCGACCTCGGCGAACTGGGCGAAGTCGTCCTTGAACACGCGCGCCACCGGATTGCCCCGGACTTTCGGGGCGATCACATTGGCGATCGGGCTCTCGAACGGCTCATAATGCACCGGGAACGGGCCTTCGCGCATCATGCCCCGGGCGAACAGGCGGGACACGCCTTCCGGGTTCATGATGAACGGTCCGACATCCTGCGGCTTGGCCGTGGGCGCGATGTCCGGCACGTCGTATCCGGTCCATTTGGCGCCGTCCCACCAGAGCAGCTTGCGGGTATCGTCCCACGGCTTTCCGTTGATGTCGGCCGAGGCGCGATTGTAGATGATGCGCCGATTGGCCGGCCACGAGAACGTCCATTTCGGATACGCACCCGTGTCGTCCGGGTCGCTATTGTCCCGGCGCGCCATCATGTTGCCCGCCTCGGTGAAGCAGCCGGAATAGATCCAGCAGCCGCCGGCGGTGGTGCCGTCGTCGCGATAGGCGGCGAAGCTCGGCAATTGCTTGCCGGCCTCCAGCAGCTTCTTGGTCGGATCGTTGGGGTCGGCCACGTCGCTCACGACATAGCCGTTCATCTCCTTCGCGAGTTCCTCGGGGGATGGCTCGTTGGGGTCCTTGTAGTTCCATTGCAGATTGACGATGGCGTCCGGGAACGCGCCGCCCTCCTTCTGGTACAAGGCTTTCAGCCGCAGGAAGATCTGCGCCATGATCCAGGTATCGGGCTTGGACTCGCCCGGGGGCGAGCCGGCGGCCCAATGCCATTGGAGCCAGCGGCCGGAATTCACCAGCGCGCCTTCGTCCTCGGCGAAGCAGGTGGTCGGAAGCTGGATCACCTCAGTCTGGATCTTGGCGGGATCGGCGGGATTGTAGACCCCGTGGTTCTCCCAGAACCGGGCGGTTTCGGTCTCCAGCGGGTCCATGATGACCAGCAGCTTCAACTTGCCGAGCGCTTCGGCAAGCTTGGCCTTGTTGGGGAACGCCTGGAGCGGGTTGAAGCCCTGGCAGAAATAGGCGTTCATCTTGCCCTGCTTCATGAGCTCGAAAGCACGCAGGACATCGTAGGCGGGAACATCGAGCTTCGGGAGATAGTCGTAGGCGAAGTTGTTTTCCGCCGTCGCTGCCGGGCCCCACATGGCCTTCTGGAAACTGACGAAGAACTTCTTGTAGTTCTGCCAGTAGCTCATCTGGTTCGGCCGCAACGGCTTGAAGCCGCGCGTCGACATATAGGTGGGGAAGTCGGCTTCCTTTTCCGTCGGCAAGGTCAGATAGCCGGGGATCAGGTTCGACATCAGGCCGATGTCGGTCAGACCCTGGATATTGGAATGCCCGCGCAAGGCATTCATGCCGCCGCCGCGCACGCCGATATTGCCCAGGATGAGCTGGAGCATCGCCATGGTGCGGATGTTCTGGGAGCCCTTGGAATGCTGGGTCCAGCCGAGCGCGTACATCGACGTCATCGTCTTGTTCGGCGCCGAGCACTCGGCAATCATCGACGCCACCTTCAGGAATTTATCCTTCGGCGTGCCGGTGATGCGTTCCACCATTTCCGGGGTGTAGATCGAAACGTGCTGTTTCAGCAGGTTCCAGACGCACCGGGGGTTTTCCAGCGTATCGTCCACCACGGCATAGCCGTCGGCGCCGATCTGGTAGTCCCAGGTCGAGCGGTTATAGTCCCGCTTGCTTTCGTCATAGCCGGTGAACAGGCCGTCCTTATACTCGAAGCCGTCCTTCACGACATAGGTCGCGTTGGTGAAGGCCTTCACATAGTCCCACTGCACCTTGTCGTTCTGGATGCAGTAATTGATCACGCCATTCAGGAACGCGATGTCGGTTCCCTGGCGGATCGGCGCGTAATAATCGGAAACCGCCGCCGACCGCGTATAGCGCGGATCGACCACGACAAGCTTCGCGCCACGGGTGGCTTTCGCCTCCGTAACCCATTTAAACCCGCAAGGGTGCGCCTCGGCGGCATTGCCGCCCATGATGACAACCAGATCCGTGTTCTTGATATCAGTCCACGAATTGGTCATCGCGCCACGGCCAAAAGTTGGGCCCAAACTGGACACCGTGGGGCCGTGTCAAACCCGCGCTTGGTTGTCGAATACCAGCATGCCGGCGCTGCGTACAACCTTGTACGTGCACCAGGCAGTTTCGTTGGTGGTGGCCGAGGCGGCGAGGAAGCCGGTGGTCACCCAGCGATTGACGGTCACGCCGTCATTGTTCTTGGCGATGAAGTTCTTGTCGCGATCATCCTTGAGGACCCGCGCGATCTTGTCCAGCGCCACATCCCAGCTCACCTGCTCGAACTTGTCGGAGCCGGCCTTGCGCAGCATGGGGTGATGCAGGCGGGTCTTGGAGTGCACGATGTCGAGGAGGGCCGCGCCCTTCGGGCACAGGGTGCCGCGATTGGTGGGGTGGTCGACGTCGCCCTCGATATGGGTGATTTCGGCTTTTTCGCCCTTTTTCAGATCACCCTTGGAATAGATCAGGATGCCGCAGGCCACCGAGCAGTAAGTGCAGGTGTTGCGCGTCTCAGTGGTATTGAAAAGGCGGAAGGGACGGATGGAATCTGCGTAGGCTTGCTCTATGCCTCCGAAGCCGAACGCTCCGAGAGACGTGCCCGCGATTCCCGCACCCGCCGTTTTCAAGAACTGGCGCCGCGAGAGCTCCATGTTCATCGAAGAAGACCTCCGATAAGTGCCCCCAACGGGGGACAATCAAAAGGGGAAAAACTCACCCTTGTCCGGGATTCCGGCTCTTCACGACGCTATTTTGGAATTGGAACCATGTCAAACTTCGCGAGCACAAATGCGCGTGTCTCAAGAAAATGATGCGGTCTCATTTGCTTTTTACTCGCAAATATTTTCAAGGCGACGCTGCGTCAGCGAAATGAACATTTCAAAAAATGCTGCAGATGCGAAGATCATTGCGCGCATCGCATGTCTTTCTCAGTCGAGCCACGAAATATTGATTGCGCACCGATTGACCGGTGCGAGGGGCGGGCGCACCATTTGAGCGTGAACCTCACGCCGGCTCCCGAGGCTCGGGGCGATATTTTGGATGCCATAATCCCTTGCCCTTACGGCATGGGGCGGGCATTCGCGCGCCCGCTGTTCCTTCTCCGTGGCTGGCGCCGTGCAAGGCCGCTGAACTGCACCATAAAGCCGAAGCAAGGAATGCGCGCTGTTGAGAGCCGGCGGGGCGCTTTCGCTGCGCTGCTGGTGTCCGCACTTTTCACCGGCCTGCCGTGTGTTTCCGCCCCCGCCGCCGCCCAGGGAAGCGCTGGCCTCCTTGTCACGGGCGAAGACGGCACCCCTGCGTCCGCCTCCGCGCCGCCGCTCGCGCTGGAAACGCTCGTCCCGGTGGGGGCGCCGGCCGCGATCATGGACCGCGCCGAACTTCGAGGGCGGGTGGTTCTGGTGCATTTCTTCGCCACTTGGTGCGAGCCCTGCCGGGAAGAATTGCCGGCGCTCAATCGCCTCGCCACGCGCTTCGCTGACCGGCCCATGACCCTGCTCGCCGTGGACGTGGGGGAGGTGGACGCGCGGGTGCGCCGGTTCCTCGAGACCACTCCGGTCGCCTTTCCCATCCTGATGGATCGCGAGCGGCTGGCCGCGCGGGCCTGGGAGGTCAGCGTGCTGCCCTCCAGCGTGCTCGTGGGACCGGACGGCCGCGTGCACGCGCAGGCACAGGGGCCGGTGGATTGGGATCGCGCCGAAAACGACCGGACGATCTCCGCATTGTTTCCCCTCAGCACCCCGGCCCACCCGGCCCAAGATTCAACCAATCCACCTTCTGGAGGACCCACACAATGATTACGCGTCGCGATTTCGTGGTTTCCGGTGCGGCCCTCTCCGCCGCCGCCCTGCTGCCGGCCGGAGCCTGGGCGCAGAACGGGTTCGCGCCACAGCCCGGCGCTTGGCGCAATTTTCAGGTGGTGACGCGCCTGGAAGTGGCGAAGCCGGACGGCAAGACCGTCGGCCCAGTGCGCGCCTGGGTGCCGCTGCCGGCGTTCTCCGAGGATCAATGGTTCCGTCCCGGCGGCAGCATCTGGTCCACCAATGCCGCCACCGCCGAAGTGGTGGGCGATCCAAAATTTGGCGCACAGATGCTCGCGCTCGAATGGTCGGCGAGCGAAGCGGCTCCGGCGGTGGAGATCACCAGCAAGATCGCGACCCGCGACCGGGCGGTGGACCTGTCCAAGCCCGGTACCGCCGCCCCGCTCGGGGAAAAGGAGCGCATGACCTTCCTTGCCGCCACCGACCTCATCCCCACCGACGGCGTCGTCAAGCAGACCTCGGACAAGATCACCTCCGGCGCCAAGGATGAGGTCACCAAGGTGCGCGCCATCTACGAATGGATCGTGGAAAACACCTATCGCAACCCGGCAACCCGCGGCTGCGGGGTGGGCGATATCGCCGGCTTGCTGAAGAGCGGCGATCTGGGCGGCAAGTGCGCCGATCTGAATGCCCTGTTCGTCGGTTTGGTGCGCGCTGCCGGCATTCCCGCCCGCGATGTCTACGGCCTGCGCGTGGCGCCTTCGAAATTCGGATACAAGAGCCTCGGTGCCAATTCCGAGGTGGTGACGAAGGCGCAGCATTGCCGCTCGGAAGTGTTCCTTTCCGGCTACGGATGGGTGCCCATGGACCCCGCCGACGTGCGCAAGGTCGTGCTGGAGGAGCCGCCGGGAAAGCTGGGCATTGACGATCCCAAGGTGGTGGCGGCCCGCAAGACCCTGTTCGGCGCCTGGGAAGGCAATTGGATGGCCTATAATATCGCCCACGACGTGGCGCTGCCCGGCTCCAAGGGGCCTAAAGTGGGCTTCCTCATGTATCCGCAGGCGGAGACCGTGGCGGGTCGGCTGGATTGCCTCGACCCCGACACCTTCCGCTATTCCATCCGCGCCACCGAGATTTCGGTCTGAGCCTGTCCCGTGCCAAACCCCCGCCCTTCGCGGCGGGGGTCTCGCCGAACGAACGAGTGAGAGACGCCCCGCATGACTGATACCGTCTTCCGTCTCACCAGCCTTGCCCATGGCGGCGGCTGCGGCTGCAAGCTGGCCCCTTCCGTTCTTCAGGAATTGCTGGGCGGGCAGGCGATGGCGCAGCCGTTCGCAAAGCTTCTGGTGGGCACGGAAACGGGGGATGATGCCGCCGTGTGGGATCTCGACGGCGATACCTGCATCGTCGCGACCACCGACTTCTTCATGCCGGTGGTGGACAATCCCGACCATTTCGGCCGCATCGCTGCCACCAATGCGATTTCGGACGTCTATGCCATGGGCGGCACGCCCATCATGGCGCTGGCCATCCTGGGCATGCCGCTCGGCAAGGTGGACACGCAGATCGTCCGCGAGATCCTCCAGGGGGGAGCGGCTGTGTGCGCGGCGGCGGGCATTCCGGTGGCCGGCGGCCATTCCATCGACACCGGCGAGCCCATCTATGGCCTCGCCGTCATCGGCACGGTGCGCAAGAGCCAGATCCGCCGCAACAGCGACGCGAAGCCGGGGGATACGCTGATCCTCACCAAGGCGCTGGGCATCGGCATCTATTCCGCCGCCTTCAAGAAAGAGGCGCTTTCGCCCGACGCCTATGAGGAGATGATCGCCTCCACCACCTTGCTCAACAAGGTCGGCGCCACGCTGGCGCAGGACGAAGCGGTGCACGGCGTCACGGACGTCACCGGCTTCGGCCTGCTGGGCCATGGGCTCGAAATGGCGCGCGGCTCGGGCGTGCGCATTCATATCGAGAGGAAGGATTTGCCGGTGCTCTCCCATGCCGAGGCCCTGGTGCGGCAGGGGTTCGTCACCGGCGCGTCGCATCGCAATTGGGCGAGCTATGGCGAGGGCATCGAGCTGCCGCCTGGGATCGAGGATTGGCAGCGCCACCTGCTGACCGACCCGCAGACCTCCGGCGGCCTGCTGGTATCGGTGGCGCAGGAGCAGGCGGACCGGGTGCTGGGCGAGATTCTCGCCGCCGGCTATCCCGCTGCCCGCCGCATAGGCCGGGTGGAGGCGGGGGAGGCGAAGGTCTTGGTGGACGCCTGAGCGCGTCGGCCGGTCCCGCTCGACGCGCCTTTCGGAGCGCATCCGACGGCAGGCCCGTACGCCGCAAGGGAACGCAGAGCCCCCGTCGGGCGTTGCCGTTGTGAAAACACAACAGCCCGGAGGGCGCGCCTGTGACCCACTCAAATAAGGCGGCGAAACTTCTCGCCGCACTCATCGCGTCCGTCGCGCTTGGTGCCATCCTTTCGGGCGACGCGGCGGCTCAAGCCGTCGTGACCCCGCCGCAGCCGGGAAGCGCGCAGGTGCCGGCTGAAAAGGCCGGGCCGCCCATCAAGAACAATAGCGGCTGCGATGCCACAGCCTCTGCGGCGGCAACCGCTCCGGCGGGTGGTGATGGATCCGGCACGGCGCCGGGCGGAGCGGGGTCGTCCGGCTGGTCCGGCGGCACCGGCGGCTCCTACATCGGCACCGGGCCGAGCGGACCCACGTCCGGTTCTCCCACGGATCATCCGGCGACTGTCGAAGGGGTCAATCCGTCCGTGGTCGGGCCTACCCGCAAGGATTGCTGAACCCGGTCAGATGAAGCCGGCAGCCTTGAGGATCGCGCGCGCTTCGTCCCGCACGCCGTGGGCCGCCGCGATCCTGTGCCAGGATATTTCGCCAAGATCGTAATCGGCCTGTCGGCGCACCACGTCTGCCGTGGCGTCGGATGCATCGCCGTGCCGCTTCTCGACGCGCTCGATGAGGGTGGCGACGGGCGCGTCGAGCCATAGTCCGAGGAAATCGACGCCGGCTTCGTGCGCCACCGCTTCGATCGCTCGGCGCTCCTGAGGCTGTGCATGGACGGCATCTGCGATGGCGGTGTGGCCGGCGGTCAGCGCGAGAGCGGCGCGCGTGCGCACCCGATCATAGACCGCCCGGGTCGCTTCCGGCGTATAGGCCTCCGGCGGAAGGGCCTCGGTCTCGCCGATGCCTGCCATGGACTTGCGTTCGATGTCGCTACGCAGGATCACGGCCCCCGGCGCCCGCCCGAGACTTGGCGCGAGCGCAGCGGCAAGTGTGCTCTTGCCCGTGCCCGACAGCCCACCGACCGCCAGGAGACGTGCCTTCGGGGCGCCGAGGAATGCCCGCGCCTGGGCGAAATAATGGGCGATTTCCGCGCCCGCCTCCTCCTGCCGCGCCGCAGGCAGATGCGCCAAGCCCGCCGCCTGCACCTTGGCTCGGATCGCGGCGCGCAGGCTGAGAAACAGAGGCAGCGCCGCGAGCGCCGCATAATGCTCTTCCGGCCCCGCCCACAGATACCGGTTCAGCACCCCATTGGCCGCGTCCGATAGGCCGCGCTCCCACAGATCCATCAGCAGGAAGGCGAGGTCGTAAAGCACATCGCAGACGGCGATGTCGTCGTTGAACTCGATGGCGTCGAACAGCACCGGCGTGCCATCCAGCAGCACGATGTTGCGCAAGTGCAGGTCGCCGTGGCAGCGCCGCACATGGCCCTGCGCCGCCCGCCTCCGCAGCAATGGCGCCACCGATTCCAGCGCGTCGACAGTGGCCTGCGTGAGGGTGCGGGCTGCCTCCGGCGGGAAGAACTCCGGGTTTTCGGCGAAGTCAGCGGCATTCTGTTCGATGACACTGGCGAGCGGCGCGATGGCGTCCGCCGCGTTCCGTATCACCGGGGCGCGGGCGTGGGCCGCGCTGACGGCGTGGGCGAGGGCGGCGATGAGGGCCGGGGTGAAGGCGTCCTTCTTCAGCCGGTCGAGGGTTTGGGCCTCGTCGAAGCGGCGCATCTTCACCGCATACTCCACCGGCGTGCCCGTGCCGCCCAGGGAAAGTCCATCGGCCGTGCGCGCAATCGGCACGACGGCGAGATAGATGCCGGGCGCGTTGGCGCGGTTCACGTCCAGCTCGCGCTCGCAGGCGGCGTGGCGCTTCTCCAGGGTCGAGAAATCCATATAGGGGAAGGCAACCGCCCGCTTCACCTTGTAGGCGACCGCGCCTGCCAGGAAGACGGCGGCGCCATGGGTATCGATGCGCGAGACTTGCGCGCCGCCATGGGTCGAGGGGTCGGCCAGGAAGGCGAACACCGCGTTCTGGTCCGCGACCACATGGCTGTCCATGGCCCAAAGCTCCGCGCGCCGGGGAATGCCTGAATATCCTTATGCCGGAAGCCGGCCGCCTTGATACGCCTCATTGGTGCGGCGCAGATCAAGGGGCAAGCTCGCCTTTGCCCTGCTGGGTCCCGCGTGCGCAGGGACGCACCCCCTGACGCGTCTTTATGGAATCCTTATGCCGGCCGGCAAATCCCGGATCGCGGCTTTATGCGCAGCGGGTCTAGGACACCTCCACGCAAGGAGTGCTCCATGCTTGACCTTATCTATCTCGTTCTCGGCTTCGCCTTCTTCGCTTTGATGGCGCTCTACCTGCGCTTTGCGGCGCAAGCCTGAGGAGAAACCCATGCTCGACCTCGTTCTCGGGGCGGCGGTGAGCCTCTCGCTCGCAGCCTATCTCGTTTTCGCATTGGTGCGACCTGAGCGGTTCTGACCGCCCCCGCGCCAATCCCCCCAACGCTTTTCTCAGGTGATGCAACGCCATGACCTCCAATGGCTGGCTTCAGATCGCGATCCTCTTCATAGCGGTGGTGGCATGCGCCATCCCGCTCGGTCGCTTCATGGCCCGCGTGTTCGCGGGTGAACGCAATTTTCTGACCCCTGTGCTCGGCCCGGTCGAGCGCGGCCTCTACCGCCTCGCCGGGGTCGATCCGGACAAGGAACAGGGTTGGGTCGCCTATACGCTCGGCATGCTGGCGCTGAACGCCGCCGGCTTCGCTCTGCTGTATGCGATCCTGCGCCTGCAGGGCGTGCTGCCGGTGAACCCGCAGGGCTTCGGCGCCCTGACGCCGGATCTCGCTTTCAACACGGCGGTGAGCTTCGTCACCAACACCAATTGGCAGGCCTATGGCGGCGAGACCACCATGAGCAATTTCAGCCAGATGGTGGGGCTCACGGTGCAGAACTTCCTGTCCGCCGCCACCGGCATCGCGCTCGCCATCGCCTTGGTGCGGGGCTTCGCCCGCTCCGGCGCGGCGGGCGTTGGCAATTTCTTCGTCGATGCCACCCGCTCGACGCTCTACATTCTGTTGCCGCTGGCGTTCGTCACCGCTCTGATCCTGGTGGCGACCGGCATGCCGCAGACGCTGGACGGCTCGTTCGCCGCCACCACGCTCGATGGCGCGCAGCAGAACATCGCCATCGGCCCGGTGGCCTCCCAGATTGCCATCAAGCAGTTGGGCACAAACGGCGGCGGCTTCTTCAACGTCAACGCCGCCCACCCGTTCGAGAACCCGACCGCGCTCGGCAACATGCTGCAAGTGTGGCAGATGCTGGTGATCTCCACCGCCATCGTGTTCGCCTTCGGCCATCTCATCGGCGACAAGCGCCAGGCGAAAGCCCTGCTCGCCGTGGTCTTCATCCTGCTGATCGCGGGTGTGGCCGTCGCCTATTGGGCGGAAGCGGCCGGCACGCCGGTGCTGCAACAGGCAGGGCTCGACCCGGCCGGCGGCAATATGGAAGGCAAGGAAGTGCGCTTCGGCCTCGCGCTCTCCGCGCTCTGGGCGGCGGTGACGACCGGGCTTTCCTGCGGCGCGGTGAACGCAATGCACGGCTCCTTCACCCCGCTCGGCGGCCTGGTGCCCCTGGTGCTCATCAAGCTCGGCGAGATCCTTCCGGGCGGTGTCGGCTCGGGCCTCTACGGCCTGCTGGTGATGGCGATCATCGCCGTGTTCGTGGCCGGCCTCATGGTGGGCCGCACCCCGGAATATCTCGGCAAGAAGATCGAGGCCAAGGAAGTGAAGATGGCGGTGCTGGCGAGCCTCGTGCTGCCCATCTTCGTGCTCGGCTTCACGGCGCTCGCCGCCAATCTTCCGGGGCCCGCGGCCGGCATCGGCAACGGCGGACCCCATGGCTTGACCGAGGTGCTCTATGCCTATGCCTCCGGCACCGGCAACAACGGCTCGGCCTTCGCCTCGCTCTCGGCCAATACGCCCTGGTGGAACACGACGCTCGGCTTCGCCATGCTGTTCGGCCGCTTCGCCTACATCGTGCCGATGATGGCGATCGCCGGCTCGCTCGCCGCCAAGCCGCGCCTCGCCGCTTCCACCGGCACGTTCCCGACCCATGGGCCGCTGTTCGTGGCCCTTCTCATCGGCGTCATCTTGATCCTCGGCGGTCTGCAGTTTTTCCCGGCATTCGCCCTCGGCCCCATCGCCGAGCAGGTGCAGATGCTGGCCGGCAAGACCTTCTGAGGAACGGAGCTTAAAATGTCCGCAAAATCCGTCTCCTCCATCGCCAGCCCCGACCTGATCGGCCGGGCCGCGATCGATGCCGTCAAGAAGCTCGATCCGCGCTCCCTGATGAAAAATCCGGTGATTTTCGTCACCGAAGTGGTGGCGGCGCTCGTCACCGCCATTTTCCTGCGCGACCTGCTCACCGGCGCGCCGGTGTCCTTCACCGGCCAGATCATGGGCTGGCTGTGGTTCACGGTCCTGTTTGCCAATTTCGCGGAAGCGGTGGCGGAAGGGCGGGGCCGCGCCCAGGCGGAAAGCCTGAAGCGCGCCCGCACCGACACGGTGGCGAAGAAGCTCGCCGACCCGAAGAACCGCGAGCGTTTCTCCAGCGTTTCGGCCCTGGATCTGAAGGTGGGCGACATCGTCCTCGTGGAAGCCGGCGACCTCGTGCCCGGCGACGGCGAGATCATCGAAGGCATCGCCTCGGTGAACGAGGCCGCCATCACGGGCGAGAGCGCGCCCGTCATCCGCGAAAGCGGCGGCGACCGCTCGGCCGTGACC
Source organism: Roseixanthobacter pseudopolyaromaticivorans (assembly GCF_043195145.2). Taxonomy (NCBI): domain Bacteria; kingdom Pseudomonadati; phylum Pseudomonadota; class Alphaproteobacteria; order Hyphomicrobiales; family Xanthobacteraceae; genus Roseixanthobacter; species Roseixanthobacter pseudopolyaromaticivorans. Next base: position 1,695,731 of record NZ_CM195539.1, read on the forward strand.
GGTGGCACCACCGTGGTGTCGGACTATGTGGTGGTGCGCATCACGGCGGCCGCCGGCTCCTCCTTCCTCGATCGCATGATCGCCCTGGTGGAAGGCGCTGAACGGCAGAAGACCCCGAACGAGATCGCCCTCACCATCCTGCTGGTGGGCATGACGCTGATCTTCCTCATCACCGTCGTGACGCTCTATGGCCTCGGCCTCTATGGCGGCACGGAACTGGCGGTGCCGGTGCTGGTGGCGCTGCTGGTCACCTTGATCCCCACCACCATCGGCGGCCTGCTCTCGGCCATCGGCATCGCCGGCATGGATCGCCTGGTGCGCCACAACGTGCTGGCCATGTCCGGCCGCGCGGTGGAAGCGGCGGGCGACGTGGACACCCTGCTGCTGGACAAGACCGGCACCATCACGTTCGGCAACCGCATGGCCACCGAGGTCATCCCCGTTCCGGGCGTGAGCGAGCGCGAAGCCATGGAGGCGGCGGTGCTCGCCTCGCTGGCCGACGAGACCGCGGAAGGCCGCTCCATCCTCGCCTTGGCGCGGGAGACCTTCGGCATCGACGTGACCCTCGTGCCGGAGGGGGCGAGCTTCGTGCCGTTCTCGGCGTCCACCCGCATCTCCGGCATCGACCTTGCCGGGCGCAAAGTGCGCAAGGGCGCGGTGGATGCGGTGCGCCGCTTCGTCTCTGAAGGACTGACCGGCAAGGCGAGCGAGCCGGCCGAGTTCAAGGCGGCGGTGGATCGCATCGCCCGCTCGGGCGGCACGCCGCTTGGCCTTGCGGAAGGCGGTCGCCTGCTCGGCGTCATCCATCTGAAGGACGTGGTGAAGCCCGACATCAAGGAGCGCTTCGCCGAATTGCGCCGCATGGGCATCCGCACCGTGATGGTGACGGGCGACAACCCCGTGACCGCCGCCGCCATCGCCTCGGAAGCCGGCGTCGACGATTTCATCGCCGAGGCCACCCCGCAGGACAAGCTGAGCTATATCCGCAACGAGCAGCGGCGCGGGCGGCTGGTGGCCATGTGCGGCGACGGCACCAACGATGCGCCCGCTTTGGCGCAGGCGGACGTGGGCGTGGCCATGCAGACCGGCACCCAGGCCGCCCGCGAGGCCGGCAACATGGTGGATCTCGACAGCGATCCCACCAAGCTCATCGAGATCGTCGGCATCGGCAAGCAGCTCCTCATGACGCGTGGCTCGCTGACCACCTTCTCCATCGCCAACGACGTGGCGAAATATTTCGCCATCATCCCGGCGCTGTTCATCGTCGCGATCCCGGAATTGAGCGTGCTCAACATCATGGGCCTGTCGACGCCGCAGAGCGCCATCCTCTCCGCGGTGATCTTCAACGCCCTGATCATCATCGCGCTGATCCCGCTGGCCTTGCGGGGCGTGCCCTACAAGCCCGCCAGCGCGGAAAGCGTGCTTGCCCGCAACCTGTTGATCTACGGCCTCGGCGGCATCCTGGTGCCCTTCATCGGCATCAAGCTGATCGATCTCGCCGTGACCGCACTTGGTCTCGCCTGAACTGGCCTCGCCTGAAGGAGGCGCATATGTTGTCCCAGCTTCGTCCCGCCATCGTCCTGGTCGCCGCATTCACGGTGATCACGGGCATTGCCTATCCGCTCGCCGTCACCGGCCTCGCCCAACTGGCCTTCCCCGCCGCCGCGAACGGCAGCCGGATCGAACGCAACGGCGTGGTCGTCGGCTCCGCCCTCATCGGCCAGAAGACCGAGGGCGCGGGCTATTTCCATCCCCGGCCGTCGGCGGCCGGAGACGGTTATGATGCCTCCAACTCCTCCGGCAGCAATCTCGCGCCCACCAGCGCCAAGCTGAAGGACCGCATCGTCGCCGATGTTGCGGCGCTCCGCACGGACGGCATCACCGGCGAAATCCCCGCCGATGCCGTCACCACCTCCGGCAGCGGGCTCGATCCGCACATCTCTCCGGCCTATGCGCAGGATCAGGTGAAGCGCGTCGCGGCCGCCCGCAACCTTCCGGAAGACAAGGTGCGGCAGGTGGTGGCGCAGAACATCGAGCCGCGCGAACTCGGCATTTTCGGCGAGCCGCGCGTGAACGTGCTGAAACTGAACATCGCCTTGGACGCGCAAAAATAGTTGCCACGGAAGGGCCGGTCCGCGAAGGATCGGCTCATCCATTCCCGTAGCGCCGCCGCAGAGCGCACCAAAAAGGGACTTGAAATTGCAGGACAAGCCGCGCGCCTCGCCGGATGCCCTCCTCGCCAAGGCCGAGCGCGAGGGCAGGGGGAAGCTGCGCGTGTTCCTGGGCGCAGCGCCGGGCGTCGGAAAGACCTATGCCATGTGCCAGGCGGCACGGGTCGCCAAGGAAGGCGGGTTGGACGTGGTGGCGGGCATCGTCGAGACCCACGGACGCCGGGAGACCGAGGCGATCACGCAGGGGCTGGAGATCCTGCCGCGCAAATCCATCGCCTATCGCGGCCGCCTCGTGCCAGAGTTCGATCTCGACGCCGCTCTGGCGCGCCGGCCGGCCTTGCTGCTGGTGGACGAATACGCCCACACCAATGTGCCGGGCAGCCGACACCCCAAGCGCTGGCAGGATGTGCGCGACATCCTTGATGCCGGCATCGACGTGTGGACCACGCTCAATATCCAGCATCTGGAAAGCCTGAACGAAGTGGTCCAGCGCATCTGCGGCGTGCGGGTGCGCGAAACCGTGCCGGATACCGCGCTCCAGGAAGCGGACGAGGTGGTGATGGTGGATCTGCCGCCGGACGAGCTGCTGAAGCGGCTCGCGGAGGGCAAGATCTACATCCAGGATACGGCCGCGCGGGCGATCGAGAATTTCTTCAAGCCGACCAACCTCACAGCCTTGCGCGAACTCGCTTTGCGCCGGGTGGCCGCGCGGGTGGACAGCGATCTTGTAGAGCACATGCAGGGCGGCGCCATCGAGGGGCCGTGGGCGGCGGGGGAACGCATTCTCGTCTGCGTCGGCCCGGATGCGTCGGCCCAGCGGGTGGTGCGAGAGGCGAAGCGCCTCGCCGACCTTGCCGACGCGCCCTGGTTCGCCATCACCGTGGAGCGTCCCGGCGCCCTGCCGAGCGTCGCCGAGCGCCAGCGCATCCAGGAGGCGCTGCGCCTCGCGGAAAGTCTCGGCGCCGAGACGCGGGCGCTGGTCGGCAATGATCTGGTGGCCGAGCTGCTGCGCTTCGCGCGGTTCGAGAACGTGACGCAGATCGTGGTGGCGCAGGCGCGCCCCTCGCGCCTCAACCGCCTGTTCTGGCGCACCCTTGCCGATGCCCTGGTGCGCAAAGCGCGCGGCATCGCCGTCCACGTGGTGACGTTCGGCGAGGAAAACGAAGCGCCGCCGGTTCGCCCGCCGCGCCCCGCCGCACCTCACGGCGACACGCTCGGCTATGTGGTGGCGGCGTGCTCCGTGGCCCTTGCGACGATCGCGGGGGAGGGGCTCACCCAATTGGTGGCGCTGCCCAACGTCTCAATGGTCTATCTACTCGCGGTGCTGGTGCCGGCGATCCAGTTCGGCGTGCGGGCGGCGGTGTTCGCCTCGCTGCTGTCGGCGCTGACCTACAATTTCTTCTTCATCGACCCGGTCTACACCTTTACCATCGCGCGGCCGCACGAACTGCTGGCGCTGGCCATCTTCCTTATCATCGCGGTTCTGATCTCGGCGGTGGCCGGCCGCTCGCGCGAGCGGGCGGAAGCGGCGGCGATCCGCATGCGCGCGGCGCGGCGGCTTTATGAATTCACCCGCAAGCTCTCCACTTTGGTGGAATCCGGCGCCGTTGCGGAGGCGGCGGCTTCCGAGATCCAGACCATTCTCGGCCGCTCCACCGCCATTCTGGTGCCGCAGGGCACGCAGGTGGTGCTGGCGGCGGCGTGGCCGCCGGAAGACCGGCTCGACACCGCCTCCATGAGTGCCGCCCGCTGGGCGCTGGAGCGCAACGAGCCGGCGGGCGCCGGCACCGGCACATTGCCGAGCGTGCCGTGGCTGTTCCTGCCGCTACGCGCCCGCAATGCGCAGGTGGGCGTGATCGGCATCGAATTCGCGGGGCCGGCCGGTCCACTCGATCCGGAATCGGCGGTCTTGCTTGATACGCTCGCCGACCAGACGGCGGTCGCCCTCGACCGCTCGGCGCTCGCCGACGAGATGGCCGGCGTGAAATCGGCGGCGGAGACAGAGCGGGTGCGCAATATCCTGCTCGCCTCCATCAGCCACGATTTCCGCACGCCGCTCTCCTCCATCCTGGGGGCCGCGACCGCGCTCATCGACTACGGCACCCGCATCGCCCCGGAGCAGCGGCGCGATCTGCTTTCGCAGGTCCGCGAGGAAGCGGAGCACCTGGACGGCATGGTGCGCAATCTGCTCTCCATGACGCGTCTGGAAGCTGGCGCGCTCGATCTGCGGCGCGACTGGACCGATATCAACGAAGTCATCAATCAGGCGGTCGCGCTCGCCAAGCGGCGCGGCGCCACGCAATTGTTCGCGGTGGAGAGCGAAAAGGACCTGCCGCTGGTGTTCGCGGACCAGATCCTGCTGAACCAGGCGCTTGCGAACGTGGTGGGCAATGCCGTGCGCTATGCCGGCCCCGGCGCCCATGTGGTGCTGGCGGCACGGCGGGCCGGGGATCGGCTTGAAATCTCCGTCACCGACGACGGGCCCGGCATCGCGCCGGATCTTCTGCCCCATGTGTTCGAGAAATTCGTGCGCGCTGTGCGCGAGGCGGCCGATGGCGGGGAGGGGTCCGGCCTCGGACTTGCCATCGCCAAGGGCATCGTCGAAGCCCACGGCGGCAGCGTGCGCGCCGAAAGCCCGGTGGATGGCGACCGACGCGGCGCGCGGATCATTTTTTCGCTTCCGATCGGCGGCGAGCCCGCCGCCGCGGCAGTGTGAGGACGGTGCCATGAGCCTCGGCAAGATCCTGGTGGTGGACGACGAGCCGGCGATCCATCGTTTTCTCGCCCCGGCCCTGACGGCAGCCGGCTATGAGGTGGCGGCGGCGGAGGACGGCGCCCGCGCTTTGCGCGAAATCGCGACCCATCCCCCCGACGCGGTGGTGCTCGACCTCGGCTTGCCCGACATGGACGGCAAGGACGTGATCCGCCGGCTGCGCGGCTGGTCTCAGGTGCCTGTGATCGTGCTGTCTGCCCGCGACCGCGAGGCGGAGAAGATCGAGGCGCTGGACCTCGGCGCCGATGATTTCGTCAACAAGCCGTTCGGCATCGGTGAGCTGATGGCGCGCATCCGCGCCGCCCTGCGCCATCGCGCCGGCGACGTCTCGGAAGACCCGATCCTGCGCGTGGGGCCGATCGAGATCGACCGTCCGCGCCATCGCGTGACGCGCGACGGGGAAGACGTGAAGCTGACGCCGAAAGAGTTCGACCTTCTGGTGTTTCTCGCCCGCCACGAGGGCAAGGTGGTGACGCACCACCAATTGCTCACCACCGTGTGGGGCCCCGCGCATGGGCAGGACACGCAATATCTGCGGGTTTATGTGGGGCAGCTGCGGCAGAAGCTGGAGCTAGACCCGAGCGCGCCGAGCCTTATCATCACCGAGCCGGGCATAGGCTATCGCGCCGGCGGCATGGGGTGATGCCGCGCTTCCGCTCCGGGGGAAGCGGGTGCCCGTCGCGTTGACGTGACGGGCGATATTGAAAAAGGGGGCGCGCGCTCAGGCGGCGTGCGAATAGGCCCCGAATCCTTCAACCGAAAGCCCGAATGCCTGTGACCAGGTTTCGAAGGCGACCCAGGCACGAGCCCGCATTTCCGGCGTGCGGGCGTGCTCCATCTGGGCCAGCAACATTTCGGCATATTCTCCAACCTCGTCCCGCTCATGGGCCCGCAGGAAGCCGATGGCATCCTCCAGGCCACGGACGTGGTGGTCTTCCCCGCCAATGAAGATACGCAGCGGACGCAACACGTAACTTGGGGATTGTGTTTGCATCTTATTCCCTCCAAGGCCGCGTGTTCCCCACTTCCCTGCGCTCCAACGATCACATGCTCCGCCCCGGTCAAGGAAGCGAAGCGCGAAAGAAAACGAGCCACAAAAGAAGGGATCGCCCACAAGCGTGACGCCCGCGGACAACAAGGGCCAAACGCACGCGCTGGCATCAGGTTCCATCGGTTTCGAAAAAATTTCAAATTTGATTTTGAAGAATTTTCGACGGAGGGCGCACACGCCGTAGCGGGGTAGATGGAAGCTGCGGCCGCCTCTTTTTGCAGGGCGCGATTCGGATTCTTGACGGTATAGCGACGCTCCGGGAGAAGACACGGACGGGCCCCGATCACTGCCCACATGACCTTGCGCGAAGCAGCAAATACATGCGGCAGCGCATTATTTCATCTTGCAATGCGCCCGAGGCAGCTACCCCGGTAATCCTTCAGCTTCCTTCCCCGGCTCATCGCCGTGGGGAAACGGTTACTTCCCCGGATTGCCTGGAACGCTGGGCCGGGATCTGCATTGTCGGCGCATTCCATCAACGTGAGGCTTGAGCATGATGCGCCATTCCCTCCTTGCCGCTGCGGTTCTGTTTTCGACGGCTTTCGCCGCCGTCGATGCCGAGGCGTTTCCGGTTCAGCTCCCGCCGGCGGCGGCGACGGCCAATGTGATCCAGGTGGCCCAGGGCTGCGGCGTGGGCTGGCATCGCGGTCCCTATGGCGGCTGTCGCCCCAATGCTCCGCGTCGCTGCTGGTGGCGGGCCACCCCGTGGGGTCCCCGCCGCGTTTGCAACTGGTAATCGCGGCGCGCCCTGACAGAGCCGGACCCGTCCGGCTCTCGTCAAACCGCTCGCCGCCGGCGAGACCCAGCGCGGCGCAGCGCCCTGGAGAAGAGAGCACCGCGCCCGGACGGAATGTTCGGGCGCTTTTAATTTCTGGGGTAGTGTGGGCGGTGGGAGAAACCTGCGGAGGCCGCCCTGCGAAGCATTGATTTCAGCTCCTGGGAAAGCGTGATCGCAACCCTCGTCGGGCTCGCACTGGTGACGCTTATCGGCGTCGGCATCCGCCTGATGGTGATGGCGACGATCCAGAAGCGCCGCGAGCGCATGAACCGCCAGATCAACGAACGGTTGCGGACGCTCATCGCCGCCTACAAGACGCTCGGCGGTTCCTTCACGGGCGATCTGAGTGTCGACCCCACCCATCTGCGAGACCTTCGCCGCCGGGGCGAACAGGCGGCCGAGGGGGATTTGGGAGAGGTTCTCGAACCGCTCGCGGGTTCTGAACGCGCCCGACGCGTGCGAGATGCGGTGGAAGCCGCGCTTTCCGACATCATCCTTCTTGGCACCGACGAGCAGGTCCGCCTTGCCACAAGCGCGGTGTATGAGCTGGTCTCGGGCCGACCGGTGCATACGCACGATCTGGTCGTCTCGCTGCGGAACTTCGTGCGGGAAGCGCTGGATCTCGATCCTATTCCGCCGGATTTGGTCATCCCGCGCCAAGGGCCGGCCCGACCCACCGGCACGGGCGGGAAAGGCAAAGAGCGGGGCGGGGAGGAGGCGCGCCGCGGCGGTGGCGATAAGGGTGGTGGTTTAGGGGCAGGCGGAGGCTTAGGGGCAGGCGGCGGTGTTGGGCTCGGCATGGGCATGGGCGTTGCCGCCCCTCCGGCGATGAAGGTCGTCAATCGACTTCCGCCCGACGATGACGAGAATTAGCCCTGGGGCGCAACGGTCGAGCGGGGAACGGTCGAGCCCGTCTCCCGCCCCGACCATTACGGCTATCGCGTCGCGCTGAGAATGCTCGAGATGATGCCGCTGGTGATCCCGGCCAGAATATAGCTGTTGCCGTCGCGGACCCAATGATAGCCGCGCGGCGGCTGGCGCAGGCCGTGACGTCGGTAGTCGGAAACGACTTGACCGCGCCCGTGTGGCACCCGCCCGCCTTTCTTGCGCCAGGCATAGGAATTGGCTTTCGGCGCGGCCGGCCGGTGATAGCCTGGGCCTGGGTTCACATGCGCTCCCGGTGGCGGGCCGGGCTGATGATTGCCGGGCTGTCCGTAAGGCGTTTGTGCCTGGGCGAGGGAGGCCATGGCGATGGGCGAGGCTTCAAGCGAGATGGCAGCGAGAATTGCTATTCGATTCCGCATCTAGAACCTTCCGATGTGGGAAAATGCGCCGGCGCAGAGGTGGCGACGCAGCAGGACAACTGTCCCGCATCGGCAGAGGTTCCTAATTCCGTAGGGGGAGGGCGGTCGGGACGGCTGAAGGGGCGACGATGCGCACCGGTCTCGGTTCGCCGCCGCTGCTGCCCGCTGGGGGCTGGAAGGGGGGATCTGGGGCGCCATGGGGAAGCGGGCCAAGGTTCAACCCGCGTTCACGACCATGGAGGGGGTAGCCATACGATGCGATGGAGGCAATGCACCCTCATCGGCATTCATAACTTAATCTGTTTCAAGACATCTCGTAATATTGAAAATAGCGCAGTCATCTATGCTAACCATGTCCATTTCAGTTGGGCTGTATCCATCTAGATATTTCTTATCAGATAGAAATTTTCTATATAATTCACATATCGATTTGGCAGGATTTTCTCCAAGGTCAAATAAATATTCTCCCGAATTTGGGTCGAATAAATAATGTCTCTTTTCATCGAAATGATGGCAGCATATGGCGTGAGAAAACCCGACATCAGTATCTCTGATCCCTATCAGCGACCGTGAGTTTGGTTTTATTAAATTAACAGTTTGTTTTAAGAAGTTTTGCGCAAATTGCCACGAAATTTGATCTTTTGATGGATAATCCGTGTCTAATCCAAAACGCTTCAGCAGGCGTCGGTATCTGTCCATCGGTGTCAATTTTACGTGCTTTTTCCCTTGAATCATCTCCGTTTTTTCAAATGTGCTCTGCGCATTTACCGCCTGGTAAAAATAGGCCTGCGATTCTTTCTTTCGTTCGGGAGGAACGAAGGGGTTGGATTTTAGTAATTTTACGCGATTTGCCCCGACCGTCGACGGGCTGTTCAAGCTAAGTTCAAGCCATTTGCAGCACAGACCGAAGCAAACGCCGCCTATGAAGGGATAGGCGCTCATTTTATCTTCGGCCGACATCGTTTCGAATTTATTCTCCAGGTCGATGGCCCAGATCGTCTTCAAAACTTCGATGCGCTGAGCATACGGCGCGAATGAGATTTGCTGAGGCATTCGAGTCTCCTCCGCCGGCAGGCCCTGGAGTTAACCGCTTACCTCATTGCAGGCATGTGACGTGTGGAACTGAGGCGCTGGGCCGCAATCGCATTTATTTAAGAATGCCCAATTCTCACCGAATCTTTCGATGCGTGGGAACCGGCGCTCGTTCGGATCTTGCTCGCCGAACCTGTTCCACTGCGCCAGACGTTCCGATCCGCGCACATAAGCAGGGGCATTGGAATTGGTGGGCCCGGCAGGACTCGAACCTGCAACCAGACCGTTATGAGCGGTCAGCTCTAACCGTTGAGCTACAGGCCCCCCGCAACGTCCTACCAATCCCTAGCCGTGTGAACAACCGGCATAAGCGCGCCTTCGCCCCATTGGCGCCGCCTTCCCACAGTGGTGTGTGGGACACACACCCAGCGGAGCGTCCCATGTCTTTTCCCGTGTTCCGGCGCAGCGCCCTTTGCGGCGGTCTTCTCGCCCTGGCCCTCTCCGCATCCCTCGGCACCGTCAGCGCACGCGCGGAAGACCTGTCGCGCGCAACCCTCACCGTCATAGGCCAGGGCGAGGCGAGCGCCACGCCGGATATGGCGAGCCTCTCCACCGGCGTGCTCACCGTGGGCAAGACCGCCGACGAAGCCCTTTCCAGCAATTCGAAGAGCGTGGCCGATGTGATCGCGGCCATCCAGGCCGCCGGCGTCGAACCGAAGGATCTTGTCACCTCGGGCTTCTCGATCCAGCCGCAATATGTCTATCCCCAGCAGGGCCAGCGCGAGGCGCCGCGCCTGACCGGCTATGAGGTGCGCAACACGGTGAACGTGAAGGTGCGCGACCTCTCCAAGCTCGGCGGACTTTTGGACAAGCTGGTGCAGGCGGGCGCCAATCAGGCCAGCGGCCTCAGCTTCTCGCTCCAGGACCCGAGCGCCATCGAGCAGCAGGCGCGCCTGGCGGCGGTCGAGGACGCGAAGACCCAGGCACAGAGCCTCGCCGAGGCGGCGGGCCTGCGCCTCGTGCGCATCCGCCGCATCAGTCCGACGCACGATATGGGCGCGGTCGCGCCGGCGCCTATGATGATGAAGGCTGATGCGCGCGCGGTTCCCGTCCAGGCCGGAGAGACCACGGCCCGTGCCCAGGTGACCATCGTCTATGAGGTCGAGCCGCGCTGAACGGGTTCAGGTGATGTCGTCGCGCTGGGCTTTCGCGGCCCGCTGCACGGAACTCGGCGGCAGCAGAAGGGTGAGCGCCTCCGGCATGATGCGATAGTGCAGGGGCATGGTCTCGCGGGTGATCTCGCCGTCGGTGGCCACCCAGGCGCGCCGGCGGCGCGGGGCGTGGATGGTCAGCGCCTTGGCCCGGAAGGAGTGGATGCCGGGATTGTTGCGCCAGGAATCCACCAGCAGATCCGCGCCCACGCGGATCTTGGCCAGCGCGCCGCGCTCCTCGGCGATGTGGATTTCCAATTCCCCGCCATCGAGGCGCGAGCGGTGCCAGCCCGGCGCGTCGAAGGCATTGTTCGTCACCAGCGCCGCATAGGCATCGATGGGCTCGCGCCGGCCCTCGATTTCGATTTCCAGTGAAAGCCGGCCCGAGCGGGTGAGCGCCTTGCCGAGCGCCATGAGCCAGCCGACGATGCGCCCGCGCGAATCGCGCACCGCCTCGCGCGCCAGCGCCATCTGGGAAAAGAAGCCGACGCCGGAGACGCCGTGGAAGGCCCGGCCGTTCAGGGTCGCCACGTCCACCCGCATGGGTTCGGCTTCACGCAGGCCCTGGAGCGCGCCCGGCAGGTCGCGCGGCAGGCCGATGTCGTGGGCCAGAAGGTTCATGGTGCCGAGCGGCAGCACGCCGAGCGCGGTTTCGGTGTCGGCAAGCACGGAGGCCGCGTAGCTCAGCGTGCCGTCCCCGGCGCCGACCACCACCGCATCATAGCCCTTGCGGCGCGCGGAGCGGATCGCCTCGATCATCTCCTCGCCCTGCAGCACCACCACGTCCACTTCTTTTCCCGGCTCGGTCAGGGCTTCATCCACCTCCTTGCGGAGGCGCTCGGCGCCCAGATCCTGCACGGTGCCGGCTTTTGCATTGAGTACGACCAGGGTTCGCCCCATCTTTTGACTCCGAGTGCCGCAGGGATGAAAACCGTGGGCGTGTGGCTTGGTTATGGGCGATAAGGATTGCGCGAATGGCAAACATTGAGGGAACGCAGGCGCGGCCGTGGATATTTCGTTTGCGCGCCGGCCTTCTGCTGCTGGTGGCTTTGGTGTTCTTCTGCATATCCGGCGGAAATTTCGTCGCGCGCCAGTTCGGACTTAACTGGGTTTGGGCCCTCGGGCTGGCATTCGTGTTCGCTCTTCTGGTGGGCTACGGCGTGTCGCGCCTGACGCGCGCCATGTACCTGTCCGGTGCCGCCGTCCTGACCTTGCTGACCACATATCTTGCCTACGACTTTCTGCGGAACGCGGTCGGCTGGTCGCAGACGACCTCGCTCATTCTGGCCGCCGTGCCGTTCGTGCTGATGGGCGCCGCCTTCTGGGATTTCCGCCGGTTGAAGGAGGAAATTCGCCAATGGGCGGATGCGCGCTGACCTGAGCGCGGTAGGGGAACGAAAGCATTGCCTTGGTGGTTCCACGGCGGAAACCCTTCTGTGGAGTGTGGCAATGCTGAAATACGCCATCATCTTCCTCGTGATTTCCATGATCGCGGGGGCGATGGGATTCTTCAACGTGTCTGCGGTCGCGCGCCGCATTTCCTTTGTCCTGTTCGGGATTTTCATCGCATTGGCGGCGCTGGTGCTTCTGTTCTTTGTGCTGCTCGGTCATGCAACCGGCTCGGCGTCGCTTCTCTCTTCCGTTGTGTTTACCTAGCGTCATGTGTGGCGCCGCGCGCGCATGTCAAGGGTGTGCGACGCCAATCGGTGTGCGGTGCGGCAGGAAGCGACGTTTTGGGAGTTGAGCCGATCGCTCCGGCGCAATAGCCTCTACTGGATGAAGCCGGACAACGGCTTCGCGGGGTCTTCCAGAGGAGAATAATGATGCGTCGCCTTGCCCTCGCCGCGGCGTTCGGGATGGTCGCCTTCGGCGCCATGCCAGCGCTGGCACAACAGAAGGTGGTGAACGTCTATAATTGGTCGGATTATATCGACGAATCGGTCTTGGAGGATTTCACCAAGGAGACCGGCATCAAGGTTCGCTACGACGTTTTCGACAGCAACGAGGTTCTGGAGACCAAGCTCCTGGCCGGCAAGACCGGCTATGACGTGGTGGTGCCGAGCGGCTCGTTCCTTCAGCGCCAGATCACCGCGGGTGTGTTCCAGAAGCTGGACAAGTCCAAGCTGCCGAACCTGCAATATGCCTGGCCGGAAATCACCAAGCGCCTGGCTGTCTATGATCCCGGCAATGATTATGCCGTGAACTATATGTGGGGCACCACGGGCATCGGCTATAATGTGGACATGGTGAAGCAGCGGCTCGGCGACATTCCGCTGAACACCTGGGACATCGTGTTCAAGCCGGAAAACCTCTCCAAGCTGAAGGATTGCGGCGTCTATTTCCTCGATGGCCCGGAGGAGGTCATTCCCTCCGCTCTGCGCTATCTCGGCATGGATCCCAATTCCAAGAATCCGGACGATATCGCCAAGGCCGGCGATTTGCTGATGACGGTGCGCCCGTTCATCCGCAAGTTTGATTCCTCTGGCTATATCAACGCGCTGGCGCGCGGTGACATCTGCATCGCGGTGGGCTGGTCGGGCGACGTGTTCCAGGCCAAGACCCGCGCCGCGGAAGCCGCAAAGAAGACCAAGAAGAAGCCGGTCGAGATCGCCTATGCGATTCCCAAGCAGGGCGCGCTGATGTGGTTCGACAATTTCGCCATCCCCAAGGACGCGAAGAATGTGTATGAGGCTCACACCTTCATCAATTACATGATGCGTCCGGAAGTTGCCGCGAAGAACTCGAACTATATCTCCTACGCCAACGGAAACCTGGCATCGCAGAAGTTCATCGACAAGGCGATCCTGGACAATCCCTCGATCTACCCGGACCAGGCGACCTTCGACCTGCTGTTCACCGTCACCACCTATCCGATGGATATCCAGCGCGTGGTGACCAAGACCTGGACCAAGTTCAAGCGCGGCAAGTGAGCCCCAAGGGGCTCCCCGTCTGAAGCCAATGGCGCCCCGCGACTCGTGCGCGGGGCGCTTTTCTTTTGCTCGGCCTCAGCCGTGCGCCCTCAGCCGTGCGCCCTCAGCCGCGCGCGCGCAGTTCGCGCCGCAGGATCTTGCCGGTGGCGGTCATGGGCAGGGCATCGGTGAAAGCGACGTGGCGCGGATATTCATGCGCGGAAAGCCGCTCGCGCACATGGCGCTGGATGTCCGCCACCAGAGCCTCGCTGCCGGCATGGCCGTCGTTGAGCACGATCCAGGCCTTCACGGCCTCGGTGCGCACGGCGTCCGGCACGCCCACCACCGCGACGAAGGCGACGGCGGGGTGGCGCAGGATGCAATCCTCGATCTCGCCCGGTCCGATGCGATAGCCGGCGGAGGTGATGACATCGTCCGAGCGGCCGACATACCAGAGATAGCCCTCCTCATCCTGGCGCCCCATGTCGCCGGTGAGCAGGAAGTCGCCCGCGTATTTTTCCGCCGTGGCTTTCGGATTGTTGAAATATTCCAGCATCATCACCGGATCGCCCCGGCGCACCGCCACATGGCCTTCCGTGCCCGCGGGCAGGACAGTGCCGGCATCGTCGACGATCTGGACATCATGGCCGGGGATCGGCTTGCCCATGGCGCCGGGGCGGATGGGGAAGAAATTGGAATTGGACCCGACCACCAGATTGCATTCGGTCTGGCCGTAGATCTCCCGCGCCTCGACGCCCAGGCGCTCCTGCACGAAGTCGCCAAGCTCCGCGCCCAGCGTCTCGCCGCCGGTGAGCAATGAGCGCAGGTTCAGGCCCGCCGGGCGGCGCACATCGGCATGCCGCAGCAGTTTCAGCGCGGTTGGCGGCAGGAAGACGTTGCGCACCTTGTGGTCCGCCATCAGCGCCATGGCCGCATCCGGATCGAACTTCTTCGCCCGATAGGCGAGCACGGGCACGCCCAGATAAAGGCTCGGGAACAGCACGTCGAACAAGCCGCCGATCCAGGCCCAGTCCGCCGGCGTCCAATGCAGGTCGCCGGGCTGAGGCATGTATTGGTGGACGAATTCGATGCAGGGCAGATGCCCCAGCAGCACGCGATGCCCGTGCAGCGCGCCCTTGGGATTTCCCGTCGTGCCCGAGGTGAAGATGATGATGCCGGGATCGTCCGGCCCGGTATCCACCGGGGCGAAGCGATCCGAGGCGCGGGCGAGCGCATCGTCGAAGGAGAGGCTCGCCGCATCGCCCTTGTCCGGGCCGATGACGAAGACATGGGTGAGGGCCGGAAGCCGGTCGCGGATGCGCTGGAGCTTGGCGAGGCCGGCCAGATCCGTCACCAGCACCTTGGCGCCGGAGGCGTTGAGGCGGAATTCCAGCGCCTCGTCGCCGAACAAGGTGAACAGCGGCACTGAGACCATGCCCGCCTTGAACGCGGCGATATGGGCGATGGCGGTTTCCGGCGCCTGCGGCAGGAACACCGCGGCCCGGTCCATGCGCGCGAGCCCGCAGGCTATCAGAACATTGGCGAAGCGATTGGTGAGGGCGGCGAGATCCTCGAAGGAATAGCGCGTCACCGCGCCGGTTTCCTCCACGAAGATCAGCGCCGGCTTGTTCGCGCCCGTGGCGTGTGCGTCCGCGCAGGCGACGCCCATATTGAAGCGCGCCGGAATCTCCCAGCGGAATTGACGCACGAGGGCATCATAGGTCGAGGCCGGGCGCAGCATGATGTTTCCTCCCGCCGGTTTTCCGCTTTCTCTTCAAGAGGAGCGACCCGGGCTTTTATGGAAACGATCGAACGTTTTTTAATGTCGACGTCAAGATGGATGGAAGCCCTAGCGCCGGCTCCTCATCCCTCCCGAAGGAAAGAGTTCCCCGTTCCCTCACCTCTCCCCGCCGGGGAGAGGTCGGCCGCAAAGCGGCCGGGTGAGGGGCACGCTCGGCGGCGTTGGCCGCGCCGATCAGGCCACCAGCCCGAGGGCGCTCGCGGCTTGGTCGCGGATGGCGGCGATATTGGCGCGATAGCCCTCGATCCCGCCCTTGAACACGGCCGATCCCGCCACCAGCACGTCCGCCCCGGCCTGGACGCACAGGGCGCCGGTCTGCGGATTCACGCCGCCGTCGATCTCCAGGCGGATGTCGCGGCCGCGGATCATGTCGCGGATGCGCTCGATCTTGGGCAGCACGTCGGGGATGAAGGCCTGTCCGCCGAAGCCGGGATTGACGGTCATCACGCAGATGAGGTCGGTCTTATCCAGCACATAGTCCAGCACCCGCTCGGAGGTGGCCGGGTTCAGCGCCACGCCGGCTTTCTTGCCGAGCCCGCGAATGACCTGGAGGCAGCGGTCGAGATGGTCGGTCGCTTCCACCTGCACGGTGATGATATCCGCCCCCGCCTTGGCGAAGGCTTCCAGATAGGGCTCCACCGGCGAGATCATCAGATGCACGTCGAACACCTTGTCGGTGTAGGGACGCAGCGCCTTGATGATGTCCGGCCCGAAGGTGATGTTGGGCACGAAATGCCCGTCCATCACGTCGAGATGGATGTAATCGGCCCCGGCCGCCGCGACGTCGCGCACTTCTTCGCCGAGGCGGGAGAAGTCGCTGGCGAGGATCGAGGGCGCGATCAGCGGGAAATTCATGGCTTCAACTCCTCAGCGGCGGCGTTTCGATGCGGCGCCCGTCATATGGGGACCGGGCGGGCGCGCCGCCACATCCTTCAATAATAGCTGGCGATCTTTTCCACTTCCTCGCGCGAGCCGAACACCAGCGGAATGCGCTGGTGCAGCTTCTGCGGGACGATGTCGAGAATGCGGGTCTTGCCGTCGGTGGCGGCGCCCTGCGCCTGTTCCACCAGGAAGGCCACCGGATTGGCCTCGTAGATCAGGCGCAGGCGGCCTTCGCCATAGCCCTTGCGGCTGTCGCCGGGATAGAGATAGACGCCGCCGCGGGTGAAGATGCGGAACGCATCGGCCACCATGGAGCCGACCCAGCGCATGTTGAAATCCTTGCCGCGCGGGCCGTCCTTGCCGGCGAGGCAATCCTCGATATAGGCGCGCATGGGCGCCGCCCAATGGCGGACGTTGGATTGGTTGACGCCATATTCCTTGGTGGCGGCGGGCACTTCCACGGCGGCACGGGCGAGGATGAAATCGCCGCTCGCCCGGTCCAGCACGAACACCTGCGTGCCCGCGCCCACGGTGGAGACCAGCAGCGTGGAGGGGCCGTAGACCAGGAAGCCGGAGGCGAGCTGGGCCGTGCCCTTCTGCTTCAGAGCTTCCACCGGGTCGGGGAAAGCGGCGGCGCTATAGGGCAACACCGAATAGATGGTGCCGATGGAGACGTTGGTGTCGATGTTCGAGGAGCCGTCCAGCGGGTCCACCGCCACCACCAGCGTGCCGGCATCGTTCAGCGGGATCGGCGTCTCGCTTTCCTCGGAGCCGAGGAAGGCGACGGGCGCAGTTTTCAGGGCGGAGACGATGGCCTCCTCGGCGATCACGTCCAGTTCCTTCTGGGCATCGCCGCCGGCATTGGCCTCGTCGCCGCGGATCTTGGCGAAATGCTCGGCGAGGGGGCCGCGCGCCACCATGTCGGCGATGGTCACGCCGGCCTGCGCGATGCGCTCCACGGCTGCGGCAACGGCCTTGCGGGTATCATCCTCGGCCGCCCAGCTTCCGAGATAGCCTTGCAGGGTCACGACGTCGCTCACCTTGTGCCTCCATCATCCGCCGCGGGACATATCCCGCCGGTTCGGCGCTCTTATGGCGCACGACGGGGAAGCCGTCGAGCTTTGGCGCGTGCCGTTCACCGGCCGCGGTGGATTTCCACGCCCACGTCGCCGAACACGCCGCTGATCGGCGCCCCCGGCTTGTGCACCACCACGCGCACCTGCTCGATCTGCGGAAAATGGTCCAGCAGGCGCGCGGCGATGCGCTCGGCGAGCGTTTCCACCAGGTGGACGATGTCGTCCTCCACCACCGCCCGCACATGCTCGTAGACCGTCTGGTAGGAGACGGTGAGGGCGGGATCGTCGGCCCAGGCGGCGGGGCGCGTGTCGAGCCACCAGTCCACATCCACCACGAAGCGCTGGCCCAGCTGCTGCTCGGCATCGAACACGCCATGGCGGGCGTAGAAGGGCAGGGCGCGCAGGAACAGGCGGTCGCGACGCGGCACCGCGGCGGCGGGCTCGGCCTCGGCCGCTTCGAGGGCTTCCGGGTCGCTGGGGTCGATCATGGGGCTCACGCGAGGCTCGGGGTGACGAGGGAGGAACGAGGGTGCGAGGCCGCGCCCGCGAAAGCAAGCCGGGTAAAAGCAAGGCGGGCGACGGCGACGGCGGGCGCGCAATCTGCGGCGCGCGCCGCAAGCGCGGGATCGTCGGTGAAGACGGCGCCCACATCCAGATAGGGGCGTCCGATCCGCGCCGCGAGCCGCTCGGCCAGGAAGCGGCCGATGCCGGCGCCGACGATCGGCGCATCGGCGGGCAGGCTCGCGCCCGAGAGCACGCAGGCGAGCGCGCCATGCAGCGTGTGGAGCTGCACCGCCGCCGCATAGTCCGCCAGCTGGCGCGCCTGCTCCAGAGTCGCCGGCCCGAGATCGCGCCCCACCATGCGCAGCAGACGCCGCGCGCTGGCGTCCAGCGTCTTCGGGCCGCCATCCGCCGCGGGATGCAGGTCGCCATGTTCCGGCAGGTCGCCGGTGAGGCGGTAGATATCGGCGGCGGTGGCGAAATGCTCCGCCATCAGCGGCACGAAGCCGCCGGCAAACGGCAGCGCGGGCGCAAGCGCCATCACCGGCGTGCGCGCCACGCCGCCATAGACCAGTTCGCTGCTGGCGAGGCGCTCGGCATCGCTGAAGCCGCGCGCCGTGACCGCGCCGCCGGCGAAGGGAATGAGATCGGTGGTGGTGGAGCCGATATCCACCAAAATCCCGCACGGCAGCTCGGTGGCGAGCGCGGCGGCGGTGGCGTGCCAGTTCGCCGAGGCGATGCCCTCCACATGCTCGGTCGCGGCGGAGACGGGCACAAGGCCGTCCGGCCCGGCATAGATCCGGCATCCGGGCCCGAGGCGGGCGCCGAGCACCGCCGCGAGCGCCGTGACGCCGGTGGCGCGGTCGGGCCACAGATCCACCAGTTCGCCCGTCATGGTCACGGCGGAGGGCAGGTGCGGCAGCGGGCCGAGGGTGGCGAGTGCGGCATCGAGGTGGTCCATGCCGCGCCACAGTGCGCAGGGGGCCATGTCGACGGCGCGCAGGATGCCCGCGTCATCGAAGGCGGCGCGCTTGAGATGGGCGCCGCCCACATCCCAGCCGAGGAAGGCGAAATCGCTCATCGCACCTTCACCTCCACCGGCACGGCCATGGGCAGGTGCGGCACGGCGGGCGGGCGGCCGTCGCGGATCAGTTCCGGCAGGAAGGCGGCGGGATTGATGCCGAGGCTGGCGTGCAGGCCGGCATAGGAGGTGGTGATGCGGGGATTGACCTCCACCACCACCGGCCCGTCTTCGGTCATGATGAGATCGATGCCGATGATGCCGCTGAGGCCGGGAATGGCGGCCACCACGGCCCGCGCGAGCGCCGCGAACTTGCCGTCCGCGTCCGGCAGGCAGCCGACCGTGAGCCCGGTCAGCGAGAGACGGCCCTCGTCCTCCGCCAGTTCCTGGAGATTGGCGGTCAGCAAGGTCACGCCATCGGGCCGGCACAGCACGGTGAGGCTGGCGGCGACGCCCGCCACATAGGGCTGGACGATGAGGCCGGCGGGCGGCAACTGCGCCGCGCGTAGGGCATCCAGGCTGCGCCAGATGTGGGTTTGCGTGGCACCCGCGCCATCGTCCGGCTTGGTGACGAGCGGGGCCGCGAGAGTGTCCGGCATCGCCGCGAGCGCATAGGTCGGGATATGGGGAATGCCCGCCGCCGCGAGATGCTGGGCGGTGAGGCTCTTGCGCCCGGCGATTCGCAGCGCCGCCGCTTCGCTCGCGATCACCCGCGCCGCGCCAGTGCGGGCGAGCGCCACAAGACGCTCCAGCAGGCCGTCGGTTTCCGGCGCCACGGGCCAGACCACATGGGCCGTGCCCGCGAGGCGCGCCCAGACCGCCCAGGGATCCTCGCCTTCCGCCACTGGAACGCTGTCCGCGCGGGGCGGCGCGAGGCGGTCGTCGTGGCACAACACCACCTGCACGCCCGGAATATTCTCCAGGTCGCTCACCATGGCATCGCGCATCAGCGTGCCCTCCGGCAGCAGGGTTTGCGGAAGCGCCTTGTCGCGCAGGCCGCCGGATGTCACGAACTCGCAGACAAAGACGCGCATGCGCTTTCCTTCCCGGACCAGGCTCGGACACGAAGATGCAGGTTATCCCGGTCATCGATCTTAAGGGAGGGCTTGTGGTGCACGCCCGCCAGGGTGCGCGCCATCTTTATGCGCCCATCGTCTCGCCGCTGGTGGCCGGCAGCGCGCCGCGCGACATCGTGGCGGCACTGCTGGCGCTGGCGCCGTTCGAGACCCTCTACGTGGCCGACCTCGATGCCATCGCGGGGGAAGGCGACAATGCGCCCGCCATCCGCGACTTGCGCGCGGCCTTTCCCGCTCTCGCCTTGTGGGTGGACGCGGGCGAGAACAGCCGCGCGGCGCTCGCCGCGCGTCATGCGGCCGATGCCGGCATTCCGGTGGTCGGCAGCGAGACGCTGACCGATGCGGGGGCGCTCGCCGGCATGGCGGGGCTGGATTTCGTGCTCTCGCTCGATCATGACGCGCAGGGGCCGCGCGGCCCACACGCGGTGCATGCGACGCCCGCGCTTTGGCCGCGCCGGGTAATCGCCATGACGCTCGCGAAAGTAGGCTCGGGCGCCGGGCCGGACCTGGAGCGGCTGGCGAACATTCAGGCGCGCGGCGGCGATCTGGCTCTGTTCGCCGCCGGCGGCGTGCGCCATGCGGGGGACCTCGACACCTTGGCCGCCATGGGGATCAGCGGCGCATTGATCGCCACCGCCTTGCACGACGGGCGCCTTTCGCCCGAGGATCTCGCGCGCTTTTCCTGACGCGGGTTCAGCCATGGCCCTCACGCTCCAGGCCCTCACGCTCCAGGGCGTGCGCGAGCACGCTCGCCACCGTGAGATCGGCGCTGGTTCCGGGATTAAGGCCGCGCTTTTTCAAGGATGAATCGAAGGCCAGCAGGGAGATGTGCCGCGACTCCCATTCTTTGAAGGTGGCCCTGAGGCGGACCGTCTCACGCGCCTCCTCCAGCACCGCCTCGGCCGTGCCCGCGCCGAACTTGCGGGCGATATGGCTGTCCGGAAAGGCGGTGAGGAAATCCAGATAGACCGCCTGCACGAGCTCTGGCGCAAACGGGTCCGCGCAGCCGTGAAGCCGCGCGCCGCCGATTTCGAACACGTCCGCGAAGCCGTGGACATATTGAAAGGCGATGCGGTCGCGGGGCGCGGCTTCGGCCATGGCCGCCTTCAAATCGACGGCGGCGGGGAAGCGCACATCGGCGCGCGCCGTGCCGAGCCCGCCGGGTTTGGCGGCGGCGATGGCGCGGAAGGCGCTGGCCGCATCTTCCATGGTCAGCGCCTCCAGCGCCGCCTTCAGGCGCGCCCGCAAATCGCCGGGACCGGGCGAGAGCGCGGCGTGGACCAGCGGCGCGCACAACAACACGATGCCGAGATTGGTGTTGCAGCCGGCCGCCGCGAGCGATGCCGACACCGCCGCCTCGATGCGCGCGCCGATGCAGAGCCCAACCCCTGAGATGCCAGGCGCCGAGAGCGCGGGAGCCGCCGCCGCCGCGGCGCGCTCGAACTGCGCCACGTCCATATCGTGCCCGGCCGCGTGCACATGCACATTGCCCGGCTTCAGGGTCTGCAACTCGGCCCGGCAGGCGCGCTCAAACAGGTCAGCGGCGCGATCCGGTGTGGTGCACTCCAGTGTCATGCCATCGCCCTTTCGCCGGCGAGCAAAGCGGCGAGCGGCACGGCCATGTCCAGCCCGGTTGCGGCGTGAAGGCCGCTCCAGGCGGGCATGGAATTCACTTCCAGCACCAGCAGGCGGCCGGCCGCGTCAGCGATCAGGTCCACGCCGGCGAAATGCGCGCCCACCGCCCCCGCCGCCGCAACCGCGATTTCGGCCAGCGCGCCGGTGGCCGGCACCGGCTCGCCTTTGGCGCCCTGGTGGATATTGGTGATCCAATGGCTCGCGACCCGCCGCATGGCGCCTTCCGCCCGGCCGCCCACCACGAATACGCGGTAATCCGCATGGCGGCCGTCGGCGGGCGGAATGAAGTCCTGGAGATAATAGACCCCGTCCATCTCCTCCGCCCCCGGCAGCGCGTCCTTCGGCGCGAGGCGGCGCAGGCCGCGCCCCTGCGCACCGAACAAGGGCTTCAGCACCGTATCGCCCGGTGCGGCGTCGATGAGCATCTGCGCTGCCTGTGGGTCTTCGAGCACCAAGGTGCGCGGCGTCGGCAGGCCGGCGCGGGCGAGCAGGAAGGTGGTCATACTCTTGTCGATGCAGCGCTCGATGGCGCGGGCCTCGTTCATGACCCGGACGCCGGACTCGCGCAGCGCATGCAGCACGCCGAGCCGCAAGGTGATCTGCTCGGTGGACCCGCCGGGCATGATGCGCACGAAGGCGCTCTGCGGCAGCGCCTCCTCGAAGCCCGGCAGCAGCAGGCCGTGGGGCGTTGCGCCCACCGCGAAGCCGCAGGATTTCAGCGACAGCAGCCGCGCTGCGCGGCCGCGCTTCTTCAGCGCCGCGACGAGGCGGCGGGTATGCCAGTCCGCCCGCTCGGCGAAGATCGCGATGCGGGGATCGAATGCGGCGGCCATTGGTATTCAGCCGGCAAATGAACGGGCGATCAGAGCCGGATCGACCGCCCCGGCGGTGAAGCTCACGCCATGGTCGACGGCGGTAACCAGCACCTGCGCCGGGGAAAACAGCAGCGGGTCGATGCGATAGAAATCGCACTCATAGGCGGCGAACACCTCGGCGAACGGCCGGCCGTGATCGCGGGAGGTGAGGCTGGGCAGGCGCTGGGCGAGATCGCGGGCGTCGTCCGCCGCTCCGCTCACATAAAGCTGCACCTCGCCCCCATAGAGGGTCGCGTCATTGGTGCGACCCATGGCGGCGATGAAATCCGGGGCCGGCGGCGGCACCGGTGCGCTGCCCCGCCCATCGAGGATGCGATCCAGCGGGAAATGCAGGGCATGCGCCTTGTGTAGCGCCACCTCCAGCACCCGCGCCGCGATCTGCACCCCGCCCGCAAGGCTGCTGGTGGGTGTGAGGATGAGGGTGATGTTTTCCCCCGCGACCCCCGTGGCGGCGCGGATCTGCTCTATCACCTCGGCCGGCGGCATCTGGCCGGTTTCCAGCACCAGGACGATGTCCGCGCCCTGTTCGCGCAAGCCGAGTTCGGCGAACAGCGGCTCCTTCGCCGCCGTGGCGCGGCCGGGGCCCGAGCCGAGGGCGAAGAAATCGCCAGCCGCCAACTGCCAGCCGGCATATTGGCTGCCGAGGCAGGCGAGCACCGGGTCGCAGGTGCCGACCGTAACAAGCGTGGTCCAGGGGGCAAAGCGGTCGGAGGTCTGGAACGTCACCTGCCCCAGCCCGCCGAGGCAGATTTCGGCGATCCGCCGTCCCGCCTCCAGCCCGCCGCGCGCGGTGATGCCGGCATCGACAATGCGTGCGCCGTGGGGGGCGGTGGAGAGTGACAGGCGCAGCGCGTCCGCGTCGCGAACCAGCGCCTCCACCAGAACGGCGGCGCGCCGCGAGAGATCGGGCCGGATCATGCGTCGCTGCTCGCCACCTGCTGGCTCTGCGGCAGGCCGAGGCGGTTGCGCATTTCGGCCAGCCCGTCGCGCACCTGTGCCACGGCCGCCGACATGTCGCTGGCGGTGCGCTTCACCGTGCAGATGGGCGCGCCGGCGGGAATGATGGTGCCGGCGGCGGTGCGGTCGCACACATGGTCCGGCCATGCGCCGGCGGGAATCATCACGTCGCTGTCGGCATAGAGAATGCCGGCGGCGGTCGCGCCCTTGGGCTGCGGCAGCCCCTTGGGCAGCTTGCCGCCGCAGGCCGCCAGATGCAGCGCCAGCAAGGGCGGCATGGGCTCCACGTCGAAAATGTCGATGCTCGCGCCGATCCGGGGATTGATCTCCACCAGCCACCAGCGGTCCGCCTCCACCAGCACGTCCACCGAGATCAGGCCCACGAGCCCGCAGACCGTGGCGATGCGCAGGGCGCCAGCGAGGATCGCCGCCGCATGCTTGGCGGGCAACGGCACCGGGCCGACCGCGCCGCCATAGCGGAACGGATGGGTGCTATCGGAATGCGACCATTGCCAACTCGCGCCGACGGGAAGGGCTTCTTTTCCATTGGAAAGGATCAGCAGCGAATAAGCGGTGCCGCTGACTTCCCGCTGCAGATAATGCCCTGGGGCGGGCGGGCCGGTTTCCTCCGGCGCGCGGCGGCGGATGTGGCTGCCGCCGGCGCCACCGATCTTTTTCTCCAGCAGCGGCGCGCCGGCGAGATCGCCCGCGGGGGCCTCCAGCGTCACGGGCGGAAAGGCGATGCCGAGATGGCCGCACAGGGCGGCGAGCGCCAGCGGGTCCTTCAGCACGCGCACCGTCTCGGCCATGTTGCCGAGGATCGGATTGCGCTCGGCGATGCGGGTCATCAGCTGCGTGTCGTCCTCGAACCCGCCGCCCAGCACCACCGGCAGGCCGGGGGGGGAGAGGTTTGCGAGCGCCTGGATAAGGTCGTCGCCATCGAAGGAGAAGCCGTTCTTCTTGTGCACGCGCACGCAGCGCGCGGCATTGGCGCAGGTGTCGAGATCGGCGAACAGATCGAGGGAAAGCGCCGCGAAACCGGCGCGCGCGGCGCTCGCCGCCAGGGGCCGCGCGGACAGGGCGATGACGGCGAGATCCATAAGCTCAACCCGCAGTTTGCAACGCCGCGGCCATCTGTCTGGCCAGCGCGAAGGCCTCGTCGAGGCCGATGAAGAGGGCCGTGTCGGTTTCGTGCATGCGCCGGAGCAACGCATGCTGGACCCGGTATTTCAGATTCCCGACGGCGAGGGCTCCGATACCGACACCATGAGGCAATGCGATGCCCTTGTCATGGGGGCCGATGCCGGCGATGCCGGCCGGCGGCACCGCATTCACGTCGGCGGCGACCTTCAGCTCGCGCGCGGACGCCAGGTGAGCAGCGGTGAGGATTTCCACCCCGGCCCGGCCGGTGGCGAGGATCACCTCCGCCTCGCCCACGAGACTGTGCTTTTCCGCGTCGTTGCGGGCGACGACGGCGGTGAGGGCGACGCCGAAGCGCTCATGGAAATCGTCTGCCTTGGTGGCGACGCTGGCGATCTCGCGATGGCCGACCAGCATCACCTGCGCTCCGGCTTTCGCCGCCATGACGGCGGCAATGCCACCCACGACGCCCGTGGCGCCATAGACCTGCACCCGCGCGCCCAAAAGGCCGAGGGTGCCGCGTTCGGAGAGCGCCTGCTCCACCAGTGCCACCATGGCGGCGGCGGTGGTGAAGGCGCCGGCGGGATCGGCGAAGATCGAAATCTCGAACGGGGGAAACAGCGCGGCGCGTGCGGCATCGGCCATGTCGAGCGCGAGGGAGGCGTCCTTGCCGCCGATGAACAGGCCGGTGCGGGCCGCCGCCTCGGGGGCGCGGGAGAACATCATGTCCTGCGTCAGGTCGCGGACCTGATCGAGCGTCACGTTGGAATAGGGCATCAGGTGCGCATAGCCCGCGTCCGCCGCCATGTTCACATCGAACGGGCTGACGTGGGGCAGGGGCGAGATCATGTGCAGAATGGGGGCGGCGGTGGCCATGGCCGTCTTGCTCCGTCCGGGGAAACAGGAAAGCGGGTGGCCACGCCTTGGCGTCGAACGGCTAGGACAAATCCTGCTGTGGCAGGTCCTGCTCCGGCAGATCGACGATACGGGCGCCGCGGTTGTTTCCCCGCACGCATGCGAACGACAGGTTCGCGCGATCAGCATAGCGGGTGCGCAACGCCTGCAAAAGCGCCTCGCCGCGTGCCGCGCTCTCCACAATGGCGAAGCCGGTCGGCCCCCAGGACGTCTGGCCGACCCCCGAAATTCCGTTTTCCTCAACGAAAGCAAGGGCGTGAGCGACATCCGCGCTGGTGTGGCGCCCGCCGCCCTGGGCCGCGGCATAATGGTCGCCCAGGTGCCTTTGGACCGCACCGACCGCGCTGCCGAACCCCGCCGCATCACCTTCCGCAAGGGCGGGCAGCGCCTGCATCAGCACCAGATGGCACAGATGGGCGGCGAGCGTTTGCGCGAACGGCGGCAGAGTCTCCATGGCGCGGGTCTCGGCCTCGCCGGACAGTCCGCTTTTCGCGGTGTCGAACACCAGCAGGATGCGCCACGCCTCGGGCACCGGCAGCCGGGCGAGAATCGGCGGGGCAGCCCCCACATCTTCTGCCGCCGACGCCACCGGCTTGCCGCCGTCGAGGATCACCCCGCCGGTTTCGAACGCGCCGATGCCGATGGCGGAGCGGCGGCCGCGCGTCAGCAGGCGGGCCGCGTCGCGCACGTCCAGCGGCCGGCCGGCGAGGCGCGCGATGCCCATCGCCACCGCCAGCGCCAATTGGGTGCCGGAGCCGAGGCCGCCATGGGCGGGGAGCGCGTGCTCTATGGAGATGGCGAGCGGCAGGTCGATTCCGAGCGCCGCACGCACCAGGTCCCGCGCGCGACCGGCGCGCGCGGCATCGGGACCGGCCAGGCTGTCCTCTACCGCCCTTTCGATGCGGACGCAGGTTTCCGGCGCCTCCAGCGTGAGGCCGAGACTGCCGAAACGCCGGCCCAGCGCGCCGCCGAGGTCGAGAAAGCCGAGATGCAGCCGCGCCGGCGCGTGAATGCGCACGCCGGCGGCCGGGGCGGCGCGACCTCCCGTCACCGGGCGAGTTCTGCCTTGAGCTTCGCGGCTTGGTCGGCCAGAACCGCATTGTCTTCCCGGAAGGAGACCGGCGGCTTCAGCGCGACGCCCTCGTGGCGCGGAATCACGTGCACATGCAGGTGGAACACTTCCTGCCCGCCGGCCGCCTCGTTGAATTGCTGCACGGTGATGCCGTCGGCCGCGAACACGCGCATGGCGGCCTTGGCGACCTTCTGCGCCACCTGCGCCACATAGGCGAGGTCGTCGGGCGCGATGTCGAGCAGATTGCGGGCCGGCGCCTTGGGAATCACCAGCGCATGGCCGGGCGCGCGCGGCATGATGTCGAGGAACACGAGCGCGCGGTCGTCCTCGTAGATCTTGTGGGCCGGCAGTTCGCCGCGCAGGATCTTGGCGAAGATGTTGGCGGGATCGTAGGCGGGCGTCTCGCTCATGATTACCTCCCGGTGCCGGATGTGGTGTCCCGCATCGCAAGGGATGCGTCCCGGGTCAAGCGCAAACGGGCGGGCGCGCCGCAGGTGGGCGCCCCCGGCCCGCGGTTCATTCCTGGGTCTGGCTCTGGCTCTGGCCGTGGCGCGAGGAATAGCTCACGGCATTGGCCGTGGCCTCCTCGCTGGTGTTGATGCCGGTGCCGCGCACCGGGGCGACGCCGAGCGAATCCAATGCCACCGCCACCCGCACGTGCTCCTCGGTGGCGCAGACCTTGCGCCCGCAGTCGAACGCCACCCAGCCGAGCTTGGGCACATGCACTTCCGCCCATTCGCGTGCGGTGCCTGGCTCGTCATCCTGCGTCGCATAGCCGGAAATATGCCGCGCCGGAATGCGCAAATGCCGCGCGGCGGAGGTGAACACATGGGCGATCTCACCCGAGGTGCCTTCGCCTTCCGCGAGCACCGCAGCGGCCGCGCGGGCCAGGGCGGCGCTTTGCATGGGAACTTCGTCGATGGCCTCATGGACCAGCGCCATCAGGGCATGGGCCTGGGCCAGCGGGCCGTCCGCATCCACCGCCTCTGCGGCCATGGCCTCGATCGCGGCGTCGGGCATCGTGAAGTCGGTCTGCCGCAGGAACAGGGAGGGCGGAAAGCGCTCCACCGTGCCGCGCACCACGCCCGTCATGTCGCGGGTCTCCACATCGCCCTCGGCGAGAAGGGTGATCTGGTCCAGCGGCCCTTCGACCGAGAAGGTGTGGCACAGGTTTCCGAATGCGTCCTCGTGGGAATAGAGGCGGCAGTCGGGCTGCACATCCAGCGGCCAACGCACGATGTGCTGGCCCTCATGGTTGCGGGGGGTGAGCTTGATGGTGGCCGTGGCGATGCGCAGCCCCGGCTCCAGTTTGTGGATGATCTGATGGTAAATGCGGACCCGCATCGTTCTGCCCTCGCCTCATCCAATTCCGATCGGCACGCCGACGGTCAGACGAGATATTGTTCCGTGATTTCAGCGGCCAGCTTGTTGTTGTCGGTGATGAACTCACTGATGAACTCGTGCAGGCCGCTCTGGAAGATATCCTCGATGGTCCGGTTTGACAGCCGCGCCTGGGTGGTGCGGGCCAGCCGCTGCGCGGGACCCTGCCGACCATAGGCGCCGGCGATGTCGTCCAGGCAGCGCGAGAGATTGTCATAGCAGCTGGCGAGCGAGCGCGGCATGGCGCGGTTGAGGATCAGCAGGTCGGCCACCAGCCAGGGCTTCACGCTGTCGCGATAGACCCAGTGGAAGGCGGTGAGCGCCGAGACCGACCGCAGGATCGAGGCCCATTGGAAATAATCCAGCGGCCCGCCCACGTGCTCCTGCTCCGGCAGCAGCACGTGATACTTCACGTCCAGGATGCGGGCGGTGTTGTCGGCGCGCTCCACATGGGCGCCGGCGCGGGTGAACCAATAGGCGTCGTTGCGCAGCATGGTGCGGAAGGTGGCGCCATCAAAGCGCAGCGAGGTTTCCTTTACGAACGCCAGGAAGCGGGCCAGTTCCTCGCGGCTCAGCGCCTTGTCCGGGAATGAGCGCAATTCGATCCAGGACGAGTTGATGACATCCCACATTTCCGAGGTCAGCGCGGTGCGCACCGAGCGCGCGTTGGTGCGCGCGACCTCGAAGCAGTTGCGGATGGAGCTGGGGTTGTCGAGGTCGAAGGCGAGGAAGGAGACCACATGGTCCTCGCTCGCTTCTTCGAGCGGGCCGTGGCGGGCGACGAATTCCTCGGCGCAGCCGGCCGTGAGCACGGCGGACCCCCATTCATTGGTCGGCCCTTCGGTGGGCACGGGCGTGTAGGACAGGCGCTGGGCGACGTCGAGGATACGCGCGAGACAATCGGCGCGCTCCACATAGCGCGACAGCCAATAGAGGTTTTCGGCGGTGCGGGAGAGCATGGTCAGCCCATCTGGCAGAAGGATGAGAAGGGTGCCGCGGATGCGGCACCGCGAGACATGTCGAAGCCGCGGTTCAGGCGTCGAGAACCCAGGTGTCCTTGGTGCCGCCGCCCTGGCTGGAATTGACCACCAGCGATCCCTCCTTCATGGCGACGCGGGTGAGGCCGCCCGGCACGATGCGCACCTTGTCGCTGCCGGTCAGGATGAACGGCCGCAGGTCCACATGGCGCGGCGCGATGCCTTTTTCCACCAGCGTGGGGCAGGTGGAAAGGGCGAGCGTCGGCTGGGCGATGAAATTGGCGGGGTCGTGCTTCAGCTTGGCGCGGAAGATCTCGATCTGCGCCTTGTCGGCCATCGGGCCCACCAGCATGCCGTAGCCGCCGGAGCCGTGCACTTCCTTCACCACCAGCTCGCTCAGATGATCGAGCACATAGGCGAGATGCTCCGGCTCGCGGCAGCGCCAGGTCGGCACGTTCGGCAGCAGGGGCTCTTCGCCGAGATAGAAGCGGATGATGTCCGGCATGTAGCTGTAGACGGCCTTGTCGTCCGCGACCCCGGTGCCGACCGCATTGGTCAGCGTGACGTTGCCGGAGAGATAGGCGCTCATCAGGCCCGGCACGCCGAGCACGCTGTCCGGCCGGAAGGCGAGGGGATCGATGAAATCGTCGTCGAGGCGGCGATAGATCACGTCCACGCGCTTCGGGCCCTCGGTGGTGCGCATGAACACCACATTGTCCTTCACGAACAGGTCGCGGCCCTCGACCAGGTCGACGCCCAGTTTATCGGCCAGGAAGGAGTGCTCGTAATAAGCGGAATTGTAGATGCCGGGGGTGAGGATTGCGACGTTCGGCTCGCTGCCGCCGCGCGGGGCGAGGGAGCGCAGGGTGGCGAGCAGGTCGTCGGCATATTTCTCCACCGGCGCCACGCGATGCTGCGCGAACAGCTCGGGGAACAGGCGGAGCATGATCTCGCGGTTTTCCAGCATGTAGGACACGCCGGACGGGGTGCGGGCATTGTCCTCCAGCACATAGAAGGTGTCGGGGTCGGTGCGCACGATGTCGATGCCGGCGATGTGCACATAGACGTTGTGCGGCACGCGCTGGCCGTTCATCTCGGGCCGGAAGGCGGGGTTCTGATAGACCAGATCCTCGGGCACCACGCCGGCCTTGAGCACCTCGCGCTTGCCGTAGACGTCGCTGATATACATGTTCAGCGCCTTCACGCGCTGCTCCAGGCCCTTCGAGAGCCGGCCCCATTCCTCGTTTGTGATGATGCGCGGGACGATGTCGAACGGGATCAGGCGCTCTTGCGCGTTCTGCTCGCCATAGACGGCGAACGTGATGCCGATCCGCCGGAAAATGAACTCCGCCTCCTTCCGGCGCTGATCCAGAATCTCATGGGGAACCTTGCTCAACCACCGATTGAGCGAATCGTAAGCCTGACGGACCGTGCCGTCTTCACAGGACATCTCGTCGAACGCGCGCCGCATTGGGACTGCCACTCCGCTTGATTGAATCCTATGTACAAACATCGTGCCAAGGAAGAGATAATGGCAGCAAGTCCAACCTTCGCCTCTGCGGCTGAATGGCAGTGACTAAGTTTTAGGCAAAAACCCGCCGATTGTCATCGGGCGGGGCAAGGGAAGGCGACATGAGCGAAGCACTCGGCGCGCAAATTGTCAGCGCGGCTCTCCTGGTGATCGGCGACGAAATCCTCTCCGGCCGCACCAAGGATAAGAACATCGGCCATATCGCCGAGCGACTCACCGAAGCAGGCGTCGATCTGCGGGAGGTGCGGGTGGTCTCCGACGTGGAGGACGATATCGTCGCCGCGCTGAACGCCCTGCGCGCCCGCTACACCTATGTCTTCACCACCGGCGGCATCGGCCCGACCCACGACGACATCACCGCCGACGCGGTGGCCAAGGCGTTCGGCGTCTCCATCGACGTGGATCCCCGCGCCCGCGCCATGTTGCTGGAACACATTGCCGAGAAGGACCTCAACGAGGCGCGCCTGCGCATGGCGCGCATTCCCGCCGGGGCCGAACTGGTGGTCAATTCCGTGTCCAAGGCGCCCGGCTTCAACATCGGCAATGTGTATGTGATGGCCGGCGTGCCGCGCATCATGCAGGCGATGCTGGAGGAGATCATCCCGACCCTGCGCTCCAACGCCCCCATGCTGTCGCAGACCGTGCGGGCCGATGCGCGCGAGGGCGATATCGCCGCGCCCCTGAAAGCGATCGCCGAGGAATATCCCGAAGCGACCATCGGCTCCTATCCGTTCTTCGACGAGAGCGGGCCCAACACCAATATCGTGGTGCGCTCGCGCGACCCGCAGGTGGTCGAGGCGGCGCGCGATGCGGTGGCGCGCATGGTGGCGGATCTGGCGCGCGCCCGCGCCTGAGGGTTATGCTGCGCCGCACAGTTCATCCCCACCCGCGCTTGCGCTTGCGGGGATGAACGACCATTTCGTCGAAGAGCGTCCCACCCCGTCCGCGTCCCGCCGATTCTCCCGTCCACCACCCCGGCGCTGCTGCCGGCGCACCCGGCCGGGTGCGCGGCGCGTCCGCCCGGCGGAAGGTGCGGCGCCCCCTTTCGCCTTCGCCGCCCGGCGAGCATGGAGCGATGCTGAATGACTGCCCTCAAGTTCGGCCACGGCCAGCCCTTCACCCGCCTGGAAGATCCCGCTTTGCTCACCGGCGCCGGACGCTATGTCGGCGATATCGCGGCGCGGGCCGAGGCATTGCAGGGCTTCGTGCTGCGCTCGCCCTATCCCCACGCGCGCTTCGCCTTCGGCAATCTGGAGGCGGTCAGCGCCATGCCGGGCGTTCACCTGGTGCTGACCGCCGCCGATTTCGAGGGCTGCGGCGGGCTGCCGGTGGCGGCGAGCGTGGCGGTGGTGGGCGAAGCCCATATGTGGAAGCCCCATCACCCGGTGCTGGCGGAGGGCGTGGTGCGCCATGTGGGCGAGCCGGTGGCCTTCATCGTCGCCGAGACCCTGGACGCGGCGCGCGATGCCGCCGAGGCGCTGGAGATCGACTGGGAGCCGCTCGACGCCGTCGCCGACATGGAGGCCGCCATCGCCGACGGCGCGCCGCGGGTGTTCGCGGAGCGCGCGCACAACATCGCCTTCACGAGCGAGCTGGGCGATGCGGCGGCGACGAACGCGGCCTTCGCCCAGGCGCATCGCGTGGTGAAGGTCCGGCTGGTGAACAACCGCCTCGTCACCAATTACATGGAGACGCGCGGCGTGCTGGCGGAGGTGGAGGACAACGGCCGCGTGCGCCTCACCCTCGGCAGCCAGGGCAGCCATCTGCTGCGCGACGCCATCGCCGACAAGATCCTGAACTGGCCGCGCGAGGACCTCCACGTGGTGACGCCGGACGTGGGCGGCGGCTTCGGCACCAAGATGTTCCCGTTCGGCGAATATCCCCTCGCCGCGCTGGCGGCCCGCCGGCTGAACCGGGCGGTGGCCTGGATCGGCGACCGCAGCGAGCATTTCCAGGGCGACAGCCACGGCCGCGACAACATCACCTATGCCGAGCTGGCCATGGACCGGGACGGGCGGTTCCTGGCGCTGCGCGTGGATACGCTGGCCAATCTCGGCGCCTATATCGCCTATTACGGCGCCTATATCCCGGTGGGCGGGGCGAGCATGCTGCCCGGCCTCTACACCATCCCTGTGTTTCACGCGCGGGTGCGCGCCATCTATACCCATACCGTCCCGGTGGACGCCTATCGCGGCGCCGGGCGGCCTGAGGCGGCCTATGTGATCGAGCGCCTGGTGGACGCGGCCGCGCGCGAAGCCGGCATCGCCCCGGACGAGCTGCGGCGGCTCAATTTCATCCCGCCCTCCGCCATGCCGTACCAGACCTGCTCCGGGCGGCTGTATGACAGCGGCGAGTTCGACGGCCACATGACGCGGGCGCTGGAGGTGGCGGACAAGGCCGGCTTCGCCGTGCGCGAGCAGCAAGCGAAGGCGCGGGGCAAGCTGCGCGGCTTCGGCTTTGCCTCCTATATCGAGGCGTGCGGCGGCGGCTCGCCGGAGCCGGCCTATCTGCGCCTGGAGGGCGACGGCACCATTTCGCTGCGCATCGGCACGCAATCCACCGGGCAGGGCCACAAGACCGCCTATGCCCATCTCGCCGCCGCCCATCTGAAAGTGCCCATGGATCAGATCGTGGTGCACCAGGGCGATACGGACGCCACCAAGACCGGCGGCGGCACGGGCGGCTCGCGCTCCATTCCCGTGGGCGGCGCGGCCGTGGCGGGGGCGGCGCGCCGACTCGCGCAGAACCTGCGGGAGCTGGGCGCCGAGGCGCTGGAGGCCGACGCGGCGGACATCGAACTGGAAGCGGGCGGCGTGGAAGTTGCCGGCACGGACCGACGCCTGTCGCTGGCCGAACTGGCGGTGCATCCGGCCGCCACGCCCGAACTGCTGAACGCCCAGGATGCCTTCGCGCCGCCGGAAGCCACCTATCCCAACGGCACCCACGCCTGCGAGGTGGAGATCGACCCCGACACCGGTGCGGTGGAGCTCGTCTCCTATGTGATCGTGGACGATTTCGGCGCGGTCATCACCCCGGCCCTGCTGGAAGGGCAGGTGCATGGCGGTGTGGCGCAAGGGGTGGGGCAGGCCCTGCTGGAACGCACGGTCTATGACGCCGAGGGCCAGCTTCTGACCGCGAGTTTCATGGACTATGCCCTGCCGCGCGCGGAAGACCTACCGCCGATCCATTTCGAAACCCGCAACGTGCCCTGCGCCACCAATCCGCTGGGCGTGAAGGGCGCGGGCGAGGCGGGGGCCATCGGCTCCTGCCCGGCGGTGATGAATGCGGTGGTGGATGCCCTGTGGCGTTCATACCGCATCGGCCAGATGGATATGCCCGCAACCCCGGCCGCCGTGTTCGCCGCCATCGCCGCCGCGCGCTGAGCGGCGCTGAAGTCCCCGCGCGGCGCGGCGAACCCGCGGCCGCGTCTTCCGCGCGTCATGGCCGGGCGTGTCCCGGCCATTCATGCGGCGCCGACGGCGCGATGCGGGCAATCCGGCGCTGGCGGCTAGAGTGGATGCGCGGGAACGCGCCCGTGCGTGACTCAGCGTGACGCCCGGCTGTGGTTCCGCTTGCCCGGCGCTGGGCGAAATGCTCGGGCCGCTGGCATGTGGATCGGACATGACTCCTTTACCGGTCTCCGGGCTATATGGCGGTTCTCGCCATGGCGGTGCTCCCTGCGGGGGCAGCGTGCCAGACAAGAATCCATAATGAACCCAATCGCCGGTATCCTCTTTCAGCTGGGCGCGACGCTCACCTTCGCGATCATGTCCGCCCTCGTGCGCGCCGTGGCCGACGACGTGCCGAGCGGTGAGATCGTGTTTGCCCGCAGCTTCCTGGGCCTGCTGCCCGTGGTGGTGTGGCTGGCCTGGCGCGGGGAGTTGCGTTCGGCGCTGGTGACCCGATCGCCGTTCGGCCATGTGGTGCGCGGCACGGTCGGCGTTGGGGCCATGTGGGCCGGGTTCGCCGCGCTGGCCTTCATCCCGCTCGCCGAGGCCGTGGCGATCACCTATGTGACCCCGCTGGTGGCTGTGGTGCTGGCGGCGCTGCTGCTGCGCGAGCGCGTGCCGAACTATCGCTGGTGCGCGGTGGCGGTGGGATTCCTCGGCATTCTTGTCATGCTCTGGCCCGCGTTTTCGCCCAGCGACCTGCGCACTGAGGGCGTGCTGATCGGCGTCGGCTTCGCGCTCGCGGGCGCGGTGGGGGCGGGTTTCGCGGTGACGCAGGTGCGCCGGCTGACCCAGACCGAGACCACCGGCGCCATCGTGTTCTATTTTTCGTCCGTGGCGAGCGTCGCCGGCCTCGCGACGGCGCCCTTCGGCTGGACCCTGCCGAGCTGGCGGGAAGGGCTGGCGCTGGCCGGCATCGGCATTGCCGGCGGCCTCGGGCAGATTTTCCTGACCGCCGCGAATCGCCATGCGCCGGCCTCCGTGGTGGCGCCCTTCAATTACGCGACCCTGCTGTGGGCGGTCATGTTCGGCGCCATTTTCTTCCATGAATGGCCGCATCCGCTCATGTTCTGCGGCGCGGCGCTGGTGGTGGCGGCGGGCGCGGGCCTGGCCTGGCGGGAGCACCGCCGCGCGCCGCGCACCGTGCCGTAAGCATTGAGAGTGAAGCCCGGCGCCGAAAGATGCGCGGCATCGAGGCAGGAGACGACTGGCCCATGAAGGCAAGACCATGAGCCCCACGCCCCGCAAGTCCGGCCCCGAGGACCTTCTCTCGGATACGGGCGATGTCGCGCCGCCGCGCGTGCCGGATCTGTTCTTCGGTTTCCTGCGCATCGCCCTTTCGGGATTCGGCGGCGCGCTGCCGTTCGCGCGGCGCGAACTGGTGGAGCAGCGCCGCTGGCTCGGCCCGCGCGAGTTCAACGAACTGCTCTCCATCTGCCAGCTCATGCCGGGCCCGAACATCGTGAACATGTCGTTCTGCGTGGGCGCGCGATTCGGCGGCGTCCTGGGCGCGGCGGCGGCTTTCGGCGGCCTCATCATCGCGCCTTGCATCATCGGCCTGACGCTCGCGACGCTGTATGTGCATTACGGCCAATTGCCCGCCGTCTCGGGCATGCTGCGGGGCATCTCGGCGGCGGCGGTCGGGCTGTTCGTGGCGCTGGGGCTGAAGATGGGCTTCGTCGAGCGGCGCAACCCCATCGCCTTGGTGTTCGCCGCGCTCGCCTTCACCGGCGCCGGGCTGATGGGCTTTCCCCTGCTGCTGGTGATCCTGGTGTTGGCGCCGTTTTCCATCATCGCCGCATGGCGGTGGTCGCGATGAGCGGGCGCGATCCCCTGGGCGATCTCGTCGCCCATATGTTCGTCATCTCGTTCCTCGCCATCGGCGGGGCAAACGCGGTGATCCCCGAGCTGCACCGCATGGCGGTGGAGGCCAATGGCTGGATGAGCGGGGATACGTTCGCGGATCTGTTCGCCATCGCCCAGGTCACGCCCGGGCCGAACGTGCTGCTGGTGACGCTGATCGGCTGGTATGTGGCGGGCATTCCCGGCGCCATCGCCTGCACCTTCGTCATGTGCGTGCCGGCGGGGGCGGCGGCCTATGGCATGTCGCGC
Organism: Roseixanthobacter pseudopolyaromaticivorans; assembly: GCF_043195145.2. NCBI lineage: Bacteria > Pseudomonadati > Pseudomonadota > Alphaproteobacteria > Hyphomicrobiales > Xanthobacteraceae > Roseixanthobacter > Roseixanthobacter pseudopolyaromaticivorans. The sequence continues at coordinate 1,731,360 of NZ_CM195539.1, forward strand.
CTGTCCCACCGCTTCCGCGACGCGCCCCTGCGCATCGCCATCCAGCGCGGCCTGGCGGCGCTCACCATCGGCATCGTGCTGGCGAGCGCGTACATCCTCATGCGCCTGGCCGATACCCATTGGCTCGCCTATGGGCTCACCGCTTTCGCCGCCATCGGCGCGCTGACGACGCGGCTCAATCCGATCTGGCTGATCGCCGTGGGCGGCGCGCTGGGCCTGGCCGGGCTGGTCTAGAAGTCGCGCGACATGCGGCGGCCGGCAGGCTTCGCCGGCCGATGGGCGCGTCGCCGAAATTCATCTGCGGAATTTCGCCCGAAATCGCGGTTTCGTCCGCGGTGGAGCCGCGGAGAAGCGCCAGTAAACCGCTGTTCGTCCGCGCTAAGCCATTGTTTCACGTGAAACATTTTCCGGCCAGACGCCGGCGGGCGGGCGTCAGAAGGCCTTGAACGTGATGATGGTGCGCGTGTCCTGGATGCCCTCCAGCTTCTGCACCTTCTCGTTCACGAAATGGCCGATGTCGGTGTCCGTGGGCACATAGAATTTCACCAGCAGGTCGAAATCCCCGGCGGTGGAATAGATTTCCGAGGCGATCTCCGCATCCGCCAAAGCGTTGGCCACCTCATAGGATTTCCCAAGCTGGCATTTGATCTGGACGAAGAAGGCGATCACGGAAACTCTCCTTGGCGCGGCCCGTCGGGGCGGCGCCAAGGTGGCGAAAAGGGCGCGCCCTTGCAAGGGCGCAGGCCGCATAGGCTGACCCGCCGGGCTTGATGGGCGGGCAGGGGTTCTCTACATCTAAGCCATCTCGTCGGGGTGTCCCGCATCATGCGGGGCTGAGAGGCTTGTCCAACCCGCGAACCTGATCCGGATCATGCCGGCGAAGGAAACCGAGATTGCGCAGGGCGGCCGTTCGGGCCGCCTGTCCCGCCGCATCTTCCGGCTTCCCGCGCCATCCTCGATGCCCGTCGGAGCTGCCGCGTGTCACAGAGCCTCATCCCCATCGCCGTAACCATTGCCGGCTCGGATTCCAGCGGCGGCGCCGGCATCCAGGCGGACCTGAAGACCTTCTCCGCCCTCGGCGTGTATGGCGCCAGCGTCCTCACGGCTTTGACCGCGCAGAACACCACGGGCGTCAGCGCCATCCACGACGTGCCGCCCGCTTTCATCGGCGCGCAGATCGACGCCGTGTTCAGCGACCTGAAGGTCGCGGCGGTGAAGATCGGCATGCTTTCGCGCCCGGCGGCGATCCAGGCGGTGGCGGAGGGGCTGGCGCGGCACCAGGCCCGCGCCATCGTGCTGGATCCGGTGATGGTCGCCGCCTCCGGCGCTCGTCTGCTGGAGGATGCCGCAATCGCCACCCTCAAGGAGGTGTTGCTGCCGCGCGCCATGCTCATCACGCCCAACCTGCCCGAGGCCGGCGCCCTGCTAGACCAGCCGGTGGCGCAGGACGAGGCGCAGATGCTCGCCCAGGGCCAAGCCTTGCTAGCGCTCGGCTGCGGCGCGGTGCTCATGAAGGGCGGCCATGGCTCGGGGCCGGAGAGCATCGACCTTTTGGTGAGCGCCGACGGGGTGCTGCGCCTGTCCGCCCCGCGCCATGCCACGCGCAACACCCACGGCACGGGGTGCACGCTCTCCTCCGCCATCGCCGCCGGCCTTGCCAAGGGCGCGGATCTGGAAGGCGCGGTGCGGGCCGCAAAGGCTTATATCACCGGGGCCATCGCCGCCGCCGATGCGCTGGATGTGGGCCATGGCCATGGCCCCGTGCACCACTTCCATGCCCTCTGGGCCAATTGAGCAAATTGCGCTGAACCCGCTTGCATGAACGGCTTTTCGCAGTATCGTCCGGTGCGGCGAACGATCGTTCGGCAAAAGGGATAGGGCATGGCGCAACAGCGGGAGAAGGGCAGCGAGCGGGGGCCGGAGGATGGCGCCCAGGCGATGACCGGGCAGCTCGGCAAGACCATTCAGCGGCTGCGCAAGGCCTATAATCTCTCGCTGTCCGAACTCTCCGAGCAGTCCGGCGTGGCGAAGTCCATCATCAGCCAGATCGAGCGCAACGAGACAAATCCCACCCTCGCCACCGTCTGGCGCCTGTCTCACGCGCTGGACATGACGGTGGAGCGCGTCCTCGCCTCTTCGGACGAAGCGCCCTTCATCGAGAAGATGACCCGCGCCGAGACGCCGATCCTGGTTTCGCAGGACGGGCGGTGCCGGCTTTCCATCATCGGCTGGATCAAGACGGTGGAGTGGCTGCAATATTACGAATTCCTCGCCGAGCCGGGCGGCGAGCTGGACTCCGACGGCCACCAGATCGGCTCCATCGAATGCCTGACGGTGACCGCGGGCACCCTCACGGTCGAGGTGGGCGGCGTGACAGAGACCGCGAAGGCGGGCGAAACGCTGCGCTATCGCTGCGACCGCCGCCACGTCATCCGCAACCTCGGCACCGAGCCGGCCGCCGCCTTCATGGTCTGCCTGCTGAAGGCGGCCGTGCTCGACTGAGGGTCGGGCGCTACCCGCCCCGTCAATAGACGTCGCGGCAATAGCGGCGCTGCGCGGCAAGCTGTTCCAGCGCCTCGGTGCCGATCAGCTCGCTGAGCACATGGTCCACCGCGGGGGCCATGCCCTGGAGGCTGCCGCACACATAGATCGCCGCTCCGGTCTCGATCCAGCGCACCACCTCCGCACCGGCTTCCTTAAGGCGATGCTGCACATAGAGGTGCTCCGCCTGGTCGCGGGAGAAGGCGAGGTCCAGCCGCGCCAGCGCGCCGGCGCTCTGCCATGCGGTGATCTCGTCGCGGAAATAGAAATCGTGCTGCCGGTTGCGCTCCCCGAAGATCAGCCAATTGGCGTCCTGCCCGGCGCGCACGCGGCGCTTGAGATGGGCCCGAAGGCCCGCAAGGCCGGTGCCGTTGCCGATGAGAATCAGCGGCCGGGCATCGTCCGGTCCGTGGAAGGCCGGGTTGGACCTGATGCGCAACGCGATCCGCGCGCCTTCCGGCGCATGGTGAGTCAGCCAGCCGGAGCCAAGGCCATAGTCGCCTTCGGGCGTCCGCGTCTGGCGCACCAGGAGTTCGATCCGTCCGTCCTCGGGAATGGTGGCAATGGAATATTCCCGATGCGGCAAGGGTTTGAGGCCGTCTGCGATCTCCTGCGCGCTGCCGCCGGACCGATCCTGCGCTGGTTGCAGGCTGCGCGCCAAAAGCTCGCGCAGGGGCAGAGTCTGTCCGCCATTCTGGACCGGGGCGTCGCCGTCGAGCTTGAGGGCATCGAGCGTGCGTCGAACGGTTTCCATATCCAGGCGCGGGCCGATCTCGGCGATGTCGCCGGCGGCCCAGCCGGCGGGTGTCCCGTCCCGGTCCAGCGCGAGATGGAAGGTCGGCAGACCGGCGCTGCCGGCATTGAGCAGGCGGCGGCTGGCGAGGCGCCAATCCTCATAATTGGGCTGGCTCCAGTCGGGCAGGGTGGTCAGGCCGGACAATGTGCCGAGATGCTGCTGCCAATGGCGCAGCGCGCCCGCATCCTCCATGTCGACCTCGATACGATCGAACAGCGGCGTCGCGCCGTGGGTGCGCAGCCAGGCGTCGAGTTCCGCGCCGAACCCGCAGAAGCGCGTGAACGACCGGTCGCCCAGCGCCAGCACGCCATAATCAAGGTTCGCCAGCCCCGTCTCGCCGTTGTGCGCGGCCATCCGCCGAGCGAAAGCACGGGCGGTGTCCGGCGGCTCGCCCTCGCCGAAGGTGGAGACGACGAATAACGCCCGCTTCGCCCTGGTCAGCGCTTCGGGTGCAAGCCCGGCCAGGGATTCCACGGTCACCGGCAGGCCGGCCGCTTGCAGGGCCTTCGCGCTCTGCCAGGCGAGGCGCTCCGCGGTGCCGGTCTGGCTGGCATAGGCGACCAGCACCGGCGCGGTGTCGGGCATGGCGGCGGCGACCGGTGCGGCGGCGGCGCGGGCCTCGCGCTTCTTTTTGCGACGGTCGAGATAGAGCATCCAGCCGGTGATGGCGAACAAGGGCATCAACAGACTCGCCACCATCATCAGCAGCGTGCCGGTAAAGCCGAAGAAGCTGCCGGAATGCAGCGGGAAGATGCTGCCCATGAGCTTCTGGCCCGCCGGCAGATCATCGTAACGGCGATGCTCGCGCACCTGCCCAGAGGCGTCCAGGACAAGGGTGTTGTTCGCCCGTTCATGGGCCGGGTTCACGGGCTGATAGGTGATCGTCAGCGTCTGCGCATTGCCTTGGGGCAGGCGCACGGTGGCAATGCTGAAGCCGCCGGATTCGCGCACGAACGCGGGCCAGAGCACGGCAAGGTTCAGCGGCGGCCCGCCGCGCGCCTCGCGTCCTTCCCGCGGCGCGCGCTCGCCGGTGGGAGGTGGGCCTGCTCCCGGGGCTCCAGCGGGCGCGGGGGGCGGACCCGCGGGGCGCTGTCCCTGCTGAGCCGGGCGGGGCGTGCCGGTGAGGTCGAACAGCGCGCCGCGATACCAGTCGTAGGACCAGTACAGGCCGGTCAGCGAGGCCAGCAGATAGAAGGGCAACACCCAGGTGCCGATGACCGAATGCAATTCCCACAGGAAGCTGCGGCCCCGCCGGCCGAAATCCAGCCGCATCCAGTTGCGCCAGTCGAGCGCCCTGCGCGGCCAGCGCAGATAAAGGCCCGAGAGCGAAAGCACGATCAGGCCGATGGTGGAGGCGCCGACGATCTGCTTGCCGACATCGCCGGCCGCCAGCCAGCGGTGCACCTGCATCACGAAGCGGAAGAACGCCTGGCCCTGCACATCGCCCAGCAGCGTGCCGTCATATGGGCTCACATAGCGGTTTTCGCCGCGCGGCCCGCCTGGACCGGCGGCGGGTGCGCCCGCCGGCTGGGGCGGCGGGGAGAAGGTGACGCGCGCGGCGCGGGTGGGATCCGCGGAAACCATCAGGGCTGTCGGAGTCTTGCCGGGCGCGTTGGCGCGGATGCGCTCGAGCAATTGGTCCGGCGCGAGCGGGCCGGGCGCCGCCGGCTGGACGGTGATGATTCCGGGATTGAGCGCGGCGAGGATTTCGTCCTCGAACGAGAGCATGGCCCCGGTGACGCCCACCACCGCCAGCACGATGCCGGCGGTTATGCCGAGAAACCAATGGATCTGAAACCAGACGGCCTTCAACATGCTCAATATCCTGGGGCCACGCGGGCATACATGGCAATAAACAGCCAGGCTATGGCATATCAACCGGACTTATGTTCCTCAATACGCGGACAAATGAATGGAATGATTATAAATCCAGACTGGGAAGCAAGGCTTGTCTGGTCCTTACCTCAGGGATTTATTACAGATCGGCAATGAAACATCCGGCGCGGCGCGGGCCTGCCGGATGTTTCATTGGGTTGCGGACAGGATCAGAAGCTGATGGCGAGGCGCCCGTTCAGCGCATTGTCCATGCCCTGGTCGGAGAATTGCCCGCCATAGCTGATGCCCACCACCATGTTGGCGGTGGCGCGGAAGTCGAGCCCGGCATTCACCAGCGCCGCATTGCGCCCGATGGGGGCGCCGCTCACCGTGAACGGGGTGCTTCCGCTCGCAAAGGCGAAGCCGATGTCGGGATTGATGTCGCCGAAGGCATATTGCCAGGCAAGGCCGCCACGCGCGGTGAGCGTGCCGGTGCCGAGGGCCATGCTCTGGCTGACGCGCATGCCGAGCGTGGTGAAGGTGTTGTCCTGCGTCATGCCGCCGGAAGTGAGCGCGGCGGCGCCGCCGGATTCGGTGAAGCCGTCCATGTCCAGATGCACATAGGCAAGGCCGGCGAAGGGCTCGAAGCGGGTCGCGCCGGCCATGAAGCCCTGTGCGATCTCGCCGAACACCTGCGTGGTGCCGGCCTTGTTGTCCGAGGAGAGGCCGTTCAGGAAGCCGGGAAACTGCACCGTGCGGCTGGTGGAAAGATCGTGCCAGCCGTAGGCCGCCCCGAGCCGCAGGTCCACTTGCGCGAACCGGGTGCTGGCATAGACGGCAAGGTCGTAATTGTCGCTGGTGCCGGAGGAGGCCAGGGCATTCACATCATAGGTGGATTGGCTGTAGCCGCCGGCGATGCCGAGGCGCCAGGCTTCGCCCACCGGCGTATCGATGCCGGCAATGACGCCGCCGATGGAGCGCGAAAGGCTCGCGGTGTCCGCCGTGGCGTCGCTGCTGCCCCAGGCGCCATAGCCCTGGAGCCATGCGGTCGCCGCGAAGCCGGGTGCGAGCTGCGTGGTCTGCGGCCCCGCCTGCGGTGCGCCCGCAGTGGCCTGCCGCTGGCGGGCGCCGATCGCCTCGCGCAGATAGATGGATTGTTCCTGCAGCACCGTCGCGGCGGAGGCGTAGATCTGGCCGGAGAGGGCGTCGAATGCGGGCGGGGCGGTCGTGCCATTCAGCCCGACGACGGCCTGCAGCACGGCATTGGAGGAGGGCAGGGAGCCGAGCGCGACGCTCACCGCGCGCTCATTGGGCGTGCGGCCCGCCGCCGCGAGGGCGGAGGTGTCCAGCACCACGTTCACGCCGAGCGTGGTGCCGGAAAGCGTGGTGGTCAGGTCCAGGAAGGGATAGGCGGTGCCAAACGGGTCGTTCACGCTGGCGAAGGCGCCGGTGATGCCCGCGTTCGACGTGAGCAGCGTGTAGGAGCCGAGCTGCGGCGTCGCGCCCACTCCTGCGATGATGTTCAGCGCAGCGCCGGAAATCGTGACCGGCCCGGTGGCGGTGATCAGATCGCTCTGGCCCGGCGCTCCGATCTCCGCCTGATAGGTGGAGCCGGGTGAGAAGCTGACGGCGCCGTTGACTGTGAGGGTGCCGATGGAATTGCCCGGCGCGACAATGCCAGCATTGGCCAGGGCGCCGTTGAGAACGCCGGTTCCCTTGAAGGTGCCGGTGTTGGTGACGTCGCCCTTGATGGTGCCGTTGTTGATCAGCATGCCGGTGTTGGTGATCGCGCCCGTGACCGTGCCGCCGGCGAGGTTGGCCATGGTGCCGGCATTGATCACCGCGCTGTCGAGGGCGCCGCCATTAATCAATGTGCCGTAGCTGTACAGGGCGGCATTCACCGAGGTGAAGGTGCCGGAATTGAGCAATTGCGCATCTGCCGCGACGCTGTAGCCGCCCGCGGTCACGAAATTCGCCCCCGCCAGGATCGTGAGGTCGCCGATGATGGAACCCGTGACGGCGAGCGTGCCGCCGCCCACCACGGTGCCGCCTGTGTAGGTATCAGTGCCCGCGAGCACGAGCGTGCCGGTGCCGAGCTTGGTGAGCCCGCCCGGGCCCGAGATGTCGTTGCTCCACACGTCGATGGCACTGTAGCCGCCGGCTGCGGCATTCATGGTGACGGTGACGTCCTGGGTGAATGCGCCATAGCCGCTTGCGGCGGAATACAGGTCGAGCCGCGCCCATCCGGTCTGGTGGTCGTCGAGCGGCGCGCCGGAGGGCAGTTCGGTGCTCGCCAGCACGTCGCGCAACTGCTGTTGCGACAGGTAGGGAAAGCGGGTGAAGATCAGCAACTCGGCGTTCTGGGGAACGATCGGCGCATCGGTGGTGGACCCCACCGAGGGGAGGTCATAGGTGATGGACGAGATATATTGCTGGCGGGCCTGGCTGAAGGCTGCGGCGCTGGGGAAAGTGCCTGTGGCGATGCAGCCCGCCACGTTTCCCGCGCAGCCGGCATAGGGCACGGCGAGCGCGCTGCCGAGCTGGACGTGCAGCTCGGCCGAGGCGGCCGTGGCCACCTCGAAGAAATTGCTGGAATAGTTCGGATTGTTGGAGAGGAGCTGAACCAGATTGAACATCGCCGCGATGCGGCCGCCGATCACATCGGTGGGGTAGTGCACGCCGAGGATATTGCGGCTGAGGCCGAATTCCTGCCCCGCCACCAGCAGCGCCTGATATTGCTCCGGCATCATCCAGGCATAGGTCAGAGCGGTGCTGTTACCGGCGGCGGAATGGCCGCTGGGAAAGGCGGCGGACGTGGTGTTGTCGATCCATTGCTGTGCCTGCGAGGCGGGACCGGTGAGCGAAAAGGCATCCGCCTGTCCGGTGGTCCAGGGATTGGCCGCGATGCTCGGCGAAGTCAGGAACGGGCGCGGGTCGCCCACGCTGCCGGGGACGTTATAATTATAGGCAATGCCGTAGATATTCGTCGGGGCGTATGCGTCCTTCAGGGCGGTGACCTGCAGCGTATCGTTCAGCACCACGTTCAGCAGGTCGACCACATTGGCGGGCAGCAGATTGTTGTTCGCGTTCTGCACCATGGTGGGTGCCAGCGGCGTATTCACCATGTTCCAGACGTTCGCGGAGACGCCGTTCGGCACGAAGGGGTCGATGGCGTTCAGCACCGCGAGATTCTTTTGGTCGTAGGTCGAGCTGAAGTAGATCTCGTTTTCCTTCGCCATCACCGCTTGCAGAAAGGCTTGGCCCTGCGCCGTGCTGAGCAGGGTGGCGAAGGCCGAAAGCGCACCCACCTGGCCGCTGGTCTGGAATGCGATGCAATCCGCCGTAAGGCAGGCGCTCTGCGCGGCCGCAGGGGTCGTTGCTGCGAGCGACAGGAAAAGCGCGGAGGCGCATGCGGTGATGTGCCCGGCAAGTCGCGCCGCCAAGGCCCGATGGCTCACGAACGGCTTTCCGGCCGGACGTGCGCCCGCCGTTTCGCGACTGCCCGCCGCCCGGAAGAAATTGAGCATCGCCACCCTCCCCAACTCAAGGGGAAGGTGCAGCTTTCCTCATCCGGAGACAAGTTAGTGGTATCATGTAGGTGACTATATGTTTCGGATTCATCGGCGCTGTTGCCATCAAGCCGCAGTATCCGAACTTACGGTACGGCGGACTTGGCCTCAGCGCTCGACGAACGCCTTCTCGATCACGTAATGGCCGGGCTGCGACTGGCTGCCTTCCGCGAAACCGCGGGATTCCAGCAATTGCACCAGATCCTTGAGCATCGCCGGGCTGCCGCAGAGCATCAGGCGGTCGTTCTGCGGATCGATGGGGGGCAGGCCGATATCAGCGAACAATTGTCCGTTCTCGATCAAGGAGGTGATGCGGCCCTGGTGGCGAAACGGCTCTCGCGTGACGGTCGGGTAATAGATCAGCTTGGCCTTCACCTCGTCGCCGATGAATTCGTTCTCCGGCAACTCCTTGGTGAGGTACTCGTCATAGGCCAGCTCGGCCACGGAACGGCAGCCGTGGATGAGGACGATCTTCTCGAACCGCTCGTAGGCGTCCGGGTCCTTCACCACCGAGAGGAAGGGCGCAAGGCCGGTGCCGGTGGAGAGCAGATAGAGGTTCTTGCCCGGCAGCAGATTGTCCTGGATCAGCGTGCCGGTCGCCTTGCGGCCGACCAGGATCTTGTCGCCCACCTTGAGATGCTGGAGGCGCGAGGTGAGCGGCCCGTTCTGCACCTTGATGGAGAAGAACTGGAGGTCTTCCTCGTAATTGGCACTGGCCATGGAATAGGCGCGCAGCAGCGGCTTGCCGTCCACCATCAGGCCGATCATGGCGAACTGGCCGTTGAGGAAGCGGAAACCGGGATCGCGCGTGGTGGTGAAGGTGAACAGATTTTCGGTCCAGTGGTGGACGCTCTTCACCGTTTCTTCGTTGAAATTGCTCATGGCCGGCCAGTCAGGAGGAACGCGGAAAGGAGCAGGAAACCCACGCCATATGCGTGTTTAACCTGATCTCTCTGTGGGATATATGGTTCCACTGTAAATCATGCGCTGACGGCGCGCTACTGCTGCACCGCATCATCGACGAGATGTGACAGCGGCTGCGGCAATCGACCATGCGCCAGATCAAACGGCGGGGCACGTCCCCGCCGGTCGGTGAGGTCAAATGCCGTCGTCGGCGAGGCGCATCAGATAGGCGCCATAGGCCGATTTCGCACGCACCTTGCCCTGAGCGCGCAACTCCTCGGCGGTGATGAAGCCCGCGCGGAAGGCGATTTCCTCGGGCGCGGAAATCTTGAGCCCCTGGCGCTTTTCCAGGATCTGCACGAATTGCGCGGCTTCCACCAGAGAATCCGGCGTGCCGGTGTCGAGCCAGGCGAAGCCCCGGCCCATCAGGCTCACATGCAGCGCGCCGAGTTCCATATAGACGCGGTTGACGTCCGTGATCTCGATCTCGCCGCGCGGGGAAGGCGCGAGATTGGCGGCGATGTCCACGACGCGGTTGTCGTAGAAATAAAGACCTGTCACCGCGAGGTTCGAGCGCGGCATTGCCGGCTTCTCCTCCAGCGAGATCACCCGCCCGGTGTCGTCGATCTCCGCCACGCCGTAGCGCTCGGGATCCTGGACCGGGTAGCCGAACACGGTCGCGCCTTCGGGGCGGGCTACGGCTTCCTGGAGCAGTTCTGGCAAGCCATGGCCGAAGAAGAGGTTATCCCCGAGTACCAGCGCCACCCGCTCGTCGCCGATGAAGTCCCGGCCGACGATGAACGCATCGGCAAGGCCGCGCGGCTGGTCCTGGACGGCGTAGGTGATCTTGATGCCGAACTGACTGCCGTCCTTGAGCAGCGACTGGAACAGCGCGCTGTCATGCGGGGTGGTGATGATGAGGATATCCCGAATGCCCGCCGACATGAGCGTGCACAGGGGATAATAGATCATCGGCTTGTCGTAGACCGGCAGCAATTGCTTGGACACCACGAGGGTGATCGGGTGCAGCCGGGTGCCGGACCCGCCGGCGAGGATGATGCCTTTCACGTGGGCTCCTTGAGCGTCGATGCGAGCAGTCCGTCCACCACTTCGGCAACGCGAGAGCGCCAGGGCGGCGCGCGATAGCCGAACGTGCGCTCGAACAGGCTCGAATCCAGTTCGGAATTGGCGGGCCGCTGGGCGGGTGTGGGATAGTCGGCCGTGGCGATGGGCGCCACCTCGGGCGTGCGTCCGGTATGGCGCGCCGCCTGCGTGATGATCTCGCTGGCAAATCCGTGCCAAGTGGTGGCGCCGTTGCCGGCCAGATTATAGGTGCCCCAGCGCGCCGTTCCGTCCTCGACGGCCTTTGCGGCCGCCAGGATGCCCTCGGCGATGTCCCGCGTGGCGGTCGGACAGCCCTGCTGGTCCGCGACGATGGTGAGGCGATCGCGCTCGCCGGCGAGGCGCAGCATGGTCTTCAGGAAATTGGCGCCGTGCACGCCGTACACCCATGAGGTGCGCAGGATGAGGTGGCGCTCGTTCTGCGCCCGCACAGCCGCTTCGCCGGCCGCCTTGGTGCGTCCGTAGACGCCGAGCGGGGCGATCGGATCGCTCTCCAGATAGGCGCCCTTCTTGGTGCCGTCGAACACATAATCGGTGGAGATATGGATCAGCGGGGTGCCATAGCGGGCGCAGCGCTCGGCCAGAAGGCCCGGCGCCTGCGCATTGGCGCGGGTGGCGAGTTCCGCTTCCTTCTCCGCCTTGTCCACGGCGGTGTAGGCGGCGGCGTTCACCACCAGGTCCGGGCGCTTGGCCTCCAGGGCGCGGGCAACGGCCGCGGGGTCGCAGATGTCCACCTGGGCCCGCTCGAAGGCGATGAGATCCAGGCCGCGTTCGGCGGCAAGAGCCGTGAGTTCCTGGCCAACCTGGCCCTTGGCGCCGAAGAGGACGATGCGCATCAGGAGGCGAGCCCCAGCCGCTGGCCGGCATAGCGGGTGCGCAGCGGCTCCCACCAGCCGGGATTGGCGAGATACCATTCGATGGTCTTGCGCAGACCGGTTTCGAAGGTTTCGCGCGGGCTCCAGCCGAGCTCGGTGTTCAGCTTGGAAAAGTCGATGGCATAGCGCGCGTCGTGACCCGGCCGGTCGGTGACAAAGCGGATCAGATCCTCGCGCTTGCCGATGCGGGCATCCGGGCGGATGTCGTCGAGAATGGCGCAGATGGTCCGCACCACATCGATATTGCGCCGCTCATTGGCGCCGCCGACATTATAGCTCTCGCCCACACGGCCCTTCGAGCCGATCAGGTGCAGCGCCTCGGCATGGTCCTCCACGAACAGCCAGTCGCGCACATTCTCGCCCGCGCCATAGACCGGCAGCGGCAGGCCTTCCAGCGCGTTGAGAATGATGAGCGGGATCAACTTCTCGGGGAAATGGTAAGGCCCGTAATTGTTCGAGCAGTTCGACATCACCACCGGGAGGCCGTAGGTGTGATGCCAGGCGCGCACCAGATGGTCCGACGAAGCCTTGGAGGCGGAATAGGGCGAATTGGGCTGGTAGGGCGTCTCCTCGCGGAAGAACCCCTCGGCGCCGAGGCTGCCGAACACCTCGTCTGTGGAAATGTGCTGGAAGCGGAAGGCATCGCGCGCCGCGCCCTCCAGGCCGCGCCAATAGCGCAGGGCTTCCTGCAGCAGCGTATAGGTGCCGATGACATTGGTGGTGATGAAGGCCGAAGGCCCGTCGATCGAGCGGTCCACATGGCTTTCGGCCGCAAGATGCATGACGCGGTCGGGCCGGAAGCTCTCAAGCGCAGCCTGGAATGCGGCGGCATCGCAAATATCGGCCTGCACGAAGCTGTGGCGCGGATTGTCCATCACCGGGGCCAGCGACGTGAGCGTACCCGCATAGGTCAGGCTGTCGTAGGTCAGGACCTCAGCGGAGGTGGACGCTATGAGATAGCGCACCAGGGCCGACCCGATGAAGCCCGCTCCACCGGTAACAAGAATGCGTTGTGCCATAATCGCCCCGTCGTGCCGTCACGCGTAGGTGAACGGGCTATCATAATCCTTCAGGCGCGGCCATTCGCGATCCTTATCGGACAGCAAGGGATCCGACGCCGGCCATTCGATCGCAAGGTCGGGGTCGTCCCACGCTATGCCGCCCTCGCTTTCGCGGGAATACGAACCGTCGACCTTGTAGGCCACCTTGCTGTCGGGCTCTATTGTGCAAAAGGCGTGAGCGAAACCGTGAGGGATGAACAATTGTTCGCCCTTTTCCGCGGTCAGCGTGGCGCCCACCCAGCGGCCGTAGGTCGGCGACCCTTTGCGGATATCCACCGCGACGTCGAACACCGCGCCGGCGATGACGCGCACCAGCTTTGCCTGGGCAAACGGCGGGGCTTGAAAGTGAAGCCCGCGAATAGTCCCGACGGGAACCGAGAGGGACTCGTTGTCCTGGATGAAGCGCGAGGTAATGCCGTTCGCGCTATACCGCGCCTCAACATAAGTTTCGCTGAAATAGCCGCGCGGATCTTTGAACCGGGGCGGAACAACCAGGATGACCTCGGGGATCGCCAGTGGGGTGAAAGACGTCATATGAAAGCGCGCAGCCCCCTGCAAAGGTGTGTCGGGAAACTAGCCTTGGGCCCCCGCAAGGTCAATGAGCAGTTGCAGCATTTTCAGGGCGGGCGGGCCTCCATTCGCGGGGTGAGCCCGCCCTCCATGCGGCATTGCATCATGCGCGATGGTAGATGTCCTCGATGCGAACGATATCGTCCTCGCCGAGATAAGATCCGGTCTGGACTTCGATCAGTTCGAGGTTGATCCGGCCGGGATTGGCGAGCCGGTGCACGCCCCCCAGCGGAATATAGGTGGATTCATTCTCCCGCACCGTGAAGATGCGATCGTCGATCGTCACTTCGGCCGTGCCGCGCACAACCACCCAATGCTCCGCCCTGTGGTGGTGCTTCTGCAACGAGAGCTTGGCGCCGGGCTCGACGACGATCCTCTTCACATGGAACCGCTCGCCGCGACAGATGGTCTGGTAGGTGCCCCAGGGGCGATGCACCTTGAGGTGCTCGTCGGCGGCATTGATTTTGGCGGCTTTGAGCGAGGCGACCAGAGCCTTCACGTCCTGGCTGCGATTGGACGGCATCACCAGCACAGCGTCTTCCGTGGCGATGACCGACAGGCCCTCCAGGCCGATGCCGGTGACGAGCGGTCCATCCGAGCGCACGTAAGAATTGTGGCTATCGAGAAGTGCAACGGAGCCCTGAACCACATTGCCGTCGGCGTCCGGCGTGCCGATTTCGCGCACCGCATCCCAGGAGCCGATATCAGACCAGCCGAAATCGCCGCCGATCACCGCCGCGTTGGTGGTATGTTCAAGTACCGCAAAGTCGATCGATTTGGCGGGGGCCGCCTCGAACGCCTCACGGCCGAGGCGGATGAATCCGAGATCTTCCGACGCGGTCGCGACGGCCTTCAGCGCGGCATCGGTCAGTTCCGGCTCGAAGCGCTGGGCTTCGGCGATCATCAGCCCTGCGGGAAAGAGAAAATTTCCCGAATTCCAGAGAAATCCCTCCGAAACGTAGCGAGAAGCGGTTTCTCTGTCGGGTTTCTCCACGAACGCGGACACCACATTGCCGCCCGCGGCAAGCGGCGCGCCGAGGCGAATATAGCCATAGCTGGTGCGCGGAGAATCCGGAACGATGCCGAAAGTCACGATCTTCCCAGTGGCCGCCACCTGCGCCGCCACGCTAACAGCCTCAAGGAACGCCTTGGGTTTGAGCACAACATGGTCGGCCGCAAGCGCCAGGACCAGCACCTCTTCCCCATGGAGCTTCTGAGCCATCGCCGCAGCCGCGATAAGCGCCGGCGCACTGTCGCGCCGCGCAGGCTCCAGGATCACTGTGGCCTCAACGCCAATCTCCGCCGCCTGACGCTGCGCGAAGAAGCGGAAATCATCGTTCGTAACCACGATGGGGGAAAGAAACATCGATTTATCAGAGACTCGGGAGATGGTATCCTGATAAAGTGTCAATCCCTCGGTTAAAGTCAGAAATTGCTTCGGCAGCGTATTCCGAGACAGCGGCCACAAGCGCGTCCCCGTTCCCCCCGCTAGAATAACCGGGACAATTTTCGCCGAGCTCATTGTGGTCTCCGATCCATCTCGTGCCGTTCAATTGGCACGGTGGCGTCCAGTTCGTCCAGCACATCGCGTGGGTATAAATATGTCACCCGAGCGGGCTGGGGAAATGGCTCGCCAGTGATTTGTGGAACATGATCTGTCGGTAAAGCGAAAGGTAGTCGTCCGCCATTGCTGCAACGTCACGCTCGGTTCCCGTGCCGGACTGCCAGTGTTCGATCTCGATCCGTCTGGCCTCATATTCGTCGGGTCGCCGTTCCAGATGCGCGATCAATGCGCATATGTCTTCAGCGCCTGCGTCTTGCGGTAAAAGCCATCCACCGCCGGATTCGCGGATCCGCTCGCCCACCGCACCACGATCAAAAGCTATGACCGGAACGCCACAGGACCAAAGCTCGGTCAGTGTGTGGCTGTAGGTTTCGGGCCAGATTGACAGAACAAGTCCGATGTGGGGACGAATCCTGGCTACGATCTCGGGAAAATCCTCGCGCGTATAAGGCCCGGACGTGATCAATGCGCTGTTCTGAACTTCCGCCACAGACGCGCCCACGACATGGATTTCCATCTCATCCACCGGACGTAGTTCCTGAATCTGTAACAGAACATCAGACCCCTTCGCGGGCGAAATATTGCCGGGCGCTATCAACCGTAAAGGCGTGCCTGGTGCGGGCGGAAAAACATCGACCAGTTCCGTCATGACCAGATCGCGGCCGTGCGGGATGACATTGAAAGGGCGGTCCTTCAACAACGGGTAATGAGACCGCATGAGGTCCCGCGCGGCTTGCGAGGTCGTAACGAAGGCATCGCATGCCAGAAGCGTATTCTCCATCATCTCCTTCCAGGTGCGGACGAAGCGGTGCTTCAGCGGGGGTGAATGCGCCATGTCCC
Source organism: Roseixanthobacter pseudopolyaromaticivorans (assembly GCF_043195145.2). Taxonomy (NCBI): domain Bacteria; kingdom Pseudomonadati; phylum Pseudomonadota; class Alphaproteobacteria; order Hyphomicrobiales; family Xanthobacteraceae; genus Roseixanthobacter; species Roseixanthobacter pseudopolyaromaticivorans. The sequence goes on from NZ_CM195539.1 coordinate 1,747,016, forward strand.
AGAGGTCCGGCGTGCACGCGGTTTCGGATTGGGTGCACACACCTCCGCAATAAATGTTATTGCCGTCCAAAAGTCGAAGCGAAGGACATACGGAATAATAATCATGAAAAGAGTAGATCACCGGAATATGCAGGGTACGTGCAATCCAGGGAAGGGAAAGGCTGTGCCAGGCGATATGGCGGATGTGCAGCAACTCGATCGCAAATTCAATCAGCCAACGTTGAAGTATCTGATTATATTCAGCAGAAACGTGGGACCCGAGGGTCATCGGCTCCAGTAGACGATGGCTGCGAATGAGCGCGCCGGAGGGGTCCGTCAACGTCAGCATCTGCCCATCGCTGCGAAGCACCAGCATCTCTACGTCCCTAGCGACGCCGCGCTGAAGATCCCGATTTGTCTGTGGCGTGCCACCTGTATCCGTAGAAATGACGGACAGAACTCGCATTTTCGCGCTCACGTGGGCTCCCTCGGCACGAAACCTCGCCATCGCGAGTGCCTGATTGGCCCTGATCGACTCGATCAAGCTCTCAAGCTCCGGGAAAACCGAAAACAACGCATTTGCGCCCGGCAGCGCTCCCGATCCCAATTTTCGGTCCAAACGGTCGGCACTCAAACTGCGCAGAACCAGAGTTCGATCGTCGACGACATGGCGCCATCCCAGCTTGCTCGCCTTCAAACACAATGCGATCTGGGCCGTCCCGTCGATAGAAAGGGATTCAACGTCGTGGATCTCCACGTCCTCAAGCGCAGATCGTCGGATATAAACGCATGGACCCTGGGCCACTGGCGTCGCGGGAAAAAGACTGAGGCTACGTTGCGTGACGCTCCGACACAGCCCGTCGCGAAGACGGGTCTCGAGCGGGGTCGCAATGGGCAAGTCGAACAGCCCCCCCGCGTTCGAAAGTGCCGTCGCGGTGGCGATGTTTCCTTCACTGTAGACCGCTGTCGCAAGCCCGGACAGCCACCCCGGGCCGACAAGCACGTCCGATTTCAGAAGCACGATATCTTCGCCGGGCACCATATTTAAGGCCGCGTTCACAGCATTTGCACGGAAGACACGTCCTGGATCATCCTTGATGAAAATAACCCGATCCGAGCGGCTCAGCTGTTCCAGATAACTGGCGGCGGAAGGATCCAAACGCCCATCTTGTACAAGGACCAATCGCGCGTTCGCCTCCGTGTGCGTCAGCACGGAAATAACGCAGGCGCATACGGATTCGAGCCCGCCGCCCACCCGGGCGAGGATCGCGACGGGCCGTTCTGAGCGATATGCGGGAGGGTAATATTGGCGTGAAAGCCGCTCGGCATCCTGGGCCATGGACGCGTCGAGTGTCGCATCAAACCTCAAGGACCTAACCAGGCCATTGGTCTGAAACACAGCAAGGTCGAACGTCTCTGTCTCCTGCGCAGAGAAGGGCAGCGGAAAACAACAGATGGCGCGTGGGGATGTATCGCCGCTCGTGGGCTTGCGCGTGTCGAGAACAAAATCCAGGTAAAAGACACCATTGATCTCAACTTCGATCAATACACGCGAGACCTGCATGTCTGTCGTCGCCTGAAGGGTGCACCAGCCCTTTTCTGCACGGGCGGAAATCTCGACATCAAATGTTCGAACGGCGCGCGCATCAAGGACTTGCAGGTTGAAGGTGAGGGCGACTATTTTCTCCTCGCGGGACCAACCAACCTCGACGTTGGAGAAGCCAGCTCGTAAGATTTCGGCGGTCGACACAGCAAATTCCAGCCGCGCGCCGCCATCCTCTCCAGAGGCGAACATATGTTCAGGGCGCAGCGGGAAGGGAAACTTATCGACGACTATAAACAGGTTGCGAACGACACATAAATTCTGCTCTAACCGGATGAAGCCGGTGATTGCATTGGCATCGATAGTTTCGATCTTTCCGACGATGCTCATCAGGGACTTCCGACGAGGTTCATGACGCCGCGCCTGAGCCTTCTTGCGCCCAACGTTCGTCGTGCATGTCCGAGCTGCAGGACCGGTATGGGACCTTTCGCTCCAAGTCCGATGGATATGGTCAGCGCTCGGGGTCTCTTCATGATTCTTCGTATCAGGCTATATGGTTCAACCCAGCCAAATAGCACATCGCGTCCGCATCGCCGATGGGCCGCCCCAGCGCATCCACGACAAGGGCCTGCAGCACATGCCAGGGGAGGAGGCCTGGGTGGTGGAAGAGTGGCGCGCCTCGGGCGAGCGCAAATACTATCTCTCCAGCCTGCCGGTCGAAGCCTCTCTCAAGAAGCAAGCCGCTGCCATCAAGGCGCGCTGGGTGTGCGAGCAGGCCCATCAGCAGATGAAGGAGTAACTGGGCCTCGACCACTACGAGGGCCGCTCCCGGCGCGGTCTCCACCGCCATGCCCTGATGACCATGATCGCCTATGCCTTCCTCCAGCACTGGCGCCTGGAACTGGCCACCGGAGAAAAAACCTGCGGAAGGGACCGCCGAGGCCGACCCTGCCTCAGGTCCGCAGAGCCGTCATAAAGGCATTCTGCTGGGCATCACCCGCACGAACATGCCCCCACTGCCGAAGGGCCATCTGCAGACCGCCAATCTGATTCCGCCAAAGTAGTGCTACTTTAATGCAACATCGATACCGAGAAGCAGAAGCGGCGAACAGAGATTTATCGAGCGGATGGATCAACAGCGTCAAAAGAAGTTCCCCATCGGATACTATCAAAATAAACAGTCTGAGACGTATTTTGTGCTGCGCGGTAGATTCCAAGTTTTATACTATAATTGCGCGGATCTGATAGTACATTTGAGCTGTATCCCCAAGATCCTTTATGATTTAAAACCTCTAATCCGTTTATCCACATCATAATAGATCTAGAATTAAGTCCCCCTTCAGTAAGGCTCAAATCGTCTGGGCTAGGTCGTAAAAAAAAGACAATTGAATACCATCTGTTTCGCTTCACCTTAACATATTCGCTGCCGTCGGAAAATAGGAGCTTTTGACCATTGTCGTAAGTTGGAGCATTATTAGCAAAGAAATCATTTCTCTTTATCAGCATCATCCAGATGTAATCTTTATCTAACGATCTGTTAGGGTCAACGACCAACGCTAAAGGTGGTTGTACATTAGGTCTCGCAATGCTGCTCGATTCCCAAACCTGAAAATGCAATACCCAGCGGTTGGGAGCCTCGTAATCCGTGCCTAACCTAAAGGCGAAGCCAAGATATAGGCCGACTCCATCTTTAAGTATAAATCTATGATTATAAAATTCATCTGTAGCATATTCATCATGCCGAACAAAATTAAGTTCGACTTTACTCTTTTTTCCAATTCGGGTTAAGCTTGATTCGCGGTCTATAGACATTCCAAGTGCATGATTTCCATTTCCAAAATGCTCTTGGGAAAGCCACAAATGAAAAGGAGTATCAGTATCAACGCTTGTTGTAATAGGTGACGTAGAGGGCCCAATCTCAATTTTTGGCCCGACCCCCTTTGAAAATGAATTCGGAGGCTTTGATTCTATATGGACATAGGGCTCATCGAATGAGAGAGATCTCAATACGTTGGATAAATGTTCCCCACAAGCCCCGCTTGATTGTACTAAAACGAATACTTGAAAGACGCATAAAATATTTAAAAATCTTAAGCAAGGTTTAAATTCCATGGCTGCAGTCCGTTATTAATCGATCTTTGGCCGATTTCCGCTGGCAGATATCAGATTTCGACCGATCGCTTGGACAAATTTTTCCAAAAGCTTACTAGAACATTAGGGGGTAGTTAGGTATACTAATCCTTTCGTTGGAATATCGCAGTTAAATAACACTGAGATCTAAAAAAATAGCCAACAGACGTCAGCTTTCGTACAATAGAATTTTCAGAAACGCGATCAATGCGAAGCCCGGGAACTTCAACTGATAAAAATCTGGGCGAATACAACGTCCAATCATTTCCATCAATTACCTTTTCATCAAATCCCTCACAATCAATATTCATGTAATCAATAACCCGACCCGCAGGCAGATGCTCGGATAAGATATCTCGAAGAGGCAAAACAGGAACGCTAACCTTTCGGGATACCTTGAAGCGCTCTGAAACCGCAGCAACCATCTTTGAATCAAAAGAATTTTGCGAACCATCTCCGAATATTGTAAACTCCAAAACACTCGCAGAATCGCCTACGCCATAATTTAAATTGATATCGTTGGGCCGAGCGATAGAAAACTTGGCAATAGATTCGGAATCGGCATCTATATTGATGCCGGACCAACCTCGGACTAAATGAAACCATGCGGTATTTGAATACCGTAATGGGTCATGACATCCTACATCAACATAAAAGCCATCTCGGTGGCGCAAAAAATGAGCCATAAGCATGTCCTCTCCAAATTGAGAAAAGCTGAGCTTTGCGCCGAGCTTGTTTAACGCTTCGGAGTTCAAGATATCATCTATCTGATTCATGACCGATTCCTATATTTTGTATACATTTACCATATACATGTCTTTAGTATTTATACGCCTTTTCAAGGCAATTGCCAAGAACAGGTCGTATTTAAATGAGATCAAGCCATTTTGAAACAAAATCATTAGTACAAAAAAGATCGAAATCTCTAATATGTCCCCTCTTTGTGTCGTCCTCGATTCGAGTCGCAACGGCGCAAGAATATCGAAGACTTGCTGCTGAGGCCGTAATAAAATATGCCGATGTCGAGTAATTTTCGGGAAATATCTCCAGTATAGCGGTTTGTGGCCTACAAAAAACTATATTCGCTAGGCCGGCTCCGTGAGCTGAAACAATCCTCTCAGCTGTAGAAAAAAGAGCAATTTGCTTTTCGACTGAAAGGTCTTCAGGAAAAACGGTTATAAATCCCGCCGCGTCGAGTGCCTTCTGAGCTTGATCATCAAAAAATAGCCGGCGCGTTTGATGTCGATTCAGAATTAGCCGAACAGATTCTCCTTTTATTGAAGGGGGAACAAGTTTGGTCCGCAAAAAGTTAACCGCCCAATCGCTACCTCCATGTAACGCATGTAGGTAGCCGAGGCTTGTTGTTGAGGTCCCAATAAAACTGTTAGATGCGATAAAAGTCATATCGTCCTGCTCTTTGTTGCCCAATGTTATATATTGATTTTCCTTAACGCCTAAATGGAAAAAAGTCTGCTTCTGAAATTGAGTGGGTTTACGCGTGAGGAGTATGTTGATATCCTCGATTCTGGCGCCAATCGTTTCAAGCAATGACAATCTAGGGAGCCAATCAAGTAGCCAATGGCAATAATTATAGCCAACAAATTCATCGTATATTAAAGCGGCCCCTTCTATCGTGCGCTGGGGGTCGCGCCAAAGACGCCTTCCTCCCACCGAATAAATTCCCTCATAGTTAATACTAGATAATTCTTTAACGATGCGGGGCAATTCGGCGTCAATTTTGAACAATATGGGGATATCAAAAAGAACAGAAAAAGCGAATGACGATTTATCTGAAATATATCCGGTCACTGCAGGTGCGCGTGGTCTTCGCTTTATTAGTGAAGTCACAGAAAGCGGTCGCTCATCGGTTAGAAAAAAAACATCGCCGATTTCAACCGCCCTTTCGCCTTTCAAAGGAATGCATTCCGCAAACGAATTTATCGGATCCGCAAATTCATATAAGCCGTCACCAAAAATTCTACCAGAATCTTGCGCTACGTATCGCCCCTCAAGCAATAAAGGAATATTTTCCCCGGAAGCACCGCCCGTTATTGCGACAAGTTTGTCACGAAAATAACGCATTTGGGACGGCGTGCACTGAAGTTTTAGAAATAATTCATCCAAACCCACGTTCGCACCCTCTTCTTTCGGTGGTGACTTGTCATTAAGTTAGAATAAGGGTTAAATTGCGTTAATTTAACGGCATGCATAGAGTTGGAGTTTCCCGCTCGTTACAGAAGCGCAACATGCCTCCATAGGTCGAATGAGGCATTTTGTTAAAATTTTGGCTTTTCCTGTGGATTGTAACGGTCTCGTTCAGCAATAGCTATGATTGTGCATTTCTCTGTTGAAACTCAATTATTCCTTCGCAGGAATAGGCGATAGCAGAAGACACATAGATATGGTGCTTTAAGAAATCAAAAAATTCTACCTCTATTAACAATCGGATGTTCGAAAGCCAGGCGTCAAAGTCGCGGTCGTCAGGAGGAAGTTGCAGAAGGACCTTGCCCCCTGGAACCATGAGCCGTTTCAACTCTTTGAAAATCAGCGACATTTCATCTGGGGTCGCTCCAGCCAGCCGCAAGGCCGCCAAGCTCATGCCGCCGGCACGATTCTGGAGCCTGCCCTTCTGCCGTAGCAGCTCAAGAAATTCTTCCTTGCTGTGCCGCGGACCCTGGAACTGCTCTTTCCATACCTGGAGCATCCGACCCTCGAGCCCGACGGCAAGGGCCGGCAAACGGCGGTACATATAGAATGTATCGCTCAGCCAGCGATAGAGCGTGCGCGATTTGCTATCGGCTTCGCAGGACGGGCATATCTGCTCGGCAACGAAATCGGACCCGAACCAGTCACAGATATTGCAATGCTTCAGCTTGCGCGCCTTGACGCCTTCATAGAGCGCCAAGTCCTTCAAGAGAACCGGATGAGCTATGGTTACCCGCTCGTCAAAGCGTTGCCTTAGTGTTGGGCGACTCTTATTAAAGAGGGCGAGTAGCCCGGGAACCTCACCTAGTTCCCAGCCTTCGCTTTCAACGAAATATGAATATTCGACATCCGTGTAGCTGTGGGGGACGTCATAACTAAAGCCCCCGATCTTATCCACAACAGAACGCCGGATCCCAAACAGCCCTCCCTGAATATGATAAAAATCGCGATCCTTGTTGTTGGCGGCGAAGTCCTTGTTTCGGAAGGCATCGAATAATGCAATTCCGCTGGGATAGTCCTTTCCGGTCATATAGGTCGGTGAACGCCCCAGCGTGCCTGCGAGACCGAGCTTCGGATTTTCTTCGAAGGTGTGGACGAAAGGAATCTCCCAGCCACGGCTAAAGCTGAACCCTTCGCGTCCACATACATATATCGCGTAGTCGCTTATTCCGTGCTCCAGGCACCGATTGGTGCCCGGGCCAACCATTGCATTTGAATCGTTGTGGATGACCGTAACGCGATCATACTTGCCGTGCACCCAATCCAAATAGGCCGCGACAGGTTCCTTCGAACTTTGGTTGTCACAGACAATCAAATGGTAGGGCAGGGAGGTGTTTTCGACCACGCGCTCGATCACCGCGCGCAATTCTTCGAGCTCATTCCAGCTGACGATCAGGATATCAATGGTCCTGTTCTGCCAAACACGCTTTAGCACCCGGACAAGCCTGGCGGCGCCGTGCGTGCGAACCACGTGATCAGCTGCGAACCGGACCATCGCCCGCACCTGGGATTCGGGCATGGAATAGAACCGGCGGATGGCTGCCGCGACGCTCTCGGCGGTCGGCTTCGCCACGATACCCGTGATGCCGTCTTCGACGAGTTCGGGAACGGCCCCAACGTCCGTGGTCAAAACCGGCACGCCGGCCGCCATGCCCTCAATCAAGGACGTTGGAAGACCATCCATATCTCCGGTATGGGGCACCTGGACGCAGGGGCAGGCGAATAGGTCTGCCTGGCCCATAACCTCGGCGACCTGGTCTTGCGTGAGTGCCCCGCGCAAATGGACGTTGGTCAACCCAAGCTCGCTAATGATCGCTTTGTATTGTTCCTCCAGGTCGCCGTAGCCATAAATGTCGATCTGGATATCCAGGTCCATCAGGTACTGAGCGGAACGGATGAGAAGGTCGAGCCCCTTTTTGGGAACGAACCGGTGGACTGCAATGACACGCCGCGATTGACGGCTCACGGACGAAAAATCACGCACCGTGAACTTATCGGTATCGACCGCGTTGGGATTGATAATCACTTTAGACCGCGGGAAGCCGCGCGCCACTACGAACTCAAGATGGTAGTTGGAAAGCGTAAACATCGCCCTGCAGAGAGGGGACGCGCCGATTTCGGCAAGACGATTAAGGCGATCATTGTCGTATTTAAAAATATCTTGTGCATGCGCGATAAAAGTAAAAGGTATTTGCGCAATCTCACATGCCGGCCACACCATATCCGTGACGGTTGGATAAACGAAATGGGCGTGAACAATTGTTCGGTCAGTTTCCTTTATGCGAACCGCAAGTTGTTCAACTGAACTTACACGTTCAAAAGTGATGGGAAAATCGGGCTTGAAATTCTTGTGCGGGGTCTGGCGGCAAAAGACAATAACATCCACACCTTCCGCCACAAGCAGACGCAGTTCATTGAGAACGAACGTTTCCGAAGGCACAGGAAAGTGCCAGCAGAAGTATGCAACCCGTGGCTTGACCTCAACTTCTTTAAGCCCCGCTCTCCGCGCGGGGCGTACGATCGGACCGTTTGAGACGTCAACCATGAAGCTCGGTGCCCGTCGAGCTGTAACGTCGGCAAGGATCGCGCCGTAGGCCTCATCGAAGGCCTTCACATAGCTTTCCAAACCGTAGTTGCGCTCGGCGATGCTCCGACCTGATGCGCCCAGAAGAGCGACGCGCTTGGGATCAGTGCATAGTTCCTCAATATACGGCACTGCCGCTTCGGGCTCGCCCAACGGTACGAGATAGCCATTTACGCCATGGCGCACCAATTCAGGGATAGCCCCATGCCGGTACCCAATGACGGGTCGCTCCGCCGCCATCGCCTCAAGTGCGGTGCGCCCGAAGGATTCGGCAAAATGAGAAAACGTGAGCACCACATTGACCTGAGCTACGGCGTCCATCGGTGTGCGCGCATATCCCGGGAATATAATATTGCGGGGCGCCGTCCCTGCGGCTTGGTCCGCCTTTATTCCTCGAACGATATCGGTCTCGGGCCCAATTAGCAAAAATTCTGCATTAGGAGCAGTGTTTTCGACAAGTTTAGCCAGAGTCACAACATCGGAAATTCCCTTCTTAGGAATATTGCTGCTGATGAGACCGAAGCGAACTTTATTATCTGTCAGTTTATTTTCAAACTTGAAATGCTCAAGATGAACCATATTAGGAACGACAAAGGTCCGGCCCGGTTTGTTAAAATTCTTGGCAGTAGTATTTGAGTTGCAAATAACCCAATCGGCATTCTTTGTTACTTCAGCGATGATGTCGGAACCAGAGCGTCCGATCAACTCTTGCAACGCCAAATCAGAGCCGATCAGCTCTCGGATGTGCACGACCGAAGAGACGTTGCATGCGCGGGCTGCGGTAAGGCATTCGCGCAGCATTAACGTGTTTACATGAACAACATCAATATTGTGAAAATTTATCAACCGTGAGAAGAGTTCAATGGCCTCTGGCGATTCTTCATCATCTTTTCGCCACCAGTCGTAATTAAAAGTTGCGACGTACTGCGATTTCGCGCGGATGGCATTTGTATAGTCGGGAATGTTGCGTGGCAGTATGACAGCGATATTCAATCCAAGTAGGTGGAGCCCCTCGACCATGTCGAGGAAGCTTCTTTCGCTGCCAAAAAGCTGCTCCCCGGCTGCGTGAGCGACCAGCATAACGAACGGTCGCTCAGGGAGGATTTTGCATTTCCCAGGATACTGCTTAAAATTATGCCGAGCGATCTCCTCCGGAGTCAGGTCGAGCATAAGGAGTTGCTGGTTCCCTGAGGGCCGTGGCTTTGGCGCTTCCGTTAATTCGGACTTGCCGGGGGCTGGGCCAGGAAGTTGGGCGCGCGCTGGCGCCGGCTCCGGGGCGCCCAGGGGTCCGTTGGCGGAGGGAGAAGGCTGCGAGGAAACGTCGGAGTTCGTTTTGGTCTCAGCCGACGGTAGGACAAATTCCCGGAGAAAAGCGCTGTTCAGCTCCGTCGCGCCGACCGTAAGAAAATACTCCATCGGAGTGAGAGAGCGTCGATCGGGGGAGGCAGCCATAAAGGCTTGCCGGTACTCAGCGGCCCGGAAGCCATTGACCGGGTCTCTATCGTCATGGCCTCCTACCGTTAGGTAGTGTAGCAAAGAATTCGTGTCGCGCTGCTCCTTGGGAAGCCCTTCTTTGTAAAAATCGGGATCAAAGAAGCGAGATGGAGCAAGGCCAATCTCTTCACCGATAAGCAGATAATGCGTCAGTGGATCTGGATGCGTATCAAAAAGACGCGGAGCGAGAGAAATATAATGTTGAGTATCGAAAAGCGGGTTGGGCAACAAACCGCTTTTCGCACCTTGCATCACAAAATGCGTAAACGGCTCAATGTCCAGATCCAACAGCAATTGTGAACGGTAGAATTGAACGTCAAACATCCGTGAAAATGAGAGGCCGCGATGCCACCCGTATGTCAGATAATGGGTAAGCGCGTCCTTGTAGGTGGGAAAATTTATCTCAGCTTGATTAGAGTAGTATTTGACATCGAAAAGTGGATGTGTGAACGCGTTTGATTGATTATTCCGGACAAAATACTGGAACGCGTTTCCTGAAACTTTATCATCTGCAAGAGTCGTGAGATAATAGGTCGTAATAAAAAATGGATGCGGATTTATAATTTGATGTGAGTTGAGCGTCAGGAAGTCAGACAGCGGATCGACAATTCCAGCGGAAAACTGAGGACGTTGCCTAACGTAATAGTCAATTGAAAATAACGGATGGGGATTAATCCCCATTTTCCATCCAAAGCACAAATAGTGCAATATCAAATCGTTAACGGCGGGAAGCCCATCCGAGAACTGACTGCGATAATAAACTGAATCAAATGCACCGCTTTTTTGAATAATTGCGTAAGATCGAAGAAGGGCTTTGTCCACAGGAAGCGGAGAAAGGTCGCGCTCCAGCTGGCGTTCGGATAACATGTGTTTGGAGGCCGAATGAGTGCGGGCCGCTCGCTCGGCGAAATACCTTGTCGCATCGGCAAGTATGTCCGTCCATTTAGAGACGGCAGCCAGTTGAGAGCTGGCGCTGCTCAGTTTGGCGACAACGTCGGGTGCGGGCAGTGCTGCAACCGTGGCTGCCAATTTGTTCGTACGCGTCACATAGAGAGCTCGCAACCGATTGAGCTTCTCAATTTGTAGATCCCAACGAGATTTAAGCTCCCAGACTTCATCAAGGCCCGCATAACGCATGCGCCTGAAAAGTGTGGGGTTAACCATGATGAGGCGCAGCAGATGTGCGCCGGCCGCCTGTTCTTCCCCAGCGGATAGCAAGTCGGCAGAGATCGTTTCCCACGCGGCGCGGTCTTCGGCGCTGCCATTTGACGTGGAGCTCAGCTTTGAACCGATCCGCTCCAGCAGGCGATCCAGGCGAGATATGTAACCAATCGCCCGCGAAAACGGGTCGTCCGATGCGTTTTCTGACGGGACTGATTTCATATTAAAAGTTCCGCGTTCCATAAATCTCGCCATATCTCGGTATATTTTTTACATCACTTTATTCTTTGAAAAAGAGCGCCTGAAATCCAGTAGTAATAAGAGCGTCTGAAGAATATATATCCAGCAATTCTGTAGGTGGCTGTATGTCTGAAGTAAATAATTGCTTTCTTTTTAGTTTTAGCCCGCAATTTTCAATTTTTGAAAGTATTTGATTGGCAGTTAACCTGTTTAGATCGAGGAATTGTTGCCATTCTCTTAATTCGCGATCTCCTGCAGTCTCTGAAATTATTCCGTTTCGAATTTCGTCCAACGGTAGAAGGAGGTGGTGCCACGGGGAGCTAAAATACCGGTACAAATGTGAGCCTGTTGGCGAAAAATACAGCGGACTGGATTGAATGAACAACAATCCGTCATGCTTTAAAGCTTCTCGCAATTGCAAAGACACCGGTTCTATTCTATCCGGTTTGATGTGCTCAAAAGTAGACCACGAATAAATAATATCAAAATTATTGGTGTGGGTCAGTCGACCGTCGGCAAGCGTCTCAAAGGTAACGTTTGCGGGAATGTCCAGCGAGGCCTCAGATCTGTAAGATCGTGTTACATTTCTCAACGAGGTTGCGACAATATCTGCGCCAACGACCTTTGCTTTTGGATGCCGCAGTGCAAAAGATACGGCGGGAACGCCCTCCCCACAACCAAAATCAAGGATGGACGCGCTATTTAAATCTATCTGGTTGCCGATCCATGCAGACACGCGACGGTATTCTGTTACCGCCTTGGCAAGGAAGCCGGAGTTTTTTGCCTTTTGAAGGGCTGCCTCAACAGCAGCTTCGCTATCAATCAATGTGTTCGATCCCCCCGCTTCTCCCGACCGCATGACAAGAATGGCCCCCCAAACATCACTGATCATTGGTGCGGTCGTCCGCACACCGAACCGACATAAAAGCTTAACGCGATGTATCTTGCATCGCAATATAAGGCGTTCTCAGATTCACGATTTGGAGTCCCCGTGTCACCAGGGCTGCATTTTAGTGGCACCAGGATGCCACACCTTAATTGCGAAGCCTAAGCTGTGCGAGGGTTATTACCTGGCGATTTTGAGCCGAACCAGCCCCATTAAGTGATTTTTCAAAGGGGCAAACACCGTAGGTTGGAAGGAGGCTTTGCATCACGCTTTGATATGCGGCGGCGCGTCGCCGTGTGGATAGCGGTACCGGTTAAGTAATCTGAGGGGTCGTCGGCTATGGGTTTTGAGGCGGTGCCTGCGTGTCGCAAAGAAGGACGCGTGTCGCAGCGCAATGCGGAGCGTCAGCGGGATATCGGAGCGACGATTTAAATGCCAGCTTGATTGCCATTCCAGTGCGCACGCGGCAGCGATTTGCCCGGAAAGCGTGTCTGCCGTTAGCGCACGTGTGGCAGGGGAGCGTCCGAAATTCGGGCCTCAGCCAACGCCCGCTCTTAGAAGGTCGTGCAGGTGAAGGAGGCCGACCGGCTTGGTCCCCTCGCAGATCACAAGGACCGTGATTTTCCGATCGTTCATTAATGCAAGGCACTCGCTCGCGAGCGTAGAGGGTGCCACGCTCACCGGTGTCTTCGTCATAAATTTACTGACGACTCCCGCCAAGTCACCATCGGCAACAGCGCGACGGATGTCGCCGTCGGTCACGAGGCCACCAAGGCTCTCATCTTCGGCTCTCACAAGCACGCAGCCGAGCCGGCCTGCGCTCATGGCAAGCAGCACCTCGGGCACGGGCGTATCGGATTTTACCATCGGCAAGTCCGGGCCCGAATGCATCAGATCGGATGCTCGGATCAAGATCGTTCCAAGCTTGCCGCCTGGATGGAAAACCTTGAACTGCTCCGGCGAGAAGCCCCTTCGTTTCAGCAAGCTGACGGCGAGCGCATCGCCCATGACCAGTTGCAGGGTGGTGGAGGTGGTCGGGGCGAGCTTGTTTGGGCAGGCCTCTTCCGCGGAAGGCAGAACGAGTGGGAAATCGCTTGCGCGTGCCATCGTACTGTCGCGCCCCGAGGTGAGGGCAATCATCGGAATGGAATACCGCTTCCCATATTCGATGATGGCGCGGAACTCTACGGTTTCGCCGGACCACGAAATAAGGACGAGAACGTCCTCTTTCGTCACCATACCAAGGTCGCCGTGACTCGCTTCGGCTGGATGCATGAAAAAGGACGGCGTTCCCGTTGACGCAAGGGTCGCCGCAATCTTGCGGCCGATGTGGCCACTCTTTCCCATTCCGCTGACAACGACGCGGCCGCGCGATGCCAAAATTGCATCGACGGCCTGTTCAAAAGCGACTCCGACCGGCCCTAGCAGGGTCTCGCGCAGTCGCGCCAGGCCAAGTGCCTCGAGTTCGACGGTACGCACGGCGGTCTCAAGGGTTGGGCTTGATCTACCCGGTACGGTGGCGACAGACAAAGTCACGTGCTCTTCCCCTTATCAGCCGCAGCGGGCCGGCACTTCGCGGCGGCACAACAAGACCTTCAGGCCTATTAAAAAGCCCGGCAATGGACTGCTTGTCTCGTCCAATGAGTCAGCCAACGCAATTTCGAACCCGTCTCGTAGCTGCCGCTTGTCGTGCCATTCAACGAGATGGGGCCCATCGGGGACAAGAATACCGATAACCAGCTCGCCAGCAGAAAACGGGCGGTGTGACGACTAAGATCGGCCAAGGCTCGGTGCGAAATTCCAAATCGGCACGCGCAAAACACCATGCTCCCGGAGCTAGGCCGCCGAAGCCTCTCAGGCCATGGCGGCTGCTGTTTTCTTCTCCTCCAAAGCCGCAAAGACCCGCTTTAAAGTCCGCTCCTTATGGTTGGAATCGGGGCGAAGTAATGCGGAAAGAACCTCAAAGTGATACGGATCTGGCCTGAATTCGCGGTCCAGGATTTGTGCAAAAAGCGTTGCGATCGGTGCGTCATCGTCCAGCGGCATATTGGGGAGATACCGCTCGACATTCGCCGTTAATACAGCGTCGGGTTTAAATTGATCGACCATTTCACGATGAAAGAATGGCGTTCTTACTACAATGCTTTCCCCAAAAAATGAGGAGATCATGTCCATACAGCTTATAATAAACGAGTCTCCAAAGACCATAAGTTTGCCGGTAGCCTCTGGATTAATGTAGGCGGTTATTGTCCCATTGTTTCCGGTGACGCCGTTGTTGAACTTAAAAATATGGGACGGAAGAGGGTAAATTAAGCGATCTTCTTTATCTTTGGGGTTGAGCTTGTTTCCAAGGTCCCCAATATAATCCTTTTGGATAATCAAGGCATTGCGGATCGCATCAAGCTTCTTCTTCGCCGTCGGGATTTGCCAATCGAGACGATTAATGACTTGGCGCACGACTTCGAGCTGACCCAACGCAGACCAATGCGTATCGGTCCGCATATAAGCGCCTTCGAGTTCCTGAACTTTTCTCAGTTCAGCGGTCGGGAGAACAACATCTCCTTCGCAAAAATCGTCAAAAATCTTGCTGACATTGACTTTAATTTCGAACGGAAAATCATCGAACAAAATAGTGTGTTTGTCGGGGCAGACAAAATGAGCATAATTCATGCCGCGTTGGGTGCAATATTCGGCGCGCGCACGAATGTTGTTCCGAAATATACGCTTTGCGCCCTCTAAGATCTGCTTTTCGCCGGAGATATATTCAAGGACGGAGTGGTTTCCCCCAATGAGAAAGAGCTGGCCATTTTTTCCTATCGCAATTTCTTGTGGCACTTCTCGACTCATCATTAAGGTCCTTACACTCGCAGCCAGCGACGGCACAATGCACTCGGCCAGCCAGCCTCCCTGTCTCTCTTAAGAACTATATCCTTCTCCCGCTTCGAGATCAAAGCGGATGTCGGAATACCCCGGCACCGGCGCCGCGGCGCGGTCGTGTCTACCGACGCGACATAGAAGCGCTCAAGCACAGCTCATCGGGGGTGTTTTGGAGACAACCCTTTTCACCGATTTACCGCTGTCCAACGTCAACCCGGTTCTGCAGCTCCGGCAAACGTTGCTGCCCGCATCTGAACCCACTCCCAACATGACAACCCCGTGACTGACCTGCCGCAATCACAGGTGGGGGCTCTCGTGCTTTGGTCGGATGCGACCGACGAGGGTGGCAGTCATGAAAACCGGAATCATCGAGCGGCTGGGGCAGGGCGATATCTTGCTTCCGGCGCTCATCGCCGAGGGCCTGCGCGCGAATGACCAGGTGAAGGCGCGCCTTAGCGTCCTTCAGGGGGCAGGGCGCCATGCGCGTAACCCGCAGGGGGCGCCGTTCGATCTGGCGGAGGAATGCCGGACCGCCGGGCTCGATGCCTCGGCAATGGAGGCTCTGATCTCCCAAGCCGCGCTGTTGCCGGGCGGCCAGGTGCATGCGCCGGGTGTTGGCGATCTTGGGGTCGTAATCTGGAGCGATGTGGAAACCATGGCGCGCTGCGTCGCCGCCGGGGACCGGGCGGAGGGCGATTCTGGGCTCGCGCGGCTGGAGGCGCTGAAAGCTGCGCTGCCGCTCGGTGTCAGCGACACGGTGGATGTCGCGCTGATTTCCCAGCTCACCGGCCTGTCGGATCATGGCGGGGACAGCCTGCATCGGCTGGTGATGGACCTGCACAAGGCGCTCAACCGCCTGTCGGCGCTGCACGCGGAAGAGGTGGTCGCCGGGGCCCATGCGTTCGGGTTGCTCCCCGAGGACCGCCCGGCGGTGGAAGCCTTCATGCGCGGACTCGACTCCACCCGGGCGCTCAAGTTCGATCATCCCGGCCTTTCCACGACCGCCGCGCGGTCCGGCACACGCCTCACCATTCAAAACGACATTGGCGAGACCGATGCCCATGTTGTGGTCATTTCGGTGGAGGGTGGGGCCGTCACCGTCACTTATACCGACGTGCATCTCGCCCGCGCCAAGTTCTTCACCGGTCTGCTGCGGGATTTTCCCGCCGAATGGAGTGGGCTGGAGCGCAAGAGCGGTGAGGCGCTCGGCGATGATGGGGTCTTCTATCTCGTCACGGGTCGCTACCCCTATGGTGATGCCGCGGCACGCGACGCCTTTCTGGAAGAGGTCGGCGCGTCCCTGGTGTTCCTGATCGACTGGAACAAGGCCCGCAAGGTGCTCCGGAACTGGGTGATCAAGGCCGATGCCGTGCGGGTGCTCGATTGGGCGGCGCGTAATAAGGTGGGTCAGCGCGGTTTTCTGGAGCTGGGTGGCAGCGAGTTGGTCGCGGCCGCCGTCCATCATGCGGCTCCGACGCGCATCGGCTTTGGCGAGCGGCTCGATAGCGCGCTCGGGCGCGATGCTGCCGTGGATTTTCTCAAGACCGTTCTGAAGGTGTCCGCCGAGGCGCTTCTGAACGGCAGCTCGGTGCGGCTCGCGCGCGATCGGATCGAGGCAGACCTGGTGCGACACATGCAGCGGGTCGAGGCCACCTTGCTGGCGATCGTGGTGCGACAGGCGGGGCTGGCGCGGGAGATCGCGGTCGCCATTGCCCATAGTATCGCGGAGCAACAGGCACAGCGCGCCTTTGATCGGACGCGCCTTGCGGATGCGGCGCGGCGGATCGAGGAAAAGGCGGATCGCATCGCCCTGGAAGCACGCAATACCGCGGCGCGGTTCGATGCCGACCCCGCCATCGCGCGCCTCGTGAATGGCATAGAGGAAGCGATCGACGAACTGGAGCAGGCGGCATTCGTCGCCTCGCTGGTGCCGGATGGGCTTCCCCCGGCCCTGCTGAAGCCGCTCGCGGATCTGTGCGCGGCGGCGGTGGCGGCGGCGGGCGGGGCCGCGAGCGGCGTCACCGCGGCGGCCGAAGTGCCGGAGGGGCAGCGGGTTGATTCGGAAGATGCGCTGGCCGCCGTAGGTCGGCTCATCGAGGAAGAACATGCGGGCGATGCCGCCGAACGCGCGGTGACCGCGCTGGTGCTCACCGAGACTTATGACCTGAGGACCGCGCTCGGCGCGCTCGATCTCGCGCGGGCGCTGGAGCGCGCGACCGACCGGCTGGCCGGCTTCGGCCATGTGTTGCGCGAGCATGTGCTCGCCGATCTTTCAAAGTGAGCGCGGAGGGGATGATGCACATCGCACGCATCGGTGGCGGGTCCACAGCGACACCTTCAGCCGACGTCATCGGCGCAAAGGCCGCCAATCTGGCGCGCATGGCGGCGCTGGGTCTGCCCGTTCCGCCCGCTTTCGTCCTGCCCGTGGATCTGTGCGCCGCCATCGTGCGGGGGGAAGCCAGCGCCCTGCACAAGCTCAAGGACGGGCTGCGCGAGGGGCTGGCCTTCCTGGAAGGGGCCACCGGCAAGGTTTTCGGCGATCGCAGGCGGCCGCTGCTGGTTTCGGTGCGATCCGGCGCCGCCCGATCCATGCCCGGAATGCTGGACACGGTTTTGAACGTCGGTTGCACCACGGAGGCGGTTCAGGGGCTGATCCGCACCAGCGGGAACCCGCGCTTCGCCTGGGATTGCCGCCGCCGGTTCCTGGAAAGCTACGCGGACGTCGTCCTGGGCGCGGACAGAGCGGCGGTCGCGCATGCCCGTGAAACCCTGGTGCGTACGGAAGCGGTCTTAAGCGAGGCCGATCTGGACAGCGAGGCGCTCGAGCGGCTCGCCGGATTGTATGAACAGCTGATCGACGTGGCGGACCTCGATCTCCCCGGCGACCCGGAGGCGCAGGTCGAGGCGGCGGCGCGGGCGGTCTACCGCTCCTGGACCAGCGAGCGCGCCACCACCTATCGCAAGCTTCAGCACCTGGAAGATCTGCAGGGCACGGCGGTCACCGTGCAGGCGATGGTCTATGGCAATCGGGGCCTGTCTTCCGGCGCGGGCGTCGCCTTTTCCCGCGATCCTTCGAGCGGCGCGGCGCAGCCGGTGATCGACGTGCTGTTCGGCGCACAGGGCGAGGATGTCGTGTCCGGCAGCCGAACGCCCGATACAGAGGCCGCGATCATACGAGCCGCGCCTGAGGCAGCGCGCGATTTGCGCACGCGCCTGGTGCAGCTGGAGCAGGCCTTCCGCGATGTCCAGGACGTGGAGTTCACCATCGACGAAGGCGTGCTCTGGATCCTCCAGACGCGATCGGCCAAGCGGACCCCGCGCGCCGCGTTGCGGTTCGCCATCGATCTGGTGGCGGAGGGACTCATTTCCCCCGCCGAGGGGTTGGCCCGACTCGGCGATGTCGACCTCCCGAGCCTGTTGACGAAGCGATTGGTGAATGTGGGGGTCCCGGTGGCCCAGGGCATCAGCGCCTCGGCCGGCGTCGCCGTGGGGCGGATCGCGTTCGATTCGGAAAGTGCGGTGCGTCTTGCGGCCGCCGGAACGCCGGTGGTGCTTGTGCGTCCCGATACCAGCACCAGCGATGTGGCGGGATTCGCGGCGGCGGACGGCATCGTCACGGCGGTGGGCGGACGCACGGCGCATGCGGCATTGGTGGCCCGCCAATTGGGCAAGCCCTGCATCGTTGGCTGCGCTGCTCTAAGGATCGATCCCGCCACGCAGACGGCCCTGGTCGGAACCACGCTGCTGCGCCAGGGCGATTGGCTGACACTCGATGCCGACGCCGGCGCCTTGTTCCTGGGGCAGGGCAGGGTGGAGCAGGAGCGGCCTGAAGCCGATCTCGCCGAGATCGCGCGGTGGCGGGCGCAGGCGCAGCCTGCCGCATGATCGGGCACGCCTGTCCCGGCGCCTTAGAACGGGAGCCTGCAATGCGGCCGATCCGTTCTTTTTCCCCAACGGGGAGGTGCCCCGTTGCGGGGGCAAGCTTCGGGACAGGCCCGTACGCTTAGGTGCCGGTGGATCACACCGAATTGGTGATCCAGATCATTATGGAGAGAACCATGACCACCGTCACTTCCACCACCAGCAGCGCTGCCGCGAAGATCGCCCAGCTCAAGCAGACCTCTGCGACCGCCGTCGCCGCGAAGGCCGCCGCGACCTCCACCCCTCCGGCGTCCGTCTCGGCCGTTCCGGCCAAGGTGACCAGCCCCGACCTGTCCGCGATCAACAGCGCCGCCGCTGCCCTGCAGGCGAACAACGCCAAGCTCGCTGCCACCCCGCTGCCGACCGCTCCCACGCTGCCCGGCAAGGTCTGAGCCGCGACCAGGTTCAGCCCGTGGACTCAGGTAATAGCGTTAGGTTCAGGGCGACTCGATGAACGAGGGCGGCGCGCTCGACCTCGTTCATCGACCCGACCCGAAAGTTCTCCCCGGCCGACGTCAGCAGCCGTAATAATCCTTGTACCAGGCAACGAACGCGGCGACGCCCACGGCGACTTCGGTGTCGGGACGATATCCCGTCAGCCGCTCCAGCAGATCCACATTCGCATAGGTGTGGGGCACGTCCCCCGGCTGCATGGGCATATAATTGCGAATGGCCCGGTGGCCGACGCACCGCTCGATTTCCTCGATGAAATCCAGAAGACGCACCGGACTGCCCTTGCCGATGTTTACCACGCGGAAGGGCGCGACCGGGCTTGTGCCCAGGTGGTCGTCGGTCGCGTCCGCCGTCGCGCGGGCGGGTACGACATTGAGCAGCAGCGCCACCGCTTTCACCAAATCGTCCACATAGGTGAAGTCGCGATACATTTCGCCGTGGTTATAGACGTCAATGGGCTCGCCGCGGAGCATGCAACTCGTGAATTTGAAGAGCGCCATGTCGGGCCGGCCCCATGGCCCATAGACCGTGAAGAAGCGAAACGCGGTCGTGGGGATGTTCCAGAGGTGCGAATAGGAATGGCTCATCACCTCCGTGGCCTTCTTGGTGGCCGCGTAGAGGGTGAGAGGATAATCGGTGCGTTCATCCTCGACGAATGGCATCAGCGTGTTGGCGCCATAGACGGAGCTCGTCGAGGCCAGCATGAAATGCTTCACCGCATGCAGCCGCGCCAACTCCATCACATTGAAAGTGCCGACCAGATTGGCTTCCACATATGAGCGCGGGTTTTCCAGGCTGTAGCGTACGCCCGCCTGTGCCGCGAGGTGGATGATCGCCTCCGGCTGGAACGCATCGGCGATGGCGTGAAGCGCCACGGTATCTTCGAGCATCACCTCATGGGCCTGGAAACCGGCGTTTTGCAGCAGCAATCCCTCGCGTCGACGCTTCAGCGTGACATCGTAATAAGGAGTCAGCCCGTCGACGCCGGCAATTTCATGCCCCGAGCGCAGCAGCAGGCGCGCCAGATGGAAGCCGATGAAGCCGGCGGTGCCGGTAACCAAGATCCGCATAACTGATGTCTCGTCGGGCTGCCGAACGCTAAGCGCCACGCCCGTGGCGATACCATCGGGCGCGTGCGTGTCTTCACCACATTCGGCAGCCCGATTCCAGTGCGAGGGGCGCGGCCGACATGGGGAATGGCGAATCTTCAGCGCCACCCAGAGTGATTCCAAGAACGATTCGATGGCGGAAGGCGGGCTGGCGGCCAAGTTTTCGCTTACGGGGTGTCCGGCCCAATTTCGCGTCAGCGCGCACAATTTCGTCAGCCGGCGACGCAGAGCTTCAACGCTGGCCACGATTTGTCGACATATGTACGGTACTATGATAGTCAAAATAAGGCGTGTTAATCCTGCAACACCGCCTGGAAATCCAGTGTCCAAGGCCCTTTCCGGGCCATACAGCCGTTGATCCTAGGTGAGCCTTTTGTATGGTTGCTTTGCGACGAAGGGGGGCAGTCCCCGGTCGCCCTTCCTGTGTTTGTGGCTTCGGCCCGGGCGTGGTGGGGAATCGGGGCAAGAACCCTCTCGGGGTGCAGTGGCACCGACGAAGCGGCGCTAGCTCCCTCGGAACGAAACTTGGAGGTCACACGATGAAGATGGTGAAGAGCCTTCTCCTCGGCAGCGCGGCGGGTCTCGTCGCGGTCGCTGGAGCGAACGCCGCCGATCTGCCTGTTAAGGCGAAGGCCGTTGAGTATGTGAAGGTCTGCTCCGCTTACGGCGCCGGCTACTATTATGTTCCGGGCACCGACACCTGCCTGAAGATCGGCGGCTATGCTCGCGCCGACTACTATGTGAACGGCGTTGGCACGTTCAACCCGGCGATCTCCTCCGTCTCCGGCGCTGCCTTCAGCAACCCCGGCACCGGCGCTGCTGCTTACCCCTTCAAGACCGATCGTAGCTCGGACTACACGACCCGCGTTCGCGGCGTGTTCGACTTCGACGCCCGCACCGCGACCGACTACGGCGTTCTGCGTTCGTACGTCCGCGGCGGCATCGAGTGGAACTCCTGGGGCGCTTCGGGCTCCTCGGCCACCCCGTCCAACGGCGGCGGCAACCTCTACGTCGAGCGCGTGTTCATCCAGTTCGCTGGCTTCACGTTCGGTTACACCCAGTCGTTCTTCGACACGGGTATCGACTACATGCTGACGACCCCGTATGCGGGTTCGAACCAGTGGAACACCGTGATCGCCTACACGGCGCAGTTCGGCAACGGCTTCTCCGCCAGCTTGGCGTTGGAAGATGCGGCCAACCGCGTGACCGGTGTGCAGGGCTCCGCCGCTGGCCTCCTGGCCGTGACGCCGGGCACGATTGGCGCTCTCGGCTCCTACACCAACTACCAGGGCGGCACGCAGGCTCCTGACATCGTCGCCAACCTGCGCGTCGACCAGGCTTGGGGTTCGGCTCAGCTGTCCGGTGCCCTGCACCAGATCGTTGCGCTCACCCCCGTCACCTCGGGCGCTTACCCGACTGGCGTTGCTTACCTCGGCCAGAGCACCGACACGACCTGGGGTTGGGCGCTCGGTGGTTCGGTGGAGATCAAGCTCCCCGTCATCTCCCCCGGCGACAGCCTGTACATCCAGGCCAACTATGCTGACGGCGCTCTGAGCTACCTCGGCCTCTCGGGCACCACCCAGGGCCGCGCCACCAGCCTCGGCTCCACCGACATCAACACCTTCGGTTCGTACGTGTCCTACGGTGGCGCGTTCTACCCGCTGGCTGATGCCGTGTGGAACGGCTCCAACCTCAGCTACGACACCGAGTCCGGCTGGGCCCTCCAGGGTCAGTATCGCCACTACTGGATGCCGAACCTGCGTTCGGCCGTGTATGCCGGTTACGTGGACGTCTCCGTGCCGCAGAACACCGTTGGCGCTGCCGACGTGAAGATGTGGCAGGTCGGCCTCAACACCATCTGGTCGCCGGTCAAGAACCTCGACCTCGGTGTGGAAGTCCTGTACTCGAAGGTTGAAGGCGGCAACAACACGCTCGCCAACAACGTTTCCTACTTCCCGACTGCCGTTGGCACGCTGTCTTCGGTCACCTCCGGCGTTGGTGGCTCCACCGACGTGTGGTCGGGTGGTCTCCGCGCCCAGCGCAACTTCTGATCGACTCAACAGTCGGTTTGAGATTGGCCCCGGTGGTTTCCACCGGGGCCTTTTTGATTCCTGCCCATGAGTTGCCACTTCGCCGATAGGTTAGGGCCGCACCCGCGTGATGTGGCCGGTGGGCCGAAGCCGGCCGAGGCACGGCCCGCACTTTTCGGATTGGCTTTACCCATCCGCCGATCCATGGGATCACACATCATCGGCCTCCCGTGCCGGATCCCAGGAGGAATGAGACGCAGCATGCAAGCTGGAGCGGGTGAAAATCTGCCACGCCAGCGCTCCGGGAACTGGCTCGGGTGGCCTGCCTTTGGGCTCCTCGCACTCGCGCTGGCGGGCTTGGTTCTGCTCTGGTGGCTCGCCTTGCTGCAACGCCCGGCGATCGAGGCGGATCTCGAAGAACGTGCCATTGAAGCTTTGCGGAATACCGGCGAATCGTGGGTTCAAGTGCGGTTTAATGGCCGTGATGCGGTGATCACCGGCGAGGCTCTGGCGGAGCAGCCGCGAGTTAAGGTGCGGACGGCGCTAGAGAATTTATTCGGCGTCCGGCAGGTGAGCGACTCCATCGTCATGCTCCCCGAACGCCGCCCCTTCACCTTCACCGCTGTGCGCGACGGCCGTACTTTGCTGGTTTCCGGCTATGTGCCGTCCGCATATGCTCTGGCGCGGATAACTGAAGCCGCACGTGCGCTCCCCGGTGGTCTGTCGGTTCAAGGGATTGACCGACTGGTTCGCGCCCGCGGCGCCCCGGCCGGCGATTTTTCATCGGTGGTTGCTTTCGCGCTTCAGCAATTGGTTCGCCTGCCTGCCGGCCGCGTGACCCTCTCCGATGATGTCATGACCATCGAGGGCCGCAGCCCGGATCTCGCGACCTATGATGCCCTCGCTGCGACTTTCCGGGATCCGCTGCCTCAGGGCTTCCGCGTCGGAACATTCGCGGTGCGTCCGCCGGTCGCCGCTCCGTATATGTGGTCGGCTGTCCGTGAGGGTGATCAGATCCGCTTGCTTGGATATGTGCCCTCCGAAGAGGCACGGCAGCAGGTTCTCGCAGCGGTCCGCGGCGCCCTTGATGATGCGCGCGTCACCGACGACATGCATCTCGCTGATGGTGCACCGAGCACCGAGCGCTGGGTAAAAGCTATCAGCTATGCCCTACAGCAATTGGCGCAACTGCCGAAGGGGCGGGTCCTTATCGCCGATACCTCGATCACCTTGGAGGGTGCCAGTCCGGATTATGGTTCGTTCGACGCGCTGATGGCGGCGCGCCGAACACCCCCGGAGGGCTTTACGTTCGCTCGTTTCCTTGTGGAGCCCCCGCGCGTTTCGCCCTTCCTATGGGCCGCTAGTCTGAATGGCGACACGCTCAAACTTACTGGCGTGGCACCAAGTGAGGAGGCCAGCCGCGGCATCGTGGAGGCGGCACGCAGCGCATTGCCGAGCGTCACGGTTTCTGATGAAACAAAGCTCGCTTCGGGCGGTCCGTCTGCCGATGCCTGGGTCAATGCCGCGAACTTTGCCCTGGGGCAACTGGCAAAACTTCACGAAGGGCGCGTGGAGCTTTCCGGAACGAGCATCACATTATCGGGCGAGGCGGCCGATTCCAGCGCATATGTGACGATCCGCACTGCGGCCCAGGCACCTCCACCGGGCATTCAGGTGGATGTTTCTGCGCTGCGTCCGCCCCTCATTTCCCCTTATGTTTTTGCCGTGCGTCGGGATGGCGAAGGCGTCACGGTGTCTGGCTTTTTCCCAGATCTGGCGACCCAGGCGGCAATCCACACACTTCTGCTGAATCTGTATCCCGATGCGCGGATCAATGATGTCAGCGGGGTCGGTGCCGGTGCGCCCGCTGGGCTTTCCGAGGTGCTTCCAAAAATCATATCCCAGATGGCGCGGCTCGAAACGGCGGAACTGAGGATCGTCGATGGGCAGGTGCAATTGTCCGGCGCCGCGTTGCACCCGGCCGCGGTCGGCGAGATTGTCGCCAGTGTCCGCAAGGCTTTGCCGCGGGGCTTCGTTAGCGAAATCTCCCTGGACCGGGCGCCGCCGGGAACGCCGGAATCCGATCAGGAATGTGCCCGTGAGGTGGAGCAGATTCTCGCTCGCAGACCGTTGTTGTTTGACGGGCACAGCGTTCGTCTCGCCGGGCAGAGCGGCCCGGCCCTTGATCGCATTGTCTATGCCGTCCAACGCTGTCCCGCCACGCAGGTTGATGTCCTTGGCGTGCCGGAAGGCAGCGGCGGGGGCGATTTTGCCTTGTCACGTGCCCGTGCGGACACCATTTCCACCTATCTGCAACAGGCCGGCGTTGCGCCGGGCAGATTGTTCGTGAGCACCGGGACCGGAGGGCCGGCACCCGGTTTCGATCCGGTCTCCGGCCACGTGCGGGGGAGCGTGCAGGTGGATATCAGGTCCAGCGGCGAAGCCGCACCGGAACCGGTGTTGCGATAACATTTCAGACACCGGCGGACACGGCAGCCTCTCGAGGACAGAGAAAATGGCCTATCTCGCATTCACCCTCTGGCCGTATGTGCTTGGCGCATTCATCCTTGGTCTTGCCGTCGGATATGCCCTGCCGCCGGCGACGCGAGGGCCGCAGCCATGATGTCTTTCGAGATCGAAACCGCGCTGCTCCTAACGCTCGCATGTGCGGTCGGCGTCGCTTTTGGCCTGCTTTTGCGGCGGCGCGCCGAACATCGTCGGCGGATCTCTCTCTTCGCCCAGACAACCTTCTTGCCGCTGGATGACATGGGGCAAGAGACGGATGCCGAAACGGGGAGAATGGACACCCAGGACGGCCCCGCTTCTCCGAGCGATAGGCCCATATCGCCGGGCAAATCGATGGATGAGCCTCCCTCTTCGTCTCCCAGCATTGATGCGCCTGGAGCAGATCGCCCGCCGCCAAGCAATGCCAAACGGCGCACCGCGGCGGCGTCAGTATCCGCGCCCGGCGATCCGCAGGCTGGCACGCTGGGGGAGGGTGCAGAGGTAGATCAACCCACTTTGTTCGCACTCACACCCGCACCCGTCGGGGGAGACCCGGCTCTGCCGGGAAGGCGCCCGCCTGCGCTGGCGCAACCTGACTCCCCAGGCGCGGATGACCTCAAGCAACTCAAGGGAATAGGTCCCTTGAACGAAAGGAAATTGAACGCGCTGGGCATCTACCACTTCCGGCAGATCGCCGACTGGACACAGGACGAGGCCCGATGGATCGGCGCCTCTCTTGGATTTCGCGGCCGAGTCGAACGCGAGGACTGGATCGGACAGGCGCGCGCACGAACACCATCCAATCCGTCGACCGACGACGCGTGAGCGTTCTTAGGTACGCGTGGGTGCCGGGGCCGAGCCAAATCCGCGCGCGGGCGCTGATGATGCACAGCCGCAGCAATTTTCGCGGTGAGAAAGAAAATGGTCGGAGCAGCAGGATTCGAACCTGCGACCCTCTGCTCCCAAAGCAGATGCGCTACCGGGCTGCGCTATGCTCCGACGGGCGAAGCGCCTTCGCCTTCCTTAGTTTTTCCGGAGAGGCAGGGCAAGCCCTGGGAAGAAATAAGGGACGTCACGCCGCGTTTAGGGTGCCGCCGCACCGGAAGTATCCAGGCGAAGCGTCATAATTTAAGAAGCGATCTCGCTCCTCGCGCCGAAAGATGAGGATAAATGAGATGGCGCGCCCTAGGGGAGTCGAACCCCTCTCTCCACCGTGAAAGGGTGGCGTCCTAACCGATAGACGAAGGGCGCAAAGCGCGTGGCCCTTATAGGGGCAGGCGTTGCGGCGGGCAAGACCTTACCCGCCGAAACACCTCGGCCTGTGGATGAACGTCGCTATGAACCGCGGTCATTCTTAAAAAGCCCAATAAAAATAGCGACTTGCTCAATTCGAATAGGTTAGATCCGATCCAGCCGTCGCGCGGTCGGGCTCACCATTTCCCGGTGTTGGGCATGGAGGCCCAGGGCTCCTGCGGGGGCTTGGGTCCGCCCTTCTGCAACAGTTCGACCGAGACGTTGTCGGGTGAACGAACGAACGCCATATACCCGTCACGGGGCGGCCGGTTGATGGTGACGCCGCCGGCCTGGAGGCGTTCGCACAGGCCATAGATGTCGTCCACTTCGAACGCCAGATGGCCGAAATTGCGACCTTCGCCGTAAGGCTCCTTGTCCCAATTGTAGGTCAGTTCAATCTCGGCAATATTCTCCTGCCTCGGAGGCGCAAGGAAGACCAGCGTGTAGCGGCCTTGCGGCACCTCCTTGCGGCGCACCTCATGCAGACCCAGCTTATTGCAATAAAAGTCCAGAGACTCGTCGATGTCGGTCACGCGGACCATCGTGTGGAGGAAGCGCATGGCTGGTCCTTGGCTGAACATAGGAGTGCCGGCGAGCGGCACGCGCAACGTATGACTTTGGAAGCCGATCTCAAGAGCGCCCAGGCCCGCCTGGCGGAATATCTTGCAAGCGCACGCCATGCGGTCGCTTTCACCGGCGCCGGCCTCTCCACCGAATGCGGCATTCCCGATTTCCGCTCGCCTGGCGGCCTGTGGTCGCAGAACAAGCCGATTCCTTTGGAGGTGTTCCTCGCGCATCGGGCTGCGCGTACCGAAGCGTGGCGGCGTAAGTTTGCGATGGATGTGGCCTTCTCCGATGCAAAGCCCGGCCGTGGCCACCGCGCCTTGTCTCGCCTGCTGCAGGAGGGGCGACTCGCAGGCATCATCACGCAGAACATCGACGGGCTCCACCAAGCCTCCGGCGTGCCGGATGATGCTCTTGTGGAGCTGCACGGCAATGGCACCTATGCCACGTGCCTTGAATGCACCGAACGCTACGAGCTGGATTGGGTCCGCACCCAATTCCACGCCCACGGCGAGCTTGCGCCCGATTGCCCCGCATGCGGAGGACCGGTGAAGAGCGCCACAATCTCCTTTGGCCAATCCATGCCGCAGGGAGAAATGCTGCGCGCCGGAGCCATGACGCGCGCCAGCGACCTTTTCATCGTGATCGGCTCATCCCTGGTGGTGTATCCGGCGGCATCATTTCCGATTCGGGCAAAACAGAACGGTGCGCGCCTGGTGATCCTGAACCGGGAGCCGACGGAACTCGACGATATCGCCGACCTGGTGGTGCGCGGAGAGATCGGCGATGTGCTAGCGCCGTTTGCCTAATTCTCCCTGTGCCTATTTTTGCGGCTCGAATTCTGTACGAGCAGGCTCGGGAAAGGGTGTCCGAGCCATAGATGTCTTGCTATCCTGTCGTCTCTTGAATCGATGACCCGTATGCGTAACGGTCGGGGTAGACATGGGCTCCTACGGACAAGGGCTTGGGCCACATCCCATCGCCCCGTCAGAGGATCTGGCGGAAACCCCGGTGCGCCTCGTCGAGGTCGCCGGTGCAATCAAATGGTTCGACGTGACCAAGGGATACGGCTTCATCGTTCCCGATAGCGGCGGACCGGACATTCTCATTCACGTCACCTGCCTGCGGCGCGGCGGCTTCCAGACGGCGATGGAAGGGGCCCGCATCGTCTGTGAGGCGATCGAGCGCAGCAAGGGTCTGCAGGCCTTTCGCATCGTATCGCTTGATCTGTCCACGGCCATTCCCCCGTCCATGCCGGCAACGCGTGCCCGCGCCACCATCGAGCCCAGCGGCGGTTTCGAGAAGGCTACGGTGAAATGGTTCAACCGCTTGCGCGGTTTTGGCTTTCTTACGCAAGGCGAAGACAGCCCCGACATCTTCGTCCATATGGAGACCTTGCGTCGCCGAGGCCTCACGGAATTGCGACCGGGGCAAGACGTGCAGGTTCGGTATGGTGACGGCCCGAAGGGCCTTATGGCCACCGACGTGAAGGTCGAAGACGGCCTGCCGGAAAAGCACTGAGGATCTTTCATGCTGCGTTTGGTTTGGGCGGGTCCGCTGGTGCCGGCTCGCGTCCTGTCTCTCTGCGTCGCCCTGCTTTTGACCCTGACGGCAAATGTTGCGTCGGTATGGGCGGCCGATGCGCCGCTCGAAGCATTGGAGATCGCAACCCGCAAGGGCGTAGTCGTCCTGGAGGTCGAAGTTGCGCGCACAGAGCAACAACGAGAGACCGGCCTCATGTATCGCAAGGAATTGCCCGAACGGCAGGGAATGCTGTTCGATTTCGGCAAGAGCGAACCCGTCTACATGTGGATGAAGAATACTTTTATTCCGCTCGACATGCTTTTCGTGCGGGAGGACGGCACCATTGCGCGCATCGAGGAGATGACCACCCCCTTCTCCACCCGGACCATCTCCTCGGGCGAGCCCGTGAAGGTGGTGGTGGAGATTTCCGGTGGCGCGGCAAAACGGCTTGGTATCGCTCCGGGAGATCGGCTGTCGACGGCATTGTTCAAGAAGGACTGAGGCTGGAACGCCTCCCCAGTCTTCAGCCTTTTGAACCCCAGCCTGCTCTGACGGTGGCTTCATTGTTGAGCGCCCCAGCAGACAGCATTTCATTCTCTGCGGCGGCACAGGATTGTCTGTGGCTTTGCTTAAGAGCGTAGTTCTCCGACGGAGAGTAATATTTACTCCGCAAGATATTTCAAAAGGGCGGCGCCAAGTGAGGGTGTTTGAGTGAGTGAGCTTTCAAAACTGCTTCATTGGCTCTTCCATCAGGCCATGCCGTTCTGGTCTACGTCCGGCGTTGATCGAGAGCACGGTGGGTTTTACGAACGGTTTGACCCATCAGGCATCGTGATTTCCGAACCGCGACGCGCACGCTTGGTTGCCCGTCAGATCTATGCCTTTGCAGCGACGGAGCGTCTTGGCTGGGAGGGGCCGGGCCGGCCGATCCTGCGCCACGGAATGTCGGCGCTAGACAGATTTTTTACTGCGGACGGGGCGCTGCTCGCGACGCGCACGTCGCTGGGCGAAACCCTCAACAGCGGCTTCGACTCATACGACCACGCTTTTGTCCTCTTCGCATTGGCGACCTGCCACGCCGTGGGGGAGCAGAAGGAGACCGCGCTCCAGCGCGCCCGTGGCTTGCTTGAAAACATGCGACGCGATTACGCTCATCCGCGTGCCGGATTCGAGGAATCGAGCCCGCCCAGCGTTCCGCTGAAGGCCAATCCGCATATGCATTTGTTGGAAGCGTGTCTGGCCTGGTTGCGGACGGCACCAGACAAGGCCTGGGCTGATCTTGCGGATGAGATCGCGGAGCTCTGTCTTTCTGCCTTCATCGATCCAGATACGGGTGCCCTTTACGAGCATTTCGATCACGATTGGCGCCCGATTTCCGGTGCTATGCAGGTGGTGGAGCCGGGGCACCAGTACGAATGGGCGTGGCTTCTTATCCAATGGGGCCTCCTTCGGCAGAGGCCTGATGCGGTCGCTGTCGGACGGAGATTGATCACCGTTGCTGACCGGTTTGGCGTAGATCCGTCCACTGGCCTCGCCATAAACGAACTCAGCGCCGATCTGACCGTGCGTGACGACCGTGCCCGCTTATGGCCGCAAACGGAACGGCTCAAGGCTTATGTCGCCCTCCAAGGGATCACGGAAGACCCTGACGAGCACATACGCGTTACGCGCAAGATTGCCGAGGTGGCGCGCGGGATTATGAAGTATTTCGACCATCCGGTAACAGGCGCTTGGTGGGAGCATATGGATCGCCAAGGTAAGCCGATTGTCGAGCCCACGCGGGCCAGCAGCCTTTATCATATCGTGCTGGCGATCGAGGTTCTGGCGAAGGCAGAAGGCTCGAGGCCGACTATTTAGGTTGTACTTGCGGATTTCCCCCGGGGCTGCCGGGCGGAGGGATGATCGGAGTGGTTCCGACATCCGGTGCCGGGTGGGTCAACTCCGGGTCGACATTGCGGGGCGGGGGAATGACCCCTTCGGTGCGGTCCAGCCGTTTGCTGAGATTTTCGTCGCTGCGCGGTGCGGGCAGCGTCGGACCGGGCGCATCCGGCGGACGCGGATCACTGCCAACCTGCGCGAACGCGCCCGTGGCCAAACCGAGAAAGGAATAGACAAGTGTGGTCAACACCACGATGCGGCGCGCATGTGCGCCGGAGCGGTTCTTAGGAACGCGGATATCCGGGCGATGGGGCATGGAGACTCCTGGTAGGGCTTTCGCTCAACCGATTTCGTTAAAGCCAACCCCGCACCCTCCAGACCTGTTCCGAATTCCGGCCTCACCAGCCAAAGGCTTTAAGCACGGCGGCGCCTGGCGCGAGCATCACGAAGGCCCAGACCAGCGCGCTCAGCACGTTTGCCACTTGAAACGGAATCTGCGGCATCGCCAGGATGCCCGCAATCAAAGGGACCACCGCGCGGGCGGGGCCGAAGAAGCGCCCCAAAGCCACGCCCCAGATGCCGAACCGGGCGAAAAAGCCTTCCCCCTGTTGTACCAGGTCCGGTCGCCGGGAGAGCGGCCAGAAAGCCTTGGCCCGTTGTTTGAAATGGAGACCGAACCAATAGGACAACGCATCTCCCAGCACGGCACCGCAGGCAGCGGCGAACCAGATGGACCAAAAATCCAGCCCGCCAGCCTGGATCAGCGCCCCTATGCCCAACAACAGAACGGTCGCCGGGATCAGCAGGGACAGGAAGGCGATGGATTCGCCAAAGGCCAGCGCAAACACGATTGCCGGAGCGAGGGATTGGCGCGCGCGAATGAAATCCAGCACCGGCGCAGCATAGGCGTCGAAATCGATCATAAGGCCTCCGTCGGGCTATTTCGGTCATGCCCGCAGCCCTCGCAAGGGGGGGCAGGGCACAAAATGCGGCTGCGAACGGGCTTTGCCTTGAAATCATCATGGATCTGGGCCATATGGCGGGCTGTAGCGGTCGGCGGCATGAATGATGTCGGTCAGGTCGCTCTCGGGCCGCGTAGCGGAACGCTCCGGGAATGCTCCATTCTCGTCGGCTTAAGCCCGATAATCATTTTGCAGAATTCGACAGCCCAGGCCACGCGGGGTGTCACACACCTCGCGAATGCGCGTGGCGCGCGGACCTGGTCCTGCGCTCCTGCGGCGTTCGCCGCATGAAAGACAGAGCTTGACCTCTTTTTCCGAACTCGGCCTTGCCGAACCTATCGTCCAGGCCCTCACCGAAGAGCGCCATGTTACCCCGACGCCGATCCAGGCGCAGGCCATCCCCCAAATCCTCGCCGGTCATGATCTGATCGGCATCGCCCAGACCGGCACCGGCAAGACCGCCGCGTTCGCGCTCCCGATCCTCGACCATATGGTGCGCCATCCGCGCCGGCCCGAGCCCAAGCACGTCCGCGTGCTCGTGCTTTCGCCGACCCGCGAGCTGTCGGGCCAGATTGTGGAGAATTTCGAGAAGTTCGGCCGTCACACCGGCCGCACCGTGGAACTCGCCATTGGCGGCGTGCCCATGGGCCGGCAGATCCGCGCCCTGCATCGCGGCGTGGACGTGCTGGTGGCGACCCCCGGCCGTTTGCTGGATCTTGCCGAAAACCACGCCGTGAAGCTCGACGCGGTGGAAGTCTTCGTCCTCGATGAAGCCGACCAGATGCTGGACATGGGCTTCGTCCACGCCATTCGCGCCATCATTCGCCGCCTCCCGGCCAAGCGGCACAATCTGTTCTTCTCGGCGACCATGCCGTCCGCCATCGCGGACCTTGCCGGCTCCATGCTGCGCAATCCCGTAACGGTCTCCGTCACCCCGGCAGCCAAGACGGCCGATCGTGTCGAGCAGCACGTGATGCTGGTGGAAAAGCAGGGCAAGCCGGCCCTGCTGGCCGAATTGCTGGGCGGCGAGGGGGTCGAGCGCTCGCTCGTCTTCACCCGCACCAAGCATGGCGCGGACAAGGTGGTGAGCGCGCTCGCCAAATACGGCCGCGCCGCCGAGGCGATCCACGGCAACAAGTCGCAGAACCAGCGTGATCGCGTGCTTGCAGCGTTCCGCGAAGGCACCGTGCGCACCCTGGTGGCCACCGATATCGCCGCGCGCGGCATTGATGTCACTGGCGTCAGCCACGTGTTCAATTTCGATCTGCCGAACGTGCCGGAATCCTATGTTCACCGCATCGGCCGCACCGCGCGCGCAGGGCGCGAGGGCATCGCGATTTCGTTCTGCGACGGCGAGGAGCGCGCGTACCTGCGTTCCATCGAAAAGCTGATCCGCATGCAATTGCCGCTCACCGATCGGCGTTCGACGCCCGGCACAGCGCCGATTGTCGACCCCTCGGCCGGAGCCCCGGCACGCAACAAGCCGGCCGGTGGCCGCAGCGGCGCGCCGAGCCAGGGTCGCGGTCCCCGTCCTGAAGGTCGTGGACACGACCACCGCGGCGACCATCGCGGTCACGAAGGCCGTGGCGGCCAGGATGGGCGTTCCCATGAGGGGCGCTCGAATGAATCTCGCAATGCGGGCGTGCCCTCGGGCCGCCCTGCTGAATCGCCGCGCACGGGCGCGCGGCAAGATCAACGGGCGGTTCGCGCCCCGGGCGGCCAACGCGGCGCATCGGAAATCGGTGCTGTCGGCTTCATGCGCGCCGGTTCCGGGCCTGCCAGCGGCGGCAAGCCGGGCACGGCGTTCAAGCGCCCGCGTTGAAATCTGGGGTAGCTGGAGAAGACTATATGGCGAAGGAAGAATTGCTGGAATTCGAAGGAACGGTCACGGAGGTTCTGCCGGACGGCAACTTCCGTGTGCGGCTCGATAACGATCATCAGATCCTGGCCTATGCGGCCGGCAAGATGAAGAAGAACCGCATCCGCACCATTGAAGGGGACCGGGTGGTGGTCGAGATGTCGCCGTACGACCTCGATCGCGGTCGCATCAATTTCCGCCACAAGGCGGAAGGCAATGCTCCCCCTCCCGGCGCTCGCCGCCAGCAAAATTTCCGCCGTCGCTGATGCGTTTGCGGGGTCTACCCGCTTCGTTTCGCCGATCGTGCCGCCGCGACACTTGGTGCTTTCATCATCAGGTGGACTTTTGGCGCGCCCGGGCGCCCCTCAGATCCGTGTGATATGCGCCGCCATCCCCAGGGATGGCGGCGTTTTCGTTGGGGTACGCCCTCCCCATCGGGAAAAAATCCCCTTACCCTCCCGGCCTAAGCAATAACCGGCTCACCGGAGCGCGGGAGGATGAATGGCAGGGTCGATTCCGGAGACGGCCGTTTCCGCTGGTCAAGCGTCTCCTTGCGCCGTGGAACTCGCGGGCGTCCAGATCGTCTTTCCCGCCCGGGCCAAGGGTGAAGCTGCCTTCATCGCCGTCGAGGGTGCCGATCTACAGGCCGCCGACGGTGAGTTCGTGGCCATTGTCGGGCCCACCGGCTGTGGAAAATCCACTTTGCTCAACGCCACGGCGGGGCTTCTCATTCCGGGCGCCGGAAAGGTCTCCATCTTCGGCGCGCCGCTCGCCGGCCTGAACCGGCAGGCGGGATATCTGTTTCAGGCCGAAGCGCTGTTTCCTTGGAAAACGGCGGTCCAGAACGTCGCCATCGGGCTCAATGTGGTGGGCGTGCCGGCCGCCGAAGCGCGCGAGCGGGCCATGGCTTGGCTCAAGCGGGTGGGGCTGGCTGCCTTTGCCGACCGCTATCCCCACATGCTCTCGGGCGGACAGCGCAAGCGCGTGGGGCTAGCCCAGGTGCTGATCCGTGATCCCAAGATCCTGTTGATGGACGAGCCCTTCGGTCCGCTGGATGCACAGACACGCCAGATCATGGGCAATCTGCTGCTGGACCTGTGGAGCGCTGACCGCAAGGCGGTGCTGTTCGTCACCCATGACTTGGAAGAGGCGATCGCACTCGCCGACCGGGTGGTGATCATGGGCGCGGGCCCCGCCTCGCGCATCATCGGCCAATGGAAGGTGGACCTTCCGCGCCCGCGCGATATCGCCGAGGTGCGCCTCGACCCGATCTTCCACGCCTTGCATCGCGAGATCTGGTCGGCGCTGAAAGAGGAAGTGGTGAAGGGTTATCGTCAGGCCGAGGGTGTTCCGGCATGAACCGCCTCGTGCTTCACCTGCTGCAATTGCTGGTCGCGGTAGTCCTCATCGCCATTTGGCACTTTGCGTCCACCATCAAAATTCCGGCCGGGCTGGTTTCCGCCAAGGCCTTCTATCTTCTGGACCCCTTCTTTTTCTCGACACCGCTCGCCGTTTTCGAGCGCACGTGGCGCGATTTTGCGACTGGCGTGATCTGGTATCACCTCGGCGTCACCCTGCTGGAAACGGTGCTGGCCTTCCTCATCGGCGCCATCGGCGGCGTGCTGGTGGGCTTCTGGTTCGCCCGCCAGCAGATGGTGGCCGCCGTGTTCGACCCTTATGTGAAAATGGCCAATGCCTTGCCGCGCGTGGTGCTGGCGCCGATTTTCGCCCTATGGCTCGGGCTTGGCATCTGGTCGAAGGTGGCGCTCGGCGTCACGCTCGTGTTCTTCATCGTGTTCTTCAACGTCTACCAGGGCGTGAAGGAGGTGAGCCCGACCGTGCTGGCCAACGCCCGCATGCTCGGCATGAGCGAGCGCCAGCTTCTGCGCCATGTCTATTGGCCTTCGGCGCTCTCCTGGATGTTCTCCTCCCTTCACACCGCGGTTGGGTTCGCGCTGGTGGGAGCGGTGGTGGGCGAATATCTGGGGTCGGCGGCGGGGCTCGGCTATCGCATTCATCAGGCCGAAGGGGTGTTCGACGTCACCGGCGTATTTTCTGGCATGCTGGTGTTGGCGATCTTCGTCATCATCATCGACACGTTCGTCAGCGCGATCGAGAATCGCCTGATGGTGTGGCGCCCCACCGCCGCGTCGAACCAAAGATAATAGGACGGAGGAAATCCCATGAGACGTGCATTTCAGCTGGCCCGGCTGGCGCTCGGCGGTCTTCTGGCGCTTAGCGCGGCCGTTCCTGCCATGGCTCAAAAGGCGGAGAAGCCGAGCCTGACCCTCGGCGTCGGCGGCAAGCCGCTGCTTTATTATCTCCCGTTGACGATCGCCGAGCGGAAGGGCTTCTTCAAGGAGGAGGGGCTCGACGTCACCATCAACGATTTCGGCGGCGGCGCGAAATCCCTCCAGGCGTTGATCGGCGGCTCCATCGACGTGGTGACCGGCGCCTATGAGCATACGATTCGTATGCAGGCCAAGGGGCAGGACATCACGTCTGTGATCGAGCTCGGCCGCTATCCCGGCATCGTCCTGGTGGTGCGCAAGGACAAGGCCGATACCTATAAGAGCATCAAGGATCTCAAGGGCGCGAAGATCGGCGTGACGGCGCCCGGATCCTCGACCAATTTCTTCGTTAATTTCCTGCTCGCCAAGGAAGGCTTGAAGCCGGAAGACGTGGCCTTCGTCGGCGTCGGCGGTGGGGCGTCCGCGGTTGCGCAGATGAAGCGGGGCGAGATCGACGCCATGTCGAACCTCGATCCCGTCATCACGAAGCTCGAGAGCGACGGCGACGTGGTGGTGCTGGCGGATAGCCGCACCGAGGAGGGAAACCAGAAGATCTTCGGCGGCACCAATCCGGCGGCGGTGCTCTATATGAAGACGGATTTCATCGCGGAAAATCCCGTCACCACCCAGAAGCTGGTTAACGCCTTCTACAAAGCCTTGATGTGGCTGAAGACCGCCACGCCCGAAGATGTGGCGAAGGTGGTGCCGGAAGAATATCTACTCGGCGATCCGGCTCTCTATATCGCGGCGGTGAAGGCATCCAAGCCCATCTATTCGCAAACCGGAATCATCCCCGAGAGCGGGATGAAGAACGCGCTGAACATGCTGGTGGAGTTCGACCCGGAGCTGAAGGCGGCGAAGATCGATCTGCCGAAGACATTCGACGGGCGTTTCGTCACCAAGGCGGCCGAAACCATCAAATAGCCCAGGCCGCGGGTCGCGCAGAAGAAATATGGCGGAGCGGTCGCCGCGCCGCGATCGTTCAAGTTATTGATTTTGTGCATGAAAATAAGACGCGCGTGGGGCGTTCGCCAAACGGGCGGAGCCGCTCCGAGCGGAAAGTGCGCGCATGCCCTTGTTGCGACGCAGTTTGTGCTTATGTTGAATTCATCCCAGACAGATGTCCTGCGCGCGAGCGCGGCATGGGGGCGTGGACGGATGTACTCCAGTCCCCGACTCTGACTGGGTGCTTTTTCGTGGCCGGCGGTGAGACCGCGGCGCGAAAGGGGCTGAGACAGTTCGTGCGGCCTGCCTTGTTTCGTTCCCTTCGGGCCGCGATCTCAAGCCTACTCCCTTCGGACTGTCAGGCTCCCGCGTGTCATGCGCGGAGCAAATGCAACGTCTGAACGGAGGCCGATATGGCCACAGGTACTGTCAAGTTTTTCAACACCCAGAAGGGCTTCGGCTTCATCCAGCAGGATGGCGGCGGCGCCGACGTGTTCGTCCACATCAGCGACGTTGAGCGCTCTGGGCTGAACACCCTCAACGAGGGCCAGAAGGTGTCGTTCGAGATCGTCGACGACAACCGCGGCAAGTCCAAGGCTTCGAACCTCTCCGCCCTCTGAGGCTGCCCCGCCGATCCGGCATCAGTCGGATCGGTTCTTTCCTTGTCCGGCACCCCGGACAGGACTTTCGGCCGCCGGCCTTCGCCGCAGCGGCCTTTTCTTTGTCCAAGGCTTCCCGCTCCGAACTGCCGGCGCGCCTTTGGGTCAGCGCATCACGTAGACCGTGGCGCCGACTTTCACGCGATTATAAAGGTCGGTCACATCGTCATTGGTCATGCGGATGCAGCCGGACGACACCGCCTGTCCGATGGTGTCAGGCTCGTTGGAGCCGTGGATCCGGTACAGGCTCGAGCCAAGATACATGGCGCGCGCCCCGAGCGGATTGTCGATGCCGCCGGGCATGTAGCGCGGCAGGTCCGGACGGCGCTTCAGCATCTGTGACGGCGGGGTCCAGGAGGGCCATTCCTTCTTGGCGCTCACGGTCTTCACCCCCGACCACTGAAAGCCCTCGCGGCCGACGCCGACGCCATATTGGATCGCTTGGCCCGGCGCCGTCACGTAATACAGGCGCCGCTCGTTGGTGCGGATGATGATCGACCCGGGCTTGTACTTGCCGTCGATCGCGACCATCTGGCGCGGGATCGGCGAGGTGCCGGCGGTCACCCCCATCGAGGAGGTCCCGAACAGCTTGTTGAAGCCGAAGATGTCGTAATTGTCGTTGGCTTTTGCGGGCAGCGCCCCGATCACGAGGGCGGCGAAACTGGCGACGGCGAAGGTCTTGAAGGCCATGGGGACCCACCTCGGTCAATGATGTCGCCGGGAACGCAGCGTCCACCAGCGTCATAACGGTTGTCGCCTCAAATGCGGCGATCATGCAACCAATTTGTGGCGACAGGGTTCCCCGCGGAACGCATCTGTGATCGAACGCCGCAAGAGGGACGATTGCTTACTTAGGGGAATGTCCAGCCATTTGGATGAAGCCCGCGAGCAGGGCGTTGAAGGCCACCGGGGCCTCCAGGAACGGGGCGTGGCCGCAGGTTTCAAAAACCACGTGCTCGGCCCGTTTGGCATGTTCGGCAATGCGATCCGCCATGGCGGGCAGAATCACCTGATCCTTGCGCCCGTGCACTGTCAACACCGGGCGGGTAAGAGCGGCCAGTTCGGCCGCATAATCCGCCGGCCGCCCGCCCATGCTCGCGCGCACGAGAGGCGGCGTCATCATGTTCGCGGCGAGGGCGATTTCGAAGCTGTCGGCATCAAGCGGGATCTCGAAGCATTTGCGCAGGAAAGCGCGGGTGGCGGTGATGTTGGTCGCGAGATCCTCGCTGCCCATCAGCCGCATCAGATTGTTGCAGGTGCCGAACAGCGCCCGTTCGGTCGCCACAACCGCGTCCACGAACACCACGCCGCCAAGCGCGGAATCGCCATGCTGGTGCAGATAATCGCAAATGACTCGCCCGCCATACGACCAGCCCACCAGCACCGGCCGATCAAGCTCGAGCTGAGAGATCAGCGCGGCGATATCGCCGGCCCACCGGGCATCCTCCTTATAATACATGGCCTTGAGCGGCTTGGCGGAAGCCCCGTGACCGCGCAGATCAAAGGTGATCAGCCGAAGGTGCGCCAGCGCATCACTCTCCACCTGCCGGTGCCAGCATAGCCCGCTCTGGCTATAGCCATGGATGAAGAGCACCGGCCGGCCTAGCGCCGTGCCCCATTCCTGAACCGCCAGCGATACGCCGTCTGGCGCGGTCACGTGGGTGGACCGGTGCGGCAGGAGGGTGACGGGATCGCGCATGGCGCCTCAGGAGAGAAGGTGACCCATGGCGATGCCCGCCAGGGCCGCGCAGGTGGCGACGGATAGGGTTTCGAACGCGGTGCGGGCCACCGGCCGCTTGGCCACCAGGCCGCGTCCGATGCCGAGCGCCAGAAGCAGCAAGGCTGTAACCGCCAGCGACACGATGCGCGCCTCCGCCATGGGGAGCAGGGCGAAGGGTATGACCGGGGTGAAGCCGGCGAACAGGTCCGACACGAACATCCAGAAGGCGTGCGCCGCCGGGGAGGCGTCGCCATTGCCGTCCGGCGTAAGCGCCGCGCGCAAGGCCGGCACGGCCTGCGGGCTGCGGCCGATGGCGGCGCTGATCTGATCCACATCGGTGGGGGCGACGCCGGCCGTGCGCAGGCTGTTGCGAATGGCGGTGAGATTTTCGGCGAGTTCAGCGCGCCGCTCGGCCGGCGCCGCCTGCATCTGGGCCCGCTTCGCATCGCGCACCGATTCCGCATCGAGATAGGAGCCCGCCATCATGGAGACGGCGGCCGCCGCAGCACCCGTGGCACCGGCGATCAGCACGGTCTTGGCATCATTGGTCGTCAGGGCGACGCCGAACACGAGGCCGAAGATGGAGACGGTACCGTCTTCCATGCCGAACACGATTTCGCCGATGGAGGCCTTGAAAGAGCGGCTAATCCCTTCAAATACTCCCATCGTCCCCACGCCTCCTGGTTGCCCGCGCGGGCGCCGACGGCACCCAGATCTAAGGCGGATCGCTCTTAGCACATCCCTTTGTCGCTGTGACGGCCGCGCTTGTTGTTTAGAACTGCAGCCGGAAGGGGTGGTCGTTAAGGGCGTTCAATCCAAGGGCGATCTATGTTCGAAATATGACTGGTACGGGCGTTGGTCACCTCCAAATAAAGTTTCGGTCCTTGATGCTGAGATCGCCCAATTCAAAAGATCTTTCGCCCGCGTCGGACTTTCGACTTGGAAGGCCTCAACCAGATCGGCACGCGTGAAATACAATTGCCATAAGGCTTCTAGCGGCCCGCGGGCATCCGGATTTTTTGCGATAATTTGATTATACAATTCTGGAAAGGTCGCCATTCTCACTACGCGCTCTGGCAAAGGCTGGGCGCACAGCGGTTTCAGGATAGGTAATGTAGATTCAACCAAGGAGATAAAATCTAAAGATCCTATGTTTACGCGTGTCGCATATTCGAGGGAAGTCGTGGGTGTGCAGGTGATGACCAGTGCAACTTGCTGGCGATCCCTAAATGAAGCGGCAAATTTGACGGCGTAGGGTACGGCGACAACCCAGCTGGCCAGCACATAAACGGCGGGGAGCACCATGATGGCAGAGCCGGACACCATCGTTTGGTTCATCGACCAGAGTGCTATCCCGAGCAGCATGGGGATGAGCAATGGCGCCGCGTGGAAGCTGAACAACGCCCAGGGCAGGCCATATTGAAAACGGCCCAAACTGAATGCTGCGATCATCAAGAGCGACGCACCAACTAGGACCAGGGCGACTCGGTCCACGACGCTCAAATCGAAAACCTTGCGCGCTACTGACACGCAGAGAGTGGCGGCGCATGCCAAGATGCCGAGGCCCAACAAGAAAGAGGCTGTAGGGTCACGCAAGCCGAAGGTGCCCCCAATGACGCTGATCGTATACATTGCTATCGCGGGGGCCTGCTGCAGCGATACATGTGTACTGTCGGCCGACGAGCGTAAGGACGCGGCGATCATGATTACAAACACTGCGAGGCTGAGGATGATCAGGGCAAGGCGGTACGGCGCAGTTTTTTTGAGCGCCAGGTGGAGCGCTAGCGTGGGAAGCAGAAAAAAGCCTTGAAATGAACAGAAACAGGCGAGTAACGCGAAAAAAGGCGTTAATACGATCCATTTTCCAGAGCGCTCTACTAAGTATAAATTTAGAAATAAAAACAGGGTAACCAAGAACCAGCTAAGTTCAAAAGCCCATAATATATGTTTTATTTGGGTAGGTTGAAAAATCAATAAAACTATTATGATAGGCAGTGCCAAATTTAAGCGCCCCTCAAATGATTTTCTAACAGTAAAGTATATTAAAATAGAAGATAAAAAGAGACAAAAAAGGCTACATAAAACGATTTTAGTATAATCAATTCCATAAAAATGAAAAATAGCTGCCGAAATAACCGAAAAAAGACCTACAAAATGAGGTCCATTCCGAGTAAAAAATAACATATTAAAAACAGTGTTTGTCTTGGATATATATAATTCATCATACCATTTTGCAATATTAAAATCATCAATATATGGCCAATTGAATTTATAGACGCTAATAAATAGAAATATCAAAGTGAATCCCAAAGAAAGTGCTAAATATGGATAACATTTTCTCAAAAATATTCGGTAATACATAGCGTGCCTGCAGTATATATAAAGATATCGAATTATTTATATAATTGCAGGGCGTATGTAAAGCGGTGCGCAGGGGGCTTTGGCTGGCACGCTGCCACCAAGCTCAAACATTATATGACACGCGAAATCCGAGAGCGATTCGCCTCAGCTCTCTGGCGTCCGCACGTCCCACGCAGCTCTTTTCCCCAGCGCCTTCTGTGCTAAGCAAGCACCTCAGGCCGCTGTCAGTCAGGCGCTCTGATAGGCATGGTAGCGCAGTTCAACTACGAAAGACGATGCCGCTTTCCATGGTTGCTTCCCCCTTCAGGTCATCGGAGAAGCACACGTCGAAAGTGTCGATGATTTCCCAGGCCCAGTCGGGCAGGGCGGTGGAATCGAGGTCGCCCATGCCGAGGAGATTGGTGGCTGCGCTGCGATACTGTGACTGGGTGGGATACATGGGCACTACCTCGGCGGAGGCGAAGCCGGCCTCGCGCGCCGCATCCTGGATATAAGTGCGCGTGAACAGCCATTTGTCGTCGAGGTGGGGATAGATGGATGCGGTCTTGTCGCGTCCGGCCCGCACCTCATAATCAAGCATCATGCGCTTCATGAAAGCGACCGCATCTCCGTTCACGACCTCACCGGTCGCCTCGGCCCGGGAAATTATGGTGCTGAATGCAGCGCGCAGAACGCTATAGCCCTCGAACGGCTCAATGAACACGGCGATGCCACCCGGCTTTAACGCGCGATGGGCCGCCTTCAGGCACGCGACAGGGTCTATCAGGTGGTGCAGAATCGCGCCGCCGATCACGATGTCCGCCGAGCCCGCCTTGAAGAAATCGCGCATCGCGTCGGTGCAGACGCAGGCGACCTGATCCTGTAGCCCGGCGGAGGCGACATAGGCCTGCAGAAGACGCAGAAGCTGCGGGGACAAATCCGTGCCGACGATGCGGCAGCCAGGGAACAGTTCAAGAAATGGGATGACGGTGTTCACCCCGGACCCGGTCCCGATGTCCAGGATGTTCAGATTTTCACCATGCGGCCTTCCGGTCTGGGCAAATATCCGAGTAAACATGTCGAGCCAATGCGACGATGCAGCATATCTGTTGTGATAGACCTCGGCATTTTCTAAGAATTGCTGTGTAATCCCGACCTTTTGAGTCCCCATTTCGGGCGCCGGTACGAAAATACCAGCATAATTCTCGCTTTCTGTCTGGAGATCCACGAGCGGAACTGTAAAATAGGAATGTATATCGAGCATTGCAAAAGACGTCCCATGAAGGGGGAATTTTGAAAATCGGAGGTATAATAATCATGTCACCCGTCGAATGTCCGACGGCAAATGATTGAGGTCATTTTGCATCATTATTGAATTTCGTGGCGCATAGGAAACGGAATTGGACGCGAACGCAACACCAAATCTCTTGATAAAAAACGGAGGAAAACAATCTTAAGCTTAAGCGTAAACGCCCGTCGTCATCCTAAAATGGGCGCTGGATTGGATAAATATTGAGCGCAGTCGGCGCGGTGCCGCGGTTCATCGGGCGCGGATTAATGAAGATCGGGGGGATTTAACGACATTTCGTTCGCGATTGCTCCGTGTGCGCCCACCTACGCTTGAAGCCGGCGGGAGCGGGCCTTATAGCTCTGTGTTGTGAATCTAAGGCCGGGGCGCGGCAGCATTTCGGGTATGGGTATGAAAAATCTCGATTGCCGTTACGGTACTGTTTGTCTTCCCTCCAGTGCTGATGACATTATTGGTCGGTTTATCAGCTATTATGGCGAGTGGGCCTGGCTAGAAAGTGTGTTCGTCTCTTCCATAATACAGCCGGGTGCGCGCATCCTCGATCTCGGCGCCTTTATTGGTACGTTCACCATGGGCCTCGCGCAGCAGGCGGACTTGAGCTTTGCTTGCCTGGTAGAGGCCAATCCTCAGTCTTCCACGCTGCTGGAAGCCAATCTCAAAACGAATCTTTCCGTCCCCTACCGGCGGATTGAGGCTCTGGTGGCTGGCAGGGAGTCTTTGCTGACCTCCGGCCGGGCCGACCCATCGAACATGGGAGGGACGAGCTATCTGCCTGATGCAGAGGGCGAAACGCCAGTCGCGCCCCCTCCGACGGTCGTCACGCTCGATGAACTCGTTGCGGAGTTTGGCCCCTTCGATCTCGTCAAAATGGATGTGGAGGGGATGGAGCTGGACATCCTCCGCGGCAGTCCCTCTGCCCTGACCTCCGAAGCTGTTTTCTGGATCGAGTGCAACGAAGCCCCGGCGGTATTTTCGCTCGCTGAACTGTTGCTCACCTCCGGTCGGCCGGTCTGGTATTTCGCTTGGTCTGCGCACAATCCAAACAATTATGCCGGGCAAGTCGAGCCTATTTTTCCTTATGCCTATGAGGCGGGTCTCCTCGTGGGAGTGCACAATGTGGCGCTCCCTGAGGCACTGAAGGATGCGGCCTGCATATTGTTGCGCATTGAATCGCTGGTGGACTTGCAGCGTGCCATGTGGCGGACGCCTCGCTGGGGTGAGCGCGAATGGCTGGACCTGCCGAAGGAGCAATTGGTCGGCGTCCTCAGTCATCGTTCGCAGGGGCTCGCCGAAGACACATTCCTCATTTCACCACCTGAGCGCCTCGACGTTGCGGTCGACCTACCTGATGGTCCGGCCGTAGCAGATTCGAAGACGAAGCGGCGGGTTCGGCGCCTGGAAGCGGCATTGGCAGAAGGTGCTGAACGTCATGCCAAGACTGTAAGCACGCTCGCCCTGACCATTGATGATCTTCGTAACACCCTGGTGCAGATGCGTGAGCTTCTGGCAGAAGGGGGGCGCCGCGAAGCCGAGGCCGCCGGTCGCGAATCCGAGACTGCGGCAGAGGTACGTGCGCTTCAGGATCGAATTATCGAGATCCAGGTTCAAAACGAAGCTAGAATAGCTGAGCTTAAGAAAAAGCACGGAAAACTGCGGGCTTTGAGAAAAAGAATTGGGCTCTAGGGCAGGGATAGTATTGAGCACGAATTCACTCATTGGGTGGCAGTGATGTCAGATGATTATGAGCTATGCACGGTTCGCGAATATTTTGACAAAAAGTATTATCTAAGTATGTATCCGGATGTGGGGTCGCGTGAGGTTGAGCCTGTATTTCATTATTGTGAATATGGGTGGCGCGAGGGTCGTAATCCTTCGGCAGAGTTTGATACAACCTTCTATCTTGAGCGGTATGACGATATCCGGGCGGCCGGCATCAATCCATTTTATCATTATATTGTAGCCGGCAAATCGGAGGGGCGGATCGCGCGGAATCGCAGCGGCGCCTTGAAGTATCGGCTCGCGCATGCGCGGCCTCAGCGCGAAGTCGTGAAAGATTGGGTGATAGAGATCATTCCTCCCGCAAACGATGCCGAAGAAAAAGCCGCGGCCCTGTTGATTGAGAGGCGTCCTACCGTTGTTAGCGTTAGCCATGACGATTACCGTGTTAATTTCGGCGGCGTGCAAAACGTCATCGCGGACGAGCAAGGTGAATTGTCTGACGAGGTGAACTATATCCATCTGTCTCCGGCGCAGCCTTTGCCGAAATTGTCAGAGGAGACTGACGAGTTCATCTTCAGCGTCAGGATCAATGGTGCCGAAGCAGGGCGTCTCGATTTCGATCAATTGCAGAGGTTGCTAGGCCGGATGGTAACCTCGCAAGGGGCCCCGCGCTGGATCATTCACCATTTGATGGGGCATTCGCCTGAGATCCTCACACGGCTGATCGAATCTCAGCCCAGCGGGAAGATCTTTTTCTGGGC
Source organism: Roseixanthobacter pseudopolyaromaticivorans (assembly GCF_043195145.2). Lineage (NCBI taxonomy): Bacteria > Pseudomonadati > Pseudomonadota > Alphaproteobacteria > Hyphomicrobiales > Xanthobacteraceae > Roseixanthobacter > Roseixanthobacter pseudopolyaromaticivorans. The sequence continues at coordinate 1,791,956 of NZ_CM195539.1, forward strand.
CCATGATTTCTTTGCCGCCTGTGAGAGCTACGCTCTTCTGCGCAACGACATCGTCTATTGTGCCGGCCCACCGCCCGATTCCATGGCGTGCGGAATCTGCGTACATGGGCGCGAACGCGGGGAGCATATGGCGCGGATCCGCGGTTTGCTCGACACGTTATCTCCGACCATCGTTGCGCCGTCTCGCGCGGCTTTGCGCGTTTGGGAACGCACGACCGGCTGTCGCTTTGAAAGCGTCGTTGTAAATCCGGGTGAGCTTTTCGTCTCCGCCGGCGAACAGCGACCCGAACCAAGGCTTCCGCTACGCGTTGGTTTTATTGGCACTCGGAGTTTTCATAAGGGCTGGGTAAGCTTCGAGGATCTGGCGCTCGCTCTTGCCGGGGACCGACGCTATCGCTTCTACGCCTTCTCCTCGGAGGCGGAAGGGGCGCACGGCAGCCGAATTGAACACGTTCCCGTCCGGGTCACTTCGGAAGATCGAAATGCCATGGTGGATGCGCTCCTTATCCACGGCATCGATGTGGTGGTGTCGTGGTCGATTTGGCCGGAGACATTCTGCTTCACGGTGCATGAGGCGATTGCTGCAGGTGCATTCATCGTTGCCCGATTCGGGGAAGGGAATGTGGGCGACGCCATCAAGCAGTTTGCCAGGGATTGCTCGGTCGAGTTGAGCAGCGACGCGGATCTGAACCATCTGTTCAAATCGGGCAAGCTGGTGACCATTGTGCGGGATTCGCCGCGCCGCTATGGCGCCCTCGTACCGTCCATGGGCAGTGCGGATCTCATAGATACCGATCCGATGGCAGAGTTGTCGGGGGGGATCGCGTGAGAACGGCATTTTTTACAAGTGCGTCCTTCGCCTATCTGGACCGTGCGCGCGTCCTCTTTCAGACTCTGCGCGTCGCGCATCCGGACTGGGAGATCTGGATGTGCATGGTCGATGAAGAACCCGCGGGTTTCGTTTTCGACGCTGAGGCGGAGGGGATCCATCATCTGGTCTGGGCGCGCGATCTGGGCATTCCCAATTTCCTATCCTGGGCGTTTCAGCACGACGTTGTGGAGCTTTGCACCGCGGTAAAGGGGGCGATGCTTTGCCGGATGCTCGATGAGGGTATTGGCAAGGTCATCTATCTGGATCCGGACATCGCCGTTTTCTCGCCGCTCACTGAGGCCGTTGACCTGCTGGGCCGCCACAGCATCGTGTTGACCCCGCATCAGATCGATCCCGACACGGATCGCGCCGCAATCATGGACAATGAGATCGGCTCGCTGAAGTATGGAATTTTCAATCTCGGGTTCGTCGCTGTCGCCAACACCAGCGAAGGGCTGCGGTTTGCTGAATGGTGGCGGGACCGGCTGCTGGATTTCTGCTTCGACGACGTTCCCGGCGGGCTCTTCACGGATCAGAAATGGTGCAACCACGTGCCGGTGTTCTTCCCGTCCACGGCGATCCTGCGTCATAAGGGCTACAATGTCGCCAGTTGGAACCTGAGCCAGCGCAAGCTCACCATCAGTCCCGAGGGCGACATCCTCTCGGGCGGAGACGTGCTGCGCTTCTACCATTTCACCAAGGTCACGCACGTCGGCATGATCATGATCGAGCGCTATTCCGAAGGGGAGACCGCCATCTTCGAACTGGTCAAGTGGTACAAGGACACGCTGCGGCGCCATGCCGTTCAGGGTCTCCCGCCGCGCTGGTGGAAATATGGAAATTATGACTCTGGCCAGCCCATCTCGCGCGAGGATCGGCTGAACCACCGGACTGCAATTGGGGCGAAACACGCGGCGCTGAACCCGTTCGCGTCGGAGAAACCCCTGTCGACTGCTTAGGCGGGCGGGTTCTTGGCGGACTGCGTGGTCTGCGCTCTGATCCGCTCCGCTCCGCTCTGCGTCTCGTTGGAACTGCGAGGCTCACACCGGCTTGTTGAGCGCGGAGGGTCAGAGTCATGCCGCACCTCCGGGAGGATACGCCCGTGAACAGAATAGGTCTGAGCCTGCTGCTTTTGTGCGCCGGGGTCTCGGCGGCGTGCGCGCGCCCGGCGAGCTATAAAATGTCATGCGCCGCCACGGCGGGGCTGGTGCAAAGCCGTGGTGCCGCTTTGCTCGACACCTCGCCCACCACGTTCGATCGCTACGTCCGGGACATTACCTTCTGCATGCCGGGCGAAGCGCTGCGGCCGGAATGGGTGCGCACCCGCGATAATCCCCAATGCTTCGTGGGGTACACCTGCTATGAGCCGGAACGGGACCGGAGGTGGGGATGGTGAGACGGGGCATTGGCGCTGTCTCACCAAAAATGTTTCACGTGAAACAATGGCTTAGCGCGGACGAACATTGGTTTTGTGGTGCTTCGCGCCGGCTTTTCGGCGGTTGAAACCGCGATTTCGGCCGAGTTCACGCGAATGAATCCGCCACGCGCCGGGGGGCGCCTGCCAGTGAAAAGGAACGCGGAGCGGAGACGGCCGGCCTTGCCAAGCACACAGCCGCGGGCCGCGTGGGCTCGTGCGCGGAGAGGATCAGCGGAATGGGGGGAAGAAGAATGGTGGTCGATGTAGGGATTGAACCTACGACCCCTCCCGTGTGAAGGGAGTGCTCTCCCGCTGAGCTAATCGACCGGCCATTTCGTTTGCCGTCTGGCAGGAGGCAGCGATTTAGTGCCGCCACGCGGGGGTGTCAAGGGCAGGGCGACCTATCCACAGGCCGAGGCGCCGCGCCCAAGCCGCGTTCACCGCGCCGGCTGGCGCAGCAGATCGCGCACCGCGCCTTGCAACTGGTCGAAATGATGGATCAGGAGGTCGGCTCCGAGCTCCGCGGGCGCGACCTCCGTATAGCCGAACGAAACGGCGATCACCGGCACTCCGGCCGCCTTGGCGGTGGCGACGTCGGTCGCGCTGTCGCCGACCATCAGCCCGAATCCGCCGTCGGCGCCAGCCGCCGCGAAGGTGGACAGCAGGGGGAGGGGGTCGGGCTTCGGCTTTGCGTAGGTGTCCGCCCCGGTGATGGCGACGAAGCGGCGCGTCAGGTCGAGCCGGTCCAGCAGCAGGCGGGCGAGGCGCTCCAGCTTGTTGGTGCACACCGCAAGCAGGGCGCCTTCCCCTTCGAGCGCGTCCAGCGCCTCCAGGAGGCCGGGGAAGGGCCGGGAATGGTCGGCGATATGTTCGGCATAATGGGTGATGAAGCGCCCCGTCAGGGCGTCCAGGTCGTCCTTGGGGGCAACGATGCCGTTATGCTCCAGCGCCCGCACGATCAGCATGCGCGCGCCGCCGCCGATCATGTTGCGGGTGGCGTCGCGGTCCACCGGGGCGATGGAATAATCGGCCAGCACCGCATCCAGGGTCGCCAGCAGGTCGGGCGCGGTATCGACCAGCGTGCCGTCGAGGTCGAAGGCGATGACGGGGCGCGGCTGCGGCATGGGAACAATCCTTGCGGGGGTCGGCATTTCTTGGCTGTCTGCCCCCCTGCCTACAATCCTGCCGCTTTTCATGTCCAGCGTCGCCTGCACATGGCGCCCCTGCGGCGCGGCGCGAAGGAGACGAGAGATGGTCGAACGGTCTGGACGCGGCAGGGGCATTCCGGGGCGCAGGATCTTGCAGGCCGCCTGCCTTTCGGCGGGCGCGCTGTGCGGCACGGCGGCCCTGGCGCAAACCGGGCCGGGTGCGGGCAATTACGCCTTCGAGGCGCCGCCTTCCGCCCAGGCCAATCGCGTCTATTCGGTCAACCGGCAGACTGGCGAAGTCTCCGCCTGCCAGTTCGAGCGGCCGGACAGCGCGCTGGTGGGCATCACGCGTTGCTTCCCGAAGGGCGAGGGCGCGGGCGCCCAGAAGGCGGGGGTCTATTCCCTGGTCTCGGCGCGCTTTGCCGGAGAGACCGGCATTTTCCGCGTGAATGCGGACACGGGCGAGATGAGCGTGTGCTATGTGCGCGACGTCCCCAAGAGCGGCGGGGGCGGCGCGGAGCCCATGGTCCTGTGCACGCCGCAGGCAAAGTAGCCGTGAAGCCATCTGTCGCCGGTCTCCCCGCTTGTCCGCGGCGCCGATCAAGGCTAGCAACCGTTCAGCCAGCCAACGCCAGCCACCGGACGCCCCCATGGCCGATGCCGAAGACCTGAAGCGCGCCGCCGCCGCCCGCGCCCTCGAGTTCGTGACGGACGGCATGCGCCTTGGCCTAGGCACGGGCTCCACGGCGCGGCATTTCGTCGATCTGCTCGCGGTGCGCGTCCGCGCGGGGCTGAACGTGGTGGGCGTGCCCACCTCCGAGCAGACCCGTGCCCAGGCGCTGTCGCTCGGCGTGCCGCTCGCGACGCTCGACGAACTGCCGGAGCTGGATCTGTGCATCGACGGCGCGGACGAGGTCGGGCCCGATCTCGCCCTCATCAAGGGCGGCGGCGGGGCGCTGCTGCGCGAGAAGATCGTGGCCAGCGCCGCGCGCGAGATGGTGGTGATCGCCGACGCCTCCAAGCATGTGCCGGTGCTCGGCCGCTTTCCGCTGCCCATCGAGATTGTGGATTTCGGCGTGGGCGCCATTACGCTGCGCCTGGCGCGCGCGATGGCGGCCGCCGGCTGCCCCGGCGATCTGGTCCTGCGGCGGACCGGGGGGGAGACACCCTTCGTCACCGACCAGGGCAATGTCATTCTCGACGCCCATCTCGGCCGCATCCCCGATCCGGTGGGCCTCGCCCGCCGCATCGAGCAGGTGGCCGGCGTGGTGGAACACGGACTTTTCCTCGGCCTCGCGCGCCGCGTCATCCTGGCTGGTCCTGGCGGCATCGAGCTGCTCGAACGGTCTGCCTGAACCCAATCGAACGGAGAAGAATATGCGCCCCTCCTTTATCCAGTGCCTCGGTGCCGGCCTGTTCGCCCTCTCGCTCTCCGGTGGCTTCGCGTTCGCCCAGCAGGCCCAGCCTTTGACGGCCCAGCCCACCGCCGGGCAGATGCAGGCCGCCCGCGATCTCGTGAACGCCAATGGCGAGGCACATGCCTTCAACGGCGTGATCGCGAACCTGGTGGATGGCGCCGCGCTCGGCTTCCTGCAGACCAATCCCGATCTCGCGCCGCAATTGCGCGACGTGGCCGTCGCCCTGCGCCCGGAATTCGAGAAGCGCCAGGCCGAGATCATCGACATGGTCGCCACCTCCTATGCCCAGCGCTTCACCGAGGCGGAGCTGAAGGACGCGCTGGCGTTCTACAAGTCCCCCACCGGGCAGAAGCTGGTGAACGATCGCCCCGCCATCGTTCAGCAGGCGGTGCAGAACATCCAGGCCTGGAGCGCCAAGCTCAATTCGGACGCCATGGAGCGGATCCGCGTCGAGATGAAGAAGCGCGGCTACGATCTGTGATCTGAGCCTCTTCGGCGCGGCGCCTCAGGGCGTCGCGTGCGGCGGGGCGATGGCGTCGGTGCGGGGGGCCCGGCTGCCCTCCGGGCTCTTGGCGATTCCCGCGTGCAGGCTATTGCGCGCGAGATTCGGATTGTAGTGCGGGTCCACCAGCGTCGCGGTGTGCCAGAGCGCTTCCATGCGCGCCCGCTGCGCTTTGAGCCGCTCGCGATGGGCCTTGCTGCGCCGGCGCCCGCGCGAGGCGGATTCATGGTGCAGCAGCAGCGCGAACGGCGTCCACACCAGCTCGAACCCGCCGGCCCGCGCCCGCAGGCACAGGTCGATATCGTTGCAATCCTCGGCGAAGCGCACGGCATCGAGCGGGCCGATCTGGTCCCAGCACTGCCGGCTGATCATCAGGCAGGCGCCGGTGACCGCGCTGAGATTGTTGCGCGCATGCAGGCGCCCGAGATGGCCGGCCATGTCCTCGGCACCGTGGGAAAACCAGTGGGCGGCATAGCGGAACAGCCCGGCGATCACGCCCGCGTGCTGGAGGGTATGGTCGGGAAACAGCAGCTTCGCCCCGACGATGCCGGTCTGCGGCAAGGCAGCGAGCGAGACCATTTCGTGCAGCCAGCCGGGCTCCACCACTTCGATATCGTTGTTCAGCAGGCAGATCAGATCGCCCGACGCCGCGTCCACGCCGGCGTTGCAGATGCGCGGATAATTGAACCCGCCGTCATCGCGCACCACGATCGTACGCGGCCAGGCGGCCTTGATCTCCGCGAACAAGGCGAACGTTTCCAGCTCCACCGAACCGTTGTCGACAATGACGATCTCGAAATTGCGATAGGCCGTGTGCGTCACCAGGGAGCGCAGCGCCATCCCCATGAGATCGGCGCGATCGCGCGTCGGAATGACGAACGACACCAGCGGCGGCACATCCGGCAGGCGGTAGTGCGGGCGCAGCTTCAGATCGGCGCGGATCTCCACCGGGGCGCCGGTGGCATCCTCCAGCGCCCGGGCGGCCTCGCGGGCCTGATCGGGGGAGGAAAAGCCGGTCCAGCCGCCAGCGCCCTGCCGTCCATAGCCGACGCGCGGAATATGGCGGATGGCTGAGGGCGAAAGGGCGCCCGCCGCGCGCAGGAGCAGATCATAGCGCCACGCCAGGGGCAGATACGCCCGCGCGCCGCCGATGGCGCGGGCATGGGCCGTGCGCAGCGTGACGAGATCGCCGAAATAATCCACCGCCCGCAGGAGATGGCGGTTGAACGCCGGCTTGAAGACGCCGTCGAGGGGCGCGCCGGCCGCGTCCAGCGTCTCCTCGTCGGTATAGGCGAGCATGCAGTCGGCATGGGCCGCGAACGCCGCGCGGAGCATCGCCACCGCATCGCGGGTGGGGCGGCCGGAGGGATCGAGCAAGGCCAGCGTCTCGCCGCTCGCGGCGGCGAGAAGCGCATTGAAGGTGAGCGGCGCCGTTCCGGCATCGGCCAGCAGGCGCACGCGCGGTTCGCCCGTCAGTTGCGCCCGCGCGGCATCCTCCCCGGCGGGCAGGCCGATCAGCCATTCCCAATGGGGGTCGCTCTGCGCGCGCAGGGCGGCAAGGCAGGCGGCGAGATCTTCCGCGCGCGTGTCCGTGCCGAGCACGCTGAGGAACGAAAGGGTCGCTCCCGCAGGCGCCAGCGGCCCGGAGAAATCCTCCACATAGGCCTTGCGATAACGCCGGTAGCGCCGCGTCGCTTGGGCCTGCCGCGCGGGCGAATCCGCGAACAGCGAGGCGTGCATGCCGCGCAGGTCCCGCGCCGCGGCGCCGGCCGCCCGCCAGCGCCGGTGCGGGGGAAGGCCGGGAAAGCTGCCGTGGGCGAAGGCATGCAGCTTCAGCCACAATTTGCCGCGCGGATAGAGGCCCAGACGCAGCGCGGCCCCGTGCGTGACGGCGATTGTCGCGGTGCCGCGCGGCAGGAGGAGCGCGGCGACCGGCGCGGCGACGGTCGCATGGCCGAGCGGCGCGCCGCCGAAACCCAGAAAGGCGAGTTCCAGCGGCTCGGTGTCCCCGGGCGTCGCGCGGGCGATTTCCACCGCGAACACGCCTTCCTTGACGGCGAGGCGCGCGCGCCAGAGCCAGGGCAGGGAAAAGCGCCGGCCGCGTTCGGGAGCATCTTCGGCGCGAAGCCAGAGCGGGGAAATCTCTGCGGGCATCCGTGTGCGTTCTGCCTGGGTCGGCGGGGAGCGTTCCGCGTCTTGAAGCACCCCTGGCAGCGCCCCGCAAGCGTGGGTACAGCCATGCCGTGCGCGCGCTTGACGGCGCAGGCTGCGTGTCTACATCTCGGCAAGGCCGCGAAGGCCCAGCCGCGCAGGCCAACAGGAGCACGCCATGTCCGACACCGAAATCGATCTCTTCGTCATCGGTGGCGGGTCCGGCGGCGTGCGCGCCGCGCGAATCGCCGCCCAGCACGGCGCCAAGGTGATGCTGGCGGAAGAGTTCCGCATGGGCGGCACCTGCGTCATTCGCGGCTGCGTGCCGAAGAAGCTGCTGGTTTACGCCGGCCGCTATGCGCAGGACCTCAAGGACATGGAGGGCTTCGGCTGGAGCGTGGAGGGCGCGCGCTTCGACTGGCCGACCCTGATCGCCAACAAGGACCGCGAAATCGGCCGCCTGGAAGGCATCTATCGCCGCAATGCGGAAGCGGCGGGGGTGACGATCGTTGCATCGCGTGCGGTGGTCGAGGGGCCCAACACCGTGCACATCCTCGCCACCGGCGAGCGGGTGCGGGCGAAATATATCCTCATCGCCACCGGCGCCCATCCCGCGCTCGGCCCCTCGATTCCCGGCTGCGAACTGGCCATCACCTCGAACGAGGCCTTCCATCTCCCGGCGCTGCCGAAGCGCATCCTGATCCAGGGCGGCGGCTATATCGCGGTGGAATTCGCGGGCATGTTCAACGCGCTCGGCTGCGAGGTCACGCTGGTGCAGCGGGCCGAGGTGATTCTGCGCGGCTTCGACGATGAGATCCGCGCCCATCTCGCGAAGGAGATGGAGCAGGCCGGCGTTCGCATGCTGTGTGGGCGCACGCTCACCTCCATCACGGCGGTGGAAGGCGGCAAGCGGGTTCGCCTCTCGGACGACACCGAGGTGGAGGTGGACGAGGTGATGCTGGCCATCGGCCGCGTGCCCAACACGCGCAACCTGGGCCTGGAAACCGCAGGCGTCGAGCTGGACCAAGTGGGCGCCGTGAAGGTGAACGCCCATTCCGCCACCAATATTGCCTCCGTCTATGCGGTCGGTGACGTGACCAACCGCATCAACCTGACGCCGGTCGCCATTCGCGAAGGGCACGCCTTCGCCGATACCGTTTTCGGCAACAAGCCCTGGCAGGTGGATCATTCGCTGATCGCCACCGCCGTGTTCAGCGAGCCGGAGATCGGCACCGTGGGTCTCTCGGAGGCTGCCGCGCGTAAGGCCGGCTATACGCTCGACATCTACAAGACCGATTTTCGCCCGCTCAAGGCGACGCTCTCGGGCAATCCGGCGCGCACTTTCATGAAGCTGGTGGTGGATGCGCAGACCGACCGGGTGCTCGGCTGCCACGTCCTCGGCGATGCGGCATCCGAGATGATCCAGCTTGCGGCGGTCGCCCTCGGCCTCGGCGCCACCAAGGCGGATTTCGACCGCACCGTCGCGGTTCATCCGACCTCGGCGGAGGAATTGGTGACGTTGCGGACGAAGGCGTCATAAACCGGCGCGCCGAGGCGAACCCGACGGGGCCTCAGGGCGTTGTCTGCGCGAGTCCTGCGGCCGTTCGCGCCGCGGGAAAGCCGGAGACAGCGCCATGACCCAGATTCCCCAGATCGATGTCGACAGCACGGGCCGGGCCCCGCTCTCCAGCAATGTGGACGAGCGCCGCGCCGCCGCGCCGCGTGTGGCCGAGGGCATCCGCGCGCTGCCGGCCAATTACCGCACCGTGTTCCACCACCAGATGGAAGCCGACCCGCAGGTGATGCTCGCTCTGTTCGATCTTGAGGACGCCGACACCTTGGCCTCGGTGATCCGCGACCAATCGGAAAGTGTGCTGCGCGCCGCCCGGCAGCTTAAGCGCGAGAGCGAGGTGATGCTCGATGTGCCCATGCCGCCGCTGCTGCGACAGATCGGTCTAGAAAACCTGCCGGCCTTCCCCAGAGACATGCTGGACGACTATTTTCGGGCAGTGCAAATAGAGGCGTAACACCGCACCACCCTGGAGTTTCCCCGTGCAGCGTCCCGCCGCCGTCCTGTTCGTCTGCGCGCTCGTCCTCGCGCCCACTTTCGCCTTCGCCGATCCCATCACCCCCGCCCAGGACAAGCCGGGCGCGGTGCTGCGGTATCAGCGGCTCGGCCCGGAGGATCGCCAAGCAACGCTGGAGGCCTTCACCGGCGCCAAGATCTCCAATCTCGGCGCGTTCGACAGCCTCGACGCGTGCACGCTGCGCGAGACCACCGAGGACGACGCCAGCCGCGCCAAGCTCGGCAAGACCATCGCGGATTGCCAGAAGGAACTCGGTAAATAATCCTCTCCCCGCCTGGGCGGGGAGAGAAACCGACCGGCGTGCCCGGGATGTCGGCTAGTGGCCGGGCGCGGTGCCGAACAGGCGCCAACGCTCGGCCCATAGCACCGCGAGCACGCCGAGCGCCCCGAGCAGGCAATAGCCGAGGCCGAGCGGCAGCACCGTGCCATCGAAGGCACGGCCGAAGGCCATGCCGAGCAGGGCCCCCATCAGCGTCGTGTAGAAACCCAGGAACGAGGAGGCGGTGCCCGCCACCGCGCCCAGGGGCTCCATGGCGATGGAGTTGAAATTGGGCACCGTCAGTGCGAACAGCGCCTGATTGAGCCCCACCAGCAGGCAGAACAGCAGCACCGGCGGACGCCCGTCGAAGCCCAGCGCCGCCGTCACCTGCAGCGCCCCCACCAAGGTGAAGCCGCACAACCCGAAATGGGACAGCCGCCGCATGCCCACCCGGTTCACCAGGCGGGCGTTGATGAAGGAGGCGACAGACATCACGCCCGCGATGGCGGCGAACGCCAGCGGGAACAGGCGCCCGAGGTGATAGACCTCGGTCTCGAAGATCTGCTGGGAGGAGCCCACATAGGCCATCAGGCAGCCGAGCATGAGGCCCATGGCATTGGCGTAGCCGAAGGAGCGCCGGTTCGTGACGGTCATCTTCAGGCCGGCGAAGATCGCCCGCATGGAAAACGGCACGCGATATTCCGGATGCAGTGTTTCCGGCATGCGCAGCGCGAACCAGGTGGCGAGGACGAGGCTCATCAGCAGCATGGCGCCGAAGATCATGTGCCAATTGCCGACCAGAAGGATCGCTCCGCCGGCCGCCGGCGCGACGATCGGTACCACCAGGAACACCATCATGGCGAACGACATGACCCGCGCCATGTCGCGCCCCTGGAAGCGGTCGCGCACGATGGCGACCGAAAGCACGCGCGCGGCCGCCGAGCCCATGCCTTGGATGGCGCGGGCGAACAGCAGCGTGTTGAAGCTCTCCGCCGTCATGGCGAGGACGCAGCCGCCGGCATACACCGCCAGCCCGATCATCAGCATGGTCTTGCGGCCGAACACGTCCGACAGCGTGCCGAACACGATCTGCATCACCGCGAAGCCGATCAGATAGGCGGAGATGATGAGCTGGAGGTCGTTCGCGTTCTGGACCGCGAAATGACGATGGATTGGCTCGAAGGCCGGCAAAAGATTATCGATGGAGAAGGCGGTCAGCCCCATCATCAGGGCAATAATTGCGACGAATTCGGTAAAGCCGGGTGCCGATGCGCCCGGCCGGGCCGGATCGCTCTTGCGGTTCATCATGGGAAAGGGCTCGAAATCGCGCCGTGCGACGGCGCAAGGGGAGGGCGTTCCGCCCGCTTCTAGGCGATCAGTGCGGGGAGTGCCCGCACTTTATTGTGTAAACGCACCGACGCCCCGGCGATCCCCTTTTGCTTTCGTTCAGCGCGTCGTGCCGCGCAAATCGGCTTCCAGCTGGAACTTGGAGGCGCCGCCGAACCGCACCTTGTAGACTTGGTAATTCTCCATCACCCGCTGCACGTAATTGCGGGTCTCGGAGAAGGGGATGCATTCCACCCAGTCCACCACGTCCACGTCCGGGTCGCGCGGATCACCATAGCGTTCGATCCATTTGCGCACGCTGCCGCGCCCGGCATTGTAGGCGGCGAACACCAGCACGTAATTGCCGCCGTAATTGCTGACCAACTCGCCAAGCTCGGCCGCACCGAACTGGACGTTGTAGGACTGGTCGCTCATCAGCCGCGCCTCGTTATAGGGCGCGCCGGTCTGCTTGGAAACTTCGCGGCCGGCGGCGGGCGTCACCTGCATGTAGCCCATGGCCTTGGCGCTGGAGAGCGTGCGCGGGTTGAACTGGCTCTCCTGCCGGGCCACCGCATAGATGACCGCCTTGTCCACCGGATTGCCGATGGAGGTGTAGGACGGCAGGCCGAAGGTGGGGAAGGACGCGGCATCGAGGGGATGCCCCTCCGCCGAGCCTTCCTTGCCGACCACGAGCACGCCGCGGGTGTCGTTATTGGCCTGGGCGAGTTCCGCCACCATGGCGAGATGGGTGGAATCCTCCATCCGCCAGGCGAGGTCATAATAGATGGTCAGCGGAATATCCCGCTCGCCGATAGCATAGAGCAGGCGGATGGCGCGCACCGGCTCAATGCGATCGAACGTGGCGCGGGCCTGGCCGGAGGCCTCCGGCTGGCGGCGCAGCGCCACCGGCGGCAGGCCGAGCCGCGCGCGGGACATCTGCCCATAATAGGTGGTGCTGAAGCGGGCCGCAGATTCATAGCGGGCGCGGGCAGTGCCCGTGTCGCCCATGGCCTCCGCCGCCCGGCCCTGCCAATAGGCGGCGCGGGCGAGCGTGATCGGGTGCTTCTGCTCGCTTTCCATGCGGGCGAAATGCTGGGCGGCGGTGCGCGGGTCCTTGAGGAAGCGCAGCGCGATCCAGCCGGCGGTGAATTCCTCCTCGGCGCGGTAATTGTCCGAGGTCGGCGTCGCGCCATGGGCGGCAACGCGATAGGCGGTCTTGAAATCCCCGTCGTCGAGCAACTCGCGCGACACCAGGCGGCGCTCGATCCACCATTCGTCAGCATCCCCCACGGCGGCACGCGTGTCGGGGGCGCTCAACAGCGCCTGGGCGGCCTCGGCCGGCTTCTGCGCGCGGCGGGCGAGCTGGGATTTCGCAAACAGATAGGCCGGGTCGTTGGCCAGCGTGAACGGCACGGCGGCGAGCAGCCTCGCGCCGTCGGACTCCTTGCGGGCGATGGCGAGGCGGGCCTGGGTGAGGGCCACCACGTCGGACCCCGCACGCGCTGCGGCGCGCATAGCACGCTCGGTATCGGGCTTGTAGCTGAACTTGTCGGCGCGCGCCTTGTGGTCCGCGCGGGTGAGGATGGTGCCGAATTCGCTCATCACCGTCTTTTCGACGGACTCGCTCAATTCATCCTCGCGCCACGCCTCGCGCACCAAAGCGGCGGTGGTGGTGCGGTCGCCGGAGGCGGCGAAAGCGCGGGCCAGGGCAATCTTGCCCTCGCCGGAAAGCGGGTCGGCTTCCGAGAAGAAGGCGCGGATCACGTCCGGGCTGCGGTTCTCAGCCAGCAGAACCCGTTCCGCGCGGCGGCGCAGGGTGTTCTGGGTGGGCCAGCCGGGCTTTTCCTTCAGGAACGCATTGATGCCATCGAAGCCGAGGTCGTTCGGCGCATTGCGGATGACCAGCCACGTCACGAGGTTCCGGGCCACGGGATCGCTCAGCTCGCGCGCCATCGCCAGGGCCTGGGTGCCCTGTCCGTTCTTGGCGGCGGTGACGGCCGAGCGCAGCTGGCCAAGTTCGCCCGAGAGCGAAACCGGCGGCGCGCCAGCGGGCGCGAGGGTGAGGGCGGCGCTCGCGGGCTTGGCATTCGGCTTCGAGGACGCGGCCTTCTTGGATTCGCCCTTCTTGCTCTCGGCCTTCTTCGAGTCGGTCTTCTTCTCCGCCTTTTTCGGATCGGTCTTCGCCTTGGACTCGGCCGGCTTGGCGGAGGTGGTCTTGGCGGCGGGCTTTGCGGGCGGCGAATCGGAGCTGTCGGATGCGGCCATCACCGGCGCGGCCCAGGCGAGCGCAATCGCCAAAGCGGTGCGGGAGATAAGGCGGTAGGCAGGCGACATGTTCGTTCCTCACGTCCTGGCAGGACTCAGTCGAGCCCGATGCCCCGCGACCGTGTTCGAGGCCGGATGTTTCGCCGTATTGTTCTCTATGTGCCTTGACGAAATGCTAAGCAGGCGAGGCCCAGGAGCCTCACGAAACCGGCAAAACGAGGGCCGCAGCCCGCGCCACCCTTTCCGGCCGGCTCGCAACAGTTTATCTGATGCGATCCGCTCGCCGAAACCGCGCGGGCGCGAATCGTGATTCACAACAAGGCACCTGCCATGTCCTCCTCGTCGTCCCTGCCGCACTTCCGGGGTCAGTTTACGGCCCTGGTCACTCCTTTCCGGGATGGTGCGCTGGATGAAAAAGCGTTCCGCGACTTCGTCGATTGGCAGATCGCCGAGGGCATCGACGGCCTGGTTCCGGTCGGCACCACGGGCGAGAGCCCGACGGTGAGCCACGAGGAACACAATCGCGTGATCGAGATCTGCGTCGAGCAGGTGAAGGGGCGTGTTCCGGTGATGGCCGGCACCGGCTCCAACTCCACCGAGAGCGCGGTCGAATTCTCGCGCCATGCCGAGAAGGTGGGCGCTGACGCTTTGCTGGTGGTGACGCCCTATTACAACAAGCCCACGCAGGAGGGCCTGTTTCAGCACTTCAAGGCGATCAACGACGCCGTCGGCCTGCCGATCTTCATCTACAATATTCCGAGCCGGTCGGTGATCGACATGTCGGTCGAGACCATGGCGCGGCTTTATGAGCTGAAGAACATCGTGGGCGTGAAGGATGCCACCGCCAATCTGGCGCGCGTGTCCCAGCAGCGGCTGACCCTAGGGCCGGATTTCATCCAGTTCTCGGGTGAGGACGCGACCGCGCTCGGCTTCATGGCCCATGGCGGCCACGGCTGCATCTCGGTGGCCTCCAACGTGGCGCCGCGTCTCTCCTCGGAGCTGATGGGCGCCTGTCTCGCCGGCGACTTCAAGACGGCGCTGGCGCTGCAGGACAAATTGTTTCCCCTGCACACCGCCTTGTTTGTCGAGACCAACCCGGCGCCGACCAAGTTCGCGCTCTCGGTGCTCGGCAAGATGGCCGAGGACGTGCGCCTGCCCATGGTGCCGGTCTCCGAAACCACCCGCGCGGTCGTGCGCAGCGCGATGGCCCATGCGGGCCTCCTGAACTGAGGTTGAGGGACAGCACGCGGCGGGAGATCTCTTCTCTTCCGCCGCCGTCCCCGGATGCACATGTCAGAAAAAAAGAAGAAAGAACTGCCGCGCAAAGTGGTCGCCGACAATCGGCGTGCCCGGTTTGACTATGAGATCGGCGAGGTCTTCGAGGCCGGGATCATGTTGACCGGCACCGAGGTCAAGAGCCTGCGCAGCGGCAAGGCGACCATCGGCGAGAGCTATGCCGCCGCCAAGAACGGGGAACTGTGGCTCTACAATGCCTATATTCCCGAATATCTGGAAGCCAACCGCTTCAACCACGAGACCCGCCGCCCCCGCAAGCTGCTGATGCACAAGCGCCAGATCGGCAAGCTGGCGCAGGCGGTGGAGCGCGAGGGCATGACCATCGTCGCCATGAAGATCTATTTCAACGAGCAGGGTCGCGCCAAGGTCGAGGTGGCGATCGGCAAGGGCCGCAAGACGCACGACAAGCGCGAGGCCGTGAAGGAACGCGACTGGGGCCGCGACAAGGCCCGCCTCATGCGCGATCGCGGTTAGCCGGCAGGCGGCCCGTGCCCCAGCTGGATCGTGGCCGCGCCTTTGCTAAGATATAACCAATGATCCGGGGTCGGTCGTCCTGGCCCCGCGCACAACATGGGGTGGAGCCGTGGCCGACTGGACCGAACTTCCCGAAAACCTTCCCACCCCCGAGGACGACGGCCAGGCGAGCCATCTGCCGGGGCTGGAGCTGCCCATCATCCCCCTGCGGGCGACCGATGGGCGTGTGGTGGATCTCTCCTCCCTCTCCGGGCGCATCGTGGTCTATTGCTACCCGCGCACCGGCCAGCCGAACCAGCCGAACCCGGAAGGTTGGGACGAGATTCCCGGCGCCCGTGGGTGCACACCGCAAAGCTGCGCCTTTCGCGACCATTTCGAGGAATTGATCGAAGTTGGGGCGCACCATGTCTTCGGGCTGTCGACCCAGGACACCGACTACCAGCGTGAAGCCGCGGAGCGGCTAAATTTGCCGTTCTCGCTGCTGTCCGACCACGCGCTGGAATTCACACGATCGGTTTCGCTGCCCACCTTCACGGTGGAGGGCAAGGTGCTGCTGAAGCGCATCACCCTCATCATCGAGGACGGGGTGGTGGAGCACGTGTTCTATCCGGTATTCCCGCCCCACAAGAATGCCGGGGACGTGCTGGAATTCCTGCGGCGCCACGTTTCCGCCTAGGCTGTCTCCAGATAGGCCTGCGCGGCCCGGAATACGTCGGCGAACATGGCCGGCGTCAGGACGCCCGTATTGGTGTTGTAGCGCGAGCAATGATAGCTGCCGAACAGGCGCAGAGCACCGATCTGCGCCTGCGCGCCATGGCCGAACTTCACGCGCGACAGCTTTTCGCCGAGCGCGGCGACGGTTGAATCATGGCCGATCTTGCCGAGCGCGATGATCGCCTTGAGGTTCGGCATGGCCGCAATGGCGGAATGGAGGAAGGGCCGGCAGGTGCGGATCTCCTCCGTCGTGGGCTTGTTCTCCGGCGGAACGCAGCGCACGGCATTGACGATGCGGGCATCGCGCAGCTCCAGCCCGTCGTCCGGCCGCGCACCGTAAGTGCCGACGGCGAAACCGAAATCCAGCAAGGTCTGATAGAGCAGGTCGCCGGCGAAATCGCCGGTGAACGGGCGACCGGTGCGGTTCGCGCCGCGCAGTCCCGGCGCCAGGCCGACGATCAGCAAGCGGGCATCGTGCGGGCCGAATCCGGGCACCGGACCATTGAACCAGGAGGGCTCGGCCGCGCGCCATTGATCGCGAAATGCCGCGAGGCGCGGGCATAGGGGGCAATCATGCCCCGGCTGCTGTTCCATGCAGGATCAGGGCTCTTCGGCGTCGGGCAGCGGCGAGCCGCGTCGCTCCAGAAAGCGCGGGGTCTCGTGCATGCGTCCCTGCCGCTCGGCGGGATCGCGGCCGATCTTCGATTGCAGGTCCACGAGATCCAGGAAGATATCGGCCTGCCGCCGCAATTCGTCCGAGATGAGCGGCGGCTGGGTGGAGACGGTGGAAACGACGCTGACCCGAATGCCCTTGCGCTGCAAGGCTTCGACCAGGGAGCGGAAATCCCCGTCGCCGGAAAACAGCACGATATGGTCCACGTGGCCGGCGAGTTCCATCGCGTCCACGGCGATTTCGATATCCATGTTCCCGCGCACCCGGCGGCGGCCCTGGGAGTCCGTGAATTCGCGTGCCAGTTTTGTGACGACGGAATAGCCGTTATAGTCCAGCCAGTCCAACAACGGCCGAATGGAAGAATATTCCTGGTCTTCGATCAAGGTGGTGTAGTAAAAAGCGCGCAAAAGATACCCGCGCGACTGAAATTCTTTCAAGAGGCGCTTATAGTCGATGTCAAAACCGAGAGCCTTTGTCGCTGAATAGAGATTGGCGCCATCAATAAGCAGCGCGATCTTTTCCAGTCCATTCATAAAGGGCGTCCAAAACCAAGAGGGAGAGTGTACAAGCTAGAATGGGTATAAAATGGGAATTCCGACCTTTCTCCGCCAGACTTAAGCGGAGCGCAAGTGAAAAGCCTGCCCGCCCTTGCCGCGTCCCGGGCTTTCATGTAAACAACCCCTCTTCAAACTAATATCCTACCTTATTCTACCGCGCACGAGGGAGTGCCGAGCCCATGGCCCGTGTCACCGTTGAGGACTGCATCGACAAGGTCGACAACCGTTTCGAGCTGGTTCTCCTCGCCGGCCACCGCGCCCGCATGATTTCCTCCGGGGCGCCCATCACGGTCGACCGCGACAACGACAAGAACCCGGTCGTTGCCCTGCGTGAAATCGCGGATGAGACGGTGAGCCCCGAGGATCTGAAGGAAGACCTCATCCACACCCTGCAGAAGTACACCGAGGTGGACGAGCCGGAACCCGAGACGGTGCCGATGATCGCCTCCAGCGTGGGCTCCAGCGACGATACCGATATCGTGCTCGACCGCATGACCGAGGAGGAGCTTCTGGCCGGCCTCCAGGGCCTCGTGCCGCCCGAGCACAATGACGAGGACGAGGGCTGAACCCCTTCGTCTCGATTGAATTTGCGTGATGTGTGAACGCGGTCGGCTTCTGCCGGCCGCGTTTTCTTTTGGCCGGCTTGCGTCTCAGAAGCCGACGGCGCTGCCCCGCAGGTCATAGGCGTCCGCCGCATCGATCTTCACGGTGGTGATCTCGCCCACCCGCAGCGGACGGCGCGAGGCGACATGCACGCGCCCGTCGATCTCCGGCGCGTCGCCCTTGGTGCGGCCGATGGCGCCGGCCGGGCCGACGCTGTCGATGATGACCTGCTGGCGCGTGCCCACCTTGCGCTTGAGGCGGCGCGCGGAAATCGCCTGCTGGGTCTTCATGAACCGATCGTAGCGCTCGGCCTTCACCTCGTCGGGCACCGGATCGGCGAGGGCGTTGGCGGGGGCGCCGGCCACCGGCTCGAACTTGAAGCAGCCCACGCGGTCGAGTTCGGCTTCCTTCAGGAAGTCCAGCAGCTCGGTGAATTCCTCCTCCGTCTCGCCGGGAAAGCCGACGATGAAGGTGGAGCGCAAGGTCAGGTCCGGCACCGCCGCGCGCCAAGCCTGCACGCGCGCCAGGGTCTTCTCCTGCGACGCCGGCCGCTTCATGCGCCTGAGCACCGTCGGGCTCGCATGCTGGAAGGGAATATCCAGATAGGGCAGCACCTTGCCGCTCGCCATCAGGTCCATCACCCGGTCCACATGGGGATAGGGATAGACATAATGCAGGCGCACCCACGCGCCGAGCTCGCCCAGCGCCTCGGCCAGATCGAAGAAGCGGGCGGAGCGTTCGCGATCGCGCCACAGGCTCTCGGCATATTTGATGTCGACGCCGTAGGCCGAGGTATCCTGCGAGATCACCAGCAGTTCCTTCACCCCGGCGGCGACGAGGCGCTCGGCCTCGCGCATCACATCGGCGAGGGGGCGGCTCACAAGGTCGCCGCGCAGCTTGGGGATGATGCAGAAGGTGCAGCGATTGTTGCAGCCTTCGGAAATCTTCAGATACGCATAATGGCGCGGGGTCAGCTTGATGCCGTGCTCGGGCACGAGATCCAGGAACGGATCATGCTGCGGCGGCACGGCTTCGTGCACGGCGGCGAGCACGCTCTCATATTGCTGGGGGCCGGAAATGGCGAGAACGCTCGGGTGCACCGCGCGGATCTGCTCCGGCTCGGCGCCCATGCAGCCGGTGACGACCACCTTGCCGTTCTCCGCCAGCGCCTCGCCGATGGCGGAAAGGCTCTCCGCCTTGGCGCTGTCCAGAAACCCGCAGGTGTTGACGATCACGAGGTCCGCGCCGTCATGGCCGCGGGAGAGTTCATAGCCTTCGGCGCGCAGGCGCGTGATGATGCGTTCGCTGTCCACCAGCGCCTTCGGGCAGCCAAGCGAGACGAACGAAATACGAGGCGAAGTCTTCGGCGCGAGTTCGGCCATGGCGCGGGGCGCGTTTCCATCAGTGTCAGGAGCGCCGACGCGTTAAGCGAGGATAGGGGCGGCGTCAATCCCGCGCCGGAACACGAAACTGGCAATCCCCGCGCCGCAGCGGCGGATCGTGCCGGTGCCGCCTTCCGCCGTGGGGACGCGCGGCTTGATGGAAGTGGGGGCCAGCACGCCGGGAGCGCCGCTTGGAGGAGCCGTCCGCAGGCTTTCGTCCGAGCGTTCGGCGGGCCCATGCAAGAAGAGTGTCATGACGTTGCGGTATTGGCGCGCATGGTCGCAGCGGCGAAAAAGGCTTAACGTTGCTCGCCCGATGGCGTAATGAATGGGCAGCCAGCCAATCCCCTTTGCGGGTCGCCAGCCAAACCAGCTTTCTTTTTCTTGCCGGTGAAGCGCGATGACGACACGCGAATTTTCATGCATGCCCAGCGCGTGCGTCCGTTGGGGTTCGATTTTTTCCCTGGTCCTGGCCTGCGCCTTTGCGGCGCCCGGCGCGGTGATGGCGCAGCAGCCGCTGCCGCAGGCTCCCTCTGCTTCCACGCCCGCGCAACCCGCGACGCCGGCTTTGACGGCAGGTCCTGCAAAACCCGCTCCCGTATCGAATGCCGCCCAGCCCATGGCGCCGACGGCGCCTCCTGGAACGCCTGCGCTCGGCGCTCCGGCCGCCAGCGCCCCCCAGCCGGCGACGAACACCGCACCCGATGCCGCGCATCAAGCGCCCGTGGCGACCTCCGCGTCCCTGATCCTGCCGCACGATCTTTCGCCGTGGGGCATGTTCATGGCGGCGGATCTGGTGGTGAAGGCGGTGATGCTCGGGCTTGCCTTCGCATCCGTGGTCACCTGGACCGTGGCCGTGGTGAAGGTGCTCGAACTTTTCATGGCGCTGGCGCAGGCCCGGCGCGGGCTCAAGATCCTGCGCAAATCCAGCGGGCTCCTGCCGGCCGCCGGCGCGCTCGGCACCGCCAAGACCACCACCAACCGCCTGGTGCGCGCCGCCCTGGCGGAACTCGAGGCCTCGCGCGGCCTGCCGGCGGAAGGCATCAAGGAGAGCGTGGCGATTTCGCTGAGCCGGATCGATGCCTATGCCACGCGCCGCATGCAGGTGGGCACGGGCCTTCTGGCCACCATCGGCGCGACGGCGCCGTTCGTCGGGCTGTTCGGCACCGTCTGGGGCATCATGAACAGCTTCATCGGCATCTCGAAGGCACAGACCACCAATCTCGCCGTTGTGGCGCCGGGCATTGCGGAAGCGCTGCTCGCCACCGCCATCGGCCTGGTTGCCGCCATTCCGGCGGTGGTGATCTACAACGTGTTCGCGCGCGCCATCGCCAATTACAAGGCGACGCTGGGGGATTCCTCCTCCGAAGTGCTGCGGCACCTCTCGCGTGACCTCGACCGGCAGGAGGCCGGCATCATGGCGCCGTCCCTGCGCGCAGCGGCGGAGTGAGCCATGGCCGCGAAGCTCGATCTCGGCGGGGACGATCTCGTCGAAAACCACGAAATCAACGTCACGCCGTTCATCGACGTCATCCTCGTGCTGCTGATCATCTTCATGGTCGCCGCTCCCTTGGCCACCGTGGACGTGCAGGTGGACCTGCCGACCTCCAACGCCCAGCCGCAGCCGCGACCGGACAAGCCGCTGTTTCTGACGGTGAAGAGCGATCTTTCCCTTTCGCTGGGCAATGACCAGGTGCCGCGCGACGGCTTCGGCCGGGTTCTGGATGCCGCCTCGAACGGCGACAAGCAGCAGCGCGTGTTCGTGCGCGCCGACCGCTCCGTGCCCTATGGCGACGTGATGGAAGTGATGAACCTGCTGCGCAATGCGGGCTATCTGAAGGTGGCTCTGGTGGGGCTGGAAGGCGCGACCACGGGCGCCGCCGCGCCTGCGCTGCCGGCCACTGCACCAGCGGCGCCGCCTTCCGCGGCGCCCGTGTCCGCTGGGCCTGGGGCGGGGCGGTGACCTCGATCCACCATCCCCATTTCCACTGGCATCATCCGACGCGGGCGGAGGTGCTGGGCTTCATCGCGCGCTGGGCTCTGGCGGCTCTGGTGATTTTCCTCATCCACGGGGCGCTGGTCTATATCGGCCTCTATTGGCAGCGCGACCAGGAGGGCGATCTTCCGGCGGCGGCGATGGTGATCGAGCTGGCCGATCTCGCGGTGTCGTCGCCGACCGAAACGCCCGATGTCGCGCCCGGCCCGCCCATGGTGAAAGCACCGGACCCGGTGCCCGACGCCCCAGAGACCCCGGATGATTCGCCCCCGCCGCCCGAGCAGCAGGTGATGGAGAAGGTGGAGGAAGTGTTCGAGCTTCCCCCGCCGCCGCCCATGGCCGAGGTGACGTTGCCCCAGCAGAAGCCGGTGGAGGAGGTGAAGGAAAAGCCGAAGCCGCAGGAAAAGCCCGAGCCGCCGAAAAAGAAGGCGAGTCGCAAGCCCGCCGCGCCAGCAACCACCGCCGCGCCGAAGACCGATGCGCCGGTGGCGACCACCGCCGCGGCGCCGGCCATCGGTGCGTCCTCCGCGAATTCGGCGGCGCAGGCGACCTGGCGTGGACAGCTGATGGCGCACCTCAACCGCTATAAGCGCTATCCCTCCGACGCCAATGGCGACAAGGGCATGGCGCGCCTGCGCTTCACCATCGACCGCTCGGGGCGGGTCGTGTCCTCGAGCCTTGCCGGCTCCGCCGGCTCCGCCGCCCTGGACCGGGAGGTGCTTTCGCTGATCCAGCGCGCCTCGCCCGTGCCGGCGCCGCCGCCGGAAGTCACCGGCAGCACCATCAGCCTCACCGTGCCGGTGAACTTCAACCCGCGCTGACGGTGCAATACGTGAGGCGAGGGAGCGCGCGCCGCGCACGCCCCTCGGCCCGCGCAGCCCTGCCGTGCCGGAAAGGTGGGGTGGGGCTTTGGACTTGGCCGCAACCCTGTGCTAAGCGACCACCCCTGCCCAAGTTCGCGCCAGCCGTGCCGCGAGCCGGCGCAGCGAAACCCTCGGAGACCACCTTCATGGCCTCGCTCGACGCGAACCGCGCCTCCGTCACGGAGGATCTGAACCGCTTCTTCTCCGCGCCGCTCTCGGAGAGCGATCCCGAGATCGCCGCCGCGATTACGGCGGAGCTCGGTCGCCAGCGCGAGGAAATCGAACTGATTGCGTCCGAGAACATCGTCTCGCGCGCGGTTCTGGAAGCGCAGGGTTCGGTTCTCACGAACAAATATGCCGAAGGCTATCCGGGCAAGCGCTATTACGGCGGCTGCCAGTTCGTGGATGTCGCGGAAAATCTCGCGATCGACCGGGCGAAGAAGCTGTTCGGGTGCGGCTTCGCCAATGTGCAGCCCAATTCCGGCAGCCAGGCCAATCAGGCCGTGTTCTTCGCCCTCATGCAGCCCGGCGATGCGTTTCTGGGTCTCAATCTGGCGGCCGGCGGACACCTGACCCACGGCTCGCCCGTGAACATGTCCGGCAAGTGGTTCACCCCCATCGCCTATGGCGTGCGCGAGGATGACCAGCGCATCGACTATGAGGAAGTGGCCAAGCTCGCCGACCAGCACAAGCCCAAGGTGATCGTCGCCGGCGGCTCGGCTTATCCCCGCATCATCGATTTCGCCAAGATGCGCGCCATCGCCGATTCGGTGGGCGCCAAGCTGATGGTGGACATGGCGCATTTCGCCGGCCTCGTGGCAGGCGGCGCGCATCCGAGCCCGTTCCCGCACGCCCATGTGGTGACCACCACCACCCACAAGACTCTGCGCGGCCCGCGCGGCGGCATGATCCTGACCAATGACGAGGATCTGGCCAAGAAGATCAATTCCGCGATCTTCCCGGGCATCCAGGGCGGCCCGCTGATGCATGTCATCGCCGGCAAGGCGGTGGCCTTCGGCGAGGCGCTCCAGCCCTCGTTCAAGATCTATGCGAAGAACGTGGTGGAGAACGCCAAGGCGCTTGCCGACACGCTGCGCGGCCACGGGTTCGCCATCGTCTCCGGCGGCACCGACACCCATCTGATGCTGGTGGACCTGCGGCCCAAGCGGCTGACCGGCAAGGTCTCCGAGGCGGCGCTGGGGCGCGCCCACATCACCACGAATAAGAACGGCATTCCCTTCGATCCCGAAAAGCCGTTCGTCACCTCGGGCGTGCGTCTCGGTACGCCGGCGGGGACGACGCGCGGATTCGGGGTGGCGGAATTCCAACAGGTGGGCCACATGATCGCGGAAGTCCTCGACGTGCTCTCGCAGAAGGGCACGGACGAGGATAGCCTGGTGGAACAGGCGGTTCGCGGGAAAGTGGCCGAGCTTCTGGCGCGCTTCCCCATCTACAGCTGAGCGCGGGGGCGCCGGGGAGCTATCCAACATGCGGTGCCCGTACTGCGGAAGCCTGGACACCCAGGTGAAGGATAGCCGGCCGACCGAGGACAACACGGCCATTCGCCGCCGCCGGGTGTGCCCCGATTGCGGCGGCCGCTTCACCACGTTCGAGCGCGTGCAATTGCGCGAGCTCATGGTCCTGAAGCGGTCCGGCCGGCGCGTCCCGTTCGACCGGGACAAGCTCGCCCGCTCGGTGGAGATCGCCCTGCGCAAGCGGCCGGTGGAGCCGGAGCGGGTGGAGCGCATGCTCTCCGGCCTGGTGCGGCAGCTGGAAAGCCTCGGCGACAGCGACATCACCTCCGAGACCATCGGCGAACTGGTGATGGAAGGCCTCAAGCAGATCGACGACGTGGCTTACGTCCGTTTTGCTTCGGTCTATCGCAATTTCCGCGAAGCGAAAGATTTCGAAAGCCTGCTCGGCGAGCTGTCGTCGGACGGCGAGCCCAAGCCGGGCGCCGGCGAACCCAAGTCGGCTTCCGCGGCGCACGAGGACTGATCCCATGGCAGCCCCTGAGGCGGTCATCTCCCCGCAGGAAGACGAGCGGCTGATGGCTGAGGCGCTGCTGGTCGGGCAGGAGGGCCTCGGCCGCACCTGGCCCAATCCCTCGGTCGGCGCGCTCGTGGTGCGGCAGACGGAGCACGGGCCGAAGATCCTCGGCGCCGCCGGCACCGCGCCCGCCGGCCGGCCCCACGCCGAACCTCTTGCCTTGGCGCAGTCGGGGGAGGGCGCACGCGGCGCGACGCTCTATGTCACGCTCGAACCCTGCTCCCATCACGGCCGCACGCCCCCTTGCGCGGATGCGGTGGTCGCCGCCGGCATTAGCCGTGTGGTGGCGGCCATCGAGGATCCCGACCATCGTGTGAAGGGCCGGGGCGTCGCGCGCCTGCGGGCCGCCGGCATCTGGGTGACGGTGGGGGTCGGCGCCGAACAGGCCCTGGAAGATCATGCCGGGCACATCAGCCGTGTCACGCGTGGACGGCCGCATGTGCTGCTGAAGATGGCGGTTTCCGCTGACGGCAAGGCGGCACTACCCGGCCCGCGCCCGGCGGCGATCACGGGGGAAGAGGCGCGCACCCGCGTCCATCTCATGCGCGCCCACAACGATGCCATCATGGTGGGCATCGGCACCGTGCTGGCCGACGATCCCATGCTCACCTGCCGCCTGCCGGGCCTGGAAGGGCGTTCGCCGGTGCGCGTGGTGCTGGACAGCGACCTGCGCCTGCCGCCGTCCTCCGCTCTGGTGCGCACCGCGCAGGAGGTGCCGGTGTGGGTGGTGTGCGCGGAGGATGCCCCGCTCGGCCCCGAACGTATCCTGGTGGACCTCGGCCTGGAAGTCCTGCGGGTGCCGCGCGCGGGCGACGGGCGGCTCGATCTTGGCGCGAGCCTGCATCTGCTCGGGCTGCTGGGCGTGACGCGGCTCATGGTGGAAGGCGGCCCGCATCTGGCGGCCGCGCTGCTGGATGCTGGCCTCGTGGACGAGGTGGCGCTGCTGCGCGGTGCGCGCCCGCTCGGCCCCGACGCGCTCGACGCCTTGCCGGGCCGGGCGCTGGAGCGCCTCACCGCGCCGGTGGGTTTCGTCGAGGTCGAGCATGCGGACCTCGGCCCCGACCATCTGATGCGCCTGCGCCGGCGGTGAGGCCGCGGCGCCGCCGTCCGCGCCACACGCAGGGGCGCCATGCGCTGCGGCGCTGCGCCATCGCGAAAAAGGGACGCGATTTTCGCCGCGACATGCTCTAAGGGCGTGACATCTGGCTTTTGCGGCGCACCCTGGCGCGCCCGCCGCCGAGGCCGGGCGGTGCCACGCGCATTCCCGCGGGGGATGACGGCACGGCCGGGCCCATATGGATTTGGACGCACACCATGTTCACCGGCATCGTCACGGATCTTGGCCTTCTCACCGAGGTGACCGCGCATCACGAGGTGCGCACCCTTGTCATCGCCTCGGATTATGATCCCGCCGGCATCGCCATCGGCGCGTCGATCGCCTGCTCGGGCGTCTGCCTCACGGTGACGGCGGTGCGCGAGGGCGGCCCCCGGCGCAGCCTCTTCACGGTGGATGCGGCGCCTGAGACCTTGGCCATCACCACGGTGGCGCAATGGCAGGCGGGGCGGCGCATCAATCTGGAGCGCGCGCTGGCCATTGGCGCGGAACTCGGCGGACATATCGTGACCGGCCATGTGGACGCCATGGCGCGGGTCGCGGCGCGGGAGGATTTTGCCGAGACCACCAAATTCACCTTCGAGGCGCCGGCGGATCTCGCCCGCTTCATCGCCGCGAAGGGCTCGGTCTGCCTCGATGGCACCTCGCTCACGGTGAACACCGTGGATGGCAATTTTTTCACCTGCCTGCTCATCCCCCACACCCTCGCGGTCACCTCCTGGGGGGGCGTGAAGGCCGGCGACGACGTCAATCTCGAAGTGGACCTGATGGCGCGCTATGCGGCGCGACTTGCGGAGTTCCCTCGCGGCGAGTACCCCTCGCGCCCAATTCAGGAGTGATTTGACATGGTCAGCACGCGCAACGAGCGCGCAGGCACCGCGGCGGAGCCGGTTTCCGGCGCGCGGGTGCTCATTGTGGAAGCCCGCTATTACGAGGCCTTGGCCGACGAACTGCTCGCCGGCGCGCGCGCCGCGCTGGAAGCGGCCGGGGTCGAGGTCGAGGTGGTAACGGTGCCCGGCGCGCTGGAAATCCCCATCGCCGCCGAAATCGCCATGGACGGCGCGGAAATCACCGATACGCCCATCGACGCCGTCGTGGCGCTCGGCTGCGTCATCCGGGGCGAGACCTATCATTTCGAGATCGTCGCGGGCGAATCCGCGCGCGGCCTCATGGACCTCGGCCTCGCCCATGCGATGCCGGTGGGCAACGGCATCCTCACCGTGGATACCGAGGCGCAGGCCTGGGAGCGCGCGCGCGTCTCCGAGGGCAACAAGGGCGGCGGGGCGGCCGAGGCGGCGCTCAATCTGCTGCGCCTCAAGCGCCGGGTGTCGGAATGAGCGAGACCGCGCCGAAACCCATGCGCAAAAGCCTCGCCCGCTTGGGCGCGGTGCAGGCGCTCTACCAGATGGACGTGGCCGGCACGCCGGTGAACGAGATCTTCGCCGAGTTCCAGAGCCACTGGCTCGGGCAGGAGGTGGAGGGCACGCAATATCCCGACGCCGACGTGACCCTGTTCAAGGACGTGGTGGAAGGCGTGGTCCGCGACCAGCGCACGCTCGATCCCATGGTGGACAAGGCGCTCTCCGACGGCTGGCCGCTGCGCCGCGTGGAAGTGGTGCTGCGCGCGGTGCTGCGCGCGGGTGCGTTTGAGCTGTCCTCGCGTCCGGATGTGCCGGCCCGCGTGGTGATCGCCGAATATGTCAACGTCGCCGGCGCCTTCCTCGACCGTGACGAGACCGGCATGGTCAATGCCGTGCTGGATGCTCTCGCGCGTGACCTGCGCGCCAGCGAGTTCGCCCGCAACGGAACCGATTGAGATGGTCGCGGACGGCGGTTCGGGCGAGGATGAGTTCATCGGCCGGTATTTCCGGCCCATCGCCACGGACGCCGCCGCGCGGGGGCTGCTGGACGATGCCGCCATCCTCACACCGCCGGCCGATTGCGACCTCGTCCTCACCAAGGATGCGGTGGTCGCGGGTGTGCATTTCTTTCCCGACGACCCGCCGGCCTCCATCGCCCGCAAGGTGATGCGGGTGAACCTCTCCGACCTTGCCGCCAAGGGCGCCCGCCCGCTCGGCGCGCTGCTCGCGCTGGCCCTGCCGCGCGACGTGACCGGCGCATGGATGGAAGCCTTCTCCGCGGGCCTCGGCGCCGATGCGGATTTTTACGACTGCCCCATCCTCGGCGGCGACACGGTGCATACGCCGGGGCCGCTGACCCTTTCGATCACCGCCTTCGGCGCCGTGCCGCGCGGTCGCTTCGTGCCCCGCACGGGTGCCCGGCCGGATCAGGCGATTATCGTTTCCGGCACCATCGGCGATGCGGCGCTGGGGCTGCAATGGCGGCTCGATCCCGCGCGTGCGGGCTTCGCCGGCCTGGATACGAAGGATATCGCGCATCTCGCCGACCGTTATCTTCATCCGCAGCCGCGCCTCCCCTTGGCCGGCGCGTTGCGCGACCATGCGGCGGCGGGCATGGATGTCTCCGACGGGCTCATCGGCGATGTCGCGAAGATGCTTTCGGCCTCCGGCTGCGGCGGGCGGATCTTCGCCGCGCGGGTGCCGCTCTCGGAGGCGGCGCGGGCCGCCATCGCCGCAGAACCGGCCCTGTTCGCCACGGCCCTAACCGGCGGCGACGATTATGAGATCGCCGCCACCATCCCGCTTGCCGAGGTCGATGCCTTTCTGGCGGCGGCGCAGACGGCCGGTGTGCCCTGCACCATCATCGGCGAGACGCGGGCGCAAAGCGGCCTGGATCTGCTCGATCCGGCCGGCAATCCCATGGTTCTGGAACGGCTTAGTTTCAGTCATTTCTGAGCATCGCCGCAGAGCGGTCGCGAACGCGCCGTGATGCCGCCATTGCGCTGCGGAACCAATCTCCCCGCCCACAGTTAAGCTGCGGCATCGCAATCCTTAAGGGAGGCGAGTTGCGGCATGACCTTCCTAACATGAGGCTCGTCCATGCATCGACGCCAGGTCGTCAAGGCCGCCGCTTTCCTTCCGCTCATGGGCGCGTTTGGCGCCTCGTTCTTCGGCGGGCTGGCGGCGCAGGCGCAGGCGCCCGCGGGCGACGGCACGCCGTTCGACGCTTCCACGGTGCGCCAGCTGGCCCGCGAGCGCGCCGCCAAGCCCTACAAGGCCGGTGACCAGAAGCTGCCGGCCCAGCTCGACAAGCTGAGCTATGACGATTACCGCAACATCCGCTTCAACCCGGACAAAGCGCTGTGGCGCGCCGAGAAGCTGCCGTTTCAATTGCAGATGTTCCATCGCGGCTTTCTGTTCCGCGACCGGGTGGACATCGCCATCGTTGCCGACGGCAAGGCGCGCCCGCTGCCCTATTCGCCCGACTTGTTCAATTTCGAGCACAATGTCGCGGCACCGGACCCCAAGGACAATCTCGGTTTTTCCGGCTTCCGCCTGCACGCCCCCATGAACCGGCCGGATTATTTCGACGAGGTCGCCGCTTTCCAGGGCGCGAGCTATTTCCGTGCGGTCGGCAAGGGGCAGGTGTATGGCTCCTCGGCCCGCGGCCTTTCGGTGAAGACCGGAGATCCGGGCGGCGAGGAATTCCCGCTGTTCGTGGCCTATTGGATCGAGCAGCCGCGGCCGGACACGGATTCGGTGGTGGTGCACGCGCTTCTCGACAGCCCGAGCGCGGCCGCCGCCTTCCGTTTCACCATCCGTCCCGGCGATCCCACGGCCATGACGGTGGAGATGACGCTTTATCCTCGCGCCGACATGGATCAGGCCGGCATCGCGACCCTCACGTCCATGTTCTTCTTCGCCCCCAACGACCGCAACGACGTGGACGACTTCCGGCCCGCCGTGCGCGATGCGGAGGGCCTTGCCATCATCAACGGCCGGGGGGAGCGGCTGTGGCGCCCGCTCACCAATCCCAAGCGGCTGGAGGTCAGCCAGTTCGTCGATTCCAATCTGCGCGGTTTCGGGCTGATGCAGCGCCAGCGCTCCTTCTTCGACTACCAGGATCTGGAAGCACGCTACGAGAAGCGGCCGAGCGTATGGGTGGAGCCCATCGGCGATTGGGGCGAAGGCGCCGTGCATCTGATCGAGATCCCCACCCGCGAGGAGGTGCACGACAATGTCGTGACCTATTGGCGGCCCAAGGAGCCGCTGCGCAAGGGCGGGGAATATACCTTCACCTATCGCCTCTATTGGGCCTGGGATCACGCGGAATCTGCCCCGCCGGCACGCTTCGGCGCCACCCGGTCCGGCGCTGCCAGCGGGGGGCGGCTGTTCGTCGTCGATGTGGTCGGTGACAAACTGAAGGACATGGATATCGCCACCGTGCGCGCCGAGGTCTCGACCAGCGCCGGGGCGGTCAAGGACGTGGTGTTGCAGCCCAATCCAGATATCCAGGGCTGGCGACTTTCGTTCGTGCTCGATCCGCAGAATACGGATCTCGCGGAGCTGCGGGCGCAGATCCTGCGCGACAAGGACCTGGTTTCGGAAGTCTGGGTTTACCGATGGACAGCGTGACGGACGCGCGGCCCGTCGCGGCGGGTGCCCCGTCGCCCGAGGCCATCGCCCCGGCGCTTCCCCCGCAGGCGCCGCTCGCCATGCCGGTGCAATCTCTCTCCGTTCCCCCGCACGTGACGCGCCGGCCCGACACCGGGCCGGCCGGCCTTGCATGGCGGCGCCTGCTGGTGATCGGTGGCGCCATCCTCATGACCGCCTTTGCGGCGTGGGAGATGTATCTGGTGCTCTCGGTGGGTTCGCTCTCCTGGCTGGAAGGCGTTGTGCTGGTCCTGTTCGTGATTCTGTTCGCCTGGATCGCCTTTTCCTGCACCAGTGCGCTGAGCGGCATTTTTTCCCTGATGCATCACGGCGCCGGGCCGCTGGGCATCGACCCCGACGCGCCCCTGCCGGAGGTTTCCGCGCGCACCGCGCTCCTGATGCCCTGCTACAACGAGAGCCCGGCGCGGGTGATGGCGGGGCTCCAGGCGACCTATGAATCGCTCCTGGCGACCGGGCAGGGGGACAAGTTCGACGTCTTCATCCTCTCCGACACCACCGACCCGGATGTCTGGATCGCCGAGGAGGCTGGCTATCTCGCCCTGCGCGGGCGCACCGGCGGGGAGGGCCATCTGTTCTACCGGCGGCGGGCGAAGAATATCGACCGCAAGGCCGGCAATATCGGCGAATGGGTCACGCGCTTCGGCGGCGCCTATGAGAGCATGATCGTGCTCGACGCCGACAGCGTCATGACGGGCGACGCCATCGTGCGCCTCGCCGCCGCCATGGAGCAACATCCCGGCGTGGGCCTGATCCAGACCCTGCCGATCATCGTCGGCGGGCGCACCCTGTTCGCGCGGCTCCAACAGTTCGCGGGGCGGCTCTACGGGCCGCTGCTGGCCCACGGCCTTTCCTGGTGGCACGGCAGCGAAAGCAATTATTGGGGCCATAACGCCATCATCCGCACCGGCGCCTTCGCGCACTGCGCGGGCCTGCCCCATCTGCGGGGCCGCAAGCCGTTCGGCGGGCATATTCTGAGCCATGATTTCGTCGAGGCGGCGCTGATCCGGCGCGGCGGCTTCGCGGTGCACATGGTGCCGGGCCTGGAGGGCAGCTATGAGGAAGGCCCGCCCTCCCTCACCGACCTTGCGGTGCGCGACCGGCGCTGGTGCCAGGGCAATCTCCAGCACGCCGCGGTGCTGCCGGGGCGCGGGCTGAAATTCATCAGCCGCCTGCATCTCCTGACCGGGATCGGCTCCTACATCACGGCGCCGCTGTGGCTCGCCATGCTGACCGCCGGCCTTCTGGTATCGTTGCAGGGGCGCTTCGTGCCGCCGGACTATTTCCCCTCGCAATTCTCGCTGTTTCCCAGCTGGCCGGCGCAGGACCCCGTCCGCGCCGCCTGGGTGTTCGTCGGCACCATGTCGGTGCTGCTGGCGCCGAAGCTCATCGCCTATGTGCTGATGCTGTTCGACGCGCGCCGGCGGCGCGGGTTCGGCGGCGGCATCCTGGCGTTCTTCGGGGTGCTGGTGGAAACCCTGCTCTCGGGCCTGATGGCGCCGATCATGATGATCATCCAATCCTCGGCGGTGGCCAGCATCCTCATGGGCCGCGATTCCGGCTGGCAGCCGCAGCGGCGGGATGATGGCTCGGTGCCGCTCGGTGCGCTGCTGCAGCGGTATGGTTTTCACACCCTGCTCGGGCTCGCCCTGGGTGTGGTGGCCTATCTCATCGCCGCGCCATTGTTCTGGTGGATGAGCCCGGTGATCCTCGGCCTCGTGCTGGCGGTGCCGCTGGTGGCGCTCACGGCATTGCGCGGCGCCGGGACGGGATTGCGGCGGCTCGGCCTCCTCACGGTGCCCGAGGAGCGCACGCCACCGCCCGTGCTGGAACAGGCCGGTCGGATCGCCGAGCAACTGGCCGTGGAGCTGCGCGAGGGCGAGGCGGTGGCCCGGCTGCGGGGCGACGGGCGCCTGAGGGCGGCCCATATCGCCTTCCTGCCGGACGGCGGTGCGCGCCGGCGCGGGGATCATTCCCCCGAACGCCTGGTGGCACGCGCCAAGATCGCCGATGCCGCAAGCCTGCCGGAGGCGATCGGCGCGCTTTCCGCGCGAGAAAAGGCCGCGGCGCTTGGCGATGGCGAGGCGCTCGCCGCGCTCCTGGCCCTCCCGGACCCTCGCGGCTGAGGTCGCTTCCTGACCCCGAAGCGGTTCAGCGGCGGGGCGGCTGCACGTGCGCCCGGTGCACGGGGGCCTGCTCGCCCGGCAAAAGCGCCGCGTGCCGCAGCGCGTCCACCACTGTTTCGGCACAGGAGACACTGTCCTTGCGCGCCCATTGGGCCGCGTCTTCCCAGACCTTGTGATAGGTCCGCTCATAGATCAGCTTGGCGACGAATTCGGTTACGTCGGCCTGCGCGATGTCGATATGTGCCGCGTGCGTCGGTGTCATGTGGGCTCCTTGTGATACCGGGAGGGCGCTTTGCGCCCGTCCTCGCATGGGCCCCCGCCCGTTGATCTGCCTGCGCTCAGAGCGCCGGGCGCGGATGCCGGGACGCCGCGTCGGCGTCGGAAGGATCCGGCAGGGCCTGCGGGCCATGTCCGCCTAGGTGGGGGTGTTCGACGCCGGGCGGCGGCATCGGCGGGGCGAGGGGCGCGCCGAACGCAAACGCGAGCGGGCCGCGCGGCGGGCCGGGCGGCAGCAGCGCGGAAAGCTCCGCCGCGCGCTGGAGCTGGTCCTCCGTGAGCTTGCTTTTCAGCGCCGTGAGCGCGGCGAGAACGGCCTGTGCCTTGGTGCCCTGATCCGCCATGTGGGTGGCGATCGCCTCGGCGCGCTCGAAGGCGGCGGGCTTGGGCTCTTCCTGCGGCGGCTTGGGCGGCTGGAGCAGCGCCAGCACGGCATTGGTATAGGCGCGCCACGCATCGAGTTGATCGGCGCGGATGCCGATATAGGTCTCCATGGTGGAAAGGGAGGCCGCCGCCACCATCTGCCCGCCGACCGGGCCGGGGCCTCGATCGGGGCGTCGGGCCCCCTTCAGGTCTTCATCGGCATTTTGCCACCTGTCCGCCTGCCGGTCGCGTGGGCCGGGCACGGTTGCCTCCGCCACTTGAAAGGGTCGGGTGCTGACAGCAAACTGGCTCGTGCCCTCGCTGGCTGAAAGGCGGTCCGTGCTCTTCGCCACAACGGTTGCGCCATCCGCGAAGGCAAGGCCACCGGCCGCAAAGCCGGCCACGCCGATGCCGAGCGCCAGTACCACCGAGGGGGCGAGAATGGCCCGTTTCAACATATGCGTCGTCCTCAAGTCGTTTGCGATGACCTGACGATGCGCCCCGGCAATTGCCCTGGTGTGGCGGTGCGTTTCTGGATGTTTCTAAAAATCGGGTATTTGTGAGCGGCGATTGCTGAGCGCATGATGGCAATGGAAAATTGCAATCCGCCGGCAGATATTTTCGCGGCGTGCGCTAGAGCGTCGAGGACTGCAACGGGAAACAATCGTTTGGAAGCGGCGCCGCACATTCTTGTGGTCGATGACGACCACGAAATCAGAAAACTGCTTGGCCGCTATCTGGCGAGCCAGGGCTTTCGCGTGTCCCTCGCCGCCACCGGCCGGGAGATGGAAGAGAAGCTCACCACCAATCGCATCGACTTCGTGGTGCTGGATCTGATGCTGCCAGACGCCTCGGGCCTCGATCTGTGCCGGTCGCTGCGCTCACGCTCGCGCGTGCCCATCATTCTTCTAACCGCGCTCAAGGAGGAGGTTGACCGCATCATCGGCCTGGAGGTGGGCGCGGACGATTATCTCGGCAAGCCGTTCAACGCGCGCGAACTGGTGGCGCGCATCCGCGCGGTGCTGCGGCGCATGCATGACGTGCCGCCCGACCCGGGACTCGCGCAGAAATACAGCTTCTGCGGCTTCACGGTGGAGCGCGCCTCGCGTCAGGTGCTCGATCCCGCAGGCGTCGACCTCGCCTTTACGGCGGCCGAATTCGACCTGCTGCTCGCTTTCCTGGAGCGGCCGGGCCGCATCCTTTCGCGCGACCAGTTGCTCGACATCACCCAGGGCCGGGAAGCGGGGCCGTTCGACCGCTCCATCGACGTGCTGGTCAGCCGGTTGCGGCGCAAGCTCGGCGATGCCGGCTCATTCCAGATCCTCAAGACCCAGCGCAACGGCGGCTATCAGTTCGCCGCGCGCGTGGAGACGCTCGAGAGCGCATCGTGAAATCCCTGCGCGCGCGGGTCACGGCGCTTCTGGTCGCGGCGATCCTGCTGGTGCTCGTCCTTGCCACCGCGGTGTTTTTTCTGTTCAGCGGACGTCCGCGCCCGATGTTCGAGCAGGCGGTGACCGCGAGCCAGCTCGCGATGGTGGTGAAGATGGTCGAGAACGGGGCGGATGCGGTCGCAAGCCCAGACATCTTCAGCGTCACCCCGCCCGAAGGCATGGCCGATCCGTTTGCCTCCCGGGCGCTGACCGAGGCTCTGGGCCGGCTGGGTATCGCCCGCGCCGTGACCGTAATTTCGGAATTCGCCCCCGGCTCGTCACCCGGGGGCCCGCCCCCCGCCGATGGCCCGCCGGACGAGGAGAGCCGGGGGCATCTGGCGCTGGTCCATCTCAAGGATGGCCGATGGCTGAGATTTCCCATCGAGCAGCACATGCTGCCCCCGCCACCGACGATTCCCTACGGGGTGCTGGGATGGTTCGCCCTGGTGGCCCTCGGTGTCACGATCGTGGTGGCGGTGGCGGTTCAGCGCCTGCTGCGGCCGCTCGCGCTCATCGAGCAGGCGGTGGATCAGGTCAGCGTGGACGGTTCACTGCCGCAGCTCGCTGAAACCGGCTCTACCGAGGTGCGGGCTGCCGCGCGCACCATCAATCTGCTGTCCCACCGGCTGAAGATGGCGATGGACAGCCGCATGCGGATCGTCGCCGCGGCCGCGCACGATCTGCGCACCCCCCTCACGCGCCTGCGCCTGCGAGCGGAATTCATCGAAGATGAGGAGGAGCGCGAGCGCTGGTTCCACGATCTCGCCGAGCTCGACCACATCGCCGACAGCGCCATCCGCCTGGTGCGCGAGGAAGTCAGCGGCGCGCCGGATGAAAACGTGCCGCTCGACGAGGTGGTGAAGGCCGTGGTGCGCGAAACCGAGCAAAGCAGTCTCGGTGCCGAGCTGGTCGAGGCGTGCCAGTTGAACGTCGCGGGCAAGCCGCTCTCGCTCAAGCGCGCGATTCGCAATCTCATCGTCAATGCCGCCACCCACGGGCGCGGTGCGCGCGTCTATCTGCGCTCGGGCGCGGGATGCGCCCTGCTGCTGATCGAGGACGACGGACCCGGCATTCCCGAACATCTGATGGCGCAGGTGTTCGAGCCCTTCTTCCGGACCGATCCGGCGCGCCAGGTGACGATCCCCGGTGCCGGCCTCGGGCTGGCAATCGCCCACGAGATCATCCAGCGGCACGGCGGCAAGCTGGCGCTCGCCAACAAGCCGTCCGGCGGCCTGATCCAGCGGGTGGAACTGCCCAGCGTGGCCGAGCCTGAGGACATGGCAGCGACCTAGGCTCCGTGACACGCGGGGGGCGCCGCGCGTTGCTCTTGCGGTGTGTTCGGGCGAACCGGATCCCGTTCGCCCCAACCGGCCGCCTAGACGGCATTCACCAGGCTGCGGCCGTCGCGGCGCAGATAGAGCGCGGCAGTGGCCAGCAGGCCGCACAGGGCCGCAAACCCGAGCCATAGGCCAGGAGCGGCCTTGTCGCCTGTCGCCTCGATCAGCCAGGTGCAGGCGGCGGGCGTGAAGCCGCCGAACAAGGCGGTGGCGAGGCTGTAGGCGAGCGAGAAGCCCGAGGTCCGCACGTTCACTGGCATCACCTCGGTGAGCGCGACCACCATGGCGCCGTTATAGCTCGCGTACAGGAACGAGAGCCACAGCTCCACCAGCAGCATGCGGCCGAAGGTCGGATCGCTCACCAGCCAGGCGAGGGTGGGATAGCCTGTGACCAAGGCTAGCAAGGAAAAGCCCGCGAGTAGCGGCCAGCGCCCGACCCTGTCCGACAGCGCGCCCATCACCGGCAGCCAGAAGAAGTTCGAAACACCAATGCAGAAGGTGACGATGAGGCTGTCGGCGGCGCTGAGCTTCAGCACCGCGCGGCCGAAGGTCGGTGTGTAGACGGTGATGAGATAGAAAGAGACCGTCGTCATCACCACCAGCATCATGCCCGCCAGCACCAGCGGCCAGTTGGTGAGCATGGAGCGGAAGATCTCGCTGGCATCAGGGCGATGCTTGCGCGCGAGAAACGCCTCCGTCTCCTGGAGCGAGGTACGGATGACGAAGATGAACGGCACGATCAGGCAGCCGATGAAGAAGGGGATGCGCCAGCCCCAGTCGGAGACGGCCTGCGGGCTCATCCATTCATTCAGCGCGAAGCCGAGGGCGGCGGCGACGATGATCGCCACCTGCTGGCTCGCGGACTGGAAGCTCACGTAGAAGCCCTTGTGGCCCGGCGTCGCCATTTCCGACAGATAGACCGAGACTCCACCCAGCTCCACGCCCGCGGAGAAGCCTTGCAGCAGCCGGCCGATGAGCACGAGCAGCGGCGCCAGCAGGCCGATGGTCGCGTATCCCGGCACGAAGGCGACGAGAATGGTGCCGCACGACATGATCGCCAGCGTAAGGATCAGGCCCTTGCGCCGGCCGATCTTATCCACATACGCGCCGAGGATGATCGCGCCGAGGGGACGCATCAGGAAGCCCGCGCCGAACGTGCCGAAGGTCAGCATCAGGGAGGCGAACGGGTCGTGCACCGGAAAGAACGCCGCGGCCAGGTGCGTCGCGTAAAAACCGAACAGGAAGAAGTCGAACATTTCCAGGAAGTTGCCGCTGGTGACGCGAAATACCGTGGCGGCCTTCGAGGGAGATTTGCGGGGCAGGCTGGTGTCCATATGCGCGGTTTCAGACATCGCGTTCTCCATGGGCCTGAGGCCCCATCCGCTGCAACCGCTTCTGAATAGGAAGCTTTCAGCCCGCAGGCAATGCCGCGGCGGCGCGCGCCGCGCTTGTCCGGCCGGTGTGGCAAGGCGGTATCAGAGACAGCTCAAAAAATATATTGCGCGCGATTTAATCGTGAGATATAAAACTCTTATCAGGTCGCCGCGCTGGCTCGCACAGAGCAAGGGGAGCGGTTGCCGCAGCGTCCCAAATGGATTTTCAAGGAGTCATCCCATGTCTGTCGATGTGAAATACACCACCCAGGCCACCGCCACCGGGGGCCGCGACGGCCGCGCGACCACTGCCGACGGCACGCTCGACGTGAAGCTGACCACCCCCAAGGAACTCGGCGGCGCCGGCGGCGAAGGCAACAATCCCGAACAATTGTTCGCGGCCGGCTATTCCGCCTGCTTCCTCGGCGCGCTGAAGGTTGTTGGCGGACAGGAGAAGGTGCGCATCCCCGCTGATGCCACGGTCACCGCCACGATCGGAATCGGCCCGCGCTCGGAAGGCGGTTTCGGAATCACCGCCGCGCTGAAGATCTCGCTGCCCGGCATCGAGCGCGCCCAGGCCGAGGATCTGGTCGCTAAGGCCCACCAGATCTGCCCCTATTCCAACGCCACCCGCAACAATGTGGATGTGGGTCTCGAAGTCGCCTGAACGAATCGAAGGTGCGATGGGCTGCCCGCACGGCCGCCCCTCGCACCTCAAAAAGAAAACCCCCGCCGCGGCCGAGCCGGGCGGGGGTCTTCGTTTCAGGCTTCAGAGAAGCGAGGGCTCACCAGCCCGGACGGCAGTGCAGGCCGCCGTAGGGACCGCGCCAGCAATAGCCGGGGTGCCAATAGGGGCCGTAGCCGTACCACCAGTCGATGAACAGGCTGGCGTTGGTGCCGGAGGCGGGCTTCTCGTCGCTGAGCAGCTTGTAATTATAGACCAGCGTATCGCCGGTGAGCACCGGATTGGTGAGTTCCACCACGGCGGTCACGGGCTTTCCATCCACGGTCACGGCGAGCGTGGCGTTGGGAGCATCCTTCTGGAAGCTGTCCTTGCCGGTGGTCCAGAACTTCACGAAGTTCGCGGTCGGCGCATCGCCGGTCATCCGCTCGGGGCGGTCGGAGAACATGAGGGTCTGGGGCGCGACGCCCTTCAGGGTGATGGTCTTGTCGTCGACCGTGACCGAATCGGCCACCTGAACGAACAACCAGTTCGCCGGCTTCATTTCCTCGGTATTAGCGGGCTTTGCGCCTTGGGCGTTCGCCATACCGATGGCGCCGACCATCGCGAACAGCGCGCCGAAAATCACAGATTTCATCGATCTCTCCCTGTACGCGGGTATGGAATCCATCCCCATGACGGGCACATTATCATTCTGCATATGGATAGCTAGTGTCCGAACAACTGGGCCCGCACATTTGAGGCAGTCGACATTGTTGTCGGCTTAAGGTTAACGTTAAGGAGGTTTGCGACAAAGACGTCGCATAGCGTGAAATCTAAGTTGGCTATTGGCATTGCAACGATCGCCTGCAATATTCCCCATCGCGACCGCTGATTTTGCCACCACTACATGAGCGGCGAGGCCTGAGCCCTTTGCCGCACCGGCATTGAGTTTGTGCAGGCACCAAGAAGCCGGCAGCGCGCAGATTGCGCCGCGAGATCGCCGGTCAATCCAGGCTTCCCAATCTCTTCCCGGGGGAGAACAAGCCGCGCATCGCGTGGCACGCTTCTTGCTGAAATACAGTGCTCAAGAAATGGACATGTGCCTCATGTCTCAACGTGAGCAGGTTCGTGCAAGACCGTCGCGACTGTGACGTGGCGGCAGTCATGTGCAGATATCTCTAATAAGAACGCCCAATCAATAGGATTTAAACATGCCTATCGTCACGTTCAGATCGCCGACCGTCAAAGATAAACGTGTCTACGCAGTGGCGGGAGACACAAGTACTATTCTAGCGGTCGCCCGCTCCAATGGAGTGAAGATCGCTTATGATTGTCAGGAAGGTGAGTGCGGATCCTGCCTCATCCAGATCGAATATGTCATCGGCAAGCCTCGCATGGCCATCGCCCTGACGGATCGGGAAAAGACCAAGCTCCAGGATCTCGGCAAGATCACCAAGGAACAGATCACGGAAGCCGAGATCAATGACATCGCCCCGCCTTTCCGGCTGGCGTGCCAGTTTATCGCGCGCGAAGAGGAAATCATCATCCACTATGTGGAAGAGGGAGCTGCCGCCTGACACCCTGCTGCATCCACTCGAGCGCAGCAATGAGTTCCCTCAATTCTGGCAAGGTGATGCGTGGATACTGTAGAACAATTTCTCGCGTATGCGGTCAAGCTTGAGGAGGAGGCGGCGCTCCGCTTCGGCGAGCTGGCTGACGTAATGCAAAGCTGCGGCAACCAACAGGTCGCGACTCTGTTTCGCCGACTGTCGAATTATTCCCGCCTTCATCTCGCGGATGCGCGCGCGCGTTCCATGTTCCGCGACATTCCCACGCTGAAGCCGGGTGAGTTCGATTGGCCGGATCTGGAAAGCCCGGAGGCAGCGGCGATCTGGGCCGCGGATCCGTTTATCGGGCGGGAACAGGCGCTGGACATCGCCCGCGACGCCGAGCAGGCGAGCCTCGACTATTACCGGAAGATCTTCGAAACCACGCAAGATCCCGAAATTCGGGTGCTCGCAAAGGAGTTCGTCGAAGAGGAATCCGAACATGTCCGGGAGATCCACAAATGGATCGCAGCGCACAAGGCGGGCGAAGCGCTGCCGGTGGTCGCTGAATAAGCACGCACCGGAGTGCCATCAACGCCCTGCTGGACCGGATTACTGATCCAGCAGGCCCGCTAGCTTCAGCGCCACGCCCTGGGAGCCTTCAACGCGCAACCGGCCGGTGGAGAAGGCGAGCATTGGGCCGATGCGGCCGGTGATCAGCTTGTCCAGCGTATCGGTGGAAAGCTTGAGAACGGCATCAGCCTCGCCGGTTCCTTCGCGCACCTCCACGGCAGGGCCCGTTGCATCCAGAATGATGGATTCGTCGGTGTCGGTCAGGTCGAACCGCACGCGATAGCCGAGCTCGCTGAGGGCGCCGGCGCGATCGTTCATGAGTTCGATGAGGGAGGAAAGGTCTGCCATGTTGGGTCCTGTCTCCGTGCGCCTCGTCGAGGCGCCGCATCCAAAGCGGGGCGCGCGTCTGCGGCACGCCCCGAGGTAGGGTCAGAAGGCCGCGTCGTCCAGTGCCATCATGGAGGCCTTGCCCGCCTTGATGGAGCCCCACAGGGCCGCCACTTCCGGCAGCAGGCGGTCGATGAAGAAGCGCGCGGTCACGATCTTGGCTTCATAAAAACCGGCGTCGCCATTGGCCTCGCCCCGCTTCTGCAACGCCACCTCTGCCATGCGCACCCACATGTAGCCGAGCGCCACGAGGCCGAACAGGCGCAGATATTCGGTGGCCGCGGCGCCGGCCTCGTCCGGGTCCTGCATGCCTTTCTGGGCGATATGGGCGGTGGCCAGCTGCAGCGCGCCGAACGCCTTGCCGAGCGGGCCGACCAAGGGTCCGAGATCGGGGTCGTCCAGCTTTGCGTCGATATAGTTCAGCACCGGGTGGAAGAAGGCCCGCAGATAGCGCCCGGTATGGGCGCCGAGCTTGCGGCCCACGAGATCCAGCGCCTGCACGCCATTGGTGCCCTCGTAGATCATGGCGATGCGGGCATCGCGCAGATACTGCTCCATGCCGTGGTCGCGGATGTAGCCGTGGCCGCCATAGACCTGCACGCCGAGCGAGGCGTTGGTGAAGCCGAGATCGGTGAACATGGCCTTCACGATCGGGGTCATCAGCGCGGTGAAGTCCTCCGCCCGCTGGCGCTCTTCCGGATCGTTGGAACGCTCCATCAGATCGAGATTGCGGGCGACCCAGCCGGAAAGTGCGCGGCACCCCTCGTTGTAGGCGCGCATGGTCATCAACGTGCGCCGCACGTCGGGATGTACGATGATCGGGTCGGCGGGCTTGTCGGGATATTTGGCGCCGGTCAGCGCGCGGCCCTGGAGCCGCTCCTTGGCATAAGTCACCGCGCTCTGATAGGCGGCTTCACCCACGCCGAGCCCTTGCGTGCCCACGGAGAGGCGCTCGGAATTCATCATGGAGAACATGGCGCGCATGCCCTTGTGCGGCTCGCCGACCAGCCAGCCCGTCGCCTCGTCGAAGGAGAGTTGGCACGTCGCGGAGCCGTGGATGCCCATCTTGTGCTCGATGCCGGTGCACTGCACGCCGTTGCGCATGCCCGGGCGGCCATCTTCGGTGGGCAGGAACTTCGGCACCAGGAACAGGCTGATGCCCTTCACGCCCTTCGGCGCATCCGGCAGGCGGGCCAGCACCAGATGGACGATGTTCTCGGTCAGGTCATGCTCGCCGGCGGAAATGAAGATCTTGTTGCCAGTTATGGCATAGCTGCCGTCGCCCCGGGGCGTCGCCTTGGTGCGCAGCAGGCCGAGGTCGGTGCCGCAATGCGGCTCGGTGAGGCACATGGTGCCGGTCCAGACGCCTTCCACCATCTTCGGCAGATAGCGTTCCTTCAGCTCCTGGGACGCATGGTTCTTCAGGGCGATATAGGCGCCGTGGGTAAGGCCGGGATAGAGCCCAAAGGCAAGGTTGGCCGAGCACATCATCTCTTCAATGAACTTGGTCACGCTCGCCGGCAGGCCCTGGCCGCCCCATTCGGGATCGCAGGCGATGCCGTTCCAGCCGCCCTCGCGATAGGTTTCATAAGCCTGCTTGAAGCCCTTGGGCGTGCGCACCACGCCATTCTCGTAGGTGCAGCCCTCCTGATCGGCGGCCATGTTGATGGGCGCCAGCACCTCGGTCACCAGCTTGCCGGCTTCCTCCAGCACCGCGTCGATGAGATCAGGCGTGACCTCTTCGAGGCCCTTCATGTCCTTCAGGCTTTCGCTGCCATGTAGCTCGTGCAGCACGAAGCGCATGTCGCGGAGCGGGGGCTGATACGTCTGCATGGTCGCTCTCCCGAGATTCTTGAATTTTGCGCGAAAAGCGCCCTCTTCCCGCAAGCGGGAGAGGGGACTGTTCAGATCCGGCGGCTCAGTTCCGCAACGGGCGGCCGGTTTCCAGCGTGTGCTCGATGCGGGCGAGGGTGGCGTTGGTCTTGATGAGGCGCATGAAGTTCGCCAGCTCCAGCTCCAGCACCTGGGCTTCCGTCACCGGCTCGATATGGTCCGCCTTGCCGCCGGACAGCACCTCGGCCAGCGCGCCGGCCACCACCAGGTCGTGCTTGGTGGCCATGCCGCGCCGGTGGAAGCCTTCCGCCGCCATCACCAGTGCGGTCTTGCCAGAGGGGCCGGGCAAGGTGAGGTCTTTGGGCTTGGGCGGCACGTAGTTTTCTGCCAGCGCCAGGGCCTTGGCCTTGGCATCCGCCAGCAGGCGATCGCGGTTCATGGTGATGCCGTCGCTGTCGCGCAGGAACAGATATTCCTTCGCCTCGGCGGCGGACTTGGAGACGGTGGCGACGCTCACCAGCTCGAACACCTTTGAGGTGGCGGGCATGGGGCCCTTGGGCATGCCCTTGGCGTTCTGCCAGCGAGTCAGCATCTCCTTGCATCCGCCCCAGCCTGGCAGCAGGCCGACACCGCATTCCACGAGGCCGATATAGCTTTCCGCATGGGCCTGCACCGTATCGGAATGCAGCAGGATCTCGCAGCCGCCGCCGAGGGCCATGCCGGCGGGCGCGGAGACGACGGGGAAGGGGGCGTATTTGAGGTCCTGATAGGCTTTCTGCCCGGTCGCTACCAGTTTCTCCACCTCGCCGAACGCCGCGATGTTGCAGGCGAACAAAGCAAGGCCGAGATTGGCGCCGACGGAAAAGTTCGTGCCCTCGTTATAGATGACGAGCGCCTTGTACTTGTCCTTCACGAGGCGCGTCGCCTTGCCGAGGAGCGTGATGATGCCTTCGTCCAGCGAATTGCCCTTGCTGGTGAATTCCAGGCACACCACGCCGTCGCCGATATCCCACAGCGCCGCCGAACCGTTCTTCATCAAGGGCTCGCTGTTGAGCTTGATGTCGGCGAGCAGCAGCACGCCGTCCGGGCGCACCACGTCGTGATAGGCCCCGTCGAGGCCGAGATAGCGCCGCGTGCCGTTCTCCACCCGATAGAAAGGCTGGGCCTCGGCGCTGGCGAGGAGAGCGGGAATCTCTTCCCCGTCCGCCTTCAGGCGGGCGATGAGGTTGGCCGCGCCGATCTTGTCGATCAGCTCGAACGGGCCCCATTTCCAATTATAGCCGAGGCGCATGGCCTCATCGATGGCGACCACGTCGTCCGCCGCCTCGCCCACCAGACGAGCGGCATAGGAGAGGGTGCGCCCCATCACAGCCCAGGCATAGCGCCCGGCCGCGCCGGGGGCAGAGAGAAGGGCGAGCAGGTCCTTGCCGCCGCCGTCCTCAAGCTCCGGCAGCGCCGCCTTTTCCTGCGGGCGATACGCGCCGGTGGACAAATCGATGGCTTCCTTCAGCTTGCCGCCGTTCTCGCGGTTCAGCCGATAGAAGCCGCCCTTGCCCTTGCGGCCCGTGTACCCGGTCTCGATCATGGTCTTGACCAGAGGGATGTCGCGCAGCGTGGCGTGGAAGGGATCGCTCTTGGGAAGCGCGCGCTCCAGGCTGCCCTGTACATGCGGCATCAGGTCGAGACCGACGAGATCCAGCAGGCCGAAGATGCCGGTCTTGGGAATGCCGAACGGACGGCCCATTACGGCGTCCGCCTCTTCCACCTTCAGGCCCTTCTCGATGGCTTCGCCCACCGCGAGGTTCAGCCAATAAGTGCCGAGGCGATTGGCGATGAAGCCGGGCGTGTCCTTGCAAGTCACTACCGTCTTGCCGAGCTTCACGTCGGCGAAAGCCGAGACCTTTGCCACCGTGGAGGGATCGGTCTTGGGGCCGGCGACGATCTCCAGCAGCCGCATGTAGCGCGGCGGATTGAAGAAATGGGTGATGAGGAAATCGCGGGCGAAGCTTTCCGGCAGGCCGGCGGTCAGATCGGCGAGCGGGATGGTGGAGGTGTTCGAGGACACCGCGCTGCCGGGGGTGCGCGCAGCCTCGATTTTTGCATAGAGCGCCTGCTTGATGTCCAGCCGCTCGATCACCGCTTCCACGATCCAATCGCAGGAGGCGAGCTGATCGAGATGATCCTCGGTATTGCCGGGCGTGACCAGCTTTGCCGCGGCCTTGGACATGAAGGCGGCAGGGTCTGCCTGCAGCAGGCGGGCGATGGCGCCCTCCGCGATGGCATTGCGGTTGGTCGCGCCCTGGGGGACGATGTCCAACAGCAACACCGGGATGCCCGCGTTCGCCACATGGGCCGCGATGCCGGCGCCCATGACGCCTGCGCCGATGACGGCGACCTTCTTGATCTCGTTCATCTCTCGCGCTCCGCTCAGATGCGTTCGAGAACGGTGGCGATGCCCTGTCCGCCGCCGATGCACTGGGTCGCAAGCGCATAGCGCCCGCCCTCGCGCTGGAGCAGCGAAGCCGCCTTGCCGACGATCCGCGCGCCGGTCGCGCCGAGCGGATGGCCGATGGCGATGGCGCCGCCGTCGATATTGATGGTGTCGTCCCGCAGCCCCAGATCGCTGATGCAGGCGAGCGCCTGGGACGCGAAAGCTTCGTTCAGCTCGACCACATCGAGGTCGCCGACCTGGATGTTGGAGCGCGCCAGGGCCTTGCGGGTGGCCGCGACCGGGCCGATGCCCATGATTTCCGGCGCGCAGCCGGCCACCGCAACGCCGCGCAGGCGGGCGAGCGGGGTGAGGCCGTGCTTCTCGGCATAAGCTTCGGTGCACACCAGCACGGCGGAAGCGCCGTCGGTGAGCGGCGAGGAGGTGCCGGCGGTCACGGTGCCGTTTTCGTCGAATGCCGGCTTCAGTCCAGCGAAATCCTCGGCTTTGGCCTCGGTCCGGATGCAGCCGTCCGCATCCACGCTCTTGCCGTTGATG
Organism: Roseixanthobacter pseudopolyaromaticivorans; assembly: GCF_043195145.2. Lineage (NCBI taxonomy): Bacteria > Pseudomonadati > Pseudomonadota > Alphaproteobacteria > Hyphomicrobiales > Xanthobacteraceae > Roseixanthobacter > Roseixanthobacter pseudopolyaromaticivorans. The sequence goes on from NZ_CM195539.1 coordinate 1,836,548, forward strand.
CGGATGTCGACGATCTCATCCTTCAGCCGCCCCTCGGCCTGGGCTTTCGCGGCCTTCTGCTGGCTCTTGAGGGCGAAGGCGTCCTGGTCGGCGCGGCTGATCTGCCATTTGCGCGCGACATTCTCCGCCGTGTCGCCCATGGCCATGTAGGCGGCTGGGTTCTTCTCGTGCAGGGACGGGTTCGGCATGGGGTTGAAGCCGGTCATGGGCACGCGGCTCATGCTCTCGACACCCGCGCATACGAACACCTCGCCGGCGCCCAGCTGGATCTGCCCGGCGGCCATATGAATGGCCTGCATGGAGGAGCCGCAGAAGCGATTCACCGTGACGCCGGCGACTGATTGGGGCAGGTCGGCGATCATGCCGATCAGGCGCGCCACGTTGAACCCTTGCTCGGCCTCGGGAAAGGCGCAGCCGACGATCAGATCTTCGATATCCTCGGGATTGACTTTCGAGCGCGCGATCAACTCCCGCACAACCTGGGCGGCCATATCGTCCGGACGGACGCGCGCAAGATCTCCCTTCTTGGCGGGCGCGAAAGGCGAGCGGGCATAGCCTGCGATAACCACGTTCTGCATGGGCTCTCCTACCAGATGTCTTTTTTGCCGAATGTTCTTATTTGTCGTGTTCGATGATTGGGCGAGCACATTAAGGCGCCGAACGTTCGCAAAGGGGCGGGCCGACCTATCAATGCTCGTATCATCTTGGGGCGCGCGGGACGGGTCGAGCGCTGGCGCGGACCGCCCGATTATGGGGCGTGCTTCGTGACGCCAGATCGACACCCGTCTCGGCGCGGTACGCCGCCGAGAGGCGCGCGCCTCAACCGGCGATGCGCTTGGCGGCGACTTCCTGCTTCAGGGCCGCCTCGGTCTGTTCCTCGATCTCCTTCAGCTCGACGATCGTTTCCTCCAGGGCCAGGCGCTGGTCCTCCAGCATCTCAAGCCGGCTGCGAACCTGCTTGAGCAGAAGACGGATCTGCTCGATCTGGGTGGGGTCGACGTCGTAAAGGTCCAGATAGTCCTTGATTTCCCGCAGGCTGAAGCCGAGCCGCTTGCCGCGCAGAATCAATGCCATCCGTGCGCGGTCCCGCTTGGTATAGACGCGGATGTTGCCGGCGCGGCGGGGGGTGATGAGCCCCTTGTCTTCATAGAATCGGATGGTGCGGGCCGTGACGGACAGGTCCCGTGCCAACTCGGTCACGGTGAAAAATGTGTCGGTTATGGCACCCGAGGCGCCGCGCTTAACTGCCACTGTCGCACCCTCACCTATACGTCATCCAACGAACGGCAGGATACATGCTTTAACCTTCGATACAAGCCCCCACCTCCCCGCCCGCCAAGACAAGGATTCGTGAGATCCGAAGGCATTATTGCGGCGCACAAGAATCGAGCCGGCGGGCAGAGCAGTGCACAACGCCTTTACCTGAGCGGCGAGGAGGGTTCACGGAGAAGAAAGGTCAATCGAGCTGTCGCATTGCTGCTGTCAGTCATCGAATTCAACCATCCCGGCTGGAACGTCTGCGGGAAGTGCGTTGCATGTCTGCCACAGAGGTGTGGTTTAAGTTGTTTTTGGAGATAATCGGACGCCAGTCTGGTTGACGCCCCCGTTCGAATAGGCATCCTTGTTGACGTATAGGGCATGAGAAGCACTGATACGTGCGCCGCACAAAAGACGGCATGCCCAATGGGAAACGCAACCTGAGGGGGCATCATGTCCAAACGTCACGCTATGGCCCGTACCGGTACCGCTCTGATGATGCCGGCCCTGCTTCTTGGCGGCGTTTCGACCGCCTCGGCCGGCGGGTTCGGCCTGAGGGAACAAAGCTCCTATTATCAAGGCACGTCGTTCGCCGGTGACGCCGCGGGCGGGGCGGGCCTTGCGTCCATGTATTGGAACCCGGCGGCCATGAGCTTTTCTCCCGGCCTGTCGGTGGAAGGAAACGTCACCTACATTGCGCCCCATGCCTCGATCGACGTGATCGGCGCCCGCAGTGCGCTCGGCACCAATCTCGGCAATGTCGGCGTGGGTGATATCGTCGATAACGGCACGCTGCCCACGGGCTATGTCAGCTATGCGTGGGATCGCTGGGCGGTCGGCCTCGCGATCACGTCGCCCTACGGCCTCATCACGGACGCCCCGTGCAATTGGTCCGGCCGTTATTATGGCTGCTACAGCCGCATCTTCGACATGAACGCCACCGCTTCGGTGGCCTATAAGGTCAACGACTGGCTGACCCTCGGTGGCGGCGTGGCGGTCAATTACATCGACGCCAAGCTGAACCAGGCGCAGATCCTTACCGGTGCGCCGTCCTATCTTCAGGGGTCCGCCGAAGTGAATGGCGACGACATGGGCGTCGGCTTTACCCTCGGCGCCTTGTTCACCCTGCGCCCCGGCACGACGCTCGGCATCGGCTATCGCTCGGCCATCGACCAGAATCTGAGCGGCTCAGTCACGTCGTCGCTGCCCATCGGGGTGATCGCCGGTCAGGCGCCCGCGTCAGCCGGCCTGAACCTGCCGGACCAGATCACCGCCAGCTTGCGCTCGCAGCTCGATCCGCGCTGGACCGTGCTGGGTACGGTTGAATGGACCAATTGGTCCAACCTTCAGCAATTGGTCATCCAGCCGAACAGCGCGGTGCCTTCGGCCCCCTCGATCCTCTCTCTGCATTGGCAGGACGGCTGGTTCTTCTCTGGCGGCTTCGAGTATCAGTGGGACCCCAAGCTCACCCTGCGCGCCGGTCTTGCTTATGAAATCTCGCCGGTCACCGACGAATACCGCACCCCGCGTCTGCCCGACAGCAACCGCCTCTGGCTTTCCGGCGGCTTGACCTATGCGTGGACGGAAAATCTGAGCATCGATCTTGCCTATACCCATATCTTCGGCGAAAGCGGCCCGATCAACCTGACCCCGCTGGACACCGCCAATCTCACCCGCGGCGTGCTGGTCGCCGAAGTCAACAACGCCTACGTGGACATCGTGTCCGTCGGCGTGCGCTACCGCTTCGATACTGTCCCGGTGAAGACCGCCCTCATCACCAAATAGGTGAGGGGCGATGTGACCGGGAAAGCGCGTAAGCTTCGCTTTCCCGGCACAATTTCGCTCCATGATGTGCTCGACGGCGTCGCGAGGGGCCGTCGCAAGCAAGAGAGGCTGGCCCGTTTCACACGGCGTCCGCGCCTCCATCGAGAGGGGAACGTCGGTGCTGGATCGCAATCAGGAAGCAGGCATCGCGGTGGGTCCGGTGACCGACCTGCTGGACGTGAGCGTGGCCGAGTTCGGCACGCGGGCGGCGATGAATTTCATGGGTCGCAAATGGACCTACGCACAGCTCGGCGCGATGGTCGATGCCGCCGCTGCCGGCCTGCAGCGCCTTGGAGTGCGGAAGGAGACGCGGGTCGGCCTGTGTCTGCCCAACACGCCATATTCGGTGATCTTCTATTACGCCATCCTGCGCGCCGGCGGCATCGTGGTGAATTTCAGCCCGCTTTACGTCGAGCGGGAGCTGGCCAACCAGATTCGCGATTCCGGCACGACCATCATGGTGGTTCCGGACCTGAAGGTGATCCATTCCCGCGTCGCGTCGGTGGCCGAAGAATCCGGGCTGAAGACGATCATCGTCTGCCCGTTCGCGAAAATCCTCCCCTGGCTGAAAGGGCTGCTGTTTCCCCTGCTGCGACGCAAGGACATGGCGGAGTTTTCCCGGGAGGATGGCCGCCACGTCCGTTATCAGGATCTCGTGCATGACGTGGCGCGGCCGGCGCCGGTATCGGTCGATCCGCTGCGCGATATCGCCGTGCTGCAATATACCGGCGGCACCACGGGCATTCCCAAGGGTGCGATGCTGACCCACGCGAACGTGGTCGCGAACGCGCGGCAGGTGAAGGCGCACGTGAACTGCCTGGAAGTCGGCGGCGAGCGGGTGCTGGGCGTGCTGCCCCTGTTCCACGTGTTCGCCATGACGACGGTAATGAACATTCCCATCGCCGCCGGCTCAGAAATCATCCTGGTGCCGCGCTTCCATCTGGGCGATCTGTTGGCGACCATCACCTCCCAGAAGCCGACCTTGTTTCCCGGTGTTCCGACCATTTACACCGCCATCAACAATGCGCCGGACCTAGCCAAATATGACCTGTCCTCGCTGCGCCTGTGCATTTCCGGCGGCGCGCCGCTGCCGGGGGAAGTGCGCCATCGCTTCGAGGAACTGAGCGGCTGCAAGCTGGTGGAAGGCTATGGGCTGAGCGAAACCGCGCCGGTGCTCACCGCCAATCCCCCGCTCGGGCTTATCAAGGATGGTTCGGTCGGCACCGCCGTTCCGGGCACGCAGATCGAGATCCGCGACCTCACCGACCCGACACGGCTAATGCCACTGGGTGAAAAGGGTGAGGTCTGTGCGCGCGGGCCACAGGTCATGTCCGGCTATTGGAACCGACCCGAGGAAACCGCCCACGCCTTCATCGAAGGTGCCTTCCGCACCGGCGATGTGGGCTATCTCGATGCGGACGGCTATCTGTTCCTGGTGGATCGCATCAAGGATGTGATCCTGTGCGGCGGCTACAATGTCTATCCGCGTGTGATCGAGGAAGCTCTCTATCTGCATCCCGCCGTCGCGGAATGCGTGGTGATCGCCGTGCCGGACAAATATCGCGGCCAAAGTCCCAAGGCGTTCGTGACGCTGCGGGCCGAGGCGAGCGCCACGCCCGAGGATCTGCTCGCCTTCCTCACCAAACAGGTGTCGAAGATCGAGATGCCGAAGGAGGTGGAAATCCGCGAGACGCTGCCCAAGACCATGGTGGGCAAGCTCTCGAAGAAGGAGCTCGTCGAGGAAGAGCGGCGCAAGAACCTGCCGTAATTGTGCGGCGCGCGCCGTCTCCCTGCGCCGAAATGCCTGCCCGGCCTGCGGCGCTGCGGGCTAGGATGGTGGGGGAACGCCCCACTGCCGGTGGCGTTGCGGAAGCGACGGGATTCGCGCCGCCCGATGACGGACGCCGCAGATGGGGCCGCACATGAGTTATGAGACGCGCGTTGCGCGCGGGGTGGCGATCGGGTGTCTCGTGGCCACCGGTTTCCTGATTGCCTGGCTGCTCTCCGATCTGATCCTGCTGATTTTCGCGGCGGTGCTCATCGCCGTCGCCCTGCACGCTTTGGCCGAGCCGATCGCGCGCGCCACCGCCTTGCCGCAGCGGGCCGCGCTTGCCGTGGCGGGGCTGCTGGTGGCCGTGGCCATCGGGCTCACCCTTTACCTGTTCGGTAGTCTCATTCGCGCCCAGGTGATGGAACTGGTGCAGCGCCTGCCGCAGGCCTGGGCCGAGTTCCGCGATCGCTTCGGATTGCAAGGCCTGACCGACGACCTGATCCGCCATGCGGAAAATGCGGTTCCCTCCGGCACCACCATGCTCACCGCCTTGCGCGGCTTCACCAGCAATGTCGCCAATGTGCTCCTGGGCGTGTTCCTGATCCTTGCCGGAGGCATCTACCTTGCGATCCAGCCGGGATTGTATCGGTCCGGCATCCTCACGGTCTTTCCCGAAGGCTGGCGCCCGCAGATCGATTCGGCGCTGGACCGCGCCAATCTTGGATTGCGCAATTTTCTAAAAGCGCAGGTTCTGGCCATGATCTTGGTCGGCGTGCTGAGCGGTGTCGGGCTTTACATTATCGGCATTCCTTCCGCGTTCGCGCTTGGCCTGTTTGCCGGGCTGGCGGAATTCGTGCCCATGATCGGGCCGGTGGCGGCAGCAGTGCCCGCGCTGCTGCTCGCCTTCACCGTCGGCTATGAGGAGGCGGCCTGGACGCTGGCCCTGTTCCTGGTGGTCCAGCAATTGGAGGGCAACGTCATCTCACCCCTGCTTCAGCAGGAGATGGTTTCGCTTCCTCCCGCGGTCAGCCTGTTCGCCGTGGTGGCGTTCGGCACGCTGCTCGGCCCGCTCGGCGTGCTTCTCGCGACGCCGTTGACCGTGGTCGTGTTCGCGGTGTGGCGGCGCGACTCCGTCGCGGAGGCTGGCGGGCAGGGCACATCATCCGCCTGAGACGAACACCTCATGAAGAGGCGCGAGCGGCTTGAGCGCGACCTTAAGGCGCGTTTGAAACGCCTGCGCATCGGACGGTTTGCGGTGGCGTGGACGCCGTGTATGTTCGCGCGCCCGTTCTCAACATGCCAGCCGGCGCCTCAGCGCTGGCGCGTGCATGATCCAACCTCTTTACGCGGTGCGCTCCGGCGAAGGGACCTTGGGCCCTTGCGGATCGCGCCAGGGAAAATGCGCGTATGGCTCGCGATATGCTGGATGCGACCCCGATCCAATCCCGCGACGAGTTGGTCGCCTGGATCGAACAGGGGAACAAGCCGGAATCCGCCTTCCGGCTCGGCACCGAGCACGAGAAGATCCCCTTCACGATCGGCCGGCACGAACCTGTTCCCTATGAAGGCGAGGCGGGAATCCGGGCGGTCCTGGAAGGCATGCAGAAGCTTTCGGGCTGGGAGCCGATCCTGGAAGGCGAGACCCTGATCGGGCTCTCCGACCCCAACGGCGGGGGCGCCATCTCGCTGGAACCGGGCGGCCAGTTCGAACTTTCCGGCGCGCCTTTGCTGTCGATCCACGAAACGTGCTCGGAGATCAACACGCATTTGACGCAGGTGCGTCAGGTCGCCGAGCCGCTCGGTATCGGCTTTCTCGGCATCGGCATGAGCCCGAAATGGACCCGCGCCGAGACGCCGGTGATGCCGAAGGGCCGCTACAAGATCATGGCCAATTACATGCCGAAGGTCGGCAAGCTTGGTCTCGACATGATGTTCAGAACCTGCACCGTGCAGGTGAACCTGGATTATTCCTCGGAAGCGGACATGGTGCGCAAGCTGCGGGCGAGCCTCGCCCTCCAGCCCATCGCGACCGCGCTGTTTGCCAATTCGCCCTTCACCGAAGGCAAGCTCAACGGCTTCCTCTCGTTCCGCTCGCAGATCTGGCGGGACACCGACAACCAGCGCGCCGGCATGCTGCCCTTCGCCTTCGAAGACGGCATGGGATTTGAGCGCTACGTAGACTATGCACTTGATGTCCCTATGTATTTCGTCAAGCGTGGCGATGCCTATATTGATGTGGCGGGATCGTCCTTCCGCGATCTCCTCGCGGGGCGCCATCCCGCGCTGCCTGGCGAGACCGCGACCCTGTCGGACTGGGTGAATCACCTCTCCACCATCTTCCCGGAAGTGCGGCTGAAGCGCTTCCTGGAGATGCGCGGCGCCGACGCCGGCCCTTGGGCGGAATTGTGCGCGCTGCCGGCCCTATGGGCTGGCGTGCTGTATGATTCTCAAAGCCTCGATGCGGCTCTTGAGCTGGTGAAGGATTGGACCGAGGCGGAGCGGCAGGCGCTTCGAGACGATGTGCCTCGTCTGGCACTCGATGCCGCCATCGCCGGCCGCAAGGTGCGCGATATCGCGGCCGACATGGTGGCCTTGTCGGCAGGCGGCTTGAAGCGGCGGCGCCATCTCGACAGCCAGGGCCGCGACGAAACCCGCTTCCTTGTCCCGCTGAAAGAGATTCTCGCCAGCGGCAAGACACCCGCGGAAAAGCTACGCGACCTCTTTCTCGGCCCCTGGGATGAGTCCGTGGAGCCGGTCTTCAAGGCGCTCGCCTACTGAGGCGGATCAACCGGGCGGCCGCGCATGTGCGTCGCGCATGGCGGCTATGCGCGGACAGGTGGTTCGCGCAACGCGATGCTAGGGTCTAACGGGCCATCTCCCGGAGTTTGGAACCCATGGCCGCGTCCACGCCTCCCGCCGCCCCGACCGCGTTCGGCACCGTGGAGGCGACGCTCTATGTCGCAACCGTGCTGCTCTGGGGCACTGGCTGGCTGCCGCTACGCCTGCAACTCGGCGTCGTCGCGCCGGAGGTTTCCGGCATGCTACGCTTCCTCATCGCGGGGGCGGTCATGTTCGTCGCCGTGGGCGTTTCTGGCGGACGGCTGGCTTTCAGGCCGCGCGACCACCTGTTGTTCGCCGGGCTGGGCGCATGCCTGTTCTCGCTGAACTTCCTCACCTTCTATTATGCCGGCTATCACCTGAAATCCGGCGTCATGTCGGTGGTGTTCTCACTCGCTTCGGTGTGCATTCCGGTTCTGTCGGCACTGATGTTCGGCACGCGGCTCACCGCGCGCATCCTGGTGGGCACGCTGCTGGGGGTGGGTGGAATCGCCCTGGTATTCGAGCCGAGTCTTGTTGAAACCGGATTCGATGGGGCGGTGCTGGTGGCCCTTGCGCTGGCGATCGCCGGCACGCTCCTGTTCTCGCTCGGCAGCCTCTTGACTGGCGTCGTCTCGCGGCGCGGCCTGCCGCTGTTTTCCGCCACCGCCTGGGGCATGGCCTATGGGTGCCTGGTGTTCCTGCTGGCGACGCTGGTCTCAGGTGCGCCGGTCCAGGTGGAATGGACGCCGCGCTATCTCGGCGCGCTGGCCTATCTCATCGTCGGGCCGACGCTGCTCGGGTTCGCGATCTATCTGCAATTGATCCGCCGCATCGGCGCGAGTCGCGCGGGCTACGGCACGGTGCTGTTCCCGCTGGTGGCGCTGCTCATCTCGACGGTTTTCGAGGGCTACCATTGGACGCTCGAGGCGGGGCTTGGCGTTGCGCTGGTGCTTGCCGGCAACGTGGTGGTGCTCACTCCGGGCCGCGCTGTGGCTACCTGAGGCTATTCGGCGGCGTCTGCCTCGGTGACGTTGTCGAGTCCCTGGATGATATGGAGGGCCAGCGCGTCGGCGAGGGCGTTCGGCTCGTGGCGGTTGCGCAGCAGCGCGATATCGCACGGCGGCAACGGCGGATAGCCGTCCGCCGGCCCGAGCACGCGCATGCCCGGCCGCAACGCCGATTCGGGAAATACGCTCACCGCCAGCCCCGCCAAGACGGCAGCGGAGACGGCGCCGGCATTCGGGCTGGTGTAGAGCACGCGATGGGCGCGCCCGCAGCCTGCAAGGCGGGTTACGGCCGCATCGCGCCACACGCAGGTGGGGCGCCCGAGGGCCAGGGGCACCGGAGTTTCGAGGTGCGCGGCATGCCGCGCCGAGCCGACCCACAGCAGCCGCTCCCGGCGGATCACCTGGGAATCGCGCGCCGATGTCTCCGTATAGGTGATGATCGCAAGATCGAGGGTGCCGGCCTTGATGCGCTCCACCAGTTCGCAACTGGGCTCGCAGATGACCGTCAGTTCCACGGAGGGATGCGTGCGCGAGAATCGCGCCATGATTTCCGGCAGATAGCGATCTGCATAATCGTCCGGCACGCCAAGGCAGACGCGGCCTGACAGCGTTGCGTCGGCGAAGCTCGCGACCGCCTCCAGATTGAGCTTCACGATGCGCCGCGCGTAGTCGAGGAGGCGCTGGCCGTCGTCCGTCAGGCGCGAGGCGCGTCCATCTCGCGCGAATACCGGGCGGCCCACCCGTTCTTCGAGGCGCTTCATCTGCATGGACACCGCCGATTGGGTCTTGTGAACCACTTCGGCGGCGCGCGTGAAACTGCCGGTCTCGGCGATGGCGACGAAGGTCCGAAGCTGATCGGTGTCGAGCAATATGGTCATGAGCGATCTCGATCTATCAGCAATAATGATATTTCAGATGAATAACATTCGCTAGCGTGATTTTACGTCGCGTCGCACAAGGAGGGGGTCGCGGCGCAGTGAGATCGGGTGGTCCCCCCGGTGCTTCTGGGAGCAGAACGGGCAGGCGCCGGACAATGGAGATGACGATGAGCATTCATGGCGAAATCCGCACTGCCGGTCTCGCGCCCTTCGGCGCCGTCCTGGCCACGTTCGTGCTGCAGACCCTTGGCCAGGGACTGAAAGTGGTACGCGCCATGGAGCATCGTCGCGCCGTCCGCGCCCTTAACGCGCTCGACGATCATATGCTGCGCGACATTGGCCTGACGCGCGGAGACATTCGTGACGCGGCGGCCGAGCCGGCCTGGGTCGATCCCTCGGTGCTGCTGGTGCGCCGCGCGGTGGAACGGCGCACGGCAGCCTGGCTCAAGGCACGCCGCCAGGCCTGATCTCGCGGCCATTCAATCGGCGGTCAAAGCCCCTCGCGACCGCCCATCTAGGCCCGTGCCGGCCGCAACCGGCGCGGGCCTTCTTTGTTTTCGCGGTCTCAACCTTTGCGAGTCGGCCGTGTTCCGGTCTTCGTCGGCGAGGCATGGCCGTGGGCCGCGCTGCGGCCGAGCATCTGGCTCCAGAAATCCGGAAACGGATAGAAAGCGGCGAGGCCTGCAAAGGGGGCCGCCGGATCGTGCCCGCCGGTCTTCGCGTTGGGTGGGAAGCCCTGGGCGAACAATTGGGCAAAATAATCCTGCATCGGCCATTGCCCGAGCGCCGCCAGCGGCTCCGGCGGGGGAGGGGGCGGCGGTAGGGCGATCGGCTTTGCGGCCGCGGCGACCTGGCGCTGAGCAGCGTCTCCGGAAACCGCGGTCATGGTCTCCATCATGGCGGCGATGAGTTCCTGCCACGCATTGGTGGCATTGCCATATAAATCCTGGCTTGAGGCGCCGGAACGCCCCGGCGCACGATAAGCGCCCGGCTGGGGACGCGCAGCATCGGCCCAGGAGGCGCCCATGCCCGGTTGGCTCCAGGCGCCGGCGGTGCCGCCGCTCCACGGCGATTGCAGCATCATCTGCGCAAACGCGTCCACCCATGGATTGCCGGTGCTCTGGGATTGGCGCGGCATGGCGCTGTTCATCCAGGTGGCGAGGCCATCCACCCAGGGATTGCCGGTGGGCACGGGGAGCCCGTTTGCGCGCGCCAGCATGGCCGCGAGCATCTGGTTCATCGCGCCCGAGGCGGCGAGCGATTTGGTGAGTCCCCCCATCACGAGGGTCGCGAAATCGGGCATGATCTTGCGCACGACCGCCGTGGCCAGGCCGGTGCTGGCGGCCGCGTGATTGGCCACCGCCGTGCTGATCTCGGGCGAACCGAAGAGCGCGTCGAGCGCATTGGCGCCGGCTTGCGAGAACTGGTCGGGCGCGGACGGCGGCCGATCGTAAAAGCCGCCATAGGGGCCACGCATCATCAGCACCATGAGGTTGGCGAGCCCCTCGGGCGACTGCATAGCGCGCTGAATGCCGGCCGCGAATGCGGGCATGACGGCTTCCGCGGCCTTCTGGGCCTGCTGCGCGGTCAGTCCGTAGATCTGGGCAAGATTCTCCAGGCCCTGCCCGCCTTGAGCAGCCCTCAGCAATTGCACGAACTGGTCCATTTAACGGCCTCCCGACGGAGCGACTCTACGCCATCGTCTCGCCAAAATCACGGCTCGATGGCGGTCGCGTCTTGAGGGGAGGAGAGTGGGGGCAATTCTACGGTGGACAGATGCGGTGCGGGCCCTCGATCCGCTACCGGCGGCGGTGCCGCGGCGATCCTTTCGATCACGCGGAAAGCAAAAACCATGGCCGCGATGCCGAATGCGACGGCGCCGATGGCTTGGCCGAGAATCACCCCGTTGGCGCCCATGATGTCGCTGCCGATCCACACCAGCGGAATGGTGCCGACTGTGGCACGGCCCCAGTTGAAGAAGGTGGAGAGCAGCGGCGCCCCAAGATTGTTGAACGCCGCATTGGCGACGAACAATCCACCGAGGAAAATGAAGCTTCCGGCCGTGACGAGGCAGAAGAAGGCAACGATCTGCTGGCCCTCGGGCGTGAGGCCGAACACCGAGGAAATGGTATTGCGCAGCAGCGCCAGCAGCACCCACACCACACCCACATAGAGCAGGGTCAGGATCAGGCTATCCTTGAGCGTGGTGCGCAGACGGTCGAACAGTCCGGCACCGAAATTCTGTCCGAAGATCGGCCCAACCGCCCCGGTGAGGGCGAACAACGGGCCGAAGGCCACGGGAATCACCCGTCCGATGACCGCGAACGCCGCCACCGCGCCATCGCCGAACGGGGCGAGCTTGGCGGTGACATAGGCATTGCCCACCGGCGTCGCGACATTGGTGAGAATGGCGGGAATCGCGATCGCCGAGATCGGTCCGGCATGGCGATGCCACATGGTAAGGGTCGGACGGCGAAACAGATTGTGCCTGCGGTGGCACGCCTGCAACCCGTAGAGCGCCATGAACAGGCGCGCGGCGACAGAGACGATGGCGGCGCCATCCACGCCCAGGCCCAGGGCGAGAATGAGGATCGGGTCCAGGACGGCCGTCAGCAGGCCGCCGCCCAGCGTCACCCACATGGCCCGTCCGGCATCGCCGGTCGCTCGCAGCAGTCCGGAGGTCACCATCCCGATGCCCAGCAGCGGCGTCGACAGGGTGACCACGACGAGGAAACGGTCGGCGATGTCAAGCGTGCGCCCGTGGGCTCCGAGCAGCGACAGCAGCGGCCGGATGAGCGGCAGCGAGATGGCGGTCAGGATCACGCACACCAGCACCATGTAGAGAACCGCGATGGTGGCGAGCGCGCGGGCATCCTCCCGGTTGCCTGCGCCAAGCGCGCGCGACACCACGGCCGAGCCCGCGATCATGATGCCGAGCGCCACCGAGGTGGTGAAAAAAAGCATCGTCCCGGCATAGCCGATGGCGGCGGCCAGCTCCGCCTCGCCGAGAAGCGAGATGTAGAACAGGTTCAGCAGGTCCACGAGGAACACGGCGACCAGGCCGATCGACCCCGTGGCGGCCATCACCGCCACATGGCGCATGATGGAACCTTGGAGGAATTTCGCGGGCGCTGCGCTCATGCGGTCCGATGGTTCGTTGGGGCTGTTTCGCGGGATTCAGCCGGGCTGATCGCCGTGGCCGCGACGGACCGGCGAGCGCGCCCGTTGTAGATCAGGCCGCGCGATCTTGCGCCACAAATCGGCGGACGACGCCATCCGCCAGCGTGCAACGGGTGGGGTCAGCCCGAAAATTCGGTTTCGTGGGCCAGCACGTCCTGCGCCTCTGGATTGAGCGGCTTGGCGGGCTTGTTGGGGTCGGTGAGGGGCTCGGGTTCCACCTTCTGGCCGGCCAGTTCGATACCAGCGTAAAGCCCTTCCTGCACCTGCAATTCGAGCCGCTTGCGGTCGCGGGCGCGCACGTCCGCGACCAGTGCGGCAACAGCCTCCTGATCCACGCCCAGTGCTTCCAGCGTCCGCCCGCCAAAGGCGAAGGCCGATTCCAGCGTCTCGCGCATTTCGTAATCGACGGATTTGCGCAGCAGTGCCATGGCGTGGACGCGGTCGAAGGCGCGCACGTGAAGGCGCGCATTGGGCATGTTGGCCTGCACGATATCGACGATCCGGTCGGCCGCCTCGCGGTCGTCCACGCACACGGCGATGACTTCCGCCTGGTCCGCGCCGGCGGCGCGCAGCACGTCCAGGCGGGTGCCGTCGCCATAATAGATGTGCACGCCGAAGCGCCCGGCGCTCTGAATCATCTCCACGTCATTGTCGATGATGGTGACGCCCACGCCTTCCGCCAGCAGGCATTGCGAGACGATCTGGCCGAAGCGGCCGAAGCCGATCACCAGCACGCGCCCGTTGGCGTCGGTGAAATCGTCCGGCTCCGGCTCCGGCTCGGCGTGGCGCAGCCGTGGCAGCAGGCGCCCGATGCCGGCGAACACCAGCGGACCGATCATCATGGTCAGCGCGGCCGTTGCGGTGAGAAGCTCGGCCTGCTCGCGATTGAGAATGCCGTTGGCGAGGGCCAGCGGAAACAGCACGAAGGCGAATTCGCCCGCCGGCATCAGCACCGCACCGGCGCGCAGCGCGTCCGCGTCCGTGCGGTGGTCGGTGCGATAGAGCAGAAACACCACCAGGAATTTGATCGCCGTGATCATCAAGGCGGCGAGCACAACCGGCAGGATGTGCGGCAGCAGGACCGTGAGGTCCAGCGACATGCCGACGCCCATGAAGAATACCGCCAGCAGCAAGCCGCGGAAGGCGTCGATATTGGCTTCCAGCTCGTGGCGGAAGGTGCTTTCGGACAATAACAGCCCGGCAAGGAAGGCCCCGAGCGCCATGGAAAGCCCCACGGTCGCCATCAGGCCGGCCGCGCCGAGCACCACCAGCAGCGCCGCCGCCGTCATCGCCTCGCGCGCACCGGAGCGGGCGAGCAGGCGGAACAGCGGATTCAGCAGGAAGCGTCCGGACACCACGATCACGCTGACCGCCGCTAGCGCCGCCGCCGCCTTTAGGAGGGTCGCCGTCACGTCCGTGCCGAGATTGGATTCGCCCGGCGCCAGCAGCGGCACCAGTGCCAGCAGGGGGACGATGGCGATGTCCTGGAACAGCAGGATCGAGAAGGCGCGCTGGCCGTAGCCGGAAGAGAGGTCGTTATGCTCACCCAGCAGCTGAAGGGCGATCGAGGTTGCAGACATGGCCAGCGCCATGCCGGTGATGATCGCCCCCGCGATGCCGAACCCCAGCAGCCAGGACACGAGCGCGATCGTCATGCCGGTAATCAGCAATTGCGCGGTGCCGAGGCCGAAAATATAGCGCCCCATGGAAAGCAGGCGCGACGGCTGAAGCTCAAGCCCGATGAGGAACAGCAGCAGTACGACGCCGAGTTCGGCCACCGCTATGACGGTCGTGGGATCGGCCACATTGAAGCCGGCGGGGCCAATAGCGATGCCAGCGGCCAGATAACCCACCACCGGCGATAACCCGAGCCGCCGGGCCACCGGCACGGAAACCACCGCCGCCACCAGAAAGGCGAGAGCGCTGATGAACAGGGTGTGGTCGTCTCCGTGCATCCGCCATGCCTTCTGCCAAGCTTGCGCCGGCCGCTCTTGTGCAGAGCAACAATGGCCAAACCATGCCGCCAGAACCGACCGTCATTAAAGGCGGGACACAGCTCCGCACCAAGAGAATTGTGACGATATGCGGGCGCCGGCCCCGGCCTGTTGCGTAACGGCAACGCCTATTTGAGAGCGTCGAAGCCGGGGCCGAAGCCGTTGAGACCCAACGGTATTCCAATGCCCTCTTCCGGCGTCTGGAAGATGATGAAGGTCGCCTGCTTGCCCTGGCGCAACCGCCCCACCAGCGCGTCATCCATAACCACTTCTGCGACGCAGCCATTGGGCAGGCACCGCACGAAGCCGGCGCGGCCGACGTCGGTATCGTCGATCTTCAAGCCGAGGCCGGAGGGAATCAGCACGCCAAGCGGCGCCAGAACGCGCAGCAGCCGGCTTTTCTGGTCGGCGGTCTTCAGAATAATGACGGTGAGGCCGACATTCGGGCGGTCGTCGGCCTGGACGCTCTGCAGCAGGACACACTGTTCGGTTTGCGCACCCGGAGGCGTGTCGCAGCGAATCTGCCAGTCCCCATAGACTTGCTTCACGACGCCCTGCGCCGCGGCCGGCCGGGAGGTGGAGAGCAGGCCGCAAAAGCCGAACACCGCGACGATGAAGGCGCACATGACCTTGCCAGCCGGCACCAGGCGGGCGGCCTCAGGGCGCCGATCCGTGCGGGCGAGGCCCCGCGACAACATGAACTCCATGGGCACCGGCTCCGAAAACTGGCGGCGATCCAAAACGGGCCGCGACTGTCAATGAGGGCGTAGCGTGCCGCCCGTGAGTTTTGGCTTAAAAGGCTGACCGTCCATGTCAAGAATGCGGCGGCCCTTTGCGGAATAAAACGGAGAATTGATGGGAAACGGCTGTTTCCGGCCACTCTGGCGCTCCGGCCGCACCCTCTCGCGCGGATCCCCACACCGGGGGGCGGTAAAAATGCCCCCGCTAAATTCTTTGCCGGCAGGTTGTCAGGGGAGGGGGAGTCCGACCTTGTGTCGCATCGGTGCGCCTGTGCGCCGCAATTGCGGGGTGCGGTGATTTGTGTTTGATTTAAGTCAAGAATGCGCCGGTCCACCGGGCGCGCTTACGGCGTCCGCCAACTACCGATCACCGCTGCGCTTGCGGTAGCGACGGCGCCGCGCAGGGAGAGCAGATTACCATGATTTCGTTCATTCGCACCGGTGCTCTCGCCGTGGCCGCGATGGTCGCCGCGATTTCGCTGAGCTCGGCTGCGTGGGCCGGTATGGGCCAGCCGTCCGACTGGCAGATCGGCCTTCAGGATGCCGCGACGCCCGTGATGGCCAGCATCCATTCGTTCAACAATTTCGTGCTCGCCATCATCGTGGCCATCGTGCTGTTCGTGATGGTGCTGCTGGCGATCGTGATGGTCCGCTTCAACGAGCGGGCCAATCCGGTGCCCTCGAAGACCTCCCACAACACGCTGATCGAGGTCATCTGGACGGTTGCTCCGGTGATGATCCTGGTGGCGATCGCGATCCCCTCGTTCCGCCTGCTCCATCTGGAGCTGAACATTCCGCCGGCGGACATGACCGTGAAGGTTACGGGCCATCAGTGGTACTGGTCCTATGAATATCCGGATAACGGCGGCTTCGGCTTTGATTCGCTGATGGTGCCGGAGAAGGATCTGAAGCCAGGCCAGCCCCGCCTGCTGGCGGTGGACAATGAAGTGATCGTGCCGGTGAACAAGACCGTGCGGATCCAGGTGACCGCCGCCGACGTCATCCATTCCTTCGCGGTGCCGTCCTTCGGCGTTAAGATCGACGCGTTGCCCGGGCGCCTGAATGAATCCTGGTTCAAGGCGACCAAGGAAGGCATCTATTACGGCCAATGCTCCGAACTGTGTGGTCGCGACCACGCGTTCATGCCGATCGCGGTGCGTGTGGTGAGCCAGGCCGAGTTCGACGCCTGGATCGCGCAGGCCAAGCAGAAGTTCTCTGCGGCACCCTCGTCCGTCCGCACGGTGCAGGCGCCGGTCGCCGGAACGCTTGTGCTCGCTGATGCGGCCAACTGAGGCGCCCGCCTCGGACGCATCGACCGGAAACAACTCGCGCGAGATGGCAGGACGCCGCCTCGTGTGCGAAATCGAAGGGCCCGCCCACGGGCCTGGTACGACCCGACGGCGCTTAAAGATAAGACGGCAACGTCAAGAGATTGAGGACTAGACTCATGGCCACCGAGGCTATCGCGCACGACGCGGCACATGCCGAGCACAATCCCACGGGATGGAAGCGGTGGGTGTTCTCGACGAATAACAAGGACATCGGCATCATGTACCTGATCTTCGCCATCGTGGCGGGGATCGTGGGCGGCGCGCTGTCCATCGGCATCCGTCTGGAACTGATGGAGCCGGGCCTTCAATATTTCAAGAATCCGCAGACCTTCAACGTGTTCACCACGGGCCACGGCCTTATCATGATCTTCTTCATGGTGATGCCCGCGCTGATCGGCGGCTTCGGCAATTACTTCATTCCCTTGATGATCGGCGCGCCGGACACGGCCTTCCCGCGCATCAACAACATCGCGTTCTGGCTGATGCCGCCCGCATTCGCGCTCGCGATCATCTCGCTGTTCGTCGAAGGCGCCGCCGGCTCCAACGGCTTCGGCGGCGGTTGGACCATCTATCCCCCGCTGTCGTCCAAGCTCGGCCACCCCGGCCCGGCCATGGATCTGCTGATCTTCGCGCTGCATATCGCTGGCGCGTCCTCGATCCTTGGCGCGATCAACCTCATCACCACCATCTTCAACATGCGCGCGCCTGGCATGACGCTGCACAAGATGCCGCTGTTCGCCTGGGCCCAGCTGATCACCGCCTTCCTGCTGTTGCTGTCGCTCCCGGTGCTTGCCGGCGCCATCACCATGCTGCTGACGGATCGCAATTTCGGCACCACCTTCTTCGATCCGGCCGGCGGCGGCGATCCGATCCTGTTCCAGCACCTGTTCTGGTTCTTCGGCCACCCCGAGGTGTACATCCTGATCCTGCCGGGCTTCGGCATCGTCTCCCATATCGTCTCGACCTTCTCGCGCAAGCCGGTGTTCGGTTATCTCGGCATGGCCTACGCCATGGTCGCGATCGGCGTGGTCGGCTTCGTGGTGTGGGCGCACCATATGTATACGGTTGGCCTCTCCGCCTCGACGCAGTCCTATTTCGTCGCGGCGACCATGATCATCGCCATTCCGACGGGCGTGAAGATCTTCTCCTGGATTGCCACCATGTGGGGTGGATCGGTGCAGTTCCGCACCCCCATGCTGTGGGCCATCGGGTTCATCTTCCTCTTCACGGTCGGCGGCGTCACCGGCGTCGTGCTCTCGAACGCCGGCATCGACCGTTCGCTGCATGACACCTATTACGTGGTGGCCCATTTCCACTACGTGCTGTCGCTCGGCGCCGTGTTCGCCATCTTCGCCGGCTGGTACTATTGGTTCCCGAAGATGAGCGGCTACATGATCCCGGAATTCTGGGGCAAGCTGCACTTCTGGGTTACGTTCGTGGGCGTGAACCTGGTGTTCTTCCCGCAGCATTTCCTCGGCCTCGCCGGCATGCCGCGCCGCTATGTGGACTATCCCGATGCGTTCGCGCATTGGAACTACATCTCGTCCATCGGCTCCTATATCTCCGGCTTCGCCGTGCTGATCTTCCTGACCGGCATCGTGGTTGCCTTTCGCCGCAAGGAGTTGGCTGGACCGAACCCCTGGGGTCCCGGTGCGACCACCCTGGAGTGGACGTTGACCTCGCCTCCTCCGTTCCACCAGTTCGAAGTTCTGCCGCGCATCAAGTGAGCGTCGGCTTTTCCCTCGGGGTGAACCGGCGCGGTTTCCCGCGCCGGTTCTGTTTCGAGAGTTGGTTCGAAAACGGCCAGCGGTGACGGACACCTGCAATGTATCCGCCACTGAAATGCCGGTGGAGGGTCTGGGAAGGTTCCCGCGGTGGGGAACCGGAGGCGCCGCAAGGCCGGCTTAGTTGACGCGTATGAGGGAACCGCGCCGCCCTGCGGTTCCGAGCAAGATCAGTATGACAGGACCGGTACGCATGAGTGACGTGAGCGTGAGCTTGAACCAGACGACGGGAGGTAGCGAAACGGGCCTTGGCCTCGCTTCGCCGCGCGATTACCTGTCGCTCCTGAAGCCGCGCGTCATGTCGCTGGTGATCTTCACGGCTTTGGTCGGCCTGGTTCGTGCGCCCGACCACGTGCACCCGGTGATCGCCTTTACAGCCCTGCTGTGCATCGCGGTTGGCGCTGGCGCGGCCGGGGCGCTCAACATGTGGTGGGATGCCGATATCGACGCCGTCATGTCGCGCACCAAGAATCGCCCCATCCCTGGCGGACGGGTGACGCCACAGGAGGCGCTGGCCTTCGGCCTGACCCTCTCGGCCTTTTCAGTCGTGGTGCTTGGCCTGCTGGTGAATGTGCTCGCCGGTGCCCTGCTTGCCTTCACGATCTTCTTCTACGTGGTCATCTACACCATGTGGCTGAAGCGCTCGACATCGCAGAACATCGTCATCGGCGGTGCTGCGGGCGCGTTTCCGCCCATGGTGGCATGGGCGGCTGCCTCTGGCTCGGTGGGCCTTGAAAGCCTCCTCCTCGTGGCGATCATCTTCTTCTGGACGCCGCCGCATTTCTGGGCGCTCGCGTTGTATCGCGCCGATGATTATGCCCGCGCCGGGGTTCCCATGCTGCCCGTAACCGCGGGGCCCGATGAGACCCGTCGTCAAATCCTGCTTTACACGCTTTTCCTGGTGCCGCTGGCCTTGGTGCCGGTCGGGCTGGGCTATGCCGGGTATGGCTATGGTGCGGTGGCCGCCATTTTGGGCGCGGGCATGATATGGCTCGCCGTGAAGGTCTATCGCGTGCGCGAGGGCGCAGCGGCCGTAAAGGCAAGCAAGCAATTGTTCGGCTTCTCCATTCTCTATCTGTTTTTGCTCTTCGCCTCGCTTTTGGTCGAAGCGCTGGTGGGAGTTTGATCCGTGGTGGATGAGAAGGACAAGCGAGCGCCTGAGGTACAGGGCGTCGTTCTGACCGAGGAGCAGAAGCGGCGCCGACGGGCGCGATCTGTCGCCATCGCGTCGGTGCTGGGTTTTCTGGTGATCCTTTTCTACGTGGTCACCATCGTGAAGATGGGTCCGGCCGTGCTGAACAGGCCACTGTGAGGACGCAATGAGCACTTCCCCGCCCCCCCCCTTACCCGAACCTGGTCCCATCGTCGCAAAGCGGCGTCGGTTCCGGCATATGCCGGTCGCTTTGGCGTGCCTCGCCTTTGCCGTCGGCATGGTGGGCGCGGCTTATGCCATCGTGCCTTTCTACGCGATGTTCTGCTCGCTCACCGGTTTCGGCGGTGCGACGCGGGTCGGCACGGCCGCACCTGACAAGGTGCTCGACCGCACGATCCAGGTGCGCTTCGATTCCAATATCGCCCCCGGCCTGCCCTGGGAGTTCAAGCCGGAGCAGGCGGACGTGAGCGTGCGCATTGGCGAGACCAAGATGGTCTATTATCTCGCCCGCAATCTTTCGTCGGCGGAAACCTATGGCAACGCCACTTACAATGTCACGCCGGCCCCGGCGGGTGCGTATTTCGTGAAAATGCAGTGCTTCTGCTTTTCCGAGCAGACCATGCACGCCAACGAAAAGGTAGACATGCCGGTGGTGTTCTTCATTGATCCAGCCATCGCGGACGATCCCGAATTCAACACTGTGAAGACCATCACATTGTCTTACACCTTCTTCCCGGCGCCCAAGCCTGCGGCACCGGTGGCGCGCGCGGCTGAGCCTGCGAGCGAGAGTTCGAAAAAGGCTCTGTGAGCCGGCGTGAGCGGCGGCGCCAGGACAGGATTAAGCCCGGACTGCCGGGCGGGTTGGTTGTTGGGATGGACGTAACCGTCGCATTGCGGCGGAGCGTAAGGTCCTGGTAGAATTTTAATGCTGGAAGGGGAGGCCGCTTCAAATGGCCGAGGGACACGTGAAGCAGCACGATTATCACATGGTGGAGCCGAGCCCGTGGCCCATCGTGGGCTCGATCTCGGCCTTCATCCTCACCGCTGGTGCGGTGGTGTGGATGCATGGTGGAACGGCGATCCCGATGGGCATCGGGTTCCTGGGCGTGCTCTACACCATGTTTGGCTGGTGGCGGGACATGATCCGCGAAGGCCATCTGGGTTTCCATACCCCGGTGGTGCAGATAGGCCTGCGCTACGGCATGATCCTGTTCATCGCCTCCGAAGTCATGTTCTTCGTCGCGTGGTTTTGGGCCTATTTCGATGCGGCGCTGTTTTCCGGCGAAGCGATAAATTATTCGCGGTTCGAGGTGACCGGCGGCGTGTGGCCGCCCCATGGCATCGAATCGCTGGATCCCTGGCACCTGCCGCTGCTCAACACCCTGCTGCTGCTGACCTCCGGCACGACGGTCACATGGGCGCATCACGCGTTGCTGGAGAATGACCGCCAGGGCCTCAAGTGGGGCCTGCTGCTCACGGTCGTGCTGGGCGTGCTGTTCACGACGTGCCAGGCGTTCGAATATCTGCACGTGCACTTCGGCTTCTCGGGCAACATTTATGGCGCCACCTTCTTCATGGCGACCGGCTTCCATGGCTTCCATGTGATCGTGGGCACCATCTTCCTCCTGGTGTGCCTGCTGCGCGCCGTCGCAGGGGATTTTACGCCGCAGAAGCATTTCGGCTTCGAAGCCGCCGCTTGGTACTGGCACTTCGTGGACGTGGTGTGGCTCTTCCTGTTCGCCTTTATCTACGTCTGGGGCGCCGGCTCGTCCGTCCATTGAAGTTGTGGAGCCCCACGGGTTTCTTAGGAATCGGCGGGGCGGCGTGAGCCGCCCCGTTTTGTTTGGTAGCTGGCCGCGGCCGCGGAACGGGAATACCCATGGAACCGTATTACAGCCCTGTTTCGCCCATCGTCGCCGGCCTATCCTGCCGCTGCCCGCGCTGTGGGAAGGGAAAGCTGTTCAAGGGGTTCCTCCAGCTCGCGCCGGAATGCGAGGCCTGCGGCCTGGACTATTCGTTCATCGACGCCGGTGATGGGCCAGCGGTGTTCGTCATCCTCATCGGCGGGTTTTTGGTGGTGGCGCTCGCCTTCTGGGTCGAAGTCACGTTCGAACCGCCCCTTTGGGTCCACGCCTTGCTCTGGATTCCCGGCATTCTGATCGTCACGCTCGGGCTCCTTCGCCCGTTCAAGGGTGTGCTGGTCGCGATGCAATATGCGAACCGGGCATCCGAGGGGCGACTGGAGCCGCGCGACGGCGAATGAGCGGGGCGGCGCGTCGCGGGCTGCTGCTGCCCACCCTGGCCACCTTCGCTGCGCTTGCCGTGCTGATCGGCCTCGGTACGTGGCAGTTGGAACGGCTAAGCTGGAAGAACGAACTGGTCGCTCAAGTCCAGGAGCGTGCCACCCAGCATCCGCACCCGGTGCTCCCCGTGTCCCAATGGCCAAGCGTTACCCGTGAGGTGGACGAGTATCAGCCGGTGCGTGCTACCGGCATCTTCGACCATGGGAAGGAGACCTTGGTCTACACGGTGCTGTCCGACCCGAAAGGGCCGTTCAAGGGGCCCGGATTCCTGGTGCTGACGCCGCTGATGCTGGCCGACGGATCGGCGATCCTGGTCAATCGCGGCTTCGTGCCGGAAGATCGCCGCGCGCCTGAGAGGCGGCGGGAGGGGCAGATCGAAGGGACCGTCACCATCACGGGCCTTCTGCGCATGCCGGAAGAAGCCAGCTGGTTCGTGCCGGCGAACGACCCTGCGCACAATGCCTGGTTTCGCCGCGATCCGGCGGAGATCGGCGCCGCACGCGGCCTAGCGAAAGTTGCGCCTTTCATCATTGATGCCGATGCGACCGCGAACCCCGGGGGCTTGCCCCAGGGCGGGGAAACGCGGCTCTCCTTTTCCAACCGCCATTTGGAATATGCACTCACATGGTACGGCCTCGCGGTAACGCTCGCGGGCGTCTATGTGGCGTTCGTCATTTCGAGGCGCCGCGGGACCCTGTGACCCGCCTTCAGACTCGATAATAACGGCGTGGACGCTCGCCTTCACGCATATAGCCGACGAACCCGGCAACGCCGACGCCTTGGGCAAGAAGGGCAGGGAGCAGTGCCGCGAGATCGCCCACGGTGAGGCCGTCCGGGGCCAGGAGGTCGCGGATGGCAAATTGGCTGAACGCGGTCACGATCAACCACACGACCAACAAGGCGGGTGCCAGGGCACGCGTGCGCGCCGAGCGCCGCACGGTCAAAATGACGAAGCTGATCGCCCAGACAAACAGAACGACTTGCGGCAGCAGGCCGAACCTCAGCATTTGCGAGGACCCACCGGGAGCCGATAGCGAATCCGCAATGGCCGACCATGCCGCTTGGGGGCCGAGGAGGGAAATCAGCGTGAAGATACCCGCGAGCGGAACAGCTGTGATCCCGCACGCGCACCAGAAGACGATCGCCAAAAGGCCGGAAAGGCGCGGCGCGTCGTCATTGTCATGCCGAACCGGGCGGATCGTGGGCAGGCGGGGCATCTGGTATCCTTTAGCGGAAACGGTCGCGCCAAGCGGCTTGGGCGCCGGGAAAAGGCAAGGTGGTGGCTTCGAATACGGCCCGTCCAACGGCACGCGCGAGCACGCATGCGGCGGTTGCCCCGAGCTCGGCCTCAGCGTGACGGATCGGGTCAAGCTCTTTGCGACCCGTTGCAAGGGCAAACACGCAATCGCCGTCGAGCTGTGTGTGTACCGGAAACAGCGATAAAGCCAAACCATCCTGCGCCATTACGGCAAAGGCACGTGCCTGGGAGCGTGTGAGAACAGCGTCCGTCGCAACCACCGCAATGGTGGTGTTGGCGCGGGGCGTGGCGCCCTTCATGGCGAGCGCCGAGGCATCGTCCGGCCAATGCTGGGGCATGCCGCAACCGCCGAACTCGCCATTCTGCTCGAACGGCGCCGCACGCAGGTGAGGCCCGGTGCCGATAAGCGGGCTGCCCACCGCATTGACCGCCACAAGAGCCCCGACCACATGCCCACCCGGTGTTATGGCGGAAGCCGAGCCTAAGCCACCCTTGACGTGAGCCGTGGTCGCGCCGGTGCCTGCTCCGACAGAGCCGAGCAGGAAGCTGCCGCCACGCGCCGCCTCGGCGGCCTGATATCCAAGGCCGGCATAGGGGGAATGGCGGCCCCAGGCCTTGTCGCCGCCATTGAGGAGGTCGAACAGGATCGCGCCGGGCACGATGGGCACCCGCACGGAACCGACCGGGTGCCCGCGTCCCCGCTCCGCAAGCCAGGACATGATCCCGGAGCCAGCATCAAGTCCGAAGGCCGATCCGCCGGAGAGGAAGAGCGCATCCACATGCTGGACGCTGGCACCGGGGGCGAGAAGGTCTGTTTCGCGGGTGCCGGGGCTGCCACCACGCACATCGACGGCGGCGATGGTCGGTACATCGCACAGCACCGCCGTTACGCCCGATCCAAGCTTGAGGTCGGTGGCGTGGCCCACCTGGAGCCCGGGTACGTCGGTGAGGAGATTCAGCATGTCACTTCCCGGCCCCCGGGCAACCCCGCCTAAGCTCTAGAGCAGGATCTGCCTTCACGTCCACACCCAGCGCAAGCCAGCCTGGGCCGGGCTGCGGCAAAGGGGCATATCACATGGCGGGGAGGGCCGTTCCGCTCCCCTTGTGCGAGGGCGCACTTCCGGCCCATGACAGTCGGCGAAAGGCCCGGCCGTGCGTCTCCCATCGGCGGGTTTCGGTTTCGCGTACGAAGGGTGCGACCCTCCCATGGCCGATGTCACGCTGCCAGCCGCCTTCGCCGCCGGCCTTGCGAGCTTCCTCTCCCCCTGCGTCCTGCCTTTGGTGCCGCCTTATCTGTGCTTCCTCGGCGGCGCGACGCTGGAAGACCTCTCCAAGGCTGAACCGCTGCAGCAGGTGGGGCGGCGCGCGATTTTCGGCGCGCTGCTGTTCGTGAGTGGCTTTACCGTTGTGTTTGTCGCCTTGGGCGCCGGCGCCTCTGCCATTGGCGAGGTGCTGCGCGCGCATCAGGAGGTGCTGTCCATCATCGCCGGTCTCGCGATCATCGTGATGGGGCTGAATTTCCTCGGCGTTTTCAAGATCCATCTGCTGTCGCGGACCGCCCGGCCGCACGTGAACGAGCCGACCGGCCTGTGGGGGGCGTTCGTAATGGGCCTCGCCTTTGCTTTCGGCTGGACGCCGTGCCTCGGGCCGGTGCTGGGCGCGATCCTCGCGGTGGCCGGATCGGAGGCAACGGTCGCGAAGGGTGCGGGCCTGCTTGCGATCTATTCCGCCGGTCTCGGTGTGCCGTTCCTGTTGGCGGCGGTGGCGGTGCGGCCGTTCCTGGACGGCCTGCGCCACATGCGCCGCCTTCTGCCGGTGATGGAGAAGGTGATGGGGGCGATGCTGGTGCTCACCGGCATCGCTTTCATGTCGGGCTGGATTGCCAGCGTCTCCTACTGGCTGATTGAGACGTTTCCGGCCCTTTCCACCATCGGGTGAAGCGCTCAGGTGAGCGGCGTCATGACCGCGTCGCGATAGGCCGGGCGGTCTTTCAGCCGTACGTACCAGGCTTCCAGATGAGGCATCGGCGGGCGGGTTATGGGCATTTCGAACCACCCATAAGCGAAGCAGCCGAGCGGGATATCGCCCATCGCGAAAGCGTCCCCCGACAGATAGGGATGGTCCGCGAGCGCGGCGTCCGCCCGCGCCAGAAGATCTGCGCAGGCGACGATGCCGGCCTCCACCGCGCCCATGTCGCGCTTCTCCGGATCGAGCCGGATGAGGTTCCAGAACACATCCCGGAACGGCGCGGCAAATGAGGTGGAGGTCCAATCCATCCATTTGTCGCCGATGGCGCGCACGGCTGGATTTTCCGGCCATAGCGTGCCGGCTCCGTGGCGGGCTGCAAGATAACGCACGACGGCATTGGATTCCCACAGGATCAAGCCCTGGTCTTCCACACAGGGAACGAGTCCGTTGGGATTCAGCGCGCGATATTCGGGCTCGTTCACGAGCCCGAACGGTCCGCCAGCGTTGGCGTGCTCGTAAGGCAGGCTCAATTCCCGTGCGGCCCACACCACTTTCTTCACATTGGTGGAGTTGAGGCGTCCCCAGATCTTCAGCATCGCTCGTCCTCTTGTCAGTGCGGCGGCGTAACATAAGTGGCGTGCCATGAAAAAGGCCCGCGCCGAAGCGCGGGCCTTTCATCAGCCGACCGAAATACGGTCAGATTTCGCTGTAGGCGCCGTCCTTCCAGATATAGACGACGTAATCCTTCTTGGTGATGTCGCCCTTCTTGTCGAAGGAGAGCGGGCCAAGAACCGTCTGGAAGGTCGCGCCGGAATGCATGTAGTCGGCGATCTTCTTCGGGTCGGTAGACTTGGTCGCCTCGGCGGCTTGCTTGATAATCTGCACGGCGGCGTAGGAATACAGGACATAGCCTTCTGGATCGATGCCCTTCGCCTTAAACTTATCCACCACTTCTTTCGCGGCGGGGTTCTTGCGGGGATCGGGACCGAAGGTCATCAGCGTGCCGGCGGCGCCGGGCCCGGCAATGGACCAGAATTCCTTGTCGGTAATGCCGTCGCCCGAGAACAGAACGCTCTTCAGGCCCTGGTCGCGCATCTGGCGCACGAGCAGCCCGGCTTCAGGATGCAGGCCACCGAAATAGACCAAGTCCACACCCGCTGCCTTCAGCTTGGAGACGAGAGCGGAATAATCCTTCTCGCCAGGATTGATGCCCTCATAGAGCACTTCCTTAACGCCGCCCTTGTTCATGGCTTTCTGGGTCTCGTCCGCAAGGCCCTTCCCGTAGGGGGTCTTGTCGTGGACGATGGCGACCTTCTTGTCCTTGAAATTGGCGACGATGTAGTCGCCGGCGACCGCGCCCTGCTGATCGTCGCGGCCGCAGGTGCGGAACGTGTTCCACATCTTGCGTTCAGTGAACTGCGGGTTGGTCGAGGCCGGGCTGATCTGCAGAACGCCGGCTTCCTCATAATCCGTGGAGGTCGGGATCGAGACGCCCGAGTTGAAGTGGCCGACCACGTATTTCACGCCGTCGGAGATGAACTTGTTCGCCGCAGATTTGCCCTGCTCGGGCTTCGAGGCGTCGTCGCCGATCGAAAGCTCGATCTTCTGGCCGTTGATGCCGCCGGCAGCATTGATGTCCGCCACGGCTTGTTCGACGCCCGTCTTGATCTGCGCGCCGAAAGCGGCATTCGGGCCGGTCATGGGACCGCCCGCGCCCATCTTGAGAGGCGCCTGCGCATAGGCAGCCGACCCGGCCGCCGCAAGGGCGAGGCCGGCACCGACCGCGAGGCCGGCAAGTAACAGCTTCCTCATCCTGTTCTCCTCTGGTTATACCGTGCGCCGAAGACCCTCACCGCGCCGGCAGAGCGTGCGTCCGGCCGCCATTGTGCCGGTTTCTCATCGCCTGTCGACACGCCAAATAGGTCACGCCGCTTCATCCGTGCCGGCCTTGTTGCGCCAGGAAAGCGGGCCGGCAGATTCGTAGAGCCAATCGTAGCGCGCGGTCATCTGCTGCTTGCGCACGGACCGGAAGCCGAGCGTCGCGATGGCGAACAGCAGCACCGCTTCCACGAGATAATAGTCGAGCGCGAACAGCGTGCCCTTGAACAGGGCGAAATGGCAGAACCGCACGGCCGCCGTCAGCAGCAGAGAATAGACGAGCACCAGGGTGAAGGGCTTCCACCCCTTTGCCACGGCCCGCCCCGTGAGCCAGGCGGCGCCGCCGCCCAGAAACAGCGTCACCAGCATGAAATCGCCGGTTGAGACTTCCACCACCGCGCTCGGCCGTACGATGAAGAGCACCAGCATAGCCGCGAGAGCCAGAACCGGCAGGAGGATCATGGGCGAGGAGGGGCGGCCGGGATGGGGCAGATTCGCCATGGCTCACGCGCCCCCTTCCAGATAGGCAGCCTTCACCTCGGGTCGCTCCAGCAATTCGCGCCCGGTGCCGGCCATGGTGATGGCGCCGTTCACCAACACATAGCCGCGATGGGCGAGCTTGAGCGCGTGATAGGCGTTCTGTTCCACCAGGAAGACGGTGAGGCCCTCGGTCTGGTTCAGATCGCGGATCACGTCGAAAATCTGCCGCACAACAAGTGGTGCCAAGCCGAGGGAAGGTTCGTCCAGCAGCAGCAGGCGCGGACGGCTCATGAGCGCGCGGGCGATCGCCAGCATCTGCTGCTCGCCGCCGGAGAGTGTCCCGCCGCGCTGCTGCAGGCGTTCCTTGAGGCGCGGGAACATCTCGAACATGCGCTCGAGATCCTGCGCGAAATGAACCCCGCCGGACAATGCGGCGCCCATTTGCAGATTTTCGTAGACGCTCATGCGTGGAAAGATGCGACGCCCTTCCGGGGACTGGGCGATGTTCATCCTCATGATTTCGTGGGTGGGCAGGCGCGTAATGTCCTGCCCGGCGAACAGGATGGTTCCTTCCTGCGCGCGCGGTGCCCCGCAGATGGTCATCATGAGGGTGGACTTGCCGGCCCCGTTTGCCCCGATGAGTGTGACGATCTCGCCTTCGTTTACCTCAAGATCGACGCCGCGCAGGGCCATGATCTTGCCGTAGAAGGTCTTCACGCCGGAGAGGGAAAGCAGGGAGCTCACGGTCCCACCTCCTCTTCCACCTGCTCGATGGCATCCTCGTCCACGCCCAGATAGGCGGCAATGACGCGCGGGTCGGAGCGCACTTCGGCGGGCGTGCCATCCGCGATTTTGCGGCCATATTCCAGCACGATCACGTGGTCCGAAATCTCCATCACCACCGACATGTCGTGCTCGATCAGCAGCACGGACGTCTTTTCTTCGCGGATCGCCAGCAGCAACGCATTGAGGGCGGCGGATTCCCGCGGATTGAGTCCGGCCGCGGGCTCGTCCAGGCACAACAGGGCCGGCTCACTGCACATGGCGCGGGCGATCTCAAGGCGACGTTGGTCGCCGTAAGGCAGGTCGCCGGCAGGATCGTCCGCGCGATCCACCAGGGAGATGCGCTCCAGCCAGTGGAGCGCGCGGTCCACCGCCATCTTCTCGCGCCGGCGCCAGCTCGGCAGGTTGAGCAGGGCCGATGGGGAGAGAAGTCCGGTCTCGGTCAGGCTCATATGCTGGGCAACCAGCAGATTTTCCAGCACCGTCATGCCCGAGAACAGGCGGATGTTCTGAAAGGTGCGGGCGACCTTGGCCTGCGAGGCCACCTTGTAGTCCGGCAGCCGCTCCAGCAGGAACAGGGCACCGGCATCGGTGCGGGAGGCGGCGAGCCCGTTGCGGGTCAGGGCGTCGATCTCGGCCGCCGTCGGCGCCCCCCCATGGGCAAGCGCGAGGCGCCCCGAGCTCGGTTTATAAAAGCCGGTGATGCAGTTGAAGACC
The DNA here is from genome assembly GCF_043195145.2 of Roseixanthobacter pseudopolyaromaticivorans. Classification (NCBI taxonomy): domain Bacteria; kingdom Pseudomonadati; phylum Pseudomonadota; class Alphaproteobacteria; order Hyphomicrobiales; family Xanthobacteraceae; genus Roseixanthobacter; species Roseixanthobacter pseudopolyaromaticivorans. Next base: position 1,865,674 of record NZ_CM195539.1, read on the forward strand.
GTGGTCTTCCCGGCGCCGTTGGGACCGATGACCGCTGTAATGTCGCCGCGTCCGGCCCGCAGCGAGACATCGCCGACAGCGACAAGGCCGCCGAAACGCATACTCAGATGGTCAACCAGCAGGATGGGGTCGCTCTCCCAGGGCCTCATCCGTGGCCCTCCTTCACGAGATCGCCCGAGACCTTCTTGCGTTCCTTCAGGAAGATGGTGGCGAGCCGGCTGGAGACCAGCCCGCGCGGCCGCCACACCATCACTGCGACCATGGCGAAGCCGAAGATGAGCATGCGGTAAAGGGTGGGGTCGAAATCCGGCCCGAGCAGCCAAGGGTCCTTCAGGAAGGTGAGGTTGCGCAGCAATTCCATGCCCCCGATCAGCAGGATGGCCGAGGCCGCCACCCCCATCTGGGATCCCATTCCCCCCAGCACCACGATCGCGAGGATGACCGCCGATTCCATGAAGGTGAATGATTCCGGCGACACGAACCGCACCCGCACCGCGAAGAAAGCACCGGCAAAGCCGCCGAACATGGCCCCGATGGAGAAGGCGGTGAGCTTGGTCAGGGTGGTGTTGATGCCGAGCGAGCGGCAGGCGATCTCGTCTTCCCGCAGCGCCTCCCAGGCGCGCCCCACCGGCATGCGCCGCAGCCGCACCGTGGCGAGGGCGGTGAGGGCGGCAAGGCCGAGAATGACGAAATAGAGGAAGATAATGCGGTGCATCGCATTGAATTGCAGGCCGAACAGAGCCGCGAACCCATCATCGCCCGAGGAGAAGGGGATGCCGAAGAAGGTAATGGCGGGAATGGAGGAGATGCCCGCGCCGCCGTTGGTCAGATCCACCCAATTGATCAGCACGAGACGGATGATTTCACCAAAGGCCAGAGTAACGATGGCGAGATAATCACCCCGCAGCCGCAGAACAGGAAAGCCGAGGATCAGCCCCCAGAAGGCAGCAAGGAGGCCGGAAATGGGAAGGCACAGCCAGAACGACCAGGCGGCCCAAAATCCCTCTCCCAGGTGGCCGGCGAAGAAATCGTTGATCGGCACGCTGGTGGAAAGCAGCGCGAAGGCATAGGCGCCGACCGCGTAGAAGGCGACATAGCCGAGATCGAGCAGACCCGCGAGGCCGACCACGATGTTGAGGCCCCAGCCCAACATCACATAGGTCATGATGTAGATGCCGAGATCGATGTAATAGCGGCTTGCGCCGAGGTCGCCGGCCGCGAGCACCGCGAGTGCGGGAAAGGCGATGGCGAAGGAGAAGAACACCGGCTTCGCGAAGGGCTCCGCCTTGTCGGCGAGCGCTGCCAGCGCTGCATTGCTGCGCCCGCCCTTGATCCGCCCCGGCCGCCAGAGCGTGAGATGCAGCACGAAGCGCAGCACCGCCACAATGGCCGCGAAGATCAGCACCAGCCCGAACCGATAGGTGAGAATCAAGGGGCCGCCGGAATCCTCCGTTGCGCGCAGCCCGACCAGAGGCGTCAGGACCAGAAAGGTGAGCACCGCGCTAATGGCGGCATCCTTCAGCGCGACGGGCAGCACGGCCTCCCGGTGTCCCGCAGACACGCCGGCCTGCATCAAACCTTCTCCACTTCCGGCCGGCCGAGCAGGCCCTGGGGCATGAAGATGAGCGTGATGGCGAGGATGGAGAAGGCGGCCACATCCTTGTATTCAATTGTGAAATAGGCGGACCAGAACGTCTCGATCAGGCCGATGAGCAGGCCGCCGAGCACTGCACCCGGCAGCGATCCGATGCCGCCCAGCACCGCCGCCGTGAACGCCTTTACACCGGGCACGAAGCCGTCGGAGAAATTCACCACGCCATAATTCATCAGATACATGGTGCCCGCAACGGCGGCCAGGGCGGCGCCGATGATGAAGGTGAGGGAAATCGTGCGGTCCACGTCCACGCCAAGGAGCGCCGCCATCTTGCGGTCCTGCTCGCAGGCACGCTGGGCGCGGCCGAGCGAGGTCTTCTGGACCACGAACCAGAAGATGCCCAGGCACACGGCCGTGACAGCCATGATGATCAATTGCTTGTAGGCGAGGGTGACCTGATAGCCGTCCCGATCGATCAGCACGATCACGTCCGTCACCAGGGGAGGGATCGATTTGTTACGCGGGCCCTGCGCCACCTGCACGAAGTTGGAGAGCAGGATCGACATGCCGATGGCGGAGATCATGGGCGCGAGGCGGAACGAGCCCCGCAGCGGGCGATAGGCAAGGCGCTCGATCGTCCAGCTCACAAGACCGGTAAAGATCATGGCCACCACAAGCACGATGGCGAGCACGAGGAAGACCGATGTGATGCCGAGCACGGAGGTCAACAGCAGGAAGCAGGTGAGGCCGATGAAGCTCGACACCATGAACACGTCGCCGTGGGCGAAGTTCACCATGCCGATGATGCCGAAGACCATCGTGTAACCGATGGCGATGAGGCCGTAGATGGAGCCTAGCGTCAGCCCGTTGATGAGCTGCTGGAGGAAAATATCCATCCGTCCGATGCCCTGTGTTCGAGTGCGCCTATTTCTTGATCGTGCCTGGAGTTTGGGCGCTTTCCATTCGACTCATAGCGCGAGGTGCGTCGGGAGACAAATCGGTGCGCGGCTTTGCGCGCAAGCACCGGAGTTTCCCACAGGCGAAGCGCGACGCAACACCTGGTTGCGTGGCGTCACATGATTTTCATGTCCTCACCTCGGGCCGGGCAGGGAAGGAGTGTCGACTTGGATTTGCTTTCGCTCGGCCGCGATCGGCCTTGACCACGTCACCTTGGCAGACCCACACTGGAAGAAATAAAAGGTGCGGGCCGGGCCGAAGCGCGAGCGCGCAACCGGCGTGGCGCCTGCTGCGGGAGGACCTGGATGACGCAAATTGCCATGACAGTGAACGGCCAGGCGGTTTCTGCGGATGTCGAGCCACGGACCCTGCTGGTGCAGTTCCTGCGGGAAAAACTGCTGCTGACCGGCACCCACGTCGGCTGCGACACAAGCCAATGCGGGGCCTGCGTGGTGCATCTGGATGGCGCCGCGGTGAAGGCGTGCACGATGCTGGCCGTGCAGGCCGATGGGCACGCCGTGACCACCATCGAGGGGATCGCGGACGGGGCCACTCTTCATCCCATGCAGGAAGCCTTCCGCGAGCACCATGGCCTGCAATGCGGGTTCTGCACGCCGGGCATGATCATGACCGCGCTGGATCTGGTGGCCCACCATGGCGCCGAACTCGACGAGGCGACCATCCGCGCGCATCTCGACGGCAATCTCTGCCGCTGCACCGGCTATCACAATATCGTCAAGGCGGTAGAGGCTGGTGCGCAGGCCATGGGCGGCGCGCTGCAGCACGCCGCCGAGTGACGGTGCCGGGCCGTTCGCCCGATTGTCACATGTCCCGGTGCCGTGACGCTGGCCGCCAAGACGCAAGCGCGCTGCCCGGGGGTCCAAGTTCCGCCAGTCCCCCAGGGAGGACGCCATGAACGCCAACAGCTTCGACACCAGCAAGGTGACGCCACTCGGCGCGCCGGTCCGCCGCAAGGAAGACCGCCGCTTCATCACGGGCAAGGGTCGCTATACCGACGACCTCTCCCGGCCCGGTCAGGCCCACGCTTATTTCCTGCGCTCGCCTTATGCCCACGCTTTGATCCGTGGCATCGACACCTCTGCAGCCGCCAAGATGCCGGGCGTGGTCGCCATCCTTACCGGGCAGGATTTGGCGCATGACGGCATTCGCGGGCTCATCTGCGGCTGGATGATTCATTCCAAGGACGGCTCGCCCATGAAGGCGGGTCACCACCCCGCGCTCGCAAAGGACAAGGTGCGCTATGTGGGCGACCATATAGCGGTGGTGATCGGCGAGACGCTGAATGCCGCCAAGGATGCCGCCGCCGCGATCGAGGTGGATTACGAAGTGCTTCCTGCTGCAGCCGACCTTGGGGCGGCGCGGGCGCCCGGCGCGGCGCAGATCCACGACGACGCGCCCGGCAACACGGTGTTCGAATGGGAATTGGGCGACAAGGCCGCCACCGAGGCGGCCTTCGCCCGCGCCGCTCATGTGACCAAGATCGACCTCGTCAACAACCGCCTCGCCCCCAACCCCATGGAACCGCGCGCGGCCATCGGCGAATATGATGCGGGCGATGAAGCCTACACGCTGTGGACCACCAGCCAGAACCCGCACGTGGCGCGCCTGGTGCTTTCAGCATTCGTCGGCCTCGCCCCGGAAAACAAGCTCCGCGTGATCGCGCCGGATGTCGGCGGCGGCTTTGGTTCCAAGATCTTTATCTATGCGGAGGAGACCGTCTGCGCCTGGGCGTCCAAGCGGGTGGGCCGCCCCGTGAAATGGACGTGCGATCGCTCGGAGGCGTTTCTGTGCGACGCCCATGGGCGAGATCATGTCACCCATGGTGAACTGGCCATGGACGGGCAGGGCAAGATCATCGGCTTCCGGGTGAAGACGGTAGCGAACATGGGGGCCTATCTCTCCACTTTCGCTTCCTGCGTGCCGACCTATCTCTACGCGACGCTGCTGTCCGGCCAATACGATATCCCCGCCATCTATTGCGAGGTCGACGCGGTCTATACCAACACGGCGCCGGTGGATGCCTATCGCGGTGCCGGCCGGCCGGAAGCGACGTTCCTGGTGGAGCGTATCGTGGAGAAGGCGGCGCGTGAGATCGGGCAGGATTCGGCTGAGTTCCGGCGGCGCAATTTCATCACCAGCTTCCCGCATCAGACGCCGGTGATCCTTTCTTATGACATCGGGGGCTATGCGGCCTCGCTCGATAAGGCGCTGGAGCTTGCGGACTATGCCAATTTCCCGGCCCGCAAGGCGGAAGCCGCCCGGCGCGGCAAGCTGCGTGGCATCGGGCTTTCCAATTATATCGAAGCCTGCGGCATCGCTCCTTCTGCGGCCGTGGGCTCGCTGGGTGCGGGCGTGGGCCTGTGGGAAAGCGCCGAGGTGCGTGTGAATCCCACCGGGAATGTGGAGGTGCTCACGGGCTCCCATAGCCATGGCCAAGGCCATGAAACTACCTTTGCTCAGCTGGTTTCCGCTCGCCTCGGCATTCCCATCGACCAAGTGACCATCGTCCACGGCGACACCGACAAGGTGCAGTTCGGCATGGGCACTTACGGGTCGCGCTCCGGCGCAGTGGGCATGTCCGCCATCTCCAAGGCCCTGGACAAGGTTGAGGCCAAGGCGAAGAAGATCGCGGCCCATATCCTGGAGGCCTCGGAAGGCGACATCGAGTTCAAGGATGGCCATTTCAACGTCAGCGGCACCGACCGTTCGCTCGCGTTTGCCGCGGTGGCGCTGAACGCTTATGTCGCGCACAAATTCCCGACGTCCGAGATCGAGCCGGGGTTGAAGGAAGGGGCGTTCTACGACCCTGTCAATTTCACCTTCCCGGCCGGCTGCCACATTTGCGAACTGGAGGTGGATCCGGAGACGGGCACCACGGAGATCGTCAAATGGGTTGCGGTGGACGATTTCGGCTCGATCATCAATCCGATGATCGTGGAAGGGCAGGTCCACGGCGGTATCGCCCAGGGCGTCGGTCAGGCGCTGCTCGAAGGGGTGCGCTATGATGCCGATGGGCAACTCGTGACCGGCTCCTTTATGGACTACACCATGCCACGTGCCGGCGATCTGCCCTCGTTCGTTGTCGGTATGACCGAGACCCGTTGCCCTTCCAATCCGCTCGGTATGAAGGGCTGTGGGGAAGCGGGCGCCATCGCCGCGCCCCCGGCCGTCATCAATGCTTTGACGGACGCGCTGGGCACGGAGGATATACCCATGCCGGCCACCCCGGCGACGCTATGGAAGATCGCACAAGGCCAGACCGCCCGCCGCGCGGCCGAGTGAGGGAGACGCATCATGTACGCGTTCGATTATCAGCGCCCCACCGGCCTCGATGAAGCGCTGGCAGCTCTGCGAGCAGGAGAGGATGTGAAGCTGCTGGCCGGTGGGCAGACCCTTCTGCCGACTCTCAAGCAGCGGCTTGCTCAACCCACCGTCCTGGTGGACCTCGCGGCGATTCCGGAACTCAGCCGCATCGAGCACAGCCAATATTTCCTGACCATCGGCGCCATGACCCGTCATGCAGAAGTGGCCGCCTCGTCCGTGGTGGCCGACGCGATTCCCGCACTGGGGGATTTGGCCGGCCTTATCGGCGACCCGGCCGTGCGAAACCGTGGGACCATCGGAGGATCCATCGCGAACAACGATCCGACCGCGGACTATCCTGCTGCGTGCCTCGCGCTCGGCGCCACCATCATCACCAATGTGCGCCGCATCGCGGCCGATGACTTCTTCACCGGCTTGTTTGAGACCGCACTGGCAGAGGATGAAGTGATCCTGGCGGTGGAGTTTCCCGTCGGGGCCCGCGCGGCCTACCGCAAGTTCCGCAACCCCGCTTCGCGCTATGCCATGGCCGGCGTGTTCGTGGCGGAGCGCGGCGGGGAGGTGCGCGTGGCGGTGACCGGAGCCGGGCAGGGCGGCGTGTTCCGATGGAGCGATGCCGAGGCCGCCCTCGCAGCGGATTTTTCCCCTGCTGCAGTGGATGCGCTGACGCTCGATCCTTCCGACGTCATGGCGGACCTGCACGGCAGTGCCGAGTATCGCGCTCAACTCGTGAAAGTCATGGCGAAGCGGGCGGTAGCGGCTATCGTCGGCTAAGATGGCGGCGGTCCCGGTGCGCTACACCGGGACTTCCACCGGCTTTGCTTCTGTAGGATGCTGCCGCACAAAGGAGACGGGCCGGTTATGTCTTCCGCCCATCCCCATTGCATGAGCGATGGTCCCGGAAGTGACCTGTGCCGGATTGGCTGATCCCGATGAGAACTCTGCCTGCATCGCGGATCGACGCTCTCACCGACGGCATATTCGCCTTCGCCATGACCTTGCTGGTGCTGGAGCTCCGTTTGCCGGACGGCCTGCCGATCAGCAGTGCGGCGGACCTAGTGGCGCATCTGCGCACCCTTGGATCGGAATATGTCACTTATATCATCAGCTTCTTCGTGCTTGCCGCGTTATGGCGCGGCAACATCAGCCTGCGCCACAGGGGCGAGGAACTGTCCCGTCTGTGCGGGCGAATTTGGCTGCTCTATCTCTTCTTCATCACCAGCGTGCCGTTTTCGTCCAGCGTTGTTGGCCATTACGGCCAGTTCGCTCCAGCGGTATGGCTCTATGCCGCAAACATGGTGATCCTTGGTGCGCTCTCCATGCTTCTGCTGCAGCTGGACATGCCCCGGGCCAGGAAGGGTGAGGCACGCGCGGCGCAGGCACGGCTGCTCTTGTTCAGCGCCGCGGCGGCGGTCTCCGTGCTCTTCAGTTTGATAGAACCCCGTTATGCCATGTATGCCTATTTGCTGAACGGGCTCTCCCGTTTCCTGCCCGCCGCCTCCGAGGATCCTGCTGCGCCGCCCGCCGCCTCCGCCGAAGCCTAGCTGTGTGCCGGGGCCGGCGTGAAGGGGGAGAGGGAGCGCCGATGAACCAGACTGGCCCCATGACCGCATCCGACGTTTCACCCTCCGCTTTTCCCTTGTCCATCGACGCCACAGATACTTTGCTGCGCGGGGCGGGTTATGTGCCCGACCGGGCCCTCGCAACCGTGTTGTTTCTGGCGCTGCGTATGGGGCGCCCCCTTTTGCTGGAGGGCGAGGCGGGCGTCGGCAAGACGGAAGTGGCACGCACCCTCGCAAAAGCCCTTGGGCGGCGGTTGATCCGCCTGCAATGCTATGAGGGGCTCGATCTTTCCGGCGCGGTCTATGAATGGAACTATGCCGCGCAGATGATCGCCATTCGCCTTGCGGAAGCCGCCGGAGAGAGCGACAAGGGGGAGATCGCCTCCGATGTTTTCTCGGAACGCTATCTGCTGCGTCGCCCGTTGCTGGATGCCTTGATGCCCGACCCGGCTGGCCCGCCGGTGCTGCTGATAGACGAACTGGACCGCACCGACGAAGCGTTTGAAGCCTTCCTGCTGGAGGTGCTTTCCGATTTCCAGGTGACCATCCCGGAACTGGGAACGATCAAGGCGGCGCACCCGCCTTTGATCATCCTCACATCCAACCGCACCCGAGAGATCCACGACGCCCTGAAGCGGCGATGCCTTTATCATTGGGTGGATTATCCGAGTGCCGAACGCGAGCTCGAGATCCTGAGAGCGCGTCTGCCGGGCCTGCCCGAGCGCCTGTCGCGCGAGGTGGTGGCTTTCGTTCAGGCGCTGCGTAAGGAGGACGTGTTCAAGGTCCCCGGAGTCGCCGAGACGCTCGATTGGGCGTCGGCCCTGGTTGAACTCGATGCCGCCGCTCTTGATCCTGCCATAGTGGGAGACACGCTCGGCGTGCTGTTGAAATATCAGGATGACATTGCCCGCACCGACGCCGGGCGTATCGAACGGCTGATCGCGGAAACGCGCGAGGCCTTGCGACCGCGCGAATGAGCGGCGCGGCATCGTCTGCCGGGACCGAAGGCCGGCTTTCGGAAAATATTGCCTATTTCGGCCGCGCGCTGCGCGCCGCCGGCCTGCCAGTGGGGCCGGGCACGGTTCTGGATGCCGCCCAGGCGGTCGATGCGGCGGGCATCGGCGCGCGCGAGGATTTCTACAACGTGCTGCGGGCCGTGTTCGTCAGTCGCCATGAGCACCAGGAGATATTCGACCAAGCGTTCCATTTATTCTGGCGTCGGCGCGCGCAGTCGGAGCGGCTGATCGCAATGCTCTCGCCGCCTGCGCCAGGGGCAGAGGCGAAGGAAAAGCCGCATCTGCGCAAGCGCGTGGAAGATGCGCTATTCGCCGGTGTGGGCCGCGAGCAACGCGCCAAGAAGAGCGAGATCGAGGTCGAGGCTCATTTCACAGCCTCCAGCGAGGACGTGCTGCGTACCAAGGATTTCGCCCAGATGAACGCCGAGGAGATTGCCTTGGCGCGGCAGCGGATCGCCCGCCTACGCCTGCCCGATGACGAGGTCTCGACACGTCGCCTGAAGCCGGAGCGAAAAGGGCGGGCATTCGATCTCAGGTCCACCCTGCGAGCGTCGCTCGCCAGCGGGGGAGCCTTTATGCCCCTGCGCAAGAAGGGGCCGAGCGTGCGCCCGCGCCCGGTGGTGGCGCTGGTGGATATTTCCGGATCCATGGCGGATTATTCGCGGCCGGTCCTGCATTTCCTTCATGCGCTCACGGAGCGGCGCGGACGGGTGCACACGTTCTTGTTCGGCACGCGGCTCACCAATGTCACGCGCGTGCTGCGCCATCGCGATCCGGACGAAGCGCTGGAGAAGGCCGGCCAGGCCGCGCAGGACTGGTCCGGCGGCACGCGCATCGCTGCTTCGCTCCGGGCGTTCAACAAGATCTGGTCACGCCGGGTGATGGGGCAAAACCCTATCGTGCTCCTCATCACGGACGGGCTGGAGCGGGACGCCGACGCCACACTCGAACTTGAGATGGACCGTTTGCGCCGGTCGGGCCACCGGCTGATCTGGCTCAATCCCTTGCTTCGCTACGACCGATTCGAGCCCAAGGCGCGCGGAATCAGGGCGATGTTGCCGCATGTGGATGCCTTCCGGCCCGTCCACAATCTAGCGAGCCTTGAGGCGCTGGTGTCCGCGCTCGGACGGGAAGCAGAGAAGGCGCCGCTGCGCGTGGGCGGGAGCAACGCTGCCCATCACTCTCCTGCGGGGAAGTCTGGCGGATAGGCGTGCACCCCTCCGCAATGGTCCCTCACGTTCCGACCGTCGGGCTCAAGATAGCCAGCGCTGAGCGGAACTTTGCCGTATCCGCCTGGGATGTCGAGCACATAGGTCGGCAGCGCAACACCGGAGAGGCGCCCCCGGAGGGTGCGCATCAGGGCCTCTCCGGTCGCGATGGGCAGTCGGAAATGCGCCGTGCCGGGCGCAAGGTCGGGATGGTGCAGATAATAGGGCTTCACCCGGCATTCCACGAGCGCGCGAAACAGATTGGTGAGCACCTGCGCGTCGTCGTTCACGCCCTTGAGCAGCACCGATTGCGACAGCACCGGCACGCCGGCATCCACGAGCTGGGCGAGCGCCGCACGCACATTCGGTTGGAGTTCGCGGGCGTGGTTGGCATGGACCACCACATAGGAGGCCAGGCCCGGCGCCTTGAGGGCGGCGATCAGCTCATCGTTGACCCGCTCGGGCGCGGCGATGGGCACGCGGGTGTGGAAGCGCACCACCTTCACATGCTCGGTGGCCGAAAGACGCTGCACCACCTCGGCCATGCGGCGGGGCGAGACCATGAAGGGGTCGCCGCCGGTGAGGATCACCTCCCAGATAGCGGGGGTGCCCGCGATATAGGCCAGGGCGGCCTCGAACTGCGCCGGGCTCAGCGCGGTTTCGCCGCCGGGGCCCACCATCTCGCGGCGGAAGCAGAAGCGGCAATAGACGGCACACACGCTGACCAGCTTCAGTAAGACCCGATCCGGATAGCGGTGCACGATGCCCGGCACGGGGGAATGGGCGTCATCGCCGATGGGGTCGGCCAATTCCACCGCCTGCACATCGAGTTCAGCACGGTCGGGCAAGAACTGGCGTGCGATGGGATCTTCTGGATCTTCGCGCGCGATGAGCTCCGCGAGGGTTGCTGTGATCGCCACCGCATAGCGTGCACCGACCCGCGTCAGATCCTCCCGCCGCGCCTCGGGAGCAAGGCCGGCCGCGATGATATCGTCGGCGGTGCGCAGGGTCGACATGGCGTTTCCGACGGAAAATTTCCGTGATGTGGCGTCTGAATGCGCAATATGCGCGGGGCCGCCCCTATATAGGTAACGCAGCCCAATTGCCAGAATCGCACTCCGCAGGAGGATTCCATGACCAACTCGAACGAGGATGTCCTTGAAGGCGCCCTGCGTTGGCGCCGAGAAGGCAAAGGGGTCGCGCTTGCAACCGTTCTGGAAACCTGGGGCTCGGCGCCACGGCCGGTGGGCAGCCATCTGGCTGTGGACCAGGACGGCGGGTTCCTGGGCTCCGTGTCCGGGGGATGCGTGGAAGGTGCAGTGGTCAGCGAAGCGATGGACGTAATCGAATCCGGCAAGCCGCGAATCCTGGAATTCGGCGTCGCCGATGAAACGGCGTGGCGCGTGGGGCTCTCCTGCGGCGGTGCCATCCGCGTCTATGTTGAGCGCGTGGACTGAGCCGAGCCGCCCGTCCCGCCGCATTCTGAGGAAGCGCGATCATGCACCTCGAACTCTTGTCGCAGCTGACAGCCGCGCGCGCCGCCCGTCGCGCCACCGTCCTGATTACCGAACTTGAAACCGGAGCGCAGCGCCTTGTGGAGCGTCATGCGATTTCGGGCGATGCGCTTGAGCCTTTATTGCGGGCCGCCCTGGCCAGCGGAAAGAGCGGCATCGTCGAAACGCCGGCGGGTCGGGTGTTCCTGACCGTCCAGGTGCCGCCGCCGCGCATCGTGGCTATCGGCGCCGTTCATATCTCCCAGGCGCTGGCGCCGCTTGCCCGGATCGCAGGCTACGACATCACCATCATCGATCCGCGCACCGCCTTTGCAACGCCCGAGCGCTTTCCGGATACGACGCTTATCGCCAAATGGCCGGACGAGGCGCTGAAGGATGTGACGCTCGACGCTTTCACGGCCGTCGCCGCCCTGACCCATGATCCGAAGATCGACGAGCCCGCGCTTCAAGCCGCGCTGAAGGCGGACTGCTTTTATGTTGGTGCCCTCGGCTCGCGGCGCACCCATGCCAAGCGGATGGAGCGCTTGGCCGCGCTCGGGCTCTCGCCGGCGGAGATCGGTCGCATCCATGCGCCCATCGGCCTCGATATCGGTGCGGCGAGTCCGGAGGAGATCGCCGTTTCCGTGCTCGCCCAGATCATTGGGGCCCTGCGCAAGGGCGGTAGCCTCGCGCAGGCCAAGACCGAGGCAGCCGCGTGAAATTTGGAGCCGTCCCGCTGGCGCTGGCGCACGGCGCCATCCTTGCCCATTCTGTGCGGACGGAGCATTTCACCCTGAAAAAGGGAGCGCGGATCGGGCCCGGAGAGATCGCGGCACTCCAGGCGGCCGGGCTTACCGCGGTGGTCGCCGCCCGGCTGGAGCCCGGCGATGTCTCGGAAGATTCCGCAGCCGACCGGCTCGCTGCGTGCTTGGCCGGCGATGGACTGCGCGCCGCCATGGCCTTCACCGGCCGCGCAAACCTGTTCGCCACACGTCCTGGGATTCTCGAGATCGATCGGCCGACCGTCGATGCCCTCAACGCGCTGGACGAAGCTGTCACCTTCGCCACGCTGGAGCCGTTCCGCGCCATCGCCGAGGGCGACATGGTGGCGACGGTGAAGATCATTCCCTATGCGATTTCAGCCGCGCTGATGGAGGGGGCGATTGCTCTCGCGCGCCCGGCAGTGCGGATCGCTCCGTTCCGCCGCCGGCGGGTGGCGGTGATTTCGACTCTGCTTCCCGGTCTTGCCGACAAGGTGGTGGAAAAGACCCTGCGGGTCACGCGCCAGCGCCTGGCCCCGGCGGGCGCTGCCATCTGTCACGACCTGCGCGTGCCGCACGCAGCCCCGGAATTGGCAGCGGCCCTGGAAAGGGTGCGCGCCGAGGGAGCGGATTGCATCGTGGTGTTCGGCGCGTCCGCGATTGTGGATCGGCGAGATGTGATCCCCGCCGCCCTTGAGATGGCGGGCGGCCGCGTGGAACGGCTCGGCATGCCGGTGGACCCTGGCAATCTGCTGATGCTCGGCATCCTCGACGGCGTTCCGGTGCTGGGGGCGCCCGGCTGCGCACGCAGCCCCAAGGAGAACGGCTTCGACTGGGTGCTCATGCGCTGCCTTGCCGATGTGCCCCTTACGGCGTCGGACATCGGTGTCTGGGGCGTAGGCGGCCTTTTGGGCGAAATCATCACGCGGCCCCAGCCCCGCGGTGGAATCGGGATTGACGAGATGGCGGACGAAAAGGGGCCCGTGGCCGCCATTGTGCTGGCGGCGGGGCGGGGAACCCGCATGGGTGGGCCCAACAAATTGCTGGAGGACGTGGGCGGACGCCCGGTCGTGCGCCGTGTGGTGGAAGCCGCGCTTGCCTCTCGGGCCTCCCCGGTGGTGGTAGTGACCGGGCACGAGCGTGCACGGGTGGAACAGATCCTCGCCGATCTTCCGGTCATCTTCGTGCACAATCCGGAATTCGCCGAGGGTCTGTCCACCTCCGTACGCACCGGCATCGCGGCGGTGCCTGGCGGAGCAAGTGCGGCATTGGTCATGCTCGGCGACATGCCCCTGGTGGGGCCACAGATCCTCGATACCCTCGTTGACGCGTTTGATCCCGATGCAGGCCGTCTCATCGTTCTGCCGGTGGCGGACGGGCGGCGTGGCAACCCGGTCCTGTGGGATCGTCGATTCTTCGACGCCCTTTCGAAACTCGAGGGTGACGTGGGGGCCCGCCATCTCGTCGCGGCCCATGCGGAGGCCGTTGTGGAAATCGAGGTGAACGGACCGGCCGCCTTCCTGGACGTGGACACACCCGAGGCTCTCTCGCAAGCCCGCGCGCAGGTGTCGGAACAGGCGACAGAGACGCTTGACCATTCCAATGCCAAACTCTAATGACCCCGTTATGAGGGTGGCTTCCCTTCGTAAGCGTCTAACGTCAACCAACGCGCAACGTGGTGCGGCTTGTGTGGCCGCCATCATCGAAAGCGCAGTTTGATGTTGAATCCTCCAAATCCTTTGCGGCCCGAGCTTGCCCCTGTCTCATCGAGCGGCGTGCTGTTGCGTCTATTGCCGCTCGTCTGGATCGTGTTCTTTAGCGGCCTTGCCATCGCAGTGCCGCTGCCGGTGCTGGCCTTGCATGTGCACGAAGGGCTCGGCTTCAGCATCGCGACCGCCGGGCTTGCGGTGGGCATCCAATCTCTTGCCACCTTGCTGACCCGCCAGATGGCTGGATCGGCGGTTGACCGCTACGGTGCAAAGAAGACCGTTGTGGTGGGCCTGCCACTGGCGGTGCTGGCCGGGCTTTTCTATCTCGGTTCCCTCGAGGCGGCAGTGCCTGTTGTAAGCCTCGGGATCCTGACCGCGGGCCGTCTGTGCCTCGGCCTTGCGGAAAGCTTGTTTCTGACCGGCGCCATGGCATGGGGTATTGGTCGCGTCGGCCTTGCCAATACCGGCCGGGTCATGGCGTGGCAGGGCATAGCGCTTTATGCCGCCATCGGCCTGGGTGCTCCCGTCGGGATCGCCATCAATGCCACTTATGGATTCGCCGGCGTCGCGGCAGTCGCCGCTACGGCGCCTCTCGTTGCGATACCGATGGTATTCCTGATCGCAGGAGTGCCCACGATGCCGGGGCGAAGGCTCGGCTTTCACCGCGTGTTGGGCCTGATCTGGCGCCACGGCGTCGCGCTGGCGCTGGCCACCGCACCGTTTGCCGTTCTGGCGACCTTCCTGGCGCTCGTGTTTGCCAGCCGCGGGTGGCCGAATGCCGGAGCAGGGTTGTTCTTGTTCGGCGCCAGCTATATTGGCGTGCGTCTGTTCCTCGCGCATCTGCCGGATCGCATCGGCGGCGTCGGCGTCGCTGCGGTCTCGTTGCTGGTGGAAGCGGTGGCCCAGTTCATGCTCTGGCTCGCCACCGAGCCCACGCTCGCCCTGGCGGGCGCGGCCCTTTCAGGCGTGGGCTTTTCCCTGATCTTTCCTGCTCTCGGAGTCGAAGCTGTCCGTCGGGTGCCGGCGGAAAGCCGGGGCCTTGCGGTCGGAGGGTTCTTGGCCTTCTTCGATATTGCGCTTGGCGTTACAGGTCCGGTGGCGGGCGTATTGGTAGCCGCCTTCGGATATGGCTCCATGTTCCTTGCGGGCGCGATCGGCTGCCTTCTCTCTTTCGGTCTCGTGCTGACCATGCCGCGAGACCGGGCCTGAGCTTCAGAACGGATCCGCAATCAGATGCGTCACCGGCAGGTCGAGCCGCTCGCACAGGAATTGGGAGAGCCGCAGACGGTGGCATCCTTCCACGTGGCGCTCGTAGCACATGAGGCAGATGCGGCGACCCTGTGCGAGTGACGCCAATTCATCCAGCGCCTCGCGGGCTTTGTCCGTCGCGAGGTGAGCGTCATAGATGCGCATCAGCGCATCGTGATCGCCGGAGCGGGCTGCAAGCCGGCCCTCCTTCGGCGTCCCCAGCGCCCGCAGATGGACATAGGCGATGCCATGTTCGGAGATCCCTGCCGCCAGCGCGGTCTTCGAGAAGCCCGGCCGGCGCGAGGCGGCGACCGCGCGCACGTCCACCAGCAGATCAACGCCGGCGCGGGTCAGTGTGTCCTGAAACGCGCCGGACGTCGTTTGCTCATAGCCGACCGTGAAGAGTTCGGTCGCTTTGGTCTTCGCCATCGATCCTCATCCGTAAAGCGCCCTCGGCAGCCACAGCGCGATGCCGGGGAAGACATAAAGTAGGATCATTGCGACGATGACGAGGTAGAGGAAGGGCATGACGCCAGAGAAAATCTGGTCAATGGACACGTTCTTTGGTGCCACCCCCTTCAGATAGAAGGGGGCCATGGCCACCGGTGGAGACAGGAACGAGGTCTGAAGGTTGAGGGCCACCAGGATGCCGAAGAAGATCGGATCCACACCGAAATCGTCCAGCAGAGGCAGGAAGATGGGCAGAAAGATCACGATGATCTCGGTCCACTCCAAGGGCCAGCCCAGCACGAAGATGATGGCCTGGGTCAACAACAGGAAGCCGATGGGGCCGAGATTGAGGGAAAGAATGAATTCCTCCACCACCCTCTGCCCGCCCAGCAAGGCGAACACCGCCGAGAACACCGCCGAGCCTACGAACAGCCAGCACACCATCGCGGAGGCGCGCGCGGTGAGGAATACGCTCTCCTTCAGCTTGTCGACCGAGAAGGTTCGGTAGGCGAGGGCGAGCAGCACAGCGCCCGCCGCGCCCACCGCGGCCGCTTCCGAAGGCGTCGCCAGACCGAAGATGATGGCTCCGAGCACACCGCTGATCAGCACCGCCAGGGGGAAGAACGAGCTCGCCAATGCGAAGGCGATTTCACCGAACGAACTCGCTTTCTCTTCCGGCGGCAGCTTTGGCGCGAGTGCCGGGTTCAGCATGGCGCGGATGATGACATAGCCCATGTAAAGGCCGGTGAGCATGAGGCCGGGCAGAAACGCGGCGGCATACAGCTTCACCACCGAGACACCGGCGGTGGCGCCGTAGAGGATCAACATGACGCTCGGTGGGATCAGGATGCCAAGGCAACCGCCCGCGCAGACCACGCCCGCGGCGATCTTGGTATCGTAGCCGGCCCGCAGCATGGCGGGAAAGGCCAGCAGCCCCATCAGCGTCACCACGGCGCCGACGATGCCGGTGGCGGTCGCGAACATGGCGCAGGTGATTAAAGTGGCCACCGCGAGTGATCCCGGCACCCAGCCCGCCGCCAACTGGATCGCCCGAAACAGGCGATCGAGAATGTTGGCGCGTTCCACCACATAGCCCATGAACAGGAACAGGGGGATCGAGATCAGAACGTCGTTCGCCATAACGCTATAGGTGCGTTGGACGAACAGCTGAAACACTGTGTCGCCGCGCGTCACGTATCCAAATCCGACGCCCAGAGCCATCAGCGTAAAGGCAATGGGAAATCCGAGCATGAGGAAGACGAGGAAGAGGAAGAGCATCAAAATGCCGAGGGCGGGATCCGACAAAAACATCACAGTACCCCCTTGCCGATAGCTTCGGCATCCGCCTTGTTGGCTGCTTCTTCGAGAACGAGTTTCTCCATTTCCTCGACATCGTGCAGCCGATCGGGCCACACGCCGGTCCGCAGAGTGATGATGCAGCGGATCACCTCTACGACGCCCTGCATGAACATGAGCACGCCCGTAATGGGGATCAGCCCCTTGAAGGGCCAGATCATCGGCCCGTCGGGCGAGAAGGATGAATGCTCGTTGAGCAAATACGAAAGGTAGAAATAGCCCCAGCCCGAGTAGATCAGAGCAATGATGCCGGGGAAGAAAAACAGAAAATAGAGGACGAGATCGACGAGAGCCTGCCGCTTTGGCGGCCAATTGCGATAGAGAAAGTCGCCGCGGACATGGCCGTTACGTGAGAGCGTGTAGGCACCCGCCATCATAAATAAAGTGCCGTACAATATGTAGGAGACGTCATAAGCCCAAGACGTGGGAGAGCGCAGCGCATATCTGCAGAAAACCTCGTAGCAGATGGCGACTGTTAGGATGACGATGACCCAGGCGAACAACTTTCCAACGAAGGTATTGAATTTATCGATACCGATCAGAAACGCTTGCATTGAGCGAATTCTCCGCTTCGGCAGCCGTGACGACGCCCCTCATCCTCCGCGGTGAACGCGCCGCGATGCTGCCTGTGCCTCATGTGCCCGCCATCCATGGCCATGGGCCATGGATGGACGCGGTTTCGAGACGAGGGAGTTGCATCCGGCACGTGTCGCCGCCCGGATCAGGCCTTCTGGAAGAAGTGGTTGTAGGCGAACGCGCTATCCACCTCATACTGAAGGCGGAAGCCGACGACGCGCTTGGCCCATGCCATCTGGCTGTCCACCACCTTTTTGAAGAACGGATCGGCGGACAGATTGGCGATCACCTTGTCCCAGGCGTTGAGCTGGGCCTCAAGCACCGATTTCGGCGTGGTTATCACCTTCACACCGCGGGCTTTGAGCGCCTCCAGATCCTTGGAATAGCGGTCCTGCGCCTTCCACATCATATCCGAGGAGGCAGCATCCGCGGCGCCTCGGATGATGGCCTGAACGTCCTTCGGCAGGCTCTCAAACTTGGTCTTGTTGAACAGGACCTCGAAGCATTCGAGCGCCTGATGATAGCTCTGCACCATGTAAACTTTGGACACATCCGGGAAGCCGAGCACGGTGTCGGACGAGGGATTGTTGAATTCCGCTCCTTCCAGCAGGCCGCGGTCCATGGCCGGCACGATTTCGCCGCCGGGAACGATGGTCACCGCGACGCCCATTTCCTTGAAGAGATCGGCGCCGAGGCCAACGGTCCGGTATTTCATGCCCTTCATCTGGTCCGGGCTCGTGATCTCGGCCTTAAACCAGCCGAGCGGTTGGGTCGGCATGGGCCCGGTGAGCAGCCCCACGACGTTGAGCTTCAGGATCTGCTGGGTGAGTTCGTCATACAGCTGCTGGCCGCCGCCATACCGCACCCAGCCGAGCAATTCGTCGGCGTCCCACCCAAAGGCGGGGGCTGTTCCGAACAGCGAGAACGCCTTGTTCTTGCCGTACCAATAAGCGGATACACCGTGCCCGCCATCGATGATGCCGGAGCTGACCGCGTCCAGCACCTGGAATGCCGGGACCACAGCGCCCGCGGCAAGGAGCTCGAGCTCCACGCGGCCCCCGGCCATCTGGTTCACGTATCGGACGAAATCGCCCGCATATTCGTGGAAGATGTCCTTGTTCGGCCAGGTTGACTGGAATTTTAGCTTGATCGGCGCCTGAGCATGGACAGCGGGAGCCGCTATAACGGCGGCACCGGCTGCGGTGGCCGCAGCAGCCGTGAGAAAGCCGCGGCGCGACGGACGCGCGGAATCATTCACGTTGGACGTGTCAGTCAATGGATCCTCCCTAGGGGGTGCGGTTCTCTTTGGAACCATTGCGGTGTTGGCGCACCTTTCCCCCGAAGTCTTAGCAGACGCTACGTCATGCCGTTACGGCAATAGACTTTAGTCTAGTTCGATCAAAAATATTCGACCTGGTGGCGGAAACCGGTCGCGCCTTCCTTGGGGCGGGCGCATTTTTGCCGGATGGCGATGCCACGCGCGCCATGCTTGCCGGAATGCGCGCGGCGGAATACCTGTATGCACCGTCGCCGGGTCTGCCCGGTCGAGCGGGGAGCATTGAAATGGCCGAAGTCCAGCAGCCCATCGAGCTTCATTATTGGCCCACCCCCAACGGGTGGAAAATCGCCATTATGCTCGAGGAGTGCGAGCTGCCCTATTCCGTGCAACTGGTGAACATCGGCAAAGGCGACCAGTTCAAGCCGGAATTTCTGGCCATTTCCCCCAACAATAAGATCCCCGCGATTGTCGATCCCAACGGGCCGGACGGCAATCCGATCTCGGTGTTCGAGTCGGGCGCGATCCTCCAATATCTCGGCCGCAAGACCGGCAAATTCTACCCCGCCGACGAGCGCAAACGGGTCGAGGTGGACGAGTGGCTGTTCTGGCAGATGGGCGGGTTGGGCCCTATGGCGGGGCAGGCCCATCATTTCCGGATCTATGCGCCGGAAAAGATCCCCTATGCCATCGATCGCTATACCAACGAGGTTCACCGCCTGTATGGCGTGATGAACACCCGCCTTAAGGATCGCGAGTTCCTGGCGGGCGACTATTCCATTGCCGATATGGCCTGCGTTGGTTGGGCGAAGCTCTGGGAACGCCAGGGCCAGAAAATCGAGGAATTCCCGCATTTCCAGCGCTGGCTGGAGACGGTGAAGATGCGCCCCGCGGTGCAGCGTGGTCTCGCCGTCAGCGCCGAGCAGCGCAAGCCCGACCTTTCGAAGGACAAGGAAGCTCAGAGCATCCTGTTCGGACAGCGCGCCCGCTGAAGGTTAGAGGCGGGCCCTCGCTTTTTACGTCGGCTCGGCTTAGATGCGACCGCCGCCACCGCCCGTGGCGCTCGCGCCCGGGCATTCGGATTGCCTGCGGCTGCAGGGTCCAGGAGTTGCTTTTTCAATGTCGCCCGATCCGCGCACGATACTTGGCCAAGCCGCCGCATTTGCCCGGGCGGGGCAGATGGATAAGGCCATTGAGGGATTTCGCCTCGCTGTGCAGCTCCAGCCGGCGCTTGTCGATGCGCATCGGATGCTGGCCATGGCCCTGATCCAGACGGGGAATGCGGAGGAGGCGCTGCCGAGCGCGCGCCGGACCGCCAATCTGGCGCCTAAGGATCCGCATGCGGCAATCCTCCTTGCGGTGGCGCTGCAGGGGGGCGGACAATTCGAGAAGGCGCTGGCGGCCGCCGAACGGGCCATCAAGCTCGCACCCCAACTGAGTGAAGCTCACTTCCAGGCGGCCAATGCGCTGGGTGCCCTCGGCCGGCACGAAGCAGCCGCCAAGGCCTATTCGCGGACGCTGGAACTGGATCCTCTGGCGGTGGAGGCCCTGGCCAATCGTTCGGTCGCTTTGGTGCGCGCGGGCCATCCCGATGCGGCACTGGCGGATTGCGAACGGCTGCTGCAGCTGCAGCCCTGGTCTCCGGTCCATCCCGTCAACAAGGGCTTCATCCTGCTGGAGCGCGGCGAGGTGGCGGCGGCGCGTGCCGCGGCCGAGCAAGCGGTGAAGCTGGCCCCCGATTTTGTCGACGGCTACCACCTGCTCGGGGAATGCTGCTTTCAGCTCGGCGACTTGCCGGGCGCGCGCGACGCCTACGACCGGGTTGTTGCCCTTGCGCCGCTACGTGCTGACTTTCGTCTGCGCTACGCCTTCATCCTGCGCCGCCTCGCGGCGTTTGCCGCCGCGCTCGAACAGAGCGCAGCCGTCCTCGAGGCTATGCCGGCCGACCCGGCGGCCCTCTTCGAACGGGGCATGGCGCGCGAAGGTCTCGGCGATGCGGAAGGCGCTCTGGAGGATCTCGACGCCCTGCTTGCGGCGGAACCGCCATTCACCGAGGCTCTGCTGGCGCGGGCGCGGCTTCTGACCCATCTCGCGGATCGTGTTGACGCCCGCGCCGCAATCGACAAGGCCCTGCATCTCGACGCTCACAATCCGCACGCGCTTGCGGCCCGCGCGAGCGAAGCGTTGGAGCGTGGCGCCTGGGCCGAGGGATGGGCAGCGCTGGATGCCGCAGCGCAGGCGCCGCGCGCCCGTCTTGCCCTGCGCAACGTTGGAATCTGGGATGGCGCGGGAAGCCCACGCGCCTTGGTCGTGGCCGCTGGGGAAAGTCTTTCGGACACGCTCGCCCTTGTTCGCCTGCTGCCGATTTTGGCGGACCGCGGAATCGAACCCCGTCTGCTGCTTTCCGACCCAGCGGCCGCCGCTCTGTTTGCCAACCTCGACCCCCGCGTCGTGATCCTCACAGATCCCGCCCAAATCGATCCAGCGGAAGAGGGCGTGCTGGGCGTCGCGCTGACGAGCCTGCCGAATCTCATCGCGCCCGACCCCGCCCTGTGGCCACAGGTGCCTTACATGCACGCGGCGCCGGAGCGGCTTTCGGCGTGGAGTCATGCGCGCTCTGCCGGGGATCTGGTAATCGGCATCCATTGGCAGAGCGAGGACGCGGGCCGCGTCGATCCCCTGCGCAGCGCGCCGCTGGAAGCATTCGCTCCGCTTGCCGCGATCGAGGGTGTGCGTCTTGTTGGTCTCCAACAAGGACCCGCCGCAGACGAGATGGATCACGTGTCTTTCCGCGGGCGCATTTTGCGTCTGGAGAGTGATTTTGACGCCGACGGTACGTTTCTCGACAGTGCCGCTTTGCTTCACCATTTGGATCTGCTCGTGAGCGTCGATGCGCCGATAGCGCACCTTGCGGCGGCAATGAACCGGCCGGTGTTGCTTGCGGCGAGCGGCGGGGCACATTTCGCCTTCGCGGGGAGCGATGTGGAAAGCCGCTTCTACCCGTCGGTACGCGTGGTGCGGCAGGAACAACCGGGGCACTGGGGCGGCGTCTTCACTGCCATCGCGGCGGGAGTTGAGATGGGCAAGGCCGAGAATCATGAGCACAAGTGAAGCTGTCGCAACCCAGGTCGAGATTCTCGCTCCGGTCTCTGCTGGCGAACTGATCGACAAGATCACCATTCTCGAGATCAAGGCGGAGCGAATTACCGATCCGGTAAAGCGGGCAAACGTCGTGCGTGAGCTGACCGCCTTGGAGCGGCTGCGCGATGTTCACGGTCTGAGCACCGGATTCGAGGGACTGACGGCCGAGATCAAAAGCGTGAACGAGGCGCTGTGGGTGATCGAGGACGATCTACGCGAACTTGAAGCCGAAAAGCGCTTTGATGCCAAGTTCGTGGAGCTTGCCCGCTCGGTCTATGTGACCAACGACCGGCGGGCCGCGATCAAGAAGGAGATCAACGTCCGTTCCGGCTCTCTGATCGTGGAAGAGAAGTCCTACGCCGGCACTTAATTCCGGGGGCAAGGGCGGCGGCGACTTGCAAAGCCGTCTTTCGTTCGGCATAGGTGGGCGCAATGGAGACGTGGCCGAGAGGCTGAAGGCACTCGTTTGCTAAATGAGCAGACCCCCAAAAGGGTCTCGAGGGTTCGAATCCCTCCGTCTCCGCCACCCTTCCCGACATCCCATTCGGGTCTCGTCAGCAGGCGGCTTGCGAGCTCTGCCAATCGCACCGCAATCACCCGCCCAATTCCCCCGGCCGCTCTGCGAAAAAATTTCGAGCGGGCTGTCGGCTTCATGGCGAGCCGCCCGTCCTTGCCCCTGACGGCTGCGCCAACCGCATCCGTCCACGTCGCAGCGTGACATGCGGGGAAATCTGATGCTGATCCAGCCCTACCTGACCTTTGACGGCAAGTGCGAGGAAGCGCTCGAATTCTATAAGGGCGCGCTCGGCGCCGAAGTCGAATTGCTGATGCGGTACAGCGAGGCGCCTGAGGCGCCGCCGCCGGGCATGGTCTCCCCCGGCTCCGAAAACAAGATCATGCATGTGAGCTTCAAGATCGGGGAAAGCACCGTCATGGCCTCCGACGGGGGATGCCGGAACAGCACCAGTTTTCATGGCTTCTGCCTGTCCCTCATCGTGAAGAGCGAGGCGGAGGCCCATCGTTTCTTCAACGCGCTGGCAGATACGGGCCAAGTGCAGATGCCGTTGGGAAAGACTTTCTTCTCGCCGTGCTTCGGCATGGTTACGGACCATTTCGGTGTCGCCTGGATGGTCAATCTGGTGCCGTAAGACCGAATGCAAGGCGTTGGAAGCATGGAGGAGACGATGGCGACGAAGATCCTCGTGCTGGTCGGCACGAAGAAGGGCGCTTTCATCGCGGAAAGCGACAGTGCTCGTACGAAATGGAACGTGCGCGGCCCGTTTTGTGAAACTTGGCCGCTGAATCATGTGGTTGGCGATCCGCGCTCGGGAACGATCTATGCGGCGGGCGGAAACGAATGGTTCGGCCCAGCGGTCTGGAAGTCCACGGATCTTGGTGAGAGCTGGACGCATTCGAGTGAGGGTCTCTCCTATGAAGCTGGGGCTGCGCCGGTGAAGAGCGCGTGGAGCCTCGCCCAAGGGGCTGACGCGCTTTATGTCGGTGTCGAGCCTGCCGGGCTCTTCCGCAGTTCCGACGGCGGCGAGAGCTTTACCCATCTGTCCGGGCTGCAGAACCATCCCTCCCGCTCGGATTGGCATCCTGGTGGAGCGGGGCTTATCCTGCATTCACTCGTGCTGAATCCCAAGGACGACGCACAGATCTGGGTCGGCATCTCCGCCGCGGGCGTGTTCCATTCGGCTGATGGCGGCGAGACGTGGGAAGCCCGCAATCGCGGCACGCGGGCGGATTATATGCCGGAGGGCCAGAATTATCCGGAGTTCGGCCAGTGCGTGCACTGCCTGGTGATGGCGCCCAACATGCCGGACCGGCTTTATCAGCAAAATCACTGCGGCATATATCGATCCGACGACGGCGGGCGCAGTTGGTCGAGCATCGAGGCCGGATTGCCGTCCTCGTTCGGCTTCCCGGCCGCCGTGCATCCACGCAATGACGAGATGCTGTACCTGATCCCGCTGAATGGAGACACGGTGGGGCGTTTCATGCCGGACGCGAAGGCGGCGGTGTGGCGCACAACGGACGGCGGCCGGTCCTGGGATAAGCACATTGAAGGCCTTCCCCAGAAGGGAGCCTATTTCAACGTCCTGCGCCAGGCCATGGCGACGGACGCGCTGGAACCTGCAGGGGTCTATTTCGGGACCAATTCCGGAGCACTGTACTGCAGTGCCGACGAGGGTTGCCGATGGACCTGTATCGCCGAGCACTTGCCACTGATCACGTCGGTGGAAACACTGGTGGTCGAGGTCTGAGCCTGCGGTGGAAGGACTGATATGGCGGACGAGGTCTCTCAGATCGGGTTGGACGCGAAGCCTGAGGTTCTTGTGCGCCTTCCCGACCATCTGGTTCGGCTTTTCCCGGGCGCCGAGCGGCGGGTGCGGCTTCGCGCGACAACGGTTGATGAGATGTTGAGCGCGCTTGATGGCCGATGGCCGGGGATGCGCGACCGGCTCTGCGATTCCAGCCCCGCGGTGCGCCGGCATATCAATATCTTCGTGGCCGGGCGGCGGGCGGGCCTCACGACAGCGCTGGCCCAGGGCATGGACGTCTTCGTGCTGACCGCCATCAGCGGCGGCTAAATGGGTCGGTCGGGGACGTCAAGATGGGGCTAGGCACGAGGTGACGAAGGAGCGCCCCGCAGCTAAACTTCTTAATTCAATTCTTCCATATTTGCCGTCCGGCGCACCGTGCAACCGCGCGCCTTTTATGGAGAGGCCGGATGGGGTTCAGCTTCGAAGATCGTGTCAATATCCGCACGGATTATGCGAAGCGTGGCCCGCGTCTTGTTCAGATGTCGAAGGGGCTTTTGCTTCTGATTGCGTGCGTGGCGATACCTGCCGGCTGGATCTATTTCAACGCGCAGATGAAGATTCCCGAGGTCGAGCGTGCCATGCCTTTTGGCGCACGGGATATGGTGGCTCTGCTGCGATCCTATCATCATGACGTCCGGGTCGAGCGTCTGGCCGACGGAAAGCTGGTCTATGCGGTGGACGGGAGCACACCGGCGGAGCCGAAAGCTTTGGCGCGCGCCTATCCGCAATACGATCTTCAGCGGTTCTCTGAGCAGCCGCCGTCACCCTATCTTGGCCCCAACCGGCGCTGATACACGTCCCTCAGATATAATCGACGAACGAACCGAGCTGGTCGGCGGAGAGGTCCCGCATCTGCGCCAGGGTATAGGTATCGAGGACCGTACCGATCGCATCGCGCACCCGCACCATTAACAGGCGCACCTCGCAATGCGCGATGTCACAGTCGTCACATGGCACGTAAGCGTTCCTGCTGGCGCAGGGCAGGGCGGCCAGGGGCCCGTCCAAGGCGCGGATGAGATCGCCGACGATAATGTCCTCGGGCGGCTTGGCGAGACGATAGCCGCCGGTGCGCCCCTTCTTGCTGGATAGCATGCCGGCATTGCGCAGTTCGCCGAGGATCACGTCCAGGAACTTTTTCGGAATCTGGTTCGCCTCGGCGATATCCGCCACCTGAACGGAGTCTCCCGGGGCGAGGCGGGCGAGGTGAACCGCCGCCTTGAGCCCGTACTTTCCTTTTTTTGTCAGCATGTTTGCTCCCCTTGCCCCCTTTTGGTTCGTCCGCGAACGGGGGTCAACCGTGCAGACGGGCTCGGTTTGATATGGCTGGGCTCAGGGTTAGGGCTGGGACCTGCAGTCGGTGCGGCACTTGCAACTTTTAGAGGGTGAGGCTTCAGCGGCGCACCGGCACGCGAACAGGGGCCGGACGAAAAGAAGCAGCACCGGGAAGGCGTGCGCCGCGGCCGCTCTTCGGCTCTGCAGGGCCACGCGGCTCATCCTCGCTCAGCAGCATGACCGCCACACCCATTTTCACGCTGGAGAAAGTCAGGCCCATCGCGAACGTCAACACGAAGGCAGGGAGCCAAGCTTCGCCGCTACCGGCAAGCAGCGTGCGCAAATGCCCCAAGTCCAGCGCGACCAGCCCGCCGACAAACCCCACGGCGATTGCAAAGCCAAGCGCTGCATGCTTGGCGAGGAAGATCACGAGCTTCGGCATCCGCCACTCCGTAGCCGCATCGGCTATGCGCTCAACCTAATTCCCAATTATGAACTGTAAAGATAGTCGTTCCCCGCACAAACGCTACCCCTGCCGTCCGCCTCCGGCGTCCCCATATGAGGGGCGTTTCTGGCTGTCGAGGCCTTCTCTTACGCTGTGGCGACTGGTGGTGTATAAGCCCGCCTTCCGGCACCGCATCATGGGGTTGGCTTTGCCCGAAGTGCTGGGCAGGCCGCCGGACGACCCGATGGAGAGCATCATGACGACCCGCTTCGTATCCGACCGCAACCCTGGCGCCGAGACCACCTCTCGCCGCGCCGAAGGCTGGCGTCCGGATTCCTGGCGATTTTATCCGGTCGTGCAGATGCCGAACTATACCGACGCGGAAGCCCTCACGGAGGTCGAGCGCAAGCTTGCCTCCTACCCGCCACTTGTTTTTGCAGGTGAGGCCCGCCGTCTGAAGGCAGAGCTTGCCAAGGTGGCGAAGGGAGAAGCCTTCCTGCTCCAGGGCGGCGATTGCGCAGAAAGCTTCGACGAGCATTCGGCCGACAATATCCGCGATTTCTTCCGCGTGTTTCTGCAGATGGCGGTGGTCACCGCATTCTCGGGCGGCGTGCCTGTGGTGAAGGTGGGCCGCATTGCTGGCCAGTTCGCCAAGCCGCGCTCCTCCGATATCGAGACGGTGAACGGCGTCGATTTGCCCAGCTACCGCGGCGATATCGTCAACGACATCGCCTTCACCCCGGAAGCCCGCCAGCCGGATCCGCGCCGACAGATCGAAGCGTACCGCCAGTCGGCGGCGACGCTCAATCTGCTGCGCGCGTTCGCGACCGGCGGCTATGCAAACCTGTCGAACGCCCACCAGTGGATGCTGGGCTTCGTGAAGGACAGCCCGCAGTCCCATCGCTACCAGGAACTGGCAAACCGCATCACCGAGGCGCTCGACTTCATGCGCGCCTGCGGGATCGATCCCCAGTCCCATCCAGAGATGCGGACCACGGACATCTTCACCAGCCACGAAGCGCTTCTGCTCGGCTATGAGCAGGCGCTGACCCGGGTGGATTCCACTTCGGGCGACTGGTACGCGACCTCCGGCCACCTGCTGTGGATCGGCGATCGCACCCGTCAGCCCGACCATGCCCATGTGGAATATTTCCGCGGCATCCGTAACCCGATCGGCATCAAGTGCGGCCCTTCGCTCAGCGGCGATGGCCTGTTGCGCCTGCTGGATATCCTTCAGCCGGACAATGAGGCCGGCCGCATCACGCTGATCTGCCGCTTCGGTGCGGACAAGGTGGGCGAGCATCTGCCGGCCTTGATCCGCGCAGTCGAAAAGGAAGGCCGCACCGTGGTGTGGTCGTGCGATCCCATGCACGGCAACACCATCAAGGCCGGTTCGGGCTACAAGACCCGCCCGTTCGATCGCATCCTGTCGGAGATCAAGACCTTCTTCGACGTGCACGCGGCGGAAGGCACTTTTGCCGGTGGCGTGCATCTGGAGATGACCGGCAAGAACGTTACCGAATGCACCGGTGGCGCGCGGGCCATCTCGGACGAAGACCTGCGCGATCGCTACCACACCTATTGCGATCCGCGCCTCAATGCGGAGCAGTCCATCGAGCTCGCCTTCTTGGTGGCCGAGCTGCTGAAGCGGGAGCGCCAGGCGCGCGTCCGCCCGGATGTCGCCGCTGCCGAGTGAGGTGGTCGGCACTTCGCTTTTGAGATCGGAAAACACGACGCCCCCGGAAATCTCCGGGGGCGTTTTCATTTTCGGGGCCGGGATTTGCGGGGAACGGCGCTGAGCTATGGGGCGGGGCGTCCCCGCGCCAGGCCGCTGACACCATCGAATGCGCCGGGCTGCAACTCGGCCACAAGCAGCCGTCCGGGATCCACCGGGCCGGGCAGACTCACGCGACCACTCGTTACTGGCTTGAAGCCGAACCGCTCATAATAGGGCGCATCGCCAACCAGGAGGATCAGCCGATGGCCCGCGTCTCGGGCGGCCGCCATCGAAATCTGCATGAGCCGGGCGCCGATACCCACCGACTGAAACGGCGGCTCCACGGTCAGCGGCCCAAGCAGCAAGGCGGGATGGCCGCCGATCTCGATGGGCGTCAGCCGCACCGATCCCACCATCATCGTGCCGAGATAGGCGACAAAGGAGAGAGCGGGATCATGTGGCGCCTGCTCCCTCAGCCGAAAGGCGGTGCGGGCGAAGCGGCCTGGCCCGAAGGTGCGCCGGTGCAGCTTGTCGATTGCTGGGGCGTCGGCGGGGGATTCGGGCGCAACGGTAACGGGAAGTTCGGTCATGGGATGGGAACCAGGCAAGATGCAGGGGGCCGCGCCGGCAAAAGGCCGGTCAAGCGGGCAGGCGTCAACGATCACGCGCCCGTCTGGCGCGTACCTTCAGATCGTCGTCGCTGCTGCATCTGCCTCATAAAGAGTCCGGCCCGAACGAATGGAGGCCGGCGGATAGCATGTGCGCGCGGCTCGGTCCAGCACCCAGTCCCGGGCCGTCACGCATCCGCCAACGCACTCCCCCAGCTTGGCAAAGTCAGCTTGCATCCATGCAATGATCTGCGTGTTGAAGAATGTTGATCTTGCTCTATTTCAAGGGAGACAGAATTTTTGGCATAGGAGCCAGCCATGACCACACACGGGATTCACCACGTCACCGCGATCTCCGGCCCCGCCCAGAGGAACAAGACCTTCTACACGGACACGCTGGGCCTTCGCCTCGTGAAAAAGACCGTCAATTTCGACGATCCGGGCACCTATCACTTCTATTACGGTGATGAAGCGGGTCACCCGGGCAGCATTCTGACGTTCTTCCCCTGGGAGCATGCGGCGGCGGGCCGTCTTGGCGTCGGCGAGACGCAGGAGACCGTTTTTCGCGTGCCGGAGGGTGCCATCGGCTATTGGGCCCATCGCTTTGTCGAGAAGGGAGTGGTTCACGACGCGCCGACGAAGCGCTTCGGCGAGAGCGTGCTCGGCTTCCGTGATCCCGATGGAACGCGCCTTGCCCTGGTGGGCGTGCCGGGTGCGGAGAAGGAGCCGGCTTGGAGCACTGGCGAAATCCCGCCGGACGCCGCTATTCGCGGCTTTCATAGTGTGAGCCTGCTGGTGGCCGATGCGGCCCCGACGGGCGCCATCCTTACGGACGTGCTGGGCTTTGCCGAAGCCGCACGCGAGGGCAGCCTCGTGCGCTACTCGACCGGCACCGCCATGGGCGGCATCGTCGACCTGCGTGTGGCCGGGGATTTCCTGCGCGGCCGCGCCGGTGCCGGTTCCGTGCACCATGTGGCCTTCCGCGCCGCCGATGACGCGGCGGAGGCCGAAATGGTGAAGCGGTTGGCCGAGAACCACGGCATTCACACCACGGAGCAGAAGGACCGGAACTATTTCCGCTCGGTTTATTTCCGCGAACCCGGTCACGTCCTGTTCGAGATCGCCACCGACATTCCCGGCTTCGCTGTTGACGAACCGGCGGCCAAGTTGGGGGAGGCGCTGAAATTGCCGTCCTTCCTCGAACCGCGCCGCGAGATCATCGAGCAGGTGCTCCCGGTCCTGGTCTGATCACTGAAAGCATCCCTCTCCCGCCCTGCGCACCGGCGCAGGGCATGCCCATACGAGGTCTGAAATGACCACTTATCCATTGACGGCAGACGCCGCACTCTCCTTCACCCACAGCTTCGAGCCTGCTCTCCGCCCTGGCGCTGCGCCATTGCTGTTGCTCCACGGAACCGGCGGTGATGAGAACGATCTCCTGCCGCTGGGCCGCGCGCTTTCGCCTAACGCGGCCCTGCTTTCACCGCGCGGAAAGGTGCTTGAAGCCGGCATGCCCCGCTTCTTCCAACGTCTTGCGGAAGGCGTCTTCGATCATCAAGACGTCAAGCGCCGCGCCAACGAGCTTGCCGATTTCATTGGTGAAGCGCGCGCCAAATACGGCCTTTCGGCGCCGGTGGCGGTCGGATTTTCCAACGGCGCCAATATTGCGGCGGCCATGCTGCTGCTTCGGCCCGAGGCGCTGGCTGGTGCCGTGTTGCTACGCGCCATGGTGCCGCTGGAAGAAAAACTTCCCGTCGGTCACTCGGCAGCGCCGGTGCTGATCCTCTCGGGCGCCATGGATCCGATCGTGCCGGCCGGCAATGCGGCCGCCCTGGCGCGGATGCTGGCGGCAAGCGGGGCTCAGGTGGAGCATGTGACGGTTCCGGCCGGGCACGGCCTGACGCAAGCCGACCTCGTCAAAGCGAAAGCGTGGATCGACGCGCTGTCCGCAGCCAGCTGATGGCGGCGCAAGCCTGAGCTTCAGGGCCTGATGTCGGAGCTGCAGTCTGGCCGTGGGGGCACTGCCATATGCGGGGCGTGGGTCATCGTGCCCGTGCCCCGTGGCGTGCGATCCTCGATCTCTGCCAGCGCGTCGCGCCCGCAACTCATCAGAACCGAAAAACCCGCGGCGAAGAAATCCTCGATTCCAGCATGCAGTGCGGAGGTGGCCATGATGCCGCCTTCAAAACCCGGAAGGCGTCGCAGCAGTCCTTCTGCTTCCGCCTCGCGCGCCAATTTCAGAACGTGCGCGCGCGATACATGACATCCTCGCGCCAGAGCGGAGATGGAAACAGCGGGGGGCGCGTCACTCCCGGCCGCCAGCGCATCATTTGCTGCCGCCGCCAGAAGGAATGCCATCATCAGCCCACCGTCTCGCTCCGCAAAAAGAGCGAGCGCACGCGCGGTATCGAGCAGGCGCACGCCGGTCATATACCGGCGGCCCAATTGCCGGATCAGGGCGCTTAGGAAGTCTGGATTGTCCAGCCCCGCAAGAATGAGGGAGCCGAGCGGATTGATGTGGGCCAACGCCCCACTCATGATGGCCCAGCGCCGGGTATGTTCGTCCAGGAGGCGCTGCGTCGGGACCAGCGGGCGTATGCGCCCGCTTTGAGCACGGATATCGGACGTGCGCCCGACCTCGAGAAAGCCGGCCCAGCGCATCAGCAAAATCATGGCTTTCGCGCGCCCGCGGCTGCATACGCCAGTGTCCTGGCAAAGGTTGGACAGCCGTGTCACGGTGACGCCCACGCCGTTCTCGTCCGGCTCGTGATGGAGATAGAGCGTGCACAGGGCGAGCGCCAAGCGGCCGCGATCGTTGAGAATGCGGTTCGGGAGCAGGTGGCCACGGTACATGCCCGTGAGGCCTCGCATGGCTTGGTCGACAGCCACAGAGAAACCAGGCTGCTGACGCAGCGCAGCCATATGCACGAAAGCGTCTCCAAACGCAGCGGAAGATGCCGCGTCGTGCGATGCGCTCTCAGAGGATCGCTGGTCTAGGTCCATTCCCCGCTCGGTATCCGGCCAGCCGCAAGTTTGAGACAAGCAGTAAGTGATACCGACATCTAGCACGCCTCGACGGAGCGCGAGACATGCCCAAAAAAATCTTCCCCATTTATTGCCGCGAACGGTCAAGAATCGCCATTGAGAACCCCAGTCGCCACGCCTAACCCTTAGCGCCCTATGTCTCTGGGAGTTGAGCCATGTCTCGTCTCGCCGTCACGCTTTCCGCCGCCGCTCTGGCCCTGGCCGCCATCGCCGCCGTTCCTACGCCGAGCCAGGCGGTTGTCTATTGTACCGGCCCCGGCGTTCCCGCAGGCTGCGTTGTGCGCCCGAAGCCCCGCGTGGTTTATTGCACCCGGCCCGGCTATCCGGCTGGGTGCGTCGCCAATGGCACCGGCGTGGGCGTTCGGCCGGGCGTTGGTGCGGGTGCTGCCGGCGTGGGCGTCACACCTGGAGTCGGTGTCGGTGCGCCGGGATATGGTGCAAATGCTGGCGGACCGGTGAACCGAGTCGGCGTCCGCTGAAGCGGTCCAATGCCATCACGATGGAGAAGCCTGTGACATTCAAGATGATTGCGGCCCTGAGCCTGTGCCTCGTCTCCACCTCCGTGTTCGCGGATCGCCCGGCGGCGAACAAATGCGCGGCCGGTCTCACCGCCGATTCTCAGGCGATCTATGCCGCCGCGGCGCCACAGATGAAGCCCGGCGCTGATGCGCGTGCCGTCATTACCGCGCAGACCAAGAGCCTTGTCATGTCTGGCCAGATCAACCAGGGAACGGCACGCGCCTCTGCTGAAGCTGCCGCCACCTGCCTGAAGATGATCAATTCCTGATCGCTGCTGAACAATGCCCGTCGCCGGTTCGCCGGCGGCGGGACGAGGGCCGCATTGCAAGAGCCTTCACGTCACGATAGAAGCATCCGAACTTAAGTATTTTCGACGGCGTGGCCTGTCGGGGGCAAGGCCCCTCGGCTCGGCGATACATCGGGGCAGGCGAGCAATGGTGGCACGCATCTTCAAGCCGGCGCGCAACGCGATGCAGTCCGGCGTTGGCAAGACCAAGCATTGGGTGCTGGAATATGAGCCGGAGCGCGCGCGCTCCGTCGAGCCACTGATGGGCTACACCAGCTCCGCCGACATGAAGAGCCAGATCCACCTGCGTTTCGAGACCAAGGAAGAGGCCGTGGCCTATGCCGAGCGCCGCGCCATTCCTTACCAGGTGTTCGAGCCTCACGAGCCGGTACGCCGGAAAATCGCGTATTCGGACAACTTTTCCTTCCGACGCCAGGGCCAGTGGACTCATTGATTGCGCGTTCGGTGGATGACAGTGCAACGCGCGGCGAAAGCGGCGTGCGTTCATGTTAGAACGGCCGCGTGGCCCCGTAGCTCAGCTGGATAGAGCAGCCGCCTTCTAAGCGGCAGGTCGCAGGTTCGAGCCCTGCCGGGGTCGCCAACGTGGCCCCATGGGGCACCTTGCTGGCGCGCCTGGCTCCTCTTGGCGCAATTATATATTTTCACTGCCGCCAGCCTGTTGTCCGAGCCCGCTGCAATTGACGTCTCGTGCGAAGCTGCGACCTGTATGTGGAAAGGCGTGTGAGCGGAGACCGCTGTGGGCATCCAGCTAAATGGCAGCATCGTCCACATCGGCTTCCACAAGACCGGAACGAATTCCATACAGCATGTGCTCGGATACGGGCGCGATGATCTGCTGCGGGCCGGCTGGGTTTATTACACGGGTCGCCATCTGATCAACAATCATGTGGAATTGCATGCTGCAGCGATGCGCCCGGGCCGCATTTCCACGTTCCGCCTCGAAAGCGGATTGGTGTTTGACGAAGCCTATCGAAGCGCGGTGGAGCAGGATCTCCTCGCGCTCCGCGTCGCGCATGTGGGCCGCACCTGCTTGTTCTCGGCGGAAGGGATCTGCCTGCTGCGTTACAGGGATGAAGTCGCGTGGCTGCGGGATGTGCTGCCCCAGCCTGTTCGGATCGTTGCATGCCTTCGGGAGAAGACGGCCTTTATGGCCTCCTATCGCGCGCAGCTCCAAAGATCTCGGCATCTGTGGGGAGATGTCATTCGGCCGGATGAATATCATTACACGGCCGATGATTCCTGGCTGTGGGACTACGAGGCTCGTCTCGCCCCCTTCCGCGAGGTCTTGGGTGATGATGCCGTGACTGTGCTGGATTACGATGCGCTCACGGCAGCCGAAGGCACGATCGTGCCCGGTTTTCTCCGAGCCATCGGGATGCGCGACGTGCTGCCACCGGAGGCGTGGAGCGGCCTGTTCCTTAATGTGCGCCGGACCCGCTGAGGGCTATGATCGCTAGTGGCTTGGGGCTACAGTGAAGAATGATCTGTGCCGAATGCCCAAGATGTCGCCGCCGCTCCATCATTTCCTCTGAATCCCCGCGTCTTCAGCCAGTGGGAACGGAGGAGGAGAGGGCGGCGCAGGATATCAGCCTTCGCTGTGACCTGTGCGGCAGCAAGAAAGTGCGGATTTATAATTTTACATCGCCGATAGAAGCCGTGCGCTTCATGGCAAATCGCGGTTAATCCACGCTAGGCCTCACGCCGCAGCGATGGACTTCTTTTCCGGCGCGCGCTGCGAGACCAAGGTGAGGGGCCTGGGCGCCGGGATTTGCACGCCTTTGCTCACCAAAGGGAACTGGCTCAGCAACTGCCCATCCGCGTTAAGGGCGAAGACTGCGATCCCCGCAACGTACGGTAGATCGTCGTCGACGATCTGCAGAGCAAGATCAAGATCGAAGCATACGGTATCAGGTTCGGGCGTGGTCGCACCTGATGCGGTACGCAAGCACGCCCTGACCAGGAAGGCTCGGGCAGCGAAATCTGACGACATGGGTCCTATCCATCTTCGGCTGATCTGCCGCGGCACGTTTTGTTGGCCTTGGCGTCACATGGGGTTTTTATACCCCCAGCGCCACAATCGGGATACAGGCGAGCATTGCATGTCCCAAGTGTGAGGCAAATGCAGGATTTCAAGCGCTGATGGAAGTGATCGGGCTATCAAATTTGGTGCTGCTGGTAGGTGCCGCCCTCGTGGTGGTCGGCACGCTATCGAGCCTGCTGGCAGCGCGGTTCGGCGCGCCTTTGCTGCTGATCTTTCTTTTGATCGGCGTGCTCGCCGGAGAGGATGGTCCGGGCGGAATCCACTTCAGCGATTACGGGGCCACCTATGTCGTAGGCTCCGCCGCTTTGGCGGTCATCCTGTTCGACGGCGGGCTGCGCATGCGGGCCACTACCATGCGTGGTGCGCTCGCTCCTGCCTTTCTGCTGTCCACCGCCGGCGTATTCATGACGGCGGCGCTGGTCGCTGGCGCGGCCATGCTGCTGCTGGGTCTGGGCTTTCTGGAAGGCTTGCTGGTTGGGGCCATTGTCGCATCCACCGATGCTGCCGCGGTCCTGTTCCTGGTGCGTGCACAGGGCCTGCGTCTTGGCCGCAGGGTCGGGGCGGTCATCGAGATCGAATCGGCCACCAACGATCCCGCCGCCGTGTTTCTCACCATCATCCTGGTGGAGCTGCTCATGGCGGGCAGCAGCCATGCCGGCTGGGACATCCTGGCCGGCGCGGGACAGGAACTTGTTCTCGGCATCGTGTTCGGCGTGGCCGGGGGATTCCTGCTCGCCTTCATGATCAATCGCATAGATCTGCCGGCGGGCCTGCATCCGGTATTCGTGGTCGCCTCTGCAATCGTGATCTTTGCGTTTACGTCAGTGCTGCATGGGTCCGGGTTTCTCGCGGTCTATCTTGCCGGCCTCGTTGTCGGAAATCGGCCGGTACGGGCGCTCGCGGCCATCACGAGCTTCCACGATACCGTGACCTGGCTGTGCCAGATCGTCATGTTCGTGATGCTCGGCTTGCTGGTGTCGCCGCACAGCCTGATCGACGCCATTCTGCCCGGCCTTGGTGTTGCCGCCTTCCTCATTCTGCTCGGGAGGCCGGCGACGGTGTTTATCTGCCTATTGCCGTTCGGCTTTTCGCTGCGGGAAAAGGTGTTCGTTTCGTGGGCCGGGCTGCGCGGCGCAGTTTCCATCTTTCTTGCCACCATTCCCATGCTTGCCGGACTTCCGGGAGCGCACACCTATTTCAACATCGCCTTCATCGTGGTCGTGACGTCGCTGTTGCTGCATGGCTGGACCCTCGCGCTCGCAGCGCGCCGGCTGGATGTGGCACTCGCAGATCCGCTCCGCGAGCCGCAGCGCTTCGAGATCGATCTTCCGGGGCAAAGCGAGCATGAGCTTGTGGCCTATCCCGTAGCGGCTGGGACGGTGGGGATCCGGGCCGACCTGCTGCCGGACTGGGCGCGCATGGTCCTGGTGGTGCGTGAGGGGAAGGTGCTGGGCCCCGAGGAGGCCGGCCTCCTGTTGTCCCGGGATTACGTCTATCTGCTCACGCCGCCGCAGCGCGTGCATCAGCTTGATCGGCTGTTCATGCTGGAGGAATTGGTCTGGGGCCAGGATGCGGCTTTTCCCTTTGCTGGCGAAATCCGGCTCGGCGACATCGGCGAGCTCTATGGCTTGCCGATTCCGCCAAAGGACCGGGACTTCACCGTGGCAGCTGCCTTTGCGGATCGTACGGACGACCGTCCGGCGCCGGGCATGCGTATCGTGTTCGGCCACGCGGCCATCGAGGTGCGGCAGGTGGAAAACGGCCGCGTGACATTGGCCGCACTGCGGCTGGAGCGGGAGGACGCGGGGCGGGGGACGCAATTCATTCAGGCGTTTTTGCGCCTGGCACGCAAAGGCCGCAATCAAACAGGCACTATGTGACCGCCACGTTGGCGCTCGGGTCGCTTCGGCCGAGCCACGTGCGCACGGATTGCGAGTCGCAAGGGGAGGCACCCGATGGTGCGATTGTTCATGCGGGGCCGGGGCGAGCGAGACGGGGCGCGCGATGCGGGCCGAACGCTCGCCGAAAGCGTCCGGCGCATTCTGGCTCTGGATGAAGCGGCTTCGGTTTCAGTGAGTGAGATTGCCTGTGGAGACCCTGCCTGCGGCGGAGCCGAGACCGTGATTCTTGTCATGCGCGCGGGCGAGCGGACACGGGCCGCCAAGCTGCTGAAGCCTCTGGCATCCGTCACCGACGAAGAACTGGCAACGGCCCTGGTACCGCTTTCCGCGCCAGAAGCAAAAACCGCATAGCGCAGAAGCATCCGTCCGGATTTGATCGTCGGCCTTGACGCGGGGACCGATTCCCGCTCTGCCACTCGCCGGTTTGATTGCCCATCCTTTCAAGAATGATTGCGTGCGTGTCATGTCTCAGCCAGCCGCGGCCCCGCATCCCGTAGGGCGAACTCTCAATCCGGTCTATTCCGCTCTGCCGACCACCATTTTCGAGGTGATGTCGGGACTCGCCCGGACCCACGATGCTGTCAATCTCGGCCAGGGTTTTCCTGATGATCCGGGTCCGCTCGATGTGCGCCAGAAGGCTGCCGATGTGGTGCTGAACGGCTGGAATCAATATCCGCCTATGATGGGGTTGCCGGAATTGCGGCAAGCGGCGGCGGTGCATTACCGTCATTGGCAGGGGCTCGATCTGGATCCTGAACGCGAGATCATGGTCACCTCTGGCGCCACAGAGGCGCTTGCCGGCGCTTTGTTCGCGCTCATCGAGCCGGGCGACGAGGTGGTGCTCTTTCAGCCTCTCTATGACGCGTATCTGCCGCTGGTGCTGCGCGCCGGCGGCGTGCCGCGCCTTGTTCGGCTGGAGCCGCCCTCCTGGCGGATAACCGCGGAGCAGCTCTCACGCGTGTTCAGTCCGCGCACCAAGCTGGTGCTGTTCAACAACCCACAAAATCCGACCGGCGTCGTCCACAGCCGCGAAGAACTTCAGCTGATCGCGGACCATTGCATAGCCTTCGACGCACTCGCGGTGTGCGACGACGTGTGGGAGCATGTGGTGTTTGACGGTCGGCGCCACCTGCCGCTCATGGCGTTGCCGGGCATGCGCGACCGCACTGTGAAAATAGGATCGGCGGGCAAGATCTTCGGCATGACGGGCTGGAAGGTCGGCATGGTCTGTGCCGCGCCGGAGCTGATGCGCGTCCTTTCCAAGGCCCACCAGTTCCTCACCTTCACAACGCCGCCGAACCTCCAGGCTGCAGTAGCCTATGGCCTTGGCAAGGACGACCGCTATTTCGAGGATATGCGCGCCCAGCTCCAGCGCGCGCGCGATCGGCTTGCCGGCGGGCTTTCCGCGCTTGGCTTTCCTGTGTTGCCGAGCGCGGGCACCTATTTCCTGTCCATCGATCTTTCGGCACTCGATCCCGCACTGGACGACGAGGCCTTTTGCCTGGACCTGGTGCGTACGCACGGCGTCGCCGCGATCCCGGTATCCGCCTTCTATGCACAGGACCCGGTGCGCTCGGTGGTGCGCTTCTGCTTTGCCAAGCGCGACGGCACTCTGGATGCCGCTCTCGACCGTCTGCAAAACGCCATAGCGGTATATCGGTGAGTTACCTTTTGCCGGGTGTAAGTGTGATTTTGAGTTATCACGGATACGTTAGGGAAGGGGCCGAGCGACAAAAGCCGCTTTCCTCGACGCTCAATCGGGGTCAAATGAAGGTACGCTTACGGAAGGTCGGAGCGCGTGCGCGCGATCCGGTCACATGCGGCTTCTGCGGTTGAGGTGTTCATGGGTGTGGGACGCAGTGCGAACAGGCGCCGGATACTCATCGTCGTTCTCGGCTTTGCCGCGATCGGCGCAGTGGCCTATGCGTGGACCCACGGTCTGATCGGAAAAACAGGCGGCACCGCAAACGCCCAGGCGCAGCAGGAACGGCGGGTACCGGTTCTGGTGGCCCCAGCGGTTGAAAAGGACATGCCCTTGCGCCTCGAGGCGCTGGGCACTGTAGAACCTCTGGTCACGGTAGCCATCCGCGCCCGCGTGACCAGCCGGGTGGAGCAGGTGCTGTTCGAAGACGGCGCGGCGGTCAAGAAGGGCGATGTCCTGCTGGTGCTCGATGCGCGCGAGGTGGACGCGCAGATTCGCCAGGCCGAAGCAACGCTCGCCAAGGATAAGGTTCAGCTTGAGAAAGCCCAGCGGGATGTGGAGCGCTACAGCGGTCTTCTCGCCCGCAGCGCGGTATCGCAGGTCCAGCTCGACGACGCCAAGACGACCGCCGACATGCAGCGGGCGACGGTCGAGCAGGATGAGGCCAATCT
The DNA here is from genome assembly GCF_043195145.2 of Roseixanthobacter pseudopolyaromaticivorans. Lineage (NCBI taxonomy): Bacteria > Pseudomonadati > Pseudomonadota > Alphaproteobacteria > Hyphomicrobiales > Xanthobacteraceae > Roseixanthobacter > Roseixanthobacter pseudopolyaromaticivorans. The sequence continues at coordinate 1,903,918 of NZ_CM195539.1, forward strand.
TCAAAACCTGCGGGTACAGCGAACCTATTATGAGATCGCCTCGCCGGTGACGGGCCGCATCGGCATTTCCGGCGTGCGCCCCGGAGCTGTCATCCGGGTGGACGATACGCTCGCAACCGTTCGCCAGTTCAAGCCCATCTATGTCACCTTCGGCGTCCCGGAACGCTACGTAGGAGAAGTGCGTGCCGCCATGGGCAAGGCGGACGTGGATCTGCGCCTCCAGGGTAGCAACGACCGCGTCAGCGGCGGGCGGGTAGTGGCCATTGACAACACAATCGACCCCCAGACCGGCACGTTGATGGTGCGAGCGCTGTTCCCGAACGAGGACGAGCGCCTCTGGCCGGGCACACTTGGCGACGTTTCGGTGACCTTGCGCATGGAGCCGGATGTGATCGCCGTGCCTGCAGAGGCGGTGCAGAACGGCCAGAATGGTGCGTTCGTGTTCGTGATCGAAAAGGGCTTGGCACAAGTACGTCCGGTGACCGTCGCCCGCACCGTGGATGGCGAGGCTGTGGTCACGAAGGGCCTCTCGGACGGCGAGACCGTGGTGACGGAAGGCCAGCTTTCGCTGCGGGCCGGCAGTCGGGTGGACGTGAAGACGATATCGCCGCAGCGGCCGGCCGGGAGCTGAGCCATGTTTGCGGAACTATGCATCCGCCGCCCAGTCCTGACGACACTCATGATGCTGTCGTTGATCGTGGCCGGCCTCTTCGCTTACCGGCTTCTGCCGGTGGCGGCGCTGCCGCGGGTGGACTTTCCCACCATCAACATCACCGCGACGCTTCCAGGCGCCAGCCCTGAAACCATGGCCTCCGCGGTGGCGACACCCATCGAGCGCCAGCTTTCGACCATCTCCGGCATCACCTCGTTGACCTCATCGAGCACCCAGGGCTCGACCTCGATTACCATCCAGTTCGATCTGTCCCGCAATATCGATGCGGCCGCTCTCGACGTGCAGTCGGCGCTTTCGGTGGCGCAGCGGCAATTGCCGGACGAGATGACCACGCCGCCGAGCTTCAGGAAGGTCAATCCGGCAGACGCGCCGGTGATCCTACTGGCCATCTCCTCAGATACGCTGCCCTTGTCGTCGGTGAACGAATATGCCGACACCATCATCGGCCAGCAGATTTCCCAATTGCCCGGCGTGGCGCAGGTGCAGATTTTCGGCACCCAGAAGTATGCGGTGCGCATTCGCGTGGATCCCGCCGCAGCCGCCACCCGCAATATATCCGCCGCCGACATCCAGGGCGCGATCCAGGCTGCGGCTTCCAACACGCCGATCGGGCAATTGTCGGGGCCCAAGCAGTCCATCACCATCGACATGGGCATCCCAAAGGCGGATGCGGAGGTCTATCGCCGGCTGGTGGTGGCGTGGCGCAACGGCGCGCCGGTGCGGCTGGATGAGATCGCCCGCATCACCAACGGCGTGGAGAACGAGCGCATCGCCTCCTGGTTCAATGACGAACGATCCATCGTCCTTGCCGTCGTCCGCCAGCCCGAAGCCAACACCGTGGCCGTCGTGGACGAAGTGCGCGCCCATCTCGCCCAATACCGTGCCCAGCTTCCGGCTTCGGTGAACATCCAGGTGCTCAACGATCGCTCGGTCTCCATCCGCGATGCGGTGGCCGACGTGCAGAAGACCTTGATGGAAGCCATCGTGCTGGTGGTTCTGGTGATCTTCCTGTTTCTGCGCAACGTGCGCGCAACCATCATACCGGCGCTGGCGCTGCCGATCTCCATCATCGCCACCTTCGCCGCCATGTGGGTGCTGAACTTCTCCATCAACAACATGACGCTGCTGGCGCTCACCTTGTGCGTCGGCTTCGTGGTGGATGACGCCATCGTGGTGCTGGAGAATATCTATCGCCATATCGAGAACGGCATGAAACCGTTCGCGGCGGCGATCCTCGGTGCGCGGGAAATCGGATTCACCATCATTTCCATGACGCTGTCACTGGTCGCGGTGTTCATCCCGGTGTTGTTCATGGGGGGCGTGGTCGGGCGTGTGTTCCGCGAGTTCGCGGTCACGATCTCGATCGCCATCCTGGTGTCGGGCTTTGTCTCCCTGACCCTGACACCCATGCTCTGCGCCCGTGTCCTCAAGCCTGTGGACCATCACAAGAAGCCCAACGCGTTCTTTCGCGTCACCGAAGCCATGTTCGAGGCCTGGCTCGGCGGCTATCGCCGCAGCCTGGATTTTGTGCTGCGGCACCGTCCGTTCATGCTGGGCGTGACGTTTGCGACGCTGTTTGCTTCGGTCGCTCTCTATATCGCGATCCCCAAAGGGTTTTTCCCCACCGAGGATACCGGCTTCATCACCGGCACGGTGGAAGCGGCGACCGACACGTCGTTCGAAGCCATGGTCGAGCGGCAAAAGCGGGTCGCAGACGCGGTCCGCGAGGACCCGAGCGTCGCCTATCTCGTCTCCACCGCCGGCGCGACCGGGGTGAGTCGCACCACCAATACCGGGCGCCTGTTCGTGGCGCTGAAGCCGCGCGCGGAGCGCAGCAAAAACGCGACGCAGATCATTCAGGACCTGCGCAAGCGGATGGCGGTGATTCCCGGCGTCAACGTGTTCTTTCAGCCCGTTCAGAACATCAATATCGGCGGCGTAGCCTCCAAGAGCCAGTATCAATACACGCTGCAAAGCTCTGATACGGCCGCTCTTTATACCGCCGCTCCGGCGCTGCTGGATCGTCTGGCCGAGCTCCCCGGGCTGCGCGACGTGACATCGGATCTGCAGATCTCAAATCCGCAGCTCACGATCGATCTCGATAAAGACAAGGCGGCGGCCCTCGGCATTACCGAAGCGCAGCTGCGTGACGCGCTCTATACCCAGTTCGGCACCCGGCAGGTCGCCACGCTCTACACTTCGACCAACCAATACGCGATCATCGCCGAGGTGCAGCCGCGCTTCCAGCGCGATGCCAATGACCTCAGCAAGGTCTATCTGCGCACCTCCAAGGGCGGGGTGGTGCCCCTGGAATCGGTCGCCGAGATCCGCCGGACGGTCGGCCCGCTGCAGATCGCCCACCAGCAGCAGCAACCGGCTGTGACCATCTCCTTCAACCTCACGCCGGGCACGTCGCTTGGCCAGGCGGTTGAGCAAATCCGCTCGGCGGAGCTGGCAGCGAACCTGCCGCCAAGCGTGAATACCGGCTTCCAGGGCACAGCCCAAGTCTTCCAGGATTCACTTTCCAACCAACCGCTGCTGATCCTGGCGGCCGTGGTGGTGATCTATATCGTGCTCGGCATCCTGTACGAGAGCTTCATCCACCCGCTGACGATTTTGTCGGGCCTACCCTCCGCCGGCATTGGCGCAATCGTGACGCTGATGGCTTTCGACATGGAATTGTCGGTCATCGCCATCATCGGCATCGTCATGCTGGTGGGCATCGTGAAAAAGAACGCGATCATGATGATCGACTTCGCCCTCGGCCGGCGGCGCGAGGGCGTGGACGCGCAGGATGCCATTCGGGAAGCCTGCTTGATGCGGTTCCGCCCGATCATGATGACCACGCTGGCTGCGATCTTCGGCGTGCTGCCAATTGCGCTCGGCGCCGGAGCGGGCTCGGAATTGCGTCAGCCGCTCGGCATCGCCGTGGTGGGCGGGCTGTTGGTGTCGCAATTGCTGACTCTCTACATCACGCCGGTGATCTACCTCTATCTGGATCGATTCGACCGTATCGTGACCCGCGCAGTCTCCGGCGGCGAGGATCCGCACCCCGCGCCGCCACCCGCGCCGGCCGAATAGCGCGCCGATCGAAAGGCCAGGCTTGAGCAACCCAACGCCATTGCTGTTGCCGCCGGTCACGCATTATCCGAACGCCTCGAGCCGTTTTAGCCCGATCCGCCGCCATGCCGCGTGCATTGCGAAGCGCCTTGATGCGCCTGCGTTGATTTGCGCGCTTTAATGTATTACTGAACATTCATGTAGTGAAGATCTAATATTGAATGGTTCTAAGGAGCGCAAAAACTTGCTCTAAGCCATTCTAGGCGAGAATTTGATTTGGAGTAATTCAAAATGGCGAAGCATGAACATAGCGGGGCTGCGTGGGGGGCGGAAAACAAGGCGCGGGCCTTGCCGATGATCGGCGAACAACTCGACAGCCGCGATTTGTTTGCTGCCGGGCGTGTGATTACCATCGCCCACGGAGAGCAAGTTTACCAATTGCGTTTGACCGCACAGGGCAAGCTCATTCTGACAAAATAGTGCGGTGCAGCACAAAAGGCCGATCAGATTGCATCCAGAGCGGATGCAGTCTTCATTAAGATGACTTCCGTTACCTTCGAAAAGCCGGCTATTGTTTCGCACTCTCGTGGCGATAACATACCGGGTGCGAAGGTGGGGGGCGGAAGACATGAAGGCCGTTGACGCGCGCACACTCCGCGATGGGATTGAAGCCACAGGCGGCATGGACGTGGTGGACGCGTTCTTGCCCCTGCCGGATTGTGACACCCTCGCCGCCTGGCCGGCACAAGGCGAGCAACGCACGAAATCCCTGGCGCGCTTTCTGCTCCGCCGCATGGATCTGACCGGAACATCCGCAGCCCTTGTAAGCATCCCGGCGCCGGCACTGCTGTCCGACGTGCTGGGGATTGTCAGGCATGCGCCAACGCGCTTGCGGGCCGTGGTTCCTGGCAATGCCTGGCTTGATGCTGCGACCCTTGGGAACCTTGCACGACACGGCGTGGCGGCCATTGCTGTCGATGGGGCTGATCTTGCCGCCGCGGGCGAAGCCGCTGCCGGTGCGCTGATGCGCCGGCTCGGCGCCTTCGGGCTGCATCTCCAGCTTTCCGGTTCCGAAGCATACCGTGCGGTGCCCTTTGTGTTGGGGCACGCGGTTCCGGTCGTGCTTGATTATCGCATCGGTGATGTGCAGGAGAACGCGGCGTCGTTCGGCATCTCGCGGAGCAACCATGCGGATTTATGGCTTCGCCTGCGTCTTGCCCACGATGCCAGTCCGCTGGCCATCGAGCGGGCGAGCCGCCACATCCAGGCGCATAGCACCCAGCGCATGATTTGGGGCGGGGGACGCAGGCGGCCCGGCGCGATCCTCTCGGCCCTGCCGGCGCTGATTCCCGGTAGCGTGGCCCTCGCGGGGGTGCTGGGAGCGAACGCCCGTTGGCTTGTCTTCGGAGCCGATCTCGACTGGAACGAGTTCGGCGACGCCGCCTGACATTCCAGGCAGGGAGTCGCCATTCTTCCGCCCATCTGCTCCGCCAGTGCAGGCGTAAGGGAATATGGTCGGTGCCAAGCGGGGAGGTGGCTCTTTCCGGCGCGGGCGTTTCTGCTATGGTCCCGCGCCCTGAACGACCGGACCAACTGAACGCATGGCCATTTCCGAGCCCGCCGGCACGCGCCGCACCCGGGCCATCGACATTGGGACCTCTTTGAGCGAGGGCCTCGATCGCGTGGCCGCGAGCCATGCGCGCGCCCTGCTGACGCTGGTGGTGGTGGCGTTCCTTGCCTTCCTCCCGGGCATTTCCAGCATCTCGCCCATCGACCGCGACGAAGCGCGCTTCGCCCAGGCGACGAAGCAGATGCTCGAGAGCGGCAATTATGTGGACATCCGCTTCCACGATCAGGTGCGCTACAAGAAGCCGGCCGGTATTCACTGGCTCCAGGCGGCGAGCGTAACGATCGCTGAGGCTGTGGTCGGTCCCTCGGCGCGCTCGTCCATCATCTTTTACCGCCTGCCGTCTTTGTTCGCCGCCGTCGGTGCGGTGTTGCTGACCTATTGGGCGGCGCTGAACTTCGTATCCCGGCGTGGCGCGCTCATGGCTGGGCTGATGATGGCGAGCTGTGTCCTGCTGGGCGTTGAAGCGCGCCTCGCGAAGACCGATGCCGTTCTGCTGTTTACCACCCTGTGCTCGATGGCGGTCCTCGCGCGTGTCTATGTGACACCCGATGGTGACACGAAAGGCGATTTCGCGCGGGCTGCGATTTTCTGGACCGGGCTCGGCGTGGGTATCATGGTGAAGGGGCCCATGGCGCCGCTGTTCGTGGGCCTGCCGGTCCTGGTCCTGGTGATCATCGAGCGATCCGGCGGGTTTCTGCGGCGGTTGAAGCCTCTGCCCGGGTTGGCGTGGTGCGCGCTCGTCTGCCTGCCATGGTTCATCGCCATTTATTTCGTGACCAACGGCGCCTTCTATAAACTTGCGGTCGGCGTCGACATGTTGGGCAAGGTCACGGACGGGCAGGAAGGGCATTGGGGCCCGCCGGGCACCTATCTGCTCGCCATGTGGGGAACGTTCTGGCCGGCAATCGCCCTTGTCGCCATGGCGGTGCCGTTCGCCTGGCGCGCGCGCAGGGAACGCGCGGTGCGGTTCCTGCTGGCCTGGGTGGTTCCGGCCTGGATCGTATTCGAGATCACCGCGACCAAACTGCCGCATTATGTCCTGCCGCTCTATCCCGCTCTTGCCATTCTTGCCGCTCTGGCGATGGAACGGGGCGCGCTCGCAGGGCAGGGCCGGCGGATGCGCGATTTCGCCAATTTCTGGCCGATCCTCGGCGGCCTGTTGTTCATCGTGCTTGTGGTCGGGTTCCACTATCTCGGCAGCGGCCTCGCGCTTGTCGCGTGGCCATTGCTGGCTGTGGCGGTGGTGCTGATGGTGATCGCCGCGCGCAGCATTGCCGCGCCGGGGCCGCAACCGGCTTTCCTGGTTGCGGTGTTGGGCGCTCTCGTTCTGTATTGGGGTGTGTTCGGGGTGCTGCTGCCGCAAATGCGCGGCGTGTGGATTTCCGAGCGTCTCGCCGAGATCGTGCGCGAAAGCGGCTGCCCGGCGGCCAATGTCGCAACCGTCCCCTATCAGGAGCCGAGCCTCGTCTTCCTCGTGGGCACGGATATCAAGTTCACCGATCCCCACCAAGCCGGCGACCTGCTCAAGAAGGGCGGATGCGCGATCGCGTTCATCGGGGCGGATATGAAGCCGCTGTTCGAGGCCCACGCTCGCGATATCGGGCTGGCCTACCGCGCCACTGCGACGGTGGACGGCTTCACCTATAATGGCGGGCGCAAGGTGAGCATCACCGCCTATCGGCCGGCGGAGGGCACGCCATGACCGATGCCGCGCCGCAGGAGACCCGGGCGAATGGCCGCCTTGCGCGCATGTTCGCCGATCTTCTGGCGCTCTTCGCGAGCCTGCTCGGGGCGTGGCGCTACCTTTGGCGGCGTACCGTCCGCGGGCCGCAGCCGCGAGTCGGGCTGGCCGGTGCGGTGGAAGGCATATCCCTGGCCATCCTCGTGGCGAGTCTGGTTGCCGCTTCTATGATCCTTGTGGACCCTTTGATCCCGGGCCTGCGGCTGAAGACGCCCATGGGCATCGTGCATTTCTTCGAGCGCATCACGGCGCTCGGGCTCGGCGGCGTCATTCTGTGGCCGTTGGGGCTCGCCTTGCTCGGCGTGCTCGCGCTCAAACCGCATCTCGACGACATGGGTCGGCGCATCGCGGCGGCGGTGGCGGCGCGCCTCGGCTTCTTGTTCTTGAATGTCGCCGGGGTCGGGCTGGCGGTGCTGGTGGTGAAGTATCTGCTCGGCCGCGCGCGGCCGTACATGGCCCTTCATCTTGCAGGCCCGAACGCACAGCTCACGTTCGATTGGTTCGCCATGCGGGCCAGCTTCTCGTCCTTCCCCTCAGGCCATAGCACGGTGGTGTTTGCGGTCGCGCTCGCGTTCGCCGCCCTTTATCCGCGTGCGCGGGCGGCGCTGATTTGCGTTGCGGTCCTTGTCGCCATATCGCGTGTGGTGCTCGGATCGCATTATCCCAGCGATGTGCTTGCTGGCGCTGCGCTCGCAAGCCTTTCGACCATCTTGATGGTAAAGCTGTTCGCGGCACGCCGTCTGGTCTTTGCCGTGGCTGGTGACGGTGCAGTCCGCCCGATGGCCGGGCCGAGCGCACGCAGGCTGGCCCACCTTGTTCCTAAATCCGCACGCATATCCGCGCTCGAAGAGGCGAGATCTTGAATTCCCCCGCGCCCAACTCCCCGCAAAATCCTCGTCTTTCAGTCGTCATCTCGGTGAAGGACGAGGCGGAAAACATCGCCCCGCTCGTGGTGGAGATCGAAGCCGCGCTTAAAGAGCCCTTTGAGCTGATCTTCGTCGACGACGGATCCACCGATGACACGTTGGTCCAGCTCAACGCGGTCGCCGCGACCCGGCCCCATGTGCGGATTCTGCGCCACGCGAAGGCCTGCGGGAAATCCGCCGGCGTCAACACCGGCGCCTGGGCGGCGACTGGAGAGATTCTTCTGCTGCTCGACGGCGATGGGCAGAACAACCCGATCTATCTGCCGCAGCTCTTGCGTCTGCTGGACGAGGGGGGGGCACGGGTCGGTATGGCCCAGGGCGAGCGTCAGGGACGCAAGGATACCGTCTTCAAGCGCATCCAGTCGCGCATCGCGAATGGCGTGCGCAGGGGATTGCTGCAGGACGGTACGAAGGATACAGGGTGCGGCTTGAAAGTCGTGCGGCGCGAACTCTATCTGCGCCTGCCGGTATTTGACGGGCTTCACCGCTTCACGCCCGCGCTTGTCGCGCGTGAAGGGTACGGCATCGTGACATGTCCGGTGGTGGACCGGCCGCGCTGGCACGGGAAATCCAAATATGGCTTCTTCGATCGCCTTTGGGTCGGCATCGCCGATCTTCTGGGGGTGTGGTGGCTGATCCGGCGCCGTCGCGTGCCGGAACTGGTTGAGGTTGATCCGAATGCTCGTTGAACTGGTCCAGGCCGCCGGGAATTATTTGCATGACGTGTTCGTCTCGCAACTCGACTGGTGGGTCGTCCTCGGCTTCGTGGCGCAGATCCTGTTCACCATGCGGTTCGTGGTGCAATGGCTTGCGAGCGAGCGGGCCGGGCGCTCGGTAATACCGTTTGCGTTTTGGACCTTTTCGCTGGGCGGTGGCACGCTGCTACTGGTCTATGCGCTGTATCGCAAGGATCCGGTGTTCATCGCCGGGCAGGCCCTCTCGACTTTCATCTACATTCGCAATCTGCAATTCGCCTTGCGCGAGCGCCGGGCGGACCGCGCGGCGACGTGACGACCGTAGCGGCTCGAATACGGCTCCCCCGTTGTCCGATCCTCCAAGCTTTCCCCCCGCGTTAGGGGGGAGAGTTCTGCGGTTGCGGTGGGCCGGGAGGTGCGCACCGAATTGGGAAAAGACGGGCGGTCCTAGGCCGCCGCCATCTTCGCGAAGGCCTGATCAAGGTCCGCCATCAGATCCGCAGGGCTTTCGAGCCCGATGTGGAGTCGTACCCCGGGGCCTTCGGCCTGCCACTTGGTCGCGGTGCGATAGGTGGAGCAGTCGAATGCGATGATGAGGCTTTCGTAGCCGCCCCACGAATAGCCCATGCCGAACAGTTCAAGCGCATCGAAGAAGGCCGCCAGCGCCGGCTCCGCCACCGGCTTCAGAATGATGCTGAACAGGCCCGACGAACCCTTGAAATCGCGTTTCCAAATGGCGTGACCCGGATTGTTCTCAAGCCCCGGATGGAGCACCCGAGAGACCTCGGGGCGGGCCTGCAGCCAGCGGGCCACCGTCAATGCCGATGCCTGATGGCGCTCGAGCCGAACCGCCATGGTGCGCAGGCCGCGCGAACCAAGGGCGGCGTCGTCGGGGCTGATACAGATTCCCATGTCTCCATGGGTGTCGTGCACCCGCTTCCAGCTCTGCCCAACCGCAGAAATGGTGCCGAGATTGAGATCGGCGTGCCCGCCGATATATTTCGTGCCGGCCTGGATGGAGATATCCACACCGAAATCGTGCGGCTTGAAAAACAGGGGCGTTGCCCACGTATTGTCGATGAGCGTGGTGATGCCGCGAGCGCGCGCGACCGTGGTGATGGCCGGCACATCCTGCATTTCGAAGCTTTGGGAGCCTGGCGCCTCAAGGAATATGGCGCGCGTGTTTTCCCGTAACAGTTGCGCGATCCCTGCCGCAGCGAGAGGATCATAATAAGTGGTCTCAACACCCATGCGGCGCAGCACCGTGTCGCAGAAACGGCGTGTGGGGTAGTAGACAGTGTCCACCATCAGCAGGTGGTCGCCGGCGGCCAGGGCGCTCAGCAGCGCGATCGAGCAGGCCGACAGGCCGGACGGCGTAAGTGCCACGCCGTCGGAGCCTTCCAAGGCTTGCAGAGCCGTTTCAAGGGCTTCCGTGGTCGGATTGCCGCGGCGGCCGTAGCTGTAGCGGCTGCGGTGGGCGGCGAGATCGGCATAATTTGGATAGAGCACCGTTGAACCGCGCACCACGGGCGGGTTGACGAACCCATCAAAACGGAACGGATCGCGGCCGAGGCGGACCACCTCGGTTTCTGGCTCGAAACTTGCTTTACGGTCGGTGGGCGTCATCGGATGCTCCGAAATGCCTAATCCTGCGTCTGCCCACGCTCGCGGCATGCTATTGACCACCCGGTCGCGAGGGATTGAGATGTATCCCATACGACGTCCCGGACAACGGCGTCGATCCCGAACACCGGGACGTTGTCCGATTGGCTTCAGGTGCAACAAGAGAAGGGACCTTCCGTGAAACGCATCCTGTGTGCAGTGGCTGGATTGATCGCGCTTGGCGTCGGCGCGGGGCATGCCGCGACGCTTGACGACGTGAAGGCGCGCGGCGCTCTGAATTGCGGCGTGACGCAAGGCCTTCCGGGATTTTCCAATCCCGACGACAAAGGCAACTGGACCGGCATCGACGTGGACTTCTGCCGCGCCGTCGCGGCGGCCATCTTCGGCGATGCGACCAAGGTGAAATTCTCCCCGCTTTCGGCGAAGGACCGCTTCACTGCGCTTCAGTCAGGCGGCATCGACGTGCTTTCGCGCAACACCACCTGGACCATGTCGCGCGACACCACCCTCGGCTTTAACTTCGCCGGCGTGATGTATTACGACGGCCAGGGCTTCCTGGTGCGCAAGTCGCTGAACCTGAAGTCCGTCAAGGATTTGGCTGGCGCTTCCATCTGCGTGCAGACGGGCACCACCAACGAGCTGAACGTTGGCGATTATTTCCGCACCAACAATCTCAAGTATGAGCTGATCGCGTTCGCCACCATCGACGAGACGGTGAAGGCTTATGATTCCGGCCGGTGCGATGCCTTCACCTCGGACCAGTCGCAGCTTTATTCGGTGCGGCTGAAGCTGACCAACGCGAATGACCACGTCGTTCTGCCGGAAGTCATCTCCAAGGAACCGCTTGGCCCGCTGGTGCGTCACGGCGACGATCAGTGGTTTGATCTGATCAAATGGACCTATTTCGTGCTTCTCAATGCCGAAGAGCTTGGCGTGAACAGCAAGAACGTGGACGAGATGATCAATTCCCAGAATCCGGAGATCAAGCGTCTACTGGGTTCAGATGGCAAGTACGGCGAAGCGGTGGGCGTGCCCAATGATTGGGTCGTCAAGATCGTGAAGCAGGTGGGCAATTACGGCGAGATCTTCGAGCGCAATCTCGGCGCGTCGACCCCGCTTGCCATCAACCGCGGCCTCAACAAGCTGTGGAACCAGGGCGGCCTCCAGTACGGCATGCCGGTGCGCTGAAGTAGCGATCCGGCGCCCTTGTGGGCGCCGGATCTTTTCGCCGGCCCGCCGGCGCCGTCTCGGCTGGAGGCGGAACGACCTTTCTCACTTTTCTACATTTTCCAAAGGGCCGCAGAGTCCTGGATCTTGAGGGGCTAGATGACAGACGCACGCTGGTCGGAGCCCGCTCCGACGCGCCGGCGATGGTCGTGGACCGACCCGGCGCTCCGTTCCGCAGTGATCCAGATCGCATTGGGCATCGCGCTCATCTGGCTCGCCTGGTCGTTCTTCGCCAATGCCCAGGCCAACCTTGCCCGGCAAGGCATCGCCTCCGGGTTTGGCTTCCTCGACAATTCCGCCGGCTTCGGCATTACGCAGACGCTCATTCCCTATTCGGAATCCATGAGCTACGGCCGCGCCTTCCTGGTGGGCCTCCTCAACACGCTGCTGGTGGCGTTCCTCGGCATTATCCTTGCCACCATCCTCGGCTTTCTGGTGGGTGTCGCGCGCCTGTCCGAGAATGTGGTCATCAAGGCGCTGGCCTCCGCTTACGTGGAAGTGACGCGCAATCTGCCGCCTCTGTTCCAGATCCTGTTCTGGTACCTTGCGGTTCTGGCGGCGATGCCGAACCCGCGCCAGAGCTGGGGCTTCGGCCTGCAACCCCTGTTCAATTTCCTTGCCGACACCTTCGCGGGAATCGGCCTCGCGCCACTCGGTTCCACGTTTCGGACCCTTGCCGGCGATGTGGCGGGTCCGTCGGTGTTCGTCAACAATCGCGGCCTGGTCGTTCCCAGACCGGTGTTCGAGAGCGGCTTCGTCTGGGTTGTGGTGGCGTTCTTCCTCGCCATCCTCGCCTCGTTCCTGATCGGCCGGTGGGCGAAGGCGCGGCAATTGGCGACGGGCCAGCAATTCCCGGTGTTCTGGACCGGCTTCGGCCTCATCGTCGGCCTGCCGATCATCGTGTGCTTCGCGCTCGGTGTGCCTGTCACGCTCGAAAAGCCGGCGCTGCAAGGCTTCAACTTCGTTGGCGGCGTGCGCGTGATTCCGGAATTCGTTTCGCTGCTGCTGGCATTGTCGATCTACACCGCCGGCTTCATCGCCGAGATCGTGCGCGCCGGCATCCTCGCTGTGTCCAAGGGCCAGACCGAGGCGGCAAAATCGCTTGGGCTGCGCTCGGGTCCGACCCTGCGTCTCGTGGTCATCCCGCAGGCCATGCGCGTGATCGTGCCACCGCTGACCAGCCAATATCTGAACATCACCAAAAATTCGACCCTGGGCGTCGCGGTCGGCTATCCGGACCTGTTCGCGATCTTTGCCGGTACGACGCTGAACCAGACCGGTCAGGCGATCGAAATCATCGCCATCACGATGGCGGTCTACCTCACCATCTCCATCCTCACTTCGGCGTTGATGGGTTGGTACAACAAGCGCGTCGCGCTCGTGGAACGGTGAGGGCGCCATGAACACTGCAACGCGCCCCGCGCCCCAGGCGGCTTTTGTCGCTCCCAAGGATTTGCGCCCCCAGGAGCCGGCGCCGGTCTCCAATCGCGGCATCTATGGCTGGTCCCGCGCCCATCTGTTCGGCTCGGTCGGGCAGGTGTTGCTGACGCTGCTCGGCATTTTGGTGGTCTATGTCACCATCCCCCCACTGCTGAAGTTCTTCATCTTTGACGCAGTCTGGAGCGGGGCTGGGCGCGACGCATGCCTGCCTGAGAAGATCGGCCGTCCTGTCGGGGCGTGCTGGCCCTTCATCTATGCCAAGTTCAACCAAATCTTGTACGGCTTCTATCCGGAGAGCGAGCGGTGGCGGGTCAATATCGTCTATTTTCTCGGTGCGGCGTTGCTCGCCCCGCTTCTGTTCCCCAAAGTACCCTACAAGCGGTTGAACGCGCTTGCCTTTTTCGGCATCTATCCGGTGGTGAGCTTTGTTCTGCTGACCGGCGGCAATCTCGCGCTCAATAATTTCCTGCTGGGGGGCACCGGGCTTGAAAACATTCGGGGCTCGTTCGCCGGGCTGCGCCTGTCCTATTGGGTGCAGTTCATCATCGTGACCGGACTTGCGTGTGCAATCGCAGCTCTCGCGGCGCCGGTTTTCGGTGGCAGCCGGCGCGGTGCCGTTCGCGGCACGCTCTCCACCTTCGGCGTTATCGCCTTGGTGCTGCTGGCCGTGGACCTAGATTTCGGCCTTCAGGAAGTGGAGACCCGCCAATGGGGCGGCCTGCTGGTGACGCTCGTGATCGCCGTCACCGGCATTGTCGTGTCGCTGCCGCTGGGCATCCTGCTCGCTCTCGGCCGGCGATCCAACCTGCCGCTGGTGAAAATTTCTTCCATCGTTTTCATCGAGTTCTGGCGCGGCGTGCCGCTGATCACCGTGCTGTTCTTCGCAACCTATATGCTGCCCCTGTTCCTGCCGGGCCGGTTCACCATCGACGGGCTGTTGCGGGCGCTGGTGGGCGTGGCGCTTTTTGCCTCCGCTTATATGGCGGAGGTGGTGCGCGGCGGTCTCCAGGCGATTCCCAAGGGCCAATACGAGGGCGCGCAGGCGATGGGCCTGCGTTCAGGCCTGATGATGCGCCTCGTCATCCTGCCTCAGGCCCTGAAGCTGGTGATCCCCGGAATCGTGAACAACTTCATCGGCCTGTTCAAGGACACCACACTGGTCCTGATCGTTTCGATCTTCGATCTGCTGGGCATTCTGCGCGCGTCCTTCACCGATCCGTCCTGGGCGACGCCGACCACGCTGTTCACCGGCTTCGGCTTCGCGGGGCTTGTCTATTTCGTCTTCTGCTACGGCATGTCCCGGTATTCGATGGCGCTGGAAAAGCGGCTCGACCGGTCCAACCGTCATTGAGGGAGCGTGCCATGTCTTCAGTCTCTCATACCCAAGATCCGCTCATCGCCGAGGTCGAGGCGACCGCGCCAGCGGTCGCGGTGGAACTGGTCGCAGTCAACAAATGGTACGGCGACTTCCACGTGCTGCGGGACATCAACCTCACCGTGAAGCGCGGCGAGCGCATCGTCATCTGCGGGCCCTCCGGCTCCGGCAAGTCCACCATGATCCGCTGCATCAACCGCCTGGAGGAACACCAGAAGGGCAGCATCGTCGTGGACGGGATCGAACTGACCAACGATCTCAAGCGCATCGACGAGGTGCGCCGCGAGGTCGGCATGGTGTTCCAGCACTTCAACCTGTTTCCGCACCTCACCATCCTGGAGAATTGCACGCTCGCCCCCATGTGGGTCCGCAAGATGCCCAAGAAAGAGGCGGACGAGGTGGCGATGCACTTCCTGAAGAAGGTGAAGATCCCGGAGCAGGCGAACAAATATCCCGGCCAGCTCTCGGGCGGTCAGCAGCAGCGCGTCGCCATCGCTCGCGCCCTCTGCATGCGTCCGCGCATCATGCTGTTCGACGAGCCGACCTCGGCGTTGGATCCGGAAATGGTGAAAGAGGTTCTCGACACCATGGTGAGCCTCGCCGAGGAAGGCATGACCATGCTGTGCGTCACCCACGAAATGGGATTTGCCCGTCAGGTGGCCGACCGGGTGATCTTCATGGACGCTGGGCAGATCATCGAGATGAACGAGCCCAACGCGTTCTTCTCCAATCCTCAGCATGAACGGACGAAGCTCTTCCTCTCGCAAATCCTGCACTGAGCGGTGGGGGAGCACCGAACCGAAACCCACGTCCCAGCGTTACGTCTCCAAAGAAAAGGAGACATCACATGGACGATCAGAAAGAACGCCGCGAGGAAGCAGCCTTTCGAGCCCCGGACCAGCGCGGCACGGAAGGTGAGGTGGTGAAGTCGTCTCCCAAAGCGAAGCAGGGTGTTTCCTCGGGCCGCATCGTCACCATTCTCGCCGTGGGGCTGGTGCTGGTGGTTATCGGCTTTGCTGCGAGTTACCTGACCTCGGTGTGAGGAAGCCGGTGCCCTCATGGGGATGTCGCGTGCTATGAGGGGCGGCCGGCGCTGCTTGCGCCCCCATGATTGCTCGGCGCAGGACCATGGCACGCGTTTATCTTGCAGGGCCGGATGTCTTCCGCGCGGATGCCAAGGCACATTACGTCGCTTTGGTCGAGTTGTGTGCCAAGCATGGGATCACAGCATTACATCCGTTCGACACCGCCGATCAGGACGATGCTGTGACCTCCGCCCAAATCCGGGCACGCTGCATTTCCCAACTTGATCGGGCCGATGCCATCATCGCCAACATCACGCCGTTCCGGGGCCCGCATATGGATCCCGGCACGGCATGGGAGCTCGGGTATGCCGAGGCCCGCGGCCTTCCGGTGTTCCTGTGGACGAACGATCCCCGCCCGATGGCACAACGGATCGAGTCGCTGTCGGAAGCAGCCGAACTGCGTGACGCCGATGGACATCTGATCGAGGATTTCGGTCATGTGGAAAATCTGATGATTTCCCATCCCGGCGTGCCGGTGGCCGCCACCGCCGAAGAAGCGGTCGCCGCGGCGGCGGAATATGTTCAGCGGATGGAGCGCGCCCGGGCTCTGAAGCTTGGCCTCGGGTCGAAGGTCGTCATCGCGCTCATTGTGTCGTTCGTCCTCAGCTTCATCGTCAATCGCATCATCGGGTGGTAGGCACCCGCAAGCCGCACGGGCTGCGGGTGCGATGGGTTCAGGCCGCTCGTCCGCCCACCAAGGCAAACATAGCGCCTTGCGGGTCTAGCGCCTGGAGGATGAATGCGCCGCCAGGAACGGGCATCGGCCCGTTGATCACCTGACCGCCGCTCGCCTTAACCCGTGCGCCGGCCTCATCGATGTCGCCCACCACGAAATAATACAGCCAGAACGGCATCGGAACGGCATCAGGTTTTGTAAACATGCCGCCGAAGGCGTTACCTCCCTGGCCAAACAATTGATAGGTGCCCATGGGGCCCATATCCACTGCTTGATCCTTCTGCCACCCAAAAAGCTCTGCATAGAAGGGCAGGGCGGCCTCCCAGTCGCGGGCGAGAAGCTCGTGCCAGCCCACATTCCCCTTTGCCATCTGGTCTGGAAGCGGATGGGCGCTCTCGTCTTCCCATTTGAATAGGGAAATCACCGCGCCCTGCGGATCGCCGATCACTGCAAAACGGCCGACGCCCGGGATATCCCGCGGCGCGAAAATCAATGCGCCGCCGAGGGTCTTGGACCGTTCGGCCGTTGCGTCAACATCGTCCACATGCACATAGCCTGTCCAATTGGGTGGCACCCCTTGGTCGCGCAAGTCTTGCGGCAGGGTCATGAGCCCGGCGACCGGTCCCACGTCTGTGGTGAACAGCGTATAAGGCATTCCGGGCATGTCATGCTTCTGCGCGCCCCAGCCGACAACATCGCCATAGAAGGCGGTGGCGGCATCCATGTCGGGGGTCATCAGTTCGTACCAGACGAACCGGCCATGAGACGAAGCCATGAGTTTTCCTCCTGTTTTAGCATTTGCCACGGCGGGCGCTCGGCCCGGGGAGCGCCGGGATTGCATCTGTCGTCATACGCCCGTTGGGCGGTGGCTTTGTGACCGTGCGGAGCGGCTAGGGCTTACGGATACGGCATTTGGTGGGGGCATGTTCCAGTTCCAACCCGCCTGCTGCCGCAAGTTCGTCGAAAGCGCGCCGCACGCCGGGAAAATGACCGTCCACCCGGTAGTCGTCGCCGATGAGAATGCCTTTGGATTCCAGCAGCGGCCACCATTGCAAGATATCGTTGGCGACCGAGCGATAATCATGGCCGGCATCGATATGCATCATCTGCGGGCGGATCTTATGCGCGCGCATCAAGACACTTGCGTTGCCGCTATCCAGCGGCAAAGGCAGCACCAAATCCTGCAGACCTTCATGGATGATATTGGCCATGAAAGTTTGGTAGAGGCTCGGATATCCCTGCTTCATCCGCAGATCCGCGAACATGTTGGGAATCGCCCAGTGCTCGGAGCTGCCGAGCCACGTGTCCACCGCCAGCACCATGCCGGGAATGCCGAGCGCGCGTAGGGTTTTCGCCATGGTGATGACGGAGCGCCCCTTCCACACGCCCACCTCGATGATCAGTGCCGGACGGATCTCGTGCACGCTCGTAACGAGATAGGGGTGGGTTGAGCCCCAGCCCTGCATGTCCACCTTTATTCCCGTGGGATCGAAGCCCTCAAACGGGTCATGGCCGTGCCACAGTTTGCGCACCAGCTCGGCTCGCATCTCGCTCATGTGTGCTCTGATCTCCATGGTGGCACTACCACCCTACAGATGATCGTGCCGGCAGGAAATCGGGGATGGCGCAGGAGCACCGGCCGAGCACACTCGACGCGGACAACTGCCTTGAGGTATGAGGCGAAGGCTCCGCCTGAAATGGCGCGGCGGGAAGGGTGGCCGAGTGGTTTAAGGCAGCGGTCTTGAAAACCGCCGTGGGTGCAAGCCCACCGTGGGTTCGAATCCCACCCCTTCCGCCATTCACGCCCAACTGGGTACGCGACACGCGCCGCGCCACCTCGGGGGATGGGCGTGCACGCTAGAAGCGGTAGGTCGCGCCCACGATAGGACCCTGCATCAGCACGTCATAGAGAAAGCTGCCATTCTCATAGTCCACCGAGAGCGCGCGGTAGCCGGCGCGCAGCGCGAGCTTATCGTTCCACTGGTAGTTGAGCGTGCCGATCGCTTGCCAGGTTGAATTAGAGCCAACACCAAAGCCGCCAATGTCGCCGACCAGAGTCATGCTCCAGGGCCCGCCGAGCTGGGCCTGAATGCGGCCAGCGATGACCGGGTCGGCCCAATCCTCCGATTGAGTGAAGCTAAACGAGGCCGGCAGGAAGGCCGGGTCTATGCTGAGCTTGTTGCCGAGATGCCAATAGCGCAGGCCCGCGCCGGCATCGACATTCAGCGTCGTGGATTCGTAGAGCCGATAGAGCACATCGGCCGACAGGGTGAGGCTGCGGGCGCGCAGCGCGATGTCGGACCGCAAGGGGCCAGGGAGCGTGCCGGTCGGCGTGACCTGCGTGAACATCACATCCGTGAGGAAGCCCCAGCGTCCAACGCGCATTTCGCCGGCGGCCATGACGGCGCCGTTGAGATTCTTCAACAGGTCCTTGAAGCTTAGGTCGATGTCTGCGGGCGGCAGATTTGGCAGAGTGGAGGTCCTGCCGCTGAGAGAACTCGCCCAGAGATAAAGCGTGCCATAGAATACCGGCGTGTCGGCGGTCGGTACCGCGACGACCACCGGCGCCGGCGCCGGCGGCGGGGCGGCCGCCAGATCGGCCGCATGCGCCGGCGCGCCCCAGGGTAGCGCGAGCAAGATCGCGGCGCTAAGCGCCTGAGCCGCGCAAAACAGGCCAAGGTGCCGGAAGCGGGGCTCGCGCATCAATCGTTCTCCAGACCCATCTCGTAGAGCGCCTCGCCGGGGGTCGCCAAGGGCGCGGAAAGCGTAGCCTTGAGCGCGGCCGTATAGAAGAGTGGCGGCGCCATAGTCAGGGCGAAATCCACCACACGCTGCTGCAAGTGCGCGACCTTGTCGGGATGGGCGGCCGAGAGGTCCGTCCGCTCGGACGGGTCGTTGGCGAGATCGAACAGCTCCACCTTGGGTGGAAGCGCCACGTGCCAGACGAGTTTCCAATTCCCCTCGCGCACGGCGCCCTGCGTCGGGTCGACGTTGTAGAGCACCTCGCCGCGGCCGGCCTGGCCCGCCGCGAGCGCCGGCCAGACATCCGTGCCGTCGAGCGGCTTGCTGCTGCCAAGCGATCCTCCCGCAAGCTTTGCCAGGGTCGGCAGCATGTCGACCACATGCATCACGCCCTCCGCCGTGCCTGTCGCGACGCGACCCGGCCAGTTGGCGAACGCCACGACGCGCGTGCCGCCCTCATAGAGAGAGCCCTTGCCCTCGCGTAGCGGCGCGTTGCTGGGTGGCAGGTCGCCGGCCACCGCGCCCTCGCCGGCGAACATCTTGTTGCGTGTGCCGCCATTGTCGCTGTGGAACACGATCAACGTGTTATCCCGCATGCCGCGCGCCTCGAGGGCTGCGACCACCTTGCCGATCTGCTCGTCCATTGCGGTAATCATCGCCGCATAGGCCCGGCGTTCAGGATCGGCGATGCCCGAATATTGGTCGAGGTAGCGTTGTGGGGCTTGGTAGGGCGTGTGGGGCGCCGTGAAGGCGAGATAGAGAAAGAGCGGCGTTTTCGGGTCGTGCCCGCCGATCAGGCGGATCGCATCGGCACCGAACAGCTCGGTATCGTAGCCATCTTCCTTTAGGAGCGCGTTGCCGCGATACCAATCGGTAACGCCATGCGCCTCATGCTTGAAATGGTCGATTTCCCCGACCAGCGGGCCATAGAAATAGTCGAAGCCACGCTGCCGCGGCCAGTATTTCTGATCGGCGTGGCCGAGATGCCATTTGCCTACAAGAGCCGTGCGATAGCCGACCTCCTTGAGCACCTGCGGTAGCAGGAGTTCGTCGGTGGCAAGGCCATAGCCGGCGCCCGAGGGGATCGCGCCAACCTGAAGCCCGTAGCGCATCGGGTACCGGCCCGTGAGCAGCGCCGCACGGGTCGGGGTACAGAAGGGCTGGGTATAGAAGCGGTCGAGCTTCGCGCCGCCGGCCGCGAGAGCGTCGATATTCGGGGTGCGAATATCTGAACCTCGGAATCCCACATCGGCGAAGCCGAGATCGTCGGCCACGATGTAGAGAATATGCGGGCGTGGCGCGTTTTCGGCGCGCGCACCGGGGGCGAGGAGCGCCAGGCCGGAAACGGCGGCGAGGAAGCCGGCGCTGCCGGCCAGAACCTCGCGGCGGCTGGGGCCATGCATCCGCCCCGGCACGGAAGAGGAATCACGATTGGTCACGGAGGGTCCTTGAATCGGGTGGTCCAAAGGGTTGGAAGTCATGATGCTGCGACACGACGGACGCATCTGAACCCGATGTGCACCGAGGCCGTGTCGAGGGTTTGCGGCTGGCGGGCAGCGGGACGGTAGCGCCGGCAATAGTTGGGCGCGCACAGATGAGAGCCGCCCTTCAGCACTTTGCGCGGCGCCGAGGGATTCGCCGGATCGGGACTATCCTCCCGCCGGCCGCCGCGCGGGTTGCGCGGCAGGCAGCAGGCCTTCGCGGTGGCGTGCGGATGAGGCGCGTACCAATCATCGGTCCATTCCCAGACATTCCCGATCATGTCGAGAAGGCCGTAGCCGTTCGGCGGGAAAGCGGAGACCGGGGAGGTGCCGGTATAGCCGTCCTCCGCCAGGTTTTCGTAGGGGAATACGCCCTGCCAGGTGTTGGCGCGATGCACGCCGCCGGGTGCCAATACGTCGCCCCAGGCGAAATCGGCACCATCGAGCCCGCCGCGCGCGGCGAACTCCCATTCCGCTTCGCTCGGCAGGTCCTTGCCGCACCAGCGTGCAAAGGCCAGTGCGTCGCTGTGGCAGACATGCACGACAGGATGATCCTCCCGACCGAAAAGGTCGCTGCCGGGCCCTTGGGGATGGCACCAGTCCGCACCGGGCATGAAGCGCCACCAGCCCATCCAATCCTCTTCTTCCACGGGCGCCTCGGGCACCGTGAAGACAAGGGAACCGGGCACCAGAAGGCTGGGATCGGCGCCGGGATAGTCCTGCGCGCGCGGAGCCTGCTCAGCGAGCGTCGAATGGCCGGTCGCCGCGACGAATTCGGCGAATGCGCGGTTGGTGACGGGCATGCGGTCCATGAAGAAGCCGTCGACCTCGACGCGATGAGCAGGGGCCTCCTCGGGATAATGGCGATCCGAGCCCATGGTGAAGGAACCGGCGGGGATCCACACCATGTCGGGCATTGCCGGAGCCTCCGGAGCGGGGCCGCTCCGGGCCGTAGCTGTCACCTGCATCGCCGCTCCGTTGCCACTCCGACACGCCACGCCTCGGGAAGCCAGCCTCCGAGGTGTCACGATTCCGGTGACGCGCCAAATTTACAATAACAAGGCGCCTTCGCGCGGCTCAATTGCCATTTCGCGCCAAGCGGCACGGCGCCAGGCAAGCGGCGGATGCCCTTCCCACCGACGGAAAGCGCGAACGAAATGGGCGGGATCCTGATAACCCAGCCGGCGTGCGATGACGGCTACGGGGAGTGAGCTCTCCGTGAGTTGCTGCCGGGCTTGCGCGCGCCGCCACTGATCCACCAGCACCTCGAACGTGGTGCCCAGGAGAGCCAAGCGGCGTTGCAGCGTGCGCGGCGAGCGCCCGAGGCTGCGCGCGGCATCGACGAGCGAGAGCGTACCGGCAAGCGCGGCCACGGATATCAGGCGCTCGAGCGCCAGCATCAATGCTGCATCATTACGCCCATCCCACTGAATGATCGGAACGGGCGTCCCGTCCACCCGCGCCCATTCGGTGCCGAACAGCGGGTTGGGTCGATCCAGCCAGTGGGCGTCGAAGCTGATCACGAGCCCATGACGATGGCCGAAGGAGACATCCACCGCCAGCTTGTCCTCATAGGCGCGCAGCGGCGCGCGGGCCTGATGCGGCAGGCTGACATGCATCGCGCTCTCGCTCGTCCCCATGATCGCGCGCAAGGCACCGACCATGAAGCCTGCCACGCCCTCAGTAAGCACGCCGCCATGGGTCGGGTCGCTATCATCGAAACTGTGGCGCCACGAGACACGGCCGCCGCGCTCGTCAATCTGGAGACGCACGCCGCCCTGCAGCGTCGGCATATGCCGCGCGTGGGCTGCGAGACACTCGCGCAGCGTCCGGCCTGAAAATAGCGCACGCCCGGAAAGGCCGAGCCGCACCGGATCGGCGCAGGCGGCCAGATCAAGCCCGATGGTCGGCTCTCCCGTCCGACGCGCGGTTTCCTGCAGCAGGGTCGATATCTGCGCTCGTGCGACCACGCCGTCTTCTTCCAGGCGGCCGTCTATACCGGCTCTTGCCAAGAGCGGCGCCAGCGCGATGCCATGCGCACCGGCAACCTGCGGCAGCATATGAACCAGCGCCAAGCGGATCGGATGCCGGTCCCACATCTAGCGCGATCCGAAAGCACCACCCGGCACCACCGCCGGGCACCGCCGATGCGGCGGCAGTCGCGATCCGGACCAAGCCGTTCGTAATGTCGCTGCATCCCGCAACGTCACGATCGGTAGCCGGCCGCAGAGGGCCGGCAAGAGGCTCACAGCATCCTCTCCGGACGCCCAAACAGGATATGACGCATTCTTGGCCAACCGATGATCCGGGTCACGTTCTTGAAAGCGAAGAAGGGCAACAACGACACGAACAATATGACGGCGAAGAGGCCGATGCCGAGATTGCCGCCGCTGCCGAACTAAAGAAGACCCTTTTGAGGATGCGCTCCGCGCGCCGGCGCATATTTCCCGCTCCTTCCGCAAGGCCACCGATTTGAGCCCACGCGAATATCGTCGCATGACCCGTCCGTCGGGGGAGGATGGGGGCAGCTAGCGCTGCGGCCGCCATGGGCGCCGGCGGCTTGTTACCCGGTGGACCTCGCCAGTCCGAGCCTGCGCTGCGGTTGAATCCAGCGCGGGAATCGATAGGAGTGGCGTCATGAATCTTTCCCCGTTCTCCGCAGGGCGCTCGTTGCAATGACGGTTCCCGCCAAGGTGTCCATCGATCTCGGGACTCGCGCAGGCGGAGCCACGGCCGTGCTGGACCTCGAGGAATTGCTGGCCACGCGGCTTCTGGTGCAGGGGAATTCGGGCTCGGGAAAATCGCATCTCCTGCGCCGCCTCCTCGAGCAGAGCGCGCCCTGGGTGCAGCAGGCGGTCATCGATCCGGAGGGGGAGTTCACCGCTCTTGCTGATCGGTTCGGTCATGTGGTGGTGGATGCCCAGCGTGGTGAAGCCGATCTCCAGCGCATCGCTGCCCGGGTGCGCCAGCATCGTGTGTCGGTGGTGCTGAATCTGGAGGGGCTGGATAGCGAGCAGCAGATGCGCGCCGCCGCCGCATTCCTCGGCGGCCTGTTCGATGCCGACCGGGATATGTGGTACCCCCTTCTGGTCGTCGTGGACGAGGCGCAATTGTTTGCGCCTGCCGCCGCCGGCGAGGTTTCCGACGATGCGCGCCGGGTGTCGCTCGGCGCCATGACCAATCTCATGTGCCGCGGCCGCAAGCGCGGCCTTGCCGGGGTTATCGCCACCCAGCGCCTTGCGAAGCTTGCGAAGAACGTCGCCGCCGAAGCGTCCAATTTTCTCATGGGCCGGACCTTCCTGGACATCGACATGGCCCGTGCCGCCGATCTCCTGGGCATGGAGCGGCGGCAGGCAGAGACGTTCCGGGATTTGGAAAGCGGCAATTTCGTCGCCCTGGGTCCCGCATTGGCGCGCCGGCCCCTGCCGGTGCGGATCGGCCCGGTGGAGACGGCGGCGCATACCACCAGTCCCAAGCTGATGCCGCTACCGGAGCCCGCAGCCGCCGAGGACGCCCACGACCTGATCTTCACGCCAGGCGCAGAGGAGACGCGCGCGCTGATACCGCGCCGGACACCGGCGGTGGCGCCGACCGCCGATGTGCTGGCCCAGCTCTCCCGCAGCGTGCCCGCATCCGCGCCGCCCGCTCCGGAGCCGGTACCAGGTATCTCGCCGGAACAGCGGCAGGCGGCGATCGACCTCGCGCTGCGTGAAATTCTCAGCGAAAGCGACGCGGGATTCCGCACGATGGCGGTGTTGTATCAGGATTTTCTCGTGCGCTGCCGGATCCGTCGGGTGGGCGGCGAGCCCCTCAGCCTCTCGGCTTTTCGCCGCCGGCTTGCCATCGCCCATGCCGGCATCGACATCGCCGAAGCCGAAGCTGCAGAGTCACCCTGGGCGGAAGTCCTTACCATGGCCGGCGCTCTGCCCGAGGACATGCAGGGGGTGTTCCTCCTGCTGGCGCGCGCCGCGTTCGATCGCCGTCCGTGCCCTTCAGATGCGGATGTAGCCCACGCCTATGGCAGCCGTTCGCCCGGCCGCGCGCGGCGCCTTCTGGCTTATATGGAGGAGCAGCGGGTGATCGTGTGCCGTGCCGACAGTCGCGGCCGCCGCATCGTGGCGATTCCGGGCCTCGCCTGGGAAACCGCGCCCGGCGATCCCAACGCTGCGGCGGGCGCGGCCATGCCAGAGGCGACGCCGGCCGACTGAACGGCAGACGATGCCGGATCAAGCCGGGAAGGGCGATTGAAAGTCAGCGCCGTTCCGAGCGGCTGAAGTTGCTCAAATGCCCCTCGCGCGCCGCTTGTGCCCGCGCCGATTTGGCGATGCCGGCGCTCTTGCCCTCCGGCGCCACGCGCGACATCAGCCTCTGCATGTCTGCTCCTCCGCATAATGGGCAGGTCGGCTTTTCCGAGAAGCCGATCAGCAATTCGACATCCTTGTCGCATTGCGCACAATGGAAGCTGTAAAGCGGCATGTCGGCGCCTTTGCATGTCGGTTCGGCGAGGTGGACCCACCGATGTTTGTTTTCGCGGACAGGCCCCGCCTCTATTTCCGCAGGAGCCCGTAGGTTAGCCGCATGCCCGGATCGCCGGGCTTAGCCTCCTTTGCAGAAATCGCGCCACGCGCGGGCAGGGGAGACAGCGCTGGTTCAGCCCCGGAGAAATCAAGGTCCGCGCAAGCTCGCGCCTGCAGTTTGCCGTCTGAATTCTTACCCGGGCGGAACCATGCGCATCTCCATCAAGACAACCCTGGTCTCCCTCTTCTGCCTGATGAGCCTCATGCTCGCGATGTTGTGCAGCATGTCCCTGCTCAGCGCATACCGCAGCTTCACGGCGGCGCAGGAGGTTTCGCGATATGCGACTATTGAGCGAAGCCTGTTTCAGGCGCTGTCCGTGTTTCGCTACGAACGCGGCGGAAGCGTCAGCGTGCTGTCGCTGCCCAACGGCGACAATCCCACCGGTCTGAAGCAGCTCGCGGAGCGTCGCGAGCGGGTCACTGCGGCATTGAATGCCACTCTGGCGGCGGCTTCCGACATCGACCCCGCGCTGAAGCCGTTGCTCGACCAGCTGAAACGCGAGTACGACCAGCTCAAGATCCTTCGCCAGCAGATCGATGTACAGCTCACCCGCCCGCGCGAACAGCGTGATGCGAGCGTCGCGCAACGCATGCTCGCGGACGGGGCTGCCTTGCTCACGACCCTCGAAGACACGTCCACCGCCGTGGAAGCGCAGATCCGCAGCATCGATCCGGCTCTGTCGCAGCTCATTCTCGCCCGCTCGATGGCCTGGGCCACGCGTGCCGAGATCGGCTCCGGCAATCTCATGTTGAACGAGGTCGTCGGTGAGGGTCGCGCCCTGAACGAGCAGGAATGGAAGACCCTTCTCATCAACAATGGCCGCTTCACCTTCTCCTGGGCGACCGTGCGTGAGATCGGACTTGCGACGAATGCCCCGGCTGACCTGAAGGCCGCTATCGACACCGCGCAAAATGCATTTTTCTCGGGTCCCTATAAGACACTGCGCGACGGCGTCATCGCCAATGTGAGCAACGGCAAGCCGGCGGGCATTGCGCTCCAGGAGTGGCGTGATCGCTCCGAGCCGGGGCAGACGGCCATCGCCAACGTCGCGGCCGTTGCCGTGGACGCGATCGCTGCCAGAGCTGCGGCTGCGGAAGCCGAGGCCGGGCGCAAGCTGGTGATCTACGGCCTGGTCCTGATTGTGGCGGTTGCGTTGGCCGTGGTCGGGCTTGTGGTTGTGATCCGCCGCGTCACGGGTCCTCTCGGCCTGCTCACCAGCGTGATGACGCGGGTTTCCGATGGCGATCTTACGGTCAGTGTTCCGTATGTCGCCCGGACCGACGAGGTCGGCGCGATTGCAAAGGCCTTGATGGTCTTCAAGGAAAGCCTCACCCGGACTCGGGCGATCGAGGAATCCGCCGAGAAAAATCGGCAGGCGGCCGAAGACGAGCGGCGCCGGGCGATGAACGACCTCGCCACCCGGTTCGAGAATGCGGTCGGTGGCATCATCGGCAGCGTGTCGTCGGCATCCGCCGAACTGCATCAAACGGCGCAAAACATGACGGTGGCCGCGGACAAAACATCCTCACGCTCCACGGCCGTGGCGGCAGCGGCAGAAGAGGCGTCGACCAATGTTGTCATGGTCGCCTCTTCCGCTGAGGAACTTGGTTCGTCCGTGGATGAGATTGCCCGGCGGGTGGAGTATTCCGCGCGAATGTCGGCCTCCGCCGTCGACGAAGCGGTCAAGACGGGAGACGTCATTCGTGAACTGTCTCAGGCGGCATCCCGCATCGGCGATTTCATCGTGCTGATCTCGAACATCGCCTCCCAGACCAATCTGCTGGCCCTTAACGCAACGATCGAAGCGGCTCGCGCCGGCGATGCGGGCAAGGGGTTCGCGGTTGTGGCTTCGGAGGTGAAAGCCCTCGCGACCCAGACTGCGAAAGCGACCGAGGAGATCGAAACCCAGATCACCGCCATTCAGGAAAGCACCCAGCAGGCGGTGAAGGTGATCGAAGGCGTCGGCGCTCAAATTCGCAAAATGAGCGACGTCGCGAACGAAATTTCCGCCGCAGTGGAGGAACAGGGCATGGCCACGAAGGAGATCGTCCGCAACGTGGACCAGGCCGCGACCGGCACCAATTCGGTCACCTCCCATATTTCCGATGTCGCCAAAACCGCCGACGAGACGGGCTCTGCGGCAGTGCTTGTGCTCAATGCGTCCGCTGCACTCACGGATCAGGCCGCGCGCCTGGAAGGGGAGATGCAACGTTTTCTCGGCACCATTCGCGCGGCCGCGTGAGGTATCTCATCCGAACCGCAGGAGGCGGGACCAGGGGCGGCCAGGGAGGCCGCCTCCCTCACACCGAGATTTCGTCGCCGGCCGCTTGTCAAGGCCAGAAAATGGCGATGCCTTCGCCATATGCCGCTAAGGAAGTCAGTGCTTTCAAACCCTTGGCAGCTAACGTTTCATTACAGAACATTAACCATGGCCGCAGCTGCGCCGCATTTTCGCCGTGTTCTCCAGTCCAATTCTGTCATATCGAAGCCTGCCGTGACATAGTGACGGCTATCCATGGGGCGGACGGCGAGTCGGACTTTCGGCACGTCGGTGAGACAGGGCGCACATGACGACAGAGCAGACGATCGCATCGCGGCTCCGCATCTGGCGCGGCACTTTGAGCCTCGGCGCGATCTGCCTTCTTCTCGCCGGCTGCAGCAGCGCAAACAAGCTCGGCTCCACCATTGATCCGAAATACGGCGTTTCGGCCAGCCCGCGCGTGGTGGCGGATGGCCAGCCCGTGCCCAAGGGCGGTGGCGCCTATCGTATCGGCAAACCCTATGTGATCGCCGGGCGCACCTATGTGCCGGCGGAAAATCCCAATTATAAGGCCGAGGGCATCGCATCCTGGTATGGCGATGATTTCCACGGGCGCCTGACGGCGAACGGCGAAGTCTTCGATCGCGGCTCAATCTCCGCTGCCCATCCCACCCTGCCCATGCCGTGCTATGTGCGCGTCACCAATCTGAACAACAACCATTCCATTATCGTGCGTGTGAATGATCGCGGGCCCTATCACCAGAACCGGGTGATCGACGTGTCCCATCGCACCGCCGACTTGCTCGGCTTCTCGGGCAAGGGTGTCGCGAAGGTGCGGGTGGAGTATGTCGCCCGCGCGCCGCTCGATGGATCGGACGATCGCAAGCTCTCGGCCTCGCTGAGCATCAACGAGCCGGCCCAAGTGCCGAGCGGCTCGGCCGTCATGGTGGCTTCGGCCACTCCGTTCGTGCCCGCGCTGCCGCGCGCCATGCCGGAAACGTCCAACGCCGGTTCCGTGCCGGAGCCGCTGCAGCGCCCGTTCGATCTCGGGCATGAGGACGGCGAAGAGGCCGCGGCGCCGGTCCGCCAGGCCGAAGCCGAAGCAGCCCCGGCCCCTGTTCAGGTCCGCACCGCCGCCGTGGCGACCCCCGCGCCGGTCCGCACGGCTGCTGTCGCTCCTGCGCCCGTGCCCGTCGCTGCTCAGCAGCGTGTTGCCTTCCAGGCCCAGCCTGTGGCACGCAGTACAGCTCCTTCTTCCGGCTGGAGCGTGGGCCCTGCGCCCGTGAGCGGCCTCAGCTACGCAGGTGTGGCAACCGATGGCTCTGGGCGTTAATTCCGGCGGGCGCGACCGTCGCATTTCCAAACGCGCAATCGGTACCCTCGCTCGTCTGAGCCGTTTTCTGAAATCCGCTGCTACCAAGCCTGTCGCCCTGGCGGCAGGTTTTGCGATTCTGGGTACGGCGACCATGGGGCTTCCGGCCCACGCGCAATCCACGTTCCAAACCGTGGTGCCGAGCGCGATTCTGGTGGACTTCTCCACCGGGGCCATTCTGTTCGACAAGGATTCAGAAAAGCGCCTCGCGCCCGGCGGCATCGTGAAGATCATGACGGGCGCCATCGTATTCGACGAGATCCGGGCCGGCCGTATTACCCAGGACACGCTCTTCACGGTGAGCGAGAATGCCTGGCGGCGCGGCGGCGGCCCCTCCGGCGGCGCGGCCATGTTCGCGGCGGTCAAGAGCAACGTGCGCGTCGGCGATCTGCTGATCGGGGCGCTCGCCATCTCGGGTAATGATGCGGCCATCGCGCTGGCAGAAGGAGTAGCGGGCACCGAGGGCGAATTCACGGTGAAGATGAACGCCAAGGCCGAGGAGTTAGGCCTTACGGGTTCCTCCTTCCGCAATTCCACGGGCTTCGCCGATCCCGGGCAACTCACCACCGCGCGTGATATGGCGCAGCTCTCGCGCTACATCATCCGGACCTTCCCGAACCTCTATCCCATTTTCGCGGTGCCGGGCATCGAGTGGAGCAAGATCAAGCAGCGCAATCGCAACCCCTTGCTGGACGCCGGGGTTGGCGCCGATGGCCTGCATGCGTCCTGGGTCAAGGACGTCGGCTATCATCTCGTCGGCTCAGCGGTGCAGAACAACCAGCGGCTGATCGCCGTGGTGATGGGCGCATCCTCGGAAAAGGTGCGGCTGGAAGAGATGCGCCGCCTGCTGGACTGGGGCTTCCATTCCTTCGAACATCGCGCCCTGTTTGCGGCCGATGCGGAACTCGCTCGCGCTGCTGTCTTCGGCGGCGAGACGGGGTCGGTCGGGCTTGCCGCACGTGAGCCTATTTCTCTCCTGATGCCGCGCAACAGCCAGGACAAGCTGGTGGCGCGCATCACGTATCGTGGTCCCCTGCGAGCGCCGATTGCCAAGGGGGCGGAGGTGGCGCAGCTGGAAATCACGCGCGGACAGCTCAAGGTGCTGGATGTACCTCTGGTCACGACGGCCGACGTGCCGGTCGGCACGATGTGGCAGCGCGCCATGGACGGCGCCGGTGTCCTGGTCGGCGACACGGCCCGCGACCTCGGCACCAAGCTGATGGCCAAGATCCAGAAATGACCGCCGCGCGCGGCCGTTTCATCACCCTGGAAGGCGGCGAGGGCACGGGAAAATCCACGCAGGCCCGCATTCTCGCCGCGGCACTCGAGACGCGGGGCGTCAAAGTGCGCGTCACCCGCGAGCCCGGCGGCTCGCCGTTCGCGGAGAAGGTCCGTGAGGTTCTGCTCTCCGGCCTTGCCCAACCCCTCGGCCCGCAAGGCGAGGCGGCCCTGTTTGCCGCTGCACGCGCCGACCACGTGCGCGAGACCATCGCGCCGGCACTTGCTGCTGGCACCTGGGTGATCTGCGACCGTTTCACAGATTCCACCCGCGTCTATCAGGGCGCCGTCGGCAAGGCGGATCCGCGCCTGCTGCGCGCGCTCGATCGGGTCAGCGTCGGTGATACCGTCCCGGACCTGACGCTCGTGCTCGACGTGCCGCCGGAAATCGGCCTCGCGCGCGCCGCCGCACGGGGGAAGGGGGCAGCGGCCGATCGTTTCGAGCGTGAGGGTGCGGACTATCATGCAGCCATCCGCACCGCCTTCCTGTCGCTGGCGGAAGCCGAGCCGGAGCGTTGCATGGTGATCGACGCCGGGGGCGACGTGGACAGCGTCGCCGCGCGGATCCTATCGGCTGTAACCTCCCGCCTCCCGCTGCCAGCCGTCGCGGATGCGCCCGCATGAGCGCGGCGGTGGAAGGTGACCGCCTCGCGGGGGCACTGCACCCGCGCGAGCAGACGCTTCTTTTCGGGCATGAGGCGGTGGAGGCGGACCTCCTCGGCGATTGGCGCTCGGGCCGGTTCCCACATGCACTGCTCATCGGCGGCGCCGAGGGTATCGGCAAGGCAACGCTCGCCTACCGCATCGCTCGCTTCGTGCTCTCGGGCGCGCAGGCGGGGCCGGATCGGCACAACTTCGCCGTAGATGCGCACCATCCCGTCGCCCGGCAGGTGGCGGCTCTCACGCATCCAGATTTGCTCGCCATCCGCCGCGTGCCGGAAGCGGGCGAAGACAAGATCCCCACCATGATCCCGGCGGAGATGGTGCGGCGCGTGCGCATGTTCTTCGGCGCCACGGCGTCGTCCGGCGGTTGGCGGGTGTGCATCGTGGACGCCGTGGACGACCTCAACGCGGCTGGCGCAAATGCCTTGCTGAAGACGCTGGAGGAGCCGCCGCCGCGCTCCTTGTTCCTTCTTGTCACCCATGCTCCCGGGCGGGTACTGCCCACGATCCGGTCACGCACGCGTCTTGTGCGCCTGCGGGAGCTTGGGCCGGGCGATGTGCTTTCTGCCCTGGACCATCTGAAGGATGAAATCCCGGATCTCGATCCCGCGCGCCTGCCACAGGCGGCGGAGGCGAGCGGCGGCAGCGTGCGGCGAGCGCTGATCCTTGCACGCGGCGAGGGTATGGAGGTGCGTGCCGCAACCCTGCGGCTGCTGGATCAACTGCCTCAGGCGCGGCCGGAAGAGATGCACGCGCTCGGCGCCCGGCTGCAGGGAGACCGGGGCGACGGCTTCGACCTGTTCGTCGAGGCGGTGAGCGACTGGATCGCGCAGACCGCCACCGGAGGGCAATGGGAGCGCGGGCGCCTTGTCCGCTTGGGTGAGGTGTGGGAGAAGGTTCGGCGCGCGGCGGGCGAGGCGGATACGTTCAATCTCGACCGCAAGGCGTTGGTCTTTCGCATTTTCACCGAGCTGGCCGAGGCCGCGCGCGCCTGAGCGCGAACCGAGGCGAGCCTCCTCGCGCATTCAAGCGGGCCGCCATGTCTTTGAAGCCGACGTTCTACATCACCACCGCCATCGCCTATCCCAATGGCGTGCCCCACA
This sequence comes from Roseixanthobacter pseudopolyaromaticivorans, assembly GCF_043195145.2. Classification (NCBI taxonomy): domain Bacteria; kingdom Pseudomonadati; phylum Pseudomonadota; class Alphaproteobacteria; order Hyphomicrobiales; family Xanthobacteraceae; genus Roseixanthobacter; species Roseixanthobacter pseudopolyaromaticivorans. Next base: position 1,935,546 of record NZ_CM195539.1, read on the forward strand.
TGGGCCATGCCTATGAGGCGATCGCCACCGATTGCATCGCTCGCTTCAAGCGGCTCGACGGCTATGACGTGCGCTTCCTGACAGGTACGGACGAGCACGGCATCAAGATGCTCCAGACCGCGCAGAAGGCGGGCTTGACGCCGCGCCAGCTGCTGGAACGCAATGTGCCGCGCTTCGAGGCCATGGTGGAGGCGTTCGGCCTCTCCATCGACGATTTCATCCGCACCACGGAAGAGCGCCACAAGAAGTCCTGCCAGGCGATCTGGGAAAAGATGGCCGCGAACGGGGACATCTATAAGTCCACCTATGCCGGCTGGTATTCGGTGCGCGACGAGGCCTATTACGCCGAGGACGAAACCCAGCTGAACGCTGACGGCGTGCGCCTTGGTCCCCAGGGCACGCCGGTGGAATGGGTGGAGGAGGAGAGCTATTTCTTCCGCCTCTCGGCCTATCAGGAAAAATTGCTGGACCATTACGCCGCAAATCCCGATTTCATCGCCCCGGACGCGCGCCGCAACGAGGTGGTGAGCTTCGTTTCCGGCGGTCTTCAGGATCTTTCCATCTCGCGCACCACGTTCGACTGGGGCATTCCCGTTCCGGGTGATCCCAAGCACATCATGTATGTGTGGGTGGATGCGCTGACGAACTACATCACCGCGCTCGGCTATCCCGATACGCAGGGCGAGTTGTTCGCCAAATACTGGCCGGCGGATGTGCATGTCATCGGCAAGGACATCACGCGTTTCCACGCGGTCTATTGGCCGGCCTTCCTGTGGTCGGCGGGGCTTGCCGCGCCCAAACGCGTGTTCGGCCACGGTTTCCTGTTCAACCGCGGGGAGAAGATGTCCAAGTCGGTGGGCAATGTGGTCGATCCGTTCGACCTCGTGAAAGCCTATGGCGTGGACGCGGTGCGCTATTTCTTCCTGCGCGAGGTTTCGTTCGGCCAGGACGGCTCCTACAGCCATGAGTCCATCGTCACGCGCATGAATGCGGATCTGGCGAACGACCTCGGCAATCTCGCGCAGCGCTCGCTGTCCATGATTTCCAAGAATCTGGATGGAATTATCCCTGCGCCCGGCCCGCTCTCGGCAGAGGACGAAGCCATTCTCGCGGCAGCCGACGACATGCTCGCCAGGGCTCGCGAGGCGATGGACATCCAGGCGATCCACCAATATCTCGCGGCGGTGTGGGCGGTGGTGGCGGACGCCAATCGCTATTTCGCCGCCGCTGCCCCCTGGGCGCTGCGCAAGACCGATCCTGAGCGCATGAAGACGGTGCTGTGGACCACCGCCGAAGTAATCCGGCAGGTGGCGATTCTCGCGCAGCCGGTGATGCCGGGCAGCGCCAGCCGAATGCTGGATCTGCTGCTGCTGCCTGCGGACGAACGGGATTTCTCCCGCCTCGGCGGCGGGCACCGCCTGGCTGGCGGCGTCGTCATTCCCCCGCCTGTCGGCATTTTCCCACGCTATGTGGAGCCCGAAGGGGAAGCGGGCGCGTCGGCCTGAGCGGGTTTGAGCAAAACGCATCGGTCGCCGCTTGATCGCGGCGGCTGAGGGTGAAACGCTCGCATGCGAGCGGCAGGTCGTGGACACGCGCCGGCGCCGGGCCCGCGCGTGTGCCTGTGAACCGAACAAGGCGACCCTTCAGGATGAACATCTCGCTCACCCTTCTGAACCTCGCCGGTGCCATCGCCCTGCTGCTGTGGGGCACGCACATGGTGCAGTCCGGCATCCAGCGCACGTTCGGGCCGAAGCTGCGCAGCGTGCTCGGCAATGCCCTCAAGAGCCAGCCGCGCGCCTTTCTCGCCGGACTCGGCGTCACTGCGATCCTCCAGTCCAGCACGGCGACCGGACTGATGGTCTCGGGATTCGCCGCCGCAGGCCTCGTGGACCTCGTGCCAGCGCTTGCCGTGATGCTGGGCGCGAACGTGGGCACGACGCTCATCGTGCAGGTGCTGTCTTTCGACGGCGCCGCTTTTTCCCCGGCGCTGATTCTGGTGGGCGTGATGATGTTCCGGCGCGGCAGCGTCGAGCGTACGCGGGACATCGGGCGTGTGTTCATCGGCCTGGGGCTGATGCTCCTGGCGCTGCATCAATTGCTGGAACTGATGACGCCGTACGAGGACGCGCCGAGCCTGCGCATGTTCCTCGGCGCGGTGGCCACCATGCCGCTGATCGACGTGCTGCTGGCCGCGGTGGTGACCTGGGCGGCGCATTCCAGCGTCGCCGTGGTCCTGCTCATCATGTCCTTTGCGAGCAAAGGCGTGGTTCCGCCGGACGCGGCGTTCGCCCTGGTACTGGGCGCGAATATCGGATCGGCCATCAATCCGGTGCTGGAAGGCGCGTCCGGAGGTGGGGCGGCGGCGCGCCGTCTGCCGGTGGGAAATTTGCTGAACCGCATCTTCGGCACGGTCATCGCCCTGGCCCTTCTCGGCCCGATCGGCGAACTGATGGTGGTGCTCCAGCCGGACAACGGCCGCGCCGTGGCCGATTTCCACACCTTGTTCAACCTGGCGCTGGCGCTACTGTTCTTTCCCATCCTGGGGCCGTTCGCGAAGCTTTTGGAAAAGCTGATGCCGGCACATGTGGACCTCGCCGATCCCGCTCGCCCGCTCTATCTCGATCCGGCTGCGCGCGAGGTGCCGGTGGTCGCGCTCGGTGCGGCTGCGCGTGAGGCGATGCGTCTCGCCGATTTGCTGGACACCATGTTGAAGGACGCCCAGGCGGCGGTCGTCGGCGGCGATCTCAGCCATGTGGCGCAGATAAAGCGCAACGAGGACATCATCGACAGCCTCAATTCGGCGATCCGCAGCTATCTCATGGGGCTCGATCCGCACGATTTGTCCGAGGCCGATCAGGCCCGGCTCCAGCGGGTGCTCACCTTCTCCACCCAGATGGAGCAGGCCGGCGATATGGTGGAGAGCAATCTGCTGATCCACGCCGACAAGCGGGTGAAGCGCGGCCTCGCCTTTTCGCCGCAGAGCGAGGCGGAGGTACGCGCGCTCATGGAACGGCTGAGCACAAATCTGCGCCTCGCCTCGTCCTTGTTCATGACAGAGGATCCGCGCGCCGCGCGGATGCTGGCCGAGGAAAAATCCGTGTTCCGCAATGCGGAGGCCGAGGGCACGAAATCCCATCTGGAGCGCATGCGCGGCGGCCAGACAGATTCGATCGAGACCTCCTCGCTGCATCTCGACCTGCTCAGCGACATGAAGCAGATCAACAGCCACATCGTGGCGGCCGCCGCCTATCCCGTGCTGGAACAGAGCGGCGACCTGCTGCCGAGCCGGATCGCATCCGACCCGGCATGACCGGGCCTCAATACAGGCCGGTCAGGTAGTAGAAGCCGATCACGAAGAACACCGCCAACGTCTTCACCAGCGTAATGGCGAAGATGTCGCCATAGGATTGGCGATGGGTGAGGCCGCACACGGCGAGCAGGGTGATCACAGCGCCGTTGTGGGGCAGGGTGTCCATGCCGCCAGACGCCATGGCGGCGACGCGGTGCATCACTTCCATGGGAATGCCGGCCGCATTGGCGGCGGCGATGAACTGCTCCGACATGGCCGCGAGCGCGATCGAGAGGCCGCCGGATGCGGAGCCGGTGATGCCGGCCAGCGCCGTGATCGAGATCGCCTCGTTGATCAGCGGGTTTGGGATCGCGGTGAGCGCGCTCTTGATGACGAGGAAGCCGGGCAGGGCGGCGATCACCGCGCCGAAGCCGTATTCCGACGCCGTATTGAGACCGGCGAGCAACGCCCCCGCGACCGCAGCCTTCGAACCGTCCGCGAACTGCGCGGCCACCCGGCGGAAGGAGAAGACGAAAACCGTGAGAATGCCCAGCAGCAGCGCGCCGGCGACCGACCAGATCGCCACCACCGAATTCACCGCAAGGCTGATTTCCGGGGTGCCCGGCGTGAGCGCCGCGCGGGCCGTGTCGCCATAGGCGTGCGGAATCGCCCAGCCGATCAGCAGGTTGGAGACGCCCACCACCACCAGCGGGGAGATGGCGATGAAAGGGTTCACCAGCGGCTCGTCGGCGCGCAGGGTGGGCTCGTTGGAATGGTTTTCGCCATAGGTCTCGCCCGCCTTCGCCGCCTGCCGCCGGCGGAAGTCGAGATAGGCAAGGCCAAGCGCCAGCATGAAGACCGCGCCCACCAGGCCCAGGATCGGCGCCGCATAGGCCGTCGTGTGGAAGAAGGTGGTGGGGATGATGTTCTGGATTTGCGGCGTGCCCGGCAGGGTGTCCATGGTGAAGCCGAAGGCGCCGAGCGCGATGGCAGCGGGCAGGAGCCGCTTCGGGATTCCCACCTGCCGGAACAGCTCCGCGCCGAAGGGATAGACCGCGAACACCACCACGAACAGCGAAACGCCGCCATAGGTGAGCACCGCGCCCACCAGCACGATGGCCAGCATGGCCTGGCCGGCGCCGAGGATGCCGATGATGGCGGAGACGATGGCGCGGGAGAAGCCGGAAAGCTCGATCACCTTGCCGAACACGGCGCCGAGCAGGAACAAGGGAAAGTAGAGCTTTATGAAGCCCACCATCTTGTCCATGAACAGGCCGGAATAGATGACGGGCACGGCCGCCGGATCGGTGAGCAGGACCGCGCCGAGCGCGGCGACGGGTGCGAACAGGATCACGCTAAAGCCGCGATACGCGACGAACATCAAAAACGCGAGCGCGCCCAGGCAGATGAGGAAACTCATCGTCTATCCCTTAAGCCCTGAGGACAATGTCGGCCGCCAGCCCCCTGGCGTGCCGTCGATGGTGTGCGGGGCGAATGTTCGCACCTGCACACCGATCACTAGCGGGCTAACCTGACCGCCGTGCGACATATGCGCAAGCCCGGTAGTGGGATGTGCGGCAAGGCCATTGGTGCCGTCCTGGTTCGCGTAAGGGAAGCGTGACGATGGGGTGACTTTACGGACATCCGGGGCGGATTGACGGGCCCGCCCGACCCCATCGGCGCCTGCTTTCAGGGGCGGATGGGCTGTGCGGAGCGGATGGCCGGGACAAGCCCGACCATCATGAGTGAAAGACGAGGGCGGCACCGGCACGGACTTGTTTCCGCGCAGATCATCGCCGCCGATTGCCGAGCGAACTAGCGCGGGCAGGCGCGGGAACTCGTCGGCAGTTTGGAAACCGCGTTGTCTGTGATGCGGCGCCGTTGCTCGGGTTCTGACGGCCAGCCGTTGCATTTCAGCTCGCCCCGCACCTGAAAACTGGTTCGCCGGCCATCGCAGGTCACCGGGAAAGTCCAGGTCACATAGCTTCCCGGGCCGAAAACGTTGTTGCAGTTGTGACAATACTGAACGCTGTCACGGGATTTCTCTCCGTTGCGGCAGAAATAATTCAGCCGCTCTCCAATGCGCCATGTGCCGGCTTCGGCGACGCCGGACGAAGCGAACAACAGGGCGACGGCAAGCGCAGCGCCCACACCGGACATCACACGCCGGTGCGCGCCCATCGAAACAGGGATCATGGTTGGTCTCCAGCATTGCGGTTGAAAAGACGGGAGGTCTCAGCCCTCGAGCAGGCTGGCTTTGAGCGTGACCGGTGTGCCCGAGGGGTTGTTCCAATAATCGAAGCCGTGGAACAGGTTCAGCGGAATGCCGCTGAGCGCGGTCTTGGGCTCGATACGGTAGATCTCGGCTTCCCGGTCGCCGACGCGAACCGCCCCGCCGACGTCCCCGGCGCTGAACATGCGCCACCCGGAGCCCCACAGATTGGTGCCTGTGGCGAGGAAATTCACCTTGCCGATGGTGTTGGACCAGACCGAGCCGCTATAGCGCGCGGCCTCGGTATCGACCTCGCGGACGCAACGGAAATCCTCCAGCGGAGGCGCCTTCCAGGTGGGCGAGATGATGTGACCGAGGGCGACATAGCCGTCGGGCGCCACCATTCTCCAGATGCTGAACTCGCGAAATCCGCTGCCCACCGAAGACCAGATCTGGATGCAGCTGACCGGCGGCTTGAGCAGGGTCTGATTGGGGCTCGGGTCCTTCACCAGATAGGTGGTGCCGCGCGCCTGGCCGTAATGGCTTTCCACCATGTGGCCAAGCAGGAAGAAGTCCTTCTGATGCGCGCTGCGGACCGGGACAAAGACCGACATGTCGTTTGCCGTGCCCATGCCCTTGTCGGTCAGCAGCGTCGTGAAGGTATCGCACTTCGAAAGTTTCAACCGGCTCTCGGTCGCATAGATGATGCCGGCATTGCGTTGCTTCAGAAATTGCCGGGCGTGCGCTTCCACCTTGCGGGCGCGGTCGGGCGAAGTGCACAGGGTCCAGATGGGGACCAAAGCGTTTCGCGTCTCGAACCCGCAAAGGGTCGGCGCCTCGTCGATGCTGGCCGCCCAGTCGGGAATATGGTCCTGATTTAGCACTGCGCTCTTGCCCCCCACCGAGAGCCAGGCGACGGATTCCGTCTCCTTCTTGAAGGTCTCGCTGGTCTCCTTGTTGCGTTCCGCGCGGGCGGTGACCGAGCCGGCCTTCACTTTGGGAGTGCCCTCTGCCGCGTCAGCAAGGCCCGCCGTGCTGTCGAACGAGGCCTTGATGGAGGATTCCACTTTCTCCACGCGCGAACTCTCGGCGGATTTGAGCACCGTGGTGCATTCGCAATAGCCGCCGTAGAGGCTCTGGCGGACGAAGTGCGTGCCGTATTGATCGAAGAATTCGGTGAGCGCCTCTTCCTTGCCGTTCAGGATCGCTGCCACCTCGGGCCGCACGAAGCTCTTGAAATTGGCCGGCAGTTCGACGCGCGCGATGGTGCGCACGTAGCGCAAGGTCAGCAGGCTGCTGGTGGTCTTCAGCGTGCGCGTATCGGTGACGGCATTGGATATAGCCCCGGAGAAGCCGCCATAAGAAGCATCGAGGCCGAGCTTTTCCGATACTTCCGAGGTGTATTGGTCGGCGGTCGAGCCGAAAATGCGGTTGAAGCCCTGGGTGGGCAGAACCGTCCACTCCAATTGGGCGCGGGCGGAAACCGTGCCGTCGGCGTTGCGCTTGACGATGACAAACTCGAAATCGTCGTCGCCGGTCGATTCCACCTGCAGATCGAACAGCTGGCTGCGCAGCGCCTGCTGGAGGTTGAGGCCGCGGCTCACGTCATAGCCGTGTCCGACACCTGCATCGTTCTTCTTATTGGCGATCTGCGAGAGCCGGTTCCCGCCGCCGGATCCGCCAGAACTTCCGCTTTTGGATTTGGTCTTCTTTTCACTTTTCTCAGCCCCGATGGGCTCCATATCGCCGTTAGCCATAGATCCCTCCTCAGATATCGGAGCATCGACCGGCGACCAGGCAGCAAGTGACATGGCCTGGCCACACCCGTCTCCGGGGTGTGCGGCAAGGGGGCGCCCGCCCAAAGAAGGCGGCCGCATGCTGATGTGGTCCGGGCGAGCGACGTCCGTGGCAGGACTATGCTGGATACACCAAAAACGTGCAATAAATAATATACACAACCTAATTGGTTGTGGCGCGTGTACCCTGCCGTCGCCGCGCCGGGGTTACGTAGCGTCGGTTAAGCTGGATTTTGATAAGGATCTTAGGAGCGTGCGCGCACGTAGCGGCCGGGGGCGTCTTCAATAGGTTGTAGAACGCCGCCGCCGGGTTCGCGGGCCGGAACCTCGTCCGCATGCATGGCGGTAAACCACTGCATCCAGTCCGGCCACCAGGAGCCGGGATGTTCCTGCGCAGCCCCGAGCCAATCCTCATAGGCCCCGCCCACCGAACCGCCGGTCCAATGCTGGTACTTCACCTTGGCGGGGGGATTCACGACGCCGGCGATATGCCCGGACCCCGCCAGCACGAAACGCACCGGGCCGCTCAGCAGGCCGGCGCCGATGAAGGCCGATTTGGGCGGGGCGATATGATCCTCGCGGGTGGCAAGGGCATAAACCGGGATGTTCACCTTATGCATGTCGATCGGCACGCCGGCGATCCGCGCGAGGCCCTTGGCGATGTTGTTTTCCAGGTAGCAATTGCGCAGGTAATAGGAATGGTTCGCCGCCGGCATGCGGGTGGAATCGGCGTTCCAATAAAGCAGGTCGAACGGGAAGGGCTGCTGGCCCTTCATGTAATTGTTCACCACGTAGGGCCAGATCAAATCGTTGGAACGCAGCATGTTGAAGGCGGAGGCCATCTTGCGGCCTTCCAGATAGCCGGTCTCCTGCATCTTGCGTTCGATGACCGCGAGTTGCTCCTCGTCCACGAACACCTTCAGATCGCCCGCGTGGGTGAAGTCGATCTGGGTCGTGAGGAAGGTGGCGCTCGGGATGCGGGTGTCGCCGGCGGCGGCCATATAAGCCAGCGTCACGGCCAGCAGCGTACCACCGACGCAATAGCCCATGGTGTGGACCTCATGCTCGCCGGTGGCCTTCTCGATGGCATCGAGCGCGGCCATGATGCCTTCGCGCATATAATCGTCGAAGCCCTTGGCGGCGAGGCGCGCGTCGGGATTGACCCAGGAAATGACGAACACCGTCAGGCCCTGGTCGACCAGCCATTTAATGAAGGATTTCTCGGGGTTGAGGTCGAGAATATAGAATTTGTTGATCCACGGCGGCACCAGGAGCACCGGCAGCTTCTTCACGTTCGGCGTGGTGGGCGCGTATTGGATGAGCTGCATCAGCTCGGTTTCGAATACAACCTTTCCGGGTGTGGTCGCCAGGTTGCGGCCGACTTCGAAGGCGGAGAGGTCGGTCTGGCGGATGCGCAGGTCGCCATTGCCCTCGATCAGGTCCTCGGTGAAGTGCTTCATGCCCCGCACCAGATTCTCACCATTGGAGTTGAGCGTCTCGCGCAGCAGCTCCGGGTTGGTGAGAATGAAATTGGATGGGGAAATGGCGTTGGTGAGCTGCCGGACCAGGAACTCAGCCTTGTGCTTCACATGGGGGTCGAGGCCATCGGCCTCTTTCACCATGGAATCGGCCCAGTGGGTGGTCACGAGGTAAGTCTGCTTCAGCGCGTCGAAGAAGGGATTCGAATTCCACTCCGGATCCTTGAAGCGCCCGTCCTTGGGATCCGGCGCGGTGACCGTCTCTGCCGCTTCGCCGGACATTCTCTTCAGCGCCGCGGACCATACCGAGATGTAATTGGTCATGAGGCGGGATTGCGCCTCGGCCGTGCGCTGGGGATCCGACATCCAATATTCCGCGACTTGGCCAAACGTCTTGAAGGCGTCGGCGATGTCGTCCGCCATATCGTCCTTCTTGATGCCGGCCTCGCGGGGGCGGATATAAGCCGCCATCGCTTTGCCGCCTTCCTCGATCAATTGAGCAAGGTTGCGGGCGAAGGCGTCCATATCGAGCCGGCCGGGGCGCGTGGCGGGTGTGAGGTCCTTTGGCGCGGACATGGTCAATCCTTGGGCGGCGCCCCGCCGGGAGTCGGATCTTTTTAAGAGATCGTGACGGGGCCTGTTTCGCGTTTCCTGCTTCGGGCATATTAGCGGGCCGCATGCCGAGGGGCGAGGTGCTTCGTCTGCGGCGGATGAGCGGCATGGAAGATTATGCGGGGAAAAGATGAATAGCGCGAGGCGCCAGACATTTTCGGCCATGCGCACACGCCGGCTCCTGTCCGTGCGCGCCTGCGCGGCCGTGTCCGGCCTGCTCCTGGCGCTTGCGCTTGCGGGCTGCGCGGGCGAATCGAGCATTCCCTTCCTGGAACCCAAGGTCCCCGACGTGCCGAAGGTGGAAGCGGGCAATTTCCCCAACTTCAGTGTTCCGCCCACTCCGCGCCCGCCGACGATGTCGCCCGCGGAATTGGCGAAGGTTCAGTCGGAGCTGGAGAATTCTGCAAACGATGCCCAGCGCCGGCTCCAGCAGGCTGACGCGGACGCACAGAAGGGTCAGCCGTGAGCTTTGCCGCGCGCACGGTGCCCGCTGAGGAAACGAACGGCGGCGCGCCTGGGTTGGAGAAGGCCCGCACCGGGCAAGAGGATCGCCCGGCATTCCTGATCGCCGGTTTCGGCGGCATCGGCGATCACGTGCGCTGTTTTGCGCTCGCCCGCCATGTGGCCCGCCGGTTTCCCGGCGTCGCCATCGATTTCCTCTGCCGCAGCCCCACCGACCGCCTGGTGCGCTTCGTGCCGGAGCTGCGCAAGGCCTGGGTCGACAATACCCCCCATCGCGCCCTCGGCCTGCGGCAGAAGCTGGATCTCGCGCGCCAATTGCGCGGCGAGAGGTATCGCCGGGTTTACGTGGTGAGCCGCACCTATAAGGCCGCCATCGTGCCTTTCCTCGCCGGCATCCCCGAGCGCGTCGGATGGTTTGGTGAGGGTCGTGTGCTGCTCATCAATCAGGTCCGCTGGGGCGAGCGGCAGATCCACGGTGAAACCGAGAAGGTCTGCGCCCTGGCGCGCGAGCCCGGGGAGGTGATGGAAGCCATTCTCCCGCCACGGCTCAAGGTGCAGCCCACCGATCTTTATGCGTGGCAGAAAAGCGCCCAGGCCGTGCCGGACGGCCGGCCGGTGCTGGCCCTGGCCCCGGGGGCATACAATGTGAAGCGGCTCTGGCCGGCGCAGCGTTTCGGGGAGATCGCCGCCGCGTTCGCGGCGCGCGGCTTTGCCGTATGGGTGCTCGGCGGACCGGCGGAGGCGGAGGCGGCGCGCATTATCGCTGCGTCGGCCCCAGTGCGCGATTTTACCGCAACCCCGCTCGAGGAGGCCGTCTATCAAGCCGCGAGCGCAAATGTGCTGCTCGGGAACGATTCGGGCATTTTGCATATGACGGCGGCGTTGGACGTGCCGTGCGTGGGCCTGTTCGGCCCGACCGTCTGTGCCATTACGGGCCCAAGCAATGCCTGCGTGCGAGAGGTGCGCCCCCCGAATGGCGGCCTTGACCTTACGCAAATCGCAACCCGGACGGTGGAAGATGCGCTTTTGATGCAAATCTCGCACTTGCAGCATTCGATGAGCACTTTTTCATTCACCGAACAGTGGTAGAACGCTCGTTCGCCGCGCCGGGAGAAGAAGGGCGCGCGGCTTGGGAGCTTGACTGAGATGACCGATTTCCACCGCATTCGCCGGCTGCCGCCTTATGTGTTCGAGCAGGTGAATCGTGTGAAGGCCGCCGCCCGTAACAACGGCGCGGATATCGTTGACCTCGGCATGGGCAATCCGGATCTCGATGCGCCGGCCCATGTGATCGAGAAGCTGAAGGAAACCATCGGCAAGCCGCGCACCGACCGTTACTCGGCCTCCAAGGGCATTCCCGGTCTGCGCCGCGCCCAAGCTGCCTATTATGCTCGCCGGTTCGGCGTGAAGCTTGATCCGGACCGGCAGGTGGTCGCGACCCTCGGCTCGAAGGAAGGCTTCGCCAACATGGCGCAGGCCATCACGGCGCCGGGCGATGTCATCCTGACGCCCAACCCGAGCTATCCGATCCACGCCTTCGGCTTCCTGATGGCGGGTGGCGTGATCCGCTCCGTGCCGGTGGAGCCGGATGCCGGTTTCTTTCATGCCATGGAACGGGCCGTACAGCATTCCATTCCCAAGCCCATCGCGGTGGTGCTTTGCTACCCGTCGAACCCGACGGCCACCGTCGCCAGCCTGGATTTCTATAAGGACGTGGTCGCCTTCGCGAAGAAGAACGACCTCATCATCCTCTCGGACCTGGCCTATGCGGAGCTCTATTACGGCGACACCCCGCCGCCCTCCGTGCTGCAGGTGCCGGGCGCCATGGACGTGACGGTGGAATTCACCTCCATGTCCAAGACCTATTCCATGGCCGGCTGGCGTATGGGTTTCGCGGTCGGCAACGACCGGCTGATCGCCGCGCTCTCGCGGGTGAAATCGTATCTCGATTACGGCGCCTACACGCCGATCCAGGTGGCGGCCACCGCCGCGTTGAACGGCCCGCAGGATTGCATCGCGGAGATGCGCGAGACCTACAAGCGTCGCCGCGATGCGCTGGTGGAAAGCTTCGGCCGCGCGGGATGGACCATTCCCGTTCCGGAAGCGTCCATGTTCGCCTGGGCGCCGATTCCCGAGCCGTTCCGCGCCATGGGCAGCGTGGAATTCGCCAAGCTTCTGATCGAGAAGGCGGAAGTGGCCGTGGCTCCGGGCGTGGGCTTCGGCGAGCATGGCGATGATTTCGTCCGCATCGCGGTCGTGGAGAACGAGCAGCGCATCCGCCAGGCGGCGCGCAATGTGCGTCGCTTCTTCGAGACCGCCGGCACCACGCTGCACAATGTCGTGCCGCTTAGCGCCGCCCGCTGATCGCATTAGGAAGTCCGATTTCCCATGAGTGACTTGAACGTGGGGCTGGCTGGCCTCGGCACCGTCGGCGTCGGCGTCGTGAAGATGCTGGCGGGCCAGGCGGCGGAAATTGCGGCGCGCACCGGCCGCACCGTGAAAGTGGTGGCGGTGAGCGCCCGCGACCGCTCGAAGGACCGCGGCATCGACCTTTCCGGTGTGCGCTGGCACGACGATCCGGTTTCGCTCGCGAACGATGCCGGGATCGACGTGTTCGTCGAGCTCATGGGTGGCGAAGGCGACCCCGCCAAGGCAGCGGTCGCCGCCGCCTTGGCCGCCGGCAAGCCGGTGGTCACCGCCAACAAGGCATTGCTGGCGAAGCACGGCATGGCCCTGGCCGCCGCTGCCGAGGCCTCCGGCGTTTCGCTGGACTTCGAAGCCGCTGTGGCCGGCGGCATACCCATCGTGAAGACCTTGCGGGAAGCGCTGGTGGGCAATCGCATCGCCCGCGTCTCCGGCATTCTCAACGGCACCTGCAATTACATCCTCACCCGCATGGCGGATGAGGGGCTTTCGTTTGAAACCTGCCTCGCGGAGGCCCAGCGCCTCGGCTATGCGGAGGCGGACCCGACCTTCGACATCGATGGGCACGACACCGCCCACAAGCTGGCCCTGCTCACTTCGCTCGCGTTCGGCACGCAGGTGGATGCGGATGCGATCTATGTGGAAGGCATCCGTTCGCTGACCCTGGCCGATCTCCAGGCGGCGGACGAGCTTGGCTACAAGGTGAAGCTGCTGGGCGTGGCCGTGCGCACCGACGATGGCATCGAGCAGCGCGTCCATCCCACCATGGTGCCCAAGCATTGGCCCATCGCCCAGGTCGCGGGCGTCACCAATGCGGTCGCGGTGGATGGCGATGCGGTCGCCCTTACCCTGGTTGGCCCCGGGGCCGGCGGCGCCGCGACCGCCTCCGCCGTGGTTGCGGATCTGGTGGATCTGGCGCGGGGCGCGCACGGCTATCCGTTCGGCCTGCCGAGCGCGGCCCTCCAGGTGCCGCGCCGGGCGCCCATGCAATTGCACGAGGGCGGCTATTACATCCGCCTCGCTGCCGTGAACAAGCCGGGCACAGCGGCCACTATCGCCGGCCGCATGGCGGACGAGGGCATCTCGCTTGAGTCCATCGTGCAGCACCGTCCCACCCGAAAGGGCGACGGCGAGCAGGCGACGGTGATCCTCATCACCTATGCCACCACGGAAGAGGCCGTGCGGCGTGCCGTGGCGGCGATCGAAGCGGAAGGCGTGATCGCCAATCCGCCCCAGGTGATCCGCATCGAGAAGGACTGATCCATGCCCGAGCCGCGCGCCGCCCAGGTGCTGGATCGCCGCTTTGCCCTCGAACTCGCTCGCGTCACCGAACGCGCCGCAGTGGCCGCGGCGCGGCTTCGGGGCCGCGGCGACGAGCAGGCGGCAGACGAGGCGGCGAGCGCCGCCGCTTATCGTGAACTCTCCAAGATGCCGCTGAGCGGGCGGGTGGTGATCGGCGAAGGCCTGGAAGGGGAGGTGCCCCATCTGTTCCTCGGCGAGGAGGTGGGCGAGGGTGGCGACGCGGTGGATATCGCCGTCGATCCGCTCGAAGGCACCACGCTGTGCGCGAAGAACATGCCCGGCTCCATCTCCGTGATCGTCATCGCTGAGACCGGCTCGCTGCTCGCCGCGCCGCCGGTCTACATGGAAAAGATCGCCATCGGCCCCGGTTATCCCGAAGGCATTGTCTCGCTCGCGGCGACGCCGCAGGAAAACATCCAGGCGCTGGCGAAGGCGCGGGGGATCTCTCCCTCGGAGATCACCGCATTGGTGCTCGACCGCCCGCGTCACGCCGCGCTGATCGAGGCGGTTCATGCGGTCGGCGCCTCGGTGAAGCTGATCACCGACGGAGACGTGGCGGGAATCATCCACACCACCAATCCCCAGGATAGCGGCGTGGACATCTATCTCGGCAGTGGCGGCGCCGCTGAAGGCGTGCTGGCGGCGGCGGCGCTGCGGTGCATCGGCGGCCAGATGGAAGGCCGGCTCGTGCTCGACAGCGAAGCCAAGCGCGCCAAGGCCAAGCAGATGGGCATCCGCGATTTCTCGCGCATCTACAAGCTCTCCGAGATGGTGCGCGGAGATTGCCTGGTGTCGGCCACCGGCGTTACCAACGGCGCGCTGCTCGAAGGCGTGCGCTTCGGCCGCGAGGTGATCGAGACCGACACCGTGCTCATGCGCTCATCCACCGGCACCGTGCGGCGGGTGAAGACCGAGCACCGGGATTTTTCCAAGTTCGTGTTCTGAGGCACGGCGGGGCCTGCCCCGGCGGGCGCGTGCTTTCCTCACCTCCTGCCCGGTGATCGCATGCGCGCTCTCGACGCCGGAGTGTGGCTCTGGCTTCATGGGGCGTGACCGTGCATCCGACGAATCGCCCCTTTCTCGGCGTCACCACCTCCGCCACCGGGCGGATGTGGCGTGACCGGCTGGACCTGCGCGCCGCCCAGAGCGCGCTCGCCATCACCCAGCGCTATGATCTGCCGGAGCTTCTGGCGCGCATCCTCGCCGGGCGCGGGGTCGCCATCGAGGATGTGCCGGCCTATCTCGATCCCGCCATCCGCACGCTTCTGCCCGATCCCAACACGCTGACCGACATGGAAGCGGCGGTGGAACGCCTCGCCGCCGCCGTCTGCACCGGGGAAACCGTAGCGGTCTTCGGAGACTACGACGTGGACGGCGCCACCTCCACCGCTTTGCTGGTGAGCGTGCTGCGCGCCGGCGGGCTGGACCCGCTGTTCCATATTCCCGACCGCATTTTCGAAGGGTACGGCCCGAACATCGCCGCCATCGAGCAATTGGCGGCGCGCGGCGTGACGCTGCTGGTCACGGTGGATTGCGGCACCACCAGCCTGGAGCCACTCGCCGCCGCGCGGCGCATCGGCCTCGATGTGGTTGTGATCGACCATCACCAGGCCGGCGAGACCCTGCCCGAGGCCGAGGCGATCGTGAACCCGAACCGGGAGGACGATCTTTCCGGCCTGGGGCACCTGTGTGCGGCGGGTCTTGTATTCGTCACCATGGTCGGCCTCGTGCGTCGCCTGCGTGAGGAGGGGCACTGGACCTCCGATCAGCCGGCGCCGGACCTGCTCGCATCGCTCGATCTCGTGGCGCTCGGCACGGTGGCGGACGTGGTGCCGCTCGTCGGCCTCAACCGCGCATATGTGACGAAGGGGTTGATTGCCCTGCGCCGGCGCCAGCGGCCGGGGCTCACCGCCCTGATGGACGTGGCGCGGCTCGACGGGCCGCCGCGCCCCTGGCATCTCGGCTTCCTGCTCGGCCCGCGCATCAATGCCGGCGGCCGCATCGGCGATGCGACACTCGGCACGCGCCTGCTGCTGGAGCAGGACCCGATGGAAGCCAAGGTCATGGCGGCCGAACTCGACCGCCTCAATACCGAGCGCCAGGAGGTGGAGCGCGCGATCCTCGCCAGCGCGGAGGCGGAGGCCTTCGCGGCACATGGCGATGAGGCGGGCGCCGCCGTGGTGGTGAGCGGGGAGGGCTGGCATCCCGGCGTGGTGGGGCTTGTGGCCTCGCGCCTCAAGGAGCGCTTCAACCGCCCGGCGCTCGCCATCGCCTTCCTCGGCGAAATCGGCACCGGCTCGGCTCGCTCCATCCCCGGAGTGGATCTCGGGCGCGCGGTTCGCGGCGCGGTGGAAGCGGGATTGCTGGTGAAAGGCGGCGGGCACGCCATGGCCGCGGGCCTGACGGTAGAGCGCCGCCGGCTCGGCGATCTGCGCGCCTATCTGGAAGCGGAGCTTGCTGAAGCCGTCGACCGCGCGCGATCGGAAGGCGCGCTCACCATCGATGCCGCCCTGACCGCCTCTGGCGCGACCCCATCGCTGGTCGATCTGGTGGCGAAGGCCGGGCCCTACGGCGCGGGAAATCCCGAACCCGTTTTCGCGTTTCCCGCACACCGCGTCTCCTATGTGGAAACCTTTGGCGCCGGCCATCTGCGCGCCCGCCTGACCGCGCGCGACGGCTCAACTTTGCGCGCTGTTGCCTTCCGCTGCGCCGAGGAGCCGCTCGGCCGTGCGCTGATGGAACTGCGCGGGCGCACTGTGCATGTGGCGGGTTCGCTCGATCTCGACCATTGGCAAGGCGAAGCCCGTGTCACGCTGCGCCTGCGCGATGTCGCGGAAGCGGGACCCGACGGGCAAGGATGAGCCTTCGCGCGGCGTTTGCTTGAGTCGCCGTCGAAGCCGGCGCATGGAAGGAAAGCTCTTGGGCGCGTTTCGAATCGCCCGCGTCGTCCTTCCCCTTGCGTCCGCGGTCGCCCATGGAAACCATTCTCTCAGCGCTGCTGCCAGTCGTCGCCGTGGTGGCGCTGGGCCTGGGTTTGCGCAAATGGGTGCTGCCGGATCCGGCCCATTGGGTCGGCATGGAGCAAATCACCTATTACGTTCTCTTTCCGGCGCTGCTGTTTGTTTCGGCGATCCGTGCGGACATGTCCCGCGTGAGCCTGCTCGGCACCGTCGGCGCGATGGGGCTCTCGCTCGCCGTGCTGTGCGGGGGGCTGTTGGTGGTCCGTCCGTTTCTGATGCGCCGGCATGGCATCGACGGACCGGCATTCACCGCCGTGTATCAGGGCACGGTGCGCTGGAACACCTATGTCGCGCTCGCCTTGGCGGACGGCCTCTATGGCGCCTCGGGCGTTGCCGTAGCGGCGGTGATGCTGGTGTGCCTCATTCCGGCGATCAACGTGGTGGTGGTCGCGGTGATCGCCCGCTATGCGGGCGCGGAGCCCCCGACCGCTGGGCGTATCGTCCGGCAATTGGTGAGAAATCCCCTTATCGTATCCTGCGTCGCCGGCGCGGTAATCAATATGCTGCACGTGCCGGTGCCGACCGTGGCCCTGGAAGTGGGGAATATTCTGGGACGCGCCTCGCTCGCGACGGGCTTGGTGGTGGTGGGCGCCGGCGTGGGGCTGAAGCATCTCGCCCGGCCGAATGCGGCGGTTCTTTACAGCCTCGTGCTGTGCCTCCTGGTCAAGCCCGCCTTGGCGCTGGCGTTTGGCCTGCTGCTCGGCCTCAAGGGCATGGAACTGGCCGTGGTGATCGTCATCTGTGCCGTGCCCTCGTCGCCGGCGGGCTATGTGCTGGCTCGTCAAATGGGCGGCGACGCGCCTTTGCTGGCGCAGATCTTGACCCTTCAACTTATCGTCGCGGGAATCACCCTGCCGCTCGTGATCGCCGCGGCCCTGGCCATCGGCGGGTGAGGTGCGCCCGCTCAGGTCGCGCCGAGATCATCGGTTCAGGAGTGGCGCAAAAGAAAAGGGCGGCCAAAGCCGCCCTTGGATCCCTGAAGCTAAGCTGCACGCCTCAGCAGGCGCCCCAATAGCCATTGCCGTGGGTGTCGGTGGGAAACCAGCATCCGCCACGGGCCTGCGGCGCATAAACCACGGGCGGCGCGGGCGCGTAGAGGGCCGGCGGGGGCGGGGCGTAATAGACTGGCGGGGGCGGCGGGGGTGCGCTTGCCGCACCGGCGATCGCGGCCGCGCCGAGAATGCCGAGCGCGATGCCCGCGCCGACCGCCGCGCCATTGTTGTTATTGTTGTAATAGCGGCCGCAATTCCAGCAGCCGCCGCGGCCATAGCCATAGCGGGGCCCCCAGTATTGAACCTGGGTGACGCCATTCGGCACCGCTGCGGAGAGGCTCGCCGCGCCGGTGCCGATGGCGCCGGCCATCGCCGGGGTCAGCGAAATCACGCCAAGGGCCGCCACCAGCCCCAGCGCCGCGACCTGCTTGGTGAGAATGGACATGGTGAACATCTCCTGAACGTTGCGGTGTCCCGCGCTCAAACCTAGAGCTACGAGAGCCGTTTCAATTGGTATCGGCCACGATCTAAGCCGAATTGTGTCTGCGCTTTCGAGGATTAATACTGCGCCGCACCGCGTGAATGCGCTGTGAATGAACAATGGCGGCGAAACGTCAAATTTCTGTTCTCCACGGCCAACAAGAGACCGGATAAAGATTAGGGGGAAAAATGGCGGCGGGAATCGGTGAATGGGCTGTGGCTCATCCCGTTCCGCCCTTGCGGCTTGGGCCGAGTGTGGTTAAGCCTGCCGCCTGCCATGCATCCTTCTCCCGCCTTCACCCTTGATCGCCGCGACCTGATCGGCATCGAAGGTCTTTCAGCCGGCGAGATCGTCGGGCTGCTGGATCTCGCCGAGGAATTCGTCGACCTCAACCGGCAGATCGAGAAGAAGCGCACCACGCTGCGCGGACGCACGCAGATCAATCTGTTCTTCGAGGCCTCCACGCGCACGCAATCCTCCTTCGAGATCGCCGGCAAGCGCCTGGGCGCCGATGTGATGAACATGTCGGTGGGCACCTCTTCGGTGAAGAAAGGCGAAAGCCTCATCGACACCGCCATGACGCTCAACGCCATGCATCCCGACATATTGGTGGTGCGCCACCATGCCTCCGGCGCCGTGGCGCTGCTGGCGCGCAAGGTGGATTGCTGCGTGGTGAATGCCGGCGACGGCGCGCACGAGCATCCCACCCAGGCGCTGCTGGATGCGCTCACCATCCGCCGCAACAAGGGGCGGATCCAGGGGCTGACGGTCGCGATCTGCGGGGATGTCCTGCATTCGCGCGTGGCGCGTTCCAACATCCACCTGCTGGCGACGCTCGGCGCGAAGGTGCGGGTGATCGCGCCCTCCACCCTGCTACCGAGTGGGATCGAGCAGTTCGGCATCGAGGTCCATCGCTCCATGGACAGCGGGCTTGAGGGGGCGGATATCGTGATGATGCTGCGCCTCCAACGCGAGCGCATGGCCGGGTCTTTCATTCCCTCGGTGAAGGAATATTTCCACTATTTCGGCCTCGACCAGGCCAAGCTTCGGCGCGCCAAGCCCGATGCCCTGGTGATGCATCCCGGCCCCATGAACCGCGGCGTCGAGATCGATTCCAGCGTCGCCGACGGGCCGCAATCCCTGATCCGGGAACAGGTGGAAATGGGCGTCGCGGTCCGCATGGCGGTGCTCGATGCCCTGGCGCGGAAACTGCCCAATGCGTGAGCCCGTCCGTCCCTCGGAAGTGCGCCCGGTGGTTCTCGCGAATGCGCGGGTGATCGACCCCTCGCGCGGCTCGGATTTCCACGGCGACGTGCTGGTGGTCGGCGGCCGGATCGAGGACAGCGCGTTCGGCATCGCGGCCGCCGGCGTCCCGGATGGCGCGGAAATCGTGGATTGCCGGGGCGCCATCGTCGCGCCCGGCCTCGTCGACATGCGTGCCTTCGTGGGCGAGCCGGGGGCCGAGCATCGCGAGACCCTGGCCTCGGCCAGCCGGGCGGCAGCGGCCGGCGGCGTCACCACCATCGTGTGCCAGCCGGACACGGACCCGGTGGTGGACGATCCCGCCATCGTCGATTTCATCCTCCGCCGCGCCCGCGACACCGCGATCGTCCGCGTCCACCCCATGGCGGCCCTGACCAAAGGGCTGAAGGGGGAGGAGATGACCGAAATCGGCCTGCTCCAGGCGGCTGGGGCCGTGGCCTTCACCGACGGGCCGCATTCGCTCGGCAGCGCCCAGGTGCTGCGTCGCTGCCTGACCTATGCGCGGGATTTCGATGCGCTGATCGTGCATCACACCGAGGACGCCTCCATGTCCCAAGGGGCCATGAACGAGGGCGCATTCGCCACCCGGCTCGGTTTGCCGGGCAATCCGAAATCGGCTGAAACCATTGTTCTGGAACGCGATCTGCGGCTGGTGGACGGGGCGCGCGGGCGCTATCACGCTGCCGCCATCACCTGCGCCGAGTCGCTGGAGGTTCTGGCGCGCGCGAAGCAGGCCGGGCTTCCGGTCACCGCCTCCGCCAGCATCAACCACCTCAGCTTCAACGAGCTGGATATCGGCCAGTACCGGACCTATTTCAAATTGAACCCGCCGCTGCGGAGCGAGGATGACCGGCAGGCGCTCATTCACGCGCTGGCCTCCGGCCTGATCGACGTGGTGGTGTCCGATCACATCCCGCAGGACGTGGAAATGAAGCGGCTCCCCTTCTCGGAGGCGGAGCCCGGCGCCATCGGCGTGGAGACGCTGCTTTCCGCGGCGCTGCGGCTGGTGCATTCCGATCAGGTGGACATCGTGAACGTGCTGCGCGCCCTCTCCACCCGGCCCGCGGAACTGCTCGGCCTGCCGGTGGGAACCCTGCGTCCCGGCGCGCCGGCGGATCTCGTGGTGTTCGACCCCGATATGCCCTGGCTGGTGGACCCCGCGCAGCTCAGCTCGCGGTCGCGCAACACGCCGTTCGACGAAGCCCGCATGACCGGGCGCGTGCTACGCACCCTGGTTGCCGGGCGAACGGTGTACGAATACGTTTGATCGGTCGGCCTTGCCGGCGCGTGAGGCATCTGCATGCAGCTTTCCTGGACTCTCGCCTTGCCCTGGAGCCTGGCGGCGCTGGCCCTCGGTTATCTCCTGGGCTCGATCCCGTTCGGCATTCTGATCACGCGCATCGCCGGCACGCGTGACATCCGCACCATCGGTTCGGGCAACATCGGCGCCACCAATGTGCTGCGCACCGGCCGCAAGGACCTTGCCGCGCTCACCTTGCTGGGAGACGCCCTGAAGGGCACGGCGGCGGTGCTCATCGCCCGCGCCTGGCTGGGGGAAGACGCGGCGCTCGCAGCCGGCCTCGGCGCGTTTTTCGGG
The DNA here is from genome assembly GCF_043195145.2 of Roseixanthobacter pseudopolyaromaticivorans. Lineage (NCBI taxonomy): Bacteria > Pseudomonadati > Pseudomonadota > Alphaproteobacteria > Hyphomicrobiales > Xanthobacteraceae > Roseixanthobacter > Roseixanthobacter pseudopolyaromaticivorans. Next base: position 1,956,474 of record NZ_CM195539.1, read on the forward strand.
CATCTGTTCCCGGTGTGGCTCGGCTTCAAGGGCGGCAAGGGGGTCGCGACCTTTCTCGGCGTCGCGCTGGGGCTGTATTGGCCGTCCGCATTGGTGTTCGCCCTGGTCTGGCTCGGTATCGCCGCGCTCACGCGCTATTCCTCGCTCTCGGCCCTCATTGCCTCGGCGGCGACGGCGCTGTGCGCCTATTTCGCGGCCGGGCCCAAGATGGGGCTGCTGATGGCGGGCCTTGCCGTGCTGCTTTGGGCGAAACATCACGCCAACATCGCCCGCCTTCTTTCGGGCACCGAAGGCCGCATCGGCGCGAAGGGCTGACCGCACCATGGCACGGCGGGGCGTCACCCTCTCGCCCCGGCAGCGCGCCGATTGGCTGCGGCTGATCCGGACCGAACAGGTGGGGCCGCGCACCTTCCGGGCGCTTGTGAACCAGTTCGGTGGCGCCGCCGCGGCTCTGGAGGCCCTGCCGTCTCTCGCGCGCAAGGGCGGGCGGCTGATTCCGCCCCGCGTTCCGACTCTGGCCGAGGTCGAGGACGAAATCGCGGCCCTCGCGCGCATGGGCGGCCGGCTGGTCGCCATGGGCGAGGCGGATTATCCCCATCCCCTTCAGGAGATCGACGATGCGCCGCCACTGCTGTGCGTGCGCGGCGCGGGCGAGACCTTAAGGGCGCCCAAGGTCGCCATCGTCGGCGCGCGCAATGCCTCGGCCGCGGGGCGTACGCTCGCCGGCCGATTCGCCCGTGACCTTGGGGCAGCGGGATACGCGGTCGTGTCCGGGCTGGCACGCGGCATCGATGCCGCCGCCCACGAAGCCAGCCTCGCAAGCGGCACCATCGGCGTATTCGCCGGCGGCCTGGCCCGGCCATATCCGCCGGAAAATCTCAAGCTGATCGAGGCCGTCGCCGAGCGCGGCGCGCTGGTGTCGGAGATGCCGATCACTTGGGAGCCGCGCGCGCGGGATTTTCCCCGCCGCAACCGGCTCGTGTCCGGCATGGCACTCGGGGTTGTGGTGGTCGAGGCGGCGGAGCGTTCCGGCTCCCTCATCACGGCTCGCCTCGCCGCGGAACAGGGCCGGGAGGTGTTCGCGATACCCGGCTCGCCCCTGGATCCGCGCGCGGGGGGCACCAATGCCTTGCTGAAGCGGGGCGCGACCCTCGTGACCTCCGCCGCCGATGTGGTGGAGGCGCTGACCCCCCTGTTCGCACATCCGCCGGCGCAGGATCTCGAAGCGCCCGCACCGCCTCCCGATCCTTCTCCTCCCGACGACACGGTGCGCGCGCGCATCGCTGAACTGCTCGGGCCGGTGCCGACGCCGATGGACGATCTGGTGCGATTCTCCGGGGCCAGCGTCAGCGATGTGCAATGGGTGCTCCTGGAACTGGACCTGGCGGGGCGCCTGGAGCGACATGGCGGAGGATTGGTGAGCCTGCGTTAGCTGTTCCGCGCGCGCCGTCTATTCGCGCGCGTCGCGCGCGCCTTGGCCTTTCTCGTGGGCGCTCCCGCTTTCACCCAAAGGTGACGGTTGTGCGATACCACGCGCTTCCATCCTCGACATTTCCAGCAAATAGGCGAGAGTGGGCAGCCGGTGCCGCCGTGCCAGGCGGGACAATTCTGTAGTCAGTGACGCCACATAGGCGGCGAACTCTGCGGCCTGGTCCTCGTTGAAGTCTTCGCGCGCCCCAGACATCCCGACATCCTCTTGCCCTGTCCACAGGTGCGCATCCTGCGAGTTAGGGGACGTTAAACAAGCTACTCAGGGTTGTATTAGGCGAAAGAGCCTGCGGAGAGGGGTCACGTCGCCGGCAGATTTGACAGGCCGGGCATCGCACCCCATGTTGCCGGCGCCGCCAGGGGCCGCGGCGATTTCAAGAGACAGCAGCCGTCATGCAGGTCGTCATCGTCGAATCGCCCGCAAAGGCGAAGACGATCAACAAATATCTTGGTCCGGATTACGAGGTCATCGCCTCCTACGGACACGTCCGCGATCTCCCGTCGAAGGACGGCTCGGTTGACCCCGAGGCCGACTTCCGCATGCTATGGGAGGTCGATCCGAAATCGCAGAAGCGCCTGAGCGACATCGCCAAGGCGGTGAAGGCGGCCGATGGGCTGATCCTCGCCACCGACCCGGATCGCGAAGGCGAGGCGATTTCCTGGCACGTGCTCGAGGTGCTGCGCGAGAAGAAGGCGCTCAAGGGCCAGAAGGTCGAGCGCGTTGTCTTCAACGCCATCACCAAGCAGGCGGTGCTTGAGGCGATGAAGCAGCCGCGCGCGATCGACATCGCGCTGGTGGATGCCTATCTCGCCCGCCGCGCCCTCGACTATCTGGTGGGCTTCACCCTTTCCCCGGTGCTGTGGCGCAAGCTGCCGGGCGCCCGCTCGGCCGGCCGCGTGCAGTCCGTGGCGCTTCGCCTGGTCTGCGACCGCGAGCGGGAGATCGAGACCTTCGTTCCGCGCGAATATTGGTCCATCGTCGCCCAGCTCGCGACGCCGCGCGGCGAAACGTTCGAAGCGCGCCTCTCCGGTGCGGATGGCAAGAAGATCACGCGCCTGTCCGTCGGCACGGCCGAGGAAGCCGCTGCCTTCCGCGCATCGCTGGAGAGCGCCGCCTTCTCGGTGCGCAATATCGAGGCGAAGCCGCTCAAGCGGCATCCGCAGCCGCCGTTCACCACCTCCACCTTGCAACAAGAGGCGAGCCGCAAGCTCGGCCTTGCGCCGGCCCGCACCATGCAGATCGCCCAGCGCCTGTATGAAGGCGTGGACATCGGCGGCGAGACCGTGGGCCTCATCACCTATATGCGAACCGACGGCGTAGACATGGCGCCGGAAGCGGTGGCGGCGACGCGCAGCGCCATCGGCAAGCAGTTCGGCGACCGCTACCTGCCGGCCGTTCCGCGCAAATACACCACCAAGGCCAAGAACGCCCAGGAGGCCCACGAGGCCATCCGCCCCACCGATTCCCATCGCAGCCCGCGCGAGGTGGCACGCCATCTCGATACCGACCAGGCCCGCCTCTACGAACTGATCTGGACCCGCACGGTTGCGAGCCAGATGGAATCGGCGGCGCTGGAACGCACGACGGCAGACATCGTTGCCCAGGCCGGCGCCCGTGCGCTGGACCTTACCGCCACCGGCACGGTGGTGAAGTTCGACGGGTTCCTGGCCCTGTATCGCGAAGGCAAGGACGACGACGACGAGGACGAGGAGAGCCGCCGGCTCCCCGCCATGTCGACGGGCGAGAAGCTGGACAAACGCGAGATCGCCACCACCCAGCATTTCACCGAGCCGCCGCCCCGCTTTTCGGAAGCCTCGCTGGTGAAGCGCATGGAGGAGCTCGGCATCGGCCGGCCTTCCACCTATGCGGCCGTGCTCGCGGTGCTGCAGGACCGCGAATATGTGAAGCTGGAAAAGAAGCGCCTCGTCGCCGAGGACAAGGGGCGGCTCGTGACCGCCTTCCTGGAGAGCTTCTTCAAGAAGTACGTGGAATACGACTTCACCGCCGACCTGGAGGAGAAGCTCGATCGCGTGTCCGCCGACGAGGTGGACTGGAAACAGGTGCTGCGCGAATTCTGGGCGGATTTCTCGCTCGCGGTCGATGCCACGAAGGATCTGCGGGTCTCGCAGGTGCTCGACGCGCTCGACGAGATGCTGACCGCGCACATCTTCCCGCCGAAGGCGGACGGCACCGATCCGCGCCTGTGCCCGACCTGCGGCACCGGCCGGCTCTCGCTCAAGATGGGCAAGTTCGGCGCCTTCATCGGCTGCTCGAACTATCCCGAATGCCGTCACACCCAGCCGCTCAGCGGCGAGGCCCCTCAGGAAGGCGAAGGCACGCGCAAGCTCGGGACCGATCCCGAGAGCGGGCTTGAAGTGACCATCCGGGACGGGCGGTTCGGCACCTATTTGCAATTGGGTGAAGGCGTCGACGGCGCCAAGCCCAAGCGCTCCAGCCTGCCGAAGGGGCTGAAGCCGGCCGACGTGGACCTGGAAAAAGCGCTGGCGCTGCTGGCGCTTCCGCGCCCCATCGGCGTCCATCCGGAAGATGGCGAACCCATTCTCGCCGGCATCGGGCGGTTCGGACCCTACATCCAGCACGGCAAGGTCTATGCGAATCTGGAGGATGGCGACGACATTCTCGCCATCGGCCTCAATCGCGCGATCACCTTGCTGGCGGAGAAGCAGTCCAAGGGCAGGGGCGCGCGCGGCGGGGCCACCGCAGGCCGCAATCTCGGCGACCATCCGAGCGGCGGCGCGATCACCGTGCGGCCGGGCCGGTTCGGACCTTACGTCAATCATGGCAAGATCAACGCGACCTTGCCCAAGGCGCTCGATCCGGACCAGCTGACGCTGGCGGAGGCGATCACGCTGATCGACGCCAAGGCGGCCACCGCTCCCGCCGGCAAGACCGCGCGCAAGGCGCCGGCGAAAACCGCCGCCAAAAAGAGCGCGGCCCCGAAGAGCGCGGACGAGAAGCCAGCGAAGGCTGCCGCCAAGAAACCAGCGGCCAAGAAAACGGTCGCCAAGAAAGCTGCGGCGAAAAAGCCGGCGGCAAAGGCCAAGTCCGCCGAATCCTAGGCCGCCGAAGCCCAAGTCCGTGGCCTCCTAGGCCGCGGCGAAAACGGAACGGACTCCGGCCGCCCAGGCCGGTGTCTTCACTCCGCCAAAGCGGGGACCTCGTCGGTGTCCCGCACGCTCCGGCGCAGGGGGCGCTCCTCCATGGCAATGAGGAAGCCGAGGCCGCAGAGCATTGCCGCCGCCGCCGCACCGAACACCAGATGGAACGCATGGCTCAGCAGCGCCGGGTCGGCATTGTGGGCGAGGGTGGCGATATCGCCCTGCTGCGACACGCCCAATGCTCCGAGCAGGACCGCGCCGAGCATCGCCACGGACACCGCGCTCCCAAGCGCACGGAAGAAGTTGGAAGTGCCGGTCGCGGTGCCCAATTGATGTGGCAGAACGGCGTTCTGGATCGCCACCGTGGAGACCGGCAGAACGGTGCCGATGCCGATCCCCATCAGCCCGAGCAGGACCAGCCAGAGGATGATCGGCGTGTGGTCCGGCAGCAGCGCCAGCGTGACGAGGCAGGTGCAGGAGACGGACAGCCCGATCATGGCCGGCAGCTTGTAATGGGTGAGGTGGGCCATCGCCCGGCCCGAGATGACCGCGCCGAGCACCACGCCCGCCGATTGCGGAATCAGCGCCAGGCCAGATTGGCTGGGTGTGAACAGGCGCACCGTCTCGAAATAGAGCGGCACGTTGATCGACAGCGCGATCATGATTCCGGCGACGAAGAACACCGAGCTGACGCTCATGCTCACCACCCGGTTGGCGAGGATCGAGAGTGGAAGAAACGGTTCCGGCGCCGTCTTCATGCGCCACACGAAGGTCACGGACAGCACGAGCGCGGTCGCGAACAGGCCGAGGATGAGTGGGGACGACCAGGGATAGCGCACCCCGCCCCAGGTCAGCGCCAGCAGCAGGCTCGTTGTGGAAGCGATCATGAGCACGCCGCCGAGCACGTCCACCTTGTGGCGCCGCTCGTGGCGGGGCAGGCGGCGCAAGGTCCTGTCGGTCATCAGAAAGGCCGCGAGGCCGAGCGGCAGGTTGATCCAGAAGATCACCGACCAGTGCAGATGGTCAGAGATGACGCCACCGAGCACCGGCCCCGCGATGCTGCTGGCGGCGAACACTCCTGCGATGTAGCCCTGGTAACGTCCCCGTTCGCGCGGCGAGACCACGTCCGCAATGATGGTCTGCGACAGCGAGATCAGCCCGCCACCGCCGAGACCCTGCAGGCCCCGCGCCAGGATCAGCACCAGCATGGACGGGGCAAGCGCGCAGGCGAGCGAGCCCAGCATGAAGACGCCGATGGCGAACATCAGCACCACCCGCCGCCCCAGCACGTCGCTCATCTTCCCGTAGAGCGGCGTTACGGCCGTGGAACTGAGCAGATAGGCCGTGACGACCCAGGACAGGTTGACGAAATCGTTCAGGTCCGAGCCGATCGTGGGCAAGGCGGTGGCGACGATGGTCTGGTCCAGCGCGGCGAGCAGCATCGCCAGCATGATGCCGACGATGATGGTGAGGATTTCCGCGTGGGCGAGGGACGGCGAGCCGGAAGATGCGGAACTGGACGGTTCGGAAGAGGCGCTCATGAAACACTCATGGGAAGGCGGCTGAGCCGCGCGAGCCCGAACAACGCAGGCTTCTATAGGAAAGGCCGGCACTTTCTGCCTTCCGCGCCTTGGGTTCAATGCCGAAGACGGTTATTTGATACCGAAGTGACCCTGCTCGCTTTTTCGTGACACCGCATCGTGGCGTGCGCGCGGTGCCTAAGTGCCGCGAGGGCGGCTTTGGCAAAAGCTGGTCGAAGCCGCCTCGCTCAGGTAGGTTCTGCCCGATCACTGGACCCCTGCCTTGCCGAAATCCTCAACGCCCGCCGGCCATTCTCCCCGTTCCCGTCCCAAGGCGGGGAGCAAGACGCGCGCCGGCCGCCGGCTCGCGGCGGTCGAGGCGGAGGCGCGCGCGGCCTTCGTGCCCCCCGCCCGCCAGGGCGAGGTGCCCACCAAGGCGGAGCTGACGGCCTTCATCGCGGCGCGCGGCGGCGAAGTGGACAAGCGGGAGATCGCTCGGGCGTACGGTCTCAACGGGGCGCAGAAGATCGAGCTGAAGGCGCTGCTGCGCGATCTCGCCGAAGATGGAGCGGTAGAGCGCCGTCGGCGCAAGGTGCACGTGCCCGGCGCCCTGGGCGGCGTGCTGCTGGCCGATATCTCGAGCCGCGACGCCGACGGCGAGCTGATCGCCGTTCCGGTGGAATGGGACGAGGAGCAGCACGGCGAGCCGCCGCGCATCCGTGTTGTGACGCCACGGCGCGGGCAGGGGCCGGCGCCCGGCCTGTCGGACCGGGTGCTGCTGCGCATCTTCGATGATCGCGCGCAGGAGGGGTTGCCCACCGGCCGCGTCATCAAAGTGCTGGAGAAGGCGCGCAAGCAGACCATCGGCATTTTCCGCGCCGCCCCGCACGGCGGCGGGCGCATCATCCCCGTGGACAAGAAGAATCTCGGCCGCGAATTGCAGGTGCCGCCTGGCGCGGAACAGGAGGCGCAGGACGGCGATTTGGTTTCGGTCGAGCTCATGCGCCAGCGCGTGTTCGGCCTGCCCACGGCGCGGGTGAAGGAGCGGCTCGGCTCGCTGGCCACCGAAAAGGCGATCTCGCTGGTCGCCATCCACGCCCACGGCATTCCCCACGTCTTCCCGCCCGCCGTGCTGGAGGAGGCCGCCGCCGCCAAGCCGGTGAAGCTTGCCGGGCGGGAGGATTGGCGCAAGCTGCCGCTCGTCACCATCGACCCGCCGGACGCCAAGGACCATGACGACGCGGTCCATGCGGAGGCGGACGAAGACCCGGCCAACAAGGGCGGCTTCATCCTCACGGTCGCCATCGCGGATGTCGCCGCTTATATCCCGCCGGGCTCGGCGCTGGACCGCGAAGCGCTGCTGCGGGGCAATTCGGTCTATTTCCCGGACCGGGTGGTGCCCATGCTGCCGGAGCGCATCTCCAACGATCTGTGCTCGCTGCGGCCGCACGAGGACCGCCCCGCGCTCGCGGTGCGCATGGTCATCGGCGCCGACGGCCGCAAGCGCGGTCACACGTTCCATCGCGTGCTTATGCGGTCCGCGGCCAAGCTTGCCTATGCCCAGGCGCAGGCGGCCATCGACGGGCAGGCGGACGAGGTCACCGACCCGCTCGTGGAGGGCGTGCTGCGCCCGCTCTATGCCGCCTATGCCTGCCTCAAGATCGCGCGGGAAGCCCGCCAGCCGCTGGATCTCGATCTGCCCGAGCGCAAGATCGTGCTGAAGGACGACGGCACGGTGGACCGGGTGATCGTGCCGCAGCGCCTGGACGCCCACCGCCTGATCGAGGAGTTCATGATCCTCGCCAATGTGGCGGCGGCCGAGACTTTGGAAGAGAAGCGCACGCCGCTGGTCTATCGCGTGCACGACGGCCCGACGCTGGAAAAGCTCTCGATCCTGCGGGAGTTTCTGGCGACGCTGGACATCAAGCTGCCCAAGAGCGACCAGGTTCGGCCCTCCAATTTCAACCATATCCTGGCGCAGGTGGTGGGCAGCGACATCGCGCCCATGGTCAACCAAGTGGTGCTACGCAGCCAGTCCCAGGCGGAATATTCGCCTGAAAACTACGGGCATTTCGGCCTCAACCTGCGGCGCTACGCGCATTTCACCTCGCCGATCCGCCGCTATTCGGACCTGATTGTCCATCGCGGGCTGGTGCGCGCGCATCATTTCGGCAAGGACGGCCTGCCCGAGGGCACCACGGCGGAGCAATTGGCCGAGGTGGCCACCGCCATTTCCGGCACCGAGCGGCGTGCCATGGCGGCGGAGCGCGAGACGGTGGACCGCCTCATCGCCCATCATCTCGCCGACCAAATCGGCGCCACCTTCGCCGCCCGCATCACGGGAGCCACCAAGGCGGGACTGTTCGTCGCACTCGATGAGACCGGCGCCGACGGCTTCATCCCGGCCTCGACCCTGGGCGCGGATTATTACCGCTTTGATGAGGCGCGGCAGGCCCTGGTGGGCGATCGGACGGGCGAGATGCACCGCATCGGCGACCGGGTCGAGGTGAAGCTCGTGGAAGCCGCGCCCGTCGCCGGCGCGCTGCGATTTGAGCTTCTGTCGGAGGGCGCCTATGTAAGGGGCGCCCGCGCCGGGGCACGTCCCGGCCGCCGTCCCGGTCCGGGCAAGGCGGCAGCGGGCAAGGGGCGCAGCTTCAGGCCGGCAGCCGATGCCGCCGGCCCGGCGCGCAAAGGTCCGGGAAAGCCGCGCACGGGTAAAACCGGCGCCGGCAAATCCGGGCCATCCAAATCCGGGCCATCCAAGTCAGGCCCGTCGGATGCGGGCGGGGGACGCAAACGACCATGAGTGCCATCGATCCGACCGGCCGCGCCTATGCTTATGGGCAGGCGGCTTCCGCGCCAGGCGCCGAGCGTCCGCTCGGGCGTGCACTGGCGCGCGGTGCGCTCGGCCGCTGTCCCCAATGCGGCACCGGCCGCATGTTCAGCTCCTATATCAAGGTGAACGAGGCGTGCCCGGTCTGCGATGAGGAATTCCACCATCACCGCGCCGACGATGCCCCGCCCTATGCGGTGATTTTCGTGGTGGGACATATCGTCGTGCCACTGCTCGTTCTGGTGGAAGAAGTGTTCCGCCCGGCGGTCTGGATCCACCTCGTCACGTTCCTTCCCCTCACTCTGGTCTTGAGCTTGGTGCTGCTCCCGGTATTGAAGGGGGCCCTCATCGCGCTGCAATGGTCGCGGCGCATGCATGGCTTCGACCCGAACAGTCCCGAACGCGAACCGCGCCCCTCCGCTCTCCCAACGGCCTCCCAATGACTGATCTTGCTGCACGCCTTTCCGCTGTCGAACGCCAGCAGACCAGCCCCAACGTGCGGCCGCGCGATGCGGCTTCGCTGATCCTGCTGGACCGCAGCCGCAAGGAGCCGCGCGTGCTGATGGGGCTGCGGCACCCCGGCCACCGCTTCATGCCCAACGTGTTCGTGTTTCCCGGCGGCAGCCTGGAGGCCAGCGACCGCGCCATGCCCGTCTTCGGCATGCTGGACAATGAGAGCGAGCGTCGCCTGCAGGAACAGGTGCCCCGCGCCAGCGCGCAGCGCAGCCGGGCCCTGGCCGCCGCCGCCATCCGCGAGATGTACGAGGAAACCGGCATCCTGGTCGGCACCACGGAAGCCGGCGCGCCGGAAAGCCCGGCCGAAGGCTGGAACGCCTTCCGCGAGCACGGCGTGTTCCCCAATCTCGAATCGCTCACCTTCGTGCTGCGGGCCATCACGCCGCCGCGCCGCCCCAAGCGCTTCGACACGCGCTTCTTCGCAGCGGACGTGAGCGCCATCGCCAAGAAGGTGGAAGGCATGGTGGGCCCAGACTCCGAGCTCATCGAAACCCGCTGGCTCACCTTCAAGGAAACCGAGAAGGCGGAACTTCCCGCCATCACGCGCGTCATACTTGAAGAGGTGCAGGCGCGGCTCGACGCAGGCTTCCGTCGCGAGACGCCGGTGCCGTTCTACAGCGTGCGCTACGGCAAATTCGTGCGCACCCTGCTCGATTAGGCGGCAGGCTGCCGGACACCCTTCAGGAACGTCTCAGGAATTCTCATGCATGCCCCCCAGCAGTCCGGCGCTCCCATGAGCCGGGCTGCCTCAATTACCGCAGCGATCTCCGCCATATCGGTGGTCGGCATCGGTATCAGCCTGTCGATTCCGCTCCTGGCGCTCGAGCTGGAATCGCGCGGCATTTCAAATACCTGGATCGGCATCAACACCGCTGTGGCGGGGGTGGCGACGGTTGCGACCGCGCCGTTCGTGCCGCTGATGGTGCGCAAGCTCGGGGTGCGGGCGCTGCTGACGCTGGCGATCGCCGTGACCGCCTTGAGCCTGCTGGCCTTCAAGCTGGTGCCTTCGTTCCTGCTGTGGTTTCCGTTGCGGTTCGCCTTCGGCGCCGCGCTCTGCGTCCTGTTCGCGGTGAGCGAATATTGGATCAATGCGGTCGCGCCACCGCACCGGCGCGGTCTGATCATGGGAATCTATGCCACCGGCCTGTCCGTGGGCGCGGCCATCGGGCCGGCGATTCTCGGCCTGCTCGGCACGCGCGGCTGGCCGCCCTATGTGGCCGGCGTGGTCATGCTCGCGGCCGGCGCCATTCCCATCCTGATGGCCCGTGGCATGACGCCCAAAATCGCCGATGGCGACCATCACGGCGTGCTGATGTTCATCCGCCTGTCGCCGGTCGCGACGCTCGCCGCCCTGGTGTTCGGCGCGATCGAAACCGCCGTCATGAGCTTCCTGCCGCTCTATGGCGTGCGGCTCGGCCTGCCGGAGGGGGGGGCCTCGCTGCTGCTCACCATCGCGGTGCTGGGGAATGTGGTGTTCCAGATTCCCCTCGGCCTCGTCAGCGACCGAATCGACCGCCGTATCCTGCTGCTGGGCTGCGCGTTGTTCGGCACCATCGGCGCGCTGGTGATGGTGCAGATCGCGGTCGATACGCTGGCGTTCAAGGTCGCGGTGTTCCTGGCCACCGGCGTCGTGGGCAGCCTCTACACCGTGGGCCTCGCCCATCTCGGCGCGCGATTCCACGGCGCCGACCTTGCTGCCGCCAATGCGGCGTTCGTGATGCTCTATTCGCTGGGGCTCATCATCGGCCCGCCGCTGGTCGGTCTCGGCATGGACATCTACAACCCTTACGGCTTCGCGTATGTGATGGCCGGCATGCTGGGCATGTATGTGCTGGTGGTGGCCGGCCACATGATGGTGGAAAAGCGCGCCCATGCTTGACATTTCGGGCGTGATGGGGGAATTTCCGCGCCCACGTGCCGCCAACGCGGTGGCGCGAGCGTAATTCTTTTCCGCGACCGCTTTCGGTTCGCGCGCCGTAGCGGCATCAAGGATAGACCATGGCCAAGGCTGCAACCATTAAGATCAAGCTTCTGTCCAGCGCGGACACGGGCGTGTTCTATGTCACCAAGAAGAACTCCCGCACCAAGACCGACAAGCTGGTGCTGAAGAAGTATGACCCGGTGGCCAAGAAGCACGTCGAATTCCGCGAGACGAAGATCAAGTGATCTGACCCGTTCATCGTGACTGACCAGGGCGCCTCTCGGGGCGCCCTTTTCTTTTGCGGCGAGGGCGGCGCAGCTCCGCCTTCCGCGTGCAGCGTCTTTCCCGCGGGGGAGGGCAGGGGCGGGTGGCATGCGGAATGAGAAGAATCGGGCGGGTGGCCGACGGCGGGCGCGCGGGGAGGCCACCCACACAGCCCGGCCGCCGGCCGAACCCCACGGACCCAGGAGATGCGGCGGACCTGAGCACTCCGTAGGGTATTTTCGAAGCGGGCCCGCGCCCTGCGCAGACACCGAGCTTCACGTCCCGACAGGTCGAAGGTAGCGGAAGCGCGCGCGATGTCAAAGCACCCGATTCGCGCCCGGCGCGGTCATCCCCCGCTATAAATGCGCACCGTCTCCAGGAATTTCGCAACCGAAATGGGCTTGGAAAGATAGGCTTCGCACCCGCCCGCCCGGATGCGTTCCTCATCGCCCTTCATGGCGAACGCGGTCACGGCGACCACGGGAATTGAGCGCAGCTCGGGGTCGGCCTTCAGCCAGCCGGTCACTTCCAGGCCCGAGACCTCGGGCAGCTGGATGTCCATCAAGATAAGGTCCGGCTTGTGCTTGCGCGCAAGCGGCACCGCTTCCACGCCGGTGCGGGTCTGCACGGTCTGATACCCGTTGGCTTCCAGCAGATCGTGGAAGAGCTTCATGTTCAGCTCGTTGTCCTCCACGATCATCACCGTTTTCGGCATACCTCTGTCCCCGCCCATGAGGCCCGCCTCCGCGCCGGTGGCGCGGCTCCGAACATCGTGCTGCATGCCAACCGCTTCGCTTTTCGCGCGAGGATCGGACATGATGGCTCAAGCTAGAGACCATTCGTTGCGGAAGCGCAAATGCCCATCAAAGATCATTCGAACACACCGGCGCGGGTGCGGCATGCGGCCGATGCCGTCGCGCTGTCCGCCCTCGGGTTCCTGGCGCAGGAGCCGGACCGCATCGGCCGCTTCCTGGCCGAGACCGGGCTCGGCCCGGCGGAACTGCGCGCGGCGGCCCGCGAGCCTCATTTCAATGCCGGCCTGCTCGCCTTTTTGCTGGCAGACGAGCCCTTGCTGCTCGAATTCTCGACCCATGCCGGCTTGAAGCCGCAGGATGTGGCGCGCGCCCACGACGTGCTCAATCCGCCCTTCGATCCCGACGCGCCGGCGCGCCGCGAGCGCTGACGATCCGTGAACGCGCCGCTTCCGGGCTTCTGCCGCGACTGCCTCGCCGATGCGGGAAGCGGGCCGAGGTGCGTTGCCTGCGGCAGTCCGCGTTTGGTGCGGCACGCGCACATCGATTCGCTCACCGTCGCCCATGTGGATTGCGACGCCTTCTTCGCCGCGGTCGAGAAGCGGGACGATCCGAGCCTTGCGGATGTGCCGCTGATCATCGGCGGCGGCACGCGCGGGGTGGTCTCCACCGCGTGCTATATCGCCCGCATCCATGGGGTGCGTTCCGCCATGCCCATGTTCAAGGCCAAGGCCCTGTGCCCGCAGGCGGTGGTGCTGAAGCCGAACATGGAGAAATACCGCGTCGCCGGCCGGCAGGTGCGCGCGCTCATGCAGGCGCTGACCCCTTTGGTGGAGCCGCTCTCCATCGACGAGGCCTTCCTCGATCTCGCCGGCACCGAGCGGCTGCACCGCCTCTCGCCGGGCCGCGCGCTGGCGCGCTTTGCCCAGCAGGTGGAAACCGAAGTTGGGATTACCGTTTCGATAGGGCTCGCAAGCAACAAATTCCTGGCCAAGACCGCCTCCGACCTGGACAAGCCGCGCGGCTATTCGGTGCTGGGGCAGGAGGAGGCCGCGGACTTTCTCGCGCCTCGGCCGATCACCTTCATCTGGGGCGTGGGGCCCGCCTTCGGGGCGAAGCTCGCACGCGATGGGCTGAACCGCATCGCCGACATCCAGCGCCTCGGCGAAATCGACATGCTGCGCCGCTATGGGGCGGAAGGGCAGCGGCTGTGGCGGCTGTCGTTCGGCATAGACATGCGCAAGGTGGAGCCGCATCGCGAGGCGAAAAGCGTTTCCGCCGAAACCACGTTCGACACCGACATCCGCGATTTGCGCCCGCTAGAGCAGATTCTCTACGGCCTGTGCGAAGAGGTGTGCGGCCGCCTGCGGCGCGGCGAGATCGCCGGGCGCACGGTGACGCTGAAGCTGAAGGGCGCCGATTTCCGCGCCAAGACTCGCTCGCGCGCCCTCGACACGCCCACCCGGCTGGCCGCGCGGCTGTATGAGGCCGCCCACGATCTGTTGCTGAAGGAGGTGGACGGCACGGCCTATCGCCTCATCGGCGTCGGCCTGTCCGATCTCGTGCCGGGCGCCGAGGCAGACCCTGCCGACCTGGTGGACACGAAAACCCCGCGCCTCAAGGCGGCGGAAGACGCCATGGAGCAATTGCGCGCCAAGTTCGGGGCGGGGGCCGTGGATCGCGGCATCCTGCTGGGTGCGACGCCGCGCCATCGCCGTCCGCCGCGCCCGCGCTGAGGCCGTCCCAAAGCGGGACAGGGGCGGTGCGGCGATGAGAACGTGGCGGGACCGAACCGTGTCCGAATCGCCCGTGCCCGCGTGTTCCGCCTGCGTTCCTCCGCGCTAATCCGGCAGGTCTTCCTCGGGCGCGTTCTCGTCCGCAATGCGGCCGAGGAAATCCAGCGCGCCCTGGAGGATGAAGGCGGCGGCGTGCTGGTCGATCACCTGCGCCCGCTTCGCCCGGCTCGCGTCCGCCGCGATCAGCGCGCGTTCGACGGCGGCGGTGGAGAGGCGCTCGTCCCAGAGCCCGATGGGCCGCTCGCTGATGCGCGCGAAATTGCGCGCGAACGTGCGGCTCGCCTGGGCACGGGGGCCTTCGCTCCCGTCCATGTTGAGCGGCAGGCCGAGGATGAAGGCGACCGCATTGCGCTCCCTGGCGAGAACCAGCAGACGCGCCGCATCGGCGGTGAATTTGGTGCGCCACACGGTTTCCACCACGGTGGCAAGCCGCCGGTCGGGGTCGCAGCTGGCGACGCCGATGGTCTTGGTGCCGAGGTCCAGTCCCAGCAACGCGCCGCGCGGCGGCAGGAGGCCGACGAGATCGGCAAGCGGCAGCACGCGCGCGGCAATTGGGGGGGAGACGGCGGGCTGATCCTTGCTCATTCCCTTGGCTAGCATGCGACGCCCCCCGCGTCACACATGCGCGCGCCGCATGCCTTGCGCGTTGCACCGACGAACGGCTTTCGCGATACTCGTCCGACACCCCAGGGCGGTTGGCGCGCAACATGCCTCCTGCGCGAAAGCCCCGGGAAGACCATCCTTTCCCCACGGCGGCGGGCTCCGCTTCGGTTTCGCCCCGGGGATCGAATCTCGAAGGCCATTTCATGAAAATCACATGGTTCGGACATGCCGCCTTCCGCCTGGACTTCGCGGACAAGGCCGTGCTCATCGACCCGTTTTTCACCGGCAACCCATCCTTTTCGGCCGGGCGGCGCAATGCGGTGCAGGGCGTTACGCATATTCTGCTGACCCATGGGCATGGCGATCACATCGGCGATACCGTGGAGATCGTCAAAGAAGCCGAAGCGGCGCACCGGGCGATCCCGGTGGTCTGCAATCCGGAGATTTCCGGTTTTCTCGGCGGCCAGGGCCTGACCAAGTTCGAGATGATGAACACCGGCGGCACGGTCGATCTCGGCGGCTTCACCGTCACCATGGTGCGCGGGGATCATTCCTCCGGCGGCGGCGGCGCGCACCCGACATATCTCGGCAATCCCACGGGCCTGATCGTGAAGGCGCCGGGCCAGCCGACGGTGTGGCACCTGGGCGATACCGACATCTTTTCCGACATGGCGCTGCTGAGCGAGATCCACAAGCCGAAGGTGGCGTTCGTGCCCATCGGCGACCGGTTCACCATGGGGCCGGACACGGCGGCGCTGGCGGTGAAGCGGTTCCTTAATGTGGAGAATGTGGTGCCGTGCCATTACGGCTCGTTCCCCATTCTGGTGAAGGACGCCCGGCGGTTCGTCGCCGCGCTGGAAGGGCATCCCACCAAGGTGATCGTGCCGGCGAGCGGCGGCAGCTTCGAGCTGTGAGGCGGCGCGTTGCCGGCTCGCCGGCCCGCGTTATAAAGGGCCATGTTCGCCGCCCTGCCGCTTGAGTCGCCGAAGGTCCCCCCTTCGTCTAAGGACCCGCGAGAGATCCTGCGTCATGTCTTCGGATATGAGGCGTTTCGCGGGCCGCAGGCGGAGATCGTCGCGCACGTCTGCGCTGGCGGCGATGCGCTCGTGCTTATGCCCACCGGCGGCGGCAAGTCGCTGTGCTATCAGGTGCCGGCCCTGGTGCGGCCCGGCACGGGCATCGTCATTTCCCCGCTCATCGCCTTGATGCACGACCAGGTGCAGGCGCTGCGCCAGTTGGGCGTGAGAGCCGCGGCGCTCAATTCCTCGCTGCCGCCCGGCGAGGCGCGGCAGGTGGAGCGGGCGCTCGCCATGGGCGAACTCGATCTGCTCTATGTGGCGCCCGAGCGCCTTCTGACCGACAGCTTCCTCACCTTGCTCCAGGGCGCGCGCATCGCGCTCTTCGCCATCGACGAAGCGCACTGCGTCTCCCAATGGGGGCACGATTTCCGCCCGGAATATCGCCAGCTGACGCTGCTGCACGAGCGTTTCCCCGGGATTCCCCGCATCGCGCTCACCGCCACCGCCGATGGGCCGACGCGCCGCGAGATCGTCGAGCGGCTGGGGCTGGAGGAGGGGCGGGTCTTCCTCTCCAGCTTCGACCGGCCGAATATCCGCTATCGCATCGCCGCCAAGTCCAACCCAAAGGCCCAGCTGCGGGCGCTGCTGGACGAGCACGAGGGCGAAGCCGGCATCATCTATTGCATGAGCCGCGCGAAGGTGGAGGCCACCGCCCAGGCGCTGATGGACGAGGGCCGCATGGCGCTGCCCTATCACGCCGGGCTCGACGCCGAAACGCGCGCCCGCCACCAGGATCGCTTCCTGAAGGAAGACGGCATCGTGATGGTGGCGACGGTGGCGTTCGGCATGGGCATCGACAAGCCGGACGTGCGCTTCGTGGTGCATCTCGACCTGCCGAAGAGCATCGAGGCCTATTATCAGGAGACCGGCCGCGCCGGGCGCGATGGTCTGCCCTCCGAGGCGCTGCTGCTCTATGGCGTCGAGGATGTGGCGAAGCTGATCCAGTTTGTGGAGGCTTCCGACGCGCCCGAAGCCCGCAAGCGCGTGGAGCGGCAGAAGCTCGATGCTTTGCTGGGGCTGTGCGAGACCGCCAATTGCCGGCGCCAGGTGCTGCTGTCCTATTTCGAGGAGCAGCGCGAAGAGCCGTGCGGCAATTGCGACACCTGCCTGGAGCCGGTGCGCACCTATGACGGCACGCAGGCGGTGCAGAAGCTGCTGTCCTGCGTCTATCGCACCGGCGAGCGCTTCGGCGCCGGGCACGTCATCGATGTGCTCGTGGGCGCGACCACGGAGAAGATCACCAAATTCCAGCACGACACGCTGAGCACGTTCGGCATCGGCAAGGAGACCTCGCGGGACGAGTGGCGCGCCATCGTCCGGCAGGTGGTGGCGCTCGGCCTGCTTCAGGTGGATGTGGAAGGCCACGGCGGCCTGTCCCTTTCGACCGCCTGCCGGCCGGTGCTGCGCGGGGAACGGCGTATCGAGCTGAAGGTGGAAGCGCGCACCCGTGCGGCGCGGGTGACGGGCGGGGCGCGGGCGCCGAAGACGGCGCTCTCCGATCCCCACGACGAGGCGCTGTATCAGAAGCTGCGGGCGCTGCGCCTGGAGCTGGCGCGCGCTCAGGGCGTGCCGCCTTATGTGATCTTCCACGACACGACGCTGATGGAGATCGCGCGCGTGCGGCCACGCTCGCTGGCCGGGCTCGGCGATGTGTCCGGCGTGGGCGAAGCCAAGCTGGAGCGCTATGGCACGCAATTCCTGAAAGCCGTGCGCGAGGCGTAGCGGCGGGCATTGCTCCGGGCCGCGCGAAAAATCCTGCGCCGCACTTAAAGCTTTCTCTCAACACGCGCGCTCAAAATGGCGGCGCGCAACGAAAAAGGGCGCAGCTCGCGCTGCGCCCTTCCCCTGAACCGAACGCTGCGAAGCGATCAGTAATCCATGCCGCCGCCGGGCATCTGGGGCATCGCGGCCCCGCCCTTCTTGGGCACTTCGGCGATGAGCGCTTCCGTGGTGATGAGCAGCGAAGCCACCGAGGCGGCATCCTGCAGGGCGGTGCGCACGACCTTGGTGGGGTCGATGATGCCGGCCTTCACCATGTCGACATACTCGCCGGTCTGGGCGTTGTAGCCGAAGGAATAATCCGGGTTTTCCAGGATCTTGCCGACCACGACCGAACCATCGTCGCCCGCGTTCTGGACGATCTGGCGGGCCGGGGTCTGGATCGCGCGGCGCACGATCTCGATGCCGGTCTTCTGGTCGGCATTCTCAACCGCGATGCCGGCCAGCACAGCGATGGAGCGCAGCAGCGCAACGCCGCCGCCGGGGACGATGCCTTCTTCCACCGCAGCGCGGGTGGCGTGCAGGGCGTCGTCGACGCGGTCCTTCTTTTCCTTCACTTCCACTTCCGTGGAGCCGCCGACGCGGATGACGGCGACGCCACCGGCCAGCTTGGCCAGACGCTCCTGGAGCTTCTCACGGTCGTAGTCCGAGGTGGTCTCCTCGATCTGCGCCTTGATCTGCGCCACGCGGGCTTCGATGTCGGCCTTCTCGCCGGCGCCGTCCACGATCGTGGTGTTTTCCTTCTCGATCACGACCTTCTTGGCGCGGCCGAGCATGGAAAGATCGACGCTGTCGAGCTTGATGCCGAGGTCTTCCGAGATGGCCTGGCCGCCGGTCAGGATGGCGATATCCTGCAGCATGGCCTTGCGGCGATCACCGAAGCCGGGAGCCTTCACGGCCGCGACCTTGAGGCCGCCGCGCAGCTTGTTCACGACGAGGGTGGCGAGGGCTTCGCCTTCCACGTCCTCGGCGATGATCACGAGCGGCTTGCCGGACTGCACGACGGCTTCGAGAACCGGCAGCAATTCCTGGAGGCCCGAGAGCTTCTTCTCGTTGATGAGGATGTAGGGATCCTCAAACTCAACGCGCATCTTCTCGGCATTGGTGACGAAATAGGGCGAGAGATAGCCGCGGTCGAACTGCATGCCTTCGACGACGTCCAGCTCGCTGAGCGCGGTCTTGGCTTCCTCGACCGTGATGACGCCTTCGTTGCCGACCCGCTCCATGGCCTCGGCCAGGAACTTGCCGACTTCGGCATCGCCGTTGGCGGAGATGGTGCCGACCTGGGCGATCTCGGCGTTCGAGGTCACCTTCTTGGACTTGGCGGCGAGATCCTTGACGATGGCGTCGACCGCGAGGTCGATGCCGCGCTTCAGGTCCATGGGGTTCATGCCGGCGGCGACCGACTTGGCGCCTTCACGGACGATGGCCTGGGCCAGCACGGTCGCGGTGGTGGTGCCGTCGCCGGCCAGGTCATTGGTCTTGGACGCGACTTCGCGGAGCAGCTGGGCGCCGAGGTTCTCGAACTTGTCTTCCAGTTCGATTTCCTTGGCGACGGTCACGCCGTCCTTGGTGATGCGCGGGGCGCCGTAGGACTTTTCGATCACCACGTTGCGGCCCTTGGGACCGAGGGTGACCTTTACGGCGTTGGCGAGAATGTCGACGCCGCGCAGCAAGCGATCGCGCGCATCAACGGAGAATTTTACTTCTTTGGCAGCCATGTGCCGTCTCCTGAATTTCGAGGAACGTGGAAGGGAAGGCGACGGCTCAGGCGATGACGCCGAGGATGTCGCTTTCCTTCATGATGAGCAGGTCCTGGCCGTCGATCTTCACCTCGGAGCCGGACCACTTGCCGAACAGCACGCGATCGCCGGCCTTCACGTCGAGGGCGACAACAGTGCCGCTTTCGTCACGCGCGCCAGGGCCCACGGAAACCACCTCGCCCTCCTGGGGCTTTTCCTTGGCGGTGTCGGGGATAATGATGCCGCCAGCAGTCTTCTGCTCCGCTTCAATGCGCTTCACGACCACGCGGTCATGTAAAGGGCGGAAACCCATCGGGAACCTCCGGTTCAATGTTTGATCTTCTTCACGGGCGCGGCATCACCGCCGCGGCCAGCCTGATCTAGGAGGGGCTTCGTCCCCTCGCAAGGGCAGGCGGGCGGATTATTAGCACTCTTCGGTGGTGAGTGCTACGGGGCCGGTCCCGGCCACCTTGTCAGCACTCCGGCGCCTTCGCTGCTAACGCCTTGAATTTGAACCGATATACCAAATTTTAGTCTGGCCCGCGCAAGGTAGCGAGCCGACAATCCTTTTGCCCATGATCGATTGGAGCACCGCACGGAGGTGTCGAAGATGGTTTCGGAGGGTTTTGCCAAACAGATGGCGGGCTACGGCCTGGCCACCGCTCACATTCTCTACCGCATGCCGGACCACCCGGCGTTCTTGCAGAGCTTTATCTGGCAGCAATATGATTTGTGCCCGAAATTTCCCGAGCTGATGAAATTCCTTGAATTTTGGGAGCGCGATCTGGACGGAAAGTTGCATTCGGTGGAGGTCACGCACCAGCAATTGATCAAGCCCGCCGAACTGCGCACCGTCAGCGGCCTGTTCGTGTTGCACTGAGGCGTTCGGCGCCGGAGCGATCCACGGGGGCAAGCCAACAGGCTGGAGCGATTGCAGCTTATGCCCTGACAGCGCCGCTTTCGCGGTGCTAAGAGGAAGGCCTGAAGGACCCGAGGCCCCCGTGGATCATCGCACACCGCGCACGTCTGAACTGCTCGCCGCCGTACTCGCCGCCCAGGAAGGAGAGCGCGTCGCCATCGGCGATCTGATCAATGCGCTGCGCAACCGCGCCTTCGGCATTACTTTTCTGCTGTTCGGCATTCCCAATTGCATTCCCATGCCGCCGGGAATCCCGGTGATCTGCGGTATCGTGCTCGGCCTCATCGGCCTGCAGATGGCCATGGGCCGGCAGGAATTGTGGCTGCCGGACCGGATCGCCCGCCAGACCTTCTCCCGCAGCATGCTGGACGCCATCGTCACCCGGTCGCGTCCCACCATCGAATGGTTCGAGCGCTGGTCGCGGCCCCGCATGGAGATGTTCGCCGGCCCCACGGCCCGCCGGGTGGTGGGCGCGGTGGTGGTGCTGCTCGGCTTCATCTTGCTGCTGCCCATTCCGTTCCTCGGCAATCTGCCGCCGGGCTTTGCCGTGTGCATCTTCGGCCTCGGCCTGGTGGAGCGCGACGGCGCGGTGATCCTCGCCGGCTTCTTCGCCACCGTGCTGGGTATTTTGATCACGGCGGCCATGAGCTGGGCCATCTGGCAGGGCGCCGTCGCCATCTTCTGAGCGCTCGTTTGGTGGTTTCCCTTCCGGCCAAACCGAATTAGGAAGGCGCTCCCGCCGCATGGACCGCGGCGCATGTGGGTTTCATGCGCGTAGACGCCTTTGATTTCGAACTGCCGCCCGAGCTGATCGCGCTCCGCCCCGCCGAGCCGCGCGCCGCCGCGCGCCTGCTGGTGGTGCGCCCTGACGGAACGCCGGAGCTGGAGGACGCCCATATCGGCGACCTGCCCCGCTTCCTGCGGCCGGGCGATGCGCTGGTCATCAACGATACCAAGGTCATCCCCGCCCGCCTCGACGGCACCCGCAGCCGCGAGGGCGGCTCCACCGTGCGCATCGAGGCGACGTTGGTGAAGCGCCTTTCACCCGAGTGCTGGCGCACCTTCGCGCGTCCCGCCAAGCGCCTCGCGCCGGGGGATCGGGTGCGCTTCGGCGGTGCGGGCGAGACGTGCGCCCTCGGCACGCTGGATGCGACCGTGCTGGCCAAGGGCGAGGAGGGCGACGTGGATTTCGCCTTCGACCTGTCCGGCGCGGCGCTCGATGCCGCCATCGATGCGGTCGGCCATATGCCGCTGCCGCCTTATATCGCCGCCCGACGGCCGGAGGATGCGCAGGACCGCATCGACTACCAGCCGATTTTCGCGCAGGTGGAAGGCTCGGTCGCCGCGCCCACGGCCAGCCTGCATTTCACCCCCGCGCTGATGGACGCGGTCCGCGCCGCCGGTGCTTCTTTCCATAAGGTGACGCTGCATGTGGGGCCGGGCACCTTCCTGCCGGTGAAGGCGGACGACACCTCCGGCCATCGCATGCATGCCGAATGGGGCGAGGTGAGCGAAGAGACCGCCGCCGCCCTCAATGCCGTGCGCGCGGCCGGTGGTCGGATCATCACCATCGGCTCAACGCCGACCCGGCTGATCGAGAGCGCCGCCGCGCCCGACGGGACCCTGTCTGCCTATCGCGGCGAGACCGACATTTTCATCACCCCCGGCTATGCCTTCCGCGCCGTGGACGCGATGCTGACGAACTTCCACCTGCCGCGCTCGACCTTGGTGATGCTGGTGGCCGCCCTGATCGGCCACGATCTCCAGAAGCGCGCCTATGCCCATGCCATCGCGGACGGCTATCGCTTCTATTCCTATGGCGATGCCTGCCTGCTTCTGCCCGAGCGCCTGCACCGATGACCGACGCCTTTTCCTTCGCCCTCCACGCCACCGACGGCGCCGCGCGCACGGGCGAAATCTCCACGCCGCGGGGTGAAATCCGCACGCCCGCCTTCATGCCGGTGGGCACGGCGGCAACCGTGAAGGGCGTCTATCCTGAGCAGGTGCGCGCCACGGGCGCCGATATCCTTTTGGGCAACACCTATCATTTGATGCTGCGCCCCGGCGCCGAGCGCATCGCCCGGCTCGGCGGGCTGCATCATTTCATGCGCTGGGAGCGGCCGATCCTCACCGATTCCGGCGGCTTCCAGGTCATGTCGCTCTCGGCCTTGCGCAAACTGAGCGAGGACGGCGTCACCTTCCGCTCCCATATCGACGGGGCGGTGCACGAGCTGACGCCGGAGCGGGCGGTGGAGATCCAGGGGCTGCTCGGCTCGGACATTCAAATGCAGCTGGATGAATGCGTGCGCCTGCCGTGCGAGGATGCCGAGGCCGAGCGCGCCATGCGCCTGTCGCTGCGCTGGGCGGAGCGCTCCAAGCGCGCGTTCGAGGCGCAGCCCAAGGGGCGGGCCCTGTTCGGCATCGTCCAGGGGGGCGCCGTGGAGCGCCTGCGCATCGAATCCGCCCACGCCTTGGCGGATATGGACTTCCCCGGCTATTCCATCGGCGGCCTCGCCGTGGGCGAGCCGCAGGAGGTCATGCTGCGCATGATCGAGACGGTGGAGCCTTATCTGCCCTCCACCAAGCCGCGCTATCTCATGGGGGTGGGCACGCCCGACGATCTGCTGGAGGCGGTGGGGCGCGGCATCGACATGTTTGATTGCGTCATGCCCACCCGTTCGGGCCGGCATGCGCTCGCCTTCACCCGCTTCGGCAAGATCAATCTGAAGAACGCGCGCCACGCGGAGGACCCGCGTCCCCTGGACGAGGAGAGCGGCTGCCCGGCGCTGCGGGATTATTCGCGCGCCTATCTCCACCACCTCATCCGCTGCGGCGAGATGCTGGGCTCCATGCTGCTCTCCTGGGCGAACCTGCATTATTACCAGGACCTGATGGCCGGCATGCGCGCCGCCATCGCCGAGGGGCGGTTCCAGGAGTTTCGCGCCCAGACGAAGGCCGGATGGGCGGCGGGCGATATTCCCGAGCGGGGCTGAGGGTCGGCGGATTCATGTTCGCGGAACTTCGGCCGAATTGACGGTGCCATCGGCCAAAAAGGCGCGGAGAAGCGCCAGGAAACCACTGTTCGTCCGCGCTAAGCCATTGTTTCACGTGAAACATTTTTAGAAAAGAACTGGCCGGCGCGCTCTCCTTCGAGGCTCAAATCCATCGCCGCCCGCACCCGTGCCAGGGCCACGGGATCGAGCGCATCCGTCCGCGCGCCGCCGCACAGGGCGCCGCGAAACCCCAGATAGTCCGGGGAAAGCGCACGCAAGGGCGCGATATCGGCGAGGCGCAGGGACCCCGCGAGGCCGGTCAGCAAGCCGAGGTCCCGCGCCGCCGCAACGAAAGCTGCGAGCCGGGGCAGGGGGAGATGGTCGGTGAGCCGCCCGGCGCCCTTGTCCGCCGTGTCCAGCATGGCGCCGTGGAATCCGCAGGCCTTCAATTGCGGGAGCACCGCGAAATCCGGCGCCTGGTCTGCGAACAGAACCGCGATCAGCCGATGCTCCCGCGCCAGCGGCTCGAGCGCATGGAGGCAGGCATTGAGGGCACCATCTTCGGCCTGGGTGCAGAACCCGATCTTCACCAGCGGCACACCCGTTGCCCCGACCGTGCGCACCGCCTGCGCCAGCACCCGCGGCTCTAAGGGATGATCGCCCACGGTGGCGCTCAGCAGCGGCCGGGGGACGGGCAGGGCACGCCAGCGTGTCACCGCCGCCTCCAGGGCAGGAACGGCCCAGGCGCCAAGCGCGCCGCGCGAGGGGTTCTTGAGGTCCACGATGTCGGCGCCGCCCGCGAGCGCGCACTCCATTTCCGCAAGGGTTGCAACACTCGCCAGCAGGCCGGGGGCGGAAGGAGCGGCTCGGGAGACAACGGTCATCGCGTCACCTCACGCCCCGCCGCGCCGGCGCGGAACTCCGCCACGGCGTCGCACAGCCATTGCCAGGCTTCCCGCTCTTGCGGGCCGCCGGTTTTCTCCACGGCGATGGAGAGATACGCCATTTCCCGGTCCACTTTTTCCGCATCGAGCAGGCAAAGGCGGGAGACCAGAACGGCGCCCTCCACCACCGCCGCCACGGCCCGGTTGAGGCCGGCGAAAGCGCCGTCATGGGCACGATGCACCACCCTGCAGGTCAGCCGCGGCCGCTGGGCGTCTTCGACCACCTCCACAACCTCGAACTCTTCATGGGCCACGGTTTGCGCCAGCCGCACGCCGGCGATCACGTCCGCCGGCACGGTGGGCCAGTCGCGTTTGCGGCCGGTGACGCAGCCGGCGAAAATGCGGGCATCATCCGTAAGATTGATAGTGCCTACGCGGCGCGCCAACAGATTGTCCAGCGTACGCGAGGGGCGAAAGGGCAGCAGCAGATAGCCGCCCGCGATCACCGTCGCCCCCATGGGCGCCACATGTGGTTCGCCCTCAACCGACAAAGTGGTGACGATGGTTTCGCGGATCATGCGTCGTCATCCGGCGCGGTGCGTGCCTTGGAAGAAAACGTCGCGCCACGCTCCTTGAAGGCGAGCCGGTGCGCCTCTTCGGCGCTGGCGGCGGTCTCGCCGATGACTCCCCATTTCAGCGCCTCGTCCTGGGCATAGCGCTTGCCGAGCATCAAGGCGATTTCCGCCCGTGCGGTTTCGACCCCGAGATAGAAGGCGTGGGCGCCGTCATCCTCCACCTTGAGATGGGGAAACAGCCCATAAGGATCGCCCGCCACATGGTGGCCGTCGCGATTGTAGGCGTGAATGCCCTGGTCCGAGACGGCGATGCGGAAATTGCGGTCCCGCACCTCGCCTGCCAGGCGCTGCACTTCCTCGGGGGAGGCGGTGAAAGGCTTGCGGTCACGCAGCGCCATCAGTCCGCCGCCGAAGCCCTGGGGCAAAGCCCCGGCTTCCCGCGCGGCAAAGAATTCCCGCCGTGCCCGGTCGAATTCGCGCACCGCCGTGCGGCAATGGGGGCTCACCTGCACCGCCAGCACCGCTGCGATATGCAGCTCCGAAATCACCCCCATGAGAATGGCGTTGATGCCGGTGGTGTCGGCGTCCGTCAGCTCGGTGACATTGCCGATGCCCATCAGGATCGGCACATCCGGCATGCGCCGGCGCAGCTCGGCATAGCGCACCAGCGAGGCCGTGAAGCCGAAATGGATGGGATCGAGGATGGGATCGGCGAGGAAGTTCCGCCCCTTGGCGCGGCAGGCGTCGATCGCGCGGATGAGCGAGTCCAGATCGCCGGGCTTGGCCGGCACCAGCACCGGAACCGCCGGGCCTTCGTCGAGGATTGCGAGCGTCTCCTCGTTGAGACTCAGCAGATAATCGGCGCCGGCGCGGGTGGCGCGGGACAGCTCCTGCGGATCGAAGGAATCCACGCTCACCTTCATGCCGTCCTTGTGCAAGGCTGCGATGAAGGCTTCGAGATGGGGAAAGACCTGGTCCGGCAAACTGCCGAGGTCGATTACGTCTGCCCCGTCGGCCTTCAAGGCGCGGGCGCGCGCCAGCACCTCGTCCACCGTCAGCTTCGTTGCGTCCACGATCTCGGCGAAGATCGTCACGTCGTGCCGGGTCAGGTCCGCCGAACCGCCGCCCTTGCCGAAGAAATCTGGAATGTCCGCTGCCTCGTCCGGCCCCCGCAGGAAGGGCACGCCGAAGCGCGCCGTGAGCCGCTCCAGATCCCCCTTGAACCGCCCCGGCATCACCACCCGCTCCACCCCCTCGGGCAGCACGAGGCGGCGCTCCACGATCTCCGAGGTCATCAGGGCGGCGACCTTCACGCCAATATTCACCACCACGGGTTCCAGATAGGCGTCCGCGATCTCCTCCGCCACCTTGGCAACGCGTGGCTGCGCCAGCGATCCGGTCAGGAGGACGATGCGCTCCGCCATCCCTAGCGCGCCGGCTCGCGGACGCGCGCGTCCAGCTCGGCCTTGCGGGCGGCGATGGCGGCGCGCAGGTCGGCGAGGGATTCAGCCACCGTCGTCGCTTCGAAGCCCTTGAGCTTCTCGGTGTTTTCCAGGTCGATCTTCCGGGGATAGACGGGCACCGGCCCGCCGGGCGCCATGGTGATCAGCTCGGGCGCGGTGTCGCAGGCAAAGACGATCCCCGGCACCCGGCATTTGCCGGCCTGGGCGAAGCAATTGGTGACCAGCGTGTCGGAAATGCCGTAGACGCATTTCGCCACCGTGTTCGAGGAGGCCGGCGCCACCACAAGCGTGTGGTACTTGCCCTCGTAGAACATGCCCACGGGCGCCGCGCTCGCGGTGGTGTCGCGGAACACGTGGGTATTGGCGGGCAGGGGGCTCTTGTCCTGCTTGTACATGCGCAGAACCTCTTCCGCCGCCGCTGAGACGAACAGATCCACATCGCCCAGCGTGTGGATGAGTTCCAAGCTCTCGGTGAAGAAATGGCCGGAGCCCGAAAGCGCCCAGGCCCAGCGGGGATATGCGCCTTTGCTCATGCTGCGCTCGCGGTGGGAGGAAAGAGACGGTCGAGTGTCGCCCCGTCATCGGCGGCCACGAGGCGAATCGTGCCGGAAAAGCCCATGGCGAACATCGGGAAGGCGGCATCCACCACCCCGCACGCCGCCCATTCCCGCACGCCCTCGGGCCGGCCCGAAGGCGGGACCGGCGCGCCCGGCGCCTTCACGAGTACCAGTTGCTCCGCGCCAAGGGTGCGGGCCAGCCAGCAGGCAAGGCTGTCCGAGGTGACATCCCAGCTTTCCGGGATTTCGGGATGATGAAGCAGCATCTGCGCCGGAAACCACAGGGCGGCCACCCGGCGATGCGCGGCCAAGCTGAGCTCGTCGAGCGTGTGGCAGGGGCGCAGCGCTGGCGCGCAATCCAGCAGGACGTGGGCCATCTGCTCCATGGCCAGGATCGCCATGCGGTGGCAGGCGGGCCCGGAAAGCGCAAGCGGGCGCTCGGCCTCCCGCACCGCATCCGCGAAGCGCCCGCCGCCAGGTACAAGGACCAGCCCCGGCACGTCGCTCAGCCGGGACGCCAGCGACCTGATGTCGCCGCTGCGTTCCAGGCTGCCGCCGAGCTTCACGACCTGAGGCGCCATGGCGTGCCCCTTCGCCCATTGAGAATCCAAGAAAAGAAGATGTTAGCGGAGGCCGGCTCCCGCTCCAAGGGCACCCGCGCGTGCGGTGCACCATTGACTGACCAACGGTCATCCGCGCGCAAATGGCTCATTGGAATGCCTAAAGGGCGGTTCTTATGTCGCGACCGGCGACGCCCGCGACCGGGCGGCCGCCTAGGGAAAAGAAGTCATGTCTCGTCTTTTGCTTTCGGCCATGGCCGCCCTGGCCCTCTCCACGACGCTCGTGCATGCGGAAGAACCGGATCTGGCGCGCGGTGAACAATCGTTCCGCAAGTGCATGGCCTGCCACATGATCGGACCCGACGCCAAGGTGAAGGTCGGTCCGCCGCTCAACGGCATCGTCGGCCGCAAATGGGGCGCCTATCCGGACTATGCCTATTCCGACGACATCAAGGCCGGCGGAGAGGCCGGCAAGGTGTGGGACGAGGCGACGCTGAACGACTACATCGCCAATCCCAAGGTGCTGGCGCCGAAGGGCAAGATGGCCTTTTTCGGCGTGAAGCCCGAGGGCGAACGCGCCGCGCTGATCGCCTTCCTCGCCCAGTTCAACGCCGACGGCACGAAGAAGTAGATCGCGCCTGATCAGGACGCCGCGGAGGCTTGTCATATCGCCTCGGCCATGGTGTGGCTTGGGCGGGAGGGGCCTTCATGTCCGACAATCCTTCGCGGCTTCAGCGCTTGTTCGTAGACGATGATCTGAGCGACGGCGCGCAGATCCTGCTGGCGGCCGAGCAGGCCCATTATGTCTCCAATGTGCTGCGCATGCAGGTCGGCGGCAGCCTCCTGCTGTTCAACGGGCGGGACGGCGAATGGCTGGCCCATCGCATCGAAGGGCACAAGCGCGAGGCGCGCTTCGCCGCCGAGCGGCAATTGCGGCCCCAGCCACCCGCCTCGGACCTCGAATATGCCTTCGCGCCACTGAAGCACGCGCGGCTGGATTATATGATTCAGAAGGCGGTGGAGATGGGCGCGGGGCGGCTGACACCGGTAGTGACCCGCTATACCCAGGTGACGCGGGTCAATACGGAACGCATGCGCGCCAATGCGGTGGAAGCGGCCGAACAATGCGGCATTCTCGCCCTGCCGACGGTGGGCGAACCGCTCGCCCTCGACAAATGGCTCGCGGCCCTTCCGGCCGAGCGGGTGCTGGTGTTCTGCGACGAGAGTGCGGCGCTCAGCGATCCCATCGCAGCGCTAAAGACGGCGCCACCCGGCCCCATGAGCGTGCTGATCGGCCCGGAGGGGGGATTCGCCTCGGAAGAGCGGCGCATGCTCCACGCCCATCCCGGCGTGGTGGTGCTTTCGCTCGGCCCGCGCATCCTGCGCGCGGACACTGCCGCAGTGGCCGCACTCACGCTCGCCCAGACGGCCCGGGGCGACCTCGCGGGTGGCATATCTGGCTGAACCTGGAGTTCAGGGGGGGAGTTGCGCCGCCAGAACAGGCGCGCGAAACGCCTCCCCCGTAGTTTTGTTCCGAGGCTCAGCATCTTAATTTTTATCGAGCTAAGGCATTTACAGCGCAACGTAAATTCTAGCCGCAATAATTCTAAATAAGTAAAAATCCCCCTCTCGTATGTCTCGTCGCATTTAGGTCCCATTTTTCTTCACCCTCACGGCAACCGAACCCGAAGCGTGGCGTTATAGCCTCGCATCAGGGGGAATTGCGGAGGGAAGGTCCATGTCAGAAGAATACCGATTCGGAATCGAGGAAGAATTCTTCGTTGTCGATGCGGAATCCAAGGCCGTTCAAAGGCGCATGCCGGCTCGGTTCTTCGACGATCTGTCCCATCACCTCGGCAGCGCCGTCACGGTGGAATTGCTGCAATCCCAGCTGGAGATGGCCACCAGCCCCGCGACCCAGACCGGCAGCGCGCTCGATGAACTGAGGGAATTGCGGGCCCGAGCGGCGAAGGTCGCCGCCGAGCACGGCTTGAGTTTCATCGCCGCCGGCACCCACCCCACGGCCACCTGGGAAGGCGTGCGCCACACCGAGGCCAATCGCTACACCGGCATGATGCACGACCTGCAGATGCTGGGGGAGCGCAACATGGTGTGCGGGCTGCACGTCCATGTGGAGCTGCCCGACCCGGACCAGCGGGTGAACGTGATGCGGCGCATCCTGCCTTACATCCCGCACTTCATCGCGCTCGCCACCTCGTCTCCCTTCTGGGGTTCGAAA
This sequence comes from Roseixanthobacter pseudopolyaromaticivorans, assembly GCF_043195145.2. Lineage (NCBI taxonomy): Bacteria > Pseudomonadati > Pseudomonadota > Alphaproteobacteria > Hyphomicrobiales > Xanthobacteraceae > Roseixanthobacter > Roseixanthobacter pseudopolyaromaticivorans. Next base: position 1,986,077 of record NZ_CM195539.1, read on the forward strand.
CAGACCGGGTTGATGGGCTATCGCTTGGCCGCTTATGACGAATTGCCGCGCACCGGGCTGCCGGAGCTGTTCGAGGACAGCGCTGATTACCAAGCCTATGTGGACGCCATGGTCGAGGCCCGCGCGATCACCGATTCGAGCTATGTGTGGTGGGCCATCCGCCCGTCTTCAAAGCACCCCACCTTGGAATTGCGGGCGCCGGACAGCTGCACCCGCATCCAGGATACGGTTGCGATTGCAGCGCTTTATCGCTCGCTGGTGCGCTATCTCGTGCGCCATCCGGAGCACAATGCGAACATCGGAGCGGTCGATCGCGCCATCGCCAACGAGAACAAATGGCGCGCCCAGCGCTACGGCATCCACGGCTCGTTCGTGAACCTCGCGGAGCGGCGCGCGGTGCCGGTTTCCGATGCGGTGGAATCGCTGATCGCCATGGTGGGGGAGGACGCGGACGCGATTGGCACGCTCGACGCGTTGCTGCACCTGCGGACCATTTCCCTCGCCGGCACAAGCGCAGACATGCAATTGGCGGTGTTTCAGGAGGCGCATCATCGCACCGGAAACCGGGGCGAGGCCCTAAACGCGGTCAAGACCTGGCTCGCCCACGCCACGCTGCAGTGATAAAATGAAAAGGGCCCCTTCGTGAGGGGCCCTCTTGGGTCAGGCCTTGAAGGGGATCACAGTCTGCTGCTGTTCGCCGAGGCCCTCGATGCCGACGCGCATGACGTCCCCGGCCTTGAGATACCGGGGCGGCTTCATGCCCAGGCCAACGCCCGGCGGCGTGCCGGTCGTGATGATGTCGCCCGGATCCAGCACCATGAACTGGCTGATATAGGACACCAGATAGGCCGGATCGAAGATCATGGTCCGGGTGGAGCCGTTCTGAACCTTTTCGCCGTTTACTTCCAACCACATGGCAAGGTCGGAGGTGTCCGGCATCTCGTCGCTGGTCACGAGCCAGGGACCGATGGGGCCGAAGGTCTCGCTGCCCTTCCCCTTGGTCCATTGGCCGCCGCGCTCAATCTGGAATGCGCGTTCCGACACGTCGTTGCACACGGCATAGCCCGCCACATGCTTGAGCGCATCTTCCTTTTCCACATAGCGTGCGCGGGCACCGATGACGATCAGCAGTTCGACTTCCCAATCGAGCTTGGTGGAGCCTTTGGGGATCATCACGTCGTCGTTCGGGCCGACGACACAATTGGGCGCCTTGTTGAACAACACAGGCTCTTCGGGAATGGGATTGCCGGTTTCTTCCGCGTGGTCAGCGAAGTTCAACCCGACCGCGACAAAATTGCCCGGGCGTGCGACGCAGGATCCCAGGCGGACGCCTTCGGGAGCGAGCGGGAAGCCCTGGGGATCGGCAGCGCGAATCCGGGCCAGACCCTCCGGGGTCAGAACATCGCCGGAAATGTCCTGAACAAGCGACGAGATGTCCCGAATCTTGCCTGTTGAATCGATTAAACCAGGCTTTTCTCGCCCTTTTTCCCCGAAGCGAACGAGCTTCATCGGACCTCTCCCTGAGCTGAATGATGGTGCGGACACGGACGGGTCCACTGACGCGCAAGCTGGCGCGCGGAGGCCATTTGGTCAATGCTTGCGGTGCCGGATTATGCCGATTCGCCTCCAGCGTCCCTTCCTGTAAGCGGGTAGGGATTGGTCGTCGGCTCAATATGTTGCTATGCAGTAAGATCCGAGAAGTTGTTCGCAGTGGCGTCATAAAAAGGATACACGACTCCGGCTAAGTCCGTCACACTGCTCTCAGGGAGCAATTTTTCCGCAGAGGCCATGCCGTGAGCGACAGCCCTGAAGCACGCAGGTTCAGAGCTTTATTCATCTCCGATGTCCATCTCGGGACAAAGGGATGTCAGGCCGACCTACTTCTCGATTTCCTGAAATTCCATGATGCTGACACGGTTTATCTGGTCGGCGACATCGTGGACGGCTGGCGGCTGCGCAGCTCCTGGTACTGGCCGCAAAAACACAACGACGTGGTTCAGAAGCTGTTGCGCAAGGGCCGCAAAGGCACGCGCATGGTCTATCTGCCAGGAAATCATGATGAATTTCTTCGCGATTACTACGGCACCCATTTCGGCGGCATAGAAGTGGTGGAGACCGCCATCCACGAGGCGGCGGACGGCAAGCGCTATCTGGTGATCCATGGGGATGTCTTCGACGTAGTGGTGCGCCACGCCAAGTGGCTCGCCTTCCTCGGAGACGGCGCCTATACGCTCGCGCTCGCGGTCAACACCTATGTGAACCTTGCGCGCCGCAAGCTCGGCCTCACCTATTGGTCGCTCAGCCAATGGGCGAAGCTCAAGGTGAAGAATGCGGTGAATTACATCGGCAAATTCGAAGAAGCGGTTGCCGATGAGGCCAAGCGGCATAAGGTGGATGGCGTGATCTGCGGCCACATCCACCATGCGGTCATCCATGACCAGTTCGGCGTGCGGTACGTGAATTGCGGGGACTGGGTCGAGAGCTGCACCGCGATCGCGGAGCATGAAGACGGGCGCATGGAAATCATTTCCTGGACACGCCGCCTCGAGGCGGCGCCTGAATCCGAAGTCGAGGGGGCGCGCGCGGCGGCCTGATGCGGGTACTTGTCGCCACGGATGCCTGGCACCCCCAGATCAATGGGGTTGTTCGTTCGCTTGAACACACCGCCCGAGAGGCCGAGGCGCTTGGCGCGGAGATGATGTTCCTGAGCCCTCAAGGGTTTAAAACTGTTCCGCTTCCCACATATCAGGAAATTCGCTTGGCGCTCGCAACGCCGCGCATGATCATGCGGCGGATCGAGGCGATGCGGCCAGACTTCGTTCATGTGGCGACCGAGGGCCCGATCGGCATGCTGGTGCGGCGCGCCTGCATTGCCAGCAAACGCACCTTCACCACCAGCTATCACACCAAGTTTCCCGAATATCTCTCCGCCCGCGCGCCGGTGCCGGAGCGCCTGACCTACGCGTGGCTGCGCAGCTTCCACAATGCCGGCGGCGGCGTCATGGTCTCCACCGCGACGCTGGAGCGTGAATTGGACGCGCGCGGATTCAAGCGGTTGATGCGCTGGTCGCGCGGTGTTGATGCGGACATGTTCCGTCCCCGTCCGGATGTAGACCTGGGCCTGCCCAAGCCGATCTTTCTGTTTGTCGGCCGCGTGGCGGTGGAAAAGAACATCGAGGCCTTTCTCGCCCTGGACCTGCCTGGTTCCAAGGTGGTGGTGGGCGGCGGGCCGGCTTTGAACAGCTTGCGCGAGCGCTATCCTGAAAGCCATTTCCTCGGTCCGATGGAGGGCGAGGATCTGGCACGGGTCTATTCCGGCAGCGACGTCTTCGTTTTTCCTAGCCGCACCGATACCTTTGGCATCGTGCTGCTTGAAGCGTTGGCGAGCGGCCTGCCTGTCGCCGCCTATCCCGTCACCGGGCCGAAGGATGTTCTGGAAGATGCGACCGAGCCTGTCGGCGTGCTGGACGAAGACCTGCGCAACGCCTGCCTGAAGGCGCTGGAGCTGTCGCCGGTGGCCGCACGGGAGTTCGCGTTGCGCCACACCTGGCGCGAATGCGCCCGCCAGTTTCTCGACAATGTACTGATCGCGCACGATTTTGGCCCGGTTGCCCGCCGCTTTCGCTTGCTGCGCAGGACGCGTATCGTCTCGTCCGCATGAATACGATTCCTCACCTCCCGACCGCCGCGGACGTCGATGCCGCTGCCGTTCGCCTCGCCGGCGTCGCCGTGCGGACCCCGCTGGTGTTTTCCCCGGTGCTCAGCGAGTTGACCGGCGGGCGCATCTTCGTGAAGCCCGAGACGCTCCAGCGCACAGGCTCCTTCAAGTTTCGCGGCGCCTATAATCGGATGTCGCAGATTCCCGTGGAACTGCGGGCAGCGGGAGTTGTGGCCTGCTCGTCGGGCAACCATGCGCAGGGTGTCGCTGCTGCGGCGAAGCTGCTGGGCATGCCGGCGGTCATCGTTATGCCGACCGATGCTCCGGCCCTGAAGCGCGAACGCACGATCGAGCTTGGCGCGGAAGTGGTGGAATACGACCGCACCACCGAAGACCGGGACGCGATCGCCAATGCAATCGCCGCAGAGCGGGGCGCGATCTTCGTGCCCCCCTATGACGACCCCGACATCATCGCCGGTCAGGGGACGACCGGGCTTGAGATCGTTGCGGATCTCGCCGCGCTGGGGCTGGCGCCGGATATCGTCAGCGCCAATGCGTCCGGCGGCGGGCTGATGGCGGGAATCGCCCTGGCGGTCAAGGCGCGGGTTCCCGATGCCCGCATCATCATCGCCGAGCCGGCCCTGTTCGACGACCATGTGCGTTCGTTCCAATCCGGCGTTCGCGAGCGCAATGCCAGTGCCACCGGTTCCTTCTGCGACGCACTGCTGGCCCCGACACCCGGCGCGCTCACGTTCGAGATCAACCGCCGGCTTTCCGGGGAAGCGGTTTCCGCCACCGACACGGAAGTCGCGCGGGCAGTAGCCTTTGCGTTCCGCGAACTGAAGCTCGTGGTCGAACCCGGTGGGGCGGTTGCTCTGGCAGCTCTGCTCGCAGGCCGGTACGACGCGCGCGGTAAGGTGGTCGCCATCGTGCTGTCGGGCGGCAATGTGGACGTGGCGACGTTCGTGGCCTGCCTGCAAGCCTGAAACTGGATCTCGAACCTTCCCAAAACGGGCGACCTTCGCCCGTGCCCCCTGTCGCGCCCAGGGACGTGGGCGTCTGCGGAAGACCTCGATGATGAAAGGCGAGAGGAACGCACGCTCGGTTCAACGGTCCCTGGCCTGTGCCTTCGGCGCCCTCTATTTCTCGCTCGGCATCTATATGCCGTTCTTCTCCCTCTGGCTCATCGCGCGCGGCCTCGATCCTGATGAGATCGGCGTGGCGCTGGCTGTGCCGCTGGTGACACGGCTCGTGGCAACGCCGGTGCTTGGGTTGCTGTCGGACCGCCTCGGCCGGCCCAAAGCCATTCTGGTGGGCCTCGCCCTCGCGAGCAGCACGATGATGGCGGCGCTCGCCTTCTGCAGCGGTACATTTGCCATCTATGTGGTGCTAGGCATCACAGCCATGGCGTGGAATCCCTCCTTCGCCCTGCTGGACGCCTATACAACCCGGCAGGCGCGGCGCGGGGTGGTGGATTATGGCCGAAGCCGCTTGTGGGGCTCGGCCGCCTTCGTCTGTGCCAATCTGCTGGGTGGGGTTCTGGTGGCGCAGGCCGGCGCGAGCATCGTGGTGCTGCTGATGATCGCGGGGCAGGTGGCCCTGTTCTTCGGCACCCTGGCGTTGCCGGAATTGAAGCGCCCGCCGGAAACGGCGGCGCTCAATCTCCCGGCCATGCGGGTTCCGCCCGTGCTGGTCGCGGGCATAGCGGCGGCGGCGCTGGTTCAGGCAAGCCATGCGACGCTCTATGCCTTCGGCTCCCTGCACTGGGCGGCAACCGGGATCTCCCTGAGCGTCATCGGCGCGCTCTGGGCCATTGGTGTGGTGGCCGAAATCGTATTTTTCCGTTTCGGGACCCGCGCTGTCGCACGCCTCGGCCCCTTGAATCTGATCGCGCTCGGCGGCCTTGCGGCGGTGATCCGCTTCACCTGCTATGCATACAGCCTGCCGTTGCCCGCTTTGGTGTTGCTGCAACTGCTGCATGGCGCCACTTTTGGCGCAACCTATCTCGGCATGGTCGAGCTTGTGGCGCGCACCACGCCGGAGCACCGCGCCGCAGGCGCGCAGTCCATCGCCGCCTGGACCGTCAGCCTTGCCTTGTCCGGAGCGAGCGCGGCGGCGGGCGCCTTTTGGACCGAATATGGCGCGCAATGCTTCTTCGCTTCGGCGGTGCTCGGCGGCCTTGGCGGCATTCTTGCCCTGGGGACGCGTTGGCTTCAGCCCCAGAGCGCCGGCTCTGGCGGAAACGCGAGGGCGCCATCGTAACGCAGGCCGGGTTCCCGATCCCGCGCCAGCAGCAGCGGGCCGTCCAGGTCCACGAACTGCGCCAGTTGCGCCACCAGCATAGCCGGCGCCATGGCAAGGGAAGAGGCGAGCATGCAGCCGACCATGAGCGTGAAGCCCTGCGCCTTCGCCGCATCGGCGAGCGCGAGTGCCTCGGTGAGGCCCCCCGTCTTGTCCAGCTTGATGTTCACGGCATCGTACCGTGTGCGTAGATCCGCCAGCCCGGCGCGATCATGCACACTTTCGTCCGCGCAGATCGGCACGAGATGAGCGACATGGGCCAGCGCGGAATCATCGTTCGCCGGAAGGGGCTGTTCGATCAATTCCACTCCGGCGCGCGCACAGGCGGCGAGATTGGTTTGGAGATCGGCTGCGCTCCAGCTTTCGTTGGCATCGACGATCAACCGGGCCTGCGGCACAGCCGCGCTGATGGCGGTGATCCGCTCAACGTCGCCCGCGCCGCCCAGCTTCAGCTTGAGCAGAGGTCGTCCCGCGGCTGCGGCCGCCTGGGCCATGACCGCCGGCGTGTCGAGGCTCAGGGTATAAGCGGTCGTCAGAGGCCGGGGCGCGGGGATGCCGGCGATACGGTGGGCGGGAACGCCGGCGCGCTTCGCCTCAAGATCCCAAAAAGCGCAGTCGAGCGCATTGCGCGCTGCACCCGCGGGCATAAGCCGTTGCAGCCCGGCACGATCCAGCCCGACCGCAAGGGCTGGCGCGACGGACCGAATGGCATCGGCGACACCCTCCACGGTCTCGCCATAGCGCGCATAGGGGACACATTCGCCGCGCCCGAGGAAAGGGCCGTCCCGCAATTGGGCGACCACGACCACCGCTTCGGTCTTCGAGCCGCGGGAAATGGTGAAGGTTCCCGCAATGGGAAAGCGCTCGATCTCGACCGTAAGGGATGGCATATTTCGTTAACGCTGTGGGCCTGTTGAAGGAATGGCCGGGCCTCGGCCCGGATCGTCGGCGGTTTTGCACCCTCGACGCGGTTCGGCGGGCCGAGTATGACCATGGTGCTGCGCGCGCTCAAGCGCAGTCCTTTTCCGGAGACCTGAGTGGCCAACGCCTCGCTCCTTGATGTTACGCCCACCGATGGCCGCCTGATGGTGGTCGGGCGCGGCATCTGGACATCGGACCGGGCGAACGATCTCGAGCATCTGGTGGACGAGGCCACCAGCGCGCATCCTCGCGCCGGCAATGTGGACATCGATCTTTCCGGCATCGAGCGCATGGACACCTTCGGTGCGCTGCTGCTGGAGCGCCTGCGCCGCGCCTGGGCGGTGAACGGGGTGGAGCCCGAGGTGCGCGGCCTCAAGCGCCGGTACCGGGTGCTGCTGGAGGAGATGAAGCGCACCGGGCTCGAGCCTCAGCCGCCCGTGCGACCGCACGATTCGATCCTTGAGCGGGTCGGCCGCGAAGTGGTCTCAATCTCCATCGACGCCATGCAGCTGCTGAATTTCATCGGCGCCTCGATAGCCGCCGGGCTGCGCATGATGGGGCGTCCGCGCACGTTCCGCTTCACCGCCATGGTCAATCAGGTCGATCGCGTCGGTTTCCGCGCGGTGCCGATCATCATTCTCATCACGTTCCTGATCGGCTGCATTCTGGCCCAGCAGGGCATCTTCCATTTCCGCCGCTTCGGCGCCGACATCTATGTGGTGGACATGGTCGGCGTGCTGGTGCTGCGCGAGCTGGGCGTGCTGATCGTGTCGATCATGATCGCCGGACGCTCCGGCAGCGCCTATACTGCCGAGCTCGGCTCGATGCGCATGCGCGAGGAGGTGGACGCCCTGCGTGTGATGGGGTTCGACCCGGTGGAAATCCTGGTGGTCCCTCGCATCCTGGCCCTGATCATCGCGTTGCCGCTGCTCACCTTCATCGGCTCCATGTCGGCGCTCATCGGCGGCGGGCTGGTGGCGTGGACCTATGGCGGCATCGCGCCGGACGTGTTCATCGACCGCCTGAAGGATGCAATCTCCATCGACCATTTCCTGGTGGGAATGATCAAGGCGCCGTTCATGGCCGCGGTGATCGGGCTTGTGGCCTGCCTGGAAGGGCTCAGCGTGGGCGGTAGCGCCGAATCGCTCGGCAACCACACCACCAAGTCCGTCGTGCAGTCGATCTTTCTCGTGATCGTCATGGACGGCGTGTTCGCGATGTTCTTCGCCTCGATCGATATGTGAGGCGCGATGAACACCACCACGCTCGAAATGAGGCGCAGCGGACTGGAGGAGATGGAGGGCTATCGCGAACCCATCATCCGGGTGCGCGACCTTGTGGTGGGTTTCGGCGACCGCATTATCCTGGATCACCTCAGCCTCGACATCCTGCGTGGGGAGATCCTCGGCTTCGTCGGCACCTCCGGCGGCGGAAAATCGGTGCTCACGCGCACCATTCTCGGGCTGGTTCCCAAGCGTTCGGGCCATGTCGAGGTGTTCGGACACGACATCGATACCTTGAGCGAGGCCGAACGCTCCGCCATGGAACGCAGGTGGGGCGTGCTGTTCCAGCAGGGGGCTCTGTTCTCGTCCTTGACCGTGAAACAGAACATTCAGTTTCCGCTCAGGGAGAATCTCAAACTCTCTCAGCGCATGATGGATGACATCGCCTATGCCAAGATCGAGATGGTCGGGCTGAAATGCGATGTGGGCGAGAAATTGCCGTCCGAGCTTTCCGGCGGCATGATCAAGCGTGCCGCACTTGCGCGCTCGCTGGCCCTCGATCCCGAGATCCTGTTCCTCGACGAGCCCACCTCCGGCCTGGACCCGATCGGGGCCGGGGACTTTGATGAACTGATCCGAACGCTTCAGCAGACTTTGGGCCTGACCGTTTTCATGGTAACGCACGATCTCGACAGTCTGCACACGGTCTGCGATCGAATCGCGGCTCTGGCAGATGGTAAAGTTATTGCTCAAGGCACGATCGAGACGATGATGGAATCGCAGCATCCGTGGCTGCGGGCGTATTTCCACGGAACGCGCGCCCGCGCGGTTCAGGCGAAACGGTGAGGTGGGAAGGTAAGGATGGAAACCCGTGCCAACTACACCACCATAGGCGCATTTACCCTGATCGTGATCGTTGCCGCGTTCGCCTTCGTCTATTGGTTCGCGCGGCCTCAGGACTCAGAGGGTCGGAAGACCTATGAGATCGTCTATTCCGGCACCGTGAGCGGGCTGAGGCAGGGCAACAACGTTCTGTTCAACGGCATTCCCGTCGGGCAGGTGTTGCAGCTGGGCCTGGTCCCGGGGGCGCCCGACGAGGTTCTGGTGCGCATCGGCGTTCAGCCGACGGTGCCGATCCTCGCCGATGCGCGTGCAACGCTCGAGTCGCAAGGGCTGACCGGCATCGTCGCGGTCAGCATTCGCGGCGGCGCGGCCAATGCGGCGCCGCTGCCGATCGGCCCGAACGGCTTTCCCCGCATCGAAGCCGAAGGCGGCACGGGTATCGCCAGCTTGGTCGAGACCGTGCAAGGCGTGGCGCGGCGCGTAAACACCGTGCTTGAAGCCATCGACCCGCAGAAGGTGGCCGCCATCGTCGCCAATGTGGATACCTTTACGAAGGCGGTATCCGACAAGTCCGAGGATGTCGGCTCGCTCCTGAAACGGGTGAACGATCTGTCCGGCCAGCTGAACGACCTCGCCAGCAAGGCGGACGGCGTGCTGGACAATCTGAAGCGTGCCACCGGCGACAAGGACGGGATGGTGCAGCAGGTGTCCGATGCGGCTGCATCCGTGCGCCGCCTCTCGGACAATTTGGATAAGCGCACCGCCGATCTTGCGAGCCAGATCGAGAAGTTTACCGGCCCCGGCCTGCGCCAATACGAGGCGCTGGCGACGGACGGACGTCGCACGCTCTCGGAAATCGAGCGCGTCTTCAAAAATCTGGAACGCAACCCCCGCCAGTTCATCTTCGGCGGCAGTTCCGTTCCTGAATACAGGCGGTGAACCGTGATGATCCGCCAGCCGAGGGTGAGTAACGTGTCCCTTTCTCCGCGCTACCCTGTGCGGCCGTTCCTGGCCCTCATGACGGCGCTGGCGCTGACCGCTTGTTCGTCAGCGCCGGTGCCGACATTCGACCTCTCGGCTCCCGGCAATTTCACGGCGCGCGGAGCGGGCAACGGGCAGATGGTGGTGCCGATTCCCACGGCCCTGGCCGCGCTCGACACCGAGAAGATCCTGGTGGAACCGGCACCGGGGCAGATCACCTACCTTGCCGACGCGCAATGGGGCGACCGCCTGCCGGCGCTGCTCCAGGCGCGCACCATCCAGGCGTTCGAGAACGGCAGCAAGCTGCGCCGGGTCGCGCGCCCGGGTGACGGGATCACGGCAGAATATCAGCTCAACATCGACATCCGCACCTTTGGCGTGCGGGTGGAGAACGGCACCTCCACGGCGGTGGTCGAGCTTTCCGCCAAGATCATCGGCAATGCCGGCGGCCGCATCCTCGCGGCGCAGGTGTTCTCGGCGCGCGTGCCCGTGGCGACCGTCAACGGCGCGACCGTGGCAGCTTCGCTAGATGCCGCATCCAACCAGGTGCTGGTTGAGATCGTGCGCTGGGCATCCGTGCGCTTTTGAGCGCACGATCAATTTCGTCTCTTTGCCGCTATCCCGTCGGGCCGATCACGCCGGCGGGATAGCCGTGCGCGGCGCTTTCCGAACCCTTGCGCCGGAAGAATGTGCTCGTCGCGCACCTCTCCATGGCCTGCGAACATGAAAAAGGGCGGGATCACTCCCGCCCTTTTTCATGTCTATCTGTGCGCGGCTGGCCTCAGTCGAAGCGTCCCGCCGCATGGGCGAGCATGGTGTAGACCTTGCCCGTATCCGAGGTGAGGTAAGTCTTGGTCAGCACGTTGCCTCGGTCGTCCGCCGCCACCTGATCGAGCAGGCGCTCGAATTCGGCGACATAGCGGTCCACGATCTCGTGGAATTCCGCGTCGGAGCGATACTTGCGGCGCAGTTCCTCGAAGGTCTGCTGGCCCTGCATCGTGTAGAGCTTGCGCGTGAACACGTTGCGCTCGCCGCGCTTGTAGCGTTCCCACAATTCCACGGCCGCCTGATGATCGATCATGCGGGCGATATCCACCGAGAGCGAGTCAAGCGACTCGATGGTGTGATGATGAGGCCGGTCGCGTGCAGGGCGGGGCGCGGGGCGCACCGGCTCCGGCTTGGGATCCAGCTTGGCTTCCGCCAGATCGCCGGACGCGCGCGCCAGAAGCTCGGAAAGCCAGCCTTCGCGGGTATTTTCTTCGCTATCGCGCGGCTGCGGGGCGCGGGCGGCGGGGCGGGTCTCCTGCGTCCGCTCGGCTGCTGGTTCCGGCCGGCGTGTGGCCGGGCGGCGGTTCGGTTCGAACGGACCAACGACGGGAGCGCTCGGCGGCTCGGCGCGGGTGCGCACGGGCTGGGCCTGGGTCGGCTCGGGACGCATGTCGCGCGGGGCCTCTCGCACCGGTTCGCGGCGCACCGCCGCCTCGCGAACGACCGGGTCACGCGCTGCAACATCCCGTGCCACAACGCGGCCCGCGGGTGCCGCGACATCGGCCGTCTGGCCTTGCCGCGCTACGATCTCGTTCAGCTCCGCCAGTGCCTTGATCTGCTCGGCAACCGCGCGCCGCATGGTTGCGGCGCTGGCCTCGGTCTCGGCGGGCAGTTCAAGGATGCCACGCTTCATTTCCTCGCGCGCCAGCTCGATGGACTGCTGCACCTCCTGCGCCGCGCCCTTCAGCTCGCGCGCCACATCGTTGAAGCGGCGGCCGGTGTCCTCGAACAGGCCGTTCACATCGGTCAGCGCGGATTGGTAGGTGCTGGTCAGCGCCTGCATCATCCGCTCGCGCTCCGCATCCGAACTGGAGCGCATGCGCTCCATCTGGCTTTCGAGTGCCTTCGAGGAGCTGCTGGCCGAATCCGCGACGATGGCGGCGATCTCGCGGGCCCGCTTCTGCGCGGTCTGGAGCGACTGCTCCAGCGTGCCGTGGAAGCCCTGAAGCCGGTCGTCGAGATCCTGCACGCGTTCGGTGAGGGCCGTGGCCAGCTGCTCGATGGACGCACGCCGGTTGGTGAGGGTCTGGTCCACCTGCTCGTGGCTCTGGCCCAGCGCTTCGGAGGCGGCGCGCACCAGCCGGCCCTGTTCCTCGAAGCGGGTGGTCAGGCCGGCGATATCCTTCAAGGCGCCCTGGGTGAGGGTGCGCAGGGTCTGAACCTGCGCATCCATCTGGCCCAAAGTCGCGCTTGCCGCATCGCCCATCAGGCCCACTGAGCTTTCAAGCGCCTTCACTTGATCGGCGAAGCCACCCTCGAACTGGGTCAGCGAGGCCACCACATTGCTCATGGCCTCCTGGAAAGTGCCGTTGGCGGTATTGAGCCGCTCGACGATGCCCTGCACGTCCGCCTGGAGCGTGGCGTTGGTGGAGGTGATCCGCTCCACCGCGCTCTCGCTGGTGCTCTGGAGCGCCGCCAGGAAGCTGCCGCTCTTCGCATCGATGAGATCGCCGATTTCGTTGAGGCGCGTGCCCAGCGTCGCAGAGACGCTTTCCGCCTGGAGGGAGAGGCCGCGCCCGACCTTGTCCGCGAGTTGCACGAGGTTCCGCTCGACCGTGCCGGCTTCGCTCGACATCTGACTGGTCACCGCTTCCACGCGGCTGGCGAGGCTTTCGGCGACGGCAAGGCCGCGCTGCTCCAATCCCTCCGTGACCTCGGCCAGGCGGCCGGTCACGAGGTCCTCGATGCGCGCCACGCGCCCGTCGAGCATGGCGGCGATTTCGTCGGCACGCGTGCCGATGGTGCGGCTCGCGAAGTTGGCGCGTTCGCCCACCATGTCGCTGAGCGCGCGGCTGCGGGTCGCGAAGAAGGAGTCGAGCTGGTTGAGAGACTGGTCGAGCGCCGCGTTGGTGGCGTCCGTACCTTCGGCGAGGGTCTGCGTGATATGGGCCGTGCGCGCTGCCACCTTGTCGGCGATGCTGTCCGCCCGTTCGCCGAAGAAAGCGTCCAGAGATTCAAGCGATTGGTCGAGGGCCGCACCGGTCGAACGGGTGCCCTCGGTGAGTGTGCGGGCGATGTCCGCGGTGCGGTTGGTCAGCGTGTCGCTGAGGCTCTCGGTGCGCTGGTTGAAGAAGGCTTCCAGTGTGTCGAGCGATTGTTCCACTGCCGCATGGGTGGCGCGGGTGCCTTCGTTCAAGGCACGAGTGATTTCCGTGGTCCGGTTGGCCAATTCCTCGGTGAGGGTCTGGCTGCGCTGGGCAAACATGCCGCCGAGGGAGTCCAGAGACTGCTCGACCGCCGTCTGAGTGGAACGGGTGCCCTCGGCGATGACGTTACCGATCTCGCTGGTCCGGCTGTCCAAGGCCTCGGTGAGCGCCTGGCTGCGCTGCGTGAACAGGTCGTTGAGGGTGTCGAGCGACTGCTCGACCGCGGCCCGGGTGGTGCGGGCGCCGTCCGCGATCGTGTTGCTGATCGCGCTGGTGCGGCTCGCCAGTTCCTGGGTCAGGGCCTGGGTGCGTTCCGCGAAGAAAGCGTCGAGGGAGGAGAGGGTGCCGTCCAGCGCCAGCTGGCTCGATTGCGTTCCGTCCGCCAGCAGCTTGGTGATCTCGGCAGTCCGGTCGGCAAGGGCGTCCGTCAGGCTTTCGGCCCGGGCGTCGATGGTCTGGGCGATGCGCGCAACGCGCTCATCCAGGGTGGTCGCCGCCGCCTGGGTGGCGGTGCCGAAGCGCTCGTCCATGGTGTCGAGCGCGCCGCGCAGAGTCTGGTTGAGCGTGTCGACTTGATTGGCGATGCCGTCCACCAGGGCCGGCGCGTGTTCGCGCAGGGTGCTGTCGAACGTGCTGACGCCATCGCGTACGGCCCGAGCCATGAGGGTGCTGTCGCGCCCGATGCGGTCCGCAAGCTCGCCGCCGCGAACCGTGATGGTCTCATCCAAGGCCTTGAGGCGCCCGTCGAGCATGTCCTCGATCGCTTCGCTCTTGGCGGTGATGGTGGTGACCAGCAGATCGGCGGTCTCGCTGAACGCCTGCGTCACCTTGCTGCCGCGCGAACCGATGGCCTCGGTCACCTCGGTGCCGACGGTACCCAGGCGGTCGGTCATGTCGGTGCCGGCGCGGGTGAGGGATTCGGCGATCTCATCGCCCTTCTGCACCAGGGACGCGGTCACCTGGATGCCACTCTGCTCCAGCGCTTGCGCGAGGCGGTCGCCGGTGTCGGCGAGGCGATCCTGTAGCGCATCGCTTTGCGCCGCGATGGTTTCGTGAATGCGGTTGCCGGTTGTCTCGATGCGGTCAGCGAAATCACCGCCATGGAGCGAGATGGTTTCCGCGACGCGGGCGCCGGTCTCCTCAAGCTTGCGCACCACTTCGCCGCCGCGCGTGGAGAATTCCTGCACCATGTTTTCGCCGGTCCGGCGTAGCGTATCCGTGACGTCGCCGACGCGCTCGGCGATGTCCTGGGTGATCTGGACGCTGTTGGCCGTGAGCGTCTCGGCAATGACCGTGCGTGAGGATTCCACGCCCGAGTAGACCTCGTCGCTCCAGCGCGAGACGAGCAGGGACACTTCGGTGGTTGCCGACATCAGCGAGGCGCTGAGGTCGTCGGTCCGTGCCTTGAGGGTGCCTTCCAGCTTTTCGCTCGCCTGGGCGAGATCGGCGCGCAATTCGGTGCCGGTCAGATGGAGACGGTCGATCACCTCGTTGCTCTTGGCATTGATGCCGTCCGCGACCGTGTCACCGACGCGGGCGAGCGTCTCGACCATCTGCTCGCCCTTTTCAGCGAACATCTCACCCGCCCGGTCGGCGGCCGCGAAGATATTCTCCTGCATCCGCTGGGCCGTGTCGTTCATGTCCGCAACGCGCTCCGCCATGTCGGTGCTGAGACGGGCACTGTTGGCGGCAAGCGTATCGGCGATAACGGAGCGGGTGTTTTCAACATTCGCGCTGACTTCCTCGCTCCAGCGGGAAATCATGCTCGCGAGTTCGCCGCTCGAGCTGAGAAGGCTCGCGTTCAATTCTTCGGTGCGGCTCTTCAAGGTGCCTTCCAGCTTTTCACTGGAGCGCGTGAGGTTGTCGAGAATTTCGCCACCGCGCTGGGTGAACACGTCGGTGACGCGCTCCGCGGCCGTGAGCACGCCGCTTTCCACGCGGTCGGCGATTTCCTTGATGTCGGTGGACAGCAGGCTGTCGGCATCCATGATGCCTTCGCGCAACCGGTCCGTGTGGATCAGGATGTTCTGGCGTTCGGCCTGAAGCTCTTCGATGAGGTTCCGAATGCGGATCTCGTTGCCTTCATAGGCGCGCTCAAGGATCGACACCTCGTTGCGGACCACGGCTTCGAGCTCGGCGGCGCGAGCCACCGCGCGGTCGAGGCCTTCGCCCATGGCGGCCACTTCGCGGCGCACCGCCTGGCCGACCGAAACCACCGCATCGGTGCCGAGGGATTCCGGCTGGGCCAGGCGCAGCGCCACTTCCGTCATGGAGCGGGCGATCAATTGCAGGTCACGCGAGCGGCGCACCATCGCGGCCATGGCGAAGAAGGCGAGGGGCGGCAGGATGAGGCCCGCAACGATGGTCAGAAGCGCGGGAGACGCAAGAATGGCATTGACGCCATTGGCCTCGGCGAAGGCGGCGGAATGGGACGCCACCGCATAGGCGACGCCGAAGGCGATCCACACCGCCGATGCCGCGAGCGCCCACCAGAACGGAGCGGCCGAGGAGCGGCGCTGCAACTGGCTGAGCAACTGACCGACCGTCTGGCGATCATCGTTGGCGGCACGGCGGCCGGCGACATCGACCCTCGGACGGCGCCCGGGAGACCTTCCATCCCGCGCTGGCGGTGCCGGCCTTTCGTCCGCCGCAGAGGTAACCTCCGCATCGTCGAGGGGCAGGGTCAACGCCTCCTGGATCGCCGAGAGGGCGGCCTCGGTGGGATCCTGGATCTTCTTCGGGGTCTTCATTGTGGCCGTTCGCCTCTGTCGCGGGGATGGATGTGCGAGCACGTCAATCGCCCGAACTTCGCTCGAAATCGCCGGGTCGCGGAGAGCAAGCGCCTTCCTGAACCAGACGGTTTACCTTACCTTATCTTAACTATGAGCCGGTGGTGATTGGAACCACACCCGGCCACACATGTGAAGATATCGTTAACAACAGCGCCGTCTTAGCTCTGGCCTTGCAGATCGACGGCCGTTATAGCCGCCCCAGCGGGCATGCACGCCGCTGCCCGCTGCGGAACCTGTGGGACTGACTAAGACATGCCGCGCATTACATTCGTTTCCTTTGATGGGGTCGCGCGCACTTTCACGGCGCCGGAGGGCAGTACCGCCATGGAGGTTGCCGTCCGCCACCTCGTTCCCGGCATCGATGCGGAGTGCGGCGGCGCCTGTTCATGTGCCACCTGCCACGTCTATGTGGACGAAGCATGGCGTGAGGCGGTGGGAGAACCACAGGGCATGGAAGAAGACATGCTCGATTTCGCCCGCGACGTGCGTCCGACCTCGCGCCTCTCCTGCCAGATCGTGCTGGATGCGAAGCTGGACGGCCTGGTCCTGCACACCCCCGAATTCCAGGGCTGAGGCCGCTTCAGGCGCAAAACCTTCCGCTCGTCGATGTGGACCGCCATGGCATGGGCGCACCCCGCTCATGCTTCATTTACGTCTCGTAGCCACAATATCGCCTGGGGCGACGAGGATACACCATGGCAAGAGTCACCGCTTCGGCCGAGAGATATGCTGCCGTGCCGTCCTTGAGTTTTCATCCGCCGACCATCCTGGTGTTCGATTCCGGGCTGGGCGGCTTGTCGGTTTTTCGTGAAATCACACGGCTGCGGCCGGACGCGCATTATGTCTATGCGGCGGACGATGCCGGATTTCCCTACGGCGCGCTGAGCGATTCCGCGCTCTCCGGCCGCGTCTGTGACGTGATGGACGGTCTCCTTCCGGCCGTGCGTCCGGACATCGTGGTGGTCGCGTGCAACACCGCTTCCACCTTGGCTCTTCCGGTTCTCCGGGCGCGGTATGGCGTGCCCTTCGTCGGCACCGTGCCCGCCATCAAGCCCGCCTGCGCCGCCTCCGTCTCGCGACGGGTGAGTGTCCTCGCCACGCCCGGAACCGTGCGGCGGGACTATACGAGCGCCCTCATCCGGGAGTTCGCGAGTTCCTGCCAGGTGGCCCTCGTGCCGAGCGAGCGGCTGGCCGGCATTGCTGAATCCCTGATCCAGGGCATTCCGGTCGATGACGCCGACATTCGCGCGGAGATTGCGCCCTGCTTCGTCCGTGATGCCGGCGGGCGCACCGACACGGTCGTTCTCGCGTGCACCCATTATCCCCTGATCCTCGATCAGCTTCGCCGGCTTGCGCCATGGCCGGTCGCCTGGGTGGATCCGGCCGAAGCCATCGCGCGGCGGGTGGTGTCGCTGCTCGGCCCCACCGCGTTTGCCAGCAGTCCCGGCCCCGTGCGGCTGATCTCCACGGGCCGGGCGATGGACGCGGCCTTGGTCGGCGGTCTCGTGCAGCGCCGCGTCGAAACGCCGGAGATTTTGCCCACGCGTCTGGCTGTGGCATCCTAGCCGCCAATCGGGAACACCATTGTGAGCCTCAAGCTGGACCGCCGCACCTTCACGACGGGCCTAATCGGCGCGGGTCTCTCGGGTATCCTTGCGTCATCTGCGCAGGCGCAGAGCGCGGCCCAGCCTTTTCCCGTCTGGGTGCAGAAGTTCCGCGCCCGTGCCCAGGCGCGCGGCGTCTCCGATCAGGTCTATGACCGCGTGTTCGCCGAGGTGGTGCCGGACAAGAGCGTCTACGCGCAGGATCGCTCGCAGCCGGAATTCCAAGAGCAGACCTGGCAATATCTCAATCGCCGCGTCTCCGACTGGCGCATCGCCACCGGCAAGAAGCGGGCAACGGAATATGCCGCGCTGCTCGGCCGGATCGAGTCAGATTTCGGCGTCGATCGCCGCATCATGCTCGGCTATTGGGGCATGGAATCGGCCTTCGGCGACGTGGTCGAGAACCCCAAGCACATGAAGCCGGTGTTCAATTCCCTTTCGGCTCTCGCCTGGGGGGAACCCCGCCGGCGCAAATATTGGGAAACCGAGCTTCTCAACGCGCTGGTGATCGTCCAGCGCGGCTGGGGCACGCCGAGCGAGATGGTCGGCTCCTGGGCCGGAGCCATGGGCCACACCCAGTGGATGCCGGAAGTCTGGCTCAACATGGGCGTGGATTATGACGGCAACGGACGCATCTCGCCGTTCGGAAAGCCCGACGACGCATTGGCCGGCACGGCCAATTTCATTCTGAAGCGGGGCAAATACCGGCGCGGGGAGCCGTGGGGCTTCGAGGCGCGCTTGCCGGCCGGCTTCAACATGGCGCAAGCCGACGGCAAGACCACGCGGACCCTTGCCGGCTGGGGCGGCCTCGGGGTCACAACCATCGATGGCCAGTCGCTGGCGGGCTATGACGACAATGCCCGGCTCTGGCTTCCCGGCGGCAACGGTGGCCCGGCGCTGCTTCTGCTCCACAATTTCTATGCGGTCCGCTCGTACAATCCTTCGTCAAACTATGCGCTCGCGGTCGCGCACCTGGGCGACCGCGTCATGGGGGAGGGGCCTTTCGAAACGCCCTGGCCGGGTGGAGAGCGGGCCCTGACCTTGCCGGAGATCCAGGAAATCCAGCAGCGGCTGACCGCAATCGGCTTCAACACCGGCGGCACCGACGGGCGGGTGGGGCAGGACACCATGCGCGCCGTTCGCGGCTTCCAGCAGAGGATCGGCCTTTCGCCTGCGGACGGCTATCCCGGAATTGCGGTGCTAGAGGCGCTGCGCAAGGCGCGGTGAGCCTCCACCACCGCGTGAAAGTTCCGGTACAGCCGCTCGGCTTGGGCTTTGAAGATCGGCAGGAGGTGGGCGACATCCTGCTCCAGGATCGCCTGACCACCTTCGCCGGTGATGCTTTCGAGCGCGCAGCGATATTCGTCGATGACGCCCCATTCGGGGACCGTCTCTTCGGTCAGCTCCACATGATACTGGATGCCGAAGGCGCTCGCCCCAACCTGAAGCGCCTGGATGGGGCAATGGGCGTTTGCCGCGAGCACCACGGCGCCCTCGGGCGGCGCCGTCACGGCCGCGCCATGCCATTGCAGCGTTGGAAAGCTGGCCGCAGTGCCCGCAAACAAGGGCGAGGCCGCGCCGTCCGAAGTGAGCGCGACATCGCGAACCCCAACTTCCGGCGTCGGCATAAGAGCCACGGTCCCACCCAAGGCATCAGTCAGCAATTGATGCCCGAAGCAGATGCCGAGATAAGGCCGGCTGGCGCGCACCCAGTCGCGGATGGCCTGCTTTTCGGCGACGAGCCAGGGATGCGCCTCTTCCTGCCACACATCCATGGGGCCGCCGAACACCATGAGAGCGTCGTAGGGCGCGAGATCGGGGATGGCTTCCCCCTCGTCCAGCTCGATCGCGTCCCATTCGACGCCGTCGGCCGTCATGAAGTCCCGGAAGCTGCCGGGATGCTCGGCGGCTGCGTGTTGAAAGACCAGAACCTTCATCGGCGGCATCCCATGGCGGTGGTGCTGCGGTGCAAAATAAGACGGGCGGCGCCGCCGGCAAAGCACTATGCGTTGACAGCGCGGGCATCTGCGACTAGAAGCCCCGTTCTCGCTGGGTGAGCAATCCCCCGGCGGGAAGGCTATTTGGCGTTTCACGCACCCGTGGACCTTCGGCAGCGCGCCGCAGGACCTGTCAGTGGATTTTCGAACGTGTTCGGAAGCCGCAGAGGAGGGGTCGCGATCCAAACCCAATGAAAACGAAACTAAGGATCCGCGTTACATGAGCAAGCGCATTGCGGCGAAGCATAAGATCGATCGCCGTATGGGTGAAAACATTTGGGGCCGCCCGAAGAGCCCCGTGAATCGCCGCGAATACGGCCCCGGCCAGCACGGCCAGCGCCGCAAGGGCAAGCTTTCGGACTTCGGCGTGCAGCTGCGCGCCAAGCAGAAGCTGAAGGGCTATTATGGCTCGATCGGCGAGAAGCAGTTCTACGCTGTCTATGTCGAAGCTTCCCGCCTCAAGGGTGACACCGGCGCCAACCTGATCGGCCTGCTCGAGCGTCGCCTCGATGCGGTGGTCTATCGCGCCAAATTCGTCCCCACCGTGTTCGCCGCCCGCCAGTTCGTGAGCCACGGCCACGTGAAGGTGAACGGCCGCCGCGTCAACATCCCGTCCTACCTGGTGAAGGTCGGCGATGTGATCGAGGTGAAGGATTCTTCCAAGCAGCTGGCCCTGGTGCTCGAAGCATCCCAGCTCGCCGAGCGCGACGTGCCGGACTTCCTGGAAGTCGACCACAACAAGATGGCTGCCACCTTCGTGCGCATCCCGGAGCTCAATGAAGTGCCGTATCCGGTGCAGATGGAGCCCAATCTGGTCGTCGAATTCTATTCACGCTGATCGAACAGATCGCAGGATTTTTGGGAAAGGCCGCCCTCGGGCGGCCTTTTCTGTTTCTGGGCGAACGACGTGGGGCCGGTGCTCAGACTTCCCAGTCCAATTGCAGCACGCCGGGCTTGGAAGCGAGCAACTCCAGGAGCGCGGGCGCTTCCGCTACGCTGCGGACCGACCACCACAGGTCGAAATGCAGTTCGCGCTGTCCCGTGACCGGCTCCACCCGCAGCGAATAGTGGCGCACCTTCATGGCCGCCTCTTCCAGGAGCTTGCGGATCACGGCTTCCGAGGGTCCGTCGCGCCCGAGGACCAGGCTGAGCTTGACCGGCTTCTTGTGCGCCATCTTCTCTTCGATCCGCTTCAGCCCCCACAGGGTAAGAAGCCCGAGCCCGAGCGCCATTCCGCCCAATGCGAATTGGCCGGCACCGAAGCACAGGCCCATCACCGTGACGTACCAGAGGCTGGCTGCGGTGGTGACGCCCAGCGTCAACCCTTCCCGATGGAGCACCGCGCCGGCGCCGATGAAGCCGACGCCGGTGAGGATGCCGAGCGGCAATCGCATTACATCGGTCTGCACGAAGGAGTCCGGACCCTTGCCACTCAGCGTCAGCAGCAGATTCGCACTGATCATCGCGACGCAGGCTGCGATTCCGACGATGATGTTGGTGCGTAGGCCGGCGGCGCGCTGCTGGGTGCCGCGATCAAGCCCGATCAACCCACATGCGATGAAGGCGCAGGCGAGGCGCAGGGCGATATCGGCCCAATCGGGGTGAAGCGGCATGACGGGCTCCGGCTAGGTGCCCGCCAAGCATAAGCACGTCCGGAGCGGAAATGCGCTGCCTACCAGGACCAGACGCCGAAGCCGACATAGGGGCCGGGTGCGGGAGGAGGCCCGTAGAAACGCGGCGGCGGCGGGTAGAAAAGCACCGGGGGCGGCGCGGCATAGACCAGCGGGGCCGTCGGCGGCGCGATCACGATGGCCGGCGCGACCGGCACGGGAGAGGGGCCGGGAACCACCACCACGGGACCGGGCTGGATATAAGGCGGGGGACCGTCGAAGCCGAGATAGGCGGCCGATACATAGGCCGGGCCGCGCCAACCGATGCTGCACCACGCCGGCGTGCAGCTCATGACCTGCACGTTCATGCCCCGCACGAGGCTGCCTATGACCGGAAAGTTTGTGCCCGGGCCTGCGCGGACGTTCAGATCGCCCAGCACCGTCGCGGAATCGGCATATGCGAGCGAGGCCGGGGCGACCAAACCGAACGCGGTGACCAGGATTCGAATCAACGCCTTCATGATTCACGCTCCAACATTGCGCGCCGCGGCACCTCGCTCCTGGCGGATCGACGGTTGGCCGACAGCCGGGGAGCATCCGATCCCTTGGAACGGCTGCTCCCCATTTGCATCGGGAACACTGCGTGAAGCTTGCACCGCAGGTGAAAGCAAAAAAGCGGAGGCTCAGCCTTCCGAACGCACTTCCAGCACCGCCTGGGCAAGGAACTCGTCCATGTTCCGGCGAATCTGATGTTCCGAAACTTCCACGCCCTTGGCGTCGAAATCGGTCCGCAGTTTGCGATAGACGTCCTCGTCGCCATGCTCTTCGAGATCGGCGACGACCACTTCCTTGGCATAGGCCTGCGCGTCTTCCTCGGACAGGCCGAGCTTCTCCGCAGCCCACAGGCCCAGCAGCTTGTTGCGCCGCGCCACCGCCTTGAAGCGGATCTCTTCGTCGAGCGCGAATCGCTTTTCGAACCCCTCCTCGCGCTTGTCGAACGTCGTCATGGCAGCCCTCATCTTGACGTTTCCGTGACCGGGGATCGCTCATGTCCGAACGTCACCCTCGCGGCCCTTGAATATAGGCGCGGCCATCCCAGATCAATGTGACGCAACGGACCGGGACGGCTCATCGACCCCTGTGGACCCAATACGTTGTATCTGGCGCGCCAATCGGCTAGTGTTCGATCAGGCGCGTTCTGTGCTGCGAAACAGCCCCAGCGCGCCCCGCCAAGGAGCGTCACCGAAAACGGAGCCTTGGCAAACCCATGGATTTCCTCAATCGACGGTATACACCCATGAGCCGCCGCCGCCGCATTTACGAAGGCAAGGCGAAGGTCCTCTATGAAGGCCCCGAGCCTGGAACACTCATCCAGCACTTTAAGGATGATGCCACCGCCTTCAACGCCAAGAAGCACGAAGTCATTGACGGCAAGGGTGTGCTGAACAACCGCATCTCCGAGTATATATTCTCGCGGTTGAACGACATCGGCGTGCCCACGCACTTCATTCGCCGTCTGAATATGCGCGAGCAGCTCATCCGCGAGGTGGAGATCATCCCGCTGGAGATCGTTGTGCGCAATGTCGCTGCCGGTTCGCTGTCCACGCGCTTGGGCATCGAGGAAGGCACCGCGCTGCCGCGTTCGATCATCGAATTCTACTACAAGAACGATGCCCTGAACGATCCGCTGGTTTCCGAAGAGCATGTCACGGCTTTCGGGTGGGCAACCACCCAGGAGATCGACGACATCATCGCCCTTGCAATCCGCGTGAACGATTTCCTCTCCGGCCTGTTCCTCGGGGTCGGGATTCGCCTGGTCGATTTCAAGATGGAATGCGGCCGGCTGTGGGAAAACGACATGATGCGCATCGTCGTTGCTGACGAGATCAGCCCCGATTCCTGCCGTCTGTGGGACGTGAAGTCGAGCGACAAGCTCGACAAAGACCGGTTCCGCCGTGACATGGGCGGGCTGGTGGAAGCCTATACCGAGGTCGCGCGCCGGCTCGGCATCATCGCCGAGAACGAGCCGATCCAGGGAACTGGGCCGGTGCTCGTCAAGTGAGCTTGTGACCTTTGACCCTAGCTGCTACGCGGGGGCCGAAAGGCCCCCGCTTCTGTTGTGAGTGATGTTCAATGAAGGCGCGCGTTATCGTCACGCTGAAATCCGCAGTGCTCGATCCCCAGGGAAAGGCCATCGAGGGCGCGTTGCGTTCGCTCGGCGTCTCCGGTGTGCAGAGCGTGCGTCAGGGTAAGGTTTTCGACGTGGAGCTGGCCGGCAATGACCGGGCGTCCGCCGAGGGCGCCTTGAAGGAGGCGTGTGACCGCCTCCTCGCCAATACCGTGATCGAGACCTACAAGGTCGAGTTTGCAGAGTGATAGAGTGTGTTGATGTCACCGCTCGCCTCTGACGCGAACGAGGGACTCATGGCCGATCTCCGCATCGTCCGCCGTCACGATCGCAAGGGCCACGATTGCAAGCCCGCCCTGGCGAGCCCGGCTTCGTGGCCCCGTATTGAAACTGGTATAGTCTCCGGCCCCATTTCAACCTGCATGGCCGCTTGGGCCTCCTGCCGGTTTGAACGCGCGGATATGCACTGATCCCATGAAATCAGCAGTCATTCTCTTCCCTGGATCGAACCGCGAGCACGACGCCGCCCGCGCGCTGAAGCTCGTCGCCGGCTCCAATGTGAACATCGTCTGGCATGGCGAGAGCGAACTGCCCAAGCACACGGACCTCGTGGTGCTGCCGGGCGGGTTTTCCTACGGCGACTATCTGCGCTGCGGCGCGATCGCCGCGCGCGCCAACATCATGGGCGCGGTCCGCGCGCATGCCGAAAAGGGCGGCTTGGTGCTGGGCATCTGCAACGGCTTCCAGATTCTCTGCGAAGCCGGCCTGCTGCCGGGCGTTCTGGTGCGCAATGCCAAGCTGC
Source organism: Roseixanthobacter pseudopolyaromaticivorans (assembly GCF_043195145.2). Taxonomy (NCBI): domain Bacteria; kingdom Pseudomonadati; phylum Pseudomonadota; class Alphaproteobacteria; order Hyphomicrobiales; family Xanthobacteraceae; genus Roseixanthobacter; species Roseixanthobacter pseudopolyaromaticivorans. The sequence goes on from NZ_CM195539.1 coordinate 2,010,131, forward strand.
GCTTCGTCTGCCGCGAGGTCTTCCTGCGGGTGGAGCGGGCGGATACGGCGTTTACGCGCGCCTATCGCAAGAATGAACTGCTACGCATTCCCGTCGCACATGGCGAGGGCAACTACACCGCCGACGAAGCGACCATCAAGCAATTGGAAGCGGAAGGGCGCATCGCCTTCCGCTATGCCCGCGCCGACGGCCAGATCGACCAGGCCGACGGGCCGAATGGCGCCATCAATGGCATCGCCGGCATTTATTCCGAGAAGCTCAATGTTCTCGGCATGATGCCGCACCCGGAAAATAGCATCGAGGCTCAGATCGGGCGGACCGACGGTCGGGGCCTGTTCGAAAGTCTCGCCGCTGCGCTGAAGGTGGCGGCTTAGCCGCCCCGCGCCCTCGGATTGGATCGCACCCGTGAACATGATCCCCAATACCCCGCGCATCACGCCCGAACTGGTGGCCGAGCATGGCCTCAAGCCGGACGAGTATCAGCGCTTCGTCGAATTGATCGGGCGCGAACCCACGATCACCGAGCTCGGCATCGTTTCCGCCATGTGGAACGAGCATTGCTCCTATAAATCCTCGAAGGTCTGGCTGCGCACCCTGCCGACCACGGGGCCCCGCGTGATCCAGGGGCCCGGTGAGAATGCGGGCGTGGTGGACATCGGCGGCGGGCTTGCCGTCGTGTTCAAGATGGAGAGCCACAACCACCCCTCCTTCATCGAGCCCTACCAGGGCGCGGGAACGGGCGTCGGGGGCATTCTGCGCGACGTGTTCACCATGGGCGCCCGGCCCATCGCCGCGCTGAACGCCCTGCGTTTCGGCAATTGCCACCACCCGCGCACCCGCCAATTGCTAGCGGGCGTTGTTGCGGGCATTGGCGGCTACGGCAATTCGTTCGGCGTGCCTACCGTGGGCGGCTCGATCGGCTTCCACGGGCGCTACAACGGCAACATCCTGGTCAATGCCATGGCCGTCGGCCTCGCCAAGACCAATGAGATTTTCTATGCGGCGGCCGCAGGCGTGGGCCGTTCAATCGTCTATCTCGGCTCGAAGACCGGGCGCGACGGCATCCACGGCGCGACCATGGCCTCGGCCGAGTTCGGCGCCGATGCCGAGGAGAAGCGCCCGACCGTGCAGGTCGGCGATCCGTTCGCGGAAAAGCTGCTGCTGGAAGCCTGCCTGGAGATCATGAAGGCGGGCTGCGTCGTGGCGATCCAGGACATGGGCGCCGCCGGCCTCACCTGCTCGGCCGTCGAGATGGGCGCCAAGGGCGACCTCGGCGTGGAATTGAATCTCGATGCAGTGCCCTGCCGCGAAACCGGCATGAGCGCTTATGAGATGATGCTGTCCGAAAGCCAGGAGCGCATGCTCATGGTGATCGCCGACGGCAAGGAGGCCGAGGCCGAGGCCATCTTCAAGAAATGGGGCCTGGACTTCGCCGTGGTGGGCAAGACCACCGATACGTTGCGCTTCGTGGTGAAGCATAAGGGCGTGGTGGAAGCCGATCTTCCCATCAAGGAACTCGGCGACGAGGCTCCCGAATATTACCGTCCGTTCAACGAATCGCCCCCGCGCCCCGTGCTGACACCGGCGGACGTGCCGACCAGCGTAACGCTCGCCGACGCGCTGGAGCAGATGCTCTCCTCTCCCGACCTCTGTTCCAAGCGGTGGGTTTGGGAACAGTATGACCATCTCATTCTCGGCAACACCGTCCAGAAGCCGGGCGGCGACGCGGCCGTCGTGCGGGTCGAGGAAGGGCCGAAGGCGCTCGCCCTCACCACGGACGTGACGCCGCGCTATTGCGAGGCCGATCCCTTCGAAGGCGGCAAGCAGGCGGTCGCCGAAGCCTGGCGCAACCTCACCGCCGTCGGCGCGACCCCCATCGCCGTCACCGACAATCTGAACTTCGGCAATCCCGAGAAGCCCTACACGATGGGCCAGTTCGTCGGCTGCGTGAAGGGCATCGGCGCGGCCTGCGAAGCGCTGGATTTCCCGGTCGTCTCGGGCAATGTCAGCCTCTACAACGAGACCAACGGCAAGGGCATCCTGCCGACCCCGACGATTGGCGGCGTCGGCCTGATCGACGACCTCTCCAAGACCATGAGCCTTGCCTTCAAGGCCGCCGGCGAGCCGATCTATGTGATCGGCAAGACCGAGGGCTGGCTCGGCGCCTCCATCTATCTCGGCCTGATCTGCGAACGCGAAGAGGGGGCCCCGCCGCCGGTGGACCTCGTCGCCGAAAAGCGCAACGGCGATTTCGTGCGCGCGCTCATCCTCGACGGCCTCGTCAGCGCTGCCCATGACGTATCTGACGGTGGCCTGCTGGTGGCCGTCGCCGAAATGGCGATGGCCGGCAATCTCGGTGCCGCCGTGGACAGCCATTGCAACATGGCGCCCCACGCCTTCTGGTTCGGCGAAGATCAGGCGCGCTATGTCGTCACCGCCGCCCACGGCCAGGGCAGCGATATCGTGCGGCGCGCGGAAGCGGCGGGCGTTCCCATCACCAAGATCGGCAAGACCGGCGGCGACCGCTTGATCCTGCCAGGCGACCGCTCAATATTCGTGGAAGCATTGCGCGATCGGCACGAGTCATGGCTGCCCATCTACATGAGTTCCATGTCGTGAGGGCCGAAGGCTCGACTGCGGCGCTCCCAGCGAAGGAATAAACCCATGGCCATGGATTCTCGCGACATCGAGCGGCTCATCAAGAGCGCGCTGCCGGACGCCCAGATCTCCATCGAGGATCTCGCCGGCGATGGCGATCATTATGCAGCGACCATCGTGTCGGAGGCGTTTCGCGGCAAGAGCCGCGTTCAGCAGCACCAGATGGTCTATGCCGCGCTCCAGGGCAACATGGGCGGCGTGCTCCATGCCCTCGCGCTGAAGACCTCGGCGCCTGCCTGAAACGATCGCGGGCGGCGCTCGTTTCGGCGTCAGTTGCATGGAAATTAATCAAACAATATCATTGACTTAACCTGGTTCATTGCAAACCATTCGGCGATCTCTCGCGCCAAGGTTTTGCCATGACACGCATTGATTCCCTACTCGTTGCAACCGCCGTAGCCCTAACCCCTCTGACGGCGTTGGCCGATTCGCCGAATGGGGTGAAGACCCTATCGCCCCCCGGCGCCATTAAGCCGACCGGCACGTGGAACCTTGGCACGCGCGCGGGTGACTTCGTCTTCATCGCCGGCATGCGCGGCATCGACCCGGCGACCAATACCTTGGTCGCCGGAGACGAAGCCCGCGTGCGACAGGCCTTCCTTAATATGAAGCTGATCGCGGAATCGGAAGGGGCGACGCTTCAGGATGCGGTGCGCCTCGTGGTCTATGTTACCGACATGTACCGCTTCCGTCCGATCGCCAACAAGATCCAGGAAGAGCTGTGGGGCAACGGCCCCTATCCGCCGCGGACCATCGTCGAGGTGGACCGTCTGAACCAGGACGACATCCTCGAAGTCGAGGGGACATTCTACGCTCCGGCGAAAAAATAAGTCTCGTGAGGGCATGGGTGCCCGTCGCGCCCCGCCCTTGCACTTTGCGCTTTCAAGCCCGATGTTCTCGGCATGAACCGGCGTCTTCGGACCAGATCTGGACTAGAGATATGAGCATTCGCGAATTCATCGACCGTGAGGTCAAGGACAACGACGTGGTCGTGTTCATGAAGGGCACACCGCAGTTTCCCATGTGCGGCTTTTCCGGCCAGGTGGTGCAGATCCTGGACCATGTGGGCGTCGCCTATAAGGGCATCAATGTCCTGGAATCCGACGAGCTGCGCCAGGGCATCAAGGACTATGCGAGCTGGCCGACCATTCCCCAGATCTATGTGAAGGGCGAATTCCTCGGCGGCTGCGACATCGTCCGCGAGATGTTCCAGGCGGGCGAGCTGATCCCGCTGTTCGAGGAAAAGGGCGTGCCCGTACGCGATCGCGCCCTTGGCTGATTTCGCTGTTCCAAAGGTGGAAATGAAAATGCCCGGGGCTGACCCGGGCATTTTTGTTTTCGGGGTTCGGAGTTGCCCGTCGCTCCTCAGGCGTGGCCGAACACGCGCTTGAAGATCGTATCGGCATGCTTGAGGTGGTAGCCGAGATCGAACTTCTCGTTAATGTCGTCCTCGCTCAGATACTTGCGCACGTCTTCGTCGTTCAGCAGGAACGTGCGGAAATCGCCTTCGCCGCGCCACACGCGCATCGCGTTGCGCTGGACGAGGCGATAGCTGTCCTCGCGGCTCGCGCCCTTCTGGGTGAGGGCCAGCAGAACCCGCTGGGAATGGATGAGGCCGCCGAGCTTATCCATGTTCTTCTGCATGTTGTCGGCATGCACCACCAGCTTGTCCACAACGCCGGCAAGACGGGCGAGGGCGAAGTCCAACGTCACGGTCGCGTCCGGGCCGATCATGCGCTCCACGGAAGAATGCGAGATGTCGCGCTCGTGCCAGAGCGCCACATTCTCCATGGCCGGGAGCGCATAGGCGCGCACCATGCGCGCAAGGCCGGTGAGGTTTTCGGTGAGCACCGGATTGCGCTTGTGGGGCATGGCCGAGGAGCCCTTCTGGGCCTCGGAGAAATATTCCTCCGCTTCCAGCACTTCGGTGCGCTGGAGATGGCGGATTTCAGTGGCCAGCCGCTCCACCGAAGAGGCGATCACGCCAAGCGTGGCGAAGAACATGGCGTGCCGGTCGCGCGGGATCACCTGGGTGGAGACGGTCTCCACGCTCAGCCCCATCTTGGCCGCGACATGCTCCTCCACGCGCGGATCGATATGGGCGAAGGTGCCCACCGCGCCGGAAATGGCGCAGGTCGCGATCTCCGCGCGCGCCGCCACCAGCCGCACGCGGGCGCGCTGGAATTCGGCATGGGCGATGGCCAGCTTGATGCCGAAGGTGGTCGGCTCGGCATGGATGCCGTGCGAGCGGCCGACGGTGGGGGTCAGCTTGTGCTCGAACGCACGCCGCTCAAGCACCGCCAGCAAATGGTCGATGTCGGCGATCAGCAGGTCCGAGGCGCGCGCCAGCTGCACCGCGAGGCAGGTGTCCAGCACGTCGGAGGAGGTCATCCCCTGGTGCACGAAGCGCGCCTCGGGACCGACGATCTCGGAGAGATGGGTCAGGAAGGCGATCACGTCGTGCTTCACTTCGCGCTCGATGGCGTCGATGCGGTCCACGTCGAATTCGGCGTCCCGGCCCAGTTCCCAGATCTTGGCGGCGGCTTCCTTCGGCACGATGCCAAGCTCCGCCATGGCATCGGCGGCATGGGCCTCGATCTCGAACCAGATGCGGAACCGTGCTTCGGGGGACCAGAGGCTGGCCATTTCCGGGCGGCTGTAGCGGGGGATCATCGCGACGCTCTTTTCATTATCGGCAAGGCGAGCCCTGTATCAGATCAAGGCCGCTTTCGGTAGCGCCGCCGACGCTGCCTATATGTGCGCATTTGCATGACGCAGGCTGCGGCGGGCTGGCTTCAAGCCGCAATGCCGGATAAGACGCGGCCCACAGGCGGGGTATCGTTTCGGCCGCGCCTTCCCGCAACGGCTCTGCGGGGTTAGGTTGGGAGGCGTCCGAGGACGCCGATGCCCGGAGAACATGAGTGCTGTACGTGTCCACGCGCGGCGAGGCGCCGCCATTGTCCTTCGCCGATGCCTTGCTGGCGGGCCTTGCCCGTGACGGCGGCCTCTATGTGCCGGAAACCTGGCCCACGATATCCGCGGAGGAGATCGCCGAGCTCGCCGGGCGGCCCTATGCCGAAGTGGCCCGCAGAATCATTTCTCCCTTCGTCGCCGGGGCGATTCCCCAGCAGGCCCTCGACCTCATGATCGAGGATGCGTACCGCCATTTCCGCCATCCGGCGACCACGCCCCTGGTCCAGATTGGACCGAACCGGTTCGTGCTGGAGCTGTTCCACGGCCCGACCCTGGCGTTCAAGGACGTGGCCATGCAGCTGCTGTCGCGGCTCATGGACCATGTGCTATCCGCCCGTGGCGCGCGGGCGACCATCGTCGGCGCCACCTCGGGCGACACCGGCAGCGCCGCCATTGAGGCGTTCCGCCATTCCGATGCGGTGGATGTGTTCATCCTCTATCCCCATGGCCGCGTGTCGGAGGTGCAGCGCCGCCAGATGACCGGCGTCGGCGCGCACAACGTGCATGCGATCGCGGTGGAAGGCACGTTCGACGATTGCCAGGCCCTGGTGAAGGGCATGTTCAACCATCACGGCTTCCGCGACCGCATGGCGCTGGCGGGCGTGAATTCCATCAATTGGGCGCGCATTGTCGCTCAGGTGGTCTATTATTTCTACGCCGCCACGGCCCTCGGCGCCCCGGCGCGTGAGGTTTCGTTTGTCGTGCCGACCGGCAATTTCGGCGACATCCTGGCCGGCTGGGTCGCCAAGCGCATGGGCTTGCCGATCCGCGATCTCACCATCGCCACCAATGTGAACGACATCCTCGCCCGCACGCTTGAGAGCGGGCGCTATGAGGTGCGCGGCGTGCAGCCGTCCTCCTCGCCCTCCATGGACATCCAGATCTCGTCGAATTTCGAGCGCGTCCTGTTCGAGGCGCTCAACCGGGATTCGGCCGCCCTGCGTCAATTGATGGCTTCGCTGACCCAGTCCGGCGCCTTCACCTTGCCGCGCGAGGCGATGGCCACCATCTGCGGGGAATTCTCCGCCGGCCGGGCGGACGAGCCGGAAACGCTCGCCACGATCACCCGCATCTATCGCGAGGCCGACTATGTGGTGGATCCTCACACCGCTGTCGCGCTCGCGGTTGCTGGGAAGGTGGAACACAATCCCCGCGTCCCGCAGGTGATCCTTTCCACAGCCCATCCGGCCAAGTTCCCGGACGTGGTGGAAGCCGCCACCGGCAAGCGCCCCGCGCTGCCCCCGCATATGGCGGACCTGATGACCCGCAAGGAGAAGACCACCATTTTGCCGAATGATCTCGCGGCCATCGAAAGCTTCATCTCCAGCCATTCCCGCATCACCTCGGGCGCGGCCGCATGAGCGTCACGCGGACCACGCTGGATAACGGAATCACCGTCATCTCCGATCCGATGCCGCATCTCGGCACGGTGTCGCTCGGCATCTGGGTCGGGGCAGGGGCTCGCGATGAGCAGGAGAACGAGCACGGCATCTCCCATCTGCTCGAGCACATGGCGTTCAAAGGCACGCGCCGGCGCTCCGCGCGGCGCATCGCCGAGGAAATCGAGCAGGTGGGTGGCGATATCAATGCCGCCACCTCCGTCGAGCACACGTCCTATAATGTGCGTGTCCTGGGCGAGGATCTCGGGCTCGGGCTCGATATCCTCGCTGACATCCTCACCGAGCCGGCCTTCGCGCCGGACGAGCTGGTGCGCGAGCAGAATGTGATCGTGCAGGAGATCGGCGCTGTGCAGGACACGCCGGATGATCTCGTGTTCGATCTGTTCCAGGAGCGCGCCTTTCCCGGACAGGCCATCGGGCGTTCCATTCTGGGGACGCCGGAGACGGTGCGCGGCTTCAACCCAAGCGCGCTCGGCACCTATCTGGAGCGCAGCTATCGCGGCCCGCGCATGGTCGTGTCTGCTTCGGGCGCCGTGGATCACGACCATCTGGTGCGCGAGGCGACCGAGCGACTGCGCACCATAGGCTCCGCGCAAAAGCCGGCGACGCCACTTGCAGCCTATGGCGGCGGCACGGTGCTCACGCCGCGCGATCTGGAGCAGGTGCATATCGTGCTGGGGCTGGAGGGGCGCGCCTATACCGACCCCGGCTATCATGCACTTCAGGTTCTGACGAATGTGCTGGGCGGGGGCATGTCCTCGCGCCTGTTCCAGGAAGTGCGCGAAACGCGCGGCCTGTGTTATTCGATTTATGCCTTTCATTGGGCCTATGCGGACACGGGCCTGTTCGGTATTTACGCGGGCACCGACGAGGGCGATGTCGGTGAACTGACCGATGTGGTGATCGATCAACTGCTCGCGTTGGCGGACGGCGCCACCGAAGTCGAAGTGAACCGCGCTAAGGCCCAGATGAAGGTCGGCGTGCTGACCGCGCAGGAAAGCTCCGGCGCGCGGGCGGATCAGGCGGCGCGGCAGATCCTCGGGTTCGACCGGATCATCCCGGTGGAAGAAATCGTCGCCAAGGTTGAAGCCGTCACGGTGGAGAGCGTGCGCGCGAGCGCGCGGGACCTCCTGGCCAATGCGCGCCCAACCTTATCGGCGATCGGGCCGGGGAAGGGGCTTGAACCGGCTGCGCGGGTGATGGAACGTTTGACGATGCGGTGACGCGCGTCATTCCTCGCTGTGGCGGGATCGGGCATGTGGTTGTTCAGTTCTGTCTTCGAGCAAAGCGCGTTGCCATCCATCATGGGCGACGGCGTATATCTGCGCGTGCCGCAGATGAAAGACTTTGCAAGCTGGCAGGCCCTGCGGGAGGAAAGCCGCGACTTCCTCACCCCCTGGGAGCCGCTCTGGCCCCTGGACGATCTGACGAAGAGCGCCTTTCGCCGCCGGCTGCGCCGCTACGCGCGGGACATGCAGCGCGATGAAGCCTACCCGCTCTTCATCTTTCGCACCGCCGACGATGCGCTCCTCGGCGGGCTCACTCTGTCGAACGTACGGCGCGGCGTGTGCCAGGCCGCGAGCCTCGGCTATTGGATGGGTGCGCGGCACGCGGGGCAGGGCTATATGAAGGCGGCGGTGGCGGCCGTGGTGCCCGTGGCGTTCGATGTGCTGCATCTGCGCCGCATTGAGGCGGCGTGCATGACGAACAATTCCGCCTCCATCAATCTTCTTCGCCGATCCGGGTTCGTACGCGAAGGCTTCGCCCGCGAATATCTTTGCATCAACGGCACCTGGGAAGACCATTTCCTGTTCGCCCGCCTGCGGAGCGACGAGGCGGCGCTGACACCCTTTCAGGTGACGCAGGTGACGCCCCTGCGCGCGGTGGAGCCGACCCGAACGTCTCAATAGCCGTCGGCGGACAGGCCAATAGCCGCTGGGTGTGCGTCAGTTCGCGGGAAGAGCCACAGCGGCGGGCTTGGCCAATTGCTCGATCACCGAGCGCACCGCGGCTTCCCCGGAGCCGCGTGCCCGCACCGCGTCCAGCAGCGGCTGGGCGGCGCCGGACCGGCGAATGAGGCTTTGGGGGTCGATCATCACATTGGGGCTGGTCCAGGGGCCCTGAACGAGGAAGGGCAGATCGAACGCCAGCTTGTCGCCGCTGGTGCCGGCCGCCGGCAAAAGCCCGGCCTGACCGTGTAGATCCAGATCCCGCAGAATCACCGAGACGGTGCCGGTGACGTTGACACGCACCTGTTTGGCTTCGAGCCGGCCCTCATCCACATAGGCGGTGCCCTTGGCGATGGTCAGCTTCGCGGATAGTGCGTCAAAGGCGGTTCGGCCGCCGCGCAAGTCGCCCCCGGCCGAAAGCGGACGCTGCTCGATGCGCTTGAGCGCCTGTGCCACGTCCAGCCCGACCACCGCGCCGGCCTTGCCCGAGAGCGCGATCCGGCCCTGCAGGCTCTGGGCGATCTCGAAAATGCTGTTGCCCGATCCCTCCAGCAGCAGCTGAAGATCGCCCTTGCCCTCCAGCTTGCGCAAGCCGGCGAGGTCATCGAGCGCCTGATCCAGCGCGACATCCATGGCATCGCCTTCCAGATGGACCAGGATGCCGTCGGCGCTATCGGGGCGCGGTGCAAGGGCCAGGGAGGCGCGCACGGCCCCGCCCCAGGCCTGAACATTGCCCAGCGCCAGAACCAGGCGACCCGCGCGCAAGGTGGCGCTGGTGGCGACGCGCTCAAAGGTGCGGTCCTCGGTGCGCACCGTTCCGGCGGACAGGCGCAGGTCCACGTCGATCGCCTTGAGGCCGTCCGTTGAAAGCGTGCCCCGATCCCAATTGGTGCCGCCCTCGTCGGTCAGCACCAGTCGCCCGTAAGGCGTCACGTTCAGGCTGTCTGCGGCGAACGTGCCTTGAACCGAAGGGCGGGGGCCATCGAGCTTGACCGAGAGCGCGCCCTCGCTGCGATTGCCATCCAGCTCCGCATTGGCGGGCGTGAGGGAGATTTCGCGACGGCTCGCGGAAACCTTGCCGGAAAATGAGAAATGGCCGAACCCGCCAGAGGTGGGCGCCGGCATCTCGACCCAGTCCAGCAGGCCGCGTAGCGCATTGGTCTCGCCGGAGGCATCGCCGAGCAAGGTCGGCGCCTCTCCGCCTGCGGCGAGCCCACGGAACCGCACCCAGGACGTTCCGGTGGAAAGATCGACGCGGCTCTCGCTCGCCTGGCCGGCGAGAAAGGCGGCCGCATCGGCAATGGAGATGCGGCCGTCGACCTGCCGGTCGCGCCAGGTGAAGCCGAGCGTGAGTGCCAGGGCATTGCCGCCCGAGGACCGCTCAAGCGACGCATCGATATCGCTGATCAGTTCCTGCGTGAGGCCCTCTGCGTTGCGCATGGCGATCGTGCCGCCGCGCAGGCGCAGTTCGGGCACATCGGCCGAGCCCACCAACGGACTGAGCCGCAGGGCGTGCGGGAGGCGCTTGCCCGTGACCAGCAGGGTCGGGCGCAGCAATGTGATGTCGGCGACTTCCATCCGTCCGAACAGCAGTGGCAATAAACGCAGCCGGGCGACCGCGCCTTCGGCATCAAAAGAGGCGCCATCGTCGAGCGCCACCGCGAACTTGCCGAGAATCAGTCGAGGCGAGGGCAGGAGGGCCACGCCAGGTTCGCTGGTGCCGATATCTTCGTCGGCATTGGCGATCTGCGCGACGCGTCCGGTCGCGCGCAACAAGGCATCGCTCGCGAGGCGCCGCACTTCATTGGCGGGCACCAGCGCGGGAACGAGAACCATGGCGGCCACACATACGGCTGCGAGCACACATGCGGTCGCGGCCAGAATCAAAATCAACCGCCGGGCCGTTGCACCGAAATTCACCACGTATTCATCCGGTCTTCGGGTTTGGGACTGGGCTCGTGCCGCACCGAGCCGGAAGCTTCTATCACTTCTCCCAGGAAGCGGGGACATTCTTCGGGGTCTGTGTCGGTTTGATGGCTGTGGCGCTCAATTCACCCGCTAGCAGAGGCCTTGGCCAGGGGTTATGTCTTAGGCGGTACCGCCGCCGTGGCACGTGGTGGCCAAGTCAGGGAGGGCATCGTGACTCAAAGAGAACATATGCTGTGGAAACCGGATGCCGAGCGCATCGCTCGCACCCATGTCACGGCACTGATCGGCGCGGTCAACAGCAAGCACGGCCAGTCTCTCGCGTCCTATGCCGACCTGCATGCCTGGAGCATCGCGAACCCGGCCGACTTCTGGGACGTGGTGTGGGACGATTGCGCCGTGATCGGCGAAAAAGGCGTCGAACGCTTGGTCGACGGCGACAAGATGCCGGGCGCCCAGTTCTTTCCGGATGCAAAGCTGAATTTCGCCGAGAACCTGCTCCGCAAGCAGGGCGCGGAGACGGCGCTGATATTCCGTGGCGAGGACAAGGTGAAAAAGCGCCTGTCCTTCGACGAATTGCATGCCTTGACCTCGCGCATTCAGCAGGCGCTGAAGGCCGAAGGGGTCGGCGTGGGCGACCGGGTCGCGGCGATGATGCCGAACATGCCCGAAACGATCGCGATCATGCTCGCGGTCACCTCGCTGGGCGCGATCTTCTCCTCCTGTTCGCCCGATTTCGGCGAGCGCGGGGTGCTGGATCGCTTCGGCCAGATCGAGCCGAAGGTGTTCTTCGCCTGCGACGGCTATTGGTATAACGGCAAGCGGGTGGATATCGGCGACAAGCTGGTGCAGGTGGCGACCGGGCTGCCGACCGCCCACAAGATCGTCATCGTTCCCTATCTGGAATGCGCCGACGAGGTCGCCGCCAAGCTGCCGCGCGCGGCCACCTTCCCGGCCTTCATTGCGCCGTTCACGGCGGCTGCAGTCACTTTCGAGCGCGTTCCCTTCAACCACCCAGTGTACATCGCCTTCTCCTCCGGCACGACGGGCGTGCCAAAGTGCATCGTCCACGGGGTAGGCGGGACTTTGCTCCAGCATCTCAAGGAGCACCGCTATCAGTGCGATTCGAACGCCGGTGACCGGCTGTTCTATTTCAGCACTTGCGGCTGGATGATGTGGAACTGGTTGGTATCCGGGCTCGGCATCGGCGCGACCCTGTGCCTGTTCGATGGTTCTCCCTTCGCCCCGACGCCCCAGGTGCTGTTCGATTATGCCCAGGATGAAAAGTTCACGTTGTTCGGCACCTCGGCCAAATATATCGACTCGCTCCACAAGGAAGGCCTGCGTCCCTGCGACACCCATGACCTTTCGTCGGTGAAGCTGATCACGTCCACCGGCTCGCCGCTGGCGCCCGAGGGCTTCGAATACGTCTATGAGGCCATCAAGAAGGACGTGCATCTGGCCTCCATCTCCGGCGGCACGGACATCATCTCCTGCTTCGTGCTGGGCGATCCGACGGCGCCCGTGTGGGCCGGCGAGATCCAGGCGGCCGGCCTCGGCATGGCGGTGGACGTGTGGTCGGAGGAGGGCGTGCCGGTGCGCCAGGAGCGTGGCGAACTGGTCTGTACCAAGCCTTTCCCCTCCATGCCCGTGAAGTTCTGGAACGACCCGGAGGGCGCGAAGTATCACGCCGCCTATTTCGAGCGTTTCCCGAACATCTGGTGCCATGGCGACTTCGCCATGTGGACCGAGCACGGCGGCATCATCATCCTCGGCCGCTCCGACGCCACGCTGAACCCGCAGGGCGTGCGCATCGGTACTGCGGAAATCTATGCCCAGGTCGAGCAGATCTCCGAGGTGATGGAATCCGTCGCCATTGGCCAGGATTGGGACAATGACGTGCGCGTGGTGCTGTTCGTGCGGCTGCGCGAAGGCATCACGCTGGACGATGCCCTGGTCAGCCGCATCAAGAGCCAGATCCGCACCGGCGCCAGCCCGCGCCACGTGCCCGCGAAGGTGGTGCAGGTGGATGACATTCCCCGCACCCGCTCCGGCAAGATCACCGAGCTTGCGGTGCGTGAGATCGTCCACGGGCGGCCGGTGAAGAACACGGACGCTCTCGCAAACCCCGAGGCCCTGTTCCAGTATCAGGATCTGCAGAGCCTGCGCAGCTGAGACCCTGCGCAAGTAAGAATGGGCGTGTCGTGGGCGATCCCCGCGGCACGCCTTTTTGCTAAAGATCGGCTCGCCGCGTCGCGCGCGTCCTCAGCGCGGATCGGACGCCGGGCTCGGGCTCACGGGGCTGCGGCTGGTCGAGGTCGGCACGCCGGCCCGCGAGATCCGCGCCAGCAGAATCACCGGCGCCAGTCCCACCAACACGATCAGCAACGCCGCCAGCGCCCCATCCTCGTAGGTACTGCGGGCCGCTTCCGCATAGATATGCGTCGCCAGCGTCTCGACGCCGAGGGGGCGCAGCAGCAGCGTAGCCGGCAATTCCTTCATGCCGTCCACGAACACCATGAGCGCCGCGGTCGCGAGAGCCGGCCGCAGCAGCGGCAGATGGATGCGCCGCACGGTCGCCCGCTGCGAGCAGCCGAGGCTGCGGGCCGCCATGTCGAGATGCAGCGAAAGCTTGGAATAGCCCGCCTCCAGCCCGCCGATGGGGATGGTGAGGAAGCGGATGGCATAGGCAATCACCAGCGCCGCGCCGGAGCCCGAAATCAACAGGCCGGTGGACACGCCGAACAGGGATGTCATCGCCCGGTTCACCGCATTGTCGAATCCGGCGAGCGGCGTCAGCAGGCCAATGGCGAGCACCGTTCCCGGCACCGCATAGCCGAGGCCGGCGATGCGCGCGAACCAGACCGCCAGCGAAGAGCGCGTCAGCCTCTGGGCCATGGCGACCACCGAACCGAGCGTAAGCGCCACCAGCGTGCCGGAGAGGGCCAGCAGGGCGCTGTTGCGTGTTTCAATGAGAATGCCGCCGGAAAAACCACTGAATTCGATGCGCTGCGCGGCAGCAGTGCCGAGGTGCAACACAGGCACCACGAAACCCAGCAGGATCGGCAGGCAGCAAAACACCGTGGCGGTGATCCCGGCGCCCCCGGTCAGGCGCAGCGGTGATTGCGGGCGGGTGGAGCCGGTGGCGACATAGCGCGCGCCACGACGTGCCCAGCGCTCGGTAAGGATGACCGCGAGCACGAGCACCAGCATCACCAAAGCGATCTGCGCCGCGCCCGGCAGGTTCGCCCGGTTCACCCAGGTGGTGTAGATGGACACCGTCAGGGTCCGCATGCCGAGGAATTCGGAGGCGCCGATATCGCCCAAGGCTTCCAGCAGGACGAGGGTGACGCCGGCCACAATGGCCGGGCGCGCCAGGGGCAGGGCAATGCGCAAGATGGTGCGCATGCGGCTCGCCCCAAGGGTCCGCGCCACTTCCAGCGCCGCCGCAGACTGCACGATGAAGCTCGCGCGCGCGGAGAAGTAGACATAGGGGTACAGCACGCAGCTGAGCACGAAGATGCACCCGCCCACCGAGCGCACGTCTGGCAGATGCAGGCCGCGCGGGCTGGAAATGCCCAGCGCCCAGCGGATCGCGCTCTGCACGGGCCCAAGGGGGTGCAGCACGTCGAGATAGGAATAGGCGACGATGTAGCTCGGCACCGCCAGGGGAAGCAGCAGTGCCCAATCGAGTAGCTTGCGGCCGGGAAAATCGCAGGTCGCCACCAGCCAGGCGCACGGCACCGCCATGAGGATGGTCGCGACGCCCACACCGACCAGAAGCGTCAGCGTCTGCCCGAGCGCGACCGGAAGCACCGAATCGACGAGGTGTGGCCACAGATCCCCGGAGCCCTGAAGCGCAATCTCGACCAGCGCGACCACCGGCAGCAGAACGAATCCAGCCACGGCTCCAGCCCCAAGCAGAAGCCGGGACACCTTCGCGGTGCCCGGCAGCTTAAGGGATTTAGGGCCGGGCAGAGTCCCTGGTTTCTGCTCGAAGGTCGCGTCGCTCACAATCTTGCGTCGATCAATTGTCGAAGCCGACCTTGTCGATCAGCTCGCTGGCCTTCTTGCGCGCTTTGGCGATGTCCACGAGCGAGATGGAATCGACCTTCAGCGGGCCGAGCGCGCCGATGATGGGATCGACCTTGGCGCCGGCCAGGATCGGGTATTCCATGTTCTGCTGCGCATAGATGTGCTGCATGTCGGGCGAAACGGCGAATTCCAGCAGCTTGATGGCGTTGGCTTTGTTCGGCGCATTTTTGGCCACCGCCGCGCCGGAGACGTTCACATGGGTGCCTCCGCCCTCGAAGGTGGGCAGCACCACGTCGATGCCCTCGCCCCACTTCTTCTGTTCCGGCCCACCCATGCCCGAGCGCATGAGACCGACATAATAGGAATTGCCGACCGCGATGTCGCAGATGCCGCCGAGGATGTCGCGCGCGCCCTCGCGGTCGCCGCCGGTGGCCTTGCGGGCGAGATTGGCCTTGAGGCCGCGCAGCCATTCCTCGGTCTTCGCCTCACCGTGATGGACGATATAGGCGGCGGTCAGCGCGACATTGTAAGGGTGCTGGCCCGAGCGGATGCAGACCTTGCCCTTCCATTTGGGATCGGCGAGATCCTCATAGTGGAAGTCGGCCAGCTTCACGTCCTTCGCCTCATAGACCAGGCGGGCGCGCATGGAGAGGGCGTACCAGTTTCCCGCCGGATCGCGCAGATTGGCCGGCACGGCGGCGGTAAGGACTGCGGTTTCCACCGGCTGGGTGACGCCGGCGTCCACCACGTCCAGCAGATTGCCCACGTCCACGGTCATCAGCACGTCGGCGGGGGAGGCGGCGCCTTCCGCCTTCACGCGCTCGGCCAGCCCGTCCTTCACGAACACGCTGTTGACGGTGATGCCGGTGGCCTTGGTGAAGGCGTCGAACAGCGGCGCCGAAAGGCCGGGCTCGCGGGTCGTATAGACGTTCACCACTTCTTCGGCGGCCACGGGCGCGGCCGAGAGCACGGCCCAGCCGCAGGCGGCGAGAAGGAGCGGGGAGCAAACTTTCCTGGACATGGACACGCCTCACCAAGCGATGCGACAGCACGCGAGCTGCCAATCTCTGCTTGATCGCTAACGCGCCACCATACGCAACGTCAACGAAAGAGCGTGTGAAGACAAAAGGTTAGAGAATATCTAAACAAGATGTTGCGGGACCGAAAAAGAAAAAGCCCGGCGTTTCCGCCGGGCTTTCAAAGCATGGAAAGCAAAAAGGCTCAGTGCTCGTCGAGTTCGCCAATGTGATGCTGCGCATAGAGCGGCAGGCCGAGCTTGGCGACGAGGTCGAGCTGGGTTTCGAGGAAGTCGATGTGGCCTTCCTCGTCCGTCATCAGCTCTTCGAACAGGTCGCGGCTCGGGAAATCCTTCACCGAATGGCAGTAAGCGGCGGCTTCCTGATACAGGGCGCGGGCTTCCTGCTCGGCCGCCAGATCGGCGTCGAGAATTTCCTTCACGTCCTGGCCGATGCGCAGCGGATCCAGCACCTGCAGGTTCGGGAAGCCGTCGAGGAACAGGATGCGGTCCACGAACTTGTCGGCGTGCACCATCTCCTCGATGGATTCGGCGCGCCACTTCTTCGCGAGCGCCTTGTATCCCCAGTTGTCGAGCATGCGGTAATGCAACCAATACTGGTTGATCGCGGTGAGCTCCGAACGAAGGCCTCGGTTCAGATACTCGATGACCTTGGCATCACCCTTCATGTCCCAACTCCTTAAAGCGGCGCCGCATGGCACCGTCTCACTGGAAATATAGTTAGAGAAGTTCTAAACTAAGAGCAGCACCCGTGCAACTCCGGGATTTCCCTCATTCCGCGGCGATAAGTCGGCCGGTGAGTGCGGCCGCCGGGCATTCAGCGGCGCAGGAAGAGCACGAGCTTTGTACCTGATCCATGATGGCGCGAATAGTACGCGCGCACCGTCCGCATTGCGGCGAGCAGCCAAGGCACCGATACACCTCGCCAGGCGAGCGGGCGCCGCCCGATGACGCCAGGGCGTCGCGGACCTGATGGTCAGAAAACACGTTGCACGAACAAACGATCATGGCCCGACCAAGATCTCCGTTGCTTAGAGAAGCTCTAAACAACACCGTAACCTTGTTATTTCTGGCAGAAGGCCGAGCGCCTCGTCAATGCCATCACCCCATCAATGTGGGATTGGCACGCGACATTGGAAGGCTTTAAAACTAAACCTTCGAATAGTTCTATTTTGCGTCCATGAGGACTACGCTGCGGAAATGGCGTGTGTTCTTCACTTCGGCAGGCGCAGCTCGCTGAGCATCCCGCCCTCGATACCGCGCCTCAGGTTCAAGGACCCGCCGACACTGCGCGCCAGTGCGGCAATCCGCGCCATACGGAAGGGCAGGCCTGCGGTTCCAAAGCGGTCCGCCACGGCGGCATGACGGGTCACGTCGAGCGCCTGCGCGATTTCCTCCTCGGAGAGGCTCGCGCCTTCGTCGCGGATCAGCACCGCCACGGAGGTCATCGAATCCTCGGCGCCTCCCGGCTCCGCGATGGTCGAGATAAGGACATATTGGCCCTCGGGCGTGCCACGCAGGGCTTCCTCCAGCAGCAGACGCACCATCTGCGCGGTGCGGGCGCCATCGCAGCGGATGGTGGCCTGCGGGCTGAAATCCCGCCGGATCAGGATGCGCCGGCGCTGAGCGGTCCCCGCCAGGTGGGCCACCGCGTCATCCACCAGCGCGTTGATGTCGAGCACCGTCTTGTTGGGGGCGTCGGGAGAGGCGATGAGCCCCTCGATGTCCTCAAGCGTGGCCATCAACTGCCGGCCCGCGAGCACAGCGCCTTCGGCAAGCTTGCTGTAGCGGCGTGTGCCGATGGCACCGAACGCCCCGGAACGCACCGCTTCCACGAACCCGAACATTACGTTCAAGGGCTCGCGCACGCCGTGGGAGAGCCGGCGCAGGAGCGCGTCGGTATCCTGAACCGCAGGCGCCGCCGATGCGTCGGGCGCGGGGGCGATCTCGCGGAATACCGCGCAATAGGTGGGCCGGTCCTCGGGCGCGTGGTCGGCGCGCGCGATCGTGACGTCGACGGGGGAGGGGCGGCCGTCCCCGTTCAGCAGACGAAAGCCGGAGGCATTGACCCGCCCGCTCTGCGAACCGGCGGCGAACAAGGCCTCCACCAGATGCTGGTCCTCCGCGACGAAAAGCGAGGCGAAAGTGGTACCGAGCAGCGCGTCTCGCGCGCGGCCGCCGAGCTTGACCGCGGAAAGGTTCAGATATTGCAGCGTGCCGGCGGAATCCAGCAGAGCAACCGGAACGGGAATAAGGTCCAGAGCCTCATGCCGTGCGCGATGCCGAACCGATGCCCGCGCACCGTGGGTGTCCGCCGACGTCGGCTCAATGGCGCGGACGAGGTGCACAAGCGCCGTCTCGCCGTTCCAGGGCGCGGAGACGAGGCGCACCTCCACAGGAAGGGCCTCGCCCTCGGCCCGCGTGAAATGCAATTGGCCCCCGGCCTCCGCCCGCCACAAGCGTTGGGCCACGCCTCCGGTGCGCTGGAATTCTTCCGTATCGGCCATCCCCGCCCAGCCCAGGATGGTGCGGTTGACGCGCACGAACCGCCCATGCTGCTGAATGGCGATGCCCAGCGGAAGGCGGTCCAGCAGGCTGTCGGCGGAGCCGACTAAGCTAGGCGCAGGCTCAAATATGGGTGCGGCGTCCACGAGACGACCCGCGCTCTCCCTCACTTCATCGGCGAAACCTGGGGCGATGTCGTCCCCTTCCGAGGCGGGGACGAACGGGGAAGCGTTCGAGAGATCATCCAGGACGGGATCGGGCAAGGCGTCGCTCGGATCTAAGACCTCGCTTGGTTCCCCGGCCTCTGCGGAAGTCGCGGGCTCCAACTCCGCATCCTCAGGCCCGTCTTCGCGGGGTGACCGAAAGGCGTCAGGAACGCCTTCCGGCGGAACACCCGCGTTTTCAGGATCGCGCGCCTCCCGCTGCGGCGCATTCCAGCCGTTCACGGCTTCGTGCAGGGTGCGGGCGATCTCGTGAAACGCGGAGCGTTCCCGTTGCGTGAGATGACCACCCCGCAAAGGCACGACATTCATCGGCGCATCGTCGCGCTCACCGCTCCTGGACATGCGTGCTGCCGTATCATCGAAGGCCGAGGGCGGCCACAGGATTCCAAATCCGCGAACGCCTGTGCGGCGGCGCATGCCATCCAGCAGGGGCATGCCACCCAGCACGATACGGCGCGGCTGCGGTTCTTCCGTATAGAGAAGGACGTCGGCAAAGCTCGAACCCGCCTCGAGCGCAGCCTCGATGGCGCTGCTGTCGCGCAACAGCCCGGCGTCCGCCAATTGCCGGAAGCTGCGGCCGAGCCAGCCGCCGAGGCGCAGCCCCAGCCCGTCCACCGCTGTTTCCGACAGAAAGCGGATGACCCCGTCACCATCCGCTTCCCATGTGAAGCGGATCGGGCGTGTTTCCTCGATCATGGTCCGTGCATCCGCCTGCGGCGCCTTGCCCGTAGGCAGAAGGTTTCCCGGCACAAAGGCTTCAGGATCGGCGAACAATACCAGCCGGCCCAGGGGCGAGGAAAGGCAGGCGCAGGAGAATAGGCGCGTCGAAAGCTGCGCCGGCAGACGGACCCGCTCCAGATGACGCGGGCCATTTGGGCTGGCGGCAACCTGTCGCACGATATCGAGCAGCGGTTTCGGAGCCGCCTGATCTTCGCGTAGTCCAAGCCGCGCGCAGGCGGCGGTGGCGGCTACCACTGTGCCGTCCCGCACGGATATCAGAAACGAAGCGAGATCGTCGCGCAGCAGAGGAGCGAGCGCGGGTTCGTTCAATGCCAAGAGGCGCGACGTGTGTTCGCTCATCACTGCGAATGACACCCCTTGTTTTTCGATCGCACCATCTCGACCTAAATCCCAGCACCCTACATGCTATGGTGGCAGATAAACCTTAACAGTACCGCAAGCCCATAGCCGTCGCATTAATGTTTCGTATTGCGGTGCATAGGCAATGACAGACTAAGATATGGTCGGAGCGGCCGGCGCCGTTGGCTGATCTCCCCAAGAGCCCGAGGAGTGACGACGATGACCACGAAACTGGGTCCCGATCTTGAGCTGCCCGCGGAATTGAGGGCCATAGCCGAAAAGAACGTCACGCAGGCGCGCCAGGCCTTCGATACTCTGTTCGATACCGCGCGCAGTGCCGTCAACGAGTCCGAAGGGCGGATCGAGGAAGTGCGGTCCGGCATCCGCGAGTTGCGTCAGAAGACTTTGGGTCTTGTCGAATCCAATGTGAACGCCAGCTTCGATTTTCTGAACAAGCTGGTGCGCGCAAAGAGCCCGCAGGAAGTCCTCTCGCTGCAAGCGGAGTTCGTCACCGCTCAGGTGCAGGCCGTGGCCAGCCAGGCCGCCGCCCTCGGCTCGGATGCCCGCAACCTTGGGGAGTCCACCGTGCGCTCGCTGGACGAGCACGCCCGCGCGCTGGCCGAGCGCGTCCAGGCCCTCGGCGCTGCCGCGGCGCAACATGCCAAGTCCACCGCCGAGGCCGCCCAGGCGGCCGGCACCGCTGCCGCCCATGATGCGCAGAACGCCACGCAGCAGGCGGCAAGCCAGTTCGAACAGCCGCACGATCCGAACCGGACTTACTGATTAGACGGGACGAGGTTGTTGTGCGGCGCAAAAATTATTTTTGTGCCGCACACTTTTTAGGCTATAGTGTCGCGGGGTCGAGGCTGAGGGCAGAAAAGGCGCTTGCTGCAATCGAGCGAGCTTTTCGGCCTGCGCGGGCCTGAATTGAAGCCAAGCCACCGCACCGAGGAAACTATGAACGACACCTTCGCCAAAGCCTTCCAAGACCAGATGAACGCAGCAAACGGCGCGTTCGCCAAAATGGAAGTTCCGGCCGCTTTCCGCGAAATGGCGGAAAAGAGCGTCGAGAGCTATCGTGGAAACTATGAAAAGATGAAGGCGGCCGCCGCCCAGACCAGCGATATCCTCGAAGATAGCTATTCGACCGCGAGCAAGGGTGTTTCTGAATACAATCTCAAGTCGCTCGAAATCCTGCGCTCGAACGTGAATGCCGCGTTCGATTTCTTCGCGTCGGTGGTTTCGGCGAAGTCGGCAGCGGAAGCCGTGGAACTTTCCACCGCTCACCTGCGCCACCAGTTCGATGCGCTCTCCGGCCAGGCCAAGGAATTGTCGGCCCTCGCGCAGAAGATCGCGACCGAAACCTCCGAGCCCATCAAGGCCGGCGTGGAAAAGACCCTCAACAAGGCCGCCTGATCGCACGCCTTCGTTGTCTTCTTGGAAGAGGCGCCGCATTGCCGGCGCCTTTTTTATTGCCGCGGCGTGCCGCATGCTTTCTTCTTCAGCGGCCCGGCGACGTGACCCCGGCGGCGCATCTGATTTCGCAGCCCCGCGCACCGCCCTCGTCACGGGATCGCGCCTTGACGGGCACGGCGCGTCTTGCCAAGACGCGCGGGTCCAAGTGAGCACAAAATGCGCGCCATCGGTTCCTATTCGCCCATCCTGCTTGTCGGCCCGTCCTGGGTCGGAGACATGGTGATGGCGGCGAGCCTGATCGAAAGCCTGCGCATCCGCGATCCGGGCCGCCCCATCGATGTCATCGCGCCGCCGGCCTCCCTACCGATCGCCCGGCTGATCCGCGGCGTGCGCAGAACCATTCCCCTCGGCCTCGGCCATGGCGAATTCGGGCTGATGGAGCGCTGGAAGGCGGGAAGGGCGCTGCGCAAGGAGGGCTATGGCAAAGCCATCATCCTGCCGCGGGCCTTCAAGGCCGCCATCGTGCCCTTCGCCGCCGGTATTCCCGAGCGCATCGGCTATGCCGCCGAGGGCCGCAGCCTGCTGCTGACGGATTCGCGCCCCGATCGGGATCGCAAGACCGCGCGCACCATCGACCGTTTCGTGGCCCTCGGCGCCCCGCGCGGCGACCAGCTGGCCGCGCCGCGTCCGACCCTTTTCCTGCCGGATGGCGCGCGCGAAGCAGCCGCCGGGCGTTTCCCCCTCACCGGGGAGGGGCCCGTGATGGCGCTCTGCCCGGGGGCCGAATATGGCCCGGCCAAGCAATGGCCGGCCACCAAGTTCGCCCGGCTCGCGGCGCGGGCCGTGGAAGCGGGGTATCGCGTGCGCATCCTGGGCGGGCCGAAGGACGTGTCCATCGCGGCGCAGATCGTGAAGCTGAGCCGCGTCCCGGTGGACAATATCGCTGGCAAGACCACGCTGATGGACGCCGCCGCCCTGCTGGGCATGGCGGATGTGGTGGTCTCGAACGATTCCGGGCTCATGCATGTGGCCGGCGCCCTCGACCGGCCCCTTGTGGTGATCTACGGCTCCAGCTCCGAGAAGATGACGCCGCCGACCGGCCCCCGGGCGCGCGTCGTGGCGCGCGAGCTGCCGTGCCGCCCGTGCCACAAGCGCGAATGCCCGCTCGGTACCCTGGCCTGCCTTGAAGTGATCGCCCCGGAGGAAGTCCTGGCGGCGGCGCGGGCCGTTCAGGCATGAAGGTTCTCGTGGTCAAGCTGTCCTCCCTGGGCGACGTGGTGCACACGTTCCCGGCGGTGACCGATGCCATGCGCGCGGTTCCCGGTCTCACGCTCGATTGGGCGGTGGAGGAAGCGTTCGTTCCCCTGGTTGAGGCCCACCCCGCCGTGCGACGCGCCATCCCCGTGCCGCTGCGCCGCTTGCGCAAGGCGCCGGGCGAAGCGCTGCGCAGCGGGGCGGTCGCCGCGATCCGCACCGCTTTGCGCGCTGAAACCTATGATGTGGTGATCGACGCCCAAGGGCTGATGAAGAGCGCCGCTGTCGGCCTGTTCACGCGCGGGCGGCGCCATGGCTTTGCCCGTGGCAGCGCCCGCGAGAGTCTTGCGACCTTCACCTATCACGCGACCCATGTGGTGCCGGAAACCGAGCATATGGCGGTGCGGCTGCGCAAGCTGTTCGCCGCCAGCCTCGGCTATTCCCTGGACGGGCTGACCGCCGACGCCGGACTTTCGGTGCCCGCCAATGCCCAAGGGCAGGGGGGCGAGCGGCCTTATATCGTGATGCTGCACGGCACCACCTGGCGCACCAAGACATGGCCGGTGAAACACTGGCGCGAGCTGGCGCAGATGGCCGCCGAGCGGGGCTATGAAACCCGCATCTTCGCCCAGGGTTCGGAAGAGACGGCGCGCGCCGTCGCCATCGCGGACGGGATCCCCTCGGTGCGGATCGTGCCGCCCGGTCCCATTTCCGCGCTCGCCCCGGTGATCGCGCGCGCGCAGGCGGTGGTAAGCGTCGATTCCGGCCTCGGCCATCTCGCGGCCGCGCTCGCAGTGCCGACGGTTGGGCTTTACGGCCCGACAAATCCCCGCCTGACCGGCCTTTTCGGACCGAAGGCGCTGGAATTGAAATCGCTGCGCCCGTGCGCGCCGTGCGAGCGCGCCCATTGCCGGATCGCCCCCGATCTCGTCGAGGGACCGCCCTGCCTGACGGATTTCAGCGCACGGGACGTGTGGCGCGCGCTCAATGTCCTGCGCTTCGGACATGCCGATGCGATGGACAAGACCGGAAGCAGCGTGGCACACGGGGGCACATCACCGCGTTCGCCTTGAATGGTAGCCTGAATGATCCGCTCCGCCCGTTCCGCCCGCGATACGATCCTTGTCACCGGGGGCGCCGGCTTCATCGGCTCGAACATCGCCCGCGCCCTGGCTGCCGACGGCTGGCGCGTGGTGATTGCCGATTGGCTGGAGGACGGCCCCAAATGGCTCAACCTGCGCGACATCCTTTTGGATGACGTGATCCGGCCGGAGGCGGTTTCCGCCTTCGTGGAACGCGAGGGTGGACGGCTGGGCGCGATCGTCCACATGGGCGCGATTTCCGCGACCACGGAGCGGGACGGCGACAAGATCGTCGCCCGCAACATCCGCCCGACGCTGGACCTGTGGGACCAATGCGCCCGCAAGGGCATCCGCTTCATCTATGCCTCATCCGCCGCCACCTATGGCGATGGCACCGACGGCTTCCGGGATGAAGAGGGCGCAGCCGCGCTCGACCGCCTGGCGCCGCTGAATGCCTATGGCTGGAGCAAGCTGATGGCGGACCGCCGCTTCGCGGCCGACGTCGCCGCCGGCCGTCCGGTGCCGCCGCAATGGGCGGGCCTGCGCTTCTTCAACGTCTATGGCCCGGGCGAGGCCCACAAGGACGACATGCGCTCGGTGGTCCACAAGATCTATCCGACCGCGGCGATGGGCGAGGCGGTGACGCTCTTCAAGTCGCACGATCCGGGATATGAGGATGGCGGGCAGCTGCGGGATTTCGTCTATGTGGGCGATTGCGTCGCGGTGGTGCGCTGGCTGCTGGAGACGCCCGCCGCCAGCGGCATTTTCAATGTCGGCACCGGGCAGGCCCGCAGCTTCGCGGATCTCGCAAAGGCCGTGTTCACGGCGGCAGGCAAAGAACCGCGCATCACCTATGTCGATATGCCGGTTTCCATCCGCAACGCGTATCAATATTTCACCCAGGCGGACGTCTCGAAACTGCGCGCCGCAGGCTTTACCCACCCGTTCACCTCGCTGGAGGATGGCGTGCGGATCTATGTCACCGAGCATCTGCGCGGCCGCAATTCCGCCTGATGACCGGGACCTTGCACGACCCAACGGCTGATCTTGCCCCAGGATACCGGCACCATGCTTCCTGATACCAAGCCCGGTCCCGTCGCCGTCATCGGCGATGTCATGGTGGATCGCTACATCCTCGGCTCGGTTTCGCGCATCTCGCCCGAGGCGCCGGTGCCGGTGCTGCTGCATGGCGCGGAACGCATCGTGCCGGGCGGGGCGGCGAACGTCGCCGCCAATGCCGCCGCCATGGGCGCGCCGATCCGCCTCGTGGGGCTGGTCGGGGCCGACGGGGAGGCCGACCAGCTGCGCGCCGCGCTCGCGCCCTATGCGCGGATCGATCTGTCCGGCCTGGTGGTGGACGCCATCCGCCCCACCGTCACCAAGACGCGGGTGATGAGCGGGCGCCAGCAGATCGTCCGCATCGATGCCGAGATGTCCGCCCCGCCGTCCGCCGCCGTCGAGGACGCCTTGATCGCGGCCGCCAGCCGCGCCATGGCGGGCTGTTCGGTGGTGGTGCTCTCCGACTATGCCAAGGGGGTGCTCGGCGACCGTGTCGTCGCCGCCGTGCTGGCCGAGGCGCGCACGCTGGGCGTGCCGGTGATCGTCGATCCCAAGCGCCGCACCTTCGAGGTCTATCGCGGCGCGACGCTGGTAACGCCCAACCGGCGCGAATTGAGCGAGGCCACCGGCCTGCCGGACGAGACCGATGCCGACGCCGAGCGCGCCGCACAGGCCGCGAGTGCCCAGTTCGGCGGCGATGTGCTGGTGACGCGCGCGGAAAAGGGCATGACGCTCTGGCGCCGCAACGGCACCGTGCTCCATGTGCCGGCCGAGGCGCGCGAGGTGTTCGATGTTTCCGGCGCCGGCGATACGGCGCTGGCCGCGCTCGCCTTGTCGCTCGCCTGCGGGCTCAACCTGGAAGCCAGCGTGCCGGTCGCCAATGCCGCCGCCGCGATTGCCGTGGCCAAGCTCGGCACGGCGGTGGTGACGCGCGCGGAACTCACCGCCGCGCTGCAGCGCTCGGTGCCGCAGCTGGAGCCGGCGGGCGCCCTCGTCTCGCGCGACAAGGCGCGCGATATCATGGACCGCTGGCGGGCGAGCGGCGCGCGCATCGTCTTCACCAACGGCTGCTTCGATCTGCTGCATCCCGGCCATGTGGGCATGCTGGAAGCGGCGGCCGCGCAGGGCGACCGCCTCGTCGTGGGGCTCAACACCGATGCCTCGGTGCGCCGTCTGAAGGGCCCGACGCGCCCGCTCCAGGACGAGACAGCCCGCGCGCGGGTGATCGGCGCCATGCGCTGCGTGGATCTGGTGGTGCTGTTCGAGGAGGACACGCCGCTGGAGATCATTACGGCCTTGCTGCCGGACGTGCTGGTGAAGGGGGCGGATTATAAGCCCGAGGATGTGGTCGGCGCCGATATCGTGATTGCCAATGGCGGAAAGCTGGTGCTCGCCGAACTGACGCCGGGCCAGTCCACCTCGACGCTGGTTGCGAAAGCTAGAAGCTGAGATCGCGGGGGCGGGCGGTTGCGGCGCGGGGCGGCGGCCTTATAGTCGGCGCGTCGTCGGTTCCTTCGGGATCAAAAGGGAACGCGGTGCGGGAGGGTTTCTCCCTATGCCGCGGCTGCCCCCGCAACTGTCGGCGGAGAGCAAACCCATGAACCACTGAGGTGCCCACCACTGAGGCGCGCCTCGGGAAGGGTGGGGGCGCGCAGATCCGCAAGCCAGGAGACCTGCCGAGGACGCAGAGCCCGCATCGCGGGCGCCACAGGCCGGCTCTCGGCGGGAGGGCCAGGGAGACTCTCATGTTGGGTCCGCGCATCGCGGCCAGTGCCTGCCACAGCTCTTGCCGCCGGCACTCGCAGGTGCCGGCTTGAGCGCGAGCGCGGCCGGGGCGCGGGGCCGGATCGTGCTGGTGCTCGGCGGCGCGCGGTCCGGCAAGAGCCGCCATGCCGAGCAGCGGGTGGAAGCCGCCGCCCCGCCCTTCGCCTATGTGGCGACGGCGCAAGCCTTCGACGCCGAAATGAGCGAGCGCATCCGCCTGCACCAGGCGCGGCGCGATGCGCGCTGGGTCTCCCACGATGCGCCGTTCGATGCCGCCGATATCGTCCAGGCCCTGCCGCCCGACATGCCGCTGCTGCTGGATTGCCTCACCTTGTGGCTCACCAACCACATGCTGGCGGAGCACGATCTCGCGGCGGAAGAGGATCGCCTTGTGGACGCCATCACCGCCCGCACAGGACTCAGCGTGCTGGTGGCGAATGAGGTGGGGCTCGGCATCGTGCCGGACAACGCCCTCGCCCGCCGGTTTCGCGACGCCGCCGGCCGGCTCAGCCAACGCATGGCCGCAACGGCCCATGAGGTGATCTTCATGGTGGCCGGCCTGCCCATGATTGTGAAGGACACGCCTCGATGAGCGATGAAACCGAAAATGCCGCCGGCGACGACGCCCAGGCCGCTCGCCATCGCGAGAAAATGGCCAAGCGCAAAGCGGTGCAGGATGCCGAGGTGGCGGAAAAGACCCTGGAGAAGGGGCTGCTGATCGTCCACACCGGCCCCGGCAAGGGCAAGAGCACGGCCGCGTTCGGGCTGGCGCTGCGCATGCTCGGCTACGGCCGCAAGGTGGGCGTGGTGCAATTCATCAAGGGCGCCTGGCACACCGGTGAGAAGGACGCCTTCGCAGCGTTCGGCGATCGCGTGCGCTGGCACACCATGGGCGAGGGCTTCACCTGGGAAACCCAGGACCTCGCCCGCGACACCGCCGCTGCCGCGCGGGCGTTCGACAAAGCCCGCGAGCTGCTGGCCGACGAGACCCTCTCCCTGATCGTGCTGGACGAGCTGAACATCGCTTTGCGCTACGGCTATCTTGACCTCACCGACGTGGTCGCGACGCTGAAAGCGCGCCGGGGCGACCTGCATGTGGTCGTCACCGGCCGAAACGCGAAGCCGGAGCTTCTGGAGGCGGCGGACCTCGTGACCGAGATGGGATTGGTGAAACATCATTTCTCCGCCGGCGTGAAGGCGCAGGCCGGCATCGAATTCTGATGGCTGCCCGCGCACTGATGTTCCAGGGCACCGGCTCGGACGTGGGCAAGAGCCTGCTGGTGGCCGGCCTTGCCCGCGCCTTCGCCAATCGCGGCCTGCGGGTGCGGCCCTTCAAGCCGCAGAACATGTCGAACAATGCCGCCGTGACCGCCGACGGCGGCGAGATCGGCCGCGCGCAGGCGCTTCAGGCCCGGGCCGCGCGAGTGCCTTTGAGCGTGCACATGAACCCGGTGCTCCTGAAGCCGCAGAGCGAGGTGGGTGCGCAGGTGGTGGTGCAGGGCAGGGTGCTCACCACCGCCAAGGCCAGCGCCTACCAGGGCCTGAAGCAGAGCCTCATGCCTGCCGTGCTTGAGAGCTTCGCGCGGCTGAAGGGCGAGGCCGAACTCGTGCTGGTGGAAGGGGCGGGGAGCGCCTCGGAAGTCAATCTGCGCCGCAACGACATCGCCAATATGGGGTTTGCCCGCGCCGCCGACGTGCCGGTGGTGCTGATCGGCGACATCGACCGGGGCGGTGTCATCGCCAGCCTCGTCGGCACCAAAACCGTCCTGGCGGTGGAGGATGCCGCACTGATCGCCGGCTTCGTGGTGAACAAATTCCGGGGCGATCCCGCCTTGTTCGCCGACGGCATGGCGCTGGTGGCGGGGCACACCGGCTGGGCTGCGCTCGGCCTCATCCCGCATTTTCCCGCCGCCGCGCGCCTACCGGCTGAGGATGCGCTCGCGCTCCAGGGGCCGCCGCCGGCAAAGCCCCACGCCAAGGTGAGGATCGCGGTGCCGATCCTGCCTCATGTCTCCAATTTCGACGATCTCGACCCGCTGGATGCGGAGCCGGCGGTCGAGGTGGTGCGCCTGCAGCCGGGCGAGAGCTTGCCGGTGGACACCGACCTTGTGCTGCTGATCGGCTCCAAGGCCACGATTTCCGACCTCGCGGCGTTGAAATCCAGCGGCCTGCATCACGACATCATCGCCCATGCCCGGCGCGGCGGGCGGGTGCTGGGCCTGTGCGGCGGCTATCAGATGCTGGGACGGTGGGTGGACGATCCTGACGGCGTCGAAGGCCCGCCGGGCCGGGCGGAGGCGCTCGGCCTGCTGGATGTGGAAACCATTCTCTCGGGCGAGAAGCGTCTGGTTGCCGTTGCGGGCCACTCCTGCCTCCAGGCGCCCTTCGCAGGCTATGAGATGCATATGGGCGAGACCACTGGCGCGGACACGGCCCGCCCGTTCTCGCGCCTCGCCACGGGCGAGGCGGATGGCGCGACAACACCCGACGGGCGCATCATGGGCAGTTATGTACATGGGCTGTTCGCCGATGATTCCCAGCGCGCCGCTTGGCTCGCCGCGCTGGGCGCCGGCGCGCCACAAATCTCATACGAGGCGCAGGTGGACGAGACCCTGGATGCGCTTGCCGCGCACCTGGAAGCCCATCTCGATCTCGACCTTCTGCTCAGCCTCGCGCGATGACCACCAGCACCGCGCAGAACAGGGCGAGCCCCATGAGCAGGCGGTTCGCGATCCGGTAGAGATGCAAGGCGGAACGAATGTCGGCGGCGCCGATCTCGCGCCGGCCGTCGCCCATGAAGGGCAGGTCCGCGAGCACGCCCGCATAGGTGCGCGGCCCCGCGATTGAGATGCCGAGGGCGCCCGCCATCGCCGCTTCCGGCCATCCGGCATTGGGAGAGCGGTGCTTGCCGGCATCGCGGCGCACCGCGCGCCACGCACCGGCGGGCGATGCGCCGTGCGTGAAGACCGCTGCGGCAATGATCAGCAGCCCCGAGAGGCGCGAGGCAGGCAGGTTCACCAGATCATCGAGCCGCGCGGAGGCCCAGCCGAACGCCTCGTGGCGCGGCGTGCGATGGCCGATCATGCTGTCGGCGGTATTGATGGCCTTGTAGGCGGCGATGCCAGGCAGCCCGGCCATGGCCATCCAGAAGGCGGGGGCCACGACACCGTCGGAAAAGTTCTCCGCCAGGCTTTCGATGGCCGCCCGGGTCACGCCCGCTTCATCGAGCTGGGCCGGGTCGCGGCCGACGATGCGCGAGACCGTGGCGCGCCCCGCTTCGAGCCCGTGGATTTCAAGCGCATCGGCCACCGCCGCCACATGCTCGTGGAGCGAGCGCCGGGCCAGCAGCGTCGAGCCGACGATGGCGGTGAGAACTATCCCACCGGGCAACAGGTCGAACACATCGGCGATAAGCGCGGCCGGCACTGCGGCGCTCACAAGCAGCACCACAAGCGCCAGCACGCCCCGCATGCGCCGCCGGGCGAAACTCAGCTCCGCCCGGTTCCAGGCAAGATCGAGCACCGAGATCAGCCGGCCGATCCAGATGACGGGATGGCCGATCAGGTTCAGCAGGCGGACCGGATAGCCAAACCCCGCTTCGATGGCGAGGGCCAGAAATGTCAGCAGGAAGGTCAAGGCGATCGAGCCCGTTGGTAGCAGGCCACATTCTCGCGGCCCACGCTCTGGTTTAGACCAAGGCCGACCGGCGAGGAAACCCCCTTGCGGCCCGCCGGCCACCGAGGCTGTATGTCGCCGAAGTTATTTGGCCGAAATCACGGTTTCATCTCGCTGAGAACCGCGGAAATGGCCCAGGAATCCGATGTTCGTCGGCGAGAAGGGGGGCGGTGGAGCGCGGTCAGGCAGGTCGCGCCCCCGCGCTCGCTAGAGTTTCCTAGATCGTCCAGTCGCCCGCGTCCTCGTCGCTATGCAGGTAATTTCGCTCGGATAGATAGTTGAACACCTGTTCCGCGAGTTCCTCGGCCGTTTTTTCGCCCCCGGCGAGGTGCAGTTCGGGAGTTTCAGGGACCTCGTAGGGGCTATCGATGCCGGTAAAATTGGCCAAAATCCCTTGGCGTGCCTTTTTATAAAGGCCTTTTACGTCGCGCTTTTCCGCAACCTCAATCGGGGTATCCACGAATACCTCGATGAACTCCCCTGCGCTTAAAAGCTCCCGGGCCATTTGCCGGTCCGCCTTGAACGGCGAGATGAAGGAGACCAGAACCACTAGTCCAGCATCCACGAACAATCGCGCGACCTCAGCAACACGCCGGATGTTTTCTACCCGATCGACATCCGTAAATCCAAGGTCTTTATTGAGACCGTGACGAACATTATCTCCGTCAAGCATGTAAGTATGACGGCCGGCTGCGTACAATTTCTTTTCGACCAGGGAGGCGATGGTCGATTTACCTGATCCCGACAGGCCAGTGAACCACAATACGGCGGGCCGCTGATGCTTCAACGTGGCGCGAGCTTCTTTGGAGACATCGAGCGCCTGCCAATGCACGTTGGTCGCCCGTCGCAAGGCGAACTGCACCATTCCCGCGCCGACTGTCTGGTTGCTCAACCGATCTATGACAATGAAGGCACCAGTTTCCGGAACGTCGGAGAATGCATCGAACGAAAACGCATCACGGCTGGCGATATTCACCACGCCAACCTCATTCAGGGAAAGCGTTTTTGCCGCCAGTTCCTGGAATGTATTAACGTCCATTTTATGCTTTATTTCGGTGAAGGTGGCACCGACGGTGCGCGTCCCCATTTTGATTAGATAGGGCCGTCCTGGAAGCAGCGGTTCATCATGCATCCAGATAATCTGCGCCGCGAACTGGTCGGCCCGCTCCGGGCGGTGCACAGGGTCGGCAAGGATATCCCCGCGGGAAATATCCACCTCATCCGCAAGGGTCAGCGTCACCGCCTGCCCGGCGACAGCCTCGGTGAGGTTTCCGTCTTTGGTGACAATGGACTTTACATGCGTGGTGCGTCCGGATCCGGCAACCACCACGCTGTCGCCCGGGCGAACGGAGCCGCTCACGATGGTGCCGGAGAAGCCTCTAAAATCAAGATTGGGCCGGTTAACCCATTGCACAGGAAGTCGGAAAGGGCGGGAGACTGCCTTCTCGGCGACGTCCACGTTTTCCAGGTATTCGACCAAGGCGGGGCCGTGATACCAGGGCGTATTGGCGCTGCGCCCCATGATGTTGTCGCCATAGCGCGCCGAAAGCGGCACCGCTTGAAAGGTCCCGAATCCCAGAGGACCGATCAGCTTGGTATAGTCGGCGACGATCTCCTCGAACCGGCTCTGCGAAAACTGAACGAGGTCGATCTTGTTCACCGCCAGAACCACATGGCGAATGCCAAGCAGAGACACGATGAAGGAATGGCGGCGGGTCTGGGTCAGAAGTCCTTGCCGTGCATCGACGAGGATGACTGCGAGATCCGAATTGGAGGCGCCCGTCGCCATATTGCGGGTATATTGTTCATGCCCGGGCGTATCAGCAACGATGAACTTCCGCCGCTCGGTATTGAAGAAGCGATAGGCAACATCGATGGTGATTCCCTGCTCGCGCTCCGCCGCCAGACCGTCGACAAGCAATGCGAAGTCCAGCTCGTCGCCGGCGGTGCCGTGTTTGCGGGAATCCTGAGCAAGGGTCGCAACCTGGTCGTCAAACAGCAGCTTGGTATCGTAGAGCAAGCGGCCAATAAGAGTGGACTTTCCGTCATCAACGCTGCCGCAGGTGAGGAAGCGCAAGAGACTCTTGCCTTCGGTAGCGAACAATTCCGTAAGCGGAGCGACGTTCATCAGAAATAGCCCTCGCGCTTCTTCTTTTCCATCGAAGCGGCATCATCATGGTCGATCAGGCGGCCAGACCGCTCTGAGGTGCGTGCGACCAGCATTTCCTGGACGATATCTTCAAGCGTGGCCGCAGTACTGTCGATGGCGGCAGTCAGCGGATAACAGCCGAGAGTGCGGAAGCGGATCATGCGGTGTTCCGGCGTCTCTCCCGGCAATAGCGGCATGCGCGCGTCGTCCACCATGATCATCTGCCCGTCGCGCCACACAATTGGGCGTCTGGCGGCAAAATAAAGCGGCACGATGGGAATGCGTTCCGCAAGAATATATTGCCAGATATCCAGCTCAGTCCAATTGGAGAGCGGAAACACGCGGATGGATTCACCCGGCTTCACACGGGCGTTGTAGAGATTCCATAATTCAGGCCGTTGGTTTTTTGGATCCCATCCATGATTGGCCGTGCGGAAGGAGAAAACACGCTCCTTGGCACGGCTTTTTTCCTCGTCACGCCGCGCACCACCGAAAGCGGCGTCGAAGCCGTATTTGGTCAACGCCTCCTTCAGGGCGTCCGTCTTCATAATATTGGTGTACAGCGAAGATCCATGGTCGAAAGGATTGATACCCTGCGCCAACCCGTCCTGATTGGTATGAACCAGCAGGTCGAACCCCAGGGTCTTGGCCATCTCATCGCGGAACGCGATCATTTCTCGAAATTTCCATGTGGTATCCACGTGAAGAAGCGGGAAGGGCGGTTTCGACGGATAAAACGCCTTCATCGCGAGATGAAGCATCACCGCGGAATCCTTGCCGATCGAATACAGCATCACCGGGTTGCGAAATTCGGCCGCGACCTCGCGCAGGATGAAGATGGATTCCGCTTCAAGACGCTGAAGATGCGTCAATCGATTGGGCGACACGTGCAACATTCCTTGTTGTCTCGGCCAAGAGAGGGCCGATCGCGGCTCAGCCGCCAGCTTGGGCGGACGAATGCCGGACCAAATTGCGGTCGCCATAGGCGACGAAGTGGGGGTTCGCGAACGGCGCATCCCCGGCCTGAATACACCGGCCATAGGTCAGCGGCAGGCCGTCCATCGTGGTGACCACGCCGCCCGCCGCCCGCAGCACCGCATCGCCGGCTGCGGTATCCCATTCCATCGTGCGACCGAGGCGGGGATAGAGATCGGCCGCGCCCTCCGCGACCAGACAAAATTTCAGTGAGGAGCCCGCGGCGACGAAGGATCCGATGGGGAATTGCTGAAGCCAGTCGCCGGTCTCAGCCGCGCCGTGCGAGCGGCTGCCAATGGCCGAGAGCCGGGCAGGGGCGTCGCGCACCTGGATTGGCACGAGCGAGGTCAGATGATCGTCGCGGACCAGGCCTTTCCACGCGCCCGAGCCGACCTCCCCGGCATAGAGCACGCCCAAAGCAGGGGCATAGACGACACCGGCGATGGGCGTGCCGTGCTCGATAAGGGCGATATTGACTGTGAACTCGCCGTTGCGGGAGACGAACTCCTTCGTTCCGTCCAGCGGATCCACGAGAAAGAAGCGCTCGCCCGCATGGGGGGTGCGACCTGCGGCCGCTTCTTCTTCCGCGACGATAGGAACGCCGGGATGCAGCCGCGCCAGCCCGTCGAGGATCAACGCTTCAGCGTCACGATCCGCCTGCGTGACCTGAGAGGCGTCCGCCTTCTGGCTCACTGCAAAATCGGTGGCGTATATATCGAGAATGACGCGTCCGGCGCGCAGGGCCAGCGAGACAAGCCCCGAGACCAGTGCGGGAACGGGAGAAACTTGAGCCATGGGCGCGCGCTGAGACCAATCCTGATAATGGCAAACTAAACGTGCGTACACGCCTTTGCAATGCGTGAGCGGGAAATTAAATATTTCACGTCGTATTATTGTTTATTGTGAAATGTTGCGCCGCCCTCGTTCGTAGGACACATGTCGTTCCAAGCCCCTTTTCATGCCACAACGCGGACTATCGGGGCCGGTGAAACAGTGCAGGAGAAACGCGTGAGCGACACAAATGTCCCGAACGCGGTCGTTGAGGTCGGCGACCTCAAGATTTCGAATCGGATGCCCCTCACGCTGATCGCGGGGCCGTGCCAGATCGAGAGCCGTGACCACGTGATGGACGTGGCGAAAGAGCTTTCGGCCATCACCAAGCGCCTGGGCATGGGGTTGGTGTTCAAATCTTCGTTCGATAAAGCCAACCGCACGTCCATCTCGGGCGCTCGGGGCATTGGCCTCAAGGCCGCACTGCCCATCTTCGCCGAGATCCGCGAGACCATTGGCGCTCCGGTCCTGACCGATGTCCACGAGATCGACCAATGCGCTCCCCTCGCTGAGGTCGTGGATATTCTGCAGATTCCCGCCTTTCTCTGCCGGCAGACGGACCTTCTGATCGCCGCAGCTCAGACCGGCCGAGTCGTGAACGTCAAAAAGGGCCAGTTCCTGGCGCCCTGGGACATGAAGAACGTCGTGGCCAAGCTGACCCAGTCCGGGAATCCCAATGTCTTGGTGACCGAACGCGGCGTTTCGTTCGGGTACAACACGTTGGTATCCGACATGCGCGCTTTGCCCGAGTTGGCGGCAACCGGCGCGCCAGTGGTGTTCGACGCCACGCATTCCGTGCAACAGCCAGGAGGGCAGGGTGCCTCCTCCGGTGGGCAGCGGGAATTCGTGCCCGTTCTTGCGCGAGCTGCGGTTTCCGTGGGCGTGGCGGCTGTTTTTATCGAGACTCATCCCGACCCCGACCATGCCCCCTCGGACGGCCCGAACATGATTGCGCTGAGGAACATGGAGCCCTTGCTCCGCGCCCTCCAGGCCTTCGACGCCCTCGCCAAGGGGCCGCTGGTGACGGCAATTTCTTAATCAGCGACGCCAACGCCGCCCCGTACCAGACGCTTTGCCGCGGACCTGATTGGTGCCCTCATATGCTCATTTGCCTGCGCGCTGGGATCGTTTAAGGAAAAGCACTGTTTCTTTGCTGCATTGCGGCGCACGGCGGCGAGATGCTGTAAGCTGCAGCACCTTTCTGCGAAACTGGGACTTTGGCACACATGCGCATTGCGATGATCGGAACGGGGTACGTTGGACTGGTATCCGGAGCCTGTTTCGCGGATTTCGGCCATCGGGTCACGTGCATAGACAAGGACGCCAATAAGATCGCCATGCTCGAGAAGGGAGAAATTCCCATTTTCGAGCCCGGCCTTGACGAACTCGTTCATCGCAATGTCGCGGCCGGCCGGCTGGATTTTGCCACCGATCTGACCGAAGCGGTGAAGGAAGCAAACGCCGTATTCATCGCCGTCGGCACCCCGTCGCGGCGTGGCGACGGACATGCCGATTTGTCCTACGTCTATGCGGCAGCGCGTGAAATTGCAGCGGCAGCGGACGGCTATACCGTCGTGGTTACAAAATCGACGGTGCCTGTGGGCACCGGCGACGAAGTGGAGCGGGTTATCCGCGAAACTCGGCCGGATGCCGATATCTCCGTGGTTTCTAACCCGGAGTTCCTGCGGGAAGGCGCGGCGATTGAGGATTTCAAGCGGCCTGATCGCGTGGTGGTGGGCAGTGAGGAGCCTCGTGCGCGCGAAGTAATGGCGCAGGTGTACCGCCCGCTATCCTTGAACAATCTGCCTCTTCT
This sequence comes from Roseixanthobacter pseudopolyaromaticivorans, assembly GCF_043195145.2. Classification (NCBI taxonomy): domain Bacteria; kingdom Pseudomonadati; phylum Pseudomonadota; class Alphaproteobacteria; order Hyphomicrobiales; family Xanthobacteraceae; genus Roseixanthobacter; species Roseixanthobacter pseudopolyaromaticivorans. The sequence goes on from NZ_CM195539.1 coordinate 2,045,935, forward strand.
GTTTACCAGCCGCCGCACTTCCGAGCTGATCAAATATGCCGGCAATGCGTTCCTCGCGATGAAGATCACTTTCATCAACGAGATCGCCGATCTATGCGAGGAAGTGGGCGCGAATGTGCAGGAAGTTGCTCGGGGCATCGGCCTCGACAACCGCATCGGCGGCAAATTCCTGCACGCCGGACCGGGCTACGGTGGCTCGTGTTTTCCCAAGGATACGCTGGCGCTGACGCGCACCGCGCAGCAGGCGGGCACGCCGCTGCGGATTATCGAGACCGTGGTCGCGGTCAACGACGTGCGTAAGCTCGCAGTGGGCAAGAAGGTGATACGCGCGCTGGGTTCCGATCCCCGCGGCAAGACCGTTGCGGTGCTCGGCCTCACGTTCAAGCCCAACACCGACGATATGCGCGACAGCCCGGCGATCGCCATCGTCAACACGCTTCTGGATCGTGGCGTGAAGGTACGGGCGTACGACCCCGAGGGAATGGACGAAGCCAAGAAAGTATTGCCCGCCGGCGTGCACTACGGCTCCGGACCCTATGAGATCGCGGAAGGGGCGGATGCGATTGTCATCGTGACGGAATGGGACGCGTTCCGCGCTCTCGACTTCGCCAAACTGAAGACGATCATGACGCAGCCGGTGCTTGTGGACCTGCGCAATATCTATCGGCCCGACGAAATGGCCGAAGCTGGCTTCACCTATGACAGCGTCGGACGGCCGAGTGCACAGTCCGGCGTCGGGGCAGCCAAAGCCGCGGAATGATCAAGCACTCCGGCCATGGGCAACATCGCCTGTGGCCGGATGCCGTCAGACCGCACGCCGCATGCCAGGGATGTAGAGATGCACCCGCAGCCAAAATCCAAGCTGCGGGCAGGGAAGAAAGCCCCACGCTGGATGGAAATCACCAATCCATAAATCGCAGAAGAGATATTATGGAACTATTCTCTGTGGGATTCGTGGCTACGGATGAGACCGCTCGGTGTGCCGCCGGTTCTAATCAGAAGCGAGGCCGGCACCGCGAACTTCGCAGCACCGGCCCAAACTCTCAGCGGCTTGTTGGATCGCTCAGAGTGCGCCGCTCAGTAGCGCGACGCCCGCGAGGGAAATGGCAGCGCCTGCGCCGCGTACCCACGCTCGTCCGGACGTTTCGCCGAGCCGGCCAATGGCGAAGCCAAGACCCAGGCCTGCGAGATGCAGCAGCGCGGTGCCGAGCATGAAGCCGAGGCCATAGGACAGGCCGCCGACGTTCTCCGGCATTTCGGCGCCGTGTGCGTGACCGTGGAAAATGGCGAACATACCGACCAGGCCCATGGCGAAGGCCAGCGGCGCTTTCACCCCCATGGCCACGGCTGCGCCGAGGACGACCACCGACAAGGCGATGCCCGTCTCGACGTATGGCAGGTTGAAGCCGCCCATGCCCAGGGCGCCGCCGGCCGCCATCAAGGCCACGAAGCTAGCCGGCAGCAACCAAAGGGCGCGCCCGCCCATCTGCCAGGCAAGAATGCCGACCGTGACCATGGCCAGCACGTGATCGAGGCCGGTGACCGGATGCATGAAGCCATGGACGAAGCCGTGCGTGGCTCCGACGCCGGTATGGGCGAAGGCCATTGAAGGCACCAGGGCCAAGGCTCCGGCGATCGCGAGAAGACGAAAGGCGGGACGGGTCATAAAGCCACTCTCCTGAAGGACGGGTTCATCTTGCATCAAACTCAACAGATCCGGGGCAATTGATCGCCGACCAGCATGTCCACGATGCGCTCGCCGCCAAAGCGCGTTTCCATCACGACACGGCCGGGCCGCTCCGCCACCACGGTGCCGATGGCGACGGCCCCCTGCCCCAGTGGATGCACACGCCATGCCGAAAGTGCAGCTGCCGCTTCCTCGGCAGGGACCACCGCGATCAGCTTGCCCTCGTTGGCAAGATAGAGCGGGTCGAGGCCGAGAATCTCGCAAAAGCCGTTCACTTCGAGGCGGATCGGCAGATCCACTTCGCGTATCCGCACGCCCACCGCGCTCGCGTCTGCCAGTTCGTTCAGCACCGCCGCAGCGCCGCCGCGCGTGGCATCCCGCATCATTCGAACCCCCGGCGCCGCCGTGACGAGAACGTCGACGAGATCATGCAACGGGGCGCAATCGCTCTCGATCGTGGTCTCCAAAGCCAGATCCCCGCGGGCGTTTAAAATCGCCGCCCCGTGATCGCCAAGCAGGCCATTCACCAGCACCACATCGCCGGGCCGCGCGCGGTCGATGCCCACATGGAGGCCGGCCCGCACCACGCCGATGCCGGTGGTGGTGATGAACAGCTTGTCGCACGCTCCGCGCGAGACCACCTTCGTATCTCCGGTCACGATGGACACGCCGGCCGCTGCCGCCGTGCGCGCCATGGAGGCGACGACCGCGCGCAGGGTCTCGACTGGCAACCCTTCTTCGATGATCACCGCGCAAGACAGAGCCACCGGCCGCGCTCCGCCGACGGCCAGATCGTTCACCGTACCGCAGACGGCAAGGGTGCCAATGTCGCCGCCTGGGAAGAACAGGGGATCGACGACGAAGGAATCGGTCGTGAAAGCCAGACGGTCGCCCAGCGCGGCCAGCGCCGTCAGGTCGAACCGCGCCTGATCCTCCGGGGCGGGGTGCCCTGCCCCCGCGAAGGTTTCCAGAAACACATCCTCAATGAGGTCGCGCATGGCTGTGCCACCGCCGCCATGGGCCAGCGTCACGGTGGCCTGCGTCACGCGGCGGGGCCGGCGCACGGGCCGGTCAAAAGGAATGTTCATGCCGCCCCCTTCATGCCGCCATATTGATAATACGCAGCGCATGCGCCTTCGGAGGAAACCATCAGTGCGCCGAGCGGCATTTCGGGCGTGCAACTGGTGCCGAACACCGGGCAGGCCCAGGGCTTCACGGCGCCGGTGAGCACCTCGCCGCAGCGGCAGGCCGCGGGATCGGCGACCTTCACATCCGGCACGGCGAAGCGCCGTTCGGCATCGAACCGGGCATAGGGTTCACGCAGCCGTACCCCCGATTCGGCAATGGAGCCGAGCCCGCGCCATTCGAATGTGGGGCGGGTTTCATACACCTGCGCCACTGCGGCAAGCGCAGCGGGGTTGCCGCCTTCCGGCACCACCCGCGCATATTGATTTTCGATCTGCGCCTCGCCGGCCGCGAGCTGCCGCAGCACCATCAGCAAGGATTGCAGCAGGTCGATCGGCTCGAACCCTGCCACAACCAGCGGGCGATGGAACTCCTCTGCGATGAACCGGTAGGGGGCCGTGCCAATCACCATGGAGACGTGGCCCGGCCCGATGAAGCCGTCGATGCCGAAGTCCGGCTGCTCCAGCAAGGCGCGCAGCGTCGGGATGATGGTGATGTGATTGCAGAACAGGGAGAAATTCGCGATGTCCTCGCGGGCAGCGCGCAGCACGGTGAGCGCGGTTGAAGGCATGGTGGTTTCAAACCCAAGGCCGAAGAAGACCACCTCGCAGTTGGGATTGCGCCGCGCCAGCTCCAGCGCATCGAGCGGCGAATAGACCATGCGCACATCGGCGCCATCCGCCTTGGCCTGGAGCAGGCTCTTGCGTGAGCCCGGGACGCGCATGGCATCTCCGAAGGTGGCGAAGATCACCTCCGGCCGCTCTGCGATGGCGACGCAGTCATCCACCCGCCCCATGGGAAGCACGCAGACCGGGCATCCCGGGCCGTGCACGAATTCGATGATGTCGGGGAGCAGCCCTTCCAGCCCGTAGCGGAAGATGGCGTGGGTGTGCCCGCCGCAAACTTCCATGACGGCCACCGGATTGGTGCGCCCCCGCTCCAGGCGGGCCGCGAGCACGCCGATTTCCCGGATCAGTCCGGTCGCGAGGGCCGGATCGCGGAATTCATTGACGAAACGCATGATCGCCGCCCCTACCCTGCCCGCACAAGCGGCTCGACGCTGCCGATGCGCATCGCGTCCATCTCCGCGTCCATCTCGCCGATTTCAGCGAGCACCTTCAGCGTGGCTGCTGCCTCCGCCTCATCGATCCGGCTCATGGCGAAGCCCACGTGCACCAGCACCCACACGCCGACCAGCGCGTCCAGCGGCGCACCCGGCTCGGCCACGCACACGACATCGACGCTGCGGCGGACGCCGGAGACATCCACGATCGCCAGCATCGCGTCCGCGTCGGTGATGGCGACGATCCGACCGGGAATCCCGAGGCACATGGGTTCGTCTCCTTAATGGCGCGCGAAGGTGCGACCGCGGGCGATACCGTAGCGGTCGATCTTGGCCCGCAGGCCGACGCGGGACAGGCCGAGTTCCTCGGCCGCCCGGCTCTTGTTCCAGCGACAGCGCACGAGCGTTTCCATGAGGATGGATGCCTCGATGCGCTCGATGCGGTCCTTCAGCAGCCCGCCGTCGGGCAGACCCCCGTCGGGCAAGGCGATTTGCTGGGACGCGCCCTCCGGCGCGGCGGCAGCGCGCACCACATGGGGCGAGAGCAGATCGGCGCCCAGCTGGGACCCGGTGGAGAGCACCAGCATGCGCAGCACCTCATTTTGCATTTCGCGCACATTGCCGGGCCAATCGTAAGCCTCCATGCAGGCGAGCGCCTCATCGGTGAAGCCCTTCACCACCTTGCCGTGGAGATTGCACAAGCCATCCAGAATGGTGGTCGCAAGCACCCGCAGATCGTCGCGTCGGGCGCGCAGGGCCGGCATCATCAGCACCATGGCGGACAGACGGTAAAAGAGATCCTCGCGGAACCGTCCTCCCGCGACCTCCTGCGTGAGGTCGCGGTGGGTGGCGGACAGCACGCGCACGTTGACGCGCTTGGCCTCGTTGGAGCCGACGGGCCGGATCTCGCCCTCCTGGAGGAAACGCAGAAGCTTGACCTGAAATGCGGGAGAAACGTCGCCGATCTCATCCAGTAGCACCGTGCCGCCATCCGCCTCATCCAGCAGACCGATGCGGGTGGTATGGGCGCCGGTGAAGGCGCCTTTCTTGTGCCCGAACAGCTCGGACTCCAGCAATTCGTCGGGAATGGCTCCGCAATTGACGGCGAAGAACGGGCGCTCCGAACGCAGGCTGGAATAATGGATTGCCCGCGCGAGCAGTTCCTTGCCGGTGCCCGTCTCTCCCTGGATCAGCACCGGCACATCGAACACCGCCACCTGGGCCGCGCGCCGGCAGGTCTCGTTCAACGGGCTTTCGGGACTGCGGATCAGGGTATCGAAATGGAAATTCCGCGCCACGCGCTCGTGCTGGGCGGCAAGGCGGGCCTGCGCCACCGGCGCGGCGAGCTTCAGTTCCAGCGAGAGGCGATGATGGTCGCGTTGCAGGGCGAACAGATGGGCGGCATTGCGCGCCACCAGCAGCAATTGGTCCGGATGCCAGGGCTTGGTGATGTATTGGTAGATTCCGGCGCCGTTGATCGCGCCGATCATGTCTTCCGGCTCGGTATAGCCGGTGACGATCACGCGCACGATTTCCGGCCAGCGCTCGCGCACTTCGGTCAAAAAGGCGACGCCCGACACGTCCGGCATGCGCTGATCGCAGAACACCGCCTGGACCCACTCGCTTTCCAGGATGCGCCGCGCCTCCGCCGCGCCGAGGGCGGTGAAGACCTCGAACTCCTCGCCGAGCACGCGCGCCATCACCTCCACCGAACGGGGCTCGTCGTCCACCAGGAGAAGGGCGGGGCGGGTGCTCATCCCCCTACTCCGCCGCCGTATGGACGACGCCGCGCAGCGCCTGTGCCCGCTGTTCGGCGACCCGCGCCAGATCTTCCAGCCGCGCGCGGCGCGCGCCCTCAAGCCAAGCCAGCCATTCCGTAAATCCGGCGCCCGAGCGCGAGGAAAGGGTGATCACGCGCGCCGTGGGATTGATGCGCGCGACATTTCCGGCAATCGCGTCGAAATCCACGTCCAGATGCGGCAACAGGTCGGCCTTGGTGAGCAGGACCAGATCGGCCCCCTGGAAGATATCCGGGTATTTCAGCGGCTTGTCTTCGCCCTCCGTCACGGAGAGGAGGGTGATGCGCTTGTCCTCACCGAGATCGAAGGCCGCCGGGCAGACCAGGTTACCGACATTTTCGATGAACAATATCCCACCGGCCGGAAGCGGTAGCCGGTCCAGCGCATGGCCCACCATGTGCGCGTCCAGGTGGCAGCCCTTGCCGGTGTTGATCTGGACCGCGGGAAAGCCGACCGCGCGGATCCGCGCGGCATCGTTCGCGGTCTGCTGGTCGCCCTCGATGACGGCTGCGGGAACGCGGCCGCAAAGGGCTTTCAGGGTCTCGACCAGCAGCGTCGTCTTGCCAGCACCCGGACCTGCGAGCAGGTTCAGGGCGAACACCCCATCCGCTGCGAGCCGGACGCGGTTTTGCGCCGCGAACCCGTCGTTCTTGGCCAGGATATTGTGCTCGATCTCCACCATGCGGCGCGCGTCGAGACCGGGCGCATGGCTGTGTTGCGGCTGCGCGGCAGCATCGTGGTGCTGGTGGTCATGGGAATGGGAATGCCCATGCGCATGCGCATGCTCATGATGGTGCGCCCCGGAGTGGGCATCCGCATCGTGAGTATGGGTATGGGTCCCCTGCCCCGTCTGCGCCGCATCGGGACCGGATAGGGTGACGGCATCGGATCCACAACCGCAGGCGACGCACATCACACGACCTCCAGGTCTTTGATTTTCATCTCGGTGCCGCCATTGGGCACCAGGCGCTCCCCCCCGCAGGCAGGGCACGGGTCGAGGCGCGTGGCGAGCGGCACCGTCGTTCCGCACGTGAAGCACCAGGCGGTGCCGCTGTCCTCGAGCATCACCAGCTCCGCGCCTTCCGCGAGCGAACCGCGCATGACAACGTCGAAGCCAAAGCGCAATGCCTCGGGCTCGACGCCGGCGAACGCCCCGATCGCCAGCCGCACCCGCGTCACGCGAGAGAAGTTCTGGACCCGCGCCGCGTCCTCAATGGCGGCACGCAGGCTTTCGCATAACGCCATCTCGTGCATGTCATGCCTCCGTTGAAAAGTGGAGGGTGAGCGGAACACAGGGATTGACCGCGCATTCGGCAATCCGTGCCAGCATCTGCGCCTCGCGCCGCGCCGGCAAGGCCGCGAGCACGCGCGCGAACAGGCCGCCCGGCGTCAGATTCCAGGCGCTGGGCGTGCGGACGCGATAGGAGGCGACGAGGCCATCCCTCACCTTCGCCTGGTGGACGAGGATGCCCCGCGCCGCTTGCGCGTACCCGACCCCTGCCCCGGCTTGCCCATGAAGCCGCGTGTCGCGGCCGCTCTCCGTCATCCAGAGCAGATCCACGATGCGCGCGAGCAGGCGCACGAACAGGCTCGCGCCTTCCTCCTGGAGCAGCGCACGGATCACGGGTGCGGTGCGCACACGTTCAAGCACTGTGGCCTCGCACCGGGGTGAAGGCACGTCTTCCATCAGGTCCAGGTCGAGTGCCGCGACGTTGAGAGGTGGAAGCGCGGCCCGCCCCCATGCCGGATCCAGGCGGTCGCGCACCTCGCTCAGCAATCGTGCGGCGGGTGTCGGCGCGCGGGCCAGCCAAGAGTCCAGATCGGCCAGGGAGAATTCGGGCAGATTGTCTTCGCCGCACACATGCCGGACCAATTCCTTCGGCGTCCCGCGTGCAAGCAAAGCAAGGCCTGCCCTATCGGGCATGGTGCCGAGCAGGCTTGGCCAAAGTTGAAACAGCGCTATGCCGTGGTCGCGCACGGTCTCAGCCCGAATCTCGACTGCGTTTTCCGTACCGGGCAGGCCAAGCGCATGGCTTGCGGCCGCGCGATGGGCGGCCCCGCAGAGATTGAACACGCGCGGCAACAGCTCCAGCGCATCTTCCACGCGCCGGCCGACCAGCAGCGGCTCCGGATCGAGCATCGGCGCGCTGGTGAAGTGCCAGCCTGCCGCGACCCCGGGCCGCGCGATGGTCAATGCCACGCTCATGCCGGCTCCGATGCCGCGCGGGCGCCGGCGGCGCCGAAAATCAGTTCGCGACGTGTGGGCTGGGGCGAAAGCACCGGCCGCTGTTCCGCCGCATCGGGCGACACGGCGTCATCGCGTGAAGCCGCTGCCTCCGCAGCCTCCTGCGCCGCCAATTCCTCGGTGCGTCGGCGGCGAATTTCGGCCGTCGGAGCGCCTTCTTCGCGATGAGCGGGATCAAGCAAAGCGATCAAGGCCGCGGTCGCAGTTTCCGTCGCCTGAAGCATCGAGGTGAAGTCGAACATGGGCGAAAACAGCGAACAAGCCTTGTAGGGGCCGGTTTCCGGGCGGTTCGCGCTGAGAAATTCATACCAGCCCGAGGGAAAGGCGATCAGTTCCTTGGTTCCGGTGGCGAGGCGCGTCCAATCCTCGTCAGGGCCGGGAAGCAGGACAAGATTCATGAACCAGGGGGTGATCAGCATGCCGAACACCCGCCCCTCATAGGCGCGGAAACCCACGGCCTTTACCGAGAGCGTCTCATTGACGATGGGCACGCCCCGCATCTGGCCTGCGTGAATCTCGCGGAACGCAGCTTCCAGGCGCAGCGGCACCGTGCGGACGATCTCCTCCAGGCGCGGATCAACCGCCGGCGCGGGCGCGGCGGCGATCCCCTCCCCCTGGTCGAGCACCATGAATTGTTCGCGGTCGCCATCGCACACCGGGCAGCGCCAGTGGTCCGGCAAGTCCACGAAAGGAGTACCGGCGGGCACTTGCCACGTCTCACACCCCTCGGCGGGGTCGTAGACGTGCCAGCACACCTTGCACTCCAGGCGGGTCTTGGGGTCGAGCCCGCCGTTCGCGCCGCGAAATGAGCCTTCAAACCGCATGATCGGTCCTCATCGCATGGCCCCGAGCACTTCGGTCAGCCGTTCGGCGGAATCGGCGATGTCTTCCGGCGCGGCGCAGGCGACCTCTGGCAGATCGGTGATTTCAAGCGTGTCCAGGATGAGCATGTCGGTGGAATTGTAATAGCGCACACGCCAGACATCACGCCGCGCCGCCGCGTCGATGCGGCAATTGCCATAGCCGCGCGAGAGGATGGTAAGGCCGCCGACCCCGACCGCCGCGTCGATCAGCGCGAGATCCTCGTGCGTGTGCGGCAGAAGGGAGAAATTGATGACATGGGCCGGCGTTCCCGGCGCGCGCCCTTCGGTGCGGTGGGCGATCTCGGCAATGATCGGCGGCGCGTTGACGACACCGGAGCGCGGCCGGGCGGTGTCCGCCAGATCAATCTCCCAATGCGAGGGAAAGGCACGCAGAAGAGCGCCGCGCGGAAACGCGCCAACCTCGATCCGGTCCACCCCCTCCGTGCCGCGCACCCGCCACACCCCGGCGAAGGTCGCTTCCTGGATTTCCAGGGGCGCACCGCCGCCGCTGACGCGCACGGCGACTTCGCCCTCGCCCAGCGCCTCATCGATCAGCCGCCGGTTCGCCGCGTCGAAGCCGTTCAGCGAGACACTGGCATGGTCGCCCGGCTTCCAGCCTTCCAGCGCGCGCTGCACCTCTTCCAGGGCGGCGAAGGCCGCAGCGTAGCGGGCCTTGTCCTCGACCTCGGGGAGATGGGATTCATATACGCGCATCCCCGATGGCATCGGCAGATAGGCGAGGCCGTCCGCGCCTTCCGTCTGGCTGCCGGGACCAAAGCCGATGGGCGGATGCGTGGCGATGGGAAGCGATGCCATTCCGGGATCCTCAATGAGTCACGCAGGTCTCGGCGAGCACCGTGCCGAGCCGGGTGAGGTATTCGTCCCAGTCGCGCATGCGCGCTATCGACCCAATTGGATCTCCGTCGCGCAGGACCACGATTGCCGGAAGGGCAAGAGCAAGGGCGTCGCGCAGGGCGAGTTCGATCGCAGGCCCAGCCACCGCGCCCGTCAAAGGCTGGCGCCCACTATCCAGGGCCCGAACCAGTTCGGGGAGCACCGCCGCGATATCGGGCGTTTCCATGTGCGTTTTTCCGTGGGCTGGCAGAAACAGCAGCCGGTCGCGCGGATCGGCGCCGAGGTCCTCGGGCGTTTCCACATAAGCGTAGCCGTGGGCGGTGATGAGCCGCTGGACCAGGGGATGGAGCGCCGCCGCGGCGGGCGGGATGTTGGATGCGATCTCGGCCATCAGGCTTCCTTTCGGCCGGCGGCAAGGGCGGCGGCCAGATGAGGCGGCAATTGCGGTTCACGATCGAGATCCGCGAACGCCGCATTAAGGACAGAGGCCGGACCGTTGCCGGTGATGACGGCGGATAGGGCGGCGAGCGCATCGGCGATCAAGCGCGCCTCGTGCCCATCCACGACGCGCCGGGCCGCGCCCAGAAACACGAGGACGTGGTCGCCGATCCCAGCTTCTGGCACCAGAGACAGGTCGATCCGCTCTACCTTGCCGTCGCTTTCGCATTGGGCGAAATCGCCGAAGCGCTCGACAACGCGCATGGGGATACCGACACACATCTCAGGCGCCTTCGCTTCTGAGGGCCAGTACGCGCGCATCACCGATGCGACACGCCTCCGCCGCGCTGGGGCGACCGGATTCATAGGCTTGCCGGGCGATCGCCGGAGCCAGAACGGCTTCGTCTGCGAGCGTGCGGGGCGCGAGCGTGACGCCGAACGCATCCTTCAACAAGGCGACGACGTGCGCGGCTGCGGGCGCCACCTGCGCCGCCACCATGTCGGTCAGGCCGCCGCCATAATCATCGAGCGTATGGGGCTGCACCCCCACCAGGCGCAAGACGCGGGGCGCGCAGCCGCGCAACTGAAGCAGAGCGAGCACTTCCTGAAACCCGGTTTGATGCAGGCTCACCTTGCGCGCGCCGAGCACGGCGGGAACCTCGTCGTCGCTCAGAAAATGCAGCGTGCCGGGCGGTAGGCCGTAATCGACCGCATCGACGATCACGACGATGTCGGCCTCTTCCAGGTGCGGGAGCAGATAGAGGCCCTGGGTACCACCATCCAGTAGGGTCACGCCGTCGGGCATGACGAAGTCGCGATCGATGGCCTCCACGACCCGCACGCCAAACCCTTCATCCGCCCACAGGATGTTGCCAATTCCGAGCACGAGGATGCGATCGTCGGCCATGCGACGCCTTTCTCCCTGGGGATTCTCCCGATGCGGTCTGCCGCCGCGGCTTTTTCGAATTGGACCAATACAAGACCCGTGCCAGCGCTTTTTCGGCCCGCAAAACCAGCCCTGCCAAGGCCTCGCGCACGAGCTTAGCCCGAGACCGAACGACCGTCTGGCTGAAAACCTTCCAGATCTCTGGATTTTTGTAAGGAAACTTTCCAAAACAAAAAAGCGCGGCAAAAGCCGCGCCTTTCTGACCTGTCGTCGGTCGCCGCTATTCCGGGTCGTCGTCCCGAAACGTCCGGTAGCCGTTGGTGATGGCCGACACCATGCTCTGACGGGACATGATGTCTTCCCGGATCACCGAATAGACGTGAATGATGATGAACAGGATGAACACCCACATGCCGATATGGTGGAAGGTGTGCACGTTCATGCTGCCCCCCAGGGCGGGGATGATCCAGCCGAACAGCCGATCCTGCCAGCTGCCGAGGCCCTCGCCTTCCGAATAGAGGGCGAACCCTGTTCCGATCATGAACAGCCCGCCCACCACCATCACCCAGAACATGAACACCTGCGCGAGGGGATTGTGGCCGACAAACTTCAGGGGGCGCGGCTTCAGGAAGGCGTACCACTTCACCTCGATAAAAAGCCCCCGCCAGAAGGCCTTCCTCCAGAACGGGAAGGTGAAGAGCTCGCGCGAATATTGGTTGCCCACCAGAGCCCACAAAGCCCGGCCAATGAAGCCGATAGCGAAGATATAGGCGGCCGCGAAGTGCACGAACCGGATCGTTCCCATCATGTAATGGGCACTGGCCTCCCCCGATAAGGTGGGGAGCGGCGAGCCGATGAGATAGCCGGTGACACAAAGCACCAGGATCGAGAGAGCGTTGACCCAGTGCCAGAGTCGCACCGGCGCCTCATAGACATAGACGGTGGTCAGCTTCCGCCAGCCGTTGGCCGATGGTGCGGGAGCCGCAGCCGGCGCAGCGCCGGCCGCTCCGGAACCGGCCCCGAGGGAGGTGTCGGTCATTGCTCCCTCCCCTCAGCGCACGGTGACGCGGGCGAGTTCCTCGCCGCCCGGCGCCAGCACATGGGTGGAGCAGGCCAAGCACGGGTCGAACGAATGGAGCGTCCGCAGGATCTCTACGGGCTCATCCGGCCGTTCCATAGGCGTGTTCAGAAGCGAGGCTTCGAATGCGCCGATATTGCCCTTGGGATCGCGCGGGCCGCCGTTCCAGGTGGTCGGGACGACGCACTGGTAGTTCTCGATCCGGCCGTCCTTGATCTTGATCCAGTGTCCAAGACCGCCGCGGGGTGCGGCGACCGTGCCGACGCCCTTGGCTTCCTTCGGCCAGGTGGCGGGGTCCCATTTCTCCACATTGGCAGTGGTGCTGTCGCCGGCCTTGATGTTAGCGATCAGATTGTCGAAGTCGGTCAGCATCATCTCGGCGCAATAATGCGCCTCAAGGGCGCGCGCCAACGTGCGGCCAATGGTGGTGGGAAGTGCCTGCTTCGGCGTCAGGTTGGTGCCGGCCAGCGTGTTGAAGCGGCCGAGCGCCTCGTCCACCTGCCCCTTTACATAATCCACCCCATGGGCATAGGCGAGGGTGTAGCGGGCGAGCGGGCCCACCTCGCACGCATTGCCCTTCCAGCGCGGTGCCTTGATCCAGGAATATTTCGCCGCTTCGTCCACGGCCTCGATATTGGTCTTGGTGCCCTTGGCGGCAGGGCCAAGCTGGTAGTTGGGTTCGGTCACGCCGTCCCAGGGGTGCAGGCCCTTGTCGTTATTGCCCGCGCCGTAGGTGTACCAGGAATGGGTGACGAACTCCTGCACCTGCTCGGGGTCGCGCGGGTCGATGGGGTGAATCTCATTCCAATTGCCATTCAGGATCACGCCGCCCGGCAGGCGGTCCGTGGATTTCTTGCCCTGGATGGCTTCGTAATCGCCATAATCCATCACGTTGGTGGCCGAGAGCCCGCCACCATAGAGCCAGCCCTTGTAGTAGCTTGCGATGGCGATCACGTCCGGCACATAGACGTTCTTTGAAAATTCGTAGGCTTCCTGAAGCTTCAGCTTCACGAAGTTCAACCGCTCCATGTTCAGAGGCGCGCCGGCCGACATGTCACCTTCCATGTTGATGGCGCAGGGCACGCCACCCACCATGTAGTTCGGATGCGGGTTCTTGCCGCCGAAGATGGTGTGGACCTTGACGATCTCGCGCTGGAAATCGAGCGCCTCGAGATAATGCGTCACCGCCAGCAGGTCAGCCTCGGGCGGCAGGAGATAGGCCGGATTATCCCAATAGCCGTTCTTGAAGATGCCGAGCTGGCCGCTCTCGACGAATTTCTTCAGCCGGTTCTGCACGTCGCGGAAATAGCCGGGCGAGGATTTGGAATGGTCGGAAATCGCTTGCTGAAGCGCCGACGTCGCCTTGGGGTCCGCCTTCAGGGCGTTGACGGGGTTCACCCAGTCGAGCGCGTGCAGATGATAGAAGTGCACGACGTGGTCGTGCCATTGCAGCACCTTCGCCATAATCTCGCGGATCAGGAAGGCGTTGTTGGGGATCTTGATCTGCAACGCATCTTCCACGGCACGCACCGAGGTGAGCGCGTGGCAGCCCGTGCAGACACCACAGATGCGCTCCACGAACGCCCAGGCGTCGCGCGGATCGCGGCCCTTGAGGATCACCTCAAGCCCGCGCCACATGGTGCCGGTGGAGACCGCATTGCGGATCACATTGTTGGCGTCCACGTTCACTTCGCAGCGCATATGGCCTTCAATGCGCGTGACCGGATCGACGACGATGCGGCGCCCGGCGGTGTCCAGGCTGAAGCCGTTGGGGGTCTGGATGGTCACTTGGCGTCTCCCTTATGCTGGGCGCGCTTCAGGGCGCTGACCGCTGCGTGCACCGCCACGGCGCCGCCCACGACGCCCGCAGCCGCGAGCCCGATCTGATCTGCATTGGCTTCCACACCGAAGCCCTTGCCATTGATGTCCGCGAGGCGCGCGTACCAGGAGCCCTTGTCCCAGAAGCCGTCCTCGGAGCAGCCGATGCAGCCGTGTCCGGCTTGGATCGGGAAGGAGACGCCGTCGTTCCAGCGCACGGTCGAACAGGCGTTGTAGGTGGTCGGGCCCTTGCAGCCCATCTTGTAGAGGCAATAGCCCTTGCGGGCGCCCTCATCGTCGAACTTCTCGACATATTGGCCGGCGTCGAAATGCGGGCGCCGGTAGCATTTGTCGTGAATGCGCTGGGAATAGAACATCTTGGGCCGGCCCTGGCGGTCCAGTTCCGGGATGCGATCGAAGGTGAGCATGTAGGTGATGACGCCGGTCATCACCTCGGCGATGGGCGGGCAGCCCGGCACCTTGATGATGGGCTTGTCGAAGATCACCTCGTGCACCGGCGTGGCGCGGGTGGGGTTCGGCCGCGCCGCCTGCACGCAACCGTAGGAGGCGCATGAGCCCCAGGAGATGATGGCCTTCGCGTCCTTGGCCACCTTCTTCAACTGGTCCACGAACGGCTTGCCGCCGATGATGCAATACATGCCGTCTTCATTGAGCGGCGGATTGCCCTCCACGGCGAGGATGTAATTGCCTTTGTATTTGGTCATCACCTCGTCGAGGATGGCTTCCGCCTGGTGGCCGGCCGACGCCATGAGCGTGTCGTCATAGTCCAGCGAGATCATGGAGAGCACCACATCCTTCACCAGGGGATGGGCAGAGCGGATGAAGCTCTCCGAGCAGCAGGTGCATTCCAGCCCATGCAACCACAGCACCGGAAGGCGCGGCTTGGTTTCCATGGCGTGGGCGATCTGCGGCGCGAGTTCCGGGCCGAGTCCGAGCGCGGCGGCGGTGAGCGAGCAATATTTCAAGAACGAGCGGCGGGTGATGCCCTGCCGCCGCATGACATCATAAAAGGTTTCGAGGCCGACCATGCGGCGTCCCTCCTGGTGGTGCTCTCACGCCATCGCGTCGAGGCGATGCGCTCAGGCTCCATCAGCAACCCGCGTGCCAGTTTTTATCTTTAATAATATCAAAGTGTTGGGAGAATATAGGGGCATCGGGGGCGGAAAGTGACACCTCACTTTCCAGCTGATGCGGAAAGCGCGTGACCGGTTTTCAAGTTCGCCAGTTCCAGGTCCGCCAGAAGGCGCGCTGCCGCCACCGCCGCCTGGCCGAAAGCGAGCCCGCCGTCATTGGCCGGAACTTCGGCGGGCAACATCACCGCGTAGCCGGCCGAGGCGAGGCGTTCTGTGATGGCTTCCAGCAGGAGGCCATTCTGGAACACCCCGCCCGACAGGGCCACGTGGCGCAGTCCTTCGGCACGGGCGACGTGCGCCGCCGCATCCGCGAAGGCGATCGCGACGCCGGCGTGGAAATTTGCGGCGCAGGTCTCGATGCCGACCTTGGCTGCGCGATCCGCCAGCGCGGCGCGCCAGAGCGGGGCGGGGTCGAGCTCAAGCAGGTCGCCTTTATTCGACATGGAGAAGGGATAGGGCGCCGGCGCCTCCCGCCCTTCGGCATGAGCTTCCAGCGCCATGGCGGCCTCGCCCTCGAAGCTGAGGCGATCCGGTGCCAGACCCAGCAGTGCGGCCATGGCATCGAACAGGCGCCCCGCTGAACTCGCCAACGGTGCGTTGACCTGCTTCGCGATCATCGCCCGCACGGTGGCGATGGGCTTGCCCGCAAATAGCTCGGCCAGAACGGCCTCGGCCGTCAGCGCCGCGTCGAGGTGGGCGAGTAGGACGCGCCACGGCTCTCGGCTCGCCGCGTCGCCACCCGCAAGCGGGATTGGTCGCAGCCGGCCGTGCCTTCGGAACGTGAGATAATCGCACACGAGAATCTCGGCCCCCCATGCGGTGCCGTCGGTCCCGAGCCCGAGCCCGTCCAGGGCGATGCCGACGACCGGGCCGGCGTCGCGGCGCCAGCTGTTTTCCGCCATGACGGCCGCGATGTGGGCATGGTGGTGCTGTACGCCGATCATGCGCAAGCCGCGTTTCTCGGCATATTGGCTCCCAAACCGGGTGGCGCGATAATCGGGATGGAGATCCACGGCGACAGCCGTAGCGACGTGGGAGAAGACGCCTTCATAATCAGCCATCGCGCTGGCGAACTCATCCTCCACCGTCGGCGCGTCAAGCTCTCCGAAGTGGTGGGTCAGCAGCGCTTTGCGCCCGTGGGTGAGGCAGGCCGCACTTTTCAGATCCCCACCCATGGCGAGCACCGGCGGCGCGCCCGCGAAATCTTCCGGAAGATCGAGCGGACGCGGAGCCTGCCCGCGTCCGCGTCGCATCACGCGGGCGCGCCCACCCACGACGCGGACGACGGGGTCCTCCAGGCGGCGGGCGATCGGCCGGTCGTGGCCGAGAATGCCGTCCACGATGCCGGCAAGCATCGGCGCGGCATTCGCGTCCCGAAACACCTGCGGCGCGTTGGCGCGATTGGCGCTGGTCATCACCAGCGGCCGCCCGACCCGCTGGAGCAGCAGATGGTGCAAGGGCGTATAGACCAGCATGATGCCGACCCGCCCGGGTCCCGGCGCCACCCCTGGCGCAAGCCGACCGTCGTCCCGCCGTCGCATGAGCACGATGGGTGCGGCCGGGTCCAAGAGCGCCGCCGCATCGCCGGGAGCGAGATGGCAGAGCGCCGAGGCGGCCTCAAGATCCGCGACCATCACCGCCAGCGGTTTTGACGGCCGATGCTTGCGCAGCCGCAATTCGTTCACCGCCATACAGTCCGTGGCGTCGCAGGCGATATGGAAGCCGCCGATCCCTTTGACGGCGATGATGCCGCCGGCCTTTAAGGCAGTCACGGCCTGGGTCAGGGCATCGTCATCAGCCTCTGCCGGATCGGGCACAGGCCCCAAGGAGGTCCAGCTCAGGCGCGGCCCGCAGGCGGAGCAGGCGATGGGCTGGGCGTGAAAGCGCCGGTCTTCCGGATTTTCATATTCTGCGCGGCAGGCAGGGCACAGGGGAAAGCCCTGCATGGTGGTGCGGGCGCGGTCGTAGGGCAGACCCCGGACGATGGAAAATCGCGGCCCGCAGTCCGTGCAGTTTGTAAAAGCATATTGGAAGCGGCGTGCGCCTGGATCTGCGATTTCCGCCCGACAAGCAGGACAAGTGGCGATATCCGGCACGATGCCGACCGAAACAGCCCCTGCCCCGCTCTCGGCAATGCGGAACACCCGGCTAACGGGCGGGGGCGCGGGATGCGAGGAGATCGCCTCAACCCGGGACAGGACGGGCGCCTCATCGCGCAGCGCCGAAACCAATGTGGCCAGGGCTTCCACCGAGCCCCCCGCATGGATGAAGACCGCATCGCCCCGGTTGCCGACTTCGCCCGAAAGCCCAAGGCGCCGTGCGAGGCGCCACACGAAGGGTCGAAATCCAACACCCTGCACGATGCCGCGCACGATGATCTCGGCCCCTTTAATTTCGGACATCGCCGCCTCAGTGCACCGTGCAGACCATGCAGGGGTCGAACGACCGCACGATGTGCTGCACACTCAGTGGCGTGCTTTCGTCGGGCCGGACGACGGCCCCGACCAGCGCGGCTTCAAGCGGGCCGGGCATCCCGGCGGCATCGCGCGGCGAGAAGTTCCAGGTGGTCGGGGCGATGATCTGGTACCGCGAGATCTTGCCGCCCTCCACTTCCACCCAATGGCCGAGCGCGCCGCGCGCCGCTTCCGTCAGTCCTGCGAAACGGCCCCGGTCCGGCATCTGCCCCTGGGCACACCAGGAGCCCTCCGGCTCCAGCGCCCGCACCCAGGTTTCCATCGCCATGAGGGTACGGGCGCTTTCCACCAGCCGCGCGATGACGCGGGAAAAAACGGTGCCTCCGCCCGATGCCACGAGATCGCGGATGAGGGGCTGGCCGTCGATGACCTGACGCGCCAGAGCGCCGGTTTCGAACGGCAGGCCGTTCAGGCGCGGCGCCTTGCACCATGTGTATCCGGTCTCGTCCGCAGCGTCGGGCACGGTCGAGCCTTGGAACGGATGGTGGGCGTGCGTGCGCTCCTCCATGCGGGAGAAGGTGTGATCCTCTGCGATATCCGCC
Source organism: Roseixanthobacter pseudopolyaromaticivorans (assembly GCF_043195145.2). NCBI lineage: Bacteria > Pseudomonadati > Pseudomonadota > Alphaproteobacteria > Hyphomicrobiales > Xanthobacteraceae > Roseixanthobacter > Roseixanthobacter pseudopolyaromaticivorans. The sequence goes on from NZ_CM195539.1 coordinate 2,064,022, forward strand.
GGATCGAAGCCACCCGCCTGCCCGGCGACATGGACGCCGGCGGGATAGAGCGTACCTTCCTGTGCGGGATAGGCCCCATACGAGAGAAACCGATCATAGGCGCGGCCTTGATGCGCTAGTTCCAGATCGGCTGCGATTTCCAGGAACAAGCGGAAATCCCCTTCCGGGCCCCTGGCACGCCACGCGTACAGCTCGGCGCGTTCAGTGAGCGCCGCCACCTGCTCCAGCTTCGTGCCGAAGAGCTGATCTTCCAGCACCGCGCGCACCGCGCCCAGCGTCGCCAGAAGGCGGACCTTATCGCGGGATTCCGCGCGCTTGGTCACGCCCCCCGGCTGGATTGCCAAGGTGTGCGGCCAACGGCCGGCGAGCAGGCCGAGGACATGGAGCAAGGTTGCCCGCGCTTCCAGCAGGCGCCGCGCGCTGGTGCCGCGCCCGGCCTTGAAGCGGGCTTCCGCCTTCGCGAACCAGGGGCGCCCCGCATAGGCCGCGCGGGCGAAATCCGGCATGAAGAAGAGATGGAAATGGGTGAGATGGTCGGCCACATTCTCGGTCGCGACGATGAGATTGGTGGCGATTTGCCCGTTTCTGGTCGGGACCAGCCCCTGCAAGCCTGCGAGTGCAAGCGCGGCGGCCTGGGACTGGGAGACCGAGCAAATTCCGCAGATGCGCGGCGCGATCACCAGCGCATCCATCGGGTCCCGCCCTTCCAGAATACGCTCGAAGCCTCGAAACAGCGGCGAAGACACATGGGCCTGGGCCACTGCGCCATTGGCGATGTCCAGCCGCACCTCGAGATCGCCTTCCACGCGATTGAACGGCCCGACAATGAGCCGCGTGACGCCTTCGCCCGCTGAACCTTGTGCTTCGCTCATCGCCGCTTGATGTCCCGCACCGTGGGCGGCACCACCAGATGATCGCTCACCGCATTGCGCCGCAGCCGCTCCGGCGTCGCCGCTTTCGCCAGCGAGGACAAGGCGATGAACCAGGCCTTCGGCATGTCGGTGGGCAGGCCGACGGGAATGCCGGCGACCTTCGGGGTTTCCAGGAAGGCGTGGCCCGGCTCTTCGAATTCGGGGGCCGTGCAATTTATGCAGGCATAGCCGCCACGGGTGCACGAGCCCTCCCCGTTCCAAGAGCGAGTGTTGCAATCCGCATGGGCCTGGGTGCCGAGGCAGCCCAGATGCTCCATCATGCAGCCGAGGTCGGAGAGCTTCTCCGCGCTCGCCTTGAACTCGTAATATTCGTTGCGCGGGCAGCCGTGGTGCACGAGATGGTCGGCATAGAAGCGCGGCCGGCGATAGGCATCGAGATCCTGCGCGCCGAGCAGCCCCGCGGCGAGCAGCATCAAGGTCTCGGTCACCCAATTGGGGTGTGTGGGGCATCCGGCAACATTGATGACCGGCAGGCCGGAGCGGGAGCGAAATGCGGCGCCCAGCGCGCCGCCCTCGCGCCGCCCGTCATATTGCAGGCCGCATGCGTCGGTGGGATTGGAGCCGGCAGCCGTCACACCGCCATAAGCGGCGCAGGTACCCACGGCAACCACATGCTCGGCAAGGCCGGCCATCTCGCGCACCCATTCGATTGTGGGGCGCCCGGTGCCGGCCAGCACATGGAAACGCCCCGTTCCGTTCGGGCCGCGTAAAAGGGAACCTTCGACACATAGAGCATCGAGACGCACCGCACCGGTCCGTATCTGTTCGAATACGGCCAGCGCTTCCCCTCCCGTCTCCTCAGAAAGGCTCGGATGCCAGAGGAGGTGGATTCCGGCACTGTCGAGGGTGGTGATGAGATCAGGCCCCTCGGCGCAGAGCAGCGACATGGTGCAGCCGCCGCAGCCACCAGATTGCAGCCAGAGGATGTTGAATCGCCCGCTCACGACGGGCTGCCCGACAGCGCCGCGGGCAAGGTCACGCGCATCAGAGCGCCGCCCTCCGGGTGATTGCTCGCTTCAAGCACACCCTCGTGCTCCTGCACGATGCGATAGCTGATGGAAAGGCCGAGGCCCGTGCCCTTGCCCACCGCCTTCGTCGTAAAGAAGGGATCGAAGATCCGCGTCGCGATCTCCGCCGGGATACCGGGGCCGCTGTCCTGCACGGTTATGACCACCCGGTCGCCGCGTTGCTCACCGGCGATTTTGAGCCGGCGGTCGGAGGCGCCTTCCATAGCGTCCATCGCATTTTGAATGAGGTTCATCATCATCTGGTGCAATTGGCCGGGATGGCCGATCACGTCGAGCGGCCCTACCAGCTGAAACGTGGTGTCGACCGGCGGATTTTTCGCTTTCGCCACCCATTCCAGCGAGGAGCGCACCAGAGCCGCCATGTCGACCGGTTCGGATGCCTGCCTTCGATCGGAGGAAAAGCGCCGCAGATCGGCGACAATGTCGCGAACCCGTTCCGCCCCCTCCAGCATGCCCGCGATGGTTGGGGCCATCTCCGCCAAGGTGCGGTCGATCTTCAACCGCGCTCGCAGGTCATCCGGCACCGGGCCAGAGCCGTGAAGCGCGTCCACATAGCTCACGAGCCGCTCGCCATAGAGTTTCAAAGCGTGGGCATTGCCGTAAACGAAGGAGATGGGATTGTTCAATTCGTGCGCGACGCCGGCAACCAGCCGCCCGAGCGAAGCCATTTTTTCCGCATGCACCAATTGCTGCTGCGCCTGCTTCAGCCGCTCGTGGGCAGCGGCGAGGTCCCTATAGGCTTGACGCAATTCTCCGATCGGCCGGCCCATCAGAACAATGCCGACCGCGCGGCCACGAGAATCGAACCGGATCGCGCCATTCACCGAAACCGGAAGGGGTCCGTCCGGTGTGGAGAAAGCAAAATCGCGATCCACAATGCGCTGGCGCTTTGCGACGATAGCCAGCACGTCGGCAAAGCCGGTCGGCGTCTCCGGCGCCAACAAATCGGACAGGCGGAGCTCCAGCAAGTCCGACCCCGCTCGGCCGAGCAACCGTTCGGCGGCGACATTCACCTGTTCGATCCGGCCGGTCAGGTCGCAGGCGATCAGGGCGTCGGTCATTGAGGCCATCACGCCGGCGATGAAGGCCTGGGCTTCTTCCAGCGCGGCGTTCTTGTTCTCCAGCTCCACCTGCTGGGTCACCAGCTCGGCATAGGTCTCATCCATCTTGCGGATGACGGCGATCCAGGCCTGCTCGGCATCGGCGCTGAGAGCAGCGGCCGCATCGATTCCCAGCCCGCCAGAGGCGGGGTCGAGCGCGCGGCCTTTGCTACCGGATCCGGGCATGGAAGTGGAGACCAGGGTTCACGAATGAACGGACATGCTAAGCCCGCCGCGCCCCGGATCACAACAGAGGATCCGCGAGGCGCCTTCACCACCCGTGCGGGTCAGGTTTCATTCACAAATTAACAGATGAAACACAGCCACTTAGACTCGATGGCTTATCTTACGCGGCAGGTGAGGGCTCTCAGGCCTGAAACGTCATGCCGTCGAAAGCGGGGATGACGCTTGCGGGCAGAATGGCGGCCAAGCGCCCGTAATCCAGGTCGGTATGCAGGTTGGTGAGAATGGCGCGCCGGGGCTTCAACCGCTCGATATGGGCGAGCGCCTCGCTCAGGCTGAAATGGGATGGATGCGGAGCTTCACGCAACGCATCAAGAATCCAGATATCCAGATCCTCCAGATATTTCAATGAATTATCTGGAAATGCGCTGACATCGCTTGAATAAGCGACACCCTCGAAACGAAAGCCGAATGAGTCGATCTCGCCATGATGCTGGCGAAACGGTAGTGCGACAATGGGTCCGCCCGGGCCATCGATCTGCACGGCCCGGCCCTCATGAAACCGGTGCTCGGTCAGGATCGGGGGATAGACGCCTCCCGGCGGGGTGCTGAAGCAATAGCCGAAGCGTTCGTGCAGTGCGGCCGAGGTTTCGGCATCGGTGTAGACATCAATGCGCCGGCGCAAGTGGATCGCCAGCGGGCGCACATCGTCGATCCCATGGGTGTGGTCAGCATGGGCGTGGGTGAAGAGCACGCCATCGAGCCGGTCCACCTGCGCATCCAGCAATTGCTCCCGCAGATCGGGCGATGTGTCCACGAGCACCGTCGTGACGCCGTCCGGCCCCTGCCGCTGAACAAGCAGGGAGCAACGCCGCCGCCGATTGCGGGGATTGGTTGGATCGCACGCGCCCCAGCCCTGGCCCACGCGCGGAACGCCGCCCGAGGAACCGCAACCGAGTATGGTGAAGGTCAAGCCCATGGGAAGCTTCCGCACGCTGTCACCCTGGAGCCTTACCGCCGCCGGCGCGGATCACCAAGGCTCTCGCGGGCAGTGTGCCCGATTCTCCCCAGGCTCTGTGAACCGGATCAGGACCTTCCGCGGCGACGCAACCAACGCAGCCTTGCTGCGTTGAGCAGGCATGGGTCGGCCCGCTGGCCGGACGCACCAACGCGGGGCAAGGACATGGATATGCTGGTATCGGCAGCGGCTCCTCAGGTGATGAAGGCGTCGCGGGTCCGGGAGGGGAATCCGTTTCCCTTGGGCGCGACCTGGGATGGACTTGGCGTAAATTTCGCTCTGTTTTCCGCCAATGCCACCAAGGTGGAGCTCTGCCTCTTCGATCCCGAGGGCGAGCGCGAGGTGGAGCGCATCGAGCTTCCCGAATATACCGACGAAGTGTGGCACGGCTATCTGCCGGATGCCCGTCCCGGTCTGGTTTATGCCTATCGCGTCCACGGCCCCTATGAGCCCCAGGCGGGCCATCGCTTCAACGCCAACAAGCTGTTGCTGGATCCCTATGGCAAACAGATGGTGGGGGAGCTGACCTGGAATCCCGCCTTGTTCGGTTATCAGCTCGAGAGCAAGGACAAGAACAAGGACCTCACTTTCGACACCCGCGATAGCGCTGCCTTCATGCCGAAATGCCGGGTGATCGATCCGGCGTTCACCTGGGGCATGACCCGCCGCCCCATGGTGCCGTGGGATCGCACCATTCTCTACGAAGCTCATGCGCGCGGCTACACCATGCGCCATCCCCAGGTGCGCGAAGACCTGCGCGGCACCTTCGCCGGCCTCATGGCGCCGGAGGTCATCGACCATTTGCGCGACCTAGGGATCACCGCCCTGGAACTGCTGCCCGTGCATGGCTTCGTGGATGACAGTTATCTGGTCGAAAAAGGCCTGCGCAATTATTGGGGATACAACACAATCTCCTTCTTTGCGCCGCACCCGCTGTATCTGGCGAGCCCCAACGTCAATGAATTCAAGGAGATGGTCGCGCGCTACCACGCGGCGGGCATCGAGATCATCCTCGATGTGGTCTACAACCACACCGCCGAGGGCAACGAGCTTGGACCGACACTGTCGTTCAAGGGCATCGATAACGCATCATATTACCGTCTTCCGGCCGACAAGCGCTTTTACATCAACGACACGGGCACCGGAAACACAGTGAACCTGTCGCATCCGCGCGTCCTGCAGATGGTGACGGACAGTCTGCGCTATTGGGCCACCGAAATGCAGGTCGACGGGTTCCGCTTCGATCTCGCCACCATTCTCGGACGTGAATCCCATGGGTTCGATGAGGGCGGCGGGTTCCTCGATTCATGCCGGCAAGACCCTGTACTCTCCCAAGTAAAGCTGATTGCCGAACCCTGGGATTGTGGCCCAGGTGGATATCAGGTCGGCGGATTCTCGCCGGGCTGGGCGGAATGGAACGACCGCTATCGCGACACCGTCAGGGCCTATTGGAAGGGTGACGACGGCCAGATCGCGGAACTTGCTACCCGTCTCACCGCCTCCGGCGATTTCTTCAACCGGCGCGGACGCAAGCCGTGGTCCTCGGTGAATTTCATTTCCGCGCACGACGGCTTTACCCTGGCGGATCTGGTCTCCTACAACGACAAGCACAATGAGGCGAATGGCGAGGACAATCGCGACGGCCATTCCCACAATCTCTCCTGGAATCATGGGGTCGAGGGCGCGACGGACGACCCGGAGATCTGCGCCCTGCGTGCGCGCCAGATGCGCAACATGCTGGCGACGCTGCTGTTCTCGCAAGGAACGCCGATGATCCTCGGCGGCGATGAGTTCGCGCGCACCCAGGGAGGCAACAACAACGCCTATTGCCAGGACAATGAGATTGGCTGGATTGATTGGGATTTTTCCCCTGCCGGCCGTGAGTTGCACGCCTTCGTGCGCAAAGTCATCGCGGTGCGCCAGTCCCATCCCCTGCTGCGCAGAAGCCGTTTCCTCAGCGGGGCCTACAACAAGGAACTCGACGTCAAGGACGTGTGCTGGCTTGCGCCCGACGGTACCGAAATGGGCGATGAGCAGTGGCAGGATGGGTTGAGCCGGTGCATGGGCGTGCTGATGGACGGACGCGCCCAGCCCACCGGCATCCGCCGGAAGGGGACGGATACGACGCTCCTCCTCATCGTGAATGCGCACTTCGACGTGGTGAATTTCAGCCTGCCCGAGGTCGTGGGCGGCGGGGGCTGGCGTCTGATCGTCGATACCAACGCACCCTTCCCGGATCAGCAGCCGACGTTCCCGTTCGGCCATGTGTATGAAGTCACCGGCCGCTCGCTCCTGCTGCTCGAAGTCGCCTCATGAACGAGCCGGAGGGCAATGCCGCCGAACGCGCGGCCCGCCCCATCTTCCAGCAGCCGGTCATCACGCCGCGCGCCACCATTCCGCTCGGATCCGGTGCCGTCGGCACGCTGCTGGCGACGAGCGCCATCATCGCTATGCTCTATTTCGGGCGCGAGGTACTTGTCCCGGTGGCGCTCGCGATGCTCCTCAGCTTCGTGCTCGCTCCGGTCATCGTGGTGCTTCGGCGGCTGAAAATTCCCCGCACACTGTGTGTCACCGTCGTCGTCTTGTTCACCTTCTTCGGCTTGATCTCCTTGGGGGCTGTGGTGGCCAGCCAGGTTGCCGACCTGGCGGGTGACCTGCCGCAATACCAAGTGAATATCCGCGACAAGATCCGCTCGCTCCGTGGCGCGACAGAGGGCTCCGGCACCCTGGAGCGCGCGGCGCAGATGCTTCAGGATCTGGGCAATGAACTCGACCGCCCCAGTCCGGAAAGCCGGAAGGGAACCCCAAATTCGGATACGGCCGACCAACCGCCTTTGCCCGTTGAGATCAGGCAGCCGAATCCCGGCACTTTAGGGATGCTCGGGGCAGTGATGACGCCGTTGATCCATCCGCTGGCAACGACCGGTATTATCTTCATCTTTCTCATCTTCATCCTGTTGCAACGGGAGGATCTGCGCAATCGCTTCATCCGCCTGGCGGGGGCAAGCGACATTCAGCGCACCACCGCCGCGCTCGACGATGCCGCACGCAGGCTTTCTCGCTTCTTCCTGATGCAGGTGATGCTGAACGCCGGCTTCGGCACCGTGATCGGCCTTGGCCTATGGGTTATCGGCGTCCCCAGCCCGCTTCTGTGGGGCCTCATGGCCGCGGTGCTTCGCTTCGTGCCCTATATCGGCGCGGTCATCGCGGCCTTGCTGCCGATCGCGCTCGCACTCGCAGTCGATCCTGGCTGGAGCATCGTGCTCTCCACCATCGCCTTGTTCGCACTCGTAGAACCCTTGGTCGGCCATATCATCGAGCCGTTGGTCTACGGGCGGAGCACTGGCCTTTCTCCGGTGGCGGTGGTCGCCTCGGCGACGTTCTGGACCTGGCTATGGGGGCCGATCGGGCTCGTGCTCGCAACTCCGTTGACCCTCTGCGCAGTGGTTCTCGGCCGGCACGTGGACCAGCTGGAATTCCTCGATGTGATGCTTGGGGACCGGCCGCCGCTCAGCGCGCCCGAATTGTTTTACCAGCGCATGCTGGCGGGTGATCCCACCGAAGCGACCAGCAAGGCCGAGGAATTCCTCAAGGAGCGCAGCTTTCTCTCCTATCTCGACAATGTCGCCCTGCCCGGCCTGCGACTGGCACAGCAGGATCTCGCCCGTGGCACCCTCGACGATGCCCGGATCGCGCGCCTGCGCCTCAGCCTCGGGGAACTGCTGGAGAATCTGTCCGATATTCCGGACGGGATTCCCAAGGGCGAGACGGACGAAGCGGAAGCCGAGGCGGCTGTTGCGCTCAGTCCGGCGGGCGGCGCCTATCCCGTGGTCGACGCCGAAACCCTCCCGCCGCGCTGGCGTGGCGAAAGTCCCATCCTCTGCATCGCGGCCCGGTCCGGCCTCGATCTTGCGGCGGCCGATCTATTGGCCCATCTGCTAAAGCGCCACGGTTTGGCGGCGCGTGTCTGCGGTCCGGAAACACTGACGATTGCCAATTTGGCCAATCTCAGCACCTCCGGCCATATGCTGACCATTCTGTCTTCCCTGGAAAGCGAGAGCACCGCACACATGCGCTATTCCAGTCGTCGGCTGCGCCGGCGCCTGCCTGAAAGCGCGATCCTTCTTGCGGCATTTGGCGCCCACGACGACAGCGCGATGCGCTCCGCGCTCGAAAGCCAATCGGGAATCAACGCGGTGGCGACAAGCCTGGAAGATACGCTGGCGGCCTGCCTGATCGCGGCGGGCCGTGTGGAGTCTGCGGATCAAACCGAAGACCCCCGCCCCGAACCCCAAGGCCGAGCCGTTTCCATCGGCCCTCAGGCGGCAACCGCAACCGCCTAAAGCGCCGCCGCCCCGCCCCCGCGCGTCCGCTCTGGTGATCACCCACCAAAAGCCTTGAGCATCAGCACCGCGAGAAAGCCCAGGAAAAAGCTTGCCGCCACAAAAGGCGTGTCCTCACCGTCGGCGTGGGCCTCCGCTAGGAGTTCCTCAGCGACCAAGTAAATCAAGGCGGCGGTCGCGAAGGCCAGGATGCCGACCTGCCAAATGTCCGGCAAGGACAGGAAAGCGAGCGCGCCAACCGCCCCGCCCACAGGCACCAACAGGGCGAGCGCCGAGGCCTTGATCACCCCTGCTGCCCCGGACCCGGGTCGACTGAGGGAGACACTGGTGGCAAGGCCTAGGAAAAAGACCTCCAGCGTCAGGGCAGCGACGATCACCAACCCGCTTTCCGGCGCCGCCGCCAGCGCGACCGCACACAGCAGCCCGTCGATGAACAGATCGACGCCGACCGTAACGAGCAGCCCGGTGCTGTTTCCGTTTGATCTCGCGTCGGGCGCGTCCTCTTCCGGCTCTACCGCCCCGCCGATCCATCGCTTGACCGCCAGCATGAGCGCCCCGCCAAGACTGAAGCCGATCGCGATGCCGAGGGGATGTGCGTCTCCAAGCTCCGGCAATAGCTCGGCACCCACGGCGGCCATCACAACGCCAGCGGTGAAGTGCTGAACCGCGCTGCGGATCGCCGCGCCGGGGCGCCAGACAAAGCCAAGCAACGCGCCGACGATGACGGCGGCGGCGGGGATCAGGGTCAAAAGAAGCGGATTCAGCATGCCGGGCGTCCCGCAGGGAAAGTCACCGTCTAGGGCTTCACCGTGACACGGCGACGAACCCCCGTATCCTTCTATCGAAGCATGCCGGTGCAAAACGCGGGAGCACTCGGCTGCATCATCTCGCCCCAGCGTCACATAAAGATCGCGTGCATCGTCATATCGAACAATACTGCCGCCGCGCCTATGCTCGCCTGGGGTTGCTGATCCGTCGAGCATCTCGCCGCATTGAACCAAGGGTCGGGGGCAGCCGGAATGGATCCATGGGGTGCGCTCGGCATCGCGACTCTCATGATGCTGACCAATGGCTGCGTGCTTGGCCTCATGTATCGCGACTTGCCGGCAGCGCTGCGGCCGGCCGCCATCAGTTGGGAGATCGGGACGCTCCTGATCGCTCTGGGCTGTGCGACCTTCGCATCGGAAGACCTCATTCCGCGCGGCTTCATGATCATGTTCGCAAACGGCGTGGTCATGCTTGGCCTGACGGCTTACGTCCACGCGCTGCGGCAGTTCTATGGCCGCCGGCCGCGTCCGCTGCTGCTCCTGCCTTTGGCAGTCGGTGTCTTCGGCCTCACCTGGTTCGCATTCGTCCAGCCCGACACCTCGGCACGCATCCAGATCGTCTCGATCGTCTGGCTCACCCTGATGGGCGCGAGCTGGTACACGCTGAGAGCCCAATCGGCCCGTGATACGGCAATGAGCCGTCGGGTCCTGATGGGAATTTTTGCCGGGGTGATGACGTTCGTTCTGTTCAGGGCCGTGTATTTCGGCCTTGTCGGCCTGCCGCCAAACTTCAGCGTCGGCAATGGCTCGACCTGGGTCAACCTCGCCACCACGATGGTGGCGGCGCTTCTGCCGGTGATTGGAACCACGGCCTTCGTGCTCATGTGCTCGGAACGTATCCGTCGCCAATGGGAGCGGGCCGCCTCCACGGATTATCTCACCGGGCTCGCCAACCGGCGTACGCTCATCGACATCGGCGCATTGCGCTTCGAAGCCAACCGCGTGCAGAGCGGCGGCCTCGCGCTTGCGGTGATCGACGTGGATAATTTCAAGGATATCAATGATCGGCACGGCCACGAAATCGGCGACGTGGCCCTGAAGCACGTGGCAATGCGGCTACAGGCCAGCACGCGTGGCAGCGAGATGCTCGCCCGGCTCGGCGGCGAGGAGTTCGTCGTGCTGATGAGCGATGTGGATGAGCCGCAGGCGCTGGCCTGCGGGGAGCGGCTGCGCCGCGCGGTCCACGACGCCCCGTTCATGGCCGGAAATGTGATGATCCCGATCACGGTCTCCGTCGGGGTTGCCGGCTTCCGCCCCACGGATCCAGATTTCGACGCCCTGCTGCGGCGGGCGGACCGGGCGCTCTATGTGGCCAAGACGAGGGGCCGCAATCGCGTGGACGTGGATTTCTGAACAGGCCGGCCGATATCGCAGGCAAGCCCATGCCCCCCGGACGGGTGCCAGCTAGGCTCATGTTTTCAAGGATTTGAAATGGTCGGAGCGAGAGGATTTGAACCTCCGACCCCTAGTCCCCCAGACTAGTGCGCTAACCGGGCTGCGCTACGCTCCGACGTGGAGGGGAGGCTTAGACCATCACGTTGGCGGCTACAAGAGTGAATTGACGCTATCCACCGCGCTCGGGGTCGCGGCCCCAAAGCGGGCCCTCCCCCTTCCGCAGTGCCGGGGGTGAATCGCCGGTGGCCTCGACGCGCCACTGCCGGTGCCATGGTGCTATGGGGCGGGAATCGGGCAAGCCGGCGAACACGCTTTGGTGACTTCGCCACATGACATTTTTATTTATAAGTAAAAGATCGGTGCAAATAACAAACACCACTGAATATCGTCATTACTTGCGTAGAAACTTGATGTTAACTTTGATTTATACTGGTAAAATCGACAAGATTTTTTAAGCTTAGCTGCGCGATATCATGATTCCGCCGCGGAATGGTGACATTGTCGCCTGAATAGAACGTCATTCGCCGATCTCCCATCAACAACATGGAGGTCGAGGGAATGGAGATCCAGAAGGGGTTTCTGCTTGGAACATTTGCGCTAACGCTCGGCGCGTTCTGTACACCCGCCAAAGCTGATGCCGGACAAACCGGTGTTGCTTCCTATTATTGGCAGGGTCGGGGCACCGCAAGCGGCGAACGTTTCAATCCCAATGCCCTGACTGCGGCCCATCGCTCACTCCCCTTCGGAACGAAGGTTCGCGTGACCAACCTGCGCAATGGCCGCGCGGTGGTGGTCCGTATCAACGATCGTGGACCGTTTGTCCGCGGCCGCATCATCGACGTCTCGCGAGCCGCGGCGTCAGAACTCGGATTCACCGGCCACGGCGTGACGCGCGTCTCCGTCGCCGTGCTAGGGCGCGAGCAGGTTGCCGAAGCCGCCCCGGATCAGGATCAAGCCGCGCCGGCAGCACCCGCGCCGGTTAATCTGTTCGCATGGCTGCAGCAGCAGCCCCAGGCGGAAGAGCCCGCGAACTGAGCGACTTCAGGTGCCGTCCTTGGTCGGCCGGCACCGCCTTCAGGCTTTTCCGCGTGAAGAAATGCGGGAAAGCCTGATCTAAGCGGCGTCCCAGAACGCGCCGTGTGCCAACGCTTATTGCGAAGGCTCGTCCGGCCGCTCCGCCGCTCCGGTCAGCAGGCGGCGGCATTCACCCAATTCATAGAGCGTCGCCTGAAGGCGGTGCACGTCGTCGCGCGACAGGACCGGGATTGGGGTCGGCGGTGCGCCGACCACGCGCGGGTCGCTGCGCAGGTGCGGCGGCAGATATTGCTCCGGCGGACCCGGCCGATGGGGTTCGCGCGGGACAACATCCGGCCGAAAGCCCTGATGGTGATCCCACCGCAACGGCTCCGGATCCTCCAATTCAAATTCCTCCACCGGGCCGGTCAAAGGTCCCAGACGCAATTTTCCAACGGGCTCGGCCGGGGGGACCGCGTGAGGTCGCGACGGCGGCCGCGTCTCGGAGCGTCGGAGATCGCGACGATCGTCCGCCCGCAAAGGCGGCACGTTAAGGCTAGGAGCGCGCGGCTCCGCGCCGAGGTCCGGAGCAAATTGCGCCTCGTCCTCGCGCCACTCTCTCGGCCAGTCGTCCGCCGGCTGCGAGATGCCGCGTGCGGGGCCTGGCGGCGGACGCCGTTCGCTATCGCGCATATCCGCCCGGAACGTCACCTCTCGGTCGTCTTCGCGCGGAACTTCACCACGTGGAACCTCCGCCCGGCGTGCGCGCGCGGGGATGTATTCCTCCGGCGGCCCCGGCGCATGCTCCTTTAGCCGCCGGATGCGGGCATCCAGGGGTTCCGAAATCTGCGTGCTGTCGGGACCGAAGGCATCATCGTCGAAGAACGGCAACAAGGGGTCTTCAAGCTCGGGAACCGGTGGTGGCTCTGGCAGCCGCGAGGCGGGTCCGCGCGTCGGTCGCCGCTGCGGAACGGCGGGCGGGCTGACCACATCAGGCTCGCGCCGCGGCTCTGGAGCGAACGAGGGCGCGGCGCGGGGCGGAGCATAGGACTCCACCTGATCGTCGTCCTCGTCATCCTCTTCAGGATAGTCAGGCTCAGGATAGGCGGGTTCAGGCATTCGCCGGTAGAAGCTCTCATCGTCCCGGTCGAGCCTCGGCTCAACCGGCCCCGGAGGGGCGCCGGCGCGGCGCGGCGCGGCAGCCGGACGCACGGGTGCGGGCGGCCGCGGGGCCTCGAGGCGGGGCTCAACAGGCCCTTCATGGCGGCGGGTATGTTGAGAAAACTCCGGGAACGGAAGCTCCGCGATGACGGGAGGCTCTTCGACCGGCGGCTCGGTGCGCGCCTTGCCGCGACGTGGCAAGAGGCCGAGGAAGCCGCCGAAGCCGGCCTGACCACCTTCGGCTTGCCCGCGCCCATTGGCCCGCCGACGCGGCTCAGGCTCGATATCGGTCGCGTAAGGCGCTTCGTCGTAATCGTCCGGCGGAGCGGCCTGCCGGCGCGGCGGTTCGGCGCGTCCCTGGACGGGCGCGGGCATCGGCTGGAAGCCGGCCGCCTCTTCTTCGATGGCGAGATCCTGGACGTAGTGAATCCCTTGCTCCTTGAGGATTCGCTGCACGCCCTTGATGGTATAGCCTTCACCATAGAGCAGGTGACGGACGCCCCGCAGCAGATCGACATCCTCAGGTCGGTAGAACCTTCGGCCGCCGGCCCGTTTGATGGGCTTGATCTGCGTGAATCGGGTTTCCCAGAAGCGCAACACGTGCTGGGGCAGGTCGAGATCCTCGGCCACCTCGCTGATGGTGCGAAAGGCGTCCGGTGATTTGTCCGTTTGCCTCGCTCCGGACACGTGCGCTCGCCTCCATGCACTGCGGGCATCATGCCCGCACCACCGGATCAGTCGCGATCCAGGCCGTTTTCTGTGCGCCCGTTTATGCGATTCTTCAAGATGCTGGACGGCTTGAAGACCATGACGCGGCGGGGCTCAATTGGCACCTCCTCGCCGGTCTTCGGATTGCGGCCGATGCGCTGCCCCTTGGAGCGCACGACAAATGAACCAAAAGAGGAAAGCTTCACCGTCTCGCCTTTGGCGAGGCAGTCGGCGATTTCGCTCAGCACAAGTTCTACAAGCGCTGCGGATTCCGTCCGCGACAAGCCCACCTGTTGGTAGACCGCCTCACAGAGATCGGCACGCGTTATGGTCTTACCAGCCATATGTCTCCCCGGCCCCAAGAGAGAGGGACAGCCGTTGCGACCCTATCCACTCAGGGCGAGGCTGGTCAACGTCATTAATGATTTACTTACCATCGGATTAGGGCGGAGCCCCAGGTGAAGCCTCCGCCCATGGCCTCCAGCAAAACCAAGTCACCCGTTTTGATGCGGCCATCCTTGTGCGCCACGTCGAGCGCGAGGGGGATCGATGCCGCAGAGGTATTCCCGTGGATGTCCACGGTGGTCACAACCTTGGATGGTGCAATTCCAAGCTTCTGAGCGCTCGCGTCGATGATCCGCCGATTGGCCTGATGCGGCACGAACCAGTCGATCGTCTCCGCCGAGGCACCGGTCGCCTCAAATGCATCCACGATCACATCGGTGATCATGCCCACGGCATGCTTGAAAACCTCGCGGCCTTCCATGCGCAGATGCCCGACAGTCTGGGTCGAAGAGGGCCCGCCATCCACAAACAATTTGCTCCGGTGCCGGCCATCGGAGCGCAAATGGGTGGTGAGAATCCCACGATTGCCAACATCCGCCGCGTCGCGAGCCTCAAGCACCACCGCGCCGGCCCCATCGCCGAACAGCACGCAGGTTCCGCGATCTTCCCAGTCGAGGATGCGCGAAAAGGTTTCCGCCCCGATCACCAGCGCGCGCTTGAAGCTGCCGGTGCGCAGGTGCGCGTCGGCGGTCGCCAGCGCGAACACGAAGCCGGAGCACACCGCCTGCAGATCGAATGCCGCGCCGCGCGTGATGCCCAGTTCCGCCTGGACGGTTGCGGCGGTTGCGGGAAAGGTTTGATCCGGCGTCGAAGTTGCGAGGACGATCAAATCGATGTCGGCGGCTTCGAGGCCGGCATCCGCCAGCGCACGGGTCGCAGCATGCCGCGCGAGGTCCGACGTCATCTCCCCGGTCGCGGCGATATGACGCTCGCGGATGCCGGTCCTCTGCACGATCCATTCGTCCGACGTGTCAACCGAGCGGGCAAGTTCGCTATTGGTGAGGACTCGTTCCGGCAGGTAGGAGCCCACACCACGGACCACGGACTTGATGACGCTCACGATTGACCTTCCGCTTCTGCCGGCACCGCCGCCCCTGCCCCATCGGACGGGGGCACGCGCGCGAGGAGACTGGTTTTGATGCGCGACAGCAATTGATGCCGCACCATGTCGTAGCCAAGGTCCACGGCCGCCGCGAAACCCTCCGCGTCGGCGCCGCCGTGGCTCTTGATCACCACACCGTTGAGACCAAGGAAAACGCCGCCGTTCGAGCGGCGGGGATCCATTTTTTCCCGCAAGACGCGAAAGGCGTCGCGCGCCAGAAGGTATCCGAGCTTGGTGCGCCAGGTCCGCCCCATCGCCGAGCGCAGATAGCTCGCCAATTGCTTGGCGGTGCCTTCGGCGGTCTTCAGCGCGATGTTCCCTGAAAACCCTTCCGTCACCACCACGTCGACCGTGCCCGCGCCGATGTCGTTGCCTTCCACGAACCCGTGGTAGAGCAGGTCCGTGGCGGTGTCCTCGCGCAGCAGGCGGCCGGCTTCCTTGACCTCTTCGACGCCCTTGATCTCTTCGACGCCCACATTCAGCAGACCGATGGTGGGACGTTCGATGCTCAGCACCGAGCGCGCCATGGCCGAGCCCATGATCGCCATTTCGACGAGGCTCTGGGCGGTCGCGCCGATCGACGCGCCGACATCGAGCACGATGCTCTCGCCGCGCAGGGTCGGCCAGATGGCGGCGATCGCCGGGCGACCGATGCCCGGCATCGTGCGCAGGTTGAACTTGGCCATGGCCATCAGCGCGCCGGTATTGCCGGCGGAAACCGCCGCATCGGCATCATGGGTCTTCACCGCGTCGATGGCGCGCCACATGGAAGATTTGTACCGGCCATTGCGGAGCGCTTGGCTGGGCTTGTCGTCCATGCCGACGACAATCTCGGTGTGAACGACGCGGGAAGCCGCCGCGAGATTGGCATGAGCAGCCAGGACGGCACGAACGCGCTCTTCGTTTCCGAACAGGATGAATTGCGTGTCCGGATGCCGTTCCAGCGCGAACGCGCATCCGGCGAGAACGGTCTCCGGTCCATGGTCCCCGCCCATGGCGTCAACGGCAATGCGAACGGGCACGGTCATCGAGGCAAACGTTCCAGTTTGTTCTGCGGACGAGGCACCCGCTTCAGAGCGGCCGGACAATAACCACTCGGGCGCACACCGCAATATTTGACGCAGGCAATCAAGATTTGTCCTTCAGGCGGGCGAGTTCCGCAAACGGCGACAGCGCCTCCGGCGCTTCAGCAACGGTTTCAAAAACCTCTCCCGGCAACCGGGGGTACGGATCGAGCGCGAGGGAAAGAAATTCCGTTACGAGATGCCCGAGATCGATGCTTCCATTGACGATGGCGTCGGGCTGGTCCAGCTCGGCCTCCGGATCGTCCTCATCAACCGCACGTGCCGCGAGGACTTCCTCCGGCGCGAAATGCACGTCGACCTCTTCCTCAAGGTCGCTGTCGAACGGCTCCAGGGAGACGACGGAGATCTGGCGCACCCGCGCCTTGAGGCGCCCCACCACATGCGCGCCCTCGCCTTCCGGTACGATCCGCAGTTCTGCTGTGAGAGCGTGCACGGCGGGAATGTCCAGAAAACGCGCCACGGCGCTCCTCTGCGCCTCGTCGGGCGCCAGGTTCACCGTGACGCTGTGGGACGGCACATCGGCCACGGACAGCAGATAGGAAAAAGGCAGATCAGTCATGAGCGGCACCCTCGCCTGCATTCGGGGCGGGAAAATGAACCTCGCCGCGCGCGAACAGGTCCGCGGGAGTTGCGGCGAGGACCGCGACCGCCTGTCGCACATAGCTGGCGAGCGCCTTGCCCTGCGCGCCGAGCGCGGCCGGCTCGACCTCATATACATTTCGCGCGATGGCTTCGTCCAAGGCTTCGGCGGATGCATCCGCCTGCAATGCCGCGTCGAACACGCCGGCACGGCCATAGAACGCCTGGCCGATCTTCTTCATGCGCTTGGGCACGGATAGGTCCCCAACGCCCATTTCGCGCAACGTGCGGTCCATGTCGTCGAGAAACGCGTCGAACACCATTTGCGACATGTCGCGGCTCGCCTCATCCCCGCTTTTGAGGCGATGGCACACCAGAAATGTATGCAGCAATACCAATTCGAACCGTCCCTCTATGGTATCGGGCACGGCAAAGTCGGTATAGAAGGCGGGCTGCCGCGCCTGCGCCACGATCACGCCATAGAGGCGCTGGATGGTCGCACGGCGCTCGGGTCGACGAAACAGATTCAGCATCACTTTTTGCGGGTCTGTGCGTCGCTCGTTGGCTAGACGCGGATGAGCATGGGGCGTAGCGCGCTGGAGGCGTCGTGGCAAGGGCAGTGGCATCTGCAGCAGCATCGCTCAGGGATCAGGCGGCATGTGCCGCACGGGCTGAAATCGAGGGAATCGGCGTGGCGTCATCGCAAGTGAGAAGTTCCGTTTCGCGTAGCGCCTTGCATAGGAAAGTCTGCGCCGCGCTCGGGCTGGTGGTGACGGCGGGCACGCTGTCCGGCTGCGCGAACTTCGTCGGCGGGGCGGGCACGTCCATCAGCGGCGTGGTGCGGACCTACCAGCGCGGCTATGTCATGAGCGAAGGCGCGCTGGAACAGGTGCCCGTGGGCTCGAGCCAGGAACAGGTGCTGCTGGTGCTCGGCACGCCCTCTACCGTCTCCACCGTTCAGGGCGACGTGTTCTATTATATCTCGCAGGTGGAAAAGCGGGTCGCCTTCCTGAAGCCAGAGATCACCGAGCAGAAGGTGCTCGCGATCTATTTCGACAAGAACCGCCGCGTCACTCGCATCGCGAACTACGGCCTGCAGGACGGAAAGGTGTTCGATTTCGTCTCGCAGAAGACCCCCACCAGCGGCGAAGAGCTGAGCGTCATCAAGCAATTGCTGAGCGCGACCAACTTCTCGCTTTAAGATGCCGCGGCAGGTTCAGGGTGCCTATTATCTGCACCTTGAACCTGTCGCGAGGGCCCAGCGTCTCACAGATAGGCGCTGGCGATCGCCAGGAAATCGGCCGACTTGAGGCTCGCGCCGCCCACCAGGGCGCCGTCCACGTTCGCGGCACGGAGCAGAACCACTGCGTTCTCCGGCTTCACCGAGCCGCCGTAGAGGATTCGGACTTTTTCCGCGTCCGCGCCGAAACGCTCCCGCAGCACGTTGCGAATCTCGGCGTGCACCTCTTCAACCTCCGCAACCGTGGGAACGCGACCCGATCCGATCGCCCAGACCGGCTCATAAGCAATCACCAGCCGGTCTGCCGGGGCCTCGTCCGGCAGCGACCCGCGCACCTGCCGCGCCACCACATGGAGGCAGGCATCGGCATCGCGCTCCGCCTGAGTCTCGCCGACGCAGACCACCGGAACCAAGCCGGCGCGCAGCGCGGCGGCCGCCTTGGCGCGGACCATGTCGTCGCTCTCGCCATGATCGGTGCGGCGCTCGCTGTGCCCGACGATGACGAAGGTGCCGCCCGCATCGGCGATCATCTCGGCGGAAATATCCCCAGTGTGCGCCCCGCAGGGCTTGGCGTGGCAATCCTGCCCGCCGATCGCGATGGCCGCGCCGGCGATCTCTCCCGCCAATCCGGCGATCAAAGTGGCCGGCGGGCAGATCAACAGATCGACGCGAGCCTGCAGGGCGGCGTCATAGCCATCGACCATGGCGAGCAATTCCGCCCCCGAGTGCCGCAGTCCGTTCATCTTCCAGTTTCCGGCAACGAGCGGACGGCGGGCAGCGGGCATGAAATCCTCCAGGACAGACACGGATGGACAGGGAAGTTTCGGACCGGTTATCAGAGGGCGCGCAACACGGCAAACAGCACCGCCTGCGCCGTTGCGGCGCGGGGTGCCCCTCCCTATGATGCGCGGCTTCTGCGTCGGGGCCGCGCCCCTCCTCAAACCAGACTGAGCAATGGTACTTCAGACTCTCCGTAAAGGCGCCTCCGGCTTTATCGCCAAGGCCTTCCTTCTTCTGCTCACCGTCAGCTTTCTCGTTTGGGGCATCGCAGACGTGTTTCGGGGCCAAAGCGCCCGCGCGGTCGCCAAGGTCGGCGATACCGAGATTTCGGCCGACGCGTTCCGCCAGCAGTATCTGGACCAGGTGCAGCAGATTGGCCGCCGCACCGGGCGCCCGTTCACGCCCGAACAGGCACGCGCGTTCGGCCTGGACCGCCAGATCCTGAACCAGATGGTGGCCGAGGCGACCCTCGACGATACCGCCAAGGCCCTGGGTCTTGCGATCTCGGACGAAGAGGTGGCGCGCGCCGTGCGCGCCAATCCGGCCCTGCGCCGGCCCGGCGCGACCGAATTCGATCCCGCTTATTTCCAACAGCTTCTGCGCGCCAACAATCTCACCGAGCCGCGCTTCCTCGCGGCCGAGAAGCAGCGGATGCTGCGCCAGCAGATCGCCTCCGCGCTCGGCGGCGATCTCGTGGCGCCCGCGGTTCTGCTGGACGCCGCGCATCGCTATGAAAGCGAGCAGCGCGCGGTCGCCTATATGTCGGTCGGCCCGACCACCGCCGGCCCGGTGCCCATGCCCACCGACGAGCAGCTCCAGGCGTTCTTCAACACCCACAAGATCACGTTCCGCGCGCCGGAGTATCGCAAGATCACGGTGCTGGCCCTCACCCCTGCCACCCTTGCGCCCTGGGTGCAGGTGGCGGATGCGGACGTGAAGGCGGCCTATGACCGCAACACCGGCCGCTTCGGCAGCCCGGAGCGTCGCGCGGTCCAGCAGATCGTGTTCTCCAACGCCGACGAGGCGCAGCAGGCCGCGGACAAGATCAAGGCCGGAGAAACCTTCGAGCAGATCGCCGCCGCGCGCGGCCTTAGCCCGAAGGACATCGACCTCGGCACCGTCGTCCGGTCCGATCTCATCGACCCGAAGATTGCCGAAGCCGCGTTCTCGCTGCCGCTCGATGGCACCAGCGCGCCCATTCCCGGTGCGTTCGGCTCGGCGCTGGTGCATGTCACCAAGATCGAACCGGGCCAGACACAGCCGTTCGAACAGGTGCAGGACGCTTTGCGCAAGGAACTTGCGCTCGATCGCGCGCGCCGCGAATTGCTCGACAAGCACGATTCCATCGAAGACGAGCGCGGCTCTGGAGCGACCCTCGCCGAGATCGCGCAGAAGCTCGGCCTCCATACCGAAACCATCGACGCGGTGGATCGCTCCGGCCGCGATCCCACGGGCGCGGAGATTCGCGACGTTCCGGGCAGCGCGGAGGTCGTCGCTGGTGCCTTCGCTTCGCGGCCCGGTGTCGAGACCGAGCCGGTGCAATTGCCGCAGAACGGCGGCTATGTCTGGTACGACGTCAATGAAGTGACGCCGGCGCGGGAGCGTCCGTTCGACGAAGTGCGCGATCAGGTGCTCGCCCGCTGGACCGAGGACGAAACCGTCAAAGCGGTGGATGCCAAGGCGAAGCAATTGCTGGCCTACCTTCAAAGCGGCAAGCCGCTGGTCGATGTCGCCACCGGCGCCGGGCTTGAATTGAAAACTGCACAGAACCTGCAAAGAGGCCGCGCCGCCTCGGATTTCTCGGCTGACGCCGTCGCCAAGATCTTCGATGTGCCGTTGAACGGCTTCGGCCTCGCCTCCGGGACCGTGCCGGCCGAGCGGATCGTGTTCCAGGTGACGGGCATCACGGTGCCGCAGGTGACGCCGGCGGAGCAGCAAGCCGCCGCCCGCATCGGCCAGCAGATCGAAACCGACCTGCTGCTGCAATATCTCGCCCAGCTGCGCAGCCAGATTGGCGTCTCGGTGAACGAACGCCTGCTTCAGCAGGCGATCGGCGGCGGCACGAATTGATCGCGACCATGATGAACGCTCCCACGGATTTCGATGCCTTCGCCCAGCGCTATGCGCGCGGCGAGGCGCAGGTGGTGACCACCACCCTGATCGCGGACCTCGAGACGCCGGTCTCCGCCTTCCTCAAGATCGCGGGCGAAAAGCCCAATGCGTTCCTGCTGGAATCGGTGGAGGGCGGCCAGACGCGCGGCCGCTATTCCATGATCGGCCTCGATCCCGACGTGATCTGGCGGGCCAATGGCGACAAGGCGGAAATCAACCGTTCCGCCCTGAGTGACACGCGCGCCTTCCAGCCCTGCGCCGAGCCGCCTTTGATGTCCCTGCGCAGCCTGCTCGCCGAATCGGCCATCGATCTGCCGGCCGGGGCCCCGCCCATGGCGGCGGGCGTTTTCGGCTATCTCGGCTACGACATGGTGCGCCAGATGGAGCGCCTCGCGCCGGCCAAGCCCGATCCCATCGGCGTGCCGGAAGCTTTGCTCATCCGGCCGACGCTGATGGTGGTGTTCGATGCGGTGAAGGACGAACTCACCGCCGTGACGCCGGTGCGCCCGCAGGAGGGCGTGTCCGCCCGCGCGGCGTTCGAGGCGGCGCTCGCCCGGCTCGACAGCGTGGTGGCAGGGCTCGACCGGCCCATGGCCCACCCGGCGCCGGAGCCGTTTCACACCCATGTGGAGCCCGTTTCCAACACCACCGAGGCGGAATTCTGCGCCATGGTGGAGAAGGCGAAGGATTACATCCGCGCCGGCGACATCTTCCAGGTGGTGCTCTCCCAGCGGTTCGAAAGCCCGTTCGCCCTGCCCCCGTTCGCGCTCTACCGAGCGTTGCGGCGGGTCAATCCCGCACCGTTCCTGGTGTATCTGAACTTCGAGGGCTTTTCCGTCGTCTGCTCCAGCCCGGAAATCCTGGTGCGGCTGCGCGACGGCAAGGTCACCATCCGCCCCATCGCCGGCACCCGCAAGCGGGGTGCGACTCATGTCGAGGACGAGGCACTCGCACAGGAATTGCTCGCTGATCCCAAGGAGCGGGCGGAGCATCTCATGCTGCTGGACCTCGGCCGTAACGATGCCGGCAGGGTCTCGCAGATCGGCACGGTAGAGGTCACCGACAGCTTCTTCATCGAGCGCTACAGCCAGGTGATGCACATCGTCTCCAACGTCGAGGGGAAGGTGGACCCGCGCTTCGACGCGCTCGACGCGCTCGCGGCGGGCTTTCCCGCCGGCACGGTCTCCGGTGCGCCCAAGGTGCGGGCCATGGAAATCATCGACGAGCTGGAGAAGGACAAGCGCGGCATCTATGCCGGCGCCATCGGCTATTTCAGCGCCAATGGCGAGATGGACACCTGCATCGTGCTGCGCACAGCCGTGGTGAAGGACGGGCGCATGTATGTGCAGGCCGGCGCCGGGCTGGTGTATGATTCCGTGCCGCTGAGCGAGCACCAGGAATGCATCAACAAGGCCAAGGCCCTGTTCCGCGCCGGCGAGGAAGCGGTGCGTTTCGCCGCCCATGCCAAGAGGGGCCAGTGACCATGGCGCGGCTGGCGTGCATCCACGAGCGATGGCGTGAGGCTTGACCCTTCCGTCACCCCCGCGCTTTAACTCAGGGGCAGCTCCCAAATCTTCCGCGAGGAGCGCGCCTGCCCGGATCCGCCGGGCCTGGAGCCACGATGACCGCCGTTACGCTGATCGATAATTACGACAGCTTCACCTACAACCTCGTCCATTATCTCGGCGAGCTGGGCGCAAATGTCACCGTTCACCGCAACGATGCGCTGAGCGTCGAGGACGTGCTGGCTGAAAAGCCGGACGCCATCGTCATATCGCCCGGCCCGTGCACGCCAACGGAAGCCGGCATCTGCTGCGATCTCATCGCCCGGGCGAGCACCGAAGTGCCGCTGTTCGGCGTGTGCCTCGGCCATCAAGCGATCGGCCAGGTGTTCGGCGGCGACGTGGTGCGCGCGCCGATTCCCATGCACGGGAAGATGTCGCAGATCCATCATGAGGGCCGCTCGGTGTTCCGCGGCCTGAACCATTCCTTCCTCGCGACCCGCTATCATTCCCTGATCGTCGAGCAGAACACCTTGCCCGACGCGCTGGAGGTGACGGCGCGCACCGAGGATGGCCTCATCATGGGGCTCGCCCACCGCACGCTGCCCGTGCACGGGGTGCAATTCCATCCCGAGAGCATCGCCTCGGAAAATGGCCACGCCCTGCTGCGCAATTTCCTTGAAATCGCCCGCGCCTTCAACGCGAGCCGGCAGGGGCGGAGCTGACGCCATGGAACAGTTCCGTCCCCTGCTCGGCAAGGTCGCGACCGGCGCGGCGCTGACGCGCGAGGAATCCGCCTACGTCTTCGACAAGATGATGTCGGGCGATGCCACGCCCTCACAGATGGGCGCGCTGCTCATGGGCCTGCGTGTGCGCGGCGAGACCGTGGAGGAAATCGCCGGCGCCGTCAGCGTCATGCGGGCCAAGATGCTGCCCGTGGAAGCGCCGGACGAGGCGGTGGATGTGGTGGGTACCGGGGGCGATGCCTCCGGCTCCTACAATATTTCCACCTGCGCCGCCTTTATCGTAGCGGGCGCGGGCGTGCCGGTGGCCAAGCACGGCAACCGTGCGCTCTCCTCCAAGTCGGGGGCCGCGGATGTGCTGGCGGCGCTGGGCGTGCGGCTGGACCTTATGCCCGAGGGCATCTCGCGCTGCATCGCCGAGGCCGGCATCGGCTTCATGTTCGCGCCCTCTCACCATCCGGCCATGAAGCATGTGGGGCCGACGCGGGTGGAAATGGGCACCCGCACCATCTTCAACCTGCTCGGCCCGCTCTCCAATCCGGCCGGCGTGAAGCGGCAGATGGTCGGCGTCTACGCCAAATCCTGGATCGTGCCGCTCGCCGAGGTGCTGCGCACACTCGGATCGCAGCGCGCCTGGGTGGTGAACGGCTCCGACGGTTTGGACGAGATCACCTTGTCCGGCGTGACCCACGTGGCTTCCCTGGACGAGGATCGCATCCACACGTTCGAGATCGCGCCCGAGGATGTGGGTCTGCGGTGCGTCGCGCCCGAGGCCTTGAAGGGCGGCGATGCCGCTCACAATGCCATCGCCCTGCGCGCGGTGCTGGATGGTGAACCCGGCGCCTATCGCGACGTGGCCGTGATGAATGCGGCGGCCGCTCTGCTCATCGCCGGCCGCGCCGCGGATCTCACGGAGGGGGTCGCCATGGCGCAGACCTCCCTCGACACCGGCTCGGCGCGCGCCCGGCTGGAACAGCTTGTGATGGTTTCCGAAAAAGTCGCGCCTCCGGTGAAGTCATGAGCGATATCCTCACCCGCATCGAAGCCTATAAGCGCGAAGAGATCGCCGCCGCCAAGGCCGCACGTCCGCTCGCCGAGGTGGAAGCGGACGCCCGCGCGGCGAGCCCGGTGCGCCCCTTCGCCGGCGCCCTGCGCGCGGCCTTGGATGCCGGACGCACCGCTTTGATCGCCGAGATCAAGAAGGCCAGCCCCTCCAAGGGCCTGATCCGCGCCGACTTTGATCCTCCCGCGCTCGCCCGTGCCTATGAGGCGGGCGGGGCCGCATGCCTCTCCGTCCTCACCGACACGCCCTCGTTCCAAGGCGCGCCGCAATTCCTGATCCAGGCGCGCGCGGCGGTTTCCCTGCCGGTGCTGCGGAAGGATTTCATGTACGACACCTATCAGGTGGCGGAAGCGCGGGCCTGGGGCGCCGATTGCATCCTGATCATCATGGCCGGCGTCGATGACGCGTTGGCCCGCGACCTGCTGGACGCGGCGACCGCCTATGGCATGGACGCCATCGTGGAAGTCCATGACGCAGAAGAGCTGGATCGCGCGCTTGCCCTGCCCTGCACGCTGGTCGGCATCAACAACCGCAATCTGCGGACCTTCGAGACCACGCTGGACACCAGCGCACTCCTCGCCCCACGGGTGCCGAAGGACCGCATCTGCATCGGCGAAAGCGGCATCTTCACCTCGCAGGACGTGGCGCGCCTCGCCGGCATCGGCATCGGCACAATCCTCGTCGGCGAGAGCCTCATGCGGCAAAGCGATGTCGCATCCGCGACGCGTACGCTTCTTGCCGCCTGACAGGTGAACCGCTGTAAAGAGCGTGGCGACCATCCCGCTCGGCTGCTGGCTGCGCAAAGGCACCTCTGCCATAGTGCCGCGCGTTCCGGGATCGCGAATCTTCCGGGCATGGATTTTCGGGAGGGGACAATGCGTAAGGTGCCCTTGATGGTGGCGGTGCTGTCCGTTTTGGCATCGCCTGTTTTAGCCGCCGACGTGACCGGCACGTGGCTGACGCCCACTGACCAGGGCGTGGTGGAAATCGTGCCCTGTGGCGGATCCGTGTGCGGCCGCCTCGTCTCCTCGGACGACATCAAGACCAATCCCGGCCTCACCGATTCCAAGAATTCCAATGCCAGCCTGCGCGGGCGAACCCTTAAGGGCCTGCTGATCCTCCAGGGCTTCACCGGCAGCGGTGGCAACTGGTCCGGCGGACAGATCTACAATCCCGACGACGGCAAGACCTATAGCGCCTCGCTGAGCCTTGCCGGCGACAACACGCTGAAGGTGCGCGGTTGCGTCGTGGTGCCATTCTGCGAGACCCAGACCTGGACGCGGGCGAAATAGCCACATGGCGCAGCTGACCCATCTCGATGCCTCGGGCGCGGCCCATATGGTCGACGTCTCGCAAAAGGCGGTGACCACGCGCGAGGCCCTGGCGGAGGGGCGGGTCGTGATGGCGGCGCCGACGCTGGAGCTGATCCTCTCGGGCAATGCCAAGAAGGGCGACGTGCTCGGCGTCGCCCGGATCGCCGGCATCATGGCGTCCAAGCGCACCCACGAGCTTATTCCACTTTGCCATCCGCTGATGATTTCCAAGGTGGAAGTTGAAATCGAGCCCGATGCGACCCTCCCCGGCCTCGTCGTGCGCGCCCGCGTCAAGACCAGCGGCCAGACCGGGGTGGAGATGGAGGCGCTTACGGCGGTTTCCCTCGCCTGCCTGACCATCTATGACATGGCCAAGGCCGCTGATCGCGGCATGCGCATCGAGGGGATTCGCCTGCTGGAGAAAGCGGGCGGACGCTCCGGCGAATGGCGCGCCGACGACGCCTAAGGCGCCCGAGCCAGAAATAGAATTCGGAGCAGGCGACATGGCATTGATGCCGGTGGAAGAGGCCCTCGCGCTCGTGGTGGCCGGCGTCGTGCCCCTGTCTGCGCAGTCCGTGCCAGTCGCCGAGGCGACGGGCCGCGTGCTCGCCGCCGATCTGTGGGCCCGCCGAAGCCAACCGGCGGCCGACATGTCCGCCATGGACGGATATGCGGTGGCGGCTTCAGACATCGCGCATGTTCCCGCAACCTTGCGGGTGATCGGGGAATCCGCCGCCGGGCGCCCGTTTCCCGGAGCGATTGCGACCGGCGAAGCGGTTCGCATCTTCACCGGCGCCCTGCTGCCCGCGGGCGCGGACACGGTGGTGATCCAAGAGAATGTGGAGCGGGACGGTGACTTTCTCACCACCACCGCACCCACCGCGCCTTTGCGCAACGTGCGCAAGGCCGGGTTCGATTTTCCCGCCGACAGCCTGATCCTGCCCGCCGGGCGACGCCTGAGCGACCGCGACGTGATGCTGGCGGCCGCAGCGGACCATCCCGTTCTGCGCGTCCATGCGCGCCCCAAGGTGGGCATCCTGCAAACCGGGGATGAACTGGTTCGTCCGGGCCAAGGCAGCGGCGCCCTCTCCGAGGTCGTCGTTTCAAATGTCTACGGCGTCGCCGCCCTCGCCCGTGCACACGGTGCCGAAGCCGTAGATCTGGGGCTCGTCGGCGATTCGCTGGAGGCCACCCGCGCCGCCATCCGCTCGGCCGCCGAATCGGGAATAGACGTGCTGGTCACCTCCGGCGGGGCATCTGTTGGCGAGCATGACCTGATCGTGCCGGCCCTGCGGAGCGAGGGCGTGACGCTCACCGTCCATCGGATCGCGCTGCGGCCCGGAAAGCCGCTGATGTTCGGTGCGCGCGAGGGCATGCGCGTGCTTGGCCTGCCGGGCAATCCGGTTTCCGCCTATGTCGGCGCCGTGCTGTTCCTGATTCCCCTGTTGAATGCGCTCCAGGGTGCCGCCCATGGCCAGCCTTTGCGCGCGGCGCGTCTTGGCTGCCCGGTGAAGGCCAACGATTCCCGCGTCGATTATATGCGCGCGACCCTGTCGTTCGCGCCCGACGGAGCATTGGTTGCAAACCCGCTGCCGATCCAGGACAGCGCCATGCTGACCACCCTTGCCACGGCCGATTGCCTGTTGATCCGCCCCGCCTTTGCGCCGGCCGGCGCGATCGGGGACCCCTGCCAGATCCTGCAATTGCCCTCCTGAAATACCGTTAACGCGATGTTCACCCTTGCAGAACACAAAAGGAACAGCTAATGCTTGTTCATGATTTGTTTCGGTTTTGGTGATCTCCTGCGGGTCATCGCTGCCGAACCGGAAGCGGGATGGGGACGGGTGAGACCATGCTGACGCGCAAGCAATACGATCTGTTGCGTTTCATCCATGAACGCCTGAAGGAAACCGGCGTCCCGCCCTCCTTCGACGAGATGAAGGAAGCCCTCGACCTTCGCTCCAAGTCGGGCATTCATCGGCTGATCACGGCCCTGGAAGAGCGCGGCTTCATCCGCCGTCTTCCCAATCGCGCTCGGGCGCTGGAAGTGGTTCGCCTGCCGGACAGCGCCGCCCCCGGCCTCGCCGCGAGCCGCGCCGCATCCTCAGGCGGGCGCGGCTTTTCCCCCAGTGTGATCGAAGGCAGCCTCGGCCGCGTACGCCCGCCGGTGGAGGACGAGGAGAGTTCGCCCACCGTGACCGTGCCGGTCATGGGCCGCATCGCCGCCGGCTCTCCCATTTCCGCAATCCAAACCCGCAGCCACACCTTGAACGTGCCGCCGGAAATGCTGGGCACGGGCGAGCACTTCGCGTTGGAAGTGCGCGGCGACAGCATGATCGAGGCCGGCATTCTGGACGGCGACACCGTGCTGATACGCAAATGCGACAGCGCCGAGACGGGCGACATCATCGTCGCCCTGGTGGATGACGAGGAAGCCACATTGAAGCGCCTGCGCAAGAAAGGCGCTTCCATCGCGCTGGAAGCGGCAAATCCCGCCTATGAGACCCGGATTTTCGGACCTGACCGCGTGCGGGTGCAGGGCCGGCTGGTCGGGCTGATGCGCCGCTATTGAGGGCGGGCAGCCCTGCCGATTTCGATCGTCAGCGCGCGGCGTCGTCCTGCATCTGTCCGGCAGCGCCCGGTCCCTCCTCGCCCTCGGCGGCCACCGGAGGCAAAGGCGGCATCCACGGGCGTTGCTGACGGGGAGAGCGCGCCGGAACGATGCGCCATCCCGCCGGGGACGACGGTACGTCTGGGGCCCTGAACAGCGCAAGCGTGCCGGTATGGGCCATGTCGGCAGGTGTAATCACCTTCGCCGGGCATTTCCTGGGAGCGGGGTGTGGGGTCACGACGAGCGCCGCGTTGAGGCAATCCGCCTCCAGCCCCTCCGGCCGGCGTGAGACGGCGAGGATGCCGCCGGGCGTCGTTGCCGTGCAGCCCAGCGGGTCGCAGCGAAAGGCATTCTCCAACCCCTCGGATTGCGCCGTGCGCGTATCGCTCTCGCGGCTGAGCCATTGCTCTGCCACCATCCGGTTCGAGCTGGCCCCGAGGATCGAGAGCTTGCCGTCGCCGCCACGCACCGCCACCGTGCGCCCGTTCGGTGCGATAAGAATGTCCGGCCGTGGCGCCGCGCCACCGAGCGCGAGAGCCACCAGCGCCGGGAAGACGGCGATTGCCGCAAGCCGCCCGCGCAGCAAGCACAGGCACAGCAGGGCAAGGCTCGCCGCGAGAACCGAGGGCGGGTTGAACCAGTCGGTCCGCAGGCCCGCACCCGGCAGTGCGGCCACCTTGTCCGAAACCCCCACCATGATGTCGAGGCCGAGCCCCATGACCGGCCATGCTAACGAATCCAGGCCGAACGGCAGCAGCAGCACCCCGAGCAGGCCGAACGGCATCACCAGGAAGCTCACGGCCGGCATGGCCGCGAGATTCGAAAGCAGGCCATAGGCTCCGATGCGCTGGAAATGCAGGGCTCCGTAAGGCGCGGTGGCAAGACCGGCGACAAGGGAGGTCATCGCAAGGCCGCCCACGAACAGCGCCGCTTTGAGCGCGACATGCGCGACGCGACCCTCGGCCGTCCATCCGAGGCGCAACGGCCGCAGCCGCTCGAACGCGGCCACCAGAGCGAGCGTGGCGGCAAACGACATCTGCATGCCGGGGTCGAGCACTGAAATCGGCGCCGCCGCGAGCACCAGCACCGCCGCCACCGCGACGCTGCGCAAAGTCAGTGCGGCGCGTCCGACGATCACGCCCAACAACACTAGGCCCAGCATGAGGAACGAGCGCTGCGCGGCGACATCGTTGCCCGACAGGACGAGATAAAGCGCGCTGCCGATCAGCGCGCAGAGCGCAGCCAGGGATTTAACCGGCGCGCCGAGCGCCAAGGGCGGGAACAGCGCCAGCAGCCCGCGCACCAGCGCGAACAGCGTTCCAGCCACCAGCGCCATGTGCAGCCCCGAGATCGACAGCACGTGGGTGAGGCCGGACAGGCGCATGCTCTCCTCCACCGCCGGCGCGATGGAGGAACGATCGCCCGTCACGAGCGCCACGGCAATATCGGCGGCGGTGCCGCTCAACACCAGGCGGATGCGCGCGGCGAGCGCGACCCGCACCGTGTGGACCAGCGAGGCAACGCGCACCGAGAGCGGCGGGGCCTGCGCGAGGTTTGTCGTCTTTGGCGGGCCGAGGGCAAAGCCCACCGCATCGATCCCCGCGAACCAGGGCGCGCGCCCAAAATCGTGAGCGCCGACCATCGCCGGCCCAAGCGGGGGCAGAAGGCGCGCGGAAACTGCGATGCCGGTGCCCACCGTCGGTGCCGAACCGCGCGGCAGCGAAAGGCGCACCCGCTCGGGCTTGAAATCCAGCCCCTTGGCCTGCGCCGTCTCGACGCGCAGGAGGATGCGGTCAGCGCTCGCCCGCTTCTCGAGGTGCTCCACAAATCCGGTCAGCCGCACGCTGCCCGCCGGCGGGATCAGGATCGGCCGCGTGATACGGGCGGTCTGGAGACATGCCAGGGTGAAGCCGCAGGCAAGAGCCGTCGCGCCCGCGAGCACGGCGAAGGAAAACACGTGCGCCCGCGCCGCCAGCGTCGCGGCCAGCAGCGCCGCCGTCAGCAGGAGGCCGGCGAGGAGGGAGGGCTCCTGATCGGCGCCGAAATACAGCAGGATGCCGGCGGCGAACAGCACCGGCAGCCACAACACCAGCCGCCCCGCCTCCGCCTCGGCGCGGATGTCTGCGGCAAGACCCGCCAGCAGGCGTTCCCGCAGATCGCCCAGAGCACCGAACGGACGCGGACGCGGCAGAGCCTGCGCCGCGCCCCAGACAGCAGCGCGCGCGCCGCGCATCTCCGTGCGCGGCGGGTCCTCCTCGCCAGTGTTTGATGTGCCCGCCATGCCCCCGCGTTCCCCAACGCGCGCGCCTATGCTACACGGGCGCCGCCCGCGCGCCATATGCCGGCGGTGCACACAGCATCCCGGCGGCACGCCCGCCCCGCTCCAGACCCCTTTTCGGCGGACCTTCATGTCAGAGATCGTTACGCGCTTTGCTCCTTCTCCCACGGGCTTCCTGCACATCGGCGGCGCCCGCACCGCCCTGTTCAACTGGCTCTATGCCCGCGCCAAGGGCGGCAAGATGCTGCTGCGCATCGAGGATACGGACCGCCAGCGCTCCACGAAGGAAGCCATCGACGCGATCCTCGACGGCCTGACCTGGCTCGGCATCGAATGGGACGGAGACACGGTCTATCAGTTCGCCCGCGTCGCGCGGCACCAGGAAGCGGTGGCGCAGATGGTGGCGCTGGGAAATGCCTATCCCTGCTATGCCACGGCGGAAGAGCTGGAGGAGATGCGCGAGACCGCCCGCAAGGAGGGCCGCCCGCCGCGCTATGACGGCCGCTGGCGCGATCGCGACCCCTCCGAGGCGCCGAAGGATCGCAAGCCGGTGATCCGCTTGCGCGCGCCGCAGGATGGCGAGACCGTAATCCACGATCTGGTGCAGGGCACCGTCACCTTCCCCAACAAGGACCTGGACGATCTCGTCCTGCTGCGCTCCGACGGCACCCCCACCTACATGCTGGCCGTGGTGGTGGACGACCATGACATGGGCGTCACCCACATCATCCGCGGCGACGACCACCTGACCAATGCCGCGCGGCAGACTCAGATCTATCGCGCGCTCGGCTGGCCGGTGCCCGAAATGGCCCATATTCCCCTCATCCACGGGCCGGACGGCGCCAAGCTGTCCAAGCGGCACGGCGCGCTCGGGGTCGATGCCTACCGGGCCATGGGGTACCTGCCGGCGGCATTGCGCAATTATCTGGTGCGCCTCGGCTGGAGCCATGGCGACCAGGAGATGTTCTCCACCGCGGAAATGATCGCTTTGTTCGATCTCGACCATGTGGGCCGCTCGGCCGCGCGGTTCGATTTCCAGAAGCTGGAAAACATCAACGGGCATTACATCCGCGCGAGCACGGACGATGAATTGTTCGATGCGGTCATGGCCCTCATCCCCTATCTGCCGGATGGCGCGGAGCGGCTGGCCAAGATGACGCCGGAGCACAAGGCGCAGCTGCGCGCCGCCATGCCCGGCCTGAAGGAGCGGGCGAAGACGCTGGTGGAATTGCTGGACAATGCCGGCTTCATCTTCGCCGAACGCCCCCTGCCGCTGGAAGAGAAGGCAAGCGCCCTGCTCACGGGGGAGGCGCGCGCCCATCTTGGTGCACTCCTGCCGGCGCTTGCCGCTGCCGAGTGGACCGTGCCGGCGACGGAAGCGGTGGTGCGCGCTTATGCGGAGACGGCCGGCGTCAAGCTCGGGGCGGTCGCCCAGCCGCTGCGGGCCGCCCTGACCGGGCGCACCACCTCGCCGCCCATTTTCGACGTTCTCTCGGTGCTCGGGCGCGAAGAAAGCCTCGCCCGGCTCAAGGAGCAGGCCGCGTGATCGGCCCGTTCCCGCGCAAATCGCCGGTGGAGGAGCCGCAGGCTGGCCCGTGCGAGGTGCATCTGGACCTCCAGGGGCTGAAATGCCCCCTACCCGCCTTGCGCACCCGCAAGGCGCTGGCGACCCTCGCGCCGGGAACCCTGCTGATCGTGACCTGCACCGACCCGATGTCGGTCATCGACATTCCCCATATCGCCCAGCAGACGGGCGATATGTTCGAAGGGCGCACGGTGGAAGCCGGGGTGCTCGAATTCCGCCTGCGCAAGGCGAAGTGACCGGGGCGAAGTGACCGGGGAAGGCGGCAGCGCCACCGCTCACGCCGCCCGCAGCGCGGTTTCCACCAGGCGCACCCAATAGGACGCCCCGAACGGGATCGCCGCATCGGCGAAATCATAGGCCGGATGGTGCAGGCCGGCGCTCGGCCCGTTGCCCACGAAAATATAGGCGCCGGGCCGTGCTTCCAGCATATAGGCGAAATCCTCGGCCGCCATGAGCGGCGGGGCGGCGCCATTAACCTGCGGCGCGCCGGCGACCTCTTCCGCCACCTTTTGCGCGAAGGCGGCCTGGGCCGGATGGTTCATGGTGACGGGATAACCCTCGACGAACCGCACCTTGGCCTCGGCGCCGAACGCCCCGGCGATGCCTTCCGCAATCTGTTGCACCCGCTCGCGCAATTGCAGGCGCACGGCGGGCGAGAGGCTGCGCAAAGTGCCCGTGAGCTGCGCGCTCGGCGGCAGAACATTGTCCGCATCGCCGGCGTGGAACATGGCGATGGACACCACGCCCGAATCCAACGGGTCCAAATTGCGCGCGACCACCTGCTGCAAGGCGGTGACGATGGAGGCGCCGGTCAGCACCACGTCCACCCCCTCATGGGGCTTTGCGGCGTGGGACCCCTTGCCCTCGATGGTGATCTCGACATGGTCGGCGGAGGCCATGATGGCCCCCTCGCGGATGCCGAAGCAGCCCACCGGCAGGCCCGGCAGATTGTGCATGCCGTAAACCTCGTCGATGCCGAACCGCTCCATCAGCCCGTCCTGCACCATCGCGCGGCCGCCTGCTCCGCCTTCTTCCGCGGGCTGGAACACCATGATGGCGGTGCCGGCAAAGTTGCGCGTTTCAGCCAAGTGCCGGGCGGCGCCCAGCAGCATGGCGGTGTGCCCGTCGTGGCCGCAGGCGTGCATCTTTCCCGGCGTCTTGGACGCATAGACGGCGCCGGTGCGCTCCAGAATCGGCAAGGCATCCATATCCGCCCGCAGCGCGATGGTGCGCCCCGCCCCGCCATTGCCGCGGATCACGCCCACAACGCCGGTGCGGCCGATCCCCGTGACCACCTCATCGCAGCCGAACGCCTGCAATTGCTCGGCCACGAACGCCGAGGTCACGGGCAAATCGTATTGCAGCTCCGGTGTTTCATGGAGTTTCTGGCGCCAGGCGGTGATTTCGTCCGCCGCTTCGGCGAGACGGTTGATGACGGGCATGAAGAGCCTCCCTCTCGGCCGGATGGTGCGCGCGGGCGCGGGATGCGGTCAATACCGCAACGCGGTAATAGGGCGCCCGAGCACCGCCGCGCACAGGCAGTTTCCCTTAGCCACCTTGACCCTGCGGCCCGCGCGGCCTAACACCCATGCCCAGTGAGCCCGTAGCTCAGCCGGTAGAGCACGTGACTTTTAATCATGGGGTCTCGGGTTCGAATCCCGACGGGCTCACCACCATCACAATTTAACGGTTCCGCATCGCCAGTTCGGCACGACCGTCGTTCTAGACGACGTGGAGTTCGAGCCGGTCGCGGCCGCCGTTCTTGGCGCGATAGAGCGCCTCGTCGGCGTGGCGCATGAAATCCGCAACGGTGAGATCCGCAGCATTGCCGGCGGAGCATACGCCGATGCTCGCGGTGACGGACTTCAGATAGGGATGGATTTCGGTCCACGGCTCATGGGCCATGGAGGCACGGATGCGCCGGCCGACGGTGACCGCGCCCTCCTGTGTGGAATTCGGCAGCAGCACCGCGAATTCCTCCCCGCCGAAACGCGCTGCAAGATCGATCGATTGGCGTACCGCGCCCTGGACGATCAAGGCGGTACGGCGCAGGCAATTGTCGCCGACCACGTGGCCGAAGCGATCGTTCACCGACTTGAAATGATCGATGTCGACGAGCAGCAGCGAAATCGCCGCGCGCTCGCGGCAACAGCGGTGCCAGGCTTCCTCGAGCGCGGCGTCGAATCGCCGGCGGTTCGGCAGCCCGGTGAGCCCATCGGTGGCCGCCATCGCGGAGAGGTCGGCCAGGGCGCGCTTGAGCACCGTGATGTCGGAATGCGTGAAATAGCCGATGCCACTGGCGGTGCGCCGCGCGATGACCCGGCGCCAGCGTCCACCCGGAAGCTCCACCTCGAACGGCGCACCGGCGAAACGAATATTGTCGAGCACGGCCACCTCAACGGCCCGGCCCACCGTGCCCGCCTTAACCCAGGCGCGCTTCACGATGTCGATCAGCGTCAGCCCGACGACCGATTCGTCCGGCGCGATGTCATAGAGCGCCCGGAACTCGCTGTTGATGGCGATGATCTTGTCGTTCTGGTCCAGCACCATCGCGCCGTCGGCGATATAATCCAGCAGATCGATGGGAAATTCGTTCCAGGCCACCGGCTCCGGCGGCCGGCCTGTCTCGTCGGCGAGGTCGTGCCAGATTCGAATGCGGCTGCCGTCCGGCGTCTGGAGAGATGCCACGCGCAGGCGGCGGCCATTGTGCGTAAAGACG
Source organism: Roseixanthobacter pseudopolyaromaticivorans (assembly GCF_043195145.2). Taxonomy (NCBI): domain Bacteria; kingdom Pseudomonadati; phylum Pseudomonadota; class Alphaproteobacteria; order Hyphomicrobiales; family Xanthobacteraceae; genus Roseixanthobacter; species Roseixanthobacter pseudopolyaromaticivorans. Next base: position 2,098,788 of record NZ_CM195539.1, read on the forward strand.
AAGGGGCGCGATTGATTGCGATGACGATCCACGCCCTCGTCAATATAGCGCTCTATGTTCGGCATCTCGTCCGCCGGTAATCTGCCGGCATAGAATCGACGCAGGTTTTCCCGATAGGGTTCGCCGGAATAGACGTGCCCCTCATGTTCCGGAAAAAATCGTGTAAACGCGCGATTCCAAAAAATCGTACGATCTTCTGAATCAAAAAGACATACTGCTATATCTATAGTGTCCAGCAATGTTGATATAAAGAAATAACTGTTCTCGTCAGACACGGGTGGACTCTGAAAATTCTCGCTGAATTCAATATTAGGTCGATCTGCCTCCGGGGAACAAGCGCTTCTTTCGTGATGGTATTTCGATAGTGGTGGGGAGACGTTCAAAGTATGTCTTGAAACTGCACGCTGTTTCAGATTTTTCCACTTTTCTCCGAATTTATTTCAGAGACATCCGGGCAAGGATAAAAGTATAAAATCGATTTTAGCTTCGCCCGGACTTTATGTCTGATCACGCGCGCTTCAAAATATCACCGCGAGGAGGCGGATGAATCCTCGAGCAGAGCGGCCATTTCTCCGTTCAGGCGCTCGGCGAAATGCGACACCTCCGAAGCAACACTGCGCGCCTGCACCGCTCCCGAGCGGATGTCCTTCGCCTTGCCGGAAACCTGGGTGATCATCTGGCTCACCGAATGAGTGGTGGCGACCTGTTCCTGGACGCCGGCTGCCAGCGCGATGAACACCTGGCTGACCTGTCCGACATTGCTCGAGATGTCGCTGACCGCAACGGCGGCATCCGTGCTGGTAGCCTGCACCGCCTCCACCTGTGCGCGGATATCCTTGGTGGCGTTGGCGGTCTGCACGGCCAGCGCCTTCACCTCCTGCGCGACGATCGCAAATCCCTTTCCGGCCTCTCCCACGCGCGCCGCCTCGATGGTGGCATTGAGGGCGAGCAGATTGGTCTGAGCGGCGATCTTCTCGATCAAGGCGGTGACGGCGCCGATGCGCCCGACGCTGTCTGCCAGCCCGCGAACCAGGTTGTCGGCCGAGCTGCTGCGGTCGGCGGCATCGCGCGACATGGTCGCGGCATGCTGAATCTGCTTCGAGATTTCGTCAAACGAAGCAGCCATTTCCACGGCGGCGGCGCTGACGGACGCGGCCGCGCTCTCCGAGCCTTCGCTCAGCTCCAGCAGCGTGTCGCTTTCCTGGCTCATGCTGGTGGCGGTCTGCCGCAGGCCTTCGACCACCTCGGTGACGCCCGCTGCGACCGCGATGCTCTTGGTGATCACCGACCAGGTCAGGATCGGGCCGACATAAGTCCCTTCCGAATTGTGCGAGGCGGAAACGCGCAGCTGAAGCGTCTCCGGTCCGACGCGAATCTTCGCGGAATGCGGCAGGTTCTTCGGATCCGCGAGCAGCGCGCGCTGGTGCGCCGGATGCTTGTGGAAGATATCGATCGAGGTGCCGACCAGATCATCCGCCTGAATAGGCAGATGCTTCTCGATGCGCCGCAGCGTATCGAGGCTGGCCCGGTTGGCATAATTGATCTTCAGCCCATCCTTTTCGCAGGTCATCACGTTGATGGGCAGCTCGTCGAGCATCCGCAGCAGATGCTCGGTCTTGTGCTTCTCCTCGAGGATCTGCGTCACCCGATTCCAGGTGAGCTGCGCGTAACGATATTTGCCGCGCGCATCCAGGATCGCGTTGATGGTCAGGTCGAGCATCTCATTGCCGGCGCGGATGACCGTCTTGTAAGGCAGCTTGCTCGGGTCCTGCACGATCCGGCGCGCCTGCCCGGGGTGCTGGTGAAAGACATCAAGAGAAGCGCCGACGACCGCATCGGGCGAAACATGCAGGACATGCTCGATTTCCTGCAGCAATTCGCGGGATTTCCCGTTCGCATATTGAATGATGCAGGTCGTCGGGTCGCACAGCATGATGGCGAAGGGCAGGTCGTCTAGGAACTCCATCCCCGGAAAGCTGGAGCCTGTCTTGCGTGGCATGGCGATAACTTGCGCGATGGACATTGCATTTCCTTCTGCCCTGGTCCCCTGCAGCCACCGACGATGACCAATTTGCCATGTTGGGGTAGGATGACGGCACCGCCGCAAAATCCATTTGAAGGCTTGTGTCTGGCTGACTTTGCCGACGCGCCCGCCAAATATGTGCGCTATAGGGGCACAAAAGCGTGCCGTGCCCGATGCGCCTGGTCTTATCGGTCCGGCTCGAGGGGGCCCGGCGCGGGAAAAAACGGTGCGCTCAGAACCGCGACTCGAGGAACGCCATGGCACATCGGTCAATCGTCATTTCACTTGGCATCGCCGCGCTGATCGCGTCGGGGATCGCGCCGGCGCGGGGCGAGCCGCCGGTCGTGGTAAAGCCGATCGCGTCCTCGACCACGACCGCGTCCGGCCAGCCGATCCGCTTTCCGCCCGGAGACGCCCGCGTGACGTTTTCGGAATATGTGATTGCGCCGGGCGCCCGCCTCCCGGCCCACAAGCACCCCTACCCGCGCTTCGCCTATGTGCTGGCGGGGACATTGTCCGTAACGATGGAAGCGACGGCGCTGACGCTCACCTACAAGCCGGGGGACGCCATCTTCGAGGTGATCGACCAATGGCACTTCGCTGTGAACGACGGACCGGAGGCGGTCCGTCTGCTGGTGGTGGATACCCTGCCCGACGGCGCCAAGAGCACGATCATCAAGCAATAGCCGAGGCCGAACCGCGCGCGGCGGCTAGAGCACGCAGCCGGTTTGCGCGGTCATGCCGTTCGGCGCGCCCCATTCGTTCGACGGCAGGTTGGAGAACGCGCCGTCGAACACCTGCCGCTGCATGGTGAATCGGGTCGGCTTGCCGTCGGCGCCGAAATCCACGATCCAGAAATAATCATAGGTCGCCCAGGGCCAGCTCGCCGGGACATCCGGCAGCGCGCCGAGGTGCAGCAATTGGCGCAGCGTTACATCCTGCCCGGGGTTGGCGGCTTCCAGATCCGCATCGGCGATATGATCGTGTTCCCACACCATCACCACCGTCTTGCCCGTGAAGCGCGGATCGCTCATCACGTCATTCACGGCCTGCCGGGTGCGGGTCGTGACGATCTGGGTGAACTCGCTCTTGCGGGCGACCTTGGCGGGATTGCGCGCCTTCTTCGGCTTAGCCTCCGCCGATGCATCGGCAGCCGGCGGCGCGGCGGCGGCCGGAGCGGGAGCGGGGGGCGCGGAGACGGCGCGATCCTGTTTTTTGCGCGGATTGGTGCGGGCTTCGGGAAGCGCGGTGTACATCACCACCGGCAGCGCCCAGGTAGCGGCGGCAGGCGCGGCGAGTTCCATGGTGTGCAGCGTCACGGCGATGATAGCGGCCGGCGCCTCGCCCGCCGGGAACAGGCTGTTCGCGGCCCCCTTCCCGAGATACTGCGCGGCCAGCGCCTGGGCGCGTTGATTGCCCACCCGGCACAGCCGGTAGGCATCCTGCTTTTCGCCGTGACGCAGAATGATGATGCGCGCGGGCGCAGCGCTCGCCGGCAGCGTCGCGAAAAATCCAGCGCCTGCGAGGGCAAAGGTTAAAAGGCTGCGAAAAGCGAGGCGCGAGAAGCAAAACGCGGCCATGAGACATCCCCTGCCAACGGTACCGCCGGACCTTAGCAAAAGTCGCGGCATTCGCCATGCCCCGGCGATCGCTTGCCAATGTCTCCGCCCTCGCCTATGCGAAGCAACGCCATTGTCGGGGGGTACCATGCAGAAGGTCTGGTCTTGGGTCGGAGGCGTCGCCATCTGCACGCTCGGCGTCGCGATGGTCGCGGCGGTGGCCGATCATGCCGCGGCTCAAAGCTCCGCGAACCCGCCGCACATCACCATCCAGCCGCACAATCCCAACGTGATCCACCTGCCGGTCATTCCGCAGGGCAGCTATCTCGACCCCGGCCCGGGCGCGGCCATCAAGCCGGACGTGGGCCTCGGCGACGATCGCAACGAGGATTATGTCTTCCCGCCGAATCTCGACGGATACATGGGCTCCTCGCCTCCCGGCGATCCGACCGACAACGGCCAGTGGAGCCCCCTGCCCGGCGATACGCCGAGCTTCTGAGGGGCGTTCCGCCCCGGCTCCTGGAGCGAGACACAAAAAAGGCGGCGGGGAAACCCCGCCGCCTTTTTCGTTTGATCCCCGAATGGGGGAAAAATCAGCGCTTCGAGAACTGGAAGCTGCGGCGAGCCTTGGCGCGGCCGTACTTCTTGCGCTCGACCACGCGGCTGTCGCGGGTCAGGAAGCCGCCCTTCTTGAGGGGGCTGCGCAGCTCGGGCTCATAATAGGTGAGCGCGCGGGAGATGCCGTGGCGCAGCGCGCCGGCCTGGCCGGAGAGGCCGCCGCCGGAAACGGTGCAGACCACGTCATACTGCTCTTCACGGGCCGCGGCCTGGAAGGGCTGGTTGATCATCAGCCGCAGCACGGGACGGGCGAAATAAACCACCACGTCGCGGTCATTGACCGTGATCTTGCCGGTGCCGGGACGGATCCAGACGCGGGCGACCGCGTCCTTGCGCTTGCCGGTGGCATAAGCGCGGCCGAACTTGTCCAGCTTCTGGACGTGGACGGGCGCCTCTTCGATTCCGCCCTGGCGGGAATCGAGCGCGTCGAGGGACTGAAGAACCTCAGCCATGATCAGTTCCTCACATTCTTGCGGTTGAGCGCGGCCACGTCGAGGGCCACCGGCTGCTGCGCCTCATGGGGATGAGCGGCGCCCTTGTATACACGCAGGTTGCCCATGATCTTGCGGCCGAGCGGGCCACGAGCGAGCATGCGCTCCACGGCCTTCTCGATGACGCGCTCGGGGAAGCGGCCTTCCAGCAGGAACTTGGCGGTGCGCTCCTTGATGCCACCCGGGAAGCCGGTGTGGTGGTAATAGACCTTCTGCTCGCGCTTGCGGCCGGTCAGCACCGCCTTTTCCGCGTTCACCACGACGACATTGTCGCCGCAATCAACGTGGGGGGTGTAGAGCGGAAGGTGCTTGCCCTTCAGGCGCATGGCGATGATGGTGGCGAGACGGCCAACGACGAGGCCGGTCGCGTCGATCACCACCCATTTCTTTTCGATTTCGGCAGGCTTGGCCGAATACGTCTTCATGGATCGGTTTCCGAATGAGAAAGCCGGTCCCCACGAAAGATCGCAAGGCCTCCGGCAATGGATGGGGCTTGTAACCCAGAGCCGGCGCAGCGTCAACGCGACAAGGCCCCGATTTACTGTTGATTTTCAATAGCTTATTAAAATGGTGTTATAGCACCACAAACCAAGCCGCTTTTCTGGCGCGATAAACCACCCGATCGCGCTTAACGCGCCTCCCGTCCGAGCGCCTCCACCTGCCGCAGCCAGCGGGAGCGCTGTTCAGCCGTTACCACATCCACCTCGCCGAAGAGGCTGTGGCGCACCGGGGCGATGCCGACGAAATCCAGGATGTTGCGCTCCAGCCCGAGCACGCCGTGGGCGAAGAAATACCAGCGATAGATCAGCGCCGGCATGCCCATGGTCACGATCACCCGCGCCGAGCGCCCGCCGAGCAACTTATGGGGAAATCCGGGGCCGGCCTGGATGAAGGCGAAGCCGGGGCGCATCAGCTGCTCCAGGAACGCCTTCAGCAAGGCCGGCATGGTGCCGAGCCAAAGGGGAAACAGCAGCACCACATGATTGGCCGCGAGCAGCGCGTCGCGCGCGGGAAGCAGATCATGCGGCATGGTGCCGGTCTCGAAATCCGCCTGGGTGCGCATCAGCGAGAAATCGAGCGCCGCCACCTCGACCCGTGCCACATCGTGGCCGGCGGCACGCGCGCCGCGCGCATAGGCATCCGCGAGGGCGTGGCAGAGATGCCCACCGTGCGGATCCGGATGCCCCTGAATGATGAGGACGGCTTTTCCCATGGCGTTTTTCCCTCGCGCACACCGTGCGGGACCGGAGGGAAAATCGCATTGATCCGGATCAGGGCGCGCCGTTGCGGAAGGGGCCTATCGTGCCGGAATGGAATAGGTCGCCACGCAATGGGCGACAAGCTCCGCGCTGCCGGGGCTGTGAAGCGCGACATCACCCACCGCGAGGCGCTTGCCCAGCTTGATGATGCGCGCGTCCGCCAGGATCGGGCCGGGCGCCGGCTTGCGCAGGAAGTTGATGGAAAGATTGGTCGTCACCGCCAGCGCCACCGGGCCGATCTGTGCCAGCAGCGCGGCATAGACTGCAACATCGGACAGCGCCATCAGCGCCGGGCCGGACACCGTGCCGCCGGGCCGCAAATGGTCGTCGCCCGCCTCCAGCTGCACAGTCGCCGTCATGGGGCCGGTGGCGATCACCTTGTGCCCCTTGCCCGGGCCGAACGCCTGGGGGAATTCCGCGTGCAGAAATGCCTCCAGGTCGTCCGGCGACATCCGCACTTCACCATTCCCCATTGCGTCCTCCCGCATCTCGCTTCCCGCGCGCGCTTTGCTTAGAGTAGCCTGACAAAAGATCAAAGCGCGCGAAGCGCGCGAGGGAGATGACATGTCTTCTGCCGCATCCCCAGTTGCAGCCGCCCTTGAGACTCCGGTGGAGCCGGCGGTGCTGCGCAGCGATGCCGACGGCGTCGCGCTGGTCACGCTCAACCGACCCGTGAGCCGCAACAGCCTCTCCGAAGCCATGATGACGGCGCTCTCGGAAACGCTGACCGACATTTCGGTGGATCCCGCCGTGCGCGCCGTGGTGCTGGCGGCGCAGGGCCCGGTGTTTTCCGCCGGCCATGATCTGAAGGAAATCCAGGCCCATCGCGGGGACGAGGATCGTGGCCGGCATTATTACGACCAGGTGCTGCGGCGTTGCGCGGCGCTGATGACCGCCATCGTCCGCCTGCCCCAGCCGGTGATCGCGGCGGTGGACGGCATGGCCACGGCGGCCGGGTGCCAATTGGTGGCGAGCTGCGATCTGGCGGTGGCCGGGGCCAAGGCGCGCTTCTGCACGCCCGGCGTCAATATCGGCCTGTTCTGCCATACCCCGATGGTTGCCCTGTCGCGCGCCGTCTCGCGCAAGCACGCGCTGGAAATGCTGCTGCTCGGCGAATGGGTGGAGGCGGAGGAAGCCCACCGCATGGGTCTGGTGAACCGGGTGGTGGCCGATGGCGAGGCGGTGCCCGCGGCGCGCGACCTTGCCTTGCGCATCGCGGCAAAATCGCAGGTTCCGGTGAAGCTGGGCAAGGCCGCCTTCTACGCCCAGTCGGAAATGACCCTGGACAATGCCTATGCCTTCGCCTCCCAGGTGATGACCACGAACATGCTGGCGCGCGACGCGGACGAAGGCATTTCCGCCGTGCTGGACAAGCGCCCGCCCCATTGGGAGGATCGGTGAGATCGCATCGATCTCGCCGTCCTTTACGTTCCCTAAACCATAAAGGGCTTTCCTAGTGTCCTGGCTGGCATGATGCCGGCGGCGAAGGAAGGCGCGATGACCGACAGCCTGGGCCGCGAAACGCTCTGCGATCCCGATGCCGAAAGGCTTGGGGTTCAAACGCGCCGCGTGCGCGTGTGCGCCGCCATCGCCCTGCTTCTGGCAGCGGCGCTCCTGCTGCTGCCGCTGCGCTATACGGCCAGCGCCTCCCTGTCGTTCGATGTCGCCTCCCAGCCGCCCGCCGCCAGCGTGCGCGGCGTCATGCAGGTGCTCGGCGCCCGCGAGATGGCGCAGGACGTGTTCGCCCGCCTCGATCCGGCGGACCGCTCCGCCCTGGCGGGAAGCCGCGCCTTTTCGCTGACACGCTGGCTCTCCGCAGACGCACCCCGCGCGCCCGCCGATATTGGCGGGGCAGCGCTGGTCGCGGGGCTCGCGGTGACGCCGCGTTTTGGCGGGCGGGTGCTGGAACTCTCCTTCACCACCACGCGTGCGGACCTCGCCGCGCGGGTGGTGCAGACCTATGCGGATGCGTTCGTTCATCTCGATGCGGAAGTGCGGGCCGACCAGGACGGGCCGGCAGCCGCCCACGCCGCGACGCCGCCGATGCGCCTCGCTGCCGCCGCCGTGACACCGGCGATGCCGGACCTGCCCTCGCCCCTGCGCCTCGCGTTGCTGGCGGCCGGAGCGCTGGCCCTTGGCGGCATCGCCCTGCGCTTCGGGCGCCAGCATTCGCCGGCGCTCGATGGGACACAAGCCGCGAGCCTGCCGGTTCAGCTCACCGACGGGCGCAGCGTGGCCTGGGTGGACGCGGGCGCCGGACGCGGCATGACGCAGGACGAGGCGCTCGCCCGCCTGCTCCAGATCCTCGAAGACCTGTGCGCCCGCCCGGCGGATGCCGGTCATCTCGTGGTGCTGACCGCCGACACCCCTTTCGCCCGCTCCGCCTCCTGTGCGGTTGCCCTGGCGCGGGCGCTCTCGCTTGGGGAGACGCAAGTGGCGCTGGTGGCCCTCGACGGCGATGCGCCGGCGCTGGAGGGGCTGGTTCAAGATCCCTGGGCGGCCGGAGTCACCGAGATGCTGTTCGGTGTCGCCGGATTCGGCGAGACCATCCATCGGGACCTCGTCTCGCGCGCCCACATTATTCCGCCGGGCCGCGGCGCACGGGGCGGCGGCAGTGTCGCGACCGCGGATCGACTGGCGCTCATCCTGCGCTCGCTGCGCCAGACCTATGATTGCGTGATCGTCGCCGCACCCGCCGCGCCGCATCTGGCCGATGCGGCCGCCCTCGCCGCGCTTCAGCCGCTGCTGATCTGCATCGAGGACATGGGCGCGCCCGTGGGCTCGGGGGTGGAAGCCTATGCCGCGCTCGCCTCCACCGGGTTCAACGACGTGGTGATGCTGCGCCTCGCCGATGCCGATGTGCCCGCTTCCGCCCCGGCCCGTCCGGTCCAGGAGGCGGAAGCGGTGCGGCCGAAGCGCGAAGCCCGCCCGCATCGCCTTGCGCCCGCCGCCTGAAGTTTCAGCGGAACGTCAGGCCTACAATATTTAGATTCACCTGATTTTATAATGAGTTATGTTGATATACTAAAGTCAGGCATCACGCGAATCGCAATTGATTAGCCGGCGTCACACCTTCTTGTCGGGCCGCTCCATCCAGCGGATCAGGAAAGCGGCGGGCACGATCCAGAGCGATCCCAGCAGCACGTAGGACACGGTCTGCCACGCCCAGGGCAGCTCGGTGACGCGGCCCTGGGCGATGGCCATCGCCCCCAGTGCCCACACCACCACCAGGATCAGCATCAGCACGGTGCCGATGAACTTGCGCAAACGCATGGGCATCGCGCCCTCCTCTGTTGTCCTGCGTGCAGGCCAGCCGCCCTAAGGGCAGCGACGCCGCGCCGTCTTGCACCCGTGTGAGCCGCTGTATATCGGATCGCGTGGGAGGGCCATATTCTGGAGCACGTTCAGATGCCGCAGGATCGCAGCGCGATCGTTTCCGCCGAGGCTTCGGCCGGCCAGGGATACCGGGCGGTTCGCCTGTGGCTTTATGCGGTCGCCGCGCTGATCGTGCTGATGATCGTCGTGGGCGGCGCCACGCGCCTAACCGAATCCGGCCTGTCGATCACCGAATGGAAGCCCGTCACCGGCGTCCTGCCGCCGCTCTCGCAGGCCGACTGGCAGGCGGAGTTCGAGAAATACAAAGCGATTCCCCAATATGAGATCCTCAACAAGGGCATGGGGCTGGAAGGCTTCAAGCGCATCTTCTGGTGGGAATGGGGCCATCGCCTGCTGGGCCGCCTGATCGGCTTCGCCTTCCTCCTGCCCTTCCTCTATTTCGCCGTGCGCGGCGTGCTGCGGGGCCCGCTGCTGGTCAAATGCCTCGGCCTGTTCGTGCTCGGCGGCCTTCAGGGCGCGGTGGGCTGGTGGATGGTGGCCTCGGGCCTCGCCGCCCGCACATCGGTGAGCCAATACCGGCTGGCGGTGCATCTGACGCTCGCCTGCATCATCCTTGCCGCCATCGTCGCGGTGGCGCGCAGCCTTACGGGCGCGGCGAGGGACAAGGTGCCCGCGCCCCTGCGCACGGGATCGCTGGTGCTGGTGGCGCTGGTGCTGCTGCAGATCTTCGCCGGCGGGCTGGTGGCGGGACTGGACGCGGGCTTCACCTTCAACACCTGGCCGCTGATCGACGGACATTTCATTCCCGCCGCCGCGCAGCTCGGCGCGCTCGATCCGGCATGGCGCAATCTGTTCGAGAATGTGCTGACGGTGCAGTTCGTCCACCGCATGATCGCCTATACGATCCTCGCGGCGGCGCTGCTGCATGCGCTCAACGCGCGCCGGTTCGGCGGCTGGGTGGCGCGCGAGGCCTGGGGCGTGTTCGCGCTGGTGTGCTGCCAGGCGCTGCTGGGCATTCTCACGCTGGTGTTCGTGGTGCCGATGGATATCGCGCTGACCCACCAGTTCGGCGCCGCCGTGGTGCTGATCGCGGCGACGCTGCACGCCAGCGATGTCGCGCGCAGCGGACGGGCGATCGTACCCGCCGCATTGCCCGCGCAACCGGCGCGGGCCTGAGGATCAGCGCAGGGCGATCGCCACCAGTGGCCCAAGCAACAGGTTCACGAAGCCGGCCAGGATCATCACCAGACCGGCGATGGAGCCTTCCTCGCGCCCGATCTGATGCGCCTTTGCGACGCCCGCGCCATGGGCACCCATGCCGAACAGCGCGCCGCGCGCCAATGTGGAGCGCAGCGGCAGCCATTTCAGCATGACCTCGCCGAGGGTGGCTCCGCAGATGCCGGTGACCACCACGAACATGGCGGTCAAATCGGGAATGCCGCCGATCTCGCCCGACATGCTCATGGCAAACGGAGTGGTGGTGGAGCGCGGCATGAGGCTGCGGCCAAGCACGTCCGGCAGTCCCAAGAGATTGGCGAGCGCCCAGGCCGAGCCGAGGGCGATGGTGCTGCCGGCGAGAACGCCCACCAGCAGCACCGGCCAATGGCGGCGAATGGTGACGCGCTGCTCATAGATGGGGATTGCGAACGCCACCGTCGCCGGCCCGAGCATCAGCAGCAGCCAATGGGTGCCGCGCAGATAATCGGCATAATTGGTATGCAGCAGGGCGGTCAGGCCCAGGATCAGCACCGGCGTCAGAAGCAGCGGCGCGGTGAACCAGTGGCCGAACCTGCGGTTCAGCAGGCGCACCGAGGCATAGAGCGCGATCGTCGCCACCGGCCAGAAGAACAGCCAGAACAGGGAGCCGGACTCAGGCATGTCCGGCTTCCCCGCCATGGCGCAGGCTGAAGCGATAGGCGAAATCCACGATCAGGGCGGTCGTGCCCATGACGGCCACGGTGCCGACGAGGATGACGGCGGCGATCTTCAGGCCCAGCGTGCCAACGAATTCGCCGTGGTCCATCACCGCCATGGCGGCGGGCACGAAGAACAGCAGCATTTCCGCCAGCAACCAATAGGCACCCAGGCGCACGTTCGCCGCCCGCAGCACGCCGGTCCCGAGAAGCACCAGCAGCAGCCCCATGCCCACCACGCCGCCGGGCAGCGGCAGATGCAGCCAGCGCACCAGCGTATCCCCCGCCAGCCAAAAACCGAGCAGGACGAGGATCTGGAGCACACGTGTGCGGCGCAGCATAAGGCGGAGGCGGGTCAGGATCCCGGACATGGGAGAGGTCCACAAACAGAAGCAGGAGAATGTATTTGGAGATTAGGGTGCGTCGCGATATTCGTAAAATGAATTGAATGAATTCTGTCCAGTCCAAATCGGAATGACGTACCATGGAGCTTCGCACCCTGCGTGCCTTCGTCGAGGTGGTCCGCCAGGGCGGCTTCTCCCAGGCCGCCAAGACCGTGTTCGCCACCCAGTCCACGGTCAGCAAGGCGGTGAAGCATCTGGAGGAGGAATTGGGCGTGGTCCTGCTGGACCGGCTCGGCCATCGCAGCGAACTCACCGCCGCCGGCGAGATCGTCTATCGCCGCGCGCTCACCATGCTGGCGGAGCGCGAGGACCTGACCACCGAACTCGACGAATTGCGCGGGTTGAAGACCGGAATCCTGCGCCTTGGCCTGCCGCCGCTCGGCAGTTCAACGCTCTTTGCGCCTTTGTTCGCGCAGTTTCGCAGCCGCTATCCCGGCATTGAGATTCGCCTCGTGGAACAGGGCAGCAAACGGCTGGAAGAGATTCTGTTGGCGGGCGAAGTGGAGCTGGCGGGCTCTCTTCTTCCAGTGAAGGAGGAGTTCGCGGCACAGCCGGTGCGCCTGGAGCCGCTGGTGGTGCTGATGCCCGAGGGCGACCCGCTGGCGCACGCGCCGAGCGTCACCTTTCCCGACCTCGCGGCCCTGCCCTTCATCCTGTTCGAGAGCGGATTCGCGCTCAACCAGGTGATTCTCGATGCCTGCGAGCGCGCCGGTGTCTCGCCCACCATCATCGCCCGCTCGGGGCAGATCGACTTCATCGTGGCGCTGGTGGGCGCCGGGCTCGGCATCGGGTTCCTGCCGCGCACCATCGCCGAGCAGCGGCACCACCCCTCGGTGGCGCTGGTGCCGCTGAATGAGCCGAGCACGGACTGGTACATGGCGCTGATCTGGCGCCGGCGGGCCTATCTCTCCCACGCCGCCCGCGCCTGGCTCGCGCTGGCGCGGGAATATTATGGCGAGGCGGGCGAAATGACGGTCAGCTGACCGCCAGGGCCTGTTGCAGGTCGGCGATGATGTCGGCCACGTCCTCGATGCCGACGGAAAGGCGCACCACCTCCGGCCCCGCCCCGGCCGCCACCTTCGCCTCATCGGACAGCTGGCGATGGGTGGTGGAGGCGGGATGGATGATGAGCGAGCGCGTGTCGCCGATGTTCGCAAGGTGCGAGAACAGCTCCACGTGGGAAACGAGCTTCACGCCCGCCTCATAGCCACCCTTGAGGCCGAACGTGAACACGGCGCCGGCGCCCTTGGGCAGGTATTTGCGGGCAAGCGCGTGATATTTGTCCTCCGGCAGGCCGGGATAGCTCACCCATTCCACCGCGGGATGCGCGGCCAGGAATTTCGCAACCGCCAGCGCATTCTCGCTGTGCTGCTTCATGCGCAGGGTGAGCGTCTCGATGCCGGTGAGGATGAGAAAGGCGTTGAACGGCGAGAGCGCCGGGCCGAGATCGCGCAGGCCAAGCACCCGCGCGGCGATGGCGAAAGCGAAATTGCCAAACGTCTCGTGCAGCACGATGCCCTGGTATTCCGGCCGCGGCTTGGAGAGGAAGGGATAGCGGTCGGTGGCGGACCAATTGAAGGTGCCCGCGTCCACAATCACGCCGCCGATGGAATTGCCGTGCCCGCCCAGGAACTTGGTGGCGGAATGGATGACGATGTCCGCGCCATGCTCGATGGGGCGCCACAGATAGGGCGTCGCCAGCGTGTTATCGACGATCAGCGGCAGGCCGGCGGCCTTGGCGATCTGGGAAATCGCGGCAATGTCGGTCACCACGCCGCCCGGATTGGCGATGGATTCGGTGAAGATGGCCTTGGTCTTGGGCGTGATGGCGCGCTCGAACGAGGAAATATCGTCCGGATCCGCCCACGCAACATTCCAGCCGAAGCTCTTGAAGGCATGGGTGAATTGGTTGATGGAGCCGCCGTAGAGCTTACGTGAGGCGACAAATTCATCCCCCGGCGAGAGCATGGTCTGGAACACCAGCAACTGCGCCGCATGGCCGGACGCCACCGCGAGCGCGGCCGTGCCGCCCTCCAGCGCCGCCACGCGCTCTTCAAGCACCGCGTTCGTGGGATTGCCGATGCGGGTGTAGATGTTGCCGAAGGTCTGGAGGCCGAACAGCGCCGCCGCATGATCCACATCATCGAACACGAACGAGGTGGTCTGGTAGATCGGCGTCGCCCGCGCACCCGTGGTCGGGTCGGGCTGAGCGCCCGCATGGATGGCGAGGGTGGCGAAGCCCGGTTCGCGGTCGGTCATGGCTGGTCTCCTCCGAGTCCCCGGCATTATGCCGTGGCCTTCATGTTATATTCTAGTTCGTGCATCAAAAAAATGTTGTTTACTCATTCCCACAGTGACGCATGGGTTATTGTGCGTCGGCCGGCGGCTTCGGCGTGCGCGACAACGACAGGCGCTGAACCCCGCTTCCCAGGCGTTGCGGACGCTTTGAGGAAATGGTGCGGCTGTTGACCCCGGTCCAGCCGATCTCGCCCGAGAGCCGCCCGTATTCGATCTTCGGGCAGCGATCCATCACCACCTTGAGCCCGGCGGCCTCGGCCCGCGCGGCGGACTCGTCATGACGCACGCCCAGTTGCAGCCACAGCACCTTGGGCAGCGGCGAAAGCGCGAGCGCCTCGTCGAGCACCGAGGGCACGAAGGCCGGGGCGCGGAACACGTCCACCATGTCGATGGGCACCGGCACGTCCGCGAGCCGGCCATAGAACGGGCGGCCCGCAAGCTCTTTGCCGACCTGCCCGGGATTGATGGGATAGACCTCGAACCCGCGCTCGGAGAGATATTTCGCCACGAAGAAGGACGGGCGCGCCGGGTTGGGGCTCGCGCCGACGACGGCGATGGTGCGGCAGGTGCTCAGGATGTCGCGGATATAGGCGTCATCATAGCGATCGTGATTCATGAGGATGGTCCCCTGCCGCGCGTCCCGCGCCTTGCTTAAAGGCAGAATGGCTCAGGCGCGCCGCGCCTTCGAGAACAAGGTGAAGAAATTCTGCGTGGTGCGCGCGGCGATCTCCTCCAGCGTGGTGCCGCGGGCGGCGGCGAGCACCGTGGCGGTCTCGCGCACGAAGGAGGGTTCGTTGCGCTTGCCGCGATGGGGCGTCGGCGCGAGGAACGGCGCGTCGGTCTCCACCAGCAGCCGCTCGGCCGGGAGCGCGGCGGCAAGCTCGCGCAGGGTGGCGCTGTTCTTGAAGGTGATGACGCCGGAGAAGGAGACATAGCCGCCAAGCGCCACCGCCCGGTGCGCGAGGTCCGCCCCGCCGGTGTAGCAATGCAGCAGGAAGGGAAACGCGCCCTTCGCACTCTCCGCCTCCAAGATCGCGGCCACATCGTCGTCCGCCTCGCGGGCGTGGATCACCAGCGGCAGGCCGGTTTCGCGCGCGGCGGCGATATGGGTGTGGAAGCCGTGGGCCTGCGCGTCCCGCGGGCTCTTGTCATAATGATAATCGAGCCCAACCTCGCCGATCGCCACCACCTTGGGATGCGCCGAGAGCGCCACGAGGTCCGCCGTCGTCACGTCCGGCTCTTCCGCCGCCTGATGGGGATGGGTGCCCACCGAGCAGAAGACATTGTCGAACCGCTCGGCGATGGCGCGGATCTGGTCGAAGCGCTTCACGCGGGTGGAGATGGTGACGAGATGGGAAACGCCGGCTTCGCGCGCCCGCGCCACGACGGCGGGCAGTTCCTCGGCGAAATCGGGGAAATCGAGATGGCAGTGGCTATCGACGAGCATGAATAAGGGCCTTCACAACACGCCCCTCACATAGGCATTCGGCGCCACCGCGTCGAGCGCCGCTTGCCGACACCCTTCGGCCACGCAGCGGCTGGCGAATAAATGCCTAGCCCTCGCCCTCGAACAGGGTTCGCTCCCGCCGGAACAGATCGAGCAGCGCATCGGCGACCAGGCGAAAGCGGGCGTCGGCACGGGCATCGGCGCGCGTGAGCAGCCACAATTCGCGGGCCGGCGGGCGGTGCGGCATCTCGAGAACCGTGAGGCCCGGATGGCCGGCGGCGAGGAAATGCGGCAGCAGCGCGATGCCGCACCCCGCCGCAGCCGCCTGCGCCTGCCCCGCCTGGCTGTTGGTGCGAAAGGAGAATCGCGCGCGCGGATATTGCCGCGCGAGCCAGAGCGCCTCCGGCAGCGTGCCCGCCGCCTCGTCGAAGCCGACGAAATGGGGCGCCTCCCCCCGCTGGATGCGGGCGTGCCACGCCTGCGTCGCATAGAAAGCGAGCCCGACGCCGCAGGCCCGGCGCGCCAGAAGGTCGCCATCCAATGGGCGGGCGAGGCGCAGCGCGATGTCGGCTTCGTGGCGTTGGAGGCTCACCGAGCGCCGGTTGGCGATCAGCTCGAGATCGAGCGCCGGATGCTGGGCCTGGAGCGCCGCGAGATGCGGCAGCAGGAACACCTCCGCAAGGCTCGCCGTCGCCGTCACGCGCACCCGCCCGGCATAGGCGTCGTGCGGCGCTTGCTCCAGCAGGGCCAGGGCCGCCCGCTCCATCGCCATCGCAACATCGAGCGCGCGGCGGCCCGGTTCGGTCAGATCGTAGCCGTTGGCATTGCGCACCAGCAGCGGCGCGCCGATGGCCGCTTCCAACCCGGCGACATTGCGCGAAACCGTGCTGTGATTGACCCCCAGCACGCGCGCCGCCGCCGAAAGGCTGCCGTGCCGCGCGAGGGCGGCGAACACGCGAAGCTG
The DNA here is from genome assembly GCF_043195145.2 of Roseixanthobacter pseudopolyaromaticivorans. Taxonomy (NCBI): domain Bacteria; kingdom Pseudomonadati; phylum Pseudomonadota; class Alphaproteobacteria; order Hyphomicrobiales; family Xanthobacteraceae; genus Roseixanthobacter; species Roseixanthobacter pseudopolyaromaticivorans. The sequence continues at coordinate 2,115,100 of NZ_CM195539.1, forward strand.
GTCCCAATCGAGATCTGTGCGAAAATGAGCGGCCATTGCGCAGTTTTCGGGAATTTTCGCGCAGATGGCCAGCGCCTAATGCTAGCCGCGAACCGGGCGCCCGCCGGTGCCCCATCGGAGAGCCGATCCCATGCCTTCACCCGCCCCCATCCGCCTCACGCTCGTCGGCGGCCCGACGCTGTTGATCGAGATCGCCGGCCTGCGCCTGCTCACCGACCCCACCTTCGACGTGCCGGGCGATTATGCCTCCGGCACCATCACGCTGCACAAGCTCACCGGCCCGGCGATCCCGGTGGAGGAAATTGGCGCCATCGACGCCGTGCTGCTCAGCCACGACCAGCATTCGGACAATCTCGATCGCGCAGGCCGCGCCTTCCTGCCCAAGGCGGGCGCGACCTTCACCACGCGTATCGGCGCGGAACGGCTCGGCCTCGGCGAGGGGTTGGCCCCCTGGGACACGCGCGAGCTGAAGACGCCGGACGGCGGGCGCCTGTTCGTGACCGCGGTCCCCGCACGCCACGGCCCTCCCGGCATCGAGCCCATCGCTGGCGAGGTGATCGGCTTCGCCCTGGGAATCGATGCGCCGGGAGATGCGCTCTACATCTCCGGCGATACGGTCTGGTATGAGGGCGTTGCGGAAATCGCGAAGCGCTTCTCCCCGCGCATCGCCGTGCTCTTCACCGGCGCCGCCAAGCCGCGCGGCGCGTTCCATCTGACCATGGATGCCAACGATGCGCTGGAAGCGGCGCATGCCTTCTCCGGCGCGCGCATCGTCGCCGTGCATAACGAGGGCTGGGGCCATTTCAGCGAGGCGGAGGACGAACTGGCCCACGCCTTCACGGCGCTCGGCCTCGGCGACCGGCTCGCCCGGCTGCAAAAAGGCGAGCCGCTGTCGCTCTAGGGCCGGGGGCGCACCGCACGCCGCCGAAGAGGCGAACCGGATTCATCTTCGGAAAACGTTCGCCCGAAATGACGGTTTTGTCCGCCGAAAAGGCGCGGAGAACAGCCGCGAAACCGCTGTTCGTCCGCGCTAACTCATTGTTTCACGTGAAACATTTTCAAAGAACCGCTGGGCCGGAGCGGCTCAGCGGCACAATTCACTGTCGGCCGGCAGCGGGGTGAGCTGCCAGAAGCTTTCACGCCGCGGCTTCAGCCAGGGCGACCACCATTTGGCATAGATGTCGATGGCCGTGCCTTCCATGCGCGCCGGCGCATAGACGCCGAAGCCGTTGGCGACGCCGGTCACCTGCCCGCAGCCCGTGGAGGGGCGCGCCGGCGGGCGATAGCCGTATTCGCGCACGATCACGACCCGCGCTTCCGGCACGGCGGCGCGGATGCGGCCGGCGGACATGCGGTCCGCGGCGATCAGGGTCGGCGCCGATCCCAATTGCGCCAGCACCACCGGCCGCAGCTTGGCCAGCGGCTCGGCGGAGACGCAGCGCCCGCACAGGCGCGGATCGGGATAGACGGTGACTGCGATGCGCACCGCCATCACCCCGATGGCGAGCGCCGCCACGATGCCGAGATAGAGCTTCACCCGCCGCTGCCAGCCGCCCAGGCGCTCCAGCTCGGCGAAGACATAGACCGGCGCCAGCAGGAAGAAGACGTGGAAATAGCGGTCGCGCAGGCTGGTGGAGCCGGCCGCCAGGACGCCGATCAGCGTCCCCACGGTGCCGATGATGATCATGGACCGCAGCAGGTGGCGGATCGCCGCGCGCTCCTGGGTGCTCGCCCGCCCACCCTCGCCCCGGTTCAGCGGCAGGAAGATCAAGGCGACGATGCCGATCAGCGGCAGCAGATAGCCGATCCAGGCGCCGGCGAAGACGTCCAGGACATCCGACCATTTGGACTTCGCATTGGGCGCGATCACGTCGGCGGTGGCGAAGACCACGTCCTGCTTCATCACCACCAGAACGATGGAAAACAGGATGATCGGCACCGCCGCGACGCCAAGCGTGATGGCGATGCGCCGGTCGAGCCACACCCGGCGGAAGCTTGGCTCCAGCAGGCAGGAGACCAGGATTGCGACAAAGAAGGCGACATAGCCGAACTTGCTGAGCACGCCCAGCGCGATCCAGCCGCCCAGCCCCGCATACAGCCAGCGCGACGGCGCCGCCCGCAGCGCGATGAGCGTCACCATCGTTCCGGCGATGGCAACGATCATGGCGTTCGAGTGCGTCAGGATGCGGTGGCTGTGATAGCCGATCACCCACAGCGCCGAGAGCGAGAACACGGAGAGCGCCTGCAGGCGCGGATCGGCAATCGCCCGCACGGCGACGCGATAGACGAGCATGGCGCAGGCGAAAAGCAGGCTGTAGCGCAGAATCGCGAAGCTCAGCGCGCCGGGCCCGGTGATCTTCTGGATGCCGAACAGCAGCCAGTCGAACACCGGCGGATTGCGGGCCACATAGCTGATCTCGAACGACTGGACGAGATAGCTTTCGATCGCGTCATCCACATTGATGGCGCTTTCGAACAAGACGGCGATCAGGGCGTGCAGAATCGCCCAGAGCCCGACGATCAGCGCGATGCCGCTGGGCCTCGCCCACCAGGGCGCCGACTCCACCGGATCATAGGGGCCAATTCGGGAAGGCGTGTTGGCGGGGCGGCCGGCACTCGGGTCCGCCGAAACTGTCGCGGACACAGGGGCACTCCGCAGTCGGATCAGGGCCTTTTCTATACGCGGCGATCCGGCCCATGACCATGGCGCCGACCTTCCCTAACGCATTTGCGCGCGCCGCTGTAGCGAGAATGTTACAGGGTGGGCAGCACGGCGAACCGCCCCCAGCCGCCACTGGCCGCGAGCGCGGTGTCGGCGGCCTCGTACAGCCGCAGCGCATCCACCCGCGCCCCGGCGGGACCGGAGCCACACGCCTGCACCATTTCATCGACGGCGGCATCGTCCGCGCCGGCCAGCACCGCCTCGACACTGCCGTTCGCGCGATTGCGCACCCAGCCCGAAAGGCCGCGCGCCTCGGCACCATGGGCGCACCAGGCGCGATAGCCGACCCCCTGCACACGCCCCTCGATGATGAGATGCACCACCTTCACGGCGTTCTCCTGCGGGGAATCCCGGGGGTGGCGGACGGGGTCACTTGTCGCATGGCCGGCTGGCCTTGAGGGGCTCGAACTGGTCCATCTGCCCGCGCAGGACGAAGTCGTTATAGTCGATCTTCAGCGCGCCGATGACGCCATTGTCGTAGAGCGAGAAGCTCATGACATATTCCGGTGTCTGGTCCGACCCGCCCGGCTCGAAATAGCTGACGCTGGTCTGATAATAGGTGTGCCCGGCGAGCGCGGCCTTCGCCGCCTCGGGAAGGTTCGGCTCGTCCTTGGAGGGATGGCCGATCACCGCCAGGGTGTCGAACACCTTCACCCCGTCGTCCGAACCATCGAACACGCGCGCCTCAAGCACCGTCTCGCCCGCCTTCGCGGCGGCGATGACCTTCTGCACATGCTCGGTGGGCAGCAGGATCTTCCCCGTCAGCTCCACGGTTGCCTTGCGCGGCTTGGTGATCGCGACGCTGAGGCCGGTGTCGGTGCGGTTGGCGGTGGCGTCGACATCCGACTTCACCTCGTCCTGCTGGCGGCTCAATGTCTTGAAGCGATAGGTGGCGGCGGCGCCGTCCTCCCAGCTGGTGGAAAGCATCTCGCTGTTCACGGGAGCGCCCTCGCCGGTGTCGAGCCGGTTGGTCTGGCGCAGCTTCACCGTATAGCCCTCGCAGGCGTCGCCCCGCATCTCGTAATCGATGCGCCCGTCGGCGCCCTCCAGCTTTTGCGAAGATTTGGAGCCATCCAGCGAGAGCACATAGCTCGTGCGGTGAGCCAGGAGCGGATCGGCATGCGCAAGACCAAGGGGGACGGCCGCCAGCCCTGCGGTCAGGGCGAGCTTTGCGAACATCCGCGAGCGATCCACCATACCTGTCTCCTCATATCGTCCGGACGGCTTGCGCCCCGCCCCTGCTTCGGCGAAGAAGGCGCACATTTACGCGCAAGGTGTGGCAGGAGACGAGAATGTCGCAAACCATCGAGCAGAAACTGGCGGATCTGGGAATCACGCTTCCCACTCCCACCGCCCCGCTCGCCAATTATGTGCCCGTCGTGCGCACCGGCAACCTCCTGTTCGTGTCCGGCCAGGTCTCCATCGACGGCGCCGGAAAGATCACCACCGGAAAGCTTGGTGGCGGCGTGGAAATCGAGACCGGCCGCGCGGCCGCCCGCCAGTGCGCCATCAACATCCTCGCCCAGGTGAAGGCTGCCGTCGGCGATCTGGAAAAGGTCGTGCGGGTGGTGAAGCTGGTCGGCTTCGTGAACTCCACGCCCGACTTCGTGGATCAACCCAAAGTGATGAACGGCTGTTCCGACCTTCTGGTGGAAGTGCTCGGCGACAAGGGCCGCCACGCGCGCTCGGCGGTCGGCATTGCCGCCCTGCCGTTCGACGCGGCGGTCGAGGTCGAGGCCGTGGTCGAAGTGGCCTGATCGCACGTCGATGGGCGACCTGTCCTGGCTGATCCAAAGACCCGTCGCCCATCGCGGCCTGCATGATGCGTCATGCGGGGTGATCGAGAATTCGCCGAGCGCGGTGGAAGCCGCCATCGCCGGCGGCTTCTCCGTCGAGGTGGATATTCAATTGGCCCGCGACGGCGAGGCCATGGTTTTCCATGACTTTGCACTGGACCGCCTGACGCAGGGGTCCGGCTTGCTCGCGGAACAGCCGAGCGAGACCTTGATGCAGGTCCGCTTTCGCGCCACCGACGATCGCATGATGAGCCTGCCGGAGCTTCTGGCACGGGTCGACGGGCGGGCACCGCTCCTGATCGAGATCAAGAGCGCGTTCAGCGGCGACGTGCGGCTGGCGCTGCGCGCGGTGACCCTTCTGTCGGCATATCGCGGACCGGCGGCACTGATGTCATTCGATCCCGAGATGATCGCGGCGGTGCGGGACGCGGCGCCGGACATCACCCGTGGCATCGTCGCCGAACGGCGCTACGACCATCCGGAATGGAAAGATCTTTCGGCGGGCACGAAGCACGTGATGCGCAACCTTCTGCATTGGCCGAAGACCCGATTCCAATTCATCGCCTATCGGGTGGGCGACCTGCCCGCGCCGGCGACGCGCGTGGCCCATGCGCTCGGCTTTCCCATCCTGGCGTGGACGGTGCGGCGACAGGCGGACCGGGAGGCGGCGAAGAAGTTCGCCGACCAGATGATTTTCGAGGGTTTCCGTCCCTGACGCGAAATGCCCTGCCCCGCCTTCGCATCCTGTGATGCGTCGCTGGTGTCGCCGGGGTAAGAGGTTAGTCCAGCAAGGAACGGGCACCGGCCGGCTTCCGGCTGGCGACGCTCCTGCACTTCGGAGGATCGCCCGTGTCGACGCTGCGTTCAGCCCTGTCCGTCGCCTCGCTGTCCCTTGCGTGCGCCCTTGCGCCGGTCTGCGCCGGGCCGGCGCGCGCCAACGATTCTTCGGCGGAACTTTCGGCCGGCGGCCTCGTCTTCGTGCGCAACCTGGATGTGGAGATGCGCTCGGAAGACCTGTTCATCTCCACCGGTGAGGTGCGGGTGCGCTATGTGTTCCACAATGCCGCCGACAAACCGGTCTCCGGCCTCATCGCCTTTCCCATGCCCGATATCACCGCGAGCGAGGCGAATATTTCGATCCCCACCGAGGACCCTGTGAATATCCTCGACTTCAAGACCCGCGTGAACGGCACGCCGGTGCGCACCGATGTGGAGCAGAAGGTGTTCGTGCTCGGCATCGACCGCACCGCCATGCTTCTGGAGCAGAAGGTGCCGCTCGCCCCGCATCTGCAATCCACCCGCCAGGTGCTGGATGCGCTGCCGCGGCCGCTCTGGGACGAATGGGCGAAGATCGGCCTTGCCCGCGTGGATACGTACGATGTCGGCCAGGGCATGAAGGACCATCTGGAGCCGCAATGGACCCTCAAGACCACCTTCTACTGGATGCAGACCTTCCCACCGAAGGCCGACACGATCATCGAGCATTCCTATAAGCCGAGCGTCGGCGCCTCGGTCGGCACCAACCTTGCCATGGCGGTGGGCGACAACGTCTATCTCCAGCGCGAGCAGCGCATGTATGAGCAGAAATTCTGCATGGACCGCGCCTTCCTCGCCACCGTCCAGGCCGCGGTCAAGAAGGCGAAGACGGGCATCGCCTTCTCCGAGGAACGCATCGGCTACATTCTCACCACCGGGGCCAATTGGTCCGGCCCGATCGGTAAGTTCAAGCTCACCGTCGACAAGGGCGCGCCGAACAATCTCGTCAGCTTCTGCGGCACCGGGGTCAAAAAGACCGGTCCCACCACGTTCGAGATGAACGCGACCGATTTTTACCCAACGGAAGACCTCTCGATTTTGATCCTGAAGCCCAACCCCACCCCTTGATTGCACCGCACCATGCCGCCAAGTTGAGCGCATGGGCGATATTGCATGACTGAGGCCCGCGTTCGCGTCCTCTCCGCCTTATCGGAGATCAGCGCCGCCGATTGGGATGCCTGCGCGGCCGGGGAAGCCGCGCGGCCGGAGCCATTCGTCTCCCACGCCTTCCTCCGGGCGCTGGAAGAATCGGGCTGTGTCGGCGCGCGCACCGGCTGGCTGCCCCAGCACCTTTTGCTCGAGGGGCCGGACGGCGGCGCGGCCGGAGTCGTGCCGGCCTATCTCAAGTCCCATTCGCGCGGCGAGTATGTATTCGACCAAGGCTGGGCTGACGCCTATGAGCAGGCGGGCGGACGCTATTACCCCAAGCTCCAGGTGAGCGTGCCGTTCTCGCCCGTCACCGGACGGCGCCTGCTGACCCGGCCGGGACCGGACGCCGCCGGCAATGCGGATCTCCTGGGCGCGGGCCTCGTTCAACTGGCGCGCCTGCACAAGACCTCCTCGGTCCACGTCACGTTTGCCACGCAGGCGGAATGGGAAAGGCTGGCCGCGCTCGGCTTTCTGCAGCGCACGGACCAGCAATTCCATTGGAGCAATGCGGGCTATGCCAGCTACGAGGAGTTCCTGGAGGCCCTGGCCTCCCGCAAGCGCAAGGCGCTGCGGCGCGAACGGCGCGAGGCGCTTTCGAGCGGCATCGAGATTGAATGGCTGAGCGGCGGCGACCTGACCGAAGCCGCCTGGGACGCCTTCTTCGCCTTCTACATGGACACCGGCTCGCGCAAATGGGGCCGGCCCTATCTCAACCGCGCCTTCTTTTCCCTGTTGGGCGAGCGGCTGTCCGATCAGGTGCTGCTGGTGATGGCGAAGCGGGAGGGGCGCTATGTGGCCGGCGCGCTGAACATGATCGGCGCGAACACCCTCTACGGTCGCTATTGGGGGGCGATCGAGGAACACCCCTTCCTGCATTTCGAGGTCTGCTACCATCAGGCGGTGGACTATGCGATCGCGCACAAGCTCAAGGTGGTCGAAGCCGGCGCGCAGGGTGAGCACAAGCTGGCGCGCGGCTATCTGCCGACCCCGACCTATTCCGCCCATTGGATCGCCGATTCCAGCCTGCGGCGCGGCGTCGCGCATTATCTGGAGCGCGAACGCGCCCATGTGGCCCAGGTGGGCGAGGACCTCACGGAGCTTGGCCCGTTCCGTCGCGGCGGACCTCCGGAAGCCGATTAGCGGCATTCCTGCCGCGCCCGTCGTAAAAGACTGACGGAATTGAGCAAGGGGGCATAACGCTGATTGCGGCACGCGGGGTAGGCTCGCTATAACTCCCGGCCTGCGGTGGGGGAAGGTGATGACTTATTGTTGCGGTGTGCTGGTGCGGGACGGTCTGGTGATGATCGCGGACACGCGCACCAACGCCGGTCTCGACAACATCTCGACCTTCCGAAAGCTGCATGTGTTCGAGGAACCCGGCCATCACGTCATGGCCATCGCCTCGGCCGGAAATCTCTCCGTCTCGCAATCGGTGCTCAGCCTGCTGCACGAAGGCGTCGAGGACCATGAGGCAGGCGAGCGCCAGCAATTGCGCGACGCCAGAACCATGTTCCAGGCCGCCCAATTGGTGGGCCGCGCCATCCGGCAGGTCCACACGGTGGACGGCAATGCGCTGGAACAGAGCAATGTCAGCTTCGACGTCTCTTTCCTTCTGGGTGGCCAGATCATCGGCGGGCCGCTGCGCCTGTTCATGATCTATTCGGCCGGCAATTTCATCGAGTGCACCACCGACACGCCGTTCCTTCAGATCGGCGAGCACAAATACGGCAAGCCGGTTCTCGACCGCGCCGTGACCTTCGACATGGAAATCGCCGACGCATTGAAGACCAGCCTGATCTCCATGGATTCCACCATGCGCTCGAACCTCGGCGTCGGCCTGCCGATCGACGTGCTGGTGCTATGTCCCGATACGCTGGAATCCGAGCTGAGCTATCGCATCGAGCCGGGCGAGCCCTATTTCCACGACCTGCGGGAGCGCTGGTCGGCGGCGCTGCGTTCGGCACACACCTCCATTCCCCGTCCGCCCTACCTCAAGCATGGGCGCCGGGCAGAAGGCGGCCAGGGCTGACGCTGCCCTCCGCCTTCAAGCGCATCTCCCAAGGCGGAACCTAAAAACAAAAACGCCGGCATCGCTGCCGGCGTTTTCTTCATCTCTGCAGGACGTTCAGGCCGCGGCGGGCTGGAGCTTGGCGGAGACGATCTTGTCGGGATCCTTCACCGGCTCGCCGCGCTTGATCTTGTCCACATTCTCCATGCCGGAGATCACCTGCCCCCACACCGTATACTGGCGGTCCAGGAAGCCGGCATCGCCGAAGCAGATGAAGAACTGGCTGTCGCCCGAATCCGGGTTCTGGGCACGCGCCATGGAGACCGTGCCGCGCTTGTGCGGCTCGGCGTTGAACTCCGCCTTCAGCTTCTTGCCGGACCCGCCCATGCCGGTGCCGGTGGGATCGCCGGTCTGCGCCATGAAGCCGTCGATGACACGGTGGAACGGCACGCCGTTATAAAAGCCTTCCGCCACCAGTTCCTTGATGCGCGCAACATGGCCGGGGGCCAGATCGGGACGCAGCGCAATGACCACCTCGCCCTTGGTGGTTTCGAGAACGATAACCTCGTCGGCCATGGCCAGTCTCCTTGGTTGGTCGATGGTGTCGCGGCGTTTTGCTGCCGCGCTCTACAGAGCGGTTCCGCGAAAAATGCGCCAGATCACTTGGCGTCGGCGGCCACCTGCATCTTGATGATCTTGTCCGGGTTCGCGACCGTGCCGTTCTGGCTCGACGAACCCTTCTTGATCTTGTCCACGAATTCCATGCCCGACACCACCTTGCCGACCACCGTGTACTGGCCGTTCAGGGAAGGGGTGGAATCGAAATTGATGAAGAATTGCGAATTGGCGCTGTCCGGGGAGGACGAGCGGGCCATGCCCACCGTGCCGCGCTCGAACGGAACGTTGGAGAATTCCGCCGGCAGGTTGGGATATTTCGAGCCGCCGGTGCCGTTGCCATACTGGCCGTCGCCGGTCTGCGCCATGAAGCCGTCGATGACGCGATGGAAGGGCACGCCGTTATAGAAGCCCTCGCGGGCCAGCAGCTTGAGGCGCTCCACGTGCTTGGGCGCGATGTCCGGGCGCAGCGCGATCACCACGCGGCCGTAGGTGGTGTCGAGATAGAGCGTGTTCTGGGGGTCGATCTTGCTCTGCGCGGCGGCGGGCAGAACGAACATCAGCGCGACGGCAAGGCCGGCCAGGACGCGGCCGAGAAAGCGGGGCATGGGTTTCTCCTTGGAACCGATCAGCTGTTGGACATCAGCGTTTGGGAAACTTCCCGTGCAGCCGCGCGAGCACCGCCGGCGGCACGAAGGCGGAGACATCGCCGCCCATGGACGCGATCTGCCGCACCAAGGTGGCGGTGATGGGGCGCACCCGGGGGGACGCCGGCAGGAACACGGTCTGGATATCCGGCGCAAGCGTGCCGTTCATGCCCGCCATCTGCATTTCATAATCGAGGTCGGTGCCGTCGCGCAGCCCGCGGATTAGCAGCCCGGCGCCGGTTTCCTGCGCCACGCTGACCACCAGCTTGTCAAACGTGACGACCTCCAAGGTCGCCCCTTCCTCTGCGGCCACCGGTCCGCACACCTCGCGCAGCATGTCGAGCCGCTCGGCCGGCGTGAACAGCGGCGTCTTGCCGGGATGGATGCCGACCGCAAGGACCAGCCGGTCGGCGAGGCGGCACGCGGAGCGCACCACATCGAGATGCCCGTTGGTGGGCGGATCGAACGAACCGGCATAAATGGCGGCGCGGGCGGTGTGGGCTTGCTGGGCGCTCATGGGGCGCAAGCGTTATCGCGCCCCGCGTCCACGCGCAATGGGGCGGCGCCGCGCGGCACCGCCCCTTGGGGTCACAGCGCAGGCATCCTCACAGATGGATGCCACCCGACACCTCGATGCGCTGGCCGTTCACCCAGCGATTCTCTTCCGCCAGGAAGGTCGCGATCATGGGGCCGATATCGTCGGCCACGCCGACGCGGCCGAGCGCCGTCTCGCCGGCGATGATCGCGTTGACCTGCGCACTGTCGCGCACCAACCCACCGCCGAAATCGGTCTCGATGGCACCGGGAGCGATGGTGTTGACGCGAATGCCGCGCGGCCCCAGCTCCTTCGCCATGTAGCGGGTGAGCACCTCGATGCCGCCCTTCATGGCTGCATAGGCGGCAAAGCCCGGCATGGTGAAGCGGGCAAGTCCGCTGGACAAATTAATGATGCGCCCCCCGTCGGCCATCAGCGGCAGCAGGGCCTGGGAGAGAAAGAAGGTGCCCTTCAGGTGGATGTTCGCCAGCTGGTCGAACATCTCTTCCGTGGTCTCCATGAAGGCGGCATGGATGCCGATGCCCGCGTTATTGACGAGGACGTCGAACCGTTCGCGGCCGAACGTCTCCTTGAGCGCCGCCTGCACGGTCCCTGCGAAGACCGGGAAGGTGGCCGAGCGCCCCGTATCGAGCTGGAGGGCAAGGCCGGTACGGCCCAGCGCCGCGATCTCGGCGCGCACTGCCTCGGCCTCCTCGGCGCGGGAATGATAGGTGAAGATCACATCCATGCCTCGGCGCGCCAGGGCCAGCACGGTGCTGCGCCCGAGGCCCCGGCTGCCGCCGGTGACGAGAGCGATGGAAGGGAAAGAAGCGGGGGTCTGGGTCATGACACGGTCTCCATCAGCGATGGGAGACTTGTAGAGCCCGGCCTTCCACGCTTCTTGCCGGATGCTGCCGAAGGCTTGCCCATTTCTCCAAACCCACTTCTCCCCTGCCGCCAATCGATTATGCTTTCCCCTGCCCGGCTTCGCGTGACGCGGCGCCGCGCCATGCCGTCCCACCGGCCAGGAAGAAACCGCCATGACCGAGGATCTGCGCGCCGCAGCCACACGCCACACCGCGGGACTGCAAGCGCCCGAGGGCCTGCTTCTGGCGGAGGCCGGAGGCATCGGCTTTGCTTGCGCCCGCACGCCCACGCCTTATGTGCATGCCCTCTACCGGCCGCTGCTTTGCCTGGTTCTCCAAGGGGCGAAGGACGTAACCTCCGGAATGCAAACCTGGTCGTTCAAGGCGGGGGAGACGCTGATCGTGGGCACGGACCTCGCCGTCTCCGGACGGGTGCGGCAGGCGAGCCCCGCGGCACCCTATCTTGCGGTAGCCCTCAACATCGACCTGCAGCTGCTACGGGAGTTGATGAGCGAGATCGCAGCGGCGCCCCCGCCGCAGTCCGCGGCCCGGGTGGCGGTTGCTGAGACGCAGGTCGCGGTGCAGGACTGCGTCGCCCGGCTGGTGCGGCTCGTGGACACGCCCGACGCGCTGGCGGTGCTGCGCCCGTCCATCCTGCGCGAACTGCATTATTGGCTGTTGCGCGGCCCCCACGGCCCCATGCTGCGGCAACTCAGCCTGCCGGACAGCCATGCGGCGCGGATCTCCCGGGCTGTGGCCCTGCTGCGCGCGGACTATGCCCACCCGCTCCCGGTGGGGCGGCTCGCCGAGGCCGCGGGCATGAGCGTCTCGTCCTTCCACGCGCATTTCAAGGCGGTGACGTCCCTCTCACCGCTCCAGTTCCAGAAGCGGCTACGCCTTGTGGAGGCGCGGCGGCGGTTGCATGGGGAAGGGGTGGCCATTTCCGAGGCGGCGTTCGACGTGGGCTATGAGAGCGTGTCCCACTTCACCCGCGACTATGCCCGCCTATTCGGCGCCCCGCCGCGCCGGGACCTGGAGGCCCTCTCCCTCAGCGACGGCCCGCCGCCAGCAGGATCGCGGCTCCCCCCGCCAGGATCACGGCAGACACCCGGTCCGCCATCGCCGTAAAGCGGCCGGAGAGCGCCGTGCGGGCGCGATCGGCGGCGATGGCCCACAGCATGTCGCCCACCAAGGCGATCGCCGCGAAGATGGCGGCGAGCAAGGCGATCTGGGGCACGGGATCTGAAGGATTGGTGACGAATTGCGGCAGGAAGGCTGCATGGAAGAGCAGCGTCTTTGGATTGGCGAAGGCGACCGCGAGGCCGCGCGCGAAAGCGGCCCGGCCCGATGGCGCCGTTTCCTGCTTTGCTTTCCCGGCCTGCCGCCACTGACGCACCGCGAGCCAGATCAGATAGATGGCACCGGCATAGCGCACGAGGTCGAAATGCCGGGCGAAGGTCTCCACCAGCCAGGAAAGCCCGGCGGCCACCACCGCAAGCTGAAGCACCAGGCCCACATTCACCCCGGCCGCAGCCAGCATCCCGGCCCGGCGCCCATGCTTGAGCGCGGTGCCGACGATCAGGGCGACATTCGGGCCCGGCGTGGCGCCGAGCGCGATACAGGCGAGCACGAACAGGGCCAGATTTTCGGCCGAGATGAGCCCGGGGCCGGGCATCAGGCCTCGCCGTCGTCCACGGGGCCGGTGTCATCCGCCGGGCCGGTGTCTTCACCCGGCTCGGCGGAGAGGCCGTTCGCCTCCTCGTCCTCGCTGATGTGCTCCACCGAAACGACATGCTCGTCATCGGCCGTGTTGAACACGATGACGCCCTGGCTGGAGCGGCCGACGATGCGGATGCCTTCCACCGGGCAGCGGATCAGCTGGCCGCCATTGGTCACCAGCATGATCTGGTCCGGATCCTTCACCGGGAAGGACGCGACGAGCTTGCCGTTGCGTTCGTTCACCGCCATGGCGACGATGCCTTTGCCGCCGCGGCCGGTCACGCGATACTCGTAGGACGAGGTCCGCTTGCCGTAGCCGTTCTCGGACAGGGTCAGGATGAACTGCTCCAGCGCCGCCATCTGAATGCGCTTGGCTTCGTCCAGGGCGCCTTCGCTCTGTGCGCCCTCGGCCACCCCCTCTTCGGCATCGGCCTCGATCGCTGCCGGCTCCTCGGCTGCTGTGCCGGTGGCGCCACCCAGCGCGCGCCGTTCGGCATTGGCCATGCGCAGATAGGTGGCCCGTTGCTCCGGCGTCGCGTCCGAATGGAAGATGATCGCCATGGAGATGACCCGGTCCTCTCCCTCCAGCCGAATGCCGCGCACGCCCACCGAATCGCGGCCCTTGAACACGCGCACATCGGTCACCGGGAAGCGGATGCAGGCGCCGTTTGCAGTGGTGAGCAGCACGTCGTCCTGCTCCGTGCAGAGCTGGACCGAGGCGATGGACTCGCCCTCCTCCAGCTTCATGGCGATCTTGCCGTTGCGGTTCACCTGGCTGAAATCCGCCAGCTCATTGCGCCGCACCGTGCCGCCGGTGGTGGCGAACATGATCTGCCAGCGGCCGTGCTCATCGCTCTCCTCGGGCAAAGGCACGATGGAGGTGATCCGCTCGTCCGGGTCCAGCGGCAGGATGTTGATGAGCGCCTTGCCGCGCGCCTGAGGCGCCGCCGCCGGCAGGCGCCACACCTTGAGCTTGTAGACCTGCCCCTTGGAGGAGAAGAACAGCACCGGGGCATGGGTGGAGGCGACGAACAGGCGGGTGACGAAATCCTCGTCCCGCGTCTGCATGGCCGACCGCCCCTTCCCGCCGCGCCGCTGGGCGCGATAGGTGGAGAGCGGAACGCGTTTCACATAGCCGGCGTGTGAAACGGTGACGACCATCTCCTCGCGCTGGATCAGATCCTCGTCGTCGAGGTCCCCGAAGCCCTCGACGATCTCGGTGCGACGCGGGGTGCCGAACTCGGCCTTGATGGCATTCAGCTCGTCGCGAACGATTTGCTGAACACGCGCGCGACTTGCGAGAATTTCGAGGTAATCCGCAATTTCGATGGCGAGCTTGTTGAGTTCGTCCGCGACCTCGTCGCGCCCCAGGGCGGTGAGGCGTTGCAGGCGCAGATCGAGGATAGCGCGCGCCTGCTCGAACGAGAGCCGATAGGTCCCATCCGCCGCAAGGGTATGGCGCGGATCGGCGATAAGCTCGATCAGCGGCGCCATATCTTTAGCCGGCCAATCACGACCCATCAGGGCCTCGCGGGCACTTGCGGGATCGGGCGCCGCTCGAATTAAGCGAATAACTTCATCGATGTTGGCGACGGCGATGGCGAGGCCGACCAGCACGTGGGCGCGATCCCGCGCCTTGCGCAAGAGGAACTTTGTGCGCCGGCTTACAACCTCTTCCCGGAATGCGATGAAGGCCGTGAGCATGTCATGCAGGGTCATCACCGCCGGGCGCCCGCCGGACAGCGCGACCATGTTGACACCGAACGAAGTCTGCAGCGGCGTCATGCGGTAAAGGTTGTTCAATACCACATCAGCTTGGGAATCGCGTTTGATCTCAATATAAACACGCATGCCCTCGCGATCGGATTCGTCGCGAATTTCGGCGATGCCTTCCAGGCGCTTCTCCCGCACCAGCTCGGCGATCTTCTCGATCATCGTCGCCTTGTTCACCTGATAGGGAATCTCGGTGATGATGATCGCTTCGCGGTCCTTGCGGACGGTCTCGATGGAGACCTTCGCCCGCATCATGATGGAGCCGCGCCCCGTCAAATAGGCTTGGCGAATGCCCGAACGGCCAAGAATGAGGGCGCCGGTGGGGAAGTCCGGGCCGGGCACGACATCCAGCAACGCCTCCGGGGGCATCAGAGGATCGTCGATCAGCGCGAGCGCAGCATCGATGACCTCGCCGAGATTATGCGGCGGGATGTTCGTTGCCATGCCGACGGCGATGCCGCCTGCGCCGTTCACCAACAGATTGGGGAACTTCGCCGGAAGAACGGAGGGCTCTCTCTCGCTGTTGTCGTAGTTTTCCTGATAGTCGACGGTGTCTTTGTCGAGATCGTCCAGCAGCGCGTTGGCGACCTTCTCCAGGCGCACCTCGGTGTAACGCATGGCCGCAGGCGGATCGCCATCCACGGAGCCGAAATTGCCTTGGCCATCGACCAGGGGCAGTCGCATCGAGAAGCGCTGCGCCATGCGCACCAGGGCGTCGTAGACCGACTGGTCGCCGTGGGGATGGTATTTACCGATGACGTCGCCGACCACACGCGCGGACTTGCGATAGGACTTATTCCACTCGTAGCCGTTCTCATGCATCGAGAACAGGATGCGCCGGTGCACCGGTTTGAGCCCGTCGCGCACATCCGGCAGGGCCCGCGCGACGATCACGCTCATGGCGTAGTCGAGATAGGAGCGGGATAATTCTTCGGTGATGGATACGGGCCGGATGTCGGAAGGCAAATCGCCTCCCTGTCGCGGCGTCTCGTTGTCAGCCAAAAGACGGGTCTCTCATGATGAGCCTATAAGCTCTGTCTTTTAGCCGATTCATGGGCATCACGCCAGCAAAAGACCGTCAGCGCAGGGATAAATATCTTCGATATTACAACGCCTTACGCCGGCGCATTCAAGTTCTTCGCGGCGACGCACCCTCATATACCGTCCGCACACCTCAAAAAGGCGCAGGAACGCCAGCTGGCGCCGCGCCTCTTTGATCCGCGAGCGGGCGACTCAAACCCTTGAAAACCCGCTCACACGCGCCCGGGCTCCATCAGAATGGGATTTCGTCGTCCATGTCATCGGAGGGGCGGCCTCCGCCAGAACCCGAGCCGCCACCGCCGCCGCCACCGGACCGACGGCCGCCACCGGCCCCGCCGCCATAGCTGCCACCACCACCGAAGGAGCTACCGCCGCCCATGGGGCTGGAGGAGCCGAAATCAGAGCCGCCGCCATATTCTTCGCCACCACCCTCGCTGGAGCCGCCTCCACGGCCATCCAGAAGGGTGAGCTCACCGCGATAAGGGCGCAAAACCACTTCGGTGGTATATTGCTCGCGGCCGTCCTTTTCATATTTGCGGGTCTCGAGCTGGCCCTCGATATAGACTTTGGAGCCCTTCTTGACGAAGCGCTCCACAACACCCACCAGATTTTCGTTGAGCACCGAAATGCGGTGCCATTCGGTGCGCTCCTTGCGCTCACCGGAGGCCTTGTCGCGCCACGTCTCGGAGGTGGCGATGGAAAAACTCGCCACGCGACCGCCGTTCTGGAACGAACGGATCTCCGGGTCGCGACCCAGATTGCCGATCAGGATCACCTTATTGACGCTGCCGGCCATCGCCCGCTCCCTGTCTCATGTGCCGGGGGAAGCCGGCTCAACCGAAGCTGCACCCTAGCGCCCCCCTTCCGTGATGCGAGGGGCACCCGCGCCTTTTCCACCAAAAGGTCCGCAAGGCTGGCGCTTGCCCGCAAATGTTCTTGATCTGTTCTAGCAATCACGCACATTAGGCGCAAGACGAGTCTTTCCTCCGCCAGTTCCTTTTTTCGGTTTTGGCACCTATGTTCGGCTTACGTTCTCTACCGCAGCGCACACGGCGTCCTAAATTAAGCAAGGCGACGGGCCGCGAGGCGCCGCGCTCCGTGTGCCGGATGTCTTTCTTCGCCCGCACCGTCTGCCCATCATAAGCCCGAGCCCCATGACTGATCGCGCGCCACCTCCCCGCACGTCCCTTTCCGATCGCCGCGACGCCCGCCTTTTGTCCGTGCGCGGCGCGCGGGAGCACAATCTGAAGAATGTGGACCTTGATATCCCACGTGACAGCCTGGTGGTGTTCACGGGCCTCTCGGGTTCGGGCAAGTCCTCCCTCGCATTCGACACCATCTATGCGGAGGGCCAGCGGCGCTATGTGGAGAGCCTTTCGGCCTATGCCCGCCAATTCCTGGAGATGATGCAGAAGCCGGACGTGGACCAGATCGACGGTCTTTCGCCCGCCATCTCCATCGAGCAGAAGACCACCTCGAAGAACCCGCGCTCCACCGTCGGCACGGTAACGGAGATCTACGATTATATGCGCCTGCTCTGGGCGCGCGTGGGCATTCCCTATTCCCCCGCCACCGGCCTGCCGATCGAGAGCCAGACCGTGTCTCAGATGGTGGACCGCGTTCTGGCCCTGCCCGAAGGCTCCCGGCTTTATCTGCTGGCGCCGGTCGTGCGGGGACGCAAGGGCGAATATCGCAAGGAATTGGCGGAATTCCTGAAGAAGGGCTTCCAGCGCGTGAAGCTCGACGGCACCTTCCACGAGATCGCCGAAGC
This sequence comes from Roseixanthobacter pseudopolyaromaticivorans, assembly GCF_043195145.2. Classification (NCBI taxonomy): domain Bacteria; kingdom Pseudomonadati; phylum Pseudomonadota; class Alphaproteobacteria; order Hyphomicrobiales; family Xanthobacteraceae; genus Roseixanthobacter; species Roseixanthobacter pseudopolyaromaticivorans. Next base: position 2,132,558 of record NZ_CM195539.1, read on the forward strand.
GCCGGCGCTCGACAAGAAGTTCAAGCACGACATCGATGTGGTGGTCGACCGCCTCGTGGTGCGCGCGGATATCGCGACCCGGCTCGCCGACAGCTTCGAGACCGCCCTTGGTCTTGCCGACGGCATCGCCATCGTGGAATTCGCCGACGAGAAGGATGCGGACGGCGCGCCGAAGCGCATTATGTTCTCGGAGAAGTTCGCCTGCCCGGTCTCGGGCTTCACGATTTCCGAGATCGAGCCGCGGCTGTTCTCCTTCAACAATCCGTTCGGCGCTTGTCCGGCCTGCGACGGGCTGGGCGTGGAACAGACCATCGATCCCGACCTCGTGGTGCCGGACAAGAGCCGCACCCTGAAGCAGGGCGCCATCGCGCCTTGGGCGAAATCCACCTCGCCTTATTACGGGCAGACGCTGGATGCGCTCGCCAAGCACTACAAGTTCAAGCTCACGGTGCCGTTCGCCGACCTGCCGGAGAAGGCACGCGACGTGATCCTCTACGGGTCGGGCGACGAGCAGATCGCCTTCGCCTATGACGACGGCCTGCGCGCCTACGAGACCCACAAGACGTTCGAAGGCATCGTGCGCAATCTCGACCGGCGCTGGAAGGAAACCGAAAGCGATTGGGCGCGGGAGGAAATTTCGAAGTATTTCTCCACCGTCCCCTGCGCGGTCTGCCACGGCTATCGCCTCAAGCCCGAGGCGCTGGCGGTGAAGGTGGGCGGCATGCACGCGGGTGAGGCCGGCGCACTTTCTGTGCGAGCTGCGAGCGCCTGGTTCGAGGCGCTGCCTTCGCTTTTGACGGCGAAGCAGAATGAGATCGCGGTGCGGATCTTGAAGGAGATCCGCGACCGGCTGCGCTTCCTGATGGATGTGGGGCTGGAATATCTCACCCTCGCGCGCTCCTCCGGCACGCTTTCCGGCGGCGAGAGCCAGCGCATCCGCCTCGCGTCCCAGATCGGATCCGGTCTTTCCGGTGTGCTCTATGTGCTGGACGAGCCATCCATCGGCCTGCACCAGCGCGACAACGCACGACTGCTTGAGACGCTGAAGCGCCTGCGCGAGCTGGGCAATACGGTCATCGTGGTCGAGCACGACGAGGACGCGATCCTTGCCGCCGATTATGTGGTCGATGTCGGCCCGGGTGCCGGCGTCCACGGCGGGCGCATCGTCTCCCAGGGCACGCCGGCCGAGGTGATGGCCGACCCCAATTCGCTGACGGGGCAATATCTCACCGGTGCATTGTCGGTGGGCGTGCCGACGCGGCGCCAGCCCAATCCCCGCAAGATGCTCGCGGTCAGCGGTGCGCGCGGCAACAATCTGAAGAACGTGCGAGCGGAAATCCCGCTCGGCCTGTTCACCTGCGTCACCGGCGTGTCGGGCGGCGGCAAATCCACCTTGCTCATCGACACCCTATACAAGGCTGTGGCGCGGAGGCTGAACAATGCCAGTGAGGCGCCGGCGCCGTTCGACAAGCTGGAAGGCCTGGAGCACCTCGACAAGGTCATAGACATCGACCAGTCACCCATCGGCCGCACGCCGCGCTCGAACCCGGCGACCTATACCGGCGCCTTCACGCCCATGCGCGAATGGTTCTCCGGCCTGCCGGAGGCCAAAGCGCGCGGCTACGGGCCGGGCCGCTTCTCGTTCAATGTGAAGGGGGGGCGCTGCGAGGCCTGCCAGGGCGACGGTGTCATCAAGATCGAGATGCACTTCCTGCCCGATGTCTACGTCACCTGCGATGTCTGCAAGGGCAAGCGCTACAATCGCGAGACTCTGGAAGTGACCTTCAAGGAGAAGTCCATCGCCGACGTGCTGGATATGACGGTGGATGAGGGCGCCGATTTCTTCAAGGCGGTGCCCAGCGTGCGCGAGAAGCTGGAAACCCTTTCGCGCGTCGGGCTCGGCTATATCAAGGTCGGGCAGCAGGCGAATACGCTCTCTGGCGGCGAGGCGCAGCGGGTGAAGCTAGCCAAGGAATTGTCCAAGCGCGCCACCGGTCGCACGCTCTACATCCTGGACGAGCCCACCACAGGCCTGCATTTCCATGATGTCGCGAAGCTTCTGGAAGTGCTCCACGAACTGGTCGAGCAGGGCAATACCGTGACGGTGATTGAGCACAATCTGGAGGTCATCAAGACCGCAGATTGGGTGATCGACATCGGTCCCGAGGGCGGCGACGGCGGCGGGGAGATCGTGGCCGTGGGTCCGCCGGAGGAGATCGCGCGTTCGAAACGGTCCCACACCGGCTCCTTTCTCGCAGAGGTGTTGGCCCGTCGCCCCACGAAATCAAAGCTGCCGGTGCTGCCGCCGAAGGCCAAGCGTGCCCGCAAGCAGGCGGCGGAATAGCCGCGGGCCCCTATTCAAAGCATCGCCGGTGGCGAAGCGGCCCCCGGCGATGATGCGGTGCAACGCCGCTGGCACCTGGGTGTCGCTCCCTGGGGCTCTTCCGGGAGAAGCGCGCGATTGGCTCCGACGGCGGCGGGCGCCTGCAAGCCTTTGATTTGAGCACCTTGCAGCCGCAGTCCTGCCGTAAAAGTTATCAGCTGGTATAAATTATATGCGATTGCCGCAATGCTGCGTTGCGGCAACATGCATTGGCTATGGCTCCGAACAGGCTTATCTCTGCTTCAACGATGCGGGGCGCGAAAGCCACCCGCCTGAAGGAGAGAAATCATGTTGCTTTGGGGTCTTCTTGCCCGCCAGGTTCGCCGTTGGCAGGCTTACAATCGCACGGTTGCCGAACTGTCCCAGCTCGATGACCGCGCTCTCGGCGACATCAACGTCAGCCGTTCCGAAATCCGGTCGATCGCCCGTCAGGCAGCCCTCGCCGCCTGATTGGCATACGGGCCGCCGACTGGCGGCGCGTGAGATGAAAAATATCCTGGCCCCGACGGCGCCGGTGCTTGCACCGGGCCGCGAGGCTGGTACCGGGAGTGCGGTCGATGACCCTCCCAAATGGCGCTTTCGCCACTTTCTGCTTTTCCCTTTAAATTCCTGCTCCAGATGCCTGCCCCCGCGTTGATGCGCGCGGCGGCACACGCGCTTTGACGCTGGGGAAGAATTGCAGACCTTAGCCTTTGCAATTGCTGCGTAAAATTTCGCGCGAAGGCCTAGTCTTTTTCCGCGCGGAGGTTCTATAGTCCCGCCCAAGCGTGTGCTTGGGGGCTTCGCTATGGCGTCGGTGTGGGAATCGAGTTCTCGGCTTGCCTATGTTTTGGCCGCCGGTGTGGGCCTATCGTCCGGGGGGACTGCTGCGCTCGCGCAAACCCCTTCATGGAATCTGTATCAGCAATACAGCGATTCCTATTTCATCCCCTTTGCCCAGCCCCATGCGGATTCCGGCTTCGTGGGGACTCAGCCCAGCTATGATTCTCCGAAGGCCGGCATCTTCGTCTCCGCCGCCATCGGCGATAGCGCCCCGCTGGTGTTTCAGCTGGACACGGGCTCGCAGGGCATGGTGGTGCCCCAGTATCTGATCCCGAACTTCCAGCAATCCCCCAATCAGCAGAAGATCCTTTATTCTTCCAGCGGCAATTACTCGATCGGCACCTGGACCACGGTTCAGGTGCGATTCCCCGGCAGCCATGATGCCAACGGCAATGAAGCCGTGGCGACGATACCGGTGCTGGTGGAATCGGCCTCCTACACGGTGGTGGACGGAAAATCGGTGAAAACCGATTGCTCCGTGCCCGGCGCGGCCTGCACCACATTGATGGGTGTGGGCTACGGTCGCCCCGATTCCGGCTGGGGGCCGGATTATCTGCCCTCGCTCGTCAATAATCCGCTCTTGCATCTCGCCGGAATGGACGAGGGCACGGTGCGCGCGGGCTATGTGATCACCCCGCAGGGAATTCAGGCCGGCCTGACCGCACAGAATGCCGGCTCCGGCTTTTCCTATGTGAAGCTCGTGCAGGATACCCCGCCGGGTCAGGCGGGCGTGAACTGGCAGACCGCGCCGGGAACGGTGGTGGTGGACGGCACGAAGGTCACCAAGGTCGACAGCGTGCTGATGGATACCGGCATTTCCTATCTGTGGTCTGACCTTGGCAAGAAGGCCGCGGACAATTCCGTCGCATGCCCCGGCAATGCCGATTTCTCCTGCGCGCCCAAGGGCACCGAAGTGACCGTCTACATCGGCGGCAACACGAATGTCGGCTATTCCTATAAGGTCGATGGCGACGACAACAATACAGCTGCTCCCTGGTACTCCCGGATCAACGAGAGCGACCTCGCCAATACCGGCATCCACCCCTTCTCGCAGTTCGAATATATGTTCGACGCCGTGGGCGGCTATGAAGGGCTCAAAGCCATCAATCCGGATACTGCGGGAGTCTATTTCTCGCCCTACTTGTCGACGATGGGCACATTTGCCTTGCCTGGCGGATTCTCCACCAACCTGCCGGTCTATGTCCGCGGCGATACCGAGATGTCGGCTGGGGGCGTAGCGACCTTGCTCAGCTCCATCAGCGGCCCGGGCGCCTTGGCCTTTACCGGAACCGGATTCATTTCTGTGCTGGGAGAGGTGACCCTGCCGGCCGGTATCACGGTGAACAGCGGCACGGTCGCCTTCTCCAATACGGTCACCGCCTCCCTCTCCATCGCCCAGGGCGCATCGGTGCTGGATGCGGCCAATATCGTCGGCAACGTCGCGAATGCCGGCACGTTGATTCATGACGGCACCATCTTCGGAAATCTGACCAACAGCGGCTTCGTGGGCGGAAACGGCACCGTGAACGGCACGCTGGTGAACGCGGGCGTCCTCAGCCCCGGTCATTCCATCGGCACGCTGGTGGTGAACGGCGATCTCGCCTTTTCCCAACAAGCTAGCTATCGCGCCGAGATCGGGGCGAGCAGCAGCGATCTCATCGCCGTCAGCGGTACTGCCACACTGAACGGCGCTCAGCTCGACCTGGTGCCGGTCGCCGGCTATGTGCCGACCCTCGGGCAAAGCTTCACCGTGCTGACCGCCACCGGCGGAATCACCGGCAATTTTACAGTCAACGCGAGTGCGTTCGGCACGGCGGCGGCGCTCTATCCCTTCCTCACGCCGAACGTCGATGCGGCGGGCACCCAGGCCACCGTGAGCATGGCGCGCAGCGCTGTGCCCTTCTCGGTCTTCGCGACCACGGCGAACACATGGGCGGTCGCGACGGCGGCCGATACGCTTGCGCCCGGCGCGCCGCTCACCTCGGTGCTGGCGAGCCTTCAGTCTACTACGGCGCCGGCTGCCTACGCCTCTCTATCCGGCGAGGTCTATGCCTCGGTGCAGAGCGTCCTCATGATGCAATCCGCCTATGTGCGCGACGCCGTGGGCGCGCGCTTGCGTCAGGCCGCCGCGCCCGGCCTTGCGGCCGCAGGCGCGCCTCGCACCATCGAGGTGGACCCGCAAGGCACCGCGTTGTGGGGCCAGGGCTACGGCGGCTGGGGGAATTTCTCAGCCGCCCCGGGTACAAGCTCTGTCAGCGATTCCATTGGCGGGTTCCTGATGGGTCTTGACGGTACGCTGTCCGATTGGCGTATCGGCGTTGCCGCCGGCTTCGGCCAGTCGAGCTTCAATTTGGGAAATTCCACTTCCAACGGCACAAGCGACAATTACGATTTCGCCCTCTATGCCGGCCGCACCTTCCCCATGGCAGGCCCCGGGGCGCTCGCTGTGCGGTTGGGCGCCGCTTATTCCTGGCACGACATTTCCGTTGATCGCACGGTAGTGCTGCCGGGGTTCGTGCAGGCTTATAGCCCCGGCTATGCCGGACAGACCGGCCAGGTGTTCGGCGAACTGGGCTATCAGATGCAGGGCATGGCCGGGAACCTGCCTGTCAGCTTCGAGCCGTTCGCGGGCCTCACCTATGCCAACCTTTCAACCGACAGCTTCTCCGAGGGGCTGGGGGCTGCGGCGCTCACGGCCAAATCCGGCACGTTCGACACGCTGAGCACAAGCCTCGGCGTGCGCGCCGCAATGGTGCTTCCGGCACCCGGTCTTGCGCCCATGACGCTTTCGGGCACGCTCGGATGGCAGCATGCCTATGGCGATCTCGCGCCAACCGCGACCCTTGCATTCTCCTCCGGCTCCCTGCCGTTCACCGTCTCCGGCGCTCCGCTCGCGCGCGACGCCCTGCTGGTGGGCGCGGGGCTTTCCGCCAAGATGGGAGAGAGCATGGCGTTCGGCATCTTCTATTCCGGCCAGCTTGCATCGGACGTGAGCGAGAATGCCGTGAAGGGCAGCCTGACCTGGACGTTCTGACACGGACCTCTGACCCGGGACAATCTGCCCGCAGACCTTGAAGCGGCGGCCGTGATCAGGCATTGAGCCAGATCGGTTTTTCGGGCGCGCTTCCGGCGCGGCCCCGCGCCGGGCTTCACGCCCGGCTTCAGGAATGCTCATGAGTGATTTACGCGCGGTGCATGTGATCGGTGGTGGCCTCGCCGGCTCGGAGGCCGCCTGGCAATTGGCGACCCGCGGCGTACCGGTTGTCCTGCATGAGATGCGCCCGGTCCGCACCACAGAGGCCCATCACACCCAGGCCCTGGCCGAGCTCGTCTGCTCCAACTCCTTCCGCTCGGACGATCCCAACGGCAATGCCGTGGGCGTTCTGCATGCGGAGATGCGCCGCGCGGGCTCCCTGATTCTCCAATGCGCGGATGCCAACCAGGTGCCGGCCGGCGGTGCGCTCGCCGTGGACCGGGTGGGCTTTGCCGAGGCCGTGACCGCAGCGCTCGGATCCCATCCTCTGGTCGACATCCGCCGCGAAGAGATCGCCGGCTTGCCGCCCGCGGAATGGGACAAGGTCATCGTCGCCACCGGCCCCCTCACCTCGCTGGCGCTGGCGCAATCGGTGTTGGAACTGACGGGGGAAACCGCCCTCGCCTTCTTCGACGCCATCGCGCCGATCGTTCATTTCGACAGCATCGACATGAGCAAGGCCTGGTTCCAGTCGCGCTATGACAAAGTCGGTCCGGGCGGCACGGGCGCGGACTACATCAACTGTCCCCTCGACAAGGACCAATACGAAGCCTTCATTGACGCCCTGCTGGCCGGCGAGAAGGCCCCAATGCGGGATTTCGAGGCAAAGACGCCTTATTTCGATGGTTGCCTGCCCATCGAAGTCATGGCGGAGCGCGGCCGTGAGACCCTGCGCTTCGGGCCATTGAAGCCGGTCGGCCTCACCAATCCCAATGCACCGGATATCAAGGCGCATGCCATCATCCAGCTGCGGCAGGATAACAAGCTCGGCACGCTCTATAATATGGTGGGCTTTCAGACCAAGCTGAAGCACGGCGATCAGGTGCGGGTGTTCCGCACCATTCCCGGGCTGGAAAATGCCGAGTTCGCCCGCCTCGGTGGCTTGCATCGCAATACCTATCTCAATTCGCCACGCCTGCTGGACGGCACGCTGCGCCTGAAGGCGGATCCACGCCTGCGCTTTGCCGGCCAGATCACCGGCTGTGAAGGCTATGTGGAAAGCGCGGCCGTCGGCCTTCTCGCCGGGCGCTTTGCCGCAGCCGAGCGGCGCGGCGAGGATCCGAGCCTGCCGCCGCTCACCACCGCCCACGGTGCGCTGCTCGCCCATATTACCGGCGGCCATATCGAGACCATCGATGCCGGCCCGCGCTCATTCCAGCCCATGAACATCAATTTCGGACTGTTTCCGCCCCTTGAGATCAATCCAAAGGGGGAGGACGGCAAGCGTCTGCGGGGGACCGAGAAGACCCTGGCGAAGAAGCACGCGATTGCGGCGCGCGCACTCGCGGACCTTGACGCCTGGCTCGACAGCCCGGCCGAGGCGGCTTAAGAGGCGCTCATGCCCAGGCACTTGCGCCCTTTCACCCCGGTCGAGCACAAAGCCGACCTCGCCCGCTTCGCCGTGGATACGGTGCTCAAGCGCGACGTCTTCTCAACCGTCGAGCGCGGCATCTGGACCGACCGGTCCGGCACCGAGCATCCCGCGGTGCTGCGTCGCTGGAATGCGGTCTCCCCCTGGTTTTTCCCGATTGCCGCGCGCCTCGCCGCCGGCGAGGTGAAGGCCCTGGAACGCGTTAGCGCCACGGGCGTCACCACGCCGCTGCTGGCGGTCGGGCATCGTTTCCTTGTGCGCGGCTGGATCGACGGCGCGCCGCTGCAAATCGCCCGCCCCTATGGCGATGTCGATTTCTTCCGCTCCGCCAAGGCGGCGCTGCGCACGCTGCACGCCGCGGGTTTTGCTCATAACGATCTTGCCAAGCAGCAGAATTGGCTGCGCGGCGCCGATGGCGAAGCCTGGCTTATGGATTTCCAGCTGGCCCTGCCCATATCGCGCCGTTCGCGGCTGGGCCGTATCCTCGCCTATGAGGATGTGCGCCACTTGCTCAAGCACAAGCGCACCTATTGCCCCGATGCGCTCACCGCGCGCGAGCGCCAGATGCTGGCCACGAAGAGCGGCTTCGCCCGCATCTGGATGGCCACCGGCAAGCGCGTTTACCGCTTCGTCACGCGCCGGCTCATGTCTTATTCGGATACCGAGGGCCGGGGTCCCCGGGTGACACAGGTGGGGCCGCGCATCGCCGAGGCTCTCCTCGCCCATCCCGCGGTCAGCGACGTGCATATGGCGGATTTCCAGACGCTCGGCGGCAAGGTCGGCCTTTATGCCTTTGTGGAAACGCGCGACGATCTGACCGCCGATGCGTTGCGCACCCATCTGGCCACAGCCTTGCCGGACCGGCCGCATCTCGACCACCTGCAACTCGTGCCGCTGCTGCCGCGCGACAACAATGGCGTCGTGCGCGACGATCTTTTGCTGCTCGTGGCGCGCAACCAGATCGAGATGCTGGAAAGCCTTTCTGGCTCGCAGGTCACCCGCGACCTGATTGATCAGATCGCGCGCGGACGACTCAACCTGACAGACCGGATCACACGGCCGGCGGCTTGAGCCAGTCCTTGCCGGCGCGGGCCTTCGCGGCCGCGCGCCAGAGCGTCCAGGCCCGTAGAAAGGACGGGACGCCGGCAATGAGGGTGAAGGGATCGCCCGCCCGCCCCAGCGCCTTCAGGTCCCCGGCGACCAGGGCCAGCGGCAGAAAAGCCGGAATGGCCTGCACCGGGACAGACGGCAGTGCGGCCTGCGCTGCTTTCACATGGTGGGTTGCCCGCGCGCGCATTTCCGCGAGCGCCGCCGTGAGCCCGGGACCCGAGCTTCGCTTCACCACGTCCTCGCGCGTGAGGCCGTGGCGCTCAAGCACGTCAAGCGGCAGGAAGCACTGGCCGCGCCCCGCGTGCAGCGGCAGCGCCCGCATCAGGCCGGTGAGCGCAATGGCCACCCCCGCATGTCCGGCAGCATCCGCGAGGGCGGGGTCAGCGCGCCCGAGGAGGATCATCGCCCCCAGCTGAATCAGCACCGATGACGTTTCGCCCGCATAACCCTCCAGATCATTGAGGGTAGGCATGGCGTCGTCATAGAGATCGAAGGTGCGGGCATCGATCAGGTTCAGCAGGGCGCCGCGCGGCAGATCACAGACGGCGATGGTGTCGAGCATGGCGGCAGCGACCGGATGGCCGGAAACATCGCCGCGCCCCAGGCCCTCGATGATTTCGCGCCACCATTGCAGGCGCATTTCGCCGGGAAGCGCCTCGCGCACCACCTCGCGCACCCGCGCCACTTCCAGGTTGAAGGCATAAAGCGCCATCAGATGGCGGCGGGGCGCGGCAGCTGCAAACAGAGCGGCGAGAAATCGGTCGCGATCATGGACGCGGATGAGATCGGCGCAATGGGAATAGGCGGTTTCCAGATCGGGCGCACCGGATGCGCCGGCATCTTCGCTCATGACGCGCCTTTCGGTTTCAGAATGCGATCAGCGCCGCGCCCACGCGCCGGCCTTCGGCCAGCAAAACATTATAGGTCGAGGCTGCGGCGGGCGTCGGCATCAGTTCGAAGCGCAGATGCGCTGCGCGCAACCGCTCCTTCAGCCGCTCAGGCAAATGCGCCGGATCTCGGCCGGTGCCCAGGAACAGCAGCTCGAATGCCTTGGCTTCGGCGATGATCGGCGCAAGGGCCGCCGCATCGAGCGCGGAAAAGGTCTCGACCGCCCAGGGCCGGATGCCGGAGGGCAAAGCCAGGATCGAGCCCGAATGAGACATGCCGGAAAAATGGAAGAAGCGGTCCCCATAACCGTCGATGGGCACCTGGCGGGGCAGGAACGCCTCCGTTTTCTGCTCCGCCATCTTGTACCGTCCTTACCTGCTATTTCCGCGACTTGCCGCGCGAGCGGCCACGGCTGCTCGGGGGAACGGGCGCGGGCTTCGGCGCGCCCGGAGTCGCAGGCAGAATCTCCGCCTCCTCCGTCTGGGGCGCCATCACCTCGTCGATGCGGGCGGCGATGCCCTCGGGCTTCTTCTCGCCCTCCACCGCGCTGGACCGCAGGCCAAGATGGATCAGCATGGGCGCGGCCACGAAAATGGTGGAATAGGTGCCGACGATGATGCCGACCGCCATGGCGAGCGAGAAGCCGCGCAGCACTTCGCCACCGAAGAAGTAGAGCGCCAGCGTCGCCAGGAAGGTGGTCAGGGAGACAATGATGGTCCGCGAGAAGGTCGCGTTCACCGAGAGGTCGAGCATCTCGGGCAGAGGGATCCGCTTGTAGCGGCGCAGCATCTCGCGGATACGGTCGTAAACCACCACCGTATCATTGAGCGAATAGCCCATGATGGTGAGGATGGCGGCAATCGAGGTCAGGTCGAAATCGATCCCGAGGATCGAATAGATCGCCAGCGTCACGAAGATATCGTGCGCGGTGGTGGCGATGGCGCCCACCGCGAACTGCCATTCGAAGCGGAACCACAGATAGATCAGCACCGCCACGGCACCGAGCAACAGCGCGATGATGGACTGGCGCACCAGTTCCGCCGACACGCTCGGGCCCACCGTTTCCACGCGGCGGATGGTGTAGTCGGTGCCAAGGGCGGATGAGATCTTGCCGACGATCGCCTGCTGGGCGGCGTCCGACGTGCCGGCCTCGCCGACGCGGATCAGCACGTCGCGCGGGGAGCCGAACTCCTGGATCTGGACATCGCCCAACTCAAGATCGCTGAGATGCTCGCGCAGGCCGGAAATGTCGGCCACCGCCTGGCTGGTCTGCGCCTCCACCAGCGTTCCACCCCGGAAATCAATGCCGAGATTGAAACCGAAGGTGGCGAAGCAGACGAGAGCCAGCACCATCGCCGCCGCCGAAAGCGGGAAGGTGACATGGCGCAGGCGCATGAAACCGATGTGGGTTTGCGCCGGGATATAATCGATCAAAGGCATTTACGGCGCACCTTCAGATGGGCAGCTTCGCCGGGCGCTGCCACTTCACCCACCATGCGATCATGAGCCGGGTGAGGGTGTAAGCAGTGAACACGGTGGTCAGAAGGCCAAGGATATAGGTGACGGCGAAGCCGCGCACCGGGCCCGAGCCGCCCAGGAGGAACAGGATGGAGCCCGTGGCAAGGGAGGTCACGTTGGCGTCCATGATGGTGCCGAGCGCGTGGGTGAAGCCCTTGTCGATGGCGGCGATGGCGGAACGTCCCTCGCGGGCCTCGTCGCGGATACGCTCGAAGATCACGACGTTGGAATCCACCGCCATGCCGATGGTGAGCACCACGCCGGCGATGCCAGGCAGGGTCAGGGTGGCGCCGAGCACCGACTGAAGGGCAAACATCAAGGTGACGTGCACCGCCAGCGCGATCAGGGCGAAAATGCCGAACAGGCCATAGACGGCGATCATGAACACCGCCACGAGCCCGGCGGCCACGAACGCGGCAAGCTTTCCGGCCTCGATGGAATCCTGCCCGAGGCTGGGGCCGACGGTGCGCTCCTCCACCACTTTGAGCGGAGCCGGCAGCGCGCCGGCCCGCAGCAGAATGGCGAGGTCGTTGGCCTGCTGAACGGTGAACGAGCCCGAGATCTGGCCCGATCCGCCGAGGATCGGCTCGTTGATGCGCGGGGCCGAAATCACCTGATTGTCGAGCACGATCGCGAACGGCTGGCCCACCGCGGCCTGGGTGGTCGCAGCAAAGCGCCGGGCGCCGTTGGAATTGAAGCGGAAGGTGACGATGGGCTGGCGCGTGTTCTGGTCGAAGCCCGGCTGGGAATCCACCAGATCCTCACCCGAAACGCGAACCTGCTTCTCCACCAGATACGGCACACCGTCCTGGCCCTGGAGCACTTCGGAATCCGGCGGCGGGCGGCCTTCCAGTGCCTGCTGGGGCGACATGGACTGGTCCACCATGCGGAATGACAGCTTGGCGGTCTGGCCCAACAGCGCCTTTAAGCGCTGCGGATCCTGAAGCCCGGGCACCTGCACCAGGATGCGGTCCGCGCCCTGGCGCTGAATGTTCGGCTCCACCGTACCGAGTTGGTCGATACGGCGACGGATGATCTCGATCGACTGATCGACCGCCGAACGAATGCGGGCGTTGAGCCCCGCCTCGGTCAAGGTGACGGTGATCGCGCCCTCGCTCGCACTGGCGATGCTGAGGTCCATCTCGCCGCTGGAACTGGCCAGCAGCGTATTGGTGACCGGGGCGGCGAGCTTGCGGAGCTCCGCCACCGCCTTGGTCGTATCGTTGGGGTCGCGCAGACGAAGCTGGATCGCGGTGTCGCGGATCGTTAGCCCGCTATAGCCGATGCGCTGCTCGCGCAGCACATTGCGAACCTCGTCCCGGATCTGCTCGGCTCGCTCCTTGCGCAGGGCCGCGCCGTCCACCTCCAGGAGGATGTGCGAGCCGCCCTGAAGATCAAGGCCGAGCGTCACGCGGCTCGACGCGAGCCACGACGGCAGCACCGCCAAGGCGGCGGGCGGAAGCAGATTGGGAAGGGCGAACAGGATACCGATCGCCGTGATGACGAGAATCGCCGTCGTCTTTAGCCGGGAAAAGTGCAGCATCGTCTTGCGATTCTACGGCCTCAGGAGGCCGCCTCATCCTTTGCGGGTTCGGCCTTGGACCGCACGACGGTGATCTGCGAGCGCAGCTGGCGCACCTTCACGTTATCAGCGATCTGCAATTCGACCTCGGCGTCGTCGACCACACGCGCAACCTTGCCGACCAGACCACCTGCCGTGACCACCACGTCGCCGCGGCGCAGGGAGTTGACCATTTCCTGGTGCGCCTTGGCGCGCTTCTGCTGCGGACGCAGGATCAGGAAATACATGACCACGAAGATCAACAGGAACGGGGCAAGCTGAATGAGCATGTCGGTCCCGCCGCCGGCGGCCGTGGCGCCCTGGGCGAAAGCGGGCGTAATGAACATGTGCATCCTCGTTCTATCTGAAGAAAGGCCAGGCCGCGCAGATGGCACGAGGCCGGGCGAAGCGGCGGGACTATACCGGCCGAGCCGCCGAATGCAAACGCGACGCGCCAGCTTGTGCGCACCTGCTTGACCCAAGGCGCAAATAAGGGTCCCAAAGGGCGGCCGCCGAGCTGCGCGGCCGTACCGGATCCGGCGCATGACCCGCAACCGTCTCGTTGAGGACCTATTCGTCGCCCTGCGCTTCTTCTCCCGGCTGCCGATTCCGGCGCAGAGCGGGGAAGAGGCGCCGTTCGGCGCGCCGCCGCTTTCGCGCATCGCCTATGTGATTCCCTTGGCGGGTGCCGTCATCAGCCTGTTTGGCGCGGCGGTGCTGCTTCTGGCATCGGCCTTGGGCTTCCCGCCTTTTCTCGCGTCCTGCCTGGCCATCACCACGGTGGTACTGGCGACCGGCGCCTTCCATGAGGATGGGCTGGCCGATACCGCCGACGGCCTCGGCGGCGGCCGCGACAGGGCGCGGCGCCTTGAAATCATGCGCGACAGCCGCATCGGCACCTATGGCGCGTGCGCCCTGGCTCTCTCACTTTTGATCCGCATCGCAAGCCTCGAGGCGCTGCTCGTGCTGGGCGGCCCGGTTCGCGCGGTGATTGCGCTCGTTGCGGCGGGAGCGGCCTCGCGTGCGGCGGGAATCGCCCTTCTCCAGGTACTGCCCGCCGCCCGCACCGACGGCGCTTCCGCCGGTGCGGGACAGCCTGGAGCGGATGCCGCCATGGCTTGCGCCCTTATGGCGGCGCTGGTCGTCGCGGTCCTGCTCGTGCCGAGCTTCGGCGTGGGCGCCACCTTCGCCGGGCTGATCGCACCGGCGCTGGCCGGCTTCGTCATGGCGCGCCTTTCCGCGCGCCTGATCGGCGGGCAGACGGGGGATGTGGCCGGCGCCACACAGCAGGTGGCGGAGATTGCCTTCCTGCTGGCGGTGCTTATGTTCGCCAAGGCCGTTTGAGGCATCCGCCACCCCGGTTGAGCGGCCCGCGACGGCCCGAAGAGCGCAGATGAGCGACGCGAGACCCGTTTCCCCCTCCCCGTTTCCCGGCGGACCCGCCGCCGCATCGCAGGCTATCGCGACGCCGTGCGTGAAAATCTGCCGGGTCGATCCCGTCTCCAGCCTGTGCGTGGGGTGCGGGCGGACAACGCAGGAAATCGGCGCCTGGATTTCCATGTCCACCGAGCGGCGCACGGCCGTGATGGCGCAATTGCCGGTGCGGCTCGAACGCCTGCGCCAGCAACGCCCCGAAGCCTTTGCGGATTAAGACATGCGCGGCGATCGTCTTCTGTGGATTTTGCTACTCGGGCTGTTTGGCGGGGTGATCGTGCTCGCCGTCCATCACGAACAAGGTGAGGTGGCGGGGCTGGATCTCAGCCAGTTTGCAAGCCTCATCTCGAAATTCGCGATCCTCATCTTTGTCGGGGCGATCGCATGGTCCATGTTCCGCGGCCGCATCGGCGAAGCGCTGATGGCGGCCCTGTTCTGGGTGATCGTCGCGGTGGTTCTGGCTATGGGCTACACCTATCGCGAGCCACTACGGCAGGTGGCAGACAAAGTGCTGGTGCAGCTCATTCCCGGCTATGTGGGCGGCAGCGGACCCACCGCGACGGTGGAAATCGCGCGCGGCGCCGATGGCGATTTTGCTGTGCGGGCCGCGATCAACGATTCGCCGGTGCACATGCTGGTGGATACTGGGGCATCTTCCGTGGTGCTCACGCTGGAAGCCGCCCGCTCCGCCGGCCTGCCCGTGGATTTCCTCAAATACGACGTCCCCGTGGATACCGCGAACGGACGCACGAAAGCCGCCTCGGTGGTGCTGGACAAGATCACCATCGGCACCATCGTGGAGCGCCGCGTCCCTGCCCTCGTCTCGCCGGCCGGCGTTCTGCGCACCAGCCTGCTGGGCATGAGTTTTCTGCAGAGGCTCGACAGCTTCGAGATTCGCGGCGACCGCCTGATGATGCGGGGTCCGCTGGCGGGACGTTGACGGAAACGCGCGCTCCTCTTGGCCCGCCGAGCGAAGGAAAGCGTAGCGCCGAACGAGTCATTCCGTCCGAGGTGAGCCTCGCCGCCCGCGCCCTGTCACACCTCTTCTCAGAGCATTTCCAGGTTCTCAGAGCATTTCCAGGCCGCGCTTGCGGGTCGGAGGGCGGAATTCCGCGTCGATGGCCGCCAGATCCTCGGCATCCAGCACGATGTCGGCGGAGGCGATATTGGCCCGCACATGGTCCGGCGTACCGGCCTTGGGAATGGCGATCACATCCGGCCGGCGGATCACCCAGGCCAGCGCGATCTGGTAGGGATCAACCCCGTGCTTGCGCGCCACTGCGCCCAGCGCGCCCGAGCGGGGCAGCCGGGCCTGCTCGATGGGGCTATAGGCCATGATCGGAATGCCCTGCTCCGCCAGAAACGGAAACAGATCGTATTCCGGTCCCCGGCGCGTGGGGTTGTAGAGCACCTGATCCACCGCGCAGGCCTCGCCGCCGCAGTCGAGCAATTCTTCCATGTCGTCGGTATCGAGATTGCTCACGCCCCAGTGGCGGATCTTGCCAGCCACCTGGAGCGCCTCGAAGCCGGCGATGGTGTCTTCGAAGGGATGGCTGCCACGCCAGTGCAGCAGATAGAGATCGATGCGGTCCGTCCGCATGCGCTTTAGGCTACGTTCGCACGCCTCGACCACGCCGCGCCGGCTGGCGTTATGGGGATAGACCTTGGAGACCAGGAACACCTTGTCCCGATAGCCCAGCAGGGCTTCGCCGAGCATGTCTTCGGTGCGGCCGTCGCCATACATTTCGGCGGTGTCGATAAGGGTTGCGCCGAGGTCCACGCCGAGACGCAGGGACGCGATCTCCTGCGCGCGGCGGCCGGCTTGCTCGCCCATGAACCAGGTGCCCTGACCGATGGCCGAAACGGTTTCCCCACCCGGAAGCTGCACAGTTCTTGGCATTCTGTATCCCCGTTTGAGCCGGACCCTAACCGACCTGCTGCGGGGTGAAAAGGCACCCGCTGCGGCAACGCTGCGGGTGCCTGGTGGTGTCCGGCTCAGAAATGGCCGAAGACGTGGCTGTATTCGTAAGCGGTCTGTTCCACGCCGCTGCCGACGGGCGAGACGACGCCGACCGTGCTGCCATTGTCACGGCCCAGCGACCACATGGCGAGGCGGGCGATGTCGGGATTGCCGTCCGCGTAATCCAGCAATTCCTGCGCATCCTGGAGCGTAAAGACCTCGCTGCTCACATCATTGATGCCGATCATCGGCGTGATGCCGAGCTTCGCGTCGATGCCCAGGTCCTTCAATTGCGCAAGGGTCGCCATCGCAGCCGAGATGGCATCCTTCCCCATGTCGCCGCTGTCGACCGCCGCTCCATAGTCCATGGCCATGATGTTCACGACATCGATGTGCACGCCGTCGGCGGCCGCCTGCTTCAGCAGGTTCAGCCCATCCTGGGTGAGGCCCGTGGGCAGCACCGGCAGGGTGAAAGAAATGGTCAGGTCCGGATTGGCCTTTTCGAGGGCAACCAGGGCCTGATCCCGCAGATGGTTTGCGGCCGTATTGGTGACCGCGCCTCCCTCGATGTCGAAATCGAGCGAGTTCACATGATAGCGGTCGATGACCGACTGATATTCCTTGGTCAGGTTCTCGACGCTGGTGGCGGTGATGGCCGCTTCCTGCCCATTGGCGCCGCCGAACGAAATGGTGATGTGGCCGCCTGCCGCCTGGATGGCTTCCACCTGCGAGAGAATGGTGGTGCCGTTCGACAGCGTGTCGTTCTGGATCGTGCCCGCACCCTGCCAGCCGATCTGATTGGTGCCGGAGCTGAGCATGAAGGCCAGGGTGAAATCGAGCACGCCAGACGCCTTCGCGATGCCGAGGAGGTCCTGGCTCGTGGTCAGCGACATGTCCACATAGGGCGAGAATTCCTGGTCGAGGTTTTCGGCGCTGCCGGGCAGTCCAGTCGTGACATGGATCGGGCTTGCTGCAGCCGAGGTGCCGGCCTCATCGATCGCGACCACGCTGAAATCGTAGCTCGTTGAGGCGTGCAGATCCGCGACCTTGTAATGGGTGTCGGTGGTGGTCGCGATGAGCACGCCGTTCATGTAAACGCCGTAGCTCGTCACCGTGCCGACGCCCGAGACCGTGGCGGCATCCCATACCAGCACCGTGGAGGTGTCGGTAGTGCTGGCCGCGAACAGGTCTTCCGGAGCGTTCGGGATCACCGGAGTGCTATCGAGATAGCCGACGAACGTCCACACCTGGCCGCTGCCGACATCGCCGTGGTTGGAGGCGGGATCATTGCCCTGGGTCCACCAGCCGGCCTTGTAGACCATGCCGTTCTCACTCGCGAGATCGCCGCCGTTATACACCTTGGTGGCGCTCCAGGGATCGGCATAGACGGTGGTTCCGCCCGACCCGGTGCCGGTCCCACCTGTGCCGGTGCCCCCAGTGCCGGTCCCTCCGGTGCCGCTGTCGCCGGATCCGGTGCTTCCAGAGAGCGCATCGGTCCATTCGCTCAGCGCCGAGCTGTCCTTGGCAACGATGTTGGCCAGGCTCAGGTCAGCGAGCGTGACGCCCGTGAGGGTATAGGTCTGATTATTGCTCGGAATGGAGATGACTACGGAGCCGGCGACTTCCGACACGGTGAAATTGTCGGCGGAGAACCAGCCGAAATCCAGCTTGTCCAAGGCGGTGTCGAAATTCAGCACCGTGTTGGTGCCCCAGGCCCAGGTTATGGTGGTGACGGTGGCCATCCCGTCGCCTACATGGCCGGAGCCGCCATCGCTGCCCGTGCCGCCCGTATCGCCGCCGGTACCACCCGTGCCGCCGCCCGAATCTCCACCTGTGCCACCGGTGCCCCCACCAGCCGTGGACCCGCTGCCGCCCGTGACCGTGCCACCACCCGCGATCGCAATGTCGAAATCAACGATCTGGGAATCCGGCACGGTGATGCCGAGCTGGGTATCCAGATGGTCCTCACGGACCTCAGTGAAGGTGAATTCGAAGTTCTTGGCCGAGAGTTCGGAAATGGTTACGCCAAGGAGCACCAGCTTTTCGCCGGTCGCGCCATCGGCGATCACCACGCCTTCGCTGCTGTCGGTCATGGAGAGCCGCTCGCGGCTCGCGAAATATTTGAAGCTCACCACGTCGGTTGCGGGATCGAAGGCGACCTTGTCCACCTGCCCCACTTCATGGGAGCGCGCATAGACCGTGTGCGGCTCGGGCGTGATCCCCTGTTCCCACGCCAGCGCCCCGCTCACCGCCTCACGCAGGTGGGCATTCTCGATATAGCTGAAATTGTCGATGGTCAGATCGGCGAGGGCGACGCCCTTGATGATCTGCATGTCGCCGTTCCAAGGGTTCATGAAGCCGACGCCGTCCGGCGTATCCACGATGATGAAGGCATGGATCGTGTTCGCACCGGTATCGATCTTGTCCTTGGTGACGTCAAAGCCGGTGATGTCCGCCCCGCTGAGGGAAATGGCGTAGACGGTACCGCTGGTGGTGCCGCCCGTGCCGGTGCCGGTCCCGCCGCCCGTTTCGGTGCCGCCACCGGTGCCCGTGCCAGTGCCAGTGCCCGTTCCCGTACCGCCGGTCGCGAGCGTGCTGGTCCACTCCGCAAGCGCTGTGGAATCCTTGGCGGTGATATTGGCCATCGTCAGCTGAGACAGATGAACGCCTTGCAGCGTGTAGGTCTCATTGTTCGATGGGATGGAAATGACGACCGAGCCATTTACCTCCGTCACCGTGAACTGGTCGGCCTGAAACCAGCCGAAATCGAGCACGTCAGTGGCGGGGTTGAAGTCCAGGACCGTGTTCTTGCCCCAGGCCCAATTGATCGCGGTCGTCGTTCCCGTGGTCATCGCGCTTCCTTCTGCACGCCTAAGGGTCGCTCGCCCCCCGCGAGACCCAGGCTATTGCTTCTCAGGCTTTCCCATCCGCCTGTCATGTTCAAGCTGAGTTTAGGTCAAAACCCGAACTTTCATGCCCTTTTTAATCCACACGCCCGCCTGATCGGATATTTTCGCGAAATATCCAAAACAGCATTTTCGACAGCATGGTCAGTTCGATATTTATTCATGATATCGCACCATGTCGCGAACCTAATTCACGAATAAAACAAGTTAATACTTAAGTTAATCGCCTTTTGAAAGCCTATCGTCCTAGTTGTGAGCAAGACATGGGCTTGGCACGCCGTCACATGATTTGCCGGCACATCATTTCTCCACCCCACCTACTGGATGGTGCGGGCTCAGTCCGAGGGTGGTGCACATCGCGATAAGGCCCCTTGGTGCTGCACGGGGGGACATGCTGCCCATGCTGTCCTCGTTGCTCGATGCGTCCTTCGCCCGTCTTGCCTTTGGAGTCCCCATCGATCGACCTGCTGCGTCGGCCGGCGCGCTGCCGACGCAGCCCCCCAGCTCGCCGGCCTGCCCGAGAACCTGCGGCGGTTCGGCAAAGAGCGCCGCCCCACCAGAACGGTGTGGAGGAGTATCTCTATGTGGCGAATTAATGAGGCGCGCGGAGCTGGGCCGATAGACCGAGGCCAGCGAGGCGCGGACGAAGGCGCCCTGAGTGCCCATGCCTCGGCATCTCGGAACTGGGCTCTCCAGGAGCCGCATTTTAGTTTAGTGAGGGAGGCCAATCCGTGTGCGCTCCGTGAGCACTCACGCGTCTAAAAATTGGAAATTGGGCGTATCGTGGCGAAAATCGAGTGCACACGACGAGACCCAACTCCTTGAAGCTACAAAATAATGTCTAATTATCAATCGTTTATATTTTCCACGGCCCCCATGATGGACTGGACGGACCGCCATTGCCGGGCGTTCCATCGCACGCTTTCGGCACGCGCGCTGCTTTACACCGAAATGGTAACCGCCCCAGCCGTGCTGAACGGTGATCGCGGGCGGCTGCTGGGGTATTCGCCGGCGGAGCACCCGGTGGCGGTTCAGCTCGGCGGGAGCGATCCCGAGCAGCTCGCGCGGGCCGCGCGGATCTGCGCGGATTTTGGCTATGACGAGATCAATCTCAACGTGGGCTGTCCCTCGGACCGCGTGCAGGGCGGCAATTTCGGTGCTTGCCTCATGCGCGAGCCGCACCTGGTCGCGCGCTGCGTTTCCGCGATCAAGGCGGAGGTTGCCTTGCCGGTCACCGTCAAATGCCGCATCGGCGTGGACGACCAGGATCCGGAGGTCGCCCTGGATGCACTGGCCGATGCCGTGATCGCGGCGGGGGCGGACGCGCTCATCGTCCATGCCCGCAAAGCGTGGCTGCAAGGACTTTCGCCGCGCGAAAATCGCGATATTCCCCCGCTCGACTATGACCGCGTGCGCCGCCTGAAGGCCCGCTTGCCGCAGGTTCCCATCGCCCTGAACGGCGGCCTTGTCACGCTGGAGCAGGCGCAGGCGGAAAGCGCGGGGCTCGACGGAGTAATGGTCGGACGTGCGGCCTATCAAAATCCGGAACTGCTGCTTGCGGTAGATCCGCTGTTTTATGGCGAGAGCTCACCGCACGCCGACGCCTTCGCGGCGGTGGAGGCTTTCGAGCCTTATATCGCCGCCCATCTGGAATCGGGCGGGCGGCTGCACGACATCACCCGGCACATGCTCGGCCTGTTCACCGGCAGGCCCGGCGCCCGCACGTTCCGCCGTCGCCTTTCCACGGAAGGGATCGCGCCCGGCGCAGGGCTGGAGGTGCTGCGCACAGCACTGAACGACGTGCGACGGGCCCCCCGGCGCGCCGCAGCCTGAACGCTGGACAGGATCGGCAATTCGGGCGCAGGTTGCCGCCCGCCCTGCCGGCCCTGAAGGTCGCGCGCCCTCCCTTCGAGACCGACTTGATGCTCTCCTCCGTCCCCTGGAGCGAACTTGCCTATCTGACGCTGGCGCTGCTGGCCGGAGGGGTCGTCACCGGCCTGCTCGCGGGCCTGCTGGGGGTCGGCGGGGGCGCTGTGATCGTTCCCGTGCTTTACGAGGTGTTTCGCATCATCGGCGTGCCGGAGGACGTGCGGATGCAATTGTGCGTCGGCACCTCGCTCGCGATCATCGTGCCCACCTCGCTCCTGTCCTATCGAGCCCACAAGGCCCGTGGCGCGGTCATGCAGGGCGTGCTGAAGATCTGGAGCCTGCCGGCGATTCTCGGCATCATTGCCGGGAGCGCCATCGCGGCCTTCCTCGACGGTTGGATCCTGCAGGCTGCCTTCGTCGTGATCGCCAGCCTGATGGGCCTCAAGGCCCTGCTCGGCCGCGCCGACTGGCATCTCGGCACGCAATTGCCGGGCCGCACCGCGATGTGGGGGTACGGCTTCTTCATCGGCCTTGCCGCCTCACTCATCGGCATCAGCGGCGGCGGCATCTCCAGCATCATTCTCGGGCTCTACGGTGTGCCCATACATGCCGCCGTCGCTACCTCCGCCGGCATCGGCATGCTCATTCCCATTCCGGGCATCATCGGCTACGCGATCGCCGGCTGGCCCCACCTGCCGGAGCTGCCGCCCCTTTCGCTCGGCTATGTGTCGCTGCTGGGCTTCGCCTGCATGGCGCCGGTGAGCGCGGTGACGGCCCCGTTCGGCGCGCGCCTCGCGCATCGGCTGTCGCGCCGAACGCTGGAAATGGGCTTCGGCCTGTTCCTGCTGATCATGGCGCTGCGATTCCTCGTCGCCATCATCCTGGGGTGACGGCGGGCCGACCCGCGAGCCCACCGGGCGGTCGTCACCAGGTGCTACGGAAGCCCGCCGTGATGCTGCGATTGATCTCGCTTCCCGTGTCGGCCACCGTGGTCGTCAGCACCAGCGGGCCGACCAGGTTTTGCTGGGCGCTCACCGAAGGCAGCCAGGAGCGCCGGTCGCTGGCGACGGACGTGCCGAGGCTGAAGCGCGTGCCTGTCTCATGCACGTTCAGGCTGACGGATTTATCGCTGCTCCACCCTTCGCCGCTGGAGGCGGGGGCGACCGTGACGGCGTAGCTGTCGCTGACCTGAGCGCTGATGTGTCCACCCAGATCCCATTCGCGCGAGAAACTCGTGCCCAGCTGGCTTTTGTCCTGAAGCGGGTCAACGCGCACGTCCACCGCGCCCTTTTCCCAGAAGAAGAGGTTCGATACGCCCGGCATCTCGACCTTTGCCCAGGCGACGGCGCCCGAAGTATCCGACGCGTGCCACGGCAGGTCGGAACGCGGCTGGACCGTCGTGATCGGAGCCGGAGCGACCGAGAGATCGACGCCGAACTGCGCCGCGCTCCATCCAATCAGCGCACCGGCGGCGGTCACCGAGGCGGAACCGTCGGCATTGGCCGTGCGCGATACGCGGGTGGCCACTTCCTGCGCCGCGGCGGGGGCACTGCCCACGGCCACGAGGATCAAGGGGACGCATACGGGTGCGATGGCGCGGGGCAAACGGGTTTGCGGCATGTCATCTCCGTCGATGCGGCAGAGCCGGCGCCCAAGGACGCCCCGCTCTCGCCTCAACTTCCAAACCCAGCCCACCCCAATAGGCCAGAGGCAGGTTAAAGGAATCTTCCCGCAGCGCAATATGGGTGGCTTCCCCATGCATGAACCGCATGTCTCGGGCCGGCGGCGCCCGCACGGCCAACTTGCTGCGAAGCGCTGGCGCGGCTATCCCCGCCCGAAGGAGACCAAAAATGACGCCACCCAGCGAACCTAATGCCGACGCCACCCATGCCCTGCTGCTGCGCATCGCCGACGCACTGGAACGTCTCGCGCCCCCCTCATTGCTGAAGCCCGATTTCGAGGCCGCGGACGCCTTCGTCTGGCATACCCAGCCGAACCGTTTCGAACCGGTGAAGCGCGTCAATCGTGTGGACATGGAGTTGCTTCAGGGCATCGACCGGGTGCGCGACCAGCTTGTGGACAATACCGAGCGCTTCGCGCGCGGCCTGCCCGCCAACAACGCCCTGCTCTGGGGCGCGCGCGGCATGGGCAAGAGCTCGCTGGTGAAGGCCTCGCACGCCCATATCAACCGCACCGTTCTCGGCACGGATGCCGGCGGGCGGCGGCTGAAGCTGGTGGAAATCCATCGCGAGGATATCGAAACCCTGCCGGTGCTGATGTCGCTGGTGCGCGGCTCGCATCACCGCTTCATCGTGTTCTGCGACGATCTTTCCTTCGATGGCGATGACACCACCTACAAGTCGCTGAAGGCGGTGCTCGAAGGCGGCATTGAGGGGCGGCCGGACAATGTGATCTTCTACGCCACGTCCAACCGGCGTCACCTGCTGCCGCGCGACATGATGGAGAACGAGCGCTCCACGGCAATCAATCCAGGCGAGGCGGTGGAGGAGAAGGTTTCGCTCTCGGACCGCTTCGGCCTGTGGCTTGGCTTCCACAAATGCAGCCAGGACGAATATCTGGAGATGGTCGCCGCCTATGTGGCGCACCACAATATTCCCATGGAGGAAGACAAGTGGCGGCCGCTGGCGTTGGAATGGGCCACCACGCGCGGCTCACGCTCGGGCCGTACCGCCTGGCAGTTCGTGCAGGATCTGGCCGGCCAGCTCGGCGTGGCCCTGGCGCCCTCCGCCGCCTGAAACCCAGCTCTCCAAAGAAAAAGGCCGGTCCGAAAGGGCCGGCCTTTATTTTTAGAACCGCCGACGGCCTCAGTTGCGGGTGACGATGCAGGTGCCGCCCTGGGCCTGGAGGGCATTGCAGAGGTTGTTCGCCTCGTCGCGAGTCGAGAACGGACCGACCTGGGCGCGATAATAGACGCCCTTGTCGCCGAGATCGGCCCGACGGACCGTCGCCTTATAGCTGCCCAGCAGCTGCGGATAACGGCCCTGAAGCACCTTCCAGGAGCCCATGGCGTCGCTTTCGGACTTCTGTGAGGACACCTGCACCACGTAGGCGCCATTGGCGACCGCCGCCGGTGCAGCCGAGGCGGTGGCCGGCGCAGCCGCCGGTGCCGCGCCGCCGGTGGTGGGCGTGGTGGTCACGGTTTTCGGTGCGGGGGCGCCGCTCGGAATGGGATTTTGTGTGGGGGCGTAGGCTGTGGGCGCGATACCGGCCGTCGGCGGCGCCGATGCCGGGGCGCCATTCGGCACCACGCTTCCGTCAGCCCGCACCGCCAAGGTCTTGACCCGCTTCGGTTCAGTGGATGGCGCACCAGCGGCAGCGGGCGGCGCCCCCGCCCCGGCGGCAGCAGCCGCTGCAGCTGCGGCGGCATTCACATCGACCGGCTGTTCTTCGCGCGGCACGACGCGCTCGGCGCCAGGCGCACCACCCACGCGATCATAGATGAGCTTCTGACCGTCCGAATTCGTCGCCGGGGTTGGTCCCGCGACCTTGGTCGGCGCATTGTCCGCCTTGATGACCGGCGGCGCCTCGCCGCTGGAAGACGATCCGCCGCTGCCCACCATGCGATAGGCGAACAGCCCCGCCGCCGAGGCGAGACCGATGCTGACGACGGAGGCGACCACGATCAGAGCCAGGCGGCCTCTGCGCTGGCGCGGTTCGGTCTCATAGACCTCCTCCGCGTGCGGCGGCATATAGCCTTCCTCGCCGTAGGCGGGGTCGTAATTGTCGTCATATTCGTCATAGCCATCGCCCTGGGCGGCACCGCCATAGGCATAACCGGCCTGCGGATCGTCATCCTCGTCCGGATGGCGGGAAACGGGTGCCGCCGGCTCGCTTGCCCGAGACGGGGCGGCGGGGCGGGGATCATACTCGTCCTGAAGCTGCTGCTGCCGGCCTTCCGCACGGCGCGACAGCGAGCCATAGCCGAGGCGGACCGAAGTGCGGCTTTGCTCGGCCGCGACTTCCTGCTCCAGCGCATCCCAGCTGGCCTGCGTATCTTGAACCCGCGGATCCTGGGCGCGGGAGCGCTGCGTCACGTCCTCGCCCGGCACGCGCGAAAACGGCTCGCTGGCAGCGCTGTCGCGACTGCCCCGGCGGCCCGGCTGCCAATCCTCGAACCGGCGCTCCACCGGCGGGGCAGAAAACTGCGGCGCCGGCGCGGGATCCGGACGAACCGTGCGGGCACGGGGCGCAGGAGCGGGGGGCGGCTGATCCTGCCCCATCTCCCCGAAGTCGGCGAAGGGGTCCTGATCGCCGATCAGGCGCGCCAACTCCGCCAGCGCGTCTTCGTTGCGCGGGCGGCCGGGAGCGGGATTCGCGGCCGCCGACGGCGCCTGACTGGCGTGCTCGTCATCGCGCCGGTAGCGGAAGCTGCTTTCGTCGCCCATGTGGCCTCAATCATGTTTGGTAGGACCGGATTTCCGCACCCCCCAAACCCAACCTTACGGTACACGGGTCGGAACGGACGACGCGGTCACTTCAATTCCTGAACGGCCTCAACCCCTAGTACCAACAGCCCGGAGGCGAGCACCGCAGCCACGCCGTGAACCAGTGCCAGACGTGCTAAGGTCAATTCTCGATCATTCTCCATAATGAAGCGTAAATGTGGCAATTCATTTCCGCGATTCCACTGCCCGTGAAAATCGCTGGCCAAATCGTGCAAATAAAAGGCGATCCGATGGGGTTCGCGCGCGGCGGCGGCCTGTTCAACGAGGCGCGGCCAAGCGGCAAGGCGCGCGAGTAGACCCAATTCTCCCGGATCGTCCAGCCGCTCCAGCGGCGCATGGGCATAAACTTCCGCCGTTTCCGGCAAAGATGCAATCTGTTCTTTGGCTTTGCGCAGGATCGAATGGGCGCGGGCGTGCGCATACTGCACATAGAAGACGGGGTTTTCGCGAGACTGCTCGATCACCTTGGCGAGGTCGAAGTCCAGCGGCGCGTCATTCTTGCGGAACAACATCATGAAGCGCACCGCATCGCGGCCCACCTCGTCCACCACCTCGCGAAGGGTGACGAAGGACCCCGCACGCTTCGACATGCGCACCGGCTCGCCATTGCGATAAAGCCGCACCAGCTGGCACAATTCCACGTCCAGGCTCGCCTGATTGCCGGTCACCGCTTTCACGGCGGCCTGCATGCGCTTGACGTAGCCGCCGTGGTCGGCGCCCCACACGTCGATCATGCGGTTGAAGCCGCGGTCGAACTTGTCCTTGTGATAGGCGATGTCGCCGGCGAAATACGTATAGCTGCCGTCTGACTTCACCAGCGGGCGGTCCACATCGTCGCCGAAGGCGGTGGAGCGGAAGAGGCTCTGCTCGCGATCCTCCCAATCCTCGATCGGCGCCCCCTTGGGTGGCGGCAAGCGCCCCTGATACACCTCGCCCGAGCGGCGCAGCTGCTCGATCATCAGGCCGACACGGTCAACACCCACGGTCAGCGAGCGCTCCGAGAAGAACACATCGAATTCGATGCCGAGCGCGGCCAGATCCTCGCGGATCATCACCATCATGGCGCCGATGGCGAAGCTGCGGAACATCGGGAGCCATTCGCTCTCGGGCGCCTCCACGAAAGCGCCGCCGTGCATCTCGGCCAGTTCCCGTCCCACCGGCACGAGATAGTCGCCGGGATAGAGGCCGTCGGGGATCTCCGCCGGTTCGCCGGTAGCCGCCTCGCGATAGCGCAGGAACACGGAGCGGGCGAGCACATCCACCTGCGCGCCAGCGTCGTTGATGTAATATTCCCGCGTCACCTTATACCCGGCAAAGCCAAGCAGACTGGCAAGGGCATCGCCGAACACCGCGCCCCGGCAATGGCCCACATGCATGGGCCCGGTGGGGTTCGCGGAGACATATTCCACGTTCACTGGCACGTTGCCGCCCATCGTGGAACGGCCGAAGTTCGGACCCGCGCGCAGGATGGCGGCGAGGACGACCGGCCAGAATGCCGCGTCCAGAGTCATATTGATGAAGCCGGGCCCGGCCACGTCCACCTTGGCCACGCGCGGCACATGCGCAAGCTGGGCGGCGATGCGTTCGGCGAGGTCGCGCGGCTTCATGCCGGCGTCCTTTGCCAGCACCATGGCGGCGTTGGTGGCGAGATCGCCATGGGTCGGGTCGCGCGGCGGCTCCACCACGATGCGGCCGAGATCGAGACCCTCGGGCGTGCGGCCTTCCCCCAACTGACCCTGGCGGGCAAGCTCGGCGACGGCTTCTCGCACGTGATCGGCGAAGATCGCGTAGACGTTCATGGGGCATTCCAATGTGGTGAGAGCACGGGGCGCCTAACGCAAATCCGGCGTCAAGTCAAAGTAGCGGGCGTGCTGGTCCAGGGCGTAACGGTCGGTCATGCCGGCGATATAGTCGGCGACGCGGCGGATCAGGCGGGGGGTGTCGGAGGGGTCGATGTCGCGCCGCCAGTCGGCCGGCATGTCATCGGGGGCGCTGAGGAAATGGGCGAACAGGTCGCGCACCACCTGCGCGGCGTCGTCCATGATGCGGTTGACGCGTTCGTGGTGGTACATGCGCGGGAATAAAAATCCCTTGATCGCCACCTCGGCCGCCTGCACCTCTGCGGAAAAGCCCACCAGCGGCAGGCCGAGCGCCCGGACATCCTCGACACTGGCGACGCCCGCCGCCACGGCCCGCCGGTCGGTCTCGCACACCACATCCTCGATGAAGCGGGTGATGATCCGGCGCATCATCTCATAGGCGGTGCGATTGCGATCGAGCCCCGGCCAGAGCGCGCGGACCTCCGCGAGGGCATCGCCCACCAGCGGCAGGGCGGCAAGATCCTCCAGCGCGAACAGGCCGGCGCGCAAACCGTCGTCGATATCGTGGACGTCATAGGCGATGTCGTCGGCGAGCGCGGCCGCCTGTGCCTCCGGGCCGGCATGGCTCCACAATTCCAGATCCTGTGCGGCGGAATGAACGTTCACCGCATGGGGCACGCCGGCCGCATAGCGGCCGATTCCCCTGCCCTGCCGGTCGGTCATCGGACCATTGTGCTTGACGATGCCTTCCAACGTCTCCCACGTAAGATTGAGGCCGTCGAAGGCCGCATATCGCCGTTCCAGGCGCGTGACCATGCGCAGGGACTGGGCGTTGTGATCGAACCCGCCGTGGGCGTGCAGGCAGGTGTCCAGCGCCCGCTCTCCGGCATGGGCGAAAGGGGGATGGCCGAGATCGTGGGCCAGGCCCAGCACCTCCGCGAGATCCTCGTCGAGCCCCAATGCCCGGGCGATCGAGCGGGCCACCTGAACCACTTCCAGCGTGTGGGTGAGGCGGGTGCGGAAATGATCGCCTTCATGAAACACGAAGACCTGGGTCTTGTGCTTCAGCCGGCGGAAGGCTGTGGAATGGATGACGCGGTCGCAATCGCGGCGGAACACATTGCGGCTGCCCTCCGGCTCGGGATGCAGCCGGCCGCGGGAACGCAGGGGGTCAGAGGCGTAGGATACGCGCGGGGTCGATCCCAAAACCGCCATTACCACCCCTATGCCCTTTAATTTAAGCGCGGCCGCACTTAACTATCATGTCGAACACTGATCAACCGTCGAAGGCCGCCATGTCCAGCGCCGTGACACCGCAGACCGCTTCTTCTTCCCTCCCCGCCCCAGGCCCCTTTGTCGTAACCGACAGCGCGGCCCGCCGGGTTGCGCAAATCCTTGCCTCCGAAGCGCCGGAAAGCGCATTGCGGGTCAGCGTGGAAGGTGGCGGCTGCTCCGGCTTCCAGTACCGCTTCGATGTCACGCAGACTCGCGACAGCGAGGACCTTGTGATCGAGCGCGAGGGCGCCACAATCCTGGTGGACAAGGTTTCGCTCGACTATCTCGTGGGCTCGCGCCTGGATTTCGTCGACGATCTGATCGGCGCGTCGTTCAAGATCGACAATCCGCAGGCCACCTCTTCCTGCGGCTGCGGCACCAGCTTTTCGCTCTGACCCCGACGCGCGTCTGAGCAGGCGCGCTTATGCCTCGTTCACGGCAGCTGCCGGAGGGCGCGCGTTCCGGCGGCGCAGCCAATTGGTGACACGCACCTCCAGCACCCTCTGGCTCGCCCAGGCGAGCGCGAGGCTCGGCGGCAGCGCGCATACGAAGAACATGGGCATGGACCAGTTCCCCGCCAGCGTCACCAGGCCGGATTTGTAAAGGCCAAGCTTCACGAAGGCCATGGCGATGGGATGCCACAGATAGAAGCTGTAGCTGATGGTGCCCATCCACAGCATGGCCGGCGTCCGCAGGATGCGGCCGAGCACGCCGGCCCCCGACGACATGCCGATGAACAGGATATAGGCGAGCAGCAGCGAGAGCGGCATCAGCACGCTGCGCCAGTCGGCGAACGTGAGGAAGGCCAGCAGCGTCAGCTTCTTCGTCGCGGCGATCTCGATCACCGTGTGCCAGACCGCCAGGAAGGCCACCAGCGCCACCAGGGAAAAGCGCATCCCGATCCAGCGGGCGATGGGGGGCACCGCGTTCAGCGCCACGAGCACGCCGGGAATGAACATCAGCGCCGGCGTATGGATCCACAGCAGCGGCGCCGCAGCCGCGATCGGCAGCGCATAGCCCCAGCGGCCCATGAGCGCACACAGCGCAAAGCCCGAGGCGCAAACGAGATAGAAGCCGAATTCGTAGCTCAGCGACCATGCAGCCGGATGAATGAGCGGCACCGGGACCACCGGCGGCATGGCCAGGAGGTTTGCGGGCAGCGCGGCGATCAGGTCCATGGGCGGCACGCCCTCCGGGCGTCCGCTGGCGATGTTCATGGCCAGGAAGATCACCACCGTGACCCACAGCACCGGGAAGATCCGGGTCGCGCGGTTCCACAGGAAGGCGGCGGCGCTGCGCGAGCGATGCAGCGAGCCGATGATGACGATGCCGCTGATGCCGAAGAACAATTCGACCGAGTGGGAGAGGCTCATCAGGGCGAAATGCAGCGGGCCCGAGGTGACCACCTGCGGCGCCGGGAGCGCCGAATTGATGACGTGGTAGAAGAAGATCATGGCGCAGAACAAGCCGCGCGCACCCTGGATATTGGTATTGAGCGCGTGGCCCGACAGCGGCCCGCCCGATCGCTCCGGCGCGGAGGAAACCTGTGCCGTCTTCCCGTCCACGCCCGCCCCGCTGTCTCACCGCCCGGCGATTCTGTCCGTGCGCCCCGGCAAGCTCCTAGCATCAAACACGCCACCGCAGCAGCGGCGCCGCGAAAAATCCGCCGCGCCGTTTAGTCCGGGCTTTTCAGGTGCAGCGGCCAGTCGCCGTTCTGGCAGGCGAACATGCGTTCGGTGCGGGCGATGATCAGCAGGTCCGGCTTGAAATTATAGATGTCCGCATAATCGAAATCGCAGGCGCCGAACGTGGTGCGGCTGAAATGCATCCACCCGGCTTCAGACACAGGGGTATAGCCGAACAGAGCGGGCCAGATGTCCACCGTGTAGGAATCGCCGACCACGAGCACCCGCGGGCCTTCCTTGCGATAACGGATGACATAGCCGTTGAAACCGCGCGCCTCATGCTGGAGGCGCAGGGCCGGGTCCGGCTCCTTCTTGATGCCGGGCGGCAGCCGCAGCTCGTAGTTCAAGTCCGGCAACGGGGGCGTGAGGCGCAAGGTGCGCGCGAGATCGCCCACCGGCATGGGCTGCAGCGGCCCGACCACCTTGTTCACGTCAAGCTGCCAGTCCGGATGCCCGGCGGCGGCAACGGTGGCGTTGAAGGCCAGGACGGCGCTCAGGCTGTTCCAATGGGTGTCATTGGGCAGATAGCGGCGCGAGTCGGGCGAGGCCTTGAGCACCTGACGCAGGTCCACCGCCGTGATCCCGGCTTTGGCAAGCCCTTGGAGCATAAGGGTGTATTCGGTCGTTTTCTTGGGCAGGCGATCCTGCCATGCGGGCAGATTATCCGTGTCCACGGATTGCGCATTGGGCGGCAGCGCCACCACCATCTTCACGCCATGGGGCGCGAGATGAGAGTGCAGGCTCACCATCAGTTCCACGAAGCGATCCACCGCGCCGGTGCGCACCAATTGCCCCGCCGATTGCTCGGGCGCGCGCTGGCCGGACCAGAACATCTGCCCGTTGCGCCCGAAATAGACATTCTTGGTGTCGGGCGAATTGACCGCGTTGCGCAGCTCGCGGCGGGCGATCGGCATGGTGGCGCGGAAGCCGAAATTGTCCTGGAGATAGAGGCCGGCAGCCTGAAGCTGCCCGTGCATGCGGCCGAACCAGCCGGCATCGGGCTTGGCGCCGCCGCGCCAGATGCGGCGCCCGAGAGGGTCCGGCACCACATTGCTCAGCAGGAGGGCCACAAGGATACCCATGACCAGGATGCCCATGTAGCGGCGATACGAGACGAGCAAGCCAAAGCCTCACATTCACGGATCAGGGGGCCGGCGCCGAAGCCGCGCAGCGCGGTCTCCGAAGCCTCAATTCACATGGGCCATCATCGGCACGAAGATCAACAATCCTCTGGTTTCTGAATGCAAACAGTGTTTCCCACTGTGTAAACCGCCTCATTCGGGCGGCGCCGGCAGGTTATCCGGCCATTTATTCTTCAGGCACGGAAACAGCCGCTCGGTGCGCGCGATGATGAGGACGTCGGGATTGAAATCCCGGATATCGGCGAAATCGAAATCGCAGGCGCCGGAGGAGAACCGGCTGAAGTGCATCCAGCCCACCTCGGCCACCGGAGTAAAGCCGAACAGGCCGGGCCATTGGGTGGCGGTGTAGGAATCGCCCACCACCAGCACGCGCGGCCCGCTGTCACGGAAGCGGATCGCATAGGGGGTGAACTGGCGCGATTCCGTCTTCAGCCGCAGCGCCGGATGGGGCTGCTTGACCCAGGCCGGATCGAAATTGAGGCGCTGGTTCTCATCGGCCAGGGGCGTCTTGATCCGCAGCAGGCGCGCAAGATCGCCTTGCGGGATCGGCTCCATCGGCCCCACTGCCTTGTTCAGATCCACCTGCCAGTCGGGATGCCCCGCCGCCGCCATGGTGGCATTGAACGCGATGGCCGCGCTCAGATGGGTCCAATGGGTGTCGTTGGGCAGGTAATGGCGCACGCCCGGGGCGGCTTTCAGCACCGCGCGCAGGTCCACGGCGGTAATGCCGTCCTTCTGAAGGTCCGCCAACATGAGCGAATATTCGGTCGGGCGCGGACGCACATATTTGTACCAGGTGGGCAGATCGTTCACGTCCACCGTCTGGGCGTTGGGCGGAATGGCCACCACGATCTTGGTGTGCGGCAGGCGGTCCTGCATCGCCTTCATGAGCGCGACGAACCGCTCCACGGCATGCACGCGGTACAACTGCCCCGCCGTCTGTTCCGGCGCACGCTCGCCTGACCAGAACATCTGCCCGTTGGGTCCGATGTAGAGGGTCGTGGTGTCCGGCGACCACACTGAATCCCGCAGGGTCCGGCGGACCACCGGCATGGAGGCGCGGAAGCCGAAATTATCCTGAAGATAGAAGCCGAAGCTGCGCAGATTGCCGTGGAAGCGCTCGAAGAAACCGGCCCCTTCCCGCGGCAGGCCGCGCCAGGTGTGGAAGCCCAGCGGATCGGGAATGAGATTGGACGTCAGCAGCAGCGTCAGGATGCCCATCACCAGGGCACCCATGTAGCGGCGATAGGAGACCAGCAGCGCCATGCCTCAGAACCGATAATAGAGGAACGGCGTGCCCATTCCGCCGCCGATCCACACCACGCTGAAGAGCATCAGAAGCGCGATCATCACATAATCGCCCACTGCGAGCAGGGGTTTCATAGCGGGCGACCAGCGGATGCGCGGCCACTTCCACAGGCCGATAATGCCGCCCACCACCAAAGCGGCGATGGACAGCGGATAAAGCCCGAAGCCGAACGCCACGCTGTATCCGCCCACGCCATTGAAGCCGAACAGGCCCTGGAACATGGCGATGGCGCCCTCAAAGGTCTCCGCGCGGAACCAGACCCAGCCCAGGAACACCGCCAGCAGCGTGTAGATATGGGCGAACGCCGCCGGCATGCGCTTGAGCACCTTACCGAGCCCGGCGCGCTCGATCACCAGGAAGGCGCCATGATGGGCGCCCCAGATCACGAAGTTCCAGCTTGCCCCATGCCAGAGGCCGCAGAGCAGGAACACCGCCCAGAGATTGGCATAAGTGCGCCCGACGCCGCGCCGATTGCCGCCGAGCGTGATGTAAACGTAATCGCGCAGCCAGGAGGACAGGCTCATGTGCCAGCGGCGCCAGAAGTCGGTAATGCTCAGCGCCGCGTAGGGGATGCGGAAGTTGCGCGGCAGGGTGAAGCCCACCATCACGCCGAGGCCCACCGCCATGGCGGAATAGCCGCCGAAATCGAAATAGATCTGGATCGCGTAGGCATAGACGCCGGTCCACGCCTCCAGGAGCGTCGGGTTGGACGTGCCGTCGAACACGGCATCCACCATGCGCGCCACCTCGTCGGCGATCAGCACCTTCCAAGCGAGGCCGAGCGCGAACAGCCGCGCGCCGGCTGAAAAGCGGCCCCAGGTGGTGCGCCGATCCGACAATTGGTGCGCAACCAGCGAATACCGCACGATCGGACCCGCGACCAACTGCGGGAACATGGTCATGTAGAGAACGAATTCCCACGGGTTGCGATTGGCGCGCACGCGACCCTTGTAGATATCCGCGATGTAGGAAATGGCGTGGAATGAATAAAACGAGATGCCGAGAGGTAGGGAAATATTCGGATTGACGATATAGATGCCAAGCGGATGCAGAAGGAAATCAAGGTTCTCGATCAAAAAGCCGGTATACTTGAAAAACCCGAGCATCAGGACGTTGAAAATCACGCCAAGAATGAGGAGCCGCTTACGGCGCTCGCCCTCGTTGCGATCAACCGCCAAGGCGACATAATAATTCACCGTGATTGAAAACAGCAGAATCAAAAGGTGCGGTGTATAGCCGACCGAATAGAAGATGAGCGAAAAGACGACGAAAATGAAATTCTTCGTCTTGATCTGCTTCGCCGAAAAATACAGCAGCAGAAAGAGCGGAAGAAAATAGAATAGAAACTGAATGGATGCGAAGGTCATACGATCGGGGCCGGCGGGTCACGAGAAGAGGTCCGAAATGGCATCCTTTCGCGCGTCAGGCAAGCCTCAATCCTGGTTTGCGCGACGGCAGCTCTGCACTATCCTGCCTATTCTCTCGGGAGTGTGACCGATGCGTATCGCCACCTGGAACGTCAATTCCATCCGCCAGCGTCTCGACCATGCGGTGCGCTGGCTCAGCGAGGCGCAGCCGGACGTCGTGTGCCTTCAGGAGATCAAGTGCCAGACCGAGGCCTTCCCGCGCGAGCCGTTCGAGGCGCTCGGCTATAACGTCTCCGTGCATGGGCAGAAGACCTTCAATGGCGTGGCCATGCTCTCCAAGCTGCCGCTCGAGGACGTGACCCACGGGCTCGCGGGCAATGACGAGGATGTGCAGGCCCGCTTCATCGAAGCCGTGGTCTCCACCAAAGGCGGTGCCGTGCGCGTGTGCTGCATTTATCTGCCAAACGGCAACCCGGTCGGCACGGAGAAATATCCCTACAAGCTCAACTTCATGGAGCGCCTGCACGCGTTTGCCGCCGACCGGCTCGCCCTGGAGGAGCCGCTGCTGCTGTGCGGCGATTTCAATGTGATTCCAAGCGAGGCCGATGCGGCGGACCCCGCCGCCTGGGTCAATGACGCCCTGTTCCTGCCGCCGACGCGCGAGGCGTTTCGCGCGCTCATCCACCTCGGGCTGGTGGATGCGGTACGGGCCACCTCGGATTCCGCCAAGCTCTACAGCTTCTGGGATTATCAGGCCGGCGCCTTCCAGCGCGACCTCGGCATCCGCATCGATCATCTGCTTCTGTCGCCCCAGGCGGCCGACAAGTTGCTCGCCGCGGGCATCGACAAGCATGTGCGGGCCTGGGAAAAGCCGTCCGATCACGTGCCGGTGTGGGTGGATCTCAAGATCGCGGCCTGAGCGCGCCGCAGGCTCGGGGCCGGGAGCCGAGACGAAATCGCCCTGCCCTGCCCTTCCAACCGACGCGCCGCCTCAGCGCTGCGCGGTCTTCAGCCATTGCTCGAGATATTGCAGCGCCTGCTGGCGCTCCTCGGGTGTCGCCTCGGCGAAGGCGTCCTCGTAGAGTTCGACCACCCATTTGTCCTGCGGGGCGGCGGCGCCGTCGCGGGCGAGGGTCAGCCACATCAGGCCGCGAGCGCCCTGCCGGCTGATGCCCTCATCGCCCCGGAACAGCATGTTGCCGAGCAGGGCCTGGGCTTCATATTGCCCCTTCTGGGACGACAGGATGAGCCAGCGGGCGGCTTGGCGCGGATCGCGCGGCGCGCCGACACCGTCCAGATACATCTTGCCGAGCCGATACTGGGCTTCCGAATCCCCGAAATAGGATGCGGCATAGGAATACATGTCGCGGGCGCGCCCCGGGTCCCGGCGCACCGAGGAATTGGGAATGCCCTGGAGATAATAGCTGCCGAGCGCCACGAAAGCGCTCGCCACGAACCGGGCCTGAGCGGTGCCGGGATAATCCTCGGCATGGCTGTTGGCGACCCGGCTGAAATATTCGAACGCCTTGATGTCGTCGCGCTTCACGCCGTCGCCATCGGCATACATGCGGCCGAGCTTCCATTGGGCGGCGGGGTGCCCCTGGTCAGCAGCATAGCGCAGCGCATCCACGCCCTTGGCCGTCTGGCCGAGCCTCAGCGCCTGCGCCCCGGAGCGGAACGCCTCGTCCACCGGCCGCACGCCGGGGGTGCCGGGCACATCGGCCGGCGGGGTCAATTGCTCGGGCACGGTGTGATCGGACTGGGCATTGC
This sequence comes from Roseixanthobacter pseudopolyaromaticivorans, assembly GCF_043195145.2. Classification (NCBI taxonomy): domain Bacteria; kingdom Pseudomonadati; phylum Pseudomonadota; class Alphaproteobacteria; order Hyphomicrobiales; family Xanthobacteraceae; genus Roseixanthobacter; species Roseixanthobacter pseudopolyaromaticivorans. The sequence goes on from NZ_CM195539.1 coordinate 2,168,468, forward strand.
CGTCGAACGCGAGCGCGGGGCTCGCCAGCACGCCGCACAGCAGCAGCGCGGCCGCAAACGTTTCCCGATAGGGCCGTTTCGCGGGCCGGGACATGCAACCGCCGCGCCCCATGTGGGACGCGCGACGCTTCAGCAGGGAGCGGCTCTTGCTAACCATGATTGAGGAAAGGTGCCATGACGTGGGGGCGAGATCGGGGCCGAGCCAAGGCCAAGCCGAGGATTCTCCTGGGCGCCCCTGCGCTTCTGCCGCAATCGATAGACCGCAGACGGCCTTATGCCCTGTCATCCGGGATCACCCTCGACGTGGCAGCCGGGAAGACTTTCCAAGCAACTGAACGCGCCACGTGCAGGCGTTCGATTACACGCCGTTTTGTGGCGGCTTCACGGCGCAATGGGCCGCGTGCGCGGTTGGCGGTTTGAATGCTTCCGAGTGTTGCTTGGCTGTCACAGTGCCGGCCCGGGCGCGCCGGGCCGGAGCCGGGCTCAGGCGGTGCGCGACAATTGCGCGATGGCGGAGAGCACTTTCTCCTTCCGCGCGAGATATTCCTCACGCTTCTCGCGCTCGGCCTCAACCACCTCCTCGGGCGCCCGCGCGACGAACGAGGCGTTCGAGAGCTTGCCGTCGATCCGCGCCACTTCCTGGTCGAGCTTGCCTTCTTCCTTGCGCAGACGCGTCAGTTCTTCGGCGAGATCGACGATGCCGGCGAGCGGCAAGGCCGCCACTTCCCCGCGCACCACCATCTGCACGGACTCGCCCGGCATGACATCGGCGAGCGTGATGTCGGAGAGGCGCGCCAGACGGCGAATGGCATCATCCCACACCTTGGCGCGCAATTGGGTGGCGGCGGAAGCTTCAACCAGCACCAGCGGCACCTGTGCGCCCGCGGGCACGTTCATCTCCGCGCGCACGGAGCGGACCTCGGTGATGAGATCCACCGCCCAGCCCACTTCGGCCTCCGCATCGGGCGCTTCCAGGCCGGAGAGGTCGGGCCAGGGGGCGAGGGCGAGAAGCCCTTCGCGCGCTGGTCCCTGCTCGCCCGTGCGCGCCCACAATTCCTCGGTGAGGAACGGCATGAAGGGATGCAGCAGCTTCAGCGCCACATCGAGCACGAAGGCGGTGGTGGCCCGCGTCTCGCTCTTGCCCGCCCCATCGGGGCCGGCGAGGACGGGCTTGGCCAGTTCCAGGTGCCAGTCGCAGAACACGTTCCAGATGAAGCGATAGACCGCGCCGGCAGCATCGTTGAAGCGATAGGCGGCAAGCGCCGCCTCAAGCTCGGCCGTGGCACGGGCGGCCTCGCCGATGATCCAGCGGTTGAGCGTGCCGTCCACCTTCGCGGGATCGAACCCTTCCACCCGCTCGCAGCCGTTCATCTGGGCGAAGCGCACCGCGTTCCACAGCTTGGTCGCGAAATTGCGGTAGCCCTCGACGCGCGAGGTGGCGAGCTTGATGTCGCGCCCCTGGGCGGCCATGGCGGCGAGCGTGAAGCGCAGGGCATCGGCGCCGTACTGGTCGATAAGATCCAGCGGGTCGATGACGTTGCCCTTGGACTTCGACATCTTCGCGCCCTTCTCGTCACGGACGAGGGCGTGGATATAGATGTCCTTGAACGGCACGTCGGGCATGAAGTGCAGGCCCATCATCATCATCCGGGCGACCCAGAAGAAGATGATGTCGAAGCCCGTCACCAGGACCGAGGTCGGGTAGAACTTGGCGAGCTCCGGCGTCTCGTCCGGCCAGCCCATGGTGGAGAAGGGCCAGAGCGCGGAGGAGAACCAGGTGTCCAGCACGTCTTCGTCGCGGGTGAGGAAGGCGGCGCGCTTCTCCGCGTCGTCGATCAGCGCCTGCGCTTCCTCGCCGGTGAGGTTTTCGGCGGCCACGTTCTTGGCCAGCGCGGCCTCAAACGCCCGGTCTTCGTCCAGTTCCACGAACACATTGCCGAACGGGTCGTACCAGGCCGGAATCTGGTGGCCCCACCAGAGTTGGCGCGAGACGCACCAGGGCTGGATGTTCTCCAGCCATTCAAAATAGGTCTTTTCCCAATTCTTCGGCACGAAGCCGGTGCGCCCTTCCCGCACGGCGGCGAGCGCCGGCTGGGCCAGCGTCTTGGCGTCCACATACCATTGGTCGGTGAGCCAGGGCTCGATCACCACGCCCGAGCGGTCGCCGTGCGGCACCACGTGCGGATGCGGCTCCACCTTTTCCAGCAACTCCAGATTGGTCAGCAGCTCGACGATCTGCTTGCGCGCGACGAAGCGGTCGGTGCCGTTCAGCAGGGTGAGCACGCCGCCGAAATCGGGATCGTCCACATAGGCCTCGCGGCGGGCGGCGAAATCATCCTGGATGCCCGACACGTCGATGCGCGCCTCGGCGTCCAGGATGTTGATCATCGGCAGATGATGCCGGCGGCCCACCTCGAAATCGTTGAAATCGTGCGCCGGGGTGATCTTCACCGCGCCCGAGCCCTTCTCGGGATCGGAATACTCATCTGCCACGATGGGAATGCGCCGGCCGACCAGCGGCAGGATGACGAACTTGCCGACGAGGTCGGCATAGCGCTCGTCCTCGGGATGCACCGCGACCGCCGTGTCGCCCAGCATGGTCTCGGGGCGCGTGGTGGCGACCACGATGAAGCGGCCGTCCTCGCCCTCCACCGGATAGCGCAGGTGCCAGAGGTTGCCCTTGGTCTCGATCGGCTGGACCTCCAGGTCCGAAATCGCCGTGACGAGCTTGGGGTCCCAATTGACGAGGCGCTTGTCCTTGTAGATCAAGCCCGCGCGGTGCAGTTCCACGAACACCTTCAGCACGGCGCGGGAGAGCCCCTCGTCCATGGTGAAGCGCTCGCGCGACCAGTCGCAGGAGGCGCCGAGGCGCTTCAGCTGGTTGACGATGGTGCCGCCGGATTCTTCCTTCCAGGCCCACACGCGCTCGATGAAGGCGGCGCGGCCCATCTCGCGGCGACCCGGCTCCTGGCGCTGGGCCAGCTGGCGCTCCACCACCATCTGGGTGGCGATGCCCGCATGGTCGGTGCCCGGCTGCCAGAGCACGTCCTTGCCGCGCATGCGCTCATAGCGCGCCAGCACGTCCTGCAGCGTGTTGTTGAGCGCGTGGCCCATGTGCAGCGAGCCGGTGACGTTCGGCGGCGGAATGACGATGGAAAAGCCGGGCGCGTCCTTGCGCTCGGGTCGCCCGCACCGGAACGCCTGCGCCTCTTCCCAAGCGGCCGAGATGCGCGTTTCCACGGCGGCGGGGTCGAACACTTTTTCCAGCATGCGCAAAGCTCCACGGGCGCGCCGCGCCCGGCATCGTGATCTTGAGACGTGCGCCTTAAAGCCGTACGGCGGCCCCGCCGTCAACGGGGCCGCCGCACAAGGGGCAATTCCGGGGTACGCGAGAGGTCAGCGCGCGGTGCGCGACACACGCTCGATTTCCGCGCGCACGAGGCGCTCGACGATGTCGGGAAGGTTGGCATCCAGCCATTCCTTCAGCATCGGCCGCAGGATCTCCTTCACCAGATCCTCCACCGTGCGCTCGTGGGTGGGCAGCACCATGTCGCCAAGAGATTCGAAAGCCGCCGCCACCGCCGCATCGACAGCGGGAGAAAGCAGATCCTTGCGGCGCGGGGCGTCGCCGAACGGGCGCGCCGCTCCATCCGCCGCACGCGCGGCGGTCGGGCGGGTCACGCCGTCGGCACGCGCCGGCGCGGGCTGTGCCGGCTGGGAGACGGGCGCCCGCGGGGCGACACCGGAAGCGGGATAATCAGCCATGTCCTCATCCTCGCGATACGGCATGGAGGCCGCGCCACCGGTCTCATCCCAACCGCTGGCCGGATCATCGTAGCGGTCGAGGCCGAGCGATACTGGCTCGGCAAAGGGATCGCGGTCCAAGGAATCACGCGCGGCGCTCTCGTGCGCCGCGACGGTTTCCCGAGGCGGCTGCGGGCGCGCAGCCATGGGCCGGGCGTTCTCGGCGCCATAGGCATCCTGCCGGGAATTTTCGGCGCGCGCGTCCTGCCGATAAGCGTCTGCCCGGGTGGGTTCGTGACGCGCAGGCTCCTGACGGGACATATCCTGGCGCGCGGCGTCGGGCCGGGAGGCCTCCGGGCGACCTGCCGACTCGCCGCGACGGGGCGGCTCCGGCCGGGCGGTCGGGGCGAAACGCGTGTCGTCGCCAAGCCCGCGGCGGGGCGGAACATCCTTCGCGGGCGTCGCGGCCTCGCGCCGGGCGGGCGTATCATCGTCGGAGATGATCCGGCGGATGGAGGCCAGGATCTCATCCATGGAGGGCTCTTGCGGCTTCGGGTTTGCGGACATGTCTCGACCTCGGCCGAAGACGTCCTTCAAACCGCGCGCAACGCTACGATTGATCAGGGACGCCAGAATCGCACCTATCTTTCAACATGGCATCACGACGCGCGCCGGCGATCAAGTGCGCCGGCGCATCCGGCTCATTTTCCGTCGGGCGTGCGCAGCCCGAACCAGCTGTCGCGAACCTGCTGATAGTGCACCTTCGGGTCGTAGACCGGAACCTTGAGGCCCAGCGAGAGCGCATCCAGCTTGCCGATCACCGAGACCAGCGAATAGGCAGCGACCACCCGGTCGCGCTGCGCCTGAACCAGGGCCGACTTGGAATTGGTGAGGTCGGTCTGCGCGTTCAGCACGTCGGTGGTGGTGCGCTGGCCGACGCGCCATTCCTCGCGGACGCCTTCGAGGGCGAGCGTATTGGCGGCCACCTGCGATTGCGCCGCTTCGATCTGCGCCTTGGCGGCTTCGAGCGCGCCCCAATATTGCACGCCCTGGGTGCGCACCGCGTCGCGGTTCACATCCACCTCAATGCGGGCCTGGGAGAGATATTCCTTGGCCTGCCGGATGGCGGAATATTCCGCGCCACCCTGGTAGATCGGAACCGACAGGTTGAGCGTCACCGCCGCGCCGAAGTTCGAATCCACGGCCTGGCTCTGGTCGTAGGATTGCAGCACCTGGCCCTGCACGTTCAGGTTCGGCGCGAGGCCGCCTTCCGCCATGCGGACCTTGAAGTTCGCGGCATCCACCGCGAATTGCGAGGCGAGGATCGCCGGGTTCTGCGTCAGTCCCGCGCCGATGACGCCGTCGAGTTTGGCCGGCAGGCGGCGCTCCACGGCGGTGGAGGGCGGCACCAGCTTGCCCGGCTCCACGCCGATCACCTGATGGTAGACCGCGCGATAGGAGGAGAGGTTCGCGATCGCCTGCGCCACCTGATATTGGGCGCTGGCGACGCGGGCTTCGGCCTGGGCCACGTCCGTGCGGGTCACCTCACCCACGTTGAAGCGGTCGCGGGTCGCGCGCAGTTCCTGGTTGAGGGCCGCCAGGTTCTGCTGCTGCAGTTCCAGGAGCGCGATGCCCTGGATCACGTCCATGAACGCAGTCACGCCGTTCAGAAGCACGCTCTGCTCGGTGTTGCGCAGCAGCTCGCGCTGGCCCCTCACCTGCGATTCGGCGTTACGCGTCGTGTTGGCGGTGAGAAATCCGTTGAAGATGGTCTGCGTGACCGTCAGGTTGGCGGATCGCGGAACGAGCGAACCCGTGGTGCTCACACCCGCCGCCTTGGAGCGCGCATATTCGCTGCCCGCGCTCACGCCGGCCGTAATGTTCGGCCGATAGCCGGACAGGGCCTGCGGCACGTTTTCGTCGATCGCCCGTGTACCGGCGCGTTGCGAATTCAGGGTCGGGTTGTTGATGTAGGCGGCAGCCAACGCGGCTTCGAGAGTCTGGGCGGACGCAGTGGCAGACCAAGCCGTCGCACTAAGGGCGGTGGCAGCGGCCAGCACAAGGATGCGTCGGCGAACATGTGTCGCAAGCGACATGAATATCTCCCCGACCGACGCGAGGCCGCACGACAAAGAGTGCGGCGCCTGACGCGCGGAACTTAAGCTGACCTTAACTGCCTGTCCGGTCGGAGGGAACCGACCGGTTCGATCCGTCGGCGCTTTTCCGAACCACCGCGGCAGATGCGCCACAGGTGGGTCAGAAAGTGAAGCGCGGCGGGGCTTCGAAGCCGGCCAGCGGCGGCACGGCGGCGTTGAACACCACCCGCTCGCTCATGGCACCGTTCACCTTGGTGAACACCGCCGCACGGCCGGCGCCGCCACGGCCAACCACGGTGACGAGCCGGCCACCTTCCTTGAGCTGGGCGAACAGTGCCTCGGGCACGATTTCGACCGATCCGTTGATGAAGATCACGTCATAAGGCGCCTCGGGCGCCCAGCCGGCGGTCAGCGGGCCCTGGAAGGCGGCGACATTGGCCACCGAGAGGTCGGCGAGAATCGCGGTCGATTCGGCGATCAGCTCCGCATCGTCGTCGAGCGCGACCACCTGCCCGGCCAGCCGCCCGAGAATCGCCGCCGAATATCCGGTACCGACTGCGATATCGAGCACCAGATCGTCCGGCTGGATGTCAGCCAGCTGAAGCAGCTTGGCCAGAACCATCGGCTCCACCAGATACCGCGCGGGCGAACCGGGGCGGGACGGGCGGATGACCAGATCGTCGTCGATATAGGCAAGCGACTTCAGATCCGAGGGCACGAAGCGCTCACGCGGAATCTCCAGCATCGCGCTGACGATCCGCGGATCGGTCACATCATTGGCGCGCACCTGGCCGTCCACCATTCCGCGACGCAATTCGGCGAAATCGATCATCTATGGCCCTCCGACCGCTGCCGTGACGGTTTAACCCTTTCCTGCAAGAGCCACAGACCTGCCACTTTTGCAAGTCGCCGGGACGCAGGCTTCGCGGCTTCCGTCCCGGCATTTCGCGGTGTTTTCAGCGCCTCACTTGGCTGCCGTATCGGCAATGCCGGCGACGGTGATCTGACGGAAGATCACATGATCGCCCACCTTGATCTTCTTGAACTCGTCCTTGCCCTCGGGAATCTGAACCGCGACCGAATTGCCGCCCGGGCCCTTCACGGTGACCGTGCGGGTGTCGAGCGAGACCGCGGTGACGGTGGCGGCGATCTCGCGGCGATCGGTGACGATCACGCCGGGACGCGCGCCGGCCGGGGCGCTGTCCAGCGTCTTCACGTCGGTGGGGATCGGCGTGCCGTCGTTGGGATGTACGACCTGGATCTCGGTCGCCTGCTCCATCCCGGCGGTCACGGTGTCGCCCACCTTGATCTGCGGGAAGTTCTGCATCTCCTCGCCGGCCTTCACCGTGACCCAGTTCCCTTCAGGGCCCTCAAGGGTGATCACGCGGGTCTTGGCATCCACGGCGGACACCTTGACGGAGATCGTCGTCTTCACCACGAAGGCGACGGTGAGAATCGGATCGGCAGCTAGGGCGAGCGTCGGCAGCAGAGCGAGCGCGCCGACGGTGAGGAGTTTGCGCATATTCATGGGCTTATTCTCCCAAAAGCGTCCGCCTTCCTGCGAGGCGGAACACAGCTGGCTTGCCGTATGGGGAGCCGGTGCGCAAGCGCCAAGCTTGAGCTTTCTCGTCGCGCCCTCAGCCCTTTCCCGCAGGCGGTGCCGGGCCGCCCGGACGGGTGCAATGCAACGCTGCCCACAGGGCCCCCTTGCCCGACGGGGCCGACTGCTTTAGTTAGCGCCGCTACGAGGCCACGTGGCGGAGTGGTTACGCAGCGGACTGCAAATCCGTGCACCCCGGTTCGATTCCGGGCGTGGCCTCCAGCATACTCGGGGTTTTCTCGCCCTGCTGATTGTCACCGGTGACACCATTTGTCCCCGGATTGTCACCACTATTTGTCACCGCTCGGCCGGCCATCGACACCAACGGATTGACCATCACGTCGAGGTCGTTGGACACGAGGTGGGTGTACCGGCGCGTGGTGGTTAGTGAGCGATGCCCCATCCATTTCTGAATGCGCCAGAAGTCCTGACCCTGAGCCGCGAACCACGTCGCCCTGGTGTGTCGGAAGGTGTGGATGGTTGCGTCGTCGCCGATATCCAGGGTGTTGCGCACCCGGTACCAAACCTTGCGCAGCCGGGCGCCCTTGATCTCCTGGAACGGCCCCGCCATCCTCCCTGCCAGCAGCATGCGACGCTTGAGCGCCGTCTGGGTGGTCGGGAAGAGCGGGATGGTTCGGTCCGAGTCGTTCTTGGTGATGTCGCCGAAGAACGTGACGCGGGATAGGTCCTCGGAGAAATCCTCCCAGCGGACTTTCAGCGACTCACCCAGGCGACAACCGGTGTCCACAAGAAACTGGAACAGGTCCGCCTCAGGGTCGTAGCCCCAGGACCTAGCCGTCTCGACGATGGCAGTCACCTCTTCCACCGTGAATGATCGGGTCCGCCCCGCCCCCTCCTTCTGCCAGGGTATTTCCGGCATCTCAGGCAGGCGCTTAGCACTATATGCCACACGGGCAAGCTTGGACACGGCAGAGAGGTGGCGGTTGATCGTCGAGTTTGAGCATTTCCCCCGACGCAGCATAGAGACGAAGCCGCCCAGGTTCTCGACGGTGAAACCAGATGAGGGCTGGAGGTTGGAGCCCACATAGTTGACGAACCGAGCAGCGTTGCGCTCCTGGTCAACCCGAGATGCGAGGTTAGCCCAATGGACGCGGCTGACGTGCCCCAGAAGGCCCCGCATGGTTCCCAAGCCGCCCGCCGCCACGTCCGGTGCGTACGTCTTGCGCTCCACGGGCTTGCCAAGCTTGAGGTTCGCCTTTGTTTGATGCTCCCACGCCTCAGCCTCCAGGCGGGAGTTAAAGACCTCACGGTAGCGAACGCCGCCAACCATGAAGTCGGCCATGAACTTGGAGCCCTTCTCGCGTACCGTCATTTACCCGCCTTCTTGATTGTGTCGATCATGTCGTGGATGAGACGCCGACCAAGCGGCGACAGGCGCAAGGGCTTGTCCCGGTCGTTATCTCCGGACTCCTTCAACACCAGCTTCAACCCGTCGCCCGCGCCTCGTGCGCCGCGATCCGTCAGCAGATAGATGATGCGGTTGAGCGTCGTTTTGACGTAGCCGTACCGCCGAATGAGGTCCGCCTGTAGGATCGGCTCAACGTCGGCGATTTGCAGCAGCACCCTTGCGGTGCGCACAGTCATGTCTGGGTGAATTTCGTTGAGCCGCTCTAGGATGTCGGAGAGGACTGCGAGGTATGCCTTGTCGTCCTCTCCTAACCCCTGCTTTGTCCCTGTCATTTTTTGTCCGCCTCTTCGTTGTGTTCAGTTTGCCGTACCACACACAAAGGCGGACAATCAAGATCCGCTAAGGCACGGCGGGATAGAGGTCCCGGAGGAACCCGTCAGGGAATGCGACGGTCGGGTGTCTGATCCCCCCAACGTCGATTGATGCTCCAGAATAGATAAATACCCCGCATTCGATGGCCTTCTTCACCGCTCTCTCCTGATCGTCGAGTATGTCAAGGATTGCCGCATCGGAGCCATCAAGCATCCACGGCTCTGTTTTCTGAAAAAAGCCAACGAGCGTCGCATAACCGTCAGGAGTTACCATTCTGCTGGATACGCCCGTCTCATCTGCACTCGCCATATCCTCAGATCCTCACAGATTTGACTTGTTAATATCTTGGAAACCAACGCGATTGTTCCATAGCGTTGGCGGCAGATTTATTCCAGCCTTATTTGTGGTTAATCCATCTCCGCGTACCATCCCTGTCTCGACCTTGTACCGAACGGGAAGGCACCTGCTGATTAAGATCTAATTCTTACGACCCGCGCGGCTTATAGGAATATGCACCTACATGATGGTGTCAGACAGAGTCAAGAACATACCGGGAACACCAGCCATGCGCTGGCTAGAACGGCCCGCCCCGACTCTGCACCACCTCCAGAAGCTCGGCCGTGCCGATGCCGTGCTCCTCCAGCCAATCGGCGATCTCGTCGGGGTGATCCCGCACGAGAGACAGAATGGTGTGGCTGCGGCGCGGCGGAGCCTCTTCCTGGCCCCACACGTCATCCATCCAGTCCGTGTAGCAGGGCTGGCGGGTGCCTCCCTTCGCCTTCCAGCGGTGGACCTCATCGGGGTCGGGATCGCCGGGCTGGCGGAACACCTGGATGCGCCACACGTCGAGCGCCAGGAGCGCGTCGAGCAGCCGCAGGGCGAATGCCACGTCCTGCTGTTCCCGCTTGGTGTGCTGGTGCAGGTAGCCGACCGAGACGTTGGTGCATTCACCGACTAAGTCTGTGTAATTTGCCGTGTCGGTGAAGCTGCCGCCATCGTCCGCCTCCATGCCCAGGCCCAGCTCGGCGCCCAGGGATTTGGCGAACACGTCCGAGCAACACCGACCGCCCCATTGGTGCGTGATGATGCTCTTCGTGCCGTAGCGGTCGAAGGCGATGGCCATCTTGATGCCGTCAAGAAGCTCGGGGGTCTTGTGGGCGATATGGTTGGAGCCGTGCCCGCCGATCTCCTCGTCCCGGTGGAAGACGTAGAGGCCCGGTTTGCCGGCCTTTATCATCTCCGCCATGAGCCAGACGCCAGTCGTGCAATCGGCGCCAAGGCAGTTGGACGCGCCGTCCGCCTTGACGATGTTGCCTTCGATGGCAAGCTTCTGCTTTCCACCCTGCGAGTGCACGGTGTCCGTGTGGCAGGACCACAGGACCGGCGCGTCGCCGATCCGCTTGGTGAGGTTGCCATAGGCGTCGCGCTCGACACCAAGGGGCTCGATGAACCGCTCGATGAAATAGCGCTCCGTCTTGGTGCTGGCTGGCCGGCGATACCGGAGCATAGCGAGAAGCGTCGCCGCCTCCGGTCGAGGCGTCGAGAGCGTCATGTCTTGGTCCTTTCATCCAGCAGGGCTTGCAGTGCATCCCAACCGGACAAGCCGGTGGGTTCGCTGGCAGCAGGAGGGGCTTCCGGTGAAGCATCATCCGTGCTGCGATGCTTTTCGGCGCAATCCGTGCAGTACCAGACGCCGTCTATCTCCTCCCCGTCGTCCTGGGCGAAGTTCTCGCCACAGTCGGGGCAGGTGAAGCCGTGTTCGTCGAAGTGGCCTTTGCACCACACCGTGCCGTCTGACAGCTCGACGCGCTCGTCATTGGGGTAATTCCCGCTGGTGGCGTCGCAGATGAAGCCACCGTCTTCGAACGCCTCTTTGCTCCAGGTTTCCCCGTTCTCCATCAGGACAGCGTCATCTTCGCACCAGCGTTCGCCGGTGCTGTCGCAGACGAAGGTGCTATTGTCGCAACAATGCTCGCACCATTCCGTCGTCGTCGTTCGTCCATTCCAAGTGTGGTAGCGGACTTCCTGGAAACCGTCTTCGTCCTGGTGCTCCTCACAGCGGTTGCAATACTGCCCCTCTTCCTCCGGCTCATCTGCGAAGCCGTCCGTTCGGCCGCAGCAAACGTCACCACTTCCTGACGTGATAACCAGGAATTTACCGCCGTCGTTCACCTCCAAATCCCCGTCCAGATAAGGCGCAACGAACGTTCCGCGCTCCTCAATCCTGAGCAGCCGGGCGCCGTCGAACAACTCGGTGTCAGGGTAGCCATAGCCAGCCAGCCGCAGGAGCCGCAGGAGCCGTGCTTCGTCACCATAGATGCGGCCGACAGCCTTCTTCTTCGGCCACACCAGGGCGCGAGCCGTGATGTCGCCACCCCGCTCGATATAGGCCACCTGCAAGTCGCCGGCGGCATAGACGCGGACAGGATGGATAGAGCTTTCGTAGCTGCTGGACGGGTGCGCCATGCACGACTCGGGTCCGGTCGTGTACACGCGCTCGATATCGTCCGCCGTCGCCGCAAAGAGGAGCGTGTTGTCCTCCCGCTCTGCCGTGAACTCGGTCGCGATATCGCGGATTTCGTCCGACGACAGGACCTCGCCGAAATAGCGGTGGAGATAGACGCCAGCCTTCACCCGCGTCTGCCGATCCGCCGCGCCCTTCGCCGCATCCTCCGTGTAGGCGACCATGCCCGGCACGTCCTTGGAGACATGCACGAAATGGTCCTTCGCAGGAGACGGTTCCGCCGCAAACCACGGCGCGTCTGCCCACGGAACGGCTTGATATGTGCCGTCCGCGAAGCGGGATGCCTCACGCTCCTTCCAAGAGCCGTCCGAAAGCATCGGGCGGGGCTGTACCTTATGCCCACGTTCTACCGTGAGCATTCGGGCGACCTCTGCGGCCTCCCGTCCTGTTTCGAAAACGAACGGCTTCCCGTCCGCCGCGAGCACGGGGACAGGCGCCCCGCCCGCGATGGTAACGAGTTGGAACAAGGGGATTTCTCCGAGCTAGGAAATTTGCTAGGATTTCCCCCTCGGCACCCGTCCAGCCTGCTAGCCGGACGGGGCCGTCTCTAAGCTAGGAAGTAAAAGAGAGCCGCTAGGATTGCCGCTGCTACGGCCCTAGTGGCTCTTTTGCTTTCCCGTCCGCTTATTGAGACGGAGACACGCACCACGATTTTCATCATGGAACAGGCTCCGCTTTGGGGGTTCCGCCGTGCGTGGCGGCTTACGGGTGCGGGCGGGGCTGATGCCGGTTCGTCACCGGCGGCAAGCGCACCGTGGAAGGGCGAACCCGTCGCCCCTCGGTGCTGCGCTGGCGCTATTCGCCTTTTGCTTCAATCTGGAATTCGCCTTCCGCGCGGTCCACGCAGACAAAGACGTCCCCATCTCCAAGCGGCATACCGCCGCCGATCCATCGCCCTGCCCAGCCCTGCCGATCCGCAAGGGCGCGTGCCGCCGCTGCGAAGTTGCCGGGAGCGCTAAGGGCGTGATCCCACGGGACCGACAGGCTTCCCGCCGCCGCCCTCGCAGAGACGCGGGGCCCGTTGTGGTCGGTCGGAACCAGGAAGCGCGTAACGATTGCTTGCATCGTCAGCCCTCCCAGCCTTCCCAGCCGATCGCGGGCTTGGTGCCCTTGCGCGGCCGAACATTCCGAACCAGCCGGTAGGTCATCCGCCACACCACAGGCGCAGCCCATGCGAGCCAAGCCGGGAGGCGGAAGACAGTCCGCCCCGTGTAGCAATCGAAGAACTCGACGCGGCCTTTCGGACCGCACCGCTCATAGTCAAGGATCATGTCTTTGTCCTGGTTTGTCGTTAATACGCTTTCGCGTACATTTTAGGCAAACTGCCACGCGCCAAGCGGCTCTTTCATCATGACCACATAGCCCTGCGACACGCACCCGTCCGGCTCCCGGCGCGTTGCCCGCTCGACCGCAACGGCGGCAAGCTTGCGCTGCGCCACCACATCGGCCTTGCGGCGTTCCGCGCCGTCCCGGCTGATAAACAGATCAACCATTCCGTGAACTCTCACCATCCACGCCTCCTAGTGTTGGGGATGCAGAAGCCGCGCCAGTCACGCCGCTTGTGCATCCCCAGCGCGGCGCCCGCTAGATCGTGTCTAGGTTCGGGCGCCGCATAGGGATTGTGTTCATTTTCAAATATTTGTGCCGTTTGGGGGACGTCCTGTCCCTCACCATCTAGCCGGTTCCTCTAGCGTTCCGGGGTGCTAATCCCGTCCCGTCTAGTCCGGCCACCTTCTCGCGTCCTAGGCGAGTCAGCGGCTTTGATGCATCCCACACGCTACCTGTTACCCTTCGCTCACCTCCCGTCCGCATCGCGTCCGGTTCGGCGACGGCATAAGCCGCTCGCTATCTCTCGCAGGCATCCCGTGTATGGGACCACCGACACGCTATGGCAGGGGCTTGGCCTATCGTCTTCCCAAGCTAACGGCGCCCCCGTCTTGCAAGACGGTTCGTGCTGCATGTGCGCCGGACGGTTTTCGGACCGTCATTCCGTGCCCTAGGTGCGGCCCTAGGGCTTGCCTTTAAGTCGTTCTTTGGTGTTCGCCCTGTTTCTAGTGTGTGTCGTTATAGCGGGTTCTTTGTGCTGCTTTGCGTCTTCGTGGCCTCTAGGCCAGATCAGCTTGCGGCGCCGTGTCCCCGTTCGATGGAAACCACTCTATTCTGAGATACGCAGGAATGTCTAGTCCCTTTTTGCGTACAATCCAGAAAAAGTTTCCTCGACCTTCACCCTATCCAGATGGCCGGCGCATCCTCCTGCGCCCTGCGGCCTCCTCCTCACTCTCGCGTCGTGGCCATGTCCACAAGCGCACTACGGAAGGGCGAGCGTCCCGCCCTTCGATGGTGCCCTAGCAGGGTGCGGGGTTTCCCCCTCACCACTCCATTGCCTCTTCCCACTCCTCCCATGCCTCCCGCGCCTCGGTCATCGCCGCGTCAGGGATATCCACCATTGCCGCCGCCGTTTCGAAGTCAAAGGCGCCATTCCAAAGGTCCGCAAGGTCGCTGCGCTGCTTCTCGGTCATGTCACTGTGTCCTGCTTTCAGGGGTTCGGGTGGTGAGTGGCGGGAGGGTTCACCCCTCCTCGCCTCTTCTGCCCTCGCCCTGCGCCTCCCGCGCCTTGCGAGCCTCTTGTCGTGCCGCGTACCGCGCTTCCGCCTCTGCCCATGTGTCGCTCACGGTGTGGAAGGTGTTCCCGAGAGTCCTGCGGTTCCTAGGGGTTTGGGTGGTGGTCATTGGTGTGTCTCCGTCTCGTTCGATGAACCCAATCTAGAGACTGTCCCCAAAACTGTCTAGTCCTCTTTTGCGGACCAACTGAGAAAATCGACGGAACGCGGCAGAAACCGTTGGCGTTGCTAGGTTCCAAGCCCCAAGAAATCTTCTAGAGCCTGTGGATAACTCGGCAGGAGGGCAAAAACACTGATCCGAAAACAGACGGCAAAACGAGCGCGAACGGCAAACCACGGGCGCGGGAGCGCATCACGGGTGCGCGAACGGCAAACCACGGGCGCGAGGGTGAGCCGGGAGGAGGAGCAGCGATATCATATCCGTGGAAAACCCTGCAGCCACAACGGTTTGCGGTGGGTCGGTGGCAGGTTCCGGTGACAGACGCCTCGCGCGGCTAGCAACTATCACGGGCGCGAACGGCAAACCACAGGCGCACGGGCACGTCGTAGGCGCGACGCGCGAGGGGGGCACGGGGGGTCCGCGCCTGTGCTTTATTCATCGAGAGGGCTTCACAGATTTCCCCCAAATCTGCCCACCTCCTCAAGAGCCCCAGGGAGCCCGTGGAGAGGGGGATGGTCCTCTTCTCCTACGGGTCCCTGAATGGCTCCTGAAGATGCTGGAAGACTCTAGAAGATACTCCTAGATATATCCTACATAGAGGCAACCCGGCAGAGCCATGCTCTGGTGCAACCTAAGCCCCCTGCCCCGTGGACAATCCCCAATAGGCGGGCTACCTCCACCTCCCTCGTTCGAGGATGGAGGTATCGGTGGGTTTCTCGTCAGTCGGGTTGAAGTGGTGCTTCATTGCTGGGTCTGCGGCTTTGCTCCTTATCGGAGGGAAGCTCGATGGTGAGCTGTCTTGGTTCCTGCACCGGCAGGGCATAGACGGTCTTGTGTTCGACTTCGCAGCCATCGTCATCCTCTATGCAGTCATGCGGGCTCTTGATGCAGGCCGGAAGGCGAACTAACGCCCCTGCATCAGCCCAGACGCCCAACGCTCCTTCATGACCTCCCGGCCCATGGCGTTGTTCAGGAACTTCTCGATCTCCTGGTCGAACAGGTTGTCCTTGTGGGCCAGGGCGGCCTTGTCGGTGTCCTTGGCCATGACCTTGGCCCAATAGGCCACGGCCCCGGCAACGGCGTCCAGGCGGTCGTCATGGGCCAGGGCGCCCCGCGCCGCAGTGATCCGGGTCATCTGGTAGAACAGCCGGCAATCCCGCTGGTCGTCGGGGGAATAGTCCTCGGTGGAGCTGTAGTCCTGCTCCACCACGGAGGGGCACACCACCAGCCGGTGCTGGTTCATGACCGGCTCCAAGGTGTCGATGATGCGGACCTCCTTCTGGTTCCGCGTCCATTCGGCATCCTCGATCCGCACCGGGTAGACCTTCTGCGATACGGACTTGAGGAGCGCCGTGAACATGCCGCCGCCGTAGTTGGGCTCGGCCAGGATCACGTTCACCCCCTGCTTGCGGGCGATCATCATGAGGGCGGTCAGGGTGTCCTCGTCATAGCCACCACCCTTGAAGCCGCCGGCGGCGGTCAGGAACATGCGGCCATGGAGGACCTTCACGACGGCGTAGGCGGTCTCGTCCTTGCCCCGGCCCGAAGGGTCGATGAACATGGCCGACCCCTCCCACTCGGCGAAGGTGTTGGCGGTCCAGGCCGGCTGGTGGTAGCGGTCGCCGGCCAGACCCACACTGGGCAGCTCCAGCACCTGCTGCGGTCCGGAAGCCCAGACGAGATCGGTGGGACCACGGAAGGGGTCTAGGGGGAAGACGACGAGATCGCGGAGCTTGAGGGGATACTTGTCGGCATCGGACAGGCTCGTATCGAGCTGGAACTGCAAGGCGAACCCCGAGCGCCCATAGGAGGCTTCACGCTCCAGCAGGTCCTCGTCGGAGAACCGGCCGGGGTCGGTGGGCTGACCTTCGAGGTTGGGATCGGTGTCGAGCTTCTCGGAGATGAAGGGGGCGAGCTTGGCCCCATACTTCTCCCGCTTCTCCGGGGTGGGATAGCGGGCCGGCCAGATGCGGGCCACGTAGCCGCGCTCAGGCAGCTCGTTGTAGAGGCTCTGCTCGGACTGCGGGGTGCCCAGGTAGATCACCCGGCCGCCGGGCTTGAGCACCGCGTCGAACTCCTTGACGGTCTCGGCGAGACGATCCCGCAGGGCCTGGGTGGCGGAGTTGTTGGCGACCTCGATGTCGTCGGCGACGATCACGTCGGCGCGGGAGCCGGTGAGCTGCCCGGTGATGCCGACGCTCTTCACCGAGGGGGAATGGTCAGGGCGGGCCGGGCCGACGTCGAAGGCGACCGTGCTCTCGCGCTGGCCGTCGTGGGGCTCCAGGAATTTCAGCACCTCCACCTCTCGGATGAGGCGCAGGGTGAAGACCGAGAAGGCGTCCGCCCGTTGCTTGGAGGCGGAGACCACCAGG
This sequence comes from Roseixanthobacter pseudopolyaromaticivorans, assembly GCF_043195145.2. Classification (NCBI taxonomy): domain Bacteria; kingdom Pseudomonadati; phylum Pseudomonadota; class Alphaproteobacteria; order Hyphomicrobiales; family Xanthobacteraceae; genus Roseixanthobacter; species Roseixanthobacter pseudopolyaromaticivorans. The sequence continues at coordinate 2,185,326 of NZ_CM195539.1, forward strand.
ATCTTGAGCTGGGGATTGCAATAGAGCAGCCAGCAGACGAAGGCGGAGGTGATCCAGCTCTTGCCGACGCCCCGGAACGCCTCGATCACCAGACGGCGCGGGCCGTGCTGGAGCCAATAGGCGATGTCGTACTGGATCGGCGTCGGGTCGGGGTTGAGGGGAATGATCCCCGACTTCCAGATCAACCAGAGGAAGTTGCGGAAGTCGGCCTTGAGCGGATCGGCAGGGGTCTTGGACGTGGTCGAAAGCAGATGGCTCCGGGTGGAGCCGGGGGGCTTGGTCATCAATCCTTGGGCTGGGCCTGGAGTTGCCAGGGAGAGTCGTGGGCGGCCATCTGAGGCGCTCCGGCTAGGTGTGTAGCCAGAAGCCCGAACAGCCGCCCACGGACTCGGGAGGACTCAGGGGGTGATTGCGGCGAGGTAGGCGGCGGCCCGCGCAGCATTGCCGGGGTCGTTGGGGTGAATGAGATCGCTCATGAAGCCGGCCGCCACGGCATCGGCATAGACGCCGAGGGCGTCGCGATCATCCACATAGCCGCAGCGCCGGGCCATGGCGGTCATCTGGAGCGCCTTGTCGTAGCCGGCCAGGAAGGTCGTCGCGACGTCCGAGCTGTCGTTGGGGCGCACCAGCAGCACGTCGGTGCCGCCGGCCTGCCACCGGCCGACCAGCTTGTTGATGCCAAAGCCGTACTTCGCGCCGTCGTCGGTGAGGCGGTCATTCATCCCGGCGTTGAGAATGTAGACGTCAGCCTTGAGCAACTGCGCCCAGGCGCGGCCCCAGCTATCGTCGAGGCTCGCGTGTTGCGCCAGCGCGGTGGCGGAGATGCCGGCGTTGGAAACCGTGGCGCCGCCGCCATCCAGCAGGAATTCTGCGCCGAACAGGGTGAACGTGCCGGCGCCTGAATAGATCGCCATGGCGGTCTCGTGGGTGGCGGCCCGGTAGAGATCGACGCTGCACAAGGTGCCGGTGGGAAAGCGCGTCGTGTCCACGGTCTCACCAATGGCACCCGCGCCGTCCGCCACGGCACCGAAGGAACCGCCGGTGCCCAGCTCGAAATAGATGCGGACGCGATCCCAGGGAGCGCCGGGATCAAGACCCGCATAGGCGCCCGACACGCCGGTAAAGGTCGTGCCGAGGCCGCACAGGCTATGGGAGCGTGCTCCGCTATTCCAGGCGGGATTGCCCACCAGGAAGGCGGAGACCGTGCCGCCGGTGGCGCCGGAATAATAGCCGGCGTTCAGCGCATCGAACCACAGGAGGCCCGGCCCGCCGTCCCCGAGACGCTCTTTCAAGCCGGCGGCAAGGGGCGTGCGATAGGTGGACAGCGGATCACCACCGCCCGCCGAGAGGCTGTCGATGCCGCAGAAGACGCGGAAATATCGGCCGGGCGCAATCTTGGCTCGGGCCAGGGCGGATGTGCGGCCCGCCATGTCCTGGGCGGTGACGGCGGTATAGATCGTCGAGGAGATGGGAAGATCTGCCATCAGCCTTTCTCTTTGAAATGGACGAAGCCGATGGGTGGCTTCTTGGTCACCCGGCGCGGCTGCTCGGAGAGCGTGAAGAGCGAGCCGGAGCCGAGGCAGGGGTTGTAGGTGTCCTGCGTCGGCAAGGTGCCGGGCACGGAGGACGGAGGCGAGGCTTCCATCAGTCGATGATGTCGGGGTCGGAAGGCGCGGCCTGAAACGGCAGGAGGGCGGAGAGGCGGTCTTCCATCTCCACGGCGTCCTTGCTGCGGGCGTCCACGCCATTGTCCTTGAGCATGCGCACGGCTGCGGCAATGTCGCCGGAGGTGGCCTCGCCGCTCTTGATGCGGCTCATCAGCTCACGGACAACAACGCCGTGGAGTTCTTCGAGGAGGTTAGCGTCGGCCTTCATCAGACGATGCGGCTCAGGATGGCGCGGAGGTCGAGGAAGCTGGAGGCGATCCAGGCGACCGCCGCAGCGGCGCCCGTGATGTACCATTGGCGGCGTTCCAGGGTGGCGATGCGCTCGTCCTGGGATGCGAGGCGCGTCTCGATGCGCTCGGCGGTTTCAGCGATGGAGTCAACCTTGCCCTCCAGGCGACCGAGATCGCGATGGAGGCCGAGGTCGCTCGGGTCAGCAGACATGGTTCACTCTTAGACTTGTGCGTTGGTGGAGATGGTGACGGAGGGAGAGACGCGGCGCTGGTAGATGTAGCCGTCGCGCATCACCTGCTCGCGGGACCAGACATAGGTCTGGGAAGCGGCATTGGTGACGCCGATCTCGATGCCGGCATCCACGTAGGCCCACATATAACCGTCCGTGTGGTTCTGGACGTAGCCGGAGAAATACTCGATGCGATCCAGGGGATAGCCGAGTGTCTCCTTGGCCATGACCCAGGTGGACTTCATGAGGTCGAACTCGCCGGCCGTGACCCAGTCGTAATCCTCGATCTGGAGAACATCGAACTTGGTCGGCCCCCACATATCGGCGGGCGGCAGGTTCATGATGGCGGAGGCATTGGCCGAGGGGTTCAGCACCTGGGGCGTGAACACCAGGATGGCGGTCTTGGTCTCGGGGAAGGTGGCCTTGACGATGGAGACCTGAAGGTTGGTGCTCTCGCCGAGCTGCCGGCCGAGCCATTCCAGATAGGGCCGCTGAACTTCCAGCGCCTCAGGCGTGAGGTGGGTGGAGGTCATATAGGGCTGGGGCGCGTAGTTGCCGGTGTCAGCCAGGTACTTCAAGGCGGTGGCGTAGGAATAGACGCAGGGCTGGCCGTCCGTGAACGACCCGTCCCACCACCACGGCTCGCCGATCTGGTACTGCGCAGGCAGGCCGGCGGCCTTCATGATCCCGAGGAAGCGGATGGCGACGCTGGCGAGGTAGGTTGCCCCCTCGTGGTTGGAAGGCTCCACCAGGGCGCTCGGCGGGCTCCAGCCGGTGTGGCCGGGCATTCCCGAAATGTTCACCTGCTGCCATTCGATCGGGATGATGGCGGCGAGGATCTCGTAGCTGATGGACAGCCACAGCGCATAGCCCTTGGCCTTGAGCCGCTGGCAGAAGTCCGTGAACCACTCGCGGGTGGGCGTGTTGACCAGCTCTCCGGTCTTGCTGAGCAACCAGCGCTCGCCCGTCCACGAGAAGTTGTGGAAATGCGAGATGCCCATGTAGAGCACATAATGGTCGCGGTACCCGAGGCTGTAGACGCGGTCCACCACGAACTCCGGCGAGAGGTTGTAGCAATTGTCGTAGCCATCGGTCATGCGCAGCCGATGGGCCGGCTCGGGCCGCAGATCGCACAGGAGGTCGGTGTTGCTGCCGGAGACCCGGATATTCCGCAGCGAGAGGCGGCATTCGTTCTGCGCGATCAGCGGAACGTTGACCGAAGTGCGAACCTCCAATGCGGTCCCCATCGGGACGGTCGGGCCGTTGTAGGTCTGTGCCGTGCGCACCACATGCACCCCGCCGTTCGAGACCACGGGCGGCCCTGAGAAGATCGGGTCGGGGGTCCCCACGCCGTCCAGCGGGCCGGTGCCGACGATGGCCGGGCCGGCATGGATGTTGGCGGCCAGGGTGTTCGCCAGGGTGTGATAGATGGCCGTGGCATAGTGGATGTAGGTGATGTCCTCGCGGAAGAAGTCCGACACCTGCAAGGCAAGGTTCTCCGCGCCGATGAAGGTCAGCGGATCATCCGTCGCGATCTGGTCCTGCGCCGCCCGCGCCTGGGCATAGAGGTCCGGCAGCACCTGCACCGGCGGGTTGCCGTACCAGGAGGTGCATACCTTCTGTATCCAGATTTTCAGGTCGGGGTTCACCTGCTCCCGCAGGTAGTGGAAGATCGCCTCCCAGGCGCTCTTAAGGCGGGCGATGGTGGGCTTGGGATAGCCGTGGTCGTCGGGCCAGCCGATGAAGCTGACGTCGTTCTCGCCCTGCGCCCAGATCATCGTATCGGGCTTCACGCCGGTGCCCTTGATGATGGACACGGCCTGGAGCAGGCGGGGACCGGGGGCATTGGCGTTCAGATCCCACCAATAATTCTCGCCGGTATTGGCATCGTCGTCGGCCTGCTTGTCAGCGGCGGCCGAACCCCAGCAGACCATCAGCGGCATGACCTGCACGGCCCGGATGCCATAGAGTTCGGCGAGCTTGCGGCGGAACGTGCCGGCGGAGCAGGTGTCCCGGTTGCTGCCGGACAGTGTGGTGAAGTGGCCGACCCCGTTGGACTGCCCGCCGAACGGCGTGAGCACCGTGACGAAGGCATTGTCGAGAACGACGGAGCCTTCCCGTGTCACCAGGGGGGACAGATCGCCCGCCACCGTGACCTCCCAGCGTATCCAGGAGGGCGGGAAGCCATAGATCGGAATGGAGGCTTCCACGGGGAAGTCATAGAAGGGCTCGGTCGTGGTGCCGCTGTGGACCACAAGACCGTTGTTGAACACGCGGACCTGATAGGTCGGGTTCGATACGCCCACGGGCTCGGGCCAAGTGAAGACCACGTCACCCCAGTCGGAAGCATGGGCAACCGCCTCACCCGGATCGGCGACGGCTCCTGCGATGGTCAGGTCGGTCCCACCCCCGCCGGCTGTGGGGATGGTGATGACGTCTCCGGGAGACAGCGTGGCGCCATTGGTGGTGACGATGGTGAGCTGGCGGCTTCCCGTGCTCAGCGGCAGGCCGAGCGTGGCGGCCCCGGCGAGATAATCGCGCGGCGTGATGGGAAGCATGATGCGGGTGATGGCGCCGGTCGGGACGCGCCGGGAGGCTTTGACGTCCTCGCTGGCGGAGGCCGGCGTGGGCTCGTAACCGCCATAGAGATCGGCGGTGAACGGGATGCGAACGGACTGGCGGAACGGCGAGGTGTTCGACGGGTCCGTCCGGTAGTTCCAGAGGCGCACGTAATAGTGCCCCCCATCCGCCGTGTCGATCACCATGGACATGCCGTAGAGGCTGTCGAGGCGCGAGGACGTCCCGCCCAGTTCGATGTCGAAATCCAGGACGCAGCCGGTGTAGTCCGGCTTGCCCTCGTAGCGGAACCGAGGATGGTCCAACTGCATGTCGGTGTTCCACATGATGCCGACGATGTCGCCATTACGCCGGAAGATGGCGCTCGCATCGACGCCGTCCGGGCCCACCGTGCGAATGGAGCCGGAGGCTTCCAGCGGCATGTCGAGGGTCCAGAGCTTCGGCGTGAACCGCCGGACGACATCGCTGCGGTCCCCCTTGGGGGTGGAGATCAGATAACCCATGTCAGGCGTGGCCGGTCATCTGGAAGGTGATGCCGATGTCGCGGAAGGTGCTGTCGTTCTGGGAGGTGAGAGCCACCTTCAACATATCTCCGGGGTTGACGACGATGTTCCCCGCGCCGCCGAACACGCCGGGGGCGCTGCCGGGGGAGAAGGTGATGGTGCCGATGGCCGTGGCGCCCCGGTAGATGGTGAAGACCTGGGTGCGATCGGTGGCGGGCTTATCGGCGCGGGCGGAGCTGCCGGCGAAGTTGGCGGGGATGGTGAGCTGCCGGACCACCGGGTGGATGAGGACCGTCTCGCCGGTGAGCGGGGTGTAGGGGATGGAGACCGTGAGATCGTAGAACCAGTCACCGGACACGTGGCTGATGATGTACTGGTTGATGACCGAGCCGGTGTTGTCCTCCAGCTCCTGGGCCACGTAGAGCGCCTGCCGGATGGCGAGGTTGAAGTGGCTGACGTCGAGTGTCTGGTCGTTGAAGAAGGTGACCAGCGGCAGGTCCTTGGGCGTCGAGCGGAACACCTTGATGGCCACGCCAGAAGCCGGGGCGGTCACCAGGGCGATGCTGGAGTTGCTGAGCCAGGTGAAGGGAGCGAGTTGGCCACCGGCGTCCACAAAGACGTGGCTGCGGTCGATAAAGGGGAAAGGCACCGAGAACAGCGTTTGAGCGCCGTCCCCGGTGTAAGTCACGTAGCTGGAAGCCATGGGTGGTTTGGATCAGTCCACAGAGTTCATGATGATGTCGGGGATGCTGTGCCCATCGCGGCTCTTTGGGGCACGGGCGGGCGCCCCCGAGATCATGGTGGAGAACAAAGCAGTCGCCGGCAGGGAGTTGGTGAACACACGCAGCATGGCCTTGTATTCCTGCTGCGAGCGCTCGCGCCCGTCGTAATTGGGGAACGCCAGCGCCTGCCCGGCGGTCTGGAGGTCGTCCCACAGGCTCACCGTGGGGATGCCGCTGATGAGCTTGGAGGGCTGGCCGGAGGTCCGGTAGTTGAAGATCGGGTCCGCGACCGGTCCCAGGGCCGTGTCCACAATGGTTGGAATGAGGGAGGAAGCTGCGGTTCGCTGGAACACCGCCGCGCCGAAGGCGCCGGGCTTCATCCGATCCCGCAGGAATTTCTCGGGGTCTGCCTCGGTGGCGGCCTGGAGGCGCACCTGCCCGGCGTAGACCAACCCCGCCGCGAATGTTGAGGCGACGAGGTGGCCGATGGACTCCCCGTCCCGCATGTTGAGGTTGTGCAGGGTGTTGTTGTGCCACGCCGTCAGGGTGAACTGGCGGAGCTGCATGACGGAGCGGAACAGCGGGCTGCGGGACCAGGGCGTCTGGAGACCGATGTCGTTCTCCTGGATCGCCTTGCGAGCGAGCCGGAACACCGCGCCCTCGAAGGCCCGGCGGGCTTCCCCATCGGTCCAATTGTCGAGGTTCATGCGGTTGATGCGTTCGCCGAACGTGCCGCCGACCACCTCGCGGTGGGTGCCCACTTCCCGCAGGACCCGCCCCAACATGGCGTCGTCGAGACCGAGGAACTTCATGCGGTTCAAGGTGGCGGAGGATAGGGTCGCATTGCCGGCGACGCGGCTCGCGAGATCGGAGAACTTCTGCGCGATCAGCTTGCCGGCCCACACCTGCTGCACGGCGGTGAGATATTGAAGGCCCGACGCCTGCATCACGAACTCGGAGGCGCGGCGGGAGGCATCGAGCGCCATGTCGAGGCGGGAGCCCTTCGGGTCCAGCTCCGCCCGGCCGAGCAGCATCTCCTCGCGCACATGCTGGGTCAGGCCCCGCAGATCGTCGGCACCGAAGCCGAAGACCGCCTGGAGTTCCTTGCCCAACTCGCTGCCGCGCGTGAGGACGCCGCCATCCACGATCCGGCGGAAGTCCGGCATGTGCTGAAGCATGGCGCGGATGCCCGCGATTGCAGGCAGGCCACCGATGTCGCCGAGCTGGGCGATGCCGAAGTTGCCGCCAAGTCGGAAGAGGTTGACGTTGCGCAGCAACTCCAGGGATTTGTCCCAGGTGGAGCCGGCGGCGTCGTGGGGCACGCCCCGGATGCGGTCGAACGCCTCGCGGAGGATCGCGATGTCACGATCGGTCTGCGCCTTGGTCTGGGTGCCGACGCCACGGGCGCGGACCACGTCGAGGAGCTGCTCAAACTCATTGACCGAGCGGATGCCGTCCACGATGGCGCTGCCGGCGGCGTCGGTGATGCGGACCCGGCCGAGCGCAGCCCAGGCTTGGGCGGAGCTGGTGTAATTCTCGTGGAGCGCGAAGGCGTTCGTCTCCAGGATGTCGGAGAACTTGGTGCCATCCGGCAGCTCGAACTTCTCGTCGAGATCGAAGCGGGCCTTGGCGAATGGAACGCCGGGGCGCTCGGCGGTGATGATGGAAACGGCCCGGTCCGCGTCCGCCTCGGGCAGGCCGATGTCCTCCATGAGGTGGGCCTTGAGCAGGTTGGGCTCGGCGCCGTTGCGCAGCATCATGCCGCGCTCCTGGAGCCCAAAGCCGCGAGCCCGGTGGTTCTTGTACATGCCCTGGGCGATGCGGCCGACGAGGTCGTCGGAGAGGTGGGGGTTACGGGAGCGGATGGCGCCCTCGAACAGTTGCACCACCTTCATGTCGCCAACCCGCGAGGCGAGCTGATCCAGCTTGTGCAAGCTGTAGACGCGGGGGCTGTAGAACATGTCGGAGGAAACCTGCTCCAGACCGGGCAGCGGGCGGCCACCTCCCCCTTCCCGCCAACGCGGGTCCTGGTTGTCCTTGAGCTGCTGGCGGTAGCTCTCGCGCATCGTGTCGCCGACGCGGATCGCCTGGGGCGAATAGCGGCCGGAGGCGTCCGGCAGGTCGTCGCGGATGTAGGACCCGACCTCCTCACCGAAATCCTTCCACGCCTTCGAGAAGCTGGAGCGCTTCCACCACGGCACGCCTTGCGCGTCGGCCCATTCCTTGAAGCTCGGGGCGGCGACGGTGCTGACGCGGGTCCGGTAGCCGGCGACGAGCCGGGCCTTGTCCTGATCGGCGGCGATGGGGTTCGTGGCGTGGAGGCCATCGGCATCGCGGACGCCCACGGAGTCGGTGAGCAACGCACCGCCGATGGCGCGGGCCGCCGGGTTCTCGGACCTGCCGACCCGGCCAGCCATGTCGATGCGTCCGGTCTCTATGGCGGTGGAGGGAACGTCGGCGTCCGCCAACTTCGCGAGATCGTGGGTGGAGAACTGGAGGGTGTTGCCGGTGTTGATGGCGGCACCCAGGTCGCCCGAAGCGAGCCCAGTCTGGAACTCGCGGGTGCGCCGGATGCCGGCAGCGGCAATGTCGGCGGTCGCCGGATTGCGGGCGATTGGTCCCAAGGCGAAGCCAAACAGCGCACCGAAGCTCGCCGCGCCGAGATAGTCCGAGGCAGTCGAGGTCTTGCCGCTGGCGTCGAGGAGCGCCTCGGTCGCCACGTTGCCGGCCGCGTTGGCGGCGGCGGCGATCAGACGTTGCCCGACCCGGCCGAGCTTCATGGCCCCGCCGAGTGCCGAGCCGGCGCCGCCCGATGCGATGCCGAGCGCTAGGGTGGGTGGGTCCAGCATAGTGGTGAGGACGTTGATGCCGGTGCCGGTCCATCCGCCGTCCGCCAGGGTCTGCTCGTTGGTGGCCTGCTGGCGGGCAAGGTTGGTCAGATAGTTGGAGTGCTCGGCCGACACGCCGATCAGGCTGTCGTGAAACTTCTCCGGGAGCCCCTGCTTTCGAACGGCGACCTCCTCCGCCGTGGGCACGTAGGCGGGATCGGGGATGAACTCCTGCGTCTGCTGGAAGATGCGGGCCGTGATCGTCTCGGACGCGGCGGCCTGGACCATCTGCCAGACGCCGGGGTCGTCGGTCGGGTGCTGGAGCTTGTTCTGCTCGACAGCGGCCTCCTGGGTGCCGGCGGGGGCGAAGGACGGCGACGTATCGGCGAATGGCTGGACCGGCGCGTTGTAGTCGTTCCCGCCACCGGACAGGGAGCCGGTGCCGAAAGTTCCGCCTTGGGCTTTCCCCAGCGCCTGGGCATAGGGGATGCCCTGGACCTTCTGCGCCCACACAGCGGCGAACTGTGCCGAGGTGACCGTGTCCACGCCGCCGGGGAAGAGCTGGCGCATGTCGGTGGGGATGTTGCCCCAGATCGCATCCCGCGCCCATTTCTCTCCTCGCCGCTTCCCCTCCCCGGTCGCGTACATGGACTGCCATGCCGGCCGGTTGGGATTGGCGAGATGCTGCTCCAGACCGCCGTCACCCTGCTGATGGCCGAGATAGAACTCAGTGGGCGTCGGGGCGCGGCCGAAGCGCTTCTGGAAGGCCGCTGCCTTGTCCTTCATGGAGAGGATGGCGGCCTCGGTATTGGCTTCGATGTCAAAAGCGCTGCGGCCCCGACCATACTTCCCCATCTCCTCGTCAGACATCTGGAAGAGCCCCTTGTAGGAGCCGGTCACGGCCGAGGGATTGCCGGAGCTTTCGATGTCGGCGAGCACCTTGAGGACGTCGGGGTCCACGCCGTGCTTGGCGGCGAAGGTCTCGATCACCTTGGCGGCGCCAGGATTGCTCTGGTTGATGCGGGTGGCGCGGCCGGTGGCGAGCTTACCCGTGGCCGGTGGAGACTCGGCAGGCGCAGGAGGGGTCTGGGGTGCGGGCTGCATCGGCGCCGGGAGGGCGCTTGCGGCATCCGAGGTGTCAGGTAGGGAAAGGTCGGGTGGAGTGCTCGGAGCCGCCACGGACGCCCCATGCACGTCGGGGAGGTCCAGCTCAGGCGGAGACAAGGCAGGACCGGCGCTGACGGTCTGGTCCTGGTTGGGGTCGAGAAGAGTCAGGTCGGTCTCTGCCATTGTTCCTGTTGCTATTGCGGGACGAACTCGGGGATGCGCGGGTCGAACCCGGTGTCGATCTGGATTTCGCGGACGGTCTTCTTGGACTTGCCGTCCTCGGCGATCTTCTGGTTGCCTTCGGTTTCCATCCGCTGCTGGGTTGAGCGCAGCATCCGGTCGGTGAAGGTGACGAATGGGGTGGGTCCACGAACCGCGACAGGCAGGCCATCGGCGGCACGAACCACACGGTAGTGACCACCCTCAAAGCTGACGGACAGGTCCTCTGAGCTGGTGATACCCTGGCTCTTGAGGTCGGGGGCATGCTGGGCGAACACGTCGTCGAGCTGGCGCTGGACAACGCCCTCCCGTCCTTTCACGAGGAACGGACTGCGGTTGAATTGGAACTGCCCGTTGATGACCGGAACATTCTCCTTGATGTCGGTCGACACGGCTTCGATGGCCTTGTCCACGGACATGCCCTGGGTGCGGGAGAGAAGCCCGACGCGCCGGATGATTTCCGAGCGCATCTGCCCGAGGTTCCCGGTGGTCGTGCCGCCAAAGGTCCCGACCCAAGTGCTAAACCCACCGGTCTTGGTGAAGTTGTCGACCTTGCTCTGGACCTCCTGATATCGCGCCATGACGCCGGGGTCCTGCTGGTTCTCCGGCTCCAGCACCTTGGCGGCGCCGGCGAGGGCGAAGTCGTCCCCCTGCCCCATCTTCCGCAGCAGGTGGTAGTTTTCGTAGAAGCCGCGCTCCTCCTTGGTGAGCATGGCGTCCACATAGGCAGGGCTGCGGGTCCGCAGGGCTTCGTAGAGGTTCGCCGACTGCTTGAGGCGGGCCGCCTTATCGGGATCGGTGAGCGAGGTGGCGTCGGCCGCGGCCTTCACCGAGGAGCGCAGATAGCCCTGCCATTCGGGATTGATGACGCCATTGGGGATGAACTGGTTGGCCTGGGACACGAAGACCTGGCTGTTCACCACATTGGCCGGCTGGCCGTTGAGCTGGCGGGCCACATTGGCGCGAGTGAGCTGGGACTGCTGCACGACGGCGGCGTCCTTGATCTCCTGGGCCGGGATGACCTTGGCCTGCTTGGTGTAGGGATTGACGAAGGGGACGTCCTGGATCGCGTCGAACGAACCGTCCCCCCGCTCGAAAGCGGCGCGGGCCTGCTCCGCCATCTGGCTGCGCACCTGCACCTCGGCATCCTTGGCGAGAACCTTGGTGGCCTCGGAACGGAGCACGGTGGCGTCCTGGGCAAAGCGCGGGTTCTGCGCCAACGGGCCGAGGTCCTGGCCGGTGGCGGCGTCCTTGCGGGGCGCGTCGAGGATGGCGATGACATTGCGGGCGTTCTGCGGGGTCGCGGCGTTATCCGCCAGGGACAGCTTGAGGGTGCCCACGAGCTTGTCGTCCAGCTCCGCCCAGGTGGCATGGGTGACGCCTTGCAATTCCCCGTAGGCGGTGCGGACGCGCTCGGAGACTTTCTCGGGCGGGAGGCCGGCGAGGTCGGCGCCCTGGAGTACATTGCGGAAGCCGGTGGTGATGGCGGTGTCCCGCATCTGCCCGTTGCGGGCGGCGATCTGCTGTTGCTGTTGCTGGAGCAGGAACTGCTTGACCCCCTCCACCCCTCCCGCGAAGGTCGTGGTGGCATGGGGCGACCCCTGGGGGATGCGGTCGAGATACCCCTTAACCTGCCCGGTGACGATCTCGTCGATATTGAGGGGGTTGCCGTTGGCATCCAGCAGAGACTGGGAGCCGCCGGGGCCGAACTGCGCCGTCATGTTGGCCTTGAACTCGTTGCCGATGTTCGTGCCCATGGCGCTGTCCACGACCGCCTTGGCGACCGGGTGGCTGGCATAGGGCACCTGCCCCGTGGTGACGGCGTCGTAGAGCTGCTTGTCGGTGGACGCGGCGACGAAGCGGGTGGCCGCCTCCTTCGCCTGATCCTCCAGGGCCTTCTTGTCAGTCGCGGCGTTGGCGCGGGCAAAGCCGGAGAGCGCCGAGGAGAAACCGGACAGGGACTGGGAAAGCCGCTCCAGGTCGTTGTTGATGACCGGGCGCTCGGGCTGGACGAAGGTGTCGCCGCCGAAATTGGGAACGCGCAGGTCCTGCGGGGCGCCGAGGTCGCCGACTTCCACTCGGGTGCGTTGCGTTGCCATCAGACCCCCTTAAAGGCGCCGACAGCGCCGGATGCACCGCCGATGAGGAACGGCAGGAAGGAGGGCTTGGCGGCCCGCTGGACGGAGTTGATGCGGGACTGGGTGTTGGCCTTCACCTCCTGCGTCTGGGCCGTGATGCTGTCGGTGGTCATCTGATACTGGCTGTCGATGGCCTCGGACTTGCGGCCCTGCTGGGCGCCGAGATCGCCGAGGAGCGCATCCACGGAGAGGCCGGTGACGCCAGCTTCGCCTGCCGAGGTGCGGGCGGTGCTGCGGGCTCGCAGGCCCTCCAGGTCGTTCTGAAAGAGCTGCTGGCTGGAGGCGGCCCGCTCCTGGGTGCGCTTATGGGTGAGGGCGTTGTACTGGTCGCCGGCGGCTCGGTTGGCCTCGGCGGCATTGTCCATGTAGAGCTGGTTCTGCTGGTTGGCCTGCTTCACGGCTCCGGCGTAACCGGCGACCGCTCCGCCAATGCTCAACGCCGCCGACACCAGTGGTAGGGCTGCGACTAGGCACATATGCGTCTTTCGAATTCGATGAAGGGAAGGCTTGCCGCTCCCCATCTTTCGACGCGGCGGAGCATGGTGAACCCCATCCACTCCAGCCACCGGATATGGCGGGTGTTGCGGGCATCCACCATGTTGGTGAGAAGCGGGTAGCGCTGGTGCTGGTCTTCGACCCAGAGCTTGGCATGGGCCAGGAAGTCACGCTGGTGCTTGGCGATCAGATCGCTGCCCAGCATCCACACAATCCCAATTCCTGGGAAGTTGACCACGTGGTCCACGCCGCAGAGGCCGGCCAGCTCGTGGGTGTCGGTGAACATGGCCCAGGCATCACCGCCGACGCAGGCCGGCAGGATCAGCTCGGGCGGGGCGCCGGTGAGCGCCAGGACCTCCGCCCGGTCCGCTTTGCGCAGAAGGGGGCAGAGGTCACGGGCATGCTGGACCGTCGCGGGGACGGTGTAGCCCATCAGATTTGAAGGGCCGTGGCGTTGTAGGTGCCGCGCCAACGGGCCGAGACGAAGCTGGAGGGGAGCCAGCTATCGTTCACCAGCTCGATCACGACGCGGTCGGAGCGGCTCATGATGGGCGTCGAGATGCGGGCGCTCTCCAGTTCGACGCGGTTGAAGACGTGCTTGGTGTCGCCGAACACCCGCCCGAAGTATGGGTAGGACTTGGTGCTGCGCCCGTCCACGGTCACCTCCACGCGGAAGTAGCCGGTCTGGTCGTGGGTCAGGCTCAGATGCAGGAGCTGGAGGCGCCCACCGATCATGGTGACCATGCCGCCGTTCGCGGATTGCTGCCGGTGGTACATGGTGGAGAAGCGGTAGCGGCTCTCGTAGAGCACCCCGCAGAAGACCTTGACGTTGACGCTGTTGCCTTTGACCGTGAGCGCGTAGCCGTTGCGGGCGATCACCTCAAGCTGCTCGGCTCGCTGGCCTGAGACAGCCACAGCTTCCAGGGTGTCGGTCACCGGGTATGGAAGCTGATAGGTGGTGCGGTCGTTGAAGGCATCATAGGCGCCGCCGGAGAGCACGATGCGCCGATCAAGGTGCACCATGAATTCGGGGGGCTCGTCGAAGGCTGCGGGTTGCATCCGCATGCGCTCCAGATAGATGCCGTCCACGCGCTGGGTGACCACGTAGAGGTCGGAGTTGAGGAACGCCATGCTCACCACCCGCGCCGCCGAGGGCGTGGACCATCGGGACCAGGAGGACTGGAGCTTCTGGTCGCCCGACCAGTAATAGCGGTAGATGTAGATGGCGCCGGGGTCCCCGTCCGTGGTGACAGCCAGGGTCTCCTCATCGGAGCTGCCGACGATCTGCCGGACCCCGCTCGGGATGTAATTGGGGACGTGGGAGGTGACGTTGTCGGCCTCGGCGGTCTCCGTGTTCTTGTCCACGAGATAGTCGTAGACCACGGCCCAGTCCTTGTTCACCACGGCGTCCGACACGAAGAACACGCTCTTGCCGCAGACCGCCGGGGCGACGCGGGTGGAGCAGGAATATTCGGTCAGGGGCCGCAGGGACACGCTCTTGGGCGTCAGGAGGTCGTTGCCGGCCAGCCGGAACTGCGTGTCGGCCGACAGCAGCACCAGATAGTCCTGGGTCGGCACGGCGTGGCGCAGGATCGAGACCTTCACATGGCTCGCGGCCACGTCGATGGGGTCATCGTCCAGCAGCGCGGTGGCGGTGGTGCGGAAGAAGTTGAAGAATGACCCGGAGCGGGACATCACCACGTTCTCGTCACTGAGGAACCCCAGGCGATTGCGGTGGAAGAAGATGTCCTCCAGGGTCCGGCCGACGAAGGACGGGTCGGGATTGATGTCGACCCCGTCGCCGCACTCGCGCTCGTCCCAGCTCGCCGGCTTGAACGTGAAGTGCCCGTCCGCCTCGCGCACCAGGATATGGGGCATAGTGCTGGGGTCGAGCCCGAGACAGGTGCCGGGCGCAACGCTCTCCTTCCAGATCACCTGGGAGTTGGCATCGTCCCCGCCGTCCTTGGTGGCCTTGACCCAGTAATTGTCGGAGGTCGAGGTGTCGGTGCCGGAGATCTGGACCACGAAGTCCTTCGGCGCGAACGCCGGGAGGTCGGTGAATTTCTGCACCGAGCCCTTGGACACCTTCATGGCGTTGCCGTTGTAGCCATCGTCAACGCTGAGGGAGAAGTCCTGCCCGTCCCAGCGGTTGACGTAGATCGTACTCTGGTAGCGCTGGAGGGTCCAGCCGTTCTGCGGCGTGATGCCCTGGTGGTTCATGATGCGGACGACGAGGCCGTGGTTGTCCACGATCTGGTAATTGTCCTCGGAGAACCCCCAGATCACCTGGTTCTCGTTACCGCTCGGCCCCACATAGAAGGAGCCGCCGGGCAAAGGCAGGCCGCTGATGAGGATGTTGGCGATCCAGTCGGTGCCCGCCGCAACCGCAGAGGTCGCAAGGCCGGCGCCGGGGGTCTTGTAGGAGCCCACCAGATTGCCGTTGATGGTGACATTGTAGGTGCGGCTGTAATTGCCCTGCACCACATAGATCAGCGCCTCGTGCGGCCGGGTCGGGGAGAAGCTGGCAGAACGCTGGACCACCTTCTTGCGGTTCACAATGAAGGTGTAGTCGGCCACGGTGAGGGCCTTGAAGTCGGCCGCCTCGTCGGTGGCGTCGGCGAGATAGCCCCAGCCGTTGGGGGCATCCACGAAGCGCTCGTTGCCGGCGAAGTCGAACACCCGGATGCCGGAACGGCTGATGGTGGTGACGTAACGCTCGTCGGCGTCACGGTCGATCATGTGCATGGAGAGGTTGGTGGAGAACACCGGGAGCTTGGCGACCACCTCCATGGGCGGACGCTTCTTCAAGCCGCCGACGATGGTGGAATAGAAGTTCTCCTGGCTCTCACATTGGGTCGGCAGGCGCAGGGCCACGGCCTGCTGGGAAACACCGGAATAGAGATTGGCGATATCGCCGGAGACGTGGCTCACGTGCGGGAACGAAGCCGCAGGATGCGCTGTGGGGTCGGCGCGTCGAGAACGTTCAGGTCCTCGTTCTCGGCCTCATCGGAGAGGAACTCGGACCATGCCTGCTTGACATCCTTCTCGGAGAAGGAATGCGCCGTGGCATCGCCGAGGAACTGGTCCTGAAAGCGCAGGCCCGCCGAGGCCATGATGTAGCTGCGGGCGGTCTCGGGCAGCTCCTCGAACGGGAGGCCGATGACCAAGTCCAGCACCACGGGCTTGCCGATGGCATAGGTGTGGGCGACCGGGTCGTAGAGACGCAGGCCGCGCTGCACGAGGTCGAACTGGACGTCGGAAGGATCGACCTTGAGGGTGTTGGCGGGGAGGATGATCTCGCCGTTGACGCTGGGCGTCAGCCGGTACGCGATCTCGGTGTTGAAGGACCAGCCTGATTTCTGGAGCTGCCGGCTAAATCGGCGGAGGTTGGTCAGGGCGGCGGCAGCGTCAACGGGGAGAACACCCAGAAGGGTGTCCACCGGGCTCTCTCCGATTGCGGCAAGGAGCGCGTTGACCGCCTCGATTTCTGTCGAAGGGGTGAGGATGTCGGTGGACATGGACCTGACGCAAAAAGGCGGGAGCCCCGAAGGACCCCCGCCGATTGCTGTGGTTGATGTTGCTGTGGATCAGCCGGCGACGGCGCCGGTGGCGATCTCGATGGCGCACTCGGGGCGGAGAATGCCGTGGCCCACGAGATACTTGGCGACGAAGAACGTGCCCTGACGGCGGATTTCGTACTCGGACTCCACGCCCACATCCATGAGCTGGACGGTGCCGGCGGCCATCTTGTTGAAGATGAGGCCAACCGTGGTGCGGAAGTCGCCCTGGTACTTGGTCGGGCCGGTCGTGATCTGGGTGGACGGGACGTGGTTGGACTTCACGATGGGGAAGCCCGCCACGGTGTCCACCTTGCCCTGGGCCACACCGCCGGTGCCGCCGAGTTCCTTGTTCACGAGGCGGTCGCGCTGGGCCAACAGGTAATACTGGGCCGGACGGAACACCGCCTGGGTGTCGTTGAGGCCGACGTTCTTCTCGTCGAGCGTCTGGGCAGCGGTGAACAGGGCCGCTTCGAGCTTGGCCGCGTCCGTCGCCATGGCGGCGTCGGTGATGCGGGAGCCGCCGGAACGGCCGGTCAGGTTGCTGGCGGAGCGGGCCGCGAGGGCGATCACGCGGGCAACGTGGGTGTCGTACTGATACGCCAGTTCCTGGCCCAGCTCGGAGCTGTACGGGCCGCGAACGTCATAGTGGTTCATCGCCTCGTCCACGTTCGCGATGAACACGTTGGACTGGAGGAGATCGTCGACCGTCAGGATGGTCTCACCGTGGGTGATGACCGAACCGTCGATCCAGTTACCGGGCGTATGGTAGGCGGAGTTCGCCCGGCCGATCATCGGGAACGAGGCGGACTTGCCGCTGGCGATCTGCCGGACGAAATGCAGAGCCTTGAAGATGTTGGTGCGCTCGAATTCCGTGAGCACTTCGCCCGCGAAAATCTTGAGGAAGAGCGCCTGAACGTCGCCGGCGCCGTTGATCTGGCCAAGGCGGGAGACGGTGGTGTCGGGATAAGCCATGTGTGGGAAAGCCTGAATGCTTGAGGATGGAAGTCCTCGGCATCGGCACGTGGTCGGTAGTTCTCGGCGCTCCCCACCTCGGCGGGGAGAGCGAGAGCCGCTGTTATGCGGAGCCGTGGTCGCCCCCTAGAGAGGGGCACGACGTCACGAGCATTCAGGTATGGCTGATGAAAATCATTGGTGGCCGCCACCTAACGTGCGCGGTCAGGCCTGTGAATTAACCCTGTGGATAACGGGCTAAAAGCAACCGTAAAAAGGCGCATTCCAACCGAAAGATTTGACAGACAGTGAAAATGTGGTACAGAATGGGTACCTTCATAAAATATGTGCATAAAGATGCATTCCGCCCTATATCGCGGGGGCGAATGGCGTCATTATGGCTTGCTTGAGTCGGCTCGGGGTGCAGCTACGAACTGCCCCCGAGCCAGGCCATAAAATTGCTTCGCTGGCCACTGTGCCGCGAGGGTTAGCTCTCGGATTAGCAACGCGGAGCATACCCTCAAGCGCCTTGGACGCAAGTAGCGAAGTTCATATGGAGTCACATATGGACGCAGTTACCATCGCACCGGGTATCAATCGCCGCCTTTTCAAGCGGTCCCCCAAAATGACCGCGACCATGTGCCGGATCGCCGTTGCCTTGCGTGGCCAAGGCTACCCCCAGCACGAAGTCGGTGCGTATCTGGGCGTCAGCCAGAGCACCATCAGCAAGACGTTGAAGAAGTTGCGCTTGCAAGCGCACGGGTTTCCTACCCTTCCCGGTTTTGACTTCTCACGATAACATGGGAGGTCCCGGCAAATGCCGGGGCCACCTTTAATCGCACACGTCCAGCTTCTGGTAATGCTTCTCCAGCCCTACCACCCACTCCGCCGACTTGGGATCGGAGCGGCCGGAAGCTGCGAGCGCGTCAACGACGGCGGGCGGGGGCGCCGCCAGCACCGGGCATTTAACCGCCCGAACGGGAGCGGTCACGCAGCCGCTCAATAGCACCATCGAAATCAAGAGGGGCGCGATCAGTCGCATCCCAGCGTTGCTCCACTTGTTTGACGGCCTCCTCCTGCGAAGCCCGCTCGGACGCCACCCCACCCTTGCGGCCCTTCAGGAACGCCCAGGCGAGGGCGCTCCCGATGAGGCCGAAGATGGCGAGGTACTTCTTGAACGGGGCCAGCAGGGTTACGACCCATGCGAGAATGGCGGCCATCAGGCGGTCTTCGCCCGGCTGCGCCACACATAGATGCCGGCCCCAACCAGGAGCACGGCGGCGATAATTGCCAGTACCCAGGGCGAACCCATGGAACTGGCGAGGCCGCTGACCGAAGCCACGGCGTTACGGGCCGAGTCCGCCATGCCAGTGGCAACGTCGGTGCCCTCCTTCACGGCGATCAACGTGGCAGCAGTGCCCCCGCCCAGAACGATGCCGCGCTTGGTGCCAGGGTTCGGCGGCGCGTCGACCCGCTCGGGCACGTTCTCGACTTCATGGTCCTGCGGCAGAGCCTTGGGTCGGGCATCCCACAGCGCCTGCTCGCCGTCGCGGCGGCGGATGAGGCCATTCATGACCTCGCCCTCGGAGCGGATATAGAGGTCGAACTTGGCGCGGGTGCCGGCATAGTCCCCCTTGTTCAGGGGCGCGATGAGCTTCTTGAGATTGGCCTCGCCGCAATTGAAGGTGAACGACACGAGGGCGTCGAACTGGCCCTGCGTGATCTTCACCTTCACCAGCCGGTTGACCGCTTCCTCGCACTCGTCGAGATCGACGTCGAGGATCTTGGAAGCCTCGGCCTCGGTCAGGCGGATGCCGGGGACAACCTTGAGCGGGTACTTGGCGCTGTCGGTGTGGCCGTAACCCACGGTGGCGGTACCGCCCTTGAGAAGCGGCCCGCCTTTCCATTCGGGGTACTTGCCCTTCACCGCCGGGCGGTGGTCGTCATAGGGGTAGGCGACGAAGCTCTCGTAGCCTTTGATGAAGTTGAGCCCTTCGAGGGAAAGGCTCAGATCGTTGATGGGCATCAGAACTTGGACTGGAGGACGCGCTGCTCGACCAGCTTCCGGTAGGCCGGATCGGTCTTGTATCGGGGGTCGCTCATGGCGGTGGTCATCTCGGCGCGGGAGGCATAGCCGGCATCGCTGGCGACCGCCGGGGCACCGCCGGTGATGAGCTGGGGCCGCTTGCCGTTCTCCGCCTCGAAGCGGGAGCGCAGGCCACGGATGGCGAACAGGGCGGCATTGACGTCGCCGCTCGATACCGTGGCATCGAACAGGTCCGCCTCGGCCTTGGTCAGGGACTTGGAAGCCCAGGTGACCATGTCCTTGTAGCCGTCAGCGCCGCCGCCGGCCTTGATAAGCTCGGCTTCCTGGTTGGAACGGCGGACCTTCTGACCTTCGATGAAGTCGTCCACCACCTGCCGGGCTTGATCGCCGAGCTGGGCCTTGAGGGCTTCGGCGATCTTGTCGCGGCCCTCGGCGGAGACGTCGCCGGTGGTGTCGAACTCGGTCTGCCACGGCGCCACGTTGAGGCCGGCGGCGGCAACCGCATCCTTGGCGGCTTCCTGCGCGGCGTCGGGCGCCGGAGGATCTACCGCCGGCGGCGTGACAGGGGCTGCATCGGCGGCGGGCGGGGTTACGGGCGCGTCGGTGGCGGGCTTCTTGAGAGCCGCCAGCTCCTGCTGGACGCGGGTCAGCTCGGCCTTGGTGTCGGCCAGGGCTTTCTCGGTGCCGGCCAGGGCCTGGGTTTCGGCGGGGGCCGGGGCTTCCGCGCCGGTCGGGGGCGTGGTGAAGACGACGGTATCGACCATCAGAAGCTCTCGATCACGAGGCCGTTGGGCAGCTCAGTCGTGGCGCCGGGGACCACATTGGGCGGCAGGTCCGGCGGGGCGATCTCGGGAACAGCCGCACCAGCGGGGGCGGTCGTGGGCTTACGGGGCTTTTGGGCCTTCGCCGCGAGGTCGGCGGCGGTCGGCGTGGAGGTTTCGTCGGTCATTGAGGAGCCTGTATTTGAGGGACGGGAGCGCCGGTCTTCATCTGCGTCTGGGCCACACCACCAAGCTGGGAGATGGCCTGCGGCCCGAGCTGCTGGATGAGCTGTTGGAGCTGGGCCTGCTGCTGGTTCTGGGCGACTTGCTCTTCCGGCAGCAGAAGGCCGCCGGTGTCGATGCCGTAGGAAGCGGCGGAGCGCTTGAGGAACTCGGAGGCGTTCAGATACTGCATGGCCAGCTCCGGCCCGAGCACCGAGATGATGTCGGAGACGAAGAGCTTGAGGTTCTGCTGGTCATAGCCGCGACCGATGGCCTGGAGGCCGGTGACGATCTGGGGCTGCACGAGGTCCTTCGGCAGCTCCTGGACCTTGCGATTGTTCTCCATGCGCTTCTCGAAGAGGCGCACGGCGGGGAGCTGGAACTCGGCACCGAGCAGCGTGTAGACGCCGCCGAGGGCGTCATCCAGCTCCGAGGCCATGTAGCGGATTTCCTCCGCAGTGACCCGTTCGCCCGAGCGCTGGACGGCGGTGTTCAGCATGAAGGCGAACGCCAGGGCCTGGGTGATGTCCTGGGCCTGCTGGCGTGCAACCGAAAGATCGACGTGGCGGGCGGTCTGCACCACCCCGACATCGTTCGGGTCTCCCGAGATCACGTCGCCGGTGCGGGCCTTGGCGAACACCCGCATCTGCGTGGTGCCGTTGGGCGAGACCATGAAGATGACGCGGGCGGTGGCGGCCGAGCCTTCGACGATGGCCTCGACCAGCCCTTCCAGGCTGTCCAGGTCACCGAGGTATTCCTCGACATAGGGGCGACCGTAGTCCTCGCTCGGCTGCACCGAGAGGCGCAGCGGGAGCCAGGGCAGTTCGTCGAGCTTGTAGCTGCCGTCGCTGCCGGGCACCTGGATGCCGCAGATTTCCTGGTGGACCTTCCACATGGACTTGTCGCGGACGATCCAGGTGTAGAGGTCGAGGTCTTTCTGCTCGGAGGCGGTGCCTTGCGGGGAGGTCGGGACCTTGTCGGCGATGGCCACCCGAACCTCGTCGGAGAGGGCCGTCTTGGCGACGGTCTCCTTGATGACGATCTCCAGCAAATTGCCGGAGGCGTCGCGCTTGACGACGAAATGGTCGAGCCGGAAGGCCCGGCAACGCCCTTCCTCGGGGATATGGAGGAGCACGTTGCCGGCGGTGAGGAGTTGCTGGAGGCAGGTGAACGCGACCGGCCGGAAGATGGCGCTTTCCATCTCGGCAAGCACTGCCTTCTCCCGCGCCGACAGCGCCGTCTCCACCGTGCCGCGCATGCCATCCTGCTGGGTCAGCTTCTGGAGGGCTTGGTCGTCGATCTGGTAGCGGAAGAACGGGGTGTTCGGCGGGAACAGGGAGAGCAGGAGCTTTGAGGACAAGGTGCGGACGCCACGGGCACCGAGGGACTGGTAGGGTGTCTCCAGGGTCTGGGAGGCGGAGAAGCCTGCCGGCGGCATCAGGTAGGGAACGGTGAGAACGGCACAGTCACGAGCCCGTCGAAGGAACGGGTCTCGCGGCGAGGTCAGGGCCTCGTAACGCTGTGCCGCTGTGGCATTGTTCTCGTCCACCTAGTTCTGAATGGTCAGGCCGGAGCCCTGGGACGGGGCGTTGAGGTCGATACGCAGAGCGCTGCGCCCACGCCGGGCGCCCGAGACCGCAGCATTGGCGTTCTTGGCTTCGGTTGTGGCCTCGTTGAGGGCGGGGGACGTGGGGGTGTCAGCGGGAGGAGGCGCCGGGGGAGCCGCCGCCGCCTGTCGAGGGGGCGTTTTGCTACCGCCCAGGCACATCTGATTTTTCCTGTTCTTCGTAGAGCTGACGGAGGTGATCGACGACGGCCCGCGCCCCACAAGCCTCCCGAAATTCCAGCTCGGTCCACGCCGCATTGATGCGGTTGGGGAAGACATGGTCGAGGTACTTCAAGAGATCGGAGGAAACACTGGGGAGAGTGAGACCGGGGGCGTCACCGAATATGCTCTGGTGCAACCTAAGCCCCTCGTCGGGCTGGCCCCGGTTGAGGCGGGCCATCAGGCAGCGCCCTTGAAGCGGTCGTCCTCGCCCAGGCCGCGCTCCTGGTACTCGATCAGAAAGCCGGAGCAGGCGCGGAGATGCGCGAGGTGGCTTTCGCTGGTCTCCGGGTCGATGTCCTCACCGTCCAGCCATGCCAGAAGGTGGCGCAGGGCAGCGTCGCCCAGGCGGGACCAGAGCATCCCCTTACGCCAGTTGTGGCGGGCATATTTCTTGGCACCGAAGTCGAGGACACGGGCCTCGGCCAGGAGAGCGGAGCGCGGGATCAGGCCAACGGGCGGCTTGCCGGTGTCGGCCTTGACGCCACCGCCGGCATGGTCGGCTACAGGTTCGTGGTTCGGGGCGCCCATCAGATGACCCCCATCTTCGCGAGGCGCTCTACGGTGGACGCAGCATCCGTGTGCAGGACGAAGTCGCCGCCGGCCGCCCACCACGCATTTCGGTTCACCGCCCGGTCATCGACGAGAACATCGCCAGCCCGGCAATACTTCGGCTTGTCCTCCGTCTCGCAGGTGATGACACGCACGTCGGGGCCGAGGTGGCGGGCCACCCAGTCGCGCTTCTGGCGATCCACGGAGGCCGCATTCGTCTTCGGCAGAGCGGTCAGGATGACCGGATCGAGATGCTTCACCGCATCCCACAGCTCATAGGCATCGGGCATGGTATCGAAGCTGGAGAACAGGTCGGGCACCTCGTCGAGGCGCCGCCAGAACTCCTTGTTTCCGTGAATGAACTCGAATTTATAGGTGTTGTTGGTTCCGAGTATCGCCCCGGCCGCCTTGTCGAAATCGGCCAGCACGCCGTCCAGGTCGAGGAACAGCATCTGGGTCATCGTGGCTCCCAAAGGATGGGCTCCTTTCGTTTGAGGTCATAGTCGGAGAACCGCAGGATGCGGGCGAGGCGGGCCTGGATCAGGGCGTCCTCTTCGGTGAGCTTGGCTTTCTCATAGGCGGCGACGATGGCCGGCCAGCCGGCGGCGGCAATGGCCCCTGCCCGCTTCTCGCCGATGCCGGGACAGCCGGGGTAGTTGTCGGTGGTGTCGCCGGTGAGCGTCTGGGTGAGGTGGAGGAGATCGCCCTCCTCCTCCGTCACCGTGGTCCAGGTGCCGCGCTTGATGTCGAGGATGTCGCCGGGGATCTGGGAAAGATCCTTGTCGCCCGTGACGATCACCCGCCGCCGCTTGGCGTTGCCGGGGTGCGTGGCGAGGATGCCGAGCACGTCGTCGGCCTCCAGGCGGGGGCGGACGCGGGTATCGAAGCGCTCGCTGGCCCAGGCCACAAGGGGCTTGAGGACCATGGGCTTGCGCTTTCGGCCGCCCTTGTAGGTGGGCCAGAGGTCATGGCGGAAGACGCCGCCATCCGGGGTGAAGGTCATCACCACCTCCGGGTCCTTGTCCCCGATCTCCTTCAAGGCCCCGTCGAGGAGCGTATCGAATGCGCCCTTGGCCTCGTCCAGATCGGCCGTGAGGGTCCACACCTCGTCGTCCCATTCGGTGGCCCGCTCGACAGCGGCGGCGGCGGTGTAAGCGAAGATGTCCCCGTCAACGAGGACGAGGGTTTTCACCAAGAAAAACCCCGGTAATCCTCCAGTTCCCGGCGCTCTTGGAGGATATGCTCGTCGCCCTCGTCGGTCTCGAAGGTGACCGGGCAGGAGATGCCATACTTCTCCGCGAGGAGGTCCATCCATTCAATGGTGTCTTCGATGCTCATGCG
This sequence comes from Roseixanthobacter pseudopolyaromaticivorans, assembly GCF_043195145.2. Taxonomy (NCBI): domain Bacteria; kingdom Pseudomonadati; phylum Pseudomonadota; class Alphaproteobacteria; order Hyphomicrobiales; family Xanthobacteraceae; genus Roseixanthobacter; species Roseixanthobacter pseudopolyaromaticivorans. The sequence continues at coordinate 2,209,301 of NZ_CM195539.1, forward strand.
TGCTCCTTGTGTTGCAAGCGTTCGAGGATGTTCTTGGCGTCCTGCGGGTGGACCTGGAACCACTCGGTGGTGCCCACCCGGTGCCCCCGCATGTCGGCGTGGAGCGCCCGCTCAAAGGCGCGGCGGTCGGCGACCTGGACTGCCGCCACCAGGGCGAAGTCTCGGAAGGGGCTGGAGGTCTGATAGACGCTGACGCGGGCCTTGAGGTCCGAGGCGGACCCAACCTTCACGTGCCCAGGCCAAGCCGGGTTGTGGAGGATGTAGACCCAGCCGTCAGTGGGTGTCGGCCCAGGTCTGGCCAATGTCGAAATTGCCCTTCAACGGGCACCGGAAGTTGAAGTATTCGCCGGCCTTGCGGATGGCGTCGGCGGCCATCTGGCCAACCTGCTCGGCGAGATGCGGCCGGGCTTCGAGCTGCCATTCGTCGTGATAGGTGATGACGAACTCATAGTCCTCGCCCGGCACGAGCCCAGCGGCCTGGAGGTCGGTGTCGAGGATCACCTGGGCCTTCTTCATGAGCACGGCGCCGGCCGACTGGAGCAGGGTGTTGAGGGCGGCGTGGTCGGAACGGATGCGAAGCTTGCGCCCGTCGAGCCCGATGAGATATCCCCGCCCGAGCGCAGTCTTGGCGACCGCCTCGACAAGCTTCTTCATGGCCGGCAGGTTGGCCAGGAACTTGGTTCGGGCCGCCCGGCCGGCACCCATCAGCCGGGTGCGGGAGAGCAATCCCAGCAGGGTTAGGCCGAGCTTGAAGTCCCCTGCCCCATAGATGAAGGCGTAGAACCAGGTCTTCGCCGTCTCCCGCTCACAGCCCAGCGCCTTGGCGTTGAGCGTGTGCATATCCGTGCCGTTCTCCTTGCGGCCTTCCAGCACGGTCCTGATGTAGGCGCCGCCGTCGTGGCGGGCCATGAAGCCGGCGAGGCATCGCAGCTCCAGGCCGTCCGCATCACAACCGACCAGCTTGTAGCCCGGCCCGGCGGTGAACAGTGCCCGCATCTCCTTGCCGTAGGGCTGGGGCTTGCCGGTCTTCTTGTCGAGGATGCCGGGAACGTTGGCGATGAGGCGGTGCGTCATGCGCCCGGTCACGGCGCCGTTGGTGATGACCCGGCCGTGGACCCGGCCCTTCTTCTCGTGCTTGATCCAGGCTTCCCGCCCGTCGCCGAGCTGCCCGAGGCGCTTGGCCACCAAGAAGTATTCGGCCAGCACCTTAGCCTCGGGGTATGGGAGCCCGCCGAGGATGTCGTCGTCGAGCTTGGGGGTGCCGTCCTTGGTGAACTCGTTGGGCACCCAGCCCAATTGCTGGAGGCGCTCGGCCACCTGCTTTCGGGAGCCGGGGTTGAACGGGACGATCTTGGTCTTGACCGTGGGGACGCCCTTCACGTACCCGCGCGGCCGGTTGTTGGCTTTGGGGATGAACGTGGTGCGCACTTCCTTCGGCGGGAAGACGCGCCTCAGCTCATCGGACAGATCGGCCCGGCGGCTGCTCAGCGTGGCGTAGAGCTTTTGGGCAGCCTCCATGTCGAAGGCGAACCCACGGCGTTCCTGGCGGGCGCAGATCCACGCCACGCCATGCTCCAGCTCCACGCACTCCTCGCCCCAGGCGATGCGCTTGTGCTCGGGTTCTTCATCACCCCGGAGGCGGGCCTGGATGCGAGCCCAGAGCTTGGTGGTGACCACCACGTCCTGCTCGCAATAGTCCTGCATCTCCGAGGACCAGTGCGCCCATCCGCCCTTGTAGTTCCCCTTGTGCTCACCGAGCCGGTGGCCCCAGGCTTCCAGGCCCTGGCGGGCGATCATCTGCTTGGGGAACTTCCCCTTCTCCGCCAGGGCGAAGTCGATGTTCTCCAGCACCTCCTTCGGATAGAGGAGCTGGGTCAGGATGATGGTGTCCCGCACCACCCCGCGCGGCTTCCAGTCTGGGTAGACCTTCTGGAGCGCGGGAATGTCGAAGCCGATGACGTTGTGGCCGAGGATCAGGTCGGCTTCGGCGAGGAGGCGCAGGCCCAACTGGACCGGCGCATACCCTTCGTGATCCGAACAGGAGATGGTCTCGCCGGTCTCCAGATGGTGGATGACGAGGCAGTGGACCTTGGTGAGTTCGTCGAGGAGGCCGTCAGTTTCGATGTCGAAGACGAGGGTCTTCACGTCTTCCGCACATCCTCGGCGGCGAAGGCGAGTTCCGAGGCGAGGTCCCGCGCTCGGTCAGGCGCCAGGACCCAGGTGAAGAAGCCGGGAACGTGCAGCTCGACGGAGCGCTTCTGTTCCGCCCGGCGCTCTTTCAAAACGGTGATGCGGAAGTTGGCCGGCCCCTCATAGGTGCGGACCTCCATCAGTGGATGGTGTCCGTGGGGTCGGGCACGAGGGCGTCGAGGACCTCCACCACGTCGTCCAGCCACTCGGAGGGGAAGAGCAGGCCCGTGTTGCCGATGGCGATGCCCACGAAGAACTGGCCGTCATGGGTTACGGCGGCGATGTTGACCTCGGCCGGGTCGGTGGAGAGCGTCCAGTCAATGCTGTCGGTGTTCATCAGAAATCCTGTGTGGTTTCAACGGCATCGAACCCGCGCTGCGCTGCTTCGCGGAGGCGCCCGGTGTCCACGTCGTATGCGAGGGGGATGGTGAGGCCGGTGGCCTGTCCGCCGAGGCGGTCCTTGAGGATGCGGAAGACGGTAGTCTGCCGCTCCTCTTCGTCGTCGGCCTGCTGGTTGCGCTCCATGCCGAACATGCCGTGCGACCAGAAGCCGATGGAGCGGGAGCCCTTGAAGTGCCGGATCATCACCCGGCCGCCCTCTTCGTGGGGCTTGCCCTCGGGCGTGGCGAGATGGCTGACGAAGATGAGGATGATGTTCAGCTCCTTCACCATGGAGCCGATCTCCGCCATGATCTTCTCAAGGGCGGTCTTCTCGTCCTCGGCAGCGGCGGCCAGGGCGGTGAGGTGATCGAGGTAGAACACCCGCACCCCCTCGGTATGGGCGAGGTAGCGGATGCGGCTGCTCACCACGCCCCAGTCGCAGGACCCGAAGTGATCGTAGAGGTAGAGCCCGCCGCTGCCTTTGAGCTTGGTGATGGAGGCTTGCAGTTCCTCCTTCGACCAGCTCCCATCAGGGATATGGAAGCGCTTGCCGCCGACCTTGCCGGCCACGCGGCGGAGCGTCTCCACTGGCTGCTGCTCGAAGGCGAACATGCCCACCTTCAAGCCCAGCTCGCCCACGTCGAAGGCGATCTGCTGGGAGAGGAAGTCGGACTTGCCGACCCCGGTGCCCGCGCCGAGGGCGTAGGCTTCCCCGTAGCGCCGGCCGTAGGTGGCCTCTGTCAGGCTCGGAAGGAACCAGGGCAGGCCCATCTCCAGGTCCTGGAGGGCCTGCTCCTCGATATCTTCGATGGTAACGATGCCGTCCGGCCGGTACTCAGTCGGTGCCCACAGGGCATCCACCAGTTCCTTGCCGCGCCCCTGCTGGAGCATCTCGTTGGCGTCCTTGAGGGGCAGACGCACGATGCGCAGCCGGCCCGGCGGGAACAGGCCGACGCAGTCCTCCACCGCCTTGCGGCCGGGGTCATCCTGATCGAAGCACAGGTCGATGTGCTCGAACTTCAAGAGCCATTCGAGGTTCGCGGACAGGGACTTCCTGGCGCCGCTCGCTCCGTTTGGAAGGGAGACAACGGGCCAGCGATAGTTCATGGCCTGGAACGCCGAGACAGCGTCTATCTCACCCTCGGTGATGATGACCCGCTTGCCGCCCTCCTTCCACAGGTGCATCCCGTAGAGGCCGGCGGCTTTGGTATCGCCAAGGAAGGTGAAGTCCTTGTTCTGAAAGCGGACCTTCTGGGCCACGGTGGCGCCGGAGAGGTCCCGGTAATTGGCCACTTGAACCGGCTTGCCGTTCAATTCAGAGACGGTGTAGCCCATGCGGCGGCAGGCTTCTTCGGATAGTCCACGCCGGGAAAGCTCCATGGCCTCCCCCGCGTCGATCAGACCTTTCACTCGGTCTCCTCTGTTGGGGAGCGCGGCGGCGCCCTCCGTGTCCTCGGCGAAATGCCGGGAACAGGAGAAGCACCAACCGTGTCCGTCTGTGTAAGTGGCGTAGGCGTCGGAAGAGGAGCCACAGGGACAAGGCCCGTGGCTGAGGAACTCACTGTCCTCCAAGCTCAGGCAGCGAACTCTTCAAGGAGGAGAAGCGCCTCTTCCGTGTCACCGAGCATGATGCGATCACGGACCTTCTGGGATGAAGCTTCCACCTCGGCCTTCGCGGGGTTGAACCTCACAGGGTCGGGGCCGGCACTCCACTCGTACTTCGAGAAGTCGAAGGCATCCATCACGCGGGTGTAGGATGAGATGGGCGTGTCTTCGGAACGGAGCTTCACCTTGCCGGTACGGACCAGCTCAGCCCGACGCTCGTCGGTGATGACCCGGCCCTCGACACGGAACTTCACCCGGAGGTCGTCGATCTTCTTGCGGGTGATCTGGTCCACCCGTTCCAGGGCGTATTTGCGCTGCTGCTGGTTCATCAGGCAGCGGCTCCCAGATAGTGGTAGCGGACATAGCGCTGGCCGGTCGTGTCCAGGCGCTGCTCACGGGCGAAGCGATGACCGCTCGCCTCCAGGTCGTTGATGCGACGGGAGAGCGAGCGGATGCGGAACATCGCCTGCGCCTCGATGCCGGAGATGGAGCTGTTCTTGCGGAAGTGGTCCAGCAGCAGCGAGGTCTGGGGCTTCTTATTCAGGGGCGCGAATGCCATGTCTTTCCTTCCAGATGAGGATGCTTGAGAGCTGACAAAGGAACGGGGAGAGCGCTGTGCCCTCCCCGCTGTGGGTGTTCAATTGTGCTTGGGTGCCCAGCCGAGGGCGGCGCCTGCCGCGATAATGCGGGTCAGGTCCGGCGGCTCGTCGAGCCATTCCTGGGGTATCCAACGGGCCGCGTAGAGGAAGCCGTACTTCCCACACCACATGGCGTAGGAGGTCTTCGAGGTCTTGCCGATCTTCGCGTTGGGGTTTGAGAAGACGAAGCGGATGTCGAGCGCCGGATGATCCGCCTTGATGAACAAATGCTTCTGGCGGTCGGCGGTGACGAAGCGCCCCTTGCTCTCCACGACGATGCCGTTCTTCAAGATGAAGTCGGGCGTGTACCTGCGGGGCTTCTCGGGCTGCTTGTAGTGGAGCGTGTGCTCCTCGTAGACGACGGGCTCGCCGGCCTTCTTGAGCTGCGCGGCGAGTTTCTCTTCAAGACCGGAGCGGTATCCTTCCGCCTCGGCACGGGCCTCAGAAGTCAGCGGAGGTGTCGTCTTCGTCCGCAACTTCGTCTTCGCTGTCGGAGAACGAGCGGCCTGCATCGTCTTCGGCCACGTAGCCGCCTTCGACTTCACCGAAGGAACTCTCACGCTCGCCGCCGCCGGCCACAAGCTCGATCACCTGGACGCCCACGATCTCCAGCTTGAGGCCGACCTCGTTATCCTTGGGGGAGAACCAAGCGAACACGTCGCAGTCGCAGCGGAGCTTGGAGCCGCCCCAGATGGAGAGGCCCTCCTTCGACATCTTCTTGCCCTTGCTGTCGACGATGTCGATCTTGGCCTTCCACGCCGAGCCATCCTTCTTCGTGCCCGAGGCCGTGCGCTTCGGGGTGAGGATGTATTGGCCGGTCTCATTCCCCTCCTCGTCTTCATGCGCCTTGATGGGGAGGTCGTTCTTCTTCAAGCGCTTGGCCTTGGGGGAGTTCGGCGTGTCGCCGTAATGCTCCGCCTTCAACTCCTCGAAGCCCTTGTCCAGGAACGCCTGGAGCTTTGGGCGCAACGCGTCGGCCACGTCCTCGTCATAGATCAGGGGGCAGCGATACTCGCCCTCCGGCTTCCACTTGGTGTCGGGGACGATGACATGCGGATACCGGGCAACGCCGATGGGCGTGATGATCCGACCGACCTTGATCTTGTTGCGCTTCTTCTTCTCAGCCAATGAGCTTGTTCCTGCGATTGATGAAATTGCGATGGAGGATGTTGGGGTCGAGGCCGAGAGCCATCAGCTCCACCTCGACGTCCAACGGAAGAGGGTCGCCCTTGGCCCAGTAGAGCTTGGCGATCATGAGGGGGCGGGGCTGGCGCATCAGGCGGCCGCCGAATAGCTGGAGAACCAGTGGAGGTTAGTCGCCAGCCACGCCTCGCCCTTCGCCGAGACCCGCGTCTGTTTGCGAAGCGCTCCCCGGACTGGAACCTCGCGCACACGGAAGAAGCCCTTCTCCCGGTATCGGGTGGCCGGAAGGATCAGGCCATCCTCGACACGGCGAAACAGCACTTTCCGGCCGATCAACGTGGGCAGGAACACCCGCTTCAGCGGGACATCAAGGTTCGCGGCCGTCTGCTCGAACGAGAAGGTTCCGTCCATGTCGGCGAGCTGGTGCAGCGCTTCGGCCTTCGGCTCCGCGATGGCGAGGCGCTTGTCCTTCTCCATCTCGCGCTCGGCAGAGGCGAGGAGCAGGTTCCGCAGCACCAGCGGATTGTGCAGGTCGGGAAGTTGCGGTCGGAGTGCCACCACCTGCGCCTCCAGCTCCTGCCAGCGGTCCACCACGCGGGCGGTGAACTCCGGGGAAAGCTGGGCGACGACGATCAGGCTGGAGCGCTTGTCGAGGAGGTAGACCCGCATCGGCTTTGTGGCCGTGGGGATTTCCTGCGTTGCAGGGAATTCGATAATGCCTCGGTTTGCGAGCCGCTCCACCGTCACCTTCACGTTGTCATGGCGGGCACCGAGAAGCTCGGCGATCTCCCGCGAGGACATGGTGAGCGGCTCACTGCCGGCGCGGCCGGACGTGGGGAGGATGCCATCGCTGATGACGACGTCGGCGCGGCGGCCCGTAAGGATGGGGGTGATGTTGTTCATCAGCCGACCACCTCGCCGACGATCATCGGGGAACCGGCCTGCATCTGACCGAGCACGTCCACGGCGGCGACTTTGTACATGCCGAGGACCGAGACGATCTCGTCGGCATCCAGCTCGGCCTCCACCAGGATCGCCGCAAGGATCGTGGCTCCGGTGGCGAGGCCGCCTGCGAAGGTGTTGGGAACACGGGACAGCGTGATGGTCTCGCCGTCGAAGGTGACATAGGGGTTCATCATTTCAGCTCGTGCTCCGCATAGAGGCGCAGCGCCCGGAATTCGGGACGCTCGCCATGGATGGTGTCGGCGGTCAGGTTGCCGGCGACGGTGAAGACGTCTTGGGGATTGAGGCCGTGGGTCTTGCACACGGTCAGGAAAAGCACCGCGACGGCGACCGATTGGATGGCCGGCGGGTGGTCCTGGAGACGGTCAACGAGCTGCATCGCGGATTGCGCGACCGCCTCGGAAGGCGCGTTGGCCAGATGGTCGAGGTCCAAGGGTTCCTTGTCAGGCTGCGAGGCTGATGATCTGGGCGTGGACCTTGTGCCTCGGGGCAAAGTCCATCTGCTGGCCGGGGTCGCCGGCCTCACGGGCGAGGCGTTGGTAGCGCTCGGTTCGGGCGGGCTGCTGGAGCTTGAGGATGCGCTCCATCAGCTCCTCCACGCTCTCCTCCGGCAGGATGATTTCCTGGGTTCGGACCAGGGCCGGGGCGAAGTGGACGTAGTCCTCCAGCTTCACGCGCCGGTGCTCCACGAGCTGGGGCTTGGCGTCGATGGGCTGGAAGAGGGACGGGACGCTCCCGTGCATGTGGATGAACACCTCCCGACCCATGGCCTGGGCGGGGAGCACCACATGGCGGAGATACTCCTGGTCCTGGTGCAGGTACTCGAAGTCGATCCGGGCCGAGATACCCCGGAGACCCATCTGCTTGTGCTCGAATGCGAGCTGCATTGTCCGGGAGCGGATGTCCTGGTCCGCACTGAATGCCCAGCCGGCCTGCTGGAGCTGCCATGTGTCGGCCCGCCAACCGGCTAGGTCGAGCTTGATCGGGAACGACAGCATGTCGGGGCGGCCATCACGCCAAGCCCCGAAAGGCTCACGCATCGTCGCCGATCTCCAGCAGCAGCACCTCGTATTCGTTCTTGAGGTTTTGGACGATCCGTTCAGCGGCAGCGATCTGCTTGAGCTTGTCCTTGAGCCGGGCCTTGGCCTTATCGCCGCGCTCCTTGGCGATCTCGGCACGGGCCTGCTTCTCAACTTCCTTGATGTCGAACATCATTGCTTCCTGTCGTCGTTGTGGGTGTGGAGGATCAGTTCGCCGAGAAAGGCGAGGAACTTGCGGATCACCGACGCTTGCCCTGCGGCAGCGGCTCACCCCGGCGGCTGTCGTTCCCGCCATAGATGCGGCGGGCGCCGTTCATGAGCTGGCGGTGCCATTCGCCGCGCTCGGCGTGGGTCATCCGATGGAAGTCGAAGTGGTAGTCGTCCCCGTCAGCACGGTGGACGGTGGCATCCCAATGGGCAGCTCCCATGCGGATCGTCAGAGTTCCTGTGGTCATTCGGTCTCCGGTTAAGCTCTGGTGCAACCTTAGTCCGCAAAGTCGTTTGGTACGAATAAGCGTACTATCTAGGCAAAAAAATAGGCGGACTGCCGGATTTGGTTGAGGTCGAGGGTTCCTTGGGTTGGAGGACGCGGGAGTGCAGCGACGATCTCAGGCGGCAAGCCGAGCGAAACGTCGTGCAGAAACGAGGCGAGCACGTCGTGGTCCGAATACATGCGGACGAACGTGTCCCTGAGGGTCGCAGCGAGGCGGTCGGTGTCCGCCGCGTGTGTGCCGTAGCTGTCATGGATCATCGCGAACGACGAAATGCCCTGGTCCAGGCAGTCGCAGATCGTGAGCATCATGGCGCTGGCGTCCATGGAGTGGATGAAGTTCGGGCTGATCCCGAGCGCCTGCCGGGACACGTCCAGCTCATCCCCGTTGGTGAACTGGGAGAGATAGACGAGCGACCCGCGCAGCCGGCTCTTGACGCGCCGGTGCTCCACGTTCCGATACTCCTGGTGCGCCACGAAGCCGCTTGGGGTGGTCCACTGGAGAGGCTTACCCTCCCTGGCCACCGCCCTGGCGATCTGCTGGAGCCAGGCCATCACCTGCCGAGCAGCCACCACGACGTCGCCGATGGATGCCCAGATCGTGCTCGACAGGAGGCTCTCGGCCTTGACCAGCTCGATCCCGAAGGGGTTCTCAGCACCGCCAGCGAGGCGATCACGCACCGCCGCTCGGGTGTATTGCAGGCACGAGGATGTGGTCCCGCCATAGGGCAGCACCATCACCGGGCGCTTGGTGATCTTTCGGTCGATGCCGAAGTCCACCCAGCCTCGGGCCATCCATGCCCGTTCGTCCCCGCTACGGGCCATCACGCGCAACCGCTCCATCGTCCGGTCGGCGACCCGCTGGTAGATGTCCTGCGGCTCATCGGACGGCACGAGGTTGACAGCGGCGCCCCCGATGGGGTCTCGCAGCATGGCGGAGAAGTGTTGGAGCCCGTTGCAGGAGCCGTCCAGGGCGACGGGAAGATGGGAGACGAAGGCTCGGGGACTTCCCCTGTGCCGCTCCCAAAGCTCACCCCATTCAAAGCACCATGCCAGAAAGGACCACGGCTTGTCGGCCTCGGTCCACCAGCGGTTGGAGAATGGGTCTCGGGCGCATTCCCGGATGACGTCTTCATGGGCGTGAGCCCACAATTCCCGCTTGTCCAGACTCGCCTTGTCGAACCCGAAGACGTTGGCGCCGTGGATGGCCAGCCACCGAAGGCCCCGGTCGCCCACCGGCTTGCCCTCGGCGAAAGTGAGCAGCGCCTTCCCATGGTCGGAGCCCTGCGGCTGGAGAACGGCGGGGATCGAGTAGCCCCGCCCCCGAAAGTCGAGCTGATGCGGGAAGAATATCCGGGGGTCATCCCGGTATTCCTGGGCAATCACCATCAGCCGACCGACCTCTGCCCGCTTGCCCTCGGCCTCAGCGTTGCGCTCGTGGATGGCCTTGGCCTCTGCCTTCCAGGCCCGCTGCGCCGTCTCGCTGGTGTCCATGTCGAACGGCCGGGGTGGCAGATCCTCAGGCTCAGGTCGGGGGAGACACGGCATCGGAACGCCTGCGTCCACCGCCCGCTCCATCACCTCTCGGACCTGTCCGTTGATCCGCCACGCCGTGGACTGGAGAGCGTTGACCGCGCGGTACACCCGGCCCATGTCGCCCGCCTTGAGAGCCTCGACGTGGGGCCGGAAGGTGCGCTTGACGATGGTGAAGGGGCGCACAGCGTGCGTCAAATAGCCACCACCCACGGTGCTGACCCAGGGGATGGGCTCCACCACGGTGGGCGTCAGGACCGGGCGCAGGAAGGCCGCCTTGGCATTGTAGTCCTCGATCCAGCGCCGCCCGGTCTCGGACAGGCGGATGTATTTGACCGTCTTGTTCCTCTTGACGGGGATGTTGACGTCCTCGACGAGCCCGGTGTGCTCGATCAGCAGGTCGATCAGCTTGACCCCGACGTGAACCTTGTCGGATGTCGCCCATCTGGGCAGGTCCAGGTCGGCCGCTCGGGCGGCGGCGCTATAGACCTTCTCGGTGTGCTCCGGGTCCCATGACTTCCGCCGCAGGCTCCGAGCCACGGTGTTGTAGAGGGCCGGCGCACGTTCATCGAACGCCGCCATGCGCACCTCATCCTCCAGGACGGAGGCCAAGCTTCGGGCCATGCGGAATGCCGGGACGCCGCCCGGCGTGTGGCTGATGACCTCCCGTATGGTGAGGTAGGCGATCAGCTCGGGCTCGATCTCGGACAGCAGGCGGCCCGCGATGGACGGCCGGCGATCCACATCACGCTCCGAGTCGAGGTATGCCCGCACCCCGGCGGCGAGTGGGGCGAGCAGCTTACGGGCCACCTCCAGGCCCCCCGCCGTGTCCCCCTTTCCTCCCCGTTCCTCTGCCTTCTGGGTGGCCGTTTCGAAGCGTCGCTTCCCACGGTCTCGCATCCCCTGCTCAAGTTCGACTTCACGGCCCGTTTCGGGGTGCATGTTGCTCCTCTCGGCGAGTGTCTCTATAGATTGTCACTAAGCTGCCTGTCACCGAAGTCCGTATGCAAATGCGTACTATCGCGAACAGGCAGCGAGATAGGTGGCCAAGCCAAGGAATGACAACGGGTTTGCGGACTATGCAGGTTGGCGTACTAAACGTCATCGCCCTGCAAATCCGTGCACCCCGGTTCGATTCCGGGCGTGGCCTCCAGTTTCGTGCGCGGCACTTTGCCCTTATGCGATGCCCATCTCGCCCAGATGCGCGAAACTGAACCGCCGCTATGATGGCGAAGCATGGGCGTGGCACGCGGTTCGTGCCCGGAGATTTTGATGAGCTTTTCGCCGGTGAAGCGCCTTGGCGCCTACATGCAAAAAGATGAGACCACGCGGCTCATCCATCGCCTCTTCATCTCCGACGGCCGCCGCCACTGGAAGGGTTACGTAACGGCGTTCACCTTCATGGGGCTTATGGCCGGCTCCACCGGCGCCATGGCCTACCTCATGAAATCGGCGGTCGATTCGATATTCGTGACCCCCACGGCCGAAGCGGTGTGGGCGGTGGCGATCGCGATGATGCTGCTGTCCATGGTCAAGGGCATCTCCGCCTACGCCCAGTCCGTCACCATGGCCAAGGTCGGCAACCGCATCGTGGCCGACAACCAGAAGCGGATCTTCGACCGCCTCCTGGACCAGGACGTGAGCTATTACGCCGCGCGGCACACCGCCGACATCACCATGCGCTTTTCCATCGGCGCCAATTCGGCCCGCGACGCGCTGAACCTCGTCATCACCTCCATCGGCCGCGACCTGCTCTCGCTCATTTCGCTGGTGACGGTCGCGATCATTCAGGATCCCTTCCTCGCCATCGTCGCCCTGGTGGTGATGCCGATCGCGGTGATGGGCACGCGCAAGCTGGTGAAGAAGGCCAAGAACATCTTCAAGCGCGAGTTCGCCAGCGGCATCAAGCTGAACACCACCGCCATGGAATTCATCCAGGGCGTGCGCACGGTGAAGGCCTATACGCTGGAAACCATCATGCGCGGCCGGGTCTACAGCTATGTGGACGATGTCGAGCGCGCCTCTAACAATCTGATGAAGACCCAGGCCAAGTCGAGCCCGCTGATGGAGACCCTCGGCGGCTTCGCCATCGCCGGCGTGATTCTCTATGCCGGGTATAATGTGGTGGTGCTCAACAAGACCCCCGGCGAGTTCTTCTCGGTGCTCACCGCGCTGCTGCTGGCCTACGAGCCGGCGAAGCGTCTCGCCCGCTTCAATGTGGAGCTGGCCGGCATGATGGTCGGCACGAACATGCTGTTCGAGATTCTCGACACGCCGGGCGCCGAACAGGAGCCGGCCGACATGCCGCTGCTCCCCGTCGGTCCGGGCCGGGTCGATTTCAAGGATGTGGAGTTTGCCTATCGCCCCGGCGAGCCGGTGCTGCGCGGAATCTCACTGACGGCCGAACCCGGCCAGACCACGGCCCTGGTGGGCACGTCCGGCGGCGGCAAGAGCACCATCATCAGCCTGATCGAGCGCTTCTACACGCCCACCGCCGGCACCGTGACCATCGACGGGCAGGACGTCACCCGGTTCAAGCGCACCTCGGTGCGCGCGGCCTCCGCGCTGGTCAGCCAGGATGTGTATCTGTTCTCGGGCACGGTGAAGGAAAATATCGGCTTCGGCCGTCCGGACGCCACCGAGGAAGAGATCATCGAGGCGGCCAAGGCGGCGCACGCCCATGACTTCATCATGGGCTTCGAGCACGGCTACGACACCCAGGTGGGCGAGCACGGTGCGCAGCTCTCCGGCGGCCAGCGCCAGCGCATCGCCATCTCCCGCGCCTTCCTCAAGAACGCCCCCATCCTGCTGCTGGACGAGGCCACCGCTGCGCTCGACAGCGAATCCGAGGCGGAAGTGCAGAAGGCGCTGGTCGCCCTTCAAAGCCGCCGCACCACCATCGTCATCGCTCACCGCCTCCAGACCGTGGTGCGCGCCGACAAGATCTGCGTGGTGGATGGCGGCCATGTGGTGGAAAGCGGCCGGCACGAGGAGCTGATGGCGAAGCGCGGACGCTATTACAGCTTCTACCAGATGCAGTTCGCCCACGAGAACGAACACAAGGACGCCGCCGGTCAGGCCCCCGCGCTTCTGTCGGCCTGAAGCCTTTAGAAACAAAGGCTTGGGGGAGATACCCCCAGGCTTTTCACAAGCCCCGCGCAATTATCGCGGTTTATGTCTTCACAAGCCGGCACACGGTTGCTATATCGCCGGCCTCGCAAGTGAGCACCTGTTCCCCGGTAGCTCAGTGGTAGAGCAACCGGCTGTTAACCGGTTGGTCGCTGGTTCGAATCCGGCCCGGGGAGCCACCGCCTGCTAGGCGGTCTGGCCTTTGCGACATTCAGGCAGTTTGCCTTTTCCCATTGGATTCTTAGAGCGTTAGCTGACGCGAGCCGGCCAAGGACATGGCGCGACCGGCAGAGTCACGCGACCCCTGCCCGTCTCAGCATGCCTTAGGCCGACGCTCGTCCCCGATTGGACTTTCCGGCTTAGGCGCCAACGCGCCGTTTGCCGTGCACGTCATCACCGCACAATTTCGGCGCGATCCGCACGTCGTTTCAGTCCCCCGATAGGCTCGGCGCGCGGCGCTGCTGCACATTGCCGCTGAATTGCTCAGCAGCTGCCCATCATTTAGGCTTGCCTGACGGGCAGCAAATCTCATTATGTCTATACATGATTTAGGCGTGGGGATATCGCAGTGCAGGACTCCGTTCTGGCCTTCGATGACATCAGGCAGGACTTTCCGGTCCCCGGCCGAACCGGCGCGATGCGGGTCCTGGACGGCATCAGCTTTGAGGTGCAGGCAGGAAAGTTCACCGCGGTGATCGGCCCGAGCGGGTGCGGGAAAAGCACCTTGCTGCAGATGGCGGCTGGCTTGCTCGCGCCCACGTACGGCGCGGTTCGCCATCGCGGGCACCAGGTGAGGGGCGTCAATCGCGACGTCGGCTTCGTCCCCCAGCAGGCCCAGCTGTTCCCCTGGAAGACCTTGGCCGAAAATATCGAGCTGCCGCTGCTGCTGCGCGGCGTGCCGCTCGCCGAACGCCGGGCACGGGTGGCGGAAGCGATCCGCTCGGTCGCGCTCGACGGGTTTGACGACCATTATCCGAACCAATTGTCCGGCGGCATGCAGAAGCGCGGGTCGATCGCGCGGACCTTGGTCTACCGCCCCGACGTGATCCTCATGGATGAGCCGTTCGGTGCGCTCGATGCGCAGACACGCATGGTGATGCAGGCCGATCTCCAAGCCCTCTCCATGGAGGCCGGCGCGACCGTCGTATTCGTGACCCACGACATCACCGAGGCGATCCTCCTGGCCGACGACGTGGTGGTCCTGAGCCAGCGGCCCTCGCGCCTGCTCGCGCATATACCCATCGACCTGCCGCGTCCGCGCGACATGTTCGAGCCGTTCCGCACGCCCGGCTTCGAACAGACCTACGAGCGCGTCTGGGCGGCCTTCAGTTCACAGGTCGCCGGCGCGCGCCGGCGGCATTGAGGCACGCATGAGCCACATGGCCGAATCCCGCATGCGAGACCCGCTCCAAGACCCCATGGACACGGCTGAGCCGCAGCCCGTCCAGGACCATGCCGCTCGTCCAGCGCCGCGCACCGCCCGCCGCTATGCCGCCATCTGGGGCCAGCGGCTGCTGGTGTTGCTGCCGGGCATCGTGCTGATCGCGTTCTGGCAATGGGCCTCCGGCCGGCTGATCAAGGAGATCTATGTCTCGAAACCGACGGCAGTGGTGGCGCGGCTCTATGAGCTGTTTTCCAGCGGCGAGATCTATCCCCATCTGTGGATCACCGGCCAGGAATTGGTGCTCGGTTATGTGATCGGGGTGAGCTGCGGCGTGGTCGGCGGCTATGCGCTCGGTCGTTCGCCGCGCCTCTCGGCCATCTTCGAGCCCTATGTGATGGGCTTCTACGGAGTCCCGAAGATCGCGCTCGCCCCCTTGTTCATCATCTGGTTCGGCATCGGCATGTGGTCCAAAGTGGCCCTAGCCGCGATCATGGTATTCTTCCTGGTGTTCTATAATGTCTATTCGGGCGTGAAGGGTGTGGACCGCGAGCTGGTCAATCTTGCCAAGGTGATGGGCGCCAACGAGCGGCAATTGACCACCCACGTCTACTTGCCTGCCGCCGCTCCATTCGTGGTGCTCGGCATGCGGATGGCGATCCCCTACAGCGTGATCGGCGTGATCGTGGGCGAATTCACCTCCTCCATGCAGGGGCTCGGCCTGTTCATCCACGAGGCATCCGCCACCTACGACCCGGCAGGCGTGTTCGCCGGCATCACCATCCTTCTTGTCTTCGTCATCTCCGCCAATGTCCTCGCGGGCCGGCTGGAACGCCGGCTGCTGCGCTGGCGGACGCCCCTCGGCGGCCGCCCCACCGATATCTGAACCCGAAACCGTCTCTGGAGGGCAACATGCGCGTGGTCCAAAATCTGATTGCGGCGGCCATCGGCGCGTCGCTCCTGTTCAGCCCAACCCTTGCCGCCGCGCAGCAGGTCGTGCGCATCGGCCAGGCCACCTCGGCGCTCAGCTTCATGCCTCTTTGGGCCGCAAGGGCCCTCGACAGCTATGCGGCCCAGGGGCTGACCCTCACAACGGCGGTGGTGCCGGGCGGCGATCCCTCGGCGCTGGCCGCGCTCGATGCGGGGGATATTGATCTGGCGGCCGTCGGGTCGGAGGCGGTGTTGCGCGCGGCGGCCAAGGGCCAGCCGTTCCAGATCGTCTATTCGCTGATGTCGAAGGTCACGCTCCAGCTGGTCGTCTCCAACGAATTGATGCAACGCACCGGGGTCAAGCCCAGCGATCCCGTCGAGAAGCGGCTGGCGGCCTTGAAGGGGGCGCTGGTCGGCGTTTCGTCGATCGGCGGCGCCCAGGATACGGCGGCGCGCTGGCTGGCGGCCAAGGGTGGCCTCGATCCGAAGACCGACATCAAGGTGGCCCAGGTGGGCAATCCGCCGGCCCTGCGCGCGGCGCTGGAAAACAAGCGCATCGACGCGTTCGTGCTGTCGCCGCCGGAAGGATATCTCGCCGAGAAGTCCGGGGCCGGTACCGTGCTGGTGTCGCTCGGTGACGAATTCCCGCTGCTTGCCCACCAGCCGTTCCTGGTGCTGGTGGCGAAGAAGCCCGTCGATGCCAAGACCACCGATCTGATCGTGCGCACGGTGAAGGTGATGCAGGCCGCGAGCACCGCCTTGGTGCAGAAGCCCGAGCCCACGGCGCTCGCCATCCAGAGCCAGTTTTTCACGAAGGCCGAGCCGGACAGCATCGTCGCCGGGGTCAAGGCGATGTCCAGCGGCGTCGCCGACGGCGGCCGCCTGGACGTTCAGAGCTTCCAGAACCTGCTGACCTTCGCCAAGGAAGTCGGCACCGATTTCGGCAAGGAGTTCGACGCCAAGGGCTCGGAGAACGATCTCTGGACCAACAGCTTCATCGACAAGGCGAAATAGCGCCGCCGCCGCGGCGCGCAGGCGGCCTGTCGCCGCGCGCCGCACGCGCGGATCGCGCTTCCCTGGATCCCGACCCGAAGTGCCTTCACGCGCGGCCTCGCGCGCGCCGCCGCAACCGCCGAAGACCCGCAAACCGCGTCCCCTCGCCTGCCGCAGGCTTTGGCTTTGCGCCACACCGGGCAGTGGAAAGAGAAGAATATGAGCAGCAAGCCGATCTACATCACCTTCCTGAACGGCCCGGATATCGCCGCGCTGGAGATCACTGACACCGAGATTCTCGACGCCATCGAGAAGAGCCTCGCCGCCCAGGGGCGCGGGGAAACCGTGATCGAGCCGCGCGTCCATCTGCATCCCAACCCGGCGGTTGAAGGGCATTTCAACGTGCTGCGCGGTGCCATCGGCGGCGATGTGGACATTGCCGGCGTGAAGGTCGTGAGCGATTTCTATCTCAATTACGAGAAGGGCCTGCCGTCCGAGATGGCGGTGCTCACCCTCATGTCGCGCGACACCGGCATGCCCAAGGCGATCATCGAGGCGGGCGGCATCACCGACATGCGCACCGGCGCCATCACCGCCCTTGGCGCGAAATATCTCGCCCGCAAGAATTCCAAGATCCTCGGCCATATCGGCGCCCGCGGCTCGTCTTATTGGAACGTGCGGCTGCTGGATCATTTGTTCGATTTCGACGAGATTCGCGTGCATTCCCGCCGCCCCGAAAGCTATCGCCCGTTCGCGGAAAAGCTCGAACGCGACCTCGGCAAAAAGATCCGCGCCGTCGACACCTGGGAAGAAACCGTGCGCGGCGCCGATATCGTGGTCGAGGCATCGCGCCTGACCAAGCCCGAGCCTTTGCTGAAGACCGAATGGATCAAGCCGGGGGCGTTCGTGGTGCCCTATGGCACCAAGAGCGCGGTGGAGCTTTCCCTGACTGACATCATGTCCAAATTGATCGTGGACGATTGGGGCCAATGCCGCGAGGGTGAGCTCGGATCGCTCCGGGCCCATGTGCGGGCCGGCAAGCTCTCGCCGGAAACCCTGCATGCCGAGATGGGCCAGATCGTCGCCGGGCTGAAGCCGGGCCGGGAAAACGACGAGGAAACCATCCTGTTCTGGCACCGGGGCCTGTCGCTGTCCGACATCGCGCTCGGCCACGCCATGCTGGAAAAGGCCGCCCGTCTGGGGATCGGCCAGCGGCTCAGGTTCGCCTGACGCGGCGCCCGTCCACCCGTTTCCCGATCCGATGGCGCAGATCCACACGGCGCCGCACCGAATGAAAGACCATCCCATGGATCCGAAATCCTACGACCACCAGGATCTGCGCAGCTTCCTGACCGCCTTCGAGGCGGACCGCCCCGACAAGCTGGTGCGCATCACGGAGGAAGTGAACCTCGATTACGACACCACCGCCATCACCTTCGAGTTCGAGAAGCACGGCAGCCCCATGCTGATGTTCGAGAACGTGAAGGGATCGCGCTTTCCCGTGCTGATGAACATGTATGGCGCCCGCGACCGCTTCGCAGCGGCGCTCGGCGTGCCGGAAGACAAGCTGATCGAGCGTTGGGCCAATACCGACGCGGCGCCCATCGCGCCGGAAGTTCTGGAGACCGGGCCGGTTCTCGACGTCGTGCTGACGGGCGACGCGGTCGATCTGTCCTATCTGCCGATCATGCGCCATTTCGTCGAGGATGGCGGCGCCTATCTGACCAATGCCATGTTCATCGCCCAGGACCCCGAGACCGGGGTGCGCAATGCCTCGTTCCACCGCATGCAGGTGAACGGCAAGACCCGCTTCGGCACCAGCCTGCACAGCCGCCGGCACCTGTGGAACTATGCCCGCAAGGCCAGCGCCATGGGGCTGAAGGAATTGCCGGTGGTGATCGTGGTCGGGTGCCACCCGCTGATCACCTTCGGCTCCGGCCTGTGGAAGGGGCCCATCAGCACCGACGAATACGAGATCGCGGGCGGCTTCCTCGGCGAGCCGTTGAAGGTCGTGCAGGGAGTCACCGGCCCGATCGAGATTCCGGCGTTCGCGGAGATCGCCATCGAGGGCAAGCTGCTACTGGATGCGGACGAGGACGAAGGTCCGTTCGGCGAATTCACCGGCTATGCCTCCGAGCGCTCCACCCGCAATGCGGTGGAGGTGAGCAGCATCCTGCACCGCAAGGACGCCATCTATCACACCATCATTCCCGGGATTTCGGACGAGCACACGATGCTGCTCGGGGTTTCGCAGGAAGCGCGGCAATTGAAGTCGCTGCGGGTGCAATATCCCAATGTCACGGCGGTCCATTATCCGAAATCCGGGACCTGCCTGCTGCATGCCTATGTGGCGGTGAAGGACCCCGCGCCGGGCGAGCCGAGCAACATCGCCATGGCCGCGTTCGGCGACAATCTCAGCCTCAAGCTGGTGATCGTGGTGGATGCGGACGTGGACGTCTATGACGAGGAGCAGGTCATGTGGGCGGTGTGCACCCGCTTCCAGGCCGATACCGACATGGACGTCGTGCGCAACGGCATGGGCGCGATCCTCGATCCGTCCAACCGCAACGGCGCCACCGCCAAGCTGATGATCGACGCCACCTGCAAGACCCGCCCCTATGCCAAGCGCCACAGCCTGCCTGCGGACGTGACGGCGGCGGCCCGCAAGCTGGTCCAGTCTCTGGTGTGAGCCGGGCTGACGCTGCGCGTTTCCCTCTCCTGCGGGCGGGAGAGGGAAACAGCCGCTCTACGCGGGGAAGATCCGCACGAGAACGATCTGGCACACCCCGCTGAGCGGGGTCATCACGCCTCTCTCGTCCTGCGACGATAGGAGGGCGCAGTCGCCGGCGGCAAGCTCTGCGGCGCTTCCCGCACACGCGGCCGAGAGCACGCCCTGAACCACGAAAATCGCGACCTCCGCCCCCGCGCTGGGAACGCGCAGCGGCGCTTCGAGCGTCAGGCGCGTCACCTCGTGGGTGAAGCGGGTGCGCCGGGTCATGATGTTGAGATCCACCACCGGGCCGCCAAGCGGCGTGCCGAACACCGCTGCCTCGCCCCGGAACCGGTAGGGGGCCGAGGCGGGATCGAGGCGAACCGGGGAATGCGGGGCGACGGCGAGGGTAAGCCCCTCGCCTGAGAGCACGCACAAGGTGCGATCAATGCCCGCGAAGGCCGAGAACGGCCCCGCGCCTGCCACCGTGGCGGAACTGATGCGCCAATCGAAATCCGAAAGCCCAGCGCCTTCAGGGGCGGTGAGAATTTCCACGGTCTCGCCACCGCCATTCTTCCAGGCCATGCGGCGGCAATCGGCGGCGCGGACGATGCGCATGGGTCAGCCGAGGATGCCGGGAAGGTCGAGGCCATTTTCGCGCGCGCAGTCGAGCGCGCTTTCATAGCCCGCATCGGCGTGGCGCATGACCCCGGTGGCCGGATCGTTCCAAAGCACCCGCTCCAGCCGGCGTGCGGCTTCCGGCGTGCCATCGGCGACGATCACCATGCCCGCATGCTGGGAGAACCCCATGCCCACCCCGCCGCCATGGTGCAGCGACACCCAGGTCGCCCCCGAGGCGCAATTGAGCAGGGCATTGAGCAGGGGCCAGTCGGAGACCGCGTCCGACCCGTCCCGCATGGCCTCGGTCTCGCGATTGGGCGAGGCGACCGAACCGGAATCGAGATGGTCGCGGCCGATCACGATCGGCGCTTTGAGCTCCCCGGAGGCGACCATTTCGTTGAAGGCAAGGCCAAGGCGATGGCGATCTCCCAGCCCCACCCAGCAGATGCGGGCCGGCAGGCCCTGGAACTTGATGCGGTCGCGCGCCATGTCCAGCCAGGTGTGGAGATGGGCGTTGTCCGGCAGCAATTCCTTCACCTTGGCGTCGGTGCGATAGATATCTTCCGGGTCGCCGGAGAGCGCCGCCCAGCGGAACGGGCCAATGCCGCGGCAGAACAGCGGGCGAATATAGGCTGGCACGAAC
Organism: Roseixanthobacter pseudopolyaromaticivorans; assembly: GCF_043195145.2. Taxonomy (NCBI): domain Bacteria; kingdom Pseudomonadati; phylum Pseudomonadota; class Alphaproteobacteria; order Hyphomicrobiales; family Xanthobacteraceae; genus Roseixanthobacter; species Roseixanthobacter pseudopolyaromaticivorans. The sequence goes on from NZ_CM195539.1 coordinate 2,229,691, forward strand.
CCCGGGAAGTCGAACGCGTCCGCAACCCCCTCTTCGAGCGCCATCTGGCGGATGTTGTTGCCATAATCGACGGTCGGCACACCTTGCTTCCAGAAGGCGAGCATGGCGCGCACATGGGTCGCCATCGAAGCCTTGGCGGCCGCCATCACGGCTTTGGGATCGCTGGCGCGCCGGTCTTCCCACTGCTGCAACGTCCAGCCGACGGGCAGGTAACCATTGACCGGATCATGCGCGGAGGTCTGGTCGGTGACCGCGTCCGGGCGCACGCCGCGGCGGATCATTTCCGGCAGGATTTCGGCGGCGTTTCCAAGCAAAGCGACGGATATGGGCTTGTCGGTCGCACAGGCGTTTTCGATGATCGCCAGCGCCTCGTCCAGGTCTTTGGCCAGGACATCCACATAGCCGGTCTTCAGGCGCATTTCGATACGGCTCGGCTGGCATTCGATGGCGAGGCAGCTGGCACCCGCCATCACCGCGGCGAGCGGCTGCGCTCCGCCCATGCCGCCGAGGCCCGCAGTGAGAATCCAGCGGCCGGCAAGGCTCCCGCCATAATGGCGCCGGCCCATCTCCACGAAGGTCTCATAGGTGCCCTGAACGATGCCCTGGGAGCCGATATAGATCCAGGAACCGGCCGTCATCTGGCCGTACATCATCAGGCCCTGGCGATCGAGGGCGTTGAAATGGTCCCATGTGGCCCAATGGGGCACGAGGTTGGAATTGGCGATCAGCACGCGCGGCGCATCGGCATGGGTACGGAACACGCCCACCGGTTTTCCCGATTGCACCAGCAGGGTCTGGTCGGCCTCCAGGCGCTGCAGGGCGCCGACGATGCGGTCGAAGCTTTCCCAGTCGCGCGCCGCCCGGCCGATGCCGCCATAGACCACAAGCTCGCCCGGCCGCTCCGCCACTTCGGCATCGAGATTGTTCATGAGCATGCGCAGCGGCGCCTCGGTGAGCCAGCTCTTGGCCGACAGATCGGAACCGCGCGGGGCGCGAATGCGGCGCTCATTGTCGATGCGGGTCATTGCGGGTCTTTCCTGGTCATGCATGCGGTCAGCCTCGCGCCCGGGCGAAGGCAAGGCAGGTCTCGAAGATGGAGCGCAGCGCCGCCCGCAGAGGGGCGGCATAAGCGGCATCGTATGGTGTCGGCCATTGGTCCGGCGTGAGCGGACCCAGCGGCTCGTGCATATAGGCGCGGCACGCCAGCTCCATCTGCACGGCGTGCACGCCCTCCGGGGGCCGGCCATACTGGCGGGTGATGTAGCCGCCCTTGAACCGCCCGTCCGTGACGTGCGGCCGGCCGGTGTCCGCGCAGATGGATTCGATCGACCGCACCAGCTCGGGCGCGCAGCTCTGGCCGCTGTTCGTGCCGATGTTGAACTCCGGCAAGGTGCCCTCGAACAGGCGCGGGATCACCGAGCGGATCGAGTGGCAGTCATAGAGCACGACGGTGCCATGGCGCTGCCGGGCGGCGGCGATCTCTCCGGCGAGCGCCGTGTGATAGGGATCGAAATAGGCCGCCCGCCGCGCCGCCACCGCCGCCGCGTCCGGTGCGCGGCCCGCATGATACAGCGGCTCGCCGTCGAAGGTCGTAATCGGGCACAGCTCGGTGGTCGCCTGGCCGGGATAGAGCGAGACGCCCGAGGGATCGCGATTGACGTCGATCACCGTGCGCGACACCGCCGTGTGCACGATGCTCGCGTTCAGCTCCGTGGCAAAGTCATACAGAATATCGATCCACCAATCGCAATCCTTGCGCGCGAGCGCGAGCGACACCAGCCCGTCGCGGTAAGCGTCGGGGATTTCGGTGCCGGTGTGCGGGAGGCTCACCACCAGGGGCGCCGTTCCGCGCGTGACGCGCAGCCAATCGGGAAAGGAAAGCGTCACATCAAGCTCCGCTGATGGAAGGCAACACGTCGACGCCAGCCGCTTCGGCAAGCGCGCCGCTGCGCACGAGATCGATGGCGGCGGCCATGTCGGGATGGAAAAACCTATCGTCCTCGAGGTGCGGCACCCGCGCCCGCAAACGTGCCCGAACGCGCTCCAGCCGCGGGCTGGAGGCGAGCGGGGCGTGGAAATCGCAGCCCTGGGCGGCGGCAAGCAATTCGATACCGATGATGCCGTGGGCGTTCTCCGCCATGGGGGCGAGCCGCCGCGCGCCATGGGCGGCCATGGACACGTGATCTTCCTGATTGGCCGAGGTGGGGATCGAATCCACGCTTGCGGGATAGGCCCGCTGCTTATTCTCCGACACCAGCGCGGCGGCGGTGACCTGCGCAATCATGAAGCCGGAATTCAGTCCGGGCCGGGGAGTGAGAAACGCCGGCAGGCCGGAGAGCGCGGGATCCACCAGCATGGCGATCCTGCGCTCGGCCAGCGCACCGATCTCGCACATCGCAAGCGCAATCATGTCGGCGGCGAATGCCACCGGCTCCGCATGAAAGTTTCCGCCCGAAAGCGCCTCCCCCGTCTGCCAAAAGATCAGCGGATTGTCCGAAACACCATTGGCTTCGGTTGAGAGGGTCTCGGCGGCCTGGCGCAACAGATCGAGCACCGCGCCCATCACCTGGGGCTGGCAGCGCAGGCAATAGGGATCCTGGACCCGATCATCGCCGAGGCGGTGGGATTCGCGAATGACCGAGCCGGCCATGAGCGTCCTCAACGCATCGGCGGTTTCGATCTGCCCGCGATGGCGGCGCAAGGCATGGATGCGCGGATCGAACGGCGCGTCCGAGCCACGCGCGGCATCGGTGGAAAGGGCCCCCGTGACCAGCGCCGCGCGGAATGCGGTTTCCGCCGTGAACAGACCGGTCAGCGCACAGGCGGTGGAAAACTGGGTTCCATTGAGCAGCGCCAGGCCCTCTTTCGGTCCGAGCGCCAAAGGGGCGAGCCCGGCCCGGGCCAAGGCCGCGTCGGCCGGCATGCGCTCGGTGCCGAACAGGCAATCCCCGACGCCGATCATCGCGGCGGTCATGTGCGCCAGTGGCGCGAGATCGCCGGACGCGCCGACCGATCCTTGGGCCGGCACCACCGGAACCAGCCCGCGCGCGACCATGGCCTCCAGAAACGCCAACGTGTGGGGGCGAACGCCGGATGCCCCCTGGGCAAGGCTCGCAAGCTTCAGCGCCATCATCAGCCGCACCACCGGCACCGGCATGGCCGCGCCCACGCCGGCCGCGTGGGACAAGACGATGTTGCGCTGCAGCGCAGCGAGATCCGCGGCATCGATGCGGACGCTGGCGAGCTTCCCGAAGCCTGTGTTGATGCCGTAAACCGGAGCGCCCGCCGCGACGATGGCGTCCACCGTCTCAGCGCTGCGCCGCACATTTTCGGCGCAGCTTGGGTCGAGGGTGAGGGCGGCGCCGGCGGCGATGTCGCGCCACTGCGCCAATGGCACCGCGCCGGCGTTGAGGCGCACGCTCATCTGCCCCTCCAGACGCGGGCGTGGAGCGGGTTGAAGCCGATGCGGTAGACCAGCTCGGCCGGCCGCTCGATGTCCCACACCGCAAGATCGCAATCCTTGCCGGGCTCCAGGGTGCCGGTCCGCTTGAGCATCCCAAGCGCGCGCGCCGCTTCGCGCGTCACAGCGGCGATACATTCGGTCACCGTCAGGCGAAATAAAGTCGCGCCCATATTCATGGTGAGCAGAAGCGAGGTGAGCGGCGAAGTGCCGGGATTGCAATCGGTGGCAAGGGCGATGGGAACCCCGGCGGCACGGAAGAGATCGACCGGCGGCGTCTTGGTTTCGCGAATGAAATAATAGGCGCCCGGCAGCAGCACCGCGACGGTGCCGGCCTTGCCCATGGCCGCGGCTCCGGCGGCGTCCGCATGCTCCAGATGGTCCGCGGACAGGGCGCGAAAGCGCGCGGCGAGCTCGGCTCCATGAAGATTGCTGAGCTGGTCTGCGTGCAGCTTCACCGGCAGGGCGAGCGCGCGGGCGGCTTCAAACACGCGCGTGACCTGGGCGGGCGAGAAGGCGATGCCTTCGCAGAACGCATCCACCGCGTCCGCCAGCCCCTCTCCCGCCACGACCGGGAGCATCTGCGTGCAGATCGCATCGATGAAGGCGTCCTTGTCGCCGCCGGCTTCCGGTGGCAAGGCATGGGCGCCGAGGAAAGTGGTCGTGACGGTGACGGGCCGGCGGTCGCCGAGCGCGCGGGCGGCGCGCAATTGGCGGCGCTCGGCCTCCAGGCTCAGGCCATAGCCGGACTTGATCTCGAGGGTGGTCACACCCTCCGCCAAGAGCGCATCGAGCCGCGGCAGGGCGGAGGCGACAAGCTCGTCCTCGCGCGCGGCGCGGGTGGCCTTCATGGTGGAGACGATGCCGCCGCCGGCCCGTGCGATCTCCTCATAGGGGACACCGGCGAGCCGCATCTCAAACTCGTTCGCGCGATCGCCGCCATAGACCAGATGGGTGTGGCAATCGACGAGGCCGGGCGTGATCCAGCGTCCTGCGCAATCCACGGTCTCGATGGCATCGAATGCCGGCGCATCGGCGCGCGGACCGGCGTAGAGGATGCGACCGTCGCGCGCCGCGATGAGGCCGTCTTCCACCACCCCGAGCCCCGGAAGCGCGGGCGCGAGGGTTGCAAGGCGGGCATTCCGCCAGATCCGGTCGCAGCGCATGGCCGTCCCCTGTCACCAAATCCCATTGGCGGTGGCGCCGATAATGTATATACATAAATACGCGACTTCGCGCTTGTCCAGCCCTCTTCGAAAAAAGGAAAGCGATGGTGCCGTCCCCTTCCCGGAGCCTCTGGTTTACAGACGCGCTGCTGCCCGACGGCTGGGTGCCGAGGGTCCGCCTTCACCTGTGCGACGGCGCCATCACCGAGATCGAGCGCGACGTGGCGCCGGTGGGCGGGGAAGAGCGACACGGACCGGTTGTGCCCGGGCTTCCCAATCTCCACAGCCATGCCTTCCAACGCGGGCTTGCGGGCTTGGCCGAGGTGCGTGGGCCGGGCGAGGACAGCTTTTGGGGCTGGCGGGAGGTCATGTATCGCTTCGTCGACCGGATCGGCCCGGACGACGTGGAGGCACTGGCCGCCCTCGCTTACATGGAAATGCTGGAGAGCGGCTTCACCCGCGTCGGCGAATTCCATTATCTCCATCATGACCCCGACGGCGCGGCCTATGCCGATCGTGCCGAACTTGCGGCGCGCATCGCCGCTGCCGCCGCCGATACCGGCATCGCCCTCACGCTCTTGCCGGTGTTCTACGCCCATTCAGGGTTCGGCGGCCTGGCGCCGGGCCACGGCCAGCGCCGGTTCATCAACGACCGCGATGGGTTCGCCGCCCTGATGGCCGCGAGCCGGGCTGCGGTGGCGCCACTGGAGGATGCCGTGGTCGGCATCGCCCCCCACAGCCTGCGGGCCGCGAGCCTCGAAGACATCAACGCCATCCTTCCGCTCGCCGCCGGCGGGCCGGTCCATATCCATGTGGCCGAGCAGACCAAGGAAGTGGAGGACTGCCGCGCATGGAGCGGGCGGCGGCCGGTCGAGCTTCTGTTCGAGCGCGCGCCGGTCGATGCGCGCTGGTGCCTCATCCACGCCACCCACATGACCGAGGGCGAAACCCGCCAATTGGCGCAGAGCCAAGCCGTCGCCGGCCTATGCCCGATCACCGAAGCCAATCTCGGCGACGGGATATTCCCGGCCGCCGAATTTGCCCGCAGCGGCGGACGCTACGGCATCGGTTCCGATTCCAATGTGCTCGTGGATGCGGCGGAGGAATTGCGCACCCTCGAATATGGCCAGCGGCTGCGCCTGCGTGCGCGCAATGTCCTCGCGGGCGAGGTGACGATCGGAAAGGCCCAGCGCTCCACCGGCCGCGCGCTGTTCGATGCGGCTCTCGCCGGGGGCGGACAGGCGCTGCAGGCGCCGCGCGGCGCGACGGGCTGGGGCATCGCGGTCGGCGCGCCGGCCGATTTGGTCACGCTCGATCCCGGCCGCTCCGCCCTTGTTGGACGCGCGGGCGACGCCTGGCTCGACGGCTGGATTTTCGGGGCGCGCGGCGGCGCGGTGGACGGTGTCTGGCGTCGCGGACGCAAATATGTGACGAACGGGCTTCACAACGACCATGAACGGATCCGCGGCAGGTTCGCGCGCGTGATGGAAAGAGTGCTGGCGTGAGCGAAGCGGTCGAAAATCCTCTCAGGGACAAGACGTCGACGCTCAATCGGCGCATCAGGGCCGATATCGAAGCCAAGATCCTGTCCGGCGAATGGGGGCCGGGATACCGCATCCCCTATGAGCACGAGCTGATGGCGCAATATGGCTGCGCCCGCATGACCGTGAACAAGGTGGTATCCGAGCTGGCTGCGGCGGGGCTGGTGGAGCGTCGCCGCAGGGCGGGATCGTTCGTCGCCGCGCCGCGCATCCAATCGGCGATTCTTCAGATCCCCGATATCGAGGCCGAGATCACCTTGCGGGGCGAGACCTATCGCTACGAATTGCTGCGTTTGCAGCGCCGCCGCGCGGACCGGCGCGTGGCGCTGGAGTGGGAGCTGACGCCGCACGGCGACGTGCTGGAGCTGGAATGCCGGCACATGGCCGGCCTGCGCCCCTTTGCGCTGGAACGACGGCTCATCAACATCGCCGCGGTGCCCGAGGCGGCGGAGGTGGATTTCTCGCGCCAATCTCCCGGCTCGTGGCTGGTTGGTCACGTTCCTTGGACCGAGGCCGAGCACCACATCACCGCCGTCAATGCCTCGAGCGAAATGGCGACGCTGCTCGACATTCCGGACCGCGCCGCCTGCCTGGAGCTGCAACGCCGCACCTGGCGCGGCGACGAGAACATCACGTTCGTGCGTCAGACCTTCCGGGGCGATCTGTTCAACCTGGTTGCCCGCTTCACCCCCTCGCAGACCTCCTCCGGCGGCTGAAGCGCGGGTGCGCCCGGCGGAGCGCTCAGCTGCCGCCGAACACCGACCAGCGCATGGCCTTCGCCAATTGCTCCAGGGCGATCGAGCCGAGCACCGAATTGCCGAAACGGTCGAGCCCCGGCGACCAGACCGCGATCGAGGCCTTGCCCGGCGCCACCGCCAGGATGCCGCCGCCCACACCGCTCTTTCCCGGCAGGCCGACGCGGAAGGCGAAATCGCCCGAGCCGTCATAATGGCCGCAGGTGAGCATCAAGGCCGCGATGCGGCGCGCCCGCTCCGACGTGACGACCGTGCGTCCGGTGGTGGGAATCTTGCCGCCGAAGGCGATGTATCGGCCCGCCATGGCCAATTGGCGCGCCGTCATGGTGATCGCGCAATGGTGGAAATAGACCCCGAGCGCGTGGTCCACCGGATGCTCCAGCACGTTGAACGCGCGCATGTAATTGGCGAGCGCCGTATTGAGAAAGCCGGTCTGCTTCTCCGAGCGCGCCACATTCTCGTCGATCGCCACGTCCTCGTCGTCGGCGATGAAGCGGATGAAGCGCAGGATGGAGCCGAGCGCCTCGCGCGGCTGGTGGCCGGAGAGCAGCACGTCGGTGACCGCGATGGCGCCAGCATTGATGAAGGGATTGCGCGGCTTGCCCTTCTCATATTCCAGCTGGACGATGGAATTGAACGCATTGCCCGAGGGCTCGCGGCCGACACGGTTCCACAGATTGTCGCCGAGCTGCCCCAGCGCCAAAGTCAGCGTGAACACCTTCGAGATGCTCTGGATCGAGAAGGCGGTCTCAAAATCGCCGGCGCAGATCATCTCGCCGTCTGCGGTGGTCACGGCGATGGCGAACTGGTCCAGCGGCACCTTGGCGAGTTCGGGAATATAGCTCGCCACTGTCCCGCGCTCGGTGCGCTTTGCCATGTCGGCGGCGATGTCCGCCACCACCTGCCTCAATTCCGGCTTGAAATCCGACACCCCGGTCCTCCCCTTGAACACTGAGCGACTATAGCTCTCGCAGGCGCGAAGGGTAGCCGGCCGCGCCGCACAGGCTATGCTGCGCGCCCGTTTCCCAATCGGTGCGTCATGCCGCCTTCCCCTGCCCTGGTCTGGTTCCGCGACGATCTGCGGCTCGCCGACAATCCCGCCCTTACCCACGCCGCGCGGGATGGGCGGCCGGTGGCGGCGCTTTATGTGCTGGATGAAATTTCGCCCGGCGTGCGCCCGCTCGGCGGGGCGGCGCGCTGGTGGCTGGCCCAGTCTCTGAAAGCACTGATGCGCGACCTCGGCGCGCACGGCATTCCCCTGATCCTGCGCCGGGGTCGGGCGGGCGAGATCGTTCCGGCGCTGGCGCGGGCGCTGGGTGCCGGGCTCGTCACGCTCAACAGCCGGCCCGGAACGGCGGAGCGTACCATCGACGCGCAGGTCGCGGCCGCCCTGCGGGCCGAGGGCGGCGAGGTGCACCTGTTCAACGGCCATCTGCTCCACGAATTGGGATCGGTACGCACGGCGGCGGGCACCTTGCCGCGCACATTCTCTGCCTTTCACCGCGCCGCCCTGAAAGATTGGGTGCCACGCCCGCCCCTGCCCGTTCCGCCGCGCCTGGAGGCCGCCCGCCACGCACAGGCAAGCGAAGATCTCGCCCAATGGGCGCTCGAACCTTCCCGCCCCGATTGGGCGCACGGCCTGCGCGCCGCATGGCGGGCCGGAGAAGCGGCGGCGCGGGAGCGATTGCACGCCTTTTTCTCCACCGGGCTCTCCGGTTATGCGGAGCTGCGCGACCGGCCGGACATGGACCACGTCTCGCGCCTGTCGCCGCACCTGCGCTGGGGCGAGATATCGCCTCGGCAGGTCCTCTCCGCCGCCCAGCACGCCGTGGAGGCAGAGGGGCTATCGCCCCGCGATGGGGAGAAGTTCACGGCCGAACTGTATTGGCGCGAATTCAACCACCACATTCTGAATACGGCGCCGGACCTTGCGACACGCAACCTCAATGCCGCCTTCGACGCCTTTCCCTGGCGCGATGCGCCCGAGGAGAGCGCGGCATGGCAGAGCGGCCGCACCGGCTATCCCATCGTGGATGCCGCCATGCGGCAGCTCTGGCAGACGGGTTGGATGCACAATCGCATGCGCATGGTGGTCGCTTCGTTCCTCTCCAAGCACCTGCTGGTGGACTGGCGCGCTGGGGAGCGTTGGTTCTGGGATACGTTGGTGGATGCGGACGCCGCGAGCAATCCGGGCAATTGGCAATGGGTCGCCGGCAGCGGGGTCGATGCCGCGCCTTATTTCCGCATCTTCAATCCGGTGCTCCAGGGCGAGAAGTTCGATCCCGACGGGGCCTATGTGCGCGCCTTCGTGCCGGAGCTGTCCGGCCTGCCGCCGGCACTGATCCACAAGCCCTGGACGGGCGATGCCGCCGCTTTGTCGCGGGCCGGCGTGCGGCTCGGCAGCACCTATCCCCATCCCATCGTGGACCACGCCCAAGCCCGCGCCCGGGCGCTGCGCGCGTTCGAGCAGATAAAGGCCGCATGACGCCCGCCTGGAGCCGCGCGCCGCAGGGCCAAGCTATGGCGCGGCCGCAGGCTTCCCGCTACACCGGGCCGGCCGGCGAATCGCGCGCGAGCGCGGCGCGCAAAGCCAGCGCCGGCAGGACATTCGGCACGCGCGGCGCCGGGCCGCGGCGAGGATCAAGCGATGCGGGAAACCCTCTACTCCTTGCAGATCCTGCGCTTCCTCGCAGCCGCCTTGGTCATGCTGTCCCATGTCGAGCACAGCCTTTCCGGCTTTCGCGAGCGCTTCGGGTCGGAGGTGCTCATCTTCGGGATTTCCGGCGATCTCGGGGTCCGCATCTTCTTCGTCATCAGCGGCTTCATCATGGTCTATATCGCCCATGACGCGTTCGGAAAGCCGGGGGCGCCGGGGCGGTTTCTCGCCGCGCGCATCGTGCGCGTGGTGCCGCTCTATTGGCTGCTGACGACGCTGCAGATTTTGGTCTTTTTGCTGCTCGCGCGCCTCGGCGATCCCTCGGGCGCCGCGCTGCTCTCCGTGCCGGAAGTGGTGAAGAGCTATTTCTTCATTCCCTACTTCAATCTCTACGCGCAGCATCGGCCGATCCTGTCCCAGGGCTGGACGCTGAACTATGAGATGTTCTTCTACCTCGCCTTCGCCGCCAGCCTTTTCCTGCGGCGCAGCTTGGGCCTGTTCGTGCTGGTGGCGCTGCTGCTCGGCCTGATCGCGGCGGGAACGCTGGACTGGCAGCAGGATGCCATGCGGGCCTGGACCCATTCGATCCTGCTGGAATTCATCATCGGCATCGCCCTCGCGCTGGTGAAGCTGCACCTCATGCGCAGCGGGCGCGGCGTGCTGGCGTTCCGCCATGTCCTTCCCGCCTGCCTGGCGCTGATCGTCGCTGTGACGGCCTTTCCCCAGCTGGTGCCGGCGGCGCATACGCTGGTGGCGATGCTCACCGTGGGGCTATGCGTGCTGTGCGTGGATGCCAACCCGGCGCGGCCGGCGGTGGGCATTCTCGTGGTGCTGGGAAATGCCTCCTACAGCCTCTATCTCAGCCACAGCTTCATTTTTCTGTTCGTCGATCCGGTCTGGCGCAAACTGTTCGGCGGGCAGTATCTCGGCTTCTATTTTCTGCTTGTCACCTCGGCCGCGCTCGCCCTTGGCTATCTCACCTATCGCTGCATCGAGCTGCCCATGAACGGGTTTTTGCGCACCGCGCTTCTGCGCCGCAGCGCGCGCCCGGCCCCGGTGCCGCGATGACCGCCGCAAGCCCGCGCAGGTTGCCGCTGGTGAGCGGCTTCGGTAACGTTCGCTCGCCATCTGGAGCACGGTTATTCCATGAATATACGTAACGGCCTTGTTGAATCCATCGGCCACACCCCGCTCATCCGCCTGAAGAAGGCGTCCGAGGAGACCGGGTGCACCATTCTGGGCAAGGCGGAATTCCTCAATCCGGGGCAGTCGGTGAAGGATCGCGCGGCGCTCGGCATCATCCAGGATGCGATCGCGAAAGGCACGCTCCAGCCTGGCGGGGTGATCGTGGAAGGCACGGCGGGCAATACCGGCATCGGCCTGGCGCTGGTGGCGGCGCCCTTCGGCTTCAAGACCGTGATCGTCATTCCCGAGACCCAGTCCCAGGAAAAGAAGGACATGCTGCGCCTCGCCGGCGCCACGCTCGTGGAAGTGCCGGCGGTGCCTTACTCCAACCCGAACAATTACGTGAAGGTCTCCGGCCGCCTCGCCGAGGCCCTCGCCAAGACCGAGCCGAACGGCGCCATCTGGGCCAACCAGTTCGACAATGTGGCCAACCGCCAGGCCCATATCGACACCACCGGCCCGGAAATCTACGACCAGACCGACGGCAAGGTGGACGGATTCGTGTGCGCGGTGGGCACCGGCGGCACGCTCGCCGGCATCGGCATCGCGCTCAAAGCACGCAACCCCAACATCAAGATCGCGCTCGCCGACCCGTTCGGCGCGGCGCTGTATTCCTATTACACCACCGGCGTGCTGCACGCGGAGGGCTCGTCCATCACCGAAGGCATCGGCCAGGGGCGCATCACCGCGAACCTGGAGGGCGCGCCCGTAGATTTCGCCTATCAGATCCCGGACGCCGAAGCGGTGCAGATCGTGTTCGACCTGCTGGAGCACGAGGGCCTGTGCCTCGGCGGCTCGTCCGGCATCAATATCGCCGGCGCGATCCGCCTCGCGAAGGATCTCGGGCCGGGGCATACCATCGTCACCATTCTCTGCGACTACGGCACGCGCTATCAGTCGAAGCTGTTCAATCCCGAATTCCTGCGCTCCAAGGATCTGCCCGTGCCGGGCTGGCTGGAACGCAAGAGCGAGGTACCGAACGTTCTCGTGTGATCCTCGCCGCCCTTCCTCCAACGCGGAATCCCGTTCATGACCTCCTCGCCCTACCTCGTTTCCACGCAATGGCTTGCGGACAATCTCGGAGCGCCCGACCTGGTGATCGTGGACGGCTCCTGGCACTTGCCGCCGACCGGGCGCAACGGCAAGGCGGAGTACCTGGAGCATCACATTCCCGGCGCCGTGTTCTTCGACATCGACGCCATTTCCGACCATTCGAGCGACCTGCCCCACATGCTGCCGGACGCGCTCGCCTTCTCCGCGGCGGTGGGCAAGCTCGGCATCGGCGATGGGCTGCGGATCGTGGTCTATGACCAGCTCGGCCTGTTCTCGGCGGCACGTGTGTGGTGGACCTTCCGCGCCTTCGGGGTGGCGGAGGTGATGATTCTGGATGGCGGCCTGCCGCAATGGCTGGCCGAGGGCCGCGAGACCGAAAGCGGGCCCTCCACCCGCCAGCCGGCCAGCTTCATGGCGCGGCTGGACCGTTCCATCATCGCCGACATCGCCCAGGTAGAGCGCGCCTTGACCGCCGGCACCAGCCAGGTGCTGGATGCGCGCCCGGCCGCCCGGTTCCGGGGCGAGGCGCCGGAGCCGCGCGCCGGCATCGCCTCCGGCCACATTCCCGGCAGCCTCAACTTGCCGTTCAGCGAAATCGTCAAGGACGGCCACCTTGCCGAGCCCGAGGCCCTGCGGGCGGCGTTGGAAGGCGCGGGCGTGGATCTCTCCCGCCCGGTCATCACCTCCTGCGGCTCCGGCGTCTCGGCCGCCATCCTGTGGCTGGCGCTGGACAGCATCGGCAAGCGCCCGCACGCGCTTTACGACGGCTCCTGGGCCGAATGGGCGGCCGCCGGAAAGCCGGTGGCGACCGGGGCGGAATAAACCCCGCCTCACTTGGAAGGCGCCTCGCCAGCGCTCGCTTGGGAGAGCCCTAACCCTCGCTTGGAAGGCCCCTCCCTAGCCCACCCCCGCGCGCGGGAGGGTTGGGGAGGGAGAAAGACCACCAAGCGGGCCGGCGCCCCGGCCGCGCCTATAGCAGCCCGAGCGACCGCAATTCGCGCTCCATCTCCGCCGGCAGTCCGGCCGCGCCCTTGCCGGCCGCATCGAGATCGGCGGCCACGTCCACATCCTTGAGATAGCGCCAGCCCTGGAACGGGCGGTGCGGGCGCGGCGCCACGCGCACCACCTGCGGGTCCAGCACCAAGGTGCAGCGGCGGATGCCTTCGCCATCCACGAACGGGCGGATGTCGACCAGGCGCTGACGGCACATGATCTCGCCCTTGATGACCCAATAGAGCGAACCACCGCCGAGCAATTCCTCGGTGCGGGTCGGCACCATGCGGGTGATATGCCCGTGTTCCACAGGCAGACCGCGCGCCGTCTTGTCGGCGAGGCGCTCCGCGATCCAGTCGGTGAGGTCCTCGATGGATTCGGCACCGACGCACAGCTTCAGCAGATGCAGGGGGCGGGAGGCTGTGGCGGCCGGCGCCTTGGCGAGCGATGTCTTGGCGAGCGATGTCTTCGCCGGCTTGGAGGGGGATTTCGCACTCATGCCGCGGCGACCGGCTCCCGCTTCACCTGCGGCCAGTCCACCTCATCCTCGGCCAGCACCTCGCTTTCGCGCAGCGCCTCGGCCTTCCAGGCGACGAAATCGGGCTGGGCATGAATGGCAGCGACATAGGCTTCGCTCACCGGGTCGAGTGGCACCGCATAGGTGCGCAGGCGCGTCGCCACGGGGGCAAACATCGCGTCCGCCGCGCAGAAGGCGCCGAACAGGAACGCTCCGCCGCCGCCGAAGCGCTGGCGCGCCTCGCGGAAGATGGCGGTGACGCGCGCGACATCCCGCTCAACGCCCTCGGGCAAGGCCAGCGGCGCCACTGGGCGCCACAGATTCATCGGCAGATGGCGGCGCAGATGATGGAAGGAGGCGTGCATTTCGGCGCTGATGGAGCGGGCGAAGGCGCGCGCCGCGGGGCGCAGCGGCCAGAGCGGGCGATTCGGATGGGTCTCTGCCACATGCTCGATGATCGCCAGGGAATCCCACACCGGAATGTCGCCATCCACCAGCACCGGAACGCGGCCGGCGGTGCCGAGCGGGGCGAGCGCGGCCTTGAATGCATCCGTGCCGATGGCGATGCGCTGCTCCTCAAAGCCGATGCCGGCGGCGCGCAAGGCAAGCCACGGCCGCATCGACCAGGAAGAATAATTCTTGTTCCCGATGATCAGCTTCAACGGCATGGCGGCCACCCTCCCCAGAACCCTACGGGATCGGGCCGCGTGCCGTCAGCGGATCGAAGCGACGATGACGGGATCGAACCCGCCGAAGAGATAGACCACGGCGATGGTCGCAACAACAACGCCCAGAGCGGTGCGTGCAATGCACCAGCAGGATCGTTCGGTCTTTACGGTCATGATGACTGTCTGTGGCTCGAAGGGGAAGAAAATAGGTATCCCGATACAGGATTTGGGATGGGGCGCATTTTGGCCACGCATTCGTCACAATACCTAAGAAATTCCTAACGAAAGCGCAAGGCCATCTTGCTGCGGCGCACCCCGCATCTGCGCATGGCTGCCCTTCCATGGAGTCTTCCTACGCGCGCAGGCTTGCGCGGCGCTGGCGGCGATGCCACAGCAGGCCATGACCCAAGCGCAGAACTCGCCCGCGGCCGAGGCCGCAGACACCGCCCTGCCCTCCGAAGAGGATGTGGCGACCGCCATCCTCACCCTGGCCGCCCAGGAGCCGGGCAAGACCATCGCCCCGGCGGAAGCCGCCGTCTCCCTCATGGGCGCCGGGCAGTGGCAGCGCGCCCTGCCAGCGGTGCGCCGTGTGGCGGTGCGCCTCGCCCTGGAAGGCCGGCTGGTGATCTATCGCAAGGGGAAGCCGGTGGACCCGCAGGATTTTCGCGGCGTCTACCGCCTCGGCCTGCCGCGCGAGGATTGAGCGGTTTGCCGGCCCTCGCGCAGCGCCGTCGTGTCCCGATTGCGCGGTTGCAGACGTTCATGGCGCGAAGTCTGCCGAAATCCCGGGTTTAGCGCTCGGAAAACCACGGAGATGGGGCATAAAACCCCTGTTCGTCTGCGCTAAGCCATTGTTTCACGTGAAACATTTTCCCGTTGCGGGCCGGCGGCCGCAGCGCCGGTTGGTCTCTAGGGCGCGGGAAACAGGACCTTGGTCTTGCCGGCGAGATAATAGGCCACCAGGCCCACCCATTCGCGGGTCGCGATGTCCGTCAGGTCCTGCCCCTGCGCAACCCGCGTGAACGGCGTGTCGAGCAAGTCCGGCCGCACGGTGCGGTAGTCCACGGGATAGGCGATCACTGGAAAATCCACCGCGCGGAAGCAAGCGATGGCGCGGGGCATGTGGAAGGCCGAGGTCACCAGCAGCCACCGCTGGCCCGGCTGCGGATTGACCAGCGCCTTGCTGAAGGCCGCATTCTCGATGGTGTTGCGCGAGCGCTGCTCGAACACCACCCGCGAGAGATCGACGCCGACATCCTGCAGGGCCTTGCGCTCGGCCTCCGCCTCCGGCGCCACCATCTCGCCCGCCGCCGTGGAGCCCGCCGCCACCACCAGGCGCGCGGCGGGATATTGCCGCGCCAAGGCCGCGAACACGATCACCCGCTCCGCCGCGTCGTTCACCGCCGTGATGCCGCGCGCCAGCGCCACGTCCGGCACCTCCGCCCCGCCGAGCATGATGATGCCGTCCACGGGCTTTCCGTCCGCCACATAAGGCGGGAAGCGCTCCTCCAGCGGCGAGACCAGATAATTGGCCAGCGGCGAGAAGCCGGTCAGGAACATGCCGAGCACGGCGACGGCGAGAATCAGCGACGGCGTCCGGCGCAGACCCGTCAG
Organism: Roseixanthobacter pseudopolyaromaticivorans; assembly: GCF_043195145.2. NCBI lineage: Bacteria > Pseudomonadati > Pseudomonadota > Alphaproteobacteria > Hyphomicrobiales > Xanthobacteraceae > Roseixanthobacter > Roseixanthobacter pseudopolyaromaticivorans. The sequence continues at coordinate 2,245,299 of NZ_CM195539.1, forward strand.
CAGCAGGATCACGCCGAAAACCGCCAGCAGCACCAGGATGTTGGACGGAGCCGCCAGGATGCCGAGGATCTTCGAGAGCGTGTAAAAATCGTCCATGATCGCTCCTCTACAACCAAGCAATAGCCTAGTCTTGTTGCAGCGCGAAGATGGAGAAGCGCGCAAGCCCCGGCCGACGCCCGCGCGTTCCGATTTTAAACGGAGATGGGGCCGTGAACCCGCCCGCGTCAGGCGGTCTTGTCGAACAGCTCCCGGCCGATCAGCATCCGGCGAATCTCGCTCGTCCCGGCGCCGATCTCATAGAGCTTGGCATCCCGCAGCAGGCGGCCGGTGGGATAGTCGTTGATGTAGCCGTTGCCCCCAAGGGTCTGGATCGCCTCCAGCGCCATCCAGGTTGCCTTCTCCGCCGCGAACAGGATGGCCCCCGCCGCATCCTCGCGCGTGGTGGCGCCGCGATCGCAAGCCTTTGCAACGGCATACACATAGGCGCGCACGGCGTTCATGGTCACATACATGTCGGCGATCTTGCCCTGCATCAGCTGGAAGGTGCCGATGGGCTGGCCGAACTGCTTGCGCTCGTGAACATAGGGCAGCACCACGTCCATGCAGGCCTGCATGATTCCAACCGGGCCCGCCGCAAGCACCGCCCGCTCATAGTCCAGGCCGGACATCAGCACGTTGACGCCGCGCCCCACCTCGCCCAGCACATTCTCTTCCGGCACCTCACAGTCCTCGAACACCAGTTCGCAGGTATCCGAGCCGCGCATGCCGAGCTTGTCCAGCTTCTGCGCCGTGGAGAAGCCCTTGAAGCCCTTCTCGATGAGAAAGGCGGTCATGCCCCGCGCGCCGGCGGCGGGGTCGGTCTTGGCATAGACCACCAGCGTCTCGGCGATGGGACCATTGGTGATCCACATCTTATTGCCGGTGAGCAGGTAGCGGTCGCCCTTCTTCTCAGCCCGGGTGCGCATGGACACCACATCGGAACCGGCGCCCGGCTCCGACATGGCGAGCGCGCCCACATGCTCGCCGGAAATAAGCTTGGGCAAATACCGCTGCTTCTGCGCCGCATTGCCGTTGCGGCGGATCTGGTTGATGCACAGGTTGGAGTGCGCGCCATAGGACAGGCCGACCGAAGCCGAGGCGCGGCTGATCTCCTCCATGGCGATCACATGCTCCAGATAGCCGAGCCCGGAGCCGCCATATTCCTCTTCCACCGTGATGCCGAGCAGGCCGAGGGCCCCAAGCTGGGGCCACAGATCGCGGGGAAACTGGTTGGTGCGATCGATCTCTTCGGCGCGCGGGGCGATCTTGTCCTGGGAGAAGGCGCGCACGGTGTCGCGCAGCATGTCGGCGGTCTCGCCGAGATCGAAATCGAATCCGCGGTGGGCGTTGGGCAACATGATCTTCCTCCCGGCCGCGTCGAAGCCCATTCTGCGCGGCACCGCCGCCGTGGTCTTCTTAAGGGACGCGCGCTGAACCCGTGGCGTTGATCCCCGCACCCGCGCCGGAACGGCGGCGGGAAGGGAAACCGGAAGGCAGAATAAAACGGATGGCCGTTTATTCAACAGGAATGTGAGGCTCCCTCAGGCTTCCACATTGCGGCGCGAACCCGGAGGCCGCGGCCGCCCGCTCGGGGAATCCTGCGCGGCGAGCATGGCCCTGGCAGCATCGATGGAAACCGGGCCGGAAAACAGGAAGCCCTGCGCCTGCTGTGCTCCGAACGCGCGCAGGAAGCGCAGCTGTTCGCGCGTCTCGACCCCTTCGGCAGTCAACACGATGCCGAGCGAGCGACCGAGCCGCACCACATATTCGACGATCGCGGCGGCATCGCGCTCCGTGCCGAGATTCGAGATGAAGGAGCGGTCGATCTTGATCTTGGTCACCGGGAAACGGCGGATATGCACCAGCGAGGCATGCCCGGTGCCGAAATCGTCGAGCGCGATGCGCACCCCGCTTTCCCGCAGGCGCAGCAGCGCGGCATTCACTTCCGAATCGGCCTGGATGATGGCGCTTTCGGTGATCTCGATCTCCAGGCGCGACGGTTCGAAACCCGTCTGGGCAAGGCTTTCCAGGATCAGGTCCGCAATATTGGGCTGGCGCAGGCTGATCGGCGACATATTGACCGAGACGGTTACATCGTCGAGCCGCCGGCCGAGTTCACAGGCCCGCCGCATGACCCAATTGTCGAGCCGGCAGATGAGGCGGCTGCGCTCGGCAATCGGGACGAAGGTCTCCGGAGGCAGGCGCCCGCGTTCGGGATGATCCCACCGCACGAGAGCCTCGAAGCCGACGATCCGCTCGCTCTCCACGTCGACCTGCGGCTGAAATACCAGCGCCATCTGTCCGGAATCGATGGCCTCGGCCAATTCCAGTTCCACGGTGCGCCGGTTGCGAATGTCCTGTTCCAGTTCCGGAACGAAGAACCGCACCAGCCCGCGTCCATCAGCCTTGGCACGATACAGCGCGATATCGGCGAGGCGCATCAGTTCGCCGGGGTCCGTTGTGTGTTCGGGTACGAACGCCACACCGATGGAGGCACCGATTTGCAGCTCGTGCCCCTCCAGGCGCACCGGCTGCTGCATGACCGTGAGCAATGCGGTGAGGAACGTCTCAACCTCGCTCCGCTCGGCGCATGTCATATAGAGAACGAACTCATCGCCCCCGAACCGCGCGGCGAGGCCACGATCGCCGAGCGCCTGGCGCACGCGCGATGCCATCAGGCACAAGAGTTCATCGCCCACGCCATGGCCGAGGGTATCGTTAATGTCCTTGAACCCGTCCAGGTCCAGATAGGCCATGGCCAGGATTTCATTGCCCGACAGGGATGCGATGCGCGCCTGAAGGCGCCCGACGAAGCCACCGCGATTGGCCAGCCCGGTGAGATAATCCTCCATGGCGAGCGATTTCGCCTCGGCCTCGCTAGCGGCCAGGGCCGCCCCGGTGCGCCTGGACTGCACCAGCAGCATCAGGCAGATCGCAAGCAGCGTCAGCGAGAGCGCTGCGACCAGCGGCGCGATGCGCTGGAGGGCGCTGACGCCGGGACGTTCCGGCACCCAGGCGAGCACCATGGGGCTGCCGTCCACGAGATTGGTGAGGGTGATGTAGTTTTCGCGGTCGTTTGGCGGCGGCCCCTGATAGACGCGAAAGCCGGCCAATTGGACCCGTTGCGCCAATTCCCCAAGGAAGGCGTCGTCGACAAGGTCCACCGTCACGGATTCGAGCACGTCCGGCCCGCCGCCGACGGTGTCGGTCTTCCGGAACGACCGCACAACTGCAAGGCCAACGAAATCCGAAGTCGCGACAAACCCCGCGAGAGGCTCTCCGGAGTCCTCCGCGTCGCGGTTTCCCGGGTCCCGCATCATCCGCTGAAGTGCAGGACGCAGCGCGTCGAACTGCCGCTGGTCGACTTCCTGCCCCAGCGAGGACGCGTAGACCACGCGTTGCTGGCGATCCAGCAGGAATGTGCGCTCGTAACCGAAGTGATTGTTGAGCGTGACCCCCAGATTTTCGTGCAGCCAGGCGCGATCATTCTGCTTCACGCGCGCGCTGACTTCCTCGTCGGGTTCGAGCAGGCTTACCGTGCGCTTCATGAGCGCGGCGTGGTCGCTCAGGGCTGCAAGCACCGTTTGCCGCTCGAAGGCGTTGGAGCGGGCGTCGTTGCTGGCGGTCGCGAACGCAAGAATCGCGCAGAGGCACGTTACGACCACGAGCACCGCCGCGATGGTCGCTACCGAGAAGCTGCGCGCTGCAGCGCCCGCCCGTCTAGGAATATTTGCCTCCCGACCGAGGGCCACGAAAAGGCCGCGCGACCGACCCAATGTCGCCTCCGACCTTTCTCGTACGCCCGCGCATCGGGCGCAAGCTCCCCGAAAGGGCATCCTCCCTTAGGTACCAGCAAACCACAGAGATGCGAGGCCAAGAAAAGCGAAGAAACCGACGCTGTCCGTTACCATGGTGACGAATACGCCGGAGGCGACCGCGGGGTCGAGTTTAAGCTTGTGGATCGCCAGCGGAACAAGGATTCCGAACAGTCCCGCCGCAAGCATGTTCACCACTAATGCGGTCGCGATTACGCCCCCTAGCTGCAAATTCCCAAACCAGGTTGCAGCGATGACCCCAAGAAGGATGGCAAGGATCGACCCATTTACCAAACCAACCAAAACTTCTCGAAGGACAACACGACGCGCGTTGTGAGAGCTGATGTCCTTGGTTGCAAGGGCGCGGACCGCCACGGTCATGGTCTGGTTCGCCGCGTTCCCGCCCATGGAGGCGACGATGGGCATGAGCACCGCAAGGGCGACCATCTTCTCGATGGTCGCCGAAAACAGGCCGATAATGAACGCGGCGAGGAATGCAGTCCCAAGATTCACCACAAGCCAGGGCAAGCGGCCACGGGCGGTATAGGCAACCGTATCGGACAGTTCCTCATCGCTGCCGACGCCCGCCATGGCGCGCAGGTCCTCGTCTGCCTCCTCCTGGATCACGTCCACCACGTCGTCGATGGTCATGACGCCCACGAGGCGCCCGGCATCGTCCACGACCGGGGCGGAAACCAGATTGTAGTGCTCGAACATGCGAGCGACGTCTTCCTGATCCTCGGATGCCTTCACGATGTGGCGCTGGTCCGCCTTCACCGCTGTGAGAAGGACTGCCCGCTTGGTCCGCAGCAGACGGTCGAGCGGGATCGAACCGATCAGCCGGTAGGCGGGATCGACCACAAAGACCTCGTAAAAGGTCTCGGGAAGATCGTCCGTGTCACGCAGATGGTCGATGGTCCGCCCGACGGTCCAGAACGGCGGGACGGCGATGAATTCCGTCTGCATGCGCCGGCCGGCGCTTTCCTCGGGATAGTCGAGGGACCGTTGCAGAGCGACCCGCTCCGGCGCGGGGATGTGCTGGAGAATGGCGGACTTTTCGTCCTCCTCCAGGTCTTCCAGGATGTAGACCGCATCGTCCGAATCGAGATCGCGGATGCCCTCCGCCACGGTCCAGGGCCGCAGCGCCTGGAGGATCTGGACGCGCACGGTTTCGTCCAGCTCGGTCAGCGCGGTGAAATCGAATTCGCCGCCCGCCAGTTCGATCAAGCGGGGCCGCTGCTCCGGGTCGAGGGCTTCGATGATGTCGCCGAGGTCCGCTTCGTGCAGCCCGCGGATAAGATGCCGGAGATGCTCGCCATTCGAGGCGGCGATGGCATGCCGCACCTCTTCCAGGAATGCGTCGGCGATGGCGCCGTCCTCGTCGCGTGCCGAGACAGGGCGACGGTCGTCTGCGGCGGCGGGACTGTCCTCGCGCATCGTTCACCCCACGTCACGGATAGAAACCGGCACAGGTTCGGACTAGGTTGCCTCCAACCTGAACGAACCCCTCGTCGCTTGCTGTCGCTGAGAGCCTGGAAACCACGGCGTGCCGCCAAGATTCGGCCTGTGCGCTTCTAGGCATGCGAGAGCAGGAACGCAAACGCTCCAGCCGGAAAATCCGATTCATGAAGATCCGCATCGCCTTGGCCTTGACCATGGGGGTCGCGGCAGCCCTCCTGATGCCACTTGCGGCATTGGCGCAAGGGTGCCCCGGCCGCCCCTCCGCCCTCGGTACATCACGGGTGATGGAGGTGCCGGCGGGCGTGCGCGTGGGGACGAAATCCTTCCCCCAGACGCTCGCCCTGAAGCCCAAGGAAGTCGTGCTCACGTTTGACGACGGCCCCTGGCCGAAGACCACGGCGGCGGTGCTGGACGCGCTTAAGGCGCAATGCGTGCGCGCGACCTTCTTCCTGATCGGGGAGAATGCCCGCGCGCGGCCGGAGCTGGTGCGCCGGGCCCTGGCGGAGGGGCATACCATCGCCCACCATTCCATGACCCACCCTGAAGCGACTCTCGCCCATCTGCCGTTCGACGCCGCCGTGGCTGAAATCGAACGGGGCATCGCCGCCGACGACACCGCGGCTTACGGCAGCGCTGTGCCAGGTGGGGCGCCCCGCGTGCCGTTCTTCCGCTTTCCCGGCTTTGCCTCGACGCCTCAACTGCTCGATTATCTTGAACGGCGTGGCATTTCTGTCTTCGGCGCGGATCTCTGGGCGAGCGACTGGAATAAAATGACGCCGGAGCAGGAACTTGCACTTGTGCTGGGCCGTCTCGACGCGGCCGGGGGCGGTATCATTCTATTTCACGATACGAAAACCTACACCGCAGCCATGATTCCGGCGTTCTTGCAGGCTTTAGCGGAGCGCGGTTATCACGTCGTTCACATCGTCCCCACGTCGACGCGGCCATCTGGCCGTTGATGTTAACCATATTTTTGGGCGACGGTTCGTATCTGACGATACGTCAAGCCTTCGATCCTTGGGATCCGTCCCGGTGGGGCGTCACGAGAGTTACAGGAATGCGGTCGATTATTCTTGCGGCAGCCTTTGTTGCTCTGGCAGGCGCCGCCCAGGCGGCTGGGGACCAACCCCTCCCCGCCACCGACTCACCCGTCCTCCCGACCGCGACCTCCGCGCCACCTGCCACCACTTTGGGCGCTCCGACCCAGCCTGCCGCGACAGCGGCACCAAAATCCAATCCCGTTCAGGCGGCGGCGCCAGCGCTGCTGCCCGCCGCGCCGCACCCGGCCTCGTACGAGACATCCGCCGCCGTACAGCCCGGTGCGGCATGCCCGGGCAATCCGGATGCCCTCGGCACGTCGCGGATCGTGAAGATCGACCCGAAGCAGACGCCATTCCTCGGCCGCCTTCAGTACAAGCAGACCGTGCCGCTGCAGAAGGGCGAGGTGATTCTGACTTTTGACGATGGCCCGCTGCCCCCGATGACCCATCGTGTGCTGGATACGCTGGCCGCCAATTGCGTGAAGGCCACCTTCTTCATCGTGGGACGCATGGCGAACGCTTATCCCCACGTGCTTCAGGAAGTTCACGAGGCCGGCCACACGATCGGGACGCACAGCCAGACCCATCCGCTGATCTTTCCCAAGCTGACGCATCCGGCGGGACTTGCCGAAATCGAGCAGGGTTTTGCCTCGGTCAACGCGGGCCTGGCGCCGATAGGGGCGCACACGGTCCCGTTCTTCCGCTTTCCGGGTCTTGGCCGGACCAAGTTCTATGAGGCCTATACCCAGGAGCACGGAATCGGCGTGTTCAGCGTGGACCTTGTCGCCGACGATTGGATGCATCTGAAGCCCGACGAGGTTTTGAAGCGCGCGCTGGATCGCCTGGAGGAACGCGGCTCCGGCATTCTGCTGCTGCATGACATCCAGCCGTCCACCGCCGTGATGCTGCCAACCCTGCTGCATGAGCTGAAGGCGCGAGGCTTCAAGGTGGTTCACATGATTTACGGCGAGGGACCCGATGCAGTCGCGGCGCTGCCTGCTCCTGCGGCCGCCACCGTCCCCGGCGCCAGCTCGGCTGCGGCGAAGCCCTCCACTGCCAAGCCGGTCGCGGCACAATCGACCACCGCCCAGCCGGTCGGCGTCCAGGCGACGAACGGCGCTTCAGCGGCCACCCCGGCGAAGCCGGCGACCGCCCCTGTCCGCTCGACCACCACTGCCGCCGCGACCGGCGGCATTCCTTCCGCCCGTGTACCCTTGCCAGCGCCTGCCCCCGCCGCCGTGCAGGCCAGCCCCGCGCCCGCCGAGCAACCATTCAGCCTGTCCTGGCCGCGCATTCTGACGGACATGCTTCCGAAGGGCCTGCAACCCACGCAGTAAGGGCCCCAGCGGGCTCCGAAGGGACACAGGCGTCCAGCCATGAAGCCGCCCGCCGATCCGGCCGGGCGGCTTTTTTGTGCCGCATCCAAGGAAAAGTTCTGGGCGGCACACGGGCGCCCCCACGGCCTGCTTCAGGCCGGTCCAGAAACGACAACGGCGCCCGAAGGCGCCGTTCTGCGTCGGCCTTTGCGGCCCCATCTTCTGGTGCGGACGAGAGGACTCGAACCTCCACGGGTCTCCCCACTAGCACCTCAAGCTAGCGCGTCTACCAATTCCGCCACGACCGCAGTCAGAGATGGCTCGGCGCCCGCGAACCCTGAGGTGCGTGGCGCCGGGGGCCATCGTCTAACAGATCGACTCCGGCGCCACAAGGCCTCAACAGCGGATCATGCGCCAACTATATGTAGCCTGTGGATGGCGTGTGTCCCGCGCGCCGTCAAAGACGTATGAAGCCGCCATGACCGCACTTTCTTCCCCGTCGCCGACCGCCCCTTCCATCGCGCGATCCGCGCTCGCGACGCATTTCCTGCCAAGCGTGGCAGGAGCGGCGCCGGTGGAATGGGGTGTGAGCGACACTCTGGTGCCCTATCCGCAGGCGATCGCCGCAATGGAGGCGCGGGTGGCGGCGATCGCCGCCGGCACGGCGCCGGAATTGGTGTGGCTGCTGGAGCATCCTGCGCTCTATACCGCTGGCACCAGCGCCCGGGGCGAAGACCTGATCGACGCGCGCTTTCCCGTCTTCGAGACCGGGCGCGGCGGCCAGTTCACCTATCACGGCCCCGGCCAGCGGGTCGCCTATGTGATGCTGAACCTCAAGCAACGCAGCGCCGATCTGCGCCAATATGTCAGCGCGCTGGAAACCTGGCTCATCGCCTCCCTTTCCGCTTTCAACATCCGCGCGGAGCGGCGCGAGGACCGGGTTGGCGTGTGGGTTGCGCGCCCCGACCGGGAAGACAAGATCGCGGCAGTCGGCATTCGCGTGCGCCAGTGGGTCAGCTTCCACGGCATCTCGCTGAATGTGAATCCCGACCTGACGCATTTCGGCGGCATCGTGCCCTGTGGCGTGCGCGAACACGGCGTGACCAGCCTTGAGGATCTCGGCCACCTTGCAAGTCTGCCGGAGGTGGACAGCGTGCTGCGGATCGCGTTCGAGGAAGTATTCGGCGCGACGAAGGCCGGCAGTGCTCCGGTTTGAGTTTTACGCTGGGCGGGCCTTCGGCCGGTCCTGCGGATCACCTGGACACATCACCGGTACCTTCGGAATAAGCTAAGCTCCGGCTGCAGCCTCTTTTGATGGGGGACGGGATGACGCCTGCCCTGAGACTCGGGTTTGGAAGCCTTCTTTCTCTCCTGGCCTGGGGTCCCCTGCCCGCCGGGGCCGGTGAAACCGCACCGCCTGAAAGCGCAGCCATCGCCCTGCTTCCGCGCCCTGGAAACAGCGGATTTGCAAATTTCGTCCGGGTATCGGTAGGCGGCGGCGCTCCGGGCGCGGTCCTTCTCGATACTGGATCCACGGGGCTGCGCATCCGCGCCGATGCCGTCGGGCCAGACGTGCAACTGACCGACATTCCCCTTACCTATTCTTATTCGAGCGGCAATGTTCTGGAGGGTGTCCTCGGCTATGCCGTCGTTTCATTCCCGGATTCGACCCCCGCCGTGGCGACGCCACATCGCATTGCCGTTCAGGTGGTGCAGAAGGTGACGTGCAAGACCGACATGCCCGACTGCCCGGGCTGGAAAGCGCCTGAGATGGGAGTCATGGGCGTCGCCTATAATCCGGTCGAGGTCTTCAATCCCCTGGCCCAGCTCGGAGGGACGCTCGCAAACGGCTTCATCGTCGTGGCGGATGATTTCGCCGACCCGAACGTGACCCCGCATCTGGTGGTGGGCTTGACGCCACAGAACAGCACCGGCTTCTCCACCAGCCCCTTCGCGCCAGCCGACGGTGCACAGCCGGCGGGACTGAAGGCTTGGAACACCAAGAGCATTCCCACTTGCTTCACGGTGGATTCCGGGCCGCCCGGGTGTTTCGCGACCGTGTTCGATACCGGTGCGGGGTCAGGCAGTTTCGAGACGCCGGATCTCGATCCCAGCGAGCTACACACGCGGATTCCCGCCGGGCATCGCATCACCACCAGCGTTGCGGGTGCCATGAGCCTGACGGTGGAAAGCGGACGGCGGCCCTGGATCAACCGCTATCGCTACGCCCCACCCCACGGGGGCGTGAAAGGGTTCAATTCCGGCGGCTTGGTGTTTCGCCACTACAAGGTGCTGTTCGACGCCGTGAACGGGCGGATCGGCTTTTCCCCCGCGCTCGCCACACCGGCAGTCCAGCCAAAGACGACAGCCGAATGACGGGCTATTTTCCCGCGGGCGCGGTCGTCTGCGCGGGCTTCGCACGCACGTAGGTCGTGCAGGCGGTGGCGATGTAATTCGGTATCGAATCGATCCAGCATAATTCCATGCTGTCGGCATTCACCTCGCCGTCGCCGGAGCTGAAATCGGTGGCGTAGACAACGCGCTTGCCATCGCTGCGGAAGGTGCCCAGGAGCACCTGTTCCTTGCCGCCCTTGGAGACCACCGCGCCACCGAAGGCGCGGTCATTCTGCGTGTCGATGCGCACGCTCCAGGCCTCCGTGCCGGGGCGGTTCGCGAAATGCGGCGTATCCACGCGCAGGCGCATATCGTCCATGGGCGTGATGCTGAGATTGGAGCCGGCATGCTCGACGGGCGTCCACAGGCCGACAATGTTCGGCACGTCCGCCGCATGTGCCGGCCCCAGCAGCCCGAGCACCATCACCGCCGCCACACCCGCACTGCGCATGCCCTGCTCCTTGCATATGGCGTCCCCGCAGGGCGGAGCGCCTCAGATACCCAACTTGCCCTTGAGGATCTCGTTCAACACCTGGGGATTGGCCTTGCCGCCCGACGCCTTCATGGCCTGTCCAACGAACCAGCCGAGCATCGTGGGCTTGGCGATCACCTGGGCCACCTTATCCGGGTTGGCGGCGATGATCTCATCCACCACCTTCTCGATGGCACCCGTGTCGGTCACCTGTTTCAGGCCGCGGGCCTCGACGATCTCGCGCGGATGCTGGGTGGTTTTTTCTTCCAACAGGATCACCAGCACCTCCTTGGCAATCTTGCCGGAGATGGTGTTGTCCGAGATCAGGTCGACGATGCCGGCGATCTGAGCCGGGGTGACATGTACGCTGGAAACCGCCAGCCCGGCGGTGTTCGCATAGGCGGAAAGATCGCCCATGATCCAGTTGGCAACGAGCTTGGCATTGCGGGCGGTCGCGCCCTCCGCCTTTACGGCCGCCTCGAAATAGTCCGCTGTTTCCTTCTCCGCCACCAGGATGCTGGCATCGTAAGGGGTCAACCCATAGTCGGCGATAAACCTGGTCTTCTTCTCGTCCGGCAACTCGGGCAGCGCCTCGTCGAGCGAACGCACGAAGGGTTCTTCCAGCACCAGCGGCAACAGGTCGGGATCAGGGAAATAGCGATAATCGTGCGCCTCTTCCTTGGAGCGCATGGACCGCGTCTCGCCCTTATTGGGGTCGAACAGGCGCGTCTCCTGGTCGATCGCGCCGCCGTCCTCGAGAATCTCGATCTGGCGGCGGGCTTCAACCTCGATCGCCTGGCCGATGAAACGGATGGAATTGACGTTCTTGATCTCGCAGCGGGTGCCGAGCGGCGCGCCGGGGCGACGCACGGAGACGTTCACGTCGGCCCGCAGATTGCCCTTCTCCATGTCGCCGTCGCAGGTGCCCAGATAGCGCAGGATGGACCGCAGCTTGGTCACATAGGCACGCGCTTCTTCCGAGGACCGCAGGTCCGGTCTGGAGACGATCTCCATCAGCGCGACGCCAGAGCGGTTCAGGTCCACGAACGAGAGCGAGGGGGAGAGGTCGTGGATCGACTTTCCCGCGTCCTGCTCCAGATGCAGCCGCTCGATGCCCACGGTGATGCTATCGCCGTCCGCCAGATCGACGATCACTTCGCCTTCGCCGACGATGGGATATTTGTACTGGCTGATCTGATAGCCCTGGGGCAGGTCGGGATAGAAATAATTCTTCCGGTCGAACACCGAGCGCAGATTGATCTGCGCCTTCAGTCCGAGCCCCGTGCGCACCGCCTGGGCCACGCATTCCTTGTTGATCACCGGCAGCATGCCCGGCATCGCCGCGTCCACCAGCGACACGTGATCGTTGGGGGGACCACCGAATTCGGTCGAAGCGCCGGAGAAGAGCTTGGCGTTGGACGCCACCTGAGCATGCACTTCCATGCCGATCACCACCTCCCAATCGCCCGTGGCTCCACGAATAAGCTTCCTGGCATCGGCGGGTCGAACGTGAGCGGTCATCGTGGTCCTTCGCAACTGGGCGGCGTCTGCCGCAGGTCATGTGTGTCCCTACTCCCGCGACCCGCTCTCTGGCAACCTTCGGAACATTGCGCAGACGCGATCGCGGTGGACCGGACAATGTGGTGCGAGGAGACCCGCCATTGCGCCGGCGGCAAGATTGGCGCCTCCGCGCGGGCGGTCGGGGGCATCCGCCACGTTTCCACCCTCCCCGCCCCGTGCTAAGCCGCAGCCCGGTCACACTGGCTCACGTGCGCGAAGGGAAGAATATGCGTCTGGCGTCCGTCACTCTCGCGCGCGATGAAGCGGACATCATTGAGGTTTTCGTCCGGCACAACCTGCATTTCGTCGATTGCATGTACATCATCGATGACGGCAGCACGGACGCAACCCGCGCCATACTGGATCTTCTGCAAGGCGAGGGCCTGCCGGTTGTGCGGATCGAAGACGGCGCCCACGCCGCCTACAACCAGGGCCGCCGCACCACGGGCCTCATGCACCGCGCGATGCAAGACGAGGCATGGGATTTCATATTCGCCCTCGATGCCGACGAGTTCATAACCATAACCGATCGCGCCACGCTGGAAGCGGAACTGAATGCCCTGCCGGAGCCGCGCATCGGCGCGTTCTCGGTGACGCATTATTTTCCGCACGCGGACGACGATGCCGCCGATCCCAATCCCCTGTCGCGCCTGACCCATGTGCTCGACCTGCCGCGCGGCGCAAACAAGGTGATCGTGCCGGGAGCGTTTGCCGGCCACCCCGAAACGCTGATCTCGGACGGCAACCACATCATCAGCCGCTGGCATGCCGAACAGCCCATGACCCTTCTGGCCACCGCGGACCTCGCCCATTTCCCCGTGCGGTCGAACGATCAATTGGTCGCGAAATGCATGGTCAGCTATATCCGCTGGCGCGCGCGGCCGGACTACAAGGCCTCCACCGCCTCACACCACATTGACGGCGCACGGGCCCTGATGGAGGAGCCCGGGCTTCTGCTGGAGCGGCCGGACCGGCTTCTGCTCGCTTATATCCCCCAGCTTGAGGGACCGGTTGCGGTTCGGCCGTTCGTGCAGCGCCGGGCGTCGCCGCGCTATCTCGATCTTGCCCGCACCTATCCCTATCGGCGCGTGCTGGCGAGCCTCGATGCGCTCGTGGAGGGCGCCCGCGCGGGCACTGCGGAGCTGAATGCCCTTCGGGTTCAGGTGACCAAGGCGCAGGCGCCGTTCCACGTCGCGCTGGCGGCCGCGCTGCGCAAGACGCGGCGATCCTTCCTCAAGCGCTGGTTATCCCTGCGGGCAAAGTGACATTCCGCTCGCGTGGGCTCGCCAGCTCAAGGGCCGTGGCATACATTAAACCAGAACAGCAGACCGGGCAGGCGAGTTCGCCGAGCGCCGGCACAGTCAGGTCAGGGAGACCGAAAACGCCATGCCAGACGCAACGACGGGTGAGACCTGGGCCGGCTGGCGCGACTTCATTATCGAAAGCCGCGTGCCGGAAAGCGAAATCATCACCTCGTTCATCTTCCGGCCTGCGGATGGCAAAGGCGTGCCGCGCCACCAACCAGGACAACATCTGACGTTGCTAATCGAGCCCAAGGACGGTCCGTCCTTGAAGCGCAACTACACGATTTCCGGCCATGCCAATGGCGAGACCTATCGCATCTCCGTCAAGCGCGAAGCCCAAGGTCAGGCATCGCGATGGCTGCACGATGCGGCCGATGCGGGGATGCGGGTCAAGCTGATGCCACCATCCGGCACCTTCGTGCTGCCGGCGGACCAGACGCGACCCGTGGTGCTGCTGTCGGGCGGTGTGGGCCTGACGCCGATGGTTTGCATGTTGGAGGCTCTGGCCGCCCAGCCCTCCGGCCCGCCCGCTCATTTCATCCACGGCACGCAGAATGGAGCGACCCACGCGTTCGCAAGCCATGTGAAAGCGCTCGCGGGACAGCGCGCCAATCTCACGACGACGATCTTCTACGAGCACCCGCGTGAGACCGATTTGGCGGGGCGTGATTTTGACCGCGCCGGCTTCATCGATCTCGACTGGCTGGTGGAAAATACCCCATTGGCGCAGGCGGATTATTTCGTCTGCGGCCCGCTGCCCTTCATGCGCCATTTCGTTCAGGGGCTGGCCGCCCGCGGGGTGCCGAACGCGCGCATTCATTTTGAATTTTTCGGCCCCATAGAAGAGCTGCTGGATTCGCAAACCCCGCCCGTGCAGCCAACGGTTTCCTCCGGCGTCAAGGCGGCCCCCATGACCCACCCCAAACCCTTCTCACCGGGCACTCTCACCCCCGACCATATCGGCCAAGCCCTCATCGACAGCAATGCCGACGCGGTGGTCGCCAGCGATCGGGATGGCCAGATCATCCTGTGGAATCCCGGGGCAGAGCGCATCTTCGGCTTTTCCGAGCAGGAAGCGCTGGGCCAATCCCTCGACATTATCATTCCGGAACCGTTCCGCGCCCGCCATTGGGAGAGCTACCACCAGACGGTCGCGAGCGGGGAAAGCCGCTATGGCGCCGGCGATTTGCTCGCCGTTCCGGGCCTGCACAAGGACGGGCAGCGCTTCTCCATCGAATTCACCATCGTGCTTCTGAAGAATGCCGATGGCCGCGTCGAGGGCATGGTGTCCACCATCCGCGACGTGAACGCTCGCTTCGAGGAAACGAAGAAGCTGCGGAAGGAACTTGCGGAGTTGAAGAAGGCCGCGGAGTGAACGGCAAGGATCAATACAGCCAGAGCAACTCGCCCTCGCCGCCCGCAAGCCGGTCCCCCACATAGCGGCGCGCCCGCCCGGACACACTGCCTCCGAAGAAGGCCGCGATTTCGGGAATCCGGCGGGCGAGGAGTTGCAGAGCGATAAGGTCGTGCTCACCTGCATCGCCAAAACCGGGACCGAGCAGAAGCGGCTCCCGCGCCAGCAAGAGCGTTCCGCGCTTCATGCCGGCGCCGGCATGTGGCCCCAAGGTTCCGGCGATCGCGATGGTTCCGGCGACCATGCCGCGCGCCGCGCCTTCCGCGGCATCGCCGCAAATGAGGACGAGGCCGCCCCGCATGCTGACGCCGGCCAGCGCTCCGGCGCAGCCGCGAATAGCGATGGTGCCCCCGGTCATGCCGATCCGTTCGCCGGGCAGCGGGCCGGCAAGCCGGGCTCCGGCGTCGCCCAGCATGTCGATCCGCCCGCCGGACATGCCGCTTCCGACGCCCTCGCCGGCATCACTGCCGAGGACCAGCCGGCCACCGCTCATCCGGGCGCCCGCAAACGCACCTATGGCACCCGTGACCATCAGATCGCCCGACGCGAGGCCCGCACCAACAAAATCCATGCGTGAATCGCCCCAAAGAAGGAGCACACCGTCCGCGGCTGGCACCACCTCGAACAATTCGCCGAGCGCCACGCGCGCGGTGCCGTAGGGAAGGGGCAGGCGCTCCACCTCATTCAGGCTCAGGCTGCCGAGAGCCTGCGGCATGACCCTCGACAGATCGAGGCGTGCGGCGAGCGGCGCACGCAGCCGCAGTTCATAGCCGCTCACGCCATCAGCTCCCACAGCTTGAAATGGAACGGGCCGAGGTTGCCACCATAATTTCCCGCGTCGATGGCGACGATGCCGGCCGCCTCTCCGAGCGCGCACACAGCTAAGATGCCGGCCCGCATGGAGGCGGCGACCTCGGCGGCCGACAGCCCGTCGATGACAATCTCGAGCACGCTCTGGACATCCACCGGCAACGCGCTCTCGACGCTCGCGCGCAAAGTTGGGCAATAGGCATCATTGGTGGAAGCAATCATGCCGGCATATTTGCCGCCGATCTTCGAGCCGGACCGCACCACGCCCCCCGGAAAGGGCAGGATCGCGCCCTTTACTTCACCCATGGCATCAACCGCATGCTCGGCCGCATTCAGCGCGGCCGCGCGGGATCGGGCGAGAATAAGGAAGTTTCCCCCGCCTACCGCTGCCGCGCTGCTGCCCGTCACATCGTCACAGACGAACTCGCCTTCCATCACCGGAATGCGCCAGAACCGGCGGTCCTCGAAGCTCTTTGCGATCTGGTGCCCGTCGCCGAAATAGCGAAGCGCGCGACCGAGGGGCACGCGAGCGCCCCCACTCACGCCCGCATAGCAGGCAGACGTGGGAGAGGTGAGCACGCATTGGCCGACCCGCGCCGGAACTATTTTCTTCAGATCCTTCAGCGACATGGCGAAGATCAGCACAGCAATGCCGGGGCGCCCGTCGGGTGTGTCCTCGGGCGCGATCTCCCCCTCTATCCCCGCCTCGCAGCCGCAGCCGATCACCGAGGTGGCGAAACCCGTGAGCGATATGGCGGCGGTATGTGCCCAGTGGGGCGTATCGGCGGTGATGACGAGCCGCGTGCCCGCCATTGGAAACGCTTCGGCGAAGCTGTCGCGAATGTCCACGCCGTTCAGGTTCACGACACGCACTCCACGATGCTCGGCCCTTGCCCGCCCCGGATCTCCCCGTCGCTGATGCGGAAATGCTTGGCCTTGAGGCCGATGGCTTCGTCGAACCAGCGGTCCATGCGCTTGTCCATGAGCGGATCGAACGGCGGCTTCACCGCATAAGTCCGCCCTTGCACGAGATCGACAATCTCGCCATCGCGTACGATGGTCCGGCCATCCTTCAGCACCAGGCGCGGTGCACTGAACATGGCCTCGCGATCCGCCATATCCGCGTAGAGCACCACGTCGCCAATGGCGCCGGGCGCGAGATGGCCGCGATCCTTCAAGCCCAGCGTGCGCGCCGGCGCGGCGCGCGTGACGATAGCGATCTCCTCCAGCGTATATTCGCGCTTCAGCTCGCCGAGATCGGTGTGCGCGCGCGCCGCCTTGTGCAGGCGGGCGAGTTGCTCGGCGCGGAAATCCCGGTCCATCAGCAGGCGGATCAGGTGGGGATAGGAGGTGAAGGGCGCGCCGTTGGGATGATCAGTGGTGAGAAAGACCCGCCACGGGTCCTCGATCAACAGGAACAGTTCCAGGCCGATGGCCCATTGCAGCGCGTTGACGAAGGATTTGTCGCGATAGGCGAAAGGCACCACGCCGCAGGCTGCGTCGCACTCGATATCCATGCCGATCCATTTGTTCGGGGTCGCCATGGCATGGTTGCGATATTGCGCCATCAGATCGGCCGAAGCCGTGACCGTCTGGCCGAACATGATCTGCCCCACGTCCACGCTGATATGGGGATTGGCATTGACCGCCGCCGCGATTTCCGCCGCACCGGAAGAAAAGCGCCGGTCGCCTTCCTTCCCATAGGCGTGGAACTGCACATGGGTGAGATGCAGGGGGAAGCCCTCGGTCGCGCCAATGGTCGAGAGCGTCGTCGCCACATTGCCGGGCACGCCGAGATTGCACCCGTGCAGATGGATGGGATGGGGAATGCCCAGTTCCGTCACAGCGCGCTGCAACGTCTGCAGCACCCGGCGCGGGGTCAGCGTGTAATGCGGGCCCGCCTCGTCCAGATCGAGGCTGCGGGCATTGAACTTGAAGGCGGAAATCCCGCCGGGATTGACGATCTTGATGGCGCAAGTCTGGGTCGCCGCGAGCATCCAGGCGACATAATCATTGATCGCGGTCTGGCTCTCGCCCTGAGCGATCAGACGCAGCAGGAAATCGTCATTGCCGAGCACCAGGAACCCGCCGGTATCGATGTTCGGAATGTCTGCCATTTCCAGGTGCGCATGGCGCGCATTGGCCCCCACCATGGCCGGTTCGAACACGGCGGTGTAGCCCATCTGGGAATAACGGCAGCCCGTGACATGGGTTGTCGGCGCCGCAACGCCGCCGCCGCACCAGCAGAAGGCGCCGAACGGCTCGGGGTTTGTGCGGCGATCCTCCCCCATGAGCAAACGGGCGAGGTTCACCTTGCCGCCGGCGATATGGCTGTGCAGGTCAATGCCGCCCGCCATGACCACGCAGCCAGCGGCATCATGCGTTTGATCCGCGTGAAGGGCGGGATCGTCGAGGACGACGCGGCCATCCTCAATGAGGACATTGCCCAGCACGTCGACCGTGCCAGACGCGGGATCGAAGATCCGACCGTTCGAGACGCGCACCCTCATGGCGTGCTCCCCGATTGCAGGATCGCGGCGGCGGCCTGCGCCACGCTCGGAAGGCCGGCTTCCCGCAGCTTCACGAGCGGCAGGCACACGACGCTATCCATGCGAAACACCTGGCCGGCATGGTCGATCCCCGGCGTGCCCACGGGGATGAACACATCCGGCTCGCGGGAAAACTCCGTGCTGGGATGCGCCAGCGCGATCAGCGGGCCGGACGAGAAGGCCGGCGGCGGATCAGGCCGGAAGGCACTGACATGGAGCAGCAGGTCGGCGTCCCGCAACCCCCGGCTGGTGGCATAAAGGCCGGGCGCGTGGCTGGCTTCGCCCTTTGCCACCAGCGTGCGCAGAGGATAGCCGAAACGCCAGAGCGCCACCTGATGCGCGCCGATGAGATTGTCCCGCCCGCCCAGGGGAAAGACGGCCGCCCGCGTGGTCTCGTTCAGCCGCGCCACGATGGCGGCGGCATGGCCGACGATACGCTCGCCGTCGGTCGGATCGAGCGCCCCGGCATTCCAGGTCAACACACCATAGCGCGCCGCCTTGAGTGCATCCGCCAGCTCGGCGAGCGCCGCCCCCAGCGCGCCATCGAAAGCGCCCGCCAGGGTCTTCACGGAGCGCGCGTCCACGAACGCGCTGAGGCCTGCCATCGCATCGGCAAGGAGAGCCGCGGGCACGGGGATGTGCGAAATGTCATGATAGGCAAGGGCGGCACGCGCCACCGGGCCTGCGAGATCGCCAAGGAAAACCACGCGGCGCGCGCGTGAGAGGTTCATGAACAGCGGCGCTTCATCGCCGTTGCGCGTATCCCCAATGGCCACCGGCAGCACGCGCTCAAAAAAACGAGCGAAGTCCGGCGTCGGATCACCGCCCACAACAACCAGCAAATCGCAGCGATTGCGAACCTCCGCCAGCGTGGTGGCGATCCAGCCGCGCCGCTGAAGCGTGTCCAGGTTGCGAAACAGCCCGCTTGAGGCGGCATGATCGAAACTCGCGCCGAACCGTACAGCGAGATCGAACACGCCGCGCACCCCATCCACATCCGCGCCGAGCCCGGAGAAAACTGCGGACCGGCTCGCGCCGAGCAGTGCCGCGGCAGCGGCCGCTGCGGTCTCCAGCGAGGTTTCCCGGCCAGCGACGCGCGGAACCGGCGGCTCACCGTCGGATCGCTGGAGCAGAGCGGCGGCTTCCGGACAGGAGATATGCGGGTGCACGGCGCGCCCCTGGACCCTCACTTCCAGATCGTCGCACCCCAGGCCGCAGAAACCGCATACCAGGTCCCGTATCGTGTGCGATTGCGCAGCGGGGGGCATGGCGGGGTCAGTCATACTTGAGATAGGCGAAGCGCAGGTCGCTCGCCGGCGTCCCCTCCAGCGGCCCACCCTCCTCGGCGCCGGGCTGCCATTGCACAACCTCCTCGATCTTCCGCGCCAGAGCGAAGTCGCGTTCGGTGATGCCCTTGGCGTCGTGGGACATGAGGCGCACCTCGACCCAGGCGTAGGAGGCGGTGATGTCGGGATGGTGCCAGGCGGCTTCGGCGAGGTGGCCGACCGTGTTGATCACCATCAGCGTGCCCTTCCAGCTGTTGGTGCGGTAGGTGCGGCGGATCCAGCCGTCCTCCAGCCGCCAGTGGGGCAGTTCGGACGCGAGGCGGGTGATGATTTCGTCTTGAGACAGCGTCTTCTTGCGATCGACAGGCATGTCGCGCGCCTCCTTCAGCGGGGTGTCCCGATCAAGACGCTGCGGCGGTTTTCCGCTTGTCGTTGCAGTGCTCCGGATGTCCGGGCCATGCGTCCGTTCTTGGGTATAGAGCTAACATCTTCCGGGACAGGCGCAAACCCGTCCCGGTTCACTTTCACAGTCCATGCTGCCGCTTGGCAGCCGTCAGAGTATTCTGGAGCAGGCAGGCGATGGTCATCGGACCGACACCGCCGGGCACGGGTGTGATCAGGCCGGCGATCCCCTGTGCTTCCTGATAGGCCACATCGCCCACGAGGCGGGTCTTGCCATCCCCCTTGGGCACGCGGTTGATGCCCACGTCGATCACGGTCGCGCCGGGCTTGATCCAGTCGCCGCGCACCATCTCCGGCCGGCCGACGGCGGCCACCAGAATGTCGGCGGTGCGGCATTCGCCGGGCAGGTCGCGGGTGCGCGAATGGGCGATGGTGACCGTGCAATCCTCGCGCAGCAGCAATTGCGCGGCAGGCTTGCCGACGATGTTGGAGCGCCCGACCACCACCGCCTTCATCCCCGAAAGATTGCCGAGATGGTGCTTGAGCAGCATCACGCAGCCAAGGGGCGTGCAGGGCACCAGGGCGTCAAGGCCCACAGCGAGGCGGCCGGCGTTCACGACATGGAAACCGTCCACGTCTTTCGCCGGGTCGATGGTGGAAAGCACCTTGTTGGTGTCGATATGCGCCGGCAGCGGCAATTGCACGAGAATGCCGTGAACCGCCGGATCCACATTGAGCTTGGCCACCAGCGTCAGCAAATCCGCTTCTGCGGTCTCGACCGGGAGCTTGAATTCAAAGGATGCCATGCCGGCTTCGGCGGTCTGGGCGGCTTTGTTGCGCACATAGACCTGGCTCGCGGGGTCCTCACCCACCAACACCACCGCGAGACCGGGCTTCAGGCCGGCGCCCGTGGCGAGGTCGGCCACCTCGGCGGCGATGCGGGCACGCAGATCGGCCGCGAAGGCCTTTCCATCGATGGGCTTGGTTTCGATCACAATCGTCCCCTGCGAACGCAACATGACGGCTGCGCGCCTTGTCGGCGGATGTCGCGCGCCATTCAAGACAAATCAGCCAAGCCCGACGCGGTGGCACCATGGAAGTCTTATAGGGATAAAAATTTTCGTAAAGAGAAAACTTTGCACTCGCCTGTTAGTCGCCGAGATGCTTGTCTTCGTAGGCGATGGTCCATTCGATGAGATCGCGCCACAGGCGTTCAGTCAGGTCCGGCGGCAGGCCAGCGGCGGCGGCGCGGCGGCCCACGCGCTCCACCACTTCTTCAACCCGGTCCGGCAGGAGGGCGGGAATTCCCTCCCGCTCCTTTACCACCACCACGTGCTTCACCACCGCGAGCCGCTGCACCAGCAGATCGACGATCTGATCGTCGATCTCATCGATGGAATCGCGCGCGTCCGCGAGGGCCGCGGGAATGCCCTCCCGTTGCGGCCGCGCGCCAGAGCTCACTTGGCCCACCACAGGTCTTCCACCGGGAAGCGGCCGGCGGCGTCCTCGATGACCTGGGCGAGGGAGAACAGCGTCTCCTCCTCGAACGGGCGGCCGATCATCTGCAGGCCCAGCGGCAGGCCATCGGCGGAGAAGCCGGCCGGCACGGAAATGCCCGGCAAGCCGGCGAGGTTCACCGTCACGGTAAACACGTCGTTGAGATACATCTCGACCGGGTCGGCCTTGCTCTTCTCGCCGATGCCGAAGGCGGGCGAAGGCGTGGTCGGCGTCAGCACGGCGTCCACGCCTTGCGCAAACACGTCGTCGAAGTCGCGCTTGATGAGGCTGCGCACCTTCTGCGCCCGCAGGTAATAGGCATCGTAATAGCCGGCCGAGAGCACATAGGTGCCGATCATGATGCGGCGGCGCACCTCGTGGCCGAAGCCGGCCGCGCGGGTGCGCTCGTACATTTCCGCGACATCGCGGCCCGGAACGCGCAGGCCATAGCGCACGCCGTCATACCGCGCGAGGTTGGAGGAGGCCTCGGCGGGCGCGACGATGTAATAGGCGGGCAGCGCGTATTGCGTGTGGGGAAGGGAGATATCCACCACCTCCGCGCCCGCGTCGCGCAACATTTCCGCGCCCTGCTCCCACAGTTCGACGATCTCGGGCGACATGCCCTCCACGCGATATTCGCGCGGAATGCCGATGCGCTTGCCCTTCACCGAGGCGCCCACCGCGTCCTCATAATTGGGCACGCGCAGGTCCACGCTGGTGGAATCCTTCGGGTCATGCCCGGCCATGGAGCGCAGCAGCAGGGCCGCGTCGTTCACGGTGCGCGCGAACGGACCGGCCTGATCGAGGGAGGAGGCATAGGCGACGATGCCCCAGCGCGAGCACCGTCCGTAGGTCGGCTTGATGCCCACGGTGCCGGTGAAGGCCGCCGGCTGGCGGATCGAGCCGCCGGTGTCAGTGCCGGTTGCGCCGGCGCACAGGAACGCCGCCACCGCCGCCGCCGATCCGCCGGACGAACCGCCGGGCACCAACGGAGTCGTTTCCCCTTCGCGCCGCCAGGGCGAAACCACGGGCCCGAAGGCCGAGGTCTCGTTGGACGAGCCCATGGCGAATTCGTCATTGTTGAGCTTGCCCAGCATCACCGCCCCGTCGCGCCAGAGCTGCGCTGTGACGGTGGATTCGTAGGGCGGCACGAAATTCTCGAGGATCTTCGATCCGGCGGTGGTTGCCACACCGTCGGTGCAGAACATGTCCTTCACGCCGATGGGCATGCCCTCCAGCGGGCCGCCCTCGGAATTGCAGATGCGGGCATCGCTGGCCGCCGCCATGGCGAGTGCCTTTTCCGCCGTCTCCTCCAGATAGGCGTTGAGACCGCGGGCCTTATCCATGGCATCGAGATAGGACTGGGTCAGTTCGACCGCGGTAAACTCGCGCAGCGCCAGCTTTTCACGCGCCTGGGTGAGGGTGAGCTGATTGAGCGCGGTCATTCCACCACCTTCGGCACGGTAAAGAAGCCGCCCTCGGCATCGGGCGCGTTAGCGAGAATTTTTTCGGGATAATGGCCGTCGCTCACCACATCCTCGCGCAGGGGCAGGCTGAGCGGAATCACGCCGCTCATGGGCTCGACTCCGGACACGTCAAGCACCGACAATTGCTCGACGAAAGCGAGGATGGCGTTCAACTCCTCCTGAAGGGGCGCAAGTTCTTCCTCGCGCACCGAAATGCGCGCGAGATGCGCAACCCTTCGGACGGTCGCCTGATCGACGGACATGGACAGCTCCCAGCACGCACCGCGCCCGATGACGGGGCGGCGCCAACAGATGGCTCAACCGCGGGCGGTTGAAGCATGTTCCGAACGCGAGCGCTGCAATTTTCCGCATACCGTCCGCGCCCTTCCCCGCCGCTATAGCAAGCCGGCGAATTGGGAGGCAATGGCGGCGGCCAGGAAAGCGCGGGCCGCATGCTGCAGCGGCCCGCGACGGATCATGGCGCAGCGCTCACGGCATGAGCGCGATCTGCTCCAGGCCGAGCGTCTCGGGATAGCCGAGAACGAGGTTCATGTTCTGCACCGCCTGGCCGGACGCGCCCTTCACCAGATTGTCGAGGGTGGAGAGCACGATGGCCCGGCCGCTCGCGCGGTCCGCGACGACCCCGATCATCACCATGTTGGAGCCGCGCACATGGCGCGACTGCGGCACCTGGCCAAACGGCAGGACATGGACGAACGGCTCGCTCTTGTAGAAATCCGCCAGGATCTTGTGGAGATCCTCGGCCTTCGCGCCGGTGGTGCGCACATAGAGCGTCGCATAGATGCCCCGGTTCATGGGCGCGAGGTGCGGCACGAACATGGGCGCGACCGGGCGGCCGGCGGCCTTGGTGAATTCCTGATCCAGCTCGCCCATGTGCCGATGCGAACCGACGCTGTAGGCGTGGATACCCTCGGAAACCTCGGAGAACAGCATCGCTTCCTTCGCCGAGCGGCCGGCGCCGGACATGCCGGTCTTGCTGTCGATGACGATGGTTTCCGGCTCGATGGCGCCGGCTTCCAGCAGCGGCACAGCCGGCAGGATGGAGGTGGTGGTGTGGCAGCCGGGATTGGCGATCAACCGCGCCTTCCGGATCTCGTCGCGATAGATTTCGACGAGGCCGAACACCGCTTCCTTCTGGAGATCGAGGGCGCCGTGGGGGTGGCCGTACCATTTTTCATAGGCGCCGGGATCGCGCAGCCGGAAGTCGGCGGAAAGATCCACCACCTTCACCTTCGGCGCCTGCTCGAACACCTTCTTGATGACTTCCTGAGTGGTCGCATGCGGCAGCGCGCAGAACACGAGGTCCACCGCGTTGAAATCCACCTCGTCGATGGTCACGAGCTTGGGCAGCGCATAGGGGGCGAACTGCGGGAATACGTCGGCCATGGACTGGCCGGCTTTGCGGTCCGCCGTCAGGGCCACCAGCTCGACACGCGGATGGCGCAGCAGAAGGCGCACGAGTTCAGACCCGGTGTAACCCGAGGCGCCAAGAACCGCGATCCGTGCCTTTGCTGTCTCCGACATGTCCTTCTCCCGCCCGCCAGGGGCCGTGTGACGTTGGCCGTACCCATCCGTGCGCGGAACGCTGCGCGGGCGTGTTCGGTCGGGGGTCTGTACACCGATCCCATATCAGGCGAAAGACAGGGATAAGTGACCAGTCCCGCGCTGCGCGCGTTTCCGGTATGTTCCCTTTCGTTCCCTCGCCCTGGCATGATGGCCGGCGGCGATTCGCCCCTAAAGCGACTTAAAGAGCCTCATGTCCGATAACGACGATCTGTTTGCCGCTCCCGCCCCTGCCCGCAAGGCCCCGAGCCCCCGCGCGAAGGCACCCGCCGCCGTGCCGGAAATGGCGAGCGATTATACCGCCGCCCATATCGAGGTGCTGGAAGGGCTGGAGCCGGTGCGCCGCCGCCCCGGCATGTATATCGGCGGCACCGATGTCAAAGCCCTGCATCATCTCTTCGCCGAGGTGATCGACAATTCCATGGACGAGGCGGTGGCCGGGCACGCCACCTTTATCGAAGTGCATCTCGCCGCCGACAGCACGCTGACCGTGACCGACAACGGGCGCGGCATCCCGGTGGAGGCGCATCCCAAATTCCCCGGCAAGTCCACCGTCGAAGTCATCATGACCACGCTGCACGCGGGCGGAAAGTTCGACAGCAAGGTCTATGAAACCTCCGGCGGCCTGCACGGCGTCGGCGTCTCGGTGGTAAACGCGCTGTCCGACCATCTGGAAATCGAAGTCGCGCGCAACCAGACCCTTTACCGCCAAAGCTTTTCCAAAGGTGCACCACTCGGGCCGCTTGCCGAAGTCGGCCGCATCACCAACCGGCGCGGCACCAAGGTGCGCTTCCATCCCGATCCCCAAATTTTCGGCGAAGGTGCGCATTTCGAGCCCGCCCGCGTGTTCCGCATGGCGCGGTCCAAGGCCTATCTGTTCGGCGGCGTGGAAATCCGCTGGTCGTGCGACCCCGCTTTGCTGGTGGGCACAACCGGCGTGCCGGACAAGATGACCTTCCGCTTCCCGGGCGGCCTCAAGGATTATCTCGCGGGCGACCTTGAAGGTCAGACGCTGGTCCATAACGAAATCTTCGCTGGCCGGATCCAGAAGCAAGGCGGCCACGGCTCGGTGGAATGGGCGGTGGCCTGGGTTGCCGATGGCGACGGCGGCATTTCCTCTTATTGCAACACCATTCCCACCCATGACGGTGGCACCCATGAGAACGGGCTGCGCTTGGTTCTGCTCAAGGGCCTGCGCGATTATGCCGAGCGTATTGGCCAGGCGAAGCGCGCGGCCATCCTGATCGGCGACGACGTTACCACCGGCTGCGCGGCGATGCTTTCCGTGTTCGTTCGCGAGCCGGAATTCCAGGGCCAGACCAAAGACCGGCTCGCCACGGCGGAGGCCTCGCGCATCGTCGAGCAGGCGCTGCGCGATCCGCTCGACCATTGGCTTGCCGCCAATCCGGTCCAGGCCAACCGCCTGCTGGACCATGTGGTGGAGCGCGCGGAAGAGCGCCTGCGCCGCAAGCAGGAAAAGGAGATCTCCCGCAAGACCGCCGTGCGCAAGCTGCGCCTGCCGGGCAAGCTCGCGGATTGCTCCAACACCGAGGCGGCGGGGTCTGAAATCTTCATCGTCGAGGGCGACTCGGCTGGCGGCTCGGCCAAGCAGGCGCGGGATCGCAAGACCCAGGCGGTGCTGCCGCTGCGTGGCAAGATCCTCAATGTCGCCAGCGCCGGGCGCGACAAGCTTGCCCAGAACCAGCAATTGTCGGACCTGCTCCAGGCGCTCGGCTGCGGAACGCTCGCCCAATATCGCGAGGCGGACCTGCGCTATGAGAAGGTGGTCATCATGACCGACGCGGACGTGGACGGCGCCCACATCGCCTCTCTTCTCGTCACCTTTTTCTATCGGCAGATTCCGAAGCTCATCGAGGAGGGCCACCTGTTTCTGGCGGTGCCCCCCCTCTACCGCATCACCCAGGGCGCCAAGACGCTCTACGCCCGGGACGATGCCCACAAGGACCAGTTGCTGAAGAAGGAATTCTCCGGCCGCGGCAAGGTGGAGATTGGCCGCTTCAAAGGCCTCGGCGAGATGATGCCGGCGCAGCTCAAGGAAACCACGATGAATCCGCGCACCCGCACCATGCTGCGCGTCACCATCGAGGCGGCGGCGCAGGCCGACACCGCCGACTTGGTGGAACGTCTCATGGGCAACAAGCCGGAGGCGCGCTTCGCCTTCATTTCCGAGCGTGCCGCGTTTGCGGGCGAGGATCTGCTGGATATCTGACGCTCGATCCCTCAGGCCGAGGGATCGACCGGCGCCGGCTCCGATGCTGCAGGCTTGAGGCGACGCGGCAGGCGCGAGGCCGGCCAGGCGAGCGCAATCAGACACACGCCTGCGCCCGCAAACAGCTCCACCGGCCCGATGAGGCCGACCAGCTGCGCCGCCAGCAGGGCGCCCAACGCCTGGCCGGAAAAGAAGAAGGTGGCATAGAGCGCCACGGCCGAGCCGCGCGCCGCCGGGACCAGCTCGGTGGCCATGATCTGCAAGGTGTTGTGGATCATGTAGAAGCCAAAACCGAGCACGCCGAACAGCGCCAGCATCAGGCCGAGCGAGGGCACCAGCGCAATGGCGATCAGGCATATCCCCGCCACCGTCGCGCCGAGCCCGGCCATGCCGGACAGGCCAAGCCGGCGCACCAGAACCGCCACCAGGAAGGTATAGATCACGCCGCCCACGCCGAACATGCCGAGGGCGAAGCCCGCCTCCACCGCATCTCCGAGTGCGCGCCCCACCATATGGGCGGCAACGAACGGGAACACGCCGAAGATCAGCGCGCCCTCGATGGCGGCGACCAGGAACAGGCGGATCGAGAGGGGATTACTGAACACCACGCGATAGCGCTCCAGCGCCCCGCGCACGGACGGGCGCTGCGGAATTGCCGTCTCGCTGAGGAAGAACATGGCGCCGAACGCCGCAGTACCCGCCACCGCCGCCGTGCACCAGAACACGGCGCGCCATCCGATTAGGGTGGAGATCATGCCCGAGGCCATGGCCCCGCCGAGCTGGCCCAGGACTATGGCCATGAGCAGGCGTCCGAGCGCCTGGGGGCGCTGCCGCATGGTCACGCGATCGCCGACAGTCGCGAGCGCCACAGGTATCACCCCGCCGGCCCACCCGCCGGAAAAGATGCGTCCCGCCATCAAGGCTTCATGGCTTGGCGCCAGCGCGCAGCCGACGAGCCCGAGGCAGAGCATGGACAGCGTCACGCGGATCAGACGCACCCTGCCCACGGCATCACCGATGGGGCCGAACACCAATTGCATCGCGGCATAGGGCAAGGAGAAGGCACTGGCGAGAAGCGCTGCACGCTGCAGCGTCACGGCAAGGTCCGCCGCCAGCAGGTTGAGCATGGGGTCCACCGCGCGCATGGAAAAGGCGCTGGCGAACCCGGCCAGACCGAGGACCAGAAGAAAGGGCATGGCGGCACGGTTTGGAGAAAAGGCGGGGACGTCGCCCTGAGTGAGGGCTCGGTGAGAAAGCTTCCTTGGCGCTCATTCACGGGAGGGTCAAGGCCGGTTTCGCATAGCGCTCGTCCCTGCAATTCCCCTGGCGCATGGCACGCTGAACGAGAAGCATTGACACAGCGCACAAAATCCTTACTTTACAACGTGTCGTCCGATTATTTCGAATCCAAGCGCGCCGAGCGACGACCGCTCGCCCAGCCCCGTACGGCACGGGGCCTGCGATAAGCGGAGCGCTGCCGCATTAAGCGACGATATGTCATTTTCCGAACTCGGCCTGAGCGAAAAAGTCCTCTCGGCCGTCACGGCGTCCGGCTACACCACGCCCACGCCCATCCAGGCGCAAGCCATTCCGCACGTTCTCGCCCGGCGCGACGTGCTGGGCTTGGCGCAGACGGGCACCGGCAAGACCGCCGCCTTCACCCTTCCCATGTTGACCCTGCTGGAGCAGGGCCGGGCACGGGCGCGCATGCCGCGCACCCTCATCCTCGAACCGACGCGCGAACTCGCAGCCCAGGTCGAGGACAGCTTCGCCCGCTACGGCAAGAACCATAAGCTCAATGTCGCGCTGCTGATCGGCGGCGTCTCGTTTGGCGACCAGAACACCAAGCTGGTGCGTGGTGTCGATGTCCTCATCGCCACCCCCGGCCGGCTGCTTGACCATGTGGAGCGCGGGCAACTCCTGCTCTCGGGCATCGAAGTGCTCGTCATCGACGAAGCCGACCGCATGCTGGACATGGGCTTCATTCCCGACATCGAACGCATCTGCAAGCTGGTGCCCTTTACCCGGCAGACGTTGTTCTTCTCCGCCACCATGCCGCCGGAAATCCAGCGGCTCGTGTCGCAATTCCTCTCCAACCCGGTCCGGGTCGAGGTTTCCAAGCCCGCGTCCACGGCCACGACCGTCACCCAGGTCCTGGTTGCCACCGGCCGGGAGGATTATGAAAAGCGCGAGAAGCTGCGCGAACTGATCCGGGGCGCGGAAGGGCTGCAGAACGGCATCGTCTTCTGCAATCGCAAGAGCGAGGTCTCTGTGGTCCACCGCTCCCTGCAGAAGCACGGCTTCAATGTGGTGTGCCTGCACGGCGACATGGACCAGCGGTCCCGCACCCAGGCGCTGGACCAGTTCCGCTCAGGCGAAGCCACCTTGCTGGTGGCCTCCGACGTCGCGGCGCGCGGGCTGGATATTCCGGCCGTCAGCCACGTCTTCAATTATGACGTTCCCCACCATGCGGAGGATTATGTCCACCGCATCGGCCGCACGGGCCGCGCGGGCCGCAGCGGCATGGCCATCGCCTTGATGACCCATGACGACTTGAAGTCCCTGGCCGCCATCGAGAAGCTGATCGGCAATCCCATTCCCTGGCAGGGCGAGCCGCTTGGCGAAGCCCCGCCGCGCGAGCGTCGCACCGGCGCCGGTGACAAGCGCGGCCGCGACAAGGGCCGTGACGGTGGCCGTGGTCGCGAGAAAGGCCGCTCCGCCCGCCCGGAAGAGGGCGACGTGCCGCGCGCCGAGCGTCAGAACACCCGCAACCGCAAGCCGCGCGACGGTGCGCCCCGCGAAGAGGCGGCCCCTGTCGAGATAGCGGCCGCTCCAGTGCGCGAGGCGCGTCCACCGCGTGAGCCGCGCCCGCCGCGGGAACCGCGCGAGGCACCGGCCCGTGACGTGGCGGCTCGCGAGACTGCGCCCCGCGAATCCAGCCGTCCGCCGCGTCGCGAGCGTCCCCCGGTCAACGAGCCGGCGGACATGTCCCACCTCCCCGCCTTCCTGCTGCGCCCCGTGCGCGTGAAGGCAACGAGCTGACCCCGAGGCGTGGGCCGTAAAGGCCCTGCCTCATTTTCTTTCTCTTCGGCCCTGTCCGCTGCAAGAACCCGCTCAGCGGATTTTCAGAGGCCGCCCTCCGGCCGCGCCGGCTTGCCGCGCTTGGTTGCGGACCTCTTGCGCGGCCTCGATGCGGCGGGCTTCTTCAGCCGGGCGGCACGGGCGATTTCGAGCGCACGGCGGGCCAGCGCGGCCAGATCATCCCCATCGTCCAGCGCTGCTTCTGGCACCTTCCAATAGGACATGATGGTGCGCCGTCCCTTCGCTTCATAGCTGAACGGCACCGAGCCGCCCGCCCCCAGGTCCAGGGCGAAGCCTTCATCGACCTTCAGATACAGCTCCCCGCCGACCTCGAGCGCGAACATCGCGCCGTCCGCATAGACGCCGGCGCCGCCGAACATGCGGCGCACGTCCACCGGGCCGAAGTTGGCGAACAATTCGCGAATGTCGTCTGCGGTCACGGCATTTCCGAAGGCGCGGATGGGTCTAAGGCGAGACCAGCGCCGGCTTCTCCGACGGTGCCGCATAAATCAGGGGACGCACCAGCTCCAGCAGCTCTTCCTTCACCGCCGTAGCATCGGCGGGCTTGGTGGTCGCGGAGACGGTCAGTTCGATCCGGTCATAGCCGAGCTTGCCAAGAACGACACTCGGCGCAGGAGTCGCCAGGACCCGCTGATCTTGTTGGAGGAAGGCGAGCACCTTGGCGCGAAACGCGTCCACATCCATACTGGTCGCCACCTCCAGCGCCACCGACACCGTCGAATCGCCAGCCGGATAGGCGGACTTGTTCAGGATCGCGGTGCCCCACACCTGCCCGTTGGGGATCAGGATCTGCACATTGGCGGCGCCTGCAAGTTCGGTGGTGAACAAGGTGAGGGCCTTCACCGTGCCGGCCTTTCCGGCGACCTCCACTTGGTCGCCGACACGGAACGGCCGGAAGATCAGCAACATCACGCCCGCGGCCATGTTGGACAAGGTGCCCTGCAAGGCGAGACCGACGGCCAAGGAGGCTGCACCCAACACGGCGATGATACTGGTGGTCTGGATCCCGAAACGCTGGAGTACCGCAACCAGCACGAACACCAGCACGGCATATTTGGCGAGGCTGGCGAGAAAGCTCGCCACCGTCACGTCGATCCGCCCTGTGGCGCTGAGGCCGCGCATCAGCAGGCCCTCGACGGTGCGCGCAATCCACCAGCCGACACCCAGCAGAACCAGTGCGTAGACCACATTCAGGCCGTAGACGACCGCCACTTCGCCCAGGTGTTCGGTATCGATATCCATCGCCAAGGCCTCGCTACTGTAGTGAAGGGATTGAAGAGGCAAACGCGCGGCGATGCAATAAGTTCGCTGGCGTCCGCGCGGGGTTCCGGCGGGCCGCGCGAATGAATATGGTGCCGCTCCTTTATCGGCAGCGTTGGACCATGCCCGCATCATCCTCTCTTCTCGACCGGGCGATCGCCCTTCACGATTCCGGCCAATTGGACGAAGCGGCGGACCTCTATGGCGAGATTCTGCGCGCGACACCGCGAGACGGCGAGGCCCTGTTCCGGCTCGGCCGGCTCCAATGCCAGCAAGGGCGGCTGGAGGATGGCGTGCGCCTCCTTCAGGACGCGACGCAAGCCGCGCCGCAGGACGGGCGGGCATTCGATCTGCTTGGTCTGGCATTGGAGCGGCTCGACCGCCTGACGGAAGCGCTCGCGGCCTACGATCGGGCCATCGCCCTCGCGCCGGAAAATCCCGATGCCTGGGGCAGCCGCGCCGGCGTGCTCGGCGCCCTCGGCCGCCGCACCGAGGCGCTGCGCGCTTATGACGAATCCTTGCGCCTCGCCCCTCGCCGTCCCGAAGGCTGGCTCAATCGCGGCGCGTTGTTGCAGGAGATGGACAGGCACGAGGATGCCATCAAATCCTTCGACACCGCGCTCGCCATGTCCCCGAACATGGGCGCTGCGCATCTCAACCGGGGTGTCTCGCTGAGCACCCTGATGCGCTACGCGCCTGCCCTGACGGCTTTTGAAGCCGTGCTGGCGGCGGAACCGGACAATGTGGACGCGCTGTCCAATACGGCGCTCGCCCTACGCAATCTGGACCGCCCGCAGGAGGCGCTGGAACTGCTGGACCGGGCGCTCGTGCTTGATCCCCGTGCCGCGCAGGCCCACGCCAACCGCGCCAGCGTGCTGCTGGACCTGCGGCGTTTTTCCGAAGGCGTGGAAAGCGCCACGCGCGCCGCGGAACTGGCGCCCGACCGGCCTGACATTCTCTATCCGCGCGCCCTGCTGCTCTCCACCGTCGGACGGCATGGAGACGCGATAGCTGATCTCGATCGGGCGCTCACCCGCGATCCCGCCTTCATCCGCGCCCGCATTCTGCGCGCCCAGCTCCAGATGGACCTCGGCCGGCTGGAGGATGGCAGGCGTGACCTTGAACCCCTGGTGCAGGCGGCGCCGCCGCACCCGGAAGTCGCGTTCCTGCTGGCCACCGCGCGCCTGCGCAGCGGCGACTGGATGCGCGGCCTGCCTTTGTTCGAGCGCCGCAACGAGCTGCGCCAGAAGGGTTATGCGGAATTTCCCTACCCGCGCTGGACGGGAGACAAGCCGGACCAGAAAAGCCTGCTCGTGCTCCAGGCCGAACAGGGGCGCGGCGACATCATCCAGTTCGCTCGGTTCGCGCCGCTGCTCGGCCGCCTCGGTCACAAGGTGGCCCTCGCGGCCACACCCGAGATGCTGCCCCTCCTGTCGGGGATCGAAGGTATTGCGGGCGTCATGAGCATCGAGCAGGCCATCGGGCTGCGCGAGCCGGCGCGCTGGGCGCCGCTGATGAGCGTGCCGCATCTGCTCCATCTGACGCCGCAGACGCTGCCGCCCTTCGCGCCTTATCTGAAGGCGCAGCCCACCCGCACCGAGGCGTGGCGGCAGAGGCTGGGCGACGGCGGCTTCAAGATCGCCGTGGCCTGGGCGGGAAATCCCAAGGGTGAAGCCGGGATGAGCCGGGCCTTTCCACTCGCAGCTCTTGCGCCGGTCGCGGCGCTGGACGGCGTGCGGATCCTCTCGCTTCAGAAGGGTCCGGGCGAGGAGCAGGCGGAGGCCGCCGGCCTGCCGTTCGCGGTCGAGCACATGGCGGCTATCGATCCGCCGGGCGAGACCTTCCTCGATAGCGCGGCGATCCTTGCTGCGTGCGATCTGGTGATTTCGTGCGATACCGCCATGATCCATCTGGCCGGCGCGCTCGGCCGCCCGGCCCTGCTGGCGCTGATTGCCGGCTGCGACTGGCGCTGGCTGGCGGTGCGGGAGGATACCCCCTGGTATCCGAGCGTGCGTCTGTTCCGTCAGGATGTGCCGGGGGGGTGGAGCACCGTGTTCGCGCGCATGGCGGAAGACGTGAAGCGGCGCATGACGGCGGTCCCTGATTGAGGCGTAGGCAGCCTCAGTCCAGCAGGGCGAGCAGGCGCGCGGCCGCGTCCATCTCCAGTTTGCGGGCGGCATGGCGCGCCGCTGCAAGCTCGTCCTCACCCCATTGGGCACGGTTCCACGCCTCGTCCACATGGGCGGCGGTCCATGCGGTTTCCGCATCGATCGCGCCATAGGCCACCGCCAGCGCCAGTAGGGCGGAGCCGGTGAGCGCCGTCATCGAGGTGACAGCCGCCAGGCGGAACGGCTCGCGCGGCACCAAGTCCGCGATGCGCGCCAAGGTCTCGTCCGGCTGCTTCACATGGCGTACGCCGGTGCTGAGGAAAAATCGGGCGCCGTGCTGGTCGCGGAACCAACCCAGAACCGGGTCCCACGCCTGCGCCTGCTGCGCCTCCAGCCGCTCCGGGCCATCCGCGCGATAGCAGAGCAGGTCGGTGCCGGCATAGCTGACCACCTCGGCGGCGGAGGCGGCAGGATCGCGCATCACCCCGTCCAGCACCACATTGACGAGGCGCGTCAGCGGCATGGCGTGGGGATTGATCTCGCTGATCTGAGCCTCCCATTCGGCGGCCACCGCCTCGGCGAGGGCGCGCGTGGGCAGGCGCAGGATATCGCGGGCCGGCGTGCGCACCGGCCGCCCATCCAGAAGAATGGTGAAGCCATCCACCTCCGTGCCGACGCTCGCGGCCTTGTAAAACCGCTTCGGCAACGTCACCCGCTGGGCGGCGCGCACGGATTCCGCCGGGTCGATACCCGTTGTTTCGATGCCTTCGAGAAGATCGCGCATGTGGGTCCCGTGATTTCGCCTGGCGCGCCTTACGCGGAAACGCGCGCGAACAAGGTCTCGATGGCCGTCGGCAGCTCCGCGAACCGGTCCACCATCAGGTCCGCGCCGGCTGCCAGCAACGCGCCGCGTTCATGATAGCCCCAGCCGACGGCGATGGCGAAGGCGCCGGCCGCCTTGGCCATTTGCATATCGTAGGTTGTATCTCCCACCACCACGGTCAAGGCCGGATCCGC
Source organism: Roseixanthobacter pseudopolyaromaticivorans (assembly GCF_043195145.2). Taxonomy (NCBI): domain Bacteria; kingdom Pseudomonadati; phylum Pseudomonadota; class Alphaproteobacteria; order Hyphomicrobiales; family Xanthobacteraceae; genus Roseixanthobacter; species Roseixanthobacter pseudopolyaromaticivorans. The sequence goes on from NZ_CM195539.1 coordinate 2,279,425, forward strand.
GCCAAGCTCCGCCATCGCCTGCAGCACCATGGCCGGATGCGGCTTGGAGGGGGCATCGTCTGCCGTCTGGATGGTGGAGAACCAGCCTTCCATTTGGTGACCCGTCAGCACGCGGCGCACGCCGCGCCGGGCCTTGCCGGTCACCATGCCCAATTGCAGGTCGGTGCGGGCGCGCAGCGCTTCCAGCGTCTCCCGCGCCCCGGGATAAAGCGGCTCGGTGGGCGCGGCTTCGCGCTGCGTGCGGTAGGTGGAGCGATAGGCCGCCTCGAGCGCCTCCACGGGAAAGTCCGCGGCCCCGCGCGAGAGCACCGCGAACGTCTCCGGCAGCGAGAGGCCGACGACCGACAAAATCTCCCCCCGCTCTGGCGGCGCCACGCCGCAGGAAACGAAGGCAGCGCTCATGGCCTCGACGATCGCGTGCTGGCTATCCACCAGCGTGCCGTCGCAATCGAACAGGACCAGGCCGGAAGAGGTGTCGTCCGTCGTCATTTCTGGGTCAGCTTGTCGGTGGCGAGATCATAAGTCCAGGATATGGCGTTGGGATCGGAGAATTGAATGGTCTTAAACCCGCGCTGCTTGCATTGGCGCGGGAACGGGCCGGACGCGATCAGTTCCACGGCGGTCTTGGCCGGGAAATTGAACTTGATGGCGATCGTGGTCGCCTCCTGCCCGCTGGTCGTGACCTGAAGATCGAGCCCGTTCTGGACAAAATTATCCTGGGTGGTCTTCGCGAAGGCGCGCCGGGTCGGTTCGTCCGCCGATGGAAGCGTTACGCCCGGACGCACGGTCGGCAAGGCGGTCTCCGGCTCCGGCGCATTGGCGGGAGCGGATGACGGGGCAGTCGCAATCTGAGGGGCAGCGGCCTGCGGATCGGGCGCGGCCGGGACAGATGGGCTCGGGGCCGGTGCCGCAGTGACATCCGCCGAGACGGGTGCGGCCGGCGCGGGCTGAACCGGCGCACCGGCATCCTGTACCGCGCCGCCGTGGGGCGGGCTGAGCATGATCCATACCCCCGCCCCGGCCAAGAGCGCGACCAGGACGCCCGCGGCGCCGACGATAAGGGGGAGCATCGAACGGCGCGGCGGCAGGGCGGTGCCGCATTCAGCGCATTCATGGGCGTGGGGATGCGTCGGTGCTCCACAGCCGGGACACACGTCTGGCTGTCGGCTCATGCATCGTCTCCGTAACTAGATTGGATGACTCGCCCCCGGGGCATCCCTGTAGCGCGGTTTGTCCGCAGGGGAAACCTGCACGGCGGACGCTGACCTGGGTCAGGCGCCGGCCGCTGCGGCAGGACGGCTCTCTTTCTGATCAGGATTCCGGCGCTTCCAGGATCGGATCGTACTGAGTCGCATCCAGCCCCAGCACCGCCCAGGATTGCGCCATATGGGGTGGAAGCGGCGCCGACACATCGATCACGCCAGTGCCACGCGGATGGGGAATCACGATGCGGCGTGCCAACAGATGCAGCTTGTTCTGCATACCCCCGGGAAATTCCCAGTTCTCGATGTTGAAATATTTCGGGTCGCCGACAATGGGATGGCCGATGTGGGCCATGTGCGCGCGCAACTGATGGGTGCGGCCAGTGACCGGCTTCAGGGAAAGCCAGGCCATCTTCTGAGCCGCCTGGTCGACGACGGCATAATAGGTCAGGGCGTGGCTCGCCTCGTCCTCGCCGTGCTTCGCAACCCGCATGCGCTCCTCGCTCTCCTCACGGGCCAGATAGGTGGAGATACGGCCCTGGCGGGGCTTTGGCACGCCGGGCACGAGCGCCCAATAGATCTTGCGCGCCTCGCGCGAGCGGAAGCTCTTGGTGAGGATGGAGGCTGCAAGGCGCGTCTTGGCGATCAGCAGGCAGCCGGCGGTGTCTTTGTCGATGCGATGGACGAGGCGCGGCTTCTGCCCGTCGCGATCGCGCATGGAATCCAGCATGCCGTCGATATGACGATAGGTGCCCGACCCACCCTGGACCGCGAGGCCCATGGGCTTGTTGAGCACCATCACGTCCTTGTCCTCATAGAGGATCATGGCCTTCAGCGCGGTGAGATCATCGCTCTCGCGGCGCGCCGCGGCTGCGATCACGCCACGCGGAGCGGCCGGGCGTTGACCCGCCTCACCCCCTGGCGCGGCGGACCGCGCCGCCTCATCGGCAGCATCCACCGGCTCGATTCCATCGGAGTCCACGCCCAGCGGGGGAACGCGCACGCTCTGGCCCGGCTCGAGCCGGGTGGAGGTTTTCGCGCGCCCGCCATCCACGCGCACCTGCCCTGTGCGCACTAGCTTCTGGAGGTGGCCGAAGGACAGATCCGGGAAATGCGCCTTGAACCAGCGGTCGAGGCGCATCCCGGCCTCGTCCGCACTCACCTGCTTTACTTCGACCGCCATGGGTCACATCCTCGCAACGGTCGGAACTTGCGCGCAGATTTACGCGTCCCCCGCCGCTATGTCACGCAATGGCGCGCATAAGTGCCATGCCGGCCAACACGGCGAGGATGCAAAGCACCAGTGAGCCGATGGCATAAGCCGCGGCATAGCCCCAGACGCCGCGTTCCATCAGCAGGGCGAACTCCAGCGAAAACGTGGAGAAGGTCGTGAACCCGCCCAGGACACCGGTGGTCAGGAACAGGCGTGTGGGCTGCGACCAGCTCACCCCGGACCTCATGGCGAACCAAATGGTCGCCACCCCCATGATGAAACAGCCGAGCACGTTGATGAACATCGTGACGTAGGGAAAGTCCACCATGCCCAGCAGGCGCAAGCCCGCCAGATTGAACAGATGGCGCATCAGACCGCCAAGGCCCGCCCCGACGAACACCAGAAGCGCGGGAATCATGGCTGCACCTGCACGAATGAAGGACCTCTTCGTCTTAGCGGTCCCGGCCGTCCCGCATCAAGGGCATCGGCCGGGATTTTTGCACCGCAGCACCGGCCCCGGCATCACGGCTCCCCACGCTCCGCCCGCAATCGCGCCCAATAGTCCATGCGCTTCTTGATCTCGCGCTCGAAGCCGCGCTCCACCGGATGGAAGAAGCTCTGCCGCCCCAGCTGCTCGGGAAAGTAGTTCTGCCCCGAGAACGCATCGGGCTCATCATGATCGTAGCGATAGCCCTTGCCATAGCCCTCGCCCTTCATGAGCTTGGTGGGGGCATTTAGAATGTGCTTGGGCGGCACCAGCGAGCCGCCGGCCTTGGCGGTGCGCATCGCCGCCGACCAGGCCTTGTAGACCGAATTGGATTTGGGTGCGGTCGCCATGTAGACGGCCGCCTCGGCCAGCGCCAGCTCGCCCTCAGGCGAGCCGAGGAAGTCGTAGGCTTCCTTCGCCGCATTGGCGACCACCAGGGCCTGCGGATCGGCGAGCCCGATATCCTCTACCGCCATGCGCACCAGCCGGCGGGCCAGGAACAAGGGGCTTTCCCCGGCATCCAGCATGCGGGCGAGATAATAGAGCGCCGCGTCCGGGTCCGACCCGCGGACGGATTTGTGCAAGGCGGAGATGAGGTTGTAATGGCCGTCCTCGCTCTTGTCGTAGATTGGCGCGCGGCGCTGCACCACCTCTTGCAGGCCGGCCGTATCGAACACCTCGCCGGGGCGGGCGGCGCGCCAGACCTCCTCGGCCAGGGTCAACGCCGCTCGCCCGTCGCCGTCCGCCATGCGCGCGAGCGCGGCGCGGGCGTCGGCATCCAGCGGCAGGGGCCGCTCCTCAACCTCCTCGGCACGCGCCAGCAGACGGGAAATCGCCTCTTCATCGAGCGCGCGGAACACCAGCACCCGAGCGCGCGAGAGCAAGGCGGCGTTGAGCTCGAACGACGGATTTTCTGTGGTGGCGCCGACCAGCGTCACCGTGCCGTCCTCCATCACGGGTAGGAAGCTGTCCTGTTGGGCACGGTTGAAGCGATGGATCTCATCCACGAACAGCAGCGTGCCCCGCCCCGTCGCACGGCGATGGCGAGCCTGCTCGAACACCTTCTTCAGATCCGCGACGCCGGAGAAGATGGCCGAGATCTGCTCGAAATGCAGGTCGGTGGCGTGGGCCAGCAGGCGCGCCACCGTGGTCTTGCCGGTCCCAGGCGGTCCCCAGAGGATCAGCGAGCCGAGGGAGCGGCCCTCCAGCATGCGCGTGAGCACTCCGTCGGGCCCAACCAGATGGTCCTGCCCCACCACGTCGGCGATCTTCTCCGGGCGCAGCCGATCCGCCAGGGGGCGCGGCGCCCCCTGTTCCAACCCGGCTGCTTCGAATAAGGTCGCCATGCCCCGCCCTCAGACCCGTTCCCGGTTCAACCGCCGATCACGGCATTGATGACGCGCCCACGGCGCGCCACGCTCACCTGCCACGCCCGCATGGGCGCGCGCGTGGCCTGCTCCAGATCCGCCGTGCGGGCGATCCTGGCGCCGTTGACCGCGAGGATGACATCCCCGGCGCGGAAGCCTGCGGCGGCGGCGGGAGAGTTCTCCGCCACATCCGCCACCACCACACCAGTGTCGTCGACATCTACCCGCATTTCCTCGGCGACGGCGGGCGAGACATTCACCACCCGTGCGCCCGCAAAGGGAGACCGCCCCCGCAAAACCACTTCGTCACGCGGCACGCTTTCAGGTGCCGGTTCCAGGGCCACCTTCACCTGCATCTCGCGGCCCTGGCGGTTCACCGTAAACGTGACCACGCCGCCGATGGGCCGAGTGGCGAACCGATAGCCGAGGGATTCCGGATCATCCACCCCCTGCCCTTCCACCGCGACAATGAGATCGCCGGTCTTGATTCCTGCCTTGGAGGCCGGGCTGGCGGCAAGCACGCTTTGCACCAGGACGCCGGTCGGCCGGGCAATACCGAGCCCCTCGGCAATCTCCGGCGTCACGCGCTGGAGCTTGGCGCCGAGCCAGGGCCGGCGCACCGTGGCCGACCCCGCCTTCGCCGATTCAAGCACCACGCGTACCATGTTGGTCGGGATGGCGAAGCCGATGCCGTGGGATCCGCCGGAGCGGGAATAGATCGCCGTATTGATGCCGATCAGCCGCCCCGCCATGTCGACGAGCGCGCCACCCGAATTGCCGGGATTGATCGCCGCGTCAGTCTGAATGAAAAACTGGTAATCCGATACGCCCACCTGCGTGCGGGCGAGCGCCGAAACGATGCCCTGCGTCACCGTCTGGCCGACGCCGAAGGGATCGCCGATCGCCAGCACCAGATCGCCGACGGCGAGATCATCCGAATTGCCCAGCTCCAGGCTCGCATAGGTCTCCTGATCGCCCTTGATGCGCAGCACGGCGAGATCGGTGCGCGGATCGCTGAGCATCAATTCGGCGTCGAACTCGCGCTTGTCGTTCAGCGCGATGCGGATCTGGTCAGCACCCTGGATCACATGGTGGTTGGTGACCACAAGGCCGCTCGGATCCACGATGACGCCTGATCCCAGCGAGCGTTGCATCCGCTCGGGCCCGCCGAGGCCTGGTGCGTCGCCGCCCTGCCCGCCGCCGAAAAAGCGCCGGAAGAAGGGATCGTCAAAGAAGGGATTGGAGCGCGGTGCACTCTTCAGCGCGTAGACGTTCACGACCGCCGGAGCCGTGCGCGCCACCACCGGAGCAAAGCTGAGGGTGATTTCGTTCCGCGATGCCGGCACCTGTGCTTGCGGGGCCGGCGTCGTCTGGGCGAGCGCTTCCCCTGTCATCGCGATCGCCAGTAGCCCGAGCACTCCCGCCGCGCAGGCGAGCGAAGCACCGGTCCGCGTGGGCCGGGCGGGCAAAGTCGGCAATGAGCGATCGAAGCGAAGGAAGCGGGAAATGCCAGATGCCATGAGCCACCTTAGGTCCGCGCCGACACCGAGCGGCGGCGCACGCAACATATAGAGCCTGCCTGAAACGAAAGAAGGGCGACCTTGCGGCCGCCCTTCCAAAACGCTCGAAAACTGAACGAGATCCAGCCTCAGGCCGCAGCAGCCTCAGCGGCGGTGCGGGCGTGGTCGGAAGCGCCCTTGGCGTCCACGTCCCGATCGACGAACTCAATCACCGCAACCGGGGTCGAGTCGCCATAGCGGAAGCCGGCCTTGACGATGCGGGTGTAGCCACCCGGCCGCGCCTGATAACGGGGCGCGATCACGTCGAACAGCTTCTTCACCACTGCAACGTCGCGCAGCTCGGCGATGGCCTGGCGGCGCGCATGCAGATCGCCGCGACGGGCGAGCGTAACAAGCTTTTCCACCACCGGGCGAAGATCCTTCGCCTTGGGCAGGGTGGTGACGATCTGCTCATGGGTGATGAGCGCCGCGCTGAGGTTCATGAACATCGCCTTGCGATGTTCCCAGGTGCGGTTGAACTTGCGATGTACCTTGCCGTGACGCATGACGGCGAACTCCTAAAATCCGACGGCGTTTCGAGCCGGCTTATGGTTGAGCGGCTCGAGCCGCGTATGGAAAGCTCAGTAGTGATCTTCGAAGCGCTTTGCCAGCTCTTCGATGTTCTCAGGCGGCCAGCCCGGCACTTCCATGCCGAGATGCAGACCCATGGAAGCCAGGACTTCCTTGATCTCGTTCAGCGACTTGCGCCCGAAGTTCGGCGTGCGGAGCATCTCCGTCTCGCTCTTCTGGATCAGGTCGCCGATATAGACGATGTTGTCGTTCTTCAGGCAGTTCGCCGAGCGCACCGAAAGCTCCAGCTCGTCCACCTTCTTGAGAAGCGCCGGGTTGAAGGGCAGCTCCTGAATGGCGGTGGATTCGCTCTCGCGCTTGGGCTCTTCGAAGTTCACGAAGATCTCAAGCTGGTCCTGCAGGATTCGCGCGGCATATGCCAGTGCATCTTCCGCAGAAATGGACCCGTCGGTCTCAATCTGCATGGTCAGCTTGTCATAGTCGAGAATCTGACCCTCACGGGTGTTCTCGACCTTGTAGGAGACCTTGCGGACCGGCGAATACAGGCTGTCGATGGGGATGAGCCCGATGGGCGCATCTTCCGGCCGGTTACGGTCGGCCGCCACATAGCCCTTGCCGGTGTCGATGGTGAATTCCATCCGCAGCTCGGCGCCGTCGTCCAGCGTGCAGATGACGAGGTTCGGGTTGAGAACCTGAATGTCGCCCACGGTCTGGATGTCGCCGGCGGTCAGCACGCCGGGGCCGGTCTTCTTCGCAACCAGACGCTTGGGGCCTTCGCCCTGCATCTTGATGGCGATGTCCTTGATGTTCAGGATGATGTCCGTCACATCCTCGCGCACGCCGGGGATCGACGAAAACTCGTGCAACACGCCGTCGATATGCACCGAGGTCACCGCCGCGCCCTGCAGAGAGGACAGCAGGATGCGCCGCAGCGAATTGCCGAGGGTCATGCCGAAGCCACGCTCCAGCGGCTCGGCCACAACGGTGGCGAGGCGCTTGGGATCGCGGCCAGCCGTGACCTGCAACTTCTCGGGCTTGATCAGTTCTTGCCAGTTCTTCTGAATCACTTGCGTCACCTTGCCTTCTCACCGGGCCGCTGCACTCAGGTGCCATCTCTGACCGCGAGGCGCCGACCCGTCCCGTATGCGGGGGGAGGAACCGGGCAGAAGGCTCGCCGACCGGGTCGGCGAGCCAATGGAACGCTCAGACGCGCCGGCGCTTGCGCGGACGGCAGCCGTTATGCGGGATCGGGGTCACATCCCGGATCGACGTCACCATGAAGCCCGCGGCCTGAAGGGCGCGCAGGGCCGACTCACGTCCCGAGCCGGGACCGGAGACTTCCACTTCCAGGGTGCGCATGCCGTGCTCGGCGGCCTTGCGGGCCGCGTCCTCGGCGGCAACCTGCGCGGCGTATGGGGTGGACTTGCGCGAGCCCTTGAAGCCCATGGCGCCGGCCGACGACCAGGAAATGGTATTTCCCTGCGCGTCCGTGATGGTGATCATGGTGTTGTTGAACGATGCGTTCACATGCGCGACGCCGGAGGCGATGTTCTTGCGCTCACGACGTTTAACGCGGGTAGCTTCCTTGGCCATCTGTACTTTGATCCTTCAGGCGCGCCCGTAACACCAGGCGCTCGGGATGGGTACTCCCATACGGGAGCGGGTCGAGCGAAACACAAAAAGGAAGGCCGGCGGACCGGCCTCCCCTGATCGCGCTAGGCGCGGATCACTTCTTCTTGCCGGCGATCGCCTTCGCCGGACCCTTGCGGGTGCGGGCGTTGGTGTGGGTGCGCTGGCCGCGCACCGGCAGGCCGCGACGATGGCGCAGGCCGCGATAGCAGCCGAGGTCCATCAGACGCTTGATGTTCATGGACACTTCGCGGCGCAGGTCGCCTTCCACGATGTAATCGCGGTCGATGGTCTCGCGGATCTGCAGCACTTCCTGGTCGGTGAGCTGGTTCACGCGGCGTTCAGCCGGGATGTTCACCTTGGTCACGATCTCTTCGGCCTTCTTCGCGCCGATGCCGTGAATGTACTGAAGCGCAATGATGACGCGCTTGTTGGTCGGGATGTTGACGCCTGCGATACGAGCCACGTGTCTCTCCATGTGGACCGCCCACGAGTGTGGACAGTGTCTCCGCGTCCGGTGGAGGCCGGCCCATGCGGAGATAAAACAAAACCCGCGCGTCCCACGTCGCCAAAGCGGCGCGGGCAGCACGGATGCCGAATGAAGGGAGCGCTGATACACGCTTATGGGGCAGGCGTCAAGTCGCCGCCCCTTCCGGTTCCCCTCAGACCGTTTCGAGCACCTCTGAGATGGCTTTCGTCACCTCGTCGATGGGCCGCATGCCATCGATCTGCTGCAACTGACCGCGCGCGGCGTAATAAGGCGCAACGATCGCGGTGTCGCGGTTATAGGCATCCAGGCGATGACGGAACACTTCCGGATCATCGTCCTTCCGCACCGGCTCGCCGCGCGCCTTCGTCTCTTCTGCCCGGCGCATGATTCGATCCATGAGGAGCGCCTGGTCCACGACCAGCTCGATCACTGCATCGAGCTTGAGCCCCTTTTCGGCCAACATCTGGTCGAGCGCCTCGGCCTGTGCGACCGTGCGCGGAAAGCCATCGAGGATGAAGCCCTTCTGAGCGTCTTCATGCTCAAGCCGCTCGGCGATGATGCCGATGACCACGTCATCCGACACCAGCCCGCCGGCCTCCATCACCGCCTTGGCTTTCAGCCCCACCGGCGTTTGAGCCGCGACAGCGGCGCGCAACATGTCGCCGGTGGACAGCTGAACGATCCCGTGACGGGCCACCAGTCGCTGGGCTTGAGTCCCCTTCCCTGCCCCGGGAGGTCCCAGCAAAATCAACCTCATTTCCGTCTCCCCCCACGCAGCTTGGCCTTCTTAACCAGTCCTTCGTACTGGTGGGCCAAGAGGTGTCCCTGTATCTGAGATACGGTGTCCATCGTGACGCTAACCACGATCAACAACGACGTCCCTCCGAAATAGAACGGAACGGCCGCGTAGGAAATGAGCAGTTCGGGGAAGAGACACACTGCCGCAATGTAAGCAGCACCGACCACCGTGATTCGCGTCAGCACATAGTCGATATATTCGGCGGTCCGCTCGCCCGGACGGATGCCGGGAATGAAGCCGCCGTGCTTCTTCAGATTGTCCGCCGTCTCCACCGGATTAAACACAATCGCGGTGTAGAAGAAGCAGAAGAACACGATAAGCGCGACATAGAGAATCATATACAGCGGCCGACCGTGGCCGAGCTGGGTGGTCACCACGCCCAACCATTCGGGTCCCGAACCCTGCATGAAACTCGCGATCGTCGTCGGAATCAGCAGCAGAGAAGAGGCGAAAATCGGCGGAATAACACCCGACGTGTTCAACTTCAGCGGCAGATGCGAGGACTGCCCCTCGTACAGGCGGTTGCCCACCTGGCGCTTGGGATACTGCACCAGCAGCCGGCGCTGCGCCCGCTCCATGAACACGATGAAGGCGATGAGACCGATCACCATCACCAGCACGAGGAGGATGATGGGGGTCGAAATCGCGCCCTGACGCCCGAGTTCCAGGGTGCGGACGAAGGCGCCCGGAAGTTCCGCGACGATGCCCGCGAAGATAATCAAAGACGTACCGTTGCCGATGCCGCGCGAGGTGATCTGCTCACCCAGCCACATCAGGAACATGGTGCCGCCGGTCAAGGTGATGACCGTGGAGATACGGAAGAAAAGGCCCGGATCCTGGACGACGGACCCGGAACTTTCGAGGCCGACGGAAATGCCATAGGCCTGAAACAGCGCAAGAACCACCGTGAGATAGCGGGTGTATTGATTGATCTGCTTGCGACCGCTCTCGCCTTCCTTCTTCAGCGCTTCCAGCGTCGGTGAGACGGTGGTCAAAAGCTGAATAATGATCGAGGCGGAGATATACGGCATGATGTTCAAGGCGAAGATCGCCATACGTTCAACGGCGCCGCCGGAGAACATGTTGAACAAGCCGATAATGCCGTTCTGCGCGCCGTGAAACACCTGCGAGAGGGCATCGGGATTGATCCCCGGCAGGGGGATATAGGTTCCAAGGCGATACACCAGAAGGGCGCCAAGGGTGAACCAGATGCGCTTCTTCAGTTCCTCGGCCTTGCCGAGGGCGCCGAAATTCAGGTTCGCTGCGAGTTGTTCCGCCGCCGAGACCATGCCTTGCTCCGCTTGGGCCATCCGCGTGGGAACGGCCTATCCATGAGAGGCGGGAGCGCGCGGCGACAGGGCGAGAGCCGGCACGTACCGCATCTTTCCATCGGTCATACCCGCACTCGCCGCGGCAGACCATTGGCGAGATGACGCGCCGGGCCTACGCGATGAGGCGGACAACCGCCTCCAACTTCGGCCCCATGCCCGGAGGGACCTCCAACTATCGAAAACTAAACGCTTTCGACGAAACACAACAAAGGCGGCAGCGAAGCAACCGCTCCGCCGCCGCCCTCAAAATCACGCAGCTTCGACCGAAACCGTCGACATGGTGACAGAGCCACCCGCCTTCTCGATCGCCTCAACCGCCGACTTGGTGGCATAGGCGACCTCGAGGGTCACCTTCGCCTTCAACTCGCCGGAGCCGAGCACGCGCACGCCATCCTTGACGCGGCGAAGAACACCGGCCGCAACGAGCGCGGCAGCGTCGATGGTCGTGCCGGCATCCAGCTTACCCGCGTCGATGGCGGTCTGGATCCGGCCCAGCGACACTTCATTGAAGTCGAGCGCGAAGATGTTGTTGAATCCGCGCTTCGGCAGGCGCCGATGCAACGGCATCTGGCCGCCCTCGAAGCCCTTGATGGCGACGCCGGTGCGGGCCTTCTGGCCCTTGACGCCGCGACCCGCGGTCTTGCCCTTGCCGGAGCCAATGCCCCGGCCGACGCGCATGCGCTTCTTGCGCGCGCCGACATTGTCCCTGATCTCGTCGAGCTTCATCTCGCTTCTCCTCAGTCGACGACGCGGACGAGATGGGCGACCTTCGCGATCATCCCCCGCACCGCCGGCGTGTCCTGAAGGGTCGAACGGCGATGACGCTTGTTCAGCCCGAGGCCCACGAGGGTTGCTTCCTGGTCAGCCGGACGGCGGATCGGCGAACCGACCTGCTCGACGGTGACGGTTTTTCCTTCAGACGCCTTAGCCATGGCGCGCTCCTATTCTGCGAGCCCGGCTCAGTCCGTCGCTTCCGCGTCTTCGACGCGGCGGCGGGACTGGAGCTGCGACACCTTGATACCCCGGCGCGAAGCGACGGAGCGCGGGCTGTCCTGGTTGACCAGGGCATCGAACGTGGCGCGCACCATGTTGTAGGGGTTGGAAGACCCGAACGACTTGGCGACGACATCATGAATGCCGAGCGTCTCGAATACGGCGCGCATGGGGCCGCCAGCGATGATGCCGGTACCGGCCGGTGCCGCGCGCAGGATGACCTTGCCCGCACCGTGGTGCCCATGCACGTCGTGATGCAGGGTGCGGCCTTCGCGCAGCGGCACGCGGATAAGGGCGCGCTTGGCGCTTTCCGTGGCCTTGCGGATGGCTTCCGGCACTTCACGCGCCTTGCCATGACCGAACCCGACGCGACCCTTCTGGTCGCCGACGATAACCAGGGCGGCGAAACCGAAGCGCCGTCCGCCCTTCACAACCTTCGCGACACGATTGATGTGGACCAGCTTGTCCACGAACGTGTTGTCACGATCCTCGCGATCTCCGCGGTGTTCCCGTTCACGGGCCATTTCGCTACGTCCTTCGCGTCAGAACTGAAGGCCGCCTTCGCGGGCGCCCTCAGCGAGCGCCTTGACGCGCCCATGATAGATGTATGCGCCACGGTCGAACACGACCGCGGTCACGCCCTTCGCCGCCGCACGCTCAGCAACCAGCTTGCCGATGGCCTTGGCGGCCTCGGTGTCTGCGCCGGTCTTCAGGGTGCCGCGCAGGTCCTTCTCGAGGCTGGACGCGGCCGCTACGGTCTCGCCCTTCGCATCGTCGATGATCTGCGCATAGATGTGCTGCGAGGTGCGGTGCACCGACAGGCGGGGACGCCCGTTGGCCGCAACGCGAATCGCACGGCGCACCTTGGCCTTGCGGCGCGCCAGCGCCTCCAAATCCTTAGCCATGGTTCGCCTCCGTTACTTCTTCTTGCCTTCCTTGCGGAAGATAAATTCGCCTGCGTATTTGACGCCCTTGCCCTTATAGGGCTCGGGGCCGCGGAACTCGCGGATCTCGGCAGCCACCTGACCGACCTTCTGCTTATCCACGCCCGAAACCAGCACTTCCGTGGGCTTCGGGGTCACGATCTGGATCCCTTCCGGGATCGCATAGATCACGTCGTGGCTATAGCCGAGCGACAGGTTGAGGTTCTTGCCGGCAGCCGCGGCCTTGTAGCCGACGCCGGTGATTTCGAGCTTCTTCTCGAAACCCTTCGTCACGCCTTCGACGAGGTTGGCGACCAGGGTGCGGGACATACCCCACATCGCCCGATGGCGCTGCGTCTCGCCGCGCATGGAGACTTGCAGCTCGGCGCCATTCAGCTCCGCCAGCACTTCTTCCACGAGTGTCAATTCGAGGGCGCCCTTGGGGCCCTTCACCTTCACCGTCTGACCGTCCACGCTGACATTGACGCCGGCGGGAATGGCGACGGGATGCTTGCCGATCTTCGACATGTTTCTCTCCGTCGCTCGCTCAGAACACCGTGCAGAGCACTTCGCCGCCGACATTTTTGTCGCGGGCGTCGTGGTCGGCCATCACGCCCTGGGGCGTGGAAACAACTGCGATGCCAAGACCATTCGCAACGCGCGGGAGGGTCTTGACGGACGCATAGACCCGGCGGCCGGGCTTGGACACGCGCTTGATTTCGCGAATGACCGGCTGGCCGTCGAAATACTTGAGCTCGATCTCGAACTCGGTCCGGCCATTGCCGTGATCGGTCGAGGTGTAGCCGCGGATGTACCCTTCGTCGCGGAGAACATCGAGCAGGCTGGCGCGCAAGCGCGAACCCGGGGTCGAGGTCTTCTCCTTGCGCCGCATCTGGGCGTTGCGGATACGGGTGATCAGATCGCTGATGGGATCGTTGATGGACATGAGCCTCTCCTCACCAGCTCGACTTCACGAGACCCGGGACAAGTCCCTGGGACCCGAGTTCGCGCAGCGCGATACGGCTCATCTTGAGCTTGCGGTAGAACGCGCGGGGGCGCCCGGTCACTTCGCACCGGTTGCGCACGCGGATCTGCGCGGAATTCCGCGGCATCTGCGCGAGCTTGAGGGTGGCGGCAAACCGCTCCTCGATCGGCAGGGTCTTGTCGTTCACGATCGCCTTCAGACCCGCGCGCTTGCCGGCCAAGCTCTTGGAGAGCCTGCGGCGACGCTCGTTTGTCTCGATCGCGCTCTTCTTCGCCATGTCTTGCTCCTGTTCTCCGCGTCTGAAGAGGCCAAAACCCCTCCACAGCCGGAAAATCACAACCTTCTCTTGATTTGAGAGGGAAACGCGCCTCGCGGGAAAACCCGACCCAAGCGCGAATCGCCTCTTCTATACCGTCACTGGCGGAAGGGGAAGTCGAAAGCGCGCAGCAGAGCCCGCGCCTCATCGTCCGTCTTCGCCGTCGTGCACACGATGATGTCCATGCCCCAGACCTGCTCGACCTGGTCATAGTTGATCTCGGGGAACACGATGTGCTCCTTGATGCCCATGGCATAGTTGCCGCGGCCATCGAAGCTCTTCGGGTTCAGGCCGCGGAAGTCTCGCACGCGCGGCAGCGCGATCGTGACCAAGCGGTCCAGAAACTCGAACATGCGCGCCTTGCGAAGGGTGACCTTCGCGCCCACCGGCTGGTTCTCGCGCAGCTTGAAGTTCGAGATCGCCTTGCGAGCCCGCGTCAGAACCGGCTTCTGGCCGGCGATGCGCGCGAGGTCCGCAGCGGCGGTCGTCGCCTTCTTGGTGTCGGCAGTGGCTTCGCCGACGCCCATGTTGATGACGATCTTCTCGATCGCCGGAACCTGCAGCGGGTTCTTATAGCCGAACTGCTCGATCAGCTTCGGCCGCACGACTTCGTCGTAGTGCGTACGCAGCCGGGGGGTATAACTCACCTCAGCCATCGATCCTCTCCCCGGAACGCTTGGCCACGCGGACCTTGGTCCCGTCTTCCAGCACCTGGAAGCCGACGCGCGTCGGCTTGCCGTCCTTGGGGTCGGCGACCGCAAGGTTGGACAGATGGACAGGAGCCTCCTTAGAGATGATCCCGCCTTCCTTGTCCGCCGTCTGGCGCTGGTGGCGCTTGACGATATTGACGCCACGGACGAGCGCACGCTCCTCCTTCGGCATCACCTGAATAACCTCGCCGGTGCGACCCTTATCGCGGCCGATGAGAACGACGACCTTGTCGCCCTTTTTGATCTTCGCCGCCATCACAGCACCTCCGGCGCCAGCGAGATGATCTTCATGTGGTTCTTGGCGCGGAGTTCGCGCGGAACCGGTCCGAAGATACGAGTGCCCACCGGCTCTTTCTGATTGTTGATCAGCACGGCCGCATTGCGGTCGAAGCGGATCACAGAACCATCGACGCGACGAATGTCCTTGGCCGTGCGCACCACGACGGCCTTCATGACATCGCCCTTCTTAACGCGGCCACGCGGAATCGCTTCCTTGACCGACACCACGATGATGTCGCCAACGTGAGCATATTTCCGCTTGGACCCGCCCAGCACCTTGATGCACATGACGCGACGCGCGCCGGAATTGTCCGCCACGTCGAGATTGGTCTGCATCTGGATCATGACGCACCTGTTCTCGTCATCCAGCGCCGCCGGCAAGCCGGCATTGCCCGTTCCACATACCGTGCCCGCTCATCGGTACACGGTTCTCACTGCGATGCGGTCTCCACTCGGTCCAGGCGTCCCGAACTCGACGGACCCAGCATCGGAGCGCTTCGTTTTTAGACCTCGGCCCGCTTCTCGCCCTGGACCACGATCCAGTTCTTCAGCTTAGACAGAGGCCGATGCTCTTCGATCCAAACGATATCGCCCACATGATACGAATTGTCCGCATCATGCGCGTGATACTTCTTGGACCGACGAACGGTCTTCTTCAGCAGCGGGTGAGTGAAGCGACGCTCCACCCGGACCACCACCGTCTTGTCCTGCTTGTCGCTCACCACGACGCCTTGGAGCACGCGCTTCGGCATCGTTCCCTCACTTCGCCTTCGACGCGGCCGCGCCGCGCTTGGTGGTCTGCACGGTCTTGACCCGCGCGATATCGCGACGGATCTCCTTGGACCGCGCCGTGTTCTCCAGCTGACCCGTCGCCTTCTGGAAGCGCAGGTTGAACTGTTCCTTCTTCAGCTTCAGCAGCTCATCGGCGAGCTGATCGGGGCTGAGGGCCCGAACGTCCTCGGCTTTCATGAGCCTCTCCTCACTCGGCGATGCGCTGAATGAAGCGCGTCTTGATGGGCAGTTTCGCGGCGGCGAGCGTGAGAGCCTCACGGGCCGTCTCGACGCTGACACCGTCGATTTCAAACATGATGCGGCCGGGCTTGATCTTGGCCGCCCAATATTCCGGGGCGCCCTTGCCCTTACCCATACGAACTTCGGTGGGCTTGGAGGTCACGGGCACATCGGGGAAAACGCGGATCCACACGCGACCGGCACGCTTCATGTGACGGGTCAGTGCGCGACGCGCGGCTTCGATCTGGCGGGCCGTAACGCGCTCGGGCTCGAGCGCCTTCAGGCCGAATTCGCCAAAATTCAGTTCCGTGCCGCCCTTAGCGACGCCGTGAATGCGTCCCTTGAACTGCTTGCGGAATTTCGTGCGCTTGGGTTGCAGCATGGCTTATCGCCTTTCTCTCTGCTCGAGCGTCAGGCCGCGTCGCGATCGCGGTCACGACCATGGTCGCGATCACGTTCACGCCGGGGCGGACGCCCGCTCGGGCCGTCACTCTCGGCCAGGCGCTTGTCCTGGGCCATGGGATCGTGCTCGAGGATTTCACCCTTGAAGACCCACACCTTCACGCCGCACGTCCCGTAGGTCGTGAAGGCGGTGGCGGTGCCGTAGTCCACGTCGGCGCGCAAGGTATGCAGAGGCACGCGGCCTTCGCGGTACCATTCCAGGCGCGCAATCTCAGCCCCACCAAGACGGCCGGAGCAGTTGATCCGGATACCCTCGGCGCCGAGACGCATCGCCGACTGAACGGCGCGCTTCATGGCGCGGCGGAACGCAACGCGGCGCTCCAGCTGCTGGGCAATAGATTCAGCCACCAACCGCGCATCGATTTCCGGCTTGCGAATCTCGACGATGTTGATGAAGACTTCCGACTTGGTCATGTCGGCAACCTTCTTACGAAGCTTGTCGATGTCGGCGCCCTTCTTGCCGATCACCACGCCCGGGCGGGCGGAATGGATCGTCACGCGGCACTTCTTGTGCGGACGCTCGATGACCACCTTGGACACCGCGGCCTGCTTAAGAAGCTTGAACAGCATCTTGCGGATCTTGATGTCCTCGTGGAGCAGCTGGCCGTATTCGCCCTTGTTGGCGAACCAGCGGCTGTCCCACGTGCGGTTGATGCCGAGCCGCAGCCCGATCGGATTGACCTTCTGACCCATCAGGCCCGCTCCTCAACTTCACGCACCACGATGGTGATCTGCGCGAACGGCTTCTCGATGCGCGAGGCGCGACCGCGCGCCCGCGGCGAAAACCGCTTCATCACCAGACCCTTGCCCACATGCGCTTCGGCAACGATCAGATCGTCGACGTCCAGCTCGTGGTTGTTCTCGGCGTTGGCGATCGCGCTCTCGAGGCACTTCTTCACGTCGCGGGCGATCCGCTTGCGAGAAAACTCGAGATCGGCGAGCGCCGTCGCCACCTTCTTGCCGCGGATCAGACCCGCGACGAGGTTCAGCTTCTGCGGGGAGACGCGCAGATTGCGCGCGACCGCTTTGGCTTCGTTGTCCGCGAGAGCGCGGGGCTTTGCCTGCTTACCCATGGCCTATCACCGCCGCTTCGACTTCTTGTCGGCCGCATGCCCGTAATAGGTACGGGTCGGCGAGAACTCGCCGAACTTGTGGCCGACCATGTCTTCCGACACATAAACAGGGACGTGCTTCTGGCCGTTATAAACGCCGAAAGTAAGACCCACGAACTGGGGGAGGATCGTCGAACGACGGCTCCAGATCTTAATCGTATCGTTGCGACCCGAAGCACGCGCGGTGTCTGCCTTCTTGAGCAGATAGCCGTCGACGAACGGGCCCTTCCAAATCGCTCTTGACATAAGTCAGGCCCTCACTTCTTCCGCTTGTGACGGCTGGTCACGATGAACCGATCCGTCGCCTTGTTGTTGCGGGTCTTCTTGCCTTTGGTCGGGAGGCCCCACGGGGTGACCGGATGACGGCCGCCCGAGGTACGTCCTTCACCACCGCCGTGGGGGTGATCGACCGGGTTCATGGTCACGCCGCGGTTATGCGGCTTGCGTCCGAGCCAGCGGTTACGACCCGCCTTGCCCAGAGAAATGTTCATGTGGTCCGGGTTCGAAACCGCACCCACCGTCGCGTAGCACGCCCCGTGCACCAGACGCTGCTCGCCCGAGTTCAGGCGAACGATGACATAGCCGTGGTCGCGGCCGACGATCTGCGCGTAGGCGCCAGCCGAACGGGCCATCTGGCCGCCCTTGCCGATCTTCAGCTCGACGTTGTGCACGATCGTGCCGACCGGCAGGTTCGCCAGCGGTCCGGCGTTACCCGGCTTCACGTCCACCTGCTCGCCGGCGATCACGCTATCGCCCACTGCCAGGCGCTGCGGTGCCAAGATATAGGACAGATCGCCGTCTTCGTACTTGACCAGGGCGATGAAGGCCGAACGGTTGGGATCGTATTCGATCCGCTCCACCACGGCCGCCATGTCGCGCTTGGCGCGCTTGAAATCCACCAGACGGTAGGTCTGCTTGTGGCCGCCGCCACGGAAACGAACCGTGATGCGACCGTTGTTGTTGCGGCCACCCGAGGAGCTCTTGCCCTCGGTCAGCGTCTTCACCGGCTTGCCCTTGTAGAGGCCGGAGCGGTCCACGATCACGAGCTGGCGGAGGCTCGGCGTGACCGGCTTGAAATGCTTCAGCGCCATGGTCTTATTCCCGTCCCTCTGCTCACAGGCCCGTGGTGACGTCGATGGTTTGGCCCTCTTCGAGGGTCACGACCGCCTTCTTCACGTCGGACTGCACACCTTTGCGGCCTTTGAAGATCTTCACCTTGCCCTTACGGACGAGGGTGTTGACGCTCTTCACCTTCACGTCGAACAGCTTCTCCACCGCCTCCTTGATCTGGGGCTTGGTGGCGGTGCGGGCGACCTTGAAGACGACCTTGTTGAATTCGCTCGCCGCCGTCGCCTTCTCGGTGATGACGGGAGACAGGATCACGTCGTAATGACGCGGCTCGATGTTCCGCTGCGGGCTCATTTGAAGCGCGCCTCCAGCGCGTCCACGGCTGCCTTGGTCAGGACCAGGGTGTCACGCCGCAGGATGTCGTAAACGTTGATGCCCTGGATCGGCAGAACGTCCACGTAAGGGAGATTGCGCGCCGCCATGGCGACGTTCGCCTCCACTTCGGAGCCGTCCACGATCAGCACCGAAGCCCAACCGAGCTTCGCGAACTGTTCCTTCAGAGCCTTGGTCTTGGGGTCGGTCAGCGACATCTGGTCGAGAACGACGATCTGCTCCGCTTTCGCCTTGGACGAAAGCGCATGCTTCAGCGCCAGGGCCCGCACCTTCTTCGGCAGGTCGATGGCGTGGGACCGCACGACCGGACCGAAGGCGCGGCCACCGCCACGAAACTGCGGCGCAGACGCCGCACCGTGACGGGCGTTGCCCGTGCCCTTCTGCTTATAGAGCTTCTTGGACGTGCGGTTGATTTCCGAACGACCCTTGGTGCGATGCGTACCAGCCTGGCGACGGGACAGCTGCCAGGTCACGCACCGGTGCAAGATATCCGCACGGGGCTCGAGACCGAAAATCTCGTCCGAGAGCGTCACCGAACCTGCGTCGGCACCATCGAGCGTCTTGACGGCGATTTCCATCACGCGCCCTCCCCGTTCGTCGCTTCAGCCTGCACCTCGGCCGAGCTGCCATTGCCGTCGCGCAGCTTGAACGCGCCGGGCTTGGGAGCTTCGGTGGGCAGACGCTTCTTGACCGCATCACGAACCATGATCCAGCCGCCGGCGTGACCCGGAACCGCACCTTCAACCGCGATCAGGCCGCGCTCGACGTCGGTCATCACGACCTTCAGGTTCTGGGTGGTGACGGTGACGTCGCCCATGTGACCCGGCATCTTCTTGTTCTTGAAGGTCTTGCCAGGATCCTGGCGACCACCGGTCGAACCGATGGAGCGGTGCGAAATCGACACGCCGTGCGTCGCCCGCAGACCACCGAAATTGTGCCGCTTCATACCGCCGGCAAAGCCCTTGCCGATGGTGGTGCCGGTCACGTCCACATACTGGCCCACAACGAAGTGGTCAGCTGTGATCTCGGCGCCGACCGGAATGAGGCCTTCGGCGTCCACGCGGAATTCCGCGAGCTTACGCTTGGGCTCCACCTCGGCCACCGCGAAGTGGCCCCGCTCGGCGCGGGTGGTGTTCTTCGGCTTGCGACGGCCAGCACCGAGCTGAACCGCGACATATCCGTTGCTATCGAGCGTGCGGTGGGCAACCACCTGGCAGCTCTCAACTTTCAGCACAGTGACCGGAACATGTTCACCTGCATCCGTGAAGATGCGTGTCATGCCGACCTTCTGGGCGATGACGCCTGACCGCATGGTCGTGTCTCCTCGCCTCACTTCAGAGCTTGATTTCGACGTCAACGCCGGCGGCGAGGTCGAGCTTCATCAGCGCGTCCACCGTCTGGGGCGTCGGATCGACAATATCGAGCAACCGCTTGTGAGTACGCATCTCAAACTGCTCGCGCGACTTCTTATCGACGTGCGGAGACCGGTTGACGGTGAACTTCTCGATCCGCGTCGGCAGCGGAATCGGGCCGCGCACCTGCGCGCCCGTGCGCTTGGCCGTGGCGACGATCTCGCGTGTTGACGCATCGAGGATGCGATGATCGAACGCCTTCAGGCGGATTCGAATGTTCTGGCCGTTCATGGCTCTAGGGCTCCACGAAAGAGGGACGCATGGGCGAACCACGCGCCCCCGTTCAAACTTCTATTTCACTCGATGATTGAAGCGACGACGCCAGCGCCGACGGTCCGGCCACCTTCACGGATGGCGAAGCGCAGCTTCTCCTCCATGGCGATGGGAACGATCAGGGCCACGTCCATCGAAACATTGTCCCCGGGCATCACCATTTCGGTGCCCTCGGGAAGCGTGCAGATGCCCGTCACGTCCGTCGTGCGGAAGTAGAACTGCGGGCGGTAGTTGGTGAAGAACGGCGTATGACGGCCGCCTTCTTCCTTCGTCAGGATGTAGGCTTCGGCCTTGAACTTCGTGTGCGGCTTCACCGAACCCGGCTTGCACACCACCTGGCCGCGCTCCACGTCCTCGCGCTTGGTGCCACGCACCAGGATGCCCACGTTGTCGCCCGCCTGGCCCTGGTCCAGCAGCTTGCGGAACATTTCGACGCCGGTCACCGTGGTCTTGGTGGTCGGGCGGATGCCGACGATCTCGACTTCCTCGCCCACCTTGATGATCCCGCGCTCCACGCGACCCGTCACAACCGTGCCGCGGCCAGAGATCGAGAACACGTCCTCGATCGGCATCAGGAACGGCAGGTCAACCGGACGCTCCGGCTGCGGGATGTAGCTGTCCACCGCCGCCATCAGCTTGAGAACCGCCTCATGGCCCAGCTCGGGGGACTTGCCCTCGAGCGCCATCAGCGCCGAGCCGTGGATGATCGGGATGTCGTCGCCCGGGAAGTCGTACTTCGACAGAAGCTCGCGCACTTCCATCTCCACGAGCTCCAGCAGCTCGGGATCGTCCACCATGTCGCACTTGTTCAGGAACACCACCAGCGCAGGCACGCCCACCTGGCGCGCAAGCAGGATGTGCTCGCGGGTCTGCGGCATCGGGCCGTCGGCAGCCGACACCACCAGGATCGCGCCGTCCATCTGCGCCGCGCCCGTGATCATGTTCTTCACATAGTCGGCGTGGCCGGGGCAGTCCACGTGCGCATAGTGGCGGTTCGCGGTCTCGTATTCCACGTGCGCCGTCGAAATCGTGATGCCGCGCGCCTTCTCTTCCGGCGCCTTGTCGATCTGGTCGTACGCCGTGAACGTCGCGCCACCCGCTTCCGCAAGCACCTTCGTGATCGCGGCCGTCAGGGACGTCTTGCCATGATCAACGTGACCAATGGTGCCGATGTTGCAGTGCGGCTTGTTGCGTTCAAATTTTGCTTTGGCCATGGGACTCTCCGTTGGGTCTCTCTGGCGATTTCTCGATCAGGGTTCGGTTATGAAGCTCAGGCGTATTTCGCCTGAACCTCCTGCGCGACATTCGACGGCACTTGTTCATAGTGGTCGAACTGCATGGTGAAAGTTGCCCGGCCCTGGCTGAAGGACCGCAGCGTGTTCACGTAGCCGAACATGTTGGCCAGCGGCACCATCGCATTGATGACGTTCGCATTGCCGCGCATGTCCTGGCCCTGGATCTGGCCACGGCGAGAATTCAGATCGCCGATCACCGAACCCGTATAGTCTTCAGGCGTCACCACCTCGACCTTCATGATCGGCTCCAGCAGCACCGAGCCGCCCTTCTGAAGGGCTTCACGGAACGCTGCACGGGAGGCGATTTCGAACGCGAGAGCGGACGAGTCCACTTCGTGATACGCGCCGTCGGTGAGCTGAACCTTGACATCCACCACCGGGAAGTTCGCCAGCACGCCCGCACCGAGCACGCTTTCGAGGCCCTTCTGGACGCCCGGGATATATTCCTTAGGCACCGCGCCGCCGACGATCACGCTCTCGAAGGTGAAGCCCTTGCCGACTTCGTTCGGCTCGACCGTGAACTTCACCCGCGCAAACTGGCCAGTACCGCCGGTCTGCTTCTTATGGGTGTAGTCGACCTCGGTCTTCTTCGTGATGGTCTCGCGATAGGCCACCTGGGGGGCGCCGATATTGGCGTCCACCTTGTAGGTCCGGCGCAGAATGTCGACCTTAATGTCGAGATGCAGTTCGCCCATGCCCTTGAGGATGGTCTGGCCGCTTTCGAAATCGGTCGACACGCGGAAGGACGGATCCTCCGCCGCCAGCTTGGAGAGCGCGATACCGAGCTTTTCCTGGTCCGCCTTGGACTTGGGCTCGATGGCGATCTCAATCACCGGCTCTGGGAATTCCATCTTCTCAAGGATGACCGGATTGGCGGTGTCGCACAGCGTATCGCCGGTGCGCACATCCTTCAGGCCGGCCAGAGCGACGATGTCGCCCGCATAGGCTTCCTTGATGTCTTCGCGGTTGTTGGCATGCATCAACAGCATCCGGCCGACGCGCTCACGCTTGTCGCGGGTGGAGTTGAGCAGACCCATGCCGGTTTCGAGCTTGCCCGAATAGACGCGGCAGAAGGTGATGGTGCCGACGAAGGGGTCGTCCATGATCTTGAACGCAAGGACCGACAGCGGATCCGAGTCGCTCGGCATGCGGACGATGTCTTCTTCGGTCCGGAAGTCGATGCCCTTGATCGCGCCACGATCGATCGGGCTCGGCAGGAAGTCGACAACCGCGTCGAGCAGGGGCTGAACACCCTTGTTCTTGAAGGCAGAGCCGCAGAACACCGGGTTGAACTTACGCGTCACGACCGCCTTGCGGATCAGCGCCTTCAGGGTCGCTTCGTCCGGCTCGGTGCCGTCGAGGTAAGCAGCCATGGCGTCGTCGTCGAGTTCGACGGCGGCTTCCACCAGCTTGTTGCGATATTCGGCGGCCTTGTCGGCGAGATCCGCGGGGATCTCCTCGTCATGGAACTTCGCGCCGAGGGCTTCGTCTTCCCACACCACCGCCTTCATGCGGACGAGGTCGATGATGCCCTTGAAATTGTTCTCGGAGCCGATCGGCAGCTGGCAGCACACGGGGTTGCCGGCCACGCGGTCGATGATCATCTCGACGCAGCGGTAGAAATCGGCACCGGTCTTGTCCATCTTGTTGACGAACACGATGCGGGGCACGTTGTACTTGTCGGCCTGGCGCCACACGGTCTCGGTCTGGGGCTCGACGCCCTGGTTGCCGTCGAGCACGCAGACGGCACCGTCGAGCACACGCAGGGAACGCTCAACTTCGATGGTGAAGTCCACGTGGCCCGGGGTGTCGATGATGTTCAGGCGCTTGCCGTTCCAGAAGGCGGTCGTAGCAGCAGAAGTGATCGTGATGCCACGCTCCTGCTCCTGCGTCATCCAATCCATGGTGGCGGCGCCATCATGGACTTCGCCGATCTTGTGGCTCTTGCCGGTATAATAGAGAATCCGCTCGGTGGTCGTGGTCTTGCCGGCATCAATGTGGGCCATGATGCCGAAATTACGGTAGTCCTCGATGGCGTTAAGGCGCGGCATGACTGAGGTCCTCTCCGATCACCAGCGATAATGAGAGAAGGCACGGTTGGCTTCCGCCATCCGGTGCGTATCTTCACGCTTCTTCACCGCGTTGCCACGATTGTTCGCGGCATCGAGCAGCTCGGCGGAGAGACGCTCCACCATGGTCTTCTCGTTACGGGCACGGGCCGAGGCGATGAGCCAGCGGATCGCCAGGGTCTGGCGACGCTCGACACGCACTTCGACGGGCACCTGATAGGTGGCGCCACCGACGCGGCGGGACCGAACTTCCACGGCCGGAGCGACGTTTTCCAGCGCGGTGACGAACACCTCGACCGGATCGTGCTTGGCCTTGGACTCGACTACGTCGAGGGCGCCGTACACGATGGTTTCCGCAACCGACTTCTTGCCGTCACGCATGACGGAATTCATGAAACGGCTGAGCACGAGGCTGCCGTACTTGGCGTCCGGAATGACTTCGCGGCGCTCGGCTTTATGACGACGAGACATAGCTCAAGCTCCCCTGATCACTTCGGCCGCTTCGCGCCGTACTTCGAACGGCGCTGCTTGCGGTTCTTCACGCCCTGGGTATCCAGCACGCCGCGGAGGATGTGGTAACGCACGCCGGGAAGATCCTTGACGCGGCCGCCGCGGATCATGACCACCGAGTGCTCCTGAAGGTTATGTCCCTCACCGGGGATGTAACCGATCACTTCGTAGCTGTTGGTCAGCCGCACCTTGGCGACCTTACGAAGCGCCGAGTTCGGCTTCTTCGGGGTCGTGGTGTAAACGCGGGTGCAAACGCCGCGCTTCTGCGGGCTCGACTGAAGAGCAGGAGCCTTGTCCCGCGCCTTCTGCGCTTCCCGCGGCTTCCGGATCAGCTGGTTGATCGTCGGCATGTACGCCTTCGCCTCGTCCTGACCTGCGGCTTTCGCCGCATCCATGAATTTTGCGACCCCCTCGGGGACCGCCACGATTTAACGGCCGAGGCCGCCACAAAACAGTTTCGACGCCGAAAGGCTTTCGCCCTTCAGCGGCACCGCAAACGCCCAAGCATGGAAAGCTGAATAAACAGCTTTCCGCTTCGTTCGCGACAGAGGATCACGCCACTCCATCTCCTTGCGGAGATTGGCGCCGCGATCGTGCACCCTTGTCTCGCAGTGCTCTTCCAGGCAGCTTTTGGCTATTTGATCAGGGCGCCCCGGATACCGGGAAAGCTGCTCCGATCGCTCAGACGCGAACGTCTGCCGTGGAAGTGGAGCGTGGTGTAGCTGCAGAGTCGCTGTGCGTCAAGGGCTCGCAAGCTTCGTGACAGCTTTATTGCAGGTCTCGCCCCACTGTTTCGGCCAAATCCGCCGTCCCGGTCATATTATATTAAGACGACCCGGTCGGAGAGTTCGTTTTGGTCTCCGGGCAGCGACGGCAAATGCGGTGCAAGCAAGGTTCCGGCGTGGGTAACAGCCGCTGCGAGCCCCTCTGCCAAGGCCCCCTCGCCCGCGCGCTCCACCACCGCGTCGCACAGGGTTTTCCAGGCCTCGTGCGGGATAGCGGCCTGAGCGCCAGCGTCGGCAACGATCTCCACGAGCCGGTCGTGGGGAGCGGCGAAGATCAGCAGGCCATTGCGCGCCTCGGTCTGATGCAGGCCATGCGCATGGAAAAGGCCGAGCGCCATGTCGCGGGCCGCCTGGCGGCGGGCTGCGAGCGGAACCAGGCGGGACGCCACGACCGGGCGTGTCAACAACAGGCACAAGACGATAAAGCAGCCTGCCTGGACCGCCAGCAGCGTGACGGGCCGCATGGGCGCGAGGGCGATGATTCCCCAGGGCAAAATCAGGGCGGCCAGCGCCGCCCACATGATTCCATGGTAGGCATGCCCCACCACCGGCCGGGATGAGACGGCGACTCGGATCTCAGCCGAAGTCATGCGCTCCGCCGTCGCGATGGCTTGGGAGATTCGCTCGAGTTCCTCCGGTTGCAGAATCGGAGACTGGGGCGAGCGCGAAGAGCGCGCAGTCATGCCGGCACGCATCCTACCATCCTCCTGAGGCACCGCCGCCGCCGGACGAGCCCCCGCCGCCCGAGAAGCCGCCGCCTCCGCCCGAACTCCCGCCGCCCCAACCTCCGGAGAGCGGGCCGGGCACGAATACCCCGCGCCTGCGGCCACCCATTCCGCGCCCGCCACCGGATCCGCGTTGGATGAAATAGAGGAACAGCAGCACCATGATCACGAAGACGACAATCTGAACCCAGTCATCCTCGCTCAATCCCGCCTGCGGCTCCGCCCCCTTGGCACGCGCCTTCGCCTCCTCGGGGTCGAGATTGAGAATCTCCAGAATCGCCGCGGCGCCGGCCTCGATGCCGGCGGTCATGTTGCCGGATTTGAACGCGGGGAGGATCGCGGTGCGGATAATCGTTCCCGACACCGCGTCCGTCAGAATGCCCTCAAGGCCATAGCCCACCTCTATGCGGACCTTGCGTTCGGTCGGTGCGACGAGGAGGAGGACGCCATTATTCTTGCGCGCCTGCCCGATCTGCCAGAATCGGAAGAGCCGGTTCGCATAATCCTCGATCGATGTGCCCTGAAGCGACGGCACGGTCGCGATCACGAACTGGTCCGTCGCCTTGGCTTCCTGGGCCGCCAGCTTCGTATCGAGGCTTCGAACGGTAGAGGCATCCAGAATCCCGGCCGCATCCACCACCCGGCCGGAGAGCGGCGGAAAGGTCAGCTCGGCCCAGACCGGGGTCCCGGCGGCGAGGAGCGCGCACAGCAGGAACAGGGCCAGCCAACCTCCCGATCCCGGCGCAAACCGGCTCGCCGCCTTCAGGCTGGGCCGCAGGGCCATGGGGTGCGCTCCCACCGCCCTCAGTTGAACTTCACCTTCGGGACCTGCATCTGCTGCTCGGAGATGGTGAAGGTCTCCATGGGCTTGTTGGAGCGGTAGAGGGTCGCCGCCCAGATGGAGCCGGGGAATGTCCTCAGCTCAGTATTATAGACGCGCACAGCCTCAATATAATCGCGTCGTGCGACGGAGATGCGGTTCTCCGTGCCTTCGATCTGCGATTGAAGCGCCAGGAAGTTCTGGTTCGATTTCAAATCCGGATAGGCTTCCGACACCGCGATGAGCCGGCCGAGCGCGCCGGACAGCTGCGATTGAGCATCCTGGAACTGCTTAAACTGGGCGGGGTCGGTGATGGTGGACGCGTCCACGCGAATCGACGTCGCCTTCGCGCGCGCCTCGACCACCGAGGTCAGCACGTCCTTCTCCTGTGCGGCATACCCCTTCACCGTCTCAACCAGATTCGGGATAAGGTCGGACCGGCGCTGATACTGATTGAGCACCTCGCTCCAGGCCGCTTTCGCGCGCTCTTCCTCGGTGGGGATCGCGTTGACCCCGCATCCGGCCAGAACTAGGCCCACGAACACCATCAGTGAGGGGATTTTCACGCGGCCGGCAATTGCGCTGATGAAGGACATGACAAGCCTTTCTGGGCAGACCGCGTGATGCGGGGACCATATCAGATTTGATGACCTTGCGACGGCGCCCGCTCGCGCAGGCACGTCGCGCTATTTTCCCTTGGAGATATATCCTGGCAGGTCCTGCGCCTCGTCGAGCTGTGCCAGCTTGAGCGCGAGATCCTCCGCAAGATCGAGGCTGGTCTCGATCAGCCGCTTGCTCATGAACGTGCGGAAATACTCGCCCCACATGAATTCCTTGAACGGGGTGTCATCATCGTCGCGGAACGCGGTGCCGCGCACGCCGCGGGCCAGGGTACGCCAGGGATTGTCGGTTAGTTCCCGCACGTGGCTCGGAATACGCACATAGGGACGCCGGTTGCCGTCTGCGTCGATGGGCCAGCACATGCCCGCGTGATCCATCGCGGGCCAGAACTCTTCACTGCTCATGTGAGACCAGTCGCGGGTCGCCGAGAGGTCCTGCATCACGGTCGTAGCGCCGCACAGAAGCAGCGCACGACACAAATGGTGATGGTCGATCATATAGAGTCGGCCCTTGGGACCGATGACGCACGGCACCGGGCGTTTGCGAACCAGATCGTCCAGGTCATCCTTATCGAGGGCCGCCATCCGCTTCGCGCGTCGTGTCACCTCGGCCATGCCGAGGGTCAGCTGGGTCGGATGCAGATCATCTATCGCGATCGAGCGATTTCCCATAGCGCCCCTCTGTATATTGCGGGCCGCGCCCCGCGCGACCCGTTGCCTTGTCCCCAGAGCGAGAGGCGCGGATCAGCCCGGCGAGATCATTTGCTCGGGCCGCACCACCGCATCGAACTCCTCGTTCGTCACATAGCCGCCACCGACGGCTTCTTCGCGCAAGGTCGTGCCGTTCTTGTGCGCGGTCTTGGCGATTTTGGCCGCATTATCGTAGCCGATCTTCGGGGCAAGAGCCGTGACCAGCATCAAGGACCGCTCGAGCGCCGCCTTGATGTTGTCCTCGCGCGGCACGATGCCGACCACGCAATGCTCGGTAAAGCTGTTGGCCGCGTCCGCCATCAGCCGTACCGACTGGAGGAAGTTATAGGCCATGACCGGATTATACACGTTCAGCTCGAAATGACCCTGGCTGCCGGCGAAGGTGAGAGCCGCATTGTTGCCGAAGATCTGCACGCACACCTGAGTCATCGCCTCGCACTGCGTGGGATTGACCTTGCCCGGCATGATGGAAGAGCCAGGCTCGTTTTCCGGCAGGGACAGTTCGCCGAGACCGGAGCGCGGGCCGGAACCGAGCAGGCGGATGTCATTGGCGATCTTGAACAGCGCAGCGGCCGCCGAATTGATCGCGCCATGTGAAAACACCATGGCGTCGTGCGCCGCCAGGGCCTCGAACTTGTTGGGCGCGCTGGTGAACGGAAGGCCGGTGATTTCCGCGATCTGCTCCGCCACCTTCTCGGCAAATCCCACCGGTGCATTGAGGCCGGTGCCCACCGCCGTTCCGCCCTGGGCAAGCTGCATCAGGCCCGGCAAGGTGGATTCGAGGCGCGCGATGGCATTGCCGACCTGCTGCGCGTAGCCCGAAAACTCCTGGCCGAGCGTGAGGGGCGTCGCGTCCTGGGTGTGGGTGCGGCCGATCTTGATGATCGTGGACCATTCCTTTGCCTTCCCATCCAGCGCGGCATGAAGCGTGCTGAGGGCCGGCAGAAGGCGATGAACGATCTCTTCCGCACACGCCACGTGCATAGCCGTGGGATAGGTATCGTTCGAAGACTGGCTCATGTTCACGTGATCGTTCGGGTGAACCGGCTTCTTGGAGCCCCGCTCGCCGCCGAGAATTTCGATCGCGCGGTTCGAGATCACCTCGTTCGCATTCATGTTCGACTGGGTGCCAGACCCGGTCTGCCAGACGACGAGGGGAAAGTGGTCGTCGAGCTTGCCGTCGATCACTTCCTGGGCGGCGGTGACGATCGCGGCGCCGAGCGCCGGGTCGAGGCGGCCAAGGCCCATATTGGTCTCAGCGGCGGCGCGCTTCACGATGCCGAGCGCCCGCACGATCGGCAGGGGCTGGCGCTCCCAACCAATCTTGAAGTTGCCCAGCGACCGCTGGGCCTGGGCGCCCCAGTAGCGGTCTGCCGGCACCTCGATGGGGCCGAATGTGTCTGTCTCGGTACGGGTCGCAGTCATAATGAGGGTCCCCTGTCGCCAAAATTCTGGGAGCGACGAGGCTTCTAGCACAGCCTGTCACGAGGCCGAGTCCGCTCCGATGGTAAAATAGTTACAGAAAGGTACCCAGGGAGGGCGGTTCTCACTGGATTTGCCATAGGTTCGCCGTGGATCAGGCGTGATGTTACCTGATCGTGCTGAGGGCAGATTGACCAAGGTCTTTTCCTGCCGGAAGCTCGTGAAGCTCGGCCCGGTTTGGGGGGAACCATGCCGCTTGTCGAGGCTTGAAGTGAGCGAGATCGTGAATCTTCGGCGTGCGCGAAAAGATCGTGCACGCAGCGAGGCGCAGGCTGAGGCCGCCGAGAACCGGATACGGTTCGGACGCACCAAAGCTGAGCGGGAAGCTGAGGCCGCAGAACAGCGGATTAAAGCCCTGCGTCTTGAAGGTCATCTGCTCACGAAGAGGGAAAACACATGAAAAGCCCCGTTGTGAAAAGGTCCATCGTGATCGCCGGTCACAAAACCAGCGTGAGCCTCGAAGATGCGTTCTGGGACGCTTTGAAGGAAATCGCGAGCAGTCGCCGCCTGACATTGTCTGACCTTGTCGCGACCATCGACTCGTCGCGTACGCAGGGGAATTTGTCTTCAGCGATCCGCCTCTTCGTGCTCGATCACTACCGCGGCCATGCGGCACCCAGTCGCGCCTCAAGCTCCGTCGAGCGCGCTGGAGCAACCGGAACTCCCGTTGCGTAAGCTTGGTCGGCCTCCTATCTGACTCTCTTGTGAAGCACGCGCTGCGTTGAAACGTGGCGCGTGCCTTTCTATAACCCGCTGCCAGTCAGATGATCCGGGCCCGCATACGAGCGAGTCGTTGGAGCTTCAAGACGCAGGCGGTTTCGATTGTGGTGGACCGCCCGTGTGTGGCGCTCCAACGGGAGACGGCGGATGTCGTGGAAGAATCAGGGCGGTGGCCCATGGGGAAGCGGGCCTCGCGGTCCCTGGGGTACGGGGCCTTCCTCTTCGGGACCAACGCCGACGGACATTGAAGACCTGATCCGGCGCGGTCAGGATCGGCTAAAAAACATGCTTCCGGGGTCCCTGGGGACCAAGGGCGCCATCCTCGTGGTGGCGCTGGTCGTGGCCGGCTGGCTGCTCTCCGGTTTCTACCGGGTCGAGCCCGACGAGCAGGGCGTGGTGCTCCGCTTCGGCCGGTTTGTAGAAATCACCCAGCCGGGACTGAATTACCACCTACCCTATCCCATCGAGACAGTGATCACCCCCAAGGTGACCCGCGTGAACCGGCTCGACATCGGCATGCGCCTCACAGAGGACCCGCGCCGCGGCAGCACCGTGATGCGCGATGTGCCTGAGGAAAGCCTGATGCTGACCGGCGACGAGAATATCGTCGACGTGGACTTCGCCGTGTTCTGGGTCATCAGCAGTGCCGAGAAGTTCCTGTTTAACGTCCAGAATCCCGAGGGCACCATCAAGGCGGTCGCCGAAAGCGCCATGCGCGAAGTGATCGGTCGTACCAACATCCAGCCCATCCTCACCGGCGCGCGCCAGACGATCGAGCAGGATGTGCACGATCTCATGCAGCGCACCCTCGACAGCTATGGCGCCGGTGTGCAGATCACCCAGGTGCAGATGCAAAAGGTTGATCCGCCCTCGCAGGTCATCGACTCGTTCCGCGACGTCCAGGCCGCGCGCGCCGATGCCGAGCGCGCTCAGAACGAGGCGCAAACCTACGCCAACCGGGTGCTTCCTGAGGCGCGTGGACAGGCGGCGCAGATCGACAATGCGGCGCAAGCCTATCGCGAGCGCACCGTCGTTGAGGCCCGCGGCCAGGCCGAGCGCTTCCTCAGCATCTACGAGCAGTATGTGAAGGCGAAGGACGTGACGCGCCAGCGCATGTATTTTGAGACCATGGAGCGGGTGCTCGGCGGCATGGACAAGGTGCTGGTGGATCAGAATTCCACCGCGCGCGAAGGGGGCGTCGTGCCGGTTCTACCGCTCGGCGACATCGGACGCAGAACCACGGCGCCGCAGGGCACCACACAGCCCCAAGGAGCCGCCCGATGAAAAATCCCGTTCTCGGCGGCGTCCTTGCCGTCATCGCAGTGATCGTGCTGATCGGCCTGTATTCCTCGGCTTTCATCGTCAACCAGACCCAGCAGGCGCTGGTGCTGCGGCTGGGTGACCCCTTAACGCCCATCACCACGCCCGGCTTGCACTGGAAGATCCCCTTCATCGACAGCGTGGTCTATCTGGACAAGCGCATCCTCGATTTGGAGAATCCGTCCCAGGAGGTGATCGCCTCCGACCAGAAGCGCTTGGTCGTGGACGCTTTCGCGCGCTATCGCATCTCTAATCCGCTGCGCTTCTATCAGGCGGTGGGCACCATCGAGGGCGCCAATTCCAGGCTCGCGACCGTGCTCAACTCGTCGCTGCGGCGCGTGCTGGGCGAAAGCACCTTCACCAGCGTTGTGCGTGACGATCGCGAGGGCCTGATGCGCCGGATCGCGGAGCAGGTGAATCGCGAAGCGTCCAACTTCGGCATCGTCGTCGTTGATGTCCGCATTCGCCGCGCCGACTTGCCCGAGGCGAACAGCCAGGCGGTGTTCCAGCGCATGCAGACGGAACGTCAGCGGGAAGCTGCGGAAATTCGCGCCCAGGGTGCGGAGGCCGCCCAGCGCCTGCGGTCGCGCGCCGAGCGGGAAGCCACCATCGTGGTGGCCGAGGCGACCTCGCGCGGCGAGCAGCTGCGTGGCCAGGGCGATGCGGAACGCAACGCGATCTTCGCCGATGCCTTCGGGCGCGATCCGGATTTCTTCGCCTTCTATCGCTCGATGCAAGCTTATGAGACGAGCCTCAAGCCTGGCGACACGCGTCTTCTGGTGAGCCCGGATTCGACCTTCTTCCGCTATTTCGTCGATCCGTTCGGCAATGGCGGCAAGCCTGTGCCCACGCCTGCGGCCCCGATCGGCGGAGCCGCCGCGCCGGCTCAGCCGGCGCCCGCACGCTGATCGCGGCGCGGGGGTCGATGCGCGATCTGGTCGCCGCTCTCGGTCTGGTCCTCGTCATCGAGGGTCTTTGCCTCGCCGCCTTTCCGGCGGCGTGGCGCAGCGCCATAAAGGCGGTCCTGCAAGCGCCGGAGACGCCCGTCCGCATCGCCGGGCTCGTCGCCGGCGCGGTCGGGGTCATCCTGGTCTGGTTGGTGCGCGGATAGAGTAACAGCGCGGCCCCGCTTACGTGGCGTCGCGTTTCCGCCGCATTGGCAGGCGAGGCGTAATATCCGCCGTGGTTTGGTGCGGTTCGCCCGGTTCCCATTTGCTCCGCCCCTGAGGAGAGGCCATGTCCGCTCGCTTCATGTCCGCTCGCCTAGTGTCCGCGCTGAAGATGCCGCTGCTTGCGGTGGCCCTGGCGGCGCCGTTCGCTTGGTCTGCGCCGTCCCTCGCGGCTCCCGGCAAAGGCCCCGACACCGTCGCCGACGTGGCTGAGAAGGTCATGGACGCGGTGGTGAACATCTCCACCTCGCAGAATGTCGCTGCCTCGCGCAGTGTGCCGACCCCGCAATTGCCGCCGGGATCGCCGTTCGAGGATTTCTTCGACGAATTCTTCAAGCGTCGGCAACAGCAGGACGGCGACCAGAACGGAGAGGGCCGCGAGGGTGGGCGCGGCCGCAAGGTCTCCTCGCTTGGCTCCGGCTTCGTTATCGATCCGTCGGGCCTGATCGTGACCAACAATCACGTCATCGCCGACGCCGACGAGATCTATGCCAATTTCAACGACGGCTCGAAGCTCAAGGCCGAGCTGGTGGGACGCGACACCAAGACCGACCTCGCCCTGCTGCGCGTGAAGCCAGACAAGCCACTGACCTCGGTGAAATTCGGCGATTCCGACAAGATGCGGGTGGGCGACTGGGTGATGGCCATCGGCAATCCCTTCGGCCTCGGCGGCACCCTCACCGTCGGTGTGGTGTCCGCGCGCAACCGCAACATCAATGCCGGCCCCTACGACAACTTCCTCCAGACCGACGCCGCCATCAACCGCGGCAATTCCGGCGGACCGCTGTTCAACATGGATGGTGAGGTCATCGGCATCAATACGGCGATTATCTCGCCGTCGGGCGGCTCCATCGGCATCGGTTTCGCCGTGCCCGCCTCCACCGCCACGCCGGTGATCGCCCAGCTCGAACAGTTCAAGGAAGTGCGTCGCGGCTGGATTGGCGTGCGCATTCAGAGCGTCACCGACGAGATCGCCGAGAGCCTCGGCCTCGGCAAGTCGCGCGGCGCGCTGGTGGGCGGCGTCAACGATGGCGGGCCGGCGGCGAAGGCCGGCCTCAAGGCCGGCGATGTCGTGGTGCGTTTCGACGGCAAGGACGTGAAGGAAATGCGCGATCTTCCCCGTCTCGTCGCGGACACGGCGGTGGACAAGGAAGTCGATGTGGTGGTGGTGCGCAAAGGCAAGGAAGAAACCTTGCGCCTCAAAATCGCGCGCATGCCTGAGGACGAGAAGGCCGCCGCTGTCGCCAAGACCCCCACGGATGCGGTGAAACCCGAAGCGAAGAAGTCGCTCGGCCTGGAACTCGCCCCGATGAGCGATGACCTGCGCAAGCGCTTCAAAATCAAGGACACCGTCAAAGGCGTCGTGATCCTGAACGTGGACCGCAATTCCCCCGCCGCCGAGAAGGGTCTCAAGCCCGGGCAGATCGTGGTTGAGGTGGGTCAGGAAGCGGTCTCAAGCCCGGACGATGTCCAGAAGCGCGTCGACGGGCTGAAGAAGGACGGGAAGAAATCCGCCCTGCTCCTGATCTCCGACGCCGATGGGCAGGTTCAGTTCGCCGCGATCCCGCTGAACTAGCGGCCACTTTCACAAACAAAAGGCCCGGAAACACCGGGCCTTTTTTTCCGCATGAGCCGCGAACCGGCTCAGGGATGGCGGATCTCTTCCGCGGAATAACCCTGAAGATACAGCAGGGCGGTGAGATCCCCGTGATCGATGCGTGCGTGGGCCGCCTCCGCCACCTTCGGCTTGGCGTGGAACGCGACACCGAGGCCAGCCTCCCCCAGCATTCCGAGATCGTTTGCGCCATCGCCCACCGCCAGGGTCTCGGAGGGAGACAGATGAAGCCGGTCCCGCAGCTCGACGAGGGATGCGGTCTTGGCGTCGCGGCCGAGAATCGGCTCCTCCACGAGGCCTGAGAACTGGTCCGCCTCGATCAGCAGGCGATTGGCACGGTTCTCGTCAAATCCCAGCATGCCCGCGACCGCATCGGTGAACAGGGTGAACCCACCGGAAACGAGCGCCGTATAGGCTCCGTTCGCCTTCATGGTGGCGACCAATTCCGCGCCGCCCGGCGTCAAGGAAATGCGGCTGCGCAAAACCTCGTCCACCACCTGCGCCGGCAAGCCTTTCAACAAGGCCACACGCTCGCGCAGTGCCGGTTCAAATGCGATCTCGCCGCGCATCGCCCGTTCGGTGATCGCAGCCACGTGCGCCTTGATGCCGATGACGTCCGCGAGTTCATCAATGCACTCTTGGCCGATCATGGTGGAATCCATGTCGGCGATGAACAATCTCTTGCGCCGCGCCGCGGCGAGCTGCACCACCACGTCGATCGGCGCGCCGGCAAGGGCGGCGCGCACGCCATCGGCAAGAAGGCGGGTATCTGCCCCAAGTTCAGGATCGAACGGAATGTCCACGGCCACCTCGGCCGCGAGGATGCGCTCTTCCTCCGCGCCGGGCAGGACGGACCGCGCGGCGTGAATCATGTCGCGCGTTAAGGTGGCGTGAGAAGGATTTGCGATAAGTGTCGCGACATACACCATGGTCTGTCCAATGAGGAAAGCTTGAAACCGTCAGCGGTGCTCATCGCAGGTCCAACGGCCAGCGGCAAGTCCGCGGTGGCGCTGGCTCTCGCCGAGCGCACGGGCGGCGTGGTGATCAATGCGGATTCGATGCAGGTATACCGCGATCTGCGAATCCTCACCGCGCGGCCCAGCGCCGAGGAGGAGGCTCGCGCCGACCACCGGCTTTACGGCCATGCTGACGCGATGGACGATTATTCCGTGGGCCGCTGGCTCGGCGATGTGATCGCCGCCATAGGGGCGACGCGGGCGGTGGATCGGCTGCCGATCGTCATCGGCGGCACTGGCCTGTATTTTCGGGCCCTGACCCAAGGCCTTGTCGCCATTCCGCCGATCCCGGCAGAGATGCGGATGGCGATCCGGACCATGGCGGAAGGCGAGAGCGCGCACGTGCTGCACAGCCGCCTTGCCACGCTGGATCCCGAAACCGCGTTCCGCCTGGCGCCCAACGATCGTCAGCGCATCCTACGCGCGCTCGAAGTTGTTGAAGCGACGGGGAAGTCGCTCAGCGCGTGGCAGCGCTCTATCCAGCCGCCCGCCCTGCCCCCGGAGGGGCTGGTGAAGCGGGTGCTTCAGCTGGATCGAGACATTCTGCGGCGCCAGATCGACCGGCGCTTCGAGGTGATGATGGAGGGCGGTGCCCTGGAAGAGGTCGAACGGCTCGCCGAACGCCGGCTGCCTGCCGACCGGCCGCTCCTCAAGGCCTGCGGCGTGCCCGCGATGATGCGGCATCTCGCCGGCGATATCTCCCGTTCCCAAGCGGTTACGGAGGGCCAGACCGACACCCGCCGCTATGCCAAGCGGCAGGAGACTTGGTTTCGCCACCAGATGGCGGAGTGGCCGCACACGACTCCCTATGAGGCTCTGGAAGACCTGATGGGTGAGATTGCCGCCTGAACGTTTCAGGCCGCCGCAAGCCCCCTGCGTGCCGGTGCCGCCCCGGCCAAGCGAATCCACGCGGCCGCAAGCGCCAAAAACAGGAAGCCTATGGGCCCATGGGGGCTGGCGTGCGACGTCTGGATCTCCCAACCGAACGCAATCAGCAGAATAAGGGAGGGCCATGGGGCCCGGCGCGTGAGGTGGAGGGCAAGGGCGACGCTCACCGCGGCGAGAAGGACCATCCAGGAGCCCGTGAGGCTGATGACGGACCCGACACCGCCGACCCACGGATCCACCCAATCTTCATTGAGCAGCGCGATCGCGCCCTGGGCTTGCTCTGGCGTCAGTTTTCCCGCCGCGCGCATGGCGTCGATGTTCAGCATGCTGCGGCCGAGCCCGATGCCGCCGATGGAATCAAGCGCCGTGTAGCAGATCAAAAATATGAAGGTGGCGACGCGCGACACCCAGGCCGCGAGACAGGCGAGGCCCTCCTCAATCCCCTCCACAGCCATCCATAATCCCACCGACACCAGCCCCAGCATGGGAAGCTGGATCATGTGCATGGTGAACCACCAGGTCGGCCCGAAATAACCAAGCGCCCAGTAGCGCGGATCAAACGGCTGGGACGTACAAAGATAGGCATACATGCCGGGACTCCTCGTGAAGCCCGACGGATGGAAAAGCTCGGCGCTGGCAAGAATAAGCGGCGCCACGACAAGGCACACCCACCATAGAATACCCTTGATTTTCGCATTCATGTCCCACCCCCATGCTCGCCGCTCAGCTTAGCTGATCGGGGGGAGAGCGGGAACGGACAGCGAAGGGGGTTAGCCGGCGAGTCTGGACTTGGGGGGTGACACTTTCGTGCCGGATTGTTTGCCGGCCCGGACGGTCTTTGCAGACGGAAACAGCGTCTGTCGCACCGCCGCCGCCAGAGCCAGCGACAAACCGGCGGCCAGCACCCAGCCGGCGGGGCTAACCCCAAGCTGCGGCTGAAAATTCGCTGCCGCAACCAGCCAGGGGTCCACGCCGGTGAGCACCCCGTACCATGCCACTTCGCCAAGCGCCGTCAGCGCGGCGCTAACAATCGTTACGGCGGCGAAAGCCATTGGCCCGACACGATTCGTGAAGTGGAAGACGATGCGATAGGCGAACAGCACGATCAGCAGGCCGCCCATCATGACGGCCTCGGTCACGTCCAGCTTCGACTGGATCAGAAAATGAGCAATGGCAAGGATTGCAACGGCATAGACGCTGGCATGCAGCGCATTCCAACGCTTCGCCCCCATGCGGCGAATGATGCGGTCAAAGGATGTTCCGCCAAGCGCCAGCAGCAAGGCAACCGCCACCGCCCCGATGGTGAGATAGAAGCGCAAGACGATCTCACGCCCTGCCGCCGTGAAGCTATAGCCTTGATCGGCCACGAACAATCCGAGATGCAAGGCGGCATAGAAGAGGGCCGCAAGACCGAGATTGCGGCGTGCCAGTACCAGCTTCGGCCATTGGAAGAGGCGTCGCACGGGGGTGACGGCGAGGCTCACCAGTAGGAAACGCACGGCCCACAGGCCGGTGAAATGGATCGCTGCCGCGACCGGCCGCCCGCCAAGGTCCCCCGCCAGCGCCCAGCCCGCCAGCCAGAGTACCGGCACCACCGCTCCAAGAAGAGAGAGGGTGAGTTCCGGGCTGAATTTGCCATTACGTTCGTGAAACAGGGCCATGGGGCGTATTCTCTCGCTATCGCTCAAGATACGCAAAGCGAGGCGCCAAAGTTACGGCAAGGCGTTACACAAGGCCGTGAAGCCGCACATCATACGGCAACGGGGGCCTTGATGGCAGGGTGCGGATTATATCCCTCGATCGCCACGTCTTCATAGCGGAACGCGAAGATATCACGCACCCGCGGGTTCAGCACCAGACGCGGGAGGGGGCGGAGGGGACGGGACAATTGCTCCTGCGCCTGCTCCACATGGTTGGAATAGAGGTGAACATCACCGAACGTATGAACGAAATCGCCAGCTTTCAAGCCCGCTACCTGCGCGACCATCGCCGTCAATAGAGCGTAGGATGCAATATTGAAAGGAACGCCAAGAAAAACGTCGGCAGAGCGCTGGTACATCTGGCAAGAAAGTTTGCCATCCGCGACATAAAACTGAAAGAGGCAATGGCACGGCGGCAGAGCCATCTTCGGCACGTCTGACGGATTCCATGCGGTTACGATCAAGCGCCGAGAATCCGGATTGCGCTTAATGTCGGAGACCACTTGGGCGATCTGGTCGATCACGCCCCCTTCCGGGGTCGGCCAGGAGCGCCACTGATGGCCGTAAACGGGGCCGAGATCGCCGTTTGCATCCGCCCATTCGTCCCAGATGGAAACGCCGTTTTCCTTGAGATATCTGATGTTTGTGTCGCCAGCCAAAAACCAGAGCAACTCATGCACGATGGATTTGAGGTGCAGTTTCTTGGTGGTAACCAGGGGAAAGCCCTCGGCTAGGTCGAAGCGCATCTGGTGACCGAACACGGAGAGCGTGCCGGTGCCGGTGCGGTCCTCCTTGCGGACGCCCTCGCTCAAAATGCGCAGAAGAAGGTCGTGGTACTGGCGCATCTCAGCACTTCTCCGTCCCAATTCCGCGCTTCTCCGTAAGATTTATGCACTTCACCAGGAAATGTCATGGGCGCCGGCCGTGAAGCCACCTGCCGACCCACACAAATTCGTGTTGCAACGCAATATGCGCGGCGACTGGCTGCTGCGTCGCAGCGTTGACATGGATCAAATCCCTCCCCACTGTGGACGCATTCCAAGGGGAGCCCCGCGAGGGGGCTGAGAGATCGCCTTCCGGATTGATCGTCATGATCACCGGCGCCGCGATGACCCTTCGAACCTGATCCGGGTCATGCCGGCGAAGGGATCGGAATAGGCCACCGGCGCGATTCGCCCCGCGAATTCCACCCGGAGCCACCCCGTCTCCTAAGCTCGAATCCCCGGATCTCATTTGAAGCGCGAGCTTAAAGGAGATCCGTATGCTCGATGAAGCCTCCACCTCATCCCTGAAGGTGACGACAGGCCCCCTGCTCCAGTCCCGCAAGGTATTCGTGCCAGCCACCCGTCCCGACGTACAGGTGGCGATGCGGGAGGTCAGCCTGTCCGATCCCGCCGAACGCCCGGTGCGCGTCTATGACACCTCCGGCCCCTACACCGATCCCGAGGCGCTGATCGACCTCACCAAGGGCCTGCCTGAGCTGCGCCGCAGCTGGGTGCTTGAGCGCGGCGATGTCGAGGAAGTGGAAGGCCGCGCGCAGAAGCCGGAAGACGACGGGCTGAAGCCCGGCCAGACCAGCCACCTGCCCGCCTTCGACCGCACCGGCCGCAAGCCCCTGAAGGCCAAGCCCGGCAAGCGGCCGACCCAGATGGCCTATGCGCGTGCCGGCATCATTACCGCCGAGATGGAATATGTGGCCGCGCGCGAAAATCTCGCCCGCGCCAATGGCGGCGCCCACCCGCACCACAAGGCCATGGGCCTCGGCTCGGCCATTCCCACCGATATCACGGCCGAGTTCGTGCGCGAGGAAGTGGCGCGCGGCCGGGCCATCATCCCCAACAACATCAACCATCTCGAAACCGAGCCGATGGCTATCGGCCGGAACTTCCTGGTGAAGATCAACGCCAATATCGGCAATTCGGCCGTCACCTCGGGGGTTGCCGAGGAGGTGGACAAGCTGGTGTGG
The DNA here is from genome assembly GCF_043195145.2 of Roseixanthobacter pseudopolyaromaticivorans. Classification (NCBI taxonomy): domain Bacteria; kingdom Pseudomonadati; phylum Pseudomonadota; class Alphaproteobacteria; order Hyphomicrobiales; family Xanthobacteraceae; genus Roseixanthobacter; species Roseixanthobacter pseudopolyaromaticivorans. The sequence goes on from NZ_CM195539.1 coordinate 2,319,381, forward strand.
GCGATCCGCTGGGGCGGCGACACGGTCATGGATCTGTCCACCGGCAAGAACATCCACACCATCCGCGAATGGATCATCCGCAATTCCCCGGTGCCCATCGGCACGGTGCCGATCTACCAAGCCCTGGAGAAGGTGAACGGGGTCGCCGAGGACCTCACCTGGGAGATCTTCCGCGACACGGTGATCGAGCAGGCCGAGCAGGGCGTGGATTATATGACCGTCCATGCCGGCGTGCGCCTCGCCTATGTGCCGCTGACCGCCAACCGCGTCACCGGCATCGTCTCGCGCGGCGGCTCGATCATGGCCAAATGGTGCCTCGCCCACCACAAGGAGAGCTTCCTCTACGAGCATTTCGAGGAATTGTGCGAGATCTTCGCCCAATATGACGTGGCCTTCTCGCTCGGCGACGGCCTGCGCCCAGGCTCCATCGCGGACGCCAACGACGCCGCCCAGTTCGCCGAGCTGGAGACCCTGGGCGAACTCACCGAAATCGCCTGGAGGCACGATTGCCAGGTGATGATCGAGGGGCCGGGCCATGTACCGCTGCACCTCATCCGCGAGAATGTGGAGAAGCAGCTGAAGGTCTGCCACGAGGCCCCCTTCTACACGCTTGGCCCGTTGGTGACCGACATCTCCCCCGGCTACGACCACATCTCCTCGGCCATCGGCGCGGCCATGATCGGCTGGTTCGGCACCGCCATGCTCTGCTACGTGACGCCCAAGGAGCATCTCGGCCTGCCCAACCGGGACGATGTGAAGACCGGCGTTATCTCCTACAAGATCGCCGCCCATGCGGCAGACCTTGCGAAAGGCCATCCGGCTGCGCGCATCCGGGACGATGCCCTTTCCCGGGCCCGCTTCTCCTTCCGCTGGCGCGACCAGTTCGCGCTCTCCCTCGATCCGGAGACGGCGGAATCCTTCCACGATGAGACCCTGCCGGCGGAGGGCGCCAAGGTGGCGCACTTCTGCTCCATGTGCGGGCCGAAATTCTGCTCCATGAAAATCTCCCAGGAGCTGAAGATCGAAGCCGGCGATATTGCCCGCGCCGAAGCCGACAACCAGGCGGCGGCGGGCATGGCGGAAATGGCGCAGAAATTCCGCGACGGCGGCGGCAAGATCTACACCCCCGCCCCCGATGTCGCGGAACCGCCCGCGGCCTGAGCGCCCGCGCCGCAAAAGAAAACCCCGCCCTTCACAGGGCGGGGTTAAAACCGGAAAACCGGCTGCCAATCATTCGAATATGGCGCTGGTGGTGTCCGATTTGCGATTGTATTTGATGGTGATCTTCTCGACCGTGCACAGGTCGATGTTCTTCCATGTCGCGGTGGAATCATCGTCGTCGTAGACGACCTTCAAATCCCATTTGCAGGTGCGCGTGCTGCGGCTGAACTTGATCTTCCAGGAATCCCCGTCTTCCAGGATATCCTTGCCGAGCACGTCCTCTTCCCACTCGTCCGACTTCGTGGGCGAGACATAGACGTGGCTGATATCGTAACCGGTATTATTCACCAGCACGAAATTCTGCCTTCCCTCCGCTGCGCGCGCTAAGCCGCCCAATAGCAGAAGAAGTGAAAAAACCAAGCATAGACGAGAAACAACGTACTTCATTACCTCTTCCCCTTTATAAGGCCCGCGAAGAGGTCCATCCTCTTTAACTTTACGGCAGTCAATTGCGGCACATTGCCTTGATATTTTTAGATTGATTTTCCGGGCACGGTCACACCACCCAATCCTTTGCTGCGGCGCTCGTGAAATCGAGCTGGACCACGAGGTCGTTATAATCGTGGTCGCCGCCGCCATAGAGGTCTTCCCAGCCCCAGGTGTTGAGGCCGTAGTTCCACAGGTGGGCCACCCCCTCGCCATTCACCTGCTCGTTGGCGGGGGAGAAGGCGAAATAATCGTGGGTGCCGTCCTTCAGGCGCATGGCGATGATGTCGCCCGCATCCACGTCGAGCAGCGCCGTCTGGCCATAGAGACCGAAGCCCGGGCCGCTGATCCAGGCGCCCCCGCTGGTGGTGGCATAGGCATGGACGAGCGTCGCCGCATCATAGCCGGCCTGCCCCGGCGCGATTCCATCGATGGTGCCGGAGAAATCATCCACCTTGTAGAACAGCAGCGAGACCGCATCGTTGCCGCTCTGGCGCAGGCGCACGACGGCTTCCTGGTCGTTCGCCGCTCCGGCTGTCTCCGCCACCGCGACCGCGCGCGCCACTTGCACGGCGCTGTCGGTAGCGTCCGAGACGAAATCGACGAAACCATACGGCGTGGACAAGGAGGCCTGCGGCGTCCCGGTGGCCGCCCCGCCGATCTGCACGCCGATGCCGGCGCCGGCGGCCACATGGAACTGGCTCACCGTGCCCTGCGCCTGCTTGTCGAACATGGTCACGAGATCGGCGGAGAAATCGGCCGAAAGGGATTGCTGGGCGAATTGGCTGGTCCAGGCAAAGGTGCCGCCGGCGGCACCGTTGAAGCTCACATCATGCCCCCCGAGCGAGAGGTCGATGGGGGCGTCGGCGCTTAGCGCGCTCTGGAACAGCAGGCTCTGGTCGGTGGTGCTGCTCCAGGTGCTGCCGCTCGCGGTGAGCACGTCGGGCGTATCGAAATAATATTGCGCGGTTGCGATGGCCGCCAGCGTCCGCGCCAGCACCGTGGCATTGGGCGTGCCGAGCCCGGTGGCGAGGTCATATCCGGGCCCGGCGGAATCGCCGAAGCCGGTCGGGGTCACGTGGATCACGTCGCCGGAATAATTGGGCGTCGTATAGCTTCCGCCTTCGATGAAGGTGGAGGTGTTTTGGCCCACCGTGATGTCGTTGAACGCCGCTGGGGTGATGACGGCGGCGATATAGAGCAGGTCGTTGGCATAGCCGAGCTGCGGCAGGCCAATGTCTGCGAACTCGGCATTGATGTGGGCGGCGATGGACGCCCAGAACGGCGTCGCGGCGCTGGTCCCGTAATCGTACCAGACCTCCGTCATGTCGGCGCTGGGTACGAGATAGGACACCCCGCCGCCGGCCTGCGCCGAAACATCCGGCGTGCCGCGCCCCGGCTGGTGCAGCGGATCGGCGGTGAAGGGCGTCAACCCGTAGGCGAGCTGATACCACGGCGTCGGCTGGGTGGGATCGGCGCCGCCGGACCCGGCATTGTTGATGTAATATCCGGGATTGATGTGGTTCTCCCGCAGGACATACGAGTTCCACACGGTCTCGATCTGTGTCGTGTCCTGGGAGGTCGGGTCCGGCAATTGCGTCATGCCGCCGGAGACCAGCTGCCAGATGGTGGCCGCGTTGCCGGCGGCCACTTCCGCGACGATCTGCGCCAGCGTGGCGTCGGCGGCCGCCTTGGCTGGCGGGCTCAGCGAGGTACCGCCCACCAGGACGCCATAGGGGCTGGTATAGGAGGTGTATTGGTTGGTGATGCCGTTCGCCGCCTGGTCGCCCGAACCGCCGTCGCCATTGGCCGAGAACACCGAGATGTTGCGCAGCGCCGCGTCCACGAACAGCTCGCGGCTCGCGGCCATGAACGGCGAGCCGGGTGCGGGGAAGACCTCGTCCCCGAAGGAGGAGGAGATCACCGCCGGATTGTGCAGCAGGTCCCAGAAGGCCTGCTGATAGGCCGTGTAGCTGGTGGCCCAGGAGTAATTCAGCAGGCCAGAGCCCACATAGAGGCCGATCGTGCTCTGCGGCGCGGCGGAGGTGACCACGCCCACATCCAGCGACCGCTCTCCGGCCGAATTGTCATAGAGCTGGCCGGCCGGTGCGACGACGTAATAATGCCCGTCGGTGTCGAGCCCCGCGCCCTGGCGGAACGCATTCAGCAAGTCCTGGAACGTCTGGGTGCTGCCGAATGGAAGGGAATCGCCCACGCCCGGCTCCAGGAGGCCGACCGTGCCGGTCTTCTGGGTCGCCCATTCTTCCGGGAAATTGTAGAAGTTCTGGCCCAGCTGCTGGGCGTAGAAGGCAGGATTTGCCGAGGAACTGTTGCCGGGGCTCTGCGGCCCCTGGGGCAGCTCCACGCTCGCCCCGCCAGCAAGGTTCGACACCGCCGGATAAGCCTCGAAATCCGGATAGATGCCGGAGACCTTCCAGTCCTGCGGCAGGGAGAGGCTCCCGTTCCAGAACAGCTGGCTGGCGTCGTCCGTCGGGCCGACGCGCAGCAGCGGCGTGCCGAACAGGGCTGGGAAGGTATTGGTGTCGAGCTGCACCCAGATGGTGCGTGATTCTGCCGAGGTCACATAGCCGCTGGTGCCCATGGCATCGCCGACCACCGTGACGCCCATGGTGTGCAGCCCGTCGAGCACCTTCTGATACTCGACCGGATCGGCGCCATAGGTGGACCACAAGGTGCCCTGCGCGTTCAGACTGGCGATGGCCTTCTGCCGGCTCGCCCAATCGCCCGAGAGCAAGGCGCTGGGATCGTTCGCGCGGTCCAGCACCAGAGCGACGACCAGCCCGGAATCCGTGTGGTGGATCTCACCCGGCGTAATATCGTAGGCAGCTTCGGGTGTTGTGGCGCTGGTGGAGCGGTAGCTCGTGAAGTCGAGATAGGTGGAATTCGGAAGGGTTACGTTGGCCATGGTCCCCATCCACGATTTTCTTGCGGCTTACCCTTGAGGGATACATTAGGGAATTTTCGGCGCGGGCAAAGTCACCTTCCGCTCGATGGTGCCGGGATAGGGCGAGCGGCACCGAAACGCGCGGGCACAATCCGCGCCGCCCCCCTTGAAATACCGGAACGTCCCGAGTAGGTTCCGCGCTCTCTTCGGCGCCCCCGCGCGCCGGAGCTTCGCAGGTGTAGCTCAGTTGGTTAGAGCGCCGGTCTGTGGAACCGGAGGTCGGTGGTTCGAGCCCACCCACCTGTACCATTACCAGTGCCCCCCCTCCCCCGCCGGTTCATCCTCGCCACACGTAATGCGGTGCGGGATTAACGTGCCGTGCGATCTGGACAATCGGTGATTGCCGCCCCCATACTTTTCGCCAAACGGCTGGGGCCCATGCCAAATCAACGCATCATCGTCCTCGACACCGAGACCACGGGTGTTCTGCCCTACGATAAGCTCATCGCCATCGCCGCGATCCGGTTCGATCGCGGCACCTACGTGGACCACATCTATCGCATCTACGACCCCCGCAAGGATTCCCACCCCGGCGCATTGGCGGTTCACGGGTGGGATGACTGGCTATTGCGGTTCCAGCCCCTATTCGCCGAGGAAGCGGACGAGGTCCGCGCCTGGCTGGACTGGGCCGATTGCCTGGTCATGCACAATGCCGGTTTCGATATGCACTATGTCGCGCGCGAGCTGAGAAAGTCGGAACGCGCGCCGGTCGAGAAGCCGGTGTTCTGCACCATGCAGGCGGCCCAAAGCCACTGGCCCGGGCAATCGGCCAAGCTTTCCTCCTGCGTCGGCCGGCTCGGGCTCGGGTCCCAGGCGGAACGCCATGATGCGTTCCAGGACGCTTTCCTCACCGCGCGGCTCTATTTCCATATCAAGCGCGCCGCGATCCCGCCCTGGCACGCGCCCTGGCCCGTGCCGACCAACCTCCTGCCCGCGCCGCCCCGGCCGGAATCCCCCCTGCCCCGCCGCGTGCCCAAGAGAGCGGGCTGGCGGGCCGCTTCGGCCGAGATATCCATGCCGCACGAGCCCGCGGCGCACAGTGGCCGTGCCGCGAGGCGCGCAATCGAACGTGCGCGCGATGGCCAGTTGCTCATCCGCTTTGTCGCCGCCCGGGCCAAGGTACCCATGCAGGCGCAGCTGGCGACCATCGACGCCTATTCGTCCCATGTCGCGACCGCCCTGGGGCTATCTTTCGACGAGGCGCTGCGCGCGGCGTTGCGCGAAAGCGCCATGGCCCTGATGGGGAGCCAGAACGGGGCAACCACGGCCTCCAAGCGCCTCGCGGGCAACCGGGGGGAAATGTCCGTCGTCCTGCCTTTGCTGATGGGCATGATCAAGCGCGATGGCCGCCTGACCGTGGCCGAAGACCAGGCGATGCGGCATATTTTCGAGGTGATCCGCACCGTAGTCCCCACGCCGGCGGCGGGCGCGGCTGACACGACCATCCGCACATCGACGCGCGAGGACGCGTGAGGGATAAGCAGGTTCGCGCCCTCCCGCGCGGCCGGCGCGCTGGTGTATGAAACAAGGCATGGATTTTTCAGCCCCCGCCGTCGCCCTCGCCGATTATGAAGCGCGCGCCGCGCAGCGCATGAGCGAGAGCGTGCGCGCCTATGTGAACGGTGGGGCGGCCGACGAAATCTCGCTGCATGAGAATTGCGCCGCCTTCGCGCGCCTGAAGCTTCAGAACACCGTGCTTGGGGACTTCTCTCGCGCCCATACGCGGCTCTCGCTGCTGGGGCTGACGCTGGAGCATCCCATCCTGCTGGCGCCGGTCGCCTATCATCGCTTGGTGCATCCGGAGGGCGAGCTTGCGACCGTCGCGGGCGCGGGCGCCGCAAAGGCGCTGACCGTCGTCAGCACGCAGGCCAGCGAGAGCCTGGAGCGCATCGCCGCCGCCGCCACAGGGCCGCTCTGGTTTCAGCTCTATATCCAACACGACCGAGGCTTCACGGCGGACCTCGTCGCCCGCGCGAAAGCGGCCGGCTATCGTGCCCTGGTGGTGACGGTGGACGCACCGGCGAGCCTGCGCAATCGCGAGCAGCGCTCGGGCTTCCGCCTGCCTCCCGGCATCGAGCCGGTGAACCTGCGCGGCATGCGCGCCGGCCCGCCCGCTTCCGCCGAAATCGGCCGGAGCCCGCTATTCTCGGGCTTCCTCGAAGGCGCGCCCACCTGGCGCGACCTGGAGTGGCTGGCCGGCCTCAGCGATCTACCGATCATCGTGAAGGGCATTCTCAATCCGGCGGACGCGCGTCGCGCGGTTCAGGCCGGCATGGCGGCGGTCATCGTGTCCAATCACGGCGGCCGCGCGCTGGATACGGTGCCGGCGACCATCGAGGCGCTTCCCCGCATCGCCGAGGCTGTGGCGGGTACGATGCCGCTGCTTCTGGATGGCGGCGTGCGGCGCGGCACCGATATCGTTAAAGCCCTGGCCCTGGGCGCGCGCGCCGTCCTCATCGGCAGGCCCTATGTTCATGCGCTGGCGGTGGCCGGTGCTGCGGGTGTGGCACATGCCGTCCATCTGCTACGGGCGGAACTGGAAGTCGCCATGGCCCTGACCGGGCGCCCCAGCCTGGACCATATCGATTCCGGCGTGCTCTGGCGCCCGTAAGCGCGACCGGGCGGGCTCAGCCACAAGAGCGAGGGCCGTACCCCCTAGGGTAGCGCACCCTCTGTCCGGGGCGTCTGCCCGCCCGCTCTTGTGCATGTCTGCGCATAGCGCCAGACCCCCAGCCAGGATAGGGCGATAAAACCCAAATATGGGATCATCACTATCAATGAAAGCGATAAGAATACAGCATATGGAACTTCGTCAGGCCTATAAATCTCATCGTACACAGAATATATCATTGTTGCCGCACTGATTGCGCAAACAAATGCGTAAAAATAAGAAAAAATCTTCCACGTGAAACTGCGCAAAATTGTAATTTTGAAGGCATACGAAACAATTGCAAGCGTGGCGATAGCTTCAATTATCAATATTAAAAATTGAAAATAAAAATCGAACGAAAATGACGCCTCTAAGCTAAATATACTCAAAAATTGAACGATGCTCAAGATCGCGAACGCACGCCACCATGTGAACACCCGCAAGGCGACGAGAACGGCCATCGCGATTACAGTCAATCCCACGATATAGGCTGAAAGGGTCGCGGGAAAGAAGAGTCCAACGACCCCCGCCACGAGCAGCGTGAAAATGCAGCAAGAGATGATCCGAAGCGGGGAATAACGCACGCGAGCCTCCCGAAGCAGCCGAAGGAAAGTATCGACGATGGGAAATTGAACGACCGCAGACGGCAGTCACCCTGAACGCCCTAACCTGTCCTCACCCGCGGCTCCGCCTCACCCCGCCGGGCGGCGCGCGCGCCCGGCACGGCGCACGAAGCCGGCGGACGCGCGCAGGCTCATGTCCCGCTCCAGCATCGCATAGGCCACCAGCAGCGCCCGGATCGCAGCACGCGCACTGCCCTCGCAGGCCGCGATGGCTTCGTCGATGTCCTGCTCGCTGACGTCGAAATCGGCGGGGTTGCAGGCGGAAGACTGGCTGGAGGAAGCAAGCTCTGGCTCTTGCGGCATAGGGCACCTCTTGGAACGGGCACCAGGATCTCACAAGAACAAATCAGGAACAAGCGGAGTCTGCAGTGCGTATCGCGGACGGACGAAAACGTCGCGCCGCAGGGCTCTGCGACACCTGTCACGCACAGCACGGCTGCGTCAAAACGCGGGACCGATCGGATCAAAATTTGGGAATAAATGGCGGGAGTGACGGGGCTCGAACCCGCGACCTCCGGCGTGACAGGCCGGCGCTCTAACCAACTGAGCTACACCCCCCGAGCGACGCTGCCTTCGTGGCGGCGCGTCGAGATGGCGGGTGATAAGGCGCGGCCCGGATCAAGTCAAGCGAAGCACCGGCATTTTTAGCCGGCCTGTGCAAAACTCGGCGCTGCGAAAGCGGATTGACATCGCCCTCTCGCGAGCAAACGAGCGCGACCTCTCGGAGCGCTGGAGCCCTAAAGCGGGGTCGCCCGGGACATATGGCCGGCGCGACGTTGCGGCGAGCGGGCAAGCTCCGTGCGCGAATCGCGCATGAGGGCCGCAGATCCCCGATCGGATAGCGCGAGAAAGCGGGGTGAAGAATCGCTGGGAGGATGGTGGGCGGTGACGGGCTCGAACCGCCGACCCTCTCGGTGTAAACGAGATGCTCTACCAACTGAGCTAACCGCCCGACCTGACGGGCATTCCCGTTTGCCGCCATGTCCCGGGAGGCGATGTCCTGGGACGCGATGACGGCAGCACGCGATGCGTTGGAAAGCTTTAAGCGTCGCCTGCTCGGCGCGCAAGCCGTGCGAGACGGCATCCCCAAAAGGCAAAACTGTTGCTGCAGACCGCCGTTCGGGACTTGAAGGGCGCTGTATCGCCTCTCCACGCGCCTCAGGGGCGCATTGCCGGCCGGTTCGCCATCGGAAGGGCGGAGCAGGTCTTCAGGCGCCTGAAGCCCGAGGCTGAGCCAGGAAAGCCACGCAGACCGAACGCACGGGGCACGTCCAGGCGTGCCCTCAGTGCGACCCTGGGGGCGCTTCTTGGTCTTGAGACGAAGCAGCACCCCCACGGGTGGAGGATCAGCCGTTCACGGCTTCCTTCAGGCCCTTGCCGGGCGTGAACTTCGGAGCCTTGGAGGCCTTGATCTTCACCGGCTTGCCGGTGCGGGGATTGCGGCCTTCGCGCGCCGCGCGGCTCACCACCGAGAATGAGCCGAAGCCGATGAGCTTCACTTCTTCACCCTTCTGGAGGGCCTGGGCGATGATGTCGAACGTCGCGTCCACCGCGGCCGCCGCAGCCGCCTTCGTCAGCTTGGCCTCGTCGGCCACCGCGGCGATCAGTTCGTTCTTGGTGGTCATGTGACCGTTCCTTCCGTTGTTATCTTCGAATCGAGGGACATGGGAGCCCGCAGCGATGGGCGGGAAGCTTTACGGAAAATGCGGCTTTTGCAAGCGCGATCCGCCACAAACCCGCATCAATGCACGATTTCTCGCATTCCGTGACGCAAAATAAAAGAGGCGGCACCCTTTCGGGGCCGCCTCTCCTTATGACCTAAGTCTTTGAAATTGCTCAGTGAGCAACCACGCCAGCGGCATCTTCTTCCGGCACGGCGGCGGTAATGGGCCGTTCGGTCCATTCGATGGGCTCAGGCGTGCGAACCAGCGCATGCTTGAGCACTTCGTCCATCCGGGAGACCGGAATGATCTCCATGGCGTTCTTCACATTGGCCGGAATATCGGCCAGGTCCTTCGCGTTCTCCTCAGGAATGAGGACGGTCTTGATGCCGCCGCGCAGAGCGGCCAGCAACTTTTCCTTCAGCCCACCGATGGGCAGCACGCGGCCGCGCAGGGTGATTTCACCCGTCATGGCCACATCGCGCCGCACCGGAATGCCGGTGAGCACCGAGACGATGGTGGTCGCCATGGCGACGCCGGCGGAAGGACCATCCTTCGGGGTCGCCCCTTCGGGCACGTGGACATGGATGTCCCGACGCTCAAACAAGGGCGGCTCGATTCCGAAGTCCAAGGCCCGCGAGCGGACATAAGAGGCCGCAGCGGAGATGGATTCCTTCATCACGTCCCGCAGGTTTCCCGTCACCGTCATCTTGCCCTTGCCGGGCATCATGACGCCTTCGATGGTCAGCAGCTCGCCGCCCACCTCGGTCCAGGCAAGGCCCGTCACCAGGCCCACCTGATCCTCGCCCTCGATCTCGCCGTAGCGGAAGCGCGGCGCGCCGAGGAATTCCTCAAGGTTCTTGGCGGTGACCTTGACGGTCTTGCGCTTGGACATCACCAGCTCCTTCACGGCCTTGCGGGCCAGTGTGGAGAGCTCGCGCTCCAGATTACGCACGCCCGCCTCGCGGGTGTAGCGGCGGATCAGCAGCATCAGGGCGCCATCGTCGATGGCGAATTCCTTCGGCTGCAGGCCATGCTTCTGAACCGCGTTCGGGATCAGATGCTTGCGCGAGATCTCCGCCTTCTCGTCCTCGGTGTATCCGGCGATGCGGATCACCTCCATCCGGTCCAGCAAGGCCGGCGGGATGTTGAGGGTGTTGGCGGTGGTCACGAACATCACGTTCGACAGGTCGTAATCGACCTCGAGATAATGGTCGTTGAACGTGGAGTTCTGCTCCGGATCCAGCACCTCCAGGAGGGCCGAGGACGGATCGCCGCGGAAGTCCGCGCCCATCTTGTCGATCTCATCGAGCAGGAAGAGCGGGTTGGACTTCTTCGCCTTGCGCATGGACTGCACGATCTTGCCGGGCATGGACCCGATATAGGTCCGCCGGTGACCGCGAATCTCCGCCTCGTCACGCACGCCGCCGAGGGAGACGCGCACGAACTCGCGGCCCGTCGCCTTGGCGATGGACTTGCCCAGCGAGGTCTTGCCGACGCCCGGAGGGCCGACGAGGCACAGGATGGGGCCCGAGAGCTTGTTCGCGCGGCTCTGCACGGCGAGATACTCGACGATCCGCTCCTTGACCTTGTCGAGGCCGTAGTGATCGGCATCGAGGATCGACTGGGCGAACGGCAGGTCCTTCTTGACCTTGCTCTTGATCCCCCACGGGATCGACAGCAGCCAGTCCAGATAATTGCGCACCACGGTGGCTTCCGCCGACATGGGCGACATCTGGCGCAGCTTCTTCAGCTCGTGGGTGGCCTTTTCACGGGCTTCCTTGGAGAGCTTGGTCTTCTTGATGCGGTCTTCCAGCTCCTGAAGGTCGTCGCGGCCGTCCTCGTCGCCGAGTTCCTTCTGGATCGCCTTCATCTGCTCGTTGAGATAATACTCGCGCTGGGTCTTCTCCATCTGGCGCTTCACCCGCGTGCGGATGCGCTTCTCCACCTGGAGCACGGAGATTTCGCTCTCCATCAGCCCGAGCACCTTCTCCAGGCGCTCGGCGACCTTGATGGTCTCCAGCACGCCCTGCTTCTCGGGAATCTTCACCGCGAGATGGGAGGCGATGGTATCGGCGAGCTTGGAATGGTCGTCGATCTGACCGACGACGCCGACCACCTCGGGCGACACCTTCTTGTTGAGCTTCACATAATTCTCGAACTCGTTGACCACCGAGCGGGCCAGCGCCTCGCCTTCGACGCGGTCACCGACCTCGTCGTCGAGCGTGATCGCCTCGGCCTCGTAGAGGTCCGTGCGCTCGGTGTACTTGACCACCTGCGCGCGGGTGATGCCTTCCACCAGCACCTTCACGGTGCCGTCGGGCAGCTTCAGCAATTGCAGCACGGTGGCGAGCGTGCCGACGTTGTAAATCGCGTCGGTCGCCGGATCGTCGTCGGAGGCGTTCTCCTGGGTCGCCAGGAGGATATAGGTGTCGCCGCGCATGACCTCTTCCAGCGCGCGGATGGACTTCTCGCGGCCGACGAAGAGGGGAACGATCATATGGGGGAAAACAACAATATCCCGAAGCGGCAGCACCGGGAACGTCTGAGAGACGCCGGCAACGAGCGCAGGGCGCGGCTTTTGGCTCGTCATGACCCAATCCTTTCTATTGACGCCGGCACACACGGACGCCTGTCCGCCTGCGCAGCGCAGCCGGGACGGGAGCGGATTTTCAATGCTGGAGCGGGCAGTGCAGAAGGGGCAAAGCCGCGAGAGGCACGAGTACCGAGCCCGGAGACCGGATTCTTCGAAATTGAGATGGAGAGCCGACCCACAGGTTTCAAGATCGTCGGATCAAGTCTCCGACGGATCGGCTTGAATGTGCCAGATCCCGTTCCGCCGGAAAGAAAAGCCGCGCCGTGGGCAAGCTTTGACACCACCCCCGCGCACACGGCGCGAGGGGCCTGAACGGAATGCGGAGCGTCACGCACTGGCGCCGGCATCGCCGACACGGTCGGCGTAGATATAGAGCGGCCGGGCTCCCTGCTCGACCACCTCCTTGCTGATCACCACTTCCTCCACGCCCTCGAGGCCGGGGAGGTCGAACATGGTATCGAGCAGGATGCCTTCCATGATGGAGCGCAGGCCACGGGCGCCGGTCTTGCGCTCGATCGCCTTGCGGGCGATGGCGCCGAGCGCCTCCTCGTGGATCGTCAGATCCACGTTCTCCATCTCGAACAGACGCTGATACTGCTTCACCAGCGCGTTCTTCGGCTCGGACAGGATCTGCTTGAGGGCCGCCTCGTCGAGATCGCCGAGCGTCGCCAGAACCGGCAGACGGCCGATGAACTCGGGGATCAGGCCGTACTTCAGCAAATCCTCGGGCTCCACCTCACGGAACACCTCGCCCGGCCGGCGGTCTTCCACCGGCGCGACCTTGGCGCCAAACCCGATGGAGGTGCCGCCCTTGCCACGGGTGGAGATGATCTTGTCGAGCCCGGCGAACGCGCCGCCGCAGATGAACAGGATGTTGGTCGTATCCACCTGCAGGAATTCCTGCTGGGGATGCTTGCGACCACCCTGGGGCGGCACGGAGGCGACCGTGCCTTCCATGATCTTCAGCAGCGCCTGCTGCACGCCTTCGCCCGAAACGTCGCGGGTGATGGAGGGATTGTCAGACTTGCGACTGATCTTGTCGATTTCGTCGATATAGACGATGCCGCGCTGCGCCCGCTCCACATTGTAGTCGGCGGCCTGCAGGAGCTTGAGGATGATGTTCTCGACATCCTCGCCCACATAGCCCGCTTCCGTCAGAGTGGTGGCGTCCGCCATGGTGAACGGCACGTCCAGGATGCGCGCGAGAGTCTGGGCCAGCAACGTCTTGCCGGAGCCGGTGGGCCCGATCAGCATGATGTTGGACTTGGCCAGTTCGACATCGCCGTGCTTCGTGGCGTGGTTGAGACGCTTGTAATGGTTGTGCACGGCCACCGAGAGGACCTTCTTCGCATGCTCCTGGCCGATGACATAGTCATCGAGGACCTTGCGGATTTCCTTCGGGGTCGGAATGCCATCCCGCGACTTCACCAACGAGGACTTGGATTCCTCGCGGATGATATCCATGCACAGTTCGACACACTCGTCGCAAATAAAGACCGTAGGTCCTGCGATGAGCTTGCGGACCTCGTGCTGGCTTTTGCCGCAGAACGAGCAGTAAAGCGTGTTCTTGCTGTCGCTGCCGCCGGTCTTGCTCATCTTCTTCTCCGTCCGGTCCTTCCCTCGCCACGCCGAAGCGTATCGATTCAGGACCAAAATCAGGACCAGACGCGGCAGGGGCCGCTTCCGGAACCGTTCGGCTTTCGGCCGAAGTTCAGCCAATCACCCTCTCGCGTTGCAATCAAGGCACATGCACAGATTATGCCCAGACCGCTTGCCTGAGGATGGCATCGTCGAAAAGATATGAAGCTTCCCGATCGACGCAGGTACGCCACTCGACACGGCCTGCCGCGGCGGGTCCCTGAACAGTGTCCCGAGGTGGGAAAAACCACAGGGTACCGCCACAGCCGGTTCGAATGCCGGCTCATGGCCCCATGCAAGCGCGATCTTGCACTGCACGCAAGAGCCGTGCGTCAGTTGAACCCTAAAAAGGGGCGGATCAGGCCTTCGCCGGCTCTTCCGCGGGACGCTGGTCGAGCACGGAATCGATCAGACCAAATTCCTGCGCGGCCCCGGCCGTCATGAAGTTGTCGCGTTCCAGCGCGTTCTCGATTTCGCCGAAGGTGCGGCCCGTGTGCTTCACATAGATTTCATTCAGCCGCTTCTTGAGGCTGAGGATTTCCTGGGCGTGGAGCATGATGTCCGTGACCTGCCCCTGGAACCCGCCGGACGGCTGGTGAACCATGATTCGTGCGTTCGGCAGTGCGAAACGCAGGCCCTTTTCGCCGGCGGTCAGCAGCAGCGAACCCATGGAGGCGGCCTGCCCGATGCACAGCGTGGACACCGGCGGGCGGATGAACTGCATGGTGTCGTAGATCGCGAGGCCCGACGTCACCACTCCCCCAGGGGAGTTGATGTACATCGAGATTTCCTTCTTGGGGTTTTCCGCTTCGAGGAACAGGAGCTGCGCCACCGCCAGGGTGGACATGCCGTCTTCCACGGGCCCCGTGAGGAAGATGATCCGCTCCTTCAGGAGGCGCGAATAAATATCGTAGGACCGTTCGCCGCGGTTGGTCTGCTCGACCACCATGGGAACCAGGTAGCTGTTGTAAGTCTCAATGGGGTCGCGCATCTCGCATCCTCAGGCGCGGCCACCCGCAAGGGTGCGCCGCGCGATATCGTCGCAGTGGAAGCAGGTGACGACCTGAGGCTCAGGCCGCCTTCTCGTCTTCCTCTTTGTAGAGCTCTTCGCGGGAAACCGGCTTTTCGGTCACGTTGGCGAGCTCGAGGAGGAAGTCGACGACCTTTTCCTCGTACAGAGGGGCGCGGACGGAGGCCATCGCCTGCGGATTGCGGCGATAGTAATCCCACACCTGCTGTTCCTGTCCGGGAAACTGCCGCGCGCGCTCCACCACCGCACGCGTCACTTCATCGTCGCTGACCTGAATATTGTTGCGCTCACCGATTTCCGCAAGAACCAGCCCGAGGCGCACGCGACGCTCGGCGATCCGCATATAGTCGCCGCGCGCGGCTTCCTCATTGGTGCCTTCGTCCTCGAAGGTCCGGCCCTGGGCGGTGAGGTCCTGCTGCACCTGCTGCCACACGCCGTCGAACTCCTGCGACACCAGGGTCGGGGGAACGTCGAACTTGTGCAGGGCGTCGAGGGCGTCGAGCAGCGCGCGCTTCACCTTCTGGCGGCTGGCGCCGGCGTGCTCCTGCGAAATGCGGGCGCGCACCTGCTCCTTGAGCTTGTCCAGGCTTTCCTGGCCGAGGCTCTTGGCGAATTCGTCATCCAGCACCAGTTCGCCGGGCGTTTCCACGAGCGTCGCGGTGACTTCGAACGAGGCGGCCTTGCCGGCGAGCTCGCGCGCCGCATAGGCCTCGGGGAAGGACACGTTGACGGTGCGGGTTTCGCCGGCAGAAATGCCGAGCAGCTGCTCCTCGAAGCCGGGGATGAAGCTGTTGGAGCCGATCACCACCTGGATGCCTTCGCCCGAGCCACCCTCGAACGCGACGCCGTCGATGGTGCCGACGAAATTGGTGGTGACGCGGTCGCCATTCTCGGCGGCGCCCTGCTTCTCGCTATAGGGGCGGTTGGAATCGGCGAGCCGGTTCAGGGTCTCGTCCACTTCCGCGTCGGACACGTTCGCCACCAGCTTCTCGATGGAGATGTCCTTGAAATTGCCCAGCTCGATGACCGGCAGGATCTCCAGCTCGACGGTGTAAGCGAGATCGGCATTGCCCTCGATGACACGGGTCACTTCCGCTTCATCCTTCGGCAGCTCGACGCGCGGCTGAAGGGCGAGGCGGAAGCCATGCTCCTCGACGATCTTGCCATTGGCCTCGGTCACCGCCTGCTCGATCACCTCGGCCATGACGGACTTGCCGTACACGCGCTTGAGATGAGCGACCGGCACCTTACCGGGGCGGAAGCCATTGAGACGCACCTGGCCCTTGAGCTCGGTCAGGCGGCCATTGGCCTTGGCATCCAGGTCCGCCGCGGGAAGCACCACGCGAAAGGCACGCTTGAGGCCGTCGGCCTGGGTTTCGGTCACCTGCATCGTCTTGCCTTCGTTCATTTTCCGCCGCGGCGGTGTCATTCCATCAAACTCAAAGTGCGCCGCGTCCGGCAAGGCGCATGCGCATCCTGAAAGGGTGCGGACCGGTGACGTGGTGCGGGCGGAGGGGCTCGAACCCCCACGACTTTCGTCACGGGAACCTAAATCCCGCGCGTCTACCAGTTCCGCCACGCCCGCGCGCCCGAGATTCACGCACCTGAGAGCTGCGCAAGGCGCGCTTCTCCCGATGCGCGACCGATTGAATCGGCACCGGCCGGGCTGGGGCTTATATCATGCTGCTGTCACCGTGCAGCAAGAAAAAGCAGCGTTGAGCGCCCGCCGCGCGGCCATCCTCGGGAAATTTCCCGCCCGCCGGCCGCGATGGTAAATCCGGCTTGCCCTTTGCCCGGCGGCGGGAGAAGGTCCGCTCCGCTCAACCGTTCATTTCCAGGAGAGCTGCCTTGCGCGTTCCGGCCCCTTCCCGTCGTGCGGTTCTCAGCGGAGCCGCCGCCCTGGCGCTCAGCGCCCCGTTTGCACGCGCCGCATTCGCCCAGGGGGCGAGCGCGCAGGATACCGCGAACCGGCTGAAGGCCGCCAACTCCGTGCGCATCGAGCTCGGCGGGCAGTCGCCCATCGCTTTGTTTGGCGAATCCATTCCCGGCCCGGTTTTGCGCGTGAAGCAGGGCGCGCCGTTCGCGGTGAATGTGGAAAACGCGATCGACGCCCCGCTCTCGCTGCATTGGCAGGGCGTGCGCGTGCCGAACGCGGTGGACGGCGTGCCTGGCCTCACCGGCCCCGCCATTGCCGCCGGCGAGAAACGCGACATCGCTTTCACCCCGCCGGACGCCGGCACCTTCCTTTATCGTGCCTTCGTTCCGGAAGCCGCATCGCGCACCCTGGTCGGCGCCTTCATCGTCGAGAGCGCACAAGCCTCGCCCTTCTCCGCCGACCTCACGCTGCTGGTCCAGGCCTGGTCGCCGGACCCGAAGATGACCGTGCCGCTGCTCACGGTGAACGGCGCCGTCTCCCCAACCCTGGAAGCCCCCGCCGGTGGGCGCGCGCGCCTGCGGCTGATCAATGCCAGCGCGCAGTTCCTGCGCCTGAAGATCGGCGATGCCCCCTGCTTCGTGCTGGCGGTGGATGGCCAGCCGGTGCAGCCGTTCGCCCTGAAGGACGGCCGCGTCCAGCTCACCCCCGGCGGCCGCGTCGATCTCACGCTCGATGTCGGCACCGCCGATCCCATCCGCCTGGATGTGGAAACCACGCAATTGCCGATCCAGCTCGCCCTCGTGGTGCCGGTGGGCGCGGGAAGCTCCGCCCAGGGCCAGGCGCTTCCCGCTCCGGACGCCCTGCCCTCCAATGGCCTGCCGGAGAAGATCCCGCTGGAAAACGCTGCGCGCTTCGAAGTGCCGCTATCTGGCGAGGCCTCGCTCTCGTCTTTCCCGAGCCTCGGCACGGTGAAGCCCGGGCAAAGCGTGGTGCTCTCTTTGGTGAACAAGCTGGAGGCACCGGTCGCGGTGCTGCTGCATGGCGCCCCGGCCCGCATCCTCGACGGCGTGGACGACGGCTGGAAGCCGTGGTGGCATGACGCCATTCCGGTCGCGCCGCGAACCACGGTGCGCGCAGCGCTGGTGGCCGGCACCGCTGGCAAATGGGCGGTGATCGGCCAGCGCGGCGGTGACGGCGCGATTGTCGCCGCTCAGTCCTACGACGTGGCCTGAACGTATTCACCTGACGACCCCGCGGCGCAGGCGCCGCGCGGTTCGTCGGGACCGGGCTCTGCGGCAAGAGGCCTCAATGGGACGGCAGATCCGCGAACAGCCGGCCATAAACCGCCGGTAAGGCCTCCGGCAGATCGTCCGCGATGAGACCGGCCCCGGCCTCGTTGCCGGCCTCGCCGTGCAGCCAAACCCCGGCGCTCGCGGCCTCGAACGGCGGCATGCCCTGCGACAACAGCCCGCCGATGAAACCCGAGAGCACATCGCCCGAACCCGCCGTCGCCAGCATCGGCGGGGCGTTCTCGGCGATGGAGGCGCGCCCGTCCGGGCTGGCGACGACCGTATCCGCGCCCTTCAGCACCACCACCGCCCCGAGCATGCGTGCCGCCGCCCGCGCGCGCGCCAGCTTGGAAGGAGCGTCAAGAATATCGGCCTGCCCGGCAAACAGGCGCGCGAACTCGCCGTCATGGGGCGTGACGACGGCTCCGGCGCATCGGCCGAGCAGAGCGGCGAGGCTAACCGCTTCGCCCGCGAAGCTGGTGAGGGCATCCGCGTCCACCACAAGGCTGCGATGGGAGCCGCCGGCGGCCTCCAGCAGGTCCCGCGTCCGCGCGCCGACCCCGAGCCCCGGCCCGAGCACGACCGTGGACAGGCGCCGATCCTCCAGCAATGCGATCAGATCGGCCGGCGCCGCGCACGGGCGCGTCATGATGGCGGCATAGGAAACGGCGTGGATCGCCAGCGCCTCGGGCGGACAGGCGATGGTGACCAGCCCCGCCCCCGCCCGCAGCGCCCCGCGCGCCGAGAGCCGCGCCGCGCCCGCCGTCCAGGCGCCGCCGCTCACCACCACCGCATGGCCGCGCGCATATTTGTGACCCATCGTGCCGGGAACCGGAAAATGCGCACCCCAGGCGGCTGGTGCGTTCACGCCTGTGAGCGGCCGGATGGTTTCGAGCACCGTTTCGGGAATACCGATATCCGCCACCCGCACCCGGCCGCAGAGCGCGCGGCCCGGCAGCAGCAGGTGGCCGGGCTTGCGGCGAAAGAACGTGACCGTCTCGACAGCCTGAGCCGCCGCCCCGCGGACCGCGCCGGTGGCGCCGTCCAGGCCCGAAGGCAGATCGACGGCCACGATCGGCTTGCCGCTCGCCCCCATGCGCTCCACGAGGGCGCGCGCGGCGCCGTCGAGATCGCGGGCAAGGCCGGCGCCGAACAGGGCGTCCACGATCAGATCGCCCGCGCCGAGATCGAGGGTGGCGGGGTCCTCCACCGGGCCGTTCCAGCGCTCGGCGGCACCGGCCGCATCGCCCTTCAGCGCGGCGCGGTTTCCCAGCAGGGCGAGGCGGACGCGGAAGCCGCGCTGCTTCAACACCCGCGCCGCGACGAATCCGTCACCCCCATTGTTTCCCGGACCGCAAAGGATCGTGACCCGCGTGGAAAGAGCTTGGCGCGCGACCGTATCCGCCACGGCCGTGCCGGCCCGCTCCATGAGCACACTGCCCGCAATTCCGGCACGGATGGCAAGTTGGTCAGCCTGACCCATCTCGGCAGGGTCTAAAAGCTCGATCATTCGGGTCTCCATCGCCTCTTGCCTATTTCCCGTCCATCAACTGTCGATAAGCGCATTAAACACTGCACAATATCTGATCATTCTGACTGTTTTTTAGTCACAGTTGCCAATGGGCAGCGAAGAGGTCATGTATTGCCGCGCATGGCACGCATCCTGCTTAAGGGGAAACCGGCTCGGCCAATTGCCGGTGGGACGGGCCAGGGAGACGGAGCGCATGAAAAAGATCGAGGCCATCATTAAACCCTTCAAGCTCGACGAGGTGAAGGAGGCGCTGCAAGATGTCGGTCTCCAGGGCATCACCGTCACCGAGGCGAAGGGCTTCGGGCGCCAGAAGGGCCACACTGAGCTCTATCGTGGAGCCGAATATGTGGTCGATTTCCTCCCGAAAGTGAAAATCGAGGTGGTTATCGCCGACGACATGGTCGAAAAAGCCGTGGACGCGATTCGTCGCGCCGCGCAGACCGGCCGCATCGGTGACGGCAAGATCTTCGTCTCCAACATTGAGGAAGCGATCCGCATCCGTACGGGCGAATCTGGTCTCGACGCCATTTAATAAAGTACCAAGAACAGTACTAGAGGAAAGGCACTTACCAGCATGTCTACGGTCAAGGATGTCTTCGACTCCATAAAGAACAACGACGTTAAATACGTCGACCTTCGCTTCACCGACCCACGCGGGAAGTGGCAGCACGTAACCTTCGACCTCTCCATGGTGGACGAAGACCTGTTCAGCGAAGGCACCGCCTTCGACGGCTCCTCCATCGCCGGTTGGAAGGCCATCAACGAATCCGACATGCAGCTTCTGCCCGATCCGGCAACCGCCTGCATTGACCCCTTCTTCTCCGAAACCACGATGTCCATCGTGTGTGACGTGCTGGAGCCCACCACCGGCGAACCCTATGCGCGCGATCCGCGCGGCATCGCGAAGAAGGCCGAGGCCTACGCGAAGTCCACCGGCATCGGCGATGCGGTCTATTTCGGCCCCGAGGCCGAATTCTTCATCTTCGACGACGTGCGCTTCAAGGCCGACCCGTACAACACGGGCTTCAAGCTCGATTCCGTCGAGCTGCCGATCAATGGCGACACGGAATATGAAGGCGGTAACCTTGGTCACCGCATCAAGACCAAGGGCGGCTACTTCCCGGTTCCCCCGCTCGACAGCGCGCAGGACATGCGTTCCGAAATGCTCGGCGCCATGGCCAAGATGGGCGCGAAGGTGGAAAAGCACCACCATGAAGTCGCCTCCGCCCAGCACGAACTGGGCCTGAAGTTCGGCCCGCTCGTCACCATGGCCGACCATCTGCAGATCTATAAGTACTGCATCCATCAGGTCGCCAACATCTATGGCAAGACCGCGACCTTCATGCCGAAGCCGGTGTTCGGCGACAACGGCTCTGGCATGCACGTCCACCAGTCCATCTGGAAGGACGGCAAGCCCCTGTTCGCCGGCGACAAGTATGCCGACCTCAGCCAGGAATGCCTGTGGTACATCGGCGGCATCATCAAGCATGCCAAGTCGCTGAACGCCTTCACCAATCCGCTGACCAACTCGTACAAGCGGCTGGTGCCCGGCTATGAAGCTCCGGTTCTGCTCGCCTATTCCGCGCGCAACCGTTCGGCCTCCTGCCGCATCCCCTACACCAACAATCCCAAGGCCAAGCGCGTCGAGGTCCGCTTTCCCGATCCGGGCGCGAACCCCTATCTCGCCTTCGCGGCCCTGTTCATGGCCGGCATGGACGGTATCCTCAACCGCATCGATCCCGGCGCGGCGATGGATAAGGACCTGTACGATCTGCCCCCGGCGGAGCTGAAGCAGATCCCGACCGTCTGCGGTTCGCTGCGCGAAGCGCTGAAGTCGCTGGAAGATGACAATGCCTATCTTCAGAAGGGCGGTGTCTTCGCTCCGGACTTCATCGAAGCCTATATCGATCTCAAGATGACCGAAGTGATGCGTTTCGAAATGACGCCGCACCCGGTCGAATTCGAGATGTACTATTCGGTCTGAGGCCGAACCGGCCGGCGGTTCGCCACCGGCTTCCTTTGTGTGACTCTTCCAGCTGGGGCGCCTTCGCGGCGCCCCTTCTTTTTGCCTGCCGACGGACGGCAGCGCCCTCAGCCCAGAAACCACCAGGCGCCGCCCAGCAGCACGGCCTCACCCGCAAGCGCCCCGAGCAGAATCGAACGGCGGCAGGCGAAGAACACCGCGACCCCTATGGCGATGCTCGCAAGTCGCAGAAGCAGCGGCATCTCGGCCAATGTGCCCGCCGGGGCGAAGATCAGCCGGCCCACCACGGCCGCCAGCAAGGCCGTCGCCACCGCTTTGACCCAGCGGAATAATTCGCTGCCTTCCTGCACTTTTCGGCCGGCCACCATCGCCAGCGCCCGCCACATCTCGGTGGGCAGGAAGCCGACCAATATCACCACCAGTATCGCCGCCGCCTCACCGGAAAGCGCGCTCATGCGCGCCTCCGCAGAAAGAGCCCGATGAGATAGGCGACGGTTCCTCCGCCGATGCCGCTGATCATCAGGTCCGCCCCGCCGGCGAGCCCAACCACGAACGGCACGCTCAAAAGTCCGGCGGCAAGGGCAAGCCAATCCATCAGGTCACGGCCGGCATTGCGGATCATCATCAGCGAGAACGACACCGGCGTGAGAAACAGCAGGGCGGCAGCAAGTGTGGGCGGCAATTCCCCTGCGAGGAAGAATCCCACCGCCGTGCCGGCGAGGCTTATGGCCAGCAGCGCATTGCCGAGCCCAAGGGCGAACGCGACGCGCCCCTCGCCCGGAACCTTGGGCAGCAAGCGCAGCCCCTCCACCCAGAAGGTCATCGCCACATAATGGGAGCACAGCAACTCCGCCCAGAAACTGCGCCTATGGCCGCGCATGAACGGGGCGATCGCAACCGTCATGGGCAGCAACCGCAATGAGGACAGGCCGATGGCGAGGGCAATCGCCGGTAACGCGGTTCCAGCCCCGATGCCGCCAGCAAGGATCACCTGGGCCGGAAGCGCCCAGATCAAGAGCGTGGAGAGCATGCCGGCAAAGAAGGGGAAGCCGACCCCATGAAGCAGGCCTCCCAGACCGACATAGCCGGCGAAGAGCACCACTCCGGGCACGGAGATGGCGTGCCGCGCGCCATGCCCCGCCCAGCCGAGAGTCGTGCGGTGCAGTGTAGGAACAAGGTCGGGCGGCGGAGGTGGCGGTTCGGCCGGAGCAGAGAAAGAGGGCGGCACGGGCGGCTTCTTGTCCGTTCTGGAGTGCGTGTCGGGCAAATTAACATCACATGGTTGCGTGGCATCTGCATCATTTGCAGAGCTCCCACACAGGCCATGCGGCTTACAGCCGGCGCGTGCAGCACGCTTTCGCCGCCGGCCGTTAGGCAATAGAAGGAATGGGCCTTTCTCCAGCTTTCCAGCGAATCCCGTGCGCGTCGTTCCCTTTCCCTATGCCGATCCGGTGGCGCTGTTCGAGGCCTTCGCGAGCGAGCCTTTCGCAGCGTTGCTCCACAGCGGCGCGATTGACGGTGCACGCGGCCGCTATTCCTACATCGCCGTCGATCCGTTCCGTCGCATTCTGGCATCAGCCGACGGCGTGCGGGTGGACGGGCTGCTGGTTTCGGCCGATCCCTTCACCGCGCTGGAAACCGCCCTCGATGCCTGTGTCCTTGAGGCCGGTGAGAGCCCGGTGCCTTTCGCAACGGGCGCTGTCGGGTTTTTATCCTACGAGCTCGGCCGCCATCTGGAACGCCTGCCCGCCCCTCGCTCAAGCCCCGTGCCGTTTCCCGACATGGCTTTCGGGCTCTATGATTCGATTGTCGCCTTCGACCATGTGGAACAGGCCGCCTTCGTCCTCTCCAGCGGCATGCCCGAACCCGCGGGCCCTGGGCGCGTGCAACGGGCGCAGGCGCGGGCCGAAGCCCTCCTCGCCCGCATCACCTGCGCGCCCAAGCAGCGGCGGCAGCCGGATTGGTCGGCCCGTAGCTCTTGGACGGCGATTCAGCTGCGGGCGGAAGTGGAAGCCAGCATCGCCCGCGTGATCGAATATATCCGCGCTGGCGACATCTTTCAGGCCAACCTCACCCAGGCCATGCTGGCCGCGCGTCCCGCCGGCCTCACTGATTACGCGCTCTATCTGCGCCTGCTGGATTTGAGCCCCGCGCCCTTCTCCGCCTTGCTCACGGGGGATGGCACACACGCCGTTATCAGCGCCTCGCCAGAACGCTTCCTGCGCCTGAGCGCCAAGGGCGAGGTCGAGACACGCCCCATCAAGGGGACGCGCCCCCGGCATGCCGAGCCCGCGCGCGATGCTGAGAGCGCCGCCGCCCTGCTGGCGAGCCCCAAGGACCGTGCAGAAAATCTGATGATTGTCGATCTGATGCGAAACGACCTTGGCCGGGTCTCGCGCATCGGAAGCATCAGTGTGCCGGTGCTGAACGGGCTTGAGACCTTCGCCTCCGTCCATCATCTGGTCTCCGTGGTGGAAAGCCGGCTGCGCCCAGGCATCGGCCCCATGGACCTGCTGAGGGCCTGCTTTCCCGGTGGGTCGATCACCGGCGCGCCGAAGATCCGCGCCATCGAGATCATCCACGAATTGGAGCCGCTGCCGCGCGGGATCTATTGCGGCGCCATCGGCTGGATCGGCTTCGACGGCGCCATGGACACGTCCATCGTCATCCGCACATTGGCACGCAGCGGTGAGACACTGATCGCCCAAGCCGGGGGCGGCATCGTCGCGGATTCGGTTCCGGCGGACGAATATGAGGAAAGCATGGTGAAAATCGCCCCCCTGCTGCGGGCAGTTTCAGGAGAGCCGGCATGATCCTGTGGCTCAACGGCGCGCTCGTGGAGCACGGTGCGGGGCGGATTTCCCCCGACGATCGCGGCTTCACCCTCGGCGACGGCCTGTTCGAGACCCTGCGCGCCAAGGGCGGCGCCCTATGGCACCTGCATGCCCATCTCGCGCGCCTCGCCGCCGGGGCGCGCGTTCTGGGCCTGCCGCTGCCGCAGATGGATTTCAAGGCCGCAGCGCTCGCGGTGCTGGAGGCGAACGGGCTTTCCGATGGGGTGGTGCGCATCACGCTGAGCCGAGGGTCCGGTCCGCGCGGCGTGCTGCCGCCGGCCGAGCCCGAACCCACGTTGCTGATCACCGCCGCCCCCGCATCACCGCCCGCGCCGCCGGCACGCCTCGTCATCGCCCGTGTCACACGGCGCAACGAGCTGTCGCCGCTGCATGCCGTCAAATCGCTGAACTACCTGGACAATATTCTCGCCCGCCAGGAGGCCGCCGCGCGGGGGGCAGACGATGCCCTGTTGCTCAATACGCGCGGACGGGTGGCCGAAAGCACCATCGCGAACCTGTTCGTGGTGATCGGCAACATGCTGCTGACACCGCCCGTGTGCGAAGGCGCCCTGCCCGGCATCATGCGCGCCGAGGTGCTGCGCGAACACGGCAGCGAAGTGACGCTTCGGGAAGAGGATTTGGCTCAGGCGCAGGAGATTTTTCTCACAAGCAGCCTGGGCATCCGGTCCGTGTCGCATCTTGAAGGGCGTGCGCTGCCCGACGCCTATCCGGTCGCCGAGACCCTGCGCGCGTCGCTCGGCCTTTAAGGTCGGCGAGGCGGCGGCCTGCGCCATCGGATTCTCGCGCAGCGCTGCCATGCGGCGCTTTCAAACAAAGCGGGCGGCCAATGGCCGCCCGTTTCGCATTTCAATCCACCGCTCGGCTCACGCCTTGACGAGGGGTACCTTGGGAACATGGCTCCCGCGCCGCGGACCGGAACCGGCCGCTCCTCCGCCACCGCCGGAACGCGGCGTCTTCGGCGGGGTCTTGGATCCGCCCTTGGGCCCACCGGACCTTGACGGCCCGGACTTGGCCGACGCCGTTTCCGCCTTGCGGCGCGGCGCGCGCTTGGAAGGCGCGGGCACGATCTTGTCCGGCTTCGGTGTCACGGGACCATCCGGGAATTCGAAGCCGAGCTTCGATTCCTTGCCGGTCCCCTGGACCACCACCAGCACATGCCCACCGCCCTTGAGCCGGCCGAACAGAACCTCGTCGGCCAGCGGCGTCTTGATATATTCCTGGATCACCCGCGCCATGGGGCGGGCGCCCATCTGCTCGTCATAGCCGCGTTCCACCAGCCAGGCGGTCGCCTCGTCGGAGAGTTCGATGGTGACGTTGCGATCCGCCAGCTGGGCTTCCAGCTGGAGGACGAACTTCTCCACCACCTGTCCGATCACCTCGTGCGGCAGATGCGCGAAGGTCACCACCGCGTCGAGACGGTTTCGGAATTCCGGCGCGAACGTGCGGTTGATGGCCTCGATGTCGTCGCCCGAACGCTTGGTGCGGGTGAAGCCATAGGCCTCCTTCGATAGGTCCGCCGCGCCCGCATTGCTGGTCATGATCAGGATCACATTGCGGAAATCCACGGTCTTGCCGTTGTGGTCCGTGAGCTTCCCGTGGTCCATCACCTGCAGCAGGATGTTGAACAGGTCCGGATGGGCCTTTTCGATCTCGTCCAGCAGCAGCACACAATGCGGAGTCTGGTCGACGCCGTCGGTCAACAGGCCACCCTGGTCGAAGCCCACATAGCCGGGAGGGGCGCCGATCAGCCGCGAGACCGTGTGGCGCTCCATATATTCCGACATGTCGAAGCGCAGCAGGTTCACCCCGAGAATGGAGGCGAGCTGCTTGGCCACTTCGGTCTTGCCGACGCCGGTCGGGCCAGAGAACAGATAGGAGCCGATGGGCTTTTCCGGCTCCCGCAAGCCGGCGCGCGCCAGCTTGATCGACGCCGAGAGCGCCTCGATGGCCTTGTTCTGCCCGTAGACCACCCGCTTCAGCGTGCTTTCCAGATGGGCGAGCACTTCCGCGTCGTCCTTGGAAACCGTCTTAGGCGGGATGCGGGCCATGGTTGCGATGGTGGCCTCGATCTCCTTCAAGCCGATGGTCTTCTTGCGCCGGCTCTCGGGCATCAGCATCTGGGCCGCGCCGCTCTCGTCGATCACGTCGATCGCCTTGTCGGGCAGCTTGCGGTCGTGGATGTAGCGCGCGGACAGTTCCACCGCGGCCTTGATGGCCTCGTTGGTGTAGCGCAGCTTGTGATAGTCCTCGAAATAGGGCTTGAGGCCCTTCAGGATCTCGATCGTGTCCGGAACGGTGGGCTCCGCCACGTCGATCTTCTGGAACCGCCGCACCAGGGCGCGGTCCTTCTCGAAATACTGGCGATATTCCTTATAGGTGGTCGAGCCCATGCACCGCAGCGTGCCGGAGGCGAGCGCCGGCTTCAGCAGGTTGGACGCATCCATGGCCCCGCCGGAGGTCGCACCCGCGCCGATGACGGTGTGGATCTCGTCGATGAACATGATGGCGTTGGGATAGGCCTCGATCTCCTTCACCACCTGCTTCAGCCGCTCTTCGAAATCGCCGCGATAGCGGGTTCCCGCGAGCAGGGCGCCCATGTCGAGCGAGAAGATGGTGGCGGTTGCGAGCACTTCCGGAACGTCGCCATTGATGATGCGCCGCGCAAGGCCTTCGGCGATGGCGGTCTTGCCGACGCCGGGATCGCCCACGAACAGCGGATTGTTCTTCTGCCGCCGGCAGAGAACCTGGATCGTGCGCTGGATTTCCTTGTCGCGGCCGATGAGGGGGTCGATCTTTCCCTCATGCGCCTTCTTGTTGAGGTTGACGCAATAAGCGTCCAGGGCATCAGCCTTTTTCTTGGTGTCGTCTCCGGATTTCGTCTCGGTCTCCTCTTCAGCGCCGCGCACCGGCCGGCTCTCCGAAAGGCCGGCACGCTTCGCGATGCCGTGGGAAATGTAATTGACGGCGTCGTACCGCGTCATGTCCTGCTCCTGCAGGAAATAGGCGGCATGGCTCTCGCGCTCGGCGAAGATGGCCACGAGCACATTGGCGCCGGTAACCTCTTCCCGCCCCGACGACTGAACATGGATGACCGCGCGCTGGATGACGCGCTGGAAGCCGGCGGTGGGCTTTGAATCGTCGCCGGCGGCCTGGATCAAATTCTCCAGTTCGCTGTCCACATATTCGATGAGATTACGGCGCAGCTTGTCGAGATCGACATTGCAAGCCCGCATGACGGCTGCAGCGTCCTGATCGTCGACCAAAGACAGCAGCAAATGCTCGAGCGTCGCGTATTCGTGGTGGCGCTCGTTGGCAAGGGCGAGCGCCCGGTGAAGCGATTGTTCGAGGCTGCGTGAGAAAGTTGGCATCTAGACCTCTATCTCGTGCACCGCCCGAAACCCGGAACGTCCGTCGGCTCCGTCGGCACACGCGCTCCTTCAAACTTTGTACCGGCCCTCAGATTACGCAAGAGCCTTGCCCGAACATCTCCATCACCAATTTGAGACGCTGCCGAACGCGAATGCACCTATTTTTTTTCCATCACACATTGCAGAGGATGTTGGTGTTTGCGCGCGAAGTCCATCACCTGCGTCACTTTTGTCTCGGCGACCTCATAGGTGAACACGCCGCACTCGCCGACGCCGTTCTGGTGAACGTGCATCATGATGGTGTTCGCCTCCTCGCGCCCCTTGTTGAAGAAGCGCTCGAGCACGTGGACCACGAATTCCATGGGGGTGTAGTCGTCGTTCAACAGCAGGACGCGATAGAGGCTGGGCCGCTTGGTCTGCGTCTTCGTGCGGGTGATGACGGCGGTGCCGGGATTGTCGTTGCCGCCGTTTCGGCGCGGCGGTTCGCCAGCAGCCATCGGCGGCGCATAAGCCGCACGCCCCGGGCGCAACGGGGAATGAGAAAGATCAGAGCGAGAAGAGGACTGCATCATTTCATCGGCATCCGTGCCAGGTTTTGACGGGCCGCGCAGATGCGGTCGGGCGTCGGGCACGTGCCAGATAATAGGAACGGGGGCCCGGCAATGCCAGACCACCGTTGGTCATAGGCTTCAAAATGACGCCTCCCGGCTCACTTTGGAAAGCCACGCGAAAGGCTCCCGTGGGAGCCTAAGCGTATCAGGCGCTGTCACTGAACCTTGGCGAAGGCGCTCTCGTACGGCTTGTAGGCTTCCTTGGCGAGTTCCTTGTACAGCTCGCCGAGCTTGGTGGTTTCCGCCACCAGGCCTTCGTACGCGGTCTTCAGGTAGGACTGCTGGATCTCGACAGCCTGCTCGAGCGTCTTGGCGCCCAGCAGCTTCTCGAGAGTGGCCGTGCCGAGCTCGAACGAGCTCTTGGTGTAATCGGCGATTTCGAGCGCGATCGCCTGGGCGCTCTTGGAGAAGGTGCCGAAGCTCTTCATGGCGATTTCGACGTTTTCCTTACCGAGCTTCTGAAAGTCTTCGATATTCTGGGCCATGGGTGTCCTCATGCGTTTGTTAAGGCTGCCACTCGTTAAGTGCGGTGCGGTGGGCCATTCGGATCCGCCCCAGTTGCATTAAGATGCATTGCAACAAATCCGTCAACAAAATTGTGCAGTGCACCATGCCTCATTTTGGCTTGGTTTACGGCTTGGTAACCGCGGGTTTTTAGGCTGTAGCCAGTCATTCCCCGGTTCATGGACCCGAGCTCAGCTGAATTTTCGCGCCGCCGCGCGAGAATGAGACGCTCCACTCCAGGCCGGACCCTTTCCTGGACTGACCCACGGGACACGGTTTCATGCGTATTGCGATCGCGAACGGCTCCTTCTCCGCCAAGCTCGTCGCGGCGGCACTTGCCGCAGTGATGGTGGTGGCTTCCGCTGGTTGGGCGGATGCGAAGCCACGCAAGCAGAAGAGCGCGCAGGCGCATTCGCAATCCAAGAAGGCCAAGGCAACGGCCGATCGTTCGGACGAGAACACCGGTCCCGGATGGAAAACGGGAAGCTCCGCCATCATCGTCGACGGCAACACCGGCAAGGTCCTCTACGAGGATAATGCCGACGCCCTGCGGCATCCTGCCTCCGTCACCAAGGTCATGACGCTCTATCTGCTGTTCGAGCAGCTCGAAGCCGGCCGGCTGAAGCTCGACAGTGAAATGGTGGTTTCCGCCCGCGCCGCTTCGCAGTCCCCGTCCAAGTTGAACGTCCGTGCCGGCTCCACCATTGATGTGGAGGACGCGATCAAGGCGATCGTCACCCGCTCGGCCAACGACGTCGCCGTGGTGATCGCGGAAACCGTCGGCGGCACCGAGGAAAGGTTCGCCGACATGATGACCCGCAAGGCCCATGCCCTCGGGATGTCGCGCACCAATTTCGAAAATGCGAACGGCTTGCCCAATCCTCGCCAGGTGACGACGGCGCGTGACCTCTCCGTCCTCGGCCGAGCGATCCAGGAGCGCTTCCCGCGCCAGTACAAATATTTCGCGACCCGCTCGTTCACCTACAAGGGCGAGACGATCGGAAACCACAATCGGCTGCTGGGCCGCATCGATGGCGTGGACGGGATCAAGACCGGCTACACCCGCGCGTCCGGGTTTAATCTGCTGACCTCGGTTCACCGCGACGACCGCTACATCATCGGCGTCGTGCTCGGTGGCAGCAGCGCCTCGTCCCGCGATGCCCGCATGGCGAGCCTGATCGCGAATAATTACAACCGCGCCTATGCCGGCAATCGAACCGTGCCGAAGGTGACGGAGACCGCATCCAATGACGAGGATGCCACACCGGCCGCCGTGGCCGCCGCGCGTCCCGCCGCTCCGTCCTATCCCATCGCCCCGCTGCCCGCGCCCCAGCGCCTCGCTTATGCCGGTGCGGACCCGGTGGTCACAGCAAGCATTCCTCCCCGCGGCCCCGCGCCCGGTTCGGCCGAACCCATCAAGCCCGTGGCGGTGAAGACGGTTTCCATCCAGCGCCCGGTCGCTGCGCCCGTCCCCGCCCCGAGCTTTACGCCGGGCAACGGAACGCTCGGCTTCATCGGCTCCAACGGCTCCCCGGTCGCCGCCGCTGACATTCCCGCCCAGCGCGCTGCGCCCCTCCAGGCGCCCCAGGTCAACGCTGCTCCCATCCCGACGGCCGCCGCGACGAGCCAGCCGGCAAAGCCCATCCGTACCGCATCTGCCGGCCCGGTCGCCCTGCCCGCCTCCTCGTTTGAACCCGCGGCGCGCGCCGCCGAGCCGCCCCGCGCCAGCGCGGAAAGCGCTGCGCAGCCCCGTCACTCGGGCTGGGGCATTCAGATCGGCGCCTTCGGTGCGGAGAAGGAGGCGCGTGCCAAGCTCGATGTCGCCCAGGCGAAAGCCAAGAGCGTTCTGAGCCAAGCCGATGGATTTACGGAGAAAGTCTCAAAGGGTTCGACGGATCTCTACCGCGCCCGTTTTGCCGGACTCGACGAGAAAGGCGCAAAAGAAGCGTGCCGTTTACTGCAACGCAACGATTTCGCCTGCATGATTTTCCGTAATTGATGTAGTGCGTTTGGAGAGAATCAGAGATGTTTGTCGAGAATGACATCTTTCGCTTGATTCACTCTCGCAGCAAGATAACTGGATCCGCCATGATCGGGGTGGAGCTTTTTCATCAAGGCGCGATGGGCGGCGCGAACCGCAGCTTCTCCCGCCCCCGGTTCAAGCCCAAGTATTTGATGGGCCTCTTCTTCCGTCATCGCGCTGTTGCGCGCGCTCATACTGCTTCCCTCCCCGCTCCTGCCACCCGCATTACTCTGCGCGTGTTCACGCCAAGCGGGCGCCCTGCGGTCGAGATAAGCTTCGATTAGCGCGAGCGACTGGGCGTCGAGCCCGCCGCGCAGAGCCAGGAGATCGGGAACTTCAAGATCATCGAGCGAAGTGCCCGCGCGAGGGCCGGTTGTCACGCGCCCGCTCAGGACGCCGGTGTCGTGGTTCAGCTCCATCTCAAACATAGGCGAGGACACGCGTGAGACACGGGCCGCTCGCCGCCGGGCGAAGCCGCCCTGACCGAAAAGGTTGGAGAGCCAGCCCCCGATCCCGCCTCCATTCACCTGCGCCAGAAGGCCGGCACCAAGCATGGCGAGCGGAACCGCCGCCGCGAAGCGGCCCGTCACCAAGGAGACGGCAGCACCGCCGAGCATCAGATACCCGGCGATCTTGTACAGCGCCGTCGCCAATGCCTTGGGCGAGGCTTTGGTCCATAATTTGAGCGCGTAAAGCCCCAGCAGCAGCAGAAGCGCTCCCGCGATCAAAGTCACCACGCGCACTCTCCCGCGATCGTCGAGTTAAGATGGAGGCCGTCGGTCATTGGCCCATGGCCGAGAGCAGCCGCACCGCCCCCGACTCTTTCGTTGCCAAAAGGGCTTGCCGCCCGCCGGCGGCATAGGCGGCCACCGCGCGCAGCAGAGCCCGCAATTCTCCGTCCGCGCCGGGGCGGAAACGACACCAGGCGCCGGAGGTTAAGCGCGCCATTTCCTTGAACACGGCTTCCACCTGCCGGTCCTCGCCTTCCTGGAACAGAAACAGGCGCACGCCGAGCAAGGCAAGCTCACCCGCCTTCGCGGCGAGGGCATCGGGGTTTTCCTCCACCGCATCCCCGACGAAGACGGCCGCCTTCAGCCCGGAGCGCTGCGCCTCCTTCGCGAGATGCCCGAGCACGCGCGAGATTTGCGTGTGTCCGCCCTGGCAGGTGATGGCGCCCATCAGGGCGCCGAGCCGTGCGGGCTCGGAAACCCAGGGCGACGCGCGGCATTCCGAAAGGCCGCGATAATAGATCAGCTGAACATCCAGTCCGCCGAGATCCGCGGCGGCTGAAAACAGGTCGCCCTGAATGCGGCAGGCGAGATCCCACGTGGGCTGGCGCGAAAAAGTCGCGTCCAGGGCGAAGGCCAGCCGGCCCCGCCCTCCCCCCGCTTGCGCGGGTCCGAGCTCGCGCGCGGCGGAAAGGAAGGCTGCAAGCTCTGCCTCGCTCGCGCCCCCTGCGGGGGTCAACGGCTTTTTCGGCGCGCTCATGGCTTGGCGATCCCCAACATTGGGGCGGTCAGACGCGGGCGAAGGGAATCTTGGTCCATCCCTGCAAAATAGGCCTTCTCGCGCCCCACACCAGAGGGGCGCGTTGCAGCGCCATGCGTGGCGGCGGATCACGCGGTTGACCCGCAAGTTTCCCGCGCTAGGGTCTGCGCCGCAAAAAAGTGGGCGGGCCGTCGGGGCCTGCGGGAGAAACACGATGGCGGGCAAGCCCGAAGTGGTGGAAACGGTCGATACCTTGCGCACGCGGGTAGGCACGTGGCGTGCGGGGGGCGAGAAAGTCGCGCTGGTTCCCACCATGGGTGCCCTCCATGAAGGCCACATTGCCCTGGTGCGTCACGCCAAGACCCTCGCGCAACGGATCGTGGTCTCCATCTTCGTAAACCCGACCCAGTTTGCCCCGAACGAGGACTTCTCCCGCTATCCGCGCACCTTCGACAATGACCTCGCGCTGCTCGCAGCCGAAGGTGTCGACGTGGTCTATGCTCCCACGGCCGCCGATATGTATCCGCAAGGGTTCGCCACCCATTTTGCAATGGGCGGACCGGCGCTGGGGTTGGAAACAGATTTCCGCACGCACTTTTTCGCCGGCGTCGCGATCGTGGTGAGCAAGCTGTTGATCCGCACGGGGCCGGATTACGCCATGTTTGGCGAGAAGGACTATCAGCAACTAAAAGTTGTGACCCGCCTCGCCGCCGACCTCGACCTGCCCGTGGAAATCGTGCCCGGCGCCACGGTGCGCGAGCATGACGGGCTCGCTCTGTCGTCCCGCAATCGCTACCTTTCCCCGGAGGAGCGGGCCATCGCTCCGGTGATCCATCTGGCGCTGAAGGAAGCTGCCGCCGCGATCCGCGCCGGCACGCCCGCCAATGCCGCGGCGACGGCAGCCGCCGATCGCATCACGACCGCCGGGCTAAAGGTGGATTACGTGGCCGCGCGCCATGCGGAAACCCTTGCGCCTCTGGCATCAGCCGACGAACCCGTCCGATTGCTGGCGGCGGCGTGGCTCGGCAAGACCCGTCTCATCGACAATATCGGCGTTTGACGCCCAGGCCTTCGGCAGGAGCCACACGCGTGCCTCGCTATTTCTTCGATACTGAAATCGGCGGCCAGACGCTGAAGGACGAGAGCGGCATTCTGCTGCGCGACGCGGATGCAGCCTGGGAGCGGGCGCAGGCACTTGCGGCCTCGCTGCTGGCGACGCAGGCGGGTGATGCGCGGCTGCTCGCCGCGGTCATCGCCGTACGCGACGCGGAAGGCGAGATCGTGCTGGAATTTCCGGTCTCCGAGGCCATCCGGCACGACGGCCATTGAGGGTCACTATCGGGTGCGCGGGGCTTTCCCGCCACAGAGCGGGCCGGTAGCTTAGGTGCAATCTGAGGTTTGTGCGGCGCGCCGCAAAGTCGGCAAAGGCAAGGGTTCAATGAAGGACGCGCTTGTAGTTATGGGAATGCACCGCAGCGGCACATCCTGCCTTGCGGGGGCGCTCGTGCACCTGGGCGCCACGCCACCCCGGACCTTGATGGAGCCCACCGCCCATAATCTGCTGGGGTATTTTGAATCGACGCGGATTTCCGATCTCAACCAGGAAATCCTCAAATCCGCCGGTTCCGACTGGAGCGATTGGCGCGCCTTCAATCCGCGCTGGAGGGAAACTGCGGTCGCCCACGCGTTTTCCGAATCCGCTCGGGGCCTGATCGAGGAGGAGTTTGGCGGCGCGCCGCTGATCACCCTCAAGGATCCTCGGATGTGCCGCCTGACGCCGTTCTGGTTCGACGAATTGAGGGCGAGCGGCTACGCCCCTCGGGCGCTTCTGCCCATTCGAAACCCGCTCGAGGTTGCGCAATCGCTGCGCGAGCGCGACGGCTTGTCGATCGCCCACGGGCTCCTGACGTGGCTGCGGCACGTGCTGGATGCCGAACACGCGACCCGCTCGGGTCCGCGTGATGTCATCTCGTGGAACGCACTTCTTTCCGACTGGCGTGGCACGCTGGAGACCACCGGCACGCGGCTTAATCTGGCTTGGCCGCGCTGGTCCGACTTTTCCGCCGCCGAGATCGATGGGTTCATCTCCGACACGCTGCGACATCAGCGGGTTGACGATCCCAATTGGCGCACGCGGTCGGAAATCCATGAATGGGTCCGCCTCGCCTACGACGCGCTTGATGAATTGAGCCGCACGCCGAGTTCCAACAGCGCCCTGGAGACGCTGGACCAGGTGAGACGCGACTTCGACCGGGCGTGCCAGCTCTATGGACCGGCGCTGGCGGTCATGCAGGAACGGCTGAGGAGGGCCGATTCCCGGGTCGGCGAACTGGATGCGCACGTCGAACATGTCGGCATTGCCGCGGAAGCCGCCCGCGTCGAGATGGAGGCCCTTCGCAACCGGATCAGCGAACTGGAGGGTGAAGTTTTAGCCCTGACCCAGGATCGCGACGCGATCCGCGCGCATGTGGACAATCTCGAGATCGCTCTCAAGGCGACGGAGGAGAACCCCGCCGATTTCGAGGCGGAACGCGCCGCGCTCGCGGCGGAGATCGAGCGGCTGAATATCGCTCTTCAAGCAGCCGAGGCGAACCTCGCGGCCGAGCGTGCGCAAGAGAGCACGGCGCAGGATGCGGAAGACACGCGCCTTTTCCTTGAGCGTGAGGCGCGGCTCGCCCTGGAATCCCGGGCGCTACAGGCAGAGACGGAAGTTGAGGCTCTGCGCGCGGAATATTCCACCGCACAAGCACGGCTCGACACGGAGGCAGCTCAGTCCGCCGTTTTGATGGAAGAAGTTTCGGCGCTCGCCAGGGACCGCGACGCCATCCATGCCCACTCCTTGAATCTTCAGGAGACCCTCCAGGAACTGGGAATGGAGGTTTCCGTCGTCCGTCAAGAAATGAACCTCGCCGTCACCGATCGGGACGCGGCCCGCGCTCACGCCCTCGATGTCGAGCGCCTCTTCGAGGAGGCGCGGCAGCAGAACGAGAACGCCATCAGGATGCAGGCGGCTGCTCATCAGGCCGAACTGTCCGAGCTGCGCGCCGTGCATGCAGCCGCAGCGCTTCGCGAGGAAGCGGGCTCGGCAGAGGAGCGGCGCCTCGCCGGAGAAGTGTCGGTTCTGCACGAGGAGGTGGCCGCCCTGACCGCAGATCGCGATGCGGTTCACGCTCATTCCCTGAGGATGGAGCGTGGTCTCAGCACCGCGCGTGCGGAATTCATCGCGCTTGAGCGCCAGACCGCAGCCGTTCAGGCGGAACTTGATCGGGTCTTGGAGCTTAGAGCTGCGAGCCGTCGGCGTGCGCGTAAATTGCTGGGCTCAAAACTTGCCAAATGGCTCGTTCCCGATGTCGTGCCCCCGCAAAGCGACGCCTGAGATATCCCGCCTTTCCCAGACCCTAGGGAGCCCACATGTCAAACACCCCGCTTCTCCGCCAGCAGATCAAAGCGGCACGCGCGCTCCTCGGCTGGACCAAGACAGACCTCGAGCGGACAAGCGGGGTGCCCGCGCAAACCATTAAGGCCATTGAATCCGGCGGCGTGAGCGACCAGACAGAGGCATTGCACCGCATGCGGGCGGCACTCGATACGGCCGGGGTGGAATTCATCGACTCGGGCGTGCGGATGCGTCCCGCGGGTGAAGGTCTGCGGACAGACCAGCTCAACGCCTCGAATGACGATTAACCCGCCGTTCGCCAGCCTGCGCTAAAAGCCGCGGCTTGTCGGCGGCGAGCTATGGTCTATCTTTAACGCTGGGCCGCGCGCGCGCATCAAGAACGCAGTGCCTTTATCCCGAAGGCGCAGCGCGGGTTTGGGAGACTGAAATGCTGAAGCAGCCGCGTGAACAGTTCATCGAAGGCCTCGGCGTCATCGAGACCACCCAGACCGATAATATCCTGCGTTGGGACGGTGACATGGTTTACGTCGAATATGACGTCTATCACAACGGTCAGATGGTTCATTCAAAATACAAGAAGCGCGTGACGCGTGAAGTTGCCGCCGCGCTGATTGCTGTCCTCACTGAAAAAGCGTCGTCTAACTGATATGATGCGGCACGGCAGGGCCCGTGCCGCATCCACATCTTCGTCCCTGGCGCTTATGATTTAATTGCGTCAGGTCTTAATCTGAATTTGCTTGATGCGCTCGAAATGCCGCTCGAGCATGGGCAGCGTTTCGGCCGCATAGTCCTTTAGCGCGCTCTGGTCCCCGTCCTTCGCGAAGCTGGCGAAGATGCCGACGGCGGCATCGTGCGCGCTGGTCTGCATCTGAACGAACAGCGCGTCGAAATCCGCACCCGTCGCTGCCTTGAGCTGCTCGATCTTCGCTTCATGCTTGGGATCGAGAGTAGACGGCACCACGATCTGTCCATCGGCCTTCGCCGCTGCCGCCTTCAGTCCGGCGAGGGCGTGCGTGTGATCGGCCACGAGTTGCGTCGCCAGAACCTTGATCCGCGCATTCTCGCTTTTCTCCATGGCGAGCCGCCCGGCCTCGATCTCGAACCGGTCCGCAATCCCTGCCGCCTCGACGAATTTGGGACCCGAGAGGGTGCCCGCCAATTGCGCTTGTGCAAGCATCGGCGCCGCCATGAGGGCGATGCAGGCGAGGATGAGGGTCTTGATGTGGGGCATTGGCGCCTCCTTTGGCCAAGGAAGAAACCTTCCGTAACGACCGCTGGTTCCGTGACGCGCAATCCTCGTCCGCTAGGCGGGCTCCTGCACGAGGGTCAGCGCGAAGCCATCATACCCCTTGCTGCCCACCGTCTGGATCGCCGTCGAGCTGAGGTGCGAATCTTCGGCCAGGAGGTCGAACAGGCGCCGCACACCTTGAACGCGGGGATCACCGCTGCCCGCGTCCGCCACCTCACCGTCGCGGATCACATTGTCCCACACGATCAGGGTGCCGGGCCGCGACAGACGCAGGGCCCAGACGAGGTATTCGGGATTGTTCGGCTTATCGGCGTCCACGAAAATGAGATCGAAGGGGCCGGCTGCGTCATGCTCGACCGCCGGCAAGGTGTCGAGGGCGCGGCCGACCCGCAGGTCGATGCGCTCCGAAACACCCGCACGCTCGAAATTTTCGCGCGCCACTTCCGCATAGCGGCTGTCGGCTTCCAACGTCACGACCTTGCCGTCAGCCGGTAGAGCACGGGCGAGCCAGATGGTGCTGTAGCCGCCCAGGGTGCCAATTTCGAGAATGCGCCGGGCGTTCACCATGCGCGCGAACAAGGCCAGCATCTGCCCTTGAGCGGGGGAGACATTGATCGCAGGGAGACCGGCCGCGGCGCTCGCCTCCAGCACGGCGTCAAGCGTCGCGTCGGCGGGCACAAGCGTCTCGACGATATAATCATCGACGCGCGACCAGCACCGCAGGTTAATGTCTGCTTCGCTCATGCCAGCCGCCTCCGCTTCCCCTTGCACTTCGTGAAACACGACGCGCGTTCAGTCCTCATCGCTCTCGCGCGCCGCTCGGATGGACAGCACCGCATACGCAACCACCAGCCCCAATTCAAACAGTGTCAGAATCAGCAGCCGGCCCATGCCCGCCGGTGCCCATGCGCCCAGGATCACCTGGCTGAGCGTCGCGATCAGCCAAAGCACTACGGCCCAGCCGGCGCCGAGCCACAGCCCCACTCCCGCAATGGGATCAATGATCGCCGCCCATATGATCGCCGCCTGTACCGATGGCGGCAGGCTTTCGAAGGAATTGGCCGCGCCATCGCCGATTCCGCAGATGATCGCCCAATGGTAGACGCCCTCGGCGAGCAAGAAGAGCGCCACCGCCCGCAGGAAGAACACCAGCCGTCGACGCCATGGCGTAAGGCGCTCCAAATGAGCGCGGGCGCTAGCGTCGATGGGATCATAATGGGTCATGCAGAGTCCGGCGTGAACGTCAGTTCATGGGCGATGGGCGCGAAATGGCCGGCGATGACGGCCGGATCGATATCCTCCAGCCGGGCCGGTTCCCAACGTGGGGCATTGTCCTTGTCGACGATCACGGCGCGCACACCTTCGTAGAAATCGTGGCCGCGCGCTACCCGGTTCACCACCCGATATTCGGCGACGAGACATTCCGCGAGGTCGAGCGCGGGCCCGCGCCGCATCTGCTCCATCGCGAGCGCAACGCTGGTGGGGCACTTGCCGCGCACAGTCGCCGCGCACTCGCGGGCGAAGGCCGCATCGTCCCCCGTGCCTGCGCCGATTTCATCCAGCCGCCCGAGAATTGCCCAGACGTCGGGCCGGCCGAACGCATCAGCGATGACGCTTTTGTGCCGGTCGAGCGGCGCCGGGCCGGGATCGCGCGCATGGGCGGCGAGGGTCTCCGCGACATCGCCGCCGGCCACCAGCGCCTCCTCGAGAGCCACAAAGCCTGCCGTAGGAACGAAATGGGTGGCGAGGCCAGCGGAGAGGGCATCCGCCGCCTTGATGCGCGCGCCGGTCAACGCGAGGTACACGCCTTTCGCGTCGGGCAGGCGCGGCAGAACATGGGTGCCGCCCACATCCGGAAACAGGCCGATGGCCACTTCGGGCATGGCGAACAGATAGCGCTCGCCCGCCACGCGATAGGGACCGTGGGCGGACAGGCCGAACCCGCCGCCCATGCAGATGCCGTCGATCAGCGCAACGTAGGGCTTGGGATAGGTGCCGATATAATGGTTGAGCTGATATTCCTCGAACCAGAAGCGCAGCGCATCGTCCACCTGCCCGACGCGCCCGTGGTCGTAGATGGCGCGAATATCGCCGCCGGCGCAAAAAGCCTTCTCGCCCGCCGCCTTGATGATGACGCGCGTCACCGCGGGGTCATGGGCCCATGCCTTCATCTGTGGGTGGATGGCGCGCACCATGGTGAGGTTCAGCGCATTGAGAGCTTTGGGGCGATTCAGGGTAATGACGCCGGCTTCCCCCCGGCGCTCCAGCAGGACGTCTGGCTCGGTGCTCACGGCGGCTCCTTAGGAGAGATGATGCGGGCGCGCGCCCGCCGGATCAGGCATCGCGAGGGTTAGACGGCGCGCCCGCGTGCGTCAACGGAAGGGTGCGAGCGGAGGCGGTCGGGGTGCGCGTCACCCGGCCGCTCGCCATCGTCTCGCCCTCGCGTGGATCTAGGCTTATAAGGAATGCCTCGCGGCCCTCAAGGCCTGCCGCACCATTGCGAGTGCCCGTCCATGTCATCTCCCGTCGCCCGTTTCCCCTCCGCCCTGCCCGCCGATCCGGCTGCTGAAAGCCTCGAGCTGGTGCAGCGCCTGCGACGCAACCGCAAATCCGGTTGGGCACGGCGGCTGGTGCGCGAGAACACGCTAACGGTCGATGACCTGATCTGGCCGGTGTTCGTGGTAGAAGGCACCGCGACGCGGACACCCATCGCCTCCATGCCTGGCGTGGATCGCCTGTCGGTAGATGAGATCGTGCGCGCCGCCGAGAGTGCCGCCAAGCTCGGAATCCCGGCGATTGCGCTGTTTCCCTATACCGAGCCTTCGCTGCGCGATCCCACCGGCAGCGAGGCGCTGAACGAGCAAAATCTCGTATGCCGCGCGTTGCGCGCCATAAAGGCCGAGGTGCCCGATATCGGCCTCATCACCGACGTCGCGCTCGATCCCTATACCAGCCACGGCCATGACGGCCTGCTCGAGGGCGAGCGCATTCTGAACGACGAGACTGTGGCGATCCTGGTGCATCAGGCGATCGTGCAGGCCCAGGCGGGAGCGGATGTGATCGCCCCGTCCGACATGATGGACGGGCGGGTCGGCGCGATCCGCTGCGGCCTCGACCGGGCCGGGTTCGAAGACGTGCAGATCATGTCCTACGCGGCGAAATACGCCTCGGCCTTCTATGGTCCGTTCCGCGACGCGATCGGCACCGCCAAGACCCTCTCCGGCGACAAGCGCACCTACCAGATGGACCCCGCCAATGGCGCCGAAGCGTTGCGCGAGGCCGCGCTCGATGTCGAGGAGGGAGCGGACATGCTCATGGTCAAGCCCGGCCTGCCCTATCTCGACATTGTCTACCGTCTCAAGCAGGCGTTCGGCCTGCCAACCTTCGCCTATCAGGTGTCCGGCGAGTACGCGATGATCGAGGGCGCGATCCGCAACGGCTGGCTCGACGGCGAGCGGGTGGTGGAGGAAAGCCTGATGGCGTTCAAGCGCGCCGGCGCGGACGGCATCCTCACCTATTTCGCGCCCCGCATGGCAGAGCGCCTCGCTGCGGGGAGATGAACACCCGCCGACATAACGCGAGGCCGGCGCCCGTTGGGCTAAGACCGCTCTGATATTGCTCTCGCGGCACCCTTATCGGGTGGCGCGCGCCTTCGGCGGCTGACAAATTTGAACGATGGGCGCATTGCGTGCGCTCCCAACGCCCGAGTCCGAGGACTGCCCATGCGCGCCGAAGCGCTCACGACCGACCTTGCGCCCCTCCCCGTCACCCTTGCGGACCTCCTGGCGGCGCGCAGCATCGTGGAAGCGGCCGTGGTGCGCACTCCCACCCTTCGCGCGCCGCGCCTCTCTGCGCTCACGGGCGCGGACGTGTGGGTGAAGTACGAAACCTTCCAGATGACCGCCTCGTTCAAGGAGCGCGGCGCGGTGGTGAAGCTGGCGCGCCTGACTCCGGAAGAGGCCCGGCGCGGCGTCGTCGCCATGTCGGCGGGCAACCATGCCCAGGCCGTCGCCTATCACGGCACGCGGCTCGGCATTTCCACCACCATCGTGATGCCCGAGAACACGCCCCAGGTGAAGGTGGCTGCCACCGAGGCGTTCGGCGCCCGCGTGGTGCTGCACGGCGAGGGCGTGGGCGATGCCGAGCTGGAGGCCTTGCGCATCGCCGCGAGCGAAGCCCGCGTCTTCGTGCATCCTTATGAAGATGCCGACGTGATCGCCGGCCAAGGCTCCATCGGCTTGGAGATGATCGAAGACGGGCCGAAGTTCGACTCGCTGATTATTCCCATCGGCGGCGGCGGCCTTATCGCGGGCGTGGCGCTGGCGGCGAAGGGCCTGTCCCCCACCACCGAGGTGGTGGGTGTAGAAGCCGCGCTCTATCCCGCCATGTGGTCCGCTTTGAACGGGGTCGCCCGGCCCTGCGGCGGCCCGACGCTCGCGGAAGGCATCGCGGTGCGCAACGTCGGACGCATGACGGCCCAGATCATCCGCGATCTCGTGTCCGACATCGTGCTGGTGGAGGAGACCACGTTGGAGCAGGCGGTGAACGCACTGCTCACCAACCAGAAGGTGCTGGCCGAAGGCGCCGGCGCGGCTGGCCTTGCCGCGATGCTGGCCCAGCCGGAGCGCTTCAAGGGCAAGACGGTTGGTTTGATGCTGTCCGGCGGCAATATCGACCCGCGAGTGCTGGCTAGCATCCTGGTGCGCGAGTTGGAGCGCGAGCAGCGCATCGTCTCCTTCCGCCTGACCATCCTCGACCGGCCGGGCATGCTCGGCATGATCACCACGCTGCTGGGCCAGCTCGGCGCCAACATCCTGGAAGTGCACCACCGCCGCACCTTCCTCGACGTACCCGCCAAAGGCACCCGGCTCGATCTGACTGTGGAAACCCGCGACGCCCTGCACGCGGAACAAATCCAGCGCGCGCTTGAAGCCGAAGGCCTCCCGGTGGAGCGGCTCGGCGCCGGCGGCACCGAATGGTGAGTCATCGCGCCTGAGCCGGAGCCCCTCGACAAGCGGAGGGCCTTGCGGCCATCCTTTGCGCATGAAGCCTCTGTTTCAGACCCTGCTGGTGCTGGCGCTCCTCATCTGCTCGGTGGGACTGCTGCTGCACCTCGCCGACGACAGGGCACACCTGTGCGATTTCGCCCTGCCGGCTGGCGGCATCGGCTGCTACCTGCGCCAATATGGCGACCTTGCCGGCGGCCTGCTGGGTGCCGCCGGGACCATTTTTGCAGGTTGGATCGCTTGGCTCGGCGTGCAGGGGCAGATCGCCAAGGGCGAGATTGCCTTCCTGCACAATCAGCGCGAGGCGACGACCGAGGCGCTCTATGGGCTGAATTTTCTCAAATCCATCCTGGACGATTGGCTGACCGCTTTTGCAGGTGCCGATGCGAACGGGCAGCCCTATCCCAACATCACAACGCTGCGCCGCGCGCAGAAGCGCGGCATGCTGGAGAAGATGAACTTCGCCCCCTCCGCCGGCACC
The DNA here is from genome assembly GCF_043195145.2 of Roseixanthobacter pseudopolyaromaticivorans. NCBI lineage: Bacteria > Pseudomonadati > Pseudomonadota > Alphaproteobacteria > Hyphomicrobiales > Xanthobacteraceae > Roseixanthobacter > Roseixanthobacter pseudopolyaromaticivorans. Next base: position 2,361,853 of record NZ_CM195539.1, read on the forward strand.
TTCCTCGCCTGGAATCTCGCGCGCGAACTGCTGAAGCTGCGGACGGCGTTCGCACACGTCTCCGCCCCGCTTTCGGACGCTGAGATGCGCGAGGCGGAGCAATTCATCGGCGAAGCGCTGGAAAGCCTGCGGGAGACCCGGGTCCAGGTCGTCGAGAGTATTGCCCGCGAGGAGAAGAATCTCGCCGACATCAGCACACGGATCTACCGCCAGCTTACCTGAAGCGGCGCGCAGCTCAGGGAGCGACGGCAGCGCCCGCCGGGCGACGGTTGTCGTTGGCACCATAGATCGTGCCAGGCTTTGGCTTCCACAGCCGCAGCGTGTCCGCACCGAAGGCGGGCTGCTGCGCACGGGCCGGGCCAGCGTCCGGGAACTGAATCGCCTCTACAGCGCTCCACGGGCGCTGCACCACCACCTGGTGCCCCTTTTCCGCCAGCAGGCGGATGGTGTCGGGTGACAGGGCATAGGGCTCGGCAAAGAGCACGTCGGGAAGCCATTGATGGTGAATGCGCGGGGCATCCACCGCTTCCTGAAGGGTCATGCCGTGGTCGATCACATTCACCAGCGTCTGCACCACCGAGGAGATGATCCGAGACCCTCCCGGCGAGCCCAGGACGATGTAAGGCTTCCCATCGTGCACCACGATGGTCGGGCTCATGGAACTCAGCGGCCGCTTTCCCGGGGCAATGGCGTTGCGCGCACCCTGGACGAGGCCGAACGCATTGGCATTGCCGGGCTTGGCGGTGAAATCGTCCATGGTGTCGTTCAGGAAAACCCCGGTGCCCGGCGCCATCACCCGCGCACCGAAATAGGCGTTGAGGGAATAGGTTACGGCCACCGTATTGCCAGCCGCGTCGGCCACCGAATAATGCGTCGTCTCTGTTCCCTCGTGGGGCGCCGAGGAGGGATCGTCCAACGTCGAGACGGCGGCGCGGTTGAGATCTATGCGCGCCCGGATCGCGACCGCATAGTCCTTGGACAGCAAGCGCTCCAGCGGATTGGAACCGAACGCCGGATCGATGAGCACGGAATTGCGGTCGATGAAGGCCTGTCGCATGGATTCGGCCAGGATGTGCACCGTCTCCGCTGCCCCCGCGCCGGACGACGACAACGGGTAACCCTCGAGGATGTTCAAGGTCTCACAGATGGCCGCTCCGCCCGCGCTGGAGGGCGCTGCGGTGAGAATATCGTAGCCCCGATAGGTGCAGCGCAGCGGCTCTCCCACGCGCACAGCGTATTGCGCGAAATCCTGCTCTCTCAAGAGGCCGCCGCGCGCCGCGCTCGCCTCGACGATGCGGCGGGCAATCTCGCCGCGATAAAAGGCGGCCGGACCGCCGGCTGCGATGGCCGACAGGGTCGAGGCAAGGTCGCTCTGCACCAGCCTGTCGCCAGCCTTGAGCGCGGCGCCGTCCTTCAGGAAAATCTCTGCGAGGACGGGGTCGGCCCGGAAATCCTGCGTCCCGGTGGCGAGGATCGCGGCATCGCCCGCGGAGAGAATATAGCCCTCCCGCGCCAGCGCGATCGCCGGCGCCATCACCTGCGTGCGGGACATGGAGCCGAAGCGCTCCAAGGCGGCATCGAGACCCATGACCGACCCGGGAACAGCCACGGCGCGCCAGCCCTTGAGGCTCGCGTCCGGCACCACATTGCCGTTGCGATCCAGGAACATGTCGGGCGTCGCCTGCTGCGGGGCAACTTCACGGAAATCGATGAAGATCGCGGTGCCGTCAGCGCGGCGCACCACCATGTAGCCGCCTCCGCCGAGATTGCCGCAGCACGGATGCACCACGGCGAGTGCATATCCCACCGCCACCGCCGCATCCACCGCATTGCCTCCGCGCCGCAGAATGTCCGCGCCGATCTGGGCGGCGATCGCCTGCTCGCTCACCACCATGCCGTTCGGCCCCTCGACGGGCTGGGGGGAAATGGCAAGGGCCTGGCCGGACGGGCTGGACAAGAGAAGCGCAACAACGGCGACACGGCGGGCGGCGGCGGAAAAATCCATGTGCAATCCGGTCCTGAGGTAAGATCACGCTTGCGCAGCCCTTGTCGGTCGCCACATGGGCGAGGGCGTGGCAAGGTCGGCGGGTTTTGTCAGAATACAGGCGTTCAACGCCGAAGTTTGAGGCCAAGGGCCGGTTCTTGCGTCCGGAGGTGGGGCACACCACCTTATTGCGCATGGAGCGAAATGAGATGACATACACGCCCGGTGACAGCCGCCCTTATTCCGATGCCGTGCGTCCGCACGCCTTCGACCCGGTGACGCAGCCGGAATATTTCGAGGGCGTTCTCTCGCGCCGCTTGGTGGCGTTCGCTGTGGACGCGACGATGATCATCGGACCGATCGTTCTGCTGGCCATCTTCATCTTCGTGTTCGGCATCTTCACCCTGAGCCTGGGCTGGATGCTGTTTCCCCTGCTGGGACCGGCGTTCATTGTCTGGGCCATCTGTTACAATGCCCTGACCCTGGGTTCACCCGCCTCGGCCACCCTCGGCATGCGGCTGATGGAGCTGGAAATGCGCACCTGGTACGGGGCGCCCGCTTATGCCGTGCTTGGCGGTGTTCATGCGGTGGCGTTCTGGGTCTCGGTGAGCGTTTTCACACCCTTCGTGCTTCTGGTGGCATTGTTCAACAATCGCCGCCGGCTTCTGCACGATTTCCTCGTGGGCGCGGTCGTGGTGAACACGCAATCGCGGGCCGCGCTTCTGCGCCGCAGCTAAATTTCGCAAAGCGGGGCGCGCAAAATCTTTTGACCGACTCGACCCTGGGAGCGATGCTCATAAAATTCGAGGCCTGAGTGTCGTGACCGAGCACCCGCGTGACACACCGCAATTCTATCTGACCGCACCTTCGCCCTGCCCGTATCTGCCGGGCAAGGAGGAGCGGAAGGTGTTCACGCACCTTGTGGGCGAGCGCGCGACCACCCTCAATGATGTCCTCACCCAGGGGGGCTTCCGGCGCAGCCAGTCGATCGCCTATCGCCCTGCCTGCGAGGGGTGCCGCGCCTGTGTCTCCGTGCGCATTTGCGTGGACGAGTTCAAGGAGAGCCGCAGCTTCCGCCGCGTGCTCGCCGCGAATGCAGACATCGGCGGGTCTTTGCGCGAGACGGTGCCGACGTCCGAGCAATACGGCCTGTTTCGCTCCTATGTCAGCACCCGCCATGGTTCCGGCGGCATGGCCGACATGAGCGTGCTCGACTATGCCATGATGGTCGAGGACACCCATGTGCAGTCGCGCCTCGTGGAATATCGCAAGCTCGGGCCGGATACCCGCATCAACGGGCGCGGCATCGGCGATCTGTTCGCCGTCGCGCTGACCGATGTGCTCAGCGACGGCCTCTCCATGGTCTATTCCTTCTACAACCCGAACATCCCCGACCGCTCGCTCGGCACCTTCCTGATTCTGGATCACATCGCCAAGGCCCGCGCCATGGGCCTGCCTTATGTCTATCTGGGCTATTGGGTGAGCGGCTCGCGCAAGATGGACTACAAGCGCCGCTTCCTGCCGCAGGAACGCCTTTCCCCGCAGGGCTGGGAACGCGTGGAGAGCTGAACAGGCCGCGGATGCGCCCTCTCGCCTTGCAAACCCGTTCGAAAAGCCGCAAACGGCTTTAGACGAGGTCGCGACGGGAGGCGCTCGGGTGAGCCAGTTTATCAACGTCTTTCTAGCGGTGTTTGCCGCCCTTTTCCCTGTGGTGAATCCGCTGGGTGGCGCCCCCATCTTCTACCAGTTCACGCGCGGGGCCCCTCCCGCCACTCGGGCGATGATCGCCCGCAAGATCGCGACCTACGGCTTCGTCCTGCTGCTGTGCTCCATGGTGCTGGGCTCCCATATCCTCACCTTCTTCGGCATCAGCCTGCCGGTGGTGCGGGTGGGCGGCGGCATGGTGGTGGCCTTCGTCGGCTGGCAGATCCTCCACCAGGGCAATGCCCCGGCAGACCGGGAGACCGACAAGAACTCCCAGGTGGATGTGGACGTATCCCGCATCGAGGATCAGGCCTTCTACCCGCTCACCATGCCGCTGACGGTGGGACCGGGCTCGATTGCGACAGCGATTGCGCTGGGCAGCCAGGTCTCGGCGGGAACCACGTTTTCCTACACCATCGCGGCGCTTGAAGTTACGGCAGCGCTTCTTGGCCTGATTTCCATCTCGATCACCATCCTGCTGGCCTATCGCTATGCGGGCGATATCGAGCGCATCCTGGGTCCGAACGGCACCAATATTCTGGTGCGCCTGTTCGCGTTCGTGCTCCTGTGCATCGGCCTGCAGATCATGTGGACCGGCGCCAGCGAGCTTCTCAGCAGCCTGCCGATTCCGCACCAAGGCGCGAAGCTTCTGGGAGGGTGAAGCTCACTCCCCGCCGGAGAGATCCCGACGGGCCGCTTCCACCTCCTGCGCATACCGGCGCAACGCTTCCACCTCATGCAACTGGCCGAGCACGCGGCCGCTGGCGGGATCCACCACCGCCAGCAGCTCGGCATCGGCATGGCGAAACACCGCCTGGGCGTGGGTCACGTTCATCTGCGGGTGCAGCACGTCGTTTCGATGCTGCGCAAAATCGGCGATCGGGCCGTCGAGGCCTGCGGAATAGACGCGCGCCACCCGCACCATGCCGGCATATCGTCCCTCCCCATCCAGCAGGGCAACGTAACGCACCTGGCCAAGCGGAAATGCTGCCCGCAGAGCGCCCTGGGTTCCGCTTGCCGGGAATGTGGAGAGACCCTGCTCCATCAGCCGCTCCACGGTCAGTTCCCGCAGCCAGCCCACGTCATGGGCACCCCGGATGCTTTCGCCGCGCAGGTGCAGGCGCCAGGTGGAGAAGGAATAGCCGAAGGTCTCCCGCACCGTGAGCGAACAGGCGATGGCGGCGGTGAGAACGAGCCCGGAAATCGCGAGATCGCCCGTGGTCTCCAGGGTCAGAAAGGTCATGGTGAACGGCCCGCCGACAATCCCCACAGCCAGGGCCGCCATGCCCACCACGGCCGATACCACCGGGTCCACTTCAAGCCCGAGAAATGACGCCCCGCCGGCAAACAGCTTGCCCATCATCGAGCCGAGGAACAGTGCCGCCAGAAACAGGCCGCCGCGGAAGCCCGATCCCAGCGAGAGCGAGGAGGCGCAGATCTTCAGCAGGAACACGAACAGCACGGAGAGCGTGACGGCGGTGCCGACCTGGATGTGGAGGGCCCCCTCGCCGCTCGACAGGATCTGCGGGCTGTAAAGCGCCAACGCACCGACGCCGAGCCCGCCGATCGCGGGGCGCAACGGCACCGGCACGCCGCTGCTGGCAAATCCCCTCTCCACCAACGTCACGAGCCGCATGATGGCAATCGCCACAGCGGCCCCCATAAGGCCCAGCAGGATGAAGGGCGGATAATCGGCGGCGGTCAAATCCGGGAGGGGCGGCACGACGATCGGAAACGGCGTCGCGCCGAGCGCGCGTGCGGTGAGGAAGGCCAGCAGGGCCGCCGTCATCACCGGTGCAACCGCGGGAATGGCATACACGCCGATAATCAGCTCGAAGCCGTAGAAGGCGCCCGTGAGGGGCGCATGAAACGCCGCTGCAATACCACCCGCCGCGCCGCACCCGACCAGCACGCGCCATTGGCTGCGGCTGAGGTGGAACCGGGCGGCAATGGCCGAGGCCATGCCGGATCCCGCCTGGGTATAACCGGCCTCCATGCCGACGGAGGCGCCGAAACCGTTGCAAAGCATGACCTGTAGCGAAAGGATTGCGCTGTCGAGCAGCGACATGCGCCCGCCGTGAAGCGCATTGGCCTCGATCGGGTCCACCATGGGGCGTGGGCGCCAGCGCTTGATGAAAAGGCCGAGAAGGCCCAGCGCCAGCCCCCCCAAGGCCGGGATGAAATACATGTAGCTCGAGGAAAGAACCGGCAGCGGCGAGAGCATGCCGTCCGCACCGGCATCAAACAGCACGCGATGCATCCATTTGGCACCGGAGCTGATGCCGACGGCCGCTGCTCCGGAAAGGATGCCGACAATGGCCGCGAGGGCCACGAAGATCAGTTCGTCGCGCCATCGCGCGCGGCGCACCGCCCGCAGGCGAGTGCTGAACGCGGCGCTGGAGGATTTTCCGAGAGCCGCGTCCATCGTGCGTCAGCCGAACTTATTGTTGCGCGGAAAGCCCTTGGGCGGCAGGCGGCCGGAAGAGGCCCGTTCCCCTTGCCATTCCAGCAGTTCGCTCACCGTCCAGGTCCGGCCGGAGCTATCCTCCCAGGTCAGACCGTCGGCAATGGCAAATACCTTGACGTCGGAGAGGCCGCCTTCGCGATAGCGTTGCAACCGCACGCCGCGCCCGCGCACCATTTCCGGCACTTGGTTGAGCGGAAACAGCAGCAGCTTGCGATTGTCGCCGATCACCGCGACCCAATCGCCGACCGCCGGCACCACGGCGCCGGCGACGTCCGGCGGGTCCATCGAGAGCACCTGCTTGCCCTTGCGGGTGTTGGCGAGGCAATCGTCCTCCGCCACCAGGAAGCCGCGGCCCTCGCGCGAGGATACCAGCAGCTTGCGCCCGCCCTGATAGGCGAAGACGCTGACGATTTCCGCCTCCTGCTCCAGATCGATCATGAGGCGGATCGGCTCTCCGTGGCCGCGCCCGCCGGGCAGCTTGGAGACATCCAGCGTGTAGAATCGGCCGTTCGTGGCCCAGACCATGATGCGCGAGGTGGTCTCGGCGAAGAAGGCGTGGGCGAGGCTGTCGTCGCCCTTGAACTGAAGGCCGGAGAGATCCGCCACATGGCCCTTCAGCGCGCGGATCCAGCCCTTCTGCGTCACCACGATGGTGACCGGCTCGCGTTCCACCAGGGCCTCGCTGAAGGCATCCTCGTCAAACACAGGCGCGACGCCGAAGCTGGTGCGGCGGCGGCCGATGGCCGTGTCCGGCCCATAGAGTTTGTAAGTCTCGCGGATCTGCTTGCCGATCGCCTTCCACTGGGCCGGCTCGGAGCCCACGAGCTTGTTGAGCTGGTCCTGCTCCTTGCTCAGTTTGTCGTGTTCCTTGCGGATCTCCATCTCTTCCAGGCGGCGCAAGGAGCGCAGGCGCATGTTGAGAATGGCTTCCGCCTGAACATCCGTCAGCTCGAAGGTCGACATCAGGACGACCTTGGGCTCGTCCTCCTCGCGGATGATCCGGATCACCTCATCGAGATTGAGGTAGGCGATCAGATAGCCGCCGAGAACCTCCAGCCGATGCGCGATCTCGCCAAGCCGATGCCGCGAGGAGCGCAGCAGAACGTCGCGCCGGTGCGCCAGCCATTCGCGCAGCGCATCGGCGAGCGAGAGCACCTTGGGAATCTGGCCGCGCACCAGAACGTTCATGTTCAGCGAGACTCGGGCCTCAAGCTCGGTGAGCTTGAACAGGCTCGCCATCAGCACTTCTGCATCCACCGCACGGGTGCGCGGCTCCAGCACGAGGCGGATGTCCTCGGCACTCTCGTCGCGCACGTCGGCCAGCAAGGGCAGCTTCTTGTCCGTGAGCAGCTCGGCGATCTTCTCCACCAGGCGCGACTTGGGCACGCCATAGGGAATTTCCGTCACCACCACCAGATAGGTACCGCGGCCGGTATCTTCCTTGTGCCAGCGCGCCCGCACGCGGAACGACCCGCGCCCGGTGGCATAGGCTTCCGCCGCACCGACAGGATCCTCAACCAGCACGCCGCCGGTGGGAAAATCGGGACCGGGCACGAATTGCAGCAGGTCGGAAGCCGGCGCATCGGGGTGGTCCAGCAGATAAAGCGCCGCATCCAGTAGTTCGGCGGCGTTGTGTGGCGGGATCGACGTCGCCATGCCGACCGCAATGCCCTGCGAGCCGTTGGCGAGCAGGTTCGGGAAGGCCGCCGGGAGCACCACCGGCTCCTCTTCGGAGCCGTCATAGGTGGGGCGGAAATCCACCGCGTCGTCGTCGATACCGTCCAGCAGCAGGCGCGCGGTCTCGGTGAGGCGCGCCTCGGTGTATCGCATGGCGGCGGCGTTATCGCCGTCCACATTGCCGAAATTGCCCTGCCCATCCACCAGCGGGTAGCGCTGGGCGAAATCCTGGGCGAGACGCACCAATGCGTCATAGACCGCCTGGTCGCCGTGCGGGTGGAACTTGCCGATCACATCGCCCACGACGCGGGCGCATTTCTTGAAGCCGGCTTCCGGATCCAGCTTCAGCAACCGCATCGCATGAAGGATGCGGCGGTGAACCGGCTTCAGCCCGTCGCGCGCATCGGGCAGCGCACGGTGCATGATCGTGGAAAGGGCGTAGGCCAGATAGCGTTCTTCGAGCGCCGCCTTGAGCTCGACCGGCTCGATATTGCCATCGCCTGGAGGCGGAAGGGTGCGAGTAGCCATGGGATCGCACTAGCGCGCCAGAGGCCGCCGCACAAGGTGCGCCTTATCCGTGCACAGGTTTGTCACTTCACCACCGCGAGATTGCCGCAAGGCTGAACAAACGCGCCTCATCGATTAATGAGTATGAACGAGCGTTCAAAAATCATTGTCGCCATTGGCTTTTTGATTACCACGAATTAATCGGAAATATTTTTCTGGAACATAACCACGGCACTTGGACGTTTCACCTTCACCCATGCGCCGAACGGCGCCGAATGGAGCTTCAAAGGAGAAGCTAAAAATGAAACGTCTTATGATTGCTTTTTGTGGTGCAGCAGCATTGGGACTGGTTTCAATGGCTACCGGCGCCAATGCGACTCCCCTCACTCCCGCGAAGCCGCTGGGGCTCGCCCAAGCCGGCGTGCAGGCGGAAACGGTGGCTTGGCGCCGCGTATGTCGCCCAGTGACGCGCTGGGCCTATGGCCGCCGCATCGTAACGACCCGGTGCACGAACGTGTGGGTTGGCCCGCGTCGCGGCTATGGTCCGGGCCCCGGCCGTCCGGGTCCCTATTACGGCCCGCGACCCTACTGACGCGAACGTCGTCTACGGGAGGCCAGCGCGGCCTCCCGTTTTAATGCGAGGAGAAAGCTTTCCCTAGCGTCCGGCAACCGCTGGCCGCGCGGATCGAAAATACGCCGCGCCAGGAAATATCCCGTCAGAGCATAGGCCGCAGCCAGATCCTCCTCCGGAGGGGGAACGGGCCCGCCGATCAGGAAGCTCGGCAAGGGCAGCAGCCGCTCGGCATAGGGCGCGCCCGCGCTTTCAGACACGGCCCGGCCGGTGCGCGGCGATACGAACACAAGATCATTGCGTCCGCCGGTTGCAGCGCAGGCGTCCAGCTCCAGCCCAAATCCCAGTTCCGCCAGCATCGCCAGTTCGAAGCGCGCGAGGAGCACGCCGGCGGATTCTGCGTCTTCGATGGCATCCAGAATGGCCGCCAGAACCTCATAGAGGCCCGGATGGGGCTCCCGCTCGGCCAGCAGATGAAGCAGGCTGGCCATATGGCTCATGCCATACGCGGCGTGCGGCACGCGGATCATGAGATCTGTGCGAACCGTCAGCCCTTCGAGGGAATAGAGGCCCAGCTGGCTCTCGAGCCGCGCGCGCCAGACCGCACGCATCACGTTGCCGGGCTGCACGAAGGGCGCTTGCCGCTTCGACATCGCGCCGCGCACAAGACCGAGATGGCGCCCGTGTTCGCGCGTCATCAGCTCGACAACGGCACTGCTCTCTCCGTGCCGCCGCACGCTGATCACGATGCCGTCATCGGTCCATTCCACGGCGGCGTCAGTCCCCCCGGGGGAATTCCAGGCCCATTTCGCGATAACGCTCAGGGTCATCGGCCCAATTCTCGCGCACCTTCACGAAAAGAAACAGGTGCACCGGGCTCTCGACGATCTCGGAAATTTCCTTGCGGGCCTCGGTGGAGATCGCCTTGATGGCGGCACCGCCCTTGCCCAACACAATCTTCCGCTGGCTTTCCCGCTCGACGAAGATGGTCTGTTCGATACGCACCGACCCGTCGCGCAATTCCTTCCAGGAATCGGTCTCGACCGTGGAGCGATAGGGCAGTTCGTCGTGCAGGCGCAGGAACAGCTTCTCGCGCGTCACTTCCGCCGCCAGCATGCGCATGGGGGCGTCGGTGATCTGGTCCTCGGGATAGAGCCACGGCCCGTAGGGCATGGATTGCGCGAACCAGCGCTTGATGTCCTCGATGCCGTCGCCCTTGAGGGCGGAAATCAAGAACACCTTCTCGAACGGCAGGCGCTCCGTGAGCCGCGCCACCAACGCCAGCAGCGACTCGCGTTTCACGAGGTCGATCTTGTTGATGATCAGCGCACGCGGATGGCGCACCTGGCTCAAGGGCTCCAGCAGGGCCTCGATTTCCGCATCGACGCCGCGATTGGCATCCACCAGGAGCGCCACCAGATCGGCGTCCGAGGCGCTGGTCCAAGCGGTTGAAACCATCGCCCGTTCCAGACGCCGCTTCGGCGAGAAAATGCCTGGCGTGTCCACCAGGATGATCTGCGCCGGACCTTCAAGCACGATGCCGCGCACGATCGCGCGCGTGGTCTGCACCTTGTGGGAGACGATGGAGACCTTGGTCCCCACCAAAGCATTGGTGAGGGTGGACTTACCGGCGTTGGGCGCGCCGAGGAGAGCGACGAAACCGCAGCGCGTCTGTCCCTCGGCCGTGCTCGGCGGGGTGACCGCGTCGTTCATGCTTCGCTCCCGGTGGGCACGCCCTCGCGGGCGAGAAATGCGGCGGCCGCAGCCTTCTGCGCCGCCTGCTTGGATGATCCTATGGCTTCCGCTGAGGCAAGGCCAGGAAGTTCGACCCGCACCCGGAAGCTCGGCGCATGGTCCGGTCCGCTGCGCTCCACGTCGCGATAGGAAGGCGGCGGGAGGCCGCGCGCCTGGGCCCATTCCTGCAAATGGGTCTTGGCATCGCGCAGCGGCCGGCGCGGGGCCAGCAGCCGGGCACGCCAGAAGCGCTCCACCAGCGCATGGGCGGCCTCGTAGCCGCCATCAAGATAAACGGCGGCAACCACCGCCTCGGTCACGTCGGCGAGGATGGTGCGACGGCTGCGGGCGCCCGATTGGGTTTCGCCATTACCGAGCCGAATGAACGCCCCGATGTTCATGTCCTCTGCCACTTCCGCGCACGCTTCCTCGCGCACCAGATCGGCAAGGCGGCGCGACAGCTCCCCCTCCTCCGCCTGCGGAAACGCGGCATAGAGCATGTGCGACACGATCGAGCCGAGCACGTGGTCGCCGAGGAATTCCAGCCTCTGATAGGAACGCACGCGCGGCGCGTCGCCCTTGACGACGCTGATGTGCGTCAAGGCCAGCTCGATGAAGCTTTGATCCGCGAACGTATAGCCGAGATGGGCTTCGAGCGCGGACAGGTCTGACCCGACGCTACTCATCGGACCATGCTGAACAGGCGAGACCAGCGCACCGACCAGGGCCACGTCCAAACCTGCCAGGCCTGCGCGTGATCGTCGATCGAGAAGAAAATCAACTGGGCCTTCCCGATGAGATTCTCAAAGGGAACATAGCCCACCTGGCTCAGAACGCGGCTGTCCGCCGAGTTGTCGCGATTGTCGCCCATCATGAAGTAATGGCCCGCAGGCACGTTGTAGACCTGCGTGTTGTCGTAGAATCCATTGTCCACCAGATCGAGGGTTTCGTAGGAGACGCCATTCGGCAAAGTCTCCTTCCACCGCTTGATCGGAACGACGCGCCCGCTGCCATCGTCCTCGGTAATGTCCGAGAGGCGTTCGCGCTTCACGGGTACACCGTTGATGTTCAGCACGCCGTCGATCATCTGGATGGCATCGCCGGGCAGGCCGACGACACGTTTGATATAGTCGGTTTCATTATCGCGCGGCAGCTTGAACACGACCACGTCGCCGCGCGTCGGTTCAGAGCCGAAAATGCGCCCGGAGAACAGATTCGGCGAGAACGGAATGGAGAAGCGGGAATAGCCGTAGCTGAACTTCGAGACGAAGAGGTAGTCGCCGATCAGCAGCGTGTCCTTCATGGACCCCGAGGGGATATTGAAGGGCTGGAAGAGAACGGTGCGGATCACCAGCGCGATCAACAGCGCATGGATGATGACCTTAACGGTTTCGAGGAAACCGCCTTCCTTCTTGGAATCGCTGGCTGCGGTCATTGAGGGTCCGATGTATGGTTTGCTACACACAGTGCCGCAAACATTGCCCAGAAGGCGGTCGCATGGACGCGCGGCACAGCAATGTCCCGCGGCGCACGGCAGCTATAGACCGTTCAGTTCCGGGCGGCAACGCAGCCGCCATGCGCCACACGCGGGCATCGCGCAAACGTGCGCGCACGGCAAGGGTTCGGCTCATTGGGCCGCGCCTGGAGGAGCCGTCACCGGGCCGCAGCCGTGCCGAGCGGGACCGCGCTGATGATGACATAGGCGGCCGAAAGCGGCCCTTCGTCCGTCAGGCTCAATTCGATCCGCGGCTCATAACCTTCCGGCACCATCGCCGCGAGCCGGGCCGCGGCGCCCCCAGTCAGCGCCAGGGTCGGCTTGCCGGAGGGCAGATTCACCACGCCCATGTCGCGCCAGAATACGCCATGGCTCAGCCCGGTCCCCAGCGCCTTGGCGCAAGCCTCCTTGGCAGCGAAGCGTTTTGCGTAGGTCTCAACCCGGCGCATGCGCCGATCGGCCTTGGAACGCTCCAACGGGGTGAACACGCGGTCAAGGAAGCGGTCGCCGAACCGCTCGATGGAGCGCGCGATGCGCCGCGCGTCGGTGAAATCCGAGCCCATACCAAGAATCATGCGGCCTGCTCCGTTCGCAGATGCGCCCGGCCCTGCGCGATCGCATCGCGCATCCGCCGGATGACGCTTTCGAGCCCGTGAAACACGGCCTCCCCGATGATGTAATGGCCGATATTGAGTTCCACCACCTGCGGCAAGCGCGCCATCCGGCGGGCGGTCCCATAATCCAGCCCATGGCCGCCATGCACCTCCAGACCCAGATCGGCCGCTTGGACGGCGGCGGCGGCGAGACGGGCGAATTCGCTCTCGGCGTCCGCATCCTTCCCCGCCGCGCGGAGATCGCACCAGGTGCCCGTGTGCAATTCGACGATATCCGCGTTGAGCGCGCGCGCGGCCTCGATCTGCATCGGATCGGGCGCCACGAACAGGGAAATCCGAATGCCGCCGGCCTTCAGTGCGGCGATCTTCGGACCGAGATCAGCCGCCTGCCCGGCCGCGTCGAGCCCGCCCTCAGTGGTGCGCTCCTCGCGCTTTTCGGGCACCAGACAACAGGCGTGCGGCGCCGTTTTCAGCGCGATTTCCACCATCTCGTCGGTCGCCGCCATCTCGAAATTGAGCGGCAGGGCAATTTCCGCCTTCAGCCGCGCCATGTCCGCATCGCGGATATGACGGCGATCCTCGCGCAGATGGGCGGTGATGCCGTCGGCGCCGGCGGCAAGGGCGAGCGCGGCCGCGCGCACAGGATCGGGATGGCTGCCGCCACGGGCATTCCGCACCGTCGCCACATGATCGATATTCACCCCGAGCCGCACCGGACGCATGCCCTTCATTCTCTCAACTCCTCAGCCGTTGACACGCTCCGCGCTGGATACCACCGGCTTCGAACGCAATTCGGAAAGAATGCCGTTGAGGTGGCGCAGGTCGAAAACTTCCAGGTCGATCAACAGCTCGGTGAAGTCCGGAGAGCGCGAGCGCATGTTGATGCCCTGAATATTGCCGTTGCGGGTGCCGATCACCGTCGCCACCTGGGCAAGCGAGCCCGGCTCATTCACCGCCGTAACGACGATCTGTGCGGGAAAGCGCCCGTCGCTCAATTCGTCCACGTCCCATCGCACGTCGAGCCAGCGCTCCGGAGCGTCCTCGAAATGTTGCAGGGCCTGCGATTGAATAGGATAGATGGTGATGCCCTCGCCCGGCGTGAGAATGCCCACGATCCGGTCGCCCGGCACCGCGCCGCCGTCGGGGGCGAAGCGCACCGGCAGTTCACCATTGATGCCGCGAATGGGAATGGGCCCGACTAGCGCTTCCTCCGGCCCGTCGGGGATCTTGAACTTGAGGTTCTGCCCGCGCTTCAGTTCGAACCAGCCCTCGCCCTTGGGGGCCTTTTCAGCCGACGTGCGCTCATCCGGGCGCACGGCGCTCCAGTCCGGATAGACCGCGCGGATCAGATCATCGGTCTTGATCTCGCCGCGGCCCACGGCGGAAAAGACATCATCCAGCGTCATTCGGGCGAGGCGCGGCAGGGCCTTGGAAAGCGAATCGTCGGAAAAAGCCTTGCCCGCCTTGGAGAAGGCACGCTCCGCGATCTTGCGCCCGAGGCCTGCATATTGCGCCCGCACCGCTGCGCGTGTCGCCCGCCGTACCGCCGCGCGGGCCTTGCCGGTGACGGCGATGGTTTCCCAAGCGCCGGGCGGCGTCTGGGCCTTGGAGGTGATGATCTCCACCTCGTCGCCATTCTTCAGCTCGGACACGAGGGGCGCCACGGTGCCGTTGATCTTGCAGCCCACCGCGGTGTTCCCGACATCGGTATGCACCGCATAGGCAAAGTCGATGGGCGTGGCGCGGCGCGGCAGCGCAATCAGCCGGCCCTTGGGGGTGAAGCAGAACACCTGGTCGTGGAACAGTTCGAGCTTGGTGTGCTCCAGAAACTCCTCCGGGCTCAGCCCCTGGGCGAGGTTCTCGATGGTCTTGCGCAACCAGGCATAGGCGCGGCTTTCGTTGGAAAGCATCGCCACCTGGACGCCGGAGGCATCCTTGTAGAGCGCGTGGGCGGCAATGCCGTATTCCGCGATATCGTCCATGTCGCGGGTGCGTATCTGCAATTCCACGCGCTGGCGCCGCGGCCCGATCACCGTCGTGTGGAGCGATCGATAGTCGTTCGGCTTGGGGGTGGAAATGTAGTCCTTGAAACGGCCGGGCACGATGGGCCACTTCGTGTGCACCACGCCGAGCGCGCGATACGTGTCCTCCACAGTCTCCACGATGACGCGGAAACCGTACAAATCCGACAATTGCTCGAAACCGATCGCCTTCCGCTCCATCTTGCCCCAGATGGAATAAGGCCGCTTCTCGCGCCCCTTAACATCCGCTTTAATCTCGCGGCGCGCCAGTTCGGCCTGGAGCTCGCGCTCGATTTCTTCCACGAGCGGGCCGTTGCGTTCGCGCAACTCCGAAACACGTGCCGCGATCGAGGCATAGGCTTCTGGAGAGAGCTGGCGGAACGCCAGATCCTCAAGCTCCTCGCGCATGTCCTGCATGCCCATGCGCGCAGCGAGCGGCGCATAGATGTCCAGCGTCTCCTGGGCGACGCGATCGCGCTTTTCCTGCGGCACCCACTTCAGCGTGCGCATGTTGTGCAGGCGGTCGGCCAGCTTCACCAGCAGCACGCGCACGTCATCGGCGATCGCGAGCAGGAGCTTGCGCAGATTTTCCGCCTGCTTCGCCTGTTTGGAGACCAGATCGAGCTTCTTGATCTTGGTCAGCCCCTCCACCAAGGTCGCGATCTGGGTGCCGAACAGACGCTCGATCTCGGCCTTTGTGGCCCCTGTGTCCTCGATCGTGTCGTGCAGGAGCGCGGCGATAATGGTCGCGTCATCCAGCTTCAAGTCGGTCAGGATCGCCGCAACTTCGAGCGGATGGGAAAAATAGGGATCGCCCGAGGCGCGAAGCTGCGTGCCGTGCGCCCGCATGGCGTAGACATAGGCGCGGTCGAGCAATGCTTCGTCGGTGTTGGGATTATACCGGCGCACACGCTCGACGAGTTCGTATTGGCGCATCATGGCGCGACGGACCGTCGAAGCAGGAGGGAGCGGCGGGACACCGCCCCGTTTGAGACATTCCAAACCATATCATGGACGGTGCGCCCCGGCGCAAGGCTGAACCGGGGCGGAAGGTAAATTTATGAATGTCATCAAGGAAGAAGCAGGGTCGATCCGGTGGTCCCGCGCGATTCCAGGTCCCGATGGGCGTTCTGCGCGTCCTTCAGCGCATACGTCTGGTGCACGGGAATCTTCACCGCGCCCTTGATGACCGCCTCGAACAGATCATTCGCCGTCGCCAGAAGGTCCGCGCGGGTCGCCACATGGGTCGCAAGCGTCGGCCGGGTCGCATAGAGCGAGCCCTTCTGCGACAGGGTCAGCAAATCGAAATTCTTGATCGCGCCGGATGCATTGCCAAAGCTGACCCACAGCCCGCGCGGCTTGATGCAATCCAGCGATGCGGGATAGGTCGCTTGCCCCACGCCGTCATAGACCACGTCGCACAACTTGCCGTTTGTGATCTCCTTCACCCGGTGCACGAAATCCTCGTCGCGATAGAGAATGACGTGATCGACGCCGTTGGCGAGCGCCAGTTCCGCCTTCTCCTTCGAGCCGACGGTGCCGATGACCGTCGCGCCAAGGAAGCTCGCCCATTGCGAGAGGATCAGCCCCACGCCGCCAGCTGCGGCCTGGATCAATACCGTATCGCCTTGCTTCACCTCGAACGTGCGGCGAACGAGATATTGCGCCGTCATGCCCTTCAGCATCATCGCGGCCGCGGTGCGGTCATCGATGGAGGCCGGCAGATGGACCAAAGCGGAGGCCGGCACGTTGCGCACTTCGGCATAGGCGCCCAGCGCGGTGGCGTAGGCCACGCGATCGCCGGCGTGGAAATCATTCACATGCGGCCCCACGGCCTCGACCACGCCCGCGCCTTCGCTACCGGGCGTGAACGGCATCTGAGGCGCCTTGTACAGGCCGGTGCGGAAGTACGTATCGACAAAGTTGAGCCCGATAGCGGTGTGGCGAAGCCTCACCTCGCCCGGTCCGGGCGGCGGAACGTCCCCCTGCTCGAAGCTGAGAACTTCTGGACCGCCGGTCCGGTGCACGCGCACGATACCCACCATTTCCCGGCTCCCAGCATTGCAATTTTGCGCGAATGATAGGCACTCCCGAGCCAACGGCAAGCGGCGCGCCACTGAAACCGCCAGCAGATCGCGATTATTGCCTGAGACGACAGGGCGCGCGACAGGCAGACAGCGCGCCCGTAAAATAGGCTCCAGGACGATTCAACACCCGCCGGGAGGCGCAGATGTCTGAGACCATGCCCTATGACGTTGCGGTGATCGGTGCTGGCCCTGCGGGCCTTGCCGCAGCCCTCGGCATGGCCCGCAAGGGTCTGCACACCGCTCTCGTCACCGGGCCGGAGCGCGGCCAGGATCATCGCACCACCGCCCTGCTTGAAGGTTCGGTGCGGATTCTGACCGAATTCGGCGCATGGGATCAGTTGGCGCCTGAGGCGACGCCCCTGCGCGATTTGCGGATCGTGGATGGAACGCGCCGGCTGGTGCGCGCCCCGGAAGTGCTGTTTCGCTCCAGTGAGATCGGGCTGGAGGCGTTCGGCTATAATCTCGAAAACGAAGCGCTGCGGGGCGCACTGCGCACACTGTGCGAGGCGACACCCGGCCTCGACCTCTTCACCGCCTCACTCGAGGATGTGGCCTACGGGGATGCCGCAGTCGATCTCGTGCTGGATACAGGCGCAACCCTGTCCGCCCGCCTCATCATCGCCGCCGACGGGCGCAATTCGCGGGTTCGGGAGGCCGTTGGAATCGCCATGCGGCGCAGGGCCTATCCCCAGGTCGCGCTCACCATGACCGTGCGCCACACGCGGCCGCACGACGATATTTCCACCGAATTCCACATGGAGCACGGCCCGTTCACCTTGGTGCCGCTCTCGGGAAACCGCTCGTCCATCGTCTGCGTCGTGAGCGAGCGCGAGGCGGTGGACCTGCTGGGCCTCGATGCCGGAGCCTTCGCCCGCGAGATGGAGCGGCGTGCCTTCTCGCTGCTCGGCGCGTTCGAGGTTGAGAGCGGGCGCGGCACCTATCCGCTTGCGGCGGAGACGGCGGAAAAAGTGACGGCGCCGCGTGTGGCCCTGATGGGCGAGGCCGCCCACGTCATGCCGCCCATCGGGGCGCAGGGCCTCAACCTCGGCCTACGCGATGCCGCAACCCTGGTGACGCTCGCGAGCGAAGCGGTGGCCCAGGGCACGGATCCCGGCAGTGCGGCGGTGCTGGAGTGCTATGCCCGCGAACGTCGCAATGACGTGAGCGGACGGATGGCGGCGGTGGACCTGCTTAACCGCTCGCTTCTCTCGGATCTGGTGCCGATCCAGAGCGTGCGGGGCTTCGGGCTCTATCTTCTCGATCGTGTCGGTCCGCTGCGGCGCGGCCTGATGCGGCTCGGGATTGGAGCCCGCGCCGCTTGAGGCACCCTCATCGGATCATGTGCAGCGGCAGCATGTTCTGCTGGATCAGGTAGAGCACGCCCGTCACGGTGACCACAGACAGCACCGTGCCGAGAAGGACGCATGCCGAGGCCTCCTCCACATAGACCTTGTACTGCCGCGCCAGCACGAAGGCATTGAGCGCCGGCGGTAGGGACGCCATGAGCACGCCGGTCTTCACCCAGGTCGGAGAAAACACGCCGAGCGTGGTCAGGGCCATCAATGCCACCAGGGGATGAACCAGAAGCTTCAGCGCCAGCAAAGGGGCAAGTTCCCGTGGCACCCGCCCGAGCGGACGCAGCGCCACCGTGACCCCCAGGGTGAACAGCGCGCAGGGGGCGGCGGCATTCTTCAGGAAATCCAGCATTCGTTCCACGGCTCCGGGCGCGCGGAACTCGAAGGCAGCGGAAACGATGCCGAGCAGGGTCGCCACATTGAACGGGTGGGTCACCACCCGCTTCAACACGCCGGCCAGGGTGTGGAGCACGCTCTCGCTGCGGCCATGCACCCCCATCAGCAGGGGCACCAGGGTGAAGAAAAAGAGGCTGTCGCAGGCGAAGATGAGCGCCGCCGGCGTCGCCGCATCTTGGCCTAAAGCCGCCAACGTCAGGCCGGGGCCCATGTAGCCGACATTGGCATAGGCGCCGACCGTCGTTGCGATCGCGGCTTCCCCGACATTGCCGTTGCGCAGCCACAGGGCGAGGATCAAAGCAATGAGCGCACAGAACGATGTCGAGACCACCACCGCCAGGATGAAGCCCGGATTGATCAGCTGGGCGAACGGCGTCTGCGCCACGATGCGATAGAACAGCGCCGGCAGGGCGATATAGATGATGAAGAAGGACAGCCAGGCGAGCCCCTCCTCCGGCAGGCGCACGAAGCGCCCGCACGCATAGCCGAGGAAGATCAGGCCGAAGAACGGAAAGGCGAGGCCGAAAAGGTCGGACATGGATTGTGCACTGCGGGAGGGATCCGCCTGCTAGCGGCTTTCGCGCCGCAGGTCAAACGGTGCAGTGAGCCTCGGCCGCAACCCAGCGGCATGTTGCAGCGCATCTTGGGGCTTGCCGCCTGCCGTGGCCATGGTCATGCTGAAGCAGGACTGTCTGGGGGACCTCGCATGAAACTGCCGCGCAACTTCTTCAAGCCGCTCGCCATTGGCGCGCCTGCGCCCTATCGGGAGTTGCCGGTGCGGCTGGAGCGGATGATCCATTTCGTGCCCCCGCACATGGAGAAGATGCGCGCCAAGGTGCCGGACCTCGCCAAGCAGGTGGACGTGGTGCTCGGCAATCTGGAAGACGCGATTCCCATCGATGCCAAGGAGGCGGCGCGCTCCGGCTTCATCGAGATGGCGCGCAATGTGGATTTCGGCTCCACCGGCCTGTGGACGCGCATCAACGCCTTGAACAGCCCCTGGGCGCTGGATGACATCATCGACGTCGTTGGCGCCATCGGCCACAAGCTGGACGTCATCATGCTGCCGAAGGTCGATGGCCCCTGGGACATCGCCTATCTCGACCAGTTGCTGGCCCAGCTGGAAGCGAAGCACGCCATCGGCAAGCCGATCCTCATCCACGCCATTCTGGAGACCGCCGAAGGCGTGAAGAATGTGGAGGAGATCGCCGCCGCTTCGCCGCGCATGCACGGCATGAGCCTCGGCCCGGCGGACCTTGCGGCCTCCCGCGCGATGAAGACCACCCGCGTCGGCGGCGGCCATCCCGACTATCAAGTTCTGGCCGATCCCGACGGCGACAAGCCCCGCGCAGGCTATCAGCAGGATCTTTGGCATTATACCGTGGGCAAGATGGTGGACGCATGCGCGGCCAATGCCATCAAGCCCTTCTATGGCCCGTTCGGCGATTTTGCCGATTTGGCCGCATGCGAAAGCCAGTTCCGCAACGCCTTTCTCCAGGGCTGCGTCGGTGCATGGTCCTTGCATCCGACACAGATTGCCATTGCGAAGAAGGTTTATAGTCCCGATCCTGGTGAGGTTGCATTCGCCCTGAAGATCCTCGAAGCCATGCCCGATGGGGCCGGCGCGGTGATGATCGACGGGAAGATGCAGGACGACGCCACCTGGAAGCAGGCCAAGGTCATCGTCGATCTGGCCAAGCTTGTGTCGGAAAAAGACGCTGAAATGGCAAAGGTTTATGGCCTCTAGACGAAGGGGCCGGGAAGTTTGAGAGGTAAGAGTCACATGCCACGCGATTCAAAACCCCGGGAGCGGGCGACCTCCCCTTCGCGCGCCGACAAGGCGATGATGACTCGCGACATCGGCGAGGTGCGTGACGGCTTTGCGACACCAAGCGTGGAGACCATGCGCCTCGCCAAGTTCCGCATCGGCGAAGTCGTGCGCCACAAGCACTTCCCGTTCCGGGGCGTGGTGTTCGACGTGGATCCGGTTTTCGACAACACCGAGGAATGGTGGCAGGCGATTCCCGAGGAGATCCGCCCGCGCAAGGATCAGCCCTTCTACCATCTGCTGGCCGAGAATGCGGAGAACGAATACGTCGCCTATGTCTCCGAGCAGAACCTCGAAGCTGATCTCTCAGGCGAACCGGTGCGCCATCCCCGCGTGTCCGAGGCGTTGACCGAGGATGGCGAAGGCGGCTGGCGCATGCGCCGCGACCTCCTGAACTGATCTGCCGAGCCAAACGCCGGCCAGCATATGCGCGCCTGAGCGCTTAAATGAAAACGGCGCGCCCCAGGCGCGCCGTTTCCTTTTCCACCAGATCTATGCCGCGTGGCGCGGCGTCACTTTCCAGCAGGAGCCACAGGCGCCGCCGGAGCGCCCGGAGCAGCAGCGGGGGCCGCCTGGCCCGGCTGTCCGCCACGCTCTTCGAGCTTCTTCTGGGCCAGCTTCTGCAGTTCCTCGGCCAGCTTCTGGCGCTCCGCCGCAACCACGTTGGGATCAGAGGCCGGGCCGTCATAAGCCTTGGCGAAGTCCTTGGCCGGAAGCTGGAAGTTCAGCGTGCGTCCGCCCATCTGCAGGGCCTGGACGGTGATCGTCTGGGCCTTCTTGAGCTTGTTCACGAACTCGGCGTTCACGTCCATGGAGGCAAAGCAGCCGTTCGGGAAGCAGATCTCATACTTCAGCGCCAAAGGCGGCTGCTGGTCGATGATGACGCGCGTCCCGGGCTGAACCATCATGCCGATGGGAACGGACACGATGAACTTCATGTTCGGATCGCCCTGAACTTCGCGGATGGCAGCGGACGCGAGCGGTTGTCCGGTTTCGGCCGTGAAGTCCTGCGTGGTCATGCAGATCTGCTTGTTGGCCTGCTGGTCGTTGCCGCAAACCTTGGTCCAGGGCGTGTTGATGCCGGGAACCGCGACCGAGGCCGGGGCGCCGCCCTGGGCCTGGGGCTGGCCCTGGGGCGCGGCGGGCGCCTGCGCGGGGGCGGCGGGCTTGGCGGGCTTCGCGGGCTGCGTCTGGGCGAACGCGCCGCCGGCGACGCCGAGGGTCAATGCCATCGCGGCAAGGCCGCCGACACGGCGCAAAATTTTCGCTTTCATCATATTTCAAAAATTCCCTGTCGCGTGGCACCGGCCGGGTGGATCGGCTGGACCCCTCTTAACCTCGGCTCTGTCGGTGTCAATTGAGGCAACACGGTGACGGGGAACCGCTTCCGTGCGCGTATGTGATACCTTGACCAACATTGCGGCTGTCACACGACAGCGTCGCTGCTGGAGATCAAAACACCTGCCGATGCGACAGGCCGCCGCCATCCTTCTCGCGCTGCTGCTTTTCGGGCCGCACCCAGCCGGCGCACAACCGGTCCATGCCATCGCGATGCATGGGGAGCCGGCCTATCCGCCGGGGTTCGACCATTTCGCCTATGCCAATCCCGCAGCGCCCCAGGGCGGACGCCTCACGCTGTCCCTGCCCGGCACCTTCGATAGTCTCAACCCCTTCATCGTAAAGGGATCTTCGACCGCGTTCATCCGCAACAACGTGGTCGAGAGCCTGATGGTGCGCGGCTTTGACGAGCCCTTCACCCTCTATGGCCAACTGGCTCAGAGTGTCGAAACCGACCCCCAGCGCTCCTTTGTGACCTTCACGCTGGACCCGCGCGCCCGGTTCTCGGACGGAACACCGGTGACGGCGGATGATGTGGTGTTTTCCTACCAGCTTCTGCGGGAGAAGGGCCGGCCCAACCACCGCCTGTATTATGGCAAGATCGCCCGCGCCGAGATCCTGGCCGAGCGGGTGGTGCGATTCGATTTTCAAAGCCCGGACAGGGAGTTGCCCCTCATCATGGGGTTGATGCCGGTGTTCGCCCGCCATGCCACGGACCCCGCGAAGTTCGAGGAAACCAGCCTTAAGCCGCCGCTCGGGTCCGGCCCCTACAAGGTGGTGGCGGTGGAGCCGGGCGCGAGCGTGACGCTGGCCAAGGACCCCTCCTATTGGGGCCGGGACCTGCCGACGAATCGGGGATTCAACAACTTCTCGCAGCTTCGATTCGACTATTTCCGCGAACAAAACAGCGAATTTGAAGCTTTTAAGCGTCGGCTTGTCGATGTGCGGTTTGAGAGCGATCCGGGCCGGTGGGAAACCGGCTACGATTTTCCTGCCGCCCGCGCAGGCGAGGTCATCCGCGAGGTGATCCCCACCGGGCTACCGAAGCCCCACTATGCCCTGGTGTTCAACACCCGCCGCGCGGTGTTCGCGGACGTGCGGGTGCGCCGGGCGATCATCGAACTGTTCGATTTCGCCTGGCTCGACCGCAATTTCTACCACGGCCTCTACGCCCGGACCGCCGGCTTCTTCGATGGCTCGGAACTCTCGGCCATCGGCCGTAAGGCCGACGCGGCGGAGCGGGCGATGCTCGCCGCTTTCCCTGGGGCGGTGCGCGCCGATGTGCTGGAGGGCACCTATGCCCCGCCCGCCGCCGACGGCACCGGCCGCGACCGGCTGCGGCTGAAGGCGGCGCTCGACCTGTTCGCCGAGGCCGGCTGGCAGCTGAAGGACGCGAAGCTGCGCCGCACCGACACGGGCGAGCCGATGCGCTTCGAGATCATGGTCACGACCCGCGAGCAGGAGCGCCTATGCCTCGCCTTCGCCAGCCAGCTGGCGCGGGCCGGCATCGCGGCCAATGTGCGGATCGTCGACGCGGTGCAATTCGATGCCCGGCGCAATTCCTATGATTTCGACATGGTGCCCTTCGTGTGGGGACAATCCCTGTCTCCCGGCAACGAGCAGGCCTTCTATTTCGGCTCCGCCGCCGCCGACCAGCCGGGCACGCGCAATTACATGGGCATGAAGAGCGCCGCCGCCGATACGCTGATCGCGGCCATGATTGCCGCCAACAGCCGGGCGGACCTCGTGGCGGCCTCGCGGGCGCTGGACCGGGTGCTGATCTCGGGCGCCTATGGGGTGCCGCTGTTCCACGCGCCGGGCCAATGGCTCGCCCGCTGGTCCTCCATCCACCTGCCGGGCCAGGCCTCGCTCTATGGCACCTTGCCGGAAACCTGGTGGCACACGCCGCAGTGAAGCGGCGCGGCGGCCGCTGCCGGGAGGGTGCCGCGAACCCCAAGCGTGCGCTTGTATGCCGGGCGGTTCGCACCGGCTTCAACCGCTTGATTTCCTTGCACCCCGCCCGCGCCCGGCCGCCCTCCCGCCATGCTGGAGGCGCCCCCAGGCCGGGGTTCGCGGAACGGCACCAAACTTGTGCGCGGCTTCGGCATCTTACACATTAGGAGGTCGCCCCCTCACGGGGGCGTGGATCGAAACGGCTGCGCGGATGCGGCCGAGCATCTCGCCCTGTGTCGCCCCCTCACGGGGGCGTGGATCGAAACTCGTACCATCTCGCCGGCCGCGCGATTGGCGCCGCGTCGCCCCCTCACGGGGGCGTGGATCGAAACGCTATAGGCGGGCTGGGCAAATGTCTGCCCCGGCCGTCGCCCCCTCACGGGGGCGTGGATCGAAACCAGATAGGTTTTCGCGGTGATCTCGGAGCCTTGGTCGCCCCCTCACGGGGGCGTGGATCGAAACAGGGCAAGGACATCGCCAGCCTCAGCGATAGGCAGCGTCGCCCCCTCACGGGGGCGTGGATCGAAACGGCGACAGCAGCGTGTTGAGCAGAAACGACCCGCCGGTCGCCCCCTCGCGGGGGCGTGGATCGAAACGTCAGCCAGACAGGATCGGCCATTTGCAGTCTCCGGTCGCCCCCTCGCGGGGGCGTGGATCGAAACATCCCGAGCCGCATCCGCGACAACCGGCTGCTGGTCGCCCCCTCGCGGGGGCGTGGATCGAAACGCAGAGTGCGGTGGGCCTGGAAGGTGCGCTCCAGGTCGCCCCCTCACGGGGGCGTGGATCGAAACATGCCGACCCCTCCGCAGCTGCGCGGGCTCATGAGTCGCCCCCTCACGGGGGCGTGGATCGAAACTACATCGACGTTGCGGAACGGCTGAACAAGAAGACGTCGCCCCCTCACGGGGGCGTGGATCGAAACCTCACCGTCGGCAAGATAGGCGATCATGCCGGGGGGTCGCCCCCTCGCGGGGGCGTGGATCGAAACGCCGACGCCTCCCTGCCGCCCCCCAGATTGGTGCGTCGCCCCCTCGCGGGGGCGTGGATCGAAACACCACGCCGTGGTATGCGGCATCGCTGAAATCCTGGTCGCCCCCTCGCGGGGGCGTGGATCGAAACGATGCAGGTTTTCGCTTCTGGCACAGATACCATGTCGCCCCCTCGCGGGGGCGTGGATCGAAACACCTGCGCGCTCGCAAGCCTCGACACCTCGGTGGAGTCGCCCCCTCGCGGGCGTGGATCGAAACGTCCACATCGAGCGCCGCGAACATCTCGGGTGCGGTCGCCCCCTCGCGGGGGCGTGGATCGAAACTCCGTGTCGAAGTTTTGAGAGTCGGCACCGGCAGTCGCCCCCTCCCGGGGGCGTGGATCGAAATGGGCTCTCGCCCGATCAGGTCTTCGCGATCATGGAGTCGCCCCCTCGCGGGGGCGTGGATCGAAACCAGACCAAAAAGATAGTCGAGGCCGAGGGATCTTGTCGCCCCTTCACGGGGCGTGGATCGAAACGAGTGCAGGATGTTGAAATAGGTCTGGCTGTCCGTCGCCCCCTCACGGGGGCGTGGATCGAAACTAGTTCGCAGCGCCGGTAAGCGCCGCAAACACGCGTCGCCCCCTCACGGGGGCGTGGATCGAAACTTCTGCGCGGGCGGGGCATGATCGACACCGTCGTGCGTCGCCTGCCCACCGGCACCCGACCCCTCAGGCGATCTCCACCACTTCCACCTCGGCCCCGGCCACCTGGGCGACATCGCCCACGCTCTTGCCCATGAGCGCGCGGGCGAGCGGGGAGACGTAGGAAACCGAGCCCTGTGCCGGGTCCGCCTCATCCTCGCCGACGATGCGATAGGTCTGGCGGCGCCCGTCTTCGCGCTCGAAGGTCACGCGCATGCCGAACTGGAGCGTATCGGAACCCGGCTCCGGCTCCACCACGCGGGCGGTGGCGCGGCGGGCGGAGAAATAGCGCAGGTCCCGCGTCGCCCGCGCCATGGCGGTACGGTCCGCCTGCACCTCGCCCACCGCCTGCGCCGCGCCATAGGCGGCGCGCGCCTGCGCCAGCGCCGCGTCCAGCGCGGCCAGCCCCTGCGCCGTCACCAGATTCGGATGAGGCGAAATGGGCCGGTCCGGCAGGTCCGCCGCCGTGGCTTCGAGATCATTTTCCTTGGTGAAGGCAACGGACATCGCAACGGGGTTTCAGCTGGGCGCCGGGGTGGCGCCGGGAAGGGAGCGTCGTTCACATATAGGCAGCAAAGCACCGGGTGCCATCCCGAAGCGGGCGGGCCGGGCACCTTTCCCCAGCGTCGCGTGGCTCTACCGTCCCCTCCCCGCACCCTGCCCCATCCGCCAGCCCGCCCCAAGGGAAACGCGCGGGAACCGCACCTTGGGCGGCGCGTTCATACGGTAGAGGAGAACCAAGCCATGAAGACAAGCATCGTATTGGCCTTCGTTGGCCTTGCCGCGCTGACCGGCCCCGTGGCCGCGCAAGGCGTGGTGCGCGGCGCCCAGGAAGGCGCTGCGGTCGGCAACAACGCTGCTGGCCCGGTGGGCGCGGCCGTAGGTGGGGCCGTGGGCGGCGTCACCGGTGGTGTGGTTGGCGGCGTGAAGGGGGTGCTCGGCATTCCCCAGAACACCAAGGTGAAAAAGCACACCGCCAGCAGCACCAAGACCCACAAGGTCACGAAATCCAAGACCACGGCGGCCACGACACCGGCGCCGACCCCGACTTCGGCGCCCGCCACCACGCCCGCCGCGAGTTCAACTGTGGCTCCGGCCACCGCGCCGGCTCCGGCGACGACGTCAACCCCCAGCCCCGCGGCTCCCACACAGGCGACCACGACGCCCCCGCCCGCAACGCCGCCGACCACCAGCAACTGATAAGATTGCTTGTGCGATAAGGGTCGCGCCATCAGGTGCGGCCCCCGCTCGCGCATCAGGCGGGGCGGATCGCCGGCGCGGATGCTGACGGCAAGATTGCCTCGCCTCAGCTGGCTTCCGCCATCATCTGCCGTTCCTTGATATGGCTGACCACGGCATCCAGCTCGACCGGCCGCGAGAACAGGAAGCCCTGTGCCAGCTGGATGCCCAGCGACTGGAGATCCGCGAGCTGGCTTTTCGTTTCAATACCTTCCGCGATCACCCGGACGTCGAACTCGCGCGCGATCTTCACCACCATGTCCACCAGCGCCGGATTTTGCGACGCGGCGCCGAAGTCTTGCGCGCCGAGGGCCTGGGTGAAGGATTTATCGACCTTGATCACGTCGACCCGGATGGACCGCAGGCAGGCGATATTTGAAAAGCCGACGCCGAAATCGTCGAGGGCGATGAGAGCGCCATGGGCGCGCAGGCGATTGACCACATCCTGCACGACGGCCGAATTGTAATCGACCATCTCCCGCTCGGTCAGTTCGAACATGACGCGATTGAGCGCGCTGCCATCGCCGCCGAATGCCGTGACGGCGGCCTCCAGAAGGCGCTCATCGGCCAGCTGGCTCGGCGGCACATTGATGCCGACATAGATGTTGTCGTTGGTTTCGCGCAGGCGCTTGAGATCCTTGGCGGCCTGCGTCATCACCCAGGTGGTGGTATCGTGAATGAGGGTGCTTTTCTCCAGCCAGGGAATGAAGGCGGAGGGCGGCAAGGTGCCGAACTGCCGGGTGCGCCAGCGCAGCAGGGCCTCGACCCCCACCCATTCCCCGCTCTCGATTTCCACGGTCGGCAGGTACAGCAGGAAGAATTCGCTGCGACGCAGGGCCCCGCGCACCTGTCCGGAAATCGATATCCGCCGGCGCATCATGGCGATCGGTCCGAACCAGCAGACCGTGCCCAGCACCGCGAACAGGCCGATGTGGACCGGCAGGCGCTGCGCCCACGCTTCCAGAAGCGCCGTTTCAGGCACCGAAACGCCGACCGAGACCGGCCAGGCGGCGGAGTGCACCGCAACCTCGGCATGGGCATCCCACCAGCTCGTTTCGGGAAAGGCGACAACGCGGCGGACGGGTCGCCCGCCTGCCTGCTCAAATCCGGCGGCGAGATGCACCTCGGTGCGGGCATCCCTTTGCGACACCAGGAAGGGCGTCAGCAGGCAGCGGGTGTCCGCATGGGCAACGGCAACGACACCGTTGCCCCCCTCCGCCGAGACGAGCACGACCGTATTCTCCGACCGCGGCGACTGGCAGAAGCCGCTTGAGAAGAAGGCGTCCACCGGCGGCTTCCATACGCAGACGGTCGAGCCGTGCTTGCGCAACTCGATCTCCTCGACCGCGACGGTGCGCAGGAGGCGTCCGACGATGGAGGAGATTTCCTCCTGCTGGCAATCCGACGGCGCTCCCTCGGCGACCGCATGCATGGCCCGCTTCGTAAGATCTAGATTTCGATCAACCCAAGAGACCATGCCGGTGGTCTGATTGTGCAGATTCAACAAACTGTCGGAACGGGCATCGCGAAAATCAATAACACAATAAATTAGAAAAAATACTGAAATAACGCCTGCGAATACGGATACCAAAGCCACTTCAGCTCTTTTCGTTGAAGATAACATTTGGCTACTTTCGCATCTCGGGTTCTGGTTGCAATAAGTGACCGCTCGAAAAAAGACTGCTCATGAGATGGACGCGGGCTGCTGGGGCCGATTACTCTAAGATGAGCGATTGTGATGGTACCACCCAATATCAGTGGGCACGCGCCTGCACCAGTGGCAAATTACGGCCACACGACGCGCGCATCCGGAGCGAAGATCAAAAAACAACCTTCTTCCTTCAGCAGAACACCTCGCACCTGCAGCCATCGCAAAAAAGGAGAAACTCGACCTTTTTTTCAAGAATCCACTCGATCCAGTCTTCGTAAACACACCCTATATGATCTATATTATCATAATATTATAATTCGCAATTCGAAACAATTATGAAGAAAATTGTAAGTATATGAAAATATAAAATCACATACTTCGTTTTATTATTTTCTAAAATTACATAAAATATAACAGTTCTGTGTATATTATTATTTAATTTACGATTCTTGATGTCCATAAAGTATTTTATACTAAAACTTATATTCAGAATTCATAATTACGTTAAATTTCACGACATGCCATGTCGCGCATCACAACCGTAGCCCGCAAAATTTGCCCACCTAAAATCGATTTAATTGCCATTTCGCGCCAAAGCCCCGGAATACATTCAGGCCACCCGGCGCTTCTCCACCAGCGCGGCGAGTTTCTTGAGCACCGAGAGCGTGCCCTTCAGCCGGGCCTCGGCGGTGGGCCATTCGCGCAGGAACACCACCTTGAAGTCCGGCCGCACCTTGGCCTGCGGCCCCTCGGCATTGATCATCTGCACGAGGCCGGCGGGGTCGGCGAACTGGTTGTCGCGGAAGGCGAGCACCACACCCTTGGGGCCGGCATCCACCTTGCCCACATTGGCGCGGCGCGCGAGCGCCTTGATCTGGGTGAGGCGGAT
This sequence comes from Roseixanthobacter pseudopolyaromaticivorans, assembly GCF_043195145.2. NCBI lineage: Bacteria > Pseudomonadati > Pseudomonadota > Alphaproteobacteria > Hyphomicrobiales > Xanthobacteraceae > Roseixanthobacter > Roseixanthobacter pseudopolyaromaticivorans. Next base: position 2,391,034 of record NZ_CM195539.1, read on the forward strand.
GAGGTGCGTCACCTCCTCCGGTGCCGGGCCGAAGCGGTCCACCAGCTCGGCCCCGAAGGAATCCAGCTCCGCGTCGGTCTCGATGTCCGCGAGCCGGCGATAGAGCGCAAGGCGCACGTGCAGGTCGGTCACATAGTCTTCCGGGATCAGCACCGGCATGCCGATGGTGATGTTGGGCGACCATTTGTCGGCGGCGATCTCGGTGATACCGGCCTTCAGGTGGGCGATCGCCTCCTGCAGCATCTCCTGATACAGCTCGTAGCCGACTTCCTTGATATGGCCGGACTGCTCGTCGCCCAGCAGGTTGCCGGCGCCGCGAATGTCGAGATCGTGGCTCGCGAGCTGGAAGCCGGCGCCGAGCGTCTCCAGGGATTGCAGCACTTTCAGCCGCCGCTCGGCCTGCGTGGTCATGGGCTTTGAGGCGGGCGTGGTGAACAAAGCATAGGCCCGCGCCTTCGCCCGGCCCACGCGTCCGCGCAGCTGGTACAGCTGGGCGAGGCCGAACATGTCGGCGCGATGGACGATCAGCGTGTTGGCGTTCGGCACGTCGAGCCCGCTTTCCACGATGGTGGTGGAGAGCAGTACGTCATATTGCCCGTCATAGAAGGCGGACATGATGTCTTCCAGCGCGGTTGCCGCCATCTGGCCGTTCGCCACCGCCACCTTCAGTTCCGGCACCTGCTTTTCCAGGAACTCGCGCACTTCGGCGAGATCGTCGATGCGCGGCACCACATAGAAGCTCTGCCCGCCGCGATAGCGCTCGCGCAGCAAGGCTTCGCGGATGGTGAGCGGGTCGAACGGCGTGATGAAGGTGCGCACCGCGAGCCGATCCACCGGCGGGGTGGCGATGAGCGAGAGTTCGCGCACCCCCGTCATGGCGAGTTGCAGCGTGCGGGGAATGGGTGTCGCGGTGAGGGTGAGGACATGCACCTCCGCCCGCAGCGCCTTCAGCCGCTCCTTGTGGGCGACGCCGAAATGCTGCTCCTCATCCACGATGACGAGGCCGAGATCGCGGAAATGAATGCCCTTGCCCAGCAGGGCATGGGTGCCGACAACGATGTCCACCTGCCCGTCCGCCAGCCCCGCCTTCACCGCCGTGAGGTCTTTGCCGGTCACAAGGCGCGAGGCCTGGGCGATGTTCACCGGCAGCCCCTTGAAGCGCTCGGTGAAGGTTCGGAAATGCTGGCGCGCCAGCAGCGTGGTGGGCACGACCACCGCCACCTGCTTGCCGGACAGCGCCACAGCGAAGGCGGCGCGCAGCGCCACTTCCGTCTTGCCGAAGCCCACGTCGCCGCACACCAGGCGATCCATGGGATGGCCGGAGCCGAGATCGTCCAGCACCGCCTCGATGGCGGCCTGCTGGTCGTCGGTCTCCTCATAGGCGAAGCGAGCGCGGAATTCGTCGTAGAGCCCGGCGGCCGGCACCAGGCGCGGGGCTTCGGAGAGCTGGCGCGCGGCGGCGATCTTGATCAGCTCGCCCGCCATCTCGCGGATGCGCTTCTTCATCCGCGCCTTGCGCGTCTGCCAGCCGCCGCCGCCCAATTTATCGAGCTGGGCCTCGGTGTCCTCCGAGCCGTAGCGCGTCAGGAGTTCCAGATTCTCCACCGGCAGGAACAGCTTGTCGCCGCCGGCATAATGGATCTCCAGGCAATCGTGCGGGGCACCCATGGCCTCGATGGCCTTGAGCCCGATGAAGCGGCCGATGCCGTGGTCCACGTGCACCACGAGGTCGCCGGCGGTGAGCGCGTTCAGCTCGGACAGCACGTCCTGCGCGCGCCGCGCCTTGCGCTTGGGCCGCACGAGGCGGTCGCCGAGAATGTCCTGTTCGCCGATGATGGCGAAATCGGGCGTCTCGAACCCCACTTCCAGCCCATAGACCGCCAGCGCCGCCTTGGTCTTCGGCAGCGCATCCAGCAGGGCGAAGCGGGAGATCGCGGTGGTGTCCTTCAGCCCATGGTCGGCGAGCACGGTGCCGAGACGCTCGCGCGAGCCTTCCGACCAGCCGGCGAGAATCACCTTCTTGGTCTTCTGCAGCGTGCGCACGTGCTCCACCGCGAGGTCGAACACATTGACCTCCGGGTCGGCGCGCTCCGCCGCGAACGAACGGCCCTGCACGCCGCCGATGTCGATCACCTTGCCGCGCGAGGTCTCGGGCGTCGCGAAGGAGGAGATGCGCACCAAAGCCGAAGCTGCGAGCCGGTCGCTCCATTCCTTGCCGGAGAGATAGAGCCGGTCCGGCGGCAAGGGCTTGTAGACCGCGCCGCCGCCGGCCAGCGCCAGCGCTTCCTTTCGCGCCGCGTAATATTCCTCGATCTGGCCGATGCGCTCGCCGGCCGCTTCCTCGGTCAGCGGATCCACCACCAGCGGCACGCCCTCGAGATAATCGAACAGCGTGTCGAGCCCCTCGTGGAACAGCGGCAGCCAATGTTCCATGCCGGCGTGGCGGCGGCCTTCGCTGACCGCCTCATAGAGCGTGTCGCCCTTGGTATTGGCGCCGAATTCCGCGAGATAGGCCATGCGGAAGCGGCGCATGGTATCGCTGGTGAGCTGGAACTCGGCCATGGGCACCAGTTCCAGCGCCGACATCTGGCCTGAGGTGCGCTGCGTCTCCGGATCGAAGGCGCGGATGCTTTCCAGCGTATCGCCGAAGAAATCCAGGCGGATCGGCTGCGCCAATCCGGGCGGGAACAGATCGATCAAGCCGCCGCGCACGGCATATTCGCCGGTGTCGCGCACGGTGGGCGTGCGCAGATAGCCGTTGCGCTCGGCCCATTCCACGATGCCTTCCAACGCCATGGCATTGCCGGGCTTGGCGGCAAGCGACTGGGCCGCCAGCACCTCCTTCGCCGGCACGCGCTGTACGCTGGCGTTCACCGTGGTGAGCAGGACGCTCGCCTCCCCGCCGCGCACACGGGCGAGCCGCGCCAGCGTCGACATGCGCCGCGCCACGATGGCACCGTTGGGCGAGGCACGGTCGTAGGGCAGGCAATCCCAGGAGGGGAAGGTCAGCACCTCAAGCTCGGGCGCATAAAAGGCGAGACCCCGCTCCAGCGCCGCCATCCGTTGCCCGTCCCGACACAGGACGACGAGACTCGGCCATTTCGCATTCTTTTTCGCCGCGAGGGAGCGGGCGAGATCGGCGACGATGAGGCCTTCCAGCCCGTCCGGCACGCGCGAGAGGGTCAGCGGCACGCCGGGGGCGATGTCTTCGGCAAGGGGACGGGGACGCTTCACGGATCGGTTCCAATTACACGGACAGGCGAACCGGCGCCCGTCCAGCGGACCCGCAGGCCCGGCATCTCGAAGGGAGGGAAGGAAGAAAGGCGGCGAGCGCTAGAGCCCGCGCGGCACGCCACGGCCGGACAAATGAAAGCCCTGGAGCCGGCGAAATATCTCGGTGTCATGGTCGGGCGGCACGGGCACATTACCGCCGATCCAGGAAATCAGGTCGGGATCCTCCACCTCGATCAGGATCTCGAACGCTGTCACCTCGTCCTCGGTGAGGGTCTCGATCTCGGCATCGGCGAAGCGGCCCATGAGCAGATCCATCTCGCGCGTGCCGCGATGCCAGGCCCGGAACAGGATGCGCCTGCGGCGTACATCCAGCCCTGCGCTCGATTTCTCGGTTCCCGTCACGATTGGCATCCTCCCGCGCGATCCGGCGCGTGCAACAGCAAAGCGCGGCCGAGCCCCTTTGGCGCCCGTCCGTGCCCATGCTTATAGTCGCTTTTGAAGCGCGCTGGCCAGTGCCGGGCCCGCGCGCGCCCGGACGCTATTTCTTCGAGAGGTCGCGGCCGAGATAATAGAGGCCGAGCGGCGGGATGAGCGTGCCGAAGAAGGTCTCGGTCGCTTCGGTCTGCGTCAGTTCCCGATGCTGGGTCACGGCCACATAGCCGGCGGTGAGGATCATCGATGCGGGCAGCGCGAAGCCCATGCCGAGCGCGATCCCGCCCAGGGTGGTGATGCCGACCCCGGTCTTGCCGGCCAGATGGACCGGCGCCACCGGCACCGGCTCCGCATAGGCCCAGGCGCTTGAACACGCCCCGTTCAACATGCCGGCAACCGCCAGTGTTGCCACAATCCATTTCGCGCGCATTCGACTGCCCCTCAGGTGATTCCGCATCCGAGATTAGGCCGGCGAACACTGCCCTTATAGTGAAGCTGAAGCTATCTTACGGTTACTTTTCCTCAAACACCTGGGCGAGGCGGGTCATGAAGGGCTCGTCGGTCATGTCGAGCCGCAGGGGCGTCACGGAAATGCGGCCCTCGTCGAGCGCGCGCAGGTCCGAGCCGGGGACGGTGGCGAAGACGCGGCGCTCGAAGCCAATCCAATAATAGGCATTGCCGCGCCCGTCTTGGCGCGCGTCGATGCGCATGAGATTCTGGTCGCGCCGGCCCTGGGCGGTCACGGCGATGCCCTGCACATCCTTCGGCGGGCGATCCGGGAAATTCACGTTCACCAGGATGCCGGGCGGGATGCCTTCCTTCAGCAAGGTGCGGATCACCTCCGGCGCATGGGCCTCGGCGGTGTCGTAGGAGGGATTGGCCCGCGTCGCCGGGCCGAACGCCTGCGACAAGGCGATGGAGGAAATGCCGAGAATGGTCCCTTCGATAGCCCCCGCGACCGTGCCGGAATAGCTCACGTCCTCGGCGATGTTTTGCCCCCGATTGACGCCCGAGAGCACGAGATCCGGCGCCTTGCCTTCCATGAGATGGCGCACCGCCATGATGACGCAATCTGTTGGCGTGCCCTTCACCGCGAAGCGCTGATCTTCCACTTGCCGCAGGCGCAGCGGATCGCTGAGCGAGAGCGAATGGGCAACGCCCGACTGATCGGTTTCCGGCGCAACCACCCACACATCGTCCGACAGGGCGCGGGCGATGCGCGCGCATGCATCGAGCCCAGGCGCGTGGATGCCATCGTCATTGGTAACCAGGATGCGCATGGGAACGGGTCCTCGTGTCCGACCGGTCGGCACCGGTCGTGTGGAATGGCGGGCGGCGCCGCGCGCCGGCAGGGATGCGGCCGGGCGGCGCCCGAAGAGCGCTGCTTACCCGGAGTGGGCGGCCGCTGCAACGAAAGGGGGAGGTCTTCGAAGGGACGGGACGCGCAGCGCGGCGATCCTGGCCCGCCTTGCCGCTATTTCAATTTCTCGATCACCTTGAGCCCGCCCATGTAGGGCAGAAGCGCGTCCGGCACGGCGACGGCGCCATTCTCCTGCTGGTAATTCTCCAGCACCGCCACCAGCGCGCGGCCGACCGCGACGCCGGAGCCGTTCAGCGTATGGACGAAGCGGGGGGCGCCGGGCTTGCCGTTCGCATCCTTCGGGCGATAGCGCGCATCCATGCGGCGGGCCTGGAAATCGCCGCACACCGAGCAGGAGGAAATCTCGCGATACATCCCCTGCCCCGGCAGCCACACCTCGATGTCATAGGTCTTCTGCGAGGCGAACCCCATGTCGCCGGTGCAGAGCGTGACCACGCGATAATGCAGGTCCAGCTTCTTCAGCACCGCCTCGGCGCAGGCGAGCATGCGCTCGTGCTCCTCCAGCGATTTTTCCGGCGCGGTGATGGACACCAATTCCACCTTGGTGAACTGGTGCTGGCGGATCATGCCACGCGTATCGCGCCCCGCCGACCCGGCCTCGGCCCGGAAGCACGGCGTGCAGGCGGTGAGGCGCAGGGGGAGTTCTTCTTCCGAGAGGATGGATTCGCGCACGAGGTTCGTTAGCGGGACTTCGGCGGTGGGGATGAGCCAGAGTTTCGCCCGATCTTCCTCCACACGATCAAGGTACGGAAGAAAAATCTCTGCGTCGGCCTGTTGTGCCGTCTTTATCTTGCCACTGCCCAAGTCGAACAAAAATTTTTCCTCAGCGGCGGCGATGTCTTCCTTTGAAAGCGTGCGATGTGCCTTAAACTGATCATCCTCAAATTTCGGCAACTGTGCCGTGCCGAACATCGCCTCGTCGCGCACCAGCAGCGGCGGGTTTACTTCCGTATAGCCGTGCTCTTGCGTATGCACGTCCAGGAAGAACTGGCCGAGCGCCCGCTCCATGCGGGCCAGCGGGCCCTTGTTGACCACGAAGCGCGCGCCGGACAGCTTCGCCGCCGTGTCGAAATCCATCATCCCGAGGCCTTCGCCCACCTCGAAATGCTGTTTCGCCGCGAAATCATAAGCGGGCTTGGTGCCGGAGACGCTTTTCTCCACATTGTCGTGCTCGTCCGCGCCATCGGGCACGCTGCCCAGCGGCACGTTGGGGATGGCGGCAAGCTCGGTGGTGAGCGCGGCGTCCAGCGCTTTTGCTTCCTGCTCCAGGGCGGGAACATCCACCTTCAGCCGGCCGACTTCCTCCATGAGGGCGGCGGCGCGGGCTTCATCCTTCGCCGCCTTGGCCTGGCCGATTTCCTTGGACGCGGCATTGCGGCGGGCGAGCAGCCCTTCCAGCGTGGTGAGCGTGGCGCGGCGCTGCCCATCGAGCGCCAGCAGCTTGTCGCGCAGGGCGGTCGCCTCGGCCACATCGACGCGGCGGCGCGTCAGGGCTGTGACGAGGCCTTCGGGCTGCTCGCGGATCCATTTGATATCGTGCATGAAACCGGCTCCGCCGCGAAAAGGCGACGGGGCCGCGCCGCCCCCTCGGGACGGTGAGGCTTCATCCCTCGCCGAACAGTGTGGGATGCGCCCCCTTGGGAGCCTCAGTCCGCCGCTTCGGCAGCCTCGCGGGCCGCTTCCGCCGCGTTCCGCCGCTTCTCGACGATGCGCACCAGATAGACCGAAATCTCGTAGAGAAGCAGCGTCGGGATCGCAAGAGACAGCTGGCTGATGACATCCGGCGGCGTGAGCACGGCAGCCAGGATGAACACGCCGACGATGGCATAGCGCCGCGCCTTGGTGAGCATCTCGGCCGTCACCACCCCCACCTGCGCCAGCAAGGTGAGAATCACGGGCAGCTGGAAGCAGATGCCGAACGCCAGGATCAGCGTGGTGATAAGCGAGAGATATTCGCTCACCTTCGGCAGCAGCGAGATTTCCGCCCGCCCGTCGCCGCCCACCTGTTGCATGCCCAGGAAGTAGGTCATGGCCAGCGGCATGGCGACGAAATAGACGAACGCCGCGCCGATGAGGAAGCAGATGGGCGTCGCCACCAGATAGGGAACGAACGCATTCTTCTCGTGCTTATAGAGGCCCGGCGCCACGAACATATAGACCTGCGTCGCCACCACCGGGAAGGAGATGAACGCCGCGCCGAACATGCCGAGCTTGATCTGGGTGAACAAAAATTCCTGCGGCGCCGTGTAGATGAGCTTCACGCCCGGCGCGAAGCCGGAGGCGAACTCATAGGGCCACAACAGGATATTGTAGATCTGCTTCGCCAGCATGAAGCAGATGAAGAAGGCGATCAGGAACGCGATCACCGACTTGATCAGGCGCGAGCGCAGCTCGATCAGATGCTCGATGAGCGGCGCCTTCGACGCGTCGATATCGTCCGTGGTCATGCCCGGGGCCCTTCTGTCCGCGTGCCGTCCGGGTCCGAAGACGGCGCGGGCAGCGCCACGGCCTCGACCGGGGGCGCGAGAAGATCGGGCTCGGCGGCGGGGGGCGGTAACGGCACGAGGGGCTCGCTTGAAACGGCAAGGGTGGGCGCGGCCTGAACCGGCGCCACGGGAACGACGATCTGCGCGGTGGCGGCGGTAATCGCGGCGGCCGCGCTCATGGCCGCCGCCTCATGGGGCGAGAGGGTCTTGGTCACCGCGGGGGGATCCAGCGGAGACAGGTCCACCGGCGCGGCCGGCTTGGCCGTGCCCTCGACTGTGGAGCGGATCTCCTCGCGGATGCTGCGCAGCGGGTCGAAAACCTCCGATCCGGGGAAGGAGGATTTCGCGCTTTCGGTGATATTGCCGATCTCGCTGCGCATGTCGGAGAGGTCGGCTTCCCTAAGGGCATCTTGAAACTGCCCCTGGAACTCGCCGGCCATGCGGCGCAGCTTGGTGACCGTGCGCCCCACGGTGCGCAGAACCGATGGCAATTCCTTGGGCCCGATGACGATCAGCGCGACAACGCCGATCAACATGAGCTCAGACCAGCCGATGTCGAACATGACGGCTCAATGCCTGCGGCTCAGCCGCGGCCTCCTCTTGCGCCCGAATGAAGCCTCAGACGGCCTTCTTCTCTGCCTCGGGTGCAGCCGACGTCTGGTGCGGAATCGGACGCGGCGCCTCCGGCGCGGCAGCCGGCGCCGGCGTGTCATCCTCGGCCAAGCCCTTCTTGAAGGACTTGATGCCCTTGGCCACGTCGCCCATCAGGTCGGAGATCTTGCCGCGACCGAACAGGAGGAGCACCACGGCCAGCACGATGATCCAGTGCCAGATGCTCAACGAACCCATAACACTTCCTCCAAAAACGTCGCGCGCAGAGCGCCGATCGCGCGGCTTTGCGCCGCTCACATGACACCGACTCTAGAGCATGTGCCGATAAAGTTGAACGACTTTTCCCGCTCGGAAGCGTCGCTCCACTCACCTTGCGGCATCCGCTCGGCCTGCGCGCCCAAAAACGAGCGTTATCCCCCGGAAGCGGCGAAAACAAGGACTTCGGACGGGTCCACCATCACGCCCACGTCCCGGCCGGGCACGGCGCCCGGCGGCGCCCGCAGCCGCGCCACCACCGGCCGGTCGCGACCGGCCACCATCACTTCGACGAGATCGAGCTCGCCCAGGAACCGCCGTTCCACCACCCGGCCCCGAATGCCGCAGGGATTGGCGGTGAGCGAAATGCCCTGCGGCCGCACCGCGAGCACGGCCGCACCGTCCGCCGCGCCGCGCGGCGCGGGAAAGCTGCCGAGCGGGCTGTCCACCCATCCGCCCCGCACGATGGCGTCCATCTCGTTCAGCTCGCAGAAGAAGCGCGCAGCCCCGAGGTCGCGGGGCGCGCGATACAGCTCTTCCGGCGGCCCCACCTGCACCAGCTCGCCATTGCGCAGCAGGGCGATGCGGTCGGAGAGGCGCATCGCCTCCTCGGGATCGTGGGTGACGATGATGCAGGTGGCGCGCGCATCGCGCAGCACCGCCAGCGTATCGGCCCGCACCTGGTCGCGCAGGCGCCGGTCGAGACCCGAGAACGGCTCGTCCAGCAGCAGGATGCCGGGACGCGGGGCAAGCGCGCGCGCCAGCGCCACACGCTGCTGCTGACCGCCCGACAATTCGTGGGGATAGGCCCCCGCGTAACGTTCCAGATCGACGCGGGCGAGTGCGCGCAGCGCCTCCCCCTCGGCTTCCGACTTGCGCAGGTCCGACAGGCCGAACATCACGTTCTGCAAATTGGTGAGGTGCGGGAACAGCGCATAATCCTGGAACACCAGGCCGATGCCGCGCCGCTCCGCCGGCACGAAGGCGGAGGGACCCGCCATCTCTATCGTATCGACGCTGATGCGCCCGCTGTCCGGCCGCTCGATGCCTGCTGCGAGGCGCAGCAGCGAGGTCTTACCGCAGCCGGAATTGCCGAGCAGGCACAACACCTCGCCGGGCCGCACATGCAAGGTGATGCCGCGCACCGCCTCCACGTCGCCATAGGACAGGCGCACATCCTCGAAGCTCAGGCCCTTGGCGATGGCGGCGGGAGTTCGCTGGCGCACGGTCTTGGTCTCGATATTCATTCCTCGTCCTCGTCGCCCGGCTGCGGCGGCGGTGCAAGGGCGAAGTCGAGAGGGTCGGCCTCCAGCGGCTCTTCGTCCTCGCGCAGCGCGTCAGCATCCGACGGCAGCGGAATGGAGAAACCGGAAGGTATGCGCCCGTCCAGCAGCCCCGCGCCCTTCAGTTCGTCCAGGCCGGGCAGATCCTGCACGCCGTCGAGGCCGAAATGGACAAGAAAGCCGGGCGTGGTTCCATATGTCACGGGGCGGCCCGGCGCCTTGCGGCGACCGCGCAGGCGCACCCAGCCGCTTTCCAACAGCACATCCAGCGTGCCCTTGGAGGTGGAGACGCCACGGATCTCCTCGATTTCCGCCCGAGTCACGGGCTGATGGTAGGCGATGATGGCGAGCACCTCGATGGCCGCGCGCGAGAGCTTGCGCGGCTCGGGTGCGCCGGCCGCAACCACCGGGGCAAGGTCCGGCGCCGTGCGCAGCATCCAACCGCCGGCCACCTTCACCACATTCACGCCGTGGCGGGCATAATCGGCGGTCAGCGCGTCCATAAGGGCGGGAATGTCCGCGTCCGCCGGCAGATGCAGGCGCAGCGCGTTGGCGTCCAGCGGCATGGCGGAGGTGAACAGCAGCGCCTCGATGATCCGCAGGTCGCGGGCAAGCGCAAGCGCCCGCTCGTCCTCGGGACGGGCGTCGAACAGATCGACGCGCGGCGCGGCGCGGTTCATGCCCCGCCCTCCTCCGGCGCCCGGTTGCGCAGCCAGAGCGGGGCGAAGGGCGCATCCTGGCGTATGTCCAATGTCCCGTCCTTCACCATCTCCAGGCTGGCCGAAAAGCTGGAGGCCAGCGCCGTCGCCCGCTGCTCGGGCGTGGCGAGATAGTCTAGCAGGAAGTGGTCGAGACGCATCCAATCGCCGGCAACCCCGCCGAGCAGGCGCTCCAGCCGGGAACGCGCCTCGGCCAGCGACCAGACCGCGCGGGTCTTCAGCGTGACATAGGAGAGCGCCTGCTTCTGCCGCTGGGCGGCATAAGCGGAAAGCAGATCGTACAGCGTCGCCGTATAGGTCACCGGCTGGTCGGTGCCGCGCGGGCGTTCCGGCACTTCTCTTGGAAACACGTCGCGCCCGAGCCGCTCGCGGGCCATCAGCCGCGCCGCCGCCTGCCGGATGCGTTCGAGATGCCGCAGGCGCCGGGCGAAGGCGGCGGCCATCTCCTCGGCGCTCGGCCCATCCTCCTGCGGCGGCAGCGGCAGAAGCAGGCGCGACTTGAGATAGGCGAGCCAGGCCGCCATCACGAGATAGTCGGCGGCCAGTTCCAGCCGCACCTTGCGGGCGGCGTCGATGAAGGCGAGGTATTGGTCCGCCAGCGCCAGGATGGACAGCCGCGTCAGATCCACCTTCTGGGTGCGCGCCAAGGCGAGCAGAAGGTCCAGCGGGCCTTCGAAGCCGTCGATGTCCACCACGAAAGCGCCATCCCCGGCCGAGGCGGGAATGTCCTCGGCAAATTCGGGGGTGTCGGAGGCGGTGGACATGGCCTTATCTGGATACTCCCAACAGGCTGGCGAGCCGAAGCCGCGCTTCCATCGCGTCGAACCGGTCGGACACGACTCGCAGCGCCAGCGCCCGCTCCGCCCGCCCGGCGGCGAGACCTGCGAGCGGCGGGGCATTCTCCGCCACCTCAGCCATTTCTTCCAGCTTGCCGTTGCAATGCAGGAGCATGTCGCAACCGGCGGCGATGGAGGCGGCGGCACGCTCGCCCACGCTTCCCGAAAGCGCGCCCATGGAAAGGTCGTCGCTCATCACGAGCCCGGAAAAGCCGATGAAGCCGCGGATGATCTCGTCCATCACCACGGGCGAGGTGGTGGCGGGCCGTTCGGCATCCAGCGCCGCGTAGACCACATGGGCGGTCATGGCGAGCGGCAGATGGGCAAGCGGACGGAAAGCGGCGAAATCCGTGCGCTCCAGCCCGGCGCGGTCGGTGTCCACCACCGGCAGGCGCTCGTGGCTGTCCACGCGGGCGCGGCCGTGTCCGGGGATATGCTTCACCACCGGCAGCACGCCGCCATCCAGCAGGCCGCCCGCGGCAGCGCGGGCCAGCGCCGCCACTTGCTCGGGCGTCTCGCCATAGGCGCGATTGCCGATGATGCCGTGGCCCTCCGGCAGGCGCAGGTCCGCCACCGGCAGGCAATCCACATCGATGCCGAGGTCGGCGAGATCGGCTGCGATCAGCCGGGAATTGAGGCGCACCGCCTCCAGGCCCAATTCTCGTTCCCTAGAATAAAGAGTGCCGAACGCCTCGGCCGGCGGATATTCGGGCCAATGCGGCGGCCGCAGGCGCTGCACCCGCCCGCCTTCCTGGTCGATCAGCACCGGCGCATGCCAGCCGAGCGCATCGCGCGCCTCGGCCACCAGGAGACGCACCTGGTCCGGCGTCTCCACGTTGCGCGCGAACAGAATGAGGCCCCAGGGTGCGCGGGCGCGCAGAAAATCGCGCTCCTGCGGCAGCAGGCGGGGCCCGGCGAGCCCGACGATGAAAGCATTCGCGGTCATGGGATCGGCCTAACGGGGCGTCATGCACGCGTCAAGGCACGGCACGCCCTGGGCCGGACCGACGAAAAAAGGCCGGGACGATGCCCGGCCTGAAGGTGGTTCTTGGAGGAACAGCGTCGGGCGGCCCTGCCTCAGAGGCCGGCCACATATTGGCTCGGGTCCACGGGCTGGGAGCCCTTGCGGATCTCGAAGTGAAGCTGGGGCGTGGAGACGCCGCCGCTCTGGCCCGCCTTGGCGACGATCTGGCCGCGCCGCACGGTGTCGCCGCGCTTCACCATCAGTTCGCTGTTGTGGGCATAGGCGGTGACATAACCATCCGCATGCTTGATGAGCACGAGATTGCCGTAGCCCTTCAGTTCGTTGCCGGCATAGGCGACGGTGCCGTCCTCGGCAGCGCGCACGCCGGTGCCTTCGGGCACCGCGAAATTCACGCCGTCGTTGCGGGTGCCGCCCGGCTTGGGACCAAAGCCGGAGATCACCCGGCCACGCACCGGGGCGCGGAACTGGGGACCGGAGCCGGGGGTGCGGGCGGAATCGTCGGCATCATCGGCCGGCGTGACCTTGGCGGCGGTCTCAACCTTGGCCGGAGCGGCGGCGGACGCGACCTTGGCTGGAGCCGGGGCAACGGCCGGCGTCGCAGCAGTGACGACGGGCGCCGGTGCGGCGGGAACGGTCGCGGGCTTGGCAGCGACAACGGTCTTGGGCGCTGCGGCCGGAGCCGCTGCGGGCGGGGGCACCGCCGCGACGACGCTCGGCTTGGCGGCGGCCGGCGCGGGCCGGATCTGCGCCAAATTGCCGGCGGTTCCCGGCGGCACCACGAGCGTCTGGCCGATCTTCAGCTGCGCGTCCGGGGAGAGACCATTGACCTGCGCCAGATGGGCGCGGGTCATGCCATAGCTCTGCGCCACCGAAGTGAGCGTTTCGCCCGAGGTCACCACATGGCTGGCGCCGCGCGCCGCCGTATGGGTCTGCGCCGGGGCGGCGGCATAGGTCGCGGCGCCGTAATTAGGAGCGCCGTACAGCGGCTGCCCGCCCGAGGGCGGCGGCGGCGGGGCGGCATAGGCGACCGGAGGCCCGGCCGGCGCAAGGGGCGCCGAGGCGATGGGCGCGGAATCGACCCGGCCCGTCGGCGCGGCGCCGAGCGAACCCGTCACCTCCGGCGAGCCCTGGCTCGCCATGGGCCCAGGAGTGGAGGAGAAGCGCGCCGAATCCGAGCTGCACCCGGCGAGCGCACCGGAGACGAGCCCGACCATGGCGAGCCGCGCCAAGACGTTTTGTCCCAAGGTTTCGCGGGAAGAAAGCATGTGACCGAACTCGCACGCAACGAACATGCGGCCACTTAAGAGCCCCAGCAGTAAACGGCGCCTTAAGCTCCCGAGCCTTCCTCAGCATTTCCTTCAGTGTGACAATTACGCAACGTCGCTCAGGATTACTCTACCTTCGGAACGGTGGTCAAAAGACGCCCCGTGGAGCCTGCGGTAGAGGACAGTTGACCGCCGAGGCTTTCCATCTGCGCGCCGTAATTCTCGCGCGTGGAGGGATCGAGAACCGCCGCCGGGGCGGAGAGCACCACCCCGGCCGCCGTGCCGATGGTCGTCGCTGTGCCGGCGGTCACCTGAATGATCCGGTCGCCCACGCCCTCGCGGCCGTCGGTCATGGTCTGGCCCTCGGCAAGGCGGCCGCCGATCATCTTCACCACTTCCGGGCTCTCGGCGAACTTGCCGTGGTTGAGCTTGTCGTCGGTCTGCAGCTTGGTGAGGTCCAGCACCGTGATGTGGTCGCGCTCGAACTCGGTGCGGAACGGCTCCTGCTCGGGATCCACCTGCCCGAGGCGCGCTGCCGAGCCCCAGACCTGCTTGGAGACCTGGAGGGCGCGGTCGTCCTGCGAGACGAAGATGGTGAAGTTGGGCTTGGGATTGCCGAAATCGGAGAACTGGGTGCGGAAGATGTCCACATCCACGTCCGGGGCCGCCAACATGACGTTGCGAATCTTCGGCGCGATGCGGCCGTTGCGGATCGCCATCTGGCGCAGCGCTTCCAGCGTCACCCAATTGCCCATGGAATGGGCCAGGATGGAGATTTCGCCCACGTCCGGGTCATTGGCGAGGTGAGCCAGCAATTTTTCCAGCGCGTCGCGCGAATAGCTGGCGCTCTCGCGATCATAACCATAGGCGAGCAGGCTGCCGCGCGAGGGCCAGGTGAAGAGGATCGGCGTCACCGGCGCGTTCGAGTCGTGCACGATCTGCGCGAAGCGGAAGACGGCGTCCTCGAAGCGGTTGTTATAGCCGTGGATGAAGATCAACGCCTGCCGGCGCGGCGTCGTCTTGATGCGCTTGTTGAACCAGTCGAGCGCGGCGCTCTGGGTGAGGACATCGGCGCGCAGGGTCACGAAATCGGTGGCGGGATTGCCCGGCACGCTCTTCGGCCATTGCACGTCGCCCACCTTGCGGTTGGCGGCCGGGGGAACGGAAACGGCGATTTCGGCGAAGCTCAGCATGGTGCCGCGATCGCCGGAGAACATGTCGAGATTTTTGGCCGGCGCGCGGGTGGTGGCCACCACCATTTCAACCACGCTGGCGCCCGGCACGGTATATTCCACCGGCACCAATATACCGGGCGGGCGACCACCGCATGCAGCCAGCCCGAGACTGAGCGTCGTGGCAAGCACCACGGCGCGACTGCACGATCCGAGCCGCATCACGTCCCCTAAACTCCCTCCGCAGCGGGTGCGGAGAGATGTGGATAGAGGAGCAAAGCAGCCGGTGCAATGCACCGTGCTCAGCATTTGTTTACAAAGTCGCGGCTGCCCCAGCGATAAGCGGCACGAATCGCACCGGCATCATCTGCGTCGCCACCAAGCCGGTCGCGCCCTTTACGAAGCGTGTCAGCGTCTGCACTTCATTGGGATCGCCCACGGGGGCGATGAGGATTCCATCGATCCGCAGCTGATCCACCAGCGATTGCGGCAGCTCCGCCGTCGCTGCGGTCACGAGGATGCGATCGAACGGGGCGCGCGCCGGCAGACCCGTGCGCCCGTCGCCCACGAATGCGGTGACGTTGCGCAATCCCAGCACGTTGAAGCGCACCTGCGCCTCGCTCACGAGCTGGCGATAGCGGTCGATGGTCGCCACTTGTCCCGCGAGGTGGGAGAGCACGGCCGCCTGATAGCCCGAGCCCGTGCCGATCTCCAGCACGCTGTGCTGCGCATTCACCGCCAGCGCTTCGGTCATGGCGGCCACCACGCTCGGCTGCGACATGGTCTGTCCGCAGGCGATGGGCAGGGCCACGTCGTCATAGGCGTGCCGGCGCAGGGCCGGGTCCACGAACAGCGCGCGCGGCACCAGTTCCATGGCCCGCAATACCGCAACATCCTGGATGCCGCGGTGGCGCAAGCCGAGCACGAACGAGATGCGCTCCTGCTTCTCGGCGTCGGTATCCGCCATCGCGCCGTCCTGTTCCACAGATTGCTCAGCGGGCATAATACACCACTTTCAAAGACGGCTGCGCGCGCTTTTCCCGCGTCATGCCGCCAACACCTTGATGGCAGAGGCATTCCCGGCTTCTGGGGGAAAATGGGATCTCCTCCGCGCGGTTCAACGCCGCCGGCCGCGGTTAAGTTTCGCTCGTCCCGAGGGTTTGCATGGCGCGCTCTTGCGCATGGCGCGTGGCTCGGCCACTTTCGCCGCGCCATGCGCCCGGCTTTGCTCGATCCCCTCTTTGCGCCGCTCACCAGCCTTTCGGGCATCGGCCCCAAACTGGAAAAGCCGTTCGCCCGCCTGCTGGCGCGCGAGACGCCGCGGGTGATCGACCTCTTGTTCCATCTGCCCTCGGGCTATGTGGACCGCCGCGCCCGGCCGCGCATCGCGGATGCCCCGCCCGATACCGACGTGACGGTCGAGGTGCTGGTGGAGGACCATCAGGCGCCGCCGCCCGGCCGCCGCGCGCCCCATCGCACGCTGGTAAGCGATTCCAGCGGCGATCTGACCGTGGTGCATTTCAACATCGACCGCACCCGCATCGAGCGCCTGCTGCCGGTGGGCGAGACCCGCTGGCTGTGCGGCCGCATCACGCTCTATGACGGCATGCGGCAGATGACCCATCCCGACCGCATCCTGGATGCGGCGGGCCTTGCCAAGCTGCCGCCCATCGAACCCACCTATCCCCTGGTGGAGGGCCTCGCCGCCGGCCATGTGCGGCGGGCGATCGAGGCGGCGCTGGCCCGCATCCCGGATCTGCCGGAGATGATCCCCTTGGAGGGGATGCCGACGGACCTGTTCAAGGACGGCCGCTGGCCGAGTTTTCGCGACGCGCTCCATCGCGTTCACCGGCCGGCGGACCTCGCCGAGGCGGCGCCCACCGGCACCGCCTGGCAGCGCCTCGCGTTTGAGGAACTGCTCGCCCATCAGGTGACATTGGCGCTGGTGCGAGCCCGGCAGATCGAGACCGGCGGGCGGCCGAGCGTTGGCGACGGCCGTATCTCCCACGCCGTGCGAAGCGCCCTGCCCTTTTCGCTGACCGGCGCACAGGAAACCGCGCTCGCCGCCATCACCGCCGATATCGCCTCGGACAAGCGCATGCTGCGGCTGCTCCAGGGCGATGTCGGCTCGGGCAAGACCGTGGTGGCGCTGCTGGCCGCCGCCAGCGTGATAGAGGCGGGCCGGCAGGCGGCGCTGATGGCGCCCACCGAGATCCTGGCCCGCCAGCATCTGGAAACCATCGCGCCGTTGGCCGCCAAGGCCGGCATCGAAACCGCCATCCTCACGGGCCGGGAAAAGGGGCGCGCCCGCGAGGCGATTCTGGCCGGCCTGCGGGAGGGGCGCATCGGCCTCGTGCTCGGCACCCATGCGCTGATCCAGAACGATGTGGCTTTCGCCGACCTCGCGCTCGCCATCGTCGACGAGCAGCACCGCTTCGGCGTGGAACAACGCCTCGCGCTCTCTCGCAAGGGCGAGGCGGTGGACATGCTGCTGATGACCGCCACCCCCATTCCCCGCACGCTCGTGCTCACCCTGTTCGGCGATATGGAAAGTTCCGAACTGCGGGAAAAGCCGCCGGGGCGCCAGCCCATCGACACGCGCTCGGTCTCCATCGAGCGGCTCGACGAGGTGGTGGCCGCCGTGGGGCGCGCGCTCATGCACGGGGCGCAATGCTATTGGATCTGCCCGCTGGTGGAGGAAAGCGACGTTTCCGACCTTGCCGCCGCCAGCGAACGCCACGAGAGCCTGCAGCATTATTTCGGCGACAAGGCCGGCCTCGTCCACGGCCGGCTTTCCGGGGCGCAGAAGGATGCGGTGATGGCCCGCTTCGCCAGCGGGGAAACGCGCATTCTGGTGGCAACCACGGTGGTGGAAGTGGGCGTGAACGTGCCAAACGCCACCATCATGGTGATCGAGCATGCCGAGCGGTTCGGCCTCGCGCAATTGCACCAGCTGCGCGGGCGCGTGGGGCGTGGCGACAAGGCCTCCACCTGCCTGCTGCTCTATCGGGGCCCTTTAAGCGAAACCGCGAAAGCACGCCTCGCGATTCTGCGCGAGAGCGAGGACGGCTTTGCCATCGCGGAGGAGGATCTGCGGCTGCGCGGCGAGGGCGACGTGCTCGGCACCCGGCAGAGCGGCTTTCCCGGATTCGCCCTCGCGCGGCTGGATGTGCATGCGGCCCTGGTGCCCAAGGCGCGGGAAGTCGCCGCGCACATCGTCGGCGCCGATCCCACGCTCGGCGGGGCACAGAGCGCGCCGGTGCGCATGATGCTGTATCTCCACGAGCGCGACGCCGCGATGCGCTTGCTCTCGGCGGGTTGAAGGACGATGGTCCCGCCCGACATGCCAGCCGCCCCCTCCCCCGATCCGCGCTCGCGTCCCGCCGATTTGCGCGCCCTGCTCCTGCACCGCGCCATTTTCGCAGCCGGATGCGTATTTCTCACGCTCGGCGCCATCGGCATGGTGGTGCCCATGATGCCGGGCACGGTGTTCCTGATTCTCGCCGCCTGGTGCTTCGCGCGCACCTCGCCAAGATTCGAGGCGTGGCTTCTCAACCACCGCTATCTCGGCCCGAGCGTCGCCCGCTGGCAGGAGACCGGCGCCATTCCCTGGCCGGTGAAGCTGCTGGCGCTCACCAGCTTCGTCGGCACCTGGAGCGCATCCTGGTACATGGGCGCGCCGATGGCGGTGCTGATCGGGCTCGGGATTTTCTTCTCGGTGCTGGCGCTCTTCATGGTGACGCGGCCGTCGCGGTGAGGCGGGCTCAGAGCCTTTTTTGAAATTCAAAGGGCACAACCGCCCCCTGTCATGGCCGGGACACGCTCGGCCACGACTTTTATAAGCTGCCTGAGAGGTCGGCAGCGCCCAGTCCGCAAAATTTCCAAACAGGACTAAAAAACTGGAATGACAACACAGACTCCGCATATGCCACATTCCAGGTATCGCCCTGACATTGACGGCTTGAGAGCTGTCGCCGTGCTGTCTGTCGTCGCTTTTCACGCATTCCCGGATTGGATGAAAGGCGGATTCATTGGTGTCGATGTTTTTTTTGTTATTTCCGGTTTCCTGATTTCAACAATCATATTTGAAAATATTGACAGGGGCACGTTCAGCTTCTCTGAGTTTTACGCAAGGCGTATCAAGCGAATATTCCCGGCCTTGCTGCTGGTGCTCGTTGCAAGTTTTGTTTTTGGCTGGTTCGCACTGCTAGCGGACGAGTACGAGAAGCTCGGTAAGCACATTGCCGCAGGCGCCGGATTTATTCCTAATCTTGTATCATGGGGGGAGGCAGGATATTTCGATAATTCGTATGAAACAAAGCCGCTTTTACATTTGTGGAGTTTAGGTATCGAGGCACAGTTTTACATCATATGGCCACTTTTTTTATGGATTTTTTGGAAGAATAAAATCAACCTATTTACCACTACTATTATCATCACCCTTATTTCGTTTGCATTAAATCTTATTAGCGCCGGGCAAAACTCCGCGATCACCTTCTACGCGCCTCAAACTAGATTTTGGGAGCTGTTGTGCGGAAGCATTTTGGCTTGGCTCGCACTCTACAGGAATGACTATTTTACCGAATGCGGTTTAAAATTTGACACTCTTATTTATAAGTTAGCTTATCGAGAACCGGAAAAGATTGACGGTAAAATATTTTCAAACGCGATCTCTTTAGTCGGTAGCTTATTTTTAGTCTACGGATTTATTCGAATCACAAAGGAGTTTAATTTTCCTGGAGAGTGGGCGGCAATTCCTGTTTTAGGAACTCTTTTGATCATTTCGTCAGGATCTGGCGCTTGGATAAATCGAAATATACTATCAAATAAGATTGCCGTTTGGCTTGGCCTAATCAGCTTTCCGCTTTATTTGTGGCACTGGCCGTTGCTATCCTTCGCCAGGATAATGGAGAGTGAGACTCCAAGCCTCAACATTCGCATTGCGGCTATTGCTCTTGCAGTCGCGCTTGCTTGGCTCACCTATAATTTTGTCGAACGCCCCATGCGCTTAGGTGGCGGCAGCAGGGTCAAAGTTGCGGTTCTAGCTATTTTAATGTCCGCTATCGGCGCCGTTGGCTACACTGCGTATGCGTGTGATGGGTTCAAATTTAGAAATTCTGTGACGCTTGTTCAGAATCAAGCTGCCGATTTGGATTTTAAATTTGAAAGAATGATGAGCGGTTGGATTTGCGACTCTCTCACCTATAAAGGTTCTAGATGTTTTTATACTGGCGTAAACCCCTCTGTTGTTATTCTCGGGGATAGCCACGCAGCAAGAATTTATTGGGGTCTTAGAGAATTCTACTCCTCCCAGGGCAAAGGTGTAGGTGTATTTGGCGGCGGCGGAGGCTGCCCGCCGCTACTAAACGTAGTAAGCAAGCCCAATTCAGGCAACGACACCCAAAATTGTTTATTAAAAATAACGCAAGCTATTAAAAAGATAATTGATACCCCGGGAATTGAGGAAGTAATACTTACTTCAAGAGGCCCTCTATATACGGAACATAAAGTCTTCGGCGAGATTGATGGCGATAGATTCGAAAAATGGATTCTCCATTATGAAAACGAACAGCAAGGAATGAGGAGCAATTCAGATGTCTTCTTTGGGGGTCTTGAATCCACAATTGATACCCTTGTTTCCGCCGGAAAGAAGGTTACGTACTTACGCGATGTTCCAGAATTAGATTTTGATATCAGGTCGTGCCTGGTTAAAAGGCCGATAACTTTAACTTCAAAAATGAAAGAACCTTGTGCGATTCTAATATCTAAATTCGAGGCTAGAAATCGTGAATTTAAATCAGGCGTAGATAATATTTTAAATTCACGACCATATGTGAAAGTTGTTGATCTGTCAGAAGCTTTGTGTGACGAAAAGTACTGCTACGGAGGGAAAGACGGCGTTCTATTTTACATTGATGACAATCACCTTAGTCGTCGTGGTTCAGAATATGTTGTTCGCCGTTTATGGGACAAATTTCGGTAGGGGTGCGATGCCTCCACGACGTGTATTTGTTACCATTATGAGCCTGCTCGGAAATTTGCCGGACTGGGCGCTTGCCAGCCTCTCGGGCACCTCACAACCGTCATGGCCAGGCATGTCCCCGGCCAGCCATGCGGAGGGTGAGATCGGCCCATTCACTCTCCCCGCCCTCACTCCACGGTGACGGATTTCGCCAGATTGCGCGGCTGGTCAACGTCCGTGCCCATGATCACCGCCGTGTGGTAGGCGATGAGCTGCACGGGAATCGAATAGACCAGCGGCCCCACGGTCGCCGGCATCTCCGGCAGGATCAGCTTCTGGATCGCGTCCACATTCGCCTGCGCCGCGCCGGCCGGGTCGGTGACGAGGATGATCTTGCCGCCACGGGCCGCGACCTCCTCCATGTTGGAGACGGTCTTGTCGAAGATGCGGTCGGAGGGGGCGATCACCACCACCGGCATCTTCTCGTCGATCAGCGCGATGGGTCCATGCTTCAGCTCGCCGCCGGCATAGCCCTCGGCGTGGATGTAGGAGATTTCCTTCAGCTTCAACGCGCCTTCCAGGGCCAGCGGATAATTGGTGCCGCGGCCGAGATAGAGCACGTCCTGCGCCTTGGAGAGGGTGCGGGCGAGCACCTCGATTTCCGGGCTCAGCTTGAGCGCCTCGGTCATCAGGCGCGGCACTTCCATCATGGCGCGCACCAGACGATGCTCGTCCTCTAGGGAAAGATTGCCCTTGGCGCGGCCGGTGGCCACCGCCAGGCACAAAAGCGTCGCCAGCTGGCAGGTGAACGCTTTGGTGGAGGCGACGCCGATTTCCGGACCGGCGAGAATCGGCAGCACCACGTCCGCCTCGCGGGCGATGGTCGACGTGGGCACGTTCACCACCGCAACCACCTTCTGCCCGCACTCCTTGGCATAGCGCAGAGACGCGAGCGTATCGGCGGTCTCGCCCGACTGGGAGATGACGATCGTCACGCCGCCCGGGGGCAAGGGGGTTTCGCGATAGCGGAACTCGGAGGCGATGTCGGTGCTCACCGGAATGCGGGCGAACCGCTCGAACCAATATTCAGCCACCGCGCCGGCATAGAGCGCCGTGCCGCAGGCGGTGATCGACATATGGCTGATGTCGGCGAGCGCGAACGGCAGCTCGGGCAGGCACACCACCTCCTCGGCGATGTCCACATAATGGCTGAAGGTGTGGGCGATGACCTCGGGCTGCTCGTAGATTTCCTTCGCCATGAAATGGCGGTGGTTGCCCTTGTCCACCACCAGCGTACCGGCGGCGACCTTCTGGATCGCGCGCTGGACGATCGCGCCGCGCTCGTTGCGGATCTCGACGCCGCCGCGATGCAGGATCGCCCAGTCCCCCTCTTCCAGATAGGAGACGGTGTCGGTGAACGGGCCGAGCGCGATCGCGTCGGAGCCGAGGAACATCTCGCCCTCGCCATAGCCGATGGCGAGCGGCGAACCGCGCCGGGCGGCGATCATCAGATCGTCAAAGCCGTCGAACACGAAGGCGAGCGCGAACGCGCCCTTCAGGCGCGGCAGCACCGCGCCCACCGCGCTGACCGGGTCCAGGCCCGCCAGCAGTTCGCGATCCACGAGCTGGGCGACCACTTCGGTGTCGGTGTCGCTCTTGAAGGTGATGCCGCGGCCGATCAGCTCTTCCTTCAGCTCGCGGAAATTCTCGATGATCCCATTGTGCACCGCAGCAACGCGCTTGGTGGCGTGGGGGTGCGCATTGCGCTCGGAGGGCTTGCCGTGGGTCGCCCAGCGGGTGTGGCCGATGCCGGTGTGCCCGTGCAGCGGGTGACGGTCCAGCTTCTTCTCAAGGTTCCGCAGCTTGCCTTCGGCGCGGCACAGCGTGAGATGATTGTCTTCCAGGGTCGCGATGCCGGCGGAATCATAGCCGCGATATTCCAGGCGGCGGAGGGATTCCACCAGGTTTTCCGCCACGGGTGTTTTACCAAGAATGCCGACGATGCCGCACATGACCGATTGCGCTCCGTAAGTGTCACACCCGAGGCCGGTTAAAGCCTGCTTCGCCGCGCTCCGCCAGCCTGCGTGGCGCGGTGCAGCATCACTTCCTCTTTCGCTTCCTGACCGCCTCTCGCAGGCGAAAGGAGCGATCAGTCCTTGTGCTTGGCGCGGTCGCGGAATTCCGGCGCCCAGCCCGGCTTCACAACCTGCCGCCCGCGGGCAATCGCCAACGCATCGTCAGGCACGTTATCGGTGATGACCGACCCGGTGCCCACATAGGCTCCCGCGCCGATGGTCACCGGCGCCACGAGCGCCGAATGCACGCCGATGAAGGCGCCCGCGCCGATTTCCGTCCGCGATTTGGTGAAGCCGTCGTAATTGCAGGTGATGGTGCCGGCGCCGAGATTGCTGTTCGCGCCCACATGGGCATCGCCCACGTATGAGAGATGGTTCACCTTAACACCACGTTCAAGGTGGGCGGCCTTGGTCTCGACGAAGTTGCCGATGCGCACCCCGGTATCGAGCCGCGTGCCCGGCCGCAGCCGCGCGTAAGGACCGATGGTGACGCCGCTTTCCAGGTGCGCCCCTTCCAGATGGCAGAAGGAATGGATCACCACGTCATTGCCGACGCTCACTCCCGGGCCGAACACCACGTGCGGCTCCACGACCACGTCGCGGCCAAGTTCGGTGTCGGCGCTGAAGAACACGGTTTCGGGGGCGACCAGGGTGGCGCCGCCCGCCATGGCCGCGAGCCGAAGCCGCTTTTGGATGATGGCTTCCGCCTCGGCCAGCTGGATGCGGCTGTTGACGCCCGCCACGTCCTCCGCCTCGCCCTCGGCGGCGATGGTGGCATGGCCCTGGGCGCGGGCGATCTCGACCGCGTCGGTGAGATAATATTCGCCCTTGGCATTGTCGTTGCCGATGCGGTCCAGCAGGTCCAGCGCATGGGCGCCGGAGAGCGCCATCAGCCCGGCATTGCAGAAATCGATCTGCCGCTCGCTGGGGCTCGCGTCCTTCTCCTCGCGGATGGCGAGCAATTCGCCGCCGTGAGTGATGAGGCGGCCGTAGCCGGTGGGATCGGCGGCATAAAAGCCCAGCGCCACGACGGCGGCGCCGCTGGCGAGCGGCGCCCGCAGGGCGAGCAGGGTCTGGGAGCGCACGAGCGGCGTGTCGGCATAGAGCACCAGCACATCGTCCACCGGCTGCCCCAGCGCGGCGCGGGCGGCGAGCACGGCGTGGGCGGTGCCGAGCCGCTCTTCCTGGAGAAACACCTGGGCGTGGGGGGCGATGCGATGGGCCTCCTCGGCCACATCGGCGCGGCCGGGACCGACCACCACGGCGACGCGCGTCGCGCCGGCCCCGCGGGTGGCTTCTAGCACATGGTGCAACATGGTGCGGCCCGCGATCTTATGGAGCACCTTGGGCACGCGCGATGCCATCCGCGTGCCTTCGCCGGCAGCCAGAATCACGACAAGAAGACTGCGTTCGCTCATGGGAATCCTCGCGCCACGACCAACGCGGCCCTTCTAGAGCGAAAACGGCATCCTTGTCGCCATCCGATCTCGCCGGCGCGCCAGGATCCGCGCCGGCTTGGGAAAATGATGGAAGCTAAACCTTAAGCGAAGGTGAGAGCGAAGCGCCCGGTGAACGAAACGATCGCGACCGGGGGCGGCGGGCCTATTCGCCGCAGGCCGGGCGGGTGCTTTGCCGGTCCGGCGCGCCTGAAGGGCGGCTGCGAGGACCAAAGGGCCGCCTTGGGAGTTGTCTCGCGACAGGGATGATGCCATCTGGCAGGGACACCATTGCAGGACGCCGCTTATGGATACCGTCACAGACCGCAGCTTCCGCCCGGGACCGCGCGCCATGAACTGGCTGATCGCGATCGGCATGGGCGCCACCGGCTGGGCGATCTATGTGCGCTATCTGATCATCGAGCCGTCCACGGTGGGCCTCGCCTGCGATGCCGGGCTCGCGACCTTCCAATGCAAGCTGCGCGCGGCCACCATCGCCCTGTTCGGATGGTCGGTATTCGGCGGCGTCGCCCTTGCCGCAGCTTTGCTGCAACTGTGGCGGCCGCGCCTTGTCACCTTCGCCATCGGCATCGCGTTCGCCGGGATCGCGCTGGTGCTCTACAACAATATCGCCGGGGCCATCGCGGCGATGCTGCTCATCCTGTCGCTCGCGCGGCCCGGACCCGCCACAGCGTAACGGCGAGCGCCAAGCAGATCAGGCCGAACCACAGCGCCTGCCAGTTCTGCAGCGTCTCGTTGAGCGGCACAAATAGCCCCGCAACCACGAGCCACCAGAAAGCGGTGCGCTCCGCCATGCCCGCCCCCGCCCCGGCCGGCAGCCGCAGCAAGGCGAGGACCGCAAGCGCCGCCGCGACCGGCGTCAGCGCGTTGATCGGGAAGTCCTTGTAGCGCGGGTCGAACACCAGCTCGAACGCGGCTTCGCCGATGGCGAGCACGCCGAGCGCGAGAATCGCCGCGGCAGCCACTGCGAAACAATCCGCCTGCCGGCGCCGCGCGCCGTCGAGCACGGTGGCGAGCGCGGGCAGCCGCACACCTGCGCCGATCGCGGCGGG
Source organism: Roseixanthobacter pseudopolyaromaticivorans (assembly GCF_043195145.2). Taxonomy (NCBI): domain Bacteria; kingdom Pseudomonadati; phylum Pseudomonadota; class Alphaproteobacteria; order Hyphomicrobiales; family Xanthobacteraceae; genus Roseixanthobacter; species Roseixanthobacter pseudopolyaromaticivorans. Next base: position 2,416,240 of record NZ_CM195539.1, read on the forward strand.
GATCACAGCCACCGCCGCGAGCGACACCGCGACGAAGGCAAGATTGCGGGTCCAGCCGATCCAGCCCAGGCTTTCCAACGGCAGCGCCGCGAGCGCCGGCCCGAAGGTGGCCCCGCCCGCGAACGCGATCAGGGCAACTGCCAGCCAGTCGCGGGGGCGCACGGTCTTGGCCCGCTTGTTCGCGCCATACAGCGCCGCACCGAAGGCCAGCACCACCATCGCCACCCCCACCACCGCCTGGGCGCGCCAGAAGGGGTGATTCACCACCGGCTCACCCCAATGGAATTTGGGCTCTCGGGTGCCGGCGTCGATCAGGCCCCAATGGCCGCCCACCGTGCCCTCGTTCGCCCGCTTCCAGGGTTGGTCGAAGGCCTCGATGACATTCACCCGATAGCCCTTCTCCTTCGCCAGCTTCAGCAATTCGTGCATCACCAGCGCTTGCTCGGAGGGAGCCGGCAAGGCGCCTTCGCGCATGCGCCCGGCGCTCGGCCAGCCGGTCTCGCCGATCAGGATCTCCTTGCCGGGAAACATCTTCGCCACATGCTGCCGGGTTTCGTCGATGTGCCGCGCTGCCTGGTCCGCCGCCACCGGCAGATCCTCCCAATAGGGCAGGATATGGACGGTGATGAAATCCACGTCCGCCGCGAGCGCCGGCGCGCGCTCCCAGAACTCCCAGACATCGGCATAGGTGACGGGGGTTGCACCAACCCGGGATTTCACCTCGCGCAGAATGGCGGAGATGTCGGAGGAGGAGAGTTCGCCCCGCAGCATCACCTCATTGCCGACGATCACCCCCTGGATCACATCGGGATATTGCTGCGCGAGCTTCACGCCGGATTCGATCTCGATCCGGTTCTTCTGCCGTTCGGAGCCGAGCCAGATGCCCTGGAACATTTTCAGCCCGTGCTTGCGGGCGAGCGGCGCGACCTTGTCGAGCCCCATTTCCACCGAATAAGTCCGTACGCAATCGGTGATCTTGGCCAATTGTGCCAGATCCTCGTCGATCTGCTGCTCGGGGATCACGAGCCCCTTGATCAGCGGCGATTGTCCCTCGCGGAACGGCGCATACGACACGCATTGCAGTTTTTCGCCGGCAGCCAACGGAGAGGGCGGCATCGCCACCGGCCGCCCCATAACATAGGCAAGCCCCACGACGGCGACGCCCACCACAAGTGCCAGCATGAGCGGCAACCGCAAAGACGATGTCATGAAATCTCCCGGGGGCTGGGGCGGCGGCGCGTGCCCAGCGACATAAAGCTTCGCGAGAACCATGTGAAGCCATTGCGGTGCAACCAGGGCAGGGATAGCCGTCCACAGCGGGAAGATGCTCGGCGACTTGTTTCCGAGGCGTCCTCATGCTGACAAATTCCCGACATTCTCCTAAGGTGCACCCGCGGATCGTCTTCCGCCTTTCAGCCTTCGAACCCAATGGCCAATATGGACCGTTTCCGTCTCACGCTCCTCGCGGGCGCTCTGTTTCTCGCGTTCGCCGGTCCGGTTTCCGCCCAATCTCAGGGAACCGACCAGAAGCCCGCAACCCCGGCCGAGCAGATCACGCCGGAGCAGCAGGCGGCGCGTGATGCGCAGCGCCGGTCCGTGGAAGAATTCACGGAAGCTGCGAAACTGCCCGGCAATGCCGGATTGCCGGAATGTGTATGGACGGGGCGGCGCATTGCCGCGCTGCTGTGGCGCGACGATATCGACACCGCGCGCCGCCACCTGGACATGTACGAGCGCTTCGGTTGCCCGACCGAACATCTGAAGCTCGCGTTCCGCTGCCTGGTGCGCCAGGGCAACATCGATCAAAAAGCGCAAGAGCGTCTGGGCGCCCGGGTCCATCAATGTTGGGTTAATCCCGACTATGTTGCTGCACCAGCGCAATAATTAGATCACCCGGCGGCCTTGGCGCCGCCCAGTGCCCGCCATACTTCCCATTTACCTCTTGATTTGAGAGGTTTAGTGTCTCGGTGCAGTGCCGCGTAAAAGGCACTGCCGACCTAGGGGCAGGTCGAAAGGGTGCTCCGTAGCTTAAGGTCAGGAACCGATATCTTAAGCCTGCGTTAACGGTTCGATTTCCCTTTCGAGTGGGTCTCCGCCAATGCGTCCCGGCCTTGCTGCTGCTGCAGCCATCATCACGGTTGTGATCGGATTTCACGCCGCGATCTGGTATTCCGTGCGTCCGGAAGTTCACGCTCCGGGCGTCACGGAGCGCTTTTCGAGCCTGTCCTTCGCGCCCTATAGCCGAGACGTCCGCCACCCCGACAAGGGTCCGCCGGTGACGGCGGAGCAGATTCGCTCCGATGTGAATGCGGTGGCCGACTACACACGGGCCATCCGCACCTATTCCTCCACCATGGGCCTCGAGCTGATCCCGGCCATCGCCGCGGAACGCGGGCTGAAGGTGACAGTCGGCGCCTGGATCGACAAGGACGAGACCCGCAACGCCAAGGAAATCCGCGCGGCGGTCGATCTGACGAAGCGCAATCCCAACGTCGAAGGCCTGGTGATCGGCAACGAGACCATCTTCCGCGGTGAAAAGAGCGCCGCCGAGATGGCCGAGCTGATCCGCAAGGTGAAGCGGGAAACCAACACGCCCGTGACCACGGGTGAGATCTGGAATGTCTGGCTCGACCATCCCGAGTTGGTGTCCGCAGTCGATTATATCGCCGCGCACATTCTTCCCTATTGGGAAGGCGTCAGCGCCGAGCAGGTCGTGGACCGTTCCATCGACATCTACAATCGCCTGCGCGCCGCCTATCCCGGCAAGCGCATCGTCATCGCCGAGTTCGGCTGGCCGAGCGCGGGCTTCAACCGCGACGGGGCTGTGCCGGGCGAGTTGGCCCAAGCGAACGTCATCCGCACCTTCACGGCGCGCGCCGAGGCCATGGGCATCGAATACAATATCATCGAGGCCTTTGACGCACCTTGGAAGAGCTTCGAAGGTTCGGTGGGACAGTATTGGGGTGTGTTCGACGCCAACCGGCATCTGAAATTCCCGCTCACCGGCCCGATCGTTCCCAACACGTTCAACCAGACGGCGATTCTCGCCTTGTTGCTCGGGCTGGTGTTCTCGCTGCCCATGCTGCGCGCCTCGCAAACCGTGACGGTCTCGCAGGGCGCCGTCCTCGCGGCTGCCGCCAACGGCGTCGGCGCCTGGGTCGCCTTGGTCTTCAACCACTGGGCCACGCACTATGTGACCGGCGGCAATTACGTGACGCTGCTGCTCTCCGTGGTGCTGCTGGTGCCGCTCGTGATCGTGCTGCTCTACCGCATCGAGGAGCTTGCGGCCGTCGCGTTCGGCCCTGCCCCGTCGCGCCTGATCGAGGCCCGGCCGGCCGCCACGCTCTCGCGCTACCCGAAGGTGTCGATCCACATTCCCGCCTATCGCGAACCCCCGGAGATGCTCAAGCAGACCCTGGATGCGGTGGCGCGGCTCGATTATCCGAACCTCGAATGCGTGGTCGCGCTCAACAACACGCCCGACCCGGCGATGGTGGAGCCGATCCGCGCCCATTGCGCGACGCTCGGCGAGCGCTTCAAATTCCTGAACCTCGAGAAGATCAGCGGTTTCAAGGCCGGCGCCCTGCGCATCGCCCTGGAGCACACCGCTCCCGACGCCGAGATCATCGGCGTGATCGACGCCGACTATGTGGTGGCGCCCAATTGGCTGAAGGATCTGGTGCCTGTGTTCGAGGATCCCACCGTGGGTCTCGTGCAGGCGCCGCAGGATCACCGCGACGGGCATCTCAGCCCGATGCATGAAGCCATGAACGCGGAATATGCCGGCTTCTTCGATATCGGCATGGTCCAGCGCAATGAGGACGATGCCATCGTCGTGCACGGCACCATGTGCCTGGTGCGGCGCGCGGCCATGATGGAGGCCGGCTCCTGGTCGTCCGACACCATCTGCGAGGATACCGACCTCGGCCTCACCATCGCCGAGAACGGCTGGAAGACGCATTACACCCGCACCCGCTACGGCTGGGGCCTGCTGCCCGACACGTTCGAGGCGTTCAAGAAGCAGCGTCACCGCTGGGCCTACGGCGGCTTCCAGATCATCCGTAAGCACTGGTCACGGTTCCTGCCGGCGCGCTCGCGCCTGACCACGGCGCAGCGCCGCCACTTCCTGCTCGGCTGGGTGGCGTGGCTCGGGGCGGAATCGGTCGGAGCCCTCGCGGCGATCCTTTCTCTGGCATTCGTGCCGTTCGTGTTCGCCTTCGGCATCGCCGTTCCGGCGCACATCCTCACCCTGCCGATCATCGCCACCTTCGTGGTCTATGTGCTGCACTTCATCGCCATGTACCGCATGCGCGTCGCCACCACGCCCTTGCGCATGCTGGGCGCGGCGATTGCGGCGATGGCCGTGCAGTTCACGGTCGCCAAGGCGGTGTTCGACGGCTTCAGATACAAGGACCTCGCCTTCGCCCGCACGGCCAAGGGCGGTGGCTGGCTCTCGGGCGCCGCGCGCTCCTTCCCGGCCCTGCCGGAAGCCGTGGTCGGCGGCTTGCTCTTGGGCTCGGGCGTGACCTTGCACATGACCAATTGGCATGTGGTGCGCGAAGTCGATCTTTACGCCCTCGCCTTGGTGGTCCAGAGCCTTCCGTTCGTCGCGGCCGCCCTCATCGGCCTCGGCGAAGCCTCGCGGCTGAATGATTTCGCCACCTGGCGCGCCATGCGGACCCGCATCGCGACCGTCGCACGCCGCCTGCCGGCGACGCGGCCGCGGGCAGTGGCCGACTGAGCCCTTAGAACCCGTTTCGACCGAACGCCCGGCCCTGCGCCGGGCGTTTTCGTTTGTGCCCTGCCCGCCCCGTTTGAACCATTGATACCGCCATTTTTCCCGCGTCGCGGCAGATCATTCGCAGATCGGATGTGAAAAATCGGCCGCCACGGGCACAATGGAATCCAGGCACGGCAAGGGGTTTCGAGCCACTTCACCGCGTGTTGCGTCCAATGCGGGCATGGTCACGCTTGCGGCAAAATTGGGGAGGGTTTACGACTGCGCGCCAGACCCTTCGCATCCGCGAAGGTGGTACCATTTCCCCGCTTACAGATGGGAGACTTTATGGACGCCACCACCAAAACCGCAGGTTCAGCCGCCAAGCTGACAGTGGGTGAGAAGAGCTGGGACCTGCCGATCAACGGCGGAACCATCGGCCCCTCGGTCGTCGACATCTCCAAGCTGTATGGCCAGACCGGGATGTTCACCTACGATCCCGGCTTTACCTCCACGGCGTCGTGCGAGAGCAAGATCACCTATATCGACGGCGACGAGGGCGTCCTGCTCTATCGCGGCTATCCCATCGAGCAGATCGCCGAGGGCGGCGACTTCCTGGAGACCTGCTATCTCCTGCTCTATGGCGAACTGCCCACCGCCGCCCAGAAAGCGGATTTCGATTATTCCGTGACCCGTCACACGATGGTTCACGAGCAGATGACCCGGTTCTTCCAGGGCTTCCGCCGCGACGCCCACCCCATGGCCATCATGGTGGCCTCGGTCGGCGCGCTCTCCGCCTTCTATCACGACTCGACCGACATCTCGGACCCGCAGCAGCGCCTGATCGCGTCGATCCGCATGATCGCGAAGATCCCGACCCTCGCTGCCATGGCCTATAAATACTCCATCGGCCAGCCGTTCGTGTATCCCCAGAACTCCCTGGACTACACCTCCAACTTCCTGAACATGTGCTTCGCCGTGCCGTGCGAGGACTATAAGGTGAGCCCGACGCTCGCCCGCGCCATGGATCGGATCTTCATCCTCCATGCTGACCACGAGCAGAACGCCTCCACCTCCACCGTGCGTCTCGCCGGCTCCTCGGGCGCCAACCCGTTCGCCTGTATCGCCGCCGGCATCGCCTGCCTGTGGGGACCCGCCCACGGCGGCGCGAACGAAGCCGCGCTCAAGATGCTCACGGAAATCGGCCGTCCCGAGCGCATTCCTGAGTTCGTGAACCGCGCCAAGGACAAGAACGATCCGTTCCGCCTCATGGGCTTCGGCCACCGGGTCTATAAGAATTACGACCCGCGCGCGAAGATCATGCAGCAGACCTGCCACGAGGTTCTCGCCGAACTCGGCATCAAGGACGATCCGCTGCTGGACGTGGCCGTGGAGTTGGAGCGCGTGGCGCTGCACGATGAATATTTCATCGAGAAGAAGCTCTATCCGAACATCGATTTCTATTCCGGCATCACCCTGAAGGCGATGGGCTTCCCCACCACCATGTTCACGGTGCTGTTCGCGGTCGCCCGCACGGTCGGCTGGATCGGCCAGTGGAAGGAAATGATCGAGGATCCGGGCCAGCGCATCGGCCGCCCCCGCCAGCTCTACACCGGCGCCGAGCGCCGCGATTATGTGCCGATGGCCAAGCGCAAATAGGCCTCGTGACTCTCGGCGCCGGCTTCCTCCGGTGCTTTGATCCCATCGAAACGCGGCCGAAAGGCCGCGTTTTTTGTTTCAAGACCGAAGAGGCAGGACGCCACGAGCCGGACACGCTTTGGCGGGAACGGCGACGAAGCGCGCGCTCACAAAATCGCGCTCACAGAAACGGTCTTGTCCGAAAAGCGCGTCAGCGCGGAGCTGCAGCGGTGGCGAGCACCACCCGCGCGGCGCGCAGGCTCGGGGCTTCATCCTCGGTTCCGAATATATCGTCAAGCCGCGCGAACGCCTCGATCTGCCGATCCCGGTCCGCACCGTCGTTCAGCAGCCGGTTCAGCGCCCGCGAGAGCCGCTCCGGCGTGCAATCGTGCTGAAGGAATTCCGGCACCACATTCTCTCCGAGAATGAGATTGGGCAGGATAACGCTCGGCAGCTTGAGGATGTAAGGCGCGATCACAGCCTCCCATTGCGCCACTTTATAAGCCGCGACCGTCGGGACACCGGCCAGCGCCAGTTCCAGCGTCACGGTTCCCGAAGCCGCGAGCGCCGCCCGCGCCATGCGAAAGGCCGCGTATTTCTCCTCCGCGTCGGTCACGATGCGCGGGCGCACCGGCCAATCGGCGGCGATGGCCTCGACCATGGGCAGGAGGCGCGGGAGCGTCGGCAGCACCACATCCAGCGGGCGCTGACTTGCAAGATGCCCGAGCGCCTGCCCGAACACGGCACCCAGCCGTTCCACCTCGCTGCGCCGGCTGCCCGGCAGCACCAGCACCAGCGGCGGCTCGTGCGCGGGGCGCACCTGCTGCGCCGGGCTCGCGCGCAATTCAGCAAGCCGCTCCAGCAAGGGATGGCCCACATATGTGGTCGGCGGCCCACCCAGGCGCAGATGCACGTCCGGCTCGAACGGCAGCAAAGCCATCAGATGGTCGAAGGACGGCCGCATGGCCTTCGCGCGCCCCGGCCGCCACGCCCACACCGTGGGCGAGACATATTTCACAATGGGAATCTGCCGGTTGCGCCGCCGCACGCGCGCCGCCACGCGATGGGTAAAGTCCGGCGCATCCACCAGCACCAGCACGTCCGGGGGCGCCGCGCAGATGGCGTCGACCGTTTCGCGCAGACGCTTGAGAATCGTCGGCAGCTTGCCGATCACCTGGCCGAAGCCGATCGCCGTGAGATCGTCCATGGCAAACAGGCTGGTCAGCCCGGCCTGCTGCATGCGCACCCCGCCGACGCCCGAGAACACCACGCCCTCCGGCGCGAGCTGGCGCAGCCCGGCCATGATCGCGCCGCCGAGCATGTCGCCGGATTCCTCGCCCGCCAGGATGAACACGCGCAACGGACGGGCCGGCAGCCCGGTGCTCACGCCGGCCCCCGCGGCGCCACGCCGAGCACGAACAGGCCCGCAGCATCTGCGGCCCGCACCAATTCCTGAGGATCTGGCACGATGACCCCCCCGGCCTCGAAGGCGATGCCGGCGAGGCCCGCCCTTGCGGCGCAGGTGACGGTCGCCGGGCCCAACGAGGGCAGGTCCACGCGCCGGTCCTGATCCGGCTTGGGCGCCTTCACGAGGACGCCGGCGCGCATGGGAAAGCGCAGACGTCCGCTGGTGCGCAAGGCTTCATAGCGCGCGAGCACGGCATCCGTTCCTTCCGCAGCTTCCACGGCGGCGACGAAGCCGTTCACCACGATCACGCCCTGCCCCACGTCGAACGGGCCGAGCGTGCGCACCACCGAAAGGCCGAGCGTGATATCCGCTTGCTGCTCGGCGCTGGGCTGCACGTGGCCCAGCACGCCCTCGGGCAGCAGCAGCCCCGGCACCGCCTCGTGCGCGCCGATGAGGTGAAAGCCCTGCTCGGCCACAAGACCAAGCACGCCCGACAGCAGATGGTTGTCGCCGCCGCGCAGCAGCCGGGCGATGCGCGGCAGCAGGCGGATGGTGGTCCAATCGAGCCCCAGATCGGAGAGGCGCGGGCGCGTGAGCGTTCCCACCATCACCACATCGCGCACACCGCGCGCCCGCGCCACGGCGGAGACGCTGCCGAGCGAGCCGAGGCGAAACCAATGGTGGGGATAGCGCTCCAGCGCGGGATCGGCGAAGCCCTTCATCAGGAGCAGCAGAACATCCCGCCCCTGCGCCCGCACCGCTTCGGCAACCGCGGCCGGGAAAGCGCCGCCGCCGGCGACGATGGCCAGCGGCCCCTCCGGTGCACGGGCCGTGGCTCCCCGGCCCTGTCCGCCGTCGGCCGGGCCAAGTCCCTGCGCCGGAAGCCCTTGCTGTGCCGGCGCGGGGGTCACCGGGTCATTCCTCGTGTACGACGCCGCGCGCGGGCTGGCAGAGCGAGCGGTTCTTGCCCGCATCGATAAATTCCACGATCTCGCGCGCGAATTGCGAGCTTTCGGTCTGCTCGCGCAGGCGCGCGAGACGATCGGCAAAAACGCCCGTTCCGAAGAACAGGTCGCGATAGGCGGCGCGCGCGGCGTGCAGGTCCGCCCGCGTGAACCCGCGCCGCTTCATGCCGATGGTGTTGAGGCCCACCAGGCGCCCGGCCTGGCCGAGCACATAGGCGTAAGGAATCACGTCCTCACGCACGCCGGTGATGCCGCTGACCATCACCTGCGCCCCGATGCGGGTGTATTGATGCACCGCGCACAGGCCGCCGAGAAACACGTGGTCGCCGACATCCACATGCCCGCCGAGGGTGGCGTTATTGGCGAAGATCACATGATTTCCGACGTCGCAATCATGCCCCACATGGGCGGCGGTCATCAGCATGCAGCCATCGCCGATGCGGGTCACGCCGCGCCCGCCGGCGGTGCCGATATTGGCCGTGACATGCTCGCGGATGACGCAATCCATGCCGATGGTCAGCGCGGTGCGCTCGCCCTTGTAGTGCACCGACTGTGGCGGCGTGCCGAGCGAGGCGAAGGGATAGACCTCGGTGCGCGCGCCGATGGTGGTCTGCCCCTGCACGTTCACATGGGAGATCAGCCGCACCCCGGCATGAAGAGTGACATCCGGGCCGACCGTACAGAACGGTCCGATATGGACATCATCGGCGAGAATGGCGCCGTCGGAAACACGCGCGAGAGGGTCGATCAAGGGCACATCAGAATCCGGTAATCATCGCGCCAAGGCGCGCCTCGGCGACAAGCTCGCCGCCCACTTTCGCCTCGCCGCGATACCACCACATGTTGCGACGACGCGAGATCTTGGTCATGTGATATTCGAGCACGTCTCCCGGCACCACGGGACGGCGGAACTTGGCCTCGTCGATGGTCATGAAATAGACCAAAGGCGGCGGCTGGTCAGCCGGCCGCTCGGGCTTGGAGAGAATGCAGATCACGCCCGCCGTCTGCGCCATGCCCTCGATGATGAGAACCCCGGGCATGACCGGATTGCCGGGGAAATGGCCCTGGAAATGTGGCTCGTTGACCGTGACGTTCTTCACGCCGACGCAGGAATTGTCGCTGTCGATGCGCTCCACCCGGTCCACCAGCAGGAACGGATAACGGTGCGGCAGGCATTGCAGGATCTTTTGAAGGTCGGCGCTCGCAAGCACCTTGCATTCGGCGTTTGCGGCATCGGCCGAGAGCGCCTCGGGGCTGCTGCTGGCTTCGCTCATTTGTCCCCCCCTTCATCGCTGCGACGGGCGCTTGCTTGCCCCAATTTCTTCAGCGCGGTCAATTCCCGGAACCATTCGCGCACGGGTTTTGCGGGCGACCCGCCCCAGCGCACGCCCGGCGGCACGTCGTCCTTCACATTGGAGGAGGCCGCGATCTGCGCCGCATCCCCGATGCGGACGTGGCCGATGACGCCCACCTGCCCGCCCAGCATGACGAAATCGCCCAGCGTGGTGCTGCCGGAAATGCCGGTCTGCGAGACGATCACGCAATGGCGGCCGATCACCACATTATGCGCGATCTGCACGAGATTATCGATCTTGGTGCCTTCGCCGATCACGGTGTCGCGCAAGGCGCCGCGGTCGATGGTGGTGCCGGCGCCGATCTCCACATCGTCTTGGATCACGACACGGCCAATCTGCGGCACCTTGAGATGGCCGCGCGGGCTCGGCTGGTAGCCGAAGCCGTCCTGGCCGATACGGACCCCGCTGTGCAGGATCACGCGATTGCCCACGAGCGCGTGAATCAGGGTCGTGCCGGCGCCGATGGAGGTTTCCCGGCCGATCCGCACGCCGGCGCCGATGACGGCGTTGGCGCAGATCACCGATTGGGCGCCGATCTCCACGTCCGGCCCAATTACAGCGCCGGGATCGACCGTCACGTCGTCCTCGAGCCGGGCGGTGGGATGGATAAACGCCCCCGGCGCGATGCCCTTATGGCCGAACACCGGTTGCGGCCGCAGCGCGGTTCCGAACAGGGTGCGGGTGACATTGACGAAGGCAAGCGCGGGACGGGGCGACACCAGAACGATCAGGCCGGCGGGCGCGCCTTCGGCCAGTTTCTCGGTGGTGATGCAGACGCTCGCGCGGGTTGCCTCGAACTCGCTGCGATAGCGCGGCGAATCGAAGAAGGCGAGATCGCCGGGGCCGGCATCGGCGAGGGTGGAGACCCCACGAACGACAGGACCTTCCGGAAGGTCTGCGACGAGGGCGCGCGCTCCGCTCAGTGCCGCAACCTCCGCGAGGGTTAGCGGTGACGGCAGGGGAAAGAAGAGAGGATCGCTCATATTTTAGATACGCTGCGGGCGTCAGACGGAACGACCGCCGACGCCCGCATAAGAGGACAGGATTAGAACTTGGTGCCGCCGGAGAAGCGGAACGCCTGGTCCTTGTCGTAGGCCTGCTGGCTCAGCACCCAGGCATAGTCGAAGCGCAGCGGGCCGAAGGGCGACTGCCAGATCAAGCTCGCGCCCACCGAAGACCGGATGCCGTTGTCGTCGAACACGCAGACATTGCCTGTCGCGTTCTGGGCACCCGCCGGGCAAGTATACGGCGCGGGGGCACCCACGAAGGTGGTCTGGCCCTGATAGTCGAACAGCGAGCCGGCATCCGCGAACACCGCGGCCTTCAGGCCGATGTCCTTGGGCAGGAAGGCCAGCGGGAACTGCACTTCGGCCGAGATGCCCCAGTAGGACGTACCACCCAGGGAGTCCTGCGACAGGGAGGCCATGTCGCGCGGGCCGATGCCGTTCGGGGCGAAGCCGCGAACCAGGTTCGGGCCCATGAAGAAGTTGTCCATGATCCGCAGATCCTGGTCGCCCCATGCATTCACATGGCCGGCCTGGCCGTGCAGCAACAGCACCCAGTCGCTGATCAGCGGGTAGTAATAGCGCACGTCAGCCGAGGTGCGGATGAAGTTCACGTCGCCGCCGAGGCCGGCAAAGTCCTGCTTCAGTTCCGCATAGAGACCGGAGGTCGGGTTGATGTTGCTGTCGAGCCCGTTGAAGGAGAGCGTGTAGCCCGCCGCCGACGTGATCGTCGCACCTTGTGCCACCGCCTCGATGATCGCCCAGGAGGCCGTGCCGGCGCAGGTCAGGAAGGGGTCGCCCCAGGCCGCGCAATCGAGGTTGATCTCGCGCTGATAGAGGTTGTAGCGCAGCGCCAGGGTGATTTCGTCCGTGATCGGCAGGCCGAAGCGGAAGCCGCCACCCAGCGTGTTGGTGTTGTACGAGGTGTAGCTCGTGGCGCTGGTTTCCTTCCAGTAGAAGTCAATGCCAGCGGAGAGCCGATATCCGAGGAAGTAGGGTTCGGTGAAGGAGAATTCCGCGCCCTGAGCGTTCTGGCCGAAGGAGCCGGAGATCTTCACGTACTGACCACGGCCGAGGAAGTTCTTTTCGCCCAAGGAGACTTCGGCAATGAAGCCGTCCGAGGTCGAATAACCGCCCGACACCGAGAACTCACCCGTGGGCTGATCCTCCACGTCCACCACCAGGATGATGCGGTCGGGGGCCGAGCCGGGCTCATTGGTAATCTTGACGGTCTTGAAGTAGCCGAGGTTGCGCAGGCGGCGCTCGGCGCGATCGACCATCACGCGGTTATAGGCATCGCCTTCGCCGATATCGAATTCGCGGCGGATAACCCAGTCGCGGGTACGGGTGTTGCCGCGGATTTCGATGCGCTCGACGTAAACCCGCGGTCCCTCTTCGACCACGAACAGCACGTTGATGCGCTTGTTTTCGAAGTCGCGATCACCGCGCGGCCGCACCTGGGCGAACGCATAGCCGTTCTTCGACACTTCGATCGTGACGTTCTCGACCGACTTCTCGACCAGCTCGGCGTTATAGACCTGACCCTCGCTCATGCGCAGCGCGCTGCGCAGGCTGGCGGCGGGCACATCGCGGATGTTGGAGACCACATCCACCTTGCCGAAGCGATACTGCGCACCCTCGTCCAGGGTGAAGGTGATCACATAGCCGGCGGGCGAGCCGCTGGTGGCGGGGATCAGTTCAGCCGTGGCGGAGACGATGCGGAAGTCGGCATAGCCATTCTTCAGGTACCAGCGGCGCAGCAGCTCCTGGTCCGCATTCACGCGGTCCGGATCATAGACGTCCGTGGACTTGAGGAACGACAGCCAGTTGGTGGTCGTCGTGGTGATCACGTCCTTCAGCTTATAGTCCGAGAACGCCTTGTTGCCGACGAACTTGATGTCCTTGACGCCGACCTTCTCGCCTTCGGTGATCTCGAACACCAGATCGACACGCCCATTGCCGCGATCGATGGTGACGGGATTGACCTTCACGTCGGTCCGGCCCGAACGGCGATAAACCTCGATGATGCGCTGGGTATCCGCCTGCACCACGGCCTTGGACAAGGTGCCGCGCGGCTTGGACTGGATTTCCGCCAGCAGCGCGTCGTCCTTGAGCTTCTTGTTGCCCTCGAACGCGATGCGATTGATCACCTCGTTTTCCGAGACGCGCACCACCAGCCGACCACCTTGCTGGGAGATGTTCACGTCCGAAAACAGGCCGGTCGCATAGAGGGCCGCGAGGCCTTCATTGATCTTGGCGGGCGACAGCGACTCGCCGGGCTTCACCGCGAAATAAGACCGGATCGTCGCCGCGTCGACGCGGCGATTGCCTTCAACCACGATGTTCGAAGCGGATTGAGCGGCCGCGGGACCGGCGATGAGGATGGAACCGGCGGTCGTCGCCATCGCGGCGCTGAGCGCGATGCCGAGGACGGCGGCCAGTTTCACGATGACTCGGACCCGAGAAGTCATATGGCGCGCAACCTTGAATTCGTTGTTCTCAAACCCGGGCGCCGGGGCGCTCGGATTCTCACCGTCGAGGCGCTTGTACAGGCTTTTCCCCGCACTGCAAACGCCTGTCCCACCAGCGGCTTCCGCTTTTCCGCCAACCGTGGCCGCTGCGCCACGACTGCCCTCTTCGTCACATGGTGGCCAGATGCAGCACATCGTTCCATGTGGCAAAAACCATCAGCATCAACACAATGGCGAGGCCGATGCGAAAACCGATGTCCTGCGTGCGCGCACTGAGCGGCCGCCCGCGCACCGCTTCCACAGCGTAGAACAGCAGATGCCCCCCGTCCAACAGCGGGATCGGAAAGAGGTTAAGAAGTCCAATCGACACCGAAAGCACCGCCGCGAGCGACAGGAGGGCACCGATTCCGTAGGTGGCTACCTGCCCGGACACCTGGGCGATGCGGATCGGGCCGCCCAGCTGATCGGCCGATTCCCGCCCCGCGATGAGGCCGCCCAGATAGTCGAACGTGCGCGCGACCACGAACCAGGTCTCCTGGGCGCCCATGGTGATGGCTTCGGCCGGGCCGTAGCGGCGAGTCGTCACGTCCGCCGCGGCAAGCGAGCGGGAAATGCCCAGCAGACCCATCTTGTGGGAATTGCCGAACGCATCCTTCACTTCCCGCAATTGCGGCGTGGCGGTCAGCGAAAGCTCGGCATTGCCGCGCTCCACCTTGAAGCTCAGCGCTTCGCCGGCATTGGAGCCGACGATGCGCTGCATGTCGGCGAAGCTCTCCACCGGCGTGCCGTCGATGCTGAGGACAAGGTCGCCGGGGACAAACCCGGCCTGCTCGGCGGCGCTGCCGGCCGCGACCTGGTCCACGCGCGGCGCCGTCACCTGGCGGCCGAACACCATGAACACCATGGAAAAAATGACCACGGCCAGGATGAAATTGGCGATCGGCCCCGCCGCGACGATGGCGGCGCGCCACGCCAGCGGCGCGTAGAAAAAGCTTTCCTTGCGCTCCTGCGGCGTCATCTGCCGCAGCTTTTCGGTGTTCGGCGTGCTGGCGGCGTCTTCGTCGCCGAAGAATCGCACGTATCCGCCCAGCGGGACGGCGGCGAGGCGCCAGCGCGTGCCGTGGCGGTCATTGAAGCCGGCGATCTCCGGGCCGAAGCCCAGGGAGAAGGTCAAAACCCGCACGCCGGCGCGGCGTGCCACCCAGAAATGACCAAGCTCGTGAAAAAACACCACCAGGGTCAGCACGAAAAGGAAAGGCACCACATAACCGAGGAGCGAGGTGCCCCAGGCGCCCAGACTCGAAAACACTTCCATCGTCCGTTTCCTCGCGTGCGCCGCGCCGGCGCATGGCGAAGCGCCGCGCAACCGATGGCACCGAATGTTGGGCAAAGGCCGCGCGGTGCGCCCTTCGCGATCCATAAGAGATGAGGCCGAGACCCCCAGCGCAGAGCCTTAGGATGCCTTTGCGGCAAACTTAGGCAAGCGCGAATGCGATTATCGTCCGCGACTCGAACTCAGGCGACTGCCGCCGCGGCATATTTAGGCAGCAGCGACACCGCGACGCGCCGGGCCTGCGCGTCCAGCGCCAGGGCCTCCGCCAGGGACGCCGGAGGGGCGCCGGCGGGAAGCGCCGCCAAGGTTTCCTCGACCACCGCCGCGATGCCGAACATCCCGATACGCCCTTCCAGGAAAGCAGCGACGGCGATCTCGTTCGCACCGTTGAGGATGGTCGGGGCCGTGCCGCCGGCTTCCATGGCCGCCATCGCCAGACGCAAGGCCGGGAATCGCTCCAGATCCGGGGCCTCGAACGTCAGCCGGCCCACCTTGGTGAGATCGAGCCGGCGACAGGAGGTGTCCAGCCGGTCCGGAAAGCCGAGGCAATGGGCGATGGGGACGCACATATCGGGCACGGCAAGCCCCGCGACCACCGATCCATCGCGGAACGAGACGAGGCCATGCACCACCGATTCGGGATGCACCACCGCCTCCAGCTGGCTGGCCGGGATGCCGAACAGATGGTGCGCCTCGATCAGCTCCAGCCCCTTGTTCATCAGGGTGGCGGAATCGATGGTGATCTTGGCGCCCATCGACCAATTGGGATGCTTCAGCGCGTCGGCGGCGCGGGCGCGGGCAATCTGCTCGCGCGGGGCGGTGCGGAACGGCCCGCCCGAGGCGGTGATGGTCACACGCTCCACATCCGCGCGCGGCCCGGCGCCGAGCGCCTGATAGATGGCGTTATGCTCGGAATCCATCGGCAGCAGCGTGGTGCCGGTGCGCGCGGCTTCGGCGATGAAGAATGCGCCCGCGGCCACGAGGCATTCCTTGTTGGCCACCGCGAGCCGCCGCCCCTGCCCGAAGGCCGCGACGGTGGGCGCAAGGCCCGCGACACCGGAAATGGCGGCCACCACGAGATTCGCCTCGCGCTGCGCCGCTTCGATGACGGCGGAAGGCCCTGCCCCGCTTTCGATGCCGGTGCCGGCGAGCAGAGCCGACAGTTCCGCGCCCCCGGCCGGATCGGCGATGGCTGCGAAACGCGCCCCGAGGTCGCACGCAAGCCGCGCCAGGGCCTGAGGATCGCGCCCGCCGGCCACCGCTTCCACGCGATAGCGGCCGGGAGCTTCGCTCAAAACCTTCACGGTGCTGCGGCCCACCGAGCCGGTGACGCCAAGGATCGAAATGACGGTCATAGCGAAAGACCTACCACAAAAGCAGACCCGCCGCTGGGACCAGGTCGTTGCGAGCAAAGCCGATCAGGCCGGCCAGCAGCACCGCGGCGAGAAATCCGTCCAACCGGTCCAGCACGCCGCCGTGCCCGGGAATGAGGCTTCCGGCATCCTTCACGCCGAACGCCCGCTTGAAGGCCGATTCGGCTAGGTCGCCGGATTGCGCCACGGCACTCAACAGGATGCCGAGGAGCGCCCACATGGGCGTGAAGACCAATCCGGCCGAAACCAGCAGGGCGATTCCCGCCGCCATGCCGCAGACGGCGCCGCCGATCGCGCCCGACCATGTCTTGTTGGGCGAGAGGCGGGGCCACAGCTTGGGGCCGCCGAGGGTGCGTCCGGTGAAATAGGCGCCGATGTCCGTGCTCCACACCACCGCATAGAGGAAGAGCACCGCGACGAGGCCCAATTGGTCGCTACCGCGCAGCGCCACGATGGGCAGGCTGGCCACCGCCCCGCATAAAACCCCGCCTCCCGCCCAAAGGCGGCCGCGCGCAGCCAGGATCGCGACCACCGCGCCCCCCAGGCAGATCGCCGCCGCCCCCGCGCCGGACCCGGTGGCGGCGAGCGTCGCGCTCGCCGCGAGCACGGCCGCGGCTCCCATGGCGATGGGCAGCATGCGCGGCAGCACCCGTGCCACGGTGCCGCATTCATAGACGATGGTGATGCCAGCGAGCGCCCACATGAGCGCGAAGGGCCAGCCGCCGAACCAGGTAATCGCCAAGACGAGCGGCGCCAGGATGGCCGCGGATAAGGTGCGCTGGCGGAGGTCTTTTCCGCCGATCACGTGCGCACGCTGCCGGCGCGGGCGGCGATGCCGCCGAACCGACGGTCACGCCGGGCATATTCCTCGATGGCGCCAACCAGCGCGGCGTGGTCGAACTCGGGCCAATAGATGGGCAGGAACACGAGTTCCGAATAGGCGCCCTGCCACAGCAGGAAATTGGAGAGCCGCTGCTCGCCGCTGGTCCGCACGATCAGATCCGGATCGGGAATGCCGGCGGTGTCGAGGCGCGCAGAGATCATGTCAGCGCTGATCTCCTCGGGCCGAATCTTGCCGGCCACCGCATCGGCCGCGAGCCGCGCGGCGGCGGCGGCGATCTCCTGCCGCCCGCCATAATTGAACGCAACCACCAGGGTGAGGCCGGTATTGTCCTTGGTCAGGGCCTCCGCCTCGTCCAGCAGCTGGCAGATGTCGCGGGCAAGCTCAGCCCGCTCGCCGATGATGCGCACGCGCACATTGGCGCTGTGCAGCTCGGCGAGATCGTGACGCACGAACCGCTTCAGCAGGCCCATGAGGTCGGAGACCTCGCTCGCCGGGCGCGACCAGTTCTCGCTGGAGAAGCTGTAGATGGTGAGAAAGCGGATGCCGATCTCGCGCGCCGCGCGCACGCACCGGCGCAAAGCCTCGAGCCCGCGCCGGTGGCCTTCAAATCGGGGAAGGTTTCGGGCCGTCGCCCAGCGCCCGTTGCCGTCCATGATGACACCCACATGCACCGGGATGCATGCGTCACCCGTGGCTGGCGTCGCTGAGGCGCCGTTGCGCACCGACATGGCCCCTTCCCCCTTCATGCCATGCTCCTCAGACCGAGAGGATTTCCTTTTCCTTGTGGGCGAGGGTCTGGTCCACTTCGGAAATCACCTCGTCGGTCGCCTTCTGCACCTGGGTGGAGAAACGCTCGAGATCGTCGGCGCTGATCTCGCTGTCCTTCTCGAGCTTCTTGAGCAGGTCCATGCCGTCGCGCCGCACATGGCGCACGGAGACGCGCGCCGCCTCGGCATATTTGTGGGCGACCTTCACCATTTCCTGGCGCCGCTCCTGGTTCAGCTCGGGAATGCGGATGCGCATCACCTGGCCTTCGGTGGAGGGGTTGAGGCCGAGATTGCTGTCGCGGATCGCCTTTTCCACCGCGCTGACCATGGAACGATCCCAGACCTGGACCGACAGCATGCGCGGCTCGGGCACCGAGACCGTCGCCACCTGGCTGATGGGCATGTGGGTGCCGTAGGCGTCCACCTGGATCGGCTCCAGGAGGCTGGCCGACGCCCGGCCGGTCCGCAGGCCGCCGAGTTCCTGCTTCAGCACGCCCACAGCGCCCTGCATGCGGCGCTTGAGATCGGCAAGGTCGAATGCGTCGGTGCTCATGGCAAATTCCTGTTCTTCATTTTCCCGGCGCGAGATGCCGGTTCTGTCCTTCCCCGCCTGACGACACGGCCGAAGGCCAAGGTCTCTGTACCGCGGGATACCCGGGAAACGCGGCCCTCGCCAAGCGCCGCGCACCGGCGAGAGCGCCGCCCCGCCGGCGCTCGCGCGATGCGGACCGGAGGAGCACGAGGCGCCGAGAGCGCCGCCTCATGCCGTCAGGGCGCAACCACGGTGACGTGGCCCTCGCCCTTGGCGGCCGCCACGATGGCACCCGGCTCGCGAATAGAAAAGACGATTATCGGCAAGGCAGCTTCGCGGGCAAGGGCGAACGCAGCGGCATCCATCACCTTCAGATCGTAGGCCAGGGCCTGGTCATGGGTGAGACGGTCATAGCGCCGGGCGTTCGGATCGAGCTTGGGATCGGCGGTGTACACGCCATCCACATTCGTTGCCTTGAGGACGGCATCGCAGCTCAGCTCCGCCGCACGCAGCACCGCGCCGGTGTCGGTGGTGAAATACGGATTGCCCGTACCGCCCGCCAGCAGCACGATCCGGCCCCGTCGCAGATGCCGCATGGCCGGCTGGCGGGCATAAGGCTCGCAGACGGTGGGCATGGGAATGGCGGACATGGTGCGCGCCGGTTCGCCGGCGGCCTCCACCGCTTGCTCAAGGGCAAGGCAGTTCATCACCGTGGCAAGCATGCCCATATGGTCGGCGGTGGACCGGTTGAGGTCCTCGCCGGCCACGCGGGCACCGCGCAGGATATTGCCGCCGCCCACAACCACGGCAACCTCGCAGCCGAGCGCACGCACGGCCACGAGATCGCGGGCGATCCGCGTCACGGTCGGGGGATGGAGCCCGAACGGCTCCGGTCCCATCAAGGCCTCGCCGGAGACCTTGATGAGGACGCGAGGATAGGGAAGGTCGGACATGGCGCCCTCCCCCGACCTGCTCAGGACTGTCCCGCAGCGGCGGCGACTTCGGCTGCGAAGTCGCTCTCTTCCTTCTCGATGCCTTCGCCGAGCGCATAGCGCACGAAGGCCGTCAGCTTCACCGGGGCGCCGACGCTGCCTTCGGCTTCCTTCAGCACCTGCGCCACGGACTTGGAGCCGTCATGCACGAACGGCTGCTCCAGCAGCGTGACTTCCTTGAAGAAGGTCTTCATGCCGCTTTCGGCGATCTTGTCCTGCACGTTGGCGGGCTTGCCCTGGTGCTTCTCCAGCAGGATCGCCTTCTCGCGGGCGACCACGCTCTCGTCGATGCCCGAGGCATCGAGCGCCAGCGGGCTCAGCGCCGCGACATGCATCGCAATCTGGCGGCCGAGGGTGGAGAGCTTGTCCACATCGCCCTTGGACTCGAGCGCAACCAGCACGCCGATGCGGCCGAGGCCCTCGGACACCGTGCCGTGCACATAAGACGCGATCACGCCATGCTCGACCTGGAGCTTGGCGACGCGGCGCAGCGTCATGTTCTCGCCGATGGTGGCGATCAGGGTCGCGAGCTTCTCGGCCACCGTCACGCTCTCACCCGGGAAATGGGCGGCGGCGAGGGCTTCCAAAGAGCCGTCGGTGTTGAGCGCGATTTTCGCGGCTTCGCGCACGAACGCCTGGAAATCGGCGTTGCGGGCGACGAAGTCGGTCTCGGCGTTCACTTCCAGCGCGACCGCATAATGGCCCGAGGATTCCACCGAAACGAGGCCTTCGGCGGCCACGCGGCCGGCCTTCTTGGCGGCCTTCGCGAGACCCTTCTTGCGCAGCCAGTCGATGGCAGCCTCGACGTCGCCGGCGGTCTCCGTGAGAGCGGCCTTGCAGTCCATCATGCCGGCGCCAGTCTTGTCGCGCAGTTCCTTCACGAGAGCTGCAGTGATCGCGGCCATGCTCAGCTTCCTCTTTTTCTCATGCCACGGCCGGCAAGGGGGTGCCCAAGCCGGCCGCCGGGGCGCTTATCGCCCCTTCACTCAAATGACCTCCGGAGAAGGGATCACTCCACTTCGGCGGAGAACTCCTTCGCCTGGGCGATCCAGCCGTCAACGCGGCCCGGCAGGCCCACTTCTTCACCAATGTGGTGCGCGTCCTGGGCATCCAGGCCGGCGATCTGGGTGAAGTGGAAGATGCCGAGATCGTTGAGCTTCTGCTCGATCTCCGGGCTCACACCCGTCAGCTTCTTCAGATCGTCGGCGACGCCGCGCGGACCGGACAGGGGCTCGAAGGTGGACCACACGCTCAGCTCGGCGGGCAGGTCCTCGATCAGGGGCTCTTCAGCCGCGCCCACATCGCCGAAATCGCCAGCGCCGCGGGAAATGCCGTCGATGGCGGCGCGGGCGACCAGATCGCAATAGAGCTGGATCGCGCGGCCGGCGTCGTCATTGCCGGGAACCGGGAAGGCGATGCCGTCGGGATCGCAATTGGTGTCGAGGATGGCCGCCACCGGGATGCCGAGGCGCTGGGCCTCCTTCACGGCGATGTCTTCCTTGTTCGTGTCGATCACGAACAGCAGGTCGGGCAGGCCGCCCATGTCGCGGATGCCACCGAGGGCGCGTTCCAGCTTCTCCTTTTCACGGGAGAGCGTCAGGCGCTCCTTCTTGGTGTAGCCGGAGCCCGCCTCGGGGCCGGCCAGCATCTCTTCCAGCTTCTTGAGCCGGGCGATGGAATTGGAAATCGTCTTCCAATTGGTGAGCATGCCGCCCAGCCAACGGGAATTCACGAAATACTGCGCGGAGCGGCGGGCGGCGTCAGCCACCTGGTCCGCGGCCTGGCGCTTGGTGCCGACGAACAGCACGCGGCCGCCATTGGCCACCGTGTCGGACACGGCCTGGAGGGCGCGATGGAGCGCCGGCACGGTCTGCGACAGGTCGATGATGTGGATGTTGTTGCGGACGCCGAAGATATACGGCGCCATCTTGGGGTTCCAGCGGTGGGACTGGTGACCGAAATGCACGCCAGCTTCCAAAAGCTGACGCATGGAATAATCAGGAATTGCCACTTTTACTCTCCGGTTGAGCCTCCGCGGACGTACCCTCGGCCCGTCAGGGACGAAGGCACCGGATTGGCCAATTGGCCGACTGTCCGCGTGCGGAATGGCGCGGCTTATAGGCGAAGGGGGGCAAAAGGGCAAGGGCACCGCCGCTTTTAGCCCTCTCCTCCCCAGGGCATTGCGCCGTTTAGGTGAGATTTTCTCATTCGCGCGTGGATTTTTCGCGTTTGCCCAAGCCGGGCCGTGGCGGCCAGCTTTGGGGCACATTCAATGCCAGCCCCGATGGAGCCGCCCATGTCCACCCTGCACCCGGTCCTTTGCGACATCAGCGAAGGGATCGCCACCCTCACCCTCAACCGCCCGGAAAAACTGAACGCCATCGACTATGCGCTGGCCGATGCGCTGCTCGCTTTCCTCGACACGCTGGAGACCGACGACAATGTGAAGGCGGTGATTCTCACCGGTGCCGGGGAGAAGGCGTTTTCCGCCGGCGGCGACATCCATCAATTCTCCCGCAGCGTGCGCCTCGGCCCGCTCGGCGCGACCCGCGATTTCGTACGCCGCGGCCAGACCCTGACCTCGCGCATCGAGGCCTTTCCCAAGCCGATCATCGCGGCGGTGAACGGCATCGCGTTCGGCGGCGGCTGCGAAATCACCGAAGCGGCGCCGCTTGCCGTCGCGAGCGAAAATGCGCTGTTCGCCAAGCCCGAGATCAAGCTTGCCATGCCGCCCACCTTCGGCGGCACGCAGCGCCTGCCACGGCTTGCCGGCCGCAAGCGGGCACTGGAACTGCTGCTGACCGGCGACAGCTTCTCCCCGGCCCATGCCCTGGATCTCGGGCTCGTCAATAAGGTGGTGCCCCATGCCGAATTGATCCCCTCGGCCCGGGCCCTCGCCCACCGCATCATGCGGCACTCTCCGGTCGCGGTGAGCAGCATTCTCACGGCGGTCACGCGGGGCATCAACCAGTCGATCGGCGAAGGCCTGCAGGTGGAAAGCGAGCAATTCGCCCGCATGGTGCCGACCCACGACCTGCGCGAGGGGCTCGACGCCTGGATCGAGCGGCGCCAGCCGCGCTACATGGGCCGCTGAAGCGGTGCGCTTGGCTGCGGGGCGGCAAGTTCCTCCCGCAGCCAGGCGCGGAAGGCCGCAACCTCGCTCCGATGCAGCGAGGCGCGGTCGGCGAGCAGCCAATAGCCGGTGCGCGCCGCCATCGGCGGCCCGAGCACCGGCACCAGCCGCCCGGCCGCAAGATCGTCCGCGACGAGCGTCAGCCGCCCCATTGCCACGCCCAGGCCCTGCGCCGCCGCTTCCAGCGCCAGATGGATGCTGTCGAACTGCAGGCCGCGGGAAAAATCGATGCCGCCGATGCCGCGCATGGCGGCCCAGGCGTCCCAATCCTCCGAAACCTCGGTCACATGGAGCAGCGTTTGGCCGGCAAGGTCCGACGCCTCCCGCAGCGTGGCCGCCAAGGCCGGCGCGCACACGGGCACAAGGTGCTCGCGCACCAGGAGGTCGGCCGCGACATCCGGCCACCCGCCCTCCCCCATGCGGATCGCCACGTCCACGCCATCGCGCGGAAACTCCACGCTGCGATGGGCGGTATCGATGCTGACCTGGATGCCGGGATGGCGCGTCTGGAAGCGCCCGAGATGGGGGATGAGCCAGCGCATGCCGAACGTCGGCGCCACGCTCACCTTCAGCCGGTCGGCGGGGCGTCGACCGGGGACCGCTTCCGTCGCCGAGGCGATCTGCCCGAGAATATCCCGCACGCGCGGCAGGTAGGCCACGCCCGCGGGCGTGAGCACCAATTGCCTGTGCCCGCGCGCGAACAGCGGCACGCCGAGCCAATCCTCCAGGCCCTGGATGCCATGGCTCACCGCGCTCGGGGTGAGGTTGAGCTCCTCCGCCGCCAGCTTGAAGGAGAGATGGCGCCCCGCCGCTTCGAACAGGCGCAGCGCGTTGAGCGGCGGCAGCCGGTAGGCCATGGCCTGGGGCCGCGGCTCAGGCCGCTTCCACCGCGACCACACCCGGGATCGCCTTCAGCGCCCCGGCGATCTGCGGCGAAACCGGATATCGGCCGTCGAGGCGGATCTCCACCTCCGCTTTGCCCTGGTCCATCATCAGCACGAGGCTCACCTCGCCATCGCCCTTGCCGCCCGACAGGCGCTTGGCGATTCCCTCCAGGGGATCGACGGATTTCACAAAGATCCGCAGGCTCTTGTGGTGGCGGGCAGTGGCCGCGTCGAGTCGCTCGCACGTCTGGATGCGCACCCGCACGTCCTCGCCCTGAAGCTCCGCGTTCACCATCATCAGCAGCGGCGTGCCGGGCTCCAGCAGGTCGCGATAATGGGCGAGCCCTTCCGAGAAGATCACCGCCTCGAAATGTCCCGAGGGATCGGACAGCCCAACGATGCCCATGCGCGTGCCGGACTTGGTGCGCCGTTCCTGCTTGGACACCACCGTCGCCGCAAGCCGCCCGGCGACCGCCCCCGCGCGCACGCCGCGAGCGAAATCATTGAACGGCTGCACTCGGAGCTTGCGCAGCGATTCGGAATAATCGTCCAGGGGATGGCCCGTGAGGAAGAAGCCGATGGAATCATACTCGCGCTGCAGCCGCTCCGCCGGCTCCCAGGGCGCGGCATCCGGCAAGGGCAGTTCGGCCTTCACGGGACCCGAACCGAACATGTCGTTCTGGCCCAGCGCCCGCCCCTGCTCCTCGCGCGCGGCATGGGCGGCGATGGAATCGAGGGCGGCGAAGACGCGCGCCCGATTCTTCTCCAGCACGTCGAAGCAGCCCGCCGCCACCAGGCTTTCCAGCGTGCGCTTGTTGACCAGCTTGGCCGGCAGGCGATCCGCGAAATCGGAGAGGCTCTTGAATGGACGCTCGCCCCGCGCCGCCACCAGCGCCTCCACGGCATGCCCGCCCACGCCCTTGATCGCCGCCATGGCATAGATGATCTTGCCATCCACCACGGCGAACTCGCGGGTGGAGAGATTGATGTTGGGCGGCACCACCTCGATGCCGAGCCGCTGCGCCTCCTGGCGGAATTCCGCGAGCTTGTCGGTATTGCCCATGTCCAGCGTCATGGAGGCGGCGAGGAATTCGGTGGGATAGTTCGCCTTCAGCCATGCGGTCTGGTAGGCGACCAGCGCGTAAGCCGCCGCGTGGGATTTGTTGAAGCCGTAATCGGCGAACTTGGCCAGCAGGTCGAAGATGGTGTCGGCCTGCGCCTTCGGGACGCCGCGCTCGCTGGCGCCGGAGACGAAGCGCTCGCGCTGCTTTTCCATCTCGGCGCGGATCTTCTTGCCCATGGCGCGCCGCAGCAGGTCCGCTTCGCCGAGCGAATAGCCCGACAGCGCCTGCGCGATCTGCATCACCTGTTCCTGGTAGATGATGACCCCGAAGGTTTCCTTCAGATAGGGCTCGAGCTTGGGGTGGATATAGTCCGGCTCCGCGCGCCCGTGCTTGCAGTCGCAATAGACCGGGATATTGGCCATGGGGCCGGGGCGATAGAGCGCCACGAGGGCGATCAGGTCTTCCACCCGGTCGGCCTTCATGTCCACCAGCGCGCGGCGCATGCCCGCGCTTTCCACCTGGAACACGCCCACCGTCTCGCCCCGCGCCAGCATGGCGTAGGTCTTGGGATCGTCGAGCGGGATCTTCGAGATATCGAGGTCGATGCCGCGCTGATGCACCAGCTTCACGGCCTTCTCGATGGTGGTCAGCGTCTTCAGGCCGAGGAAGTCGAACTTCACAAGCCCCGCCTGCTCCACCCATTTCATATTGTACTGGGTGACCGGCATGTCGGACTTGGGGTCGCGATAGAGCGGCACCAGTTCATGCAAAGGCCGGTCGCCGATGACGATGCCGGCGGCGTGGGTTGAGGCGTGGCGGTTCAGCCCTTCCAGGCGCACGGCGATATCGAACGCGCGCTTGACCACCTCTTCCTCGGCCTGGGCGGCCTGCAGGCGCGGCTCGTCGTGGATCGCCTGCTTCAGGGTCACCGGCGCGGCGGGGTTTTGCGGCACCAGCTTGCAGAGCTTATCCACCTGGCCATAGGGCATTTCCAGCACCCGGCCCACATCGCGCAGCACGCCGCGCGCCTGGAGCGTACCGAAGGTGATGATCTGCGCCACTTGCGCCCGCCCATAGCGCTGCTGCACGTAATTGATCACCTCGTCGCGGCGCTCCTGGCAGAAGTCCACGTCGAAGTCGGGCATGGACACGCGGTCCGGGTTCAGGAAGCGCTCGAACAGCAGGCCAAAGCGCAGGGGGTCGAGATCGGTGATCTGGAGCGAATAGGCCACCAGCGAGCCGGCGCCCGAACCACGGCCCGGTCCCACCGGGATGTCGTGCGCCTTCGCCCATTTGATGAAGTCCGACACGATGAGGAAGTAGCCGGGAAACTTCATCTTGGTGATGACGGACAATTCGTAGGCGAGGCGCTCCTCATAGACGGAGACATCGAGCCCCGGCGCGGGGCCGTGCTTGGCGAGGCGCGCCACGAGCCCTTCCTGCGCCTGCCGCTCCAGTTCCGCCGCCTCTTCCGCCAGCGGGTCGCCATCGCCGCCGCCGGTGGTGAAGCGCGGCAGGATGGGTTTCACCGTGCGCACCCGATAGGCGCAGCGCTGGGCGATCTCCACCGTATTCGCCGTCGCCTCGGGGAGGTCGGCGAACAGGGTCAGCATCTCCTCGCGCGTCTTGAAGCGATGGTCCGGGGTCAGGCGCGGACGCGCGCCATCGGCCACCACACGGCCACCGGCGATGCAGCCCAGCGCGTCATGGGCTTCAAAATCCCCGTGCGAGCCAAAGAACGGCTCGTTGGCGGCGACCAGGGGCAAGGCGCGCGCATAGGCAAGGTCCAGCAATTGCGGCTCGACGATGCGCTCGATCTCCATGCCATGGCGCTGAAGCTCCACATAGAGGCGGTCGCCGAACATCTGCGCCAGCATGTCGAGCCGCTCGGCGGCAAGATCAGGATGACCGCCGGCGAGCGCACGGTCGATGGGGCCGTTTGGGCCGCCGGTCAGCGCGATCAGCCCTTCATTGGCTTCGCGCAGCCAATCGAGGGAAATGCGCGATTCCTCATCGCTCGGCGTTTCCATGAAGGCCCGGGAGACCAGCTTCATGAGATTACGCCAGCCGGTCTCGCGCGCCGCGAGCAAAACCAGGCGCGGCTTCCTCTGCGGCAGGGCGCCACGCGGGCCGGGCGCCTCGGGAAGATCCACCGCCAGCGAACAGCCCATGATGGGCTGAATGCCCGCCCCCGCCATTTTCTCGGAGAATTCCAGCGCGCCGAAAAGATTGCCGGTGTCGGTCAGGGCCAGAGCAGGCTGGGAATCCGCCTTCGCCAGATCCGCCAGCTTGCCGAGCGAAAGCGCGCCCTCCAGCAGCGAATAGGAGGAATGGACATGGAGATGGACAAAGCCGGGAGTGCGCATGGATCTTCCAGGGCGATACGCGCGGATGCCGCGTGCGAGTCGCGATCTCGCATTCTATTCAGATCGGACGCCAGACCGCCAAGGGCAAGTCCAACCTCCCGCGTGCCGCCGCTATAGCATTTTCCTTTGTCCGAGCCGCGCGATCCGCGACAGTCGGGCCGGTCGCGGCGGTGAAGGGGAAAAAGGTGCGGACATTCATCGGCAGCTGGCAGTTCTGGGCGCTCGGCGCGGCCGTGTTCGCGGCGCTCACCGCCATCTTCGGCAAGATCGGCGTCAGCGCGGTCCATAGCGACCTCGCGACCCTCATCCGCACCGTCGTGATTCTCATCATCATCACGCTGATGGTGCTGGCGGGGCGCGCCTGGCAGCCGCTCGATACCATCTCCGCGAAGACCTGGCTGTTCCTGGTGCTGTCCGGCAGCGCCACGGGCGCGTCCTGGCTCTGCTATTTCCGCGCCCTGCAGATCGGCGAGGCGGCGAAGGTGGCGCCGCTCGACAAGCTCAGCGTCGTGATGGTGGCCGTGTTCGGCGCGCTGTTCCTTGGCGAGCGCCTCTCGCTGGTGAATTGGGCGGGCGTCGCGCTGATCGCCGCCGGCGCCATCCTGGTCGCCCTGCGCTGACCCGCCGGGCGGCGCGAGCTGCGTGGCGCGCCGGAAAACCGGCATGTCCCGCGTGGAGCGAAGGGGCGCCGAAATCTGCGCCGAACTTTCACCGAAATCGCGGTTCCATCGGGCTGAAGAGCTGCGAGATGGCCCAATAAACCGAAGTTCCTCCGCGCCAAGTCATTGTTTCACGTGAAACATTTTTGCGGGCGCACCTACTCCAGCTCGATAATCCGCCCGTCTATCACGGTCACGCGCCGGTGCATGCGCGCCGCCAATTGCAGATTATGCGTGGCGATGATGGCCGCGACCCCAGTGGCATGGACCAGTTCGGCCAGGGCCGCGAACACATGGTCGGAGGTCTTGGGATCAAGATTTCCGGTCGGCTCGTCCGCCAGCAGCAGGCGCGGCGCATTGGCGAGGGCGCGGGCAATGGCGACGCGCTGCTGCTCGCCGCCGGAAAGCTCGGAGGGACGGTGTGTCAGGCGCTGCGCCAGCCCGAGATAGCTCAGCAGATCCTTCGCCCGCGCCGCCGCATCCTTCTTCGAGAGGCCGCGGATCATCTGCGGCATCATCACGTTCTCCAGCGCCGAGAATTCCGCCAGCAGATTGTGGGATTGATACACGAAGCCCACATGCACCCGCCGCATGCGGGTGCGCTCCCGGTCCGGCAGCTTCACGGTGGGCTGGCCGTCGATGAACACCTCGCCCTCGTCGGGATGTTCCAAAAGCCCGGCCATATGCAGCAATGTGGACTTGCCCGAACCCGAAGGCGCGACCAGCGCCACGGATTGGCCGCGCTCGACCACGAGGTCGGCGCCGCGCAGCACCTCGATGGTGCCTGCGCCCTGGGCGTAGCGCCGCCCGACTCCGGCAAGCGCCAGGGCGGCTGGAGTGGGCTCGGTCTGGAAGGGAGAGGTCGCCATCACTCGTATCTCAACGCTTCCACCGGATCGAGCCGCGCGGCCCGCCAGGAGGGATAAAGGGTGGCGAGCAACGACAGCACAAGGGCCATGACCACGACCGAGGTCGTTTCCCAGGCATTCATCTCCGCCGGCAAGCGGCTGAGATAATACAGCTCCGGCGAGAACAGCTCCGTGGACGTGAGATAGGAGATGAAGCGGCGGATTTCCTCGATGTTCAGGCACACCAGGACCCCAAGCCCCAGACCCACCATCGTGCCCACCACGCCGATGCTCGCGCCGGTGATGAGGAACACGCGCATGATCGCCCCTTGCGTCGCGCCCATGGTGCGCAACACCGCGATGTCGCGTCCCTTGTCCTTCACCAGCATGATGAGGCCGGACACGATATTCAGCGCCGCCACCAGCACGATCAACGTGAGGATGAGGAACATCACGTTGCGCTCCACCTGGAGCGCGTTGAAGAAGGTGGCATTGCGCTGGCGCCAATCCACCAGATAGACCGGCCGCTCCGCGGCCGCCTGGATCGCCGGTTTCAGGATGGCCACGTCGTCGGGATTGTCGATATAGACTTCGATGGCGTTCACGTCGTTGGGGCGGTTGAAATAGGCCTGCGCCTCCGGCAGCGGCATGAAGAGGAAGGCGCTGTCATATTCCGACATGCCGATCTCGAACACCGCCGCGATCTTATAGACCTTGATGCGCGGCGACGTGCCCATGGGGGTGACGGCGCCCCGCGGTGCCACAAGGGTGATGTTATCGCCTGCCCTCAGGGCTAGCTGGTCGGCGAGGCGCTTGCCGATCGCCACGCCCTGCCCCTGGTCGAAGCCTTCCAGGCTGCCCTGGCGAATATTGTTGGCGATCGACGGCAGGCCGCGCAGGTCCTTCTCAGACAAGCCCCGCGCCAGCACGCCGCTGGCGTTATAGGGCGAGGAGGCCAGCGCCTGTCCTTCCACCAGCGGCACGGCGAGCCGCACGCCGTTGAGCTTGGCGATCCGGTCCGCCACCGCGATGTAATCGGTGAGCGGCGTTTCCAGCGGCTGCACCAGCAGATGACCGTTGAGACCGAGGATCTTGCCGAGCAATTCCTGCCGGAAGCCGTTCATCACCGCCATGACGATGATGAGGGTGGCGACCCCGAGCACGATGCCTAGAAACGAAAAGCCGGCGATCACCGAGATGAAGCCTTCCTTGCGGCGTGCCCGCAAGTAGCGCAGGGACAGCATCCACTCGAAGGCCGAAAACGGCCGCGTGCCCGTCGGTTCTTCCGAGCGGGCCGCAGAAGCTGGAGCCATGCGCTGGCCTCCCGTCATTTCTTGAGCCTTTCATAGGCGTCCGCGATGGACATGAGTTCGCGCGAGCCGTCGGAGCGGCGCTTCAGCTCGACCTTGCCCTCGGCAAGGCTCTTCGGCCCGACGAGGATTTGCCACGGCAAGCCGATGAGATCGGCGGTGGCAAATTTCGCACCCGCCCGCTCCTCGGTATCGTCATAGAGCACATCGACGCCGCTGGCGGTGAGCTTCGCGTAAAGCTCGGCGCAGGCACCATCGACCGCCGCATCACCCACCTTGAGGTTCAGGATGCCCACCTGGAACGGCGCGACCGCGTCCGGCCAGATGATGCCGTTCTCGTCATGGGAGGCTTCGATCATCGCCGCCACCAGCCGCGACGGGCCGATACCGTAGGAGCCCATGTGGATCGGATGCTCGGCGCCATCGGGGCCCTGCACCTTAGCACCGAAGGGATCAGAATATTTGGTGCCGAAATAGAAGATGTGCCCCACCTCGATGCCGCGCGCGGCCATGCGGCGCGCCTCGGGGATGGCGGCGAAGGCGGCTTCGTCGTGCTTTTCTGAAGTGGCCGCGTAGAGCTTCGTCCACTGGTCGAACACGCCCTGGAGCTGGGCGGCATCGTCGAAATTCACGTCGGCGGCCGGCGGGGCGAGATCCAGATAATCGGCATGGCAGAACACCTCGCTCTCGCCGGTGGAGGCGAGAATGATGAATTCGTGCGAGAGATTGCCGCCGATCGGCCCGGTATCGGCCACCATGGGAATCGCTTTCAGCCCCATCCGCGAGAAGGTGCGCAAATAGGCGACGAACATCTTGTTGTAGGAATGGCGGGCGCCTTCCGCATCGAGGTCGAAGGAATAGGCATCCTTCATCAAAAACTCGCGCGAGCGGTAAACGCCGAAGCGCGGGCGCACCTCGTCGCGGAACTTCCACTGGATATGGTAAAGGTTCAGCGGCAGGCTCTTGTAGGATTTCACATAGGCCCGCACGATCTCGGTGATCATTTCCTCATTGGTCGGGCCGAACAGCATCTCGCGATCGTGCCGGTCGCGGATGCGCAGCATTTCCTTGCCATAGTCGTCATAGCGCCCGCTCTCGCGCCACAGGTCCGCCGACTGGATGGTGGGCATCAACATCTCGTTGGCACCGGCGCGGTTCTGCTCTTCGCGGATGATGTTGCAGATCTTGGTCAGCACCCGGTGACCGAGCGGCAGCCAGGCATAGATGCCCGCGCTTTCCTGCCGCACCATGCCGGCGCGCAGCATGAGCCGGTGCGAGACGATCTCCGCCTCCTTCGGGACTTCGCGAAGGATGGGCAGAAAATAGCGGGATAAGCGCATCTGGATGACTCTGCGGCTGGACGTTTCAAAGGCGTGGCGGAGAGAAAGCGGAACGGTCGGCAAAATACAAGCCCGCCGGAACCGCCTCCGTGCTGCGTCGCAACAAATCATCTATTGCGGCGCAAGGATGACAAAGGCGTAAATCTTGTTCTACTTTGACCGTGCCAAAAGAAAGGGGACCGCCATTGTGCTCGAGCGGCACGATGGGGAGGGTCCGGGTCTCGGGAGGATCATCAACAACAAGCCGACCGACGACCGTCAAAGATGGCGCGCGTAATTCGGGAACGGCAGCACTGAAGGATCGAGCGGCTGCACCCGCGGCGAACCAGAATTAAGGTGCATTAAAACGAGAAAAAGGCGAGACCTCGGTCTCGCCTTTCTTTTTTCATCCGCGCGTTTCGGTACCGGCTCCCGATGATTCACGCGGGGCGCGAATCTCCGGCGCGCCGCCCGCTCACTCGTCGCTGATGCTGAACGGCATGGGAAAATCCTCAAGCGTGAGGATGCCGTTCATGACGATATAGAACAGCCCGAAGGTGACCACCGCCGCCACCAGCGTGGTCGCAGCCACCTTGCGCATCAGGAACGGGCGCGTCGGCGCGCCGGGATCGGTGCCGGGATCCACATCATCGGCCTCGGCCTGAGAGCGCACGCCGAACGGCAGGACAGCGAACAGCACCGTCCACCACACGATGAAATAGATGGCGAGTACCGATCCGATCTTCACAGGTTTCGCGTCCTCAGGCCTGTTCCAGCTCCACGAGAGTGCCGTTGAAATCCTTCGGGTGCAAGAACAGCACTGGCTTGCCGTGCGCGCCAATTCTCGGCTCTCCGCTGCCGAGAACCCGCGCGCCCGTCGCCTTCAACTGCTCCCGCGCCGCGAGAATATCCTCGACCTCGTAGCAGATGTGATGGATGCCCCCGTCCGGGTTGCGCTCCAAAAACTTCAGAATCGGGGAATCCGCACCGAGTGGCTCCAGCAACTCGATCTTGGTGTTGGGCAGGTTGATGAAGACCGTGCTCACGCCATGTTCGTGCTGCGGCACAATCTCGGAGACATCCGCCCCGAGCGTGTCGCGATAGAGGGCGGAGGCCGCCGCGATATCGCGCACCGCAATGGCCACGTGATTAAGCCGGCCGATCATGAACCCCTCCTGAAGCACCGTTGAGCCGCGGGCGCCGCCTTGGCGCACGCAGCCTCGCATCAAACTTCGAGAATGTGGACGTGGCAAACCGGCTTTTTGCCCCACAGGCCATTCACCGCAGCCCGCACTGCGCGTTCAATGGTCTCGGCAAGGGCATCCGGGTCGCGGCGGCGGGCACGCGGCAGGCCGTTCATGGTGGCGACCACCGTATCGAACACATGGTCGAGCATATCGATGCCGCCCTCCCCGCGCTCGGGAATGCCGGTCAGCTCCAAGGCGGGCTCGCCCACGAGCGCGCCCTTCTGGTCCACGGCGAGCGCAACCGAGACGACGCCCACAAACCCGAGGCGCCGCCGCTCCGGAATGGTCGAGGCGGTGTCGGATACCAGGAGCCGTCCGTCCTTATAGAGGCGCCCGAACGGGATATCGTCCACCCGCTCCGCCGGCCCGGGGGCAAGGCGGATGACGTTGCCGTCGAAGCAGCTCACCACTTCCGGCACACCGACACGCCGCGCGAGGGCCGCATGCTCGGCAAGATGCATGGGTTCGCCGTGCACAGGCACAGACACCTGTGGGCGCACCCAGCCGTACATCTGCTCCAGCTCGCCGCGGCGCGGATGGCCGGACACATGCACCAGGGCGTCCCGGTCGGTCATGACGCGCACGCCGCGCTTCACCAAGCCGTTGATGACGGTGTTCACCACCTTCTCGTTCCCGGGAATGGTCCGGGAGGAGAACACTACGAGATCGCCCTTCGACAAGGCGATCTCCGGATGATCGTCTGTGGCGATGCGGCTCAAGGCGGCCCGGGGCTCGCCTTGCGAACCGGTCAACAGCGCCACGACCTTGTCGCGCGGCAAATAGCCGTAGGCGTCGGCGCCACGAAACGGCGGGATGCCGTCGAGCATGCCGTGTTCGCGGGCAACGCCAATCACCCGCTCCATAGCCCGCCCGACCACCACCACTTCGCGGTCAGCGGCCAGCGCCGCCTCGGCGATGGAGCGCACCCGCGCCACGTTGGACGAGAAGGTGGTGAAGCAAATGCGGTGCTTGGCGTTTGCTACGATTTCCTTCAGCGTCGCGCCGACATCCGCCTCCGAAGGCGAAACGCCGTCACGGATGGCATTCGTGGAATCGCAGATGATGGCGCGCACGCCCTCATCGCCCAGCGCACTCAGCCGAGCGATATCGGTGACCGAACCGACAACCGGGGTCGGATCGAGCTTCCAGTCGCCCGTATGCAGGACCAGCCCCAGCGGGGTGCGCAGAGCAACCGCGTGGCTATCGGGAATCGAATGGGCGACCGGGATGAATTCCACCTCGAACGGGCCGATGGAAATCTTCGCCCCTGCCCGCACGACCGTGACCGGGATGTTCGGCGCACCCGGCTCTCCCCACCGCTTCGCCTCAAGCAGGCCGGCGGTAAAAGCGGTCGTATAGATCGGACATTTCAGGCGCGGCCACAGGTCGATCACCGCACCCACGTGATCCTCGTGCCCGTGCGTGAGGATCAGCCCGACGATGTTCGCCTTTTCCTTTTCCAGGAAACGAATATCGGGCAACACGAGATCTACGCCCGGCGCTTCATCCCCGGCGAAGCTCATGCCGAGGTCCATCATCAGCCATTTGCGGGCACGCCGCGGGCCGAAACCATAAAGACCAAGATTCATGCCGATCTCCCCCACCCCGCCTAGGGGTGCGAAGACCAGCTCGTTCTGTTCCGCCATGTGACCTATCATTCCGCCTTCGGCAGGGAGACATCGCCGGCGGTGATGATCTCTGCAATTCCGTCCCGCCGCCGCAACATCATGGCGCCGCGGGCATCAATGCTCTCGAAACGTCCCGTCACTTCCCGCTCGCCAATGCGCACCGTGACCGTATCGCCGATCGCGAGGGCGTGGCGCATCCAGTCCGTGCGGACCGAAGGAAAGCCGTTGCCGCCATTCCATTGGTTGAGGCGCACCGCCATGGCCCGGTCGAGGGCTTCCAGCACCCGGTCCGGCGCCGTCGGGGCACCAGCCGCTTCCAGGCTGGTGGCCCGATAGGGCAGGTCCTCGGGATGGTGAAGGCAGTTGACGCCGAACCCGATGACCGCCGCCGGGCGCCCCGCCGCGTCGGTGCCGCCTTCCACCAGGATGCCGGCGAGCTTGCCACCATCCAGAATCAGGTCATTTGGCCATTTCAGTTTGAGCCCATCCGTGGTCAGCAGCGGCGCGGCTGCCAGCACGGCATCGCGCAATGCGAGGCCGGCGACGAAGCACAGCTGCGCCACGTGCGCGACCGGGGCCGGATTCGGCAAAACGAGCGTTGCAAAGAGATTGCCGAGCTCACTCGTCCAGGGCCGGCCGCGCCGGCCGCGCCCCGCGCTCTGAATATCAGCAACCAGCCAAACGGGCATGGCCTCACCACGGCTGAGCCGCGCGAGACCTTCCGCATTGGTCGAGCCGATCTCGGTGAATCGGACGATGGGGATCGTGGAGCTTTGAAAACGCTGCGCCGCCATAGTTCAGAAAAGTGCCCGGGCGGCCACACCGGCCGCGTTGATCAGCGGCGAGGGATAGACGAAATAGAAGATGGTGAACAGGCCGGAAAGGCCCAGCACCGCCTTCAGTTCACCGGGCATGGGGTCGAACGCTTCCGCCGGCTCGTCAAAATACATGATCTTGACCACCCGGAGGTAATAATAAGCGCCCACCACCGAGGCGAGCACGCCGATCACCGCCAAGCCATACAGGCCCGCTTCGACCGCCGCGAGAAACACATAGTATTTCGCCAGGAACCCAGCGAGCGGCGGAATGCCTGCGAGCGAGAACATCAGCCCACCCAGCAACAGGGCCATCATGGGATTCGTCCGCGCGAGACCGGCCAGGTCGTCCACATTCTCGACTGCATTGCCGTTGCGGCGCATGGAAAGGACGCAGGCGAAGCTGCCCAGGGTCATGGCGACGTAGATCGCCATATAGACCAGCACGCCGCGGATGCCCTGCGGGGTGGCCGCGGCCAGCCCGACCAAGGCAAAGCCCATATGGCCGATGGAGGAATAGGCCAGCAGGCGCTTGATATTGCGCTGTCCGATGGCAGCGAACGCGCCTAGCACCATCGAGGCGATGGACACGAAGGTGATGATCTGCTGCCAGGAGTGCGTGATATGCGGGAAGGCTTCCATGGCAACCCGCAGGAACACCGCCATGGCGGCCACCTTCGGAGCGGTGGCGAAGAAGGTCGTCACCGGCGTGGGCGCGCCTTCGTACACATCCGGCGTCCACATGTGGAACGGCACCGCCGAAACCTTGAAACACAGGCCGGCGAACAGGAACACGATGCCGAAGACGAGCCCGATGGTGGGCGTCGTGGCAGCCGCGGCGATGGCGCCGAAATTCACCGAATCCGTGAACCCGTAGATCAGCGAGGAGCCATAAAGCAGCATGCCCGAGGACAGGGCACCGAGGACGAAATACTTCAGACCGGCCTCGGTGGAGCGCACCGAATCCCGATTGTAGGCGGCGACCACATAAAGCGAGAGGCTCATCAGTTCGAGCCCGAGATACAGCGCGATCAAATCACCCGCCGACACCAGCATGCACATGCCGAGGGTGGCGATGAGGATGAGCACGGGATACTCGAACTTGCTCTGCCGTTCGCGGTTTAGCCAATGCACGGAGAGGATCAGCGACACCAGCGCGCCGAGGATCGCGAGCGCCTTCATGAAGCGGCTGAAGTCGTCAATCACCAGACTTCCGCCAAACGCCGAAATGGCGGCATGGGGCGCGATCAGGACCAAGATGCCGGCAGCGGCCAGGACCGCGATGGCGAGGCCGTTCACCAGATTGGCGGCCGCTTCGCCGCGGATTGCACCGACCAGCAGCAGCACGATCGCCGAAACGGCGAGCGTAACTTCGGGAAGAACGGCGCCGAGCGGAGGCAGGGACGACATCGGGCGACCTCGGGTCAGAAGCTGAACATCAGCGTGGCGGTCTTCACCGCCGACGCGACAGTATCGGTACGGGCGACCACCGCGTTCACCGCCGTGGACGTCATGTCCAGGATCGGCGCCGGCCAGAAGCCGAACAGGATGGTGATCACCACGAGCGGGACGAGGATGGCGATCTCGCGCGGGCCGAGATCAAGGATGTCCTTGAGATTGTCCTTCTCAAGCGGCCCGAAGATCACGCGCCAATAAAGCCAGAGCGCATAGGCGGCCGAGAAGATCACGCCGGTGGCGGCGAAGAACGCGATCCAGCTATTGCGCTCGAAGGCCGCCAGCATGGTGAGAAACTCACCGACGAAGCCGGAGGTGCCGGGCAGGCCCACATTAGCCATCGTGAAAATCATGAACGCGGTCGCATAGAGCGGCATGCGCTTCACGAGCCCGCCGTAAGCGGCGATGTCGCGGGTGTGCATGCGGTCGTAGATCACGCCGACGCAGAGGAACAGCGCGCCCGACACGAAGCCGTGCGAGATCATCAGGAACATGGCGCCCTGCAAGCCCTGCTCGTTCATCGCGAACAGGCCCATAGTGACGAAGCCCATGTGCGCCACGGAAGAATAGGCGATCAGCTTCTTGATGTCGGTCTGCACCAGCGCCACCAGCGAGGTGTAGATGATGGCCACCACCGACAGCGTGAACACCAGCGGCGCGAACAAATGTGAGGCATCCGGGAACATCGGCAGCGAGTAGCGGATGAAGCCGTAGCCGCCCATCTTCAGCAGCACGCCCGCCAGGATCACCGAGCCGGCGGTCGGAGCCTCCACGTGGGCGTCCGGCAGCCAGGTATGAACCGGCCACATGGGCATCTTCACCGCGAACGAGGCGAAGAAAGCCAGCCAGAGCCAGGTCTGCATCCCCACCGGGAAGCCGTGGGTCATGAGGGTCGGCACGTCTGTGGTGCCGGCCTGCCAATAGATCGCCATGATGGCGAGCATCAGCAGCACCGAACCGGCGAGCGTGTAGAGAAAGAATTTGAAGCTGGCATAGATGCGGCGCGGACCGCCCCAGATACCGATGATCAGGAACATCGGGATCAGCGAAGCTTCGAAGTAGAAATAGAAGAGGACCAAATCCAGGGCGCAGAAGGTGCCGACCATCAAGGTCTCAAGCACCAAGAAAGCGATCATATATTCCTTCACCCGCTTCTTCACACTGTCCCAGCTGGCCAGGATACAGAAGGGCATGAGGAAGGTGGTCAGGATAACAAGCGGCAGTGAGATCCCGTCCACGCCCATATGATAGGCCGCGACATCTCCCAGCCAGGGATGCTTCTCGACGAACTGGAAGCCGGCCGCCTTAGAGTCAAAGCCCGGTAACAGCAGCAGGGAGACGATGAAGGTGACGAGCGTCGTCCACAGCGCCACCCAGCGGGCGTTGCGGGCGGACACTGCATCATCACCCCGCACCACCAGGATGAACAGCGCTCCCACCAAAGGCAGGAAGGTGACGACGGAGAGGATGGGCCATGTGGTCATCGTCACACTCCGGCGAACATGAACCAGGTGATGAAGGCGGCGACGCCGATCAGCATCACGAAGGCATAGTGATAGAGATAGCCGCTCTGCAGCCGCACGACGGAGGCGGTCACATCGAGTACCCTGGCGGAAATACCGTCAGGCCCCAGCCCGTCGATGATCCTCCCGTCACCCTGCTTCCACAGGACGCGACCGATCCAGAGCACGGGGCGGATGATGATGAAATTATAGATCTCGTCGAAGTACCATTTGTTCAGCAGGAACTGGTAGAGCGCGTCCTGGCTGCGGGCCAGCGCCACCGGCACCTTCGGATCGAGCACATAGAACCAAAAGGCGACCAGGAAGCCCAGCACCATCATGGCCGTCGGCGCGAGACCGGCCCAAGTTGGCACTTCATGCATCTCGTGGAGAATGTGATTTTCCGCGCCCATGAAGATGGACTGGCGGAAGAAGTCCTGAACGTGATGGCCGACAAAGTCGCCGTAGAACACCATGCCGGCAAAGACCGAGCCGACGGCGAGCACGCCGAGCGGAATGGTCATCACCAGCGGCGATTCATGCGCCGCTTCATAATGGTGGTGGTCATGCGGATGACCATGGAAGGTCATGAACACGAGGCGCCAGGAATAGAAGGAGGTCAGCGCCGCGGCGGCCACAGTCATCACCCAGCCGTAGAGCGCAAAGCTGTTGTCGCTGGCCCAAGCCGCCTCGATGATGGCGTCTTTCGAATAATAGCCCGCCAGGAAGGGGAAGCCGGTGATCGCCAGCGTGCCGATGAGCATCATGGCGTAGGTGAACGGGATCTTCTTATAGAGCCCGCCCATGTGGCGCATGTCCTGCTCGTGGTGCATCGCATTGATGACCGAGCCGGCGCAGAGGAACAGCAGCGCCTTGAAGCAGGCGTGGGTGAAGAGATGGAAGATGCCGATCGAATAGGCCCCCGCACCCATGGCCACGAACATGTAGCCGAGCTGGGAACAGGTGGAATAGGCGATCACCTTCTTGATGTCGTTCTGCACCAGGGCCACCGTGGCCGCGAACATCGCGGTCGTCGCGCCCACCAGCATCACGACGTTCAGCGCCGCGTGCGAGAGCTCGAAGATGGGCGACATGCGCGCCACCATGAACACGCCTGCGGTAACCATCGTCGCGGCGTGGATAAGGGCGGAGACCGGGGTCGGCCCTTCCATCGCGTCCGGCAGCCAGGTGTGGAGCAGGAACTGGGCCGACTTGCCCATGGCACCGACGAACAGCAGCAGCGCGATCACGGTCGGCGCATCCCAGGCATGGCCGAGGAAGTTGATGCTCTTGCCCACCAGCGAAGGCGCCTGCGCGAAGACCGCGTCGAAGGTGACCGAGCCGGTCATAACGAACACGGCGAAGATTCCGAGCATGAAGCCGAAGTCACCCACGCGGTTCACGACGAAGGCCTTCATGGCCGCCGCGTTCGCCGAGGGCTTCTCATACCAGAACCCAATGAGCAAATAGGAGGCGAGGCCGACGCCTTCCCAGCCAAAGAACAGCTGGACCAGATTGTCCGCCGTCACCAGCATCAGCATGGCAAAGGTGAACAGGGACAGATAGGCGAAGAAGCGCTGGCGGCTCGGATCCTCGTGCATGTAGCCGATGGAATAGAGGTGAACCAGCGATGAGACTGTCGTCACCACGATCAGCATGATGACCGTCATGGTGTCGATGCGGAACGCCCAGTCGATCTTGAGATCGCCCACATGGATCCAGCGCATCACCTGCACATGCGCATCATGTCCGCCGAAGCCCACCTGGAAGAAGGCGACCCAGGCCAATGCGCAGGAGATGAACAGAAATGCCGTCGTGATGATCTCGGCCGGACGCGCGCCGAGCACGCGGCCGAAAAGACCGGCGATGAGAAAGCCGATGAGGGGGAGAAAGACGATCGCCTGATACATGGCCTCAGCCCTTCATGGCATTGATGTCCTCGACGGCGATCGAACCGCGGTTGCGGTAGAACACCACGAGGATGGCGAGCCCGATGGCCGCCTCGGCGGCAGCGACGGTCAGCACCAGGAGCGCGAACACCTGGCCGACGATGCTGCCGTGGAAGGCGGAGAAGGCGACCAGATTGATATTCACGGCGAGCAGGATCAGCTCCACCGACATCAGGATGACGATCACGTTCTTCCGGTTCAGGAAGATGCCGAGCGTGCCCAGCGTGAACAGGATCGCCGCGACCGTGAGATAGTGGGAAAGCGAAATGTCCATCTTTCCCTCCTATATGCCCTGGCCAGGGCGCACCTTGACCACTTCCATCGCGGTCTCGGGCGTGCGGGCAACCTGGGCGGAGACGTTCTGGCGCTTCACATTCGCCTTATGGCGCAGCGTGAGCACAATGGCGCCGATCATGGCCACGAGCAGCACCATGCCCGAGGCCTCGAAGAAGTAGACATAGTCAGTATAGAGGACCTGGCCGAGCGCCTTCGTGTTGCTGATGGCGACCCCGCCGGCGGCTGCCGCCTTCGGCAATTGCGCGACGGCCGGCGCCGTTGCCCAGGTACCCACCACCAGAATCAATTCCACCAGGAAGACAACGCCCACCAGCGCGCCCACGGGAAGATATTGCAGGAACCCTTGCCGCAGCTCGACGAAGTCCACGTCGAGCATCATCACGACGAAGAGGAAGAGCACCGCCACCGCGCCGACATAGACCACCACCAGGATCAGCGCGAGGAACTCGACCCCGATCAGGATGAACAGGCCCGCCGCATTGACGAAGCACAGAATGAGAAACAGGACCGAATGGACCGGGTTACGGGAGGAAATGACCATGAAGGCCGACGCCACGAGGACGCCAGCGAAGAGATAGAAAAACACTGCCGCGACACTCATGCGCCGAGCTCCCCTCTCCGCGGCGCCTCGGCGCCGATCCTATGCGGCCGCACGTGGCGGCCGGCCCGTCGATAGCCCGTACCCATCACATAAGTCCACTGTCTCGGGTGCCCGCAGGACGCGCGCCCCCTCAGCCCCAACCCTCACCGCCCGCCTGAGCGGGCGAACCCTGTCACCGATAAGGCGCATCCAGCGCGATGGACTGCGCGATCTCACGCTCCCACCGGTCGCCATTGGCGAGCAGGCGCTCCTTGTCGTAGTACAATTCCTCGCGCGTCTCGGTCGCGAACTCGAAGTTCGGCCCCTCGACGATGGCATCCACGGGGCAGGCTTCCTGGCAGAAGCCGCAATAGATGCATTTCACCATGTCGATGTCGTAGCGCGTGGTGCGGCGCGTGCCGTCATTGCGGCGCGGACCAGCCTCGATGGTGATGGCCTGGGCGGGGCAGATGGCCTCGCACAATTTGCAGGCGATGCAGCGCTCTTCCCCATTGGGATAGCGGCGCAGCGCATGCTCCCCGCGGAAGCGCGGCGAGATGGGGTTCTTCTCGAACGGGTAGTTGATGGTCGCCTTGGGCGCAAAGAAATAGCGCATGGCGAGCACAAAACCCGAGAGAAACTCGGTGAGGAAAACGGCACGGGCCGCTTGATCCAGTTTCATGGCATCGCTCCCGCCGCGCCGACGCGGCCGAATGAAAGGTCGGGGGTCTCGATCATTGGGGCGCCGTCCCGGTGAAGTGAAGGACGCTCGCCACCACGACCACGGCCACCAGCGAGATCGGCAGGAAGATCTTCCAGCCGAGCCGCATCAGCTGGTCGTAGCGATAACGAGGCACCATCGCCTTGGCCATCGCGAACAGGAAGAACATGAAGCACAGCTTCAGGACGAACCAGATGATGCCCGGCACCCAGGTGAAGGGCGCGAACGGCAGCGGGGAAAGCCAGCCGCCGAGGAAGAGGATCGTGCCCAGCGCGCACATGGTCATGATGGCCACGTACTCGCCCAGCATGAACAGCAGATAGGGCGTGGACGAATATTCCACCATGAAGCCGGCGACGAGCTCGGATTCCGCTTCCACGAGGTCGAAGGGCGGGCGGTTGGTTTCCGCGAGCGCCGAGACCAGGAAGATCACGAACATCGGCAGCAACGGCAGGAAATACCAGTTCAGCAGGCCGAACCGTCCATTCTGCGCCTCGACGATAGCCGAGAGGTTTTGCGAACCGGCGCACATCAACACCGTGATGATGACGAAGCCGATGGAGACCTCATACGACACCATCTGCGCCGCGGAGCGCAGCGCCGCCAGGAACGGATACTTCGAATTGGACGCCCAGCCGGCCATGATGATGCCGTACACGCCCAGCGAAGAGATAGCGAAGATATAGAGAATGCCGATGTTCAGGTCGGCGATCACCCAGCCAGAGGCCAAGGGAATGGCCGCCCAGGCCGAGAGCGCGAGCACGCAGCTCACCAGCGGCGCCAGGATGAAGATGCCCTTGTTGGAGCCCGCCGGAATGATCGGCTCCTTGAGCACGAACTTCAGCAGGTCGGCGAAGGATTGCAGCAGGCCGAACGGGCCCACCACATTGGGGCCGCGGCGCATCTGCACCGCCGCCCAGA
The DNA here is from genome assembly GCF_043195145.2 of Roseixanthobacter pseudopolyaromaticivorans. Classification (NCBI taxonomy): domain Bacteria; kingdom Pseudomonadati; phylum Pseudomonadota; class Alphaproteobacteria; order Hyphomicrobiales; family Xanthobacteraceae; genus Roseixanthobacter; species Roseixanthobacter pseudopolyaromaticivorans. The sequence goes on from NZ_CM195539.1 coordinate 2,458,337, forward strand.
TCTTGCGGTCCGCCAACAGGATGAAGGCGATAAAGATCAGCAGTGCCACCAGCAGCGCGAGGCTCGCGCCGAGGATGATCAGCACCTGGATAAGGGTATCCTGCCAGCTCATGGGTTCTTCCCGCCCCTCAATCCATCATCCGGCAGGGCGCATGCCCGGCCGGCTTCCAGCAGGCCGAGGCCCGCTCACCCAGCGTCCCGTTGCTCGTCCCGCCCGCCATGGCCCTACTCCGCCGCCACGGCATCGCTGCCGAGCCGCAGTTTCGAGCATTCCGCCATCACGGCGGATGCCCGGGCGATGGGGTTGGTCAGGAAAAAGTCACCAATGGTGGAGACGAACGCACCCTTGTCGGCCGTCCCGCCCGTCGCGGCGAGCGCAGCGATCGCACCAGCATCCGCCGGCTCCACCTGATCCAATCGGCCGAGGTGCGGATGGGCAGCGACCAGCGCGGAGCGCAAAGCCAAGAGCGTGTCGTAAGCCAGCTTGTGACCGACCACTTCGGACAGCGCACGCAGCACCGCCCAGTCCTCGCGGGCATCGCCAGGCGGGAAGGCCGCGCGATTGGCGAACTGCGGCCGCCCCTCGGTATTGACGTAAATGCCGGACTTTTCCGGGTAGGCCGCGCCCGGCAGGATCACATCAGCGCGATGGGCGCCGCGATCACCATGGGTGCCGAGATAGACAACGAAGGCGCCAGGCGCCACGTCCACTTCATCCGCGCCGAGCAGAAAGGCCAGATCCAGCGCGCCGGCGGCGGTCATGCCCGCCACGTCGAGACCACCCTCGCCGGGGACGAGGCCCACGTCGAGCGCGCCGACGCGCGAGGCTGCGGTATGCAACACCGCAAAGCCGTTCCAGCCGTCTTTCACGGCTCCGACAGCCACTGCAACGCGTGCCGCGAGCGAGAGAACCGCCGCGCCATCCGGACGGGCGAGGGCCCCCTGCCCCACGATCACGAGCGGACGCTCCGCCGCCTTCAGCGCGTCCGAGAAGGTGCCGGCGCCAGCGAGTTCCGCGAGAGTTTCAGGCCCTGCGCCGAGATATTCGTAGGGATAGGTCAGATCCACACGCGGACCGATCACGCCAACCTTCAGACCACCCATGCGCCAGCGCTTGCGAATGCGCGCGTTCAGCACGCTCGCCTCGTGGCGCGGATCGGTGCCGATGAGCAGGATCGCGTCCGCCTCTTCGATCCCCTCGATGCCGGCATTGAAGATATAGCTGGCGCGCCCGAGCGCCGGATTGAGCGCCGCACCGTCCTGGCGGGCATCGATGTTCTTTGAGCCGAGCTTGTCGAACAGCTGCTTGAGGGCAAACGCTTCCTCGACGGTGGCGAGGTCACCGAGGATCGCACCGATGCGAGCCGGCGTCGTCGCCTTCACCTTGGCGGCGATCACCGCGAAGGCCTCGGTCCAAGTCGTGGGCATGAGGCGCCCATCCTTGCGCACATAGGGGCGGTCGAGGCGCTGCGCCTTCAGGCCATCCCACACATAGCGCGTCTTGTCGGAGATCCATTCCTCATTCACCGCCTCGTTGGTGCGCGGCAGAATGCGCATCACTTCGCGGCCGCGGGTATCGATGCGGATGTTGGAGCCGACCGCATCCATCACGTCGACGGATTCGGTCTTGGTCAGTTCCCAGGGCCGCGCATGGAAGGCATAGGGCTTGTGGGTCAGTGCGCCCACCGGGCAGAGGTCCGCCACATTGCCCTGCAGTTCCGAATGCATGGCGTGTTCGAGATAGGTGGTGATCTCCATATCCTCGCCGCGCCCGATGGCACCGAGGTCAGCCGCGCCGGCGACTTCCGTCGTGAAGCGCACGCAGCGGGTGCAATGGATGCACCGGTTCATGGAGGTCCGCACCAGCGGCCCGATATATTTGTCTTCGACCGCCCGCTTGTTCTCGGCGAAGCGGGAGGTGTCCACGCCATAGGCCATGGCCTGGTCCTGCAGATCGCACTCGCCGCCCTGATCGCAGATCGGGCAATCCAGCGGGTGATTGATGAGCAGGAACTCCATCACCCCTTCGCGGGCCTTCTTGACCATGGGGCTCTTGGTGAGCACCACCGGCGGCTCGCCGTTCGGGCCGGGGCGCAGATCCTTCACGGCCATGGCGCAGGAGGCGGTGGGCTTGGGCGGGCCGCCCTTCACTTCCACCAGGCACATGCGGCAATTGCCGGCGATGGACAGCCGTTCATGGAAGCAGAAGCGCGGAATTTCGACGCCAGCCACCTCGCACGCCTGCAACAGCGTGAATTCGGCTGGAACATCGACTTCGGTGCCGTCAACAATCAGCTTGGCCATGACAGGTCCCTACTGCAGATCGATCGGATCAAGCGCACGCTCAATCCGGCCGACGCGATGTTCCAGGCGTTCAAAGCGGCGACTGTTTTCCACAACAGCCTCCTCAAGCGCGGTCACGCGAACTTCCAAATGATGGATGTCCTCCGCCATCCGCTCGGTGCGCGCATCCATGCGGCGCAGGAGCGTCAGGAGAGAATTATCCGCTTCGTTGGCCATCCCTCACTCCGCCGCGACCGGCATATGCACCGGGTCGGAATGAGGATTGGCCGCATATTGGTCGATGCGCTTCTCGATCTCATGACGAAAGTGCCGGATCAGGCCCTGAACCGGCCAAGCCGCCGCGTCGCCGAGCGCGCAGATGGTGTGGCCTTCGATCTGGGTCGTCACTTCCAGCAGCAGATCAATCTCGCGCTTCTGCGCGCGGCCTTCGGCCATGCGGTTGAGTACGCGCCACATCCAGCCCGTGCCCTCGCGGCACGGCGTGCACTGGCCGCAGCTCTCATGCTTGAAGAAGTAAGAGATCCGCGCAATCGCCCGCACAATATCGGTGGACTTGTCCATCACCAGGATGCCGGCGGTGCCGAGGCTGGACTTGGCGGCGCGGGTGCCGTCGAAATCCATGATCAGGTCTTCGCACTGCTCGGCCGGGATCACCGGGCAGGACGCGCCGCCGGGAATGATCGCCAGCAGATTGTCCCATCCGCCGCGAATGCCGCCGCCGTGGCGCTCGATCAATTCCTTGAACGGCGTGCCCATGGCGTCTTCGACCACGCAGGGCGTGTTCACATGGCCCGAGATGCCGAACAGCTTGGTGCCCACATTGTTCGGACGGCCGATGCCGGCGAACCACGCCGCGCCGCGCCGCAGGATGTCGGGCGCGACGGCGATGGATTCGACGTTGTTGACCGTGGTCGGGCAACCATAGAGGCCCATGTTAGCGGGGAACGGCGGCTTCAGCCGCGGCATGCCCTTCTTGCCTTCGAGGCTTTCCAGCAGCGCGGTTTCCTCGCCGCAGATATAGGCGCCGGCGCCGTGGTGCACGTAGAGATCGAACGGGTAGCCGTGGACATTGTCCTTGCCGATCAGCTTGGCCTCATAGGCCTGCTCAACGGCGGCTTCGAGCTGCTCACGCTCCCGCACATATTCGCCGCGCACATAGATATAGGCCGCGTGCGCCCCCATGGCGAAGGAGGCGATAAGACAGCCTTCGATCAGGAGATGCGGATCATGCCGCATGATCTCCCGGTCCTTGCAGGTGCCCGGCTCGGATTCGTCGGCGTTCACCACGAGATAATGAGGGCGCCCGTCCGAGACTTTCGGCATGAACGACCATTTGAGACCGGTCGAGAAGCCGGCGCCGCCGCGGCCGCGCAGGCCCGAGACCTTCATCTCATTGATGATCCAGTCGCGGCCTTTTTCCAGGATGCCCTTGGTGCCATCCCAATTGCCGCGCGCAAGCGCGCCCTTGAGGCCCCAGTCATGCAACCCGTAGAGATTGGTGAAGATGCGGTCCTTGTCCTGGAGCATGGCTCACTCCTCCGGATCGCGCACGCCGGTGCCGGTCTTCGGCGCCTCGCGCTTTGAGCCCGTCACGGAGGGGCTGCTCTCCTGGGCGGCGCGCGCCACCTCTTCCCGCTTTTCGCCGGCGTGCTGTCCGTTCACGACCTTCTCCTGCGCGGCGGACGCGATGCCGACAGGATCGATCGGAGTCTCCACCGCCGCACCCGGACGGCCGGCCTGCAACAAATCCGGCTGCTCGTCGGCCGCTGCCACGGCTGCTTCGGCGGCGCGAGGCTCATAGATCTGCGGATCGGTGAGCGAGGTGAGATCCCCGGCCGGCGCGGAGAACTGGCGGCCCGTCTGCGGGCCCGGCTTCACCGGGCGGCCAGCGGCGAGATCATCCAGAATCTTCTCCAGGATCTCGGGGCTTAGGTCCTCGAAATAATCGTAATTGATCTGAACCATGGGCGCGTTGGCGCAGGCGCCGAGGCATTCCACTTCCAGCCAGGACAGCGCACCATCGGCCGAAACATGACGCTCCGGTCCGATCTTGCGCTGGCAGACCTCTTTCAGCTCATTGGCGCCGCGCAGCATGCAGGGCGTGGTGCCGCAGAGCTGCACGAAGTGACGCCCCACCGGTTCCAGGTTGAACATGGTGTAGAAGGTGGCGATCTCCAGCACCCGGATGTTCGGCATGCCGAGCCGGTCTGCGACCACGCGGATCGCGGGCTCCGGCAACCAGCCGCCGCACTGTTCTTGCGCCTTCCACAGGAGCGAAATCACGGCGCTGGCCTGGCGGCCTTCGGGATATTTGGCAATCTGACGATCGGCCCAGGCATCGTTCTCCGCCGTGAAGGCGAAGCTTGCGGGCTGCTCAGCTGCGAGGCGGCGGACGGACATCAGCGGCTTCCCGGGCTGACAATGTGACAATCATTATAGGCGCCGCCCACCTGGGCGATGCCGCAATAGGCGTAGACGCCATCCTTGTAGAGCTTCACCGCAGCCCCGTCCGCATGGGCGAAACTGCCCCGCGTGCCGGGAATGCCGCTCTCGGGGATCAGCGCCGCGTCCACCGGCTGCCAGCCGCCGTTCAGCAGGCTGAACATGGTGAGCTTCTGCACCACCATCGCCTTAGGCGGCTCCGTCGGAGCACCGAGGGGCACCACCACATCAAGCGTGGTGGGCACGCGGCTGGCATCGGCAGCTTCACCAAGGCCGCAGGCCAGCGGAAGAAGTGCGGAAGCGGTCAGGAGAACCTTCACCGATCCACCTCCCCGAACACGATGTCAAGGGAGCCGAGGATCGCAGAAACGTCCGCAAGCATGTAACCGCGGCACAAGAAATCCATCGCCTGAAGATGCGCAAAACCGGGGGCGCGGATCTTGCAGCGATAGGGCTTATTGGTGCCATCGGCGACGAGATAGACGCCGAACTCGCCCTTGGGCGCTTCCACCGCCGCGTACACGTCGCCGGCCGTCACGTGATAGCCTTCGGTATAGAGCTTGAAGTGGTGGATCAGCGCTTCCATCGAGCGCTTCATCTCGCCCCGCTTCGGAGGCACCACCTTGTTGTCCACCGTGGCGACCGGACCCGGCTCCTTCAACAGGCGCTGCACGCACTGCTTCATGATCTTGATGGACTGCCGCATCTCTTCCATGCGGACCACATAGCGATCATAGCAATCGCCGTGCTTGCCGATGGGGATGTCGAAATCCAGCTCGGAATAGCATTCATAAGGCTGCGCCCGGCGTAGGTCCCAGGCGGCGCCGGAGCCACGCACCATCACGCCGGAAAAGCCCCAGGCCTGTGCCTCCTCCAGCGTGACCACGCCGATATCGACCGTGCGCTGCTTGAAGATGCGGTTTCCGGTAACGAGGGCATCAAGGTCGGCGAGCGTCTGCAGGCACGGATCGCAGAAAGCGCCGATGTCTTCCACCAGCTTGGTCGGCAAGTCCTGATGGACCCCACCCGGCCGGAAATAGGCCGCATGCATGCGGCTGCCGGAGGCGCGCTCATAGAACATCATGAGCTTTTCGCGCTGCTCGAAGCCCCACAGCGGCGGGGTGAGCGCACCCACGTCCATCGCAAAGGTCGTGACGTTCAGGATATGCGAGAGCAGGCGGCCGATTTCGGAATACAGCACGCGGATCAGCTGACCGCGGATCGGAACCTCGATCCCGAGAAGCTTCTCCACCGCCAGGCAATAGGCATGCTCCTGGTTCATCGGCGCGCAATAGTCGAGCCGATCGAAATAGGGCACGGCCTGGAGATAGGTCTTGGCTTCGATCAGCTTTTCGGTGCCCCGATGCAGCAGGCCGATATGCGGATCGACGCGTTCCACGACTTCGCCGTTCAGCTCGAGCACCAGGCGCAGCACGCCGTGGGCCGCCGGATGCTGCGGGCCGAAATTGATCTGGAAGTTGCGGACCGGGGCGCCGGGGCGTGGCGAGTCAAGAGTATGGGCCATGGGGCGCTCCTTCAGCTCGCCTTCGGAGCGCCGGGCTGCGAAGCAGCCTTTTCGTCGCCGGGCAGCACATATTCGACGCCTTCCCAGGGGGAGAGGAAATCGAAGTTGCGGAATTCCTGCGGCAGGCGAACCGGCTCGTAGATCACCCGCTTGGCTTCGTCGTCATAGCGCACCTCGACGAAGCCGGAGAGCGGGAAGTCCTTGCGCAGGGGATAGCCGTCAAAGCCGTAATCGGTCAGCAGCCGACGCAACTCGGGATGGCCGGTGAACAGGATGCCATACATGTCGTAGGCTTCCCGCTCGAACCAGTTGGCGCCGGGGAAAACACCGCAAATGGAAGGAACGGGGGTCGCCTCGTCGGTCTGCACCTTCAGGCGGATGCGCATGTTATGCTTCAACGACAGCAGGTGATAGACGACCTCGAATCGCAACTCGCGCGCCGGATAATCCACGCCGCACACATCCACGATGCAGTGGAACAGGCAGGTCGGATCGTCGCGCAGGAAAGTCGCGACTTTCACGATCTGCGCTCCCTCCACTTCAAGGGTCAGTTCGCCGAACGCGATGTGCGTCGCGCGGACCGCTTCGCCGAGCGCGCCCGATACGTGAGCCGCGAGGTCCTTCAAGGTCTCGTCCATCTGCCTCTTCCCGTCGCCGTGCGTGCAGCGATTCAGCGTTCGATGGTTCCGATGCGGCGAATCTTCTTTTGCAGAAGAAGAACGCCATAGAGCAGCGCTTCGGCGGTCGGCGGGCAGCCGGGGACATAGATGTCCACGGGCACGATCCGGTCGCAGCCGCGCACTACCGCATAAGAATAGTGATAATAGCCACCACCATTGGCACAGCTGCCCATGGAGATCACGTAACGCGGCTCCGGCATCTGGTCGTAAACCTTGCGCAGAGCAGGCGCCATCTTGTTGGTCAGCGTGCCGGCGACGATCATCACATCCGACTGCCGCGGCGAAGCGCGCGGCGCGAAGCCGAAGCGCTCCACGTCGTAGCGCGGCATGGAAACCTGCATCATCTCCACGGCGCAGCAGGCAAGGCCGAAGGTCATCCACATGAGCGAGCCGGTGCGCGCCCAGGTGATGAGATCATCGACATTGGTCATCAGGAAGCCGCGGTCGGCGAGCTCCGAATTGATCTCTTGGAAAAAGGGATCATCCGAGCCGACGGGCCGGCCGGTATTGGGATCGACAAGGCCGCGCGGCGCCTGGGCCACCAGCGGCTTCGTCGCAGAAGGGGTCAATCCCATTCGAGTGCTCCCTTGCGCCATTCGTAGATGAACCCGACGGTCAGCACGCCGAGGAAGAGCATCATGGACCAGAAGCCGAGATCACCGAGGCCGCCGAACGAAATCGCCCAGGGGAACAGGAAGGCCACTTCCAGATCGAAGATGATGAAGAGGATGGAGACGAGGTAGAACCGCACGTCGAAGGTCATGCGGGCATCGTCGAACGCATTGAAGCCGCATTCGTAGGCTGAAAGCTTCTCCGGATCCGGGCTGCTATAGGCCACGATGAAGGGTGACACCAGCAAGGCGAGGCCGATCACCACCGACACGCCTATGAAGATGACGACCGGGAGATAATCCTGGAGCAGCAGGTTCATGATCCGCACCTTGGGGCGCATGGGCGATCCGCTTGAAGCGTTACCGCGCCGGCCTCGGTTGGAGGAGTTCGAAACGAGCGAGGCTTATCGCAGCGCCAGATGGGTGGCAAGTGCGACCTTGCCTTTGACGCGTGTAGAACCATCCAAACTCACCGACATGCCGGAACGACATCGCCCATATCCCACAAAAGCCACACGAATTTTTGTATGTCGCCGATTTTCACCGCAACGCTTCAAGGCCGTTGTGGGGGCAGGAAAACGCGCCGCGCAGCCGATCTTTCAGCAGATCTCCGTGCACCCAAGTGTCGATATCCGTCCCGATGCCTGTTTGCAGTGCAGTACCGCGGCGTCAATTGGCCTGACGCAGCGCAGCACACATCTGTGAGCTTTCCACTGCTCAGGTGAGGCTGCGACAGTTTGACAGGGGAAAAAGCCTTTCAAACGCCCGCGTGCCGTTAGGGGCGGGTCGCTTCCTTCACGGCGGCGACCAGCTGTTTCAGGGAGAAAGGCTTTGGCAAGAAGGCAAAACGCTCCCCCTCGGGGAGATTCTTGGCGAACGCCTCTTCCGCATAGCCGGAGATGAAAATGATCTTCAGCTTGGGATCGCGGCGACGCAGTTCGCGCAGCAGGCTCGGCCCGTCCATCTCGGGCATCACCACGTCGGACACCACCACGTCGAAGCTGGTACCCGGCTGGTCGATCGCCTCCAGGGCTTCGGCGCCGTTTGCCGCCGCGACGACGCGGTAGCCGCGCGCACTTAAAGCGCGAGAGGCGAAGGCCCGCACGGCGTCCTCATCCTCCACCAGCAGCACCGATGCCTGGCCGGTGAGATCGGGCACCTTGGCTTCCGGCTCGATCGGCCGGGCTTGCACCTCTTCCGCCCCCCCCTCATGGCGTGGCAGGAACACACGAAACAGGCTGCCCTTGCCGAGTTCGCTGGAGGCGAGCACGCTCCCGCCCGTCTGCTTGACGATGCCATAGACCGTGGAGAGCCCAAGGCCGGTGCCCTTCCCCACGTCCTTGGTGGAGAAGAACGGCTCGAAGATTTTCTCCAATATGTCCGCAGGCATTCCGGTGCCGGTGTCACCCACTTCGACCAGCACATAATCGGCGGGGACAAGGCTGCTGGCGTCGCCATAGGCAGCGCAGGCCGCGGCGGGAACATTGAGAGTGCGCAGGGTCACGACGCCGCCCGAGGGCATGGCATCGCGCGCATTGACCGCGAGATTCACGATCACCTGCTCGAACTGATTCACGTCCACGAGAATCGGCCACAGCTCTCGCCCGTGCTCCACCTGCAGCGAGATGCTCTCGCCCATCAGGCGGCGCAACAGCATGGAAAGATCGGAAATTACATCGGTGAGCTGGATCACCTGGGGGCGCAGGGTTTGCCGGCGCGAAAAGGCGAGGAGCTGGCGCACCAGCCCCGCCGCGCGATTGGCGTTCTGCTTGATCTGCATGATGTCGGGAAAGGACGGATCGCTCGGCCGGTGGTTGGCCAGGAGCAGGTCGCAATAGCCCAGAATCGCGGTCAGCACATTGTTGAAATCGTGCGCCACCCCGCCGGCCAGTTGCCCGATGGCCTGCATCTTCTGCGATTGGGCGAACTGCGCCTCAAGGGCACGCTGGGCGGTGGTGTCCACCGCATAGATCGCCGCGCCGGCGCCGCCCGGTCCAAGATCGGCCGCATAGAGGCGGGCCGAGCGTCCCGCCTGCCCGGCGATGCCGACCTCCACCGGGGCACCACCCGCCTGGCCGGTCAGCGTCTCCCGCACGAGGTTTTCCACCGCTGGGACATCGCGTTCGGCAACGAGTTGCACGAGCTTGGCTCCCGCGAGCGCGCGGTCGCTGCCGGCGAACAGGCGGGAGAAGCTGCCGTTTGCCTCACGTACGGCGCCTGCCCCATCCACATTGGCCATGGCGAGCGGTGAACGGGCGAAGAACGAGCCGTCCGCGACCGTGGACATGCGGGCTGGAGGGGCCGCAGCCGGCCGTTCCGCGGCCGACAGTGCCACCGCGTCGCCACGCGGAATCACCACTGCTATGCTGTCCGACCCGGCTCGCCCCCCAATCCAGACACGGCCGGACGCGATCGAGCCATCCTGGCGTACGAAATCGATGTCGATGCCGCGCGGTCCGGACTGGCCACGTTCCAACACGGCCTTGGCGATCGCAGCGCTTTGCGGGGCAATGAGTTCGGCGAACGGCAATGTCCCACTGCCCAGCTCGGCGAGCCCGTATCCCAGCCAGCGGGCCAAGGTGGCGTTCGTGAGGCGCCCGCCGGACGCGGAAAGCAGCACCATGCCCACCGGTGCTTTTTCCCAGATTTCAGCAAGGGCGGCGACGCCGTCCGGCGCAGGTACCTGTTCAATCACCTGCGCTGCTAGTGGGCGCGCGAGGCCCGCACCCGCCTCCAGCGCTACAGCGGGTGCTGAGGGAATGCTCTCCCCCGCCAGATGCAGAACCCATAGGGCGCGACGGGCGCCGGCAAGCGGCTGCACCGAAACCACCAGGCGCCGACCCGCAGGGTTGGCATCAAAGGGAAAGGTTTGCATCCCCCGGATGCCGTCGGCGGCACTCCGCAGCAGCAGCCCTACCATGGCCTGCCCGCCCGGAATGCGCCCGAGAAAGCGATCCGGCGTCGGCACCTGGCCGGCCGCGCTGCGGCTCAGATTGAGATAGGCCGTATTGGCGGCCAACACGCGTTCGCCGGCCTCAACGACAATCGCCGCGTCGCTCATATTGGCGAGCAGAGCCTGCACCAATTCGTCGCTTCGCTTATCGGTGCCGCTCCACACCCGCATGGTCGCGCTGACGACGGCGAAGATGCCAATGGCCGCGAGTCCCGCAAGGACCGCCGTGACGCTGCCGCCCGTGCTGCCCTGCAGAATGGCGACAAGGAGGCCCCCGGCGAATGCCGCCCCACCGACCACCAGCCGCTCACGTCCGGACGATCTGCGGCTGAACACGCCGCTCGACAAACCCGAGCGCGCATCGCCCGCGTCGGTGCTCATGAAGACGTCCTTCCGATGCACGCAGATACGCTCTTCGCGGCCATACCTGCTCCGAATCCGCGAAAATTAACGCAAAGTTACGGCATTGGTTGAAATCATGCCATGATCGTCAACAATTTCTTGGTTCGCCAGTTGATGTTGTACCGTGCGCGCGCTCCTGCGCCTGGCCGCTCGCCGAGGAGCGCGGGGGCCTGGGACGTGGTACATCGCACGGGCAGCGAAGAGGACACACGATGTTGCAGAATTTGTTTGGGGCGCAACTCGATCTGCCCGTGCGCTTGGCCATCGCCCTACTGGTGATCGGCGTGCTGCTGGGCTTGACCGTGTTTATTGTCCGGCGCCTCGGGCGCGATGGCAGGAGCGGCACGGCGCGCTCCCGTCAGGCGCGCCTCGCGGTCCTCGACAGCGTCACCATAGATCCCCGCCGACGCTTGGTACTGGTGCGACGCGATGAGGTTGAGCACCTGCTCCTGGTTGGCGGGTCCACCGATATCGTCGTGGAGCCTGCGATCTCTCGCGCTCCGGCACGCGAGCCGGCCGTGCCGCGCGAACCGGCCATCGGGCGCGAGGCCGCCCAAGCGCTGCCGCCGCGCGAGCCGCGGGAGTCGCTTATGGCCCGCGAGGCGCGTGAGACCCTCGCGCCCCGCGACGGCCGCGAAGCCCTGCCACCCCGTGAAACCTTGCCGCCACGGGACGCTTTGCCTTCGCGTGAGGCTTTCCCTTCTCGTGAAGCCTTGCCGCCGCGCGAAGCGAGCCCCCCGCGCGAATCCATTTACGCGCGGGATGGCCAAGCGCCGCGTCGGCCGCTGGGGGCGCCCAGCGCCGCAAAGCCGCCGGCAGAGACTGCGCCAGTCGACCCCGCCGTTCCCGAGCCGGCCCTGGCCAAGCTGGAAGAGGCTGCGCCGTCAGCAATTTCGGTTGCGCGCGAGCCGGCTTCTGCCCCTGCCACTCCCCCCGCACTGGACGTTCCCGCTTCGCCGCCGGAAATCCGCCGCCCCATCCCCACGCGCCGCACCACCGACGTGGCCGTTCCCGCAATCGATGCGCCGCGTCGCACCGACACCCCGCGCCCGTCCTTCGCACGGCCGCAGCGGCTCGATCCGAACGCCGATTCGGCCAAAACGGCTCAAACCGCACCCGCGCCATCCTCCCCGGCAACACGTCTTGCTCCCGCCCCTGAAATCGCAGCCGCACCAGACGTTAAGGCGCCGGAAGTGAAGTTTGCCCCGGAAACCGGCGTTGCCCCTCAGGTGAGCGTCGGGTCGCAGGCGACTGTCGCTGCTGAAGAAAGCAAGGTGCCCGATCTGGTCGCCGAGAAAGAGGCGCGGCCAGAGCGCGAAGCGATCGTGCCCGAAGTGATGCCCGAGCCTGCGTCACCGGTCGCGCCGCCCATGGCGCCTCCCGTATTTGAACGCAAGGCGCCTGCCGCCCCGTCCGCGGCTCCGCTTCCCGCTGCCGCGCAGACCGAGCCGCCCGCGCCGCGTCGTGGAACCACTTTCACGCTCGGAAAGGACATCCGAGCGGCGGATGCCGAGCGCACGGAGCCGCGCTTGGCCGAGACCCCTCCGAAGCGCCCCACCGCCCCGCCGGTCGCTACGCCGCCCAATGTGCGCCCTGTGGCTCCAGAAGTTGTTGGTGCGACACCAAAGCCCGCTGAAATCATTCCCGCGCTGACGCTTGAAGATCTGCTGGGCCCGGATGCAGCTGAAATCACCGGTGCTCCGGCGGATCCAGTCCCCGCGCCTGCGGAAGAAGCTCCGCCGGCACGACGGGGGCTTGGCGCTCTGTTTCGCACGGCGAACATCAAGCCGCGTCCCGAAGGCGGCCAGCCCCCGCAGGAACAGGTGCCCGTCAGGCCCGCGCCTGTCGTGGAACCGCCCGCGCCGGAAGTGTCCGCCCGCCCCGCCGCCGCCCGTGTGGTGGAGCCAGCCGATCTGCCCACCATCGCAATGGATGCCCCCGCTCCCAACCCGCCGCGCGCACCGATTGCGCCGGCGCCGGAAGTGCGGGCGCGCCCCGTCGATCCGAGAGACCTGAAAGTCAAGGCGCCGGTGCCCGCTCCTACGATCGGCGTGGGACCGGCAGAAAGCGGGGCGGCGCAACCGCCGAAGCCCGCTTTCGCACCCGCCGCTCCAGCAGCCCCGCCCCGCCGCTGGGTGCTGCCCCGCGCGACACCACCGGCGACACCTGCGACGGATGCGTTCCAAAGCGAAGTGGCCAACCCGTTCGCGCTGGATTCCGGCAGCATGGTCTCTATCGACGCACCCGCATTGACCCCGCCGGTCGCCGAGGCAAAGGCCCCGCCGGAGCCCAAGGTCGAAGCCGAGAAGGACCCGTTTGAGGACTTGGAGGCGGAGATGGCCAATCTTCTTGGGCGCGGTACAGGGCAGCGCTGACCACGCAAACGATGCACTAAAGAAAAAGCCGGGCGTGATGCCCGGCTTTTATTTTGTCTGGAATCGGCCGTCGCGGAGAAGCTGGATCCCTCCGGTCACCGGCCGACCAGCTCAATCGTCGCGATACACGCGCTCACGTCGCTCGTGCCGCTCCTGTGCCTCCACCGACAATGTGGCGATGGGCCGGGCTTCCAACCGCTTGAGGGAAATCGGCTCGCCTGTGTCTTCGCAATAGCCATAGCTCCCGTCCTCGATCCGCCCAAGGGCAGCGTCGATCTTGGAGATCAGCTTGCGCTGGCGGTCGCGGGCCCGCAGCTCGATCGAACGGTCCGTCTCGGAAGAGGCACGGTCCGCAAGGTCGGGGTGATTCTGGTTCTCGTCTTGAAGGTGCTGCAGCGTTTCACGCGCCTCCCGCAGGATGTCCTCCTTCCAATTCAACAACTTCAGCCGGAAATATTCCCGCTGGCGGTCGTTCATGAAGGGCTCGTCCTCGCGGGGGCGATAGTCCTGGTCGATTTGGACCGACATCAGCAATGTCCTCGATACAGCGTCGCTGATCCCCACCGGGTCGCCGCGCTTATATCCACCACCTCGCCCGTCGACAACCGCCATCAACACACGCATCCGCCGAGATCAAACTCGAGCGACGCACTTCGCGTTCCCTTACTGCAGTCTAATACCGCCCGCGGCGAGGCATGTGCCTCATGCGCGTGGGCGGTCGTTCACCACCAGGTCTTGCCAATGTTGAAGGTGTAGGCGAGCGAGACCCCTGCCATGAATTGATTGGAGCTCTGGGTCAGCGGAGAATCGGCGGCGTCTCCGACGAGGCGGCCGTAAGTTCCAAATATGCCTGCAGTGAAGCCTTTGCCGAAATTCTTGCTCAGCTGGGCGGTCGCGCCCCAGGAGTAAAGGCCGCTGCTGGCCTGATAGACCGAGGTCGGATTCCCGAGGAAATTCGCGCTCAAGGACTGGAACGGCGTCACACCAAAATACGCATTCTGAAAGGCGGAGGAGCCGAAGGCGAGGCGGGGGCCGATGGCGAAACGCCAGGATTCGTAAGGAATAATCACGTCCGCGCCGAGATCGCCGACCCATCCCTCATAACCGCCGAAACCATACCGCAGCTCACCGCGCAGGCGCAGCCAGTCAACAGGATACCATTCGGAATAGCCGCCCACTTCCAGCGAGGGGTCCAGGTTTCCAAGGCCGGTCAGGCGGTCCGAACTGTCCTCGTCCCGGCCCCAGTCGATCCGCCCCACGGCGCCGATACGGAACTTGCCGGTGTCGAAGAAGGCGACAGAGGGATTGTCGTCCACACTGTGGAACGTGTTGAGTTCACTCGCCTTTTCTAGGCTGAAAATGAAGCCGGGGCGCAGTTCGTAGGTTTCGCTTCCGGGATATTGAGGTACAATGTTGCCGGACCCGCCGATGGTCACATACCAATCTTCCTTCGGCTGGGACGGAGCGCCGAAGATCGTGACGGGAGCAACATCGGCCGCGGCGGCCGGGCTGGTCGCGGCGAAGGAAAGGCCGGTGGCACAGAGCGTTACGAGAGAGAGAAGGCGCAGCTCGGCCATAGTCCACCCAGTTAGGAATCCCAAAGTCTACCCTACCGGGCAGCCTCCATTCTTTGGTGCCAAATATGTCACTCCGCCGCAGTTATTGCGCTTCTCGCCGGAGTTCGGCGCTCTTTCGTTGCGGATAAGGTCAATGAAACCCGAATGATTCGTCATGCACTGGAGAATTCTACCGTGCTGACTTCCTGGCGGTCCGCGACGCGGGCGCGGCGCCGCTCTCCCCGGTCCGCGAGCCGGCCGGTCCAATAATTCGTCCAACGCACGCCGGCGCCGAGCATCCCCCAGGTCGATGGCAGCGGCGGGACCCCGAACAGGGTGATGCGGTCGTCGCGGTCCACGATGGCGTCGCCGATCAGATCGGCGGCGAGGCTGATATTGGCCAGCGGGTCCTGCCCCAGGGCAAGGGCATACCACACGCCCGGCCGATAGCTGCCGATCAGCGGAAGGCCGGAGGGGGCGCGCGCGGCGCGCCAGCCGAAGGCATGGCCCACCATGGCGGAAGCGAGGCGCGGATAGAGGGCACCGGCCTGCCGCCGCAGGGCGCAGGCGGCGGCGACCTCCCGGCCCTGATAGGTGGCGGTGGGCGCGGTGAAGGTGAGGTGCCCGCCATCAAGGGCGAAGCGCACCGGCCGCGCGCCGGTCTCGCGCACCGCCGGGCCGCCATAGCCGCCCCCGGAGACGTGGAAACTGCCGGTAACGAAGGTTGCGGGATAGACCGCACGGGCAAGCCAGGGCGCCACCCGGCCGAGCCCGCGCGTGGCGCAGAAGATGGCGTGGTCCGCCCGCACCCGCCCGGTGGCGAGCTGGATATATTTGCGCACGCCGTCGAGATCGACGCTCTCGACCGGCGTGCGCGGGAATCGCCGGACGCCGGCCGCCACCGCCGCCGCGCCCAGCAGCGAAGCCAGGGGGCCCACGTCGAAGCGCCGTGCGTCCGGGTCGAACAGGGCGCCGGAATAGACATCGGTGCCGATGAGATCGAACAGATCCGCCTCGCCCACGCGGGCCAGTTCGGGGAGCCCGAGCACGTCGCGGGCGGCGGCCTCGTCCAACAAATCTGCGAGACCGGCCGGGCCGGGCACCAGCAATTCGCCCTCCCCGGTCTGCTCGAGGCGCAGCACATCCAGCAGCCGCAAGGCGCTACGGGTCGCCCCGGTCGAGAGATCATACAATTCGCGCGCCCGGTCCCGGTCGGCACGCGCACACAGATCCTTGGCGGTGAGATCGAGGCCGGAGGTGATGACGCTTTCCTGGCGCCCGGCCTCCGGGGCCTTCGTCTCCAGCAACACGACGGTTCGGCCGCGCAGGGCGAGGACGAGCGCGATCCAAAGCCCCGGCACGCCGTCGCCGATGACGCAGACATCGCAATCGAGGTCGCCCCGCACGACGGGCAACGGCTCGGCCGAGGCGATGCCGGGCCCGGTGGCGCGCACGTTCGTGTTCATCGTGGCGAAAGGGTCATGGAGCCCCAATCCCGTTGTTGAACGCCGGTGTCGGCGGCACCCTTCAATGTGGGCGAGAGGGTGTCACAAATCCAGCAAGAGTAAGGCGTAGCATCGCCGTGCGTTAGGTCCAAGGGGGCATTGGGCGTTTCACGGTATCAAGAAACCGCAAACCGAGATTCGCCACGCGCCGTTGCCGACATTGGTTTTATTATACCGAATTCGCGACGGGCGTGCCGTTCGCGGACGGGGGGTCAGGGCCGGTTGGCGCCACGGTCGGCCAGCACGTCGTCCACCTTGCGGGCCAGCTGGTCGAGCGAGAAGGGCTTCGGAAGAAAGGCCACGCCCCGGTCCAGAATGCCGTTATGCACCACGGCATTGCGGGTGTAGCCGGTGGTGTAGAGCACCTTCAGCCCCGCGCGCGCGGCGGCCGCTTGCTCCGCCAGCTGCCGGCCGGTCATGTCGGGCATGACGATGTCGGTGAACAGCAGGTCGATGCGCGGTTGCAGGACCAGTTGCTCCAGGGCCTGATTGCCGCTGCTGGCCTGCACCACGGTGTAGCCAAGCTCCCGCAGGGCATCGACGCTCATGTGGCGCACGTTCTCCTCGTCCTCCACCACCAGGATTGTGATCTCCGGACGGCCCAGCGGCGGCTGCCCTTCGCCGCTTTCCCCGCGTTCGATCCTGGCCGCCTCCCCCACATGACGCGGCAGGTAGAGCTTCACCGTGGTGCCCTGGCCGACCTCCGAATAGATCTTCACATGGCCGCCGGACTGCTTGACGAAACCGTACACCTGGCTGAGCCCGAGGCCGGTGCCACGACCGACGCCCTTGGTGGTGTAAAAGGGATCGAATGCCCGCTCGATCACGTGCGGGCTCATGCCGGTGCCGGTGTCGGTGACGCTCACCAAAACATATTGCCCGGCCGCCACCTCGGCATGATTGCGGGCATAGCGCTCGTCCAGGTCGGAATTGGCGGTCTCGATGGTCAGCCGGCCCCCGTCGGGCATGGCGTCGCGCGCATTTACCGCCAGATTGACGATGGCATTTTCCAATTGCGCGGGATCGGCGAACGAGCGCCAGAGGCCGCCCGCCAGTACGGTCTCCACCCGAATGGTTTCGCCAAGGGTGCGCCGGAGCAGCTCCGACATGCCGCCGACCAGCTTGTTGGCATCCACCGGCTGGGGCTCCAGCGGCTGTTGGCGTGAAAAGGCGAGCAGCCGCTGGGTCAGCGCCGCGGCCCGCTGCGCACCCTCCATGGCATTGTCGAGGCAGGTCCGCACCAGATCGTGCTCTTCGCCCGTCAGCCGGCGCCGCGCGATGTCCAGCGAGCCGATGACGATCGCGAGCATATTGTTGAAATCGTGGGCAATGCCCCCGGTCAGCTGGCCGATGGCCTCGGTTTTCTGCATCTGGCGGATCTGCGCTTCGGCGACGAATCGCTCGGTCATCTCGGCCTGCAGTTCGGCGGTGCGCTCGGCAATCCGCGTCTCCAGCTCCGCATTCAGGCGGCGCAGGGCCTCGTCGCTCGCCTTCTGCCGCTGGACTGCGGCGAGCAGGCTGCCGGTCACGGAGATGATCAGCAGGGAGGTCAGGGCATAGAACAGCATCCCCACATAGCCGGAGGGCCAGTCGAGCCCCAAGCCATCCTGCGGCGTGACGATGTAATAGGCCACCAGCAGCCCGCCGAGCACGGCCGCCAGCAGGCCCGGCCCAAATCCGCCCAGAAACGCTGCGAGAAACACCACCGGAATGAAGGTGATGAAGGGATAGCCGGCGAGGAAATCGCCCGTCGCGAAGCGCACCAGCAGGGCCAGAACGCTGAGCGTTGCGGCCAAAAGGTAGGACAGCCATGGGCGAACGCGGACAGCCTCGACTAGCCCAGGGAAGATCATCGAGCTCGGCCCCCAGCCGCTCATCAGCGCGACGGGACAAAGAATATTCAGGTTATCGGGAAAAGTCTCGCCCTAGCTTGATACCTATCGCTACGCGCGCTCAGGGTCGGCGCCGGGCGCGGCGGCCCCCGCTTCGGCATATCGGCGGTTCGCCGCACTGCACCAGGGGACCCCGCATGATAAGGTGCGAATCCTCGCCACGCCTCGGATGGTCCATGCGCCGCCTCATTCTGCTTCGCCACGCGAAATCCGATTGGCCTGCGGGCATTGTCGATCCCGAGCGGCCGCTGGCCCAGCGCGGGCGGGCGGCGGCGCCGATGATCGGCTCTTATATGGCGGCGCAGGACCTGGTGCCCGACCGGGTACTCGTGTCCCCGGCCCGGCGCACCCGCGAGACCTGGGAATTGGTGGCCCCCGCCCTGCCCTCCACCGTCGCGGTGCAGAGCGAGCCGCGCCTCTACGAAGCCGGCGTCACACGCATCCTGACCGTGCTGCGCGAGCAGCCGCGCGAGGTTCAGTCGCTGATGCTGGTGGGCCACAATCCCGGGCTGGAGGACATCGCCGACGTGCTGACCGACCAGGGCCCGGCGGCGACCCGCAGCCAGATGGCGGAGAAATTTCCCACCGGCGCGCTGGCCATCATCGACCTGCCCATCGACGATTGGGCCGAGGTGACCCCGCAGACCGGGCGGCTCGACCGCTTCGTGACGCCGCGCTCGCTCATGCTGGAGATGTGACCCTTGGCCATGGGCCTGCTGGATGAAGCCTGGATCGGCCTGCGCGCGGTCGCGGACCGGTTCGAGGATCTCGCCCATCCGACCTTGCGCCTGGGGGTCACCGGGCTTGCGCGCTCGGGCAAGACCATCTTCACCACGGCGCTCGTGCATGCGCTGATGCGCGGCGGCCGCCTGCCGGTGTTTGAGGCCATGAACGCCGGCCGCATCGCCGGCGCGCGCCTCGCGCCCCAGCCGGACGACGCGGTGCCGCGTTTTCCCTATGAGGACCATCTGGCCAGCCTTGCGAGCGCGCGCGACTGGCCCTCCTCCACCACCCGCATCAGCGAGCTGCGGCTGGAGGTGTCCTATGCCCCCGTCCGGGGCGGCATGCGGCGCCTCACGCTCGATCTCGTGGATTATCCCGGCGAATGGCTGCTGGACCTGCCGCTGCTCGACATGAGCTATGCCGATTTCTGCCGACAGGCGCTGGAGCTGGCCCGCGCGCCGGCACGCCTGCCCTATGCCGGGGCGCTGCTGGCGGCGCTTGGCGCGCACACGCCGGCCGCGCCGGCCGACGAGAGCGTGGCGCGGGAGCTTGCGGCCATCTTCACCGCCTATCTCGCCGCCTGCCGGGGCGAGCGGGTGGGCATGAGCCTGCTGCCGCCGGGCCGCTTCCTCATGCCCGGCGATCTGGAAGGCTCCCCGGCCCTCACCTTCGCCCCGCTCGATCTTCAGGACGGCGCGACGCTGCCCGCGGGCTCGCTCGGCGCCATGATGGAGCGGCGGTTCCAATCCTACAAAAGCGCGGTGGTGCGCCCCTTCTTCCGCGATCATTTCGCCCGGCTCGACCGGCAGATCGTGCTGGTGGATGCGCTGTCCGCGCTCAACGCCGGGCCTGCCGCCCTGGCGGACCTGGAGCGCGCGCTGGATTCGATCCTGGTGGCGTTCCGCGTGGGCCGGAACACACTGGTCAGCGCCCTGCTGCGCCCGCGCATCGAGAAGGTGCTGTTCGCCGCCACCAAGGCCGACCATCTCCACCGCGCCAGCCACGACCGCCTGGAAGCCATTCTGCGGCGGCTCGTGGAGCGCGCGCTGGCCCGCGCCCAGGAAGGCGGGGCGCGCATCGATGTCGCCGCGCTCGCGGCGATCCGCGCCACCCGCGAGGCCGAGGTCTCCAAGGGCGGGCGCAACATCGCCGCCATCATCGGCACGCCCGAGGCCGGGCAGGAAGCCGGCGGACAGGTGTTTGATGGCAGCGAGGAGGTGGCGCTGTTTCCCGGCGAATTGCCGGCCAATCCCGATGCCCTGTTCGCCGCTGACGGCGCCGCCTTTCGCGGGCTTGCGAGCGGGCCGGACAGCGAGGCGGATTTCCGCTTCCTGCGCTTCCGCCCGCCGGCCGGCATTGGCCCGGCCGGCCCGCTGCCCCATATACGCCTCGACCGCGCGCTCCAGTTCCTATTGGGCGACCGGCTGAGCTGAGATCAGACGTCTTCATGGCAGACCCGCGCAACGATCGGCACCGGCCCGAAAATACCCGCCCCCAGGTGTTCCGCCTGGACGAGGCCGGCATCGTGGTGACTGAGGCGCCGGCGCCTATCGAAGAAGCGGACGAGATCGTCGCGCCCGCCCCGCCCGCGCGGCGCCGGGGTTTTTCGCTCGGCGCCGTGTTCTGGACCGCGCTCGGCGGGCTCGCGAGCCTCGGCATCGGCCTTGCGGTGACGCGGCTGATCGAGGATTTGTTCGCGCAGACGCAGGCGCTCGGCTATCTCGGCTTGGCGCTGGCGGGCCTGCTGGCGGTGAGCGTGCTCGCCATCATCGGCCGCGAGGTCGCCGGGCTGATGCGCTTTTCCAGTCTGGATTCCATTCGCGAACGGGCTGTGCTCGCGCTCGCCACCGATGACCGGCCGCTGGCCGAGGCCGTGACGCACGATCTGCTCGGAATCGCCAAGGAGATGCCCGCGCTCGCCCGCGCCCGGGGCGATCTCTCCTCCCATCTTGGGGAGATCATCGACGGGGCGGATCTGGTGCGGCTCACCGAGCGCACGCTGATGGCGCCGCTCGACGCACGGGCGCGCCAGCTGGTTTCCGACACGGCCAAGCGGGTGTCGGTGGTGACCGCCGTTTCACCGCGCGCGGTGGTGGACCTTTTGTTCGTGCTCTACAGCGCCTTCGTGCTGATCCGCCGGCTGGCTGAACTCTATGGCGGACGCCCCGGCGCGCTCGGCATGCTGCGGCTGGTGCGCCATGTGCTCAGCCATCTCGCCGTGACCGGCGGCATGGCGGCGGGCGACACGCTGGTGCAGGAATTGGTGGGCTCGGGCATTGCTGCGCGCCTCTCGGCACGGCTCGGCGAAGGGGTGGTGAACGGCCTGCTCACGGCGCGGCTGGGCCTGGCCGCGATCGCGGTGACCCGCCCCCTGCCTTTCACCGCCTTGCCCGCACCCCGCGTCGCAGACGTGGCGGCGGGGCTGATGAAAAAGGCGCAGGAAGAAGAGGTTCGCCCTCAGCTCGGCAGCAGGCGCGCCGGCAAGGCCGAGGGCGAATAGGGCGCTGGCTGGTTGCGCCACAGCATCTCCGCGAGCGGCCATGCCAGCAGCGGACACAGCACCAGGATCAGGGCGCCGACCGTCCAGTCGGCATTGCCGAGCGCGCTCGCCAGCACCGCAAGCAGCCCCAAAGCCGTGACGCCCGCCAGCCCGCTCATGAGCCACCAGCGCCAGGGCGGCAGGCCACCATCGAACACGATGCCACTCGCATAAGGCCGCAGCGCGCCGTGCAGGGCGGCGATGAAGGCGGCATAGGCCTTGCGATGGTCGTCCACATTGGTGATGGAGGTGCGCGAGAGCGAGCCGATGGTGAGCTTTTCCCCCGCCCTGCCGTGGATCACGGTCTCATAATTGGGCGAAGCCAATTGGCCGGGATGATAGCTGAGCCGGACCCGCACCACGTCGCGCAGATGCAGCGCGCCGGACCGCGCACCGACCGCCCAATGCAGCGTCTCGCCATCCAGGCGGAACCGCGAGCCGGAGCCGATCAGGCGCGGCCGGAAACTGTAGATCAGCCCCTCTTCCGCCGGCGGCGCGCCATCCGCAGGGGTCGCGCCGAAGGAAAGGCCGGTGGATGTGCTCAAGGGAAACCTCATGAAAGCTCAAGCGTGCGGACGCGACATGACGTTAAGTCACATCGTGCGCCAGGGTACAATATTGCGGCTTGAGATCCACCAGCGGCGTGCCGTCGATGCAATCGAGCCCGCGCACCAGCACGCTCAGGTCTTCGCGGGCGACGAACAGCACCACCGAGGAGGCGATGGGGTTCGGCCGCACCGGCGAGCGCAGGGCAAAGGTGCCGGAAGCTGCGCTGGCGCGTCGGGGCATCTGCAACACCAGATCGCGCCGGGCCTGATCCATGAAATAGAGCACCTGGAGGCGCGGCTCGCGCCCGACGCCTTCGAGCGCGGCTTCCCAGCGCGGGTCGATCTCCAGCCGGCAGATGGGGCCATCCTCGCTGCCGCGCTTGGGGCAATCCTCCCGCCGCGCCCAGGGCGTGCGGATGCGGCCGATGAAATACAGCCCGGCATCGAAAGCCGGCGGCAGCGCGACCGCGATCTCTCCGGGACGAATGCCCGTGTCATCCTCGGACGGTACAGGCGCGGCCACGCTTTCGGTTGAGAGGGAACTCATGCTTTATCCTCGGCAGACCCGCATTCGCGGCAAACCCGCCGTGATGATAGTCCCACCTGCCCGCTGCCGCCATGCGGCGCCCTTGCCCCCGACGCCGCCCTGCGGCGCCCTTGCCCGGAGACCCCCGATGCAGCCTTCCCGCGATCTTGCCCGCCTCGTGGAGATCATGGCCGCGCTGCGCACGCCGGGCACCGGCTGCCCGTGGGACCTGGAGCAGGACTTCTCCACTATCGCCCCCTATACCATCGAGGAGGCCTATGAGGTGGCGGACGCCATCGCCCGCAACGACATGGCCGACCTGCCGGACGAACTGGGCGACCTGCTGTTTCAGGTGGTGTTCCACTCGCGGCTCGGCCAAGAGCGGGGCCTGTTCGATCTCGGCGATGTGGTCGAGGCCATCACCTCCAAGCTCATCCGCCGCCATCCCCATGTGTTCGGCAATGTGCGCGACCTCACCCCCCAGGCGGTGAAGGGCCTGTGGGCGGAGATCAAGGCGCAGGAAAAAGCCGAGCGCGCCCAGCGCCGCGCCGCCGCCGGCCTTCCCGCGGAGGATGGCGGACGCACGCTCGACGGCGTGCCGGTGGGCCTGCCGGCGCTGACCCGCGCCCTGAAGCTGCAGGAAAAGGCCGGCCGCGTCGGCTTCGACTGGAACGATGCGCTTCAGGTGCTGGCCAAGATCCGGGAAGAGACGGACGAGGTTTCCGAGGCACTGGAGGCCGGCGGCCCGGAGGCCATCAAGGACGAGATCGGCGATCTTCTATTCGCTGTAGTGAATCTCGCGCGCCATGCCGGCGTGGACCCGGAAGCGGCCCTGCGCGGCACCAACGAGAAATTCTCCCGCCGCTTCGCCTTCGTGGAAGACCGGCTCGCCGAGACGGGACGCGCGCCGAAACAGGCCAGCCTGGACGAAATGGAGGCCTTCTGGGTGGCGGCGAAGGGCGTCGAGCGCGGGGAATGAGCGCGGTGCGGGAGCTAGCGGTATCCCGCCCGCATTCTACCCGAGATAGGCGCCGATAATCCGCGCCTCTTGATGAAGCACGTCCGCCTGCTCCAACCGGCCAACGCCCGCTAGCTCCGCAGCCGCCGCATCCCGCGCGGCGATTTCGGATGCAAGAAGGCGCCTGACCGCATCGGGAGTCAGCGACAGCCGGGGCACTTCCACCGAAGGGTCCCCGAACGCGCGCACCACATAGCTTTTATGCTCCGAAGCGACCGGCACGGCCTGGGCATTGTCGAGTGCACTCACGAGCAGGCGCAGCACGCGCACGCGAACCGGCTCTCGGGCGACCATTGCGTCGCGAAGGTCCTGGCGCAGGCGCACCTTCAAGACCTCGGCTTCGTCCGGCACGTCGTCTCTGCTCATCCCGGTGGCTTCGCCCGCGCGCGGCCGCTTCCGGCTTGGCCGCCGCCGCGCGCCTCCATTCACATCTGGTGGACGCGCTCCGCGCCGAACCGGCGCGTCACCAGGGGCGCGCGCTCGGGCAGGATGCGCAACGCGAAATGCATCACGCCGTCCGCGTCGGTGCGGCGCTCCAACACCTCGCCATGGCGATAGAGCCAGCCCTGGCCTTCGCCATCGTCGGCCGCCACCGTCACGTCCAGTGTCACACGGCCGGCGGTGATCTGGCGTTCCACCACATCCAGCAGATCGGACGTGCCGGCGCCGGTGAGGGCGGAAACCAGGATCGGCCGCTCCGCGAGGTCGGTCCGCACGGCGGTGTTCTCCATCGCCTCGCGGGCTTCCTGCGAAAGCAGGTCGATCTTGTTCCACACTTCCAGCACGCGCCCGCTGGCCTCGATATCAATGCCGAGATCCGTGAGCACGTCCTTCACGTCGTCCGCCTGGGCCTGGCTGTCGGGGTGGGAGACGTCCCGCACGTGCAGGATGACGTCGGCCTCGATCACCTCTTCCAGCGTGGCGCGGAACGCCGCCACCAATTGGGTCGGCAGATCCGAGATGAAGCCCACGGTGTCAGACAGGATGATCCGCGTGCCATGGGGCAGGTCCACTGCGCGCAAGGTCGGATCAAGGGTTGCGAACAGCAGGTCCTGCGCCATCACCTCGGAACGGGTAAGACGGTTGAACAATGTGGACTTACCCGCATTGGTATAGCCAACCAATGCAACCACGGGATAGGGCACGCGCTTGCGGCTTGTGCGGTGCAGCGCGCGGGTGCGCTTCACCTGCTCAAGGTCGCGCTCGATGCGGATGATGCGTTCGCCGATCTGCCGGCGGTCGGCCTCGATCTGGGTTTCACCGGGACCACCCAGGAAGCCGAAGCCGCCGCGCTGGCGCTCCAGATGGGTCCAGGACCGCACGAGGCGCGAGCGCTGGTAGTTCAGGTGGGCGAGTTCCACCTGAAGCGTGCCTTCCTTCGTGCGGGCGCGGCTGCCGAAGATCTCCAGGATCAGGGCGGTGCGGTCCACCACCTTGGTGGACCACGCCTTTTCCAGATTGCGCTGCTGCACGGGGGAGAGCGCGGCATCGAAGAACACGAGGCCGATCTCTTCCGCCTGGACGATTCCAGCGATCTCTTCCACCTTACCGGAGCCGAGATAGGTGGCGGGCTTCACCTCGGCCAAGGGCACGAGGCCGCGATAGACCACCTCCAGATCGATGGCCATGGCGAGGCCCACCGCCTCGTCGAGCCGCGCTTCGGGAGAACGGCGCTCGTGCGCCGCGCCCTTCTGCGTCCAACGGGCCCGATTTGATGAAAACGGCGTGATCACTGCGCACCGTGTGGGCGGGGCCTGGCGTTCGACGCTTCTTGCCCCGACCTTCGGCGCGCTCCGTTCGTCCTTATGCTCCACGTATCGTTACGCCTTCTCCGCCGCGACCTCGTCGGTCGGGTCAAACAATTGCACGGGATGACCGGGCATGATGGTCGAAATCGCGTGCTTGTAGACAAGCTGAGAGTGGCCATCGCGCCGCAGCAAGACGCAGAAATTGTCGAACCACGTCACCACACCTTGCAACTTTACCCCATTCACCAGGAAGATCGTGAGGGGAGTCTTGTTCTTGCGGACGTGATTGAGGAATGTGTCCTGCAGATTTTGTGTCCGTTCCGCCGCCATTTTCGTATCCGTTTCTTTCGGCGTTGCCCCGCCCTACCCGACGCGAAGCAGCGATCGAAGGGCGGGAGTTAGCAGCCTAGGATGGCACAGCGAAAAATCGGTGCAACTGCAATTTTTGCCCCGCAGCATCAGGATATTGTGCTGCATCAAGCGGAGGCCTCGGCGAATTTGTGGAATTCGCTCCTCAGATTGCGGGCCACAGGGCCCACGGCACCAGTGCCGACCGGGGTTCCGTCGATGGCAATCACCGGCATGATGAGGGAGGTGGCCGAGGAAACGAATGCCTCCTTGGCGGCCTTTGCTTCGTCCAGGGTAAACGCCCGCTCCTCAACCTTGAGCTGCATTTCCGCCGCGACATCCATGAGCACGGTGCGAGTGATGCCGCGCAGGATGCCGTGCTCCGCCGGACGGGTCACGAGCACGCCGTCCTGCGTCAGGATCCAGGCATTGGTGGAAGCACCCTCCGTCACGAAGCCCTGCGCGTCCACGAACCAGGCCTCTCCGGCGCCCGCCTCGCGCGCCGCCTGCTTGGCCAGCACATTGGGCAGAAGGCCGACGCTCTTGATGTCCACCCGGTCCCAGCGGCTCTCCGGCAGCGAGATCACCTTCATCCCGGCGGCGGCGGTCGCGTCGTTCTTGGCAAAATTGGCCGAGCGAGCGGTCACCACGATGCTCGGCGGCACGCTGGCGGCGGGAAAGCCATGGTCGCGCCGGGAGACGCCGCGCGTCACCTGGAGATAGACCAGCCCGTCGCGCACGAGATTGCGCCGCACGGTCTCGCGCAGCACGGTGGAAAGCGCGCCGCGCGACATGGGGGCGGCAATGCGCAATTCCTTCAGCGAGCGGTCGAGCCGGTCGAGATGCCGGCGTTCGTCGATCAATTTGCCCCCGCGCACTTCGCAGACTTCATACACACCGTCGGCGAACTGATAGCCGCGATCCTCCACATGCACGAAGGCGTCGCGGTGGGGCAGATAGCGGCCATTCACATAGGCAATGCGGGACATGACGGAATTCGAACCTCAACTGCGCCAGAAGGCAAGGTGAATGAGCACGAACGCGCCCACCGTCTCCAGCCGGCCGGCGATCATGGCGAAGGCGGCGCCGAGCACGGACAGCGGGGGCAAAGCGGAAACGGCGGGCCAATCCGGATCGGCCGCGTCATAGATCGGGCCGGCATTGGTCAGCGCCGCCACCGCCGCCGTCACCCCCGCCTGGAGGCTGGGCATGGAAATGCTCATGAGGATGATCGTCAGGGCGAGGGTCGCGAGCACCGACACGAGGCCCACCCAGACCCCGCGCATGGCCGAGCCGACGCCCCCTTCACCGGTGCGCGCCGGCTGCACCAGATGGGGCGAGATGAGCCGCATCAGATCGCCCTGCGCGCGCAGCAGCATGGCGCGCAGCCGCAGCAGCTTGATGCCGCCGGTGACCGAAAGCGCCCCGCCGCCCACCAGCGCCATGCCGAGCACCAGCGCGGGCGGGACGATGCCATAGACCTCCGCGCCGCTGACCAGACCGCTCGTCGCGATCAAAGAGGCCGCGCTGAACATCCCCATTTCCAGCGAGGCGCGCACCGAGATATCCGAGGGGTCGCGGAAGATGATGGCGCCGAGCACGATGCCCGCCACCAGCCAATAGCCAAGCAGCAGCAGGCTTTCCGATTGCTCGGGCGCGGCATGAATGCGGCGCGTCACCAGCGCCCGGTGCCAGCGCACGCTGGTGGCCGACCACAGGATGAACGGGATCATCACCAGCGGGGTCGCGACCCCGGTGCGCAGCGCCTCCACCGCCTGGGGTGGCACATGGGCCCCGGAAGAGGTCGCCGCAGAGGCAAGGCACAGGGAGACATAGAGGGAATTGCCGCTCGCCAGCAGCGCGATCAGCGCCAGGAGCGTCGCCGCCGCATAAATCGGCGCGACATCGCGCACCACGCCGGCGGTATCGACGATCTCCAGCCCGTCCACGCCCGCCTGCGCGCGATGGGGCAGGCCCGCCAGCCCCGCCGGCGCCAGCACCGCCACGCCGGAGACGATGGTCAGCAGGCCGCCGCTCCATTGCAGCAAAGCGAACCACACATACAGGCTGCGCGGAGCGTCATGCACCGCCGTGAAGCCAGTGGTGGTGAAGGCGGAGAGCGCCTCGAACCAGGCGCGCCACAGATCGAGCCCGCTCGCCACCGCCACCGCCGGCGCCGCCATGACGGGCACCAGCAGCCAGAGCGCGGCGAGGGCGGCGAACGCATGGAGCCGGCGCATCCGCACCTTCACCCCGGCGCAGGACAGGCGCATGGCGCCGGCAAAGAAGACGCAGGCGAGCGCGGTTGCGAGGAAGATGGGCGCCTGCCCTTCCCCATTGCGCGCCGAGACCAGCGCGGGCAGCAGCGCCGCGCCCCCCACCCACAGGAGCGCCAGCGCGAGAAGCCGGAGGATGGAGGGCATGGAGGCGATGCTTTAAAAGAATTCGAGGCTCACGCGGAACAGCTGTTCCACGCGCTTGATACGCTCCGCCAGGGCAAACAGGATCACCCGGTCCTGCGCGCGCACCACCGTATCGCCGGTGGGCAGCAGCACCTCGCCGTTGCGCACCAGCGCGCCCACCCGCAGGCCCTTCAGCAGATCGATGTCACGCAGCGGCCGGCCCACCAGAGGCGAGGTCTCCAGCGCTTCCGCCTCGATCATCTCGCCCGCGCCGTCGAGCAACGAATGTACGCCGCGGATACGCCCACGCCGCACGTGCTGGAGCACCTTGGAGACGGTGATCTGGCGCGGATTGACGTGCGCATCGATGCCGAGGCCGCGCGCGAACGTCGTGTAGCCCGGCTCGTTCAGCAGCGCGAGAATGCGCCGCGCGCCGATCTGCTTGGCGAGGAGGCAGGCGACGATGTTGATGCGGTCGTCATTGGTGAGCGCGATCATGGTGTCGGCGTCCCCGACCCCCGCCTCGTCGAGGATCTCGCGCGAGAGCGCATCCCCGTTCAGCACCACCGAGCGCGACAGGGTTTCCGCGATCACCTGTGCGCGCTCCGGCGCATTCTCGATGATCTTGATCTTGGCGATCGGATTGCGCTTCTCCAGCTGGTCGGCGACATAAAGGCCGATATTGCCGCCGCCTGCGATGACGATACGCTGCCCCGGCACCTCGTCATGGCCGAAGATGGAGAGCGTGCGCCGCACCTGATCGGACTTGGCGACGAAATAGGCGATGTCGCCCGCCTGGATCGTGTCGCGCGAGGTGAGCACGATCGGCTTGCCGCCCCGGTTCACCGCCACGATGGTGGCGCGCAGGTCCGGAAACAGCTGTGTCAGCTCCCGCAGCGGGGTATCGAGGATCGGGCATTCCTCGGAGCAATAGACGCCGGCCACCACCACCGCGCCATCGGCGAAGGTGACGGTATCGATGGACCCGGGCAGCGACAGGCGCCGCAGCACCATCTCGCCCACCTCGATCTCGGGCGAGATCACCACATCGATGGGCAGGTGGTCGCGCGAGAGCATGTCGCGCCATTCGGGCATCAGATAGGTCTGGGCGCGGATGCGGGCGACCTTGGTCGGCACGTTGAACAGGGAGTGCGCCACCTGGCACGCCACCATGTTCACCTCGTCATGCAAGGTCACGGCGATCAGCATGTCGGCCTGCTCGATGCCGGCCTTGGCGAGCACATCGGGGTGCGAGCCGTGGCCCACCACGCCGCGCACGTCCAGTTGCTCGGTCGCGATCTGGATGCGGCGCGCGCTGGCATCGACGATGGAGACGTCGTTCTGCTCGCTCGCGAGGCGCTCGGCAATGCCGAGCCCCACCTGCCCCGCCCCGCAGATCACGACCTTCATGCGCGATTCCCCCTGACCCCTGCCTCAGCTTATCCCCTCGACGCCGCAGCGCCTATGCCTACCCTACGCCGAGAGCCTTGAGCTTTCGATGAAGAGCGGAGCGCTCCATTCCCACGAATTCCGCCGTTCGGGAGATATTTCCGCCGAAGCGGTTGATCTGCGCGGCGAGATATTCGCGCTCAAATACCTCGCGCGCCTCGCGCAGCGGTAGGCCCATCAGATGCTCTCCGCCATTCCCGTTGGGCAGGTTAGGCACCAGCGCGCCCACATCCGGCGGCAGCATGGAGGCGGTGACGATGGCGTCGGGGTCTCCGCCGGCGAGGATCAGCACGCGTTCCACATTGTTGCGCAGCTGTCGCACATTGCCCGGCCAGTCGTGGGATTGCAGCACCGCCATGGCATCGTCGGCGATCTTGCGGCTCGGCAGGCCGGTGGTCTGGGAGATCAGGTCGATGAAGAAATCCACCAAGTCCGGAATGTCCTCGCGCCGCTCGGCCAGGGGAGGCACGCGGATCGGCACCACGCTGAGGCGGTGGTAGAGGTCCTCACGGAACCGCCCCTGTGCGATCTCCTCCTCCAGATTGCGGCCGGTGGAGGAGATGATGCGCACATCCACGCTCACCTTGTCCGTGCCGCCGATGCGGGTGAACGTCTGCTCCACCAGCACGCGCAGCACCCGGTTCTGGGTTTCGCGCGGCATGTCGGCGATTTCGTCCAGGAACAGCGTGCCGCCGTGGGCCTCTTCCAGCGCGCCGCGCCGGGCCTCGCGGCCCTCACCTTCCTCGACACCGAACAATTCGTATTCGAGCCGCTCCGGCGTGATCGCGGCGGCGTTAATGACGATGAACGGTCCTTGGTTGCGGCTCGATACCGCATGAACCATGCGCGCCGTCAGTTCCTTGCCCGAGCCCGACGGACCGATGATGAGGATGCGGCTGTTGGTCGGGCCCACCCGCTCGATGGTTGCCTTCAGCTGCTGGATGGCGCTGGAGCGGCCCACCAGGGTCTGGGGCTGC
This sequence comes from Roseixanthobacter pseudopolyaromaticivorans, assembly GCF_043195145.2. Taxonomy (NCBI): domain Bacteria; kingdom Pseudomonadati; phylum Pseudomonadota; class Alphaproteobacteria; order Hyphomicrobiales; family Xanthobacteraceae; genus Roseixanthobacter; species Roseixanthobacter pseudopolyaromaticivorans. The sequence goes on from NZ_CM195539.1 coordinate 2,488,860, forward strand.
GTCATCTGCTTGAGTTCGCGCACCTCGCGCCGCAGCCGCAGCGTTTCCAGCGCGCGCTCGGTGATGACGATCAGGCGATCCGCATTGAACGGCTTCTCGATGAAGTCGTAGGCGCCGCGCTTGATGGCGGCGACGGCGGTCTCGATATTGCCGTGGCCGGAAATCATCACCACCGGCACGTCGGGGTGCTGGAGCTTGATGGTGTCGAGCAGCTCCAGCCCGTCCATGCGGCTGCCCTGCAGCCAGATGTCCAGGAAGATCAGGTTCGGCCGGCGGGTCGCGATGGCGGCGAGGGCGCTGTCGGCGTCCCGCGCGGTGCGCGCGGAATAGCCCTCGTCCTCCAGGATGCCGGCCACCAGGCCGCAAATGTCGGCTTCGTCGTCGACGATCAGAATGTCATGGGCCATGGGTCACGCCCCCTTCTTCTGGTCGGCCGGCGCGAGGATCGGTCCGTCGGCGCGCATGCGCAGCCGGATCCAGGCGCCGCGTCCCTCGGGCGAGTCGTAGAGCTCGATGCCGCCGCCGTGCTCTTCCATGATCTTGCCGACGATGGCGAGGCCGAGGCCCGTGCCTTTTTCACGCGTCGTCACATACGGCTCCAGGAGGCGGTTGCGCTTCTCCTGGGGCAGGCCGGTTCCGTTGTCGATCACATCAACCACCAGATCTTCGCCGGACTGGTCCGCCTTCACGCGGATCAGTCCCTTGCCACGTTGTTCCGCCGGAACGGCCTCGATGGCCTCGGCGGCATTCTTGAGGATGTTGGTCAGCGCCTGGGAAATGAGGCGGCGGTCGAACCGCGCCGGAAGGGAGGGAGGGATGTCGGCCTCGAACGTGACCTCGGGATGGCCGACCTTCATTAAAAAGAGCGTTTGCCGCAGGGTCTCGGCGAGATCCTGGCTGTCCACCACCGGCTTGGGCATGCGGGCGAAGGAGGAGAATTCATCCACCATCCTGCCGATGTCGCCCACTTGGCGGATGATGGTGTCGGTGCACTGGTCGAACACGTCGCGGTCCTGTGTGATGTGCTTGCCGTATTTGCGCTTCAACCGCTCCGCGGAAAGCTGGATCGGCGTCAGCGGATTCTTGATTTCGTGCGCGATGCGCCGCGCCACGTCGGCCCAGGCGGAGGTGCGCTGCGCAGAAATCAGGGCCGTGATGTCGTCCAGCGTCACCACCCAGCCATGCTCCGCCTCGGAGGATTGCTCGGTGGTCACGCGCACGGCGAACACCCGCTCGCGGCCCTCGCGCTGCACCGTGATGTTGCCCTGGACCACACGCTCGCGCCCGGCCTCCGCCTCGCCGATCAGGGAGGCGGTCTCCGGCACCACTTCTGCTAGGTGATGGCCGAGCGCTTCGGCCTCCTTCACGCCCAGCAGCTTTTCCGCCGAGCGGTTGAGGATCGTGACTCGTTCATCGGAATCGAGGCCGATCACCCCTGCCCCGACGCCGGAGAGCACCGCCTCGGTGAACCGGCGGCGGACGTCGATCTGGTCGCGCGCGCGCAGCAGCGCGTCATGCTGGTTGCGCAATTCGGCGGTCATCTTGTTGAAGGTCTCGCCCAGCGTCGCGAAATCGCCCTCGGAGCGATAAATCGGCACCTGGACATCGAGATTGCCGGCCGCCACATGGTCCGCCGCCGACATCAGCCGTCGGATCGGGGCCACCAGCCATTTCGACACGTTGATACCGAGCCACACCGCCGAGAGCAGCACGATCAACGTGATGACCGCATACATCAGCGCGAACGCCACCTGCACGCCGAAGCGGCGCTCTTCCAGGCTCTGATAGTCCGCCAGCGTCTCCCGCGTGGTCTTCAGATAGCCGATCACCCTCGGATCTATGGGCCGCGCCACGTAGAGATAGAGGTCGGGATAATCCTTCAGCTTGATGAGGGCGCCGACGAAATCGGCGTCGGACGGCAGATAAATGATCGGCTGTTCGGCCGTCGCCTCGCCGATGGCGATATTCGCCGGAACGAGGAATTCCCGCCCGGTCATCACCTGCGCCCGCTCGACCACTTTCAAATCGTGCTCGATTATCAGCGTGCCCGGCAGATTGCGCAGCGCCGCCTGGGCGGTGAGAATCTGGCGGAAACGCGGGAGATCGCTGTCGTAGAGCGGCTTCAGCCGGTTGAGATCAGCACTCATGGCGAGGATATCGCCGCGGATGTTGAGCGCATGCTCGCGCACATAAGTCTGCGCCACCTGCACCGCATTCGCGACGATCTCCTGGGTCCGCACGGAAAACCAGCGGTCCAGCCCGCGATCCAGCGTCAGGCTTGCCACACCGGCCACCAGGATGGCGGGCACGACGGCGACCACCGCGAACAGGGCGACGATGCGCACATGCAGCCGCGAGGCGGCACGGCCCCGCGCCCGGGCGCGGACGATGCGCCACACCTCCCGGCCCACCATGGTGGAGAGGATCGCGACCGCGAGCGCGTTTCCCGTCAGCAGTCCGATGACCACTTCGTGGCTGGGGATGACGGGCGTCAAACCCATCAAGATCAAGAAGGTGGCCAGCGCCGAGCAGAGCGCCAGGACCACCATGGCCGGCGCGAACAGGCCCACACTCAACAGCGGACTCGCCCCTGGAATCCCCCCGCCGACGGAACGGGTGTTGGCGGCGTCCAGGTTGGCATTCGTCATGGATGGTGAAGCCCTGCGACGCGCCGGGAATCGGCGCGACTGATGCAATGAGACAACACTGGTGCAAAAATGTGACAATTGCGACCGGTCTCGCCACCGATCAGAGGCTTGGACCGAAAAGTGTCAGCCCGCTCGCCCGCCGTCGGGCCATTGCCGGGCGTCTTCCTCGCGCATGGGACGCCCGACGAGGTAGCCCTGGACACAATCGCTGCCGAGGGCCACCACCTCGTTCAGCGCATCGTCGTTTTCCACACCTTCCGCCACCACCTCGATGCCGAAGGCATGGGCGAGATCAACCATCACCCCGACGATGCGCCGCGATCGCGAATTGTCGACGATCTCGCGGATGAAGGAGCGGTCGATTTTCAGCACGTTCACCGGCAGGCGCTGGAGATAGCTGAAGGAGGAATAGCCGGTGCCGAAATCGTCGATCGCCACCTTGCACCCGAGGGATTGCAGCTGGACCATGACTTCCACCGCTTTTTCCGGCTCGGACAACAAGGTGCTTTCGGTCAGCTCGAACAGCACCTGCTCGCCCTTCAGATTCACCTGCTGAAGAATATTGGCGATGCGGGCCACGAGATCGGGCGCCATGACCTGCGGGGCGGAAAGATTGACCGAGACGTAGCGCGCACCGAGCCCCAAGGAGGCGCGATCGTGGTTCCAGCGTGCGCAGGCGGCAACCGCCCGCTCCAGCACCAGCTCACCCAATTGTTCCGACAGGCCCGAGGCCTCGGCGATGGCGACGAATTCGCTCGGCTCCACATTCCCCAGCGCGGGGTGGCTCCACCGAGCGAGCGCCTCAAAGCCCATGACGGTGCCGGTTTTGCAGCACACGATCGGCTGAAACACCATGTAGAGATCGCGCGACCGCCGCAGGATGGAGTCGCGCAGGTCGGTCTCCAGCGCCAGACGCTCCTGATGGTCGGCGCGCAGCGACTGATCGAAAACCACCGCATGGCCCCGTCCCTGGGCATGAAGCGCCATCTCGGCGTCGCGCAGCATGTGCTCCAATTGCCCCTGTTCGCGGGCGATGCCGATGCGGGCGCGCAAATAGAAGCGCCGCCCTTCGCTCTCCAGCGGCGCCTGGAACAAGGCATCCACGCTGCGGCCGGCGGCCAGCGCATCCGACCCACGAAACAGCACGATCGCGAATTCCCGCTCCCCGGTGCGGGCCAGCATGGCATCGCCGCGCAGCGCGAGGCGCAAGCGCTGGGCCAGCTGCGCGGCGACCGGCTCGGTGAATTCGCGGCCTAGGCTGGCCGCAAGCACATCGAGATCGCGAAAATGCACCACCACGACACCGGTGGGCGCGGTCGGGACTTCCGCCACCATTCGCACCAGGCCGGCGCGGTTGGGCAGGCCGGTCATGGCATCTTGATAGGCGAGCCGCTCCAGGGCCTCCTGCGCGTCCACGAAATTGGAGATGTCGCGCAGATAGGCGGTGAAGAAACGGCGCGTCGCGCCGCGGATCTCGGTGACGGTCAGTTCCACCGGAAACACGCTGCCGTCCGCCTTGCGCCCCTGGAGTTCCACGCGCCGGCCGAGAATGTGGGGTGTGCTGCTCTCAAGATAGCGCCTGAGGCCGGCCTGATGCGCCGTGGCATAGCGCGGCGGAATGATCGTGGCGCCGAGCGTGCGGCCGATCACATCCTCGCGTTCATACCCGAAGATGCGCTCGGCGGCGGGGTTGAACTCCAGGATCATGCCGGCTTCGTCGATGGAGATTACGGCATCGAGCGCCGAGCCCAACATGCTGCGCAAGGTGACTTCGTTCAGCTCCCGCTCGGTCCGCACGCATTCGGCGGAGCGCGCCACCATGCTGGCCATCAGATGGCACAGCGACATGGCGGCTTCATCCCACGGCAGGTCCGGGTCGTCGTGGGCGATGCAGAAGTGGCCCCACCAATGCCCACCCACCATGACCGGCACGGTGTAGAACCGCACGATCTGATGGCTCTCGAAATAAACGCGCAGATAACCCGTGAGATCGCGCGTGAGCCCCTGGATCACTTCGCCGCGGATGCGCCGTGCCGCCCAATCGCGCTGCAGGTCGTCGGCGCCGTCGGGGGCAATGGTGCGATGGCGCGTGCGGCCGATGGGATCAAGGCCTGGCCGCGCCCAATCCGCCCGGCAGACCACTCCGAGCCCCGGATGCTCATCCTGCTGGACTTCAAACAATGCGACGCGGCTGAGGCCGAATTCCCGGCCGATGCCGGCGCAGACCTGCTCCAGCGCTTCGCCCCAAAGGCCGCCGTCATCGGCCTGGGCGATGAAGGCATTCATCGCCCAGAGCAGCTGACTCGAAGCGACCTCGGTCATCGCGGGTCCTTGCATACGGGCATCAACTATACGGTGCCTTATTGCGCGCCATCGCGTAACCGGACCGCCCCCTAGGTAATCCTATTCCTTCAATTTGCACCTTGCACGCATAAGATGCCGCTTCAGGAGAGATTAACGGCTCGTGCGAATGACCTGAATATCCAGATCCCTGATCTTTTTCCTCAAGGTATTACGATTCAGCCCGAGCAGCTCCGCCGCCTTGATCTGATTGCCGCGCGCCGCGGCAAGCGCCGCGGACAGAAGTGGATATTCCACATCGCGCAATATTCGATGGTAAAGACCGGGCGGGGGCAGGTCTTCGCCGAAACCGGCAAAATATGTGTTGAGATGCCGTTCAACGGAAGCTGCAAGCGTGGCGTCAACCGGCCCGTCCTCGGAGCCGGCGCTCGGCACCGGCTCGGAAAGCTCCGCCTCGATGATGCTCGGCGAGATGATTTCCTGCGGATAGAGTGCGGACAGGCGCCGCACCAGATTTTCCAGCTCGCGCACGTTGCCGGGCCAGCGATAGCGCTTCAGCCGGTCGAGCGCGGCGGTGTCGATCTGTTTGGCCGGAAGGCCCTCGCGCTCGGCCTGCAGGAAGAAGTGCCGCACCAGGTCCGGCACGTCCTCGGAACGCTCGCGCAGCGGCGGCAGGCGCAGCGGCACCACATTCAGGCGGAAGAACAAATCCTCGCGGAACAGGCCCTGCTGGATCAGCGTGCGCAGATCCTTGTTCGTTGCCGCGATGATCCGCACATCGGTCTTGATCGGCGTGCGTCCGCCCACCGTCGTGTATTCGCCTTGCTGAAGCACGCGCAGAAGGCGGGTCTGCGCCTCCATGGGCATGTCGCCGATTTCATCGAGGAACAGCGTGCCGCTTTCCGCCTGCTCGAACCGGCCGGGATTGCGCGTGGTGGCGCCGGTGAACGACCCCTTTTCGTGGCCGAACAATTCGCTCTCGATGAGATCGCGCGGGATCGCGGCCATATTGATCGCAACGAACGGGCCGGTGCGGCGCTTGCCGTAATCATGCAGGGCGCGGGCGACCAGCTCCTTGCCGGTGCCGCTCTCGCCCGCAATCATCACGGTAAGGTCGGTCTGCATGAGGCGCGCCAGCAGGCGATAGATTTCCTGCATCGCCGGCGAGCGGCCCACCAGCGGGATATTGTCCTGCTCCTCCGAGCCGAGCGGATGCTGATCCGACTTCTTCGGCTCGGCGAGCGCGCGGCCGACGATCGAGATCAGCTCCTTCAGGTCGAACGGCTTGGGCAGATATTCATAGGCCCCGCGTTCCGACGCGCGGATGGCCGTCATGAAGGTATTCTGCGCGCTCATGACGATGACCGGCAGGTCGGGCCGCGCCTTCTTGATGCGCGGCAGGAGGTCGAAGGCGTTCTCATCCGGCATCACCACGTCGGTGATGACCAGATCGCCATCGCCCTGGCTCACCCAGCGCCAGAGGGTGGCCGCATTCCCGCACGAGCGCACTTCATATCCGGCCCGCGACAGGGCCTGATTGAGCACGGTACGGATCGCGGCATCGTCGTCGGCGACCAGAATGCTTCCCGTGGGCATGGATACCTCAGTTGTCCTCGGAGGCGACACGTGTGCCGCGATACATGGGAAGGAGAACCCGGAAGCTGGTTCGCCGGGGCTGGCTGTCGCATTCGACGATCCCGCCGTGATCGCCGATGATCTTCGCCACCAATGCAAGGCCGAGGCCACTCCCCGTCGGCTTGGTGGTCACGAACGGGTCGAACAGATGGGGCAGCAGGTCGTCCGGCACCCCCTTGCCATTGTCCTTGACGCAGAATTCCAGCGGCAGGCTGACGCGGGAGGAGGCGCCGGGCACCGTGAGCCGGACCCCGGGGCGGAACGCAGTGGTGAGATGGATCTCCCCGTCCGTCTCAGAGTCGATGGCTTCCGCCGCGTTCTTCACCAGATTGAGAAACACCTGCACCAGCTGATCGCGGTTGGCATAGACCGGCGGGAGGGAGGGGTCATATTCCTCGATGAAGCGGATGTGCCGCGCGAAGCCCGAGGAGGCGAGCGTGCGCACATGCTCCAGCACCGCGTGGATGTTCACCGGCTCGCGCGCGATGGGGCGCTCGTCGGAGAACACCTCCATGCGGTCCACCAGCTTCACGATCCGGTCCGCCTCGTCGGTAATAAGGCGGGTAAGCGCGCGGTCCTCATCGCCCGCCGACTGCTCCAGCAATTGGGCGGCGCCACGAATGCCCGAGAGCGGATTTTTGATCTCGTGCGCCAGCATGGAGGCGAGCGCGCTCACCGAGCGGGCGGCGCCGCGATGCGTCAGCTGCCGATCCATTTTGTCGGCGATGGTGCGCTCCTGGATCATCACCACCACATGGCCCGGCCGCTCCGAGACCGGCGCCACATGAATGTCCACGACCCGCTCGCCGCCATTCTTAGGGGTGCCGAGGTCCACGCGATATTCGTTGACCGGCGCGCCGCGCGCCCGCACCTGATCGATCAGGCCCAGGAGCGGCGTGCCGAACGGCACGAATTCCGCAAACGGCCGCCGACGCAGCACCGGCAGGCTCACTTCAAAGAAGGCCTCCGCCGCGACATTGGCGTCCACGATCTGCCCGGTATCCGAAATCGTGATCACCGGATGGGGCACGGCGTCGAGGATCGCTCTTGTAAAATTCATCTCCGGCTCGGGCCGGCGCTTTGCATCTGCCTTCATGCCGCGGCCTTCCAGTTCACATCATCGAATGCGGCGCGGATCCCGTCCGTCACCGCGTGCGGGTCTTCCGAGCGCAGGAGCCGTTCCCGCCACGGCTTCACCCAGCCTTGCTCGCGGCCGGCGCTCTGCGCGGCCGCATCCAACGCCCAGCCGATGTGCTTGCGGGCCTGCCGCATGCCCAGCCCGACGCCATAGAGGGCGAGCCAGCCCTCATACATTTCCAGCAGCACGTCGCGCTGCTCGTGGAGGCTCGGCGCGGCCGGTGCGCGGCCGGTTTCCAGGAACCGCGCCACCTGGCCCGGAAACCACGGCCGCCCCTGGGCGCCACGCCCGATCATCACCCCATCGGCGCCGGAGGCGGAGAGCATGGGGCCAGCATCGGCGCATGTGGTCAGGTCGCCATTGGCCAGCACGGGGATGGACACCTTCGCCTTGACCTCGGCGATTGCCGCCCAATCCGCCGTGCCGGTATAAAACTGGCACCGGGTGCGGCCGTGGATCGTCAGCAGGGCGATGCCTGCATCTTCGGCAAGGGATGCAAGGGTCGGGGCGATCCGCGCCTCCCCATCCCAGCCGAGGCGGGTCTTCAGCGTGACCGGAACGGAGACGGCGGACCGCACCGCCGCGATGATGCGCGCCGCCAGCGGCAGGTCGCGCAGCAGGGCCGCGCCCGCCGCGCCGGTGGTCACGCGCTTGGCCGGGCAGCCCATGTTGATGTCGATGATGTCAGCGCCTTCAGCCTCGGCCATGCGGGCGGCTTCCCCCATCCAATAGGGATCATTGCCAGCGAGTTGCACGGCGTGGAGCGGAATGCCGGCCCGCTCGGCCCGCAGGGTGGTCTCGCCGTGGCCGTCGAGCAGCGCTTCGCTGGCGACCATTTCGGACACGACGAGCCCGGCGCCATAACGTACCGCCATGCGCCGCACCGGCGCGTCGGTTATGCCCGCCATCGGAGCGAGCACCACCGGGTTCGGCAGGGCATAGGGACCGATTCGAACAACCGAAAGGGATGAAGGAAGAAGATCTTGCACAGATTTTAGGCCACCTAGGGAGTGCCTACATTCTAGACAATTGCGGTGCACGCGCAAGGGCAGCTTTGCAATGAGCCCCATGGTGCAGCGCGAAGGCTGCCGAAGGCGCAGGCGTCCGCCGCTTTTTTGTCCCCTTGCGCAGCAGCTAAGGGCGCGGTTCAAGGAGCAAATGACGCAAAAAGGGAATGGTCTCCATGGCAACGTGCGCGGTCATCGTGGTGGCGGCGGGTCGCGGAACCCGCGCCGGCGGCCCGTTGCCCAAACAATATCATCTGCTCGGCGGGGAAACCGTCCTGCGGCGCACCTTGCGCCTATTCGCTGAGCATCCCGAAATTCACACCGTCCAGGTTGTGATTCACCCCGACGACGAAGCCCGCTTCGCCGCCGCCGCCGAGGGCTTGCCCAAGGTGCGGCTGGCGGTGCCGGGCGGGCGCGAGCGGCAGGATTCGGTGCGCGCCGGCCTCGAAGCGCTGGCCGGCGAGGTTCCGGACCTCGTGCTGGTGCATGACGCCGCCCGCCCGTTTTTCACCCCCGCCCTGATCTCTCGCGCCATCGAAGCGGCCGCCGCCCACGGCGCCGCCGTGCCGGTGACCGGCGTCACCGACACGATCAAGGTGGTCGATGGCTTTGGGACGGTCGCGTCGACGCCGGTCCGCGCCACGCTGCGCGCCGTGCAGACTCCCCAGGCTTTCCGCTATGACATGCTGCGCGCCGCTCATCTCAAGGCGGAACGCAGCGGTGTCGGCGGCCTCACCGACGACGCCGCCGTGATGGAATGGTCGGGGCACAAAGTCGCGACGTTCGAAGGAGAAGCGGGCAATATGAAACTCACCAGTGCCGACGATCTCGCCCGCGCCGCCCGCGACGGCGCGACCCCGCTCACCGATGTGCGCACCGGCACCGGCTTCGATGTCCATGCCTTCGGTCCCGGCGACCATGTGATGCTCGGCGGCCTCGCCATTCCGTTCGACAAGGGGCTCGACGGCCATTCGGATGCCGACGTGGGCCTGCATGCGCTCACCGATGCCGTGCTCGGTGCCCTGTGCGACGGCGATATCGGCGCCCATTTCCCCCCCTCCGACCCGCAATGGAAGGGTGCCACGTCCGATCGCTTCCTTGTATTCGCGCTGGACAAGGTGCGCGCGCGCGGCGGCAACGTCGCCCATCTCGACCTCACATTGATCTGCGAGGCGCCTAAGATCGGCCCGCACCGTGACGCGATCCGCACGCGCATCAGCGAAATCACGGGCGTCGCTCTCGGCCGCATCAGCGTGAAGGCCACCACCACCGAGCGGCTCGGCTTCACCGGCCGGCGCGAAGGCATCGCCGCCATGGCTTCCGCCACCATCCGCCTGCCCGAGGAGGACGCGTTGTGAGCGATCTGGAAACCCAAGACCGTGCCCGCCGCGTGCTCGAAGCCTGCCGCGCCGCCGGCCTCACCCTCGCCACCGCCGAATCCTGCACCGGCGGGCTGGTGATCGGCGCGCTGACCGACATCGCCGGCTCCTCCGATGTGGTGGATCGTGGCTTCGTCACCTATTCCAACGCCGCCAAGATGGCGATGCTGGGCGTGCCCGAGGCGATCCTCGCCGCCCATGGCGCGGTGAGCGAGGAGACCGCGCGGGCCATGGCGAAGGGTGCGCTGGCGGCGGCCGGCACGGGCTTGGCAGTCGCCATCACCGGTGTCGCGGGTCCGGGCGGGGGATCTGAGGAAAAGCCGGTCGGCCTGGTGCATTTCGCGGCGGCCAAGCGCGGAGGGCTGCTGGTGCATCGCGAGGAGCGGTTCGGCCCGCTGGAGCGTGCCGAGATCCGCTCCCGCTCCGTGCTTGTCGCGCTGGAAATGCTGGAGACGCTGGCGCGGTTTTAGGCGTCAGGCCGCTCCATACACCGCATCCGCCCGCTTCTCGAACGCATCGGCGAAGCGGCGGAAGGCGGCGTCGAACATGGCGCCCATCAGCAGGCCAAGGGTGCGCGAGCGGAATTCGTAGGAGATAAAGAAGCTCACCTCGCATTTGCCGCCCTCCAGGTCGCGGAACTCCCAGCGATTGTCGAGGCGGCTGAACGGCCCGTCCAGATATTCCACGTGGATGGTGAGCTTCGGCCGGTCCAGGGTGACGCGCGAGGTGAAGGTCTCGCGGATCAACTTGTAGGCGACCGTCATATCCGCGACGAGCACCTCCTGGCCCTCCCCGCCCGGCGAGCGGCGGCGCACCCGCAAGGATTGGCAGAGCGGAACGAATTCCGGGTAATGGTCCACATCCGCCACGAGATCGAACATCTCGGGCGCGGAATGGCTCACCACGCGCTTGCTGGAGAAAGATGGCACGCGCTCAAACCCGACCGAGCTTTGCCTCGCGGGCGCTGCGCAGGCGCGCGAAATCATCGCCCGCATGGTGCGAGGAGCGCGTCAGCGGGCTCGACGACACCATCAGGAAGCCCTTGGCATAAGCCACCGTCTCGAAGGCGGAGAATTCGTCCGGCGTCACGAAGCGCTCCACCTTGTGGTGCTTGCGGGTGGGCTGGAGATATTGGCCGATGGTGATGAAATCCACTTCCGCCGAGCGCAGGTCGTCCATCAGTTGGAGCACCTCATTCCGCTCCTCGCCGAGGCCCACCATGATACCGGACTTGGTGAAGATGGAGGGGTCCAGCTCCTTCACCTGCTGCAACAGGCGCAGCGAGTGGAAATAGCGCGCGCCCGGCCGCACAGTGAGATACTTTGCCGGCACGGTTTCAAGATTGTGGTTGAACACGTCCGGCTTCGCCTCCACCACCACCTCGATGGCGCCGGGCTTGCGCAGGAAATCAGGCGTGAGAATTTCGATGGTGGTGCCGGGGCTTGCGGCCCGGATGGCGCGGATGGTGCGGGCGAAATGCTCGGCGCCGCCGTCCGCGAGATCGTCCCGATCGACCGAGGTGATGACCACATGGGAGAGGCCGAGCTTGGCCACCGCCTCGCCCACCTTCTGCGGCTCGTCCTGGTCCAACGCCTGCGGCAGCCCGGTGCGCACATTGCAGAAGGCGCAGGCGCGGGTGCACGTGTCGCCCATAATCATGAAGGTGGCGTGCTTCTTTTCCCAGCACTCGCCGATATTGGGGCAGCCCGCTTCCTCGCACACCGTGTGCAGGCCGTTTGCCCGCACGATCTCCGCCGTCTTCGACCAGCCGGCCGAGCCCGGCGCCTTCACGCGGATCCATTCCGGCTTGCGCAGGATCTCGCTTTCGGGGCGATGCGCCTTTTCCGGATGACGCGGCCGGTTCAGGGTGTTGACGAGCGTGACCATATCTTCAGGCGACTTTCGCGCGCGATAAAAGCATTCGCTTCAAAATCTAGTCTTCCCACGCGCCAGCGTCGAGCCGGCGCGATGCAGTGCTGACCTGCCGGCAGCGCCGGTCCGGTCAAGGCTTTACCGCGCGCGGATCCGGCGCCATACCCACAGCACGATGATGGCGCCGATCACGGCGGCGATCAGCGTGCGGAAGAAGCCGTAGACCGGCACATCCGCAAATTCCGCCAGCTTGCCGCCAACGAACGCCCCGATCAGGCCGAACACGAGGTTCGTCAGCAGCCCGTGGTCGCTGTCGGTGATCCGCTCCGCGATCCAGCCGGCGATCAGGCCGATCAGGATCATGGTGAATAAGCCGACCCCCGGCTGGCTCAACGCTGCATAGGTCTCGCCGTTCATGGATCAGCCTTTCATTTCCGCCCGACCCGCGCCGCGCCCCCTCACATATGGATAACGCGGCCGTACGCGTCCAGCACGCTCTCGTGCATGGTTTCCGAAAGCGTCGGATGCGGGAAGATGGCGTGGATCAGCTCTTCCTCCGTGGTTTCGAGATTCATGGCGATCATGAAGCCCTGGATCAGCTCGGTGACTTCCGCGCCCACGAGATGTGCGCCCAGCAATTCGCCGGTCTTCTTGTCGAAGATGGTCTTCACCAAGCCCTCGGGCTCGCCGAGCGCGATCGCCTTGCCGTTGCCGATGAAAGGAAAGCGGCCGACGCGGACCTCCCGGCCCTGCTCCTTGGCCTTCTTTTCCGTGAGGCCGATGGAGGCGACCTGCGGGTTGCAATAGGTGCAGCCGGGAATCTTGTTCTTGTCGATGGGGTGGGTGTGCAGCCCCTTGATGGTCTCCACGCAGATCACGCCCTCATGCTCGGCCTTGTGCGCGAGCATGGGCGCGCCGGCGACATCACCGATGGCGTAGATGCCGGGCACATTGGTGCGGCCGTAGCCATCGGTCACGACGATGCCGCGCTCAATCTTCACGCCCACCGCTTCGAGGCCCAGGCTGTCCACATTGCCGACCACGCCGACGGCGGAGATCATCCGGTCCACCGTGAAGTCGTGCTTGACGCCCTTGTCGTCCTCCACATGGACGGTGAGGTTCTCGCCATGCTTGGTGACTCCGCTCACCTTGGCGCCGGTGAGGATTTTCATGCCTTGCTTTTCCAGGCGCTTGCGCACGTGGGCGGCAATCTCCTCATCCTCAACGGGGAGGATCTGCGGCAGCACTTCGACCACCGTCACGTCGGCGCCCATGGTCTTGTAGAAGGACGCAAACTCGATGCCGATGGCGCCCGAGCCCATGACCAGCAGGGACTTGGGCATGATGTCCGGCACCATGGCCTCGAAATAGGTCCAGATCAGCTTCTTGTCCGGCTCCAGGCCCGGCAGGGCGCGCGGGCGGGCGCCAGTGGCGACGATGATGTGCTTGGCGGTGTAGTCGCCGCCACCGAGCGCGCCCTTCGGCGCATTCTCGGCCGCTTCCACCTTCAGCTTGCCGGGGGCGGTGAGGGTCGCCTTGCCCCAGATCACGTCCACCTTGTTCTTCTTCAGCAGGAAGCCGACGCCGGTGGAGAGCTGGCCCGCGACACCGCGCGAGCGCTTCACCACGGCGCCGATGTCGAAGCCCACCTTCTCGGCGGAGAGGCCGTAATCCTTGGCGTGCTCCATATAATGGAACACCTCGGCCGAGCGCAGCAGCGCCTTGGTGGGGATGCAGCCCCAGTTCAGGCAGATGCCGCCAAGATGGCTCTTTTCCACCACCGCGGTCTTGAAGCCGAGCTGGGCGGCGCGGATGGCGGCCACATAGCCGCCCGGGCCGCCGCCGATGACGATGATGTCGAAATTGGTGTCAGCCATGGATCTCTCCTTCCCCTCCAGCGCCGCCGGACGCACCGCATCGGCAGAAGGGACCGGGTGGGAATGGGGCCGTGCCCGCCCCGCGCGCGCCGGCCAAAGGCCTCGGCAGGCGACAGGACCGGCGGGCCGGGCCCGGCGCATCAAGCGCCGGGCCGCAGCCGTCAGCGGGTCAGATAAGCGTAGATTTCATCCTTCAGCCGCACGCGCTCCTTGCGCACGGTGTCCAGCGCGAGATCGTCCATGGGCTCGAGATCGCTCTCGGCCTTGTGGACCACCTCGTTCACCTTGTCGTACTCGGCGACGAGGCTGGCGAAGTGCGGGTCGCTCTGGCGCAGCTCGTGGAGCTTGCCGGCAAGCTCCGGGAAGTCGGCGGCAAGCTGATGGGGCGTGTGGGTCATGTCTGCCTCGTTCTGCCTTGGACGCGGCGGCGTTTCCGCCGCATCCGCCCTGCTACACCGAAGCCGCCGCGCGACCTTTGATCTGCCGCACGGGAAAACCCGCCCGGCGGTCACAGTGCGCGCCGCTGCCCTCGCGAGCATGGATCACACCAGCATGGGTCACACCAGCACGGGTCACACCAGCATGGTCATGGGCTTCTCGACGAACTCCTTGAACGCGCCCAGAAGCTCCGCGCCCAAAGCTCCGTCCATCACCCGGTGATCGCAGGTGAGGGTGGCGGTCATCTGGGTGACGATCTTGATCTCGCCGCCGCGCACCACCGGCCGCTGCTCCGACGCGCCGATGGCGATGATGGAGGATTGCGGGGCGTTGATGATCGCCACGAAATCGCGCACGCCCATCATGCCGAGGTTGGAGATGGAGGTGGAGCCGCCGGAATATTCCTCCGGCTTCAGCTTCTTGTTGCGGGCCCGCGAGGCGAGGTCGCGCATCTCGTTCGAGATGGCGGAGAGCGTCTTCGTCTCGGCCTTCTTGATGACCGGGGCATAGAGCCCGCCGTCGATGGCAACCGCCACGCCGACGTCGGAATTCTTCATGCGCAGGATCCGGTCCTCGGCCCACACCGCATTGGCGGCCGGCACCTTCTGAAGCGCCAGCGCCATGGCCTTGATGATGAAGTCATTGACCGACACGCGGTAGACCGGCTTGCCGTCCTTGTCCTTGGAGGCCATGGAATTGACGGTCTCGCGCAGCTTCATCAAATCGTCGAGGTCGCAATCCACGCTGAGATAGAAGGTGGGGGTGAGCTGCTCGCTCTCCACCAGCCGCTTGGCGATCGTCTTGCGCATGCCGTCGAGCTGGACTTCCTCGAAGGACCCCGCCTCGAACATGGCCTTGACCTGATCGGCGGTCGGGCCGCTCACGGCAGCCTTCGCCGGCGCGGGCGCCGCTGCGGCCGGCGCGGGCGCTGGCGCCGTGGCGGGAGCTGCAGCCGGCTTCGCGCCGGGCTGGGCGCCTTCCACATCGCGGGCGACGACACGGCCATGGGGGCCGGAGCCGGGGAGCGCGGCAAGGTCGACGCCCTTCTCCTTGGCGAGGCGACGGGCGAGCGGAGACGCGAACACGCGCCCACCCTGGCCGTTCGCAGCCGGGGCGGCGGCAACCGGCGCGGGAGCGGGCGCCGGAGCAGCCGCAGGCGCGGGAGCCGGGGCAGCGGCGGGTGCGGCAGCGGCAGGCGCTGCAGCAGCGGCGGCCGGAGCCGGAGCGGCAGCCGGGGCCTTGGCGCCGCCGGCGCCGGAGGCGACCGCCTTGGCGTCCTCGCCCTCCCCGGCCAGCACGGCGATGAGCTGGTTCACGGGAACATCCTGGGTGCCCTCGGGCACTAGGATCTTCGCCATCACGCCTTCATCGACGGCTTCCACTTCCATGGTCGCCTTGTCGGTCTCGATCTCGGCGATCACATCGCCGGACTTGACGCTGTCGCCTTCCTTCTTGAGCCATTTGGCGAGGTTGCCCTTCTCCATGGTGGGAGACAGGGCCGGCATCAGGATTTCGATGGGCATCTGGTCTTCCCCTCAGCGATAGGTCACGGCGCGCACGGCCTCGATCACGTCGGCGACCGTCGGCAAGGCGAGCTTTTCAAGATTGGCGGCATAAGGCATCGGCACATCCTTGCCGGTCACGCGCAGGACCGGGGCGTCGAGATAATCAAACGCATCGGCCATCAGGCGGGCGGAGATCTCCGCGCCGACGCCGGACTGGGCCCAGCCCTCTTCCACCGTGACGCAGCGGCCGGTCTTCTTCACCGACTCGATGATGGTCGCGGTGTCCATGGGGCGGATGGTGCGCAGGTCGATGACCTCCGCCTCGATGCCCTGCTTGGCCAGTTCCTCGGCCGCCTTCAGCGCGTAGGTCATGCCGATGGACCAGGCCACGAGGGTCACGTCCTTGCCGGCGCGGGCGATGCGCGCCTTGCCGATGGGGAGCACGTAATCGTCCAGCTTCGGCACCTCGAAGGAGTGGCCGTAGAGGATTTCGTTCTCGAGGAAGATGATGGGATTGGGATCGCGGATCGCCGCCTTCAGCAGGCCCTTGGCATCGGCGGCGGTATAGGGCGCGATCACCTTGAGGCCGGGAATGTGGCTGTACCAGGAGGTGTAATCCTGGCTGTGCTGGGCGGCGACGCGCGCGGCCGCGCCGTTCGGGCCGCGGAACACGATGGAGCAATGCACCTGTCCGCCGGACATATAGAGCGTCTTGGCAGCGGAATTGATGATCTGGTCGATCGCCTGCATGGCAAAGTTGAAGGTCATGAATTCGACGATGGGCTTGAGGCCCGCCATGGCGGCGCCCACGCCCATGCCGGCGAAGCCGTGCTCGGTGATGGGCGTATCCACCACGCGCTTGGCGCCGAATTCCTGAAGCAGGCCCTGGGTGATCTTATAGGCGCCCTGATATTCGGCGACCTCTTCACCCATCACGAACACGTCGGCGTCGCGGCGCATTTCCTCGGCCATGGCGTCGCGCAGGGCTTCGCGTACGGTCATGGTGACCATCTCGGTGCCGGCGGGTACCTCCGGATCAGGCTGGCTCTTCACCTGGGGCGGATTGGCGACGGCGGACGGCACGGCCGCCTGGGGGGCAGGCGCTGCCGCGGCAACCGGGGACGGCGAAGGGGCGACCGGCGCGCTCTCGGCGGCCTTCTGGGCAGGCGCCGGAGCTGCGCTCGCATCCTCGCCCTCGCCGAGGATCGAGGCGATCGGCGTATTCACCGCAACGTCCTGCGTACCCTCGGGGATCAGGATCTTGCCGAGAATGCCCTCGTCCACCGCCTCCACTTCCATGGTGGCCTTGTCGGTCTCGATCTCAGCGATCACATCGCCGGACTTGACGCTGTCACCCTCTTTTTTGAGCCATTTGGTGAGATTGCCCTTCTCCATCGTGGGGGAAAGGGCCGGCATGAGGATATCGATGGGCATGGCTTCAGCTCAGCTCTTGCTCGACGCGGGCTCGCTGACGCTCGCGGGGGCGGGCGTGGCGGGACGCTGTCTCGTGAGATTGGTATAGGCGGAGGCCGCGGCGGCCGCGACCGTGACGGAGGCGATGAACAGGATGAGGGCCTTGCCGACCCGCTGGGCGTGATCGCGCGCCGCGCCCTCGCGCAGGCGGGCGGAAAAGGGCCAGAGCACGAGCCGTGCCTGCCGGCCAGCGCTCAGCGAGCCCGAGACGGCCTCGGCCCTCATCCCTTCGCGGATCGCAAGACCCCAGCTTGCGGCTGCACCCGCAAGCGAGACCAGAAGGAGAATGAGGGCCGGGATCGCCATGGCCGCCGCCTTAGCGCAGGATGTCCGTGTACAGCTCGGAGGGATCGGGTTCGGGATCGTTGGTCGCGAAATCCGCGGCCGCATTGACGATTTCGCGGATCTCGCCGTCGATCCCCTTCAGCTCGTCCTCGCTCACGAGGCCTTTCTCCAGCAGGCGCGCGCGCACCTGCTCGATGGGATCATGCTCGGTCCGCATCTTCTGCACCTCCTCCTTCGACCGGTATTTCGCCGGGTCGGACATGGAGTGGCCGCGATAGCGGTATGTCTGCATTTCGAGGATATAGGGGCCCTTGCCGTCGCGGGCTAAGCCGAGCGCGCGTTCGGCGGCCGCCTTCACCGCGCGCACGTCCATGCCGTCCACCTGCTCGCCGGGAATGTTGAACGAGGTGCCGCGCTTAGAGAAGTCAGTCTGCGCGGAGGCGCGATTGACCGAGGTGCCCATGGCGTACTTGTTGTTTTCGATCACGTACACGGCCGGCAGCTTCCACAGCTCGGCCATGTTGAAGCTCTCATAGACCTGGCCCTGGTTGGCCGCGCCGTCGCCGAAATAAACCACCGATACCGAACCGTTGTCGCGGTAATGGTTGGCGAACGCGAGGCCGGTGCCGAGCGAGACCTGAGCGCCGACGATGCCGTGGCCGCCGAAAAACTGCTTCTCGATGCTGAACATATGCATCGAGCCGCCCTTGCCCTTGGAATAGCCGCCGCGACGCCCGGTCAGCTCGGCCATGACGCCCTTGGCGTCCATGCCGGTGGACAGCATGTGTCCATGGTCGCGATAGCCGGTGATCACCTGATCACCCTTCTTCATGGCCATCTGCATGCCGACCACCACGGCCTCCTGGCCGATATAGAGGTGGCAGAAGCCGCCGATGAGGCCCATGCCGTACATCTGGCCGGCCTTTTCCTCAAACCGGCGGATCAGGAGCATCTCGCGATAGGCGTGAAGTTCCTGTTCCTTGCTGAACTCCGATACCGCGCCCGGCGCGGTTTCGGTGCGGGCGGCTGCCTTTTTTACGGCCATCTCATCCTCGGGACACGCTGGAACCGAGGAGTCTCTACCGCACCTCCGGCACGGCTCAAAGCGAGATTTGCGTCGTGCTGCACCGCAACACGTTGCAAACGCTTGACTCTGTTGAGTTGAACCGAGTTTCAGTTAATTGACATCATGAACTTATTACAAGTTCATGGACGCGGTTTTAGCAGCACCAGATCCTTCGCATTGACGAAATCGAGCTGCCGCCGCCCCTCCTCGTCCAGCAGGTCCGGATCGAGCCGATTGGCCTGGAGCAGGGACACCTTGTTCTCGATCGCGCGCCGCTGCGCCTTCAGCGCCGCCAGTTCGCTTTCGAGCTGCGCCATCTCCACCTGGAAATTGCGCTTCGCCATCAGGCCATGCTGGCCGTTATAGGCATGGTACGCAAAATAGCCGATGACGCCCCCCGAGAGGACGTAGAGCAGCAAAACGAACAGGAAGGAGCGCAGGCGCGAGCGTGTTTGCATGGCGCCATCCTGCGCGATCGCGGTTGCCGGGGAGTTAAGACTCGCGGCGGACGCTAAAAACGCGGAAGGGGCAGAGCGTCTCCGCCCTGCCCCTTCCGATCCTTGAAGCTTCAGACCAAGGCTCAGGCAAGCGCCTTCAGGGCAGCCTTGCCGGCGTATTTCGCCGCATCGCCCAGTTCCTGCTCGATCCGCAGCAGCTGGTTATACTTGGCGGTGCGGTCAGACCGCGAGAGCGAGCCGGTCTTGATCTGCCCGCAGTTCGTCGCCACCGCCAGGTCGGCGATGGTGGAATCCTCGGTCTCGCCGGAGCGGTGGGACATCACGGCGCGATAACCCGCCTTGTGCGCCATCTCCACCGTCTCCAGCGTCTCGGTGAGCGAACCGATCTGGTTCACCTTCACCAGGATGGCGTTGCCGGTGGCTTCCTTGATGCCGCGCGACAGGCGCGTCACGTTGGTGACGAACAGATCGTCGCCCACCAGCTGGCACTTGGAGCCGATGGTGTCGGTGAGGAGCTTCCAGCCCGCCCAGTCATCCTCGGACATGCCATCCTCGATGGTGACGATGGGATAGCGCGACACGAGATCGGCCAGATACTTCACCTGGGCCTCGATATCGCGGACCAGCTTCTCGCCCTCGTAATGATAGGCACCGTCCTTGAAGAATTCGGTGGCCGCGCAGTCGAGACCGAGCAGCACGTCCTCGCCGGGCCGATAGCCGGCCTTCTCGATCGCCTTCATGATGAAGGAGAGCGCATCGTCCGCGCTCAGCAGGTTGGGCGCGAAGCCGCCTTCGTCGCCCACATTGGTGTTGTGGCCGGCGTCCTTGAGGCCCTTCTTCAAGGTCTGGAAGATTTCCGACCCGATCCGCAGCGCGTCCGCGAAGGTGGGGGCGCCCGCCGGCAGGATCATGAATTCCTGGAAGTCGATGGGATTGTCCGCATGGGCGCCGCCATTGACGATGTTCATCATCGGCACCGGCAGGGTGCGGGCGTTCACGCCGCCCACATAACGGTAGAGCGGCAGATTGTTGGAGATCGCCGCCGCCTTGGCCACCGCCAGTGATACGCCGAGAATGGCATTGGCGCCGAGACGGGCCTTGTTGGGCGTGCCGTCGAGGGCGATCAGGGTGGCGTCGAGCTTGGCCTGGTCCTCGGCATCGAAGCCGCCGACGGCGTCGAAGATCTCGCCGTTGACCGCATCCACGGCCTTGAGCACGCCCTTGCCGCCGTAGCGGGACGTGTCGCCGTCGCGCAGCTCCACCGCCTCATGGGCGCCCGTGGAGGCGCCGGACGGCACCGCGGCGCGGCCGAGGGACCCGTCTTCCAGGACCACGTCCACTTCCACCGTGGGATTGCCGCGGCTGTCCAGGATTTCGCGGCCGATGATATCGACGATGGCGGTCATTGGAATATCCCTCCCTTTGGTCCTGGAGCCGAGATGTCCAGGCGCGCCCGATGTCGCGGCCGCTTCTAGCGCGAACCCGCGCGGCTGCGAAGGGGCGATGGGAGCGGCACCTTGCCCGTTTTCGGCTAATGTCCTGTTCCAGAATCCGATGCGAACCCATCTTTTGCCGTGCAAGGACTTGTCATGACTTCCGCCGACCTCCAGCTCGGTCGCGAGACCGCCCTGCCCGCTTCGCCTGAAACGGCGGTGCTGGATCGCGTGCCCAACCCGCACCCGGATGTGGATTATGTGGCCCGCTTCACCTGTCCCGAATTCACCTCGCTCTGCCCGGTCACCGGACAGCCGGACTTCGCCCATCTGGTCATCGACTATGTGCCGGACCAGTTCCTGGTGGAATCCAAGTCGCTGAAGCTCTATTTCGCCAGCTTCCGCAACCATGGCGCCTTCCACGAGGATTGCACCATCGCCATCGGCAAGCGGCTGGTGGGACTGCTGGCGCCGCGGTTTTTGCGAATCGCCGGCTATTGGTATCCCAGGGGGGGCATACCCATTGATGTTTTCTGGCAGACTGGCAACCTGCCGGCAGGCGCCTGGCTGCCGGAGACGGGAGTTGCGCCCTATCGCGGAAGGGGATGACCATGCCCAACCTGGTGATCACCAATGGGGATGCGGCGGTCGAACGCCTGAAGGCCGGCGGCATTGCCGGCCATTTCCTGCCCTGGCGGGACATGCTCCACGACGGCCCCGTACCCGCCGACCCTTCGCTCGACATCGTGGCCGATGCCCGCGCGGCGTTTCTCGCCCAGTCGCTGGGGCTGGAGTTCGATTCCGTCCGGGCGGACTTCGCCGAGCGCGACGGGCAGCTGGAGATCCACATCGCGTTCAATTGCGTGGATTTGTGGTTCGAGCACGACCTCTACGACCAGCTCCAGCTGATCCAATTGCTCAATTATTTCGCCCGCGAGCCGGAGCGGCTTGGGCTGCGGCTCATCCAGGCCGATCATTATCTCGGCCTCATGGACGAGGCGCAGGTGCATGATCTGGCGCGGCGGGCCTGCGGGGTCAGCGCGGTTCAGCTGGAGGCGGCAAGCGAGGCCTGGGAGGCGTTCACGGCGCCCACGCCGCGCGCCCTGGCGCTGTTCGTGAAGCAGGAAATCCCGGCCCTGCCGTTCCTCGTGCCGGCCTTGCGCCGGGCGCTTGCAGAATTGCCGGCGCCGCGCACCGGCCTTTCGCTGACCGAGGAGCGCATCCTGCGCCAGCTGGCGGACGGGCCGCAGACCGTCGCCCATGTCTATGGCGCCGTGCACAAGATGGACGAGGCGCAATTCCTCGCCGATCTGCCGTTTTTCCTGCGGCTGGACGGACTTGCCTTCGCCCACGAGCCGCTGATCGAGGGGCTGCCCTTCGCCTCCAGCGAGTGCAAGCCGTTCCAGGCGAGCACGCCGGCGGGCCCGGAGGAAATCACCTATCGCACCTTCGCGGCCGCAGAGATCGCCATCACCGAGGCCGGGCTGGCGGCGCTGAAGGGCGCTTTCGACCATGCCTGCGAGAATGCCATCGACCGCTGGCTGGGCGGAACGCGCCTCCAGCCGGGCGCCATGTGGCGCTATGATCGCAATGCGGAACGGCTGATCGACCCCAATTGAGAGGTCCGCCGGATAGCGTGCACGGCCGCCGCCCCCGCAAAATGTTTCACGTGAAACAATAGCTTAGCCTAGACGAACATGGGATCGAAGCGTGTTTTCCGCGCTTCTCGGGGCGATAACACCGCCTTTTCGGCCCGATTTCGCGCGATGAATTTCGGCAAGCGCCCCAACGCTTCGGCAGACGGGATTGCGTGCCGCCTGGATGACGTGCCCCGGCCCGGCCAGTCGCTGCGAACGGGCCGGGACGGGGCTATTTTCTATCTTCGGTTGAAGGCCGGTTGCGCCTAGGCCGGTGTCAGCAGCTTCAGCCCCACGATGCCGGCGGCGATCAGCCCGATGCAGCCGAGGCGAAGGGCGCCGGCGGGCTCGTTCAGCACGAAGATGCCGACCAGCACGGAGCCGACGAGGCCGATGCCGGTCCACACGGCATAGGCCGTGCCCAGCGGAAGATCACGCAGGGAGAGGCCCAAGAGACCGATGCTGGCGGTGAAGGTGACGGCTGTGAACAGGGTCGGCCACAGGCGGGTGAAACCCTCGGCTTGCTTCAAGCCATAGGCCCAGCCGATTTCCGCGATCCCGGCCAGGACCAGGTAAACCCAAGACATGAGACGCTCCGGTACAGGCGGGGTCGTCCCCGCCGATCCACCGAAAAGGGCAAGGTCGTCCCGCCCCGGTGCATTTCATCGTTTCTCTGAAACGGTGAAATGCACCCACAGCTTGTTTTGGCGCATTTTCTTCACGCGAACCGGTTCGGCTTCGCTCGAAAATGCTCCAGCGCGCCTGCGCGGCACGCTCATTGAGAATATTATTTTCTCAATAAGAATACTCTAGCGTCCAATCCCGCAGTTTCAAGCGGCGCCGGCGGGACGCTCCACCACAATGGCGGCGCCAAGCGCGCTCGACGGCTTCACCACCACGATGCCTTCGATGGCCTCTTCCACCATGCCGCGCGCCTGGAGCGAGCGGCGCAAGCTGGCGGCGCCGGGGGAATCGAAGCGGATGGCGGCGAGGCGCATGCCTTCGCCGGCGGGGGCCGGAACGCCGTAGCGCTGGGTGAAATTGGCGCGGGTCATCAGGTCGATCTCGCCGCGCGGCGTCTGCGCCACATACCAGTCATCGCTGGCGCGGCGCGGTGTGACGCCGGTCAGCGTGTCGAGGAAGCTGACGTGATCCACCAGGCTGTCCGATACCAGCACCACGCCGGATACGCCGGTGATGCCGTTGGCATGGCGCTGCAGATCGGCCGACCAGAAATTCTCCGGCCGGCGCTGCGTGCAGGTGAAGAAGCCCACGTCGGGCGCCAGCGGATCGACGGCGAAGGCGAGCGAGAAGCCGACTTCCACGTCGTTCCCGTCGGGCCGGCGCGCCATGCGCGAAAACTCGAACAGATCGAACCCGCCGAAGCCGGCGGCATCGAAGGTCGCCTTTTCTCCCGCCGGGTCGGTGCCTTCCAGCACCAGCATGGAGAGGCCTTCCCCGTTGCGGGCGAGGAAATCGCGGTTGAAGGCGCCGAAGGAAAACTGCTCCGGCGTGCCGGCGGGAATCTTCTCCGGCTCGGAGATTTCCAGCAGCTCGATGAAGAAGCCCGGCATCTGGATGATGCGGTTCTGGGTGCCCCAGGGATGGCGATTGCGGGGGCTGACCGTGAAGCCGAGCAGGTCATAGACCTCCCCCGCCGCATCGAGGTCGCGCACCACATGGACGACGTGATCGAGACCTCTGCGCATGGGGAAATCCTTAAATCGGAGGCACCGGCGCTAGACGAGCCGGCTCTGCTCCATGGCCGCGCCCACGAAGGACGCGAACAAGGGATGCGGCTCAAACGGCCGCGACTTCAGTTCCGGGTGGAATTGCACCCCGATGAACCAGGGATGGTCGGCATATTCCACGATTTCCGGCAGCAGCCCGTCGGGCGACATGCCGGAGAAGCGAAGGCCGTGCTGTTCCAGCCGGTCCTTATAGGCGGTGTTCACTTCGTAACGATGACGGTGACGCTCGTAGATGTCGCCCTCGCCATAGATATTGGCCACCCGGCTGCCGGGATTGAGCACCGCGTGATAGGCGCCGAGCCGCATGGTGCCGCCGAGGTCCCCCGCCGCCGAGCGGCGCTCCAGCTCGTTGCCCTTGAGCCATTCGGTGAGCAGACCCACCACCGGCTCGCTGGTCTCGCCGAATTCGGTGGAATTGGCATTGTGCACGCCGGCGAGGTTCCGCGCCGCCTCGATCACCGCCATCTGCATGCCGAAACAGATGCCGAAATAGGGCACCTTGCGCTCGCGGGCGAACTGGGCCGCGCGGATCTTGCCTTCCGCCCCGCGCTGGCCGAAGCCGCCGGGCACCAGGATGCCGTGCACATGCTCCAGGAACGGCACGGGGTCTTCGTGCTCGAAGGTCTCGCTCTCGATCCAGTCGAGATTGACCTTCACCTTGTTGGCGATGCCGCCATGGGCCAAAGCCTCGATGAGCGACTTATAGGCATCCTTCAGGCCGGTATATTTGCCGACCACGGCGATGGTGACCTCGCCTTCCGGATTGCGCACGCGGTTCTCGATGGTGGACCAGCGCTTCAGGTTGGGCGCCGGCGCCGGATCAATGCCGAACGCGGCCAGCACCTCGGTATCGAGGCCTTCCGCATGATAGGCGGCGGGCACGGCGTAGATATTGTCCACGTCCCGCGCCTCGATCACCGCGCTTTCCCGCACGTTGCAGAACAGCGAGAGCTTGCGCCGCTCCTCGCGCGGGATCGCCCGGTCGGTGCGGCACAGCAGGATGTCCGGCTGGATGCCGATGGAGCGCAGCTCCTTCACCGAATGCTGGGTCGGCTTGGTCTTCAATTCCCCGGCGGAGGGGATGAAGGGCATCAGGGTGAGATGGATGAAGATGGCATGGCCGCGCGGCAGCTCGTTCTTGAGCTGGCGGGTCGCCTCGAAGAACGGCAGGCCCTCGATATCGCCCACGGTTCCGCCCACCTCGATGAGCACGAAATCGTACCCCTCGTTGCCCTCCAGGACGAAGTCCTTGATGGCATTGGTGACGTGCGGGATCACCTGGACCGTGGCGCCGAGATAGTCGCCGCGCCGCTCCTTGGTGATGATGTCCTGATAGATGCGGCCGGTGGTGACATTGTCCCGCTTGGTGGCGGGGCGGCCGGTGAAACGCTCGTAATGGCCGAGGTCGAGGTCGGTCTCGGCCCCGTCGTCGGTCACGAACACTTCGCCATGCTGATACGGGCTCATGGTGCCCGGATCGACGTTCAGATAGGGGTCCAGCTTGCGCAGCCGGACCGTATAGCCGCGCGCCTGAAGAAGCGCGCCCAAGGCTGCGGAAGCGAGGCCCTTGCCCAGCGAGGACACGACGCCGCCGGTGATGAAGATGTAGCGCGCCATGGGCTTAAACTCTAATCCGCGCAAACGCGATTCGGCGAGAGCAATGCCGTTCCGGCATCGCCTCGCCTGTGGAGAACCTCATATCGCGGCGGGAGCGCCGCGATACACGATCACTGAGACTTCGGAACCTGCGGGCCGCTCGGCGCCGGAGCGGCTTCCGGGGCAGGCGCGGGTGCGGGAGCGGCCTGGCCAGCCGGCGCCTGCTGGCGGAGCTGATCGAGAATGGTGCCGCCGCTCTGGGGAACCGACGGGCCGCTCGGGGCGGCCGGGCTCAGCAACGCCGGCGGGGTGCGGCCCCAGCCGGCCAGAATGGTCAGCGAAATGGAGGTGACAAAGAAGATGCCGGCGAGAATCGCGGTGGCGCGCGTCAGCAGATTGGCGCTTCCGCGCGCGGTGAAGAAGCCGCCGCCGGAGCCGCCGCCCCCGCCGCCGATGCCCAGGCCACCGCCCTCGGAACGCTGGATCAGCACCACGCCGATCAGCGCGAGCACCACCATCAGATGAATGACGATCAAAACAGTCTGCATGGAATCCACGTCTTCGCGCCGGCGTCCGCCAAAAGGCCGGCAACCGCGCACAGGTCCGGAAAATGTCAGTCGGGCGCGTTCCTACACGATCGCGCCGGGCAATGAAAGAGTGCCTGATTTCGCAGCACCTCCCCGCGCCCTGCATGGCACGCGGATCTCATTCCAATGCGAAGCTCACGACCGAGGCAAAGGCGATGATCCATACCGCTCCGCTGACGCTGCGGGCGCGGCCGGCAACCACATTCACAGCCACATAGGTAATGAAGCCGATGCCGATGCCTGAGGCGATGGAGAAGCTGAACACGGTGCCGAGCGCGGTGGCTGCCGCCGGCAGCGATTCGCACGGATCGTCGAAATCCACCGCGCGCAGCGCGGAGACCATGAGGCAGGCCACGAACACCATGGCCGGCGCGGTGGCAAAGGCCGGCACCGCCATGGCCAGGGGCGCGAACACCAAGCAGGCGAGAAACAGGAGCGCCGTCGCCACCGAGGCAAGGCCCGTGCGCCCGCCGGCCTGGATGCCGGCCGCGCTCTCGATATAGGAGGTCGTGGTGCTGGTGCCGAGCACGGCGCCGAGCATCGCCCCGCCGCTGTCGGCGAGCAGCACTTCGCGCAGGCGCGGCACCGTGCCGTCCTTGCGCATCAGCCCGGCGCGGAAGGTGGTGGCGATCAGCGTGCCCATGTTGTCGAGCACATCCACCAGGAAGAAGGTGAACACCACGCTGACCGCGCCGAGCTTGACGGCGCCGGCGATGTCCATCTGCAGGAAAGTGGGCGCGAGCGAGGGCGGCAGGGCCACGAAGCCGTCGAATTTCGTCAGGCCCAGCGGCACCCCGAGCAATGTGGTGACGGCGATGCCGATGAGGATCGCCCCCGGCACCTTGCGGGCGGAGAGCCCCGCCATCAGCAGGAAGCCCAGCGCCGAAAGCAGGGTCGTGGTCTTTTCCAGATCGCCGAGGCCGATCATGGTCGCGGGCTTCGCCACCACGAGCCCCATGCCCTGGAAGCCGAGCAGGCCCAGGAACAGCCCGATGCCGGCGGCGATGCCGAGCTTCAGCGACAGGGGAATGGAATTGATCAGCCATTCGCGGATGTGCAGCACGCTGATGGCGAGGAACAGCAGGCCCGACAGGAACACGGCGCCAAGCGCCACCTGCCAGGGAATCTGCATACCCAGGACGACGGTGAAGGCGAAATAGGCGTTCAGCCCCATGCCGGGGGCGAGCGCGATGGGATAATTGGCCAGCAGCGCCATGGCCAGCGTGCCGAGGGCGGCGGCAAGGCAGGTGGCGGTGAAGGCGGCGCCATGGTCGATCCCGGCGGCCGCCAGGATCTGCGGATTGACCACGATGATATAGCTCATGGTCAGGAAGGTGGTGAGGCCGGCGAGAATTTCGGTCGCCGGCCGCGTGCCGTTCTCCTGGAGATGAAACACCCGCTCCAGCATGCCGCCCGGTCCCCGTTTGCCGATGCGGCGAGGCTAGCAGGAAGCCGGCGTCCCGCCAGCCCTTCGCAGGTGCGAACAGCGCAAATTTGCCCCCTCACCCGCCCGCTGCGCGGTCGACCTCTCCCCGCCGGGGATAGGGTCAGGGTGAGGGGGCCGCCCGCGCCAATGACGCGGAGGTGCCTCCCTAATGCGCCAGCACCGCCAGCAGCAGCAAAGCGACGATGTTGGTGATCTTGATCATGGGATTCACGGCCGGTCCCGCCGTGTCCTTGTAGGGATCGCCCACCGTGTCGCCGGTGACGGAGGCCTTGTGGGCCTCCGAGCCCTTGTAGTGGCGCACGCCGTCCTTATCGACGAAGCCGTCCTCGAACGACTTCTTCGCATTGTCCCAGGCGCCGCCGCCGGAGGTCATGGAGATGGCGACGAACAAGCCGGTGACGATCACGCCCAGCAGCATGGCGCCTACCGCCGAGAAGGCGGCGGATTTGCCCGCCACCCCGCCGCCCGCCACCAGATAGATGAGGAAATAGCACACGATGGGCGAGAGCACCGGCAGCAGGGAGGGAATGACCATTTCCTTGATGGCCGCCTTGGTGAGCAAATCCACGGCGCGGGAATAATCCGGCTTCTCGGCATAGGTCATGATGCCGGGATGCTCGCGGAACTGGCGCCGCACCTCTTCCACGATGGCCCCGGCCGCCCGGCCCACCGCCGTCATGCCCATGGCCGCGAACAGGAACGGCAGCAGGCCGCCGAACAGCAAACCCACCACCACATAGGGATTCTCCAGCGAGAAGTTCGGCGTGACCCCGGCGAAATAGGAACCGGGGGCGGCCGTGCTGGTGAAGAACTTCAAATCCTGGCTGTAGGCCGCGAACAGCACCAGCGCGCCGAGGCCGGCGGAGCCGATGGCATAGCCCTTGGTCACCGCCTTGGTGGTGTTGCCCACCGCGTCCAGCGCGTCGGTGGAATGGCGCACCTCCGGGGGAAGGCCGGCCATTTCCGCGATGCCGCCGGCATTGTCCGTCACCGGGCCGAAGGCATCGAGCGCCACCACCATGCCCGCGAGCGCCAGCATGGTGGTCGCGGCGATCGCGATGCCGAACAGGCCTGCGAGCCCATAGGCCACCAGGATGCCGGCGATGATCACCAGCGTCGGCAGCGCGGTGGATTCCAGCGAGATGGCAAGTCCCTGGATGATGTTGGTGCCGTGCCCGGTCACCGAGGCCTGGGCGATGGACACCACCGGGCGATAGCCGGTGCCGGTGTAATATTCGGTGATGACGACGATGGCGCCGGTCACCGCCAGCCCGGTCACGCCGGCCAGGAACAGGCTGGTGCCGGTGATGGCGCTGCCGGAAATCGGCCCGAAGCCCGCCAGCACCCAGGTGACGAAGGCGAGGGCGAACACCGAGAGCCCGGCGCTCGCGCCGAAGCCCTTGTAAAGCGCCCCCATGATCGAGGACGTGGGCCCGAGCCGTACGAAGAAGGTGCCGGCAATCGAGGTGATGATGCACGCGCCGCCGATGGCGAGCGGATAGAGCAGCATGGATTCCAGCGCCGGCGTATTGGCGAAGAAGATCGCCGCCAGCACCATGGTCGCCACCACCGTCACCACATAGGTCTCGAACAAATCGGCGGCCATGCCGGCGCAATCGCCGACATTGTCGCCCACATTGTCGGCGATGGTGGCGGGGTTGCGCGGATCATCCTCCGGGATGCCGGCTTCCACCTTGCCCACCAGATCGCCGCCCACGTCCGCACCCTTGGTGAAGATGCCGCCGCCGAGACGCGCGAAGATGGAGATCAGCGAGGCGCCGAAGCCGAGCGCCACCAGCGCGTCAACCACCGTGCGGCTGCCCGGCGCCATGCCGAGGCCCTTGGTGAGCACGGCGAAATAGACCGTGACCCCGAGCAGGGCGAGTCCGGCCACCAGCAGGCCGGTGACGGCGCCGGCCTTAAACGCGAGGTCCAGCCCGCCGGCGAGCGACTTGGTCGCCGCCTGGGCGGTGCGCACATTGGCGCGGACCGAGACGTTCATGCCGATGAAGCCGGCAAGCGCCGAGAGAATCGCGCCCACGGCGAAACCGACCGCCACCAGCCAGCCCAGCAAAAAGCCAACCGCAATGAAAATGACGATGCCGACGATCCCGATGGTCGTGTACTGGCGCTTGAGATAGGCCTGCGCGCCTTCCGCGATGGCGGCTGCAATCTCCTGCATCCGCGCGTTTCCAGGATCGGCGGACATGACCGCGCGCCCGGCCCAGACCCCGTAGCCGACGGCCAGCAGGCCGCAGGCGATGATCACCACCAATGCCAACATGAATCCACCCCTACGTTTCCAGCCAAATTTTCTGGTCTTATGGGGGGAGTGTGAGGGCCGCGCCCGAAAGTCGCAATCGTCTCTTTGCGCGAGCCCGCCAAGGGGGCTGCCGCAGCGGGGCGCGAAAGCGGGAAATCCCGCTCCGGTTCAGAGCTTGCTGCGGTGGAACAGCGGGCGCGGCACGTTGCGCACGATGGCCATGATGCCGAACCAGAACCAGGGCGTGTAAAGCACGGCGCCGCGCTTGGAGATGGCCGCATCGATATCGCCCGCCACCTTCTCGGGCGTCGCCCACAGCGGGCCACCCTGCGGCAGATGGGCGGTCATTTTCGTCGCGACGAAACCGGGGCGCACATCGAGCACCGCGACATTCGCCTTGAACAGGCGATGCCGCAGCCCTTCGAGGAACTTCTGCAGGCCGCCCTTGGCGGCGCCGTAGAGATAATTGCTCTGCCGCCCCCGGTCGCCGGCCACCGAAGTAATGACGGCGATGGTGCCCGCCCGTTGCGCCTCGAAGCGCGCGGCGAGCG
Organism: Roseixanthobacter pseudopolyaromaticivorans; assembly: GCF_043195145.2. NCBI lineage: Bacteria > Pseudomonadati > Pseudomonadota > Alphaproteobacteria > Hyphomicrobiales > Xanthobacteraceae > Roseixanthobacter > Roseixanthobacter pseudopolyaromaticivorans. The sequence goes on from NZ_CM195539.1 coordinate 2,519,207, forward strand.
CGTCGCTGAGCAAGGCCGGGCTGACGAAATTAAGCGCGAGCGCCGCCTCCCCTTCCGCAGCGTCTGCGGAAACGCGGGCCTGGTCGGGCAGCGAGCCGTAGGCGATGAGCGCCACGTCCAGTCCGCCGAGCGCGGTCCAGGCGCTCTCGGCCACCGCCGCGAGCGCCGCCGTGCGGGTGAAATCAGCCTCCTGCACCACCACCTGCGGCGCCCCGCGCACCGAGAGGTCCGCCGCGAGGCGATCAAGGGCGGCGCGGTCGCGGCCCACCAGCACGAGGCGCTGGCGCGCCTCGGCGCAGCGGCGGGCAAAGGCGATGGCGATGTCGGAGGTGGCGCCGAAGATGGCGACGCGGCGTGCGGTCTCGGTCACTTCTGGGCCTCCGCCGGGTGAATGCCGACGCGGCGCGAAAACGCCGAGGACATTGCGGGATCGAGGAAATGCCGGAACGCGGACAGGGCCGGATAGCCCTTCGCATAGGTTTCGGCGGACATGGAGAAATCCTTGGCGGGATAGATGCGCCCGCGCGCGGCGACCACGATATCCTCCAGCCGCCGCAGCAGGCGCAGCGTGTCGTCCCCCAGATTGGGGAAGTCCAGCGCCAAGGTCACGCCGGGCATGGGGAAGGACATGAGGCCGGGCGAACCCACCGTGCCGAAGCGCTTCAGCACCACCAGCATGGAGCCCTGCCCCGCATCCACGATGGCGCGCAGCAGATCGGCCGTGCCGTCGCGCGCCGCCTGCGGCGGGATCACCGCCTGGAACTGGTAGAAGCCGCGCGGGCCGTAGAGCTTGTTCCACTGGCCGATGGCGTCGAGCGGGAAGAAGGTCTTCTCGTAGGAGGCGACCTGCGCTTTGCGCCCGGAACGGCCGAGCTTGCGCAGGTAGGCGGCATTGAACGCGCGCAAGGACAGGGCGTTCACCGCCGAAATGGGCGGGGCGAAGGGCACCGCGATCTTCGTTTCGCGCGAGGGCGGCGGCGCGCCGACGCCCGGCGCGTGCCGCGCCCGCAGATAGATGCCACGCCCGAGCTGCGCCCCGCCGGCGAGGCAATCCACCCAGGCGGCGGTATATTCCCAGGCCTCGGCGCTCTCCGCATCCAGGGCGAAGAAATCGTCGAGATGGCCGAAGCGGATCTCCTCGCTCTCCAGCGCCAGCCCGCTGACCTTGCGCAGGCGCAGGGTGGCGGCAAGGATCAGCCCGGTCAGGCCCAGCCCGCCGATGGTGGCGCAGAACAGGCCGGGATTTTCCGTGCGCGAGCAGATCAGCCGGCTGCCGTCGCTGCGCGCCAGCTCCAGGCTCTCGACATGATTGCCGAAGCTGCCACAGGCATGGTCGTTCTTGCCGTGCACGTCATTGGCGATGGCCCCGCCGACGCTGACGAAGCGCGTGCCCGGCACCACCGGCAGCATCCAGCCCGAGCCGTCCGGCAGCGGGCGGGAGATGACCGCGAAAATATCCGCGAGCCGCACCCCGGCCTCGCACGTGAGCAGGCCGGTCTCGGGATCGAACGCCATGAAGCAGTCGAGATGCCGGGTATCCACCAGCAGCCCGCCGGGATTGAGCGCCACATCCCCATAAGAGCGCCCGCAGCCGTAGGCGATGGCCGGCGCGGCAGGCGGCCCCTGGAGAAAGCGCGCGGCACGGTTCGGATCGAGCGGGCGCACCACCTCGCTCTCGGCGCGCAGCACGCCGCCCCAGGAGCGATAGGCGCGCCGGACCGGCTCCATCAGGATGCCGCCCACAAGGTGAGCAAGGCCAGGACCCCGAGCAGGAGCGAGAAGCGATCCTTCAGCGCGAACACCACCGGATCTTCGCTCATGCGCCCGTGCACCGTGAGATGCCACACCCGGAGCACCCAGATCAGCACCAGCGGCATCAGCGCCCACAGCATGCCGGGATGCCGGTAGATGTCGCTCGGGTACTGCTCGTTGATCAGATAGATCATGAAGATGACGATGGCCGAGAAGCTGCTGGCGATGCCGGCGGCCAGCAGCAGGGGCAGATCGCGCACCGTGTAGCCGCGCGACACGACGCCCGTACCCCCCGCCTGCACCACCCGGTTCAATTCCGCATAGCGCTTCACCATGGCGAGGCCGAGGAAGATCAGCATGGAGAAGGTGAGCAGCCAGGGCGAGACCGGCTGCGGCGCCAGCAGGCTGCCGGCCAGCACGCGCAAGGTGAACAGGCCCGCCAGCACGAACACGTCGATGATCGGCTGGCGCTTGAGGATCAGCGAATAGGTCAGCGTCACCACCGCATAGGCCGCGAGCGCGGCGGCCGCGGCAATCGGCAAGGCGGAGGCGATGAGGGCCGAGAGAATGAACAGCCCGATCGCCGCGAGCAGGCCGTCGCGCGGGGGAATGGCGCCGGCGGCGAACGGGCGGTTGCGCTTGCGCGGATGCTGGCGATCCGAGGGCAGGTCCAGCAGATCGTTGACGATATAGGTGGCCGAGGCGAGCACGCCCATGGCGAAGAACAGCAGGATTGCGTTCAGCGCCAGCATGGGGGTCGCATGGCTGAAGCCGAGGATGGGCGCCACGAACACCAGCGCGTTCTTCGCCCAATGCTGCACCCGCAGCGCCTTCGCCCAGGTGCGTGCGCCGGCGCGCTTCACCGGGAACGCCTGCTCGATGGACTTTCCCGCCGGCAGGAGCGGCTTGAGGCGCTCCACATTGCCGACCAGCACCACCGATTCGGCGGCAGCGAAAATCGGCGCATCCACCGGGCCGTCCCCGGCATAGACGAACCGCTCGCCCAGCATCTGCCGGATCACCGCCAGCTTGCGCACGCCGGAAAGGTTGACCCCGTTCTGCGAGCCGCGCGCCATGTCGAACAGGCCGAGATGGGCGGCCACCGCATCGGCGATGGATTGGTCGGCGGCAGTGACCAGCGCGATGGTGCGGCCGGCGCGCTTCTGCGCCTTCAGATAATTCAGCAGCTCAGCATTATAAGGCAGGAGCGCGGGATCGAAATCGGTGCGGTCGGCGACCGCGCGTTTGAACGCGGCCTTGCCTTCGCCCAGGCGGGCCGCGAGATCGACCACATCCTGCAGCCCGTTCTTTACATAAGCGAGGCAGCCCTCGTGCAGGGTGTCGGAGGCGGTCAACGTGCCGTCGAGATCCACTGCCAGGGGCGGCAGGGGTGCATCGTCTTTCGTGGCCAGCCCTAGCACCTGCTTACAGCCTCCGAAGACGCGCCGAAGGCGCCCGGTGCGATATCCCGGCCCACGGCAACATCCGTTCCAGCCGCTTAATATGCGGTGGCTTATTGCATGTGCTCAGAGGGGGCGCAACCCGAGCGGGCGGCCGCGGTGCCCGCCGGATATCGCGTCAAGCCGGCAGCATCGCGCCATCGCACGCCCGCAAACAAAAGGCCCCGGACACGTCCGGGGCCTCTGAACTGATTGAACCGGAACGGCTCAGTTCTTGGTCTTGTCCACCAGCGCCTTGGCCTTGATCCAGGGCATCATGGCGCGCAGCTTCTCGCCGACTTCCTCGATCTGGTGGGCGTTGGCCTTGGCGCGGGTGGCCTTGAACGAGGTCTGGCTGACCTTGTTCTCCAGCATCCAGTCGCGGGTGAACTTGCCGCCCTGGATGTCGGCCAGAACGCGCTTCATCTCGGCCTTGGTCTCGGGCGTGATGATACGCGGGCCGGTGACGTACTCGCCATATTCGGCGGTGTTCGAGATGGAATAGTTCATGTTGGCGATGCCGCCCTCATAGATGAGGTCGACGATCAGCTTCACTTCGTGCAGGCACTCGAAATAGGCCATTTCGGGGGCATAGCCCGCCTCGACCAGGGTCTCGAAGCCGGCGCGGATCAGCTCCACGAGGCCGCCGCACAGCACCACCTGCTCGCCGAACAGGTCGGTCTCGCACTCTTCCTTGAAGGTGGTCTCGATGATGCCGGCGCGGCCGCCGCCGATGGCGGAGGCATAGGAGAGGCCGAGGTCATGGGCATTGCCCGAGGAATCCTGGGCGATGGCGATGAGGGTCGGCACGCCGCCGCCGCGCTGGTATTCCGAGCGTACGGTGTGGCCGGGGCCCTTGGGGGCGATCATCAGCACGTCGAGATCCTTGCGGGCCTCGATCAGATTGAAGTGGATGTTGAGGCCGTGGGCGAACAGCAGCGCCGCGCCGGTCTTCATGTTGTCGTGCAGGCTTTCCTTATAGATGTCGGCCTGCAGCTCGTCGGGGGTGAGCATCATCACCACATCGGCCCATTTGGCGGCCTCGGCGGGCGACATCACCTTGAAGCCTTCGGCCTCGGCCTTCTTGGCGGTGGCGGAACCGGGGCGCAGCGCGACCACGACATCCTTGACGCCGGAATCGCGCATGTTCAGCGCATGGGCATGGCCCTGGCTGCCATAGCCGACGACGGCCACCTTCTTCCCCTTGATGAGGTTCAGGTCGGCGTCACGATCATAATAAACGCGCATCATTCTCTCCTGTTGGGCGTTTCTTGGATTGTTCGAACTCAAGGCGGAAGGCGGGACCCACCATCGAGACGGGCCGTAATGGACGAAGGGCCGGCGCGACCTGGCTTGCGGCGGCGCGCAGACCCCTCACACCATTCGACGGCTTTCTTTTCGGCCCTCAGGTATCCCAGCCCCTCGCATCAGCGCAAGCGCAGCCTCGCATGGCCGAGGGCGGAGCCCTGCGGCAAGCGCGGCGGCCGGCGCTCCGCCTCACATGGCCTCCGGTCCGCGGGAAATGGCGACGATGCCGGTGCGCGACACCTCCACGAGGCCGAGCGGCGTCATCAGCACCGCAAACTGGTCGATCTTGTCGGACTTGCCGGTGATCTCGAACACGAAGCTCTCGGTGGTGGCGTCGATCACGCGGGCGCGGAAGGCCTCGGCGATGCGCAGCGCCTCGCTGCGGGCGTCCCCGGTGCCGCGCACCTTCACCATGGCCAGCTCGCGCTCGATGGAGGTGGCCTCCACCGTCAGGTCGCGCACCCGGTGCACCGGCACCAGGCGGTCCAGCTGGTTGCGGATCTGCTCGATCACCATGGGCGTGCCGGTGGTGACGATGGTGATGCGCGAAAGATGGCCCTCGTGGCTCACCTCGGACACGGTGAGGCTGTCGATATTATAGCCGCGCCCGGAAAACAGGCCGATCACGCGGGCGAGCACGCCCGGCTCGTTGTCCACCAGGACGGAGAGCGTGTGGCGTTCGATGCGTTCGGGAGGATGGGACATTTGGGTGTCTCTGATCAGGCGAGTCCCCTCTCCCGCTTGCGGGGAGGGTCAGGGAGGGGGCCGGCCAAAGGCCGGAAAAGGCGGGTTGGGATGAGGGTGCGTCTGCCCCCTCCCCAGCCCTCCCCCGCACGCGGGAGAGGGAGTTGCGTCGCATGCGGCCGAAGCCCTCACACCAGCATCTTGCCCTCGTCGGTGATGGCATCGTCGAGATCCACCGCCATGTCGCCGAGGATCATCTCGTTATGGGCGCGGCCCGACGGGATCATGGGGAAGCAGTTCTCCTGCTGGTCCACGATGCAGTCGAAGATCACCGGCCGCTTGATGTCGATCATCTCGGCGATCGCCGCATCCAGATCGGCCGGCTTGTCGCAGCGGATGCCGACGCCGCCATAGGCTTCCGCCAGCTTCACGAAGTCCGGCAGGGCTTCCGAATAGGAATGGGCGTAGCGCCCGCCGTGCAACAGCTCCTGCCACTGGCGCACCATGCCCATGTAGCGGTTGTTCAGGATGAAGATCTTGATCGGCAGCTCGAACTGCACCGCCGTGGACATTTCCTGCATGTTCATCAGGATCGAGGCTTCGCCCGCAATATCCACGCACAGCGCGCCGGGATGGGCGATCTGCGCGCCGATGGCGGCGGGCAGGCCATAGCCCATGGTGCCGAGGCCGCCGGAGGTCATCCAGCGGTTCGGCTCCTCGAAGCGGAAGAATTGCGCCGCCCACATCTGGTGCTGGCCCACTTCGGTGGAGATGTAGACGTCCTTCTCCTTGGTGGCCTCATAAAGCCGCTCGATGGCGTATTGCGGCTTGATGATGTCCGTGCCCTGGCGATAGGCGAGGCTGTTGCGGCCGCGCCAGCGGTCCACCTGCTTCCACCACAGATCCAGCGCGTCGCGGTCGATGTGCTTGTCCTTCGCCTTCCATTCGGCGACGAGGGCCTCCAACACCTTGGTGCAGTCGCCAACGATCGGCAGGTCCACCTTGACGTTCTTGTTGATGGACGAGGGGTCGATGTCGATGTGGATCTTCTTGGAATTGGGCGAGAACGCATCCAGCCGCCCAGTGATCCGGTCGTCGAAGCGCGCGCCGATGCACACCATCACGTCGCAGCCGTGCATGGCCATGTTGGCTTCGTAGGTGCCGTGCATGCCCAGCATGCCGAGCCATTGCCGGCTCGCCGCCGGAAACGCGCCGAGGCCCATCAGGGTCGAGGTGACGGGCACGCCCGTGAGACGCGCCAGCTCGCGCAGCGCGCGGCTCGCCTGCGGCCCGGAATTGATGACGCCGCCGCCGGTATAGAAGATAGGCCGCTTGGCGCCGGCAATCATCTCCACCGCCGCCGCGATCTTGTCGCCATCGCCGACCAGCTTCGGCCGGTAGGTCTTATGCTGGATGTTCTCGCGGCCGACATAGGTGCCGGTGGCGAACTGCACGTCTTTGGGAATATCGACGACCACCGGGCCGGGCCGGCCGTTCTGCGCCACGTAGAAGGCTTCGTGCAGCACGCGCGCGAGGTCGTTCACGTCGCGGACGAGATAATTGTGCTTGGTGCAGGGGCGCGTGATGCCGACGGTGTCGCATTCCTGGAACGCGTCATTGCCGATCAAATGGGTCGGCACCTGCCCGGTGATGCAGACGATGGGGATCGAATCCATCAGCGCGTCGGTGAGGCCGGTGACCGCATTGGTGGCGCCGGGGCCGGAAGTGACGAGCACCACGCCCACCTTGCCGGACGAGCGGGCATAGCCCTCGGCCGAATGCACCGCCGCCTGCTCGTGGCGCACCAGGATGTGCTCCACCTGGTTCTGCTGGAACAAGGCATCGTAGATCGGCAGCACGGCGCCGCCGGGATAACCGAACAGATGGTCGACACCCTGATCGGCCAGCGCCTGCATGACCATTTCGGCGCCCGTCATTTCCCTGCTCATCTCATCCACTCCTCTGCGCCCGTGCCGAGGGCATCCGCGCGCTTTTGTCCTTCACCCGTCGGCCGTCCGCTGGAAACCGATCCAGACGGCGGCCCAGAAACGACGAAGGGGCCCGAAGGCCCCTCGTCACGCGCCACCAGATCCCGCAGCAGCAATCAAGCTGCTCCGCCGGTGGCGCTCCTGCGTACAAGGATGGTAACGATCTTGCGCATGACTGCACATAGCCTTCCAAAAGTTGCGTGAACCTAGCCGCGCACGAAATCTCCGTCAAGGCGCCCTGCCACTTTTTTGTGACGCGCGCGCAAGGAAGCGCCATTGTTCGGCCTTCGCCCCGATATTGCCCAATCTTTCGTGGCAATATAAGGGGGAAAAGCTGGATCAGCAGCCGCTGCGGAAGACCTCATGCTCTTGAACACCAAATGCGCGCGCCTGTCGGCGATCACTTTCGCCCTGTTCCTGACCGGGGCCGGCGCCGCCCGTGCAGACTGCCAGACCGATTTCAACACTCTGCGTCAAGAGATGGAAGAGAAGGGTCAGGCGCTCCAAGCCGCCGGCAAGCGCAAGGCGCCGCCGCAGGAATTGTGCGGCCTGTTCCGCACCTATACGGCGGTCGAAGGCAAGCTCGCGAAATACCTCGCGGACAATAAGGACTGGTGCCAGATCCCCGACCAGGCCGTGAACTCCGCCAAGGCCAACAACACCAAGACCGCCGCGTTGCGTGACAAGATCTGCGCCGCTGCCGCCTCCGGCGCCGCCGGTGGCGAGGCGGGCGGCAAGCCCCCGCCGCAGGGCTCCATTTCCAGCGCGCTGGGCGTTACCACCGGATACGTTCCCGGCCAGAATTCAAAGGGCGGCGGCGTTTTCGATACATTGAACGGCAACGCCCTCGGCAAGTGAGGCGCGCCGTATGACCAGTTGGGGTGGAGAGGGCGCTGTCGCACCGGTTGCTGATGCGCCCGCCAACAATTGGGTCGATCGCTACGCGCCGGCGCCGATACGACCTTATCTGCGTCTCGCGCGCGCCGACCGTCCCATCGGCAGCTGGCTTCTGGTGCTGCCCTGCTGGTGGTCCACGGCGCTCGCCGCCATCGCGGCCGGCCAGCCCTATCCCGACCCGACGCTGCTTCTGCTGTTCGCCATCGGCTCCGTGGCCATGCGCGGCGCGGGCTGCACCTGGAATGACATTCTCGACCGCAAGATCGACCGCAAGGTCGCCCGTACCCGCAACCGTCCGCTGGCCTCCGGCCAGATCGGCCTGCCGGCCGCCTTCGCCTTCCTGATCTTCCAGTGCCTCATCGGTTTCGCGGTGCTGCTCTCGCTCCCGCGCTTCGCGGTCATCACCGGCATCGCCTCGCTCGGGGTGGTGGCCATCTATCCCTTGATGAAGCGCATCACCTCGGTGCCCCAGCTCGCGCTCGGCATCGCCTTTTCCTGGGGCGCGCTGATGGGCTGGGCGAGCGTGTTCCGCAGCATCGAGGACCCGGCGCTCCTGCTGTTCGCCGGCTCGGTCTGCTGGGTGTTCGGCTATGACACCATCTATGCCCATCAGGACCGGGAGGACGACGCCATCGTCGGCGTGCGCTCCACCGCACTCCTGTTCGGCCGGCGCAGCTGGATCGCCCTCGCCGTGTCCTATGTCGCGACGCTGATCCTGTTCGCCATGGCCCTGGTTTCGGCCGGGGCGGGCGTGTTCTCGGCCCTCGGCCTCGTCGCTTTCGCCGCCTATCTGTTCATCCAGGTGAAGCGGCTGGACATCGACAATCCCGACCGTTGCCTGGCCCTGTTCAAGTCCAATCGGGATGCGGGCCTGGTGCTGTTCGTCGCCCTCGCGCTCGATGCAGCGCTACAGCATGCGGTCGCCATCGGCCTGCTCTGACCCTCGCGCGGCCGCCGGGGCGGGCGGCGGCATCACCGGATTGTGCACCGCACGCTGAATATTGGGCAGTGCGCCAATTCCGGTCCGGGATGGGCCGATCTCCGCTTGCGCCGAAAGCCACCTCCGCCTATTGCCTGCCCCATGAGCCTGCTTGATCCCCCGGCCGCGACCGGTTCGTCCGAACCGGCGATCGAGGTGCCCGCAATCGCGGCGCGCCATCTCGCCGACGCTGTTGCGGCAGCCGGCGCGGTTGCGCTTGCCATGTTCCGCAACGGCGTCACCAGCTGGACCAAGGACAATGATTCCCCGGTCACCGAGGCCGACATCGCGGTGGACCGGTTCCTCCGCGAGCGCCTGAGCGCGCTGGCGGACGATTATGGCTGGCTGTCCGAGGAAAGCGCCGATTCCTCCGAACGCCTCGGCGCCCGCCGGGTGTGGGTGGTCGATCCCATCGATGGCACGCGCGGCTTCATGGCCGGCGGAGCCGACTGGGTGGTCTCGGCCGCTTTGGTGGAAAACGGGCGCCCCATCGCCGGTGCCCTGTTCGCGCCGGTGTCCGACGAATTGTTCGTCGCCTCCCTGGGCGGCGGGGCGACGCGGAATGGAGCGGCGATTGCCGCCGGCGCCCGCGTCGCGGTGGGCGGCTCCGTTGTCGCGGGTCCCACCTCGATTCTCGATCGGGTCGCCCGGCACACCAGCGTCACCCGGCCGCCGCGCCTGCGCTCGCTGGCCCTGCGGCTCGCCCGCGTCGCCACTGGCGAGCTGGACATCGCCCTCGCCCATGGCAACAGCGCGGATTGGGACATCGCCGCCGCCGACCTGATCGTGCACGAGGCGGGCGGGCTGCTGACCGGCCTGGATGGCACGCCGCCGATCTATAACGCACCCGTTCCGCTCCACCGCCCTCTGGTCTGCGCGGGACCCCTGCTTCACGCCGAAACCCTCGCGCTCGCGCAACGCGAGTTCGGGGCCATCTTCTGACCGTCACCGCCGGGGAACGTTGACACCATGACCACTTCTTCCGAACCGAAACAATTGCTGCACCTCGTTTTCGGGGGCGAGTTGAAGGAGCTCGACGGCGTCGAGTTCAAGGATCTGTCGAAGGTCGACATCGTCGGCATCTATCCCGACTACGCGAGCGCCGCCGCTGCCTGGCGCGCGAAGGCCCAGCAGACCGTGGACAATGCCCTGATGCGGTATTTCGTCGTCCATATGCATCGCTTGCTGGACCCCGATACCCACACGCCGGGCCAATAGAGGCGCAATCTTCCCACCAGACCTCAGCTTAGGCTTTGCGGCCGGGCCAATGCCCGGCGGCGCTTGCGTCTGGCGGTATCATAAGGGTAATACTTCCCCGCCCGTCCAAAGTATGAACCCTTCGGGGTTTGTGGGTCTCGTTCGCGTTCCTGCCGGGAACCGCACCCACACAAGGAGCAGGACGCTTTTTGAGCATGTGGCGCCGTCTTCGCACGAACCGTGGCTTCCAGATCGCCGCCGGCACGACCTTCGCGTCCTATTTCGCGCTGGTGGCCCGCACAACGCGTTTCGACGTGGAGCCCGCGGACATCTACGAGCGCATCGATGCACACCTGCCGCTGATCATGACCTTCTGGCATGGCCAGCATTTCCTCACCCCCTTCATCATGAAGCCGCACCATCAGGCCAAGGTGCTGATCTCGCGCCACGCGGACGCCGAGATCAACGCCATCGCGGCCCAACGGCTCGGGGTCGGCACCATTCGTGGCTCGGGGGCAACCTCGCCGGGGGATTTCCATCGCAAGGGCGGCGTCTCGGCCACCTATGCCATGATCGAAACCCTGCGCGAGGGTATCAATGTGGCCATGACCGCAGACGTGCCGAAGATCGCCCGCCGCGCCGGCCTTGGCGTGATCACCATCGCGCGCCATTCCGGCCGGCCGATCCTGCCGATCGCCATGGCCACCGCCAACCGCATCGTCCTGAAGAGCTGGGACAAGGCCAGCCTCAACCTGCCGTTCGGGCGCGGGGCGGCGGTGGTCGGCGACCCGATCTTCGTCGATCGCGACGTGGACGAGGCCGGCATGCAGGCGGCACGTGCGCAATTGCAACGCAGCCTCGAGACCATCACCGCCCGGGCCGAGGCGATGGTCGGCCGCCCGCAGGGGGCGCCGGCATGAAGGGCATCCGCCTGCCGGTTCCGCTGCGCCTGTATCGGGGCGTCACGTCTGCGGCAGCGCTGCTCACCCCCGCCTGGCTCAGCTACCGCGTGGGCAAGGGCAAGGAAGATCCCGCGCGCCTCTCCGAACGCCGCGGCATCGCCAGCGCCGCCCGCCCGCGCGGCCCGTTGATCTGGGTGCATGGCGCGAGCGTCGGCGAGATCGTCTCCGTTCTGCCGCTGATCGAACGACTGGCGGGGCGCGGCTATGGCATATTGCTCACCTCCGGCACGCTGACCTCCAGCCGCATCGCGGCCCGGCGGGCGCACCCATCGGTGATCCACCAATTCATGCCGCTGGACGCCCACCGCTTCGTCGGCCGGTTCCTGGATCATTGGAAGCCGGACCTCGTACTGCTCGCGGAATCGGAATTGTGGCCGAACCTCATGAGCGAGCTCGGCCGCCGCAACACGCCTTTGGTGCTGGTGAACGGGCGCCTCTCGCGCCGCTCGGCGGAGCGCTGGGCGCATCTGCCGAAGAGCGCGCGCGCGCTGCTCTCGCGGGTCGATCTCTGCCTTGCGCAGAGCCGCGACGACGCGGTGCGCTTCAAGGCGCTCGGCGCGCCGCGCGTGGAAGTGGTGGGCAATCTCAAGTTCGACGCCCCCGCCCCGCCCGCCGACGCCAAGACGCTCGACCGCATGAGTGCGGAATGCGGCGATCGCCCGATCTTCCTCGCCGCCTCCACTCATCCCGGTGAGGAAGAAATCGTACTCGCCGCCCACCGCCGGCTGGCGGAGGAATTTCCCGACCTCCTCACCATCATCGCCCCGCGCCATCCCGAGCGGGGCGCGGAGGTGCGCCTTCTCGCCGAGGCGGCCAATCTGGCGGCGGCGCAGCGCAGCGACGGCTATCTGCCGGACGCGGGAACCGACATCTATGTCGCCGACACCATCGGCGAGCTGGGCCTGTTCTATCGCCTCGCCCCCGTGGTGTTCATGGGCGGCTCGCTGGTGCGCCATGGCGGGCAGAATCCCATCGAGCCCGCCAAGCTCGGCTCGGTCGCCCTGCACGGCCCCCATGTGTGGAATTTCGGCTCCATCTACGCGCGGCTCGACGAGCGCCACGGCGCGGCCCTGGTGCAGAATGACGGCGACATCGCCCAGTGCGTCTCCGCGCTGCTGTTCGACGGTTCTCTCCATGCGCAGACCGCCGCCGCTGCCCGCCAGGTGGTGGATCAGCTCGGCGGCGCCCTGGACCGCACGCTCTCGGCCATCGAGCCGTATCTCCTCCACATTCGCCTCGCGCGCTGATGTTCGCCCGGGCGCCCGCCTTCTGGTCGCACCCGCGCTCCCTCGCCGGCCTGCTGCTTGCGCCGGTCGGCTGGATCGTCGGCGCGGTGACGTTGCGCCGGATGGCGCAGCCCGGCGTCGCGGTGGACGTGCCGGTGATCTGCGTCGGCAATCCCACGGTAGGCGGTGCGGGCAAGACGCCCACCGCCCTTGCGCTGCTCGGCCGGCTGAAGGCGCGCGGCGCCACGCCCTTCGCCCTGCTGCGCGGCCATGGCGGGCGCGAAGCCGGCCCGCTGCTGGTGGACCTCGCCCGCCACGATGCCGCGGCCGTGGGGGATGAAGCCCTGCTCCTGGCCCAGGCGGCCCCTACGGTCGTTTCGCGCGACCGGGTCGCCGGGGCGCGGCTCGCGGTGGCGCAGGGCGCCTCGCACATCGTGATGGACGACGGGTTTCAGAACCCCTCCCTGCACAAGGACGCCAGCCTGCTGGTGGTGGACGGCGCGGCCGGGCTCGGCAATGGGCGCGTGCTTCCTGCGGGCCCGCTGCGCGCGCCCTTCCCCGGCCAGGCGGCGCGGGCGGATGCGCTGTTGGTGGTCGGTCCGGGAGAGGCCGGAAAAGCGGTGGCCGCGCGAGCCGCGGGGCGGCTGGAGGTTCTGCGCGGCAAGCTTGTGGCGGACGCCGAGGATGCCGCCGCGCTCGCCGGCCGGCGCATCTTCGCCTTCGCCGGAATCGGGCGGCCGGACAAATTCTTCCGGACCCTGCGCGACCTCGAGCTCGACGTGGTGGAGAGCCAGGCGTTTGCGGATCATCATCCCTACACGCCCGCCGATCTTTCCACCCTCCACCGCGAGGCGGAGGCGGGCGGGCTGTGCCTGGTGACCACCGCGAAGGATGCCGCCCGGCTTGGCGCGCAAGGCTTTGACGAGGTGCGCGCGCACCTCCGCATCCTGCGGGTGGGGTTGGAGCTGGATGGCGCTCAGAGCTTCGATGCGCTCATCGCGCTGGCGCAGACACGCGCCGCGCGCAGGCTCAGCCCTGCTGGCGGCGGAGCTGATTGACGCGCGTCAGCACCGCCTGCGGGTCGGCATAGGCTTCCTGCAGGTCGACGCTCCAATAGCGCAACTCGTCCAGCGCGATCCCCTGGCCGGTCACGGCACAGCGCACGAAGGTGCCGGGGCGCACAATGCGGAATTCGCCATCCAGATAGCGCAGCTCGGCTTCGCCATTGCCTTCGGGAAAGCGCTCGAATCTGTTCATCACGGTTAAAACAAGGCCTCATCTAGCCGGGTCAACATAAGCCCAACCGCCGCCGACCGAAAGAGCCGTTGCATCCATTGTCAAAGGTCGAACAGGCCGGGCTGGGATTTTGCCTTGTCGCCACCGCGCGTGCGCGCCGACTTGGGCCGTGCCGGCGGGGCAACGGTCGGCCCGCCGGTGGGCGGAAGCGGAGGGGCGCCGGCACCATTCGCCACCACGCCGACGCGCCCGTCGGCGAATTCCAATTCCAGCGCCGCGCCGTGTGCGATCGCCCCGGCCGTGCGCACGGCCACGCCCTGCGCATCGCGCACCAAAGCGAAGCCGCGCTTTAGCACGCCCTTATACGACAAGGCGCCCAACACCTGCGCGGCGCTCGAAAGCTGGCGCCGCCGCTCGCGCAGCAGGATGCGCGCCGCCCTGCTCGCGCGATCGCCGAGCCCTTCCAGCCGATCCCGATTGCGGGCGATGTGGACCCGCTGCGCGCGGCGGGCCGCATCGAGCCCGGCTCCGATGGCGGAAAAGCGCTCGCGCTTGCGCTCCACCGCCCGCCGCAGGCAGCGCTCAAGATTCGTGCCGAGGCTCGCGTTGCGCTCGCGCGCCCGTTCCAAACGCGCCTTCAAGCTTGAGGGGGACAGCCGCGCGCTGGCCTTCTGGAACTGGATGCGATGGGCGAACGCATTGGCGCGCAACGCGCGCGGCAGGCGGCCCGATGCCGCATCGAGCCGCTGGCGGGGAATTGCCAAAAGTGCATCGGCGGAAGGCAGCAGGCGCGCGAGACCGCGCAATTCGCCGCGCCGGCGCTCCAGCAGGCGCAAGGGCGCGGCCATGAGCCGGCCGCCAAGCCCTTCCACCGCCACCAGCAGATCCGCCCGCACCGGCACCACCATCTCGGCGGCGGCGGTGGGGGTCGGCGCGCGCACGTCGGCGGCAAAATCGATCAGCGTCACGTCGGTCTCATGGCCGACAGCGGAGACGAGCGGGATCGCGCTTTCGGCGGCGGCGCGCACCACCGCTTCCTCGGAAAAGCCCAGCAGGTCTTCCAGCGATCCGCCGCCGCGCGCGACGATAATCACGTCCGGTCGCGGCACCGGTCCATCGTGCGGCAAGGCGTTGAAGCCACGAATGGCGGCGGAGACCTCGGCGGCGCAGGTATCGCCCTGCACCCGCACCGGCCAAACGACGACCCGGCGCGGAAAACGATCCGCGAGCCGGTGCAGGATGTCGCGGATGACGGCGCCGGTGGGCGAGGTGACGATGCCGATGACGTTCGGCAGATAGGGCAGCAGCGTCTTGCGCGCGGGATCGAACAGGCCTTCGGCGGCGAGCCGGCGCTTGCGCTCCTCCAGCATCGCCATGATGGCGCCTGCGCCAGCGAACTCCAGGGATTCGATAATGATCTGGTAGCCCGACTTGCCGGGATAGGTGGTCAGCCGCCCGACGGCGATCACCTCCAGCCCCTCTTCAGGCCGCAGCTTGAGGCGGGCGAAATTGCCCTTCCACACCACGGCATCGAGCCGGGCCCCGTCGTCCTTCAGCGAGAAATACGCATGGCCGGAGGAATGCGGGCCGCGGTAACCGGAAATTTCGCCCCGCACGCGGACATGGCCATAGGCATCCTCCACCGTGCGGCGGAGCGCGGCGGAGAGTTCCGAAACGCTCCATTCGGGAGCATTGGCATGGGGTTCGGGCAGTTGGACCATCGACTCACATCGCTGCATACGATCTTGGCAAGAGCATAGCGGCATCATCTCATATGCGGCGAGCGCAATGCCTCCCCCCTTGTTTGGAAGCCCGCAAGTCGATAGCGAAGTTAAAAAGGGAGATGACGCCGCATGAATGTGCTTCTGCTCGGTTCCGGTGGCCGCGAGCATGCCCTCGCCTGGAAGCTCGCGCAGAGCCCTAGCATCGCTCAGCTCTATGCCCTGCCGGGCAATCCCGGCATCGCGGATCATGCCGAGCTGGTGGAAGGCATAGCGCTCTCCGCCCACGACACCCTGGTGACGTGGTGCAAGAAGAACGGCATCGAGCTGGTGGTGGTGGGCCCCGAGGCGCCCCTGGTGGCGGGCCTGGTCGATCGCCTGGCCGAGGCCGGCATCCCCGCCTTCGGCCCCACGGCCGCCGCCGCCCGCCTGGAAGGGTCCAAGCTCTTCACCAAGGAATTGTGCCGCGCCCACGGCATTCCCACCGCCGCCTTCGCCCGCTTCACCAAGCCGGAAGCCGCCTGGGCCTACGTGACCACCGAAGGTGCGCCCATCGTCATCAAGGCCGACGGCCTGATGGCCGGCAAGGGCGTCGTGGTGGCGCTGACGGTGGAAGAAGCCATTGCCGCCATCGACCAGGTGTTCGCCGGCGGCGGGCAGGAAGTGCTGATCGAGGAATTCATGGAGGGCGAGGAGGCCAGCCTCTTCTGCCTCGTCGATGGCGAGACCGTCATTCCCTTCGGCAGCGCGCAGGACCACAAGCGCGCCTTCGACGGCGACCTCGGCCCCAACACCGGCGGCATGGGCGCCTATTCCCCGGCCCCGGTGCTGACCGCCGAGCTGGAAGCGCGGGCGATCGCGGAAATCGTCGTGCCCACGGCACGCGCCATGGTGGCCGAGGGCAGCCCCTATCGCGGCATCCTCTATGCCGGCCTCATGCTGACGCAGAGCGGGCCGAAGCTGGTGGAATACAATTGCCGGTTCGGCGATCCGGAATGCCAGGTGCTGATGCCGCGCCTGGAGAGCGATCTCCTCGCCCTGCTCAACGCCGCCGCCCACGGCGAACTCGCGGGCGCCGCGCCGCAATGGTCGCCCAAGAGCGCCATCACGGTGGTCTACGCCAGCCGCGGCTATCCCGGCCCGCACCAGACCGGCTCGGAGATCCGCGGCATCGAGGACGCCGAAAAGGAAGAGGGCGTGATCGTCTTCCAGGCCGGCACCAAGCGCTCGGGCGCCAAGATCGTGTCCAACGGCGGGCGCGTGCTGAACGTCACCGCCATCGGCGATACGCTGCGCGAGGCCCGTGACAAGGCCTATCGTGCCGCCACCCGCATCGATTGGCCGGACGGCTTCTATCGCAACGACATCGGCTGGCGCGCGCTCGACTGAGCGGCCCTTCGCGCCGGTGGGCGGGGCTCTGGCCCCAGCCGTCCGGCCGTGCCACCTTCGGCGCTTCCAATGCCGCCCTCCCGCGCGGAGCATGCTCATGCCCGATCTCGTCGACCTGTTTCCCGGCTTCTCGTCCCATAATGTGGATACGCCCGCCGGGCGCCTGTTCGCGCGCACCGGTGGAGAGGGGCCGCCGCTGCTGCTGCTGCACGGCTATCCGCAGACCGGCGTCATGTGGCATCGCCTCGCGGGGGAGCTGGCCAAGACCCATCGCCTGGTGATCCCGGACCTGCCCGGCTATGGCTGGAGCGCCGCGCCCGCACCCGGCAAGGACCATGCGCCCTATTCCAAGCGCGCCACCGGCGCCGCCCTGGTTTCGCTCATGGAGACCCTCGGCCATGCCCATTTCGCGCTGGCGGGCCACGATCGCGGGGCGCGGGTGGGCTATCGGCTGGCGCTCGATGCCCCCGGGCGGGTGGACCGGCTCGCGGTGCTGGACATCGTGCCGACACTCGCCATGTGGCACGGCATGGACCGGGCGCGCGCGCTCCAGGTGTATCATTGGGCGTTCCTCGCCCAGCCTTATCCGCTGCCGGAAACCCTGATCGGCGGCAATCCGCGCTTCTATCTCGACCACACCCTGGCAAGCTGGACCGCGGCGAAGGATCTTTCCGCCTTCGATGCGCGGGCGCTCGCCCATTATCGCGCCGCCTATGCCTCGCCGGACCATATCCGCGCCATGTGCGAGGATTATCGCGCCGGCGCCACCATCGACCTTGCCCATGACGAAGCCGACCTTGCCGCCGGCCGGGTGATCGAATGCCCGGTGTTCGCGATCTGGGGCGCACACGGGATTCCGAGCCGGGGCGTCACCCCGCTGGACGCATGGCGGGTGTTCGCGCCGAAGATCGAGGGGCAAGCCGTGGAGGCGGGGCATTTCCTGTGCGAGGAAAATCCCGAGGCGACGCTGAAGGCGCTGCAAGGCTTCCTGGGCTGAAAGCGCTACGCTTGGGGTGAAGCTGCGGGCATCGCGCTTTGAGCCGGCGTCGCGCCCTTGTGCCCCCCTCACCCGCCTGCTGCGCGGCCGACCTCTCCTCCACGGGGAGAGGTGAGACCGCGCTTCAGCGCCGGTCCTTGAAAAACGCGCGCAGCACGTCCGCCGCCTGCCGCTCGGCGATGCCGCCATAGACTTCGGGTGCGTGATGGCAGGTCGGCTGGGTATAAAAGCGCGGGCCGCTCTCCACCGCGCCGCCCTTGGGGTCGGGCGCGCCATAATACAGCCTGCGGATGCGGGCGAATGAGATCGCGGCTGCGCACATGGCGCACGGCTCCAGCGTCACATAGAGATCGCAGGACAGCAGGCGCTCGGCGCTGAGCACCTTGGCCCCGGCGCGCAGCACCTGCATTTCCGCATGCGCCGTGGGATCGGCCAATTCGCGCGTGCGGTTGCCGTCGCGGGCGACCACGGTCGAGCCGCGCACCAGAACCGCGCCGACCGGCACTTCGCCCCGTTCGGCCGCCGCGCGCGCCTCATTGAGCGCCATCTGCATGAAAGTCTCGCCCAACCCGCGCTCCTGCACCTCGTGTCGCCGCACGGTTCGTGCTATCGGCCTTCCATGCCCCGTACACAACCTCCCCGCAAGGACAAGAACCGCGTCCCGCGCGACAAGCGCGCGTTGCCGCAGGCCAAGACCAATGACGCCGAGCGCGTCGCAAAGGTGATCGCACGCGCAGGCCTCGGCTCGCGGCGCGAGATCGAAACCTGGATCGAGGCCGGGCGGATCGCCGTCAACGGCATCGTCCTCACCAGCCCCGCCTTCACCGTGACGGAGAAGGATTCCATCCAGGTGGACGGCCAGCCGCTGCCGGAGCGCGAGCGCACCCGCCTTTACCTCTACCATAAGCCCAAGGGCGTGGTGACCACCAACCGCGACCCGGAAGGCCGCACCACTCTGTTTGAAATCCTGCCGAAGGGCCTGCCGCGCCTCGTCAGCGTCGGCCGGCTGGATCTCAATTCCGAAGGCCTGCTGCTTCTCACCAACGACGGCGGCCTGGCCCGCGCGCTGGAGCTGCCGGAAACCGGATGGCTGCGCCGCTATCGCGTGCGCGCCAATGGCGCCATCGACCAGGCCAAGCTCGACGCCCTCATGGGCGGCATCACGGTGGAAGGCATCGAATATGGCCCCATCGAAGCCACGCTGGACCGCGTGCAGGGCGCCAATGCCTGGATCAGCGTTTCCCTGCGCGAGGGCAAGAATCGCGAAGTGCGCAACGTGCTCGCCGCCCTCGGCATGCGCGTGAACCGGCTGATCCGCGTGTCTTACGGACCGTTCCAGCTGGGCGACGTGCCCGAGAACGGTATCGAGGAGGTGCGCACGCGCATCCTGCGCGACCAGCTGGGCGAGGAACTTTCCGCCGCCGCCGGGGTGGATTTCGACGCGCCCATGTTCGAGCGCGCCATGGAGGAAGCCCAGCGCTTCGTCCCGCGCGCCGAGGATCTGGACGATCGCCCGGTCCGCCGTGGCCCCGCGCGCCGCGAGACCGTGGCCGTGCGGCACGATACGGAAATCGAGCATCGCGGCCGTTCGCGCCATCCCCATGGCGATGGGGACAGCGAAGGCGGCGCGTTCCGTGTGCGCAGCCGCCGCAAGGACGAGCGCGAAACCGTCAGCGCCGGAACCGTCGCCGACCGCAAGGGCCGGCAGGTGAAGGTGGAACGTTTCGTGCCCGAACCGCAGGACGATCGCCCCGCGGAGCGTTTCGATGCCCGCGGCCCGGCACGGCGTGGCGCCGGCCCGAAGTTCGGCGCACGTCCGCCCCGCGCCGAAGGCGGCCGGGACGGTGCGCCGGGGCGTGGCCCGCGACGGGAAGGCGCCGGTGGAGCGCCACATAAGCCGATCTTTGGCCGCGGCCGCCCGGAAGGTGCTGAACGTGGCGTCCGCCGCGAGGAGGGCACCGAACGCGGTTTCCGCCGCGAAGGTGGCGCCGGCAAGCCGGGCGGTTTCCGTTCCGATCGGGCGGAGCGCCCCAAGCCCTTTAGTGCCGACCGGCCGGAGCGCGCCCCGCGCCGCGACGACCGCCCGGCCTATGACGACAAGCGCCCGCCCCGCCGCGAAGGCGGTGCCGGCAAGCCGGGCGGCTTCCGCTCGGACCGCGCGGAGCGCCCCAAGCCCTTCAGCGCCGACCGGCCCGAGCGCGCGCCGCGCCGCGACGACCGGCCGGGCTATGACGACAAGCGCCCGCCCCGCCGCGAGGGTGGCGCCGGCAAGCCGGGCGGCTTCCGCTCGGACCGCGCGGAACGTCCTCGCCCCTTCAGCGCCGACCGGCCGGAGCGCGCCCCGCGTCGCGATGAGGCGGGCCGCGGCCAGCGCCCGCGCGGCGGCTTTGCCGAGCGCGGACGTGGCTCGGAAGACGTCGGCTTTTCCGGTGCCCGGCCCCAGCGGCCCGACGCGCCGCGGGGCCGTGGCAGCTTCGGCGATCGCCCGCCGCGCGAAGGCAATGAGCGCGGTGGACTCGGTGGCGGCAAAGCGCGTAGCGCCTACGGGACGGACAAGCCGCGCGGCGCTTATGGGACAGAAAAGCCACGCGGCGCCCATGGCACCGACAAGCCGCGCAGCGGCGGGGGCCCGCGTGGCGAGGCGGGTGCGGAACGTCCGCGCGGTGCATTCGGCGCCGGCCCGGGGCGTGAACGCCCCGCCGGCAAGCCCGGCTTTGCCGGTGGTCGGCCGCGCGCCGGGGGTGGCGAAGGGGGCGAGCGCGCCGGCTTCCGGCCCGGCGGCAAGGCCGGTCCTGGCGGCCCCAAGCGGCCCGGCTTCGGCGGTCCGAAAGGCGGCTCCCGTCCCGGCGGCGCGCCGCGTGGAAAGCCCCCCGGCCCGCGCAAGCGGGACTGAGGGGCAGCTTCAAGGGTGATGCAGCATGCGCATCGTCGGCGGCCTTCATCGCGGACGGGCTCTGAAAAGCCCGTCCGGCAGCGCCACGCGCCCCACCACGGACCGGCTGCGCGAGGCGCTCTTCAACGTGCTCGCCCACGCCTATGACGACGCGGCCGACGGCGCGCGCGTGCTGGACCTGTTCGCCGGCACCGGCGCGCTGGGCCTGGAAGCGCTCTCGCGCGGCGCCGCCTTCGCCTTGTTCGTGGAGGATGCGGTGGAGCCGCGCGCAGTCATCCGCACCAATGTGGAAACCTTGGGCCTCACCGGGGTGACGCGCATCTTCCGCCGCGACGCCACCAAGCTCGGCGCCATGGGACCGGGCGAACCCTATTCGCTGGTGTTCTGCGACCCGCCTTATGGCAAGGGGCTCGCGGAGCTAGCCCTGGCCTCGGCGCGGACCGGCGGCTGGCTCGCGCCGGACGCCCTGCTGGTGGTGGAGGAGAAGGCCGGCGCCTTCGTGGCGCCCGAAGGCTTCCGCGAGCTGGAGCGCCGCCGCTATGACGAGACCGAGCTGACCTTCCTCTCGGCCTGACTACTCTGCCTTGAGGAACGCGCCGATGCGCTCCACCGCCTCGCGCATGTCCGCGGCCGAACCGGCATAGGAAAAGCGCAGGAACTGGCGGCCCCGGAACGGGTCGAAATCCACACCCGGCGTCACCGCCACCTGCACCGCATCCAGCATGCGCGAGGCGAAGGCGTGCGAATCGCCGGTGAAGGCGGAAATGTCGGCGTAGAGGTAGAAGGCACCGTCG
Source organism: Roseixanthobacter pseudopolyaromaticivorans (assembly GCF_043195145.2). Lineage (NCBI taxonomy): Bacteria > Pseudomonadati > Pseudomonadota > Alphaproteobacteria > Hyphomicrobiales > Xanthobacteraceae > Roseixanthobacter > Roseixanthobacter pseudopolyaromaticivorans. The sequence continues at coordinate 2,540,669 of NZ_CM195539.1, forward strand.
GCGGGCAGGAAATGGTGCAGCCCCACGCGCGGCAGCCCCTCCACCAGGATGCGGCGGTTCTCCTCATAGCCGTGCTTGACCGCCTCCATCTCCGCGCGCCCGTCGAAGGCGGCCTCGGCGGCGACCTGCGAGAGCGTCGGCACCGAGATGGAGAAATTCTGCTGCAAGCGCTCCATGGTGCGCGACAGGACGGGCGGCACCACCATCCACCCCACGCGCCAGCCGGTCATGCAGAAATATTTCGAGAAGGAATTGATGACCACCGCATCCTCGGCGATCTCGGCCGCGCTCACCGCCGGAAACGCATAATCGAGGCCGTGATAGATCTCGTCCGATACGAAGCGCAGATTAAGGTCGCGGGCGCAGGCCATCAGCGCGGTGAGGGCGTCGCGGTCCATCATGGTGCCGGTGGGGTTTGCGGGGCTCGCCACCAGCACGCCTTTGAGCGGCTTTTCCCGGTGCGCGGCGATCAGGCTTTCCGGCGTCAGGGCGAATCGGTCCTCGGCGCGGGTTTCGATCAGCACCGGCTCGCAGCCGAGCGCAGAGAGCACGTGCCGGTAGGGCGGATAGCCCGGCGCCGCGATGGCCACCCGGTCACCGGCCTCGAACAAGGCGAGAAAGGCGAGGATGAAGCCGCCGGACGAGCCGTTGGTGACAACCACCCGCTCGGGATCGAGCGTGAGGCCATGCACCTCGCCATAATGCCGCGCGATGCGCGCGCGCAGCGTGGGAATGCCGAGCGCGGCCGTATAGCCCACCTGCCCGGCCTGAAGAAATGCCGCAGCCGCATTGCGCGCGCTCAGCGGCGCGGGGGCCGCCGGCTGGCCGACTTCCAGATGGATCACCCGCGCGCCCGCCCGTTCCAGCCGCGCGGCATGCTCCATCACGTCCATGACGATGAAGGGCGCCACTTCGCTGCGGGCGGAGGCCAATTTGAACTCAGACGCGAGACCCATGATTCAATCCTGCCGTGCGGGCTTTTGCCGTGGCGCGCCGCCGCGCTGTCGCCGCAATCGCGCGTTGGGTAAGGGCTCGTCGCCCCAACGTGAACGGGGGTGCATTGACCGCAAGCGCCGGCCCGTGTTCCTTCGTTTCGTACCGTGTCGGCTCGCGCCCGCCAAGGGTGCAGGTGACTGTGCAGAGCGCCTGTACGCAGGGGCTATGCGCTGGGGCTGGGCGAGGCGAGGCCCTCCGGTTTGAAACGAAAGTGAGCACGCGCGTTCCATGAGCTCGACGGCTATGCCTTTCCGTCCCGTGTCCGGCCCGGCGCAGCGCCTGGCCGGAGCATTCGGCCATGGCCTCGCTCTCCTCGCCGCCGTCCTGTTCTGCGCCCCCACGGTCAAGGCGCAGGAAAGCAGCGCGAAACCCCGCTCCCAGATCATCCGCGACGCCGAAATCGAGGAATTGCTGCGCGACTACACCCGCCCGGTGCTCAAAGCCGCAGGGCTGGCGCAGCAGAATGTGGAAGTTGTGCTGATCGGCGACCGCAGCTACAACGCCTTCGTGGCCGACGGGAAGCGCATCTTCGTCAATGTGGGCGCCCTGATGGACGCGGACACGCCGAACCAGATCATCGGCGTGCTCGCCCACGAAACCGGCCATATCGCCGGCGGCCATCTCGCACGCATGCGCGAGCAGATCGCCGGTGCGCAGACCATGGCCATCGTCGCCATGCTGCTGGCCGGCGCCGGCGTCGCGGCGGGGGCGGCCACCGGCTCGAGCGGCATCGGCAGCGCAGCCGCCGGCGCCATCACCGCGCCGCAGGAGATGATCCGCCGCTCGCTCTTGTCCTATCAGCGCGGCGAGGAACAGGCGGCCGATCGCTCCGCGGTGAAATATCTCAACGCGACCCAGCAGTCTGCGAAGGGCATGATCGAGACCTTCCAGCGCTTCCAGAACGAGCAATTGTTCATCAGCCAGCGCGTCGATCCCTATCTGCTGAGCCATCCCATGGCGCGCGAGCGCATCGCCGCGCTTGAGGAACTGGCCAAGGCCAGCCCCTATTACAACGCCAAGGACCCCCCAGCCCTGCAGGCCCGTCACGACATGATGCGGGCGAAGCTCTATGGCTTCGTCGAGCGGCCCGACGTGGTCTATCGGCGCTATCCGCTGAGCGATACCTCCCTGCCCGCGCAATATGCACGCGCCATTTCTGCCTATCGCTTCGGCAATGTGAATGATGCGGTGGCCAAGATCGACGCGCTGGTCGCCAAGCAGCCGTCCAACCCCTATTTCCAGGAATTGAAGGGTCAGGCGCTGCTGGAGGCCGGCCGCGCCGGCCAGGCGGTGCCGCCGCTGAAGCAGGCGGTGAGCATGACCAACGGCAATCCGCTGATCCGCGCCATGCTGGGACAGGCCCTCGTCCAATCTGGCAATCCGGCCTATACGGACGAGGCGATCCGGGAATTGTCGTTCGCCACCCAGCGCGACCCCAATTCCGCCACGGGATGGCGCTCCTTGGCGGAGGCCTATGGACGCAAGGGCGATCTCGCCAATGCCGACCTGGCGGCGGCGCAGGCGGCCTTCGCTTCCGGCGATTTCAAGACCGCGCGGGAGCTTGCCGCCCGTGCCCGTACACGCTTTCCCCAAGGTACCCCCGGCTGGCTGAAATCCGACGACATCGTCAATTTCAAGCCGCCCGCCACCGCCCAGCGTCAATAGACGCCGATACTGACTGGACTGGAGATTTCGATGCTGTCCCGCCTTGGCCCGCGCGCCGCCCTTGTCGCCTTCGCCGCGCTCGCGCCGGCTCTGGCCCTCGTCACGCCCGCAGCCGCCTTCACGGATGCCGAGAAGGCCGAGATGGGCCCGATCATCCGGGACTATCTGCTGAAGAACCCGGAGGTGCTCCAGGAAGCCATCACCGTGCTGGAAAGCCGCCAGCAGCAGGCGGAAAGCGCCGGCCGCAAGGACGCGCTGGCGAAAATGAAGGATCTGGTCTTCAACAGCCCGCGCGGCGTCGTGGTCGGCAATCCCAAGGGCGACGTCACCCTGGTCGAGTTCTTCGATTACAATTGCGGCTATTGCAAACACGCGCTGAGCGACATGAACGCCCTCATGAAGGCCGATCCGAACTTGAAGATCGTGCTGCGCGAATTCCCCGTGCTTGGCCCGGGCTCGGTCGAGGCCGCGCAGGTGGCGGTGGCGGTGCGCATGGTGGCGCCGGAGAAGTATCTGGCCTTCCACGAAGCGCTGCTCGGCGGCAAGGGCCAGGCTGATCGCGCCCGCGCGCTGGCTGCGGCGAAGGAAGTCGGCATCGATCCGGCGCTGATCCAGAAGCAGGCCACCTCTCCTGAACTGAATGCGACCCTCGATGAAAGCATGAAGATCGCCCAGGCGCTCGGCCTCAACGGCACGCCGAGCTTCATCGTCGGCGACGACGTGATCGTGGGCGCGGTCGGCTTCGACAAGCTGAAGAGCGCGGTCGATGCGGTGCGCAAGCCGGTTGCCAATTGAGGCCTCCGCATTTTTGCGCAGGACTGGGCCTGAACGACGCGCCGCGCCCCCGCGCGGCGCGCTTCGGCGGTGTATTGCGCGCAACGGCGCTTTTCATGTCGCACCGGGACCCCTATAACCCCGTGGCCCGGCTTGGCCGGGTTCACGGCTGAACGGTCACGGATGCCCGATACCATCCACGTCCTCAACGGACCCAATCTCAATCTGCTCGGCACGCGGGAACCCGCGATATATGGCGCCGCGACGCTCGCGGACGTCGAGGCGCTGTGCCGTGCCGCCTGTGAGAGCCACGGTTTGGACCTCGTGTTTCGCCAGACGAACCACGAGGGCACGCTGGTGGAGCATATCCAGGAGGCACGCGGCGCCTGCGGCATCGTGCTGAACGCGGCGGCCTACACCCACACCTCGGTTGCGGTGCGCGACGCCATTGGCGGTTGCGGCGTGCCGACGGTGGAAGTGCACCTCTCCAACGTGTTCGCCCGCGAAGACTTCCGCCACCATTCCTATATTTCCCCGGTTGCGCGCGGGGTGATCTGCGGCTTCGGCCCGCAGAGCTACGTGCTCGGCATCGCGGCCCTCGCCGCAGGCCGGACCAAACCCGCATGACCCGCACGAACATCCGCAAGGAGCCCTTGTGCGGCCGCCCAGGCCACACGATCGCAGGACCATGATGAAACCCACCAAAACCCCCATCGACACCGCGCTGGTGCGCGAAATCGCTAAGCTTCTGTCGGAGACGGACCTCACCGAGATCGAGGTCGAGCAGGACGCGCTGCGCATCCGCGTGGTGCGCACCCCTGCCGCCGTCACCATCGCCGCGCCGGCCGCCAACTATGCCCCGGCCCACGTCGCCCCCGCGGCGGCGACGGAAGCGGCGCCGCTGCCTGCGGCCACCGACTTCTCGAAGCACCCCGGCGTGCTCTCCTCGCCCATGGTTGGCACGGCCTATCGCGCCTCCGAGCCGGGCGCCCCCGCCTTCGTCGAACTGGGCGCAGTGGTCAAGGAAGGCCAGACCGTCCTCATCATCGAAGCCATGAAGACCATGAATGCCATTCCGGCCCCGCACGCGGGCACGGTGACGCGCATCCTGGTGGAGAACGGCCAGCCGGTGGAATATGGCGAGCCGCTGATCGTCATCGAGTGAGCGCGCGCCGCGGCGCGCGCGGCTGGCCGGATCGGCGTTCGTCCGTTCCGTTCCATCCGTTTAAAGACCAGTTTCAGGTGAAAGCAGGCATCCTCAGATGTTCCAGAAAATCCTGATCGCCAATCGCGGCGAGATCGCCTTGCGCATCCTGCGGGCCTGCAAGGAATTGGGGATCGCCACCGTCGCCGTGCATTCCACCGCCGATGCCGACGCCATGCATGTGCGCCTCGCCGACGAGAGTGTGTGCATCGGCCCGCCCTCGGCGCGCGACAGCTATCTCAACATCCCCTCCCTGCTCGCGGCCTGCGAGATCACGGGCGCGGACGCGGTGCATCCGGGTTACGGCTTCCTGGCGGAAAACGCCCGGTTCGCCGAGATCCTGGCGGACCACAAGATCCATTTCATCGGTCCCAAGGCGGAGCATATCCGCATCATGGGCGACAAAATCGAGGCCAAGCGCACCGCGCAACGCCTCGGCATCCCGGTGGTGCCCGGCTCGGAGGGCGGCATCCATTCGGATGAGGAAGCCCACCGCGTCGCCAAGGAGATCGGCTTCCCGGTCCTGGTGAAGGCCGCGGCCGGCGGTGGCGGTCGCGGGATGAAGGTGGCGATGACCGAGGAGGATCTCTCCACGGCGCTCTCCACCGCCCGCACCGAGGCCAAGGCGGCCTTCGGCGACGATGCGGTGTATCTGGAAAAATACCTGTCCACCCCGCGCCATATCGAGATCCAGGTGCTGGGCGACGGCAAGGGCCATGCGGTCCACCTCGGCGAGCGCGACTGCTCGCTCCAGCGCCGGCACCAGAAGGTGTGGGAGGAGGCGCCCTCCCCGGCGCTCACCGCCGAGCAACGCCAGGAGATCGGCGAGACCGTGGCCAAGGCCATGCGCGAGCTGAAATATCTCGGTGTCGGGACGGTGGAATTCCTGTACGAGAACGGGAAGTTCTACTTCATCGAGATGAACACCCGCATCCAGGTGGAACATCCCGTGACCGAGATGGTCACCGGCATCGACCTGATCAACGAGCAGATCCGCGTCGCCGCCGGCGAGCCGCTCACCATCCAGCAATCGGATGTGGTGATCGAGGGCCACGCCATCGAATGCCGGGTGAATGCCGAGCATCCGAGCACCTTCCGCCCCTCGCCCGGCCGCATCACCCATTATCACGTGCCCGGCGGGCTCGGCATCCGCGTCGATAGCAACGCCTATCAGGGCTATGTCATTCCGCCCCATTACGATTCCCTGGTGGGCAAGCTGATCGTCCACGGCAAGACGCGGGCCGAATGCCTGAATCGCCTGCGTCGGGCGCTGGACGAGTTCGTGGTGGACGGCATCGACACCACCTTGCCGCTGTTCCGCGTGCTGGTGCGCACCCACGACATCGCGGAAGGCAAGTACGACATCCATTGGCTGGAGCATTTCCTGGCCGAGGGCGAAGGCTCCGACAAGCCGGCGCGCTGAGCCCCCCGGCCGGGCCGATCGCCCGGCCGCTCAGTCGGACCCGAGCAGAGCGAGCGTCGCCGGGTCCGGATGCCCGCCGAAATGCCGCTGCAGCGCCGCGCTGAAGACGCTGTCGCCCACCTCTGCCGCCTTGGCGAACATGGTCATGCAGGAGTGGAATTTCAGATCGTCGGGCGTGCCGAAAATGGCCGATATGCTGCGCCCGTCATGGGCCTCCACCGCCTGCGTGCAGGCGATGAGACGGGCACCGAGCACGGGGTGCGCCAGATAGGCGCGCGCTTCCGCCAGGGACGAGATGCCGTAGAAATCGGCTGCGGGCGAATGTCCGAGCCCGCGCATCTGCGGAAACACGAACCACATCCAATGGCTGCGCTTGCGGCCGGCCCGAAGCTCGGCCAGCGCCTGCTCGATCACGCCGTCCTGGGCTTCCACGAAGCGGGCGAGGGAAACTCTATCCTGTGCCATGCGCCCTCCTGCTTTGAGGGCGCGGGCTCTGCGTCACGGCTTGGCCGCCCGCTCAATCCTCCTCGCCCAGGCTGAACTGCTGCAATTGCTCGTCATAGGCGAAGCTCTCACCGTAACGTGCCCAGGTGATGACCGCGCGCAGGGATTCGTCCGCGAATTCCTCCGACATATGATCTTCCAGCTCGTCCTCGAAGCGCGACCAGGGCGCCTTGTGGCTCGGCCGCTCCTCCAGCACATGGCGGATGTGGGCCGCGAGCGGCACGTGGGCGAGCAGATGCTTGGAGAACAATTCCTTGCGGTCGTCCACATCGGCCTCGACGAACGCCCGCCCGGCGTCGGTGAGCAGAATGTCGCCGCTCTCCACATCGGCGAACCGTAGGATCTGGAGCGTTTCCGCGATTGGGAACAGCGCGTCCGCCGGCATGTTGAGGCTGTCGGCCAGCGCCGGCAGATCCGCCCGCCCGTTATAGGGCGCGTCGGTCAGCTCTTCGAGCAGGCCCGCGAGCACGTTGGTGGACACCGCCGTGAGCGGCGTGGTGATGGTGATCTCCTGACCCTGGCCCTGTTGTGCACCCGGCTTGTTCAGCTCGGCGCCGGGGCCGTCGCGATTGGTCATGCGCGAATAGATCTCCTCCACCAGCGCGCGGAACTCGGGGGCGAGGCGATCGCGCGGATGGGCGAGCGGGATCGGCATCTCGTGCGCCACCCGGCCGGGATTGGAGGAGAAGATCAGGACGCGGTCGCACATCAGCACCGCTTCCTCGATATTGTGGGTCACGATGAGGATCGACTTGATGGGCAGCGCCCCTTCGGTCCACAGGTCGATGATGTCCGTGCGCAGGGTCTCGGCGGTCAGCACGTCGAGGGCCGAGAAGGGCTCGTCCATGAGCATCAGGCGCGGATGCACCACGAGTGCGCGGGCAAAGCCCACGCGCTGGCGCATGCCGCCCGACAATTCCTTGGGATAGGCGCTCTCGAACCCGCCCAGGCCGATCAGGTCGATGGCCTGCTCGGCGCGGCGGCGGCGCTCGGCCATCTCGATGCCGATGGCCTCCAGGCCGATCTCCACATTCTGGAGCACCGTCAGCCAGGGAAACAGGGCGAAGGTCTGGAACACCATGGAGATGCCCTGGGCCGGCCCGTCCAGCTTGCGGCCGCACCACGTCACCTCGCCCGAGACCGGCGTGGTGAGGCCGGAAATGATGCGCAGCAGAGAGGACTTGCCCGAGCCCGAGCGGCCAAGCAGCCCGACGATCTCGCCTTCCCGGATCGAAAGCGAGACATCGTCCAGAACCAGGAAGCGGTTGTTGTCGCTCTTGCGATACGACTGGACCACATGGGACACCGACAGCATCGGCGTGGTCGCGACCGGGGACGTGGTTTCGAGCATGGAGGGTCTCCTCAGTCGAGCCGCAGGCGGCGGGCCGCAAAGGTGAACAGCGGGCGCCACAACACCCGGTTGAAGGCGATGACATAGAGCGACATGATCGCGATGCCGAGCGTGATGCGCGGAAAATCCGCCGCCGTGGTGGCATCCGCGATATAGGCGCCAAGGCCTTCGGCGCGCAGGGTGGTGTTGCCCCAGCTCGCCACCTCGGCAACGATGCTCGCGTTCCACGACCCCCCGCTCGCCGTCAGCGCGCCGGTGACGTAATACGGAAAGACGCCGGGCAGGATCACCTTGGTCCACCAGTGCCAGCCGCGGATATGGAACGCGGACGCGGCCTCGCGCATGTCGCTCGGAAACGCGCTGGCGCCGGCGATCACGTTGAACAGAATGTACCATTGGGTGCCGAGGATCATCAGCGGCGAAAGCCAGATGTTCGGGTCGAGCCCCAGCGCCACGATGCCCACCACGGCGAACGGAAACACGATATTGGCCGGGAACGCGGCGAGGAACTGCGCCAGCGGCTGCACCGCCGTTGCCACCTTGGGATTGAGGCCGATCCACACGCCCACCGGCACCCAGACCAGCGAGGCCAGGAAGATCAGCACCGCCACCCGCAGCAAAGTGAGGAAGCCGAGATAGAGCACATGCACCACCTCGCCGCCCGCGACCTCGGTGGCGACGAAGGCGACGATGACCCACAGGCTATAGAGCGCGGCCGCGATCACCAGACCCGCCCAGACGCGGTCCATGGTGCGGCTGCCCCACGCCTTATGCACCTCGTGCGGCACCCGGACCGGCGCGCGCAATGGCATGCGGCCGAGCGCCCGCGCAAGGCTGCCGAGGGGAGACAGCACGATGCGGAAATAATGCGCCCGCTTGACCAGGTCGAGCACCCAGGAGTGGGGCGGCGGACCGCCGGCGGATTGCTCGAAGCGGAACTTTTCCGCCCACGCGACCAACGGGCGGAACAGCACCTGATCGTACAGCAGGATGATGACCAACATGGCCAGCACCGCGTAGGCGACGGCGGCGATATTCCTATCGGCAATGGCGGTCGCCACATAGGCGCCGATGCCCGGCAGGGTGATCGTGGTGTTGCCGACCGAGATCGCCTCCGAGGCCACCACGAAGAACCAGCCGCCGGACATGGACATCATGGTGTTCCACACCAGCCCGGGCATGGAGAACGGCACTTCCAGCCGCCAGAACCGCTGCCAGCCGGTGAGGCCGAAGCTGTCGCACACCTCTTCCAGGTCGCGCGGCAGGGTCTTCATGGACTGGTAGAAGCTGAACGTCATGTTCCAGGCTTGGCTGGTGAAGATGGCAAACACCGCCGCCAGTTCCACGCCCAGCACCTGGCCCGGAAACAGGCCCATGAAAAACACCACGGTGAAGGACAGGAAGCCCAGCACCGGCACCGACTGGAGGATATCGAGGATCGGAATCAGCACCATTTCGGCGCGCCGGCTCTTCGCGGCGATGGCGCCATAGATAAAGGTGAAGATCAGCGACGCGACGATGGCCGCGAGCATGCGCAAGGTGGTGCGCAACGCATATTCCGGCAGCATCGCCGGATCGAGCGAGATCGGCGTCTGCTGCAATTGCGCGATCGGGACCAGCGTTTCCTGCGTGCCGTGGGTGAACAGCGCGAACAGCGCGAAAATGACCGCGAACGCAAAGATGTCGAAGATCGAAAATCGGTGCTGCCGCCCAGGGTTGGAATCGTTTCCGGCACCAGCTGGCTGAAAAAGCATGGCAGGCCCACCGCGCAGAGAGGATGCAAGCGGTTCACGCCGAGGTGAACATTAGGGGCAGTAACGCGCCCGCATGACAAATGCACTACGCATTTGCAGCGCACCAGCGGCGGATCGGCCATCCGCCGTTGCATCCTTGTTGTGTCGTGTTCAGCGGCGCCGGCGGCAAAGCGCCACATCCTCGCTCAAGTTATATGCGCCATCAATAGAGCCATGAGCCGCCCCAACGAACCGATCGTCGAAATCACACCGGACGTGCTGCTGAAGGCCTATGCCTGCGGCATCTTTCCCATGGCGGAAAGCGCGGACGATCCCGGCCTGTATTGGATCGAGCCGGAGCGGCGGGGCGTGTTTCCCCTGGACGGGCTCAAGATCTCCTCACGCCTCGCGCGCACCATCCGGTCGGACAAGTTTGAGATCCGAGTCGATCACGATTTCGATGGCGTCATCAATGGCTGCGCCGCACCCCAGGAAGGCCGCACCAAGACCTGGATCAACGCCCGCATCCGGCGTCTGTATGGCGAATTGTTCATGCGGGGGCGCTGCCACACGGTGGAAGCCTGGCGCGACGGGCGCCTCGTGGGCGGGCTATATGGCGTGCGGCTGGGGGGTGCCTTCTTCGGCGAAAGCATGTTCCACATCGAGCGGGACGCCTCGAAGGTGGCGCTGGTCCATCTTGTGGCACGCTTGAGGGCCGGCGGCTTTCGCCTGCTGGATACCCAGTTCGTCACCAGCCATTTGCAGAGCCTGGGCGCGATCGAGATCAGCCGGCGCCAATATCACCGGCAGCTGGAACAGGCGCTGGAGGTGGAGGGCGATTTCTATTTCTGGCCGGCAGCCTTGCCGGTGGCGGGCGGGGTGGCCTTGCAGTCGGTCAGCCAGACGTCATAGACCGGATGCTCCACGCCGTGCAGGCCCGGGCTGGACGCGAACATCCAGCCGGTGAAGATGCGCTTGGCCTCGCCCTTCAGCGTGATTTCGTTCACCTCGGTGAAGCTGGTGGTGTTCTGCGTCTCCGTGGGCGGGCGCGTGTAGCACACCCGCGGCGTCACCTGGAGCGCGCCGAACTGCACGGTTTCGCCGATTCCCACCTCAAACGAGGTGATGCGCCCGGTGATCTTGTCGAGCCCGGCATAGACCGCGGTCCGGTTGGAGATCCGCTCCGGCGGTGGCTGGACGACCACCACGTCTCCGGAATCTCCGGGTGCGGAAGGCGTTCCGGCAGCCGGAGGCTGGGCCACGGAGGGCGCGGGCAATTGCCCCTGGCCCGGCGGCCGCGGAGAACCCGGCGGCGGCAATTGCGGCGCAGAGGGCCGCTGTGCGGGCGGAGGATATCCGGGAGGCAGCGCGCCGTTCGGCGCGGGCGCGGTTGAACTGCCGAAGCCGCTCGGCGGCGCCAGCGGCGCCGATTCGATGCCCGACCGGCTCTGCGCGAGTGCCGGCCCGGCGGCGCAAAGCCCGATCACGAGAGCGACGCAGGCATTCAGCCGCGATGACCCGGGGAACAGCCGACGCGCATCGAATTGGACTTTGACCATGAAAACGCAGACCCGAACATGCCGAGGGCGGAGCCCGTTCCGCAGCCAGCGGGGAAGCCCGGCGGACGGCGCACCGCCCAAGCCATTCTCCCGACGCACGCGGCACGGTGAAGCGCGCCCAATTCCCTGCTGGTTATCACCTGCAATGCGGCACCGCGAGGGCGAATCGAGCATGCCGGAAGGAAAGCATCGGGCCGAGACGCACGCCGCAGCCCGCAATCGCCGCGTGCCTCATGGGGCGCGCGGCGTGCGTGGGGCTCACTCGCCCGGGGTCCAGGCCTTGTAGTCGCCGGTGACTTCCGGCCGATTGCGGCCGCCGGGGAAAGCGCCCTTGGGCCGATAGGCGGCCGGCGAACCGGTCATGTTCCGCAGGTGCGGCTTCTGCCAGCCCCGCGGGGTATAGGATTCTTCGGTCGGCGGCGTGTCGGTGCGGTGATGAATCCAGCCGTACCAGCCCGTGGGAATGGTGGTGCTGTCGGCATAGCCCGGATAGACCACCCAGCGGCGTTCGAACCCCAATTGCGGATCTATCGCGCCGCCCTTGGTGCGGAAATAACGGTTGCCCGCCTCATCCTGCCCCACGAACTCGCCAAAGCGACGGGTCCACAGCATGGTGCCGACCGTCTGCTTATTCCACCAGGTGAACACATAGAGCAGGAACTCTTTCACGGCCCACGCCTCGCTGCTTGACGCCTCGCCCTTGATCGCGCGGACCATGCCACCGCGCCCCCGCGGTGTCCACCGTGGAAGCGCCCGCAGCCGCTCAGGGCGAAAAAAGCGTCATGACATAAACAAAGAACAGCACCAGATGCACCAGTCCCGTAAGGGCATTGGTCTTGCCGGTGCCGAAGGACACGATGCTGAGCACGAGGGCGAGCAGCAATTGCACCCGGTCCTCGGGATCGAGCGCAAGGGTGACCTGCCGGTCCACCATATAGCTGACAGCCACCATCACAGGCATGGTCAAGCCAATGGTGGCGAGGGCGGAGCCCAGCGCCGCGTTCAGCGCCCGCTGCAGCCGGTTGCGCCGCGCTGCGCGCACTGCGGTGATGGTCTCGGGCAGGAGCAGGATGGCAACGACGATGGCGCCCACCACCGCGTCCGGGTCCGACAGGCCCTGACGGTCCATGAACCGTTCCACGCCCTCCGCCACGTGATTAGACAGCAGCACCACGCCGCCGAGGCTCAACAGCAGGAAGGCGACAGCCGACCAGAATTCGCCGCGGGTCGCCTCGCGCTCCTCGCTCTCGTCCCAGCCGAGAAAATGGTCGCGGTGGCGCACGGTCTGCATGAACAGGAACGAACCATAGAGCAGCACCACGCCGACCATGATGACCGCGATGTCGATGGGATTCGGCGTGCCGCGCTGGCCGGCCGACGTGACGCTCGGCAGGATGAGGGCCAGGATCGAGATCGACATGATGACCGAGAGGAATCCGCTCAGCCCTTGCTGGCGCACCTCCTGCTCGCGGTGGCGCAGCCCACCCAGCAGGAGGCAGAGGCCCACCACGCCCGTCAGCACGAACATGACCGTGGACAGCACCGCCTCGCGCGGCAAAGTCGGGTTGTTCTCTCCGTTCAGCATCATGGACACCAGCACCGACACCTCGATGAGGGTCACGCTGAAGGTGAGCACAAGGGTTCCGAACGGCTGGGGCAGCCGCGCCGAGACAGTGTCCGCATGGCTCACCGCCGAAAAAATGGTCCCCATCATCAACAGCGAGGCCGCCCATTCCGCGGCCCGCCCGGACAGCGGGTAGAGCACGGGCCAGGCAAAGGCCAGGGCCAGCCCGGCAATGGGGAAGAGGAAAGGCAGCAGCCTGCGAAGCATCGGATCCGCCCGCTAGAGGGCGATGCTCTGCCCCTGCGCCTTGCGCTGGGCAAGCAGGCACAGATAGGTCGCGGCGAGGCTCGCCCCCGCAAGCGCGGTGATCTCCGCATGGTCATAAGGAGGAGAAACCTCCACCACGTCGAAGCCCTTCAAATTGAGGGCACCGAGGCCACCCACGGTCATCAGCGCTTCCCGGCTTGAGAGGCCGCCGCACACCGGCGTGCCGGTGCCGGGCGCGAAGGCCGGATCGAGCGCGTCGATATCGAACGTGAGATAGACCGGCGCATCGCCCACCCGCTCGCGGATATGGCGGATGATGCCGCGCGGACCGAGGTCGGCGGCATCAAAGCCGTGCAGCACGTCGATGCCATAGGTTTGCGGCGCATGGGTGCGGATGCCGACCTGGACCGAGCGCTCCACCCGGATCAGCCCATCCTTCACCGCACGGGTGATCATGGTGCCGTGATCGACGCGGGTGCCGTCGTCGTCCCAGGTGTCCTGATGGGCATCGAACTGCACCAGGGCGATCGGCTCGCCGAGATGCGCCACCAGGGCCTTGAGCACGGGATAGGTGAGGAAATGGTCCCCGCCGAGGGTCACAAGATGGGAGCCGCGCGCGAAATGCTGCGCCGCCTGGGCCTCGATGGCGGCGGGTATGGAATAAGGCAGGCCATAGTCGAACACGCAGTCGCCGGCGTCCGCCACATCCAGGGTCGCGAAGGGGTCAAAGCCGAACGGATAGAAATCGTCGCCGTCCAGGATCGCGGACGCGGCGCGGATCGCGCGCGGCCCGAACCGCGTTCCGGGCCGGTTGGAGACCGTGACATCGAGTGGAACCCCCCACACCACGGCCTCGGCCCCGCCGCCGTCCTTGGCATAGCGCCGGCGCAGGAATGAGGTGACGCCCGAATAATTCGGCTCCGTAGACTGGCCATGGCGGAAGCTGCGATCCAGGGCCCGATCCACGGGGCGCGGGTGAAGGGGATCGTCGCTCATGGGAAGACCTCTCGGGCGCGGAAACGACTGCCGGGCTGCCGCGCAATTCCGCGCGGGCGTGCGGCCTCGCGCACGCCATTGTCGATAGCGCCGGCACGCGGCCGCAGGCAAGCCTTCGCAGCCGCAAAAATACTCTGGGGCCTCGCGCTGCGGCCGTGGCCGTCAGATCGCGTATTCCCCAACCTGGTGGGATGCCGGCGGACGGCAATCCACCCCCGGCCCGCTCGCCGGAAACAGCCGGCCACGATCGAACCGCACAGACACCTTGCCGGCCTCGGGCACCTTGGCGGTAGGCGCGACGTCGGCTTCCACGTGCGCCCCACCCACCACGAGTTCCAGCCGGCGGATCGCGCCGTGGCGCCGATAGGCCTTCACCATGCCTTCCGCGCCCGGCGTGCCGGCGAGCGCGACTGTAATGTCGTGCGGCCGCGCGAACAGGACCGCTGGGCCGTCGGCGACGCGCTCCATGGCGGTTGCGATAATCTGCCCTTCGGCACGCACCACGCCGTCCTTGACCTCGACCGGAATGCGGCTGGACTCGCCCATGAAGCCGAACACGTCGGGCGTGGACGGCCGGTCATAAACATCGTCCGGCGTGCCCACCTGTTCGATGCGGCCCTTGCTCATCACCACCACGCGGTCGGCCAGTTCCAGGGCCTCTTCCTGGTCGTGCGTGACGAACAAGGTGGTATGGCCGGTCTGTTCGTGCAGATGCCGCAGCCAGGCGCGCAATTCCTTGCGGACCAAGGCGTCCAGCGCGCCGAACGGCTCGTCGAGCAGCAACACCTTCGGCTCGATGGCGAGCGCGCGCGCCAAGGCCACGCGCTGGCGCTGGCCGCCGGACAATTGCGCCGGATAGCGCGCGCCATAGCCCGCCAGTTGCACCAAAGCGAGCAGGCTTTCCACACGCTTGGCAATGTCGCCTTCCGACGGGCGCGTCGCACGCGGGCGCGAGCGCAGCCCATAGGCGATGTTGTCGGCCACGTTCATATGGCGGAACAGGGCATAATGCTGGAAGACGAAGCCGATGCCCCGATAGCGCACCGGCACGGTGGAGGCATCCGCCCCGTCCAGGATCACCCGTCCGGAATCCAATTGCTCCAGGCCCGCCACCACCCGCAGCAAGGTGGTCTTGCCCGAGCCGGAGGGACCGAGCAGCGCCACCAGCTCGCCCGGCTCCACATCCAGGGAGATGCCCGCGAGCGCCTGCTGCGTGCCGAACGTCTTCACGGCATTTTCTACGGCGACGGCAACGGTCATAAGCTGTGCAAGGCCCCGGTGAACGGAAGTTCCGCTTATGGCATGATCGCGCGGCGCAGGAAACGCAGGCCCGCGAAGATCAGCTCAGAGCTGTTTGAGCGGGCCGGCGAGGATCACCTCTCCCGTGCCCTGCCCCGGCGCATCGCCAGCGGCCTCGAGCGTGATCTCCAGCATCGCCGTGCCCTGCCCGGTCCAACTCGTGAGGTCGGGGGCAAGGGCGGTCGGGTCGCGAAAGGCGCACAGGAGATTGCGGGTGCCGTCCTGTGACACCAGCCACAGACGATAGGTCTGCCCCTCCGGCGGCACGGAGAGCCCGACCACCTCCAGGCGGCGGGTTGCCGGATCGAGCTTAATGGTGACACGCGGCGCACTGCGTGGGGTGAGAACCGCCTCGTGCTGCGTCGGCGCGGCCGGTGCCAACTGGAGGCTGACTTTATCCCAACGGCCCGAATCGCGGAGCAACAGACCGCCGAGGCCGAGCACGACTATCGCCATCAGGCCGCTGGCCACGCGCCAGGGATTGCGAGCGGCGGACGAGAGTGCGGGCTGAGCGAATGGGACGCCCTTCTGGTCCGGCAGAGACGGCTGCAGACCCGGCGAAGGCTCGGGGATCGATGCGGCCGCCTCCGACACGGCAGGCGTCGCCGCCGCGCGGTGTCCGTTTCCGTCACCCGGCGCGGCCGCCTCCAGGCCGGCGTCCTTCTCCAGCTCCCGGATTTCCGCTTCCGCGACCACGGGGGGCACCGGCAACAGCTCCGCCGCTTGCGCCGCGACGGCCCGCAAATCGGCGGACGGCTCGGTGGGGGCAGCCTCAGTCGGCGAGGTCGGCGCCGCGTCGGCGGGCGCTGTCTCCTGCGCGTCCTCGGCCACTGCCGGCTCCGCCGGCAAGTCCCTCAGCACATCTTGCAGCAACCCTTCGGGCGGCACCACGCTGACGGCGAGTTCGTGCAGCGGCCCCAGCCGGCGTTCCCAGAGCGTGACGAGGACGGCGAACGCGCGGTCGCACGCGATCCGCGCCCGCGCGGCGCTGCGTTCTGCGGCATCGAGCGTGCCGAGCACATATTCGGCGGCTTCGCGGCGATCTTCTTCACGCGCATCCATCATTGCATGAACGCGTCGATTTCGCCGACGCTTCGCCGCAACCAGGTGTTGATTCCATGGACGGGCGCGTCGAAATAAATGGAGAGAGCGTCGCGGGTCCAGCCGTCATAATAGGCCAGCAACACCATGCGGCGGCGTTCTTCCGAAAGATGGCCGAGGCAGCCGAGCAGTTCGAGAAGTTCCCGGCTCCGCTCCTCGCTGGCCAGCGGGTCGTCCGCCGGGTCCTCCACGACGAACGGCTCGAACACCGAACCATCGTCGCTGGGCTGTTCCCGAGCAAGGTCGAGCGCCGTGCGCCGCACATGGGCGACCATCCAGCACAAGGGATCGCCGATGAGATCCTCGAGGGCTTCGGCCGGCTGGCGCCCGACGGGCGCGTCCCCGGTGCCCGGCGATGTTCCATCAAGAGACGCACGCAGCGCCCGCGCCTCGTTCCAGATGGCGAGATAGGCCGCCTTGAGCGCCAGCGTCGCGCGGTCGGAGTGGCGCAGGAGGCGCAGAGCGATGCCGTAGAAGCGGGGGCTCGTGCGGGCGTAGAGACTCTGGAAGGCGTCGCGATCTCCAAGGGAGACCGCGATTAAAAGATCCCTCAGCACATCAGAGTTCGCCACTGCCGTCTTGATCCCGCACCGGGTGCCGCAAAAAGGCGAGACTTAAAATCTCACCCGAAAAAACGGCCGCAAAGCATTGTTAGAAAACACACTTTCCTAACAATGCCAGCGCGCGGCGAAAGCGCCACACCCCAAGGAAATGAGGCTAAATCAAGACCCGCAAAAGGTGAAGCCCTTCTGCGCGTTCCGGCGCAAGAAGCTGAAATGACTTCCTTTTCGAAAAGCTCAGATAGTGCGCGAATGACATCACGAACGCGGGATATCAGGCCCGCGCCGGCTCACCCATGCGCCAGCCGATGCGACGTTCCAGCGCTTCCGCTTCGCTGACACGCTCACGCTCGCTGGCCGCCTCTTCCATCTGAAGCTGAGCCTCGGCATCCGCGAGGGCGCTCTCAGCCTCGTCGCGCTGCGTGCGCAGATCCTGCGCCGAGCGGGAGAGATTGTCGCGCCGCTGACGGGCCGCCGCGGCGAGGGGGGAATAAGCGAAATGGCGCGGATCGGAGATGCCGGAGCGCTCCTCCTCGCCCGCGATGTCACGATCAAGGTCGGCCGCCATGCGGTCGAACTCGGCGATCATGGTGTCGATCCGCACGATGCGGCGACGCGCATCCTCGATCTTGAACCGCTTGGCGCGGATAAGGGGTTCACGCGACTTCATGGAACGCGATACTCCGAAGGCACAAATGAACGCTTTGGCCGTTTTGCGGGCACTTCCAGGGCCACAATGACGCCGACCCGTTGCCCTTTCCTTACCGCCGCGCCGCTTTGGCCAGGAAAATCGCTTAACCTCGCGGGACGGAAACCAATCGTTTACCGACTTCGTTAATGATGCCTCCACGGTTCGGATGAGGGTGCTTCGAAAAAGCCCCTTGGCCGACGCTCCCGAGGCTCGGGAGATGGTGTGGAGATACAGGCCGGGTCGGCCGAAACAACTTTGACGGCGTGCGGAGAGTCAGTCTTCGCATTCATGCACAAAGTTTTTTCGAAGGACTCTTGTCCAGTTGAATCGGTATCGGGTATCGATTCATCACACGTATCGCGAATCACACTGTCGGCTGAGCACACCAAGGGCGGCACGCCGCTTTTCGGGTTGTTGCGAGGAAGGGGATTGCCATGCGCGTCTTGCTCATCGAGGACGACAGTGCGACGGCCCAAAGCATCGAGCTGATGCTGAAGTCCGAGAGCTTTAATGTCTACACGACGGATCTCGGTGAAGAAGGCATCGACCTGGGTAAGGTCTATGAATACGACATCATCCTGCTGGATATAAACCTGCCGGATATGTCGGGCTTCGAGGTGCTGCGCAATCTGCGTGTCGCCAAGGTGAAGACCCCGATCCTGATCCTCTCCGGCCTCGCCGGCACCGAGGACAAGGTGAAAGGCTTCGGCTTCGGCGCCGACGATTATCTCACCAAGCCGTTCCACAAGGACGAAATGGTGGCGCGCATCCACGCCATCGTACGGCGCTCCAAGGGCCATGCCCAGTCGGTGATCCAGACCGGCGACCTGATCGTCAACCTCGACACCAAGACGGTGGAAGTGGAAGGCGCCCGGGTCCATCTGACCGGCAAGGAATACCAGATGCTGGAGCTGCTCTCGCTCCGCAAGGGCACCACGCTCACCAAAGAGATGTTCCTCAACCATCTCTACGGCGGCATGGACGAGCCCGAGCTGAAGATCATCGACGTGTTCATCTGCAAGCTGCGCAAGAAGCTGGCGAACGCATCGGCGGGCAAGAACTACATCGAGACCGTCTGGGGACGTGGCTATGTGCTGCGCGAGCCCATGGCGGGAGCCGAGCGCATCGCGGTCTGACGACGGCCGAGATCAAGGCATCCGACAAAAAGGCCTCGCCGATGGCGAGGCCTTTTTCATTTTCGCGCTTTGCTTCGTCGCTTTACGCGCCCGCTTTGAGCGTTCACTTGCCCTTGGCGGCGAGCCATTTGCGCATGTCGGCGATTTCCTGCTCCTGCGCCGCGATGATCCCCTCGGCCAGCTTGCGGATCTGCGGATCGGTGCCGTAGCTCAGCTCCACCTTCGCCATGTCGATGGCCCCCTGGTGGTGAGCGATCATGCCGCGCACGAAATCCACGTCGGCATTGCCCGTATAGGCGATGTCCATGTCGGCATGCATCTTGGCGTTCGCGGCCTGGAGCGCCGCAGTGGCCGGGGAAGCGGCGGGCGCCGGCATGGCCATGGGCATGGTGTGGTCGTGGCTCGCAGGCGCAGGCGTGGACTGGGCAAAGGCCGCGCCGGGCAACCCAAGCGCCCCGATCACGAGGCTTGCCGCACACATCCGAGCAAATCGATTTGTCATGGTCCTGTTCCTTCTGGCGCCACGCGCATCCTCGAAGGGGAACGCGTGGCCAGCGGCAGAAATAGGGCCGCGGGCCACTGACCAACCATGAAATGGCTCAATCCCGCGGCGCGGCGCAATGGCGCGCCCACGCCTGGGACTTAGGAAAGGACCGCCGCGCAGCCGGCGGGCGTCATTTCCCCTCGGCGACCGCCCGCATCTTGCGCATCAGCGCTTCAAGCTCCGCGTCGTGCTCGGCCGGCAGCACCACATTGGCGCTCACCAGGAGATCGCCGTGCCCGCCGGAGGCCTTGGGAAGCCCCTTGCCGCGCAGGCGGAAGGTGCGCCCGCCGGACGTCCACGCGGGAATGTTCAGATCCACCGCCCCAGTCAGGGTCGGCACGCGCACCTTGGCCCCGAGCACCGCATCCGGGAGCGGCACGTCCGCTTCGTAGCGCAGGTCGAAATCCTCGCGCTTGAATTTGTCGTGCGGGGCGTAGCTGATGGTGACGAACGCGTCGCCCGGCGGTCCGCCGAACGGGCTCGCTTCCCCCTGCCCCTTCAGGCGCATGCGATGGCCTTCCAGCGTGCCGGCGGCGATCTTCACCTCCACCTGCTTGCCGCTGGGCAATTGCACGCGCTTTCCCGCGCCATGGGTCGCCTCCTCGAAGCTGACCGGCAAGGTCAGCTCGATATCGGCGCCCGGCTCGGGCATGCCGCCACGCGCACCGCGCCGCTGGCGGCCGAACCCGAAAATATCGCCCAGATCCTCGCCCATATCAGGGCCGCGTCGCGCATTGCGCCGGACCCCTTCGGGACCGAAGGAAAAACTCTCGAAAATCGTATCGCCGTCGAAGCCGGAAAAGCCGCCCGGGCCCGGCCGGCCGCGCCCGCCGCCGAAACCGGAGAAGTCCGGGGCGCGTGGCTTGCCGTCCGCGTCGATCTCGCCCCGATCGAACTGGCCGCGCTTTTCGGCGTCGGCGAGAATCTCGTGGGCCGTGTTCAGTTCGGCAAAGCGGTCCTGCGCCTTCGGGTCGCCCTGATTGGCGTCCGGGTGCAGTTTCTTCGCCAGCCGCCGATAGGCGCGCTTGATCTCCGCTTCGTCGGCGTTCTTGGCAACGCCGAGGACGTCGTATGGATCACGCATGCAGATTCACCTCAGGGTCGGCGCTTTCCGGCCGACCTCGTCCTTCATGTGGGAATAAGGTGCCCTATTTCAACAGCGGGGCTCAAGCCCGTCCAAGGACTCGCACCTGCGACAGGGTGGTTCCCTTGCCATCGCGGCACGCGTCGCCCTGCACCCAATGTTCCCCCGTGCTGTCGACGACACCGATCCGAAATTCCCGGCAGCCGTTGTCCTTCACCACGCCCAGCGGCGTGGATGTGCCCCGGGCGCCGGTGATGGTGTTCTGCCAGGGCATGCTTGCGCCGGCGTCGCGCGATTTCAGCGCTTGGTCGAGAGCGACTTTCGCCTGCGCCCAGTCGGTGGAGGCGATGCCCTGCGGGGCATCCCCCACCGGCATGGTGAGCGCAACCGGCTGCGGTTTCAAGGAACCGGTGACCAGTTGGTCGTCATCCGACATGCCCAGCAGAGAACCGCAGCCGGACAATGCCAGGGCGGCGCAGAACAACGCCCCTGCGACCAATGGCCGAACGGCTGTGCGGCGCCGGCCGATCCTATATAAGGCGTTCTTTGCGCCGCCTTGGTCCGCCGTTTCACAATGACGCCACACGGGAAGGGCTCCCAGCCATGTCCGATTCGCCTATGGAAGCCGCAAACCCCTTAACAGGCAGTGATTTCACGCAGAATACCGAGCCTTTTCGTCTCTTTTCGGAGTGGCTCGACGAAGCCGGCCGCACCGAACCCAACGATCCCAACGCAATGACCTTGGCGACCGTGGATGAAGAGGGCCTGCCGGATGCCCGCATGGTGCTGCTGAAGGGCCTGGACGCACGCGGTTTCGTCTTCTTCACCAACACCATGAGCGCCAAGGGCCGGGAGCTGGCCTCCACTCCCAAGGCCGCGCTCGTGTTTCACTGGAAATCGCTGCGGCGCCAGGTGCGGGTGCGCGGACCGGTGGAGCAGGTCACCGACACGGAAGCGGACGTCTATTTCGCCACCCGCCCGCGCCTGTCTCAGATCGGCGCTTGGGCGAGCCAACAATCCCAGCCGCTGGAGGGCCGTTTCGCCTTCGAGGCGGCGGTGGCCGCAACCACCGCGAAATATGCCCTCGGCACCGTGCCGCGCCCGCCCCATTGGACCGGATTCCGCATCGTGCCCACCGCCATCGAGTTCTGGCACGACCGCCCGTTCCGCCTGCATGACCGCATCGTGTTCCGCCGTCCGGAACCGGCGGGAGACTGGACCCGCACGCGCCTCTACCCCTGAGGTGCGGCCCGGAGCGCGGGGCACCACGCTTGACCCCGCGTCGTGCCCGTGCTGCCTGCCTGGGAATGGCGCCCGGCGCGCCGCACGGCTTTACGTTTCGAGGAACAGATGTCCGCCAGCAACCAATCGCCCCGCATCATGCTGTTGACCGGCGCCTCGCGCGGCATCGGCCACGCGACGGTGAAGCGCTTTTCCAGCGCCGGCTGGCGGGTCATCACCTGTTCGCGCCACGCTTTTCCCGAGCAATGCCCCTGGGCGGCGGGGCCGGAGGACCATATTCAGGTGGACCTCTCCGATCCTGTGAACACCGAAGAGGCGATCGAGGAGATCAAGCGCCGGCTGCCGGCCGGGGAGTTGCACGCCCTGGTGAACAATGCCGGCATCTCCCCCAAGGGTACGGGCGGCGCGCGGCTCGGCTCGCTCGATACGACGCGCGAGACCTGGGCACACGTCTTCCAGGTGAATTTCTTCGCGCCCATCATGCTGGCGCGCGGGCTGGTGGAGCAATTGGAAGCGGCGCGCGGCTCGGTGGTGAACGTCACCTCCATCGCCGGCGTGCGCGTGCACCCGTTCGCGGGCGCGGCCTATTCGACCTCCAAGGCCGCGCTGGCGGCACTCACGCGCGAGATGGCGGTGGATTTCGGTCGCCGCGGCATCCGCGTCAACGCCATCGCCCCGGGCGAGATTGACACCGCGATCCTCTCCCCCGGCACCGACAAGATCGTCGAGCAGATCCCGCTGCAACGGCTTGGAACACCGGACGAGGTGGCGAAGATCATCTACGTGCTGTGCACCGAGACCTCGTCCTATCTGAACGGTGCCGAGATCCACATCGACGGCGGACAGAACGTCTAGCGGCGCCCGTTAAAGCCAGCGGCGCCACTTGAAGAAGACGTAGGGCAGGATCGCCGAGATCACCATGGCGGTCAGCGCGAGAGGATAGCCATAGGTCTCGGCAAGCTCCGGCATGTGCTGGAAGTTCATGCCGTAGATCGAGGCGATCAGGGTGGGCGGCATCAGCACCACCGAAAGCACCGCGAAGATCTTGATGATGTTGTTCTGCTCCAGGCCCACCATGCCGATGGTCCCGTCCAGCAGGAATTGCAACTTGTTGGCGAGGAAGTTGGCGTAGTCCGCAAGCCCCGTGACGTCGCGCGTCATGCTCTTGATCTGGCTCTTGGTATCCGGGCCCAGGGGCTTTGATTCGCCCTCCGTGCCGATGAAGGCCAGCAGCCGCGACAGGGAGGCGAGACTTTCTCGGGCATAGGAGAGCAAGCCCTCCTTGCGGCCGATATGGGTAAGGATCGCACGATAGCGCTGGGTTCGGTTGCCGCCCTCGCTGTCGCGCTCGAACACACGCTTGGAGAGGCGCTCGATATCCGCTCCGGTGCGCTCCAGCACCTCGGACACGCGGTCCACGATGGTATCGAGGAGTTCCATCAGGATCTGCCCGCCCGTGGTTTGCGCGCATAGCTTCTTGAGCCGCGTCGCGAGCACCACAAAGGGCTTGGGATCCGCATAACGGACAGTCACCAGCTTTCCCTTGACCAGGATGAAGGTGACCGGATCGACACTGGGCGCCTCGGTGTCGGCGCCGCACAGGATCGACAGCGTCATATAAGCGGCGCCGCCTTCCACATAGAGCCGGCTGGACGGCTCGATCTGGCGCATCTCTTCCCGGGTGGGGATTTCAACCCCCACCGCGCGCTCGATCTGCTCGTCTTCATGCTCCGCAGGAGCCATGAGATCCAGCCATAGCGCGTCCGTCGGCACGTCCCCGTCGGGCGGAACGGTTTGCGGCTTGAGTGCACCGTCAACCAGGCGATAGGCCACCAGCATGTCTCACCGTCTATGCTAGCGAACGCGGCAAAGGGGCGTCCGCTTTACGGGATACATGCGCGGCCCCACGCAGGCTGGCAAGCGCTGCTCGGACCGAACGTTGCAACTCAGGCCGCGAGGTGGTCGATATCGCGCAGGGTAACCACCTTGTTCGGCTCGCCGGCGCTCTTCGGCGCTGCGGACTTGGTCTCGCTGGCGAGACGGGCGGCAGCAGCGGCGGCAGCAACGGCCGTGATCCCGATATCGCGCCATTGGCCCGAATGGGCGCCGTAACGGTTTGTTTCGGTCTCCGCGCGGGGGGCTGCGCCCGGCCCAGGCTGATTGCTAGACATCGTACTCTCTCCTAACGAAGGCATCTGCCTAAAACAGAAGCCCGTGGGTGTGAAGACCACTGACAGATGGTGGGCAACTGCGTCGAAACTGTGCAGGCCCTGCGACATTGCAGAGGTCTTAGTGCGAGAGCATTGCGCAAGGCTTTCAACAGCGTCTTAACGCCTGACGAAAGGTGAACTGCTGAGACATTTTTGCCACGCTTTTTTGCTCTCCGGCGCGGCGAGTTCGTGGCCTCTTCAAGGCGTGGCAGCGTTCGGGTAAGCCATATTTACGAAACGAATCTGTTCACCCTATTTTTTTAAAGAGGCGGTCATGGCGAAGCGGGCGGTCGCGGCTGTTCTGCTTGGACTTCTATTAGGTGGCTGCATGGCGTCTACGCCTCAGCCCGCTCCGGAATCGTCGCTCAAGCCGCGGGACAAGCAATTGCTCGCGCAGGCGCCTTATCCGAAGGTGAAGCCCGAGGGGATGTTTGCAAGGCAGATTGTCGAGTATACCGGCAAGGAGAAGCCGGGAACGATTGTTATCGATACCGACAAGAAGCTGCTCTATTTCGTCGAGGGCAATGGCCAGGCCATTCGCTACGGCGTGACGGTGGGCGAGGAAAGCCTGGCCTTCCGCGGCGACGCGAAGGTTGGACGCAAGGCCGAATGGCCGAGCTGGACCCCGACCCCCGAGATTCACCAGCGCATCGCCGGCCTTCCGGCCTATGTGGGTCCCGGCCCGCATAATCCGATGGGTGCCCGCGCGCTGTATCTCTACCAGGGCCAGAAGGACACGCTGTTCCGCATCCACGGCACCAACCAGCCGGAATTGCTGGGTCAGGCCATCTCCTCCGGCTGCATCCGCATGCTGAACGAGGACGTGATCGACCTCTACAATCGCGTGCCGGTCGGCGCGGAGGTCGTGGTTCTCTGAGCCTGACTTCACCGAGGACAGTTCAAGAAAGCCGCCGCGCCGATGCGTGGCGGCTTTTTTCATTTCAGGTGACCATAGCCAGGTCCGTGCGCTCCGGCCGGGACGCCAATACGAGCGTCTGGGCGATTTTGAAACCTGACGCGCGCGGCCGCCTGCGATGCGCTGATCTGCGAAGGCGATTTCGCAGCAAGCGACAGAAGGTGCGGGCTTCTTTTTACCTTACGGAATAGCGCAATGAATATGCGCCGCTCGGCCCCGGCTCAGCCGCCGGGTGATTTCCCATTGTCGCCGGCCGCTTTAGGGCCAGGCTTGATTTGCGGGCGCTTCAAGGGGAGCGGCACGGGGTCTGTGGCCATCGCCTCGCTCGCCTCGCCCGTCTTCTGCGATTCCGTCGAAGCCGCCTCCGCTTCCTCCTGAGCCCCGGCTTTCGCGCCGGCGGAAGCTGGCGGGGGCACCACGTCCTTCGCGGCGGGACGCGCGGCGATCAGCGCGGGGGCGGGAGCCTTGATCGTCCAGCGGCACAGTTTGATGTCGAGCCGGCGCTTGGCGATGTCCACGTGGATATGATCCTCGTGATAGCCGTCCGATCCCGGACCAAGCACGGTGGAGAAGCGGGTGCAGGCATCGGCCTTGATGCGTTCCTGCAGGGCGATGGGAAACCCGCCGTTCTTGACCTCCATGACCCGCTTGTCGACGGTTTCAAAGCCGCCGAAATCAATCGCATTGCCTTGCCCGTGCTCGCTCATCTTGGCCCCCACGATGCGGTTGCGCGGGCGGCAATCATAGGAAGCGGCAACCTTGAACGTCTCCATCCTGGTGCCCAGCGCGGCAACCGCCGGGCCAAGGTCATCGCGCACCCATTGCGTCACCGCGGCCGCCATCTCGCATTGGAGGATCGCGGCGGGCGACAGGGTGACGAGATTGCCGTCCACCAGCCGGATCGCCGTGACATGCACCGGTGCCGGCAGGGAGCAACCCGCCTTGATGGCGACGGGAGGCGCCGGCGTCGCGACCAATGCCTGCTGCTCCACCAGCGCCGCGCATAAAGCCGGCAACGCGCCGGGCGCGACCACCTCCACGGGCGTTCCGGCACTTGGCGGCGTCCCGCGCGCGGCAGATCCGCTCGGCGGTGGCGGCGGCACAAGGGCCGGCGCCGGCTTGTCTTCCGCCGCCGGCTCCGTTTCCTCCTCGCCCGGCAGCGGCTCGCGCGGCTGCGGCATGGGAACATTGGCAAGGCGCGGCAAGGGAGCCGATGCGGGCGCGGCCTGTGCGGCGGGAGGCGCCGGATCGGGCGGCGGCGCCGAGAATGCCGGCGCGGGCGCCAGGGCGGCGAAGGGCGGAAACGCGAATGAGGGAGGAGGCGCAGCCTCTTGCGCTGGCTGCGATTCGGCCTCCGCCGCCTCTTCCGCCTCGATCTCGGCATCCAGCGTATCGGGGCGGGGCGTCGGCAAAGGCACCTTGGCGAGGGGAATGCGCGGCTTCCCCATAGGCAGGGAAGCGGGCGGGCGCGGCGCCGCACTGGTTGCCGCCCATGTGGCTTCGGGCACGAGCACGGGCGCGGCGATCGCCAGCAGAAGCGCAAGACACAGACGTGTCGCACACGCGCTGGTGCGGCGACCCCGCGTGGGGTGATGGAGCGTGGCGGTCCACCGCGGCGGTGGCGACCAGATAAGCGGGGATCGCAGTCTCATCGGTGCGATCATAGGCAGAAGGTCGCATGATGTGAACGCCTATCCGCCGACCCAGGCCGGCAAGGTGAAGCGGGCAGCATGTCTTGTGTTTCCGGGCTCTGGCTTCCACAACACATGACGTTTTTTGCGCCGCATCAGGCGCAGTCCATTTTTGTCCTTGTGCGGAGACTCCATGCGCGACCTGAAGGCGGTTTTATTCGACAAGGACGGCACGCTGGTGGATTTCGATCGCACCTGGGGGCCCTCGGCCGGCTACGTCATGCGCACGCTCGCGGCCGGGAATGCCGCAGCCTTGGCGCAACTGGAGGCGGTGAGCGAATATCTGCCGGACGAGGAACGCTTCCTGCCATCCTCGCCGCTGGTTGCCGGCTCCTCCGCCCATTACGGGCCGCTCTGGGCTCAAACGCTGGCGCGGCCGGCGGACGACGCCTTTCTGCACCTCATCGACCGCCTGTTCCGCGAAGCCGGCCTCATTCACCTCACCCCCATCGGCCAGCCGGATGCGGTGCTCCAGCGCCTGCACCAAAGCGGCCTAAAGCTCGCTATCGTTACCAATGACGCGGAATCCAACGCCCGCACCCAGGCCGAGGCACTGGGCCTCATGCCTTATCTCGAAGCCGTCCACGGCTATGATTCCGGCTTCGGCTCAAAGCCCGACCCCGGCATGGTGAGCGCGTTCGCGAAGCGCCTCGCCCTCGATCCCCATGCCATGGCGGTGGTGGGCGACACCGAGCATGATTTCACCGCCGCACGCAGCGCCGGCGCCCGCTTCATCCTCGTCCGCACCGGGCCGTCACCGGTGGAGCATCTTTATAGCGAGGCCGACCTGGTGGTGGATTCCATTGCGGACCTGCCGGCCCACCTTCTGGGCGCGTGAGAGCCACCGCTGGAAACTCACGCGAAAAAAGGGCATAGATCGCGCAGAAGTGCCGCTTGGCGGCGCCCGGTGGAACACGCGACCCGACAGCGATGATCAAGCGCCAGCTCTATGTGGAGGAGCGATCTTCCGCCCTCGCATCCTGGAGCCTGCGGCTCGCTTTGTTCGCCATCCCGGTGATCGCCCTGGCGTCCGCGCTCTATCGCGCGAACCTGCTGGATTTCGAGCCCGCGATGGCCACCGTCGGCACCGGGCTCGCTCTCGCCGCGGTGGGCGCGCTGGTGGCGATTGCCGCCTGCATTTCCATTTGGGAGAGCGGCTGGCGCGGTCTCGGCAAGGCCATCGGTGCGCTGGCGATCGCGCTGTTCGTGCTCGCGGGGCCTGCCGCCGTGCTGGCGCGCGGCGTGATGCTGCCGCCGCTGACCGACCTCTCCACCGATATGGAAGATCCGCCCTATTTCCGGGCCATGGGTTTCGCACGTCCCCGCGCCGCCAATCCGGTCATCTATCCGGGCGAGGACGTGGCTGCGATGCAGCGCTCGGCCTATCCTGGCATCAAGCCCATCGACCTCGACGCGACGCCGGAGGAAGCGTTCAACACCATGCTCGCCCTCGTGCAGAAGCGGCGCTGGCGGGTGCTTGACGCCGTCCCGCCGCGCGGCGGCTTGCGCGATGGGCAGATCGAGGCCGTGGCCATGACCCCCCTGCTCGGCCTGCGCAACGATGTGGTCATCCGCGTCCGGCCCACCGCAAAGGGCGCCCGCATTGATATCCGCTCCATGTCTCGCTTCGGCATGCACGACCTGGGCGAGAATTCCTGGCGCATTTCCAGCCTGCTGGCCGACATCTCCGCCGAGCGCCGCAAGAAACGGCAATAAGCACGGCAGCCGAGCGGGCGCTTTGAGCCAAAGGCCCCTGATGGCTCAGACCGCGATCGGCGACGCCAGTTCCGCACCCTCGTTGCGCACGGAATTGACCCGGGCAGACACGGCCCACATCTCCATCTCCACCGCCGGATAGGGTTTCATCAGATCGAAGGGCGCCGGATCCGTCAGCCAGCGCGCGATGTCCGCCGGGTCAAGGATCACCGGCATGCGATCATGCAGCGGTGCCAGCAGCGCGTTCGCGGCGCAGGTGAGAATGGTGAAGGTGCGCATCCATTCTCCCGAGACCGGATCTTTCCAGCCTTCCCAAAGCCCCGCGAGCGCCATGGGTTCACGGCTCCGCAGGGCAATGAGGAAGGGCTGGCGCCCGGCGATGGTGCGCTGCCATTCGTAGAATCCGTCAATGGGAATGATGCAGCGGCGCGGTTTTCTCCAGGCGGCGCGGAAGCTTTGCTTTTCCGCCACGGTCTCGCTCCGGGCATTGATGAGCGCACTCGCGCCCTTCATGTCCGGGGCGAAGGAAGGCACCAGCCCCCAGCGCAACAAGCCAATTTCCGCGCGCGCCGTTTCGGGATTGCGGCGGATCACCATCAGGTCCTGCGTCGGCGCCGCGTTGTAGCGCGCCGGCGCATTGGGCAAGCGCATGTCCTTTGACTCGAGGCCAAAGCGCTCCATGTAATGGACCGGCCCGTAGCTTTGGATGAAGCGTCCGCACATGGATGCACCGTGCCGCACCGCACGTCGCGGGAGAAGCGCGGCGCACGACCTTAGCCGACCGACCCACAGGAGAAATGCCCATGAAGCGCGTGCTGCTGCTGCTGCCCTTGTTCGGGATACTCGGGCTCGCCCTGTGGTGGATGGTGGTGGGCTGGGAGGCCGGCGCGGACGCTCCGATGGAGGCGACCGATTATATTCCCATGGTGCTCGGCGTGGTCTTCACCTTGATCCTCGGCTGCGGGCTGATGGCTTTGCTCTTCTTCTCCAGCCGCCGGGGGTATGACGAGGCGGCAAACGCCGCCTTGGACCCACAGGCGGCTGCGCGGGCCGATCGCACCGGCAGCTACAATCTGCATGTGCGCCCGGCAGCATCGAGCCCAGAGGGCACGGCGAACCGTCATGCTGACCCCGAAACGCCCGCCCCGCCTCAGCGCACTGCGCGATAATCCCCGGTGATGGAGGGGGCGCCGTCGGTCTCGACCTGCCCTTTTTCCACCAGATGTTCCAGATGGGCGAGCACGGTGAGCGAAGCGGCGCCGAACAGGCGCGGATCGAGGCCGATATAGATGCCGCGCACCAATTCGGGGATCGTCGAGGTGCGCTCCAGCCCGCGCAGGATGGCCGCCTCGCGCGCATGGCGATGATTGAGATAATCGCGCACGAAAGCGGGCGCATCGTTCACCGCCGGCCCGTGGCCGGGCAGATAGAGCGTCTCGGTGCGCAAGGCGAGCTTTTCCAGCGAGTGCACATAATCGCCCATGGAGCCATCGGGCGGCGCCACGATCGAGGTCGCCCAACCCATCACATGGTCGCCGGAGAACAGCAGTTCGTCTTCATGCAAGGCGAAGGCGAGATGGTTGGCGCAATGGCCGGGTGTCGTGATCGCTTCCAGCGTCCAGCCGCTGCCGGTGAGCACGTCCCCGTCCGCGAGCACGATCTCCGGCACGAAATCGGTATCGGCACTCGCATCCATGGGATTGATCTCGCCGATGAACAGCGGACGCGCCGGGCGATGCGGTCCCTCCCCCACCGTGCGCGCGCCGGTCGCCGCCTGCACCGCCGGCGTGGCGGGCGAGTGGTCGCGATGGGTATGGGTGATGACGATATGGCTCACGTTTTCGCCGCGCACCGCGTCCAGCACGGCCGCGACATGGGCGGCATCGTCCGGACCGGGGTCGAGGATCGCTACATTGCCGCGTCCGACGATGTAGGTGCAGGTGCCCGTGAAGGTGAAGGGCGAGGGATTCGGGGCCACGATGCGGCGCACGTTCGGCGCCACCTGTTCCACCTGTCCCGCCGGCACGTCGAAGCGCCGGTTAAACGCAATGTCATCGCTCATGGATATTTTTCGCAGGCTGGCGGGCGCGTCGCGGAGTAATGTCGCGCCGGATCTGGGGATTGCAAGGATGAGTCGGATGACAATCTTCCGCAGCTTGACCGACAACGCAAATGCGCGGCCCCGCCACACGGCCCGCGCCGCGATGGTGGCCGGCATTGCGATGGCCGGCACGCTCATCGGGTCCGGCGCCACGATGGCGCAGAACGCCTATCCCAACGGCCCTTCGAGCGTGAACATGACCTGTGCCGAGGCCCTGAGGTTCGTCACCAAAGCGGGCGGCACAGTGCTCGCCACCGGCGGCCTGACCTATGACCGCTATGTGCGCGACCGTTCGTTCTGCAATTATTCGGACGTGACCAAGCCGGCCTTCGTGCCCACGCGGGACGTGAAGCAGTGCTTCGTCGGCTATACCTGCATTGATCCCACCACGGACGCGGGCGGCCGGCGCTGAGCCTTGACCGTTCAGCGGCCGAGGAAATGATCCAGCGCCGCACCAAAGGCGGACGGGTTCGCCACGTTGGAGAGATGGCCCGCATCCGGAATGATCGCGAAGGCGGCCCCCGAGACCTCACGATGCATGGCGCGCATCACCTCCACGGGCGAGGATGTATCTTCCGCCCCGACGAGGAATAGCGCGGGCACGGCAATGTCCCTGAGGCGCGGAAAATAGGCGAGGCCTTTCAGGGCGGTCGCGCAGCTGGCGTAACCCTCCGGCGATGTCTGGCGAATCATGTCGCGGACACGGTCCGCAGCCTCGGGATTTCCCTCGGCCCAGAAGGCCGGAAACCACCGCTCCAGGGTCGGCTCCACCAGCGATGCGATGCCGCCGGCTTCCAGCGCCGCGATCCGACCATCCCAGGCGGCACGAAACGCGGCGTCGGCCTCGCAGCGCGCATCCGCAACGATCAGCGCCTCCACCCGCTCGGGCGCGCGGAGCGCCATGCCGATAACCGTGGCGCCACCGAGGGAGAGACCGAGCACGCTCGCCCGCGCCGCCCCCACATGATCGAGCAGCCCGAGCGCATCGGCCACCAGATCGTCCATCTCATAAGCGCCTCGGGGGCCCGCGCTGGCCCCATGGCCGCGCGTGTCGTAGCGCAGCACGCGGAAGCGCCGCGCGAGCGCCGGCACTTCCGCGTCCCAGCTACGGTGCGTGGTCAGCAAACCGTTGGAGGCGAGCAGCCAGGGCCGATCCGCCGGCCCGTCGATGCGGTAGGCCAAGCGGATTCCGTTGACGACGGCGGTGTGCAGGCCATCCGCCGTCACGGCGTCAGACCCCGTAGCCGCGCTGCTTCAAGACCTCGCCGATCTCCTCCAGCACCGCGGGATCATCGATGGTGGCGGGTGCGGTCCACACGTCCGCGTCGGCGATCTTCTTCATGGTGCCGCGCAGGATCTTGCCGGACCGCGTCTTGGGCAGGCGCGCCACGGTCACCGCGAGCTTGAAAGCGGCCACCGGGCCGATCCGGTCGCGCACGAGGCCCACGAGTTCCTTTTCGATGATGCTGGGCGCACGCCGCTCGCCGGCCTTCAGCACCACGAAGCCACAAGGAATCTCCCCCTTCAGGGCATCCTTGACGCCGATCACCGCGCATTCGGCGACATCGGGATGGGAAGACAGCACCTCTTCCATACCGCCGGTGGAGAGGCGGTGGCCGGCGACATTGATGATGTCATCGGTGCGGCCCATCACGAACACATAGCCGTCCTCGTCAAGGAAGCCCGCATCCGAGGTTTTGTAATAGCCTGGGAATTCGGCCAGGTAGCTTTCGCGAAAGCGCTCGTCCTGCTGCCACAAGGTGGGCAGGCAGCCCGGAGGCAGGGGCAGCTTGATGACGATCGAGCCCATGGTGCCGTTCGGCAGCGGCTTTGCCGCTTCGTCCACGATGTGAATGTCATAGCCGGGGAGCGGCACGGTGGGCGAGCCGGGCTTGATGGGCAGAAGCCCGAGGCCGACCGGATTGCCGGCGATGCCCCAGCCTGTCTCCGTCTGCCACCAATGGTCCACCACCGGCACCTTCAGCTTTTCCCCCGCCCAGGCCACCGTATCGGGATCGGCGCGCTCGCCGGCGAGAAACAGGGTGCGCAGGGAGGAGGTGTCGTAGCGCGCGAGGAAAGTCGCGTCCGGATCTTCCTTCTTGATGGCGCGCAGGGCGGTGGGCGCGGTGAACAGCGCCGCGACCTTGTGCTCGGCCACCACGCGCCAGAAGGCACCAGGATCGGGCGTGCCCACCGGCTTGCCTTCATAGATCACGGAGGTGCAGCCCATGAGCAGCGGGCCATAGACGATGTAGGAATGCCCCACGACCCAGCCGATGTCGGAAGCGGTCCAGAACACGTCGCCGGGCTTCAGGCCATAGAGATTGTCCATGGTCCAGCGCAGCGCCACCATGTGGCCGCCGGTGTCGCGCACCACGCCCTTGGGAACGCCCGTCGTGCCCGAGGTGTAGAGGATATAGAGCGGATCGGTGGCGCCCATGGGTGTGCAATCCATGCCCCGGCCGGCGGCAGCCGCGGCGGCCCGCTCCTCGGCCCAGTCGAGATCGCGGCCTTCCATCATATCGGCGGCCAGTTGCGGGCGTTGCAGGATCAGGCATCGCGCGGGCTTCACGCTCGCCATCTCGATCGCGGCGTCCAGCAGCGGCTTGTAGGGAACGATGCGGTTGGGCTCGATGCCGCACGAGGCGGCGAGGATCACCTTCGGGGCCGCATCGTCGATGCGCACCGCCAGTTCCTTGGCCGCAAAGCCGCCGAATACCACCGAATGAATGGCGCCAATCCGCGCGCAGGCCAGCATGGCGATCACCGCCTCGGGCACCATGGGCATGTAGATGACCACGCGGTCGCCCTTGCCGACGCCCATGTCGCGCAGCACGGCGCCGAGGGTGCGCACTTCCGCCAGCAAGGCGGAATAGGTGATCTCGCGCTTGATGCCGGTGACCGGGCTGTCGTGGATCAGCGCGAGCTGGCCGCCGCGGCCGGCGTCCACATGGCGGTCCACCGCGTTGAAGCAGGTGTTGCACACCCCGCCCACGAACCAGCGGCCGTAGGGCCCAAGGTCGGGATCGAACACGGTGCGAGGGGGTGCGATCCAGGCGATGTCGCGCGCCGCTTCCCCCCAGAAGGCCTGCGGGTCGCTCTGCCAGCGGGCATAAACCTCGCCATAGCGGCTGGAGCCCAGGTCGAGCATGGCACGTTCCTCCCGATAGACGTGTTCTGATTGGCGCGCATGATGCGCGGGCGATTTCACAACGCAAGTCCGCTCTACTGCGTAAGACCTTGGTCGACCACACGGGATGATTGCGCCCGCCCGAACGGCTCAGCTAGTTTCGGCCCGCCGTCACGGCCCAAAATGGGGGAAGCGCCATGGTGAGTATATATGATCGCGATCTCGACCGGACGCCCGCCAATTTCCAGCCGCTGACCCCCCTCGGTTTCCTGGAGCGGGCGGCGCATGTGTTTCCCGAGCACACGGCGATCATCCACGGCTCGCTTCGGCGCAATTATCGCGATTTCTATGCCCGCGCGCGGCGGCTCGCCTCGGCGCTGGAAAAGCGCGGGGTCGGCCCCAACGATACGGTCGCCGTGATGCTGCCGAATGTGCCTGCCATGCTGGAGGCCCATTACGGCGTGCCCATGTGCGGTGCGGTGCTCAATTCGCTCAACACCCGCCTCGATGCGGCGATCCTCGCCTTCACGCTGGAGCACGGCGAAGCGAAGGTGCTCATCACGGACCGCGAATTCTCGCCCGTCATCAAGGCGGCGCTGGCGCTCTCCACCAAGAAGCCGATCGTCATCGACTATGACGACCCCGAATTCACCGGCGCCGGCGCCCGCATCGGCGAGACGGAATATGAGGATTTCCTTGCCACCGGAGATCCCGACTACCAATGGGCCATGCCCAGCGACGAATGGAACGCCATCGCGCTGAACTATACCTCCGGAACCACGGGCGACCCTAAGGGTGTCGTGTATCATCATCGCGGCGCGCATCTGCTGGCGGTGGGCAATGTGGTGACCTGCGCCATGGGGCGGCATCCGGTCTATCTGTGGACGCTGCCCATGTTCCATTGCAACGGCTGGTGCTTTCCCTGGTCGGTGTCGCTCGCTGCCGGCACGCATGTGTGCCTGCGGCAGGTGCGCGCGAAGCCGATCTTCGATGCGTTCGCGGATTATGGCGTCACCCACATGTGCGGCGCGCCCATCGTCATGTCGACGCTGCTCAACGCCCCGGATAGCGACAAGCGCGCGCTGCCCCATGTGGTGGAATTCATCACCGCCGCCGCCCCGCCGCCGGCTGCCGTGCTCGCGGCCATGCAGGAAGCCGGCTTCAACGTGACCCACGTCTATGGCCTTACCGAAGTGTACGGCCCCGCCGTGGTCAACGAGTGGCACGAGGAATGGAATGAATTGCCCGCCCCCGAGCGGGCAGCGAAGAAATCCCGTCAGGGCGTGCGCTACGGCGCGTTGGAGGCGCTGGACGTGATGGACCCCGATACGATGGAACCGGTACCGGCGGACGGCGAGACGCTGGGCGAGGTCATGTTCCGCGGTAATGTCGTGATGAAGGGGTATCTGAAAAACCCGAGCGCGACCGAGAAGGCTTTCTCGGGTGGCTGGTTCCACTCCGGCGACCTCGGGGTGAAGCATCCCGACGGCTATGTGCAGCTCAAGGACCGTTCGAAGGACATCATCATTTCCGGCGGCGAGAACATCTCATCAATTGAAGTTGAAGATGCGCTCTACAAGCATCCGGCCGTCAGCGCCGCAGCGGTGGTGGCCCGCGCGGACGATAAATGGGGCGAAACCCCGGTCGCCTTCGTGGAGTTGCGGGAGGGCACAAGCGTGACGGCGGAGGAGCTGGTCGCCCATTGCCGGGCGCATCTCGCGAGCTACAAATGCCCGCGCCACATCATTTTTGACGAAATCCCGAAGACCTCCACCGGCAAGATCCAGAAGTTCAAGCTGCGGGAGATGGCCAAGGAGGTTTGACCGGCGGGTGCAGCGCGCACCCGCTTCACGGCGCGATGACCTATCGTTCCGAACCTGACGAAGCGGTAATGTGCCGGCCATCGTTTTTTCATACCCGCTGGGCGTATGGTGCGCGAAATTCTCCAACGCCAGGATCGCGATGCGCTCCCTTTTTCGACTGCTCGGCGATATCCGCCGCCTTGCCCTGCCCTATTTCCGCAGCGAGGAGCGCTGGAGCGCGCTCGGCCTTCTCGCAGCGGTGATCGCGCTGGAACTCGCCTGGGTCTACGCGACGGTGCTGCTGAACGAATGGAACAGCGCCTTCTACAACGCGATCCAGGAAAAGGACTTCCCCGCCTTCCAGAAGCAATTGCTGGTGTTCTGCGGCATCGCGATCGGCGCAATCATCGTCGCCGTCTACCAGATCTATCTCAAGCAATGGCTACAGATCCGCTGGCGCCGCTGGCTCACCAAGCGCTATCTCGATCATTGGCTGGCCGACGAGACGCACTATCGCCTGCGCCTGTCCGGCGATGCGGCCGACAATCCCGACCAGCGTATCGCCGAAGACGTGAACATGTTCGTTAGCCAGACCATCGGCGTCGGCATCGGGCTTCTCGGCACCATCGTTTCGCTGGCCTCGTTCAGCGTCATCCTGTGGGGCCTGTCTGGCTCCTATGACCTCAAGCTGTTCGGCACCAATCTCCTCATTCCGGGCTATCTGTTCTGGGCCGCGCTGATTTACGCCGGCGTCGGCACGTGGCTCGCCCATCTCATCGGCAAGCCGCTGGTGCGACTCAATTTCGACCAGCAGCGCTACGAAGCCGACTTCCGCGTGGATCTGGTGCGGGTGCGTGAGAATGCCGAGCAGATCGCGCTGCTGCGTGGTGAGCCGGCGGAAGAGCGCCGCCTGACCGGCCGCTTTTCCCGCATCCGCGAGAATTTCTTCGCGCTCATGGGCGCGCAGAAGCGCCTGACCTGGTTCTCCGCCGGCTACAACCAGATCTCCACCATCTTCCCCTATGTCGTGGTCTCGCCGGCCTATTTTTCCGGCGCCATCCTGCTCGGGCCGATGATGCAGACGGCGTCCGCCTTCTCCTCGGTGCA
This sequence comes from Roseixanthobacter pseudopolyaromaticivorans, assembly GCF_043195145.2. NCBI lineage: Bacteria > Pseudomonadati > Pseudomonadota > Alphaproteobacteria > Hyphomicrobiales > Xanthobacteraceae > Roseixanthobacter > Roseixanthobacter pseudopolyaromaticivorans. The sequence goes on from NZ_CM195539.1 coordinate 2,577,035, forward strand.
AAGTTCCTTTTCCTTCTTCATCTCCTCTTATTCGACCCTGGCCGAATGGACCGCGGTGGTGAACCGGCTCACCGGCTTTGAAGCCTCGATGGCGGCGGTGAAGCGGGATGCCGACGCGCCGGCTTTCCGCCATGTGGAGAGCGGCGGCACTGAGATGCGGCTTGCCAATCTCGACGTGCGCCTGCCCGACGGCAGCGCCCTGTTGCGGGCCCAGGGAATCGCCGCCCATCCGGGCGAGCGCGTGCTGGTGACCGGGCCTTCCGGCGCAGGGAAGACCACCCTCCTGCGGGCCATCGCCGGCATTTGGCCGTTTGGCGAAGGCGAAATCGCCCTGCCCTCGCAAGCGCGGCTGATGATTCTGCCGCAGCGCCCCTATATCCCCGTCGGGCGCCTCGACTCCGCCCTCTCCTATCCCGCCGAGCCGGACACCTACGAGCGCGCCCAGCTCGAGGAGGTGCTGGCAGCGGTGGGCCTTCCCGCGCTCGCCGGGCGCCTGGACGAGACGGCGGCGTGGCCCCACGTCTTGTCGCTCGGTGAACAGCAGCGTCTTTCCATCGCACGCGTGCTGCTGGTGCGCCCGGACGTGCTGCTGCTCGACGAGGCGACCGCGGCCCTGGACGAGCCGCTGGAGGCGCAGCTTTATGGCCTCATCTCGCAGCGGCTGCCGAAGGCGGTGCTATTGTCCATCGGCCATCGCTCGACTTTGGTGGCCTTGCATGACACTGCGCTGGCGCTGGAGGGAATGCAGGCCCCCCGCATTCTCGCCGCATCCCACCTCGCCCCGGCCCCAGCCGCCGCGTGAGGCGTCACGCCGCATAGGATCGGGACATTCTGTCCCGATTACACACTGCGATGCAGCAAATGACGGTAGCGGGCCACGACTTCACCTGAATAAGCGATCTATTCCTGGATTCGAGATCTTGCGCGACGCTCTTTAACTTGCCCTTAGGGTTTGCTATAATTGCAAAACCATCGGGTATTTGGATCATGGTGTTAGTTGGACGCGAGTTGATCTGTTTCGCGATGCTCCGCTAACGAGGAAGTCTTATGCGCAAGGTTCAGGAGTTGATGAACGTATTGTCCATGTTTTTCTTCGTCGCTTGCGCGGCGATTTTAACATGTTCAATGATTGCATCGACCGCCTACTCTCTGCTCTTGTACGTTGTCTATGGGGTTGACCTTCCCCATGCGGCGATGGCTGGCTTTGACCTTCTCTTCAAACTGATCATGTGCGCGATTGCGGCGCTGGTCATGTCCATAACCTGCCGCGCCGTGGCGCGCCTCTCGGCCGAAATGGCTGAAGTTCCGGTGGCCCTGAAGCCGTCCCTTCAGCGCAAGTCCGCCTCCAAATAGCGGATTTGCGTACCGCTGCGGCGGTCTGTCGCCGAGCCCATCTGAATTCACGCGCTCAATCACGGCAGACCAAGTCTTTTGCCTCCATTACGCATTGACGCTGGCGCCGCCAGCCCCTAACGCCTGGAAAGGCTGGGCGTGAGGCGAGAACCATGATTTTCAAGCGGGATTTGCGACGTGTGCGAGTCGCTCTCACGTCGCGGATCTTCTGGAAGCGTCGATTTGTCTTTCTCTTGGGCGCGGTGGGAGTCGGCCTCGCGTCGGTTCTGTTCGCCGCCGCCGCGGACCGGGGGCAGGATCTCTACGTCAGCATCGTGAACGAAGCGCCTTATGCGCTGCTGATCGTAACCCCCGTCGGCTTCGCGCTGTTCGCCCATCTCACCGCGCGCTATTTCGACGGTGCCCAGGGCAGCGGCATTCCACAAGCCATCTCCGCCCGCCGTTCGGACGATCCCGCCCATCGGGCCAAGCTGCTCAGCGTGAAAGTGACGCTCGGCAAGGTCGCGCTCACCATAGCCGGCCTCGCCGTGGGGGCCTCCATCGGCCGAGAGGGGCCCACGGTCCAGCTCGGCTGCGCGATCATGGTGATTCTCGCCGGCTTCGTGGGCATCGGCCGCGCCAACGGGCTGATCCTCGCGGGCGCCGCCGCCGGCATCGCGGGCGCCTTCAACACGCCGCTCGCGGGCATCATGTTCGCCATCGAGGAGATGGCGAAATCCTACGACAAGCGCCTCTCGGGCATGATTTCCTACGCCGTGGTCATATCCGGCATGGTGAGCTTGCTGCTGGTCGGCCAATATTCCTATTTCGGCGCCATTCCGGCAGAGGCGTTTCCCCAGCAGATCGGATGGACGGCGGTCGCGAGCTGCGCGGTCATGGGCGGAATAGGCGGTGCCATTTTCTCCCGCGGCCTGGTCGCTCTCTCGTTTGCCAACAGCGGGATGATCGGCCGCCTTAAGCGTACCCCCTGGCTCTATGGCGGCCTCATCGGCCTGGTCGTGGCGGCGCTCGCGGTTACGACCGACGGCTTTGCGGGCGGCTCCGGCTATGCGCCGACCCGCGATCTGCTGGAACAGGGCATCACCCATCCCTGGTGGTACGCCCCGATCAAACTCGTCACCACGCTGCTGTCGTCGGCGGCCGGGATCCCGGGCGGGCTGTTTTCCCCGTCCCTCTCCGTGGGCGCCGGCTTTGGCGCGGCGCTTTCCGGCCTGCTGCCGCACATCGACGTGCGCGCTCTCGCGATGCTGGGGATGGTGGCTTATTTCGCCGGCGTGGTGCAGGCGCCGCTCACCGCCTTCGTCATCGTCATGGAAATGACCAACGAGGTCCATCTGGTTGTGCCGCTGCTGGCGACCGCTTTGCTGGCCGCCGGCCTGTCTCGTATCCTCGCGCCGGAGCCGCTCTATCATGCGCTCTCCTACGCCTACGACCCCAAGCCGGCAGCCTCCCCGCCGGAGCGCACTCCGGTGTCCTGAGGCCATGCAAAAGTGGGCTGGTGAGGCAGACGAGCGAAGCGCGCAGCCTCGCCCGCGGCGCCCGTTTCCAGGTTCGCCCGCGCGACGGTGTCAGGCCAATCGCGCGTTCGCCGCGGCAAGGAGCGCGGGAAAGGCATCACCGGCCAGCGCCGCATATTCCAGCTCCCGCTGGTCGGTCACGGGATCACGGCTGGCAAGCACCGCATCGGGATGGCCGGGATGCACCATGACGAGGCCGCCCTCGGGAAGCCCTGCGATGAAATGGGCCAGCAGCGCCGCGAAATCGTGTCCTGGACCAAAATCATAGGCGCCGGCAAACCCGGTATTGGTGGCAAGACCGCGCGCCTTTGCCTGTACCCGCAGGCCGGTGGCGAACAGGCCGAGCAGCCGCGCCTTGGCGTCGAACCCAAGACGCGCCCGCGGGGCCGGCGTGCAATCGCGCACCAGGGCGCCGGGCGCATGACGGGACGTTGCCTCCAGCACCACGGCCCGGATGCCGGGAAGAAGGTGCACATGCTGGTGCCCGTCCACATGGGTCGGGGGCCGTCCAAAGGCCGCGTGAAACGCCTGAAACTGGGCCTCCACCTCGGCGCGAACTGCTGCCATGTCGAGCCGGCCGGCGAGCGCGCGGATGACCACTTTGGGCAGAGCGGAAAAGGTGGACCCGCCGAGCGGATCGGCGGCGAGCGGCGAAAATCCGCCCGTGAACGTCACATGCAGCCCGATGCTGGCGGAGGCCGGCGTGGACTTCGCCAGCACGGCCTCGTCAAGACGCGCGGCCTCCTCGTCGAGACCGGGAAATACGGTCATCACCGACGTCGCGTTCAGCCGGCCCATGGCGAGCAGGCTGCGGATCGCCTCCGACACGCCCGGTGCGAGCGCATAATCGTCCGCGCAGACCCAGATGGATTTCACGGCAGGATCATCGGGCGCGCGCCGACCTCGGTATAATCGGCGACGGGCGCGGCCGGCTCCTCATCATGGCGCAGCGCGTGGTCGGCGACGAAATAGACCGGGCGCGCTTTGATCTCTGACAGGATGCGCGCGATGTACTCGCCCATCACCCCGATCACCAGCAATTGCACGCCACCGATCACCATCAGGCCGACAACGAGCGAGGGATAGCCAGGCACGGGAATGCCCCAGAACAGGCGCTCGATAACGATCCACACGCCATACAGGAAGGCGATGCCCGCAAGCCCGGCGCCCACCAGCCCGGCCAACCGCAAGGGCGCGGGCGAGAACGAGGTCAGCGCCTCCATGGACAGGCTCAGCAAGCGGAAGAAACTCCAGCTGCTGGAACCGTGGGTGCGCCCGGCGGGGCGGTAGGGCACGGCGATCTGGCGAAAGCCGATCCAGCTCGACAGGCCCTTGAAGAAGCGGTTGCGCTCCGGCAAGCGCCGCAAGGCGGCGGTCGCGCGCGGCGAAAGCAGGCGAAAATCCGCCGCATCCTCGGGGATGCGCGTGGAGGCGCCGAAGTTCAACAGCTTGTAGAACACCTTGACGAACCAGCGCCGGGAGGCCGCCTCGTCCATGCGGTCGGCCTTGACCGCATAAGGCACGTCATAGCCCTGGTCCTTCCACAGACCGACGAAGGTTTCGATCATCTCCGGCGGATGCTGCCCGTCGCCGTCCATGAACAGAAGCGCATCGCCGCGGGCATGATCGAGCCCGGCGAGCAGAGCGGCTTCCTTGCCGAAATTGCGCGAAAGCGCCACCACTTGCACGTCGACACCCAGCGCGGGCAATTGACCCGCCACGGTGGCGCACGCATCGCGGCTGCCGTCGTCGACATAGACAATTTCGATGCGCATGTTCCGGGCGCGGGCAACCGCCTGGGCGCAGGCACTGAGCTTGCGATGAAAGGTCGGCAGACCGTCCGCTTCGTTGTAGACAGGAACGACGATGCTGAGGTCGGGTGTCATGGGGAAGCCGCCCTTGGCGCCGCTGGCAATTTTAACCCGTTTAGCCGGGATCGTGGGGATAGGCGAGATACTCGACATTTTTTTCGGAACCTAAGGGAACCATACTCGCGTTTGCGCGTTGGTGCGGCGGACAGTGCTATTCCCCGGCGCTGCCCACAGACGCGGTCGCCTCCCCCCGGCGGCCGCGTTTTCCATTTCAGATGTTGATATCCGACCCGCGGTCGAAATTTGCGGCGGGTCAATGAAGGAATTGTGGCCAATACTTAAGCTGAATTAAATGTCGCGGACACGAGCTAAGGTCGTGTCGCCGACACGGCTAAGAGAGGCCACTTCCGATGATCCGGGACATTCTCGTCAATCTGACCAACGGCGGCGCGCGTGACGCGGCCGGCGAATTTGCCATCCAGCTCGCGGCCCGCCTGTCCGCGAACCTCACCGGCCTCGCGGTGACCTATGAGATGGAAGTGCCGCCGTTCTACATGGGCGCCTTGCCGACCGATTTCATCGACGCGCAGATCAAGGAAAACGAGGAGGCCGCGCTGAAGGCGGCGGAGCGCTTCGCCCGCGATGCCTCAGCGGCCGGGATCATTTACGAGACGCGCACGCTAAGCGCCTCGCTCGGGATCGCCGCGAATCGTTTCGCGAGCATGGCTCGCCTGTTCGACCTCACGGTGGTCGCCCAGCCCGATCCAGATCGTCCGGGCCCGGAAGAAGTGATTGCCGAGACGGTGCTGATGGACAGCGGCCGCGCGGTGCTGCTGGTTCCCTATGTGCAGACCAAGCCGCTCGGCACGGGCCGCGCCGTGATCGCCTGGGACGGGAGCCGCGCCGCCGCCCGCGCCCTCAACGAAGGCATGCCGCTGCTTCACCAAGCCAAGACCATCGAGGTCCTGTCCATCATCCGCGGCAACGAGGATGAAGAGAGCTTCGAAGGCTGCGCGGAGGTGGCGCGCCATCTCGCCCGGCACGGGCTCAAGGCAGACGTGCACAAGCTGCACATCGGCGCCGGCCAGCAGATCGCCGACACCATCCTGAACGAAGTGTCCGATCAGGGTGCGGACTTCGTCATCATGGGGGGCTATGGCCATTCCCGCCTGAAGGAACTCGTCATGGGCGGCGTCACCCGCGAGATCCTCGACACCATGACCGTGCCGGTGCTGATGGCGCATTGAGGCTGCTGCCTGCCTCACCGAACGCGATGCAGAAACGAAAACGGCGCCCAGGGGGCGCCGTTGCTGTTTGGGGACCAGAGCGGCACGCCGGTGCGCGGCGCGCTCCGCTCGCCCTTTGTCACTCGCCCTTCTTGGAACCGCCGAGCTTGGCGAACACGGTCTCCAGGTCCAGCGATTCCCGACGGCCGCTCGGGGCGTGGTCGGTATCGTGGTCCTCGTGACGGGTCGTGACGTCTGCGGGCAGAAGGGTCGCGCCCTTGTCCTCGCCGGCGGGAGTCGCCGGACGGTCCTTGGCGGCGCGCTGCACTTCCATATCGAGATCGATCTGACTGCACAGGCCGAGGGTCACCGGATCCATCGGCGTCAGGGCCGCGGAATTCCAGTGGGTGCGATCCTTGATCTGCTGGATCGTCGCCTTGGTGGTGCCGACGAGACGGATGATCTGCGCGTCCTTCAATTCGGCATGGTTGCGGATCAGCCACAGGATCGCATTCGGGCGATCGTGGCGGCGCGACACCGGCGTGTAGCGCGGCCCCTTGCGGCGCTTCTGCTCCGGCAGGCGGACCTTGGATTCCTGCAACTTCAACCGGCGGCTCTCGTTCTTCTCGGCAAGGTCGATCTCCTCGCGCGTGAGCTGGCCGTTGGAGATGGGATCGAGCCCCTTAATTCCCTGCGCGACTTCGCCGTCGGCGATTCCCTTCACCTCGAGCGGGTGAAGTTTGCAAAAATCGCCGATCTGCTCGAACGTGAGCGCGGTATTTTCCACCAGCCAAACGGCCGTCGCTTTCGGCATCAGCGGGGTGTTGGGTGACATGGGCTGCCTCTGAAGCTTCTCTTGGTGGACATTCGCGATACCTGGAGCGCAAATCTGCGCGAGGTCGCTCCGGGTGGGGAGCGAGCCGCGGATGTCTCACGATGTCCGGGATGCCCATAACATAAGCGCCTGTTCGTTCTTATGCAAATGCTCCCCCGCGATGGCACGCGAATCGCGCCCCGGAGCTGCGCCGCTTGACAGGCGGGGTGCTGGCGAGGCTTTTCAGCATCTGAACCCTGGAACACATGAATCATGGTTGAAAAGCCTCCGCTCCGTGTCCTGCTCTGCGCCCCGCGCGGCTTCTGCGCAGGCGTCGTGCGTGCCATCGATGCGGTGGAACGGGCGCTGGAGATCCATGGCGCGCCGGTCTATGTGCGGCACGAAATCGTGCACAATAAGTATGTGGTGGAAGGGCTTAAGAACAAGGGCGCGATCTTCGTGCGCGAGTTGGACGAGATCCCGCCCACCAGCGCGCCGGTGATCTTCTCCGCCCACGGGGTCGCGAAATCGGTGCCGGAGAATGCGGCCGCGCGCAATTTCTTCTCCATCGACGCCACCTGCCCGCTGGTTACCAAGGTGCATCGCGAGGCACAGGTGCATCACAAGAAGGGCCGGGACATTCTGCTTATCGGCCACAAGGGTCACCCGGAAGTGGTTGGCACCATGGGGCAGTTCGAGCCCGGCGTCGTCACGCTGATCGAAACCGCCGAGGATGCGCGCCGCTTCGCGCCGCGCGACCCGGAGAATCTCGCCTATGTGACGCAGACCACCCTTTCCATCGACGACACGGCCGAGATCGTCTCCATCCTGACGGGGCGCTTCCCCGCGATGGTCGCCCCCCACAAGGAAGACATCTGCTACGCCACCACCAACCGCCAGGAAGCGGTGAAGAAGGTGGCGCACAAGGTGGATGCCATGGTGGTGGTCGGCGCACCGAATTCCTCCAATTCCCAGCGCCTGCGCGAGACAGCGGAGCGGGAGGGGTGCGACCTTGCCGTGCTGGTGCAACGCGCGGCGGAGATCGATTGGCCGCGCTTTGCAGGCATCACCAGCCTCGGCGTGACGGCCGGCGCCTCGGCCCCCGAGGTCTTGGTGGAGGAAATCCTCGATGCGTTCGCGGAGCGTTACACATTGCATGTCGAGACCGTGACATCCGCCCAGGAAGACGTGTTCTTTCCCCTGCCCCGCGCCCTGCGCCCCGACGCGGCGGAATAGAGCGTGGCTGTTTATACTGACGTCTCGGCCACGAGCCTCGCCGAATTCCTTGAGCGCTACGACATCGGCACGCTGGAATCGTTCCACGGCATCGCTGAAGGCGTGGAGAACTCCAACTTTCTCCTGCAAACCAGCCGCGGCACCTTCATTCTCACCTTATATGAGAAGCGGGTAGACCCCGCGGACCTGCCGTTCTTCATCGGCCTGATGCAGCATCTCGCCGCGCGCGGCCTGTCCTGTCCCGAGCCGGTGGCCGGACGCGACGGCGCCATGCTCGGCGAACTGGCCGGCCGACCAGCGGCGATCGTCACCTTCCTGCGCGGGGTTTCCGTGCGCCGTCCGACCGCCGCTCACTGCGGCCAATTGGGCGAGGCGCTGGCGACGCTGCATCTTGCCGGCGCGGATTTCGCGCTGAAGCGGCCGAACGCGCTTTCCGTCGCCGGCTGGCGCCCGCTATTCGAAGCCGCGCGCGAACGAGCCGACGAGGTCGTGCCAGGCCTGGCCGAAACCATCGCCGCCGAGCTGGCCGAGCTGGAGAGCGCATGGCCGCGCGGCCTGCCGGCCGGCGTCATCCATGCCGATCTGTTTCCGGACAACGCCTTTTTCCTCGACGATCGGCTCTCCGGTATCATCGATTTCTATTTCGCCTGCACCGATCTTTATGCCTACGACGTGGCGGTGTGCCTGAACGCCTGGTGCTTCGAGCAGGATGGCGCCTTCAACGCAACCAAGGGCCGGGCGCTTCTGGCCGGCTATCAGGCGGTACGCGAGCTGACCGCCGGCGAGGTGGAGGCCCTGCCCCGCCTCGCGCGCGGTGCGGCCTTGCGCTTTCTGCTGACGCGTCTAGTGGACTGGCTGAACGTGCCCGAGGGCGCCCTGGTGCGCCCAAAGGACCCGCTGGAATATCTGCGCAAGCTGCGCTTCCATCGCGCCGTGCACACCGCGCGCGACTATGGACTGGCCGTATGAGCGCCCGCATCGAAATCTGGACCGACGGCGCCTGCTCCGGCAATCCCGGCCCCGGTGGTTGGGGGGCGGTTCTGCGCTCCGGGCCGCACGAGAAGGAACTCTCCGGCGGCGAGGCGCACACCACCAACAACCGCATGGAGCTGATGGCCGCCATCAGCGCGCTGGAAGCGCTGAAGAAGCCGAGCGCGGTGGATATTCACACCGACAGCGAATATCTGCGCAACGGCGTGACCAAATGGGTCGCCGGCTGGCGCCGCAACGGCTGGCGCACCGCCGACAAGAAGCCGGTGAAGAACCAGGATCTCTGGGAGCGCCTCGACGCCGCTTTGGGCCGCCACGAGATCGCGTGGCATTGGGTCAAGGGCCACGCGGGCAACGAGCTGAACGAGCGCGCGGACCAGCTCGCCCGCGACGGCATGGCGCCGTTCAAAGCCGGCGGGTTGGCGCGGGTCGAGGTGGGTTAGCCTCGGGCCCGGCTAATTCATCCAAGCGCGGCGGCGTATTCCCCGTCCTTGAACCCGACGATCAGCCGGCCGCCGAGGTCCAGCACCGGACGCTTGATCATGGAGGGCTGCGCCAGCATCAGGGCGATCGCCTTGGCTTCGTCGAGCCCCTCCTTCTCAGGATCGGGAAGTTTTCTAAAGGTGGTGCCGGCGCGATTCAGCAGCACCTGCCAGCCGAGCGCATGGACCCAGGATTCCAACTGGTCACGGCCGATGCCCTGGGTTTTGTAATCGTGAAAATCGTAAGCGATCCCATGGGCATCGAGCCAGGCGCGCGCCTTTTTCATGGTGTCGCAATTCTTGATGCCATAGATCGTCGCCGTCGCCATGGGCCTGCCCCGCTGCTGCTCGGTGTGCGCTATAGCATTTCGGACCGCCTGCCCGCATCGGGCCCGTTTGCCGTGCGGCCACCCTTCCCTGCCGAGCCCTTCCATGCGGGGAGCGAGACGGAAATTAATTAAATCGCATTTTTAATTATTGATGTGGAATTTTAAAACCCCTACCCTTTTTACGAGGCGTGGTTCGGGCACGTGCGGCGCGAAGCGCGCGAACGCAGCGGGCGTCGTGTGTTGGAAAATCCGTGCTACCAAATGGATGTCTGCCCCACCGAACGCCGGATAGGCCTGTCATGACCAGCCCCGGGCATATCGTCCGCCACTCGCTGCACGAAACCCTCGTGGCGCCTCTGCGCGACATGATCCTGGAAGGCGCATTGCGGCCCGGCGAGAAAGTACCGGAGGAGCAACTATGTGCGCATTTCGGCGTCTCCCGCACGCCCATACGCGAGGCGCTGAAAGTGCTCGCGGCGGAAGGGGTGCTGCAGATCCTGCCCCATCGTGGCGCCATCGTCGCGCGCATCACCGAGGAACAGGTGGAGGAACTCTTCCCCATCATGGCGTCGCTTGAAGCGCTGGCCGGCACGCTCGCCTGCCGCAATGCCACCGATGCGCAGATCGCCAAGGTGCGGGCGCTGCATGATCAGATGATGGCCTATTACAAGGCCGGCGACGAGCCCGCCTATCTCAAGCAAAATCGCCTGATCCACGACGCCACGTTCGAGCTGGCGGGCAATGCCACGCTCGCGTCTTTCTATCATCAGGTGCTGACCCGCATTCATGCGTGCCGCTTCGTCATGCGCAAAAGCCCCGCGCATTGGCAGCAGGCGGTGGCGGAGCATGAACGGATGATCGCAGCGCTGGAAGCGCGCGATGGGCAGCGCCTATCCAAATTGCTGGAAGACCACGTGACCGGCACCACCGTCGGCATCGCGCGCGAATTCATCGCCCGGGCCATCGCCGCGGAGAACGCTGCGCGCAGCGAAGCAGCCGGCGGCGGAAACGCGACAGGACGCGCCGGGGCGCTTCCAGACACCGCACGCCCCATCCCCGCCCGGCGCGCGGGCCGCCCGCGGAAAGTCCCCGCCGAATAGGACGAGGCACGGCGCACCATCACTTTTCACCGCAGCACTGTAATTATTGATTAGACTTCGGGAGACCCCCATCGTGAACGCATCCCAACGACCCACCCCCACGCGGGACACCGCGGAGCGGCCCGCAGCGGAGGGACAGACGACACGCCGCCCCCTGCCGCTGCAAGGCGTGCGCGTGCTCGACGTCAGCCAGGTCATGGCGGGCCCTTATGCCAGCATGCTGCTGGGCGATCTCGGTGCCGATGTCATCAAGGTGGAACCGCCCGGCACAGGGGACCAGACCCGCAGCGCCATGGGCTTCAAGATGAAGGGGCCCGACAGCATGGGCTTCCTCAACATGAACCGGAACAAACGCTCCATCGCCCTCAATCTGAAGAGCGATGCCGGCCGCGAACTGTTCTACAAACTGGTCGAGACCGCCGACATTCTCATCGAAAATTATCGTCCCGGCGTGATGAAGAAGCTCAAGTGCGATTATGAAAGCCTGAAGGCGATCAATCCGCGCTTGGTCTATGCCTCCATCTCCGGCTTCGGCCAGACCGGTCCCTGGGCGATGCGGCCGGGCTTCGACCTGATGGCGCAGGCCATGTCGGGCGTGATGAGCGTCACCGGCCATCCCGGCGGCCCGCCGGTGAAGGCGGGCGTTCCGGTGGCCGACATCGGCTGCGGCCTGTTTGCGGTCTATGCGGTGCTCGGCGCCTATATCGGCTGCACCCATACGGGCGAAGGGCAATATATTGACGCATCCCTGTTCGAGGCGGCGCTTGCTTTCTCGGTGTGGGACACCAGCGAATATTGGGGTACCGGCAAGGAGCCCACGCCGCTCGGCACCGCCAACCGCATGAGCGCGCCTTATCAGGCGGTGCGGTCCAAGGACGGCTATTTCGTCATGGGCGCCACCAACCAGAAGCTCTACCGCGCCCTGTGCGAAAATCTCGGCCGGCCCGAATTGATCGACGATCCGCGGTTCCACGACATTTCAGCCCGCTTGGCCAATCGCGAGGCGCTGATCGAGGAACTGGAGAAAGTGTTTGTTACACGCACGTCCGAAGACTGGGTGGAGAGCCTGCTCGCCGTCGGCATCCCCGCCGGCCCCATGTATTCCTATCCCCAGGCCTTCGAGAGCACGCACGGCCAGCACCGCAACATGCGCATGGAAGTGCCGCACCCCATCGAGGGGACGGTGCCCAATATCGGCTTTGCGGTGAAGCTCCAGGGCACGCCCCAGCAGGTGCGGCTGCATCCCCCACTGCTTGGTGAGCACACTGAGGCTATTCTCGGCGAATTGGGCGTCGTCGGTGAAGCGGTGGACGCCCTGCGCACGGGAGGAGCCTTCGAGCCATGAACGACACCCTGGCCACTGCGGCCCCACGCACAGCCGATGCCGGCACCGTGCGGCTGGCCATCGACGGTCCAATCGCCCGTCTGACCTTCGAGCGGCCTCATGCGCACAATGCCATGACCTGGCAGATGTATGAGGAATTGGCCCAGGCCTGCGCCCTGCTCGCCACCAAGGCCGATAACGTGCGCGTGGCCGTGCTGCGCGGCGCCGGGGGCAAGGCCTTCGTGGCTGGCACCGCCATCGATCAGTTCCGCGCCTTCGTCGACGGCGAAGACGGCATCGCCTATGAGGCGAAGATGGAGGGGTTCATCGGCGCGCTGGAGCGCCTGCCCATGCCCACCATCGCCGTCGTTGAAGGGCTTGCGGTGGGCGGCGGCATGGTGATTTCCAACGTCTGCGATTTCCGCGTGGCGACACCTGGCGCGCGGTTCGGCATACCCATCGCGCGGACGCTCGGAAACTGCCTTTCAGCGGCAAACCTGCGCCGCCTCACCCAGACCCTGGGGCTGCCCACCGTGAAGCGCATGCTGCTTTCGGCCGAACTGATGCCGGCGGAAAGCCTGCCCACCGGCTATGTGAGCGTGGTCGCGCCCGAGGCACTCGACGCGTATATGGACGAGATGTGCACGCGCATCGCATCCCAGGCGCCGGTCACCATGCGCGTGACCAAGGAAGCCCTGCGCCGCCTTGGCGACGATCTCAGCCCCGAGGACGGGGATCTGGTGCGCGCGGCCTATGGAAGCCATGATTTCCATGAGGGCGTGGACGCCTTCACTTCCAAGCGCCCCCCACTCTGGCGCGGCGTATAGCGCCGCACCTTTTTCTGAAGCCGAAACACCGAAAGTGCCCGGCACATCGCCGGGCACTTTTTTTTGAAAACATCCGCTCAGCGCAGGACGTCCAGCGTGGTTGCCGGGGTTTCGATGGAGAACATCTTTATCGCCTTGGCATCAAGATCGGCCTTGGTCAGGTCGAGCACCTGGGTCTGGCTGTTCTGGTAGGTACGCAGGTAGAAGCGCTTCGTCTTCAGATCAGACACGGCGCTCCATTCCGTGGTCTCGAGGCCGGCAACGCCGCCGCCCGCCTGGCTGTCAGCCGCGGTCCGCACGACGCCCGGCGCGATGTCGAAGGTATTCAGCAGATGGAAAGCAAGATCCACGGCATCCGAACTCTTGGCGAGCGGAGGTGCGGCGCGGGTATATTGGAACGCCCGCACGAAGCGCGAGGGTGACGACACATCACCCGGCAGGCCAACAGCACCCGAGCCCGTGCTCGGCGGCGCGATCGTGAGCCCGCCGATGGCGATCGGCTTTGGATCATAAGCGGAAAGGTTCAGATAATTGCCGAGATTGGAGATGTGCCATTCGAAGTTCGGCGCATTGGTGAGCACGCCGGTCGGGTTGTCGTGCATGTGGAGCGCGCCGCCGATATATTCGATCACAAGGCTTTTCCCACCGGCGTCGTGCAGCGTCACATGCAGCGGCGCCGGCATTTTCAGCACCGATTGCAGGGCTTTGTTGACCTTGATCTTGGGCAGCCCAGCCTTGACTTCTTCCACCGTGGCAAAGTTGGTCAGCAGATAGAGCAGCAGTTCGTAGGACGCGATCGAGTTCTTGGCATCGGCCGGCGCAACCTCCTGATAATCGGCAAGCCCCGGCAGATATAGCATGCCGCCGGCAAGACCCACTTCGTTGAGGCCGTCCACCAGCACCGGCAAGCCGAGCCCATTGAGGCCGACCGCACCGTATTTCGTGGTCCACGGTAGGCCCGCATTGGCGGTCCCGTCCGGCGCGGTTCCGGCAAGGGCGAGCTTGCGCGGCACCACCGTGAATTGTGACTGCATGGGCAGGCCGAATTCCATCGTGCGTCCATAGACGAAGCCGCCGTCATTTGAATGCAGCAGGAAAGAGGTGCAGGCATTCGCCTGCTGCACTGGCAACGCAACAGCCGTCATCATCGCAAAAGCAGCGGCAGTCGATCGGGCGAAGCGTGAAAGCATGAGGAGAGCCCCCTTGGCGCGGTCGGTTCACCGCAATCGAAGCATAGGCTTGTCAGCTGCACCTGCCCAGGGTCCGAAGAACCCTGTTGCTGCCGAAGTGAACCAATTCTTTGCGCAGCCCCCAACCTCAGCAATCTTCGGAAATAGGCGGATCAGTGATTCTTTTTTCAGCGTGGAGACGGCTTCACATTTACGTTTGATCAATCGTGTTGGTACAGAAATCCCGCAGAATTCGAATAAGGAGCCACCCGAAGACTAGGATTCTTACGGTAGTCTGGCACCCATTTTTGCGATAACTTGCCGCTGGGCAAGAGGTCGGGAGCCGATGGCGCTTTCAGCCCGATCCAGATGCGGAAATATCGATGGCATAAAGGGTTGCGGCGGGACCGCCGAAAGCGAAAACACCAAGATGACCTCACGCCAAGTCCCAGGATCCGGATCCTCAACCTGCGTCTTCGCGGTACCTCCGGGGCGGCTTCTCTTTTGGGTGGCACGCATAAATCCCGCGTTACCATTTTAACGCGAAATTCGACGAAGACTTGCGGTTGTCAATGAGATGAGGCAATAAAGCATCACTCAAGAACAAGGACGACTTCATTGACCGACGAATCCAACTCCGCCTTGAATGCAATATATGTGGAGCTCGCTGCAGAGATCGTGGCGGCCTACGTCAGCAATAATTCGGTGGCGGCGAGCGAGATCGCGAGCCTGATCGAAACCGTCCACACCTCCATCTCTAACCTCACGCAGACCGCCAAGGAACCCGAGGTGGTGCCGCTGACTCCCGCCGTCAGCGTGCGTAAATCGGTGACCCCCGATTACATCATTTGCCTGGAAGACGGAAAGCAGTTCAAGTCGCTGAAGCGCCATCTGCGCACGCGTTACGACCTGACTCCCGAAGAGTACCGCGCGAAATGGGGCCTGCCGAGCGACTATCCCATGGTTGCTCCGAACTATGCTGCCGCCCGCTCTGAATTGGCGAAGGCCTCCGGCCTCGGCCAGTTGCGCAAGACCGCCGCTGCCGCGCCCGTGGCTGCCAAGCCCGCCGCGAAGCGTCGCGCGCCTGCCAAGAAGAGCTGAAGTCTTCTTATTCCAAAAAGACGGCGCGGGCCTCACGGCCCGCGCCGTCTTTTATTTGTCAGGTGCGATGCCCGCAAGTCGAACGCAGGATTTCGCGCGAAGGCTTTCTCTATACCAAATCCAGATTCAGCGGCGCTATGTCGACCCCGTCGCCCGTGCACCGCTGCGCAGGCGTCCCGGACCGGCCTCAGGCAATGGACCCGCTCCGCCCCCGCTAACCTTCGATCCTCAGGATAATTTCCGGGTCTGCACGGGGTCGTCGCGCACGGGCGCGGGATCATCCAATGGCTCAGGCTCGGGGAAAGGGTCGCGCCGTGGCTCGCGACTCGGATCATCGTCCGGCAGGGGCGGCAGATCGGGGCCAGGATCGGGCACGTCGTCCGGATCGCCGATCGGATCGATGGGTGGCACGGGCGACCCAGGCGGCCGGATCGGATCTGGATTGCCGGGAAACGGACCTGCGTATTGGCCGGAGCCGCGCGGTGGGTGTGGCCCGCGCTCCAGGGATTGCATGGAATATCCTTCCGCGTGTTGAACGGAAGAAACCCTCGCCACACAAATGCAGTTCCCTTGCGCGTCGGCGCGGCACAAAGGACCCCTGAAAAGAAAAGTGCCGGACCTCGTGAGAGGCCCGGCAAGTATCGCCGCAGAGCGGCGAACCTTCCAGAGGGGAACAGCTGCTGCACCGCACAGGATGCAAGCAGTGCAACGTCAAAGTGCCCCTTCCTTGGGCAATTTGCAATGCAAAATGATCGCATGTCAGGCATGTGCCTAACGCTGGGCTAAAGCGCGCCCAAGCCACGTGCACAGGCCCCAAACGTCACAAATCAGTAATTCCAGCGCTGCGCCTTTGAGATCAAGAAGTCGCGAAACACCTGGATGCGAGCCACCGAGCGCATTTCCTGCGCATAGGTGAAATAAGCCTCAAGTTGAGGCGTTTCCCGGTCAGTGAACAATTGTACCAGCGTGGTGGCGTCGTCGGAGAGATAGTCCGGCAATGTTCCGATGCCCACGCCGCGCTCCACGGCCCGCTTCAGCCCCAGCACGCTGTTGACCTCGAACGCCGGCACACGCGGGGCCCCACCCTCGCGCCCGGCATGTTCCAGCCAGTTCAAGCCCTGGAAATAGCTCGGAATCGGGCCCCCGAGCAGAAGGATGCGGTGCTTGTCCAACTCGTCCAGCGTGCGCGGATGGCCATGGCGCTTGAGATAATCCGCCGAGGCATAAGCGTGAAAATGCACGGTGAAGAGTTTGCGCTGCACCAGATCCGGCTGCACCGGCTGGCGCATGCGAATGGCGACATCCGCCTCGCGCATGGCGAGATCCAGTTCCTCGTCGGTGAGAATGAGCTGGATGCGGATATCGGGGTACAGATCGACGAATTCGCCCACCCGCGCGGTCAGCCAATGGGTGCCGAGGCCCACGGTGGTTGTCACCCGCAGGTCGCCGTTCGGCTTTTCCCGGCTGTCGGTGAGCTGGGCGCGCGCCGATTCCAGCTTCAGGAATACCTCGTGCGCCGTGCGATAGAGCAGTTCGCCCTGCTCTGTAAGGATGAGGCCGCGCGCATGGCGGTGAAACAGGGGCACTTTCAGCTCCTGCTCCAGAGCCGACACCTGCCGGCTCACGGCGGATTGGGACAGACCGAGGGTCTCACCGGCATGGGTGAAGGAGCCCGCTTCGGCAGCGACGTGGAAAACCTTAAGCTTGTCCCAGTCCATGCTTGCGCCCTTACGCTGCTACTCTGCCGCCGCCGAGACCTCGTTGAGCGCAAGGAAGCGCTCCGCTTCCAGGGCTGCCATGCAGCCACGCCCGGCGGCCGTCACCGCCTGGCGATAAACATCGTCGGCGACATCGCCCGCGGCATAAACGCCGGGCACCGAAGTCGCCGTGGAATCCGGAGCGGTCCACACATAGCCGCTCTCCTTAAGTTTCACCTGCCCCTCGACGAGGCTGGTCGCCGGCGCATGGCCGATGGCGATAAACACGCCGTCGGTGCGCAGCTCGGCGACCTTGCCGGTGTGCACGTCGCGCAATTTCACCGCCGTGACGCGCGAGGGATCCTCTTGGCCGACGATCTCCTCGAGCGCGGCGTTCCACACCACGTTCACCTTGGGATGGGCGAACAGGCGATCCTGAAGGATGCGCTCCGCCCGCAGCCGGTCGCGGCGATGCACCAGTGTGACCTTGGAGGCGAAATTGGTGAGGAAGAGCGCCTCTTCCACCGCGGTATTGCCGCCGCCCACCACCACGACTTCCTTGCCGCGATAGAAGAAGCCGTCGCAGGTGGCACAGGCGGAAACGCCGAGACCGCGATAGGTCTCCTCGGAGGCGATGCCAAGCCAGCGCGCCTGGGCACCGGTAGCGAGAATCACCGTCTCGGCCACATAGACCGCGCCCGCTTCCGTCACGAGGCGGAACGGGCGGTGCGACAGATCGAGGCTGGAGACGTGGTCGGAGACGATTCGGGTGCCCACATGCTCGGCCTGGGCGCGCATCTGCTCCATCAGCCAGGGGCCCTGGATGACGTCGGCGAAGCCCGGATAATTCTCGACGTCAGTGGTGATGGTGAGCTGCCCGCCCGGCTGAATGCCTTCGATGAGCACGGGTTCCAGCATGGCGCGCGCGGCGTAGATGGCAGCGGTATATCCAGCCGGGCCGGAACCGATGATGACGACCTTCACATGCTGGGCGGATGCGTGATGGGCAGGCATGACAACCTCGAACCAGGAGCAGTCCCTCCGCTTGCGAGGGCTGCAAGGGCCAAGACCGCCTCTTCCTGCGCCTTCCGTGGCGCGAGCTATGCGTGAATGTAAGGACAGCCGCGCTGTCCCACAAGGCGCTGCCTGCACTCGAATAGGGTTCAGGGTCGATGTCCCCAGCCGACTGGCGAAATATTATTTCGTTGCGTGGCGACGCGGCTTCACTAAGGTGCGGCGCACATGCCCTAAGGAGTGATCCCTTGACCTCTCATCTCGACGCCGTGGACTGGAAAATCCTGGCCGAGCTGCAACGAGACGGGCGCATGACCAACGTGGAGCTGTCCCGCCGCGTGGGGATTTCCGCCCCGCCGTGCCTGCGCCGCGTGCGCGGCCTGGAGGAAGAGGGCATCATCCAGGGCTACCGTGCGCTGTTGGACGAAAAGCGCCTCGGCTATGATCTGATGGGGTTTGCCATGGTGCATCTCATCAGCCAGGCGGAGGTGGATCTTTCCGCATTCCAGGACCGAATCGACAATTGGCCGCTGGTGCGCGGCGCCTGGATGCTCTCGGGCGACGTGGATTTTCTGATGCTGTGCGTCGCCCCGGACCTGCGCACGTTCCAGAATTTCGTGCTCGAGATTACCGCGGCGCCGAACGTGCGCAACGTGAAGACCGCGCTGACCCTGAAGCAGGCGAAGAACGCACCCATCGTGCCGCTGGAAACGATCGAGATGCCGGAATGACGCCACTCCGGTTCTGAGAGCCGGGCGCCTGCCTTAGGCTTGGTCCCAGCCCCTCCCGCCCAAGCGGGAGAGGAACAGGCCATGCTAAGAACTTTGTCGCCCAGAAGGGAAAGCCCTCTCCCGCTTGCGAGTGAGGGCTTGAAGGGCCTTCGCCACTTCGACGCGGATGCCGCTCAGATCCAGCGCACCGAGACGATTTCGAACGAGCGGGCCCCCTTAGGCGTCACGACTTCGACCGAAGCACCCTTTTGCTTACCGATGAGCGCGCGTGCCACGGGCGAGGAAATGGAAATGCGGCCGGCCTTGGCGTCGGCTTCATTATCGCCGACGATCTGCCAGACCTTTTCTTCTTCCGTATCCTCGTCGACCAGGGTCACGGTCGCACCGAATTTCACCGTCTCGCCGGAGAGCTTGGAGACGTCGATGATGTCGGCGCGAGAGATTTTGTCCTCCAGCTCCGCGATCCGTCCCTCGTTGAGGGATTGCTGCTCTTTCGCCGCGTGATATTCGGCATTTTCCGAAAGGTCGCCGTGGGCGCGCGCTTCGGAAATCGCTGCGATAATCCTCGGACGCTCCACCTGCTGACGGTTGCGCAATTCAACTTCCATGGCGGCAAAGCCAGCCTGGGTCATGGGAATCTTGTCCATGGGTCCTTCGTAGAACCTCCTAGAAACGGAGCGACGCATTGGTCGCCCGCCGGTGGGGATGTCCCCATCCGGCGCTGAATATGATACCGCAAGCGCGCGACGAACACCGTCTCGGTTTACGGCGCGCTCTCAAGCAGTCACGCCAATCGCGCGCGCGGGCCTTTTGTCCCGCACGTTCGAAAGGGCTGAGCCCTCAGGATACGAACGCTTTGTCCGCGTCCTTAGATGCACCGACGCCGAAATAGCTTTGCAACGCACGCACCTCGAGATCGCCGCCCACATAGGCCTTGACCCCCTGCGCCGCTGCAACGGCTCCTGATAGCGTGGTGTAATACGGCACTTTGTGCAAGAGGGCCGACCGGCGCAACGAACGGCTGTCCGCCAGCGCCTGCGCACCCTCCGTGGTGTTGAACACCAATTGCACCTCGCCGTTCTTGATGGCGTCCACGATATGCGGGCGGCCCTCAAGCACCTTGTTGATCTTGCCAGCGATAATGCCGTGCTCTTCCAGATAGCGCTGGGTGCCCGAGGTCGCGATGACCCGGAAGCCCAGATCCTGCAGAAGCTTCACGGTGGGAAGAATACGTTCCTTGTCGCTCTCCTTCACGGAGACGAACACCGTGCCCGCCTTCGGCACCTTCGTGCCGCCGCCGATCTGGCTCTTGGCGAAGGCGACCCCATAATCGGTGTCGAGGCCCATCACCTCGCCGGTGGA
The DNA here is from genome assembly GCF_043195145.2 of Roseixanthobacter pseudopolyaromaticivorans. NCBI lineage: Bacteria > Pseudomonadati > Pseudomonadota > Alphaproteobacteria > Hyphomicrobiales > Xanthobacteraceae > Roseixanthobacter > Roseixanthobacter pseudopolyaromaticivorans. The sequence goes on from NZ_CM195539.1 coordinate 2,597,118, forward strand.
GCGCATCTCCGGGCCCAGCACCGTGTCGACGCCGGGGAAGCGCGCGAAGGGGAAGACCGCTTCCTTGACCGCGATGTGATTCACATTCTGCTTCACCAGGTCGAAGCTCGACAGCTTCTCTCCGGCCATCACGCGCGCAGCGATCTTGGCGATCGGAACGCCGATCACCTTGGCGACGAAGGGCACCGTGCGCGAGGCGCGCGGATTGACTTCGAGCACGTAAATGTCTTCGCCCTTCAGGGCGTACTGCACGTTCATCAGCCCGACCACACCGAGCGCCAGCGCCAGGGCGGAGGTCTCCTCCTCCAGGCGCTTGATCATCTCCTGCGACAGGGAATGGGGCGGAAGCGAGCACGCACTGTCGCCGGAATGAATGCCGGCTTCCTCGATATGCTCCATGATGCCGGCCACGAACACCGCCTTGCCGTCGCACAGCGCATCCACGTCCACCTCGATGGCGTCCGAGAGATAGCGGTCGAACAGCAGCGGGTTCTTGCCCAGCACCGTGTTGATCTGCCCGGTCTTGTCGTTCGGGTAACGCGCCTTCACATCCTGCGGCACGAGGCCGGGAAGGGTCTCCAGCAGATAGTCGCCGAGCTGGCCTTCCTCGCGGATGATCTGCATCGCCCGCCCGCCGAGCACATAGGACGGCCGCACCACCAGCGGGAAGCCGAGCTGGGCCGCGACGATGCGGGCCTGTTCCACCGAATAGGCGATGCCGTTGTCCGGCTGGCGCAGCTTGAGCTGGTTCAGCAGGCGCTTGAAGCGGTCGCGGTCCTCGGCAAGATCGATAGCGTCGGGCGAGGTGCCGAGGATCGGCACGTTCGCCTGTTCCAGCGCGTGGGCGAGCTTCAGCGGCGTCTGGCCGCCGAACTGCACGATCACGCCCACCAGGGTGCCGGCGGTGCGCTCGCGCTCGATGAGTTCCAGCACGTCCTCAGCGGTCAGCGGCTCGAAATAGAGCCGGTCCGAGGTGTCGTAATCGGTGGAGACGGTCTCGGGATTGCAATTGACCATGATGGCTTCATAGCCGGCTTCCTTCAGGGCGAAGGCGGCATGGCAGCAGCAATAGTCGAATTCGATCCCTTGCCCGATGCGGTTGGGACCACCGCCCAGGATGACCACCTTTCGGGCCTCGGAGGGGCGTGCCTCGTCGGCGGGCGCCGCGCCGAAGGGGCGCTCGTAGGTGGAATACATATAGGCGGTGGGCGAAGCGAATTCCGCCGCGCAGGTGTCGATGCGCTTGTAGACCGGGCGCACGTCCAGCGCCTGACGGCGCGCACGCACATCCCCTTCCCCGATGCCGGCGAGGCTTGCCAGCCGGGCGTCGGAGAAGCCCATGCTCTTCAGCCCGCGCAACGCGCCGGGGGTGGTGGGCAGGCCGAACTGGCGGACCTTGTTCTCGGCTTCCACGATGCCGCGGATCTCGGCCAGGAACCAGGGATCGATCTTGCAGGCGGAATGGATCTGGTCGTCGCTCATGCCGAGCCGCATGGCCTGGGCCACATAGAGCAGGCGCTCCGGCGTCGGCGTGCCCAGAGCGGCGCGCACGGCATTCTTGTCGTCGCCATGACCAAGCCCGCCAATCTCGATCTCGTCGAGGCCGGTGAGGCCGGTCTCCAGCGAGCGCAAGGCCTTCTGCAGGCTTTCCTGGAAGGTGCGGCCGATGGCCATGGCCTCGCCTACCGACTTCATGGAGGTGGTCAGCGTGGTGTCGGCGCCGGGGAACTTCTCGAACGCAAAGCGCGGAATCTTGGTGACGACGTAGTCGATGGTCGGCTCGAACGAGGCCGGGGTCGCGCCGCCGGTGATGTCGTTCTCGATCTCGTCCAGCGTGTAGCCCACCGCAAGGCGCGCGGCGACCTTGGCGATGGGGAAGCCGGTGGCCTTGGAGGCCAGCGCCGAGGACCGCGACACGCGCGGGTTCATCTCGATCACGATCATCCGGCCGGTCTGCGGGTCGATCGCGAATTGAACGTTCGAGCCGCCGGTCTCCACGCCGATCTCGCGCAGCACCGCAAGCGATGCGTCGCGCATGATCTGGTATTCCTTGTCGGTAAGCGTCAGCGCCGGCGCCACGGTGATGGAATCGCCGGTGTGCACGCCCATCGGATCGATGTTCTCGATGGAGCAGATGATGATGCAATTGTCCGCCTTGTCGCGGACAACCTCCATCTCATATTCCTTCCAGCCGAGGACGCTCTCTTCGATGAGCACCTCGCTGGTGGGCGAAGCATCGATGCCGCGCTCCACGATCTCGATGAATTCCGCCTTGTTGTAGGCGATGCCGCCGCCGGTGCCGCCCATGGTGAAGGAGGGGCGAATGATGGCCGGCAGGCCGACGATATCGAGCGCGTCCAACGCCTGGGCCAGGGTCTTGATCTGGCGCGAGGTGGGGGTGTCGAGGCCGATCTTGGTCATGGCCTCGCGGAACAGCTCGCGGTCCTCGGCCTTGTCGATGGCCTCGGCCGTGGCGCCGATCATTTCCACATCGAACTTCTCGAGCGTGCCCATGCGCTTGAGGGACAGGGCGCAATTCAGCGCCGTCTGGCCGCCCATGGTGGGCAGGAGCGCGAATCCGCCCGGGCGGACATAGCGCTCCTTCTCGATGATCTTGGCGACGATCTCCGGCGTGATCGGTTCGATATAGGTGGCGTCCGCCATGTCCGGATCGGTCATGATGGTCGCCGGATTGGAGTTCACCAGGACGACCCGGTAGCCCTCTTCCTTCAGCGCCTTGCAGGCCTGGGTGCCGGAATAATCGAACTCGCAGGCCTGACCGATGACGATGGGGCCGGCGCCGATGATCAGGATGGTGGAAATATCTGTGCGTTTCGGCATCTGATCCTGTGCGGCTCGCGCATTTTACCGGGCGCGCAAAAAAGGACGCGTTGGTAACGCGTCCTGGGTACACCCGGATCAGTTTGTTGGCGGTGATTTTCCCGCAATTAGGGGCTTCCCTTAAACCAGTTTCGTGCAAGGGGGAAGGGCGCGCACGTGCAAACCCCGCGCCGGAGCGCGATAACGCCCCGCCTTCCACAGCGCACCCAGGCTCGCACCCGCTGCCCCCGGCGCCTGGGTATGCCGGCAGCGGGGTCAGCGCGATCAGATCAGGGGGCCAGAGGTGGTTCAGAGCTTGGGCGCACTGCCCGTTTTGGCCTTGGTCTTCTTGTCCAGCTCGCCGAGCAGGAAGGCATCGGTGGCAACACTGCCCTGCCAATCGCGTTCATTATCGAAGGCAATGAATGTCACCTGGGAGATAAGGTCGTCGCGCGCGCCGGGCTGGACCACAATCTTGAGACCGGCCGTGCAGCCCTTGTGCCCTGGCAAACGCGGCTGCCTCAGCTGGTAGGTACCTGGATCCTGGAACATCTCGGCGCAATTCGCGGGCGTCCCAGGTTGATAGCGCATACTGTCCATCTGCTGCCTGGTCAGCGCGATTCTTTTTCCGTCAAACCAGATATAATAAATCTCATTGAGATAAGGCTTATATTTTAAAGTTTCCTTACCATATTTCGAAAGCAACGCCGCCTGCAATTCGATAAAACTACCTTGATTTTGCGCACCAGAATAAACAATTCTGCGTTCAATTTTTGTTGCACGCTCTGTCAGAGCATTTGTTGAAAAAAACACATAATAATACTCCATAGACCCGTCTGGATTATTCAACTCTTGGGACATGGAGGTTGTGTAGGTAAAGGCGATCGTGTTGCCTCGATCATCCCGCAACCCGAGGGTGCCGCGCTTTACTTCCGGCTCGCGGGATGGATTGATCGCCTTAAGCGCGGTGAGCGTTTCTGGAACGGTAGCGCCCAGCGCGACCCCGCGAATATCCCAGACCCCATCAGCTGGGAGCGTCGCTGCCGGTGGCAGGTCCTTGATGACCGGAAACTCCGCCACATCCTGCGCGAATGCGTTACCGGCTAACAAAAACATCGAGAGCAAAAGTAAGGGGCCGCGAAATTTGCTCATGTCATTTTTCTTCAGTAAATAATCTCACAAAAAGCATCACACATGACGCAACTGGATGTCGACACTGTTTTCGTGACATTCGCAGCGGAGCGCGGGGGCAATACGCCGCACTTTGCAGAGGGGGCGAGCATAGTGAGCTTATGTTGTGCCTAAGCACTTGGATCTTTGAAATAAATCGATCTGCCATCGCAAACCGCGAGGCAACTCAATCCGCAGTCAGCGCCGGGCACGCACAAAAAGCCGGTGCACCGCTCCCAGGCAGGAAAATCGCCTCACATCACTGCAGATGCGGCTCAGGGCGTTGAATTATCTCTTCCCGACGCGCTATTGGGCTTCGTTAGACCATATTTGGACGCGACGGAAGACGCCTCCATGGCCCCACGCTCCGGAGTCCGCAGTCTCGTGCCCCTCCCCTTCGGCCATATATTATCGCAATACCGCCCCCTGCTGATCCAGCTTGCGACCTTTCTCGGCGTGGGGTTCACCGCGCTGTTCTTTCACTTCCTGGTTCTGAGCGCGCTGGTGGAATGGGAGGTGGTGGGCCCGGTCTCCGCCTCGCTGGTGGGATTCGTAGTGGGCAGCTGCGTGACCTATACCCTCAACAGCCGCTTCACCTTCAAGTCCACGCGCTCCCATGCCGGTGCCATGCCGCGCTATTTCGCGGTCGCGGGTGTGGCCTTCGTACTGAACGGAGTGCTGATGGACGTGTTCGTCCACCGCCTCGGCGTCTTCTATCTGCTGGCGCAGTTTCTCACGAGCGCGCTGGTGCTGTGCTGGACCTTCACCGGCTACCGGGTTTGGGCATTCGCCGAGAAGCGGCCGCGGCGGCACGAGACGCCCTGATTCTCCGTCAGCGCGTCGCGAGGAACGCCATGCGCGCCTGATTGTGCCCCACGTTCGGCCGATGGCGCTCGGCGCGGAAACCGGCCGTTCTCAGCAGGGCGAGCACATCGGCTTCCTCATAAGTGGCGAGCCCGAGATCGGCCCGCAGCTTGCGATAGGGCGAAACCGCCGTACGGGCGAGCCCCAAGACCGCCGCGAAGAAGAAACCGTCGCGCGCGGCAAAAGACAGGAGCGCTGCCGCATCGCGCGCCGCGCCGACGCCGGGCGGGATCACATCCGCCAGTAGCAGCCGGCCGCTGGGCGCCAGAAGGCGATGAAACAGCTTTAACAGCCCTTCGAGCTGGGCACGAGAGAGATATTGCGCCAGCGAATTGACGACCACGAGGTCGAAGCTGCCGTCGGGTAGCGCCTCCACCTCCTCGATCGAGCGCACGGAGATGGCAGGCTCGGCTGAAAAGCGGGCCTTCAGCTTTTCGCGCACGCTCGGCGCCGCATCGCTCAGGGTGAGATGCGCGCAGATCCGTGCCATCGCCTGTGCCGCAAGCGCCTCGCCGCAGCCATAGTCCAGCACCCGCGCCGTCGGACCAGGCACGAAGCGCGCAAGATCTGCCGCGAGCCGTTCGTAATGAACGCGCTTATGGCGCTCGTTCACATAAATGGCGTTGGCACCGTCCCAGAACGAAACCCAATCCATGCGCCACTCCTACGCCATGTGCTGCCCGCGGGCCTGTCCACGCCAAGCCCCACTGCGATCCGCTTCGCCGGTCATCGTGCCCCGTCGCACCGCAAAATGCACGGCGGGTGGCGTCACGGCGTTGTGATTTTGCATTCATAATGCATGAAAACACGCCAGCTGCCTTAAAGGTGTGCATCCATGGGTGTGCCTATTTATGGGACATCCGCCTCACGAACGCGAACCTCCTTGCGCTGCAACATTTTTTTCGGCTGGCACAGCGGTTGCCTATGGACTGGCGGCAGACAGGAGACGCCATGTCATCACCAAAAGTGCAATTGCGCCTTAACGGCATCCGCAAGAGCTTTCCCGGCAAGCAGGGTCCCACCCAGGTGCTCGACGGATTGACGTTCGACATCCACGAGCGCGATTTCGTTAGCATCATCGGGCCCAGCGGCTGCGGCAAGACCACGGTTTTCAACATCATCGCCGGCCTCGTCGACCCCGACGAAGGAACGCTGATGTATCGTGGGCAGGAAGTGGAGAGCCTCCGCGGGCGGGTCGGCTACATGATGCAGAAGGACCTGCTCTTCCCCTGGCGGACGGTGCTCGACAACGTCCTGCTCGGGCTGGAGACCAAGGGCGTGGACCCGCGCCAGGCCATGGATACGGCGCGCGAATATCTCTCAACCTTCGGCCTGTCGGGCTTTGAGAATGCCTATCCCAAGATGCTCTCGGGCGGCATGCGCCAGCGCGTGGCGCTGATCCGCACCCTGGTGCTCGATCCCGATATCCTGCTGCTGGACGAGCCGTTCTCCGCGCTGGACTACCAGACCCGCCTCTATCTGGAAGGCATCCTGATGGAAGCGGTGGAGACTTTCCACAAGACCGTGATCCTCGTCACCCATGACATCGACGAGGCGGTCGCGCTCTCCAAGCGCGTGGTGGTGCTCAGCCAACGCCCGGCTCGGGTGAAGGCGGTGCACGATATCGCGCTGAACGAGCATTCCCCCATCGCCGCGCGCAGCGACCCCCGCTTCTCCAGCTATTTCCACACGCTGTGCGCGGAACTCGACATCCAGACCAGGGCGAGCGCATGACTGAGATGGCTCAACTCGCAAAAACCAGCGTCCGCAGGCACCTACGTGCCAGCAAGCGGCGCAATGTCTTCGATTCCACGGTCGGTCGCAGCGTGCTGCAGATCCTCGCGGTTGTCGGCTTCTTCCTACTATGGGAGTTGGCCGTTCGCATGGGATGGCTCAACGCCTTCCTGGTCGGCCAACCGAGCGGCATCCTGCACGGGCTCGTGGTCATGATCATGGACGGCTCGCTGTTCGTGGATACCGGCTACACCGTGTTCGAGGCAATCCTCGGCTTTGCCTTCGGCACCGTGATCGGCTCCTTCATCGGCCTGACGCTCTGGTATTCTGCCTTCGTCGCCCGCCTGGTGGAGCCGTTCATTGCTGCCATCAATTCGGTGCCGAAGATCGCCCTGGCGCCGATCATCATCCTGTGGTTCGGCACCGGGCTCACTTCCAAGGTGGCGCTCGCCATCTCGCTCACCTCGATCGTCGCGCTCATCACCGCCTACCAGGCGGCGAAGGATGCGGACAAGGATCTGCAAGCGCTGCTATTCTCCATGGGCGCCAACAAGCACCAGATCTTCAAGCGGGTGATCGCGCCGTCCACGCTTCCGGCGATCATCGCCACCTTCCGCATCAATATCGGCTTCGCGCTGGTGGGTGCTGTGGTGGGCGAATTCATCTCCTCCCAGCATGGCCTCGGCCATGTGATCTACGTCGCCTCGAGCCTCTACGACCTCAATACGGTCTGGGCGGGTCTGTTCACGCTGATGTTGGTCGGCTTCATCTTCTACCACATGGTCGAGATCACCGAGCATCACCTGCTTCCCTGGAAGCAGCAGATCGGCGGCACCCAGATCAACGTTTGACCTCTTGTTTCCGGAGATATGTTCCCATGACGTTCTTGCCAAAACTGGGCGCCTTTTCCCTCGCCCTGGCACTTTCCTCCGCCGCGCTCACCCCGGCCTCGGCGGTGGAGATGAAGAAGGCGACCATCTCGCAGGCCTTCCAGTCGATGCTGTATCTGCCGCTCTATGTGGCGATGGACGAAGGCTTCTTTGAAAAGCAGGGCCTCGACCTCACCAAGGAAAGCGCCGGCTCCGGCTCCGTCGCCCTCTCCGCGGTGATCTCGAAGAGCGCGCAATTCTCCCTGCACGGCCCGGAATGGACGGCCATCGCCGCTTCCAAGGGCGCCCCGGTGAACACCATCGCCAATGTGGTGAACGGCGCCGCCGTGTGGATCGCCGCCACGCCCGACTTCAAGTTCGACAGCGTCAAGGACCTGAAGGGCCAGAAGATCGTCACCGGCCTGATGCCCACCACCAGCACCTCGCTGTTCATCAAGCTGCTGAAGGAAAACGGCATGGATGCCAACAAGGACGTGGAGATGATCCAGGTCCCGCTCGGCACCGAGCCCGGCCCGTTCGTCGCCGGCCAGGCCAAGGTCGCGGTCATGTACGAGCCCGGCCTCGACCAGGTGGTGGCCAAGGGCATGAAGGTCGTGCTCGGCTTTCCCAAGCTCTATGGCCCCTATGCCTTCTCCACCATCACCGCCCGCGCCGACGTGGACCCCGATCTCGCCCAGCGCCTGACCAACGGCCTGGAGATGGCCGTGCGCTTCATGCACAAGAACGAGGCCCGCACCATCGAGATCGCGCAGAAGGAATTCCCGAAGCTCGATCCTGACGTGGTCGCCGCCGCCACCAAGCGCATGCTCGCCGACAACGTCTATCCGACCAGCGTGGATATCACGCCGGCCGCGCTGACGCTCGCGCTCGACACGCAGATCGCGCTCGGCAACCTCTCCGCTCAGCCGGACTACAAGACCTTCGTGCCGCGCACCTACATCGACAAGGCCATGTCCATGCCGACGAACTGACGCGCGGACTTACGCGCGTCACGGGGCTCCGGCGGGCCTCACCCGACCTTGCCGGAGCCCCACCCATCACCTGTCCACGCGCGGGCGGTCTTTGCGGGCATTGTGCGCCCCCGACCGGCGCCCGGCCGATGCCGGGCCACCGCTGTCCGGTGCAGACGCGCCGCCCGGACGATGCGGCCCGTCCGCCTCCCTCCTTCCCGGATCTTCCCATGACCGCCCTCAAGACCAGCGCCGGCGTGCTCGACATCGTGCGCGCCGTGGCCGCAGGCGAAGCATTGCCCCAGGATTTGATCGCCGCCAGCCATGCGCGCGCCGCCGCCCTGGAAGGGGCGCTCCACGCCTTCGCCCATCTGCCCGCCGCGCCCCCGGCCGCGACGCCGGGCACCGGGCCGCTCACGGGCGTCGCGGTGGGTGTGAAGGACCTCATCGCCACCGCCGACATGCCCACCACCTATGGCTCGGCCATCTATGTGGACCATCAGCCGACCGAAGACGCCTATGTGGTGGGCCGCCTGAAGGATCTCGGCGCGACGATCCTCGGCAAGACCGTCACCACCGAGTTTGCCTGGCGCGAGCCCGGCCCCACCCGCAATCCGTGGAACCTCGGGCATACGCCGGGCGGCTCCTCGTCCGGCTCGGCGGCCTCAGTCGCCAGCGGCTCGGTCCAGGTGGCGCTGGGCACCCAGACCCTGGGCTCGATCCTGCGCCCCGCCGCCTATTGCGGCGTGGTCGGGCTGAAGCCGAGCTATGGCACCATTGCCCTCAAGGGCGTTCATGACCTCTCCCAGTCCCTGGACCATCTCGGCCTGTTCGCGCGCAGCGTGGACGACGCCGCCTTCGTGCTAAGCTTGCTGGCCGGTGGCCCCGGTGCCGCGCGGCGCACGACTTTCGCGTTCGGCCTCGCGGGCGTTGCGCCCTTCCCGGCGCCGCGCATCGCATGGCTGCGCCCGGCCGGGGCGCCTGCCCTGGAAGACAGCCAGAGCGCGCTGATGGAAATGGCTGCCGCCCGCTTCGCGGGTTCCGGCGCGACGGTGCAGGCCGTGACGCTGCCGGATGCCTTCGCCGAACTGCCTGCCCTTTCCGCGACCCTGTGCGGCGCCGAGGGCGCGGCGAATTTTGGCGATCTGGTTGCGCGCTTCCCGGACAAGACGTCCGCGCGCCTCCAGGCGCTGGTGGAGCGGGGTGCCGCGATTGCGGCCACCGATTATCTCAAAGCCCGTGCAGCCCAGCTCGCCTTGCGGGCCGAGTTCACGCGCGTGCTGGCGGGCTTCGATGCCGTGCTCACCGCGCCGGCGACCGGCGAAGCACCGGAGGGTCTTGGAGAAACCGGCGATCCCGGCCTGTGCGTCCCGTGGACCACGCTGGGCGTGCCCGCCATCGCCTTGCCGGCGGGCACGGGTCCCCGCGGCCTCCCGCTCGGCATTCAGCTCGTTGCGCCTTTCGGCGAGGATGTGAAGCTGCTGCGCGTCGCCAAATGGTGCGAGACCGCGCTCGCCTATCCCTCCCGGATCGCGCCGGGTTCCTAGGTGCGAGGCAAAGCAAGGGGTCGCGCAGGATCGCCCGATCCCTTCATGTGATCACTTGTCATGTGATCACCTGGCGCCTGGGGCGCGTCCTGAAGCCATCATCCGATGGGGCTGCGGGGCGTTCGCAGGCGGACGCTGCCGGCAGTGGAGCGGAGTGGATCAAGATCCGCCGCCGGCAGAGCATTTTTACCGAAAGCCGAAGCGCCTCACTGGCCGGCAGCGAAGGCGATGCCTTCCTCGACCTGGTTGATCGCCCGATCCACCAGATCGATAGCCCGGTCGCGATGACCGCCCTTGTTCGGCTCGGCCTGGATGAGATTGGCACGCGCCGCGCGCAGCGAGGCGAGCGCGGCGTCCATGAAAGGCTGGTTCGCACGCGCCGACGACACCAGCGCATTCGCGCCGATGGTGCAGGCGATGCCGAGAACGAAGGCGAGGGCAAGTGTACGGCGCGAGGGTCTGCGGTCCGGCATCGTCGTCTCCATCATCAGGGTCATGGCAACCTCCGTACGGGCCGCGCGATGCCGGATCATGGCACCGCCACGGGCTTTGGGATCTACCAGCGATAATTCACCCAGAACAGGCCGACAATCGGTTTCAGCGCGCGGATATTGGGATCCGACGACAGGAACGTCTTCGGTCCGGAAACCCTCGCCTGCGCAGCGTTCGAGGCGTCCGCCGTCAGCGCGAACTGCACGCCCAGCCGGCAGGGGCCTGGCATGTTGCCGAGCGCGCCCTTCTGCCAGTCCACCACCACGCCGCCGGCATTGCCGCCGAAGCCCTGGATGCGGAACGGACGCCCGTTCGCGCGCTCCACATCGGCCAGCGAGGAGCCGATGCGCACGCCGGCGACGGTCCAGGCGCTCTCCTCGGTGAAGGCGACGCGGGTCGGCACGGTGTAGCCGAGCCCGTCGGCCCAGGCGACATCCACCCGAAGCTTGGAATCGCCGGCGAGCAGCACCGAGCCGGGGCCGGTGGAGCCATCGGGCTCCTGCACGTCCGCGCGGGTGATCGCCTGCGCGCCAAAATCGGCGACCAGATTAACTTCCGTCGTGGTCGGCGCCCAGGGCCCGCTGCACTGGAACACGCGCGGGCCGGCCGTCGGCGCGGGAATGCCGACCACCGTTTCCGAAACGCTGTCGAACGGCCCGGTCTCGATCACCGTGCCCGTGCCCCAGCTCGGCCCAGGCGCCTGGCACCCGGCCACCACGCCCGCGAGCGCCAATCCCGCCAAGGCAAAGATGGGCCGACTGAGCCCTTCGAAACGCGCCGCCATCCCCGAGCCTCCCAATTAAAAGCCTTTCATATCCGAGAGTTCGCCCGACCACCAGGGTACCCTTGTCATATGGTATTCATCGCCGGTGCGCATCTGTGCGGGGATCGCGGGGAGTTGCTCATGAACGATATGCACGCGCCGATGCCATCGACGCCCACGGTGGAAGCCCGCTCGGTTCAGGACTATATCGACGAGCGCCCGCTCTGGCGTGACGGAACGGAAGTTTCCGTGACCCCCATGACCGCCATGCAATGGCGCATCTGGGGGCTTGCGGCGGCGGGAAAATTCTTCGAGGGCCTGGTCGTGTTCATGACCGGCGTCGCCATGCCGCTGATGGCGGTGGAATTCACCATGGGCCCATTCGAGCACGGCCTCGTCGGCGCGGCGAGCCTGTTCGGTATCCTGATCGGCGCTCTGTTCCTCGGCGGCCTTGCCGACCAGTTCGGCCGCAAGCTGATGTTCATTGCCGAGATGGCGCTGTTCATCCTGTTCCTGGTGCTGCTGTCGGTGGCGCCGAATTTCTATTGGATGGTGTTCTTCCTGTTCGGCGTGGGCGTGGCGCTCGGGTGCGATTATCCGACCGCCCATCTGGTGATTTCGGAAAGCATTCCCTCCAGCGCGCGCGGCCGCCTCGTGCTCAGCGCCTTCGGCTTCCAGGCGGTGGGCGCGCTGGTGGGCACCGGTGTCGGCTATCTCATCCTCACCTTCGCCCCGGAGCTGGCGGCGTGGCGGCTGATGTATGCCACCGCCATCATTCCCGCCGTGATCGTGCTGATCGGGCGCTTCTACGTGACCGAGAGCGGCCATTGGCTTGCGGCCCACGGGCGCATGGCGGAAGCCGAGCGTGAGGTCCACAAGCTGCTCAAGCGCAGCCCGAACTATCCCAAGGAAATCAAGCTCAAGGTGCGCCATCCCCACGCCCACCCGCACCATGAGCGCAACATGTGGGCCCTGTTCAAGGCGAAGAACCTGCGGGCCACCATCCTCGCCTCGGTGCCGTGGTTCCTCCAGGATCTCGGCACCTACGGCATCGGCATTTTCACGCCCACCATCCTCGCCGCCGCCATCGGCTCGCATACCAGCCTGCACCACGACCTCACCGACATCATCGCCAGCGACATGCTGGCGGCGGAGGGCGCGGCCTTCATCGATCTGCTGCTGATCGTCGGCATCTGCGCCGCCGTCCTGCTGGCGGACAAGGTCGGGCGCATTCCGCTCCAGGTGTTCGGCTTCATCGGCTGCGCGGCGGGGCTGCTGATCGCGTCCTTCTCGGTGGACTATACCGGCGGGGCGCAGATCTTCCTGATCTATACCGGCTTCATGCTGTTCAATTTCATGACCAACATGGGCCCGAACGCGCAGACCTATCTCCTGGCGGGCGAGGTGTTCCCCACCCACATCCGCGGGCGCGGCGCGGGCTTTGCGGCCGCCTTCGCCAAGATCGGCGCGGTGCTCACCGCGTTCCTGTTTCCGATCGTGCTGCTGGATGTCGGCACCAAGCCGCTGCTCTATATCCTGGTCGCCACCTCGCTGCTGGGCGCCTGGATCACCTGGCAGTTCCGCATCGAGACCACCGGCGTCAAGCTGGACGATATCGGTATCTGACAGCGACCGCCCGAGCGGGCGGGTGAGCGAACGCGCGGTCAGCCGAAGCGTTCGCTGACCACCTGCCAGTTCACGCGGTCCTTCAGCACCGCTTCCACATGGGCGGTGCGCCTGTTCTCGTAATCGAGATAATAGGCGTGCTCCCACACATCGATGCCGAGCAGCACCTTCTTGCCGTCGGGCAGCGGGTTGGCGCCGTCCTTCATGCCGAGCACGGCCAGCCGGTCGCCGTCGCGCACCAGCCACACCCAGCCGGTGCCGAACACGCCGTCACCGGTCTCGACCATCTTGCGGTTGAGCGCGTCCAGCGATTTGAAGTCCGCCTCGACGGCTTTCGCGAAGCCGCCCGTGGGCGCCGCCGGGCCGCCCTTGAAGCTCGCCCAATACAGATCGTGGTTCCACGCCTGGGCGGCTTGGTTGAACATGGCGGTATCGCCCGCCTGCTTCGAGGCGACGACGATTTCCGAAAGCGTCATGTCCGCATAGGGCTTGCCGGTCGAGAGCGCGTTGACCTTGTCGTAATAGCCCTTGGTGTGCTTGCCGTAATGCAGGCCGACGGTCCGGGCCGAAATGGTGGGCGCCAGGGCATCTTCCGCATAGGGCAGCGGCGGCATCACGAACGGCGCGGCTGCCCGCGCCACGTGAGGCATGAACACACTGGCGGCGATCGCGGCGCTGCCGAGCACCAGCGCATCGCGGCGGGACACGCCCGCATCGGCGGCGGACGGGTCCGGCGCGCGGCGTTCGGGCGCGGAGGGACTGAAGGAGGATGTCATGAAACGTCTCCCGATATTGCGCCCGATGCACCGCATTCCCCGCGGCCTCGAGCGGGCCGCGAGGTTCGATCCCGCCCCGCGGGGATCATCGCCCCGCTGCCGGGTCCGGCGCAACCGCCTCGCGCCTTAGTGAGGACGAACGCCCGGGCGCCGACCCCGGCTTGTGGCGCGGGTCTGGTGCGCGCGTGGTTTTGCACGGTTTCAATGGCTTCCCGCCACGCCCTCGGCTAGATAGAGGCGCATTTTCATTCGCGTCACGGCCGCGCGGGGCGGAGCCCTGTCGCAAAGGGTGCATGCCCGTGCCGTATCGCTACCCCATCCAGCGCTGCCCGAAGGCGGCGCCACACGGCGCTTGCGCCTTATCGAAAACAGGTTTCGCCTTTGGCTTTCTCGACCCCCTCCCCGTCCATCGCCCGTGCCCTTGCGGCCCGCGATTATAACGAGCCGACGCCCGTGCAGGCCGCCGTGCTCGCCCCGGAAACCGCCGGGCGCGATCTGCTGGTCTCCGCCCAGACCGGTTCCGGCAAGACCGTGGCCTATGGCCTGGCGATCGCCGAGACCCTGCTCGGGGAAGCCGAGTTCCTCGGCGCCGCAGGCGCACCGCAGGCCTTGATCGTCGCGCCGACGCGCGAACTCGCCCTGCAGGTCCACCGCGAGCTGGAGTGGCTGTACGAGAACGCCCGCGCGCGCATCGTCGCCTGCGTCGGCGGCATGGACCCGCGCCGGGAACGCCGCCTGCTCTCGGACGGCGTGCACATCGTGGTCGGCACCCCCGGCCGCCTGCGCGATCATATCGAGCGCGGCGGGCTCGACCTATCCGCCCTCCAGGTGGCGGTGCTGGACGAAGCCGACGAGATGCTCGACCTCGGGTTCCGGGAGGATCTGGAATTCATCCTCTCCGCCGCGCCGGAGAGCCGCCGCAGCCTGCTGTTCTCCGCCACCCTGCCGCGCGGCATCGTCGCGCTCGCCAAGCGCTACCAGCACGACGCCATGCGCATCGAGGTGGCGAACACCCAGGGCGGGCATGCCGATATCGAATATCGCGCCGTGCGCATCGTGCCCAAGGAAATGGAGCACGCGGTCGTCAACCTGCTGCGCTATTTCGAATCCCCCTCGGCCATCGTGTTCTGCAACACACGTGAGAGCGTACGGCATCTGCTCTCCACCTTGCAGGAGCGCGGCTTCGCGGGGGTCGGCCTCTCCGGCGAGATGGGCCAGAACGAGCGCAACCAGGCGCTCCAGGCGCTGCGCGACGGGCGCGCCCGGGTCTGCGTCGCCACCGATGTCGCGGCCCGCGGCATCGATTTGCCCAATCTCGGCCTCGTCATCCATGCCGACCTGCCGCACGATGCGGAGAGCTTGCAGCATCGCTCCGGCCGCACCGGGCGTGCCGGCCGCAAGGGCGTGAGCGTTCTGCTCGTTCCCCCCTCGCGCCGCCGCCGGGCCGAGCAATTGCTGCATTTCGCGAACGTCGTGCCGGTGTGGAGCGGCCCGCCCAGCGCCGAGGACATCCGCCGGCTCGACCAGGAGCGCATGCTCGCCGATCCGCTGCTGAACGAGGAGCCCTCGCCCGAGGATCTCGTCCTCGCCCAGGCGATCCTTGCCGAGCGCTCGCCCGAGCAGGTGGCTGCCGCTTTGGCGCGGCTCTATCGCGACCGCCTGCCGGCACCGGAAGACGTGTTTGACCCCGGCGAGGGCCGCAACGCAGCGCGCCTGCGCGACAGCGACCGCGACGAGCGCCGCCCCGAGCGCGCGCCCCGTGAAAGCCGGGCCGGCGGCGCCGGTGGCCCGGGTGGGGCCAGCGTGTGGTTCCGCATGCCGGTGGGCCGCCGCAAGAATGCCGATCCCAAATGGCTGCTGCCGCTGATCTGCCGGCGCGGCGTCGTCACCAAACAGGACATCGGCTCGATCCGCATCTTCGACAGCGAGACCGTGTTCGAGATCGCCGAGGACCTGGCCGAGAGCTTCCTGGCGAACGCGCGCGCCTCAGAGGGTGGCGATGTGCCCATCGAGCCCTTGACCGGCGATCCGGCACCCGCCGCCCGGCGCCCGAGCTTCAGCAAGTCCCGCAAGCCGGCCTATGACCCCGCCGCCATCGAGCGGCCCGCCGGTTCCGGCCGCACAGACGTGAAGGGCGCGTTCGGCAAATCACGCCCGCCGAAGGCGGCTGGGGCGAAATATCCGCCCAAGGCACCGGGCGCCGGCAAGGCCGGCAAGGCCAAGCCCAACAAGGGCCGCCCGCGCGACTGAACCCGCTTCGATAGCCATCCGGCGCAGGGGCCACGCCATCTGGAGCCCTGCGTCCGCGCGCCGATCCGGCACGCCGGGTTTCGCCGCGCAGGCGGCCCGAAGCCTTTGAACCGCAAGCAGTCATCGACTACAGGAAAGCGGCCCCGACGGGCGATTGTCCGCTGCAGAACCGCTCTTCCGCCTGCCTTTAAGGAACGCACGATGCGACGTCTGGCCCTGATCTGCGGCACGTTTCTGATGACCCTGGCGCCCGTTTTCGCCGACGGCGCGATCACCGAGGCTGATCGCGCGAAGGTATTGGCTGCCCTGGCACGGGAAGGCTGCACCGGCGGCACGATCGACGTGGACGACGGCATCTTTGAAGTGGACGACGCCATCTGCCGGGATGGCCATACCTACGACCTCAAGTTCGACCCCGCCTTCAAGCTGATCGACAAGGATCTCGAGCGCTGAGCGCCGGGAACGCGCGGCCTCATCTTCGCCATAGGAATGAGGTGAGGCTTCGCCTCGCCCTTCGACAAAGATTCGGGAGGCCCCGCCCCTTGACCCGTCCCCTGATGCTTTCATGCGGCAGCGCCGCGCTGGCCCTCGCCTTGCTGGGGACCAGCGGCGCACTCGCGGCCTCCCATAATCAACAGACGTTTGCCAGCGGCGCGCACGACAAGGAAATGCTTTCCCTCGCGCCCGGCACCCGCATGGAGCAGCGCTGCAACGCCCGCGCCATGGGCGAGGTGGGGCGCGGCCACAAGGATCTGCACCCGGACGAGCTGGTGGCCTATGCCTTCGCCGACACGGTCACATCCGCCGGCGCGGTCAAGGCGCCGGGCGCGGCGGTGCGCAGCGGCGGGAAATGGTATCGCCTGTCCTATTCCTGCCGTACCAGCCCCGACGGCATGACCGTGCTCTCGTTCGACTACACGCTTGGCGCCGTGGTGCCGAAGAGCGACTGGTCCGCCCATTATCTCGTGCCTTGAGAGGCGCTCAGGCGCTGGCAAGGCTGCGTTGCGCGCCCGCTATTGCGCCGCCGCCTGCTGGGACGCGGGCGGGGAAGCGCCGGTGCCCTTGTCGGTCCATTCCGGCGGCAGTCCGACGGCGCCGCTGAGCAGCCCTGCGACGCCCTGCTCGCGTCCGAACACCGCGCAGGCGGGATATTTCGGCGCGCCGCCGGCCAGCGACTGGAGGCGCTCCATGGAGGGTGGGCCGGACAGATTCTTGAACGGGCTTTCCCCGGTCACCAAGAGCTTGCTGAAATCGTCGCCGAAGGCGCTGGCCAGTTCGTAGGCATCGCCCGAGCTAGAGATCCGCGCCGAGCCCGACAGGAAATTGGCGCCCCGCCCCCACACCATGGCCGCTTCCTGCGCGCCGCCGGGTCCGCGCGCCTCAGCCTCCATGGACAGGCTGCCGAGCCCGATGGGGATGCGCGGCGTGGGCACGGGAATGCCCGGCAACAGAATGGATTTCGCCACGGAGGCGATCTTTGTGGCTGCGACCGCCGCTTCGTTCGTCGCCGCCATATGGGTGACCACGGCATGGACCGTGAGATCCGCAGTCTCCGCGGCATCGACCACCTGGAAGCGTTCGCTAAGCCCCGCGCAGAGCGAGCGGTCCACCGCATTGGCGACCAGCTTGCGCTGATCCTCTGAAATCGTGTCGTGCGAGGCGGCGGCGCCGAAGACGGTGGGCACGATGCGCACGGTCTTCGCCGCGAGCACGGCATCCGTGCTGACGCGCAGCTTCGACTTGGCCAGCAGCCCGTCGGCCTGGGCGAGATCGGAATAGGAGGCGAGCGATCCACCTTCATCCAGGGGCGCCATGGCACAACCGGCGCTCAGAAACGGCGCAAGGGCAATGCAGACGATGCCGCCCGTTCTTTTCCGCGCTGCTCTCACCCCGCCCCCGATCCGCACGCCCCCGGGACGCGCGGCGCGCAGCCTCGAAGCGATTCCGTTGGGACATAACGCTGCCAAAATGGGGCTTATCTATGTACCGCAGGCGAATGTGCGAAAATCGCAGACCGCGCCCCTGGCGCTGCGGGCGGGCAGCGTCCGGCGCCGCACTGGCGCGTGGCGGGCAGGCGCGGCGCGAAGGGGCGCCTATTCCTCGGGCTCGGTGGTGAACATCAGGGGATAGCCCTTGGCGCGGGCGACCTCCGAGGCGCGGGCGGACTTGGTTTCCGCCACATCGCGCGGGAATACCGCCACCACGCAGGCGCCGCGCCGGTGGGCGGTAAGCATGACGCCGAGCGCCTGGGGCTCGTTCATGCCGAACTCGGCTTTCAGCAGCATCACCACGAATTCGCGCGGCGTGTAATCGTCGTTGAGCAGGATCACCTTATGCAGGCGCGGCCGCGCGAGCTTGGGGCGCGTCTCATCCTTCGGCCGTTCGATGGTCGAGGGTTTGTCGGCGGCGCTAAAGTGTTCGCTCATGGTGCGGCCCGCATCTGCTGGAGGTCCCGGCCCATGGGCGCGGCTTTTACCGCAGGTGCGGGGGTGGGGCAAGGGGGTGGGACTTCGCGCTTGCACTATCACGAATTAACAAGTAAAGTATTCGATCTACTTACTCATCGCCTCAGAAAGCAAGTCAGGCGCGAGTATGAGATCAATCTTTTGACGAGACATCATCTCTGAACGATATTTGGTACAGTTTTCTATAAAAAAGGATTTCAAAAAATGGATTATTTCGATCACAATCAGACAGAATATAATGAGATTGCACGATACATTTTGAAAAACAAAAAATCAAGAGCATGGTCAATTAATGAGTTTCGCGAAGAACACGAACACAAACAAGCAGAGATTGAAAAAATTGGAGAACTAATAAATAATTTTGATGACAAGAAAAATTATAGAGAATTTGAAAAATTACTTAAAAAATTACACGAACTTGGATTTTATTTACCGATAGATATAATCTATAGAATTGCCACGAAAGCAGTGGCGATTGAGCGTACCCATCAAAATCCAAAACCGCCCTCAATGTAACGCACGTCACCAGCCCCCTCACTTCCTCTGTCCCCTTGGGGAGAGGGAGAAGGCCGTTGTGGCAAGCCTCCAGCCCTTCTCCGGCTGGCACCCTCACTTCCTCCGTCCGCCCTTGCGGTACCCCTTCGTTCCCGGATCGGGCCGCGGGCCCGGCTTGTAGTCGAGGGCGGAGAGGGGTTCGGCGCGGTCGGTGCCGGGGCCCATGTCGTCGAGCGAAGGCTTCGCCACCTTCGAGCTGGCGCGCGGGGCGTAGAGGGGCAGTTCGTCGGGAGAACGGTCGCGCTCGGTGGGGGCCGGCTTCACCCGGCCCACCGGCGCCGTGGCAACAGGCGCCTCGGGCACGGGGAGATGGGGCGCAGGCGCGTGGCCGCTGCCGGTGTCGGATTTCGCCCGTCCCGTGATCTTGCGACTGCCCCGGCCGGATGAACCCGCAGACGCGCCGGCAGAAGAACCCGCCGAAGAATTCGCAGCTTTGGGCGGCTGGTTGGCGGCGCGGCCGTATTTGCGCTCGCCCCGGAACCCGCCGGTCTTGTCGTCCACCGCCTCCTGCCGCGCCATGGGATCATCGGAAACCGCAAGCTCGGTGGCCTGAAGCCGCTTGATCTCGTCGCGCAGGCGGGCGGCGGTCTCGAAGTCGAGGTCGGCGGCGGCGGCGCGCATGCGCTTTTCCAGATCCGCCATCACCGCCTTGAGATTATGGCCGAAGGCCGCCCCCTCTTCCGCCATGCCGGCATCCACCTGCACGTGGTCGCGCTCATAGACCGAGTTGAGGATATCGCCGATGGCCTTCTTCACGCTTTCGGGCGTGATGCCGTGCGCGGTGTTGTACGCCACCTGCTTCTCGCGACGGCGGGTGGTTTCCGCCATGGCGCGCTGCATGGAGCCGGTCTCGTGATCGGCATAGAGGATGACGCGCCCGTCCACATTGCGGGCGGCGCGGCCGATGGTCTGCACCAGGGAGGTTTCCGAGCGCAGGAACCCTTCCTTATCGGCGTCCAGAATGGCGACAAGTCCGCACTCGGGAATGTCCAAGCCCTCGCGCAGCAGGTTGATGCCGATCAGCACATCAAACGCGCCGAGCCGCAGGTCGCGAATGATCTCGATGCGCTCGATGGTGTCGATGTCCGAATGCATGTAGCGCACGCGGATGCCGTTCTCGTGCAGATATTCGGTCAGGTCCTCGGCCATGCGCTTGGTGAGCACGGTGACGAGCGTGCGATAGCCCTTCGCCGCCACCGCCCGCACCTCGCCGAGGAGGTCGTCCACCTGGGTGCGCGCGGGGCGGATTTCCACCGGCGGGTCGATCAGCCCGGTGGGGCGGATCACCTGCTCCACGAACACGCCGCCGGTGCGGTCCATCTCCCACGGGCCGGGGGTGGCGGAGACATGCACCGTCTGCGGGCGCATGGCCTCCCATTCCTCGAACCGCAGCGGCCGGTTGTCCATGCAGCTCGGCAGGCGGAAGCCGTATTCCGCCAGCGTCGCCTTGCGCCGAAAGTCGCCGCGATACATGGCGCCGATCTGCGGAATGGTTACATGGCTCTCGTCGATGAAGACCAGCGCATTGTCGGGCACATATTCGAACAGGGTCGGCGGCGGCTCGCCGGGCTTCCTGCCGGTGAGCCAGCGGGAATAATTCTCGATGCCCGCGCAGGCGCCGGTCGCCTCCATCATCTCCAGGTCGTAGCGAGTGCGCTGCTCCAGCCGCTGCGCCTCCAGCAGGCGGCCCATCTTGTACAATTCGTCGAGCCGGGTCTTCAGCTCGGCCTTGATGCCGGCGATCGCCTGGATCAGCGTCGGGCGCGGGGTGACGTAATGGGAGGAGGCGTAGACCTTGATCGACTTCATGTCGCCGGTCTTGTGGCCGGTGAGCGGGTCGAACTCGGCGATGCTCTCCACCTCGTCGCCGAACAGCGAGACCCGCCAGGCACGGTCCTCGTAATGGGCGGGGAAGATCTCGATATTGTCGCCGCGCACCCGGAAGGTGCCGCGCGCGAAATCCGACTGGATGCGTTTGTATTGCAGGGCGACAAGATCGGCGATCAGCTGGCGCTGGTTGATGCGCTCCCCCACCTCCAGCTTGAAGGTCATGGAGGAATAGGTCTCAACCGAGCCGATACCGTAGATGCAGGAGACCGAGGCGACGATGATGACGTCGTCGCGCTCCAGCAGCGCGCGGGTGGCCGAGTGGCGCATGCGGTCGATCTGCTCGTTCACCGAGGATTCCTTCTCGATGTACGTATCGGTGCGCGGCACATAGGCCTCGGGCTGGTAATAATCGTAATAGGAAACGAAATATTCCACCGAATTGTCGGGGAAGAAACTCTTGAACTCGCCGTAGAGCTGCGCCGCGAGCGTCTTGTTCGGCGCCAGGATGATGGCGGGGCGCTGAAGCTCCTCGATGACCTTGGCCATGGTGAAGGTCTTGCCGGAGCCCGTCACGCCCAGCAGCACCTGGTCGCGCTCGTGCGCGCGCGCCTGTGCCACCAGTTCCGCGATGGCGGCCGGCTGGTCGCCGGCGGGCTCGAATTCGCTTTTGATCACGAGAGGAACGCCGCCCTCGCTCTTGTCCGGGCGGGGCGGGCGATGGGGGGTCCAGGTCTGGCCGGTGACTTCCGGCCGCCCCTCCTCGATCAGCCGCGAGAGCGCCGCGACCGTCGCCGAAGCGCCGGCGGATTCGAAATCGCCGCTCATGTCTCCCGGTGCGAGGCCGAGCGACTTCGCAACTTCAGGATCAAGGGGCTGGGAGGGCGCAGGCTCGAAATGACGCTGCGAGCGCTCACCAAGTTTGCCGGGTCGGGATGCTTTGGCCATGGGGCCAATATGGGATGCATCGGGGCCGGAGAAAAGGTGGCGGCCGCGAACGATCGCCGCCACCGGCCGCGGATCAGGGCCGCCCCGCCTGCTCCAGTTCCTGGGCGCGCTGCTGCGTCAGCACCCGCCGGCATTCGGCACCCTCCACTCGGGCGATGGTGCCGTCGCCATTGACGTAGAAGGCGCAGTCCGTGTCGCGGAAGGTGGTCCAGGCCTTCTGCGCCGCCTTCAGACGCTCCTGTTGCGGGGCGGTCTGCTGGGCGAGCAGCGCCTTGAGGGCGGTCTCCAGGCGGCTCTCCCATCCTTCGGTGAGCTTGGTGATGCAGCGCACGATCTCAGGCGTCGTGTCCTGGTCGCAGCTTTTGTATTCGCCGGAATACCAGGCATTGGGCTCCGCCGCGCGCGCCGGGCTCGCCACCGCCGCCGCCAGCATCAGGCAGCCGAGCAGCGCCGCGCGGCGCCGGGCGCCGGCTTGAAGGGAACCAAAATCCGCTCCGCGAGCTCCATCCATCCGCGCCTCCCGATCTTCTCGCATGCGCCGCGACCATACCTCAGCCGCGCTGAGTCGCACGCCGCTCTCGCCGACGATCATCATGCGGCGCGCGAAATCAACAGGCGCTTGGGACCGAAAGCCGGGCGGCGCCTGCAGAAATCAGCGCAGCCGCGCCGCGAGAGTCCCCCACGGGCCACCCGCGTTCACGGATTTATGACACCAAGCCGTGCCAGAACGCGGGCGCGGCCCAGCAAAGGCAGCAGGGCGGCGAGTTCTGGCCCCGTCTCCTGGCCGGTCAGGGCCAGGCGCAGCGGACGGAACAGCGCCTTGCCGCTACGGCCGCTTGCGGCCTTCACGGCGGCGATCCAGGGCGCATAGGTGCCGGCGTCCCAGGGCTCCGGCGGCAGGAGGGCGCCTGCGGCGGCGAGAAAAGCGCGGTCCTCCTCGGCGATGATCCCGTGCCCGGCATCCGAGCACACCTGCCACCAATGGACCGCATCGGCGAAGGTTGAGAGATTGCCCCGCACCGCCAGCCAGAAATCCGCGCCGCCGGTGATGCCCGCCGCCGCGAGCCGCCCCGCCACCGCCTCATAGGGCAGATGGTGCAGCGTGCGTGCGCTCAGCAGGACGAGATCGGCCGGATCGAACCGGGCCGGCGCGCGGGAGATGTGGGACAGATCCACCTTGGCGGCGAGCGCATCCATGCTCTCCACCGGCGCCAGCGCATCCGAGGTGCCGACCAGCACGGCGGCGGCGGCCACCGCCAGCGCTTCCTGCCCTTCTTCGCGTAGCGCCCGCAGCGAGAGGTGCCCGAGCCGCTTGGAGAGCCCCTCGCCGCTCGGCAAGGTCAGCAGATTGTGGTGCGCAAAGCGCGGCGCGACGCCGCCGAGCGCCTCGAACAGCTCGATCTGCACCGCCGTATTGGTCACGTGATCCTCGCCGCGCACCACGCAGGTGATGCCCATGTCGAGATCGTCCACCACCGAAGTGAACGTATAGAGATAGGTGCCGTCCGCCCGCACCAGCACGGGGTCGGACAGGGTGGCGGTGTCCACATGCTGCGGGCCGCGCACGCCGTCGTCCCAAGTCACGGCGCGCCGCTCCAGGCGGAAGCGCCAATGGGGCACGCGCCCTTCCGCTTCCAGCTTGGCGCGATCATCCGCCGTCAGTGCGAGGGCGGCGCGATCATAGACCGGCGGCAGGCCGCGGGCGCGCTGGAGACCGCGTTTCAGATCCAGCTCGGCCTCGGTCTCATAGGCGGGATAGAGGCGGCCGGCAGCCTTCAGGGCCTCAGCGGCCGCATCATAAAGGGCGAGCCTATCGGACTGGCGCGCAACGCGGTCGGGCGGAATGCCCAACCAGTCGAGATCCTCGGCGATGGCATCGGCGAATTCCGCGCGCGAGCGCGCCGCGTCCGTATCGTCATAGCGCAGAATAAAGGTGCCCCCGCCGCGGCGCGCGAGCAGCGCGTTCAGCAAGGCGGTGCGGGCGTTGCCCACATGGATCAGGCCGGTGGGCGAAGGCGCGAAGCGCAGGACCGGCGCGGGTCCGAGGAAGTCCGAAGAGGAGGATGATGCCGACATGGCCAAGCCCATAGCGCGAGGCGACGCGCGCGTCGATGCCCAGGATGACCCGGCCGCGAACCGGCCGGAATCCGCAGCCCCGGGAATCGAGACGGGCGGGGCACTGCCCCACCCGTTGGATCACGCCGGACGCCGGCGCGTTCGGCTCATTGCGGCGGCGGGCACGGAGCACCGGGCGCGCATCCGGCGGGTGCCCCGCGCGGTGGGCGCTGCTGCTGCCCCGGAGGGGGACCGCCGGGATTGCCCTGCTGCGGACGCCCGGGATTGGCGCCGGGAGGCGGAGCGCCGGGATTGCCGTGCGGCGGACGGCCCTGCTGCTGCTGTCCCGGAGGCGGGCCGCCCGGATTGCCGTGCGGAGGACGGCCGGGATACGCGCCCGGAGGCGGACCACCCGGATTGCCCTGCGGGGGACGGCCAGGATACGCGCCGGGCGGCGGTGCACCGGGATTGCCGTGCGGCGGGCGGCCCGGGTAGGCGCCCGGAGGCGGACCGCCGGGATTGCCGGGATAACCGCCCGGCGGCCGGCCAGGATAGGCCCCAGGCGGATGATAGCCGGGTGCACCGGGCCCGCCGGGATAGCCGGGGCGGCCGGGACCCACCACCGGATAGCCGGGACGGCCGGGATGGTTCCACCAGCCGGGCGGGCGTGGGCCGACGCCCGGCGGGGGTGCACCCCAGCCCGGGCGCGGGCGGGGATTATAGTATTGCCAGCGATTGTACTGGTTCCACCAGGGCGCGCCGCGATAATAGCTGCCCCAGTAATTGCCGAAATTGAACCCGATCACCGGGATACCGACCACCGGCGCATATTCCGGCACCAGCACGCGCTCGCCGCGATAGTCGAAAGCGAGATATTCCCCATACACCCAGCCGCGATTGGGACCCCAGGCCACATCGCACCAGGATTGGTTGGACAGGCAGCCGAAAATCTCCACCGGTGCGCCTTCCGGCAACACCGTGACGCGGGGATATTGGGTGTCGGGACCGGCGCGCATATTCACGTCCGCCGTCGTAAAGCCGGGAGAGGCCTGCGCCGCACCCGCCAGGCAGGCAAAGGCCAGAGCCCAGCCCGCGATCCTCATTGCCCCGATCATCCGCACCCTCGATTCACGCAATAACGCTACAGTTAAAGAGAGTCGTGATCTGTTTCCATGGCGTTTCCGGTACGTGACCACGGCGGCATTGCGACACCGCGCGGGTTTAATCATGAGATGGCAAACGGCACCACATCGCGGATGTTCGGATCGGTGCGGATCTCCCGGTCGAGCGGCGGGAATGCCCGCAGGTCGCAGTCGCGACGCGGGCAGATGCGGCACGACACGCCGAGCCGCGCCACCGGCGCCGCCTTCAGGTCCAGCCCGTCCGCATAGACCATGTCGTCGGCGAACGAGACCTCGCAGCCGAGCCCGAGCGCGTAGGCGCGGTGCGGCTGGCCGTGGCGCAGGCTCGGCGCGTGGATCGATCGGGCAAGGCAGATGTAGCGCACCCCGTCGGGCATCTCGCCGAGCTGCACCAAGGTGCGGCCCTGCGCCTCGAACGCCTCGTGCACGTTCCACACCGCGCAGGCGCCGCCGTGGCGGGCGAACTGGAAGCGCGTGGCGCTGTGGCGCTTGGTGATGTTGCCGGCGCGATCCACCTTGGCGAAATAGAACGGCACGCCCTTGGCGCCCGGCCGCTGGAGCGTGGAGAGGCGATGGCACACCTGCTCCAGGCTCGCGCCGGTCTCCAGCACCAGCCGGTCGAGATCGTGCCGGCGCGCGCGGGCGAGATCGAGGAAGCGGCCATAGGGCAGCACCAGGGCGCCGGCGAAATAATTGTTGAGCGCGAGGCGGCAGATTTCACCCGCCGTCTGGCTGCGGAACCCGGCGCCCGCCACGAGGCGATCCATCAGCGGGCCATGCTCCAGCTGGGCGATCGTGACGCCGAGGCGGAACGCCCGGCTGGAGGGCGAGAGCACCCCGGAGAGGGTGAGCAGGCGGTTGCGCGTGTCATAGCGCGACAGCGGCAAGGCGGGATCGGGCGGCCCCACTTCGGTGCGCACGTTGAAGCGATCGGCGAGATAGGCCGTGAGGACGGAAATCGGCTCGCCGCCGGCCAGCAGGCCCAGGCGCTCCGCACACGCCTCCGCCGCCCGGTCCAGGGCATCGACGTAATTGTCGATATAATGAAAATAGTCGCGCACCTCCTCATAGGGGATGAGCTTGGCCTCGTCGCCGATGCCGGCAGTCAGCATGTCGTCCATGGAGGCGCGCCATTCCGCCGTGCGGCGCAGGGCGGCATTGGTGCGCAGGAAGGCGTGGGCGAAGGCGGGCGAGAGATTGGCCACCGCCTTCATATCCTGGAGGCCGAGGTCGAGATCGCGGAACAAGGGGTCGGCGGCGGCCTCGCGCAGGTCCGCCACCAGGCGGTCCAGATCTTCCGCGCCGAACGAGGTGATATCGACCGAAAAGGTGCGGGAGATGGCGATCAGCACCGAGGCGGTGAGCGGGCGCTGGTTGCTCTCGATCTGGTTCACATAGGACGGGGACACACCGAGCCGGTGGGCCAGTTCGCTCTGCTTAAGCCCGAGCTTCTCGCGCAGGCGACGGACCGCATGGCCGGCAAAAACCTTCTGGCGCATGGCCGCCTCGAATTGTAAATTCTTTACACATTACAACATGGTTTTTTTACATATTCAACTTTCTCACCGCATTTGCTAGCGCAACGGCCTTGGGCCGCATTTCGCCCGGCGCAGAGGGATGTGAACCCTTTCCCTCGGGCGTTCGGCACCATTAGACTGGTTGCAAGAAACCGGTACGAGACTGGGCAATCCGGCAGGGGACTTGGGCGCATGAAGGAAATTCTGGAAGAGCTTGAGAGCCGGCGCGGCGTTGCACGCCTGGGTGGTGGCGAAAAGCGCATCGAGGCGCAGCACGCCCGTGGCAAGCTGACCGCCCGCGAGCGCATCGAGCTTCTGCTGGATCGCGGCTCGTTCGAGGAGTTCGACACCTTCGTGCAGCATCGCTGCATCGATTTCGGCATGGAAAACCAGAAGATCCCCGGCGACGGCGTGGTCACCGGCTGGGGCACGGTGAACGGCCGCAAGGTGTTCGTCTTCGCCAAGGACTTCACCGTGTTCGGCGGCTCGCTGTCTGAGGAGCATGCCCGCAAGATCACCAAGATCCAGGACATGGCGCTGAAGACCCGCGCGCCCATCATCGGCCTGTTCGATGCCGGCGGCGCGCGCATCCAGGAAGGCGTCGCGGCACTCGGCGGCTATGGCGAGGTGTTCAAGCGCAATGTCACCGCCTCCGGCGTGATCCCGCAGATCTCGCTGATCATGGGCCCCTGCGCCGGCGGCGACGTCTATTCCCCCGCCATGACCGACTTCATCTTCATGGTGCGCGACACGAGCTATATGTTCGTCACCGGCCCGGACGTGGTGAAGACCGTCACCAACGAGACCGTGACCGCCGAGGAATTGGGCGGCGCCAAGGTGCACACCTCCAAGTCCTCGGTCGCCGACGGCGCCTATGAGAACGACGTGGAGATGCTGCTGCAGACCCGCCGCCTCATCGACTTCCTGCCCGCCAACAATTCAGCCGGCGTGCCGGAATGGCCCTCCTTCGACGATCCGCTGCGGATCGACGAGAGCCTCGACACGCTGATCCCGGACAATCCCAACAAGCCCTACGACATCAAGGAACTGATCCTGAAGACCGTCGACGAGGCGGACTTCTTCGAGATCCAGGCGGCCTACGCGAAGAACATCGTCACCGGCTTCGGCCGCATCGAGGGGCGCACGGTGGGCTTCGTCGCCAACCAGCCCATGGTGCTGGCCGGCGTGCTGGATGCCGACGCCTCCCGCAAGGCGGCGCGCTTCGTGCGCTTCTGCGATGCGTTCGAGATCCCCATCGTCACCTTCGTGGACGTGCCGGGCTTCTTGCCGGGCACCGCGCAGGAATATGGCGGCCTCATCAAGCACGGCGCGAAATTGCTGTTCGCCTATTCCCAGGCGACCGTGCCGCTGGTCACGCTCATCACCCGCAAGGCGTTCGGCGGCGCCTATGACGTGATGGCCTCCAAGCATGTGGGCGGCGACGTGAACTATGCCTGGCCGACCGCGCAGATCGCGGTGATGGGCGCCAAGGGGGCGGTGGAGATCATCTTCCGCGCCGACATGGGCGACCCGGACAAGATCGCGGCGCAGACCAAGAATTACGAGCAGCGCTTCCTCTCGCCGTTCGTAGCGGCGGAGCGCGGCTATATCGACGAAGTCATCATGCCGCATTCGACCCGCCGGCGCATCGCCCGCGCGCTCGCCATGCTGCGCTCCAAGCAGGTGGAACAGCCCGCCCGCAAGCACGACAACCTGCCTCTTTAAAGGCCCCCTCCCAACCCTCCCCCGCACGCGGGAGAGGGCTTTTCCGCTTCCTCGCACCCCGCCCCTCTTCCGCTTGCGAGGGAGGGCTGGAGAGGGGGAAGGCGGGAGGTGCAATCGAACGAACACGGGCGCCAAGCGCCGAGGGGATCAACCTAGATGTTCTCGAAAATCCTGATCGCAAACCGGGGTGAGATCGCCTGCCGCGTCATCAAGACGGCGCGCAAGATGGGCATCAAGACCGTGGCCGTCTATTCCGACGCCGACAAGGACGCGCTCCATGTGGAGATGGCGGACGAGGCGGTGCATATCGGCCCGCCGCAGGCCGCCCAATCCTATCTGATCATCGAAAAGATCATCGACGCCTGCAAGCAGACCGGCGCCGAGGCGGTGCATCCCGGCTACGGCTTCCTCTCCGAGCGCGCCGCCTTCCCGCGCGCGCTGGCCGAGGCCGGCATCGTCTTCATCGGCCCCAATCCGCACGCGATCGACGCCATGGGCGACAAGATCGAATCCAAGAAAGCGGCGGCGGCGGCGAATGTCTCCACCGTGCCGGGCTATCTCGGCGTGCTGGAGGACGGCACCCAGGCCGCCAAGATCGCCGACGAGATCGGCTATCCGGTGATGATCAAGGCCTCCGCCGGCGGCGGCGGCAAGGGCATGCGCATCGCCTATTCCCGCGAGGAAGTGCAGGACGGCTTCGACCGCGCCAAGAGCGAGGCGAAGTCCTCGTTCGGCGACGACCGCGTGTTCGTGGAAAAGTTCATCGTCGATCCGCGCCACATCGAGATCCAGGTGCTGGGCGACAAGCACGGCAACGTGGTCTATCTGGGCGAGCGCGAATGCTCGATCCAGCGCCGCAACCAGAAGGTCGTGGAGGAGGCCCCCTCCCCGCTGCTGGACGAGGAAACCCGCAAGAAGATGGGCGAGCAGGCGGTCGCGCTCGCCAAGGCGGTCGGCTACGACAGCGCCGGCACGGTGGAGTTCGTCGCCGGCCAGGACAAGAGCTTCTACTTCCTGGAAATGAACACCCGCCTCCAGGTGGAGCACCCCGTCACCGAGCTGATCACAGGCATCGACCTCGTCGAGCAGATGATCCGCGTCGCCGCCGGCGAGCCGCTCACCTTTTCCCAGGCGGATGTGAAGCTGAACGGCTGGGCGGTGGAAAGCCGCGTGTACGCGGAAGATCCCTACCGCTCCTTCCTGCCCTCCACCGGCCGCCTGGTGCGCTATCGCCCGCCGGCGGAAGGCGTGCACAACGGCATCACCGTGCGCAACGACACGGGCGTCTATGAGGGCGGGGAAATCTCGCTGTTCTACGATCCCATGATCGCCAAGCTGGTGACCCATGCGCCGACCCGCGCCGAGGCCATCGAAGCGCAGGCGGACGCGCTCGACGCCTTCGCCATCGACGGCATCGGCCACAACATTCCCTTCCTCTCCGCGCTCATGGCCCATGAGCGCTGGAAGGACGGCCGGCTCTCCACCGGCTTCATCGCCGAGGAATATCCCGACGGCTTCCACGCCCGCGCGGCGGTGGGCGAGCTGGCCCATGTGCTGGCGGCGGTGGCGGCGGCCATCGACCATGTGCAGAACGACCGCAAGCGTCGGATCTCGGGCCAGATGTCGGGCATCCCGGTCACGTTCGACCGCCGCCGCATCGTGCGCCTGAACGGCCAGGGCGGCGTGCAGCTGCTGCCGTGCGAGATCGACGTGACGCCCGGCGGCTTCACGGTGCACATGCTCACCTGGAAGGGCGAGACCATCCATTCCCACCAGCTCGCCACAAGTTGGAAGCCGGGCGACGTGGTGTGGAGCGGCACGGTGGACGGGGCGAAGGCCTCGCTCCAGGTGCGCTCGATCCCGAACGGCGTCTCGCTCGCCTATAAGGGCGTCGCGGTGCAGGCGCAGGTCTATACCGAGCGCGAGGCCGCGCTCGCGACCCTGATGCCGGAAAAGACGGCGGCCGGCGGCGGCAAGGAATTGCTCTGCCCCATGCCCGGCCTCGTGGTCTCCATCGCCGTGGTGCCGGGCCAGGACGTGAAGGCCGGCGAAGCGCTGGCCGTGGTCGAGGCCATGAAGATGGAAAACGTGCTCCGCGCCGAGCGCGATGGCATCATCAAGGTGGTCCATGCCAAGCCGGGCGAAAGCCTGGCGGTGGACGCGGTGATCCTGGAATTCGCCTGATGAAGGGGCGCGCCATTTCCTCTCCCGTCCGCGAGGCTGGCGCGCCTGCGTTCTCCCCGTCCCCGGCCTTCGCCCGCACGCGGGAGAGGGCGCGGGGGAGACCCGGCCAAAGAGGACCCCTCTGATGCGTCTGCTCTCGCACCTGCTGAAGCGTTTCGTCGAGAAGGGCCAGCTCACGGTCATCACCGTGGACGGCGTGCGACACGTGTTCGGCAGCGGCGTGGGTGGACCGTGCGTCACCGTGCGCATGCACGACAAGAAGCTGGAGCGCGACCTGTTCTTCAACCCGGAGCTGGTCGCCGCCGAAGCCTATATGGACGGCCGCCTCACCTTCGAGGACGGGGCGGGCGTGTTCGACCTGCTCAATCTGTTCTCGGTGAACCGCAAGGGGCTCGGCAGCCACCCGGTGCAGCAGGCGCTGCGCAAGGGCTGGCGCGCGCTGCGCCGGTTCCATCAGGCGAACCCAGTCGCCAAGGCGAAGGAGAACGCCTCCAGCCATTACGACCATCCGGCCGAATTCTACCGGCTGTGGCTGGACGAGACCATGGCCTATAGCTGCGCCTATTTCTCCGAGCCGGACGAGCCGCTGGCGGATGCCCAGCGCAACAAGTTCCGCCATGTGGCGGCGAAGCTGAAGCTCACCCCCGGCATGCGGGTGGCGGAGATCGGCTCGGGCTGGGGCGGGCTCTCCATCTATCTCGCCAAGAATTGCGGCGTGCACGTCACCGCGATCAACGTCTCGCCCGAGCAACTCGCGGAATCGCGCCGGCTCGCCGAGGCGGCGGGCGTCGCCGATCAGATCGATTTTCGCGAGATGGATTATCGCGACCTGAAGGGCCCGTTCGACCGCGTGGTCTCCATCGGCATGATGGAACATGTGGGCGTCCATCATTTCGACGCTTATTTCACCACCATCCGCGATTTGCTGGGCCCCGGCGGGTTCGCTTTGGTGCACGCCATCGGCCGCATGTCGCCGCCGGGCACGACCGCGCCCTTCATCCGCAAATACATCTTCCCCGGCGGCTATGTGCCGGCGCTGTCGGAAGTGTTCGCCTCCACCGAGCGTACCCATCTGTGGGTCGCCGACATGGAGGTGCTGCGGCTGCATTATTACTGGACCATCCGCGCCTGGCGGCACAGGTTCGAGGCGCGCCATTCCGAGGTGGAGGCGATGATGGGCGCCCGCTTCACCCGCATGTGGGAATTCTATCTCGCGGCCGTGGAGCTGGGCTTCCTGCACGGCTCCAACATGGTGTTCCAGCTGCTGCTGTCCGACCGGCGCGACGACGTGCCGGTGCGGCGCGATTACATGTTCACGGGGGAAGAGGCCCTGGCCGCGCAGGAACTGCGCCTGCCGCCCTCCCCTTCCAGCCAGGAGTTTGCGCAATGACCGAGGGTTCCGGCACCTTGCCGTTCACGACCGATCTGCCCCCCGTGACGCGCGAGGACTGGCTGAAGCTGGTGGAAGGCGTGCTGAAGGGCGCGCCCTATGACAAGAAACTCGTCACCCGCACCTATGAGGGGCTCTCGCTCGATCCGCTGCCGCCGCGCAAGCGCGATGCCGCCCCCATCGCCGGGCGCCCGGCCGGCGCGCCCTGGATCATCAGCGCGCGCGTCGATCAGGCGGACAAGGACGCCGCCAACACGCAGGCGCTGGAAGACCTCGACGGCGGCGCCTCGGGCCTCACCCTCGTCTATGCCTCCTCACCCCATGCCCATGGCTTCGGCCTGCCGGACGGCGAGGTGCTAGACCGGGTGTTGGACGAGGTAATGCTCGACCTCATCGACACCCGCCTGGAAAGCGGCGGCTTCAAGGGTCGCGAGAATGCCCTCGCCTTGGCGAAGCTGGTGCAGGATCGCGGCCACAGCCCGGCGGATCTCTCGGTCTCGTTCGGCCTCGATCCCATCGGCGATCTCGCGGCGGCGGGCTCAGCGCCCATGCCCTGGGCCAATCTCTCCCAGCGCTTTTCCGAGACCGCCGGCATTCTGGCCGGCAAGGGCTTCAAGGCCCGCTTCGCCCGTGCCGACGGCGCCGTGCATCACGCGGCCGGCGCCTCGGATGCGCAGGAGCTCGCGGCAGTGCTCGCCACCGGCGTCGCCTATCTGCGGGCGCTGGAAGCGGCGGGCGTATCGCTGGAGGCCGCCTTCGGCCAGATCGAGCTGGCGCTGACCGCCGACGTGAACCAGATCGCCACCATCGCCAAGTTCCGCGCGCTCCGCCTGCTCTGGGCCGCCGTGCAGCGCGAGAGCGGCGTCGCCGCGACTCCCGCCCACGTGCACGCCACCACCGCATGGCGCTCGCTGACGCGCCGCGACCCTTATGTGAACCTGCTGCGCGGCACGGTCGCCGCCTTCTCCGCCGGCGTCGGAGGGGCGGATAGCGTGACCGTGCTGCCCTTCACCCAGGCGCTCGGCCTGCCGGATGCGTTCGCGCGCCGCCTCGCCCGCAACACGCAATTGGTGCTTCTGGAGGAATCCAATCTGCACCGCGTCGCCGATCCCTCCGCCGGCGCCGGCGCCATGGAGGCCCAGACCGAAGGGCTCGCCGCCGCCGCCTGGCAGATCTTCCGAACCATCGAGGGCAAGGGCGGCATGGCGCAGGCGCTGACCTCCGGCTGGTGGCAGCAGCAGGTGGCCGAGGTGCGCGCCCGCCGCGCGAAGGATGTGGCGACCCGCAAGGAGCCCATCACCGGCACCTCCGAATTCCCGCTGCTGGGGCAGGCCATGCCGGCGTTGCTCGCGCCCATTCCCACGCTCCCGGTGCCGCCGGTGGAGGGAGCGCTGGCGCCCCACCGCCTCGCCGAGCCGTTCGAGGCGCTGCGCGATGCCGCCGAGGCCGAGGCGCCGCGCGCCTTCCTCGCCACCCTCGGCCCCATCGCCGCCTTCACGGCCCGCGCGACTTATGCCCGCAACCTGTTCGAGGCCGGCGGCATCGCCGCGCCGGTGCCGGAAGGCTTCGCCACGCTGGCGGATCTCATCGCGGCGTTCGCCGTCTCCGGCGCGCGCATCGCCTGCCTGTGCTCTTCCGACGAGATTTATGCCGAGCAGGCGGAAGCGGCGGCCCGCGCGCTGAAGGCCGCCGGCGCGAAAGCGGTGTGGCTCGCCGGCCGGCCGGGCGAGCATGAGGCGGCCTGGCGCGCCGCCGGAGTGGACGGCTTCCTGTTCGCCGGCTGCGACGTGCTGGATGTGCTCGGCAGCGCCCAGCAGCAATTGAGTGCCTGAACTGGTGAGTGCCTGAAAGACTTGCGTCACCCAGCGCTTGCTCGCGCGGTGCGCCGAACTGAGTTAGGATGAGATCATGAGCCGCTTGCCCGCCTTCGCCGATATCGATTGGCGCGCGCCGGACCTGGCGCCCCCATCGGCCAAGTTCGCACCCTGGGTGACGCCCGAGGGGATCGCGGTGAAGCCGCTGTACGGCCCGGCGGACGTGGCGGGGCTCGATTTCATCGACACCTATCCGGGCATCGCGCCGTTCCTGCGCGGCCCCTACCCCACCATGTATGCGAACCAGCCCTGGACCATCCGGCAATATGCCGGGTTCTCCACGGCGGAGGATTCCAACGCCTTCTACCGCCGCAATCTCGCCGCCGGGCAGAAGGGGCTTTCGGTCGCGTTCGATCTCGCCACCCATCGCGGCTATGACAGCGACCATCCCCGCGTCGCCGGCGACGTGGGCATGGCCGGGGTGGCCATCGACAGCATTTACGACATGCGCACGCTGTTCTCCGGCATTCCTCTGGACCAGATGAGCGTGTCCATGACCATGAACGGCGCGGTGCTGCCGATCCTGGCGCTGTTCATCGTGGCGGGCGAGGAGCAGGGCGTGCCCCACGCCAAGCTCTCTGGCACAATCCAGAACGACATCCTCAAAGAATTCATGGTGCGGAACACCTATATCTATCCGCCCCTGCCCTCCATGCGCATCATCTCGGATATTTTCTCCTACACCTCCAAGGAGATGCCGCGCTTCAACTCGATTTCCATTTCCGGCTACCACATGCAGGAAGCCGGGGCGACGCAGGATCTCGAACTCGCCTATACGCTGGCGGACGGCGTCGAATACGGCCGCGCGGGTGCCGCCGCCGGCTTGCCCATCGACGTGTTCGCGCCGCGCCTCAGCTTCTTCTGGGCCATCGGCATGAATTTCTTCATGGAGGTGGCGAAGCTGCGCGCCGCCCGCCTCCTGTGGACCCGCCTGATGACCGACCTCGGGGCGAAGAACCCTAAGTCCCTGCCGCTGCGCACCCATTCCCAGACCTCGGGCTGGAGCCTCACGGCGCAGGACGTGTTCAACAATGTGATGCGCACGGCCGTGGAAGCCATGGCGGCCACCCAGGGCCACACCCAGTCGCTGCACACCAATGCGCTGGACGAAGCGCTCGCGCTGCCGACCGACTTTTCCGCCCGCATCGCCCGCAACACGCAGATTCTGCTGCAGCAGGAGAGCGGCACCACGCGCCAGATCGACCCCTGGGGCGGCTCCTTCTTCGTGGAGCGCCTCACCGCGGACCTTGCCGCCAAGGCCTGGGCCCATATCCAGGAAGTGGAAGCGCTCGGCGGCATGGCGAAGGCGATCGAAGCGGGCATTCCCAAGCTGCGCATCGAGGAGGCCGCCGCCACCACGCAAGCCCGCATCGACGGCGGGGCGCAGACCGTGGTGGGCGTCAATAAGTACAAGCCGCTCACCGAAGCGCAGATCGACGTGCTGAAGGTGGACAATTCCGCCGTGCGCGCCGCGCAGATCGAAAAGCTCAAGCGCCTGCGCGCCGAGCGCAGCGATGCCGAGGTGGAAAGCGCGCTCACCGCCCTCACCAATGGCGCGAGCGCGGGCGCGAACCTGCTGGAACTCGCCGTCAACGCCGCCCGCGCCAAGGCGACCGTGGGCGAAATCTCTGACGCGCTGGAGAAGGTGTTCGGCCGCCATCGCGCCGAGATCCGCGCCATTTCCGGCGTCTATAAGCGAGAGGCCGGCGCCATGACGGACAAGGTGGGCAAGGTGCAGCGCCAGGTGGAAGAGTTCGAGCATGCCGAAGGCCGCCGGCCGCGCATCCTGGTGGCCAAGGTGGGCCAGGACGGGCACGACCGCGGGCAGAAGGTGATCGCCTCCGCCTTCGCCGACCTCGGCTTCGACGTGGACATCGGCCCCCTGTTCGCCACCCCGGAAGAGGCGGCGCGGCAGGCGGTGGAGAACGACGTCCATGTGGTTGGCATCTCTTCCCTCGCCGCCGGCCATCTCACCCTTGTCCCGGCGCTGAAGAAGGCGCTGGAGGCGGAAGGGCGCGGCGACATCATGGTGGTGGTGGGCGGCGTGGTTCCGCCGCAGGATTATGACGATCTGCGCGCAGCCGGGGCGGAAGCCATCTTCCCGCCCGGCACCGTGATCGCGGATGCCGCGCGCGACCTGCTGGTGACGCTGTCCCAGCGGCTCGGCCATTCCAAGGCGGCGGCCGAATAGCCGCCCGCCCTTTTCCTATCGCCGAGGAGCGCGCAATGCCGGACTATGGTTCGACCATGGAGGTGCTGCATCTGGCGCCCCATCTGCTCGGCTTCTATGACGGCCGCATTCCCGGCGTGCGCCTCTACAGCGAAAAGCCGAATTGGCTCGACGACGGCGCCTTCGCCCTCGGCATCTGCACTTATGCGGTGGTGGATGGGGCGGAGGCCCTCGTCTACGACCCGCACATCTCTTTGCCCCACGCCCGCATCATCCGCCGCACGCTGGAGGAGATGGGCGTCAAACACATGCGCCTCGTGCTCTCCCATTGGCACGACGACCATGTGGCCGGCACCGAGGTGTTTGCCGATTGCGAGATCATCGCCAATCGGGACACGGCCGAGATCCTCGCGGCCCACAAGGATGCGCTTGAAAGCGGCGATCCGCCCATCAAGCCGCTGATCCTCCCGAACAGCCTGTTTTCCGGCACGCTCGACCTCAGGGTCGGCCAGATCCCGGTGCAATTGCGCCAGCTCGACATCCACAGCCGTGACGGCACGGTGGCGCTTTTGCCCGGTGGCGTGCTGCTGGCGGGCGATACGCTGGAAGACCCGATCACCTATGTGGCCGAAGAAGACCGGCTGGCGATCCACCTGCGCGACCTCGACCGCATGGCGCAATGGGATATCTCCACCATCCTGCCCAATCACGGCTCCAAGGCGCAGATCCTCGCGGGCGGCTACCCGCCGGCCTTCATCGCTGCGACCCGGCTCTATGTTGAAAAGCTGCTGCGGCTGGAGCGCGAGCCCGCGCTGGCCGCGCAGGACCTTTCCACCTTCGCCGCCGAGGCGCTGGCGACCGGAGCGGTCAGCTATTTCGAGCCTTACGAGGCGGTGCACCGCCACAATGTAGAAAAGGTGCTCGGCGTCGTGGGGCAAGCCGCCTGAAGCGCAGACGCCCCGCTATTCCGCCGCGACCAACTCTTCGGCCTCCGCCTCGGGGGCGGGCGCGCCGAACAGAAGCAATTGCTGCTCGCGCACCGGGGTGAAGGATTGGCGATGATGCCGGCAGGGGCCGTGGGCGCGCAGCGCATCCCCGTGCTCGCGGGTGCCATAGCCCATGTGCCGCTCGAACCCATAGGCGGGAAACGCCGCGCCGAGGCCGCACATCAGACGGTCCCGCGTGACCTTGGCGACGATGGAAGCGGCCGCGATGGAGGCGATGAGCCCGTCGCCGCCGACGATCATTTCCACCGTGCAGGATAAGGGCGGGCGATCGTTTCCATCGACAAAGACCAGCGCCGGCGCGCACGGCAGGCCGCGCACGGCATTGGCGAGCGCCCACAAGGTGGCCTGGCGGATATTGTCCCGGTCGATGCGTCCTGGCGGCGCGAGGCACACCGAAACCTCCGCCGTGGCGCAGATCTCAGCGAACAGGCGCTCGCGTACGTCGCGCCTCAGCTTCTTGGAATCGTTGAGCCCCACGGGGATTCGCTTGGGGTCCAGCACCACGGCGGCGGCAACCACCGGCCCGGCGAGCGGGCCACGCCCGGCCTCGTCCGCCCCGGCGATGGGCCGGGCGCCGGCTTTATAGGCGGCGCGCTCGCGCTTGAAATCCAGGCCGAGCTTGGCTTTCGCGGAGCGGGCCTCGATGGCGGCCATGGCGTGAACTCTCTTCCCCGAGCGTGCGATTCGTCTTCTCCGACGATGCGCGAGGGTGGCGCCGCCGCCCGTCGAACGCAAGGGTGCGCCGGGTGCGAGACCAGGGCCGCCCAACGCCCCTCGCGCGGCCTTCACACACCTCTTCTCCCCGCCGTTTCGATCGCCCCTCACCCCACCTCCCCGACGCAGAGAGGGGGTTAGGAGCCTCCGGCGGCGGCACCAAAAACTTTCCCCAAGGAAAATTTAACGCCGATCGAGGCGCAGTGTCGCGGCGGCCAGCGGGACGCGATGGCCCGCGCGAACGAGGATTTCGCCGCAAAGCTGTGCTTTATGATGAAGCGCGGCGGACCCTTGCGCCCCTCCTTGCGTTGTCCGCGCAGCGGGAGCGAACGCCAAGGTTCGCAATGAATGCCGGTGGGCAGGAGGCTTGAGCATGCGGTGGGACGACTTCCGGTCCAGCGGCAATGTGGAGGACCGGCGCGGCGAAGGCGGCGGCGGCGGGTTCCAGATGCCGGGCGGGCGCGGTGGCCTCGGCATCGGCACCATACTTATCGTCGGTGTGGTGGGCTGGGCCCTCGGCATCAATCCGCTCGTGCTGCTCAGCGGGCTGGAGGCGATCCAGGGCGGCGGCAGCCCCTCCCAGCAGAGCGCCCCGTCCCAGACGACGCGGCAAGGCCCGCCGACCGACGAGCTCGGCCGCTTCGCCGCCGCCGTGCTGGCGCAGACCGAGGATGTGTGGACCGATTTGTTCCGCGCCCAGGGTCGCACCTATGTGGACCCGAAGATGGTGCTGTTCACGGGCCAGACCCGCTCCGGCTGCGGCGGCGCCTCGGCCGAGATGGGGCCGTTCTATTGCCCGACCGACCAGAAGGTCTATCTCGACCTCTCCTTCTTCCAGGAGCTGAAGACGCGGTTCAAGGCGCCGGGCGATTTCGCCGCCGCTTATGTGATCGCCCACGAGGTGGGCCACCACGTGCAGAACCTCACGGGGATCCTGCCGAAGATCCAGGCCGCGCAGCGCAACGCCGGCACCAAGCGGGAGGCGAACGCGCTTTCCGTGCGGGCCGAACTGATGGCCGATTGCCTCGCCGGCGTGTGGGCCTATCACGCCAACGAACGCTTCCGCATCCTGGAGCCGGGCGACGTGGAAGAGGCGCTCGCCGCCGCCACCGCCATTGGCGACGACCGCCTGCAGCGCCAGTCGCAGGGCGTGGTGGTGCCGGACAGTTTCACCCACGGCTCCTCGCAGCAGAGGGTGACGTGGTTCACGCGCGGGCTTAAGAGCGGCTCCATGCAGCAATGCAACACCTTGCAGGGAGCCATCTGATGCCGGGCATCGATGCCGCGCGCACCTTCGTGCCGCTGAAGATCGCCGTGCTGACCGTTTCCGACACCCGCGCCCTCGCCGACGACAAATCTGGCGCCGTGCTGGCCGAGCGCATCGAGACCGCAGGCCACGTGCTGGCGGACCGCAAGATCGTGCCGGACGATGTGGCGGAAATCCGCGCCGTGGTTCAGGGCTGGATCGACGATCCCGCCGTCGACGCGGTCATCACCACCGGCGGCACCGGCTTCACCGGCCGCGACGTGACCCCGGAGGCGGTGGAGCCGCTGTTCGAGAAGCGCATGGAGGGCTTTTCCACCGTGTTCCACATGATCTCGTTCGCGAAGATCGGCACCTCCACCCTGCAGAGCCGCGCCACCGCCGGGGTCGCACGCTCCACCTACATCTTCTGCCTGCCCGGCTCCCCCGGCGCCTGCAAGGACGGGTGGGACGAGATCCTCGTCAACCAGTTGGACGTACGCTACCGCCCCTGCAACTTTGTGGAGATCCTGCCCCGGCTGGACGAGCATCTGCGGCGCGACAAGGCCAAGGGGGCGAGCGTCTAGGTCGAATCGACCGTCGGCGGCACGGGCGATCATCGGGGCGCAGGGGGGCGATTGTCGGGGCATGACGATCGTTCCCACCGGACAGGCCATGGATTTCGATCCGGGTGAGCGGCGCGCGAGTCGGAGCCCTCATACCCCTACTCCGACACCATCAAGGCGCCCGTGCGCGTCCACCGGCGTCGCGCCGAAATTCGGCGGGAAACTTCGGCCGAAATCGCGGTTTGGTCTGGTGGAAAGGCGCAGAGAGGCGCGGAGAGGTGCCTTCTCACCCCTGTTCGTCCGCGCTAAGCTATTGTTTCACGTGAAACATTTGCGCACTCTCAGGCCGCCGGAGCCGGTGGACGGCGGGGTTTGCGGGGCGCGCGCGCCGGTGCGGCCGGGGCCGGCGGCGGCGCGGCGGCGCGCCTGTAAAAGCCCGCCACCATGAGCGCGGCGGGGATCGCGGCGTTCAGCACCTGGATCACCACCAGCGGCAGCAACCCGATGAAATCCCGCAGATAAGCGAGCAGCGAACCCATCAGCACGGCGTGCACCAGCACGCCCGCGAGAACCACCAGCGTGATCGCCTTCGCCCCCGCCCCGTAGCGCCGCACTGCCACCGTGAGCGTCCACAGGCACAGCGGCAGAAACAGCACCACCGCGGTGAACAGGCCCGGATTGTAGCGGCGCTCGAGAATCGCCGGGACGATATGGGCGAAGGCATTCACCAGCGGCACGGCGAAAAAACTGAGCGCGATCAAGGGGAAGCGCCGCGCCACCAAGGCGCTGGCAAAGCCCGCGACCCAGACCGCCGAGACGTTGACCGCGGTGATGAAGGCCAGCGGCACCGGGCAGGAGATGGCATCGCCATAGCCGAGCGTCGCGCACAAGGCGCCGCGAAAGGCATAAGGCGCGCCCAAAAGGCTCACCCCATGCTCCTCGAACTGGTGCAGCAGATAGGCCGTCACCGCGAGCCAGGTCAGCCATTGCAGATCGAACCAGCGGGAGATCCGCCGGTCGGCCTGAAGACCGTCCGTGGCGGCGAGCAGAATCAGCAAGGCCCCGGCTGCGCCGAGGCCGATCCAGGGCCAGGTGGTTGCGAACAGGGGCATGGGCGGGCAGCTTAGCGAGCAGAAAAGACGTGTCCAGCCGAAGGCGCCGCAGCGCACCGGGACATGCCATCTGGGAGGGCGCGCCATGACCCGTTCCAACGCCGAAGAGGCCGTCTTCAACCAGCCGCCGCCGATCGCGGACATCAATCTGGTCGCCCGAGACACCCCGCTGCGCGAAGCCACGGGCCTCTCCGGTCAAGCGGCGGAGGATCTGGCGGCGTTCGGCGTGGAATGGGGGACGCAGGCGCGCCTGGACCTCGGCCGGCACGCGAACGAGAACCCGCCGCGCTTGCGCACCCACGATCCCCAGGGCCGGCGGCTCGATCTCGTGGAATTCCATCCCGCCTATCACGCCCTGATGGCGCACAGCCACGCGGCGGGTCTTGCAAGCTCCACCTGGACCGGGGGCAGCCACGTGGCGCGGGCGGCGCGCCTGTTCGCGATCGCGCAGGTGGAGGCCGGGCACGTCTGCCCGCTCACCATGACCCATGCCGCCCCGGCCGCGCTCGCCGCTGCGCCCGCGCTTCTGGCCGAGTGGCTGCCGCGCATCACGTCCGGCCCCTATGATTCGCGGTTCATTCCGTTCTGGGAGAAGAGCAGCGTCACCCTCGGCATGGGCATGACCGAGAAGCAGGGTGGCACCGACGTGCGCGCCAACATGACCCGCGCCGAGGCGATCGGCGGCGACGCCTATGAGATCACCGGCCACAAATGGTTCTTCTCGGCGCCCATGAGCGATGCCTTCCTGGTGCTGGCGCAGGCGACGGGCGGGCTGACGTGCTTCCTCGTGCCGCGCTTCCGTCCGGATGGCGGGGTGAACGCCCTGCATCTCCAACGGCTGAAGGACAAGCTCGGCAACCGCTCCAACGCCTCCTCGGAGGTGGAGTTCGCGCGTGCCTTCGCCTGGCGCGTCGGCGCGGAGGGGCGCGGCGTGCCGACCATCATCGAGATGGTGCAGTTAACGCGGCTGGATTGCGCCGTCTCGTCCGCGGGCCTCATGCGCATGGCCCTCGCCCTGGCGGTCCACCATGCCCGCCATCGCACGGTGTTCCAGA
Organism: Roseixanthobacter pseudopolyaromaticivorans; assembly: GCF_043195145.2. NCBI lineage: Bacteria > Pseudomonadati > Pseudomonadota > Alphaproteobacteria > Hyphomicrobiales > Xanthobacteraceae > Roseixanthobacter > Roseixanthobacter pseudopolyaromaticivorans. The sequence goes on from NZ_CM195539.1 coordinate 2,638,549, forward strand.
AGCGGCTGATCGACCAGCCGGCCATGACCGCCGTGCTGGCCGATCTCGCCTTGGAAAGCGAGGCGGCGACCGCCCTCGCGTTCCGCCTTGCGCAAAGCTTCGACCGGGCGAAGGACGACCCGCTGGAAGCCGCCCGCGCGCGCCTGCTGACGCCGGCGGTGAAATTCAGCGTCTGCAAGGCGGCGCCCGGCTTCATCTATGAGGCGATGGAGGCGCTCGGCGGCAATGCCTATGTGGAGGAAAGCCCCCTGCCGCGGCTCTATCGCGAGGCGCCGGTGAACGCCATTTGGGAAGGCTCGGGCAATGTCATGGCCCTCGATCTGCTGCGCGCGGCCGCCCGCGATCCTGCGGCGACCCGCGCCGTCATCTCGGCGTTGGCGCAGGAGGCGGGCGCGGTGCCCGGCGCCGCTGAGACGGCACGAGAGATCGCCGATGGCCTCGCGGCACAGGAATTGGAAAGCCGCGCCCGGCACATCACCGAGCGGCTCGCCGCCCTGGCGGCCGCGGCGGCGCTGGCCGCGTCCGCGCCCGGTTCGGTCGCCCATGCCTTTGGGACAAGCCGCCTGCTGCGTCCACGCGCCATGTTCGGCGCCAATTCCATCGCAGAACCCGCCCGGCTGCTGGATCGCGCCTTAACCGAAGCGTGACGTGAAACGGTATCGCACCGCCACCGCCGCGCGGTTCCCATTGAAACCTCAGGCCGCCTTCGCTATAGGGCACTTCGACTATCCGAGGGGCCGCAGAGGCCAAGCCTCGGCCGTGGCCGCTTTGTCTCGCCCGCAGCGAGCAGGTCGTGCCCCGAGCGGCCGAGCCATAACAGAGGCGCACTCATGTCTTCGACGTTCGATACCGTCGCCAATATCATCGCCGAGACGTGCGACATTCCGCGCGACACCATCACGCCGGAAAGCCATGCCATCGACGATCTGGGTATCGACAGCCTGGACTTCCTCGATATCGCCTTCGCCATCGACAAAGCGTTCGGCATCAAGCTTCCGCTGGAACAGTGGACGCAGGAAGTGAACGACGGCAAGGCTACCACCGAGCAGTATTTCGTGCTCAAGAACCTGTGCGCTCGCATCGACGATCTGGTCGCGGCGAAGACTGCCTGAGGCCGGACGGAGCGAATGCGTCCTGAAGTTTTCAAGATGGTGGACCGGGTCGTAGCCATCGATCCGGGCCTTGAGACCATTCATTGCGAAGGCCTTGTGCCGGAAGAAAGCTCCATCTTCGAGGGGCATTTTCCTGGCCATCCCCTGATGCCCGGTGTCCTGCTCATCGAGGCCATGGCTCAGACCACCGGCTGGCTGGTGCTCGCGCGCAATCGATTCGACAAGATGCCGTTTCTGGCCACCGTCAAGGAAGCCAAGCTGCGCACCTTCGTCGTGCCTGGGCAGAATCTCGACCTGTATTCCAAGATTCTGCACGAGGGCTCCGGCTTCGTGGTCGCACAGACCAAGTGCACTTGCGAGGGCAAGCCCATCTGCAACGCCGAGCTGGTGTTTCGCGTGCTCCCCTGGCCCGAAGGCCGAATGAAGGACGTGGTTCTCAAAGTGGCCGAGCGGGTGGAATTCCCGGTCACGGACTATGTCGATGCGTGAGCAGAGCCCGAGCGGCAAACGCGACGTCTGGATCACCGGAATCGGCCTCGTCTCCTCCTTGGGCGAGGGGCCCCAGGCCAATTGGCAGGCGCTGGCCGCCGGCACCGCGCCGGTGACCGATGCCGAGCGCTTCGCGCCTTATGTGGTCCATCCCCTGGTCAAGGTGAATTACGACAGCCAGATCCCCAAGAAGGGCGATCAGCGGCAGATGGAGCCGTGGCAGCGCATCGGCACCTATGCCGCCGGACTGGCGCTCGATAGCGCGGGCATCGCCAAGAATGCCGAGATCCTCGGCCAGACCGACATGATCGTGGCGGCCGGCGGCGGCGAGCGCGACTTCCTCGTCGATGCGGCGATTCTCAACGACATCCTGGCGACCAACGACGCCGGCCGGCTGCTGAACGAGCGCCTGCTCTCGGACCTGCGCCCGACCCTGTCGCTGGCGCAATTGTCCAACCTGCTGGCGGGCAACATCTCCATCGTGCACGGCGTCACTGGCTCCTCCCGCACGTTCATGGGCGAGGAAAGCGCGGGCGTGGATGCAACGCGCATCGCGTTTTCGCGCATCGCCGCGCGCCAGAGCGAGATCGCCTTGGTGGGCGGGGCCTACAATGCCGAGCGCGAGGACATGCTGCTCCTCTACGCGCTGAACGATTTCTGCATGAAGAACGGCTTCCGGCCGATCTTCGGCGCCGAGGGCGCGCCGGGCATTCCCTCCGGCTCCATGGGCGCCTTCCTGGTCCTGGAATCGCCCGAGCACGCCACCGCGCGTGGCGCCACGCCCATCGCACAGCTCTCCGGCGTCTGGTCCGAACGGGCGCGGCGCGACGAGCCCGGCAGCGTGACCGAGAAGGTCGAGGCCCTGCTGGCGAAGGCCGGCACGGCGCCTGGAACCGCCGTATTCTCCGGCGCTACCGGCGCGCGCGGCGCCACCGAGGCGGAAGCGGAAGCCCTGCGCGCGGTTGGTCTTCCGGTCCGTTCGCTCGCCAATCGCATCGGCCATGGGTTCGAGGCGCAGTTCGCCGCCGGCCTTGCCCTTGCCGCCCTGGCGGTGAATGAGGGCACGCTGTTTCCCGCATTGCCCGGCGATACGCTGGAAAACGGCAGCGGCGCCGTTTCCCGGGTGATCGTCACCGCCGTCGGCCATTGGCGCGGCGAAGGCGCGGGGCTGGTGGAACGGGTGGGTTGAGCCTTATATCTGGCACGTGAAGGCGGACGGGGAGAGGGACAGGCGAGGGGCGCGCCGGCATGTCCTTCGCTGTCCGCCGGATGCGGGGTGAGGCGCGACGTCCCCCCTCCCCGCCGCCCCGCCGCCATCCTCGCGATGCGGCACCAGGACGTTCGGACGGCCGCTCTCGTGCGTCGTCCTTAGGAGGAGGCGCCCGTGGCGCAGGCATATACGGATAAGTTCGGCCGCCCGATCGTGGTAGTGACCGGCATCGGCATCGTGACCTCGCTGGGCCAGGGCAAGGCGGACAATTGGCGCCGCCTGACCGCCGGAGAATCCGGCATCCACACCATCACCCGCTTCCCGCTTGAGGGGATGCGCACCACCATCGCCGGAACCGTGGACTTCCTGTTCGACGGCCGCGTGCCTGCCCCCGATCTCTCCCAGCGCCTCGCGACCCTCGCGGCGGAAGAAGCCATCGCGGAGGCCGGCATCGGCTCCAAGGGCAATTTCCCCGGCCCGCTGTTCGCCGCCGTGCCCCCGGTCGAGCTGGAATGGCCGGAAAAACGCGCGCTGGCGGAAGTCGTGCCCCATAAGCCCCTGGTCTATCACGATCTGCTGGATGCGGCCGAGACCGGGAAATTCTCGGCTTGGCATGAGCGCTTCCTGTTCGGCTCGGTGGCGGACCGGCTTGCCGACCATTTCGGCACCCAGGGCCAGCCGATCTCCCTCTCCACCGCCTGCGCGTCGGGCGGCACGGCGATCCAGCTCGGCGTCGAGGCGATCCGGCGCGGGGAATGCGATGTCGCCCTTTCGCTGGGCACCGACGGCTCGGTGCATCCCGAGGCGCTGATCCGCTTCTCCCTGCTCTCGGCGCTGACCACCGCCAACGAGAAGCCGGGCGAAGCCGCCCGTCCGTTCGCCAAGAATCGCGACGGCTTCGTGATGGCGGAAGGGGCCGCCGCCCTGGTGCTGGAAAGCCTGGAGCACGCCACCGCCCGTGGCGCCAAGATCCTCGGCGTGCTGGAAGGCTGCGGGGAGATGTCGGACAATTTCCACCGCACCCGCTCCAGCCCAGACGGCAAGCCGATCATCGGCTGCATGATGAACGCGCTCAAGGATGCGGGCATCACGCCAGGTGATGTGGATTACATCAACGCCCACGGCACCTCGACGCCCGAGAACGACAAGATGGAATATGTCGGCATGAAAGCCGTGTTCGGCGAGGAAGCGCTCGCGGGCATTCCGATCTCGTCGAACAAGTCGATGATCGGCCACACCCTGACCGCCGCCGGCGCCATCGAGGCGGCCTTCTCGCTGCTGACCATCGCCAACGGCCGCATTCCCCCAACCATCAATTACCACATCCCCGATCCGGCGATCCCGCTGGACGTGGTGCCCAACGTCGCCCGCGACGCCCAGGTGAACCGGGTCATCTCCAATTCCTTCGGCTTCGGTGGACAGAACGTGTGCCTGGTACTGACCGGGGAACCCGCGTGAGGCAGGCCGCCCCTGCCTCCCACGCCAAGGTCGTCCGCGCATGAGCTTGGACGAGCATAAGCGCGTGCTTGTCACCGGCGGCGGGCGCGGGCTTGGCTCCGCCATCGTGCGCGCCCTGGTCGCGTCTGGGCACGACGTCACGTTCACCTATCGCAGCGCCGCCTCCGAGGCGGACGCCCTGCTGGATGAGATCCGCGCGTTGGACCCAAAGGCCTCGGTCACCGCCAAGGCGGTGGACCTCGCCGACCGGGCCGCCGTCGAAGCCCTGGCGCAGGAGATCGAGGCGGACGAGGCCTATTACGGCTTCTGCCATAATGCCGGCGCCTCCTACGACACGCTCGCGGCCATGGTCGACCAGGACAAGGCCGAACAGGTGATGCAGGTCAATCACCACGCCTTCGTGCGTCTCACGCGCGCGCTGGTGCGCCCGATGATCCGCGCCCGTGTGGGCCGCATCGTCGCCATCGGCTCGGTGGCAGCCCTCCAGGCCAACCAGGGCAATGTCGCCTACGCCGCCTCCAAGGCCGCCCTGCTGGCCCATGTGAAGGGCTTGGCCGTGGAGAGCGCAAAGCGCGGCGTCACGGTGAATTATGTCGCCCCAGGATTCATCGATACCGCGATGCTGGCCAAATATGCCGACTACCGCGACCGCATGGCGGAACAGATCCCCGCCGGGCGTTTCGCACAGGTGGATGAGGTCGCCGCGTTGGTCGGGTTTCTCTTCTCGCCGGGAGCAAGCTATATCACCGGGGCCGTGATCCCGGTGGATGGGGGCCTCTCGGCCCAGCTTGCCGTCCATCGCTGACCTTCAGGACCAAAATGCGCGCCCTTCAGCTCGTCTCCGACCGTAATCTCCAGATTGTCGACATGCCCGAGCCGGATGCCCCCGGCGCGGGCGAAGTGCAGATCCGCGTCAAGGCGCTCGCCCTCAACCATATCGACGTGTGGGGCTGGCGCGGTATGGCGTTCGCCAAGCGCAAGATGCCGCTGGTGGTGGGCGCGGAAGCGGCCGGCGAAGTGGTGGCGCTGGGCGCCGATGTGCGCGGGCTGAAGGTGGGCCAGACGGTGGCCATGTACGGCGCCATGACCTGCGGCCATTGCAAGCAATGCCTGAAGGGTCGCGACAATCTGTGCGAGAGCGTCGGCGGCGTGCTGGGCTTCCACATCGACGGTTTCGCCCGCGACGTCATCAACATGCCCGAGCGGCTGGTGATTCCCGCCCCGGAGGGCGTCTCCTTCGAGGAGGCGGGCTGCGCCGGCATCACCTTCTCGACCGTCGAGCACATGCTGTTCGACAATGCCAAGCTGGAGCAGGGCGAGACTGTGCTGGTGCACGCCGGCGGCTCGGGCATCGGCTCCGCCGCGATCCGCCTGGCCAAGGATATCGGCGCCACCGTCATCACCACGGTCGGCGACGACGAGAAGATGGAAAAGGCCAAGGCGCTGGGCGCCGACCACGTGATCAATTACCGCGTCGACCGGTTCGAGCACGAGGTCCGCAAGATCACCAAGAAGGTTGGCGTGGACGTGGTGTTCGAGCATGTGGGCGCGGACACCTGGAACGGCTCGCTGCTCTCCATGAAGCCCGGCGCGCGGCTCGTGACCTGCGGCTCCACCTCGGGCGTGTCGGTGAACATGAACCTGATGCAGCTGTTCCAGCGCCAGTACAAGATCTTCGGCTCATTCGGCGCCACCATCCGCAACGTGGCGGACGGGCTGGAGAAAATGGGCCGGGGCGTGAAGCCGGTGATCGACACCGTGGTGCCGCTGGAACGCTTCAACGAGGGCCTGGAGCGCCTGGAAAGCCGCAAGGTGTTCGGCAAGATCATCGTTCGCTTCTGAACCACTGCCTTCTGAGGAAACCGGCCGTGTCGCCGCTGAAGATCCTGTGGGGCCGCCTGGTGCGGCGCATTCGCCGTGCGCTCGCGCCCGTCATCGAGAGCATCATCGTCGGCTTCGTGCGGGTGCTGGTGTGGTGGTCGCGGCTCTATCCAATCTCCTGGTCCTCGGCGGTGGTGAGCACGCTGGCACGCCTGCTCGGCCCGTTCTTCTTGGTGAGCCGCGTCGCGCGACAGAACCTGCGGCGCGCCTTCCCGGAAAAAAGCGACGCCGAGATTCGTCGCATCCTTGATGGGGTTTGGGACAATCTCGGCCGCATGTCGGCGGAGTTTGCCCATCTCGACCGGATCTGGGATTACGACCCCATCCATCCCGGCAACGGACGCATCGAAATCGTCGGCACCGAGGTGATGGCCCGGCTGCGGGACGACGGCAAGCCGGCCCTGTTCTTCACGTCCCACACCGGCAATTGGGAATTGAACGCGATCACAGGCGGCAAGCTAGGGGTCAAGGGCGGCGTGCTGTATCGCGCGCCCAACATCCAAAAGGCCGCCAAGCTGATCGAGGACATGCGGGCGGAGACCATGCCCGGCCTGATCCGCGCCAATCGCAATGCCGGCCGCCAGATGGCGCGCATGCTGGAGGAGGGCCAGCACATCGGCATGCTGGTGGACCAATATTGGGGCCAGGGCGTGATGGTGGATTTCTTCGGCCGCCCCTGCCCCACCAATCCGACCCTGGCGCGGCTTGCCCGGCAGTTCGAATGCCCGGTGCATGGCATGCGGGTGATCCGCCTGCCGAAGGGAAGGTTCCGTATCGAGATCACGGAAGAAATCGTGCTGCCGCGCGACGCGGACGGGCGCATCGACGTTCAGGGCGCCATGCAGGCGGTGACTTCGGTGATCGAGGATTGGGTGCGCGAATATCCCGGCCAATGGCTCTGGCTGCACCGTCGCTGGCGATAATGTCCCGTCCAAGGGGGCCCGCGCGCCGCATGCCCTTGCCCCTCGACCCCTTATCCTATAAAGCCGCGCTTTCCTTTTTTCGGGGATGAACGATATGGGTTCGCGGCCGGTGGCCGTCATCATGGGCAGCCAGTCGGACTGGGAGACCATGCGGCACGCTGCGGAGACGCTCGCAGCACTCGAGATCGGCAACGATGTGCGCATCGTCTCCGCCCACCGCACGCCTGAGCGCATGTTCGCCTTCGCCAAGGGGGCGAAAGCGGAGGGCTTCAAGGTGATCATCGCCGGCGCCGGCGGCGCCGCCCATCTGCCGGGCATGGTGGCGGCCCTGACCCCGCTGCCGGTGTTCGGCGTGCCGGTGGAATCCAAAGCCATGTCCGGCATGGACAGCCTGCATTCCATCGTCCAGATGCCCGCCGGCGTCCCCGTCGGCACGCTCGCCATTGGAAAGGCGGGTGCGACCAATGCCGCTTTGCTCGCCGCCGCCGTACTGGCGCTAAGCGACGAGGGCTTGGCCGCGCGGCTCGATGCTTATCGCGCCGAACGCACGGCAGCTGTGACGGAACGGCCGGTCTAATCCATGCTGAAGCCCGGTTCCACCATCGGCATCCTCGGCGGAGGACAGCTCGGCCGCATGATCGCCCTGTCGGCGGCGCAGCTGGGCCTGAAGACTCATATCCTGTGCCCCGACAAGGACAGCCCGGCTTTCCAGGTGGCCGGCGGCCACATCTGCGCCGATTACGACGACGAGGCCGCCCTCGCCGCGCTGGCGCGGGTGAGCGACGTTGTCACCTATGAATTCGAAAATGTGCCCCTGACCACAGCCGAATTCCTGGAACGCCATGTGCCCGTGCGGCCGGGGGCGAAGGCCCTCGCCATCACCCAGGACCGCCTGTTGGAAAAGACCTTCGTGCGCGGCCTCGGCATCGAGACCGCGCCGTTCGCCGCTGTGGACGATTTCGCCGGCCTGGAAACGGCGGTGGCCGCCATCGGCCTGCCGGCGGTGCTGAAAACCCGGCGCTTCGGCTATGACGGCAAGGGCCAGGTCACCATCCGCGCCGGCGATGACCTGCTCGCCGCCTGGCACGCGATCGGCGCGCAGAGCGCCATCCTGGAGGGCTTCGTCACGTTCGAGCGCGAGGTTTCCGTCATCGCGGCACGCTGCCTGGACGACGCCTTCGCCGCCTATGACGTGACCGAGAACGTCCACCGCGACCACATCCTGCACACCTCCACGGTGCCGGCCGCCATGTCCCGGCCAGCATCCGACCGGGCCCACGCGATCGCCTGCAAGATCGCCGGCGCGCTGTCCTATGTCGGCGTGTTCGCGGTGGAATTGTTCATCACCTCCGCCGCCTCTGGCGAACGGGTGATCGTCAACGAAATCGCCCCACGTGTGCACAATTCCGGGCATTGGACGCAGGACGGTGCCGTCACCAGCCAGTTCGAGCAGCATGTCCGCGCCATCGCCGGCTGGCCGCTCGGCGATGCGTCGCGCCTCGGCGACGTGCAGATGGTCAACCTGATTGGCGCGGATGCGTACGACTGGGCCAAGATCCTGGCGGAACCCGGCGCCCATCTGCATCTCTACGGCAAGGATGAAGCGCGCGCCGGCCGCAAGATGGGCCATGTGAACCGCCTGCGGCTCGATGGCCGCGTGTCGCCCTCTTCCACCTGCTGAGGCCGGCCGCGCCGGAGTGCGGCTTTAAGGGAGCGCCGCCCCGAGGGAGCCCGCGACCAGCGTGCGCGCCATCCAGCGTACCGTGTCTTCGACCTCGACAGCGTCGAGGTCGCAGATATCCTTCAGCACCACCACCGTCTCAATCCCCGCCAGCAACGACAGGGCGTTGATGAGCCGCGCGAATGCCGCGGGCGGCATGGTGGCGGCGATGCCGCCCAGCGCGTCCGAGATCCAGCGCACGCGCCGGCCGCCCCGGCTGGTCGCCTGCCCTGAGGCTGCAAGGGCGAGATAGGTGCGAAACAGCGCCTCATGGCGCAACACCATGGTGAGCACGCTGACCACCACCTCCTCCGCCTGCCGCGCCGGGGGAAGCGCGCGAAGCCCCGCATCCAGCATCACCCCATCCACCTCCTCGGCGATGGCATCCAGCAAGGCTTCCTGAGCCAAGGCCTCGGGGGTGGAGAAATAGCGATAGGCGGTGGCGCGCGAAATGGCGGCGGCGTCTGCGGCCTCGCCGACAGTGGGCGTGCGGCCCTCAGCCAGGAGCCGACGCGTGGCGGCCAGAAGGGCGGAGCGCGTACGCTGTTTTTGCGCGAGCCGTTCGCTCGACGGTTGACGATCCAAGATGAACCTCTTATGAGACATTTGTCTCGTTATGAGATTTTTGTATCAAAATTGGAGAAAGGACACAAGCCGTGACACTTCCCTCCCCCGCCGCACAGGGTGTTGCGGCCTCCCCACGCGTGGGTTCATCCATTCATCTGCTTGGCACGATCGTCACCTTCAAAGGCATCGCAGCGCAGACCGAAGGAAACTATTCCCTCGTCGAGGCCGCAACGGCGCCAGGCGCGTTCACGCCGCCTCATGTCCACAGCGAGGACGCTGAAGCGTTCTATGTTCTGGAAGGGGAGTATGAGATTTTTCGTGACGGCGAGACCACCCGGCACGGGCCGGGCTCTTTCGTCTATATGCCGCGCGGCGTGGCGCACGGCTTTCGTAACGCAGGCTCCGAAACGGCCCGCATGCTGATCATCAATACGCCCGGCGGATTGCACGAGCAGTTCTTCCTCGCCGCAGGAGAACCGGCCGAGGGTCCCCTCGCCTTCCCGCCGCCCCAGCCTCCGGATGTGCCCCGGCTGATTGAAGTGGCGGGGCGACATGGGATCACGATGCTGCCGCCCGAATGATGCAGTCATTCAGCAGGCAAAATCCATTCACTTAGGAGCGACCTTTGGCAGAGGGATGAGTTTTCCCTCTTCCGCCTTGTAGAAATATTGGCTCGCCACCAACCAGCCCTTCAGCGGCCGCAAGGGCGGAATGCAGGTGAGCAGAAGCAGAGGCAATGTCGTCACCAGATGGACCCAGTACGGGGCCTCGTACGCCACTTCCAGCCAGATGGCGAACAGCGTCGAAGGCAGGCAGCCGAAGCAAATGACGAAGAAGGCTGGGCCGTCCGCCGGATCGGCGAAGGAATAATCAAGGCCGCACACCTCGCACTTGGGCGCGAGTGTCAAAAACCCCTTGAACAGATAGCCTTGCCCACAGCGCGGGCACCGGCCGTGCAGGCCGGTCTGGAGCGGGGAAAGCGGGGGCCAGGATTGGGTGGCCATATCATATCCAGTCACGTGCGTTATTTGACTGCATATAATATACATTCAATTTAGTCGAGCAATGAGGGCCAGTGTCGCAGGGCGTGACGCAGGGTACGGCCGCTTTCAGGCGCGCTTGCGCGAGCGCTCCGCGCTGATGTTGCGCGCGATATGGGCGGCGAGATAATCCGCCGCTTGCAGCAGGCCGGGCTGGCGCTCCCAGAGAATCAAGTCCACCGAGGGCAGCACCGGCAGCCCGTCGGCCGCGCCGAGGCGCACCAGTCCGGTGGAGCGGACCGAATCGGCGAGCACGATGAGGGCGGCGTCCGCCAGCGCCATGGCCTGGAGGCCGGCAATGCTCTCCGAGACGCAGGCGATGCGCCAGGGCCGGCCCTGCTCGTTCAACGCGGCCAGCGCGTAATCGCGATACAAATTGCCTTCCGGAAGCATGGCAAGCGGTAGCGGATCTTCCCGGCAGGCGCTGCCGTTGCCTGCGCCCAACCAGACCAGGGGCTCGGCCCGCAGCACCGTTCCGCGTCCCAGTTTCGGCGCCACGCCGGGCATGCGCGTGGCAAGGGCAATGTCGATCACGCCCTCGTCCATATCCTGCGCCAATTGCCGCGACAGGGCACAGCGCACGGTGACCTCAACCCCGGGATAGCTCGCCCGGAAACTCGCCAGCGTCTCCGGCAGGAGGAAGGCGGCATAAAGATCGGGACAGCCCAGAGTAACGCGCCCCTCGATCTCCTCGGCCGCGAGGCGCAAGCGGGCTTCCTCGTGCATGCGCAGCATGGTGCGCGCGAAGGGCAGCAGCATTTCTCCGTGCCGGGACAGGCGCAGATGGCGCAGGTCCGGCTCAAAGAGCGCGCGGCCGGCCGCTTCCTCCAGGCGCTTCACCTGAAGACTGACCGCCGGCTGCGTACGGTTCAGCCGCCGCGCCACGCGGGTCACGCTCTGCTCCTCCACGAGAAGCACAAATGTGCGCAACAAAGTGATTTCGAGTGGGCGCGCCATGAGATTGGATAAATATTAATTTGCTTTTCGCAAAGCAATATAAATTTGATTGCTTCGCTCATCACGGCTTTAATTTGAAACACCTTGGTATGATTTGTTTAATTCGTAGGCAAATGCACAAACCTTGATCTAAATCAAAATGCCTTGATGCAGCTAAAAAGTGCAATCGACAGGACGGTTTTTATAATTAATAAGATCGATGGAAATAGAGGTTTTTGAATGTCCGGTGCATTTTTGAACGTGACGGGGCTGGTAAAGCACTATGGCGGCGTGGCGGCCCTGGATGGGTGCAGCCTCTCGCTTGCCAAGGGCGAGGTCACCGGCCTGATCGGCCCCAACGGAGCGGGGAAAACCACCTTGCTCAACGCGCTCACCGGGCTCGCCAAACCCGACGCGGGGACCGTATCATTCAATGATGTGGACGTGACTGGCCTGCCCGCCCATCGCATGGCTGCGATCGGCGTGGTGCGCAGCTTCCAGATCGTGCGCGAGCTCTCCAGCCTCACCGTGTTTGAAAACCTGCTGCTGGCGCCGCCGCACCAGATCGGCGAAAGCCTTTTGCGCGCCGTGGCCTCGCGGCCCAAATGGTGGGCGCAGGAGCACGAGAATGCCGCCAGGGCCCGGGCCCTTCTGGAACGGGTCGGCCTGTGGAAACTGGCGGACCAGCCCTCCGCCGCGCTCTCGGGAGGCCAGAAGAAGCTTCTGGAAGTCGCCCGCGCGCTGCTGCTGGAGCCCCGGCTTTTGCTGCTGGATGAGCCGGGCGCCGGCGTCTCTCCGCCGCTGCGCGAGGAAATCATTCGCCTGGTGCGCGAGTTGAAGGCCGAGGGCCTGTCGTTCGGCATCGTCGAGCACGACATGCACCTTGTCGGTGAAGTCTGCGACCACGTGCATGTGCTGGCGGAGGGGCGGACCCTTGTTTCCGGAACCTTCGCGGAGGCCACCTCCGACCCCCGGGTCGTGGAAGCCTATCTGGGGCTCGCCGCATGATGGCGCACAGCGAAACGAACGCCCTGCTGGTGCAGGGCCTGCGCGCCGGCTACGGGCGAGGCGGCGATATCGTCTGCGGCATCGATTTCGCCCAGAAGGCGGAAACCATCGTTGCCGTGATCGGGCCCAACGGCTCGGGAAAGTCGAGCTTCGTCAAGACCGTCGCGGGCCTCCTGCCGGCGCGGGCAGGCTCCATCTCGGTGACCGGAAGCGATGTGACCACCCTCTCGCCGGCCCGCCGCGTATTCGCCGGCCTCGCTTATGTACCCCAGGAAGCCAATGTCTTCCGCAGCCTCACCATTCGCGAAAACCTGAAGCTCGCCACGGAATTCCTGCGCGGCCGCCCGGGCATCGGGCGCGAGCAGGAGGAACGGGTGCTGAGCCTGTTTCCCGAGATTTCCGCCCGCCCCCGCACGCTCGCCGGAAACCTGTCCGGCGGCCAGCGGCAGATGCTCGCCTTTGCCTGCGCTCTGCTCGCAAATCCGGAAGTGCTGCTGCTGGATGAGCCCTCGGCCGGATTGTCCCCGAAGATCGTCGGCCAGACCATGGAGGCCATAGCCCGCGTGCGAGAATCCGGTGTCACCATCGTATTGGTAGAGCAGAATGTCTCCGCCGCGCTGAAGATTGCCGACGAGGTGGTGGTGCTGGTGGCGGGACGCCTCAGCCTGCGCGCACCGGCGAAGAACGTGACGCCGGGTGATCTCGCCGACCTGTTCTTCGGGAAGGCGGCCTGACATGGCGCAGCTGTTCCTCAACGGTCTGGTCACGGGCCTGCTCCTCGCCCTGCCCGCGCTGGCACTGACGCTGGTGTTCGGCATCCTGAAATTCGCCAATTTCGCGGTCGGCGCCCTGCTCACCTTCGGCGCCTATGCGGGCTTCGTCGCCAATGTCCTGTTCGGCTGGCCGCTGCCGCTCGCCGCCGCTTTTGCCGCTTTGTGCGTGGCGCTCGCTTCGATCATAGCCGATGCCCTGGTGTTCGAGCGGCTGCGTGAGCGCGGCTCCATCACCTTGCTGGTCGCCTCGATGGGCGTGTCGCTGGTGATCGAGAACATCTGCCGTTTCTTCTTCGGCAATGCGGCCCGCAGCTTCGATGTGGCCCTCGCGCGGCCGATCCGCTGGCAGGGGGTGCGCATCAATCAGGAGCAGATCGTCACCGCGAGCGTCGTGGTCGTCGCGCTGATCCTGGTGCACCTGCTCTTGACCGCCTCGCCGCTTGGCCGCGCCATGCGGGCGGTGGCAGACAATTCCGCCCTTGCCGCCGTGCGCGGCGTGGAACGGCGCACCGTGGCCCGCATCGCCTGGGCGCTGACCGGGGCGCTGCTGGGCGTGGCCGGGGTCCTCGCCGGGCTCGATCGCGCCATCGATCCGCTGATGGGCTGGAATTACCAGATCCCCATCTTCGCGGCGGCCATCCTCGGCGGCCTTGGAAGCCCGCTCGGCGCGGTTGCCGGCGCGCTGATGATCGGGGTTGCCGAGGAGATGTCGGCCCTCGTGCTGCCCACCAATTACCGGCAGGCCGTGAGCTTCACGGTGATCCTGCTGCTGCTCCTGTTCCGCACCAACGGTCTGTTCGGCGCAAAGGCGGTGCGCAAATGAGCGCCTATCTCGTCACCCTCGTCATCCTGGTCAGTGTCGCGGCGCTAGTCGGGCTCGCGCTGAATCTGCAATGGGGCCTTGCCGGCCTGGTGAATTTCGGCGTCTCCGGCTTCGTCGCGCTTGGTGCCTATGGGGTCGCGATCACCGCCCCACATATCGGCTGGCTGGCGGCGATGATCCTCTCCGCCGCGCTCTGCGCCGCCGTCAGCATGGGGCTGGCACTGCTCTCGATCAGGCTTGAGGAAAACTATCTCGCCATCGTCACCATCGGTTTCGGCGAGATCGTCCGCATCCTGCTGCTCAACGAGGGCTGGCTGACGGGCGGCGCGCTCGGCATCGCCGACATTCCGCGTCCGTTCTCCAGCATTACCCCGCCGGGTGGGGGAGACGGAGTCATCCTTGCGTTCGCCATCGCGCTGGTGGCGGTGGTGTTCGTGCTGCTGGAACTCCTTGTGCGCTCGCCCTTCGGCCGGGTGCTGCGGGCGGTCCGGGACGATGCCACCGTGGCATCCGCGCTGGGCAAGCCGGTGCTGGCGCTGCGGGTGCGGGCCTTTGCCGTGGGCGGGGCGGTCATGGGCCTCGCGGGCGCGCTGCACGCCTTCTACCTCACTTATATCGACCCCAGCCAGTTCACCCCCATCATCACCGCTTATGCCTTCATGGCAGTGATCGCCGGCGGGCGCGGCTCCAATCTCGGCCTCCTGTTCGGCGCCGGCTCGATCATGGCGCTGCTGGAAGCGACGCGATTCCTCAAGGATCTCGTGCCGTCCATCGACGGCGCGCAATTGTCGGCGCTGCGGCTCGGCATGATCGGCATCGGCATCGTGCTGCTGCTGATCCTGCGTCCGCAGGGCCTCGTAGCGGAACCGCGCCGGCGCGCGTCCGAATTCTTTCCCGACGCGAAGGGAGAAGGCTGATGCCTCGCGTAACCCCGCTGCCCCCCACGGCCCTGCCGCCCGAAATCGCGCAGGTGTACGAGCAATTCGCCGGCGGCTATGCCGATTTCGCCGACCAGGCGGCGGTGCTCGCGCACGTGCCTCCCGCGCTCGACCATATCTACCGCATGCTCATGGAATTGCGGACGCGCGAGGCCGTGCCTTGGCGCTATATCGAGCTGGCCGTGGTGGTGGTCTCCAAGCTCAATGCCTGCCCCTATTGCGTCTCGCATCACGCCCCCCTGCTCGCCGTGGAGGGCATTCCCGCCGACGCGATCGAGGGTCTTCCCGACGCCGAGCATGAAGCTTTCGACGAGGTCGACCGCCTCGTCATCGACTATGCGCGGCTGGTCACAGAACGCGCCTGGGGCATTCGCTCCAGCGTCTTCACCCAATTGCGCGCGCATTTTTCTGAAGCGCAGATCGTCGAGCTGACGTTCCGCATCGCGCTCTGCGGCTTCTTCAACCGGTTCAACGACGCGTTGCAGATCGACGACGGCGTGGCCGAGGCCGCGCTTCATCTTCACCCAACCCAATCATCCACCCCTACAGGAGAACAGCCATGAGCCAGTCGCCGCGTCTCACCCGCCGCCAGGTCGTTGCCGGCCTCGGCGCCCTTCCTTTCGTCGGCGCCGCGATGCCGGCGTTCGCCCAGGCGGCCGATGTGCCGCTCGGCATGGTGCTGCCGTTCTCGGGCGCCACAGGTCCCTATGGACCGGACATGAAGAAGGCCGCCGAGCTGGTGGTGCAGCAGGTGAACGACGGTGGCGGCGTGCTGGGCGGGCGCAAGCTGAAGCTGTTCATCGAGGATTCCGAGACCAATCCCACCGTCGGCGTCACCGCCACCAAGAAGCTGCTGGAAGTGAACAAGGTGGAGCTGGTCGGCGGTTTCTGGGGCAGCCCCATCGCGCTTGCCGCAAAGCCCATCATTCTCGCGGCCAACAAAGTGCAGATGGTTTCCTGCGCCGCCAATGCCGTGACCGACGGCGACACCAAGGGCCTCGTGTGGCGCTTCCAGGCCAAGAGCACCTCCTGGGGCCCGGCCGGCGCCAAGGTGATGAATTCCATCGGCGTCAAGAAGGTGGTGGTGCTGGCCCAGCAGAACCCCTTCGTGGTGGCGATGATCGAGCCGTTCAAGGCGGAGATGGCCAAGCTCGGCGGCAGCGTGGTGGACGTGGTCATGTACAACCCCGACCAGCCCTCCTATCGCGCCGAGGTGGAGAAGGCGTTCGGCAACGATCCCGAAGGGGTGTTCTGCCTTTCGCTCCTCACCGATTTCGCCTCCATCGCCAAGGAGGTCTATCGCGGCGGCTTTAAGTCCAAGATCGTCGCGCTCTCCATCGGAGCGGACGCGGAGGGCAAGTTCCTGCAGGCCGTCGGCCCGGAGGTCGGCGAGGGCATCTACCACCTTCAGCCCGCCCCGCCGCTGGATTCCCCCTCCTACAAGAAGTTCGTGAAGGAGATGGGCGCGCCGGCCGGCACCGTGTTCCTGTTCGCCGGCAATGCCCACGATCAGATCTGCGTCACCGCGCTCGCCATGGAGCATGCAAAGTCCACCGATGCGTCGGTGTGGGCGAAATCCATCCTGGAAGTCTGCAACCCGCCCGGAGAGGAAGTCGACGACGTGGTAAAGGGGCTGGAGCTGATCCGCGCCGGCAAGAAGATCAAGTTCATGGGCGCCGGCGCGAGCTGCGATTTCGACGCCAAGGGCGATCAGATCAATCGCACGTTCCTGGTCCAGGTGATCAAGGGCGGAAAGAATACCACGGTCGGCGTGATCTCTTGATCCGCTAGACCTTATTTCACGGTCGAACACCAGCAGCGCGCGAAGCAGTTCGCGCGCAACGAATACGCGCGCCCGCAGGGCCGTGGGGAGACATCCGATGACACAAACCAAACCGATGCATCTGTGCGGCTTCCTCATCGCGGGCCCGGTGGTGCACAGCCACGCCATCTGGCGCAATCCGGCGCATGAGACCGCCTTCCTCAGCCTCGACCACTATGTCCATATCGCGCGCACCCTGGAGCGCGGAAAGTTCGACTTTCTGTTCTTCGCCGACCGCCTCGCCATCGCCGACCGCTATGGCGAGAGTCTCGAGACCGGCATTCGCCTGGGGGATCAGGACGCAACCCGCATGGACCCGATCCCCGTGCTCGGTGCCATGGCGGCAGTTACGCAGCACATCGGCCTCGGCGCGACACGCTCCACGACCTACGACGCGCCCTACAATATCGCCCGGGAATTCGCGACCCTCGACCATCTGTCGGGCGGCCGGGCGGCGTGGAACGTCGTCACCTCAATGAATGACGGTGAAGCACTCAACTTCGGCTCGGTGCCCCATCTAAGCCACGACGAACGCTACGACCGCGCGGACGAGTTCATGGATGTCGCCTTCAAGCTTTGGGACAGCTGGGAGGACGGCGCGCTGGTGCTGGACCGCGCCAAAGGCATTTATGCCGACCCCGACAAGGTCCACTACGTGAACCACCAGGGCAAATGGTTCCAGTCGCGCGGGCCCCTGAATATTCCCCGCAGCCCCCAGGGCCGGCCGGTGATCATCCAAGCGGGCTCCTCCGGCCGCGGCAAGGCATTCGCGGCGCGGTGGTCGGAGGTGATCTTCGCCTTGCAGCCAAACCGCGAGCGCATGGGCGCGTTCACGCGGGATGTTCGAGCGGCCCTTGAAGCCGCCGGCCGTGCGCCGGACGCCAGCAAGGTCCTGATGGCGGTGATGCCTTTCATCGGCCGCACCCGCGCCGAGGCGGAAGAAAAGCGCGACCTGCACGATTCCCTGATCGATCCGCGTGTTGGCCTCTCCACGCTCGCCGCCCATGCCAATGCGGATTTCTCCAGCCTGCCCCTGAATGCGCGGGTGGACGAGATCGCGGTCTCCGGCAGCCAGGGGAATTTCGCCGCCCTGCGCTCCATCACGCCGGACGGTTCCATGACCATCGCCGAGGCGGGCGGCGTGTACGGGCGCGGCGTCATGTGCCCGCGCATCGTCGGTACGGCGCAGGACGTGGCGGACGAACTGACGGAGATCGTCGCTTCCGGACTTGCAGATGGGTTCGTCATCTCGCCCGCTTTCCTGCCGGACACGTTCGATGATTTCGTCGATGAAGTGGTGCCCCTCCTGCAGGCACGCGGCGCCCTGCGGCAGGACTATGAGAGCGGCAGCCTGCGGGACCGGCTCACGCAGCCCCGGAGCGCGTGATGGCCGCGCACGCCTTATCCACCGACATGCCGCAGGCTGTTTCCCCCGAGCAGTTCAAGGGGGTAATGCGGCGGCTCGGGTCAAGCGTGGCCGTCATCACCAGCCGGCACGATGCGCGGGTCAATGGAATGACGGCCACCGCCGTTTGCAGCGTCAGCGCGGACCCGCCGAGCCTGCTGGTGGTGGTCAATCGGGCCAACGCCTCCCACGCCATGATCCGGCACGGCCAGGCGTTCGCTGTGAATCTGCTGTCCCACTCGCAGAGCGACCTGGCGGAGAAATTCGCCCGCCGCACGCCGGATCCCTTCTCCGGTGTGCCCCATACGCTGGGGGTGACCGGCTGCCCCCTGCTCGAAGACTGCAGCGGCAGCCTGGAATGCACCGTGGTGCAGGAAACCGAGGTGGGCACCCACACGATCTTTATCGGCCACGTGGTCTGCGCGAAGATCGGCGTGGCCCCGCCGCTGCTGTATCACGAGGGTGCCTACCACGCGCTTTCCGCTCTGAAGCACGCCTGAACGCGGATGGAGGACTACACCCAGTCCGCCGGAAGATCGGGGCGGAAGGACAGGGGATGCGGGGCCTCGCGATAGGTGACCCCCGGCAGGATGCACAGCATCTCGAACAGCAGGTTCGCTCCGATCAGGGCGGTGTTGCCCGTGGTGTCGTAGGGCGGCGACACCTCCACCAGGTCGAAACCCACCACATCGAGCCCGTGCAGGCCCCGGACCAGCTCCAGCGCCTGGGGCAAGGTGAGGCCCGCCGGCTCGATGGTTCCCGTGCCCGGCGCGATCGACGGGTCCAGGCTGTCGATATCGAATGAAATATAGGTCGGCCGCCCCAAAAAGCGGGTCCGGATTTCACGCGCCAGATCGGCCAGGGAGCGGTGCCAGCAGCGCTCCGCCGGCACCACCCAGACGCCAAGGCCGCGCTGCCAGTCGAAATCGTCCGCCGCATAGCCCGAGCCGCGCAGCCCCACCTGGACCATGCAGCGCGGGTCGACGAGCCCTTCCTCCAGCGCCCGCCGCATGGGCGTGCCATGGGCGATCCGCTCACCGAACATGATGTCGTTCACGTCCGCATGGGCATCCACATGCACCAGCGCCACCGGCCCATGGACCTTTGCCGCCGCGCGCAGGATGGGCAACGTCATGGTGTGGTCGCCACCCAGCGCCATCGGCCGGCAGCCTGCGGCGAAGATGCCATCGAAATGCGCCTCGATGAGATCCACCGAGCGCTCCAGGCTGTAGGGATTGGTCGCGACGTCGCCGAGATCCGCGATAGCGAGGCTATCGAACGGCGCGGCGCGTGTGGCCACGTTGTAGGGGCGCACGAACACCGATTCGGTGCGGATCTGGCGCGGCCCAAAGCGGGTGCCGGCGCGGTTCGAGGTGCCCACGTCCAGCGGCACGCCGATAAAGCCGGCATCGAGCTTCGCGGGATCGGGAATGTGCGGCAGGCGCATCATGGTGGCAATGCCGCCGAAGCGCGGCATGTCGTTTCCGCTGAGCGGCAGGTGGCGGGGGCGGTCGGTCATGGGGAATCCGTGCGCAAGACTACCTTCAGCCTAGGACGACGCGTGCACCGCACCAAGAGGAACGACGCTCCCTCCCCCGCGCTGCCCGCGCGCCCGGCCTCTCGCTGAAATGAGCGACCACGCGCTGTCGCCGGCACGAAGCTTGCTTTTCCAAATGCGACGCCGCGGCCGCCCGCTTTCATTGCGTCCCTCCCCACCGGACATGCTTGACTCGCCTGCGACATCATGTTCCAAATTAGTTGACCACTTACCTAGTCAACTAGAACGGTACACATCCAGACGAACTCACGGCTTTAGAAAGGGTTGCGCCCCTTTAAAGCCACGAGGCGCAGCTGCTTCCGGTCCCGGAAACAGGCTTGCAGACAGCATCAATGGCGATCGGTCGGAAGAAGCGGCGCGACGCCTCGGAGCGCGCGCGGCTCGGCGAGAACAAGAAGCGGGTAGAAAATGCTCAATATCGATGAGGCGAATGCCGCATTCGTGACCTATCGCGAGATCAAGAAGCGCATCGTGGATCTGTACTACGGCGTTGGCGAACGTCTGTCCGAAGCGCGCCTGGCGGAAGAGTTGGGCGTGGGGCGCTCGCCGATCCGCACCGCGCTCTCCCGCCTGAAGTCGGAGGGATGGATCGCCATCTCCCCGCAGAGCGGCACCTATATCAAGGCGCTCACGCCGCGGGAGATCCGCGAGGTCACCGAACTGCGCATGCTGCTGGAGATGCACGCCGCCGGCGCGGCGGCGACCCGCATGTCGGCGCCGATGCTCAAGACGTTGCGGGCGGATTTCCGCGCCAAGGCGCCCCGCATCGCCAAGGGCGACGCCGACGCCTTCATCGCCCTCGACAACCGGCTGCATGCCGCGATCTATGACGCCGCCGACAATTCCCTGGTGCGCCAGACACTGCTCGACCTGCGCGACAAGGTGCAGTGGATCCGCCGCGTGTGCGCGGTTTCCCAGGAGCGCGTGCAGGACGGTTTCGCGGAACTGGAAGGCATCCTCGCGGCGCTCGAGCGACGCGACACCGAGTGCGCGGCCAAGGCCATGCGCGACCATGTGAAGAGCGCCGCCGCTTTCTGCGAGCGCCTTGAAGAAATCGCTGTTCTCAACCAGCGAGCGCCTTGATCGCGGCGCCCGCCCTTACAATACCCGCATCCCCGGCCAGGAGCGCGTTACTTAAGTCGTTTCAGATTTCGTTCGAGAATTGCGCAAAAAGCGCGACCGGACATCCAGAGGAGAACATAAGCATTATGGCAGCCATTGCGGGTGCAACACCCTTTATTGTCAACACGCATGCGCAAAAGCCGCTTTCCCCGGCTGTCGTCACGCTCAATGACGTGACGAAGGTCTATGAAACGGCGTCCGGTGGCACGGTGCATGCGCTGAGCAAGATCAACCTTGCCATCCGCAACGCGGAATTCGTTTCCGTCATCGGGGCCTCCGGCTGCGGCAAGACCACCTTGCTGCGCATCATCGGCGGGCTTGAGGACGGGTTCGGCGGCGAGCTGGTTCTCTCCGGGCGAAAGGGCGGCGGCCCGAGCCGGGATGTCGGCATCGTGTTCCAGGACGCGAACCTCCTGCCTTGGCGCACCATCCTGCAGAACGTGCTTCTCCCGGCGCAGGTGCTGCGCCTGGACAAGCAGGCTTCGCTCGCCCGCGCCCATGAGCTGATCGAGCTGGTCGGCCTCAAGGGGTTCGAGGACAAGTATCCGTTCGAGCTTTCGGGCGGCATGCGCCAGCGCGTCTCCATCGCCCGCGCCCTGGTGCACAACCCCTCGGTTCTGCTGATGGACGAGCCGTTCGGTGCGCTCGATGCGCTGACGCGCGAAGTGATGAACGCCGAAGTGCTGAAGATCTGGGACGCGACCAAGAAGACAGTCTTCATGATCACCCATTCGATCACCGAAGCAGTGTTCATGAGCGACCGGGTGATCGTGATGTCGCCGCGCCCCGGCCGGGTGATCGCGGAGGTGGATATCGCCCTGCCCCGGCCCCGACACATCGGCATGCTGAGCGAGGAGAAGTTCGGCGCCTATACCGGGAAGCTGCGCCGCCTGCTGGACGTCGGCACCGACTAGACCCGTCCCGCCGCATCGCCCCGATCCGCGCGTTTTCGCGCCCACCGAACCTGTGAGTCATCGCCATGTCCCTCGACGCTACGGCTGCGGCCGAAATCCTCGCCTCACGCAAGCGCGAACGCCTGCGCTGGCTTTCGGTTTCCACCACGGATTCCCTGATCTCCTTCGGCGGCTTCGTGATGCTGGCGCTGATTTGGGAGCTGGCGGTAGATCTCTTCAAGATCCCGGACTTCATCCTGCCCGCGCCATCGGCCATTGCGATTTCACTCTACAATGGATTCGCTTCGGGCCTGTTCATCTATAATTTCTTTGTCACCGCCTTCCAGACCATTGCCGGCTTCCTTTTGGCCGCGGTGGTCGGAACGGCCATTGGCGCTGTGGTGGCGCAGTTCCGCATCGTCGAGCGGATCGTCTATCCGTGGCTGGTGGCGCTGCAGACCTTGCCGAAGATCGCCATCGCGCCGCTGATCATCATCTGGGCCGGCTACGGCATCGGTTCCAAGGTCATCATCGTTGCGCTGGTGGCCATCTTCCCGGTGCTGGTGAACACCATCATGGGGCTCAAATCCTGCGACCAGGGGAAGCTCGACCTCATGCGCTCGCTCGGCGCGGGGCGCTGGGAAACCTTCCGCACCGTGCGCCTGCCCAACGCTTTGCCCTTCATCTTCGCCGGATTGAACGTCGCCATCGTGCTGGCGATCCTGGGTTCGATCGTCGGCGAGTTCGTGGGCTCCAAGGCCGGGCTCGGCAATCTCATCCTGGAAGCAAACTTCCAGTTCGACGTGGCGCGCATCTTCGCGGTGCTGGTGGTGCTCGGCGTGTTCGGCGTCGCGCTCAGCTTGCTGATGCGCATGGCCCAGAGCCACTTCCTGTTTTGGAACAAGTCGCTCAGCTGAAGGCGATCCAAATAACAAACCTAAAATAACCAGAGGCGGAGTTTGAATATGCGAAGCATTCGTTTGTCTTTATTTACCTTAGCGGCGGCATTCGCCCTCGCGGGCGCGGCCGGCAGTGCCGGGGCGGCGGAGAAGGTGGTTTATGCGGTCACGACCTCCAACATCTCGGTCGGCCACGCCGCCCAGTCCTCGATCCCGCTTGCCGCCGATTTCTGGAAACAGGAAGGCCTGGATGTCGAAGTGATCGGCCTGTCCGGCGCCACCGCCGGTGTGCAGCAGGTGGCCAGCGGACAGGTGGATTTCGCCACCGTGGGCGGCGACGCGCTGCTGATCGCCCGGTCGAAGGGCATCAAGGTGAAGGCGGTCTATACTTACGCCCGCAAGTCGATCTACCGGATCGTCGTGCCCGAAGACAGCCCGATCAAGAGCGTCGCCGATCTGAAGGGCAAGACGCTGGGCGTGCCTGACATGTCCGCAGGTTCGGTGCCTTTTGCCCGCGCCGCGCTCTCCTCCGCCGGCATCGACCCGCAGACCGGTGTGAAGTGGCTATCGGTCGGCATTGGCGGCCAGGCCGCCAACGCCTTCCGCCAGAACGTGATCGACGCCTGGGCCTCCTGGGATACCGTGATCGCGGCGCTGGAGAACAACGGCTTCAAGTTCCGCTACATCGACCCGCCGTGGATCGACGAAGTGCTGGGCAATGTCATTATCGCCCGCGAGGAGACCATCGAAAAGAAGCCCGAGCTGGTGGTGAAGGTCGCGCGCGGCATCGCCGAAGCCTCGGTCTACGGTCTCACCAATCCTGACGCCGCACTGCGCAATCACTGGAAGATGTATCCCGAAACCAAGCCGCAGACGGTGAATGACGACACCTTCAAGCAGGCCCGCCGCATCTTCGATTCCCGCTTCGATCTCACCAAGCTGGAGCCGGGCGTGAAGTGGGGCGAGAACGTGCCGGCCCAGTGGAAGCGCATGGCCGACATCTCCATCGAGGAAGGCCTGATCCCCAAGGGATTCGACGTCACCGCCGCCTATACCAACCAGTTCATCCCCCAGATCAACGACTTCGACGCGAAGAAGATCGAGGCGATGGCCAAAGCCTCCACATGGTGAGGACGCGCTGAGCCGCGCGCCACGTGATCCGCCCGTTTCACCCGTCCCCTAACAAGAAAAGCCGTGCCGCGCCTTGGCGTTGCACAAGGAGAACAAGAAATGACCGAACGACGTAAAGATCAGATGAGGCTGGGTGGCTTCTTCCATCCGACGGGCAATCACGTGGCCGCATGGCTCGACGCCGGCTCGCAGATCGATGCCGGCACCAATTTCGACCATTATGTGCGGCTCGCACAGACGGCGGAGAAGGCCAAGTTCGACCTGATCTTCCTCGCCGACGCCATCGCCACCCGCGATGGGAACCTGCAGGCGCTCTCGCGCTGGCCGCAATACATGGCCTATTTCGATCCGGTGACCCTGCTCTCCGCGATCTCGGCGGTCACGAAGCACATCGGGCTCGTGGCCACCTCCACCACCTCCTTCAACGAGCCCTACAGCCTCGCCCGGCGGTACGCCTCGCTGGACCATATCAGCCACGGCCGGGCGGGCTGGAATGTGGTGACCTCTTCCAACCCGTCGGAGGCCTATAATTTCGGCCGCGACGCCCATTACGGCCATAACGAGCGCTATGAGCGCGCCGAGGAGTTCGTCAAGGTCGTGAAGGGCTTGTGGGACAGCTGGGAGGATGATGCCTTCCTGCGCGACCGCGCCACCTCTCGCTATTTCGACCCCGCGAAGCTCCATTACCTCAACCACAAGGACAAGCACTTCTCGGTGCGCGGGCCGCTGAACGTCGCCCGCCCGCCGCAAGGCTATCCGGTCATCTTCCAGGCCAGCGCCTCCGACACCGGCAAGGAACTGGCGGCGCAGATCGCGGAAGTCATCTTCACCCCACTCCATGATCTGGAGCAGGCGCAGAAATTCTATCGCGAACTGAAGGACCACGCGGCGCAATACGGCCGCGGCGAGGACGAGATCGTCGTGATGCCGGGCCTCAACGTGGTGGTCGCGGCAACCGAGAAGGAAGCGGACGAGAAGATCCGCTATCTCCAGAGCCTGATCCACCCCGACGTCGGCAAGGAATTGCTCTCCGCCGCGCTCGGGGGCATCGATCTCAGCCAATGCGATGTGGAAGAGCCCCTGCCCGCCCATCTGGTGGCCGAGGAACTGAGCCGGTCCAACTCCCGCGTCTCCTACATGCTCAAGGGCAATCCCACCCTGCGCCAGATGTATGAGCAGTTCGGCACCGGGCGCGGGCAGCGCACGGTGAAGGGCACGCCTTCTACCATCGTCGATCAGATGGAGAGCTGGTTCCTCAATCGCGGCGTGGACGGCTTCCTCATCCAACCGCCGATCCTGCCGGCGGGGCTCGACGAATTCTGCGAGCACATCATTCCCGAACTGCAGAACCGCGGCCTGTTCCGCACCGAATATACCGGCAGCACGCTGCGGGAAAATCTCGGCCTGCGGCGCCCGGCCAGCATGTACGCGAAGGCGGGCTGAGGCGCGCAACGACGCCGGCGCCGCCGGTCAAACGGCGGCGCTCCCAAAGGGAGGAAAAAGACATGAGCGTGCATGCGGCCTTTGAATGCGATCCCGCGCGCGATCCCCAAGAGTTCCGCCGGTGCCTTGGCCAGTTCGCCACCGGTGTCACGGTGGTGACGGCCAATGTGGGCGGCGAGTTGGTGGGGCTCACGGTGAATTCCTTCGCCTCGGTCTCGCTGAGCCCGCCGCTGATCCTGTGGTCGATCGATCTATCCTCGAAGAGCTATCCCAAGTTCAGCATCGCGGAAAATTTCACCATCAATGTGCTGGCGCACGACCAAATCGCCCTCTCGCGCCATTTCGGACGATCCGGTCCCGACAAATTCCGGGACGTCGGCTGGAGCGCCGGCCAAACCGGTGCCCCGGTGCTCGACAATGTCGCGGCCTTTTTCGAATGCAGCCGCGAATCCGAGCATCGCGGCGGCGATCATTTGATCCTCATCGGCCGGGTGCGCCGCGCGGTGCATTTCGAGCGTGGAACGCTGCTGTTCGCCCAGGGGCGCTATCGCCTCGCCACCGATCATCCCGGCGAGGCAGGCGCGGTGCGCGCCGCCTCCTGATCCGGGTGCGGGACTCCATCAGATCGGCAATCCGCGCGCCGGCGCTCCGACGTGCCCCTCGTGCGCCTCGCCCACCGGCTGCGGTGATTCATAGATGGGAAGTTCGCCCGCCGCTTTCGGCAGGCTGATGGAGGCACGCAGCCCCCTCGGCTGGTTGAAAAGGATGATATCACCGCCGTGCCGCCGCACGATCGTGCGCGCGATGGAGAGGCCGAGGCCGAGGCCGCCGGTCTCGCGGTTGCGCGAGTGCTCCATGCGGAAGAACGGCGCAAACACCTGCTCGCGCGACACGTCGGGAATGCCGGGGCCATCATCCTCGACCACGATCTCTATGTTTTCCGCGCCCTGCGTCACGCTCACCCGCGCACGCTCGCCATAGCGCACGGCATTCTCCACCAGATTACGGCAGGCACGGCGCAGCGCATCGGGCCGGCAGCGATAGCTGATCTTCTGCCCCTCGGTGAAGGTAACGGCATAACCGAGTTCCGCGAGATCGTCGCACATGCTCTCCACCAGTGCCGGCAGATCGACCGTGCGGGTGGTTTCCGCCGTCGCTTCCTCACGCACGAAGGTCAAAGTCGCCTCCGTCATGGACTGGATTTCGGCGATGGTGCTGAGCATCTTCTCCCGTAATTCGTCGTCCGACACGAACTCGGCGCGCAGCCGCAGCGAGGTGAGCGGTGTGCGCAGGTCATGCCCGATTGCGGCGAGCATGCGGGTGCGGTCGTCGATGAAGCGCACCAGCCGGTCCTGCATACGGTTGAAGGCCTCGGCCGTGCGGCGGATGTCATCCGGCCCGGTTTCCGGCAAGGGGGCGATCTTCTCGCCGCGGCCGAGTGCCTCGGCCGCCGCCACGAGACGCCGCATGGGCTGGGCGATGCCGCGCGCGGCAAACACCGCGATCACCGATAGCACCAGCGCCGAGAGCGCGAGCGAGACCGTGGATTGCGAGGTCCAGAAATTCTCCTGGGCGCGCTTGGCGAAGGCCGAGTTCAGCCAGGACCCGTCCGCGAGCTGGACCGTGATCCCCATGCCGTTGGCATCATCGAGATAAAGAAACTTGGCCGGGCGCGAGAGTGGCCAGGCATGGGGTGGAAGGTCGATCCAGGACGAATTGAGAACATCGACGCGCGGCGCCTCGTCCGCACGCGCCTCCACCGGTGCTGCGGCATCCACCTCGTGACCGGGCGGCGCCAGCGGCGGCAGCGGCTGGGCGAGATAGGCCCAGGCCTGCTGGCGCCACGCGCTGGCCGCCTTCGGTCCTTCGGGAGAGATCCAATAGCGGGTTGTGCTCGTGCTGCTGGCGCTGAGAATGTCCTTGTGAAGTGCGGCCGGCGTTGCCTCCAGCACCCGCGCGAGCGAGGCGCAGCGGCTCAGGGTCTCGGTCTTGGCGGCCTTGCGGATCACCTGCCCGTGCTCGTCCCAGGAGATGAAGAACACCACCGCCTGGGAGAGCGTCAGCGCCAGCAGGGTGAAACAGATGAAGCGCGCCGCGAGGCTGCGCGTCCACAGGCGCATCATCAGGCAACAACCTCCGCCACGAGGCTGTAGCCACCGCCCCAATGGGTCTTGATCAAGGCCGGGCTCTTGGAATCGACCTCGATCTTCTTGCGCAGGCGGCTGACCTGATTGTCGATGGAGCGATCAAAGGGATCGGCCGCACGGCCGACGGTGAGATCCAGCAACTGGTCCCGGCTCAGCACCAGGCCCGGATGGTCGAGAAACGCACACAGCAGACGGAATTCGGCGGTGCTGAGTGCCACCGCCACACCATCCGGCCCCAGAAGCTCGCGCCGCCCGGCGTCCAGCGTCCAGCGGTCGAACCGCACCACTTTGGCGGCCAACTGGCCCTTCTGGGGTGGCAGGCTGTGGACCCGGCGCAGTACCGCCTTGATGCGGGCGAGCAATTCACGTGGGTTGAACGGCTTGGTCAGATAGTCGTCGGCGCCCACCTCAAGGCCGACGATGCGGTCGGTCTCCTCGGCCATGGCGGTGAGCAGGATGACCGGCAATTCCGTGGTGCTGCGCAGGTGCCGGCATAGCGAAAGCCCATCCTCCCCCGGCATCATCACGTCGAGCACCACGAGATCGGGCGCGTTGCGCTCCAACAGGCGACGCAAGGCGAGCGCGTTCTCCGCCAGGCTGATGCGGTAGCCGTGCTGCGTCAGGTATTTGCCGACCAGGTCGCGGATGTCGCGATGGTCGTCCACGACGGCGATATGATGTGCCGAGTTCATTCCGCTGCTCCTCCCGGAACATACGCACGCCCGCCATCCCGCCCACCGGGAATATGTATCAGAGTGTATCGCTCCGCGCCTCTGCGACACCCTGCGATCAAAAACTTGGGCGGCCCTTGATTTTTAGCCCCGGCGCGAGGTTCGAGCGTCAGCCGCCCTCGCGCGATCCGCTTTCTTTCGGAGCACAATTTAGGCGGCGAACGCATCACGGATCGGCGAGCGCGTATCAAAATGCCCGCATCACGGGTGCGCACGACATTTCGCGACAATATCCATGGTGCAGCGCGATAATTTTGCGACAACTGACATTTAACTTACGAATGCTTAGGCATTCACATGAAAACGCAGATATGTTCTGCGTTCAATAAAATGGATATACGCACATGCGCTACGCTATTCTTGCTCTGATGTCGGCTTCCCTGTTCTCGAGCGTCGCTTCCGCGCGAGAGATCCAGCAGGAACCGCGCCAGGCGGCGCGCAGCCAGCAGCAGACGACCACCGTACCCGACGAGCGCGACCATGCGCCGGTCATCTCGGAGCAGGATCGTCTGTTCCTGAAGCTGGGCGATCGCGGGATCGGCAACGGCTGATCGCATCCCACAGAAGCGCCAAAGGGGCGGTCAGCAATGCCGGCCGCCCTATGCTTTTTCTGAATGCATCGTTGAAGCGTTCTGCCGCCTCCGCAGGCCGGAAGGCGGGAATCATGCCGGCAGCAGCAAGCCCATGACAAGGGCGCGTCCACGCCGAGCTCCATTGCCCGGCGCGGAGATCGGCTTTACACGAGCGGGTGGTTCTTCAGAGGCAAGGTGCGGATGCGCTTGCCGGTGGCCGCGAACAGCCCATTCAGCACCGCCGGCGCGGCCACGGCGATGGTGGGCTCCCCCACCCCGCCCCAGAAGCCGCCGGAAGGCATGATGATGGTTTCCACCGCGGGCATCTCGGCAAGACGCAGGACCTCGTAGGTGTCGAAATTCTCCTGCTCCATGCGACCGCCCTTCACCGTGCACTCGCCGTAGAGGCACGCCGAAAGCCCGTAGACAAAAGATCCTTCCACCTGCCGCTCGATCTGCGCCGGGTTGACCGCATGCCCGGCATCGGTGGCGGCGACGATCCGGTGGATCTTCAATTGCCCCTTTTCCACCGAGACCTCGGCGGCGGCAGCCACATAGCTCGCGAAGCCCATGGTATGCGCGAGCCCGCGATAGACTCCCGCCGGCGCCGGCTTTTCCCAGCCGACGCGTTCCGCCACGGCCTCCAGTACCGCGCGATGCTTGGGGTGGTTTGCCATCAGCTTGCGCCGGAACGCGAGCGGATCGACGCCGGCCGCATGCGCCAGCTCGTCCATGAAGCATTCCAGGTACAAGGTGTTCTGGTTCAGGTTCACCCCGCGCCAGAAGCCCGGCGGGATCGGCGGGTTGCGCATGGCATGATCGACCAGCACGTTGGGGATGGTGTAGCCGATGTGGCCTTCCGGGCTGTTCGCGGTCAGTCCCTGGAACACCACGGGATCCATGTCGCCCTGCTTGCCCTCGGGCCGCATCGACGCAAGGATCGACTGGCCGGAAATGCGCATATGGAGCGCGATCAGATTCCCCTGCGCGTCGAACCCGCCGGTGAGCTTGGCCTGGGTGATCGGATGATAGGCGCCGTGGAGCATGTCCTCCTCGCGCGACCACAAGAGCTTCACCGGCGTGCCGGGCATCTGCTTGGCGATCAGCACGGCCTGTCGCACATAATCCTGGAAATTGCCGCGCCGGCCGAAACCTCCGCCGAGGAGCAGCTTGTGCACGTCGCACTTCCCGACCGGCAGGCCCGCCGCTTCCGCAGCGGCGGCAAGACTGGCCTCGCCATTCTGTGTCGGCACCCACACCTCGCATTTGTCCGCCGTGTAGAGCGCCGTCGCGTTCATCGGCTCCATGGTGGCGTGGTTGAGATAGGGGAAGGAATAGGTTGCGCTGACGGTCTTGGCGGCGCCGGCCAGGGCCGCAGTCACATCGCCCTGCTTGTTGCCCACGAAGGCGTCCGGCGCATCGAGGCCGGCGGCCAGCGTGGCGGCGATATTGGCGCTGGAGAGGCCTTTGTTGGGTCCCTCGTCCCAGGTGATCGGCAAGGCATCAAGTGCGGTCTTGGCCTGCCACCAGGTATCGGCGACCACCGCCACCGCGTTATCGCCCACCTGCACCACCTTGCGCACGCCGGGCTTGCCGGCGACCGCAGCCGCATCGAAGCTCGCGACCTTCCCGCCGAACACGGGGCAGGCCTTGATGGTGGCGACCAGCATGCCGGGCAGCCGCAGGTCGGCCCCGTAGATCTGCTTCCCAGTCAGCTTGTCGACAGTATCGAGGCGCGGCATGGGCTTGCCGGCGATGGTCCAGTCCTTAGGATCCTTGAGCTTGATGTTGGCCGGCGGGGTCTGGGTGGCGGCGGCATCGGCCACCTTGCCATAGGTGGTGGTGCGACCGCTCGCCGTGTGGGTGATCACCCCTTTCGCGGCCTTGCATTCCGTGGCCGGCACCTTCCATTGGCCGGCCGCGGCGGCGATCAGCATCTCCCGGGCGGCAGCCCCGCCCTGGCGCACGTAGCTTTCCGAATCCCGGATGCCGCGACTTCCGCCTGTGGAATAGCTGCCCCACACCCGGTTGCGGGCGAGGTTCTCACCGGGCGTCGGATATTCCGTCGTCACCTTGGACCAGTCGCACTCCAGCTCCTCCGCTACCAATTGGGCGAGGCCCGTCAGCGTGCCCTGGCCCATTTCGGAGCGGGCGATGCGGATGACAACGGTTTCGTCGGGCTTCACCACCACCCAGGCGTTCACCTCCGGCGGGATGGCAGGGGCGCCCTCGGCCGTCGCCGCGTCGGCAAACGGCACGTGGAAGCCCAGGGTGAAGCCGCCGATGGCGGCGGCGGAGCCGGCGATGAAGGCGCGGCGCGATACGTTCGGCTGATAGGTCATGTCGCCCTCCCTCACCCGGCCTGCTTCGTAGCGCCGCCCTCGGCGGCCATGTGGATGGCCGCGCGCACCTTGGGATAGGTGCCGCAGCGGCAGATATTGGTGATTTCGGCGGAGATATCGTCGTCGTTCGGCTTCGGATTCTGCTGCAATAGCGCCGCCGAGGCCATGATCATGCCCGACTGGCAATAGCCGCATTGGGGAACGTCCAGTGCCAGCCAGGCCTTCTGCACGGGATGGCTGCCATCGGGCGAGAGCCCTTCGATGGTGACGATCTTCTGGTCATCGCCGACCGCGCTCACCGGCAGCGCGCAGGAGCGCGTGGCGACACCGTCGATATGCACGGTGCAGGCGCCGCACTGGGCGATGCCGCAGCCGAACTTGGTGCCGGTGAGGCCCACCTGTTCGCGGATCACCCACAGCAGTGGGGTATCGGGATCGACTTCGACGTCCCGAATCTGGCCGTTGATGGTCAATCGAGCCATTTTGATCTCCTGAGGACTTAGGACTGCGGGCGCGCCTGGGTATCGAGCCGCAGGTGTGGTCGTGCCGTGCATGAGGCTGGCGGCGAACGACGCGCCATGTTCGAAATTCAGTGCCGGGAGCTTAGGCGGCAGCTGTCGCAGAACCTTGCCCGGCAGGGGCGGGTTTGTCGCAAGCTGTCGCAGAACCGCCGACGCATAAGAATTGATACAATTTCATATCGGCCGGCGGCGATGCCCGCAAACAGCCGGGATCATTGCGGCTTGGCAGCCTGCTGCGCCCGCAGATAGGCGATCACCGCCTGGCGCTGCGCCGCATCGCGAAGGGTGAAGGTCATGGTGGAGCCGGGAACCACATCGCGGGGCGCATTCAGATAGGCGTCGAGGCTCGCCTCGTCCCAGGTGACGGCGGCGCTGCGCATGCCGGGCGAGTAGCGTGCCCCCTCCACCTTGCCCGCAGCCCGGCCATAGACGCCGGCAAGGTTCGGGCCAATGCGGTTCTGGCCAGGCTCGAGACTGTGGCAGGACGCGCAGCGGGTGCGGAAGACCTGCTCGCCCTCGGGCACGGCGGCGGGAGGGTTTGCGCTGGCGTCTTGGGCGCGTGCCGGGGCGCTCAGAGCGATGTTGGAGACGAGTGCAAGGAGCGGCATAAACGCGCGCAAAAGGAATGGCCGGACGGGAAGCATCGATGCTCCTTCTGAGGGGCGGGTCGGCAGTGCGAATCGCGGCGGCAGGCCTGGACGGCACATGCCGTCGTCAGGACGGTGCGCCGGACGGGTTGGGGTACGGAGACACGCTCCGACGCACACACCTTCGCCCGCCCCCATCGCAGAACTTTGCCAGGAAGCCCCGAAAGTGTCGCAGACTGTGCCCTGCCGGCGCGGTGTTACAGGTCGATACAGTTCGCAGACGTCCCGGTCCCCGCCGAATCCGCGTGATCCACCGCGAGCCATGTGGGACACCTGCCAAAATGCATCGGAATGCGCGAATCTGCCGGGGTGCGACGTGCCGTGTCTTTTCGTCCTGCGTGCCATTCTCCTGATCTTTCCGGTCGTCTGCGCCCTGGCGCTGACCGACGCGGGCCGCGCGCGGGCAGAGGCACAAGCGGGGCTTTTCGCACCGGCGGGCGCGCGCCTTCAGGGCGTGGTGCTGCTGAGTCGCCACGGCCTGCGCGGCCCCACCAAGGCCACCCGCTGCGACACCACCCTAAGTTCGGGTGAATGCTTCGACGCGCTCGCGAGCCGCCCCTGGCCGGTGGATGTCGTGGCTGGGCACCTGCTGCCGGAAGGCTATGGGCGTGTCGCCCGGCTCGGCCGCTTCTATCGCACCCATTATGCGGCGCTCGGCCTGCTTGCCGGCACCGCCTGCCCGCCGCGTCACGCCGTGGCCTTCACCGCCGACACTTCCGAGCGCACCATCGTAACGGCAGGCGCGCTGATGGACGCCATGTTCCCCGGCTGCGCGATCCCCGGCTGGTCGATCGCCGCCGATGTCTACAAGGGGCCGGCCTGCGGCTTCGATCCCGCTCTGGCGGCCCGTGCCGCGCAGGCGATGGCCGGCGGCTCCTGGGCTGCTGTGGCGGCGGGTGAATTGCGCGCGCCCCTTGCGGCGATGGATGCCGCGCTCGGCCCCTTCTCGGATGCCGGCTGCGCGGCCCACGGCGCCGCCGCCCCGTGCTCGCTCGCAAGCATACCCGTCTCCGCCGAGACGCCGGGGCCGATCGCGCTCGCCACCGCGCCGTCGGAACAATTCCTCATGCAGTACGCCGCCGGCCACCCGTCCGATCGGGTGGCATGGGGCGGGCTGGAAGCGGCGGCCGGCCGTCCGCTGCCGGCGGCGCTGACCTTCGTCAACGCCATCCATGCCTTCTACGACCGCGCCGCACACATGCCGAAATACCAAGCGGTGAAGAAGGGATCACCGGTGCTTTCCCTGGTGCTGGACGCCCTCGAGGCGACGGCCGGAGACGGCCCGGCGCTGCACGTGTTCGCCACCCATGACGACCTGATCTTGAATGTCGCCGGAATGCTCGATCTGACCTGGCAGCTGGAGAGCTACCAGCCCGAGCAGGTGCCGCCGGGCGGGGCGTTCGCCTTCGAGCTGTGGCGCGGCGCGGACGGCGAGACGATGGTTCGCCTCGTCTATTTCGCCCAGACCCTCGCGCAGATGCACGCCGACGCCGTGCTTTCAGACGCCGCTCCGCCGGCGGTGGCGCTGCTGCCGCTTCCCTCATGCGGCTCCGGTGCAGACGGTCTGTGCCCCTGGCCGCGCTTCCGGCAGATCGCGACGCAGGCCATCGACCCTGCCTGTGTGGGCACGCCGAAGCGGTCATCGCCCTGACGGCACGCTTGGCGCATCCACCTCACATGGAGGCCAGCGCACCGTTCGCGATGTCGCACACCAGCATATGGCCGGGCGCGTGGGTGATGCAGAACTCCGGCCGCACGCTGGCGATCACCGCCTGCGGGGTGACGCCACACGCCCAAAACACCGGCACTTCGCCGGGCCGGATCTCGACCGGATCACCATAATCCGGGGCGCCGATATCGGTAATGCCGATGGCTGCCGGATCGCCGATATGTACCGGCGCGCCGTGCACGGAAGGGAAGCGCGAGGTCACCTGCACCGCGCGAATGGCATCGGCCGGCGAGAGCGGGCGCATGGAAACCACGAGGGGTCCGCTGAACCGCCCCGCTGCCTTGGTCGCGATGGAGGTTCGGTACATGGGCACATTGCTGCCCTGCTCGATATGGCGCACCGGCAGTCCGGCCGCGAGCATGGCCTCCTCGAACGAGAACGAGCAGCCGATCAGGAAGGCCACCAGATCGTCCCGCCACAGGTCGGTGATGTGGGTGGGTTCAGAGATAAGCTCGCCCGCGCGCCACACCCGGTAACGCGGAATGTCGGTGCGGATGTCGAGATCGCGGCCGAGCACGGGAAGAAATGGGTCTCCCACTTCCGAAACCCCCACCAGCGGGCAAGGCTTGGGATTGCGCTGGCAGAACAGCAGGAAATCATAGGCCAGCGCACGCGGCAGAATGGCGAGATTGGCCTGGACGAAGCCGGGCGCGACATTGGCCGTGGGGCCGCTCAGCACGCCGGAACGGGCGGCGAGACGAGCCTCGTAGGGCAGCGCGGGAAGGACGGGGGACATAGGCGCCTCCATATAGCTCAGCGGCGCAGGGCGGCGTCGAGCGCCGCCTCCGCCGCCCGCCCGATGGCCAGGATCGCGCGGTCGCGGCCCGCCGCCCCGGCGATCATGAGCCCGACCGGGGCCGTTCCGGGCCAGTGGCAGGGGATCGAGAGCGCGCAGCCGTCAAGGAAGTTGATAAAGGTGGGGTTGCGCAGCATCAGGATATTCGTGGCCCCATAGGCGGCATCGTCCGCCTCCAGCGTGGCGAGCGCCGGGGCGATGAGCGGCACGGTCGGCAGGATCAGGGCATCGAACGGCGCGAGGCGCGTTTCGAGGGACGCGATCCATGCGGCGCGGGCCTCAAGCACGTCGATATAATCGGCAGCCGACATGTCCCGCCCGCGCATCAGCCGCACCAGAACGCGCGGGTCATAGCGCGGCCCGGCGCGGTCGATCAGCGCGCGATGCCAATGCCAAGCCTCGGCGGCGATCAGGCCGCCCTTGGCA
Organism: Roseixanthobacter pseudopolyaromaticivorans; assembly: GCF_043195145.2. NCBI lineage: Bacteria > Pseudomonadati > Pseudomonadota > Alphaproteobacteria > Hyphomicrobiales > Xanthobacteraceae > Roseixanthobacter > Roseixanthobacter pseudopolyaromaticivorans. The sequence continues at coordinate 2,673,611 of NZ_CM195539.1, forward strand.
TTGATGGCGGGGAGCCGCGCGAATTCAGGAACCGCGATCTCGCGCACCTGCGCGCCGGCCGCCGAAAGGATCGAGAGCGTCTGGGAAAAGGCGGCGGAAACTGCGCCGTCCATGCCGTCGAGGGCGATGGTGGTCGGAACCGCGAGCCGCAATCCCTCAAGCGCGGCCGGGGCCGGCACGTCCGCTCCGCTACCTGAGAGAACGGAATCGAGGATCGCGCAACAGGTCACGGTCGGCGCGATGGGCCCGATGGAATCCAGGCTGGTGGACAGCGGCAGCACGCCGGCGCGCGGCACCCGCCGCGGCGTGGGCTTGAAGCCGGAAAGGCCGCACAGGGCGGCGGGAATGCGCACCGAGCCGCCGGTGTCGGTGCCGATGGCGGCGGCCGCCATGCCGTCGCTCACCGAAACCGCCGCGCCCGAGGAGGAGCCGCCAGGAATGCGCCCGGTGGCCCGGTCATAGGGGTTCAGCGGCGTGCCGTAATGGGGATTGAGGCCGAGGCCGGAAAAGGCGAACTCGGTCATGTTGGTGCGCCCGGTCAGCACCGCGCCGGCGGCGAGCAGGCGCGCCACCACCGGGGAATGGACGGCGGCGGGCGGCGCATCATCGAGCGCCACCGACCCGGCGCGCGTGGTTTCGCCGGCCACATCGAACAGGTCCTTGATGGAGATCGGCAGCCCCTCGACGGGGGAGCGGGGAACCCCCGCCTTGCGCACCGCGTCGGAGGCGCGCGCCAGCTCCGGCGCCCATTCCTCATACAGGCGTGTGAACACCCGCGCCCCCTCGCCGGCTGGATCTCGCGCGCGATCGAGGGCCGCCTCCACGAGGGTGGCGGCGCTGGTGCGGCCAGTGTCGAGGTCAGCGCGCAGATCGGTGAGGGGGCGCTGCATGGTCAGGCCACTTCCGGCAGGATGTCGATGGTGTAGCTGTGGCGGATCGTGCGGCCCATCACCGGGTCGAACAACTCCATGGTGAAAGCCGGCGCCGGGCGAATGCCGCCGATGGCGCCCACCGTGCCGCAGATCATGCCGACGCCCGCCGGCAGGGCCGCGGCGCCGCCGGTGAAGCCTTCGATCAGTTCCAGCGGTGGACGCAGCGCGGAGAGCGGGCCTTCCTGATAGAGCACGCGCGCGCCGCCTTCCTCGATGAAGGCGCGGATGATCATCTCGTCCCAATGGCCGGCGACGTCCGCGAAGCGCCAGGCAGTGCGGGCGATGGGCTTGGCACAGATCTGCTTGGACAGCGCGACGCTCTGCGTCTCCAGCTTGCGGTCGGTATGGTCCGAGGACAGGCTGACATACATCTCGCCCTCGGCGGAGAACACGAAGGTTTCCACCTCGCCCGAGGTTTCCGCGCCCAGCACCTGGATCCGGTCGGCCTGGGTCATGAGGTTCTCGGAAGCGCGATAATAGAGCGGCACGGCGCTCGGGCGCGGCACGCCGATGGCGTACAGCTCCTCGATATGGTGCTCGATGGCGGCCATGTCGCGCCCGGCCCAGCCGGCGACGACGAGATCGGTGAGATTGACCTTGAGCGCCCGCGCGGCGCCTTCGGCATCGACGTTGAAATTCAGTTCCATGACAACCTGCGAAGAAGGACCAGGGGAAAGCCGCGCCTCAGGAGAAGACGCGCGGCAGATAAAGGGCGAGGCCCGGAAAGATGGAGATCAGCACCAGCAGCACCGCCATGGCCAAGACGAACGGCATGGAACCGACGATCACGCCCCCCATCGACCCGCTCTTGCGCAGGCTCTGCACCACGAACAGGTTGAGGCCCACGGGCGGGGTGATGAGCGCCGCTTCCACCAGGATGATGATCAGGATGCCGAGCCAGATCGGGTCGTAGCCGAGCTGGAACATGATCGGCGCCACGATCGGGATGGTGGTGATCATCATGGAGAGCGTCTCCATGAAGCAGCCGAGGATCAGATAGAAAATCACGATCACGATCAGCATCGCCGTCGCGGAAATCCCGAGCCCGGAGATGGAATTCGTGATGGCGTCGGTGATGCCGGTCGCCGACATGACGAAGTTGAGGAAGCTGGCCGCGATGATGATCAGCATGATCATCGCCGTCGCCTTCATGGTGCCTTCCACCGCCTCGCGCAGCATGGTGAGCGTGAGGCGACGGAACCAGGCGGCGAGGATCAGCGCGCCGAGCACGCCGAGGGCCGCCGCCTCCGTGGGCGTCGCCAACCCCGCATAGATCGAGCCGACCACCAACAGGAAGATGCCGAGCGGCGGCGCGAGATGCACCAGGCTACGCATCCGCTCGCCCCAGGTCGCCCGGATCTTGTGTCCGCCCCATTGGGGCTTGACGATGCAGGCGATGATGATGGTGAGCATGAACAGGCCCGCCAGCAGCAGACCGGGGATGATGCCGGCGAGATAGAGCTTCGGCACCGAGGCGTTGGTGAGCACGCCATAGATGACGAGGTTGATGGAGGGCGGGATCAAGATGCCTAGCGTTCCGCCCGCCGCGAGCGAGCCGAGGAACAGCGGTTCGTTATAGCCATAGCGCTTGATCTGCGGGATCGACACCGTGCCCACCGTCGCCGCCGTGGCGACGCTGGATCCGGACGTCGCCGCGAACAGCGCCGAGGCGCCGATATTGGCGTGCATCAGCCCGCCCGGCAGCCAGGAGAGCCAGAGGCTCATGGCGCTGTACATGCGCTCCGCGAAACCCGCCCGCAGCAGCACTTCGCCCAGCAGGATAAACAGCGGAATGGCGACCAGGAGAAATTCGTTGTTGGTGCTCCAGGCCAGCTCGCCCATGGCGCGCGAGAGCGGCAGCATGGAATAGAGCGGGTCGAGAATGAGCCCGAGCACGCCGAGGGCGGCGCCGACGGGAATGGACAGGCCGATCAGGACCAGCAGAAGGACGATAGTGGTCGCGATCATGCCACCTCTCCCTTCACCATGCGCACACCGGCGGCGGCCTCTTCCTCAGCTTCCTCCTGGGTGGAGCGCACGCCGGCGATGGATTTCACCGTCGCGATGTCGCCGGTAACAAGCGCCACCGAGGCGCGCAGCAGCATCATGGCGAGGATCACGCACATGAAGAGCAGCCCGAGGAACCAGAGGCCCTGGGGAATGAACAAGGGCGTGGCGAGCGGCGTGTTGGCGTGCGAGCCCTGGGCGATGGAGGTGCCCACCACGTCGTAGGCGTAATAGGTCAGCACGCCCATGAAGGTGCCGAGCGCCACCAGGGACAGCCAGTCGAGCACGGCCGCGACGCGGACCGGCATGTATTGGTAGAGCACGTCGACGCGCACATTGGCGCGCTGGAGCGTTGCGAAGGCGAGCGACCAGGACGTGCTGATGGCGAAGGCGTAGCTGGAAAGCTCGTCGGCCCCGCCGGTGGTCCAGCCGATGAACTTGCGGCACAGCACGTCAAAGGAAATCAGCAGCACGCTGGCGATGGTGAGGGCGCCGCCGAACCACACCGCACCTCGCGAGAGGGCTTCGGCATGGCGCAGCACCTTGGCGAGCGCCGGAAGGGTGGGTTGCAAGGTCATTTGTCTGGCTCCGCGGCTGCGGCGCGGGAAGGCGGAGAACGGCCACCCTCCCGCGCCCGCACCGTCACTTGTTGACGGCGAGACCGAGTTCCTTGCCGATGGTGGCATTGAAGCTGGCGACGCAATCGGCCGAGCAGCGGGCCGCCCACTTGGGCAGGATCTGCTCTTCCAGCACCTTGCGCAGCAGCGCCTTGTCGGCGTCGCTCGGGGTCACGAGCACCATCTTGCCCTTCACATCGAACGGGCAGGCGGCGGCGCCGGTGTTGCAATCATAACCCTGCTGGGTCTGCTGGGCGGCGGCGGTCCAAATGTCGTTGACCAGGCCCTTGATGTTGGTCTGCAGGAAGGCCTGCACCTTCGGGTCCAGCTTCTGCCAGGCCTTCTCGTTCACCGCATGGATCTGCTGGTTCCAGTTGATCGGCAGCGCGACGAGGTGGGTGGAGACTTCATACCATTTGGCCGAATAGCCCGAGAGTGAGCCGGTGATGGCGCAATCCACCACCTTGTTCTGGAGAGCCGGCACCACTTCGCCGAACGCCATGGTCACGCTGGAGCCGCCGAAGGCTTCCACGAACTCGGCCTGGGTACGCGAGGAGGTGCGCACCTTCTTGCCCTTCAGGTCCGCGAGGCTCTTGATCTCGGCATTGCAAAACAGAACCTGCGCCGGATAGGTGGAGATGCCGAGCAGCCGCACATTGGAGCCGTCGCCATAGAGTTTCGCGAGCACTGGCTGGAACGCATCGGTCACCTTGCGGGCGGTCTGCACGTCGGGGGCGAGGCCTGCGAGGTCGATGGCTTCGTTGATCGGATTGTCCGAGGCGAAATAGGACAAGGTGGCGGTGCCGAATTCCACCACGCCCTGGGACATCAGGCGCAGCAACTCGGGACCCTTCAGGCCCATTTCGTTGAAGCCCTTGATCTCGGCCGTCACCTGGCCGTGGGACTTCTCAGGGATCGTCTTGGTCCAGAACGGCTTTTCATAATCCTGATAAGCGGTGAGATTGCTCAGGCCGCCAACGACCTTCAAATTGGTCTTGGGCAATTCCTGAGCGCCCGCTGAAAGGGTCGCGGCGAACAAGGCGGCGGCGGCTAAGGTCAGGTGTTTCATGTTGGATCCTCTGGCTGGTCTGAGTTCTGATCTTGCTTTTATTGAGGGATACGGCGTGTCGCTTCAGCTCCATTGCACGCAGCCGCGCGGAAAGCGCAGCAACACTTCGGGGCCGTGCGGAGCGAGCAGCACCATTTCGCCCAGCGCGGCCCCACCGAGGCCGGCGACGAACAGATTGGGGTGCAGCTCAAACAGCATGCCGGGCGACAAGGTGAGATCGGGTGCGTCGACCGGCGCGGCGGTCGGGTCGAAATGCTGCCGGAAGGCGTCGGTCAGCAAAGGGTCCTCATAGGAGCAGCCAAGTCCGTGGCCGTTTCTGAACCGGCGCAAACGGGGGTCAGCAGCCATCACGCCACGCCGGGCCAGTTCCGCCTCCATGGCGGCCTCAACCCCGGCCAGCGGGAGGCCGGGGCGCAACACAGCAAGGCCCGCCTCGAGCATCGCGTCCACATGCCCCGCAAGTTCCGCATGGGCCGCGTTTTGCGGGCCGATGCTGCCCATGCGGATGCCGTGGCCCCAATGTCCATCCACGGTCAGCGCAACACCGAGCAGCACCTGGTCCCCGGCCTGCGGAACCGCGAGCGCTTCCTCGCGCCAATAGCGGCAATAATCTGCCTGGGGGCGGATGGTGAGCCAGGTGCGGCAATAATCGGCGCCCGCGCGCCGCGCGCGCATCTCCAGGTTCAGCTGGATCTGCCAGGCCGGCAGGCGGGCGGAAAGCTCGGCACCCAGGGAGGCGAACAACTCGTCGCACAATGCAGCGGCAGCGCGGTGCAGATGCTGCTGGGCGGCATCCTTCACCAGCCGAAGCCGCGCCACGTCCGCATCGAGCGCCGGTCCGGCTGCGAAATCGCCAAGATTGCGATGGAGGCGCGCGGGCATTTCGTCGAAGCCGACCTGGCCGAGCAATGCGCCCGCCGGCAGCAGCGCGCCCAGCGCGGCGGTCCAGGCGTCCGGTCGCACATCATGCACCACAAGATCCGGGCGCAGGTCACGCGCGAGTGGGACCATGAAGGGGCTCGCCACCAGCAGATGAGATCCACCGGGCAAGATCAGCAGAAGCGAGGTGCTTTCATGTCCGTCCCAGCCGCTCAGGAACCGCAGCGCACCATGGGATTTCGTACCCGTGCCGAGCGCGCTGCCATGGCCGAACACCGCGATGCCGGCACATCCGCGCGCGCCGGCGAAATCCAACAGCGCCGCGCGCCGCGCTGCGAGGAACGCCGCGTCGTCGATGGGAAAAGAGGACGGCATCGCCGGCCCTCAGCCGACCGAAGCGAAGGGGACATCCACACAGGACGCCCATCGCACGCCAAGCGCACGCTCGTAAGCCATTGCCGATATCCCTCTGCCGCAGCGTTGACGCCGTCGTTCTGAAGCTCATTGCAGGACATGGGGGCGGCGACTGTCCAATTGTATGTTTGGAAGCGACGTATAAGCGCGGCTTATGTCTCTAATTCCAGCGCCGGCGCGCCGCCGGCCACGGTCTGTGCGAGCCGCGCGATGACACGTGAGGGATAGCTTTCCGGCCCGTCGATCCAGCTCGCGGTAAAGCTGAGATCGGGCAGCGGATCGCACACCACCTCCAGCAGCTGCAATTCGCCCCGCTCCAGCTCCTTGCCCAGGAAAACGGGGGTGATGACCGCCGTGCCGATCCCGTCCAGCACCATCCTGACCACCATGGAGAGGGAGGCGCAGCCATACATGCGCGGGGTTGATATGCCCCAGCGCATCAGCATGTCGCGCACCATGCGATAGGGCGAGCTGTTGGAGGGATAGGTGATGATCGGCAGCGTGGCGACCCGATCCAGCGTCACCGGTCCCGGCCCAAGATCCACCCCCGGCTTCACCACCCAGGCCAACGGATAGGTGCACAGGGGCAGATTCTCCACTCGCGCCTCCAGCACCGGCCCCATAAGGAAAGCAACGTCGATCTGCCGCGCCATGAGGTGGGATTGCAGCACGTGCGTGCTGTCCACCTCGATCTCCAGCACCAACGAGGGATAAGCGGAATGCACCTGTTCGATCAGGCGCGGCAGCCACGTCTGGACAATGGTTTCCGCGACGCCGATCCGCAGGGTGCCGCTCATGGTGGTCTGGTCGCGCGCCGCTTGCAGCATGTCGTGGCGCACCTGCATCATCCGCTCGGCGTGGGAGAGCAGTTCGTGGCCCTTGGCGGTGAGCTTGACGCCGCGCGCCTCGCGTTCGAACAGCCGCACGCCCAGCGCCAGCTCCAGCGAGGCGATGCGCTGGGAGATCGCGGGCTGGGTGGTGCCGAGCTTCTCCGAGGCCGCCCGCAGGCTGCCGAGCGCCGCCGCCCAGAAGAAGGTCTCGATGTTTCTCAGGTCGATCATGGGGGCGATGATGACCCCGCCCGCCGCTGCCTCCAACAGAAACTTCCGGGGCGTCCGACGAGGATCGGCAGCGGCTTGGCGGACTCATTCATGGCATCGAAATACCACTTGGGATTTCTCTGCGCTCTGGCGGCAGGGTTCGGCGCGGCGGTTGCGCCAGCCATAAAAACCCGAAAGCGGCTTGTTTCATTGGACTTTTCGGGGTGCGACGGCGTCGCGTTTGCACGGATCGGGGTGTGCGCGGTACATATTTGCGCCATCCTGATTTGCTTGAAGCGGCAAGATCAATAAAATGGTTACCAAGCGATGGTAGCTGTGGGGGTATCGGCAGGACGGACAGACCATCGGTTCCGCCCTGGCAAGCCAAGGTTTGATTGAAAAGCCCACGGGCCGTTTGGCGCGGGCGCAGACATCTGATTCGCACAGCGTGGCACCATCCGCCACGTTTAGGATCGGGATCGAAATCCGTTCGCGCAGTGAGGACCATGACCTACACGCCCTATGACGACACCGGCTACATCGATAGCCCTGTCTCATCCAAGGCCCGGCTTCCGCTGGTCGTCTTCGGCGCGTTCGGCATCGGCATCGGCGCATTGGCCGCCGCCACGCTCATCGTCACCTCCGATGCCGAATGGCGCATGCTGGCGGGCGGCTCCAGCCACCGTATCGACGTGCCACCGGCGCCCCTGCCCCCGCCGGTCCAGGTCTTCGCCGCCCCGGTCCAGCCGGCCCCGGCCCTGGACGACGCCGGCAAGGACGTGACCGACATCGAGAATTTTCGCTCCGCCGGAGCGATCATCCTGGCGCCGAGCTGGATGTTCGACGGCGGCGTGCGTACCGCGCAAGGTTCGTTCGTCCCCTGGAGGACCGTTGTCGCCTCTGCGCTGCCCGCGGCCGCGCCGCTGGAAGCCTCCCGCTCCGTGCCGTTGCCGCCGGTCAAGCCGCTGCTGTCGCCCGGCCTGCCTTCGCAGACGCAGCTCTCCGCTGCGCCCGATCTCGGCCTGCCGAGCACCGCGCCACTGCCGACGCGTAACCCGCTGAGCCGCCAGATCGCCAACCAGATCGGCGGCACGCAGCTCGCGTATCTCCCGCCCTCGGACAAGCCGTTCGGCGAGGAGCCCGCGCCCAAGCTCGCACCCCAGGTGGTGCCGCCGGCCGCCCAGTCCATCCTGCCCGGCCCGACCGACCGTTTCGCGGTCTACGATATCGCCGGCAAGACGGTGTACATGCCGAGCGGCGAAAAGCTGGAGGCGCATTCCGGCTATGGCGACACCTTCGACGATGTGCGCCACGTCTCGAAGAAGATGGTCGGCCCCACCCCGCCGAACACCTATGAGCTGACCATGCGTGAATCCCTGTTCCATGGGGTCGAGGCGCTGCGCATGCGCCCGGTGGGCAAGGAGCCCATGTATGGCCGCGACGGCTTCCTGACCCACAGCTACATGATGGGGCCGCGCGGCGATTCCAACGGCTGCATCTCGTTCAACGATTATCCGAAGTTCCTTGAGGCGTATAAGCGCGGCGAAGTCACGCGGATCATCGTCGTCGCGAGCCTGCCCGGCACGCAGCCCAAGCACGACAATCCCCTGCTCTCCTGGCTCGCCGGCCGCGCCGGCGCTACGCCCGAGACCCGTTGAGCCGGCGGCCGGGCCGCAGGATCAGCACGATCCACCTCCCACGGAAACCACGCAAAATGTGTCGCTGCGGAAGGCCATGCCTCCCGGTGCCCCAGCCTCCATGCGCGGAATCGCCAAGGCCTGAGCCTGCGATCGCGCTCGTTTGTGGCAGCGCACTCGGCTACACTGGCGGCGATGCAAGATACGAGCGAAACGCTTGCCCAGCTTTATGAACATACGCCGGTCCTAGTGGCCGCGTATGACATGTTCGACCGGCTGCGCTATGCCAATGCCGCATTCCGCTCCGCATTTTTTCTTCAGCCTGGCGAGGAGCCCTTCTGGGGCGAGCTGATGCGGCGGAATTTCCATGCCGAGCGCGGCACGGTGATCCGCACCGCCGATTTCGAGGCCTGGCTCATCTCGACACAGTCGCGACGCGGCAAGACCGGCTTCCGCGCGTTCGAGACCGACCTCAGCGACGGGCGCTGGCTGTGGATGACCGAGACGGTGCAGAGCAACGGCTGGATGCTCTGCATCGCCAGCGATATCACCTCGTTGCGGGCGGAAGAGCGCAGTGTACGACAAGACCGCGACATCGCCATCAAGGCCGCCCATACCGACGATCTCACCGGCGTGGCGAACCGCCGCTACGTGCTCGCCCGCATCGACGACATGCTGCTGGGCAACGGCGGGGAGGCGGGAGCCCCGGGCTGCGTCGCCGTGTTGGACCTCGATAATTTCAAATATATCAACGACCACTACGGCCACCAGGCAGGCGACCTGATTCTTCGGGATTTCGCCCGGCGGATCCAGGGGCAGGTGCGGCGGCGCGATTGCTTCGGGCGCATCGGCGGTGAGGAATTCGTGCTGGTTTTCCCGGACACCTCGATCAACCAAGCCCGGCTGCTGGTGGAGCAGATGCTCGCCACCATCCAGATGTCCCGTCCGCTGCCGGAGCGGCCGGACTTCGCCTACACCTTCTCCGCGGGCCTTGCCGCCGCCATAACCGGCGAGAGCGCGAGCGACATCTACGGGCGCGCCGACAAGGCGCTCTATCGGGCGAAGATGGCGGGTCGCAACTGCATCCTGCTGGAAGAATCCCACCCCTCGGCGGCCGCTACCGGCTGAACCGGCGCCGCCGCCCCACTTCCCACCATATCCGTTCTCCACCCTGCACATGCTTTCGCTTCCGCGCGCCTCTCCCTGCACCGCGCCGGGAGGCTCATACCCTTTTCACAGATTAATTAATTAAATTGACAGATTTAATAAACTAAATAGAATTTTTCACAGATTTCATTTGTGGAGCACAGTCATGCTGGGATTTGATCGTTTGCGTCGTGCGGTTCTCCTGGGTGCGGCTGGCCTTGGGATCGCGCTGCTGGGCGGCGCCGTTCCCAGTGCCTCCGCGCAGGATGTGAAGGAAATCCGCGTCGACTGGGCGACCTACAATCCCGTGTCGCTGGCGCTGAAGGAGAAGAAGATCCTGGAGGACGAGCTGGCGAACGACGGAATCAGCGTGCGCTGGGTCCAGTCGGCCGGCTCCAACAAAGCGCTGGAATTCCTCAATGCCGGCTCGCTGGATTTCGGCTCCACCGCCGGCGCCGCCGCGCTGATCGCGCGGATCAACGGCAATCCGGTCAAATCCATCTATGTCTATTCGCGGCCAGAATGGACCGCGCTGCTCACCCGGCCGAATTCCGCCATCAAGAGCGTCGCCGACCTCAAGGGCAAGCGCGTCGCGGCCACGCGCGGCACCGATCCGCACATCTTCCTGGTGCGCGCGCTCGCCGACAATGGCCTGACCGAGAAGGACGTCACCCTGGTGCTGCTCCAGCACGCCGACGGGCGCCTCGCGCTCCAGCGCGGCGACGTGGACGCCTGGGCGGGGCTCGACCCCATCTTCGCCTCCGCGGAGATCGACGACGGCGCGGTGATCTTCTTCCGCAAGCCGGAATACAACACCTGGGGCGTGCTGAACGTGCGCGAGGACTTTGCCGCCAAGAACCCCGCGATCGTCAAGCGCGTGCTCGCCGCCTATGAGAAGGGCCGCAAGTGGGCGCTGGAAAATCCCAAGGAGCTGGCCGCCCTGCTGGTGAGCGCCACCAAGCTGCCCGAGCCAGTGATCGCGCGCCAGTTGGAGCGCACGGATCTGTCCTACGGCCCCATCGGCGCCGAGCAGAAGGCCAGCATTCTCGCGGCCGGGCTGGCACTCCAGAAGGCCGGCGTGGTTGCCGCCGACGTGAACGTGCCGGCGCTGGTGGACGCGCTGGTGGATGCGCAGTTCCTCACCGCCGCGCGGTGACAGCGTGAGCCTGTCGCAAGCCGGCGCCATCGCCGACCGTGAGGGCGAGGCAAGCGCCTCGTCCTCACAGCCCGCGTCCTCCCGCCCCGCGTCTGCCGCGCCGGCCTGGCACCGCTGGCGCTTTCTGCTCGGCATCGCGTTGCCGCTCGGTGCGGCGCTGGCCTGGGAAGGTGCAGTCTATTTCGGCCTCGCGCAGGGGCGGCTCATGCCGCCTCCGAGCCGTATCCTCCAGACCCTGACCCAGCTGGCGCAGAGCGGGGACCTGCTGCCCCATGTCGAGGCGACCCTGGCCCGCATTGCGGCCGGCTTCACCATCGGGGTGGTGGCGGGAACGGCGCTCGGCGCGCTCGCGGGCGCCTCGGCGCTGGCGCGCGCCCTCATCGATCCCACGCTTCAGGGGCTGCGCGCCATCCCGTCCATCGCCTGGGTGCCGTTGTTCATCCTGTGGCTCGGGATCTTCGAAGCCTCGAAGGTCGCTCTGATCGCGGTGGGCGTCGCGTTCCCGGTCTATCTTGGCACCTTGGGCGCCATCGTCGCGGTGGATCGCAAGGTGGTGGAGGTGGGGCGCGTCTTCCGCCTCTCAGGATTGGCGCTGGTGCGCCGTATCCTGCTGCCAGCGGTGCTGCCGCATTATGTCATTGCCTTGCGCGCGGGGCTGGGCCTCGGCTGGATGTTCGTCGTGGCCGCCGAATTCATGGGCGCCTCCGAAGGGCTCGGCTACCTGCTAGTGGATGGCCAGCAACTGGGCAAGCCGGCCCAGATCATCGCCGCCATCGCGGTGTTCGCCGTGCTCGGCAAGATCACCGACTGGCTGCTTGTCATCCTGACCGCGCCGCTGCTGCGCTGGCAGGACACCGTGGAGCGCGCCTGATCCATGCTGGAGATCGAGCATGTCACCAAGACCTACGCCACGGGCACCCGCGCCCTCTCCCATTTCTCGCTGAGCGTGGAGGAAGGCGAGATCGTCGCCGTGGTCGGCGGCTCCGGCTGCGGCAAGAGCACCCTGCTGCGCATGATCGCCGGGCTGGACCACCCGTCCGAGGGACGGGTGCGAGTGAACGGCGCGGTAATCACCGCGCCCCATCCCCTGGTCGGGTTGGTGTTCCAGGAGCCGCGCCTCCTGTCCTGGCTGACGGTGGCGCAGAATGTGGGCTTCGGTCTCGAACACCTGCCCCGCGCGATCCGCGATGCCCGGGTTGCGGAAGCGCTCGCGCGGGTCGGGCTTTGCGACCATGCGGGGCGCTGGCCGCGCGAATTGTCCGGCGGGCAGGCGCAGCGGGTCGCCATCAGCCGCGCGCTGGTGGCGCATCCCCGCGTGCTGCTGCTGGACGAGCCCTTTTCCGCCCTCGACGCCTTCACCCGCATCGATCTCCAGGACCACATGCTGGACCTGTGGGCCGACACGCGCCCGACCCTCGTGCTCGTCACCCATGATATCGAAGAAGCGCTGGTCCTGGCCGACCGGATCGTCGTGATGCGCCCACGTCCCGGTCGGATCGCCAGCATCGTTGAGGTGGATCTGCCCCGCCCGCGCGACCGCCTCAGCGATGAATTCGAGGCCGCCAAACGCCGCCTGTTTGCCGATCTCGGCCATGCCCGGGCGACGGTGACGGGCGAAGAAACCGCGCCAGCGGCCGCGATCTGATCGACCGGCCCTTCGCAGGGCGCCACCCGCGATTATGTCCTGCTGCGCGCCGGCGAGAACGGCGATCTCGCGTCCGTCATCCTGCCGGTGAGACGCGAAGGCATCGAGCTGATCTTCGATGCGCCGGGTCGCGGCTATGGCCTGCCCTATTCCAACACCCAGGCGCAGCTGTTTTTGACATCCGTGGTAGCGGGCATCATACGGAATATCGCGAACGACGCCGTGAAACTGGTGCGCGGCCGCTCCCGGAACTTCTATTACGCACCGGTCGCCAAACCCTCCGACGACCCCCATCCTGCAGCAGACCATCGGCCAGATCTCCGCCTTTGCCTATGCCGCCGAGGCAGCCGTGCTGGAGGCCGCCGACGCCCTCGACCGCACAGGCGTCGCGCGCGAGACCCGCGCGCCCGACGCGGCCCTGGCGGCGGAAGCCGCGCTCGCCGCGGCCCAGGCCAAGGTCGTGGTGGACGAACTGGCGTTGCGCAGCTGCGGACTGCTGTTCGACGTGGGCGGCGCCTCGGCCACCGAGCGTCGGCATAATCTGGACCGCCATTGGCGCAACGCGCGCACCATCGCCTCGCACAATCCTTGCACCTACAAGGCCCGCGCCATCGGCGACCTCCTGGTCAACGCGACGCCGCTGCCGGGCAAGAGCTTCTTCTGAGGCGCAAAAACGAAGGCCACCGTCGCGGGATGCGCGGCGGTGGCTTTTTGGGGGAGCGGCCCGCTAGACGGCCGCGAGGATGCGGGCCTGAAGCGCGGTAGCCGCCGGTGTGCCGATCTGGGGCCGGGGACGCGGCAGGTCCACGTCCACGTCGAGCGCGATTTCGCCTTGCCGCAGCACCACCACGCGATCGGCCAGCGCGACGGCCTCGGCCACGTCGTGGGTGATCAGCACCACGGTGAAACCCCGATCTTTCCAGATCCGCTCGGCGAGACGGTGCATCTCCACCCGCGTCAACGCGTCGAGTGCGCCGAAGGGTTCGTCCAGCAGCAGAACCGCCGGCCGGCTCACCAAGGCGCGCGCCAGCGACACCCGCTGCTTCTGCCCGCCAGAGAGGACAGCGGGCCAGTCCTTTCCTCGATCCCCGAGGCCCACGTCGCGTAGCGCGGCATGGGCGGTCTGCCGCCATTCGGGACCGCGCGCGATGCCCACATTGGCGATCACCCGCTGCCAGGGCACGAGGCGGGCGTCCTGGAACAGCAGGCGCACCTGCGGCATCAGCCCCGCCACCGGCTCGCCACCCACGCGAACCGTACCGGCGGTGGGCTGGTCCAGCCCGGCGATAAGGCGCATCAAGGTGGTCTTGCCGCCGCCGGAGCGGCCGACCACCGCCAGGAACTGGCCGGCGGGGATGTCGAGATCGAGCCGCCGCAGCACGGGCCGCCCGTCGAAGGCTTTCTCGACACCCTCCAGCACCACCCGCTGGCCCTTCACCGGGTGGGACGGGCGGACAGCCTGCACCGGGCGCCCAAGGACGCTGTATTCCTCCGAGAGGCTCATTTCACCACCCCCGCCGTCTCGGATTGATAGGCCGGATGCCAGGCGAGCGCGCGATGCTCGATGGCGCGTGTGAGGGAATCCGCCAGCTTGCCCAGCAGCGCATAGGCGAGCACGCCCACCACCACCACGTCGGTCTGCAGGAACTCGCGCGCGTTCATAGTCATGTAGCCGATGCCGGACGTGGAGGAGATGGTCTCGGCGACGATCAGCGTCAGCCACATGATGCCGAGCGCGTAGCGCAGACCCACCAGAATGGACGGCAGCGCCCCCGGCAGGATGATGCGCGCGAACAGCGCGCCGGGGGATAGCCCGTACACCCGCGCCATCTCGATGAGCCCGCGATCCACATTGCGGATGCCGTAGAACGTATTGAGATAGATCGGGAAGGCGACGCCGATGGCGACCAGGAAGAGCTTCGCCTCCTCCTCGATGCCGAACCACAGGATGACGAGCGGGATGATCGCCAGATGCGGCACGTTGCGCAGCATCTGGAGCGTGGAGTCGAGCGCGGTCTCCGCCGGCCGCCACACGGCGTTAAGCACGCCGAGCGCAAAGCCGATGCCGCCGCCGACGGCAAGGCCCAGCAGCGCGCGCCGCGTGCTCACAGCGATGTTGGTGATGAGACTGCCGTCCTTCAACGTGCGCCAGAAGGCCAGCGCCACGTCGCTCGGCGCCGGCAGCACGCGCGTGGAGAGCAGGCCGAGCGATGAGCCCAGTTGCCAGACCACCAGGACCGAGATCGGCAGGGCCCAGGGCAGCAGGCGCTTGCCCGCTGCGATGGCTCCATCGCGCAGCCGCGTGGGCGCATGCGTTGCCTGCCCGGTTCGTGGCCCCCCGACCCCGCCCCCGGCCGGCACCGCGCCGGCCGAGAGCCCACAGGGGGTTTCGGACGCCGCCGGTCCGCTCATGATTTCGGCGTCCGCACGAGGTCGGAAATCTTCACTTCCTTCGGGATCAGGCCGAGCTTGAAGAAGGCATCCGCCACCTGCTGCTGTTCCGCCGTCACCTTGGGATTGAGCGGCTTCACGTCATATTGCTGGCGGGCGAGCGCGACTTCCAAGATCGGCGCGGGAATGCCGACCAAAGGCGAGAATTCGGCGGCCGCTGCCTTCGGATTGGCCTTGGTCCAGGCGCCGATCTCGGCGACCCCGGCGAGCACCGCGTCAACCACCTGCGGCGCGCGCTCCACGAACGCCTGGGTGCTGAAATAAAATTGATAATTGGAGACGATGCCGGTGCCGTCCGTGAGCTGGCGCGCCTCGATGGTCTTTTCCGCGGCGGCCTGGAACGGATCCCAGATCGCCCAGGCGTCCACCGCGCCGCGCTCGAAGGCGGCGCGGGCATCGGCGGGTGTGAGGAAGGAGGTCTTCACATCGCCATAAGCGATGCCGGCCTTCTCCAGCGCCTTCACCAGCAGATAGTGGACGTTCGAGCCCTTGTTCAGGGCGATGTTCTTGCCCTTCAAGTCGGCGACGGTCTTGAGCGGGCTGTCCTTGGGCACCAGGATCGCCTCGCCCTGGGGCGCGGCCGGCTCGTAGCCCACATAGACCAGCGGCGCGCCGGCGGCCTGGGCGAAGATCGGCGGCGCTTCGCCGGTATTGCCGAAATCGATGGCGCCTGCGTTCAGCGCCTCCAGCAGCTGGGGACCGGCGGGGAATTCGCTCCACCGCACGGAATAGCCGAGCGGCTTCAGCTTCTCTTCCAGCAGCCCCTTGTTCTTCAGCAGGATCAGCGTGCCGTACTTCTGATAGCCGATGCGCACCACCTTTTCCTGGGCGCTGGCCGGCGCCGCGAATGCCGCGACGAGGCCGGCCGCGAAGGCGAGGCCGGCAAAGCGCGCCACGGTGCGTCGCGAGGGGTGAAAGGACATCGAATTTCTCCTGCCGCTGGGTCGAAGCCGGAGGCCGCCCCCTGGCCGCCTCCACTCCCGCATCAATGGTACGGATCATTCAGGTGAAATTAAATTAAATCAATAGATTTTGTTATTTTTATTTAAGCCGCTTCATAAGCAGTGGTTTTTCAACGTCCGGCCTCGACCTCGGCTTCGAGCCACCCTCGGTTTTCGGGAGATATCCATGTTCCAGCCTCTCGCGGCGCTTCGCCGCCTCTGGCCTCTCGCAACGCTCGCGGCCACCCTCGCGCTGGCATCGATGCCGCCACGGTGGAAAAGGCCAATGCGCAGCGCTCGTACCAGGTGGGCGCCGTCACCCGCGCCGACCTCGCCGAACAGCGGAAGATCGCCGATGCCTTCTTCGCCGAGAGCCTGTTTCCGAAGAAAGTGGATGTTGCAGACGTCGGCATCTGGCAGCCGGCCGGGCAATAGGCCGCCTGCACCATCCCGACGGCGCACCCCGGCGCCGCCGGAGAGGACCGCCGGGCGGGTTTGATCTGTGGATCGTGAACGCCACGGGGGTTCGCGGACCGGTGGAATTCTGTCTACTCAGCGCATGGAATTCGCATCGGACAACACAGCCGGCGTTCACCCCGCGATCTTGGCCGCGCTCGCGCAGGCGAACGCGGGCCCAGCGTCCTCCTATGGCGCCGATCCCTGGAGCGCGCAGGCGGCGCAAGCCTTGCGGGCGGTGTTTGAAAAGCCCGACGCGCGGGTGTTCCTGGTGGCCACCGGCACCGCCGCCAATGCGCTGGCGCTCTCGGCGCTCACGCCGCCGTATGGCACCGTGTTCTGCCACCGCGATTCCCATCTCAATACCGACGAATGCGGCGCGCCGGAATTCTTCACGGGCGGCGCCAAGCTCACCACGCTGGAGGGTTTCGGCGGCAAGCTGAGCGTGGACGAGATCGAGCGGTCGCGCCGTGATTTCAAGCGCGGCTTCCACCAGCAGATGCCGGCGGCGGTGTCGATCACCCAGGCGAGCGAGCTTGGCCTCGTCTATACGGCCGACGAAGTGCGCGAGATCGGCGCCTATTGCCGCGCGCACGGTCTGCGCCTGCACATGGACGGGGCGCGTTTCGCCAATGCACTTGCCGCGTCCAACGCCAGCCCGGCGGCCCTGACCTGGCAGGCGGGCGTGGACGTGATGACGTTCGGCGCCACCAAGAACGGCGCCATGGGCGTCGAGGCCGTGGTGTTCTTCGAACCGGCGCTGGCGGACCATTTCGACTATCGCGTGAAGCGCGGCGCCCATGTGATTTCCAAGAGCCGGTTCCTCGGCGCGCAGATGGCGGCCTATCTGGAAGACGGGCTCTGGCTCGACACTGCCCGGCATGCCAATGCCATGGCGGCGCGGCTCGCGGCGGGGCTCACCGGCGTCCCCGGCGTCGCGCTGCCCGTGCCGACCCAGGCCAATGAGGTGTTCGCGATCCTGCCGCGCGCTCTGCACGAGGCGCTGCAAGCGGCGGGCGCGCATTATTACGAATGGCCCCGCCTCGCCTCCGGGCTCGATCCCATCGGAGCCGACCAAGCCTTCGTCCGCCTGGTGTGCTCGTTCCGCACCGATCCGGCCGAGGTGGACCAGTTGATCGCCGCCGCGCACGCCGCCCAAGCCTAGCGCCGCGACGGCGCGGCTGAGCCCGTCTGCCGCCGGCCCATCCTTCATAACAGCACCCATCCGGCGCGCGGCGTCCGCGACGCCGGATTTCGTGCGATCGCGCCTGATTAGGCCCGCTCGGATCGAGCAAGCGTGATCGCCCCGGGCTGGCTTTGCAGCCGATCACGTCATATAAGGTGCTCTTAATGAGCATGCTTATAATATGAAAGCTCTCAAATGGTGGACCATTCCACGCTCGGTTTCCTGCTGCACGACGTTGCCCGCCTGCTGCGCAAGCGGTTCGAGCAACGCGCGCGCTGTTCCGGGCTGACGCGCTCCCATTGGCAGACGCTGGCCTATCTCAAGCGCAACGAGGGCATTCACCAGGGCGGGCTCGCCGATCTACTTGAGATCGAGCCCATCACGCTGGTGCGCATTCTCGACAAGCTGGAAGAGCGCGGCCTCATCGAGCGGCGGCGCCATCCAACAGACCGGCGGATCTGGCTGCTCTATCTGCGCGCCGATGCAGGCCCGCTGCTCGCCGAGATGCAAAAGATAGGCGAGGCCACGCGGGCGGAAGCGCTCGCGGGCATTCCAGACGAGGACCGCGCCCGGGTGATGCAGATACTCGCGGTCATGAAGACCAATCTCATCGAATCCCTTTCCAACGAACCTGGCGACGATCAGGAAAAAACCCATGGCTGAAGCTCGCTCCATCGAACGCCCTGCCCCCTCCGCGCTTCAGGCCGAGGACCGCGGGGTCCAGCCCGCCAGCCTCGACACGCTGCGGGAAAGACCCGCTGAACCTCAGGCCGAAAGGCCCGCCGGCGAAAGGACCGCGCCCGAGCGTCCCGCCAGATCCCGGCGCGGTCTTGTGCGCACGGTTCTGTTCGCCTTGCTGCCGGTGGCGCTGGTGGTGGGCGGCTATTTCTACGTGACCGGCGGAAGCGTGATGTCGACCGACAACGCCTATGTTCAGGCGGACACCGTGGGCATCTCCACCGATGTCGCCGGCATCGTCGCGTCCATCGCTGTGCACAACAACCAGACGGTGAAGAAGGGCGACATCCTGTTCCAGCTCCAACAGGATACGTTCCAGATCGCGCTCGACGGCGCCAAGGCGCAGCTCGGGACGGTGCGCAACCAGATCCTCACACTCAAAGCCAATTACAAGCAGGCTCTCGCTGAGATCGCCCAGGCGCAGGCGGACCTGCCCTTCTACGAAACCTCGTTCAAGCGCCAGCAGGAATTGCTCGCCAGCGCGGCGGCCTCGAAGGCGGCCTACGACCAGGCGAAGCAGAATCTCGACAGTGCGAACCAGAAGGTGGACGTCGCGAAGGCGCAGGCGGCGGCGACGCTTGCCCAGCTCGGCGGCGATGCCGACCAGCCGGTGGAACAGAACCCCTCCTACCTCCAGGCGAAATCCGCCGTGGACAAGGCCCAGCGCGATCTCAACGAAACCATCGTGCGGGCACCGTTCGACGGCATCGTCACCAATGTCCCCTCCCTCCAGGTTGGCGCCTATCTCGACGCCGCCCAGCAGGCCTTCAGCCTCGTCTCGACCAGCAATATCTGGGTCGCCGCGAGCCCGAAGGAGACCGAGCTGACCTTCGTCAAGCCGGGGCAGCCCGTGAGCATCACGGTGGATACCTATCCCGGCATGGAATGGGCGGGCACGGTGGAGAGCATCAGCCCGGCCTCGGGTGCCAGCTTCTCGCTGCTGCCGGCGCAGAACACCACGGGCAATTGGGTGAAGGTGGTGCAGCGCATACCCATGATCGTGCGTTTCAACGATCTGGCCGGCAAGCCGCCCCTGCGCGTCGGCATGAGCGTCACGGTCGAGGTGGACACCGGCCACCCGCGCGGCCTGCCCACCTTCGTGTCCGATCTTTTCGGAAATGCGACACATGGCTGAGGCCGCGGCGGGCCCGACGCCCACCATCGCGAACCGGGGAGCGATCACCGCCTGCGTGATCCTCGCCGTGATCATGCAGGCGCTCGACACCACCATCGCGAACGTGGCCCTGCCCTATATCCAGGGCAGCGTCTCGGCCAGCGCGGACCAGATCAACTGGGTGCTGACCTCCTATATCGTCGCCGCCGCCATCATGACGCCGCCGTCCGGCTTCCTGGCGACGAAGTTCGGTCGCAAGCGCGTCCTGCTCACCGCCATCGCCGGATTCGTCATCGCCTCGATCCTGTGCGGCCTATCGCAATCGCTGGTGGAGATCGTCGCCTTCCGCCTGGCGCAGGGCCTGTTCGGCGCGGCTTTGGTGCCGCTGTCCCAGGGCATCTTGCTGGACATCTACACGCCGCAGGAACGCGGCTCGGCCATGGCGCTGTTCGGCGTCTCCGTCATGGTCGGCCCGGTGCTCGGGCCGGTGATCGGCGGCTGGCTCACCGACAACATGAGCTGGCGCTGGGTGTTCTACATCAACCTGCCGATCGGCCTGCTGGCGTTCGCCGGCATCACGGTGTTCGTGCAGGAAACCTCGCGCAACGCCGCCGCCAAGCTCGACTGGCTCGGCTTCGGCACGCTCAGCCTTGCCATCGCCACGCTGCAGCTCTTTCTAGACCGGGGCGAGCAGCTCGACTGGCTGTCCTCCGGCGAGATCATCATCTGGGCGGTGGTGTGCGCCTCGGCGACCTATGTGTTCCTGGCGCACACGTTCACGGCCCGGAACAGCTTCGTCAATCCGCGCCTGTTCCTGGACCGGAACTTCTCGGTCAGCATGTTCTTCATCTTCATCGTCGGCGTCACTTATCTCGCCTCGCTGGCGCTGATGACGCCCTATCTGCAGACCCTGATGGGATATCCGGTGATGACCGCCGGCCTGGTGATGGGACCGCGTGGCATGGGGACCATGCTGTGCATGTTCATCGTCGGCCGCCTCATCGGGCGGGTGGATACGCGCATCCTGCTCAGCCTCGGCCTCGGCCTCACCGCCTGGGCCATGTATGCCATGACCGGGTGGACCCCGGACGTGTCGCAATGGACCGTGGTATGGGTCGGCTTCGTGCAGGGCGCGGGGCTGGGATTCCTGTTCGTGCCGCTGACGACGGTGGCTTTTTCCACCTTGCCCGCACACATGCGCGGCGAGGGAACCGGCCTTTACAATCTCTCCCGCAACATCGGCTCCAGCGTTGGCATCGCCTATGTGACCGCGCTGCTGACCGATAATGTGCAGGTGAATCACGAGAACATCGCGGCTTATGTGACGCCGTTCAACCACGCCTTCGACGATCCCATCGTGCATCAGCACCTGGACCCGCTCCTGGCCGGTGGGCGCGCCGCGCTGGACCAGATCATCACGCTCCAGGCGACCATCATCGCCTATATGGACGACTTCAAGTTCATGATGATCCTGACCCTGATCGCCATGCCCCTCGTGCTCCTGCTGCGCCCGCCTTCCGCGGCACCGGCGGAAAGCGACCATGCCGTGGTGATGGAGTGAGGCCGCGCTGAAAGTTTCGGGCCGAATGTCGGCCCGACCGCGCACGCAGCGTCTTAAGCTCGGGGAGCGGATGAAACGCCCCGATGCGAAGAGGAGATCGCGATGCGCGTGATGGTGATGGTGAAGGCGACTGCCGAGAGCGAAGCGGGAATGATGCCCTCCAGCGAATTGCTGGAAGCCATGGGCAAGTTCAATGCGGAGCTGATCGCCGCGGGCATCATGCTCTCCGGCGACGGCCTGCACCCCACCGCCAAGGGCAAGCGCGTCGCCTTCGACGGGACGAGCCGCACGGTCATCGACGGGCCGTTCGCCGAGACCAAAGAAATCGTCTCGGGCTTCTGGATGTGGCAGGTCAAGGACATGGCGGAAGCGGTGGAATGGGTGAAGCGCTGCCCCAATCCCATGCCCGGCCCGAGCGAAATCGAGATTCGCCCCGTCTTCGAGTTCGCCGATTTCGGCGAGGCGCTGACGCCGGACATCGCGGCCCTGCACGAGCAGAATTGCGAGCAGATCACCGGCCGCTGAACCGCCGGGGCCGCACGCCCGGCGCGTCACTGCCATCCTCCTCGATCGGCTGCGCGGCTTCTTCCCGCGCGGCCCGACGGGCTCACCCGCTGACGGCCCGCCCGTCCTCGCGGGTCAATTGCCGGAAGCCGACCACCGAGACCAGCGTCGCGAGCGAGAGATAGAGGAAGGTTTCCTGCATGCTGCCCAGGTGCGACACCGGGCCGGCCGCGGACAACATCGAATAGATGAAGGAGGCCAGTGAAATGCCGAACCCCATGGAGAGCTGCTGCGCCGAGCCCACGAGGCTGACCGCCCCGTGCGCCCGCGCCTCGGGCACGTCGGCATAGCTCAGCGTATTGCTCAAGGTGAGCTGCACCGAGCGCACCATGCCGAACACATAGATCACCGCCAGCATGACGGCAGTGGAGGTTCCCGGCTTGAACAGGGCGAAGGCGGCGATGACCGCCGTGCCCGCGAGCGCGTTGAACAGCAGCAGGGTGCGGAAGCCATAGCGGCGCAGCAGCGCGCGTAGCAGCCCTTTGGTGGTCAGCGCGCCGATCGCCGACAATATGGTCATCAGCCCGGCCTGAAACGCGGTGTAGCCGAACTGGATCTGGTACATCAGCGGCAGCAGCGCCGGCACGCCGTTCAGCCCCAGGCGGCACACCCCACCCGCCACCACGCCGATGCGTAGGGCGCGGATGCGGAATAGCGAGATGTCGATCACCGCATCGGCGCGCCTGCGGGCATAGAGATAGAAGGCCGCCAGCAGAACCAATGCCAACCCCAGCACCGCCAACGTGGTGAGGCCGGCAACCTCGGCACTGCCCAGCATCTCGATGCCGACCTGCAGGGTCGCGATCCCGACCGCGCACAAGAGGAAGCCGAGCACGTCGAACGGGCCGGACCGCACGCCCCTGGTATTGGGAATGTAGCGCAGCACGGCCGCAATGCCGATGACGCCGATCGGCACGTTGACATAGAAAATCCAGCGCCAGGACAGATAGGTGGTCAGGAAACCGCCCAGCAGCGGGCCGATGGCCGGGCCGATCATGGCCGGCGTGGTCATGACCTGTACCGCCATGGCAAGGTCCGCCTTGGGATAATTGCGCAGCAGGATGAGCCGGCCCACCGGTAGCATCAGCGCCCCGGCCGCCCCCTGGACGATGCGCATCAGCACCATCAGTTCGAAGCTTTGGGCAAGGCCACAGATCGCCGAGCTGATCGTGAACAGCGCGATGGCGGCACAGAACACGGTGCGCGCACCGATCCGGTTGGCAATCCACCCGCTCACCGGAATGAACACGGCCAAGCTCAACACATAAGCCGTCACGGCGAAATTCGCCGCCACCGGGGTGGTGCCGAGATCCGCCGCCATGGCCGGCAGGGAGGTGAGCGTGATCGTGATGTCGATCTGCTCCATGAACATCGCCAGCGCCACCACGAGCGGAATGGCGAGGCTGGGGCGTGCCTTGTCGGGCGCGGATGGGAGGGATGGTGCCGGTTGGGACATGGGCGCGCTGATCCGCTGGCGCCGGCGGGCAAGCCGGCACGATGGCGATGCGGTGAGATGATGAAGGCTGTGCCGGCGGCAAAAGCGGCCGGTGAGCGCCGGCCTAGGGCGGGAGGGCGAGCGGCAGGCGGGTCATGCCGGCTCGACCTCGTGGAAGGCCGCAACGCCGCCGCCGAGCGCACGGCTCAAATCCATCGCCTCGCGGATCAGGATCGGCGCGCATTTGCTCATTTCCGCCTGGTCGAAGCGGCTGGCCGGGCCGGACAAAGTGAGGGCGCCGAGGAGTCCGTTGCTCCAGAACACCGGCACCGACATGGAGGCAATGCCCGGCAGGCGCTCGCCCTGGGTGATGATCGGCAAGGCGGGCCGGTTTTCGACCGGCGCGCCGGCGGAAAAGGCGCGGATCGCCTGATCGGCCGAGCTGTTTGAGCGCAATTGCGCACCCACCGGCGTGATCGGGGTCTGTTCGCCGATGTGCATATGGTCGCGCAACGGCTGGGCGCTGTTGACGCGGAACAGGCACAGGCGCGCATCGCCCTGGGGCACGTAGAAGGTTGCGCTCTCGGCGGTCTCGCGCACCAGGCGATCGAGAACCGGCGGCACGTAATCGTCCAGCTTGAAGGTGGAGCGGAAGGCCGAGCCCAACAGCAGCACCTTGGCGCCGAGCTGGTAGCGTCCATCGTCCAGCCGGTTCACGCAGCCAAACCGCGCCAGCGAAGCCAGCAGCCGCAGCAGCGTGCTGTTGTAGAAGCCGGTGCGCTTGCCGAGATCGCGCAGCGACAGCGGCTCCTCCGCGGTCAGGAATGCGTCCAGCACCTGCAAGGCCCGCTCCGCCGTCGCCGCGCCCTTGTCGGCCAGAGGCGTCTCTGCATTGCTGCGGGATGGTCGTCCTCTCATGATGCCTGCCACGGTTCGCGTTTTCCCATGCACGCCCCCTCGCCCGCATGGGGCGGAGGGCGCATTGCTCTTGTCAGGCATTATCGTAGGCCTGAAGCGCCGCGGCGAGAGCGGCGTTGACGTCGCGGGCGTGGCCGAGCCGCGCCAGCGTCGCGCCGATGTCCAGAATATCCTGCATCACGTCGGGAAGGCCGATCTGGCCCATGGTGCCGAGGCGGATCATGCGCCCCGAGAGATGGTTGCGCGCGCCGGCCACAACGGTGCGATGGGTCGCCATCAGCTCCTTGATGATCTGCCCGCCATCCAGATTGCCCGGCACCGAGAGCGCCACAACGGTGCGCGAGCGCGCGGCGTGCTGGCCGAACGGCTCAAATCCCAGCGCCGCGCAGCCGGCAAGCAAGGCATCGTTGCATTTGCGGTGGCGCGCGAACACATGGTCGAGCCCCTCCTCGTGGATCAGCTCCAGCGCCGCGCACAGGCCGGCGTTCAGCGACACCGGCGGCGTGAACGGGGTCTGGTCGTCGTCGATGACGGCGAGCGCGCGGCGCAGATCGAAGAAGAAGCGCGGCATGCCGCTGTCGCGCTTCACCGCTTCGATCGCCCGGTCGCTGAGGCCGATGAGGCCCATACCCGGCGGGCACATCAGCGCCTTCTGGGAGGCCGAGACCACGACGTCCAAGCCCCATTCGTCCATGCGCATGGCGGTGCCGGCGAGGCCGCTCACCGAATCCACCACCACCAGCGTGTCGCGATCGCGCACCAGGGCGCCGATGGCGGCAAGGTCGTTCTCGATGCCGGTGGAACTCTCGTTGTGGGTGATGACCAGCGCGCGATAATCGGCAGCGGCGAGGCGCTCGGCGATAACGTCGGGCTGCGCCGCCTCGCCCCAGGGAAATTCCACCTTGTCCACCACCGCACCAAGGGCGGCCGCGATGGCGGCATAGCGGTCGCCGAACTGCCCCTGCACCACCACCAGCACGCGATCGCCCGGCGCGATCACGTTGAGCAGGCCGGCTTCCATGGCGCCGGTGCCGGAGCTGGCAAGGGTGAGCACCGGATTATGGGTGCCGAACACCGGGCGGATCAGCTCCTGGATCCGGGCGATCTGTGCACGGCCATAGGGGCCGCGATGGGCGACCACCGGGCGCGCCAGGGCGGCGCGAACCACCTCCGGCACCGGCACGGGGCCGGGAATGCGCAGGCGATAGCCCGTGGGAGCAAGGGTGGGATCCTGGACGGTGGACATGGATATGACTTTCGCTGCGCGCGCGGCGGCGTCGGCCCTGGCGCTGAAGGGGGAAACGAGGGCGATCAGGCGGCGCCGAAGCCGCCGCCGCCGGGGGTGCGCACGGTTACGATGGTGCCGCGCTTGAGGGATTGGAGCGTGCGCCCGTCGATGGCGACGCCGTCGATCAGGATCTCGCCCCGCGCGCCCTCGCCGCCGCCGTGCAGGCCGGGAGCGCCGAAGCGCAGGCGCTCCGCCACGAACACCGCCGCCACTTCCGCGGCTTCGGTCTCGATCACCACTTCCTGACCCCGGCCGCCGCGATGGCGCCCGCTGCCGCCGGAGGTGTCGCGCAGCACCTTGCGGTGGATCAGCACCGGCGCCGTGCGCTCCACCACCTCGATGGGGGTGGCCGAGATGTTGGAGGGCCAGGACAGGCAATCCACACCCGTATGCCCCTCGCCGGCCCCGGTGCCGCCGTTGAAGAACATCACGCTCGCGAACGTGCGGCCGGAGGCGGTGGTGCCCGCCATGTTCATGATCCACAGCGGCGAGCCCGGCGCCGAGCGCACCTTGTCCGGCAGGATGTCGGCCAGCGCATTAAACACCAGCACCGGCACGTAATGGCCGGTGGCCGCGCGCCCGCCGACCGCCGCCGGATGGCGCGGGTTGAGCAGGCTGCCTTCCGGCGCCACGGCGCGGATCGCGCGGAAGATGCCGTCATTGTTCGCGAGCTGCGGCAGCAGCAGGCATTTCAGCGCATACACCGTCATGGCGAAGGTGTAGGCGAGCACGCAGTTCACCGCGCGCGGCTGCTGGGGCGAAGTGCCCGCGTAATCGACCACGATTTCATCGCCGTCGATGGTGATGCGCACCGCAAGGGTAAACGGCTCCGCGAGGCCGTCGGTGAGCATGGTGTGGCTGTAGACGCCGTCCGGGAGCGCCGCGATCTGCCGGCGCATGGCCTGGTCGGAGCGGCTGAAGATCTCTTCTGCGACCTGCGTGAGATCGGCGAGGCCATGGTCCGCCATGGTGGAGCGCACGCGGTCTTCGATGAGCGCGAGGGCGTTCACCAGCGCCCACACGTCACCCTCGGTCTGGTCCGGCGTGCGCACATTGGTGCGCAGCAGCTGGATCAGAGACCGGTCGGGCTCGCCCTCGCGCAGAAGGCGCATGGGCGGAATGTGGAAGCCCTCCTCGAACAACTCGCGCGCCTCGGTGGAGCGCTGGCGCCCGCCGATGTCCGGCACGTGAGAGGTGGCGGCGGCAAACGCCACGATCTCGGCCCCGGCGAAGATCGGCCGCACCACGCAGATGTCGTTGAGATGCCCGGTGCCGATCCAGGGATTGTTGGTCACGTAGACATCGCCCGGCCGCATCTCCTCGACCGGAAAATGCACCCGCATCGCCCGCACCGTGGCCGGCAGGGTGCCAATGAAGGAGGGAATCGAGCCGGTGTTCTGCGTCAGCGAGCGGCCCACGGCGTCGGTGAGCACACAGGCGAAATCGTTCGCCTCGTTCGACAAAGTGGAAAAGGAGGTGCGCACCACCGCCTTCGCCGCCTCGTCCACCGCCGAGATGAGGCGGGTCCAGATCAATTCCAGCGTGACGGCGTTGATCGCGCCGGAGGCCGCGTTACGCTCAGACATGGGACAGCTCCACGACGATGTTGCCCGTGGGCAGGACGGTGAAGGTGGCGCCGGGGCCCACCACCAGGGTGCTGCCATCCTCTTCCACCAGCGCGGGACCGGCGCCGACAAAGCCGACCGGCAGATGCTCGCGCCGGTGAAGCGCGGCCTGAAGCGGCGAGCCGTCGCCGAAATGCACCGGCCGGCTTCGCCCGCTGCCGGCGCCCGCATCGGCGGCCCCGGCCGAAAGCGTCAGCGCTTCGGAGCGACCGCGCAGGGTGATGCGGGCATTCACCAGCTCGATGGGGACCTGGGGCGGCTCGCGGCCGTAGCGCTCGGCATAAGCGGCGCGGAAGGCCGCCATCACCATCTCCCGCAGGTCCTCGGCCTCCTGCGGCCAGGGCATGGGCGGCAGCGCGACGGGAATATGTGTCCCCTGCCCGGCGCATTTCGCATCCACCGAGCGCAGGGTGTCGATCTCCGCCGCGTCCCAGCCGCCGCGCGCGAGCACGGCGAGCCCCTCGTCCTCCAGGCCCGCGAAGGCCGCGGTCAGCTCGGGGGCCGTGGTCTGCGCCAAGGCGAGTGCGAGGGTGGCGAGGCGGTCCACGCGCGGCGGGGCGGTGAGCAGGCCGAGCGCGGAGGCAACACCCGCATTGGCTGGCACCACGATGCGCGGAATGCCGAGCTTGCGGGCAAGGTTGAAGCCGTGCAGCGGCCCGCCGCCCCCCGTGCAGACCAAAGTGAAGGCACCGGGATCGCGCCCGCGCTCTGCGAGATGGGTGCGCGCGGCGCCCGCCATGGCCTCGGTCACGACATCATGGATGCCCCAGGCAATGGCCTCGGAACTGAGCCCGAGGCGCGCCGCCAGTTCCCCGATGGCCGCGCGCGCGGCGCTGACGTCGAGCGGAATGTCGCCACCAGCGAAGCTCTTCGCGTCGAGATATCCCAGCAGCAGATTGGCGTCGGTCACCGTCGGCTCGCTGCCGCCGCGCCCATAGCAGGCCGGGCCGGGCTCCGAGCCGGCACTGCGCGGCCCCACTTTCAGCAGGCCGAGCGGGTCGGGATAAGCGATGGAGCCGCCACCGGCGCCGATCTCGATCAGATGCACCGTCGAAATGCGGATGGGCAGGCCGCTGCCTTCGATGAAGCGCGCCTGGCGCGCCGCCTCGAAGCCGAACACCACATCCGGCTCGCCGTCTTCGACCACGCACAATTTGGCTGTGGTGCCGCCCATGTCGAAGGCGAGCAGGCGCGTTTCCTCTCCGCCCGCCAGGGTGGCGGCGGCGAGCGCGCCGGCGGCGGGACCGGATTCCAGCAGATGGACCGGCACGCGGCGGGCTTCGTCCAGATGGGTCAGGCCGCCGCTGGAGAGCATCATCAAGAGCGGGCACGAGGGATCGACCCCGAAATCTGTCAACCGCGCGCCGAGCCGCTGGAGATAGCCCTCCGCCAGCGGTTTGATGAAGGCATTGGCGGTGGCCGTGGTGCCGCGCTCATATTCGCGCACCTCGCGCACGATCTCGTGCGACGTGGTCACAGAAACATCGGGAAAATGCGCGGCGATGAGCGCGGCCGCCTCGGCCTCGTGGGCGGGATAGAGATCGGCGTGCAGGAACACCACGGCGAAGGAGGTGACACCCGCCGCCACCGCCTCGCCCACCCGCGCCAGCAAAGCGTCGCGGTCGAGCGCGCGCAGCACCGTGCCGTCCGCTTTCACCCGCTCGGGAATCTCGAACCGCAGGTCGCGCGGCACCAGCGGTGCGGCCGGCGTGAGCGAGAGGTCATAGAGTTCGTAGCGCCGCTCGCGGGCGATGGCGATCACGTCGCGAAAACCTTCCGTGGTCAAAAGCGCCGTGGCCGCGCCCTTGCGCTCGATCAGGGCGTTGGTGAACAGCGTCGTGGCATGGACCACGCGGCGGATTTCGCCCGGCGTGGTTTCCGTGCCGGCGAGCATGCGCACCACGCCTTCCATGATGCCGGCGACAGGATCGGCATGGGTGGTCAGTACCTTGAGGCTGCTGACGCAGCAGCCGTCGGCATCGCACAGCACCAGATCGGTGAAGGTGCCGCCGATATCGATGCCAAGCGACATGCCGTCGGCGAGCGGGTCCGTGGGCTCAGTGAGCGTCGGCGATTTGGTCAGCATGGGCTTTGTCTCGGATGATGTGATTGCTGTCTTCCGCCCAGTCCACCGCGAGGCGCATGCCGCGGTCCCAGCGCATGGCACTGTCGGGGCCTGCACGGTTGGGAACGAAAACCACCAGGGGACGGTCGTTGGAAAGGCGCAGGTAGAGATGGGTCAGCGGGCCGCGGTAGATCGCGTCCTCAATGGTGGCGATCGCGCTGTTGGGCGCGCCCGGTGCGCCAAGATCGGCGGGGCGCACATGGATCGCCTCGGGCCGGATCAGCACCAGCACGTCGTCGCCGACGTCCGCGGCGCACGGCGCCGTCAGGCGCAGGCCGCCGGCAAGCTCGATCTGGCAGGCGCGCGCATCGCCGCCGGTGACACGCCCTTCGAACAGGTTCGAGGCACCGACGAAACCGGCGACGAAGCGCGAGGACGGGCGCCCGTAGATGTCGCCGGGCGTGCCCACCTGCTCCAGCCGGCCGCCGCGCATGACGACGATGCGATCGGCCAGGGTGAGCGCCTCTTCCTGGTCGTGGGTGACCATGATGGTGGTGATGGACAGGCGCTGCTGCAGCCGCCGCAGCTCGATCTGCATGTTCTCGCGCAATTCCTTGTCGAGCGCGCCGAGCGGCTCGTCCAGGAGCAGCACGGACGGCTCGATCACCAGCGCGCGGGCGAGCGCGACACGCTGCTGCTGGCCGCCGGAGAGCGCGCTGGGCATGCGTTCGGCGAACCGCTCCAATTGCACGAGCGCCAGCGCATCGCGGACCCGGATGTCCCGCTCGGCGCGGTTGAGGCCGCGCATCTGCAAGCCGAACGCCACGTTCTCCGCCACGTTGAGATGGGGAAACAGCGCATAATTCTGGAACAGCATGCCGATGTTGCGGCGATGCACCGGCACCCGCGTCACCGGCCGGCCGCTGATGAGAATGTCGCCCGCGCTCGGCTGCACCAGCCCGGCGATCATGCGCAGGCTGGTGGTCTTTCCGCAGCCGCTGGGGCCAAGGAAGGCGACCATCTCGCCCGCCTCGATCTCCAGCGACAGCTTGTCCACGGCGGTGGAGCCGCCATAGGTCTTGGTCAACCCCATGAGGGCGACCGCGGCGGAATTGGTTTCGAGCGCCATCAGCTTGCCAGCACCTGATTGTATTGCCGGATGATGTCGGCGCGGCGCGGGTAGATGTACGACCAGTCGATCAGCAGAAGGCTCTTTTCCTTCATCTTCGCTTCCGGATACATGGCCACCTTCGCAACCTCCGGATCCAGCGTCAGGCCGGCAACGCTCGGCGCCGAGAAGGTGGCGTTGGCCAGTCCGGTCTGCACCTCGGGATCGAGCATGCGATTGGCGAAGGCCGCCGCGAGGTCCGGCTCCGGCGCGCCCTTCACCACGGTGATGCAGTTCACGCCCGCGGCGATGCCCTCCTTGGGATAGCTGATGCCGATGGCGGCGCCCTTGCGGATGTAGGGGATGATGGACTTGGTGAAATCCGGCCCGCCCACGTCGGCCTGGCCCTGCGACACCTGGAGAATGGCGGTGACGTTATTGTCGTAAACCGTGAGGATGTTGTGCTTCAGCTCGCCGATCTTCTTCCAGGCGCTGTCGATCTCATATTGCGCGTCCTTCAGCGGCTTGCCGGTGACCAGTGCCGCCGCCGCGATCAGCAGGGCAAGGCTCTGCGTCTGCTTGGGGGTAGGCATCATGAAGCGGCCCTGGAACTTCGGGTCCCACAGGTCCTGATAGCTGTCGATGCTCGTCACCACGTCCGAATTGAAATAGGGCACGAGGGCGGAGACGGCGAACGCCACACCATGTCCCTCGGACACCACGAAGCCGGGGATCACCTTCTCCAGGTTCGGCATCTTGTCGCGCGGCAGCGGCACGATGAGGCCATCGTCCTTGGCGATCGGCACGCCGGAATCATCCATGAACATGACGCTGTAGGTGGGGTTGGCCCGCTGCGCGCGCAGGATCGCGATCTGATCCAGCGTGACGCCCTGGGTCTGGTTGATCTTGCAGCCGAAATCCTTCTCGAACTTCGGGATCACGTTGTGGCGCACGAACTCGCCCTGGGGGCCGAGATAGGTGCCGATATTGATCGAGCGACCCTCGCTCCAGGCGTTGCGGACGAACCCGGCCGGCGCGGCGAGGCCGCCGGCCGCCACGGCCAATCCTGCGAGAACGGAACGTCTTGCGATGGGCTTGTTCATGACATCCTCCTGGAATTCACACGCTCATCGCGCGGCGCAGGCCGACGAGCTTCTCGACCACGAAAACCGCGACGGCACCGATCAGGGTCATCAGGCTCGCCATGGCTGCGACGGAGGGATCGAAGATCCGCTGCATCGCCTGGATCAGGTAGATCGGCAGCGGCTCGGCCTTGGCGTCGGAGAGCCACATGGAGATCGGGTAATTGTCGAACGACAGCATGAAGGCGAACAGCGCCCCGGCCGCGACGCCCGGGGCGATCTGCGGCAGGGTCACCCGCCACAGCACGCGAAACCGGTTCGCGCCCAAGGTGAGCGCGGCTTCCTCCAGCGTCATGTCCGCTTGCCGCAGGCTCGCCATCACAGTGCGCATGACGTATGGCAGCGTCACCAATATGTGGGCGAAGAACAGGTTGATCGCCGAATTCTGCATGTTCCACATGGCGTAGAATTGCAGCAGCGCCACGCCCATGATCAGCGTGGGGAACACCAGCGGCGACATCAGCACGCCTTCAGCCATCGACTGGCCCGCGAAAGGATGGCGCACCAGCACGAGGGCCGCTGGAATGCCCAGCGCGAGGGAGGCGAGCGTCGCCGATAGCGCGAGGCCGAGGCTGAAGCCGACCGCGCCGCGAAATCCCGGATCGCCCAGCACTTTCCAATACCAGCCGAGGGTGAAGCCGCGCGGCGGGAACACCGCAAGCGGCGTGTCCGACACCGAGATGACAAACACGATCGCCAGCGGTGCCAGAACGAACACCAGCATCAGCGCTGTGACCGCATAGGAGACGACGGCAAGGCCGCCCGTAAGCTCGTGCTTCATTGGGCACCTGCCTTGCGCGCGCCGGCGGGAGCCGCGTCCTGTCCGCCCGCGCGCCGGCGTTCGAGGACGAGCATGGAGAGCGCGTTCACCGCGAACACCAGCACCACCATCACCACCGCGATCGCGGCGCCGAGCGGCCAGTTGTAGGTGGCGGTGATCTGCTGATCGAGCAGGTTGCCCAGCATCATCGCCCGGTTGCCGCCGAGCAAAGCGGGCGTGACGTAGGAACTCGCGGTAAGCGAGAACACGAAGGTGAGGCCGGCGGCGAGGCCGGGAATGCTGAGCGGCAGCGTCACCCGCCAGAACACAAGCCAAACCGGCGCGCCGAGCGTCTTCGCCGCCTCCTCCACCGCGGGGGAAATGCGCGAGAGCGCGGTCGCGAGCGGCAGCACCATCATGGGAAAGAAGACGTGCAGCGAGCCGATGATGACCGCGGTTTCCGAAAACATCACCCGAAAGGTGACCTTGGGAAAACCGACCTGGTACAGCACCCAATTGACCACGCCATTGCCGCTGTTCGCCAGCAGAAGCTGCCATCCGTACGTGCGCACGACGATGCTGACCATCAATGGTGCGATGATGATTATGGTGGCGATGCGCGAAAATTGCGGGTGGCCGCGCGCGATCACCAATGCGACTGGATAGGCAAATATCACGGATAAAATCGATGTAATGATGCTTATTCTAATAGTTGCGACAAATATACGCCAGATAAATGGGTCCGCTGAAATCTGTACGAAATTGGCCAAGGTGAAGGGCGCCCCGATCCGCCCCTGCGCGCCCTGGGTCATCACGCTGTAGGAGAACAGTGAAAGGCAGGGGAATATGAAAAACACGAGAACAAACAAAAGGGATGGGATCAGCATCCACAATGCCGACGGCCCCTGAGGCAGGATCGAGAACAGCTTATTGCTCATCGAAACCGACGACGAATAGCTGGAATCTGACACACTCATCAGAGAGATACCTTGAATGAAATCCGAAAGCCCAGGTCGGACACCTCGAGGCCATGGATCAACGGGATTTGATCAAAGAAACAGGCGCCCATTCATGAGGCACGTTGCATCGCAAAAAGGCAGATCATAAGCCGACAAATTTGACACTGATTAAGTTTAAGGCACGACTTAAAATTTAGCATCGCGGTATTTAGTGCGCAAGAAGAACAATTAATGCGTCTTACGCACTAATTTAGTGCAATGCAAAAAATATGTATTTGTTTCTGAGGAATGCGTTTTCTAATGAAATAATCGGATATTTTTTTGCGCTTCATGAAATGATATTTTAAAAATCCGTATTAAATCAGTTTTATATTTCAGATATACATAACAAACTCTACTTAATTAGAACTAATATTTATATATTTATATATTATGTGAAATTTAGTTCCAGGAAGTAGATATAAAATTCCGATACATAGGATATACGCGATATATTCAATCTCAATTACATACGCCACGCGCGCTGCCCGCACTGCGTGCATGCCGCACTGCACCACGCCGGGCACCGCGCTGCCCGAAAATGAGGCTGCATTCTCTAGACTTCCATTTTTGAATATGAAATCTTTCGCGCACCTCCTTCCGTCCCGCATTTCTCTTTGGGATGGCCTCATCCAGTTCATATAAAGAAGATTACGATGGCTCGCGTTTCGCACCAGAAACTGACCGCTTTTGCGGCAGAATTGCTTGCCGCCGCCGGATTGAGCCCCGCGCACGCCGCCCTATCGGCCGAGTGCCTCGTGTTCGCCGACCTCCGGGGCACCGAATCCCATGGCGTCAGCCGCCTGCCGAGCTATGCCGCCGCCGTGCGTCGCGGGCTGCTGAACGTGGCGCCGCAAATTGCCGTCACGCGCCTCGCGCCCGGCGCCGTGCGGGTGGATGGCGACAATGCAATCGGCTTCGTCACCGCCCAGCGCGCCATGCAGGAGGCGATGGACCTGGCGAAGACGCAGGGGATCGGCGCGGCAAGCGTGCTCCACGGCAATCATTTCGGCGTCGGCGCCTTCTTCGCGGCCGAGGCCATGGCGCAGGATTGCATCGCCATGATCATGTGCAATGCCGCCCCCTCGGTGGCGCCGTGGGGCAGCCGCGCGGCGGTTCTCGGCACAAATCCGCTCACCCTCGGCGTGCCCGGCGGCACGCTTCCTCCGCTGCTGCTCGACATGGCAACCTCGGTGGTGGCCAAGGGGCGCATCCGCCTCGCCGCCGCGCGGGGCGAGCCCATCCCCGCCGATTGGGCGCTGACGGCGCAGGGCGAAACGACCACCGACGCCGCCGCCGCGATGGACGGCGTGCTCCTGCCGCTCGGCGGCCCCAAGGGCTCCGGGCTCGCGCTGTTCATCGATCTGCTGTCGGGCGTGCTCAGCGGCGCCGCCTTCGGCCTTCAGACGCGCAACATGTACCAGGAGGGGGACGGCATGCCGAACGTCGGCTATTTCTTTGTCGCCATCCACATCCCCACCTTCATGCCCATGGAGATGTTCCGCGCCCGCTACGACATGCTCATGCGCGACGTGAAGGCCGGCCCACCGGCAGCCGGATTTGCGGAAATTCTGCTCCCCGGCGAACGCGCAAGCGCGGCGGCGGAAAACGGACGCCGCGAGGGCGTCTCGATCGCGGATTCAACCCTGGCCGCGCTTGCCAAGGCGGCGCAGGAGTTCGGTGTTCCCGCCCTTGCCTGACGCGCCCCGCGCGGTCATTTGACGGTAAAGGGCGAGCACGGCGACGAGGGCGCGGCCGCGGAGCTTGGCCGCACCTTCTCACGCCGTCCGGGTGGCCCCCGCGTGATGATGGCGACATTCGCCGTGGTCGGCCAGAATCTCGATCACCCGGCATTCGCCCACCTTGCCGTGCGAACACTCCGTGATCATGCGCTCGAGCTCCTTCCTTAAGGCGGTGAGGCTGGCGATGCGCCGCTTCACTTCCGCGAGGCGCGCGCGCGCGATTTCATCCGCCGTCCCGCAGGGCTGGCCGGGATCATCCTGAAGGGCGAGAAGGGTGCGGATGGCGTCCACCTCGAAGCCGAGCTCCCGCGCGTGACGAATGAAGCTCAGGCGGCGCAGGTCGTCGGCGCCATAGAGCCGCCGGTTGCCTTCGGTCCGCTGCAGGGGCGGCATCAAGCCGATCTGCTCATAGAACCGGATCGTGGGCACCTTCACGCCGCTGGCCTTCGCCGCCTCGCCGATGGAAACGTCCCTGGACATGCCGCTTGCTCCTCTAGTCGCTAGAGGATGTAGCGTCCCCTGGCACGTTGTGAAAGGGCCTGTCCATGAACGCACCGATCATTCAAACCCGCTTTCGCGTCAGCGGGATGGATTGCGCGTCATGCGCGGCCAAGATCGATGCGGCGGCAAGCCGAATCCCCGGCGTGCAGGAGGTGACGATCTCCGTCACCGCCGGAACCCTGTCCGTTCGCCACGCGCCGGGCAGCGATCTCGCGGCGCTGCGCAAGCGTGTTGCCGGGCTCGGCTACGAGGTCACGCCCATCGAGGCACCCGGCGCGCATTCCCATCCCCATTCCCCCGCCCACTCTCATGACCATGACCATGACCATGATGGCGAACATGGCGCTTGCGGCCCTCACCCTGGCGTCGAAACCGCCCACACGCATGGACCTGACCATGGCCCGACGGATGGGCCATGGTGGAAGTCGGGCAAGGCCCGCCTCACGCTCCTGAGCGGATCGGCGCTCGCGGCGGCCTTCGTGCTCGGCATGATGGTGCCCTCGGTGGAAAGCCCGGCTTTCCTCCTCGCCATGCTGGTTGGCCTTGTGCCCATCGCCCGCCGCGCGGTCATGGCGGCACTCAGCGGCATGCCTTTCACCATCGAGATGCTGATGACCATCGCCGCCGTCGGCGCCGTCATCATCGGGGCGTCCGAGGAGGCGGCCGCGGTAGTGTTCCTGTTCCTGGTGGGCGAATTGCTGGAAGGCGTCGCCGCGGGACGGGCGCGCGCGAGCATCCAATCTCTCACCGCGCTCGTTCCCAAGACCGCGCTGCTGGAGCGCAATGACGGCACGCAGGAAATTCCGGCCGACGACCTGGCCGTGGACGACATCATCCTCGTGCGGCCCGGCGATCGCGTGCCTGCGGACGGCGTCATTCTCTCGGGAGAAAGCGCCCTCGACGAGGCCCCGGTCACCGGCGAGAGCACGCCGGTGCGCAAGGGCGTGGATGCCACTGTCTTCGCCGGCACCGTGAACGGCGATGCCGCCCTGCGGATCCGCGTGACCGCAGCCGCTCAGGACAACACCATCGCCCGCGTCGTGAAGCTGGTGGAAGAGGCCCAGGAGTCCAAGGCACCGACCGAACGCTTCATCGACCGCTTCTCCCGCTGGTACACGCCCGGCGTGGTGGTGGTCGCAGCCCTCGTCGCGCTCCTGCCGCCGCTGCTGTTTGGCGCGGGATGGGACGAATGGATCTACAAGGGGCTCGCCATCCTGCTGATCGGCTGCCCGTGCGCCCTCGTGATCTCAACCCCCGCCGCCATCGCGGCCGGGCTCTCCGCGGGTGCGCGCAGGGGCCTTCTGATGAAGGGCGGCGCCGTATTGGAGAATTTGGGCAAGATCTCCGCCGCCTGCTTCGACAAGACCGGCACGCTCACGGAAGGCAAGCCCAAGGTCACCGATATCTTCGGCTTCGGCCGCGACGCGCGCGACGTGGTGCGGCTCGCGGCGGCCCTGGAGACCGGCTCCAGCCACCCGCTTGCCAAGGCCATTCTCGAGCGAGCGCAGGCGGACGGCATCGCGGTGCCTGCGGCGGGGGATGGCAAGGCGCTGGGCGGCAAGGGCGTAACCGCCATCGTCGAGGGTGCCGAGGTCTTCCTCGGCTCGCCCAACGCGGCGCGCGAGCGGGGCGCGCTTTCCCCGGAGACGATGGCGCAGATCGCCGCCTTGAACGACGAAGGCAAGACGGTGTCGGTGCTGGTGGTGGGTGGGCAGATCGCGGGCGCCATCGCCATGCGCGACGAGCCGCGCCCCGATGCCCTCCAGGGCCTCCGCCTGCTCGCGGACGCCGGCGTGCGCACTCTGATGCTCACCGGCGATAACCGCCGCACGGCGGAAGCCATCGGACGGCAGCTCGGCATCGAGGTTCGGGCGGAATTGCTGCCGCAGGACAAGCAGCGCATCGTCGGCGAACTGCGCGCGCAGGGTCTCGTCGTGGCCAAGGTGGGCGACGGCATCAACGATGCACCGGCGCTCGCTGCTGCGGACGTCGGGATCGCCATGGGCGGAGGCACCGACGTGGCGCTGGAGACGGCGGATGCCGCCATCCTCCATGGGCGCGTCACCGATGTCGCGACGATGGTGGATCTGTCCAACCGCACCATGGGCAACATCCGGCAGAACATCACCATCGCGCTGGGCTTGAAGGCAGTGTTCCTGGTCACGACGGTGGCCGGTATCACGGGGCTCTGGCCCGCCATTCTCGCGGATACCGGCGCCACCGTGCTGGTGACGCTGAATGCCCTGCGCCTGCTGGGCTATCGCCCCCCGCGGCTGTCATAAGCCCGTCCGCGCGGGCGCGGAGAACCTCCTGTTGCTAAGCGAGGTCCCCGCGTCCGCGCAGGGACTCCATATTGTGGATATGGACATGCGCACCGGCCGGAATGGGGGCGGTGGCGCACCCCACGGTCACCCCATATTTGATGACCGGCGCTCCTTGCGCGATCGCGGCGAGGGCAAACTTGTGACCGTCCGGGATCGGCGCGGACGGCGCCCGCCGGCCCTGCTCCACACCCCGCAGCGCGAGCGCTTCGCCGGCCTGCGCATCCGCGCCGAGCACGGTCGCCACATTGTCGCTGGTGTGGAGGATGAACGCGACCGCAGCCATTTCTCACTCTCCCTCAGATGGATGGCCGGATGCGGCTGATGGCGATTTCAAGCTCGCCCAGCCGCTCGGCAGCGGTCAGCGTCCCGCGCGCCACATCCTGCATGCAGGCCTCGATGCGCGCCGCAGCCTCGGCGAGGCTGGTGTCCCCCGTCACGATGTCATCCAGCGGCACGTCGATATGCTCCGCCATGGTGGCGCAGGTCCTTGGGTTGCCGCAGATCTTGATGGTGGGCGACACCGGGCTGCCAATGGAATTCAGGGCCCCGGTGCCGAACAGGATGATGTGAGCGCCGCCCGCCGAGAGGGCCGTGATGTTCTCGGTGGCGGGCGCGGGCGCATCCATCAGCCAGAGGCCCGGCCCAGGGGCCGCCGCTCCATAGGCGAGCACGCCGCGCAGCGGGCGCGACCCGCTCTTGCACATGGCGCCGAGGGATTTCTCCTCAATGGTGGTGAGGCCGCCCTTGATGTTGTCCGGGGCCGGATTGACCGCATTGAGATTGACATGCGCAGCCTCGGCGATGCGCTCATATTTGAGGATGGTCTCGCGCACCTGACGGGCGACATCCGGGCTGGCGGCGCGGGCATCCAGCGCCTCCTCCCCGCCGAGCAGCTCGACCGGTTCGGAAAACACGAGGCGTGCGCCGGCATCCACCATCCTGTCGCAGAGGATGCCGATGGCCGGGTTGGAGACCAGGCCGGACGAGGAATCCGAGCCGCCGCATTCAAGGCCGATGGTCAGTTCCGCCGGCGAGAAAGCGGAGCGCTCCAGCGCCGCCGCGTCCGCCTGCCAGCGTTCCAGGATCGCCCGCCCCGCCTCCATCACATTGCGCGTGCCCAGGCACCCCTGGATGGAGAGCGTCTCGACAGGCTTTCCGCTGCTGCGGATCGGAGCCGCCACCCGCTCCCCCGCCACCGGCTCCAGGCTCACCACCAGAACCGCATAGACATTGGGATTGAGGCCGAGGCCGGCCATGGTGCCGATGGACAAGTCCAGGTCGTCGCCCAGCTGGCCCCGCCCATAGAGCGGGGTCAAGGCCACCGCGTCCGGGACGACGGCCGCGAGCCGCCGGGCGACCGGATTGGCTGCATCGGTGGCGGAGATAACGGCGAGCAGGTTGCGGATGCCGAGCGTGCCGTCCGCACGCCGGAAGCCGAGCCAGTTTTCAGCCATGGAGGCGCATGCTTTCGGGCAGGCCGAACTCGTCGGCGAGGGCGTGGAGTTCGGCGAGGATTTCGGGTGCAAGCGGAATTCCCGCCGCCGCGCGCTGGCGTGCCACGGCCTGGCGCCGGGCACCCGGCAGGCGGATGGTCTCGCCTTCGCGTGCGGGGGCCTCAGCCAGGGCATCGGTCATCTGCGACATCCGGCTTGAGAATTCCGCCTCGTCCATGAGCGCGGTGGGATCGATGGCCACGAAGAGCTGGCCGATGCCGGCGGCACCCTGTGCCGAATGTTGGGACCCCACGTTCGGCGCGAACGCGCCGCCGGCGAGGATGCCGGTGAGGATCTCCAGCGCCAGGATGAGCGCATAGCCTTTCGCGCCCGCCATGGGCAGCACCGAGCCCGCGAGGGCGGCCTTCGGATCGGTGGTCGGCGCGCCCTTGTCGTCCACCGCCCAGCCCTCCGGGATGGCGCGGCCGGTGCGGGCGGCAAGCAGGATCTGCCCGCGCGCCGCGACGCTGGTGGCAAGGTCCACCACGATCGGCGCGGCGCCGTTGGGCGCGGCGACGGCGAGCGGATTATTCGTGAAGAAGGCCTTCGTGCCACCCCAGGGCGCGACCACGGGCTCGCCGCTCGAGGCGCTGAGCCCCACCATGTCCGCCTCCGCCGCCATGGCGGCATAGAAGCCGGCATGGGCATAATGGTTGCTGTTACGCGCCATGACCCAGCCGATGCCGAACTCCCGAGCCAGTTCGATGGCCCGGCGCATGGCCGCTTGCCCCACGACCGGGCCGAGTCCGTTGTCGCCGTCGAGTACGCCGAGCCCGCCCCGCCCCCTGATCCAGGAGAGGGACGGCGCGGGGTTGATGGCCCCCGCCCGCACCCGCCGGGCATAGATGGCGAGGCGCGCGACGCCGTGGGTATCCACGCCTTCGAGGTTGGCGGAGACGAGGCAGGCGGAGGTCTCCTGCGCATGGGTGCGGGAGCACCCCGCCTGCTCGAGGATCCGCGCTGCGAATGCCTCGAGCGCACCGGCCTCAACACGACACGCGGCTGTAGGCCCGGCTGCGGTCAATGCCCGCTCTCCATGAGGGCGCTTTCGGCGATGGCATAGCCCTTCGCCCCGGCATCCACGATGCCCGACATGCGGCTGAAGAAGATCACGCCGTCGCACGGCGCGCGCAGCTCTTCCACGGCTTCCAGGGTGAAGGGGTCGATCACGGTGCCCAGCAATTCGTCCCGCTGCACGGCGCGACCGAGATCGGAAGGCTCGTCGGCCAGCGAGAGAAGATAGCCGGCGCGCGTGGGGTTCGCCTCCTTCCGGGCCTTGCGGCCGAACATATGCTGGTCGGGAACGGGCGCCGCCTGGCGCTCCAGCATCCCCAGCAGGCCCATGACCGCCTCGATGCCGCGGACGGTCATGTCGCGATAGAAATTGGCGAGCGGGGTCGGAAGATAGGTGCCGCCCACTTCGACCGCGCAGGCCGCGATGCCGAGCTTGTTGGCGTGGCCGGCCGCGGTGGACGGCGGCAGGAAGTTCACATGCACGAAGCCGGTGCCGAACGCCTCGCACATCGCGAGGCTGCGGGCACGAACATCGCCCGTCGCGTCCTCGTTGAGGTCGGCCCGCTGCTGGATGCGCCCGCCATTGCCGCCCGCATGGATGTCGATCAGCGCATCGCACCGCGCGATCACCTCGCGGGCGATCACGGCGGCAATCATCTCGGTGATGGAGCCGCGCGCATTGCCCGGAAAGCAGCGATGAAGGTCGGTATTCTCCCGCTGCTCGCTGGTCTCCCGGCGCAGGTCCGCGAACGCCAGGGGATTGGCGACAGGCAGGAGCAGCAGGGTTCCCGCCAGGGTCGAGAGGTCGAGGCCGTCCAGCAGCGCCTTCAGGGCGACGAGGGAGCCATTCTCATCCCCGTGCACGGAGCACAGGACCGCCAGCGTCGGGCCTTCGGCGGCGCCGACAAGGACGTGGACGGGGATGGACAGGTCGCCCCGCAGGGTGCGGGTGACGGGCAGCGAGACGAGGGCGCGCGTGCCGGGCGCGATCTGGCTGGAGCCGAGAACGAAGGCACTCATAGACTCATACCCCATTTCTTGATGGTAGCTTTCTCGATCAGGTCGAAGGCGAACTTCTCGAACACGTAGCCGATGATCGCGATGGTGATCATGCCGGCGATCACCTCCTCGCCGCGCATGAGCCCACGGGCATTGTCGATCATGAAGCCGAGGCCGGAGCGCGCGGAGAGGATTTCCGCGCCCACGATCACGCGCCAGGACGTGCCGTAGGTGAGCCGCAGGCCGGCGATGACGAACGGCAGCGCGGCGGGGATGATGACGCGGGTGAAGGTGCGCCATTGCGAGGTGCCGAGCGCGAGCGCCG
Organism: Roseixanthobacter pseudopolyaromaticivorans; assembly: GCF_043195145.2. Taxonomy (NCBI): domain Bacteria; kingdom Pseudomonadati; phylum Pseudomonadota; class Alphaproteobacteria; order Hyphomicrobiales; family Xanthobacteraceae; genus Roseixanthobacter; species Roseixanthobacter pseudopolyaromaticivorans. The sequence goes on from NZ_CM195539.1 coordinate 2,714,901, forward strand.
CCCGGCGATACACGGGATTGATGCTGGTGATGCCGGCCTGCGTGTTGAACAGCAGCGGCCAGATGGACGAGAAGAAGATCACGAAGATGATCGACTCGACGCCGATGCCGAACCACAGGATGGCCAGCGGCACCCAGGCGAGGCCCGGGATCGGGTAGAGCAGCTGGAGGATGGGCTGCACCGGCTCGCGGAACGCCTTGGAATAGCCCAGCAGCACCCCCACGGGCAGCGCGAACGCCACCGAGAGCAGGAAGCCGGTCATCTGCCGCCCCAGGCTGATGCCGATGTTCTGCAGCAGGTATCCGGACCGCGTCATCTCAACCAGCGAGATCACCACGGCTTTGGGCGAGGGCAGAAGGAAGGGCGGATAGATCCGCAATGACGCCACGACGTGCCAGAGCACCACAAGGGCGACCAGCAGCCAGAGATGGCGCAGCGGGCGGGCGATGAATTGCAGGAACAGTTTCAAGGCGGTGTCCTTCACGTGGCTGCCGTCCGCCGGTCGCCTGTCGAGGCTCGTGAGGCTCATGCGGCGGCTCCCACGGGTGCGATTTCATCGGCGATGGCCTGGAACAGGCGGTAGCGCAGCTCGGTCATGGACGGATCGTTGGGGTTGCGGGTGTGCGGATGGTCGATGGCCTCGATCAGCTTGATCCGCCCCGGCCGCGCGGACAGGACGATCACCCGATCGGCGAGCACGATCGCCTCTTCCAGGGAGTGGGTGATGAGCACCATGGTCTTCTTGGATTCCCGCTGGATGCGCAGCAGCTCGATCTGCATCAGGTAGCGGGTCTGGGCATCCAGCGCCGCGAACGGCTCGTCGAGCAGGAGGATATCGGGGTTCGGTGCAAGCGCCCGGGCGATGGCGACGCGCTGCTTCATGCCGCCGGAAAGGCGGTTCGGATAGGAATCCTCGAAGCCGGCGAGACCCACGAGCTTCAGGAACTCCCCGGCCTTCTGCTTCGCCTCGGCGACGGGCATGCCGAGATTGCGCAACCCGAACGCGGCATTCTCCGCGACCGTCATCCAGGGGAAAAGCGCGTATTCCTGGAACACGTAGCCGCGCTCCGGGCCAGGCTTTTTCACCGGCTTTCCACCCACCAGAACCTCGCCCGTGGACGGTTTCTCGAAGCCGGCGATGATGTTGAGCAGCGTCGTCTTCCCGCAGCCGGACGGGCCGAGGATGCAGACGAACTCCCCCTCCTGCACCTCAATGTCCGTGGGCGAGAGGGCAAGAAACGTTCCCTTGCCGTCGGGCTTGGGGAAGCTCTTGCTGACGTTGGAAATGGTGATGCCGGCCATCACATGGCATCCTTCGGCAGGAAGGAGGTATCGACCACGGGCGCGAGGTCCGGCGCGGACTTGATGATGCCGAACTTCATCATGGCGTCGGCGAATTTCGACAGGGCCATGGGCTCGATCTTCGCGGTGAAGGTGAGGCTGCGCATGGATTCCAGCTGCAGCGCCAGATCCGCCTCCGTGCCGCGCATGATCTTGTTGACCATCTCGGCGACCTTCTTGGGATCATCGTTGATGAATTTGATGACGTCGCAATGGACGGCGACCAGCTTGCGCACCGTGTCGGGGTCCTTGGCGACCATGTCGGCCCGCGCGGCGACGATGGCGGAATAGGCCGGCCCGTCCCACATCCGGTCCGGCGGCACCAGGACCTTGGCGCCCATGGCGACCGCCTGGGACACGTAGGGATCGAACGACACGGCGGCATCCACGTCGCCGCGCCGCAGGGCCGTGATGTTATCGGTGGGCGCGAGGGGCACGATCTCCACATCGGCCTTGGTGAGACCGGCCTGCGGCATCACGTACATTTCGAACTGGAGCGCATGCGTGGTGACGCCGCGCGGCACGGCGACCTTCTTCCCCTTGAGGTCGGAGACGGCCTTGATCTTGTCGTCGAACGCATAAACGCTGGTTCCGCCGATGGTGGTGGCGGCCAAGATCTTGATGGGCAGCCCCACCTGGAGCAGCGTCACGGCATTCGGCACGTTGATGTAGCCGAAGGGCGCGCTGCCCGCCGCCATGGCTTCCGCCGCCGCACCGCCATTGCCCAGGTCGCGGTGATCGACCGAAAGCCCATATTTCTCCCAGAGCTTCATTTCCGTGGCGATGAACGGCATGCAATGGGGCCAGCCCAGCCGCCCCGACACCACCGTGATGGTCGAAGCCGCGCGCGCCGGGAGTCCGGTGACGAATGGCACGGCAGCGGCGCCCATCAATTGCAGGAAGCTGCGCCGGGGAAGCAGGTGCGGCATGATCGGCTCCATTAGAAAAAATGTTTCCATTCTCCTCGCAACGACCGTGCCAACTTTAAAAAATCTCTATTTCCGCCATTTTTGGTTTAGCATAGGTTGCAGTTGAGATAGTTTATCTAATGCAACCCATCTCCCTGGGGTTCAAAAATGGAAAATCTTCCCCCGTTGAACGCCCTCCGGTCATTCGTCGCGGCTGGCGCAACTTTGAGTTTCACGAAAGCGGCGTCGGATCTGGGCGTGACGCAGGCGGCCATCAGCCAGCAGGTGCGGCTTCTTGAACAATATTTAGGCAATGCCCTGTTTATTCGGCAGCACAACATGCTTCAGCTGACCGAAGCCGGGGCACAGCTTCTGCCGCGCTACCAGGATGCGCTGTTTTCCATTTCTGCCGTGTCGGAATCGGTGCGAACCCGGCGCCCGCCCGGCATCCTGCGGGTCAGCACCCTCCCCGGCTTCGCCCAATGCTGGCTCGTGCCGCGCCTAAAATCCTTCTGCGACGCCAATCCTGACGTGGAGATCCACCTGACGACATCTCACCGCACCGCCGATTTTCCCCATGGGGAGGCGGACATCGCGGTGCGGGTAGGCGTCAGCTGGCCCGGGCTGGATGCCACATTCCTCATGGGCACCCAGATTACCCCCGTATGCAGCCCGCTGCTGCTCGCGCGGGGGCCGGGCCTGCGCAATCCGGAGGACGTGCTGCACTATACGCGCCTGCACTCCACCACCGATCCGGACGATTGGCGCACCTGGCTGACCGCCGCCCAGGTCAGCGCGGACGATATCGATCGCGGGCCGCGGCTCGATTCCTTCGTCCTCGCCATCGGCGCCGCCCATGCGGGCGTGGGCGTCGCCATCATCCGCCGCAGCCTCGTCGCCGACGACCTCGCCAAGGGCCGGCTTGTCGCCCCATTCACGCTGGCGGTGGAGGTGCCCGGCGGCTGGCACCTCATCCATCCCCACGAGCACGAGCGCCGCTCGGAGATCCGCCGCTTCAAGGAATGGATTATCGCGGCCGCCCATCGCGATTAGGCAAAACGCCGGTTGGCCGACATTTCATCAGCCCCTATCTGATGCTGAAGCCGCCGCTTTCCCGTCTTGCCCGCCTCGATGCAAAAAGGCCCGTCGCCTTGCCAGCGACGGGCCTTCTTTCACTCAATCACCGGTGCGGCCCATCAGGCGCCGCAGCTTTTCCTCAGCTGCAGCCGGTGGTGCCGCCGCAGGTGTCGCACTTCAGGCAGGTGCCGTTGCGCACCATGGTGAAGTTCATGCACTCGGGGCAGGCTTCGCCCTCATAGCCCTTGGCGCGAGCCTCGGCGCGGCGGTCGGCGGTGCGGGCCGCGCCCCAGTTCAGCGAGGTCGAGACCGAGATCTCGACGCTCGGCGCGGTCTCGGCAAGCGCGTCCTCCCGCAGGGCCGGGGAGATCTCCGGCTCGGCCTTCAGGGCGGTCGCCCCTTCGGTGCGCGCCCGCAGCATGGTGACATTGTCGCTGGCCGCGCGCGGCTCGGCCGGCGGGGTGGCGAGCAGGCTTACGTTCTTGCCGCGCACCAGCCCCTTGGAGACCACCCGCGAAGCCGCCGAAGTGGGCGCCTTGCCTTCGTCCACGCCCTTGCCGAGCGCGTCGAAGCCGGTCTCGGAAGGCTCCACATGGCCGAGGTCGTTGCGGCCGAGATAGGACACCGCCAGCTCGCGGAACACATAGTCCAGGATCGAGGTGGCGTATTTGATGGTGTCGTTGCCCTGCACCGGGCCGGCGGGCTCGAAGCGGGTGAAGGTGAAGGCGTCCACATATTCTTCCAGCGGCACGCCATATTGCAGGCCCAGCGAAATCGCGATGGCGAAATTGTTCAGCAACGAGCGGAGGGCCGCGCCCTCCTTGTGCATGTCGATGAAGATCTCGCCGAGCGAACCGTCGTCATATTCGCCGGTGCGCAGATAGAGCTTGTGGCCGCCGACCACCGCCTTCTGGGTATAGCCCTTGCGGCGATCGGGCATCTTCTCGCGCTCGCGCACCCGGTGCTCGACGATGCGCTCGATCACCCGCTCGACGATCTTCTCGCTGACCGTGGCGGTGCGGGCGGCGGCGGGCTGGGCGACCAGCGCCTCGACCGCATCCTCCTCGTCCTCATCGTCCGCCACGAGCTGAGCATTGAGCGGCTGGGAGAGCTTGGAGCCGTCGCGATAGAGCGCGTTCGCCTTCAAAGCGAGGCGCCAGGAGAGCAGATAGGCCTCCTTGCAATCGTCCACCGTGGCGTCGTTCGGCATGTTGATGGTCTTGGAGATCGCGCCCGAAATGAAGGGCTGCGCCGCCGCCATCATGCGGATGTGGCTCTCCACGGAGAGGAACCGCTTGCCGATGCGCCCGCACGGCGAGGCGCAGTCGAACACCGGCAGGTGCTCGGCCTTCAGGAAGGGGGCGCCTTCGAGCGTCATGGCACCGCAGATGTGCACGTTGGCCACATCGATATCGGCCTTGGAGAAGCCGAGATGGGTCAGAAGGTCGAACTTCGCATCGGCGAGCTGCGCCGGCGCGACGCCGAGCGACTTCACAAGGAAGTCCTCGCCGAAGGTCCAGCGGTTGAACGCGAACTTGATGTCGAACGCGGTCTTCACCGCCGCTTCCGCCTTGGCCAGCGCCGCGTCGTCGAAGCCCTTGGCGCGCAAGGTGGAATGGTTGATGGCCGGGGCCTGGGCCAGCGAGCCGTGGCCCACCGCATAGGCCTCGATCTCGGCGATCTGTGCTTCCCCGTAGCCGAGCGCGCGCAGCGCCTCGGGCACGGCGCGGTTGATGATCTTGAAATAGCCGCCGCCGGCCAGCTTCTTGAACTTCACCAGCGCGAAGTCGGGCTCGATGCCGGTGGTGTCGCAATCCATCACCAGGCCGATGGTGCCGGTGGGGGCGATCACCGAGACCTGGGCATTGCGATAGCCGTTGGCCTCGCCGCCGGCGAGGGCCTTGTCCCACGCGCTCTTGGCGTGCGCGGCGAGGCGGGCGTCCTTGATCGAGGCATGGTCGAGCGGCACCGGGGCGACCGAGAGCCCCTCATAGCCCGAGGCTTCGCCATAGGCGGCGCGGCGGTGGTTGCGGATCACCCGCAGCATGGACGCGGCATTGGCGTCATAGGCCGGGAAGGTGCCCAGCTGGGCGGCCATCTCGGCCGAGGTGGCATAGCAGATGCCGGTCATGATCGCGGAGATGGCGCCGCCGATGGCGCGTCCTTCCGGCGAGTCATAGGGAATGCCGGAGCTCATCAGCAGGCCGCCGATATTGGCGTAGCCGAGGCCGAGCGTGCGGTATTCATAGGACAGCTCGGCGATGCGGCGCGAGGGGAACTGCGCCATCAGCACGGAGATTTCCAGCACCACGGTCCACAGCCGCACCGCATGCTCGAAGCTCTCCACGTCGAAGCGCTTCTCGGCGTCGCGGAACTGCAGCAGGTTCAAGGACGCGAGATTGCAGGCCGTGTCGTCCAGGAACATATATTCCGAGCACGGATTGGAGGCGCGGATCTCGCCGCCCGCCGGGCAGGTGTGCCAATCGTTCACGGCGGTGTGGAACTGGATGCCGGGATCGGCGCAATGCCACGCCGCCGAGCCGATCTTCTCCCACAATTCGCGGGCCTTGATGGTCTTGGAGATCTTGCCGTCGGTGCGGCGGATCAGGTTCCAGTCGGCATCGGCTTCCACCGCGCGCAGGAAGTCGTCGGTGACGCGCACCGAATTGTTGGAATTCTGCCCCGCCACCGTGAGATAGGCTTCCCCGTCCCAATCGGTGTCATAGATGGCGAGATCCAGATCCTTATAGCCCTGGCGGGCATATTGGATGATGCGGCGGATCGCGGCGTCGGCGACGCAGGCCTTGCGGGCGGCCTTGATCTCGCGCTTCAGCGCCGGGTTCTTCTCCGGGTCGAAGCAATCATCGCCATTGCCGTCGCAATTCACGCACGCCTTGAGCACGGCTTTCAGGTGCTTGGCATTGATCTTGGAGCCGGTGACGAGCGCGGCGACCTTCTGCTCTTCCGCGACCTTCCAGTCCACATAGGCTTCGATATCGGGATGGTCAGCATCCACCACCACCATCTTGGCGGCGCGGCGCGTGGTGCCGCCCGACTTGATGGCGCCGGCGGCGCGGTCGCCGATCTTCAGGAAGCTCATGAGGCCGGACGAGCGCCCGCCGCCGGAGAGCTTCTCGCCCTCGCCGCGCAGGGACGAGAAGTTTGAACCGGTGCCGGAGCCGTACTTGAACAGGCGCGCCTCGCGCACCCACAAATCCATGATGCCGCCGTCGCCGACGAGATCGTCGGCCACCGACTGGATGAAGCAGGCGTGCGGCTGGGGATGCTCATAGGCGGAAGTTGAGGCGGTCAGCTCCCCGCTCTCGTGGTCCACATAGAAATGGCCCTGCCCCGGCCCGTCGATGCCATAGGCCCAGTGCAGGCCGGTGTTGAACCATTGCGGGGAATTGGGCGCCACCATCTGCATGGCGAGCATGTAGCGGTGCTCGTCGAAGAACGCCTGGGCGTCCGCCTCGGTGTCGAAATAGCCGCCCTTCCAGCCCCAATAGGTCCAGGTGCCGGCGAGACGGTCGAACACCTGCTTGGCGGAGATTTCCCCCACCGTGCGCTGCTCCCTCGGCAGATCGGCGAGCGCCGCCTCGTCCGCCACCGAGCGCCACAGGAAGGAGGGGACGGCATTCTCCTCCACCTTCTTGAGGCGCGCGGGGACGCCGGCGCGGCGGAAATATTTCTGCGCGAGGATATCGCTCGCGACCTGGGAGAATTGGGCCGGAACTTCGATGCCTTCCTGGCGGAAGACCACCGAACCGTCCGGATTGCGGATCTCGCTCACCGTCTCGCGGAACGGAATGGCCGCGTAGGGAGACTGTCCATCCGTGGTGTAGCGGCGTTCAACGCGCATGACCGAAGCTCCTCGCCCCTGGGGGCACATATTAGCTCAAAGGGCGCAACCGGTACGCAACAAAGCGGGTACGGCGGCGTGCGCCGTCCCTGGCCGGACTGCTGTGATGGGGATCCGCGCCGGTCGGGTCCGAGGCCGAAGCCAGAGGATTTGTCCGCCGCTGAGGTGACTGACGCTAAAGCGAGTCTGCCGATTCCGCAAACACAGATTTGGGGCCAACGAAGCCGTTCGCCTACTAAATATAGTGGACCACAGCCTGTTAATAAAGTCCTAACGCCCTTGCGGGCGTGGAGTTTCCGCAGGTCCCGCCCTGTGGATAGCGGCCCCGGCGCGCGGGCCGTCTTATGCACGTCATCCACAGCCGGCGAACCATATTCGGGCCATTTTTTCGCCGCGATCCGAAAGCGCTTGCGCCGGCCCGACTCGCCCGTTTCACGCGATACCGTCGCAGCCGACCCACTAGCCCTGGTAGGTCCTCACCGCCGGGCGAACAATTTTTCCATGTCCTTCAACGACAGGGCGACGAAGGTCGGCCGACCGTGATTGCACTCCCCCGCATTAGGGGTCGATTCCATCTCGCGGAGAAGAGCGTTCATCTCCTCCACCTTCAATCGGCGCCCGGCCCGCACCGAGCCGTGGCAGGCCATGGTGGCGGCCACATGCAGCAGGCGGCGTTCCAGCGGTAGGGCATCGTCCCATTCCGCCGCATGCTCGGCGAGGTCGCGCACCAGGCGCGTGACATCGCCGTCCTTCAGCAAAGCGGGAACCTCCCGCACCAGCACGGCGCCGGGACCGAAACTTTCCACCACCAGCCCGAGGGCGGACAAATCCTCCGCCCGCTCGGTCAGCCGGTCCGCCTCGGCCGGCTCCAGATCCACCACCACCGGCACCAGCAGCCCCTGGCGGGCCACCCCGTCGCGGGCGAGCGCGGCCTTGAGCTTCTCATAGACCAGGCGCTCGTGGGCGGCGTGCTGGTCCACCAGGATCACGCCATCGCGGGTCTGGGCGACGATATAGGTCTCGTGCAATTGCGCCCGCGCGGCGCCGAGCGGCTTGTCCAGGTCCGCCCCATCCACCGGCGTCGCGGCGGGGCGGGAATCGGCGGTCGGCGCGCCCACGTCCAGCAGGCCTTGCAGGCCCGGGAGCGGCGCAACGCCCTCCCCGCTTTCGGAAAACCCATCGTCCCCGAAAGGCCGCGCCGGCGAAGAGCGCCAATCATAGGGCGCCGCGGGCGAGGGGCGCGGCTCGACGAAGCGCGGCGTCCAGGCCGGCCCGGAGGCCAAAGCGGCCGCCCCGGTGCGCAAGGGCATGGCGAGCGCCTGCTCCTGCGGGCGGGCGAAGGCCACCAGCCGGTCGGCCATGCTGCCGGCGGTGCGGGGTGCCCGCAAAGCGAGCGCATCGGAGAGCGTGCGCACGATGAGCGCGCGGATGTTGCCGCCGTCGCGAAACCGCACCTCGGTCTTGGCGGGGTGGACGTTCACATCCACCTCGCGCGGGTCGAGCGTGATGAACAAGGCCAGCAGCGGGTGGCGATCGGACGGCAGCAGGTCCGCATAGGCGCCGCGGATTGCGCCCATCAGCAGCTTGTCGCGCACCGGGCGACCGTTCACGAACACATATTGGGAGAGCGAATTGGCCTTGGAGAAGGTGGGCAGGCCCGCCAGCCCCTCCAGCACCGCCCCGCCCCGCTCACCCCGCACGGGGATCACATTATGCCCCGCCTCGGCCCCCAGCACGTCGGCGATGCGCAGCGCCCGGCCGGCATCATCCGCCGTGCGGGCGGGATAGGTGAGCGGGCCGCGCTCCTCGGCGACCAAGGTGAAAGCCACCTCCGGCCGGGCGAGCGCGAGGCGGCGCACCACGTCGAGCGCGGCGGCGGTTTCCGCCCGGTCGGATTTCAGGAATTTCAGCCGCGCGGGGGTGGCGAAGAACAGGTCGCGCACTTCCACCCGCGTGCCGCCATTGAGCGCGGCGGGGCGCGGCGGGGCGACCACGCCGCCCTCCACCCGGATTTCATAGGCATGGGGCGCGCCCGCCGGCCGGCTGGTGATGGCGAGCCGCGCCACCGCGCCGATGGAGGGCAGCGCCTCGCCCCGAAAGCCGAGGGTCGAAATGGAGAGCAGGTCTTCCGTCGGCAGCTTGGAGGTGGCGTGCCGCTCGATGGCCAGCGACAGCTCGTCCGGCCCCATGCCGCCGCCGTCGTCGGTGACGCGGATGAGCCTGCGGCCGCCGCCGTCGATCACCACTTCGATGGCGCGGGCGCCGGCATCGAGCGCGTTCTCGACAATCTCCTTCACCGCCGCAGCCGGCCGCTCCACCACCTCGCCGGCGGCGATGCGGTCGATCAGGACGGGAGGCAGGCGGCGGATGGCCATGGACAAACGACTCGCAGAGATGGCCGCCCAGGATAGCGCACGAGGCGCCGCGCGACAGGGCGCGGGCGCGATCGTCCCCGTGATCCCCTGATACGGCCGCAAAATGAAAAAGGCGCCAGAGGAAAACTCCAGCGCCTCTTCTCAAAACCTAAAGGCGTCCTCACGCCGCCAGCGGCTTCAGCCCCGCTTCGATCTGCGCCCGGCGCGCTTCCAGGAACGGCGGGAGCGAGAGCTTTTCGCCCAGCGTCGCCAAAGGCTCGTCGGCGGTGAAGCCGGGTTCGTCCGTGGCGAGCTCGAACAGGATGCCGTTGGGCTCGCGGAAATAGAGGCTGCGGAAATAGAAGCGGTCCACCGGGCCGGAGGACGGCATGCCGAATTCCCGCAGGCGCGCCGTCCAGGCATCGTAATCGGCGAAGGTGGGCACACGGAACGCCACGTGATGCACCGCCCCCGCGCCCTGCCGCGCCCGGCCCATGCCCTTGTCCACCCGCACCTGAACCTCAGCCGAGGGGCCCCCCTCGCCCATTTCATAGACGAAGGTTTCCACCCCGTCCGGCCCGGCGAAGCTGCGCGCCTTGCGCATGCCCATCAGGCCGGTCAGAACGGCGTCGGTGGGCGCGAGATCCGGCACGCTGAGGGTGATCGGGCCGAGGCCGCGGATCTGGTGGGCGGCGGGCACCGGGCTGCGGTCCCAGGCGATGCCGGGGCCCTGCCCGCCATCGACGATCAGGCTCAGGCGCTGACCCTCGCGATCCTGAAGATCAAGCGTCGCCCGCCCGTCCCGCTCGGCGATCGGATCGGCCTTGACGCCGGCATCGGCGAGGCGCTGCGCCCAATAGTCGAGCGCCGCCTCGTCCCGCACCCGCAGGCCGGTGCGCACCACTGCATTGGTGCCGCGCTTCTCGGGCATCACCGGCCAGTCAAAGAAGGTGAGGTCGGTGCCGGGGTTCGCTTCCCCATCCGCATAGAAGAGGTGATAGGCCGAGGTATCGTCCTGGTTCACAGTCTTCTTCACCAGCCGCATTCCCAGCGTATTGGTGTAGAAATTATGATTGTACGGAGCATCCGCCGTGATGGCGGTGAGGTGGTGGATGCCGGTGAGTTCCATAGCCGTCTCCCGAGGCGGCGCCTGCCGCCCGATTGGGGTCTCGATCCGGCGGTTCCGCGCCGGGTCCTTGGCCATCTACTTAAGGGCGGCCTCCGCAGGGTGCGAGCAGCGCCTTCGCAAACCAAGTTTGCGCGCGTGCATGCAGACTTCGGCGGAATTTGCCCGAAAGCCATGCGAACAGGCAAAGTGAAGCGCGGGAAACAGCTTTGAACCCGGTGTTCGTCCGTGTCCCATCGGCCCCGTCGCGCCCACCTGCCCTTTCGCGGTAAAATGGGCTAAGAGGCGCGCCATGGCCTATGCGGTGAAGGAAATGTTCAAGACCCTCCAAGGCGAGGGAGCCCAGGCGGGACGGGCGGCGGTGTTCTGCCGTTTCGCCGGCTGCAACCTATGGTCGGGCCGGGAAGAAGATCGCGACACCGCCATCTGCCGGTTCTGCGATACCGATTTCGTCGGCATGGATGGGGACGGCGGCGGCCGCTTCGCGGACGCGCAAAGCCTGGCCGAAGCGCTCTCGCGGGTCTGGGGCGCGGAGGGATATGAACGCCGCTATGTGGTGTTCACAGGCGGAGAACCGTTGCTGCAACTGGATTCCGCCTTGGTGGCCGCAGCCCATGCGCGCGGCTTCGAGATCGCCATCGAGACCAACGGCACGCTGGCGCCGCCGGAGGGGATCGACTGGATCTGCGTCAGCCCGAAGGCGGGGGCGCCGCTTGTTCTGACGCGCGGACAGGAACTGAAGCTGGTCTATCCACAATCTGGGATTGTGCCGGATACCTTGGACGAGCTGGATTTCGCCCATTTCTTCCTGCAACCCATGGACGGCCCCCGCCGGGCCGAGAACACCGCCGCTGCGGTTGCCTATTGCCTTGACCATCCGCGCTGGCGCCTTAGCGTCCAGACCCACAAGATGGTTGGAATCCCTTAAGTTTTCACCGAGCATGCACCCATGAAGATCACCCAGGCCTTCACCTTCGAAGCGGCCCACCGCCTGCCCAACGTGCCGCAGACGCACCGCTGCTTCCGCATGCACGGCCATTCCTACCGGGTGGAACTGGTGCTGGACGGGCCGGTCGATCCGGTGAGCGGCTTCGTGGTGGACTTTTTCGACGTGGAAGCCGCTTTCGCGCCGCTTCTCAAGCGGTTGGACCATTATTGCCTGAACGAGATCGAAGGGCTGGAAAACCCCACGGCGGAGCATATCGCCATGTGGATCTGGCAGCGCGCCAAGCCCGCGCTGCCAGCCCTGTTCGCGGTGAAAGTCTTTGAAACGCCAATGTCCTGGGCGGAATACCAGGGCGCCTGACCGCCCCCGATCAGGGCGCGACGCGGCGGACGTAGGCTTCGAATGCCTTGAGTTGGCCGGCGATGAACTCGCGCGTGCCGGCATCGGTGAGTTCGCCCTGTTCGCTCACCTTGTGCTGGGCCTGGCCCACCATCACCTCGGGCACGTTCATCACGAAGGCGTCGAGGAACACCATGATCTGACGCAGATGATACTGCGCCCGCGCCCCGCCGAACACACCCATGGACGCCGACTGGATGAGAACCGGCTTTTCCTTCAAGGGTTTGGAGGACAGCCGGGAGACCCAGTCGATGGCGTTCTTGAGCCCGCCGGGCACGGAATAATTGTATTCCGGCGTCACGACGATCAGCCCGTCGGCCGCCTTCAGCGTCGCGCCAAGAGCGGTGACGGCGGCGGGAAAGCCTTCCGCCTGGATGTCGGCATCATAGATGGGAAGCTCCGCAACCGACGGCAGAAGCTCCACCTCGACACCCACGGGCGCCAGGGACTGAAGCGCGCGGGCGATCGCCGCGTTGTAGGAGCCCTTGCGCACACTGCCGACCCAGACGACCCATTTCATGGATGCTCCTCATGATTGCGCCAGTTGAGGCCGCGCAGATCACGCGACCACGGACATGTGGCGTTGGCCCGCGAATTATTGCACGTTCGGCGCATTCATACATGGGGTGGCGGCATGCTTGAAGATTACGACCTGTTCCTGACCCAGTTCGTAACCCTCTGGGCCGTTTTGGAACCGGTGAGCCACCTATCGATGTTCGTCGCGACCACGGCGGAAATGTCCGCGGCGCAGCGTCGGAAGACCGCGCTTCTGTGCTGCTTCTTCGCGTTCCTGATTCTGGTCTTCTTCGCCGTGGCGGGACGGGCGCTGCTCGATGCCATGCACGTGTCGGTGCTCTCGTTCCAGATCGCCGGCGGGCTGATCCTGTTCATCTTCGCCACCGGCATGATCTTTTCGGAATCCCACGCGCCGCCGACGCTCGAGCTCGACCCGGAAAAGAACATCGCCTCGCTCGCCGTCTACCCGCTGGCGATCCCGATCATCGCCGGGCCGGGCGCGATTCTGTCCGTAGTCATCCTCGCCGACAATAATCGCGGCGTGTTCGAGCATCAGGCGGTCACGATCTCCGTGCTGGCCGTGCTCATGGGCCTGATGGCGGTGCTGTTCTTTCTCGGCGACTATGTGCTCAAGGTCGTCGGCAGCGCAGGAGCAAACCTGATCCGGCGCATCATGGGTCTGGTGCTGGCCGCCCTTTCGGTGGACATCGTCCTCACGGCGCTGGCACGGTGGCTGAACCTGCCGCCGATCTGAGGCGGCAGGCGGCGCCAGCGCTCATTCTTCCGAATAGCGCTGTTCCCTCCACGGGTCACCGCGCTCGTGATAGCCCCGCTCCTCCCAGAAGCCGAGCTTGTCGCCGGGGAGAAACTCGATCCGCTTCAACCACTTGGCGCTCTTCCAGAAATACAGATGCGGCACCACCAGCCGCATGGGGCCGCCATGCTCGCGCGTCAGCGCTTCCCCCTGCCAGCTATGGGCGAGGATCGCATCCGGAGCGGCGAAATCCTCCAGCGGCAGGTTGGTGGTGTAGCCATCATAACTGTAGAGCAGCACGAACCGCGCCTCCGGCATCGGTTCAACCATTGCAAGCAGATCGCGGGTGGAAACGCCGTCCCAGCCATTGTCGTAGCGCGACCAGGTTGTGACGCAATGGATGTCGCTCACCTCATGGGTCTGGGGCTGGGCGCGGAAGGTCGCCCAATCCCAGGAGAGCGGGTTTTCCACCAGCCCATCCACATCCAGCCGCCAGGACATGGGGGAGACGAACGGCTGCATGCCGAGATCAAGCACCGGCCAGTCCTTCACCAGATGCTGGCCGGGCGGAAGGCGGTCCGCCTCCGGACGGGAGATGCGGCCGGTGAGGAAGCGGCCTTCCTTGGCCCAGCGCTGCTTGGTGCGGGTCAGCTTGGTCTCCGCCGCCTCGGCGGCCCCCGGCGCAGCGGGATCGGGAAGGGACGGCGAAGGTTCCTCAGTCATGACCCGCTCCATTCAAACGCGTGCGCTGCGTCCAGCCTCCCACAGCCCAGACCCGGCCTCAAGCAAGGACCGGCGTGCGTGGCGCGATGGCACCGACTTCGGCAAGGATTTCATAGCTGCGCAACCGCGCACCGTGATCGTGGATCGCCGCCGCCACCATGAATTCGTCGGCCCCAGTCTGCGCCAGCAGGCGCTCCAGCCCCGCCCGAACGGTGGCGGGCCCGCCGACCACCGAGCACGCCAGCATGCCCGACGCCTGGCTCTTCTCCATCGGCGACCAATAGGTCTCGATGTCGTCGATCGGCCGGGGCAGCAGGCCCCGAGTTCCACGGAACATGTTGGTGAACGCCTGCTGGGCGGAGGTGAACAGGCGCTTGGCTTCGGCGTCCGTATCGGCGGCGATCACATTCACGCCAACCATGGCGTGGGGCTTCGCGAGCTGCGCCGAGGGCTCGAACCGCTCGCGGTAAACTTCCAGCGCCTGGAGCAGCGCGTCGGGCGCGAAATGGGAGGCGAACGCATAGGGCAGGCCGAGCATGGCGGCGAGTTGCGCCCCGAACAGGCTGGAGCCGAGGATCCACAGGGGCACGTTGGTGCCGGTGCCGGGCACCGCGCGGATCGTCTGGTCCGGCCGCGCTGGTCCCAGGAGCGCCTGCAATTCCAATACATCCTGCGGGAACCGGTCGGACGCGGCGGGATCGCGATGAAGCGCTCGCCAGGTGCGCTGGTCGGTGCCGGGTGCCCGGCCGAGCCCAAGGTCGATACGGCCGGGAAACAATGTCGCGAGGGTGCCGAACTGCTCGGCGATGACCAGCGGGGAATGGTTGGGCAGCATGATGCCCCCTGCCCCCACCCGGATGGTCTTGGTGCCGCCGGCCACATGGGCGATCACCACGGACGTCGCCGCGCTGGCGATACCGATCATATTGTGGTGCTCGGCGAGCCAGAAGCGCGTGTAGCCCCAGGTTTCCGCATGACGGGCGAGATCAAGCGAGCGGGCCAGGGCATCGGCGGGCGTACCGCCGTCGGGAACCGGGGCGAGGTCGAGAATAGAAAGAGGGGGCATGGGATGTGCGCTCCGTGGGTGCGGGCGACATCGCGGCGCCCGTGGCATCTCAGCTTCACCGGCAGACATGCGCCCCCACCGGCGCGACAAGAGATTGGGACCCGCGAGTGGAAAAACAAGGGCCGCGGCGGCTCAACCTCCGCATGCGACGGTAGGCGGCACCCGCCTGGAGGGACCCTCGATCCGCCTCAGGCCGAAAGGGCGTTCAGCGTGACGGTCTCGCCATCGATGGCGAAATCGACGGAAATGCCGCAATCGCGGGCGAGAAGACCGGCGTAATAAGGCTGAATCGCGTGGGCATCGAGCCCGCCATCGGGAACGCCGCCGGCGATCAGCGCCGGCACCGTCTGCGGGATGCGTGCGCTGACGCCGTTGGTGGTGATGACGAAGCCCTTCTCCACCCCGCCCGGCGCGGCATCCACCTTGATGACTCCACCGCGCGGAATGGTGGTGCCGGCCAGCAGCACCAGATTAAGCAGCAGCTTCACCCGGTTCTTCGGCTGGAACTCCCGCGGCAAGGTCCATTCGATCTTGGTGCGGGAATCCTCCATCATGCCCCGGACTACCTGGTCGGCGTCGCTTAGGTCGATGGTGGCTCCGGCGGAGCCCGCCGCGCCGAAGGCAAGACGAGTGAATTGCAGGCGGGCGGAAGCTTGGCGGGCACTCTTCGCGATCAGGTCGAGGGCAACCTCGCGCATGTCGGGGGCGTCCTCATCCTCCAGCACTTCGAGGCCGTTGACGATCGCGCCCACCGGGCTGATCACGTCGTGGCAGACGCGCGAACACAGCAGCGCCGCGAGATCGAGGGGGGAGATGGCAAGCTTCACGGGGGCGTCGGAAAGGGACATGGCGGATCCGTAGACGGCGAGACCGGCCGATCCCACCGCGAGGGCGAAGCCGGCAATGCCCGCGGGAGCGAGTGCGGTCTGATACCCTGCACCTCGCCCGGCCACAAGCCGGCTTTGGAATAGGTGGAGCCGAGAATCCTGCAATATCAGGCCTTGGCGAAAGCGCCGCCGTGCTGAAACCGGCCGACCCGAAGGTTCGACCGCCTTGCCTCGCGCCTTTTCTGCGTCACAGTCATCAGCGAACCTACGCTGCCGATTCGCGGCGATCCTTGAAAGCCCAGCGCGAGACCTTCATGACCGCTCTGCGATCCGCCCTTTTCCGCCTCGCCGCCAGCGCCGCCCTCTGCTCGGGCTTTGCGGGAGCCGCCGCCGCCCAATATGCACAGCAGCCCCAGCCGGCCCCCCAATATGCCCAGGCGCCACAACAGCAATATGCCGCGCAAAATCGCTATGCCCAGCCGGGCCAGCAGCCCTCTCAGCCGGCGCCGTATTCCACCAATGAACTGGTGAGTAAGGGCCATTCCTTCTTCGGAAGCGTCTCGCGCGGCCTTGCCCTTTCCATCGAGAAGGCAATCGGCCAGTGGGGGCAGCCGAACGGCTACATCCTCGGCCAGGAAGGCGGCGGCGCTTTCGTCGGCGGTCTGCGCTATGGCGAGGGCACGCTGTATACGCGCAACGCCGGCGACCTGAAGGTGTTCTGGCAGGGCCCGTCCATCGGCTGGGACTTCGGGGGCGACGGCGCGCGCACAATGATCCTTGTCTATAACCTGCGCACTGTGGACGATGTGTTCCGCCGGTTCGGCGGGATCTCCGGTTCGGCCTATTTTGTCGCCGGCTTTGGAATGACGGCCTTGACCGCGGATAACATCGTCGTAGTCCCCATCCGCTCCGGCGTCGGGGTGCGGCTCGGCGCGAACGTGGGCTATCTGAAGTTCACGCCGCAGGCCACCTGGAACCCCTTCTGATCGCGCAAGCCTCTCTCCCGCTGGCACGAAAGGCTGCGGCGTCGTATGTATGACGACATTGCAGTTGAAAGCGTAGGTTCCGCGTGATCGAGCAGATCATGTATTTCGCGCTGGGCGTCCTAGGGGCGACCCTCGTGGCTCTAATGGTGCTGCCTGCCGTTTGGCATCGGGCGGTGCGCCTCACCACGCGCCGCATCGAAGCGGCCGTGCCGATATCCATGTTCGAGATCCAGGCGGAAAAGGACCAGCAACGCGCTGGCTTCGCCCTGAACCAGCGGCGCCTGGAGCTGCAGCTTGAGGCGGTGCGCGAAAGCGTGGTCGCCCATGCCCGCACCATCGAGCAGCAGCGCCTTCGCGTGGTCGAACTGGACAAGGCGCTCGCCGCCAAGACCGCAGATCATGCCGCCCTGACCCTCGCCCATGAGGACTTGAATGCGCGCTTCAATGCTGAACAGACGGCTTTGATCGAGCGCAACGCCCAGCTTGCGGAAACCTCGGCGACCCTGGAACGGACCACCGCCGACCTCTCCCAGACCCGCGGCGCGCTTGCGACCACCACCGCACGTGCCGACGATCTGGCCGCGCGCCTTGCCGAACGCGAGGCGACGCTCGCTGCGCGCGTTGCCGACATTGGGACGCTAGAGGCCGAACGGGCCGGCCTTTCCGCCGACCTTGCCGCCGTTCGCGCCCAATTGGACGAGACAAACGGCATCCTCGCGACGGAACGTGCTGCCGCCTCCTCCGCAGCAACCAGCGCGGAGGCCGAGCGCGTGCGTCTGGAAACCGCCCTTGCCGAAACAAGCCAGCGCCTTGCGGCCAGCGAAGCGCTCGCCGCCGAGCGCGGGACAATTCTCGCGGCCCAGGCCGACGAAATCGAAAGCCTCACGACCCGCCTCTCGGCCAGCACCGCGGACCTTGAGGCCAGCCGAGGGGTGCTCCAGGCGCTCGCCCAGCAGCGTGCCGACGAGTTCTCTGCCGCGCAGGCCGAGCAGACGCGCCTGTCTCAGGCGCTCGATATGCTTCGCGCGGACCATTCCATGATGGACGGGGCGCTCGCCAAGGCGCGAGCCGAACGCGATGCGCTGGCCGAGCGCGAGAGCGATCTGGAGATTTTGCGCACGACCCTTGCCGAGCTGGCGCAGCAGGTCGTGGCGCTTTCTGCAACGCCAGACCCCAAGACCGTGAGCGACGGCCCCACCATCGCCCCGTCTCTTCCTGCGGAGCCGGCGATTGCGGCCCCCGCGCAAGCAGCCAGCCCAGGACGTCGCAAGCGGGCCAGCTAGGTCGGCTCAGCCTGACCGGTCGTCGCTACGCGACACATGGCGATGTCACGCTGGCGCTAGCGGATGAAATTTCCGGAGCTCTCACGCGAAACCATCAGGTCCTGAATGCGGCGCTTGAGGTCGTTGGTGATCTTTGGATACCGTTCCGGCGTGACAAAAGCGGCAGGCGAATAAGGCACGCCGCCCTTGGCACCGGCGAAGATCCGCGGCCCATCGGCCTGCATAACGATATCGCCCTTCTGCAGGGAGGTGTCTTCCGCAATCGGGACGGCAGCCAGTCCCAACGGCCCATTTCCGGTGCAGGAACAGGTATCGGTGAGTTTGGTCCGGTATAAAAATGCGTTTGGCATATCCGCATAGGACGCGCCACCGCGATCGGTCGCATGCTCAATGCTACCACCCCGGAACACCGCCGTCTTCGCCGCCGGGCAGAGGGCCGCGCAACGCCCCTCCTCCTGTCCGGAACTGACGCCGGACATGGGAAAATAGCGCCCATCGCAGGTGCGCACGCAAAACGCGATACCACCGCCCTCACTGCGACGCGGCTCGGCGCTCGGCGTTACGGTAATCGAGGGGGGTGAAACCGGCGCTGCGCGGATGATGCCCCCGAACAATGCGGCGAAAAAATCGCCCGGGCTCTGTGCCGAGGCGGGGCTTGCCCCTAACGCCACAAGCGCGACAGCCGCCGCCTGGAGCTTTACCGCTGCGCGCATGGCGTACCCCTTCGATCCGCAAGCAGGAGATCAGCCGAAGTGCGTGAGCACGGGCTCTTGAATGACGGCGAAGGCGCTGGGTCCGAAATAGCGCTGCTTGGGCGCAGGGCTATCCAATTCGGGCAAGACCACAAAAGCTGACGCTGAAACCAGCGTCACCATCATCGAGACGATAACCAGGGCGCGTGCGATCATGGACATGGCAAAACTCCGTCGGTGCCTCGCCTTCCTCCGACTTGATCTCGGAGGGCTGCCATGAGAACGCCTTATTAACCACACAGTTCCATCGCTCCCGTCAGATGAGCGGAAAGGCCGAGCGCTGGGCTCCGTGGGCTTTCTTCCCTGCAATGCGCTTGTCGCTTGCAGCGGGCGCCATTCCGGGCGAAGGAACGGGACCTTAGGTCAGCGTATGCGTTGAAATGGCGACATGATCGACAAACTCGAATATCTGATCGCCCTTGCGCGCGAGCGGCACTTCGGCCGGGCCGGCGAAGCCTGCGGCGTGACGCAGCCCACTTTGTCGGCTGGCATCAAGCAATTGGAAGACACGCTCGGCGTGCTCCTGGTGCAGCGCGGTTCCCGCTTCATGGGCTTCACGCCCGAGGGCGAGCGCACCCTGGAATGGGCCCGCCGCATCGTGGCGGATTCCCGCGCCATGCGGCAGGACATCGACGCCCTGAAACGCGGTCTCTCAGGGCCGCTGCGCATCGCCGCGATCCCGACCGCCTTGCCCATGGTGGCCGCGCTCACGACACCCTTCCGCGCACGCCATCCCGACGTGCGCTTCACCATCATCTCTCGCACCTCCATCGAGATCCTCAACCATCTCGAAAATCTGGAGATCGACGCCGGG
This sequence comes from Roseixanthobacter pseudopolyaromaticivorans, assembly GCF_043195145.2. Lineage (NCBI taxonomy): Bacteria > Pseudomonadati > Pseudomonadota > Alphaproteobacteria > Hyphomicrobiales > Xanthobacteraceae > Roseixanthobacter > Roseixanthobacter pseudopolyaromaticivorans. The sequence goes on from NZ_CM195539.1 coordinate 2,734,635, forward strand.
CTGACCTATCTGGACAATGAACCGCTCGGCCGCGTGAACACCGTGCCGCTTTATCGCGAACGCTATCGCCTCGTCACGTCTCCGGACGCCAAGTATGGGGACCGCGCGGAAGTGACATGGGCCGAGATCGCCGACCTGCCGCTGTGCCTGCTGACACCGGACATGCAGAACCGCCGCATCATCGACGGCATGCTCAGCGTCAGCGGGGGGCCGCCCAAGCCGACGCTGGAATCCAATTCCATGATCGTGCTGTTTACCCATGTGCGCACAGGGCTGTGGGCAAGCGTGATGCCGGCCATGCTGGCGGATTCGCTGGGGCTGACATCGAACGTCCGCTCGATACCGATCGTCGAGCCTGACATCACCCATTCCATCGGGCTCGTGGTCCCGCATCGCGAGCCGACCACGCCCATCACGGCAGCGCTGGTGGCGGAAGCGCGACGCATTGCCCCGCGGCTTGAGCAGAATCTGATCATGGAGCGCGACCCGGCGCTCGCAGCGCTCAAACCCTGATCTCGCGGCCCTATTGGACCGCGGTTTCCTGCGGGAGAGCCTTGGACGGCCGGAAATCTTGCGGCGAAAGCGCGTTGTCGCAGCCATCCCCGCCCGGCACGGGGCGCGCACCGGCCATGTGTCCCTGTTCCTGGTGATGCTTCAGCCGCATCTCCAGGAATTCGATGCGGTCGAGCAGCGCCGAGACGGCCTCCCCCACCGGATCCGGCATCAGGTGATGCTCAAGATCGATGCGTCCGTCTCCCAATCGCCGGCGCTCGGACAACGGCTTCACGATCCGCCCGGGAATGCCCACCACGGTCATGCCCGGTGGCACATCTTCCACCACGACCGAATTCGCCCCGACGCGCGCGCCGACGCCGACCGTAATGGGGCCCAGGATCTTCGCGCCGGCTCCCACGAGGACACCATCCATCAGCGTCGGATGCCGCTTGCCGGCAGTCCAGGATGTGCCGCCGAGCGTAACGCCATGGTAGAGCGTGACGTCATTGCCCACTTCCGCTGTTTCGCCGATGACGACGCCGGCCCCATGGTCGATGAAGAAGCGTTCGCCGATCCGCGCGCCGGGGTGGATATCCACGTTCGTCACCAGGCGCCCGAACCAGGAGAGGAAGCGCGCCAGGAATTTCGCCTGTCCCTGCCAAAGCCGGTGTGCGCACCGGTGCCAGATCACGGCATGAACGCCGGGATAGGTCAGCACAATCTCTAGGGTCGCACGCGCCGCCGGATCGCGCGACTTCACGCAGGCGATGTCGTCGCGGATCTGCCGCCACAGGCCTGGCGCGCGCGGCACCACGGGCACGGTCCGGTTAACGGCGGCGGGGGCTTCCTGGCGGCTCGTTCCCATGATCATGTCGCGCTCCCGACGGTGGACCGGCGCAACCGAAGCGCGGCCTCGGTGAATGTCTCCTCGTAGAACCGCAGCAGCATGTCCGATGGAACCGTGGCCTTGGTGCGCACGGCGAAGGCCCGCACCCGCTCCAGGATCGCCCTGCCCCGCGCCACGTCCACCGTGATGCCTTCGTCCGCCAGCGCTTTTTCGACCGCAGCAAGGCCGGAGTGCTTGCCGAGCACCACCCGATGGCCGCGCCCGAACAATTCCGGATTCAGCGCCTCATAGGTGGCACGATCCTTCAGCAGGCCTGAGACATGGATACCGGATTCATGGGTGAACACATCAGCGCCGACGATCGCCTTGCCACGCGGCACCGGACGCCGGGCGGCAAGCGACACCTGTTCCGCAAGCGGGCCAAGGGCGGCGGGCGAGATCCCGGTTTCGGCACGCGCCGTCTGGCGCAGCGCGATCGCGACCTCCTCAAGCGCCGCATTGCCGGCCCGCTCGCCGAGACCGGCGACGGTGACGCTGGCATGCCGGGCGCCGCCCATCACCGCGGCAAGCGTATTCGCCGTGGCAAGCCCGAGATCGTCATGGGCGTGGAATTCCAGCTCAAGGTCGCTCGCCGCCGCTACCCGCCGCACCAGCGCATAGGTGGAGAAGGGATCGAGCACCCCCAGCGTGTCGGCAAGGCGCAGGCGGAACGCGCCGGCTGCCCGGGCCGTCTCCGCAAGGCGGCAGAGGAAATCCGGGTCGGCACGGGAAGCGTCCTCGCCCCCCACGGCCACCTCGAAGCCCAGCGTGCGAGCGAGCGAAACAATGCGCGTAACCGTCTCGAGGGCCCAAGGACGGTCCTTGCCCAGCTTCCCCGCCAATTGCCGGTCCGAGGTGGGAATGGAGAGGTTGACGATGCCGACGCCTGCGGCCACAGCCGCCATCAGGTCGTCTTCATTCATGCGGCACCAGGCCATGACCCGGGTGGGAAGCTTCAGCGACACGATGGAGCGCAGGGTTTCAATTTCCTCGTCACCCATCACCGGCGTGCCGGCCTCGATCTCCGGGACACCGGCAGCGGCGAGCGCCTCGGCGATCTCGATTTTTTCGCGCCGGGTGAATGCGACGCCGGGCGCCTGCTCCCCATCCCTCAGCGTGGTGTCATTCAGGAAAACATCGCGGAGGGGTGCGGTCCCGTCCGGCCCGGAGCTGCTTGAGAAGCCCGGCCGGCCCTCGGTGATCTTGGCGGATTTGGATGTCTTAGCCAGCATGGTGTGTCTCGGCTATCCAGTGGATTGAGACTGTCACCGATTACCTAAGCAAGCGATGTGCCACTGAATTAAGCATCTGAAAATGCTTTATTCTTCGGCATTTTTGACAAGCGGCGAATTTGGTGCGCGTCGGGGGGACGACGCGTTCGGCGGGTTCGCGACAGGGCCTGTCGTGCCTCGCCCACACAGTAAGCCGGGTCTCGGTGTCGGAAAGACTTCGGATCCCGTTTCAGGCCGCCGAGAGGGTGACCTTCACATCGGCGGGAGCCGCCCAGTAAGGGGCCGACGTGACGAGAATATGCGCGCCGGCCCGGGCGTAGGCCGCCGCGTTCGCGGCGTTCACGCCCCCCGCGGCGGCCACAAGGGTGGATGTTCCAGCGGCATTCACCATCTGCACCACGGCCGCGATGTCCTGCGGCGTCATCTTTTCGCACTGGAGAACATCGGCGACCGCAAGCATAGCTGAGGCCTCGTCCAGGGACGCGACCTCGACCACCACTTTCTTTTCGGGCGCGGTGCGGCGCAAGCGCGCGATCGCGGATGCAGGATCGTTAAGAAAGACCCGATGCTCGGGAAAGATCAGCAATGTTTCCGACAGGCCCAGCCGATGCGGCTCGGCCCCGCCCGCGCGGATCGCGGCAATCATCGGAGCCTTCGCGCCGGGAAAGGTCTTGCGGGTGGTGACAACGGAAATCTCAGGGGCGACCGTCCGCGCCGCATCGACGATGGTCGCGGTGGCGGTGGCAATGCCCGAAAGATATTCCACGAGGGTCTGCGAGACCTTCCAGGCCCGATGGAGGGCACCGGCGCTGCCGTGCGCACGCAGCAGCACTGCGCCCGCCTCAACGCGTGAAGCCGAGGGTGCCACGACTTCGGCCTGCCCGCCGGAGCGGACGATCAGCGCCGCGGCCGTCTCGATGCCGCAGACCACAGCAGCCGACCGCATTTGAAACTGCATGCTTGCCGGCGCGTCGCCGATGCCGAGGAGATGGGTCGTCAGGTCTCCGTGGGGGACGTCTTCCGCCAGCAGCGCATCGAGCTGCTCCGGCAACCAGCCGAGATCCATTCCGATGTCCTCTTAGGGCCGCCGTGCTCGCGGGAGAGCAGCGGACAAGGTCAATGCGCAATGCCGCCGGCCGCACCGGCGCCCATGCTTTCGAGGGTACGGATCGCGTCCAGGGTCGCATCCGCGATCCGGCTCGGGCGCTCGGCAATGCCGAGCCAGCTTTGCTCGCCGGTCAGGCGCGGGTCAACCTCGGCCAGCTTCAGGTCGGCCGGAACCGAAACGCCGCTGCGCACGAGCCCGCGCAAATGCCCGGCCAGGGGAGCCGTGACCGGCACTTTGTCACAGGTGCCGATCACCTCGTCACGGCGCACCCGGTCGCCGATCGCGGCATGCGTCACCCAGATCCCCGGCGCGGGCGCGCGGGCGAAACGCTCGCGCCCCGTCCCCGCCAGCGGGGTTGAACGTCCGTGGGGAGCGAGCGTGGAGCCGTCGCGCAGAATGCCGATCGCCTCCGGCGCCGTCTCCACCGCCACGTCCACATGCCGGCCGGCGGTGAAGCCCGGCCCAAGGCCGACGCTGACCCGTGCGAAGGGACGGATATCCACCTTCAGGCTGCGCATGCGCATGCGCGCATCCACCAGGACATCGATCAGGCCGAGGCACAGCAACTCACCCATTTCCAGGGACGTCACCATCACCGCGTGGCGTTCGGTGAAGCCGCGCAACACCTCCACCAGCGTATCCGCCGGCCGGGCGGGCAGACCGTCCAATTCCGAGAATCCCGTCACCAACGCGTCGTCGAAGGCCATGCTGCGGCGCAGGACCGGCTGGGAGGGATCGCGCGACAGCACGACGCCGTAACCGGCGCGGAACATCCGATGCGCCACCGCCGAAGCGACATCGTTGGTGCCGAGCACCACGGCCACTGGCGCACGCCCGGACGGGGTGAATTCGGTTTCGCTGCGCATATTATCCTGCCTTGCGAGGACGTATCGCACCGCGTGTAGCGACATTCGTGCCAAGTCACGCCCTGTGCACCACAGCTGCGCGGGAGCGCGGTGCGGCCGTCGACGATGTGACAGCGATTGCAAGGGCTCCGGCGCTCTGGACAGGCCGCCGCAGGAAGGCCGGTTCGCTTTACGACACACGTCGACATGGCAGAGGTTCAATGTCGTGTCGCAAAGCCGACACGCCATGGCTGTCGCAAACCGGCTCATTGGAATCAGAAGCATTTCGCAATGCAGCACCGCTGGCACATGGCTTGCTAGAATCCCTCCACACGGCGTCGACACGCCCATTCGGGATTTTGGAGACTGACATGCTCGGTATCGGCAGCACCCTTCCCGCCTTCTCTGTCACCGGCGTGAAGCCCGGCTTCAATTTCCATGAGGAAAATGGTCAGTCCGCATTCGAGCCCCTGACCGAGGAGAGCTTTCCTGGAAAGTGGAAGATCATCTTCTTCTATCCGAAGGATTTCACCTTCGTTTGCCCGACCGAGATCGCGGAATTCGCCCGCCTCTCCGGCGAGTTCGCTGACCGCGATGCGGTCGTGCTCGGCGGCTCGACGGACAATGAATTCGTGAAGCTCGCCTGGCGGCGGGACCACAAGGATCTGAACCGCCTGCCCATCTGGTCGTTTGCCGACACCAACGGTTCGCTGGTGGACGGGCTCGGCGTGCGTTCGCCCGACGGCGTGGCCTATCGCTACACCTTCGTGGTGGACCCGGACAATGTGGTGCAACACGTCTACGCCACGAACCTCAACGTGGGCCGCAATCCTAAGGATACGCTGCGGGTTCTTGATGCGCTTCAGACTGACGAATTGTGCCCCTGCAACCGCGAAGTCGGCGGCGATGTGCTGAAGGTCGCGTGATCCGATGAGCATCGAGGCCCTCAAAGCCCAGCTTCCCGACTTCGCGAAGGACGTGAAGCTCAATCTCTCCTCGCTGACGCGCGAGGATTCCATTTCGCCCCAGCAGCTCTATGGGCTGCTGGTGGCGTGCGGCCTGACCACGCGCAACGCCGCCGTGGCACAGGCCCTGGAAGCGGAAGCCGCACCGCATCTGGCGCCCGCCGCCATGAACGCCGCCAAGGCGGCCGCCTCCATCATGGCGATGAACAACGTCTATTATCGCTTCACGCATCTGGCTTCCAACAAAGCCTATGAAACCTTGCCCGCGAAGCTGCGCATGAGCGTCATCGGCAGCCCCGGCGTGGACAAGGCAGATTTCGAGCTCTGGTCCCTCGCCGTGTCAGCCATGAACGGCTGCGGGCGCTGCATCGATTCCCACGAAAAGGTTCTGCGCGACGCCGGCATCAGCGAGGCGCAGATCCAGACCGCTGTGCGGGTCGCCGCCATTGTCGCCTCGGCGGCGGTGGCCCTGGAAGCCGCGGCAACGGCCTTGCCCGCTGCCGCGGAATGACCCTCGTGCCTCGGTACGAAGTCGGCAGATTTTCTTGATCTAGATCAAAGCTCGCGATCACCCTCGGGTGTTTCCTGGAAGTTCTATAAAATGCAGCCACGTCGAAAAGATAGTGGCGCAGGGAAGCACCGACAGGAGGGCGAACCTCTCGCGAGCCGCTTGCGGCAGGGAGTACGTCCATGTCCGACGTCTTTCAGATTCGTGTGCCTCGAGCGTCCAGCAACGCTAACGGGGAAGCCTCGCTCGCCATGTCGAAACCAAGCTCCGGCATCACGCCCGGGGTGCCGCACGCGCACCCGCACCGGGGCACGTCGCCGGAAGTAGCGCTGATCGGCATCTACGAAATTTCGAAGATCCTGACCGCGCCGCGCCGGATGGAAGTGACGCTCGCAAACGTCGTCAACGTATTGTCTTCAATGCTGCAGATGCGGCACGGGATGATCGTCATTCTCGATTCCACCGGTGAGCCGGACATGGTGGCTACCACCGGCTGGATGCCGCAGATCGCGAGCCAGATCCGTGCCCGCGTGCCGCAGAAGGCGATCGATCAGATCGTCGCGACCCAGACGCCCCTGGTGGTGCAGGATGTCTCGGCCGATCCCATGTTCGCCGGGCACGAGGATCTCTTCGCGCCTTCGGACAACACCACGGTTTCCTTTATCGGCGTTCCCATCAAGGCGGATACGCAGGTGATGGGCACGCTGTCCATCGACAGGGTCTGGGACGGCACCGCGCGCTTCCGCTTCGATGAGGACGTGCGCTTTCTCACCATGGTGGCCAATCTGGTGGGTCAGGCCGTCCGGCTGCACACGCTCGTGGCCGGCGACCGCGACCGCCTCATCGCCCAGACCCACCGCCTCGAAAAGGCGCTGAAGGAAGAAAAGCCCCAGGCCGACGACCTGCCCGACACCAGCGCGCCCGACGCGGGCCCGATGGGGATCGTTGGCGATAGCCCGCTGGTGAAGCGCCTGATCGCCACGGCCCAGGTGGTGGCGCGATCCAATTCAACCGTTCTGCTGCGCGGGGAAAGCGGGACCGGCAAGGAATTGTTCGCCCGCGCCATCCACGAGTTGTCCCCACGCAAGGCGAAGGCCTTCATCAAGGTGAACTGCGCCGCCCTGCCGGAGACGGTGCTGGAATCCGAGCTTTTCGGGCATGAAAAGGGAGCTTTCACCGGCGCCCTGAATATGCGGCAGGGCCGGTTCGAAATGGCCCATGGAGGCACGCTGTTCCTCGATGAGATCGGCGAGATTTCTCCGGCATTCCAGGCCAAGCTGCTGCGCGTGCTGCAGGAAGGTGAATTCGAGCGCGTCGGCGGGAACAAGACCTTGAAGGTGGACGTGCGCTTGGTGTGCGCCACCAACAAGAACCTTGAGGAGGCCGTCTCCAAGGGCGAATTCCGCGCCGATCTCTACTACCGCATCCATGTGGTGCCGCTCATCCTGCCGCCCCTGCGCGAGCGGCCGGGCGACATCCCCAAGCTGGCGAAGAATTTTCTCGATCGCTTCAACAAGGAAAACAAGCAGGGTCTCAGCCTCTCGGCCCCGGCCATGGAAGTGCTTCGGCGCTGCTATTTTCCGGGCAACGTGCGGGAACTGGAAAACTGCGTGCGGCGCACGGCCACGCTCGCCCATGATGACGTGATTACGCCCCATGATTTCGCCTGCGACACCGGGCAGTGTCTTTCCGCCATGCTATGGAAGGGCAGCGCGCCCAAGCCTCTCCCCATCCCGCCGTCCCAGCCCTTGACCCACTTGCAACCGGCGCCGATCGCACCGCTGGATGTGGCGCCGCCTGCGACATGTCCCGGCACCGAGGCGTGCCCTGCCGTGCCCCCGCGCCAGAGCGAGAAGGAACAATTACTTCAGGCGATGGAACGGTCCGGCTGGGTGCAGGCGAAGGCCGCGCGCATCCTCAATCTCACGCCGCGGCAGATCGGCTATGCCCTGCGCAAGCACGGCATCGACATCAAGCGGTTCTGATGCCTGCCAATCGCATCACAACGCGCGCGCGAATAAACCGCCTGCCCCGCCCCTTCAGGCGGGTCGAGGCTCTCTTTGCGGACGCCGGCGCACCATGATCGCCGAGGCGCCGGCCCAGTCGGCCGATCCGTTCGAAGCGATGGACTGGCAGGGCCGGCCGGTGCGGTGCCAGGATTGCCCGCACGAGGACATTCATGCCGAGGGGCGGTGCGATCTCGGAAAGATCTGCGTGGCCGATCGGCGCGGCAAACGGATCGATCGCTTCTTTGCGCGAAATCCCCACTTTGCGGCCCGTTATCTCGACCACCCCTATTTCGAAGTGCGTACGCTCGCTGCGAAACACGCCAGCCTGTTTTTGCTCGGCCCGATGCGCGACGATCCCGAGCCTGACGTTCGGATCATGGTCGCCTACCGTCTGCCCCTGTCACGCATCCGCGACATGCGCAAGGATGCGGACGCACGCGTGCGCATGGCGGTCACACAGCGCCTGGAAGGCAACGATCTGATCGCCATGCTGGCGGATGAGAACTACGCCGTGCGGCTCGCAGCGGCACGCCGTGCGCCACCCGCCTCGCTCGTGATGGCGCTTTATGACGGCGAGGCGGAAGTGCGGCGCGAAGTGGCGCGCCGCATCGCCCTGCCCCATCTCGTAACCATGGCCGGCGACCCGGACCCGCTCGTGCGCTTGGCCGTTGCCGAGCGGCTATCCCCCGAGCGCCTCACCGTGCTTTTGAAGGATGCCGACATGCGGGTGCGGTTTGCGGTGGCGGAGCGCATCGGCCGCGCCCACCTCGCGCCCCTTGTGGATGATCCGGTGAGCGAGATTCGCGAACTCGCCTTGCGGCGCCTGATCGAGGACAGCGGGCGCGACGGTTCCGGCAGGTAGCCCCCACCGGGGGCTCTGTCCGCAGGGCACCCCGCCAGAGTGTTGATGACCTTGGACTGAAAACGTAAGGGCCAGCGCATGGCCGGCCCCTAAAGATCAGTATCGAAATTTCGCCCGACGCTCAGCGGCGCTGGTGTCAGGCGAAGAACTCGCCGGCCTTGGCCAAGGCCCGCGCCAGTTCGTCCACCTCCTGATGCGTGTTGTAGAGGGCGAAGGACGCACGGCAGGTGGCCGAGACGCCGAAGCGCTCGAGCAGCGGCATCGCGCAATGGGTGCCCGCACGCACCGCAATGCCAGCCCGGTCGATCACAGTGGCCACGTCATGGGCATGGGCGTTCTCCATCGCGAAGGAGACGATAGCGCCCTTTCCCGGCGCATTGCCGATGATCCGCAGCGAATTGATCTCGCTCAGCTTCTCATGCGCGTAAGCAACCAATGACGATTCATGGGCGCGGATCCGCGCCTTGCCGATGGACTGGATGTAATCAAGCGCGGCACCAAGCCCGATCGCCTGAACGATCGCCGGCGTGCCCGCCTCGAAGCGGTGGGGAGGCGCACCATAGGTAACCGTGTCGCGGGAAACCTCGCGGATCATCTCGCCGCCACCGTTGAAGGGCGGCATCTGGCTTAGAAGTGCGTGCTTGCCATAAAGCGCGCCGATGCCCGTCGGCCCGTAAAGCTTGTGGCCGGTGATGACATAGAAGTCACAATCGATGTCGCGGACGTCGACATCCATATGGACGCTTGCCTGCGCGCCGTCCACCAGAACGGGAATGCCCCGCGCGTGGGCGATGCGCACAACGTCCTTCACCGGAACCACGGTGCCGAGCACGTTCGACATCTGCGTGATCGCGACAATCTTGGTGCGATCGGTCAGAAGCTTCTCGAACTCATCGAGCAGGAAGTTTCCCTCGTCATCCACCGGCGCCCATTTGATCACCGCGCCCTGCCGCTCGCGCAGGAAATGCCAGGGCACGATATTGGCGTGATGCTCCATGATGGAGAGGACGATCTCGTCGCCGGGGCCGATATTCGCACGGCCATAGGTCTGCGCGACCAAGTTGACGGCCTCCGTCGCGCCCCGCGTGAAGATGATCTCATCCGTGCGCTCGGCATTCAGAAAGGCCGCGACCCGCTCGCGCGCGCCCTCGTATCCGTCGGTCGCGGCATTGGCGAGATAATGCAGCCCGCGGTGCACATTGCTGTATTCCGACGTATAGGCTTGGTTCATCCGCTCCAGCACCGCCTTCGGCTTCTGGGCCGAGGCTCCGTTGTCCAGATAAACCAAGGGCTTGCCGTATACCTGCATGCCGAGGATGGGAAAATCCTCGCGGATGCGGCTGACATCGTAGCTTCCGTTGTTGACTGCCGGATGCATCGCCTCAACCCCGCTCGCCCAACCACGCGAGCGTGACAGCGCTCAGGGCTTCGCGCAGGCCCTCATGCGCGATGGTGTCGACGACTTCCCCAACGAAGGCCTGAATAAGCAGCGCCTCGGCCTCCTTGGCAGGGATACCGCGCGCCATCAGATAGAATTTGAGCTGGTCGTCGAGCGTCCCCGTGGTGGCTCCATGGCCGCATTGAACGTCGTCCGCGAAGATCTCAAGTTCCGGCTTGCTGTAGACCTCGGCTTCTGCCGAGAGCAGGAGGGCGCGCGACATCATCCGCGCATCGGTCTTCTGCGCCAGCTGCCGCACCGCGATCTTGCCCTGGAACACCGCCTGCGCCGCATCGTCCACAACCGCCTTGAAGGTCTCGCGGCTGGTGCTGGCCGGAGCCGCATGGTCGATGGACAAGGTGGTGTCGCCATGCTGCCGTCCAGCGAGAAGGCTGACACCGGAAAGTTCTGCCATAGTCTCACCGCCGGCGAGCCGGACGAACAACTGGTTGCGCACCAGGGCGCCCCCTACAAGGAAGCCGAAAGCGCTGAAATGCGCGCGGGCGCCGACATCCGCCAAGAGCGTCGCCACGTGGAGCGCGGCGTTGCCTTCCCGGACGATCTTCACGTGGTCCAGTCGGGCATCGTCGCCGATCTCGATCTTCACCACCGCATTGACCTGATAGTCCGACTGCGCCGGTCCCTCGTGGCTCTCGATCAGGGTTGCGCGTGCGCCCTTCCCTAGGACCACCAGCGACCGGGTGTACACGGCGGTCGGGGTCGCACCGGTGGCCACAAACATCAGATGAAACGGCCGGTCCACCACCACGCCGTCCGCAACCTCGATTACCACTCCATCCGCTGCGAAAGCCGTATTCAGCAGCAGCGTCGGTTCGTTGGCGGGAAGAACCGGGCCGATGTCGCAGGAGAGCACCGATTCATCTGCCTCAAGAGCCGGGGCCAACGGACGGATCGTTACCCCGACCGCCAGCCCCTCAAGGTCGGAGAGTGCGGGCGCAAACGTGCCATCTACGATGGTGATGCGCCGAAACCCAAGTTCGCTAAGGTCTTGCCCCGCATGCGCAGCAACCTGGAAGGCGGCCGCATCAGGCGGCGGAGCGATTGGCTTCGCGTCCTTCATCAGGCGCCGCAGGTCGGTGAATTTCCAGGCTTCGAGCCGGCGATGCGGCAAGCCGCCGAGCGCGAAGGCGTCGAACGCCTCGTTGCGCGCAGCCGAAATCGCACGGCCGCCCGGCAGGCTTTGCCGCGCGGCGGAATAGGCCTCCATGAGGCCGTTTTCGGCCTCCGTCTTGATGGCGGCGATCGCTACATTCATGGCCGTCACGCCGCCTCGTTCTGGTATTGGGCATAGCCGGTGGCTTCGAGCTGCAGGGCAAGGTCCTTGCCTCCGGTCTCCACGATCCGCCCTGCCGCGAGAACATGCACGACATCCGGCACGATATAGTCGAGCAGCCGCTGGTAATGGGTGATGACGATCATGCCTCGCTCCGCCGAGCGCAGCTGGTTGACGCCATTGGCCACCACCTTCAGCGCATCGATGTCGAGCCCTGAATCGGTCTCGTCCAGAACGCACAATTTTGGCTCCAGAAGCGCCATCTGGAGCGTCTCGTTGCGTTTCTTTTCGCCGCCGGAGAATCCGACATTCAGCGGCCGGCGCAGCATCTCCGGGTCGATGCCGAGCTTCTTGGCCAATTCGCGCACGCGCTTCAGCAAGTCCGGCGACGACAATTCCTCCTCGCCGCGCTTCTTGCGTTGGGCGTTGAGGGCAGCGCGCAGGAAGGTGAGTGTCGCGACGCCGGGAATTTCCAGCGGATACTGGAAGGCCAGGAATACGCCCTTAGCGGCGCGCTCGTCCGGCGACATGTCGAACAGATCCTCGCCGTTGAACAGCACCTGGCCGCCGGTAATCTCATAGCCGGGCTTGCCTGCGAGCACATAAGATAGCGTGGATTTTCCGGCGCCGTTCGGCCCCATGATGGCGTGAATCTCGCCCTTGTTGACGGTGAGGTCGAGGCCGTTGAGGATCTTCCGCCCGCCGATCTCGGCGCGAAGGTCGCGGATTTCCAGAAGCGCAGTCATCGCCAATTCCTATCCTGTCCGGGTTTCGTGCCTGTGCGCCTAACCGACGCTGCCTTCGAGTGAGATCGAGATGAGCTTCTGCGCCTCCACGGCAAATTCCATGGGGAGTTGCTGCAGCACGTCCTTCACGAAGCCGTTCACAACCAGTCCGACCGCTTCTTCCTGGGACAGACCGCGCTGGATGCAGTAGAACAGCACGTCCTCGGAGATCTTCGAGGTGGTCGCCTCATGCTCGAACACGGCTGTGGGATTGCGCGCCTCGATGTAGGGAACGGTGTGGGCGCCGCACATATCGCCGATCAGCAGCGAGTCGCAGGCGGTGAAATTGCGTGCGCCGGCTGCTTTGCGATGTGCCGTCACCTGACCGCGATAGGTATTCTGCGACACGCCTGCCGCAATGCCCTTCGAGATGATACGGCTCGACGTGTTTTTGCCGAGATGAATCATCTTTGTGCCACTGTCCACCTGTTGATGGCCGTTGGAAATGGCGATGGAATAGAACTCGCCGCTGGAATTGTCGCCGCGTAGGATGCAGCTCGGATATTTCCAGGTAATGGCGGAACCTGTCTCGACCTGCGTCCAAGAAATCTTGGAATTATCACCCCGACAATCGCCGCGCTTGGTGACAAAATTGTAGATGCCGCCGACGCCCTCCGAATTTCCCGGATACCAATTCTGGACGGTCGAATACTTGATTTCTGCGTCATCCATGGCGACCAGTTCGACCACGGCGGCGTGGAGCTGATTTTCATCCCGCTGTGGCGCAGTGCAGCCTTCCAGATAGCTCACATATGCGCCCTTGTCGGCGATGATCAGCGTCCGCTCGAACTGTCCCGTGTTCCGCTCGTTGATGCGGAAATAGGTGGACAATTCCATAGGGCAACGCACACCCTCGGGCACGTAAACGAAAGAGCCATCCGAAAACACCGCCGAGTTCAGGGTCGCGAAGTAATTATCCGAAGTCGGGACGACGCTTCCGAGATACTTTTTCACCAGATCCGGATATTCACGCAAGGCTTCGGAAATGGGCATAAATATCACGCCGGCTTCCCGCAGCTCCTTCTGGAACGTGGTGGCGACCGAGACGGAATCGAACACCGCGTCCACCGCGATGCGCCGCTCGCCCTCAGGCCGTACCACGCCGGCGAGCAGTTCCTGCTCGCGGAGGGGAATGCCGAGCTTTTCGTACGTTTTCAGGATTTCCGGATCCACCTCGTCGAGCGAGGCCAATTCTTTTTTCTTCTTGGGAGCGGAGTAATAATATAGATCCTGATAGTCGATCTTGGGATAGGAGACACGCGCCCACTCCGGCTCGCGCATAGTCAGCCACCGGCGGTAGGCGGTCAGCCGCCATTCCAGCATCCAGTCCGGCTCATTCTTCTTCGCCGAGATGAAGCGCACGATGTCTTCCGACAAACCTTTGGGGGCTTTTTCGGATTCGACCTCGGTAACGAAGCCGTACTTGTATTGCTCGACATCGATACGGCGGACCTGCTCGACTGTCTCTTGTACGGCGGCCATTCGGTCACTCCCCTCAGGGTTTCAAGCGGTGTAGACGCACTTCCTAAGTGCCCACCCCGGCGGCCCCGTCGGCGGCGCCGCCGTTCATCGCAAGCCTGGTGCGTTCAGCGACCAGGCCCGTCACCATCCCTCTCAAGCAGGCACGCACGTATCCGCCACGGGGCAGACCGCGGCGCACTGCGGGGTCTCGAAGCTGCCCTCGCATTCGGTGCATTTCTTGGGATCGATAATGTACATGTCGTTCTTCAAGCGAATGGCCGCATTGGGGCATTCGAATTCGCATGCACCGCACACGGTGCATTGCGAGGCGACGATCTTGTAGGCCATCTACGTGACTCCCGAGCGCGCGTGTGATGTCACCTGACATCTCGCAAACGGGGTTCACGCAAACCCCGTGCCAGCCCTCGCTACGCTGATTTATTTGAGTTTTTCCAATGCAACGCCGAATGGCCCTGTCGCGCGCCCGACAGCGTGTCGCGTCTGCGACAGGCTGAATGTCCGACCGGCTCCCCAGAGCGCGAACCGGCCGACACGCCGCCGTCGAAGCAGGTCCGGCGTTCGGCATGCTTACGCGCAACACGCGTATGCGCACCTCATCGCATCCTCGGTCCCAGACCCCAGCCGGTTATCGGCGCGGAGGGCCAGCGAACACCGCTCCAAGACGCGCGCGATCCTGAACACGTCGCAGCACATTCAAGGATGTCGTTTGATCTCCAGGGATGTCAGGTTTGAAACAACTCTTAAAAACCTTCCATTTTCCAAACATCTCCCTGTTTTCATTGATCTTTTATAAGCGGTCTAGTGCTGGCACAGGAGTTGCAAAATCCAATCGGCGTACGGCGACTGGTTGCTGGCTTCTGCCGATGACCTGGACAAGCAAAGTCCGCCTCCGTTCCGCGAAGCAGGGCTGACGAGTTCGGAAACGAGCAGATCACGCATCGGCGTGAAGCTGCAACCAGTTCGCAGGAGAAGCACATGTCGTCACTACGACAAATCGCATTTTACGGTAAGGGAGGGATCGGCAAGTCGACGACCTCCCAGAATACGCTCGCGGCCCTGGCCGAGATGGGACACAGGATCCTCATCGTCGGCTGCGATCCCAAGGCGGATTCCACGCGTCTGATCCTGCACGCCAAGGCGCAGGACACCATCCTCAGCCTCGCGGCTGCCGCCGGCAGCGTCGAGGACCTGGAACTCGAAGAAGTGATGAAGGTCGGCTACCGCGACATCCGGTGCGTGGAATCCGGCGGTCCCGAGCCCGGCGTCGGCTGCGCCGGCCGCGGCGTCATCACCTCCATCAACTTCCTGGAGGAGAACGGCGCCTACGAGGACATCGACTACGTCTCCTACGACGTGCTCGGCGACGTGGTGTGCGGCGGCTTCGCCATGCCCATCCGCGAGAACAAGGCGCAGGAAATCTACATCGTCATGTCCGGCGAGATGATGGCCATGTATGCGGCCAACAACATCTCCAAGGGCATTCTCAAATACGCCAATTCCGGCGGCGTGCGGTTGGGCGGGCTCGTCTGCAACGAGCGCCAGACCGACAAGGAGCTGGAACTGGCGGAAGCCATGGCGAAGAAGCTCGGCACCCATCTGATCTACTTCGTGCCGCGCGACAACATCGTGCAGCACGCCGAGCTGCGCCGCATGACCGTGCTCGAATACGCTCCGGACTCGGTGCAGGCGGGCCATTATCGCTCGCTGGCCACCAAGATCCATGCGAACGGCGGCAAGGGCATCATCCCGACCCCCATCACCATGGACGAGCTGGAAGACATGCTCATGGAGCACGGCATCATGAAGGCCGTGGACGAGACTGTCGTCGGCAAGACCGCCGCCGAACTCGCAGCAATGTCCGCCTGAGGCTTTTTCAAAGCAATCCCAGCCCCTTTCGTGAGGGGCTGGTTTTCCGCCACGAAAACTGGGGTTAAGCGAGGATAGCGAAATGAGCCTGGCAAAGACGCAGAGCATTGAAGAAATCAAGGCTCGCAACAAGGAACTGATCTCGGAAGTCCTGCAGGTCTATCCCGAGAAGACGGCCAAGAGGCGCGCCAAGCACCTCAATGTCCATGAATCCGGCAAGTCCGATTGCGGCGTGAAGTCCAATCTGAAGTCGGTTCCCGGCGTGATGACCATCCGCGGCTGCGCCTATGCCGGCTCGAAGGGCGTGGTCTGGGGTCCCATCAAGGATATGATCCACATCAGCCACGGCCCGGTCGGCTGCGGCCAGTATTCGTGGGCCGCGCGCCGCAATTACTACATCGGAACGACCGGCATCGACACCTTTGTGACGATGCAGTTCACCTCCGATTTCCAGGAAAAGGATATCGTCTTCGGCGGCGACAAGAAGCTCGCCAAGATCATGGACGAAATCCAGGAGCTGTTTCCGCTGAACAACGGCATCACCGTTCAGTCGGAATGCCCGATCGGCCTGATCGGCGACGACATCGAGGCGGTCTCCAAGGTCAAGTCGAAGGAATACGACGGCAAGACCATCGTTCCCGTCCGTTGCGAAGGCTTCCGCGGCGTGTCGCAGTCGCTCGGCCACCACATCGCCAACGACGCGATCCGGGACTGGGTGTTCGACAAGATCCCGGCTGACGCCACGCCGCGCTTCGAGCCGACGGCCTACGACGTCGCCATCATCGGCGACTACAACATCGGCGGCGACGCCTGGTCCTCGCGTATCCTGCTCGAGGAAATGGGTCTGCGCGTGATCGCCCAATGGTCCGGCGACGGCTCGCTGGCCGAGCTTGAGGCCACTCCCAAGGCCAAGCTCAACGTCCTGCACTGCTACCGCTCGATGAACTACATCTCGCGCCATATGGAAGAAAAGTACGGTATTCCTTGGTGCGAATACAACTTCTTCGGTCCGTCTAAGATCGCGGAATCGCTGCGCAAGATCGCCAGCTATTTCGACGATAAGATCAAGGAAGGTGCGGAGCGCGTGATCGCCAAGTACCAACCTCTGATGGACGCGGTGATTGCGAAGTATCGCCCCCGTCTCGAGGGCAAGACCGTAATGCTGTTCGTCGGCGGCCTGCGCCCGCGCCACGTCATCGGCGCGTACGAAGACCTCGGCATGGAAGTCGTCGGAACCGGCTACGAGTTCGGCCATAACGACGACTACCAGCGCACGGCCCAGCATTACGTGAAGGACGGCACGCTGATCTATGACGACGTGACCGGCTACGAGTTCGAGAAGTTCGTCGAGAAGATCCAGCCGGATCTGGTCGGCTCGGGCATCAAGGAAAAGTACGTCTTCCAGAAGATGGGCGTGCCGTTCCGCCAGATGCACTCCTGGGACTATTCCGGCCCCTACCACGGCTATGACGGTTTCGCGATCTTCGCGCGCGACATGGACATGGCCATCAATTCCCCCGTCTGGAAGATGACGAAGGCCCCGTGGAAAGCGGTGCCCAAGCCTACCCTGATGGCGGCGGAATAGCTTCACCGCGTCCCGGCGCGCCCTCGCGGGCGGCGCCGGGACCTCAGATCGGGACATGACATTTCAAGAGGACACCACCATGACTCAAAATGCCGATCACGTGCTCGATCATCTCGAGCTGTTCCGCGGCCCGGAATACCAGCAGATGCTGGCGAACAAGAAGAAGATGTTCGAGAACCCACGCGATCCGGCCGAAGTGGAGCGCGTTCGGGAATGGGCCAAGACCCCTGAGTATCGCGAGAAGAACTTTGCTCGCGAGGCGCTGACCGTGAACCCCGCGAAGGCCTGCCAGCCGCTCGGCGCCGTGTTCGCCGCGGTCGGGTTCGAGGGCACCATCCCCTTCGTCCACGGTTCGCAAGGCTGCGTCGCCTATTATCGCAGCCATTTCTCCCGTCACTTCAAGGAGCCCAGCTCCTGCGTCTCCTCGTCCATGACGGAAGACGCGGCGGTGTTCGGTGGCCTCAACAACATGATCGACGGCCTCGCGAATACTTACACGATGTACAAGCCGAAGATGATCGCGGTCTCCACCACCTGCATGGCGGAAGTCATCGGCGACGACCTCAATGCCTTCATCAAGACGGCGAAAGAAAAGGGCTCGGTTCCGGCGGAATACGATGTGCCCTTCGCTCATACGCCGGCCTTCGTGGGCAGCCACGTCACCGGCTACGACAATGTCATGAAGGGCATTTTCGAGCATTTCTGGGACGGCAAGGCCCGCACCGCGCCGGTGCTGGAGCGGGTGCCGAACGAGAAGATCAACTTCATCGGCGGCTTCGACGGCTACACCGTCGGCAACCTGCGTGAAGTCAAGCGCCTGCTCGGCATCATGGGCGCCGACTACACCATCCTCGGCGACAATAGCGACGTGTGGGACACCCCCACCGACGGCGAGTTCCGCATGTATGACGGCGGCACCACGCTGGAGGAGGCGGCCAACGCGCTCCACGCCAAGGCCACCATCTCGATGCAGGAATATTGCACCGAGAAGACCTTGCCGTTCATCCAATCCCACGGCCAGGAAGTGGTCGCCTTCAACCACCCGATCGGGGTGGCCGGCACTGACGCCTTCCTGATGGCGGTGTCCCGCATCATCGGCAAGGAAATCCCCGAGGAGCTGGCACGCGAGCGCGGTCGCCTGGTGGACGCCATCGCCGATTCCAGCGCGCATATCCACGGCAAGAAGTTCGCCATCTACGGCGATCCGGACCTCTGCCTCGGCCTCGCCGCGTTCCTGCTGGAGCTCGGAGCCGAACCCACCCATGTGCTCGCCACCAATGGCAGCAAGCAGTGGGCGGAAAAGGTCCAGGCCCTGTTTGACTCCTCGCCCTTCGGCCAGAACTGCCATGTTTATCCCGGCAAGGATCTCTGGCACATGCGCTCGTTGCTGTTCACGGATCCGGTGGATTTCCTGATCGGCAACACCTACGGCAAGTATCTGGAGCGCGACACGGGCACGCCGCTGATCCGCATCGGCTTCCCGATCTTCGATCGCCACCACCACCATCGCTATCCGGTGTGGGGCTATCAGGGCGGCATGAACGTCCTGGTCTGGATCCTCGATAAGATCTTCGACGAAATCGACAAGAACACGAACGTTCCCTCGAAGACCGATTACAGCTTCGACATCATTCGCTGATCGTCGTTTTCGCAAGCCTGCCCCACCACCCGACAGGGCGGTGGGGCGCATACATGAAAGTATTCACCACCCGATTTGCTTCATTCATTTCACCACCCGTTCCATGGATAGGAGATGCGCATGTCGTCGTTATCGGCCACGATCCAGGACGTTTTCAACGAGCCGGGCTGCGGCAAGAATGCCAACAAGTCGGAGGCCGAGCGCAAGAAAGGCTGCACCAAGCAGCTGCAACCCGGCGGTGCGGCCGGCGGCTGCGCCTTCGACGGCGCCAAGATCGCGCTCCAGCCGCTGACAGACGTCGCCCATCTCATCCACGGTCCGATCGCCTGCGAAGGTAACAGCTGGGACAATCGCGGCGCCAAATCCTCCGGCTCGAACATCTGGCGCACCGGCTTCACCACGGACATCAACGAGACCGATGTCGTGTTCGGCGGAGAGAAGCGCCTGTTCAAGGCGATCCGCGAGATCATCGAGAAGTATGATCCGCCGGCGGTGTTCGTCTATCAGACCTGCGTCCCCGCCATGATCGGCGACGATATCAATGCGGTCTGCAAGGCCGCGAAGGAGAAGTTCGGCAAACCGGTCATTCCGGTGAATTCGCCCGGCTTCGTCGGCCCCAAGAACCTCGGCAACAAGCTCGCGGGCGAAGCCCTGCTGGAGCATGTCATCGGTACCGAGGAGCCCGAATATACCACCCCTTACGACCTCAACATCATTGGCGAGTACAATCTGGCCGGCGAGTTGTGGCAGGTGAAGCCGCTGCTGGACGAGCTAGGCATCCGCATCTTCTCCAGCATCTCCGGCGACGGGCGCTACAAGGAAGTTGCCTATTCCCATCGCGCCAAGGCCGCCATGATGGTGTGCTCCAAGGCCATGATCAATGTCGCCCGCAAGATGGAGGAGCGCTACGGCATCCCCTTCTTCGAAGGCTCCTTCTACGGCATCGAGGATTCCAGCGATTCCTTGCGGGAGATCGCCCGTATGCTGATCGAGCGCGGCGCACCGGCGGAGCTGATGGAGCGTACCGAGGCGGTGATCGCCCGCGAGGAGGCCAAGGCCTGGGCGGCGATCGCGAAGTACAAGCCCCGCTTCAAGGGCAAGAAGGTGCTGCTGATCACCGGCGGCGTGAAATCCTGGTCGGTCGTGGCGGCGCTGCAGGAAGCCGGCCTTGAGCTGGTGGGCACCTCGGTGAAGAAGTCCACGAAGGAAGACAAGGAGCGCATCAAGGAATTGATGGGCCAGGACGCCCACATGATCGACGATATGACGCCGCGCGAAATGTACAAAATGCTGAAAGACGCGAAAGCGGACATCATGCTCTCGGGCGGCCGCTCGCAGTTCATCGCGCTCAAGGCGTCCATGCCTTGGCTCGACATCAACCAGGAGCGGCACCACGCTTATATGGGCTATGTGGGCATGGTGAAGCTGGTCGAGGAGATCGACAAGGCGCTCTACAATCCGGTTTGGGAACAGGTGCGCAAGGCGGCGCCGTGGGAAGTGGCCGGCACCAATTGGCAGGCCGTCGCCATGGCGCAGATGGATGCGGAGGCAGCCGCCCTCGCCGCCGATCCGGTGGCCGCCGAGGCTGCGCGCCGGGCGAAGAAGATCTGCAATTGCAAGTCGGTCGATCTCGGCACCATCGAGGATGCGATCGCGGCCCACGGGCTGTTCGACGTCGAGGGGGTGCGAACCCACACACACGCATCCGGAGGCTGCGGCGCCTGCTCCGAGCGCATCGACGACATCCTTGCGTCCGTCACCGTGGCGGCCGTCCCTGCCCTCCAGGCTGCAGAATAGGCGTCGCCATGGCCACAGTCACACTTGGCAAGAAGGCCTGCGCGGTCAATCCGCTGAAGATGAGCCAGCCGATCGGCGGCGCACTCGCCTTCATGGGGCTGCGCGGAGCCATGCCTCTGCTGCACGGCTCGCAGGGCTGCACCTCGTTCGGCCTGGTGCTGTTCGTGCGGCACTTCAAGGAAGCCATTCCGATGCAAACCACGGCTATGAGCGAAGTGGCCACGGTTCTCGGCGGCTATGAGAACGTAGAGCAGGCGGTTCTGAACATCCACAAGCGCACGAAGCCCGAAATCATCGGCATCTGCTCCACCGGCGTTACCGAGACCAAGGGCGACGACGTGGAAGGCTATATCAAGCTGATCCGGCAGAACCATCCGGAAGTGGCCAATTTGCCCATGGTCTATGTCTCGACCCCGGACTTCAAGGACGCGTTCCAGGACGGATGGGAAAAGACCGTCGCGCGCATGGTGGAAGTGCTGGTGGAGACGCCCCGCAGCGCCGCCCGGCGCGATCCGGCCCGTGTGAATGTTTTGCCCGGCTGCCACCTGACCCCCGGCGATATCGAGGAAGTGCGCACCATCCTCGAGGATTTCGGCCTTGAACCCTCGTTCCTGCCCGACCTCGGAGGCTCGCTGGACGGGCATATTCCGGACGAATTCACCCCTACGACCATTGGCGGCATCGGCGTGGAGGAAGTCGCCACAATGGGCCAGGCTGCCTGGACCATCGCAATCGGCGCCCAGATGCGGCTGGCGGCCGAGGCGATGGAGAAGAAAGCGGGTACGCCGTTCCGGGTGTTCGAGCGCCTTTGCGGCCTTGGCCCGAACGACGCGTTTGTTTCCTTCCTCAGCGAGATCAGCGGCCGGCCCGTGCCGCTGAAATACCGCCGCCAGCGCGGCCAATTGGTGGACGCCATGCTGGACGCGCATTTCCATGTGGGCGGCCGGAAGCTCGCCATCGGCGCGGAACCCGACCTGTTGTTCGATCTCAGTTCCATGCTGCATGAGCTGGGCGCCCATGTGACGGCCGCCGTGACAACCACCCAATCGCCGGTGCTGACGCGGGTGGAAGCGGACGAGGTCCTGATCGGCGATCTGGAAGATCTGGAAACACTCGCGAAGCAACGGGGCTGCGACCTGCTGGTGACGCATTCCCATGGGCGCCAGGCGGCGGAGCGCCTTCACATCCCGTTCTATCGTGCCGGCATGCCCATGTTCGACCGGCTCGGCGCGGGACATCAGCTGAGCGTCGGTTATCGCGGCACGCGCGACACGATCTTCCACATCAGCAATCTCATCATCGCCGACCACGAGGAAAACCACGAACCCACGCCCGACACCTGGCGCATCACGGACGATGCGCCAGGCCATGCAGCCGCGACGCATTGATGCGCGACGAGACAAGGAAGATCCCATGAAAATCGCATTTGCCACCCAGGATCTGAAACGCGTCGATGCTCATTTTGGCTGGGCCAAGAACATCGCGATCTACGAGATCGGCCCGCAGGGCCATCAGTTTCTCGAAGCCATTCAGTTCGATGGCGACCTGAAGGAAGATGGCAACGAGGACAAGCTCGGTCCGAAGATCGATGCCATCAAGGATTGCGCGATCCTCTATGTCGCGGCCATCGGCGGCTCCGGCGCGGCGCGTGTTGTCGCAAACAATATCCATCCCATGAAGGTGAACCAGCCGGAGGAAATCTCCGAGTTGCTGGTGAAGCTCGAGGACGTGCTCAAGGGCAATCCTCCCCCGTGGCTGCGTAAAGCTCTGGCCAAGGGACAGGAACGCACCTTCGATTTCGATGAATGAGGAACACCATGGCCGATACCGCAGAACTCGCCCCGACCCCCGCCGCCGAGGCTCCCTTCATCAAGGAATTGATCAAGGTGTGGCGCGCGCAGGATTCCCATGGCGCCTGGGACAGCAAGGCCGACCTTGACCTGCTGGAACCCTACATTCTCGATAAAGAGGCGCGTCGCGCGCTGCCGATCATCGGCGATCCCGATCCCGACACGCTCTGGCGCATGGAGCTGTTCTTCAACGCCGTCTGCCTTTCCATCGAGAAGGCAACCGGCGTGATGATCACGCCCATGATGAAGATGAGCCATGAGGGCTTCGGCCGCATGGTGCTGATCGGCGGCCGGCTGATCGTGGTGAACAAGCAATTGCGCGACGTGCACCGCTTCGGCTTCGACTCCCTCGGCAAATTGGCCGAGGAAGGCCAGAAGCACGTCAATGCCGGCATCGAGATGATCGAGAAGTTCGAACCCGTCGCGAAATATTGAGGTGACCCATGAGCGACCTGGAAAGCTTGAAGGCGGAAATCAAGAAGCTGTCAGCCAAGGCGACGGCCGCCAAGATGGATCTGCATGATCTGTCCGAGGAACTGCCGATCAGCTGGGAGACCATCCCCGACGTCGCCAAGCGGGCCCACGAGGCCTATGCCGAACTGGAGCAGAAGCGCGCCCAGTTGAAGGCGCTCGAGGCCGCCTGACACCGCAGGCGAGATCACGCGCAAACGGCAGCTGAAATGGCCTCATGGGCTGGCAGTCAAGCGCGCGAAAAACCCTCTCGGCGCCGGTCAAGGAGCGGCGCCGTCAGTCTCATCTGAAAGTCGAGAGCATCATGTCAAACGCAACCCGCGACGGCCGCGCCTGGCAGCCGGAATATCTCCTGGCCATCGACGCCAAGAAGTGCATCGGCTGCGGCCGCTGCTACAAGGTCTGTGGCCGAGATGTGATGACCTTGAAAGGCATCAACGAGGACGGCGAATTCATCAGCCTCGATGACGACGAGGATGATGAGGTCGAGAAGAAGATCATGGTGATGAATGACGACGGCGCCTGCATCGGCTGTGGTGCCTGCGCGCGCGTCTGCCCCACCAATTGCCAGACCCACGGCGCCGAGAAGGCCGAAGCCGCCTGAAATTCCCGGGGGCTGGGGCGGAGCGGGCCCGCCGCTCCTGCCTGACAAGCGGGACTAACGCCGGGCCCACGGCTATGGGCCCTAGGTTACGATCCCCGGCAGGGACACCGTGTCCGTGCAGACTGGCGCTAATCCGCCTTTAGATCGTCGCTTCAACTAAAATTCCCGACGCATTCAGCCGCGACCAAGATTCCCTTTCGGGAGCCTTGGTCGCGGGTGTTTCATCTTCGGATGCTTCTGATGGCGGGTCTTATTCGATGCCCTGCTCGCGCGCCTTCCACATGGCGGCGATGCGAAAGCGTTCGTTGATCGCGGCGGGGCTTGCGAGGATCTGTGCCTCGGCCTCTGCGAACGCAGCGACCACCTTCTCGGCCTCCGCCCGCGTCAAAGGAAGACGCCCGGCGACGTGGGTGGCGTCCGGCACGGCGGTGAGGATCGCACGCCGGTTTGGATGATCCTTTACCTCGATCAGTTCGAAGGCTTCGAGCGCCCCATCGAGGCAGATCGCGAGGCCGATCACCTCCAGCTTTCGTCCATCCTGGGTGGTCTTGATGAGGGTGGTCATCATGTCGTGCCTTCCTCTTCTGCCGCGAGCCAGCTGTATCCGCCCTGATCCCAGAGCTGGGCCAAGGCCTGGTCTGCGTTCCACGCGGGGAACTGCTGGCGGATCGTTTCAAAATCGCTCTGAAAGCGGGCTGCGTCGTCGCCGGCGAGATGGGCGGCCATGTGCTCGGTCTTGAACCGCAACACGAAGGACGCCCCATCTCCGCCGGCGCAGAGCTGATATTCCTCGCCCTCCAGGATGATGCCGGCCGCGATCGTCTGCTCGCTCATACGCGTGGCCTCCTTCTGGCTTGTGGCCTTCATGCGGCCACGGCCGCCGGCGTGTCCTCGGCGCCGCCCCATTCCGCCCAAGATCCGTCATAGACGGCGGCCGAGGCGTGTCCGATCATATGCAAGCCCAGCGCGAGCACGCAGGATGAAATCCCCGACGCGCATGTGGTGACGATCGGCTGGTCCAGGTTGATGCCCGCAGCCACGAACCGTGCCGTGATGGCCTCGCGTCCCAGCAGGGCCCCGGTCTCCGGATGGATCAGGTCGGCCCAGGGAATGTTGACGGCATTAGGGATATGGCCCAGCTTCTTCACAGGGAAAACATCTTCCTGAGTCCCGTCGAACTTCCCCGGCGCACGTGCGTCGATGAGTTGCTCGGCGTTGCTCGCCAGATTGGCCTGGACCTGGCCCAGGCTGCGCACCAGCTCGGGCCGGAACCGGGCCTCAAAGGCGCGCGGCTCGGGACGCACCGGCGACATTTCCGTCGGCAGCTTTTCCTTCACCCATTTGGCGAATCCGCCGTCGAGCATCACCACATTGTCGTGGCCGAACACACGGAACATCCACCAGGCGCGCGCGGCTGCGGAGCCGCCGTACAAACGATCATAGACCACGACGCGATCGCCGGGTCCCACGCCCATCAGCCCCACCTTCTTCGCGAAATCGGCGGCACTCGGCAGCATGTGCGGCAGCGGACTCGATGTATCCGCCACGTGATCGATATCGAAATGGACAGAGCCGGGAAGATGACGTCCACGATATTGCGTCCGCCCGTCAAGATTTGTGCTGGTGTGATGCCAGGTGCAGTCAAGGATCCGCAAGTCGGGATCCGTGAGGTGCGCGGTAAGCCATTCGGTGGTTACAAGTCCTTCACGAGTTTCCGAGCTCATGCACCTG
This sequence comes from Roseixanthobacter pseudopolyaromaticivorans, assembly GCF_043195145.2. Classification (NCBI taxonomy): domain Bacteria; kingdom Pseudomonadati; phylum Pseudomonadota; class Alphaproteobacteria; order Hyphomicrobiales; family Xanthobacteraceae; genus Roseixanthobacter; species Roseixanthobacter pseudopolyaromaticivorans. The sequence goes on from NZ_CM195539.1 coordinate 2,760,087, forward strand.
ATCTCCCTGTCGGAAAGCCGACCCCCTGTCGCGAATTAGACACCGCAGGCAAAGCGGCGGTGTCTTGCACCGGGCACATCTCACAGAACGCGCGGCATCGCGTAGCCCGGCTGGGGCCGCGCATCGTAATAGTCCGGCCGCTCCGGCCAGCCGCCTTCGGCGATGAATTTGAAATGGGCGATCCGCACCGGAGCGCCGACCGAGCAGGACACCTCGGTAAACTTAATCTCGCGATTTCCCGGCCCGGCGGAAAAATCCGCCACCACCTTGCCATCCGCCGTGCGCGCGCGCGCAAATCCGGGGGTTCCCACCGTCACAGCGGGCACGGAACTCGCTACGAACAAAGGTATTTCCTCGCCTTCCACCTCGGGCCCGAACGCGGGGGTGGCGAAGGTGAAGGTGGTGAGGATGCCGCTGCGCTCCACCGGCCGGTCGGCCGTGAGGGGACGGGCGACGGAATAGACGGTCAAGGTTCCGCCGGCGAGAAGGGCCTTCAGCTCTTCCAGGGAAGCTTGGGCAAATTCTTCTGCAACGTTCATGTCAGTCTCCAAACATTGGCGGGTCGGGGAAGGACAGATCAATTTCTGTGCCAATTGTCCCAGCATCTGCTGCACCGGCACTTGCGACGGATCGCACGCTCGCTCGCGAGAAATGTGCGCGAATCTTGCAGGACGCTTCCGTGAGACGAACAGATGTAGGCAGCCCATGCTGGACACGGCGATTATCGGAGGCGGGCTATGCGGCCTCGCCCTGGCGCGAAGCCTCTCCCGACACGGCCGACCGGCCGCGCTCTTCGAGGCGCGCGCGCGGCTCGGGGGGCGCATCCTGACGGTTCAGGACGGCACGAGCGGCCTCTCGCTCGATCTTGGTCCCACCTGGTTCTGGCCGCAGAGCCAGCCTCTGGTCAGCAGCCTCATCGCCGAGACTGAACTTGCCGATATTCCTCAGCACGATGAAGGCGTCGTGCTGCACCTGCGCGATCCGGACAAGCGGGCCGAGGAAATTACAAATCGGCAGGTGCATGGCGACGCCCGCCGCCTGGAAGCCGGCATGGAGCGGCTCGTGGAAGCGCTGGCGCAGGACCTGCCGTCGGCGCGAACCTATCTTGACCATGTGCTCACACGTGTCACGGACCGGGGCGATCATGTCGCCCTGACCTTTCGTGTCGGCGACCACACAGTCTCGCTGGAAGCCCGGTGCGTCGTCCTCGCCCTACCGCCGCGTCTGCTGGATGAAAGCGTCCGGTTCGAGCCGGAGCTCAGCGAAGCGGTTCGCGACGCCATGCGCGGGACCGAAACCTGGATGGCCGCACGCGCGAAGGTGATGGTCACCTATCCCAGGGCCTTATGGCGGGACACCGGCCTTTCGGGCAACGCTTTCGTCACCCATGAGCAAGCGGTGATCGGCGAAGTGTTCGACGCCTGCGACGCCGCTGCTGAAAAGGCCGCGCTGGGCGGCTTTCTGGCGCTGACTCCGCAATTGCGCCAAGCGTTCAGCGCCGGCCTGCCCATGCTGATGGACAATCAGCTGATGCAATTGTTCGGCGCGGACGCCGAGGGCGGTGCCCAATATTATCAGGATTGGGCGAGCGAGCCGTTCACGTGCAGCGCGCGCGACCGGGATGCGACGATCGGCACCCATTCGGACACGGGCAATCCGCTTCTGCGCCGGGCGCTCTGGGGCGGGCGGCTGCACATTGGCGGTTCGGAAACGGCGGCGCAGGGCGCCGGCTATCTGGAGGGGGCATTGGATGCCGCCCGGCGGATCGAACGCGCCCTGACCCAGGCTTGGGCCGCACAAAGTGCCCACGCACGCGCAGAGGGACATTTCGCTGAGGATCTTGACGACTTGGGAGACGAGCCCGCGCTCGCCGCCTGGAGGGCCTGGGTCGCACTTCAAGGCCCGCTCGCCTTCGACGATTACCGTCGTCGCGTGACCCACGCCCTTGCGGCTCAGCAGCGCGAGCAGATCACCCAGCGCGCCATCCTCGCCGCGGCCGAAACGACCTTTGCCAACGCTTTGGTAAAGCTGGGCACACTGCCGCTCGATCGCAGCGGGGCGCATGTGGAGCGCGGGCGCTCCAGCCTCACGCCTCTGGTTCAGCAGCCGTTCGGCGCCTTCATGCAGTCCCTCATGGACGATGTGACGGCCTTTAATCGCACATCCTGCGCCTTATCGAATTTTCCTGACGAACATCAATTATCGAAGGACTATGTGCAGGCCATCCTGCGCGACATCGCGGCGGCATGGCAGGAATTCTCCCGCGCGGCCAATCGCCTTCTGCTGCCGGTCACGCAGCCGGAACACGGCCTGCCCGCCGACGCGCGGGGGGATCCGCGCACAGACCGGCCAGCATCGGGGCTTTCGTCATGAGCGAGCGCAATATGGAAGACAACGTAGCCTACGCCATCTGCAGCATGAGCGACATTCCAAGCCAGAGGGCCGCCGGCTTTCACCTGATGATCGTCGGCGAAAACGGGGAGCCGAAGCCCTGGCCAATCATCGTTGTGCGGTGGGGACGCCAGGTGTTCGGCTATGTCAATAAATGCCCCCATGACGGGGTGAATCTCGATTGGGAGCGCAACCAGTTCCTGGACCCGAACGGCATTCGCCTCATGTGCGGAAAGCACGGGGCCCTGTTCGAGCTGGGCACCGGAACCTGTGTGGACGGCCCGTGCAAGGGCAAGGGCCTCATCCCCGTCGCATTGACCGTGCTCGACAACGACATCTGCGTGACCGGCGTCACCCTCGTGGAAGAGGATGACGAGGTCGCGGCGGACGAAGCGCAGGCTTGACGAAGGCCGGGCCCGTCACACGGGCCGGTTCTCATTGCGGTTCTTCACGGGCTCCATGCGCGCGACGCCTTCCTCGAAGGTGATGGGCGTATAGGCCTCGTTGAAGCCGATCGCCGCGTCGAGCAGGTAGTCCAGCTTTCCGGCCGTATCGAGCTTCTTCACGTCATTCTTGTCGATGCTCATCAGGTCCATCATCTCCTTCCACACCGTCGATTCATCGCACGGCAGAACGAAGAAGGTGATGCCATCGATCACGACCTTGTATTTCGCCAAGAGGTCGATGTTGTTGGCAAAGATGAAATATGTCCCGGTCGGGCTCAGCAGCCCCTTCAGAACCTCGGCGGCGACGGAGAGGTAAGCGAAGGAGTGGATATAGCCGACCAGGATCGGGATGGTGGGCTCGCCCGCCTGGACGATGGTGAGAACCTGCTCGATGGAAAAATCCGGCGGGCGCTTCTCGTCCGCGACCTGGGCCTGGAACTTCAGCGCGATATCGCCACGGAAGCCGAAGCGGCCCGGCTTCTTCGTCGGCGCCTTGAGAACCGCATTGAGCAGCCGTCCCTCCCGATCAAGCCGGGCCAGCGCGGTCTCCTCGATCGTGATCGTCTTCTCAAGCGTCGTCATGGATGATTCCCCGGTTTTCAAAGGCATTTCCGGCGCCCACGCGCCGACCGGGACCACCGATGCAAATAGCCTGCCGCTCCAATACTGGCGCGAACCATGCATGCGCAGGAGGCACGCATCCGCGTTCCCTTCCGAAGCGATACATCGCGATGAAGCTGCAAATCGAACGCCCCTATATCGAGGCGATGACCGCAAGTTTTCCAGCCCTCGCGCCACTCAAGGAGCAATTGCGCTTCGGCGAAAAGGTGGAGGTCGCGTTCACCCAGCTTTCGGAAGCGGAGCTGAACTTTCTGCAGCACTTGTACCGCGGCGCCGGCCCGCAGATGCAAACGCGCTTGGCGCAAATTGCGACCCTGCAAAGGGCGTTCAGCGACAAAAGTGTCAGGTTTGCTGCGAACGATCTGGAATCCGTCGTGCCCGCCATCGCCCGGTATCTGATCGCGGACGCGATCCGAGGCTGGATGTTCACCGCCAACGTGGCAAGCCGGCCCCTGCCCTATGTGGTGACGCGCTTGGATTATACGCCGCCCTCAAATGACGAGACCGGGCGTGTGTTCGTCGAGCTGAAGGCCAATGCCAAGGGTGCCGTCACCTCCACCACGCTGCGCATTTCCGGTGGCGAGATCGCTGGCAAGACGATCGCGGAAATCTTCGCGCACAAAGGCTTTCTGAAGGAAACGCCGGAACTGATTGCCGCCTATGACGAGACCGAGGCGCGCTATTTCGCCTGGCGCGGCCGCTATGGCGCGCAATTCTCTGGTCGCGGGACCGGCTTCTATACCGAGGATCCCAATTCCTCCCACCGCGATACCGACTGGTCGCGCAAGGACGTGGTCGTATTATCCTCCGGCGGCGGCGCCGCTCGCCTGGTGAACGACGAAAGCATTCTTACAGCTCGCGCCCTGACGCTTGAGGTCACCGGAGATATTCTTGGGCAATACCTCCGCAAGGCGGCGAAGAGCAACCTCTATGATGCAGAGGAGGAGGTGGAGGAATCGAAGGCCGCGATCCGCCCGGGCCTGTTTTCCCGCATTCCAATCCACCCCTATGTTCTCATGTTCCATCTCGACCTGCACCATTACCTTTGGGTGCACGTGGACGACATGGAGCCCTATGCCTATCAGCCGAACCTCAAGGAAAAGCTGGTTCTACCGGAGGAGCAGACCGACCTCATCGACATCCTGACGGCCGAGATGGACGTTCTGATGGATGACATCGTGTCGGGAAAGTCCGGCGGCACCACCGTGTTGTGCGCGGGCCCTCCGGGGGTGGGCAAAACCCTGACCGCCGAAGTTTACGCCGAAATCATCCAGCGCCCGTTGTATCGCGTGCATTCCGGCCAACTCGGCTTAAATGCGGCCGCCATGGAGAGCGCGTTGAAGGATACGCTCACCCGAGCGCAGCGCTGGGGCGCCGTGATGCTGATCGATGAAGCCGACGTTTACATCAAGCGGCGGGAAGACGACATCGCGATGAATGCCGTGGTGGGCGTTTTCCTGCGGGTGCTCGAATATTTCAACGGACTCCTGTTCCTCACCACCAATCGCATCGACGACATCGATGAGGCGATCGTCTCGCGCTGCATTGCGCTGATCAAGTTTCATCCACCCAATGCTGCTGCACGACGCCGGATCTGGAGCGTTATGAGCGATCAATTCGGCCTCTCGCTCGACTCACCTCTGCTTGATGCACTGGTCGAAACCTTCCCTGCCACAACGGGGCGCGACATTAAGGGCCTCGCGAAGCTGGTGGCGAAATATTGCCGCCACAAGCGCGTGCCGCCAACGCTTGGCGTCTTCGAACGCTGCGCGATCTTCCGCGGAATTGACCTGGGGGATGCGGCCTAACGGTCTCCCCTTCGCATACCGGCGATAGGCATTCATCAGCCGGCGACGCACGTCCGTTTTCGAACCCGGCCCCCTCTGTCGCAAAGCCGACACGCGTCGCAAAGCACACAGCCAGATATAAAAATATCATTTTGATACAATGCATTAGTCCGTGGCACGGGACTTGCTGAACTCTTCTCAGACAGGTCCAATCAGCGAGGGCGGACAATGATCAATCTGACGGATAGTGCGGTAAATGCGGTGCGGACGGCCATGACCTCGGCCGCCGAACCCGCCAGCGGCTTGCGCATCCAGGTCGAGGCGGGCGGCTGCGCCGGCTACAAATACCAGATGGGCCTCGTCGCCGAGGGCGACCCCGACGACACCGTGATCGAGCGCAATGGCGTGAAGGTGTTCGTCGACAACAAGAGCCATGAATATCTGGCAGGCACCACCATCGACTTCGTGGTGGCACTGGAAGGCTCGGGTTTCACCTTTGAAAATCCGAATGCCAAGTCCAGCTGCTCGTGCGGCAAGTCGTTCGGCTGACCTTCACCCGTCCGCACCCGGCACGCGGCTCGCCACAGCGCGGGCGCAGCGTGCCGGTTTCCGCAGAAATCCTCTCCAGGAGAATGTCATGCTGGCAGAAACCGAGAACCTGCAGGCTCCCCCCGCCGAAGACAGCGAGCGCGTGCGGATCATCAAAGCGGTGATCGAGGAAGTGCGCCCGAACCTTCAGCGCGACGGCGGCGACTGCGAGTTGCTGGAGATCGACGGCAACAAGGTGATGGTGCGGCTAACCGGCGCCTGCGTGTTCTGCAAGCTCGCCAGCATGACGCTGGAGGGCATCCAGTCCAAGGTTGTGGAACGCCTGGGCGAGCTGGTGCGCATCATCCCCGTGGCGGGCGCCGCGAAAGCCCGGCATTGAAAGAGGCGCACGGTGCCGATCTATCTCGACAACAATGCGACGACGCGCATGGACCCGGCCGTCGTCGCATCCATGTTGCCGTATTTCACCGAGCAGTTCGGCAATGCGTCCTCGGCCCATGCCTTTGGCAGTGAAGTCGCGGTCGGCCTGAAAGCCGCCCGCAAGAGCCTGCAAGCGCTGCTCGGAGCCGCGTTCGATCATGAGATCGTCTTTACCTCCGGCGGCACCGAATCCGACAACACCGCCATCCTCTCCGCGCTCGATGTGCAGGAGGGGCGCGATGAGATCGTCACCTCGGCGGTCGAGCATCCCGCGGTTCTCGCCCTCGTCGAGCATTTGCAGGCGACGAAAGGCATCAAGGCCCACATCATTGGCGTCGATGCCAGCGGACGGCTGGACCTTGATGCCTATGCCCGCGCGCTCGGGCCGCGCACCGCGCTCGCCTCGGTGATGTGGGCGAATAACGAAACGGGAACCCTGTTTCCGGTGGCGCATCTCGCCGATCTGGCGCACGCGGCCGGTGCGCTGTTCCATACCGACGCTGTTCAAGCGGTCGGTAAGGTGCCCATCGATCTTCAGGCGACGCCAATCGACATGCTTTCCCTGTCCGGACACAAGCTGCACGGACCCAAGGGTATCGGCGCACTCTATCTGCGCAAAGGCACGAAATTCAGCCCGCTGGTGCGCGGGGGCCCGCAAGAGCGGCGGCGGCGGGGCGGCACGGAGAACGTGCCGGGCATCATCGGCCTCGGCAAGGCGGCGGAACTCGCCCTCGCCCATCTCAAAGCCGCACCCGGCGAAATAGGCGACCTGCGGAACCGGCTGGAACACAGCGTGGTGCAGCAGATCGGCCACTGCCAGGTGCTGGGCGACCATGAGAACCGGCTACCGAACACCTCCAATGTCGCCTTCGAGCATCTCGAGGGCGAGGCGATCCTCCACCATCTCAACCGCGCTGGCATCGCTGCCTCGCTGGGGTCGGCTTGCGCGTCCGGCTCCATGGAGCCTTCGCACGTGCTGCGCGCTATGGGCGTTCCGGCGGCCGCCCTGCGCGGCGCCATTCGCTTTTCATTCTCGCGTGAAAATACGGTCGAAGAAGTTGACCGGGTTTTGCAGGTGCTGCCCGAGATCATCACGAAACTTCGGACATTGTCCCCCACCTGACAATGACGCAGCACGTCTACACCGGAATACACGCCACCAATTCACGGAGATTTATTATGAAAATCATGATCCGCCGCTCGCCGGAGACCGGACTATCCATCTATGTGCCCAAAAAAGACCTCGAGGAGCCGATCGTCGAAACCGAACACGAGACGCTCTGGGGTGGCTGGATCAAGATCGCCAACGGCTGGGTGCTCGATCTGCCCGAAATGGCCGCAGGCACCACGCTGCCGATCACCATCAATGCCCGCAAGCGCGGCGAAGAAGGCTGAACGTCGATGAACGCCCCCATTCCCCATATCGATTTTGCCAACGCCGTCGATGCCGAGGCGGTGCTGACCAAGGTCGCCGAGCAGATGCGGGCCGGCATGGTGGTGCCCTATCTCGGACCCGGCCTGACGGAGCTGTCAAAGCCCGCCATTCCCATGAACCCTGAGGCCTTGGCGGCATTTTTCGCAACCAAAGTGGCGCTGCCCCGACGTGCCAGGGGCAACGCCTGGGCTTCTGCTCAGCATATCGAGAGCATGAAGCATCGCTCCACCGTCACGGCGCTGATGACCGAAGCCTTCAGCCCACCAGTGGAGCCGACCGAGCTGCATCGCTATCTCGCCACCCTGCCTCTGCCGATGATCGTCGACACCTGGTACGACGGCGCCATGCGCACGGCATTGTCGGAGCGCTCGGACTGGGGGGAGGTGCAAGGCATCACCCGCGCCGGCATCGGAGAAGACCGCTGGTATCGCTTCTATGATGCCGCCGGCGCGGAGACCGAGCGAGCGATGGCGCGCGGTTGGACGACGCTGCTCTACAAGCCGCATGGGTCCATCGCACCAGCCAAGAACTTCCTGATCTCCGACGCGGATTATGTTGAAGTCCTGACGGAAATCGACATTCAGACGCCGATTCCGGACGTGGTGAAGGACCGCCGCGCGCAACGCAATTTCTTGTTCATCGGCTGCCGGTTCAACGACCAGCTCCTACGGACCTATGCGCGCCAGATTTCCAAGCGCTCCGGCTCGCAGCATTTCGTAATCGTCGAACCCCAGGGCCTATCGAAGAACGAAATGCGCTTCTTCATATCCCAGGGCCTCACCCCCATCGCGCTGCCGCTGGAACGCGCCGTGGAGATCCTGCTCGGCTGACCCACCTGCTTTTCGGTTGACCGACCATCGGGGCGCCCAGGCGCTCCGATGGTTTTTTTACGGGCCTCGCACGCTCCGACCTGGCCCGCCCAGGCACCGCGATATCTGTAATCTTTCCAACATACCGCCAAAGCTTTCGTCGAGACGTGTTCGCAAGGCGACAGAGGAGGTGGGCGGGCAAGAAATTGATATTGCTCAAATTCATGTATTTTCAGGCGGTGGCACGCGAGTTGCTCATATCTCCCCAGGACATTTTTGAAATTTGGCCAGCAACGGGGAACGGACATGCACGCATTAGCAGAGCACGAAGGCGCGTCGGCCGGAAGCGTCGCGAATGTCAGCGAAGTCATGCAGGCGATTGCGGAGCACAAGGGCTGCGGCACGTCGGGCGGCAGCGGCAAGGCCAGCTGCGGTTCCGGCGCAGGGGCCGGCGATCTCCCCACCGAGATCTGGGAGAAGGTGAAGAACCACCCCTGCTACAGCGAGGAAGCCCACCACCACTACGCGCGCATGCATGTGGCGGTGGCACCGGCCTGCAACATCCAGTGCAATTACTGCAACCGGAAATACGATTGCGCCAATGAATCCCGCCCCGGCGTGGTGAGCGAGAAGCTGACCCCCGAACAGGCCGCCAAGAAGGTGCTCGCGGTCGCCTCCACCATCCCGCAGATGACGGTGCTTGGCATCGCCGGCCCCGGCGACCCGCTCGCCAATCCGGAGAAGACCTTCAAGACCTTCGAGCTGATTTCGAAGACCGCGCCGGACATCAAGCTCTGCCTCTCCACCAACGGGCTCACCCTGCCCGACCACGTGGACACCATTGCCGGCTTCAACGTCGATCACGTCACCATTACCATCAACATGGTGGACCCCGAGATCGGCGCGAAGATCTACCCCTGGGTGTTCTGGAAGCACAAGCGCTACACCGGCGTCGAAGCCGCCAAGCTGCTCACGGACCGGCAGTTGCTGGGCCTCGAGATGCTCACCGAGCGCGGGATCCTGTGCAAGGTCAACTCGGTGATGATCCCGGGCATCAACGACAAGCACCTTGTCGAGGTAAACAAGGCGGTGAAGTCGCGCGGCGCCTTCCTGCACAACATCATGCCCCTCATCTCGGCACCCGAGCATGGCACCGTGTTCGGCCTCACCGGCCAGCGCGGCCCCACGGCTCAGGAGCTGAAGGCACTGCAGGACAGCTGCGAGGGCGAGATGAACATGATGCGCCATTGCCGCCAGTGCCGCGCCGACGCGGTGGGCCTGCTGGGCGAGGACCGCAGCGCGGAATTCACCACCGACAAGATCATGGCCATGGAGGTCAATTACGACCTCGACAGCCGCAAGGCCTACCAGGCCCTGGTGGAAGAAGAACGCGTCGCCAAGGTTGCCGCCAAGCAGGAAGAACTGACCACGCTGGCCGGCGCAAAGAGCGACATCAAGCTGCTCGTGGCGGTCGCCACCAAAGGATCCGGCCTGATCAACGAGCACTTCGGCCACGCCAAGGAATTCCAGGTCTATGAGCTGTCCACGGCGGGCGCGAAGTTCGTCGGCCACCGGCGCGTGGACCTCTATTGCCAGGGCGGCTACGGCGACGAGGACAGCCTGGAAACGGTGATCCGCGCCATCAACGACTGCCATGCCGTGTTCGTGGCCAAGATCGGCGGATGCCCGAAGGGTGACCTGCAGAAGGCCGGTATCGATCCCGTGGACCAGTATGCCCACGAATTCATCGAGAAGTCGGCCATCGCCTGGTTCAAGGCATATCTCGACAAGGTGAACAGCGGCGAGATCGAGCATGTCGAGCGTGGCGACGCCGAGATCCGCCAGGGCGCGCTCATCACCGCCGCCTGATCTTTCGAACACTGACGAAGTCTAGGAGCAATCGATGGCCCTGAAGATCATTGCCTCGCAATGCACGAGCTGTTCGGCCTGCGAGCCGGAATGCCCGAACGTGGCGATCCGGGAAAAGAATGGCACCTTCGTGATCGATCCCAAGAAGTGCACCGAATGCATCGGCCACTTCGATTCACCGCAATGCACCGCCGTATGCCCGGTCGACGACACCTGCGTCATCGATACGTCCTATCCCCGCTACCAAGCTCCGGCCTGAGGCGTCTATCATGAACTTCACCATTACTCCGGCTGCAGAAAAATTCGTCCGCCTCATGCTGCGCGCCGACGGCGGTGCGACGAGCGGATTCCGCCTGGCGGTGACGCCCGGCGGTTGCTCGGGCCTCTCCGCCGACATCGCCGTGCTGCCCAGCCCGGCCGCCGGCGATGCCATCGTGGAACGCAATGGCGTGCGTTTCTTTCTGCCCGCCGAGAGCCGGCTCCTGCTGGACGGCGTAACCATCGACTTCGCCGACACGCCTGCCCAGACCGGGCTCGTGTTTCGCGATCCCAAGGCCCGTTCGTGCAGCTCGCACGGTTGAGCCGAAGCCACACGAGGGCGGGGTCCCAGCCATGACGCAGACCGCACGTTTGGACATGGCGGGCCCCGGCCTCGACGACGGCCTGCTGGCGGCAGCGCTCCTTGGAGAAGGTTTGCCGCCGGCGGCCGAGGCGCTTCTCACGCAAGCTGGCCGTTCTTATCATCTGGATGAGGTCGCGGAGCGCCATCTGCGCGAAGCGGAGGCGCTCGCTCCGGGCCATGCCGCGGTACTGATCGGCCTCTATCGCTTTTATTTCTACAAGGGGCGACTTGCGGAGGCGCTCGAGGTGGCGAAGCAATGCCTGGAGAAAGCGGCTCGCGAAAATAATCTCGCCCCGCGCTGGCAGGACGTGAGCGCGGGCGATGCCGAGTTCGGCCGCTACGACGCCATGCTGCCCCGCTTTTATCTTTTTACCCTGAAGGGTTACGCCTATCTCCAGATGCGCCTTGGCGCGCTGGAAGAGGGACGCGCCGCCGTCACCAAGCTGATCCAGCTGGACCCCAGCGACAAGATCGGCGCGAAGGTATTGCTCGACGTTCTCGAACGCATTGGGCAAGACGATGATGGATGAAATCGACGAAGCCCGCGATTGGCAGGGCAACGAAATCGATTGCGCCGCATGTGCGCACCAGGATCTGCTCAACGCTCGCCTCTGCCGGCTGAAGCATGCCTGCGTGCACGACCGCTATGCCAGGCGCATCGACCGTTTCTTCAATTGGAATCCCGGCCTCTCTAACAGCTATATCGCCCATCCGCATTTTGAAGTGCGGGCGATCTCGGCGAAGCACGCTAGCCCCTTCGTGCTCCAGCCTCTGCTGGACGATCCGGAGGAAACCGTGCGCTGGAACGCCGCGCGGCGATTGCCGAAGCGGCTGATCCTGCGTCTGCGGCACGACCCGCACAGAGAGGTTCGCATCCGCATCGTGTCGCTGCTCGACGATGCCGAACTGATCCCCATGATGGCGGATCCGGATTACTACGTCCGCCTCGTCATCGCCCGGCGGGTCGCACCGCCGCTGCTGGCGCGGATGATCGAGGATCCTGAGGTTGAAGTCCGCAAAATCGTGGCGCAGCGCCTGCCGCGCGACTGGTTGCTGCAGATGGTGGACGATGCCGACGCAGCGGTGCGGCTGGAGGTCGCCCAGCGCCTCTCGCCCGATCTGCTGGCCCGCCTGCGGCACGATCCGGACTGGCGCGTGCGCTACGAGGTGGCGCGCCAGATCGCGGTTGAAGACATCGCCGAGCTAGCGGACGACGCGGACACGTTTGTCCAAGACATGGCGCGCTCCCGGACGTTGCAGAGCCAAGGACGATCAATGGAGTACCCGTGATGAGCAATATTGTTCGCGACAGCGACGTGGTCGAGATCACCGCTCCTCCCTATTTTTCCTTCGGCGAGAAGGTGAAGGCGAAGCGCACCATTCGCAATGACGGGACTTACGCGGGAAAGGAGATCGGCGACATCCTCGCGAAGAAAGGGGAGGAAGGCTACGTGGTAAGCATCGGCACGTTCCTCCAGCAATTCTACATCTACGGCGTCGAGTTCATGGAGAGCGGAAATCGCGTCGGCATGAAAAAGAAGGAGCTGGAGCCGGTTCTTTCCCGCGACGACATGGCGGACATTCCCCTGCCCGGAGGACCCATAGCGTGATCGAACCCAGGCTTCCGAAATACCAATGGGGACAGCGCGTGAAGGCCACCATCGACCTACACAACGACGGGTCGTTTCCATCAGCGCCGTTGGAAGCGCTCCTGGTGGCCACCGGTGCCACCGGCGAGATTGTCCAAGTCGGCACACACACTGAAGCGAACATGCCAATCTATCTCGTCGAGTTCGGCGAGCATCTGGTGATCGGGTGTTTGGAAGAAGAAATCGTTCCGCTCTAGAGCATGAGCTGGGCCATGAATTCGGCGACCCTGGGATCCCGTTCGGCGCGCATGTCGGCTCATCCAAATGAGCTGGACCGACGCCGCATCGTGCGCGGTCTGAAGGCCCGTCGGCGCTACCGCTATGTGGAACCGAGCGTCGTGGACGTGGATGGCGGCTATCGCATCGCGAGCCCCTGCTGCTCGCGAAACATCGACGCCGAGGGTGGGATCATAGACGTCGCCCTGCTCCTGTTCGAACCGGAAAACGAGATTTGGCGCCTATTCTGGAAGAACCACAAGACCGGAACATGGGAGCTTCACAGCGTTCATGTCCGCTTGGCTTCGATCCTCGAACAGCTGAACATGGATGATGAGCGCACGTTCTGGCAATGATCTTGCATAGATAAGATTGTCAGATCTCGAACATAGGATCGCGCACATGGCATTGAAAGCGGACGACTTGACACAGATCGACCAGATACTTTCTGCCGTGGACGCGGATGCCAGTGTATTCGCGGATTTGCGCAAGCGGTTTCCCCATTTGTCCTGGTCCCGCTGCGACGCGTCGGATGTGACCGAAACACCGTTCCGCATTTATCCAAGGTTCGAGGTCCACCTGCTGGATGCCGCGGACCACTGCGTGCTGATCACGGCAGACCCTGAGCGCGCCACCGGCCTGGTGCTCGCAGCCCGGAAGACAATGCCATGAACGAGGCTGCCCTTTCCGACGACCTCGTCGCGGCCGGCGACGACGAGGCGGAGCTCATCCCCCTCTCCGATCCGGACATCACGCTGGCCGAGATCGAAGCGGTGGACAACGCGATGCGGGCGCCGCGGCTTTCCGCTGGACCGGGCGTGGCTGCGTTTGAAGACGCGTTCGCCAACTATCTCGGCCGCAAATATGCGGTCGCGGTGCCGAGCGGCACGATTGGCCTGCTGCTGGCGTTGAAGGCCGTCGGCATCGGGCCCGGCTCCGAGGTGATCGCCTCGTCCTATTCCTTCCGCGAGACGGCGCATGCGATCAGCCTTGCCGGCGCCCGCCCGGTGTTCGCGGATATCGACTATTGGGCCGGAACGCTCACGCCGGAAAAAGCCGAAGCGAAGATCACCCCACAAACGCGCGCCATCATCGCTGCCAACACCAACGGCCACCCAGCCGCGTGGGAAGGCCTGCGCGCGCTCGCGCAGCGGCATGGCCTCGCCTTGTTAGAGGATTCCACCGAGGCCATCGGCTCACGCTATCAGGGCAAGCCGGTCGGCACTTTCGGCGACATGTCGGTGTTCGATTTCTCCCAGCCCTCGGCTCTCACCTGCGGGGAGGGCGGCATGCTGGTGACCGACGATATCGACCTTGCGGTCACCGTGCGCCGGCACCGCGCGCACGGCCTAGAGGAACGCGGCTCGGTGGTGGTCGGCGGCTCGGCGCCCTATCAGGCGAACATGAGCGATATCTCGGCCGCTCTTGGCCTCGCGCAGTTGAAGCGCATTGATGAGATCCTGGAACGGCGGCGGCTCATCGAGCATCTGTACTACAAGCACGTCGCATCGTTCGAGGGCATCAAGGATCCTTACGTCGGACCGGATGTCTCCGAGGTGAACTGGTTTCTCTATCTCGTCCATCTCGGCAATCGCTTTTCCCGCTCCAGCCGCGATGCCATCGTCGAAGACCTTCGGGTGGAAGATGTGGAGGCCGCTGGATACTGCAATCCGCTACACCTCCAGCGACACTATCTCGATATGGGATATCGCCGGGGCGACCTGCTGGTGACCGAGAAGCTGGCCGACCGGGCCGTCGCTCTCCCCTTCCACACCCATCTCACCGAAGATCAGATCGAGTTCATCGTCGCCACGATGAAGGACGCATCCATTAATGTCGGGGCCGGGGCGGCGATTTACTGATGATTAGGTGAGATCCACAGCTTCAACATCTGAAAGATAAGTTTAGGAGAGAGAAAATGACCACGCTTACCGTTATGCCCTCTGGAAAGTCGTTCGATGTCGCCGAGGGCTCCAGCCTGTTGGCAGCGATGCTCGGCGCGGAGATCGGCATCCCGCACAAGTGCGAAGGGAAGGCGAGCTGCGGCAGCTGCCATATCTTCGTCCTGGAAGGCCGCAAAGGTCTCTCCAAGATTGCACGCGAGGAGAATGAGAAGCTCGATGCCATCGTCGGCGTCAGCTCGAAGTCGCGCCTCGCCTGCCAGGCGAAGGTGCTTGGCACGGAGAACATCAAGATCGAGTTGCTCGGCTTCGATTCCTGACCGGCGCGGAGGAGAAAATGGAAACCATCATGATCCATGCCCGCTTCGCGCCGAACGGTTCGGTCGTCGAGATCAGCGAACGCCCGGTGGGCCTCACCCCGCAGGATTGGTTCAATCTGCTGAGCGACCGCGCAGGCGATGTCTACCAGGCGTTCTCGGGCGGGCGCGGCGTATTCCGCATCGAGAAGACCAAGCTCGAGGCTCTTAAAGCCGAAGCCGTTTCAAGCGCAGCGTGAGGGCTGGGGTCCAGGCCCCCGCCTACGATCGGCCCCCACCTACGATAAAGGCTGGTCCCGTCAGGGATCAGCCTTCGCTCATGAGAGAGTTATTAATCAGCGCGGGCGAGGACGAGCGGGCGCTGCCCACACCGTGCCCCGATCACCGCCTCATTTGATAAACTGCCCTTGGAACAGGGCCAGTTTCTCCGCCGTATCAAGACCGCTCTGCACCGGCCAGCGATGGTCGAAGAAAAAGGTCTTTACGTCCCGGGTCATGTCCTTGCCGTGGATGTACCAGCGCTCGACTCCATCCGGCCCGATAATCGCCGGGCCGTCTGCGCGGTGCACCACGTCGCCATCAAGCCAGAGCTTCGTATCGCCATAGAGATAGATTCCGGCCTTGCGCGACATGTCGTCCTGATTGCGCTCTTCCACGACAAACATCTGGCTCATGACGATCCCTTAAAGCGTTGCGTGCGCCCGCCATCCGCGATGCAAGATCCATGCGCGGCTCATGCCACCTCCACGCTCTTGTCCTGTCCCAGCACGGCGGTGTTGTAGCCCTCTTCCCGCAGCACGCGCTGCACGGCGGGCCGGGCGAGCATCCGACGGTAATGGACGAGGAGGTGTTTCGGCAGGGCGATGCCGGTCTTCTCGGCCCAGAATTCCACATAGAACAGCACTGGATCGGCGGCCGAAAAGGCTCCCGCGAGGTAGGGCCCGTTGCCGATCGCCGCGTCCAGCACCTCGAAGCCTTTGCGCACGATATCGCGGCCGAGTTGGCGCACACGCTCGTGGTCCGCCACATCCGACGCGAAAGTGGAGGTCGCGAAGATGCGCGCAAAGCCCTGGCCGTGGACCGTTCCCACCACATAGGCCATGGCTTCCACGAGCCGCGTCTGAAGCTCCACATCGTCCGGCCAGAGCTTCGCGCGCGGCCGGCTGCGGGCAAGCCAGTAAGCAATGGCCTGGACCTCGGTGAGTGCCGAGCCGTCCGCGCGCACCAGGGTCGGAATCGTCGATTTTGGGTTGATCGCGACATAGCCCGGCTTGAAATGGTCTCCGGCGGGCAGGTTCACGATCGTGACCTCGAACACCTCCTCCAGTTCCTCCAGCAGGATGTGGATGCCCGTGGAGCAGGATCCAGGCGTCATATAGAACTTCATCAGGGCCATGGTTCATCCTCGCATGTCGGGAAACCACCAGGACGCACGCCCGCCGGCCTCTCGCGGCATGCTTCATGCAAATCTCGGGGCATCCCCCGTGCAGAAGCCAATTGTGCGGGAAGTGCGACCGGGAGCGTCGCGTTTGCGACAGAGACGAGCATGGCCCTCGACCTGAAAACACCCTGGACCACGGCCGACGTCAGCGCCTTGCTGGCTTCCGTCGCTGATGACCGCAGCTGGCGGCTGGAGGTCTCCTCCGAAGGCATCGCGCGGCTCAACGATCTCACCGTGGTGCCCACCGCCGATTATGAAGACCGGTTGCACTGTTTCTTCGAGATCTGGGACGAGGGCACCGATTTCGTCGGGCCAGGCGCGGCGTCCGACGCCGCCTTGTGTCGCAAGCTGGAGCGCCTGCTGCGCGACAATTATCCGGTGCTTCAGGGAGCGCGGACCCTGTCCGCGATCTGACGCACGGCGCGCTACGGCCACGCTGTGGTGGAGAGAAGCAGAGGCTTGCCGATGTCTCCAGGGGAAATTCAGGTTTTCGTCATTTGCCCGGCGTCGAGCATCGCGCCCGGCGGCGTGAAATCGTTCCGCCTGTCCCGTGTCGTTGAAACCGGGGAGAACCGCGAGACGCGTCCGTTCCCCATCTTCATCGTACGCACGCTGACCAACGATTATTTCGGCTATTCCAACGTTTGCTCGCATGAGGGCCGCTGGCTGAATATCGGTTCGGGCGAATTCTTCACGCCCGACGGGGAATTCCTGCGATGCGGGCGGCACGGCGCGACCTTCGAAATCGATACCGGGGTCTGCGTGAAAGGACCCTGCAAAGGCCAGAATCTGGAGCCTCTCGCCCTCGCCGTGGTCGATGGGGAGGTGTGCATTTGCGGCATCGATCTGGTGGAGGACGACGGCTTTCCCGATCCCTTCAGCGACCTCGATGAAACCATGGAAATCATGATCCACCCGGAATGACGGGTGACGGGAGAACACGCGCATGGCGGAGCCGGCCGAAGAGCATTGCCGCTTCTTTGTCTCCTATACCGGGGTGAAGCTGCCCTTCACCCTGGTCAACGCGATCGAGGCGGATGCGCTGTCCAACCGCAACACGTTCATCCGCGCCTATTTCGATGGTGCGGGCGTGCTGCGCGGCTTCGACAAGGTTGTTTACGGCGAGGTGGAGCTTTCCCATCGCTATGCCTACCACCCCAACGGCCAGCTGAAGCGCGCCGAGATCGTGATGCTGGACGAGGAGCCGGCGGCCCTGAGCTTTGACGAAGCCGGCACGCCGCGCTCGGAGGCAAACCCGTCCGCGCAAAACGAGGGATGCGGATCATCATGACTGTCGCACAATTGCTCGACGCACTCATGCAGATGCCGCGGGACGCCGTGGTTCTCATGGAAACCGACGGCGGCCTCTCGCGCGTCGATGCGCTGGATTTCGTGGAAGACCACGGCCCGGGCGCGCCGGCGGAGGTCATCCTCCTTCCAAGCATGGATGAATAGAAGCGGCCCTTCCTTGTCGCATTCGCGATGAAGACGCGACGCGGTGCTGTCGGATTTCCTTCGCCTCCAGGCCCGAGCGCTTGATGAAACCGACGGTGGTCGGCGCTTTTCTAAGGGCTTCACAGATGGCGAGCAAATTGCTTTGCCCGCACCGGAGTATATCTGCAGCAAGGGAAGCGGCGGGCCATGAACAATCTGTCGGGCGAGACCAGTCCTTACCTGCTCCAACACAAGGACAACCCCGTCCACTGGCAGGTGTGGGGCGAAGAGGCGCGCGCCGCAGCACAGGCGGCCGATAAACCGATCCTGCTCTCTATCGGCTACGCCGCCTGCCATTGGTGCCATGTCATGGCGGCGGAAAGCTTCGAGAATGCCGAGACCGCCGCCCTGATGAACGATTTGTTCGTGCCCATCAAGGTGGACCGGGAGGAGCGGCCGGACCTCGACCTCATCTATCAGAACGCCCTGACGCTGCTCGGCCAGCGGGGCGGCTGGCCGCTGACCATGTTCCTGACCCCGCAGGGCGAGCCGTTCTGGGGTGGCACCTATTACCCGCCTGAAAGCCGCTATGGCCGCCCGGCGTTTCGCGACATGCTCAGCCGCGCGGCGCAGGTCTATCGCGACCAGAAGGACACGGTCGCTAAGAACACGGCGGTGCTACGGGAGGGCCTCGCCCGCCTGTCGGAGCCGCCGCCGGACAATCTGCTCACCCTCGATATATTGGACGAAATCTGCCTGAAATTTTCGGACCTCATCGACGAGGTGGACGGCGGCATCGGGCAGGCGCCGAAATTCCCTCAGTCGCCCGTGCTCGCGCTCCTGTGGCGCGGCTACAAGCGCACCGGCAAGGCGAAGCTGCGCGACGGCGTGCTGCTGACGCTGGATCGCATGTCGCAAGGCGGCATCTATGACCATCTCGGCGGTGGCTATTCGCGCTATTCCACTGACAATGCCTGGCTGGTCCCGCATTTCGAAAAGATGCTGTACGACAACGCCCAATTGGTCGAGCTGCTGACCTGGGCCTGTCAGGAAACGCGCAATCCCCTCTATGCCGCACGCATCGCGGAAACCGTTTCCTGGATGCTGCGCGAGATGCGCGTGGAGGGGGGTGCGTTCGCGGCCGCGCTCGATGCGGACAGCGAGCATGAGGAAGGCAAATTCTACGTCTGGACGGCCGCAGAAGTCGAAGCTGTTCTCGGCGGCGAGGCCGCGCTGTTCAAAGCCCATTACGACGTGCACCGGATCGGCAATTGGGAGGGGCGCAGCATTCTCAATCGTTCCGAGAAGCCGGACCTTGCCGATGCCGCAATCGAATCCCGCCTCGCCGCGGCGCGCGAAAAGCTGCTCGAGGCACGCAGTGCGCGCGTGCGTCCGGGACGCGATCACAAGGTTCTGGCGGATTGGAACGGCCTTGCCATCAGTGCGCTTTGCCTTGCCGGCGGTGCACTCGGGCGGGAGGACTGGATCGACGCGGCCAAACGGGCCTTCGCCTTCATTCTCGCGCAGATGACCGACGCGCGCGGCCGGCTACACCATTCCTGGTGCGAGGGGCGAACCCATTCCGGGCTGCTGGATGACTATGCCGCCATGAGCCGCGCGGCCCTGGCCCTCTATCAGGCCTGCGGCGATGGCTATTACCTCGCCTGTGCGGAGACGTGGGCGGCCCTCCTGGAGACCCATTTCAGCGATGCGGAGCGCGGTGGCTATTTCCTCACGGCCGACGACGCGGCAGGTCTCATCACGCGCATCCGCAACGCCTTCGACCATGCGACACCCTCCGGCAACGCGATGATGGTGGAGGTTTTCGCGACCCTCTTCCTATTGACGGGAAAGACAGAGTATCGCACCCGCGCGGAGCGGCAGATCGGCGCGTTCGCCGGCGAGGTCGCACGCAACGCGATTCCGCTCGCGGCCTTTCTCAGCGGCCTCGATGCCTTCGCCAACAGCGTGCAGATCATCATCCGCGCCGGCAGCGGTCTGGAAGAGCTGCGGCACGCCGTGCAGACATGCTGCATCCCCAACCGGGTGCTGCGGGTGCTCGGCGCCGGAGAGCAGCCCCCGCCGGGTCATCCCGCCCACGGCAAAGAGAGCATTTCAGGCAAGGCGACAGCCTATGTCTGCATCGGGGAGACCTGCTCGCTGCCGGTCACCGACCCGGAACTCTTGCAAATCGCCCTTTCGGGCCGGAAGGCCCCGCCGGTGGGCCAAAATCTGGAGGTGAGCCATGTCTGATGTGGCAGTCCAAATGTCCATGTTCGAGCGCCTCGGCGGAGCGGTCACCATCGACCGTTTGGTGGAGGCCTTCTATCGCCGCATGGATACGTTGGAGCAGGCCCAGGACATCCGCGCCATGCATGCGCCTGACCTCTCGACCACCAAGAACGTCCTGAAGCGCTATCTGTGCGAATGGACCGGCGGGCCGAAGCTCTATTCGGTGGAAAAGGGTCATCCGCGCCTGCGCCAGCGCCATATGGGCTTCAAGATCGGCAATGCGGAACGCGACGCGTGGCTTGTGTGCATGCGCGGCGCGCTGGAGGAGACGGTGGACGACGAAGCGGCCCGCCGGGAGATCGACGAAGCCCTGACCAAGCTCGCCGACTGGATGCGCAATCAGGCCGACAATCCGCACGATTCGGGCCAAGCCCGCCCGTAAAAAGGCCCGCCGTAAAGGTGCGGCCGTGCTTTACAACGGCACGCCGAAGAATTCCTCGTCCGCCCCGCCCCAGGCCTTGTGCAGAGCCAACGCATTGCGCCAGCGCGCGAGTTCCGCTTCGTCGGCGGAGCGATGGGTGATTTTGCCGTCCGGCCGTTCCGCCAGCAGATAGACCTTGCCGTTGCGCAGGAAGCGCTGGAGATCCTTGGTATCGACGGGCCGCACGACACAACGCGGCGCCTCGTCGATGAGGATGGTGGTCGGCATCATGTCACGTCTCCGGTCATGTCATGTTTCCGTCAGGCGCCCCGCTTCCGTGGCGGGTCAGAACCCCTCGTCCCGCTGGCCCCAGGGGTGCGATCCGGGCACCAGTTCCGCCTTGATCCCAGCTTTCGCGATATCGGCGAGGGTGCGATAGAACGTGGCTTCGTGGACCAGCGTGCCGCCCTTGGTGGTGACCGCCACATAGCGCGCGACCGGATCGCTTTCGCAGAGGTAGCCGCCGCCCGGATCGCGGGTTTCGCGCACATTGCCGTTCCAATCCACGAAGAAGCCCTCAAGCGACATGTGTTCCTCCGATGAGATGAATTCAGCCATTTCGTCCGGCTAGGGTTCCGCGTCCGCATCCTCGGACGCGAGCTGTTTCAAGGCGGTTTCGACGATGTCCCGGCAGGCGAGCAGGCGCAGATAGTCGCCCCGCTCGATTGTCACCGGCTCCGCATGGCTCAGGTCGCCCACCCCCGGGTCGCCCTCACACGGGCGGGCTGCAGCGGCGGCCTCGAACAACACTTTTTCGAGCTGGTAGATGCGTTCGCTGGCCCGCTCCAGATACGGCACCGGATTGTTGCGGACATTGGCCTCGTGCAGGGCGGGCAGGCTCAGCAAGGTGCGCAGGCGGCGGGCCGCCTGGCGCTTCTCCACTCCGAAATCAGCCTTGATGATGCTCATCATCACCTCCGCTCTGTCGTCCTCCCCGCCCTCAATCCAGCGGCGGACCGAGATCGTCGTCGGCGCTCTTCTTGGTCTTCTTCTTTTCCACCTTGGCCTGCGCATACATGCCCGAATTCTTCAGGGCGATGGGCGCCTGGCCTTCGACGAATTGCGAGATCCAGAACAAGGTCCGCTCCAGCGCCTGGCCCGCCGAGGCCGCGTGATAGCTGCCCCGCTCGTCGCAATTGAACCCGTGGGTCGCGCCGGGATAGGTGAAGGCGCTGACATTGGGATGGGAGGCGCGGAACTGCTCCACGTGCTCGATCGGGATCAGCGGATCATTCTCGGCGAAGTGCAGCAAGGTCGGCACCTTGCGCTTCTCGCCCTGGGTTTCCACGATGCCCGGGCCATAATAGGAGACCACGCAGGCGATGCCTGAAACCGCATTCGCGGCCGCATAGGCGATGTTGCCACCGCAGGAATAGCCGACGATCGCGATCTTTCCGGCCTCCTTCACGGCATCGACGCTTGCCTGGATGTCGGCGAGCGCCTTCGCATCGTCCAATTGCTCCAGCAATGCGAGGCCTGCCGAAAAGTCTTCCTCGTCATAGCTCAACGCCACGCCGGTCTGGATGCGATCGAACAGCGACGGCGCGATGGCGACGTAGCCCTTCGCGGCGAAATCGTCGGCCAGTTTCCGGATGTGCGGATTGACCCCGAACAATTCATGCAGAATGACGACGGCCCCCTTGGGCTCGTCCGCGGGGTCAGCCCGATAAGCCGAAACGGCGTGTCCATCGGAAGCAACAAGCTCGATCATGGCATCCTCAATTCCCGCCCATGGCAGCTTTCGCGCAGGGCATTGCGTGCTTGATCCGCCCAGCCTCGGTCATTCGGACGGCGGATTAGGTGCCAGGCTCGCGCCCAGAAAATTCAATTCTTGTTTCTTGGATGATCCAGGGCGCGCTACAGCAACCCAAGCTCCAGTTGCACGTCTTCCGACATGCGCGAATTCTCCCACGGGGGATCGAACACGAGCTTGATCGTCGCCCCTGAAATGCCCTCGACGCCGACCACCGCCTTCTCCACCCAGCTCAGCAATTCGCCGGCCACCGGGCATCCCGGCGCGGTCAAGGTCATGTCGATCTCCACATGACCGCCCGGCAAGACATCGATGCGATAGATCAGCCCGAGATCGTAGACGTTCACGGGGATTTCCGGATCGTGCACGGTGCGGATGGCGGCGATGATCGCCTCCATCAGAGTTTCGTCCGCGCCAGGCGTGGCTCCTGCCTCGTGCGTCACATGCGGTGCGTCGTGATCATCGAGATGTGTCATCTGCCTGCCACCCCCGCGCAAACCGATCGCCCTGTTGGATTTGCGACCTTGGCGGCAATGCGACATGGCGGTGAACCGACACGACGGGGACGCGGCGCCAGCACATCAAGGCCGCCTTCCGGTCTCCTGAGCGTATTCGCTGATGTTTTGAAGATGTCCACCAAGTTCATCACGAATTCGGTCCCAATCCATGCCCGCCGAAGCAGGGCTGCAGGAAATACCGTGCAAACGTGGTGCCATCCCGCCTCAGGCGAGGCCTTGCGCGAGCGCCTCGATCACCGTCCAGCCGACGGCTCCCGTCGGATCCAATTGGCGCAGGGCGGCGAGGATTTCCTGGGTGCGCTCCGGCTCGTTCCGGCGCAGATGGATGAAGCCAAGCGCTTTCAGCGTATAGAGCGCGAACCGGCCCGCGCCCTCGGGCAGGTTCTCCTCCGGCCGCCAGCGGCGCCAGTCCGCATGCCAGCCGGCCTGCCGCGCCGCCTCGCGCAAGCCGCTCTCGGCCACCGCCTGGGCCTCGTCCAGGTTTCCCTGATAGGTGTGGATCTTGTAGAGGCAGAAATAGATCGGCAATTCGCCCGGCGCCGCCGCGAGTGCTTCGCGGAACAAGCCATCGGCCCGCGCATGATCCTGTCGATAGGCGGCCACGCCCTGCTGTAGCAGGGCATTGATCTCCGCCGGCAGGTCGCCGAAATTGATGGGGTCGCGGTCTGGAAAAAGCTCGATCATCGGCGGCTCGCTCAAGCGGGCGGGCCGGGTCGCCCCAGCCAAGCCCGCGCAGGTTCCTCCATTCCAAGCAAGAGCCGGGCCGCAGCGGATCCGCGCCAGCGCTCGATTTGAAGGGCCCTCCCACCTGTCGGCAATGCGACATGTGGCGGACATTCTGTCCGCCGTGCGCCCGCGCTCGCCTCGCTATTCTGACGGAAATCCAGAATCTGCGGGCGCGCCTCACGTTTTGCGCGGGTGGTTTGAACCTTGCAGAGGCAAGACTGTGACATCTGGAGAGCGATGACGATGGCAATGGTCGGGTCCGACATCGAGCGCCTCATCAAGGAGGCATTTCCCGAAGCGCAGGTCATCATCGTGGACCTCGCGGGCGACGGCGATCATTTCGCCGCCCGCGTCACGAGCGAGACCTTCCGGGGCAAGAGCCGGGTGCAGCAGCACAAGATGGTCTACGACGCGCTTCAGGGGCACATGGGCGGAACGCTGCATGCCCTCGCCCTCGAAACCATCGTGCCCGCCTGACCCGGCCGCAGCGCGCGGTTCAATTCATCTGATCGTGAAGGGGATAAGTTGATGGCAAATTCCACCTCAGAGCGCATCGCCGGCATCGTTGCCGCCAATGATGTCGTGCTTTTCATGAAGGGCATTCCGGCAGCGCCGCAATGCGGCTTCTCGGCCACCGTGGTGCAGATCCTCTCGCGGCTCGAAGTGCCGTTCGAGAGCGTGGATGTGCTGGCGGATTTCGAGATCCGCGAAGGCATCAAGGCCTTCTCCAGCTGGCCGACCATCCCGCAGCTCTACGTCAAGGGCGAGTTCATCGGCGGCTGCGACATCGTCCGCGAGATGTTCCAGGCCGGCGAGCTCTCCACGGTGTTGGCTGAAAAGGGCGTTGCCGTCGGCGCGCTCTGAAGGCCTGCCGATTTCCGCCTCGCCGTGTTCACGCGGCGGGCGGAGATTTAAATTGCCCTCACGCCTCCATGGCCTGCGCCCGGCTCGCCCGACGCAGCAGCGTGAGGCATTCGACATTTCCCGCAAGGTCGAGCGCGGTGAAGCCGTCCAGGGTCTCGGGGCGGATATCCGCGCCGCGCTCCAGCAGGCGCGCCACCACGTCGGCGAGGCCGGCGGAGGCGGCATACATCAGCGCGGTCGCGCCATTGTCGTTGGCGGTGTCGAGATCAATCCCCCTCTCCACCAACAGGTCGATCATCTCGAAATGCCGGCCGACGCAGGCGAGCCACAGGGCGGTGTTGCCGTCCGCGTTACGGGTATTGAGCTGCGCCCCCGTCGCCACCAGCGCCCGCGCCACGGCCAGCGCACCGATGTGTGCTGCCCGCATGAGTGGCGTCGTGCCATTGGCGATGGTGCCCTCCACCGCGCCAGACGCAAATCCCTGCGCTAGAAGCCAGGTGTCCACCTCGGGCGGAAGCTCTTTCGCGGCGGGCGAGCGCTGCCGCCACGCCGCATATCCCCCGTCGAGGCTATGGACCTGCGAGAAGCCGAAATCGGAGAAGGCCTGCGCGTATTCCTGGCTGGCGTTGCCGTGATAGCAATAGATCAGGATCGACCGATCCTTCGGCGTGCCCGCGAGGGTCGGACCGAGATTCGAAAACGAAACCCGCACCGCCCCCTCGATCCTGGCCTCCGCAAAGGAGGATGGATCGCGCGTATCAAGGATGAGCGCATCGCCGCCCAGCAAGACCTCAGCCTCGGCGATGCCGATGCGGCGGAATGGAACGCGCTGTCGCATATCTATCCTCGCGCTGGAAAAGTCGGCCGGCCCTCATAGGCGGGCAAGGTGGCGATGCGGTCGTCGGTGAGCGGACGGCCGACCGTGAAATGGTAGAGCGTCTGGAATTCCAGCGTGGTCAGCCCCAGCAATTCGTGCAGCGCATCGTCGAAGAAGCAGCCGATGCCGGTGCCCCGCAGCCCTGCGACCTCGGCCTCCAGATAGAGGACATGGCCCAGCAGGCCCGCCTCCCAATGCAGCTGGCGATATTGCGACGGGTCGGTTCGTACCGCACCCTCGAATTCCGCCAACATGCTCATGGCGAAACAGCCATCGCTGGCGATGGCCTGGTGGCAGCTCACGGTGCGCGCCACGCCCCGGCAATCGCTCTGCACGAGGCGCACCAGCGGCAGATGAGCGGGCGCGCCTTCAACCGGCTCCCAGACGAAATCCGCGCGCAACGCCGTCCGCAGCGCCCGGCCGGCCGTCTCGGAGCGTGGCAGGGCATAAAGACCAGGCGCAAGTCCCTCCACGCGATGGACGAACAGGACGGGATGCAGGGCTGGGGCGCGCTGCCAGAGATCCCACGGCGCCGTTGCGCGCGGCAGCACCGCGTCCAGCATTCTGAAGAAGACAGGGCGCGGCATCTCAAACCGGCTGTCGAAGCGCTGGGCGCTGCGCCGCCCGAGCAGGATCTCGGCCGCAGGGGCGTCGCCGGTCCCCGTCAGGTTCGGAAGCTGCGGCAGGGCGGCGGGCACGGGCCGCGCCGCCGTCGCCCTCGTTGCCCGGCTCGCCTCGGCGATGATGGGCCAACGATAGAGCGGGCGCGGATCCAGCACGCTGGCGTGGCCCGCCCAATCTCCACCCACAAGCGCGCGGTCGCTGAAGGCATCGGCATCGAAGCCGGTTGGCCACGGGCCCGGCTCGATGGCGACCAGAACGTCCGCATCTTCCTGTTCCGCTTCGGAAAAATCGGACGCGCGATCAAGCCCCATCACAGCGCTGAGCGTCGCGGCATCGCAGCCTTCCACGACACGAGCAGTCCAGCCCAGCGCCCCCGCCGCATAGCACAGCGCACCGAGGGCGTGGCCGATGTCGAGCTGGCAATAGCGGAAGGCGCGTTCGCCATATTTCCACGCTTCGCGCCAGTGCACCGAACTGAGGCCGATCCAGAGGCGGGAGGGGCTGCACGGCTGCGCCGGTGCGCGGCAACGCTGCTCCAGCGCGTGGTCGCGGCTGACATAATGGTGGAGCCCGTCGGCGAGGCCCGCCACATGGGCGGTCAGCGCATAGACTTCGGTCGGGTGGAGATTGCCGCTGGAGGGATTGCAGCGCAGCGCCCAGCGGTCCGGCCCGAACACCTTCCAGGCCGCAAGACCGAACGACAATTCCAGCAGCAGTGCGACGCTTTGCAGGTTCAGCGCAGCGGGGTGCGGCGGGGCCTCAAATATCTGGGAAAAGCGTGTTTCCAGCCGGTGTGCGGCGAGCGGTAGGTCAACGCGGGGAGCGCCCGAGAACACCCGGAAAGGATCGGGCTGCGAGTCCCAATCCAGCGTCTCCGGCCCCGGCGCGTAGCGCGCCAGCGTATGCTTAGTGCGCGCATGATAGGCCAGGATCGTCTCGACCGGGCTTAGCGCGTCGAGGGCGGCGATTGTCATGGCCGGACGGCCGGCGGCTCGGGCGCGTCGGGCGCGGGGCAGCCGCCGGGAACGTCTGGCCGCGTGCAGCCCTGCACCGCCTTGAGTGCATCCGCATCGCGCAGCCAGGAGGTGACGGGCTCGCGATCGAACCCCGCGCAGCGCGCGGTACCGCGCTCCACGAGCGGCCGGCGGATCAGCAGCGGGTCGGCGATCATCAGCGCCAGTGCGGACGCCGCATCCAGCCGATCGGGTACGACCTCGCCGGACTTCACCCGCGGCGCCGCCGGGTTGAACCAGCTCGTGACCGGCGTATCGCCGAAGAAGCCGAGCAGGCGCTCGGGCGTCCAGGGTTCGCTCAGCAGGTTGCGCGCGTCCACACGATAGCCGGCGCGCTCCAGCATCGCGATCTGGCGGGCATTGGTGCCGCAGCCGGGCTTTTGAAAAAACAGGATTGCGGTCAAGACCGCCGCCTATCGCATGAAGCCGAGTTGCACGATGGGCTGCGCCCCACCCCGCCCGAGGATCGTGTCCACCTTCTTGCGCACGGCCTCCAAGGTCAGCGGCTTCACCAGTGCGCCATGGGCGCCGGCCTTGATGCCGTCCACCGCCGTGGCCTCCTGGGCCTTTTCGCAGACGATGAGAATGCGCACGCCGGGGAATTTGGCATTGAGATCGCTCACGAGGTTGGTTCCCCGCTCGCTGAGGAAGGACACCCCCAGCAACACCACGTCCGGCTTCAGCCAGCCGACGCCTTTCTCGTAGGCTTCCTCAGGTGTGGCGAGTTCATGCGTCTCGATTTCATCGTGCAGCATGAATTGCAGGGCGGCGCGCGTAATTTCATCCTGATCGACAACGAACACGCGCCGCTGATCCACGGCCTTTGATGTTTCGACACCAATCTGCATGTCACCCTCGCTGGCGTGTCGCGGCACATCTTCGCGCCCGCGCTCTGCACCTGTCTAAGCAAGTTCCGTTCCGCCCGCGCGACACCAGTATCCGCGCGGGTTGGCGCAGGTTTTTCTGAGCCGTGCAAGTTCTCCCTCTTGT
This sequence comes from Roseixanthobacter pseudopolyaromaticivorans, assembly GCF_043195145.2. Lineage (NCBI taxonomy): Bacteria > Pseudomonadati > Pseudomonadota > Alphaproteobacteria > Hyphomicrobiales > Xanthobacteraceae > Roseixanthobacter > Roseixanthobacter pseudopolyaromaticivorans. Next base: position 2,788,072 of record NZ_CM195539.1, read on the forward strand.
TTCCTTTATGACAGCGCAGCGCGCGCTGTCCGATTCAGGACACAAGGGCCGACAAGAAAACCGGCTTATTTTTCATTTATAAATCAGACAATTACTGAATATCGCCATCTGGCACGCGGTTTGCTGAAGAATTCCTGCACGGCGAGTGAGGGCTGAGTGCACGCAGACGCGACGACGAGCGATGCGCTCCTTCCCGTAACCGGCGAGCCTGTTTGTGAGCGAGGAACATTCACGCCCCGCGCGTGGTGGTCATTGGCAATCGGTTCGAAGGAAACCAATCATGTCGTCACTACGACAAATCGCATTTTACGGTAAGGGAGGGATCGGCAAGTCGACGACCTCCCAGAATACGCTCGCGGCCCTGGCCGAGATGGGACACAAGATCCTCATCGTCGGCTGCGATCCCAAGGCGGATTCCACGCGTCTGATCCTGCACGCCAAGGCGCAGGACACCATCCTTAGCCTCGCAGCCGCCGCTGGCAGCGTCGAGGACCTGGAACTCGAAGAAGTGATGAAGGTCGGCTACCGCGACATCCGGTGCGTGGAATCCGGCGGTCCCGAGCCCGGCGTCGGCTGCGCCGGCCGCGGCGTCATCACCTCCATCAACTTCCTGGAGGAGAACGGCGCCTACGAGGACATCGACTACGTCTCCTACGACGTGCTCGGCGACGTGGTGTGCGGCGGCTTCGCCATGCCCATCCGCGAGAACAAGGCGCAGGAAATCTACATCGTCATGTCCGGCGAGATGATGGCCATGTATGCGGCCAACAACATCTCCAAGGGCATTCTCAAATACGCCAATTCCGGCGGCGTGCGGTTGGGCGGGCTCGTCTGCAACGAGCGCCAGACCGACAAGGAGCTGGAACTGGCGGAAGCCATGGCGAAGAAGCTCGGCACCCATCTGATCTACTTCGTGCCGCGCGACAACATCGTGCAGCACGCCGAGCTGCGCCGCATGACCGTGCTCGAATACGCTCCGGACTCGGTGCAGGCGGGCCATTATCGCTCGCTGGCCACCAAGATCCATGCGAACGGCGGCAAGGGCATCATCCCGACCCCCATCACCATGGACGAGCTGGAAGACATGCTCATGGAGCACGGCATCATGAAGGCCGTGGACGAGACTGTCGTCGGCAAGACCGCCGCCGAACTCGCAGCAATGTCCGCCTGAGGCTTTTAAGCATCACGAAGACGACGCCGGCCGAGCGCCGGCGTCACCCCAAGAACCATGAGTCGGCGAAATCCAATCGCCGTCAACCGGGCCGGAGACAACCGCAGGCGGGCTGCACGACAGCCTTTGGAGCGCAACGTGACCCTTACGGCACCACGAGAGGATAGGATCGACCCGACCCTCGGCTTTCTGCGACCCCTGTCGCAGCTCGAGCGGGTCCGCGAGCATCCCGGCATCGCGACCTATCGCATGCTCACCGGCCTTGCGCCCGACGCGGCCGTCGTCGCCGACGACATCGCCTTCGACCGGCACGTGCTGGCCTCGATACTCTCGGTTGCTGCCATGGAAGGCCCATCGGTCGCGGAGCGTGTCGGCCTCACCCCGTGTGAACTCTCCACCCTGATAGGCCAGTGGTTCCCGTTGGCCCACGCGCAAACCGCCTCCTGGTGGACGCAGCCGGCGGCTCCCGCCGACGAGGAGATCACCATGGTGCGCGATCTTTTGCGCACCAAATGCTCTTCGCCCGGCGAAACGGGCCGCTGGCTCGCGGCCATGATCGCCCGCCGCGCCATGGAGCCGAACCATCTCTGGGAAGACCTCGGGCTGCGCGAACGCAGCGAACTCTCCCGCCTCATCGCCCGCCATTTCTTCCCGCTCGCGGCGCGCAACACCAACAACATGCGCTGGAAGCGGCTGTTCTATCGCATGTTGTGCGAGGACGACGGCTTCGTCATGTGCTCCACCCCCGTGTGCACCCAATGCAATGATTTTGCCCTCTGCTTCGGCGACGAAAGCGGAGAAAGCCGAATGGCGGATCGGCGTCGTTCGCTGGCCCTGGCGGCCGTTTCCGAAGGCGATTTCACGTCGTCCCAGCCCTCCTGACCATGGTGCGCCCGATGGAAGACATGCACGCCCACCCGTCCTTTGAAGCCACCGACGCGGACCTGGACCAGGAGCTGCGGCTGATGTGGCGGCGGAGCAAGCAGGAAGACCGGCCCTGGGTCGATTGCGGCGGCATGCTGCGCCGCGCCGGCCTACGGCCGACCCGCCAGCGGATCGTGCTCGGCCGCCTGTTGTTCTCGAAGGGCAACCGGCACATCACCGCTGGCATCCTCCACGAGGAAACCCAGAAGGCCCGCGTGCCCATGTCGCTCGCCACCGTCTACAACACGCTGAACCATTTCACCGAAGCTGGCCTGCTGCGCCGGATCGGCATCGACGGCGCCACCGCCTTCTACGATACCAACCCGAGCCAGCATCATCATTTTTACATCGAAGACGAAAATGTCCTGTGCGACATCCCGTCGGACAGTGTGGTGATCGACCGCTTGCCGCCGATCCCCGAAGGATTCGAAGTGTCGGGCATCGACGTGGTGGTGCGGCTGCGCAAGCGGCCCTGATCCTCGCAAGTGGACTTGTCGGCAGGTGGCGGATGCGGATTGTCGCGAGTCCGACATTGATCGACGCCCGGAAAATATCGGCAATTCAAATACTTAATCTGCTACACCGAATGGCACGCGGGTTGCCTCTCCAGATCGAGCAACAAGCGCGCCCCGTGGCGCGAGCCACCCAACGACGACGCAACACGCGCGAAGGAGACAGGCGATGAGCAGTTCCGCAGGCTCGGCGAGCAATGCGCCCCGCGTGCTCGATCAATTGAACAAAGCGTCTTCGGCCGAAGATTTCTTCACGCTGCTCGGCGTCGAATACGATCCGCTGGTGATCAATGTGGCCCGCCTGCATATTCTGCGCCGCATGGGGCAATATCTCGTCAGCGAGGATTTCACCGGCCAGAGCGAAGAGGCCGTGACGGCGCGCTGCAAGGCGGTGCTGGAACAGGCCTATGCGGATTTCGTCTCCTCCTCCCCCATAGACCAGCGGGTGTTCAAGGTGCTGAAGGATGCGGTCGCGCCGCCCAAGCCGAAAGCCATCGTTCAGCTGAACGTCCTCAAATAATCGAACCGCTCCGAAAGTCTTGCACCGATCCCGACGGCCGCCCCTCCGCATATCCGGACGAGGCGGCCGTTTGCGTCTGGAGGTCCCCCAAGGCCGGCTGGAGATGTGGAGGCGCACACGCCGGAGGTCTTTTGCCGCTCGCGCGCCCGCATATGAGGACCGCCGCTGCAGATGCCACACGCCTCGTCCGGTCTCTGCGCCGGGCTGTCGCATTCCCGACGCGTTCGGCACGCTTTTGTCAGCGTACGCTGCGCCGCGTTTCGACATGAGGCAGGCCATGCCCACAAGTATCTGAATCTAATATATAATTTAATTCTTTTTCCACTTGGTACGACACTTGCGTTTGTCCTCTTCGGGCTGTCAGACATGCTCGGAGCAACCGAATGCACATCGTCGTCTGCATCAAGCAGGTTCCAGACTCGGCGCAGATCCGCGTGCACCCCGTGACGAACACGATCATGCGTCAGGGCGTGCCGACCATCATCAATCCCTACGATTTGTTCGCGCTCGAAGCGGCTTTGGCCCTGCGCGACAAATTCGGCGGCGAGGTCACCGTCCTCACCATGGGCCCGCCCTCGGCGGAAGACAGCTTGCGCAAGGCGCTCACTTTCGGCGCCGACCGCGCGGTGCTGCTGACCGACCGCTTCTTCGCTGGTGCCGATACGCTGGCCACGACCTATGCTCTGGCCACCGCGGTGCGCAAAATCGGCGAGACCTTCGGCGCGCCCGATCTGATCTTCACCGGCAAGCAGACCATCGACGGCGATACCGCCCAGGTGGGTCCCGGCATCGCGAAACGGCTCGGGCTGCTGCAGCTCACCTATGTGGCGAAGATCAACACGCTGGATCTGGAGGCGCGCACCATCGAGGCCGAACGCCGCTCGGAAGGCGGCGTGCAGGTGCTGAAGACGCAGCTCCCCTGCCTCATCACCATGCTGGAAGCGACCAACGAGATCCGGCGCGGCGGCATGGAAGACGCGCTGCGGGCGGCCCGCGCCACCATCGTGAAATGGAGCGCGCAGGATGCCGGCGTCGAGGACATCACCAAATGCGGCCTGCGCGGCTCGCCGACCATCGTGAAGCGCGTGTTCGCCCCGCCGCCGCGTGCGGAAAAGGTGGCCCTGGTGGACTTCTCCGCCCGCCCGCCCGCGGAGGCCCTGATCGAGGACATCTTCAAGCGCCAGCCCAAGCTCGAAGCCGAGCTTGCGACCCTGGCGCGCGGCTATTGAGCGAAGGACGAGGGAACCAAGGCGATGAGCGAACCGACCAAAGCGCCCGCCCCGGCCGCAGGCCGCGCGGCGACGAAGAAGGAGCTCCCCGAGCACTTCAAGGCCTATAAGCATGTGTGGGTGTTCATCGAACAGGAGCGCGGCGTCGTCCACCCCGTCTCCTGGGAACTGCTGGGCGCCGGCCGCATCCTCGCTAACAAGCTCAAGGTGGAGCTGGCGGCGGTGGTGATCGGCCCGGAGGGCGAGGCCACGCGCAGCGCGGCCGCCGAATCCTTCTGCTACGGCGCCGACCTCGCCTATGTGGTGGCGGACAACCTGCTGACCGATTATCGCAACGAGGCCTATACCAAGGCGCTCACCGACGTGGTGAACACCTACAAGCCGGAAATCCTGCTGCTGGGCGCGACCACGCTCGGCCGCGACCTCGCCGGCTCGGTGGCGACCACGCTGCTCACCGGCCTCACCGCCGACTGCACCGACCTGGACGTGGATGCCGACGGCTCGCTCGCCGCGACCCGGCCGACGTTCGGCGGCTCGCTTCTGTGCACCATCTATACCCTCAACTATCGCCCGCAGATGGCCACCATCCGCCCGCGCGTCATGTCCATGCCCGAGCGCGTGGAGAAGATGGCCGGACGGATCATCACGCACCCCCTGGGCATGATCGAGGACGACATCGTTACAAAGGTGCTGTCCTTCATGCCGGACCGCGATTCCGCGAAATCCAACCTCGCCTATGCCGACGTGGTGGTGGCGGGGGGCCTGGGGCTGGGCTCGCCGGAGAATTTCCAGCTGGTGCGCCAGCTCGCCGGCGTGCTTGGCGCGGAATACGGCTGCTCGCGCCCGCTGGTGCAGAAGGGCTGGGTCACCTCCGACCGGCAGATCGGGCAGACCGGCAAGACCATCCGGCCGAAGCTCTATATCGCCGCCGGCATCTCCGGGGCGATCCAGCATCGCGTGGGCGTCGAGGGCGCGGACATGATCGTCGCCATCAACACGGACCCCAACGCGCCGATCTTCCAATACGCCCATGTGGGTATCGTCACCGACGCGATCCGGCTCCTGCCGGCGCTGACCGAGGCCTTTCGTGCCCGCCTGTCGCCCCATTCGCGCGACCGGATCGCAAGCTGAAGGAGGAGCGTGCCATGATCGAGGAAAAATTTGACGCGATCGTCGTTGGCGCGGGCATGGCGGGCAATGCCGCCGCCCTCACCCTCGCCCAGCGCGGATTGAAGGTGCTGCAGCTGGAGCGCGGGGAATATTCCGGCTCCAAGAACGTGCAGGGCGCCATTCTCTATGCCGACATGCTGGAGAAACTCATCCCCGAATTCCGCGAAGAGGCGCCGCTGGAGCGCCATCTGGTGGAACAGCGCTTCTGGATGATGGATGACCGCTCGCATACCGGCCTCCACTACAAGTCGGACGAGTTCAACGAGGAAAAGCCCAACCGCTACACCATCATCCGCGCCCAGTTCGACAAATGGTTCTCCTCCAAGGTGAAGGAGGCCGGCGCCGTCGTGCTGTGCGAGACCACGGTGACGGAGCTGGTGCAGGACGCCTATGGCAAGGTGATCGGCGTGCGCACCGACCGCAAGGACGGACAGATCCATGCCGACGTGGTGGTGCTGGCGGAAGGCGTGAATGGCCTGCTCGGCACCCGCGCCGGCCTGCGTGAGCGGCCGAAGCCGGACAATGTGGCGCTCGCGGTGAAGGAGATGCACTTCCTGCCGCGCGAGACCATCGAGGCGCGCTTCAACCTGAAGGGCGACGAAGGCACCGTGATCGAGGCCGTCGGCACCATCTCGCGCGGCATGACCGGCATGGGCTTCATCTATGCCAACAAGGAATGCGTTTCGCTCGGCATCGGCTGCCTGGTGGCGGATTTCCAGAAATCGGGCGAAACGCCCTACGGCCTTCTGGAGCGCTTCAAGACCCATCCCTCCGTCGCGCCGCTGATCGAGGGGTCGGAGGTGAAGGAATATTCCGCCCATCTCATTCCCGAAGGCGGTTACAAGGCGATCCCGCAGCTTTACGGCGACGGCTGGGTGGTGGTGGGCGATGCCGCCCAGCTCAACAACGCCATCCATCGCGAGGGCTCGAACCTCGCCATGACTTCGGGCCGCATCGCGGCGGAAGCGATCTTCCAGATCAAGTCGCGGCGCGAGCCCATGACCGCCAAGAACCTGGCGCTCTACAAGACCCTTCTGGACGATTCCTTCGTCATCAAGGATCTGAAGAAATACAAGGACATGCCGGCGCTGATGCATGTCCAGTCGCAGAACTTCTTCCTCACCTATCCCCAGCTCGTCTCGAAGGCGATGCAGAACTTCGTGCGTGTCGACGGCACGCCGAAGATCGAAAAGGAGAAGATGACGCTGCGCTCCTTCGTGGCCGCCCGCTCCTGGGCCGGCCTGTTCGGCGACGCGTTCCGCTTCGCCCGCGCCTGGCGCTGAAGAATGCGGGGTGCACGCCCCGCGCCAACTGAAATGGCCCAAGACCCTCAAACCCTGGAGTTGGAACGATGAGCGATCCGACCGTCCGCGTCGAAGACAAGCTCTTCTACAATCGCTATCTGGTGGATGCCGGCCGCGCCCATATCAAGGTGCGTCCCCACACCGTGCCGCCGGCGCCTCTGCTGGCCCTGCTGAAGGCCTGCCCGGCGCGCTGCTACGACCTCACCGAAAGCGGCCAGGTGGAAGTGACCGTGGACGGCTGCGTGGAATGCGGCACCTGCCGCGTGATCGCCGAACCGTCGGGGGATATCGAATGGAGCTACCCGCGCGGCGGTTATGGGGTTCTGTTCAAGTTCGGCTGAGGGACTTTAGCCCAGCGCCGGGTTTGCAACCGGCCGCGCCTGCGCGCGGCCGGGACGAAGGGACATGGACCGAAACTGCGACGCCCTGAGGTGCAGTCGGGTGAACGGTCCTGGTGTCGTTCGGGTCGGCGACCAGATCAGCCGAGATAGGCGACCTTGATCGTGATGGTGCCCAGCGCGCCGCTGTTGAGATTGGCGCCGGTCTGCTGGCCGATATAGGCGTCGGAGCCGGGCGTCCAGGTGGACGTATTGGTCTTGCTGCCCCACGGGCAATCCCAGTAATAATTGCCGATGTTCTTGTCGCCGTCATAGAGATCGAAGCTGCCTTCGGTGCCGGATGACGCATTTTCACGGCCGCAAGCGCCGAACGTATAGCTATCGCCCTGCTTGATGACCTTGCCCTCCAGCTTGTCGGGGCTGATTTCGTTATCCTTGCTCCCGATATAGAATTTTCCCCATTGATGGACGACGTTCTTCAGCGTCACCGAACAATTAACCGCCTTGATGGTGAATTCAGCCCATTGAGCGTAAGCCATCTTCTTCTCCCTTATACATTTCCAAGGTGAATCATCGCGCGGTTCATCTCCCTTCAGCTCGTGCATCATCGGTCCGCGAAGAAGCAGACGCGCGAAACCCAAGGCAAAGAGAAAAACGACGGCTCGGGACAGGCACAATTGCCTGCCTTCAAGCGCGGCTCGCCCCCATTGAAGCGCGGTGACGAGGCACACTCTACTACAACCTATAAGGGTATCAATATCATTTTATCAGATATTGGTTGTACCGCCGACGATCGCCTGCCGGACCGAACCCCGCTGCTCCTGGTGCACGCGGCGTGCCTAGAAACGAAAAAGGCGCGTTAGTCGCGGCCCTCTCGCCCTAGCCGTAGCTCCACCGCATCCATGCTGCACTGCAACACGTCAGAGCTCCGCCGGTGGCGGTTCGGGGCGCTTAAGATAGAGAATGGCAATCAATATCGACGAAACAAACCGGTTCTCCGCATCGAAGCGCGAGTCGGGATTGAACGTTTGCAATGTCTCACCGGATTTTTCGAGCGGCCATCGATAGAGATGTTCTATCGCAACATCCCACAGCTCGCTTGATCGGATGCGGCAATCTGCCATTCTTTCTGGAATTATCACAAGGAAGCCGCTTCCAGCGGGCCAGGGAAGGGTATTTGCCGATGGTCGGCTACGAATCATGGAGCGCGGAACGCGCGTCCGAGATCATCTCCTCGCACCGGCATATGGACGGCGCCACCATGCCGATCCTGCACGCCATTCAGGAGACGTTCGGCTTCGTGCCCGAGCCCGTCGTGCCGATGATCGCGGAAAGCCTGAACCTCTCCCGCGCGGAAGTGCATGGCGTCGTCACCTTCTATCACGACTTCCGTCGTGAGCTGCCGGGGCGCCACGTCATCAAGCTCTGTGCGGCTGAAGCCTGCCAGTCCATGGGCTCGGACAAGCTCGCCGAATATGCCCAGGAACGCCTCGGCGTCGCCATGGGCGAAACCTCGACCGACGGCCGCGTGACGCTGGAGCCGATCTATTGCCTCGGCCTGTGCGCCTGCGCGCCCTCGGCCATGATCGACGGCCGCCTGGTCGGCCGCCTCGACCGCGAAACCATTGACGAACTGGTCGCGGAGACCGACCGATGAGCAGCCCCCGCATTTTCGTCCCCAACGACGCCACCGCCGTCGCCTGCGGCGCCGACCGCATCGCCCGTAAGCTGCAGGACGCCTTCGCGGCGCGCGGCCTTTCGGTGGAAATCGTGCGCAACGGCTCGCGCGGCCTGTTCTGGCTGGAGCCCCTGCTGGAGGTGGAAACGCCTGCCGGCCGCGTTGGCTACGGCCCGGTGAAGCCGTCCGACGTGGAAGCTTTGCTGGATGGCGGTCTGCTCGAAGGCGCCGCTCACCCGCTCAATGTGGGTCTGGTGGAAGAGATCCCCTATCTCAAGAAGCAGACCCGCCTTACGTTCGCCCGCTGCGGCATCATCGACCCGCTCTCGCTGGACGATTACAAGGCCCATGGCGGCTATCGCGGCCTTGCTAAGGCGGTGGAGATCGGCCCGTCCGCGACCGTGGAGGAAGTATTCCTCTCCGGCCTGCGCGGGCGTGGCGGCGCGGGCTTCCCCACCGGCATCAAGTGGCGCACCGTCGCCGCCGCCCCGGCCGACCAGCGCTACATCGTCTGCAATGCGGACGAAGGCGACAGCGGCACCTTCGCCGACCGCTTGATCATGGAAGCTGACCCGTTCTGCCTGATCGAGGGCATGACCATTGCCGGCCTCGCCGTTGGCGCGACGAAAGGCTTCGTCTATTGCCGGTCTGAATATCCCCTGTCACTGGCGGTGATGGAAAAGGCCATCGCGATCGCCCGCGCCAACGGCCTGCTCGGCAAGAATGTCGCCGGGTCGGGCTATGATTTCGACATGGAAATGCGCATGGGCGCCGGCGCCTATGTGTGCGGTGAGGAAACCGCTTTGCTCGACAGCCTGGAAGGCAAGCGCGGCGTGGTGCGCGCGAAGCCTCCACTGCCGGCCCACAAGGGCCTGTTCGGCAAGCCCACCGTCATCAACAACCTGATCTCTCTCGCCACCGTCCCGGTGATCCTGGACAAGGGCGGCCAGTTCTATCGCGACTTCGGCATGGGCCGCTCGCGCGGCACGATGCCAATCCAGCTCGCGGGCAACATCAAGTTCGGCGGCCTGTTCGAAACCGCGTTCGGCATCTCCCTCGGCGAATTGGTGAACGACATTGGCGGTGGCACGGCCTCTGGTCGCCCGGTGCGGGCGGTGCAAGCGGGCGGCCCGCTCGGCGCCTACATGCCGGTGTCGCAGTTCGACACGCCGTTCGACTATGAGGCTTTCGCGGCCAAGGACGCGCTCATCGGCCACGGCGGCATCGTTGTGTTCGACGACACGGTGGACATGGCGCACATGGCGAAGTTCGCCATGGAATTCTGCTCGCACGAGAGCTGCGGCAAGTGCACGCCCTGCCGCATCGGCTCCACGCGCGGGGTCGAAACCCTCGACAAGATCATCAACGGCGACCGGCGCGAGGCCAATCTCGCGATCCTCACGGACCTTTGCCACACGATGAAGCTCGGCTCGCTCTGCGCCCTCGGCGGGTTCACGCCCTATCCCGTGATCAGCGCGCTCACCCATTTCCCGGAAGATTTCGGCGTGTCGCCGAAATTGCCCGCGGCTGCGGAATAGGAGGAACTCAATGTCCCTCGTGCATGAAATCGACTACGGCACGCCCCGCTCCAAGTCCGAGAAGCTGGTTTCGCTCGTCATCGACGGCATGAAGGTGCAGGTGCCGGAAGGCACCTCCATCATGCGCGCCGCCATGGAGATCGGGAACCAGATCCCCAAGCTCTGCGCCACCGACATGCTGGACGCCTTCGGCTCCTGCCGGCTCTGCCTGGTGGAGATCGAAGGGCGCAACGGCACCCCCGCTTCCTGCACCACGCCGGTGGCGGAAGGCATCGTGGTGAAGACCCAGACCGAGCGGCTGAAGCAGATCCGCAAGGGCGTGATGGAGCTGTACATCTCCGACCATCCGCTGGACTGCCTGACCTGCTCCGCCAACGGCGATTGCGAGCTGCAGGACATGGCCGGCGTGGTCGGCCTGCGCGACGTGCGCTACGGCTATGAGGGCGAGAACCACACCAAGCTGGGCAAGGACGAGTCCAACCCCTATTTCACCTACGAACAGTCGAAGTGCATCGTCTGCAACCGCTGCGTGCGCGCCTGCGAGGAAGTACAGGGCACGTTCGCGCTGACGATCTCCGGCCGCGGCTTCGGCTCGCGCGTGTCGCCGGGCATGAACGAGAGCTTCCTTTCGTCCGAGTGCGTGTCGTGCGGCGCCTGCGTGCAGGCCTGCCCCACCGCGACCTTGAACGAAAAGGCCATGTACGACATCGGCACCCCCGAGCATTCGCTGGTGACGACCTGCGCCTATTGCGGCGTCGGCTGCACCTTCAAGGCGGAGATGCGGGGCGACGAGCTGGTGCGCATGGTGCCCTATAAGGACGGCAAGGCGAACCGCGGCCATTCCTGCGTGAAGGGCCGCTTCGCCTATGGCTATGCGACCCACAAGGAACGCATCCTCAAGCCCATGATCCGCTCCTCCATCCACGAGCCGTGGAAGGAAGTGAGCTATGAGGAGGCGATCGCCTACGCCGCCTCCGAGTTCAAGCGCATCCAGGAGAAGTACGGCCGCCGCTCGGTGGGCGGCATCACCTCCTCGCGCTGCACCAATGAAGAGACCTATCTGGTCCAGAAGCTGATCCGCGGCGCCTTCGGCAACAACAATGTCGATACCTGCGCCCGCGTCTGCCACTCGCCCACGGGCTACGGCCTCTCCCAGACCTACGGCACCTCCGCCGGCACGCAGGACTTCGATTCCATCGAAGAGACCGACGTGATCCTGGTGATCGGCGCCAACCCGACCGACGGCCATCCCGTGTTCGGCTCGCGCATGAAGAAGCGCCTGCGCGAAGGCGCCAAGCTGATCGTCGCAGACCCGCGCAAAATCGACCTCGTGCGCACCCCGCATGTGCAGGCGGACTTCCATCTGCCGCTGCGCCCGGGCACCAACGTGGCTCTGGTCACGGCGCTCGCTCATGTGGTGGTCACCGAAGGGCTGATGAACGAGCAGTTCATCCGCGAGCGCTGCGATTGGGACGAGTTCCAGGAATGGGCGGCTTTCGTCGCCGACGAGCGCCACAGCCCGGAAGCGGTCGCCAAGTATACCGGCGTCGATCCCCAGGACGTGCGCAAGGCCGCGCGCCTCTATGCCACCGGCGGCAATGCGGCGATCTATTACGGCCTCGGCGTGACGGAGCATTCCCAGGGCTCCACCACCGTGATGGCGATCGCCAACCTCGCCATGGCGACCGGCAATGTCGGCCGCAACGGCGTGGGCGTGAACCCGCTGCGCGGCCAGAACAACGTGCAGGGCGCCTGCGACATGGGCTCCTTCCCCCATGAGCTGTCCGGCTATCGCCACGTCTCCGACGACGCCACCCGCGCGCTGTTCGAGAGCCTGTGGGGCGTTAAGCTGGATGCCGAGCCCGGCCTGCGCATTCCCAACATGTTCGATGCCGCCGTGGATGGCACCTTCAAGGGCATGTATGTGCAGGGCGAGGACATCCTCCAGTCCGACCCCGACACCCGCCACGTCTCCGCCGGCCTCGGCGCGCTGGAATGCCTCGTCGTGCAGGACCTGTTCCTGAACGAGACGGCGAACTACGCGCACGTCTTCCTGCCGGGCTGCTCGTTCCTGGAGAAGGACGGCACCTTCACCAATGCGGAGCGCCGCATCCAGCGCATCCGCAAGGTGATGGCCCCCAAGAACGGCTATGCCGATTGGGAAGTCACCATCATGCTCTCCGAGGCGCTCGGCTATCCCATGGACTACAGCCACCCTGGCGAGATCATGGACGAGATCGCCCGCCTGACCCCCACCTTCACCGGCGTCAGCTACAAGAAGCTGGACGAATTGGGCTCGGTGCAGTGGCCGTGCAATGAGAAGGCGCCGGAAGGCACCCCGATCATGCACATCGGCGGCTTCGTGCGCGGCAAGGGCAAGTTCGTGCTCACCGAATACGTGCCCACCGACGAGCGCACCGGCCCGCTGTTCCCGCTGCTGCTCACCACCGGGCGCATCCTGTCGCAATACAATGTCGGCGCGCAGACCCGCCGCACGGAGAATGTCGCCTGGCATCCGGAAGACGTGCTGGAAATCCACCCGCACGATGCCGAGAACCGGGGCATTCGCGACGGCGACTTCGTGAAGCTGGAAAGCCGCGCGGGCGGCACCTCCCTGCGCGCGGTGATCAGCGAGCGCATGCAGCCCGGCGTGGTCTACACCACCTTCCACCATCCGGTGACGCAGGCGAACGTGGTGACCACGGACTTCTCCGACTGGGCCACCAACTGCCCCGAATACAAGGTGACGGCCGTGCAGGTCGCCCCCTCCAACGGGCCGAGCGCCTGGCAGGAAGAGTATGAAGAGCTCTCCCGCCAGAGCCGTCGCATCGCCGAAGCGGCGGAGTGAGATGAAGGCCGGCGCCGCCCCGCGCCCTCCCCGCCTGGACCCAGGCCCCTCTCCCGTGCGCGGGCGAGGGCTGGGACACGGAACATCGGGCGTCGGGTCGTGGGTGTTTGCCGGCCGTTCCGTCCTCGCATTCGCCTGCAGGCGGGGCAAGGGGCCCATGGCGAGGCCGCACTTGAATGCGGGCGCGTTCGGCACAACCTTGATGGCAGCAACACTCGGTGGCGCGCATCATGGATGAGCTGTTCGAAATCCCCGATTTTCCCGAGCCGGTGCGGCGCGTGAGCCGCGACGTGTGGCGCCTGGATGGCGTCACGGTTGCGGAACGCGCGGTGCCCGAGGAAACGCCGGTGGCCCTCACCTATAACGGCACCACCCATGCCGTTATGATGGCGAGCCCGCTCGACATCGCTGACTTTGCGCTCGGCTTCTCGCTCACCGAGGGGATCATCTCCAGCCCGGCGGACATCCTCAACCTCGACGTGATCGCGGTGGAAGACGGCATCGAGGCGCGGATGTGGATCGCCGAGGAGAAGATGGCCGTGCTCGGCGCCCGTCGCCGGCACATGGCCGGGCCGACCGGCTGCGGCCTGTGCGGGGTGGAGAGCCTTGCCGAAGCCATCAAGCCCGCCGCGCAGGTGACCGCTCGCCCGGTCTTTCCCGCGTCCCTCCTGCTGGAGGCCATGGCGGCGCTCGCGCCCGCCCAGACTCTCAACCACGAGACCCGCGCGGTCCATGCCGCCGGCTATTTCGAGCCGGGGCGCGGGCTGCTCGCCGTGTGCGAGGACGTGGGTCGGCATAACGCGCTCGACAAGCTGGTGGGCAAGGTGGTGAAGCTCGACGCCGATCCCGCCCGCGGCATGGTTCTGCTCACCAGCCGCGTTTCCATCGAGATGGTGCAGAAGGCGGCGGTGCTGGGCACCCCCGTCATCGCCGCCGTCTCCGCGCCCACATCCCTCGCCATCCGTACCGCGCAGGCGGCCGGCATCACGCTGGCTGCAATCGTGCGCGGCGACGGGTTTGAACTCTTCACCCATCCCGAGCGCATCGACCTCGGGTCATCCCCACGGCACGCACATGTCGCATAGCACCAGCACCAACGACCGCCTCGTCTATATGGCGAACCAGATCGCGACCGCCTTCTCCACCCAGCATCACGCGGAAGCGGTCGCTTCCACGCGCGAGCACATCCATAAGTTCTGGGACCCGCGCATGCGCTCGAAGATCTTCGAGCATCTGGACCATGGCGGCGAGGGCCTTTCCCCCATCGCCAAGGAAGCGCTGGACGGCCTGCGCGCCACCTCCGTCGCGGCCTGAGACTCAGGCTGAAGGATCGCGCGCGGGATCGACCATGGCGCCGGCATTCATGAGGCCGGCCGGATCAAAGGCCGACTTCACCCGCCCCATCAGCGCGATGCGGGTGGGATCGCCGTAGCGCTCCAGCAAATCCCGCTTCAACCGGCCGATGCCATATTCCGCGCTGAAGCTGCCGCCCAGCGCGGCGGCAATGGCATAGAGCTCGTGCGCGAGGCCCGCCTCGATCTTGCGGGTGAAGGCCAGCCGGTCCTCGCCCTGCGGCACCACGATGTTGAAGTGAATGTTGCCGTCGCCCACATGGCCGTAGACGGATAGGACAAGGGCGGGATCATAGGCCGCCACCGCGCCGCCGCCTTGCTCCAGGAAAGCGTCGAGAGCAGAGATCGGCACCGAGATATCGTGCTTCACCGATCCGCCGGCGTGCTTCTCGCCCTCGGGAATGGTCTCGCGCAAGGCCCACATGTCGGCGCGCTGGCGTTCCGACTGGGCGAGGAGCGCATCCTCCACCCATCCTTTTTCCATCAGTGCTTCCAGCGTTCCCATGAGAATTTCATCCAGCGGAACCCGCCGGGATGAAGACGAGACCTCCAGCAGAACCGCCCCGCCGCTGCCCGTGGTCAGATTGACCTCGCCGGGCTTCAGCGCCGCCACCAGCGCCACCGAATTGGCGGTGATGAATTCGAACGAGGAGACGAGATCCGCCGTCTCGCGCCGCACCTGCGCGAGCATCTGCGGCAGCGGCGCGCCCTTGGCCAGTTGCAGCCAGGCGGTGGCGGTGAGCACCTGTTCGGGACACAGCTTCAGCACCACGCCGGTAACGATGCCGAGCGTGCCCTCCCCGCCGATGAACATCTGCTTGAGGTCGTAGCCCACATTGTTCTTGCGCAGCGCCCGCATGTCGCCGAGCAAGCTGCCGTCCGGCAATACGGCTTCGAGCCCCAGCACCAGATCGCGGGTCATGCCATAGCGCAGCACCGAGAGGCCGCCGGCATTGGTGCCCACGTTGCCGCCCAGCCGGCAGCTGCCCTCCGAACCGAGGCTCAGCGGCAGCATGAGGCCCACCGCTTCCGCCGCCGCCTGCGCATCGGCGAGGATCACGCCCGCATCGGCGGACAGGGTGAAGCCGAGCGGGTCCACCGCGCGGATCCGGTTCATGCGCTCCAGGCTCACCACCAATTGGCGACCGCTTTCGTCCGGCGTCGCTCCCCCCACATAGCTGGTATTGCCGCCCTGCGGCACCAGCCCGTAGCCGAGCTTTCCCGCCAGCCGCACCATGGCCTGTACGTCGTCGGTCGAGCGCGGCCGCAGCACGGCCGGCGTCGTGCCGCGGATCAGTTGGCGATGGTCCACCACATAGGGCGCGAGGAGGTCCGGCGCGGTCAACACGCCGGTGTCGCCGAGCAGCGCACGGAAATCGGCAAGGCCGTCAGTGGTCATGGGTCCGCCTTTCCGGCTGGTTTCGTCCATAGGGCCGCGCGGGCCCGCCTCAGATCACGTGGGCGGGCGCAAGAGCGCACGGAATGGTGCCGTTCTCCACCTGGATCGCCGCATGGCCGATCTTGAAGCGCATTTTCAGCTCGGCGCAGGTCTCGGCGAGGAAGGCGTCGTCCAGCGCGGCGCCGGGGCGCACAAGGTGAACGGTGAGGGCGGAATCGGTGGTGCTGAGGCCCCAGATGTGCAGGTCGTGAACCTCGCTGACGCCGGGGCGGCCGGCGAGGAAGGCTTCCACCGCCGCATGGTCGATGCCGCTCGGCACCACATCCATGGCGAGGTTCACGCTGTCGCGCAGCAGCGCCCAGGTGCCTGCGATGATGGCCGCCGCGATAATGAGGCTCACCACCGGATCCAGCCACAGCCAGCCGGTGACAGCGATGACTGCCGCCGCCACCACCACGCCCAGCGAGACGGCCGCATCCGCGACCAGATGCACGAAGGCGCCGCGGACATTGAGGTCATTCTTGCGGTCGGCCATGAACAGCATGGCAGTGCCGAAATTCACGCCGATGCCCACCAGCGCGACGATCATCACGACGCCGGTCTGGATCGGCGCGGGATCGCCGAAGCGCCCGATCGCCTCGATGATGATGCCGCCGGTACCGAGCAGTAGGATCATGGCATTGGCGAGCGCGGCAAGAATGGAGGACCGGCCATAGCCGAACGTGCGGCGCGGGCTCGGCGCGCGGCGCGAGAGCCATGCGGCGCCCCACGCCAGCAGCAGGCCGAGCACGTCGGAGAGATTGTGGCCCGCGTCCGCGAGCAAAGCGAGCGAGCCGGACAGCAGGCCGAAGATGGCCTCGATGATCACGAAGCCGAAATTCACCGAGGCGCCGATGGCGAACGCTCGAAGCGAGCTTGGCACCGCATGGGCGTGATTGTGCCCGCCATGGCCATGGCTGTGGCCGGAATGATCGTGGCCCGAATGGCTGCCCTCGGCCGCGCCGTGGTCGTGATCGTCGTGGCCGTGATCGCCATGCGGCGCGTGGTCGTGCGGCGCGTGGCTGTCGCGGTTCGCCGCCGCCGGCGCGGCATGGGCGTGGCCGGTGCCGTGGTCGTGGCCGGCATGGTTGTGGCTGGCGTGATTGTGGTTCTCATGCCCCGGCGGGAAAACGGGCTGGGATGCCTCTTCGGATGCCGTACCGGGTGTAGGTTTGCCGTCGTGCTGGTCTTGCCCCTGTGCCGTCATGGTGGGCTCCTTGCCGCGATCGCGAAACTGACGGCCGCCTAGATACCACCGCGCACCGTTTCGTGCGCGTCCCGGCGTCGATAAAATACCGTCGCCGTCAGCTGAGGAAGCCGAGCACCTCGCGCGCGAAATCCGCAGGCAGCTCGATTGCCGACATATGGCCCGCGTCGAGCTTCACCAGCTCCGCACCGGGAATATGGGCGGCGATCAGTTCCCCCCATTCGGGCGGGGTCGAGCGATCCTGAAGGCCCGCGATCACCAGGCAGGGCGTCTTGATGTGCGGGAGGCCGTGGCGGAAATCCATGTCGCGCATGGCGCAGCTCGTGCCCATGTAGCCGCCTGGCGCCGTGTGCACGATCATCTCGCGCACCTTCGCGACCTGGTCGGGGTGGGCCGCGCGAAACTTCGGCGTGAACCAGCTGTCGATCACGGCGTCGGCGATAGGGGCGGTGCCGGCGCGGCGCACGGCCTTGATGCGCCCTTCCCACATGCGATGGGGGCCGGCGTGGGCGGTGGTGTTGGCGAGCACGGCGCGCTTCAGGCGCTGCGGGGCGTTGAGCGCCAGCCATTGCCCCACCATGCCGCCGAGCGAGAGGCCGCAATAGTTCACCGGTTCGGAAACATCGAGACGGTCGAGGATGTTGAGCAGATCGCGCCCGAAATCGCCCATGGAATAGACCGCGTCGGGCGCGCTGGACTGACCATGGCCCCGCGCGTCATAGCGGATGACGCGGAAATGCGCGGTGAGATGGGGCACGAGCGCGTCCCACATCTCCAGCGTGGTGCCCAGCGAATGGGCAAGGACCAGGGGCGGCGCGCCCTCCTTGCCCTCGACCTGAACCCGGAAACGCTCACCTGCAATATCGAGGACGGACACGGGACCCCCGGTCGGCATTCTGTATACGACGCCGGTTTAAAGCGTTGCCGGCAATTGGCAAGGTCGATGGGCGGGAAAGAGTGCGGATCTCACCGGGAAACACCCTCCGGCTTGGCCGGAAGGTGGCAGAGACCGATCCGAAACGGACCGGCAGGAAGGCGTTGCGCCGAAACTCAGTCGAGGTCGGCTTCCAGGATCGCCATCTGGAAATTGTAGGAGAGGTCGCCGTCCTCTTCGTCCTTGAACAGGACGCCGATGAATTCGTCGCCAAGATAGACTTCGGCCGAATCGGTCTTCTTCGGGCGCGCCGTCACCTTGATCTGCGGATTGCCGAACAGGGTGCGCATGTAGCGCTGCACGCGCTCGAGTTCCGTTTTATCCAAGTGTCTTCCTCCAAGGGTCGAATGGCCGCCCGGGGACGGCCACGAAAGCGCGAGATGCGCGTGAAATCGGGGGCGGCTCAGATGTCCGCGCCGGCGAAGATATTGTCGTCGAACATCTGGTCCATGGCGCGCGAGGGTTCCGCGCAGCCGGCCTCGCCCACCACTTTCGCCGGCACGCCGGCCACCGTGGTCTTGGGCGGAACCGGCTTCAGCACCACCGAGCCGGCCGCGACGCGGGCGCAATGGCCGACCTCGATATTGCCCAGCACCTTGGCACCGGCGCCCAGCAGCACGCCGCGCCGGATCTTGGGATGCCGGTCGCCGGATTCCTTGCCCGTGCCGCCGAGCGTGACGCCCTGGAGGATGGAGACGTCATCCTCGATCACCGCAGTCGCGCCGATCACGATGCCGGTGGCATGGTCGAGGAAGATGCCGCGGCCCACGGGCACCGCCGGGTGGATGTCCACCGAGAACACCGAGGAGGCGCGGCTTTGCAGATAGAGGGCGAAATCGCGCTGGTCGTGGGTCCACAGCCAATGGGACAGGCGGTGGGTCTGGAGCGCGTGGAAGCCCTTGAAATAGAGCACCGGCTCCAGCGCGCGGGTGGTCGCGGGGTCGCGGTCCACCACCGCCATGATGTCGGCGCGCACCGCCTGGGCGATGGTGCGGTCCTGCGACACGGCTTCGTGATAGGCGGCGCGAATGGCGGAGCCGGGCAGCTCCGCATGGTCGAGGCGCGCGGCGATGCGTTCGCCGATCACCGCTTCGAGGCTCCCCTGCCCCAGCACGGCGCCGATCAGGAATCCGGCCAGCAGCGGCTCGCGCTCGGCCGCAAGGTCCGCCTCATTGCGGATGCGCGCCCAGACGGGGTCGACCACGTCCTGGAAGCGCTCCGTATTGATGCGCGCCAACGGCTGATGCGGCGCCTTGAACAAAGACTGGGGCATTCCTGCCTCCCGGTGGATCACGTTTCGACGCATTTCTAGCACAAGCCGGCCGTCGTTCCGAGCCGGCTCGCGCACATCACCCATGCCGGGCGAAGAAGTCGAGCGCGCCCTGCTTGAAGGCCTTGTCGCCAACCGCGGGATTGTGATCGCGGCCGGGGATGTCGAGCATCTCGCCCCGCGGCAGCAGGTCCGCCAATTCCTGCCCGCTGCCGGCGATCAGATCGCGCGTGCCCACCGCCACCAGCGCCGGCTGGTCGATATCGGCCACCTGCTGGCGCGTCAGGGTCTGCCGCGAGCCGCGAATGCAGGCCGCGAGCGCCTTCAGATCCGCCTTGTTGGCATCGGCGAAGGCGCGGAACATGCGGCCGAGCGGGTCGGTCACCTCCGCAAGGCTCGGCGCTTCCAGCGCCGCCGCCACCTCCTGCGGCAGGCCATCGCCCTCCACCAGATGGATGCCGAGCCCGCCCATGATGAGGCTGTTGAGCCGGTCGCGCTCCGCAAGGGCGAATTGGGCCGCCACCCGCGCGCCCATGGAATAGCCGATGATGTCGATGCGCGGGATGCCGAGATGATCGAGAAGACGCCGCGCATCCTGCGCCATCAGGCGCGTGTCGTAGAGCGCGGGATCATACAGCTTGCTGGAGGCGCCATGGCCGCGATGATCGAACGCGATCACGCGATAGCCGGCGCCCATCAGGGTCTTGAACCAGCCGGTATGGACCCAGTTGATCTCCTTCGTGGAGCCGAAGCCGTGGATCAGCAAGATCGGCGGGCCGGAACCCTCGTCCAGATAGGCGATGTCCAGACCGTCGGCCGAAAGGAGAGGCATAAGCGTATCCCGAAGCGATGTTTCGGGCGGACCCTAATTCGCCCCGGCGCTTTGCGGAAGCGAAAGCTGCCGGCGCGCCCGCCGCCTCCGTTCAAGCCGCTGTGCGGCAACGATCTTCTGCCTGTTGAAAGCGCGCCGGACGCGCCCCTTATACGGCCGAGAGGGAGGCGGCCTCGCGCGCTGCCAGCTCGAAGCGGGCGATGGCAGGCGCTGCTGCGGATGCCGCGCCTGTGGCAGCCGGGCCCTCGCCCGGCTCCAGGCACACCGGGGCCGGCGACCTGGACGCGCGGCGGAGCACGGGCGCGGGTGGCACGGCAGCAGGACCAGGAGCGGTTATCGGGCCTTTGCGCCCCCGCACCCGCCTGCGTCGCCAGATGGGCCGCACCAGCTCCACGCAGAAGCGGTTGAAGGCGGCGACAAGGCCGAACAGCCAAAGCGCCGCCACCACGCCCCACCAGACCAGCTTGAGCAACGCCGAACCCATCACCAGGGCGCCGCGCCCGAGTGTCTTGAGGATCGCCAGCGTCTGCCCGCCTTTCGCCTCGGCCAGGCGCGCGAGGCGGGAGAGGTCCTTGCCATTCTCCGCCACGGCAAGACCGGCGACCGCCGCGCGCGAGCCGGCCTTCGCCTGCACCGTGCCAAGATCACCCATGAGGCGGGCGAGCGGTTTGAGGCCCTCGGCACGCACGACGCCTTTCAGGGCGGAGGCATCCAGGCTCGCGCCGGCCCGGCGCAGGGCCGCGAAATCGACGGTTTCGTTGACCGCGCGGGTCAGCAGGCGAGCCATTCCCACCGAGAGCCGGCCGGTGCGCTTGGCGACCTTGACCGCGCTCACCCCGGCCCGCACCGGCAGTCCGGCGCCGAAGGTGGCATAGGTGCCGGCCGTGAGCGCCAGCCCGACAGTCGAAAGGCCGAGGATCAGGGGGTCTACCGCTTCGCCATTGGCATATTTCCAACCTTCCCGGCTCGCGTCGCGCAGATCGCCCCAGGCGGTGAGATCGCCGGCAGCGGCACCGGCGAAACCCGCCAGATCCTCCGGCGTGCCGGTGAGGAAGCCATAGCCGAAATGCTTCGCGGAGCGCCACGCGGTGGTCGCGCCGTCATTGGCCGCCACAACGCGGGCGCGCAGGTCTGGGGGAAGCGCGAGGGCCCGCGCGTCGGCAAGCGCGAGATACGAGGCGGCGAGTTCGCCGTCGTCATCCGCCAGCGCGCGCTCGATCTCCAGGGCCGCATCGGCGGCGGTGAAGGATTGAAGCGCGAGATCGGAGAGAAGAGCGGGATTGTCCCGTGCTTCGATCAGGCGCGCGCCACTCTTCGCCAAGGGCGCGGCCCAGGGCAAGAGGCCGGCGAAAGCCGCCAGCAGGCCAAACAAGGCGAGGATTCGCGCCATCTTCTTCTCCAGTCGGAGAGATAAACGCCGTTTGTGGCGAGCCGGTGCCCTTAGGTCGATTATTTTTATCCGGATCAAATTGACGAGGCAATTACACCCGGATATAAAGGCGAGGAAAGGACATCCTATGACTGCCGCGACCCCCGCCTCCGCTTCCACGCCTCCCCTGCCCTTTGCCGGCCCGTTCATCGCCTTCGCCGGCCCGCGCCGGCTTGCGGAAGGCTCCGCCGCGCAGGTGGCGGCCGCCGTCAAGCGCATGCAGCTCGAAGACGAGGCGCAGCAGGTGCTTGTGTTCGATCTGGAGACCGCCCACCCGGTGGACTTCGATCTGCGCGGCGCGCCGGATGACGTGGCGGCGCGCTATGCCACCCTCCCCGCGCCGGCGGAAGCCGAGCCGGCTCGCGGGCCGGGGCGCCCCAAGCTCGGTGTCGTCGCGCGCGAAGTCACCCTGCTGCCGCGCCATTGGGAATGGCTCGCCGCCCAGCCGGGCGGCGCGTCCGTTGCGTTGCGCAAGCTGGTGGAGGCCGCACGCCGCGACCAGAGCGCGCCGGCCCGCCGCCGCGCGGCGCAGGAGGCCGGCTATCGCTTCATGAGCGCGCTCGCCGGCAATCTCTCCCAGTTCGAGGAGGCGCTGCGGGCCTTCTATGCGGGGGATGAGGCGGGCTTTGCCAAGCTCACCGCCGCGTGGCCGCAGGACATCCGCACCCACGCCCATCGCCTCGCAGCGCCGGCATTCGAATGAAGGCGAGCGGCCCGCTTCCGGCAGGAGGCGGGCCGCTTTGCTCTTGGGCCGGTGCTGCCGGTCAGTGGCGGCTCGCGCCGCCCTCGACCTGTCCTCCGGCCCCGTTCGACCGCGCCTTGGCGCGCCGCGCCAGCATGTTCAGCGCCTCCACGCCGGTGGAGAAGGCCATGGCGGCATAGATATAGCCCTTGGGCACATGGGCGCCGAAGCCATCGGCGATCAGCGTCATGCCGATCATGATGAGGAAGCCCAGCGCCAGCATCACCACCGTGGGATTGGCCTCGATGAAATGAGCGAGCGGATCGGCCGCGAGCATCATCACGCTCACCGCCACGACCACGGCGATGATCATGATGGGGATATGGTCCGTCATGCCGACCGCCGTGATGATGCTGTCCACCGAGAACACGATATCCAGCATCAGGATCTGGGCGATGGCGGCGGCAAAGCCGATGCTCGCCTTGCTGGTGCCGAACACGTCGTCATGCGGTGCGGGATCGACCGTGTGATGGATTTCCTTGGTGGCCTTCCACACCAGGAACAGGCCGCCGGCGATCAGGATCATGTCCCGCCAAGAAAACGCCTGGCCGAACACCGAGAACACCGGCTCGGTGAGCTGCACGATGATCGCCACCGTTCCCAGCAGCGCAAGGCGCAGCACCAGCGCGAGGCTGATGCCGATGCGCCGCGCCTTGGAGCGGTGCACTTCCGGCAGCTTGTTGGTGAGGATGGAGATGAAGACCAGATTGTCGATGCCGAGCACGACCTCCATCGCCACCAGGGTGATGAGGGCCACCCAGGCCGCGGGGTCGGCTGCCAATTGCACGAGATAGTCCATGGATCACTCACCTGCCTTCGACGGATGAAAGGTATGCGGTGGCGCGCCGCGAACGGCAACGACACAAGCGAAAGGGAAGGAGACGCACGCCCGCGCCACGGCACCGGCGAGGCCGGGCCCCACGTATGGCAAAGCGACCCCGCGCCGGCTGCGAGGGCGATCGCGGCAGGCGGGAGCGGCACCGGAATTGCGGGCGCGAAAATGCGTCGGGGGGTCGATACGGGGCATTGGGCCTCTCGCCGGCAGAGCTGTCGGAAGAGATCCGACATCACGCACGCATTTTCATGCACGCGCCAGAGGGGCCCGGATCGATAGGCTACAGCTAGGAAGCCGAAGGCCGCTGGACCAGACGCGGACGCACGCGGCAGGATGTCGCAGCGTCAGGTCCCGCGTTGAAAAACGTCGCGACGGGGCGGCGCGCACAAAAAAACGGCCGGGAGATCCCGGCCGTTCGTGTTGAATTGAATCGTCGATCAGAGGCGGTCAAACGTCCTGGATCGCCGAGAGCTTCCATTGCCCGCCCTTGGGGCGCACGAAGGTCCACACCTCGGTGGTCTCGCTGACAGCGTCCTTGCTGCCGGCGGCCAGCGCCCCGGTCACCCGGTCGCGCATCAGGTCGCGGATCGCGTAGCGCATGGCCACGGTCGCATATTCCAGATTGCCCTCGCGCCAGGCTTCGGAGAGGTCGCCCTGCAGCAGCTTCACGTCGCTCACGTCGTTGCGCACGCCGCGCGCCGCATTGTCACGCAACTCCTCGGAGAACACGGCGAGCACCTCCGGCGTCGTGCGCTCGGCGAGCGCGCCGTGATCCTCGCGGGAGAAGGCGGCCTGAATTTCGGACAGCAGGCGTTCGAACGCGTCGAGATCCTGTGGGCCGATGCCAAGCTCATCCTTCACGCGGTTGGCCGGAGCGGGCTGCTGCGGAACCGGGCGCGGTGCCCCGCCGCCGATTCCACCGAGACCACCGAGCGCGCTGCGCCCATTGGCCGAACCGGAAGGGCGCGACGGACCGCCGAACATGCTGTCACGCGATAGCGGGCCGGGGAAGGGCGCACCCGCGCCAGCGGGCCGAGGCTGCTGGCGACGGTTCGCGAAGAAGCGCATGGCGAGGAACACGAGGCCGCCAACCAGGGCCACCTGGAGCAGCAGGCCGAGGAAGCCCGACAGGCCGCCAAGGCCGCCGCCGAACAACATGCCCACCAAGCCGCCGATCAGCAGGCCGCGCATCAGCGCGCCGCCGAACCCGCTGCCGAACATGCCGCCGGGACGCGCCGCAGTGGCCGCGCCGGCCGTGTTCATGCCGGGCTGCGGTTGGGGGGTTATGGAGCGCTGAATGGGCGCCGCGCCGGGCGCCGTATTGGTGCTGGCCGGCGCCTGATAGGTGCGCCCGCCCCGGCTGCCGAAGCCGCCGCCCTGGCGCGCATCGGCATGATCCACCATCGTCAATGTCACCGCCGAGGCGAGAGCGAGGACGCCCATCAGAACCGGCATGCGCTTGAAAATCTTCATTTCACCCTCGAAAGGAACCACCCGCGATCCGCCCCCGGCCCCTCCGCTTATGCAGGAGATGACCTAACGGCAGATGCGTGGCATATGGGGATCGGTTTGTGGCTTTGTCAGGGGGTGGCACGCGGCCACCCCGTTATTTTTGCATCCCTCAGGCGGCCAGCCCCTTCACGAGATCGAGCGCCTGACGCTCGAACAGCCGGCGATAAAGGCCGTTTTCGCGCGCGACGAGGGCATCGTGGTCGCCCTCCTCCACGATCCGCCCCTTGTCGAACACCAGCAGCCGGTCGAGCGCCCGCACCGTGGACAAACGGTGCGCGATCACGAGCGTGGTGCGCCCCACCATCAGCCGCTCCATCGCCTCCTGGATCAGCGCCTCGGATTCAGAATCGAGGCTGGAGGTGGCCTCGTCCAGGATCAGGATGCGTGCATCAGCCAGGAACGCCCGCGCGATCGCCACCCGCTGCCGCTCGCCGCCGGAGAGCTTCACGCCCCGCTCGCCCACCAGCGTGCCGTAGCCGCGCGGCAGCCGCTCGATGAAGCCGCTCGCATTGGCCAATGCCGCCGCCCGCTCGATCTCGGCGCGCGTGGCGTCGGGCCGGCCGTAGGCGATGTTCTCCGCCAGGGAGCGGTGGAACAGCAGCGGCTCCTGCGCCACCACCGCAATGGAGCGCCGCAGCGTTCCCTGCTGCACGTCGCGCACATCCTGCCCGTCCACCAGCACCCGGCCGCCGGTCACGTCGTGCAACCGCTGGATCAGCTTCACGAATGTGGTCTTGCCGGAGCCGGAATGACCCACGAGGCCCACCCGCTCGCCCGCATCGATGGAAAGCGAGAGGTTGTCGTAAAGCGGCTTGTCGTGGCCCTGGTAATGGAAGCGCACATTCTCGAAAGCGATGGCGCCCTGGTCCACCCGCGCCGGCACCGCACCCGCCTTGTCGGCGATGGCGATGGGCGTTTTGTGCAGTTCGACCAATTCCTCCATCTCATTCACCGAGCGCTGGAGATTGTGCACATGCATACCCACCTCGCGCAGATAGCCGTGCACCACGAATTCTGTGGTGAGCACATAGGCCACGTCGCCGGGGCTCGCCTGCCCCTTCCACCACAGCAGCAGCGCGGTGCCGATGATGCCGGTCTGCAAGGCCAGCAGTGCGATCAGTTGCGCCGTTCCGCTCCAGGTGGCGGCGCGCCAGGTGCGGGTGGTGCGGATGTTCCATTTGTTGAGCACGCCGGCGAGCCGCGCCTCCTCGCGCGCCTCGGTGCCGAAGCCCTTCACCACCGCGTTGCAGCTCACCGCGTCGGCGAGCGTCCCGCCCACCTTGGTGTCCCAGGCGTTGGAAAGCCGCGCCGCCGGGGCGACATAGGCGGTGGAGAGCAGCAGCGTCATGGCGACGTAGAGCACCGCCCCCGCGCCCACCAGCAGCCCCATCACCGGCCAATACAGCCCGAGCACAAGCGCGGAACCGGCCAGCACCACCAGCGAGGGCAGGAGCGCCATCACGATCGTGTCGTTCAAAAGGTCGAGCGACCACATGCCCCGCGAGATCTTCCGCACGGTGGAGCCGGCGAACGAATTGGCATGCCAGTCGGAGGAGAAGCGCTGCACCCGGGCGAAGGCGTCGGCGGCGATCTCCGACATCATGCGCAGGGTCAGCGTGACGATGCCCATGAAGGCAAAATGGCGCACCAGCACCGTGACGGCGCCCAGCGTGAGGATCGCCAGGAATGCGTTCAGCGCCACGGCGCGCGCGGCAAGGCGCGCCGCCTCCGCCCCGCCCTGCGCCGCGGAAAGGGCATCCACGAGCCGACCCACGAAGATCGGCACCAGCACCTCGCCGAGGGTCGCGACCAGCATGCCGACCATGATGCCGGCGAGCAGCACCGGCCGGCGGCGCCAGTGACCCCAAAGAAAGGCGAAGACGGAACGGAAGGTATCCGCACGCTTGTGAGAACCGAAAAAGGACATGACAGACTTCCAGCCGCGCGATCGCGCAGAGCCGGCCTCTGAGGGAGACGAGGGTGGGACACGCGCCGGCAGGGCGCACGTCAAAATCGATGGGAAGAGAAGGGGCGCCCGCTGGCGGGCGCGGAAACGAAGCTAGCGGAACGCGGTCCGGGCGATCGTTTCAGGGATCGGCGAACGGCGGCCGAGCGCGACAAACTGCTTCATTCTACGGCCTCCCCGTTCGCGGTTGACGTACTGTTACGCTAGAGAAGCGGCATAAAAAGGGCAAGCCGCGCCCCGGATCGGCCGCAGCGATACCTTTGCGGCACCGCCGCAATTTGTGTCGCGGCGCCGCACCGAAGCGGCCCCTTTCCCCTTGGAGGGTCCGGAGCGAAGCGCTAATGTCGCGCGGATTCAGGCCGGCGATGACACGGACAAGGCACAGCCATGGCAGCCCACAGCATTCCCCATTTCTGCAACGATCTCGGCGTGAGCGTGGTCGAGGTGGGTGCGAAAGAATTCATGTGCATCGGCGCCAAGCCGCCGTTCGACCATCCCCATATCTTCATCGACATGGGCGACGAGCCGGAAGCCGTTTGCTCCTATTGCTCCACCCTCTACCGGCACAATCCCGCGCTCCACAGCGACCAGGCCAATCCCGAGGGCTGCGTATGGGAGCAGCGGCCGGTCGCCGCCTGATCGCCCATGACATCCCCTTTCGCGCGCAGCGCCATCATCGTCGGTGCGGGAATCGGCGGGTTGGCCTGCGCCATCGCCCTGCGCCGCGCCGGGATATCCGTGCGCGTGCTGGAGCAGGCGGAGGCGCTTGAGGAAGTCGGCGCGGGTCTTCAGCTCACGCCCAATGCCACGCGCGTGCTGCGCGACTTCGGCCTGTTGCCGGCGCTGGAAGCCGTGGCGATCGCGCCCGATGCGCTGGAAGTGCGCGACGGGCGCAGCGATTCGGTCATCGCCCATTGCCCCTATGACGCCGCGACGACCCGTTTCGGCGCGCCGTTCCTGGTGGTGCATCGCGCCGATTTGCACCGCGTGCTGAGCGAGGCCGCGCGCGCGGCTGGTGCCGAGATTCTGCTCGGTGCCCGGCTCGAGGGCGTGGAGGCCGACGACAGCCAGGCCTCGGCGGTCGCCAATTGCGCGGGCAACCCGATGCCGCTGGAAGCCGACATCTTGGTGGGCGCAGACGGCATCCGCTCGGTGGTGCGGCCGCAGATCGGGCTTTCGGCGGTTCCCGTCTTCGCGCAGCGCGTCGCCTATCGGGCCACCGTGCCGGTGGAACAGGGCCGCGCGCCGAACGTGGTGCAATTGTTTCTCGGCGCCGAGGCGCATCTCGTGACCTATCCCGTGCGGTCCGGCCGCGCCATCAATGTGGTGGCCGTGGTGCAGGAATCGCGCCCCGTGACGCGCTGGAGCGAGGAAGGCGACGCGAGCCGCGTCCATGCCGCCTTCGCCGAATGGGCCGAGCCGGTGCGCCGCCTGCTTGCCGCCGCGCCATCTTTCCAGTGCTGGGGCCTGTACGATCTCGATCCCCTGCCCCGCTGGGGCTCAGGCCGCGTGACGCTGCTTGGCGATGCTGCCCACGCCATGCTGCCGTTCCTCGCCCAGGGCGCGGCCCAGGCGATCGAGGATGCCGCCGCCCTCGCCGCGGAGCTGAACCGCGCGTCCAGCGTCACCGACGCGCTGCGCGCCTATGAGACCGCCCGCCGGCCACGCACCGCGCGCATCCAGCGCGACGCCCGCACCAACGGCACGGTCTATCACCTCTCCGGCCCCGCCAAATTCGCCCGCGACGCGCTGCTGCGCATCACCAGCGACCGCCTCATCGATCATTACGGCTGGATCTACGGCGCCTGAGCCTCGTCCAGGCTCCAGCGCACGGACCACGGGGCGGCGCGGCCGGCCTCGAACGCGCCTTCGGTCCATAGGGCCGTGCCCTTCTGCGGGGAGAAACCGCCCTGCTCCCCCGCGGTGAGATTGAGGGCGAGGCACAGCCGGCGGCCATCCTCAAGGTCCCATTCGACTTCGACGGCCGCTGGACCCACGATTCGCGTGGTGGTGATTTCCCCCTTCAGGAGCGGCAGGAGCGGCCACACATGCTCGCGCCGCGCCGCGATGACGTGGCGATACCAGTTCAACCACTCCAGGTGTTCCGGACGATCCCGATCCGCCCATTCGAGCTTGGAGGCGAGATAGGTGGATTGCGCGATCGGATCGGGAATGCGCTCGCGCAATTCGGGATCGCGGAAGGCGGGGAAGCGGGTGAATTCCGCGCGCCGCCCGGCCCGCACCGCGTCCGCAAGTTCCCCCTCGAAGCCGCAGAAGAAGAGGAAAGGCTGGGACGCCGCCCATTCCTCGCCCATGAACAGCATGGGAATCTGCGGGCCGAGCAGATAGATCGCCGCCGCCGCCCGCACCGCCGCGCGCGGTGCCAGCGCGGTGATGCGCTCGCCGAACGCCCGATTGCCGATCTGATCGTGGTTTTGCAGGAAAGCGACGAAGGCGGTGGAGAGCAGATGGGCGCTGGGCGCGCCACGTGCGGCCCCCCGATAGGGCATGTGGTCGCCCTGAAAGGCGAACCCTTCCGCCAGCGCCCGGCCGAGCTTTTCGGTGTCGCCGGCATAATCGGCATAATAGCCCTGGTCCTCTCCGGTGATCGCCGCATGGAGCGCGTGGTGGATGTCGTCGTTCCATTGCGCGGTGAATTTTGACGACGGATCGCCCTCCAGCAGGCGCGCCTCGTTTTCCTCGTTTTCCAGAATGAGATGGACCTGGCGTCCGCCGCAGGCCGCGCGCACGCGCCGCTCCAGCTCGTCCAAAAACGGATCCGCGCTGTCGTCCAGAATGGCGTGGACGGCGTCGAGGCGCAGCCCGTCCAGATGAAATTCCTCAAGCCAAAACAGCGCATTGTGGATCATGAAATCGCGCACCACCGCGCTCTCGCGACCATCGAAATTCAGCCCGGCGCCCCAGGGTGTCTGGTGGCGCTCAGTGAAGAAACAGGGCGCATAAACGTGCAGGTAGTTCCCGTCGGGACCGAAGTGATTGTACACCACGTCCAAAATCACCATGAGCCCACGCGCATGGGCGGCATCGACGAAGGCGCGCAGGTCGTCCGGCCGCCCATAGGCGCTGTCCGGGGCATAAAACAGCACGCCGTCGTACCCCCAGTTGCGACCGCCGGGAAAATCCGCCACGGGCATGATTTCGATGGCGGTAATGCCGAGGTCCACG
The DNA here is from genome assembly GCF_043195145.2 of Roseixanthobacter pseudopolyaromaticivorans. NCBI lineage: Bacteria > Pseudomonadati > Pseudomonadota > Alphaproteobacteria > Hyphomicrobiales > Xanthobacteraceae > Roseixanthobacter > Roseixanthobacter pseudopolyaromaticivorans. Next base: position 2,818,007 of record NZ_CM195539.1, read on the forward strand.
AGATCGTCGAGCCGCTCCGTCGCGGCGCGGAAGGTGCCCTCGGAGGTGAAGGCGCCGATATGCAATTCATACAGGATCGCCTCGTGCCAGGGCCGGCCGCGCCAGTCCGTGTCGCGCCACGCATGACGCGCCGGGTCGATCACCTCGCTCGGGCCGTGCACATCCTCCGGCTGGTGGCGGGAGGCTGGGTCCGGCACCATCAGGCCATCGTCCAGCTGGAAACGATAGCGCGTTCCCGGGCCGGCGGCCGCCGTCACATATTCGTGCCAGCCATCGGCCGTGCGGTGCATCGGAAACGCCCGGTTATCCTCCAGCACCAGGGTCACGCTTTGTTGTGCGGGCGCAAACAGGCGGAACCGCACCGCCCCCGCCTCGAGCTGGGCGCCAAACGGCATCGCATGGCCGCGCGGAGCATCCGGTGCGACGTCTGGGGGAACGAAACTGTTCATGCTGGCAATACCCGGGCGGTTCGGGAGGTCTGCGCGGGCCATGGCCCGCTTTGCTGTTGAACCTTCGCCGCACGGCGAAGGTTCCGACCTACCGTGCCGCCCCAGCTGCCATGATGCCTCCCGATGCCGCCTGCGAGCAGCCATCGGCATTTTTAGAAGCGCTTTTTCTTGCCCTTCGCCTTCGCGCCTGCGAGAAGGCGGGCATCATGATCGTTCTTGACGATATTTCGCTCCGTGTCGCGGGGCGCCTGCTCATTGACCACGCCTCGGCGGCCATTCCCGAGAACGCGCGCGTGGGCGTGGTCGGCCGCAACGGCACGGGCAAGACGACCCTCTTCAAGGCGCTGGTGGGCGAACTGGAGCTGGAGAGCGGCGTCGTGCGCCTGCCGAACCGCACCCGCATCGGCCGCGTGGCGCAGGAAGCCCCGTCCGGCCCCGACAGCCTGCTGGAGCGAGTGCTTGCCGCCGATACCGAGCGCGCCTCCCTGCTCGAGGAAAGCAAGACCGCCACCGACCCGCACCGGATCGCCGAGATCGAGATCCGCCTAGTGGATATCGACGCCCATTCGGCGCCCTCGCGGGCGGCGCGCATCCTCGCTGGCCTCGGCTTCGACGAGAGCGCGCAGGCCCGCCCCTGCTCGGAATTCTCCGGCGGCTGGCGCATGCGCGTCGCGCTCGCGGCGCTGCTGTTCACCGAGCCGGACCTGCTGCTGCTGGACGAGCCGACCAATTATCTCGATCTGGAAGGCACGCTGTGGCTTCAGGATTACCTCGCCAATTATCCGCGCACGGTCATCCTCATCAGCCATGACCGCGACCTGCTCGACACCAGCGTCGATCACATCCTGCATTTCTTCAACGGCAAGCTGACGCTCTATCGCGGCGGCTTCACTTCGTTCGACCGCCAGCGCCGGGAACGGCTGCTGCTGGACCAGAAGGCCCGCAAGAAGCAGGAAAGCCAACGCGCCCATATGGAAGCGTTCGTCGCCCGCTTCCGCGCCAAGGCCTCCAAGGCCAAGCAAGCCCAGTCGCGCATGAAGGCGCTGGCGAAGATGGAGCCGCTCGCCGCCGAGGTGGGCGAGACCCAGGCCGCCATCTCCATCCGCCATCCCGAGAAGCTGCTCTCCCCGCCGATCGTTGTGCTGGACCGGGTCGAGGTCGGCTATGTGGAAAACAAGCCGATCCTGCGCAATCTCGACCTGCGCATCGACGAGGACGACCGCATCGCCTTGCTCGGGCCCAATGGCAACGGCAAGTCCACCTTCGCCAAGCTACTGGCGGATCGCCTCGCGCCGCAAAAGGGCACGGTGGTGCGCGCCGACAAGCTGGAGGTCGCCTATCTCGCCCAGCACCAGCTGGACGAGCTGATCCCCGGCGACAGCGCGGCCCAGCACGTGCGCAAGCTGATGCCCGATGCCCCCGAGGCGAAGGTGCGCGCCCGCGCGGCTGAGATGGGGTTCTCCGGCGCGGCGGCCGACACCAAGGTGTCATCGCTTTCGGGTGGCGAGAAAGCGCGCCTGCTGCTCGGCCTCGCGGCCTTCAACGGGCCGCACATGCTGATCCTCGACGAGCCGACGAACCATCTGGACATCCAGGCCCGCGAGGCGTTGATCAACGCCATCAACGATTTTCCCGGCGCCGTGATCCTGGTGTCGCATGACCGGCATCTGCTGGAAGCGTGCGCCGAACGGCTCTGGGTGGTCGGCGGCGGCACGGTGAAGCCCTATGACGGGGATCTCGACCAATACCGCCGCGAGGTGCTGAGCAAATCCAACGGCCGCATGACCGGCGACGGCAAGAAGGAGCGCATCGACGGCGCCGCGGATCCTGAGGAGGGGGCCGATCTCGCCCCGCTGCGCAAGCGCCTCAAGGAGGTGGAGGCGCAGGTGGCGAAGCTCGAAAAGGATATCGCCGCCGTGGACAAGCGCCTGGCCGATCCCAAGATCGAGAAATTCCCCAATGACGCCGCCCGCCTGAACAAGCAGCGCGGCGATCTGGTGGACGCCTTGGCGCAGGCGGAAGAGGAATGGATCACCGTGAGCGCCGATCTGGAGGCGTTGGCGCTGGCGGCCGAATAAGCGGCGCCCGCGCCGGGCGCGGGCGCCGCCCGGTCATTCGGGCAGCACCGCTCCAGCCGCAACGCCCACGATGGCCCCTTCATTGGCCCGCAATGCGATTTCACCCGAGATCCGCTCGTCCTCGCGATCGCAGAAGGTGGAGAGCAGCACCTCCCCGGCGATCCCCGGCAAGGTCGCGACAAGCGGCTCCGGACCGACATTGAGCGCGACCAGGACCCGCTCCGTGCCCTCCAGCGTGCGCACATAGAGCAGCAGGTCGCCCTGCGCCGCCAGGGCGCGATAGTCACCCACCAGAAGCGCCGGATGGGCACGCCGCAGCGCGATCAGGCGCCGCACGAAGGTCAGCATGGAATGGCCGTTGCCGCGCTGGGCGGCGACATTCACCTCGGAAAAGTCCGCCGCCACGGGAAGCCAGGGCTCGACTTCCGAGAAGCCGGCGAAGGGGCTGTCATCCCATTGCATCGGCGTGCGCACGCCGTCGCGGCCAAGGCCGAGGCCGGGGACGTTCCTCTCATAGGGGTCCTGGATGCGCTCTGGGGGAATCGGCACGTTGGCCATGCCGATTTCATCGCCGTAATAGAGCGTGGGCGTGCCGCGCAGGGTCAGAAGCAGCATGGCAGCGACCCGCGCCTGATCCGGGCCGACACGGGTTGCGATGCGGGGGCGATCATGATTGCCCAGCACCCAATTGGGCCAGCCGCCCGGCGGCAAAGCGGCCTCATAGGTGGTGATGAGCCGGTCCAGCGCCCGGGCGTTCCAGGCCGTATCGAGCAGCGCGAAATTGAACGGCAGGTGCACGCCCTTCAGCTCCGCCCCGTAATAGGCGACCAGCCGCTCGACCGGCAGATAGATTTCCCCGATCAGCAGGCGCTCGGGAAATTCATCCACCACCGTCCGCAGGCCGGCGATGACATCCTGCACCTCGGAAAGGTCGGTGGTGCGCTGAGGCAGCAGGCGGGCATAGGGATTCATGCCGGCGGCGAACGCCGGGTTTTCCGGATTGTCGCGGAATTCCGCATCTTTCATGAGATGCCAGATCACATCGACCCGGAATCCGTCCACGCCCCGCCGCATCCAGGTGCGCATGACCTCGTGGATCGCCGCGACCACCTGAGGATTGCGCCAGTTGAGATCCGGCTGGCGATCGAGAAAGGCGTGGTAATAATATTGCCCGCTGGCCGCATCCAGGGTCCAAGCACTGCCGCCGAATTCGGAGAGCCAGTTGTTGGGCGGCCCGCCGTCGGGCGCCGGATCGCGCCAGATGTACCAGTCCCGCTTGGGATTATCCCGCGACGCGCGAGCCTGCCTGAACCAGGCATGCTGGTCGGAGGTGTGGTTGGGTACCAGATCCAGCAGCAGCTTCATGCCCCGCTCGTGCACCGCCGCCACCAGCCGGTCGAAATCCTCCAACGTCCCGAACAGCGGATCGATGCCCACATAGTCGCTGACGTCATAGCCGAAATCGGCCATCGGCGAGGGGAAGATGGGGGAAACCCAGATGGCATCGATACCGAGGTCGGCGAGATAATCGAGCCGGGAAAGGATGCCCGGTAAATCGCCGATGCCATCGCCCGACCCATCCTGAAAGGAGCGCGGATAGATCTGATAGATCACCCCTGTCTGCCACCAGGACGCCGGCGCCCGGTTCGCGCCAGTCTCGTTTTGCGCATCCATGGATGGTCCTTCCCCTCGCTTCGCGCGGCGCGTCCGAGCCATTGAAGCAGGCCGGCGCGACCGGCGCATTACGCATCGGCCCCGCTGCCGACTTCGACGTGATCGGCATAACGGAGGGGCGCCGCGCCGGTTCCGGCCTTCGCCTGCCGCCCTCTCCAATGGCCTGCAAAAGAAAGGGAACCGCCGCTCGCCTGGGGCGTTGCCCCCTGGAGAGCTCGGCCGGCGGTTTGCCCGGCGTTGAGTCGTTCCGTTCTCCCGCCCGCAGTGAAGAGCCCATGCTGATCCTCTCTGAACCGCGCGCAAGCCGTCAAAGTTCCGCCTCCTCCAGCCGGGTCCCCCGGCTCTATTTTACCGATCCGATGCGGCCAGCCGCCTTCGCAGACGCCTGCACGCACGCGGCGGCCCTGGGGTTTGACGCGCTTCTGCTGGCCTCCCCGTTCGCCACCGGCCGCGACCGCAGCGTCTTCCTCACCGCCGACCACGACCGGCTGAATGCGCGCTTCGAATTCGCCGGCGATGCGCTGGATGGTGCCGCCGCGTTGAGCGCGCAGGCGCGCGAACACGGCCTCGCGCTTTTCCTTGATCTGGTGGTGGACCGCATGGCCCCCGACGGCCTGCTCCCCGCCATGGAGCCCTCCTGGTTCCTGCCGCAGGATGCGGAACCGGCCATGCCGGACCCCCGCCGCCTGCCCGCACGGGAAGGCGCGCAAGTGAATTTCGCCGACGCCGGCGTTGCGTCCGCGGTGGGTGCCTTTTTCGCCGATCTGGTGGGCGCGCTGGTCGATGCCGGCATTTCGGGCTTTCGCTGCGACGCGCCCCAGCGGGTGCCGGTCGAGATCTGGCAGAAAATCATCGAGGCGGGGCGCGCAGCTGACGCCGACGCACGCTTTTATGCCTGGACGCCCGGCCTGACGCGCGTGCAGCTCGAAGCCCTGGTGCCGGCGGGCTTCGATGGCGGCTTCTCCTCTCTCGCGTGGTGGGATGTCCGCAAACCCTGGCTTGCGGAGGAGATGGCGCTGCTGCACCGCCTCGGCCCCGTCATCACCTTTCCCGAAGCGCCCTTCGCCCCGCGGCTCCAGCCGTACCCGGATGGCGGCGATCCAACCCGCGCCCACCGGCACCGGCTCGCGCTGGCGTCAACTCTCGGCGACGGCCTGCTGATACCGGCCGGCTTTGAATTCGGCGCGCGCGATCCGCTCGACCCCGCTGCCGCTGTCGCGACGGACCTCGCTCAATTGCGGCAGACCGCCCCCTTTGACCTTTCGGCGGCTGTGGTCGAGGCCAATGGCGCCATGGCGCGGCGCCACGTTCTTGGCGCCATGGGACCTTGGCGTATGATTTCACCGCCCGCCGCCCCCTTTGCCGCATTGCTGCGGGAGAGCGAGGACCGCGACGCGGCGGATCTCGTGATCGCCAACGCCAGCCTTCAGCGGGTGGCGCAGGTGAGCGGCGCCGCGCTGATGCCACGGACCGACGGATTTGCCCGGTTCGATGGGCCCGAGGGCGTACCTTTCGACAGCACCGCCAGCCTTCCCCTGCCCCCGGGCGGCGTGATCCACCTGTCCGGCCTGCGGCCCCAGGCCATTCTGCTGGAAGACCTGGGGCGCAAGGGCGCCCTCAATGCCGCGCGCGCCCAGCGCCTCGCCATCGAAGCGGTCAGCCCCGCCGTGGACGATGGCGCCTTCCCCATCCGGCGCGTTGTCGGCGAGCGTGTTTCCGTGGAAGCGGACGTGGTGACCGACGGGCACGACGTCACCGCTGTGGCCTTGCTGTGGCGGCCGGCGGACGACGCCAATTGGCGCGAAGTGCGCATGACGCCTCTCGGGAACGATCGGTATGGCGCCGATTTCGCGCTGGAGCGCCTCGGCCGTCATCTCTTCACCATCGAGGCCTGGCGCGACCCCTATGCGAGCTATCATCACGAGCTTTCAGCCAAGGTGAACGCGGGGCTCGACGTATCGCTGGAGATCGAGGAGGGCCGCGCGCTGGTGGCCGGCGCCTCGGCCACGGGTGAAGCGGGCGCACGCATCGCCGAACTTACGCGCGCCTTGGCGCAGGCCGATGGGCCGGCGGCGCGTGACCTGCTTCTGAGCCCGCAGACCCAGGAGATCCTCTCAGCCAGCGACGTGCGCCCGTTCGCGGTGCGCCATCCCCGGATGTTCCCGGTGGATGCCGAACGCGAGCGCGCGGCGTTCGCGGCCTGGTATGAGATCTTCCCCCGGTCCACCTCGGGCGATGCGAACCGACACGGCACGTTCGACGACGTGATGGCCGACCTGCCCCGCATCCGCGACATGGGCTTCGACGTGCTCTATTTCCCGCCGATCCATCCCATCGGCGCCAAGAACCGCAAGGGCCGGGACAACACCCTGACCCCCGCGCCGGACGATCCCGGAAGCCCCTATGCCATCGGCTCGCGCGAAGGCGGGCACGATGCGGTGCACCCGCAATTGGGCACGCTCAGCGACTTCCGGCGCATGCTGGCGGCGGCAAAGGACCACGGCCTGGAGATCGCGCTCGATTTCGCCGTCCAGTGCGCACCGGATCACCCCTGGCTCACCGAGCATCCCGGCTGGTTTGACTGGCGGCCAGACGGCAGCATCAAATATGCGGAAAATCCGCCGAAGAAATATCAGGACATCGTCAATGTCGACTTCTTCGCGAAGGATGCCGTGCCCGATTTGTGGCTGGCCTTGCGCGATGTGGTGCTGCACTGGATCGACCAGGGCGTGCGCTTGTTCCGCGTGGACAATCCGCACACCAAGCCCTTCGCCTTCTGGGAATGGCTGATCAGCGATATCCGCGGGCAGCATCCCGACGGGGTGTTCCTCGCCGAGGCGTTCACCCGGCCCAAGATCATGCACCGGCTGGCGAAGATCGGCTTTTCCCAATCCTATACCTACTTCACTTGGCGGAACACGAAGGCGGAATTGACCCAATACATGACGGAACTCGCCGCCCCGCCCGTGAGCGATTTTTACCGGCCGCATTTCTTCGTCAATACGCCCGACATCAATCCCTATTATCTCCAGACCTCGGGGCGCCCCGGCTTCCTCGTGCGCGCGGCGCTCGCCGCCACTCTGTCCGGGCTGTGGGGCATGTTCTCCGGCTTCGAATTGTGCGAGGCGGAGCCGGTTCCCGGCAAGGAGGAATACAAGTCCTCCGACAAATATGAAATTCGCGCCCGAAATTACGGTTCAGAGGGCGCGATAAGCGCCGAAATCACGCTTCTCAATCGCATTCGTCGGGAGAATCCGGCGTTGCGCACCCATCGCGACATCCTGTTCCTTAATGCCTGGAACGACCAGGTGCTGGCGTTCTCCAAATTCACGCCAGAGCGCGACAACCTCTTGGTGATCCTTGTGAATCTCGATCCGCATGCGGCCCAGGCCTGCGATTTCGAGATTCCTTTGTGGGAACTCGGCCTGCCGGATCACGCCACCGTCCATGTGGAAAATCTCATTCATGATCAATCTTTTAGCTGGACCGGCAAAATCCAGCACCAGCATCTCGATCTCGCCCTCCCGTTCGCCATCTACCGTCTCTCCGGGGAGGTCTGAATGAGCGAAACGGCCCCAAGCGCAAATCCTTATTGGTATAAGGACGCGGTTATCTATCAGGTCCATGTAAAATCATTCTTCGATTCTAACAATGATGGGATCGGCGATTTCCCCGGCTTGCTCTCCAAGCTAGATTATATTTCCGACTTGGGCGTGGATACGATCTGGCTTTTGCCATTTTATCCGTCTCCGCGCCGCGACGACGGCTATGATATCTCGCTTTACGAAGGCGTCTCGCCCGATTACGGCACCATGGAGGATGCGCGCCGCTTCATAGAGGCAGCCCATGCCCGTGGTATCCGCGTCATCACCGAACTCGTTATCAACCATACGTCGGACCAACACCCCTGGTTCCAAGCGGCCCGCGCGGCCCCAAAGGGATCGCCCGAGCGTAATTATTACGTATGGGCGGATGATGATCATGGATATTCCGGCACACGCATCATCTTCCTCGACACGGAAAAATCAAACTGGACTTACGATCCGGTCGCGGGCCAATATTTTTGGCACCGCTTTTATTCGCATCAACCCGATTTGAACTTCGACAATCCGGAAGTGTTAGAGCGGGTCTTGTCCGTCATGCGCTTCTGGCTGGACATGGGGGTCGACGGGCTGCGGCTCGATGCCGTGCCCTATCTCATCGAGCGCGAAGGCACGTCCAACGAAAATCTGGACGAGACCCATACCATTCTCAAGAAGATCCGCGCGCACCTCGATCAGAATTACACCGGGCGTATGCTGTTGGCCGAGGCCAATATGTGGCCTGAAGACACGCAGCAATATTTTGGATCGGAGGGAGACGAATGCCACATGGCTTTCCACTTCCCCCTGATGCCGCGCATGTACATGGCGATTGCCAAGGAAGACCGCTTTCCCATCACAGATATTCTACGCCAGACTCCGGCGATTCCGGAAAACTGCCAATGGGCGATTTTCCTGCGCAACCACGACGAACTGACGCTCGAAATGGTCACGGATTCCGAGCGAGACTATCTGTGGAGCGTATATGCCGCTGATCGCCGCGCCCGCATCAATCTGGGCATTCGCCGCCGTCTTGCGCCTTTGCTTGAGCGAGATCGTCGTCGAATTGAACTGATGAACGCCTTATTGTTCACCATGCCCGGAACGCCAGTGATTTACTATGGCGACGAGATCGGTATGGGCGACAATATTCATCTGGGCGACCGCGACGGCGTGCGGACCCCGATGCAATGGTCGCCGGACCGCAACGGCGGCTTCTCCCGCGCCGACCCGGAAAGCCTTGTACTGCCGCCCATTCAAGACCCGTTGTATGGTTATTATGCGCTGAATGTGGAAGCACAGCTGCGTGATCCGCACTCCTTGCTGAATTGGACGCGGCGCGTGTTGGCAATCCGCAAACGACATAGCGCGTTTGGCCGCGGCACCTTCCGCCTGCTTTATCCGGGGAACCGCAAGATCCTTGCCTATCTCCGGGAATACCAGGACGAAACCATATTGTGCGTCGCAAATCTGTCTCAGACCCTGCAGGCTGTAGAGCTGGACATCGTTGAATTCGAGCACCGCGTCCCCGTGGAGATGGTGGGTGGGACACCTTTTCCTCCCGTCGGTCGCCTGCCCTATCTGCTGACGCTACCGGCCTATGGCTTTTACGCTTTCTATCTTTCCAAGGAGATCGCCGAGCCCAGCTGGCATGCGCCGCCACCCGAGCAATTGCCGGAATTCATTACGCTGGTTCTGCGCTCAGGCCTGCCGGAAGTCGCGCGCGATCGCCACAAGGCGCTTCTGGAGAGCGAGGCTTTGCCCGCTTATATCGGCCGTCGCCGGTGGTTCGCCTCCAAGAATGAGAAGCTGGGGGCGGTCCATATCGCCTGGTCGCTCCCGCTGCCGGCCGGCGCTGACCGTTCGGAAGTGCTCCTCGCGGCCGTCGATGTCGAGGTGGGCGGGCGCACCGAGCAATACATGATGCCCCTGGCCATCGCCTGGGAAGACCAGCAGCCTGCCCCGCTCGTGATCCAGCTTGCGCTGTCGCGGGTGCGGCAGGGCCGGCGGGTCGGCTACCTGACCGACGCGCTGACGCTCGATGCCATGCCGCATGCGGTGATCGCCGCCCTTCGCAAGAGCGTCGCCCTGCCCATTCCGGATGGCGGAGACTTGCGCTTCGTGCCGACCTCCCGCTTGGCCACGACGGATATCCCGGCCGACACGCCGGTGCACCGCATCGCCGCGGAACAATCGAATTCGACCATCATCATCGAAGATCTTGCGGTGTTGAAAGTGGTGCGCCGGACCGTGTTCGGCATTCACCCGGAATCCGAGATGGTGCGCCACCTGACCGAGCAGGAATACGCGAACACCGCGCCATTGCTTGGTGAAGTCGTGCGTTTCGATGGCGAAAGCCGGCCCGCCGTGGTCGCGCTCTTGCTGGGCCACGTGCGTAATCAGGGCGATGGCTGGACTTGGATGGTCGAGCAACTGCGCCGCGCGCTCGGCGCAACCACCCCCGTCGACGAAGAAAAGGGCGCTGCATTCGATGAGCAGATCAACGGCTTGACGCCCTTTATCCGAGCCACGGGGCGCAGGCTGGCCGAACTGCATGCGGTGCTGGCGCGCCCGAGCAAAGACCCCGCGTTCGCGCCGACCATCGCTGAGGCGAAGGATGCGGCCGTCTGGGGTGAGGAGGTGAAGGCCGAACTATCTCGCGCCTTGGACGTTCTCGCGGCGCATGGCCCCTTCGAGAGCGCGGAAACAGAGGCACGCGCCCGCGCACTTGTGGACGCGCGCGCTGCGCTGTTGCGCACGGTGGACGCCCTCGCCGAGACCACTGTGGGAGCGCTGATGACGCGCATCCACGGCGATTTCCACCTCGGACAGATTCTGGTGTCCGGTGGCGACGCCTACATCATCGATTTTGAGGGCGAGCCGCGCCGCACCATCGCCGAACGCCGTGCCAAGGCCAGTCCATGGCGCGATGTGGCCGGGCTGATGCGCTCGCTGGATTATCTGCGAGCGGCCATCGATTCACCCGCAAGCGAAATTCGCGCGTGGGAAACGGCGACAGAGCGCCAGGCGCTGCTGGAGCGGTTTCGCAACCGCGCGGAACGCAGCTTCCTGAGCGGGTACACCGAGGGCGGCGGTCCGTATGCCAGCATCGACCGGCGTCTGCTTGATCTCTTCCTGCTGGAAAAGGCCGCCTACGAGGTCGCGTATGAAGCGGCCAACCGGCCGGCCTGGATCGACTTCGCGATACGCGGTCTGCACGACCTGGCCGTGCGGCTCGCCGGCGCGGCGGAAGTGGAACGCGAGTCAAGCCTGGAGGATGCCCATTGAACAGTCTCCCGCGCCCGCCTGGAGAGCCGCCCATGAGCATCGCCGATCGCACCGAAACCGACCTGCTGCTCGATCCCGGGGCGGTTTCGGCCCTGGTTGAGGGGCGCCATGGTGACCCGTTCGGCCTCCTTGGCCCCCATAGGGTGGAGCACGATTTCGTGCTGCGCACCTTCCAGCCCGGGGCGCGTGAAGTCGAGGCCCTGGATCCGGTCTCCGGCGCGCGCCTCGCAACCCTGGTGCGGATGCATCCCGCCGGATTTTTCGCCGGCAAGCTTGCGCCGACAAATGTGCGTCCGGGCGCCGTGGCGCCACGCTACCGTTTGCGGATCCGCTGGGATGACGGAAGCGTGCAGGAAAGCGAGGATCCCTATTCCTTCCCGCCCTTGCTCGGCGATCTCGACCTTTACCTGCTGGGTGAAGGGACGCATCACAACTTGTCCGAAATGCTGGGCGCCCACGTTGCGACCGTCGACGGCATAACCGGCGTGCGCTTCGCAGTATGGGGCCCCAACGCCCGGCGGGTCTCCGTCGTCGGCGACTTCAACCATTGGGACGGACGCCGCAATCCGATGCGGTTGCGTCATTCTGTTGGCGTCTGGGAGATTTTCATCCCGCGCATAGGCGCGGGCGTGCGGTACAAGTTCGAACTGCTGGGTGCGGACGGCAACCTGTTGCCGCTGAAGGCGGACCCGCTGGCCCGGGCGGCGGAGCTGGCGCCTGCCACCGCCTCAATCGTCGCCGATCCTGCTCCATTCCATTGGACCGATGCCCGCTGGATGGAAGAGCGTCGCGGTCGCCAGAGTGCACAGGCGCCGATCTCCATCTATGAGCTGCATCCCGGCTCTTGGATGCGCCACCTCGACGACGGGCGCAGTCTAAATTGGGAGGAGTTGGGCGATCGCCTCATTCCCTATGTCGTTGATATGGGCTTTTCCCACATCGAACTGATGCCGGTGATGGAGCATCCCTTTGGCGGCTCATGGGGATACCAGCCTTTGGGGCTGTTCGCGCCCACCGCACGCTTCGGCCCGCCGCATGCCTTCGCCCGCTTCGTGGATCGCTGCCACGCTGCCGGAATCGGCGTGCTGCTGGACTGGGTGCCCGCGCATTTTCCAAGCGACGCCCACGGCCTCGTGCAATTCGACGGCACAGCGCTCTATGAGCATGCCGACCCGCGCGAAGGGTTCCACCACGACTGGAACACGCTGATCTACAATTTCGGCCGCGCGGAAGTCTCCGGCTTCCTCATTGCGAGCGCACTGGAATGGCTGCGGCATTTCCACGTGGATGGACTGCGCGTGGATGCGGTCGCCTCCATGCTGTACCGCGATTATTCTCGAAAGCCCGGCGAATGGGTGCCAAACATCCATGGCGGGCGGGAAAATCTGGAGGCCGTCTCGTTCCTGCGGCGGCTGAACGATACGGTCCACGCCCAGGCCCCCGGCGCCATCATGGTGGCGGAGGAATCCACCGCCTGGCCAGGCGTGACGGCGCCGGTGGCGTTGGGCGGGCTCGGGTTCGATTTCAAATGGAACATGGGGTGGATGCACGACACCCTGCGCTACATCGGCCACGAACCGATCCACCGGCGCTACCATCATCACGACATGACGTTCGCGCTCGTCTACGCCTTCTCTGAGCGCTTCGTCCTGCCGATTTCCCATGATGAAGTGGTGCACGGCAAGGGCTCCCTGCTTGGGCGCATGCCCGGCGACACCTGGCAGCGCATGGCCAACCTGCGGGCCTATCTCGGGTTCATGTATGGCCACCCCGGCAAGAAGCTCCTGTTCATGGGGTGCGAATTCGCACAGCCGGGCGAGTGGAACCACGATGCGGAACTGCCCTGGCATCTCCTGGACGATCCGCTCCACCGCGGCGTGCAGAAGCTGGTGCGCGATCTGAACAGCCTCTATCGGAACGCCCCCGCCCTGCACGTTCGCGACACGACGCCGGATGGCTTCGCCTGGATCGTCGGCGACGACGTGGACAATTCGGTATTTGCCTTCTTTCGCTTTGCCGATGCGGGCGCGCCGGTGCTGGTGGTCGCGAACATGACGCCTGTGCCGCGCCATGGGTATCAGATCGGCGTGCCCCACGGCGGGCAATGGGAGGAAGTGCTGAACACCGACGCCACCGAATATGGCGGTTCCGGCATCGGCAACCTCGGCGCCGTCGCGGCGACTGGCGAGGAAAGCCACGGCCAGCCGTTTTCGGTCCGTCTCAGCCTTCCGCCCCTGGGCGCGCTGTTCCTGCGGCCGAAGGAAACGCCATGACGCTCCCGCCGCTTCCTGATCGTCTGGATGCGGGGCGGCCCTATCCCCTTGGCGCGGTCACGAACGGCCTGGGTACGAATTTCGCCCTCTTCTCCGCCAATGCGGAGAAGGTGGAGTTGTGTCTGTTCGAGCCCTCCGGCCGGCGCGAGGTGGCGCGCCTCGCGCTGCCGGAATGCACCGACGAGGTCTGGCACGGTTATTTGCCCGGTGCGTTCGAGGGGCTTGTTTACGGCTATCGCGTCCATGGGCCGTTCGACCCCGCGCGCGGGCACCGATTCAATCCCGCCAAGCTGCTGCTTGACCCCTATGCACGGCAGATTACCGGCCCATTGCGCTGGTCGGACACGCTGTTCGGCTATCGCATCCACGGTGGGCGCGCGGACCTTTCGCTAGACCGCCGCGACAGCGCCGCCGCCATGCCGAAAGCTGTGGTCGTGGGCGAGGCAACCGATTGGGGCGATGAGCGCGCGCCCAATGTGTCTTGGGAAGATACCGTCATATACGAGGGCCATGTGCGCGGCCTCTCCATGGGGCGCACCGACGTGCGCGCCCATGAACGCGGCACCTTCGCGGCCCTCACCCATCCCCGCTTCATCGAGCACCTGCAAAGGCTCGGCATCACCGCAATTGAACTCATGCCGGTGCATGCGTTCCTGCAGGACCGCTTTCTGCTCGAGCGCGGGCTCCGCAATTACTGGGGCTATTCCACCCTCGCCTTTTTTGCGCCGGAGCCGAGCTTCCTCTCCACCGGGTCGTTGCATGAGATGCGCGCCGCCATTCGCCGCCTGCATGCCGCTGGCATCGAGGTAATCCTCGACGTGGTCTATAACCACACCTGCGAGGGCAACGAGCTTGGTCCGACCCTCTCGTTTCGCGGCATCGACAATGCGAGCTACTACCGCCTCGTGCCGGGCGACGAGCGCTATTACATCAACGAGACCGGGTGCGGAAACACGGTCAACCTCTCCCATCCGCGTGTGCTGCAGATGGTCATGGATTCTTTGCGCTATTGGGCCACGGCGTTCCGCGTCGACGGCTTCCGCTTTGACCTTGGGGTGACACTGGGGCGCGAAGGCACGGGGTTCGACGTCGGCTCCGGCTTCTTCGACGCGGTGCGTCAGGATCCGGTGCTGGCGCGCTGCAAGCTGATCGCCGAACCCTGGGATCTCGGGCCGGACGGCTATCAGCTTGGCTGCATGCCGCCCGGATTTGCGGAATGGAACGACAGCTTCCGCGATGGGGTGCGCAGATTCTGGAAGCGCGAGCCGGGCCGGCGCGGCGATCTTGCGGCACGCCTCTCGGGCTCCGGCGACAAGTTCGACCGGCGTTTCCGCAAACCCTGGGCTTCCGTCAATTATGTGGCCTCCCACGACGGCTTCACCCTGGCGGATCTGGTTTCCTACGAACGCAAGCACAACGCGGCGAACGGCGAGGACGGCCGGGACGGACACGATGGCAACCACAGCGCCAATTGGGGCGTGGAGGGACCGACCGGCGACCCCTGGGTGCTGGAAACCCGGGCGCATGTGACACGGGCCATGCTGGCCACGGTGATGTTCGCCCAAGGCACGCCCATGTTGCTTGCCGGCGACGAATTTGGCCGCACGCAAAAGGGCAATAACAATGCCTATTGCCAGGATAACGACGTGTCCTGGATCGACTGGGAGCGCGCCCGCACGCCGGACGGCCGCGCGCTGACCGCCTTCTTTGCCCGTCTTGCGGAAGTGCGCCGCCGCTTCGCGATTCTGCGCGCGCCCCATTTTCTGCACGGGCACGTGGAACTGGCCCCCGGCCTTCGGGACATCGGCTGGTTCGACGAGAGCGGAGCCGAACTGCACGGCGATGCTTGGCACGCCGATGGCGGCCACACGCTCGCTTTGCGGCGCGCTGGGCTGGCGGCGGTGGTCGGTGATGTGCCACCGGGCCGGCTCGACGTGCTGCTCCTTCTGGTGAATGCGCAAGACCGCCCGGTCATGTTCCGCCTGCCTGCGCCTGCTGTGACGTGGCGCGTGCTTGTGGACAGCGCCGCCGGCCTCGTCTCCGAACAGCGCCCCATCGAACACGAGACGCTGGTTTCTGCTCTCAGCATTCGCCTGCTTGCCGCCCATCTGGACCCGCAGCCATGAGCCTGCCGAACCATTCCGCGCGGGCTCCCGCGCATACGTCTTCCTGAAGGCCGTTTCCCATGGACGATGCTCTGCTTGATCTTGCCCGGCTTGCCGGACTCTCACCTTTCTGGACCGACGCCTTCGGCAGGCCACAGGCGGTGCCACACGAGGTTTTGCGCGCCCTGCTGCGGGCGCTCGATCTCCCCGCGGAAACCCCCAGCGACATTGCTGACAGCCGCATGCGCCTGCGCGGCGGTACGGTGGATGGTCTTCCGCCCCTGATGACGTTGGATGCTGGCAGCACCATTCGCGTTCCCGTCGCCAATGGCGCGCTGCGCATGCGGTATCGCGTGACGCTCGAAGGCGGCGGCCTGGTGGAAGGCGAGGCAGACGTGAACGATGGCGCCATCGTCCTGCCAGCCATCGAGTTGCCGGGCTACCACCGGCTGGAGCTGGGGAATACGCATACGACCCTCGCGGTCGCCCCTGCCCGCGCATTTGCCCTCGCCGATGCGGCGGGACGAGAAGACCCCCGTCTGTGGGGCCTCGCGGTGCAACTCTACGCTTTGCGTCGTGACGGCGACGGCGGCATCGGCGATTTCTCCGCCCTCGCACAATTGTCGGTCAAGGCGGCCAATGCCGGTGCCTCGGCCTTGGTGTTGAGCCCGGTTCACGCGCCGTTCGCCGCCGATCCCGCCCATTACAGCCCTTATTCGCCCTCGAGCCGGCTGTTCCTTAATCCCCTTTATGCCGACCCGGCGCTGATCTTCGGCGGCCCGGCGGTTGACGCGGCCGTGGCGGCCCTGGATCTCGGGCCCTTGCGCACCTCCCTTGAAGCGTCCGAGCTGGTGCAATGGGATAAGGCCGGCACGGCCAAGATTAACCTCCTGCGCCACCTGTTCGAGACAGGAATGCCGCGCGAACCGGCCCTGATGGCCGAGTTCGAGGCGTTTCGCGCGGCGGGGGGGCAGAATCTGGCCGACCATGCGGTGTTCGAGGCACTGCACCAACGTCAGTTTGGCGACGGACGCGGACAATGGCACTGGCGCGGCTGGCCGGAAGGGTTCCGCGATCCTCGCGGCGCCGCAGTCGCCGGCTTCGCGCGCCGCCACGCGCAGGAGGTGAGCTTCCACGCCTTCCTGCAATGGGTTGCCGACAAGGGACTGGCGCAGGCGCAGGACTCCGCCCGTTCTTCTGGCATGCCTGTGGGGCTCATCTCCGATCTGGCGGTCGGGGCGGACGGAGGCGGGAGCCAAGCATGGAGTCGGCAGGCGGAGATGCTCATCGGCTGCTCCGTGGGTGCGCCGCCGGACCTCTTGAACTCGATCGGCCAGACGTGGGGGCTCACCGCCTTCTCGCCGCGCGCCTTTGCCGCCAGCGGCTTTGCGAGCTTCCTCGACATGCTCCGCGCGGCCATGGCGCACGCGGGCGGCGTGCGCATCGATCATATCATGGGGCTGTCGCGCCTCTGGATGATCCCCGATGGCGCGCCGCCGGCGGACGGCGCCTACCTCGCCTATCCGTTCGACGATCTCGCCCGCCTCGTCACGCTGGAATCCCATCGCCGCCGCGCCATTGTCATCGGAGAGGATCTCGGCACGGTCCCCGAGGGATTCCGCGAGCGTCTGGCCTCGCGCGGCATTCTCGGCATGCGGGTGCTGTGGTTTGAGCGCGAGGGCCCGCACTTCAAGGGATCAGGCGAATATTCACCCGACGCCATCGCCGTCACGGGCACCCATGATCTTCCGACGGTCACCGGTTGGTGGAGCGGGCGCGACATCGACTGGCGCAGCCCGGCGGGCCTGCTTGCGGAAGGCAATAGCGAGGAGGCCGAGCGCATCGGCCGCAACGACGACAGGGCGCATCTGTGGGCCGCCATCGGCGACAACGGGCTGCCCGCCGCCGAACAGGGCGAGGCCGTTTTGGACGCTGCTTTTCAGTTCCTCGCGGAAACGCCGAGTCCGCTCGTGGTGGTGCCGATGGAGGATGCGCTTGCCCTGCCGGAGCAGCCCAACCTGCCCGGAACCGTTGAGGAACATCCCAACTGGCGCCGGCGTCTCGCGGTTCAGGCCGCGCACGTGCTGGAAGACCCGGCTGTCCAGCGGCGCCTCAGTTTACTCGACCGCGCGAGGACCAAAGCATGACAGCGCCCCGCGCCACCGTGCGCCTCCAGTTCCACCGCGATTTTCCCCTCGATGCGGCGATCCCGCTTGTGGATTATTTCGCCGATCTTGGCATCAGCCACATTTATTCCTCCCCGCTGCTGACCTCACGGCCGGGATCGCGCCACGGCTATGACACCGTGGACCACGGCACGCTCGACCCCGAATTGGGTGGGGAAGCTGCCCTGCGCCGGCTGGTGGCGGCGCTGCGGGCCCGCGGGATGGGGCTGATCCTCGATATCGTACCCAACCATATGGGGGTGGGAGGTGCCGACAACCCGGTGTGGCTCGACGTCCTCGAATGGGGCCTCGAGAGCACATATCGCGACTTCTTCGATATCGACTGGAGCCCGCCGGACACGCGGTTCAAGGGAAAGGTCGTGGCGCCCTTCCTGGACCGGTCCTATGGCGAGGCGTTGAAGGCCGGAGCGATCCGCCTCGCCCACGACAGCGCGCGCGGGACCTTCCATTTTCGCCACCACGACCACGTCTTCCCCGTGTGCCCCCGCACCTATGGTGACGTACTCAGCGCCTCGGGCGCTGAACCGCAGAGCGTGCTCGATGTCGATCTCGCAACGTTGGCCGATCCCGTGGCTCCGAAACGCGACGTCCAGGCCACGAAGGAGCGTCTCGCGCTTGCTTTGACGCGTGAAGGTCCACAGATCGTCGCCGCCGCGCTCGAAGCGTTCGATTCCACCACGGAAGCCGGTCAGGCGCGGCTGCACGCACTGCTGGAAAAACAGAATTTTCGCCTCGCCTGGTGGCGCGTGGCGAACGACGAGCTCAACTGGCGCCGTTTCTTCGATATCACCGGGCTGGCAGGCGTGAAGGTTGAGCGGGGCGAGGTGTTCGAGATCGTCCATGCTCTGGTGTTCCAGCTTTACGCTGACGGCCTGATCGACGGTCTGCGCATCGATCATGTGGACGGCATCGCCGATCCCGGAGCCTATTGTCGGCAGCTGAAGCGCAAGCTCGACGCGCTGGAGGCTCAACGACCGCATGACACGCCCGCCGGAGGCTATGTGATCGTCGAGAAGATCCTCCATACGGGCGAGGCGATGCCCGCCTCCTGGCGGATGGACGGGACCACCGGATACGACTTCATGGACGAGGTTTCGGCGGTGCTGCACGACGGCAGTTCCGACGATGCGCTGGAAAAGGTGTGGAGCCAAGCCGCGCAGGATTCCGGCACCTATGCCGCCCAGATGGAAGCGGCCCGGCGCCAGATCCTGCGCGAGGGCTTCGGGACCGAAATGGATACCGCCGCACGCGCCCTGCACGAAGTGGCCCAGCAGGACCTCGATACGCGCGACATCACCCTCGCCTCCATCCGGCGGTCCCTCAGGGAGCTGGTAGTGGCGTTTCCGGTCTATCGCACCTATGCCGATGCGAGCGGGCGTTCGGCCCAGGATTGGACCTATTTTTCACAAGCTCTCACCCAGGCGCGGCGGCGCCTCGCGCCCATCGATCATCCCGTCCTCGATCTTCTGGACCGCTGGCTCGGCGGGGAAGCGCCCCGTGCGCTCGGTGGCGACATGGAGCAGGCGGGCACCCGCGCCTATGCTATCGCCAAATTCCAGCAGCTCACCGCGCCGATCGCCGCCAAAGCCGTGGAGGATACGGTCTTCTACCGCTACGGCCGCCTGCTCTCGCGCAACGAAGTGGGCTCAGATCCCGGCCAACTCGCTTTGCCGGTTCGGGCCTTCCACGAGCTGGCGCAGGCGCGCGGCACGCACTTCCCCGACGCCATGCTCGCCACCGCCACGCACGACCACAAGCGCGGCGAGGACAGCCGCATGCGCCTCGCGGTGCTGAGCGAAATCCCGCAGGAATGGTCCCTGGCGCTGGCCGATCTCCAGGCGGCGGCGCTGCCGCTGCGCGAGGCCTTGGCGCCCCTTCCCGAGCCTAGCCCGGTGGATGAAGTGATGCTCTATCAGGCGTTGATCGGCGCGTGGCCGCTCGATCTCGGTCCCGAGGATGGCGGGCGCCTGCACGGCCTGCTGGAACGCATGGCCTCCTGGCAGATCAAGGCGTTGCGGGAAGCGAAGCGCCATACCAACTGGGTGTTTCCTAACACCGACTATGAGGCGGGATGCGATAACTTTCTGCGCCTGATCCTGACCGACGGACGGGGCAAGGCGGTGCGGGCTTCGCTGGCCGCGATCGTGCAGCGCCTCGCGCCTGCCGGCGCGCTCAACGGCCTTGCCCAAATCGCTCTCAAATATACCGTCCCAGGCGTACCGGACCTCTATCAGGGAACAGAATTCTGGGATTTCAGCCTGGTCGACCCCGACAACCGGCGGCCGGTCGATTACCGCGCCCGTGCGACTGCCCTCGGGCGGCTCGAATCGCCGGCCGCCTGCCTGCCTCACTGGCGGGACGGACGGGTGAAGCAGAGCCTGATCGCGACCCTGCTGCGCGCGCGGGCGGCCCATCCGGACCTGTTTTTGAAGGGCAGCTATTTGCCGCTGGACGTGGCTGGTCCCGCCACCAATCAGGCGATCGCCTTCGCGCGCCAGCATGGGGAGCTGACCCTGGTGATGGTCGCGAACCGTTTGTGCGCCGGACTTCTGGGGACTTCCGAGCGTCCGCTGGTCCCGAATGAAGCGCTTCAAGAAACCGATCTGCAATTGCCGGCGCAGCTTGCAGGCACGTATTCTGACCTCGCAAGCGGGCGCGCGTTCTCGCTTGCCGAGACGACACCTCTCGCGACGCTTCTCGAGCGCATGCCGGTTGCGGTGTTGCTCGCGGCGCCTTGAGGAACCAAAAATATGCGTCTCGCGTTGTGCTTGAGCGTAACCGCGAGGCGCGGGTTTCCGTGTCGCCGGAAGATGTGTCTAGGTTAGCATCTCTAAGGCGCGACATTGGCGAGCGATGGAGGCGAACATGGGTAAGCAAGGCGGCTCGGGCCCGGGGGCCGAAGAGGTTCTCGATCAAGCGCTCGAGGACAGCTTCCCGGCGAGCGATCCACCGGCCGCCACACGTCCTGGCGGCATCACCGGGCCAGAAGCCGCCGCCGCGAAGAAAACGGCAGAGGAGGAATGCCGTGCGGAGTCCGATGCGCTCGATGAGGCGCTGGAGGAGAGCTTTCCCGCAAGCGATCCTCCCTCACAAACGGTAAAGCGGGGCGCCGATGATGCGTCGCCTGAGGAGGTATGTCCTCCCGGATCAACCAAGCCTTGATGCAGGGGGATGCCGCTCAGTTCCCGCTGAGGGAGTGGGTGCCTTTCGGGCATCCGCAAAGCTCAGGCGTAGAAAAGCGTGCCGAGGGAGGCCCTCCGAGAGGGCCTCCTGAACACGAGCTCTCGTGTCGTTTTGTTGAAGGCGGGCGAGCTTCCCCGCTCGGCGCGACAGTCTTTCTTCCAGCGCCTCAGCGCTTCTTGGCCTTTCGCGCCGCATAGCGCGCATCGCGGGCCGCCTTCTGTTCGGCACGCAGACGCTCTTCCTCCGCTTCCGCTTCCGCCTTCAGGCGTTCAGCTTCCGCTGCGGCTTCCGCTTCGGAGCGAATGCGCTCGGCCTCACGCAGTTCCTTTTCACGTGCCTCCTGTTCGGCACGCGCCGCCTGCTCCCGCTCGCGCTCCGCGGCGCGGGTCGCACGGGCCGCAGCCTGCTCCGCGCGGGCCGCGCGTCGCGCCACCGCTTCGGGGTCGTCTTCCTTCGCACGGGCAGCGAACTTCTCAAGCATTGCGGCGCGCGCCTTCGCCTGCGCCTCCAACCGATCGTTCAACCCGGCCTTCTTCACACCCTTCATGTCCCATCCATCGTCTTGCGGTCCAACGCCTCCCTCATATAGGCAAAACGCCACCTGCGCAGCACGACGCGAAGCCGGCACGGCAATTTATCCGCGAATTGTCCGAATCCGATGTCGGCGCAGGCCCGGCGCCGAAGGCCCGAATATGAAAATTCATCAATTGCCTCTATGTATTTCACCATTGGGATGGTGTGCAGGGGGAGCCCATGGGCGGGGCGCAATCAAAAAGCGGATGGCTTCAAAATCTGTCCGTCCAAAGTAAAATCGTCGGCATCATAGCCCTGCTGCTGACGTGCTTCCTGGTCTCGCTCGGCGTGACCCGCATGACCGTGTGGCGCATCGATGAGCAGCGGGCCAGCGCTGAACAGCTGAGCGACTTCATCAAGGCGGTCAACGCCAGCGCCCGGGCCATCAATCGCCGTCAGATCGCGCTGATGCGCGCCGCCTTCTCGCCCAGCGAGCTCAATCTCCGGCATTACAACACCACCGACGAGGCATTCAGCGAACAGCTGGAGCAGGTGAAGAAGCTGGCAGGCAAGGACGCGGTCCTCATCGGCCAGTTCGAGCGCGTACGCCTCCTTAACGCCTCCTGGAAAGAGCAGGTGGCGGGTCCCGTGGTGGCTATCGTCTCGCGCTCCTTCGGCTCAGCCCAGCCCGGTGAGGACCTGAACGCTGCGCTCGGAAGCTTCCTGTCGACTGAAGTTACCGAGGTCGGCAGCCGAGCCATCGCGACCGGGCTCGACCAGATGCTGGCAACCTCCTCCGCCCGCTTGGAAGCCGCACAGGACGACCTTGAGAATGGTGAGCGGTTGCTGGGGATCATCAATCTTTCAGCCCTCCTGGCCGCGCTCTGCATGGCTGCGGGGGCCATCTTCATGATGTCGCGCCTGGTGTCGGCCCCCCTTCGACACGTGGCGCAGCTTATGGAGCGCCTCGCCGCCCACGATCATTCAATCATCGTCACGAATCTCGACCGCCGTGACGAGGTCGGAACCATCAGCCGGGCCCTTCAGGTCTTCAAGGGCATGGCGATCGAGACGTACAACAACAATTGGGTCAAGACGGAACTCGCCAACATTTCGCGCAAGCTGCAGGAGACCAATGAGTCGCGGGAGTTCGCGCAGACCATGGTGCGGGAACTTTCGGGATTGGTCGGTGCCGGCGTCGGCGTGTTCTACAGCTTCGATCCGGACACCGGCTTACTCGAGCTTCGCGGCAGCTATGGCTATAAGGAACGCCGCCACGTCAGTCCCGAATATCGCCTCGGCGAAGGCCTGGTGGGTCAGTGCGCGCTGGAGCGCAGCACCATCGTCCTCAGCCCCGTGCCGGAAGATTATGTGCGCATTCACTCCGGCACGGGCGAGGCCTCGCCGCGTGCGGTGATCGTGTTGCCCATCGTCTCCAAGGACCAATTGCTGGGCGTGCTGGAGCTTGCCACCTTCGAGGCCTTGGAAGGCCGGTGCCTCGCGCTCGTGGAGGAACTGGCGCCGCTCGCAGCGGTCAGCCTCGATAATCTGATGCGGGCCCGCCGCACCCTCGCCCTCCTGAAGCAGACCCAGGAGCAGACCGCCGAACTGCGGGCCGCCGAGGAGGAATTGCGCAGCCAGCAGGAAGAATTGCGCACCACCAACGAACAATTGCACGATCAGTCCCAGCGCCTCGTCGCCTCCGAAGAGGAGCTGCGGGTCCAGGCGCAGGAATTGCAGCAGGCCAATGATGTGTTGCGCCACAATGCCGAGGCGCTCGAAAAGCAAAAGGCGCACCTCGCCAAACTTCAGGAAGAAACCCAGACCAAGGCGGACGATCTGGCGCGCGCCAATCAATACAAGTCGCAATTCCTGGCCAACATGTCGCATGAGCTGCGCACGCCGCTGAATTCCCTGCTGATCCTCGCGCACGACCTGTCCGAAAACCGCAGCGGCAATCTGGACGAGGACCAGATCGAGGCGGTCTCCATCATTCACGACAGTGGCGCCAACCTGCTGCGGCTCATCAACGAAATTCTCGATCTTTCCAAGGTCGAGGCCGGCAAGATGGAAGTGGTACGCGAGCCGCTCCGTCTGGCCGATTTCGCCCACCGGATGGAGCGCAACTTCCGCCACATGGCCGACGAGAAGGGCGTTGCATTCACCATCGAGTTGGCGCCCGACATCCCCCCTGTCATCGTCACCGACGACGGCAAGCTTGAACAGATCACCAACAACCTGCTTGGCAATGCCTTCAAATTTACCGCCAACGGCAGCGTGAGCGTGAAATTCACGCCTTGCGCGGATCTGCCCGGCGGCGGGGTGGCGATTGAAGTCACTGATTCCGGCATCGGCATTCCGCCCCATAAGCTCGACACCATCTTCGAGGCATTCGAGCAGGTCGACGCCAGCACCCGCCGGCAATATGGCGGCACTGGCCTCGGCCTCGCCATTTCCCGCCGTCTCGCGGTCCTGCTGGGGGGCGATGTCACAGTCCGCAGCACAGAGGGAGCCGGCAGCACGTTCCGCCTGACCCTGCCCGTTGCCGCCGATGCCGAGGGCCAGGCCGCCGCAGCGCGCGAGGCCAGCACTCCCAAACCCGCGATGCCCGCCGGCCCAGCGATCGTCGGCGCGCCCGAGCGGCCGGCTTATACGCCACGCAACCAGCCGTTTCTCGCCGACGACCGCAACGTGATCGCAGCCGGCGACAAGGTAGTGCTGATTGTCGAGGACGATGCCGCCTTCTGCCGCTCGTTGATGGGCATCGTGCGGCGCAAGGGATATCGGGTCGTTGCCGCCGGAGACGGAGAAACCGGGCTGGCCTTCGCACGGACCTACAATCCTTCCGGCATCTTGCTGGATGTCATGCTGCCCGGCATGGACGGCTGGCAGGTGATCGAGACCTTGAAGAAGGACCCGGCCACCCGTCACATTCCGGTTCATTTCGTTTCGGCGCTGGAAGAGGCTCCCCGCGCGCGCGAAGCTGGCGCCGTCGGCTTCCTCACCAAGCCGGTCAACCAGACAGACCTCAACGGCGCGCTGGATCGGCTCATGCATTTCGCCGCCGACCGGCAGCGGCAGGTGCTGGTTGTGGATGATGACTCGGCAGCGCGCTTTTCGGTGCGCAAGCTGGTCGCCAGCGCCGGCATCGAGGTTCGCGAAGCCGAATCCGCCGAGGCCGCGCTGACCTTCCTCGAGCAGCATGAGGTGGATTGCATCGTGCTCGATCTCGGCCTGCCGGGCATGTCCGGCTTCCAGTTGGTGGAAGAGCTGGCCGCGCGCGGCAGCATCGTACCTGTCGTGATCTATTCCGCCCGCGATTTGACGCCCGAGGAGAGCTTGCGGCTGCGGGCTTATACCGACAGCATCGTCATCAAGGGCGCCCGCTCACCCGAGCGGCTGCTGGATGAGGTGAGCCTTTTCCTGCACAGCGTGCACCATGCGCCGAGCGCGATCCCCGCCGAACCCGACGGCGATCTTGCCGGCCGCAAGCTGCTGCTCGTGGACGACGACATGCGCAACATCTTCGCCCTCTCCAAGGTGCTGCGCGGCAAGGGGCTCAACGTGATCCTCGCCTCCGACGGCGCCAAAGCATTGACGCAGCTCGCCGACCATCCGGACACGGAAATCGTGCTGATGGACATCATGATGCCCGTGATGGACGGCTATGAAGCCATGGGCGAGATCCGCAAGAATCCGGCCTTTACCAAGCTGCCCATCATCGCCCTGACCGCGAAGGCGATGACCGGCGACCGGGAGAAATGCATCGCCGCGGGCGCCAGCGATTATCTCTCCAAGCCCATCGACGTGCCGAAGCTGCTGTCGATGATCCGCATCTGGCTGACACCGTCATGAATGCCGAGCGTGTCGAAGAAGTCGAGGCCATCGAGGTCGATCTGTTCGTCGAGGCGCTGCGTCGACGCTATGGATATGACTTCCGCGAATATAACCGGGCGTCGCTGACCCGGAGAATCCGCAATCTTGTCACGACCTTCGGTTCCGGCACCATCGGACAGCTGACCGACACCTTGCTGCATGACGCTACCCGCCTGCCGGAGGCGATCTCGGGCCTGTCGGTGCCGGTGTCCGAATTCTTCCGGGATCCGGGAAGCTTCGCCTGCCTGTGCCGCGAGGTCTTCCCCGCCCTGGTGTCCTATCCTCAAGTGAACATCTGGCAGGCGGGCTGCGCGCGAGGGGAGGAAGTCTATAGCCTCGCCATCCTGCTCACCGAGGCCGGTCTCTACGACCGCACACGGATCTACGCCACCGACATTTCACCGGACTCGCTCAGCCGCGCGGCAGCTGGGATCTTCCCCACGCGCGACGTGCGGGACTCCGCTGAAAGGTATCGGAACGCGGGTGGCACACATAGCTTGTCGGATTATTTTCATTCGCGCTATGAGTTTTCGAAAGTTGATTCACAACTTATGCGCAACATCACTTTCGCCGAACATAATCTCGTGACCGACGGGGTGTTTTGCGAAGCACACCTTATCCTGTGCCGGAATGTCCTGATCTATTTCACCAATCCCCTGCAAAATCGAGCAATAGAAATGTTTGCGGACAGCCTCGTGCGCTCCGGCTTTCTATGTCTCGGCGCGCGCGAAAATCTGGAATTCTCACCTGCGCGCGAGCGCTTCCAAATTGTAAATGCTGCGGCGCAGCTGTATCGCTTGAAACCGGGCTATTGAGGGGAGCGATGGAGGCCATAGTGATCGGCGCGTCGGCGGGAGGTCCCGCTGCGCTGAAGGTGATCATGGCGGGCTTACATGCAGATATTCATGTCGCCGTCATCATAGTGGTTCATGTCGGCGCGGACGCGGAGGATCTGATGTCGCCTTTGCTGGATGGCGCCGGCAAGTGGCCGGTGACAACGGCGCGGGAGCGCATCAGCATCGAGCCTGGGCATGCATATGTCGCCCCACCTGGCTACCACCTTCTGATTGAACGGGATCGCCACTTCTCCTTATCTGTGGATAAGCGCATCTGCTTCTCCCGCCCATCGATCGACGTGCTGTTCGAAAGCGCGGCCGACGCCTATGGCGCGAACCTCGTCGGCGTGCTGCTCACAGGGGCCAATGCCGACGGCGCCGCCGGGATGAAGCGTATTCGGCAAGCCGGCGGAGCAGCTTTCATACAGGATCCTGCCGACGCGGACGTTCCCATCATGCCGCAAGCCGCCCTCGATATGGCTGGCGCCGACCTTTGTGCCCCGCTGCCTGAGCTCGTCGCCGCACTCAACCGGATGTGCCGGACATGAACGATATCGCCCGCCCGAAGATCCTCGTCGTCGATGACGTGACCGCCAATTTGGTGGCCATGCGCCACCTGCTCTATTCGGTCCGGGCGGATATTTTCGAGGCCCATTCGGGCAATGAGGCCCTGGCGCTGTGCCTGGAGCATACGTTCGCGCTGATCCTGCTCGACGTTCAGATGCCGGACATGGACGGCTTCGAGGTCGCATCCCATCTCAGCAACGACCCGACGACCTGCGACATTCCGGTCGTGTTCGTCACCGCGACCTATCTCGACGACATCAATCGCCTGAAGGGCTACACGTTCGGCGCGGTCGATTACATCGCCAAGCCGATCAACGATGCCATCCTTCTATCTAAGGTGACGGTGTTCCTTGATCTGCATGTCAGCAAGCTCAAGCTTAAGGCGGCCTTGAACGAACTGGCACAGCGCAACCGGCAGCTGGAAGAAGAAATAGACGAGCGTCGGCGCGTCGAAAAACAGGTCCGCCACATGGCGACCCACGATGCGCTGACGGGCCTCGGCAATCGCATTCTCTTCCTAGACCGGCTGGATCGCGCACTCGCCCAGGCGGCCATGCGGCACGCGCAGTTTGCTTTGCTCTATCTCGACATCGACGGGTTCAAGGGGGTGAACGACAGCTATGGCCATGGGGTGGGCGACCGCCTGCTCTGCGCCATCGCCGACCGGCTGCGCAACGGGGTGCGCCGGGAGGATATCGCCGCCCGCCTCAGCGGCGATGAATTCGCCGTCATCATGGACGGCATCGCAGACGCGGAAGTCGCGCTCTCTCAGGCCAACCGCCTCTGCGCGGCGCTCCAGCAACCCTATCTCCTGGCGGACCATGAGGCGACCGTGACGGTGGAAGTGAGCGCCAGCATCGGCGTCGCCCTTTACCCGGACCACAGCATGACCGGCATTGATCTGATGCGCTCGGCGGATCGGGCGATGTATCAGGTGAAGCAGGCCGGAAAGCGCGGCGTCGCCATGGCGAGCATCAACCTTCTCGATTTACCACAGGACAGCGCGACGCCGGCTTCTCAATAGAGAATCCAGTTCACGCCTGTTCCTTGGCGCGCACGGTTCGGCGGGCCTTTTCGCGGATGGTGCTGCGCTGGGCCGCCTCGGCGGCCTCACGGGCTTCTCGCAGGGCCTTCAGCTTGGCCATCTTGGCACGGGCGGCGTCGGCGTCTTTCTCATATTCGGGCGCGTTCGCTTCCGGCTCCGCCGGGCGCCCCTGCAACTTTTCAAATGTCTTCTCGGCTTGCGCGCGGGACGAAGAGCCCTTCATTGCTGCCGTCATCTCAAAACTCCCATGATCGCTTCAAGCGTCCGTGGTCACGCTGTTCTGCGCAAGCCATTGGTTCAGGGCGGCATCCATCGCTCGAAGAATCGCCGCGCCCACGGCCTCGCCCACGGCAGTGTGCATACCCGCGAACCGTTCGGAAGAGCGCCCGGGCGGCGAACTGAGGACCACGCAATCGGTCCCCGTCCCGGTTACGCTCTCGCGCATCCCTGCCCGCCGGTATCCTGCACCAATTATCGCCACCGTGCGAGCCTGCGTAACGAGGCTTGCCGCTTCCAGAAGTGCGGCATCGTGCAGGGGCACCGAGACATCACACAGAATGTTGATGGTCCCCGGGCCGACCCAGGGCGTCGTGACCCGCTGGCCGATCCGCTCGCCATTATTGAGGCCAAGCGTAATGAGGCATTCCGCCTGCACCCCGTCCACACTGGCGCATGCGTGATGATGGCAGGCGACATTGCGGGCGGTCATCATGCCCACCGCATTTGCATGCCCCGCTTCGGCAAGGCGATCCGCAAACCAGCGCGCGGGATCAAGGCCCGGCGTCAGGTCGGCATTGCGCACTTCCAGCCAGGCGACCTCATGCGCATCCACGAAACCCGGCCGGTTGAGTGACCAGCTCACCATGCGCCGGGGCGCGGCGAACCGAGCCACCAGCCACGGTCGCGCGCAGGCAATTGTGAAAGCGCGCGCTGCGGCGAGATCACCGGGCGCACAATCAGCCGGCAGGCTCATGCGGCACGCGGCCTCATGCGAAGCTCATCAGATAGGCCATGACACAGACGACCAGGATGATCGCGACGAGGATCCAATGCCGGGCGGCGAAATTATGCAGAATCATGCTGGGATTCTAAGCACAAGACCGCCCTTGCGGAAGAGCCCGGTCGCACCGCGCGTCAGGCTTTCTTCAGGAAACAGGTTTTCAGCACCAGATCCTTGATCTTTTCCGCATGGCACTCGATTTCCTCGGCATTGTCGGTCAGGCGGATGTTCTTGATCAACGTGCCGCGCTTCAGCACCGAGGACGAGCCCTTCACTTTCAGGTCCTTGATGACGTGAACGCTGTCGCCATCCTTCAGGCGCGTGCCGTTGCTGTCCTTGACCACCAGTTCATCGCTCATGCCACACCCTCACGGGCGCCGCGCGCGAAAGCGCGCGCTAAAACCGCCCGCAAGCGGTCTCTTCCAATTTGCGTGCCGGAGCAAGGGGCGATGCGGGTGCGAAGCACCAGAAACCGCGGTGCACCGGAATGCCCCGCACCTCGTGCGCGCGGCAAGAAACCTCGACGATTCTCAGCAAGTCGTGGGGCTTTAGGCAAACTCCAAAGCCAACTAATAAAAAACTTTCCCGCAGCAATGAGGTCATCTGAAAAAGCGACACAGCCTAAAGTATTAAATCATTCTTAATCTGTCGAGCGCCCGAGCGATATCGACATCAAGGACGTCAGCCCAACACCGTGCGCTCATAGGCCGCGCCAAGCGCCTGGGCCTTCGGGTCCGCACCGGCCATGTAGGGATAGACCGCGAAAGCGAGGATACGCGCAGGCGCGATCCGCGCTGCGGCCTCAAGCTGCGCCTGCACCCGCTCAAACCCAGCCGGAACAAGCCGCATGTCCTCCGGCCGCTCGCCCGGCACCTGGCTGAAAACTTCCAGAACCAGATCGAATTCGGCCTTCCGCTGCTTCAGGAGCGCGAACAAGGGAGCAAGCCGCTCGTAATTGACCATGCCGTAGATACCGACGCCGTCCTGCACCATCAGGCGGATCGCACCGGCGTCCAGCACGTCGGACCATACGTCAGTGAGGTAGCCTGCTCCCTCCAGTTGACTAAAGAAAGTCGAGATGGAGAGGGGAGCCCCTTTCGTACCCAAAGTGTCACGCAGCCGCAGAAGATAGCTTTTCAGATGCCGCCGATCTTCCGCTTTTCTCCAGCTATATTGATCTATCTCATAAGGCACATACCATCCGGCGAAGGCCGGGTGCGCCGAATACGTCGTACTTGAAATAAAACGAGCCCCGGCCTCGGCCATTTCTGACATGAATGCGGGAAGGCTGATTTGCTCCTGGCCCATCAGCACTTTCCAATAGCGATGATCGTAAGGCAGTCCTACGGTGACGCTTAAGCCTGCTGCATATGCGAGATCCATGAAAGCGAGCACGCTTTCATCGGACATTCGGTATTCCTCACCGAAGCTCGTCCATTGCAGAACCACGTCATGGCATTGCAATGCGCGCAGTGTAGCTACCCTCTCGGCCCATTGCGTTTGGGAGAGCTTGAGATCGTCTTTCCAGATTTGTAGGAAACTGCCATCAAGACGCGTGGGCGCCTTCCGCAAAAGCAAAGCGGAAGAGACCAGCGGGATCGCCGCTCCGCCGAGCAGCACATATAATGCCGTACGGCGCGTAAAGAATTGAGTAGTCTTTTTCATGCGAATTGCGTTCTGCGCCTCGGGGCTGGAGCGGTACCGACCATTTCCAGCAGAAATGTGAGTTCGACCTTCGCTTCCTTGTAGCGGTATGCGACGTGTCTGACACGGCCTTCCGCCCCGATCCGCCGACCGAGTTCGAGAACGTAAGGCAGAAGATGCGGATATTGAGCGTTTTCGGAACCCGGCCGGAAGCCATCAAGATGGCGCCCCTTGTCTCCGCCATGGCAGCGGAACCGACGCTGACTTCGCTTGTCTGCGTCACCGGGCAGCACCGCGCCATGCTCGACCAGGTGCTGGGCCTGTTCCGCATCTCCCCTGATTACGATCTCGACGTGATGGAGCCAGACCAGACGCTGAACGCCCTGTGTGCTCGCGTGATGTCAAAGCTCGACGCGGTGCTGGAGGAGGCCCGGCCCGATCGCGTGCTGGTTCATGGAGATACCACCACGGCGCTTGCTGCCGCGCTGGCGGCATTCAACCGGGGCATCAAGGTGGGGCATGTTGAAGCCGGCCTGCGCACCTATGACCTCACCCGGCCATGGCCCGAGGAGATGAACCGGCAGGTCGTGGATCGCCTGTGCGACCAGCTCTTCGCACCCACCCCCACCGCCGCTGCCAATCTCGCCTCCGAGCATGTGCAGGGAAATGTCACCATCACCGGCAATACCGGCATCGACGCCCTGTTCCTGACCCTGGCGCGCATCGATTCCGATGCCGTCCTGCGTCAGGGGCTGGAGGCGCGATTTGCGAACATCGGCACCGCGCGCCGGCTTGTCCTTGTCACCGGCCATCGGCGCGAGAATTTCGGCGCGGGCTTCATCGCCATCTGCGATGCCCTGGCGCGCCTTGACGGGCGAGGCGACGTGGACATCGTCTACCCCGTCCACCTGAACCCCAACGTGCGCGACCCGGTGATGGAGCGGCTGGGCGATTGCCCGAACATTCACCTCATTGCCCCGCTCGATTACGTGCCCTTCCTATACCTCATGCGCCGCGCCACCCTGGTGCTGACGGATTCCGGCGGCGTGCAGGAGGAAGCGCCTTCCCTCGGCAAGCCGGTGCTGGTGATGCGCGACGTCACCGAGCGGCCGGAAGCCGTGATCGCCGGCACGGTGGAACTGGTGGGCACCGATGCGACCCGTATCGTTTCGGCAGTGGCGCGGCTGCTGGACGATCCGGCCCATTACGCCCAGTTCGCGCAACGCCTGAACCCCTATGGCGATGGCAAGGCGGCCGGGCGCATCGTCGATACGCTGTGCGGCCGTCCCACCTCGACTTTCGCTGCGTGACCCTCCAAGCGGCGGGGTTTCTTCCACCGCAGGGGCGATTTATTGCAAGGACTATCGCTGAAACGGCGGTGTGTTATCACTTTGGTGACCGAGAGGCGGCAATTAGGTAACACGTGTGCAAGCGCGTGCGTGGCGATTAGGGTGAGGGACGCAGGAATGGGGGGACGAGGCGCAAAGGGATACCTCGCGACGAGGGCCTGGAGGTTTGTCCTGGCTCTGGCCATGCCCTTATGCGGCGTCTCGGCCCTTGGCCTACCGGCCCTGGCGCAGGATAGCGCCCCGGCGGCGCTGACACCCCTGCCGGCCGACCCGGTCGCCTATGCCATGCAGCGTGTCGCCGGGGACGGCGCCGTCACGGTTTCCCTGACCCTTGCCGATCTCGGCATCCTCCAGCCCATCGGCCTCTCGGGGCTGGACGCGCGCCGCTCCGTGTTCTTTCCGGTTCCGGCCAACCTGCCGCTGAACAGCGCCCGGCTGAATTTCCAGGGCCGCTATCTGCGCGGCGACGGCGGGCGCACGACCTATCTCGTCTCAATCGACGGCACGCCCCAAGTGGCCCAGCAGGTGAAGGGCGAGAAAAGCGCGGTGCTGTTTGAAATCCCGGTGGCGACCAATGCCCGGCGCACCGGCTTCCTCGATCTCAACGTGGCCTGGGCCTCCGTGGTGGCCGAGCAATTGTGCGCGGACGAACGCGCCATCGGCAACATCTTCGAGATCGGCCCCGATACCCGCCTCACCTACACCTACGACCGCAATGCGGTGACCGACATCACCACCGCCTGGAGCGCCCTGCCGCCGCATCCGATCCTGCTGATGCCGCCGGCCCCGCTCTCTCGCAACGCCTTCGACGCCGCCTGGCGCATCGCCAGCGTGCTGGAGCGGGCGGGCCGGCGGGCCCGCATGGTGTCCTTGCCCCAGGTGGGCGACGAGGTGGACCTGACCGCCCTCGAGGTGCCACCGGGCTTTGCCGGCGTGCCGGCCTTCGCCGCCATCTCCGGCAAGGACAAGCACCGCATCGCCAACGAGGCGGAGATCGGCGCGCTGCTGGTGGTGAGCGGCCCCGGCGCCATCGGTGCCGACATCGCGATCGTGGACGAAAATCTCTCCGGCGCGGTCTCCAACGCCCTTGCGGCCCTGCGGGACCAGATCCGCACCGCAAGCCCGAGTGCGACGGAGATCTACGACAAGTGGACCAACGCGCGCGCTGCGGTTTCAGAACCGGGCGCGGACCAGAACGTCAGCCTCGCCATGCTGGCCGGGCGGCCGGTGATCACCGTGGCCGCCAATGCCGGCGCGCCCGCGGCGGGCATCCTGGCCGATCTGTGGCGGCGGATGCTGGTGGTGCCACGGGTGCGAGCTGTCACGGCCGCGAGCCCAGACCTGGTCAACGCCGCCGAAGTGCCGCTGTCGCGTCTTGGCGGAACCCCCGGCTCGTTCGACGTGCTGGCGCGCGGCGACTGGAGCGCCGGCTTCGACCTTGCCACCGTCGTCACCGGCGGGCGCGTGCCCTCGTCCTTCGCGGTGGACGTCTCGGCCGCCCCCGGCGCCGGGGATACCGCGCCCATCGCCTCGGTCTTCCTCAACGACTATCTGCTCGGCGCCCGCAACCTGACGGCCAACGGCCAGCCGGAAACCATCAAGGTGGCGGTTCCTGACTATGCGCTGACCGCCCGCAACGTGCTGCGCGTCTCGTTCCAGCGCCAGCCCATGAGCGACCGGTGCCGCGAGACGCCGCAATCCTTCCCGGTGGCGGTGCTGCCCTCCAGCCGCGTCATGCTGGAGCCGGCGCCGAAGACCGAGGATTTCGTCGGCATCGTGCCGTATCTGGCTGAAAAGGCCGAGATTTTCGTGCCCCAGTCCTATCTGCAGGCCGGTGCGTCGCGCCTGCCGCAGATGGTCGCGATCGCCGCCGCCGCCGGCATCTCGCCGGAGCGCGCCAAGCTCACGGTGGTGGCCAACGACACGGAAGTGCGGCCGGAAGGCACTTTCCTCGCCCTCGATACCAATGTGGCCGGCGCCGCCAGCAAGGTGACCATCGCCGATGACCGGCTGATCCTACGGGAGCGTCCGAGCGAGGTGCTGCTCAATGTCAGCGGCGTCACCGGCGCGGGCGTGGCCCAAGCGGTGGCCGCCAACGGCCAGCGGGGCATCATGTATCGCACCCTCGGCACCGACGCGCCGGACCTCGACCGGCCGTTCCAGTTCGGCCGCGGCGATCTCACGGTGCTGACCTCCGACGGCCCGATCGTCCAGCTCGATACCCGCACGCCGATCACCCAGGAGGTGGGCGAGCGCACCGATACGCTCGGCCGGGTGCTGCGCATCGCCAGCAATTGGGGCACCGTCCTGGCGGTGATTTCCATCCTGATGTTCATCTTCCTGATTTTGCGCGCCCGCTGGGTGCGCCGCCATCGCCCGCCGCGCAACTAGGCGTGCGCCATCCGTAGATCGTCGAGGGCGCGGCCACACGGGGGCCGCGCCCTTTTTCGTGGGCGGAAGATTTCGCGCCGGCGTTGCCCCAGGGCCCGCTGCCTTGTAGAAATGTTTCACGTGAAACAATGACTTAGCGCGGACGAACAGTGGTTTCGTGAAGGTTCTCCGCGCCTTTCCGGCTGATGAAACCTGCTTTTCTGCCGAATATTCGCCCAACATGAATCCGCCGCAGGCTCCGCCGCGCCCCGTCCCGCCCGCTTCGCAAGACGGCTCGGCTCTGCGACCATAGGCCGGCCCGATTTGGCGTGCAGTTCAGAATCAGCCCACAAGGGCGCCCCCGAAAAGCGCCGCAGGAGACCCCATGGCCGCCACCTCCGACCAGATCGCCCAGATCATCGCCCGCGAGATCGCGGCGCGGCCCGCGCAGGTGAACGCGGCGGTTGGGCTGCTGGACGAAGGCGCGACCGTTCCCTTCATCGCGCGCTATCGCAAGGAGGCCACGGGCGGCCTCGACGACACCCAACTGCGCACGCTGGAAGAGCGCCTCTCCTATCTGCGCGAGCTGGAGCAGCGGCGCGAGAGCGTGCTGAAATCCATCTCCGCCCAGGGCAAGCTCACCGATGAGCTGTCGGCGAAGATCGCCGCCGCCGCCACCAAGGCGGAGCTGGAGGACCTCTACCTCCCCTACAAGACCAAGCGCCGCACCAAGGCGGAAATCGCCCGCGAGCGCGGCCTCGGGCCTCTGGCGGAGGCGATCCTCGCCGACCGCGCCAGCGTTCCCGCCGAGCTTGCGGCGCGCTTCCTGAGCGCCGACGTGCCCGACACCAAGGCGGCGCTGGATGGCGCGCGCGACATATTGGTGGAGACCTTCGCCGAAAATGCCGAGCTCATCGGCCGCCTGCGCGCCCATATGCAGGCCAATGCGGTGCTGCGCGCCAAGGTGATCGACGGCAAGGAGGAGGCGGGCGCCAAGTTCCGCGATTATTTCGACCATTCCGAGCGCTGGGCCACTGTGCCGAGCCACCGGGCGCTCGCCATGCTGCGCGGGCGCAACGAAGAGGTGCTTTCGCTCGACCTCGACGTGGATGCGGACGATCCCGCCCCCGTCAAGCCGGTGGAGCGCATGATCGCGCAAGCTTACGGCATTTCCGCCGCCGGCGGGCCGGGCGATGCCTTCCTGCGCGATGTGGCGCGCTGGGCCTGGCGGGTGAAGCTTTCGCTGCATCTCTCCATCGATCTCATGACCTCCATGACCGAGCGGGCGGAGGAAGAGGCGATCCGCGTGTTCGCCCGCAACCTGAAGGATTTGCTGCTCGCCGCCCCGGCCGGCGCGCGCGCCACCATGGGGCTCGACCCCGGGATCCGCACCGGCGTGAAGGTGGCGGTGGTGGACCAGACCGGCAAGCTGATCGCCACCTCCACCGTCTATCCGTTCCAGCCGCGCAACGACATTACCGGCGCCAGCGCGGAACTGGCCCACCTCATCCGCAAGCATAATGTGGAGCTGATCGCCATCGGCAACGGCACGGCGAGCCGCGAGACCGAGAAGCTGGCCGCCGACGTGATTTCCGCTTTGCCCGCGCCGAAGCCCAAGACGGTGGTGGTGAGCGAGGCCGGCGCCTCGGTCTATTCCGCCTCGGCCACGGCCGCCGCCGAGATGCCGGATGTGGACGT
Source organism: Roseixanthobacter pseudopolyaromaticivorans (assembly GCF_043195145.2). Classification (NCBI taxonomy): domain Bacteria; kingdom Pseudomonadati; phylum Pseudomonadota; class Alphaproteobacteria; order Hyphomicrobiales; family Xanthobacteraceae; genus Roseixanthobacter; species Roseixanthobacter pseudopolyaromaticivorans. The sequence continues at coordinate 2,853,722 of NZ_CM195539.1, forward strand.
CTCGCTGCGCGGCGCGGTCTCCATCGCCCGCCGCCTGCAGGACCCGCTGGCGGAACTGGTGAAGATCGAGCCGAAATCCATCGGGGTCGGCCAATACCAGCACGACGTGGACCAGAGCCGCCTCGCCAAGGCCCTGGACGCGGTGGTGGAAGACGCGGTGAACGCGGTCGGCGTCGATCTCAACACCGCCTCCCCGTCCCTGCTGGCGCGCATCTCAGGGCTCGGCACCTCGCTCGCCGAAGCCATCGTCGCGCACCGGAACGCGGTGGGCGCGTTCAAGAGCCGCAAGCAATTGCTGGACGTGGCGCGGCTCGGCCCGCGCACGTTCGAGCTTTCGGCCGGGTTCCTGCGCATCACCAACGGCACCGAGCCGCTGGATGCTTCCTCGGTGCATCCCGAGGCCTATGGGCTGGCAAAGAAGATTATCGCCTCTTGCGGGCGCGACGTGCGTTCACTCATGGGCGATAGCGCGGCGCTCAAAGCGCTCGATCCCAAGGTGTTCGTGGACGAGCGCTTCGGTCTGCCGACCGTGAAGGACATTCTCGCCGAGCTGGAGAAGCCGGCCCGCGACCCGCGCCCGGAATTCAAGACCGCCACCTTCGCGGACGGCGTCAACGACATGAAGGACCTCGTGCCCGGCATGCTGCTGGAAGGCGTGGTGACCAATGTGGCCGCCTTCGGCGCGTTCGTGGACATCGGCGTCCACCAGGACGGGCTGGTGCACGTCTCGGCGCTCGCCGACCGGTTCGTGAAGGACCCGCACGAGGTGGTCAAAGCCGGCGACGTGGTGAAGGTGCGGGTGGTGGAGGTGGATGTGAAGCGCAAGCGCATCGCCCTCACCATGCGCAAGGACGACGGCGCCGCCCGCCCCTCCGGCCCGCGCCCGCCGCAATCCAGCGCCTCGCCGGCCGACGTGCGCCGTGCCACCCAGCAGCCCCCCAAGTCCGCCAAGCCCGCGGAAGGCGCCCTCGCCGCCGCCTTGGCCGAGGCGATGCGCCGGCAGAAATAAGCACACACGCTTTTTCCCCCTCCCGCTTGCGCGGGGCCTTCATCCCCTCCCCCGCAAGCGGGAGAGGGAGCATAAAACCTCAGGACGCAGTCGCGAGAGCCGGCACCGGGCGCGGTTCGCACGGCGCGGAACCGTCGCCGGAGGCGCCGAGCAGATCGAGGAAGGCGTGCGCCGCCGGATTGGCATGGGCCTGGCCGGGCGTCCCCACATGGGCGACCACCAGTTCCCAGCAGATTTCCGGCCCCGCCAGATGGGCGATCCCGACGGCGGGGTGATGCCCGCGGGCGATCGCCTCCGGCACCAGCGCCACGCCGAGCCCCTGCGCCACCAGATCCAGCAGCGTGCCGAGCTCGTTTACCTCGAAGGCGATGCGCCGCTGGATATTGGCCTGGGCGAAGATCTGGTCCACCTGCCGCCGGGTGCCCCAGCCGCGTTCGAAATCCACGAACGGCACCCGCGCCAGTTCCAAAGGCTGCACATCCGCCCGCCCCGCGAGCGGGTGGCCGGGCCCGCAGGCGAGCACCATTTCCTCGCACGCGATCATGCGCGTGACCACATCGCCCGCATCCTCGCCGAGCGGGAAGAAGGCAAGGTCGAGCCGCCCCTCGCGCAGGCAGTCGAGCATATGGTCGGCGCCGCCCTGGGTGAGGCGGATCTCGATGGCGGGATGCTGGGCGTGGAAGCGGGCGAGCAGCGCCGGCAGGTCCAGAAACGGCGGCAGGCTCTGCATGGTGCCGACGGAGAGCTTGCCGCGTTGGAGGCTCTGCACTTCGACGACCGCCGCGCGCGCCGCGCCCACCGCCTCCAGGATCAGCCGCGCCTTGTCCAGCAGCACGCTGCCGGCCGCCGTCAGGCGCACCTGGCGCGTGCTCCTCACGAAGAGTTGCGCGCCCAATTCCCCTTCCAGGGCGCGGATCGAGGCCGACAAGGCGGACTGAACGATGTTCACGCGCCCCGCCGCGCGGGTAAAATGGCCTTCCTCGGCCACGGCGATGAAGTGCTGAAGCTGGCGCAATTCCATGGCGGGTCCCGATTAAGCGATCCAACAGATATATCGCATCTCAAAAATCCATTGGAATGATTGAACGACGCGACCCATCTACGCACACACCGTCTGCCTGCCAATGGAGCGCATCATGCCAAAGACAAGCCTGCCCACCCGTCCCTTCGGCCGCACCGGCATGGACATCACCCGCGTCGGCTTCGGCGCCTGGGCCATCGGCGGCCCGGACTGGGCGGTGGGCTGGGGCAGCCAGGACGACAGCGAATCTGTCGCGGCCATCCGCCATGCGGTGGAGCGCGGCATCAACTGGATCGACACCGCCGCCGTCTACGGCCTCGGCCATTCCGAGGAGATCGTCCGCGCGGCGCTGAAGGACATTCCGGCCGCCGACCGGCCCTATGTCTTCACCAAGTGCGGCCTGATCTGGGACGAGGCAGACCGCGCCGCTTTGCCCAAGCGCATCGGCGCGCCGGACAGCATCAAGCGCGAGGTGGAAGCCTCCCTGAAGCGCCTCGGCGTGGAGCGCATCGACCTCTATCAGATGCACTGGCCGGCCCAGGACGGCACCGAGATCGAGATCTATTGGCAGGCCCTGCTGGACCTGAAGGCGCAGGGCAAGGTGCGCGCCGTCGGCCTTTCGAACCACAATGCCGCGCAATTGGCGCGGGCCGAGGCGCTCGGCCATGTGGACACGCTCCAGCCGCCCTTCTCCGCCATCCGCCGCGACGTGGCGAAGGCCGAGCTGCCCTGGTGCGCAGCGCACGACACGGGCGTCATCGTCTACAGCCCCATGCAGTCCGGCCTGCTGAGCGGCCGCTTCACGGTGGAACGCGCCGCCGCTCTGCCGAAGGACGACTGGCGCTCGCGCAATCCCGAGTACACGGGCGAAAATCTCACCCGCAACCTCAAGCTGGCCGATGCGCTGAAACCCATCGCGGACGCGCACAGGACCAGCGTTGCCGCCGTGGCGGTGGCCTGGACGCTCGCGTGGCCCGGCGTCACCGGCGCCATCGTCGGCGCGCGCAGCCCGGCCCAGGTGGACGGCTGGCTCGACGCCGCGCGCCTCGAACTGACCGCCGCCGATCTCGAAACCATCGCAGCCGCCATCGAGGCGACCGGCGCCGGCACCGGCCCGGTGCGCCCCGCCTGAGGCGAGCGCCCTGCCGGCCGCGCACGCCGCGCGGCCGGGGATCGTGGAAGGGACCTGGCCGCGCCCCGCGCGGCAGGTGGGATGCAAGGGACCAATGTCATGAAAATCGGTTTCATCGGGCTCGGCCGCATGGGCGAAGCCATGGCCGCGAACCTGCTCAAGGCCGGCCATGCGGTCAGCGTCTATAATCGTTCGCCGGGCAAGGCCGATGCGCTGGTGGCGGCCGGCGCCGTGCGGGCCGCGAGCATCGCGGAAGCCTGCCAGGGCGAAGCGGTGCTGACCATGCTCGCCGACGACAAGGCGGTGGAGCACGTGGTGCTCGGCGACGGCGCGGTGCTCGAAAGCCTGCCCAAGGGCGCGCTGCACATCTCCCACAGCACCATCTCCGTCGCTCTGTCGGAACGCCTCGCCAAGGCGCACGCCCAGGCCGGCCAGGATTATGTGGCGGCGCCCGTGTTCGGCCGGCCGGAAGCGGCGGCGGCGGCGAAGCTGTTCGTGGTGGCCGCCGGTGCGCCCGAGGCGGTCGCGCGCTGCGCGCCCCTGTTCGAAGCCATGGGCCAGCGCACCTTCGCGCTGTCCGAAAAGCCCGAAGCCGCCAATGTGGTAAAGCTCAGCGGCAATTTCCTCATCGCCTCGGTCATCGAGGCGCTGGGCGAAGCCATGGCCTTGGTGGGCAAGGCCGGCATCGACAAGAGCGAGTATCTGGAGCTTCTCACCTCTACCCTGTTCGGCGCGCCGGTCTATCGCACCTATGGCGCGCTCATTGCCGAAGAGCGTTTCTCCCCCGCGGGGTTTGCGGCGCCGCTGGGGCTGAAGGACGTGAGCCTCGCGCTCGCGGCGGGCGAAGCGCTGCGCGTGCCGCTGCCGCTCGCGAGCCTTCTGCGCGACCGCTTCCTCTCGCTGCTGGCGCAAGGGGGCGAGGATCTGGATTGGTCCGCCGTCGGCGGCCTCGCACTGCGCGATTCCGGCCAGGGGAAGGCTAGCTGAGACCATCGCATCTCCTGTTGCTTGATCCCCGTCTCGGCTTGCGGGAGAGGATCAGGCTCGGCCACAGGCCGGACGCGCGCGGCTATTGCTCCGGCCGCACACCCCTCCCGCCCCTCCCCCGCAAGCGGGAAGAGGGCGCGTGGGGCGATACGCAAAGGAAATGAAAACGGGTGCGCCGAGCGGGTTCGGCGCACCCATCTGACAGCGGCGCCGGAGCGGATCTGGTCCACCCCGGCCCCGCCGCAGCCGTGGGACCCGCCTCAGATCAGCAGGTCGATGTGCGCGGCATCGAGCTGGCCCTTGCCGATGAAGCCGAAGCTAACCGTGCCGTCGTGGGCGATGTCGCCGTTCCAGGCGGCGTTGCGGATCACATAGCCGTCGGCATCGTGGGACACGATTTCCGCGTTCCAGATGTTCTCGATCTGGTACGGCATATTGATCTCGAGCTGCCAGCCATGGGCGGCGGTGGCGCCGTCATTGTGGATCTGGATCGAGGCGTTGAAGCCGCCGCCCCAGGAATCCACGCTGGAGAACAGCGCCTGGAGGTCGGTATCGTGCACCGGCTCGCTCGGCGTCGTCGGGTCGGTGGGGGTCGTGGGCGGCGTCGAAGTCGCGCCGTCGTCATTGACGATGGTGCCGATGCCGGTGGCATGGGCCAGCGTCGCGCCGGTGGGGTTGGAGAGCACCAGCGAGAAATGCTCGTCGGCCTCCGCCACCCGGTCGGCGGTGATGGGGACGGCGATGATCTTGGTCTGCTCCCCCGCGGCGAAGGTGAGCGTGCCGCTGACCGCGGTGAAATCCGCCGCGCCGGCGGTATCCGCCACGGTGTGGAAGTCGAGCGTCACCGGCCCGGTTGCCGCCTCGCTGAGCGTGACGGTGAAGAGGGCATGCGCCTGCGCGCCCGCCCCCGTGCCGCCGCTGCCCGCTTCGCCGAAATCGTATTCGATGCCTTCCAGATACGACATCTTGTTGGTGTTCACGCTCGTCCAGTCATCCTTCAGGATGCCGCCGGTATCGCCGGAATTGGGGTTCCACGACCAATAGGTCCAGCTCACGCCCTTGTCGCCCGCCGCGATGTCGTGGGTGCCGTTATTGTCCAGGTCGCCGCCGAGATAGGAGGTGATCGCCTCCAGCCAGGGGGCATCCTTCGGGTCGGTCAGCTTGGTGCCGAACTCGCCGATGTACACCGGGGCGATGTTCTCCTTGTAGATATAGCCCCACATCTGGTCGAACTTCTCCGGCAGGTTGGCCGGATAGGACGGATCGCTGAACCAGGGCTGGGGATAGATCGAGTTCGGATAATCGTGGGCCGAATAGACCAGCTTGTTGTCCACATCGAGCTCGATGGGGCGGTCGCGCACGCCCATCAGATTGCCGCCCCACCAATAATTGTTGCCCTCGTACGTGCCGATGCCTTCGACGAAGATCAGCCAATTGGAATTGACGTCGCCGATGGCATTGCCGGCGCGCTCGGCGGCCGCCGCCCAATCGTTCGCGCCGCCGCCGCCCCAGGTGCCGTTATAGGGCTCGTTGTGGAGGTCGGCGCCGATCACCGCGGTGTCGCCGGCATAGCGCTGCGCCAGCATCTGCCAGTCGGAAACCCATTGCGCCTCGCTATGGGTCGAATCGTACCAGAGCCCGTTGGCAGAGGTGCCGGCGCCGGCATCGCTGCGATGATGATCGAGGATGATCTTCATGCCGATCTCGTCGGCATAATCGACGATCTTGTCCATCACCTGCAGCGGGGTCAGGCCCGCGAGGTCCGGGTTCTTGGAATAGTCGATGCCGTTCGCCTGAGAGGTCGCATGCAGCATGTCGGTGGAGAACGGCAGGCGGATGGTGTTGAAGCCCAGATCCTCCATCTGGTTCATCATGTCCTTGTAGCCGCGCGTCCACAGGCCGTGCGGCGACATGGTGTCGGATTCAAATCCGAACCAGTTCACGCCGCCGATCTGCACCGAATTGCCGTTGGCATCGACGATCTGATTGCCGGAGGTGGAGAGCCACCCGTCCAGCCCGCCGCCGCCAGAACCGGGGTTGCCCTCCACCACCGAGGCATCGCTCACCGAGATTTCCGGCACATGGGCCGGCGGGGCGGTGTCGTCGTTCACGATGGTGCCGGTGGCGGTGGCATGGCCGAGGGTCGCGCCCGTGGGAGCGGAGAGCTTCACGGTAAAGGTCTCGTTGGCCTCCACCGCCGTGTCGCCGGTCACCTGGATATGCACGACCTTTGAGGTCTCGCCGGCCGCGAAGGTGACCGTGCCGCTCTTGGCGGCATAGTCGGAGCCCGCCGTCGCGGTGCCGTTGGCGGTCGCATATTGCACGCTCACCGCGCCGGTGGCCGCCTTGTCCAGGGTCACGGTGAAAGCGAAGTCGCTGGTGCCGGCATTGCCCTCCGTCAGCGTGCCGTCGGCGATCGACACGACGGGCGGCACCGGGGCCACGTCGTCATTGAGAATGGTGCCGGTGGCACTGGCGTCGGCAAGCGTCGCGCCGGTGGGATTGGTCAGGGTCAACGTGACCGTCTCGTTGGCTTCCACCACCATGTCGCCGGTCACCTGCACATGCACCACCTTGGTGGTTTCGCCGGGGGCGAAGGTGAGCGTGCCGGCGAGCGCGGCATAGTCGGAGCCGGCGGTCGCCGTGCCGTTCGCGGTGGCATAGGCCACCGTCACCGGCGTGCTGGAGGCCGCCGAGAGCGAAACGGTGAAGGCAAGGTCGCTGGTGCCGGCATGGCCCTCGGCCACACTGGCGTCCGCCACCGCGAGCGTGGGCAGCACCGGCACCGGATCGCCGCCGACCGGCGCGCCATTCACCAGGAAGCCCGTCGCCGCCGTACCGCCCGCCCAGGCGGTTGCCTGGAAGCCGAACGCGACCTCCTTGCCGGCGCCGACGGTGCCGTTCCACGCCGCATTGCGCACCACGTAATGGGAGCCGACGTGGCTGACGATCTCCGCGTTCCAGATGTTGGTGATGGTGAAGGCGGAGTCGAATTCCACCGTCCAGCCGTTGAGCGCGGAAGGGCCGGCTTCCACCGTCATGCTGGCGACGAAGCCGGCACCCCAATTGTCGTTCACCACATAATCGAGGCCGGAAGACCCCGCCGGCGGAGTGGCGACATCGTCGTTGGTGATCGTGCCGGTGGCGATGCCGTCGGCGATGGTGAGGCCGGTGGGGTTTGAGAGCTTCACGGTGAAGCTCTCGTTCGCCTCCACCACCGTGTCGCCGGTGACCGCGATCTGGATCGTGTTCGTGGTCTCGCCGGCCGCGAAGGTGACGGTGCCGGTCTTGGATGCATAGTCCGAGCCGCCCGTCGCGGTGCCGTTGGCGGTGGCATATTGCACGCTCACCGGGCCGGTCGCGGCCTTGTCCAGGGTCACGGTGAAGCTCATCTGCCCGGTGCCGCTATTGCCTTCCGCGAGCGTCGCGTCGGCGATGGAGACGGCAGGCGGCACCACGGGGGCCACGTCGTCGTTCAGAATGGTGCCCACCGCCGTGTCATCGGCCAGGGTCGCGCCCGAGGGGCTGGAGAGCTTCACCGAGAAGGTCTCGTTCGCCTCCACCGCCGTGTCGCCGACGATGTCCACATGCACGGTCTTCGAGGTTTCCCCCGCCGCGAAGGTGATCGTGCCCGTGCCGGCCACATAGTCCGCGCCGGCAACCGCCGTGCCGTCGGCGGTGGCGTATTGCACCGTGACGGGGCCGAGCGCCGGCTTGTCCAGCGTGACGGTGAACATGAAGTGGGCGTGCTCGCCATTGCCCTCGGCGACCGAGAGATCGCCGATGGAAATCGCCGGCAGCACCACCGGCGCGCTGTCGTCGTCGAGGATGGTGCCGATGGCCGTGCCGTCGGCGATGGTCGCGCCGGAGGGATTGGAGAGGGTGACCGAGAAGGTCTCGTTCCCCTCCACCGCCGTGTCGCCGACGATATCCACATGCACGGTCTTCGAGGTTTCCCCGGCCGCGAAGGTCACCGTGCCGGTGCCCGCCACATAGTCCGCCCCCGCGCTCGCTGTGCCGTTGGCGGTGGCATATTGCACGCTCACCGGGCCGGTCGCCGGCTTGTCGAGCGTCACGGTGAAGACGAAATGGCTGTGCTCGCCATTGCCCTCGGTGACCGCGAGATCGCCGATGGAGAGCGCCGGCGGCGTGCCGGGGGCGCTGTCCTCATTGAGGATGGTGCCGGTCGCGACCGCATCGCCGAGGGTGGCGCCGGTGGCGTCCGACAGGGTGACGGTGAAAGTCTCGTTCGCCTCCACCACCGTGTCGCCCATGACGTGCACATGCACCATCTGCGAGGTCTCGCCGGGTGCGAAGGTGAGGGTGCCGCTGTCGCCGCTATAGTCCGAGCCGTCGGTGGCGGTGCCGTTGGCGGTGGCGTAATGCACGGTGACGGGGGTGGCCGACGCTTTGTCCAGCGTCACCATGAACATGAAATGCGCCTCCCCCGCATCGCCCTCGGCCACCTGGGCGTCGGCAATCGAGATCACCGGCGGGGCGGAGGGGTTGGCGTCCACATCGTCGTTGAGAATGGTGCCCACCGCCGACCCATCGTTGATGGTGGCACCTACCGGGGCGGACAGGTGCAGGCTGAAGCTCTCGTTCAGCTCGGTGAGCGTGTCGCCGGTCACCGGCACATGGATCATCTTGGAGGTTTCGCCGGGCGCGAAGACGATGGTGCCGACACTGGAGGCATAGTCCGAGCCTGCCGTCGCGGTGCCGTTCAAGGTGGAATAGCTCACGCTCACCTGGCTCGCGGAGGCCGCCGAGAGGGTGACGGCGAACATCAGGCTCGCCGTGCCGGCATCGCCCTCGGCGATACTGGCGTCCGCCACATTGAGCACCGGCAGCACCGGGGCGGGCGGCGCGGAATCGATCGCCGCCTGCCATTCCGCGCGGGTCGTGGTGTCGAGCGCGATGATGTTGCTCATCTCGATCTGCGACAGCGTCACGCCGGGCAAGGTGTAGGTCTGGTGGTTGCCCTCGATGGAGATGACGAGGCCGGCGGGCGTCTCGGCGATGGAGAATTCATAGGCCTTGAACCAGCCGAAATCGAGCTTGTCCGAGGCCGGGTTGAAATCCAGCACCGCGTCCGAGCCATAGTTCCAGGCGATGGTGAAGGTCTCGCCCTGGACGCCGCTGGGCGGAGTGCCGCTGCCGGTGTGGGAGGGCCATGCGTCCGTACCGGCGATCGGCACGCCCTGCGGCAGGACCTGGGAATCCGGCACCGAGGAAAAGCCGAGCTGCAGCGCCACCCGATCCTCGCGCACCTGGGCGAAGTGGAATTCGAAATTATCGATGGTGAGGTCCGCGACCTTCACGCCCAGCAGGATCAGCGCCTGGCCGGTGCCGGAATTGGAGATCACCACACCTTCCGCGCTATCCACCATGTAGATCTGCTCGCGGGTGCCGAAATAGCGGAAGTCCACCACATCGGTCGCGGGATCGAACGCCACCTTGTCGATCTGGCCGATCTCGTGCGAGCGCGCATAGACCGTGTGGGGCTCGGGCGTGATGCCCTGCTCCCACGCCAGCGCGCCGGAGAGATCCTGCCGCAGATGGTTGTTCTCAATCGGCATGAAGCTGTCGATGGTGAGCTGGCCCAGCGACACGCCCTGAACGATGGCGGTTTCCCCGGACCAGGGATTCATGAAGCCGACGCCGGCCGGCGTATCCACCACAATGAAATTGTGGACGCTCACCCCGCCGAGGTCGAGCTTGTCCTTCGCCGGATCGAAGCCGACGATGTCCGGCCCGTCGGTGGTGATGCTGAACACGCGGCCCGCCCCGGTGCCGGTTCCCCCGCCGCCGGTGCCGCCGCCCCCGGAGGCCGTGTCGTTGTTCTGGATCGTGCCGGTGGCGCTGGCATGGGCGAGCGTCGCGCCCGCGGGCGCCGAGAGGACCAGCGAGAGGGTCTCGTTCGCCTCCACCGCCGTGTCGCCGGCAACCGCCACATGGACCACCTTGGAGGTCTCGCCCGGCGCGAAGGTGAGGGAGCCCGTGGCAGAAGTGAAATCGCTGCCGGCGGTCGCGGTGCCGTTGGCGGTGGAATAGCTCACCGTCACCGGCGTCGTGGAGGGCGCGGAGAGGCTTACCGTGAAGGCGAGATCGCTGGTGCCGCTGTCGCCTTCCGCCACCGCCGCATCCGCCACCGACAGGGCAGGCAGGACCGGCGCCGGATCTCCGCCCACTCCGTTCAGCGTGAAGCCGCTGGCGCTGGTGGCGGCGCTGCCCGGCCCAGCCTGGAAGCCGAACGAGGCGCTCGCGTTCGCCGGCACGGTGGCGTTCCAGGGCATGTTGCGGATCACATAATGATCGCCCACGTGGCTGACGATCTCGGCGCCCCAGATGTTGGAGATGTCGAAGGCGGCATCGAATTCCACCGTCCACCCGTTGAGACCTGCCGACCCGGCGGGCACCGTCATGGCGCCGACGAAGCCCGAACCCCAATTGTCGGCAACAGCGTAATTCACGTTCGCCATCTGTCATTGCTCCAGAATTGCGAGTCCATCTGGGACACCGCATCTGGATCTCACGAAGCGTCACGCTGCGCTTTTTGAAGTCGATGAACCGGGCGGAAAAATCGATCATGCCGACGACTTCTGCGGCGCACACAGCCAAGCACCCCGCAGCGCCTTGCCGCGCGGGCGCAAATCGCCTTTCCTGCTGGCGGGGACGTTTGCCCGCACACGGGCGGCGTTGGGTGGGGAGCCGGCATCTTGACGAGGCAGGACGCGGTCTTGGCGCGCAATCCGCTCGCCGCCTGGTGGGCGCGGCGGCCCGCGTTCCTGCGCGCCCAGGTGATGGGCTGGAGCCTGTTCTCCATCGTCGATTTGACCAATCGCTGGGTCTCCTATGAGAATTTCGGCATTTCTCTGGGGCTGACGCTGATCGCGCTGCCGTTGCTGATCCTGGTCACCACCGCCATGCGCGCGGCCTATCTGAAGGTGGGCCTGGATGCCGCGATCAACCTGCGCGCCCTGGTGTGGATCGCTATTCTCTCGTTCGCGGCGGCGGCCTTCCTGGTGAGCTGCATCAGCGTGGTGCGCGATTATTTCGGTTGGCCGATCCCCAACTGGCGGCCGGAACAGCAGGTGCTGGCGCCGCTGATCTATTATTTCTTCACCATGATGGGCTGGAGCCTCGCCTTCTTCTGGGTGCGGGCGGAGATCGGCGCGCGCAGCGATCGCCAGCGCGCCGCCCTCGCCCAGGCCGAGGCCTTGCGCGCCGAATTGCGCGAACTGCGCCTCCAGCTCGATCCGCACTTCCTGTTCAACGCGCTCAACGGCGTCGCTGAGGAGGTGCAGGACGACCCCGCGACGGCGCTCGTGATGGTGCGCGAGCTCTCCGATTATCTGCGCCTTTCGCTCGCCACCCACGACCAGCCGGTGGCGAGCGTGGCGGCCGAGGCGGCCAGCCTTGCCGCCTATCTGCGCATCCAGGAGGCGCGCTTCGGCGACCAGCTGGTCGCGACCCTCGACGTGGCGCCCGACGCCGCAGTCCGCCCCATCGCCAGCTACCTGCTGCAGCCCCTGGTGGAAAACGCCATCAAGCACGGCACCCGCCGCCACGGTCTGCGCATCGACATCGCGATCCAGACCGAGGGTGAGGGACTACGCATCCGCATCGGCAATACCGGCACGCTCTCCCCCTCCCCCAAGCGGCCGCGCCGGAGCGGGGTGGGCCTCGCCAATGTGCGGCGGCGCCTCGCCTTGCATTATCCCGAACGGCATTATTTCACCTTGCACGAGGCCGCGCCCACGGGCAGTACCGGCCCCGCCGCACGCCGTGTGGTGGCAGAGCTGATCCTGGAGGGCGCGCCGTGCTGAGCGCCGTGATCGTGGACGACGAGGCGCGCGCCCGCCGCGCCATCGCCCGCCTGCTGGAGGCGCATCCGCAGGTGCGCATCGCCGGCGAGGCCGATGGCGTGGAAGATGCGCTCGACCTGCTGGTGCGCGAGCAGCCGGACCTGGTGTTCCTCGATATCGAGCTGGGCGACGGTAGCGGCTTCGAGCTGCTGCAGGCGCTGGAAGACCCGCCGCGCGTGATCTTCGTCACCGCCCATGCCCAGCACGCGGTGGAAGCCTTTGCGGTGGATGCGGTGGACTATCTGCTGAAGCCGGTGTCCCCCGAGCGCTTGGCTGACGCCCTGCGCCGCGCCATGCGCCAGATCGGTTCCCCACCCGCTCCCGAGCCCCTGCCCGCCCAGCCGCTCGCCTCGGGCGCGACGCTGGAATTGCGCACGCCCAACCGCACGGTCTTTGCGCCGCCGTCTGATATCGTGGCGCTGCGGGCGGATGGCGATTTCACCCGCGTGTTCCTCGCCGGCCAGCCGCCCTTGATGATGCTGCGCACGCTCGGCACCTTCGAAACCTTGCTGCCGCGCCCGCCGTTCCTGCGCCTCGGCCGCTCGCTGATGGTGAATTGCGACCGGCTGCGCAGCATCGAGACCCCCTCGCGCGACCGGGCGCACGTGGCGCTGGAAGGCCTGCCGACGCCCCTCATCCTCGGCCGCGCCGCCACCGGCCGGCTGCGCGAGGCGCTGGCGGACAAGGGCCGGCCCTGAGCGGCGGGTTATTTCTCGGTTTCTGTCAGCCCGCGCACGAACAAATTCTGCATCAAGGCGATCACCAGGATCGGCGGCAGCATGGCGAGGATGGCGGTGGCCATCACCAGATGCCACACGGGATCGGACTCCACCGCCGCCGCCGCGAGCCGCTGGATGCCCATGACGATGGTGTAATAGCCCGTGTCCGTGGTCACCAGCAGCGGCCAGAGATACTGGTTCCAGCCATAGATGAAGAGGATGACGAACAGCGCCGCGATATTAGTGCGCGAAAGCGGCAGCAGCACGTGCCAGAAAAACCGCAGCGGCCCGGCGCCGTCGATCAGCGCGGCCTCCGTCAATTCGTCGGGAATGGTCATGAACACCTGGCGGAACAGGAAGGTCGCCGTCGCGCTGGCGATCAGCGGCAATGTGAGGCCGCCATAGGAGTTCAGCAGCGAGAGGTCGGCCACCACCTGGAAGGTGGGTAGGATGCGCACCTCCACCGGCAGCATCAGCGTGATGAAGATGAGCCAGAATGCCGTCTGGCGCAGCGGGAAACGGAAATAGCAGACCGCGAAGGCGGAGAGCAGCGAGATGGCGATCTTCCCGAGCGCGATCGCCATGGCCATGATGAAGCTGTTCAGCAGCATGCCCCCGACGGGCGGAAAGCCCTGGGTGCTGGAGCCCGTGAACAAAGCGGTGCGGTAATTCTCCAGAAACAGGCTTCCCGGCAGCAGCCCGATGCGGCCGGACAGGAAATCGCCCCCCGAATGGGTGGAGGCGATGAAGGCGAGATAGACCGGCAGCACCATCACCACCACGCCGAGGATCAGCGCGAGATGGGCCAGCAGGCCGAGTAGGCGTCCGGAGCCGGCCATCAATATTGCACCCGCCGTTCGATATGGCGGAACTGCATGGCGGTGAGCGCGATGACGATCACCAGAAGCACCACCGATTGCGCCGCCGACCCGCCGAGATCGAGCCCGCCGAAGCCGTCGCGGAACACCTTGTAGACCAGGATCGTGGTCGCCTGCCCCGGCCCGCCGCCGGTGGTGGCGTGGATGATGCCAAAGGTGTCGAAGAAGGCATAGGTGAGGTTCACCACCAGCAGGAAGAAGGTGGTCGGCGCGAGCAGTGGCCAGACCACGAAGCGAAACCGCCGCACCGGCCCGGCGCCATCCAGGGCCGCGGCTTCCATCAGGCTGGCGGGAATGGCCTGGAGGCCGGCGAGGAAGAACAGAAAATTATAACTGACCTGCTTCCAGGCGGCGGCCAGGATCACCATCAACAGCGCCTGCTCGCCATTGAGAAAGTGGTTCCAGGTGATGCCCAGGGCGCCGAGGGCGCGGGCGAGAATGCCGATGGAGGGGTTGAACATGAACCACCACAGGATGCCCGCCACCGCCGGCGCCACCGCATAGGGCCACACCAGCAACACGCGATAGGGCCCGGCCCGCTTGCCGATCCGGTCCGCCGCGAGCGCAAGGACCAGCGCGAGCACCATGGCGAGCAGCGTCACGCTGGCGGAGAACACGGCCGTGACCTGGAATGCGTTGAGATAGGTAGGGTCGCGAAACAGGGTCGCGAAATTGGCGAGGCCGACGAAGGCGCGCGAGAGGCCGAAGGCATCTTCCGCGAACAGCGAGGAGACCACCGCCTGCCCCGCCGGCCAGACAAAAAACACGAGCGTGATGGCCAGCTGCGGCGCCAGCAGCAGATAGGGCGTCAGGGAGCGTGGAAAGGTGACGCGCTTGGCCTGCATCTCAAGGTCCGTCTGCGCCGCGCGGGTTTGCGGCGGAAGAAAACGGCCCGCCCGCCTGGAAAAGGGCTCCGCGCCATCGCGGCGGATCATCCTCATGCATGGGCCTGACAGGGGCGTGACATGAGCACGACGAACGATAGGCGAAGGTAAAGCCGCGCACCAGCTTCAAGGCGCCGCCCGTGAAGGACGACGCGCGCTATCGCCCGTAGCGCCGCCCGGCTTCCACCGCGAGCCCGGTGCCCACGGAACCGAACGTGTCGCCCGCCACGATCCGCGCCTGCGGCGCCATGGCGACGATGGCAGAGCGCACATGGGCGAGGCGGGTCGAACCGCCGGTGAGGAACAGCGCGTCGATGTCGCTCGCCTTCACCCCCGCCTCCTTCAGGCAATGGGTGATGCGCCGCGCGATCCGCCCGGACAGCGTGTCCGTATGGGCGACGAGATCGTCATGCACGATACCGACCGCGAGCGCGGGCTCCAGCCAGGCAAGATCGATTGCGGTGCGCCCGTCCTCGGAGACCGCGATCTTCGCATCCTCGGCGGCCATGGCGAGCGTGTGGCCGCGCTCCTCGCTCACCACATGGGCGAGCCGGCGGATCAGCTCGGGGCGCGCGGATTCGCGCTCCATCTCGCGGATCGAGCGATGCACGCGCGGATCGTACAGGCGGTTGATGGAGGACCAGGTCGCGAGATCCTGAAACAGGCTCGCCGGCGCGGAAAGGCCGGCGCGCTTCATGGGGCTGCCGTGGCCGAGCAGGGGCATCACCATGCCGAGGCTCAGCGCGCGGTCGAAATCCGTGCCGCCGATGCGCACGCCGTCATTGGCGAGGATGTCGTCCGCCCGATCCGGCTTATCGCGCCGATCGGGGCCGATGCGCACGATGGAAAAATCCGAGGTGCCGCCGCCGATATCGGCGATCAGCGCCAGCTCTTCCCCATTCACCTGCCGCTCGTAATCGAGCGCGGCGGCGATCGGCTCGAACTGGAACGAGATGTGTGAAAAGCCGATCTCTCGCGCCACGTCGCCCAGCACGTCCTGGGCGCGCGCGTCGCCCGCCGCGTCGCCATCGACGAAATGCACCGGCCGCCCGAGCACCACCTGGTCCAGCGGCGCATCGGCGTCGATTTCGCCGCGCCGCTTCACCTCGGCGATATAGGCGCCGATTACCTTGCGGAAGGTCACGCGGGAGCGGCCGACCGCCGTGGTCTCGTCCACCAGCGCGCTGCCGAGCACGGATTTCAGCGCCCGCATCAGGCGCCCCTGCTCGCCGCTGACATAAGCGGCCATGGCCGCGCGGCCGATCACCGGCGCACCCGTGCGCGGATAGAAGATCGCGCTCGGCACCGTCACCGCATCGCCCTCCACCGGCGCCAGATGCGGCCCCTTCGCCCCGTTGAGGCCGAGCGTGGTGTTGGACGTGCCGAAATCCAGGCCGCAGGCCGCCATGATGGGGTTCCCGAAACGGAGCGATGGTGCGTGCGCTGCAACATAGCGCAGAAGGGCGCGCTCGGTACCGCTTCGGCGCGTCAAGATCAAGCCCCAGGCGATGACATCTGCGCGCGCCGCTCAAAGCCGCACGGCGCCGGGGCGCCCCAAGCGGCTTCAAGCGGAGCGCGCGGACAGATATAGACGAAGGGGCAGGCCCGACACGCCCGGGGCGCCGCGCCATTCCAGAGCACCAGAGGGTTCCCGCAGATGGGCACGAATTACGGCTGGGTGTGTCTCTCCGCGCTGATCCTCCTCGCTTTGCTGTTGGTTCCGGGCCTGTGGTGGAATGCGCGCGTCGGGGCTCCCCGCCGCCTGCCCTCGGCCTTCGTGCCGCTGCCCGGCCTGCTCGCCCTCGCCGCCACCGGTCTGCTGCTATGGGTTCTCCACCCCGCGAACCACCTGCTGGTGGCGCTGCTCTACGGCGGCGCGACGGTGGCGCTCGCTTTGGATCTCGCACGGTTGTGGTGGCGGCGCGGCACCGCACGGGCCTCGCTCGGGGACCAGGGGCCGGGCGTATTCGTCCTTTGGGGCGCGATGATCGCCATGGCCATGGCGGTCGGCCTCAATCCCTTGCCCATCGCCCAGGAAACCCATGCGGAGACGGTGATCCCCGCCCGTATGGTGGCCTCGCCGCCGGACCACATCATTCCCTACATCACCGCCGCCTACATGTTCCATGGCAAGGACGGCATCGAGCGCAGCAAGGATTATTTCGGCGAATGGTCGGTGGCGTCGCGCGGCCCGTTGATCCCACTGGCCACCAACACGCTGCTTTATGTGTTCGGCTCAACCACACAGGACACGCCGAACCTGGAACGCAAACCCTGGCCCGGCACCGCGGACGGGGCCTATCTCGCCCGCCTGCTCGGATGGATCGCGAACGGCATGGTCGTGCTCGGCGCCGGCCATCTGCTGCTGGTCCTCGGCATCAGGCCCGCGAGCCGCCCCTGGATGCTCGGCTGCCTCTGGGTGGCGCTCGCGCCTTCCATGCTGATCAATACCGTCTTCCTGTGGCCGAAGGTGCTGGCCGGCTTCTTCATCCTGCTCAGCTTCGCCTCGCTGATCCAGCAGCGCTGGATCCTGGCGGCGGGCTGTGGCGTCCTCGCCTGGCTGAGCCATCCGGTGGGCCTGCTGTTCCTGCCGCCGCTCGGGCTGGTCGCCATCTGGACCGCATTCGCCGCCGCCAAATCGACGCGGGAGGGAGGCATCGCGGCGGTCCGCGCGGTCCTGGTGTTCACGGTCAGCGCGGCGGTGCTGATGGTGCCCTGGCTTGCCTACAAGACCTGGCTCGGTGCCCACGACCTGTTCATGGATTATCTGCTCGGCGACGGCCGGGGCACCGCGCCCGCGCTATCCGTGTGGGCCTGGCTCGGCACCCGATGGGACAATTTCTGGCTCACCCTCAGCCCCGCCGCTTATTATTATTCCGGCCACATGCGTGTGTGGACCGACGGTCCGGTCAGCGATGCCCTGCGCTGGACCGTTCAATACGCCAAGACCCTGCCCGGCGGCCTCGGGCTCTTCCTGTTCGCCCCGGCCTATATCGCCATGGCGCGCCCCGGGGCGGACCCGCGCTTGCGCCAGCTGCTCACCGTGACGGTCACGACCTTTGCCCTCATGCTCCTGGTCTGGGGCTACAGCCGCGACGGCCTCGGACGCAATTCGTTGGAGCCGCTGGTCCCGCTGGTGATCGTGCTGTGCGCGGCACAAGCGAAGGCCGGCCCGGTGTGGCTGATCGGACTCGCCGGCATCTATCTGGAAGGGCGCTGGGTGGAATTCACCGGTTTCGTGCTTGAGAAATCGTTCAGCTGGCAGAACGTGCCGCTCGATGCCTGGGTGTGCTGGAGCATCAGCAGCCTCGTGGGGCTGGCCCTGCTGGGGCTCGGCTGGACGGTGCTGGCGCGCGACTGCGATCTTGCGCGTCGCCTCGGGCCGGCACCGGCGTAGAACCGGCCGGCGTCAGGCGCCGGCGCGCGGCTTGCGCGGGGCTGCAGCGGCGCGCGCGCGCCGCCCCGCCAGACCGCTTCCGCGCGACCCTTTGGGCCAACGCAGCGGCCAGGACACCACATGGTCCACCAGTTCGAACAGGCCGAACATCTGTTCCCCGCCCGCCACTTTGCCGCGCACGGAAATGCCCGCCTCGTGCACCGTCTCCGCCGAGCCGGACACGAGCGGATGCCACCAGGGCAGGTCCTTGCCCTCATCCAGCAGGCGATAGGCGCAGGTGGGCGGCAGCCAGGAGAGTTCGGCCACCGCCTCCGGCGTCAGGCGCACGCAGTCGGTCACCTGCTCCTGCCGGTTGGGATAGTCCGAGCAATGGCAGGAATGGGTCTCAAACAGCCGACACACCACATCGGTATAGGCGATGTCGCCGCTGTCCTCGTCCTCCAGCTTCACCAGGCAGCAGCGCCCGCAGCCGTCGCACAGGCTTTCCCACTCGGCCGGGTTCATCTGCGCCAGCGCCTTCGCGCGCCAGAACGGAACCTCGGCCGCCGTACCGCCGGCATCCGGCGCCATATCGGGCAAGGCGACGGGCTTTTGATCGGAGGGCGCGCGGTCGGGCATGGACCTCCTTACCACGAAGCCTCCCGCGGCTTGAACCGCGCGGCGAAAATTTACCCCATCCTCACGTCTGCTTGCGCCGCGTCACGTGGCACTCGCGGCAATCCGCGCCGCGGGTTATAGACAGGCAGGGGCACGCCGCCGTGTTTTTGACACGCGGGTGCACGAGCAGAAGACTGTGGCGGCGTTTGGCAATGGCGACGTTTGGCAGAGGCGCGCGGGGCGCGACACGCCTTTGGACAGACTGGCGATGAGAAGCATCAAGCGGTGAGCGAAGGTTCAAAACCCTCCTTCAAGACCCGGCTGCGCAATGCGCTGCTGGATTTCGACGCGCGCATCGACAGCACCCTGTTCCGGCTGGGCACCTTCACCCGCCGTGTTGCCAGCTCCTATTCCGCCTTCATGGAGCATTTCTCGCTCTCCGGCGTGCCACGCTTCCTGGTGGGCATGGCGTCTGAGGGCTTCACCCTCGGGGCGGCAGGCTCGGTGGTCGTACTGGCGCTCGCCTTGCCGGCATTCCACGAGACCTCCGACGATTGGCTGAAGCGCACCGAACTCGCCGTCACCTTCCTGGACCGCTACGGCAACGTGCTGGGCGAGCGGGGCGTGCGCCAGAACGACACCGTGCCGCTGGCCGATTTCCCCGATTACCTACTGAAGGCCGTGCTCGCCACCGAGGACCGGCGCTTCTACGAGCATTTCGGCATCGACATCGCCGGCACATTCCGCGCCGTGGTCACCAATGCCAAGGCCGGGGGCGTGCGCCAGGGCGGCTCATCGCTCACCCAACAGCTCGCCAAGAACCTGTTCCTCTCCAACGAGCGCACCATCGAGCGCAAGATCAAGGAAGCGTTCCTCGCGCTCTGGCTGGAAAGCCGGCTCACCAAGAGCCAGATCTTCAAGCTCTATCTCGACCGCGCCTATCTGGGCGGCGGCGCCTATGGGGTGGACGCGGCGGCGCAATATTATTTCGGCAAGTCCGTGCGCGAGGTGAACCTCGCCGAAGCCGCCATGCTCGCCGGGCTGTTCAAGGCGCCGAGCAAATATGCCCCGCACGTCAATCTGCCGGCCGCCCGCGCCCGCGCCTCCACGGTGCTGGACAATCTCGTGGATGCCGGCTTCCTGACCGAAGGTCAGGTGTTCGGCGCCCGCCGCAATCCCGCCACCCCGGTGGACCGCAGCGACATGGCGGTGCCGGACTATTATCTCGACTACGCCTTCGCCGAGGTGCGCCGCTTGGTGGATGCGCTGCCGAAGAGCGTCACCGAGCGCAGCTTCGTGGTGCGCACCGGGCTCGACCCCAATATCCAGAAGGTGGCGGAAGCCGCCCTCGACCAGTCGCTGCGGCAGTATGGCAAGGACTATAAGGTGAGCCAGGGCGCCGTGGTCATCATGGAGCCCAACGGCACGCTGCGCACCATGGTGGGCGGGCGCGATTATGGCGAGAGCCAGTTCAACCGCGCCACCGACGCCCTGCGCCAGCCCGGCTCCTCGTTCAAGCCGTTCGTCTATACGGTCGCGCTGATGAACGGCTACAAGCCCACCACCATCGTGCAGGACGCGCCGATCTGCCTCGGCAATTGGTGCCCGCAGAATTACGGCCGCTCCTATATGGGCTCGATCCCGCTGATCGTGGCGCTGCAGCACTCGTTGAATACGGTGGCGGTGCGGCTCGCGGAGAAGTTCGGCCGCGCCAAGATCATCGATCTCGCGCACAAGATGGGCATCACCTCGAACCTCGTGCCCAGCGCGCCCCTGCCGCTCGGCGCCGCCGAGGTCACGGTGGTGGACATGGTGACCGCCTACAGCGTGTTCGCCAACGGGGGCAAGAGCGTCTATCCGCACGCGGTGGTGGAGATGCGCGTCGCCAATGGCGAAGTGGTGTGGCGCTTCGACCGCGACGCGCCGAAATCGGTGGAAGTGATCTCGCCGAACGTCATCGACATGATCAACCCCATGTTGAACAACGTGGTGGAGAACGGCACCGGCCGCCGGGCGCGGCTCGAGAACATCAAGGTCGCCGGCAAGACCGGCACCACCAATGCCTATCGCGACGCCTGGTTCATGGGCTTCACCGGCAATTATGTCGGCGGCGTCTGGTTCGGCAATGACGATTACACGTCCATGAACAAGATGACCGGCGGCACCCTGCCGGCGATGACCTGGCAGAAAATCATGGCCTATGCCCACCAGGGCGTGGAGCGTAAATTCATTCCCGGCGTGGGCGACCAGCCCGCCCCCAAGCTTGACGACAAGCCCTCGCCCATCGAGGTGCCGGAGCTGGATTCGATCCAGCGCCCGATCACCCTCTCGCCGCGCAGCACCGAACGCCTGATCCGCCTGGAACAGATCTTCCGCACTGCGCCGCCCTTGCCGCCTCTGCCCGGGCCAACCGCCATGGGAACGCCCACTGCCGGCGCCCCGGCGGCGCCGACGCGCACCAATTGACCGGAGCCCATCCCTTGGCCGCAGCCCGACATTTGGCCGGAAAGCTGGACCTGCCGTGCGCCTCGTGACCCTAGCGACCACGCTCGCCGCGGCGGCGGCGATCGGCCTTGGAGCCACCTATTTCGCGGTCACGCACTCGCGCGGCATGGACATCGTGCGCCTCGGCGCATGGCAGGGCTGGCCGCGCTCCGGCACCACCCAGGCCGACCCCTATGCGGTAGCGGCCTTCGCCCGCACCGGCGAGCTGCCGCTGGAACTGGCCGACGGCCTGCTGTTCCTCGCCGACAAAGATTCCGCAGGCGCGCCACTGGACGGGCGGTGCGACATCCGCATTTCCGGCCCCCTGCCCCAGTCGCGCCTGTGGACGCTGACGCTCACGGACGACAAGGGCGCCCTGGTACCGAACGAGGCGGAGCGCCACGGCTTCACCAGCGCCGAGCTGGTGTATGAACCCGACGGCAGCATCAATGTGCATCTCTCGCCGCGGGCGCGGGCGGGAAACTGGCTGCCCACCGGCGCTCGCGGGCGCCTGCGGGTGGCGCTGCGCCTCTACGACGCGCCGTTCAGCTTCGCCTCGGGCGCGCAGGACGAGGGCCAGTTGCCGCGCATCGTCACGGAGCGGTGCCCATGACCTTCGCTTCCCTGTTCCGCCGCTCCCGTCCCGCCTATCGCTCCACCGCCCGCGCGCCGGGCCCCGTGGAGCGGCTCGCCGCGATTTTCCAGGCGGTGCCCGCTGCCCCGCGTTTGCTGCTGCTGCCGCTTGCCATGGTGCTGGTGCTCGCGGGCATCGTCCATCTGGTGTCGGTGCTGGCGATGCCGCGGCTCGCCCAGGCCTCCGCCTATCAGCGGCTGGTGCCGCTGGCGCCGGTGAATACGCTGGTGCTGCTGCCGGACAGCGGAGAAACCGTGCTGCCCATGACAGATCCCGCCTTCGTCAGCGCGGTCTGCCGGTATGATTTGCGCGAGCGGCCGCTGAAGGTGCGCGTGCCGCAGACCGGCGACTACACCTCGGTCTCGTTTTATACGAACCGGGGCCTCGCCTTTTACGCCCTGAACGACCAGGCGGCCGGGCGCGTGATCGAGCTCGATCTGCTCTCGCAGGCCCAGCGCGCGGCGTTGCCGGAAGATGAGGAAATCACGGCGGCGGACCGCCTCGTGGTGGAATCTCCGACGACGACGGGCATTGTCCTGATCCGCGCGTTCGCCCGCTATGGCGATGTGCGCGATGCCGTGCGCAAGCAGCTGGAAGCTGCGAGCTGCGCCGCCACGCAATGATTTAAGAAATCAGACGGGCACGGGCGCGCGGTGCGCGTCTTCCGTGCCGTCCTCTCAGGCCGTCGGCGTCACGCCTGACACTGGGACGGGCCATCCTCCCGACGCCGGGCCTTTGCGCCGGCGGCGACCGCCGTCTCGCCATGGCGCTCGATGCGCACCACCGGCAGAATATAGATCTGCGCAGTTCCGGCGCGCGTGGGCGCCTCGTCCGAATGCTGACGCGCCGTCAGTTTTCGTGCGCGCCCTCCCCGCGTTGCGGAGAACGATAACACCGTTCCCATTTGGCTGCTCCTCGTGGGCCACCGTGACCCCTACAACGCAGATAGGCTCCGGAAGTTTCTTGGGGCTGTGCAAATAGATTGATTGCGCTTGCGCGATTGCACACCTAAATATGCGCAACTTATCGTCAGGGCATTGCCCGCTCTGACCCCTGTTTCCCGGCGCGATGCGGATAAAGCGGAATGCCCCCTCGTGCGATCGGCGCCCCCTCTCCCTTTCTGCTGCTCGGACCGGGCCGAGGGGGAACCTCGCTGCTGGCCGGCTGCCTGGAGCGCCACCCCGCGCTGATGATCCGCGCCGAATTCGGCAGCGTCACCCATCTGATGGGCGGCGACGAGGCGCAGACGCCGCCCCCCTCCAAGACGCGGCCGCTGGACTATCGCCTCGCCCGCTTCCGCGCGGCCTGCGAGGCGGATCGCCGGGCGCATCCGGAGTGCATCTGGGGCAACAAGATCACCACCGAGCAGGTGCTGGGGTTCAGCGAGCACGACGATCTTTACAATCTAGACGAGGAACCGGTCCTGGACCGGTTCGTCACCGCCATGGCGGGCTATCGATTCCTGTTCATCGTGCGCGATGGCCGCAGCTGCGTGGATTCCAAGGTGCGGCGCGCCGGGCTGACCCATGTGGAGGCGGCCCGGCGCTGGCGCGCCTCGGTATGGATGCTGGAAGAGCTGGAAGCACGCGGCGCGCTGATCGGCACGTTTCGCTATGAGGATTTGGTGGCCGACCCCGAAGCCACGCTCCGCAAGGTGGCGGAGAGCATCGGCGTCGCGTTCGATCCGCGGATGCTGGAAGGCGCGCTCAGCCCGATCATGCCGCAGGACTATCGCCACGGCCGAATCATGACGGAAAAGGCGGACGAGCGTCCCGGCCTGCCGCCGGGAATCGAAGCGCTGCTCCGGCCGGATCTCGCGCGGCTCGGCTACATCTGATCCCGGTCGGCCGGCACCACATCGATGAAGGAGCGCCCGGCCTTGTCCTCGATTTCCAGCAGCCACAAATCGGGGTCGAAGCGCATTTCCTTGACCATCCGCGCCTCGCTCGCCTCCTCCGGCGAGCCGGGCGGCACGAGGACGGCAAACAGGCGCGCGCCGGAATTTTCCGCATCGAAGGCGCTCTGCGGCGCCGGCCCATAGAGCGCCGCGCACCCGTCCAGCGTCGTCACTTTCACAAACACCGCACCGGCCTCCTCGGAGCCGCGCCGGCGCACCGCCGCGAATGCGCCCGCGCCATTGGCGGTGCGCACGATGGCGGCGGCGAAAATGGCGCTCTTCAGGCGCATGTCAGTCGATCACCGTACCGGAGACCGCGATCAGCTCCTTCACCACCCGGTCGGAAATCTCGCCGTCGGGCGGCAGGTTGCGGTCGCGTTCGAAGCGCTGGATGGCGAGCCGCGTTTCCAGGCCCGGCTTGCCGTCCGGCTTCAACGGGCCGTAGCCGAGCTTCGCCAGTGTCTTCTGCACGCCGAGGATGCGCGGCGACGGCGCCAATTCCGCCGGCGGGCGCACCGAGCCGGTGACGGCGTCGGTTCCGGATACGGCGACACCGGGCAATCGGGCGGGCGGGCGGACGGCGGCGGCGCCGGTTTTGGCCGTGCCCGCTCCGCCCGGCACGGCAGCCGGCGGCATGAGAATGGCGGCTGCGGCGGCTGCGGCCGCGCTCTGGGCGGGGGCGGCAGGGGCGGCGGCGCGGGTCGGGGCGATGTTCATGGGCGCGCCGGCCCCGGCGGGTGTGGCGGGCGCATTGGTGGCGCCGGAAATATTGACCGTGCCGAGGATGCCGCCGGCCGGAGCGGTGGTGATGGGCACCGCCGTGCTCGCCATGGGCGTGGGCGAAAGCGCAGCCGCCGGCACATGGGTGCTGCCGGCCCCGCCATTGGCGGCCTGGGGCTTCGGCATTGGCACCGGGGCGATGGGCACTGCGGTGCCGCCCGGCAGCGGCCCGGGGCGCGTGCCGCTCTGCATCACGAACACATTGGCCAGCACGGCTCCGGTCATGGCCAGGGCGACCAGCGCCGCCAGCCCGTCGGCGAACCGCAGCCCGAGCCGTCCGCGCGGGGCTTGCGCGAATAGCGTATCGTCCGGCCCGCCGACGGAGACGGGGCTTTCGCCATAATCTATCCTCATGCGCGCAGACGCTCCCCGTCCGTTTGAGCGGCAGCACCGGCGCGCGTGAACGGCGCGACCACGACCGCTGGGCGGGTCAGCGGCAGGCTCAGCGTCACCGTCGTGCCGCGCCCGGGCACGCTCGCCACCTCGAACGTGCCGTCGTGCAGGCGCACCAGGGCCCGCACCACCGCGAGGCCGAGCCCGCTGCCGGTGCGCCGGCGCTCCATGTCGCCGGTCTGGAAGAAGGGTTCGCCGAGCCGCGCCACGTCGGCCGCCGACATGCCAGGCCCCTGGTCGGCGACGGCGATCAGCAGATTGCCGCCCTCGGCCCGCGCGGACACGTCCACCCGCGTGCCCGCCGCGCTGACCTTGAGGGCGTTGGACAGCAGGTTGAGCAGCATCTGCTTCAATGCGCGCTGGTCGGCGAGGATCGGCGGCACCCGGTTCGACAGGCCGAGCGTGATGCGCACGTCGCGCCGCACCGCCTCGATCGCCATCATGTCGTGGCAGGTCTGGGCGAGGCGGCGCACGTCCACCGGCTCGACCAGGAGTTCATAGGCGCCGGCCTCGACCCGCGAGAGGTCGAGAATATCGTTCACCACGCCCAGCAGATGCTGGCCGCTGTCATGGATGATGCGGGCGTATTCGGCGCGCTTCTCGCCGTCCATGCGGCCGGCCGCGTCGCCCAGCAGCATTTCCGAGAAG
The DNA here is from genome assembly GCF_043195145.2 of Roseixanthobacter pseudopolyaromaticivorans. Classification (NCBI taxonomy): domain Bacteria; kingdom Pseudomonadati; phylum Pseudomonadota; class Alphaproteobacteria; order Hyphomicrobiales; family Xanthobacteraceae; genus Roseixanthobacter; species Roseixanthobacter pseudopolyaromaticivorans. Next base: position 2,879,050 of record NZ_CM195539.1, read on the forward strand.
CCGAGGATGGTGTTGAGCGGTGTGCGAAGCTCGTGGCTCATGGCGGCGAGGAACTGGCTCTTCGCCGCATTGGCGCGCTCGGCCTCCTGGCGGGCGGCGGCTTCCTCCTCGGCGCGGGCCTTCTGCGCGCCGATATCGCGCCAGCAGGCCCGCACGCGCCCGCCTTCCAGCGGAAACGCGCGCATCTCCATCCACACGAATTCCGGCGAGAGGCCGTCCGCCTCGCAGCGCAGCCGCAGTTCGCACCGCAGGTCGTGGGCATCGTGCGCCAGTCCGGCCGCCCCCGACACGGCGGCAAGGAAGGCCGGCCGGTCCGCCACCAGGATGCGCTCGAACAGGCCGTGCCCCACCAGTTGCGCGCCCGGAAGGGCGGCGAAGGGAGATTGCGCATGGGCGATGGTGATGACTTCGCCGGAGCGCAGGTGATGCGTGATCAAGGCCATGTCGGCCGCCGGCCCGGCGCCGCGCAGGCGCACCGCAGTGCGCGACAGTCCACCGGAAACCCCGGCCAGCGCGGCCGAAACGAGGCCGCAGGCCAGCAGCCACAGCCCGTCGGACGCGGCACCGGAGGCCAAGCCCGCCGCTTCCACCAGCAATACCGCGCCGCCCGCGCCAGCGCAGAGCAGCGACAGCGCGCCCAGCGCCTGGGTGCTGCGCCACGCCAGGGTGCCGATATCGGCAAGGCTGCCCCGAGGATCGGACGCATAGGGCGGTCTTTCATCCGGCCCAAGCTTGTGTCTCATCACATTCGCGACACGCAATGGCTGCCCACAGCGCCTTTCGGCGCCCCCTCGTTCATCCCACGCAAGCTTGCACGGCGCCCTTAAACGAACTGCTAAGGCCGCTCCGCCAGCCCGCCCAGCGTTAACGATGTCTTGAAAAGTCGGGGGGCGCGGGGCGGCGCGGGCGCTGCGGCAGGCCCCCGGTTCTGGTATCTATGGTTATCCAAAGGTTGAGGCTGGCGAGGGCCGGTTTCAGCCGGGGAATGGTTCCAGGCCCGCCGGTTCGGGGGCCGCCCGGGGGAGCTTGAAGCGAGGCGCTCCATGTTCTTTTTGATCCGCATGACGTTCTGGCTGGGACTGATCCTGCTTCTGCTGCCCATCGGCACGTCCGTCGACGGGCGCGAGGTCGGCCCGTGGCAGGCCTTCGTCGCGGTGCAGTCGGCGGTGGCGGACGCGCGCGGCTTCTGCCAGCGCCAGCCCGACGCCTGCGCCGTGGGCGGCGACATGCTGGTGAACCTGACGGAAAAGGCCCAGGTCGGCATCAAATGGGTAGCCGACGCCCTCGGCCATGCCCGCACCGACGCCGCCGCGCCCGCTGGAACGGCCTCAAGCCACGGCCTGACCCCGCAGGATCTGGTTCCCGGCTGGGGCGGCGAGCCTTCCGCCATCCCCGCGTCCGCACCCGGCGTCCCCACGCCACTCAAGCGCCCCGCCTGAGCGCGCCCCCCTTTCGGAAGAAAAGGCGCGCCGCCGCACCGCGTGCGGCGCATTTTTTGCTTGTCTCGACTTTTGCCGGGGCTGCGCGCAGCCTATATGGCGCAGAACCGACCAACCAGCGACGCCGATGCGGCGTCGGCGGCGTCTTACGGGCAGGTGCGATGGCAGCGGATCAGGATATCGAGGCCCTGGTGGCCGATTTCGAACTTCTCGACGATTGGGAAGACCGCTACCGCTTTGTCATCGAGCTGGGCCGCGCCCTGCCGCCCTTCCCCGAGGCCGAGCGCACCGAGGCGAACAAGGTGCAGGGCTGCACCAGCCAAGTGTGGCTGGTGAGCGGGCGCCGCGACGGACCGGACGGGCCGGTGCTGGAGTTCAAGGGCGATTCCGACGCGCATATCGTGCGCGGGCTGGTGGCGGTGCTGCTCACCATCCTCTCCGGCAAGGGCGCGCGCGAAATCCTGGAAGCCGATCCGCTGGCGGTTTTCCGTCGCATCGGCCTGGAAGGCCATCTCACGCCGCAACGCTCCAACGGCCTACGCTCCATGGTGGAACGCATCCGCGCCGATGCGCGCGCCGCGCTCGCCGAGGCCTGAGCGCAAGCGCCCGCCCGCTTACCGGCCGGGCAGGATCGTGCCCGTGGGCGTCGGCGCTGCGGGCGCGCCATAAGCGAGCGGGTCGGGCCCGAAGCGGTTCGGGCCGCGCGTGCCGGCGAGCAGGTTGAAGATCAGGATCACCAGTGCGCCGATGCCGGTGAGCTCCAACAACAGCCACCAGCCGGTGCGGTCCGTGTCGTGAAGCCGACGCACACTGACTGCGAGCCCCGGCACGAAATGCACCAGATGCACGATGCCGATGAGAATGCCGTAGCTCTCGAATTCGACCATGCCGTCGCCGCTCGCAATCTCGCCGCCGAACAGCACCAGATCCAGCACCTGCGCCACGAGGCTCAGCAGGATGACGGCCAGCACATAGAACCAGAAATCCTTGCGGCTGGTGCGTCCGGTGAAGGTCGCGTATTGGCGCATCGCCTTCAGATAGGAATTGATCATCCCGCCACCCCATTGCCCCGGCGCGCCTGCATCGCCCCAGCCATTTGAGGGGATGCCGGCGCCGGGTCAAGGGCGAGGCAAGCAACCGGCGGAGGCGCCCGGCCCCCGCCGGACGCATGGGTCTGCCATCGCCTTTCAGCCGGTGCGCCTGCCCCCCTTGCCGCATCGCTCAGGCTCGACGGGTGGCGCGCGCCAGGCCCGGCTCGGCGCATGGGCGCGGCCCTGGGCGGCGGAGGCGAGCCCGTAATGGGCGGCGAGGCGATCGAGCGCGAGCGCCAGCACCACCTTGGCGGTGCGCAACGGCCAGCCGCGTTCGCTTTCCACGCTCTCCAGCCCCTTTAGGAAGCAGCACACATCCAGCAGCACGCCAGAAAGCTCCGGCCCGACGGCCTCAACCGCGCGATCCACGCGGCACTTGGCCTCAATCACCGCATCGTTGAAGCCCTCCCGTCCCGCGCCACCGCCGCTTCCGTTCGCGCTCCAGTCCGTGGTGACGCGCGGGGTGAGCTGGGCGCGGGTAAAATCCGCCCGCAACCGCTCGCCCGCGAGGGCCTGCACCGGGTCGATCAGCGGCCGCCCGTCCTTGCCCTTGCGGCGCGCCAGCCATCCGAGCGGGCTCTCCGCGAGATCGAGCGCCACCTCCTGCTCGCGCCCGTCCACCAGCACGCGATGGACCGCCACACGCGGAGACCCATCGCGGCGCGAAGCGGCGGGGCCTTGCGGCCGGGATTGGACATGCGCGCTCATGCCAGACCTCCCGCAATGAAAGCGCCGGCACGGCCGGCGGACGGAGCCGGACCGGCCAGGCCATGCGCGACCGCATGGGCGGCGCAGGCCTCCAGCGCGGACAAGGCGCGGTCGAACTCCGGCACGTCGCGGCGTTGTTCCATGCGCGCGCAGGCATAGCCGATGGAGGTGCGATCGCGCCCGAAATGGACGGCCACCGCACCGCGCGGTACCCCGAGCGTGACGTGCGCGACATAGAGCGCCACGTGCCGCCCCAACGTCACCGGCGCGCAGCCGCGCGGCCCATCCAAATCCTGCGGCTGCACATGGACGAACGCGGCGGCGAGCAACCGCGCCGTGCGGCATCGCGCCTGGGATTCCGCGGACAGCAAAGCCGGCCTGCGCCGACGATAAGCCACCGCGCATGCGGGCGGCGCGGGGTGGAAGCTTTCGCCAAGGCGGAATTGGGGTCGCATCGCAATCTCCAAAATAGAGTATTTATTCCTATATCGAGATGGCGAGAAAATCAATGCGGGGAAAAATCTCGGCCCTTAATACGATCTCGTTAAATATTTTTACCAATTAACATCATGGTTTTAGCGCGATTTTTGGGCACATCTTTGCGCACCCTTTTATAGGAAATAATCCCCACATTCACAAGCTGCGTCATGCTGCTCTTTCAGCCGAAGGACGCACTCATGGCACCCAGCTCCCCATCCACCGCCGCTCCCGCACGCCCTCCTGCCAACCCGCAGCATCTTCCCAAACGGCAGCGCATGGCCATGCGCGCGGCATCCGCGCCTTTCGCTGCGCGGAGAAGGAAGAGTCGATCAAAGCGCGGCTCGAAGGATTGACCTTATTGACCGCAAATAATCGCGCGGCCGCGGAAAGTGCATTGCGTGCCGTGCGACGTTCCGCCCGCAGCGGGCAATGTTATGATCCTATCCGGCATGCCGCTTTGCGGCGGCTCGTTTCCACCTATTGCCAAGGCGGGACGGAGCCCACGGACGCTGTTTTGCCCCGTCAATGGCCGCCCGCCGACAGCTCATGACCCGGTGCGAAGAGCAGGGAGAGAGCAATAGGCAAATAAAAAACGCCGCCCGGAGGGGCGGCGTTGCTTGTAACCGTTTTCTTGGCAGCCTCTCCGCCCAACGTCTCGGGCCGGATTTTCACCCAGCCCCGCGTCGGAGCGATCGCGGCCCCGTGCCCGGCGGTTGCGCACCGGGCGAGACGATCAGCGGCGACGGCGGCGCTGCTGGCCAAGACCCATCTGCTTGGCAAGCTCAGAGCGCGCTGCGGCATAATTGGGAGCGACCATGGGATAATCCGCCGGCAGCGACCACTTTTCGCGGTACTGCTCCGGGCTCATATTGTACTGCGTGCGCAGGTGCCGCTTGAGCGACTTGAACTTCTTGCCATCTTCCAGGCAGACGATGAAATCAGGCGTCACCGACTTCTTTACAGGCACGGCAGGCTTCAGCGGCTCCGGCGCGGCCTCGACCTCGCCCTTGGAAACGCGCTGAAGCGCGGCATGCACTTCATTGATCAGGGCGGGCAGTTCGGCGGCTGACACGGAATTATTGCTGACGTAGGCAGAGACGATATCCGCAGCCAGCTCGATGTAAGTGGTCGATTCCGATGCTTCGCTCATGGGACTTTCTTCTGGTTTGAAACGGAAATCGAATTAGCATGCGGGACCGGCGAAACCGTTGCCTCACCAACGCTGGTCTTCGGCCCGCGAAGCGACGCTTGCATCGACTCGACGATGACACCGCCATAGCTAGTTATGTTGAAGGGAAAGGAATTGCAAGTTCATTCTCGCGAAAAGTACAACTCTTCTTCCCCGCTATTACGCGATCGTGCACGAACCCCAGCGCTCCACTAGGCTGGTCCAAGACCAGTTGCATATTGTCCCGTCATATCAAGCGCTTCCCAAACCGCGCCGGCGGGGCGGCGGCGCGAAGGCCGCGACTTGCGGGGCGGCGTGGGAATGCCTACTTCGGGGAAGCGAAATACTGGGAGAGAGCCCGTGAGCACCGAACCCAAAGCCCCGACATCCAGCCAGATCCCGACCGGTGACAAGGTGGTGAAGAGCGAGGCCGAATGGCGCGCGGAGCTGTCCCCCACCCAATATCGCGTGCTGCGCCAACAGGGCACCGAGCATGCCTTCACCGGCCCCTATTGGGATGAGAAGCGCGCCGGCACTTATGTCTGCGCCGCCTGCGGGGCGCCGCTGTTCAGTTCCCAGACCAAATTTGATTCCGGCACCGGCTGGCCGAGCTTCTATGCCCCGCTCGATCCGAAGGCCGTCACCAATCACGAGGATCGCGCCCACGGCATGGTGCGGGTGGAAAGCCGCTGCGCGCGCTGCGACAGCCATCTCGGCCACGTTTTCCCCGACGGCCCCAAGCCCACAGGCCTGCGGTTCTGCATGAACGGCACGGCGCTGGACCTGAAGCTGGACGAAACGCCCGCTTCCGATGCCTCCGATGCAGGTTGATCCGCCCCGGGCGGACCGCCGCCCCACCGAGCGGGTCGTCCACGGCCTCACCCTCACCGACGATTACGCCTGGCTGCGGGCCGACAATTGGCGCGACGTCATGCGCGATCCCTCCGTCCTCGCACCGGACATCCGCGCCTATCTGGAGGCGGAGAATGCCCATGCGGCGGCCTTCTTCGCGCCCTTCGGCGCGCTGAAGACGCAGCTCGTCGCCGAAATGCGCGCCCGCATCAAGGAGGACGATTCCTCCGTCCCGTCCCCGGATGGTGCGTTCGCTTATTATTCGCGCCATCGCGAGGGTGGGCAGCACGCGCTTCTCTGCCGCGTTCCGCTGCCCGAGGGCCCGGAACAGGTGATGCTGGACGGCGACAAGGAGGCCGAGGGCAAGCCGAATTTCCGCCTCTACGTCAACAGCCACACGCGCGATCACCGCCGCCTCGCCTGGGCGGCGGACGAGCAGGGTTCGGAGATGTTCACCATCCGCGTGCGCGACCTGGAGACCGGCACGGATCTGCCGGACCGGCTGGAAGACGCCACCGGCGACATGCTGTGGTCGAGCGATGGCGAACATCTCTATTACATCAAGCGCGATGCCGAACATCGCCCGGCCTTTGTCCATCGCCACCGCATCGGCACCGACCCCGCCTCGGACGTGCTGGTCTATGAGGAGAAGGATAAGGGCTTCTTCGTCTCGCTGGGAAAAACCCAGTCGCGCGCGTTCGGCCTGATCGCCTGCGGGGATCACGAGACCTCCGAGGTCCACCTGCTGGACCTTGCCCTGCCGGAACCCGAGCCCCATTGCGTTGCCCCACGCGAAACCGGCGTGCGCTATGACGTCGAGCACCATCCCGATCTCGACGGCAACGACAGCCTGGTCATCCTGACCAATGCCGACGGGGCGGAGGATTTCAAGCTGGTGACCGCCCCCAGCCATTGCTCGGATCGCACGAGCTGGGTGGATCTGGTGCCGCACCGGCCGGGCCGGATGATCCTGAGCCATGTGGCCTATCGCGGCTTTATCGTGCGCCTGGAGCGGGAAAACGGCCTGCCCCGGATCGTCATCCGCGCGGTGTTCTCCAGCGAGGAACACGACGTTGCCTTCGCCGAGGAAGCCTACGCGCTCGGCCTCAATGGCGGCTATCTGTTCGAGACCACGGAACTGCGCTTCACCTATGCCTCCATGACCACGCCGGCGGAGGTGTGGGCCTATGACATGCACGCGCGCGGCCGGGCGCTGCTGAAGCGCCAGGAAGTGCCGAGCGGACATGATCCCGCCGCCTATGTCACCCGCCGCATCTTCGCCCCGACCAAGGACGGGGAGAGCGTGCCCATCTCCCTGCTCTATCGCGCCGATACCCCGCTGGACGGTTCGGCCCCGTGCCTGCTCTACGGCTATGGCGCCTACGGCATCACGATTCCCGCGGGTTTCGCCACCAATCGCCTGTCGCTGGTGGATCGCGGCTTCGTCTATGCCATCGCCCATGTGCGCGGCGGCACGGATAAGGGCTGGCGCTGGTATGCCGACGGCAAGATGGAGAAGAAGATCAACACCTTCACGGATTTCATCGCCGCCGCCGAACATCTGGTGGCCGCCGGCCTCACCCGGCCGGAGCGCATCGTCGCGCAGGGCGGCTCGGCGGGCGGCATGCTGATGGGGGCCATCGCCAACATGCGGCCGGACCTGTTCAAGGGCATTATCGCCGAAGTGCCGTTCGTCGACGTGCTGGCCACTATGCTGGACGACACCTTGCCGCTGACCCCGCCGGAATGGCCCGAATGGGGCAATCCCATCGCCTCCATGACGGCGTTCGAGCGCATCCGCGCCTATTCGCCGGTGGATAATGTGCGCGCGCAGGACTACCCGGCCATCTTCGCCCTGGCCGGCATCACGGATCCGCGCGTGACCTATTGGGAGCCGGCGAAATGGGTGGCGACGCTGCGCGCGCGCAGCACCTCGTCCGCCCCGCTGCTGCTGCGCACCAACATGGAAGCCGGACACGGCGGGGCCGCCGGCCGGTTCGACCGGCTGGACGAAGTGGCGCTCACCTATGTGTTCGCGCTGTCGCTGGTGGAGAAAGCCGCCGGCTAGGACGCCGGCCGTTGCATCAAGCTTGGGACGGCGCGACCTGGTGTTGCGCCGTCCCGCCTGCGCGCCATCCGCCTCAGAGCAGATTCACCTTGCCCGTGGCGATGTCGTAGACGGCGCCGACCACCTTCACCTTGCCCGCGCCCACCATCTCGCCAATGATCGGCTTGGCCTCGGCGAGCCGCCGGGTGTTGTAGCGCACGTTTTCGGCGGTAGCTTCGACGAGCAGATCCTTCGGCTTGCGGGCGATCGCCGCCTCGATGCCGGGCTTCATCGCGCCCACCAGTTCCGGCAAATGCCCCGGCAGCGTCGTGCCGTCCTGGATCACCTTGATGGTGGCGGCAACCGCGCCGCAGCCGGAATGGCCGAGCACCATGATGAGCGGCACGCCCAGGACCTTCACACCATATTCCAGGCTCGCCAAGCCATCGTCATTGACGAAATTGCCGGCGACGCGGACCACGAACAGGCGGCCCGGCCCCTGGTCGAAGGCGAGTTCGGGGGCGACGCGCGAATCCGCGCAGCTCAGGATCGCGGCGATGGGATATTGCGCCCGCGCCCGTTCCATGCGGCCGGCGGAATAATCCTTGTTGATGCGCGTGTTGGCGGCGTAGCGGGCGTTGCCCTTCATGATCCGCGATAGCGCCGCATCGGGCGATATGGCGTTGGGCGGCGCGCTGGCCGCTTCGGGCGCGGCCGCTTGCGCGAAGGCGGACGAGCCGAACAGCGGCACGGTCGCGGCAAGGCCGGCCATGGCAAGCCCGGCGCCCAGCAGATGGCGGCGGGAAGGTTGCAGACGATTATCTATACACTTCTGGCACATGGCGTTTCCTCCGGGACGTGAACCCAAGACCATCGCCGCGCTCTTGAAGGCGCCGCCGCTTTTCTCATTGAGGTAACATGCCTAGGCTAGGGTCAAGCTGGATTTGCCGGAACACCGCGCAGATCCCTTGCCGCCGGATGTCCTCCTTCGGCGCAATCGCGCGGAACACGCTCCATCCCAAAGGCCGAGCCATGAAAATCGCCCTCGAAGAACACTTCATGCTGCCGGACTTCATTCCCTATCTGGACCAGGCCATGCCCAAGGTCTCGGACGAAGGGCGTGCGCACCTGATCGCCGCCATGTCGGATTTCGGCGAGCAGCGCCTCGCCGCCATGGACAGCGCCGGCGTGGCTTTCGCCGTCCTCTCGCTCTCTGGCCCAGGCGTGCAGGTGGAGACCGACACCGCGATCGCCGTGAAGATGGCCCGGCGCGCGAACGATCTTCTGGCGGAAGAGGTCGCCAAGCGCCCCGATCGTTACGGCGGCTTCGCCCATCTCGCCATGCAGGATGCCGCCGCCGCCGCCGCCGAACTGGAACGCTGCGTGCGCGAGCTGGGCTTTGCCGGCGCCATGGTCAACGGGCAGACCAACGGCATCTATCTCGACGATCCGCGCTACGACGTGTTCTGGGAGCGCCTGCAGGCGCTCGACCTGCCGCTTTACCTGCACCCTGGCGATTCCTACCGCCTGCCCTATGTGCTGGAAGGCGCGCCGGAGTTGCTGAAGCCGACCTGGGAATGGAACATCGAGACCTCGTCCCATTTTCTGCGCCTGGTCTTCGCCGGCGTGTTCGACCGTTTCCCCGGCCTGAAGATCGTGCTCGGCCACATGGGCGAGACCTTGCCCTATGTCCTGTGGCGCCTCGACAGTCGGTCCGAGCTGATCGTCGGCAAGCGGCCGCTGCAGCTCGCGCCCTCGGCCTATTGCCGTCGCAACCTCTATGTCACGACCTCTGGCCAATGCGACAACGTCCCGCTGCTGGCGGCGATCGGCGGCATCGGGGCCGAGCATGTGCTGTTCTCGGTGGATTATCCCTATGAGGATTCCGCCGTCGCCGGAAAATTCCTCGACGATGCGCCGCTCGACGCCGCAACCCGCGAGAAGGTGGCCCGGCTCAATGCCGCCACCTTGATGAAGCTGAAGCTCTGAGGCGAACGCACGGCGCGGCTCCAGCCGCGCCGCTTCAGCCAAGGACGCGCCGCATCAGCCGCGCTGGGCGGCGGTCGGGAAATACCATTTCCCGTTCCTGAGCGGCAGGAAGCTGCCGTCGTCCACGCCCACTTCCTCGGCGAGACGCTGGTTCAGCTTCGCGTTCAGCGACAGGATCAGATCCCGGTTCTTGACCGCGTCCAGGGCGAGGTTGTTGATTTCCTCGGGATCGGCATCGAGGTCGTAGATCTCGATGTCGTTCTTCGCCATCAGGTCCTCGAACGTGGTGGGCGTGTTGAAATCCAGCGGCGCGAAATAGCGGCTGAAGCGATAGCGCCCGTCGAAGATGCTGCGGATCGCGCAGCGTTCGTGGAAATCAGGCTCCGCCTTCAACAGCACCTTGATCTTCTCGGCGGTGGGCACCTCGGTCGAATCCATGAAGTCGTCGATCTGCCGCGCCCATTTGGCGTCCTGGAACGACAGCATGTTGTAATTGAACAGGGCGGCCGGGCGCAGCGCATCCACCGCCGCTTTCGCCGGATCGGCGAGCAGGTGAGAGAAGTCCCGGCCCTTCAGCCCCTCGGCGGCCTTCTTCACCCCATCCGCGCCGACGCCGGTGAGCGCGAGCAGGGTCGGGGTCAAATCCACCTGCGAGGTCACGGCCTTGCATTCCACGCCACCGGGATAGGCGGGATGGACGATCATCAGCGGCAGATGGTTCTGCTGGCGATAGGTGGAATTGCCCTTGCCGCGCATCTGGTGATTGCCGCCCAATTCCCCATGGTCGGCGGTGAACACGATGATGGTGTTCTTGTCCATGTGGTTGGCTTTGAGCGCATTGAGCACGCTCATCACCTGCCGGTCGCAATCGCGGATGCAATTGTAATAATAGTCCCGCAGCAGGCGCCAGCGGCGATCCTCGTCGGGCCACGCGCCCACCAGCACGTCCTGCACTTCCTGATAGATCTGCTGTGCCTTGGGCCGGCCGGGCGCATTGAAGGGCTGGCTGCGCGTGGCCGGCAGCTTCACGTCCCACGTCGCCTGATAGATCTCATCCGAGGGCGGCCGGGCGATCTTCATGGCCGACTGCGCGCCCTGAACGGACTCGCCCGGAAGATCGGAGTTCACATACATCACGTCGTGCGGATTGACGAAATTGATCGCGAGGTACCACGGCTTGCCGCTCTCGCGCATTTCCTCGCCCTTGGTGCGGAACCAGCGGGTGCTGAAGGCGGTGGTGGTGTCGTCGTAATTGTAGCCGCCGAGCGTGGTGTCGTTGATATCGCCGACGCCGAAGAAATCGTCGAAGCCATAGGTCTCGATGATCTTGCGATAGGCCAGCAACGGCGCGTCGATGGCGTCCTTCGCCTGATCGAGATTGACCGAGAGATGCCACTTGCCCTGGTAGGAGGCGTGATAGCCCAATTCCGCGATGCGATGGCCGATGGTCTTCACGTCGGTCGACATGTCCGGCTGCCAGAGCGAATTGGCATTGTCAAAAATGCCGGTGTGCTGGATGTGGAGGCCCGTATAGATGGTCGAACGAGCGGGCGAGCACACGCAGGACGCCGCCTGATGATTGGTGAAAGTGATGCCGTTGGCCTTGATCCATTCGCGCGCCGGCACCGGAAACGGCCATTTCTCGAAATAATGCTCCTGGTCCACCAGGATGAAGAGGATGTTGTAGCCGGCGGGGGGCACGGCGGGCGCCACCACGGGGCGCGCGGGCGCTGCCGGCGCCGTGATCGCGGCGGAGGTCTGCGCCGCGGCGACCTCGGGCAGCAGGTTCGCGCCGAGCAGCGCCGCGCCGCTGGTGAGAACCGCACGCCGCGACGGGCTTGATGGCTGGTCCGGTTTGGTCACGTCTGCCCCCTTATGCCGACGCGGCGCCCCTGGGCCGTCGCCTTGGAAACATAATAAGCCTTCCGGCCATCGAATATACGACAGCAACGCTTCCGCTTATCCGGCTTCGAGGCGCAAAGATCCGGCGGCGGCTGCGACAAGCGCACGCACGCGGGATGCCGCTCAGCAGCCCGCCCTAGCGCGCGTGACGGACGCGGGGGAGTGCCGGGCATAAAAAATCCCGGAGCGCCGTGGCGTTCCGGGATCCTGTTCGGGTCCGCGATGTCGATCCGTGTCGGGTCCGCCCCGCTCAGTTCGCGGGGGGCGTTTTGGAAACGTGGTCCCGCAATTCCTGGAGCGAGGAGAAGCGCAGCACGCCGTCCGGCAGCTCGGCCTGGATCGAGCCGTCGGAATAGAGCGTATAGGCCATGCCGCCGACGATGCCGGACTTGAGAACGGTCGGCTCCGGAATCTCGGTGCGGCGGGCCGGCGGTGCGCCATAGGGGCGGTTCGGCACCGGCATGGTGGGCGCGGCCGGTGGCTCGGGCGGCGGCAGGTCCGCCGAGCGCTCCGGCATCACGCGCTCGGGCAACAGGTCGGAACCGATGCGCGGACGCGCCGGACGATCCTGCGGCGGACGCTCCTGAGGGGGCCGTTCGGGGGGGAAGCGATCCTGCGGCGGGCGCGGCGGGGCGACCCGTTCGGCAGGCGCACGATCCTGGGGCGGGCGATCCTGAGGGGCGCGCGGCTGGGGCGCCCGTTCCGGAGGGGCCCGCTCGGGCAGCAGCTGATCGGGCGTGCCGCCGAGCGGCATGCGGTCCGCGGGGATACGCTCGAAGGGGTTGCGGTCCAGCGGGTTGCGATCCAGGGGATTGCGCTCCGCCGGACGCTCCTGCGGCGCGCGCTCTTGAGGCCCGCGATCTTGAGGCCCGCGATCTTGGGGCGGACGGTCCAGAGGATTGCGCGCCGCCGGGGGCCGATCGAAGGCCGGGCGCTCGGCGCGTTCGGGCATCTGCTCCACCGCGCGTTCCAGCGACCGGTCGAGGGCCCGCTCCATGCCGGCCCGTTCCAGCGCGACGCGCTCGGGCACCGGCTCCTCCACCCGGTCCTGGGGGCGATCCAGCACCCGGCCGCGGCGCTGGTCCGCCGGGACGCCGTCGCCGAACGGCAGGCGCGCCCGCGGGGCCGGCTCGCGCAGCTGCGCGGGCGGCTCGTAATCCTCAAGCGGCGTGAAATCCGCCTCGTGCGCCTCGCGTTCGGCATGCTCGTCGGCGAGCGCCAGCGGGGCGGCGCCGGCGGGAAGGTCGTGGCCCTCAAGGGCATCGAAGCGCGCGTTGAGCCGCGCCACTTCCTTGAGAACCAGGGCAATGCAGATCACGACGATGCCGCCGCTGACGCTGACCGCCCCGGTGGCGATCAGTGCATTGCCGAAATTGGACACGAAGATCGCCGCCCCGAGCGCAAGGGACACAAGGCCCGCCGCCACGAGGAGCCCACCGAGAGCCACCAGGATTCGCCACATTCTCTCAACTCCACGCACGACCGGCGTGCTTCCGGTCTCATACATTAGAAAGAGAAAGAAACAATTCAGCCCGATGCGCTGTTGTCCCTCGCCCCAGCCCGGCCTATCTAGGTCCCAGTTCAGGCGCCCGCCCTTGCCCGGTCACCGGCAGGGAGGTCGTAGAACTCCTCCCGGATCGAACGCGGAGACGCCAGATGTCTTTCACGCTTCCCGAACTGCCTTATTCTTACGACGCCCTCGCACCCTATATGTCGCGCGAGACGCTGGAATATCATCACGACAAGCATCATCTCGCTTATGTCAATAATGGTAATAATCTCCTAAAGGGAACTGAATTCGAGGGAAAATCCCTTGAGGAGATCGTCAAGGGGTCGTTCGGCAAGAACGCCGGCCTCTTCAACAACGCCGCCCAGCATTACAACCATCTGCATTTCTGGCAGTGGATGAAGCCCAATGGCGGCGGCGCGATCCCCGGCGAGATCGAAAAGAAGATCATCTCGGACATCGGCTCGGTCGACAAGTTCAAGGAAGACTTCACCGCCGCCGGCATCGGCCAGTTCGGCTCCGGCTGGGCCTGGCTCGCGCTCCAGGACGGCAAGTTCGTGATCACCAAGACCCCGAACGGCGAGAATCCCCTGGTGCACGGCGGCACGCCGCTGCTGGGCGTCGATGTGTGGGAGCATTCCTACTATATCGACTACCGCAATCGCCGCCCCGACTATCTCAAGGCCTTCCTCGAGCACATGGTCAATTGGGACTATGTGGCCGAGCTGTACAGCAAGGCCGCCTGAGCACAGCACGGTCCGGCCCTTCGGACCTCTTGCAGTGACGGCGCAGAATAGTACCGCCTCTCTGGGCCGGAGCAATTGTTGCTCCGGCCTTTCTTATATCCGGCTAAATTCCGCCGTGCCTGCACAAGGTCCGCGCAAGCTTTTGCCATGAAGCTGATTTACGCAGCACAATCTTGACGAGTGGTGATAATTGCTGCGTCGCAATGCATAAACTTCTTGCATCGCTCACGCTCGCCAGAAATAGTCTTTCGCTCACGGTTACGTGACTGATGGTGCAGGCCAAGCTGCCCTGCGCCGGTCATGTTTTCGGAGCTGGTGCACAGCGTAAGAGTTGGATGCTTCCCTCCATGCGAGTCGCAAGTGCCTTTCGTCTGCCCGCGTCCAGCGTTGATCGCGTGGCATTGGCCATTATTGTGGCCGTGTTTCTGCTCGCCGTCTTTACCTTCGGGGACTACGGCTTGGGGTGGGACGACTTCACCCACTCCCAATACGGCGACTTGCTGTACAAATATTTCGATTCCCGCCTGACGCAGGATAAGGTGTTCTCCTTCGTCAACCTTTATTATTACGGCGGCGGGTTCGATCTGATCGCCTCGGCCATCCACAAATGGCTCCCGGCGGTCGATATTTTCAGCATCCGCCGGCTCCTGGGCGCGACGGTCGGCGTGATCGGCTTCGTCATCGTCTGGCGCACCGGTCGCCGGCTCGGTGGCCCGGTCTGCGGCCTGGTGGCGCTGTGCCTGCTGGTGATCTGCCCGCTCTATTACGGCCATATGTTCATGAACGCGAAGGATGCGCCCTTCGCCGTGGCGGTGGCCGGCCTGCTCTATTCCATCGTGCGGGTGCTGGACGAATATCCCAAGCCGACCTGGCGCAGCGTCACCCTGTTCGGGCTCTGCCTCGGCCTTGCGGTGGGCACCCGCGTGCTGGGGCTGATCGCGGTCGGCTATGCCGGGCTCGCCTTCCTGCTGCTGATGGCGATCGAATGGCGCCAGATGGGCTTCAAGAAAATGCTGGGGCGCGCCGCCGGCTTCCTCGGCCTGATGGCGCTCGGCCTGCCGCTGTCCTATCTGGTGCTCGGCCTGATCTGGCCATGGGCGGTCATCGAGCCGCTCAACCCTCTGCGTGCGCTGGCTTATTATTCCAACTTCTGGGAAGTGCCCTGGCGCGAGCTGTATGAGGGCAGCCCGGTGCTCGTGCCCGACATGCCGCGCACTTATGTGCCGACCCTGTTTGCCGTCCAGATGCCGGAGCTGTTCCTGGGCCTGTCGCTCTCGGGTGCCGCCGGCGCGCTGGTTGCCGCCTTCTTCGGCAAGGGCAGCAGCACGCGCCGCGCCGGCCTGCTCTTGATCGTCTCGGCGGCCGCGTTCCCGATCCTGCTGACCGTGGTGACCCGGCCGGTGATGTACAATGGCATCCGCCATTTCGTGTTCGTCACCCCTGCCCTGGCGCTGCTCGGCGGCCTCGCCGGCAACTGGATCTGGCAATGGGTGGCAGGCTTCAACCGCACCGCGCGGGCCGCTGTGGCCGGCCTCTTCATGGTCGGCCTGGCGTTCCCGGCGGTGGAATTCGCCGAGATCCATCCTTATCAATATACCTATTACAACCATCTCGTCGGCGGCGTGCGCGGCGCGGACAGCCAGTTCATGCTGGATTACTGGGGCCTCGCCTTCAAACAGGCCTCCGCCCAGCTGGATGAATATGTGGACGAGCACCGCCGCTCCCTGCCCCAGGGCCGCAAGTTCAAGGTGGCGGTCTGCGGGCCGCACCATGCGGCGGCGGTGGAACTCGGCCCGCGCTTCGAGACCACCTACGACACCGAGGGCGCGGATTTCGCGCTGATGCTGGGCGAATTCTACTGTGCCCAGGTCCAGGCCCCGGTTCTGGTGCAAGTGGAGCGCGAGGGCGTGATCTATGCACGCGTCTATGACGTGCGCGGCCGCACCTTCCCGAGCGTGTTCGCCGGCAGCAAGAACTGATCGACAGATCGAGCGAAACGAAACGCACCGGGCCAGCCTTCTGGTCCGGTGTTTTCATGTTCAGGCCCTGTCCCGCACGGCCACTCAAGCGCCCGGACGTCCCTCACACACGGCGATGCGCCGGCTTCAGATCCATTTGAGGCGGCGGAACAGCACCACGAGACCGGTGGCGAACATCACCAGGATGACGGTGATGACCCAGAAGGAATCCGGGTCCTGCGTGCCGGGAATGCCGCCCACATTCATGCCGAACAGGCCGGAAATCAGCGTCAGCGGCGCGAACACCACCGTCACCACCGCCAGCACCAGCATGGACTGGTTCATCTGCTCGGCCCGCCGATCCACCAATTGATCGCGGATCAGCGATGCCCGCTCGCGGATTGAATCCAACTCTTCGGTGAAGCGCGCCACCCGGTCGCCGGCATCCCGCAAGCGGTTGCGGTCCTTCGGGCCGATCCAGGGATCGTCCTCCAGCGAGAAATGATTGAGCGCCTCGCGCTGGGGCGCGATGTGACGGCGCAGCTTGATGGACACCCGCCGCAGCACCGCGAGCTTCGGCAGCATTTCGCCGGCGCCGGTGGTGGGCACGAGGTCTTCCAGTTCGTCCGCCTCGTCCATGAGGCTCGCAACGACCGCGTCCAGCCGGTCCACGAGGCGCATGGCGACTTCCGCCACCATCTCGCCCTGGGTATGGGCGCAATGCCGCCGGCTCAGGGAATCGGCATAGTCCGCAAGCGCCGAAACCGGCTCGTGGTGAAATGAAATCACCCGCTTGGCATCGACCCAGAAATAAACCGAAAGCGGATCTTCGGGGAGGGAGTTGCGATGCAGATTGATGCCGCGCAGCACCAGCATGGCCCCGTCCGCGAACATGGAGCAGCGCGGACGCGATTCATCGTCCAGCATGGCCTCAAGGATGGTCGCGTCGAGGCCCGCCTTGGTGCGCAACCATTCCTGAGGGCGCCGCTGCACATGGCGGAAATTCAGCCAGATGAAGCCGCCCTCGGGCGCTGTGCCGGCCTCCACCTCCTGCCAGCTCAGCTTGGTGGCGCGCCCCTTGCCATCGAACGCCCACGCATCGACCAGACCTTCGGCTTCCGCATCCGTCATGGCTTCACCCCGCACCGGCTTCGCCGGTTACGTGCCAGAAATGGCGCGAGGGGGGAAGCCGTGCGGACCCTTATTCCGCCGCCAAAGCGCTGAGAATTCGAGCCCAGCTGCGGGTGCCCTGGCGGAAGCAGCGCACGTCATATTTCTCGTTCGGCGAATGGATGCGGTCGTCCTCCAGGGCAAAGCCGATGAGCAGCGTATCCATGCCGAGCGCCGCCTTGAACTGCCCGACGATGGGAATGGAGCCGCCGCTGCCGATGGTCACCGGAGCGACACCCCATTCGGCCTCCAGGGCGGCCGCCGCCTTGGCGAGATCCGGGCTGTCCGGCGGCACCATCACCGCCGGGCTGCCCTCGCCGAGCGTCAGGTCGAGCTTGCAATCGGCCGGGATGCGGGCTTTCACGAACGCCTCGAAGGTAGCACGGATCGCCTTGGGGTCCTGGTCTGCCACCAGGCGGAAGGTCACCTTGGCAGTGGCCTTGGCGGGAATGATGGTCTTGGTGCCCTGCCCCATGTAGCCGCCGAACAGGCCGTTCACCTCGAATGTGGGGCGCGACTGGATCTGCTCGATCAGCAGCCGGTCGGTCTCGCCGGTGGAAATCGACAGGCCGACCGGGCCGAGAAACGCCTCGGCGGTGAGGCCGAGCCCCTCCCATTGGGCGCGCACGGCGGGGGTCGGCTCGCGCACGTCGTCATAGAAGCCGGGAATCGTCACCCGGCCCTTTGCGTCATGCACGTCCGCGATGAGGCGGGAGAGCACATGCAGCGGGTTGCGCGCCGCGCCCCCGAACAGGCCGGAATGCAGGTCGCGGCTGGCGCCCGTCACGGTGATCTCGGCATGCAGCATGCCGCGCAGCGCGGTGGTGATGGCCGGGGTGTCGCGATCCCACATGCCGGTGTCGCAGACCAGGGCCACATCGGCGCCGAGTTCTCCCCCGTGGGCCTTCAGAAAAGCCGGCATGCTGGGCGAGCCGCACTCCTCCTCCCCTTCCAGCATCACGGTCACGTCCACCGGCAGCGCGCCGGTGATGTCGCGATGCGCCCGCAGGGCTTCGAGGAAGGTGAAGATCTGTCCCTTGTCGTCGCTGGCCCCGCGCGCGACGATCTGGGGGCGGCCGTCCGGGCTGGTGCGAATCTGCGGGTCGAACGGCGGGCTGTCCCACAGCTCCAGGGGGTCGACCGGCTGCACGTCGTAATGGCCATAGAAGAGCACCCGGCGGGCGGCGCCGGTGTCCGTGCGGGCGACGACGACGGGATGGCCGGTTGTTGCATGAACTTCAGCCGAAAAGCCGAGTTCAAGCAGGGAATCGGCGGCGAATTTCGCAGCTCGGCGACATTCGTCCGCGAACGCCGGATCGGTGGAAATGCTCTCGATGCGCAGGAAATCGCTGAGCCGGGCAAGGCTCGCGTCGAGTTGCGCGTCGATCCGATCGAGAACCCGGTCCAGCGCCATCTGCCTCTCCTCCTCCGCCCCGGCCCGCCGGGCCAGGGAATCGGGCGCGATGCTGGGCCGTGCCGGGCGTGGAGGCAAGATGGATTGGGCAATACCGGGCGACGTCCTGAGCGGACGACGCTAGTCACAGTCTGCAAGGAGATCTGCCATTGCCGGACCAAGCCATTGATTTACCTGGCGATCCACCCCGCTGAAGGAGGGATGGCGCAATGGCCGCGCGGCGACCTCAGCTGGCAGTCATCTCAGCTGGCGGCGAGCAGCGGACTGCGCACCGTGGCGTCCTCATGGCTCGACAAGGCGGGCCTCTGAGCCCGGCGCGCCCGCTGCAGCACGGAGCCGATGCGCCGATAGAGCAGGCGCGGAAGCAAGGGCATGGCGACCGCTGCGTCATAGCCCGCCCGGCTGGCAAGCCGGGCCAGCACGGTCGGCGGACCTTCTGTCACGAGAATGCCAGGCACGGCGTCCGGACCATCGCGGAATGGATGGTCGGGCACGAGATCCATGGAGGCGGCCTGCACCACGATCACGTCAAAAGCGCGCGGAGCATTCAGCGCTTCGTCTATGGAGGCGGCTTCCGTCACGGCCCCGACGCCAAGCGCCTTCAGGCCGGTGCACGTGATTTCGCGGCGCGTGGAATCTGAATCGACTATGAGAACACGGGCAGTTGGCAACACCTTCATGGGGCGCTCCCATTGGAAGCACACCGGCCGCTGCACGGCCGGGGCGCTGGTTAAGCAGCTCCGGCCGAACGCAACCCCGCAATCACGTTCGACTCGACTATATTGATACCACATCGCACCGTGGACGCAACCGTGGCGCACGGCCCCATCAACGGCTGATGCTGCCGAGAATACCGCGCAAAATCGCCTTTCCGAGCTGGGTTCCGACCTGCGACGCCACGGAGCGCGCGACTTGCCGCACCACGACTTCCGTTGTGGTCATGCGACTTGAGGAAGGGGCGCGCGACGGTGCCCGCGAAGGCGCGGTGCCGGTCTGCGGCACGGTGGGACGGCCCCAGGGGCCCGCGGGCGGAACACGCTCCGGCGCGCTCTTTGCGGGGCCGCTCTTTTCGGGCGCGCTCTTCTCGGCGGCTCTGCGCTGCAGAATCTCGAACGCCGATTCCCGATCGATGGGGGTGTCGTAGAGATGGCCCACCGGGCTCTGCCGCAGAATTTCGCGGCGCTCCGGCTCGGTCAGCGGCCCGATGCGCGCGGAGGGTGGACGGATGAGCGTGCGCTCCACCATGGTGGGCGTGCCGTTGCCCTCCAGCATCGAGACCAGGGCCTCGCCCTTGCCCAGTTCCATGATGACTTGCGCGGTGTCGAGCTTGGGATTGGGCCGGAAGGTCTCGGCCGCCGCCTTCACGGCCTTCTGGTCGCGCGGCGTGAAGGCACGCAGCGCATGCTGCACCCGGTTGCCCAATTGGGCGAGGACGCTCTGGGGAACGTCGAGGGGATTCTGCGTGACGAAATAGACACCGACTCCCTTGGAGCGGATCAGCCGCACCACCTGCTCAACCTTCTCCAGCAGCGCCTTCGGCGCCTCGTCGAACAGCAGGTGAGCTTCGTCGAAGAAGAACACGAGCTTGGGCTTCTCGACATCGCCGACTTCCGGCAATTGCTCGAACAGCTCGGACAGCAGCCATAGCAGGAAGCAGGAATAGAGCCGCGGCGCGCCCATCAGCTTGTCTGCGGTAAGAATGGAGATGGTGCCGTAGCCGGAGCGGTCGATGCGCATGAGGTCCTTGATGTCGAGCGCCGGCTCGCCGAAGAACCGGCCCCCACCCTGATTCTCAAGCATCAGAAGCTGGCGCTGAATCGCGCCGACGCTGGTGGCGGAGACATTGCCGTATTGCGCGGAGAGGCTCTTGGCGTTCTCCGACACCCACACCAGCATGGCCCGCAGGTCTTTCAGATCCAGCAGCAGCAGGCCCTGCTCGTCGGCGACGCGGAAGACGATGTTCAGAACGCCTTCCTGGGTGTCGTTCAGGCCCATCAGGCGGGCCAGCAACAGCGGGCCCATCTCGGAAACCGTGGCGCGGATGGGATGGCCCTGCTCGCCGAACATGTCCCAGAAGATCACCGGGAAAGTGTCGGCCTCATAGGCGATCCCCACCTCCTTCGCCCGCTGCAGCAGAAAGTCCTTGCCCTCGCCCTTCGCCGCGACGCCGGAGAGGTCGCCCTTGATGTCGGCCGCAAACACCGGCACCCCAGCGCGGGAGAAGCCTTCCGCCATGGCCTGGAGCGTCACCGTCTTTCCGGTGCCCGTCGCGCCGGTGACGAGGCCGTGGCGATTGGCAAGCCGCAAGGTGAGGTACTGGGGATGCACGCTCTTTGCGGCCACGCTCGCGCCGAGAAAGATCTTGCCATCCGAATCGGGGCTCGCCATGCCGTCCTCCCAAACTTCGCTGTCCGCTTTGTCGCGCGGGCAACACGGTGCCGGCAAGTGGCGTTAACCGCTTTTGCGCGCTTGCGCCCATGGTGCGGCGCGGTCAATATCCCGCCGCGCCGTCCCGACGAAACCGCGAGAAGGAGTTGCCCATGGATGAGTTGACCGCTCGACTCATGGACAAGGTCGGGGTGAGCGAGCAGACCGCGCGCGCCGCCATCGAACTGGTGCTGGCGTTTCTCTCGCGCGAGGCGCCGCCCGCCGCCATTGCCGAACTCGTCGCGGCCATCCCGGACCTGAAGGGCGAATTGCAGATGCCGCCCGACGAAGCCGCCTTTCCCGCCGCCACCGGCCATTTCGGCGGCATGGCGCGGTTGATGCGGATCGCCGACCAGATGATGGAAAACGGCATGACCATGTCCCAGGTGCAGGATGCGACGCGCGAAGTGGTGGCATTCGCCCGCGAAAAGGCGGGCTCGGACCTGGTGGACCGCATCGTCGCCGCCATTCCCGGCTTGCGGCAGGTGGCGTGAGCCGGCGGGATTGAGCTGGCAACGGAGTTTACGCGCGTCATGACTTCACCTGCCGCCCCCCGCATGCTCCAGGCCCGTGGCCGCACCCTGCCTCTCGGTCCGCGCACCCTGGTCATGGGCATATTGAACGTGACCCCCGATTCCTTCTCCGACGGCGGGCGCAGCTTTGCCGTGGAGGATGCGCTCGCCAAAGCACGCCGGCTCACCAGCGAAGGGGCGGACATTCTCGACATTGGCGGGGAATCGACCCGGCCCGGCCATGTGCCGGTACCATCCGAGGAGGAATGGGCGCGGGTCGGGCCGGTTCTGGAAGCTTTGCGGGCGGAAACCGGCATCCCGATTTCCATCGACACCTCCAAGGCCGACGTCGCGCGCCGCGCCATCGCCGCAGGAGCGGTGATCGTGAACGATGTGTGGGGCTTCACCCGCGATCCCGAGATGGCCCCGGTTGTGGCGGACAGCGAGGCCGCCGCCGTGCTCATGCACAATCGCACGGAGGTGGACGCGAGCCTCGATATCATCGACGAATTGCTGGCCTTCTTCGAGGGCGCGCTGGAGCGCGCGGTCCGCGCCGGCGTGCGCAAGGATCGCATCGTGCTTGATCCCGGCATCGGCTTCGGGAAGACCTTCCCGCAGAATCTGGCCGCCATCGCCCGCCTGCCGGAACTGCGCGTGCTCGGCTATCCCCTGCTGCTCGGCACCTCACGCAAATCCCTCATCGGCAAGGTCATCGATAGCCTGCCGGCGGAGCGCGTGCCCGGCACGATCGCGTCCAACGTCATCGGCATCATGGCGGGGGTGGAGATCATCCGCGTGCACGATGTGGCCGCCCATGTTCAGGCCGCGCGCGTTGCGGAAGCGATCCGCGACGCGAAATGAGCCTCACTCGTGCTTATCTGTGTCTAGGCGCCAACGTTGGGACGCCGCGCGAGACGCTTGCCCTCGCGGTGGCAACCCTGGCACGGGCGGGGCTGACCATCGTCGCGCGCTCCGCGCTCTACTGCACGCCCCCCTGGGGTCCGGTGCCCCAGCCGCCCTATCTCAACCAGGTGGTGGCCGTGGACTGCCCGCTCGACGCGCGCGGCCTGCTCCATCTCGTGCTGTTGGTGGAGCGCATGCTGGGCCGCGACCGCGCCCGCGAGGTCCGCTTCGGCCCGCGCGCCATCGATATCGATATCCTGGTGTTCGGCGATGCGCGGATCGAGGAGAGCGATCTCCAACTGCCCCATCCGCGCCTGATGGAGCGCGCCTTCGCTCTCGTGCCGCTGGTGGAGATCGCGCCGGAGCTGCGGATCGCGGGCGTGCGGGCAGCGGACGCACTGGCGCGGCTGGATGCGAGCGCCATCGTCAAGGTCGCCTAAAACGCAAAAGGCGCCGCGGTCTTGCGACCCGGCGCCTTGCGGCATTGTGCGGACCGTACGGCCCGCGCGCCTCAGTTGAGGCGGCTGTTGTCGGCCCAGGAATCCACCTGACGCTTCACTTCGTCCTTCGCGAGGCCGTAGCGCTCCTGAAGCTTGCCTTCCAGAATCTCACGATTGCCCTTGATCTCGGCAATATCGTCGTCGGTCAGCTTGCCCCATTGGCTCTTCACATTGCCGGTGAACTGCTTCCAATTGCCTTCGATGCGATCCCAGTTCATGAGCGAACTCCTGTGTGGGGGAAGATGCCCCTACAACGCGACCGTGGGCGTGATGTTCCCGCGCCGGCCCATTGAGCGTAGCGCGCAGAGCCGGCATGCTCGCGGCAGCCGCATCGCCTATGCGAGGAGTGCAAATGGCCGCGACCGCCGAAGGGGATGTCATGACGCTGGTAAAGGATGACGACGCGAGGCTCGCCGAAGGGGTGATCCGGGGCGAGCGCGCCGCCCTCGCGCGCGCCATTACGCTGATCGAATCCCGCCGCCCGGATCACCGCCGCCGCGCCGAAATCCTTCTGCAGGGCCTGCTGCCGCGCACTGGAAACGCATATCGCGTCGGCGTCACCGGCGTGCCCGGCGTCGGCAAATCCACCACCATCGACGCGCTGGGGACCTATCTCACGCAACAGGGCCACAACGTGGCGGTGCTGGCGGTGGACCCCTCCTCCACGCGCACCGGCGGTTCGATCCTCGGCGACAAGACGCGCATGGCCCGCCTCTCCGTCGATCCCAACGCGTTCGTGCGCCCCTCCCCGTCCAGCGGCACGCTCGGCGGCATCGCCGCCAAGACGCGCGAAACCATGCTGCTGTGCGAGGCCGCCGGCTTCGACGTGGTGCTGGTGGAGACGGTGGGCGTCGGCCAGTCGGAAACGGCGGTGGCTGATCTCACCGACACCTTCCTGGTGCTGATGCTTCCGGGCGCCGGGGACGAACTCCAGGGGATCAAAAAGGGCGTGCTCGAACTCGCCGATATCGTGGCGGTGAACAAGGCCGACGGCGACAATCTCAACCGCGCACGCGCGGCGGCGGGCGAGTATCGTGCGGCGCTGCATCTGCTTGGCGCGCGCGCCCCGCATTGGTCGCCGCCGGTGCTCACCTATTCCGGCCTCACCGGCGAGGGCATCGACAAGCTCTGGGCGGAAGTCCTCAACCATCGCGTCCGCGCGGAAGCGGCCGGCGCTTTCGCCGCGACCCGCCGCGCCCAGCAGGTGCGCTGGATGTGGACCCTGCTGCATGAGAAGGTGGCGGAGCGCGTCGCCAGCGATCCCGCCATCAAGGCCCGCGTTCCTGCGCTGGAAAAAGATGTCGCCGAAGGCACACTTTCCCCCACCCTCGCCGCGAACGAGATCGCGGCTTTGCTCGGGCTTTAGCGGGTGGATCGGGCAAAGCGGCGGATTCTGATCTGCGGCTTCGGGCCGTTCCCTGGTGTGCCGAAGAACCCTTCGGCAGCGGTCGCGCAGCGTCTCGGCCGCATTGCGCGTCCCGCCCTTGCCGATACGGAACGGCATGTGGAGATCCTGCCCACCCGCTGGGCGGCGCTCGACCAGGCCGAAGCGCGGGTGCGCGAGCAACGCCCGGACGCCATCCTGCTGCTGGGGATCGCGGCGCGCCGGCGGAAGGTGTGTGTGGAGGCCCGCGCCCAAAATGCAGCCGGCGCATTCCCCGACGCCGGCGGCACGGCATTGAAGGCGGGCAAGCTGGCCGAAGGGCCTGCGGAAATGCGCAGCTCAGCCGATCTGCCCCGCCTTCTCGCGGCATTGCGCGCCAGCGATCTGCCGACTGCGCTCTCCCGCGATGCCGGGCGCTATCTCTGCAATGGGCTCTATTACCGAATCCTGACGCTCACGGCGGGGCGCAACGTACCGGTGGTGTTCGTGCATCTGCCGGGCGGACCGGAAGCGCGCGGTCGCGCATGGGAAGACCGCCTGGTCAACGGTCTGTCCGGGTGTCTTGTGGCGCTATCGGGCCGGCTCAACGGTCCCGGCGGGGCGGCTTGGGCGGGGTAACGTCGATCATCTCGAATTCGCCCGCGCGATAGGTCTGCGTGCGCACTTCGACCACGCCCTTGCCGGTCAGCAGATAGCGAATGCCACCAATCACGACCAGGGCCGTGACGAACAGGCCGACCGCAATCAGCAGGCTTCCGAGCAGGGTGAAAAGCAGCACCGCGCCGAGGGCGACGGCGAGGAGAATGCCAACACTGCGGAACGTCGAGAAGAAGCGGGTCATGGATCCAATCCTGATAGGGTTCGGACTTTAGGCCAAGCTTTTGGCCGCCGTGTGGCGAGACGGCAACGCCCCCGTCCCATGCGGCAAACGCGTGCGACGCCTGCCTTGAGCGTCACATGGAACTCAGGCGTGGCTTTGGCGTTGACCTTGAGCAAGCTCAAGGAGTTCAAAGAATGCCCCGCAGTGCCCTGTACGCCGTAATCATCGCTCTTGTGTTCGTGGTCGGCGCCGGCAGCTATTACGCTTATCAGGAATATCAGCGGAAACAGAATTCCACCGAAATCACCATCGGTCCCGGCGGCATCAAGATCGACCCGCCCGGCCGCTGAGTTTCAGATCTGACGGGAATTTGCGATGGCTGGGGCGCCAGGATTCGAACCTGGGAATGGGGGAATCAAAATCCCCTGCCTTACCACTTGGCGACGCCCCATCGCGATGGGCGCGGACCATATCCGCTAAAGCGGCACAAATGCAACGGCCTGACCTGCCTTTTCCAGCCCCTATCCGGGGGCTGGCGCTGCTCAATTGCCGGTGAAGCGAGGTACGCGCTTTTCCGCGAAAGCAAGGCGACCCTCGCGATAATCGGCGCTGGCGTTGGCGAGGGTGGTCAGCCGCCGCGCTTCGGCCGCGACCGCGTGGCCCGCCCCTTCGGCCGCGCGGATCGAGGCCTTTGCGGCGCGCAGCGTCAACGGCGCATTTTCGCCGATGCGAAGCGCCGCCTTCTCCGCCAGCGCATCCACCTCGGCCGCCGGGGCGATCTGATCCACCGCGCCGGTCTCAT
This sequence comes from Roseixanthobacter pseudopolyaromaticivorans, assembly GCF_043195145.2. Lineage (NCBI taxonomy): Bacteria > Pseudomonadati > Pseudomonadota > Alphaproteobacteria > Hyphomicrobiales > Xanthobacteraceae > Roseixanthobacter > Roseixanthobacter pseudopolyaromaticivorans. The sequence goes on from NZ_CM195539.1 coordinate 2,904,869, forward strand.
AGGCGCGCATGGCCTTCAGCCGCTCGGCGCCGAAGAACAGCTGGCGCGCACCCTGGCTGCCGAACACCCGCACGAAACGCGCGACACCGCGCGGGTCATAGCCGAGGCCCAGGCGCGCGGCGGGAATAGCGAAGAAAGCCTCTTCCGCGGCCACCCGAAGATCACAGCTGGCGGCCAGCGCGGCCCCGGCGCCCACGCAGGCCCCGTGGATGAGCGCGATGGTCGGGAAAGCGACGGCCTCGATCGCGGCGCACACACCTTCCACCAGTTCGTCATAGGTTTGCGCGCCCGAACTGTCCGAGCGGGCGGCATCGAAATCGGAAATATCGGCGCCGCCGGAGAAGGCGAGCGTCCCCTCGCCCCGGATGATCGCGACGCGGATGTCGGTGCGCTTGGCGGTGTCGGACGCGAAGGCGGCAAGCGCGCGCCACATGCCGCTGGAAATGGCGTTGCGCCGTTCCGGGTTCGACAAAGTCAACCGCGCGACGCCGCCCTCGATGGAAACAGAGACATCACCTGAGGCCATGTATCCCCCCATGCGCGCGAAACGCCGCCGCCTGCATTGAAACGCAATGATTGCCTAGCGCATCTCCTGGGCGCGCGCCAACCTTCTTGCGGACGGGGCGGACGTTCAGTCGCGCTTAAACAGCAGGTTCGCGACCAGGCCCACCACCAGGGAGCCGATCGCCACCGCAAGGCCGTAAAACAACGCGTAGCGTTCGGCGAAGCGCGCCAATTGCTGCTCGAAGCCGCCCTTCTCCACCACCACCGAGGTTGTGGCGGCCTGGATCAACTGCCCGTCGGAAAACAGCTTTACGCTCACTTCATACGTGCCCACCGGCGCCCGGGCGGGAATGCGGAAGCTCGTGCGGAAAGCGGTGGCCGAGAGCAGGCTGACCCCGTTCGGCGCCTCGCCATAAAGCCCTTCATCGATCTTGATACGCAGGAACGCGAGGCGGAAGGGGTCGTCCGGCACCACGTCGGCAAAATCCGGCCCCACTCGCTGGAGGAAGATATTGCGCTTCAGCCCGATCTGCTCGCGCCGCAGCATCTCCGGCGCCGCTATCTCCTCGGCCGGACGATTGGTGGCGACCGCCAGCACCGCCGGGCAATCCACGAAGGTACGGCTATCCGTGTTCACATAAAGGCCGAGCACGCGCGACTTGCGCCAGGTGACGAAAGTCTCCTGCGGCCCGCGCACGGTCACCGCGAAATCATAGCGCGGCGGGGCATCCGCCTGTGGCACGCCCTCGACCACGCCAAACAGGACCAGATCGGCGCCCGTGAAATTGGAATTGATGAGCACATGCGGCTCGGACACCGACAGGATCAGGCGTTCCGCCCGCGCGCCCGCGCAGGCCAGCAGGAGCAGACTCAAGGCGAGCAGGAGGCGGATCAACTCCCCCTCCCCTTCGCGGTGACGGCAAACGGGTCCGCCGGCGGACGGGCGAGGTCGATGCCCATGCGCAGGCCCACCGCGAGCACCAGCAGGCCGAGCAGCAGCCGAAGGTGCTCCGCCTTGAGCGATTGGCCCGCCCGGGCGCCGAACTGGGCGCCCATGGTCCCGCCCACCATGAGGATCAGGGCCAGCACCGCGTCCACGGTTCCGTTGGCCACCGCCTGGAGGATGGTGGCTGCCGTCATGGTGACGAGGGTCAACACCAGCGAGGTGCCGACCGCCGTCTGGGTCGGCACGCGCAGCAGGTAGATCAGCGCCGGCACCAGCAGGAACCCGCCACCAACGCCCAGCAGCGCTCCGAGAAAACCAATGCCGAAGCCAATCACCACCACGGGGATCGCCGACACATAGATGCGCGACCGGCGGAAGCGCACCTTCAGGGGCAGGCGCAGCAGCCAGCCGTGGGTGCCGGGCCGGCGAATGCTGACCGCCTCGCCGCGCCGCGAGCGCAGGATCGCCCGCACGCTCTCCGCTAGCATGAGCCCACCCACGCTGCCGAGCAGGGTCATGTAGGATAGGCCGATCACCAGATCGACTTGGCCATAGGCCCGCAGCAGCGTGAAGGTGGCGACACCGGCGACGGTGCCGACAAGACCGCCCAGCAGCAGCACGCCAGACAGGGGCAGGTCGATCAGCCCCTTGCGCAGATAGGACAGCGCGCCGGAAAAGGAGGAGGCCGCCATGTGCGCCGAGACGCTGGCCACCGCGACCGCCGCCGGCACGCCGGTGAAGATCAGCAGCGGCGTCATGAGAAAACCGCCGCCGACACCGAACATCCCGGAAATGAAGCCGACCGCCAGCCCCATCGCGAAGATCGCGAAAATGGCGACAGGCAGTTCGGCGATGGGAAGATAGATCGTCAAGGCAGGCGTCCGGTGTGCGATGCCGCGGCCGAAGCGGCCATTCCCCACGATCCACGCGGGTTCGCTGTCGGCTATAGCAGATTCCCCGTGGCGCGGAATCGTTTCCGGGCGCCTCTATCCCTTTGGGGATATGGGCACCCCTGCCCCATGCTCGAACAATGTGGGCACGATCAGCGACGGGTGAAGACGCAGGACAAGGAGGCAAGCGCATGGGAGACGGACACAGGCGCCAGGCGCGCGAAACCGCGACAGCATCGGAGGCCACCGGCCGGGCGCCGGCATGGCGCGCGTGGCGATGAGCGGGCGGCTCGAAGGGCGCGTCGCATTGGTGAGCGGGGGCGCCGGGGGATGCGGGCGCGCGGCCTCCGAACTGTTCGCTCAGGAAGGCGCGAAGGTCGCCATCGTCGATCTGCCGGGCAGCGCCGGCGCTGCACTGGTGCAGGAGATCAACGCCGCCGGCGGACAGGCCATGTTCGCTGCCGCGGACGTTTCCGACAGCGCGGCGGTGAATGCGGCAGTCGCTCAGGTGGAGGCGACCTTCGGCGCGGTGACGGCGCTCTTCAATCACGCCGGCACGCTCGTGGTGAAGCCCTTCCTCGACACGACGGAAGAGGAATGGGACCGCCTCATGGGCATCAACGTGCGCAGCATGTTCCTGATGACCAAGGCCGTGTTGCCGGGGATGATCGCCGCCGGCGGCGGCGCCATCGTATGCACCTCGTCCATCTCGGCGGTGGCGGGCACACCCATGGAAGTGCTCTACGACACCACCAAGGGCGCCTGCCACATGTTCGCCCGCGCCATCGCGGTGGAATTCCGCGACCGCAACATCCGCTGCAATGCCGTGTGCCCCGGCTTCATCCGTACGCCGCACGGCATCCGCGAGGTGGAAGAGCTGACGCGCTACGGGATCGATGTCTCGGATGCTGCCCTCGCCGCCCAGCAGGGCCGCCTGTGCCGGCCGGACGAGGTGGCAAAGGCCGCCTTGTTCCTCTTGAGCGAGGATGCGAGCTTCGTAAGCGGGACGCATCTTTTTGTCGATAATTGCTTCACCGCCATGTGACGGGCGAAGCCTAAGGGACGACATCATGGAACTTGGAGCAGGCGGCCACTGGAATAATTGGGTCGGCAACCAATCCTTCATTTCCCAGCACGCGGCGGTGCCGGAGAGCGAAGAGGAATTGTGCGCGCTGGTGGCCGAAGCGGGGCGGCGCGGACTGAAGGTGCGGGTGGCCGGATCGGGCCATTCCTTCACGCCCGTGGTGGCGACACCGGGGTTGCGCCTGTCGCTGGAAAAGCTGAGCGGCATCCGCAAGGTGGACATGGCGCGCAAGCGCGTGAGCCTGGCGGCGGGCACCCGCATCGGCGATGCCGGCCGCGCCCTGAAGGGCCTGGGCTTGTCGCTGACCAATCAGGGCGATATCGACACGCAGGCGTTTGCCGGCGCGCTTTCGACCGGCACGCACGGCACCGGGATCAAGCTCGGCAATCTCGCCTCCCAGGTGGTCGGCATGCGGCTGGTCCAGCCGTCCGGCGAAATCCTCGAGATCACCGACGCGGACCCTGACCTGCTCAACGCGGCGCGCGTGTCCATCGGCTTGCTGGGTATCGTTTCGGAAGTCACGCTGCAGGTCATGGACGCCTATAATCTGCGCGAGCGGCTGTGGCGCGACGATTTCGAAACCTGCCTTGCCCATCACGACGCGTTGGCGGCAGAGCACCGCCATTTCGGCTTCTTCTGGTGCCCGACGCCGGAGAGCCGGCACCTCTATTGCCTGCCCGATACGGCGCCGGTTTCAACCACGTCGAAGCTGTCGGACGTGTGCGAGATGAAGGTGATGGACATCACCGACGAACCGCCCGAGGCCGCTGAAGGCGAATTCGAGCGCATCGCCTATTCCTCGGAAATCTACCCCATCGAATATGTGCCGAATTTCCACGAGCTGGAATATGCGGTGCCGCTCGAAAAGGGAAAGGACGCGCTGTGCGAAGTGCGGGCGCTGATGCAGGCCAAGCACCTGGATTGCATTTACCCTCTGGAATACCGTTTTACTGCCAGTGATAAAGGCTGGATAAGCCCATTTTATGAGCAGGACAGCGTGACCGTATCCGTATCTGGAGGACCGGGCATCGCCTATTGGCCCTACCTTCGGGAGGTGGATGCCATTTTGCGCCAATATGCCTCGCGGCCCCACTGGGGGAAGCTGCACTTCATGAACCGCGAGGATGTGGACGCGCTCTATCCCAAGGCGAATGCGTTCCGCGACCTGCGGCGCAAGCTCGATCCCGACGGGATGTTTCTCAATGATCACCTGGGCTTGCTGTTTTCCTGAACCTCAAGCCCGGCCCTAGGGCCGCGCGGCTGCCGTCGCCCTTTGAACCATCAGCGGGCGGCGGTTCATGTCCTGGATGAACAGATTGAACAGCTCGGTCTGGCTCGAGATATTCAGCCGCCGGTAGATATTCTTGCGGTGGATCTTCACCGTGCCCTCGGACAGCTCCAGGATCTCGGCGATCGAGGTGCTGGAATGGCCGCGCAGAATAAGCTGCACGATCCGCCGCTGCTGGTGAGTGAGGCTGCTTTCGCAGAAGCGCTCGAAGGCAGCTTCCATAAGGGTCTGGCGCGGCACCGGGAATTCTTCCAGGGAGCGGAAATGGCTCCGAAGCGTCTGCCGCACCACCGGTTCGGTGGCACGCAGCGCTTCCATCTCAGCCTCTGAGAAGGCCGCGTGCCCACGCATGCGCATCAGAGAATAGACCGCCGAACTGCCGCCCTTCAGCGGCACGATGAAGCCGATTTCTTCTACCAGCGCGCCCGGTTCCATCGAGACGCATGGGTGGACCTCGGCGGAATTGAAGAAATCGGACGAAAAGAAATCGTCCGGCGCAAGTTCCGCCATGCGCCAGAGGCCAGACGTGTGGCCATGGACGCAGGCGGTATAGAACGGATCAAGAAGATAAGTGCCGCCGAGATAGGCATCGAGCGCCTGAGCGGAGGCATAATGCTGGTATCCATCGTGCAGAAATAACGGACGACGCCCGAATGGGTAGGCGAATATCGTTGAAAAATCGAAACTTACGATCTCCCCAAGCAGCTCATCCAGAACCTGAATGAGGCTTTCCTCGCCGATATGCTCGATCAATCGCGCCGTCTTCTCGGGAGTGAACACGTCCTGACCTCCGTTCATCTGGCCTTAAAAGCCTTGCAAGAACGGGGCCTTTTTTGCGTCAGAAGAAAATAATCTTCGCCGAAAGATCGTCCGGCATACCCCTTTAGGGATATGGCTCGCCTCGGAGCGAGCGCGAACAATCCCCTTCAGACGGCTCGAACCGGGGATCAGCAGGGCGTCAGAGCCTGGCGCCCGCCTCCCCCACACAACGGCCCAGGCATTGCATGGGACCCTGTCGGCGAGCCTCCACGACCGTGAGCCGCGATTGCTCGCGTGGCATCCGACGATCTGAACAAAGGGGAAAGCAGATGCTGGGTAAATATGTGAAAGCTGCGGTCGTTGCGGGCGGGCTGATGTCCGTCTTCGCGGGTGCGCCTGCCGCCCTTGCGGCCGATTCCAAGGACCCGATCATCATCGCCCTGCACGACTGGACCGGCCAGGCGATCACCTCCCACATCGCGGGCGAGATCGTGAAGTCCAAGGGCGACAAGGTCGAATACGTCACCATCGACTATCTGACCGGCCTCACTGCCATGGAAAATGGCGATATCACCTTCATGTCCGAGCTGTGGGCGACCACCGCGGGCGACGCTATGAAGGCCTCAGACGCCACCGGCAAGACCGAAAATCTCGGCCCACTCGGCCCCAAGGCCAAGGAGGAATGGTGGTACCCGCTGTACATGAAGGAGAAGTGCCCTGGCCTGCCGGACTGGCACGCGCTGCTGAAGTGCGGCGAAGCCTTCGCGGTGCCGGAGACCGCCCCCAAGGGCCGCTATCTCGGCATGGAAGCCACCTGGGGCGGGCATGATCCGGAGCGCATCAAGGCCCTCAACCTTCCGTTCGTCGCCGTCGATGCCGGCACTGAAGCCGCCATGTTCGCCGAATTGAAGTCCGCCTACGAGCGCAAGGCGCCGATCATCCTGTGGGTGTATTCGCCCCATTGGGTACCCTCGGTATTCGAAGGCGAATGGGTACAATTCCCCGAATATACCGACGCCTGCTACACCGACCCGAAATGGGGCGTGAACCCCGACCTCGCCTTCGATTGCGGCAAGCCGCATGGCGAGATCTATAAATATATCTCCGCCAAGGCCAAGACCAAGTGGCCCGACGCCTATAAGGCGCTCAAGGACTTCAAGGTCGACGGCCCCGAGCTGAACCTGATGGTGAAGGCGGTGGATGTGGATGGAAAGTCCATCGACGACGTCGTGGCGAAGTGGATGGCCGATCACAAGGGTCAGTACTGATCCGAATTGAACAGTGAACCGCCGGCCCCGCGGGGCCGGCGTCTTTTCCCTTTTTGATCTTGGAATGAGAGCTTATGGCCGCAGCCTCCCAGGCCGCCACCGTCGCGCCGCCCGTCGCAGCAAAGACCTTGGCCCCCGCCGAGCGCCCGGTGGCGCTCACCTGCCGCAATCTCTGGAAAGTCTATGGCGACGGCGCCGCAGCCTTCATGCAGGCGAACGAAACCCCGACCCCCGAGGACATCCGGCAGGCGAGACTGTTTGCCGCCGTGCGCGACGTAACGCTGGAAGTGGGGCGCGGCGAGATCTTCATCATCATGGGCCTGTCCGGGTCCGGCAAATCCACCCTCGTGCGCTGCATGTCGCGCCTCGTGGAGCCGACCGCCGGCGGCGTGTTCTTCGAGCACAAGAGCCTGCTGCGCATGACCAGCGAGGAGCTGATCCAGTTGCGCCGGCACAAGATGGGCATGGTGTTCCAGAATTTCGCTTTGCTGCCGCACCGCACCGTGCTCGGAAATGTGGCCTTCCCGCTGGAAGTCCAGGGCATGGGCAAGGCGGAGCGCGAGGCGCGTGCGCTCAAGGTGATCGAGCTGGTCGGGCTCGGGGAGAAATCCGGCCATTATCCGCGCGAACTCTCCGGCGGCCAGCAACAGCGCGTCGGCATCGCCCGCAGCCTCGCGGTGGAGCCGGACCTGTGGTTCCTCGACGAGCCCTTCTCCGCGCTCGACCCCTTGATCCGACACGAGATGCAGAACGAGTTCCTGCGCCTTCAGCGCCTGTTGTCGAAGACCATCGTCTTCATCACCCACGATTTCGACGAGGCCATCCGCCTCGGTGACCGGGTGGCCATCATGAAGGACGGCGCGGTGATTCAGGTGGGGACGCCCGAGCAGCTCGTGGTCGCTCCCGCATCCGACTATGTTTCCGCCTTCACCAAGCATGTCTCGCGCGCCAAGGTGCTGCGCGTCGGCACCGTGGCGGTGCCGACGTTCGCGGGCGAACATCTCGGCGCCGCCGTGAGCGCCAGCGCGCGCATTGCGGAGATCGCCGCGATGTCCGTGGACAGCACCGCGCCACTCGCGGTTCTGGACGATGCCGGCGCCCTCGTCGGTAAGCTGCAGCGCGCCGATGTCATCGAGGTTCTGGTCAGCGGGGCGCGGGCATGAGCGATGTCGCCGTCGCCCCCGCCCGGCGGGGCATCCGCCTCTCCGTCGGCTGGCTGATCGCCGTCGCAGTGGCGGTGGTGCTGGTGGCACCGCTGGCCGCGCCGAATCTGTTCCAATGGGCGCTGGTCTATCCCACCGCCTGGGTGGTGCCGATCTCCGATTGGCTGCGCGCCTTCCTGTTCTGGCTGGTGCGGGATCTTTCCTTTGGCCTGTTCACCTTCAAGGACATGACGCGCTTCGTCTCCTCCCTCTTCGCGGGGGCGCTGGAGATACCGAAGGCAATCTTCTCCACCGGCTTTACCTTCGGCGAGGGCGGGTTCCACATTCCCCGGCTGTCCTGGGCCGGCATCGTATGTGCCATGGGCATCTGGGGCTACATGCTGGGCGGGGTGCGGCTCGCGGCGCTGGGGGCGCTCGGGTTCGGCTATATCGCGCTGTTCGGGCAATGGGACAGCGCCATGGTGACGCTGTCCCAGGTTGTCCTGGCCGTGGCATTCGGCGTCGCCTCCGGCCTGATGCTCGGCATCTGGGCCTTCCGGACCCCGCGTGCGCAGCCCGCCGTGGTGGCGACGCTGGACTTCATGCAGACGGTGCCCACCTTCGCCTATCTGGTGCCGCTGATCTTCCTGGTGGGCGTCGGCCCGGTCTCCGGCCTCATGGCGACCATCCTCTACGCCATGCCGCCCATGGTGCGCGTGACCATGATGGCGCTGAAGGCCGTGCCGCCGGAACTGGACGAACTCGGCCGCATGACCGGCTGCACCACCCGCCAGGCGCTTTGGAAAGTGCTCGTCCCCTCGGCCCGCGACGACCTGCTGATCGGCGTCAACCAGGTGATCATGCTGACGCTCAATATGATCATCATCGCGGCGATGGTGGGCGCCGGCGGGCTCGGCTTCGACGTGCTCAACGCGCTGCGCCAGCCGAACGGCCTCGGCAAGGGCCTGGAAGCTGGTATGGCCGTGGTGGCGCTCGCGATCGTGCTCGACCGCATGAGCCGCGCGGTGGTCGAACTGCGGCCCGTGCACGGAAGCGCAGCGATTACGCGCCGTCGCTTCTTCTGGGCGGGGCTCATCGCCCTGCTCGGCTTCACGCTCCTGTCGTTCGCCATACCCGAACTGGAGGTCCTCCCGCGCGACTGGCGCGTCTCCACCGGCAGCATGTGGTCGGAAGTGGTGAGTTTCGTGAACACCCATCTGTTCACCACCGCCGAGGCGTTCCGCACCTTCATCCTGCTAAACCTGCTGCTGCCGGTGAAGAAGGCCCTCATCGGACTGCCCTGGCCCGCGCTGATCGCCGTGGTGGGCGCCGGCGCCTGGCGGCTCGGCGGCTGGCGCTTCGCGCTCGGCATGATGGCGCTCATCGCCTTCATCCCGGTGGCCGGGCTCTGGGAGCGCGGAATGACCACCATCTATCTGTGCGGCATCTCAGCGATCCTCGCGATTCTCATCGGCGTTCCGCTCGGAGTGCTCGGCAGCCGCTCGGATCGGCTGCACAAATTCCTCGGCACCCTGTGCGACACGCTGCAGACCATGCCGGCCTTCGTCTACCTGCTGCCGGTCGTGATGCTGTTCCGCATCGGTGATGTCTCGGCCATGGTGGCGATCGTGCTGTATTCGCTGGTGCCGGCGATCCGCTTCACCGACCACGGGCTGCGCCGCGTGCCGCCCAGCCTCACCGAAGCGGGGACGATGGCCGGCTGCACGCCCATGCAGCGCCTGCTGAAAGTGGAGCTGCCCTATGCTCTGCCCGAGATCATGCTGGGAGTGAACCAGGTGATCATGATGGCGCTGAGCATGCTGGTGGTCTCCTCCTTCGTCGGCACCAACGATCTCGGCAAGCAGATCCAGGTGGCCATTTCCCAGGCCGATCCCGGCAAGGGCCTCTCGGCCGGCCTCGCCATCGCCTTCCTCGGCATTTTGACCGACCGCATGATCGGGCGATGGGTGGCGGCTCGCAAGGCACAGATGGGGCTGGTGTGAACGCTGCGCCTCTTCCTCGGGTGCGGGCACCTGCTCGCACCCGTCGATCCGGGCCGCGCTCCGGTTATATTATTGTCAGCCTTGTTTGATCTATTCGCGGGCGACGCGAAACGACAGCCAGATCGCGTGTATGGACGGATTCAACCATGCCGCATGATGTCAACGGTGACCTGAACGGATTTGATACCAAGACCCTCACCACGGTCCGCGACAGCGAGTTCCTCCTCCAGCGCGGCGACAGCTTCTCGAAGATCAGCACATTCCTCTATAAAACGGACCTGTTTCCCCACCCGCCGCAGATTTCCGACGCGGCCCAGGGACGGCTCGGCAATTGCTTCCTGCTGTCCGCCCTCAACAGCATCATCCAGATTGATCCAACGCTCATTTCGGGAATGATGAAGGATCTGCGTGGGGGAAGTGTCGTTGTTCGACTGTATGACGACAACGGGGCGCCCGTTTTTTACAAGTTTGAGAAGACTTACGTTACTTTCAGCTCTGGTTTTCTGAAGCGCAGCGGATTGCAGCATCACAACGCCTATTGGGTCTACATGATTGAGAAGGCCTTTGCCTGGGCGCGCATCAGCAAGGCGAAGCGTAATGGCAAAACGCTGGAATATCGCGAAGCGCTCGACGGTGGCGAAGCGAAAGAATCGTTCCGCATTTTGCTCGGCGATAAGTCCGCATCAGTCCTTAGAATCTACAGCTCCACCGTCAATGACGATATTGATTCGCCCTATTACACGCTGAAGGAAGTTCTGCGGATCCCGCTTTCGCAGTATGAGAGCAAGAATCCTGTCACCCGCGCGAATGCGAATTTCTATCTCGACCGAATATTCGGCACCAACAACATCAAGGATTGCACGAACTTCCTGAAATATATCGCAAACAGCACGATTCACGATGATTTCGTCACACACTTCAAGAATGCCAACTTCTTGCGGCGCGATGATGTGATTGAGTTCGTGAACAATCGCTTCCCCAACCTCGATAAGTCCGCCGCTCTTGCCCTGACGACCTATGTGCAGAAGAATTTTTCCGGAAAACGAGGCACCGGGCTTTATTCCTGCCAGGATGAGCTTCTATTTACCCAAATACAGGCTGCGCTTCAAAAGAAGGCATTCATAACAGCCTCTACAAACATCAAGATCGGACGGGAAGATCCAAATTCAAGCACCACGCGGGGCCTTGCGGAGAACCACGAATATCAAGTTTTTGGCGCCTGTATCGACGATACCACGCAATTGCGCTTCGTCATGCTGCGCAATCCTTGGATTAAGGATGTGCGAACTTATGATGCCAAGGTCAAAACCGTAACCAACGCCAGTGGGAACCAACAGAACGTCACTGTTCTCTCGGCGCGTCAGGTGCGCGAGATTTCCAATGTCGATGCCTATTGCAACAAGGTCGGTAAGCTTGAACACGGCGCCTTCTTGCTGGAAATCACCGACCTAGCCAAGCGTTTTCAAAAGATCACGATTTCCAACGGCCCGGTCAAAGCGCCCACCGCCTGAAACGACATCGCGGCCTCCCGCGCTCTGTCTTCTCTCGTCTCAGCTTATCTGATGGGAAGGGTAACCTTCGCTTCCCCCGGAACATCCAAATCTTTGTCGAAAATTTTCGTTACACACTTGCTGCAGCTTCCGTAAAGCGTTCCTGTATGCGTGCGACGCGCATTTGCCGCCATCGTCGAATTCCCGCATTTCGTCAAATCGCATTCCGCTCCCCATTTACCTTAACGAACAGCCTCAACTTTCAACTAGAGACTGCAAAAACTTAGCCTTCAGCCGCAAGGAATGGAGTCATTTGCACCCCTTCGGTGAACCGTAGAGGTATCTGCTCAAAATCGGGGCTTCCGAGCCTCGGCAGAAGGTCACGAGCGAACATCAGCAGGTTGAAATGTGAATTCAAACCTGCTGTGAAAAGCGAACGTCGAACCACCTTAAGCCGCTTAGCTCTTGGGAGCCGCGTTCATGAATGGATCTCGTGCCCTCGCGGCCATCGCCGTGCTTGTTCTGTCGATTTCAGCGGTCACGCTCATTGTGGGGCATGGTGCTTTTGCTGGGGAGACGAGGCACACTCAAAGCACTTCTAGCCCGCCATCGCCACAAGATGCCGTGAGTTTGGTGCCGCTTTCCGAGGCGGACGAGACGAGCTCGAAGCAGAGCGGCTGCATGTTTCTGTTTAGCGTTCCTCCCAAGGATTATGTCCAACTGATCGACGGGGAGCTGATGTTCCGCACGCTTTCGGGACTTCATGTTTGCCACATCGCGAATGCCGACGCGTTCATGGATGCAAGAGAAGCCGCAGTTTGCGATGGGATCAGCCTGAAGCTTCGTCGCACAGGGAGCATCAAGCATCACCCCGCCAGCGACAGCAGCACCGGGCCGGCGCAGCTATCGAGCGGCCAAGGCGGCGTTTCGCGGATCCTGCGCGGCACCTGGGGCGTTGCGTGCTGAGGATGATGGCCCGGAAGCGGGTCATGTGACAGGGGTCCCGAACACGCGCCCAGGCGCCGGATACGGCTGCCGTTCGGGCTGACGAGCACATGCAAGCCGCCGCCATCGAACAGCTTGTAGGCTTTGTCCTTCGGCTTGGCGTTGCGAAGCGCGAGGTCGGTGAGCGACCTGTGTAGGCATCTCTTTTGTAGGCACGAGACCGATGCCTACGAACGTGCCTACAAATCGATGAGATGCAACGGGAGAGCGAGATACGCCACGACCCCTTGAAAGGGGTTCAAGCCGTTGCTCTTAAATGAATTTGAAGCTTTGCGAGACGCTCTGAGAAGAGCGAATGGTGCCCAGGAGAGGACTCGAACCTCCACGGCCGTTAAGCCACTGGCACCTGAAGCCAGCGCGTCTACCAATTCCGCCACCTGGGCTCGAAGGCCTTGGCCGTCGAGAGGAGGCGAGACATAAGGGGGGAGGTCCCGCCTTGTCAACGCCTTCCAGGCGGCTTGCGAAGAAAGATTGCCGGATCAGCGTTCGTGCGGTGGATAACTTTCCGCCGGGCCCCTCCCCAAGCCGCCTCAATGGCTAAGGGCACTGATTTCGGGCCGAGGGGCCGACGCCTTTCGCCGGCCCCTCGTTCTGCCCGACGCGGGCACCGGGCGGAAGGGGACTGCCCCGCCCGGTGCTAAGCGCCTCAGCCGTTGGTGAAATTGGGCGGGCGCTTTTCCGAGAAGGCGGCCATGCCTTCCTTCTGATCCGCCAGGGCGAACTGGGCGTGGAAGACCCGCCGCTCGAAGCGGATGCCTTCCGACAGTGTCGTCTCGTAGGAGCGGTTGACGCTTTCTTTGGTCATCATGGCCACGGGCAGCGACATGGCGGCGATTGTGGCGGCGACCTTCAACGCCTCGTCCACGAGCTCGGCAGCCGGCACGATGCGCGAGACGAGCCCTGCCCGCTCCGCCTCTTCTGCCCCCATCATGCGGCCGGTGAGGCACATTTCCATGGCCTTAGCCTTGCCGACGAAGCGCGTAAGCCGCTGGGTGCCGCCGGCGCCGGGCATGACGCCCAGCTTGATCTCGGGTTGCCCGAACTTAGCCGTATCCGCCGCCAGGATGAAATCGCAGCTCATGGCGAGTTCGCATCCGCCGCCGAGTGCAAAGCCGGCCACCGCCGCGATCACCGGCTTGCGTGCCCGCGAAAGACGCTCCCAGGAGGTGATGAAATCATCCAGGTACGTGGCGGGATAGCTGAAGTCCTTCATCTCCTTGATATCGGCCCCGGCAGCAAAGGCGCGCTCGGAACCGGTGAGGACCATGCAGCCGATCTCACGGTCCGCCTCGAACAGGTCCACCGCCGTGTTCAGCTCGCTGATGATCTGCGCGTTCAGCGCGTTCAGCGCCTGCGGCCGGTTCAGCCGGATCAGGCCGACGCGGCCGTGGGTCTCCACCAGGATGGTCTCATACGCCATTCTTCATCCTCCCTCACGCGCGGGCTTAAAGCGCACGCGCGCCCCATGCTGTAGCACTCAAGCGAGAGGTGCCCAATGCCCGGAACAGCCTGCCTTCCTGACGGATTTGGCCAGGCGAGGAACACCGCGCAGGAGCTCAGCGCTGGCACATGGGACAGAAGAAGGTCGAGCGCGCGCCTTGCACCAGGCGCTGGACCGTGCCCTTGCAATGGCGCGTCGGGCAAGGCTGGCCCTCCCGGTCATAGACCCGGAAGGCGTGCTGGAAATACCCCAGTTCCCCATTGACCTGCCGATGGTCGCGCAGGCTCGATCCGCCGGCCTGTATGGCCTCGCGCAGCACGTCCCGGATCGCCATCACCAGGCGCTCGCCGCGCGCGGTCGGGCCACCGGCCGTCGTGGCGAGAGTGGTGGCGAGGCGCCTGGGGGACAAATGGGCGCGATGTAGCGCCTCGCAGACGTAAATATTGCCAAGCCCCGCAACCACTTTCTGATCCAGCAGTGTCGCCTTCAGATTGGCGCGCCGCCCCGCGCACACCCGCGCCAAATGCGCGGCGTCGAATAAATTGCCGAGCGGCTCAGGGCCGAGATTGCGCAGCAGCGGATGGCTCTCCAGCCGATCATAGGGCACCAGCAGCATCGCGCCGAAGCGTCGGGGATCGTTGAAAGTCACGGTGGCGCCGCTGGAGAGGTGGAGCACCACATGGTCGTGCGGGCCCGGTTCGCCGCGCGGATAATGAAACACGCCGGGCCGGCGCACATTGTCGCCGCCCTCGATGCGGATCGAGCCCGACATGCCGAGGTGCACCACAAGCACTTCGCCGCCGTCGAGGTCCGCGAGGAGATATTTGGCCCGCCGGCCCACGGCTTCGACACGCCGGCCTGCGAGGCGTTCGGCGAAGCTCTCCGGCAAGGGCCAACGCAGATCCGGCCGGCGCGCTTCCGCGGATTCGATAACGGCCCCCTGCAACACCGGCATAAGACCGCGGCGGACGGTCTCCACCTCGGGTAATTCGGGCATTTCTTCCTTTACACTCCGCGGCGCCGGTCTCCCAGTCATCCGCCTCGATTCGTAACGCTCCTATGAAGCTACCTACGCGGCACGACGACGCAAGGTGCAATCTTGGCTGCTCACACCCGCACGCGTGCGTTCATTCCGCAGCGCCGTGCAGCCCAAGACGGGGGGAAGATCGCACCGCGGCAGGGCTGGGCGCGATGGCGGGCGCCTCTGCGCGGGGGTCCGTACCGTCCCCATCATTTTGCCCAACGGATCGGGCCGGCGGACTCGGCGGAACCTCGAATTCGAGCTGCTCCAGCCGGTTTCCGCGCTTGGCGATCTTGTCGGCAGAAATCAGCACCTTCGATACATCGTCCCCGACCTGGCCGAAGTGACGGGAAAGTTCGCCCACCCGCTCGCGCAGGCGCCCGACGTCCGAAACCAGGGCGCCCACTTCGGCGCGAATACGATCCGCCTGCTCGCGCATGCGCGCGTCCTTGGAGATGGCCTGGACGAGCTGGATCGCCAGCATCAGCAGCGAGGGCGAGACCAGCACCACGCGCACGCGAAAGGCGCGCTGGACGATATCGTCGAAATTCTCGTTGATTTCAGCGTAGACCGACTCAGACGGCACGAAAATCAACGCGATATCCTGCGTCTCTCCCGGCAACAGATAGCGTTCCGCCACATCGTTGACGTGCTTCATCATGTCCTGCGTCAGACGCGCTCCAGCAAGCTTTCGTATCTCAGGCGTGGGGGCCTCGCGGAAGGCGGTGACGGCCTCCAGGGGAAATTTGGAATCCACCAGCAGCGGGCGGGTATCCCCCGGCAGGAAGATCGCGCAGTCCGGCCGCCGGCCGTTGGACAGCGTGTGCTGAAAGGCGAAGCTGCCCTTGGGCAGTCCGTCGGCGACGATCGCCTCCATGCGCGCCTGCCCGAAGGCGCCGCGCGCCTGCTTGTTGGACAGCGTCTCGCGCAGCGAAATGACCTGGGACGACAGATCCGTCAGGCTTTTTTCGGCCTTCTCCACCATCACCAGCCGCTCGGCCAGCTTGGTGAGGCTTTCATGGGTGGCGCGAGCGGAGGTGTTGAAACTCTCGCCGAGCCGGTGGGAGGTGGAATCGAGCCGCTCGGAAACCGCCCGCGCCAGCTCGCTCTGCCGCTGGGCCAGCACTTCCGCCATGGTCTGGACCCGGCCCGAGGTTTCCGCCTGGATTCGCGCCAGATCGCGCAGCCGCGCTTCCATCTCCAGGGCCCGCGCCGCAGCCTCGTCCGCCTCCTCGGCCCGCTGGCGCGCGGTGCGCCGGGACGCGAAAAGCATGAGCAACAGCAAGAGGAAAACGCCCGCTGCAATTGCTGCGAGGGCGGCCCCAGCGGTTATGGGTTGACCTGCGAGGAAAAACAGCACGTCGCTCATCAGCTTCCATAACCCGATTCTTGCACCGAACAAAGCGCGAACATGTTGACGCCGCGCGGACCTTCGCCTATCTGCGTTTTATGTCCATACGCCCCATCCTCATCATCCCGGAACCCAAGCTGCGGCTCATCTCCGAACCGGTCGCCAAGATCGATCACGAGGTGAAGAAGCTGGTCACGGACATGTTCGAGACTATGTACGACGCGCCCGGCATCGGGCTCGCGGCGGTACAGGTGGGCGTGATGCGGCGCGTGGTGACCATCGATGCCACGCGCGAAGGCGAGGAGAAGAAGCCTCTCGCCCTGATTAATCCGGAAATTATCGCCTTTTCGGACGAACTTTCGGTTTACAGCGAAGGCTGCCTCTCGATCCCGGAATATTATGAGGAGGTCGAGCGGCCGGCGCGGGTGACGGTGCGGTTCCAAACCCTCGAGGGCGCGACCGTCGAGACCGAGGCGGACGGCCTGTTCGCGACCTGCATCCAGCACGAGATCGACCATCTCAACGGCGTGCTGTTCATCGACCACATCTCCAAGCTTAAGCGCGACCGTGTGACGAAGAAGTTCGCCAAGGCCGCCCGCCGGGAGGCCGAGGGCTGAGCGGCCGGAGCCGAGCGCCCGCGCGTTCCGCATTGCCGCGCCCCCACCCCTTGCCCTAAAACGCGACGCCGCGCTGCCCCTTGCG
Source organism: Roseixanthobacter pseudopolyaromaticivorans (assembly GCF_043195145.2). Classification (NCBI taxonomy): domain Bacteria; kingdom Pseudomonadati; phylum Pseudomonadota; class Alphaproteobacteria; order Hyphomicrobiales; family Xanthobacteraceae; genus Roseixanthobacter; species Roseixanthobacter pseudopolyaromaticivorans. Next base: position 2,921,763 of record NZ_CM195539.1, read on the forward strand.
CGCGGCCCAAACCACAGCTTGCCGCAGCGCCCGGCGCGGGGCGGCGGCGGAGACCAGTGTGATGCGCATCGTGTTCATGGGCACGCCGGACTTCGCGGTGCCGACCCTCTCCGAGATCGTCGCGCGCGGCCATGACGTGGTCGCCGTCTACACCCGCGCGCCCGCCCCCGCCGGCCGGCGGGGGCTCGACCTCACGCCCTCGCCCGTCCATGCGGTGGCCGAAAAGTTCGGCCTGCCGGTCTTCACCCCCAAGACCCTGCGCACCGAGGAAGCCGCGGCGCAGATGCGCGAGCTGAAGGCCGACGTGGCGGTTGTGGTCGCCTACGGGCTGATCTTGCCCCAGCCGATTCTCGACGCGCCCGAACTCGGCTGCCTGAACCTGCACGCCTCCCTGCTGCCCCGCTGGCGTGGAGCGGCGCCGATCCAGCGGGCGGTCATGGCCGGAGACACGGAAACCGGCATCGCCGTGATGAAGATGGAAGCCGGGCTCGATACCGGCCCGGTCGGGCTGCTGGAGCGTGTCTCCATCGGCCCGGACATGACCTCTGGCGAACTACATGATGCATTGATGGTGCTCGGCGCCGACCTCATGGGGCGGGCGCTGGCGGCGCTGGAGCGCGGCGGACTGCACTTCACGCCCCAGAGCGAGGAGGGTGTGCTCTACGCCGCCAAGATCGCCAAGAGCGAAGCGCGCATCGATTGGAGCCGGCCGGGGCGCGAGGTGCACAACCAGATTCGCGGCCTCTCCCCCTTCCCCGGCGCCTGGTTCCCGCTGGGCGCGGACGAGGCGCGCGTGAAGGTGCTGCGCGCCACCCTCGCCGAAGGCGCCGGCGCGCCGGGCACTGTATTGGACGACGGCCTCACCATCGCCTGCGGCGAAGGGGCGGTGCGGCTGGTGCAATTGCAGAAGGCCGGCAAGCAGCCCATGGGCGCGGAGATGTTCCTGCGCGGCAACGCGCTGTCCGCCGGCACGCGGCTCGGCTGAACCCGTGCCCCGCTACAAGCTCATCATCGAATATGACGGCACCGCCTTCGCGGGCTGGCAGATGCAGGCGGACCTGCCCACCGTTCAGGGCGTGCTGGCGGAGGCGGTGGAGCGGCTGACGGGGAGCAAGACCCACGTGGCCGGTGCCGGGCGCACCGATGCGGGTGTGCATGCCACGGGACAGGTGGCCCATGTGGATCTCGCCAGGGATTGGCGCCCGGATGTGGTGCGAGATGCGCTCACCGCCCATCTGCGGCCCCATCCGGTGGCGGTGCTCGCCGCCGAGCGGGTGGCGGAGGATTTCGACGCGCGCTTTTCAGCGACCAAACGGCATTACCTCTACCGTATCGTGAACCGCCGTGCCGACTTGGCCCTGGACCGGGACCGGGCGTGGCGCATTCCCCAGAAGCTGGATGCGCAGGCGATGCATGTCGCCGCCCAGCGCCTGCTGGGAAATCACGATTTTACCACCTTCCGTGCCGCCGAGTGCCAAGCCGCCTCTCCGGTGAAGACGCTGGACCAGCTCGATGTGGTGCGCAGCGGAGACGAAATCCGCGTCACCACCTGCGCCCGCTCGTTCCTGCACCATCAGGTGCGGTCCATGGTGGGATCCCTGCTGCGGGTTGGTGAAGGGCGTTGGAGCGCGGACGATCTCGCCGACGCCCTCGCCGCCTGCGACCGCCGGCGCTGCGGCCCCATGGCGCCCGCCGCCGGTCTCTATCTGGCAGCCGTGAGCTATTGAGCGGGGCACCCCATCCCTCCGCCTTGTGTGCGACGCGGAGCAGATCTGCAAACACGGCCTGAGCCGGGCGGAACAAGAAGGCCCGGTCCGCATTTATCTCATTCAAGAGGCTGAAGATGTCTGTTCCGCCTCAGGTGCGTGAGACCATGATGAACTTCAGCCTGCCCCTTCTCGACCGGACCCTCCTGCGGCGCAGCGGTTTCCATGCGCGCGCAAGCGTGCGCGATACGGACTTCGTCGTCGCCCGCGTGGCCCATGCCGCCCCGTCCAATTGGCTGTTTTTCGACGGCGAGGAGACGGTGGATACGGCCAAGGGCGCGCCGGTCATTATTCCGGGCGCTGCCTTTTTCGTCGACGAGGCCTGGCCGTTCCGCGACAGCGGTGCCGCGCAGGCGCAGGCCAACCGGCTGAATGCCTTCGCCCCCGGTCATGGGGATCTGTGGCGGGCGGTGTCGGTGCGCGACCTCGCCGAGGACTAGGGTTAATATCCGGGCAACAAAAAAGGCGGGCCTAGCCCGCCTTTTTCTATTGAAGAGACCCGCTCAGATGGCGGCAGTCATCCACTGCACCAGCTTCGCCTTGGGAGCGGCGCCGACCTGGCGGGAGGCGATCTTGCCGTCCTTGAACAGAAGCAGGGTGGGAATCGACATGATTCCATACTTCGAAGCCGTCTCGGGATTCTCGTCCACGTTCAGCTTCACGATCTTCACCTTGCCGGTCAGCTCGCCGGACACTTCATCGAGGATCGGGCCGACCATGCGACAGGGGCCGCACCATTCGGCCCAGAAATCCACCACAACAGGCTCGCCGGACTTGAGGACGTCCTGTTCGAAACTCTGATCAGATACTTTTTCAACGGCCATGGCACACCTCGAAGGGGGCGAAGGGGGAATCCCGATATGGCTCCAACGTAGGTAGCCCCTCCCCCTCCCGTCAAGGCAAGTCGCGCCCTCGTGACCACTGCCCCAGGGTCACAGATCCGCGTTGCGCGCCAATGCGGCGGCAAGCGCCTCGGGCGGCAGGGAATGGATCACCGGCCCGCGCGTATAGACCACCATGGCCTCCACCGCTTTGCCAGGAAAAGCGCGCCGCAGCACCTCGCCATAGATCGCCAGTTGGGAAACATAGGCGCCGCCGACCTCTTCCCACCGGCGCGGGGGCACCGAATCGGTCTTAAAATCCGCAAGCACGATGCGGTCGGGCCTCACCGCCAGCCGGTCGATGCGCCCGGAGACCGACATCAACCTGCCGCCCTGCGCACGCCAACGGCCGACAATGGGCACTTCCGCCACGCTTCCCTCGCCGAACAGCTCCGCGAGCTCCGCATGGTCCAGCACACCCTGCGCCTCGGCCGCGAGGGCGTCGTGGATCTCCGCCGGCAGGGCAGAGGCGACATGCCGCAGAAGCTGGCGGCCGGCATCGCCCCGCATCGCCGGCTCAAGACCTGCCAAGCCGGCCAGCAGGCGGTGGACGAGATCGCCCCGCAGGATCGGATCCAGTCCGTCGCTCTCGGCCGCAGCGCGCTGCCTGGGCGGCCGCGGAGCTTGTTCTGCCGCACGGGAGGGCCGCAGCGGCGCGACATGCAAAGGCACAGCAGGCAACGGACTGGCTTGGAGGAAGGCGACGCCTGCACCTCGCCCCGCTTCCTTTTCGCCCGCAGCAGACGAAACCGCCGACGAAGGCGCGGCACGGGCGGGCGCGAAGCCCTCGCCCTTGCGCCAGCGTAGCACCGGGCCCTGGGCATAGGGCGCCTCCACCTCCACGGCCTCGTCGGCCAAGGCGTCGCGCACGAGATCGTACCAGCAGCCCTCCGGGCGCGCGTGCGGCTTGTCCTTGCCGGGCAGGCGCGTCTCGGCGCCGCAGACGATCACCGCATCCTCCGCCCGCGTCAGCGCCACGTAGAGCAGCCGGCGATATTCCTCGCGCTCGCGCTCCAGCGCCGCGCCCCGCGCGAGGCCGAGCACCGCGGGGCCGTCGTCCTTACGCCCGGCGAGGATGGGGACGATGCCGCCCGCCCCGTCCGGTACCGGCAGCAGGCCGCCGGCCGTGCGCGCCTTCGGCACGTCCACCGTATCGGCGAGGATCACGATCGGCGCCTCCAGGCCCTTGGCGCCGTGCACGGTCATGACGCGCACTTCGTCGCGCCCGCTTTCCATGTCGCGCTTGGTCTCCGCGCCGCCGCGTCGCAGGAAGGCGAGGAAGCCGGCGAGCGTCGCCGGCTCGGTGCTCTCATAGGTGCGCGCGAGCGCCATGAACTCGTCCAGCACGTCCGCCGCTTCCGGCCCGAGGCGCGCGAGCATGGCACGGCGCCCGCCGTCGCGGCCGAGCACGCGGGCGTAGAAATCGAACGGCCGCAGCAGCGGGGCTTCCCCGCGCCATGTCTCCAGCCGCGCCGCCGCCGCGCCCCAATGGGGAAACCGCCCCGCCGCCCCGGCCAGAGCGTCGCCGAGCCGCCCGGCGCGGGGCGGGCAGAGTATGATCAGGTCGTCATCGGTGAAGCCGAACAGCGGGCTTTTCAGCGCGCTGGCCAAGGCGAGGTCGTCGTCCGGCGAGAGCAGCGCATCGCCCAGCGCCATCAGATCGAGCGCGGCGATATGGTCGGCGATCACGAGCCGGTCGGCGCCGGCCACGTCCACGCCGGGGCCGGCGGTCTTCAAAGCGCGGATCACCGCCTCGAACAGGCGCCCGCGCCGGCGCACCAGAACCAGCACGTCGCGCGCCTGCATGGCGCGGCCCTCGCGCGAGGGAATGGCGAGGCGCTCCTCGATGCCCGCCCGCACGAAGGCGGCGATGCGCTGGGCGAGCTGGTTCACCGGGTCGTCGGCGGGCACCGCATCGAGCGGCCGGCGCCAATCGTCCACCTTGGGCTTGGGGGCCGGCACGGTGGTGGGCCACACCTCCACCAGGGAGGGCGCATCGGCGCGGATGGCGGCATGGACGGGCGGGGCATTATCGCCCGTGAGGCCCCGCCGCGCCGCCTCGGCGGCGAAGATGCGGTCCACCGCCTCCAGCACGCCGGGCGCCGAGCGGAAGGAATGGGGCAGGCGCACGTTGCGGAAATCCTGCGGCCCCGCCGCGCCGGCGAAGCGCGCGTGCATGTCGCCGAAGGTGCGCGGATCGGCGCCCTGGAAGGAGAAGATGGACTGCTTCTCGTCCCCCACCACGAACAGGGTGCGCGTCAGCCCCTCGCGGGCGCCCTCGCCGGAGAAGAAATCGGCGATCAGCCCCTCGACCACCTTCCATTGCTCCGGGCTCGTGTCCTGCGCCTCGTCCACCAGCACATGGTCGATGCCGCGATCCAGCTTGAAATGCACCCAGGAGGCGGGCACCCGGTTCAACAGCTCGGCGGTACGGCCGATCAGATCATCGAAATCCAGCAGGCCGCGCTGGGCCTTCTCGCGCGCATAGCGGCGGCAGGCTTCTGCGCCCAGGGTCAAGGCGGCATCGGTCCGCGCCAGGGTCTCCACCGCGCGCAGGCGGTCCAAAAGGCCGGCGATGCGCTCTTTTTCCGCGTCCAGCCGGCCGCACAGCGCGGGATAGGCGGTGCGCAGCCCCTTCGTGAGAAAGCGTGAGGCGGCACGCGGCTCGTATTTGTCGGTGAGGAAGACGCCGAGATAAGCCGGCAGCGCCTCCGCCTCGGAACCGGCGGTTGCGGCAAGCGCAAGCTGTTCGCCCAATGCCTGATCGGTCTTTGCTCCTTCGCGCAGACAGGCGGCGATGCTCGGCCATTCGCTGCGCGGCACATGCGGGCTCGCCAGCATCTCCCGCCGCACCTCCTCGGGGGACTGCTCCGGCGCTACGCCGAGCACCCGCGCCACCGCCGCGCGCCGCGCGTCTGCGTCGCCGCCCAGCGGCTCGATGAGCGCGCGCGCATCCACCGCCGCCTCCAGCAGCGCATCGACCCCGGCATCCGACAGGCTCTCGATGAGGGCGGACAGCGCCTGCCCCAGCCGACCGGCGGGTGCGCCGGTCGCCTCCACGATCAGCGCGGCACGGATGCGCGCCATGAGATCGAGCCGGCCGGCATCGTCCAGCTCGGAGAAGCCCGCCGCGACCCCTGCCTCGAACGGAAAGCGATGCAGCAGCCCGCCGCAGAAAGCGTGGATGGTCTGGATCTTCAAACCGCCCGGCGTCTCCAGCGCTGCCGCGAACAGACGCCGCGCCCGCGCGCGCAGATCGCCATTGGGCGGGCGGTCATCGATGCGCACCAGCTCGGCATCGAGTTCGCGATCGCCCAGGCCCACCCAGCGGCCGAGAATGTCCAGCACGCGGTTCGCCATATTGGCGGCGGCCGCCTTGGTATAGGTCAGGCAGAGGATGCGGCCCGGCGGGGTGCCGGAGAGCAGCAGGCGGATCACCCGCTGCGCCAGCACATGGGTTTTGCCCGAACCCGCATTGGCCGAGACCCAGGCCGAGGTGTGCGGATGGGAAGCTTCCCCCTGGCGGCGGGTGGCGTCCGCCTTTGCGGCATTGGCGATCTGCGCGGTTTCGCTCACGCCTCGCCCTCCTCGCCGCCGCCGAGCGCCCATTCGCGCACCCGCGCCAGATGATCGTAAGCCCCGAAGCGCCCCTGCCATTGGGGCGCGGCCAGCGCGCGATAGCCCTGGTTCGGATCCTCGAAGGCGAGCAGAAGCTCGGTCAACCGCGCCAGCGCATCCTCGGCCATCTGGGTGGCGGTGGTCTCCTTGTGCACGCCGGGCTTCTCGCGGCCGGGCTCGGCGCCGCCCTTGAGCTCCACATAGCGAAAATCCTCCACCTCGGCCGCCGGCACATTCCTGAATGCGCCGCGCGCCGCCATGGCGGCTTCCAACGGCAATTGGGGCGAGAAGGTCGCGCCCTGGCGCGTGCTTGGTACGGAGCCGGTCTTGTAGTCAAGAATGGACAATCGCCCGTCCGTGCGCAGCTCGATGCGGTCGGCTCGGCCGGTGAGGCGGAACGGCCCGCGCGTCAGCGCGATATCCAGGCGGCCGGAGACTTCCGGCACCACCCGGCGCAGCCCCGCGCGGCGCTCGCGCTCAAAGGCCACCACCCAGCCGGCGACCCGCTCGAACCGTGTCCACCACACCGCATGTTCGGCCGGATAGACTGCGAGCGGCGCGAATGCGGCCCGTCCATGGGCCAGAAGCTGGTCGAGCGCGTCCGGCGGCAAATCCTCGGGAAAGGCGGCGGTGAAGGCTCCGAGCGCCTCGTGGAGCGCACTGCCCCGCTCCGCGCCCCCCGGCGTGGCATCCAGCGGGTCGAGCGGCCGCAGGCGCAGCACGTGGCGCGCGAATATGGAATAGGGATCGCGCAGGAAGGTCTCGATCTCCGTGACGCTGAGCTGGCGCGGCCGCAACTCCAGCGGCGGGGCGGGCGCCGGCTGCTCGGCGCGCGGCACGCTCGGCCCCTGGTCGAGCGAAGCTGCTGCAAGCCGCCAGCCCTCGCCGCGCGCCCGCACCACCGCCCAGCGGTCCTTGCCCGCCACGGTGGCGAGCCGCTGCAGAAAGCGGGAAGCGACGGTCTGCGTGCCCGCGACCTTGCCGGGATAGGTCAGGATCACCTCGCGCGCGCCGAACCCCTGCACGAAATCGTGGGCGGACAAGCCGATGCGCCGTTCCGGCAAGTCGAGCCCCAATTCGCTGCGCATGGGCCGGCTCAGCCAGGGGTCGGTGCGGGTCTGCGGCGGCCATGCGCCTTCCACCAGCCCGCCGAGAATGATCCGGTCCACATGGACCAGGCGCGCCTCCAGCGGGCCGAGAATGCGCACCTGCTCCTGCGCCTGGCGGGGCGGACGCACCATCTGGTCGGCGAACAAAGCGGTGACGGTCTCGGCATAATCTTCAAGCCGCAGCGCCGGGCCGTCAGCGGCGCCGGCGGCGATCTCCTCGAAGGCGTGGGCGAGCGCGGCAGACGCCGGGTCCGCATCCGCCGGGTCGAACGGTCCGGCCATGGCCTCGACGGCCGCGCGATGGGCGGCGACCAGATCCGGCAGCGGGGCCTTTCCCGTGCAGGCGAACAACGGCGCCAGCGCCGCGCCGAGCCGCGCCACCAGATCGGAGGCCGCCGCGAGGCCCGCATCATCGACCCGGCGGCGCGGATCGCCCTCGCGCAGGGACGCAGGATCGAAGGCCGTCACCGTCGCCGCCAGCCCGGCGATGCCGGCGCGCGGGCGCGGCCCCCGCAAGGCGACCAGCTCCAGCGCCGCCACGGCCTCACGCTTGGCGTCGGCCTCAAGGCCGAACCGCGCCAAGGGATGGGTCAGAAGGGCGAACAGCGGCCCCGGCGCGCAGGCTTCCGCCGCCGCCCGCGCCACCAAGCGCGCCAGCCGGCCGGGCGCGGTTTCCGCCAGCGGCACGCCGGCGGAATCGTCGATGGAAATGCCGAAGCGGTTCAATTCGGCCGCGACCCTTCGGGCAAGATCCCGATCCGGCGTCACCAGCGCCGCCGTCTCGCCGGGACGCTCCAGCGTATCGCGCAGCACCAAGGCGATGGCAAGCGCCTCCTCGCGCGGATCGGCGGCGGCGATCAGGGTCAGCCCCTCCAGAGCCGCGTCGCGTGCGGCGTCCGGCAGGCGGGTCGCGAGCGAGGTCCAGCGGTCAGTGGTTTCCGACTGCCGCATGGCTTCGCTCAGCAGCCGCTCGCGCCCGTCTCGCGCCCGCGGCCCCAGCTCCATGACGTCGCGCCGCGCGACGCCGAGCAGCGGCAGCAGATGGGCAAGGCCGTATTGCGGATGGTCGGGCGCCAGCGTCGCCGGCGCGGTGAGCATCGTGAAGGCGTCGTCTTCCGCGTCGAGATCGAGGCCCGGCAGCACCACCGCGCCCTGGGGCAAGCGGGCGATGGCGGCCAGCAGCCGCGCGGTGGCGGGAAGCGAGCCGGTGGAGCCGGCGGCGATCACCGGCCCCGCCGCGATCCCGAGCCGGGCGAGGCGGGATGCTTCCGCCCCCACCAGCACGTCGCGCCGCACCGCCGGCTCCACCAGTTGCAAAGCATCCAGGTGCGCCAACCAGGCGCGCCGAGCGATGCGCAGGAAATCCAGGCTGATTTCGAAGTAACGGTCGTGCTCTTCCGGCGCCAGGCCGTCGAGTCGCTCCCAGGCGACACCGGCCGTGCTCATCTGGTCGAACAGGCGGCCGAGTTCATCCGCGAGCGCGACGGTCGCCGCCGGGCCCGCCGCCACCGCCGCCTGCCCCGCCCCTTCGGCCAAGGCATCGCGCCAGCGCTCCACCAAAGCGGCGAGCGCCACCCGCCGGTGCACGCTCGCCACCGCGCGCGGCGGCGCGAGCAGGGGTGCTTCCTCGGCGAACACGAGCGCGTCCTCGTCCACATCGCCGAGCGGCACGATGCGCGGCAGCAGCAGCGCCTCTCCACCGCTCGCCTCCAGCAAGGCGTCCGCGAACATGCGCCCCGCGCGCCGGGTGGGCAGATAGAGCGTGGCCGACGCGAGCGCCAGGGGATCCCCGCGTGGCGCGAAGCCCGGCACCAAGTCCCCATCCAGCAAGGCGCGCGCCAGCGTGGGCAGGAACGGCGCCGAAGTGGGGATGGAGAAAACCCGTGTCATGAACACCCATGAAAGCGCGACGGCCGGAACGCGCCCTCACCTTTCACGCTGGGGCAGCGAGTCGCAAGCGGGGCGCGGCGGCGCGGGATGGGGGCGCAGCGTGTCCAAGCGGCTATCGCGCCGCGCTCATGGATTGGAGCACCGCCTCGCTCGGCCAGCAATCCACCTTGAGCCCGGCGGATTTCTGATAGGCACCCAGCGCCGCGCGGGTCAGCATACCGGCCTTGCCGTCGATCTTATCGCCATAGAGGCCGATCCGCGTCAGATGCTTCTGCATCGCCTCCACCGCGGTCGTGCGCATCTGCGTGGACGCCGCCCAGGGGGTCGCGAACGGCTGCGGAGTCACCATGCGATCGGACAGATGGCCGACGAACAGCACATAGAGATCGGAGAAATTATACTGCTTGATCACGAAGTAATTCTTCGTGGTGAGGAACGAGGGGCCGTAGATCCCCTCGGGCTGGAGCAGCGAGGCGGGCTGCCCGAGCTCGGCGGACGAGGGCGAAGCCCCGCCCACGGGCACGAAGCCCGCGCGCAGCCACTCGCCCATCGGCCGCTGGACCTCGGGGACCCCAAGCGTGCAATCGGCGTTGGCCGGCGCGCGCACCTCATAGGCCCAGCGCAGGCCCGGTTGCCAGCCCTTGTCGGCCAATTGCTTGGCGGCGGAGGCCAACGCGTCGGGCACTGAATGCCAGATGTCGACCCTCCCGCTGCCGTCCAGATCGACACCGTGCTTGTAATATTCGGACGGCAGGAATTGCGTCAGGCCCGTGGCGCCGGCCCAGGACGAGCGAAACTCCTTGCGCGTCACCGCGCCTTCGTCGAGGATTCTCAGCGCGAGAATGAATTCCTCGCGATACTGATCCTTGCGCCGCCCCACATAAGCCTGCGTTGCCACCACGCGCAGCGTGTCATAGGGGTCGGTATAGCGGCCGAAATCAGTCTCTCGGCCCCAGATCGCGAGCACCATGGTGGCCGGCACGCCGAATTGCCGTTCGATCTGGTCGAGCGCGGCGCGGTGCTTCTGCATCAGCCGCTGCCCTTCCACAGCCAGCCGCGCGATGGTGGCCTCCTTCACATAGTCCGCCGGCACCTGGACGAATTCGGCCTGCGCCCGCGCCCCGGTCACGGGCCGCCCCGGCAGGGCGAGGTCGGGCAGCTTGTAGTCCGGTTCGAGGCCGCGCGTTTCGCGCTCGAACGTCGCGCGCGAAACCCCGGCCGCCTGCGCCTCGGGCCAGAGCGAGGCGATGAATTGCGCGAAGGCAGCATCCGCCGCATGGGCGATGGATGGCAGGCCCAGAGCCACGGCCAGCAGGGCGAGAAGGATGATGCGGCAAGCTGATTGCACGGAACCGCTCATTCCTTGGGATCCAGATGATGCATGGGCAAGGCTAGCACGCAGCGGTCCGATCGTGAACGCCGCGGGGAGCCAGCCGGCACGCCGCACGGTTCCAAGGATTAGTCGCTCGAGCGGCGGATCGCCTCTTCCGCGGCGGGAATCGCGTCGGGAGTGCCGACATGCATCCAGAGGCCTTCCAGCCGCAGGCCGAACAGGCGCCCCGCCTCGCCGGCGCGATCGAAGATGGCATTGAGCGAGAACGGCCCCTGCGGCGCGCCCTCGAACAAAGCGGGCGCGAGAATGCAGGCGCCGGCATAGATGAAGGGCGCCACCATGCGCTCGCTGCGGCGGGCGAGCCGGCCCTCGGCGTCCATGGTGAAATCGCCGGTGCCGTCATAGCCGATGGAGAGCGCGCTCGCCGCCACCAGCAGCAGCGCGTCCATGCGGGCGGGATCGAACTGGTGCTGCAAACGCACCAGGTTCGGCGTCACGCCCTCGATCCAGATGGTATCGGAATTGATCACAATGAACGGTGCATCCCCGAGCAGGGGCAGCGCGTTCTTCACCCCGCCGCCGGTATCCAGCAGAAGGCCGCGCTCGTCGCGGATGTGCAGGTGGGGCGGCGCGGTGCGGGTCGCGAGGTGCGCCTCCAGCAGGTCCGCGTGGTGATGCACGTTCACCACCGCGTCGCGGATCTCCGCGGCCTCCAGCCGGTCGAGCACGTGGTCGATCAGCGGGCGTCCCGCGACCTTGACCAGCGGCTTGGGAATGGTCTCGGTGAGCGGACGCATGCGCGTGCCCATGCCGGCGGCGAGCACCATGGCTTTTTGAACGGTCGTCACGTCTGAAGGTCCTTAGATGGCAGAACAGCCTCGTACCACATGCGCAACGAACCGAGTTCCTGATGCCCGAGACAACGCGCAAGGTAGCGCCTAACCCGAGGAAGATGACGCAGATATTGCGGTTTCCCGTCGCGCTGGTGGAGACGGGTGAAAATTCCGAGAATCTTGGTCGCCCGCTGCGCGCCCATCAGCGCATAGAGATGGGTGAAGGCGCGCGCATCGAAGGTGGGATCCACCTCGCGCCTTTGCGCCACATAATGGCCGACGAGATGCAACTCGAGGGTCTCGGGAATATCCACCCGCGCGTCCTGGGCCAGGGACGCGAGGTCGTAGGCCGCCGGCCCCAGCACAGCGTCCTGGAAATCGATCAGCCCCATGCGCTGGAGCCCCTCGCGCTGCGGCAGCCAGATCAGGTTCGGGGAATGGTAGTCGCGCAGCACCCAGGTCTGCGGCTCGTTGAGCACCGGGCTCAGGGCATTGCGCCAGAGCATCAGGAATTCGTCGCGCACCACCGCATCGGCGCGCACATTGCGGAACGGCAGATACCAGTCGAGCATCAGTTCCAGCTCGATCAGGAACGCCTCGACCCCATAGACCGGCAGCACGTATTCGCTTTGCGGAGCGATGTGCAGCACGTGCGGCAGCGCGCGTGTGTGCAGGGCAGCCAGCACCTCCGCCGCGACCTCATAACGTTCCTTGATGGGCTCGGGCGGACTTCCGCCGAGAACACCGCCGTCACCGAGATCCTCGATCACCAGCAGGCCCCGGTCGAGGTCGGCGGCATAGATCTGCGGCGCGGAGAAGCCTTGCGCCCGCAGGCCCCGCGCCACGGCAACGAAGGCACGCACGTCCTCCGCCAGATGGGCAAGGCGGCTGTATGGCAGACCGCGCCGGATCGGCGGGCCGTCGGGCCGGCGCGGCGCGTTCATCAGCACCGCCGAGCGATCCGGCAGCACGAGGCGCGCATAGGAACGGCTCGAGGCATCGCCCTGCATAAAGCGCCGCTCCGCCGCGCCGAAGCCGGAGGCATCGATCAACAGTTCCGACACGTGGAGGCGGTCCAGACGCTCGATGAATTCCCCGCTTCCGGACAGGATTACCCGCCGCCCCTCCGGGCCGAGATCCGGCGCGAGATCAAATTCCAGGATCAACCGGTCAGCGGCGAGACGCTCGGCCGCCCGGTCGGGCCATTCGACGATGACGATGGCATCGGCGGAAAGTTCATCCCAGCCGAGTTCGTCCAGTTCGTCCGGGTCCTCGACGCGGTAGAGATCGGCATGGACCACCTTCACCCGCGCGAACTCATAGCCCACGAGGACGGAGAAGGTGGGGCTCGGCACCTCCAGCAGCGGATCATCCGCAAGCACCCGCACCAGGGCACGGGCGAAGGCTGTCTTGCCTGCGCCGAGATCGCCGCGCAACGCCACCAGATCCCCCGGCGCCAGCCAGGGCGCAAGCAGCGCCGCCAACTGGCCCGTCGCCTGCAGATCCGAAAGGTCCATGCGGAAGGCATTGGGGAGGCCGGGAACACGGGAAATCAGGGGGCTCATTCCGCAGCCTCATCGCGGCGCGCCGCCGCAAGGGGAAACCGGCACACGGCGCGCGCGCCGCCGCCCTCGGCCGTGGCGAGCGAGACGGAGCCACCGTGCAATTCCATGAACGAGCGCACCAGCGAGAGGCCGAGGCCCACCCCGCCGTGCTCGGCGCCGGCGCCATGGGTTTCGAACCGCTCGAACACCTTGCCCGCGATCTCGCCCGAAATGCCCGGCCCCTGGTCGCGCACCTCCACGTTCAACGCGCCCTCGGTGCGTCGCGCGCTCAGCGTCACGACGCCGTGGGGCGGCGAGACCGCGATGGCGTTGGACAGCAGGTTGAACAGGATCTGCCGCACCCGCCGCCGGTCCGCCGTGAAGGTACCGATCTCGGCCGGGGCGTCGATCTGCAGGCTCACCTGCCGTTCGGCCAGGAGGTCGCGCACCGCCTCGCCCACCGCTTCCAAGGTCGCGCGCACGTCCACCTCGCCGAGATCGAGCGCCATGGCCCCCGCATCGATGCTGGCGAGGTCCAGAATGTCGTCGATCAGGGCGCGCAGCGCGTCCGAGGACTGGCGCACATGGTCGAGGAATTCCAGCTGCTTGCCGTTGAGTGGGCCGACGCTCGGCTCGCCGAGCATGTGGGAATAGCCGATCAGCGTGTTGAGCGGCGTGCGCAGATGGTAGGAGACATGGCGGACGAACGCATTCTTCAGCGCGTCGGCGGCTTCCAGCGCCTCGTTGCGCTCGATCAGCGCCCGCTCCACCTTCACGCTGTCGGTCACGTCTCGGAAGGTCACGAGCGTGCCGCCGTCGGGTAAGGGCTGGGCGGCGCCGTCGAGCACCAGCCCGTCCACGCGCTCCATGCGCAGATGGGTGCCGCTGCGATGTTCGAGCGCCGTAACCACGGCGCGGATGCGCGCCCAGCTGTCGAGGTCGGCATGGAGCGGCCGGCACATGGCGGCGACCGCATCGATATGCGGCTTGTCGCTCAGCGCCTGGGCGCTCAGCGACAAGAGCGACAGGAAGGCGTGGTTGTGAAGCCGCAGCTTGCCGTCGCTGCCGAACACGGCCACCGCCTCGGCCAGTTCGTCCAGCGTCTCGCCCTGGATGCGGATCAGGCTGTTGTAGCGGCTCTCCAGCGCCATATGTTCGGAGACATCCTCGAACAGATAGGTGATGCCGCCCTCGGCATTGGGGGTGACCACCACGCGCAGCATCTGCCCGCCCGGCAGGTGCCACCAATCGTGGATCGGCTCCAGCGCCCGATAGGCCTCGCGCAATTGCTCGCGCCAGGCGCGGAAGTCCGCCTGCTCGGGCACCTTGCGGGCGGTGCGCAGGGTCTCGAGGATCTCGCTCTCGGTGGGGCGCGTGTCGAGGAACGCGGCATCCAGGCCGAACAGGCCCTCATAGGCGGAATTGTGGAACGCCAGGCGCTCGTCGGCGCCGAACATCACCACGGCGGTGGCCAATTGGTCGAGCGTACGGCGATGGGCGGCGATGGTATGCGCCACCTCGGCGCGCGCCGCCTCCGCCTCCGTGATGTCGATGGCGAGGCCGCCGGCGCCGGCGGGGTCGTCCACCTCCAGCACCTCCAGCACGCGCCTGTGCCCGCCCACCACGAGCCGCGCCCGCGTCTGATAAGGCTTGCCGTCCCGGCGCGTGGCAGCGGCCGATTCCCGTGCGCTGAGGTCCAGCAATTCCATGCCGCGTCCCACCGCCTCCTCGGGCGTGGGCGCGCCCACGGCTTGGGCGAAGGCCGAATTGGTCCGCATCAGCGCACCGGCCTTGTTGCGCAGCCAGACGGGAAACGGTGCGGCGGCGAACAGGGCGGCAAGGATGCCGCGCGCGGTATCCTCTTCCTGCACGCGCTCGGCCTGCGCCCCCGCCATGGGCGCGGTCCGCACGCTCAGCATGCGGCTGCCGTCGTGGGCGCGGCCCTCGGCGATCCAGTGGGCGCCGTCGGGGCCGGTCAGCGGAAGCGTGAAGGCGCGCCCCTGCCCGCGCAGGGCTTCCAGCGGCGCGGCAAGCGCGGCCGCGGCCGGTGCACCGAGCCAGGGTGCGAAATCCAGCCGGACCAGATCTTCCGAGGGCTTTCCGCCGGAGGGGATCTGGCGGTCCAGCACGGCTGCGGCGCCGAGCAGATGGGGCAGCGGGTCGCCCACCACCCAAAGCACGGTGCCGAGCGTATCTCCGGCAAGCAGGCTCTTCACCGCATAGGCATCGGCCCGCGCGTGCGCCGCACTGCGCAAGGCGGCCTTTTCGCTGCGCGAGATGCGCCCGAGCCAGAAACTGCACGCGACGGCCATCACCACCGCAGCCGCAAGCCCACCGATGCCGAGCGCACTCAGCAGCACCACATTGGAATCGAGATTGCCAAATGCCGCTGCGGAGGCGTGAGCCGTGCCGCCCGCCAGCACCGAACCGCACAGGAGGCCGCGGGCAAAGTGGCGGAGGGAAGCCCGGCGGAAGGTCCGGGCCAGAAGCGGCGCCCGAGGCACGGGCGCCAGTGCACGCACGGCCGATCGCGCGCGCGCCGAAGCAACGCCTGCGGCCTTCGCGGCCCTGTCCGCAGGTCCACCCTCCATGCGCTCTCGCGACCTCCCTCAGCCGGCGCCCCGCCACGGGCGCCCTTCGGCCGGCGCCGAATCACTTTCGACTTTAGCGAAGCCGCCCGGTGCGGAGAAGAAGGCGCCGCGCGTACGGCGCCTTGCGCTCAGAGTCCTTCGAACAGAGCGGTGGAGAGGTAGCGCTCCGCAAACGACGGGACAATGGCGACGATGACCTTGCCGGCATAGTCCGGCCGCGCGCCGAGTTCCAGCGCCGCAGCAATCGCCGCGCCGGAGGAAATGCCGCCGGGAATGCCCTCATAGCGGGCAAGCGCGCGGGCGGTGTCGAACGCGGTCTGGTTGCCCACCGTCACCACCTCGTCGATGACGCTGCGGTCCAGCACTTCCGGCACGAAGCCGGCGCCGATGCCCTGAATCTTGTGCGGGCCCGGCTGCCCGCCGGAGAGCACCGGGCTGTCCTCCGGCTCCACCGCCACCATTCGCAGCGAGGCCTTGCGCGGCTTCAGCACCTGACCGATGCCGGTGATGGTGCCGCCGGTGCCGACGCCGGAAACCACCACATCCACCTTGCCGTGCGTGTCGTTCCAGATTTCCTCGGCGGTGGTCTTGCGGTGGATGGCGGGGTTCGCCTTGTTCTTGAACTGCTGCGGCATCACCGCCTTGGGCAGATCGCGCAGCAATTCCTCGGCCTTGCCGACGGCGCCCTTCATGCCGAGCTGGGCCGGGGTGAGCACCAGTTCGGCGCCGAGCAGCGCCAGCATCTTGCGGCGTTCCACCGACATGGATTCCGGCATCACCAGGATCAGCCGATAGCCGCGCGCGGCGGCGACGAAGGCCAGCGCGATGCCCGTGTTGCCCGAGGTGGGCTCCACCATCACCGTGTCGGCATCCAGCACGCCCTCGGCTTCCATGGCGTCCACCATGGCGACACCGATGCGGTCCTTCACGCTCGCGATGGGATTGAAGAACTCGAGCTTGGCGAGGATCTCGGCCTTCACGCCGCGCAATTGCGGGAGGCGCTGCAGGCGGACCAAGGGCGTATCACCGATGGTCTGGGTGATCGAATCATACACCCGGCCACGGCCCGGAGCGATGTCGCCGGCCGGCTTGCTTGCCGATTCTGCCATTGGATTCTCCCTCGATTGTCTCTTGGCGTCGCGCCCTGAGGGGCGCCGCCGGGTTCAGATGGTAAAGTCGATGCGATCGTGCTCGGAGCCATGGCCCTTGTCGTCCGCGGAGCGGCAGAGGTCTTCGAGCGTCACGGTGTCGAGCGCCTTATCGAACGTGTCCTCGGCGGAGGCGACAGCAGGCTGCACCACTTCCAGCACCAGCGGGGGAAGGATGATCTCCTTCTCCTCCTCGGCACCTTCCACCACGCGGACGATCTCGGCGACCGAGACGCGCCGGCGCTCACGCGCCAGCTCATAACCGCCGCGCGGGCCGCGCACCCCCTTCAGCACACCGGCATGCACCAGCGCCTGCAACACCGGCTCCAGCCGGCGGGGCGGCAAACCGTGGCGGGCGGCCAAGGCTTTCGCGGCAACGGGAACGCCACGGGCATGGACGGCGACATCCACGACGGCGGCGATGGCGAGCAAGCTTTTATCGGATAAACGCGGCATGGGACTGTGGCTATCTCGATCCGTGCGCCCCGTCGAGCCCTGTTGACCCAAAACCACCGGAGCCCCGTGCAGTTTCTCCCAATTTGCCGGATTCTTCCAGCAGAATATGCGTCACCGGCGCCACCACCATCTGCGCGATGCGCATGCCGCGGCTGATCTCTACCGGGGCATCTCCATGATTAATAAGGAGAACCAGAACTTCGCCGCGATAGTCGGCATCGATCGTGCCCGGCGCGTTGAGCACCGTGACGCCGAATTTCAGCGCGAGGCCCGAGCGCGGACGCACCTGTGCCTCGAAGCCGGGCGGCAGAGCGAGGGACAGGCCGGTGGGAATGGCCGCGCGCGTGCCGGGCTTCAGAACCAAGGGAGCATCGGCCGGCACGGCGGCCATGAGGTCCAGCCCGGCGGACGCGGCGGTCGCATAGGCCGGCAGCGGCAGGTCCGCCCCGTGGGGCAGGCGGAGGACGGGCACGCCGACCGCCGCGCTCATGCCCGTTCTCCCGCAAGCGCGCCGGCGATGCGGGCAACGAGGCGGCGGGCTACCTCGGTCTTGCTGGCGGAAGGCCAATCCTCCACCCCGTCGGCGCTCACCAGACGCACGGTGTTGAGATCGCCGCCCATGATGCCGGTTTCCGGCGAAACGTCGTTGGCGACGATCCAGTCGCAGCCTTTGCGGGCAAGCTTGGCCTGGGCGTGGGGCACCACGTTCTGCGTCTCGGCCGCAAAACCCACGACAAGGCGCGGCCGCAACGTGCCGTGCCGCGCGATGCTTGCGAGAATGTCCGGATTTTCCACCAGATCAAGCTCGGGCGTGCCCGCCTCGCCCTTCTTGATCTTCTGGTCGGCGGCGCCGGCGACCCGCCAATCGGCGACCGCCGCGGCGAACACGGCGGCGTCCACGGGAAGATTCTCCTCCACCGCCGCCAGCATCTCGCGCGCGCTCTCCACCTTCACCATGCGCACGCCGCGCGGATCGGCGACCGCCACCGGGCCGGAGACCAGCACCACCTCCGCCCCGGCGGCGGCGGCGGCGGCGGCGATGGCGTGGCCCTGCTTGCCGGAGGAGCGATTGGCGATATAGCGCACCGGGTCGATGGGCTCGTGGGTGGGACCGGAGGTGATGAGAATGCGCCGACCCTTCAGCAGCAACCCCTGATCGGAGAAGCGGGCCTCGATCGCGGCGAGCAGCTCCAGCGGCTCGGCCATGCGCCCTTCACCGAATTCGCCCCGCTCCGCCATGGCGCCGGAATTGGGGCCGATGAGATAGACCCCGTCCTCCTTCAGCCGCGCGACGTTGCGCCGGGTGGCGGCGTGCGCCCACATGCGCGGGTTCATGGCGGGCGCCATCAGCACCGGCTTGTCGGTGGCGAGCAACGCTGTCGTGGCGAGATCGTCCGCAAAGCCATTCGCGGCCTTGGCCATGAGATCGGCGGTGGCGGGCGCGACCACGATCAGATCGGCCTCGCGCGACAATTGGATGTGGCCGATGTCGTGCTCGGCGGTGAGGTCGAACAGATCGGTGAACACCCGTTCGCCGGTCAGCGCACCGACCGAAAGCGGCGTTACGAAATGCTGGGCCGCCTGGGTCAATATGGCCCGCACCGTGGCACCGCGCTCCTTGAGCCGCCGGATCAGGTCCAGGCACTTATAGGCGGCGATGCCGCCGCCGATGATGAGCAGAATGCGTCGCTGATGCAGCATGGCGGTCTCCCGGCCGGGCGAAGCCCCTGCGATAGCCGAAAAATCGCCTCAGCGGCAGGGGAGACTTTTGCCCGTGGGGGAGAACCGGCGCCTCAATGACAGAAGGGCGGGCAAGACACCCGCCCCGCGCCGGCCATTGGCTATTTCACGCTGAACACCGGCCGCGCCGGCAGGGGCGAGGCGAGGCTGGGCAGGAAGCTGAAGTCGGACGGCGCATTGCCGACCGCCAGCGTTGCCTGTCCGTGACACCCGACGCAGGAGCCGACGCCGCCGCTGGTTGTGGCCACGGCATTGTTCTGGATATAGGTTTCCAGCGTCAGGTTGGAGAGCAGGCCCGGCACCGCATCGATCGGGTAATTGGGCAGCCGCACTTCGAGGCCCGAGGTGCCCCATTGCGTGCCCACCAGCGCGTAATTGGCGAACACCGAGCCCGCCTGGGCCAAAGCCCCCTGCCACTGGGTATTCAGGCTCGCGGTCAGGCCGTAGATGCTCCAGCAGCGCACGACCTGCGGGGCGACATAGAGCGTCTGCCCGCCACTGGTGACGGGTTGGGCATAGGCGCCCGCATAAGGCGGTTTCGCATTCCAGGCGAAGTTCTTCTGCGCGCCGGCCGAGGGCGGATTATTCGTCGGCGCGGTCGATCCGCCGACGAAATAGGAATAATTTCCAGATGACGCCGGCGCCGCGCCGCAGCTTGGCTGGTTGATCGTGGGACAGGGGCCGGGCGTGGCCGGATCGCAAGCGGCGGCGGCGACGGGCGCATTGTCCACATGCTCGAAGGTGGACCAGATCCATTGCGCCAGCAGCACCTTGTTGCCGTCATAATAAGGATTGCGCTGGATGATGTGCATGCCCACCATCCCGAGCGTCACGGTCTCGCAGATCTGCTGCCCCCCGCTGACCAGATCGCCCGCAACGGCCAGCTGGGCGTCGATGGTGAAATAGCGGCTCTTTGTGTCATTGGGCCCAAGGATCCGCCAGGCGATCTTCAGCTCCATGGCGCCCCGCGAGCCCAGGGGATCGATCGCGGAGGTCGGGAAGGCCACCTTGTTCTTGTCCGTGACAAACTTGGTCTGGCCCGCGATGGTCACCAGATTGTCCAGCAGTTGGCCGTTCGGGGCCACCAGATAGAGCATTTCGGTGGTGTTCAGGCGGCGCTCGTAGAGGGTCCAATTGCCGTAGATGTCGATCAGCGGCAGGTTGGTCGAAGCTTGATAATATTCGTCATTCTTGACCGAGGGCGCGCCCTTTCCGTCGCTGGCGATGGTGATCACCGGCAAAGCCGTCGCCCCGCACGAGGGTTTCACCGGCCCGCTGCCGAAGAGGAAATCCGGCTTCACCCAGCTCTGCCACACCCGCGCGCCGGTCGCCGCGAGCCCGCGGGCCGCTGGCGCGGATTGCGAGCCCTCGACCCAGTTTAGGCCGATGAAGCTCTGCCACGACATATTGTCGAACGGTGTCTGGGAATCGTTTGCCGCGCTGGTGATCTGCCCGAAAATGCCGTTGTAACCGAGGCCTGGGGAAAGCTCGGGGTCCGGGCCGATATAGGCCGGGATGGTGGAGCAGAGCGTCTGCGTGCCGTTCGCGCACAATTGCGCCTTTGGCACGTACGTCCCCTGACCAAAGCCGTCTTGCGTGGAAAAGCTGGCCGCCCCTAACACCGCGGCAAAGGCAAATGCCGGCAGGATACGCATCGTCCCCTCCCCCAGTCGTCCGACTGGGGAAAGCGCAACAAACCACAGGTTGCATTTAAACAAAATTTAATCTGAAAACGTGTATTCTCGCATCCTTCGTGGCCGGATACGGACCGCAGTGCATGCGTCCTACTTCAGCGCGAGGATCAGCAGCGAAAGCGCAATCACCCACAGGGCCGCATTGCCCCAGAACGCGCGCCGCGCCTCGGCCCGGCCGATGCCTTCCAGAGTCTGAGGCGAGAGGCTGAGCCCCTCGCGGGTCGCCTCGTCCAATTGTGTGACCACGCGCCCGGCGCGGCCCAGCAGATCCGGCACATCGGCGAGGAAGCTGCCGACTTCGCCAATGGCGCCGCCCGCTTCCTGGATGCGGCCGACCGGGCCGAGGTTGCGCGCGATCCAATCCTCCACCACCGGGGCGGCGGTGGTCCACATGTTCAACTGCGGGTCGAGCGAGCGCGCGACGCCTTCCACCACAACCATGGTCTTCTGCAGCAGCAGAAGTTCGGGCCGGGTCTTCATGTCGAACAGACCGGTGACCTCCAGCAGCAGGGAGAGCAGCTTCGCCATGGAAATCTGCTCGGCGCTGCGGGAATGGATCGGCTCGCCGATGGCACGGATGGCCTGGGCGAAATCCTCCACTGAATGATGGCGCGGCACGTATCCGGCATCAAAATGCACCTGCGCGGTGCGGCGCCAATTGCGGGTGATGAAGCCGTAGAGAATCTCCGCCAAAAAGCGCCGCTCGCGCGCACCGAGCCGGCCCATGATACCGCAATCGACGATCACGAGGCGCCCTTGCGCATCGACGAACAGGTTCCCCGGATGCATGTCGGCATGGAAGAAGCCGTCCCGCATGGCCTGTCGCAGGAACGACTGCATGACGATGCGTGCAAGCGCCTTCAGGTCATGGCCGGCGGCTTCCAGCGCCGCGCGGTCGGACAATTTTATGCCATCGATCCATTGGGTGGTCAGCACCTCGCGGCCGGAGCGCTCCCAATCCACGGCGGGGACGTGGATCTCGGCGTCGTCCCGGGTGTTCTCGGCGAGTTCGGCGTAAGCCGCTGCCTCGAGCCGCAGGTCCATCTCCATGCTCACCGAGCGGGCGAGCGTCTCCACCACGGCTTCCAGGCGCAGGCGGCGGGCTTCCGGTGAGGTGCGCTCCGCGAAGGCGGCGACCCGGCGGAACGTCGCCATGTCGGACCCGAAGCGGCGGCCGATGTCGGGACGAAGGATCTTCACCGCCACGTCGCGGCGCGTTCCATCTTCCTCCACCACCTCGGCCTTGTGGACCTCGGCGATGGACGCGGCGGCAACCGCCGGGCCGAACACCGCGAACGCCGCAGACACCGGCCGGTCGAGGGCTTCGGCGACCATGGCTTCGGCGATCTCCTGCCCGAAGGCGGGCATGCGATCCTGGAGCACTTCGAGATCGCGGGCGATGGAGGTGCCCACCACGTCCGGCCGGGTGGCGAGGAACTGGCCGAGCTTGACATAAGACGGGCCGAGCCGGCTGAGCGCCGCCGAGAGGCGGGCGGAGCGCGGGCCAGCGTCGGGCCGGGCGATCAGGCGCGCGAGCTTCAGCAGCGGCCGCGCCGGCGGCGGCACCGCAAGCGGCGGCACGAAGCTCAGCACCCCTTCGCGGGCGAGCACATAGGCGGCCCGCGCCAGGCGGGCGGCATCGGCGAGAAGAAAGATCACGCGCACATCCTTTTGTCCTTCCCGCTCCCGGAGGAAAGCGGAAGAACGAAGCCGTTCAAATCCGGAAACCGGAATGCAGCGCCACCACGCCGCCGGTCATGAGCGTGAAATCCACGCGGCCGAAACCCGCATCGCGCATCATCTGCGCGAAGGTCGCGGGCGGGGGAAAGCGGCGGATGGATTCGACAAGATATTGATAGGGCTCCGCCTCACCCGCGACCCGACGGCCCAGCTCGGGGATCACGCGGAAGGAGTAGAAATCATAGATCTTGTCGAGCAGGGGCACGTCGACCCGCGAGAATTCCAGCACCAGCGCACGCCCGCCGGGCTTGAGCACCCGCTTCATCTCAGCGAGCGCAAGGGGAATGCGGGGCACGTTGCGGATGCCGAAGGCGATGGTGACGGCATCGAAGCTCGAATCCGCGAAGGGGAGCGACTCGGCATTGGCGTCGACGAATTCCACTTTGTCGGAGAGGCCGCGCTTCTCGGCCCGCTCGCGGCCCACCGCCAGCATCTCTCGATTGATGTCGGCGACCACCGCCCGGGTCCCCTCGCCGCCCGCGCCGACCACGCGAAACGAAACATCGCCGGTGCCACCGGCCAGATCCAGCAGGCGGAACGGCCGCGTGCCCTGGGGCGGCCGCACCTTGGAGACCATGGCGTCCTTCCAGGCCCGGTGCAGCCCGCCGGACATGAAATCGTTCATGATGTCGTAGCGCCGGGCGACCTTGTGGAACACCTCATCCACCAGGGTCTGCTTCTCACCCAGCGGCACGGTGCGATAACCGAAATGGGTGTCCGGCTGGTCTTCGGAAGAGGCTTGCATCAGGGGTTCCGGCGAACTTCGTGGCGACGATTGCGCCGAACCTTACCGGATCGTCCCGCCGGACGCCACGCGCCGCGCGTGTGGCGACCCGCCTCAAGCGGCCGCCCGCCGCAGGGGCCGCCCGCCGAAGCCGGTCGGGTGGCCGGCGCCGTCAGCTGCCGCGACGCCGCCGCGCCTTGCGGCCGAGGAGATTGAGCTCGTCCACCGGCAGCAATTCCAGTTCCAGAAAGCCGTCCTCATCGCGCGAGCGTGACTTCGGCGCGCCGGAGGGAGAAACCCCCGCCACACCCTTGCGCTGCTTGCGCAGCATGATTTCCCGCCGCAAGGGAAAGATCGGAACATGAATCGTGAAGGTCATGGCGATCTCCAGGTACGTTAGGGGAACCGAAACGGTCTCAACTCATCCCGGCAAATATTTCCGAATGTTTCACACCTCTGTGCAAACACCCGCTTGCCGCGACACCCCAAGAACGCCTGCGGATCGGGGCGATTATTTGTCCGAGATGGGGGCGAAGCAAGATCATCCCATGGCGCCATCCACCATTGGGGATATTCATCAAATATTAAGGATGAAAACTATTCTGCGGCGGCGCGCGACAAACGCCATTGCGCGAGGATTGCGCGCAACGCTGCCGGCTTCAACGGCTTGTGAAGCACGGCCATATCCACGGCCGCGGCGGCATCGCGCACCTTGCGGCTGCGGTCTGCGGTGATGAGGATGGCCGGCATCTTGCCGAGCTTCCAGCGCAGGCTCATCACGGCATCGATGCCGTGGCCACCGTCGAGATGATAATCGATCAGGAACACGTCCGGCCGCGCCTTGGCGGCGCGCACCTCGCGCAGGGCGGTCTGCACGTCTCCGGCCTTGATGACCTTGCAGCCCCAGCCCGTGAGCAGCAGTTCCATGCCATCGAGAATGGCCGGCTCGTTGTCGATGGCGAGGATGCACAGCCCATCGAGCGGCGCGGTGGCGCGGGCGGGACGCGACTGCTGCACGTCCTCCTCCGGCAGGGGCACCGCCACGGGCAGTTCCACCGTGAAGCTGGAGCCGCGCCCGGCGGCGGAACGGATCGCCACCGGATGGCCCAGCACGCGGGCGATGCGCTCGACGATGGAAAGGCCGAGCCCGAGCCCGCGCGCTTCCCGTGCGCCCTGGTCGAGGCGCTGGAACTCCTGGAAGATCAGCTTGTGCTTGGAGCGCGGAATGCCGAGGCCGGTATCGATCACCTCGATGCGCACCTTGCCCTTGCGCCGGCGGCAGCCCACCAGCACCCGCCCCTTGGGCGTGTATTTCACCGCGTTGGAAATCAGGTTCTGCAACAGCCGCCGCAACAGCCGCCGGTCCGAGCGCACGGCAAGCGAGGACGGCACGAAAGTGAGCTGCAATTGCTTCTCGGCGGCAAGCGGCGCGAATTCCAGCTCCAGCTGCTTCAGCACGTCGCCGATGCGGAAGGCGGCGATCTCCGGGCGCATGGCGCCGCTGTCGAGGCGCGAGATGTCCAGCAGCGCGACCAGGATCTCCTCCACCGCCTCCAGCGAGGAATCGATATTGGCGGCAAGCCGGCCCTCCTCCGGCCCCCGCGCGCGCTCCACCAGGCTGGTCACATAGAGGCGCGCCGCATTCAGCGGCTGGAGGATGTCGTGGCTCGCGGCGGCGAGGAACCGGGTCTTGGAAAGGTTGGCATCGTCGGCATTGGCCTTGGCCTTTTCCAGCGCCTGGTTGAGGTCCTCCAATTCCTCGGTGCGCTCGCGCACGCGCCGCTCCAGCGTCTCATTGGCCCGCTCCAAGGCCATCTCGGCATGCACAGAGGCGGTAATATCGGTGAAGGTTACGACGATGCCGCCGTCGGGCAACGGATCGGACCGCGCCTCGATCATCATGGCGCCATGGCGCAACCGCTCCTGGCAGGGCCCGCTCTGGGCGGCGTAGAGCACCAGGCGATGGTCGAGGTCGCTCGGCGCGTCCTCGTCCTCCATCTGGGAATGGGTAAGAATCTCGCGCAGCGGCACGCCCACCGCATAGCATTCCGGCGGCAGGTCCAGCATTTCGCCGAATCTGCGATTCCAGCACACTAGGCGCAATTCGCGATCGAACACGGCGATGCCCTGGCCCACATGATCGATGGCGGTCTGGAGCAACTCACGATTGTATTGAATTGCAGCCGAGGCGTCGTCGAGCAGGCGCAGCGCGGCCTTGGTGGAGACCGCGCGCTTGCGCAGCAGCAGCGACAGCACGAGGCGCGAGGACGCCGCGCCGATGGCGGAGGCGAGCAGATGCTCGGTCTGGCGCACCAATTGCGCGTCGGCCTCGCGCTTGGGCTCGAGTGACAGCCCCTGTTCGCGCGCGAAGGTCGCGAAGGCGGAGCGGGCACGATCCTCGCCAAGATAGCGCGCGACGGTGGCGATCAATTCCTCGACCGTGACCGAAGAGCGCCAGCGGCGGAAGGCTGGGCGCACCAGCGCCTGGTCGCGCGCCATGAACAGGCCGGCCTGCACCTGCTCGATGGCCGAGGGCTTGGTGAGCAGCGACACCACGAACAGCAGCAGCGTATTCAGCCCGAGGCTCCAGGCGACCCCATGAGCGAGCGGCGAAGCGGAGAGGCC
Organism: Roseixanthobacter pseudopolyaromaticivorans; assembly: GCF_043195145.2. Classification (NCBI taxonomy): domain Bacteria; kingdom Pseudomonadati; phylum Pseudomonadota; class Alphaproteobacteria; order Hyphomicrobiales; family Xanthobacteraceae; genus Roseixanthobacter; species Roseixanthobacter pseudopolyaromaticivorans. The sequence goes on from NZ_CM195539.1 coordinate 2,947,455, forward strand.
GAGCAGGCTTGTAGGGCGCAGCAGAGCGATGTCGAACGGCCCGCGCGCGATGAGCGCCTGCGAGAACATCCCGGCGTCGGCGAGGCTCGGCACAAGCAAGGTGTAGATCCACACAACCATGCCCGCGACGATGCCCGCGATCGCGCCCGCCGCCGTCGCCCGCCGCCAGAACAAGGCGGCGGCGAACGCCGGCCCCACCTGGGCGATCGCGGCGAAGGAGAGCAGGCCGATCTGCGCCAGCTGCACCTCGCCGGTGGTGCGGTAATAGAGATAAACCAGCAGCAGCAGCACGAAAATGGCGGCGCGGCGCACCAGCAGCAGCACCCCGACCATGTCGTGGGGCGATTGCTGCGTGAGATGGCCCGAGGCGCGCCGCCGCAGCAGCAGCGGCATCACGAGATCGTTCGAAATCATGATCGACAGCGCCACCGTCTCGACGATCACCATGGCGGTGGCGGCGGACAGGCCGCCGACGAACGCCAGCATCGCCAGGAAATCGTGTCCCGCAGACAGCGGCACCGCGAGCACGAACACGTCGCGATCCACCGTGCCGAGGGGAAACAGCGTCATGCCGGCAAGCGCGATCGGCACCACAAAGAGATTGATGAGAATGAGGTAGAGCGGAAACAGCCAGCGCGCGCGGCGGATTTCCGCGACCCCCTTGTTCTCAACGACGGCGACATGGAATTGGCGCGGCAGCAGCAAAAAGGCGCCGGCCGAGAGCACCGTCATGGTCACCCAGTTTTCCAGCGAGATGCCCTGCTCGAAAGGCTTGGTCACGCCGGTCTCGCGGGCCGCGTACCATAACGCCATGGGCCCATCGAAAATGATGAAGGTCACGGCGAAACCGACTGTGAGGAAGGCCACCAGCTTGACGATGGATTCGGTCGCGACCGCCAGCATCAGCCCGTCCTGATGCTCGGTCGCATCGGTGTGGCGCGTGCCGAACAGCACAGCGAATGCCGCCATGGCGAAGGCCACGAACAGCGCCAGGTCGCCGCCCACCGGCAGCGCCAGGGGCGTGGTGCCGAGCGGCCCCATCACCGCCAGCAGCGAGGCAGAGACCGCCTTCAGCTGCAGGGAGATGTAGGGGATTGAGCCGACGATCGCGACCACCGAGACCAGCGCCGCGATGCCCTGGTTCTTGCCGTAGCGGGCAGCCAGGAAATCGGCGATGGAGGTGATGTTGTGCGCCTTCGCCAGCTCCACAACCCGAATCAGCAGCGGGCTGCACATGGCGATCACGAGGATCGGCCCGACATAGATGGTCAGAAAGTCGAAGCCCTGGAGAGTGGCGAGGCCCACCGAGCCGAAGAAGGTCCAGGAGGTGCAATAGACCGCAAGCGACAGCGAATAGATGAAGGGCCGCACGCCCCGTGGCTTTCCGCGCCACAGCTGCAGGAGCCGGCCGCCGGAGCTCCCGGGCGCCGCGCCACCGCCCTCCGGCATGGCGGCGCCGGACAGGGCGCGGCCGCGCTGCCGGTCCCCGAAACTCGCCACGGCGAACAGGAAACCGATATAGCCGAGCGCCACCAGAACAACGACCCAGACCTGAAGCATATCCCCCATCCAACCGCGCTTGTTTCTATTGCGGCGTTCTTATCTCCTGCACGTCCAGGGTCGGCGGGCGGCAAATCCACCAGCCGCACCGGCTGCCCTCTAGCTGTAGGATGCCTCCGCGCGTTGTGCCTGCTTCTCGCGCCGGCGCTGGACCGAGGAAGCGATGTTCATGCTCTCCCGATATTTCGCGACGGTACGGCGGGCGATGTCGATGCCGTCGGACTTGAGCTTCTGCACCAGCGTGTCGTCGGAGAGCACGTCGCTCGCGTTTTCCGCATCGATCAGGCTCTTGATGCGGTGACGCACGGCCTCCGCGGAATGCGCCTCGCCCCCTCCGGACGCATTGATGGATGAGGAGAAGAAGAACTTCAGCTCCAGTACACCACGCGGGGTCGAGATATATTTGTTGGAGGTCACGCGCGAGACCGTGGATTCGTGCATGCCGATGGCATCCGCCACCGTACGCAGGTTCAGCGGGCGCAGGTGGCGCACGCCGTGCACCAGGAAGGCGTCCTGCTGGCGCACGATCTCGCTCGCCACTTTCAGGATGGTGCGGGCGCGCTGGTCAAGCGAGCGCGTCAGCCAGCCGGCACTTTGCAGGCAGTCCGCGAGGAACGTCTTCTCCTCCGAGGATCGCACGGCCTTGGCCACGGAGGCATGGTAGGTCTGGTTCACCAACACGCGCGGCAGAGTGTCGGAATTCAGCTCCACCAGCCAGGAGCCATCGGACGCTTCCTTCACGAACACGTCCGGCACCAGCGGGTGCAGCACGCCGCTGCCGAAGATCAGGCCCGGCTTGGGATCGAGCGCACGGATCTCGCCGATCATCTCCGCCAGATCCTCGGAATCCACCCCACAGACGCGCTTGAGGGCGTTGCGGTCATGACGCGCGAGCAGTTCGAGATTGGCGAGCAGCGCTTCCATGGCCGGATCGCAGCGGTTGCGCTCCCGCAATTGCAGCGCAAGGCACTCGGAAAGTGTGCGCGCGCCGACGCCCGTCGGCTCGAAAGTCTGGATGAGGCGGAGCACGCTCTCCACCTCCTCAATGGACACCTTCATCTGCTCGGCCAGTGCCGTCATATCGCCGACCAGATAGCCGGTCTCGTCGATCATGCCGATGAGGTTGAGGCCGATGATGCGGCGCACCGGGTCGGTTTCTGCGAGCGAAAGCTGCGCCTCCAGATGGTCGGCGAGCGTGCTCTCGCTGGCGAGGAAGGCTTCGGGATTGTAATCCTCGCCCCGCTCCCCACCGCCGCCGCTGCCCCATTCCACCGCGCTCGAGGTGCCGGCCCCCACGCCAGGTTCGGCGGGAACGTCGTCGGGAAACACATTGCCGAGATCGGTGTCGAGCTGGTCCTCCATCTTCGCCCGGCTCGGCTCGGCGTCGCCGTCGAGAAAATCCCCGGAGGCTGGAATCTCGCGCTCCTCGGCTGCCGCCGCGGCGGGTGCCTCCGGCTCGGGCTCGGGCGCGCCGCCTTCCGGCTCCGCCACCCGCTCGAGCAGCGGGTTGCGCTCCAGCTCCGCCTCCACATAGGCGCTGAGTTCAAGGTTGGACAATTGTAGCAGCTTGATGGCCTGCATCAGCTGCGGGGTCATCACCAGCGACTGACTCTGCCGGAATTCGAGCCGCGCCGAGAGAGCCATCAGCCGCACTCCCCGCAGCTGTGGGTGCCGCTCCGCACCCGGGTTTCAGCCATATAGGTCAGGCGGTTCACAGGCGGAACTCCTCACCCAGATAGAGCCGGCGCACCTCGGGGCTGTTGACGATGGAATCCGGGTCGCCTTCCATGAGCACCGCGCCGGTGTGGATGATGTAGGCGCGATCGATCAGGCCTAGTGTCTCGCGCACGTTGTGGTCGGTGATGAGCACGCCGATGCCGCGTGTCGTGAGATGGCGCACCAGGGCCTGGATGTCGCCCACCGCGATGGGATCGATGCCCGCGAACGGCTCGTCCAGCAGCATGAAGGCGGGCCGGCTCGCCAGAGCGCGCGCGATCTCAAGGCGCCGCCGCTCGCCGCCCGAAAGCGCGATCGAGGGCGACTTACGAACGTGGGTGATCTTGAACTCCTCCAGCAGCTTGTCGGTCTCTTCCCGCCACAGCTTGCGGTTGGGCTCGGTGACCTCCAGCACGGCGCGGATATTGTCCTCCACCGACAGGCCCCGAAAAATCGAGGCTTCCTGCGGCAGATAGCCGATGCCGAGGCGCGCGCGGCGGTACATGGGCATGGGGGTTACGTCATGCCCCTCCAGCTCGATGCGGCCGGCGTCGGCCTTCACGAGGCCGGTAATCATGTAGAAAACCGTGGTCTTGCCGGCGCCGTTTGGGCCGAGCAGGCCCACCGCCTCGCCGCGCCGTACGTGCACGCTGACGTCACGCACCACCTTGCGGCCGCCATAGGATTTGGCGAGGCCGAAAGCGGCGAGGGAGTGCTGCACGAGATCGGCATGCGGCGTGCCGTAGCCGAGATGGGCACTCGCCTCGTCCTCGGCATCGCCGACTGGAGCGGCGGAAGCGGCATAGGCTTCATCCAGGACGACATCGTCGTCCCACGCGGCGTCTTCGTCCGCCTCAATCGGATCGTACGGCGCATCGGACCCGAGGTCTCGGGCCGCCTGCTGGGCAGGTCGCGGCCTGCTTTTACCGAACATGGAAAAGACGTTCACCCGATACCTCCGAGACGGAGCCCCTCCGACCCGGCTAGTCTTCTCCCGTCAGCGCCGCAATGCAACATGCAAAATTCAGGCCGCGAATTAAACTTGCGCCAAAATGCCGGGAGTTTTTAACCCCGAAATGCTAACGCTTTGGCGCTGCTGGCGTTTCTTGCTTCACGCTGCCGGGCAAGATAAGGCTCTCAACGCGCCCGCCCTCGAAACGCGACACGCCAGTCGTCAAATCGACTGTCAGCTTCTGGCCACGAATGACATTGGGCCCCTGGGTGAGGATCACCGGCTTGCCAGTCAGCGTAACGGTGTTGCTCTTGACGTCGAACACGCCGATATCGCCTGTTGCGGTCTGGTCCTTGGTCTGCACCACCACGCCGCCGGTCGCCTCAAGCCGGCGGATCTGGTTCGACTTGCTGGGCTGGCCGTCGGCCGGGGCCGCCGAACCATCGTAGAAAACCAGCAATTGCGGGCTTCTCAAGGTCGTGTCGCCCTGGGTGACGATGACGTTCCCGGCGAACACCGCGGTCTTTTCCTTGTCGCGCACTTCCAGCGTGTTGGAATTGATCCGCACGGGTTCGTCGCGATTCTTGGCGAAGCCCTGGAGCGCATTCGGGACATTGCTGCCCTGCGCCACGGCAACCTCAGATTGAAGGGCGAGGGCTGCGGTGCATGTCGCAGCCGCGACAATGAGGCCGAAGAGACGGGTGCGGATCATCGCTTCTGTGTCGCTGCAGAGGGGGCGGGAGTGGCGGCGGGGGCAGGCGTGGCGCGAGGTGTGGCGGCGGGCGGCGCCGCTGCGGGCGCGCCAGAAGGCGCCGAAGCCGGGGCGCCCGGCGCGGCGGGGTTGGACAGATTGGCCAGGCGGAAATCCAATTGCACATTCCCCTCAAAAAAGGCGCGGGTGCCGCGGTCGAACACCTTCATGCTGTCTGCCACCAGGCGCCCGTCCATATAGGTCAGGAGCACCGGCTTGTCGGTTGTCAGCGAGCCGGCCTTCGCGTCAACGTCCGCATCCTTGAGGAATCCGGCATAGCCTCCATTGGTGGCAAGGTCCACCCCGCCCCGCAGCATGATGAACTGCCGCTTCATATCCACCGTGCCCGTCGCCGATTTCACCGTCGCCCATCCCTTGTTCGCCAGCTCCATGCGGGCGGAGACCACGGTCAGATCCAGCACGTCGGTATTGGTCAGGTCCTGCGAGGCGGTGGCGGCATTAACAGTGTAGGCGCGATTGTCGTCGGTGAAGCCGGAGAGCTTCGGCTTTTCCATCGTCAGGCGCGTGCCACTGAAATGCATGGCGCCCACTTCGAACGGCAGCTCGATCTTCATGCCGAACTGGGCGATCAAGGGAAATGCGATCATCGCCACCAGGGCGACGATGAGCCCGATGGGCAATGCGCGCTTCACGAACCGCACGAAGGCGCTGTGGCGCTGGGCGCGGCGGAAATCCGGCAGCGCCCGCGCCCCGTAGGTGCTGATCTGCTCTCTGCCGTGGGGCGTTGGCTGTTCGCTCATGTCTCGCATTCTAACCGGCCGGCGGACAAACGGCATACCCCCACCGGAACGACCGGCGCGCCACGCCAAACACCCGCTGGGATGCCACGAACGCCCCCGCTTCGCGCGCCCCATATGGGGGCACAATGGGGTGCGGGCAAGGCGGGTGGAATCTCACGCGGCCTCAGGAATGCGCGAAAATGTCTTCTTCAGCCCAGCCGGCGAGATCCAGCGTGGCCCGCGCCGGCAGGAACGTGAAACAGGCCTGCGCCATCTCCGCCCGCCCATCGCGGGTCAGCATGGCTTCCAGCTTCGCCTTGCACTCGTGCAGATACAGAACGTCGGAGGCCGCATAGGCCATCTGCGCGTCGGTAAGCTCCGCCGCCGCCCAGTCGGAGCTCTGCTGCTGCTTGGAGAGGTCCACGCCCACCAGTTCGCGCACCAGATCCTTCAGACCATGCCGATCGGTATAGGTGCGCACGAGGCGCGAGGCGATCTTGGTGCAGAACACCGGGGCGGTGGTGACGCCGAATGTGTGCTTCAGCACCGCGATATCGAACCGGCCGAAGTGGAACAGCTTCAGCACCGCCGGGTCGCTGAGCAGCCGCACCAGATTAGGGGCGCTCGCGGCGGTCGCACCGGCCGGGATCTGCACCAGATCGGCACTGCCGTCGCCATTGGACAGCTGCACGAGGCACAGCCGGTCGCGATGCGGGTTGAGGCCCAGCGTCTCCGTATCGATGGCGACGGTGGCGGCCGGCCGGAACGTGTCGGGCAAGTCGCCGCGATGCAGGCGGATGGTCATGGATGCGCTTTTCGAATTTGCAGGAGCTGACGGCTTCTAGCGGACACCGCGCCCGCCGTCCAATGCCGACAGGCCCCGCAATCGAGACCGCGACAGGAGCCTAGCCAACGAAACGAAGACACCGGCGCGGCCGGATCGACACAGCCTCACGCTATTCAGGCACCGACAGGGATTTTCGAGCGCCTTGTCAGGCCCGTGTAATATTCTGCGCGGATTATGGAAATTATTCTGTCACCGGGTCGAATTTTGGTGTGAAAGCACAGAAACAGGGGGCGCTGACGGCGCGGCACGGCGGCCCCTCTGCGAATGGCCATGGCGATCGATTGGAGTATGACGGATCATGCGGGTGCGCGCGAAGATTTTGAGTATCGCGGCTGGGCTTTTGAGCCTTTCGCTCTTCTCCACTTTGGCCCAGGCCCAGCAGGTACCTCCGGGCAGCTACCTGTACTCCTGCCAGAAGGCGAAGATCGCCAACGGCATGCTCACGGCTTTCTGCCGCAACCAGCTCGGCGTTTCGGTGCCGGCATTCCTCATGGTGGGCGGCTGCGTGCCCGGCTCCGACATCGCGAATTCCAACGGCACCCTCACCTGCCGCGTGAGAAATGGCGGCGGCCCGGGCCCCATGCCCGGACCGGGCTACAATCCCGGTTATAATCCTGGACCCGGCTATAATCCCGGGCCCGGTTATAACGGCGGCGGCCGCGGCCCCGGCCCGGTGCCGCAGGGCTCCTATCTGGCCTCCTGTCGCGACGTCAATATGGCGGGTGGCACTCTGAATGCCCTCTGCCGCGACCAGCGGGGCCGGTGGCGCGAAACCAGCATCTTCCCGAGCCTGTGCCGGGGCCGCGACATCGCCAACATCAACGGGCAGTTCGCCTGCCGCTGATTTAGCCCCATCCATCATCCGATCAGCCCGCTATGCGGGCTGATCGGCCTGCGATCCAGATGATGAAGGGACCGGACATGACGATGTTCGTGAGACTTTTCTCAGCCGCTTTCATCCTGTTCTTTGCCTTCGCTCCGGTGCCGGCCAGTGCACAGGTTCGGCAGGGCAGCTATCTGGCGAGCTGCACGAACATCCGCGAGGAAGCGGGCTGGCTGAAGGCGACCTGCCAGAACGGCTTCGGGGGCTGGGCCGAGGCCAGCACGGTTCCAGGCTGGTGCCCGCTTGGCAATGACATTGCCAACGAGAACGGGCGCTTGGTCTGCAAGACCGCATCCGCCGGATTTGGCAGCCCGTCGGCGCCGTCCAGCTATGGTGAGAAGATCCCTTACGGCTCCTACATGGCAACCTGCCGGGACATCCGCATGGTGGCGGGCTGGCTGAAGGCCACGTGTCAGGATTCACGCGGCCGCTGGGTGGATGCCACGACCGCGGCGAGCTGGTGCAGTGCCGGCCGCGACATCGCCAATATGGACGGCCGGCTCACCTGCCGCTGAGCTGCGTCCACCACCTGCGCTCTAACGGCAGACGATGCTCCGATAGGTGTCATCCGGCCTGCGCACGCCCTCGCAGGTGCGGGTGCCCGCCGGCAGGACGAATGCAGCTGTCCGGCTGACGCTTTTGTAGCGGCAGACCAGGGTGGCGAGACGGTCGCTCTTGTCGAGGTCTGCCCACACATCGGTGCGCCCGCGCCCGTCCGGGCGCAGGTCCACCATCTCCGAAGGCGGCCCATCGAAAACGGACACCCGTTCCAACGGATGACCGTCCATGGATGGGGGGCATTCCACGGCGCCCCAAGCGGCGGCAGCACCCATCAGGACACCGACGAGTGCCCCGAGGAATGCTACAGCCGCGCGGGGCATGGCGCGCCGCTGCTCAGCGGCGCAGCGCCTTCACGTCGCGCACCGCGCCGCGGGCGGCCGATGTGGTGAGCGCCGCATAGGCCTGGAGCGCCTGGGAAACGACGCGGGTGCGGGCCGCCGGCTTCCAGGCGGCGTCACCCTTCGCTTCCATGGCCGCGCGGCGATGGGCGATCACCTCGTCCGAGACCGCGAGATGGATGCGGCGGTTGGGGATATCGATCTCGATGATATCGCCTTCCTCGACCAGGCCGATGGCGCCGCCCTCGGCCGCTTCCGGCGAGACATGGCCGATGGACAGGCCCGAGGATCCGCCCGAGAAGCGCCCGTCAGTGACCAGCGCGCACACCTTCCCGAGGCCCTTCGACTTCAGATAGGAGGTCGGATAGAGCATCTCCTGCATGCCCGGCCCGCCGCGCGGCCCCTCATAGCGGATCAGCACGATATCGCCGGCGACCACCTTGCCGTTGGCGAGAATGGCCTCCACGGCCGCATCCTGGCTCTCGAAGATGCGCGCAGGGCCGGAGAAGGTGAGCGAGGCGGCATCCACGCCGGCCGTCTTCACGATACAGCCCTCTTCCGCGATGTTGCCATACAGCACCGCAAGGCCGCCATCCCTGGAATAAGCGTGGGCGAGATCGCGGATCACGCCCTTTTCCCGGTCGATGTCGAGATCGTCCCAGCGGCGCGACTGGCTGAACGCGACCTGGGTCGGCACGCCGCCGGGCGCGGCGCGATAGAAGGTCTGCACGCTCTCGGAGGAAGTGCGCATCACGTCCCAGCGGTCCAGCGCATCGCCGATGGTGGGAGCATGCACCGTGGCCTGGTCGGTGTGGATCAGGCCGGCGCGATCCAATTCGCCGAGAATGGCCATGATGCCGCCGGCGCGGTGCACATCCTCCACATGGATATTGGCAACCGCAGGGGCGACCTTGCACAACACCGGAACGCCGCGCGACAGGCGGTCGATGTCGGCCATGGTGAAGGGCACCTCGCCCTCGTTGGCGGCAGCGAGCAGATGCAGCACCGTATTGGTGGAGCCGCCCATGGAGATATCCAGCGTCATGGCGTTCTCGAACGCCTTGAAGGTGGCGATGTTGCGCGGCAGGACGCTCGCATCCTCCTGCTCGTAATAGCGGCGCGCGAGATCGACGATGAGATGACCGGCCTCCACGAACAGCCGCTCACGGTCGGCATGGGTGGCGAGCACGGAGCCGTTGCCCGGCAGCGCCAGGCCGAGCGCTTCGGTGAGGCAGTTCATGGAATTGGCGGTGAACATGCCCGAGCAGGAGCCGCAAGTGGGGCACGCGGAGCGCTCCATCACCTTCACGTCCTCGTCGGAGACGCGGCTGTCGGCGGCGTAGACCATGGCGTCGATCAGGTCGACCGACTTCTTCTCTCCGTTGGAGAGGATCACCTTGCCGGCTTCCATCGGGCCGCCGGAGACGAACACCACGGGGATGTTGAGGCGCATGGCGGCCATCAGCATGCCGGGGGTGATCTTGTCGCAATTGGAGATGCAGACCATCGCATCCGCGCAATGCGCATTGACCATATATTCCACGCTGTCGGCGATGATCTCGCGCGAAGGCAGGGAATAGAGCATGCCGTCATGGCCCATGGCGATGCCGTCATCCACCGCGATGGTGTTGAATTCCTTGGCGACGCCGCCGGCCTTCTCGATCTCGCGCGCAACGAGCTGGCCGAGATCCTTCAGGTGGACATGGCCCGGCACGAACTGCGTGAAGGAATTCACCACAGCGATAATGGGCTTGCCGAAATCGCCGTCCTTCATGCCGGTGGCGCGCCAGAGGCCCCGTGCGCCGGCCATGTTGCGGCCGTGGGTGGAGGTGCGGGAACGATAAGCAGGCATGTCCTCTTACCTTTTATATTCGCGACAGGGGTGTCCTGCGCAACATTGTGACAGCTCTCTTAGAGCGAATTCAGGCTGAACGGAATCATTTCGGCGCGAGAGCTGTCCGCCCGGCCATGCGTTCAGGGCATCGGTGCCGCTTTTTCACCCCGGCACGGAACGCATGTCGCCCGCCACCGTTGTATGGGCAAGTTCACCAAGTCGAAAGGAATACCCCATGGGCAGCACCAGCGACAAGATCAAGGGCACCGCCAACGAAGCCGTCGGCAATGCGAAGCAAGGCATTGGCAAGGCCGTCGGAAACGACCGGCTCCAGGCCGAGGGCAAGGTGCAGGAAATCAAGGGCGAAGGCCAGCAGGCCATGGGCAAGGCCAAGGATGCGGTGAAGGACACCGTCAACCGCAACCTGTGATTTCCACCGATTGGTGACACGCGGCCGGGCGATTCCCCATCGCCCGGCCGCGTGCCGTTCACGGTGTTGAACGGAGCTTCACCGACAGGACCGCGAAATGCGTAGCCGCCCCTCCGGGCGGCTTTTCGGCAATATGGGTCTGGCGCGCCACTGCGTCCCACCATGTGCCACAAACGCGCTATTGACCGTTCGGCAGGCGGAACGCCCTGTTCAAGCGGCGCCGGCTTGGCTATTTCTGCCCTGACCCTGCCGCCGCGAGGAATTGTCCCAAGATGCGCGCCCTTCTCGACGTGATCCTGCTTGTCCTGCAACTCTACACCTGGGTGCTCATCATCGCCGCGGTGCTGTCGTGGCTGCTCGCCTTCAATGTGGTGAACGCCTACAATCCCGTCGTCCGCACCATCGGCGAGTTCATCTACCGCATCACCGAGCCGCTGCTTGCGCCGCTGCGCAGCATCCTGCCCTCTCTAGGCGGGCTCGACCTTTCGCCCATGGTGCTCATTCTCCTCATCATCTTCATCGAGCGGGTGATCGGGCTTTATATCTATCCTTACGTCTTCTAGCGGCTGTGGCCTTCTTCCAGATCCATGCGGGCGGCTTGGACGTCAGCGTACGCGCGACGCCCAAGGGCGGCCGCGATGCTCTGGATGGAATCGTGACCCTGTCCGACGGGCGCGAGGTGTTGAAGATCCGCGTGCGCGCCGCGCCTGAGGACGGCGCCGCGACCGATGCGGTGGCGCGGGTGCTCGCGAAAACGGCCGGGGTGGCCCCCTCCCGCGTCGCGCTGCTGTCCGGGGCAACCGCGCGGCTGAAGGTTTTCCGCATCAGCGGCGATGCACCCGCACTCGAGGCGGCGCTGACGCGCGCCGTTTCCGAAGGCTGAGCGTTACGCCGCCACGAAATCCGCGCGCATGGGCGTGAACACATCCACCAGCACGCCGGGTTCAACGCAGACCGCGGAATGGTGCACGTCCGAGGGGACATAGAAGCTGTCCCCCGCCGAAAGCCGCGCGGTGTGCCCGTCGATGGTGATGTCGAAGACGCCGCTTTCCACGCTGGTGACCTGCACGTGGGGATGGCTGTGCGGGACCCCGCCGGGACCGGCTTTAGTGAAAATCACCCGCACAACCATGATTTCGTCATTGTAGGTCAGGATCTGACGCTGGACGACGTCATCCACCACCTCAACCGGCACCTTTGCGGCGAAGGCGAAAACCGCGCCCTTTTCCTGCGACATGACATGCTCCTTCCGGATCAGCCGGGCGCGCGAAACGCGCGGCTCCACTTGCGATCCGCCAATGGGTTAAAACGTTTTAGCGTGCCAGCCACCCGCCATCCACCGGCAGCACGACGCCGTGCACATAATTGGCGGCCGCGGACGCGAGGAACACCGCCGCCCCGCCCAACTCGGACGGATCGCCCCAATGGCCCGCCGGGATGCGGGCGAGGATATCGGCAGAACGTTTTTCATCGGCCCGAAGGGCCTCGGTGTTGTTGGTGACGAAATATCCCGGCGCGATTGCATTCACATTGATGCCCTTTCCAGCCCATTCGCAGGCCAGAAGCCGCGTCAGCCCCGCAAGGCCGCTCTTGCTGGCCGTATAGGAGGGAATGCGGATGCCGCCCTGAAAGGACAGGAGCGAGGCGATGTTCACTACCTTGCCGCCCTGCCCGTCCGCCAGCATGGTGCGCGCCACCGCCTGGGTCAGGAAGAAAGTGCTCTTCAGATTCACATCCATCACCGCATCCCAATCCGCCTCGGTGAAATCGAGGGCGTCGGCGCGGCGGATGATGCCGGCATTGTTGACCAGAATATCAATGCGACCGCCGGCACACGCCTCCTCGACGATGCGCGGGATCGGCTCCAGGGTCGAAAGATCGGCGCGCACCTCGGTGAATGGCACGCCCGTCGGCGCCACGAGGGGCGCCGTCTCGACCATGGGCGAGCGGCCGACCGCCACCACCGCTGCACCGGCCCGCGCCATCGCGACCGCGATGGCCTGCCCGAGGCCCGTATTGGCGCCGGTGATGAGCGCCCTTTTGCCGGAAAGATCGAAGGGAGAGGTCACGGCGCTCACCGCAGCTGGTCCATGGAAACCGCGTCCATGTCCGTATAGTCGATATTGTCGCCGCCCATGCCCCAGATGAAGGTATAGGCCCGCGTGCCGACACCGCAATGAATCGACCAAGGCGGCGACAGAACGGCCTGCCCGTCCGCCACCACGAGATGCCGCGTCTGGTCCGGCTCGCCCATCATGTGGATCACGCGCGCGTCGGGCGCCACGTCGAAATAGAGATAGGCTTCCGAGCGCCGGTCGTGGACGTGGCAGGGCATGGTGTTCCAGATGTTCCCCTCCTCCAGTCTCGTCATGCCCATGACCAATTGGCAGGACTGCACCACGTCGGGATGGATCATCTGGAAGATGGTGCGCTTGTTGGCCGTCGCCTGGTCGCCCACCGTCAGCGCCTTGGCCTGCGAGACCTTCACCACCTTGGTCTCGTGGCGCGCATGGGCAGGGGTCGAGAGCAAATAGAATTTTGCCGGGTGGTCGGGATCGTCGGAAAGAAACCGCACCTCCTTCGTGCCCTGCGCCACATAAAGCGCGTCGCGATGGCCGAGCGCGTAGGGTACGCCATCCGCCTCCACCTTGCCCGGCGCGCCGATGTTGAACACGCCCAGCTCCCGCCGGTCGAGGAAGTTCGGCGCGCCGATGGTCGCCTTGTCGCTCTCCAGCTTCAGAGGCGAACTCAGCGGCATGGCACCGCCGATCACGAACCGTTCGATATGGCTGTACGTGAGCAGCACCACGCCCGGCTCGAACAGCCGTTCGACCAGGAAATGGCGGCGCAGTTGCTCGGTATCGAAACCACACACGGCTTCGGGATGGGAGGCCTGGCGCACGTCGATGATCATGAGAAACCTCGAAAAGGCAAAGGTCAGCGGAAGAGCGAGGGCAGCCACAGGGTGATGGCCGGAATGTAGGTCACCATCATCAGCACCGCGATGCTGGCGCCGAAGAACGGCCATATGGTCTTCATGGCCTCGCCGATAGAGATCTTGCCCACCGCGCAGCCGACGAACAGCACCGAGCCCACCGGCGGCGTGTTCAGCCCGATGCCGGCATTCAGGATCAGGATGATCCCGAACTGCACAGGGTCGATGCCGAACGCCTTGATGAGCGGAAGGAAGATCGGCGTGCAGATGATGATCATGGGCGCCATGTCCATGAACGTGCCCAGCACCAGTAGCAGGATGTTGATGAGCAGCAGGATCACGTATTTGTTCGAGGAAATGGTCTGCATCAGCTCGATGGTGGCCGCCGGCACCTGCAGGAAGGCCATGAGCCAGCCGAACGCGCCGGCGGTGCCGATCACCAGCAACACCATGGCGGTGGTGCGCACCGCGCCCAGCACCGAATGCACAAAGGTGTTCCAATTCAGCCCGCGATACACCAGCAGCGTGATGAGCAGCGAATAGATCACCGCGATGCAGGAGCTTTCGGTCGCGGTGAACACGCCCGAGCGCACGCCACCGAAAATGATGGCGATCAGCACGATGCCCGGGGATGCCGCGACCACCGAGCGCAGCACATTGTACCATCCTGGAAACACGCCCGCGGGATAGCCGCGCCGGCGCGCCACGATATAGGCCGTGATCATCAAGGCGATCGCCAGCAGAATGCCCGGAACGATGCCGGCCGTGAACAGATCGGCGATGGAAATCGTGCCGCCGGCCGCCAGCGAATAGATGATCATGTTGTGGGAGGGCGGCACCATCAGCGCGATGATCGCAGCGTTCACGGTCACATTGACAGCGTAATCACGCGCATAGCCGTGCTTGGCCATTTGGGGAATCATGATGCCGCCGATCGCCGAGGCATCCGCCACAGCCGATCCCGAGACCCCGCCGAACAGGAAAGAGGCAACCACGTTCACCTGCCCAAGACCGCCGCGCAGGTGCCCGAACATGGAGGCGGCCATGCTGATCAGCCGGTCGGCAATGCCGCCACGCATCATCAGATCGCCGGCAAAGATGAAGAACGGAATCGCCAGCATGGAGAAGGCGTTCATATTGGAGTTGATCTGCTGAAACACCACGATCGGCGGCAGATCCATGTAGATGACGGTCGCCAACGCGGCGAGGCCGAGGCAGAAAGCGCCGGTGTGCCCAGCAGCAGCAGAGCGCCGAAGACGCCGAACAGGATGGTCATGGCCATGGCGGGTGTCCCGGCTCAATCGGTGGAATGATCAGCGCCGAGCGGCACGCGGGCGACGTTCGGCATCAGCAGATCGGAGAGCATTTTCTCGAAAGAGAACAAGGCGATAAGCGCGCCGCCACCGGCCAGCGGCAAATAATCGACGCCTTGTGGCAGATCGATGCCGGCCATCTTGGCCGACCAGGTTTCCATGGCGAGATCCCAGCCGTAATAGGCCATGGCGCCGCCGAACAGCGTGACGAGCACGTGGGTGATGAGCTCCATGCCGCGCCGGACCGGCGGAGAGGCGAAATGCAGGCCGATCTCGAAGCCGAGATGGTCGCCTTCGCGCACGCCGACCGCCGCGCCCAGCAGAATGAACCAACTCATCAGGAGCAATGAGAAAGGTTCGGTCCAGCTCGGCGAATCGTTCATCACGTATCGGCCGACGACTTGATAGAAGACAGCGCCCGTCATGATGACGAGGCCCGCGCCGGATATGTATAGCGCGGCCCTGGCGCACCATCGCACCAGATGGCGCAAGACGACGAGGGCGGGAATGAAGCCCATGGCCTGGGACCTTCGAAGAGAGTGATCGCTCATCGGCAGCATCCTCTAAAGGGCAAGCCCGGCACGCAGAATCCCGTTCCGGTGCCGGGCCGCACGGCTCATTGCGTGGCTTTGATGCGGGCCACGAGGTCCTTCATCTTTTCGGTGGTAACGAACTTGTCGTAGACCGGCTTCATGGCGTCGATGAAGGGTTGCTTGTCCACTTCATTGACGATGGCGCCGCCCTTGACCACGCGCTCCCGCGCCTCGGTGTCGCGCTGCGCCCACAATTCCCGCATCTTCTTCGTGGCGGCAATGCCCGCCTCCTTGAAGATCGCCTGATCCGCCGCGGAAAGCTTGTCCCAGGACCGCTTGGACATGACGAACACTTCCGGCGCCATGGAATGTTCGGTGAGCGAGAAGTATTTGGCGACCTCGTAATGCTTCACGGAATCATACGAGGGAAAGTTGTTTTCCGCCCCGTCGACGAGCCCGGTCTGAAGGCCGCCATAGAGTTCGCCGAACGGCATCGGCGTCGCATTCGCCCCCAGCGCATTGATCAGCGCGATGAACAGATCCGACTGCTGCACCCGGATCTTCAGGCCCTTCATGTCTTCCAGGGTCCGGATGGGCCGTTTGGAATTATAAATGGAACGGGCGCCGCTATCGAAGAAGCCGAGGACGATCAGTCCGTGCGGCTCAAACGCCTTGCCGATCTCCGCACCGAGGGGGCCGTCCACCACGTGATACATGTGGTCGACGGAGCGGAACAGAAACGGCAGGCCGAGAACCGCCGTCTCGGGAATGAGATTGTTGAAGGGGCCCGTATTCACCCGGTTGAGATCGATGACGCCGAAGCGCGTCTGCTCGATGGTGTCCTTTTCCTGGCCGAGCTGCCCGGAGTTGAACACTTGAACCTTGTATTTTCCGTTCGTCTTCTGCGAGACCAGATCGCCGAAATACTTGACCGCTTCGACGGTCGGATACCCGTCGGGGTGGATGTCGGCGGAACGGAGCGTTACGGTTTGCGCAAGGGCCCCGGACAGCGGGGCGAGCGAAAAGGCAGCGGCCAGCGCCAGCGCGTGGCGTCGGTTCAGCATGGGCGTTCTCCCTGACTCTGTTTTTTTGCGAAGGCCTTCAAGGCCTGTTCTTTTTGGAGCCCCGGCCGCCCGGATGTTGTCCCCAGTGCGGAAGGAGGCGCTTTTCTTAAACTTGTATGGTAGTATTATTCAGGTTGCAACAGGGGGAATGGACGTGGACGCGATGATATCGCCGGGCCAGGGCTCGGTGGCGCAGAGGCTGGAAGCGGAGTTGCGGCGGGCCATCATCGCCATGGATCTTCCGCCGGGCACGCGCCTGTCGGAGCACGAGATCGCGGCCGCCCACGGCGTCTCCCGCCAGCCGGTGCGCGAGGCGTTCATCGGGCTCGCGCGCACGCGCCTCGTGGAGATCCTGCCCCAGCGCGGCACGGTGGTGGTGAAGATCTCTACCCGGAAAATGATGGAGGCCCGCTTCGTGCGCGAGGCCATCGAGACCGCTGTCGCCCAACGCGCCGCTGAGGCGTTCGACCCCGTCGCCCGCGTGCGGATCGACGACCTGCTGGACCTCCAGGAGAAAGCCGCCGGCCGCAACGATCACGCCACCTTCCAGCGTTATGACGAGATGTTTCACATCGCCCTCGCTGAAGGCGCTGGCTGCGGCCTCGCCTGGGAGGCTATCAGCGACATCAAAGCCCATATGGACCGCGCCTGTCACCTGACCTTGAGCGACAGCGCCACCATGCTGAGCCTCGTCGCACAGCACCGGGCCATCATCGCGGCCGTGGATGCGCGCGCGCCGGACGCGGCGGGCGAAGCCATGCACCGGCATCTGCGGGAAATCCTGCGCGCCCTGCCCAGGGTGGAGACGGAGCATCCCGACCTGTTCGAATAGAGCGGGCGAGCGCGCCATCACATCACCGCGCCGATCTGCCAGGGCACGAATTCCGCGTCGCCATAGCCGAGCGCCTCGGATTTGGTGCGCGCACCGGAGGCGGTCCGCAATACCGCGTCGAAGATTTCGCGACCCTTGGCCTCCAGCGGCACGCCGTCGAGCACGTCCCCGCAATTGATGTCCATGTCCTCGCTCATGCGGGCATAAAGGTCGGTATTGGTGGCCAGCTTCAGCGAGGGCGTGGGTTTGCAGCCGAAGGCCGAGCCGCGGCCTGTGGTGAAGCAGATGACGTTCGCGCCGCCCGCCACCTGCCCGGTGGCTGCCACCGGGTCGTAGCCTGGCGTATCCATGAAGACGAAGCCGCGCGCCTCAACGGGCTCGGCATATTCATAGACCGCGCGCAACGTCGCTGCCCCGCCCTTCGCTGCGGCACCGAGCGATTTTTCAAGGATCGTGGTGAGGCCACCCGCCTTGTTGCCGGGTGAGGGATTGTTGTTCATCTCGCCACGGTTCCGCTCGGTATAGTCCTCCCACCAGCGGATGCGCTCTACCAGCTTCTCGCCGATGGCGCGGTCGGCCGCGCGGCGGGTGAGCAGATGCTCGGCGCCGTAGATCTCAGGCGTCTCGGAAAGGATGGACGTGCCGCCGTGGCGCACCAGTAGATCGGACGCGACACCCAGCGCGGGATTTGCGGTGAGCGCGCTATAGCCATCCGATCCGCCGCATTGAAGCGCCAGCACGAGTTCCGACACAGGCCGCGTCTCGCGCCGCAGCGCGCCGGCGGCGGGAAGCATCTCGCGAAGCGCGCCGGTGATATGATCGACGGCCCGGCGCGTGCCGCCTTCCTCCTGGATGGTGAGGGTGCGGAAGGTGTCGCTCTCGCTCACCTGGTAGTCGGATTTGAACCGGGCGATCTGGAACATCTCGCAGCCGAGGCCGACCATGACCACCGCTGCGAAATTCGGGTGGGTCGCATAGCCCCACAAGGTGCGGCTGAGCACATCGAAGCCCTCGCCCTTTCCGGCCATGCCGCAGCCGGTGCCGTGCGTGATGGGGACGATGCCGTCGATGCCCGGAAAGTCGTCCAGAATGCCGGAGCGCTCCAGCGCCCGGGCCGCGAACGTCGCCACCGAGGCCGAACAGTTCACGCTGGTGAGGATGCCGAGATAATTGCGCGTGCCTGTGCGCCCGTTGGAGCGGCGAAACCCCTCAAAGGTGGCGCGCTCCGCCTCCGGCAGCAGGCGGTCGTCGCGCGCATCGGCGGCGAAGGCATAATCGCGGACAAAATCGTGCAGCACCACATTGTGTTCGTGCACGTGCGCGCCCGGCGCGATGGACGATGCGGCAAAGCCGATGATCTGCCCGAACTTGAGCACCGGAGCGCCCTCGGCGATCGGCCCCAGCGCGAATTTGTGCCCGCGCGGAATGCGCCCGGTGATCTCGACTCCCAGGGTCCGCGCGCCGACCGGAAACCCGTCCAACGCCACGGCAACATTGTCGCTCGCCCCCAGGCGTAGGGCGCGGGGCGCCGAATGCGTCCTCGTTGCAGCCATCTCGTTTCCCGCGAGCAAGCCCATGCCCGGCTCCGCCATGGATGTTGACACAATGATATGCTAATATATTAGTAAAGAAAAGCGGATCCCGAAGCGGCCGCACACCTCTCGGGGAGGAAGCGAGCGTGGCCACGGCGCGCGGCACGACGCGGCAGAAGGGGACGAGAAACGCGAGCGCCGGCAAGAGCATGCGGGCGATCCCCGCCTCTGCCCGCATCCACCGCGCGCTGCGCGAGCAGATCGTGGGCATGGAGATCGCCCCTGGTGCACTGCTCCAGGAAAAACAGATCGCGCTCGCCTGCGGCGTCAGCCGCACGCCGGTGCGTGAAGCGCTGCTGAAGCTCGCGGACGAGCGGCTGGTGGATATCTTCCCCCAGTACGGCACCTTCGTCGCGCGTATCTCCATCCCGGCCATACACGATGCCATGGTGATCCGCGAAGCGCTGGAGCGTGCGGCCGTGCGCGCGGCGGCGGCGTGCGCCACGGCGGAGGATATCGCCACCCTGCGCGGGCTGCTCGTGGAACAGCGCGCCCTGCACGAAGCCGGCCGCCTCCCCGCCTTCCACGCGGCCGATGAAACGTTCCACCAGACGATTTCGGAAGTCGCGGGCCATCCCAATCTATGGCGCGTGATCCGGCAGGAAAAGGCCCATGTGGACCGCTGCCGCATCCTCACCCTGCCCCAGCCGGGGCGCCGCGCCGGGGTGGTGGCGGACCATGCCGCGATCGTGGACGCCATCGCCTCCGGCAATCCCGACGCAGCGGAACAGGCGCTGCTCCACCATCTCGGCAAGGTGCTGCCTTCGGTGGCGGCACTGGTGGAGGCGCATCCCACCTATTTCGAGGAATCCTCGCTCCCGCCGGAGCCGCCCCCGTCAAGCGAGCCAGAGGCGCACTGCGACCAGCGCCCGGTCGAGCCCGCACCGCGCCACGGCACCGGGGCCATGGCCGCCAAGAAAAGGACCTCATAGACCATGACGCGCGCCCTGCTTCACCCGGACCGCCTGTTTCCGGCTGATCCCACCGCCCGCGCCGTCGCCCGCCGCCTTTATGAGCGCGTGGCGCATCTGCCGCTCATCTCGCCTCACGGTCACACGGACCCGCGCTGGTATGCCGAAAACGCGCCCTTCCCCGACCCGGCGCAATTGTTCGTGGTGCCGGATCATTACATCTTCCGCATGCTTTACAGCCAAGGCATCCCCCTAGAGAAACTCGGTGTTCCGCGCCGCGACGGCGGCCCGGCGGAAACCGACGGCCCTGCCATCTGGCGGCTATTCGCCGCCCATTATCATCTGTTTCGCGGCACCCCGACGCGGCTGTGGATGGACCATGCGTTCTCCACCTTGTTCGGTATCGAGGAGCGCCTGAACGCTGAAAATGCCGACCGCCTGTACGATCTGATCGCGGATAAGCTCGCGACCGACGCCTTCCGCCCACGCGCACTGTTCGAGCGCTTCAACATCGAGGCCATCGCCACCACCGAGAGCCCGCTCGACCCGTTGAAATGGCACCGGATGATCCGCGAGTCCGGCTGGACCGGCCGGGTCGTCACCGCCTATCGGCCCGATCCCGTGGTGGACCCTGAATTCGAGAACTTCCGCACCAATATCGCTCGCTTCGGCGAGGTGACGGGGGAAGACACCTTTTCCTGGCACGGTTATCTGGAAGCGCACCGCAAACGACGCGCCTTCTTCAAGAGTTTCGGCGCCACCTCCACCGACCACGGCCATCCGAGCGCCCGTACGGCGGACCTGCCCCATGCCGAGGCAGAGGCATTGTTCGCCCGCGTCACCGGCGCGGAAGGCGCTCGTCCGGATGATGCCGAACTGTTCCGGGCGCAGATGCTCACTGAAATGGCGCGCCTCTCGCTTGAGGACGGGCTGGTGATGCAGATCCACCCCGGCGCGGTGCGTAACCACAATGGCGGCGTCTTCGCCCGCCACGGCCGTGACATGGGGGCCGACATCCCGAGCCGAACCGAATATGTCCACGCGTTGAAGCCCTTGCTCGACCGCTTCGGCAACGAAAGCGACCTCACCATCGTGCTGTTCACCCTGGACGAGACCGCCTATTCCCGCGAACTGGCGCCGCTGGCGGGCCATTATCCCGTGTTGCGACTTGGGCCGCCCTGGTGGTTCTTCGATAGCCCCGAGGGGATGCGTCGCTTCCGCGAACTGGCGACCGAGACCGCGGGCTTCTACAACACGGTCGGCTTCAACGACGACACCCGCGCCTTCCCCTCCATTCCCGCCCGCCATGATGTCGCGCGGCGGGTGGATTGCGCGTATCTCGCCGATCTCGTCACCACCCATCGCCTGGATGAGGACGAGGCGCACGAGGTCGCGCACGCCCTTGCCTATGGCCTTGCCAAGGCCGCCTACAAGCTGTGAGGGGCGCTCTGCGTCCCGCTCCAAGCCCGAGAGATCCTTGATGCGCCTATCGTCCACCACCCTTGCCCGATTGCCCCCCGACGTGCGGCTGCCAGCCTATGATCTGAACACCGTCGAAATCGGCATCGTCCATCTCGGAGGCGGGGCGTTTCACCGGGCCCATCAGGCGGTTTATCTCGACGATTGCCTGGCGCGGGGCGCGCGCGACTGGGCGATCTGCGGAGCGAGCCTGCGGTCCGCCGAAACCTCGAACGCGCTCGATCCGCAGGATGGTCTTTACACGCTCGCGGTGCGCTCCGGCGCGGGAGAAGACCTGCGGGTCATCGGCGCGCTGCGCCGGCTGCTCGTCGCCCCGCGCGATCCCCAAGCCCTGCTGGCGGCGATGAGCAACCCGCGCGTGCGCATCGTCAGCCTGACGGTGACGGAAAAGGGCTATTGCCACGATCCCTCGACCGGCGCGCTGGACGAAGCCCATCCCGACATCATCGCCGACCTTGCGGCGCCCCATGCCCCGCGTAGCGTACCGGGGCTCCTGGTGGAGGCGCTGGCCCGCCGCCGCGCCGCCGGCATCGCGCCGTTCACCGTACTGTGCTGCGACAATCTTCCCGCCAACGGCAAGGTCGTCGCGCGGGTGGTGGCGCGGTTCGCGGCCTTGCGCGATGCCGACCTCGGCCGGTTCGTATCCGGCGAGGTCGCCTTCCCCTGCACAATGGTGGACCGCATCGTGCCCGCCACGACATCTTCAGACCGCGCCCGCATCGCCACGCGCCTCGGGCTTGAGGATGCATGGCCCGTGATGGCCGAACCATTCTCCCAATGGGTCGTGGAGGATCATTTCCCCAGTGGCCGCCCGCGGTTGGAAGAGGTCGGCGTGCAGATGGTCGCGGACGTTCGGCCCTACGAGCTGATGAAACTGCGACTGCTGAACGGCGCCCATTCCACCCTCGCCTATCTTGGCTATCTTGCGGGCAAGGAGACCATCGCCGATACCATGGCCGAGCCCGCCTTCGCGGCGCTCGTGCGCGCGGTGCAGGACAGCGAGGTCACCCCGACCGTGCCGGCACCGCCGGGCGCCGATCTCGAAGATTACAAGCGCGCACTGCGCGAACGCTTCGCCAACCCGGCGCTCCAGCATCGCACGTGGCAGATCGCCATGGACGGATCTCAGAAACTGCCTCAACGCCTCCTGGCGCCGATCCGTGATCGGCTGGCGGCTGGGGCTGGCATTGAGCTGCTGGCGCTCGGCGTCGCGGGCTGGATGCGCTATGTGGCGGGCAGCGACGAGGCCGGCCAGCCCATCGACGTGCGCGATCCGCTGGCCGCGCGCTTCGCCGCCATCGCGTCCGAAGCGCAGGGCGATCCCGGGCGCCTCGCCGGCGGCCTGATGGGCGTGCGAGAGGTGTTCGGCACCGATCTTCCCGCCGACGGCCGGTTCACCGGCGCCGTCGCCCAGGCCCTTGCGGATCTGTATCGCGAGGGCGCGATTGCCCGCGCCGCGCGAGCCGTTGCCGCCACGACCTCTTGATCCGCGTGCGCTTTAGCACGTGGCCCCGCTCTGCCATTTTACCCTGCCAGATCTCCCCTCGAACCCCATCACGCCGGCGCTCGCCGGTCTTTCTCCTCAGGAGTTTTTCATGACGGACATTCAGCACGCCCTCCCCGTTTTCCCGGATCTCAAGGGCAAGGCGGTGCTCATCACCGGTGCCAGCACCGGCCTCGGCGCTGCGGCCGCCGAGGGCTTCGGCCGCAGCGGCGCGCGCGTGGCGGTGCATTACAACGCCAGCCGTGACAAGGCCGAGCAGGTGGCCGAGCGCGTGCGCGCGGCCGGCGGAGACGCCATACTCGTGGGCGGCGACGTCACACATAAGGATGCGCCCGCGGCCATTCTGGCCGCGACCTTGAAGGCCTTCGGCGGCCTCGACGTGCTGGTGAACAACGCCGGCGGCCTCGTGAAGCGGGTGCCCATCGGCGAATATAGCGATGCGCTTTATGACGCCGTGCTCGACCTCAACGTACGGCACGTGGTGGCGTTCATGCACCAAGCGGTGCCGCTGATGCTCGCCCAAGGCCGCGGCGGGTCGATCATCAACGTCTCCTCCATCGCCGCGCGCCACGGCGGGGCGGGCGGATCGGTGCTCTATGCGGCGGCCAAGGGGTTCATTTCCACCGCCACCCACGGCTGGGCGAAGGAACTGGCGCAGACCGGCATCCGCGTGAACGCCGTATCACCGGGCGTGATCGAAACCCCGTTCCACGACCGCTATTCGACCCCGGCGCAGATGACGGCCATGCAAGCCACCATTCCCATGGGCCGGCTGGGCGTGCCGGATGAATGCGTCGGCACCTTCCTTTATCTCGCCTCGGCGGCTGCGAGCGGCTACGTGACGGGACAGGTGGTCGAGGTGAACGGCGGCCAATACATGCCGTGACGATGACGGGCGCGCCTTGCCGCGCGCCCTATTCCCCCGCCAGAAGCCGTGCGGTGCGCAGCGCGGCGAGATCGCGGGACCCGGTGCAGAAGCAGGCGATGCGCAATTGCGCGATGATCACCTCGAAATGCGCCACGACCGCCTCGCTCGACAATACGGCGGAGGACAGCACCCCCGCCGCCTGCCCCGCAAGATCCGCGCCGAGGCGGATCGCTTTCGCCACGTCCACGCCATCCCTCAACCCGCCGGAGGCGATCAAGGGCACGTGTGGACACGCCACCCGCACCTCGGCCAGCGCCCGCGCGGTGGGGATGCCCCAATCGGCGAAGGCTGCCGCGACGGCGCGCTGGGCCCCCGTGCCGCGCGCGCCTTCCACCAGCGCCCAGTTCGTGCCCCCCGCACCGGCGACATCGATCGCGGCGACGCCGTTATCCACAAGCCGGCGCGCAAGATCGGCGGCGATTCCGAAGCCCACTTCCTTCACAATCACGGGAGCCGACAGGGTGCGCGCGAGCGCGCCGATGGCGTACAACAGGCCGCGCCAATCCCGATCGCCGCCCGCCTGGATCGATTCCTGAAGTGGGTTGACGTGCAGGATCAGGGCATCCGCTTCGATCATATCCACCGCGCGGCGTGCCTCGTCGAGCCCATAGCCCTGTGCGAGCTGGGCCGCGCCCAGATTGGCGAAGAGGGGAATATTCGGCGCAATCCGGCGCAATCCGGCATCGAGCCCGGCCGCCTGCCCCCCCTCCAGCACCACACGCTGGGAGCCGACGCCGAGCGCGATGCCAAGATGCTGCGCCGCTTCCGCCAGATGGCGATTGATCAGCCCCGCGGCCGCCGGTCCGCCAGTCATTGAAGAAATAAGCAGAGGTGCCGCGAGCGGGCGCGAAAGAAACGTCGTTGTGAGATCCACATCGTCCAGATGCAGTTCAGGCAGCGCGCGGTGCTCGAAAATCAGGCTTTCGAAACCGGTTTTTGCACTGGACGCGGCACGCCGGTCCGCCATCACGATGTCTATATGGTCTTGCTTGCGGCGCTGGATCTCGCTTTCCGCGTTCATCGCCTGAATCTCTTCTGCTTGACAGCAAGCCACCTTCAAGGGTTCTAGGGTCTGATCTAACATCATGCAAGCGCATGGAATCTGCCGAGCCCGCCCCGAAGGGGCCACGCGGGCCGGAGAGCGAGGAAGGGCCGGCCTGATGACCCATGGCAAATCCCGGGACGGCGAAGTGCTGCATGCCGTCGAGGGCGGGTCGGCGATGGTGGGCGCGAGCGAGCGCTCGCCGGATCTGAGCTATCTGCGTTCGGTGGTCGACCGCCGCCTGGGCTTGCTGCTGCCGACCACGGCCTCCAATCCCGCCACGCTGCATGCCGCCATGCGCCATATCCTGCTGGCACCCGGCAAGCGCCTGCGCCCCCTGCTCGCCATGTCGGCGGCCCTGCGTCTCGGCGCCGACGAGCATGCGGTGCTGGATTGCGGCTGCGCGCTGGAGATGATCCACGCCGCCTCGCTCATCATCGACGATCTGCCCTGCATGGACGACGCGAAGCTGCGGCGGAACCAGCCGGCGACCCACGTCCAGTTCGGCGAGGACGTGGCGGTGCTGGCCGCCATCTCCTTGCTGACGCGCGCCTATGGGGTGGTCGCCACGTCCGCCGCCGTGCCCGCGGCGGCGCGGGTGGAGATCCTCGCGATCTATACGAGCGCGGTCGGCTCCCTCGGCTTGTGCGGCGGGCAGTTCGACGATCTGCGGCCGGTCCCCGGGCGGAGCCTCGCCGCCACAGAAGACGTCAACCGCCGCAAGACCGGCCTGCTGTTCACGGCCGCAGTGGAAGCGGCGGGCCTCGTGCATGAGGCCCGCGCGGACGACATGGAAGCGCTACGCGATTTCGCCAATCATGTGGGCCGCGCCTATCAGATCCTCGACGATCTGCTGGATGTGCAATCCTCCGCCGCCGCGCTCGGTAAGGACGTGGGCAAGGACGAAGGCAAGGCCACGGTCATCGCCTCCCTCGGCGCCTCGCGCGCGGCGGGCTTGCTCGACAGCCATCTGCGCGGCGCGGCGGACGCCTCCGACCGCATCTCCCGCCGCAGCGATGTCGCCGACCCGCTGCGGGACTTCCTGCGCCATGCCTTCGCGGGCCTGCCGGGCGTCGCCTTGCCGTGAACGCCCCATTGCCCCTGCGGGCTGCCGAGGCCCCATCGGCGGCGCGCAGCGCACCCGTGCTCGAGGTCTCCCATGTGAGCGCCCACTATGGCGCCCGCGCGGTGCTGCGCGACACCTCGCTTGCGGTCGCGGCAGGTGAAATCACGGTGCTGCTCGGCCCCAACGGCGCCGGCAAGACGACGCTGATCCGCACCATTTGCGGACGCCTGCGCCCCGCCCACGGCACGGTGCGGGTGAAGGGCCATGACGCCCATCTGGGCGAAGCGCGCCGGCGCATCGGCCTCGTGCCGCAGGAACTGGCGCTCTATCCAAGCCTCACGGTGCGGGAAAATCTCGACGTCTTCGCCCGCCTCGCCGGCATGCCGCGCGCCGGCATCCCCGGACGGGTGACCGCCGTGATGGAGGCCGCCGGCGTGAGCGCGCGGGCGAACGAGCGAATCGACCGCCTTTCCGGAGGCTGGAAGCGCCGGGCCAATATCGCCGCGGCCCTGGTGGGCGAACCGGCGCTGCTGGTGCTGGACGAGCCCACCGTAGGCGTGGACCGCGACGCGCTCTCGGGCTTCGCCGACCTGCTGCGCGCGCTCGCGGCAGCCGGGCTCGCGGTGCTGATCGTGACACACGATCTGGAGCAGGCGGCGGCGGTGGCGGACCGCGTCGCCGTTCTGGTGAACGGGCATGTGGCGCTGGAGGGTCCGGTGCGCGCGCTCGTGGCGCGGCGCTTCGAGGGTGCGCGGCGGGTGGAATTGCGGTGGTCGCATCCGCCCGACGCGGACACTCGCGCCCATCTCACCGCTCTCGCGATCCTGCCGGACGCGACCGGTGCCACCTATGTCGGCAGGCTCCCCGCCGGCACCGGGGCGCTGGCCGATCTCCTGCTCACCCTTGAGCAGCGCCAGGTGATGCCGCGCGAAGTCTCCGTGCGCGAGCCGGACCTTGCGGCGCTCTATGCCGACGTGCTCGCCGAGGCGGGGCGATGATCGGCGCCATCATGAAAGCCATGGGGCTCACCTTGCTGCGCGACAAGGGCGCGCTGGTCATGACCTTCATCCTGCCGCCGTTGATGTTCCTGGTGTTCGCCGCGGTCTTCACCGGCGTGAGCGGCGACGATGCGCCGGTGAAGACTGCGATCGCCGACGCGTCCGGCAGCGAAGGCGGACATGCGCTTTTCCTGGCCATGCATAACGCGCCGCTGGTGAAGGCGATCCCGGTCAAGAATGAAGCCGCCGTGCGCGAAGCGGTGCGCTCCGGCGACGCCGACGCCGGGCTGGTGATCGTCTCCGACCCTTCGGCGGGCGGCAATGCGGCGCCCTTGCTGATCCTGGCCGATCCCGGCAGGGCGGCGGCTGCGGGCTTGCTGATGGCCCATGTGCAGAGCCTCATTTCCGAGCGGTTGCCGGAGGTCGGGCTGAAGCGGCTCGGCGCGCAGATGCAGTCCATCGTCGGCACCTTCACGCCCGAGCAGACCGAGCAGTTCAACCTTGCCCTGGAGGCGAGCGCGGAAAGCGTCGCCAAGGGCGAGAAGCCGCGCGGCGGCGATTTCTTCGCCCGCCAGACCGTGGATTCGCTGAAGGCCCTGCCCACCGTCACCTATTATGCCGGCGCCATCGCCGTGCTGTTCCTGCTGTTCTCTTCGGTACAGGGCGCCGCCTCTTTGGTGGAGGAGCGCCGCTCCGGCATCTTCGACCGCCTCGTCATGATGCCCGGCGGCAGCAGCGTGATGGTGCTCGGCAAATTCGCCTTCATTACCCTGCAGGGGGTGTTGCAGGTGACGCTTCTGTTCGCCGTCGCAGGGCTCGTCTATGGTGTGGCGGTGCTGCCGCATTTCGGCAGCTGGCTCATCACCACGATCGCTGCGGCCGCCGCGACTTCCAGCCTCGCCCTGGCATTGGCCTGCGCCGCGCGCACGCGGCAGCAGGCGCAGACGCTCTCCACCTTCGCCGTGCTGATGCTCTCGGCGATCGGGGGCAGCATGGTGCCGCGCTTCCTCATGCCCGCGTGGCTGCAGAGCGCCGGCTGGATCACGCCCAATGCCTGGGTGATCGAGGCCTATCAGGCCAGCCTGTGGCGGGGCGCCGCATTGAACGAGTTGGCGCCTGCGCTTTTCGTTCTTATTTGCTATGCTGTGGCCGGCCTTATAATCAGCATGGTGCTTGCGCGGCGCCATGTGCGGCTTGGCTGAAGGCGCGGTTTGGCTGAGGCGTCGCGTGCGGCCGCCGCGCCCAAGTCCAGGCCGCTAACGGAAGCTTGAGGCAGAACAAGGCACGCGGGTCCGCATTTTGCTCGCATGATGGGGGCATTTGTTGCGCCCGCATTGTCCGGGAGCGGCCTCCACCGCAATCCAGCATCCGGGGCGGGCATCCTGAACCTGAGTTTTGAACCATGACCATCGCCTTGAATACGCTGATCGTCCTCGTCACCGTCGCCATCATGGAAGGCGTCGCCTGGGCGGCGCACAAATACATCATGCACGGCTGGGGCTGGGGCTGGCATCGCTCCCACCACGAGCCGCACGAGGATGTGTTCGAGCGCAACGATCTCTATGCCGTCGTGTTCGCTTTGCTCGCCATCGGCCTGATCATCTATGGGGCGAACGGCTTCGGCCCGATCTATTGGGTCGGCGTGGGCATGACGGTCTACGGCTTCCTGTATTTCTTCGTGCATGACGGGCTCACCCACCAGCGCTGGCCGTTCCGCTATGTGCCGCGCAACGGCTATCTCAAGCGCCTCGTGCAGGCGCACCGACTGCATCACGCGGTGGACGGCAAGGAGGGCTGCGTCTCCTTCGGCTTCCTCTATGCCCAGCCGGTGCAGAAGCTGCGCGACCAATTGCGAGAGACCCATGGCGGTTCGCTGAAGAACCTGGACACCCGTTCGTGAGTCTCGCACCTTCCGAGCGGACCGGCGAAAACCCGCGCCGCCCGCGCGCACCCAGCGCGGCGGCGGTGGAGATGAAGCGCGCTTATGCCCGCCAGGGCGCCATCGGCCTCGCCCTCGCGGCGCTCGTCATCGGCGGCTGGCTGGCGGGGCACATCTTCGGCGTCTTCTTCCTACGCCTCGCGCCGCCGGATATCTACGCCGCGCCGCTGGTGATCGCGCTCCAGACCTGGCTTGATGTCGGCCTGTTCATCATCGCGCACGATTGCATGCATGGCTCGTTGGCGCCGTTCCGGCCGAAGATCAACCTCTGGGTAGGCCGGATCGCGCTCGGCCTCTATGCGGCCTTCAGCTACGATCGCCTCCTGCCGAAGCACCACGACCACCACCGGCATTCCGGCACGGCGGACGATCCCGATTTCGACGCCGACCATCCCGACTGCTTCTGGCCCTGGTTCCTGCGCTTCATGCGTACCTATTTCGGCTGGCGCGAGTTCGGCATCCTCACCGCTGTTCTGGCGGTCTATATCCTCGTTATCGGCGCGCCGGTGGTGAACGTGCTGCTGTTCTGGGCGCTGCCGGCGCTGCTCTCGGCGCTGCAATTGTTCTATTTCGGCACCTATCGGCCGCACCGCCACGGCGAACCCGGATTCGCTGACGCCCACAATGCCCGCAGCAACGAGTTCAGCTATGTCTGGTCGCTGCTGACCTGCTTTCATTTCGGCTATCACCACGAACACCACGAGGCGCCCTATGTGCCGTGGTGGCGGCTGCCGAAATATCGGCGGGAGAATACTGCGGGACGCGGCTGAGCGTTTCGCCCGGCGCTCTGTCTATCCCTGCGCCCGGGCCACCGCCGACAGGATCAGGTCCGCCGCCTCGCCCACTCCGCCGCTCGCCGTGATCTCGCTTTGGATGCGCCGCGCGGCGATGGCATAGGCGGGGTCGGATAGCACGAGGCCGAGGGCCTCTTCCACCCGCCGCGCCGATGCCTTCTTGGCCGGAAAGATGCGCGCGACCCCGCTATAGAGCAGGCGCGCGGAAATGCCGGGCTGCTCAAAGGCGATTGGCATGGCCACCAGCGGCACGCCCACGCTCAAGGCGTCCATTACCGTGTTGAAGCCGGCGTGGATCACTGCCGCCTTGCAATGGGCGAGCACCTGGCGCTGCGGCACGAAGGCCCGCACCACGGGATCGCCCGGCAGCGCGCGGGCTGCCTCATCGCTCAGAAGCCCGCCATGGGCGAGTACCAGGCGCACGTTCAGCTTCTGCGCCGCCTTCGCCACCGCCTGGAACAGGTCCGCCCGCGCGCCCTGCAAGGTGCCGAGTGAGCAAAACACCAAGGGCCGCCCGTCGCCATGCAGATCGAAATCCAGGCGCGCGTCCACCTCCGGCGTGCGGAACGGGCCGCAATAATGGAAGCACAGCGGCAGTTCGTTGCGCGGGAAATCCAGCCCCTTCACGCATTGCGCCACCTGTAGCAGCGGCGAGAAGCCCTGGTCCGCCAGCGGATCGAGCCCAAAGGCTTCGGCATGGCGCGCCACCACCTTGGCCATAGGCTTCATGAGGAAATCGGTGACCTTCCAGCCGCCCTCGCTCCACCACCGCCCCTTCTCCGTGGGGTCGTAAGGCCAGTCCACGAACGGCGGCGGCAGGCCGATCTCGCGGTTCAGCGGCAGGGCTGTGGCGGTGGAAACGAACGGCAGCTTCAGATGCCGTGCCACCAGCGCGCCGGCGGCTTCCGTCTGGTCTGCGATCACCGCGTCGATCCTTTCGGCGCGAAACGCATCCGGAAGATCGCGGCAGAGCATGTCGGTGATGTCGGCGGTCTCGCGGATCACCCGCAGCAGGCCGAGCGGCCCGGTGGGATTGGCGAGCGTATCGAGATGCGCCTTCAGCGCACCTGCCGGGTGGCTCGAAAGGCCCACAGCGCGAAAGCCGACCGGCGCATCGCGCACCATGTCGGCCGCATCCGCCATGTGGTAGAAAGTCACGCGATGCCCGCGCGCGACCAGCGTGCGCGACAGCGCCATCAGCGGGTTGAAATGGCCCGAGAGCGGCGGGGCAACGACCGCGAAATGCAGCGAGGTCATGCCGGGCGGGTCCAGAGGGTCTTGGGACGGGAGACCTCGGCCGAAGCGAGGCGGGACAGCGCCGCCTGTACTGCCCCGGAAGCGGCGAAGCCGATCTTCTCGGCCTTGCTGGTGGAGCGTCGCTCGTCCCAGGCGTGAGATCCCGCCGCGCGCACCTTGGTGCCGATTGCGCGATACACCGCCCGCGCGGTCGCGATGGCGCATGCGGAGCGGAACGGCAGCGCCCGCATGCCGATCAGCGCCGAGTCGTAATAAGGCTCGGCCAGATCGAGCAGCCGCGCCACCACATCCGCCACCTTCTGGCGGTTTTCCGGCAACGCCACGTCGCCCGGCTCCACGCCGCCGGCCCGCAGCCAGTCCGCCGGCAGATAGACGCGGCCGATGCCGGCATCCTCGACCACGTCGCGGGAAATATTGGTGAGCTGAAAGGCGAGGCCGAGATCGCAAGCGCGATGGAGCACTTGCTCCTCGCGCGCGCCCATGATCAGCGCCATCATCACGCCGACCACTCCCGCCACATGGTAGCAATAGGAAAGCGTGTCCTCGATTGTCTCGTAGCTGCGGTCCTCCACATCCATGCGGAATCCCTCCAGCAAATCGAGGGGATAGCGCTCGGGAATATCGTTGCGGCGGATCACCTCGGCGAAGGCTGCGAAGGCGGGGTGCGCGGTCGGCAGGCCGCGATAGGCGCGGTGTGTCTCCTCATACAGGCCATCCAGGCGCGCCTGTGCGCTCTCGGTCTGCGCCACCCGGCCATGACCCAGCTCCTGTCCGTCCACCACATCGTCGCAATGGCGGCACCAGGCGTAGAGCATCACGGCGTCCGCCCGCGTGCGCGGATCGAATAGCTTGGCCGCCGCCGCGAAGCTTTTCGACCCGTTGGCGATGGCCGCTTCGCTCGCGGTGAGAACATCGCTCACGCCCGGCCCTCCTTTGCGGAACCGACCCTGTCCATGGAAAGGGTGGGAAAATCCGCGATGATGAGACCGGCGGTCGCCTTCGCAGAGCCGACCACGCCCGGCACGCCCGCACCCGGATGGGTGCCCGCCCCGACGATGTAGAGATTGGGGATCTTGTCGTCGCGATTGTGCGGCCGGAACCACGCCGATTGCGTCAGCAGCGGCTCCACCGAGAAGGCCGAGCCCATGTGCGCGTTCAACTCGTCGCGAAAGCCGAAAGGGGTGAGGATGCGGCTCGTCACCAGATCCGCCTTGAGGCCCGGCAGCAGGCGGGCTTCGAGATAATCGAGGATGCGGTCGCGATATTTCGGCCCTTCCACGTCCCAGTCGATATCCGCCTTGCCGAGATGGGGCACGGGGGAAAGCACGTAGAAGCCGGTGCAGCCTTCCGGCGCGAGGCTCGGGTCCGAGACCGTGGGGGCATGCAGATAGAGCGAGAAATCCTCCGGCAGATCGGGCCCCGCGAAAATCTCGTCGATCAGCCCGCGATAGCGCGGCCCGAACAGCACCGTGTGGTGCTGGAGATGGTCATAGGTGCGCTTCGTGCCGAAATAGATCACAAACAGCGACATGGAATGGCGCATCTTGCCGAGCCGCTTGCCCTCGGCCTTGCCGCGCGGCGTGTTGCGCAGCAGCTTGGCGTAGGTGTGCACCACGTCCGCGTTTGAGGCGACGAGGTCGAATTTGGTGACGCTGCCGTCCGCCATGCGCACGCCCGTGGCGCGGCCGTTTTCCAGCACGATCTCGTCCACCGGCGCAGAGAGCTTCAGCGTGCCGCCGAGATCCTCGAACAGGCGCACCATGCCCTGTATCAGCGCGCCGGTGCCGCCGCGCGGGAAGAACACACCCCATTTGCGTTCAAGCGCATGGATCAGCGCATAGATGGAAGAGGTGGCAAACGGATTGCCGCCCACCAGCAACGAGTGGAAGGAGAAGGCCTCGCGCAGATGCTCATCCTTGATGAAGCGCGAGACCATGGCATAGACGCTGTTCCAGGCCTCCAGCCGCATGAGCTGCGGCGCGGCACGGATCATGTCCTTGAACGAAAGGAAGGGCACGGCGCCGAGCTTGATGTAGCCCTCCTCGAACACCGCCTTGGAATAAGCGAGAAACCTCCGGTAGCCCTCGACATCGACCGGCGATCTGGCGGCGATCTGCCGGTCCAGTCCGTCCTGGTCGTTGACGTAATCGAACTGGGCGCCGTCGCTCCACAGCAGCCGGTAGAAGGGCGAGATGGAGATCAGCTCTACGTAATCGGAGAGCTTGCGGCCGGCGACGGCGAACAGCTCCTCGAGCGCGCTCGGATCAGTGATGACGGTCGGTCCGCCGTCGAACGTGAACCCCTGACCCTCATAGACGTAGGCCCGACCGCCCGGCTTATCGCGCTTCTCATACAGGGTCACGTCGAAGCCCGCCGCCTGAAGGCGGATCGCAAGCGAGAGGCCACCGAAGCCGGAGCCTATGACCGCCGCCTTGCGATGGCCGTTGGGGTGCGTCTTCGTCAGCATCATGGCACGCGGGATCCGTGTTTCACGTCGCCGGTTTCATCCGGCCGATTTCACTCGGCGGAGCCGTCTCGCGCCTGCGATACAGCATCTTGTGCGGAAATGCATATCGCAGCCTCGGCCCGAGGCCTTCAGGCCGGCTCCGGCAGGCAGCGCAGCGCCGCCCCCAGCGGTACCGGCGGACGGCCCGTGAGAATGCGCGCCTTGTCCGCCAGAGTGAGGCGAGCGGCGTAAAAGCGCGCGATCAACGGCTCCGGCAGGCCGTAGAACCGCTGGAGAACCGTGTAACGCTGCGCCGGCGCCGCGGCACGAAACAGCATGCGGTTGAGCAGGCGGAAGAAGGAACGCCGTTCCCACGTCGCGAAGGCGTGATGTTTCACTAGATCCGCCAACCCCGGCCCGGACAGGTCCGCGCGGGTGGCCACAAGATCGGCCAATCCCATCGCATCGGGAAGCGAATAGCCGGTGGTGGGGTGGAAGAGCGCCGCGCGCAAGCCGGAGCGCACCACGCCCGCTGGCCCCGCGCGCCAGAAGGCCTCGAGATCGCCGCCCAAGGCGATCGGCAGCACGCCCTCCTCCTCGCGCAGGATTTCCTCCACCTGCCAGCCCTGGGCGAGCGCATAGGCCAGGATGCGCGCGCGCAGTGAACCGGGATCGAGGCCCGGCCCGTCGGCATAATAGGTGTCCTCGATCAGCACCGTGTCGGCCGTGAACGGCAGCAGATACATGAAGCGATAGCCGTCGAGCTGGGACACCGTGGCATCCATGATGACCGGCCCGGCGAGCCTGTGGGGGGCGGAAAGACGCACCTCCAGGCCGAGGAATTTCTGATAGCCCAGAACGAGATGCGGGCTCTCGCCCGGCCCGCGCCCATCCACCACGGCGCGCGCGGAAATCGTCTCGCCGCCCTCCAGCACCACGCGGTCGGCATGCAGTTCGGCAACCGGCGCATGCGTGCGGATTGCCGCGCCGAGACTGTCCTGCACCACCTGCGCCAGACGATGGGAGGCGATCGAGGCATAGCCGCCGGCGAGGGCGCGGCGGCGGGCGGGGAAACGCACGCTGTGCCCCTGCCAGCGCGACGTGATCATAGGCTTGAGAAAATCCAGCTGCGCGGGCGTCACGTCGGTCTGGTGGAAGGACCAGGTGTGATTGCCGCCGATCTGCGCGCCCGCCTCCAACAGAGCGAGCTTCAGCTCCGGCCGGGCCTGCTTCAGCCGCAGGGCGAGCAGCACATTGGCGAGCCCGCCGCCCACCAGCACCATATCCATCGCCGATCCATCTCCCGCATCTCACCGCTCTATCGCTCCCACGTCCATCGGGCGGGCACAAGCCCGAGGTCAGCGGGGCAGCGATTGACGCCGGTCATTCCGGAACCCCGGCCTCTGCCCCACATTGTTCGCAAGAGGGAACCAGCGGGAGAACGGCCATGGTTCAGGTTGTCGGCATCGATCATCTGGTGGTCCGCGTCAGCGATTATGAGAAATCCAAGGCCTTCTACGGCCGCCTGTTCGCGTTTCTGGGCTTCGAGGTTCTGGGCGATTATGGCGACATGATCGGCTGGACCAACGGCAAGACACGCTATTGGATCGGCCCGTGCGACGCGGAAGGCCGCAAACACAAATACCGCATCGGCGACGTGGGCTTCCACCACTACGCCTTCGAGCTGCGCAGCCGGCAGGATGTGGATGATCTGGAGCATTTCCTCAAACAGGAAAAGGTGGAGATCGTCGATCCCGCCGCCGAATATTACGAGGATTATTACGCGGTGTTCTTCCTCGATCCCGACGGCATGAAGCTGGAGGGAATGAAGTATGGCGAGAAGAGCGGCGCGAAAGCGAAAGGAAAGAGCGAGCCCGCATAAACCGCCCCGTTCGCCTTTATCCCGCATGGAATCGTTTCGCGGGTTGGCGCGGGTCGCGCGGCCCATTTGGCGCAAGATTTCAGCGCGAATGCGATTCGATATCTGCGTTTCGGAAGCCTATTTCTCGTTTGCAGCTTGAGATTTTTCGGTCCGAAAATACGCAAGAAGGAACAAATCGCCCCCTCCAGCATTACTAGCTTGAGCTTGGTGCTGGAGATATCGCTATGAGCCTTCTATTAATCGTCATTGTCCTCATCCTCGTTTTTGGAGGCGGAGGAATGTTCTATGGAGGCGGCCGCTACCGAAACCATGGTTTCGGGATCGGCGGCATTCTCCTGGTCCTCCTGGTCGTTCTGTTGCTGACCGGCGGCCTGGGACACGGCCCGATTCTCTAAATCACGATCGGTCCCTGCCGGATCGACCGCTCCGCCCTGCCCGTCGCTTTTGCGGTGGCCTTGGCGAAGCGGTCGACCGACGCGTTTCAAGTCCCATGCGATGCGACCGGATGCGGTTGCCGCCATACGCCGCCTGCGGACTTAAAAGTGTGCACAAGGACCTGCTGCTTCGCTGCAACATGCCCTCACTCAAAGCCGCGCACAAAGCGCCTAATACGAGGACGGCAGCAGCTTTTCTGCAATCACTCCGGTGGTGTCCGCCGAAGAAGATGGTGCGGAATTTCTGAAGATCACTTCATTGTTCTTTTGTCGCTACGTTGGTAGTTTGGGCCTGCGATAGGCAAAAACTAATCGGTGGAGATCGGGCAGAATATGCCGCGATTTCCAGATTGCATGATGGATCGTCCGGAATGACGCCGGATTTTGGGATGTCGGCGGCACGAAATGATGTGCTGTCAGAGGTGCTAACGCTCATCCGTCTGCGCGGAGAGCTGGTCTACACGGCGTTTCTAGGAGCGCCCTGGGGCCTCCGCTTTCAACCCGGGCCCGCCCATTTTCATTTCGTCGAGACTGGCGAAGTCTGGGTGACACCAGCCGGCGAAAGGCCAACGCGGATCAATCAGGGTGATCTTGTCTTGTTGCCGCTGGGAAAGGGCCATGTGATCACCGATGCCTTGGAATCACCGGCTGAAAATATCGGGGTCGTCGCTGCGGACCATTTTGATCGCGACGAACTGGTGTTGCGGCATGGCGGCGACGGGCCGGTCAGCCAATTGGTTGGAGGCTTCTTCAGCTTCGAGGGAAGCACGCTTCCGGCGGTCATGTCCGCGCTTCCTCCCTTGATCCATATCCCTCGGGGCGAGGCTGGTGCGCCACCTTGGCTCGCTGCGATATCTCGCTTCCTCGTCGCGGAGGCGCAGCAACCGAATCCCGGCTCGTCGCTGATGATTTCCCGACTGATCGATCTGCTGGTCATTCGCACGCTGCGCAGTTGGGCGGCGAGCGAAGCCAACCGAACAGGCTGGCTGGGAGGATTGGGAGAAGAGCGCATCGGACGCGTCCTGAGCGCCATGCACGCCGATCCCTTCCGGCGCTGGACGGTTCAGTCACTTGCCGAGATCGCGACAATGTCCCGCTCGATTTTTGCTGAGCGGTTCACCGCTGCGGTCGGCGAGCCGCCGCTACGCTATCTGTCGCGATGGCGCCTCACCATAGCCGCCGACCTGCTCCGCAGCGGCGGATTGAAAGTGACGGAAGCGGCGTATCAAAGCGGGTATGCCTCGGATGCAGCCTTCAGCCGTGCCTTCAAGGCACATTTCGGGTATGCGCCAAGCGAGGCCAGAGCCATCACTCGTCGTGACAGTTATTAAGCGCGTGATGCGGTTGCCAGGTGCGTCGAGCGCATGCGCGCCATTGCCGTTCAGCCGGCCGCCTTGATGAGTGCGGCTTCCAGTTCTCGGTCGAGATACAGCCCGACTTGCGTAATCCGCTCGTCTCCAAATTGGCCGAAGAGCGTGGAAGGTTTGTCGTATTCGAACACGGCCTCTCCGTTTTCGGTTTCAAAGAGGGCGACGCGGAGAGGCGCATAGAGCGCAGCGCCAAGATTGTGCCGAGTCATCGTCGAATGGATTTAACGGGATCGGAGTCGACGGACTGGCAGCCGCGGCCGGTGTGACGTCGGGTGCGTTCTATTCAAATTTCCCGAACAAGGAGGCCCTCCTCGAAGGTGTCATCGAGGCTTGTCTGGGAAAATCCTTCATCGATTCTACCGGGGCCATAGCCGAACGGCGGGAACTTCTCCGGACATGGCTCCACGAATACATCAGCGCCTATCATCGGGAGAATCCGGCAGTGGGCTGCGTCATGCCAACTCTGAGCGCCGACGTCGCGCGCGCCAGCCCGGCGGTTCGAGAGACATACAAGCTCAAGATGCTGGAACTGATCTGTAAAGTGTCGACTGTCCTCGGCGGCGCCGAAGAGGATCGCGAACAGCGTGCATGGAGCATCGTTGCCATGATGGTCGGCTCCATTGGGATCTCGCGCGCCATGCCGGACGGCGACGCGGCCAACTGCGCCATCGAGCATGCTCTCGAAACCGCCGTCTCTCTCATCGGCTGAGGGAATCTGCTCCAGGATTCAAAAGCCCGGCGCCCAGACGCGACTTAGCTCTCCCACACGACCCAGTCACCCTCACGCCCAAGGCATGCGTGACGGGAGGTGCGCCCAAGGCTCAGGACGCTCGCAAATCCGGACGATCGAGCATGACTTGCGGGGTTCAGATCATGGAGTCTTATTTGGCCAAGTCCTATGTTTTGAATGCGTTCAGCGAATGAAATTTGGATTACTCAGAGCATTTCCGGCGTGAAACCGATGTTAAATCGCGGCGGCCAGCACATTCCTGAGTATTGCAAATCATCCGGACTGAAATCAATCCGCAGCAAGGCGCTGCCAATGGAGACCAAAATGAAAACCCTCTTTCTATCCGCCGTTATGATGTCCACTGCCATGCTCGGCACGGGTACGGCCTCGGCACAGTCGAGCCAACCGATCAAGAACATCGTGCTGGTTCATGGCGCCTTCGTCGATGAGACCAGCTGGAATGGCGTGGCGGAAATCCTCAAGGCGAAGGGCTACCATGTGACCACCGTCAAAAATCCTCTGACCTCCCTCGCCGACGATGTCGCCGCGACGAATGCGGTGCTGAACGCTCAAGACGGACCGACCGTCCTGGTCGGTCATTCCTGGGGCGGCGTGGTGATCGGCGAAGCCGGCAACAACGCCAAGGTGTCCGCCTTGGTCTATGTCTCAGCCTTCGCACCCGATAAAGGCGAGAGCGTTTCGGCGCTGTCCAAAAGCGGTCCTGCGACCCCTGGCGTCAAGGCCATCCGGCCGGACAATAAGGGTTATCTGACCATCGATCCGGCCGTGTTCCCGAGTGCGGTGGCCGGCGATCTGCCGAAGGAAATCGGAGAGCACCTGGCGGCGCATCAGATGCCCATCAACCACACTGCGTTCGATGCTCCGGCCGAGGTCGCCGCGTGGCACGTCAAGCCGAGTTGGTATGTCCTCAGCGCGAAAGATCTGCTGCTCGATCCGCACGCGCAGGCCTTCTTCGCCGAACGCATCAAGGCCAAGGTGACCACAGTCGAAGGCAGCCATTCATCGCTCGCCTCGCATGCCAAAGAAGTGGCGGCGGTCATAGAGGCTGCGGCCGGCGCGAAGTAATTTTACCGCCGTGCGACGCTATTGGACCCGGTTCTGGAATCGATAGCGTCGCCGGCACCCTGGAGAGCTTTAATCACGGCAACTTCGCAAAGGCCGACAGGTTTTCGCCTGCCCGGCCTTTGATCTCACGCCATCAGCCTTCCCAGCGCAGATGGTCGTTGCCCCTCCGAGCCCGGACATAATGCAGCGTTGCCTTGGAACCGGCGGACATACGCGATTTTTCCGAATCCATTCTAGAGGAACGCCGCGCGGCATAAGCCGCACGGCGTCTATGATCGGCTGGTGCCGGTGTCAGTGGCTCACCTTCAGCACAAGGCGCTGGATACGCTCGTCGAGTGACTTGGCCACCGCATCGATCTCGGCATTCTTGAACTGGCCGAACAGCGTGGTCGGCTTGTCGTATTCCAACGTCGTGCCCCCTTCCTTATTGGCGTAGACGACGACGCGCAGCGGGGCGTAAAGGCCGGCGGCGGGGTCGATGTTCATCATCTCCGTCGCGGAGAGAATGTTCCCGATGTAGTAGGCGATGAGCTCCCGCTTCTCGCCCTTGAGCGCGAGCAGGTCGCCATGCAGCGCGATGTAGTGGATCGCCAGCCCGTCCTCGCCGGCGATGCGCTTGGCGCCGGCCCGTAAGGATTCGACATCGTTGCTGCGGATGAACTGGCGCAGTTCGTCCAGGCGCCCGAGCTTTTCGATGTCGGCCTTCACGTCCTTGTAGGCGCGCGGCGAGATCACCTTGATGTGCTCCACCGGAAGTGGCGTGGACACCACGCGCACGTCATCGCTGGCAAGCGCCGGCACCGCGAACAGGATGCCCGCAAGCACCAGTCCCGTCACATGTTTCCTCATAGTTCCCTCCTTCGTTTATGGTTTGGTTGTCTTGTCAGCGGGCGGTGGCGGTGGCACCGCCGTACGTGCCGATGTAGATCGCCGCGACACGCGGATCGCAGGCAAGATCGCGGGCGCTTCCTTCCAGCGTGATGCGGCCGGATTCGAGCACGTAGCCCCGGTCGGCGATGGCGAGGGCGGCGCGGGCATTCTGCTCGACGAGCACAATGGAGGTGCCGCCGTCGCGCAATTGGCCGATGATCTGCATGGTCTGGGCGATGATCCGGGGCGCGAGCCCGAGGCTCGGCTCGTCGAGCATCAGCAGCCGCGGCTCGCACATCAGGGCCCGGCCGAGCGCCAGCATCTGCCGCTCGCCGCCGGACAGCGTGCCCGCAAGCTGGCGGCGCCGCTCCTTCAGCCGGGGAAACAGCGCATAAATGCGCTCGCGGGTGCTAGCCGCACCGGCGCGTCCCCTCAGATAGGCGCCGAGGGCGAGATTGTCCTCCACCGCCATGTCGGAGAACAATTCCCGCCGCTCCGGCACCAGCGCGATCCCGGCTTCGAGACGGTCCTCGATGGGGATGCGCGAGATGTCGGTGCCGTCGAACACGATGGTGCCGGAAATCAGCCGGTTGAGCCCGGCCGTCGCGCCCAGAAGCGTTGTCTTCCCAGCGCCGTTGGGGCCGATGACGGTGGTGATCTGCCCCTGCTCGGCCTTCAGATCCAGGCCGAAGAGCGCCTCCGCGCGGCCGTAGCCCACCCGCAGGCCGGTGATCTCAAGAAGGCTCATGCGACGCCTCCCAGATAGGCTTCCAGGACCTTCGGATCGTTCTGGATGGCGGCGGGCACGCCCTCGGCGATCTTGATGCCGTATTCCATCACCACGATGCGGTCGGCGAGGTTCATGACGAACTCCATGTCATGCTCCACCAACAGAACGCTCATGCCGCGCGCCCTTAGTCCGGCGAGCAGGTCCGCCAGCCTCTGCTTTTCCGCATAGCGCAGGCCCGCGGCCGGCTCATCGAGCAGCAGGATCGCCGGTTCCAGCACGAGCGCCCGCGCGATTTCGACGATGCGCTGCTGGCCCAGCGAAAGCTGGCCCGCCGTCCGGTCGCGTTCCGCGAGAAGCCCGGTCTCGCCGAGCGCGCGCTCGGCGCTGGCGCGCAGCACCGCCTCCTCCGTGCGGTCGAGCCGCAATCCGTTGCGGACGAAGCCGCACGAGGCGGCGCGATGAGCGCCGAGCATCACGTTCTCGATCACTGGACGATCCGCCAGCAGCTTCACGTGCTGGAAGGTCCGCGCCATCCTGTCCGAGGCGATGGCGCGGGCGGGCTTGCGGTCGATCCGCGCGCCACGCAGCCGGATCTCACCGGCGGTCGGCCGCAGAACCCCGGTGATGAGGTTGAACATGGTGCTCTTGCCGGCACCGTTCGGCCCGATGAGCGCGACAATCTCGCGGGGGTGAACCTCAAACCCCACGTCCTGCACGGCGGCGAGACCGCCGAACTCCTTGCGCGCGCCTGTGATTGAAAGGAGGGTTTCGCCGGCTGCGTCCCGGCCGCGCGTTAGCACCGAAGGCGCAGCGGCATCGCACGTGACAGTCGAGGCCAGCGTCGGCGCCCGCGAAAGCCAGCGGCCGGCGAGCCGCGCCAGTCGCGGCCAAAGACCCTCTGGCATAAAGCACACCAGCACGATGACCGCGAGGCTGAAGGCGATCACCTCGAACTGGGCACCATCGCCGATCAGCGCCGGAAGCAGGTCCTGCAGCCACTGCTTCAGCAGCGTGACCATGACCGAGCCCAGCACCGCGCCGGCGATGGACGACATGCCGCCGATGACGACCATGAAGAGATATTCGATGCTCATGCCGAGGCCGAATGGGGTCGGGTTCACGAACCGCTGGAAATGCGCATAGAGCCACCCCGACAGTCCGGCGAGCAGAGCCGCATAGATGAACACCTTCAGCCGGTAGCGCGCGGTGTCGACGCCCATGGCCTCGGCCATCACCGTCTGCCCGTTGATGGCACGCAGGACCCGCCCCGCGCGGGAATTCAGCAGGTTCGCGGACATCCAGCAGGCGAAAGCGAGCACGGCGATGACCACCGGCAGCATGTCCCGCCCGGTGGACAGCACATAGGAGCCAATGGAGAGGGGCGGGATGCCCGACAGGCCGGTGAAGCGGCCGGTCATGTCCAAGTTGCCGAAGACGATATAGAAGCCCACGGCCCAGGCGATGGTCCCGAGCGGCAGATAGTGGCCCGAGAGGCGCAGCGTGACGAGCGCGAGCAAGACCGCTGCGACACCCGTGACGGCCAGCGCGATCACAAGCCCGATCCAGGGCGACAGGCCGTATTGGGTCGTCGCGATGGCCGTGGCGTAGGCGCCGAGGCCGGCGAAGGTTGCCTGACCGAAGGAGGTGGCGCCGGTGATGCCGGTCAACATCACCAGGCCGACGCAGACCAATGCGGCAAGGCCGATATAGACAAGCAGCGTCACCCAATATTCGGGCAGCACGCGCGATACGAGCACCGCGAGCACGAGGCTGACGAGGAGGAGAGCAAGGGCTTTCATCATTCCTCCGAATAGCCGTGTCGAACCGACAGCCAGAGCAGCACCGGCAAGACCAGGAAGAAAACGATGGCTTCCTTGAAGGCGCTGGCGAAGAAGGAGGCGTAGCTCTCGGTAAGCCCGACGAAGAGGGCGCCGAGCACCGCCATGGGGAAGCTCGCGAGGTTGCCGATGATGGCGCCGACGAACCCCTTCAGGGCGATGAAGAAGCCGGTGTCGTAATAGAGCGTGGTCAGCGGCCCCATCAGCAGGCCGCTGACGGCACCAAGCAGCGCGGCGAGGGTGAAGGCCATGCTGCCGCCCCGCTCGGGCCGGATGCCCACGATGCGCGCGCCGAGCCTGTTTGACGCCATGGCGCGCAACGCCTTCCCGAAGGTGGTGAGGGCGAAGGCCAGGGCGAGCGCGGCCATCACCAGCGCGGTCACGGCGAGGATCGAGACTTCGGAGCCGGAGAGGTGCAGATCGCCGATCTGGACGTCGAACGGGATGAGAACAGGCGTCCTGAAGCCTTCGGCCCCGAAGAAATACAGGCCGAAGCCGACCATCGCCGTGTGGACCGCCACCGAGACGATAAGCAGCAACAGCACCGAATAATCGGCGATCGGCGCATAGATGGTGCGGTAGAGAAGCGGCCCGAGCGGCACCACCACGAAAAGGGTTGCGAGCACCTGCACGGCAAAGCCCGCCCGCGGCGCGTCAATCCCGAAGAGCAGCACCGCGGCCACGACGGTGGGCGCGACGATGCGCAGAAGCGCGCCGGCGAGGCCGGCCGTGCCGCCCGGCATGGCAAGACGGGCCACACATTCGGCGCCGCCTGCCCAGATGGTCATCGCCACCAGCAGCCAGAAGGTCGCCGGGACGTGCCCGCCCTGAAGCATGGCGAGGCTCAGCGCGCCGTAGGTGACGAACTCGCCCTGGGGCACGAAGATGACGCGGGTCACGCTGAAGGTCAGCACCAGCGCCAGCGCGACCAGCGCATAGATGGCGCCATTCACCGCTCCGTCCTGGGCCAGGATAGAGGCAATCTGGATGTCCATTGTGCGGTCTCCCGAACATCTGCGGGTTTAGAGGTGGCCCACGTCGTAGCATTCATGCTCGAACTTGGTGCCGTGTTCCTCGCCCAACATCTTGTAGATGCGTTCGATATCCCCGAACGTATTGCGGAAGATGAAATCCTTGGTTCCGGTTAGGTAAGGCTCTTCCCAATCGTATTTCCAGCCCGAATATCGCTTCGCCAAAGGATGCAGGGCGAAGTTCATGGAGCCCATGTTCAGCGAGCACATCTCGGGCGCCGCCTTCAGTGGGGCCGCAAGGCGATCCTCCACGCTCATATTCAGCCCGCCGCCGGTGGTGATGTTGATCACGGCGTCGGTGGCCTGCTTGATGCGGGGCAAAAACTCCATGAAAACAGAAGGATCCGGGGATGGCCGACCGTCCCTGGGGTCGCGGGCGTGGAGGTGCAGGATGGCGGCGCCGGCCTCGGCGGCGGCGATGGCCTGCTCGGCGATCTCGCTGGGGGTAATAGGCAGCGCGTCCGACATGGTGGGCGTGTGGATGCCGCCCGTCACCGCGCAGGTGATGATGACCTTGGTTTG
This sequence comes from Roseixanthobacter pseudopolyaromaticivorans, assembly GCF_043195145.2. Taxonomy (NCBI): domain Bacteria; kingdom Pseudomonadati; phylum Pseudomonadota; class Alphaproteobacteria; order Hyphomicrobiales; family Xanthobacteraceae; genus Roseixanthobacter; species Roseixanthobacter pseudopolyaromaticivorans. The sequence goes on from NZ_CM195539.1 coordinate 2,991,193, forward strand.
CATTGCCTGTCCTCGAGCGCGGCCGTTCTGTCCTTCGGATTGACTTGCGAAGGGGCCGTCATAACTGGAGCGCCCGTGCCGCCGCGATGGCATCCGGACGCACGCGACGGAGGGATTGCTGATAGCCGCTGATGGTCGGAACCTGCGCGACCACGCAGGCGATCCGACGGTCGATAGCCCCCAGCACCAGTGCATGCCCACCGCTGTAGCTCGATCCCCACAGCCCGATGCGGTCGCTATTCACACCGGGCTGAAGGCTGAGCCAGGTGATGACGTCCCGCGCATCGCGAATCTGCTGCCAGGGGTCGATCTCATGGCGCGGTTCGCCGCTGCTGCCGCCGAAGTTGCGGTGATCGTAGACGAGCACCGCAAAGCCCGCCGCCGCGAACGCCTCGGCGAAGCGCCAGAGGAAGTGGGCCGCGAGCGCTGCAAAACCGTGGGACATCACAATCGCAGCGCCATGATCCGCGTGGTTCGGTGGGGTATAGAGCGTGCCCACCAGGCGGGCTCCGTCACTGGTGGCGATGACGACGCTTCGACACTCAGATCTCGATCCGCCGGCAGCCTCCCCCACGCGCCCGCCCAACCTGCTCTCTTCCATAACCGCTCTCCGGGCCCGGTATTTCATCAAGGCGAAACAAGGCTCTTGACTCTTTAAGATGACCGGTCAAATTTATATCAATTCCGGCGCCCCCTCAAGTCGGAAGACACAGTCAGGACCCCGGTGCAACGACGCCGGCTGGAGGATCTGCAATGCCGATGATCGACCTGTCCCTGCCCAAGGGCGCGCTGCCGGCCGACAAGCTGGAAGCGATGATGCACCGGGCGGTGAAGACGCTGATGTGGTGGGAGAAGATCCCCGACACACCCGAAGCGAGAAACATCGCCTGGGCCTTCGTGAATGAGCTCGAACCGCGCCACGTCTTCATTGGTGGCATGCCGCCCGGTCGACCGCGCTATCGGTTTCGCGTCCACACCATCGAGGGCCTCATGGACGACCGTGCCAAGCAGGGCGTCATGCGCGATCTTACACGGCTCGTCCTGGAGACGGAGGGCGTGCCGATCGACGCCGACAATGCCGGGCGCGTGTGGTGCATCCTGCGGGAATATCCGCGGGCGAACTGGGGCATCGCGGGCTATCCCTTCCCCCCGTCCGGCTATCTCTCCGGCGCCAGCCAGATTGCGGTCTCTCCCCAGGATTTCGTGGAATGAGCCCGTGGAGCATGATAAATTAGACCGGTCGGCTTGTTGATTGATCGTGCCGACTGGACCGACAAGAGGGATGTTGACGATGGCCAATCGCGCACCGAACCGGCGCGGCGCGGAGACCCGCTCCAAGCTTCTAGCGGCGGGACTTTCCGAGTTTCACGCACGCGGTTTCAACGCCACGGGCGTGGATGTCATCGCCAAGACCGCCGAGGTGCCGAAAGGCTCCTTCTACAATTTGTTCGAGAGCAAGGAAGCGTTCGCAGCCGAGATCATCGACCTCTATTTCGAGCGGCACCGGAGCAAGATCGCGGAATTCTTCGACAAGGCGGAGCTGCCGCCCCTCGACCGGCTCCGCGGCTATTTCCATGAGCGCATCGGCTTCTTCGTCCGCCTCGGCTTCAAGAAGGGGTGCATGATGGGAAATCTCAGCCTGGAAACCGCCGATCATAGCGAGCGGATGCGCCAGCGGCTGGCCGAAAACTTCAGCATCTGGAGCGGTCTGTTGGCAGCGACCATCGCCGAGGCGCAGCGCCGCGGCGACATCAAGTCGAAGACCGATCCGGAGATCCTCGCCGACTTCATCCTGAACAGCTGGGAAGGAGCCTTGCTGCGCATGAAGGCCGCACAGAGCGTAAAGCCCCTGGAGGAGGCCACCAAGATCATCTTCGAGACCATTCTGGTGTGAAGCAAAAAGCAGAAGGTCTGGTGAGACACAAAAATCAGGAGGAAACCAATGAGCGACAACAGCACAATCATCGAGGCATGCCGCGCCGCGTTTACCGGCTTCGAGGCGAACGACAAGCGCAAGCTCGTCGAGCTTCTGGCACCGGATGTGGTGTTTGAATTCCCAACCTCCCTGCCCTATGGGGGAAAGTACAAGGGTATCAACGAATTCAAGGCCTTCTGGGCCGATCTCTACGACAATTACTACGATTATTTCAATTATGACGCCCACGCGGTTCTCGATGCGGGCAGCCACGTGGTGGTTCCGGTCGTCGCCCGCGCCAAGGCGAAGAACGGCCGCTTCATGGAAAACGAGCATTGCATGCTCTTCAAGGTCGAGAACGGTCGCATCGTCTATGGCCGCATCTATGCCGACACAGCCAAGGGCCGCGATGTGATGGAGGGGATGATGCAGCACCCCTCGCGCGCTTCGGCCTGATCATCCCACACTGACATCAAGGACCTGACGCGGCATCGCGTATGCCGCGCAGTCACCGCGCATCGGCAAGGGCGCGGAAGGGACACGCGCGCCTTGCCGATCGCCTGGCCGAAGGCCGGCCCCGCCGCGCCGAGATGCGTCGTCCGCATCAACGGCTGGCGACAGCCTGAACAAAAAACAGAGAACCCGGGAGGAAGCCATGATTACGCGTTCCGCCTTCATCCGCGGCGGTGCAGCCGTTCTGGCGCTTGGCGCAGCCGGCGTTGCCCGCGCCCAGGACAAAAAGCCGATCCGCATCGGCGTGCTTACGGACCTGTCCGGCAATTATTCGGACCCTGCGGGCATGGGTGCGGTGGAGGCTGCACGCATGGCGATCGAGGAGCTGGGGGGCAATGTCCTCGGGCGCCCGGTCGAGCTGCTCCAGGCCGACCACCAGAACAAAGCGGACATCGGTGCCGGCATCGCCCGTCGCTGGTTCGACGTGGAAGGTGTCGGTGCGATTTTCGAGATGGTCTCCTCGGCCGTTGCCCTCGCCGTGCAGGACATCGCACGGGAGAAGAACCGCATCTCGGTGGCCACCGGCGCCGCCACCTCCGCCCTCACCGGCAAGGCCTGTTCGCCCACGGGGATGCACTGGGTCTACGACACCTATGCGCTGGCCAATTCAACGGCGCGCGAACTGGTGCGGCAGGGCGGCGACACCTGGTACTTCATCACGGCCGATTACACCTTCGGCCATGCGCTCCAAGCCGATGCCACCGCCCTCATCGAAGCCAACGGCGGCAAGGTGTTGGGCGCGGCGCGCCATCCTCTCGGCACGCAGGATTTCTCGAGCTTCCTGCTGCAGGCCCAGCAGTCGGGCGCGAAGATCATCGCCTTCGCCAATGCCGGGAAGGATTTCGCGAACGCGCTGACCCAGGCGAACGAATTCGGTGTGGGAGCGGACGGCAAGCAGCGCCTTGCCGCCCTTCTGATCACCCTCAGCGAGGCCAAGTCCCTGGGCACCAAGGCGGCGCAGGGCCTCTACCTCACCGAGGGCTTCTATTGGGACTATGACGATGCCACCCGCGCCTGGTCGCAGAAATTCTATCAGCGGCGCCAGGCTATGCCGACCTCCTTCCAGGCCGGCACCTATTCCGCCGTGCGTCACTATCTGAAGGCCATCGCGGCGGCGAATACCGACGACACCACCAAGGTGGTGGAGAAGATGCGCGAGATGCCGGTGGACGACATGTTCGCCCGCGGCGGCCGCCTGCGGCCCGACGGCCGCATGGTGCACGACATGCTGTTCGCACAGGTGAAGACTCCGGCGCAGAGCAAGGGCGAATGGGACCTTTACAGGATCCTGCGCACCGTGCCCGGCCCTGAGGCCTTCCGCCCGCTCGACAAGGGCGGATGCCCGCTCGCGTCCCTGTGACCCCGAGACAGGACAGACAGCCATGACCTTGAACACCAACACCGTGAACTGGGATCGCGTCGCCAAGAACGTGGAGCGCGAGCGTATCCGCACCTATTGGCGTCCCTACGGCCTGCCGGACATCATGGACACCGCGAAGAGCCACATCTCGGGCGCGGATCCCATGCCCCGCTGGGAGATCCCGCCGAAGGCGATCATCTCCGCCGCCATCAATGGCGCGTTCTTCACCAAGGCCCAGAACCCCAACCAGCCCACGACGCCGGAGGAGATCATCGCTTCCGCCGAGGCCTGCATTGCGGAGGGCGCGCAGGTCATCCATGTCCATGCGCGCGATGCCAAGGGCTACAACGTGCTGGACCCGCAGCTGTTCGGCGACGTGCTGCGCCACCTGAGGGCGTCGCATCCCACCCTCGCCTTCGATGCCTGCCTCGTCGCCGTGGATGACGAGGAATGCGATGGGCTGGAGCAGATGCTAAAGCTGGGGCTCATCGATGCGGTGCCGGTCAACACCACGGCGCTGATTCTGGGCGACAACCTTTTCGTCAAGCCGCCCCATGCCATCATCGAGAAGACACGGCTGGTGCTGGAGGCGGGCCTCACCCCGCAGATCGCGGTCTATACCGACGGCGACATCGACAATGCGCGGCGCCTGCTCATCGACAGCGGCCTCATCTGCGGCCCCCTCACCTGGCTGGTGCTCGCCGGACTGCCGGGATGCAGCCCCATGTACAGCCCGGAGAGCATGATCGAGTGCCTGATGCGGCAGGTGCGCCTCATCCGCCATGTGGATCCGGGCGCGGTGATCATGGTCTGCGCCGGTGGCCGCGCCAGCAGCCACATGGCGACGCTCGGCCTGCTCATGGGCCTTCATGTACGCGTCGGCATGGAGGATACGGTGTGGAAGTGGCCGCACCGCGACGACCTCATCGAGAGCAACGCCGGCCTGTTCCGCATGGTGCGGGACATCGCCGAAAACCTCGGCCGCGATCTCATGCCAGCGCACGAATATCTCGCGCTGGCCAAGGCGCGCCCCGCACGTAACGCGGCGGAGTGAGGCATGGCACCCCTCGGTTACACGGTGGTTGGAAACGGCCCCCGCAAGGTGATGGCGGCGCACAGCTGGCTCGCCGATCACCGCACCTATGCGCCCATGATGCCGTTTCTCGACGGCATGAGCGCGACCTTCGTCTTTCCGGACTTCCGGGGATACGGCCGCTCGCGGGACAGGGAAGGCGCCTTCTCCATCCGCGAGATGGGGCAGGACATGCTGGCGCTGGCCGATCATCTCGGCTGGGACCGCTTTGACGTCGTGGGCAATTCCATGGGCGGGCAGGCCGCCCAATGGCTGGCCGGGGGGCCGCTGGCGGCTGGGCGCATCGACAGCCTCACGCTGCTGTGCTCCGTTCCCGCCGCCGGATTTCCGCTGGACGAGCCGGGCGCCGCCTTTTTCGGAGCGGCGGCAGACAGCGCCGAGGTGCGCAGCCAGTGCGCCACCGCCGTCACGGGCGGCCGGCTGGGGCCGACCTTTGCCAGCTGGATGACAAGCCTTTCGCAAGAGAGTGCCACCCGCGAGGCCATCGCCGGCTATCTGAGGGCCTGGACCAGCGAGGACGTGTCGCAGGAGATCGGCGACTTCGCCGGGCGCGTGCGCATCTTCGTCGGCGCGTTCGATCCGGTTCTCACCGAGCGGGTGGCAAGCGAGAAGATCTCGCCGCTCTTCCCCCATGCCACCATCGCAGTCATCGCGGGGGCTGCGCATTACCCGAGCCTTGAAACCCCCGCCTACACCGCCGCGCTCCTGAACAAGCCTGAGCTGACGGGGGAACATCATGGATCGTGACGGCATTCCCGCCCCCGGCGCCTTCGGGCCGGGCGCGCCGCTCGCTCCCCATTCAGACGGGCGCTGGCTGGCGCCGGCGGCAGTAAATGACGCCGTGCAGATGGAGGTGCCGGGGGGGCGCAGCGTTCGCGCCTTTCGGAACCGGCCGAAGACCTATGACGCCATGTTCCGCGCCGCCGTGGCGCGGAACCCGGAACAGGAGGCTGTGGTCTGCGGCGATCGGCGCCTGACCTATGGCGAGCTGGACCGGCTGGTGGAGCAAACCGCGTATGGCCTCATCGCCGACGGTGTCGCCCCCGGCGACCGTATCGCGGTGATGCTGGACAACAGGCTTGAATATCTCGTCGCCATTCTCGCGGCCGTCCGTGCCGGAGGCATCGCCGTGCCGCTGGGCACGCGGCTCGGTCCCATGGATGTGGCGCACATCGTCGACAATGCGGCACCCGTGCTCGCCGTCACGGCGCAGGCGTGGGCGGACCGCTTTCCTGTCGGCTCGAGCATCCGCAAGGTCCGGCAAGTCGATGCGGCCGAAGGCGCGCATGATGCCTTTGGCACCCTCGCAGAAGCGGAGCCCCGCCCGCTGCCGGAGATCGACCAGCACGACGTAATGCTCATCGTCTACACGTCGGGAACCACGGGGAAGCCGAAGGGCGCCTGCCTCACGCACTTCAACTTCGTGCATACCTGCCTGCATTATCTCTATGCCCTCGCCATAGACCGGCCGCAGCGCAGCCTTCTGGTGGTGCCGGGGACCCATATCGCTGGCTTCGGGCCGGTGATGTCGGTGGCTCTCGCCTGTGGCGGGGCCATCGTGATGATGCGCGAATTCAAGGCGAAGGCGGTGCTGGAGACGATCGCGCGCGAGCGCATCACCTTCGCGGTGCTGGTGCCGGCCATGTACCAGCTCTGCCTCATGGATCCGACCTTCGCGGAGCACGATCTGTCGCGCTGGCGCTACGGTGTCTATGGCGGCGCCATCATGCCGCCGGCGGTCATCGCGCGGGTCGCGGACCTGGCGCCGGCGCTGCGCCTGATCAACGCCTACGGCGCCACCGAGACGTGCGCGGTGTGCACCATCATGCCCGCCGAATGGACCCTTCGCGCCCCGGCGAGCGTGGGCCTGCCGCTGCAGTGCGACGACCTGAGGGTCGTGAGGGAAGACGACAGCGAAGCTCCCGCAGGCACGCCCGGGGAACTGCTGATCCGGGGCGCGAATGTCAGCCCCGGCTACTGGCAGGACCCCGATGCAACGGCCCGTGCCTTCGTGGACGGCTTCTGGCGCAGTGGCGACGTGGCGGCCCGCGACGCAGACGGCCTCGTCTACGTCCATGACCGGCTTAAGGACATGATCAACCGCGGCGGCTTCAAGGTCTTCAGCGCCGAGGTCGAGAACGCCCTCATGAGCCATGACGGCGTGGCCGATTGCGCGGTCGTGGGCGTTCCGGACCCGGTGCTCGGCGAAAAGACATTCGCGCTCGTGCAGCGTCGCGACCGCACGACGGAGGCGGAGATGCTGCGCGCGTACCTCAAGAGCCGCATTGCCGATTACAAGGTGCCGGACTTCTGGCTCGTCGACGAGGCGCCGGTGCCGCGCAACCAGAACGGCAAGCACCAGAAGGCCGAGGTCCGCCGCATCGCAGCCGAAATCCAGGAGCGCAGCGTGCGGGAAACCCAGGGTCGGGAGAGCCGGCGATGATCCTCGACACCGCGACCATGGACGCGACGTCCTGCTACAAGATTCTGATCGGCTCCATTGTCCCGCGCGCCATCGGCTGGGTCAGCACCTTGTCGGTGAATGGCGTGGCGAACCTTGCCCCCTTCTCCTTCTTCACGGCGGTCTGCCGCAAACCGCCGATGGTGTCGCTGACCATCCAGCCGAAATCGGACAGGGTCACGCTGAAGGACACCCTCATCAACATTCGCGAGACGGGCGTGTTCGTCACCAATCTCGTGACGCTGCCCCTCGCCGATGCGATGCATCATTCGTCCATGGAGCATCCGCCCGAGGCGGACGAGTTCGCGCTCGCGGGCCTCACCACGGCGGCCTGCGATCTGGTGCGGGCGCCCCGCGTCGCAGAAGCCCCGGTGAGCATGGAATGCCGGCTTGAGCGCATCATCTCCCTGGGCGAGGTGGGCGACCACGTGGTGTTCGGCGAGGTGATGCGTTTCCACGTGCGCGACGACATCTACCTCGAGGGCGGCCGGATCGACACGGCGGGCCTCAACCCCGTTGGCCGCCTCGCGGCAGAATACACGCTGGTCGAGAATATCTTCACTTGCCCGGTGGAACCGGACCTGATCGCAGCGCGCGAAGGCCGCCGCATGGCCCGGCTGGATGGCAAGGCCGCCGACTGGTCGCAGATCGCCCAGCCCGGCTGGACCGGCTCTGGCAATGCCCTGAAGGACTGACCGGGTGCCGCAGCGCCATTCCCCGCGTTAGCCGTGTTCCCTCGGCCTTGGCAGCGTCATCTCCGGCATCGGCAGCCTGCTCCTGCCGGCGCGCGTTCCCCGGACGGCCGCCACGCCGAGGCATTAAATGGGCGCGGTCCTCAATCAGAAGGCTCGCCTACGCGCGCGCTCGCACACGGTGAGGGCGGCCCCACGGTGCGATCGTGCGAAATTGTGCCGCGTGGTGTCCCAGACGAAATCCAAGCTGGGGCCCGCCACCGGCTGCCATCCAACACATTAAAAATAAAGAGATAAATGGCGCACCCGAAGGGATTCGAACCCCTGGCCTCTGCCTTCGGAGGGCAGCGCTCTATCCAGCTGAGCTACGGGTGCTTACCAGAGGGGGAATCCTCTAGCCCATCGCCCGCCGATTGACAATCGCCGGCACCGGCGCGGGACGCCTTGTGCACATCACGCGCCGGCGAGCGATCCGGCATCCCAGATCCCGAGCACCCGCGCCCGCCCGCTGCGGACACGGGCGCGAGACCGGCGCGAGCCGGAACGGGCGGTTATTTCGCCGAAGCGGGCGGAGCGGCGGTCCATTCCTGCGCCTCGGCGGTGCCAGCACGCGAATCGTAAAGGCAGGCGAAGGTCGCGGCCTGGTTCTTCATGTGCGGCTGTGGCCAGCGGCCCTTCACCAGAACCAGCACATGGGCGGGGAACACGACCGGCGCGCCTTCCACACGGGCCTTCGCGAGTCCGCTCGCCGCAAGGCAGGCCGTGCGCGCCTTGCCTTCCAGCTCGGCCCAGGCTGACGGCGAGGACGCGTGCGCGGAGCCTGCGGCCAGGGCCAAGAGCGCGGCCGCGCCCAGTGAACGGGTGACTCTCATGTGCGCGCATCCTCCAGGATCATGGCGGCCCCCTTCTCGCCGATCATGATGGCCGGAGAATTGGTGTTGCCGGAGGTAATGGTGGGCATGATCGAGGCATCCACCACCCGCAGGCCGTCGATGCCGATCACCCGCAGGCGCGCATCCACCACCGCCATGGGATCGGACGGCAGGCCCATCTTGGCCGTGCCCACGGGGTGGAAGATGGTGGTGCCCACATTGCCCGCCGCCGTCGCAAGCGAGGCGTCATCATCCCCCACCGCCGGGCCGGGCAGGATCTCTTCCGGCCGATAAGGCGCGAGCGCCGGGCGCGAGACGATGCGGCGGGCGACGCGGATGGACTCCGCCGCCACCGTGCGGTCTTCCTCAGTGGAAAGGTAATGCGGCTGGATCGCCGGCGCGGCCGCGGCATCCGCGCTCTTGAGGCGGATGGTGCCGCGCGAGGTGGGGCGCAGGTTGCACACGCTCATGGTGAAGGCGGGGAAGCGATGCAGCGGGTCGCCGAACTTGTCGAGCGAGAGCGGCTGGACGTGGAATTCCAGGTTCGCCCGGTCCTGCGTCGCATCCGAGCGGGTGAAGATGCCGAGCTGCGAGGGCGCCATGGTCAGCGGTCCGCGTCGCAGGAAGGCATATTCCAGCCCCATGCCCGCGCGCCCCAGCAGCGAATGATAGCGCTCGTTGAGCGTGCCGATGCCGGAGACCTTGAACACCAGCCGCAATTGCAAATGGTCCTGCAGGTTTGAACCGACGCCGGGCTTGTCGAGCACGGTTTCGATGCCGTTCGCCTGGAGATGTTCGCCCGGCCCGATGCCGGAGAGCATGAGCACCTGCGGCGAGCCGAGCGCGCCGGCGCACAGCACCACCTCGCGCTTGGCGCTCAGGGTGCGCTGCCCTTGGGGCGTGCGCAGCACGATGCCGGTGGCACGATTGTTCTCGATGCGCACCTTCTCCACATGCCCGGCGGTGATGAGATCGAGGTTCGGCCGGTTGAGCACAGGTTTCAGGAAGCCGCGTGCCGCGCTCCACCGCAGGCCGCGCTTCTGGTTCACGTGGAAATAGCAGGAGCCCTCATTGTCCCCGGTATTGAAATCGGGGATGGCGGCGATGCCGTCCTGCGCCGCCGCGTCGCGCACTTTGTCGAGAAGCGGCCACGTGATGCGCGGAAACTCGACATGCCATTCCCCGCCTGTCGCATGATGGGCGTTCGGGCCGAGGAAATGGTCCTCGTGCTTCTTATAGAGCGGCAGCACATCGTCCCAGCCCCAGCCGGGCAGGCCGAGCTGGCGCCAATGGTCGTAATCGGCCGCCTGCCCGCGCATGTAGATCATGGCATTGATGGCCGAGCAGCCGCCGATGGTCTTGCCGCGCGGATAGGAGAGCGTGCGCCCGTTCAGCCCCGCCTCGGGCTCGGTCTTGAAGCACCAGTCCGCGCGTGGATTGCCGATGGCGAACAGATAGCCCACCGGGATGTGAAACCAGATCCAGTCGTCCTTGCCGCCGGCCTCGACGATGGCGACCCGCACATTGGGGTCCGCCGAGAGGCGGTTCGCGACCACGCAGCCCGCCGATCCGGCGCCCACAACGATGTAATCATACGCATCCGCGCCCGTATCCGGGCGTCCCGACGCCACCATGGCGGTCACTCCCTTTATTGTTGGGGGGACTTTGGCGGTGCGGCGCCCGCCCTGCAAGGGCACCGTGCTGCGCCTTTGGTCGGCATGGGCCGCCGGCCCGCATGGATGAAACAGGACCATCTCTTGCATGAGCGGCGGGCGAAAGGAGGGACACACGCCAAGCCGGCGATAGCGCTATTGCGAATAATTCGCAACAATGTTGACAGGGACGAAAAAGCTCATCATTGTATTGCAACTCATTCGCAATCTCAGCGTTCGATCGCTATCGGACCTGTCTGCTGGACGAAGGTAGGCTGGCGAGAACGGCGCGGTGTCCTCATATTGGCGTGCGGTGGTACATGCTTGATCATTCACGGCAGGCGGGTTTGAACGGCTGGCGCCGCGAGCGGGGCGATCCCGCTTTGTCGGACGTGCACGGCACCGTCGACGTCACCAAGCGCCGGGGCTTCGCCCGCCTGTTCGCCTTCATGGGGCCGGGCTATCTGGTCGCAACCGGCTATATGGACCCCGGCAATTGGGCGACCTCGCTCGCCGGCGGCTCGCGCTTCGGCTACGCGCTGCTCACGGTAGCGCTGCTCTCCAATCTCATCGCCATCCTGCTCCAGGCGCTGTGCTCGCGGCTCGGCGTCGCCAGCGGACGCGACCTTGCCCAGGCGTGTCGTGACAGCTTCCCCCGTCCGGTCGCCTATGTGCTGTGGGCGCTCGCGGAAGCGGCGATCTGCGCCACCGATCTAGCGGAAGTGATCGGCACCGCCATCGGGCTCAATCTGCTGTTCGGGATTCCGCTGGAAATCGGCGTCATCATCACGGCGCTGGACGTGTTCCTCATCCTGTGGCTGCAAAAGCTGGGCTTCCGCTTCGTGGAGGCGCTGGTGGTGGGGCTGCTGGGTGTCATCGCCGCCTGTTTCGGCGTGCAGATCGCGCTGGCCGATCCCAATTGGGGCGAGGTGATCCGCGGCTTCGCGCCGACCACCGAAATCATCACCAATCCCGACATGCTTTATCTCGCACTCGGCATCCTCGGCGCGACGGTGATGCCGCATAATCTCTATCTGCACTCCGCGATCGTGCAGACCCGCAAGCACGACGGGACGGAAGGCGGCATCCGCCAGGCGATCCGCTATGCGACCTGGGATTCCACCTTCGCGCTCATGTTCGCGCTCACCATCAACGCCTCGATCCTCATCCTCGCGGCGGCCGCCTTCCACGGTCAGGGCGGGGAAGTGGCGGACCTTGGCAAGGCGCACGAACTGCTGAACCCGCTTTTGGGCAGCGCGCTCGCCCCCACCCTGTTCGCGGTGGCGCTTTTGTGCTGCGGGCTGAATTCCACCGTCACCGCCACCATCGCCGGACAGGCGGTGATGGAAGGGTTCCTGCACATCAAGCTCGAACCGTGGCTGCGCCGCCTCATCACCCGCTGCATCGCCATCGTGCCGGCGGCGGCGGTCACCATCGCCTATGGGGAAACCGGCGCCTCCTCCCTGCTGATCCTGAGCCAGGTGGTACTGTCGCTGCAATTGCCGTTCGCGATCGTGCCGCTGGTCATGTTCACCAGCGACAAGCGCAAGATGGGCGTGTTCGTCGCCCCGCGCTGGCAGACGTTCCTGGCGGCCGCGGCGGGCCTGCTGGTGATCTCGCTCAACGTCAAGCTGCTGGTGGATTTCTTCACCGGGGCGTGACGGAACGCGGGGTGAAGGGGAAAGTCCTGCGCAGCATCCACGCCACGCGGCTGAGGAAGCGAGAGCCGCTCACCCCGCCCGCGCCACCACCTCCGCCTCGTCCTGCAGGGCGGTGATCAGCGACATGAAGCGCTCGCCCTGCACCAGCACATGGGCGTGCACCGCCTGGGCGGCGGCCTCTGCGTCGCCAGCGAGAAGCGCGGAGAGGATCGCCTCATGCTCGGCGAACGAGGCATCCATACGGCGCGGCACGCGCAATTGCAGGCGCCGGTAGGGTTGCAGGCGCCGTTGGAGACGCAGCGCCTCCGCCGCCAGCACGCGATTGCCCGTGGCGGCGTAAATCGCGGCGTGAAAGGCCGCATTCGTCGGATAATAGGCTTCCGTATCGCCGGCCCGCACCGCATCGGCACAGGCGTGGTGGGCACTCTTCAGCGCCGCCCGGTCGTCATCCCCCATCCGCCGGACAGCGAGACGGGCGCAGGCGGCCTCGATCTCCGCCATCAGTTCGAAGGATTCGATCAGTTCGCGCGGCCCCAGCAGCAGCACGAAGGCGCCGCGCCGGGGGCGGATCTCCACCAGCCCGGAGGAGGCAAGCTGGATCAGCGCCTCGCGGATCGGCGTGCGCGAAACATTGAAGCGCTCGGCAAGGCTCACCTCGTCCAGCCGCTGTCCCGGCCGCAATCGGCCGGCGACGATGTCGTCCTCCAGCGCTTCGCGCAAACGTGGTGTCGCCTCGCCCCGCACGATCGGCCTCCCGAAATGGTGAGTGGAGTTTAGCAGGCGATTAAAATGCAGCTAGTCAAATCTTGCATACAAGATGATTGACAGGAAATGCAGGTCGGGTTTTGATGTCCCCGCCATTCAGGAAGGTCGCCGATGCCCAAGCCCTTGGCCCATGCTCGACTGCCCGCCCGGCGCCACGGCCCCGAAGGACCGGCGCCGGCGAGCGCGCGGCGCCGGCAGCCGCTGCCGGGGGCTGGCGATGCGTCATGCGGAGACCCCGGCCGCGCGAGCCCCCTTGCCAGGAGAGGCCGCGCCCTGTGTCATGGGCGGCGATCTTGCATTGCGGGAAGGCGGCCATGAGTTCCAACACCTCGTTCTTCGGCGACCTCCTCACCACCATCGCGGAACGTGGGCGCGCCTTGCTGGACCGCTCCGCCCGCACCAGCGGCGCCACCCGGGCGGCGACCCTGATCGACCGCTGCGAGGACCTTCTCTCCGGCCGCGGCGAAGCCTCCGGCGTCGCGCTGGCCACCGACATTCTCGACCGCTATTCCCGCATGAAGACCGGCGAGCGCATCGCGTTGTTCGAGGCGCTGCTGACCACCTTCGGCCCCGACAAGGCGAAGCTCGACAAGGCGATCGCCGCCTATGGAAATGCCGGCGACAATACCGATGCGGCCGAGGCCGCGATCGCCGCCATCCACCGCGCCAGCGAGCCGCGCCGGCAGGAATTGTTCCGCCGCTTCAACATGGCCGCCGGCGCCACGGCGAGCCTTGTGCGCATGCGCGAGCATCTGATGGACGCCATGGTCCACCGCCGCGACCTCGCCCCGGTGGACCGGGATTTCGGCCACCTCTTCTCCTCCTGGTTCAATCGGGGGTTCCTGGTGCTGCGCCGTATCGACTGGTCAACGCCCGCCAACGTGCTGGAAAAGATCATCCGCTATGAGGCGGTCCACGAGATCAAGGACTGGAACGACCTGCGTGCCCGTGTCGATGCCCCGGACCGGCGCTGCTACGCCTTCTTCCACCCGGCCATGGTGGACGAGCCGCTGATCTTCGTGGAAGTCGCCCTCATGAAGGAGCCGGCCGCCGCCATCGCGCCGATCCTCGACCCCGAGCGCGGCCCTCCGCTCGATCCCGCCACCGCGACCACGGCGGTGTTCTATTCCATCTCCAACTGCCAGCGCGGCCTTGCGGGCGTGAGCTTCGGCAATTTCCTGATCAAGCAGGTGGTCGAGGAAATCTCCCGCGAGATGCCCTCGCTCACCACCTTCGTCACGCTCTCGCCCACGCCCACGTTCCGCGGCTGGCTGGACGGCGAGATCCGCAACGAGGACAGCCCCCTTCTCACGCCCGCCGACCGCACCACGCTCAAGCTGCTGGAGACGCCGGACTGGCAGGAGCGCGACGACGCCCGTGCCGAGCTGACGCCGGTGATCTGCGCCATGGCGGCGCATTATTTCCTCGTCGCCAAGACCGCCAAGGGCCGCCCGGTGGACCCCGTGGCGCGCTTCCATCTCGGCAATGGCGCGCGGCTGGAGCGCATCAATCCCATGGGCGACCTCTCGCCCAAGGGCGTCGCCCAGGCCGCCGGCCTGATGGTGAATTATCGCTACGTGCTGGCCGACATCGAGAAGAACCACGAAGCCTTCGCCGGCAAGGGCGAGGTGGTGGCGAGCCCCGCCGTCAAGAAACTCCTGCGGGGCGAAGCCGCCTCGCGTTCCCTGGTGCCCGTGCAATGACCAAGACCAACCACCTCTTCTCCGCCATGCGGGCCGCCGTGCCCGCGCTGGAAAAGCCGCTCGTGCTGCACCCCGACGGCGCGGTCGAGACCTATGCCGATGCCTTCGCCCTGTCCGCCCGCATGGCGAACCTGCTGGTGGATCTCGGCGTGAAGCCGGGCGACCGGGTGGCGGTGCAGGTGGAGAAATCCTGGCCCGCGCTGGCGCTCTATCTCGCAGCCGTGCGCGCGGGCGCGGTCTATCTGCCGCTCAACACCGCCTATACGCTGGCGGAACTCTCCTATTTTCTCTCCGACGCAGAGCCCACCGTGGTCGTGTGCCGGCCGGAGATCGAGGCCGAGGTCCGCGCGCTCGCCACCTCCCTCGGCGTGCCGCAGGTGGAGACGCTGGGCGCCAACGGCGTGGGCTCACTGACGGTAAAGGCGCAGGCGTGCCCCGATACGTTCGAGGACGTGGCGCGCGGGCCGGACGACCTCGCCGGCATCCTCTACACCTCCGGTACCACCGGCCGCGCCAAGGGCGCCATGCTGAGCCACGACAATCTGCTCTCCAATGCCCTGACCCTGCGGGACTATTGGCGCTTCACGGCCGACGACGTGCTGATCCACGCCTTGCCGCTGTTCCACACCCACGGCCTGTTCGTGGCGAGCAACATCATCCTGCTGGCCGGCGCGAGCATGATCTTCTGCCCGAAGTTCGATGCCGCCCAGACCCTCGCGCTGATGCCCAAGGCCACCAGCCTCATGGGCGTGCCGACCTTCTATACCCGCCTGCTGGACCAGAGCGGCCTGACCCGCGCGGCCACCGCCCACATGCGCCTGTTCGTCTCCGGCTCGGCGCCGCTTCTGGCGGAAACCCATCGCGCCTTCGAGGAACGCACCGGGCAGGCGATCCTGGAACGCTACGGCATGACCGAAACCGGCATGAACACGTCCAATCCCTATGAGGGCGAGCGGCGCGCCGGCACGGTGGGCTTCCCCCTGCCCGGCGTCGACATCCGCATCACCGATCCGGAGAGCGGCAAGGTGCTGGCGGCGGAGGAGATCGGCGCCATTGAGGTGAAGGGGCCGAACGTGTTCAAGGGCTATTGGAAGCTGCCCGAGAAGACCGCCAGCGAATTTCACGACGGCTTCTTCATCACCGGCGACCTCGGCAAGATCGACGCCCGCGGCTATGTCCACATCGTCGGGCGTGGGAAGGACCTCGTCATCACCGGCGGCTTCAACGTCTATCCCAAGGAAGTGGAAGGCGAGATCGACGCTTTGCCGGGAGTGGTGGAGAGCGCGGTCATCGGCGTGCCCCACAAGGACTTCGGCGAGGGCGTGACGGCGGTGGTCGTGCGCGCGCCGGGCGCCAAGGTGACCGAAGCCGATATCCATGCAACGCTGGAAAGCCGGCTCGCGAAATTCAAGCTGCCCAAGCGGATCATCTTCGTCGACGAGCTTCCGCGCAACACCATGGGCAAGGTGCAGAAGAACGTCCTGAGAGAGACCTACAAGGACATCTATCGCAGCAACGTCGCCTGAACGGCGCGCATCGCCCGGCCTGTCCCACGCCAAGGGGACATGTCCGGTCCAAGAAGAATGATCGCGACCCCGGACAAACCGGGGCGGGATACTCGGAAACGCCAAGACGAACGCCCGGATCCGGGCGAGGAGGACATGCGCCATGTTGATTACGAGACGCCACCTGCTGGCCGGCGCCATCGCCGCGCCCGCCATCCTGAAGCTCACGGGCCCCGCCCGCGCGGCCACCACGCTGAAGATCTCGCATCAGTTTCCCAGCTCCGGCGGAGATGAAGGCGATTTTCGCGACCGTCTGGTCCGCAAGTTCGCCGAGGAGGTGGAGAAGCGCTCCAATGGCGAGCTGAAGTTCGAGTTGTATCCCGGCTCGTCCCTCATGAAGACCAATGCGCAATTCTCCGCCCTGCGGAAGGGCGCGCTGGATATGTCGCTCTATCCCATCTCCTATGCGGGCGGCGAGGCGCCGGAGTGCAATATCGGCCTGATGCCGGGCCTGGTTTCCTCCTACGATCAGGGCCTCGCCTGGAAGACCCAGCCGGTGGGCCAGGAGTTCGAGGCCTATCTGGAAGCCAAGGGCATTCGGATCGTCACTTGGATCTGGCAGGCGGGCGGCGTCGCGAGCCGCGAGCGGCCGCTGGTGTCCCCCGACGATGCCAAGGGCATGAAGGTGCGCGGCGGCTCGCGCGAAATGGACATGGTGCTCCAGGCCGCCGGCGCGGCGGTGCTCTCCCTGCCCTCCAACGAGCTTTATGTCGCCATGCAGACCGGCGCCTGCGACGCCGGCATCACCTCCTCCACCAGCCTCATCTCCTTCCGCCTGGAGGAATTGTCCAAGAACCTCACCACCGGGCGCGGCAAGTCCTATTGGTTCATGCTGGAGCCCTTGCTGATCTCGAAGATCGTCTATGACGGCCTGCCGAAGGCGCAGCAGCAGCTGATCGACACCGTCGGCGCGGAGATGGAAGCGTTCGGCAAGGCGGGCGCCATGGCGGACGACGAAAAGGTCGCCGAAGTGTTCCAGAAGGCCGGCGCCAAGATCCACGATCTCGATGCCGCGACCGTGGAAAAATGGCGCGCCATCGCCCGCGACACCGCCTGGAAGGACTATGCCGCGAAGACGCCGCTCAACGCCAAGCTCCTGAAACTCGCGGAAGACGTGCGGGCATGAGCCACGGCTTCGATCTTGGGCCGGCCGGGGCAGGTGCCTCGGCCGGCCGTGCGCTCCCCCCTCTCCTCTCGGCCCTTGAAGGAACGCTCGCCCTCATCAACCGGACCATCGTCGCTCTGGCATCCCTCGCGCTCGTCGCGGCGAGCCTGATCCTGTCCTACAGCGTCGTCACGCGCCTGCTGTTCCACGCGCCCACCTATTGGCAGGACGAGGCCTCCGTCTTCCTGCTGGTGGGCGCCACCTTCATGACCGCGGCTTATGTGCAGGGCCGGCGCGGCCATGTGGCCATCGAGGCCCTGAGTGCCCTCCTGCCGCCGCGCGTGAACGCCGCCCGGCTGCTGGTGGTGGACATCGCCAGCTTCGCCTTCTGCGCCTTCTTCACGTGGAAATCGTTCGTGCTGCTGGAAGAGGCCTGGATCGACGGCCACGTCTCCTCCTCCACCTGGGCCCCGCCTTTGTGGATTCCCTATGGGGTGATGATGCTCGGCATGGGCCTGCTGTCGGTGCAGATCGCGCTGCAGATCGCCTGCGCCCTCGCCCGGAGGACGCGCCCATGAGCACGCTCGTCGTCGGCCTGATGTATGGAGGGGCGACGCTGCTCACCATGTTCATCGGCATGCCCATCGCCTTCGCGCTGGGGGCGGTGGCGGTGGTGTTCATGCTCGGCTTCATGCCCGCCGCATCCCTCGATACGGTCACCCAGAACGTCTATGAGGAGATGGCCTCCATCACCCTCCTCTCCATCCCCCTGTTCATCCTCAAGGGCGCCGCCATCGGCAAGTCGCGCGCCGGGCAGGATCTTTATTCCGCGCTTCATGCCTGGATGCACAAGATCCCCGGCGGCCTCGGCATCGCCAATGTGTTCGCCTGCGCCCTGTTCGCCGCCATGGCCGGCTCCTCCCCCGCCACCTGCTCGGCCATCGGCTCCGCCGGCATTCCCGAGATGCGCAAGCGCGGCTATTCGGGCGGCTTTGCCGCCGGCCTGATCGCCGCCGGCGGAACGCTCGGCATCCTGCTGCCGCCCTCCATCACCATGATCCTCTACGCGGTCGCCGCCGAGCAGTCGCTGGGCCGCCTGTTCCTCGCCGGCCTCGGCCCCGGCCTGCTGCTGGTGATGCTGTTCGCCGCCTATGCCATGGTGCGCTTCCGCCAGGAGTTCGCCCGCGCCAAGCATCTCTACGAGCTGACCGGCGCCGCATCGCCGATCCTGCACGAAGAGAACCTCACCATGCGCGACCGCTTCGCCGCGCTGCCGCGGGTGCTGCCCTTCGTGATCTTGCTCACCGGCGTCATGGTCGCCCTCTACGGCGGCTATGCCACCCCCTCCGAGACCGCAGGCCTCGGCGGGATCCTGGCCCTGGTGTTGATCGCCCTCATCTACCAGGTCTGGACCCCGAAGGATCTCGAGCCGATCCTCACCTCCACCTTGCGGGAGGCCACCATGCTGATGCTCATCATCGGCATGTCGCTGCTCTATTCCTATGTGATGAGCTATCTGCACATCTCCCAGGCGGCGGCGCAGGCGATCGTGGCGCTGCACCTGTCCAAATGGCTGCTGCTGGCGACCATTTTGGTGCTGGTGGTGGTGCTCGGCTTCTTCCTGCCGCCGGTGTCGATCATCCTGATGACCGCGCCGATCATCCTGCCGCCGCTAAAAGCTGCCGGCTTCGATCTGATCTGGTTCGGCGTGGTGATGACCATCGTCATGGAAATGGGGCTGATTCACCCACCCGTGGGGCTGAACATCTTCGTCATCAAGAACATCGCCCCCGACATTCCGCTCAAGGACGTGATCTGGGGCACCGTTCCCTTCGTGCTGCTGATGATGCTCGCCGTGGTCCTGCTCTGCCTCTTCCCCCAGATCGCGACCGCTCTTCCAGATCTCGTCATGGGCAAGGGGCGGTAGGAAGCGACGAATGAGACGCGCGCCGGCCCTAAGAGGCCGGCGCCACCGCATAGGGCCGCTCCACGGGCACAACATCCACCCCCACGGCGAGGAGATGTTCACCCGAGGCGACGATGACGCCGTCCACCGGCGCCACATCGGCATAATCGCGGCCGATGGCGAGAATGATGTGGTCGTTGCCCACCGCGATCGCATTGGTGGGATCAAGGCCGATCCAGCCCAATTCCTCCCCGCACCACACCTCTGCCCAGGCGTGGGTGGCATCCGACCCGGCGAGGCGCTCCTGCCCCGCCGGCGGCACCGTGCGCAGATAGCCCGAGACATAGCGGGCCGAGAGGCCGAGCCCCCGCAGGCCGGCGATCATCACATGGGCAAAGTCCTGGCACACGCCGCGCTTGGCCAGGAAGGCCTCGTGCGGCAGCGTGGTGACGTCGGTCGCGCCGGGCTCATACGCGAATTCGGTATGGATGCGCTCCATCACCTCCCAGGCGGCGGCGAGGATCGGGCGATCCGGCGCGCAACTCTCCGCCGTCCAGTCGGTGATGGCCGGATCGAGCGGAACGCTGCGGCTCGCATACAGCCCATGCACCGGCGAATTCGGCCCGAGATCGGTGCTGGCGAGCGCGGCTTCGCGCACCTCGTCCACCATCGGGCTGGCCTGGACATCGGGCAGCGGCGTCGCCTTCACCTCGACCCGGCTGTGGGTGGAAATCTCCAGCCGGTCGTGGGGCGTGTCGAGCGTGAGCCAAGCGATGGCATTGCCGAAGAAATCGAGGCCCTGCTCCATCTCGCTCGCGCTCGGATCGGTCGAAAGGGAATGGGAGAGCACGTGCTGGTGATGCGGCCGGTCCACCGGCGTCATGCGCAGCACCTGCCGCGCCACGCGCACCTGCCCGCCGTACAGATAGGTGGTGGTCTGGCGAATGTCATAGAGCATGGCGCCTCACCCCTGCCCCGGCCAGGCAACATCCGCCGCCGGCCCCTGGATGAAATAATGGGCCGCGATCTCGTCCGACAGCTGGGCGAGGTCGGCTTCCAGCGCGTCGAAATCCTCGATATCGAAGGATTCCGCGGTGGCGGCGGTCAGATCCGCGCGCATGCGGGCGATGATGCGCTCGGAGCGCGGCGGCGGCTCGTCCGGGTCGCGCCCCGGCAGCACCCGCAGATGGGCGGCGATGCGCTCCACCTGGAAGGCGAGCGAGCGGGGATTGTCCGGATCCAGCAGCACGAGGTCCAGCACCGGCCCGCGCGCCTCGATCACCACATAGCGGCTGCGATAGGTGATCTGGCTGTCGGCGAGTTGCAGCAGCACGTCGAGCGCCCCGCGCGGGGCGCCCTGCTCGGCGAAGGTGCGGGCAAAGCGCAGCAGCGCCATGCCCCGTTCGATGCGCCGGCCAAGCTCGAGAAAACGCCAGCCGGTGAGGCGGTTCATGTTCTCGCTGGCGAGGCCGGAGAAGGCGGCGATGATGCGCAGCGCGGCGTCCGCCCGCTCGTGGGCGTCGGCCTCGGTGGGCGCGGTCGGCACCGGCGCCTTGAGGCAGGCTTCGAGGTCCACGAGGGCGCGCCACGCGTCCGGCGAGAAGCGGTCGCGGATCACGGACGCGGCGGCGCGGGCGGATTTCACCACTTGCGGCAGGCCGCCCGGAAGATCGTGCCGCGTCAGGGCGGCGATGGCATAGCGCCCGGGCGAGGCCCCCGCGAAATCGCGCGGCATGGCCCCCCAGGAGGACAGCAGTGTGATCAGGCGCAGCACCAACGGGCTGGTGGCGGGCTCGGTCTCCGCAAGGCGCCCCACCAGCGCCCGCACCAGGCGCAAGGTCGCCTCGGCCCGCTCCACATAGCGGCCGAGCCAGAACAGATTGTCCGCCGAGCGGCTCGGCAGCGTGCCGGAGGAGCGGCGCACCCGCACATTTTCCGGGCTCGGCAGGAGGGTGGTGGCCGGCACCTCGCGATCCGCCAGCACCCACACATCGGCCGAGCGGTCGCCGCGCTGGATCGAGAAGGCGCGCGCGTCCAGCCGTTCCGAGATGCGGCAGAACCCGCCGGGCATCACGGTCCAGCCGTCCTCCGTTGCGGCCAGGAACACGCGTAGCGTGAACGGGCGCGGGGTGAGCTTGTCACCCGTCCACACCGGCATGGTGGAGATGCGCGCCACATCCTGCCCCACCAGATCGGCGCCGCGGCGCGCCATGACCGCGGACAGCTGCCGCCGCTCTTGGGGGGTGAGATCCGCCCCGAGCACCGACCCGCGCCGTCCCACGCCCGGCACTGGCGTGCCGAAGGCGGACGCGACCACCAGTTCGTCGAGATGCTCCATCACCTGCGCGCGCTCCGCGCCCTGCCCGCACCACCAGGTGCCCACATGCGGCAAAGCGAGCGGGCGGCCGAGCAGCTTGATGGCGAGGCGCGGCAGGAAGGCCATGAGCGCCGGCGCCTCCACCAGGCCCGATCCCAGCGCATTGGCCAGCGCCACCCCGCCGATGCGCGCCACATGGGCGAGCCCCGGCACGCCGAGACGCGAGCGCGCGTTCAATTCCAGCGGATCTGCGAAATCCGCGTCGAGCCGGCGCAGCACCACGTCCACGCGCTTCAGCCCGGCCACCGTGCGCACATAGAGCGCATCGCCCCGCACCGCGAGGTCCTCGCCCTCGACCAGGGAGAAGCCCATGTAGCGGGCGAGCAGGGCGTGCTCGAAATAGGTCTCGTTCAACGCGCCGGGCGTCATCAGGCCGACGCGGCCCTCCCCGGTGCGGTCGAGCTTCAGGAGCGAGGTGCGGAAGCCCTGGAAGAACCCCGCCAGCCGGTCCATGCGCATGGTGCGCGAGATGTCCGGCAGAGCGCGCGACATGGCGAGGCGGTTTTCCAGGGCATAGCCGACGCCCGAGGGCGCCTGGGTGCGATCGGACAGCACCCACCAGCGCCCGTCCGGGCCGCGCCCCACATCGGCCGCGTAGAAGCGCAGGAACCGCCCTCCGCGCGGGACGGTGCCGACCATCGGGCGCAGGAATTCCGGGCTGCCGGCCACAGCGGCGGCGGGAAGCGCCCCCTGCTCGACCAGCCGCGCGGGACCGTAGAGATCGGCCAGCAGGGATTCCAGCAATTGCGCGCGCTCGACCAGCCCGGCGGCGAGGCTGTCCCAATCGGCCTTGTCCAGCAGCAGGGGAATGTGGCTGAGCGCCCAGGGCCGCTCGCCGCCGCCCTTGTCGTCATAAACCCGGTAGAAGACGCCGCTGTCGCGCAGGTAGCGGTCGGCCGCGCCGAAGCGCCGGCGCACCTCCTGCGGGCCGAGTTCCGCGAGCGCGGTCAGGAACGGCACCCAATGGGCACGTGGACGACCGTCGGCACCCATCATCTCGTCGCGCACGCCGGGCAGCGTCTGATAGCCGTCGAGAACGGCTTCCACCGCAGCGGCTGCGAACGGATCGCGATTGGCGTCCTCGGCCAGGCTCACTTTGTCCACGCTTGGCTTTTCCTCCCGAGAGCCCGCTCGTATGACTCATGACCGCCGGTTCACGCAGCGCCGCCGCCCGCACCGGCCGCGCGCGGGCCGCCTTGGGCGATGCCGGTTCTTGCACGCGCGGTGCATGGCGGCGCTCCGCCGGCCCGCACGCGACACCGGCGATGGGCCCGCTTGCGGCAGGCGCATCGCCAGAGTCCCTAGCTTGCCGAACTTTTCCCGCGAGGAAAGAACTTATCTGCGAATTGGAACGATTTCTTTTCCGCCGGCAGGCATATGCCGCCGGCGGCGCGTTCAGAGTCCCGCCGGCCGCCGCAGGTCGAGGGTGGTGGGGAATTCGTCCGGCGCGGATTCCGCCGGCACGTGGGGCACGCCCGGCGTGTGGCCATGGTTCACGAACCGGGCGAGACGGCGCGATTCCGCCTCGTAGGAATTCACCGGATAGGTGTCGTAGCTGCGGCCGCCCGGATGGGAGACGTGATAGACGAACCCGCCGCGCGAGCGCCCGCTCCAGGTATCGATGAGATCGAACACCAGGGGCGTGTGCACCGGAATGGTCGGATGCAGCGCGGAATAGGGCTCCCACGCCTTGTAGCGCACGCCGGCCACGAAGGTGCCGCTGCGCCCGGTCGGCGCGAGGGGAACGCGCCGGCCGTTGCAGGTGACGACGTGGCGGGCCGGATTGAACCCATCCACCTGCACCTGCACGCGCTCCACGGAACTGTCCACATAGCGCACGGTGCCACCTGCGGCGGCTTCCTCGCCAAGCACATGCCACGGCTCCAGCGCCTGGCGCAGCTCGATATCGACCCCCGCCCGCTGCACCTTGCCGAAGCTCGGGAAGCGGAACTCGAACTGGGCCTGGAACCAGAGCGGATCGAAATCATAGCCGGCATCGCGCAGATCGCCGAGCACGTCCTGGAAATCGGCCCAGGCGTAATAGGGCAGCATGAAGCGGTCGTTCAGCGCCGTGCCCCAGCGCACCAGCGAACCGGACAGCGGCCGGCGCCACAGCGCCGCGATGAGCGCCCGCAGCAGCAATTGCTGAGCAAGGCTCATGCGCCAGTCCGGCGGCATCTCGAAGCAGCGGAACTCCACCAGCCCCAGACGGCCGGTGGGGCCGTCCGGCGAATAGAGCTTGTCGATGGAGATTTCCGTGCGGTGGGTGTTGCCCGTCACATCGATCAGGATGTTGCGCAGCATGCGGTCCACCAGCCAGGGCGGCGGCGGCAGGTCCGTGCCCGGGGCGGGGAATTTGGAGAAGGCGATCTCCAGCTCGTACAGGCTGTCGTGCCGCGCCTCGTCGATGCGCGGATGCTGCGAGGTGGGGCCGATGAACACGCCGGAGAACATGTAGGACAGCGAGGGATGGCGCTGCCAATAGAGCAGCAGGCTCTTCAGCAGGTCCGGCCGGCGCAGGAACGGGCTGTCCGCCGGGGTGATGCCGCCCACCACCACGTGATTGCCGCCGCCGGTGCCGGTGTGGCGCCCGTCGGTCATGAACTTCTCGGTGCCGAGGCGGGCGAGGCGCGCCTCCTCATAGACGATGCGTGTGGTCTCCACGCATCCCTTCCAGTCGGACGCGGGATGGATGTTCACTTCCAGCACGCCGGGATCGGGCGAGAGGCCGATCACCTGGAGGCGCGGGTCGAACGGCGGCGGATAGCCCTCCAGATGCACCGGCATCTTCAGCTCGGCGGCGACCGATTCCACGGCCGAGACGAACGCGAGATAATCCTCCAGCGTGGTCAGCGGCGGCAGGAACACGCACAGCCGCCCGTCGCGCGCTTCGACCGAAACGGCGGTGCGCACCGCCTGGTCGGCCGGCTGCGGCGCCCGCGCCAGATAATCGGAGAGGATCTGCCGCGCCCGCTCGGCGGAGGGCACATGGCCGGTGGCCGCGTCGCGCTCGTAGCCCTGCGCCATCTCGTCGGGATCGGGCAGCGGGCCGCGCGGCTCCATCGGATCGGCGGGAATGGTGTGGGGATAGAGGATCGGCGAGAGATACGGCAGGGAATCCAGCGGCAAGCGGAAGCCGATGGCGCTGTCGCCCGGCACCAGGAACAGGTGGCCGCGGCGGAATTTCCACACTTCGCTCAGCCAGCCCTGCCCGCCGCGCGCGTTCAGCCGCTGCACCGGGATGACGAAGCCGCGCGCATTGCCCAGCCCCTCGGCGAGCGCCTTTGCGAGGGTGATGCGGGATTCCGGGTCCGCCAGCCGCTTGTCGCCGGGCTCGAGATTCTCCGGCAAATTGGCTTCCTTCAGCAGGAAGTGGGCATTGTCCTCATAGGCCGGCTGCACATATTTGCGGCCGAGGCCGAGGCGCTCGGCCAAAGCGAGCGCGAATCGCTCGGCGTCGGCGGTGGTGACGCCATAATCGTGCGCCTCGTCGGCGATCAGCGTCTCGTCATGCCAGATCGGCTTGCCGTCCTTGCGCCAGAACAGGCCGAAGGACCAGCGCGGCAGCGGCTCGCCGGGATACCATTTGCCCTGGCCGTAATGCAGCAGGCCGCCGGGCGCGAAGCGCTTGCGCAGGCGCCGGGCCAGATCGTCCGCGCGCACCCGCTTCTGCGGGCCGAGGGCGGCGGTGTTCCATTCGGCGCCCTCATAATCGTCGATGGAGACGAAGGTGGGCTCGCCGCCCATGGTCAGGCGCACGTCGTTGGTGAGCAGGTCGGCATCGACCTTTTCGCCGAGCGCGTTGAGCGCGGCCCAGCTCTCGTCCGAGAACGGCAGGGTCACGCGCGGCGCCTCGGCGACGCGGGCCACCGACATTTCGAAATCGAATTCCACTTCCGCCGGCTCGACACCGCCGCTGATGGGCGCGGCGGAGCGATAATGCGGGGTCGCCGCCAGCGGGATATGCCCTTCGCCGCACAGCAGCCCGGAGGTGGCGTCAAGGCCGATCCAGCCGGCGCCGGGCAGGTACACTTCCGCCCAGGCATGCAGGTCGGTGAAGTCCACGTCGGTGCCGGAGGGGCCGTCGAGCGCCGGCACGTCGGGCTTGAGCTGGATCAGATAGCCGGAGACGAAGCGCGCGGCGAGGCCGAGGCGGCGCAGCACCTGCACCAGCAGCCAGCCGGAATCGCGGCACGAGCCGAGCTTGCTCTTCAGCGTCTCATCCGGCGTCTGGACGCCCGGCTCCATGCGGATGACGTAGCCGACTTCCGATTGCACGCGCTGATTGAGCCCGACCAGGAAGTCCACCATGCGCGTCTTGGTGCGCGGGATGGCGGCGACGAAGGCGTCCAGCTCCGGCCCGCCGTCCTCGAGCGCGAGATAGGGCGTCAGCTCGGCCTTCAGCTCGGGCGTGTAGTCGAAGGGGAAATGGTCGGCGTATTCCTCGATGAAGAAGTCGAACGGATTGATGACCGACATGCGCGCGAGCAGGTCCACCTCGACCTTGAACTCGGTGGTCTTCTCGGGAAACACGAGCCGCGCCAGCCAGTTGCCGAACGGGTCCTGCTGCCAGTTGATGAAGTGCTCGGCCGGCGTGATCTTCAGAGAATAGGCGGGAATGTCGGTGCGGCTATGCGGCGCCGGGCGCAGGCGCACGGTCTGTGGCCCAAGCATGATGGGCCGGTCATAGGAATAGCTGGTGACGTGGTGGAGGCTCGCGAGGATCGACATTCAGGTCACCAGCTCCGGTTGGCACGGCATGGCTTGAGGTTAGACAAGCGCATCGGCTCAAGAAAGCGTGAGTTTGCGGCGCGTATTGCCTGTTTTGGAGGCAGGGCCGCGGGGGGCGGCCCTGCCGATGCGATGTCAGGCGGAGGCGGGGTGGCCCGGCACCGGGCCGGCCGGCGGCGCGGCGGGGCCGTCGCCCTCGGCAGCGCCGTGCGGCTTCTTCTTCTTGTGCAGGTACTTCTCCTCGAAGCGCTGGAGCACCGTGTAGAAGGACGGCACGAACAGCACCGCGAGGCAGGTGGAGGCGAGCATGCCGCTCACCACCGCGATGCCGATGGACTTGCGCGAATTGGCGCCCGCTCCGGTCGCGAACACCAGCGGCAGCACGCCGAGGATGAAGGCGAACGATGTCATCAGGATGGGGCGGAACCGCAGGCGCGAGGCCTCCACCGCCGCTTCCATGATGCCCATGCCCTCCGCCCGTTTCTCGCGGGCGTATTCCACGATCAGGATGGCGTTCTTGGAGGCCAGCGCGATCAGCAGGACGAGGCCGATCTGGGTGTAGAGATTGTTCGCGATCCCCAGCCCCACCAGCGCGCCGACCGTGCCGAGCAGCGCCAGCGGCACCGCCAGGATGACCGACAGCGGCTGGATCCAGCTTTCATACTGGCCAGCGAGCACCATGTAGACCAGCAGGATGGCGAGCGCGAAGACGTAGTACATCTGCGAGCCGACCTGCTTCTCCTGATAGGACATGGCGGTCCATTCGAAGCCCATGCCCGGCGGCAGCGTGGCGCTGGCGATCTGCTCCATCACGCTCAGCGCCTGACCGGAGGAGAAGCCCGGCGCGTTGGTGCCGACGATGGTGGCGGTCGGATACAGATTGTAGAGCGAGATCAGCGGCGCGCCGGGGATGACGCGGATGTCGATCAGGGTCCCGAGGGGCACCATGGTGCCATTGGCCGCCTTCACCTTCAGATTGTTCAGGTCCTCCGGCGAAATACGCGCCTTGGAATCGGCCTGCGCATACACCTGGAACACGTTGCCGAACTTGTTGATCTGGGTGACGTAGGCGGACCCCACATAGGTGGAGACCGCGCTGAACACCTGGTTCACCGTGACGCCGAGGGTCTCTGCCTTGATGCGGTTCACATCCACCTGCAATTGCGGCGCGCCCACGCGGAACGAGGTGGACAGATGCGACAGGGAGGATTGCGCCTGCCCCTTCTCGATGATCGCATTCGCCACGCGGTCCAGCAGGACATAGTCGAAATTGCCGTCGCGGATCTGCGGCTGCATGGTGAAGCCGGCGGCATTGCCGATGCCCTGGATGGCCGGGGGCACGAGCACCGCGATGCTGGCTTCCTGGATTTTGCCCAGCTCCGTGTTCAGGTGGGTGTAGATGGACAGGAGGTCCTGGCCCTTCTGCTTGTCGCGCACGCTCCAGTCGTTGAACGTGACATAGAGCACGCCGGCGCTGCTCAGCGTCGCGTTGTTGTCGAGCGCGGAAATGCCGGTGATGCCGAGCACCGTCTGCACGCCCGGGGTTTTCTGGGCGACATCCGAGGCGCGGTTGACGATGGCCTGGGTGCGCTCGGTCGAGGCGCCGTCCGGCAATTGCACCGCCAGCACCACATAGCCCTGGTCCTCGATGGGCAGGAACGAGGTGGGCACGCGGGTGAGGCCGTAGCCGGCGAGCCCGATGAGGGCCAGCGCCACCAGCACCATCAGGCCGGAGACATGGACCATGCGCGAGATGAGCGCGGTATAGGCCCGTTCGCAGCGGTCATAGATGGCGTTGAAGCCGCGATAGACCACGTTGCGCTTTTCCGGCGGGGTCGGCGGACGCAGCCACAGGGCGCACTGGGTGGGCTTCAGCGTCGCGGCATTGATGGCCGAGATGAAGGCCGTGGCGGCGATGACCAGCGCGAACTGCTTGAACATCTCGCCCGTCAGGCCGGGAATGAACGAGGCCGGCAGGAACACCGACATCAGCACAAGGGTGATGCCGATGACCGGGCCGAACAATTCGTCCATGGCCTTTTCGGCGGCCGGCTGGCCCTCCATCCCCTCCTCGATGTGCCGCGCCACGCCTTCCACGATCACGATGGCGTCGTCCACCACGATGCCGATGGCGAGGATGAGCGCGAACAGGGTGGACAGGTTGATGGTGAAGCCCATGGCCGCCATGGCGGCGAAGGCGCCGATGATGGTGACCGGCACGGTGGTCGCCGGCACCAGGGTGGCGCGCCAATCCTGCAGGAACAGGATGATGACCACGAGCACCAGGATGCCCGCCTCGTAGAGGGTCTTGTAGACCTCGCTGATGGAGGCGGCGACGAACAGCGTGGTGTCGAACGGGACGGTATAGGCGACGCCTTCGGGGAAGGAGGTCTTCAGCTGCTCCATCTTCGCCTTGACCGCTGCCGCCACATCGAGCGCGTTGGCATCGGGCAATTGGAAGATGGCGATGCCGGTGGCCGGCTTGTTGTCCAGCTGGAAGGTCTTGCTGTAGCTCTGCGCGCCCAGCTCGACCCGGCCGATGTCCTTCACGCGCAGGATGCGGCCGCCGTTCTGGTTGTCCACCTTGACGATGATGTTCTCATAATCCGGCACGTCGTTGAGGCGGCCCTGGATGTTGACCGTGTATTGGAAGTTCGTGCCCACGGGCGCCGGCGGCATGCCCACCTGGCCGGCGGTGACTTCCTGGCTCTGCCCCTTGATGGCGTTGACCACGTCCGAGGGCGTCAGGCCCACCGCCTGCATCTTGTCCGGGTCCATCCACACGCGCATGGCGTAGTCGCCGGCGCCGAAGATGAGCACGTTGCCGACGCCGCTCAGACGCGCCAGTTCGTTCTGCACATAGATGGCGGCGTAGTTGGAAAGGAACAGGCCGTCATAGCGCCCGTCCGGCGAGGTCAGCGCCACGAACTCCAGGATCGAGGTGCCCTTCTGGAGCACCGTGACGCCCTGGGTCGACACCGCCGAGGGCAGCGAGGCCAAGGCGATGGACACGCGATTCTGCACCAGCACCTGCGCCATGTTCGGGTCGGTGCCGATGGCGAAGGTCACGACCAGCGTATAGGTGCCGTCGCTGGCCGCCCAGGACTGCATGTAGAGCATGTCCTGGACGCCGTTGACCTGCTGCTCGATGGGCAGGGCCACCGTGTCGACGATGGTCTTGGCGCTCGCGCCGGGATAGCTGGTGGTCACCGTGACGGTGGGCGGCACGATATTGGGATATTGCGCCACCGGCAGGCGGATGAGGCAGACCGAGCCGATCAGGACGAAAAGCAGAGCGAGGACGTTGGCTAGGACCGGTCGCTCGATGAAAAAGCGCGAGATCATGTTCGCCGCCTGTGGTTCGAGGGATCGGTCGTCAGTTCTTCGGCGCCGCGGGGGTCGCGGCGGGCGGCGTGGGCGCTGCGGGCGCCGGCGCAGCCGGGGTCGTTGCGGCGGGGGTGGTGGCCGGCGTGTTCATGGCCGGCGTGATGGGCTTCTTCTGCGCCGGCGGGGTCATGCTCCCCTTCTCGACCGTCACCCTGGAGCCGGGCACGGCGCGCTGCAGGCCGTTGACCACCACCTGGGTGCCCGCGGAGAGGCCGGAGGCGAGCGCGCGCAGGCCGTTGTCCTGCATCTGCCCGAGGTGCACCACCTGCTCGGCAACCTTGCCCGTGGAATCCACGGTCAGCACATAGCTGCCGCTCTGGTTGGTGCCGATGGCCGCGTCATTGACCACCACCATGTCGGTGGCCGGGCCGAGCGGCAGGCGCACCCGCGCGAACAGGCCGGGAATCAGCGCCAGGTCCTTGTTGTCGAAGATGCCGCGCACGGTCAGCGTGCCGGTGTTGGGGTCGACCTGCGGGGCGACGTAATCGAGCTTGCCGGCGTGGGGATAGCCCTGCTCGGTCTGCAGGCCGATCTCGACCGGGATGTTGGCGAGATCCTGCGCCACCGACTGCAAGGTGCGGCCCTGCTTGGCGAGGCCTTCCTTGATGTTCAGCACCTGGGTCTCGGACAGCGAGAACCACACATAGATGGGGTTCACTTCGACGATCGTGGCGAGCTTGGTGGGGCCGCTGTAGCCGACCAGGGCGCCCACGTCCTGGAGATGGGCGGTCACCACGCCGTCGAACGGCGCGACCACTTCGGTATAGCCGAGGTTGATCTTCGCGATGTCGAGCGAGGCCTGGGCGTTCTGCACGTTCGCCACCGCCTGGTCGCGCTTGGCGCGGGCCTGGTCGAGGGTGGCCTGGGAAGCGAAGTCCTGCTTAGCCAGCTGATTCTGCCGGTTGAATTCGGCCTCGGCCTGCACCTGCAGCGCCTGGTTGGCGGAAAGCGTGGCCTGGGCCTGGGCGAGGTTGGCCTTGTACTGATCCTGTTCGATCACGAACAGCACGGTGCCCTTCCGGACCAGGGCGCCGTCCTTATATTTAATGTCGGTCAGGAAGCCCTGGACGCGGGCGTTGAGGTCCACCGTATTGATCGATGCGGTGTTGCCGGTCAGTTCGAGATAGCGCACCACGGGCTGGGAGCCCACTTCGGCGACGGTAACGGTGGGGGGCGGCGGGGCGACGTAGGTGTTCTTTTCCTCGCAGCCCGCGAGCGCCACCGCGATCACGGGGACCGCAAGCGCGAGCCGGGCCGGAGTTCCAGCCACGCCCAGGCCTGCCTGCAAGCCAGCATTCAAGCCGACGCGGCAAACACGCATTACCCGCCCCATCATCGTAAATCCCCCGGGACCTCAATTGTGCGGGATACTACTTAGCACCCTCGGACAAGTCCATGACACCTCACGGTTCGCAGTGCGGCATACCGCGGTAAATTCGCGGCCGCCGCGTTCCGAAGGGGAATATCGGCCGCCAAGGCGCCGCCGCGCGCCCGGCTCTCATTGACAAGCCTGCGACCCGTTCATAAGTCTCCCGTCGTATCCTGGATGGGCTCGTGCGCCGCGACGGCATTTCGGCCGGAAGGGGGCGCGCACTCGGCGTCGGGTGAAGCGAATATCAAGCGTGGACTTGCTGGCGCCGCATTGCGCGTGTCGTAAAGGCGAGTTCATGGACCGGAGGGTCCGGCGGCCCGTCTCCGCCCCTCCGCTACAAGAGACGGGACGGAATTGAGACGTCACGATGCTAGGTGGAATTGCCCGCAAGATCTTCGGCTCCGCGAACGACCGCATGGTCCGCGGATTTCGGCCCATGGTGGCGGCGATCAACGCGCTGGAACCGGAGGTCTCGGCGCTTTCGGACGATCAGCTGCGCGCACGCACGGCCGAATTCCGCGCCCAGCTCGCCGCCGGCAAGAAGCTTGACGATCTGCTGGTGCCCGCCTTCGCCACGGTGCGCGAGGCGGCCAAGCGCGTGCTCGGCCTGCGGCCGTTCGACGTGCAGCTGATCGGCGGCATGGTGCTGCACAATGGTGACATCGCCGAAATGAAGACCGGCGAGGGCAAGACCCTCGTCGCCACCCTGCCGGTCTATCTCAACGCGCTCGCCGGCAAGGGCGTGCACGTGGTGACGGTGAATGACTACCTCGCCCGCCGCGACGCCGAATGGATGGCGAAGGTCTATAACTTCCTCGGCCTCACCACCGGCATCATCGTTCACGGCCTGGACGACGACCAGCGCCGCGCCGCCTATGCCAGCGACGTGACCTATGCCACCAACAACGAGCTGGGCTTCGACTATCTGCGCGACAATATGAAATACGACCGCGCGCACATGGTGCAGCGCGGGCATTTCTACGCCATCGTCGACGAAGTGGATTCGATCCTCATCGACGAGGCACGCACGCCGCTCATCATCTCCGGCCCGCTCGACGACCGCTCGGATTTCTACAACACGATCGACACCTATATCCCCCGCCTCACCAAGGACGACTATGAGGTGGACGAGAAGCAGCGCACCGTCTCCATGACCGAAGCCGGCATGGAGAAGATGGAGCAGATGCTCTCCGCCGCCGATTTGCTGAAGTCCACCTCCCTCTACGACATCGAGAACGTGTCGGTGGTTCACCACGTGAACCAGGCGCTGCGGGCCCACACGCTGTTCCAGCGCGACAAGGACTATATCGTCCGCAACAACGAAGTCGTGATCATCGACGAGTTCACCGGCCGCATGATGCCCGGCCGGCGCTATTCGGAAGGCCTGCACCAGGCGCTGGAAGCCAAGGAGCACGTCCAGGTTCAGCCCGAGAACCAGACCCTCGCCTCCATCACCTTCCAGAATTATTTCCGCCTGTACGAAAAGCTCGGCGGCATGACCGGCACCGCCAATACCGAGGCGGCCGAGTTCGGCGACATCTACAAGCTCGACGTGGTGGAAGTGCCCACTAACGTTCCCATCGCCCGCAAGGACGATGACGACGAGGTGTATCGCACGGCGAATGAGAAATACGCCGCCATCATCGAGGTCATCAAGGATTGCGCCGAGCGCGGGCAGCCCGTGCTGGTGGGCACCACCTCGATCGAGAAATCCGAACTGCTGGCGGAAATGCTTAAGCAGGCCGGCCTGAAGCAGAAGGACTTCTCAGACCCCGCGGCCTTCAGCGGCCACGGCCATGAGAAGGCCTTCGCGGTGCTGAATGCCCGCTATCACGAGCAGGAAGCCTATATCGTCTCCCAGGCGGGCGTTCCTGGCGCCATCACCATCGCCACCAACATGGCGGGCCGCGGCACCGACATTCAGCTCGGCGGCAATGTGGAAATGCGCATCGCGCAGGAATTGCAGCATCTGCCCGAAGGGCCCGAGCGGGCCGAGGCGGAAGCGCGCATCCGCGCGGAAGTCGCGGAGATGAAGCAGAAGGCGCTGGCCGCCGGCGGGTTGTGCGTGCTCGGCACCGAGCGCCACGAAAGCCGCCGCATCGACAACCAGCTGCGCGGCCGCTCCGGCCGCCAGGGCGACCCCGGACGCTCCAAATTCTTCCTCTCCCTCGACGACGACCTGATGCGCATCTTCGGGTCCGACCGGCTGGACGGCATGCTCCAGAAGCTCGGCCTGAAGGAAGGCGAGGCCATCATCCACTCCTGGATCAACAAGGCGTTGGAGAAGGCCCAGCAGAAGGTCGAGGCGCGCAATTACGACATGCGCAAGAACGTTCTGAAATATGACGACGTTCTCAACGACCAGCGCAAGGTGGTGTTCGAGCAGCGGCTCGACCTGATGAACGACGCGGATATCGCCGAGACCGTGGAGGACATGCGCCACTCGGTCATCACCGACCTCGTCGCCAAGTACATTCCGGAAAATTCCTATCCCGAGCAATGGGATGTGAAGGGCCTCGACTTCGCCGTGCGCGACGTGCTCACCCTCGACCTGCCGGTGGAGGCCTGGGCGCAGGAGGAAGGCATCGCCGGGCCGGAAGTCACCGAGCGCATCATCCGCCGCGCCGACGAATGGATGGCGGGCAAGGCGGGCCAGTATGGCCCGGACCTGATGCGCTACATCGAAAAGTCGATCCTGCTGCAGACGCTGGACCATCTGTGGCGCGAGCACATCGCCATGCTGGACCATCTGCGCCAGGTGGTGGGCCTGCGCGGCTATGCCCAGCGCGACCCGCTGAACGAGTACAAGTCCGAAGCCTTCCAGCTGTTCTCCGCCATGCTTGGCCGCCTGCGGGAAATCGTTACCTCGCAGCTGATGCGCGTGGAGATCGTCACCTCCCCGCCGCCGGAAGAGGCGCTGCCGGTGATGGAGGGGCACCATATCGACGCGAGCACGGGCGAGGATGAATTCTCCGCCTCGGCCGCCGCCATCGGCACCCGGCCCCAGCCGGACCTGGCGGGCGACATCGCGGTCGCGGCGCGCGATCCCAACGACCCCTCCACCTGGGGCAAGGTGGGCCGCAACGAGAACTGCCCGTGCGGCTCCGGCAAGAAGTTTAAGCACTGCCACGGCCGCTTCGCCTGAGACGCGCGGCGCCTGCGGCCCGAGGCTTCCCGCGTCTGAGGCCTGCCGCGTCTGGAGCCTGCCGCGTCTGAGGCTTGGCTCCCTGAATCAAAACGCCCGGCTGAGCCGGGCGTTTTTGTTTGCGCCCGCCTGCCCGTCGGCCGATCGCGATGAAGCGGGCGCCAAAGCGGCCGGACGGGAGCGGAGGGGGACGGAGGGGCGTCCGAGGGGCGATTTGAACCGGAGCGGCGCTCCGGATTCATCTGCGGCGAACGTTCGCCCGAAATGCCGGTTTCGTCCGCCGAAAACCCGCGGAGAAGCGGCCTTAAACCACACTTCGTCCGCGCTAACTCATTGTTTCACGTGAAACATTTTCGCCCGGAAGACGCACCCTGGAGGCGCCGGAGCAGGATTTTCGACCGGCCTAGCGCGCGCTGGAGGAGAACGCACCCGGGGTGACAATGGCCGTGGAGCCCTGCAGCACCGACGCGGTGCCGGCGACCTGGCCGTTCAGGCTAGCGGTCTGTTGCACGGGGCCCGGACGCACCGGCGCGTTCGATTCGGCCACCTGGCTCTCGGGAGAAACGCCCGGCGGGCGCGTCGTCTCGGGCATCTCGCCGGGCGGCGTTCCGTTCACGTCCACCGTGTAGTCATTCGCCTCGGTGCCGACCGGGCGGAACTTGGCGAGGAACACCGGATGCATGCCGCCGTCGGTTCCGGTCCGCACCGGATCCACGGGCAGCGATTTCGACAGCGCGGCGATCTGCTGGTCGTCGGCCATGCGCTTGGCGGCGATGGCGCCGGCGATCTCGGCAGGCACGGTATAGCTCGGGCAGGGAGCGGAAGCATCGAAGCCGCGCCCGCCTTCCACCTGCGCGTTGAACACATAGTGCCGGTCGCACACGTTGACCTTGGGTTCCTGCTTCGTCACCTCGAAGCTGTCATAGCCTTCCTTCAGGTTGCGCCAGAAGGCCATGTTCGGGTTGGTGCGATGGCGGGCAAGGTTCTTCGGCGTCATGCGGAACGGCATGGCCTGGAGCTGGAACGAGCGCTGACCGCCCGCGAAGCTTTCCCGCGCAAGAGCGAAAATCTCGGCGATCTGCTGGTCGGTCATGGCGTAGCAGCCCGACGAGGAGCAGTCCCCGTGGATCATCAGGAACTCGCCGGTGCGGCCGTAGGATTTGTCGAACGCGTTCGGAAAGCCGGTGTTGATCGCCAGATAATAACTGGAATTGGGATTCATCAGCGCCGGGGTGATGGCATAGAAGCCCTCGGGCGCCTGGCGGTCGCCCATCTTCACCTTGGGGCCAAGCTCGCCCGACCAGCGGCAGATGGGATAGGTCTTGAGCAGCGCATAGGTGCCGTCGGTCTTTTGCTTCCAGACCTCAAGCTCGGATTCCTGCTTGAACAGGCGCACCAGGATCGGGCTGGAGGGCGTCATGCCCTTCTCCTGGATCAGGGTGACCATCTGCGGCGACAAGGGCTGCTGGGAGCGCCGAGACAAATCGCCCTGACCGTTGCAGCCGGCGAGAACCACCGCAGCGGTGGCGGCCAGCGCAGCAAGGCGAAGACGGGAAAAGAAGGGAAGCGGACGGCTCAACGCAGAACTCCAAGGTCCGTTTCGGGCGCACTAAGAGCCATGATGCAAGGTCCACCCTTGACGGCGCGTTACCATATGATGGCGAAAAAGCGATAAATTAGTGCTTGTTAGCCGCACATGACCGGCGAATTACGGCCAATATGAGATGGTTCCAGACAAAGCGCTAGAAGTCCACTCTACAGGGTGCGTCCA
The DNA here is from genome assembly GCF_043195145.2 of Roseixanthobacter pseudopolyaromaticivorans. Lineage (NCBI taxonomy): Bacteria > Pseudomonadati > Pseudomonadota > Alphaproteobacteria > Hyphomicrobiales > Xanthobacteraceae > Roseixanthobacter > Roseixanthobacter pseudopolyaromaticivorans. The sequence continues at coordinate 3,027,239 of NZ_CM195539.1, forward strand.
ATCGCCAGGAACTTTGCCCGCCGTGCCTTGCGCACGGCTGTCGCGTCCATCCCGGCCATGCCGCTCAACGCCTCGGCAATGGCATCCCCGGTCGCGGTGATGGCCGCCTTGGGGTCGCGATGGGCCCCGCCGGTGGGCTCCTTGATGATGGAATCGACGACGCCGAATCGCACCAGGTCCTGGGCCGTGATCTTCATATTGGTCGCCGCCTCCTGCGCCTTGGCGGTGTCGCGCCACAGGATGGAAGCCGCGCCTTCGGGCGAGATCACGCTGTAGACAGCGTGCTCCAGCATCAGCACCTTATTGGCCGTGGCGATGGCGATGGCGCCGCCGGAGCCGCCCTCCCCGATCACGACCGCCACGTTGGGCGCGCCCAGCGCGAGGCAGGCGTCGGTGGAGCGGGCGATGGCCTCGGCCTGCCCGCGCTCCTCGGCGCCGATGCCGGGATAAGCGCCGGCGGTATCGACCAACGCGATCATCGGCACATTGAAGCGGTCCGCCAGCTCCATCAGGCGCGCGGCCTTGCGATAGCCTTCAGGACGCGCCATGCCGAAATTGTGACGGATGCGGGTCTCGGTGGTGGAGCCCTTCTCGTGGCCGATCACGCACACGGGTTCGCCCCGGAAGCGCGCGAAGCCGCCGATGATGGCTTCGTCCTCGCCGTATTTGCGATCGCCCGCCATGGGCGTGAATTCGTCGAACAGGCCCTTGGCGAAATCGCCGAAATGCGGCCGCGCGGGATGGCGCGCCACCAGGGTCTTCTGCCACGGGGTGAGCGTGGAATAGAGCTGCGCCAGGGCGTCGGCCGCCTTAGCCTCAAGGCGCGTCACGTCGTCGGCAATGGCGACGCCGTCCCCGCTCGAAAGTGCCCGCAGTTCTTCCACCTTCGCCTCGAGCTCGGCCACCGGCTTCTCGAAGTCCAAATAGCTGCGCATGCCTGTCCGTGGGTTTTGGGGGATCAATGGACGCTCTGTCCGGCACCTCATGGCGCGGCCGGAAGCTGCTCTTCGCGGCGCGGTAAGTCAAGGTGCACCTGCCGCCGAGGCAACCGGATGTGTCCTGCTGCGTTATATCCCAATGGATTACACAGGAGAACCCTGCATGACCGTGTCACCGAGACACCCCGCTTTCGATCAGACCAAGGCCGACAAAGACGCCAGAGCCCGGCCACCGTCTCAAGACAAGGCTACCGCCAAGCCCGCGGCCGGGCCCCATGCCAAGCCGGCCCTGACCGATCCCGCCAAGACGCCGGGCACCGGTGCCCTGCCCGACCCCCATAAGCCGAACGAGGACGCGACCTCCGGCTGAAGAAAGTGGGCTGTCCGATGCGAGGGTCTCAGAGCAAGGCGGTGCCGTTCTCCTGCAGGACGGCGCCTGCCAGATAAAGCGAGCCGGCGATCAAAACGCGCGGCGGCGGCACGAGTGGAAAGGACGCGAGCCCATCCAACGCTGCGCCCACATCCCGCGCCACCGAACCGGACATGCCAAGCGCAGCGGCGGCGGCAGCCACCTCCTCCGGCGACAGGCCCTTGTGCTCGCCCGGGACCGGAACCGCGATCACCTCGCGGGCGAGGCCCGCGAACGGCGCCAGGAATGCCGAGACATCCTTCGAGCCCAGCATGCCCACGATCATCACCAGCGGGCGCGCATAGCGCTCCTCAAGCTCCGCCAAGGCATTGGCGAGCGCGGCGCCGCCCGCGGCATTGTGCCCGCCGTCGAGCCACACTTCCACATCCCCCGGCGCGCGGGCCGTGAGAGGCCCCGGCGCCAAGCGCTGAAGTCGTGCCGGCCAGTCCGCGGCGCGCAGCCCGTCCTCGATGGCGGCGGCGGTCACGCCCAATTGCGGCAGCGCGCGCAAGGTCGCGACCGCAAGGCCGGCATTGTCGATCTGGTGCGCGCCCATCAGGCGCGGCCGCGGCAGATCCAGCAGGCCCGCCTCGTCGGAATAGACGAGCCGGCCCGCCTCCTCATGCACCGTCCATTGCTGGCCGCGCGCGAACACCGGCGCCAGCTTGCGCGCCGCCGCGCGCTCGATCACCTCCAGCGCCTCGTCGGGCTGGGCGGCAACGATCACCGGGACGCGGCGCTTGATGATGCCGGCCTTCTCGGCGGCGATCAGCTCAAGGGTCGGCCCGAGAAAGTCCACATGGTCGATGGACAGCGGCGTGATGACGCTGGCGAGCGGGGCATCGACCACATTGGTGGCGTCGAGCCGCCCGCCGAGGCCCACTTCCAGCATCAGCACATCCGCCGGCACCTGCGCGAACAGGACGAAGGCTGCCGCTGTCGTGATCTCGAAAAGGGTGATGGGCTGACCCGCATTGGCGGTTTCCACCTGGTCGAGCGCGTCCGAAAGGGCTTCATCGCTCACCAGCGCGCCGGCGAGACGGATGCGCTCGTTGAACCGCACCAGATGGGGCGAAGTGTAGACGTGCACGCGCTTTCCCGCCGCTTCCAGCGCCGCGCGCAGGAAAGCGATGGTCGACCCCTTGCCGTTGGTACCCGCCACGTGAATGACGGGAGGCAGGCGCAGTTCGGGATGGTCGAGCGCGGCGAGCAGGCGATGGACCCGATCCAGCGACAGGTCGATGCGCTGGGGATGGAGCGCCGCGAGGCGCTCCAGAATGGCGTCGGGTCCGCCGACGGGGCGGGAGAGGGACATCGTCTTCTACCCCTGCGCGGCTGCGGCCGCGCGGCGCAATGGGTGGATGGAGCTCACGCGGTGGCGGGGCGCGGCAGGCGCCCCTTGGGCGGCACGGCCGGCGCCTTCACCAGGATGCGGCACAGCCGGCCCAGCGTCTCGCGCATTTGGTGGCGATGCACCACCATGTCGATCATGCCGTGCTCGCGCAGATATTCCGCACGCTGGAAGCCATCCGGAAGCTTCTCGCGAATGGTCTGCTCGATCACGCGCGGACCCGCAAAGCCAATGAGGGCGCCCGGTTCGGCGATCTGGATGTCGCCCAGCATGGCGTAGGAGGCGGTGACACCGCCCGTGGTGGGGTTGGTGAGGACCACGATGTAAGGCTTCTTCGCCTCGCGCAGTTCCTGGATCGCCACGGTGGTGCGCGGCATCTGCATGAGGGAGAGGATGCCCTCCTGCATGCGCGCGCCGCCGGAGGCTGCAAACATGATGAAGGGCGTGCCCTTCTCGGCGGCGGTTTGAAGCCCCTTGACCACCGCTTCGCCTGCCGCCATGCCGAGCGAGCCGCCCATGAAGCCGAAATCCTGCACCGCGATGGTCACCGGCAGGGCTTCCAGCAGGCCGGTCGCGACCTTCACGGCATCCTGCATCCCGGTCTTGGTGCGGGCGTCCTTGAGGCGATCCGCATAGCGCCGCTCGTCGCGGAACTTCAGCGGGTCGATGGCCACCTCGGGCAAGGCCACCTCTTCATAGGCGCCGTCATCGAACGTCGCTTTCAGCCGTTTCACGGCATCCATGCGCATGTGATAGCCGGAACCCGGTATCACATAGAGATTGGCCTCCAGATCCTTGTGGAACACCATCTGCCCGGTTTCCGGGCACTTCACCCACAGATTCTCCGGCACATCCCGGCGGGCCAGGAAATCGCGGATCTTCGGGCGGACGACGTTGGAAATCCAATTCAAGGAGGATGCTCCGGCTGTGGCGCGCTCCATGTAATACCGAGCGGGCAGGAACGGAAGTGCGGTCGCGCTGCGCTGCGCAATTCCCCGCGCCGCCGACCCTTGCGTAATCTCGCAACAGGGCTTGGGCGCGCATGGTGGCGAAACCACGGCGACAGATGATTATTCCGTTAGGGAATGAAAATGCGCCCGCATTTTTGATTGGACCCTGTTTCTTAAACGGTTTAAGCGCCCCTCCGACTAAGAACCAGAAGGTTTCCCAAAGGTGCGCTTCCTCCTGCTCTTGCCTTTCATCGGGCTGCTGTGGGTGCCGTTCTACAATGAACGCCTGCCCGAGCTTTTCGGCTTTCCGTTCTTTTATTGGTATCAATTGGCGTGGGTACCGGTGACCTCGCTTTTGACCTTCGTCGTATATAAGGCGACCAAGGAATGATCGGGTCCATCGATTGGACCGCGCTGTCGGTCTTCCTGTTTTTTTTCGCGCTCGTCACCGTGATGGGCTTCATCGCATCGCGCTGGAAGGCAGCCGATGACCACGCCAAGCTCGAGGAATGGGGCCTTGGCGGGCGCCAGTTCGGGGTCTGGATCACCTGGTTCCTGGTGGGCGGCGATTTCTACACCGCTTATACGGTCATCGCGGTGCCGGCGCTGGTCTATGCGGTGGGCGCCTACGGCTTCTTCGCCCTGCCCTACACGATCATCGTCTATCCCTTCATCTTTCTCGTCATGCCCAAGCTGTGGAAGGTCGCCCATGCCAGCGGGCATGTGACGGCGGCGGACGTGGTCCACGGCATGTACGGCAGCCGTGCGCTGGAGCTGGTGGTCGCAATCACCGGCCTCATCGCGACCATGCCTTACATCGCGCTTCAACTGGTGGGCATGCAGGCGGTGATCTCGGCCATGGGGCTGACAGGGGAATTCCCCATCATCGCCGCCTTCCTGATCCTCGCGCTCTATACTTATTCGGCGGGCCTGCGGGCGCCGGCGCTGATCGCTTTCGTCAAGGACATCATGATCTATGTGGTCGTGCTGGTGGCGGTGGTGCTGGTGCCCATGGTGCTCGGCGGCTATGGCGCGGTGTTCCATGCTGCGGACCTCGCCTTCCAGGCCAAGGGCGGCGCCACCGGCCTCACCCTCCAGCCCCAGCAGATGCTGCCTTATGCGACGCTGGCGCTCGGCTCGGCGCTTGCCGCCTTCATGTATCCACACACCCTGACTGGCGTGTTCGCGGCGCAGAGCGCCGACACCATCCGCAAGAACGCGATCCTGCTGCCGGCCTATACGGTGCTGCTCGGCCTCATCGCCCTGCTCGGCTACATGGCGCATGCGGCCGGCGTGAAGGTGACCAGCCCCACGGACGTGGTGCCCGTGCTGTTCAAGACCCTGTTCCCGAGCTGGTTTGCGGGCTTCGCCTTCGCCGCAATCGGCATCGGCGCGCTGGTGCCGGCGGCGGTGATGTCCATCGGCGCCTCCAACCTGTTCACCCGCAACGTGTGGAAGGCCTATGTGAACCCGGCCGTCACCGACGCGGGCGAAGCGCAGGTGGCCAAGATCGTGTCGCTGGTGGTGAAGGTGGGCGCCCTCGCCTGCATCATCTTCCTGCCGACCAAGTTCGCCATCGACCTGCAATTGTTGGGCGGCCTCTGGATCCTCCAGACCTTCCCCGCCGTGGTGTTCGGTCTGTTCACGCGCTGGTTCCGGGCCGGCGCGCTGCTGGCCGGCTGGGCCGTGGGCATCATCGGCGGATCGTTCATCGTGTTTTCCGATGGGCTGGTGCCGGTGCACCGCATGATCCTCGGGGGCGAGTCGTACACGATCTATGTGGGCCTGCTGGCACTGGCCGCCAATCTGCTGGTCGCGGCTGTTGGCACGCTGCTGCTGGACGTCGTTTCGCCCCGTCGCACGGCACGCGCCTGACCCTCTCCCCGCCCCGGTTGACCGGGGCGGGGCCAAGGCGCCCTTAGTTCTTCGCCGGCAGGAAGGTGAAGGGCGTCGCCACCTCGAACTGCGCCGCCGCATTGCCGGAATAGACCTTGCCGCCTTCAAGCGTCAGCTTCTTCACCGGCGCGCCAGCCTTCAGGTCGAGATCGGCGAGCGGCACCCAGAATGCGTTGGGGCTGGTGGAAGAATCGAAAAAATAGACCTTGTTCTTCTGGTCCGCGACGCTGCGCCAAAGGGATGAGGAGATGTTCGGCTGGTTCGGCGTGGTGATGCCGAGTGGCACGCCGACGCTGCGCATCACCCCGAGCACGCTGAGCGCGGCCTGGTTGGCATAGCTCTGCCCCGGAACCGCCGAAATGAAGCGCGGATCGGCCTGCTTGGGCACAGCGTGGATGAGGAACGAGGCGCGGGCGAAGCGATCCGAAGCGCGGTTCGTGCCGGGCAGGAAGGTGAGCCCGCCGATCTCTTCCCAATAGGCGTTGAGCGCCAATTGCTGGTCAAACGTCGGCGAGTTGGTCATCACCTGATATTGCTTGCCATGGTGGATGACGAGCTTGCCACCGATATATTCGAGGATGGCGGAATCGCCGCTGGCGTCGGACAGCGCGAGGTGGAGCTGCGCGGGGGACCCGTTCGGCAGGACCGGCGCGACGATGCGGAACGGCTCCTTCTCCAGCGCTGCCACCGCTTCGGAGACCGAGCCGAACATGTCGAGCACATACTGGGCCCATACCGAAATCGACATCGGCGGCTTGCCGGTGTCGCGGCCATAGTCGGATTCATCAAGATAGAGCAGGTTCACCACCAGCCCCTCTTCATTGATGCCGTCGGCGGTGCCGACATCATAACCCGAGGCGATCAGGCTGCCGTATTTCGAGACCCATTTGGGCGCCGTGGGCCCGGCAGCGCCGTCGCGCGCCATGCCCTTTGGAAAAGCCCAGAGATTGGTGCGCATATCCTCCGCCCAATCCATCGACCGGCCGGTGATGACGAGGCCGTCGGCGCCGACATACAGCGCCCGGGTACAAGCGGCGGCCGGGCTTGCCGCCAGCAGTGAACCGGCAAGTAGGGCGGCAATGAAGCGGGTGGCACGCGAGTGAAGCATGTGAACCTCCCATTAGGATGGGAGGAAGCATCGACCGGCTGGCTTCCCCGCCGCCATGAGGCGGATCAAGAACGCCTGTGTTCGCGATCGGCGGAATAAGGGATGGCCTTACTCGGCCGCCTGACGGGAGACGCCGCGCACCGCCGCAGCGAGATCGCGCACCAGAGCTTCGACGTCAGCCACGGTGCGGGGTGTCGCGACGCCCTTTTCGTCGAGCGAAGCGCGCACGACGTCCACCAGGGCCGAGCCGACCACCACCGCGTCGGCGCCGGCCGCGATCGCCGCCGCCTGAGCCGGTGTCTTCACCCCGAAGCCCACCGCCACCGGCAGGTCGGTATGCCGCTTGATCCGCGCCACGGCGGCGGAGACCAAATCGGCGTCCGGCGTCGCAGCGCCCGTGATGCCGGTGATCGAGACGTAATAGACGAAGCCCGCCGTATGGGCGAGCACCGCCGGCAGGCGCTTGTCGTCGGTGGTCGGTGTCGCCAGTCGGATGAAGTCGAGGCCGGCGGCAAGCGCCGGAAGGCAGAGCTCGTCGTCCTCCTCGGGCGGCAGATCCACCACGATGAGGCCGTCCACGCCGGCGTCTTTCGCATCGGCCAGGAAGCGTGAAACGCCGTAAATATAGATGGGGTTGTAATAGCCCATCAGCACGATCGGGGTCGCTCCGTCGCCCTTGCGGAAGGCGCGGACCATGGCCAGCGTCTTCGCCAGCGTCTGCCCGCCTTTGAGCGCCCGCAAGCCGGCGGCCTGGATCGCCGGGCCGTCCGCCATAGGATCGGTGAACGGGACGCCGAGTTCGATCACGTCCGCCCCGGCCGCCGGCAATGCTTTGAGCACTGCCAGGGAGGTCGCGGCATCGGGATCGCCCGCCGTGATGAAGGTGACGAGGCCGGGACGGCCTTCGGCGGCAAGGGCGGCGAAGCGAGCGGTGATGCGGGTGGTCATGATGCGTCTTTTGTTCGTCCCCTGCGAAAGGGGCCGACCGCGAGCGGCCGGAGAAAGTGAGACCCGCTCAGTTCGGGCTGGTGATGGCGCAGGTCGCCGAAGTGGCGCGCGTGGCGCCCATCAGGCGGACCTGATCCGCCCCCGTGAGGCCGGGGAAGGTGGAGAATAACGTCGTGGACGAGGTGCCGAGCTTCTTCTTGCTCTTGGAGAAGAAATCGCACGTCACCACGATCTGGCTCAGCATCAAGGTGCCGCTGTTGGCCACCTGCACGCTGATGAAGGCGCCGGTGGGATCAGTGATCACCGAGCCAGTGGTCAGGGTCAGGCCAGCCGGCGCCGCCGAAGCGGACAGGACGCCGGGACCCGCGAAAGCGAGCGGAAGAGCAAGGCCGACGGCCGCGCAAACAGACGCAAATTTCATATCTGGCCCCCCAGATGTTCCGCCACGGTGAAGATGTCCTTGTCGCCGCGGCCCGACAGATTGACGATCATGATATGATCTTTCGGCTTGGTGGGCGCGATTTCCACCACCTTGGCGATGGCGTGCGCACATTCCAGCGCCGGAATGATGCCTTCCTGCTTCGACAGCAGCATGAATCCTTCAAGCGCCTCGACATCGGTGCAGGGAATATATTTCACCCGGCCGATATCATGCAGCCAGGAATGCTCGGGGCCAATTCCGGGATAATCCAGGCCAGCCGAGATGGAGTGGGCATCCTTGATCTGCCCGTCGTCGTCCATCAGCAGATAGGTGCGGTTGCCGTGCAGAACGCCCGGCCGGCCGCCGATGATGGCGGCCGCATGCTGGCCGCTGGAAATCCCATGGCCCGCCGCCTCGACGCCATAGATCTCCACATCGGGATCATCGAGAAACGCGTGGAACAGCCCGATGGCATTGGAGCCGCCGCCGACCGCCGCGATCAGGGAATCGGGCAGGCGGCCTTCCATCTCCTGGATCTGGGCGCGCGCCTCGGTGCCGATGATCGACTGAAAGTCCCGCACCATGGCCGGATAGGGATGCGGGCCGGCAACTGTGCCGATGCAATAGAAGGTGTCGTGCACATTGGTGACCCAATCGCGCAGCGCCTCGTTCATGGCATCCTTCAGCGTGCGCGTGCCGGACTGCACCGGCACCACGGTCGCGCCCAGCATGTTCATGCGGAACACGTTCGGCTTCTGCCGCTCCACGTCCACCGCGCCCATATAGACCACGCACTCCAGGCCGAAGCGGGCGCACAGGGTTGCGGTGGCGACCCCGTGCTGGCCGGCGCCGGTCTCCGCGATGATGCGCTTCTTGCCCATGCGGCGCGCGAGCAGGATCTGCCCGAGCACATTGTTCACCTTGTGAGAGCCGGTGTGGTTCAGCTCCTCGCGCTTGAGATAGATCTTCGCGCCGCCGAGATGCGCGGTGAGGCGCTCGGCGAAATACAGCGGCGAGGGACGGCCCACATAATGGGTGAGATAGCCGTCCATCTCGGTCTTGAAGGCGGGATCGACCTTGGCGGCCTCGTAGGCGGCCTGCAGCTCCAGCACCGCGGGCATGAGGGTCTCGGCGACGAAGCGGCCACCGTGGATGCCGAAATGACCGCGCTCGTCCGGGCCGGTGCGATAGGAATTCAACGCAGTCACTTGGCTTGACTTTCCACCCTGGAGGCAAGAGACGCCGCGCGCGCGGCGCGGACGAAGGCAAAGATCTTTTCCGCCGATTTGACGCCGGGCGAAGTTTCGACACCGGAGGAGACATCGACGCCGTCGACCCGAACACGGGCAAGCGCCTGCGCCACATTGTCCGGATCCAGACCACCCGAAAGCATGATCGGGCGACCGGGGTCAAGGCCGTCGAGCACAGACCAGTCGAACACCCGTCCGTTGCCGCCCGGCAAAAGATCGTCTGGAGCGGGCTTGGCATCGAACAACAGGCGGTCGGCAACGGCCGCATAGGCCGGCACGATATCGAGATCGATGGCGCGGGCGATGCTGAGCGCCTTCATCACCGGCAGGCCAAAGCGCGCGCGGATCGCAGCGACCCGCTCCGCGCTCTCGCGGCCGTGCAATTGCAGAATATCCGGCTTCACCGCTTCCAGGATGTCGCCGAGCAGCGCGTCGTCCGGATCCACCAGCAGCGCCACCTTGAGGGCACGGCCATTCACCTGGGCGGACAGCGCGGCGGCATCGGACAGGTGGAGATGGCGCGGGCTTTTGGGAAAATGCACGAAGCCGACGAGGTCGGCGCCGGCCTCCAGCGTTGCATCGAGCGCGGCGGTGCTGTTGACACCGCAGATTTTCACTTCGATGCCCGGCTTGGAACCACCCGTAACCAACGCGCCCATTTCACCACCGCCGGGTGCGCCGCGCCGCACCCTGTCTCGTTTCGGATCCGCCTCAGGTCTCGATGCGGGTGAACTGCCCCGCCTTGCGGAATCGCCAAAGATAGCTCGGCAGCACGCTCGCCATGGCAGCGGGCAGGATACCGAGGTCCTGGATGGTGCGATGTTCCGCGACCGCGGCATCGGACACCACATTGTCGAAATGCAGCATCGCCACCTGATCGCGCGTCAGCAGCGCACTGCCGCCCGGCACCCAGCCGAGCACGCGGGCCATCAGGTCCGCCACGCCGAACGGCAGGTCCATCAAAATGCGATGGCTGCCGATTTCCCGCAGCAGCAATTCCATGAGCTCACGGAAGGTGCGCACTTCCGGTCCGCCCAGTTCATAAGTGGTGGCGGCCTTTGCCTTGCCGTCCACCGCCCGCTCGACGGCGGCGGCGACGTCGGCGACGAACACCGGCTGGAAGCGCGTCTTACCGCCGCCGATCAACGGCAAGGCGAATGCGAAGCGGGTCATCGCCGCAAAACGATTGAAGAAATCGTCTTCCGGGCCGAACACCAGCGAGGGGCGCAGGATGATGCTGTCCGGGACGGCGGCGCGCACCGCCTCCTCCCCGAGCCCCTTGGTGCGGGCGTAAGCCGCGGACGCGGCCGAATCGGCGCCGATGGCCGACACATGCACCACACGCGCCCCCACTTCGGCCGCGGCGGTGGCAATGGCGCGGGCGCCATAGACGTGCACGGCGTCAAAGCTCTGGCGGCCGCGCGGCGCAAGAACGCCGACAAGGTTCACCACGACGTCCGACCCCTGCACCGCCCGGCGCACCGAATCGGCGAAGCGCACATTGGCCTGCACCAGCTGGACTTGGCCTACATAGCCATAAGGCAGCAGGAAATTCGCAAGATCAGGCCGCCGCACGGCGACGCGGATGCGATAGCCGCGGCGGGCAAGGGCGCGCACCACATAACGGCCGAGAAAGCCGGAACCGCCGAACACCGTCACCAAGCTGTCCGTCACGGGCCGTTCGGCCACCGTCACTTCGCTCATGCCTATTCCTCCGGCTCGCGCGCACGTCGCGACCTGCTCTATAGGTTTGTGCGTGACATACGCGATTGGGCGGGGCGTCGTCCAGTTGCCTCGGCGTCGCGGGAGAGATCCTCCACCCTCCGGCGCGGATCGCCCTTTCAGGCTTTCCGCGCGGAAGGATCACGACGCCGCGCGCATCAGGCGGTGGCCTTCGGCCCCTTTGCCGCAGCGGCGAGCGCAGAGACCTTGGCCTCGAGATCCTTGATCTTCTGGGTGAAGGCCTGCGGATCGAGCGCGGACCGCTGAAGGTCGACCGCCCAGGTGGGATTCTGCAGTGTGAAGGTGGTGAAGGCCGAGGCCGCGCCGGTCTTGCTCAGGATATGGTCCGCAACGCGCGCCGGAATCGCTTCCTCAATGAAGAAGTCCAGGCCCGGATGAACCTTGGTGAAAGCGACGAACGCCTCGGAGAGTGCGGTGTATTGATCGTCCTTCAGCAGGGCGTTTAGTGTCACCAGGAAATCCGACACGGCGGTCTCCGGGGGGTGCTTGCGCGGGGGGATGTTGGCAGCGGCACTGGTTGCGACCATGGTGAGTCCTCCGAATACGGCTTCGTTCAACGGCGCGGGCCAGTGCGGCACCGCTCAGGCCTCGCGCCTGCGGCTGTATTTTGTAGACCAGGCCTGCGGACGCAAGCCTCACGCCCGCAATAAGCGGAAAGATCCGACAGCACCGATTTTAAAGGGACGAAATGGATCAAATCGCCTGCGCTTTTGCGGGGGGCGGTGCTTCTGGAGTTGACTGCGGGCCATCCTGCTCCTATAAGCGCCGACACTTCGCTGGCGACCGAGGTTGCCGGCGTGTTCAGCCATTCAGACGCAGCGCGAACAGGCCTCATTGGCTTCAGTTTGCGTGCGATAACGTGATAGAGGACGGCCGATGGCCAATACGCCCTCCGCCAAAAAGGCGGCGCGGAAGATCGAGCGTCGCACTGAGGTCAATCGGAACCGCCGTTCGCGCGTCCGCACCTTTTTGCGCAAGCTGGAAGATGCCCTCGCCAGTGGCGATGCGACCGCCGCAACCGCGGCGTTCAAGGTTGCCGAGCCCGAGATCATGCGGGCGGTAACCAAGGGCGTTCTTCATAAGAACACCGCTTCCCGTAAGGTTTCCCGCCTGGCGGCCCGCGTCAGCAAGCTGAGCGCGTGATATAAGCTGAAGATCGCGGCCCGCTTGGCGTCGCGAGCAAGCTTAGCAATAGAACGGCCCGGCATTGCCGGGCTTTTTTTATTTCAAAAGCGGCTGTCCGATGCGCACTCACCTAGTCCCGCGCCGAGAGGCAGGATCAAGGCTGAGACAGGGGTCTTGCCTGCGTCTTAGCCGGCAAAAACGTCCAGTGCGATCCGCCTGGAGCGAGTCCTGATTCTTCTGCGGAAGGGCGCCTAGCCGCTAACTTCGGCGAGGTCAAGCAGATGCCCATCCGGGGTGGGGCTATCCCAGCATCTCAACCGATCAGGAAAAACTGATGGGTCTTAACGGGTTATGGGCCAAGCCGAAAAGCACCGCCGCGGGAAGCCTGCAAAGCGGTATCGAAATACGCTCGGATTTGAATCCTAGGACCGCCGCCTGTGCCGCCACCGATGGCGAATCTCGCTGTCGAGTCAGAGGTTTGCCGGCTGAACTAAAGCATCGGGAGAAATCACTTTGTCACCCGCTTTCCACCGGATTCAGGTGCGACCGGGAAAGCCGTTGCACCCTCCCCATGCCCTGTGTATGTTCAATCTCACCTCTGAGGGACATCCCGAGGAAATCATCAATAGAGCAGCAGTTTCACGACTCTTCGTGGATGGAGGGAGGGTGTATTATGTGCGTTAGCGTCTCACCTCCCTTCCCGTGCTGCGTGTGTATTTCACCTGCGTATTATTCCGATCTTTGGGATAGTCTGTCTTTGATCCTTTGATTGATCCAGGACAGAGAAACAAACCAAAAACTATTCTATTTTTTGGAGAACCGGCGGACGTTTTGTTCGACGGCGGATGGGGCGGCTATGACTTCTCTCTCAGGCGCTAGATCTAGCGAAGACGCATTTCGTTTCACTTCCGGGCAGGCCCTTCGGGACCGCGGCCGCGACCGGGATGAGCGGCTTCGCGATCGCGCCGCTGAAGACCCCGCCAGCCGGGCGCCCTCTTGACGAAACCCAGGGCCTAGCCCTTTTTCGTCGCCAACCTTCACCCTCACATTCACTTGGACTTGGAGACGCGCCGTCGCCGGCGCGAACGCTCTCCGCGTCGCAGCCAGGGACCCGCCCCGGGCGGGAAAGACCCTCATGTTGAAACCGGAAACCGTGGATGTCGCGCAGTTTCGCCCCACTATGACCGCGCCCTCGGCAGCGGATTTCTGCGCACAGCAATGGGACCGGGTTCGCCAGCGCCTGCGCGAGGAGATCGGCGAGGAATCCTATACCAGCTGGTTCGCTCGCATCGAGCTGGACCGCATCGCCGAGCGCGTGCACCTCTCCGTTCCCACGCGCTTCCTGAAGGCCTGGATTCAGGACCATTATGTCGAGCGCCTCGCCGAGCTGTGGCAGGAGGAGAGCGGCACGGCGCGCAAGGTGGATCTTTCCGTGCGCTCCGCCGTCGCCCGCGCCATTCCGCTGAAGGCCGCCAACGAGCATCGCGAAGTCGTGGTTGAGCGCGCCGCTGAGCCGCGCCCCCAGGCAGTCGCCGCCTCCGCCATGCCCGCCGACGTGGGCGCGGGCTCGCCGCTCGATGCCCGCCTCACCTTCGAGACCTTCGTGCTGGGCAAGTCCAACACGCTCGCCCACGCCGCCGCCCGCCAGGTGGCGGAAGCAGTTCCGGGCGCCGGGCCAATCTTCAACCCGCTCTATCTCCACGCGGCCGTCGGCCTCGGCAAGACGCACCTTCTTCAGGCGGTGGCCTGGGCTGGCGCCAGCCGCGGACGGCGCGTGGTCTATCTCACCGCCGAGCGCTTCATGTACGGCTTCGTCGCCGCGCTGAAGACCCACGCCGCCATTGCCTTCAAGGATGCGCTGCGCTCGATCGACACGCTGGTGATCGATGACCTGCAATTCCTCACCGGCAAAAACATGCAGCAGGAATTCTGCCACACGCTCAACGCCCTGATGGATGCCGGGCGGCAGGTGGTGGTGGCCGCCGACCGGCCGCCGTCCGAACTGGACGCGCTCGACGACCGGGTGCGCTCGCGCCTTGCGGGCGGCCTCGTGGTGGAACTCGGCCAACTGGAAGAAGACCTGCGCCTGCAGATTCTCAAGACCCGCTCCTCGGCCCTCGCCGAGCAGCACCGCGGCTTCTCCGTGCCCGCCAACGTGCTTGAGCTGCTCGCTCGCACCGTGGGCCAGAGCGGCCGCGATCTTGACGGCGCGCTGAACAAGCTGCTCGCCTTCAACAAGCTCACCGGCGAGCCGGTCACCATGGAAATGGCCGAGAACGCCGTGCGCGACCTCGTGCGCCCGTGCGATCCCAAGCGCGTGCGGGTGGACGAAATTCTGCGCGTCGTGGCCAAGCATTATAACGTGTCGCGCGCCGATCTCCTGTCCCAGCGCCGCACGGCGAACGTGGTTAAGCCGCGCCAGATCGCCATGTACCTGGCCAAGACGCTGACCTTGCGCTCCCTGCCGGAGATCGGCCGCCGCTTCGGTGGGCGCGATCACACCACGGTGCTGCATGCGGTGCGCAAAATCGACGGGCTGATCGCAACCGACCGCGCGCTCGCGGAGGAGATCGAGGCGCTGAAGAAGCTCGTGAACGAGTGAGGGACACCGGGAAGGGCCTCCCCTTCCCGCCACGTGCTGCGAACGGCGCCTCACCCGCGAATGGGCCGCAAGGCGCATGCGGGGTGCGCGCCACACGGGAATTACCCGCCTTCCACATCGGCAACGGGGAAAAAGCGCACGCATGCCCTTGCTTTGGTGCAGCGCGAGCGGCAATGTCTGCGGCCCACGGGTTCGTTGTGAACGATCCGGTCGCGGGCCGCACTGGCGCCAGCCAGGGCGTGCTTTGTTTCCCCGCACGAGAGTTACGGGTCCGGGCCAATGAAGGTCACCGTCGAACGCGCCGAGCTTCTCAAGTCGCTCAGCCACGTCCACCGCGTCGTCGAACGCCGCAACACCATTCCGATTCTGGCCAATGTGCTCATCCGCACCGGCACGTCGGGGCTGGAGCTGAAGGCCACCGATCTTGATCTCGAGGTGGTTGAAACCGTCCCGGCCCAAGTGGACCAGGATGGGGCGACCACCGTGCCGGCCCATGTCGTCTACGACATCGTGCGCAAATTGCCTGAGGGCGCGCAGGTTCAGCTGGAATCCAGCGGCGACCGCGGCACCCTGGTGGTGCGCGCCGGCCGTGCCCGCTTCACCCTGCAGACCCTGCCGCAGGAGGATTTCCCGGATCTGGCCGCCGGCGAATTCACCCATTCCTTCAAGCTGAAGGGCGCGGAATTCCGCCGCCTGGTGGACAAGACCCAATTCGCCATCTCCACCGAGGAGACGCGCTATTATCTGAACGGCATCTTCTTGCACGTGGCTGAGACCAAGGGCGCCGGCAAGGGAACCCTGCGCGCGGTGGCAACCGACGGTCACCGCCTCGCCCAGGCCGAGCTTGAAGCTCCCGAAGGCGCGACCGGCATGCCCGGCATCATCGTGCCCCGCAAGACGGTCGCCGAAGTGCAGAAGCTTCTCGAGGACAAGGACGCGGAAGTCACCGTCTCGCTGTCGACGACCAAGATTCGCGTGGCCGTGGGTGCCATCGTTCTGACGTCCAAGCTGATCGACGGCACCTTCCCGGACTACAACCGCGTCATTCCGGCCGGCAACGACAAGGTGCTGCTGGTGGACAAGACCGACTTCGCCGCCGCCGTGGATCGCGTGTCCACCGTGTCCAGCGAGCGGGGCCGTGCGGTGAAGCTCTCGCTCACGGACGGCAAGCTGGTGCTCTCCGTCACCAATCCGGATTCGGGAAGCGCGACCGAGGAGCTGGAGGTGGATTATGCCGCCGAGCCGCTCGATATCGGCTTCAACAGCCGCTACCTGCTCGACATCACCGCCCAGCTCGAAGGCGACACGGCGGAGCTGAAGCTCGCCGATTCCGGTTCGCCCACGCTGGTGCGCGACAGCACCAAGACGGATGCGCTCTACGTGCTCATGCCCATGCGGGTTTGATCGCAGGCGGAACGGAACGCGCGCCGTTCCGTTCCGCCTGCGGGGTCTCCCCCGGTGCTAAAGCCCCTTGCGTCCGGCGCAGTGAGGACCATGTTCAGGCTTCCGCCCGCTCTCCCTCACCGGACCTGAGATTGCATGACCCGCGCGCCTGACGCCGCGTCCGGCGCCGCCACAGCCGCTCTTTCACGGGCCGGACCGCGCGCCCTGGTCCGCAAGCTGATCCTCACCCGCTTTCGCTCCTATGGGTCCGCTCAGCTCAGCGTTGACGAAGGTCCCATCGTGCTCACCGGGCCCAACGGCGCGGGCAAGACCAATCTGCTGGAGGCGATCTCCCTGCTTTCGCCGGGACGCGGCCTGCGGCGGGCCTCTCTCGATACGGTCGCGCAGCATCCGGGCGATGGTTCCTGGGCGGTCGCAGCCGAGATTGAGGGGATCTGCGGCCCGGTCCATCTCGGCACCGGAATGGAAGCACAGCAGGGCGTGGGCAGCGGGCCGCGCCGCTGCCGCATCGAGCGCGAAAGCGTGGGCTCCGCGACCGCATTTCTCGATCATCTCAAGGTGGTCTGGCTGACCCCGGACATGGACGGCCTGTTCATCGGTCCACCGTCCGAGCGGCGGCGTTTCCTCGATCGCCTGGTGCTGGCCGTGGACGGCGAGCACGGCACGCGCGTGAACGCGCTGGAGCGCGCGCTGCGGGCGCGCAATCGTCTGCTCGAAGAAAACGGCACCGCGCGCTTCCTCGATGCGGTCGAACGCGAGGTGGCGGAACTTGCTGTCGCCGTCTCCGCCGCGCGGCTGGAGACCGTCGGGCGCCTCGCGGCGGAGATCGCCGCAGACCGCGATACCGCTTCGCCGTTTCCGCTCGCCGCGATCGCTCTCGACGGGATCGTGGAGCGCATGCTTGCCGAAGCGCCAGCCTTGCATGTGGAAGACAGCTACCGCGCACTTTTGCGTGACAGCCGCCCCCGCGACCGGGCCGCCGGCCGCACCTTGGAAGGCCCGCATCTATGCGACCTTACGGTGGCCCACGCGGAAAAGGCCCTTCCCGCCGCCCGCTGTTCGACCGGCGAGCAAAAGTCCCTGCTGATCGGCCTCGCCTTGTCCCACGCGCGGCTTGTCGCCTCCATGCAAGGCCTTGCCCCCATTGTGCTTCTCGACGATGTGGCGGCCTATCTCGACGCCGAGCGGCGGCACGGCCTGTTCGCCGCGCTGGCGCGGCTGGGTGCCCAAGTGTGGATGACGGGCGCGGATCCGGGCGTGTTTGCAGGGCTTGACGGCGCCCGGCGCTTCACCGTCAGCCCCGGCTGTGTCGCAGCGGAAGACTGACCCGGCGCGCGCCCTCCGGCGACAGGTTTTTCCACGGTGCGCCGTGCTTTTTCCCCCTGTGTGGCGCGTTCGCCACCCGTCGCGAATCCACGCATGCTACCCAGGTGGAGATGATTCGCAGCTGCTTCGGGGACCCATGCCCAGCGAAAGCCTTCCCACCGCCGTTCTGAGCCGGCGGCTCTTCGTTCTCGGCACGCCGCTGTTCCTCGCGGCTTGCGTCACCGACAACAGTGGCGCGCCGTCGACGGCGGCGCTTTCGATCTATGGCCCGGTTTCCGGCGAGCCGTTCCAGGTGGATGCGGTGGACGTGTCGGAGATCGACCCGATCTATCTGCGGCAGGTCGTCGACTATCCAACCAAATTTCCGCCCGGCACCATCGTCGTCGATATCGAGAACAAGTTTCTCTATCTGGTCGAAAAGGGCGGCAAGGCGATCCGCTACGGCGTGGGCGTCGGCAAGCAAGGCTACAGCTACAGCGGCTGGGCGACCATCAAGCGCAAGGAAAAGTGGCCGCACTGGACGCCGACGCCGAACATGATCGCGCGCCAGCCGGAGCGCTACGGCCCTTACGCCTCGGGCCTCCCCGGTGGCGAGACCAACCCGCTCGGGCCCCGCGCGCTCTATCTCTATGACGGTGACCGCGACACCATGTTCCGCCTGCACGGCACCATCGAGCCCGACAGCATCGGCAAGCAGGTCTCCAGCGGCTGCATCCGCCTGCTGAACCAGGACATCATCGATCTTTACGAGCGCGTCCCGCTCGGCACTCGGGTCTATGTCCAGCGCTGACACCCCGATGAATTGATACCCAACGCCGGCCTCGCGCCGGCGTTTTCTTTTGGGCCCGGCCGAGCGCGCCGCGCCCAAGAGGGGAGCCGTAACGGGGCGCTTGCGCGATCTATTATTTCCATTATTCTCGATATATGGAATCAGGAGACATCATCGACGCCCTTTCGGCGCTCGCCCAAGCGACGCGGCTGGACGTGTTCCGCCTCCTGGTGCGGCATGAGCCGGACGGGCTCCCGGCGGGGGATCTCGCGCGCACTCTCGCCGTGCCGCAGAACACGCTTTCCGCCCACCTCGCTATCCTCTCTCGCGCCGGTCTCGTGCATGGCACGCGACACAGCCGCTCGATCATCTATCGCGCCGACCTCGACCGACTGCGGGGGATGATGCTGTTCCTTGTGAAGGATTGCTGCGGCGGCGCGCCCAGCCTGTGCGCCCCCCTGCTGGAAGCCCTTTCCCCCTGCTGCACGCCGCTCGCCGTGAAAGGACAATCCCATGCCTGACGCCGACGCCTCCGGTAAAATTTATAACGTGCTGTTCCTCTGCACCGGCAACAGCGCACGCTCCATTCTGGCAGAAGCCATGCTCAACAAAGACGGCGCAGGACGCTTCCGTGCCTTCTCAGCCGGCAGCGCCCCTAAGGGCGAGGTCAATCCGTTCGCCCTGAAGGTCCTCGCGGAATCCGGCTATCCCACAGAGGGGCTGCGCTCGAAAAGCTGGCTGGAATTCGGCACTGCGGACGCCCCCGTGATGGATTTTGTGTTCACCGTCTGTGACAACGCGGCCGGCGAGACCTGCCCCCTCTGGCCGGGACAGCCCATGACGGCCCATTGGGGCATCGAGGACCCGGCCGCCGTAACCGGCACCGACATCCAGAAGGAAGCCGCCTTCGTTGCCGCGATGCGCTATCTGAAGAACCGGATCTCGGTTTTCAACGCCCTGCCAATCGCCTCGTTGGACCGCCTCTCGCTCGGCCAAAAGCTCCGCGGCATCGGCGCCCTTCCGGGTTCCACCGCGAACCGTTCGAATGTGGCCTGAGCCATGAGCACCTTCGAACGCTATCTGACGGTGTGGGTGGCCCTGTGTATCCTGGCCGGCATCGCCCTCGGCCATTTCTTGCCCGGCGTTTTCCAGGCCGTGGGCGCGGCGGAGATCGCCCAGGTCAACATTCCCGTTGCGGTGCTGATCTGGCTGATGATCGTGCCCATGCTGCTGAGGATCGATTTTGCGTCCCTGGCGCAGGTCGGAGCTCATTGGCGTGGCATCGGCGTGACGCTGTTCATCAACTGGGCGGTAAAGCCCTTTTCCATGGCGCTGCTGGCCTGGCTGTTCATCGGCTTCCTGTTCCGCCCACTGCTGCCGACGGCCCAGATCGAATCCTACATCGCCGGCCTGATCATCCTCGCGGCGGCGCCCTGCACGGCCATGGTGTTCGTGTGGTCCAACCTCACCAGGGGCGACCCGCTCTTCACCTTGTCCCAAGTGGCGCTGAACGACGCCATCATGGTGGTGGCCTTCGCGCCCATCGTGGGCCTGTTGCTCGGCCTCTCGGCGATCGTGGTTCCGTGGGCGACCCTGATCTTCTCGGTGGGGCTCTACATCATCGTGCCGGTGCTGGCGGCTCAAATTCTGCGCGGCTGGCTGCTGAAACAGGGCGGTGAAGCGGCGCTCGCGCGCCTGCTGGCGATGCTCCAGCCGCTCTCCCTCGTGGCGCTGCTGGCCACCCTGGTTCTGCTGTTCGGATTTCAGGGCCAGCAGATCATCGCCCAGCCGGCGATCATTGCCCTTCTGGCCGTGCCGATCCTGATCCAGGTCTATTTCAATGCCGGCTTGGCCTACCTGCTGAACCGGCTGATGGGCGAAAAGCATTGCGTCGCCGGTCCCTCCGCGCTGATCGGCGCGAGCAATTTCTTTGAGCTCGCGGTCGCCGCCGCCATCGCCCTGTTCGGCTTCAATTCCGGCGCTGCCCTCGCCACAGTGGTGGGCGTGCTGATCGAGGTCCCGGTCATGCTGACCGTGGTGTGGATCGTCAATCGCAGCAAGGACTGGTACGAGCGCGCGCCGGCCGTCGCGCCCGGCATTCAGCAAAAGGGGGTCTCGCGGTGACCATCACCATCTATCACAACCCCGCCTGCGGTACCTCGCGCAACACCCTGGCCATGATCCGCCAGAGCGGCGAGGAACCGGTGGTGATCGAATATCTCAAGACGCCCCCGAGCCGCGCGACCCTGAAGGGCCTCATCGCCGCCATGGGCGTGCCGGTGCGCGCGGTGCTGCGGGAAAAGGGCACCCCCTATGAAGAACTCGGCCTTGGGGATGAAAAATGGAGCGACGAGGACCTGCTCGACTTCATGATCGCCCACCCGATTCTCATCAACCGCCCGATCGTCGTCGCCGACAAAGGCGTGCGCCTGTGCCGCCCCTCCGAACGGGTGCTGGACCTGCTCCCGAATGCGCAGATCGGCGCCTTCACGAAGGAGGATGGTGAAGTGGTGACGGATGCGGAGGGGCAGCGCGTTGGCTGATCCCTTTCTTCCGGACCAGGTGACGGCGGAAGCCGTGCGCCCGCCCGATACGCTTGCGCTGTTTGCTCCGCCGTCGGACCATCCACCCCGCATCCTCATGCTGTACGGCTCCGTGCGACCCCGCGCCTACAGCCGGCTGCTCACGCTGGAGGCCGCCCGGCTGCTGAAGGCGTTCGGAGCGGAGGTGCGCATTTTTGACCCGCACGGCCTGCCGCTTCCCGACGATGCGCCGACAGATCATCCGAAGGTCGCGGAACTGCGGGCGCTGTCCGCATGGTCGGAAGGCCAGGTTTGGTGCAGCCCGGAACGCCACGGCGCCATGACCGCCATTCTCAAGGCGCAGATCGACTGGATTCCCCTTTCCATCGGGGCGGTGCGCCCCACCCAGGGCAAGACGCTGGCGCTGATGCAGGTCTCGGGGGGCTCGCAATCCTTCAACGCCGTCAATCAGATGCGCATTCTCGGCCGGTGGATGCGGATGATCACCATCCCCAACCAATCCTCGGTGGCCAAGGCCTATGAGGAATTCGAGGAAGATGGACGCATGAAGCCGTCCTCCTATTATGATCGCGTGGTAGACGTGATGGAGGAATTGGTGAAATTCACGCTGCTCACCCGTGGCGCCTCGGCCTATCTCACCGACCGCTACAGCGAGCGCAAGGACGCGCTGGCGAAAGCCTCCGGAGTGCGGCTGAGCGCCCTATGACGCCGCCCGCGTCGGCGGGGCGGGCGGTGCCGACCTTCGCCCTCGGCATGTTTGAGATCCTCTCCTGGGGTTCCTCCTATTATCTGCTCGCGGTGCTGGCCAAGCCCATCGCCGAGGAGACCGGCTGGCCGCTGACCCTGGTGGCGGGCGGGCAGTCGCTTGGCCTTGTGGTGGCGGGCCTGCTCTCCCCGCGCATCGGGAAGCTGATCGGCCGGCACGGCGGGCGGCCGGTGCTGCTGGCGGGAACCGGTGCGCTGGCGCTGGGCCTTGCGATGCTGGGCCTGTCCACCGGACCACTGGGTTTCGCGCTTGCCTGGATCCTACTCGGCGCAGGCATGGGCGCGAGCCTGTACGATGCTGCCTTTGCAACGCTCGGCCGCCTGCATGGCGCGGGGGCCCGCCGCTCGATCACCACCGTCACCCTGTTCGGCGGTTTTGCCAGCACGGCCTGCTGGCCGCTAAGCGCATTCCTGCTGGAGCGGGTCGGCTGGCGCGACACCTGCCTGGTGTATGCGGCGCTGCATGTGTGCCTGTCGGTGCCGCTGGTCCTCCTGGCATCCCCGCGCCCCCCGGCTCAGCCCCGGCCGGAAGCGACGCCCGCAGGCCCCTCGCCGCTTCACCCCGAGGTTCGCCTTTCGCCCGGCAAACAGACCGCATTCCGATTGCTGACGGTCATCGTCACGCTGGGCGGGCTCATCTCATCGCTGATTTCGGTTCACCTCCTCACCTTGCTCCAGGCCCAGGGCATAAGCCTCGCTGCAGCGGTGACGCTCGGCATGCTGGTGGGCCCGGCGCAGGTGGGCGCGCGGGTGGTGGAAATGGCTTTCGGCACGCATTACCACCCCATTTGGACCCTGATCAGCGCGACTGTCCTGGTTGCCGCCGGCCTCGCCCTGCTGTTCCTCGGCTTTCCCCTTCCCGCCCTGGCGCTGCTGCTCTATGGCGCCGGCAACGGGATCTGGTCGATCGCGCGCGGCACCTTGCCGTTGGCGCTGTTCGGACCGGCCGACTTTCCGATGCTGATGGGACGGCTGGCACTACCCAGCCAATTCGCGCAGGCGGCGGCGCCTGCCATCGGCGCCTATATCCTCGCCACGGGCGGCGCCCATGGCACCTTCGCCCTGCTCTGCATGGTCGCGGGCGCCAATTTCTGCGCCGCCTGCCTGCTGTTCCGCGCCGGCGTCACCGTGCGGGCGGACCTCACTGCCTAACCTAACGACACCTGGCCCGAGGGTGGCGACGCCGTGCCGGCTTGACCTTCTTCGCGCGCGGGCGCACACGTGCGTGATGGATTGGCAAATCTTGCCCTTTTCGCCGCTGTTCACTGACCTTGCCGGCGGCTTTGCCGGCCCGGCGGTTCTCGTGCCGGTGGCGCGGACCTTGGCAGGCGGTCGCGCCGGTCACCAAATCGGCGCTTGCCACCAAATAACCGCGGCTTTGCGGTAAAAGATTTCTAAGCGTTCCAACGATTCGAGACATACCATGGCCGAACCCGCGCCCGCGGCATCCCCCGACGATTACGGGGCACAATCCATCCAGGTGCTGAAGGGCCTCGACGCCGTCCGCAAGCGGCCCGGCATGTATATCGGCGACACCGATGACGGCTCCGGCCTGCATCACATGGTCTATGAGGTTGTGGACAACGCCATCGACGAGGCGTTGGCCGGCTATGCCAATGAAGTCACCGTCACGCTGAACGCCGATGGTTCGGTGACCGTGACCGACGACGGGCGCGGCATTCCCACCGATCTGCATCATGAGGAAGGCGTCTCGGCGGCCGAGGTCATCATGACCCAGCTGCACGCCGGCGGTAAGTTCAACCAGAATTCCTACAAGGTCTCCGGCGGCCTCCACGGCGTCGGGGTCTCGGTGGTGAATGCGCTCTCCACGGTGCTGGACCTCACCATCTGGCGCAATGGCAAGGAGCATTTCATCCGCTTCCGCCATGGCGACGCGGAGGCTCCGCTCGTGGTGAAGGGCGATGCCCCTCCCGGCAAGCGCGGCACCATGGTGACGTTCACCCCGAGCCCGGAAACCTTCACCCACATCCAGTTCGATTTCGCCACCCTGGAGCACCGCCTGCGCGAGCTGGCGTTCCTGAATTCGGGCGTGCGCATCCGCCTGACCGATGCCCGAACCCCGGACGTGCGGGTCGAGGACCTGATGTATGAAGGCGGCGTGGAAGCCTTCGTACGTTATCTCGACCGCTCCAAGACCGCTGTGATCGCCAAGCCCATCGTGATCCGCTCGGAGCGCGACGGCATTCAGGTCGAGGCTGCGCTGTCCTGGAACGACAGCTATCACGAGACCATTCTGTGCTTCACGAACAACATCCCGCAGCGTGATCGCGGCACCCATTTCACCGGCTTTGCCGCCGCGCTGACGCGCCAGGTGATGGGCTATGCGGAAAGCTCCGGCATCACCAAGAAGGAGAAGGTCACGCTCTCCGGCGAGGATTGCCGCGAAGGCCTGACCGCCGTGCTCTCCGTGAAGGTGCCGGACCCCAAATTCTCCTCCCAGACCAAGGACAAGCTGGTCTCCTCGGAAGTCCGCCCGGTGGTCGAGGCGTTGGTGGGCGAGGCGCTGAATTCCTGGCTTGAGGAAAATCCCGCCGAGGCCAAGGCCGTGGTCGGCAAGGTGGCGGAAGCCGCCGCCGCGCGCGAAGCCGCCCGCCGCGCGCGTGAACTCACCCGCCGCAAGAACCCGCTCGACATCGCGTCCCTGCCCGGCAAGCTCGCCGACTGCCAGGAGCGCGACCCCGCCAAGTCGGAAATCTTCATCGTCGAGGGCGACTCGGCCGGCGGCTCCGCCAAGCAGGGCCGCGACCGTGCCTTCCAGGCCGTGCTGCCCCTGCGCGGCAAGATCCTGAACGTGGAGCGCGCGCGCTTCGACAAGATGCTGTCCTCGGAGCAGATCGGCACGCTGATCACCGCGCTCGGCACCGGCATCGGCCGCGATGACTTCGACATCGCCAAGCTGCGCTACCACAAGATCATCATCATGACCGACGCGGACGTGGACGGATCCCACATTCGCACGCTTCTGCTCACCTTCTTCTTCCGGCAGATGCCGGAAATCCTGGAGAACGGGCACCTCTACATCGCCCAGCCGCCGCTTTACAAAGTGGCGCGCGGCAAGTCCGAAACCTACATCAAGGACGAGCGCGGGCTTGAGGATTATCTCATCAACGTCGGCCTCGACGACGCCGCGCTCCATCTCGCCTCCGGCGAAGTGCGCACGGGCGCGGATCTTGCCGCGGTGGTGGAAACATCACGCCAGTTCCGCACCGCGCTGAACGCGCTCCACCCGCGCTACAACAAGGCGATCGTGGAGCAGGCGGCGCTGGCCGGCGCGCTGAAGCCCCATCTGCTGCGCGAGCGGGATGCCCAGGCCGAAATGGCCGAGGTCACCCGCCGCCTCAACATGCTGGCGGAAGAGACCGAGCGCGGCTGGACCGGTGTCGCCGACGAGACCGGTTTCCGTTTCTCCCGCACCGTGCGCGGTGTGCTGGAGACCAATCTTTTGGACGCCACCTTCCTGGTCTCGCCCGATGCCCGCCGGCTGGACACCCTGGCCGCCGCGCTTGATGGCGTGTTCGCCGGCGAAGCCCGCCTCAAGCGCAAGAGCGACGAGACCCCGCTTCTGGGCGCCGTCGACCTGTTCGACGCGGTCACCGATGCCGGCCGCAAGGGGCTTTCGCTCCAGCGCTACAAAGGCCTCGGCGAGATGAACCCCGGCCAGCTTTGGGAAACCACGCTCGACATCAATGCCCGCTCCCTGCTGCAGGTGAAGGTGAAGGAGGTCGACGCCGCCGGCGATCTCTTCAATCGCCTGATGGGCGATGTGGTGGAGCCGCGCCGCGAATTCATCCAGGAGAATGCGCTGAAGGCCAGCGTCGACGTGTGATCGGCGCTTCCTCAGGACAAGGTGGCGACGCGCTCTCGCCGCCACCTCACGCCTGATTTTTGCAGCTGAACGGCCCACCCCGTGCGAGAGTCCGTTCCCTTGGCGATCACTCGGCGGCCGGCACCACATAATTGGCCGGACGCACGAAATCACCGTCATCAAGCATACCGACAACCGCCACCAGAGCTGCGGTGTAGGAATGCTTGCGCAGGCCATGGCAAATACCGACTGCGGTGCGTGTGAAGACCGACTTCAACTCGCGCACAACGATATTGGAGAAGTGTACTTCCACATAGGGCAGCCCGCTGTCTTCCAGGCAATGGCGTACGTTTTCGCCATAGATGTTCAATCCGGCGGGATTGATGATGACGGCGTGCAGCCGCTTCCCATCGACCGCATCCGCGAAGGCGTGCTGATGCAGCCATTCCAGAACTTCGCCGTCGAAATTGGTGTGAAAGGGAATGACCTCCACGCCTAATGCGTCGCCAAGCTTCACATTGCGATCTTCGAGCTGCTGGATGGTCTGGGACGGCCCGTAGACGTCCGGGCTCCGGTTGTGAAGGTTTGGCATATTCGGCCCGTTGATAAGCCCAACGCGCCACCGCCGATCGCCAGATCTGAACAAGCTAACGTCTACCATTTTACTCTCCTTCTGCAGGTATGAGACAAAGGCGCAAGGTATTCGTTCGGAATTTCTGCTATCGGACGGGCTTCTCTGCACCTGCCACCAGGCAAAGCTCCGCCATCCCCCGCCGCGTGGCAGGGGCTGCTTTCCTGACGGTTCGGGTTGGTCAGATCATCCGGGCACAGACCGTTGCAGGAACGGGTCGTGCAGCAAGATCGTGTCGGTCCGTTCCGGGCTGGTCGACAAAACGGCGACGGGAATGCCGACGGCCTCCTCCAGGAACCGCACATACCGGAGTGCCGGGGCGGGCAAGGCGGCGAGCGCGCGCGTGCCGACCGTGGATTGCGTCCAGCCCTCGAACGTCTCGTAGACCGGCTCGACCCGCTCCTGCGCCGCCATGGTCGGAGGCAGTCGATCGATGCGGCGTCCGTCGAGCATGTATCCGACGCAAACCTTGACCTCGGAAAGCCCATCCAGCACGTCGAGCTTGGTCAGCGCCATGCCCTGGATGCCCGAGGTGCGCACGCTCTGGCGCACCGCCACCGCATCGAACCATCCGCAACGACGCTGGCGCCCGGTATTCACACCGAACTCATGTCCGCGCTGAACCAGATGGTCGGCCACCTGCCCGCCCTGCTCGGTGGGAAGCGGCCCTTCGCCGACCCGCGTGGAATAGGCCTTGGTGATGCCGAGGACATAGTCAATCGAGGACGGGCCAACCCCCGATCCGCTCGCCGCCCCCGCAGCCACGGTGCTGGATGACGTTACGAACGGATAGGTGCCGTGGTCATTGTCCAGCAGCACGCCTTGCGCGCCCTCGAAAAGGATATGCTTGCCGGCGTCCCGGTGGGCTGCGAGCAGGTTCGGCACATCGTCCATGAAGGGCAGCACGCTCTCTGCGGCCTGCAGAAGTTCGTCGCGGATCGCCTCGGCCGCAACCGGCGCCACGCCGAGGCCCGTCCGCAGCGGATTATGATGGCGCAGAAGTCTCTCGACCTTTGCCAAAAGAGTATCCGGCTCAGCCAGGTCCGCGACGCGGATCGCCCGTCTCCCGACCTTGTCCTCATAAGCCGGGCCGATGCCGCGCTGCGTGGTGCCGATCTTCAAACCGGAGCTGTCCTGCTCGCGCATCGTGTCGAGCGCGCGATGCACCGAAAGGATCAGCGCGGCATTGGGCGCGATGCGCAACAGGTCCGGAGTCACGCTGATGCCCTGCTGCCTCAGCCGTTCGATTTCCCCTGCGAGGTGGACGGGATCCACCACCACGCCGTTGCCGATGACGGACAGGCGGCCGCGCACCAAGCCGGAAGGCAGGAGCGCCAGCTTGTAGCTGACACCGTCGATGACGAGCGTGTGGCCGGCATTGTGGCCGCCGTTGAACCGCACGACCACATCGGCCCGCTCGGCAAGCCAGTCGACGATCTTGCCCTTGCCCTCATCGCCCCATTGGGATCCGACCACCACGATGCCTGCCATGGACTTGACCACTCCTCCGCCTGACGCGGAATTTCCGATGAAATGCTTGCCCTGTGCCGGTGCGGATCAGGTGAGATTGGCGAGAATGTAAGCGTTGCGTGCCGCCTCTCTCGCCTGGGCCACATGGGCGATGGCCGCGGCGCGGGCGGCGTCTGGATCGCGGTCCTTGATCGCCAGGAAGATCGCTTCCATCTCGCGCAGACTGTGCCGTGCGCGCTCCGGCAAGGACATGGAACGCGAGCGCAGGAAATTAATCCGCGCCAGCAGTCCCAGGATGATCTCCTCAATGACCCGGTTCTTCGCGTTCTTCAGCAGAATTGAATAGAATAATGATGTGGCTTCGACGCGGACGTAAGCCTCGAATGAATTCACTGCGTCGCTGAATTGCTTCAGCGCATTCTGCATGCTGAGGATGCCCTCCTCGCTGATATTGACGGCGCACAGGGCTGCCGCCTCGCCCTCGAGCAATTCGCGCACATGATAGATGTCCTGCGCATCCTGCCAGGAGAGAACCGGGATCTGTGCGCCGCGATGGGGAGTGATGTCGCACAGCCGCTCTGCCTGAAGACAGCGGATCGCCTCCCGCAGCGCCGGCCGGCTCACTCCCAGGGAAACGCACAGTTCCGATTCGATCAGGCGATCGCCGGGTTTGAGGAGGCCCGAAAAAATCGCCATGCGCAGTTTCTGGATCACCTCTTCCACGAGGGTCTTGGGAGAGACTCGCAGGTGGGAGAGGTCCGCCCCGGTCAGTTTCGGTTCATTCGCCGCCATCAATCCGCCGGCCGCTGCGCGTGCTGCGAGCGACCCTCCCTACGTTCGAGATTTACTCAATGGGTCAGCCATTTGGATACGGTCGCTCCGAGATTTTCCCGGAAGCTCTCGCCCGTACCCTCCTCGATAACCTTGCCGCCATCGACGACATACACGTGATCCGCGACCGCAATGGCATCGGCCACCTGCTGATCGACCAGAAGGATTCCGACCCCATCGTCCCGCATCCGCTTGAGAAAGGCATAGATGAGTTGCGACATGGCCGGTGACAGCCCCACGCTCGGTTCGTCAACGAGGGCATATTTAGTCTTTCCACACAGGAAGCGGCTGAATTCAAGCTGCTTCTGCTGGCCGCCGGAAAGATCGCCGGCGCGCAACGAGCGCTTCTCATCGAGGATCGGAAACGTTTCAATCGCTCGTCGCCACAGCGGCTCGAACGGCACGCCGTCCGCCCAGGCGAACAGGCGCACGTTCTCCTGCACCGTCATATAGGGAAAAATCGATGAATCCTGCGGCATATAGCGGATGCCGGCCGCGAAGCGCCCGGCCATGGGGACGCTCGTGATGTCCTCCTCCCCGAGGCAGATACGGCCGCTCTGTGCCCGGATCGCGCCATATATGCCCTTCAGCAACGTCGATTTTCCAACCCCGTTGGGACCGATGATGGCGGTGATCAGGCCGGGGCGAACCGTCAGGCTCACGCCGCGGACGATCTCGATGTCGCGCAGGTAGGCGCAGACGATATCGCTAGTGACGAGCAACGCTGCCTCCCAGATAGATCTCCGCCACGCGGGGATCGGAAAGGACCTGTTCGGGCACGCCGTCGGCCAGCACGGCACCCTGCGCCATGACCACCACGCGATCGGCATGGCGGCGTACCAGCGGGATCTCGTGGCTGACCAGCACCACCCCGGCCCCGGACCGCGCGAAGTCCGCCATGAGCTCACACACGGTGCTCACCATCATGGGGTTCAGCCCGGCAAAAGGCTCGTCCATCATCAAGAAGCGCGGCGCCTGGGCGATGCACATGCCAATCTCCAGCAGCCGACGCTGCCCGCCCGAGAGCTCGGAGGCCGAGCGATGCCGCATATGCTGGAGGCGGATCAACTCGATCACCTCCGAGCAGCGGTCCTGGGTGAGCATCTGACGCACCGCCGACCCCGCCAGGAAGATGTTTTCCTCGATCGAGAGCGACGCGAATACGCGGGTCATCTGGAAGGTGCGCACGAGCCCCGCCTGGGTGCGCCGGCGCGGGGCCATGCCGTCGATCACAACGTCGTCCAGCCGGATCGAGCCCTCATAGCGGGACATCATGCCGGTCATGCAGTTCAGCAGGGTCGTCTTGCCCGCTCCGTTCGGCCCCATGATGGCGGTGATGCCACCGCTCAGGATGGACAGGCTAACATCGGCGAGCGCGGTCACGCCGCCGAACCGCAAGGATACATTTCGGCATTCCAAGGTTATGGGGCGGTGCGTTGCGTCCGGTCCCGTCGCTGGGCTCATTTCGCTCATTTGGCATGCTCCGAAACCGTGAAGCGCTGCTGGATCCGCCGCGCCCGCCCAAGCAGGAGGCCGGCAAAGCCCGCGGGCGCGAACTGGCAGACCAGCAGGATGGCCAACGCCGTCAGGCCCATATGGGTGAAGGGATAGTCCCTCAGCACCTCCTGCAGACCGACGATCAGCGCCGCGCCGACGATCGCGCCGCTCATGGAGCGCACGCCACCGATGATGCCGATCGACATGATAAAGGTGGTCTGGAACAGCGACCCCATCTGCGGCGTCGCCAGCTGAATGTAGTGCACATAGACGGCGCCGGCGAAGGCTGTGATCGAGGATCCGACGACGACGATCAGCGTCTTGACCAGCGGCACATTCAGTCCGCGGATGGCGGCGATGCCCTCGTCGTCGCGGATCGCCTGCATGGCGATACCCGGCATGCCGCGCAAAGCGGCCAGAAGCGCCACGAGCAGCAGAATGAGCACCCCGGCGAACACCAGGGCGATGTGGACCCCGCTCGCCCCCTCGAACAGGGGGCCGGTCCGCAGCCCGGCCTCGCCGCCGGTGACATCATATTCGTTCGTCACGGCGAGGCGGACGATCTCGGCGGCAACGAGGGTTGCCAGCGCGAAATAATGACCCTTCAGACGGCTGGTCGCCAAGGCCACGATGAAGCCCGCGAGCGCCCCCGAGAGCGTGCCACCCAGCACCGCCACCCCCATCGGCCAACCGGCATTGGACGCAAACGCGGAGACATAGGCGGCGATCATGATGATCGCCGCCGGCGCCAGGGAAAACATGCCGCCATAACCGGACTGGAGGCACCAGCCCATGGTGGCTGTGGCATAGAACAGCCCTGCGGCGACGAGGCTGATGCCATAGGCACCGCCGACCCCCGCGAGACTGCAGACCACCGCCGCCACAACGGTGGCGATGCCGAGATAAAAGTCCGCCCGCAGGGCCAAGTGCCGACGCCGGGAGATCCATTTGGGTGCGGCAAGCATCGCTCAGACTCCCCTGACCCGTTCGCCCAGCAAACCGTTGGGCGACACAAGCAACACCACGAGAAGGAGGACGAAGCCGAACACATCCTTGTACGCGCTGGAGATGAGCGCGCCGCCGAACGATTCGATGACCCCGAACAGCAGCCCGCCGACGATGGTTCCGGTGAACGACCCGAAGCCGCCAAGCACCACGACCACGAAGGATTTCAGCGCGAACGCCGCGCCCGCCTCGGGATAGACGGCGAACACCGGGGCGATGAAGGCACCTGTGAGGCCGGCAAGGCCGCAGCATGCGGCGAAGACATTGCGGTCAAACCGATCTGCATCGACGCCCAGCGTCGACATGGCGGCCGGATTCTGCGAAGCGGCGCGCAGCAGGCGGCCCAGCGATGTGCGCGTCAAAAACAGATAGAGCAGCGCCAGGTATAGGAAGCACTGAATGAGGCCGAACAGGCGCGGCCCGGAAATGAAAAGCACCGACGAGCGGACACGCGGCAGATCAATGGCGGGAGCGACCGAATGGATGTCCGGGCCATACACCATCAGAGCGCCATTCAGCAGCAGCATGCCGAGCGCGAAGGTGGTGATGATCTGGTATTCGCCCGGCGAAAACCCCTGACTCGCATCCAGGGAGCGCCGACGGAAGACGAATAGATGGAAGACGTAGCCGATGACCAGAGCGCACACGAAGGCGGCGATATAGGCGGGGAACGGCCCGATGAACGTCGCGGCCGTGAAATAAGCGAAGCCGCCGACCATGATGAATTCGCCGTGGGCGAAATTTACAACCTTGTTGATTCCAAATACGAGAGAAAGAGCAGCGGCCATCGCCGCATAGTATCCGCCAGATACGAGGCCGTTTAGCAGTATTTCAATATAATGCTGCATTCCACGCTCCTTGAGAGGCTGGAGGCGGCAAGCCGCCTCCAGGCTTGATCACTTCTTGGAAGACGGGGGCGGGAACACGACTTTCGATTCAGACGGCGGCTGACCGACCTTCTCCATCTGGCCCACGACGAAGGGAATGTTGGGCCATTGCTGGAACAGCGGCTCATCGGTGAAGAAGATTTCTCCGCGGCTGCCAACGACGCGAATTTTCCGCAGCGCCTGGATGATCGCCTCGCGGCTCTTGCCGCCGCTTTCCTTGATCGCCATCAGCGCAACCCAGGTGGTGTCGAAGCCCTGGAGGATGAAGCGGGTGGGGTCCTGGTTGGTGCGCTTGCGATATTCCGCCTGCACCTTGGCACCGAGCTCGGTCACCGGATTGCTCTTATGGTCGAGCACATAAGCATAGAGACCGACGCCCGCGCCCTTCACATTGTCCCAGAACCCGGCCTGATCGACGTAGCCGCCGATGTCGATCACCTTCTGCTCGCTCGGCGGCATGCCGAGCTCGTCGAGCTGCGCGGTGAAGAGGAAGCCCTGCGGCGCAACCATCGCGACGCCGATGAGATCCGGAGGATTCTGCCGGATCGAGAGAATTTCATCGCGCATGTCGCGCGAGGTCTTGTTGATGATCTTGGTGGAGACCTTCACGTCTGGCGCGTCGCGCTTGAGGTCAGCCTCGATCATCTTGATCTGGGCAAGGCCATAATCGGTGTTTTCGGCGACCATCAAAAAGCTCTTCACGCCCTGCTGCTTCACGAAATTGGTGACCGCATAGCTGGTGCGCGAGGTGTAATTCGAAACGGCGAAGACTTCGGGAAATTTCTGCTGCCGAATATCGTCGGCCCAGCAGTTCATCGCGACAAAGCCGACCTTGTTTTCATGCGCGATGCGCGAAAGAACGAAGCCTTCCGAGGAATGGTTGCAGCCGACGACCACGTCCACTTTGTCGCGGTTGACCAGCTTCTCCATGGCGGAGCGGGAGGCTTCCGGATCGCCGCGCGTATCCTCGTAGATGATCTCGATGTCGCGGCCGTCGACCTTGGGGCCGAACTGGGCCTTGAACATGTCCAGGGCGATCTCGCCGCCGACCTTGGACTCCCGTCCGCCAATAACGTTGCCCGGCGGGCTGAAGGAATTGGCGAACCCGATCTTGATCGGCGTCGTCTGGGCTGCAGCGGGAAGCGTCGTCGACGCGCACGCCAATAGGAAGGTCGCGGTGGTGAACCGCAAAAGCTTTCTCATCACGCTGATCCTCTGGTTGTGAGCCGTCAAATGATTGGGTTTGCCCAATTCGCGAGGCCGACTTTTCCCATTTGCCAGAATGTCATCTTGATGTCCATTAAAAAGTTATTATTGACATAATGTCTGACAATCTCATAAGCATGAGAGCGCCTCAGGAGGGAAAGATGAAGCTGACAGTCCGCCGCAACATCATCGTTCGGGACGAGATCCGAGAGGTGAACGGGCATGTTGCGGAACCACCGCTATGCAAGGTGGCCATCGTCAGCGTGGTCGAAAATCCCTTCATCGACCGGTACGAGCACGACCTGACGCCGCTCATCGAGGCGAGCGTGGACCTCGGCCATGCGATGGCACGCGCGGGGGCAAAAGCGCTCGCGGGGGAAGAAATCCAGAGCTACGGCAAGGCCGGCCTGGTGGGCATCCGGGGCGAGCAGGAGCACGCGAATGCGCTGCTTACGACGGCTTTCGCCACCCCCTTCCGGGAGATGATCGGCGACGCGCCGGCGTGGATCTCCTCGGTCACCAAAGTCGCCGCGCCCGGCACCTTCATCGATATTCCGGTCAACAACGTGCTCGATGTCTACGTGCGCTCGCACTACGATTCCATGTCGTTCGCGATCGCCGGCGTCCCCATGCCGGACGAGATCGCCGTCATGTTCTGCCTGGTGACCCGCGGCCGGATCGACGCGCGCGTCGGTGGCATGACACACGAAGAGGCGCGGCGGCGCGCCCTGATGGCGGCGGAAGTCGCGAAATGAGGGTCGCGATCACCAACCTCGCCGGGGTGATCACGGGGGCCCTCGAAGACCCGAAAATCGCCGCCGACACGATCCTGATGCGCGACGGCGTGCTGACCCAGGTCGGCACCGCCTCCGCCGCCGAAGTTGAAGCCTGCGACGTGGTGATCGACGCCGGCGGCACCATCGCCGTCCCCGGGTTGATCGATTCCCACGTTCACATCACCTTCGGCGATTACACGCCACGCCAGAAGACGGTCGGCTTTCTTGAGAGCTACACCCACGGCGGCGTCACCACCGCCATCAGCGCATCGGAAGTGCATGTTCCGGGGCGCCCGCGCGATCCGGAAGGGGTGAAGGCGCTCGCCGTCGCCGCCCGCAAGAGCTTCGCGGATTACCGGCCCGGCGGCATGCGCGTCCACGCGGGATCGGTCATCCTCGAGCCGGGCCTCACCGCCGCCGATTTCACGCAACTGGCAGACCGGGGCGTCTGGCTCGCCAAGGCCGGCTTCGGCGCGTTCGCGACGCCTTACGAATACCAGCCGCTGGTCGCCGCCGCGAAGGCGGCCGGCATGATCACCATGATGCACACCGGGGCGGCCTCGATTCCCGGCTCCTCCGGAATCTGGGCGGACCACGTGCTCGCGGTGGACCCCGACGTCTCGTTTCATGTGAACGGCGGCCCGGCCGCCATGCCGGATGCGGATTTCCCCCGTCTGGTGAACGAATCCGGGGTGGCGCTTCAGGTGTGCACGGCGGGCAACCTGCGAACCGCTCTCCTGGTGACGCGCCTTGCCGAGGAAGCCGGTGCCTTCGAACGCCTGCTGATCGCCACCGATACGCCCACCGGCAGCGGGATCATGCCGCTGGGCATGCTCTACACCATCTCGCAATTGGTCAGCCTCGGCGGTATCGCGCCCGAGCGGGCGATCGCCGCGGCGACCGGCAACAATGCGCGGGTGTTCCGCCTGAATTCGGGCCTGCTCGCCCCCGGCCGCGATGCCGACGTGATCCTGCTCGACGCCTGCGAGGGCTCCTCGCAGAACGACGCGCTCTCCGCGCTTGCAAACGGCGACATCGCCGCCGTCGGCGCGGTGATCACGGCAGGCGTGCCGCGCTTCGTCGGCAAGAGCCGGAACACTCCGCCGACGACCAAGAAGGTGCGCGTCGCACACTCGCGCATCGTTCAGGATTTCAGCGCGACGGGCCATTAGCGCCGCCGCGCAGGGTCCGGCACCGAAGGATCAACCAGAAGCCGGCATCCACATGGTGAGCCGGGCACCAAAGGGGATCATGGTGGAGAAAGTCACGTCCTACGATGCGTTGCGCGACCGGATGCAGGGGCGCGACCGTACGCTGCGCGACAAGGTCATGTCTCTTCCCGAGGCCGCCGCCCTCGTGCACGACGGGTCAACGCTCGGAATTGGCGGTTCCGTCATCTCGCGGACCCCGATGGCGATGATCTGGCAGCTCATCAAATCCGGGAAGAAGGACCTCATCTGCTCGCGCAGCATGATGTCCACGGATTGCGACCTGATCCTCGCCTCGGGCCTCTCGCGCCACATCATCACCAGCTGGTGTGCCCAGGGCATCATGTGGGGCCTGTCCAAGGTGGTGCGCCACCATTTCGAGAACAAGCTGGCGGTCTATGAGGAGTGGAGCCACCTCGCCATGGGCATGCGCTATCGCGCCGGCGCCATGGGCCTGCCGCTGATGCCCATGCGGTCGGTTCTGAACTCGGACATGTACGCGCTCCAGAACGGCCAGATCCATACGCTCGACTGCCCCTTCACCGGCGAGCAGCTCGCCGTGGTGCCCGCCCTCAATCCGGACGTGGCGATCATCCACGTGCAGCAATGCGACCCGTTCGGCAATGCGCAGATCGACGGGCTCACCTATCTCGACATGGACCTCGCGCTCGCGGCGGACCGCGTGATCATCACCACCGAGCGCATCGTCTCGAACGATCAGATCCGCCGGGCGCCGGATCAGACCAAGATCCCCTTCCTGTGCGTGGAGGCGGTGGTGGAAGTGCCCTATGGCAGCGCGCCGCACGAATGCTATGGCCTCTATGAGCCCATGTTCGACCATATCTCGGCTTACGTCGCCAAGGTGAACGCGTCTCCGGTCGAGGGCATGAAGGCCTATATCGACAGCCACATCCACGCGCCCGAAACCTGGCTCGAATTCCTCGACCTCATCGGCCTTAAGGAGCTGTCCGCCGCCACCGCCAAGGGACGGAGCATCTACAATGTCTGAGCCGCTATCCTACACCGCGACGGAGCTGCTCGCCGTGCTGAGCGCGCGCGAGCTGAAGAACGGTCAGGTGATTTTCGCCGGTGTCGGCACGCCGCTGCTCGCGGCCACGCTGGCACAGCGACTCGGCTGCCCGGAGATCACCATCCTGTTCGAAGGGGGCGTGATCGGCGCCTATATCGAGGACGGGCGCTTGCCCCCCTCCGCCAACGACCAGCGCTGCGCCAAGCTTGCCAATGCGGTGCTTGGCAGCTCCGAGGTGATGCTGCTGATGCAGCGCGGCTATGTGGACATCGGCTTCCTCGGCGGCGCGCAGATCGACGCCTACGGCAATCTGAACTCCTCCTTCATCGGCGATTGGCATGAGCCGAAGACACGCCTCCCCGGCTCGGGCGGGGCGAACGACATCTCCAGCCTCACCGATTTCATCGTCTCGATCCGCCACGAGAAGCGCCGGTTCGTGGAGAAGGTGGATTTCATCACCTCGCCAGGACATGTGGACGGCGGCACGTCGCGCCGCACCGGTGGTCTGCTGCGCGGCGGCTGCCGTCGCGTGGTGACCGACCTCGGGGTGTTCGGCTTCGACGAGACGACCCGCCGCATGAAGCTTCTGGCGCTGAGCCCTGGTGCCACGCTGGAGCAGGTGCGGGACAATACCGGCTTCGATCTCCTGGTGGCCGATCAACTGGCGACCACCGCGCCGGTCACGGCGCAGGAGCTTGCCGTCCTGCGCAAGCTCGACCCGCAGCGCATCTTCACCGCGTGACCGGCGCCATGGACCTGCCCGATCCCCTCCATTATTGCGAAGTCACCCGCTCCGGCCCGATCACCGTCATCCGCCTGAACCGGCCGGAGGCGATGAATGCCCTGCACGAAGCGGCACATCGCGAACTGCACGCCGTGTTCGACGCGTTCGCGGCCGATGACAGCCAGTGGGTCGCAATCCTCACCGGCGCGGGGGAGCGCGCGTTCTGCGCAGGATACGATCTGAAATCGCTCGCCGGCGGCGGGAAGGAAGGCTGGGCCGCGACCGGCTTCGGCGGTCTCGCCCGGCGTTTCGACTGTACCAAGCCCATCATCGCGGCGGTGAATGGCATCGCCCTCGGTGGCGGGTTCGAAATGGTGCTCGCCTGCGACATCGCGGTGGCGAGCGAGCGCGCGAGCTTCGCCTTGCCGGAGCCGAAATTCGGTCTCGCCGCGGTTTCCGGAGGGCTGCATCGCCTGCCCCGCCAGATCGGGCTGAAGCACGCCATGGGCATGATCCTGACGGGCCGGCGCGTCAGCGCGCAGGACGGACTGCGGCTCGGCTTCCTGAACGAGGTCGTGCCCGCGGGCGAGGAGATGGCGGCGGCGATGCGCTGGGCGCAGGAGATCTGCCAATGCAGCCCCGCCTCCATTCGTGCGTCCAAGGAAGCCGTCCTCGCCGGATTGGACAGGACGCTCGCCCGAGCCATCGGGGACCAGGAAAATTTCCCGGCCATGAAGGCCATGTATGCGTCGGAAGATTTCATCGAGGGCCCAAGGGCTTTCGCAGAGAAGCGGCCGCCGCGCTGGTGCGGCGCGTCCGCCCCGAAACCAGCTCCGGGGGCCTGACCGAGATGGCACTGTTCTTCCAGGATTACGAGACGCTGGAGATCGGTCACACCTGGCACACGCCGGCGCGGACCATCACCCAGGCGGAGGTGGACCGGTTCGCACAAGCGACCGGCGACACCAACCCCATCCATATCGATCACGCCTATGCCGCGCGCAGCAGCTTCGGGGGCACCATCGTCCATGGCTATCTCACCATCGCCCTCGCAGCGGGCCTGGTGTTCCAGCTGGGGCTGGACGAGGTGGCCTCGCACGCGATCCTCTCGACCAACTGGCGCCTCACCAAGGCGGTGCGCCCGGGCGAAGACATTCATGTGGTGCTCACCTTGCTGTCGCGGCGGCCATCCCGGTCCCAGCCCGGCCAAGGCATCATCACCCGCCGGTACGACGTGCTCAATCAGCAGGAGGAGCCGGTCGCCATCGGCGAGGTGACGATGCTCATTCTCGCGCGCCCGGCCGCCGCAGGAGCATGACGCGCCGCGCCTCATTTCAAGACCGCGAACGATGCGGCCCAACTTCCAACCTCAGGGGATTTGAACCATGACCCGTTCCACCGCCCCGGATCGCCAGATCCGCATTGCTCTCATCGTGCCGTCGTCGAACACGGTGATGGAGAACGATTTCCATCGCGCACTGCCCAAGGACCGCTTCACGGTTCACACGGACCGGATGTATCTGATCGAGACCACGCGGGAAGCCGAGATTGCCATGATCGAGCTGGCGGGCGCGGCGGCCAAGGACCTCGGCACCGTCGGCCCCGATCTTCTCGTGTTCGGCTGCACCTCGGCGGGCGCGCTGTTCGGCGTCGAGTATGACAAGAAGCTTTGCGAGGAGCTCGGCACCCTGGCGGGCTGCCGGGGCATGGGCGTCATCAGCTCCGCCTCGCAAGCCCTGGAGCGTGCGGGGGCCGGAAAGGTCGCGCTCATCACGCCCTATAACGAGGACCTCACGCGCTCGGTCGCCGAGGCGCTGGCCGGCGGGGGTCGGGAAATCGTGAGTGCACATGGCATGGGCATCACGGTCAATGTGGAGCTGTGCGATCCCACGCCCACCGAGATCGTCGCCTTCGCCAAGGAAAAGCTCGCGGGCCAGACATTCGACACGCTGTTTGTCTCGTGCACCAATTTCCGGGCGCTGGAAGCCAAGGCGATGCTGGAGCAAGCTTTCGCGGGCGTGACTGTCATCACCGCCACCAGCGCGGTGCTCGATAGCATTACCGCAGCATTCGACTGAACCGGCGGAACACCCGCGCGCCTCGGGATCGAGGAATCCTTGTGAAGCAGGCGCCGCTGGTCTTAAAGCACCGGACGTGATGCGCCGAGCGGCGCTTGTGGGGATGTGCAGCGGATGACGTGGCAGCCGAACATTTCCGGTTCGAAAAAGCCGAAGTATCTCGCGCTCGTGGATGCGCTCGAGCGCGATATTCGCTCCGGCGTGCTGCGGGACGGCGAGCGGCTGCCACCCCAACGGGAAATCGCCGCCGGCCTCGACATCACCATCGCCACGCTCACGAAGGCCATCCAGGAAGCCGCGCGGCGCGGGCTGGTGACAGCCAAGACCGGCAGCGGCACCTTCGTGCGCGGCGCCGACGAGACGCCGGCGGCCAACCGACAGGTGTTCGACCTCAGCCTGAACACGGTTCCCTCCGCCCCCAGCAAGCCGTTCATCGACGCGGCGCTCGAGGCCATCGCGCGCCGCCGCGATTCCGAGACGCTGTTCGGCTACGAGCCCGCCGCGGGGAGCGAGGCGCATCGCGCCATGATGGCGAAATGGCTGAGTCAGAACGACTTCGCCCCCGCTCCTGATTCGCTTCTGCTGACCCACGGGGGGCAGCACGCCCTTGCGGCCTGCTTTCATGCCCTGACCCGCCCGGGAGACGTGATCCTGTGCGAACAATGGGCCTATACCGGCATTCGTCGGCTGGCGGAGCTGTGCCACGTGCGGATCGAGGGCGTGGCGATGGACGAGGAGGGGCTCGACCCCGACGACCTCGCCGCCAAACTCCGCACGACCTCGCCCCGCTTCGTCATCTGCAGCGCCACCTTGCAGAATCCCACCACGGCGACGATGTCGCTCGACCGGCGGCGCAAGATCGTCGCCGCCTGCGCCGCAGCCGGGGTGCTGCTGGTGGAGGATGACATCTATGGGGCGTTGGCCGGCGTTGCCCTGCCGTCGCTCGCGGCGCTTGCGCGCGATCGCGTGATCTACGTGAGCAGCATATCGAAATGCCTCGCCCCCGGCGCGCGGCTCGGCGCGCTGGTGGCGCCCGACGATCTGCTCCCGGCCCTGCAGAATGCCCTCATGTCGCTGCATTGGACCGGGCCGACCCTATGGGCGGAATTGTTCGGCCACATGCTTGAAATCGGCGCGGTCGAGCGCTGCGTCGCCGCACAGCAGAAAGAGGCTTTGCACCGCCTCGCGCTGTTCCGCGATGTGGTCGGCATTCCCGCCTCGACCACGCTATCGAGCTATCATACCTGGCTGCGCATTCCCGCGAGCTGGAGTGTCGACGGCTTCATCGCGGGCCTGCTGACGGCGGGTATCCGCGTTTCGCCGGCCCAGCACTTTGCCGTCTCGCCCCCGTTTGAACAGGCGGGGCCGTTTATCCGCCTCTGCCTCGGCGGGGGAGACGATACCGAACTGCTCAAGGAGCAACTCAGGCGCTTCCGCACGGTGCTGAGCGGCGGCACCGACATTACAACCACGATCACCTGAAGAAGCCGGGACGCGCGGAGCGGGGGGCGTGGCGCTTATCCCATCCCGCTCACCGACCGCCACCGATCACTCCAACGCGTCGGCGGAATAAGGCCGGCTGCCGACTTCGCCCTCCCAGCTTTCCAGATCCAGGGCCGGCAGCCATTCCAGCGCCGAGCAGCACCAGATCTGGCGCACCGGGGGCAGGTGATGGCGCTGGCGCAATGTGCCGGCGCGGATATTCACCGGTCCCGGCACATCGGCAGCCTTCGCATAGAGCGCGGTGCCGCATTCCGGGCAGAAGGCCTGGATCCGCTTGGCGCCGCTCGCCGCGATCTTGATGTATTCTTTCGGCGTGCCCGAGAGCAGGCGGAAGCTTTCGGCAGCCGCGGAGGCCGATACGCGGAATGCGGTGCCGGACAAGGTCTGGCAGTCCGTGCAATGGCAAAGGCTGGTGCGCGCCACATCGACGGTCGCCTCGAAGCTGATTGCGCCGCAATGGCATCCACCTTCCACATTCATCGCTCGCTCCTCTCGGCTGGTGCTGTCTGGCGGCACGATCGCCTAAAGATCGGGCTTGCCATGTTCTACAGCAGGCATGAAACTGCACTAACACACCGCCCACAAGCACGTTAATCGTACTATTCAGTCACAATGTCGAAAGCACGTATGGAGCGGGAAAACACGCGAGGAACCTGAGAGGTTCCAGCCAGTTTTCCGAATTGTCATACCCCAAAACTCTGAATGTATTTCAGACTCCCTGGACAGGATAAAGGAGTAAGGAGATGAGCCATTTCAAGGCCAATCAGCCTCGCCCGCTCGCTTTCCAGGGGCTCTGGGGCGATCAAGCCTCGAGCGCCATTGAGCAGGATAATTTTGAAACTGATGATATTGTACTAGTTGTTATGAGAGATACCATAGTATATCAAATCGACCAGTCGCCTTGTTCCATCGAAGGTCAAATTGGAAGGCCTGCTATGATCACCGCCGTCATCCCCGCTCTCATCGAGAATGAACCCTATACCCCCGGCCTCTCGCGCGAGTACGTCGCGAAGGAATTCGGCGTCCCACTCGATGACGTGGCGAAGCTGGGCTCGGCCGAAAATCCGTTCGGCCCCTCCCCCAAAGCCGTCGCTGCCGTGGAGAAAGGGCGCGCGAAGCTCGACCTCTATCCGGAATGGACCTCCAAGGCGCTGCGCGCCGCGATCGGCAAGAAATACGGCTTCGATGCCGATTGCGTGGTGTGCGGCGCGGGCGAGACCGAAGTCATCAGCTTCGTCATGCGGGCGTTCGCCGCGGCGGGCGAAACCATTCTCACGCACGAACCGTGCTTCCCCATCTACCACCTGTTCGCTGAGAACGAGGGGCGCGTCATCGTGGGCGTCCCCACCGGAGAGGATTTCGACCCGGCGATCGACAGCTACATTGCCAAGCTCACGGAAATTAAGCCGAAGATTGCCTTCCTTACCAATCCGCACAGCCCGAGCGGCCACCTGCTGACGGAAGAAGAAGTGCGCGCGGTCTGCGAGGCGGCCGGCGACGATACGCTGGTGGTGCTCGACGAAGCCTATATCCACTTCTCCCAGACGCCCGGCTTCATGCACCTCACCCGCGAATACACAAACCTGATCGTCTTGCGCACCTTCTCGAAGGCCTACGGCCTCGCCGGCCTGCGCCTGGGCTTCGGCATCGCCTCCAACAAGGACCTCATCACGCCCCTGCTCAACATCAAGCCCACCTGGAATCTCGGGCCGATGCAGGTGGAAGGTGGGATCGCAGCGCTGGACGATGACGCCCATGTCGACCGCACCGTCTCCATGATCGTCGAGATGCGCGATTACGTGACCCAGCAGTTCGCGGGCCTGAACCGCTTTCGCATGGTGCCGAATTCGCGCAGCAATTTCTTCCTGATCGAGATCCTCGATTCCCAGCTCGATTCCACCACGGTCTTCGAAGAGCTTCTGGCGCGCGGCGTGATCGTGAAGGATGGATCCGTCTCGTTCCGCGGCCTCGGCAAGCGCTTTCTGCGCAGCGACGTCAGCCTGAAGAAGCATATGGACCGGCTGGTCTGGGCCTTGAAGGAAATTGAGCAGCAGGCCACGTCCTGACGGCATCCGAACCATGACGACACGCGATCTCGTCATTGGCGTCGACGTCGGTGGAACCTTCACCGACGCCATCGTCCTCGACCGGGGCACGGGGACCCTGCTCGACGCCTTCAAGGTGCCCTCGACGCCGGCCGATCCCTCGGAGGCGGTATTGTCCGCCATCGCGCGGATCTCCCGCAGGTTCGATATCCGCGGCGCCGTCGTGTGCCACGGCACCACGGTCGGCACCAATACGCTGATCGAGCGCCTCGGCGCCCGCTCGGCGCTGCTTGCCACGCAAGGCTTCTCGGATGTCGTCGCACTGCGCCGGCAGGACAGGCCGAGCCTTTATGATTTCGACGTGCGTATCTCCGAGCCTCTGGTTCCCGCCGCGCGCCGCATCGGGGTCCCCGAGCGCGTGGCGGCGGACGGCGGCATCGTGCGCGCGCTCGCGCCGGGCGATCATGAGGCCGTGCTCGCAAAGCTGCGGACGGCGGGCGTGCAGTCGGTCGCCATCAGTTTCCTGCATGCCTATGCAAATCCTGATCACGAACTGCAGATGGAAGCGGCCGTGCGCGAAGCGTTGCCGGGCGTCTATGTGACCCGCTCCAGCGACGTGTGCCCCGAGTTTCGAGAGTACGAGCGCACCAGCACGACCGTGGTCAATGCTTATATCGGCCCGGCCGTGGGGCTTTATATGGGCGTTCTGAGCGAGGCGCTGCGCGCCCAGGGCGTCGGCCGGCTCATGATCGTCAAGTCGAACGGCGGACTGACCTCTCCGGAGAACGCGGCACGCTATCCCGTCCATCTGATTGAATCCGGCCCTGCCGCGCAGCTCACCGCCGCTGCGGCCTTCGCCCGGGCGAAACTAACCCCGGACATGGTGGCCTTCGACATGGGCGGCACCACGGCCAAGGCTGGCGTGATCCGCGCCGGGCAGCCGGAGATGACCACGGAATTTTATGCCGACCGCTTGGTCGACGGCCACGATGTCGGCGGCTACGCCATCCGCAGCTCGGTGCTGGACCTTATGGAGATCGGCGCCGGCGGCGGCTCCATCGCCTGGATCGACGAGGCGCGGGTGCTCAAGGTCGGTCCCGCGAGCGCGGGCGCCAATCCCGGGCCAGCCTGCTATGGTCGCGGCGGCATGCATCCCACGGTGACCGATGCCCATGCGGTGATCGGCACCTTGTCGGCCGAGCTGTTCGAAGCGAGCGGCGTGGCATTCGATCGCGAAGCGGCCATCGCCGCCGTCCGCCAGCACGTGGCCGAGCCGTTCGGCTGGCCCCTCGCCCGCGCGGCCTATGCCATCATCGACATCGCCGTCGCCAACATGGCGGAGATGGTGCGCCTGACGACCACCCGGCGGGGCCTCGATCCGCGCGATTTCGCCTTGCTGGCCTCGGGCGGCGCCGGCCCGCTTCACGCGGCTGCGGTGGGGGCGGAGATCGGCGCGGCCGAGGTCATCGTCCCGCCCTACCCCGGCATGTTCAGCGCCCTCGGCGCCACGCTCGGCAATGTGCGCCACGAGGTGACGACCACCTTGCTGCGCCATCTCGACGAACTCGAAGACGCGGCGCTTGCAGCCACCTTCGATCAGCTCACGGCGCGGACAGACGCGCTGATGGCGGCGGAGCCGCAGGGCATCACCCGCCAGGCGCCCGTGCGCGTGCTGGAAGCGCGATTCTCCGGCCAGCTTTTCGAGCTGCCGGTCCCGCTCGGGCCAATCGACACGCCGCTGCCGGCGATCGGCGAAATCGTGCGGCGTTTCCGCGATGTCTACCGCGCGGAATACGGATTCGACCTCCCCGATGCCCGCGTGCAGGCGGTCAACGCGCGGCTGATCGCCATCGGCGACATGGGCCATAGCGGCGATCTCCTGTTCTCGGATCCGGACGCGGTCGCGCGCGATGCGCAGCCGGCGCGCCACATCGATCTGCTGACGCGCACCGGCGAAACCTCCCGCGTGCCGATCTATAAGGCCGCCGACGCCCATGGCGCGGCGCTCGCGGGCCCGCTCGTCATCGAGCACGCGGGCGCAACCGTCTGGGTCCATGAAGGGCAGACGGCCAGGATCGGCGCCCATGGCCAGGTGAACATCGCATTGTCGGGAGGATTTCGGTGAATACCGGCCCGCAAAGGATTATCGACCGTGACCCGGTGACGTTCGAGGTCGTGCGCAGTGCGCTCTACGCCATCTGCGCCGACATGAAGCACGTCATCATGCGCACCTCGTTCTCGCCGCTGCTCAGCCTGTCGGCGGACCTGTCCTGCGCGCTGCTCGACGCGAGCGGTCGCGTGGTGGGCCAGGGCCGCGACATTCCCGTTCAC
This sequence comes from Roseixanthobacter pseudopolyaromaticivorans, assembly GCF_043195145.2. NCBI lineage: Bacteria > Pseudomonadati > Pseudomonadota > Alphaproteobacteria > Hyphomicrobiales > Xanthobacteraceae > Roseixanthobacter > Roseixanthobacter pseudopolyaromaticivorans. The sequence continues at coordinate 3,071,835 of NZ_CM195539.1, forward strand.
CTCGGTGCCGTGCCCTTCACGGTGCGGGCGGTGTTCGAGGCTTTCCCCATCGCCGGCTGGCGACCGGGCGACGGTGTCATCGTCAACGATCCCTATGCCGGCGGCACCCATCTGCCCGACGTCTCGCTCATCATGCCCATTTTCCACGGCGAAGCGCTGTGCGGCTTCTCGCTCAGCCGCGTGCACTGGCCGGACATCGGCGGCATCGCGGCGGGAAGCTCCAGCGTGTGCGACGAGATCACCAAGGAGGGGCTGCGCATCCCGCCGTTGCGGATCATCGAGAACGGCCAGCCCCGGCAGGACATCCTCGCCCTGGTGCTCGCCAACGTGCGCGTGCCCGAGGACCGCTACGGCGATTTCCGCGCCCAGATCGCCGGCGCCCGGCGGGCGGACCAGCGCGTCGGCGAACTCGCACGGACCTATGGCGCGGACGTGCTCGCCGAAATCATGGCCGATGCGCAGACCTATACCCGCCGGCTCGTGCGCTCGCGGCTCGCGCACCTGCCGGATGCGGATGTCACCCATGAGGAGACGCTGGACGGCGATGGCATCGACCCCGACGCCCGGCCGCGCATTCGCGCGCGCATCATCAAGGCGGGCGAAGCCATCACGGTGGATTTCACCGGCTCCTCCCCGTGCGTGAAAGGGCCGGTCAACGCGCCGTTCGCCGTCACGGCCTCCTCGGTCTATTACACGCTGCTCGCACTTGTCGGCGGCGATGTGCCCCCCAATCAGGGCGTGTACGACGTGGCGCAGATCGTCGCCCCGGCGGGCTCCGTCGTGAATGCGGCCTACCCCGCCTCCGTCGTCGCGGCCAATACCGAGACCTCCAACCGCATCGTCGACGTGCTGCTCGCCGCCTTGGCCAACGCCTATCCCGAGCGCGTGCCGGCGGGTAGCTATGGTTCGGCCTGCGTCTACACGCTCGGCGGAGTCGATCCGCGCACCTCCAGCCGCTTCGTCCATTACGAGACGGTAGGCGGCGGCTCGGGCGCCAGCAGGATGGGCGATGGCGCAAGCGGCATCCGGGTGCACATGGGCAACACCATGAACCTGCCCATCGAAGCGGCCGAGATCGCGATGCCGATCCGCTTCCTCGCCTATGAATTGGTGCCCGGCAGCGGCGGACGGGGGCTGCGCCAGGGCGGCGACGGCGTTCGCAAGGCGCTGGAAATCCTCACCGATGGCGTGGAGGCCTCGATCCTCGGCGAGCGTACCCAAAGCCCGGCCCATGGCGTGGGCGGCGGAGAGGCAGGCCAGCTCGCCCGCTTCACCCTGCGCACGGGAGACGGCCCAGCCCGCACGCTGCCGGCCAAGAGCGGACCCCATCGCCTCGCCACCGGAGACCAGATCGAGATGGTCACCGCCGGCGGAGGCGGATGGGGCAAGCGTCCACAGGATTGAAAGCTTCCGCGAGCCTGAAGGCCGCGCCGGGCAGAGGCCCTTGTCCGGAAACGCACGCTCGCGGCGCTAGGGCGCAGCCTCGGCCGCACGGCAGCGCGTGCTTCGCCTTGCGGGCGCCCTTTATCTCCGCTTTGCTGCGCCGCGATCGGGAAGGAGCGGGCCATGCAATTGCTGCGCATCTATGCGAGGGCCCTCGGCATGCTGGGGCCGCTGGCCAAAGTGGGCCTGGCGCTCGCCATCGGCAATGTCGCGCTCGCCATGGCGCAATTCGCCGAGCCGATCCTGTTCGGCCGCATCATCGAGGCGCTCGCCGGCGCCCAGCGTGAAGGCGGCCCCTCGCTGGTCGCCGTCCTCACCCCGCTGCTCGCCGCGTGGGTCGGCTTCGGTCTCTTCAACATCGGCGCCGGCGTGCTGATCTCGCTGCATGCCGACCGCCTCGCCCATCGCCGGCGGCTGGGCGTGCTGACCGAATATTTCGAGCACGTGCTTCAGCTCCCGCTCTCCTTCCATGGCGAGACCCATTCGGGCCGGCTGCTGAAGGTGATGCTCCAGGGCACGGATTCGCTCTGGAGCACGTGGCTGTCGTTCTTCCGCGAGGATTGCGCGGCGATCGTGTCGCTGCTGGTTCTGCTGCCGGTGGGCATCTACATCAACTGGCGGCTGGGCTTGGTGCTGATCGCGCTGATCGTGGTGTTCGGCATCGTCACCACCTATGTGCTCGGCCGCACCCAGGCGATGCAGGAAGAGGTGGAGGAACATAATTCCAGCCTCGCCGAGCATGCCACCGACGCCTTGGGCAATGTGGCGGTGATCCAGAGCTATACCCGCATCGAAGCCGAGGTGAGCGGGCTGCGCGCCACCGCGAGCCAGTTGCTGGCGGTGCAGATTCCGGTTCTGTCGTGGTGGGCGGTGGTCTCCATGGCCACCAAGGCCGCCACCACCTTGACCATTCTCGCCATCCTGCTGATCGGCACCTGGCTGCACCTGCAGGGGCTCGCGGCAATCGGCGATATCGTCACCTATGTGGGCTTCGCCACCATGCTCATCGGCCGGCTCGACCATACGGTGAGCTTCGTCAACCACCTCGTGATGAGCGCGCCGGGGCTCGGCCAGTTCTTCGAGGTGCTCGACACGGTGGGCGCCGTGCGCGACCGGCCCGGCGCCCTCGATCTCGCGACGGTAAAAGGTGACGTTCGGTTCGAGGATGTCTCCTTCTCCTATGACGGCAAGCGGACCGCGCTGCGTGATGTGAGCCTGCATGCCGCCCCGGGCGAAACCGTCGCGCTGGTGGGCACCACGGGTGCGGGAAAATCCACCGCCCTCGCGCTGCTGCACCGGGTGTTCGATCCCCAGTCCGGCCGCGTGCTCGTGGATGGCACCGACATCCGCGAGATCACGCTCTCCTCCCTGCGGCGCCAGATCGGCGTGGTGTTCCAGGAGGCGATGCTGTTCAACCGCTCGATCGAGGACAATCTGCGCGTGGGCAAGCCGGATGCGACCCTGGACGAAATGCGCCTCGCCCTCTCCCGCGCGCAGGCGCTGGAGCTGGTGGAGCGCAACCCGGAGGGCCTGCGCGCCCTGGTGGGCGAACGCGGGCGCGCGCTTTCCGGCGGCGAGCGCCAGCGCCTCTCCATCGCCCGCGCCTTGCTCAAGGACCCGCCGATCCTGATCCTGGATGAAGCCACCAGCGCCCTCGACGCCACGACCGAGGCCAAGGTGCAGGCGGCGCTGGACGAGGTGATGAAGGGCCGCACCACCTTCGTCATCGCCCATCGACTCGCAACCGTGCGCAATGCCGACCGCATCCTGGTGTTCGACGAGGGGCGCGTGATCGAGGCGGGCAGTTTCGATCACTTAATGCGGCTGGGCGGCCGGTTCGCCGAACTCGCGCGCGCCCAGTTCCTCGACGACGGGACGCATGTGGAGCGCCCGCTCGCGGAAACGTGAGCGCCGCTGCAATGGCATGGCACGCCCCGCCGGTCCTGAAGATGCGGGGGTCAGGCCCACCCACGCCTGGTGCATTCAAGCTGACGCTTGCATGGCTGGCCCGCGTGCACTGGTTTCGTCTTTCCGGATGGCCCGAAAAGAGCTAAGGAAGGCAAGGCCACGGGGGTCTTTCCAGCTACGGAGCCAACTTTGCCGGGCTTGTCCTGTCTGTCTGCTTGCGGCGTTGTGCGCCGCCTGACCCTCGCGATCGCTGCTCTTGGCGCGCTCGCGACCGCCGGTCAGGCCACCCCGATCCTTCTGGTGGAAGCCGACACGGGCAAGGTTCTGGAACAGCAGGAAGCCGGCAAGCCCTGGTATCCCGCCTCCGTCACCAAGCTCATGACAGTGTATGTGGCGCTGAACGCCATGCGCGAAGGGCGCATCACGCCCGATACGCTGATGACGGTTTCCCCTTATGCTGCCTCCATGCAGCCCACCAAGATGGGATTTGCCGCGGGCACGCAGGTGACGCTCGACAATGCGCTGAAGATGCTTCTGGTCAAATCGGCCAACGACATGGCCGTAGTGATCGCGGAAGGCGTCGGCGGCAGCGTGCCCTCGTTCGTTGCCGAGATGAACGACACCGCCGCCCGCCTCGGCATGGCCGGCAGCCATTTCGAGAATCCCAACGGCCTGCCCAATAGCGACCAGTTCACCACCGCGCGCGACCTCGCGGTGCTGGCACGGGCGCTGATCTATCATTTCCCGGAACACGAAATGCTGTTCCGCATCCCGGCCATCAAGATCGGCAAGCGGGTGCTGCGCAATTACAATCGTCTGATCGACCGCTATCCCGGCGCAGACGGCATGAAGACCGGCTTCATCTGCGCCTCAGGCTTCAATCTGGTGGCCACCGCCACGCGCGGCAACAAGCGGCTGATCGCGGTCATCCTCGGCGCACCGTCCGCCGTGGTGCGCACCGAGCAGGCGGCGCTGCTGTTCGAAAAGGGCTTCCAGCCCTCCTGGTCGATCTTCGGCGCCTCCTCGCCCACTCTCGATACGCTCGCTGACACCGGCGGCGCGCCCACCGACATGTCGCCCCAGATCTGCGGCCGCAAGCGCGCGGTTGCGGCGGCCGAGAACGAGGACGACAGCCTGTTCGCCGGATCGGGCGAGGGCGCCAATTCCTACGCCGTCTCCGCGGCGGTCGCTGCCGGCTTCAGCAAGGGCGAGGGCGCGGCTCTGCTGCAGAACCTGCCGCCCTCCATGCCGCCCATCCCGGTATTCGTCGGCCCACGCAGCGCGCCGATCTCCCCGGAATCCGCCATGGCGCCGGATGAAGCCCCGGCTCCGAAGAAGAAAAAGCCGGCGGCCACCGCCAATGCGGATCCGCAGGCCCCCGCCGCCAAGCCCAAGAACGCTGGCGCCAAGGCCGATGCCGCAAATTCGGACGCGGCAGCCGCCAAGCCCGCGGCGAAGCCCAAGCCCCAGGCCAAGGAAGCCAGCACGACCACCGGCACGCCGACACCTGCCAAGAAGCCGGCACCGGCCGGCGCATCCGCCACCGCCGAACCGGCAGCGAAGCCGAAGCCGAAGCCGGCCAAGCCCGCGGCCACCGACGGCGCCGGCGACCCCCTCACCTTCGGCCCGCCGCCCTCCGCGCCCGCCAAGCCGGGCGCCTGACCTTTCGCGGCGCGCTTTGTCCGATCCGCCCAGACCCGGCGGACGGTTCGAACGGCTCGTGATTCTTGCTCTCGCAGCCGCCCGCGTCCCGCATGGCGGTGCGCTTCATGCCCTTGCGGCGGCACGCGGCCTTCCCACCTAAGCGTGCAGGGCATGCCCGGCCCTGGCGTTTTGCCGGATGGCTCCGTCCGTCCCCGCCGCTTGGTCCCGCGCCCGCGCTGCCCTATAGGCACGTATCGGGCGCGGCCGGATCGGATCGGCGCCCGGCGTGAAGCGGCCTGCCGCGTGGATGAAATGACATGACTTCCTTGCCGTCGCTCGATGAGGCCGCACCGGCCCCTTCATCCACCGCTAAGCGCACCGGGCCGCCCGAGCCGATCCCGGTGACCGTCCTCACCGGCTTCCTCGGCGCGGGCAAGACCACATTGCTCAACGCCCTGCTGGCCGATCCCGCCCTCGCCGACACCGCCGTCCTGATCAACGAGTTCGGCGAGATCGGGCTCGACCATCTGTTCGTGCGCGAGGTATCCGAAGGCGTCGTGCTGCTGGCGAGCGGCTGCGTGTGCTGCACCGTGCGCGGCGATCTGGTCTCCGCGCTGGAGGACCTGCTGCGCGGGCGCGACAACAACCGCCTGCCGCCCTTCTCCCGCGTGCTGATCGAAACCACCGGCCTCGCCGATCCCGCCCCCATCCTCTTCACGCTGATGACCCATCCCTATCTGGTGATGCGCTTTCGGCTCGACGGCGTAGTCGCCGTGGTCGACGCGATCAATGGCGATGCGACCCTCGACGCCCAGCCCGAATCGGTGAAGCAGGCGGCCATGGCCGACCGGCTGGTGCTCACCAAGACCGACCTCGTGGAGACCGACGCCCAGCGCGCAGCGCTCGCGGCCCTCAAAGCCCGGCTGCACCGGCTCGCCCCCGCCGCGCCGGTGCTGGACGCCGCGAAGGGAGAGGCCACGGGCGATGCCCTGCTCAAGGCCGGGCTCTATGATCCGAGCCGCAAGAGCCCCGATGTGGCCCGCTGGCTGGCGGAGGAGCGTGTCGCCGCCGCCGCGGAAGAGGCCGGCGCGCCACACGACCCCAACCGCCATGACGAGCGCATCAAGGCGTTCACGCTCGCGACCGATGCCGCCGTCTCCGCTTCGACCCTCGATCTGTTTCTGGAACTGCTGCGCGCCACCTATGGCGCGAACCTGTTGCGGCTGAAGGGCATCGTGAAGCTGGCCGACGATCCGGACGCGCCCATCGTGCTGCACGGCGTGCAGCATGTGATGCACCCGCCCACCCGCCTGCCCGCATGGCCGGATGACGACCACCGCACGCGGCTCGTGATGATCGTGCGCGATCTCGACCCGGCGGTGGTGCGGCGCCTGTTCTCGGCCTTTCTCGGCGTACCGCAGGTGGATACGCCGGACCGCGCCGCGCTCACCGACAATCCCCTTGCTCCCGCCGGCATGCGAGGTGGGCGGTGAGTTCCCTGCCCTCCCCCTCCGAGATCGTCGGCTTCTGGCGCGCGGCCGGTTATGATCGCTGGTTCTCGTCCGATCCCGCCTTCGATGCCGAGGTGCGTGCCCGTCTTCTGCCGGCGCATGAGGATGCGGTCGCCCGTGGCGCGGGTTCGATCATGCTCACGGATTACGAGGACAGCGCCGAAGGCGCGCTCGCCCTCGTGCTGCTGCTGGACCAGGTGCCGCGCAATGCCTTCCGCGGCACGCCGCGCGCCTTCGCCACCGATGCCGCCGCGCGCCAAGTGGCGGACCGCGCCCTAGGACGCGGGTTCGAGCACGCTTTCGAACCGCAGCTGCGCGCCTTCTTCTTCCTGCCGCTGATGCACGCCGAGGATCTCGCCTGCCAGGAGCGCTGCGTGGCGCTCTACGAGAAGCTGGGCCAGACGGAGGAGCTGAAATACGCAGTCCTTCATCGCGACGTGATCGCCCGCTTCGGGCGCTTCCCCCATCGCAATCCCATCCTCGGCCGTCCCATGACGGTGGAGGAAGAGGCCTATCTCGCGTCCGGTGGCTTCAAGGGGTAGCGCGCGCCGCAAGGAAAGCGCCGATGCCTTCCGCCGCCGCGCGGCCCGTGGCGAAGCAGGCCTGGAGCAGATAGCCGCCGGTCGGCGCTTCCCAATCCAGCATTTCCCCGCAGGCGAAGGTGCCCGGAACGGCCCGCAGCATGAAATGGTCGTCGAGCGCATCGAAGGCGATGCCGCCGGCGCTGGAAATCGCCCGCTCCAGCCCGGCGACCGCACGCACCTGGATTGGCGCGGCCTTGATGAGGCGCGCCAGCGCCGCCGGATCGGTGGGCAGAGCGACGCCCGCGGCCTCGCGCAGCAGCCCCACCGCCACCGGCGAGAGCCCCACCGCCTTGCGCAGGCGATTGGAGAGCGATTGTTTCAGCGGCCCCGTCGCCAGCCGGCGCGCGATCAGCGCCTGGTCGAAATCCGGACGCAGGTCGAGCCGCAGATGGGCTTCGCCCTCGGCCGCGAGACGGTCGCGCACCGCGCGGGAGAGCGCATAGACCGCCCCGCCCTCCAGGCCCCGCGCCGTCACCACAGCCTCCCCGCGCACGGGACCCGCGCCGGCGCAGGAGAGGGCGATGCGCTTCAGGGGTTCGCCGGCAAATCGATCGCGGAACGGCGCGGACCACTCGACCTCCAGCCCCATATTGGCCGGCGCGAACGGGGCGATCGCGATGCCGCGCGACGCGAGATGCTGCGTCCAGCCCCCATCGCCCCCGAGCCGGGGCCAGGACGCACCGCCGAGCGCGAGCAGCGTCGCATCGGCGACGATCTCCTTCGGTCCTTCCGACGTCTCGAACATCAGGGCGCCGGTCGAGGACCAGCCGCGCCATTCGTGCCGGGTGTGTAGCTCCACGCCGAGGGTGCCGAGCCGCCGCAGCCATGCCCGGAGCAAGGGCGAGGCCTTGAAGCTGTCGGGAAACACCCGGCCGCTGGAGCCGATGAAGGTGGTTTCGCCGAGTTCGGCCGCGAAGCCACGCACGGCATCGGGCGGAAAGGCGCGGATCGCCCCATCCAACAGCGGCGCGATCTCGCCATAGCGGGAGAGGAAGTGCTCCAGCGGCTCGCTATGGGTGATATTGAGCCCGCCGCGCCCGGCCATGAGGAATTTGCGCGCCGGCGAGGGCATCTTTTCGAACACGCTCACCCGGTGGCCCCGCGCGATCAGGCGATCGGCGGCCATGAGCCCGGCGGGGCCGGCGCCGATTACCGCCACATGGGCCGCAGGCGCGGAGGCTGCGGGACGGGCGATGGGATCGGTGGAAAGTTCAGGGGAAGGGGTCATCACGCGGGTGTAGAGGCCCGGCGGCCTGTGCGGAAGCAAAAGCTTGTCATTACCGCCGCCGCGCTACCCCGCATCGCGAGAAACGCACAGGCCGCAAGGCGTCAGGGCAGGGAAAGGCGCGAGGCGCAGAAAACCCTGTCGCACATGAAAAGCACGGGAGCAGGCCTTGCTCCCGTGCCGTCTTGCGTGCGCTGGCTGCGCTCCGGCGCCGGGCGATCAGCCGGCGGCGGTCGCTTCCAGCACGTCCTCGAAGCTGCGCAGGCCGGTGCGGGGGGCGTTCACCAGCACCGCCATGTTGCCGGGCGCATGCTGGTTCTTCAACATCTTGGTGTGGGCCAGCGGAATGCGATCCCAGGGGAACACTTCCGACATGCAGGGGTCCACGCGACGGTCGATGATGAACTGGTTCGCGGCCGAGGCCTGCTTGAGATGGGCGAAGTGCGAGCCCTGGATGCGCTTCTGGCGCATCCACACATAGCGGGCGTCGAACGTGATGTTGAAGCCGGTTGTGCCGGCGCAGAACACGATCATGCCGCCACGCTTGGCGATCAGGGTCGAGACCGGGAAAGTCTGCTCGCCCGGATGCTCGAACACGATATCCACGTCGCGCTTGCCGGTGATGTCCCAGATCGCCTTGCCGAACTTGCGGGCTTCCTTGGTCCATTCGGTATATTCGGGCGAATTGACCTTGGGCAGCTGCCCCCAGCAATTGAAGTCCTTGCGGTTCAGCACGCCCTTGGCGCCAAGGCCGAGCACGTAGTCCCGCTTGGTCTCGTCCGAAATGACGCCAATGACATGGGCGCCGGACGCCGCGGCGAGCTGGACGCCGAACACGCCGAGGCCGCCCGAGGCGCCCCACACCAGCACATAGTCGCCCGGCTTCACCGTGTGCGGCGGGTGGCCGAACAGCATGCGATAGGCGGTCGCCATGGTGAGCGTGTAGCAGGCGGATTCTTCCCAGGTCAGATGCAGCGGGCGCGGCATGAGCTGGCGCGCCTGCACGCGGCAGAACTGGGCGAAGGAGCCGTCCGGCGTCTCATAGCCCCAGATGCGCTGGGAGGGGGAGAACATCGGATCGCCGCCGTTGCACTCCTCGTCGTCCCCGTCGTCCTGGTTGCAGTGAACCACGACCTCGTCGCCGACCTTCCAGCGCTTCACCTTGGAGCCCACCGCCCAGACGATGCCCGAGGCATCGGAGCCGGCGATGTGGAAGGGCGCTTTATGCACGTCGAAGGGAGAGATGGGCTGCCCGAGCCCGGCCCAGATGCCGTTATAATTGACGCCGGCCGCCATCACGAGCACCAGCACATCGCTCTCGCCGAGGGTCCAGGTGGGGACCACCTCGACCTGGAAGGATTGTTCCGGCGGTCCGTGGCGATCACGGCGGATCGCCCAGGCGTACATATTGGCGGGCACATGGCCCAGGGGCGGGATTTCGCCCAGCTCGTACAGATCCTTCACGGCGGCGCCGCCTGGCGCGCTGGCGACTGCAGTCTGACCCATAGCTCCCGTCCTTCCTTCCTCCGGGGCCGTTTCGGCCGCATTTGTTTCGCGTTGCAGCGTAGCAGAGAAAATTCCGCTGGCGAGCCCCGTTTATGACGCGTCAATGCTTTCCCCGCGCCGGACTGCAACCGCCCGCGGACCGGGCCGCGCGCGGCGCGCCTGCCGTAACTTGCGGGCAAGGTTGCACGGCCCCGTACCCCGGCGCGCCCCAGACTTTCGTCGAGGACTTGACGCAAATCCGCCGTTTCAGCGCCGCGGCGAGAGGGGCGCACTCGACCGGACCGTGGCTTTCAGGCAAAAATCCAAGTCCCGGCGCACGCGCCATTTCCGTTTTCGTTTTGTGAGGATCGCCATGATCGGCCTTATCGGAATGCTCCTCATTGGCGCAATCGCCGGCTGGCTCGCCGGCCAGCTGTATCGCGGCGGTGGGTTCGGCGCGCTCGGCAATGTGGCCGTCGGCATCGTCGGCGCGCTGATCGGTGGTTTCCTGTTCGGGAACGTCTTCATCGTCGGTGGGCTGCTGGGCCAGATCATCTGCGCAACGATCGGCGCCATAATCCTGCTGTTCGTCATCGGCCTCGTGAAGCGCTGACCGCGCTGCGCATGTTTGCACGCCGCATCGCACATTTTCCAATCGACGACGGCCGCGTTGCAGCGCACATTATTGCAATTCTTGGGTGGAGAATGAGGACGTGACAATGACCAGCCGCGATAAACCCTGGTTGTTCCGCACTTATGCGGGTCATTCCACTGCCGCGGACTCCAACCGCCTCTACCGCTCCAATCTGGCCAAGGGCCAGACGGGCCTCTCGGTCGCCTTCGACCTGCCCACCCAGACCGGCTACGACAGCGACCATCCCCTGGCGCGCGGCGAAGTGGGCAAGGTGGGCGTGCCGATCTCCCATCTCGGCGACATGCGGACCCTGTTCCAGGACATTCCGCTCGCCGAGATGAACACCTCCATGACCATCAACGCCTGCGCGCCCTGGCTGCTGGCGCTTTATATCGCGACCGCCGACGAGCAGGGCGCGGATCGCAAGCTGCTGCAAGGCACAACGCAGAACGACATTATCAAGGAATATCTCTCGCGCGGCACCTATGTGTTCCCGCCGGCGCCGTCCATGCGGCTCACCAAGGACGTGATCGTCTTCACGACCGAGCATCTGCCGCGCTGGAACCCCATGAACGTGTGCTCCTACCATTTGCAGGAGGCCGGCGCGACGCCGGTGCAGGAGCTTGCCTTCGCACTCGCCAACGCCATCGCGATCCTGGATACCGTCAAGCGCTCCGGCGAGGCGGAAGGCGCGGTGTTCGGCGAGGTGGTGGGCCGCATCTCCTTCTTCGTGAACGCCGGCATGCGGTTCATTACCGAGATGTGCAAGATGCGGGCGTTCGTGGATCTGTGGGACGAGATCTGCATCAACCGCTACGGCATCACCGACCCGAAGCAGAAGCTGTTCCGCTATGGCGTGCAGGTGAATTCGCTCGGCCTCACCGAGCAGCAGCCCGAGAACAACGTCTATCGCATCCTGCTGGAAATGCTGGCGGTGACGCTCTCAAAGAAGGCCCGCGCGCGCGCCGTGCAATTGCCGGCCTGGAACGAGGCGCTGGGTCTGCCGCGCTCGTTCGACCAGCAATGGTCGCTGCGCATGCAGCAGGTGGTGGCCTACGAAACCGACCTGCTGGACTATGGCGACATCTTCGACGGCTCGACCGAGATCGCCAAGAAGGTCGAGGCGCTGAAGGAAGAGGCGCGGGACGAACTGGCCCGCATCGAGGCCATGGGCGGCGCGGTCGCAGCGGTCGAGAACAGCTACATGAAGCAGGCGCTGGTGGAATCCAACACCCGCCGGCTGGAGAATATCGAGCGCGGCGAGCAGGTGGTGGTCGGCGTCAACCGCTGGACCGAGACCGAGCCTTCGCCCCTCACCACGGGCGAAGGCTCCATCCTCACCGTGCCCGAGCATGTGGAGCCGGAGCAGATCGCCCGCCTCCAGGCCTGGCGCGCGGCGCGCGATCCTGCGGCGGTGGATGCCGCGCTGGCCGGCCTGCGCAGCGCGGCGCAGGAAGGCCGCAACATCATGGAGCCCTCCATCGTCTGCGCGAAGGCCGGCATCACCACCGGGGAATGGGGCGCGTGCCTGCGCGAGGTGTTCGGCGAATATCGCGCGCCCACGGGCGTCGGCCGCGCCGCGCGGATCGACACGAAGGGCCTGGACGAGGTGCGTGCCGGCGTCGAGGCGGTCTCCGCCAAGCTCGGCCGCCGCATCAAGTTCCTGGTGGGCAAGCCGGGGCTCGACGGCCATTCCAACGGCGCCGAGCAGATCGCCGTGCGCGCCCGCGATGCCGGCATGGAAGTGGTCTATGAGGGCATCCGCCTCACCCCGGCGGAAATCGTCAATGCCGCGCTGGAGGAGAGCGTCCATGTCATCGGGCTGTCCATCCTCTCCGGCTCCCACGTGCCGCTGGTGCGCGACGTGATGGACCGCCTGCGCGCCGAGGGGCTGACCGACGTGCCGGTGGTGGTCGGCGGCATCATTCCGATGGAAGACGAAATCCAGCTCAAGGCATTCGGCGTGGCAGCTGTCTATACGCCGAAGAATTTCGAGCTGAACCGCATCATGGCGGACATTGTCGCGATCGTGGATCGCGAGGCGCAGAAGGCGGCCTGAGCTTCGCTCCTCTCGCGCAGACTTCTAGGCACGCAAACAAAAAGAGCGCCGATCTGCATCGGCGCTCTTTTCTTTTGGCTGGTCGCCCCGGCTATTTGCCGAAATCGAGCACGGGGGGCGGCGGGTCGCCGATATTGGGCGAGATGCTGTCGAACTGCTGCTGGATCTGGTTCTGGTCCAGCGAAACACCGCCCGATTTGTAGTGCGTGACCATCTGCGGGAACAGGATCACCAGCGCCACCATCACAAGCTGGATGCACACGAAGGGCACCGCGCCCCAATAGATCTGCCCGGTGGTCACCGGCTCCATGCGCCGCCCCGTCACGCGGTCGAGATACGGCACCTTGGGCGCCACCGAGCGCAGGAAGAACAGGGCGAAGCCGAAGGGTGGATGCATGAACGAGGTCTGCATGTTCACCGCCAGGATGACGCCGAACCAGATCAGATCAATGCCCAGCTTGTCGGCTGCCGGCCCGAGCAGCGGGATGATGATGAAGGCCAGCTCGAAATAATCGAGGAAGAAGGCCAGCACGAACACCAGCAGGTTCACCACGATCAGGAAGCCGGTCTGGCCGCCGGGGAGCGAGGTGAGCAACTCTTCCACCCAATGATGCCCGTCCACCCCGTAGAAGGTGAGCGAGAACACGCGCGCGCCGAGCAGGATGAACAGCACGAAGGCCGAGAGCTTGGCGGTGGAATAGGTGGCCTGCCGCAGCAGGTCGAACTTCAGCCGCCCGCGCGCGGACGCCAGCAGGATGGCGCCCACCGAGCCCATGGCGCCGCCTTCGGTCGGCGTCGCGACGCCGATGAAGATGGTGCCCAGCACCAGGAAGATCAGCGCCAGCGGCGGCACCATGACGAACACGACCTGCTCGGCGAGCTTGGACAGCAGGCCGAGCTTGAACACCCGGTTGATGACCGCGACCACGAAGGCGAGTCCCACCGTCATGGACATGGTGAGCACGACATAATCGGCGCCGAACTTCACGCTGCCCTGCTGCATCACATAGATGGAGGCGCCGATCGCGATGGCGAGGGCGATGAACAGCGAGGGCGTTAGCAGCTTGGCGGTGCCGCTCATCACGAAATAAAGCAGCACGAACGAGACCACGCCCCACACCGCGAGGTTCGCGACGCCGGGAATCAAGCCGGCGGTCAGCCCCGGCAGCGAGCCGGTGGTGATGAGTACCGCGAAGCCCGCCGCGGCGATCGCCCCGAGGATGCGCGACGGCATCATCTTCTGCTGCGGATCGCGCAGGTTCTGCGCTTCCAGCGGCAGGCCAGGGGTCGCCGTCGGGAAGAAGGTCGAGACGAGGAAGATGTAAAGCGCATAAAGGCAGGAGAGGATCAGACCCGGCAGGAAAGCGCCGGTGTACATATCGCCCACCGAGCGGTTGAGCTGGTCCGCCATCACGATCAGCACCAGCGAGGGCGGGATGATCTGCGCGAGCGTGCCCGACGCCGCGATGACGCCAGAAGCGACGCGCCGGTCATAGCCGTAGCGCAGCATGATCGGCAGCGAGATCAGACCCATGGAAATCACGGAGGCCGCGACCACGCCGGTGGTGGCCGCCAGCAGCGCGCCGACGAAGATCACCGCATAGGCAAGGCCGCCCCGGATCGAGCCGAACACCTGCCCGATGGTGTCGAGCAGGTCCTCCGCCATGCCGGAGCGTTCGAGAACCAGCCCCATGAAGGTGAAGAACGGGACCGCGAGCAGCACCTCATTGTTCATGGTGCCGTAGACGCGCTCCGGCAGGGCCTGGAGGAAATCCGGGCGGAACAGGCCGAGCTCGATGCCGATGAGGCCGAAGATGAGGCCGTTCGCGGCCAGCGCGAAGGCCACGGGATAGCCGAGCAACAGGAACAGCACGAGGGCGCCGAACATGATCGGCGCCATGTTGTGGGTGAACCAGCCGCGCAGGCCGGGTTCGGCGGCGAACGCGAAATCGCTGGAAACGCCGAGCAGGACCAGGGCGCAGGCGAGCACGAGGCCGACCTTGAGGGTGCGGGACGCGGACATTCTTCTGTTCTCCCGCTCAGGCCTTGGGGGTCGTGTCGAGGGGAATGTCCACCCGCTCGGCGTCCGCCAGCAGGCGCTCCGCCTCGGCGGCGAGAGCGAGGTGACCGCCCACATTCTCGTTGGGGTCCTCGATCCGCCCGGTGATGATGGCGACGCGCTTGATGAGTTCGGAGATCGCCTGGAGCAGCAGGAAGAAGAAGCCGATGGGCACCAGCGCCTTCGCCGGCCATTGGGGCAAGCCGCCGGCATTCAGGGATTGCTCGTTGATGTTGAAGGAATTGAGCGCGAACGGAATCGAAGTCACCAGCAGCACGATGGCGAACGGCATCAGGAAGAACAGGTGCCCGAAAATATCGATGCCGTCGCGGGTGCGCTTGGGCAGGCGCGAGCTGACGATGTCGATGCGGATGTGCTCGTTGTCGATCAGCGTCCACGACGCGCAGAGCAGGAACACCGCCGCGAACAGCACCCATTGCAATTCCAGCCAGGAATTGGAGCTGAGATCGAAGACCTTACGGATGATGGCATTCAGCGCCGACACCAGCACGGCCACCAGGATCAGCCATGCCACGGCCTTGCCGATGCGGATGTTCACGGCATCGATCGCCCGGCTGAGCGCGAGCAGAATGTTCATCTGGGACGGTCCCCGCATTTCCACTTGAGGCGATCTGGTTTCCACGTCGCCATTGGGCGGGCACCATAAGGGAGCCCTAAATGCATTCAAGCCTCAACTATCGTCTAAGCGTCACAATGCCTGGGAGGCGTGGGCTTTCAACAGGATGAACGGGAGCATGAGGATGTGGGGATGCGTTTTGCACGCGCACGTTTGCATCGGTGCAATGGCGCGGGGCCGTTTGAAGGCATAGATGTGGGGAAATCGATCCATCCCGCGCGAGCGTTTCCGCGGGTCCGCGCCGCAGACGGCGCAGGAGTTGTCCCCATGTCCGTTTCTGATCTCACCCCCGCCGCAACGTCCGAGGCCGGGCTTTCCGCCGCGCTGCGCCTGGGCGCGGTCCATCTGCGCACCCGCGCGCCGGAAGTGCTCGCGACTTTCTATGAGCAGGTGGTCGGCCTCACCCGCCTCGCGACGCAGGATCCCCGCATCGTGCTGGGCGCCGGCGACACGCCAATCATCGTGCTGGAAGAGGCGCCCGATGCCGTGGCTCCGCCTGCCCGCGCGCCGGGCCTGTTTCACACCGCCATTCGCGTGCCGGACCGGGCGAGCCTCGCGGTGCGGATGAACGTGCTGCGGGCGCGCGGCATCCCCTTCGCCGCCTCGGATCATCTTGTGAGCGAGGCGCTCTATCTCGACGATCCCGACGGCAACGGCATCGAAATCTATCGCGACCGCCCGAAAGCCGATTGGTTCAAGCCCGACGGCACGCTTGAGATGGCCACGCTACGCCTCGACCTGCGCAGCCTTGCCGCCGAAAGCGCGCAGCTCGGCCCAGCGCCCGCCGGCACGGACGTGGGGCATGTCCACCTCAAGGTGAGCGACCTTGCCGCCGCGCACCGCTATTGGGTGGAACTCGCCGGGTTCGAGGTGATGGCGCGCTATCCGGGCGCCCTGTTCGTGAGCGCCGGCAAATACCACCACCATCTCGGGCTCAACGTGTGGCACTCCCAGGAGGCCGCCCCGCCGCCGGCGAATGCCAGCGGGCTGGCCTGGTTCGAGATCGTCCTTCCGCCGGCCGAGATCGCGGCACTCAAGGCGCGCTTTGCGGCCGCCGCCCAACCGCTGTCCGAAAGCGAGGGGGCGGTACTGCTGGTGGACCCATCCGGCAATCACGCGCGGGTAACGGCCGGCGCGGAAGCCTGAGTTTTCCTTGTTTCTGAACCCGATAGGCAGATGGCTTCGGGCATCTGTCACGGATTTGGGCTAGCATCGGACGTTGAATCGTCGGCGGCGCGCGAAGCCGCCGACTTCACTGGCCTTGGGGGGCTGCGTCCATGATGACCCTGCCGTTTTTCGGTTTCTTCGTAGCGTTCGCGCTGGTTCTCGCGGGCCAGCGCGTTCCGTCCATGGTGATATGGGCGCTGTCGCTGCTGGCGATGCTGACCCTGTTCAAGATGCACGCCACCGATCCGCTCAATCTCGTGCTGTGAGGGGAATGCCGTGACACCCTCTTTCTCCCGCACGCTCAACGCCCTCGGGCTGCTCGCCGTCACCATCGTCCTGGCGGCGGCGTTCTTCGACCAGATCGTCTTCCACGACCTGCCCTGCCCGCTCTGCCTGCTGCAGCGCGCCGGCTTCGTGGGCGCCGGCATCGGCCTTGCGCTGAACGTGCAGTTCGGCCCCAGGCCCAGCCATTATGCGATCATGATTCTCTCGGCCTTCGCCGGTGGCCTGGTCTCGGTGCGGCAGACGCTGCTGCACATCATTCCCGGCGAGGGCACCTATGGCGATGCCTTCTTCGGCATCCATTTCTATGCCTGGGCGGCGGTGGTGTTCGGCCTCATCGCACTGGGCGGGACCATTCTCCTGCTGTTCGACCGCCAGTTCGCGCCGCAGGCGGTGCCGGGCCGCCCCACCCGCCTGGCCCTCATCGCGGTCGCGCTCGCGGCCGCGATGGCCCTGGCGAACGGGATTTCGACCACGCTGGAATGCGGCGGCGGCATGTGCGCCGACAATCCTACCTCCTACCAATTGCTCGATCAGATGCGCGGAAAATAAGCGACGGCTTGGCCGTGCGGCGCACTCATCACCGTTTCTGATGGGTGGCTGCATCAAAATTCTCTTTTCCTGGCGTGTGAAATGCCTGAAAAGGCGGCACGCCAGGAAGTCCCATGCCCCTTTCGCCTCTCCGCCGGCTCGGCCACCGCATCAATAACGCGCCCTATCTGCTGCTCTCCATCACCGCCCTGCTCTGGGCGTGCAACATGGTGCTGGGTCGTTTCGTGGCCGGCCAGATTCCGCCCATTTCGCTCGCCTGCCTGCGCTGGGCGGGGGCGACGCTGATTCTGCTGCCCTTCTCCTACAAGCAGGTGATCGCCGACTGGCCGATCGTGCGGCGCCATTGGGTGATCCTGCTGCTGCTCTCGGCGTGCGGCATCGCCTGCTACAACGCCATGAGCTATTACGGGCTCCAGTACACGCAGGCCCTTAACGGCTTGCTCGTGCAGTCCGCCTCGCCGCTGCTGATCGCGCTGTGGAGCCTGCTTCTGTTCCGCGACCGGCTCTCGAAGGGCCAGATCGCCGGCATCATCATCTCGCTGCTGGGCGTAGTGGTGATCGTCAGCCGCGGCGATATCGACGTGCTGTTGCACCTCAAGCCCAATGCGGGCGATATCTGGATTATCACGGCGCTGCTGATCTATGCCTTCTACGCGGCGAACCTGCGGGTGCGCCCGCCCATGCGTTCGCTGTCGTTTCTCACCGTCATCATGGGCATGGGCGCGGTGCTGCTCATCCCGTTCGCGCTGTGGGAAATCGCCCAGGGCCACATCCTGCACTTCAACCGCACGACGCTGTCGGTGCTGGCCTTCGTGATGACCGCGCCGTCGCTGCTCGCCTATATGGCGTTCAATCGCGGTGTCGAACTGGTGGGCGCCAATCGCGCGGCGCCCTTCTTCCATCTCATGCCGGTCTTCGGCTCGGCGCTGGCGATCCTGGTGCTGGGCGAGCGATTGGAATGGTTTCACGGCGTCGGCTATGCGCTGGTGATCGCCGGCATCGCCACCGCCACCCGCGCCCGCGCTGCCGCCCCGGCCTGACGCTCGAATAAGCCAGATAATGAAAAGCCGCCGGATGCGCTCCGGCGGCTTTCTTTCTCAGCATCCGCGATTGGCGCGCGCCTCAGAAGGCGAGGCCCTTGGCGTGCTTCACCTGCGGAAGCGCTTCCACCTTGGCGATCACGTCGGCCGGCAGCGCGCCGTCCACTTCCACGAGCGCGATGGCGTCCCCGCCCTGGCGGTCGCGGCCCAGCGCGAAGGTGGCGATGTTCACGCCTGCGTCGCCCAGCAGGCTGGCGAAGCGGCCGATGAAGCCGGGCTTGTCCTCGTTGGTGACGTACAGCATGGAGGGCGCGAACTCCGCGTCCACCTTGATGCCCTTGATGTTGACGATGCGCGGGCGGCCATCGGCGAACACCGTGCCCGCCACCGACCGCTCGAACGTGTCGGTGATGACGGTCAAGGTGATCAGGCTGTCATAGTCGCTCTCGGCGGCTCGGGTGGTCTCTTCGATCACGATCCCGCGCTCCTTGGCGACGCTCGGGGCGGAGACCACATTGATGTCGGCCAGCACCGGGCGCAGCAGGCCGGCAACCGCCGCACTGGTCAGCGCCTTCACCTTCAGCTCGGCAACCGCGCCCTCATACGTGATGCGCACGGTCTTGATGTCGGTGTCGGTGAGCTGGCCGGCGAACGAGCCCAGCTTTTCCGCCAGCTCGATGAAGGGCTTCAGCTTGGGGGCTTCCTCGGCGGTGATGGAGGGGAAGTTCACCGCGTTCGAGATGGCGCCCGACAGCAGATAATCGCTCATCTGCTCGGCGACCTGCAGGGCGACATTCTCCTGCGCCTCGGTGGTGGCAGCTCCCAAGTGCGGGGTGCAGATCACATTGGGGTGGCCGAACAGCGGGTTGGTTTCGGCGGGCTCGACCGTGAACACGTCGAAGGCCGCGCCGGCCACATGCTTGCTGTCGAGGGCGGCGCGCAGCGCCACCTCGTCCACCAGGCCGCCGCGCGCGCAATTGATGATGCGCACGCCCTTCTTGGTCTTGGCGAGGTTTTCCGCCGAGAGGATGTTCCTGGTCTTCTCAGTGAGCGGCGTGTGAAGCGTGATGACATCGGCGCGGGCGAGCAGGTCGTCCAGCTCCACTTTCTCGACGCCGAGGTCCTTGGCGCGCTCGGCGGAGAGGAAGGGATCGAACGCGATGACCTTCATCTTCAGGCCGACGCCGCGCTCGGCGACGATGGAGCCGATATTGCCGCAGCCGATAATGCCCAGCGTCTTGGCGGTGAGCTCGACGCCCATGAAGCGGTTCTTCTCCCATTTGCCGGCCTGGGTGGAGGCATCGGCGGCAGGGATTTCGCGGGCGAGCGCGAACATCATGGCGATGGCATGCTCGGCGGTGGTGATGGAATTGCCGAACGGCGTATTCATCACGATCACGCCCTTGGCGGTCGCGGCCGGAATATCGACATTGTCGACGCCGATGCCGGCGCGGCCGATCACCTTGAGGCGGGTCGCCTTTTCCAGGATCTTCGGCGTCACCTTGGTGGCGGACCGAATGGCGAGACCGTCGTAATTGCCGATGACTTCGGCGAGCTTGTCCTTGTCCTTGCCGAGGTCGGGCTGGAAATCAACATCGATGCCGCGATCCTTGAAGATCTGCACGGCGGCGTCGGACAGCTTGTCCGAAATGAGAACGCGAGGGGCCATGGTATGGGCTCCGAAATGAGGATGCCTGAGATCGTTCCGCAGCACGCGAGGGCGCAGATTGACCATTCGGGCCCTCTCCCGCTGGCGGGGGAGGGTTGGGAGGGGGAATGCCGTAGAGCGGGCTTGCGCTGATCTCGCCGGAGAGCGGGGTGTTCCCCCTCCCCGGCCCTCCCCGCAAGCGGGAGAGGATATTTTCAGCGGTCGCGCGTCGGGCTCACGCCGCCTTGGCGAGCGAGCCCTTGGCGACGTTGAACGCCCAGTCCAGCCAATGGGTCAGAGCTTCCACGTCGGAGGCCTGCACCGTGGCGCCGCACCAGATGCGCAGGCCCGGAGGGGCGTCGCGATAGGCGCCGATGTCGTAGGCGATGCCGCCCTTTTCCAGGCCCGCGGACAGCGCCTTGGCGAAGGCCGCCTGCGCATCGGCGGGAAGGCCGGCAACGTCCGGATCCACCACCTTGAGGCACACGCTGGTGTTGGAGCGGGTCACCGGGTCCTTCGCCAGGAAATCCACCCAAGCCGTGCGGTGCACCCATTGGGCGATGGCTTCGAAATTGCGGTTCGACCGCTCCTTCAGGCCCGGCAGGCCGCCGACCGACTTCGCCCATTCGAGCGCGTCGATATAGTCTTCCACGCACAGCATGGAGGGGGTGTTGATGGTCTCGCCCTCGAAGATGCCTTCGATCAGCTTTCCGCCCTTGGTCATGCGGAAGATCTTCGGCAGCGGCCAGGCGGGCTTGTAGGTTTCAAGCCGCTCCACCGCACGGGGCGAGAGGATGAGCATGCCGTGCGCGGCTTCCCCGCCCAGCACCTTCTGCCAGGAGAAGGTCACCACATCGAGCTTGGAGAAATCCAGCGATTGGGCGAACGCCGCGGAGGTGGCGTCGCAGATGGTCAGGCCTTCGCGGTCGGCGGGAATCCAGTCCGCATCCGGCACCATGACGCCCGAGGTGGTGCCGTTCCAGGTGAACACCACATCATGGCTGAAATCCACCGCCTTGAGGTCCGGCAGTTCGCCATAGGGGGCGGTCATGATGCGCGCGTCGGCGAGCTTGAGCTGCTTGACGACGTCCGTCACCCAGCCTTCGCCGAAGCTTTCCCAGGCGAGCATGTCCACCGGGCGGGCGCCCAGCATGGACCACAGGACCATTTCGACCGCGCCGGTGTCGGAGGCGGGCACGATGCCGATGCGATAATCGGCCGGCACCTCGAGCACGTCGCGGGTGAGATCGATCGCCTGCTTGAGCTTGGTCTTGCCGATCTTGGCGCGGTGCGAGCGGCCGAGCGGCGCGTCGCGCAGCGCGTCCAGCGTCCAGCCGGGACGCTTGGCACAAGGACCGGACGAAAAATTAGGGTTCTCCGGGCGGGTCGCCGGAGCGTCAGTCGTCGTCATGATGGCCATCCTTTCAGATGGGCGCTCCTCGTTGGGGAGGAGTGTCCCGCCGCGGGCAATAGGCCCTTCCGTCGCGCAAGGCAAGAGGAGGCGCGCTCACGAAATCTTGGGACTTATGTCAGGCTTGCTTCCCTGATTGCCCATCGCGCCGCGAATACATGCGCTCTTACCTCCCGCGCCCGGGAAAACTCACACGAAAACCCGCGCCCGAAGTGGGGCGCGGGTGCGTGGCCTGGGTGCGGGGCCTGGGCGCGCTGGCCTGAGTTCAGTGCTTCAGGTCTTCGGGAACCTTCCCGCCGTTCTCCGCCAGTTTCGTCATGACCTGCTTGTGCAGCCAGATGTTCATGGTGGCGGAATCGCCAGTATCGCCGGAATAGTTCAGCTCATGGGCCAGTTCCTTGCGCGCGGTGAGCGAGGAATCGAGATCCAGAAGCTTCATCAGATCGACGATGGAATGGCGCCAATCGAGCTTCTCGCTGTTCTTGGCGGCGAGGCCGCTCAGCACGGCTTCCACATCCACGGCCGAAGCCTGCGGCGCGGCGGGAGTGGCACCGGGCACGGGAGGTGCCGCG
This sequence comes from Roseixanthobacter pseudopolyaromaticivorans, assembly GCF_043195145.2. NCBI lineage: Bacteria > Pseudomonadati > Pseudomonadota > Alphaproteobacteria > Hyphomicrobiales > Xanthobacteraceae > Roseixanthobacter > Roseixanthobacter pseudopolyaromaticivorans. The sequence goes on from NZ_CM195539.1 coordinate 3,093,696, forward strand.
CCGCCCGAGGTTCCACCGGGCGATGGCGCATTGGCCGGCGCGACGGTCCCGGCCTGGGCGCCGTGACCGAAAATGGCCGACACGATCTTTCCGAAAATGCTCATGTGCTGCTCCTGCGTCATCCGCAGAGAGAACGCCCCCGCTGCGGAATGGTTCAAACCCGGCTCATCGGTCGCACAACGTGAACAACCTGGGGGAAGACCGATGAACGGCGCATGACATTCCCGGGTGTCGCGGCGTGAATGCGACCAAGACTCATTCGCCGGCGCGCACCGCCGCTTTGTCCCCGGCGCCGGCCACATCGATCAAGGCCGGCAGCCCGAGCAGATCGGCGAACCGCTCGCGCGTCGCCACCGGAATGTTGCGGCGGAAATGATCGCGGTCGAAATACAAGAACTGCCCGTCGAAGCGGGCCATGCACCCCATGCGGTCGCACATCTTGTCCGCCGGCACGGCCACCACGACATCCTCCCGCACGCCGCGCAGGGTGCGGAACATCGCGTTCACGTCGGTCTGGTCGGGGCCGAACTCGGCGGAGGTGAGGCGCCCCACCTCGCGCCGGCAGGTCGCGCGCATCAGCGAACCGTCATGGGCAGCGACGCAGGGCAACGGATCGCTCGCCCAATGGGGAATGTCGGCGAACAGAACGATCCTGCGGCCCGGCGACGCGAGGCGCGGCATCAGATCGAGGAAGGCTTCCCGCATCAGGCGCAGCCCCTCGTCATGGCTCGTCTCGTCCCCTTCCTTGCGATAGACCGCATCCGGCATGAAGCCCCAGGCGGAGGCGAGGATCACCAGGTTGATCTGCGGATTCGCCTTCAGCATGGCGAGGGTGGCGCGATAAGTGCGCTCGCATTCGGGCGGCAGGCCCACCGGTTTGCGGCGCAGCCCGTCCTCGGAGAAGATCGCGGGGCAGATGCGCAGCAGCGCGACCGCCGTATCGGTCTTGCGCCCGGCCACGTCCAGCAGATGCATGAGATGCTCCGCATGGCTGTCGCCCCAGATCACGCCGCGCGTTTTCGCGCTCGCCCAATCGGCGCCGGCCACGCACACGCTTGGGCCGCCGTCCAGCGAGACGTGCTGCGGACACTCCCACCCCCACATGCGGGTGAGCGAGCCCAATTCCTCCAGCTGCGTGGAGACGCGGCCGGAAATGCCGTCGGCCAGATAGATGCCGAAGCTGAGCGCGGCCATCAGCAGGCCAGCGGCGCTGCCCGCCAGCACCACGGCGCGCGGACGAAACCGGCGCACGCGGAACGGCTGCTCGACGAACCGCCAGGAAAGCCACGCCAGCAGCACGGACGCCGCGAGGGCCGCGAGCGCTTCCCCCGTGCTCAGCGGGTCGCCGTTCTTATATTGGCGCGCGAACACGATGACCGGCCAGTGCCAGAGATAGAGCGAATAGGAGATGCGGCCGATGAAGGGCAGCGGCCGGAGCGCGAGCAGCCGCGCGCCGAGGGTGGGCGCCGGGGTCGGCATGAGAAGCAGTGCCGCGCCGAGCACCGGCGACAAGGCGTTGAGGCCGGGAAACGGGCTCGCGGGGGTGAGCAGCAAGGCCGGCGCGACGATGAGGCCGAGGCCCGCCAGCTTCAACCCCTGCGACAGCACGGCCGGCAGCCGCGCCAGACGATCGCGCGCCAGCACCAGCGCGCCGCCCAGTGCCAGTTCCCAGGCGCGGCCGAGGGGCAGGTAAAACGCGCTTTTCGCCCCTTCCGCCACCTTCTGCACGGCGAGCGCGAAGCTGAGGCCCACCACCAGCGCGACCACCAGCGGCAACAGGCGCGGCCAGCGCCGCGCGCCGCGATAGGCGCCATAAAGCACCAGCGGCCAGGCGAGGTAGAATTGCTCCTCCACCGCCAGCGACCAGGTGTGGAGCAGCGGCATGGCCTCGGCGGCGCCGTCGAAATAGCCGGTGTTGCGGAAGAAGAAGAAATTGGAGATGCCGAGCGCCGCGAAAGCCGCGCTGCGCCCGAGCACCGCATAGGCACCCGGCGTGAGGATGAGGAAGCCCGCGCCCAGCGTCGCGGCGATCACCACCAGCAAGGCCGGCAGAATGCGGCGCACCCGCCGATCGTAGAAATCCAGCAGCGAAAACGACCCGGCGCGCATCGCCTGGAGCAGATTGTCCGTGATCAGGTAGCCGGAGATGACGAAAAACACGTCAACGCCAATAAATCCGCCCGGAAGAAACGAAAAACCGGCGTGAAACACAAGGACAAGGGAAACCGCGATCGCCCTTATGCCGTCGATATCGGCCCTATACTGAATCATGAAGGGCAACCCGCGGAACGCCGAGGGGGTCTTTTATCCCCCGCGCGCCCGCCGCACAATAGCGGCACCTCCCCTCGCGCGGCCGCATCCCATGGGCTGTAACGGGATGCCGTGCCGCTCTTGACTTAAGGCGACCGGGGCATCGGCCGGCGCATCGCCCCCGGCTTTTAAATCCCGAAACGCTCGCTCACGTCGCCAGTCTCAACGGCGCGTTTTTCGGCCCGCCCCGGCGGGCGGAACGCGCCTGCCGCACGCGGCGCGGAGGAGGGATGCAACCGCGCCGGCTGCGTCAGTTGTAAAACGCCGATGCACAACTAAAAATAGTTGCTCTTCCCGCAAAATACCCTCTAAAGTTGCAAACACCGCAACAAGAACATTTCGCCGGAGGCGCCGATGAGCGATTATTATCTGGGTGAAATCCGCATTTTCCCCTACGGCCAAATCCCGACCGGATGGGCCAAGTGCGAAGGCCAGGTGCTGCAGGTGCAGCAGTACCAGGCGCTGTTCACGCTGCTGAGCAACCGGTTCGGCGGTGACGGCCGCACCACCTTCGCCCTGCCGGACCTGCGCGGCCGGGTGCCCGTGCATGTTAACGCCCAGTCCCAGGCGGACCGTATCACCATCCTGCTCAACCAGACCTTGGGGACTGAAACTGTCACGCTCACGCTCAGCGAGCTGCCGATGCACACCCATCTCTATTGCGTCTCCACGCAGCAGGGCACGGTGAGCGCACCGAACAACGCGGTGTTCGCCAAGGTCTCCCAGGTCGATCCAGCCCTGCCCGAGGCCAATTATTACGGCCCGGCGACGCAGCTCACCCCCGTGAAGGCCGATACGATTCGCGCCGCGGGCGGCGGCGGCCCCCACGTGAACATTCAGCCCTCGCTCGCGCTCAATCTCTGCATCGCGACCGCGGGTCTGTATCCCCCGCACAACTGACCCGCCGTGATGTGTTCTTCAATGAAGGGATAGAAGCATGGCTGAATATTATATCGGCGAGATCCGCATGTTCGCCGGCATCAACCCGCCCGGTGGCTGGCATTTCTGCGATGGGACGACACTTCCGATCGGCGGAAACGAGGCGCTCTATGCCCTGCTCGGCACACTCTATGGCGGGGACGGCAGGACCAATTTCGCGCTGCCCAAACTGAGCGGCCGCGTCCCGCTCGGCACGGGCCACGCGCCAAACCTCGCCACTTATGCGCTGGCGCAGACCGTCGGCAGCGAAACCGTGACGCTCACGCAGGCGGCGATGCCGAGCCACAACCACCCGCTGCAAGCCAGCACCGGGCCGGGAACAAGCCGCTCGCCGGCCACTGACATGACCTTCGCGACCATTCCGTCCCCCTTCGTGGCCTATACCAACCCGCCGGCGGGCGGCACGACCACCGATGACGATTTCGCCACCGTCGCGATTTCCGTCACCGGCAACAGCGCGCCGCATTCCAATCTCATGCCGAGCCTCGGCATCAATTACATCATCGCTTTGCGCGGGATCTTTCCGTCGAACTAAAAACACTCAAAGCTTCGTCGAAAATTCGAGATCGGGAGCGACGACATGGACGGATATATTGGTGAAGTCCGCATTTTTGCAACAAGCTTCGTGCCGCAGAACTGGATGGCCTGCGATGGTCAATTGCTGCAGGTGCACGCGTACCAGGCGCTGTTCACTGTCATCGGCAACGCTTATGGCGGCGATGGGAGGAACGATTTCCGCCTTCCGGATCTGCGCGGCAGCGCCGCCGTCTGCACCGGCGTATCCCCCGGCGCCAGCCAGGTCTTTCAGCGTGGCACGCGGGCGGGCACGCCCATTGTCACGCTCAACGAGACGCAGATGCCGGCCCACAATCACCTGACGCACCGGGTGAACGTGTCCGGCAGCATCACCAACAAGACCGCAGGGCCGAGCAGCACCAGCTATCCCGCCGCCGTCACATTGCCGACGACCAGCGGCAGCACCAATTGGCCCGCGCTGCAGACGCCCGCCAATCCCGACACCACGCTCGACTTCGGCACCATTTCTCGGGTCGGCGGCGGCACGGCCCATGGCAATGTGCAGCCGGTGCTTTCCTTCATCTTCTGCATCTGCAACGACGGCGAGTATCCGGTTCCGGACTGAGCCGGCGTGCCTCCCGTGACCGCCGTCACATTCTCTCCGCCGCCCGGCGTGCAGCAGCGGGCCGTGCGTGCGGAAGACCGGGGCTTCCTGGAAGACCTGTTCATCGACACCCGGCGCGACACGCTGGCCGCCGCCGGCTGGCCGGAGGCGCAATTGCGCGCGTTCCTCGCCGATCAGTACCGGCTTCAGCAGCACCATTACGCGACCCACTATCCGGGCGCCGTGCGGCTTATCATCGAACGGGAAGCGCGTCCCGTCGGCCTGCTGCATCTGCACGCCGGCGCCCACGACCTGCGCGTGGTGGACATCGCGCTGGAACCGCGCAGCCGCAATTCCGGGCTCGGCGCGGCGCTGCTGCGCGCAATCTGCGCGCAGGCGGCGGACGCGGGCTGCACGGTGAGCCTGCATGTGGCCATCGGCAACCCGGCCTCCCGGCTCTACCAGCGGCTCGGATTTCAAGCGGTCGATCCCGGCGACGGCGTCTATCAGAAGATGGTCTGGCGGGCCGAGCCCTGAGCACGCGCGACGCGCAAAGGTGCGTGGGGCCGCGCGACAAATAATCGAAGGAAGAAGACCGCCGCACAAAGGCCGGCCTTACCTTGGAACACCACTATCCGCCGATGTCTGGGGATGAGATGGTGGGCGCACTAGGGCTCGAACCTAGGACCCGCTGATTAAGAGTCAGCTGCTCTACCAACTGAGCTATGCGCCCCGCCGCGAAGACGTGTCCTCGTCGGGAGGTGGTCGTGTAGCAGAGCTGTTTTGTCCTGTCCAGCGCGACCTGTGGAAAACGCCGCCCTTTTTCGGGCGGCGTTTTTCTCATTCCTTGAAGGCTTCCTCGCGGGTCTTCTGCACCGAGGGCAGCAGCACCACCACCAGCGCGGCGGCCGCCAGGAACAGCAGGATGGCGGAGATCGGGCGGGTGACGAACACGGTCGCGTCGCCGCGCGAAATCAACATGGCGCGGCGCAGGTATTCTTCCAGCATGGGCCCGATGACGAAGCCCAGCAGCAGCGGCGCCGGCTCGCAATCCAGCTTCACCAGCACGTAGCCCAGCACCCCGAACATGGCCATGGTGTAGACGTCGAACGTGTTGTTGTTCACGCTGTAGACGCCGATGCAGCAGAAGGCGACGATGGCCGGAAACAGGATGTGGTACGGCACGGTGAGCAGCCGCACCCAGATGCCGATCAGCGGCAGGTTCAGCAGCACCAGCATGAAATTGCCGATCCACATGGAGGCGATGACGCCCCAGAACAGATCCGGCTTTTCCGTCACCACGTTCGGCCCCGGCGTGATGCCCTGGATGATCAGCGCGCCGATCATCAGCGCCATGACCGGGTTCGAGGGAATGCCGAGGGTCAGCATGGGGATGAAGGAGGTCTGCGCGCCGGCATTGTTGGCGCTTTCAGGGCCCGCCACGCCCTCGATGGCGCCCTTGCCGAAGCGGCCGGGGGTTTTGGAGATCTTCTTCTCCACCGAATAGGAGGCGAAGGACGAGAGCATGGCGCCGCCGCCCGGCAGGATGCCCAGGAACGACCCGAGGATGGTGCCGCGAATCACCGGCGCGATGATCGCCTTGAACTCGTCCTTGGTCAGCATCAGGCTCTTCACCTTGGCGGCGACGAGGCTGCGCTGGGATTCGTCCTCCAGATTGCGGATGATCTCGCCGAGCCCGAACATGCCCATGGCCAGCGCCACGAAATCGAACCCGTCGGCGAGATCCGGCACGTTGAAGTCAAAGCGCGGCACGCCGGTGTAGATGTCCTGTCCGGCGAGGCCCAGCAGCAGGCCAAGCACGATCATCGCCAACGCCTTCACCACCGAGCCGGATGCGAGCGTGACCGAGGCAACGAGGCCGAGCACCATCAGCGAGAAATATTCCGGCGGGCCGAACTTCAGGGCCAGCTCGGCGAGCGGCGGGGCGAACACCGCGAGCAGGAAGGTGGCGACCGTGCCGGCGAAGAAGGAGCCGAGCGCGGCGGTGGCGAGCGCCGCCCCCGCCCGGCCCTGGCGCGCCATCTGGTGGCCGTCGATGGCTGTCACCACCGAGGAGGATTCCCCCGGCAGATTAATGAGGATCGCGGTGGTCGAGCCGCCGTACTGCGCACCGTAATAGATGCCGGCGAGCATGATGAGGGCGGAGACCGGTGGCAGGCCGAATGTGATCGGCAGCAGCATGGCGATGGTGGCGATCGGGCCGAGGCCCGGCAGCACGCCGATCAGCGTGCCCAGCAGCACGCCGACGAAGCAATAGAACAGGTTCTGAAACGAGAGCGCGACGGAAAAGCCGAGGCCGAGATTGTCGATGAGTTCCACGGCGCGCTCCTCAATAGCCGCCCAGCCAAGGGCCGAGCAGGGACAAAGGAAGGCCGAGGCCGAGGATGAACACCGCCCAGCAGAACACCACCATCACCACCGTGATGGCGAGCGCCGTCGTGAGGCGAAACTTATGGCTCGCCATGGCCGAGAGAAACACGGTGATGGCGAGCGTGGGCAGGAAGCCGAGCGGATGGATGGCGGCGCCGAAGAACACCGTGCACAGTGTCAGCAGGATCAAGCCGCGCCAGGCGATGGAGGTGGTGCGATCGCCGTCGAAGCGCAGGCCGTTGATCAGCACGATCAGGCCGAACACGCCCAGCAGCACGGAGAGCAGGAGCGGGAAATAGCCCGGCCCCATGCGCACGGCGGTGCCCATGGCCAATTGCTGCGTCTGCAAGCCGAAGACCACCGCAATCACGATGAACAACAGGCCGGACAATACGTCCTTCGGACTGCGGATGAATCCCATCGACCCCATCCCCCCTATTTATTGACGGTCGCCCCACCCGGCGGCGCCGCGGCATTCATCTGTCATGAGGGCGACGTCCGGCGGGCCACCGCCCCCCGGACGTCCTTTTCCTGCGGCATCGGCACGCGCGCCGCGCGGCCCGTGGGCGATCAGTCGGCGTAGACGCCGGCGGCCTCGATCACCGGCTTCCACTTGGCGACTTCGGACGCGAGGAACTGCTTGTGGAACGCCGGGCTGCGGCGATCCTTGGGCTCCGGCTCGGTGCCGAGATCGGCGAAGCGGGCAATCACCTTGGGATCGTCCAGCGCCACGTTGAGCGCGGCGTTGAGCTTGTCCACGATCTCCTTCGGCGTGCCCTTCGGCACATAGACGCCGTGCCACACGGCCACTTCGAAGTCCTTCAGCCCGCTCTCCTGCATGGTGGGCAGGTCGGGCAGCGACTTCACCCGGTCCTTGGTGGTCACGGCATAGGCCTTCACCTTGCCGCCCTTGATCTGGCCAGTGGTGTTGGTGGTCTGGTCGCACAGGAGATCGATCTGGCCGCCGACCAGATCGTTCATGGCCGGGCCCGTGCCCTGGTAGGGAACGGTGGTCATCTGGGTGCCGATGGCCGACATGAAGAGCATGCCGCACAGGTGCGAGGCCGCGCCCACGCCGGCGTTGCCGTAGGTGACGCGATCCTTGTTCTTCTTCACATAGTCGATCACGTCGGTGATCGTCTTCGGCTCGAAGCCGGGCTTGGCGATCAGCGTCATGGGCACGGCGGTGACGAGGCCGACATCCTCGAAATCAGTCAGCACGTTGTAGGGCAGCTTGCGATACAGCGAGGCCGAGGTCGCCTGGCCGATATGGTGCAGCAGCACCGTGTAGCCGTCCGGATTGGCCTTCGCCACCTGCCCGGCGCCGCGCGTGCCGCCCGCGCCGCCCACGTTCTCGACGATGATCTGCTGGCCCAGCGTCTTCGACATGGATTCTGCGACGAGACGCGCGACCGTATCGGTGGGTCCGCCGGCGGAGAAGGGCACGACCATGGTGATGGGGCGGCTGGGATACGCCGGCTGCGCGCCGGCCGGGCTCACGGCCAGGCCAAGGACGGCGGCTGCGGCCACGAGTGCGTGCTTCATTCGCATAGGGTCCTCCATGAAAGCGGCGGGGGTTTTATGATTTGCGAGAACATTCCCCTGCTTACGTTGAAGAAGGTCGGCGGGGGTCCAGTCAAGCCGGACTTTACTCTTATTTTTTTCAAGCTTCCCCAGAGGAGCATCCGTTTGCACTGCACCACTATCGGAATTTTGTCGAAAATGGCGCATCAAGACCAGGGCGCCGCCAATAAGTCTATGATTTGCCTTATTTTTCTATTTTGGACACGGGAACTTGCGCGCGCCGCAGCGGTTATGCTCGGTGCAACGGAGCGCATGTGAATGACCGAGATTTCTCGCCCGCTTTTGATTGCCGGCCTTGCGGTGAGCTTCCTCATCCAGGGTCCGGCCACCGCCGCATGGGCCCAGAGCGGGGCGCCAGCCCAGCAGCCGTCCGGCGGTGCGCAGGAGCGCGTGAACATCGATGTGTTCTATGCCCCCCTGGCCGAGCACGGCACATGGGTGGCGCATCCCGAATATGATTATGTGTGGGTGCCGTCCGGCCTCGATGCCTCGTGGCGCCCGTATCAGGAAGGCCGCTGGATCTGGACCGATGCCGGCTGGTATTGGGAATCGGGCGAGCCTTTCGCCTGGGCGACCTATCATTACGGCCGCTGGAGCTATGAGCCGGAATACGGCTGGTTCTGGGTGCCGGGCGATACCTGGGCGCCGGCCTGGGTGAAATGGCGGCGCGGCGGCGAGCGCACCGGCTGGGCGCCCATCGCGCCCGACGCTCGCGGCTTCGCCTATGGCGCGCCCAAGCGCTATGAGGTGCCGGTCGCGGAGAGCTGGGTGGTGGTGGAGGACCGGTATGTCTCCGCCCCGGATCTCGCGGTGCGGGTGGAGCCCGTTTCGGAGATCGGCCCCTGGCTCGAGAGCGATCCGCACGAATATGACCCGGTCTATCGCGACGGCGCGGTGATGACCCGCTTCGTGGAGGAACAGGAGATCTCCCGCGTGTCCGCGACCCCGGTGGTGACGCGCCAGATGGTCTATGTGGACCGCTACAACGAGGAATTCGTCGCGCCGAACGGCACCTATATCGGCGTCTACCGTCCATTCGTGGCGCGCGGGCCCGTGGTGGCGCCGCCGCGCTACAGCCGCGAGCTTGCGCCCGACCGCCGGGTGGTCATCAACCAATATGTGCGCACCGACGGACGCGGCCTTTCCGCCCCCTCCGCCGCCTTGCTGGCGGTGCTGGGGGTGCAGCAGCGGCAGGAATTGCGCACGGCGCGCTGGGGCGGCGACCAGCAGGCCTATCAGCGCGATCTCCAGCGGTTCCGCCAGTCCGAGCGCGGCCAGTTGGAGCAGCGCTGGTCGGAGGCCGACCGCAACGCGAAGGCGTTCGAGCAGGAGCGCACCCGCGCCATCCAGCAGCGCGAGCAGACCCAGCGGAACGTGTTCCAGCAGCGCCAGCAGCGCGCCGACCAGGTGATCCAGAAGCTGCAGCGCGAACGGCCGGACGCCCTGCCCGCCACAGTGCCCGCCGGAACGCCTGCGGCGACGCCGGCCCAGACGACCGGCCCCGAGGCCCCGAAGCCCGAGGTGCCGAATCCCCGTCCCCCGGCCGGTCCCGCCCCGGCGGTCCAGGGCGCACCCCCGGCTCCGCCGCCGGGCGCCGCTCGTCCCGAAACGCCCCCGCCCGGCGCGCCCCGCCCGGATGCCCCTCGGCCCGACGCGCCGAAGACGCCGAGCGAGCGCACCGGTGCGCCGGAAGAGCGTAAGGGTCCGCCCGAGCGGGCGCCGGATCGCGCCCCGCCGGCCGAACGTGCCGCGCCTGCGGAAAAGGCGGCTCCGCCGCCGCCCCAGCGCAGCGAACCCGAGCGTCCGGTACAGAAGGAACGCGAAGCCGCACCCGAACGGCCGGCCCCGCCGCCCGCCGCCGCGCGCCCGGAACCGCAGCGTGAACGCCCCGCGGCGCCCGAGCGTCCCCCGCAGGCCGAGCGGCCTCCGCAGGCGGAACGTCCGCCCCAGGCTGAGCGTCCGGCGGCTCCGCCCGCCGTCCAGCGCCCGCCGCAGGCGGAACGGCCTCCCGAACGCCCGGCCGCAAAGCCGCCGCAGGCCGAGCGGCCCGCAGGCCCCCCGCCGGGCGCGGCCGGACCGGGAGGCCCCGGTGGTCCCGCCGGTCCGGGTGGCGACAAGGACGGCAAATGAAAAAGGGCCGGGCAAATTGCCCGGCCCTTCTCTTTTCCAAACCCTGAAGCGGCGCGATCAGCCCACGGCGGCCTGTGCGTTCACGCTGTTGCGCTTCACGGCCAGCTTGTTCAGCGCGGTGATATAGGCCTGCGCCGAGGCGACCAAGGTGTCGGGATCGGCAGCACGCGCCGTGACCACCTTGCCGTCTTCCTCCAGCCGCACGGAGACTTCCGCCTGCGCGTCGGTGCCCTCGGTCACCGCATGCACCTGGTACAGCTCCAGCTTGGCATGATGGGGCACCAGCGCCTTGATGGCGTTGAAGGTGGCATCCACCGGGCCGTTGCCCTCGGCTTCCTCGGTGAACACGTGGCCGTCCACCTCCAGCTTCATGGTGGCGCGCTGCGGGCCGTGGGTGCCGGCGATGACGGAGAGCGAGATCAGCTTGGTGCGGTCATAAGCGGCGGCGATGCCGCGATCCACCAGGGCCTCGATGTCCTCGTCATAGACCACCTTCTTGCGGTCGGCGAGATCCTTGAAGCGGGTGAAGGCGTCGTTCAGGGCGTTCTCGCCCAGTTCGTAGCCCAGGGTCTTCAGCTTGTCGCGGAAGGCGGCGCGGCCGGAATGCTTGCCCATGACCAGCGAGGTCTTGGTGACGCCCACGCTCTCGGGGGTCATGATCTCGTAGGTCTGGTTGTGCTTCAGCATGCCGTCCTGGTGGATGCCGCTCTCGTGGGAGAAAGCGTTCCGCCCGACGATGGCCTTGTTGTACTGCACCGGGAACGAGGTGACGCCCGAGACCAGCTTGGAGGCGCGGGTGAGCAATTGCGACTGTACGCCCGTGGTATAGGGCAACACGTCGCGCCGTACGGTCAGAGCCATCACCACTTCTTCCAAAGCGGCATTGCCGGCGCGCTCGCCGATGCCGTTGACGGTGCATTCGATCTGCCGCGCGCCGCCTTCCAGGCCGGCCAGCGAATTCGCCACCGCCAGACCCAAATCATTGTGGCAATGCACGGAGAAGATCGCCTTGTCCGCGTTCGGCACTTTCTCCCGCATGGTGCGGAACATGGTGCGATATTCGTCCGGCGTGGCGTAGCCCACGGTGTCGGGCAGATTGATGGTGGTGGCGCCGGCCTTGATGGCGGCTTCCACGCAGCGGGCCAGATAATCCAGCGGCGTGCGGGTGGCGTCCATGGCGGACCATTCCACATCCTCCACCAGGTTGCGCGCCTGGGCGACGGTGGCGGTGATGATCTCCAGCACCTCCTCCTGCGTCTTGCGCATCTGGTGCTCCAGATGGATCGGCGAGGTGGAGACGAAGGTGTGGATGCGGCCGCGGCGGGCATGGCGCACCGCTTCGCCGGCGCGGGCGATATCGCCGGGAATGGCGCGGGCGAGGCCGGCGATCACGGCGCGCTTGGAGCGGCGGGCGATCTCGGCCACCGATTCGAAATCGCCGATGGAGGCGATGGGGAAGCCGGCCTCGATGATATCGACGCCCATTTCATCCAGCAATTCCGCCACCTGCAGCTTCTCCTCCAAGGTCATGGAGGCGCCGGGGCATTGCTCGCCGTCGCGCAGGGTGGTGTCGAAGATGACCACGCGGTCCTTGTCGGAAGCGGTGGCGGCGGGCGTCTCGTGATGAGCGGCGGTCTCGTGATGAGCGGTCATTGGCTCGGTCCTTCTCGGGTCTCGGCCGGTCTCCCGCGCGCATCTGGCGTCTTAAGGGAGGGCGGGCCGCAATTGCGCTGATGTCTCGTTCAGATCCGATCCCCTGAGTGCCCAGGCGCGCAGCGCCCGGCCGGCCCTCAGGGGCGGCTAAGGAGAAGGAGCGCGCGCAGAATGAGAGCGTTTCCCGCAACCCAGGGGGTGCGGGAGGAGGGACCTGCGCAGTTCGTCCGATGTGACGACACGGTTCGCGGCTCGCTCACTCAATGGCTCTCTAGCGGCCCTGATAGACGAATTGCGCCGGCCGCACAAGGAGGCGACTCACCACCGCCGCCGTTTCCTGCGCGCCGGCCCGCACAGCCGCCTCGGAACCGCACGCGCCCGGGGTCCGGCGTCGCCGCAACTCTCGCCCTGCCCCTTGCTCCGAACCGCGCGAGGCGCCACCCTTCGCATTCCTGAACGGGAGTATGCCATGAAGGCTCGCCTGTCCGCCTGCGCCCTCGCGGCGCTGCTGCTTTCCGCCTGCACCACCACCTCCTCCCCGCCCGCGCCGTCGCTGGCATCGGCCGCCCCCGCGGGAGCCGCCGATTCGACGGCCGGCGCGGCGAGCTGCACCTCGGCCCTGGCGAATTTCATGAAGGTGGTGGACGCGGACGCCGCGAGCGGCAATCTCAACCAGAGCGTCTTCAAGCGGATCTCGGCCGACCTCGCGACTCCCAAGGCCACCTGCGCCGCCGGCAAGGATAGCGAATCGCGCAGCCAGCTCGCCGCCATCCGCGCCCGCTACGGCTATCCCTAGGGATTAACCAACGCGGCCGGGGCCGCGGCGCGGGCCGGATTCATGCGCGCCGAACGTTGGCCCGAACGTTGGGCCGAACAGCCGGTTTCTTCCGCCGGAAACCGCCGAAAAAGCACGGAGAAGCCTCAGCAAACCGATGTTCGTCTGCGCTAAGCCATTGTTTCACGTGAAACATTTTGGAGACTCTCGGCCCGCTCGGCCTTCTCCGGCCCAATGCCTCAGGGCAGATGATGGCGCAGATAGGACGCGGCGAAGGACGTAACCTTGTCCGAGATCTGGGTCCGATCGCGGATCACCACCGCATCGGAAAGTTCCGGATCGGCCTCCCGCGCGATGAAATCGCGGATGCGCGCGGCGAGTTCCTCGCCCGGCATGTCGAACACCAGGCGATGCACCAGCGCCAGCCGCGCCCCGTCGAACACCAGGCTCCAGCCGCCGTCGGCGTGGATCAGTGCGGGATCGAGCCCGGTTTCCTCCCGCAACTCGCGCAAGGCGGACTGTTCCAGGTCCACCCGCCCGTCGGGCGTGACGTCGTTCAGATCGGGCGTGCCGCCGGGAAAAAACACCCGCCCCGAATTCGCGGTGCGCGCGCCCATTTCACCGAGCACGAACGCCCCGTCATTGCCCTGGAGGCCGCACAAGGCGAAGGCGTTCCAGGCCCCAAGCTCCGGCCAGTCGCGCGCCCGCCACCACAGCAGCGTGGCGAAGTCGGTCTCCAGGAAATGGCCCCGCAGGAGCCCGCCCGTGAGGGCGAACTCCCGCAGCACCAGGATGCGGCCGTTCCATAAATGGGGATTGGCCGCGAGTTGGACGGCGAACTCGGCCTCGATCTCGGAGCGGTGGGCCTCCGCCTCGGTCCAGATCCCGGCTTCCATCCGAAGATCGAAGCCGGTGAACGGCAGCACTTTGCCGAACGTGCGATCCGCGACCGGGAGCGCCGCCCCACCCGCCTCCGAGCCGGCGCTCACGCCACCGCTTCCAGGGCCGGATAGTCGGTATAGCCCTCGGCGCCGCCGCCATAGAGCGTCTCACGCTTCAGCTCGTTCAGCGGCGCGCCGGTGCGCAGGCGCTCCACCAGATCCGGGTTGGAGATGAACGGACGGCCGAAGGCGATCAGGTCCGCCTTGCCTTCCGCAAGCACCTTTTCGGCGAGCGCGAGGTCATAGCCGTTGTTGGTCATCCAGGCGCCGGAATAGCGGGCGCGCAGCTGCTCGAAATCGAAGCTCGGATCGACGTCGCGCGGGCCGCCGGTGGCGCCTTCCACCACGTGGATATAGACCGGCTTCAGCTTCTCCAGCTCTTCCACCGCATAGTTGAACAGGGCCTGGGGATTGCTGTCGGTCAGATCGTTCGCGGGGGTCACCGGCGAGATGCGCAGGCCGGTGCGCTTGGCGCCGATCTCGTCGATGATCGCCGCCGTCACTTCCAGCAGCAGGCGGGCGCGGTTCTCGATCGAGCCGCCATAGCTGTCGGTGCGCTTGTTGGCGCCGTCCCGCAGGAACTGGTCCAGCAGATACCCGTTGGCGGCGTGGATCTCGACCCCGTCGAAGCCGGCGGCGATGGCATTGGCGGCGGCGCGGCGATAATCGGCGATTATGCCGGGGATCTCAGCCAGCTCCAGGGCGCGCGGCTCGGAGGTCTCGGCAAACGTGTTGTTCACGAAGGTCTTGGTCTTCGCCGTGATGGCGGAAGGCGCCACCGGCGCGCCACCGTTGGGCTGCAACGAGACATGGGAGACCCGGCCCACATGCCAGAGCTGGATCACGATCCGCCCGCCCTTGGCATGGACCGCGTCCGTCACTTTCTTCCAGCCGGCGACCTGCTCGGCGGTGTAGATGCCCGGAGTGTCCTGATAGCCCTGGCCCTGCTGGGAAATCTGCGTGGCCTCGGTGATGATCAGACCGGCGGAGGCGCGCTGGGTGTAATATTCCACCGTCAGCGGGCCGGGTACGAAGCCGGGAAGCGCCCGGTTGCGGGTCAGGGGCGCCATGACGATGCGGTTGGGCAGGGTCAGATCGCCGAGGCGATAGCTATCGAACAGCGTGGCTTTCGCGTCGCTCATGGGGACAACCTTTGGTTTGCGGCCTGCGGCCGGCAATGGTGCGATGCAACACAGATAAATCTACAACGACCGCAACCAAGGGGCTGACGAACACTTTTTCGCCATATGCCGCTGGGGAAGCCCTTCAAAGGTGAAGCACGCCCTCGGCCACCACCACCGCATTGCCGCCGATGGTCGCCTCCACCACATGCCCGCCCTTCACCGTGAAGCCGAGATTGATCCGGCTCGGCCGCCCCATCTCGAAGCCCTGGTCGATGCGGACCTTGTGATTGCCCTCCACCCGCGCCTCGGCATCCAGAAGCACCGCCGGAAAAGCGGCGGCGGCGGCACCGGTGGCCGGGTCCTCCTCCGTGCCGAGGCCGGGCGAGAACATGCGGGCGCGGAAGTCCGCATCGCCCTCTTCGTCCAGCGTATAGAGATAGAGCGCCTCGCCGTACGAGCCGAGATTGCGGATGAAGGCCGCCTCGTCCGGGCGGGCGCGGGCGAGCGCGGTCAGATCGGCCAGCGGCACGAACAGGAACGGCACCCCGGCGGACGCCACCACCGGGCGATGCGCATCAAAGCCGATGTCGCTGACGCTGAGATTAAGCGCGTCCGCGCAGGCCTTGCGGGAGATGTCCACGTCCTCCAGCGTGCTGCGGCGCGGCACGATGAAGGTGGCGCTCCCCTTGCGGGCGCCCGAGGCATCACTCGTTACATCGCAGATCAGCGTACCGATCTGCTCCTCCAGCCGCATTTGCCCCTTGGCGAGCTTGTCCTCGAGGGCGAGCAACACCGCCGCCCCCACCGTGGGATGGCCGGCGAACGGCATCTCATGGGCCGTAGTGAAGATGCGCACCCGTGCCCGGTGGGACGGGTCCTTGGGCGGCAGAACGAATACCGTCTCGGAGACGTTGAACTCGCGGGTGATCTGCTGCATCGCCGCATCGTCGAGCCCGGCGGCGTCCAGAACCACGGCCAGCGGATTGCCGCCGAACGGGCGCGAGGTGAAAACATCGAGCGTCACATAGCGGCGCGGCATGGCGGATCATCCGGTAGGCAGGCAGCGAGACGGCGGCTCGCGGGGCAACAGCCACAGTTTTGCCTCAAATGGCCTCGGGCGTGAAGACGTGGCTTGGCCGGACGAACTCTTCCTGCGCCTCAACCAACAATAATTCCCGCGCGCCGGCCTGATCCGTCCGCCGCAACAGGCCGTAGATCGAAGAGGCGGCCGCGCCGAGCGCCACCGCGACGCTGCCGCTGCGCTTCCAATGGAAATAGAACAGGGCCGCGATCGCGTCCCCCGCGCCGTTCAGCGAAACGTCCAGCCTGGGCGTGCGCACGAGGAAGCGCCCGTCGGGGCCGCAGGCGAGCAGGTCGATGGAATGGGCGGGCGTCTCGCCGGTGTGCAGGCTGGTGACGAGCACGACGCGCGGGCCGTTCTTCTGCAACTGCGCGCAGGCGGCGAGCGCGTCGGCGCGCGTGGCGAGCGTCGTTCCGGTCAGCCATTCCAGCTCGAACTGGTTGGGCGTGATCACATCCGCCGCGGGCACGGCGACCTCGCGCATGAATTCGGGAATGCCCGGCCGAACGAAGATGCCGCGGCCCACGTCGCCGATCACCGGATCGCAGCAATAGGTGGCCTGCGGATTGGCCTCGCGCACCCGCGCGACAGTGGCGAGGATGGCTGCGCCAAGATCGGCCGACCCCATGTAGCCGGACAGGACGCCATCGCATTTGCCCAGTTGTCCCCGTTCCGCGATCCCTTCCACCAGTTCGAGCACCAGCTCGGCCTCGAACACCTGCCCGCGCCAAGCTCCGTATCCGGTGTGATTGGAGAACTGCACCGTGTGGATGGGCCACACCTCAACGCCCAGGCGCTGCAGGGGAAACACAGCGGAGGCATTGCCCACATGGCCGAAGGCGACGTGGGATTGAATGGAGAGGAGGTTCATGGCCGCGCCCGCTCGGAAGGATGCGGCGGCGTTAGCGCGCATCGGCCGGCAGCACAAATGGATTTTGCTGATCCGCGCCAGAAGCTGCGGTGATCCATCCGTAACCGCACGGGACGAGCGGCTCAGCTTTCCTCTGGCTGGCCATAGGCCCGGCGACTGACGCGCGCGATGAAACGGCGGGGCGCGAGCCGAACCGCGAAGGTCATCAAGCGGTTGGCGAAGCCCACCACCTCAACTCTCTTGCCTGCCAGCATGGCGCGGTAGCCGGCTTCCGCGACCGTGCGGGCATCGGCGACCGGCCCACGGAACACCCGCGTCGCGCCCATGCCGGCGCGGGCCGCAAAGCCGGTATGCGTCGGTCCGGGACACAGCGCCGTCACGGCGATTTGGGTCTCGCTCAATTCCTCGCTCAGCGCCTCGGAAAACGAGAGAACATAAGCCTTGCTGGCCGCATAGACGGCGGCGAACGGTCCCGGGGCGAAGGCGGCCGTGGAGGCGAGTTGGACGATCCGCCCCTGCCCGCGCGCCAACATGCCGGGCAGCGCTGCATGGGTCAGCACGGTGAGGGCCGCGATATTGGTGGCGATCATGCCCGCCATGGCGGACACGTCGGCGTCGACGAACGGCCCGTAAGAGCCGAATCCGGCGTTGTTCACCAGCACGTCCAGCTCTGTTCGGGCGATTTCGGCAGCGAGCATTTTCACTGCCGCGGAATCGGAGAGATCGGCGACGCGGACCTGCACCTCCACCGCCCCGGCGGCCCGCAAATCGCGCGCGGCATCCTCCAGGCGGGCGGCATCGCGCGCGACCAGGATGAGGGCGAAGCCGTCCCGCGCCAGCAGGCGGGCGAACTCCAGCCCGATGCCGCCGCTGCCGCCGGTCACGAGCGCGAGGCGCGGCTCACCGGCGGGCGGAGGATTTCGGGATGAAGGGAGATCGTGGGCCATGTGGATGTCCTGTCGCGCCGGCGCGGTGCGATCTTCGGCGCGCGCAGACCCTTCCGCAAGGCGCACAAGGGCTGGCCGGGCGCGAACTGCGCCGGCTGCAAGGCCACGACCGCAGCTTTGCGCGGGTAAGCCTTGCGAGGCCACGCGGACCATGCCACTCCCACCCATCATGCCCCTGCCCTTTTCCCTTCCGTTCCGCCCCGCCGTCCTGCGGCATGCCGCTGTCCTCCTGGCGCTCGCGTTCGCCGTGCCGGCCCATGCGGCGCCGGCCTGCTACGCGCCCAACGTCCTGCAATCACGCCCGGGCGAGGAGATCGTGCGCCGCGCCACGGGCGCCCCGCCGGCCTTGCCGGATCTGCGCCTGCCCCCGGCACAGCCCGTCCCGGCGGCGCTTTCCGGCTCGATCCGCCGGGTGGACCTGCCGGCGGGAGTGAAGCTGGTGGCCCTCACCTTCGATCTGTGCGAGGCCTCCGGCGAGGTCTCCGGCTATGATGGCGCGCTGGTGGATTATCTGCGCGCGGAGAAGGTGCCCGCCACCTTCTTCGGCGGCGGCAAATGGATTCTCAGCCATCCCGACCGCGCCGCCCAGATTCTCGCCGATCCGATCTTCGAGATGGGCAACCACACCTGGTCCCACGCCAATCTCGCGGTGAAGACCGGGGAAGCCATGTCGCGGCAGGTGGACGATGCGGACACCGCTTTCGGGCTCGCCCGCGCCAATGCGGCACAGGCCGGCTGCATGCTGGAGAAAGTGCCCGCGCGCCCGGCGCTCTTCCGCTTTCCCTACGGCTCCTGCAGCGTCGAATCCATGAGCCACGTCAACGAGACCGGCCATCTGGCGATCCAGTGGGACGTGGATTCCGCAGACCCCGCCTTTCTCGGCGCGAACCTGATGGCGCAAAACATGCTGCGCGCGATCCGCCCCGGCTCCATCGTGCTGATGCACGCTAACGGGCGCGGCAAGCACACGGCGGAGGCTCTCAAGCTGTTGATCCCGGCGCTGCGGGCGAAAGGCTATGGATTTGTGACCGTGTCCGATCTCATCGCTGCCGGAAAGCCCGTGATCGCCTCCACCTGCTATTCCGAGCGCCCGGGCGATACCCGTGTCTATGACGAGGCCGCGCGGACCGGCCGCCACATCCTCTCGCGCCCCTGAGGCCGCTTTCTCACCCCGATCTGCGAACCAAAAGAAAGACCTTCCGATGCTCTTGGCCCGCGACCTTGCCGACGATGTGCGATCCGGCCGCCTTACGCCCCTCGACCTCGTGAACCTGTGCGCGCAGGCCATCGAAGAGCATGAGCAGGATGTGCATGCGTTCGCCGCGCTTGATCTCGATGCAGCCCGCGCCACCGCGCAGGTGCCCGGGCGCGCCGAGACCCCGCTGGCAGGCGTGCCCTTCGCGGTGAAGGACATTCTCGACACCCGCGAATTGCCCACCGAATACAATTCTCCGATCTATGCCGGCCACCGCCCCGCGGCGGACGCGCCGGTGGTGAGCCAGGGGCGGCGCGGCGGCGGCGTGCTGCTCGGCAAGACCGTGACGACCGAATTCGCCTTTCTGGAACCGAGCATCACGCGCAATCCGCGCCGGCTCAGCCATACGCCCGGCGGGTCTTCGGCCGGCTCCGCGGCGGCGGTGGCGGCGGGCATGGTGCCCTTCTCCATCGGCACCCAGACCGGCGGCTCGGTCATCCGGCCGGCCTCCTATTGCGGCGTCACCGGCTATAAGCCCACCTTCCGCATCCTGCCGACCGTGGGCATGAAGACCTTCTCCTGGCATCTCGACACGATCGGGCTGTTCGGCGCGCGCGTGCAGGATGTGGCGTTCGCCGCTGCCGGCTTGACCGGGCGCGATCTCGACATCGGCACTGAGGTGGCGGCGGCCCCCCGCATCGCGGTCATCCGCACGGTGCGCGCCGACCAGGCTTCGGCGGATGCCCATGCGGCACTGGATGAGGCCGCGCGTGCCGCTGCGGCCGCCGGCGCAAGTGTGAGTGAAATCGAACTTCCGGCCGAACTGGAGGCCGCCGATACGATTCATTCCACGATCCAGGATTTCGAAGGCGCGATCGCGTTCGCCGACGAATATGACCGCCTGCGCCACCAGTTCTCCCCGCTGCTGGCGCGCTATCTGGACCAAGCCGCCAAGGTGCAGCCGGACGATTACGATTCCGCCCGCCGCACCGCCAAGCGCGCCCGCCAGCGGCTGGGCGATTTCTTTGCGGATTATGACGCCATCCTCACCTTCTCCGCGCCCGGCACGGCGCCTGAAGGCTACGGCACCACCGGCTCCGCCATCTTCAACCGGCTGTGGACGCTGATGGGCACGCCGACGGTGAACGTGACCGGCCTTTCAGGGGCGAACGGCCTTCCCATGGGGGTGCAGATCGTGGGGCGTTTTGGGCGGGATCGGACCGCTTTGACCGTCGCAGCTTTCCTGGAGCGCGCCCTCCAAAGCTGAAATACAATATATCAACATGGCGCATGTGCAGTGCGAAAGGCGCCATGTGGATGTTATCCTTAAGTTCGTGAAACGGAGGCGCTGCGGCGCAGGATAAAGCGCCGCGCTGCGGCAACGTTATTTGCTTTTCCAATCTTTGGTCTTTGTTAAGCTTCGCGCGGAGATCGACCAAAAAGGGACTTGGGAAGTGGACCTGGGCTCGATACTCGACATGCTGAAAGTGAGCACCGCTTTCGCCGTCATCGGCGCGGTGCTCCTGGGCATGATTTGAGTTTAGCCACACGCCCAAGCCGCCTTCGTAAAAGATCAAAAATCGCGAAGGGCAGGTCGATCGGCGCGGCGCTGGAGAGAAATTCTCCGGCGCCGCGTGCCTCAATGTCCGCGCGTCAGGCTGCGCGCAAAATCAGCGCGGTCCACAGCGAAATCGCCGACCCGCTCCTCAGGCCCCATGATGGGACGCAGGGATTTGCCGGGGGCATGCGCCGCTTTTCCACATGGGTCTGCAAGGCGGACCGCGTGCGAGGGGCCCCTCCCTATGCCTTTGGCAGCAAATGTATTTTTGTCCCAACAATTAGGTTTTCGGGCCGCGAAGTGACGCCCGTGACGGATTTGTGAAGCGCCGCCTTGGAGGATTTGCAAGGCCGCACCGGCGCCCGATCACCCCAGTGTCATAAGACTGTTGCGGCGCCCACTTAAGAAAATGCCCGGTAAGCACCGGAGCAAACCAGATGATGGTGATCGAAGGGCTGACCTGCCGATTTGGCGATAAGGTCGCCGTGTCGGACGTCAACCTAGAGATCGGTCAGGGCGCCTTCATCGGCGTCATCGGCCGTTCGGGCGCCGGCAAGTCCACCTTGCTGCGCATGATCAATCGCCTGCAGCCGTCGAGCGGCGGCGCAATTCGCTATGACGGCGTCGACGTCACGGCACTGAAGGGGCGGGAGCTGCGCCTGTGGCGCGCGCAGGCCGCCATGATCTTCCAGCAGTTCAATCTGGTGGGTCGCCTCGACGTGCTCACCAACGTGCTGATGGGGCGCCTGTCCACCATGCCGCGCTGGCGCGCGCTCTCGAAGGTGTGGAGCGAGCAGGACAAGGCGATCGCGCTGACCGCCCTGGATCAATTCGACATTGCCCAGCTCGCCGCCCAGCGCGCCGACAGCCTTTCCGGCGGCCAGCAGCAGCGCGTCGCCATCGCCCGCGCCCTGGTGCAGGAGCCGGGCGTGATCCTCGCCGACGAGCCCATCGCCTCGCTCGATCCGCGCAACACCAAGGTGGTGATGGACGCCCTGCTGCGGATCAACAAGCACTTCGGCATTACCGTGCTGTGCAACCTGCATTCGCTCGACCTCGCCCGGACCTATTGCGACCGCCTCGTCGGCATGGCGAACGGGCGCGTGGTGTTCGACGGGGCGCCGCAAGCCCTCACCGAAGGGGTCGCCCGCGAGCTTTACGGGCTTGAGGCCGGGGAGGTCATGGATCTGGAAGGCGCCGCGGCCGAGCCGCAGTTCGAGCCCGCCCTGGCGCCGGGAGCCGCCACCGTGTGAGCCCGCCCCGCGGCCGCGGCAGTCGCGGCCGTCCCCCAGCCACGGGCGCGCAAGCGGCGCGCGCGTGATCTCGACAGCGCAGGCGAATGCCTCTTCGCGCAGCCCAAAGCCGCGCGCGGTTTTCCAAAAGTACGCGTGATTTCAAGCGTTTCCATACCCTACATCCTACCCGCATCCTCAAGGAGCGAGACATGCTGACCCGTCGTACCCTCATGACCGTGGCGACCGCTGCGGTTCTGTCCGCCGGCTTCGCCGGCGCCGCCGCCGCCCAGGATTGGAAAGCCAAGTATCCCGAGCTGGTGTTCGCGGTGATCCCGGCCGAGAACGCCTCGGGCGTCACCGACCGCTACCAGCCGCTGATGGACTATCTCTCAAAGGAGCTCGGCGTGAAGGTGACCCTGCGGGTCGCCAACGATTATGCGGCCGTGATCGAAGGCCAGCGCGCCGGCAACGTCCAGATCGCCTCCTACGGCCCGGCCTCCTTCGCCCGCGCTTTGCTCACCGGCGTGAAGACCGAAGCCTTCGCGATCGAAGTGAACCAGGACGGCACCAAGGGCTATCATTCGGTGCTCTATGTGAAGGCCGACAGCCCCTACAAGTCGATCGAGGATCTGAAGGGCAAGAATCTCTGCCTGGTGGACCCGAACTCCACTTCGGGCAACAACGTGCCCCGCTTCGCCCTGAACAAGATGGGCATCACCCCGGACACCTATTTCAGCAAGGTGGTGTATGCCGGCTCGCATGAAAACGCCGTGATCGCCGTGCAGCAGGGCACCTGCGACGCCGCCTTCAACTGGTGGAACGACGAAAACGAATCCAACCTCATGCGTATGGATCGCAAGGGGATGGCGAAGTATTCGGACTTCCGCATCATCTATACGTCCGACCTGATCGTGAATTCGCCCTATGCCTATCTGTCGGACCTGCCGGCGGACTTGAAGGCGAAGATCCGCGACGCCTTCTTCTCGATCCAGAAGAACGACAAGACCGCCTTCGACAAGATCTATGAAGGCAAGGCCCAGCCCTGGCAGCCGGTGGACAATGCGGCCTACCAGCCGGTGATCGAGCTCATCAAGTTTGTCGACGAACTGCGCAAGAAGAAGGCGTCCTGACGCCGAAGGAGCGGCCCGGTCTCACCGGGCCGCTCTTTTTCCAGGTGCCCGACGGACCAGAGCAACGCAACGATGCCCTTTCCCCTGCCCCACGCATTCGCGACTCTTCCGGCCGAGCAGCTCGCGCCGCTGGCCCGCCGGTATGCGGCGGCGATGGCCGCGCGGCGACGCCATGTCTATATCGGCCTTTCGGTGCTCGTGGTGTGCATCGCCCTTTCCTCCTGGATGGGCGAGGTGAAGCCGGCCGTCTTCCTGGCGAATGCAAACCGGCTCGGCAGCTATTTTTACAACATTACGCCCACCCTCACCCTTGCAAACCTTTCCACTGACCTTAGCGAATGGTTCTGGAACCTGGATCATTGGTTGAAGCTGCTGTGGGATACGATCCTCATCGCCTATCTCGGCACCGTGTTCGGCGGCATCGGTGCCTTCTGCCTCTGTTTCCTCGCCAGCGCGAACCTGGTGCGCTCGCCTTGGATCCGCCTCGGCACCCGCCGCTTCCTGGAATTCTGCCGCACCGTGCCGGAGATCGTGTTCGCCCTGCTGTTCGTGGTGGCGTTCGGCCTCGGCCCCATGCCCGGCGTGCTCGCGCTGTCCCTCCACACCATGGGCGCGCTCGGCAAATTGTTCGCCGAGGTGGTTGAGAACATCGATATGAAGCCGGTGGACGGGGCGACCGCCTCCGGCGCCGACTGGGTGCAGACCGTGCGTTTCGCGGTGCTGCCGCAGGTGCTCTCCAATTTCGCGTCCTACGGCCTGCTGCGCTTCGAGGAAAATGTGCGCGAAGCCGCCATCATGGGTTTTGTCGGTGCCGGCGGCATCGGGCAGGACCTCGTGGAAGCGATCCGCAAATTCTATTATTCCGACGTCTCGGCCATCCTGCTGCTGATCATCGGCACCGTGGTCATCATCGACCTTGTCACCGAGCAGATCCGCCACGCGCTGCTGGGCACGGAGCGCCGGGCATGAGCCGCGCGCGCCTCACCCCCACCGCGCAAGACCGCGCGCGCCTCGCCAAGGCATTTCCCCAGGTGTTTGCGCCCTCGCTGCTCCAGCGCGCGCTGACCCTCGGCGCCATCACACTTCTGGTGCTGCTGGCGCTTTACGCCATGTGGCGCCTGGAATTCAGCTTCGCCCGCATCGGCAGCGGCATCCGCCAGCTCTGGCTGTTCGTCACGCTGATGGTGCCGCCTGATCCGGGCACGCAGCTGAACCTCTACATCCACGCGCTGGGCGAGACGCTCTCCATCGCCTTCCTCGGCACCTTCTGCGGCGCGCTCCTCGCCCTGCCCATGGGCTTCATCGCCGCGCGCAACGTGGTGCCGAACCTCGTCATACACATGGCCATGCGGCGCTTCATGGACGTGCTGCGCGGCGTGGACCGGCTGATCTGGGCACTGATCTTCGTCACGGTCGTCGGGCTCGGCCCGTTCGCCGGCATATTGGCCATCGCCACCGCGAGCGCCGGGATTTTCGCGAAGCTGTTCTCCGAGGCCATCGAGGCCACGGATCGCAAGGCGGTGGAAGGCATCCTCTCCACCGGCGGCTCGGCCGTCGATGCGGTGCGCTTCGGCCTGCTGCCGCAGGTGATGCCGGTGCTCACCAGCCAGGTGCTGTATATTTTCGAAAGCAACTCGCGCCAATCCACCATCGTGGGCATCGTCGGCGCGGGCGGGCTCGGGCTTCACCTCGTGGAGCAGATCCGCGTGCTGGAATGGCAGAAGGTGAGCTTCCTCATCCTCATGATGCTGGTGATGGTGGCGGTGATCGACTTCATCTCCTCGCGCCTGCGCTTCGCCATCATCGGCCGCAAAGAGGTGGTCTGAGGCGGTTCCCGCAGCGGCTCGGGCGCTTTCAGCAAACCAAAAGCGGATTGCGGTTTCGCCTTAAGAAATCGCGTCAACGCTGGCTTGCGGACGCGGCCAAAATCTTTCGCCCCGCTGAATGTTGCGCTCTCTGGACAGGTTCCAATGTAGCAGCTACGCAAGCGGCCGGCCGGGCGATCAAAAGGGGGGCTACCCTTCGGGCGTTTGGGCCACATCCCTCCCTCATGCAGGGCGCGGGTGGATGAAAAACAGCCAGTCCAGAGGGGTTATCATGTTCAAAATGTCTGGAGGCGCTGCCATGGCGCTCCTGCTGCTCACCGCGACCGCTCAGGCCGGCGATCCGCCCACGGCCTTCAATCAATGCAAGGCCTGTCATAAGGTCGAAGCGGGCAGGAACGCCATCGGACCGTCGCTCTTCGGAATCGTCGGCATGAAGGCCGGAAGTGTCGCGGGCTATCAGTACAGCCCCGCCATGAAGAATTCCGGACTCACGTGGGATGACGCCACCCTTACTAAATACTTGGCCAGTCCCAAAGACACGGTCCCCGGCACCAAGATGGCCTTTGTCGGCCTGAAGAAGCCGGAGGAGGTCGCGGCTGTCATCGCCTATCTGAAAACCTTGAGGTGAACGCCGGCCACGGCGTGCGCACCCGATGAGGCGAAGAGCCGGCGGTCCTTCGGCCCGCTCTCTTCACCGGATGGCCTCGAAGCGGAGCGGGCCCGAGCCGCTCGCTCCGCCGACTTGACGACCATCTGAACCCGCTCCGCCGCTCAGTAGAGCACGCTCGCGTAGCGCCGCAGCATGTCTTCCTGCGTCTCCGGCAGCGCCTCCAGGCCGGCATGGTCCTTCAGCATCTCGCCCATGGTCGGCAGGGCCGAACGCGCGATCTGCGCGTCCTGGCTCCACAAGGCCGAGCGCATGAGCGACTTGGCGCAATGCAGGTAAGCCGAATCGACCGTGATCTTCAGGACGCTCGCCGGCAGCTTGCCCGCCACCGCGAAGCGCGCGCACAGCGCAGCGTCGGCATGAATCTCCGCCCGCCCGTTCACCCGTAAGGTCTCGTCCACGCCGGGAATGAGGAACAGCAGCCCCACGCCGGGGCGCTCCAATATGTTTTCGAGGCTATCGAGCCGGTTGTTACCGGGGCGGTCGGGCAGGAGAAGCGTGGTGTCGTCCTCCACCGCCACAAAGCCGGGCTGGTCGCCCCGGGGCGACACGTCCATGGAGCCGTCGGCACCGCCGGTCGCCAGCAGCACGAACGGGCTCAGCGCGATGAAGTGGCGGCAATGTCGGTCGAGAACATGAATTTCCTTGGCCACGGAGCGGCCGTGCGCGGGCTTGTAAAGGGTACGCAGCGCCTCGCGGCTCTCGATTTTGCTCATGGATGCTCTCAGGGCTTGATGACGAGTTGGACCCGGTCGGCCGCGAAGCTGGCGCGGCCCCATTGCAAGGGCGTGCCGTTGGCCTCCACATCCACCCTTTCCACCACCATCACGGCCCGGCCGGGGCTGAGCGACAAGCGTTCCTGTTCGCTTTCGTTGGCGGGGCGTGCGGAAACGCGGGTTTCCCGGCGCCGGAAATCCAGAATGCCAATGGTGGCGAGCGCCCGCGTCAGCGAGCCGGTGGCGGCATAGACGAGGTCGAGGTCGCGGCACCGCGCCTGGGGGAAATAGGCCCGCCCGCAGGAAATGGGGACCCCATCCGCCTCGTGGATGGTCTCGATGGAGAGCACCGGCGTGCCTTCGGGAATTTCAAGCGCCAGGGCCACTTCGCGGCTCGCCGGCTCGACCACCGAGCCGAGGCAGCGGCCGAACGGCTCGCGCCCATTGGCGGAGACGATCTCGCAGAAACGGGTGCGCGCGCCGATGGGATAGCGCAGCGGCGCTTCCTTCACGAAGGTGCCGCGGCCAGCGGTGGCCTCGATCATCCCCTGCTCGGAGAGCACGGCCAAGGCGCGCCGCACGGTGTGGCGGTTGACGCCGAAGCGCAGCGCGAGGTCCGCCTCCACCGGCAGCCGCGCGCCCGGCGCGTACACACCGGAACTGATCTCGCCCTCGAGGCGCTCGGCGATCTGTTTCCACAGCGCGATGCCCGAGCCGCGCTTCACATCCACTTCCACCGTTTCTGTCATCGCAGCGTGACCCATTTCGTCCATGGTCGTCACCGTTCCCCTCATTTTTGCGACCGCTTTGCCCGGCCGCCTTGCTTATTTGTATATATCATTATACAAAGTAGTTCCAGAGGCACCACACGATACCTCCAATCGGCAGATCGCGCTGCAGCCTGACCCGAGGATCGAGCGCAATGAACGACAGCCCGGACGAAGCAACCGCCCGCCGCATTGAAATGATGCGCCTTCTTTCCCGCGCCACGCAGGAAGAATTAGACGCCGCCGTTGAACGATTCGCACCCTTGCCGCCCTTGCGGGAGCTGCGGGCGCCGGATGTCGGCCTCGCCATGCTGCGCGGCCGCGTCGGTGGCGACGGCTCGCCCTTCAACCTGGGCGAAGCGACCGTGACGCGCGCTGCGGTGCAACTCGAATCAGGGGCCACCGGTGTCTCCTACATGCTCGGACGCGAGCCAAAACGCGCGCGAGCCGCCGCCATCCTTGACGCCTTATGGCAAGACGAAGCCCTGCGCGGCGCCGTCGAACTGGCCCTCGCCCATGTACGCCGCCGGCTTGACGATGAAGTGACGCAGGGTGCCGCGAAGACGGAGGCGACCAAGGTGAATTTCTTCACGATGGTACGGGGAGAAGATTGATGCCCGCCACAGCATTGGCGCCCGGCTTCGCTGACGCCCCGCGCGAGGCGCAGGAAGTCTTCAAGGCGGTGATGTGGGCGCTCGCCCAGCCCGGCCGCCCGGTGCCCCTGCCCGGCCGTCTCGCGCCCCCGGCGCCGCTCTCGCCCGAAATCGCCACCATCGCTTTGGCGCTGCTGGATTACGAGACCCCGGTCTGGCTCGACCCCGCCTTGGCCGCCGCGCCGGCGGTGGTCGCCTTCCTACGCTTTCATACCTCTGCCCCACTGGTCGAGGCGCCCGCCGCCGCGCGCTTCGCCCTGGTGGCTGACGCCGCCGCCATGCCGGATTTCACGCACTTCGCCCTCGGCGAGCCGGATTATCCCGACCGGTCCACCACCCTGATCGTCCAGGTGGAGCGCCTCGGCGAAGGTCCGCTGCTGCTGGAAGGGCCGGGTATTGCGACCCGCGTCGGCTTTGCCGCCGCGCCCCTGCCCGCCGATTTTGCCGCCCGCCTTGTCGCCAACCGGCAGATCTTTCCGCTGGGCGTGGACCTCATCCTCGTCGCGCCGGGGGCCGTGCTCGGCCTGCCCCGCTCGGCGCGTGTCATCGCGGAGGCCTGAGCCATGTATGTGGCCGTAAAGGGCGGCGAAGCCGCCATCCGCAACGCCCATGCCCTGCTCGCCGAGACCCGGCGCGGCGATCCCGAGGTGCCGGAAATCGGCATCGACCAGATCGCCGGACAGCTCACCCTCGCCGTCGACCGCATCATGGCCGAAGGCGCCCTCTACGATCGCAGCCTCGCCGCGCTCGCCCTGAAGCAGGCGCGCGGCGACATGATCGAGGCGATCTTCCTGGTGCGCGCCTTTCGCACCACCTTGCCGCGCTTCGGCTATGCCCTGCCGGTGGAAACCGGCCCCATGCGCGTGCGCCGGCGGGTTTCCGCCACCTTCAAGGATCTGCCGGGCGGGCAGGTTCTGGGGCCGACCTTCGACTATACCCACCGCCTGCTGGACCCGAGCCTCGCCACCTTCGCCGCCGCCCCCGCACGGGAGGCCGCCACGCCTCCCGTGGCGCCCTCGGTGGCGCCGCCCGATCCACCGGTCGCCATGGCACGCGTCACGGACCTGCTCGGCGACGAGGGGCTGATCGAGGCCTCGCCGCCGGACGAGGGTCGCGAACCCGGCGACATTACCCGCGCGCCCCTCACCTTTCCCGCCGATCGGTCGGTGCGCCTGCAGAATCTGGCGCGCGGCGATGAAGGGTTCCTGCTGGCCCTCGGCTATTCGACCCAGCGCGGCTATGCCCGCACCCATCCCTTCGTCGGCGAGGTGCGCATGGGCGAGGTGGAAATCAGCATGTTCGTGGAGGAACTCGGCTTTGCGGTTCCGCTCGGCGAAATCACCCTCACCGAATGCCAGATGGTGACGCAGTTCCAGGGCTCGGCGCAGGTGCCACCGCAATTCACGCGCGGCTACGGCCTCGTGTTCGGCCAGAGCGAGCGCAAGGCCATGTCCATGGCGCTGGTGGAACGCGCGCTGCGTCATGCCGAGCTGGGCGAGGAGAAATCCGCCCCCGCCCAGGATGCGGAATTCGTGCTCTCCCATTCGGACAACGTGCAGGCGACCGGCTTCGTCGAGCATCTGAAACTGCCGCATTATGTGGATTTCCAGGCCGAGCTGGACCTGGTGCGCCGCATGCGCGCGACCCACGCCCAGCCCGCCGAGGACGCGGGCGAACATGCGGAGGCGGCGGAATGAGCCAGATGCCGGCCATCACCTATAATTTCGCCTATCTGGACGAACAGACCAAGCGGATGATCCGCCGGGCGATCCTGAAGGCCATCGCCATTCCCGGCTATCAGGTGCCGTTCGCCAGCCGCGAGATGCCCATGCCCTATGGCTGGGGCACCGGCGGCGTGCAGGTCACCGCCTCCATCCTCGGGCCGGACGACGTGCTGAAGGTGATCGACCAGGGCTCGGACGACACCACCAATGCGGTCGCCATCCGGGGCTTCTTCGAGACCACGGCCGGCGTCGCCACCACCACCCGCACACAGGACGCCACCATCATCCAGACGCGCCACCGCGTGCCCGAGGCGCCGCTCCACGAAGGGCAGGTGCTGGTCTATCAGGTGCCGATTCCCGAGCCGCTGCGGTTTTTGGAGCCGCGCGAGAGCGAGACCCGCAAGCTGCACGGCCTCGCCGATTACGGCCTGATGCATGTGAAGCTCTATGAGGACATCGCCCGCCACGGCCATATCGCCACCACCTATGCCTATCCGGTGTCGGTGTCGGGCCGCTATGTGATGGACCCCTCGCCGATCCCGAAGTTCGACAATCCCAAGCTGAACGACAGCCCGGCGCTCCAGCTGTTCGGCGCCGGACGCGAGCAGCGCATCTATGCGCTTCCCCCGCACACCCGCGTGGTGTCGCTGGATTTCCAGGACCACCCCTTCACGGTCCAGCATTTCGCGAAGCCCTGCGCCCTGTGCGGCGCGAAGGGAGTCTATCTCGACGAGGTGGTGCTCGACGACAAGGGCGGGCGCATGTTCGTGTGCTCGGACACCGATTATTGCGCCGAGCGGCGCGACGCCGGCCATGTGGGCGAGTTGGGCGTGCCCGTGGACGGCGCGCCGGGCGCATCGGCGGAGGACGCCGCATGAGCGTGCTCGACGCCCCCACCCTCACGGTTCGCCACGCCACCGAAGCGGACCTGCCGGCAGTGCTGGCGCTCTATGCCCAGCCCGGCATGGACGACGGCGCCATGCTGCCGCTGGACGCGGCAAAGGTCCTGTTCCGCCGCTTCAGCGACTATCCGGACTACAAGCTCTATGTCGCCGAGGCGGGCGGCACGGTGGTGGGCACGTTCGCCCTGCTCATCATGATCAATCTCGGCCATCTCGGCGCGCCCTCGGCGATCGTCGAGGATGTGGTGGTCGCGCCCCACATGCAGGGCGCCGGCATCGGGCGCGAGATGATGCGCGTCGCCATGGCCCATGCAGCGGAGAAGGGCTGCTACAAGCTCGTCCTCTCCTCCAACCAGAAGCGCGCGCGCGCCCACGCCTTCTACGAGCAGCTCGGCTTTGCGCGCCACGGCCTCAGCTTCCATATCGAGCTTGCGGGAGAGGATGCATGAGCGCCCTTGCCGACGACGATCAGCCGCTGCTCAGCGCGCGCGGCCTGACGAAATTCTACGGCGCCCGGCTCGGCTGCCGCGATGTGGATCTCGATGTCCATCCCGGCGAGGTGGTGGCCATCGTGGGCGAATCCGGCTCGGGCAAGTCGACGCTGCTCGGCCTGCTCTCCACCGAGCTTGCGCCCACCGGCGGCGCCGTCTCCTACCGCATGCGCGACGGCGTGATGCGCGATCTCGCCGATCTCGCCGAGGCCGAACGGCGGCTTTTGCTGCGCACCGATTGGGGTTTCGTGCGCCAGCACGCCGAACAGGGCCTGCGGATGGCGGTCTCCGCCGGCGGCAATGTGGGCGAACGGCTGATGGCGGTCGGCTGGCGGCACTATGGCGAGATCCGCGACGAAGCCGGCGACTGGCTCGACCGGGTCGAGATCGCCCGCGACCGCATGGACGACGATCCGCGCACCTTTTCCGGCGGCATGCGCCAGCGCCTGCAGATCGCCCGTAATCTCGTCACCCGCCCGCGCCTCGTGTTCATGGACGAGCCCACCGGCGGCCTCGACGTTTCCGTGCAGGCCCGCCTGCTGGATCTGGTGCGCTCGCTGGTGGCCGACCTTGGCCTGGCGGTGATCATCGTCACCCACGATCTTGCCGTCGCGCGGCTCCTCTCCCACCGCATCCTGGTGATGCGCCACGGCCGGGTGATCGAGGAGGGGCTGACGGACCAGGTGCTCGACGACCCGCGCGAGCCCTATACCCAGTTGCTCGTCTCCTCCGTGCTGGCGGCATAAGGAGCCTCGCGATGAACACCCACATCTCTCCCACGCCGGCTGCCGACGGCGTCCACACACGGGCCGTTCCGCTTCTGCAAGTGAAGGGCCTCTCCAAGGCGTTCACGCTGCATCTGCGCGACGGCATGCGCCTGCCGGTGGTGGAAGGCGTGAGCTTCGAGGTACGCGCCGGCACCTGCGTCGCGCTCGGCGGCCCCTCGGGCGCCGGAAAAAGCTCCATCCTCAAGATGGTATTCGGCAATTACCGCACCGATGC
Source organism: Roseixanthobacter pseudopolyaromaticivorans (assembly GCF_043195145.2). Taxonomy (NCBI): domain Bacteria; kingdom Pseudomonadati; phylum Pseudomonadota; class Alphaproteobacteria; order Hyphomicrobiales; family Xanthobacteraceae; genus Roseixanthobacter; species Roseixanthobacter pseudopolyaromaticivorans. Next base: position 3,125,428 of record NZ_CM195539.1, read on the forward strand.
CGGCGCGATCCTGATCGCCGACGGCGCCGAGCAGGTGGACGTGGCCCGCGCCGCGCCACGCCGGGTGCTACGGTTGCGGCGCGACCGCATCGGCTATGTCAGCCAGTTCCTGCGCGTCATTCCCCGCGTCTCCACGCTGGACGTGGTGGCCGAGCCGCTGCGCGCCGAGGGCGTGGAGGCGCAAGCCGCCCTGGCGCGGGCGCGCACCTTGCTCGCCCGCCTCAATCTGCCCGAACGGCTCTGGGGCTTGCCGCCCGCGACCTTTTCCGGCGGCGAGCAGCAGCGGGTGAATATCGCCCGCGGCTTCATCGGCGCCCAGGGCCTCCTGTTGCTGGACGAACCCACCGCATCCCTCGACGCCGCCAACCGCGCCGTGGTTATCGAACTGATCCGCGAGAAGAAGGCCGAGGGCGTCGGCATGCTCGGCATCTTCCACGATGGCGAGGTGCGCGAGGCGGTGGCCGATCTGGTGGTGGACGTCTCCGGTTTCTCCGCCGCGCATTAGGCGCGGTCCCCCTTCCACCTGTCGCCGGAGTGCGCCTCCGCGCGCGGCGATGCGATGAAAAGGCCTTGCCATGTCCGACCCGACCGCTTCCGGTTCCGAGAGCGTTTTCGCCAATGCCCGCATCGTTCTGGCCGACGAGGTCCTGAACGGCCACGTGCGCGTACGCGACGGGCGGATCGTCGAAATCGGCACCGGCGCGGTGCCCGCCGGCGCCGAGGATCTCGCGGGCGATTATCTGCTGCCGGGCCTCGTGGAACTGCACACCGATCATGTGGAAGGCCATCTCGCGCCCCGTCCCAAGGTGCGTTGGAACCCGGTGGCGGCGGTGCTCGCCCATGATGCGCAGATCGCCGCCTCGGGCATCACCACCGTGTTCGATTCGCTCCGGGTATGGCCGGACCGGCGCGCCGTGGGCATGGATGGCGATGCGCCCCTGCTGGCCACCGCACTCGCGGAAGCCCGCGCCGCCGGGGCGCTTCGGGCCGACCATCTCATCCATCTGCGCTGCGAGGTGGCGACCGACACGGTGGTGGAAGAAGCGCAGGCGATCATGGATGCGCACGACGTGCGCCTCGTCTCGCTGATGGACCACACGCCGGGTCAGCGCCAGTTCGCCACCATCGACCAGTTCCGCAGCTATTATAAGAAGAAGAGCGGCATCACCGACGAAGAGATGGACATCATCGTCAAGGCCCGCCTGGAGTTCCATAGCCGTTTTGCGCGCGAGAATCGCGCCAGCCTCGTCGCCATCGCGCGGGATCGGGGCATCGTGCTGGCGAGCCACGACGACGGCACCGACGCCCATGTGGAGGAAGCCATCGGCGACGGCGTGGCCATCGCGGAATTCCCCACCACTCACGAGGCCGCCCACCTCTCGCATGCCGCCGGCATCCGCGTGCTGATGGGCGCGCCCAATCTGGTGCGTGGCGGCTCACACACCGGCAATGTCTCCGCCCAGTCCCTGGCGCAGGCGGGCTTGCTCGATATCCTGTCGTCGGATTATGTGCCGTCTAGCCTTTTATGGGCTGCCTTCGATTTGACCCAGCGCGAAAGCCAGATCACCTTGCCGCAAGCCGTCGCCATGGTCACCCGCACGCCCGCCGCCGCCGCGAGCCTCACCGATCGCGGCGAGATCGCACCGGGCAAGCGGGCGGATCTGGTGCGGGTGCGCCTCGCGGGGGAATTGCCCGTGGCCACCGCCGTGTGGCGCGAGGGGCGGCGCGTGGCATGAGCCTGATGCAGGACGCGATCGCCGAGGCGGCGCGGCCGCTCGGCCCCGGCGCGCTGATCCTGGTGGTCGGCCCCTCCGGCGCCGGCAAGGACACGCTGCTGGACATCGCCCGCGCGCGTCTTTCAAAAAACGCGAACGTGCATTTCGCGCGCCGGCTGGTGACCCGCCCGGCAGGCGCGGGCGAGGAACACGGCACCTTGAGCGCGCGGGAGTTCGCCGCCCGAGAGGGGGAATTCGCCCTCTCCTGGCAAGCGCACGGCCTCTCCTACGCCCTTGGGGCGGAAGTGGCCGCCCAGGTGCGCGCGGGCCATGTGGTCGTGGCGAACGGCTCGCGTGCCACCTTGCCGGAGGCCCGCAAGCGCTTTTCCCGCCTGTTCGTGGTGCATGTGAGCGCGCCGGTGGCCCTGCGCGCCGCCCGCCTCGCCGCCCGCGGGCGCGAAGCGGAGGACGATATCCGCGAGCGCCTGGAGCGGGCGCCGCAGATCGACCTTCAGCCTGATCTCTTGCTTGAAAATGTCGGCCCGGCAGAGGAATGCGGCACGCGCCTCGCCGATTTCATCGCCGCGCACGCGCCCGCCTGAGCCTGCCGCGGGCGCGCCCTTTCGGCGCCGGCCAAAGACCGGGCCGTCGGGATTAATTGCGATAATGCTGAATGCGCGTGGTGCGCAGGCCGGGCAAGCCGTGCTGGTCGATGGAAGCCTGCCACGAGAGGAACTCGTCCACCGTGAGCGTATAGCGCTTGCACGCCTCTTCCAGGCTGATGAGCCCGCCGCGCACCGCCGCCACCACTTCCGCCTTGCGTCGTATCACCCAGCGTCGAGTGTCCGGCGGCGGCAGATCCGCGATGGTCAGCGGGCTCCCATCGGGCCCGATCACGTATTTCACCCTAGGCCGATAGGCATCGGTCATTGCTACGCTCACCCATTACTCAACCCAACCCAGGGCGAACGTGACAGGCGGCGATGAAGATTTCCCTAAAGGACAATAAAAAGGTGTTATTTACTTCTATTAACGCGAGTTAAAATCTATAACTTATGTGTAAATGCGCAAGTCATACTCACATGATTGCCATTGCTACACACGATAACTGGAAACGAAAACGCCAACGCCTCCCGGCGCAGAAAGACGAATCGAAACAAACCCCACAAAACGGCAACCGCCGCGCTCCTGCTTTACGCAAGGCACGGCGGCTTCCAATGGTATTGGGGGATGCCCGCCGCGTGACGGGCGGGGAATTACCCCTCGATCCGGTCGAAATCGGCGATCGCACGCGTGGAAGCGCGGATCTCATCCAGCAGTTTGAGGCGGTTGATGCGCAATTGCGGCTCGGGGGCGTTTACGGTCACCGCTTCGAAGAAGGTGTCCACCGGGCCACGCAGATGGGCCAATGCCGCCATCGCCGCCGCATAATCCTCCTGCGCCACCGCTTCCACCACCTGAGGCTTGACGGTTTCGATCATTGCCGCGAGGCGTTCCTCGGCCGGCTCGACGAGGAAGCGGGCGTCTGCCGGCCCCTCATAGCGCTCGCCGTCCTTTTTCTCCTCGATACGCAGGATGTTCACCGCGCGGCGATAGCCGGCCAGCAAGGTCTTGCCGTCTTCGGTCTCCAGGAAGCGCTGAAGCGCCTCCACGCGGCGCACGATCAGCAGCAGATCGTCCTGGTTCGCGAGGCCGAACACCGCGTCCACCAGATCGTGGCGCGCGCCGCGCTCGCGCAGATGCACTTTCAGCCGCTCGGCAAAGAAGGCGAGCAGGTCGCGCGCCACGTCGCCGGAGAGGGTCTGTCCCTCGGCCCGCTCCATGGTCTGCGCATCCGCGCCGGGCGCCAGCTTCAGGATCCGCCGGGCGAGGCCCTGCAGCAGGTCGCTGACCACCTTGTCGGCCAGCGCACCCACGCGGAACACATCGTGCGGGTGGCTGGCGTAATGCGCCTCCCCGAGGATTGGCCGCGTCGCCGAGACCAGAAGCGGCAGCAGTGGCAGGCGCAGGTTATTGTCGAGCACGATGCGGATGACGCCCAGCGCGGCGCGGCGTAGCGCGTAGGGATCCTTCGAGCCTGTCGGCTTCTCGTCGATCACCCAGAAGCCGACCAGCGTATCGATCTTGTCCGCCAGCGCGACGGCGATGGACACCGGCGCGGTGGGCACGCGGTCTGAGGGACCTTGCGGCTTGTAATGATCCTCGCTTGCGGCGGCGATCTCGGCGGGAAGGCCCTCGCCCTGGGCATAATAGCGGCCCATCAGGCCCTGAAGCTCGGGGAACTCGCCGACCACCTCGGTCAGCAGGTCGGCTTTCGCCACCCGCGCGGCACGCGCGGCGAGCGCGGGATCGGCGCCCACATGCGGCGCGATCTCCTCTGCCAAACGGGCGATGCGCGCAATGCGCGCGCCCTGGCTGCCGAGCTTTTCATGGAAGGTGACAGAATCGAACTTGCCGAGCCGGCCTTCCAGCGTGCCCTTGCGGTCCGTGTCCCAGAAGAATTTCGCATCCGACAGGCGGGCGCGGATCACCCGCCCGTTGCCGGCGATGATCTGCACGCCGCCGTCGCTCGCGGCGATGTTGGAAATCAAAATGAAGCGGTTGGCGAGGCGCCCGGTCTTCGGATCCTTCAGCACAAAGCACTTCTGGTTGGCACGGATGGTGGCGCGGATCACCTCGTCGGGGATGGAGAGGAACTCCTCCTCGAATTGACCGATCAGCACCACGGGCCATTCCACGAGACCGGCCACTTCCTCCAGCAGCGCTTCGTCCTCCACGAGGTCCAGCCCGTGAACCAGGGCGAGGTCCTTCGCGTCGGCGAGGATGATGTCCTTGCGGCGGTCGCGGTCGACCACCACCTTGGCGGCCTCCAGCTTGGCGAGATAATCCTCCAGCCGCCGCACCTTGATGGGCGCCGGGGCCAGGAAGCGATGGCCGTGGGTGATGTCGGAGGAGACGATGCCGTCGATCTCGAAATGCACCACCTCCGGGTCTTCGACCTCGGTGCCGAAGGTGCACAGGATGGAATGCAGCGGCCGCACCCAGCGCAGGCTGCCCGTGCCCCAGCGCATGGATTTCGGCCAGGGGAAGGTGCGCACGATCTGCGGCACGATCTCGGCGATGACCTCGGTGGTCGGCCGCCCAGGCCGCTCCACCACCGCGACGTAGAAATCCCCCTTCTTGGGGTCGCTCTGAATGCTCGCCTGATCGATGGAGGCAAGGCCGGCGCTCTTCAGGAAGCCCTGGATGGCCCCGTCCGGCGCGCCGACGCGCGGCCCCTTCTTCTCCTCGCGCGTATCGCTCTGCCGGCCCGGCAGGCCGTGCACGGCAAGCGCGAGGCGGCGCGGCGTCACGAAGGCTTTCGCGCCCTCATAGAGCAGGCCGCGCTCCACCAGGGCATCGGTGACGAGCTTGCGGAGCGATTCCGCCGCCTGCGCCTGCATGCGGGCGGGGATTTCTTCGCTGAACAGTTCAAGGAGCAGGTCGGGCATTGGCTTTGGCTCATCCTCCCGCAAGACGGGGGGCGGCGCGCGGGCGCCTTCTGGAGTGAAGTCAGGTCTGGCTGTTGCCTAGAGGGTTTCGCGTATCGCGTCGAGATGGCGCGTCCGCCTGTTCGCGATCCAGCGGCATTCCGCTGCGGTCCTCCATGGTGAGGAGACCGGCCAGCGCGATGGCCGCGAGCACGATGAGATAGAGCGCGGGCGCCATGGCGCTGTCCAGCCGCTCCTGGAGAAACACGGCGACGATGGGCGCCGTGCCGCCGCCGATGCCGACGCCGAGATTCCAGCTGATCGCCACCGCCGAGCAGCGGGTGCGGCGCGCGAACATTTCCACCAGCGTGCCGGGCATGGTGCCGCCGCCGAGCGCGATCAGCACCGCAAAGCCCAGTTGCCCGAGGAACACCTCCTCGGCCACCGCGCTGCTCAGCAGGCGGAACAGCGGCCAGGAAAACACGATCATCCCGAAAAACCCGGCGCCGAGCACCCATTTGCGTCCGATGCGGTCGCTGAGGGCGGCGAAGACCACGCACAGGATCAGCGTCACCATCATGTTCGCGGTGTTCATCTGAAGCGCCACGCGCGCGCTGAGATGGTCCACCTGCTGCATGTAGGTCGTGAGATAGACGAAGATCAGATAGAAGATCACGCCGATCAGGAAGGTCATGGCATTGGCCCGCAGGATCGCGCGCCAATCCTCCCGGAAGGCCCGCACCATGGGCGGCTCCTCCCCGGCTTGCGCCGTGCCCGCATCCTGCACCATGGAATTGCGCACGAACAAGGCGAACGCGCCGAGCACCACGCCGAGCAGGAAGGGAATGCGCCAGCCCCAGTCCACCAATTGATCCTGTGTGAGGAACGAGGCCGTCAAAGCGCCGACGCCAGAACCCAGCAGCGTGCCGCCATTGCTGCCCACGGTGGAGAAGGAACTCACCAGCCCGCGCCAGCGCGGCGCGCTGTTCTCCGCGAGGAAGACCGCGGAGGTGGTGAACTCTCCGCCGATGGAAACACCTTGGGCGAGGCGCAGGACCAGCAGCAGCACCGGGGCCGCCGCGCCCGCCATGGCATAGGTAGGCAGCAGGCCGATCGCGACCGTGGAAACCGTCATCAAAGCGGCGGATATGAACAGCGCCCGCTGGCGTCCGTAGCGGTCACCGATATGCCCGAACAGCACGGCACCGAGCGGCCGCATGAGAAAGGACGCCGCGAAAATGCCGAACGCCGACAGAAGGCCGATGACCGGGCTGGAATTGGGGAAGAAATTTTTCGCAAAAATGCTGGCCAGGAAGCCGTAGGCAGCGAAATCGTACCATTCCAGCAGGTTGCCCGCAGCGCCCGCCGCCAGCATGTGGGGCGTGACCGGCCTTGGTGGCGCGGGCACGGGGCAATCCATGGGCATCGCATCGCTCATGGCGCCTTCCCCACTCCCCTTGCGCCTCAGGCAGCGGCGCCGCCGGCCTCGGTCTTCAGCCAGGCCGCCCCGCAGCCCTTGGCGAGTTCGCGCACCCGCAGGATATAGCTCTGTCGTTCGGTGACCGAGATCACGCCGCGCGCATCCAGCAGGTTGAAGACGTGCGAGGCCTTGATGCACTGGTCATAGGCCGGCTGAGCCATCAGATGGCGCTCGCCCACATCTCCGTCCGCGAGATATTTCGCGCAAGCGGCTTCCGCCATCTTGAACTGCTCGAACAGCATGTCGGTGTCGGCATATTCGAAATTATGGCGCGAATATTCCTTTTCCGCCTGCAAGAACACATCGCCATAGGTGGTCTTCTCGGCGCCCTCGCGACCGTTGAAGTTCAGGTCGTAGACGTTCTCCACGCCCTGCACATACATGGCGAGGCGTTCCAGGCCATAGGTCAATTCACCGGAAACCGGGGCGCATTCGAAGCCCGCCACCTGCTGGAAATAGGTGAATTGCGAGACTTCCATGCCGTCGCACCAGCATTCCCAGCCGAGGCCCCAGGCGCCGAGCGTCGGGCTCTCCCAATCGTCCTCGACGAAGCGCACGTCATGGAGCGCGGTGTCGATGCCAATGGCGGCGAGTGAGCGCAGATAGAGGTCCTGGAGGTTGTCCGGCGAGGGCTTCAGGATCACCTGGAACTGGTAATAATGCTGTAGCCGGTTGGGGTTCTCGCCATAGCGCCCGTCCTTCGGGCGGCGCGAGGGCTGCACATAGGCGGCGCGCCAATGCTTCGGGCCCAGCGCGCGCAGCGTGGTCGCAGGATGGAAGGTGCCGGCTCCCACTTCCATGTCATAGGGCTGCAGCACGACGCACCCCTGGTCCGCCCAGAAGCGCTGGAGCGCGAGCAGGAGGCCCTGAAAGGAACGGTCGGGCCGCATATGCGACGGAAGCGTGGGATCGATCATGGCATCGTTCTGACTGCGGCGACGGCGCGGCTCGCGGGCGGCGGCCCCGCCGCTTCCCGCTGCACACCGCGACCTCTGAGGACGCGAGGCGCTCCCTTGGGAACGCGCGCGGACACTAGGCGGGAGGCGAAGGGAGATCAAGCAGCGGCCCATTGGTTCCCGCCTAGCGTCACGCCACCGCTCAAACTTTGTGTGATTGAACCAGTTAGCCGAGCTCGCGTTGGGTGCGCAGTGGGAGTTCACTTAAGGAGAACACGACATGCGCAAACTCACTCTGGCCACGGCAGCGTTCCTGGCCCTTTCGACCATCGGCGCGTCCGCCCAGATGAGCGGGACCGCAGCCGGACAGGATCCGCACAAGGGTCCGGCCCAGGAAGGCGGCCGCACCCAGGCCACCCCGGGTGCCAGCGGTTCCGGCGCGATCGCACCCATGGACAAAGCCGCTTCGCCCACCCCGCGTTCCGGCACCACTGCCGCCGACCCCCATTCGGGTCCCGCGCAGGAAGGCGGTCGCGCTCAGGCCTCGCCGGGCGGTAGCAGCACCAGCGGCGGCGTCATCGACAGCACCGGCTCCATCACCCCGCGCAGCGGCACCGCTGCCGGACAGGATCCGCACAAGGGCCCGGCGCAGGAAGGCGGCCGCACCCAGGCCACCCCGGGTGCCACCCGCTGATCGACCTAAGAGCCGTTAGTTAAGTAAAAACGCCCGGAATGCACTGCATTCCGGGCGTTCTCGTCTACACAGATCCGTCTGGGGTCAGCCGCGTGTGCGGGCCCGCACCATGTAATCGTCATAGGTGTATTCGACGATCTGCCACCAGAGGTATTCCTCATTGCGGAACGCCTTGGCGTGATCGTGGACTTTCTTGAAGTCCGGGTTCTTGGCGCCGATTTCCTCATAAAGTTCCTGGGCGGCCTTGTAGCAGGCGTCCATCATTTCATTCGGGAACCGGCGCAGCTGGGCGCCCGCCTTCACAAGGCTCTGAACAGCCTTCGGATTCTTCGCATCATAATTGGCGAGCATATCGCCATTGGCCTGGGCGGCGGCGCTGCGCAGCACGGCCTGGTAGTTCTTCGGCAGCTCGTTCCACTTCTCCTGATTGTAGAAGAAGGTCAGCGAGGCGCAGCCCTCCCACCAGCCAGGATAATAGTAATATTGAGCCACCTTCTGCAGGCCGAGCTTCTCGTCGTCATAAGGGCCGACCCATTCGGCCGCGTCGATCGTGCCCTTTTCCAGCGCCGGATAGATGTCGCCACCGGCCAGCTGCTGCGGCACCACGCCGAGTTTGGCCATGATCTGCCCGGCGATGCCGGCGATGCGCATCTTCAGGCCCTGCAGATCCTGCACGGTCTTGATTTCCTTACGGAACCAGCCGCCCATCTGGCCGCCGGTGTTACCGCCGGGAAGCATGTAGACATTATATTTCTTGTAGAATTCGTTGAGCAGCTCCAGGCCGCCACCATGGTAGAACCACGCATTGATCATGCGGGCGTTGAGGCCGAACGGAAAGGCCGAGCCGAACGCAAAGGTGGGGTCCTTGCCGACGTAATAATACGACGCCGTGTGGCACATCTCGACGGTCTTGTTCTGCGTCGCATCCAGGGCCTGGAGGCCGGGCACGATTTCGCCGGCGGCGAAGACCTGAATCTGAAACTTGCCGTCGGTCGCTTCGGACACCGACTTCGCCATCAGCTCGGCTGCGCCGTAAATGGTGTCGAGGGACTTGGGGAAGGACGAGGTGCAGCGCCACTTCACTTCCGGCATCGTCTGGGCGATCGCCGGCATGGCGATGGCGGTGGACGCTGCGACGCCCGCTCCGGCGGCGGTGAGGAACTCACGGCGTTTCATTGATTGCACTCCCTGAAATTCTTTTGTGACCACCTGCGTAAGACCAAAGTGTCGCGGGGTCATCCGCGACTTTCTTCTAACGGATGCAACCCCACCTTGGCGACCGGCGCCATGGAGAAAATTCACCACCGCCGAAGCATCTCGCCGATGTGATCTATTCGATCACGATCCGCGGCGCCTTGCGTGCGCTCGCGCCGAGCCGATCCATGGAGGCGCGCACATTGCGTGCGATGTCGCGATAGATGTCTGCTTGCGGGCTCTGTGGATCGCTGACGAGGATCGGCACGCCGGCGTCCGACATCTCGCGGATGCGCATGTGCAGGGGAATCGCGCCGAGGAACGGCACGTTCATCTTCTTCGCCTCGTCCCGCGCGCCGCCATGGCCGAAGATGTCCGAGCGCTCGCCGCAATGCGGGCACAGGAAATAGGACATGTTCTCCACCACGCCGAGGATCGGCACGTTCACGCGATTGAACATGGCGATGCCACGCCGCGCGTCGATCAGCGCCAGGTCCTGCGGGGTCGAAACGATCACCGCACCGGCCAGGTTCACCTGCTGGGCCATGGTGAGTTGTGCATCCCCGGTGCCGGGCGGCATATCCACCACCAGCACGTCGAGCGGCCCCCATTTCACTTCGCGCAGCATCTGCGACAGGGCCGACATCACCATCGGCCCGCGCCAGATCATGGGCGTGTCTTCTTCCACCATGAAGCCGATGGACATGAGCTGCAGGCCGAAATTCTCCAGCGGCAGCATGGTGCGCCCGTCCACAAGTTCCGGCTTGCCGTGCACGCCGGAAAGGCGCGGCACGGACGGGCCGTAGATGTCCGCATCCAGCAGCCCGACCTTCAGGCCGAGGTCTCGCAGGCCGAGCGCCAGATTGATGGCGACCGTGGATTTTCCCACCCCGCCCTTGCCGGAGGCGACCGCGATGATCGCATTGACGCCGGGCACCTCGATGGCGCGCGCGGGTGCGCCTCCCGGTGCGCCATGGCTGTGACCCGCCGCGGCAGGCGGAGCGCCGGCGGGGCGCGCGCCCATCTTGCGCTCGGCGGTCAACGCCACCAGCGCCGAGGCAACGCCCGGCAGTGCTTTTACCGCCGTCTCGGCGGCGATGCGCACGCTTTCCCAGGCACGCGCCTGCGCCGCGTCCACATTGATGGAGAGATAGACCTTGCCGGAGGTGACGACGACACCGGACAGGGCGGGCGAGGCGGACAGCGGCACACCCTCGGGGGTGCGAACCTGAGCGAGCGTCGCCCGAACCTCGGCTTCCGTCACTTCGGACATTCGGCGTCTCCTTCATGGACCGACACCCGCGAAATCGGGTGACCGCCTCACATTCACGTGGGGGCGGTAAAGCATCAGGTGGCGGGAGGCAAGGCTCGGCACAAGGTGGCGCGGCTCGAAAGATGGGCGACCCGGTGCGCCACGCCCTCTCAGCGCGCCGACAGGGCGTGGCGCACCTCTGCGCGCAGCTCGGGCAGCACCTCGGCCTCGAACCAGGGGTGGCGCTTCAGCCAGCCGGTGTTGCGCCAGGAGGGATGGGGCAAGGCATAGATGCGCGGGCGCACCGCTGCCGCCCGCACCGCGCGCCAATTCTCCACCGTCTGCGTCAGGCTGGAGCCGAGCAGGCCGCCGAGGCCGAGCCGGCGGAAATGATAGGCCTGCGCCGGTCGGCCGATGGTCAGCACGATTTCGAACTGCGGCAGGGCGGCAAACAGCCGGTCGTGCCAGAGGCTGGCACATTCCCGGCGCGGCGGCAGGTCGCCGCCGGCCGCATCCTGGCCCGGAAAGCAGAATCCCATGGGGGCGATGGCGATGCGCGAGACGTCGTAGAACTCGTCCTTGCTCACGCCCATCCAGGCGCGCAGCCGATCCCCGGAAGCATCGGTGAACGGAAGCCCGGAGAGATGCACCTTTGTGCCCGGCGCCTGGCTCGCCACCAGGATTCGCGCGGTTCGCGACACCCGCAGCACCGGACGCGGCATATGAGGCAGCGGCGCGCCGAACGGCGCCTCGATGCACGCGCGGCACGCCGAAATGGCCGCGACCAGCGCATCCAGTCCACCGGCCGGCGCCGGGGCTTGCGGGCCCTGCCCCTCCCCCGCGACCGGCTTGGTCGGTTTATCGTCCATCCTCAATATGCCGTGCCCAACAGGCGGTCGCGGCCACACGCCGCGATCCCGATCCCCTCATATGGGTCGGCGGCGACGCTGCGAAAGGGCCGGACGCTCAGGCCTTGAAGCTCGGGCGCGCGCTTATCTCGGACCGCCAGCGGGCGATATTCTTCAGCTCGGCGGGAATCTCGATCCGTGCATTCACGGCGAAATCCATCGCAACGGCGGCGGTGATGTCGGCGACGCTGAAGTTCTGGCCGGCGACGAACGGGGCGCCATCCAGCTGGCCATCGAGAAAGTTCAGGAAGTTCCGCACTTTCGGCTTGTTGGCCTCGCCCCATTCCTTGACCTGGGGCTGCTCGCGCTCGGCCATGCGGGGATGCAGGTGGCGAAAGGCGAACTGGATCGCCATGAGGAGTTCGATCTCCACCATGCGCTGCCACATCTCCACCACGCCCTGTTCGGTGGGCGAAGTGCCGAACAGGCGCGGCTCGGGCTGAACCGCCTCGAAATAGCGACAGATGGCAATGGTTTCGGCGATGACCGTGCCATCGTCCAGTTCCAGCACCGGCACGCGGCGGCGCGGATGCAGCTTCACGAATTCATCCTGCCAATGCTCAAGCTTGGTCAGGTTGATTTCCACGGTGGGAACGCTGATGCCCTTCTCCGCGAGGAAGATCGAGACGCGCCGGGGATTGGGCGCTCCGGTCGTCTGGTACAGCTTCATGGCGTTGCCTCCGTTGCTCCCGCACTGACCATGGAGGCCGCACACGGTCAAGCACGTGTTTACCGCTTTACCGTGGATGTTCGGCCCGCCACTCCGCCGGGCGCTGGAAGCGGCCGCGCCACAGGCCCCGGCGCGCCCGCTGGGCGTTTTCCTGCGCCACCCGTGCGGCGGTCCCCGACAGCGCCAGGGCAAGGCCTTCCCGCACCAGAACGAGGGCGATGTCCTGCCCCTTCGCGATGCAGGTGCCGAGCCGGCGCCCATACACGTCGGTGCCCCGCAGGCGACAGGTCACCAGGGGCACCGCGAGGAGTTCCTCCAGCCTGCGGCGCGCCTCGGCACCGCAAGGCCAGAGGGTCTCGGCCGCCTCGCAGGTCTGCGCCAGTTCGGGCGCGTCGATGCCGTCCAACCGCACCCGAAGATCGAGGATGCGCAGCGTATCGCCGTCGATGGCGAAAGCCGGCCCCGCCACTTCGTCGGCGCGGGTGAGAAGCGCCGCCAGCGCGGCAAGGCCGAGCAGCAGGGCGGCGGCGGTGAGCAGATCGCGCAGGCGCATAGGGTGGAGAACGCGATTCTCGTGCGCATGGTCAACACGAGGGAGGCGCGTTAAGGTTTCGTTAACCCTCCTCAAGCAGGAGTCATTGCGGAACCTCCCGGCGGCAGACTCACCTGCCCGGCGGGAGCGCGGAAGGTTTGGGCCATGGAACGCCCCTTCGGCTCTGGCGCTCGCCCCGCCCTCGCCCCCTCAGGGGCCGGGATGGAGCGCGGCGGATTCCGTGAGGCGCAAGGCATATCGACCGGCCCCGTCCCGCAGCCAGACAGCCCCCTCCGCATTGCCCACGTGGAGGCGCGGCAGGCCGCCGGGCGCCTTTTGGCGGCCACCGTGGCGGCCCTCGGGCTCGCCGGTCTTGCCGTCCTCTTCCACCCCGCCAGCCTGTATGCCGGCCTGTGCGCCGTGGCTGTGGCCTACGCCGCCCTGCACGCGCGGCGCCTGTATCGCGCGCTCGACGCTGGTGAACGCGCGGCGACGGCCCAAGCACAAGAAGGCGCGCGCGCCGAACGGGCGGTCGCCGACGCGCGGGCCGAAAACGCGGCCAAGTCGCGCTTCCTCGCCGAGATGAGCCACGAATTGCGTACACCGCTGAATGCCGTGCTCGGCTTCTCGGAAATGATGGCCCAGGAGGTGCTCGGCCGCCATGCGGTTCCCACCTACGGCGACTATGCCCGCGACATCCATGCGTCCGGGCGCCATCTGCTGGCGCTTGCCGATGACATATTGGACGTTGCCCGGATCGAGACCGGCCACCGCACGCTGCTGGAAACGGCCGTCTCGCTGGAGGCTCTGGCCCAGGATTGCACCCATATGATGCGGCTCGCGGCCAATGCGAAGGCGATCCGCCTCAGCTGCCTCGCCCCTCCGCCCGTGCCGCGCCTGTGGGCGGACGAGCGCGCCCTGCGCCAGATCACGCTCAACCTGCTCGCGAATGCGGTCAAGTTCACGCCGGTCGGCGGCGCGGTGACGCTTCACGCGGGATTGACCGACACGGGCACGCCCTTCTTCGCCGTAGAGGATACCGGCCCCGGCATCGGTGAAGCCGAGCTGCCGTTCGCCCTGGCCGCAAGCCATCACGAAAGCCGGCTGGATCTGACCACCGGGCGCGGCGCCGGGCTCGGCCTCGCGATTGCGCGCGGCCTTGCCGCCCTGCACGGGGCAACCCTGACGCTGGAGAAGCGGCCGAGCGGCGGCACACGGGCGCAGGTCACCTTTCCCGCCACGCGGACGCTGCCTGCGGCGGAAGAAGATCATGCGGACGCGGGCGCCGCCCGGCAGCCGCGCTTCGCACCGGCCGCAGAATAGGCGGCTCCTATTCCTTGTCGGAAACGCCCGCTTCGGCAAACGTCGCCATGCCGCGATGGCAGGCCACCGCCGCCTTGACGATGCCTACCGCCAGCGCGCCGCCAGACCCCTCACCGAGCCGCATGCCGAGGTCCAGCAGCGGCTCGAGGCCAAGCTTTTCCAGCAGTTGGCGGTGCGCCCGCTCGGCTGAGACATGGCCCGCGAGGCAATGGTCGAGGGCGGTCGGGTCCATCGCGTGGAGCACAGCGGCAGCAGCGGTCACCACATAGCCGTCGAGGATCACCGGCACCCGTTCATGGCGCGCGGAGATGATGGCGCCCGCCATGGCGGCCAGTTCGCGCCCGCCGAGACGACGCAGCACTTCCAAAGGATCGCCCAGCGCGGCCCGGTGCAACTCCACCGCTTCGCGCACCGCGTTGATCTTCCGGGCCAGCACCTCGCCGGCCGCGCCGGTGCCGGCGCCCACCCATTCCTCCGCCGTGCCGCCATAGAGGCCGTGGCAGATGGCGGCGGCGACCGTGGTATTGCCGATGCCCATTTCGCCCAGGACCAGAACATCCGCGCCGCCGGCAATCGCCTGCATGCCGAACGCCATGGTGGCGGCGCAGGCGCGTTCGTCCAGGGCTGCTTCTTGCGTGATGTCGCCGGTGGGCAGGTCGAGCGCGAGATCGAACACCCGCAGCCCGGCATCGAAGGTGGCACAGATCTGGTTCACCGCCGCCTTGCCCGCGGTGAAAGTGTCGAGCATCTGCTTGGTGACGGAATTGGGATAAGGCGAGACGCCCCGTTCCGTGACGCCATGGGTGCCGGCGAACACCGCGACCATGGGCCGGTCCGCCGTGGGCATGGCCTTGCCCTGCCAGGCCGCAAGATGAGCGGCGATATCCTCCAGCCGCCCGAGGGCGCCGGGCGGCTTCACCAATTGGCTCTGCCGGTCCCGCGCGGCGGCGCGCGCCGCCTCGTCCGGACCGGGCAAGGTCGCGATCAGGTGGCGGATATCGTCGAAGGGAAGGCCAGTCTCGACAGCGTGCATGACGATCTCGATGGGAATGATGCGCGGCTTCTGCCGCGCACCTTTCTATTCCGCCGGCGCAGGATGGTCACCTGTCGGATGCGGCCCGGCGGGATGGTCGCCGGAACCGTCCTTGACGGGCTTTCTCCCGAGCGCGGCCAGCCAGCGTGCCGTCACGTAGAACACCGGCGTGAAGATGAGGCCGAACAGGGTCACGCCGATCATGCCGGAGAACACCGCCGTGCCGAGCGCCTGGCGCAATTCCGCGCCGGCGCCGATCGCCCAAACCAGGGGCACCACCCCGAGGATGAAGGCGAGCGAGGTCATGACGATGGGGCGCAGGCGCAGCCGTGCGGCTTCCACCGCCGCCTCCTGCCGTCCGTGGCCCTGGTCCTCCAGCTGCTTGGCGAATTCCACGATCAGAATCGCGTTCTTCGCCGCCAAGCCGATCAGCACGATGAAGCCGACCTGGGTCAGGATGTTGTTGTCCTGACCTCGCAAAATCACGCCGAGGAGCGCCGCGACGAGGCACATGGGCACGATGAGGATGACCGCCAGTGGCAGGGTCAGGCTCTCATATTGCGCCGCCAGCACCAGGAAGACGAACACCACGCCCAGAGCGAAGGCGAAGATGGCGGTGTTGCCGGCCCGTTGCTGCTGATAGGCGAGCGCGGTCCATTCATAGGAGAAGCCCTGCGGCAGAACCTGCGCCGCGAGCTTCTGCATGATGTCCATCGCCTGGCCCTGGGAATAGCCGGGCGCCGGACTGCCGTCGAGTTCCGCCGCCGGATACAGATTGTACCGCGGCACGCGATAGGGCCCGGAAATGTCCGAGATGGTCGTGAACGAACCGAGCGGCACCGTGTCGCCCGCCGCATTGCGCACGCGGATGGCGAGGATGTCCTTCGGATCGAGGCGGTAGGGGGCATCCGCCTGCACCTGCACGCGGAAGGTTCGCGAGAACAGGTTGAAGTCGTTCACATAGCTCGAGCCGATATAGGTCTGGAGCGCCGCGAACACATTGCCCACGTCCACCTGGAGCAACTGCGCCTTGGAGCGGTCGATGTCGAGATACATCTGCGGCGTCGAGGTCTCGAACAGCGAATAGACCTGCATCAGGCCGGGGGTTTTCGCCGCAGCCCCCATCATGGCGTAAACCGCGCCCTGGAGCGCCGGATAGCCGGCGCCGACCCGGTCCTCCACCATCATGCGGAAGCCGCCGGCATTGCCGATGCCGTTGACCGGCGGCGGCTGCACCACGATCAGCAAAGCTTCCTGGATCGAGGCGAGCTTGCGGAACAACTGGCCCTGTACCGCGGTCGCGGTGCGCGTGGGATCCCCGCCGCGCTGGGAGAACGGCTCCAGGATTACGAACATGGCGCCGGCGTTGGGGGCGTTGGTGAAGGTCGCCCCCGAGAAGCCGGCGATGTTGATGATATGGCCGACGCCGGGGGTCCCGATGACCTGGTCCGCCGCCGCCTTCATCACCGCCTCGGTGCGCTGCATGGAAGCGCCGGGCGGCAATTGCACCGCGACGATCAGATAGCCGCGATCCTGCTGCGGGATGAAGCCCTGGGGCGTCGTCACGAACAGATAGCCGCCAAAGCCGACGATGCCCACATAGACGATCAGCACCAGCGCGACGATGCGCACCAGCCGCCGGGTCATCCAGGCATAGCCGTTGCCCAAGCCCTCGAACATGCGGTTGAAGATGCGGAAGAAGCCGACCAGGGGCCGGGCATACCAGGCGACCGGAGCGTCCTCATGGGCGTGCGGCCGCAGCAGCAGTGCGCACATGGCGGGCGAAAGGGTCAGCGAAACCAGCAGCGAGATCAGGGTCGATCCGGCGATGGTCAGAGCGAACTGGCGATAGAACTGGCCCGAGATGCCGGTGATGAAGGCGGTGGGAATGAACACCGCCGAGAGCACCAGCGAAATCGCCACCAGCGCCCCGCCGACCTCGTCCATGGTCTTGTAGGCGGCATCGCGCGGACTGAGCCCCGCCTCGATATTGCGCTCCACGTTCTCCACCACCACGATCGCGTCGTCCACCACGATGCCGATGGCCAGCACCAGGCCGAACAGCGACAGATTGTTCAGCGAGAAGCCGAACAGCGTCATGACGAAGAAGGTGCCCACCAGCGAGATCGGGATCGCCAGGATCGGGATGATCGCCGCGCGCCATGTCTGGAGGAACAGGATCACCACCAGAACCACGAGCACCACGGCCTCGCCGATGGTGTGGATCACCGCCTCGACAGATTGCTGGATGAATTCGGTGGGGTTGTAATAGATCGCGTACTTCAGACCGGACGGCAGATCCTTGCCCAGCTCCGCCATCTTCGCCACCACGGCATTGCCGGTGGACAGCGCGTTGGAGCCGGGGCGCTGGAACACGCCGAGCGAAATGGCGACGTCGCGGTCGAGGAACGAGGTCGAGGAATAATCCTGCGCGGTGATCTCGACGCGCGCCACGTCCTTCAGCCGTACCAGGGCGGTGTTGGTCTGCTTGATGACCACATTGCCGAACTGGGTAGGATCGGAGAGACGGCCGAGGGTCCGCACGGCGATCTGGAACGCGCGTTGCTCGGGCACGGGCGGCTGGTTCAGCACACCCGAGGCCACCTGGACATTCTGCGCCTGGAGCGCGGTGACCACGTCGCCCGCCGTGAGGTTCAGTTCCTGGAGCCGCGCGGGGTCGAGCCACACCTGCATGGCATAGTCGCGGGCACCGAACACGGTGATCGAGCCGACGCCGTCGATACGCGAGAGCACGTCCTTGATCTGGACGTTCGCCACATTGGAGATGAACAGCGGGTCACGCGAGCCGTCGGGCGAATAGAGGCTGACGACGAGCATCAGATCGGGCGAGCTCTTCGCCGTCACGATGCCGATCTGCTGCACTTCCTGCGGCAGGCGCGGCTGGGCAATGGCCACGCGGTTCTGCACCTGCACCTGGGCGATGTCGAGATTGGTGCCGAGGTCGAAGGTGACCGAGATGGAGAAGCGGCCGTCAGCGGACGAATTGGAGGAGACATAGAGCATGCCCTCCACGCCGTTGATCTGCTGCTCGATGGGCGTCACCACGGTCTCGGCCACCACCTCGGCGCTGGCGCCGGGATATTGGCCGGTCACGGTGATCACCGGAGGCGCGATTTCGGGATATTGGGCAACCGGCAGGCGCAGGTAGGACACCGCACCCAGGATCAGCACGACCACCGAAACGACGGACGCGAAAATCGGTCGGTCGATAAAGAAATGGGAGAAGCGCATGGGGTCTTCTCCTCACTTCGCCGTGGCGGTGCTTGAACCTGAATTCGCAGCTGCAGGCGCGGCGCCGGTCGGGGCAGGCGCTTCCTGCGGCGTGACCTTCACGCCCGGACGCACACGCATCAGCCCATTCACCACCACCAGATCCTCAGGCGCGAGGCCGGACTTGATCACCCGCGCATTGCCCTCCAGCTGGCCGATCACCACGAACTTCTGCTGGATCACATTGTCGGGGCCGACCACGTACACGAACTTGCGCAACTGCTCGCTGCCGATGGCCGAGTCGGGCACCGTGAGCGCCTGATAGGGCGCGGAGGCGGGCAGCTGGATGCGCGCGAACATGCCGGGACGGAACAGGTCGTTCTTATTCTCGAACAAGGCGCGGCCGCGGATCGTGCCCGTGGCGCGATCGACCACGTTGTTCAGGAAGTCCATCTTGCCGACATGCACGAAGCTCTTGTCGTCAATCAGCTTCAGCTTTACCGGCCCGCCGGTCAGCTCTTTGCCGTCGTTGAGGCGCTGGTAGCGCAGCAGCGAGGCCTCATCGAAGGTGAATTCGAAGCGGATCGGGTCGGTGGACACGATGATCGCCAGCAGCGTGGGCGAGGCGCCAGCGCCGCCGAGCACGTAATTACCCACCGACACGCGGCGATCGCCGATACGGCCCGCGACCGGCGCGCGCAGCTCGGTGAACTCCAGATCGAGCTTGGCCGAGGCAACGGCCGCTTCCTGCGCCTGCACGGTGGCGGCGGCGGTGCGCTCGGTCTGGGTGCGCTGGTCGAACGCCTGCTTGGAGATGGCGTTGGAATTCTTGTCCTGCAGCAGCGTGCGGGCGCGTTCCAGGTCGCCGGTGGCGAAATCCTGATTGGCCTTCGCCACCGCCAGGTTCGCCTGCGCAGAATCGAGCGCGATCTTGAACGGCCGCTGGTCGATGGTGAACAGGAGGTCGCCCTCCTTCACCAACTGACCGTCGGTAAAGTGGATCTGGGAGAGATAGCCCGAGACCCGCGCATGCACATTCACTTCATTGATCGCAACGAAGCGCCCGACATATTCGTCATAATCGGTGATGGTCTGGCTCTTGGCCTTCGCGACCGTCACGGCCGGCGGCGGTGGCGCGGCCTGCTGCTGCGGCTGGCTGCACCCCGCGAGAACAAAACCGGCAGAAAGAAGAGCGGCGAGCGGAAGGCGGGCCGATACGGACATGAAAATCTGCTCCGACAGGCACCGCACGCGGCGCCTCTTGATTGTCAGGGTAACGGGCGGCGCCTTCCGCAATCGACGAGCCACGTCACCAGCGAAGGTCGAATAGCACAGCAATGTGCGATGCAAAACGCTTTAAAGCGTCAATCGGCCCGTCTGGGGGCCTCCAACGCGCCAGCCGCGCGCCTCCGGGCCAAACCCTGCAGGAACTTGCGACCCAGCATTGCCCAAACGGAAAGCGCGTAGGCGAGCCCCCCTGCGCCCACCACCAGCACAAAGATCACTTCCTCGCGAGCGAAGGTGAAGCCCGCCGTGAGCTTTGCCGCCAGGGGACCCGCGCCCAGTAGCACCGCCGCCAGCACCAAGCCGCATACCGCAAGCCGAACCAGATTGCCGGGCAAGGTTCCATCGCCCACGGGCAGGTCCCGCCGGCGGGCGAACCAGATTAGCAGACCGAGATTGATCCAGCCGCCAAGCGCGGTCGCGAGGGCGAGGCCCACCTGCGCCAGCGTGCCCATGAGGGCGAACTTCAGCGCCACATTGATGGCGACCGCCAGCAAGGCCGCCTTCATTGGCGTCGCCGTGTCGCCACGCGCATGGAACGGGGCGATGAAGGCGCGCACCACGACGAACGCGAGGAGGCCGATGCCGTAGGCCTGCAATGTGGCGGCCGCTTCCGCCGCATCGCCGCGTGTGAACGCGCCGCGCGCGAACAGCGCCCGCATGGTCAGATCGGGAATCAGCAGCGCCGCCACCACGAACGGCATCGCCAGAAGAACCGCCAATTCGATGGAGCGGGCCTGCGCGTGGGCGGCGCCCGCATCATCGCCGCCGGCAAGCCGGCGCGACATCTCAGGCAGCAGCACCGTGCCGATGGCGATACCCACCACGCCGATCGGCAATTGATTGATGCGATCCGCATAATAAAGCGCAGACAGCGCGCCGGTGGGCAGGAAGGTGGCGATGATCGTATCGGCGAACAAGGCGATCTGAACCCCGGCAGACCCGATGATGGCGGGGCCGAGGCCCTTGAGGAACTGCCGCGTGCCCGGATCAAGACGCGGTCGCCCGAACCGCAGGCCGATGCCCGTGCGCTCGGCATCCCAGCCCACCAGCATCACCTGCCCGATGCCGGAGAGCAGCACGCCCCAGGCCGCCGCATGCCCGGCGGTGGGAAAGGCCGCCGCGCTCAGCAGCGTGCCGACCATGCACACATTCAGCAGGATGGGCGACGCCGCCGCCATGGCGAAGCGATCGGAGGCATTGAGCGCGCCGGAGATCAGCGTCGCCACCGAGATCAGCGCCAGATAGGGAAAGGTGATGCGCGTCAGCGTGATGGCGAGCGCGAACCGCTCCGGATCATCGGCAAGGCCAGGGGCGAGCAGGCCGACGAATTGCGGCGTGAAGGCGAGTGCTCCCGCCAATAGCACGCCATGGACCAGGGCCATGGCGGTGAGGATCTCATCGGCGAAGGCGCGCGCGCTGGCCACCCCGCCCTGTTCCTTCAGCCGGGCATAGGTGGGCACGAAGGCGGCGTTGAACGCGCCCTCTGCGAAGATGGCGCGGAAATGGTTGGGCAGACGAAACGCGACGAGGAATGCGTCCGCCACCGGCCCCGCGCCCAGCACGGCGGCCATCACCACATCACGCACGAAACCGGCGAGCCGCGAGAGCAGCGTCAGCCCGCCGACGGAAAGGATGTTGCGGAACATGAACCGGCTTTTCGTGACAGACGGACGGATGCGCGCGAAACGCGCCGGGGCAGCCCGGCGCGCCGAATCGTGTGCGCAGCATAAGCGAAAGCCACCCGCTCCCCCAAAGGCATGGACCCGGGGACCAGCGCCGCAAGGACCGCCTGCTAGTCGGCGAGTGCCCGGCGCACGGCGGCGATGATGCGATCCTGCGTCGCCTCATCCAGGTAAGCGTGCATCGGCAGGCTGATGACCTCCTCGCACAGCGCTTCCGCCACGGGCAGAATCGCCGCCGCGGCCGGATAGGCGCCATAGGCCGGCTGGAGATGCATGGGAATGCGATAATAGACGGCGGTGGGAATGCCTTCCGCCTTCAGCGCATCGGCGAGCGCGTCGCGGCGGCCGGGAGCGAGCCGGATGGTGTATTGCGCCCACACCGACGTCGCGCGCGGATCGACGAACGGCACCGCCGCCACATCGGCAAGCAGCGCGTTGTAGCGCGCGGCCACCTTTTCGCGCGCCGCGATCTCGTCCTCGAAGATCGCGAGCTTTTCCAGCAGCACCGCAGCCTGGATGGTATCGAGCCGCGCCGTCATGCCGATGCGCACGTTCTGGTATTTGTCGACGCCCTGCCCGTGCTCGCGCACGCTCTTGAGCACGGTGACGAGATCCGCGTCATCGGTGAAGATCGCGCCGCCATCGCCGTAGCAGCCGAGCGGCTTGGCGGGAAAGAAGGAGGTGGCGGCGGCATCGCCGATGCTGCCGGTGCGCTTGTTGTTCCAGGTGCCGCCGAAGCCCTGGGCCGTATCGGCCAGCACCTTGAGACCATGCCGCTCGGCGATGGGCAGGATCGCATCGTAATCCGCCGGCTGGCCGAACAGGTCCACCGGGATCACCACCTTAGGGATCAGGCCGTATTCCTTCGCCGTCGCGATGGCCAGTTCCAGGCTCTCCGGGTCCATGTTGAAGGTGTCGTCCTTCACGTCCACGAACACCGGCGTCGCCCCGACCCACGGAACCACTTCGGCCGTCGCGCAGAAGGTGAAGGCCGGGCAGAACACGGCATCGCCCGCCTTCACGTCCCAGGCCATCAGCAGCAGAGCCAAGGCATCGGTGCCGCTGGAGCAGGCGACGGCATATTTCGAGCCGGCGAACGCGGCGAGCCGCTCCTCCAGCAGGGACACTTCGGGGCCATTGATGAAGCGGCAGGAATTCAGCACGCCTTGGACGGCCTGATCGATCTTCGTGCCGATGCGCTGGCGCTGGGCCGCGAGGTCAATGAATGGGATCGGTGCCATCTGTGCCTTCACATGAGATGTCATGATAAGTCCTTGAAGGGGGCCATTCAGCCTGCGGCTCGAAGGCGGGCGGTGCGCGCCTTCGCTTCGGCGCGCTCGCTGAGGCAGGCAATGGCGATTTCCAGGCTCGCGACACCTTCTTCGCCGGTGACCGGCGGCGGATTGCCGGTGCGCACCGCCTGGAGGAAATTCTCCAGCTCCGTGCGCAGCGGCTCGGAATAGGCCACCGGCAGGTGGCGCATGGAATAGGCGCCGTCCGGCCGATAGTCGAAGCATTCGGTGACCTGGCGGGTCAGCAGATCGCCGATCACGTATTTCTTGCGGGTCGCCACATGCACCGTGCGCGCCTTGAAGGGCGTCAGCCAATTGGTGTTGATGTGCGCCAGCACGCCCGAGGCGGTGCGGAACTGCAGCAGCGCGATATCCTCGCGCTCGGCCATGGCGCTGGAGGTCTGCGGCTGCAATTCGACGATGTCCGATTCGGTGAACCAGCGGATCAGGTCGATGTCATGCACCGCGAGATCGATGACCACGCCTACATTGGACATGCGCGGCGGGAACGGTCCCACCCGCGTGATGGCGATGGAGAGCAGGTCCTCGCCGCGGATGGCTTCCTTCACCGTCTGAACAGCGGGATTGAAGCGCTCCACATGGCCGACCATCAGCGTCACGCCCCGCGCGCGCGCCGCGGCGATGATCTCGCGGCCCTGTTCGGCGGTGGAGGCGACCGGCTTTTCCACCAGTACCGAGGTGCCGGCATTGATGATGTCGAGCGCGATGGGGTGATGCAGATGGGTCGGCGCGGCGACGATGATGGCATCGAGACCGAGTTCCAGCAGCGCATGATGATCCGGCACCGCCTGGCAGCCCAGAAAGCCGGCGACGCGGCCGGCCTGCCCGGCGTCGGGATCGGCGATGGCCACCAGTTCGGCGCCCGGCAATTGGGAAAGGACCCGGGCGTGATTGGAGCCCATGATGCCGATGCCGGTAACGCCGACGCGGATGCGGCGCTGCCCCAGTGATGCTCTATCCTGAGCCATGAGAGGCCTCTTTCTTTGTCGCTTCGTCCGGCTCGTATCACGGGACGGGCGCCGGACGCGAGCCATGCAGGCGCGATGGAGGCCCTGCGACGTTCAACAATTGCGTCGGCGTATTACCGGATATGCTGCGGTGCGGCAAATATCGCTACGGTAAGGCAATGCTGAAGAGGGCGGCGACGCGCGGCCTAGAAATGAGAAAAAGGGGATACGCAGGCGCGCATCCCCTCGCATAGTCCGGCGGTCGGACGGGTCAGAATTTGTAATTCACACCGAGCCGCGTGGTGCTGGACGTAAGGCCCGCATCAGCGCCGATATTGTCATACGTCTTCGATCCGAGGTCGGTGTAGAGATACTCGGCCCGTGCCGTCCAATTGTTGGTCAGCGCATATTCCAGGCCACCGCCGACGGTCCAGCCCACATGGGTATTGGAATCGCTGAAGCCGAAATCGGTGATGGTGTTCTTGCCATAGGCAAGACCGCCGGTGACGTAGGGCAGGACCCGGTCGAACGCGTAGCCGAGGCGCGCGCGCACCGTGCCGAAATAGTCGAGCTTGCTGGAGAGTCCGTAGGCGCCGCTGGAGATATCGCCGCCCTGGATATCGGCCTCGACACCCACCAGCACGTTGTTCACGAATTGATAATTGTACCCGACCTGTCCGCCGGCGGACCAACCGGAGGGATCAAGGCCGTAGAAATCGGCCGCATCCTTCCCCTTACCCCAGCTGTAGCCTGCGTTGCCGCCGATATAGAAACCGGTCCAGGAAAACACAGGCGGCGCCGAGACCACCGGGGCCTGCGCGGGGGCGGGCCTGCTCAGATCGGCCGCCATCGCGGGGGCTGTGAGCACGGTGCTCAGCAGCGCACCAGACAGAAGAAGCCATTTCATAAGACGCACCTCGACACTTACCGTCGGGGAGCAGCATCCGCCTGGAGACGGGCCCGCAGATGGCCGGTGGAAGGCGAAGCCGTGGCAGGGAGAGGGTCTCTCCGTGGCACCGGCAAGTCAGGCCGGCATTTGATCGCCACTTAAACGAAAAAACCCCGGGCTTGCGCCCGGGGCTCGTAAATCAGCCGAAACCGATTAGCGATCAGAACTTGTAGTTCACGCCGAGACGGACGGTGTTCACGTCCAGGTCGGTGTTGATCGAACCGAGGGTCGAGGGGATGGAATACGTGTTGCCCTGGAAGTTGGCATACAGGTATTCGATCTTGGCAGTGATGTTGTTGGTGAAGGCGTATTCCACGCCGCCGCCGATGGTCCAGCCCCAGTTGGTGGTGGAGGTGTCGACGCCGTAGAAGTTGCCGAAGCTCACGCGCTCCCAAGCAGCACCACCGGTGATGTAGGGCAGCCAACGATCCATGGCATAACCGACGCGAGCGCGGATCGTGCCGAAGGTCTTGATTTCGGGCTCAACGTTGGAGCCGATGAACGGACCGCTCAGGATCAGGCTGCTGTTGGAGATCGAACCCCACTGGGCGTCAGCCTCAACACCGAGAACGATGTTGTTGGCGAACTGGTAGTTGTAGCCGATCTGACCACCACCGAGGAAGCCGTTGGCATCGCCACCGCTGTAGTTGGAATACGGCGCGCCATAGAACGGCGAGACGTTGAACGAATTGCTCGCCCAGCCCCAGCCGACGTTGCCACCGAGGTAGAAGCCGGTCCAGGAGAAGACCGGGACGACGGCCACGGCCTTGACGGGATACTTGGTGGCGAGGTCGGCCGCAGAGGCGGCGCCGCCGAGGAGGGCCAGGGCAGAGACCCCGGCGAGAGCGCGCTTCAACATTGTTACACCCTTCATTACGATGCGAAACCAGAATGAGCGGACCTTACAGCGAGTCCACCGTCCCGTCTGTCACCCTGGAGCAACACCGCCCCAAGAAAACGGGGCGACATTGTGACCAGGAGACTACATCAGAACACAATTGGCGATCAAGAGGCAGCAAACCCAAGCTTCCCGCCAATATGGTTCTAATTTCCCAGCTTAAGATTTTAGAAACGATAGTTCACGCCTGCACGCAGAACATTACCGTCATACCCGATCGAGGCCGGCCCGATCAGTGACGAGTAAGTAGAACTACCAAGATCGACGTAAAGATATTCCGCACGGGCACTCCAGTTACGATCGAGAGCGAATTCTGCACCCGCTCCGATCGTCCAGCCAGAATGTGACTGTGAATTACTCAGTCCCGCGACCTCAAACTGCCCCTGGCCGTAAGCGAAGCCCGCTGTCGCGTAGGCCATCACCCGGTCGAATGCGAAACCCAGCCGAGCCCTTACGGTTCCAAGGTAATCGACGTTAAATGCACCGGCGCTGATGCCGGACCAGTCGAAGTCGGCTTCGATGCCGGCCACGAAAGGCGACCCGGCGAATTGAAAATTGTACCCGCCCTGCAGGCCGCCGATGAATCCATCGGGGCTCTGAGACGCGGCGGTTCCCCATCCATATCCCGCGTTCGCGCCGATATAGAATCCGGTCCAGGACAATGGCGCGACCGGTGCTGCATAGCCATAACTGCCGTACTGCGCCATGTCGGCGGCGCCTGCGGGTGCCGTCAGGCTGACGCACGCGGCGGCGGCGGCGGCCAACCAACCTCTGCTCATCCTACATTCCTCCTGATGACACGGCCGAAGCCGCGTCCTGCAAAAGGCATAAGTCGGAAATGGCAAATGAAGTCTGGCCAACACCCCGTGTTACCTCACGCATTACCGACTCACGGTGAATAAAGGGTAAATCGACCCGTCGCGCCCACAGGCCCCCTGGCCCCGGCGGCGGCGAATCCCTACGTTGCAGCCATGATTGCCCGCCCGCCGCTCGACCAGCCCGACGATAGCTTCGACCCCCAGGATATGGACGACGAAGCCGCGCTGGTGCTGGATTCTCAGACCGAAGAGGAGGTCGCCCCCGGCACCCTCGCCACGGGGCGCGAGGCGATCGCGCGAGCGGTGAAGCATGCGCCCTCAGGCCCCGGCGTCTACCGCATGATCGCAGCGGACGGGACGGTGCTTTATGTCGGCAAGGCCAAGAGCATCAAGAAGCGGGTGCTGAGCTATACCCGTCTGGTCGGCCATACCAACCGCATCGCGCGCATGATCGCGGCGACGGTCTCCATGGAATTCGTCTCCACCCGCACGGAATCCGAAGCGCTGCTGCTGGAGGCAAACCTCGTCAAGCAGTTGAAGCCGCGCTTTAACGTGCTGTTGCGCGACGATAAATCCTTTCCTTACATTCTCATCACGGCGGATCACCCGGCCCCGCAAATCCTGAAGCATCGCGGCGCGCGGAGCCGGCCGGGGGATTATTATGGCCCGTTCGCCAGTGTGTGGGCGGTGGATCGCACCATCAATGCCCTGCAGCGCGCGTTCCTGCTGCGCTCGTGCTCCGACAGCTATTATGAGAATCGCACTCGCCCCTGCCTGCTGTTCCAGATCAAGCGCTGCTCCGGCCCCTGCACTGGAGAGGTGAGCCATTCCGATTATGCAGAGCTGGTCCGCGAAGCGCGGGCTTTTCTCACCGGCCGGTCGCGGGCGGTGAAGGAAGAACTTGCGCGCGAGATGGAAACGGCCTCCGAGGCCCTGGAATTCGAACGCGCCGCGCGCCTGCGCGACCGCCTCGCCGCGCTTTCGGCGGTCCAGGGTAGCCAGGGCATCAATCCGCGCTCGGTGGAAGAGGCGGATGTGTTCGCCTGCCACCAGCAGGGCGGCGCCACCTGCATCGAAGTGTTCTTCTTCCGCACCGGCCAGAACTGGGGCAACCGCGCCTATTATCCGCGCGCCGACAAATCGCTGGATGAGCGCGAAGTGCTCGGCGCGTTCATCGCCCAATTCTATGAAGACAAGCCCTGCCCGCGCCTGATCCTGCTGAGCCACGAGGTCGAGGAACAGGCGCTGATCGCCGAGGCGCTCACGCAGAAGTCCGGTTTCAAGGTCGAAATCGCCACGCCCCGCAGGGGCGAGAAACTCGATCTGGTCAGCCATGCCCTGCAGAACGCCCGCGAGGCGCTCGGCCGCAAGCTGGCGGAGACCGCGACCCAGGCGCGCCTGCTGGAGGGCGTGCAGGAAGCCTTCGCCCTCAAGGGGCCACCGCAGCGCATCGAGGTCTATGACAATTCCCACATCATGGGCACCAACGCGGTGGGCGGCATGATCGTGGCGGGACCGGAAGGCTTCCGCAAAAGCCAGTATCGCAAGTTCAACATCAAATCGGCCGACATCACCCCCGGCGACGATTTCGGCATGATGCGCGAGGTGCTGCGCCGCCGCTTCGCCCGCCTGGTGAAGGAATCGCCGCGCGAGGGCGGTATCGTAGCCTCTTCGGGGGAGGACGCGCCGCCGGTCCCCGCGCTGCCTTCCACCGAGATCGATGAGGCACGACCGCCCGTGGCGCTTCCCGCCAACGACCTGGAAGAGGCCGGTCCCGTCCTGCCCGACGAGGCCGATGCGGTCTCCCCTTGGCCGGACCTCGTGTTCATCGACGGCGGCCTCGGCCAGCTGAACGCGGCGCGCGCGATTCTGGAGGAATTGGGCATCACCGACGTGCCCCTGGTCGGCATCGCGAAGGGACTTGATCGGGAAGCGGGGCGCGAACAATTCTTCATCCCCGGCCGCCAGCCGTTCCGCCTGGAACCGCGCGACCCTGTGCTGTATTTCGTCCAGCGCCTGCGCGACGAAGCGCACCGCTTCGCCATCGGCTCGCATCGCGCACGCCGCAAGAAGGACATTACGGACGCCGGGCTTCAGGCCATTCCCGGTGTCGGCCCCACCCGTAAGCGCGCGTTGTTGCGGCATTTCGGGACGCTCAAGGCCATCGAGCGGGCCTCGCTCGCGGATCTTGAGCAGGTCCCCGGAATCAACGCCTCGACCGCACAGGCCATATACGGCTATTTCCATAGCCAGCCGGGGCGCTGACACGCGCACCGGCTTGGACCCGCCTCGACCCCGCCTGCATTCCGGGGCATGGTGCCACCCACCCGAACCAAGAACGAGCCGCATCCACATGGCCGAGGCCCAAACCAGATCCAGCGCGCGGCCCCGCACCAGCAAGGAGCGCGGGCTTGTCCTGTCGCTGCCGAACATTCTCACCTATTCCCGGTGCGCGGCGGTGCCTCTGGTGGCCGGCTGCATGTTCTGGTCGGATATCCTGCACGGCGGCATCTGGCTGCGATGGGTGGCGCTGGGACTGTTCATCGCGGCGGCCGTGACCGATTTCTTCGACGGCTATCTCGCCCGCGCCTGGTCCCAGCAATCGGCCATCGGCCGCATGCTCGATCCCATCGCGGACAAGCTGCTGGTCTCCACCAGCCTGCTGGTCCTTGCTTCCGATGGCACCATCCGCGGCTGGTCGCTCTGGGCGGCGATCGTCATTCTGTGCCGGGAAATCCTGGTCAGCGGCCTGCGCGAATTCCTGGCGGAGCTTCATGTCAGCGTGCCGGTCTCGCGCCTCGCCAAATGGAAGACGACGCTGCAGCTCGTCGCGGTCGGCTTTCTGCTGGCCGGCCCGGCCGGCGATTTGGTGATTCCCGGCGTCACGTTTGTTGGCCTGAGTCTGCTCTGGGTCTCCGCCGTGCTCACCTTATATACGGGCTATGATTATTTCCGCGCCGGCGCGCGGCATCTGGTGGAGGATGACCGGTGAAGATCCTCTATTTCGCCTGGCTGCGGGAGCGTGTGGGCGTCGCCGAAGAAGACATCCAGCTGCCCCCGGAAGTGGCCACCGTATCCGACCTTGCCCATTGGCTGGCGACGCGCGATGCCGCGCATGCTCATGCCTTCTCAAATCCTGCGGTGGTGCGCGCCGCCATCGATCGGCGCCATGTGAAGGGTGACGCCGTGCTGGCCGGGGCGCGGGAAATTGCATTCTTCCCGCCGATGACGGGTGGCTGATCCCATGACCGCTGCCGCTTCCCTTGCCGATCCTTTCGGCGTGCGCGTGCAGGCCGAGCCGTTCGACGCTGCCGCCGAGGCCGAGGCGATGACGCGCGGCCGGGTGGACATCGGAGCGGTCGTCACGTTCGCTGGCCTCTGCCGCGCCGATCTCGCGACGGACGGAACCGCCCTCACCGCGCTGACGCTGGAGCATTATCCAGGCATGGCGGAAGAGGAGATGGGCCGCCTGATCGAGGAAGCCCGCCAGCGCTGGCCGCTGCTCGGCGCGCGTATCGTTCACCGCCACGGCCGGCTGGTGCCGGGCGATCCCATCGTGCTCGTGGTCACGGCCTCGCCCCATCGCGGCGCCGCTTTTGCGGCCGCCGAATTCCTCATGGACTGGCTGAAGACCAGCGCCCCCTTCTGGAAGAAGGAGGATCGCGCGGGTTCTGGCGATTGGATCGAAGCCAAGAGCACCGACGACGATGCCGCCGAACGCTGGAAATAGCGATTCAGGCGACGCGCCCCGAGAGCGAAAAGATCGCTCCGGCCCTCCGTAACGGTTCCGAGCGATTAGGCCTGTCGCGTGTTGCAAGTGGAATGGCCGGAGGCATGCCTCCGGCCATTCGTATTTCAGGCTGCGGTGCGCACCGCGTCGTCGTCCAGCACCACCGGACGGTCCAGCAAGGTGTCGGGATCGACCTGGCCGGCGAGCGCACGGGCGAGCTGATCCGCATTGAGTTCGCCCTCCCAACGCGCCACGACGATGGTCGCCACCGCATTGCCGATGAAGTTGGTGATGGCGCGACACTCCGACATGAAGCGGTCGATGCCGAGGATCAGCGCCATTCCGGCCACCGGCACCGCCGGCACGACGGAGAGCGTCGCAGCCAGGGTGATGAAGCCCGCGCCCGTGATGCCCGCCGCGCCCTTCGAGCTGAGCATGGCCACCAGCAGGAGGATCACCTGGTCCGTCAGGCTGAGGTCGATGCCCGTGGCCTGCGCGATGAACAGGGCCGCCAGCGTCATATAGATGTTGGTGCCGTCGAGGTTGAACGAATAGCCGGTGGGGATCACGAGGCCCACGACCGACTTGGCGCAGCCGGCGCGCTCCATCTTTTCCATCAGGCTCGGAAGCGCCGCCTCGGAAGAAGAGGTGCCCAGCACCAGCAGCAATTCTTCCTTGATGTAGCGCAGCAAGGCGAGAATGGAGAAGCCATTGTAGCGCGCCACCGCACCCAGCACGATGAACACGAACAGGAACGAGGTCAGGTAGAACGTGCCGACCAGCATGGCGAGGTTTGCCACCGAGCCGATGCCGTACTTGCCGATGGTGAAGGCCATGGCGCCGAAGGCGCCGATGGGGGCGGTCTTCATGAGGATCGCCACCAGGCGGAACATGGCCTGCGAAAGCGAATTCAGCACCGTCATTACCGGGTTGCCACGATCGCCGATGGCGGCCAGCGCGATGCCGAACAGCACTGCAAAGAACAGCACCTGGAGAATATCACCCGACGCCAGCGCGCTGATCGGCGTGTTCGGAATGATCGCCATCAGGAAGCCGACGATGCTCTGGTCGTGCGCCTTGTTGGCGTAGTCGGCGACGGCCTTGGGATCGAGGCTCGCGGGATTGATGTGCAGGCCGGCGCCGGGCTGGATCACATTGCCCACCACAAGGCCGATCACCAGCGCCAGGGTCGAAAAGGTGAGGAAATAAATCATCGCCTTGCCCGCCACCCGGCCCACCTTGCCGAGGTCGCGCATGCCGGCGATGCCGGTGACCACGGTGAGGAAGATCACGGGCGCGATGATCATCTTCACCAGCTTGATGAAGGCATCGCCCAGCGGCTTCAGGTCGGTCGCGAGGCTCGGATAGAAATGTCCGAGCAAGATGCCGGCGGCAATCGCGAGCAGCACCTGGAAATAGAGGTGGCGATAGAATTTGCGGTGCACGGCCGGAGCCGGCGTGGCGGGGACGGGTTGCATGTTGCTTCCTCTCGCATTGACCATCGGCGCCTCATTCCGCGGGCGGCGTCTGGAACCTTGATGGCGTGTTAGGGGCCCGGCGCTCATCCACGCCGCCGGAAGCCCTGCGCAAGACGCATGCCAGCCCCATGCACGCTGGGGGGGGCCAAACCAAGCCATTGATGCAAAAGGCCATTGTCTCTCGCTGTCGGAACCACGCTCGACTTCAAGTGCGGATTGATGCACACTTGACCTTAGATTAGTGCGGAAATCCGCACACGAAGGAGAGGCGATGGCGGTCCTTGCGCACTTCGCGGCGTGGCGGTCGGTGGCCGGTGACCGCGCGGTGCGCCGGCTCGCGGCGCTGGCGCTGGTGCTGCTCGCTTTGGTCGCCCTCGATCGGCTCGCGGCCTATGTCGGGACGCAGTGGGCGCTGTCGCAATTGCGCACCGATGCCGATGCGGCGGCGCTTCTGCGGGTTGCGGTGATCCGCAGCGAGATCGAGAAGCAACGCACCTTGCCGGTCGTGCTCGCCCAGGATCCGGACGTGCGGGCGACCCTGGAAGACCCCGATCCCGCACGCCTTTCCGCGCTCGACGTCAAATTCGCCGGGCTTGCGGCGGGCACGCGGACGGGCGCGATCTATCTGCTCGACGTCACCGGCCTGACCATCGCCGCCAGCAATGCGGGAACTTCGGCGAGTTTCGTGGGCTCTAATTATGCTTTTCGGCCCTATTTTCGCACGGCGATGGCAGATGGAACCGCCGAACATTTCGCCTTCGGCACCGTGAGCCGGCAACCCGGCCTCTATCTGACCCGGCGCATCGACGGCCCCTCTGGTCCGCTCGGCGTGCTGGTGGTCAAGGCCGAGTTCGAGGCCATCGAGGACCAGTGGCGCCAGTTCGAGGAGCCGACCTTCGTCACCGACGACCGGGCGATCGTTCTCATCAGCAGTGTGCCGGATTGGCGCTTCCGGGCGATCGCGCCGATCGCGCCGGAGCGGCGGGAGGAATTGCGCGCGAGCCTCCAGTTCGGCGATGCCACGCTCGACCTTCTGCCCATCGTTCCAGATCCCGATGTCGCGGGGCTGGTGCAGGCCGCCCTTCCCGGCCAGCGCAAGCCGCGCCTGTTCGTGGAAGCCTCCGCCGAGGTGCCGACCACCGGCTGGACGCTGAACGTGCTCGCCCCGGCCAATGCCGCCGTGAGCCTTGCCACCGGGGCGGCGCGCGTGCTCGCGCTGCTGGTTGCGGTGCTCGCGCTCGGCCTTGGGGCGCTCGCCTTCTCCCGCCGCACCCGACGCCTGGAGGATACGGCGCGACAGGCCGCCGCGCGACGCCTCCTGGAACAGCGCGTCGCGGAGCGCACCCATGAATTGAGCCATGCCAACGTCCGCCTGCATGCCGAGATGGAGGAGCGCCTGCGCACCCAGAACGCCCTCGACGGGCTGAAGGACGACCTCGTGCAGGCGAGCAAACTGGCCGTGCTCGGTCAGATTGCGGCCTCGGTGGCCCATGAGGTGAACCAGCCGGTGGCGGCGATCCGCACGTTTGCGGAAAATTCGGCGGTGTTCCTGGATCGCGGCGATGCCAGCGCGGCCCGCGCCAATCTCTCCACCATCGCCGCCCTTACGGACCGCATCGGCGCCATCACGGGGGAATTGCGCGCGTTCGCCCGCAAGGCGGAGGGCCGCCTGGAGCCGGTGCCGTTGCGCGCCGCCATCGACGGCGCCCTGCTGCTGGTGGGCCACCGCCTCACCCAGCAAGCGGTCGGCATCGATGTCGCCATCGACGCGGACGATCTTCGCGTGACCGCCGAGCGGGTGCGCCTGGAACAGGTGTTCGTCAATCTGCTGCAAAACGCGCTGGATGCGCTGGCCGGACAGACCGACGGGACCATCCGGATCCATGCCGAGGCCGGAGCCGACCAAGTGCGCATCGAAGTCGCGGACAACGGCCCCGGCTTGCCGCCCAACGTGATGGAAGCGCTGTTCATGCCTTTCACCACCACCAAGGCGCAGGGCCTCGGCCTCGGCCTCGTGATCTCGCACGACATCGTTGTCGAATTCGGCGGCACCCTTGCCGTCGAAAACCGGCACGGCGCGGTCTTCACCCTCACCTTGCCAAGGGCGCCCTGATGGACGTGGCCTTCATCGACGACGACGACATCCTGCGCGCCGCCAACGTCCAGGCGCTGATGCTGGCCGGCCTCTCGGTGGCGCCTTTTGCCTCCGGCGCGGCGGCGCTGGAGGCCATCGACGCCGGGTTTCCCGGCGTGGTGGTGAGCGATGTGCGCATGCCCGGAATGGATGGGCTGGAGCTGTTTCGCCGCCTGCGCAAGATCGATCCGGACCTGCCGGTGATCCTCATCACCGGCCACGGCGACATCGCCATGGCGGTCGATGCCATGCGCGAGGGTGCCTATGATTTTCTCGCCAAGCCCTATTCGGGTGACCGCCTGCTCGGCGCGGTGCGGCACGCGGGGGAAAAGCGCCGCTTGGTGCTGGAGAACCGCGACCTGCGGCGGCGCGCGGAAGCGGCCAGCGAGGACCTGCCCCTGCTCGGCGAGACTGCTGCCATGGCGCGCCTGCGGCAGACGTTGCGCCAGCTCGCGGACGCCGATGTGGATGTGCTGGTGGAAGGCGAGACCGGGAGCGGCAAGGAGGTGGTGGCCAATGCCCTCCACCGCCTGAGCCGGCGCGCCAACCGTCCGCTGGTGGTGGTGAATTGCGGCGCGCTGCCGGAAAGCGTGATCGAGAGCGAACTCTTCGGCCACGAGGCCGGCGCCTTCACCGGCGCCATGAAGAAGCGCGTGGGCCGGATCGAGCATGCCCACGGCGGCACGCTGTTCCTGGACGAGATCGAGGCCATGTCGCCAGCGCTCCAGGTCAAGCTGCTGCGCGTCCTGGAAGCGCGCGAGATCACCCCGCTCGGTACCAATGAAGTGCGCCGCGTGGACATCCGCGTGGTCGCCGCGGCCAAGGTCAATCTCCAGGCCCTGGTGCGGCAGGGGGCGTTCCGGGAGGACCTCTATTACCGTCTGCATGTGGCGACCTTGCATATTCCGCCGCTGCGGGAGCGGCGTGCGGACGTGGCGCTGCTGTTCGGTCATTTCCTCGCGCTCGCCTGCGCCCGCTTCCAGCGCGAGCCGGTACAGATCGGCGAAAGCGTGCGCCGCCACCTCGATACGCACGACTGGCCGGGCAACGTGCGCGAGCTGGTGCATTATGCCGAGCGCGTCGCCCTCGGCCTCGTCGCAAACCCACCGCCGGCGCCAGGTTCGGGCAACCGTGCGCCCTTGCCGGAGCGCATGGAGGCCTTCGAGGCCGCCGAAATCCGCACCGCCCTGGCTGAAAACGGCGGCGACGTGCAGGCGGTGGTGAAGGCGCTCGGCATCCCCCGCAAGACCTTCTACGACAAGCTGCGCCGCCACGGCATCGATCAGGCGGCCTATCGGACCGGGCGGCCGGTGGCGCAATAACGCCTGTGCGCGGGAGAGGAAGCGCCTTCGCGGCGAGGCGCACGCCGCGCCAGATCCCCGGCGCGCCTGGCGGCTTCGGCAAAACGAATGCGGCCGTTTAAACCGGGGTTATCAGCTTTGGCCCTCGCCGAGCGCCCAGGCCCGGCACAGGGCGCGCATCTCGTGGGCGGGGTCCGCGGCGCGCATCACCGCGCCCATGACGGCGATCCCCGCCACACCCGCCACCCGGCAAGGGGCGATCGTTTCCGGCTCGATGCCGCCGAGGGCAAGAACGGGCACCGATGTCACGGCAACCCGCTCCCGCAGGCCCGCCTCCCCCAGCGCCGGCCCGTAACCCGGCTTGGAGCGCGTTTCGAAGGCGGGGCTCGCGATGAGGTAATCGAGGCGCCTTGCGTCGGCCCCCGCCACCTCGGCCAGCGTGTGGGTGGACAGGCCGATGAGCGCGCCGGGCCCCAGGCGCGATCGCGCTTGGCCGACATCCGAGCCCGCCGGCAGATGGACACCGTCCACCCCCGCTTCCACCGCAAGGTCGAACGCCCCATGCAACGTGACTCGCCCGCCGAAGGCAAAGGCGAGCGACAGCAGGGCGCGGGCGAGCGCGATCTGTTCGGCTTGCGGCAAATCCTTTTCGCGCACGCTGATCCAGCGGCAGCCGCCTTCCAGCGCCGCCGCCACCACCTCGGGCAGCGGCGCGCGCGCCTGCGAGCGGTCGGTGATCAGCAGGATGGGCGGCTGCGGCAGCATGGATCTCTCCCCGCCGCAGCCTAGCCCAGGCCCTCAGGTGCCGACGAGGCCGAATTCCGGGCTTGAGGCTTCCGCATGCAGCTTCTTGGGGATACGCCCCGACAGCCGGGCGAGCCGTCCGCCATCCACCGCGTGGCGGAACGCGGCGGCCATCCGCACCGGATCGTGCGCCTTGGAGACCGCCGTATTGAGCAGCACCGCCGCGCAACCGAGCTCCATGGCCAGCGCCGCGTCCGAGGCCGTGCCGATGCCGGCGTCCAGCACCACCGGAACCGGGGAGCGGGCGCAGATCAGCTCGATCATGTGGGGGTTGGCTATGCCGAGCCCGGTGCCGATCATGGAGCCGAGCGGCATCACGGTCGCGGCGCCGAGGTCCGCCAGCTTCTGGCAGGTGACGGGATCATCGTTGCAATAGGGCAGCACGACGAAGCCGCGATGGACCAGATCCTCGGTCGCCTTCAGCAGCTCTTCCACATTGGGATAGAGCAACTCGCGATCGCCGATCACTTCCAGCTTCACCCAATTGGTCTCCAGCGCCTCGCGCGCCAGTTCGGCGGTCAGCACCGCGTCCTTCGCGGTCTGGCAGCCGGCCGTGTTGGGCAGGATGTGGACGCGGCCCGAGAGCAGGTCGGTCAGGCTCTCCTCATAGCTTGCAAGGCTGATGCGGCGGATCGAGGCGGTGGCCATCTCCGCGCCCGAGGCGGCGAGCGCATCGAGGAACACCTTCTGGTTCGGATAGCCCGCCGTGCCCAGGAACAGGCGCGAATTGAAGCTGCGCCCGGCGATCACCAGCGGGTCGGCGTTGAAGGTGGCGGCGGCATTGACGGAAGCATTCATGGTCATTCTCTTTGCCCGCGCCGAATGGCGGGCGCTAGCCTGTGTCTCGCGGCGGATCAGCCGCCCTGCTTGGCCTGGATGATTTCAACCGCATCGCCGGAGGCGAGCCTGTGCTCGGCCCAGCGCGCGCGCGGCAGAACGGCGCCGTTCAAGGCCACGGCGATGCCCTTGCGGGCCGCATCCACGCCCTTGTGGTCGAGAAGCGCGGCGATGGTCGCGACGGGGAGGCTCTCCCGCGCGCCGTTCACCTGGAGGTCGAGCACGGTTTCGGTTTCCATCATCCTCACTCCGCCGCCGCGCGCGGCGCGAAACGCTCCGCCCCGAAGGGGGCGATGAGCGGGTCCGTGTGGCCGTCCAGCACCAGCGCGCAGATGGTGGACGTGGTCACCGGCAGCAGCAGGATGCCGTTGCGGTGATGGCCGGTGGCATAGATCAGCCCCGCCACCTCGCTCGCGCCGAGAATCGGCGCATCGTCGCGACTGCCGGGGCGGAAGCCCACCCATTGCTCGATGATGGTCAGTTCCTCGATGGTCGGCACGCAGCGCCACGCATGGGTGAGCAGCGCCAGCTGGCCGCCGGCGGTGATGTCGGTGTCGAAGCCCTTCTCCTCCACCGTGGCGCCGATGATGAGCCGCCCGTCCTTGCGCGGCACCATATAGGTGCCCGGTCCCCACAGCACATGGGTCAGCAAAGGCGCTGCGGGGTCCATGCGCAGGGCCAGCATCTGCCCCTTGATGGGGCGCACCGGCAAGGGCGCCGCCGGGGCGATGGTGACCCCGCGCGACCAGGCGCCGGCCGCCAGGATCACGGTATCGGCGGGATGCAGAACGCCATCGACCACGACGCCGCTTGCCCGGCCATCGCGGGTTTCCACCCGCTCCACCTTGGCATGTTCATGCAGCACCGCACCGGCCTTCAGCGCCGCGACCTTCAGCGCCGCCGCGGTTTGCCGGTTGTCCGCCTGGTGATCCTGCGGGCACCAGAGGGCGCCGGCCAGTTTAGTGGCGAGATGCGGTTCCTTGCGGCGCGCCTCGGCGGCGGTCAGCCATTCCACCGGCAACCCGAGGCTCTTTTGAAAGGCGTGCTGGTGGCGCAGCTTGGCGGCGTCGTCTGCGGTGAGCGCGACGACGAGCGTGCCCTCCTCGCGCAGGCCCACATCCATGCCACTGGCCGCTTCCAGATCCGCCGCGAAGGCCGGCCACAAGGTCTGGCTCGCGCGGTTGAGGGTCAGCAAACCCTCTTCGCCGGGCTCGGCTTCCGCACAGGCGGCGAGCATGCCGGCGGCGGCATGGCTGGCGCCGGAGCCGGCAAGGCCGGCATCGAACAGCTCGACCTTGCAGCCCGCCTGGGCGAGACGCCAGCCGATGGCGAGCCCGATGACGCCTGCGCCAACGATGGCGACGCGCAGGCCGGCAGCGTCGCTGCGGGCCGGCTCAACTTGCGAAGAAACACTATTCTGGGACGATAAGCGGGTGCTCATCGGCTCCTCCCTACGCTGGAATGACCCAGACAGGTTCGATGGGTATGATCTCAGCCGCGCGTGACGCGCGGCACCCCAGGCCGTCTGATAGTATCACCGCTCTGCGCCCCAGCGGCAAGGAAAACTCAAAAATTCGCATCGAACCGTCACGAACCGATGCAAGGCGTTTCGTCCCATAGCTTTTTCGCGGTCCAGCCGCAATTGCCGGGCCTGGGCGCAAAGCATGGGGCGGCTGATCCCCACGCATGGAGGCGTGTGGATCGGCAGATAGGATGGCGCCAGAGACCTCGACTCGCGAAAATGTTCTTGTTATGTTCCTTTTGAGATAAGTGACCGGGAGCACCGCGATGAAGCTGTATTGGGCACCCCACACCCGCGCTTTCCGCGCTTTGTGGTTGTTCGAGGAGGCAGGGCTGCCCTATGAGCGCGAGCTGGTGCCGCTCGATGGTCCCTTTATCGCCTCCCCGGAATTTCGCGCCATCAACCCCATGATGAAGGTGCCGGCGCTGGAGGATGGCGACGCGCGGATCGCCGAGAGCGGCGCCATCTGCCTCTATATCGCCGACAAATCTCCGGAAGCGCACCTTGCCCCCGCGATCAGCGATCCGCGCCGGGGCCGCTATCTGCAATGGCTGTTTTGGGATGCCGCCTGCATGGAAGCGGCCTTCACCCAAAAGCTCGCAGGTGTGAATCTGCCGAGCCGGGCCGCCGGCTGGGGCAGCTTCGAGCGGGTGATGGATGTGCTGGAAGCGGCGCTCACGCCCGGGCCTTATCTGCTGGGGGAACAGTTCACCGCAGCCGACGTGATGGTGGGCAGCAATGTCTGGTACGGGCTGACGCTTCTGAAGGTGATCGAACCCCGGCCGGTGTTTACGGATTATGTGGCGCGCTGCGAGGCGCGGCCGGCATTCCAGCGGGCTAACGCCATCGAAGCGGAGGCCCTGGCCACCTGAGGGTGGCGCAAGCGTCGTTTGCCGGCGTGCGGGCGCAAGCGCCCGCTGCCAGCGCCGCGCGGACGCGCTATAAGGCGGCCATGCTTCCCTTGCTTCCGCTCATCCGGCGCGTGCGCCACGGCCTCACTCTCGGTGTGCGCACCATCGTCATGGACGAGGCGCGCGGCGTACTTCTGGTGCGCCATTCCTATACGCCCGGCTGGCATTTTCCCGGCGGCGGCGTGGATGTGGGCGAAACCACGGAAGAGGCGGCCCGGCGCGAACTGATGGAAGAAGCGGCGGTCACCGCCGAAGGTCCGTTGGTGCTTCATGGCCTGTTCTTCAATCCCCGCGTCGGCGGGCGCGATCATGTGGCCTGCTATCTCGTGCCGCGCTTTTCGTTCGAGGCCCTGCCCGGCCCCAATCTGGAGATTCGCGAGGTGCGCTTTTTCCCGCGCGACGCTTTGCCGGCGGATGTCACCGCCAGCACGCTGCGCCGCCTCGCCGAGATCGAAGGCGGGCACCCGCCGGACCCGCGCTGGTAGGCGCGCATCATTCCCCGAGCGCGCGGTCCATCGCCCTCGCCTACCGTTCGCTGCCTGTCTCATTCGGGAGCTTTCTCATGGAAGTGACCTCCACCCCCTCCCCCGCCGCCGAAATCGCCGCCCTGCTCGATCGCCTCGGCGTTGCGCCCGCAGCGCGCGCCGGCGGCACGCTGGCGACGCATTCGCCGATCACGGGCGAGCAGGTCGCCGCCCTGCATGAAACGCCCGACGCGACGGCAGCAATCGGCGCGGCCCACGCGGCCTTTCTCACCTGGCGCTCCGTGCCCGCGCCCCGCCGCGGCGAGCTGGTGCGCCTGCTGGGCGAGGAATTGCGCGCCGCCAAGGACGATCTCGGCCGGCTGGTGACCCTGGAGGCGGGCAAGGTTCTCTCCGAAGGGCTGGGCGAAGTGCAGGAGATGATCGACATCTGCGACTTCGCCACCGGCCTGTCGCGCCAATTGCACGGCCTCACCATCACCACCGAGCGCCCCGACCATCGCATGATGGAAACCTGGCATCCGGCGGGCGTCGTGGGCGTTATCTCGGCGTTCAATTTTCCCGTCGCCGTCTGGTCCTGGAACGCCGCGCTGGCGTTGGTGTGCGGCAACGCCGTGGTGTGGAAGCCCTCGGAAAAGACGCCGCTGACCGCGCTCGCGGTCCAGGCCATTTTCCAGCGCGCGGCGGAACGCTTCGGGGAGGCGCCGGCCAGCCTCTCCACTTTGCTGATCGGCGGGCGCGAGATGGGCGAAGCGCTGGTGGACGATCCGCGCGTGCCCGTGGTCTCGGCCACCGGCTCCACCGCCATGGGCCGCGCGGTCGCGCCGCGCCTTGCCGCGCGGTTCGCGCGCGCGATCCTGGAACTCGGCGGCAACAATGCCGCCATCGTCTGCCCTTCCGCCGACATCGACCTGACGGTGCGCGCAGTGGCGTTTGCCGCCATGGGCACCGCCGGCCAGCGCTGCACCAGCCTGCGGCGGCTGATCGTGCACGAGAGCGTTTATGACGCTCTGATTGCCCGCCTCAAGGCCGCCTATGGATCGGTGCGCGTGGGCGATCCGCGCGATCCGGCAACGCTCGTCGGCCCGCTCATAGATGAGGCAGCGGCGCTGGCTATGACCCGCGCACTGGATTCGGCCCGCGCCGAAGGGGGCAAGGTGAGCGGCGGGGAGAGCGTGCGGCCGGCTGGCCTTGCGGGCGGCGCCTATGTGCGGCCGGCTTTGGTTGAGATGCCCAGCCAGAGCGCCATCGTGCGGACGGAAACCTTCGCGCCCATCCTCTATGTGCTGCGCTACACGTCTCTGGACCAAGCGATCGCCCTTCAGAACGACGTGCCGCAGGGCCTTGCGTCCTCCATCTTCACCACCGACTTGCGCGAGGCCGAGCGCTTCCTCTCCGCCGCCGGATCGGACTGCGGCATCGCCAACGTGAATATCGGCCCCTCGGGCGCCGAGATCGGCGGGGCGTTCGGCGGCGAGAAGGAGACCGGCGGCGGGCGCGAGGCCGGCTCGGACAGCTGGAAGGCCTATATGCGCCGGGCCACCAACACCATCAATTACGGCACCCGCTTGCCCCTCGCCCAGGGGGTGAGCTTCGATCTGGGCTAGGGCCGCGCGCCGCACGGGCCGAACCCTTTCTTGTAAGGCATAAACATTGCTTCATAATCGGCATGTCCAGCATGCGGGAGCCTTGTGAATGCCCTTCATCCACCGCATCGGTCCACGCAGCTATGTGTTCGCCGACCTCAAGGAGCTGATGGCCAAGGCGACACCGCCGCGTTCCGGCGACATGCTGGCCGGCATCGCAGCCACCAGCGCGGAGGAGAATATCGCGGCCAAGATGTGCCTCGCCGAGGTGCCGCTGAAGACCTTCCTGTCCGAGGCGCTGATCCCTTATGAGGAGGACGAGGTCACGCGTCTCATTCTCGACGGGCACGATCATTCCGCCTTCGCGCCGGTGGCGAGCCTCACCGTCGGCGATTTTCGCGATTATCTTCTCTCCGATGCCGCAACGCCGGAAACCCTCGCCCGCCTCGCACACGGCCTGACACCGGAGATGGTGGCTGCGGTTTCCAAGATCATGCGCAACCAGGACCTCATCCTGGTGGCGAAGAAGTGCCGGGTGGTGACGCGCTTCCGCAACACCATCGGCCTGCCCGGCACCATGGCCGTGCGCCTCCAGCCCAACCACCCCACCGACGATGCCGCTGGCGTTTCCGCCGCCATCCTCGACGGGCTGCTCTATGGCTGCGGCGATGCGGTGATCGGCATCAATCCCGCCTCCGACAGCCTGCCGGTCCTTGATCGGCTGCTGAAGCTGATGGATGCAGTGATCACGCGCTTCGCCATTCCCACCCAGAGCTGCGTGCTGACCCACGTGACCACCTGCATCGACCTGATGAACCGCGGCGCGCCGGTGGACCTGGTGTTCCAGTCCATCGCGGGGACGCAGGCCGCCAACCGCTCGTTCGGCATCGACCTTGCTGTTCTGCGGGAAGGCTATGACGCCGCCCGGTCGCTGAAGCGCGGTACGCTCGGCACCAATGCCATGTATTTCGAAACCGGCCAGGGCGCGGCGCTCTCCGCCAATGCGCACCATGGCGTGGACCAGCAGACCTGCGAAGCACGGGCCTATGCGGTGGCGCGCGCCTTCGAGCCGCTGCTGGTGAATACGGTGGTCGGCTTCATCGGGCCGGAATATCTGTATGACGGCAAGCAGATCATTCGCGCCGGCCTGGAAGACCATTTCTGCGGCAAGCTGCTGGGCGTGCCGCTGGGCGTGGACGTCTGCTACACCAATCACGCGGAAGCCGACCAGGACGACATGGACACCTTGCTCACCCTGCTGGCGGCGGCGGGCGTGACTTACATCATGGGCATTCCGGGCGCCGACGACGTGATGCTCAATTATCAGTCGACCTCGTTCCACGATGCCCTTTATGTGCGCGAAGTATTCGGGCTGAAGCGGGCGCCGGAATTCGAGGCGTGGCTCCAGTCCATGCAGATCACCGGCACCGACGGGCGGCTGCTGCCCGCCGATGGCGGTCATCCGCTGCTCGGCTTCGTGGCGGAGCGGGCGGCATGATCGCGCGCGATCCCTGGCTCGCCTTTACCCGGCATACCCCGGCCCGCATCGCGCTCGGGCGCACCGGCGCGAGCCTGCCGACGCAGGAGGTGCTGCGCTTCGCCCTCGCCCATGCCCAGGCCCGCGACGCGGTCCACACGCCGTTCGACGCAGCCGCCGTGGAGGCGCAGGTGCGCGCGCTCGGTTTCGATACCGTGCAGATCGCCAGCGCCGCCCCGGCCCGCGACGTCTATCTGCGCCGGCCCGATCTCGGCCGCCGCCTTGCGGAGGCGAGCCGCACCCTGCTCGAGGCGGCCGCGCCTCGCCCTGTCGACCTCGCGCTCGTGGTGGCGGACGGGCTTTCCTCCGCCGCCGTGCACGCGCAGGCCGTGCCGTTCCTTGCAGCGCTCAAGCCCTGGATCGAGAAGGAAAATTGGCGGATCTCGCCGGTCTGCATCGCCGCGCAGGCGCGCGTCGCGCTGGGGGATGAAGCCGGCGCC
Source organism: Roseixanthobacter pseudopolyaromaticivorans (assembly GCF_043195145.2). Classification (NCBI taxonomy): domain Bacteria; kingdom Pseudomonadati; phylum Pseudomonadota; class Alphaproteobacteria; order Hyphomicrobiales; family Xanthobacteraceae; genus Roseixanthobacter; species Roseixanthobacter pseudopolyaromaticivorans. The sequence continues at coordinate 3,168,482 of NZ_CM195539.1, forward strand.
GCGCTCAAGGCCCGCGCGGTGCTGGTGATGATCGGCGAGCGGCCCGGCCTGTCCTCGCCGGATAGTCTCGGCCTCTACCTCACCTTCGCGCCCCGCCCCGGGCGCACGGACGCGGAGCGCAACTGCATCTCGAACGTGCGCGCGGAGGGCCTCTCCCACGCGGCCGCCGCCTTCAAGCTGGCGTGGTTGCTGAAGGAGGCGTTCCGCCGCGAGATCACGGGGGTGGACCTCAAGGACGAGAGCGATGCGCTGCTGGAAGACGGGCGGCCGCCACTCGCGCTTTCGGCCGTCGGTGGGGACTGACCCTAAGGCACGGTCCTTGCTTTAGGGAAACCGTATGGGCCGGCAACCGGCGTTCCGGTGGCCGCTGGGCAGAGGGCAGGATTCATGAGCGCTCAAAAATCTTCCGGCGTCAGCTATACCACTGTCGATATCAAATATTTCGAGCAGCGCGCCCTGAAGCGCCACGCCCGGGTCTGGTCGCTGTGGGCTCTGGGCGTCGGCGCGGTCATTTCGGGCCACTTTTCCGGCTGGAACCTTGGGCTCGCCTCCGGCGGCTGGGGCGGCATGTTCATCGCCGCCATCATCATCGCCATCATGTATCTCGGCCTGACCTTCTGCATTGCAGAGATGTCGCCCGCTTTGCCCCATACCGGCGCGGCCTATTCCTTCGCCCGCACCACCATGGGGCCGTGGGGCGGCTTCGTGACCGGGCTGTGCGAGAACGTGGAATACGTCATCACGCCAGCGGTGGTCGTCTCCTTCATCGGCTCCTACATGGGATCGATCTTCGGCACGCCGCCGGAATTCCAGCCGGTCTACTGGATCTTCGGCTACATCATCTTCGTCGGCCTCAACGTGGTCGGTGTGGAACTCTCCTTCAAGGTGACGCTGGTGGTCACCCTCGCCGCGCTCGCCTGCCTGGTGGCGTTCTGGGTCAGCGCCATCCCGGTCATGAACTTCTCGCGCTGGGCGCTCAACATGGGCGTGGGGCCGGACGGGACCGCGGTGGAACTGCCCAATGGCGGCGGCCCGTTCCTGCCGTTCGGCATCGGCGGCGCGCTCGCGGCCATGCCGTTCGCGGTCTGGCTGTTCCTCGCCATCGAGCAATTGCCGCTGGCGGCGGAAGAATCCGTCGATCCCAAGACCGATATGCCCAAAGGCATCATCGCCGGCATGGCGACGCTGATCGTCTCCGCCTTCATGATTCTGTGGCTGAATTCCTCGGTGGCGAACGGCGCATTCGGCCTGTCCACCTCGCTCGAACCCCTGCTGGACGGCTTCAAGGCCATCTACGGCACGGGCATCGCCAGCCTGTTGGCGCTGGTCGCTGTGGTGGGGCTGATCGCCTCCTTCCACACCATCATCTATGCCCAGGGCCGGCAGATCTATTCCCTGTCGCGCGCCGGCTATTTCCCGCGCAGCCTGTCCATCACCCACGGCAGCCGCAAGACCCCGCACGTGGCCATGATCGCCGGCGCGGTGGTCGGGCTCGTCATCATGCTGGCCATCTGGTTCACGCTGGGCGTCGAGGCGGGGGCGGCGGCCATCGGCGGCACGCTGCTGAACATGGCGGTGTTCGGCGCCATGCTCTCCTACGTGATGCAGGCGCTGTCCTTCATCCTCATGCGGAAGAACATGCCGCAGATCGCGCGTCCCTATGTGAGCCCGTTCGGCATTCCGGGCGCCGTGATCACCATCGTGATCGCCCTGGTGACGATCTATTTCCAGCTGTCCGACCCGATCTATCGCCACGGCGTCATCGGCGTGGCGATCTGGTTCGCCGTCGGCATGGCCTATTTCGCCGCCTACGGGCGCCACAAGCTGGTGCTCTCGCCCGAGGAGGAGTTCGCCCTCTCCAAGGGCACGGCCGAATACAAGAGCTACTGAACAGGGCCCTTAAACGAAACTCCCGCGGTCGCAGCGGCGATCGCGGGAGCCTTTCACAACCGGCGCGCGGCGTGCCGGGTCAGACGTGCTCGACCGACACCACGCGATAGGTGTGCATCTCCTCGTCCTCGCGAATCGAGACATATTCGCCCGGCGCGAAGGCTTCATCGCCGAAGCGATAGCCGGACTCGTCGTCCTCGTCGCCGCTGACATCGTAGCGGAACGCCCAGCTGCCGCCGGGGCGGCGCACCAAATGGCCGATATCGTCCGCCTCGCCCGGGCGGAAGCGAACCACGCGGCACGCGGCGCGGTTGGCGTGCCAGAGGTCCGCGTCGATGCGGCCGTTCTCATCCAGCGGGGCGACAAAGGAATAGCCGAAATTGCGGGATCCCTCCGGGTGATCCTTTTCGCGCGCGAGTTCGAGACGGATCTCTCGGAAGGAATGAGGCAGTTGGCTCATAAGCGGTCTCCTCGGGCTTTGCCCATCGCCGATTCCGGAACGGGCTCCTTTCATGCCGCAGGAAGAAAATAAGCGCCAGTTACGGGCATTCACTTATGGAAAAGTCCGCAATGAATATTTTCCGTTCGTTGATCCAGCCCAAGGCGTTCGCGCCCGCACACATTATGATAAACTCTTATATCAGTGCGGAGACGGACCCATGACCGACGCTTCGACTTTCCCGGACTATACAAAAGCCCTTGCCGATATGTGGCCGACCAAGACGCCGGCGTTCGGCTGGCCGATGGCCGCCGCACGTGTCTATTGGATCGAGCTGCCGATCGCGATCAACGCCCACCTGCAGCGCTTCGCCACCGCCCAGCTCCAGGAGCAGATGCGCCTGATGAGTGAGATGGCGAAGCCCGATGCCGCCACCTCGGTGCTCACCAAGGAAGCAGCCTTCCTTCAGCAATCCGCATTCGCCTGGGGCACGGAAGTGCTCGAGATCGTGGAATTGTGCAAGGAGAAGCTGTTGAACCCCGCCGCCTCGCCTGAAGAAGCGGACGCAGGATATCGTCACGCCGCCTGAGCCGCGTGACGCGTGAAGGCAAGGCCGCGGCACGCTGGCCGCGGCAGGGAAGCGTGTGCGCCCCGGTTCAGGGGGTGGGGCCGAACCCCTCCAGCACGATCTTACCCCGGGCCCGGCCGCTTTCGAGCATGCGGTGCGCCCGCCGCAGGTTCTCCGCATTGATCGGACCATAGGTTTCCGCGAGCGTGGTGCGGATTTCGCCCGCATCCACAAGGGCGCTGACCTCGTTGAGGATGGCGTGCTGCGCCTCCATGTCCGCCGTCTCGAACATCGAGCGGGTGAACATGAGTTCCCAATGCACCGAGACGCTCTTGCGCTTGAAGCCGTTGATGTCCAGCGTCGCAGGATCGTCGATCAGCGCGAAGCGACCCTGGGGGGCGATCAGCTCCGCGATGGCCCCCAGGTGCTGGTCGGTGTTGGTGGTGGAAAAGACGAAGGCCGGTTCGCCGAGGCCGAGCCCCTTCACCTGTTCCGCAAGCGGCCTGGAATGATCCACCACATGGTGCGCCCCGAGATCGCGCACCCATTGCTGCGTCTCCGCCCGCGAGGCGGTGGCGATGACCGTGAGATCGGTAAGCTTGCGGGCCAGTTGCACGGCGATGGAGCCGACCCCGCCGGCGCCGCCGATGATGAGGACCGCGTGCGCCACGCCCAGCACCGGCTGCGTCACATGAAGGCGATGGAATAGCGTCTCCCACGCAGTCAGGGCCGTCAGGGGCAGGGCGGCCGCCTCCGCCCAGTCGAGCGTGGCGGGTTTCTTGCCGACGATCCGCTCGTCCACCAGATGGAACTCAGCATTTGTCCCCTGCCGGCCCAAGGCGCCGGCATAGAACACCTCGTCACCCGGCTTGAAGAAGCTGGCATCCGGCCCGACCTCGACCACGACGCCCGCCGCATCCCAACCCAGCACCTTCCATTCCCCCGCCTCGGGTTCGGCGCGGCGCCGCACCTTGGTATCCACCGGATTGACCGAGACGGCCCGCACCTCGACCAGCAGATCCCGCCCCGTGGCGGCCGGACGGGGCAGCTCGATGTCGCTCAGGGCCAGGGGATCGTCGATGGGGAGGGAACGTTGATAGCCGACGGCACGCATGAAAACCTCCAGTTCTGGACTGGCGCTAAAATGCTGAGTACGCTTCTAGGCGCAAGAACGCACATAAACCGCCCATAGTGTCGAAAAGGATACCGTGAGATGCCCCGGGTGCGCCACAAGAGCCTCGATTGCAGCCCAGGCTGCGCCGTGGAGGGCACGCTCAGCCTGATCGACGGCAAATGGAAGGGTGTGATCCTCTATCATCTGTTCGAGAGCACGCTGCGCTTCAACGAGCTCCGCAAGCGCCTGCCCAACGTGACCCAGCGCATGCTGACCAATCAATTGCGCGAGCTGGAGGCGCAGGATCTGATCGTGCGGACGGTCTATCCGGTCGTGCCGCCCAAGGTGGAATATTGCCTGTCGCCCCGCGGCCAGAGCCTGGAGCCGGTGATCATGGCGCTGAAAGCCTGGGGCGATGCCAATCTCGACCTGACAAAACCCGTCGAGACGGAAGGCGCGGCAGCCGCCTGAGCCTGGTGCGGACGGCGGGACTCGAACCCGCACGCCTTACGGCGCAAGATTTTAAGTCTCGTGCGTCTACCGATTCCGCCACGTCCGCCTTCAGGAGCGCGGACCTTATGCGAGACCTTGGGCCGGGACAACAGCCGCAGCGGCCGGCGGCGCGCTTCAGGCGCGGCCTTCCAGCTGCTCGGTGGTGACGGGCGTGATGGCGACCGACTCGCCGCAGCCGCAGGCCGAGGTCTGGTTCGGATTGTTGAACACGAACTGGGCCGACATCTTGTCGGTCTTGAAGTCCATCTCGGTGCCGAGCAGGAACAGGATCGCCTTAGGATCGACGATCACCTTCACGCCCTTATCCTCCACTACCTCGTCGCGCGGGGTGATTTCCGGCGCGTAATCAAGGGTGTAGGACATGCCGGCGCAGCCGCCGTTCTTGACCCCCACGCGCACGGCTTCCGCCGGCGGTTGCGAACGCGCCATGATCTCGCGGATACGTTCGGCGGCGGCATCGGTGATGCGCATAACGGGCGGGCGGGGACGAAGGGCAGCCATTTTCTTCAAAACTCCGAACCACGCCGGTTCAAGGCCGGCGGATAAGTGCCCTTAAAATGGGGTACCCCGGCGCTCCCGGCAAGTGCCGTGCGCGCGGAGCCCGCAAGCCCCATGCAACCGAAACCGTGCGCGGGCGTTCAGCTTGGCAATAAGGAGCCCAAGCATGGCGGTACGCAAGGCGGCGAACGGGACGCAGGACGAGGCCGTAGACCACCCGCTGGAGGACGACGCGCCCAAGGATCTCACCGCGCAGGACCATGCGCAGGTGGAGGAGCATCGCAACCTGCGACCGCTCGCGGTCTATGAGGTGATCCGCCGCGAGGGCGTCGAGGAATTGCGCCGGCCGGTGGCGAGCCTGTGGTGGTCGGGGCTCGCGGCCGGGCTCTCCATCGGCTTTTCGGTGGTGGCCGAGGGCGCATTGCATGCCCACCTGCCCGATGCGCCCTGGCGGCCGATCATCGAGAGCATCGGCTATTCGCTCGGCTTCCTGATCGTGATTCTCGGGCGCTACCAGCTCTTTACCGAAATCACGCTCACCGCCGTCCTGCCCGTTCTGGCCGATCCGACCCGCGCCGCCTTGGCGGCGCTTGCCCGCATATGGGGCGTGGTGTTCGCCGCCAACATGGTGGGCACGGCGATCTTCGCCGCCCTGCTCTCCACCCGCGTGATCCTGCCGGCGGAGATCGACGCCGGGATCCTCGCCCTGTCGCGGGAACTGGCGACTCTCACCCCCACCGATGCGCTGGTGCGCGGCATTGTCGCCGGCTGGCTAATCGCTACCGTGGCCTGGCTGCTGCCGAGCGCGGAGCATTCGCGCGTCATCATCATCGTCGCGCTCACCGGCCTGATCTCGCTGCTTCAGCTCTCCCACGTGGTTTCGGGGTCGGTGGAGATCTTCTATCTCACGGCGCTCGGCGAAATCGGCATCGGCAAGGCCCTCGGCGGGTTCATCCTGCCTTTGCTGGTGGGCAACATGATCGGCGGATCGGCCTTGTTCGCGCTGCTCGCCTACGGGCAGGTGAAGGACGAAATGAAGGACGATGAGACAGCATCGCCCTCGGCCGGTTCCCCCAAGCCGGCGCCCGGCCAGAGGGGAAAGGAAAAGCCCGTTTTGCCTAATCCGGCACGAAAGCCCGAGAAAAATGTTTCACGTGAAACAATGGCTTAGCGCAGACGAATAGCGGTTTCGTGGGGCGTCTCCGTGCCTTTCCGGCACACCAAACCGGGATTTCGCCCCAACGTTCGGGCGAACTTCGGCAACGCGGAATCCGCGCCGTACATCTACGCTTGCGTCAATAGTTCGGCCACAGGCCCGGCGTGGCAAGTTCGAGCAGGGTGCCGTCGGGATCGCGGAAATAGAGGCTGACGCCGCCCTTGGGCCAGCGCATCTCGCCCTCGATGGGAACGCCGTGGCGGGCAAGATGGGCGCGCCAGGCATCGAGCGCTTCGGCGGCGATGGCGATGGCGATGTGCGCGCGCCCTGCCGCATCGTGGGGCGGAATGGTGCCGCCCGGCAGCGCCAGCGTCTCGTTCGCGGCGCCACGCTTGAACAGCAGCAGCACCGTGCCGCCGAGGGCATAGGCGCGGAACCGCGCGTCGGCCAGCATGGGCGAAAGGCCCATCACCCTTTCATAGAAGGCGCCCGCGCGGGCGAGATCGTCCACATACAGGCCGGTTTCCAGCACCGGCCCCAAGGGCGGCGCGGCCGCGGATGTAACGGGTGGCGCGGTCGTCTCGCCGGCCACCGCCGCTCACCACAGATTGAGGGTGGCGCGCGCTTCTTCCGACATGCGGCCCTGGTCCCAGGGCGGGTCGAAGGTGATTTCCACCGTGACGCCGCCGACGCCTTCCACCGTGTTCACGGCGTTTTCCACCATGCCCGGCAGTTCGGCCGCCGAAGGGCAATTGGGGGTGGTCAGCGTCATCTCCACCGCGACCGAGCGGTCGTCGGCGATGTCCACCTTGTAGATCAGGCCCAGCTCGTAAATATCGACCGGGATTTCGGGATCGTAGACGGTCTTCATGGCCGCGACGATGTCGTCGGTGAGACGCGCCAGTTCATCCTCGGGAATCGTGGATTTGATTTCCGGGGCGTTCGGGGTGTCGTTAAGCGCCGTTTCCGTCATGCGAACAGATCCTGCGCCTTCAGCAAGGCCGCCGCAAGGCGGTCCACATCGGCGCGCGTGTTGTAGAGGGCGAGTGAAGCCCGGCAGGTGGCCGTCGTGTCATATCGGGCCAGAAGCGGCTGAGCGCAATGGGTTCCCGCACGCACCGCGACACCATAGCGGTCCAGCACGGTGGCGACGTCATGGGGATGGGCATTCTTCATCTCGAACGAGATGATGGCGCCCTTGTTCGCCGCCGTGCCGATGATGCGCAGGCTGTTCATGGCGCCGAGCACCTCGTGGGCATAAGCGGAAAGTTCGCGCTCGTGCGCCTCGATGCGCTCGCGGCCGAGCGAGGTCATATAGTCCAGCGCCGCGCCGAGGCCGATGGCCTGGACGATGGGCGGCGTGCCCGCTTCGAAGCGGTGCGGCGGGGCGGCGTAGGTCACGCGGTCCTCGCTCACCTCGCGGATCATCTCGCCGCCGCCCTCATAGGGCGGCATCTGGGCGAGCAGGTCGAGCTTGCCGTAGAGGATGCCGATGCCGGTGGGCCCATAGAGCTTGTGGCCGGTGACCGCGAAGAAATCCACGTCCAGGTCGCGCACGTCCACCGGCATGTGGACCGAGCTCTGGCACCCATCCACCACCACTTTCGCGCCCACCGCATGGGCGGCGCGGGCGATCTCCTTGATGGGCGTCACCGTGCCGAGCACGTTGGACATCTGGGTGATGGCGACGATCTTGGTGCGCGGGGTCAGAAGCTGCTCGAACGCCTCGAAATCGAACGAACCGTCCTCGCGCACCGGCGCCCATTTGATGATTGCGCCCTTGCGCTCGCGCAGGAAGTTCCAGGGCACGATGTTGGAATGGTGCTCCATGATGGAGAGCACGATCTCGTCGCCCGCCTCAATCGACTGGCCGAGCGAACTCGCCACCGTGTTCAGCGAACCGGTGCCGGAGCGGGTGAAGATGATTTCGTCAATGCTGGCGGCATTGAAGAAGGCGCGGATGGTCTCGCGCGCCGCCTCATAGGCTTCCGTCGCCGCATTGGCGAGATAATGCAGCCCGCGATGGACGTTGGAATATTCGAACTCATAAGCATGGCGCATCCGGTCCAGCACCTGCGCCGGCTTCTGGGCCGAGGCGGCATTGTCCAGATAGCTCAGGGGGTGGCCATTCACCTCCATCGACAGCACGCGGAAATCGGCGCGCACCTTCTCGACGTCATAGGTGCCGTTGGCCACTGCGGGATGCGTCTTCGTCATTCGGATCATTCCTTGCCACACATCTCCCTCTCCCGCTGGCGAGAGAGGGTTGGGGAAGGGGCACTTCGGACCGCGCCGCCGATCCCGAAACGCGCCGCACCTTCCTCCGTCCCTCGCCCTCCCCCGCACGCGGGAGAGGGAGTCATGGTGTTTCCCGCACGCGAGAGCGAACCAGGCCCAGCTTACCCCGCCCGCTTCTTCAGCCAGGCCTCGGCACGGGCGATCAGGCTGTCGCGCAGATCGTCGTTTTCCACGAATTCCAGCGCCTCGCCCACGAACGCCTGGATCAGCATGGCCTCGGCTTCCTTGGCCGGGATGCCGCGCGCCTTGAGGTAGAACAGCAGGTCCTCGTCGAGATCGCCCGCCGTCGCGCCGTGGCCGCACTGCACATCGTCGGCGAAGATCTCAAGCTCGGGCTTGTTGTCCATCTCGGCGGTCTCGCCGAGCAGGAGCGCCTGGCTCATCATGCGCCCGTCGGTCTTCTGCGCGTCGGGGCGCACCACGATCTTGCCCTGGAACACGCCGTGGCTCTCGTCCGCCAGCACGGTCTTGAACAATTCGCGGCTCTCGCAATGGGCCACCGCATGGTCCAGCAGAAGCGTCACGTCCGCATGCTGGCGGCCCTTCAGCAGGGTGACGCCGCGCAGGCCGACCTGCGAATGGGTGCCGGAAAAGCGCCCATAGACGCTGAGCCGCGCCGCCTGCGCGCCCGAGGTCAGGCCGAACGTGTGGAACCGCACGTCCCGGCCGATGTCGGCCATGAAGGTGCCGAGGTGGAGCGCCTTGTCGCCCTCCTCCTGGAGACGCACGTAATCGAGATGGCTTTCGTCGCCGGCGAACACCTCGATGGCGTCGTTCGCCTGATAGGGCACGCCGTCGCGGCCCTGGAAGCTCTCGATCAGCGTGACGCCGGCGCCCACGCCCACATCCAGCAGGCTGCGGGAATAGGTGGCGGCCGCATCGTCCAGGGTGAACACGTGGGCGATATGGAGCGGCCGCGCGATCCGCGCGCCGTCCGCCACATGGATCACCACGCCTTCGCCGAGGAAGGCGGTGTTGAGCGCGAGCGCGCCGTCATAGCGCTGCGGCGCGAGCGTGCCGAGCTTCTCGACCGCTCCATGCCCCTTGGCGATGGCGCTGCCGAGCGGCATGACGGAGAGGCCGGGTTCCAGGCCGACCAGATCCGAATGCTGGCGATCCAGCACGCCATTGACGAACAGGATGCGGCGCGCGCCGGGGAAGGTGATGGCGCGCAGATGCCCTTCCGCCGCGGCGCTATCGGAGATCTGCGTGACCGGGGCGAAGGCCTCGCGCAGCAAAGCGCGCAGGTCGGTATATTTCCACTCCTCCACCCGGCGATGCGGCAAGCCGTTCTCGCGGAACGACGCGAGCGCGGCTTCGCGCACCTCGCCGAGGCGGGCGGCGAGTGGGCCGCTGAGAGCGTCCTGCGCCACGCGCCCGTCGAGGGTCGCGAGCAATTGGTCTTCGGCGGCCGTTCGGACCGGCTGGTTATGGATGGTCATGCTGCGATCCTCACGCCGCGTCCTGGCCGTAGCCGGCGTAGCCGGAGGCTTCCAGCTCGTGCGCCAGTTCCTTGCCGCCGGTCCGCACGATGCGGCCCTTGTGCATCACGTGCACCACGTCCGGCACGATATGGTCCAGCAGGCGCTGGTAATGGGTGATGACCACCATGCCGCGCTCAGGCGAGCGCAGGGCGTTCACGCCCTCGGACACCACCTTCAGCGCGTCGATATCGAGCCCGGAATCGGTCTCGTCGAGGATGCAGACCTTCGGCTGGAGCAGGGTCATCTGCAGGATTTCGTTGCGCTTCTTCTCGCCGCCGGAGAAGCCCACGTTCACCCCGCGCCGGAGCATCTCCTGGCTGATGCCGAGATGGCCGGCCTTCTCCTTCACCAGGCGCAGGAATTCGGGGGTGGAGAGTTCCTCTTCCCCGCGCGCCTTGCGCTGCGCGTTCAGCGCCGTGCGCAGGAAGGTCATGGTGGCGACGCCGGGGATCTCGATGGGATATTGGAACGCCAGGAACAGGCCGGCGGCGGCACGCTCTTCCGGCGCCATGTCCAGCAGGTCCAGCCCGTCCAGCAGCGCTTCGCCCGCGGTGACCTCATAGTCCGGCTTGCCGGCGAGGACGTAGGACAGCGTGGACTTGCCGGAGCCGTTCGGCCCCATGATGGCATGCACCTCGCCGGCGTTCACCGTGAGGTTGAGGCCCTTGAGGATCTCGTTGTCGTCGATGCGGGCGTGCAGATTTTTGATTTCGAGCAAAGCCATGATCGTTTCCATTCGTCAGACTGCGGCGGCCGGAATCCGCGAGGCGTCTTCGGCCTCGCGCGGAACGGCGCCGCGACATTTCGGGTCGGGAGCGCGGCCGCGCCCCGCATCCGGGGCACGGCGGGCGGGCGTCAGCCCACGGAGCCTTCCAGGCTCACGGAAATCAGCTTCTGCGCTTCCACGGCGAACTCCATGGGCAGCTGCTGGAGCACGTCCTTCACGAAGCCGTTGACGATCAGCGCCACCGCCTCTTCCTGCGAGAGACCCCGCTGGAGGCAATAGAACATCTGGTCCTCGGAGATCTTCGAGGTGGTGGCCTCGTGCTCGAACACCGCGCTGGAATTCTTGGCCTCGATATAGGGCACGGTATGCGCCCCGCACTTGTTGCCGATCAGCAGCGAGTCGCAGTTCGTGAAGTTGCGGGAATTGGTGGCCCGGCGATGCGCCGTCACCTGCCCGCGATAGGTGTTCTCCGAATGGCCGGCGGCGATGCCCTTGGAGATGATGCGGCTCGACGTGTTCTTGCCGAGGTGGATCATCTTGGTGCCGCTGTCCACCTGCTGGTAGCCGTTGGAAATGGCGATGGAATAGAATTCGCCCTGGCTGTTGTCGCCGCGCAGGATGCAGCTCGGGTATTTCCAGGTGATCGCCGAACCGGTTTCCACCTGGGTCCAGGAGATCTTGGAATTGTCGCCCCGGCAATCGCCGCGCTTGGTGACGAAGTTGTAGATGCCGCCCTTGCCGTCCTTGTCGCCGGGATACCAGTTCTGGACGGTGGAATATTTGATCTCGGCATCCTTCAGCGCCACCAGCTCGACCACGGCGGCATGGAGCTGGTTCTCGTCGCGCTGCGGGGCAGTGCAGCCTTCCAGATAGCTCACATAGGCGCCTTCGTCGGCGATGATGAGGGTGCGCTCGAACTGCCCGGTGTTCCGCTCGTTGATGCGGAAATAGGTGGACAATTCCATGGGGCAGCGCACGCCCTTGGGGATGTAGACGAACGAGCCGTCGGAGAACACGGCGGTGTTCAGCGTGGCGTAGAAATTGTCCGACACCGGCACGACCGAGCCGAGATACTGCTTCACCAGCTCGGGATGCTCGCGGATGGCTTCCGAGATGGAGCAGAAGATCACGCCCGCCTTGGCGAGTTCCGCCTTGAAGGTGGTGGCCACCGACACGCTGTCGAACACCGCGTCCACGGCGATGCGCGGCGCGCTGCTCTCGATGCCCAGCAGGGCCTCGCGCTCGCGCAGCGGGATGCCGAGCTTGTCGTAGGTGGCCAGAATCTCCGGGTCGATCTCGTCCAGCGACTTCGGCTTGGCCTTGGGCTGGGAGTAATAATAATAGTCCTGGAAATCGATCTTGGGATAGCTGACCCGCGCCCAGGTGGGCTCTTCCATGGTCAGCCAGCGCCGATAGGCGTCAAGGCGCCATTCCAGCATCCATTCCGGCTCGTTCTTTTTTGCCGAGATATAGCGGACGGTGTCTTCGCTCAGGCCCTTCGGGGCCTTCTCGCTCTCGATATCGGTGACGAACCCGTATTTGTACTGGTCGACATCGATCGATCGGGCGAGATCGACCGTCTCCTGAACTGCAGGCATCTTCTCGTCTCCTCTCCCGCGCGGGGTCAAGGCCCGCGGGTCAAGTCCTTCGGCGAGGGGATGGTGCTGGCCCGTCCTGAAGGAGGCCGCCATCCTGTTCCCGCCACGCTGTGCTTGGAGCATTTCCAGATCTAAAAAGTCGAGAAACTTTTTCTGGAATTGCTCTAAGCCGCCCGTTCCGGGCGGTTCCTGACGCGCGGTACGGTGCGGCCGATGGCCGCCAGCGCCGCGTCGATATCTTCGTTCGTGCTCGACCAGCCGAGCGACAGGCGGATCGCACCGCGCGCTTCGTCTTCCGCGAGCCCCATGGCTTTGAGCACATGGGATGCACCGACCTTGCCCGAGGAGCAGGCGGACCCCGCGCTCACCGATAGATGGGCAAGATCGAGGGCGATCACCAGGGTTTCGGCCTTGATACCGGGAAATATAACACAGGCGGTGTTCGGCAGGCGCGCGACATTCGCGCCGAGCACAACCGCGTCCGGCACCAAGGCGGCGATGCCCGCCTCCAGCCTGTCCCGCAAAGCGGAAAGGCGCGCCGCCTCTCCCACCAGATCCGCCCGCGCGGCGCGGGCCGCCGCGCCGAAGCCCACGAGGGCGGCGACATTCTCCGTGCCGGCGCGCCGGCCCCGCTCTTGCCCGCCGCCGGCGATCAACGGCTGGCGCACGAGCGTATCGCCGTGCCCCGCCACCAGCGCGCCCGCGCCCTGGGGGCCGCCCATCTTGTGGGAGGACAAGGTGAGGAAATCCGCGCCCAGCGCCGCCATGTCGAGAGGAAGGCGCCCGGCGCCCTGGACCGCGTCGCAATGCACCACCGCGCCGCGCGCTTGCGCCAGCGCCGCCACCTCCGCCACGGGCTGGAGAATGCCGGTCTCGTTATTGGCCAGCATCACCGACACCAGCGCCTGCCGCCCGGCCGCCGCGTGGCGCGCGAGCGCCGCGTCCAGCGCATCGAGATCGATGCGGCCATCGGTGTCCAAAGGAAGGGTTTCGACCTGCTCCTGCGCGAAGCGATGGCCGTGCAGCACGGAGGGATGCTCGCCCGCGCTTGCGAGAAGAACGTCGCAGGTCACCCGGCGGCCGCGCACTTCGAGGGCGGGATGGAGCGCCAGCGCATTGGCCTCGCTCGCCCCGGAGGTGAAGACGATGCCGCGCGGATCGGCGCCCGTGAGCGCGGCGATCTCCATGCGCGCCTGTTCCACGCGCTGGCGCGCGGCGCGCCCGTCCGCATGAATGGAGGAGGCGTTGCCGCCCCGGTCCAGGGCATCGATCATGGCGTCCCGCGCCTGCGGCCGCAGGGGCGAGGTGGCATTGTGGTCGAGGAACACCCGGGAGGATGGCGCCGCGCTCATGGCCGCAGCCTTTGGTGTATCGTCACGGCCTTCTCCAAGCCCCGTCCCGGCGCTGCGGCAGAGCGCGCACCTTGGACCAAAAGCTTGCAATTGGGCATCGTCTCATCCATATGTCAGACTTCATCCGTCTCTGCCCCGCAGCGTTGTTACCATCGCGCGGCCGGAAGGGATAAATTAGAATTATTCTAAATAGATAGGGCGGCGTCCAGGCCAAGTCAAGGCGTCCTCGCGAAGACGTCTTTGGGCAGGTTCGTGTTTCGGCCCGGCCGAAAAGCATCTGCCCCGCCTTTGCTGCTGCCCGCCGAGAGGTTGCGGACGTCCATGCCAGAAGTCATCTTCACCGGCGAGAAGGGGCGGCTTGAGGGTCGCTATCAGCCCGCAAAGACACGCAATTCCCCCATCGCGATTATTCTTCATCCGCACCCGCAGTTCGGCGGCACGATGAACAATCCCGTCGTGTACAACCTTTACTATCAGTTCGTGAACCGCGGCTTCTCGGTGCTGCGCTTCAATTTTCGGGGCGTCGGCCGCAGCCAGGGCTCGTTCGACCATGGCCCAGGCGAACTCTCCGACGCCGCCGCCGCGCTCGACTGGGCGCAGTCGGTGAACCCGGATGCGCGCGCCTGCTGGATCGCCGGCGTGTCCTTCGGCGCCTGGATCGGCATGCAGCTGCTGATGCGCCGGCCGGAGGTGGAAGGCTTCATCTCCATCGCCGCGCCCGCGAACCTGTTCGACTTCTCCTTCCTGGCGCCCTGCCCCTCCTCCGGCTTGTTCGTCCACGGCGATAAGGACGCGGTGGTGCCGACCACGGCGGTCGCCACCCTGGTGGAAAAGCTGAAGACCCAGAAGGGCATCGTCATCGAGCAGCAGATCGTGCCGGGCGCGAACCACTTCTTCGACGGCAAGACCGACGAGCTGATGAATGTGGTCGGCACCTATCTCGACAAGCGCCTCCCCGGCGCCCGCACCACCAGCGCCGCCTGAGGGTTCCCCCGCCGCGCTGCGGTCTCGCAAAGCCCCCCTCCCTACCCCTCTCCCGTTTGCGGGGGAGGGGTAGGGAGCGGGAACGCGGCAGTGCAATCCCTTCCCCTTAATCGGGCGAGAATACCACCCCACCCGTGAGCGGCTCCGGCGCGCCTGTGGTGGAAGGAAACGTCAGCGGCAGCCCGCGCAGGGTGCGTACCGCCAGGAAGCCGAAGGCATGGGCCTCCAGCGCATCGGCGGACCAGCCCATGGCCTCCGCCGGCACCACCGGCCGCCCGAGCCGCGCTTCCAGCATCGCCATGAGCGTCGGATTGCGCGCGCCGCCGCCGCCGACGATCCAGCGCTCCGGCACCGCCGGCAGGATGGGGACGATGGCCGCGACCGATGCCGCCGTGATGGCGGCAAGGGTCGCCGCGCCATCTTCAGTGCGATAGCCGTCGAGCTTCACCCGCTCCGCCACAAAGGCGCGAAACGCGTTGCGATCGAGGGATTTGGGCGGCGGCAGCGCGAAGAAGGGATGGTCCAGCACGCGCAAGACCGCATCCTCATCCACCTCCCCCGCCGCAGACAGGGCCCCGTCCGCATCGAAGGGGATGCCGGTGCGGGCGAACACGAAATCATCCAGCAGCGCGTTGCCGGGGCCGGTATCGCAGGCGATCGGGTCGGCCGCGCCGTCGATGACCGTGACGTTCGCCACCCCGCCGATATTGAGCACCGCCACCGGGCCGGTCATGTCGCGCGCGCGCACCAAGGCCTGGTGGAACACCGGCACCAGCGGCGCCCCCTGCCCGCCCGCCGCCACGTCGGCCGCGCGGAAATCACCCACCACCGTCGCCCCCAAGTCCCGCGCGAGCGCTTGGCCGAGCCCGAGCTGCACGGTGAGGCGGGCTTGCGGCCGATGAAACACCGTCTGTCCGTGGAAGCCGATCACGTCCAAATCGCCGGGCGTGAGGCGCATCTGGTCCAGCAGGGCGCGCACGGCCTCGGCGTGAAGGGTGGTGATGCGGTCTTCCGCCTCCGCCAGGGCGCCCGGCCGGGCCTCGCGGGAATTCACGCCGCGCGCATCGTTCATCGCCTGTTCCAGCAAGGCCCGCATGGGCGGCGCATAGGGATAGGTGGCCGAGGGGCCGAGCCAGAACACGCGCTCGCCGTCGGTCTCGATCAAGGCAGCATCGATGCCGTCCATGGACGTGCCGCTCATCAGCCCCAGAGCCCGCATGCGCTTCTCCCCGATGCAATCGCGCGTGAGACCTGTTACACCAGCCGCCTTTCCAAAGCCTGCTGTGCGGACCTCATGACTGCCTTTCGCTCCGATTTCCTGCGCACCCTCGATGAGCGCGGCTATATTCACCAGTGTTCCGATGCCGAGCGCCTGGACGCCAAGGCGTGCGAAGGGCCGATCACCGCTTATATCGGCTTCGACGCCACGGCCTCTTCCCTGCATGCCGGGCACCTGCTCTCCATCATGATGCTGCGCACGCTCCAGCGCACCGGGCACAATCCCATCGCGCTCATGGGCGGCGGCACCACCAAAATCGGCGACCCGTCCGGCAAGGACGAAGCCCGCAAGATGCTCACGGACGCGCAGATCGACGCCAACATCGGCTCGATCCGCAAGGTGTTCGAGCGGTTCCTGGATTTCTCCGCCGGCGCGAAGATGGAGAACAATGCGGCCTGGCTGGACGAGCTGAAATATATCCCGCTGCTGCGGGAAGTGGGGCCACACTTCACCATCAACCGCATGCTGACCTTCGATTCGGTGAAGCTGCGGCTGGAGCGCGAGCAGCCGCTGACCTTCCTCGAATTCAACTACATGATCCTGCAGGCCTACGATTTCGTGGAGCTGAACAAGCGCCACGGCTGCATTTTGCAGATGGGCGGCTCGGACCAGTGGGGCAATATCGTCAACGGCATGGAGCTGGGCCGCCGCATGCACGGCGCGGACCTGTTCGCGCTCACGACTCCCCTGCTCACCACCTCCTCGGGCGCCAAGATGGGCAAGACCGCCGGCGGCGCCGTGTGGCTCGATGCGGACCTGCTGAGCCCCTATGAATATTGGCAATATTGGCGCAACAGCGGGGATGCGGACGTGGTCCGCTTCCTCAAGCTGTTCACCGAATTGCCGCTGGACGAGATCGCCCGCCTGGGTGCGCTTGAGGGCCAGGAAATCAATCTCGCGAAGGAGATCCTCGCCACCGAGGCCACCGCCCTGCTGCACGGCCGCGCCGCCGCCGAGGAGGCCAAGGCCACCGCCCGCACCACATTCGAAGAGGGCGCGCTTGCGGTGAACCTGCCGAGCATCGACATCGGCACGGGGCAATTGGAAGCCGGCCTGCCGGCTGCAGGCGCCTTCGTTGCCGCTGGCCTCGTCGCTTCCACCAGCGAGGCGCGCCGCCAGATCAAGGGCGGCGGGCTGAAGGTGAACGACGCCACCCTGACCGACGAAAAGGCCGTGCTCGGCCTGCAGGATCTCACGGCGGAGGGCGTCATCAAGCTCTCGCTCGGCAAGAAGAAGCACGTGCTCCTGCGCCCGGTGTGATGAGCGCCCCATAAAAAAGGCTCCCCTGCGGGAGCCTTTTTCACGTCAGATGGAGCGATCAGCTCTTCCAGCGGCCTTCATACTTGAACTCGGGCGCGGCCTTCAGCTGGTCCTTGGTGGCGTTCATCATCGCCGACCACTTCTTGTCGCTCTCGGAATAGGCGATCTTCACCGCATTGGGGCGCACGATCACGTAGCGCTCTCCCATGCCCAGGAAGCCGCCGACCGAGAGGATGTAGCCGGCCAGTTCGCCCTGGGAGAGGATGAGATCCTTGATCTCGCCCACGGTCTCCTTCTCGCCGTTCATCACCTTCAGCCCGACGAGGTTGTAGCTCAGCACGTCGGTCGGCTTCGCGGTGACGAAAGCGTCGGACTGAACGGCCACAGCACTCTGCGCCATCACAGAGCTGACAGGCGCTGCGATCAGGGAAACGGCGGTCATGGCGAGTAGGATCTTGCGCATTATTATTGCTCCTGCATGAAATTGCATGACAGGAACTCTATTGTGCACAATAAGTTCCCAGCCCAATAACTGGAGCTTGGGCGTGAGACGGCCGAATTACCTGGCCGACAGTCATTCTCAGCTGTGGCTTTACTGGTGTTAGCCGCGTCACCGCACCGGGGGCGTATCGCTGGAATCTCGGAACTCGAACATCTTGCGCAGGAAGCCCGGCGCCACGGCGGACAGGGGATTGACGCGCAACGTCGGCCCGCTCATGGGCCCCGCGATCTCGAAGGTCACGCCCACGAGCCCCTCGTTCGGCCCTCCGCCCAGCAGCATGCCGATGACCGGCACCTTGCTGAACAGATTGTTCAGGCCATAGGCCGGCACATAGGTGCCGCGCATGGAGATGCGCTCCGCGGCGAAATCGATGGTGCCGTCCACGGTGACGCCCGCGACCGGCCCCCAGATCGCGCCTTCGCGAATGGTCACGCTGCCCGGTGTGCGGATGAACTTGGCCTGCGCCTTCTGGAACACGGCCGTGCCCGGCTCCTGGCGGCCGGTGGAATCGCGCGCGGCCGCGCTGAGGCTTTCCAGCCCCGGCTCGCCCCGCACCACGAAATCGCGGATGTTCAGCGTGCCTTCCTGGGGCGAGTTGTCGCCGCGCGGGGGGTCCACCACCACCCACATATCGCCGCCCTCGATCTTGGGATAGATCTCCAGGAAGCGCAGCACCGCGCCGGCGTCCGAGGTGCGCAGGAACAGCGCCCGCCGGCCCGCATCCGTATTGCGGATCTCGCCCGCCAGATTGCCCTCGCGCCCCACCTTGGCGCTCAGCGAGAAGGCGCGCAATTCCACGCCGCGCCGGCTCACGGTGAGGTCCATCTGGCGCAGCACCTCCCCGTTGTTGCCGGTGAGGGCGCCGATCTTCGCCTCCACATCCACATCCTGGTTGCGCGGCGGCTTGCCGGTCTTGGGGTCCTTGGGCGCGGCGGGGCTGCCGACGAGGCTTTTCATGATGCCGCGCGCGTCCACCACGTCGCCGGTGATGCGTACCCGCAGCACGTCGCCGGAGCGGTCGGCCTTCAGGCTGGCGCGATCGCCGTCGGAAAGCTGGAAGGTGGGGAAATTGGCCGCGTTCACGTCCCCGTTGTCGGCCAGTTCCAGCGATCCCTTGATGAGCGCGCCGGACCCGTCGAGCACCAGTTCGTTGATCTTGATGCGCGTGCCCGTGTCGATCGTGGAGAAGCGCGCTTTCAGCGGCCGCCCGGCCGGCTTGGAAAGGCCGGGGATGAGATCGGAGATGCGGGCCGCGGTCAGGTCCAGCTCGATATTGGCCTTGGTCTCGTTATTGTTGGTGGTTCCCACCAGTTTCAGCAGCACCGGCCCGGACACGGCCGTAAGGCCGATACCGATCTTGCTGCGCGCGGAATCGTCCAGCGTGGCGTTGACGCGCAGGTCGGCGTCGGCCTGGTCCTTCTTTTTCTCATATTCGAAGGTCGCGGGCGCCCCGGCGAGCTTGCCCTCGCCGCGCAGCAGGATGCCGGCCGGCGTCGCGAACACGGAAACCGTCGCGTTTTCCATGCGCTGGCCGGCGAACACGTTGTCGACGCCGAAATCGGTCAGCGTCGCCTCCACCGAATAATCGGTATCGGCCGGGTCGGCGACCTTGCGGAAATGGATGTTGATCTGCACCAGGGCCGAGAGGCGCCCGCGGGTGGTGGCGGGATCATAGGCGGCGCCGGCCGGTCCCTTCAGCGCGTCCATGCCCAGAACTTCGATGCCGGCGTCGGCGGGGCCGTCGATCTTCACCCGGATCTGGCTGCGCGGCTCGCGGGGGAAATAATCGGGCATGAAGAACACGCCGTCGGTCATGGCGAGCTTGCGATTGCCGGGCGTGACCACCGTGCCCTCGGGCAGGTTCACCCGCACTGTGCGGCCGGTGACGACCACATTGAGCTTGGCATCGCGGATCGGCGGCAGGCCCTTCAGCGCCTGGATGGTGAAGCCGCTGCCGCTCATTTCCAGATGCACCGCATCGTCGGGCAGCGGAATTTCCTTCTGGCCGATGAGGTCCAGCGGCATGTTCACGACGATGGTGGAGCCATCAATCGTGCCGCCGGTGACATTCTCCAGCACGAACGTGCGCGCCGGCGGAGCGATGGAGACCGGCCAGAAGCGGCGCACCGTGCTGGACGGCATGCGCGAGCCCACCGCATTCAGCTTGATGGCCGGCACGTCGATGCCGAAATCCACCATGCCGGAAAAGCTGAGGCCGCCGGCCGCGCTGGCGAGCCCGCCGCGCTCGAACAGCAATTGCTTGTTGGGCGGCGTGTAGCGCCCGACCACATCCACCGATGTGAGCACCAGCGGCGGATCAGGCATTTCCGGGCCAGCGAACACCACTTCGCGCTGCCGCAGGGTGTAGGGCCAGTCCTGGTCGGCGGCGGCGGGCACCTTCACTTCGCCCTGCAAGGCCACCTTGTTGGCATTCTTGCTGGCCATCAATTGGTCGATCGCCACCACGCGGCGCTGCGGGTCCAGCGTCAGCGCCAGTTCGGCGCCGTCCAGGGTGAAGCGTTCCAGCTCGTCCTCGCCATTGCCGATCTGGCCGGCGCCGAGCTGCACCTTGGCACTGGCGGCGCGCACGTTGCCGTCGAGGGCGAGGCGCGCATTGAGCGAAGCGGACAGGGGCATGTCCATATAGAAGCGCCGCCAATCCTGGCTGAACGCCTGGACCAGGTCGCGCGTCGAGACATCCTTGAGGTCGAGAACGACCGTGCGCTCGCGGTCGGCAACCGGGCCGATGGTTGCGACCAGGGTGGCCGTGCTGTGCGGGCTCTTCACCGTGAAGGTCAGCACCACGCCGCCGTGGGAGGGGCGCGCGAGGCGGATCGAGATGTCGTCGAACGTCACCTTGCGGCCGCTCGCCTCGTTCTGCACCACCAGCGTGCCGTCCTTGAGGCCCACGTCCTGCAGCGCCCCGCCGTCGAGGCCGCCGCGCTCCAATTGCTCCAGCCATTGGGCGAGCCCCTTGAGCACCAGCGGATCCGCCATCTGCTCGCGCGTGGCGCCCGAGGCAAGGACTGAGGGAGCCTGGGCCGAGGGAGCCTGCGCGGCGGGAGTTTGGGCGGTGGGTGCGCTCGAACCGCCGGACGTGGCGGCGGGCGCCTGCGTGGCGGGCGCTTTCCCGGCGGGGGCCGTCGCGGGGCTCAGGGGCGGCACCAGCGGCTCGCCGGTCGATGTCGTGGTGATGGCCTTCGCGCCCTTGCCGGTCGCCACCGCGACCGAGCCGGAGGCCGCGATTTTCACCGTCATTTCCGCGCCGATCAAATCTATTCTGCGCGCGCGCGGCGACAGCGTCAGGAGGCTGCCTTCCAACTCCACCTCGGCACTCGGGGCGCTGGCGACGAGTTCATTTCCCGGCCCGGTGACGCGAATGTCGTGCACGATGACGACCGAGCGCCCCTCCTCCATGGTCTCCATCGTGGTGGAGCCGATCTTCACCCTGTAGTTCGCACCCAGGCGTTCCTCGATGGCGCGTTCGATATAGGGCGTGGCGAGGTTTGCGGTGACGACGCCTTGCGAGATCAACCCATAGAGTGTGAGCGACGCGATACCACCGACGGCGAACACGCCCACCAGCAGCCACATGGCAAGACGCGCGACCCGGCTGCGCGGCACCAGCGCGCCGGCGATGCCTTGCAGGCGCGATCGCCGCACATGCCGTTCGCCCGGCTTGAGCTGCCTCGCGTTTTCGCTCATCCCTATGCAACCCTCCGCGTGCCGACTGGCGCCCCCGCGCCCGCATGGTGCGGCGCCAGAATGTACGATCCTGTTCCCCAGGCAAGGGCATCTGGCTCAGGCGGTATGACACCGACACGTCGAAAGGAAGGCACTTGGCTGAAATTCCCCCACAGGGCGCACCCGCTCCCGCCTTCACCCTGCCCCGCGACGGCGGCGGCACCATTTCCCTCAGCGACTTTTCCGGCCGCAAGCTGGTGCTCTATTTCTACCCCAAGGCTGATACCCCTGGATGCACCAAGGAAGCCATTGCCTTCAATGGTCTGCGGACCGAATTCGAGAAGGCGGACACGGCCATTCTCGGGGTCTCGGCCGATCCGGTTGGCAAGCAGGACAAGTTCAAGACCAAGTACGACCTGGATATTCCCCTCGGCTCGGACGAGAGCACGGCCATGCTCACGGCCTATGGCGTGTGGGGCGAGAAGAGCATGTACGGCCGAAAATACATGGGGATAGAGCGCGTCACCCTGCTCATCGACCGCGACGGAACCATCGCCCGCGTGTGGCCGAAGGTGAAAGTCACCGGCCATGCGGAAGAGGTGCTGGAGGCCGCGCGGGCGCTGGCTTAGCGGTTGCCAAAGCAAGAGCGGCGCCACCCGGTGGCGCCGCTGCGCGCTCACTCCACGTCTTCGACCTGATCCGGGCCGCCGCCATAGGCGCGCTGGGCCAGGGCCGCTTCCATGAAGGGGTCGAGGTCGCCGTCCAGCACTTCCTGCGGGGTGCCGGAGGTGACGCCGGTGCGCAGGTCCTTCACCAGCTGATAGGGCTGGAGCACGTAGGAGCGGATCTGGTGGCCCCAGCCGATATCGGTCTTGGCCGCCTGCTCCGCGATCGCCTCGGCCTCGCGCCTCTTCAGCTCCAGGTCATAGAGCTTGGCGCGCAGCATGTTCCAGGCGGTCGCGCGATTCTTGTGCTGGGAACGGTCGCCCTCGCTCACCACGGCGATGCCGGTGGGAATATGGGTGAGGCGGACCGCCGATTCGGTCTTGTTCACGTGCTGGCCGCCGGCGCCGCCGGAGCGCATGGTATCCACCCGCACATCGGCTTCCTTGATGTCCACCACGATGCGGTCATCCACCACCGGATAGACATCCACGCTGGCAAACGAGGTCTGGCGCCGCGCGTTCGAATCGAACGGCGAGATGCGCACCAGGCGGTGCACGCCCGCCTCGGTCTTCAGCCAGCCATAGGCATTGTGGCCCTTCACCTGGATGGTGGCGGACTTCAGCCCGGCCTGTTCGCCCTGCGATTCGTCCATCAGCTCCACCTTGAAGCCGTGACGTTCGCACCAGCGCCGGTACATGCGCAGCAGCATTTCCGCCCAGTCCTGGCTGTCGGTGCCGCCGGCGCCGGCATGGACTTCCAGATAGCTGTCGTTGGAATCCGCCTCGCCCGAAAGCAGCGCATCCAGCTCGCGGCGCGCGAGTTCTTTCTTCAGCCCGTCCAGGGCCGCGGCGGCCTCGGCGATCACGCCCTCGTCGCCCTCGGCCTCACCGAGTTCGATCAGCTCGATATTGTCGGCAAGGTCGCGATTGACCCGGTCGATGGCGCCGAGCGCATCTTCCAGGCCCGTGCGCTCCTGCATGATCTTCTGGGCCCGCTCGGGGTCGTTCCAGAGGTTCGGATCCTCGGCGATGGCGTTCAATTCGGCGAGGCGCCGGCGCGAGCGGTCCACATTGAGATGCTGACGCAGCAGATCAACGGACTGATTGATCTCGTCGACTTTCGCGGCGAGCTCCGCACGCATGGCAAACCTTTCTGATCCGAGGGCCGCGGAAAATAGCGGCGGGGCGCCGGCCTGTAAACGGGCGCCGGGCGACGCCGCGCCGCAGAGCCGTCGCGGCAGGAATGAAAAAGGCGGAGCCGGCGGGTTCAGGCCGGCTCCGCCCGATGGCGAAAGCAGAAATGGGAAGGGTCAGTACAGTCCGCCGGTGCCGGCGCGCACCGCGCGGTCGGCCTCGGGCGTCACGGTGAGGGGCGCGTCGCTCGCGCCGATCACCGAATAGCTGTCCGGCGGCGCCGTGCCCGGCTTGAACGCTTCCAGGATCGCGTTTTCGCCCGTGCTCGCACGCAACCCGCTCTTGGGATTGATGCGCACCAGCTTGATGCCCGGCGGCACGCGGAACGGAATGGCCGGGCGGTCGGCCAGCGCGGTCTTCATGAAGTCGCGCACGATCGGGGCGGAAAGCACGCCGCCGGTCGCGCCCTTGCCCATGGGCTTTGGCTTGTCGTAGCCGAGATAGACGCCCACCACGACTTCCGGCGTGAAGGCGACGAACCAGGCGTCCTTCTCGTCATTGGTGGTGCCGCTCTTGCCGGCCACCGGCTTGCCGAGATCCTTCAGGGCCGTGCCCGTGCCGCGCTGGATCACGCCCTCCATCATGGAGGTGATCTGGTAAGCGGTCATGGGGTCGAGCACCACGGGGCGGCGGTCGATCAGGGTCGGCTCGGGCTGGTTCTGCCAGCTGTCCGCATCGCAGCCGCGGCACTCGCGCTCGTCGTGGCGGTAGATGGTGTGGCCATAGCGGTCCTGGATGCGATCGATGAGCGAGGGCGTCACCTTGCGCCCGCCATTGGCCATGATCGCATAGGCGCCGACCATGCGCATGAGCGTGGTCTCGCCCGCCCCGAGGGCCATGGAGAGCACCGGCAGCATGTCGTCATAGACGCCGAACTTCTTGGCATATTCCGCCACCAGCGGCATGCCGATGTCCTGGGCGAGGCGCACCGTCATCACGTTACGCGACTGCTCCAGGCCGAAGCGCAGGGTCTGCGGGCCGTAGAATTTCTTGGCGTAGTTCTCCGGCGCCCACACGCCGAGGCCGGGGCCCTGGTCGATCTCGATGGGCGCGTCCAGCACCACGGTGGAGGGCGTATAGCCATTGTCCAAAGCCGAGGAATAGACGATGGGCTTGAAGGAGGAGCCGGGCTGGCGCAGCGCCTGCGTGGCGCGGTTGAACTGGCTTTCGTCGTAGGAGAAGCCGCCGGAAAGCGCGAGCACGCGTCCGGTCAACGGCTCCATCACCACCATGGCGCCTTCCACGTCCGGAATCTGGTGCAGGCGATATTGCCCGTCCTTGCCGGCAATCTGCTCGACATAGACCACGTCGCCGGGCTTGAGCACCTGCGCGACCGAGGTCACGGCCTTGTAGGCGTCCGGCCCCTTGGTCCAGCGGGCCCATTTCACGCCGTCGAGATTGATCAGGCCGAGATCGCGCTGGGAGGAGAGGCTGCCCGACTTCTCGCGCGGCGGCTGCAGGCCGATGCGCGCCGTGTCCTTGCCCGAATCGAGCACCACCGCGAGCTTCCAGGGGATGTCGTAATAGGCCTTCAGCTCGGACAGCTTCTGCCCCCAGTCGCCGGAAACGTCGATGTGGTTGACCGGGCCACGCCATCCGCGCTGCTCGTCGAAGCGCACGAGACCGTCGGAGAGGGTCTTCTTGGCGATCATCTGCATCTTCGGATTGAGCGCCGTGCGCACAGAGAGGCCGCCCTCGTAGAGCTTGGTCTCGCCATAGCGCTCATAGATCTGACGGCGCACTTCTTCAGCATAATATTCCGCCGCGAAGATCTGCGCGCCGGTGGGGCGCGGCGTCACGTCGATGGCGGACTTCTTGGCCGCCTCCGCCTGGGCGGCGGTGATGTAGCCGTTCTCCGCCATGCGGTCGATGACCCAGTTGCGGCGGTCGGTGGCGCGCTCACGCTCGCGGAACGGGTTGTAGGAGGACGGCGCCTTCGGCAAAGCGGCGAGATAGGCCGCTTCCTGGATGTTCAGGTCCTCGACCGACTTGTCGAAATAGACCAGCGCCGCGGCGGCGATGCCGTAGGCGCCCATGCCGAGATAGATTTCGTTGAGATAGAGCTCGAGAATGCGGTCCTTGGAATAGGCGCGCTCGATGCGCAGCGCCAGAAGCGCTTCCTTGATCTTGCGGTCGAAGGACACTTCGTTGGTCAGCAGGAAGTTCTTCGCCACCTGTTGGGTGATGGTGGAAGCGCCCTGCGGCCGGCGGTTCGAGCCGAAATTCTGAAGATAGAGCATGCCGGCACGGAAAATGCCGGAGGGGTCGATGCCGCCGTGCTCGTAGAAATTCTTGTCCTCGGCGGACAGGAACGCCTCGATCACCAGCTTCGGCACGGATTGGATGGGAATATAGAGGCGGCGCTGGCGCGCCCATTCCGCCACCAGGGCGCCGTCATCCGCATGGACGCGCGTCATCACCGGCGGTTCGTAATTCTGCAATTGGGTGTAGTCGGGCAGGTCCTGGGAATATTTCCAGATGAAATAGGTCGCCCCCGCGGCCCCGCCGAGGAGCACCAGCGTGCCGAGGGCGAACAGAAATCCGAAGAACCTCAACAGCAGCCGCATTTCGCCGGCTCTCCCTCCACGACACCCGCAACGGCGGCTTTCCCTGCCCGCATGGGGCAAGCCTCTCCCAAAAGCCGCATTCGCCCCCTTTGTGCAAGGGTGCCGGCACGAGAACATGGGAATTCGGTGCCGCTGAGACGGCTATGTTGGCCAAAAGTGGCTGCTTCACGACGGAGCGTCAAAAAGACAGATCCTGCCCTAACGGCATATATCGAAGCGACAGGTTCCGGTGCGGCAGATGCCGGCAGGCGGCGCGATCAGCGCGGAACGCTTCCCGTGGCGAGGGGGGCCGGTGCAGCGATGCCGCCGGCGACCCGGGTGGCGAAGAACTCGGTAATGGCGCTCTGCATGGCGTCCGTGACCTTGTCGCGCCAGGCGTCCGACGTCATCAGCTTGAGGTCCTCGCGGCTCGACATATAGCCCAGCTCCACCAGCACCGAGGGCACGTCGTGTGCCTTCAGCACGCGGAAGCCGGCGGATTTCAACGGCGTCTTGTGGATCCGCCCCGCCCCCTTCATCGCACCCACGAGGCTGCGGGCGAACAAGGCGGAGAAATTCTTGGTTTCCCGTTGGGCGAGGTCGAACAGGATGCCGGCGACCTCGTTGCTCTCTTCCGAGAGATCCACGCCCGCGATCAGGTCCGCCTTGTTCTCCTGCTCCGCCAGATGGGCGGCTTCGGCATCGCTGGCGGTTTCCGACAAGGTGTAGACGCTGGCGCCGCGGGCCTGCCCGTCATTGCGGGCGAGCGCATCGGCATGGATGGAAACGAACAGGGCGGCGCGGTTGGCACGGGCGATTCGCACCCGCTCCCCGAGTGCGATGAAGGTGTCGGTGGAGCGCGTCATGACGACGCGATACTGCCCGCTCGCCTCCAGCTTGGCTTTGAGCGCCAGGGCCACATCCAGCACGATATTCTTTTCCGCGAACGCGCTGGCTCCCGTCGTGCCCGAATCGATGCCGCCATGGCCGGGGTCGAGACAGATCACCGGCCGGGTATCCCCGTCGGATGCGGTGTCCACCTGCACCGCCACCGGCGGGGCGCCGCGCGCTTCGGCCGCGGTGGCCAGGGTGGAGGTGAAATTGGCCGCGTCCGTCTTCACGAGATCGAGCACGAGCCGCGCCGGCTGGTCGTCCACCGCTTCCAGCACGAACGCCTTGTCGATGGTGACCGGGGCGGCGAGATCGACCACCACGCGCGCCTTGCCGGGTGCAAAATCGCCGTAGCGGTACGCATTGACCAGCCCACGCTTGGTCTGTCCCTTCGAGGCATCGAAGGCGAAGCGCACTTCCGGCAGGTCGAGGATGACGCGATAGGGATTGGCGAGGGTGAAGGCGCGGAATTCCACCGGCCGGCTGAGATCGATCACGAGGCGGGTGCGCTGGACATCGCCGGCGAGGCGCGCGTCGGTCGCGATCGCAGGGCCCGGCGCGGCGGCCGCGGGGCGCGCCGCATCTTCGGCCGGCTCCGGAACGGCCGGGGCGGTAGCGGGTGCCGCTTCGGGGCGCGCGGCCACCTGCACCGCCGCCGCTTCGGCGGCCGCGACGGGCGAGCCGCTAGCAAAACCCAGGCTGATGCAGGCCGCCAGAACCAGGGGAGCGGACAAATGGACCATCCGCGCGAGGACGCCTTGCGGCCGCACGGCGGGGCGAACCGGGCCGCGCGGGCTGTCTGAACGGTCGGCGATGCACGCGCGGGCAGCGGCACACGACGGCGGGGGCGATGCCGGCGCCGCTTCGGTCCGTCTGGCGCGCTGTCTGCGGGCCCACATGTCCAGGAACCTTCCCTCGTCCGCCTCGGGAGACGGCAAGACTTGCCATTTGTACCGGATAGAGGCGCTTTCGTTAATCCAAGGTTGACGCCCCGCTCACTTCTCGCTGGCCTGTGGTCGGTCCGACACAGGCCAGAACGACATTGTTGCCGGTGGAACAGGCATGAACCTTGCCAAGAGGCGAGCGGGACGAGTAAGAAGGAGATGTATACGGTTCGCGTTCCGGAACAGGCTCTTCGGCCCCCGGCTGCCGCGGCTGCCGCTGATGGCGTCCTGCTTGGGAACTTCCACTTTCCTGAAGCCGGTCAGGCATCTCCCGTCGCAGGCTGCTCAAGAATTTGAGTGTGCCATCCTGCGGCGCGCGCGCCCAAAGCGCGCGACTGGACGGCCGCTCGCGTCGCTCATGCCGCCGAGGAAGCTGTCTGTCGGGGGGAATCGGGCTGCCGTATGCCGGGGCCGGGCACTCGCCTGGTCTGATGCTTCGCTGAGGAACGAGTAGCCGAGGGCATGACTTTCAACCGCACGAACAGCGCGCACCACGTGCGCCCGTGTGTCTCGATGCGGAGGGTGTCGAAATGACCCCCGCGCGCTACGGCTCCTCTGTCTCCTCCCGCTTCAATTTCAGGCGTATCGGCGGTTCGCAGGCTTTGCCGCGCCGACCGTCGCGGAGCTGTGTCTCCGACGCCGCGCAGAGAGATTTCCATGCCCAACAAAATGCTCATCGATGCGACCCACCCGGAGGAGACCCGGGTCGTGGTCGTGCGCGGCAATCGGGTCGAAGAATTCGACTATGAGTCCGCGTCCCGCAAGCAATTGCGGGGTAACATCTATCTGGCGAAGGTGACGCGGGTCGAGCCCTCGCTTCAGGCCGCCTTCATCGAATATGGCGGCAACCGGCACGGCTTCCTCGCCTTCAGCGAGATCCATCCCGACTATTACCAGATCCCGGTCGCCGACCGTCTCGCCCTGATCGAGGAAGAAGAGCGCGCCGCGCGCGCCGCCGACGAGGAAGACGAGCGCCGCGAGCGCCGCCGCGAGCGGCCCAAATCCCGCCGGCCGTCGTCGGACGAGAGCGTTTCCGGCAATGTCGAGGAGATCGACGAGTCCGACGTGGTCGAGACCATCGAGGACGGCCAGATTTCCGGTGGCTCCTCGTCCTATGACGACGAGGAACAGCCGGAGCGGCTCGGCGGCGATTATGCCGAGACCGACACCGGCGAGGAAGTGCCGGTCGATCCGCGCGACCTGCCGGCCTCCACCGATGTGGAAGACATCATCGCCCACGAGGCGGGCGCGAGCCACGAGCGCGGGGCGCCTGCCGAAGTGGACAGCGAACTGCCCGCTCCCCAGGAGCAGGCCGGGCTGGACAGCCGCGCCGCTTTCGAGGACGAGGCGCGCGAGGAAGCCCCGCTCGCCGACCGCGAGGAAAACCCGATCCTGCCGCCCGAGGGCGAGGAGGCCGCCGCCCTTGAGGCCGCGCCGGACGCATCGGAAAGCCAATCCGCCGAAGCCGGGCGTGAGCCGCGCGAGCGCGCGCCGCGCGGCCGTCGCGGTTCGGAAAAATCCCGCCGCTCCGCCGAGGACGACGAGGACGAGGACGGCGAGGAAGAAGACGAAGGCGTGGAGCAGATGGGCTCCGACGACGCCATGGAAGAGGTGCCCGAGCGCGCGCACCAGCGCCGCGCCCGCTCCTACAAGATCCAGGAAGTCATCCGCCGCCGCCAGGTGATGCTGGTGCAGGTGGTCAAGGAGGAGCGCGGCAACAAGGGCGCGGCTCTCACCACCTATCTCTCGCTCGCCGGCCGCTATTCCGTGCTGATGCCCAACACCGCGCGGGGCGGCGGCATCTCGCGCAAGATCACCAATGCGGTGGACCGCAAGCGCCTGAAGGAAGTGGTGCAGGATCTGGAGGTGCCGGAAGGGATGGGCATCATCCTGCGCACCGCCGGCGCCAACCGCACCAAGGTCGAGATCAAGCGCGACTTCGAATATCTGCTGCGCCTGTGGGAGACGGTGCGCGAGCTGACCCTCACCTCCAGCGCCCCGAGCCTGGTCTATGAGGAAGGCTCGCTGATCAAGCGCGCCATCCGCGACCTGTTCAACAAGGACATCGACGACATCCACGTCGCCGGCGAAGAGGGCTTCCGCGAGGCCCGCGACTTCATGCGCATGCTCATGCCGAGCCATGTGAAGAACGTCGTCGCCTATCACGATCACCAGCCGATCTTCGCCAAGCACGGCGTGGAACATCAGCTCGATGCGATGTTCTCCCCCGTGGTCCAGCTCAAGAGCGGCGGCTATATCGTCATCAACCCCACCGAGGCCCTGGTCTCCATCGACGTGAACTCGGGCCGCTCAACGCGCGAGCACCACATCGAGGACACCGCGCTCAAAACGAATCTGGAAGCCTCCGAGGAAATCGCGCGCCAGCTGCGCCTGCGCGACCTTGCCGGCCTGATCGTCATCGACTTCATCGACATGGAGGAGAAGCGCAACAACCGGGCGGTGGAGCGCAAGCTCAAGGATTGCCTGAAGAACGACCGCGCGCGCATCCAGGTGGGCCGCATCTCGCACTTCGGCCTCATGGAAATGTCGCGCCAGCGCATCCGCACCGGCGTGCTGGAAAGCTCCATCGAGGTGTGCCCCACCTGCGGCGGCACCGGCCATGTGCGCTCGGCGGCCTCGGTCGCCCTCCAATTGCTGCGCGCCTTCGAGGAACAGCTCGTGCGCGGCGCCACGCACAATCTGATCGCCCGCACCCGCTCGGAAGTGGCGCTCTATGTGCTGAACCAGAAGCGCGCCCATCTGCGCGAGCTGGAAGAGCGCTTCTCCGTCACGCTGCTCATCACGGCGGACGAGAGCGTCACCGGCCACCAGCCCTTCCTGATCGAGAAGGGCGACCTTGCCGTGCCGCCGCCGGCCGCGCCGCGCCTCTCCAAGGCCGTGCATCCCGATTCGATCCTCCCCGAGGAGGATTATGAGGAGGAGGATGAGGACACCGGCGAGGAGGCCGAGGCCGGCGAGAGCGAAGGCGAAGCCGAGGCCGAGGCCGACGGCGAAGGCAGCGCCGAGCGCGTGGACGAGAACGGCAACCGCCGCCGCCGCCGCCGTCGTCGCCGGCGTGGCGAGCGCGACGGGGAAGTCCGTGGCGTTCCCGCCGATGAAGACGGGGAATCTGCCGAGGCTGATGATCTCGCCGCCAGCGCCGAAGGCGAAGGCGAGGGAGAAGAATCCGACGAGGAAGAGCGCGCCGAAGGCGAAGCCCGTGGCGAGACCGAGGGCGAGCGCCGCCGGCGCCGGCGCGGTCGCCGGGGCGGCCGCCGCAATCGCCGTGAGGGCGAGGAGGGTGCGCCGCGCTCCGGCGAAGACGAGGACGCCGCAGAAGGTCCGCTGGCCGCCGAAGGCGAAGGCGAGGCCGACGGCCCCGAGACGACGCTCAGCGCCGAATCCCCGGTGGCCCTGACCGAAGCCGCCTTCGAAGCCGCGCCGGTGAGCGCACCCAGCGACATCGAGACTCCAGTGGCCGAACAGGCTGTGGTCGAGCAGGCTGCGCCCGAGCCCGCTCCGGCGCCCCTGCCGGCACCGGCGCCTGCTCCGGCCGCCGTTATCCCCCCTGCCCCGGGTCCGGCCGAGCCGGAACCCGCACCCGCCCCGCGCCGCCGCTCGACGGTGCGTGAGAAGGCGCCGGTCATCCTGGGCGAGGACGGGGCCATCGCCCCCACCGAGCCCGTGACCGCGGCCGAGCCCGCTGCGGAAGCCGCGGCATCGAACCAGGAAAGCGCCAGCGTGCCCATCGCCGACGCTGACATCGTCGCCGCTGAACCGGGCGCCAGCGCCGAGGCGGAAGCCCCCGTGGCCCAGCCCGCACCGGTGGCCGCCAGCGAGAGCCAGGAGGCCGCCCCCAGCGCCAAGCCCCGTTCGGGCTGGTGGCAGCGCAAGCTGTTCGGCGGCTCCTGAGGCGCATCGAATTGAAATGCAAAAGGGCGGCACCAAGTGTCGCCCTTTTTTGATTGCGGCGCCCCGTTGACGGGCGGAGCAAGTGTGGACAAAGACCGGGGCCTCTGATATGAGAGCGCTCCTTCCGGCAGAGATATGGTCCGGCGTGAAAGCGCCCCTCCTGCTTCCGGATACGTTTTTCAGACCAGTGCAAGTTCGCTCGGCGCAACAGCTCGAAGAGGCAACACGTGCAAGTTCTCGTCCGCGATAATAATGTCGATCAGGCCCTCAAGGCGCTCAAGAAGAAGATGCAGCGTGAGGGGATCTTCCGCGAGATGAAGCTGCGTGGTCACTACGAGAAGCCGTCCGAGAAGCGCGCCCGCGAAGAGGCCGAAGCCGTTCGCCGCGCCCGCAAGCTGGCCCGCAAGCGCGCCCAGCGCGAAGGCCTGATCCCCAGCAAGCCCCGCCCCACCCGCTGAGCGGGTCTCCAGCCGCCCAAGCGGCTGGCGAGGCATTGAGCTGAAGCGACACCTGCGTGGCCCCTGCCGCGCGGGTTTTTTGCGTTGTGCACCCGCCCGCTCGTGTCCGGCGCCGCGAGGGCGCCAAACGAAAACGCCGGCCACGAGGGCCGGCGTTCCTGCTGAAGGGTCTGCGATTCGGATCAGCGCGGCTCGAACAAGCCGACCAGCCCGGCGACAACCGAGAACCCGGCGATGAGGGCGCACACGCCGAGCCAGCCGCCGCTCGCATAGGCGACGCCGCTGAGCGACGCGCCGATGGCCCCGCCAATGAAGAAGATTCCGGAGAACAGGCCATTCATGCGGCCGCGTGCGGCCGGGCGGATCATGTTGATCGCCCGCCGCCCCAGCGTCTGGTCGCCGACGCAGCCCATGTCGAGTACCAGCCCCGCCACCACCAGCAAGGCCAGCGGCACGCCGAACGCGCCGCCTTGCGCCAGCCATCCGGCGAGCGCGGCGATCCCCGCGCCGGCCAGCATGGCGATGTGGGCCACATGCGTGCCGCCCTTGGTCCATCCCCGATCTCCCGCGCGCCCGGCGAGCGGCGCGATCAGGATCGTGCCGCAGCCGGCGAGCGCGAACACCGCGATCTGGCTCGCCGACAAGGAGAATGGAGCGTCCGCGAGCCGCAGCGCGATCATGGTCCAGAACGAGCTGAAGGCTGCCATGCCGAGCGCGGCCGTCAGGGCGCGGCGCCGCAGCACCGGCTCTTCCCGCACCAGGGTCACCAGCGACACCAGCAGCGCGCGATAGCTCTCCTGGGTGCGCGGGGGGTGATTGGGCAAGCGCAGGGCCAGCACCACCGACAGCAGCGTCGTCGCCCCCGCCGTCATGAGGAAGAAGGCGCGCCAGCCGGCGAAATCCGCAATCAGCCCGGCCAGCGGACGGGAGAGGAGGATACCAGCCATCACCCCCGCCATGATGTTGCCCACCACCTTGCCGCGCTCATGCTCCGGCGCCATGGAGGCGGCGAGCGGCACCAGCACTTGGACGGCGCTGGATCCGATGCCGACGGCGAACGCGGCACCGAAGGCGGCGATGGACGTCGGGGCGCCGGCAAGCGCGAGCCGCGCGGCGATGCCGAGCGCGAGCATCAGCAGCGCCAGCTTTCGCGCCTCCATGCGGTCGGCCAACGGCACGATGAACAGCAGGCCGGCGGCATAACCGAGCAGGGCCAGAGTCGCCACCAGGCTCGCCAGCCCTTCCGTGATGGCGAGGCTCTCGCGCATGGCCCCCACCAGCGGCTGGGTTGCCGTGATGTCCGAGATCAGGAGGCCGGCGGCGATCGCGAACAGCAAGGTCGGCGGCGCGCGCGTTCCCGCCTCGACGGGAACGGCCGGGGCGGCGGAGGAAAGTGGCACGCCATCGGCGGCCGGAACATCTGTCATGGGAAGATCCCGCGAATTTGAGTTGGCGGGACTGTATGTGCGTTCCTGTTTATGCGACAATTGAATTAAGGTGATTTTCAATATGCGAATTGCGCATTAAACGGAGGGGGTCATGAACATACGGGACCTCGAAGCCTTCCTGGCGGTGGTGGAAACTGGCTCCATCGTCGCCGCCTCGGGCCGGCTGAACCTGACCCAGCCGGGCGTGACCCGGCGCGTGCAGGCTCTGGAAGACGCGCTCGGCGCGGTGCTGCTGGACCGGCAGGCCAAGCCGCTGAAGCCCACGCGCGCCGGGCGCGACGCCTATGAGATGGGGCGACACGTGGTCGGCGCCGTGGCCGATCTCAAGGCGCGCCTTGCCCCGACCGGCGTGGTGGAGGGCGAGTTCCGCTTCGGCGTGACGCCGTTCCTATCGGAGATGGCCTTGGCCGAGCCGCTGGATCATCTGCGCGCCGCCTTCCCCCGCCTCATGCCCCGCGTCTCCAGCGACTGGAGCGCCAATCTGATCGAGCAACTGCATTCCAGCGTCCTGGACGTCGCTTGCCTGTCGCTCCCCACCCATGTCGCGCCGCCCGATGCCCTTGTGGCCATCCCGCTCGGCACCTTGCCGGTGGAAGTGGTGGCGAGCCGGCATTTCACCTTCCCCGCATCCACGCGCCTTGTCGATCTTTCCGCCTATCCCTGGGTCTTGAGCCAGCACGGGTGCGATTTTCGCCGCATCCTGAAGCGCACGTTCGAGAATGCCCGCCTGCCGTTCGAGGTGGCGGCGGAAGCACTCTCCTCGGAATTACGGCTCTCGCTGGTGGCGCGCGGCGTCGGCATCGGCTTCGCCACGCAGGCCATGCTGGCGGCGAGCCGGCATCGCGATGAACTGCAGAGCGTGGCGCTAATGGATTTCTCGCCGCAGATGGACGCGTGGTTGGTGCACGCTCCGCAGTTGCGCCGGCTCACGCCGGCCGTGGAGCATCTGGCGCAGCACCTCTCAAAAGCGATATCAACATCCCTCCCTCGCAGTCGCAACACAGACGCGAAGGATTTGGTAGAAGACGAATATCGTCTCGCGTGACGGCGTCCTGGGCCGTCAATTGGAGGTCCCCATGGTAGCTCGCGTCATCACGGTCGAGCCGTTCGACATCGTCGTGTTCGGAGCGACCGGCGACCTCGCGAAACGCAAGCTTCTTCCCGCTTTGTATGAACGCGATCTGGCCGGCCAGTTGCCGGACGACGCCCGCATCATCGGCGCGTCCCGCCGCAGCATGACCCGCGCCGAATTCCAGGAGTTCGCCCGTGATTCGGTGGAGGATCGCGACGGCATCGATCAGGTCGAGCGCAAGCAGCTGGAGCGCTTCCTCGAGCGGGTCGATTATGTCGAGGTGGACGCGGTGTCCGACGAGGGGTGGGACGTGCTCGCGGCCCTGCTCGCGCCCGGCGCCGAAAAGGTGCGCGTGTTCTATCTCGCCGTCGGCCCCGACCTGTTCGACGATATCTGCGCCCGCATCGGGTCGCACCATCTCGTCACGCCGCAGACGCGCGTGGTGGTGGAAAAGCCGGTGGGCAAGAATCTCGCGTCCGCCCGCGCGGTGAACGAGGCGGTCGGCCGAGTGTTCCGCGAAGAATCCGTATTCCGCATCGATCATTATCTCGGCAAGGAGACGGTGCAGAACCTGATGGCCCTGCGCTTCGCCAACGCCCTGTTCGAGCCGGTGTGGAACCACGCCCATATCGACCATGTGCAGATCACGGTCGCCGAAAGCCTCGGGGTCGCCGGCCGGGCAGGCTATTACGACACCGCCGGCGCGCTGCGCGACATGGTGCAGAACCACATGCTCCAATTGCTCTGCCTGGTGGCCATGGAGCCGCCGGTGTGCATGGACGCGGATGCGGTGCGCGACGAAAAGCTGAAGGTGCTGAAAGCGCTGGAGCCCATCGACGAGAGCAATGTGGCCGCCCTCACGGTGCGCGGCCAGTATCGCGCCGGCGCGTCCTCCGGCGGCGCGGTGCCGGGCTATCTGGACGAACTCGGCTCCAGCACCAGCCAGACCGAGACCTTCGTCGCCCTGAAGGCGGAAATCGGCAATTGGCGCTGGGCCGGCGTGCCGTTCTACCTGCGCACCGGCAAGCGGCTGGCGAGCCGGGTGTCGGAAATCGTCGTGGCCTTCCGCCCCATTCCCCATTCGGTGTTCGACGGGCAGGCCGGCCCCATCATGGCGAACCGTCTGGTCATCCGCCTGCAGCCTGACGAGGGCGTGAAGCTGTGGCTGATGATCAAGGATCCCGGCCCCGGCGGCATGCGCCTCCAGCACGTGCCGCTCGACATGAGCTTTGCCGAGGCGTTCGGCGTGCGGAACCCGGATGCCTATGAGCGGCTTCTCATGGATGTGGTGCGGGGCAACCAGACCCTGTTCATGCGCCGCGACGAAGTGGAAGCCGCATGGAAGTGGATCGATCCCATCCTGGAGGCCTGGCGCAATCTGCGAGAAGCCCCGAAACCATATACGGCCGGCACCTGGGGCCCCTCCGCGGCGATCGCGCTGATCGAGCGGGACGGCCGCACCTGGATGGACGACGCCTGAGACCCGGTGCCGTCCCGCTGACCCGCCTCGCTCCCTCCGTGCCGAAAGCCGCCCGCGCCCATGACCGCCAGCCCCACCCCGGTCGCCTTCGCCGCCTATGACGGGCCGGACGCGCTGGCGCGCGCGCTGGCGGCCCATGTGGCGGAGGCGCTGCGCGCGCGCACCGCCGCAACAGGCGCCGCGAGCCTTGCCGTCTCCGGCGGGCGCACACCCACGCGCTTCTTCGAGACCCTCGCCGGAGCACCGCTCGACTGGAGCCGCGTGAGCGTCACCCTCGTGGACGAGCGCTGGGTGGACGAGGCTTCGCCCCGTTCCAACGCCGCCCTGGTGCGCCGCCACCTGTTGCAGGGACCGGCGGCGCAGGCGCGTTTCCTGCCCTTGTTTAACGGCGCCGACACGCCCGAAGCGGGCCTCGCCGCGGTGGAGGCGAGCCTTGCCGGCCTGCCCCTCCCCTTCGCGGCCGTCGTGCTCGGCATGGGCGACGACGGACATACAGCTTCTTTCTTTCCCGGCGCCGAGGCCCTTCCGGCGGCGCTCGACCCCAACGGCTCCGCGCGCCTGATCGCGATTCGCGCGGAGGCGGCGGGCGAGCCGCGCATCACTTTCACCCTGCCCCCGCTCATCGCGGCACAGACTTTGCTCCTGCACATCGAGGGTGCCGGCAAACGCGCGGTGCTGGAAACGGCGCGCGCGGAGGGGCCGGCGGAAGCCCTGCCGATCCGGGCCGTGCTGCGTGCGCGCGCCCCGCTCGACGTGCTGTGGTGCCCCTGACGGAGATCCGACCATGACCGACGCCCCCGTGTCCGGGACCGAAGCCGAAGCCCTCTGGCAGGCGCTCAGCGCCGTGCAGGCCCGCGCCGCCGCCACGCCCTTGGCGGATCTGTTCGCCGACCCGCACCGCTTCGCCCGCTTCTCCGCCAGCAGCGGGGACCTGCTGCTGGACATCTCCAAGACAGCGCTGACCCAAGAGAGCCTCGGCCTGCTGCTCCAGCTCGCCCGGGCGACGGGCGTCGAAGCGCGGCGCGAGGCCATGTTCGCCGGTGCGCGCATCAATTCCACCGAACAGCGCTCGGTGCTGCACGTGGCGCTGCGCGACGGCACCCCCGACCCGCTCGACATTGGCGGGACCGACGTGAAGACGCAGGTGCGCGAAACCCTCGGCCGGCTGTACGCCTTCGCCGATGCGGTGCGCGCCGGCACCATCGCCGGGCACCGCGGGCAGATGTTCACCGATGTGGTGAACATCGGCATCGGCGGCTCGGACCTCGGGCCGGTGATGGCGACGCTTGCGCTCGCGCCCTATCACGATGGGCCGCGCCTGCATTTCGTCTCCAACGTGGATGGCGCGCATCTGAGCGACGTGCTGAAGCCGCTCTCGCCCGCCACCACCTTGTTCATCATCGCCTCGAAGACCTTCACCACCATCGAGACCATGACCAACGCCGCGTCTGCGCGCGCCTGGATCTCGGCCGCGCTCGGCGAGGAGGCGGTGGGGCACCATTTCGCAGCGGTCTCCACTGCGCTCGACAAGGTCGGCGCCTTCGGCATCGCGGCGGAGCGCACGTTCGGTTTCTGGGATTGGGTCGGCGGCCGCTATTCGCTGTGGTCGGCCATCGGCCTGCCGCTGATGATCGCCATCGGCTCGGCCGCGTTCGGCGATTTTCTCGCCGGCGGCGCCGCCATGGACGATCATTTCCGCCATGCGCCGCTGGAGGAGAACCTACCGGTCCTCCTCGCTCTGGTGGGCGTGTGGCATCGCGATGTCTGCGGCTATGCGAGCCGGGCGATCATCCCCTACGACCAGCGCCTCGCCCGCTTTCCCGCCTATCTCCAGCAATTGGACATGGAGAGCAACGGCAAGAGCGTGACGCGGGACGGCACTGCGGTCACGCGTCCGACGGGGCCGATCGTCTGGGGCGAGCCCGGCACCAATGGCCAGCATGCCTTCTTCCAGTTGCTCCACCAGGGGACCGATGTGGTGCCGGTGGAATTCCTCATCGCCGCCCAGGGGCACGAACCGGCACTCGGCGCCCATCACGACCTGCTGATCGCCAATTGCCTCGCCCAATCGGAAGCGCTGCTGCGCGGGCGTTCCCTCGCGCAGGTGGAAGCGCAATTGCGCGCCGGGGGTATGAGCGAGGCGCGGGTGGCGGAGCTCGCGCCGCACAAGGTGTTCCCCGGCAACCGTCCCTCGGTGACGCTGGCCTACACGCTGCTCGACCCGTTCACCCTGGGGCGGCTGATCGCGCTCTACGAGCATCGCGTGTTCACGGAAGCCGCGATCTGGGGAATCAACGCGTTCGATCAATGGGGCGTGGAGCTTGGCAAGGAAATGGCCACCGCTTTGCTGCCGGCGGTGAAGGGAGGTGCCGCTCCGGCCGAGACCTCGGGCTCCACCGAAGGGCTCATCTCGCACTTGCGAAATCTCTCAGCCAGCTAAGCCAGAACGGGGGCCGCTAATGCTGCTATGCAGCAATGAGAGGCACCCCTGCGTATTATGTATACCACAGAGGCGATGAATTAGGTCAGTATGGCATCCTGAAATGAGGACGGGGCAATCACACGGTTGCTCGGTCGCTCGCAACGAGCGGCGTGCATGGCACGCCTGGAGGCTGAAATGACCGCATTCGATTTCGTCGCTCT
Organism: Roseixanthobacter pseudopolyaromaticivorans; assembly: GCF_043195145.2. NCBI lineage: Bacteria > Pseudomonadati > Pseudomonadota > Alphaproteobacteria > Hyphomicrobiales > Xanthobacteraceae > Roseixanthobacter > Roseixanthobacter pseudopolyaromaticivorans. Next base: position 3,207,081 of record NZ_CM195539.1, read on the forward strand.
CGCCATCCTCGGTGTTGCTCTCACTGGCGCCGTGATCGGCTTCAGCAATCCCAAGAGCTTCATGGCAGCCGCCGGCGGCCCCGGCATCCCGGCCGAGCTGGCGCTGATGGACCAGGATAAGACCCGCACCGCCGGCACCCTTTTCGGTGGCGACAAGGACACGCAGAGCAGCGAGCCTGCGGTCGCGTCCTTCCCCCGCGGGTTCTGATCGCCCGCCTCACATGAAAAAGGCAGGCGCGAACGCCTGCCTTTCGAACGCGCTGTCTCGCATCCCGGCCCGGTCGCCCCGCAAGGGACGCCGGACAGGAACGAGGGTCAGTGAGCGACCTGAGCCGCCTTGGCTTCCGCCGCCGTGGCCAGCTTGGCATCCGCGACGAAGCGCGCACGCATGGGCTTCAGCACGAACAGGGCCATCAGCGCCGCCAGGGCATTCACCCCTGCGGTGATGAGGAACACCAGATCCCAGTTGCCGAGCTGCGCCACGGCGACGCTCGCAACCGGAACCACCAGAGAAGCGGTGCCCTTGGCGGTGTAGAGGAAGCCGGCGTTGGTGGTGGCGAACTTGGAGCCGAACGTGTCGCCGCAGGTCGCCGGGAACAGCGAGTAGATCTCGCCCCAGGCGAAGAAGACGAGGCCGGTGAGCAGCACGAAAGCCAACGGGTTCGAGCCGAAGTGGCCTAGGGCGAGCACGCCGACCGCTTCAAGCGAGAACGCGATGAACATGGTGTTCTCGCGGCCGATGTTATCCGACACCCAGCCGAAGAACGGACGGGTGAGGCCGTTGAGCACGCGGTCGATGGACAGCGCGAACGTCAGCGCCGGCAGGGTGATGCCCATCAGGCTCACCGGGATTCCGGCGATGTTGAAGTCCTTGGCGATGGAGCCGAGCTGCGCCGTCGCCATCAGGCCGCCGGCGGCGACCAGAACGAACATCGCGTACATGACCCAGAACACCGGGGCCTTGAGCATCTGGCCCGGGCCGTAATCGCGACGGCTCTGCGTGGCGGCCTTGTTGGTGACCGGGGGAAGCTGGCCGGGCTTGGGCGCCTGTAGGAACAGCGAGAGCGCCATCACGACCGCGCCCTGGAACAGGCCGAACACGAGGAAGGTCTGCTGATAACCCTGCGAGGCGATCATCGCCGCGATCGGGATGATGGTGATGGCCGAGCCGGCGCCGAATCCGGCGGCGGTGATGCCGGCGGCAAGACCGCGGCGATCGGGGAACCACTTCAGCGCCGAACCGACGCAGGTACCGTAGACCGCGCCCGCGCCGATGCCGCCGACGGCCGCCGCGACGTAAAGCAGGGCCAGCGTATCGGCCATGGAGTTCAGGACCCAGCCGAGGCCGCACAGGAAGCCGCCGATGAGCACGACGATGCGCGGGCCGTACTTGTCCACGAACCAGCCCTCGATCGGGACCAGCCAGGTCTCGGTGAGAACGAAGATGGTGAAGGCGACCTGAATGGCCGCGCGGCCCCACTGGTGCTTGTCGTTGATGGGCTCGACGAACAGCGTCCAGCCATATTGCAGGTTGGCGATCATCGACATGCAGATCACGCCGATAACCAGCTGCATCCAGCGCCCGCCGATGGGCCCCTTCTGCACAGACTCAACAGACGGCATTTCCTACCCTTCCCTATTGGGGTCATCGAATTCGAGTCGATGAACGGCCCGTGACAGTCGCCATTCTTGATGGTGGCGGGCTCGTTTCGAGCGGCCCGCTGCGAACCAGGCTCGAATGTTCGATGCAAAATACGGTATGCAACATGCAATTTGCGGTAATGTAACAGCTACCGAGGCATGAAAAACCGTTGATTTCGCAATCAGAAAGAAAGGATAGGCGCAAAATGAGCGAAAATTTCGGACGCTCAATAGCGTGAAATTCAGGAAATCACGTCACCCTGGCGGGAATTATCTGCGCTTCCGCCAAATCATTTCTTCCAAATACACTTACGATACTTACCACTTTCAATACAAATAAAATCGGGCGGGATGCGCTCTGAGGCGCATCTTTGGCGTTGGGCAAAAAAAAGGCCCTGGCAAAGCCAGGGCCTCAAGGGGCCGCCCTAAGGCGGCAGAGGGCTGTTGGATCAGGCGCCGACCGGAGCCTGAAGCGTCGCGCGAGCGGCCGCATCTGCATTCATCTGGTGATGCTTTTTGAGCATCGGCCGCAGAACGAAGAGGGCCATGAAGGCGGCGGTCAGATCCATGATCGCAACGGTATAGAGAACCGTGGACCAACTTCCGGTCGCTTCCATCAAAATATTTGCAAACGGCACGAGAAGGGCGGCCACACCCTTGGCGCAGTAAAGAACGCCATAGATTTTTCCAACGTGTGCACTGCCGAACGTGTCCGCGGCGGTCGCCGAGAACAGTGAGTAGACTTCGCCCCAGGCGAGGAACACCACGCCGGACAGGAAAATGAAGGCCCACGGATTGTGACCGAACGCGCCGAGCGCGACGATTCCGATGCCTTCCATCGCAAAAGCGAAAAACATCGTCTTTTCGCGGCCGATATGGTCCGAAACCCAGCCAAACAGCGGCCTGGAAACGCCATTCAGGATCCGGTCGAGCATCAAGGCGAACGGCAGAGCCGCCATGGCGAAGAAGTAGAGATTGACCTCAACCTTCTTGACCCCGAGATCCTCCGCGATCACGCCGAGCTGCGCCACCGCCATCAGACCGCCGGTGACGGTGCAGATGAACATGGTGAGCATGACGTAGAACACCGGCGTGCGAAGGGCTTCGCCGAGTGTGTAATCGCGCCGGCTCTGCGCCACGCTGGAAGAAAACGTCACTTCGCCCTTCTTGGGAGACCGAAGGAAGCCGGCCGCGAGAAGGATGATCGCACCCTGAATCAGGCCGAACAGGAAGAAGGTTTCCGAATAGCCGGAAGTCTTCAGCATGTTCGCGATCGGGATGATGGTGAGCACGGTGCCCGAGCCATAGCCGGCCGCCGTCAGGCCGACCGCGAGGCCGCGCTTGTCCGGGAACCATTTCAACGCGCTGTTGATGCAGGTCGCATACACGCAGCCGACGCCGATACCGCCGATGGCGGCGCCGATGTAGAAGCCGGTCAGCGAGGTGGCATAGGAATTTACGATCCAGGACAGGCCCGTGAAGAAGCCGCCGACGAAGACGACCGTGCGCGGACCGTACTTGTCGATGAAATAGCCTTCGATGGGCGTCAGCCAGGTCTGGACGACCACGAACACCGTGAAGGCAACCTGAATCGACGCCCGGCTCCAGCCGTGCGCATTTTGAATTTCCGGGACGAACAAGGTCCAAGAATACTGAATATTAGCTGCGGCAACCATGCAAACGACACCGGCAATCAATTGCAGCCAGCGGTTTGTCGTCACAATGGCGGTGCCACCTGACTCCGACGATCCCATTTTCCTACCCTTTTCACGTCATTCTCTTCTTATTTTATGAGATGAACCGCCCCACCCTTGGGTCCCTCTTAGGGCGGCATGTTTATGGATTACACGACGCCGGTGGCGCGCATACTCGCGATATCTTCGGCACTGAAGCCGACCCAGGAGAGCACCTCTTCCGTGTGCTCTCCAAGCAGAGGCGCCCGCTCCACCGGCACGTCGTTTTGCGACAGGCGGATGGGAGAGGCGACGGTCACATAGGTCCCACGCTCCGGATGGGGGACCTCCACGAGAAAGCCGCGGTCGTAGAGCGCGCGGTCTTCCATGATGTCCTTGGTGGAGAGGATGGGGCCGCAGGGCACATCGATGGCCTGCAGGGCCTTCATCACCTCGAACTTGGTGCGCTGCCGCGTCCAGGCCTCGATCAGCTCGAAGCACGCCTCGAGCCGCTGCGCCCGCGCCTCATGGCTGGCGAAGCGCTGGTCGTCGATCAGGTCCTTGCGGCCGATCAGCCGCATCAGCGGGGCCCAGCCCTGGGGCTGGATGATGACGTAGCAATAATCGTTCTCGCCCCCGGGCGCGCAGCGCAGCGCCGCGCCGGGCTGGCCGCCGCCCGAGGCATTGCCGGCGCGCGGCACGCTCTCGGTCGCCGGGGCGCCGGGATATTCGGTGAGCGGGCCGCTGGCCAGGCGCTGCTGATCGCGCAGCTTCACGCGCAGCAGGTTCATCACGCAATCCTGCATGGCGACATCCACCCGCTGGCCGCGCCCGGTGACGGTGCGCTGGAACAAAGCGGCGAGAATGCCGGCCACGCAGTGAATGCCGGTTCCGGTGTCGCCCACCTGGACGCTGGCGGCGGTCGGCGGGCCGGAGCGCCAGCCGGTGGTGCTCATGGCGCCGCCCATGGCCTGGGCAATGGTCTCGTAGGCCTTCGCCTCCAGCCCGCTTTCTTCAGCGAAGCCCTTGATGGAGGCGTAGATGATGCGGGGATTGATGGCTTCGATGCGTTCCCAGGAAAACCCCTGGCGCTCCAGCACGCCAGCGCCGAAATTCTCCACCATCACGTCGCACCGCTCGATGAGACGGACCAGGGCATCCTGGCCCTGCTGCGACTTGATGTTGAGGGTGACGCTGCGCTTGTTGGCGTTGAGCATCGTGAAATAGAGGCTGTCGACATTGGACTTGTCGCGCAGCTGGGTCCGCGTGATGTCGCCACGGCGCGGCATCTCGACCTTGATCACATCCGCGCCGAGCCAGGCCAGCAACTGGGTTGCCGATGGACCGGACTGCACGTGCGTCATGTCGAGCACGCGCACACCATCAAGTGCCTTGCTCATGCCAAACCCCTGGAACCATCCCTGACCACTTTGCGATGCCGATCTCTGCCGGCTTGCAACGGCACTTTATCATGCGTCAAGCGTGATATGCCGTCTATTGAATTTCGTATGCCAAATACAGAAATATCATTGTCACCCCGCCGTCGCAAACGGTTTGCGGCGGCCACATCGAAAAACTGCAGGAGACCCACCTTGCACGCGAAGCGCGGCCACGGCGCTTTCCCTTCGTGCAGCTGAGACTGCGTCAGCGCAGGGCGGCAAGGCCCGCCGTCAGGCCGATGTCGGCCTGCTCGGCATGAGTGTGCACTTCTTCCTCGTGCAAATAATGGCGCATGAGATCGGTGGCGCTGATCACGCCCACCAGGCTGTGCTCCACCATCACCGGTAGATGGCGCACCTGATGCTCGTTCATGAGGCGCAGCACGGTGGCGATGGAATCCCCCAATTCGCAGGAGATGACCGCCCGCTTCAGCAAGGTCGCCACCGTGACGTTCGGCGTATTGGCGCCATGCGCGACAAGCGCGCGGGTGACGTCGCGCTCGGAAAAGACGCCAACCACGGTGTTACCTTCGGTCCGGCACACGTCCTTGACGACGACGCTGGAGATATTCTCCCGCTTCATCACCATGGCGGCGGTGGCGACGGTCTCGTTCATCCGCACGGTGACGATGCGGGTGTCGCGCTTCTCGCGCAGGATGTCATCGACGGTAATCATCAGCTGTTCCTCACCTTATGCGCCCACGGTTTGCCCGCGGTTGTCGAAGGCTCCGGCCACCGCCCTTCCCCGAGGGAAAAACTGCGACCGCATCATTGATCCCATGCTGGTATGCAAAATACCCGGTGTCAATAAGCGATGCGGAATCACTCCAAACTGCGTGCGCTGCACTGCAACAGAACAGAGTGCGACTCTTGGCTTTGCCGGCATTACTTGCCGAAAGCTATATTCGATGCCATCACAGTATGATGTATTTCGCCCGCCGGGCGGGCGGGGCGTGGCGGGCCGCGCGCAGCGCAGTCGGGGCAAGGGGTGAGATGACGTATCAGGACATCAACGTGAAGCCGATCGAAACCGAATCGAGCTTCCGCATGAAGGCATACAAGGCGCTTAAGGCGGCCATCATGGAGATGGACATCTATAGCCACGCCGAGGAGATCCGGCTGGAGGAGCGCCAGCTGTCCGAAAAGCTGGGCGTCTCACGCACCCCCATTCGCGAAGCCATGACCCTGCTGGAACAGGAAGGCTATGTGCGCTCGGTGCCCCGCCGCGGCATCTTCGTGGTGCGCAAGACCAAGCAGGAAATCCTGGAGATGATCACGGTGTGGGCCGCGCTCGAAGGCATGGCCGCCCGCCTCGCCTGCCAGCACGCCTCGGACGCCGAAATCCGCATGCTGCGTGAGAATGTCCGCGCCTTCGCCGACCGCAACCCGGAAGAATTCGTCTCTGAATATTCCGCCGCCAACCTCGCCTTCCACCGCCAGATCATCCGCATGTCCGGCTGCCAGCTGATCGCGGACACCACCGACAGCCTGTTCCCCCACATGCGCGGCGTCCGCAAGGTGACGATTGCGCAGGACCACCGCGCCCAGCGCTCCATCGTCGATCACACCCGCATCGTCGAGGCGATCGAGAAGCGCGACGGCGATCTCGCCGAGCGGCTCGTGCGCGAGCACACGCTCGGTATCGCCAAGCATGTGGAAGCGCACGGGGATTTTCTTGACTGACGTTTTGACGCTGGCGCGTCAGCGCGGAACGGCGCTCCCCTCTGGGAGGAGCGCCAACGGGTTCAGGCCGCCTTATTCTTCGCCATCAGTTCGACGAAGCGATCGAACAGATAATGGCTGTCCTGCGGGCCGGGGCTCGCTTCCGGGTGATATTGCACCGAGAACACCGGCTTGTCGGAGAGTGTGAGCCCCGCATTGGAGCCGTCGAACAGCGAGACGTGAGTCTCCACCGCATTTTCGGGCAGGCTCTCGCGATCCACAGCGAAGCCGTGGTTCATGGAGGTGATCTCCACCTTGCCGGTGGTCAGGTCCTTCACCGGATGGTTCGCCCCGTGATGGCCCTGGTGCATCTTCACCGTGCGCCCGCCCACCGCGAGGCCGATCATCTGATGGCCGAGGCAGATGCCGAACGTGGGCACCGCGCGCGCGATCAGTTCCCGGATCACCGGCACCGCATATTCGCCCGTCGCCGCCGGGTCGCCGGGGCCGTTAGAGAGGAACACGCCGTCGGGCTTGAGCGCCATCACCTCGTCGGCCGAGGTGGTCGCGGGCACCACCGTCACCACGCAGCCGGCGCGCGCCAACAAGCGCAGGATGTTGCGCTTCACCCCATAATCGATGGCGACCACATGGAACTTGTCTTCCGTGCGGGTGCCGAAGCCCGTGTTCCACTGCCAAGGGGTCTCGTCCCACTCGAAGCGTTGCACCGAGGTGACGCCGGGCACGAGGTCCATGCCTTCCAGGCCGGGCCAGGTGCGCGCCTTTTCCTTCAACGTCGGGATGTCGAACACCCCGTCGGGCGCATGGGCGATCACGCCGTTGGGCATGCCGGTGTCGCGGATCAGGGCGGTCAGCGCGCGGGTGTCGATGCCGCTGATGCCGGCGATGCCGCGCGCCTTCAGCCATTGGTCGAGGCCGCGGGTGGCGCGGTAATTGGACGGATCGCTCACCGCCGTGCGCAGCACCACGCCCCGCACGCCGGAGGCCGAGGCCATGGACACCGTCTCGATGTCCTCCTCGTTGGTCCCCACATTGCCGATGTGCGGAAAGGTGAAGGTGATGATCTGGCCGGAATAGGAAGGATCCGTGAGGATTTCCTCATAGCCGGTGATGGCGGTGTTGAAGCACACCTCGCCAACACCCTCTCCAACCGCGCCGAGGCCGAAGCCTTCGAGCACGGTGCCATCGGCGAGCACGAGAAGCGCGGTCGGCTTCGGCTCGGCCCAGCCTTCGGCCGGGACGTTTGCGTGATCTTGTTCCTGCGTCATGGCTCGCCTAGATAATGAGTCACGCGCCGCACTTCCAGTGCTTCGCGCACGATGCCCGCCATTCCGCTCGGGATTTTTCCAGTTTCGGGGTATATGCGGGGTCGAGGGCGCGCTTTTGGCCCGCCGGCCGCGTTCGGCCGGCACGAGCGCCTCGGATATGGCGAACGTATCGCCGATCTGGGGAAGCGGGTCCGGCGCCGGGCGGCTCGAATTTCGGCCGCAACAGCTTCAAGAGGACAGACATTGCTTCGCGACGACATCAACACCGCCCTTAAGGATGCGATGAAGGCCCACGACAAGGTGCGCCTTTCCACGTTGCGCCTGGTCAACGCCGCGCTGAAGGATCGCGACATCGAAGCGCGCGGCCTGGGCAAGGACCCGCTGAGCGATGATGATCTGCGCGCGCTGCTGGCCAAAATGGTGAAGCAGCGCGAGGAAAGCGCGCGCATCTATACCGAGAACGCCCGCCCCGAGCTTGCCGAGCAGGAGCGCGCCGAAATCTCCGTGATCCAGGATTTCCTGCCGCGCCAGCTTGGCGAGGCGGAGACCCGCGCCATCATCGCCGCCGTGGTCGCGGAGATCGAGGCCAAGGGCATCAAGGACATGGGCCGCACCATGGCGGTGCTCAAGGAGCGCCACGCCGGCGCCATCGACTTCGGCAAGGCCTCCGCCTGGGTGAAGGACGCGCTGACGGCCGCGTGAGCGTTCCGGCCCGGCACATTATCCACTGTGGATAGAGGGGATAGCGGGACCTTCCCGCTGTTCCGCTGCCCGGCACGCTCCGAGGCACCGCACGAAGGGCGGATCGCCACATTGGCGCTTTATTATGTGTTCCCCGCGCTATGATGCGTGCCCGATGCAAAGAGCGATCTGACGTCGCATGCGCTTTCCGCCCTCATTCCTCGATGAGATCCGCGCACGGCTTCCCGTGTCGGAAGTGGTGGGGCGACGCGTCAAGCTGAAGAAGCAGGGGCGCGAGTTCGCCGGCCTCTCGCCCTTCAACGCCGAGAAGACGCCCTCCTTTTTCGTCAATGATCAGAAGGGTTTCTACTATTGCTTCTCATCCGGGAAGCATGGCGACGTGTTCGATTTCCTGATGGAAACAGAGGGCCTGCCATTCTCCGAGGCGGTGGAGCGGCTCGCCTCCATGGCGGGGCTCTCGCTGCCGCAGGTGACGCCGGAAGCCGCCGCTAAGGAAGAGCGCCGCCGCTCCCTGCATGATGTGATGGCGCTCGCCGCCCGCTATTTCGAGGAGAATCTCCAGGCCCGGGCCGGCGCGAAGGCGCGCGGCTATCTGGCGGACCGAGATCTCGGGCCCACCATCCAGAAGCGCTTCCACCTCGGCTATGCCGCGCCCGACCGCTATGCGCTGAAGGAAGCGCTCGGAAAGGCGGGCGTAAGTGTCGCCGACATGGTGGAAACCGGCCTGTTGATCTCCGGTGACGACATCCCCGTGCCGTACGACCGGTTCCGCGACCGGGTGATGTTTCCCATCACCGATCTCAAGGGCCGGGTGGTGGCGTTTGGCGGCCGCGCTCTGGAAAAGGACGTGCCGGCGAAATACCTCAATTCGCCTGAAACCGTCCTCTTCCATAAGGGCTCCTTGCTTTATAATGGCTTTTCCGCGCGGGCGGCGGTCCATAAGGGCGCGCGGGTCATCGCGGTGGAAGGCTATGTGGACGTGATCGCCATGGTGGAAGCGGGGTTCGAGGGCACCGTCGCCCCGCTCGGCACCGCCCTCACCGAGGAGCAGCTGCAATTGCTCTGGCGCATGGCCGAGGAACCGGTGCTGCTGTTCGACGGCGACAAGGCCGGCCGGCGCGCCGCCTTCCGCGCCATCGATCTCGCCCTGCCCCATCTCAAGCCCGGCCGCAGCCTCTCCTTCGGGATGCTGCCCGAAGGCCAGGACCCGGACGATCTGATCCGCCGCAGCGGCCGCGACGCCATGGAGGCCGTGCTTGCCCGCGCCGAGCCGCTCGCCGCCATGTTGTGGGCGCGCGAACTGGAGGGCGCCAATCTGGAAACGCCCGAGCGCCGCGCAGCACTGGAGGCTCGGATCGGCGAGGTGGTCTCAACCATCGCCGACGACAATGTGCGCCGCCATTATCGCCAGGATTTGAACGAACGGTTGAAGCGCCTGCTCTCTCCGCCGCGCGAGGCCCGGGGGTTCGTTGCGGCCGGCCGTGCGCGCAACCCGGATATGCGCGGCGGGCGGTTCAAGCCGCGCGAGGAGCCGCTGGCCGTACGCGGCGGCGGGGAGCTTTCCCGCACCTCACTCATCCGCGGACCTTTGTCAGCCCTGCCGCGCGGCGAGGCGCTGCTTTTGTTCTGCCTGCTCAATCATCCCTGGCTGATGGACGAGAATGGCGAGGAAATCGCCGAATTGCCGTTCGCCAACGCCGATGCCGACACCCTGCGGCGCGCCCTGCTCGATGCCCATATGGAGGGGAAAGCGAGTGATTCGCAGAGCCTTGCCCATGAGCTGGAAAAAATGGGTGTCGAGGCGCTTACGCGGCGTGCGCGGGCGGTGGCGAACCCCAGAATGGACTGGCCGGCATATCCTGATACCGGCCACGAGGACGTGAGGCTCTGGTGGAGCCAGTGTACGGCCTTGCATCGCAAGGCTTACGCGTTATCTAGAGAATTGAGGGAGGCTGAACGCTCTCTGGGAGATGACCCGAGCGACGCCAATTTTGCTTGGCTGCGCGATGTGCGGGAACGCCTCTCGGCTGTGGAGGGGACCGAAGCCCTGGTCGAGGGGTTCGGCGCGTCATCCGGGCGCGGCTCTGCACGGTCGGTGTGAATCACCCAAGCGTGACCCTTTCTTGCCGCAGTGTGGTGCGCTGCGCAAATGGAACCTTCCGCTTTCACAGGCGGTCCGGTTCAGGCTGATTTAACGGGACGGCCCTAGGGTCGCCCACGCGATGTTAAGGGTAGGCGGCGAAATCCTTGCGGGGTTGCGTCGCCGTTTCGCCGTGGAACACACGCGGCGACTTGTCAGGAGATGTCCATGGCGAAGCAGGCGACCGAAGCGACCGAAGCGCCGGAGAAGGAGAACGACAGCCCCGACGGGCCGTTGCTCGACCTGTCGGACGCGGCCGTTCGGAAAATGATCAAGAACGCCAAGCGCCGCGGCTATGTGACCTATGAGCAGCTCAACGAAGTGATGCCGTCCGAGGAAGTGACCTCCGAGCAGATCGAGGACACCCTCGCCATGCTCAATGACATGGGCATCAATGTGGTTGAGGCTGAAGAGGCGGCCGAGGAAGAGCAGACGGAAGAGGCGGAAGCCGCCGACGAGCCGGAAGAGGTCGAGGGCGGCGAACTCACCGAAGCCGCGCCACGTGCGGTCGCCCGGTCGGAGAGCAAGTCCGAGCCGGCCGAGCGCACCGACGATCCCGTGCGCATGTATCTGCGCGAAATGGGCACGGTGGAACTGCTCTCCCGCGAGGGCGAAATCGCCATCGCCAAGCGCATCGAGGCCGGCCGCGAGGCGATGATCGCCGGCCTGTGCGAGAGCCCGCTGACCTTCCAGGCCATCATCATCTGGCGCGATGAGCTGACCGAAGGCCGCGTGCTGCTGCGCGACATCATCGATCTCGAAGCCACCTATGCCGGCCCGGAAGGCAAGAACGTGCCGCCGGCGGTGATGGAAGGTGAGACCGCGCTGGCCCCGGAAGCCGGCGAGGACGGCCTGCTGGGCGACGGCGCCTCTCCCGGCGACGACGAGGACGACATGGAGAATTCCCTGTCGCTCGCCGCCATGGAAACTGAGATCAAGCCGAAGGTCGTGGAGACCTTCGACCGCATCGCCGACAGCTACAAGAAGCTGCGGCGCCTGCAGGACCAGAACGTCGAATCCCGGCTCAACAACGAGACCTTGTCGCCCGCTCAGGAGCGCAAGGCCAAGAAGCTCAAGGAAGACCTGGTCCTCGACGTGAAGTCGCTGTCCCTCAACCAGGCGCGCATCGACGCCCTGGTGGAGCAGCTGTACGAAATCAACAAGCGCCTCGTGGGCCTGGAAGGCCGCCTGCTGCGCCTCGCCGAGAGCTATGGCGTGCAGCGCGAGGACTTCCTCAAGCAATACCAGGGCTATGAGCTGGACCCGAAATGGGTGCTGCGGGTCTCCAAGCTCGGCTCGAAGGGCTGGAAGGGCTTCGTCGCTCACGAGAAGGACGGCATCAAGGACCTGCGCGGCGAAATCCACGCGCTCGCCACCGAGACCGCGCTCGAGATCGCGGAATTCCGCAAGATCGTGCAGATGGTCCAGAAGGGCGAGAAGGAAGCCCGCCAGGCCAAGAAGGAAATGGTGGAGGCCAATCTGCGCCTCGTCATCTCCATCGCCAAGAAATACACGAACCGCGGCCTCCAGTTCCTGGACCTGATCCAGGAAGGCAACATCGGCCTCATGAAGGCGGTCGACAAGTTCGAGTATCGGCGCGGCTATAAGTTCTCGACCTATGCCACCTGGTGGATTCGCCAGGCGATCACGCGTTCGATCGCCGATCAGGCGCGCACCATCCGCATCCCGGTGCACATGATCGAGACGATCAACAAGATCGTGCGCACCTCGCGCCAGATGCTGCACGAGATCGGCCGCGAGCCGACCCCGGAAGAGCTGGCCGAGAAGCTCGGCATGCCGCTGGAGAAGGTCCGCAAGGTCCTCAAAATCGCCAAGGAGCCGATCTCCCTCGAAACGCCCATCGGCGACGAGGAAGACAGCCATCTCGGCGACTTCATCGAGGACAAGAACGCGATCCTGCCCATCGACGCGGCGATCCAGTCCAACCTGCGGGAAACCACCACCCGCGTGCTCGCCTCGCTGACCCCGCGCGAAGAACGCGTGCTGCGCATGCGCTTCGGCATCGGCATGAACACCGATCACACCCTTGAAGAGGTGGGCCAGCAGTTCAGCGTCACGCGCGAACGCATCCGGCAGATCGAGGCGAAGGCGCTGCGCAAGCTCAAGCACCCGAGCCGCTCGCGTAAGTTGCGCTCGTTCCTGGACAATTGAGCCGGGCGCATCGCGCATCCCAAATGAAAAAGGCCCGGCATGCGCCGGGCCTTTTTCATGTCCGCCGTCCGGCGCCTTAGCGCTTGGCCGAGCTGGTGTAATGATCGGTCCAGGCGAGTACCGCGGCAAAGCCGAGGAAAGCCAGAACGATTGCGGTGATGGTGATTGCGACGTCTGCAGGCATGGCACGTTTCCCTTCCTGCAACGGAAGCTAAGCCGTCCCCTTCCCCGCGCTTTGATCTGCCGCAAACAAAATCACCCGGCGCCCATGCGTCGCCTCTCGCCTCGGAAAATCGGGAACGGCGAGGCTAGAAGCGCCAGGTGAAGTTCCCCTTCACCGCATTCTCCGTGACGTTCGAGCCGAGCTGGCCGTTGTAGGAGATGCCGAGGTCCACCGCCTCACCGAGCTTGGCGCTGAGACCGGCGCCGACCACCAGGGCATCCTCGGCGAGTGGCGCGCCCGTCACGGTGAACGGCACTGGCGCGCCAGCGAACGCCAGGGTGGTGGTCGGCGCCAGATCGCCGAACGCATGCTGCCAGCCGAGCGTCCCGGACAAGGTCAGGGGCGGCGCCGCTCCGAGTTGCAGCGCGGTGGAGCCGCGCAGGCCGAGGACGGTGCTCAGCGTGTCGAAATCGCTTGCGCGGCCGGACAGCATGGCTGCGCCCAGGCTTTCCGTGAAGCTGTCGGTCGACTGGGCGACGTAGGAGAAGCCGGCAAACGGCTCCAGCACCGACGCCTTCCCGAGGGACGGAAGCGCAAAGTCGTAGCCCAGTTCGCCGAACAGCTGGCCGGTCCGCCCGGCATAGCCGGCGCTGTAGCCCTGGGCGAAGCCCGGAAGCACCACTGAGCGGCTGGTGGAGATGTCATGCCAGGAATAAGCGGCGCCGAGGCGCACCGCCCATGCCCCCATCGCGCTCGCCGCGAAGCTGCGGCCGGCATAAAGCGCGAGGTCGTAATTGTCGCTGGACCCGTTGGAGGGAACAGTGTCGAGGTCGAACGTGCTCTGCCCGAACCCAGCCGCGAGGCCGACACGCCAATCCGCCAAGGCGGTGTCGAGCCCGATCAGGAAGCCGCCGATGGAGCTGGAATAGCCGGAGGCGTTGGCATTGCCGTTATTATCGCCCCAGCCGCCATAGGCCTGGGCCCATAAGGTGACGCCGAGCGAACCGAGCGTGGCCGTGGTGGGCGCTTCACCGACAATGGTGCCGGATGTCGCCTGCCGCAGGCGGCCGGAAACTGCGTCCCGCACATAAGCGGACTGGGTCTGAAGCACGCTCTGCGCCGTGGCATGCACTTCGCCGGAAAGGGCGGTCAAAGCGGCCGGGGTCGCGCCCGCGGTGAGCATGGCGAGCGTGGGCGTGAGGGGCGAAGAGGTCTGAAGGCTGTCGGCCGCAAACGCGGTGGCCGCCTGGTTGGGCGTCTGCGCGAAAGTGGCGAAGGACACCGCGCTCCGCCCGAGGGTTGCCACGAGATCGCCGTTCGCGGCCGAGAAGCCCGCGCCGAGGAAGGGATAGAGCGCGCCGGCGGTCCCAAACTCGGGATCTGCGGCTAAGACGAAACTGCCGGAAATGCTCGCGGCGCTGATGAGCGTATAGCTGGCGCCATATTGCGGCACGAAACCGACGCCCGGCGTGAGATGGATCTGCGCGCCATCCGAAATCACAGCCCCGCCCACCAGGATCTGATCCGAGATGCCGTTCGCGCCGAGCTCCATCACCAGCGTCGAGCCAGAGGCAAAGGCAGCGTTGTTGGCCACCAGGATCTTGCCGATGGAATTGCCGGGGGAGACGATGGACCCGCTTTGCGCGAGCAGGTTCGTCACCGTGCCGCTGCCGGAATGGGTGCCGATCACGATCACGGTGCCGTTCAGCGTGCCGTTATTATTAAAGGTGCCGTTATTGATGATGTCGGCATTGATGGTGCCGGTATTGATGATGGTCCCGTTGTTCACTAAAAGGCCCGGCTGCAGGGTGTAGTCTTGGTCAATCAACGACGGGTAGCGCTTGACCGGGGTCTGGGGCGCACCAGTGCCGGTGGAATAAATCGAGCCGGATCCCGAAATAGAGCCGAGACTCTTACCCTGCGACGCCGTGGTTGCCGAGAATGAACCGGCATTGGTGAGCGTGGCGCCTTTGCCGACACTATAGCCGCCGGTGCCGGTGCCGCTGCTATCGAGCACCGTATAGGACAAGAAACCGGCGTCCTTCGCGATACTCAAAGAACCGGAATAGACCGCGCCCGTCCCGCCATCGTTCAACACCGTGAGGCCGCCGGTCACCGCCAGCGATCCGACGTGCGTGATGTTGCCGTTCAGATAGATGGTACCGCCGGCGAGGGTGAGAACCTCGCTGCCCGTGAAGCCAGAGATCGGGGCGTTGAAGGTGGCCGCGCCGGTGGTCGAGACGGTGCTCGGCCCCATCAGCAGCACCGGCAAATCAGTGGCGAAAGCTTGGGTGAGATTGAGAGTGCCCTGAGCGGCGATGATTTGCTTCACGCTCGCATTGGTCTGCGTGCTGAAATTATTGGCGGCAATGCCGATGAAACCGCCGTCGGCGTCATAGAGCACATTGAAGCCGGCATAGGTGTGCAGGCTCGAGTTCACGAACTGGCTGGCGGGATTGTACAGATTGATCACGCCCGGCACTTGGGGATTGCCGGTGTCGCCCGCGGTTATGGTGTAGGTGGCGCTGCCGCCGACAAAGGAGATCCCAACCGTGGTGTTCGCCGGCGCGACGCCGTCCGGCGCTCCGGGCACTTCGACGAAGGCGTCGGTCACGCCGGTATCCATAAGCAGTGTGCCGGTGCCGGATACGGTGCTGCTGCCTGGAACCTGGATCGTCACCTGCGCCTGCACCGCCTGCCAATTGTTGGGGCCGCCGGCCGCGGAGGGGTTCGCCAGGGCCAATTGGCCATAGGCGAAGGCCGCGGTGGAGGTATTGCCTGCGGTTAAGCCGAGTTCCACCTCGGTGGGGGTGATGATGTAGCCGCGACGGACCGTGCCATCATTCATGCCCGTTATGTTGAGGAACGGATTGTAGATCGAGGACGTGGTGGGCTCGCCGTTCAGGACCTTGATGGCTTGGGTCGTGTTCGACACGTCGATGGTTCCCGCGCCCATCGTATTGCGATCGAAACCGACCCCCATCATCAGCGCGCCGGCGCAATTGACGCCGGTGGTGCAGTTCGGGGTGGCGGTCACGGAATTGGGGTTCGCGACCGTGACACTCCCCGGAGGGCAGCCGTTCGCGCTATCGGGATTGAGGCACTGGCTGTGGGTCACGACCAGAATGGGCATCGTGTCCGTGCTGACCGTCGTCTGGTTCTGGGGTAGCAGCAGACCCTCCGATTTGGTGCCGGTGAACGAAACCGTGGCATTGGTGAAATAGCCGGTCAGCAGCACGTCCGTGCTGTTGTAAAAGACCCAGCCCAAAGTGCCGTTCGAAGCCGGAATCGGCTGGTGCGTATTGATGAAATCTTGCGTTCCGACCGCGATGCCGGTCGAGCCGGTATCGAGCGTGGGATAGAAGGCCGGCCCCCCGTTGATGGACATGGCAACGGTGAGAGATTGACCGGGCTTTCCTGCGGCGGCATTGGCCAAGGCCTGGCTGAGATCATTGGCATAAGGCACGCTGTAGGACGTGCGGTAACCGTCATACAGCGTCCAACCGGTCTGCGCGGCGGCAAAACCGGTGCTCGCGACAAGAACAGCAATCGTCAGGCAGACAGACGCGAACAGACGCCTCCACCGCACATCCGAAAATTGCACGAGACGCTCCCCAGCCCAGCCTATCCGCGATGGACGCTAGGCGGGGCGCCGGGCACCGTCAACAGCTACCAAAATACCAAATGAACGAGCGGCATTATAGATACGTGTCATATTCCAGCGGCAGGATGACACGGGTGAAAGCATCCAGCTCGGCCTGCTTCATCACCGCATAGACCCGGCGATATTCCTCGCCGAAGGCGCGGGCGATGAAATCGGACGTGGCGAAGCGCTGGACCGCCTCGGCCATGGAAGGCGAGAGGCGAGGCACATCATAATCATAGGCATTGCCGATGAGCGGCTCCGGCGGCTCGATCTGCGCTTCGATGCCCTCCAGGATGCCGGCGAGAATGCCCGCCAGAACCAGATGCGGATGGGCCTCCGCTCCGGCGATGCGATGCTCCAGGCGCTTGGCCTGGGGCGGACCGTTGGGCACCCGTACCGCCACCGAGCGGTTATCGTATCCCCAGGTGATGCCGGTCGGTGCGTAGGAACCCGGCACAAGGCGCCGATAGCCATTGTAGCTCGGCACGAACAGCAGCGTCGCATCCGCCATGGTGGAGAGCAGCCCGCCCGCTCCGTGCCGCAGCAGCCGGTCCCCCTCCCCGCCCTCGCGCGCGAACACGTTGCGGCCGTCACGATCCAGCAGGCTCACATGCACATGCATGCCGTTGCCGGCGAAATCCGCCAGCGGCTTGGCCATGAAGGTGGCGCGCAGCCCGTGCTTGCGGGCCACGCCCTCGATCGCGCGGCGCAGGAGAATGGCATCGTCCGCCGCCTTGAGCGCGTCCGCACGATGATAGAGATTGACCTCGAACTGGCCCGGTGCGGCTTCCGAGATCACCGTGTCGGTGGGCAGCCCCTGCGCCTCCGCCGCCGCGCGCATGTCGTGCAGCACCGGGGCGAACGCGTCGAGATCGGACATGGCATACATGTTCTGACGCGCCTGCCCGGTGGCGGGAAACACCGGCTCCGGCGCGGCACCCTCGGCACCGGGCTTGAGCAGATAGAATTCCAGCTCGAACGCGACGCAGGGCGTCAGGCCCAAAGCCGCCAGCCGGTCCACCAGCTTCGCCAATTGCTGGCGCGGATCGAGAATCCAGGGTGTGCCATCAGGTTCGTGCATGGTGATGAGCACTTGAGCGGCCGCGCGCGGCGACCACGGCACCGGCTTCAGCGTGCCGGGCACCGGCCAGCACAACCCATCCTTGTCGCCGGTCTCCAGATGAATGCCCGTCTCCGCGACCTCGCAACCCCACACGTCCAAGCCGAAGATCGAGAGCGGGATCGGCACGCCGCTGTCCCAGACCTTGCTGAGCGCGTGGCCGGGGAGCCATTTGCCGCGCAGCACGCCGCTGGTGTCCGGAAGGAGCACTTCGACGATCTCGGGCACCCCGTGGGCTTCCACATAAGCGTCGGCCTCAGTGAGCGGGTCGGCCCGCGTGGCATCGTGAGGAAGGGTGCCGGCTCCTGAACGCTGCATGAGACTCCAACTTGCAATGAGATCGTGCGCTTATCCAAGCGCGTCGGCGCAGAACCTACAAGCTGTGCCTCTGCTTTTATTTTCACCTGCCTGCAACTTCCTGGGCCGAGCGTTGTTTCCAGAGGGGCGGATGCGCTATTCTTGGACCAACCGGGGCTGGGAACTCGCACGCTCGCCCGTTCCTGCAGCGCACATTTCGCCGTGCGCGATCGCCGCCACGTCGCACGGAGATCCGGTCTTTGACGTCCCTGCCCCTCCTCGAGCCGCTGCGGCGGACCCGCGGTTTCAGCCAAACTCTGGTTCTCGCCCTTGGTTTCGTGGTTCTCATCGCCATCAGTGCCGCCTCCATCTGGCTGGTGAACCGGGCAAAGGAAGACGCGGCGCAGGTCAGCCATACGCTGCGGGTGGAGAACACGCTCTCCCAGGTGCAGATCATGGTGCGGCGCGCGGAGAGCGCGCAGCGCGGATATCTGCTGACCGGGGATGCCAGCTATCTGGAGTTCTTCGAGGAGACCCTGTCCCAGGTCGTGCCCACCTTGCTGCAGGCCCGCGCCAGCACGGCGGACAATGCCGATCGCCAGAACGCGCTCTCGACCCTGGAGCCGGACATCAGCCAGAAGCTGGCGGAGCTGCGCCAGACCGTCGAAATGTACAAGGCAGGCGATGCGAAAGGCGCGCTGCAGATCGTGCGCACCGACCGCGGCGAAGCCCTGATGCGCGATATCACCTCGCAGATCGAGCGCATGAAGGACCAGGAGGAGCGGCTTCTGGCCCAACGCACCACCTCCTCCAACCAGACGAGCTTGTGGCTTCTGCTGGTGAATCTCGTCGGCGTGGTGACGATTATCGGCCTTGCCGGCCTCTCCATGCATCTGGTCCAGCGCAACACCGCCGCCTTGCGCGAGGCGCACAAGGACGTCGCAAACGCGAACCAGAGCCTGGAGCGGCGCGTGCTGGAACGCACCGCGAACCTCCAGGAGGCCAATAACGAAATTCAGAGCTTCGCCTACATCGTGAGTCATGACCTGCGCTCGCCGCTGGTGAACATCATGGGCTTCACGAGCGAGCTGGAGGCGCTGCGCACCGATTTGTTCGATCGCCTCGCCGACCTGAGGCAAAAAGCCAACGATACGAATACGGAGCGCGATGCCGAACTCGGACGCGATTTCGAGGAGGCGTTCGGCTTCATCAAGGCGTCCATCACGAAGATGGACCGGCTCATCAAGGCGATCCTCGATCTGTCCCGCCAGGGGCGGGCTGAGTTTCATCCCGTGCCCGTTGAGGTTGCGCCGCTCGTCCAGAACATCGGCGCTACCATGGCGCATCAATTGCTGGAACGAGACGCCACCCTCAAGGTCGGTCCGCTGCCGTCGATCGTCAGCGACCGGCTCGCGCTGGAGCAGATTTTCACCAATCTCATCGACAACGCGGTAAAATACCTGCGGGTCGATGTCCCGGGGCGCATCGAGATTTCCGCCACCGAAACCCCTGGCTATGTCACCTATCTGGTGAGCGATAACGGGCGCGGCATCGATCCACGGGACAAGGTCCGGGTCTTTGAACTGTTCCGCCGGTCAGGGCCTCAGGATCGCCCCGGGGAGGGCATCGGACTTGCTCATGTGCGCACCTTGGTGCGACGAATGGGCGGAGCGATTATCATGGATTCGGAACTGGGCCGGGGCACGACCTTCAAGGTCACGTTGCCGCGTCGCCTCGTCCTGAGCGCCGAAGAGGAAAAGCATGACTGAGCATGTCACCATCATCATGATCGAGGATGACGAAGGGCATGCTCGTCTGATCGAGAAGAATATCCGCCGCGCCGGCGTGCTGAATGAGATTCTCCCCTTCACCGATGGCACGAGCGCGGTCAGCTTCCTGTTCGGCCCCGATGGCACCGCGGCGCAGAACGCCGGCCGCGCGCTGCTTGTGCTTCTGGATCTCAACCTGCCGGACATGACCGGGGTCGATATTCTCAAGCGCATCAAGGAGAACGAGCATTTGCGGCTGTCGCCCGTGGTGGTGCTCACGACCACTGACGATAAGGTGGAGATCCAGCGCTGCTACGACCTTGGCGCCAATGTGTACGTGACCAAGCCCGTCAATTACGAGAATTTCGCGAACGCGATCCGTCAGTTGGGCCTGTTCTTTTCCGTGATTCAGGTGCCGAAGGCCAAGTGATGCCCGACGCGGCGCAGCCCGATGATGATTTGAGGCATGCACGCGAAACCGCCGCGCCGACGGATGCGGTGCGGGTGCTTTATGTCGACGATGATCCCGGCCTCGGGCGCCTGGTCCAGCGCCAGCTCGGGCGGCTCGGCTATGTGGTGGAAACCGCGACGTCCGGCACCGAAGGCCTGGCGCGGTTGGCCCAGGGCGGCATCCACGTGGTGGCTCTCGACCATTACATGCCGGGACAGGACGGCCTGGAAACCCTCGCCTCCATCCGTGCACTGCCCGATCCGCCGCCCGTGGTCTATGTGACGGGCACGCAGGAGAGCCGCATCGCGGTCGCCGCCCTCAAGGCGGGTGCGACCGATTATGTGGTGAAGGAAATCCAGGGCGACTTCATCGAACTGCTGCGCTCGGCCATCGCCGCCGCGCTCGACGCGGTGAAGATGCGCAAGGCCCACGAAGCGGCCGAGGCGGAAATCCGCGCCGCCCGCGATCGGTTCGAGGCGCTCGCCGCCGAACGCGCGCTGTTGCTGCGGGAGATGAACCACCGGGTCGGCAATTCCCTGCAGATCATCGTTTCCCTGCTGCACGTCCAGGCCGGAGCCACCGAGAATCTGGAGGTCCAGGAAGCGCTGAACGCTGCCCGTGGGCGCGTCGCGGCGGTCGCCCAGGTGCATCGGCGGCTTTATACGTCCGACCAGGTCACGACGGTTGCGGCGGACCAGTATCTGTCCTCGCTGCTCGACGATCTCCAGATTTCCGCCAAGCATGCCGAATTCGGCGTCACGCTCTCAATCGAGGCCGATCACATCGAGATTGACCCGGACCGTGCCGTCGCCATCGGGGTGATCGTGACGGAATTGGTGATCAACGCTTCGAAATATGCCTATCCCGGCGGCTCCGGCCCGGTGCGGGTGGAGTTGCGGAACGCGGGCGACGAGATCCTGCTGGCGGTCGAGGACGACGGCGCGGGCATGTCGCCGGATTTGGCGACCCAGTCCAACGGGCTCGGCAACCGCATCGTGCGGGCCATGTCCAACAAGCTCGGCGCGGACCTCGCGTTTGAACCGCGCGCCCAGGGCACGCGGGTCTCTCTTCGGTTCGCGCGCGCCACGCCGGCACCAGCGGGGTTCTAGCCCCTTAGAGCCACCCGCTCGGCGCTGGCACCGCTGTGTGGCGGGCGCTTCAGCCCTGCTCGGTCGGGAAGCCCGCCTGCTTCCAGCCGATAATTCCGCCCTGCATGTGCTCTTCCAGCGGGAGGCCCGACGCCTGCACGATGGCCGCTGCGCGTTGCGAACGCTGGCCCGAGCGGCAGGAGAAGACAATCCGCTTGCCCTGCGCTTCCGGCAAGGCGGTGGGATCGAAAGTGGAGAGCGGCATCAGCGCGGCATGCGGAATGCGCTCGGCGCGTGTTTCATCGGGCTCTCGCACATCCACCAGGAGGATGCTGCCATCCTCCATGCCGGCCTTGACCTCGGCGGGGGTAAGATGGGTGATGCTGCCGCCGAAGGGATTGGTTTCGCTCATGAGATCGGTCCTGGAAAAATATGAAGGTGGCGAAGCGCGCGGCCGCGCGCAAGGCCCCGATTGACGCGCAGCATTCCGGCACTCCGCTTTAAAGCACAAAGGCACCGGCCACAGCGGCGAAGGCCACCACGGCCCAGGCCGGCACCTGCCAGACGGCGAGGCCAAGATAGCATGCAGCCGCAAGGGCGAAGGCGTAAGGGCCGGTCACTCCCTCCGGCAGAACGACGGTCCACAGGGCCGCACCCAGCAGACCCACCACCGCCGCATTCACCCCTGCCAGCAGGCGCCGGGCTCCGGTTGCAGCGCGCAGGCGCTCCCAGAAGGGCACCGCACCCACCACCAGCAAAGCGGACGGAGCAAAAATGGCGAGCAAGGCAATGCTTGCGCCGGCAATGCCCGAGGGCGGGCGCTGCGCCACCGCGCCCAGAAAGGCGGCGAAGGTGAACAGGGGGCCGGGCATGGCCTGCGCCGCGCCATAGCCGGCGAGGAATGCGTCCTTGGAGACCAGGCCGGTGCCCACCGTCTCCGCATCCAGCAGCGGAAGCACCACGTGGCCGCCGCCGAACACCAGCGAACCCACGCGAAAGAAGCGCTCCGCCAGATCCCAACCGCCCGCGTGCGTCAGGCCGGCGGCGAGGGGCAGGAGCAGCAGACCAGCGCCGAACAGAACCAGGGCACAGATTGCCATGCGCCGCGAAATACCGAGCGGGGGAAAAGGTTCGGCCGCCGCGTCGGTCACCGAATGGAGCGCGAGATAGCCGGCGAGCGCCCCGAGCGCGATGGCGAGCAATTGCCCCCCGGTCCCGGGCAGGCAGACCGCCAGGATGGCGGCGCAGAGCGCAATGGACGTGGTGCGTTTTTCCGGGCAGAGGCTGCGCGCCATGCCGAGCACCGCATGGCATACGACCGCCGCGGCCGCCGCCTTCAGCCCTACCACCCAGCCAGCGCCGCCGAGCCCGTCCACGCCATCGAGCGCGACGGCAAATGCAACCATGAGGACGGCGGACGGCAAGGTGAAGCCGATGAAGGCCAGGCACATGCCGGGCAAGCCTCCCCGCATCAGCCCCACCGCCATGCTGACCTGGCTCGACGCCGGCCCCGGCAGGAACTGGCAGAGGGCGACCAGATCGGCATAGGCCCGATCCGTCAGCCAGGCCCGGCGCACGACGAATTCCTCACGGAAATAACCGAGGTGGGCGATGGGCCCCCCGAAGGACGTCAATCCCAAGCGGAGGAAAATGCCGAACATATTCAACAGCACGGACACGTTTATTACCCGCTCTGATTGTAGAGACATATTATCTCTGATGCCGTGAAAAGCGTGTGACCCGCCGCCCCGCCTGCCGCCGGGACAAGGCGGAAAACTGCTCCATCCTTGAATAAAAACAACAGGCTGAGGCAAGCCATCCAGTCTCGAAACACGTGCCCGGCGCTCAGTTCTTTACATTATTACCTCTAATGAACTCGATCTGAGCGGTCCGCTCATCTCTCGTTCATGTTGAGCTTGGTACATTAGAACCAACAAATAATGCTACCTCTTGCATCCACGCGTTGCATGACGATGGGCAGGATGGCCCCAGGGGTTGCCCCTCCATCGTCTCCCGCTTTGGCCATGACGGAGCTATTGATCGGCTCGTTCCCCCGCACGTGTCCGATCAATGGAAAGGCGTCGGCGTAAGCCGGCGCCTTTTTATTTGGGCGCCCGTTTCTGCCGGACGGGAGCATGCTTTAGACTTCCCGTCATGTCTGTCCATATTCCCCAGATTCCCGACCTTGAAACCTTGCGCGCGGGCGGCAAGCGCGCGCTGGCACAGGCGCTGGCTGCCGTCGAGACTCAGCGCGGCAAGCCGCCCCTGGTGGCTTTGCTGGACCGCGCCGCCCGCCAGCCGAAGGCCCTCGTGCTGGGTCTGACCGGCCCGCCGGGGGTGGGCAAATCCACGCTCACCAATGCGCTGGTGCGCCGCGCCCGCACGGCGGGCCGCACAGTTGCGGTGCTGGCGGTCGATCCGTCCTCGCGCCGCACCGGCGGTGCGCTGCTGGGCGATCGGGCGCGGATCCAGACCGACCCGGAGGATCGCGGCGTGTTCGTGCGGTCCATGGCGGCGCGCGACCGGCTGGGCGGCCTTTCGGACGATGCGGTGGCGGCGGTGGTGCTGATGCGCGCCGTCTTCGATCTCGTCATCGTCGAGACCGTCGGCGTCGGCCAGTCGGAGGCGGACATCGGGCTCGTGGCCGACAGCGTGGTCCTGTGCATCCAGCCGGCCTCTGGCGACAGCCTTCAGTTCATGAAGGCGGGTGTGATGGAATTGCCCGACATCATCGTGGTCACCAAGGCGGACATGGCCGATATCGCGCGGCGCGCGGCGGCCGATGTCAGCGGCGCGCTCTCGCTGAGCGGCCTGCCGTCGCAATGGACGGTGCCGGTCATTCGCCTCTCCGCAGCGAGCGGCGAGGGGCTGGAGGCGTTCGACGCCGCGCTTGCCGCGCACCAGGCGCATCTGGCGGTGGATGGCCGGCTTGCGGCGCAGCGGACGGAGCAGGAACAGCAGTGGGTCGAGGAGGCGATTCGCCTGCGATTCGGCACCGAGGGGCTCGCCCTCGCCCGCAAAATGGCGGTTGCGGCGACCGGACCCTTCAGCCGGGAAGCGGCATTTGCGGCACGCTTAACCCGCTCGTAAGGTTGATAAGTGATTTTTCTCTCCAGGCGTCGGCGTTCGTTCGCTGGCTTCCTGTGAGGGCGATCCCATGGTTCGGTATTTCGGCGTGCGTGTGCCGGCTTGCATTCTGGCGGCGGCCGGATGCCTTGTCGCAACGGCGGCGTACCCGCAGATGCTGCCATCCGACATTTTCCTGTCCCGTGCGGCGGCCGAGCGAGCCCAGGGCGGCCTGCTCTCCGCGCCGGTCCGTGCACTGCGCGTGGCGACGCTGGATTGGGAACCGCTTCTCGGCCCCTCCGCGCCGGACCCGGGCGCACCCCAGGCGACGGTACGGGTCGCGTCTGCCTCCACCGCCTCTGTTCCCGCGAATGCCGACAGCACCTATGCCTATCCGCCGCCGCTGGTGCTGGGCGGCGCGCTTCCGCCCAGCGACCCTGCTGTCCTGCTCGCGGACCGGGACGAGGACCCCGAGACGCCCGCCGTGTTCGGCCCCTCGCCCAATTCCGATGGCGCCTATCTGGAACTCGCGCTCGACCAGGTGCTGAGCCTGCCGGGGCTGGACGAGGAAAGCATCGCCGCAGAAGAGGACATCCCGTCCACCTTCGGCCCCGACATGAGCGCGTTCGACACCTCCAGCGAAGCGCCGCAGGCGCTGATCTTCGGCGAGCCACCGCCGCCGGGCGACGCCCAGGACGGCGCGGAACTGGAAGCTCCGGATATCGCGGGCCTTTCGCTCGACGCCAGCGAAGGCACGGCGCAAGGCACGCAAACCGCCCAGGACAAGCCGATCGTCCACGACCTTCGCGTGGTGTTCGGCCAGAGCGGCGGGCTCTTTCCGCCTCTCCCCTTCGAATATGCCGCGCTGCCGCCCAGCGCATCAGCCTTGCCGCCCATGCCGCCGGTTCCCCCGCAGGACGATGAGGCCGGCGGCATCGTGAGCGGCATCATGAGCGGCGACGCCAGCCCCGCGACGCGCCTTGCGCTCGCCGGCCCGGCCCGCGCGCGGGCGGAAAAATGCCTCGCCGAAGCGATCTATTTCGAGAGCCGGGGCGAACCCAAACGCGGACAGATCGCGGTCGCCCAGGTCGTGATGAACCGGGTGTTTTCCGGCTATTATCCCAACGACGTCTGCAAGACCGTCTACCAGAACGCGCACCGCCACCTGGCCTGCCAATTCACCTTCGCCTGCGACGACGTGAAGGACGTGATCCGCGAGCCCGACATGTGGCTGCAGGCGAAGCAGATCGCGTCCGATATGCTGGACGGCAAGCTCTGGCTTTCCAGCGTCGGCCGCGCGACGCACTATCATGCCTATTGGGTGCGGCCGAGCTGGGTGCGCGAGATGCGCAAGCTGGATCGCATCGGGGTTCACACCTTCTATCGCCCGCGTCGCTGGGACGGCTGAGCGTTCCGACCCAGCCGCGCCGAACCGCAACGAAAAAGGCCCGGGAGATGCTCCCGGGCCTTTTCATTTCCAATCGAAGAGGGGGAACGCTCAGAGCGCGCCCTGGGCTTCTACCACGGCGACCGCGGTCATGTTGACGATGCCGCGCGCCGTCACCGAAGGGCCGAGGATGTGCGCGGGCTTGGCCGTGCCCATCAGGATCGGGCCCACGGGCAGCGCATCGCCCAGCACCTTGATCATGTTGTAGGCGATGTCGGCGGCGTCGAGGTCGGGCATCACCAGCACGTTGGCGGCGCCCGAGAGACGCGAGCCGGGGAACACGTGCTCGCGCACATCCTCCAGCAGCGCCGCATCGGCCTGCATCTCGCCATCCACTTCCAGCGACGGGTCCCGTTGCAGGATCAGCTCGAGCGCACCGCGCACGCGCTTGGCGCACGAGGTTTCGTGCGAACCGAAATTGGAATGGGACAGCAGCGCGATGCGCGGCTCGAGCCCGAACCGCCGCACGTGGGCCGCGGCAAGGATGGTCATCTCCGCGAGATCGGCGGCCGTCGGCTCGTTCTGGATCTGCGTGTCGCAGATGAAGAAATTGCCCTTGGGCGTGATCAGCAGCGAGAGCGCGGCCAGCTCGTGCACGCCCGGCGCCAGGCCGATGATGTCCCGCACATGACGCAGGCGGCGATTGAAGCGGCCCTCGATGCCGCAGAGCATGGCATCCGCCTCGCCCCGCTGCACCGCGAGCGCGGCGATCACCGTATTGTCGGTCCGCACCAGGGTGCGGGCGGCATCGGGGGTCACGCCCTTGCGGCCGGCGATCTCCACATAGGTGCGCACATAGTCGCGATAGCGCGGATCATCCTCGGGATTGATCAGATCGAAATCGGTGCCCGGGCGGATCGACAGGCCAAAGCGCTGCAGGCGGGTTTCGAGCACGCTCGGCCGCGCCACCAGGATCGGCCGGGCGATGCCTTCTTCCACCACCGCCTGGGCGGCGCGCAGCACGCGTTCGTCCTCGCCCTCGGCATAGATCACGCGCTTCTTGTCCAGCTTCGCGCGGGTGAAGAGCGGTCGCATGATGAAGCCGGAGCGGAACACGAACTGGTCCAGCTTGTCGGCATAGACCTCGAAATCCGTGATCGGCCGGGTGGCGATGCCGGTCTCCATGGCCGCGCGAGCCACCGCCGGAGCGATGCGCAGGATCAGGCGAGGATCGAACGGTGAGGGAATGATCGAATCGGCCCCGAAGGACCGGGTCTCGCCGCCATAGGCGCGGGCGACCACGTCGGACGGGGTTTCGCGGGCAAGCGCCGCGATCGCTTCCACCGCCGCCATCTTCATTTCGGCGTTGATGTCGGTGGCGCCGACATCAAGCGCGCCGCGGAAGATGTAGGGGAAGCACAGGACGTTATTGACCTGGTTCGGGAAGTCCGAGCGGCCGGTGCAGATCATGGCATCGGGGCGGGCGGCGCGCGCTTCTTCCGGCATGATTTCGGGGTTGGGATTGGCAAGCGCAAGGATCAGCGGGCGATCCGCCATGCGCTTGACCATCTCCTGGGTCAGGACGCCGCCGGCGGAGAGGCCGAGGAAGATGTGCGCGCCGTCGATCACCTCACCCAGCGAACGTGCGTCGGTTTTCTGCGCATAGACCGCTTTATAGGGGTCCATGAGGGTCTCGCGGCCTTCATAGACCACGCCCTCGATGTCGCAGACCCAGATGTTTTCGCGCTTGGCGCCGAGCGTCACCAGCAGGTTGAGGCAGGCGATCGCAGCAGCGCCCGCACCCGAGGTGACGATCTTGAGATCCTCGATCTTGCGGTTGCCGATTTCCAAAGCATTGCGCACCGCCGCGCCGACGATGATAGCCGTGCCGTGCTGGTCGTCATGGAAGACCGGGATCTTCATGCGCTCGCGCAAGCGCTTTTCCACCTCGAAGCATTCCGGCGCCTTGATATCCTCAAGGTTGATGCCGCCGAAGGTCGGCTCCAGGGCCGCCACGGTCTCGACGATGTGGTCCACCTCGTTCGCGGCGATCTCGATGTCGAACACATCGATGCCGGCGAACTTCTTGAACAGAACCGCCTTGCCTTCCATCACCGGCTTGGAGGCGAGGGGGCCGATATTGCCGAGGCCGAGCACAGCGGTGCCGTTCGACACCACGGCCACCAGATTCTGGCGGATGGTCAGTTCCGCGGCCTGAAGCGGATCAGCCTTGATGGCCATGCAGGCGGCGGCGACGCCAGGCGAATAGGCGAGCGCGAGATCGCGCTGGTTGCCCAAGGGCTTGGTGGCCTGAATTTCGAGTTTTCCGGGCCGGGGCAGGCGATGATAAATGAGAGCACCCGAGCGCAGATCATCTGAGATGTTGGACGCCATTCCCTTCCCGACCCCTCTTAAACACCGCTTGTTTCGAAACCGGCGGCACGGTAGCCCTCGGCGGCAGGGATGTCACGGGTAAGCGCTACGTTTTTCGGCAGTTCACCACGTCGCCGCGCAACTCTCGCCGCAACCGCAGACTGAAAAAAGGTGCACCCATGAAAAAGGCCATATTCGCCGTCCTGGCGCTGGTCGTTCTCGGGCTTGGCGGCTATTTCGGCTTCAGCTTCTGGAGCGGGGTGAAGGCACGCGGGGAAGTTGAGAAGATTTTCGCCAGCCTGCGCCAATCGGGCACGCAGGCCAGCCATGGCGAAATTGCATTTGATTTCCGCGGCCGCGCGCTCAGCGTCGCCGACATCACCATTGCCGCCGCCGACGGCAGCTCCACGGTCAAGATCGGCCGTTTCACCGCCGACGGCATCGCCCCGCCCTCCGGCAACCGCTTCACCGCCGATTCGATAAAACTGCTGGCGGTGGAGGTGCGCACCAAGGTTCCGGGCGGCGAAACCACCTATGAGACGCCGCTCGTCGAGGTGGCGCGCTATTCGGGCCCGGCGGCCTTTGTCCTGCCGCCCGCGCAAGGCACGAGTGCCGCGGCCCTGCGTGCGGTGCTGACGCATTTCGCGCAGACGAGCGCCGAGCGAATCGTGCTGCCGCAGGCAACGGCGCGGGTGCGCATCGCCGCCGTGACGCCGACGCCGCAGACCCCCGGAACCGACGCCCAGAGTGTGGATGTGGATTATGGCGCCTTCCGCGCCGAGGGTATCGGCCAGGGCAAGATCGCCCATATCCATCTCGATCGCATCGGGCTGCGCTCGCAGATCGGACCGCAGAACGCCGCGCAGGGCTTTGCCGGCGTGCTGGAGGGCATCGATGCCAACGCCGTCGACACGGCCCCGCTGCTGGCGCTGACGCAAGCGCAGGCCGCGCCGGGGGCCGCCGGCTACATGCCGCTCTACGGCCGCGTATCGGCCGCCAGCTATTCCCTCACCCAAGATGGCGGCGCGGCTGTGATGGTGAGCAACCTCCTGGCGGAAGGTGTGGCTCTCGATCCCGGCCTTCTCAATCTTGCCCGGCTCGACGCCCTGAACGCCCTGGCGCAGCCCGGCCACACCCTTTCCACGGAGGAATCGGCGCGGCTGATCACGCTCACATCCGATGTCCTCAAGGGCGTGAGCTTCGCCACCATCTCCATGAGCCAGGCCTCCCTCTCTGAGGCCAGCGGCAAGATGGAGATCGGCACGCTGGCGATGACCGGCTACACCGCCGGAAAACTCCAGCGCCTGCAAGCCTCCGGCATCGTCGAGCACAGCAAGGACGGCGCCACCATCACCCTCGGCAATGGCGTGGTGAACGGGCTGTCCCTGGCTGCCATCATGGACCTGGCGGCGAAGACGGTGAGCGAGGGCGCCGACACCTCTGCGGATTCCGTGCTGGCGCTGTTCCGCATCCTGGACGGGTTCGAGTTCGCCGACCTCAAAGTACCGGAGCTCGATGCCGCCGGCACCATCTCCGTCGGCCGCTTCGCCTTGTCCTGGGGAGAGTTCATCGGCGCCGTGCCGACCAAATTCAGCCTGCGCGCGCAGGAGATCACCGGCCCCATCTCGGCGGACGACGGCGTGCCGTTCAACCTTCTGGTCGCGGCGGGAATGACCAGCGCGACGCTGAGCTTCACGCTTGATACGGCCTATGACCAAGCCGCGCAGGCCATCGTCATCGGCCCGGCGAGCGCCCAGGTGGAACAGGCTTTCTCCATCGCGCTGGACGCCCGCCTCACGGGTATCGCACCGGCCGCCTTCGACAATTCCACCTCGGCGCTCGGCGCGCTCGACACTGCGGGGCTCGGGCCGGTGAAGATCGTGTTCGCCAACCTCGGGGTCGCCGAGCTGGCGCTGCGCGCCTATGCCGATCTGGCCAATGTAGACGTGGAGCAGATGCGCGGCGAACTGATCGCGGTGGTGCAGGAGCAGGCGCGGGCCGCCAGCACGGACTTTCCCGATGCCGAGCGCATCGGCGCGGCGCTGGTGCAATTCCTCAAGACGCCAAAAACGCTCACCCTCACGCTGACCCCCAAGGGCGACGTGAAGCTGCTGGATCTCGCCCAAACCGACGATCCCCTCGCCACCGCGCGCCAGCTCTCGCTGGACCTCGTCGCCGGCCCCTGAAATGCGAACGCCCTCCGCGCGGAGGGCGTTCATTCACCGTGGAAACCGTCGCGCCGCTTATTTCTGCGGCAGGTTGAGGCGGATGTGCAATTCCTTCAACTGCTTGGGCGTCACCTCGGCGGGCGAGCCCATCAACAGGTCCTCGGCGCGCTGGTTCATGGGGAACAGCGAAATCTCGCGCAGGTTCGAGGCGCCGCACAGCAGCATCACGATGCGATCGATGCCCGCCGCCATGCCGCCATGGGGCGGCGCCCCATATTGGAACGCGCGGTACATGCCGCCGAACCGTTCCACCACCGTGTCCTCGTCATAGCCTGCGATCTCGAACGCCTTCAGCATCGCCTCGGGACGATGGTTGCGAATGCCGCCGGAGGCAATTTCATAGCCGTTGCAGGCGATGTCGTACTGGAACGCCTTGATGGTCAGCGGGTCCTGGCCCTGCAGCGCCTCGAGGCCACCTTGCGGCATGGAGAAGGGATTGTGAGAGAAGTCGATCTTCTTCTCCTCGTCGGACCATTCGTAGAACGGGAAATCGACGATCCAGGCCAGCTCGAACCGCTCGGTGTCCACGAGGCTCAGCTCCTCGCCCACCTTGGTGCGAGCCAGGCCGGCGAACTTGTAGAATTTCGACGGGTCGCCGGCGACGAAGAAGGCGGCATCTCCCGCCTTGAGGCCGAGGGCGTGGCGGATCGCCTCGGTGCGCTCGGGACCGATATTGTTCGCAAGCGGGCCTTTGCCTTCGACTTTATAGCTTTCGCTTGAAATCGTCGGCTGCGTCCCCGAGGCATCAGTCTCAGTCTCGGATCTCTTTTCGGAGACTCCAACCCACATGATATAGCCGAGCCCCGGCTGGCCCTCGCCCTGCGCCCAGCTGTTCATGCGGTCGCAGAAGGCGCGGCTGCCGCCGGTGGGGCCGGGGATCGCCCACACCTGGTTCTTCGGGTCTTCGAGCATGCGCGCGAACACCTTGAAGTTCGAGCCGCGGAAATGCTCGGAGACGTCCTGCATCACCAAAGGATTGCGCAGGTCGGGCTTGTCGGTGCCGTATTTGCGCAGCGACTCGGCATAGGGAATGCGTGGCCAAACCTTGGTTACCGGCTTGCCGCCGCCGAACTCCTCGAACACGCTGGTGATCACCGGCTCCATCGCCGCGAATACGTCTTCCTGCTCGATGAAGCTCATTTCCAGGTCGAGCTGGTAGAACTCGCCCGGCAGGCGGTCGGCGCGCGGGTCCTCGTCGCGGAAGCAGGGGGCGATCTGGAAGTAGCGGTCGAAGCCGCTCATCATGATCAGCTGCTTGTACTGCTGCGGCGCCTGGGGCAGCGCGTAGAACTTGCCGGGATGGATGCGCGAAGGCACCAGGAAGTCGCGCGCGCCCTCGGGCGAGGAGGCGGTGAGGATCGGCGTCTGGAATTCGAAGAAGCCGCTCTGCTTCATCCGCTGGCGTAAGCCATCGATCACGCGGCCGCGCAACATAATATTATTGTGAAGTTTTTCGCGCCGCAAATCGAGGAAGCGATACTTTAGTCGAATGTCCTCCGGATAGTCCTGGTCGCCGAACACGGGCAGCGGCAGTTCCGCTGCGGCGCCGAGCACTTCCAAGCCGACCGCATAGATTTCGACCTTGCCGGTGGGCAGATCCGCATTCTCGGTGCCCTCGGGGCGCAGGCGCACCTTGCCGTCGATCCGCACCACCCACTCGGCGCGCACCTTTTCCGCCGCTTGGAAGGCCGGGCTGTCGGGGTCGATCACCACCTGGGTCAGGCCGTAATGGTCTCGCAAATCAATGAAAAGCACGCCGCCATGGTCGCGAATGCGGTGACACCAGCCGGACAGACGGACGCTTTCGCCCACCAGGGCGTCGGTGAGCGCGCCGCAGGTGTGCGTGCGGTAGCGATGCATGGCGGGGGACATGACGAGCGGCCTTTCGGACAACCTTGGGACAAACGCGCTGCCGCAAAGGACGGGCGAAGCGGGCCGCCGGAAGGTGCATGGGCATCCCTGCTTGTCAAGGCCGCCTCACACGCCGATACCATTTCAAGGGGATTTGCTGCCGCGCACCATATGCAGCCCCTGTTGGTGCCAACCCAACGCGTATAACGTGAAATGTGGCGTGCAAAGCGCCCACGATGAGACGTGATGGAAGCGACGGCCCGTTTAACCGAAGCAGCAAAGCCGGACGGCACGTTCGACCGCGTGCGCTCGTGGGATGCTGCGCGCTGGGCGGTCGGCCTGGGCGGCGCCTTTATCATCACCGTCCTCGTCGCGACCATCGTGCTCACAATCTTTCTGCGGGACCGGGCGCTCAGCGACCGTCACCGCGAGCTGGAAAATCTCGCGCTCACCCTGGCGGAGCAGACCGACCGCGCCTTTCAAGGGGCAGAGCAGATTCAGCGCAGCCTGATCGAACGCCTGAATGTGCTCGGCGCGACGGACCCGGAGAGCCTCGTGCGCGCCGCCTCCACCTATGAGATGCACGAGATCATCACCCAGCGCGTGCACGCCTTGCCGCAGATCGATGCCATCACCATCATCGGCACCAAGGGCAAACTGCTGAATTTCTCGCGCTATTGGCCGATCCCCGATGTGAACGTGTCGGATCGGGACTATTTTAGCGCCCTCAGTACCGGCGCGTCGGAAACCCAGTTCGTCAGCGCTCCCGTGATCAACCGGGGAACGGGAACCCCGACCATCTATCTGGCCCACCGGTTTTCCGCGCCGGACGGCAGCTTTCTCGGCTTGGTGCTGGCGGCGATGCGGCGCAACTATTTCGAGAAATTCTATGGCGGGATCGACCTCGGGCCGGGCGGCTTCATCGCTCTGTGCCGGCAGGATGGCGTCGTCCTCGCCAGCTATCCGCCGGTCGCGGAAAACATCAACCACACCGCCCAGCGCGCGCTCATGCGCCATCTGTTCGCCGCGGCGAACGCGGCGGGTTTGCAGGAGCGGCTGATCCCGCCCGGGCTGGTGGACCGGCAGGAGCGGCTGGCGGCGTTCCAGAGCCTGGCGCACTTCCCGCTGTCGATCATGGTGAGTGATACTTCGGAAGACGTCTCGCGGTCGTTGCGCACGCAGATCCTGCCGATGCTGGTGGCCTCGGGCCTGATCTGCCTTGCCATTACCGTGGCGGTGATCATGGCGGTCCGTCAGTTGCGGGCGCAGCAGGAGTTTGCCCAGAACGCTTATCGCTCCGCGCGCCAGGACGAATTGACCGCTTTGCCGAACCGGCTGCATTTCCTGGAGCAGCTCGATGCGCTGCTCAACGATGAAATGGACACGCACGGCTTTGCCTTGTTGTTCCTGGACCTCGACTATTTCAAGTCGGTCAACGACACGCTCGGCCACGCGATCGGCGACGACCTGCTGCGCGCAGTCGCCCGCCGCATGGAGGATTATCTCGCACCCGGCGACATGCTGGCCCGCATCGGCGGCGACGAGTTCGGCATCCTCCAGCGGGGCGGCGGAGCAACCGAGGCGTTGAGCCTCGCGGGGCAGATCATCAACGCCATCCGCGAGCCCTTCACGCTCAACCACCACAGGGTCATCGCCGGCGGCAGCATCGGCATCGCGCTCGCGCCGCAGGATGCGCGCCTGGGGGTGGAACTGCTGAAAAACGCGGACCTCGCCCTCTATCGTGCCAAGAACGACGGGCGGGGCCTCTCCCGCCTGTTCGAGCGGCAGATGGAGCACGCCGCGGTCGCACGGCGAACGCTGGAACTCGATCTGGACGAAGCCTGGCGCCAGCAGCAATTCTTCCTCTGCTACCAGCCGATCTTCGCCTCCCAGAGCGGCGCCCTTGCCGGTTTCGAGGCTCTGTTGCGCTGGCGCCATCCGAGCCGCGGGATCGTGGCCCCCGCAACCTTCATCCCCGCCGCCGAGGATACCGGCCTCATCGTGCCCATCGGCGCCTGGGTGCTCGAACAGGCCTGCCTTACGGCGGCCACTTGGCCGGCGCCGCTCACCGTCTCGGTCAATCTTTCGCCGATCCAGTTCCGCACGGGGGAGGTGGAGGCGCAGGTGAACGGCGCGCTGCGGCGGTCCGGCCTCGCCCCACGCCGGCTGGAACTCGAACTCACGGAGACCACCCTGCTCCGGGAAGGCGCAAGCGTGCGGGAAATCCTCCAGAACTTCCGCACCCGCGGCATTCTGATCGCCATCGACGACTTCGGCACCGGCTATTCCTCGCTCGGCTATCTGCGCACGCTGCCCATTGATCGAATCAAAATCGACCGCGCCTTCGTGACCGGATTGGGCCAGGATACCCACTCCTTGCCCATTATCCGCGCAATGCAGGGCTTGGCGGACGCGATCTCGGTCTCCACGACGGTGGAAGGCGTGGAGCGGGCGGAGCAGCTGGAAATCCTGCGCGCAGAACGCTGCACCTATGTTCAGGGCTATTTTCTCGGCCACCCCGGCACGGCGGAAGACGCCTTGCGCATGGCAAAAGAGGCAAAGGTTTGACCTCTATGCGCGCGGGGGTCTTTCGCCGCCCACATGCCTTCCGTTATGGTTTGTCGCATGGATCCGATCACCTCCACCGAGGCGCTCGCAGCGGCCTGTGAGCGTCTGGCCCGCCACGATTTCGTCACCGTCGACACAGAATTTCTGCGCGAGACGACATTCTGGCCAAAACTGTGCGTCATCCAGGCGGCCACGCCGGACGAGGCCATCATCATCGACGCCCTCGCCGATGGCATCGATCTGTCGCCCTTCTTCGCGCTGATGGCGAACGAACGGGTGATGAAGGTGTTTCACGCCGGGCGCCAGGACATCGAAATCGTCTGGCACCTCGCCGGCATCATCCCCCATCCGGTGTTCGATACCCAGGTGGCGGCCATGGTGCTCGGCTATGGCGACAGCATTTCCTACGACCAGCTGGTGCAGCGCCTGTGCGGCCACGCCATCGACAAATCCTCGCGCTTTACGGACTGGTCGCGCCGCCCGCTCAGCCAGGCGCAACTGGTCTATGCGATCGCCGACGTCACCCATCTGCGCGACATCTATCTCAAGCTGCTGCAGGATCTTCAGGCCCGCGGGCGCAGCGAGTGGGTGGGCGAGGAGATGAAGGTGCTCACCTCCCCAGCCACCTATCGCCAGGAGCCGGAGAATGCGTGGGAACGCCTGAAATCGCGCGTGCGCAAGCCGCGCGAGCTGGCGGTGCTGGTGGAATTGGCGGCGTGGCGCGAGCGCGAGGCGCAGGCCCGCGACCAGCCGCGCGGCCGCATCATCAAGGACGACGTGATCGGCGAGATCGCGCTCCAGCAGCCGCAGACACCTGAGAAACTGGCCGAGCTGCGCTCATTGCCCAAGGGGTTCGAGCGCTCGCGCTATGGGGAGGCCGTCCTGGAGGCCGTGCGCAAGGGCCTTGCCCGGGATCCCAAGACATTGCCGCGCATCGAGCGGGACAAGCCCTTGCCCAACGGCGCCTCGGCGACGGTCGAGCTGCTCAAGGTGCTCCTGCGCATGACAGCCGAGCAGCACGCGGTGGCCGCCAAGGTGATCGCCACCACGGACGATCTGGAGCGCATCGCGGTGAGCGACGAGGCGGATGTTCCCGCCATGAGCGGATGGCGGCGCGAATTGTTCGGCGACCGCGCGCTCGCCCTGAAGGCGGGAAAGCTGGCATTGGCGGTGGATCGCGGACGGGTGGTCGCGGTGGAGCGCACCGGCGCGGAAGTGGCATAGCTTCTTCGGAGAAATGCCGCGCATAACGCAAAAGGCCCGGCTCGACCGGGCCTTTTCTTCGTGCGCTTCAACCGGCGCCGGATCGTGCGACCGGGCTCCGCTTCAGAACGTGCCGTGCTTCAGACCGTCACGATCACCGGCTCGCGGCCGATGAGCTTGCTGAGCTGCCGCAGGCGGCTATGGACGCGGTCGTTGATCAGGTCGGCAAGATCGTTCGGCACGCTGAGCACAACGGTTTCGCCCCGCACTTCCAGCTCCGTGCGCGGGAGAATCCCCGGCATGGCGGCGGACAGCAGATAGGCAACCCGCATGCACGCACCGAGGATGCGGGCCCGGTCCAGCATGCCGGTGGAGACCAGCTCCAGGATGCGGGGGGCATATTCGTCCTCGGAAAGGCCCATGTGCCGGAAATAGACGGCGAGCGCGATATAGGCGCGGCCGGGATGATCCACCCCCACGAAGGCGGCATGGGCGATGATGTTGAGGCTTTGCTCCCCGCGATAATCGGGATGGGCGCGCCAGCCGATATCCGCCAACAGGCACGCGGCCTGCCGCAAGCGCCGTTCGTCGGCGCTTTCTTCCAGCGCCCTCGAAGAATCAAAGAAGGAATCGGTCCACGACACCAATTCCTCGCCATGCTGCGGCGAGCGCGAGCGCAATTCGTTCAGCTCATGCGCGGCGGCGAGGAGCGGATCTTCCTTGCGCTGCTCGCCGTCCAGCAGCGCATAGAGCAGGCCCTCGCGCACGCCGAGGGCGGAGATCACGATGTCCGAGGGACGTCCCTCGCGCACCACATTCTCCAGCACCAGCGCGCCATAGGCGAGCAGCGAGCGGCGGGCATCGGAAATGGCGTCGATGTGGGAGAGGGCTTCGGCGTCCGCGCGGTGGACGATGCGCGTGAAGTCGATCGCTTCCTTCGCCGGCAGCACATAGCCGTGCATGACGTGGAGCGGATAGCCCTTCTGGAACATATGCAGGCGCGCGAGCGCCCGCCACGTGCCGCCGACGGCATAGAAGGTGCGCCCGGCCAGACCCGCCAGGACGGGAACTTCGCGCACGGCGTCGCGAATGATCTTCTCGGATTTGCGCAGCGACTTGCCGGAACGATCCTGCAGCGCCAGCACCCCCAGAGGCAAGGTGATGCCGGCGCCGACCTTCTCGCGCTTCACATCCACCAGCTCCAGCGAGCCGCCGCCGAGATCGCCCACCACCCCGTCCGGGCTGTGGACGCCGGAGACGATGCCGAAGGCGGCAAGCTCCGCCTCGCGCCGGCCGGAGAGAATCTCCACCTGCGCCCGGCAGATGGTTTCGCACTGGGCAATGAAGGCGGGCCCGTTCTCCGCATCGCGTGCGGCGGCGGTTGCGAGGGCATAGACCACCCCGACCCCCATGGCGTCGCACAGGGCGCGGAAGCGCTTCAACGCGGAGAGGGCGCGTTCGACGGCGTCCTGGGCGAGCCGTCCGGTGGACAGCACTTCCCGACCGAGACCGCAGAGCGCCTTCTCGTTGAAGATGGGGGTCGGCGCGCGGTTAAGCGCCTCGTACACCACGAGCCGCACGGAGTTCGACCCAATGTCGATGACGGCAACAGGTGCCGTCACCGCCATGTGGTCACTCGTGTGCGGCGCGGGCCCGCCGCCCTTAGCGGCGGACGTAGAGGCTGCGCGGCGAAGAATCTTTGAGAGACTTTCCACGTCCCGACAAGCTCGGATTGGTCATGAAATAACGATGGGCGTTGAACGATTCTTCGCCCGGCGCCGGGACTATGCGTTCCGAAGAGCCATCGGGCAACACCCGCCAGCTCTGTTCGTTGTCGATAAGATTGGCCACCATGATCTGATCCAACACCTGCTCGTGCACGGTGGGGTTCATAATGGGGCACAGCGTTTCGACGCGGCGGTCGAGGTTGCGGGTCATCAGGTCGGCAGAGGAAATGTAAACCAGCGCATGGGGATGCGGCAGCGCGTGCCCGTTGCCGAAGCAATAGATGCGGCTGTGCTCCAGGAACCGGCCGACGATCGACTTGACCTGGATGTTCTCCGAAAGGCCGGGAATGCCGGGCCGCAGGCAGCAGATGCCGCGGATGACGCAATCCACCTTCACGCCGGCATTGCTGGCGGCATAGAGCGCGTCGATGATCTCCGGGTCCACCAGCGAGTTGCATTTCAGCCAGATCGCCGCCGGCCGGCCGGCACGGGCGTGCTCGATCTCCTGGGCGATGTTCTGGAGGATGCGCGGCTTGAGCGTGGTGGGCGACACCGCCATCACATCCAGCTCGCCCGGCGTCGCGTAGCCCGTGATGAAGTTGAAGATGCGCGCCACGTCCTGGGCGATCACCGGATCGGCGGTGAAGAACGACAGGTCGGTATAGATGCGGGCGGTGATGGGGTGATAATTGCCCGTGCCCACATGGCAATAGGTGGCGAGCGTGCCACCTTCGCGGCGCACCACCATGGACAGCTTGCCATGGGTCTTCAGGTCGATGAAGCCGAACACGACCTGCACGCCCGCGCGCTCCAGGTCGCGCGCCCAGCGGATATTGGCTTCCTCGTCGAAGCGGGCCTTCAGCTCCACCAGCGCGGTCACCGACTTGCCAGCCTCGGCCGCTTCCGCCAGCGCCTTCACGATCGGGCTGTCGGAGGAGGTGCGGTAGAGGGTCTGCTTGATGGCGACGACGTTGGGGTCGCGGGCGGCCTGGCGAAGGAACTGAACCACCACGTCAAAGGATTCATAAGGGTGGTGAACCAGAATGTCCTTCTCGCGAATGGCCAGAAAGCAGTCTCCGCCATGGTCGCGGATGCGCTCGGGAAATCGCGCATTGTAGGGCGGAAACTTCAGGTCCGGCCGGTCCACGGACACCAGCTGGGAGAATTCGTTCAGCGCCAGCACGCCGGTGACGACGAAGATCTCCTCGTCCTTCACGTTCAGCTCGCGGGCGACGAAGTTGCGCAGTTCGTCGGGCATGGCCGAATCCGCTTCCATGCGGATCACCGAGCCGTAGCGGCGCTGCTTCAGGGCGCTTTCGAACAGGCGCACCAGATCCTCGGCCTCTTCCTCGATGTCGAGGTCGCTGTCGCGGATGACGCGGAACACACCCTGGCCCTTCACCGCATAGCCGGGGAACAGGCGGGCGATGAATAGCCCGATCATTTGCTCCAAAGTGATGAAGCGCAGGCCCTGCCCCTCGCCGTCGGCGAGGCGGATGAAGCGCTCGACCTTGGCGGGAATGCGGATCAGCGCGTTCATCCCGCGCCCGTCGCTCTGCCGCACCAATTGCAGGGCCAGGGAGAAGCCGAGATTGGGGATGAAGGGGAAAGGATGGGCCGGATCGATGGCGAGCGGCGTCAGCACCGGGAACACATGGTGCAGGAAGTGGGCTTCCAGGCGTTCGATGTCGGCGGCGGTCACGTCCGCGCCGTCCACCAGGGTGATGCCGACGCCGGCCAGTTCCACACGCAGTTCCCGCCAGCGGGCCTGCTGGTCGAAAATCAGATTACCGGCGCCGTCCATGATGATGGCGAGCTGCTCGGCGGGGGTGAGGCCGTCCGGGCTGAGAGCGGTCACGCCCTCGCGGATCTGCTCCTTCAGGCCGGCCACGCGCACCATGAAAAATTCGTCGAGATTGTTCGCCGAGATGGAGAGGAAGCGCAACTGCTCAAGCAGGGGGTGGTTCTTGTTGGAGGCCTCTTCCAGCACGCGGCGATTGAAGTGCAGCCAGGAGATTTCCCGGTTGATGAAGCGCTGCGGGGAACCCGCGAGCTCGAGAACGGTCTCCACACTGGCCTCCGGTTCAAAATCCTCGACCACGGCCAAGGCGACGGTGTCATTCGCGTTCATCGATAGACCCCCATTTTCCGGCGGAACATGGCCGTCTTGCGTGACCACTCTATGACGGTGGCGCCTCCGCGTCGTCCTCGTCGCCAAACTCGCTTGGACTTTCTCCGCGCAAGGCTTTTTGCTCGCTGAGCACCTGCGCGGCCAGCGCGCGTGTCACGGGCCGGCGCGCCGCAAGGGCCGCCCGGTCGATGGCGGCGACCAGGGCCTGCGCGCCTTCGACGGTGCGCTCCATGCGCAGCAGCAGATATTGGACGGTCGCCTCGTCCACGGGGATCTGGCGGTCGGCGAAAAGCTTCACCAGCACCGCACCCAGCAGGGCATCATCCGCCGGGGCGATCTCCACGCTCGGCACCGCGCGCAGCCGGGAGGCGAGATCTGCGGTCGCGAGCACGAAAGCCGCGGGCGGCGTGCGCGCGGTCATCAGCACAAAGGCATTCTGCTCCCGCGCGAGGTTGAGCAGATGGAACAGCGCGGCCTCGTCGAAGTCTCCCGCCGCCAGATCCTCCAGCAGCAGGGCGCCTTGGGCCAGCGCCTGTGGCACGCCGGCGCGTGTGAGGTCGCGCGCGGAAAGGGTCAGGGCATTGGCCTTGCGGGCGAAAATCGCCCCGAGGTGGCTTTTGCCGGCCCCGGCCGGGCCGACCAGGGTCACCACGCGCGCCGGCCAGTCGGGAAAGGAATCCACCAGCGCCAGGGCAGCGGCATTGGCCGGCGCGGCAAGGAAATCCTCCCGCAGCAGGGCCGGCCGGGTGGGCAGATCGAGCGGCAATTGGCGAACGGAGGGATCGCGCCCGGCCATGGGTCAGACCGTCTCGCGCGACGAGGGATCGGCGTCTTCCTCGCCGGTATAGAGAGGGCTGTGGAAATATTGGCTGAAGGCGAAGCGCACCAGCACGCCGGATGCCGCCGTCAGCGGCACCGCCAGCAGCAGGCCCACGAAGCCGAACAGATAGCCGAAGGCGAACAGGGCGAACATCAGCCATACCGGGTGCACGCCGATGCTGTCGCCCACCAGCTTCGGGGACAGGATGTAGCCTTCCACGGTCTGGCCCACCAGGAAGATGCCGAGGATGGTGCCGATCATGGTCCAGTCCGGGAAGAACTGAACGATGGCAACGCCCATGGCGAGGATCAGCCCGGTGAGCGAGCCGACATAGGGAATGAAGGTGATGAAGCCCGAGACGATGCCGATCAGCAGGCCGAAATTCAGCCCCGACATGGTCAGCGCCACGGCATAGAAGGTGCCGAGAATGAGGCACACCAGTGCTTGCCCCCGCACGAACCCGGCGACCGCCATGTCCATTTCCCGGCCGAGCCGGCGGATGATGGGGCGCTGGTGCACCGGGATCCAGCTGTCCACGGTCATCAGCATGTGGTCCCAGTCGCACAGCACGTAGAACACCACCACCGGCGTCACCACCACCAGGGCGAACACCGAGAGCAGCGCCTGCCCGCCCGACCACAAGGACGTCATCAGGCCGAGCAGGTAGCTGACGCCCTGGGACATCAGGTCGGCGAGCGAGCGTTGAACATCCGGCAGGCGATCACCGAAGAAGCGGTTCAGCCATTCCCGGTTTTCCTGCGTGACCAGGTTTTGCAGGCGCGTCACGTAGGATGGCAGGTTGGTGATGAATTCAAACAACTGGCTGGAAAGCAGCGGCAGCACCACGAGCAGCAGCAGCACCACGACCAGGACCAAAATACTCACCAGCGCCAAGCTCGCCGGCGTGCGCCCGAGGCCGATGCGCGACACGCGCTCCACCACCGGGTTCAGGAAATAGGCCAGG
Organism: Roseixanthobacter pseudopolyaromaticivorans; assembly: GCF_043195145.2. Taxonomy (NCBI): domain Bacteria; kingdom Pseudomonadati; phylum Pseudomonadota; class Alphaproteobacteria; order Hyphomicrobiales; family Xanthobacteraceae; genus Roseixanthobacter; species Roseixanthobacter pseudopolyaromaticivorans. Next base: position 3,248,651 of record NZ_CM195539.1, read on the forward strand.
GCCATGCCCGCGACGAAGGGTAACAGGATGCCGCGCAGCAGCCACAGGCCGATGATGACGGCAAACAGCGCGCCGATCCAGAAGCGAAGCTGAAGCTGAATGGCCATCGCTCCTCCCGGACCCCGCACCGGTACGCCGCTCTTGGCGGTCAGCGCGCCATGTGGCGCATCCATTCCGCGAGATACGCAGCCGCCGAAAGCGCCGTCAAGAGGCCCACCGCCACCAGTCCCACCTCGAACGCCCGGCCGAGTTGAAGGCCGAGTCCGGCGCTGGCCAGCACCAGGGCCGCGAAAGCGATCTGCACCGCCGTGTTGACTTTCGAAATCACCAGCGGGCGGATCGTCACCGGCTGGGCCAGCAGCACCGAGAGCAGGATCGCGCCGATAATCATGACATCGCGCGTCACCACGGCGATGGCGACCCAACGCGGGATCAATTCCACCACCGCGAGCGAGATGTAGATGGAGATCAGCAGCGCCTTGTCGGCCAGCGGATCGAGATAGGCGCCAAGCTCGGTCTGCATGTGAAACCGCTTGGCCAGGAAGCCGTCCACCGCGTCCGACGCGCCGGCGAGCACGAACAGCCAGAACGCCAGTTCCAGTTCCCCCGAGGCGATGGACCAGACCAGGATCGGCACCATCAGGATGCGGGCGAGCGTGATGAGGTTGGGCAGGCTCACCGCGCACGCCCTCCCCCATCCAACCGGCCGCGCGTTCGGCGGCGACCAGTCCTGCGGTTCATGCGCCCCCTCATTCGCTGCGCCTCATCTGCGTTTGACGGAGAGGGCGCTGAAGCTCTGATCGGCGGCCAGGGCGTGGATGCGATTGATGTTCACATTGCGCGGCACGGTGCAGCAGAAGAAGATCTGCTCGGCGATATCCTCGCCGGTCAGGTGCTTCACGCCTTCATACAGCTTTCCGGCGCGACCCTCGTCGCCCTTGAAGCGGACGATGGAGAATTCGGTCTCGGTCAGGCCGGGCTCCACATTTGTGACGCGCACGCCGGTGCCCACCACGTCCGCCCACACATTGAGCGAGAATTGCTTCACGAACGCCTTGGTCGCCCCATAGGTGTTGCCGCCCGGATAGGGATAATCGCCGGCGACGGAGCCGGTGAACACCACATGCCCCTCGCCGCGCGCGATCATCGCCGGCAAGGTGGCGCGCACGGTGTAGAGCACGCCGTTGATGTTGGTGGCGACCATCTCTTCCCAGTCGCTCATGTTCGCCGCCTGGGCCGGTTCCAGGCCCATGGCGAGGCCGGCATTGGCGCAGACCACGTTATAATTGGCGAATGGCTCCGGCAAAGCGGAGAACGCGGCCTGGGTCGCCTCGAAGTCGCGCACGTCCAGTTCCAGGGTGTGGATGGCATCGCCGAACTCGGCGGCAAGGGCCGCCAGACGATCGGCGCGGCGGCCGGTGACGATCACCTTGCTGCCGGCGGCCAGGAACCGTCGGGCGGTGGCGGCGCCGATGCCTGACGTTCCGCCGGTGATGAGGACGGTCAGCGTCTTCGGGTCAAGCATCTGGTACATGGATCACTCCGCACGATTTGGCTGCACATAGAGAAAGAAGGAGCCCGCATAATCAAGCGCGCGGGCGTCATGGAAGCAGGCGCGAGGCATGCATCCGGGCGACGGCATCTTGTCGCGGCGCCCCTGGGTCATGCTCCTGCCATGTTCTCGATAAATTGTTCCGGCTTACGGTCTTCGCCTCCGGGGGAGCCCGAAGCAGCCTGTTTTTGATCCGGCATTAACGCTTTTTGCGCAAGCTGGACGGTGGCGTGAAAAAACGGGTGTCGCTAAGTTGCGGTCAGGTCCGGAGAGACATTTGATGAAGTTCTTGCCCGCTTCGGCGGTCTTCGCCTCAGGGCTGCTCCTTGCGGGTTGCAGCACCGAGCTGGATGGCTTCGGAACGAAGACGAGCGCGGTGGAGTCCAATCGGGTCCTGTCCGCACCGACGGCCTCGGTCGAGAGCGCGCCGATGCCGGCGCCTGTCGCCACGACCGCTTCCGTCCCGCGTCCCTCGGGGGCGAATGCGACCACGGCCGCATCGGCGGTCACGCCCACCGCCGTCGCAAACGCCAGTTCCGTTCCCCTCACTCCGCCGCCGGTCAATCCGGGTGGCACCGCCTATGCCGCGAGCAACGAACAGGAACAACTCGCCGGCGCCTGGACGTTCGCCTGGGATGGCGGCCAGCACAGTTGCCCCGTGACGCTTTCCACGGTGCGCGGCGCGAGCGGCCTGTCGGCGCAGGCGGACATTTCCTGCCCGAGCGAAATCTTCATGACCAAGGGCTGGGATGTGCTGGGCTCGGACATCGTCCTGCAAAATCACGTGGGCAAGATCACGGCCCGGCTCCAGCCCTCAGGCGCCAATCGTTACGTGGGTGTCATCGCCGACAATAACCAGCCGATCGTCCTGACCCGCTAGGCCGCCCCGCGCGGCCAGCCGCGGCCCTGCCCCGCCCGCGTCTTTCGCCCCTGAGGCCATAGCCCGACCAAGGGCCGGTCCGGCCTCCACAGCCCGCGCTTCAAGCGCCCGCGCGGCGAGGCGGACCACCCCGGCACAGATCGGGACATTCAGATTTCAACGCAAAGGCTGTGCTCCGCCTCAGCGGACGGATGCGCTTTGCAGTGCGGCCTGGGCCGCGACGCGCGTGTCGGCGGTGTGCTGCACGCCGGAAAGCCCGCCGAGCAGCAGCGCCAGAATCACCGCATACGCCGCGCCGAACAGCGCCCAGTCCCGCCAGGAACGGGCACGGGAAGCGGGAGCGAAACGGGAGCTGGACACACTCATTCAATACATTCCATCTGCGTGATAGATTTATCTATCTGCATCTTGGAATATAAGTCAATATAACATTTTTATCCTGTTATTATATGCCCGCAGCGCGCCGTTCATCGCCCGGTGAAAACCGCCGCGCGCTTCTCCACGAACGCGGACGCACCCTCGGCGAAATCGGCGGTGCCGGCACACGCCACGAAGGCCGCACGCTCCGCCTCCAACTGCTCCGCCAGCGTGTTGTTGAATGAACCCCGCATCAGCGCCTTGATGCGCCCGAGCGCCTGGGTCGCGCCGGCAGCGAGCCGGGTCGCCAGCGCGTCGGTCTGCGCCTCCAGCTCCGCGAGGGGCACCACCTTGTTGATCAGGCCGATGCGCAGCGCCTCGGGCGCATCGATCACATCCGACAGCAAGGCCAGTTCCAGCGCCTTGCGCAGCCCCACGGTGCGCGGCAGGCTCCAGCTGGCCGAACCGTCGGTGCTCGTGCCGATCCGGCTATAGGCCATGGTGAAGCGGGCATCGTCGGCGGCGATCACCAAGTCTGCCGCCATGGCGACGCTGAGGCCGCCGCCCGCAACCGCGCCCTTCACTGAGGCGATCACCGGCGGGGCCAGGCCGTTGAGCACGGTGATGGCCTCGTGAAACGGCACGATCAGGTCGCTGACCACATCCGGCGCCGAAGCGCCCGCCGCATGGAAGCGCCCGACGTCTCCCCCCGCCAGGAACGCCCGCCCATCGCCCGACATCACCACCACGCGCACGCTGGCGTCGCCCGCGATCTTCACGGCGGCGTCTCGGAAGGCGAGGATCATCTGTTCGTTCAGGGCGTTCAGCACCTGGGGCCGGTTGAAGCGGATGCGGGCGATGCCGTCCGCGATGCTGAGCAGGATGGTTTCGCTTTCGGACACGTGGTTTCTCCCTATCGATGCCGCACGCCGGGCGGCTTGGAACGCAGGCTGCACTGCAGCCGCGCCGAGGTCAACGCATAGGTCAACCCCTTGCCCCATTGGAAAGGGTGACACACACTGTCCGCGCCGCGGCCGGCTCGCCGCGCCATCAATGCGCCGTGTCATCAACAACCGCGAATGCGGAAGATCCCGTCCTGGAAGGAACGCCCATGTCCCTGCCCGCCGCCCTCGCAGGGCGTCTCAAAGCGCCGATCGTCGCCGCCCCCATGTTCCTGGTTTCGAATCCGGACCTTGTGGTGGAAACCTGCCGCTCCGGCCTGCTCGGCACCTTCCCGGCGCTGAACCAGCGCTCCACCGAAGCGTATCGCGATTGGATCGACGAGGTGGAAGGCCGCCTCGAGGGCGAAGCGGAAGCCGCGCCCTATGGCGTCAACCTCATCGTCCACCGCAGCAACGATCGCCTCCAGGCGGACATCGCCGTGACGGTGGAGAAGAAGGTGCCCCTGGTCATCACCTCCCTGGGCGCGGTGCCCGAGGTGGTTGAGGCGGTTCATTCCTACGGCGGGCTGGTGTTCCACGACGTGATCAGCCGCCGCCATGCGGAAAAGGCGGCGCAGGCGGGGGTGGACGGCATCATCGCCGTCGCCGCGGGTGCCGGCGGCCATGCCGGATCGCTGAGCCCGTTCGCCCTGATCTCGGAAATCCGCGCGGTGTTCGACGGCACAATCATCCTGTCGGGCGCCATGTCCACCGGCGCTCATGTGGCGGCGGCGCGGATCATGGGGGCGGACCTCGCCTATCTCGGCACGCGCTTCATCGCCACGCGCGAGAGCGCGGCGCCGGACGGCTATAAGGAGATGATCGCGCAGGCCCATGCGGCGGACGTGGTCTACACCGCCGCGATTTCCGGCATCAACGCCAATTTCCTGCGTCCGAGCATCAAGGCCGCCGGGCTCGATCCCGACAACCTGCCCCAGGGCAAGAAGCTCGACCTGGAGCACGAGGCGCGGGCCTGGAAGAACATCTGGTCCGCCGGCCAGGGCGTCGGGGCGGTGCTGGATGCGCCGCCGGCGGGGGAATTGTGCCGCCGGCTGATCGCCGAGTATCAGGCCGCGCGGGAGAGCGCCGCGCGGCTGCTTTAGCGCCCGCCGCTCAGCGGAACAGGGACCGCAGCCCCGAGGGCTGGCAACGCAGGAACTGGTTGGCCGCCCGCACCTGCCCGCCCAGGGCGGCTGCGGCGTGCCAGGGCCAGCGCGGATCGTAAAGGATGCCGCGCGCCAGTGCGATCATGTCCGCCTGCCCGGAGACGATGATGTCCTCGGCCTGCTGGGGATCGGTGATGAGGCCGACCGCGATGGTCTGAAGGCCGGTCGCCTTGCGCACGCCTTCCGCGAACTCCACCTGGTAGCCCGGCTTCACCGGGATCTGCTGCTGAGGCGCAAGACCGCCGGTGGAGACGTGGATCAGCTCGCAGCCGCGCGCCTTCAGTTCGTGCGCGAAGGCGATGGTGCTCTCGAGGTCCCAGCCGCCGTCTACCCAGTCGGTGGCGGAGACGCGCACGCTGATGGGCTTTTCCTTCGGCCACACCGCACGCACCGCCTCGAACACTTCCAGCGGGAAGCGCATGCGGTTCTCCAGACTGCCGCCGTAGGAATCGGTGCGCTGGTTGGAGAGCGGCGAAAGGAACTGATGCAGCAGGTAGCCGTGGGCGTTGTGGATCTCGATCAGGTCGAAGCCGATGCGATCCGCCCGCCGGGCGGCTGTGACGAAAGCGTCCTTCACCCGCGCGAGACCCACTTCATCGAGCGCGATGGGGGCTTCGTCCGCCGGATTGAAGGGCACGGCGGAAGGCGCATGCGGCACCCAGCCGCCGGCCGCGGGAAGCACGGCGCCGCCTCCCGCCCACGGCACGTTCACGGAGGCCTTGCGGCCGGCATGGCCCAGCTGGATGCCGAGCGGGATTGGCGCCTGTGCGCGCACGCGGGCCAGCACGTCGGCGAGCGCGGCCTCGGTTTCGTCCGACCACAGGCCAAGATCGTCGGGCGAAATCCGGCCGTCGGGCTCCACGGCGGTGGCCTCCAGAATCAGCAAGCCGGCGCCGGAAAGAGCGAGATTGCCGAGATGGATCAGATGCCAGTCGGTGGCCGCGCCGTCCTTGGCCGAATATTGGCACATGGGTGCGATGACGACGCGGTTCTCAAGGGTGAGGTTGCCGAGGGTGATCGGCGTGAAAAGCTGGCTCATGGAGGGGTTCCAGATGGAGGGCTGAGGCGGCATCCCGCGCCCTGGGGCGCGGGACCGGACAATTGGGGGGTCAGGGGATAAGCAGGATGGCGCCCTGGGTGGCGCGCGCTTCGGCCGCCGCGTGGGCTTTCACCACATCGGCGAGCGGGAAGCGGGCGCCGATGGTGATCTTCACCGCGCCCTTGGCGACCGCGTCGAAGAGATCCGCCGCATTGGCGCGGAAGCTGGCCGCGTCGGCATTGTGGGGGAACACCGAGGGGCGCGTCAGGAACAGGCAGCCCTTCTTGCCCAGCAGTTCCGGCTCGATGGCCGGCGCCTTGCCGGAGGCCGCGCCATAAGACACGACCAGGCCGAACGGCGCGGTCAGGTCGAGCGACTTCAGCAGCGTGTCCTTGCCGACCGAATCGTAGACCACGCGCGCCTTGCGGCCGCCGGTTGCCTCCAGCACCTTCTCCACCCAGTCGGGTTTGGAATAATCCACCGCCACGTCGCAGCCGGCCGCGAGTGCAGTGGCGACCTTTTCCGGCGAGCCGGCAGTGCCCACCACGAAGGCGCCGAGCGCCTTGGTCCAATTGGCGAGGATCTGCCCCACCCCGCCGGCAGCCGCATGGATCAGCACCACGTCGCCCGGCTGCACCGGATAGGTCTTCTTGACCAGATATTGCGCGGTGACACCCTTGAACAGGACGGCGGCCGCTTGCTCGTCGCTGATGCCGTCCGGGATCTTCACCAGCCGGTCGGCGGCCACATTGCGCAGGTCCGCATAGGCGCCGATGCCGGCGTTCATATAGGCCACGTGGTCACCGACCTTGAAGTCCGTGACCGAAGCGCCAACCGCTTCCACCGTACCGGCGGCCTCATGGCCGAGACCCGTGGGCAACGAGATCGGATAGAAGCCGCTGCGCTGGTAGACATCGATATAATTGAAGCCGATGGCGCTCTGGCGCACCTGCACCTCGCCGGGTCCGGGCGCGGGCAGGTCCCGCGTCTCGACGACCATCACATCCGCCGGTCCGAACGCGGCGATCTTGACCTCACGCGCTTGCGTCATGCTCATGCCCTTTGCTCCGCACCTCATATGAGGTACGCTTCGCATCGTACCTAGACCGGCTTTAGGTACGATGCAAGTCGTACCTATGGCGGAAGGACCGAGTGTCGCGGGCAACATCCCGCCGGTCCAAGTGTAAGGAGACAGCGTGCCCGACGCCGAAGGCCATCCCGCCCCCGAGGAAATGGAACTGGGCAAGATCTTTGCAGCCCTGGCGGACCCGATGCGGCGCAAGGTGGTGCTCACCCTTCTCCAGGAAGAGGGCGAGACGCCGCGCGCCTGCGGCACGTTCGGCATGCCGGTGGCGAAGGCGACCCGCACCCATCACTTTCGCGTGCTGCGCGAGGCCGGGCTGATCTTTCAGGTGGATCGCGGCAACGGGCGGCTCAGCAATCTGCGCCGAGCCGAGCTGAACCAGCGGTTCCCGGGCCTGCTCGACCTTCTGATGCATGAAGGCGCGCGCGAGGCCGCCAAGGCGGCTGCGGCGGAGGTTGAAGAACCAAAAGCCGTGCGGGTGGAGCCGGCACACCTCCCTACGGGCGCAAGGCCGGCCAGACGCGCGACCGCCCGCGCCTGAGACGCGCTGCTGCGCTGCATCAATTTTAAAACTATGATAACGTGAAATCGCTTATTCTCACATTGGCGCCGTGTGAGAATTCTTGATTGCGCCGTGAACCGACCTATTTTACAACGTGTATAAGCGATAAACTTGATAAAATACGCATTTCCGTTGTAATTTAAGCGCGCTTCCGCGCTTGCCAAGGACGACCGGACAGGGACCATGACCTCCCCGCTGCAGCAGAAGCTGAAGATACACGGCCCCACTGTCGTGACCGCCAACCGCTTGTCGGATGGCGTCTCCGTATGGCTGACGCCCACCTATGAGTGGTCCGAGCGGATCGCCGACGCGGCGGTGGCGACCACTTCCGAGCAGGCGCTGGCCTTGCTGAACCGGGCCAATGGCGACGAAAACCGCGCAGTGGGTGCCTATGCCGCCGCCGCTGTTTTGGGCGCGGACGGCAAGCCTGCGCCCGCCAATCTGCGCGAACGCATCCGCGTCAACGGCCCCACAGTCTCCCTGGACAGCGCCGCCTGAGCGCCCCCGCACCGGATCCATACGATGTATGTCTATGACGAATTCGACCGCACTTTCCTCCAGGAGCGGGTCCGCGAGTTCCGCGATCAGGTCGAACGCCGCCTCAGCGGCGAACTGAACGAGGAAGAGTTCAAGCCGCTGCGGCTGATGAACGGCGTGTATCTGCAATTGCATGCCTACATGCTGCGTATCGCCATTCCCTACGGCACGCTTTCGGCACCGCAGATGCGCGTGCTCGCCCATGTGGCGCGTCGTTACGACAAGGGCTACGGGCATTTCACCACCCGGCAGAACATCCAGTTCAACTGGATCAAGCTCGCTGAACTGCCGGACGCCATGGACGATCTCGCCAAGGCCGGCATGCACGGGCTCCAGACCTCGGGCAATTGCATCCGCAATACCACCACCGACCAATGGGCCGGCGCCACGCCGGAGGAGATCGAGGACCCGCGCCTCTATGCGGAACTCATCCGCCAATGGTCGACGCTGCATCCCGAATTCACGTACCTGCCGCGCAAGTTCAAGATCGCCATCACCGCCGCCAAGCACGACCGAGCCGCCATCCGCGTGCACGACATCGGCCTGCGCCTTCACAAGAAGGATGGGGAAACCGGCTTCGAGGTGATCGTCGGCGGCGGCCTCGGCCGCACCCCCTTCATCGGCAAGACGATCCGCGAGTTCCTGCCCAAGCGCGACCTGCTCTCCTATCTGGAAGCGATCCTGCGCACCTACAATTCAGGCGGCCGGCGCGACAACATCTACAAGGCGCGCATCAAGATCCAGGTGCATGAAATCGGCACCGAGGAATTCACCCGCCGGGTGGAAGAGGAGTGGGCGCAGATCAAGGACGGGGCCCTCGCCCTGGACGATGCGGCGATCGACACCATCCGCGATCATTTCCAGACTCCCGATTTTGAAATTCTGCCCGAACAGTCGCCGGAACTCGCCGAATCCCTGGCGAAGGATCGCGAATTTGCCCGTTGGCACGCGAATTCCGTGAATGCCCACAAGGTGGCGGGACATGCCATCGTCACCATCTCGCTCAAGCCCGTCGGCAAGCCTCCGGGCGATGCGACCGCCGAGCAGATGGACGCGATCGCTGATCTTTCAGAGCGTTACGGCTATGGCGAGATCCGCGTCGCCCACGAGCAGAACCTGACCTTGCCCCATGTGCGGCAGAAGGATCTCTACGCCTTGTGGCAGCAGCTTTCCGCCCAGGGCCTGGCAACCCCCAATGTCGGCCTGGTGACCGACATCATCGCCTGCCCGGGCCTGGATTATTGCGCGCTCGCCAATACCCGGTCGATCCCGCTGGCCCAGCGCATCACCGAGCGGTTCGCGGACAATGACCGTATCGCCGACGTGGGGCGCATGCACATCAACATTTCTGGCTGCATCAACGCCTGCGGCCACCACCATGTGGGCCACATCGGCATTCTCGGGGTGGAGAAGAAGGACCAGGAATTCTACCAAATCACCTTGGGCGGAAAGGCCAATCACAAGGCGCGCCTGGGCGAGCTTCTGGGGCCTGCGGTCTCCGAGACCGAGGTGGTCGATGTGGTGGAACGCATCGTCGATACCTATCTGCACCTGCGGCACGACAAATCGGAGAGCTTCATCTCCGTGGTTCAGCGCCTCGGCATCGAGCCCTTCAAGGAGCGCGCCTATGTCGCTGGTTAAGAACGGCGTCGCAACGCTCGACCCCTTCGTCCGCATCGAGGATGGCACGCCCCTGCCCTCCGGCCCGGTGCTGATTCCGCTCGTCCGCTTCCTCGCCGAGCGCGAGACACTCGCCGGCCGGAACGAGCCGATGGGCGTGCTGGTGCCCAACGATGCGGACGTGCGCACCCTCGAGCCGCACCTGCACCAGATCGCCCTGATCGTGCTGACCTTCCCGAAGTTCCGCGACGGGCGCGCCTATACCCAGGCGCGGCTCCTGCGCGAGCGGCTCGGCTTCGCCGGCGAACTGCGCGCGGCCGGAAACGTGCTGCGCGACCAATTGCTGATGATGGTGCGTTGCGGCTTCAATGCGTTCGAGATTTCCAAGCCCGGCGACGCTGGCGCCCTGGAAGAAGCGCTGAAAACCTATTCCGTTTTCTACCAGCCCACAGCCGATGGACGTCCCACCGCCTTGCGGGCCCGCCTTGCCGCCGCGCGGCAGGGCTGAGGACATCGCCATGAGCAATCTATCGCCTCTGCCTGAAGCCGAAGCCACGCTCACCCGCCACGCCGCACGCCTCGAGGCTCGGCTTGAAGATGCCGACCCGCTGGCGATCATCGCCGCCGCCCGGGAAGCCTTCGGCGACCGCGTGGCCACGGTGTCGTCCTTCGGCGCGGAATCGGTGGTGTTGCTGCACATGGTCTCGCAGGTGGACCACACGATGCCGGTTCTCTTCCTCGATACCGGGCATCTCTTTCCCGAAACGCTGGCCTATCGCGACCAGCTCATCGATCGCCTCGGGCTGACGCAGGTGCTGACCTCCCATCCCAACGAAGCTGCACGGACGGCGCGGGACGGCGACAATGATCTCTGGGCCTCGAATACGGATGCGTGTTGCGCCCTGCGCAAGGTGGAACCGCTGGAGCGGGCGCTGGCCCCGTTCGATGCCTGGCTGAACGGCCGCAAGCGGTACCAGGCCGTGACGCGGCTGCGCATCCCGGTTGTGGAAGCGGATGGCCGGCACATCAAGTTCAATCCTCTTGCGGCGCTCGGCCCGGCGGAGATTGCGGGCTGGATCCATGCCCACGATCTGCCCGAGCACCCCATGAAGAAGTTTGGCTTTGCCTCCATCGGCTGCATGCCCTGCACCAGCCGCGTGGCTCCGGGCGAGGATGCGCGGGCCGGCCGTTGGCGTGGCGCAGCCAAGACAGAATGCGGAATTCACCTGAGAAGAACAGCGTAAAGCGGTGAGATAAATTTCTATCGATTTTATGTAGTAAAATATTGACCGACCGGTGAAGCGGTGACATCGTTCTTAAATCCGAACGATCTTTCGTCCCTGGCCGCACGCCTTCCGGTGCGGCATGGATGTCCCAGCCGGAGGAACCATGTCCGCTCGCTTCTCCTTTCCCCGCCTCGCGGCCGCCACGCTGGCCCTGTCGCTCGCCGCTGCGCCGGCGCTCGCTGCCGAGGTGACGCTGCTCAACGTCTCCTACGATCCGACCCGCGAATTCTATGTGGAATTCAACAAGGCCTTCGCGGCCAAGCTGGCCAAGGACACGCCCGGGGAAACGTTGACGGTGCGCCAGTCCCACGGCGGCTCCGGCAAGCAGGCGCGCTCGGTCATCGACGGCCTCGAGGCGGACGTCGTGACCCTCGCGCTGGCCTATGACATCGATGCCATCGCCGAGCGCGGCCTTATTGCCGCCGATTGGCAGAAAAGGTTGCCGGACAATGCTGCGCCCTACACCTCCACCATCGTTTTCCTGGTGCGCAAGGGCAATCCCAAGGGCATCAAGGACTGGAACGACCTGATCAAGCCCGGCATCAAGGTGGTGACGCCGAATCCGAAGACCTCGGGCGGCGCGCGCTGGAATTATCTCGCGGCCTGGGGCTATGCCCTCAAGCACAATGGCGGGGATGAAGCCAAGGCGAAGGAATTCGTCGCGGCCCTGTTCAAGAACGCGCCCGTGCTGGACACCGGCGCGCGCGGCTCCACGGTGACCTTCGTCGAACGCGGCATCGGCGACGTGCTGATCGCCTGGGAGAACGAGGCCTACCTCTCCATCAACGAGTTGGGGCCGGACAAGTTCGACATCATCACCCCCTCGCTCTCCATCCTGGCGGAGCCGCCGGTCGCGGTGGTGGACAAGGTCGTGGACAAGCGCGGCACCCGCAAGGTTGCCGAGGACTATCTGAAGTATCTCTATTCGCCGGAAGGCCAGGAGATAGCAGCCAAAAACTATTATCGCCCGCGCGATCCCGCGGTCGCTGCCAAGTATAAGGACAAGTTCGCCGCCGTCGAGCTGTTCACCATCGATCAGGTGTTCGGCGGCTGGGCGAAGGCGCAGAAGACCCATTTTTCGGACGGTGGCGTCTTCGATCAGATCTACAGCAATTGATCTGGACCGATTATCTTCCACCCCTGACCATGGGGGTGGGAGCGATCGGCCCACGGCCGTTTTGGCGCGCGGGCCGGTTCAGCCTTCTCCTTCCCCCTTTCCCGTGCGTCCGCTTGGGATCAGGATCGGGGGCATCAGGGACCTGACCGAAAGAACACGATGGCCACTGCCACCGCATCGCGGCTAACTTTCCGCAAGCCCAGCGTCATTCCGGGCTTCGGGATCACATTTGGGCTGACGCTGACGTGGCTCTGCCTGATCGTGCTGCTGCCGCTCTCCGCCTTGTTCCTCAAGACCAGCGAATTGAGCTTCGACCGGCTCGTGACCATCATGAGCAACGCGCGCACGCTGCATGCGTTACAGATTTCGTTCGGCCTGTCGCTCGCCGCCGCCGCCATCAATCTCGTGTTCGGCGGCCTCGTGGTCTGGGTCTTGGTGCGCTACGACTTTCCCTTCAAGCGGGTGGTGGATGCCGTCATCGACATCCCCTTCGCCCTGCCCACGGCGGTTGCGGGCATCGCGCTGACCACCCTTTATGCCGAGAACGGCTGGATCGGCAGCCTGCTGGCGCCGCTCGGCATCCAGGTATCGTTCACGCCCCTGGGCATCCTTGTCGCTTTGGTCTTCATTGGCCTGCCGTTCGTGGTGCGCACGGTGCAGCCGGTACTGGCCGATCTCGATGCGGAGCTGGAGGATGCCGCAGCCAGCCTCGGCGCCACCCGCGGCCAGACCATCTGGCGGGTGGTGCTGCCCACCATCTGGCCGGCCCTGCTGACCGGATTCGCGATGGCTTTTGCACGGGCCGTGGGCGAATACGGCTCGGTCATCTTCATCGCCGGCAACCTGCCGGGCGTCTCGGAAATCGCGCCGCTGCTCATCGTGATCCGGCTGGAGGAATTCCGCTATGCGGACGCCACCGCCATTGCCAGCGTGATGCTGCTCGCCTCCTTCGTGCTCTTGTTCATCATCAATCGCCTTCAGAGCTGGGCCGAGAGCCGTGGCGGGAGGGAACATTGAGCGCCGTGGAGCCGACCTCCCTTGCCCGGCCGCTCGCGTCCGACGGGCCGCCGACCCTCTTGAAGGCCACGCGGACCCAGAACGGCCACCGACCCGCCCGCACGGAGCCGGCGGCGGTGCGCATCGCGTTGACGCTGGTGGCGCTCGCCTTTCTCGGCCTGTTCATCGGCTTGCCGCTGCTGCTGGTGTTCGTGGAAGCCTTCAAGCGCGGCGTTTCCGCTTATATTTCCGCCCTGTCCGATCCCGACGCGCTTGCCGCGATCCGTCTGACCCTGCTGGTTGCGGCGATCTCCGTGAGCGCCAATCTGATCTTCGGCCTGGTGGCCTCCTGGGCCATCGCCAAGTTCGATTTCAAGGGCAAGAGCCTGCTCATCACCCTGATCGACCTGCCCTTTTCCGTTTCTCCGGTGGTGGCGGGCCTGATCTATGTGCTGCTATTCGGCAGCCAGGGCCTGTTTGCCGCCTATCTCCAGGCCTGGGATGTGAAGATCATCTTCGCCTTGCCCGGCATCGTGCTCGCCACCATCTTCGTCACCTTCCCCTTCGTCGCGCGCGAGTTGATCCCGCTGATGCAGGAGCAGGGCACGGCGGAGGAGGAGGCGGCGATCTCGCTGGGCGCCTCGGGCCTCTCCACCTTCTTCCGCGTGACGCTGCCCAATGTGAAATGGGCGCTGCTCTACGGCGTGCTGCTGTGTAACGCCCGCGCCATGGGCGAGTTCGGCGCGGTGTCGGTGGTGTCGGGCCATGTGCGCGGGCTCACCAACACCATGCCGCTGCATATCGAGATTCTCTATAATGAGTATCAGTTCGGCGCCTCGTTCGCGGTCGCCTCCCTGCTTGCTCTGCTGGCCCTGGTCACGCTGATCGCCAAGACCATCCTCGAAAGCCGGCTCGCGGAAGAGGACCCACGATGAGCATCGACGTCGTCAATATCACCAAGACCTACAAGGCCTTCGCCGCGCTGGACCGGGTGAACCTGCATATTCCCACCGGCGAGCTGGTGGCGCTGCTCGGCCCCTCCGGCTCGGGCAAGACGACGCTGCTGCGCATCATCGCCGGCCTGGAATGGCCGGACAGCGGCGAGATCCGGTTCGATGGAGAGGATGCGCTGAACCGCTCAGTGGGCGAGCGCAACGTGGGCTTCGTGTTCCAGCACTACGCCCTGTTCCGCCATATGAGCGTGTTCGAGAATGTCGCGTTCGGCCTGCGGGTGCGCAAGGGGGCGGACAAGCTTCCCGAGGCCGCGATCCGCGCCAAGGTGAACGAGCTGCTGTCCCTGGTGCAGATCGACTGGCTGGCGGATCGCTATCCGGCCCAGCTCTCCGGCGGCCAGCGCCAACGGGTGGCGCTCGCCCGCGCGCTCGCCATTTCGCCCCGCACCCTGCTGCTGGACGAGCCGTTCGGCGCGCTCGACGCCAAGGTGCGCAAGGAATTGCGCCGGTGGCTGCGGCATTTGCACGAGGAGCTGCCCGTCACCTCCGTGCTCGTGACCCACGACCAGGAAGAGGCGCTGGAATTGGCCGACCGGGTGGTGGTGATGGGCAAGGGCAAGATCGAGCAGATCGGCACGCCCGGCGAGGTCTATGAGAGCCCCGCCACCGCCTTCGTGCATGATTTCATTGGGGAAAGTTTGGCGCTGCCGGCGGATGTGCGCAACGGCAAGCTGTTCCTGGGGGAGCGGGCGATCGCGCTCGATTCCCAAGGCGCCGCAGAGGGGCCGGCCCGCCTGCTGGCGCGGCCGCACGAGGTGGATCTGGCCGATCCCGCGCAGGCACCGTTCTTCGGCAAGGTGCTGGCGGTGCGCACGTTTGGGCCGATCCGCCGGGCCGACATCGAGATCGTCGTGCCCACCGGCCATGTGGTGGTGGAAGCGGCGGTGCCGTTTGGCGAGGGGCTGGCGATCGGCTCGCAGGTCGGCTTGGTGCCGCGCCGCTACCGGGTGTTCGCCGCCCAGGCCTAGGGAAAATCCGCGCCGGCGCGGCGGGTTACGGCCCGGCGCGGAGAAAATGTTTCACGTGAAACAATGGCTTAGCGCGGACGAACAGGGGTTTTGTGACGCTTCTCCGCGCCTTTTCGGGCGTGTTACGCGGACGACACCGCCATTTCGGGCGATGTTCGCCAATCCGAAATTCGGCGACCGCAAGCACCCTTGCGTCCCGCGCACCTGCCGCCGGATGCGCAGATCGCTCCACGCAGAGATCGCGGTCGCCGTCGGTGACAGCGGTTCTCCAGGGTGCGCGCCGCCCAAAGAAAAGGGCCCCGCGCGGGGCCCTTCGGTCTTCTCGATGCCGGAAGCAGCGCTCAGTGCGCCACGTCCTTCCAGACCTTCTTCTTGGTGAAGTACAGCAGGCCCGAGAGCACGATCAGGAAGATGATGACCTGGAAGCCGATGCGCTTGCGCGCGTCGAGATGGGGCTCGGCCATCCACATCATGAAGGCGGACACGTCGCGGGAATAATTATCCAGCGTCGCCGGGGTGCCGTCGGTGTATTCCACCTGCCCGTCGCTGATCGGCTTGGGCATGGCGATCTGGTGACCGGGGAAATATTTGTTGTAGTGCAGGCCGGGCTGCACCTTGGTGCCTTCCGGCGGGTCCACATAGCCGTTCAGCAAGGCGTGGATATAGTCCACCCCGCCTTCCTGATACTGCGTGAAAGCGTCCAGGATGAAGCCCGGGAAGCCGACGTGGCTGGCGCGCGCCTTGGCGAGCACCGAGAAGTCCGGCGGCAGGGCGCCGCCATTGGCCACGCGCGCGGCCGGGTCGTTGGGGAACGGCGCCGGCCAATGATCCGAGAGGCGGCCGGGGCGCTGGAACATCTCGCCCTGGTCGTTCGGACCGTCGGTGATCTGGTATTCGCTCGCCACCGCCTTGGCTTGGGCTTCGCTGAAGCCGGGGCCGCCGGGCTGCGACAGGTTGCGGAAGTAGAAGAAATTCGCCGAGTGGCAGCTGGCGCAGACTTCGCGGAACACCTTGAAGCCACGCTGGAGCTGCCCCTGGTCGAAACTGCCGAAGGGACCGGCGAACGACCAGGATTCCCGGTGGGGAAGGTCGTCGTGCCCGCCCTCGGCGGCCCGCGCCGGCGCACCGAGCACGAGGGCCGCCGCAACGGCACCGAAGAGGATACTGCGCTTGATCATCTCTCTCTCCGCGTGCTCGCTCAGCCCTTGGTCTGCGGGGCGGCCGCGCCCGCTACCACCGTCGCGCCATTGCGCGCCAGGACGGCGTCCGCGATGGAGGCCGGAAGCGGCTTCGGGCGCTCGAACAGGCCGAGCAGAGGCAGGATGATGAGGAAGTGAATGAAGTAATAGGCCGTCAGGATGCGCGAGGCGATGACGAAACCGCCTTCCGCCGGCTGCGAGCCGAGATAGCCGAGGCCCACCGCCACCACCGCGAAGATCCAGAAGAACTGGCGGTAGAGGGGACGGTAGCGGGCCGAGCGCACCTTGGAGGTGTCAAGCCAGGGCAGGAAGGCCAGCACCGCGATGGCGCTGAACATGGCGAGCACGCCGCCGAGCTTGTCCGGGATCGAGCGCAGGATCGCGTAGAAGGGCAGGAAGTACCATTCCGGCACGATGTGCGCGGGGGTGGAGAGCGGGTTCGCCGGGATATAATTGTCCGGATGGCCCATGTAGTTCGGGATGTAGAAGATGAAGTAGGAGAAGAACAGCAGGAACACCACCATGCCGAAGATGTCCTTCACCGTCGCGTAGGGGGTGAACGGCACGGTGTCCTTGGCGACGCTCTTCACTTCCACGCCGTCGGGATTGTTCTGGCCCACATGGTGCAGCGCCCAGATGTGCAGGATCACGACGCCCGCGATCATGAAGGGCAGCAGGTAATGCAGGGCGAAGAAGCGGTTCAGTGTCGGGTCACCGACCGAATAGCCGCCCCACAGCCATTCTACGATCACCTTGCCGACCAGCGGAATGGCAGAGAACAGGTTGGTGATGACGGTGGCGCCCCAATAGGACATCTGGCCCCACGGCAGCACATAGCCCATGAAGGCGGTGGCCATCATCAGCAGGTAGATGATCACGCCGAGGATCCACAGCACTTCGCGGGGCGCCTTGTAGGAGCCGTAATAGAGGCCGCGGAAGATGTGGATGTAGACCGCGATGAAGAACATCGAGGCGCCGTTGGCGTGAATGTAGCGCAGCAGCCAGCCGAAGCTCACGTCGCGCATGATGTGCTCGACGCGGGCGAAGGAGATCGGCGCATACGCGGTGTAGTGCATCGCCAGCACGACGCCGGACAGGATCTGCACGCCCAGCATCATCGTGAGGATGGCGCCGAACGTGTACCAATAGTTCAAATTCTTCGGCGTGGGATAGGCCACCGCCGAGGAATGCATGAGCCCCATGATCGGCAACCGGCTCTCGAACCAGCGCGCGATCTTTCCCTGGGGCTGGTAGGTGGAATGTCCTTCCATGGGTCCAACCTTTTTTGAGCGGGCGACGACCGCGCGTCAGCCAATCACGATCTTGGAGTCAGAAACGAAATTGTACGGCGGCACCGCCAGATTCAGCGGCGCCGGCCCGACGCGCACGCGGCCGGACGAATCATATTGCGAGCCGTGGCAGGGGCAGAACCAGCCGTCGTAATTGCCCTGGTGGCCGAGCGGGACGCAGCCGAGATGGGTGCAGATGCCGATCACCACGAGCCACTTGTCGTGGCCGGCCTTCACGCGGTCCTGGTCGGTCTGCGGGTCGATCAGCTGGTTGAGCGGCACCGCGCGGGCCAGCTCCACGTCCTTCGCGAGGCGGTTGAACACGAAGATCGGCTTGCCGCGCCACATGAAGGTCACGATCTGGCCTTCCTGGATCGGCGACAGGTCCACCTCGGTGGTGGAGAGCGCGAGCACGGAGGCATCCGGCTGCAGCTGGGAAACGAACGGCCAGATCATTCCGGCGACGCCCACCGCGCCGACAGCGCCGGTCGCGATATAAAGGAAGTCCCGGCGGTTGGTTCCCGACGTCTCCGTATGTGCCACGGCGCTTGTCCTCACTCGTCTGTCCGATCAGACCATCGCGGCGCGCAGTTCCTGCGGGATAATCGTTGCACGGGAATCCCAGGCCGGGCCGCGCGCGACGCGAGGTCGAATGTGACAGCTCCGCTTACGCAAAGAGCCACCTTCGAGTGCCTCTAATTGCACCCTCTTTTGCCCTTGTCCAGATCAACACCGTGCGGCACGCGGTCCTGCTTCTGCCCGAACACTGGCACGATATAGCCATATTTGCACAGCGGAGCGCGTGACCCACATGATCCTCGCCCTTTATTGCCCGGACATCGCGCAGAATGCGGGAACCTGCCTGCGCACCGGCGCCTGCCTCGGCGTTCCGGTGCATTTCATCGAACCGGCGGGATTCCCGCTCGGCGCCGCTGCCTTCCGAAGGGCCGGCATGGATTATGTCGACCATGCGGATTTTGTGCGGCACGTTTCCTTCGGGGCGTTCGAGGAATGGCGGCGCGCGCAGGGGCGGCGGCTGGTGCTTTTCACCACGCGCGGCGCCACGCCTTACGTTGAGTTCGCGTTTTCCTCCCAAGATGTCCTGCTGTTCGGCCGCGAATCGGCCGGCGTGCCCGATGAGGTGCACGCAAGCGCCGATGCGCGCCTGCTCATTCCCCTGCGTCCCGGCCTGCGCTCGCTCAATGTGGCCGTGTCCGCGGGCATCGCGCTCGCGGAGGGGTTGCGCCAGACGCACGGCTTTCCCGCCGCCTCTTGAACCTTCACCCCTTCCGCCCGCGCACGGCGGCGGCTAAAGCTGCGATGCCATGATCGAACCTGCTTCCTCCGTTCCCGCAGACCGGCTGCTGATCGCGGCCGCCCAGCTCAATCCCGTGGTCGGCGATGTCGCGGGCAATGCCGCGCGCATCCGTGCGGTGCGCGACGAGGCCAAGGCGCAGGGCGCCGACCTCGTGGTGTTCAGCGAATTGTTCCTGTGCGGCTATCCGCCCGAGGATCTGGTGCTGAAGCCGGCCTTTCAGCAGGCGTGCCGGCGGGCCATCGAAGATCTCGCGGCGGAAAGCGTCGAGGGCCCGGCTTTGCTGGTGGGTTCGCCCTGGGTGGACAACGGCCGGCTGTACAATGCCGTGCTGCTGCTGGAGGCGGGGCGTATCGCCGCGATCCGCTACAAGGTGGATCTGCCCAATTACGGCGTGTTCGACGAGAAGCGGGTGTTCGTGCCCGGCCCCCTGCCCGGCCCGATCCCGTTCAAGGGCGTGCGGCTCGGCGTGCCGGTGTGCGAGGACATCTGGGGCCCGGACGTGGTGGAATGCCTCGCCGAGACCGGCGCGGAAATCCTCATCGTTCCCAATGGCTCACCCTACCGCCGCTCGGTCTATGACGAGCGCGCCAACATCGCCGTCGCGCGCGTGGTGGAGAGCGGGCTGCCGCTGCTCTATGTGAACCAGGTGGGCGGCCAGGACGAGCTGGTGTTCGACGGCGCCTCGTTCGCACTGAATGCCGACCGCACGCTCGCCATGCAATTCCCCGGCTTCCAGGAGCGGGTGCGCCTCACCGTGTGGGAGCGCTTCGCCAACGGCTGGCGCTGCATCGAGGCGCCGCTGGCCGACCGGATCGAGGGCGATGAGGCCGATTATGCCGCCTGCGTGCTCGGGCTGCGGGACTATGTGACCAAGAACGGCTTTCCCGGCGTGGTGCTCGGCCTTTCCGGCGGCGTAGACAGCGCCATCTGCACCGCCATGGCGGTGGATGCGCTCGGACCGGACAAGGTCCATTGCATCATGCTGCCCTATCGCTACACCTCGCAGGACAGCCTGGCCGACGCGGCGGACGTGGCCGAGAAGCTCGGCGTGCGCTACGACATCGTGCCCATCGCCCCGGCGGTCGAGGCGCTGGAAGGCGTGCTCGCGCCCCTGTTCGCCGGCCGCGAGAAGGATGTGACGGAGGAGAACCTCCAGTCCCGCGTGCGCGGCACGCTGCTGATGTCGATCTCCAACAAGTTCGGCCCCATGGTGGTGACCACGGGCAACAAGTCGGAAATGTCCACCGGCTACGCCACGCTCTATGGCGACATGAACGGCGGCTACAATCCCATCAAGGATCTGTACAAGACCGAGGTGTTCCGCCTCTCCCACTTGCGCAACCGCTGGAAGCCGGTGGGCGCGCTCGGCCCGGACGGCGAGGTGATCGCCCCGCGCCTGATCGACAAGCCGCCCACCGCCGAACTGCGGGAAAACCAGAAGGACCAGGATTCGCTCCCGCCCTACGAGGTGTTGGACGCGATCCTCGCCCGGCTGGTAGAATCGGAAACCTCGGTCGCCCAATTGGTGGCGGAAGGGTTCGAGGAGGCGCTGGTGAAGCGGGTGGACCGCATGCTGAACCTCGCCGAATACAAGCGCCGGCAGGCCGCGCCGGGCGTGAAGGTCACGGTGCGCAATTTCGGCCGCGACCGCCGTTATCCCATCACCAACCGCTTCCGCGATCCCGGCTGAGGGGCTGCCCCCCTGCATTGGGGGCTGATTTTTCCGCGTTTTACGGCGCCTTCTGGCCCCCTCTGCCCGCCCACGGCGCGGCCGAGGCAGGTGTAAAAGGCCGCCCCATCTCTCCCCGCAGACGTTTTTCAGCCTTTACGGGCGGCACCCTCCGGGGCCGAGGCTTGCCGCTTCTGCAACTCCCGGCTAGAGCGCTTCTATCCAACTTCGGGAACAGCCGCATGCACCAGACGACGGCACGCCAGATCGACCCCACCAGCGATGCAGCCATCGCCGCAAGCGTCGTTCCCCTGCCGATCGAGCAGGTGGGCGAAAAGCTCGGCATTCCCGCAGACGCGCTGTTCCGCTATGGCCCGCACAAGGCCAAGCTCTCCCAGGACTTCGTGCGCACCCTCACGGACGGGGCCGGCGCCATCGCCCCGAGCCGCGCCGGGGCAAAGCCCGGCAAGCTGATCCTGGTCACCGCCATCAGCCCGACGCCTGCGGGCGAGGGCAAGACCACCACCACCATCGGCCTCGGCGATGCCCTGAGCCGGATCGGCAAACGCACCGCCGTGTGCCTGCGCGAACCCTCCCTTGGCCCCTGCTTCGGCTCCAAGGGCGGGGCGACCGGCGGCGGGCGGGCGCAGATCGTGCCCATGCAGGACATCAACCTGCATTTCACGGGCGACCTCCACGCCATCGGCGCGGCGCACAATCTGCTCTCCGCCCTCATCGACAATCACATGTATTGGGGCAATGCGCTGGACCTCGACGCCCGGCGCATCACCTGGCGGCGGGTGGTCGACCTCAACGACCGAGCGCTGCGCGAAATCGTCACCGGCCTCGGCGGCGCGCCCAACGGCTTTCCCCGCGAGGACGGGTTCGACATCACCGTGGCGAGCGAGGTGATGGCCATCTTCTGCCTCGCCAAGTCCCTGCCGGAGCTGGAAGAGCGCCTCGCCCGCATGGTGATCGGCCAGACGAGGGGCCGGCGCATGGTGACGGCCGGGGAATTGAAGGGTGTCGGCGCCATGGTGGCGCTGCTGCGCGACGCGTTCCAGCCGAACCTCGTGCAGACCATGGAGCACACGCCGGCCCTGGTCCACGGCGGTCCGTTCGCCAACATCGCCCACGGCTGCAACAGCGTGATCGCCACCCGCAGCGCCCTGGCTCTGGCCGATTACGTGGTCACCGAAGCCGGCTTCGGCGCGGATCTCGGCGCGGAAAAATTCATGGACATCAAATGCCGCCAGGCGGGCCTTGCCCCCGACGCGGTGGTGGTGGTCGCCACCATCCGGGCGCTGAAGATGCACGGCGGCGTCGCGGTCAAGGAACTCAACGGCAAGAATCTCGGCGCCGTCCATACCGGCATCGACAATCTGGTGCGCCATGTGGAGAACATGCGCGGCTTCGGCGTACCGGTGGTGGTGGCGCTGAACCGCTTCACCTCCGACACCCCCGGCGAGGTGGACGTGGTGCGCTCCACCCTCGCCGCGCTCGGCGTCAACGTGCACGTATGCACCCATTGGTCGGACGGCGGCATTGGCGCGGAAGCCCTGGCGCACGAGGTGGTGGCCCTTGCCGCGCGCCCGAACGCGTTCAGCCCGCTCTATCCCGATTCCATGCCGCTGGCGCAGAAGATCGAGACCGTGGCCAAGCGCATCTACCATGCCGGCGGCGTGAACTTCAGCGCCACCGCCGCCGCGCGCCTCGCGGAACTGGAGGCGGCGGGCTTCGGCGCCCTGCCGGTGTGCATGGCCAAGACGCAATACAGCTTCTCGGCCGACCCCAAGGCGCGCAACGCGCCGAGCGATCACGTCCTGCCGGTGCGCGAAGTGCGGCTTTCCGCCGGCGCCGGCTTTGTGGTGGCGCTGGCGGGCGACATCATGACCATGCCGGGCCTGCCCTCGGTGCCGGCGGCCGAGCACATCTTCGTGGATGCGCACGGCGTCATCGGCGGCCTCTCCTGAGAGAGCGCCGCCCGGCGCCTCACCCGCGCGAAAGCCCCTGCGCCTTCAACTCTTCGAGATAGCGCGCGAAGCGCGTCTCCTGCTCCAGGCCCAGCGTGCGCAGCAAAGGCCACGTATAAAGTCCGGTGCCGTGGCCGTCGTCGAAGCCGAGGCGCACCGCATAGCTGCCCACCGGCTCCACCGCGACGATGCGCACCGCGCGCTTGCCGGGCACGGTGATTTTCTCATGCGGCGCATGGCCTTGCACCTCCGCGGAGGGGCTTTCCACCCGCAGGTACTCGGCCGGCAAGGTGAAGCTGGAGCCGTCGTCGAAGCTCACCTGAAGGGCGTGCTTGTCGTGGATCAGCCGCACTTCCGTGGGCCATATCTCCGGCGCGGCCGGGTCAGCCGATGTCATGTCGCTCTCCTGTCGCCGGCCGTTTCGGCGCTGTGATCGCCGGGGCCTATGATTTGGTGCTGGGCATACGATATAATGGAGGTTCAGGCCGGCGTCAGACCGGCTGGGCATAAAGGCGTGGGGAAGTGGAGCATAGCGTGAGCCTACCCTTCAGAGATATCAGCGACCGCGGCGGCAGCGCCGCCGGTGCGCTCGGCCCGCTGGTTGATACGTTCGGCCGCGCGGTCACCTATCTGCGGGTCTCGGTCACGGACCGGTGCGACTTCCGCTGCGTCTATTGCATGTCCGAGCACATGAATTTCCTGCCCAAGCAGGATCTGCTGACGCTCGAGGAGCTGGACCGCCTGTGCTCGGCGTTCGTGGCGCGGGGCGTGCGCAAGCTGCGCCTTACGGGCGGCGAGCCGCTGGTGCGGCGCGACGTGATGACCCTGTTCCGCTCGCTCTCGCGCCATCTCGACACCGGCCGGCTGGAAGAACTCACCGTCACCACCAACGGCTCCCAGCTCGCCCGTTACGCCGCCGATCTCGCCGCCTGCGGAGTGAAGCGCATCAATGTCTCCATCGACACACTGGACGCGGAGAAATTCCGCGCCATCACCCGCTGGGGTGATCTCGGCAAGGTGCTGGAGGGCGTCAACGCCGCCAAGGCGGCCGGCATCCACGTGAAGATCAACGCGGTCGCGCTGAAGGACGTGAACGAGCACGAGATCGCCTCCATCATGGAATGGTGCCACGGCGAGGGCCACGACCTCTCCCTGATCGAAGTGATGCCGCTTGGGGAAGTGGGCGCGGAACGGGTGGACCAATATCTCCCCCTGTCGCAGGTGCGCGAGCAACTGGCGCAGCGCTACACCCTCACCGACATCGATTATCGCACCGGCGGACCGGCGCGGTATCTGGAAGTGAAGGAAACCGGCGGGCGGCTCGGCCTCATTACCCCGCTGACCCACAATTTCTGCGAAGGCTGCAATCGCGTGCGCGTCACGTGCACCGGCACGCTGTTTATGTGCCTCGGCCAGGAAGATGCCGCGGACCTGCGCGCGCCGCTGCGCGCCTCGCCGGACGACGGCGTGCTCCAGGCCGCCATCGATGCGGCGATCTTCCGCAAGCCCAAGGGCCACGACTTCGTCATCGATCGCAAAACCCGCCAGCCGGCGGTCCACCGGCATATGAGCACCACCGGCGGTTAGGAAAGCATTTCCTATTGCGGCACGGGCATGGCGCACCCATGCCCGTGGCGAGGGACTTGACGTTGCGCTCCGCGCAATCGGCAACGGCGCGTAAAGGTCAAATCGGCTAGATCTTGGAGCATAATGCCCACGAACGAGGCAGAAATGCCGAGCCGCCCCAAGACCGCCCGCGAATTCGCCAGCCCCGCATCCCGCGCGGAGCGTCAGGCCCGCCCTGCGGGAGAGGTGGCATGAGCCTGCGCCTGATGTCCCCCACCCTGCGCGGTGTCGCGGCCATGATCGCCGCCATGCTGCTGTTCATCACCAACGACATGATGCTGAAGCTCGCCACGCAGCATATGCCCGTGGGCGAGGTGCTGGGCGCACGCTCCCTGGTCGCCACCCTGTTCGTGCTCGGCCTGCTGGCGGCCACCGGAGAGCTGCGCCATGCGCTCGGGGCGTTCAAGCCCAAGGTGATCGCGCGGTCCAGCCTCGATTCGGCGACCACCTTCCTCTATGTGATTGCGCTGGCGGTGCTGCCCATTTCCACCACCACCACCATTTACATGGCGGCCCCGCTCATCACCACCGCGCTGGCGGTGCCGCTGCTGGGCGAGAAAGTCGGGCTCAAGCGTGCCGTCGCCATCGCCATCGGCTTTTCGGGCGCGGTCATCGTCGCCCATCCCGATCCCGCCACCTTCTCGCTGTTCGCCATCCTGCCGCTGATCGCGGCGACCTGCGGCTCGCTGCGCGATATCGTCACCCGCGGCATCGGCGCCAACGTGCCGGGCGGCGTGGTGGTGCTTTCCAGCACGGTCGCGCTCGGCGTCACCGGTGCGGGCTTCGCGCTATGGGAGCCCTGGAGCGTCCCGACGCTTGCGGGCGGAGCCCTCGTCGTCGGGACGGGCGCAACCTTCGCGCTCGGCAATCTGCTGCTGGTCTACGCCTTCCGCCACGCCCCGGTGCAGGTGGTTTCGCCGCTGCGCTATGTGATGGTGCCGGTGGCGCTGATCTACGGCTATTTCATCTTCGGCCATGTGCCCGACAGCTGGGCCACCATCGGCACCATCCTCGTGGTGGGCGCTGGCCTCTATTCGATCCAGCAGGAGGCCGCGCGCGGCCGCAAGGCGGAGCGGGATGCCAAGGCGCTCAAGGCGGCGGAGGCGGACCAGATCCTCCCCGTGATGCCGCCGCTTCCCTCGCCGATCCCGGCCGCCGCCGGAAGCGCCGTGGCGGCGCGTCTCTCGCCCCCCGCCAATGACGATGCGCCCCGCGCCGCGCCCAAGGGCGGAAAAGGCGGCGCGCCGCAACCGGCCGCCATCACCCGCGAGTGTCCCCACTCCTAGGCCGCCCTCGCCCGCGCGGCGCCGGCCAGAGGCCCGGCGCGCGGGCCTGAGCACTCTCACTCATAGGCGAGCGCCGCCACGGGATCGAGCCGCGAAGCCTTGCGGGCCGGCAGATAGCCGAACAGCAGGCCGGTGAGGAAGGCGCAGCCGAACGCCAGCAAGGGCGGGCCGGCGGAAAACCCCACCTGGGTCCCGAAGCTCTTCAGCAGGACGGCCGTGCCGAGGCCCAGCACCACGCCCGCCAGCCCGCCGGCGCCGCAAATGACCAGCGCTTCGGTGTTGAACTGGAGCATGATGTTGGCGCGCCGTGCGCCGGTCGCCATGCGGATGCCGATCTCGCGCGTGCGCTCGGTGACGCTGACCAGCATGATGTTCATGACCCCGATGCCGCCCACCAGCAGCGAGATCGCCGCCACCGAGCCCAGCAGGCGGGTGAGCGTGTCGGCGGTGGCGGTGGCCATCTCCAGGATCGAGGCGGTGTTGCGGATCTGGAAATCCTCCGCCCGATGGCGCTGGCGCAGCAGCACGGAAATCGCCTCCTGCGTCTCGTCGATCTGCGTCACATCCTCCACGGCCACGGTGACCGTACCCAGGAACCGGCGGCCGAACACCCGCATGAAGGCAGTGGAGATGGGCATCAGGACCAGGTCGTCCTGGTCCATGCCGAAGGCGTTCGCGCCGCGCGACGCCAGCACCCCGGCGACCTCGAACGGCACGTTCTTGATGAGGATGTAGCGGCCCACAGGATTGCCCACGCCGGGAAACATCACCCGCGCGACGGTCGCGCCGAGCACCACCACCGGCGCGTAACCGTCCACATCCGCCTCGGTGAACATGGCGCCGTCACGCATCGCCCAGTCGCGGGCGACGGTATAGCCCGGCCCGGTGCCCTGGATCTGCGTCGCATAATCGATATTGCCGACCCGCGCCGTGGCGGTGGTGGAACGTTCCGGCGAGACCGCCCGCACATTGGGAATGTTGGCGCCGATGGCGAGCGCATCCTCATAGGTCAGCGAGGCGTTGGAGCCGGTGGAGCGCACCCCCGGCGCGCCGGGGCGCACCACCAGCAGATTGGTGCCCATGGAGGCGATGCGATCCAGCACCGCCTGCTTGCTGCCCTGGCCGATGGCCAGCATGGCGATGACCGCCGCCACGCCGATGATCACCCCGAGCAGGGTCAGCAGGGTGCGGAACAGATTGGCATGCATGGAGCGGAACGCCATCTTCACCGCCTCGCCCAGGTCGGGCAGGAAATGGTTGCGCACCTTCATGCGATGGCTTGTGAGCGGCGCCGGCGCCGGCGGCGGGGCGGTGCGCTCATCGGAAACGATGCGCCCGTCCTGGAGGCGGACCACCCGGTCCGCATGGGCGGCCACCTGCGGATCGTGGGTGATCAGCAGAATGGTGCGGCCCTCTTTGTTGAGGTCCTTCAGAAGGCGCAGCACCTCCTCGCCCGAATGGCTGTCGAGCGCGCCCGTGGGTTCGTCGGCGAGGATCACCGGCGCCTCGTTCATCAGCGCGCGAGCGATGGAGACCCGCTGCTGCTGCCCGCCCGAGAGCTGCGAGGGGCGATGGCCCGCCCGCTCCGCAAGCCCGAGCCGGGCCAGCAGGGCTTTCGCGCGGGCGATGCGCTCGGCCTTGGGACGGCCGGCATAGATGGCCGGGATCTCCACATTCTCCTCCGCCGAGATGGCGGGCAGGAGATTGTAGCGCTGGAACACGAAGCCGAAGGTGCGGCAGCGCAGGGCCGCAAGCTCGTCCGCGTCCAGCTCCGCGATGTCGCGGCCGAGCACGCGATAGCTGCCGCGATCCGGCCGGTCCAGGCAGCCGATGATGTTCATCAAGGTGGACTTGCCCGAGCCGGACTGGCCCATGATGGCCACATATTCACCCGGCTGGATGGCGAGCGAAATATCGTCCAATGCCCGCACCACGCTTTCGCCGCTCGGATAGATGCGGCTGACATGGGCAAGCTCCAGCACCGGCTCGCCCGCGCCCGAGGGCAAGGGCGTCGCAGTATCTTCGTGTGGCGCGGCCGCGTTTGGGGCCGCGCAAAGGGGTCCTGCCGGAGCGCCGGCGCGCGCCTCGATGCTCAAAACGGCGGCGGGGGCATGCCGGGGCCGCGCGCCGCGCGCTGCGCCGAGGGATCGGCCGAGGTGACGACGAGTTCGCCCTCCTTCAGCCCTTCCGTGATCTGGACCTGGGTGCGGCTGGAGAGGCCGGTCTTCACGGCGCGGGTCTGCACCTCGCCATTCACCAGCACGCGCACGGTGGCTTCGTTGCGCGCCTCGCGCTTGCTGCCGCCGCGGGCGACCGGGCGGACCGCGCTCGGCGGCACCAGCAGCGCATCCTTCGCGCCGCCGAGCATGAAGAACACCTGCGCGCTCATGGAGGTCATCAGCAGCCGCTCGGGGTTCGGCACGTCGATCAGCACATTGTAGAGCACCACGTCGTTGACCGTGTCGGGCGTCGGCAGCACCTGCACCACTTTCGCGGTGAAGCGCCGCTCCGGCATGCCGAGGGTGGTGAAATACACCGCCATGCCGACCTTCACCTTGGGAATGTCGGCCTCGGCCACCTGCGCCCACACCTGCATCGTGTCGAGATCGGCAACGCGCAGGATGATGGGGGCGGTCTGGTTGGCGTTCAGCGTCTGGCCTTCCACCGAGGTGATGGAAACCACGGTGCCGGACATGGGGGCGAAGATCTTGGTGTAGCCGAGATTGGCCACGTCCCCGTCCAGCGTCGCCTGGGTCTGCCGGATCTGGGCTTCCAGCGCCGCGATCTTCGCTTCGCCCATGCGGACGGTGGCGGCGGCGGCATCCGCCGTATCCTGGCTACCGGCCTTGGCGACGAGCAGGCGCGAGGCGCGGTCATCCCGCAGCTTGTCGAGGTCGAGCTGGGCCCGCTGCTGGGCGAGCTGGGCCTTCAGATTATCGAGCTGGGCCTGATCGCCGAGCACCTTGGTCTGGTAGACGGTGGGGTCGATCTGCGCGAGCAGCTGACCTTTCTCCACACTGTCGCCGATGGCCACCATCACCTTGCGCAACTGGCCGGAGACTTGGGTGCCCACGTCCACATAGGTCTTGGGCTTGATGGTCGCGAGCGCGGTCACCGTCTGCTCGATATCGCCGCGCACCACCGGCACCGTGGCGAGACCGGGCGTCGCCGCGCCGGCATTGAGGCCATAGGCATAATAGCCGCCGGCCCCCGCAAGCACCGCCATCGCCCCTGCGATCCACCAGACGCGGGTGCGCCGGCGTTTTACGGCGGGCGGCACGATCGCCCCTGCCTGTTCCGATTTCTGAAGCATCACCTATCCGCCACGCGGCCCCAAACCTGACTGGCGGCAAGGATAAACGTCACGTGACGTAGGGTTCAGTGAATTCCCTGTAACGTTGGCAGAGAAACGTTTCCGCGCATTTCCACCTCAACCCGCCATCAGCCCTCGCGGGGGCGATAGGTTCCGGTCTTGGGGTCGCGCACCAGCACCTGGACTTTTTCCTGCTCCGCCTGCGGGGCGGCGGGACCTTGGCCGGCGGCGGCGCGATGGGCATCCATGGTCTCGCTCACGCGGCGCCCCTCGCGGGCGAGGAAGCGCGCCGCGGCCACCGCGCCGGCAGCGCCGAGAAGGACGATCAGAAACGCAGGCATGGCCTTTCCCCTTCCGTGACGATCACAGCCCGTAGCGCGCCCACAAGGCGCGTTCCTCGGCGACGCCCGCGAGCCCTTGGGCGAGCCCCGCGCCGACGGCACCACCGGCCGGGAACGCGCTGCCGACACCCGGCACGCGCCGGCCGAGCCAACCGCCGGGCGCCGTGACCAGCGGCGTGCGCACGGTGCGCCCGTAGCGCGCCTGAAGAATCTCCCGCAGATCGCCGATGCCGTCCGCGAGCCCGAGCGAGAGCGCCTGCGCGCCGGCCCAGAACTCACCCGAGAACAGCAGTTCGTCCTCGCCCGAAAGCACCGGGCCGCGGCGGCGGCGCACGAGGTCCGCGAACATCTGGTGGATCTCGCGCTGCAGCGCCTTCAGCCGCTCCACATCCTCTTCCCGCTCGGGCTGGAAGGGATCGAGCATCATCTTGCGGGTGCCGGCGGTGTGCACGCGCCGCTCGACGCCGATGCGCTCGATCAGCTTGTCGAAGCCGAAGCCGGCGGAGATAACGCCGATGGACCCGACCACCGAGGAGGGATCGACGAAGATCTCGTCCGCCGCGCAGGCGATCATATAGCCGCCGGAGGCCGCTACATCCTCGACGAAGGCGAAGACGTGCTTCTCCTTCTCCTCGGCCAGGGCGCGGATGCGCTTATGAATGAGGTGGGATTGAACCGGCGCGCCGCCGGGCGAATTGATGATGAGCGCCACGGCAGGCGCCTTCTTCACCGCGAACGCCCGCTCCAGCGTCTTGGCGACGCTGGCGAGCGTGAGGCTCTGCTGGAACGGCGTGTTCATGCCGATGGTGCCGGAAAGGCGAACCACCGGCACCGTGGTGAGATCGTCGCGCCAACGGGCGGGCAGAAGGCGGCGAAAGCCGTTTTGCAGGGAGGCGAGGAAGGAATCGTCCATGAACACCTGTGTCGGGGCACATTCCGGTGAATTCATGGTGCGCGGTCGCGCCAGCAAGGGCAATCGCCCTGATGCCGCAAGATCGGGCTAGCGGCATTCGATGCGCGCCGTGAAGCTCTTGGCGAGATCGGCGACGGCGGACGCGGCGAGCCCCTTGTCGCGGGCCGGCATGCGGGCCTCGATGCCGTTTGCATCGAGGAAGTTCTGGGCGATGGCGCCCTTTATGCCGAAATTGACGTTCTGAGGCACATCCTTCACGGCCGAGGCGACGGTGAGGGCGTCGAGCTTGGACACCACGACACCCACGACATTGCCTTTCTGATCCAGCACCGGCCCGCCGCTATTGCCGGGTTGCACGGGCGCCGAAATCTGCATCATGCGCGTATCGTCGGCGAGCCCGGCCGCTGCGGTGATCGTGCCGGCGGTGAAATTGCCCTCGCTCGCGAGCAGGCCGGAGAGCGGGAAGCCGTAGACAAAGATATTGTCGCCCACCCGCACGCGGGTGTTGAGCGCAGGCAGGTCCTTGGGTTTCGCCTCGACCTTGAGAAGCGCGAGATCATTGGTGGGATCGCGGGCGACCACCTGAGCGGGCACGCCTGTTTCGCCCACCTGCGTCACGGTCAGGGCTCTGCACCCTGCCACCACATGACTGTTCGTCAGCATATGTCCGCGGTCGGAAACGAAGAAACCGGTTCCGGAACTCTTCGCCTCGCCTGATGGCGCAGCGCCCGCCCGCGGGGCAGCTTGCCCCCCAGCGCCGGCCGCGCTTTCGGGTCTCGCGGGAAGCGGGGCGCCGGCATTGGTCACGGCGTGCCCCGGCTCGCGCAGGGCGGCGCCGAACTCCTTCTGACACGCAACCACGGCGGAGAGGGCCGCCGCCGCCCCCGGTACGGTGAGCTTGGCGTGCACCTTGTCCTCGAAGACCACGGCGAGCAGCCCCGCGCGCGTGAGATCCACCAGGAAATCGGTGACCAGACCGTCC
Source organism: Roseixanthobacter pseudopolyaromaticivorans (assembly GCF_043195145.2). Classification (NCBI taxonomy): domain Bacteria; kingdom Pseudomonadati; phylum Pseudomonadota; class Alphaproteobacteria; order Hyphomicrobiales; family Xanthobacteraceae; genus Roseixanthobacter; species Roseixanthobacter pseudopolyaromaticivorans. The sequence goes on from NZ_CM195539.1 coordinate 3,279,678, forward strand.
TCGAACAGCCCCTTTTCGCCCTTGAGCTGAACCGCCGTGAAATCGCCTCGCCAGATCTTTCCGACCCCGCTCGTCAAAAAGACCTCGTAGGTTTTTCCGACGGCGAGCGATCTCCATCTCGGGCTGGAAACGGCAAAGAACGCTTTGCCTTCCGGGCGGGAGAACCCCATCCATAACGTGGTGCGATCCTCGAAGGTGCCGGTGGCGACACAACCGCCCAGCCGATCGCTGGTGCCGATGGTCCAGCTCCCGACCGTATCGACGATCTTGTCCACCTCGAACTCGGGCTTCTTCGCCGCTCTCGCTGCCGCCGGCGCGGGCCATAGCGCGGACACCGTTACTCCGGCGAGGAAAAGGCCGCGTGCCAGTCGCGCGCCCATGGTCGTGAAAACGCCGCCGCTTGCCCCCATGTCGCCCGCCCCCCGCGAGTGCCAAAAAGGTTGACGGCGGGATGATACCTCGCAGCGCGCACCTAAGGTAAGACACTTCCCGCGGGTTGTGGCGATTTGCGCCGTGCGCGGCTCACGCCCGCAGCGCCTGCCCCTCGCGCAGCACCGCCTCGGCCTCGGGCGTGGGCGTGCCGCCGGCATCGGCGAGGATCAGGCCCGGCAGGATCGCCGGCGCCGTGCGGCGCCCCTTGATGGCGCGCGCGATCAGCCGCACCGCCGGCGCATCGGGCCGGGGATGAACCGGCAGCAGCCGCGTTGCGCCGAACCGGCCCTCCAGCGCCGCGAGCAGCGGGGAAAGATCCTCCGGCCGCAGGATCATCGCGAGCATGCCGCCCGGCGCGAGGCAGCGATAGGCAGCGGTCGCCCAGTCCTTCAGCGTATGGGCCTGCGCCATATGGGCCTGCGCGCGGCCCGCGTCGGGCGAGGTCTGGTGGGCGTCCACGGCGTTGAACGGCGGGTTCGCCAGAACGAGGTCGAGGCTTTCGGCGGCAGGATGGGATGGCCCGCCGGGCCGCGCCACGGCGAGCACATCGGCGCACACCACGGCGCAACGCCCTTGCAGAGCATTCGCCGCCACATTCTGCCCGGCCAGATCGGCAAGCGCCGGGTCGATCTCGATCAGCACCGCCTCGGCGTGCGGCAGGCGCAGCAAGGCGGCAAGGCCCGCGCTGCCGACCCCGGCGCCTAAATCGGCGAGGCGACGGGCCTCCAGCGGCGCAGCGGCGGCGAGCAGAATGGCGTCATGGCCGACACGGTGCCCCTTCTCCGGCTGACGCAGCACGAGCCGGCCGCCCAGCACGCGGTCCTGCGTCACCGCCGGCTTTGCGCCCTCAGGGCTCATGGCGAAACCAGGCTTCGCGCCCTGCGGGCGCAGGGCGGGGCCGGGCTCCGCGCCGGGAGGGCGCATGGCGGCGGGACCTAGTCGCAGAGCACATCGCCGAGGCCCGCCTCCCTCAGCAAGCGGCGGCCCTGCGCCAGATCCTCATCCAGAACCAGGACGCGGCGCGGGATGATGCCGATGGAGCCTTCGAGCGCACTGACATAGCTGTCCGCGACCATATGGCCGATATCGGCGGCGGTCAGCAGCGCCTCGACCGCCGAAATCAGCACAAGATCATTGGTCCGCACCAGATCGCGCATCAATTCTCCGTCGGATTTGCGCCGCGGCGGCGTTCCGGGTACCCCTCACGCTTGCACGGCACCCTTCGCCATCCCTATGGTGCCGCCCACAGAATGACAAGCGGGAGCGTTTCTTGGCCGTCGTCCTTCCGTTCGAGCCGACCGACCCCTCCATCGAGGCCCTTGTGCGCCTGGTGAAGGGAGACATGGATCGCGTGAACGCCACCATTCTGGCCCGCACCGGCTCGGACGTGGCGATGATCCCCGAAGTCGCGAACCACCTGATCTCGGGCGGCGGAAAGCGGCTGCGCCCCATGCTGACGCTCGCCTGCGCGGCGCTCAGCGGCTATCGCGGCGAAGGGCACGTGAAGCTCGCGGCGTCGGTGGAGTTCATGCACACCGCCACGCTGCTGCATGACGATGTGGTGGACGAAAGCGACATGCGGCGCGGCAAGCTTGCGGCCCGCAAGCTCTGGGGCAACGAGGCGAGCGTGCTGGTGGGCGACTTCCTGCTCGGCCAAGCGTTCAAGATGATGGTGGAGGTGGGCTCGCTCCAGTGCCTCGACATCCTCTCGAATGCCGCCTGCGTGATCGCCGAGGGCGAGGTGATGCAGCTCGCCGCCGCCAAGAACACCGAGACCTCGGAAGACGATTATCTCGCCGTGATCCGGGGCAAGACAGCGGAATTGTTCGCCGCCGCCTGCGAGGTCGGCGCGGTGCTCGGCGCTCGGCCGAAAGCAGAGCAGAGCGCCTGCCGCTCCTACGGCATGAATCTCGGCATCGCCTTCCAACTCGTGGACGACGCGCTGGACTATGGCGGCAGCCAAGCCAAGCTCGGCAAGAATGTCGGCGACGATTTCCGCGAAGGCAAGATCACGCTGCCGGTGGTGCTCGCCTTCCGCCGGGGCGATGCGCAGGAGCGCGCCTTCTGGCAGCGCAGCCTTGAACAGAACGCCTGCGACGATGCCCAGCTCGACCAGGCCATCGGCCTGCTTACCAAGCACCGGGCGCTGGTGGACACCATCGAGCGCGCGCGCCATTACGGCGCCATCGCGAAGGACGCCCTCGCCTTGTTCCCGCCGGGCGGGGCCAAGGACGCGCTGATGGAAGCCGTGGATTTCTGCATCTCCCGCGCGCATTGAGCGGGTGACGGGGCGCGGGAGGCCGCAAACGGCCCTAGCGTCATCGGCGGCTAAGGGTTTTATGATACCAAAAAATCGCTGCTGAACTGAAAACGCGGTTCCGCGCCGCCGGGCCCAATGGTAAGATGGGATTGTATCCGGGCATTGGGGGCCACGCGATTCATGACCACGCCTGCGTATGCTCCGATTGGGGATTCGAGCTTCCTCGACACCAATGCGTTCCAGCTCGCCACCGACCAGCAGTTCGCGGAAGCGCGGGCGGGGGTCAACACCAGCGGCATCTTCAGTTCGCTGTTCGGCGCGACCGCCATCACCGACGCCACCGGCACCGAGCCGCTCGTTAAAATCGCCCTGACGCTGAACCGGATGACCGATCCGGAGACGCTTCTGGGCAACTCCTGGGCGGAGCGGCAGGTCGCGCTCGCCGACCAGACCGAAGTCTGGAACACCTATGGCGCGAACCCGCTGACCTACCAGGCGGTGACCGATTACATCACCGACCCGGTGAACGGCATCGGCGCGAGCGCGCTGCTCACCAGCCTCGGCTACGAATCCTCGGCGCAATCGCGCACCATCTGGCTTGAGCTGACCCCCGCCCAGTTCCAGGCCCTGTTCGACACGCCCCTGCTCAAGGTGAACGTGGGGAGCGAGACCTTTTATGCCTGGGAAGGCAACCTCTCGCTGCCCACTGAGATCGCCGGGGACGTGCGCGGACTGTGGCTGGACCAGGGCGTCACGGTCTCGACTCCCGCGGTGGCGGACGGCGTCTCGACCTATCAGCCGCAGGCCGGCTACCAGGGCATCGGCAATGGCGGAAACGAAGTCATCTCCACGCCCTCGGTGGTCTCCGACGCCTATAATTTCCCGCTGCAGAACCAGGCTACGCCGGCCATCGCCCTGGTTGAGCCGTCCACACAGGACCCGGCGGCGCTGTTCGCTGCGCTGAACGCCTATCGCGTCTCGATCGGCCTGCCGGCCATGACGGCGGAGCAGTTCCAGGTGCTGCCGGGGGCCGATCCCAACGGCTGGTCGAGCGTCATCGACGAGACGACCCTCGACATTTCCGTGGTCGCCTCCGCCGCGCCCAACAGCACGCAATTGCTCTACAGCTTCGTCGGCGCCACCCATTACACCGCCTATCAGCAGGCGATCTGGGACTTTGTGAACAATCCGGGGATCCTCACCTCCTCCTTCCCGGAAGTGACCGAGGCCTCGCCCGATTCGCCCTTCTATCTGGCCTATTCCGATCTGCTGACCGACGCGGCCTTGCGCAACATGTCGGTGTTCCTGTCCTCCGGCGACGGCGGATCGCAGAGCGAGTACGGCACCGGCAACCCGCTGATGCGCACCTCGCACACGGTGTCGACGGCGATCGTCGTGGGCGGAACCTCCATCAGCACGCTCGCCTCGGCCCAGTCCGACCCCACGCTGGCCACCGGCGATCCCGCCACCGACCTGGTGGCGCAGGTGATGACCGACACGCCGAACCTGGACCTGCTGATGGCCATGACAGCGGCGGGCCTCAAGACCTTGCCGACCAACATGGTGTCCGATGCCGATCAGACCCCGGCGGACCCGCTGATCCGGCTCTTCGAGACCACCTGGAACTCCTATTACATCAGCTATGACAAGCACGGGCTCGGCACGTTCGACCCCTCCTACTCGACCAATAATGCCAGCACCGGCGGCGTCGACATCACCCAGGACACGCCGACCTACCAGAGCGATTTCGGCCTCACGCCCACCAGCATCGGCGCCATCGTGCAGGCGGGACGCGGCGCGCCGGACGTGTCGGCGCTCTCCTCTGGAAATGCCTATTATTTCGTGCTCAACGCGGATTACGTCAACGATCCCAGTTCCGGGCATCTGACCAAAGGCGATGGGGGAACCAGCGCGGCGACGCCGCTGTGGGCCTCGCTGACCGCGCAGTTCGACGCCATTTTCGAAAATCAGCACCTGCCGCAGCTCGGCTATTACAACGACCTGCTCTACATCGCCGCCGCCATCGCGCCGGGATCGTTCAACGACATCTCGCTGGGCAACAACATCTCCACCTATTACGTGGTGCCCGAAGGGACGCCGGGCGCGGTCTATGATGATGCCGCCGGGGATTATGTGCTCCCCACCGGCCTCGGCTTCTCCGCCGCGACCGGATACGACTACACCACCGGCCTCGGCTCGCCGAACGGGCTTCTGCTGGCACGGGCGCTGACTGCCATCGCCCACACCGAGATCTATTCCGACACCCCGGCGCTGCTCGGCATCATCGATGCCACCCATGCCGTGAGCGATTCGGCGCAGACGCTGCTGGTGCAATCGACCGGGATGGACGGCAGCTTCTCCCTGTCCGTGGGCGGGCAAAGCTTCAGCGGAAGCGGCGGCGGGGGCGATCTGGCCTGGACCAGCCGCCTTGCCCAGCAATCCCTGCAAAGCGATTTCGATCCGGACCTCGTGCGCGCGTTCGACGGCATCGCCCAGGCGACGCCCGGCTCGATCCATGCCGGAAACGGCGCCGCCCTCTCCGCGTCTTCCGGCGGCGACGCGCTTGCCCTGTATCAGGCGGCGCTCACCTCGGCCTTCGGCTTTGCCTCCTTCGGCACGCAGGACGGGACTGTGACCTTGGCGCGTCCGGTTGCCGTCGCCGACACGGCCGGCGGCGCCAACAGCCAGGAGGTGGTGGTCCGCGTGCGCCAGAACGGCGCCGACGACACGCATCTCACCCTCTACAAGGTGGACGATCTCAGCGGCGACATCGGCGGCCTCGCGCCGGGCTCGGCCGGCTATGCGGACGCGGCGCAGGCCCGCGCCTATCACACCGTCGACGGGCATACCGCCATCGACAGCCCGGGCTGGGGCAATTACGCCCAGACCGAGATCACCGGCGTCAATTCCGGCGACATCATCGCCATGAAGCTCACCAACGGGGCAAATACCTTCTGGGCGTTCGCACAGGCCAATGAGCAGGCGGACGGCGCGGGGGTGACCCATTTGTGGAGCTACGGGCTCAACACCTGGGGCTGGGAGGATCTGGCCGGCGGCGGCGATCACGATTTCAATGATCTGATCGTGCAGCTCGACTTCACCAGCACCAGTGGCGACGGCTGGCTGATCTGATCCCTCAGCCGCGCGGGCCGAACACGATGACCGCCGCGCCGGCGAGGCACAGCGCGGCGCCGACGCTGTCGTAACGATCCGGCCGCACGCCCTCCACGCCCCACATCCAGGCCAGCGAGCCGACGATATAGATGCCCCCATAGGCCGCGAACGCGCGTCCGGCGGCGGCCGAGTCGACCAGCGTCAGCGCGCCGGCGAACACCGCGAGGCTCGCGAAGCCCGGGACCACCCACCAATGGGAGCCGTCCGCGCGCACCACGTGCCAGAAGGCGAAGCAGCCGGCGATCTCGGCGATCGCCGCGACGATGTAAGCCAGAAGGGTCATCGCAGCACCGTGGGGCGCACCCACCAATCGGGATGGGTCGCGCTCACGGCCTTGGCGAGGCCGGCCGCATCCCGGCAGGTGTCGGTGAGCGCGAACACGGTCGCGCCCGAGCCGGACATGCGCACGAAGCGGGCGCGCGGGTCTGATTGCAGCACGGCCTTCACGCTCCCGATCTGTGGCGCCACCATTTGCGCGGGCGGCTCCAGATCATTGGGGGTGCGCGCAAGAAAATCCAGCAAAGCGGCCGACCCTGCCGGTACCATCTCGGCATGGGGCCCGCCGGGCAGCTCCTCGCCCGGTTGCAGGCCGAGGGCGCGAAACACCGGGGCGGTCGGCACCGCCACGCGGCAATTCACCAGCACCGCCGGCAGCGGCGGCAGATCGAGCGGCGGCGAGAGCTGGTCGCCCACCCCGCGCATCATCCGCGCCCGCGGGGACAGACAGACCGGCACATCCGACCCGACGACCCGTGCGGCCTCCATGAGGCGCGGATCGGCGAGATCCAGGCCGTTGAGCTGGGCCAGCAGGCGCAGCGCCGCCGCCGCATCCGAGGAGCCGCCGCCGATTCCCGCCGCCACCGGCAGGCGCTTCACGAGGTGGAACCGGCCGAGCCGCAGCCCGCTCACCCGTTCCCGAAGGGCATGGGCTGCGCGCAGCACCAGATTTTCGCCCTGGGGGCCGGCGGCCGGCGCCGTGGGCCCGGAGACTTCGAGGTCCAACGCCGCATCTGGCGCTAGGGAAAGAAGGTCAGCTGCCCCTGCGAAGCTCACGAGACTCGCGAGATCGTGAAACCCGTCCGCGCGCCGGCGCAGGACGCGCAATGTCAGATTGACCTTTGCCGGAGCGCGCGCCACAAGCTTTTGCATGATTTTGGCTTATGGCGTGCCGGGTCGCCGACCGCAAGCGGCGTCGAAAGACAGAACCGCTGACGTAACTTGCGAGGTTTGTGGAAAGTCGCCATCCTCCCGCCATGTGGCGCGGTTTCTCTCAGCCCCACGCTCCTTCCAGGATTTCTGCCCGGTGAAGATTTCGCTCATTCGCTCGCCCCTGGCCATTACGGCCGCTTTCTGCGTGTCGTTGATGGCGGTGGCGCCCTGCGCCGCACGGGCGGAATTCCCGCCCGTCTCCGACGCCACCCTCTCCGGCAGTTATCTCGCGGCGCGCCTCGCCGGCTCGGAACGCGACACCGAAGCCGCCGTCGCCTATCTGCGCGCGCTGCTCAAGCTCGATCCGCGCAATGACGAAGTGGTGGAACGCGCCTTCTTCGCCATGCTGGTCGACGGCGACGTGGAAGAAGCCATGCCGCTCGCCGACCGGCTGGTGAAGGTGGACCGCTCACACCGCATCGCCCGCCTGGCCTTGGCGGTGCGTGCCATCAAGGCCGCGAAATACACCACCGCGCGCACCAATCTGTCCCTGTCCGTGCGCGGCCCCATCGGCGATCTGACGGCCACCTTGCTTGCGGCCTGGACCATGGTGGGCTCCGGCACGCCCAAGGCCGGCGTCGAAATGATCGACCGCCTGCAGGGCCCCGAATGGTATGCGAGCTTCAAGAACCTGCATGCCGGGCTGATCCTCGATGTCAGCGGCAACAAGAAGGAAGCCGGCAAGCGCCTGGAACTGGCGATGAAGACCGAGCCGGTCACGCTGCGGGCGATTGATGCCTATGCCCGCTGGGCTTCGCGCAATGGCGAAACCGATGCGGCCATCGCGGCCTACAAGAATTTTGACAAGCTGATGCCGCGCCACCCGCTGGTGGAAGCGGCGCTGGCCGAACTCGAAGCGGGGCGCCAGTTGCCGCCGCTGGTGCGCACGCCGCAGGAAGGCGCGGCGGAAGTGCTCTACGGCCTCGGCGCCGCGCTCGCGCGCCAGGGCGGCGAGGACTTGGCCCTGGTCTATCTGCAACTCGGCCTCTGGCTCGATCCCGACCATCCGCTGGCGGGCCTCTCGCTGGCCGACCTCTACGAGCAGCTCAAGCAGCCGGACAAGGCGATCCAGGTCTATGACAAGATCCCCGCCTCTTCCCCGCTGAAGCGCAATGCGGAAGTGCAGCAGGCGATCAACCTCGACGCCACCGACAAGACCGCCGAAGCCCGCGAGCATCTCGACGCGCTCATCAAGGCCAATCCGAAGGACCTGGAGGCGCTGGTCGCCCTCGCCGGCATCGAGCGCGGCCGCAAGATGTTCGCCGAATGCGCCGCCACCTACAGCAAGGCCGTCGCCCTGCTGCCGGAGCCGACGCGCACCAATTGGGCGCTGTATTATTTCCGCGGCATCTGCAACGAGCGCAGCAAGAACTGGCCGGCGGCCGAAGCCGACCTGAAGAAGGCGCTGCAGCTCTATCCCGACCAGCCGCACGTGCTGAACTATCTCGGCTATTCGTGGGTGGACCAGGGCACCAACCTGGACGAAGGCATCGCCATGATCCGCAAGGCCGTGGAGTTGCGACCCGACGATGGCTATATCGTCGACAGCCTCGGCTGGGCCAATTTCAAGCTCGGCCGCTATGACGACGCCGTCGCCGACCTTGAGCGCGCGGTGGAGCTGAAGCCGCAGGATCCGGTCATCAACGACCATCTCGGAGATGCCTATTGGAAAGTGGGCCGTCGCCTGGAGGCCACCTTCCAGTGGAACCACGCGCGCGACCTGAAGCCCGAGCCGGAAGATCTCGATAGAATCGTCAAGAAGATCAAGGACGGCCTCGACACCGCCACGCCCCCCGCGGATGCGGCCCCGATGAAGAAGGCCGAGGACGCCCCGCCGCCGGAAGCCAAGCCACAGGATGCAAAACCTGTGGACGCGAAAATTGGTGTCGATGTACCTCCGGTTGATGCGCCCGCCGCGGCCGACGCACCCAAGGCCGACGGCCAAAAGAGCAATTGAGCGCCGCGCTATTGAGCGGGCCGGCACTGTGAGAAAAGGGCCGCCGGCCCTTTTCTTATAAGGATTTTCCTCCCCCCACCTCTTCGCGCGGTGTCATGCGCCCCACGGGCCGATGAAAATGGAGCGACGGCATCTTTCGCGCCCGGCTGGGCTGCAAATGCCGATATCGTGATCTGCTCAAGATCCGCGCCACAACCCTCATGTAGTCGGGAAGACTACCGCAACCGCCTCCGGCTCTGGTGTGCGGCGATGCATCATGTTATCCATAGATAAATTTGATCGCGCCTGGGTTTGATGAAAATCAGGGCAGAAGACCCTGTTGGGAGCCAACACAGCTGCCAAAATGGCAGCATGGGAGATGATAATTGCCGGCGGACCAAGCAGAACGGCTGCAACGATGGGTCTTGAACGTCGGATCCGGCCCCGCGACACGCAAGGGGCTTCACCCCGCCTTTCATCGCGAGGAATGGACCGAAATCCGTCTCGACATCGAGCCGCGTGTTGCCCCGGATATCGTCGGCACCATGGTCTCCATGCCCCAGATCAAAGACGGTACGTTCGATGCCGTCTGGTCCTCGCACAATGTCGAGCATCTGCACGCCTTTGAGGTGCCGCTGGCCATGGCGGAGTTCAGGCGCGTGCTGCGCCCGGACGGTTTCGCGCTGATTACCTGCCCCGACATCGCGAGCATCGCGAAGCTGGTGGTAGACGGCCGGCTGGAAGACGTGGCCTATATATCGCCGGCGGGGCCGATCACGGCGCTGGACATGCTGTTCGGCCACTCCGCCTCGGTTGCGGCGGGGCAAAGCCATATGGCCCATAATACGGGTTTCACATTGCAGCGGCTGGCGGACAAGCTGGTGGCCGCCGGGTTCCGGGAAGTGCGCGCCATGAAGGGCGGCTCCTACGATCTGTGGGTCCTGGCCCTCGTCACCACCATGGACCTCGCCAAGACCTGCCTTGCCGGCACGCCGCAGGCCGGGCTGCTGGAAGAGCCGCGCGAAACAGCGCCCCGCGCGCGCACGGCCTAGGCCCCCATGGGCCCGCGCCGGTGACCCGGACCGTGGACCAGATCGCCCCGCAAACGGGCACGCGGCTTCCGCGCGGGTCGCTGCTCCTCGGCCCGAAATCCGCCGCCGCGGAAGAAGCGGTGCGCCCGCTGATCGCCCTTGCCGAAGCCGAGCGCGACGCCCGCGGCAAGGCCGTGGATGAGCCGGCGGACCTGGTGCGTCTCGCCCATGCGTATCTGATGCTCGGTCGCCCCGAGGGCGCCGTGCGCGCCGCGCGTCGGCTGCTGGAGCTCGACCCACAGGAGGCGAGCGCGGCGGCCATTCTGTTCAATCACGGAACGCCTGCGGAACGGGAGCAGGCCGCGCTGCGCCTCGCAGGCTCGGCCACCGATCCCGGACTGAAGGGGGCGGCTCTGCGCGCCCTGCGGGCGATGGGCCACGCGGCGTTCGCGCATCTCGACTGGTCTGCCGATCGCTTGCAAGGATTTGCCGCATGGCAGCCGGGGGCCAAGGCGGCCCTTGTTTTCTTGACCCCCGAGGGCGAGGAAACCTGGCCACTCGATCCGCAAGACGACCACCCTTTTTCCGAACCCTTCGGACACGCGACGGCAATCGCGCTTTCCCTCGCGCCGGCAGACGCCCATGTGTTCGTCGCGGTCGGAAGCCAGCGCTACGGCCTGCTGCGCCAGAATGCGCCGGAGCCTGTTCCCGCGCGCCGTGCGCCCTCCCCCGAGGATGGGCAGGGTGCGCAGCTCACCATCCTCATTCCCATCTATGACGATGCGGCGGCAACGCGGCGCTGCATCGAGAGCGTGCTGGCGCATCGCCCCTCCCCCGAGACACGCGTGCTGCTGGTGGCGGATGATCCGCCCGATAAGGAATTGCGCGCCTATCTCGCCGCGCTTTCGGCACCCGGCCTCGATCATCTGCACAATCCGCTCAATCTCGGCTTCGTGCGCTCGGTCAATCGGGGCATCGCGGCGATCCCGCACGGGGATATCCTGCTGCTGAATGCGGATACCATTTTGCCGGCGCGCTTCGCCGAGCGCCTGCGGGCCGCCGCCTATGGCGCCGACGATATCGGAACGGTGGTCCCGCTCTCCAACAATGGGGAGTTCGTCAGCCTTCCCGTCCCGTTCCGCGCCAATCCCCTGCCCGATGCGCAGACCATCACGCGCATCGACGAGAGTGCCGAGCGGGCGAACGGCGGCGGCGTGATCGACCTGCCAAGCGGCATCGGCTTCTGCCTCTACATCACCCGCCGCTGCCTGAACGATATCGGCCATCTGTCCGGCGGCTGGGGACGCGGCTATCTGGAAGACGCCGATTTCTGCCTGCGCGCCCGCGCCTTCGGCTGGCGCAACGTCTGCGCAACCGACATCTACGTCGGGCATGAGGGCACGCGCTCGTTCAAGGAGGAGAAGCGCGGCCTCGTGGTGCGCAACCTCAAGCGCCTGGGCGCGGCTTTTCCGGCCTATGAGGCGGCGTGCGGCAGTTTCGTCGCGGCCGATCCGCTGCGCGGCGTGCGTGCGGCCATCGAGGCGGAATTGCCTCCCGAAAATCGGCCCGCACGCCTGCTGGTGCATGGCCCGTCTCTCGCCGACACCGCGGATGCGCTCGTCCACGCCGTTTCCGAGGCCGGAGAGGAGCCCGTGCTGCGTGCGGAACTCAAGGGCCGGCCCGGCGCATGGTCTCTCTCCCTGTCGGCCGCGGACGGCGGCTTTCCGCAAAATCTCCGCTTCCATCTGAGCCGTTCCGACGGAGCGTCCGCTCTCGCCGCCGATCTCGCCCGGCGCCCGCTCGCCCGCATCGAGGTGCTCGGCCAGGAAGCGCTGCCCGAGGACCTGTGGCGGATTCTGTGCGGCCTGGGCGTTTCCATCGAGGTCCATGTCCATGCCCTGCGGGCCCATGCCGGTGCCGGCGCCCGCTTCTGGCCCGCCTTCGCCGAGCCGGCGATCAGCGCCGTAGTGCCGGCGCACGAGCAGATCGAGCATGTGGTGCGGGGCCGGCGGCTGGTTCTGCCGTGGAAGGTGCGGGCCGCGACGGAAGCGTTCCGGAGTGTCTCCCGGGCGAGCGTGCCGCTGAGCGATGCGCCCATCGGCGTCGTGCTGCCCCACGCGGAGGCGCGCGCCCATCTTCTCGCCTGGGAACTGGCTCTGGCCTTGAAAGCTGCGGGTGCGGGCAATGCGGTGTTCGTCTTCGGCGCCAGCCTCGACGACCGCGCCCTTAGCAGCCTTCCCGACCTTGTGGTGCTGGGTGCGGTGGAGGCCCACGAAGCGCCGAGCCTGATGGCGGCGCTCGAAATCGGCCGCATCGTCATCGCCGACCGCGATGGGCTGGGCCACCCGCTCGCCCTGGCTGCGGGACGCAGCGATTTGCCATGCGCGTTTTTCGGTGCGGGAACCGGGGCCGTCGGCGATCTGGTTCTTGCACCCGACACGGGAAATCTTGAAGCTGTACGCCACATCCTCGACTGGATCAGGAGCCGCCCGTCGCAATGAATTCCGCTCTCCCTGCCCCGTCCGAGATCGTGGAGATCGGCGTGCCGATGGCCTGCGGCGTGCGGGCGGCCTTCGGCGCATCGGGAGAATACGGCTTCTCCGGCTTTGTCATGGATCCGGAGGACCTGACCCGGCGCCATGTGATCGAATTGCTGGTGGATGGCGTGCCGACCCAGGTGACGCGGGCGGACCTCTACCATCCCGCGCTCGCCGAGGCGGGGGTGGGTGACGGCTGCTACGGCTTTCAATTCATCGTGCCCGCCCCGGTTTACGCCAGCGCCACCCGCTTTGAAGCCCGCCTCGCCAATGTGGAAGAGCATCTGCCGCTCACCGAGCCGGTGGAACCGACCGGCGAAGCAGCCCGTGGGCAGGTGGAATGGCTGGGCAACCTCAGGTTCCGCGGCTGGGTGCGCCAGCCTGCGTCCGGGGAGGACGCATCCACCCCGCGCCTTCTCGTTTCAGTAGACGGCACGGCGGTGATGGATGTGCCGGCGGACCGCTGGAGCGGCGCCTTCGCGGATGGCGTGCTCCAGCCGGTGCGCGGCTTTGACCTCGAATTGCCGGACACCTTCGCCGACGGACGCCTGCACCAGGCCGTATTTACGCTCGCCGGTCCAAGTGTCGGCGGCCCCCAGATGGTGGGCGGCACCGCGATCCCTTTCCTCGCCTTCGGCGACGCCTTGCGCGCGCTTTTCGATGGCCGGTTCCCCGAAGAGGGGCTGGAGAGGCACCGCGAGGCGACCCGCATCGAGTTGCACGAAAAGCTCTTTCCGCGCTCCCTCCCATTCACGCAATACGCGGCCTGGCGCGCCGCGCAGCCCCCCGAGCCAACGCGCCCCTTGCCGGAAGGCGCGACAGCGGACCAACTCGCCCTTGTGTTCCTGGGCGAGGATGGGCTCGACATCTCCTTGGACGGCCTGGACGGAGCAGGCGTGCAATGGGTCGCCGGCGCGCTGCCAAGCGACAGCGCCAAGGCGAATTTCGATCCCCGCCCGCTGGGCGAGTTCATGGCCGGCGAGGCACAGAGCAGCACCGCTTTCGTCTTCCTTCCCGCCGGTGCGCGCATCCGGCCCGGCGGGCTGGCGCGGATCGCCCAGGCGCTGGCGGATCATCCGCGCGCCATCATGCTGTTCGCCGACGTAGACGTGGAAGAGGCCGACGGCACCTTATGGCCGCTCGCCTTTCCCGCTGCAGATTACGAGCGCACCCTGGAGCAGGGCTTCGCCGCCCGCTGCTTCGTGCTGCGCACCCCCGCGCTGCGCACGGCGCTGAAGCGCGGGGCCAATACGGTCTTCCGCCTCGCCAACTTCCTCTACGACTTCCATCCGCTGCCGGTGGGCGCCATCGTTCATCTTCCCGGAGCGCTTGCCAGCATACCCACGGCCTGCCTGCGACGCGGCCACGCGTCGCTGAACCGGGCGACCGCCGAGCATCTCGCCGCCATCAAGCAGATGGCCCGGCAGGCGATCGCGATCGGTGAAAGCCTGCCCGCGGTGCGCGTGGCCCGCGCTCCGCCGCGCGAGCGCGTCACCCTGGTGATGGATGCGGCCTCGTATCCCGCCTTGGCGGAACGGTGCCTGCGGGCGGCCTTGCCGGCGCTGCGTCGCGTGGATGGGGAATTGATCATCATCCTGCCGCCCGGCAAGGTGAACCCGGCCTTGGCGCCCCTGCTCTCCCCACTTCCCAAGGTTAAGGTGCTGCAACGGGCCAATCCTCGCACCGTTGAAATCTTCAATACGGTGTTGTCGGGCGCGGAAGGCCAGTCTGTGATCTTCCTCTCCGGCGCCATGGCGCCGCTCAACGAGGATTGGCTGGACGAACTGCGCTGCCGGCTGGAAGGACGCGACACGGGGGCCGTGGCGCCGCTGGTGGTGGACCCGGAGGACAATATTTACGACGCCGGCTATGTGCTCGGTCCGAACCTGGATGCGGTCCGTGCCTTTGCGGGTCGCCGCATTTCGGATCCCGGCTATGGCGACATGCTGCGCGTTGCCCATGAAGTCTCCGCGCTGAGCTTCGATTGCGTGGCCATTCGCCCCGCGCTCCTGCGGGATCTGGGGGGTATGGACGGGCTGCGCTTTCCCGTTTTCTTCACAGGCATCGATGCCAGCCTGCGCCTGCGGGCACGCGGCAAACGCCTTGTGGTTACACCGAACGCCGTGGTGCGTGATCTCGCCCCCGCGCGGGTCGGCACCGCCGCGCTCGGCCGCTCGCCGCTCGCAGCCGCTCGGGCCCGAGAATTGCGCGGCCTGCGCTGGCGCTGGAGCAACGTGCTGGCGGACGATCTGCTCTACAATCCCGTCCTGAACCGGGAGGGGGCACCCTATAGTGCATTGTGCTGGCCAGCGGTACGGCCCATGCCTCGGGTCGCCGAGCCTCAGCCGCCCGTCACCTGGCCCGCAGGACTTTAAAGTCTCCTCCGCGTCCTGAACGCCGAGGCCGGCTTCACCTGCCCTAGCGGAACGCGGTCGTTACGCCGAAGGAATAAGCCGCTCCAACCCACACGGCTGCGGTGTTGGGACCCCGCGCGCTCATCGCAGACGCCACTCCCCCATCGCGGAGGCAAACGCGAAACCCGTAGGCAAACGCGAAATTGGGAGCGGACGGCGATACGCCGTCCGCATTTCGGCGTCAATCAAGGGGCCGGCGCTGCCGGCCCCCCCTCAGCGCTCGCGCAGGGCGGTGGACAGGCGGTCGATCAGCGGGCTCATCAGATATTGCAGAACCGTGCGCCGGCCGGTGGGCATGATGGCCGTGGCATTCATGCCGGGCATCAGCTTGTCGTTGATCTCGGCCGAAATCGACTTGCGGTCGACATCCACTTCCACGGCATAATAGGACGCCGTGGTCGGCGAATCCTGCTGCGCATCCGCGCTCACAGTGCGAATCTTTCCCTTCATCGTCATGCTTCCGTAGGATTGAAACTGCGGCAGCTGGATCTGCACGTCCTCACCGATAAGGACGCGATCGATGTCGACAGGTAGAACCTTGGTGCGGATGACGAGCGTGTCGGAGGCGGGCACGATGTCCATGATCGGATCGCCCGGGCGGATCACGCCACCGACGGTAAACACCTTCATCTGCTGCACCACGCCGGCAACCGGGGCCTTGATCTCGACGCGCGAGAGGCTGTCCTGCGCGACGACAATCTGCTGGCGCGCGTCGCTGATGGTCTTGCGCACGTCCGAAACGAGATTGGCGGCTTCCTGCCGATAATCCTTCCGCAATTGCTCGGCCTGGGCGGCAAGTTCGTGAATCCGCTCCTGCCCCTTGGCTTCCGCCACCACGGCGGCATCGATCTGCCCCTGCATGGTGAGCTGTTGCCGCTCCGTGGCGGCAACCCGGGGAACGGACACGAGACCCTTAGCCTTCAGCTCGCGCAGAGCCGCCAACTCCTGATTCACCGTGACCAGTTGTTCCTGATTGTTGGTGCGCTGGATCTGCGCCTGCTCGATATCTCTTTGCGCCTGCAAGGACTGGGAGGCGTTGACGTTCAGCGTGCCAAGTAGTGAATCGCGGCGGCTCTCGAACTGCTTCTTGTTGTCATTCACGGCGTCCGCCACGATGGGATCACTCATCATGGCCGTCACTTCCGGTGGAAACGAGATATGGTCCGCCATGTTGCGCTGGGCTTCCAGACGCGCTTCCAGAATCAGGGCTTGAGCCAGTTGCTTGCGGTAAAGCTGCGTGGTGGCTTCTGACCGCGTGGGATCGAGGCGCAGCAGCACGTCACCCGCATTTACCACGCTTCCATCCCGCACCAGGATCTCACCCACGATCCCGCCCTCGAGATGCTGAATGGTCTTGCGGTTGGATTCCACGGATATCACGCCGCTCGAAACCACAGCGCTGTCGATGCGTGCGAACGCCGCCCAGCCGATAGTACCCACCAGGGACAGCGCAACCATAAGATAGCCCCAGGAAAGCACCGCCTTCCAGTCGCTCGGCGCCACCGGCGCCTTCAGGAGATAGGAATTGTCGAGCATCAGGCTTCCCGATTGTCGCGATCACCGCCGATCACCGTCAAGGCGGGCGTGGCCTTCAGGCGTGGCAGGCGGTTGACGATATTGTCCCTGTCCCCATGAGCTTGGACCGCGCCTCCGTTGAGCACCAGGAGATCATCGCAGAACGCGAGCAAGCTCATGCGGTGCGTCACCAGTATCACGACCTTTTCGGCAGAACGCAGGCGCTGAATTGCACTTCCGAGCGCCTGCTCGCCAACCGAATCGAGATTGGCATTCGGCTCATCCATCACGATGAGATAGGGATTGCCGAATACCGCGCGCGCCATGGCGATCCGCTGGCGCTGGCCACCGGACAACACATAACCACCCGGGCCGATCTGGGTATTGAACCCCTCCGGCAAGTTGCGGATCACGTCCTGGACACCGGCGATCTCGACGGCCTCCACCAGCATCTGCGTGTCCTCGCACTGAACCGGATCGAAGCGGGCGATGTTCTGAGCCACCGTGCCGGGCATGAAATCGATGTCCTGAGGCACATACCCCACGAGCCGCCCGAGCTCATCCGGATTCCAATGGGTGAAATCGTGATCGCCAAGAGAAATGGAGCCGCGCCGCGGGGTCCAGATATTCACCAGCAATCGCGCGAGGCAGGATTTTCCTGCGCCCGAGGGACCCACGATCGCAAGGACGCGGCCCGGATATACGGTAAAGGACACATCGCTGATGATGACCTTGTCGCTACCCGGGGCCGCCCCCCAGATGCGGGACACGACAAACGGACCCTCCGGACGCGGCAGGGAGATGCGAGGCGCGCGATCATTGCCAAGCAGCGCCGCGTCGAGCCGATGGCGCGCGGGGCCGAACCGGGTGATCTGCTCCCAATTGGAGATCAGGCCTTCAATGGGATAAACGCCGCGCATCATCAGCATCAGGGCGATGAACATGGCGGTACCATCCACCAGCTCTTCCATCACGAGCAACGCGCCCACAGTGAAAATCGTGACGTACAAGCTGGCTTGCATGAAGCGCGACGCGGACCGGATGATGCCGGCCCGCCGACCGGCTTCCTGACGCCAGCCCAGCATTGCCGAATGCATCAGATGCCAGCGGTCACGCAGCGGCGGCATCATGCCGAGCGCCCTGGCGCTTTCCGAATTCCGGGCCAACGCCGCTCCGAACTCGTTGGTCGCGCCTGCGACTTGCAGGTAGCGCGCGCTATCCTCCCGCACCGCCCATTGATTGAACAGCGAAAGGCCGCTCAGAACCACAACGGCAAGCAGCGAAACGACGCCGTATACCCAATGAATGAGGAACATGCAGGCGATCAGCACAGGCGACCAGAGGGCATCATAGACACTCGTCACGACCCGGCCGGTGAGAAAGTCGCGCACGAAATCGAGGTCCCCCAAGGTCGTGGGGGTCAATCGCGTGGCCGCATCCTCGCGGTGCAGGGTGGAGAAAAATGCCTTACTCAGGCGGGAATCCAGAGCAATACCGATACGCCCCAGCGCTTTCTCACGAATATGATCAATAATCGCGCCCATTGCCATCAGGAACAATGCGATGATAACAAGCACAATCAACGAATTCATACTGCGGCTTGGCAGCACTCGCGAAT
Organism: Roseixanthobacter pseudopolyaromaticivorans; assembly: GCF_043195145.2. NCBI lineage: Bacteria > Pseudomonadati > Pseudomonadota > Alphaproteobacteria > Hyphomicrobiales > Xanthobacteraceae > Roseixanthobacter > Roseixanthobacter pseudopolyaromaticivorans. The sequence goes on from NZ_CM195539.1 coordinate 3,297,804, forward strand.
TGACCAGGTAACCAAATAATGGCCCGACTAGAAAAAAGATCGGAATAAAAGCACTCAATAAAAACAATCCGACGTAAGCCGGAATGAGATCGCGGATGGCAATAAACGTTGGGGAATTCGCTCGGGTCATACGCAATCCCAGATTTCGACGCAGGCAACATAGCACATTGCTGCGTTGCGGTCAGGGGTTTGTCATTTGCCTTTCCGAGGCATCCATAACCTTAGGTCATTCCAAAAGCTGGTCAGTGAGTGCCAATTGACGCTGGACGCAATCCGCCACCGCATACCGGCGCACGATGCTGGCACGGGCCTCCCGCCGAATACCATCGAAGGCGCGCGGGTCGTCCAAGACCTGAATCATCCGCTGGGCCAAATGGCTGGGCGAGAAGAATGGCGTGAGCAGCCCGGTGTGACCATCCCATATGGCCTCGCGAACCGGCGCGGTGTCTGAACCGACAACCAGGCAACCGGCGGACATCGCCTCCAGCAACGACCAGGACAGCACGAATGGATAGGTGAGATAGGCGTGGACCGCGGAGACCTGGAGCACTTTCAGAAAAGCCCTCCGCGGCACGTGGCCGAGAAAGAAGACCCGGGACATATCCAGCCGCCCCGCCACTTCGGCCGTGAACGTCTCGCGCCAGCTGCGCCCGTTCACCGGACGGCGGCCATAGGAGACGTCGTTGCCGCCCACGATCAGCACACGTGCATCGCGGTGTGCGTCCAGCACTTCCGGCAGCGAGCGCATGAAGATGTGGAAACCCCGATAGGGCTCGAGATTGCGCGCCACATAGGTGATGATCTTTTCGCCCGCCCGCAGGGTGACGGCCCCACCCCCCAGGACAAGCTGCGCCGTCGGATCGGGGACCGCATCATCCACGTCGATGCCGTCGTGGATCACCTTGATCTTGCTGTGCATCTCCTCGGGATAGACGCTGCGCTGCCATTCGGTGGGCGCCACGCCGCAATCGGCTTGCAGCAAGGACAACGCCATGGTCGCGTTGTTCATTTCGATGCGCACCAGGCCATCCATTCCAAACTGCGGGAATTCGGTATCGAACCCCACGTCGGCACCGCGTGCGCGATAAAAGAACTCGCAGAACATGACGATTTTGGCCTGCGGAAAGATCGTCCGCAAAGGCAACGTCTCGCCCCACCCGGGATGGGCATAGATGATGTCCGGTTCCGCTCCGATGCCGCGGACCGCGTTCGACAGATAGACCAGTTGCTCCGCGCGATAACATTCGCTGTTGAAGCGCCGCGCGAACGGATGCACCCCCTCCGCGCCTTGCAGTTCCGGGTCGAAATTATACTTCAGCAGCTTCACGCCGGGCAGTTGTTGGGCCGTGTTCGAGCCGAAGGCGAACACACGCCAGCCCGGCCGCGCCGCCAGCGCGGCGGCCAAATGCCGGTATTGCGCCGGAAAACTATTATGCACGAACAAGGCAGTGGGCATGTTCAGCTCGACTCCGCCCCGTTTGCGGCCAGGGCGTCCAGCGGCACGAGGTCGCTCTCATCCATCGCGAAATTCAGCGCGCTGAGATTGGTCGGGTCGGCCGCAGCGACGGCCTCAGGCTTGCCCGGCTCCTGTTCAATGCGATGCACTTCTATTCCAAGATTTGCGTGCAGCATCCTGCGCGAAAACAGAAGGCAGAACAGCAGTTGCGACGCCAGCATATTGGGCTTCGCCAGCAAAGCGGCGCGCGCGGCAGTCACCGCCGCCAGGCGCTCCGTTGCGACCGTCCAGAGCGTGGCACCGTCGCTCGCCGGCCCGATGGGCAACAATAAATCGGCGAGCATCAATTGCTCCGCCGCTTGGGCCAAGGCCGCGTTGCTGGCTTCCGCGCGCATCAGCAGACGCATCAGTTCCACCACCTGGGGGGTGGCGGTGCCGTCTTCTCCCAGGATCGGCGCGCCGCCCTGGTTCGTCTCGTCCGACAACAGCATGTCGGAAACCAGGACCGTCACCTTGGATTCGCCACCGCCCGGCACCAGGGCGATGGAGAACGGCAGACAGCGCAGGCGGAGCGGCACATAGGGTCTCGACCACCGGCCCTGTCCATCAAGCAGAGGATGCCGCAACAGGCGCGACGACAACCCGGCGACGACCCGCACGCCCAGGCGCCCCGTCTCTACGAGGATGGGGAGGTGATGGCTGCTCTGGAGTAATTCGGATTCGGCAATCGCGACGCGTTCCATCGCCTCGGTGAAGCCAAAGCTGCGCGGGCGAGACCAAAGGCTCGTTTCGCTTTGCCGGAGGGGCCGAAAGCCGAAGATATCGTGATCCACGTTTTCTCTTCTCACGCCGAGGCGAGGCCCGCAAGTTGTCGCGGCGCGAGGGCGCGTCGCGCGTTCTGGTACAGCACGCTGGAGCGGTAAAGTGAAAGGGCGTGCGCGTTCAAAAGGCGCATGCCGGCGAGACCGAAGGTTTGGACGAACGGGCGGAAGGCGTCGCTGGCGAACGCGCTTGGACGCAGGATCAAAAACTCCGGAAATGGGCCGAGCGGCGGATCCTCCGGAAGGCCCATGGCCCAGGGCTCTAGCAGGCCTGCGCCATCCAGATGCGCGCTCATTTCGCGCGTGACCGCATAGGCGGAGCGGAAATAGGCGGCGGCGTACATGCGTTGCGCGCTGGCTTTGCTCGGCGTCCCGTTCGGCGCCAGAATCGTCACCCCGCTATTGTCCGGATCGTCGGCGATCGCATCATCCACGAACATGCTATCGGCAGGCTGGTCCGGCGGGCTCGCAAACGGATAGGCCTGAAGCAGCAGGGGCAATGCGCGGGTGGTGCGCAGCGCGTTCGGCGCATGGCCCTCGCCAAGCGGCAGAAACGAGCGGAGCGCGAGCAGTTCCACGCCTCCCTCGTCCCGCAGCCACACCAGCGGATACCAAGCGGCGAGATCCAGCGCCTCCATGTGTACCACGGGAACTGTCTGCTGTTCGCGGACCACCTGGTAGGCCGACTGCGAGAAGATCCGGCGATTTCCGACGTCGCCTTCCAAGCGTAGCAAGCGCGAATAGAGGCCCTCGAACATAACGCGGTCTTTCAGGAAACGAAAACGCCCCGGCAATGCCGGGGCGTCTTGAAGGTGTCAAGAGCAGGGAAGCGAGGCGACGCCTCAGCTGCCCGGCAGGGTGATGTGCTGGGTGGTCGAACCCACGAAGTACACATCCTGAATGTTCTCGATCGAGATGACTTGTCCCGTATCCGAGAAGGTGATCGTGGTCTCGCCAGTGGACGGGTTGGTGGACACATCCGCGGGATTATAGTCACGACCGAAGAGGTACAGCGTGTCGCTTCCGTCGCCACCATCCAGCGTGTGATCGCCGACATGGGAGGAGATCAGGAACAGGTCGTTTCCATCGCCACCGTAAAGCGAGGACGTGCCGTTCACGAGCACATTGAGCTGATCGTTGCCGGAACCGCCGAACAGGGTGTCGTTGCCGGAGCCAGCCGTCAGAACGTCGGAATCTTCGTTACCGTAGAGCAGATTGTTGCCGCTCACCACGACCAGCTGATCGTTGCCCGTGCCACCGAACAGGGTGTCGAGGCCGGAGAAGCCGGTCAGATGATCGTCGCCGTCGTCACCATACAGTTCCGCATGGGTCCCGAGCGACGTCACATAATCCGAGCCGGAGCCGCCGTACAAGTGATCGATGGTGCCGCCCGTGCCGCCGGTCAGCGTATCGGCGCCACCATCGCCATACAGCAGGTTTCCACCCGTAATGACCGACAGAGAGTCGTTGTCATCACCACCGTACAGCGTGTCCGCACCACTGAAGCCATGCAGGCCGTCGTTGCCCTCATTGCCATACATCAGGCTGTTGGAACCGCCGGAGTAGATCTGATCGTCACCCAGGCCACCGAAGAGGGTGTTGATACCGACGCCGCTGCCGCCGAACATGAGATCGGAGCCGCCATCGCCATAGAGCAGGTTGCTGCCGCTCACGACGGTGAGGGTATCGTTGTCATCACCGCCATAGAGCGTGTCCTGGCCGCTGAAGCCGGTCAGGTTGTCAGTTCCCGCATCGCCATAAAGCAGCGAGTGAGAATTGACGGAGTAGATGGTGTCGTTGCCATCATCGCCATGGAAGATATTGTTGCCAACCCCGAGAGCGGAACCCGTCCCGCCGGTCAGCGTATCGTCGCCAGCGCCGCCGTACAGCTCGTTGCTGCCGGAAACGGCGAGCAGGCTGTCGCTGTCATCGCCGCCATACAGCGTATCTTGGCCGCTATAGCCATACAGGCTGTCTTCGCCGGCGTCGCCATACAACAGACCGTGCGAGCCGGTCGCATAGAGGCTGTCGATGCCCGCCCCGCCGTACAGGGTGTCCGTCCCGCCGCCACTGCCGCCAAAGAGCGCATCCGCGCCGTCGTCGCCGTATAGAAGGTTGTTTCCGGTCGCGACCGTGATGGTGTCGTCGTCAGCTCCGCCGAACAACGTGTCCTTACCGCTGAAGCCGGTAATTTCGTCATTCCCGGTGCCGCCATACACGGAGGCAAACACATTGATCGCGGTGATGATATCAGCACCATCATCGCCATAGAGCTGGTTCACACCCACGCCGGCGGTGCCGCCGACGCCGCCCAGGATGGTATCGACGCCTGCGCCGCCATAAACGAGGTTGGTGCCGGCTCCAACGATCATATTGTCGTTGTCGTCGCCGCCGTAAAGCGTGTCCTGCCCGCTATAGCCGAACAGCACGTCGGATCCGGCATCGCCGTACAGCAATCCGTGCGATCCGACAGCATAGATTGTGTCGTCATCCGCGCCGCCGTAAAGCGTATCGGTACCGCCGGAGCTGCCTCCGGTCATGGTGTCGTTGCCGCTGTCGCCGTACAGAAGGTTGCTTCCGCTGGCCACGGTCAAGCTGTCGCCGTCGGCGCCGCCATAGAGCGTGTCCTGACCGCTGAAGCCCGTCAGGGCATCGGAACCTGCGTCACCGTAAAGGACCGAGTAGGAATTGACCGAAATGATCTGGTCGTTCCCGTCGCCACCATAATACAGGTTGCTGCCGACACCGGGCGCAGCACCCGTACCACCGGTCAGGCTGTCATTGCCCGCATCGCCGTAGAGCACGTTGCTGCCCGCAGAGACGACCAGCGTATCCGCATCATCGCCGCCATACAGGGTGTCATGACCACTGAAGCCCTGAAGCGTATCCGAGCCGGCGTCGCCATAGAGCAGACCGTTACTGCCGATTGCATTCAGAAGGTCGTTGCCGTCGCCGCCATACAGCGTATCCACGCCGCCGCCGGTGCCGCCGTTGAGGGTGTCGCTGCCGGCATCGCCGTACAGAAGGTTGTTTCCGTTCGCGACCGTCAGCACATCGTTGTCCGCGCCGCCATACAGCGTGTCCTGGCCGCTGTAGCCGGTCAGATGATCGTTGCCGGCGTCGCCGTACAACACACTGTACGTGCCGATCGACGTGATGTCGTCGATACCGTCACCGCCATACAGCGTGTCGACACCATTTCCGGCCTCGCCCTGCAAGCCGCCGGTGATGGTGTCATTACCGGAATCGCCATACACGAGGTTCGAACCGATGGTGGTCAGCAGAACGTCGTCGTTACCGCCGCCATAAAGCGTATTGCCGCTGACTTCGGAGATAAGACCGTCGTCACCGTCGTCGCCATACAGGACGTTTCCGGTTGAGTAGGCATCAAGGAAGTCGCTGCCGGAACCGGCAATCAGAACCGTCGAATTGGCATGGGTCGCCAAGGAGTCATCACCGCTGCCGGTGACGTAAATGAGCCCGCTCAAAGAGTTCGAGCCGGGAATATCTACCGAGACGCTATCCGACGTTTCGTAGATGACCGCATCGATCGACGGATCGGTCGGGATAATGCCTTCGCCGCTTTGGCCAACGCCATTGAAGGCCTGGATATGCGCCGTGGCATCAGGGTCCGTGTCGCTATAGACGCCAGCCTGCGTCAAAGCAGCGATAATCTCTTCCTGCTGCTCGGGTGTAATGACCCCGCTTTCCGTCAACGGATCCCAGCCCTGTTCAGGGGCACCACCAGTCAACTGCGCTTCAGTAAGATTATAGATCGCCATAAAACACCCCCACCACGCCGCTCGCCATCAGCGTGACGAAATCAAGAATTAACATTCAAAGAGCACCAGCCCTAAACACTCGAACCTTGGCTGCTGCATCTCGCGTTACGGGTGAAGGTTCACCCGCGTACTTCATCAACTCAGAACTCGCTAAGGACAGGGACAGGCCAACCATCGGATCGCGATCCGACACTCCGACCAGTTCCACTTCCGCCCCGGTACGCGAAACGATAGGTGAGCCAAGGAACAGGGCCTCCGCCCGCAATTCCGCTCCCCCGCCGCGCACGCGCAGCCGAACACCTAGCAGCGGCGTTGCCTGGCCACGGGATCCCGCAAACCCCCCAGCCTGCACCCAAGGTGACCACTGAACCTTCCGGACGCCGCTGCGAACCTGATACTCAAGCCCGTACGACGGTGGGACCCCGGCAACCGCTATACCTTCAATCGGCAGGGGAGCCGCAGGACCCCCGAGCCACTCGCCGGGACCGACCCGGACATCGCCTCGACGCGACAGATGACCCAGCACCTGGACAGCCGCCGAACCAGGTCCGGGGACAGAGACGCCGCCAAAAGGCACCCGCGGGTCCGGCTCAACAGCAGAAACCGGAGCACCGAGCGCGCGGGAAATCGGCTCGAGGGTAATGCGCGCCTCAAGCGATCCACCGGGCTCGGAGGCCCGCACCGCGATCCGCAGGCTTGCGGGTGCCGTTGCGCGAACCACCAAGGCAGCGCCTGGAGCCGAAAGCACTCCATTGGCCGCGCGCGGATCGGAAATAAGAGAGACGGACTGCTGCGACCTCGGATCGCATACAACCTCTACGAGCGGGGAGAGGCGAACATCAGCGCCAGAGGCATAGCGCAGAACGTAGAGCCCAGGCTCCACATTCACGCTTGAAACCCTCATGTCGCTGTTGGCTACCACAGACGCCCCCAATGGCCCTTGAATCCGTTGATAACAAATATGCCTGCTCGGGCCACCAGCGTCAATCACACTATGCTTCGCGGCACCGCACAAGCTTAACAACACGGACTCGATGTGGCATCAAAACCGCAGTAAATTTAAGATATATTTTTAACATAATTCATTTAGACGGCGGTATTTTTCAATATTATACTACAACATTCTATGAATATGCACAATTTAAGCTTTGGAATGCCATGATTTTCTCAATTCTATCTAAGATATTCGAAGATCGCTGCTATGCAGCACGATCGTTGTGCAGTTGCTCCACCTCCGGATGCGCAGAAACGATGGGAAATATGGCGGCGCGTTTCATGACAGGCGCCGCTTATTTGGGTTTCGATTTTTTTTTGCCTATTTTTCCACCATGGGTGCGATGCGGGGATGTCACGTCCAAAATGACATCCAACTTCGGTATCATACGACTGTCGGGGTAACCACAGCGGGTCTTGTAGCCACCGGTGGCCTTCGCGAAGGCGCGAAAGCCACCGTTTTGGACGCAACCTTCAGATACCGGCGGGGGAATCGATGCCCCCATCGAGGTACCTAAAGACGGTTAGCGCGCCAACTGCGGGCGATGCGCGAATGACGCAGCCTTGAGCGCGAACGCCCCCTCGCCCGTCAAAGCCACTACAACCGAGACGATTACCAGGAAGGCGGGATATTCCCAGCCGCCCCCGGCGCTGGAGAACAGAAAACCGTTACCCACATGCACCGACAGCGCCCCGAGCATCACCGGGATGAGGAGCAGCGCGACCTGGCGGGCGTAAACACCGGCGATGATCAGCAGACCGCCGACCAATTCGACCCCGATCACGGGTAGCGCCAGAAAGCCCGGCATGCCGACATTGGCCAGGTAGCCGGCAAAACCGGGAACGGTGAACACCACGTACTTGATGAGAGCATGGGATACCCACATGCCACCCAGGGCCACGCGCAAAAGGAAGAGGCCGTAAGGGGCCGTGCGAAGATCGATCATTGGAACCTCCAGGGTTTGGAACTGTTCCGACAGGTAGCTTTTCTGCTGGCGCACAGCCATACTCGCAATTGCCGAGTTTCGCTTGCATGGATGCACACATGATTGCGTGGGACGATTTTCGCCTCGTGAAGGCCGTGGCCGAGACCCGCTCGCTTGCCGGCGCGGCCGAAGTCCTCGGCGTAAACCATTCCACGGTGTTTCGCCGGCTCGGCACCTTGGAGGCCACGCTCGGGACCCGGCTGTTCGAGCGCGCGCGCAGCGGCTATGCCCCAACCCCCACCGGCGAAGAGATGGTGCGGCTTGCCGATCGCATGGCGGAGGAGATCACCTCGGTCGAGCGCCGCATCACCGGCCAGGATCTGCGGCCCTCGGGCGAGTTGCGGGTAACCACCAACGATACGCTGCTGGTGCACCTGCTCACCCCAATCTTCGCCTCGTTCCATGCGGCCTATCCGGAGATCCGGCTGGAGGTGCTGGTTTCCAATCAATCCCTCAGCCTCACCAAGCGTGATGCGGACATCGCCATTCGTGCCAGCGAAAAGCCGGGTGACACGCTGGTGGGACGCCGTATCGCGACCATCGGCTGGGGGGTCTATGGGCGGCCGGACCTGCTGACCCGCGCCCCGTTCGATTCCGCGAACCTGCGGGCGCACCAATGGGTCGGGCTCAGCGAGAATTTCGCTCAGGTCGGGGCCATGAAATGGCTGCGCGAGCGCGCGGGGGACGACCGCATCGTCTATCGGGTGAACACCGTGCTCGGCCTTGCGGAAGCAGCAGCTGCGGGCATCGGGCTCGCTGTCCTGCCCTGCTTCATCGGCGCGGCGACGCCCGGCCTGGTCCGCCTGGTGGCGCCGGATGCAGAGATGGTCGCAAGCCTTTGGCTGGTCACCCACCCGGATTTGCGCGCTACCGCGCGGGTGCGCGCGTTCATGGATCACATGGGGCGCGAGCTGATGCGCCACCGCTCCGCCATCGAGGGAAAAGAAGAAGGTCGCCCACCGGAGAGCGAATTGACCGAAGGGCGGTCATCGCCGACGGGTGGCAGGGATGCCTGGGATCTGGCTCATGAGGCCTCAGAAGAGGGGCTCAGCCCCCAAGGGCCGGATTGATCGGCGTGGCGTGCTCTCAGCCGGCCGCCGCGACGACGGCCCGGCTCCGGCGACGCGCTACTCGGCGGAGGTCTGCGCCACGGCATTGTCCCGCGATTTGGGACGGCGGCGTGTGGCGACCTGCGGATTGTCGGCACCCAGGCGCGTGAATTCGCACCACATGGTCTCCACACCGGCCAGCGAGCCGCGGAACGTGGCCGCACCGGTCTTGTTGACCTCGAAGCAGGGTTCGAAGGTCATGCCCTCAATGAACCCGCACACATTCTCGCCCCGCACGCGCACCGTATTCGGCGGCAGGCGCACATAGCGCGCCGGACCCTGGGAGCGAAGCGTAATGGTTCCCGCAACGGAACCGTCAGGGAAGATACGGCCGGCACCGGTCGTGCCTTCAAAGCAGTTGAACGCGAATGTCCGCCCCACGACGAAGGCGCGCGCCTGATCGGGATTGAGGCTCTGTGCGCCAGCCGACCCCATCCCGAGCAAGGTCCATCCGGCGGCCGCAAGTAAAATGCTTCGCATGTCTCTTCGATAAGCGATTTTGGTTAACAAAGACCATGCACCGGAGCGCCAGCCTGGGCAAGGATACAAAGCCAGCTTTCGCCGGCGGCCGGATCCGGCCTGCCGCGCCCCCATCCTCGAAGCCGTTGCAACCGCCGGAAAACAGCGGGACGGGCGCGACTATTGCGCGCCGCTGGGCAGCACGCGCTCCACGGGGCGTTCGCGGATGGGCAGGTTGATGACCGCCGACGCGAAGGAAAGCGCGACGGAGAGCCACCACACCATGTCGTAGGAGCCGAATGCCTCATAAAGCACGCCCCCCAGATACACGCCGAGAAAGCCGCCCACCTGATGGCTGAAGAAGGCGAAGCCATAGAGCATGGCCATGTAGCGCGTGCCGAACATCAGCATCACCAGTCCGGACGTGGGCGGGACGGTGGAGAGCCACAGCAGGCCGATGGCCGCGCCGAACAGAAGGCAGGTGAGCGGTGTAATGGGAAAGAGGATGAAGGCGGCAATCGCGACGCCGCGCGCCGCATAGATGGCCGCGAGCAGGTACTTCCGGGAAAATCGGTTCGACAGCACGCCCGCGCTCAGCGAGCCGACCACGTTGAACAAGCCGATGAGCGCCAGGGTGGACGCCCCGACCCCGGCGGTAATGCCATGGTCCGCGAGATAGGCCGGCATATGCACGGTGACGAAGGCAAGCTGGAAGCCGCAGGTGAAAAAGCCCAGCACCAGCAACACATAGCTCGGATGGCCAAAGGCCTCACCCAGGGCGCAGCGAATCGACTGCCGGGGGGCCGCCACCGGCCCGCTCGCCCCCGCCTCCGTGCCGCGGGTGGACAGCGCGAACGCAAGCGGCACCACGAGCAGCAGCACCGCGGCGAAGATCATCAGGGTTTCCTGCCAGCCCACCTGGGAGATCAGGCCGGTGGCGAGCGGGGGGAACAGGAACTGCCCGAAAGAGCCCGCCGCCGTGCCGGCGCCAAAGCCGATCGAGCGCCAGCGCTCCGGCAGCAGCTTCCCGAAGGCGGCTAGAACAAGGTTGAACGAACAGGCCGAAAGACCGAACCCCACCAGCACGCCGGCGCTGAGGTTGAGCAGGCCGGGCGTGATGGCAACCGACATGAGCGCCAGGCCCGCCGCATAGACCACCGCGCCGGCGCACATTACGCGCACGATGCCGAAGCGATCGGCAACCGCCCCCGCGAATGGCGACCCGAGACCCCAGAGCAGGTTCTGCAAGGCCAACGCGAAACCGAACACGTCGCGGCCCCAGCCGAACTGGTTGGACATGGGCAACAGGAAAAAGCCGGACGACGCGCGCGGACCGAATGACAGCAGCGCAATGAGGCATCCCGCGAACAGCACCAGCAGCACCGGCGTCGCGCCGCCGCCCTTCTTCGGAACGGCCGGCGCAGGGGACGCGGCGGCGGGGGAACGCGCCGGAGAATTGGATTCCGTAGAGGTGCGCATTGCCGGTGACCTGGTGACGAGGAGCGGATTTTCCCGAATCTGGGATTTCAAGGTTCGACGGAGCGATGGCCCCGCGCCGACGCACGCGTCGACGGCAAATGCCGCCTCCTGATTAACGCAGAGTATGACCGCGCGGAACCTGTGAAAAATCAAACTTCTTCACGTCGCCCATGCGCGGCGTTCATGAATGCTCCTGCCCGGAGCGCGCGCATGTGGTGACGAGGCAGGCTTCCGCCGGACAGGCCGCGAGCGGTGCCGGGCGGCCGGTGAGATATCCCTGCACCGCCGGGCACCCCTGCTCGGCAAGCCAGGCGAGCTGGCCTTCGCTTTCGACGCCTTCCGCCACCACATAGATATTCAGCGTCTGGCAGAGCTGGAGGATGGTGGAGACGATGATGCGCGAGCGCTGGTCGGTTTCCACATTGGCGATGAAGCTGCGGTCGAGCTTGATCTTGCGTATCGGCAGCCGGTGCAGGTAACCGAGCGAAGAGTAGAAGGCGCCGAAATCATCGATGACCACGCCCACCCCGAGGGCATGCAGCCGCTCGAAGGTGGAGACCGCCTCGTCATGCTCCTCGATCAGGACGCCCTCGGTCACCTCCAGGCGCAGCCGGCCAGGGTCGAGCCCGGTTTCCGCCAGCACATTTTCCACGAGGGCCGGCAGGTCGCCGAACCGGAACCACGCAGCGGAGACGTTGACGGAGACCCAGCACGGCAAGGCCCAAGTCGCGGCTTCGCGACAGGCCGCGCGCAGCACGAACTTGTCCAGCTTCGCCCATTGGCCCGACGTTTCGGCGCGCGCCACGAAAATGCTCGGCGCGATTTCCCCATGGCCGGGCCGGTACCACCGCGCCAGAGCCTCATGGCCGATCAGCCGGCGATCCCCGGACGCAACGACTGGCTGCCACACCAGCCGAATGTGCCCCGCCTCGATGGCGGCGGCGAGGTCCTGGTCGAACAGGCGGCGTTCGTTGCGTTCGCGCTCGATGGCAATGGTGAAGCGGGCAGGTGCGGACAGCTGGGAATCCCGCGCGGCCAGCAGGGCGATGGCGGCCGCCTGGAACAGGCGGCTTTCCTCGCTCGCATCGCCGGGGCCGATGGCATAGCCCATATAGGCCACCATGGGCACCGGCTGGCCCTCGATGACAAAAGGGCTATGCAATTTCTCGAGCACCCGTTCGCCGAGCGCACGCATCGCGGTGTCCAAGGCTTCGCCGTCCAGGTCCTCTGGCCGAATTTCTGCGCGGGCCTCACCCTCCCCCGCCTCGCCGGCCCCCGAGACGCCGGACCAGAGAATGCCGAATTCATCGCTTCCCGTGCGGGCGACGACGGCCTCCTTCGGCGCCGCCGCCACGATGCGGCGCGCGGCATCGATGATGCGCGCATCGCCGGCCTCCTGGCCGAACAATTCGTTAATGAAGCGGCTCTCCCGCAAATCCACCAGGATCAGGCCGACATGCCCGCCTGCGCCCGGGCTGAGGGCCCGCGACGCCGCGGCGCGCAGAGCGGTGCGGTTCGGCAAGCCCGTCATCTGGTCGTGGTCCGCCAGCCAGGCGACGCGTTCGTTGGCGCGTGCCGCCGCCAGTTCGGCCTCCTTGCGATCCGTGATGTCGAAGGCGATACCGTCGGCGATGCTCTCCCCCGGCCGCGTGGTCGTCGCGTTGATCTGGGTGTGGGTCTGGATCCATCGCACCGCGCCATCGGGCCGAATGACACGATATTCCGCCACGACCGCCCCTGCCCCCGGGGCAGAACTTTTCTCGATGGCGGAATGCACGAGCGGCAGATCGGCCGGATGGACGACGCGCAGGAAGGCGTTTGGGTCCGCAAGCATCGCTTGCGCGGAAACGCCCAGAATCTCCTGCGCCCGGTCACTGACATAGGTGAAGACCAGCTTTTGCCCTGACCCGAGCCGGCGCTCGTAAAACACGCCCGGAATGTTGGCCGCGATGGCGGCGAAACGCTGGTGGCTCTCGGCAAGCGCGGCGTGGAGCGCCCACCGGTGCTGCGCGAACACCAGTGCGCCGCCGAGGGCCAGCGTGGCGGTCGGCATCATGACGAACAGCAGCACGACGTTTTGCGCGGCGAGAGATGCCTCCTCACCGGCCGCGCGCGGCAACAGCAGGACGAATGGCGCCACCACCGCCAGTAGCAGCAGGACGCTCCACCCTGTCGACCGCGCGAGAGGCGGATCGGAGGCAAGGCGCCAACCGGACCCCGCCACAACGGCCGCGCCGACCGCAAAGGCAAGCGCCGCGCTTGCGGCGTCCCACGCAGAATCCAGAACGCCCGGCACCAAGGCCGCGCCGACCACCACCAGGGCGGCCGCGCCACCTGCCGCTGCCATGCCGAATGCCGGCCCAACCAGGATGAGGGGCACGATAGACAAGCTGTAGATTGATGCGTTGTGGGAATCGTGGGAGATCGCGGCGCATGCAAGCGCGGCACACCCGAACGCAATTCCATAAAATAGAGAGGATAACCCGCTCTTCCGCTGCCTGAATTTATCGTGGATCGCAATTATAGAAAGCATCAACGCGACCATCACGGCTGCGTTTCTTAAAAACCCGTCCACATAAGTCCAGAAGGGACTTTCGATCACCCGATACACCTTTTCATTTTACGATTTAATGGCTCTATACGCAGACAGAGTAAGGCCCTGGAATATCACGAGCCCTAGAACGGCCTTGGATTAGGAGCGTGCCCGCGAGTGTGATCGCCGCACCTTCGGCCCACGCACCAAGTTCGCTTGCTGGCAGAGCCCGGCATCAGGCCGGCGCGCCCTGCCCCGAAGATGAACATCGCCGCCCCCCTCAGCGATATTTTAAAGCAAAGCCTAAGATGACGGCGTCACGGGTTTCGTTAAATGAACCAGAAGCTGCAATTTTCTCCGCTACTCGCTGCACGGCTAAAAACAAAAACGCCAGCCCCCGCGGGACTGGCGTTTCAGTAGTCTTATCTGGATGCGAAATCGGTCGCGACGATCCCGAAGGCCGCCCCGCCGCGGTCGGATCAGCCGCGCTGGTGCGGCCGGCCCTCATGCATCTTGTGGCCGGGGCCGCGCGGCATTTCCTGGCGCACCAAGATCTGGAGGCGGCGCTTCTGGCCCTCGTCGAGGGTCTTGTAGAGCGGATCGGCGGCATCCGCGATTTTCACCAGATCGGCAGCGCGGGCGTTGAGGCCCTTAGCCGCATCACGCAGACGCTCGATCGCATCCGGCTTGGTGCCCTGCTTGCGCTCGGCCTGGAACGCGGCGAACCGTGCCGCCCGGTCCTTGGCGACATCGCGCAACGCGGTCTCCACGGCAGGCCAGAGCTTTTCCTGGTCGGGGGTCAGCTTCAGGCCGGTCTTGATGGCGGCGATGCGGGCGTCGGTCAGCGCGGCGCGGTCGGCGGGGCTCGGGCGCCAGCTTCCACGCTCGTCGGGTCCGGCACCTTGACCCTTGGTCGCGGGAGCGCCCGGGGCCGGGTTCGCGGGAGTCGCCTGGGTCGCGGGCGCCGTGCTCTGCGCGGATGCTCCCGTGGCGAAACCGGCGAGAGAGCTGGCGAGAACGGCGGCAGTGGCGGCGGCGATAATCGAGGTCTTCATGTCATCCTCCTGGGATGCCTCAATTCTTAAAGTCCCAGCGTTATTCCGCAACTTAAACTTCGGTAATTTAAATATAGCTCCGCTTAAGACATTACTGAATACATGTTCATGAACATTACACTTTGGAAAGGTGCAGTGGTGAGCTTCGCTCAGGCAGCTGGCGGCGTCCCAAAAAGCTGGCGCAGGTCGCGCCGGGCGACATCGGCTTCGCCCGCCACATAGCCCCGGCTCTCCATCTGGCACGCCCATGCCCCGGGCTCTCCAGAGATTCTATAAAGATTATAACGGCCTGGCCCACGGCCATCCTCTGGACCGGCGGAGGCCGAGGGCACGCCCACCACGGGCACGGGGCCGTCCACGCTTTCGATCGTACCGAGGGAGGCGCGATGGTCGTGGCCGTGAAGCACCAGTTCCGCGCCCACGTCCGCCACCACGCGGCGAAACGCGGCCGCATCGCGCAGGTCGCGATGATAATGCCGCTCACCGACCGGCGGGTGGTGGATCATGACGACCCGGAACAGGCCCTCGTTCTTCAGCGAAATCAATATCGCGCGCAGCCGCTCGAGCTGCGCTTCGCCGACTTCTCCGCTGGCCAGGAACACCGCCGTCGGAATGGCCGTGGACACCCCCACCAGCGCGACCGGGCCACGCCGCCGCACATAGGGAAAGGAACCGACATCCAGCGGCGTGTCCGGGGAGGAATCATCGCCAGCCAGAAAAGGCGCCCATCTTTCAAGGTGATAGCTCAGGGCAGAGCGGACATAGGCATCATGGTTGCCGGGAATGACCGAGACGTCCTGCGGGGTCCCGAGCGACGCCAGGAAGGTGGCGCCGGTGTCGAATTCCGTCGGCAGGCTGAGATTCACCAAATCGCCGGTAACGGCAATATGGTCTGGCGCCTGAAGCTTGAGATCGTCCATGAGGGCGGCGAGCGTCGTGGCGCCGAAGTTCCGCCGCCGGGCGCCGATCCAGTTCATGAGTCCGAAGAAACGCTTGCCCAGAATTTCGGAAAGCCGCGCCTCGGGAATAGGGCCGAGGTGCGGGTCGGAGAGATGGGCGAGCACGAACATTCCGGTCGGTCCTTCCGATCCTTGCGGCGCCCTGCTTAGACCATCGCGCGCGCCGGCGCGAGCAGGACTCGCGCCGGGGACGGAAAGTTCCGAAAACTCAAGCAGAAAGCGGTTCGGAAAGCGCGAATTCAGCTTCCATCTGACGCCGGAAACGCAGGGTGTCGCCGTCGGCAATCTCCACATCCGCCCACCGCACCGCCTGCCCTTGCGGCACGCCATGCTTGAGCTTCACATGGTGGGCCAGACCGATGGGGAGCACGCCGTCCCGCAACGAATCTTCCGCCCGCATGATCCGCCCGTAGACCGTATAGCCACCCTCGCCATCGAGCATTTCTCCGGCGCGCAGATCGCGTTTCGCGGTCGCGGCCACATCTGAGAAAAAGCCGATGGCGCTGCCCGTCGCCTCATGCCGCAACGCCGCCGCCGCCACCGAAACACCAAGCTCCATGCCGATGAGATGGAACGGACGATAAAGCGCAGTATAACGGCCGGACGGATCTGTAATCATTCCGTATTCCTTGAAGCAACGCCGCGAATAATCTCCGCGCTGCGAGGGGTCGGCCTCCAGCACCACATAGACACCCCAGCGCAGGTCGCGGAACACGGGCCGCCCGTCGGTCTCCAGCGAGGAGACCACTTCCACCATGCCCGCCTCTTCCAGAATGCCGCCATCCGCCCGGGGCCGCAGCATGCGCGGCAGATCGTCGACCCCGCACGGCGGGAACAGCAGGCCGTCGCGTGGCGCCTTCAGCCCCGTCATGTTGGAGATGGCCGCCCTCTCGATGGCCGACTTCGTCCCATCCACGAACGAGTTGAACATCTGCGGGTTCATGCCGCCCGCCTGCGCCATCTCCTCGGATATGGCGAGGTTCTTCCACACTGTCTCGGGGGTGGATTGGTGGTAGGCCGGCAGATGACGCGTGCCCTTGCCCGCCGCCACCACCCGGAAGCCGCAGGTCTGCGCCCAATCCACCATGTCGCACACGAGGGCCGGCTGGTCTCCGAAGGCCGCGGCATAGACCACGCCCGCTGCATCAGCCCGCCGCGCCAGCAGCGGACCGGCGAGCACGTCCGCTTCCACCGTCACCATCACCACATGGCGGCCATGGGCGATGGCGGCGAGCGCGTGGCGAATGCCCGCCGCCGGACTGCCGGTGGCGTCCACGATCACTTCCAACCCGTCGGCCGCGATCAGCGCGTCTGCATCTTCCGTGAGCACGGTGCCGCCGGTGCGGCGGGCGGTATCGAAATCGGCAACGACCGCTGTGTCCGCATCCCAGCCAGTCTGCGTCAAGGCCGCGCGGGCCCGGCTCACCGACAGGTCTGCAATGCCGAGCAGATGCATGCCGGGCGTGGTGCGTATCTGGGCAAGGAACATCGAACCGAACTTGCCGGCGCCAATCAAACCGACACGGACTGGGCGACCTTCGGCGGCACGGGCTTTCAGTTTGCGGGCGAGATTCATGCGGGCCTCCTCCTGTTATTCGGCTTATTCGGCTCCGTGTGAGCCTTTGCCGTCTTGTCTGCGTCGCGCGCAGTGCGGCTCCTGCCACAATAAGGTGACGTTGCTTGGCTTGTCTTCCTCAGCGTCATGGATCTTATCTGCATACAGCGCCCGTTCCTCAGGAGTCGCCCGTGCGTCTTACCTTCGTGTCCGCCTTGTCGTTTTTGCTCGCGCTCGCCGGCGCCTCTCCGGGAATGGCGAACGGCGTCACCGTGCGGGGCACCGAACTGCTGCTGGACGGCGTACCGTTCGTGCCCAATGGCGCCGCCGGCACGAAACGGCTGGCGGATCTCAAGGCCACCGGCGCGAATGTGGTGCGCACCTATGGCCAGGACCCCGGCGAAATCCTAGACAGCGCCCAGCGCGCGGGGCTGAAGGTGATTGTGGGCTTCTGGCTGGAGCACCCCCGCCGCGGCTTCAACTATGGCGACCGCGCCGCCACCGAGAGCCAACTGGCCGACCTGCAGCGCATGGTCGAGCGTTACCGCACCCATCCAGCGCTGCTCCTTTGGGGCGTCGGAAACGAGGTTGAGACCGAGCTGACCGCCGCCGAGGCGGAGCCGGTGTGGCCGGCCATCGAGCAGGCCGCGAAACTGGTCAAGACGCTCGACCCGGCCCATCCGGTCATGGCCGTGCTGGCGGATACCGGCACCGACAAGGTGGAAACCCTGAAGCGGCTTGCCCCGAGCATCGATGTGCTGGGCCTCAACGCCTATGGCGACAGCTTGCTCACCCTCGTGGGCCGCGCCCGCACCCAGGGCTGGAGCGGCCCGATCATCGTCACCGAGCTTGGCGCGATCGGCCAGTGGCAGGCGGGAAAGACCGCCTGGGGCGCCCCCATCGAGCCCACCTCCACCGCCAAGGCGGACCAGGTGCGCCGGTATCTGACCGTGCTGAAGCAGAGCCATACCGGCGCCTTGCCGTTTTATTGGGGCCAGAAGCAGGAGGTGACGCCCACCTGGCACAGCCTGTTCCTGCCCACCGGCGAATGGACGGAAACGGTGGAAGCCATGGCGGAATCCTGGGGCGGCCAGCCGCCGGCCGAGCCCAAGGGCAAGCAGGACGGGAGCCTGCCGATGGGCGCCAACCACGCGCCGCGTATTCTCTCGCTTCAGCTGCGCGGGCCGAACAGCTTCGATCGCGCGGGGGGCGTGCAGGTGGCACTCGCCGCGACGGACCCCGACGGAGACCCCCTGAAGGCGGAATGGCAGATCATGGGCGAAACCCCGGTGCGCGGCGTCGGCGGCGACGCCGAACCGGTGCCGCCCTCTTTCCCCGAGGCGCTGCACGATCCCTCGCTGAACGGCGTGCGCATCCAGGGATTGGACGCGGGCCATTATCGCGTGTTCGTAACCTTGCGAGATGGGCGGGGCGCCGCCGCCACCGGCAATATTCCTTTCGAGGTCCGATAGCTCGCTTCACCAGGCCGCCGCGCAGCGGCGCGGCGGCTTGCGCCCGGGCGCGCGGCAGGCTTAGGCTTGTGTGGTCAAAGCGCTATCTGGCCAACCGGTTCGGCACGACGCCGAACGCCGCAACAAGGATAGCCGGGCACAGCGGGCCGCGGACCCAAGCGCGGCGTTTCGGCCTTTTCACGCATGGAGACTGCTCTCATGGCGAAGATCGACAAGCTGTTGGTCGGCGAATCCCTCGTCGGCGACGGCAATGAAGTGGCGCATATCGACCTCATCATGGGGCCGCGCGGCTCCTCGGCCGAAACCGCCTTCGTCAACGCGCTGACCAACAACAAGGACGGCTTCACCACCCTGCTGGCCGTGGTGGAACCCAACCTTCTGGCCAAGCCCAACACGGTGCTGTTCAACAAGGTCACCATCAAGGACGCCCGCCAGGCGGTGCAGATGTTCGGCCCGGCGCAATATGCGGTGGCCAAGGCGGTGACGGATTCCGTGGAAGACGGCACCATTCCGGCTGAGGAAGCCGACGACATCTTCATCTGCGTCGGCGTGTTCATCCATTGGGAAGCCACGGACGACGCGAAAATCCAGCAATTCAACTATCAGGCCACCAAGGAAGCCATCGCCCGCGCGGTGAGCGGCGAGCCCAAGGCCGCCGACGTGGTGGCCAAGGCGAAGACCGCGCACCACCCCTTCGCAGCATCCTGAGCCGAAGGCCGCCCGGTCCGCCGCCATCGCGGATCTAGAACAGGCGGCCGCCGTCCGGCACCACATGGCTCGGGCCGATCAGCACCACGGCGCCGTCGGGATCGGGAAAGCCGAGGGTCAGCACTTCGGACATGAAGGGGCCGATCTGGCGCGGTGGGAAATTCACCACCGCCGCCACCTGCCGGCCGATCAGTTCCTCCGGCGCATAATGCACGGTGATCTGCGCGGAGGATTTCTTCACGCCGATCTGCGGCCCGAAATCGATGCGCAACTTGATCGCGGGTTTGCGCGCCTGCGGAAACGGCTCCGCCGCGACGATGGTGCCAACGCGGATGTCTACCTTGAGAAAGTCATCGTAGCTGATCGGCGCTGTCCCGCCCGCCGTGTCGTCGCTCATGGCCCGCTCTCCCGTGCGCGCCGAGTTTAAGCGTGCGCGGTCAAGCCCGGTCAAGCGACGCCGGCTTCCGCGTCAGGGGCTGGAGGCGCGACGGCAGAGCGCCGCCGCTTGCGCCAGGGCAGCGCGATGAAGGCGAGATCGTCCAGCATATCCAGCATCTTCGCGCCGGTGCCCAGCTCCCGGTCGAGCGCCGCCATGGTGCGGGCGAGACCGGGGTCGTCATCCTTCAGCCACGTCTCGAGGAGGCGCGCGAACAACAGGGCGAGCCCATGGGCGCGCACGTCCCCGGCAAGTCCCGCGGTGTCGATGCCGGCGGCCGCCAGCATCCAATGCTGGGATCGGGTGCCGGTCTTCAGCAGGTGCGCCGCCAGCAGGGGATTGCGCCGGGCCGAAGCCAGCAGCGATTCGACGGCGGCGCGGTGGGGCTCCAGCGCGTCGAGCCGGCGCATCAGGACCTCGAACAGCCGCTCCTGCGCACTTTCCCCCTCGATCGGGCCGGATTGGTCCGCGCCGCTTTCCGCCAGCACATGGCGGTCGGTGGCACGGGCGAAGGCATCGAGCAGATCATAGGGCGATGCGCACTCCACCCGCATCTGCGAAAGCGGCACGCCCGCGTGCGCGGCCACGTCCGCGAGGGAAATGCGCTCGAACGGGCGCTGGGACAGGAGGTCGAGAAACGCGCGCAGGCACGCGTCCCGTGTGGTCTCGCAAGTCATGGCGTGCTCCCTTGGGTCCCCGGAACCAAGGTGGTCCCCATGCCGGCACGCGGCAAGGGGCGTGGCGCCGAGAATCAGTTCGCCAGTTCCTTCGACCGGCGCGTCGCCGCCGCGACCGCCTTCTCCAGCAGCGGGCCGAAGCCGCCGGCAGCATCCATCAGCACACCGAGCGCGGCCGCTGTGGTACCGGCGGGCGAGGTGACGTTCGCACGAAGAGTCGCAGGCTCGGTGCCGGACTGGGCGATCAAGGCCCCGGCGCCGGCGACGGTGGCGCGCGCGAGTCGATCCGCGAGCGGCGCCGGCAGGCCAGCGGCGACACCCGCCCGGGCCAGGGTTTCGGCAAGCAGGAACACATAGGCCGGACCCGAGCCGGACACCGCAGTCGCCGCGTCCATCAGTTCTTCGTCCTCGATCCATTCGACCGGGCCGACGGCGCCGAGCAAAGCGGCGGCGGCATCGCGCTGCGCCGCATTGGTCGCGGCATTAGGGACCGCAACCGTGATGCCCTGGCCGATGGCGGCGGGTGTGTTGGGAATGGTGCGCACGATGGCGGTGCCGCGCGGCAGCGCTTCCTGCAGGAAGCCCAGGGTGCGGCCGGCCATGATGGAGACCACCACCGTGCCCGGCTTCACCAGCGAGCGCACAGTGGCCAGCACCGCCGGGGCGACCTGCGGCTTTACCGCCAGAACCAGCACGGAGGGATCGGCGATCTGCGAGAGTTCGGGATTGGGATGCGCGCCGTGGGCGAGAAGCGCGGCTGCGGCCGGACCCGGCAGGTTGGGGTCCAATACCACGGCCTTGGTGGGTTCGAGACCGAGACGGAACCAGCCGTCGAGCAAAGCTCCACCCATCTTGCCGGCGCCCACGAGGACGACGGGACCGTTCAAGGACTTCAGAAGATCGACCGACATGGGCACACCTGCATGGGCGCGGGAGCCGGTGCCCGGCTCCGCGCGCGATCGTGGGTGCCCCAGTCTTAAGCTTCTCCGACCGTATCGAAAAGCGCCGTGTCCATGGCCTCGCGGGCGGTCTTGCCGGCCCAGACCACGAATTGGAACGCCGGATAATAGCGCTCCACGGCATCGATCGCGGCGCCGAGAATGGCTTCGCACTGGCGGTCGCTCGCGGTCGCCCCGCCCGTCAGCACCAAAGCGTGACGGAACATGATGACGTTTTCCTGCGACCATATGTCGAAATGACCGAGCCACATCTGCTCATTGATGAGCGCGAGGAGCTTCAGCACTTCCGTGCGCCGGTTGTCCGGCACCTTGAAGTCAAAGGCACAGGCGAGATGCAGCGCCTCGATCTCATCCATCCATTGGAACGAGACATGGCAGTCCGTCCAGCGGCTGTTGAGCGAGAGGGTGATCTCGTCCTCGTCGGAACGCTCGAAGGACCAGTCGTGAACGGCAGCGAGCCGCTCCACCAGATCCACGGGGTTAGCCGGAGCTTCAGCTTCGATGTCGATGAGAGACATGCCTCGACCTCGCGGTTTGAGGGACGCGGAGAGGGTCGGTTACGGCAGCAACGACACTCAAAGCCAGGGCACTCAAAGCCAGCCAGGATTTGCGCGACGCAGCGTACCGGCGGCTGCACCGGCCGCCTGAGACCGGTTTGCCTTGACGATGCTGCGCCCCGTCGCGCCATGCGCGACGATCCGGCTACGAATCGCCACTAGAACCCACTATATCGCGGCGCAACGTGGCACCGCTACGACAGATTGTGGTTTAGGCTTCACACCTTGCCAGAACCTTGCTCATACGGGGCCGGGACCGGCGCCCGGCGTGCCGGAAAAGCCGCCTTCGCCCGCCGTGTGGGGCGCCTGCGCGGCAAGCTTGGCTTCCAGCTCGGCAAGGCGCTGAGCGAGCCGCTCGTTCTCGAGGCGCGCGGCGGCGACCATGTCCTTGACGACGTCGAATTCCTCGCGCTTCACGAGGTCCATGTCGCGCAGGAAACGTTCCATCTGCGAACGCGCCACGGTTTCTGCCTCGCGCCGCATCCCCTGGGCGACGCCGGCCGCGTCATTCACCAGGCGCGCCATCTCGTCGAAAATCCGGCCTGTGGTCTGGGTCATGGGAGCCAACTCTCGTTCCAATGCGCACACGGCGCATGCCTTATACCTGAACTGACAATGGGCATAGGCGCGCCGCGCCGCAAGGCCGACCCTGTGTCACCTTGACGGACGCCGCGCCTGCGGGCACATGCCACGGGTCGGCGGGCAACCGCCCGACCGTGGTGAACGCCCGTCCGGCCCACCTCCTGCTGGGGGTTTCATGATCAATTTCGCCATTCCCTTCCCGGCCCTGGACCCGGTGCTGATCGAAATCGGCCCGCTCGCCATCCGCTGGTATGCATTGGCTTATATCGCCGGCCTGCTGATCGGCTGGCAGCTTGCCCGCTGGCTGGTGACGCGCAACGCCCTGTGGGGCGGGCGTCCGCCCATGAAGCCGGTGGATCTGGACGACGCTTTGTTCTGGGCCACGTTCGGCGTCATCTTCGGCGGCCGCATCGGCTACGTGCTGTTCTACAACCTGCCCTATTTCCTCGCCCATCCGGCCGAGATCCTCATGGTGTGGAAGGGCGGCATGTCGTTCCACGGCGGGCTAGCTGGCACCATCCTGGCGCTGGTGCTGTTCGCGCGTTCGCGGCGAATCCCCGTGCCCTCGCTGCTGGACGTGGCGGGCGTGGTCGCGCCGATCGGCCTGTTTTTCGGCCGTATCGCCAATTTCATCAATGGCGAATTGTGGGGCCGCCCCTCCGACGCGTCGTGGGCGGTAATCTTTCCCACCGGCGGCAATGTGCCGCGCCACCCGAGCCAGCTTTACGAAGCCGCCATGGAGGGCGTGATCCTGTTCCTGGTCATGCTGCTGGTGGTCCGGCTCGGCGGCCTGCGGCGCCCCGGCCTTGCGGCCGGCATCTTCGGCATCGGCTACGGGCTCGGGCGCATCACCGGCGAATTCTTCCGCGAACCGGACCCGCAGGTGGGCTATCTCGCTTATGGCACCACCATGGGCATGATCCTCTCCCTGCCGGTGGTGATCGCCGGCCTCGGCATCGTGATCTATGCCCTGAGCCGTCCCGTCCATGGTTTCGATCCGGGGCCCCAGAGGTGACGAGCCCCCTGGCGCGGGAGATCAAGGCCCTGATCGCAAGCGAGGGGCCGATCTCGCTCGCGCGCTACATGGATCTGTGCCTGGGCCATCCCCGCCATGGCTATTACATGACCCGCGACCCGTTCGGGGCGGCCGGCGACTTCATCACCGCCCCCGAGATCAGCCAGATGTTCGGGGAATTGCTGGGCCTGTGGGCGCTTGCCGCCTGGCAGCAGATGGGCAGCCCCGATCCCGTGCACCTCGTGGAGTTCGGTCCCGGCCGGGGAACGCTGATGGCCGATGCCCTGCGCGCCACCCGCCTGTTGCCGGGGTTCGCTGCCGCGGCGCGGGTCCACCTGGTCGAGATCAGCCCGGTGCTGCGGGCGCGGCAACAGGCGACCCTGGCAAATGCCGCGACGGCCCATCCCATTTCCTGGCACACGCGGCTGGAGGACCTGCCGGACGGCCCGGTCCTGGTGCTCGCCAACGAATTCTTCGATGCGCTGCCCATCTCCCAGTTCATCCGCAGCCGCGCCGGCTGGCACGAGCGGCGGGTCGGCCTCGATGCCGCTGGGGAACTGACCTTCGGCGTGGATCCCCACCCCGCCCGCCTGCTGGAGGTGCTGGCGCGCCATATCCCGCCGCCCCATCCGCCCGGCGCTGTTCTGGAGCGGCTGGAAAGCCCCGCCGCCCGCGCGCTCGCAACCCGCCTCGCGGGGCAGGACGGCGCGGCGCTGGTGATCGATTACGGCCACGCGCAAAGCGGCTTCGGCGATACGCTCCAGGCCATGAAGGCCCATGCCTTCGTCGATCCCCTGGCCGAGCCGGGGGAAGCGGACCTCACCGCCCATGTGGATTTCGCGGCCCTCGCCCGCGCCGCGATCACCGCCGGGGCCGGCGCCTTCGGGCCGGTGCCCCAGGGCGAATTCCTGCTGCGCCTTGGCCTGCGCGAGCGCGCCGAGCGCCTTCAGGCGACCGCATCTCCCGTCCAGGCTGACGCGATCACCGCCGCCCTCGCCCGCCTCGCGGGCACGGGGGAGAAGGAGATGGGCGCCCTGTTCAAGGTGCTCTGCATCTGCGGCCCGGCCTTCGCCGCGCCGTTCGACCCACCGCCGGGCTTTGCCCCGTCCGAAGCCTATGCGGAGACGATCCCATGAAGGTTGAAGCCCCCTCGCTATCCGCCCTCCCCGGCATCCGCCACGGTTTCTTCACCCGGCGCGGCGGGGTCTCGCAGGGGCTTTACGACAGCCTCAACGGCGGGCTCGGTTCAAAGGACGATCCGGCCAACGTGCTGGAGAACCGCGCCCGCATGGCGCGCGAGATCGGCGTCGCCCCGGAAGCGCTGGTCGCCTGCTGGCAGGTGCATTCGCCCGAAGCGGTGATCCTCACCACCCCCTGGACCCGCGAGGATGCACCCCAGGCGGATGCGGTCGTCACCGCCGTGCCCGGCCTCGGCGCCACCATCACGGTGGCCGATTGCGGCCCGGTGCTGTTCGCCGATCCCGACGCGCGGGTCGTGGGCGCGGCCCATGCGGGATGGAAGGGCGCGTTCGGCGGCGTGCTCGAATCCACCTTGCGTCGCATGGAGGAGCTGGGCGCGAGGCGGGGCAACATCCGCGCCGCCATCGGCCCTTTGATCCGCCAGCCGAGCTATGAGGTCGGCGAGGATTTCATCACCCGCTTCATCGACGAGGACCGGTCGTTCGCGCGCTTCTTCATCGCCGCCGAGCGGGAGGGCCATGCCCTGTTCGACCTGCCGGGCTTCATCGCCCACCGCCTCGCGCAGGCCGGCGTGGGCGCCGTGGAGGACCTGAAGCTCGACACCTATTCCGACCCCGAGCGCTTCTTCAGCTATCGCCGGTCAACCCATCGGCGAGAGGCGGATTACGGCCGAATGGTGGCGGCAATCGCCCTGATTTGAGCCGGCACACAGGATTTTCACACCCGTTAACGATGCCTTAACCGTTTCTCTGGACCTGATGCCGAATTGCCGCTAACCCTCCTGTGGATCACAGACGGGGAGCGCCGCATGCCGGACGCAAGCACCAACACACGCTGGATGCATACGGTGCGGTGGGGTTCGCGCCTTCTGGTCCTGGGTGTTGGACTTGCGCTCGCCGGATGCCAGACCGATGGCGGCACCGCCGCCTCGGGAAGCCGCACCCTGTCGTTCGAATCCATCGACGGTCCGCCCAAGCCCACCTTCGACAAGCTCGTGACTCGCCTCAGCGCCGAAGCTGACGCGCAACAGGTGGCGGTGGTTTCACGCACCGAGAAAGCGGCCTACCGGGTGCGCGGCTACCTGGCCGTCCATTCCGACAAGACCACCACCTCCGTCGCCTATGCCTGGGATGTATTCGACGCCGACAAGCAGCGTGTCGCCCGCATCACCGGGGAAGAGACCACCAAGCGCGTCAAGGGCGATGCCTGGGCGGTGTGCGACGAGGCCGTGCTCTCCAAGATCGCGGGCAAGTCCATGGCGAGCCTCGCCGAAAGCCTGGGCGTGCCGCCCAGCGGCCGGGTTTCCGCGGGCCTGCCGCCCGCACCCAGCCAGGCGGCAGCGCCGGCCGCGCCCGATCCGGCCCCGGCGGCGGCGCCCGCCGCCCCCGCTGGCGCGCCCATCGGCGGCGATGGCCCGCCGGTCGCTGAGGCCGAGCCGCAGGGCGACCCGCAGCCGACGACAACGCTGGCGTTTGCGCAGCACTGAGTTTCGCAGGCTTTACAAAAGCCGTGGCGGGTGCCTACAGGTGGCCCGAATTCTTAAGGCGGCCCTGCATCGTGCGGGCGGCGTGCCAGTGTCGACCGAGAACGCATCCATGAAGCTTGTGGCTGGAAATTCGAACCGCGCGCTGTCCGAAGCCATCGCGGCCTATCTCTCCACGCCCCTCACCAAGGCGGTGGTGCGGCGCTTCGCCGACATGGAGATTTTCGTTGAAATTCAGGAAAATGTGCGCGGCGAGGATGTGTTCATCCTGCAGTCCACATCGTTCCCGACCAACGACCACCTGATGGAATTGCTGATCATCACCGATGCGCTGCGCCGCGCCTCGGCGAAGCGCATCACGGCCGTGCTGCCCTATTTCGGCTATGCCCGCCAGGACCGCAAACCCGGCCCGCGCACGCCCATCTCGGCCAAGCTGGTGGCCAACCTCATCACCCATGCGGGCGCCGACCGCGTCATGACGCTGGACCTGCACGCCGGCCAGATCCAGGGCTTCTTCGACATCCCCACCGACAATCTGTATTCCGCCCCGGTCATGGTGCGCGACATCAAGGACCGGTTCGACCTCAACAACGTCATGGTCGTTTCCCCGGACGTGGGCGGCGTGGTGCGCGCCCGCGCGCTCGCCAAGCGGATCGATGCCCAGCTCGCCATCGTCGACAAGCGTCGCGAGCGTCCGGGCGAGAGCGAAGTGATGAACGTGATCGGCAATGTGGAAGGCCGCTCGTGCATCCTGGTGGACGACATCGTCGATTCCGGCGGCACGCTGGTGAATGCAGCCGACGCGCTGCTGGCCCGCGGCGCCAAGGAAGTGCACGCCTACATCACCCACGGCGTGCTCTCGGGCGGCGCGGTGGCGCGCATCACCGCCTCCAAGCTGAAGGAACTGGTCATCACCGATTCCATCCAACCCACCGAAGCGGTGCGGGTGGCGCGCAACATCCGCGTGTTGTCCATCGGCACGCTGATCGGCGAGGCGGTGGCCCGCACGGCCCACGAGGAATCGGTCTCCAGCCTTTTCGATTGACCGGCGGCCTCCCCGCACGAAAAAGGGCGCCCCACAGGCGCCCTTTTTGTTTTGGATGCGCCGATCAGATGTCGGCTTCAGAGGAGGCATCGGCCTTGGGGGTTTCCTCCGGGGTCGGGGTTTCCGGCTCCATCTCGCCGCGGGTCTGAAGCCATAGCATCACCAGCCAGCAGGTCGCCGCCCAGGCCGCGCCCAGGGCCCAGCCGCCGAGCACGTCGGTGGGCCAATGTACGCCGAGATAAAGCCGGCTGATGCCGACGATGACGGTGACGAAGGCCGCCAGCCCCAGCAGATACACCTTCACCCGCTGACGCACCTGCGCGCGGGCGAGCAGTGCGCCGAGGGTGAGGTAGACGACGGCGGACATCATGGAATGGCCGCTCGGAAAGCTCGCCGAATACACCGCCATGCCGTGCGGCACGAGATCCGGCCGGGCGCGGTCGAACAGGATCTTCACCGTGCTGCTCAGCACCGCGCCGCCGGCGATGGAGCCGAGCACCATCAGCGCGGTCAGGCGCCGACGCACCAGAAGCAGATAGGCGATCACCGCCAGGGTCACGAGCACCAGCACCGTGGTGCCGCCGAGCGCGGTGAGGTCGCGCATGCTCTCCTCCAGCCAAGGCGGCCCGAGGGGATCCGATTTGTCGGCGGGATTGCGCAGGGCCAGCAGGATGGTTTCGTCCAGCCCCCGCGTCTCGCCCTCGGTCACCTCGCCCGCCAGGGCGAGAAAGAAATAGAGCGCGGCGGCGGTGAGGCCGACGATGGCGAGGGTGGTGCGCTCAAGCCCGCTCACCCGTGTGAAGACGGGCCCGAGAAGCGGAACGGCCTGGAGGCGCGTGCGCACGGCGGTCAGCAGCGTGTTCATGCCCGTCCCATGCAGAAGTTCGCTCCCCCCGTCAACGCGCCCCCGCACAGCGGGTTGCGGCCGGCGGGGAAGGATGCGATGCAGCGCCCATGATCGTGCCAGCGAAACAGGCCCCGAGGGAAGCGCCCATCGCGCTTTATGTGGATGCCGACGCCTGCCCTGTGAAGGCGGAGATCTATCGCGTGGCGGAACGCCACGGCCTGAAGGTGTTCGTCGTCTCCAACAGCCCCATCGCCTTGCCCCGCTCGCCGGATATCGAGCGGGTGCTGGTGCCGAGCGGACCGGATGTGGCGGACGACTGGATCGCCGAGCGCGTTTCCAAGGGCGACGTGGTGATCACCGCCGACGTGCCGCTCGCCAGCCGGTGCGTGAAGGCGGGGGCGGATGTGATCAGCCCCACGGGGCGGCCCTTCACCACCGACAGCATCGGCATGGCGCTGGCGACCCGCAACCTCATGGACGAATTGCGATCGGCGGGCGCAACCACCGGCGGACCGCCGCCATTTTCCCAGCGCGACCGCTCGCAATTCCTGTCCGCGCTGGATCTTGCGATCGTGCGGCTGAAACGGGCGGGCTATGGGGCGGGCGGCCCCAAATAGCCCACGAAACCGCGCGGCCGCGACGTGGGCGCCAAAAATGTTTCACGTGAAACAATGACTTAGCGTAGACGAATCGGGGTTTTCTGGCGCCTCTCCGCGGTTCTCCGTGGGTCTGCGGCGCACCAAACCGCGATTTCGGCCGAACGTTCGGCGCGGATGAATCCGCATCCCACGGGCCGCCCCGGCGCAGGTGCCGGGAGGGCCGCTTTTGCGCGCGAACCGGGATCCGGTTCACACAAGGGGAGCAAGGCGGCGATCACGCCTCGCGGATGTCGGCGGCGGCGCGCGCCAGGATCTCGACGATCCGCGTCTCGGTGCCGCGATTGGCTTCCAGGCGCTGGCCGGAGACCTCACGCAGGTTTTCCAGCGCGGCTTCCACCAGGCGCGGCAGCTCGGCATGCGCCGGGCCATCGCCCTCACCCCGGCCCATCCAGCGGCGGAAGCGGCTCATCTTGTTGCCGATCTCGGCGAGGCGGCCGAGCAGGGCATCGGCGAAATCGCGGTTCTGCGCGAGATAAGCCTGGCCCTCGGGGGTGATGGCGTAGCGCTTCTTGGCGCCCTCGCTCTCGGCCGTCACATAGCCCGCCTCTTCCAGGAAGGTGAGGGTGGGATAGACGATGCCGGGGCTCGGAGAATACCAGCCGGCGGTCTTCTCCTCGATCAGCTTGATAAGCTCATAGCCGTGGCGCGGCTGTTCGGCGATGAGCGCGAGGGCCAGCAGCTTGAGATCGCCTTGGGCGAGCATGCGCCCGAGGCGGAACATGTCGCCGCCGCCCCCCCGGCCGCGCCCATGGCCGCCACGGCCCCAGCCCCCTTCGTCACCGCGCGCCATTGCAAAACGGCGGTCTTCGCCATGATGGCGGCCTTCGCCGTGGTGTCTGCATCCAAACATTCTGCACTCCTGAGATATATCTAAAGATAGGCTCACGGCCTTTTATATCGTTAGATATATCTTTTCCGCAAGAGGGTGCAGCAAGAGGGGTGCAGCCCTTCGTTAAAGGGCGCACGCTAGGGTGCGCACGAATGCAGCGAGGAGAGGCCGCCATGGCCATGAACGACGCACAGAAGGCGGCGCGCGCCATAGAAGGGCTGGTCGCGCCCCTCAGCGCCGAGATGCGCGCCGCCGTGGAAGCCTGGCTCGCGCGCCTCGCCCATGAACGGCGGCTCTCAGCCAAGACGCTGGAAGCCTATGCCCGCGATCTCGCTTTGGTGCTGAACCGGCTGGCGCTGCATCTCGGCGGCGCCCCCACGCTGGCAGACCTTGCCGCCCTCACCCCGGCCGACGTGCGGGCGGTCATCGCCGGCCGCAAGGCCGAGGGCGTCGCCCCGCGCACTCTGGTGCGGCTGCTGGCCGCCGCCCGCTCCTTTGCCCGCCATCTGGAACGCGAGGGCATGGGCCAGGTGGCGGCGCTGAGCGCGGTGCGCGCGCCCAAGGTGGCACGGGCGCTGCCGAAGCCGGTCGCGGTCTCCGCCGCGCGCGCCCTGACCGATCCGCAGACCCGCGCCGGCGAAGAGAAGGATATGTGGGTGCTGATGCGCGACGCCGCCGTGCTGGCTTTGCTCTATGGCGCCGGCCTGCGCATTTCCGAGGCGCTGGGCCTTAGGGCCGCACAGATCCCGCAGCACGGGTCGATCGACCACATCACCGTGACCGGCAAGGGCAACAAGACACGCATGGTGCCGCTGATCGCGCCGGTCGTGGCGGCGGTGCGCGCCTATGTCGACGCCTGCCCCTATCCGCTCGAAGGCGAGGACCTGCTGTTTGTCGGGGCGCGCGGCGGCCCGCTCTCACCCCGCATCGTGCAACTCGCGGTGGAGCGCATGCGCGGCGCGCTCGGGCTGCCGGATAGCGCCACGCCCCACGCGCTGCGCCATTCCTTCGCCACCCATCTGCTGGCGCGGGGCGGAGAATTGCGCGCCATCCAGGAATTGCTGGGCCACGCCTCGCTGTCCACCACGCAGATCTATACCGCGCTGGACGAGAGCCATCTGATGGCGGCCTATCGCGCCGCCCATCCCCGCGCCTGAGGCCTTAGGACCGCGAGGAGAAGGCCCGGCGCCGCAGCGCCCGCACGCGGAGCCAGATGCCCCCGCCCGGCGTCGCCGCGCGGATGCGCGCCATCATCTCCTGGATGCGCAGCTTCACCGGCTCGACCTCGGCCTCCGCCCAATTCTTGATCCGCACCAGCCAGTTGAACAGGCGCGCGAACCAGCCGATGGACAGAAGCTGGGCCCGGCACACGTCGAACAGGAACGCCATGAGCGCGACGCCCACCAGCTTCTCCATGACGAGGGCGAGGCTGCCGAGGAACCAGCGCTCATGGGCGAAGGCCCACAGGGCGACGATGTAGAGCGGCTCAACCAGCGCCACCGGCACCACGAACAGCACGAGCGCGCCGTAAGGCGGCAGGCGATGGGCCCAGCGCGACAGCACGGCCTTGAACGCCTCGAACGGCAGCAGGTCCGCGCACCAGCGCACCAGGGGCGCCAGCTTGCGCCACAGCCAGGCCTCCACGAGGAAGACCACGGCGAGCACCACGAACAGCGGATGCAGGCGGCTGCGGGCGGCGGGCGGCGGAGGGGAAGAGACCATGGGGCTGACATGGCCCATCGCCCATGGCGTTTCAATGGCTCTTTGTGCGGGAAGACGAAAACTGGCGCGCGGATTGCTAAATGTTCGCGCGGGGCTGGGCGGCGGCCGGCGCGGCACAGGTGTTGCGCGCGACCGCCGCAAGGGCGCAGCCTCGCGCATCCTGTGCATCCGGAGGCCGTTTTCATGTTCGACCACATCTCGATCGGTGTCACCGATCTCGATCGTTCCCTTGCCTTTTACGAGCGCGTGCTTGCCCCCCTCGGGATCGTGCGCACCGTGCTGTATGACGAGCCCACCGGCACCCGCTCCGCCGGCTTCGGCCTCGCCGCCGACGGCCCCGACGATACGCCGCCGTTCTGGCTGGAGGAGCGCAAAGGCGCGGCCATCTCGTGCCCGCCGGGCATGCATGTGTGCTTCAAGGCGGCGGAGCGGGCGGGCGTGCACGCGTTTCACGCGGCGGGCCTGGCGGCGGGCGGCGCCTGCAACGGTGCACCCGGCCCACGCCCGGCCTATGGCCCGACCTATTATGCGGGCTTCCTCACCGATCCCGACGGCTGGCGCATCGAGGCGGTGACCTTCAGCGAGGTCTGAGAGCGGCGCCCTGCCTGCGCCCACGGGTGCCGGCGGTTGTCCCAGCCGCGAAAACAGCCTGCTCCGCCGGAGCCGGCTGCTACGCGGCGCAGCGGGGAATCATCATCGCCACACCCTGCAACCGTCAATTGCCGGGCAGGACCGGACGGCAGAGGAAATAACGTTGCGATCGTTTTCGCAGCGTCAGCAGCCGGCCCAGCAGGTCACAACCCAACGTTGGATTTCAACTTTCCGTGAACACTCCCCTTCGGGCATAAGTTTTGCCGATTTCACAGGCAAGTGCGGATTATTCGGGCTTCGCCGGCTTGCAATCCGGGAGCTAGCCTTGGGACGGATGCAACGGGAGTGAGACGGATGAGAACGACTGCAATCGCCCTGCGGGCGCTGTCGATCATGGCCTTCGCGGCCTTCGGCGCCGTCGTCATCGCCCCGGCCGGCCCGGCGTTTGCCAATTGCCCGCCGGACGCCGCCGCCGATGTCAGCACCACGGATTCGACCGTCACGGTCTCCGCGCCGATCCCCAGCAAGCGGACCTGAGTCACGCGTTCAGTGAAAAAAGGCTGGCCCCCGGTTCGGCGGCCAGCCTTTCGGCTCACATGTGGATGGCGCGCTTTTCCACCGCCATCGCCGCTTCCTTCACCGCTTCCGAGCGGGTGGGATGGGCATGGCAGGTGCGGGCGAGATCCTCGGACGAGCCGCCGAATTCCATCAGCACCGCGCATTCGTGGATCATCTCGCCCGCCTCGGCGCCGATGATGTGGGCGCCGAGCACCTTGTCGGTGGCGGCATCGGCCAGGATCTTCACGAACCCGTCCGTGGTGTTGTTCACCTTCGCGCGGCCGTTGGCGGTGAAGGGGAACTTGCCGACGTTATAGGCGATGCCCGCTTCCTTCAGTTCTTCCTCGGTCTTGCCGACGGAGGCCACTTCCGGGAACGTGTAGACCACGCCGGGGATCACGTCGTAATTCACATGGCCCGCCTTGCCGGCCAGGATCTCCGCCGCGGCAACGCCCTCGTCCTCGGCCTTGTGGGCCAGCATGGGGCCGGCGATCACGTCGCCGATGGCATAGATGCCGTCCACGCTCGACTTGAAGTGCGGATCCACCACCACGCGGCCGCGCTTGTCGGTCTCCACCCCGATCTCGGCAAGGCCGAGCCCGGCGGTGTAGGCGACGCGGCCGATGGCCACCAGGACCACGTCCGCTTCCAGCGTTTCAGCGGCGCCGCCGGCGGCGGGCTCAATGGACACCTTGAGCATCTTGCCGGACGTATCCACGCCCGTGACCTTGCTGCCGAGCTTGAAGTCGAAGCCCTGCTTGGCAAGGATGCGCTGGAAGGACTTGGCCACATCACCGTCCATGCCGGGCAGGATGCGGTCGAGATATTCCACCACCGTGACCTGCGCGCCGAGGCGGCGCCACACGCTGCCGAGCTCGAGGCCGATCACGCCGGCGCCCACCACCACCAGCTTGCCGGGCACCTTGGCCAGCGCAAGCGCGCCGGTGGAGGAGACGATGCGCTCCTCGTCGATGGTGACGCCGGGAAGCTGCGCCACGTCCGAGCCGGTGGCGATGACGATGTTCTTCGTCTCGACGAGCTGCTTGGAGCCGTCGGAATTGAGCGTGACTTCCACCTTGCCGGCGGCGAGGATCTTGCCGGTGCCGAAGAACACGTCGACCTTGTTCTTCTTCAGCAGGAATTCGACGCCCTTCACATTGCCGTCCACGCCCTTGTCCTTAAAGGCGAGCATGGCGGGCAGGTCGAGCGTGGGCGTGCTGACGCCGATGCCCATGCTGGCGAACTTGTGGCCCGCTTCCTCGAAGAATTCGGAAGCGTAGAGCAGCGCCTTGGAGGGAATGCAGCCGACGTTCAGGCAGGTGCCGCCGTGGGTGGCGCGCTTCTCCACCACCGCGACCTTCAGGCCGAGCTGGGCGGCGCGGATGGCACAGACATAACCACCGGGGCCGGTGCCGATGACGAGGAGATCGTAGGACATAAGACTACTCCGATCAGGTCGTCACGGCCGGGGCCCGGCCATCCACGTCCGCCGGGCGTCGCGTGGATGCCCGGGCACTGCCCGGGCATGACGGCGGAAGATGTTGCTTGGACTCACAGATCCAGAACGAGGCGCGCCGGATCTTCCAGGGTTTCCTTCACGCGCACCAGGAAGGTCACGGCCTCGCGGCCGTCGACGATGCGGTGGTCGTAGGAGAGCGCGAGATACATCATCGGGCGGATCACCACCTGGCCCTTGATGGCCACCGGCCGCTCCTCGATGCGATGCATGCCGAGAATGCCCGACTGCGGCGCGTTGAGGATGGGGGTGGACATCAGCGAGCCGTAGATGCCGCCGTTGGTGATGGTGAAGGTGCCGCCCTGCATGTCCTCGATGCCGAGCTTGCCGTCGCGGGCCTTGCGGCCGAAAGCGGCGATGGCCTTCTCGATGCCGGCGACCGAGAGCTGGTCGGCGTCACGCACCACCGGAACGACGAGGCCCTTCTCGGTGCCCACCGCGATGCCGATGTTGTAATAGTTCTTGTAGACCAGATCCTGCCCGTCGATCTCGGCATTCACCGCCGGGATGTCCTTCAGCGCCTGGATCACGGCCTTGGTGAAGAAACCCATGAAGCCGAGCTTGGTGCCGTGCTTCTTCTCGAAGGCATCCTTGAACTGGGCGCGCAGGCCCATGACCCCGCTCATGTCCACGTCGTTGAACGTGGTGAGCATGGCGGCGGTGTTCTGGGCGTCCTTCAGGCGGCGGGCGATGGTCTGCCGCAGCTTGGTCATCTTCACCCGCTCTTCGAGCGCGGCTTCGTTTGCCGAGGACGGCGCGCGGGCGGCGACCGGAGCCGGCGCGGCCTGCACGGCGGCGATGGCCGAGAGCATGTCGCCCTTGGTCACGCGGCCGTCCTTGCCGGAACCGTCCACGCCGGCCGGCGACACGCCGCTCTCCGCGGCGAGGCGGGCGACGGCGGGGCCGTTGGCATCGGCGGCAGCCGCCTTGGCGGGCGCGGGCTTGGCGGGCGCAGGCGCGGCAGCAGCCTTGGGCGCTTCGGCCTTCGGAGCGTCAGCCTTCGGAGCCGGCGCGGCGGCAGCGCCTGAGCCTTCGCCGAGCATGCCGAGCAGCGCGCCGACACCGACCGTCTCGCCATCCTTGGCGACGATTTCGGCCAGCACGCCGGCGGAAGGCGCCGGCACTTCCACGGTGACCTTGTCGGTTTCAAGCTCCACCAGCGGCTCGTCGGCTTTCACCGCCTCGCCCGGCTTCTTGAACCACTTGCCGATGGTCGCTTCCGTCACGGATTCGCCGAGCGTTGGAACGCGGATCTCGGTGGCCATGGGGATCGTCTTCTTTCGTTGGGGCGGGTTGTCGAGCGAGAGAGCCTGTCCTCAGGCGAGGGCGTCCTCGAGGAACGCCTTCAGCTGCGCGAGATGCTTGGACATGAGCCCGGTGGCGGTGGCCGCGGACGCCGGACGGCCGGCATAACGCGGACGCTTGGAAGCGGCGCCGATATTCTCCAGCACCCATTCCAGATACGGCTGCACGAAGGCCCAGGCACCCTGGTTCTTCGGCTCTTCCTGGCACCAGACCACTTCCGCGTTCTTGAAGCGCGAGAGTTCCTGAACCAGGGTCTTGAGCGGGAACGGGAACAATTGCTCGACGCGCATCAGATACACGTCGTTGGTTCCGCGCTTCTCGCGCTCCTCATAGAGGTCGTAATAGACCTTGCCGGTGCACAGCACGACGCGGCGGATCTTGTCGTCCGCCACCAGCTTCACCGAATCCGCCGAGGGATGCGACTGCGCATCGTCGAACAGGATGCGGTGGAACGTGGTGCCATCGGCCAGTTCCGACAGGCTGGACACCGCCCGCTTGTGACGCAGCAGCGACTTCGGCGTCATCAGGATCAGCGGCTTGCGGAACTCACGCTTCATCTGGCGGCGCAGGATGTGGAAGTAATTGGCAGGCGTTGTGCAGTTCGCCACCTGCATATTGTCTTCCGCGCACATCTGCAGATAGCGCTCCAGGCGGGCGGAGGAATGCTCCGGCCCCTGGCCTTCGTAGCCATGCGGCAGCAGGCACACGAGGCCCGACATGCGCAGCCACTTGCGCTCGCCCGAAGAGATGAACTGGTCGAACACCACCTGCGCGCCGTTGGCGAAGTCGCCGAACTGGGCTTCCCACAGAACCAGCGTGTTGGGCTCCGAGAGGGTGTAGCCATATTCGAAGCCAAGCACCGCCTCTTCCGAGAGCATCGAATTGATGACCTCGTACTTGGCCTGGTCGGCCGTGAGATGGTTGAACGGCTTGTAGCGCGCCTCGTTGTTCTGATCGGTCAGCACGGAGTGGCGCTGCGAGAAGGTGCCGCGCTCCACGTCCTGGCCGGACAGGCGGACGGGGTTGCCCTCTTCCAGCAGGGTGCAGAAGGCGAGTGCCTCGCCGGTCGCCCAGTCGATGCCTTCGCCGGTCTCGATCGCGTTGCGGCGGTTGTCGAGGAAGCGTTGGATGGTGCGGTGGACGGTGAAGCCCTCCGGCACGCGGGTGATCTTCTCGCCGATGTCCTTGAGGCGGTCGAGCGCGACGCCGGTGTCGCCGCGGCGCGGATCGTCGTCCTCGTGGATCGCCTTGAAGCCGGCCCAGCGGCCGTCCAGCCAGTCCGCCTTGTTGGGCTTGTAGGCCTGGCCGGCCTCATATTCGCCTTCCAGCCGGTCGCGCCAGGCGGCGCGGAGCTTGTCCACCTCGCCGGATTCGAGCACGCCTTCTTCCACCAGGCGGCCGGAATAGAGGTCGAGCACGCTCGGATGCTGGCGGATCACCTTGTACATGTGCGGCTGGGTGAACGAAGGCTCGTCGCCCTCGTTATGGCCGTAGCGGCGGTAGCAGAACATGTCGATCACGACAGGCTTGTGGAAGCGCTGCCGGAACTCGATCGCCACCTTGGCGCAGAAGGTCACCGCCTCGGGATCGTCGCCGTTCACATGGAAGATCGGCGCCTCGATCATCTTCGCCACGTCGGAGGGATAAGGCGAGGAGCGCGAATAGCGCGGATTGGTGGTGAAGCCGATCTGGTTGTTGATGATGAAGTGGATCGACCCGCCGGTGCGGTGCCCCTTCAGGCCGGAGAGCCCGAGGCACTCGGCGACCACGCCCTGGCCGGCGAAGGCGGCATCGCCGTGGATCAGCAGCGGCAGCACCTTCACGCGCTCGCTGTCCTTCAGCTGGTCCTGCTTGGCGCGCGCCTTGCCGAGCACCACGGGATCGACGATCTCCAGGTGCGAGGGGTTGGCGGTCAGCGAGATATGGACCTTGTTGCCGTCGAACTCGCGGTCGGACGAGGCACCGAGATGGTACTTCACGTCGCCGGAGCCCTCGACCTCGTCGGGCGCCCAGGAGCCGCCCTTGAACTCGTGGAACAGCGCGCGGTGCGGCTTGCCCATCACCTGGGTCAGGGTGTTCAGGCGGCCGCGATGGGCCATGCCGAACACGATGTCCTGGACGCCGAGGCTGCCGCCGCGCTTGATGATCTGCTCCAGCGCCGGGATCAGGCTCTCGCCGCCGTCCAGGCCGAAGCGCTTGGTGCCGGTGTACTTCACGTCGAGGAACTTCTCGAAGCCCTCGGCCTCCACCAGCTTGTTGAGGATGGCGCGCTTGCCCTCGCGGGTGAAGGAGACTTCCTTGTCCGGCCCCTCGATGCGCTCCTGGATCCAGGCCTTCTCCTCGGGCGAGGAGATGTGCATGAACTCCACGCCGATGGTCCGGCAATAGGTGCGGCGCAGGATGGCGATCATCTCGCGCACGGTCGCGAATTCAAGGCCGAGCACGTTGTCGATGAAGATCTTGCGGTCGAGGTCGGCCTCATAGAAGCCGTAGGAGACCGGGTCGAGCTCGGGCGCCTCGCGCGGCGGGGTGAGCTTGAGCGGGTCGAGGTCGGCATGCAGATGGCCGCGCATGCGATAGGCGCGGATCATCATCAGCGCCTTCACGGAATCGCGGGTCGCCTGCTGCACGTCGGTGGAGGAGAATTCGATGCCGGCCTTCTGGGCCTTGGCCTGGACCTTGTCCGCGACCTTCTTCTCGACCTCGATCCAGTTTCCATCGAGGGCCGAGACCAGCTCGCCATTGGCGTGGATCGGCCAGCCCGGCTTCTTCCAGGAAGCGCCGTCGGCATTCTTGCGAACCTGGGCGGGATCGTCGTTCAGGGCGGCGAAGAAGCTCTGCCACTGCGCATCGACCGAAGCTGGATCAGCTTCGTAGCGGGCATAGAGATCGTCGATCCACTGAGCGTTACCTCCATACAAGAAGGAGGTGGCGAGAAGCTGTTCGTTCTGGTCCGCACGCGACATGGGCTTAATCCCGGATGGCCTTGGCGCCGTGGCTTTAAGAGCGCAACTCGCCCCGAAAACCAAGCCCCAAGAGCCGAGCGCTGCCACAAATTGAGACTGAGACGGCTAAGATCCCAGCCGTTCGACCGAAACACCCCGGCTCAGCCGGAGGCATAAACGAGCGACGCCCCGTACATAAACCTGCCGCTGGGTGCACGGAAGGGACAATCCGCGTCCTTTTGGCAGCTTTATCCGCAGGGCCGAACTGCCTCCCATGCAGGCCACGCCGCCGTGGCGAAATGAGCGGCAGGCCCGCAAAAGGTGCAAATGGCCCGGCAGCGCGGCCGCCGGGCCCGTGGCGATCAGCCCTTGAGGACTTCGACGAGGGTCTTTCCGAGGCGCGCGGGCGAGGGGGAGACGCGGATGCCGGCCGCTTCCATGGCCGCGATCTTGTCTTCCGCACCGCCCTTGCCGCCCGAGATGATCGCGCCCGCATGGCCCATGCGACGGCCCGGAGGCGCCGTGCGGCCGGCGATGAAGCCCACCATGGGCTTCTTGCGCCCGCGCTTGGCCTCGTCCGCGATGAACTGCGCCGCATCCTCTTCCGCCGAGCCGCCGATCTCGCCGATCATCACGATCGACAAGGTCTTCGGGTCCGCCAGGAACAGCTCCAGCACGTCGATGAACTCGGTGCCCTTCACCGGGTCGCCGCCGATGCCCACCGCGCTGGTCTGGCCCAGGCCCTCCTGCGAGGTCTGGAACACCGCCTCATAGGTCAGCGTGCCCGAGCGCGAGACCACGCCCACCGAGCCCTGCTTGAAGATGTTGCCCGGCATGATGCCGATCTTGCATTCGCCCGCCGTCATCACGCCCGGGCAATTGGGCCCGATCAGGCGCGACTTGGAGCCGGAGAGCGCGCGCTTCACCTTCACCATGTCCAGCACCGGGATGCCCTCGGTGATGCAGACGATGAGCGGGATTTCCGCGTCGATGGCTTCCAGGATCGCGTCCGCCGCACCCGGAGGCGGCACGTAGATCACGCTGGCGTCGGCGCCGGTGGCCTCGCGCGCCTCGATCACGGTGTCGAACACCGGTAGGCCGAGATGGGTGGTGCCGCCCTTGCCGGGCGAGGTGCCGCCGACCATCTTCGTTCCGTAGGCGATCGCCTGCTCGGAATGGAAGGTGCCGTTCTTGCCGGTGAAGCCCTGGGTGATGACCTTGGTGTTGGCGTCGATAAGCACGGACATCACGCAGCTTCCTTCTTCACCGCGCCCACGATCTTCTGCGCGGCGTCGTCGAGGTCATCGGCGGGGATCACATTCAGCCCGCTCTCGCGGATGATCTGCTTGCCCAGTTCAACATTGGTGCCTTCCAGGCGCACCACCAGGGGCACTTCCAGGCCGACGGTCTTCACCGCCTCCAGGACGCCGCGCGCGATCACGTCGCACTTCATGATGCCGCCGAAGATGTTCACCAGGATGCCCTTCACATTGGGGTCCGCAGTGATGATCTTGAACGCCGCCGTCACCTTCTCCTCGCTGGCGCCGCCGCCCACGTCGAGGAAGTTGGCCGGGCTCTCGCCATACAGCTTGATGATGTCCAGCGTCGCCATGGCAAGGCCTGCGCCGTTCACCATGCAGCCGATGGTGCCATCGAGCGTGATGTAGGCGAGGTCGTACTTGGAGGCTTCGATTTCCTTGGCGTCTTCCTCGGTCAGGTCGCGCAGCTCGACCAGGTCGGGATGACGGAACAAGGCGTTGCCGTCGAAGCTCACCTTCGCGTCGAGCACCACCAGGCGATTGTCCTTGGTGACGATCAGCGGGTTGATCTCGAGCATTTCCATGTCGGTGGCGACGAACGCCTTGAACAGCACGTCGGTCAGCTTGCCCGCCTGCTTGGCGAGATCGCCGGCAAGGCCGAGCGCGTCGGCGACCTTGCGGCCGTGGAACGGCTGCACGCCGGTGGCCGGATCGACCGAGAAGCTGACGATCTTCTCAGGGGTGTTGTGGGCCACGTCCTCGATGTCCATGCCGCCTTCGGTGGACACGACAAACGAGACGCGCGAGGTGGTGCGGTCCACCAGCAGCGAGAGGTAGAATTCCTTCTCGATGTCGGAGCCGTCCTCGATATAGAGGCGGTTCACCTGCTTGCCGACCGGGCCGGTCTGGATGGTGACGAGGGTGTTGCCCAGCATCTGGGAGGCGAAGGCCTTCACCTCCTCCACCGACTTGGCGAGGCGCACGCCGCCCTTTTCGCCCGCGGCGGCTTCCTTGAACTTGCCCTTGCCGCGCCCGCCGGCGTGGATCTGGGACTTCACGACCCAGAGGGGGCCGCCGAGCTCGGTCGCGGCCTTCTCGGCCTCCTCCGGGCTAAACACCGCGATGCCGCGGGAAACCGGCGCGCCGTAGCTCTTCAGCAGCGCCTTCGCCTGGTACTCATGGATGTTCATGGGGCTTCGTCCCTAAGGGTTTCGAAGTGACCCACCCCGGACGGGGTGGAACATTTCGGAGTGTCAAAGCCGGCGGTTGGACCCGCCCGACAGGGAAACGGCGGCCCGAGAGCCGCCGCCGCACACTTAATTTACTTGCTCAGATCGGGCGCGATCTTGAGGCAAGCATCCACCAGGCCTTGAACGGCCGATACCGACTTGTCGAAATTCGCCCGCTCCGTGCGGTCCAGCTCGACCTCGACGATGCGCTCGACGCCGCCCGCGCCGATCACCACCGGAACACCCACATAGATGTCCTTGAGGCCGTATTCGCCCGAGAGATAGGCGGCAGCCGGCAGCACGCGCTTCTTGTCCTTCAGGTAGCTCTCGGCCATGGCGATGGCGGAGGCGGCCGGGGCGTAGAAGGCGGAGCCGGTCTTCAGCAGGTTCACGATCTCCGCGCCGCCGTCGCGGGTGCGCTGGATGATGGTGTCGATGCGCTCCTGGGTGGTCCAGCCCATCTTGATCAGATCGGGAACCGAGATGCCGGCGACCGTGGAATAGCGGATCAGCGGCACCATGGTGTCGCCGTGGCCGCCCATCACGAACGCGGTCACATCCTTCACCGAGACCTTGAACTCGTCGGCCAGGAAGTAGCGGAAGCGGGCGCTGTCCAGCACGCCCGCCATGCCGACCACCTTCTCCTTGGGCAGGCCGCAGGATTTCTGCAGCGCCCACACCATGGCGTCGAGCGGGTTGGTGATGCAGATCACGAAGGCATTCGGCGCGTATTTCGCGATGCCGGCGCCCACCTGCTCCATCACCTTCAGATTGATGGAGAGCAGGTCGTCGCGGCTCATGCCCGGCTTGCGCGGCACGCCGGCGGTGACGATCACCACGTCGGCGCCCGCGATATCCTCATACGAATTGGCGCCCGA
The DNA here is from genome assembly GCF_043195145.2 of Roseixanthobacter pseudopolyaromaticivorans. Lineage (NCBI taxonomy): Bacteria > Pseudomonadati > Pseudomonadota > Alphaproteobacteria > Hyphomicrobiales > Xanthobacteraceae > Roseixanthobacter > Roseixanthobacter pseudopolyaromaticivorans. The sequence goes on from NZ_CM195539.1 coordinate 3,339,463, forward strand.
CAGCTTTGCATCGAAGCCCTCCACCGGGGAGAGTTCCGCCAGATCCAGCGCCTTGCCCTGCGGCGTTCCCTCCGCCACGTCGAAGAGGACGACGTCGCCCAGCTCCTTGAGGCCGGACAGAAGGGCGAGCGTGCCGCCGATCTGGCCGGCTCCGATCAAAGCAATCTTATTGCGCGCCATGTGGGAGTGTCCTCGGATACGGGCAATGGAAGCGGCCAAGGCCGAGCGGGGCTTGACTACTCCCATCCGGCAAGGGGTTCAAGACGCGCGCAGTGCACAATCGCGCCCGGAACCCCGGCTCTGCTTATAGACATCGCCCCAACGCTGCCAATTGGTCCAAGGACGAACAGGCAAGCCGGCAGTGTTCGCCGCTGCGCGCGACAGGGTGATGACGCGGTGCTCAAGTCTCCACCAGTCCGGTGGTATTGCCGGAGGCGGCGGAATCGGCGCGGCCATGGGTGCGCCCGAGATATTCGGTGGAACGCATCTCGTGCAGGCGGGAAACCGTGCGCGCGAATTCGAACGCTTCCGCCCCTTCCGAGCCTAGATAGAGCTTCTCCGGCTCCGCCGCCGCCGAGGCGATCAGCTTCACGCCGCCGTCGTAGAAGGTGTCGATCAGCGAGATGAAGCGCTTGGCCTCGTTGCGATGGTCGCCGTCCATCACCGGGATACCCTCGATCACCACCGTATGAAAGGCGCGGGAGATGCGCAGATAGTCCCCTGCCCCCAGCGGCTGTTCACACAGGTCGGCGAATGAGAAGCGCGCCGCGCCATTGCCGGCGAGCGGCACCGGAATGAGCCGGGTGTGATTGGCGATCGCGGTCGGCCGGCCGCCGTCGGGCCCGGCGACCTTCGCCCAGGCGCGATCCAGCGCCTCGTGCGCGGCGGGGCCGAGCGGCTCGTACCACACCGGCAGGCCTTCGAGCTTCTCCATGCGATAATCGGTGCGCGCGTCGAGGTTCAGCACCTCCATCTTCTCGTCGATCATGGCGATGAAGGGCAGGAAGAGCGCGCGGTTGAGGCCGCCGGCATAGAGGTCGTCCGGCTTCACGTTCGAGGTCGCGACCACCACCACGCCGTCGGCGAACAGCTTCTGGAACAGCCGACCGAGGATCATGGCGTCGGCGATGTCGGTCACGTGGAATTCGTCGAAGCACAGAAGCTGCACCTGCTTGGCGAGATCGTCGGCGACCGGCTGGAGCGGGTCCGAGGTCTTGCGCTCGCCGCGCTTCTGCGCCTGCCGCTCGGCGAAGATGCGGTCGTGCACGTCCGCCATGAATTCATGGAAATGCGCGCGGCGCTTGGCGCGCACCTCCACGCTGTCGAAAAACAGGTCCATGAGCATGGTCTTGCCGCGCCCGACCTCGCCATAGATGTAGAGGCCCCGCGGGGCGGTCGGCGTGCGGCGGTGAAACAACCAGCCCAGCGCGGAGGATTTGCGGGCGAGCAAGCGATCGCGCAGTTCCACTTCCAGGCGCGCGAACGCCTGGATGACGGTGGCCTGGGCAGGGTCGGGCGTGATCTCCCCGGCGCGCACCATGGCTTCGTAGCGGGAAAGAACGCGCGCGCCGGCCGCCATCATGTCTCCTCCAGGGCCGGGCGTAACGCGCGGCGCCGTGCGCCGCTTTAGAGCATGCGCGGCAAAAGTTGAACGATTTTCGCACGCGATTTTGCACCGCGAAAGAACACGCGGGCGGCGCCCCGCCTCGCGCCGTTCACGAAATGCGATGGATCGAGGAAACCAAGCGCGCGCTCCCGCGTTTCTTTAGCAGACCGGCCCTGAATTGAGCGCCTGCGCTGCATCCGGGCCGAACACCACATCGCAATCTGCGGGCACGCCCCGCGCCGGCGCGGTCCTTCGCGAAGGAGGGCGTGCGCCCGTTTGAAGGAGTTCGTCATGAACAAGTTCATCGCCACCGGCACCGCCCTCGTCGCGCTCACCCTGGCGGCCGCCTCCGGCATGTCCACCGCCGCGCGTGCCGACGATTCCATCAATCAGGTCAATGACAGCCAGGTGCAGCTGCGCCAGATGGACTATCTGCGCTCCCACGGCGGCTACATGCTGCTGCAGGACCAGCAGTCCCAGTCCGTGGGCGGGCGCAATTCCACCATGATCGTCCCTGCGCCGCAGGTCTATGTGCCGGTCTATTCGGTCGAGCCCGGCCCGGTGATGGTGGCGCCGTCGGGCGGCTACATCGCCCAGTAGGCTTAACGTACGGCGTCGGCGCCGCATCCCGCCTTCCCGTGGGATAGCGAGCGCCGATCGCTGGACTTTTTCCGCCTGCCATGAACCTTTGCGATCGACGCCTTGAATCGCGAAGGGGTGAGCGATGCAGGACCCGCAGGTCGGCGCATTTGACGAGCCCAGAACCTTGGTGGGTCGGCTCGGGCTCTGGCTGTCGGACCATGACCCCGGCGGCATCGACAGCACGCGCGCGCTGCATCTCGCCATCTCCTTCGTGCTGGTCATCTGCCTCGGCTACGCGACCTCCCGCGCCTTTCAGCTCAATCTCGACGTCATCTTCCCCATGGCGGGGGCCATGACGGCGCTGGTGCTGATCAATTTCACGCCCTCGGCCAGTCGCCGCACCGAAGCCATCAGCTTCGGCAAGCTGTTCGCCATGACCATCGCCCTGCTCATCGCCGTGGTGATCGCCGCGCCGGGCAACGCGCCGGCGAACGAACTGGCGATGAAGCTGCTTCTGGTGCCGCTCACCTGCATCGCCCTGTATCTGCGGCGCTTCGGCATGGAAGGCCAGCGGATGGGCATCGCGCTCATCATCATCGCCACCGTCGCCGCCGTGCTGCATCCCACGCGCATTCAGGCCGCCTGGCTGCTGCTCGCGGCGGTGCAGGGCGGCATCGTGACCTTCCTCGTCCGCTTCACCCTCACGCGCCCCTCGGCGCTGAAGGTCTATTCCACCTGTGTGGTGGAAGCCGGGGCGACCGTTGGCGAATACCTTCACCTGCTCGGCACCTGCGTGCGCTCCGGCGTGCACGTGCCCCCGCCGCCGGCGGAAATGCTGGACCGCATCAAGATCCGCGTGCGCGCGGCGCTGGTTAACGCCGCGGCGGAAGACCCGCAGGCGCGCGAATATATCGAGGCCGTGCGCTCGCTGGTCTACCGGCTGCGGGTGGCGACCCAATTGCTCGGCGACTGCATTCCCGATCCGCGCGGCTCCGAGGGGGCGTGGCGCGCACCGCTCGCGGCCTGCGCCGATCAACTGGCGCGCCATCTTGAACGCGGGCTCGGCCAGCCGTTCGAGGACCCGCAGCGCATGCGCAGCGCTATCGGCCGGCTGCGCGAGGCGGCGATGGTGCCCGATATTTCGGCACAGGAACAATTGGCGCTGCTGCGCGCGGTCACGGCCTTCGACCGGCTGTTCCTGGTGGTGACCGACCTCTCGCGCCTGGAAAGCGTGGACACGTCCCGCTGGAACGTCCCGCCCGAGGCGGCCGCCGGGCTCATTACGCCCGGCCCGGCCCCGGCAGGCACCACCACGGCCCCGGCCGCACCGAAAGGCATGCCGTTCTATACCAAGGTGGCCATCCAGGGGCTGGTCGCCACCAGCATCACCACAACGCTCGATCTCGCGGTGGGGCTGGACCACGCCTATTGGGCGACCATGACGGTGATGTTCGTGCTGGGCAACAGCCTGGGCGAAACCTATGTGCGCGTGCGCTATCGCACGGTGGGAACGCTGGCCGGCGCGGTGATCGGCATCGCGCTCGTGGTGGGGCTGGACCGGAACGTATGGCTGCTCGCCGCCGCCTGCCTGATCGCCCAGATGATCGGCCTCGTCACCCAGCGCGACCGGTACGACGTCGCCTCGGCCGCGACCGGCCTTTCGGTGGTGGTGGGACTGCACCTCGTCACCGGCCTCGGCGCGGACGGCATGATCGCACGCATCTACGAGACCGCCATCGGCGCGGTCATCGCGCTGGTGGTTTCGTTCGTGGTGCTGCCGGTCTATGTGGCGGACCAGATCCGCAACCAGGTGATCGGCATGGTCAGCCAATGCCGGGCCGCCTTCGCCAATTGCTGGCCGCGCAAGGGCAGCGTTCCCGGTGAGATGGGCAATGTGACCGCCGCCCTCTCCGCCGATCTGCGGCAATTGTCGGAACGCCTGCCGCACATCGGTGCGGAAACCTCGCTCGGCCATCGCTCGGCGGGCGACGTGGTGACGCTGGTCTCCACCCTGGAGATCCTCATCACCTATCTCGCGCTGCTGGAGGATGTGGCGCACCGGCTGGACACGCTCTCGCCCCCGCCGGAGACCGTGACCATCCTGGAAGCGGCGCGCGCCCGCACGCTCGCGGCGTTCGACCAGGCGCTGGGCCTCGCGACACCGGCGGCGAACCCGGGCGCGGCGCCGGAACTCGACGCGGCGGTCTCCGTCGCGCTGGAGATGGCGGGCGACCAGGGCACACGCCGCCTGCTGCCCTTCGTGGCGGATTACCTGAGCTTTTCCGAAGCGGTGCTCCGCCCGCTCGCCGATCTCGGCGCGCTGCTCAACCCGGCAACCCAGCCCCATGCCGCCAAGCCCGTCGTCCATAAGGAGCTGGAGGCGGCCTAGGGCGCGAGGGAGACCGCAGGATCAGGCGCTGTTCCTGCGTGCCAGCAGGTACAGCACGGGCAACAGCACGGCATGCACCAGCGTGATGATCAGCAGCGCCCCGAAATTATCCGCCGCGGTGTTTCCGGCATAAATCGCGTCGCGGATATGTCCATAGGCGACGCCGATGGAAAACAGCGAGAGATAGCCCACCACGGGCCCCTTGAAATCCAACGTGCGCCAGAAGGACACGATGGCGACGAGACCGATCGCCGTATCCGCCACGCCGATTTCAAACTGGAACGGGCTGACCGCCCAGCCAATGCTCGCCGCCGCAATACGCGGGAATAGAATGTGAAAAACGCCGGCCCAGGCGTAAGCGAGGCCGGCCGACAGAAGCAGCCATCCCAGCAGACGGGCCGGAAAATAGGCCGGGGTCCGTGTCACCGCCGCCAGTACGAAGGCAGCAACGAAGAGTATTTCCGGAATATTTCGCAGCACGAATTCGATTGTGCTTTGGATCATCCCGCCCCCCATCGCCCCTGCCTCAGGCCCCCGGCACGAAAGCGCGGAAATGCTTGGAGAGCTTCAGGCCCTGCCCCTGGTAGTTTGAACCGAGCCCCTCGCCGTAGAGCGCCTTCGGCCGCGCCGCCATGCGCTCATAGACGAGGCGCCCCACGGTCTGGCCGTGCTCAAGAATGAACGGCACCTCGCGCGAGCGCACTTCCAGCACAGCGCGCGCGCCGCTGCCGCCGGCCGCCGCATGGCCGAAGCCGGGATCGAAGAAGCCCGCATAATGCACGCGGAATTCGCCCACCAGCGGATCGAACGGCACCATCTCGGCGGCAAACGCGGGAGGCACCTGCACCGCCTCGCGGGAGGCGAGGATGTAGAAAGCGTCGGGATCGAGCACCAGGCTGGTGCGCCCGCGCGCCCGGATCGGCTCCCAGAAATCCTCCACATCGAGCGCGTTGCGGCGATCCACGTCCACGACGCCGGTATGCCGCTTGGCGCGGAAGCCCAAAAGGCCGCCCCAGGCCTCGCCCGCCAGATCGACGCCGACCGCGATGCCGCCGCCCACCACGTCGGGCTTTTCCGCATTCACCAACTGCTCGGCCGTCTGAAGGGTCAGCAGTTCGAGATCGGACAGGCGCGAGACGCCGCGCCGGAACCGCACCTGCGACAGGCGCGAGCCGGTGCGCGCCAGGATCGGGAAGGTGCGCGGCGAGATTTCCAGGAACAGCGGCCCCTCGTAGCCGGCGGGGATGGCATCGAAGGCGCGCGCGCCATCGGCGATCACGCGGGTGAACACATCGAGCCGGCCGGTGGAGCTTTTGGGATTGGTGGCGGCCGAGACATCGGCCGGCAGCTTCAGCTTCTCGGCCAATTGCACCAGATAGACGCAGCCGGTTTCCAGCACCGCGCCATCGGCGAGGTCAAGCTTGTGGAGCGCGAGATCCTCCAGCCGCTCCTTCACGCTCATGCCGGCGCCGGGCAGGAAGCTGGCGCGGATGCGCCATGCCGTGCGCCCGAGCCGCAGATCGAGGCTGGCCGGCTGAATCTGATCGTCGTCGAACGCCCGCTTCGTGACGATGCCGCCGGCCTCGTGAAGCGCGGCAATGGCCTGTGACGGCAAGATGCCCGGTTTCAGCTGGTCCACCTGCGATCCGCCTCCCTGTCCCACCGTTCGGTTTAACGGACGCATCCCTTGACGCCAAGTCTGCCGCGCGCTTTAACTGAAATCGTTCCGTGGTGAATTTGAGCCGGCCGGCTTGCTGCCACGCTAAATAAATCGCTAAAAGGCCGGGGATCGTACAGGGCGTTCGCGCCCCTTCCTACGTGTCCTCGGCCTCATTTGAGGCTCGAAGACCTTGGCGCACATCCCCCCGGACGTCTCCACCCTCCATCCCGATACCCTGCTCGTGCAGGGTGGCACCACCCGTTCGCCCTATGGCGAGACGGCGGAGGCGCTCTATCTCACCCAGGGCTTCGTCTATGACGATGCGGAATCCTGCGAGGCCCGCTTCAAGGGCGAGGACCCGGGCTTCATCTATTCGCGCTACGGCAACCCCACCACCGCCATGTTCGAAAGCCGCATGGCGCTGCTGGAAGGTGCGCAGGCCGCGCGCGCCACCGCGTCCGGCATGGCGGCGGTGAATGCCGCGCTGATCTGCCAGCTCAAGGCCGGCGACCATGTGGTGGCCGCGCGCGCTCTGTTCGGCTCCTGCCGCTGGATCATTGAGGAATTCCTGCCCCGATTCGGAGTCGAAACCACGCTGGTGGACGGCACCAATCTTGAGGCCTGGCAGGCGGCGGTGAAACCCAACACCAAGGTGCTGTTCCTGGAGAGCCCCACCAACCCGACCCTCGAAATCATCGACATCGCGGCGGTCGCGCAGATCGCCCACAAAGCCGGCGCGCGGCTGGTGGTGGACAATGTGTTCGCCACCCCGCTGCTGCAGAAGCCGTTCGAACTCGGCGCCGACGTGGTGGTCTATTCGGCCACCAAGCATATCGACGGCCAGGGCCGCTGCCTCGGCGGCGTCATCCTCGCCTCGGAAGCCTTCATCAACGAGGGTTTGCAGACCTATCTGCGCCAGACCGGCCCCTCCATCTCGCCCTTCAACGCCTGGGTGCTGCTGAAGGGCATGGAAACCCTGGCGCTGCGCGTGGAGCGCCAGCAGGCGAGCGCGGCCGCCATCGCCGATGCGCTCGCCACCTCGCCGAAGGTGGAAAAGGTGATCTATCCCTTCCGCGCCGATCATCCCCAGGCGGCGCTCGCGCGCCGGCAGATGAAGGGCGGCGGCACGCTGACCACTTTCGTCGTCGGCGGCGGCAAGGAAGGCGCGTTCCGCTTCGCCAATGCGCTGCGGCTCATCCGCATTTCCAACAATCTCGGCGATTCCAAGAGCCTGCTCACCCATCCCGCCACCACCACCCACCAGCGCTTCACCCCCGAGGCGCGGGCGGAAATGGGCATTTCCGACGGGCTGGTGCGCCTCTCGGTCGGCCTGGAGCATGTGGACGACCTTCTCGCCGACCTCACCCAGGCCCTCGATAAGGTGTGAGGGCGCCGCGCGCCGCCCGTTTTCGCGGCGCGCCTGCCCTCCCCCGCGACGCCGAAGCTCGGCCGATCTCGCGGCGAACCCATTGCACAGCGCCCGCATCGCGGGTTCACTGTGCGTGAACGCAACGAAGAAAAAGGGGGATCGGATGTATCGGGCGACGACGCGCCAGATCCAGGTGACGGCGACGCCGCGCTATGTGGCGGAGCGCTCGGATCCGGAGCATGGCAATTTCTTCTGGGCCTACACCATCGAGGTGGTGAACCTGGGTGGCGATGTCGTGCAGCTCAAGGCGCGCCACTGGGTCATCACCGACGCCCACGGCCATGTGGAGGAAGTGCGCGGACCCGGCGTGGTGGGCGAGGAGCCCGTGCTTCCCCCCGGTGGGCGGTTCGAATACACCTCCGGTGTGCCGCTTGCGACCGCCATGGGCATCATGAGCGGCCATTACGAGATGTTGACCGAGACGGGCGAATCCTTCTCGGTGGAAATCCCCGCATTCTCCCTCGATACGCCGGACATGCGCCGCGTTCTGAACTGAGCTGGCAGCCCCACATGCAAGCGGCCAAGGCACCCACCATCCACGCCGAAGCCGGCCAGCCGCTCGACGCCCGGCCGATCGCCGCGGCGCTGGGCACGGTGGTGGTGATCCTCGGCGCGAGCATGCTGCTGCCCGCGCTGGTGGATTACGCGGCCCGCTCGGGCGAGCAGGATGTGTTCGTCGGAACCGCCGCCGTTACCGTGTTCGTCGGGGTTTTGCTGTGCGTCATCGGCCGCGGCGCGAACTTCCGCCGGCTGGACCTGCGGCAGGCCTTCCTGCTCACCACCTCGGTCTGGGTGGTGCTGACGGCGTTCGCCGCCCTGCCCTTCATGTGGGGCAAGGCCGACCTTTCTCCCACCCATGCCCTGTTCGAGGCCATGTCCGGCCTCACCACCACCGGGGCGACGGTGATGACCGGGCTGGATGACCAGACGCCCGGCATCCTGCTGTGGCGGGCGCTGCTGCACTGGTTCGGCGGGGTGGGCATCGTTGTGATCGCCATCGCCGTGCTGCCCATGCTCAGCGTCGGCGGCATGCAATTGTTCCGCATGGAATCCTCCGACAAATCGGAGAAATTCCTGCCGCGCGCCGGTGCCATCGCCAAGGGCCTGCTGCTGGCCTATGTGCTGCTCACGGCGCTGTGCATCGCCAGCTACAAGGTGGCCGGCCTGGACCTGTTCGATTCCGTCACCATCGGCATGTCCACCATGTCGAGCGGCGGCTTCGCCAATTCCGATTCCTCGCTTGGCGTGTTCGCGGATCCCGCGGTGGATTATGTGGCGATCGTGTTCATGCTGCTGGCGAGCCTGCCCTTCCCGCTCTATATCCGCGCGCTCTCGGGCGACATCACGCGGCTGGTTACCAATCCCGAGGTGCGCCTGTTCCTTGGCATCGTCGCGGTGTTCACCCTCGCCTCGTTCGCCCAGCAGACCTTCCAGGGCGTGGCGCATGGGGAGACGGCGTTTCGCGGCGCCTTGTTCACGGTCGCCTCGCTCATCTCCACCACCGGATTCATGGGCGTGGACTATACCAATTGGGGGCCGCTCTCCGACGCGCTGTTCCTGGTGCTGATGTTCGTGGGCGGGTGCACAGGCTCAACCTCCGGCGGCCTTAAGGCCTTGCGCATCGCCATCACGGCGAAGGCGGTGCGGCAGCATCTCAAGCGGATTTCCTATCCGAACGGGCTGTTTCCCATTCGCTACGGCGGCGCGCCCGTGGCCGACGACATCGTCGCCTCGGTTCTCGGCTTCGTGTTTCTCTATTTCGCGACCTTCATCATCGTCGCGGCGGCGCTGAATTGCATCGGCCTCGATGTGCGCACGGCGCTTTCGGCCACCATTGCCTGCCTCGCCAATGTGGGGCCGGGGCTCGGCCCGATCGTCGGGCCCGCCGGCAATTATGCCAGCCTGCCGGAAAGCGCGATCGTGCTGCTGACCGTGACCATGCTGCTCGGCCGGCTGGAAATCCTCACCGTGTTGGTGCTGCTGCTGCCGCGCTTCTGGGTGCGCTGAGCGCACAGCCGGGAAACGCGGAGGCGGCGCGGATCAGGGCGCCGCGTCGTCCGCAGAAGCTTCGCCGGCCGGCGCCTCTTGCGCCAGCACTTCCTCAGCGGCGAAGCCATAAGAGCGGCCGCAGAATTCGCAGGTCACCGAAATCCGGCCGTCCTCCTGCACCATGTCGCTGCGCTCCTCGCGGCTGAACGAGGACAGCACACCGAAGACGCGCGCGCGCGAACAGGTGCAGTGGGCGACGATCGGCTGGGGTTCGAAAACCCGCACGCCGCGTTCGTGGAACAGGCGATAGAGCAGCGCTTCGCTGGGCAAAGCGCGATCCAGCAGTTCCACATCCTCCAGCGTGCCCACCAGCGACTGCGCCTCGACCCAGGCATCATCGAGGGGCACATCCGATTGTTCGGCGCCCTCAGGCGCATCGCCGGGATGCAGGTCGCCCTGCGCCGCCCGTCCCGCCTCGGCGGGCAGGAACTGCGCCAGCAGGCCGCCCGCGCGCCATGCGGACGGCTCGCCGCCGGGCCGCATCTCCTCGCCGACGGCAAGGCGCACGCGCGTCGGAATCTGCTCGGACTGCTGGAAATATTGATGGGCGGCCGCCTCCAGCCCTTCGCCGTCCAGGGCCACGACCCCCTGGTAGCGATTGGCGGACAGGCCCTGGTCGATGGTCATGGCGAGGTGCCCGCGCCCGATCAGCAGGGCCGGTGCGGCGGCGTTGCTCGCCTCCGCCTGCGCCACCGCCTCGGCATCGAAGCGGGCATAGGCGCGCACCTTGTCGGGGCTGACGAAATCCACCACCACCATGTCCACCGGACCGTCGGTCTTGGTCTGGAGGATGAAGCGGCCCTCGAACTTCAGCGACGATCCCAGCAGCACGGTCAGCGCCACGGCCTCGCCGATGACGCGCTTCACCGCGTTGGGATAATTGTGATGCACCAGCACCGCGTCGAGCATGGAGCCGACGCGCACCACCCGGCCGCGAATGTCGAGCGCATCCACCTGGAACGGCAGCACCGAATTGTCCGGCGCTTCCAGGCGGGCCTCAGGGCTTGTGTCCTTGGTCATGATACCTCATTCCAACCGGCAGGCTCCGGGCCTGCCTTCGACCGACGGGCGGGCATGGCCGGGGGACGATGGGTTCACCTCCCCCGGCGCCCGCCTCACGCGGCCGGCGTGTCGAAGCACCAGGCCAGAATGCCCTTTTGGGCATGCAGGCGGTTTTCGGCTTCGTCGAACACCACCGATTGCGGGCCGTCCATCACCTCGTCGGTCACTTCCTCCCCGCGATGGGCGGGCAGGCAATGCATGAAGATGGCGTCCGGCGCCGCGCGGCCCATCAGGGCGCGGTTGACCTGGTAGGGTTTCAGGAGATTGTGGCGCCGCTCGGCTTCCTTGTCGCCCATGGACACCCAGGTGTCGGTGAGGACGCAGTCCACGCCCTCCACCGCCGCCTCGGGATCGCGGGTGAACTTCACCCGCGCCTTGGTCTTCTTCACGAACTCCTTCAGCGCCTGGCGCGGCGACAATTCCTTCGGCGTCGCGACGTTCAGCTCGAAATCGAAGCTGTGGGCGGCATGGATCCAGGACGCGAGCACGTTGTTCGCGTCCCCGGTCCAGGCCACCTTGCGGCCCGTAATGGGGCCCTTGTGCTCCTCGAAGGTCATCACATCGGCCATCACCTGGCAGGGATGGGACACGCGGGTCAGCCCATTGATGACCGGCACCGTGGCATAGGTGGCCAGTTCCATCAGATCCTCGTGGCTGAGGATGCGGATCATGATGGCATCCACATAGCGCGACAGCACGCGGGCGGTGTCGGCGATGGTCTCGCCGCGCCCGAGCTGCATTTCCGCGCCGGTGAGCATCACCGTGTCGCCGCCGAGCTGGCGCATCGCCAGATCGAACGAGACGCGGGTACGCGTGGACGGCTTGTCGAACACCATCGCCAGCGATTTGCCGGCGAGCGGCCGCTCGGCCGTGCCGGCCTTGCGCTTGGCCTTGAGATCCTTCGACAATTCCAGAACCCGCCGCAGTTCCACCGCGGGGATTTCGGACAGATCAAGAAAATGACGCACGCCATTGTCCTTCATTCGGCGGCTCCCTTCGCCGACGCCAATGCAAGGCCGTTCTCGATCCGCAGGCAGGCGGCCTCGATTTTGTCGGCGGCAATGGCGATCTCGTCCTCGGTGAGGATGAGGGGCGGCAGAAGTCGAACCACGTTATCACCGGCGCCGGGGGCCAGCAGCCCCTCGTCGCGCAGGGCGAGCACCAGTTCGGCGGCGGGGCCTTGCGCCCTCACACCGAGCAGGAGTCCTTCACCTCGCACTTCGGCGATGACCGCGGGATGACGGTCCTTGATGTCGTTCAGCACGCGGACGAGCTGGGCGGAGACGGCCTGCACCCGCTCCAGGAAGCCGTCCGCCAGCACCACGTCGAGCACCGCATTGCCGACCGCCATGGCGAGCGGGTTGCCGCCATAGGTCGAGCCGTGGGTGCCGAGCGTCATGCCGCGCGCCGCATTCTCCGTGGCGAGGCAGGCCCCCATGGGGAAGCCGCCGCCGATGCCCTTCGCCACCGCCATGATGTCGGGCACGATGCCCGAGCTCTGGTAGGCGAACAGGTTACCGGTGCGCCCGACGCCGCACTGCACCTCGTCGAGGATCAGCAGCAAGCCGTGGGCATCGCACAGGGCGCGCAGCTGCGGCAGGAAGTCCGCCGACGGCACGCGCACGCCGCCCTCACCCTGGATCGGCTCCACCAGGATCGCCCCGGTCTCCGGCCCGATGGCGGCTTTCACCGCCTCGATGTCACCGAACGGCACATGGTCGAAGCCCGGCATATTGGGGCCGAAGCCTTCGAGATACTTGGCATTGCCGCCGGCCGCGATGGTCGCGAGCGTGCGCCCGTGGAACGCGCCCTCGAAGGCGATGATGCGGTTTTTCGCCTCGGCCCCGATCACATATTGGTAGCGGCGCGCCATCTTGATGGCGCACTCCAGCGCTTCTGCACCCGAATTGGTGAAGAACATGGTGTCGGCGAAGGTGGCCGCCTTCAGCCGCTCGGCCAGGCGCTCGCCGCCGACGATGCGGAACAAATTCGAGGTGTGCCAGAGCTTTCCGGCCTGTTCGGTCAGCGCCGAGACCAGGTAGGGATGGGCATGCCCGAGGATGTTGACCGCGATGCCGGCGGTGAAATCGAGATAACGTCGCCCGTCCGTCGTGACGAGCCAGCAGCCCTCTCCCCTTTCGAAAACGAGGTCGATGCGCGCGTAGGTCGGCAGAACGGGGGTGATCACAGAACCCCTCCTCTTGGGGTGGGGCGAAACGCGCTGCGTCTCGCCGGACATCAGAAACGCCAAAGGCCGCCCTCGCGGGGCGGCCCGACAAAAGGGGATTCTAATGATCGCGCGCGTGAGGTCAACAGAGCGCAGCCGTTAACGTGATCGTAACGACTTGGGGACAACGGCACATGAGTGCATTCCGACTCTGTGCGAGAGTCCGTGCATATTGTAGTTTGCTCGTGGCCGACCACGACATGTCGTGCGGTCCTGTTCCCCAAGTGACGTTGGGCCCTGCGAACCCGCGTGCGATGGCGCGCCTGGGTGCGGGAGAAGAGTCGAAGGAGGAGAGCGATGAGCTGGAACGACGAGCGCGTCGAACTCTTGAAGAAGCTCTGGGGCGAAGGGCTTTCCGCAAGCCAGATTGCCGGCGAGCTGGGCGGCATCACCCGCAATGCGGTGATTGGAAAAGTGCATCGTCTCGGCCTCTCCGGCCGGGCGAAATCGACAGTACCTGCAGCCCGTCCGCGCAAGGCCCGGCCTGAAACGCCCGTGAACAAGCCCGCGCCGCGTCCGCAGACGATCGGCAACACCGCCCTGGCTCCCGCATTGGAAGCCTTCGTGGCGCCCGAACCCGCGCCGCGTCCCGCCGGTGGAGACAATATCGTCGCCATGGGTCAGCGCTGCACCATCATGAACCTGACCGAAGGCACCTGCCGCTGGCCGATCGGCGAGCCGGGCACGGAAAGCTTCTATTTCTGTGGCGGGCGCAGCCTCACCGGCATGCCTTACTGCACGACCCATGCGCGGATGGCCTACCAGCCCACGCAGGATCGCCGGCGCGACCGGCGCGTCGCCCGCATCTGAGCGGCGACAGTCACGAAGGACATGCGCCGGCCGAGCGGATTTCGCCGGCGCACGCAAAGGATCGAAGAGATCGAGCCGGAAGGATCGCCGTCACCGACATGGGACGGCCAAAGCGTGCTTTTCGGCCCGCTTCGATGCAGCCCGCCGGCCGCGACGCGGTCATCCGCTGGAAACATAGGGGCCTCGAGCACAGCTCGGCCCCGGAGGGAAAGCCTCCGCCGCCGGCATATCGCCCGCGGGCTCCTCTAAAGCTTGCTCCGCAATGCCATCGCCCTGCGCGGCACTGCGATGGCCGGCTCGGACAGCCCATCGCAAGCCTTCGCCTGGAGCGAGCCCGGACCCGCGATCATCGGGCCCGGCTCTCGCATCCTTCCTCGGTGGGCCGCGCTCAATGCACGCGGGCGAACATCTCGTTGAACGAATAGCCCGCCCCCCGCACGGTGCGGATCGGATCCGACTGCCGGCCGCGGTTGATCGCCTTGCGCAGGCGCCCCACGTGGACATCCACCGTGCGCTCGTCGATATAGACGTCCTGGCCCCACACGCCGTCGAGCAATTGCTCGCGCGAGAACACCCGGCCGGGGCTCTGCATGAGAAATTCGAGCAGGCGGAATTCGGTCGGGCCGAGGTGGACCTCGCGGCCGGAGCGGTGAACCCGGTGGGTCTCCCGGTCCAGCTCGATGTCGCCGGCCCGCAGCAGGGTCGCGACATGCTCCGGCTTGGCCCGCCGCAGCAGCGCCCGCACCCGCGCCAGAAGCTCCGGCACGGAGAAGGGCTTCACCACATAATCGTCCGCCCCGGTCGCCAGGCCGCGCACGCGCTCGGTCTCGTCGCCGCGGGCGGTGAGCATGATGACCGGCAGCCGCTCGGTTTCCGGGCGGGTGCGCAAGCGGCGGCACAACTCGATGCCCGAAAGCCCCGGCAGCATCCAGTCGAGAATGACGAGGTCCGGCACGCTTTCGCGCAGCCGGGTCTCGCCTTCATCGCCTCGTCCGACGCTCTCGACGAAATAGCCTTCCGACTCCAGATTGTAGCGGAGCAGGAGGGTCAGGGGTTCCTCGTCCTCGATAATCAAGATACGCGCAGGCACGGATTTTACCCCTGAAGGCTATGCCCCGGGAAAGTCACGGTCGTCTCGCTTGAGACATCCGCCTTCGGGCGCTCGTCGGACAGCATCTGCCCCGAAACCATGTAATAGACGGTTTCAGCGATGTTCGTCGCGTGGTCGCCGATGCGCTCGATATTCTTGGCGCAGAACAGGAGATGCGTGCACACCGAGATGTTGCGCGGGTCTTCCATCATATAGGTGAGAAGTTCGCGGAACAGCGAGGTGTACATGGTGTCGATGCCGCTGTCGCGGACCCACACGTCCACCGCCTTCGCCTGGTCGTGGCTGGCATAGGCATCCAGCACTTCCTTGAGCTGCTCCAGCACCAGGTCGGACATGTGCTCGACGCCGCGCACCAGCTTCTGGGGGTGATATTCCCCCTCGATGGCGAGCACGCGCTTGCCGACGTTCTTCGCGAGGTCGCCGATGCGCTCCAGGTCGGAGGCGATGCGGATCGAACCCACGACATCGCGCAGGTCGCTCGCCACCGGCTGGCGCTTGGCGATGCAGAGGATCGCCTTTTCCTCGATCTCCCGCTGCAGCAGATCCACGCTCGTATCGAGCAGGATCACGCGCTGTGCGGACGCGGTATCGCGGCGGATCAGGGCATTGACGGCATCAGCCACCATGCGCTCCGACTGGCCACCCATTTCGACGACCTTGCGGCCGATCTCCTTCAGCTCGGCATCGAAGGCCGAGACGGTATGGTCGGACATCTCGCAGATCCTTGCTTGGTCAGCCGAAGCGGCCGGTGATGTAGTCGCGGGTCTTGATCTGCTTGGGGTTGGTGAAGATCACGTCGGACGGCGCGACCTCGACCAGTTCGCCCAGATAGAAAAAGGCGGTGATGTCGGCGCAGCGCGCCGCCTGCTGCATGTTGTGGGTCACGATGACGATCGTGAAGTCCTGCTTCAATTCGTCGATCAGATCCTCGATCTTCGAGGTGGAGATCGGATCGAGCGCCGAGGTCGGCTCGTCCAGCAGGATCACTTCCGGCTGCACGGCGATGGTGCGGGCGATGCACAGGCGCTGCTGCTGGCCGCCGGACATGCCGAGCGCCGAGGTGTGCAGGCGGTCCTTGGTCTCTTCCCAGATGGCGGCCTTGCGCAGGCAGCTTTCCACCCGCTCGTCCATCTTCGCCTTGCTGAGATTCTCGTGCAGGCGCACGCCGAAGGCGATGTTGTCGTAGATCGACATGGGGAACGGCGTCGGCTTCTGGAACACCATGCCGATGCGCGTGCGCACCACGGTGGGGTCCAGTTCCTTGCCGACAATGTTCACGCCGTCGAACATCACCCCGCCCTCGGCGCGCTGGCCGGGATAGAGGTCGTACATGCGGTTGAACACGCGCAGCAAGGTGGACTTGCCGCAGCCCGAGGGGCCGATCATCGCGGTGACGCGCTTTTCGGGGATCTCGAAATTGATGTTCTTCAGCGCGTGGTTCTGCCCGTAATAGAAATCGAGCTTCTCCACCTTGATCTTGGTGGGCGCCTGGACCGCATCGGGCTTGGCCGAGACGGAGGAGGAAATATTGAAGGTCGGATCCACTGCAGAGTTCATGTCAGCCTCATTCGGTCTCTGGTCGCCCGGTGGGCCGGCGTCCTGCCGGCCCGGGCGGTGATCTTGGGCGCCCTCTGGGCGGTGATCTCAGGGTGCCGGCTCAGCGCGTGCGCGCCAGCACCAGACGGGACACGACGTTCAGGACCAGAACGCCCACGGTGATGAGGAGCGCACCGGCCCAGGCCAGCGATACCCAATCGTCGAACGGGCTTCCGGCATATTGATAGATCGCGATCGGCAGGCTGGCCATGGGCTTGCTGAGATCCGTGGACCAGGAATTGTTGCCCAGTGAGGTGAACAGCAGCGGCGCCGTTTCACCCGCCGCGCGGGCGATGGCCAGCAGGATGCCGGTGACGATGCCGGCGCGCGCCGCCCGCCAGGTGATCATGATGACCACCTTCCACTGCGGCGCACCGAGCGCGAAGGCGGCTTCGCGCAGGCCCACCGGGACCAGGTTCAGCATGTCCTCGGTCGTGCGCACGATCACCGGGATGACCAGGATCGCCAGCGAGATGGCGCCGGCCCAGCCGGAGAAGCCGCCGAACGGCACCACCAGGAACTGGTAGATGAACAGGCCCACCAGGATGGAGGGGGCCGAGAGCAGGATGTCGTTCACGAAGCGGGCGGCGGAGCCGATCTTCGTGCCCTTGCCGTTCTCGGCGAGGAAGGTGCCCGCGAACAGGCCGATGGGACCGCCGATGGCCAGGGCGATGACGATCTGGATCAGCGACCCGACGATGGCGTTGAGCAGGCCGCCCCCCTGGCCGGGAGGCGCGGTGACCTTGGTGAAGACATTGAGGTTGAGTGCCGGAAGACCGCGGGAAATCAGGGTCCACAGGATCCAGGCCAGCAGGAAGATCGCGAAGATCGCGAAGCCCGTGGAGACGACCTTGATCGTGTAGTCCTTGGCGCGGCGTGCTGCGAGGGATGCCATGATTTTTGCCTCCCGGATCAATCGAGCCGCGAGCGCACGAGCGCACGGGACAGGGCAAGGACGATGAACGAGATCACGAACAGGATGAAGCCGAGCTGCAGCAGCGAGGTCAGCTTGAGCGAGCCGATGGAGGCCTCGGGGAACTCGTTCGCGATGGTCGAGGCGATGGTCGCGCCGGGCGCGAACAGGGAGGCCGAGAGGCGGGTCGCATTGCCGATCACGAAGGTGACGGCCATGGTCTCGCCGAGCGCGCGCCCGAGGCCCAACATCACGGCGCCGACCATGGCGGTCTTGCCGTAGGGCACCGAGACGTTCTTATAAACCTCGAAGGTGGTGCCGCCGACGCCGTAGGCGGATTCCTTGAGCATCGGGGGCACCGATTCCAGGGTCTCGACGAACATGGCGGTGATGAAGGGGATGATCATCACGGCCAGGATCACGCCGGCTGTCAGCATGCCCGAGCCGAGCGGCGGCCCCATGAACAGGGCGCCGATGACCGGCAGCGGGCCGAGCCATTCGATCAGCGGGGGCTGCACATAGGCGGCCACCAGCGGGACGATGACGAAGAAGCCCCACATGCCGTAGATGATGGAGGGCACCGCCGCGAGCAGCTGAACCGCGACGCCGATCGGCCGCTTCAGGGGCTGCGGGGCGATTTCGGTGAGGAAGAAGGCGATGCCGAAGGAGAGCGGCAGGGCCACGATGACCGCGATCACGGCGCTGAAGATCGTGCCGTAGATCATCACCAGGGCGCCGAAATTCTCGGTCACCGGGTTCCAGGAAGAGGACCACAGGAATTCGAGGCCGAAGTGCCGAAGCGCCGGCAGGCCGCCTTCGAACAATTGGGCGATGATCAGGCCCAGCAGGATCAGGACGAAGAAGCCGCTCGCCCACAATGCGGCGACAAAGATGCGGTCGGCGACTGCCCCGACACCCTTTGCCTCGCCGATGGGAATGATCCCGTCCGACCTCAGTTTATCGACCGTTGCGTCCATCGCCCGATGATCCCCAAATCCCGCGCGCCGCACAGCTCGCGCTCATGAAAACAGATCGCGCGGACGACACGCGCACGTCTGCCGCGCGCACCATCGTCCCCGGGATCCATCCCGTTCCAGGATGCCGGCCGGCTGCCGGACCCCGATCGAATTCGCTTTGTGCCGACGCCCCAGGGCCGCCACGTTGAAACCTCGGCCCGGTCGCCCGCCGCCAGTACAGGCCGCGTCGGCGCCTCGCCGGTTGAACCGCCTTTTCCGCCGCGCGATCCGGCCGCACCGCGCACCGAAGCACCGCGCCACGGGGCGCCACAGGCGGGCCGCCTTGCGGCAGACGCCCCTTCGGGCAAGCCGCTCAGGCAACATCGCATCGTGCAAACGGCGCCCAGCCGCCGTGACGGTTTCTCGGGCGCCATCGCCAGGGCTGCCGTATCGGCAGCCGTACCTTGGCAAAATCCCCGCCTTCTCCTTGCAGAAAAGGCGGGGACCGCGTGATCAGAGATCAGAAAACGGGCTTGCCGTCGGGAGACTTCACTTCAGCCTTCCAGGCCGCCTTGACGCGCTCCACAACCGCTTCGGGAAGCGGGATGTAGTGCAGCTTCTCGGCCATCTCGCTGCCTTCCTTGCCATAGGCCCAGTCGAAGAACTTCATCACTTCGCGCGAAGCATCCACATTGCTGGGGTTCTTCGGCAGGAGGATGTAGGTCGGGCTCACGATCGGCCACGCGCCGGGACCGGCGGTGTTGATCATGGACGCGGCGAAGTCCTTGGAACCGGCCCAGTCGGCCGCGGCGGCGGCTTCGATGAAGGCGGGAACTTCGGGCGACAGGAACTTGCCGGCCTTATTCTGCAGCTGGGTCACCACGAGCTTGTTGGCGGCGGCGTAGATGAATTCCACGTAGCCGATGCCACCCTTGGTGTTCTTCACGTTGCCGGTGACGCCTTCATTGCCCTTGGCGCCAGCGCCCGTGGGCCACTGAACCGAGGTGGCGGCGCCGACCTTGGACTTCCATTCCGGGGAAACGTCCGAAAGGTAGCTGGTGAAGATGTAGGTCGTACCGGAAGCGTCCGAGCGATAGACCGGGACGATCGCGGTGGAGGGCAGCTTCACGCCGGGGTTCAGGTCAGCGATGACCTTGTCGTCCCACTTGGTGATCTTGCCGAGATAGATGTCGGCCAGCACCGGGCCGGTGAGCTTGAGCTGGTTGGTCTCGACGCCGTCGAGATTGACGGTGGCGACCACCGAGCCGATCACGGCCGGGAACTGCAGCAGGTTCGCGGAAGCGAGCTTCGCGCCGTCCATCGGAGCATCCGAAGCGCCGAAATCGACGGTGCGGTTGACGATCTGGTTCTGACCGCCGCCGGAGCCGATGGACTGGTAGTTCAGGCCGTTACCGGTCTTCTCTTTATACTTGGCGCCCCAGGTCTGGTAGACGGGGGCCGGGAACGACGCGCCAGCGCCATTGATATCGATGGCGAAGGCTCCGCCAGCGAAAAGGGAGCTGGCAACAGCAATCGCTGCGCCAAGAGCGGTGGTGAGCTTCACGGGGTTCTCTCCTTGACCAATAGGTGTCGCCCGTCGGCTAGCTGCCGCGACGCAACATTGGGCCGGTTAACTTTAACGGGCCGGCGCCACGGTTCTATGACCCCAACGTGACAGTGCAATGACGTTTTACGCCTTTGATTTTACGAGATTTTTTTCTGGCACTTCCACGAGATCGAACCGGACGGTGAAAGTCGCCCCGGCATCTTGCCGACTTTCGATCCCCATGCGCCCTCTATGACGCGCCACAATATGTTTCACGATGGCCAGCCCGAGGCCCGTACCGCCTTGGTCGCGGCTGACCGCGACATCGACCCGGTAGAAGCGCTCGGTGAGGCGCGGAAGATGCTCCGGCGAGATGCCGGGACCAAAATCCTGCACCGAGACCACGGCCGCCGGCGTGCCGCTCCGCTCGATGCCCACCACCACCTCGACCCGGTGCCCATTGGCCCCGTATTTCAGTGCGTTCTCGACCAGATTCTCGAACAGGCGGATCAATTCGTCTCGTTCGCCAAGGACATAGACCGGCTCCTGCGGGCGGCTGATCTCGATCTCCACGTCGCGGTCCTGCGCCAAAGGGCCGAGGGTGTCGCACACATGGGCGACGATGCCCCCCAATTCCACCGGCGTTTCCGGGCGAACATGGGCATTCAGTTCGATGCGGGAGAGGGAGAGCAGGTCCTCGATCAGGCGCGACATGCGCCGCGCTTGCGCCGCCATGATCCCGAGAAAGCGCTCCCGCGCCGCAACATCGTTGCGCGCCGGCCCGAGCAGGGTTTCGATGAAGCCCAGGAGCGAGGCGAGCGGGGTGCGCAGCTCGTGGCTGGCATTGGCCACGAAGTCCGCGCGCATCTGCTCGATCCGGCGCTGGTGGGTCAGGTCGCGAAAAGTGAGCAGCACCGTATCGGGCGAGCGGTCGTCCCGCGCGCTGGTGCCGCGCCCGCCGGGATTGAGCCGGAGCGGCACCACATGGGCCTCCAGCCAGCGGTCGAGCGGCACCCGCTCGCCGAACTCGACCCGGCGCGGCAGACCGTCCTGCGCGCCCGCGCGCACCGCCTCCAGAACTTCCGGCACGCGCACCAGGAAGGAGAGCGGATCTCCCACCTTCGCCGGCCCCACCGACAGGGCGACCCGCTGGTTCGCGGTAAGGATCTCGCCGCCGGGGGTGAGCAGGAGCGCCGGCTCCGGCAAGGCCGCGACCACCGCTTCCACCCGCGGATCGACCAGAGGCGCCGGGATGGGCAGTTCCTCCCGCGGTGGCTCGACGACGATCGGCGGCGGCACGTCGCGGCCGCGCGTCGCCACGAAGGCGCAGGCGGAAAACAGCATCACGAGGAGCGCTGCGAACGGCGGCGCGATGAGATCGAAGGCGACGCCCGCCCCGAACAGCGCGCACAGCGCGACCACCAGGCCGAGCGAGGTGAGCCAGGGCCGTGCGCCCCCGCGGCCCGAGGATGCGCCGGGCATCATGTGCCCGACCGCCGCGCGTGGTCGCCCCGCCGCATGCTGGGCATGCGCCAGCCGCCGCCGGAAAGAGCCGCCGGCAGCACAGCGGGGAAGGGCACGCGCCGTTTCGGCAGTGGCAGGCCTGACATGAAGCGCGTTTCCTCCCGCAGCATTTGCGCACGGCAATTTCTAGGACCGACGCAGCGGCCCATTTGGCATATGCTGTAGCGCCTGCGCGAAGACAATAAGACAGTGACGGCACACAAGCGCCTTCAGGCGCATTCCCCGCGCATTTTTCTTGCGCTTTATCAGCTGGATGCGCGCGCGAGCCGGGCGCGCCTTCCCGTAGGTGCCGGGGAATGGTATCGCGTGCGTTCGCGCAGAACCGATAAGGGACGAGGTCTTATGAAATTGGTCAGGCGGCATGGCGCCAGCCGTGTCCGGCCGAGTCCCCGGCCCGCTCTCTCCCCCGCGATTGCGATCCGAGCCCTGGTTCTGGCCTGTGCCGGGCTGAGCGGCACAGCGATCCCCCTCGCGGCGGAGCCCCTGCCCGCCCTCACGGTCGATTTCGCCCTCACGGCCAAGCTCGGCGGGCGCCTGCAGGTGGATATGGCCCGGCAGGGCAATCACATGCGGATGGAAATCAGCAATCCGGCGGTGCCGGGCACTTTGCTCGGCTTCCTCAATATCGACACCCGCAAGGTGGTGCTGGTCTCCCCCAGCCTGCCGAAAATGGGGATCGAGACCGACCTGCCGGCGGATTTCCAGATTGCCTCCCTGGCCGGCGAGGGCACGCGCACCGGCACTTCCGAGGTGGCGGGGGAAGCCTGCACGCTCTGGCAGGTGGAAAAGGCGGCCCAGCTCACCGGCCCGACCACCGCCTGCATCACCGAGGACGGCATCGTGCTGCGCACGCAGGTGGAGATCCAGGGCAAGGCGCACCTTGCCTTCGAGGTCCTCTCGCTGAAGCGCGGGCCCCAGGATCCCGAGCTGTTCCGTCTGCCGCCGGGCACGCGGACGATGAAGATGCCGAACGGCGGCGGCCTGCTGCCCTCGCCCGGCACCGGCCCGGCGATCGCGCCCTGACGCGCGGCGCCGGTGGCGCCATCACGCGACCCTCAGCGCAAGCGATGCTTCAGCCGTCGCGCGATTCCAGGCCCGTGGGCAGGGGCGCGTGGACCGGCTCGGCCGCCGCATCCCGGCGCAGGCGCCGCCGCAGGGTGCTGAGCCAGAGTTCGCGCGAACCGAGGATGGTCAGGGCGATGGCGAACGGCACGATGTAATAGAACAGGCGGAACAGCAGCAGCGCGCCGACCATCTCTTCCTTGTCGAACTGCGGCAGCGCGATCAGCAGCGCCGCGTCGAACACGCCGAGGCCGCCCGGCGCATGGCTCGCGAAGCCGAGCAGCGTCGCGGTGATGAAGATCACCGCCAGTGAGACCGGGTCGATATAAGGCGAGGCCGGCATCAGCATGTACATGGCCGCCGCGCACAGAGTGAGATCGAGAATGCCGATGCCCACCTGGATCACGGTCGACTTGCCCGCCGGCAAGGTGACGAACCAGCTGGAGCGGCCGATCTTCCGCGGCGCGGCGCTCACCCAATACATATAGCCGAACAGGCCGATGAGGGCGGTGGCGCCGATCAGCCGGTTCACCAATGGCGGCAATTGGTCCACGGCGGTCGCAGCGTCGGGATGGATCAGGATGCCGAGGCCGAGCACCGCGATATTGCCGAGCCAGAACGTCAGCCCCGCGATGAAGCAGATCTTGGCGACATCCACCGCCGTCAGCCCCCAGGCGGAATAGATGCGGTAGCGCACCGAGCCGCCGGTGAAGACCGTGAAGCCCACATTGTGGCCGACCGAATAGGAGCAGAAGCCCGCCATGGCGGCCACGCGATAGGGGATGCGCGTGCGCCCGATGGTCTTCAGGGCGAAGAAATCATACAGGGTCAGGGTCAGATAGGCGCAGGCCACCAGCACGAAGGCGGCGAAGACGAAGTGCGGGTCCTTCTCCTTCAGCGCCAGCACAACCTGATCGAACTTCAGCTTGTGCAGCATCCGGTAGAGCACGACCGCGGCAAATCCGATGACCGCCAGGCTCGCGATGAAGCCGAGCCCGTGCAGGCCCACTTTGTCCCGAAGGAAACGCCAGATTTTCACATGAAACATGAAACACCATTTCCCCGCCGGCCGCTTCTTGTCCCGCATCCGCGGGGTGCCGGCCCGCGGTGCGTTTCTTTGAGGCCTCTTTCCCTTACGTCGGAACGCGTTTCGCGGCTATGCCTTGTTGCTGACTTTGGGGCGCGGGCGGGCCTTTCCTAACCCGGCAACACGGCCGGTCCAAGGCAAGCCAAAGCCACGCTTATAATTTCACGGGATAGCCGATTTCCATGGTGCGGGCGCGCGGCAGGCCGAAGCGGTCCACGGAGCGCTCCGCGTTGCGCGCCAGAAACGCGAAGACGTGCGCCACCACGTCGCGCAGGCGGAAAATCTCGTCGGGCGGGATGATCCGCTCGTGGCCGATCACGTAGATCGCCTCGTCCGGGTCGATGCCGCGCGCGCTGAGCGCCGGGCCGAGCACCGAGGGCACGTCGATCTGCTGCATGTAGCCGAAGCGCAGATCCACCTGCACGAAGGTCCCATCCAGCAGGGTCACGCGCACGCGCTCCTCCACCGAGACGCGCGGCCGGGCGACGATCCACACCGAGACCACCACCGCGCGGTTGAAGCGGATTTTCATCACATCCGCCATGCGCGAGAGCGCCACTGGCGTCATGGCACCCGCGCGGGAGAGGAAGATCGCGGTGCGCGGGCTCACGCCGTCGCTCGCCCGGTCCTTGCGTGCCACGAAGCCGTCGAGCGGCTCGGTGAAGCGCACCTGCTGGGCGACCACGCTTTCCAGGCCGCGCCGCCAGCTCACCATGACGAAGATGACGATGCCCGCGATGGTCAGCGGCAGCCAGCCGCCGTCGTGCAGCTTGGTGAGGTTGGAGGTGGCGAATGCCGCGTCCAGGGACAGCAGGCAAACGCCAAGCAAGATCACCGCCGGCTTGGGCCAGCCCCAGGCGCGGCTCACCTGGGCGATGAACAGGATGGAGGTGGTCACCATGGCGAAAGCGACCGCGATGCCATAGGCGGAGGCAAGGCGGTCGGACGCCTCGAAGCCGAGCACTACGGCGATGCAGGCGATCATCAGCAGCCAGTTCAGCCGGCCCACATAGATGTGCTGCTCGTTGTGCTCGCTGGTGTAGCGGATGCGCATGGGCGGCAGGTAGCCGAGCTCGATCGCCTGCTTGGCCAGCGAGAACACGCCGGTGATGATGGATTGCGAGGCGATCACGGTGGCGGCGGTGGCGAGCAGCAGCAGCGGGATGTCGATCGGGTCGGGGCACAGATCGAAGAAGGGATTGCGCACGGCGCTCGGATCGGTGAGCAGGATCGCGCCCTGGCCGAAATAGTTCAGCAGCAGCGCCGGCATGGCCACCACCAGCCAGGCGCGCGCGATCACCTTGCGGCCGAAATGCCCGAGATCGGCATAGAGCGCCTCGCCGCCCGTGATCGCGAGGAAGCACGCGCCGAGAATCACGCCCGCAAGGCCCGGATGGCCCAACAGCAGGCGCACGCCGTGGCGTGGATCGAGGCCCACCAGCACCTCGGGGGCGCGCACGATGCCGTAGATGCCGAGAATGCCGATGGCGCTGAACCAGAGCAGCATGATCGGGCCATAGAAGCTGGCGATCTTGTCGGTGCCGGCGCGCTGGGAGAGGAACACGCCGAGCAGCACCCCGACGGTAAGCGGCACCACCCATTGGTTCAGCTGCGGGGCGATGACGCCCAATCCCTCGATGGCGGAGAGCACCGACATGGCCGGCGTCAGCACGCCATCGCCGATCAGCATGGCGGCGCCGAGCAGGCCGGCAGCGAGCAGATACCACCGCAGGCCGAGCGCACTGCGATGCAGGTCCAGCAGCGTGACGAGGGCCAGGATGCCGCCCTCCCCGTCATTGTCGGCGCGCAGCACCAGCATGACGTATTTGACGGTCACCGAGAGAATGATGCTCCAGGTGATGAGCGACAGCAGCCCCAGCACGTCGTCCGGCATGAAATTGGTGCCGCCCACCGCCAGCACGCCCTGCTTGAGGGCGTAGAGCGGACTGGTGCCGATGTCTCCGAATACCACGCCCAGCGCCCCGATCTCGGCGGCGAAGGGCAGAATACGTTTTCGATCGCGGCTCACACTCAGGGACATGTCGCTGGATCCGCGCGCTTAACGAGGGGGCCGGGACAGGACGGGACAGCGGCGCAGGCGGCGGCCCGACAGGTCGCTCCGGCGCCATCCCGCGCGCCGCGATCGATGGTCATAACCGTCCAAGGCAGCCCCCCAGCAGCGCGCGACCGCAGCGAGCCGCAGCCGCTTCACACCTAGCTCTCTTCGCGAATGATGACAATGCGGGTCTCTGCCGTAAGGGCGCTGAATAAATTCCAATTGGAGCAGGTTCGCGGCGCGCCGTCCGCCGGGCGATGGCGACAAGTTGGCGCGGGCCGGGAAAACGCCTGCGCCCCGGCCTCTTGCGAGCACCGGGGCGCAGAATCACGCACGCGCCGGGCCGACGCCGCGCATGGCACGCGGCATCGGCAGGCTCGCCTCAGTAGCGATAGGTCTCGGGCTTGAACGGGCCTTCCTGCGGCACGCCGATATAAGCGGACTGCTGGTCCGACAGCTTGGTGAGCTTCACGCCGATCTTTTCGAGATGCAGCGAGGCCACCTTCTCGTCCAGGGTCTTGGGCAGCGTGTAGACCTTCTTTTCATACACGCCCGGCTTGGTGAACAGCTCGATCTGCGCCAGGGTCTGGTTGGTGAACGAAGCCGACATCACGAAGCTCGGATGGCCGGTGGCGTTGCCGAGGTTCACGAGGCGGCCTTCCGACAGCAGGATGATGCGCTTGCCGTCGGTGAACTCGACCTCGTCCACCTGCGGCTTCACATTGTGCCACTTGAAGTTCTTCAGGCCGGCGACCTGAATCTCACTATCGAAATGGCCGATGTTGCAGACGATGGCGCGGTCCTTCATGGCCCGCATGTGGTCCACGGTGATGACGTCGAGGTTGCCGGTGGCGGTCACGAAGATGTCGGCGCGCGTGGCGGCGTCTTCCATCGTGGTGACCTCATAGCCTTCCATCGCGGCCTGGAGCGCGCAGATGGGATCGACCTCGGAGACCATCACGCGGCAGCCGGCATTGCGCAGCGAGGCGGCCGAGCCCTTACCCACGTCGCCGAAGCCGGCGATCATGGCGACTTTGCCGGCCATCATCACGTCGGTGCCGCGGCGGATGCCGTCCACCAGGCTCTCGCGGCAGCCGTAGAGATTGTCGAACTTGGACTTGGTGACGCTGTCGTTCACGTTGATGGCGGGCCACAGCAGCGTGCCCTTCTTCTGCATCTCATAGAGGCGATGCACGCCCGTGGTGGTCTCTTCCGTCACGCCGCGGATGGAATTGGCGAGCATGGTGTACCAGCCGGGCTTGTGCTTGAGGCGGCGCTTGATGGCCGCGAACAGCACTTCTTCCTCTTCATTGGTCGCGCCGTCGAGGAAAGCGGTGTCGCCGCCTTCCGCGCGCTTGCCCAGATGCACCAGGAGGGTGGCGTCGCCGCCGTCGTCCAGGATCATGTTCGGCGCGCCGCCGTCGGCCCATTCGAAGATGCGATGGGTGTATTCCCAGTATTCCTCGAGGCTCTCGCCCTTGATGGCGAACACCGGGGTGCCGGCCGCGGCGATGGCGGCGGCGGCGTGGTCCTGGGTCGAATAGATGTTGCAGGAGGCCCAGCGCACGTCGGCGCCGAGCGCCTTCAGGGTCTCGATGAGCACGCCGGTCTGAATGGTCATATGCAGCGAGCCGGCGATGCGGGCACCCTTCAGGGGCTGGCTCGGGCCGTATTCGGCGCGGGTGGCCATGAGGCCGGGCATCTCGATCTCGGCGATGTCCAGTTCCTTGCGGCCCCAGTCGGCAAGATTGATGTCTTTCACCACATAATCGGCGGTCATGTCGTCTCTCCGTCCTGGTGCTGCGGCCCTGCCGGTGCAGGGCGTCTCATCTTGTGAGCTGCCCTCTAGCACGGGCACGGCTTATGAGCAATCAACATATAAAGAAATGTTTATATGTGAGAAAGCTGAGATCGCCCACCACCTTAGGGTATGACATGGCAGGCTTGCGCGAGGACGGGCCGCAAAGCCGGCGCAGCGCTTTGATTTCATCGGTTTTTGTGTTATACAAGCCTTTACAGTCGATTGCTTATCCAACCAGCCGCGTCGCGCGTGCATTCAATAGCGCATTCTCGGGAACATTGGGGCGAGAAATTTGGCATCCGGCCGCGAAGGCGGTTTGGGTGCTTACGCGAGGTTGTAGTCATCGACTGACATGAGCGGGCCGTCGGGCGTACCGGCCGCGGCCCAGTCGCCAGCGCAAGGTGCGCCATCGCCCGGGTCATACCGGAAACGAGCGCTCGCGCGCCAACACGATCCGGCCGCTGGCCGGGTCAGGAGTGGTCAAGAGCATGTCGACAAAAAAGAGCGCCCAGGCCCGCCTTGGTTTCAAGACGGGTGAGCACATCGTGTACCCCTCGCACGGCGTCGGTCGTATCATGGCCATCGAGGAGCAGGAAGTCGCTGGCTTCAAACTCGAGCTGTTTGTCATATCTTTTGAGAAGGACAAAATGACGCTGCGCGTACCGGTGCCCAAGGTGGCCACGGTGGGCATGCGCAAGCTGTCCGAAGCCCCCGTTGTCGCCAAGGCGCTGGATATTCTCAAGGGTCGCGCGCGCGTCAAGCGCACCATGTGGAGCCGCCGCGCCCAGGAATATGAAGCGAAGATCAATTCCGGCGATCTCCTCGCGATTTCGGAAGTCGTGCGCGATCTCTATCGCTCTGACGCGCAACCCGAGCAGTCCTATTCCGAGCGGCAGCTTTACGAAGCCGCCCTGGACCGCATGGCGCGCGAACTCTCGGCGGTGGAGAACATCACCGACACCGAGGCGGTCAAGATGATCGAGCAGAACCTCCAGAAGGGTCCCCGCCGCGGCGCTGCCAAGGGCGAGGAAGCCGATGTGGAGGTCGAAGCCGACGCCGAGACCGATCTCGAAGCCGAAGAAGCCGCCTGAGACTGCGTCGACTGAACTTCCGCTTGATTTTAAAAAGGCCCGGCCCAGCGCCGGGCCTTTTCTTTTGTGCCGCCGCCTTTTTCTCGTCGCGCGCCGGTGGCGATAAATAAAATATGGAACTCATTACCCCCGAAGGTTGTTCTTGGCTGTATTGCGCAGCTTACGGGATCATCTCTCAAGCTTGCTCACCAGGAGGAATACTTCCATGCTGAAAAAGCTTGTCCTTGTAGCCGCCATCGTTTCCATTCCCGGCCTGGCGTTCGCGCAGAATGCGCCTGCAGCCCAGGGCGGCGCGGCAGCCGGCGCCACGACGGGCGCGATCGGCGGCGCGATCGTCGGCGGCCCGGTGGGCGCGGTCGTGGGTGGTGTGGGCGGTGCCGTGGTCGGCGCCATGATCGGCGATCAGTCCCCGCGCTTCCAGACCTACGTGGTCGAGCAGCGCCGCCCCTCCTACACCTATGCCGAGCCGGTGGCGGTGGGCGCGCAGCTTCCGGACCAGGGCGTCACTTATTATGAAGTGCCGGCCGAATACGGCGCCACCTCCTATCGCTACACGGTGGTGAACAACCGCACGGTGCTGGTGGATCCGCAGACCCATCGCGTGGTCCAGGTCATCCAGTAGCCCCGCTCCGCCGACACGGCGGAGGTGCGGCGCTGACCTGAGCCCGCGTTGAAAAATTACCGGCCAGCTTGCCACAGCAAGCTGGCCGTTTTGCATTCGAACAGGCGTGCTCTATGCGCGGGCACGGGACCCGACATGTACCGCGCAAGCGGAGCGCTTTGCGGATTCATGTGCGGCGAACGTTCGGCCGAATTGAGGGTTTCATCGCCCGAAAAGCCGCGGGAAAGTCGCTTCACACCCGCGTTCGTCTTCGCTAAGCCATTGTTTCACGTGAAACATTTTTGAGAAAATGCGCCTTGAGCGGCACGACGGGTTCCCAATCCCACCGCCCGCGCGCCCAAGCCGGAGGGCGGTCTTTGCCCCTAAAGCGCCTGCCCCCGCATGAGCTTGGGCACCGCGCCGGTCAGCCCCGCCGCATCCTTGATGAACAGGCCCTTGAGGCGTGGCAGCCGGTCCACCAAGCCCAGGCCGACATCGCGCATCAGCCGCAGCGCATCGGAATGGTTGGAGAACAATTTGTTCAGCCCGTCGGTGGCCACCCCCATGGCCAGGGTATCGAACCGGCGCCAGCGCTGATAACGCTCCAGCACCTGGGGCGAAGCGTAATCGAGGCCGACGCGGGCCGCGTCCGTGATCGCCTCGGCCAGCGCCGCCACATCGCGCAGGCCCATGTTGAGGCCCTGCCCGGCGATGGGGTGGATGAGATGGGCGGCGTCGCCCACCAGCGCGAACCGCTCGCCGATGAAGCTGCGCGCCATGGCGAAGCCGAGGGGATGCACGCTCGGCTTGGTCACCGGCTTCACCGTCCCGAGAGAGAGGCCGAAGCGCTGCTCCAATTCCTCCTGGAAGCGGAAAGCCGGCAATTCGACCAGGCGCTGGGCCTCGGCCGTCCGCTCGGTCCACACCACGGAGGAGCGGTTGCCCGGCAGCGGCAGCGTGGCGAACGGGCCGCCCGGCAGGAAATGCTCCTCCGCCCGCCCCTCGTGCGGGCGCTCGTGCTCCACCGTGAAGGTGATGGCGGATTGGCCATAGGCCCAGGACACGGTCTGAATGCCGGCCATTTCCCGCAGCCGCGAGCGGGCGCCGTCGCAGGCCACCAGAAGCGGGGTGCGCAAGGTCTGGTCGGCGCCGTAGGAAACGGTCACACCGCTGCGGTCGGTGGAGAAATCGCGCACCGGCTGGGCGATCAGCTCGATGCCGGCGGCCTGAGCGGCCTCGGTCAGAGCTTGCTGGAGCACGGCATTCGGCACCATGTAAGCGAACGCCTCGCCGGCCTCCACTTCGCCGTCGAAGGTGAGGAAGACCGGGCGCGCGACGTCGCGGGTGCGGCTGTCGGTCACGACCATGGTGCGCATGGGCTCGGCGGCCTGCGCCACCTTGTCCCAGACGCCGAGCACCGTGAGCAGCCGGCGGGCGCCGGCGGCGATGGCGGAAGCGCGCGGATCACCCCAGCTGCCGCGCGCGAAGGCAGGGTCCAGCACCGCAATGGCGGCATCGCTGCCGAGCCCTTCCTTGAGCGCGAGCGCGAGGCTCAGCCCCGCGAGCCCCGCCCCCGCGATCACCACATCGGCGCGGCCTGCGGCGGGCGTGCGGGTCTCGGCGCTGGCGGTCATGATCTTCTCTCCGATATCCCCGCAGCCCATATCATGGCGCGGGCTTAAATGCGGCCCGGCGGCGCGGGATCGCGCGCCAGCGTGGCCTTGACGGGCGTCACGGCGCGTGGCTCGCTCGCCCGAACCTGCCCTGCACCCTTCAAGGTCGAGCCCCGTCATGAATGATGTCGAAGCCCTTCTGAACATCCTCGACCTTGAGCCCCTGGAGATCAATCTGTTCCGGGGTCGCAGCGGGAGCCCTGGCGGCGGGCGGGTGTTCGGCGGGCAGGTGGTGGCGCAGGCCCTGGTCGCGGCGCAGCGCACCGTGGACATCGAGCGCATCACCCATTCCCTGCACGGCTATTTCCTGCTGGGCGGCGATCCCACCGTGCCGATCATCTATGAGGTGGACCGCATCCGCGACGGCCGCTCCTTCACCACGCGCACGGTCAAGGCGATCCAGCACGGCAAGGCGATTTTCTCCATGTCGGCCTCGTTCCAGCTCCTCGAGCCGGGGCTGGAGCACCAGATCGCCATGCCGCAGGTGCCCCAGCCGGAGCAATTGCCCTCCGACGAAGTGTGGCGCGAGAAGCTGCTGAAGCGCTTTCCCGCGGCTTCGAAGCGCGACTGGATGGCGCTGCGCCCGCTGGAGGTGAAGCCGACAAGCCTCGATCCCTCCTTTCTTTCGGGCAATATCAACACGTCCCGGCCGAGCATCTGGGTGCGCACCCGCGGCCCCTTGCCGGATGATCTGCGCACGCAGCAGGCAGTGCTCGCCTATGCATCCGACCTGTCGCTGCTGCAGGCGGCGCTGGTGCCGCATCGCAAAAGCGTGTTCGACCCGGACATCCAGGTCGCGAGCCTCGATCACGCGCTATGGTTTCATCAGCCCTTCCGCGCCGACGAATGGCTGCTTTACGTGCAGGAAAGCCCGGCCGCCGGCGGCGCGCGCGGTTTCTGCCGCGGCGAGCTGTTCACCCGCGACGGAAAGCTGGTGGCCTCCGCGGCGCAGGAAGGTTTGATGCGCCCCGTTACCCCTCGGTGACTGCGCATTGTGCGATCTGATTATTTTATAGGCAAAAATTTAGGCAACGCTGCGGCAACCGCATGACGAAGAGTCTCGTGGCGAGAAAATAAGCACGCCGTAAACGAGGCTTTACCCATTTGGCACGGTCCTTGATTCCCTGTTCGCAGGCTTGGGTGCTGCAGCGTGGATTTTCCCCGTCACGCGCGGCCCAGCCCGGAAGAACGCGCCCTCCGCTTTGCGGTGTGAGGGCATCACGGGGACAGGGACAGGGATCGATCCATGAAGATCGTGATGGCCATCATTAAGCCGTTCAAGCTGGAAGAGGTGCGCGACGCCCTGACCGGCATCGGGGTCCACGGCCTGACCGTGACCGAGGTCAAGGGTTACGGCCGCCAGAAGGGGCACACGGAAATCTATCGCGGCGCCGAATATGCCGTGAGCTTCCTTCCCAAGCTGAAGATCGAGGTGGCGGTCGCCTCCGATCAGGTCGCGAAGGTGGTGGAAGCCATCACCGCCGCCGCCAAGACGGGCCAGATCGGCGACGGGAAGATCTTCGTCTTCCAGATCGATCAGGCGGTTCGCATCCGTACCGGCGAGACCGACACCGACGCCCTCTGAGCAATCCTCATTTTACGGAGCCATATTCCATGACGTTCAAGACCTGGTCCCGAGTGGGACTGCCAACCCTTCTCGCAGCGGCGGCCATTGCCATGCCCGTCCTTGCGCAGACAGCCACGCCGGCGGCCGATGCCG
Organism: Roseixanthobacter pseudopolyaromaticivorans; assembly: GCF_043195145.2. Lineage (NCBI taxonomy): Bacteria > Pseudomonadati > Pseudomonadota > Alphaproteobacteria > Hyphomicrobiales > Xanthobacteraceae > Roseixanthobacter > Roseixanthobacter pseudopolyaromaticivorans. Next base: position 3,372,014 of record NZ_CM195539.1, read on the forward strand.
CTGCGGCGGTTGCCGCGGCGCCGACCATCAACAAGGGCGACACGGCCTGGATGCTGGTCTCCGCCATGGTCGTGCTGATGATGTCGGTCCCCGGCCTCGCGCTGTTCTACGGCGGCCTCGTTCGCGGCAAGAACATGCTCTCGGTGCTGATGCAGGTGTTCTACACCGTCTGCATCGTCGGCCTGATCTGGGTCCTGTACGGCTATTCCATGGCCTTCACCGGCGGCTCCGATTTCGTGGGCGGCTTCTCCAAGGCCTTCATGAAGGGCATCACGGTGGATTCCGCCGGCGGCACCTTCACGGTGGGCGTCGCCATTCCGGAACTGGTGTTCGTCGCCTTCCAGATGACCTTCGCCATGATCACCCCGGCGCTGATCTTCGGTGCGTTCGCTGAACGCGTGAAGTTCTCGGCGATCGTGCTGTTCGTGCCGCTCTGGGTCACGTTCATCTACTTCCCGATCGCCCACATGGTTTGGTACTGGGCCGGCCCGGACGCGGTCGACGCGGCTGCCAAGGCCCTGAAGGCGGCGGCTGACGGCCCGGCCAAGCAGGCGGCGCAGGATGCCCTCGACGCGGTTCTCGCGGACGCCGGCTACATCTACAAGATCGGCGCCATCGACTTCGCCGGCGGCACCGTGGTGCACATCAACGCCGGTATCGCCGCCTTCGTGGGCTGCCTCATCGTTGGCAAGCGCACGGGCTTCGGCAAGGAAGCCTTCTCCCCCCACTCCCTGACGCTCACCATGGTCGGCGCCTCCCTCCTGTGGGTCGGCTGGTTCGGCTTCAACGCCGGCTCCAACCTGGAAGCCAACGGCCTCACCGCGCTGGCCATGATGAACACCTTCATCGCCACCTGCGCCGCCGCCATCTCCTGGATGATCATCGAATGGCTGGCCAAGGGTAAGCCCTCCATGCTCGGTGTCGTCTCCGGCGCGGTTGCCGGCCTCGTGGCCGTCACCCCGATGGCTGGCTTCGCCGGCATCATGGGCTCGCTGGTTTCGGGCCTCATCGTCGGCGTGCTGTGCTTCTTCTTCTGCACCACCGTGAAGAACGCCTTCGGCTATGACGACTCGCTCGACGTGTTCGGCGTGCACTGCATCGGCGGCATCTTCGGCGCCATCGCGACCGGCATCGTCGTGAGCCCCGCCCTCGGCGGCACGGGCATCTACGACTACACCACCGGCGCGGTTGCCGAATATGTCATGAGCGCCCAGGTCCTGGCGCAGGTGAAGGCGGTGCTCATCACCCTCGTGTGGTCGGGCGTCGGCTCTGCGATCCTCTTCTACATCATCAAGGCCGTGGTCGGACTGCGCGCCCCGGTGGAGAAGGAGCGCGAGGGTCTCGACATCACCGAGCACGGCGAGCGCGCCTACCACAGCTGAGCCTGAGGGGCGGCGGCTTCGCCGCCCCGCTTCTTCCGGCCGCCCTGAGGCGGTCGGATCCTCCTGACACCCGGCGGCCCCGCGTCGCCGCATTACGATCCAGGGGCAGGCCCGCCGAAACCAGAATAAGCGGGCTGCCGCGACCAGAATAAAAAGAGGGGAAGATGAAGCCTCGGCCGCAACGGCCGGGGCTTCATTGCTTTCAGGGACAGGGCGGCGGACGATTTCGCGAGGCGGTGTCCGCGCCTGCGCCGCGTGCGCTCGCCATCCGGGCTTTTCCCGCGCGAAGACGCCTGCTAGAAGCCCTGCATGGCACAAGGAACGTCACATCCGGCCGCGCGCCGCCCGGCCCGGGCGCGAATTACCAGCCCGGCACCCCGCCGACGCGCCTGAGCGCGCGGGGTCAACCGGGACACGCCCTCGCCGCGCCCATCCCGCCGACGCGCTGGGGTGCGCCACAAGATGTAACGATCTGCCGCCAAGATCCTGTTCGAGCCCGATCCCATGACCGAGAAGACGCCGTCCGACGCCGTGGACTATTCCGCGACCCTGTTCCTGCCGCAGACCGAATTCCCCATGCGGGGCGGGCTGCCGAAGAAGGAGCCGGAACTGCTGGAGCGCTGGGCGCGCATCGGCCTGCGCGAGCGCCTGCGCGAAGAGGGGCGCGGGCGTCCCCGCTTCGTGCTGCACGACGGCCCGCCCTATGCCAACGGCAACATCCACATCGGCCACGCGCTCAACAAGATCCTCAAGGACGTGGTGACGCGCTCCCAGCAGATGCTGGGCTTCGATTCCAACTATGTGCCCGGCTGGGACTGCCACGGCCTGCCCATCGAGTGGAAGATCGAGGAAGAGAATTACCGCAAGAAGGGCAAGGCCAAGCCGGACCTGAAGGATTCCGGCGCGATGATCGCGTTCCGCCAGGAATGCCGCGCCTATGCCGAGCATTGGCTCGACGTGCAGCGCGAGGAGTTCAAGCGCCTCGGCGTGGAAGGCGACTGGGACCACCCCTACACCACCATGAGCTTCCTCGGCGAGGCGCAGATCGCCCGCGAAATCATCAAGTTCGCCGAAAACGGCCTACTCTATCGTGGCTCCAAGCCGGTGATGTGGTCGGTGGTGGAAAAGACCGCGCTGGCCGAGGCCGAGGTGGAATATCACGACCACCAGTCGGACACGGTGTGGGTGAAATTTCCGGTTCAGCATGTCGTTCGCCATGGTCCTGGGATCTCAGAACCGGCACTCATTGCTGCGAATAAGCTCGCCGGTGCCTCCATCGTCATCTGGACCACCACCCCCTGGACCATGCCCGGCAACCGGGCGATCTCCTTCTCGAACCGCATCTCCTACGGCCTCTACGAGATCACCGAGGCACCGGCCGACAATTGGTCGAAGGCCGGCGACAAGCTGATCCTCGCCGACAAGCTGGCGGAGGACGTGTTCAAGGCCGCCCGCGTCACCAGCTTCACGCGGCTCCGCGACGTGCCGGCGGACGTGCTGGCGAACCTCATCACTGCCCACCCGCTCGCCGACCTCGGCTATTCCTTCAAGGTTCCCCTGCTCGAAGGCGACCATGTCACCGACGATGCGGGCACGGGCTTCGTCCACACCGCCCCCGGCCACGGCCGCGAGGATTTCGAGATCTGGACGGCGCATCGCCGCTGGCTGGAGGAGCGCGGCATCAATCCCGCCATCCCCTATACGGTGGACGAGGACAGCTTCTACACCGACCAGGCGCCGGGCTTTGCCGGCAAGCGCGTCATCACCGACAAAGGCGAGAAGGGCGATGCCAACCAAGCGGTCATCGACGCTTTGGTGGCGGCCGGAAACCTGCTCGCGCGCGGGCGGCTGAAGCACCAATATCCCCATTCCTGGCGCTCCAAGAAGCCGGTCATCTTCCGCAACACGCCGCAATGGTTCATCGCCATGGACCAGGACATCCGCCTGCCCGACGGCAAGCCGGCGCCGCGCCCGGCGACCCTCGCCGGCAACGAGCCAGACACGCTGCGTGCCCGCGCGCTCGCCGGCATCAAGACGGTGGATTGGGTGCCGGAGGTGGGTGAGAACCGCATCACCGGCATGATTGCCAGCCGGCCCGACTGGGTGGTCTCACGCCAGCGCGCCTGGGGCGTGCCCATCGCCGTGTTCGTGCGTGAACTGGGCGACGGCTCGGTGGAGATCCTCAAGGACCCCGCCGTGAACGCCCGCATCGCCGCGGCCTTCGCGGAGGAAGGCGCCGACGCCTGGTACAAGGAGGGCGCGCGCGAGCGCTTCCTCGCAGAGCGCGCCGCCGAAGGCTGGGCCAAGGTGGATGACATTCTCGACGTGTGGTTCGACTCCGGCTCCACCCACGCCTTCACCCTGGAGGTGCGCCCCGACCTGAAGGCGAACCGCCCGCCCGACGGCCCGGACCGGGTGATGTATCTGGAAGGCTCGGACCAGCATCGCGGCTGGTTCCACTCCTCGCTGCTGGAAAGCTGCGGCACCCGCGGCCGCCCGCCCTATGACGCGGTGCTGACCCACGGCTTCGTGCTGGACGAGAACGGGCACAAGATGTCCAAGTCGCTCGGCAACGTGGTCTCGCCCCAGGATGTGATCAAGGCGTCCGGCGCTGACATCCTGCGCCTGTGGGTGTGCGCCTCCGATTATGCCGACGATCTGAAAATCGGCCCCGAAATCCTCAAGACAACCGCCGACACCTACCGGAAACTGCGCAATACCGTGCGCTGGCTGCTGGGATCGCTGCACCATTATCATGCGGCGGACCGTGTCGCCTTCGCCGATATGCCGCCCCTGGAGCGGCTGATCCTGCATCGCTTGCAGGAGCTGGACGGGCAGATCCGCGCGGCTTACGTCGCCTATGACTACAAGAAGGTCCACGCCTTGCTCACGTCCTTCATGACGAGCGAGCTGTCCGCCTTCTATTTCGACGTGCGCAAGGACGCGCTTTATTGCGATCCCTTGTCCTCGCTCACCCGCCGCGCCTGCCTCACCGTGCTGGACGAGGTGTTCGAGCGCGTCGTCACTTGGCTCGCGCCCATCCTTCCGTTCACCTGCGAGGAAGCCTACCTCGCCCGCACCGGCGATACGGAGGGTTCCGTGCACCTGCGCACCTTCCCGGAAACGCCGGCGGCGTGGAAGGATGAGGAGCTTGCGGAAACTTGGCGGAAGATCCGCCTCGTGCGCCGGGTGGTGCTCGGCGCGCTGGAGGTGGAGCGCACCGCCAAGCGCATCGGCTCCTCGCTCGAAGCCGCGCCGCAGGTGTTCGTAACCAATGCCGACCTCGCCGCAGCGCTGGAGGGCGTCGACCTCGCGGAGGTCTGCATCACCTCCGGCGCAAGCCTGGTCTTTTCCGAGCCGCCGGCCGGCGCGTTCGTGCTCGACGAGGTGCCGGGCGTCGCGGTGATGCCCGCCTTGGCACAAGGCCGCAAATGCGCGCGCTCCTGGAAGGTGCTGGAGGAGGTCGGCAGCGATCCCGATTATCCCGATGTCACCTTGCGCGATGCCCGCGCACTGCGGGAACTGGCCGCGCGAGCCGCCGCCGAATGAGCCGCCCCGTGCGCCACATCCGGCTCGGCGTCCTAGTGGCGCTGATTGTGCTGGTGCTCGACCAGGGCAGCAAGACCGCGGTGCTCGCCTGGTCGCAGAGCTGGCCCGAGGGCGTGCGGGAATTGACCCCGTTCCTCAATCTGGTGGTGCTGTGGAACAGCGGCATCAGCTACGGCCTGTTCCCGCAGGGTGAGACCGGCCGCTGGGTGCTGGTGGCGTTCAAGGTGATCGCCTCCTTGCTGTTCGCCGTGTGGCTTGCCCGCACGCCGCGCAAGCTGGAAGCCTTCTCTCTCGGCCTTTTGATTGGTGGCGCCATCGGCAATGCCGCGGACCGGGTGGTTTATGGCGCGGTGTTCGATTTCGTGTCGCTGCACGCGTTCGGCTTCAATTGGTACGTGTTCAACATCGCCGATGTGGCGGTCGTTGTGGGCGTGATCGTGCTGCTTTATGATGCTTTCTTCGGACGCGCCTCAAAAATGCCGCCCTCTCACCCCAGCCGTATGGGCTGAATGTCCGAGAAGGGGCAGGCGCACGAGGGAAAGGCCCATGCGAATGACGGAAAATCGGCGGAACCCAGCCTTGGTGCTGCGCAGCCTCATGCTGGCCGCGCTGCCATTCGCCGCCCTCCTCGCTGGTCCAAGCCTCGCGTTCGCCCAGGAAAGCGATAGCGGCGACTTCTTCAAGACGACGCTGGGCGGATTTCTCGGCCTGAATGACGATGAGAAGCCGCAGATCCAGTATCGCGAGCGCGCGCCGCTGGTGGTTCCCCCGCCAAGCGCCGCCGCCACTCTGCCCCCGCCGCGCGACGGTGGCGCCGCGGTTAATCCCAATTGGCCGAAGGATCCGGACGTCATTCGCGCGGCCAAGGCCAAGGCCGGCGACCAGACGCCTGTCGGCCTGACCGATTCAAGCCGCGTGCTGCTTCCCTCGCAATTGAACAACGCCAAGCACAAGCCGACGCAGAGCGTCGCGAACGGTGCGCCGGTCGGGGCTGAATCCAAGCGCGACGTGCTGCTGCCGAGCGAGCTCGGCTTCAAGAATTGGTTCGCGCCGCAAGGCAGCGACAAGGACAAGCTCACCTTCACCGGTGAGCCCGAACGGCAGGCCCTCACCGAGCCGCCTCCCGGCTACCAGACCCCCGCGCCCAACGCGCCTTACGGGGTGGTGGAGCAGAAGGCCGAGCCCTTCAAGTTCCCCACACTGTTCGATCGCCAGTGACCGTTCCGCACCGCTGGTGCGCCCATCCCCGGCATCCGGCCGCTCGGCGCGCGAAACCGCGTGAGGAAACAAGGCGCCGCGCGCTCGCGAATGCGCGCGAAACCCACGCTGCCGCAGTGGCGCTGCGCCGCCGGCTTCCTATTTTAAAGCGATCCGCCATCACTCCTTCACGCGGCCCGTGCCTCAAAAGGGCAGAAACGAACAGATGAGACGCCTGGCAATGATCGCAATGATCGCCGCGGGAACCGCCGCAGCAACGTTGAACGCCGCTTCCGCCGCAGGGCCGGACGTCACCCAGTATCAATTGGCCAACGGCCTGACGGTGATGGTGATTCCCGATCACCGCGCCCCCGTGGTCACCCATATGGTGTGGTACAAGGTCGGCTCGGCCGACGAGCAGGCGGGGAAATCCGGCATCGCCCATTTCCTTGAGCATCTGATGTTCAAGGGCACCGAGAAGGCCGGTCCGGGCAAGTTCTCGGGCGAGGTGGCTCGGCTCGGCGGCCAGGAAAACGCCTTCACCTCGCAGGATTACACCGCCTATTACCAGCGCGTCGCCAAGGAGCACCTGGAAACGGTCATGACCTTTGAGGCCGACCGCATGACCGGCCTCAAGCTCTCCGACGCGGTGGTGCTGCCCGAGCGCGACGTGGTGCTCGAAGAGCGCCGCATGCGGACCGACAGCGATCCCGGCGCCCGCCTTTCCGAGGCCCTCCAGGCCGCGACCTATGTAAACCATCCCTACCAGCATCCGATCATCGGCTGGGAGCATGAGATTAAGCAGCTGAACCGCGAGGATGCCCTCGCCTTCTATCGCCGCTTCTATGCCCCCAACAACGCGGTGCTGGTGGTAGCGGGCGATGTGGAACCGGAAGCCGTTCGCGCGCTCGCCGAGAAGACCTATGGCGTCATCCCGCGCGCCGACACCCCGCCGCGCAACCGCCCGCAGGAGCCCGAGCCGCAGGTCCATCGCCGGGTGTCGCTGAGCGACCCGCGCGTCGCCCAGCCGAGCCTTCAGCGCAGCTATCTGGTGCCCTCCTATCGTACCGCCAAGCCGGGCGAGGCCGAGGCGCTGGACGTGCTGGCGCAGATTCTCGGCGGCGGGCAGACCGGCCGCCTCTATCGCGAATTGGTGGCCGAGCAGGGCCTCGCCGCCGGCGCCGGCGCCTGGTACCAGAGCACGGCCTATGACGAGACCCGCTTCGGCATCTCCGCCTCGCCCCGTCCGGGCGTAACGCTCGAGACGCTGGAACAGGCGATGGACGGCGTGGTCGCCAAGATGGCGAAGGAGGGGCCGGACGACGTGGAGCTCGCCCGCGCCAAGACGCGCCTGACGGCGGAAGCCATCTATGCCCGCGACAATCAGGCGACCCTGGCGCGCATCTATGGCGCAGCCTGGGCCACCGGCATTTCCGTGGAGGACGTGAACCGCTGGCCGGACCTCATCAAGCGTGTGAGCGCAGCGGATGTGAAGGCCGCCGCCGAGCATTATCTCGTGCTGAAGCGCGCGGTGACCGGCTATTTGACCCCGCCTCCCGCGGCCGCGCCTGCGGCACCGGAGAAGCGCTCGTGAGCGCACCTTCCACCGCTTCCTCCTTTCGCGCTCGCATTCTCGTGTTGGTGATGATGGCTGTTTCCCTTGTTTCCGCGAATACCGCTCAGTCCCAGACCACGCGGATCACGCGCGTGGTCAGCCCCGGCGGCATCGAGGCCTGGCTGGTGCGCGACACGACCTTGCCGCTCCTCGCCATGGAATTCGCCTTTCTCGGCGGCGCGGCGCAGGACCCGGCGGAACGCCCCGGCATCGCCAGCCTCGCCGCCTCGCTGCTCGACGAGGGCGCCGGCGAATATGATGCCGAGCGCTTCCATCAGGCGCTGGCGGACAAGGCGATCGAACTGCATTTCGACGCCGGGCGCGACGAGGTCCGCGGCTCGGTGCGCACCCTTTCGGAAAACCGCGACGCCGCCTTCGACATGCTGCGCCTGTCGGTGACGCAGCCGCGCTTCGATACCGAGGCCGTGGAGCGCATCCGCACAGCGCAGCTCGCCTCGCTGCGCCGGCGCTCGACCGATCCCAATTCGCTGGCCAATGAGCGCTGGTTCGCGCTCGCCTTCCCAAACCATCCCTACGGCCGCCCCGTGGATGGCACGCTCGCCAGCGTCGCCGATATCACGCGCGAGGATCTGGCAACTTTCGCCAAGCGCAATCTCGCCCGTTCCAACCTGCGCGTGGCGGTGGTGGGCGACATCACGCCCGAGGAACTCGCCACCGAGCTGGACCGCGTGTTCGGCGCGCTTCCGGCCACGGCCCAATTGACGCCGGTCGCCGACGTGAAGCCCCAGGGCCTCGGCAAGACCGACGTGATCCCGCTGGATGTCCCGCAGTCCGTGGTCATGATCGGCACCGACGGCCTGGAACGGCAGGACCCGGATTTCATCCCCGCCTATGTGCTGAACCACATTCTCGGCGGCAGCGCCTTTTCCTCCCGCCTGTTCAAGGAAGTGCGCGAAGCGCGCGGGCTCGCCTATTCGGTCTATTCCTATCAGGTGGCGCTGGAGCACGTGGGCCTGTGGTTCGCCGGCACCGCCACCAAGAACGACCGCGCGGGTGAATCCATCAAGATCATCAACGAGGAGTTTCAGCAGATCCTCGACAAGGGGCCGACCCAAGCGGAGCTGGACGAAGCCAAGAGCTACCTCACCGGCAGCTATGCGCTGCGCTTCGACACCTCCTCGAAGATCGCCGGGCAATTGCTCCAGATCCAGATCGACAAGCTGGGCATGGATTATATCGATCGCCGCAACGCGCTGATCGAGGCGGTGACGCTGGAGGATCTGCGCCGCGTTTCCCAGCGCTTGTCTGGCGCGCAAAAGGCTCTGGTGGTGGTCGCCGGCCGGCCCGTGGGGGTGATCGGCAACTGACCGGCCGCCCGCGGCCGGTAACCATAGAGTCAGATACCTCCCCCGGTGCGGGCTCAAGGCGCGGGTCCCCCCTCCCCCTGCGCTTTAACCTTCTGTTATACATACGCGTCTTGCGGAGGTTTTTGGAGTTTCCTCATGCGTTTTGCTTTAGACGCTGCTCTGCCTATGCGTGTGTTGGCCGGGGCAGCCATGGCCATCACCCTTGCAGGGTGCGCGGGCAACTCGCAGGGGACGTTTGGCGCGCCCGGCGTGAATGTTGATCCCGCCGCGGCAGCAGGCGGCGTGGGCGCCGCCCAGCCTACCAACAATATGACCATCGGCTCCGGCCCCGATGCGGTGGAGTTCGACTGCCCGCGTGTGGACGTGCGCTCGGGCGCCTCCGCATGGCAGGTGCCGGCCCCCGGCGGCGGACTGAAGTACCAGGGCTCGCTCGGCCAGTTGGCCCGCGAATGCAACATTGCCAACGGCGTGATGACCGTGAAGGTTGGCCTCGACGGCCGGGTGCTGCTGGGCGACAAGGGCACGCCCGGCGCGCTCAATGTGCCGATCCGCATCGCGGTGGTGCAGGAAGGCCCCTCGCCCAAGACCATCACCACCAAATTCTTCGTGGTGCCGCTCAACATTCCCCAGGGCGAAACCCAGACCACCTTCACGGTGGTGGAAGACACCATCTCCTTCCCGGTCACCACCCCGGACGCGATCTCGAAATACGTGATCTACGTGGGCTTCGATCCCAAGGGCGAAACCCCGGCCCGCCCGCGTCCGACTCGGCCGCGGCCTGCGGCACCCGCGGCCGATGCCGCGCCCGCGGCGGCACCGGCCGCCCCGGCGGCCGCGAAGCCGGCGGCGAGCAAGCCGGCCGCGCCGGCTGCGGACCCCAATACGTTCGGCCCGGCGCCCACCTTCGGGCCGCCTCCGGCGACTTTCGGACCGCCGCCCGCACAATGACGAAAAGCGCCGCATTGACCGCGCGGCGCGTTTCTCTATGGTGACGGCGGCCGCTCCTCGGAGCGGTCGCTCGGAAGATCCCTGCGGGAGAGACCGGCCCATTCTCTGGATGATGGCCGGCGCCGAAGGCGCAACCGCCCCGGAACCGCTCAGGCAAAAGGACCGCAGGGGGACGACACTCTGGAAAGCAGCTGCGGCGTGACCCTCAGGGATCATGCGGGTGGCTCACCGAAGGAGTAAGCCGTGCCCGTTCCACCGGGTGCGGTCAAATCTCTCAGGTTCCGGTGACAGAGGGGGCGCCGCTCGGGCCGAAAGGTCCGATGACTTTGGCGCGACCCCAGGAACCGGAATGGCACAGCCCGAGACCGATCTTCCCCTTCTGACGACGCCGTTGCACGGCGCCCATGCGGCGCTCGGCGCCCGCCTTGTGCCGTTCGCAGGCTATGACATGCCGGTGCAATATCGCGACGGCATCCTGGCGGAACATGCCTGGACCCGCACCCACGCCGGCCTGTTCGACGTGTCCCACATGGGTCAGGCCAAGCTCGTCGGGCCGGACCATGCGACCACGGCCGCCGCGCTCGAAACGCTGATTCCCGCCGACATCCTCAATCTAAAACTCGGCCGCCAGCGCTATTCCCAGCTGATGGCGGACGATGGCGGCATCCTCGACGACCTGATGGTCACCCGCCCCGGCGCGGCGGAAGAGGACGGCACCTTGCTGCTGGTGGTGAACGCCGCCGGCAAGGAGGCGGACTATGCCCATATCGCCGCCCGCCTGCCCGCCGGCGTGACGCTGGAACGGCTCGACGACCGCGCGCTCCTCGCGCTCCAGGGTCCCGAGGCCGCTGCCGTGCTGGCGCGCCATGCCCCCGAAGGCGCCGCGCTGGACTTCATGGCCGCCGGCCCTTCGACCTTCGACGGCATTCCCGTCCATATCTCCCGGTCCGGCTATACCGGCGAGGACGGGTTTGAAATCTCCATCCCCGAAAGCTCCACCGTCACCGTGTGGAACACGCTGCTCGCCGAGCCCGAGGTCAAGCCCATAGGCCTCGGGGCGCGCGATTCGCTGCGGCTGGAGGCGGGCTTGTGCCTCTATGGCCACGACATCGACCCCACCACCTCGCCTGTCGAAGCCGCCTTGGTCTGGTCGATCCAGAAGCGGCGGCGGGAGGGCGGCGGCTTTCCCGGCGCCGCGCGCATCCAGCGCGAGCTTGCCGAAAGCCCGGCGCGCGTACGCGTCGGCCTGCGCCTTGAGGGGCGCGCGCCGGCCCGCGAGGGCGCCGAAATCGCTAAGGACGGAAGTGTGGTCGGCACGGTCACGTCCGGCGGCTTCGCCCCCACCCTGAACGCGCCCATCGCCATGGGCTATGTGCCGCCCGCCCTGGCGGCGCCGGGCACGCGTCTCGACATCATCGTGCGCGGCAAGAACCTGCCCGCGACCGTCGTCACATTCCCGTTCGTGGCCCAGCGCTACGTCCGTAAGAGCGAACAGAAGGGGGCCTGACCATGAGTGACGTGCGCTACACCAAGGACCATGAATATGTCCGGCTCGACGGTGACGTGGCGGTGATCGGCATCTCCGATTACGCCCAGAGCCAGCTCGGCGACGTTGTGTTCGTAGAGCTTCCGGCCATTGGCAAGGTCGTGAAGCAGTCTCAGGAAGCCGCGGTCGTCGAGAGCGTGAAGGCCGCGAGCGAAGTCTATGCCCCGGTTTCCGGCGAGGTGATTGCCGTCAACGAGGCGCTGGAAGCCGCTCCCGATACCGTCAATGCGGATCCGGAAGGCGCCGGCTGGTTCGTGAAGCTCAAGCTTTCAAACCCCGCCGAATTGGACGAATTGATGGATGCCGCGGCCTATGCCGCCTTCGTCGAGACGCACGCCTGACACCCCAACGGCCGCACATGCACGGTGCCGCGGGCTGACGCGGCCGTGCACGTCGGCGAGGCAAACGCATCATGCGCTATCTCCCCCTGACACCCGAAGACCGCACCGAAATGCTGGCACGCATCGGCGTGCCATCGGTGGACGCTCTGTTCGCCGACATTCCCGCGGACAAGCTTCTCGCCGAACTGCCCGACCTGCCTCGCCGCAAGGGTGAGCTGGAGGTCGAGCGCGCCCTGTCCCGCCTTGCCGCGCGCAACGTGCCAGCGGGCTCCGTGCCGTTCTTCGTCGGCGCCGGCGCCTATCGCCACCATGTGCCGGCGACCGTCGATCACCTGATCCAGCGTTCGGAATTCCTCACCTCCTACACGCCCTACCAGCCCGAGATCGCCCAGGGCACACTGCAATATCTGTTCGAGTTCCAGACCCAGGTGGCGGAACTCACGGGGATGGAGGTCGCCAACGCCTCCATGTACGACGGCTCGACCGCTGCCGCCGAAGCGGTGCTGATGGCGCACCGCGTGACCAAGCGCGGCAAGGCCGTGCTGGCGGGCAATCTGCACCCTCATTACGCGCAGACCATCGCCACCGTTTCCCATTATGCGGAAGTGCCGCTGCTGCGCCTGGCGCCCCAACCCTGCGGGCCGGACGACATTCTCGCGGCCATCGACGAGACCGTCTCCTGCGTGGTGGTGCAGAGCCCGGACGTGTTCGGCAATCTGGTGGATTTGAAACCCATCGCGGAAAAGGCCCATGCGGCCGGGGCGCTGCTGATCGCCGTGTTCACGGAAGCCGTCTCGCTCGGCCTCGTCGAGCCGCCCGGTGCGCAAGGGGCGGACATCGTGGTGGGGGAAGGCCAGTCCATCGGCAACCCGCTCACCTTCGGCGGCCCCTATGTGGGTCTGTTCGCCACGCGCGCGAAATTCGTGCGCCAGATGCCGGGGCGCCTCGCCGGCGAGACGGTGGATGCGGAAGGCCGGCGCGGCTTCGTGCTCACCCTCTCCACCCGTGAGCAGCACATCCGTCGCGAGAAGGCGACCTCCAACATCTGCACCAATTCCGGCCTGTGCGCGCTGGCCTTCACCATCCATCTCTCGCTGCTGGGTGAGTCGGGGCTGACGCGGCTGGCCCGCATCAACCATGCCGCCGCCTGCAACCTCGCCGACAGGCTCTCCGCCCTCGACGGCGTCGCCGTGCTCAACGAGAGCTTCTTCAACGAATTCACCATCCGCGTCGCCGGCAATGCGGCGGACGTGGTGGAGAAACTGGCGGCGCGGGGCATCCTCGGCGGCGTGCCTTATTCCCGGCTGGCGCCCGATGCGGGCCTTGACGATCTGATCCTGGTGGCCGCCACCGAGACATCCACGGACGAAGACCGCGCCGCCTATGCGGCCGCGCTGAAGGAGGTGCTGGCATGAATCGCGAAGGACGCGGCGCGACGGCGCCTCAATCGGCGAGCGAAATCGGCCCTGCCACCTTCACCGGCAACCGGGCGCTGGATTTGGAAGAGGGCCTGCTGTTCGAGATCGGCCGGCAGGAGGTGACTGGCGTCGATCTGGACGAGCCGGCCGCCTTCGCGCCCCGCCTCGGCGGGCTTGAGCGCAAGGCCCCGCTCGGCCTGCCCGGCCTCAGCGAACCGGAGGCCATGCGCCATTATGTGCGGCTCTCGCGCATGAATTACGGGATCGACAGCGGCCTGTTTCCGCTCGGCTCCTGCACCATGAAGCACAATCCGCGCCTCAACGAGCGCATGGCCCGCCTGCCAGGCTTCGCGGACATCCACCCGCTGCAGCCGGTGTCCACGGTCCAGGGTGCGCTCGGGCTGATGAAGGAGCTTTCGCGCTATCTTCTCACCCTCACCGGCATGGATGCGGTGGCGCTCACCCCCAAGGCCGGCGCGCATGGCGAATTGTGCGGCATGATGGCCATCAAAGCTGCCCATGAAGCCAACGGCCGCAAGCCCACCACCGTGGTGGTGCCGGAAAGCGCCCATGGCACCAATCCCGCCACCGCCGCTTTGCTCGGCTATCAGGTGAAATCCATTCCCGCCCGCGCCGACGGCACCGTGGACGTGGAGGAGGTGAAGAAGGCGCTTTCGCCGGACGTCGCCGCCATCATGCTCACCAATCCCAACACCTGCGGCCTGTTCGAGCCGGACGTGGTGGCGATCGCCGAGGCGGTGCATGCGGTGGGCGCCTATTTCTATGCCGACGGCGCAAATTTCAACGCCATCCTGGGCAAGGTGCGGGTCGGCGACCTCGGCGTCGATGCCATGCACATCAATCTGCACAAGACCTTCTCCACGCCGCACGGCGGTGGCGGGCCGGGCGCCGGGCCGGTGGTGCTCTCCAAGGCGCTCGCGCCGTTCGCCCCTGCCCCCGCGCTGGTCGCGGACGGCGACGGCCTGCGCCTCGTGGAACAGCAGGGGCAGGCCGGCGCCGAGCAGGCGCTCGGGCGCATGAGCGCGTTCCACGGCCAGATGGGCATGTTCGTGCGGGCGCTCTCCTGGATGCTGTCCCACGGCGCCGACGGCATGCGGCAGGCCGCGGAGGACGCGGTGCTCTCCGCCAACTACATCCGCGCCAGCCTCCAGGATGTGATGAGCGCGCCCTTCGCCACGCGCCCGGCCATGCACGAGGCCCTGTTCGACGATTCCTGGCTGGAGGGCACCGGCCTCTCCACGCTGGATGTCGCCAAGGCGCTGATCGACGAGGGCTATCACCCCATGACGGTCTATTTCCCGCTGGTGGTGCACGGCGCGATGCTGATCGAGCCGACGGAGAGCGAATCCAAGGCCTCGCTCGATCTGTTCATCGCCACCCTGCGGGATCTGGCGATGGCGGCGAAGGCGGGCGAGAAGGAGCGCTTCCTCGGCGCGCCCCATTATGCCCCGCGTCGCCGGCTGGACGAGACGCGCGCCGCCCGCGCCCCGGTTCTGCGCTGGGTCAAGCCCCAGGCGGTGGCGGAAGCGGCGGAATAATTCGCCATCCCGGCCGCGCAATGTGGGAGTGCGGCCGGCACGAAAACCAGGCTGAGACGAGAACTGTAGCCGCCGTCCGCCCCGCGCGACGGCGGCTTTCTTTTGCGCGCGCAGGGGCCAGGCGCGCCCTAATCCTCGCCGGGACGGGCCTGGGGCAGCGGGATGGTTGAGGCCTGCGGGAAGGTGGGGGAATAATATTTCCGGTTCGCCACCGAGCCTGTCACCTGCGGATCGCCAGCACCGGTCGGCCCATAGGACATGGGACCGGGGGGCCGGGGCGCGTTGGGCTGATAGACCCCGCCGGGCGGCTGCACGCGCTGCACGGGATCCCCATAGGGCGGATAGCCCGGCGGCGGCGCGCCATAAGGCTGCTGACTATAGGCCGGCAATTGCCCGTTGCCTGCGGGCCGCGATTGTCCGTAGCCCGGCGGCGCCCGTTCCGGCAGCGGCGGCTGAGTGCCCTGGGGCGCGATTGTCATGGGCTCGCCAGGGGCGCGCGCGCCGTATCCCGGCTGCGCCTGTGGCACCGGCCCGCCCATGGGCTGGCCCTCGGACCGTCCGCCGAACTGCACCGGCGGTTGTGGCGCCGAAACCATGAGCGGCGGCGCCATGGGCCGGGGCGCGGGCTTGCAGATGAGGCGCGGGTTGTTCCGCCGCATCAGGTCCACATGGATATGGTCATAATGGAAAACGTTCGAGCCCGGGGCGAGCACGGTGGTGAACACCTCGCAGGCCCCCGCCTGCACTTGAAGCAGAAAGCCGCGCGCCTCCTGCGGTCCCTTCCAGCCGGTCTTGACCGTAATCTCGCGCCCATCCGCGAACACGAAAGCGCCGACATCCAGCGCATTGCCGAAAGCGTGCTCGGAAATCTTGGCGCCGATCTGCCCGTTCATGCCCCGGCATGAATAAGACGACATCTGGCGGATGCCCACCACCGGCTGGCCCAGCCAGGCCACCGCCGCAGGCTGCACCACTTCGGCGAGCCATAGGTTGAGATCGCGGATCATGGGACAGGCGAGCGTCGCCTTCGGCTCCACGGAGACCGAGCCATCCTCGAGGCCCGAGACCCGGAACGGATGGTCCATGCCGCACGCGCCCGCGCCGTCGATTTCCGACATGGGCTCAAGGAAGGGGGATGGCACCGCGCCCTTTTCCGCCAGGCACTTCTCTTCCGCCTCGGCGCGCCAGGGCTCCCGTCGGTCGAACAAGTCGAAACGACAGCCCGACAGGAGCCCCACGCAGACGAGCGGGGCTACGAGATACCTGAATACGCCGCGCGTCATGGGGCCATGATGCACCGCGGCGGGTTGAGATCAGGTTAAGGGGGGTGGCCGGCTGCGGCGGATTTTCCGTCCCACGGCGAGGCCAAACGCTATCGGTGGGTCAATAAGCCAGCGATGCGCGCGGCCGGCATGGGCGTACTCTCGAGCAGACGCTTTTCGCGCGCCTGCTCGTCGGCCGGTCCGCCTCAGGCGTTCTCGACCTCGGGCTCTTCCAGCGTGCGCACGCGGTCGACCACCGCCTTTTGCACCTTCTCGAACGCCCGCACTTCGATCTGGCGCACCCGCTCGCGCGAGACACCGAACTCGGCCGCGAGTTCCTCGAGGGTCACCGGGTCCTCGGAGAGGCGGCGCGCCTCGAAGATGCGGCGCTCGCGGTCATTGAGCACGCTCAATGCGCCGGCCAGGGCACCGCGACGGTTCTCCATCTCCTCGCTCTCGGCGAACACGCTTTCCTGGTCCAGGTGGTCGTCCACCAGCCAGTCCTGCCATTCGCCGCCGCCCTCCCCTTCCTCGCGCAGCGGCGCGTTGAGGGAAGCATCGCCCGAGAGGCGGCGGTTCATGTCCACCACGTCCTGCTCGGTGACGCCGAGCTTGGTGGCGATCTGCTTCACCTGATCGGGGCGCAGATCGCCCTCTTCCAGGGCGGAGATCTGGCTCTTGGCCTTGCGGAGGTTGAAAAACAGCTTCTTCTGCGCGGCCGTGGTGCCCATCTTCACGAGGCTCCACGAGCGCAGGATATATTCCTGGATCGAGGCGCGGATCCACCACATGGCATAGGTCGCGAGGCGGAAGCCCTTTTCGGGCTCGAACCGCTTCACCGCCTGCATGAGGCCGACATTGCCTTCGGAAATCACTTCGGATATGGGCAGGCCGTAGCCCCGGTAGCCCATGGCGATCTTCGCCACGAGGCGCAGATGGCTGGTCACCAGCTTGTGGGCGGCATCGCGATCTCCATGCTCGCGCCAGCTTTTGGCAAGCATGTATTCCTGCTGCGGCTCCAGCATGGGGAACCGGCGGATTTCTTCGAGATAGCGTGTCAGCCCCCCCTCAGCCGAGGGAATGGGCACGTGTTGTGACCGGGCCATAGGCGGCCTCCTTGATGTCGTGGCCCTCAAGCGCAAGCGACCACATGCGCGGCCGCTTTCGCCGACCGCAACCGCGAACCATATAGGCTCTAACGCCCCGCGGCTAGCTTCGATCCCGTCACGACGCCGAGAGCTTTTCCAAAAGCAATGCCAATTCGGATGGAAGCGGGCTGTCGAAGGTCAGCGTCTCGCCGCCGACCGGGTGCGCGAAGCCGAGGCGGGTGGCGTGCAGCGCCTGCCGGTCCAGGGCCAAAAGCGCCGCCCGCGCGTCCGGCGCGAGGCGTGCGGCCTTCGTGCGGAAGCCCTGGCCATAGACCTCATCCCCCAGCAGGGGGTGTCCGACATGGGCCATATGGACGCGGATCTGGTGGGTGCGCCCGGTCTCCAGCTGGCATTCCACCAGGCTCGCCACCGGCGAGCCTGCGGTATCGAGGAAGGTTTCCAGCACCTCCCAATGGGTCACCGCCTCGCGGCCGCCGGTGCGCACCGCCATCTTCTGGCGGCTGGACGGGTGCCGATCGATGGGGGCGTTCACCGTCCCGCGCTGGGCCGGAACGCCCCAGACGAAGGCGAGATACGCGCGGTCCAGCGGGCCGGTGCGGCCGTGATCGGCGAACTGGGCGGAAAGCGCCGCGTGGGCGGCGTCGTTCTTCGCCACCACCAGCAGGCCGGAGGTGTCCTTGTCCAGCCGATGCACGATGCCGGGCCGGCGCACCCCGCCGATACCCGAGAGGCTGGTGCCGCAATGGTGCAGCAGGCCATTCACCAGCGTGCCGGACCAATGGCCGGGCGCGGGATGGACCACGAGGCCCGCCGGCTTGTCCACGACGATCAGATGATCATCCTCATGGGCGATGGAGAGATCCATCGCCTCGGGCACCGGCTCGGCGGGTTCGGGCGCCGGCACGCGCAGGCGCAAGACATCGCCGGCATTGACCCGCTCGGAAACGTCTCCTACCACTCGCCCGCCGTTGGTCACGCGCCCTTCCGCCACCAGGCGCTGGATGCGGGTCCGGCTCAGCCCGTCGAGCCGGGCGGCGAGCACGCGGTCGATGCGCGCGTCCGCGTCTTCCACAGGCACGACGACCTCATGGTCGATCTCGCCATCGGAAGCCTCGTCCAGCGCCTCGAGAACGGCGTCTTCATCCACCCAGTCAGGCTTGTTCATGGTTTTCACTTCACCCGATCCCGAACCTCAAGAGGAACTCTCACCCGCCCAGGAGCGCGTGCTGAAGAAAGTGCGGCGCTTTTCCCTGGTGTCTGGGCTCATCATGATGCTCGGGGTCGCCTCCGTTTTCGGTGTGATCGGCTATCGCATGTTGCGCGCCAAGGGCGCGAAGGCCAGCGATATCACCGCCGCTTTGCCGAAAGGCGCGCGCATTGTCTCCACGGCGGTGGCGGACAAGCTTCTGGTCGTGACGCTGGACGTGGGCGGCGCGGTCGAGGTGCGCACCTTCGATCTCGACACGCTGGCGCCGGCGGGACGGCTGCGCTTCGCGGTCGAACCCTAGCCGGACGGCTTGGCCGCATACCTTACTGGAGCGGCGCCTCGCCGTCCCCCGGCATGCGCGCGAGCATCATCTGGGTGATGGCAACCAGCATCTCCGCGCGTGCCTTCAGGTCCTGCGCTTCCAGCAGCGCCTGTTTTTCCAGCGCGCCATAAGGCGACATCACGGAAAGCGCGTTGACCAAGGTCTCCGTGCCTGCCTGCTGGATGCCGTCCCAATCGGCTTCCAGCTGGTTCGCCTCCAAGAACGCGGCCAGCGCGGCGAGCAGCGCCGTGCGGTCCACCTCGTCCTCGCCGGCGCTTTCGTTGAAATCGTCCGCATAAGCGGTCGCGTCGACGGCAATCTGCCGGTACGGCGTTGTGACATCGAGGTCCGCGCCCACCTTGAAGCGGCAGACGCCCGACAAGGTGATGAGATAGCGCCCGTCGCCGGTCTCGCTGAACTGGGTGATGCGGCCGATGCAACCAACCTGGAACAGGGCCGGCCCGTGGGGGCCCTCGGGCTTGCTCTCGTCGGGCTGGACCATGGCGATCAGCCGCTCGCCCGCGAGCGCGTCGTCGATCATCTCAAGATAGCGCGGCTCGAAAATGTTGAGCGGCAGCTCGGCACGCGGCAGCAGCAGCGCTCCCGAGAGCGGGAACACCGGCAAGGTCGCCGGCAGGTCCGCCGGCGAATGATAGGAGCGATGCTTGGCCACGCGCGTCCCTTAAGCGAACAGAATCGCGGAAAGCTTCTTGCGGCCCGCGACCGTCTGCGGATCCGTCGGCCCCCAGGCCTCGAAGAACTGGATCAATTGCTTGCGCGCTCCGTCCTCGTTCCAGGCGCGGTCGCGCTTGACGATTTCCAGCAGATGGGCGAGCGCCTGGTCGCGCAGGCCCTTGGCATTGAGCGCCACGGCCAGGTCGAACCGCGCCTGATGGTCGGTGGGGTCGGCGTTCACCTTGGCTTCCAGCGGGGCGGCGTCGCCCAGCGCGGCGGCCTGCTCGGCCAGATCCAGCGCCGCCTTCGCGGCCGCAATGGCGCTGTCGCTCTGCTGTGGGGCGGGAATGCTGGCGAGCGTCGCCTTCGCCTCTTCCAGGGCGCCGGCCAACACCTGCGCGCGGATGAAGCCGCCGAGCGCCTTCAGGTTTTCCTGATCCTCGGACAGGATATGGGCGAACACGTCCGCCGCGCCCGCGGCATCGCCCTCGGCCAATGCCGCTTCGCCGGCGGCGAGCAGTTCCGCGGCATCCGGGTTCACGGCTCCACCGAGAAGGCGCTCGATGAAGGACTTCACCTGTCCTTCCGGCAATGCGCCCATGAAGCCGTCGACCGGCTGACCGTTGACGAAGGCATAAACGGTGGGGATGGACTGAATGCCAAGCTTGCCGGCAACGGCCGGGTGGTCGTCGATATTCATCTTGACCAGCTTGACCTTGCCCTTGGTGGCCTTCACCGATTTCTCGATGATCGGGCCCAGGGTCTTGCAAGGGCCGCACCAGGGGGCCCAGAAATCCACCAGCACCGGTCGGCGCTTGGATTCTTCGATCACGTCCGCCATGAAGGTCTGGGTGGTGGTCTCGGTCACCAGATCGTCGCCGGCGCCCAGGGCGCCAGCAGCCGCACCATTGGCTGCGCCTGCTTGATTGAACAGCATGTGTCTGTCCTCGAAAACTCTTTTGGTCTCGCTCCGCCCTTAGATGGGCGCTCTCGCGCGGGACGCAATCGCCATCCGCTGAGCTTCTAGCCTCAAATTCCCTGCGCCGCCATGCTTGCGGCCCACCAAATCGCGCATCGCGCCCTCCCCAGCGTCAGCGCGCACCTCCAGGCTGTGGATCATCGCGCTTGCAAGCCCGGCCGGGTGTGGCACGCCTTGCCCTGGCGGCGCGGGACGGGCACGGTATTTGACCCAGGCCACCGGGATAGGCAAAACCGCCCCATAATGAAATTCACCCGCCTACGGCTCGTCGGCTTCAAAACCTTCGTCGAGCCCTCCGACATGCTGATCGAGCCCGGCCTCACCGGGGTGGTGGGACCGAACGGCTGCGGCAAATCCAATCTGGTCGAGGCGATGCGCTGGGTGATGGGCGAAAGCTCGCACAAGGCCTTTCGCGCCAACGACATGGACGATGTCATCTTCTCCGGCACCACGGGCCGGCCGGCGCGCAACACCGCCGAAGTCGTGCTGCATCTCGACAATAGCGACCGCACCGCGCCCGCCGGCTTCAACGATGCCGACCATCTCGAAGTGGTGCGCAAGATCGATCGCGGCCAGGGCTCGCATTACCGAATCAATGGCCGCGACGTGCGCGCCCGCGACGTGCACCTGCTGTTCGCGGACGCTTCCACCGGCGCCCGCTCGCCCGCTTTGGTGCGGCAGGGGCAGATCGGCGAGATCGTCGGCGCCAAGCCCGCCGCCCGCCGGCGGATCTTGGAAGAGGCCGCCGGGGTCGCCGGGCTCCATGCCCGCCGGCACGAGGCGGAAGTGCGCCTGAAGGCGGCCGAACAGAATCTGCTGCGGCTGGACGATGTCATCACCCAGATGTCGGCCCAGGTGGAGAGCCTGCGCCGGCAATCCAAGCAGGCGGTGCGCTATCGCGCGGTGGCCGAGGAGATCCGCCGTAACGAAGCGACCTTGCTCTGGCTGCGCTGGAGCGAGGTGGTGCGCATCCTGGCGGAGGGGGAGCGGGCGCTGGAAGCCGCGGTGCGCGAAAGCGCCGAGCGCACCCGTGCCCAAGCGGAGGCGGCGCGCCTTCAGGCGATCGCTGCGCACGAACTGCCGCCCCTGCGCCAGACCGATGTGGAGACCGCCGCCGCGCTCCAGCGTCTTACGCTCGCGCTCGGCGAGCTGGACAAGGAGGAAAGCCGCATTGCCGCCCGCCGGCAGGATCTGGAGCGGCGCCTCGCCCAATTGACGCAGGACATGGTGCGCGAGGACGCTTTGTCCGCCGACGCATCGGGTGTGCTCGCCCGCCTCGCGGAGGAGGCCGCTCAGCTCAGCGACGAGCAGGCCGACGCCGCGATGCAGGAGAGCGAGGCCGCCGACGCCCTGGGCGAGGCCGAAGCCCGCCTCGCGGAGGCCGAGGAGATGCTGGAGGCGCAGACCGCCAGCTTCGCCGACCTCGGCGCCCGCCGCACGGCCCTGGACAACAGCCTGCGCGATATCCGCTCGCGCCTTCTACGCAATGCCGCTGAACGCGCCTCCGTCGATGCCGAGGAACAGCGGCTGATGAAGGAATCGGGCGCCGACATGCTGGACGCCCGCCGCGAGGACGCGCTGATCGCCCGCGAACGGCTGGAGGCGGCGGAAGAATCGGCGCTCGAAGCCGAGGCCGAGCAGGCCGACGCGCGGCGCGCGCTGGAAGCCCTTCGCCCCGGCGCCGCCGAAGCGGAGCGCGCCTTCGGCCGCCTGGACGCCGAGGCGCGCACCCTGGAAAAGCTGCTGCAGTCTTCGGACGCCCGCTTTCCGCCCGTCGCCGACCTGCTGCAGGTGGACAAGGGCTATGAAATCGCCCTCGGCGCGGCGCTTGGCGACGATCTCGACCTGCCGGTCGCGGCCGAGGCTCCGGCGCGCTGGGCCGGGGCGGAGTTCGCGGCGCTGGATCCTGCCTTGCCGCCCGAGGCCGAATCGCTTGCCGCCCATGTGCGCGGCGCCCCCGCGCTCGCTCGGCGCCTCGCCCAGGTGGGCATCGTGGCGCGGGCGGAGGGGGCGCGGCTCCAAAAATCCCTGAAACCGGGACAGCGGCTGGTCTCCCGCGAAGGCGATCTCTGGCGCTGGGACGGCGTTCTCGCCGCCGCCGACGCCCCGACCGCCGCCGCCCGCCGGCTGGCCGAGCGCAACCGCCTGGCCGATCTGTGCGCCGAGGTGGAGGACGCCCGCGCCGCCCTCGATGCCGCGCGCACCGCCCTCGTGACCCAGGAAGCCCGGCTCAAGGCCGCCGCCGCGCAGGAGGTCCAGGCGCGCGAGGCCCGGCGCACCGCTCAGCGCGCCGCCGATCTGGCGCGCGAGGCGGAAGCCGCCGCTGAACGCAAGGCCGCCCAACATATGGCGCGCCTCTCCGCCCTGCGCGAAGCGCGCACCCGCATCGCCGCCGCCCGCGAGGAGGCCGAGGAGGCCCAGCGCCGTGCCGAAGCGGAGCTCGCAGCGCTCGATTCGCCAGCCTTGGTGGAGGCCGCTCTTGCCCAAGCCCGCGCCCAGGCGGCGCAGGCGCGCGCGGCGCTCGCTGAAACCCGTGCCGCGCACGCCGCTCTGCTGCGCGAGCGGTCCGCCCGCGTCCGGCGGCTCGAAGCGATCGCCGCCGAAGAGCGGTCCTGGAACCAGCGGGCCGGCGGCGCCGGCGAGCGCATCGCGGCCCTAGAAGCCCGGCGCGCGGAGGCGCAGGAGGCGCTCGAGCAGAGCGAAGACGCCCCCGCTGAACTCGGCCGCCAGCGCCGCATCCTCATGAGCGAGCTGGAAAAGGCGGAAGCCGCCCGCCGCGCCGCGGCCGATCGCCTGGTGGAAGGCGAGGCCGCCCAGGCCGCCGCCGACCGCGCCGCCCGCGATACGCTCGAGGCAATGTCGGCCGCGCGCGAGGAGAATGCGCGCGCCGAGGCGAGGCTGGACGCCCTGCGCCAGCGCCGCGACGATCTCATGCGCGAGATCGCCGACGCCCTCGAAGGCCCACCCGAATCAGCGCGCGTGCAATCCGGGCTGGAGCCCGGCGCGCCGCTCCCGGACCTCGCTACGATCGAGGCCGCGCTGGAGCGGGCACGCCGCGACCGCGAACGGCTCGGCGCAGTGAACCTGCGAGCCGAGGTGGAGCTTCAGGAGGCCGAGGGCCAGCATGGCAATCTGGCGGGCGAGCGCGACGACCTCATCGAGGCCATCAAGCGCCTGCGCGCCGGCATCCAGAGCCTGAACCGCGAGGCGCGCGAACGCCTCCAGGCCTCCTTCACGGTGGTGGACGGCCATTTCCGAAAGCTGTTCGACACGCTGTTCGGCGGCGGCGAGGCACAATTGGTGCTGACCGACGCCGAGGACCCGCTGGAAGCCGGGCTCGACATCATCGCCAAGCCGCCCGGCAAGAAGCCGCAGACGCTCTCCCTGCTCTCGGGCGGCGAGCAGGCGCTGACCGCCATGGCGCTGATCTTCGCCGTGTTCCTGACGAATCCCGCCCCCATCTGCGTGCTCGACGAGGTGGATGCGCCGCTGGATGATGCCAATGTGGAGCGGTTCTGCGCCTTGATGGACGAAATGACGCGCCTGACGGACACGCGTTTTCTCGTCATCACCCATAATCCCATTTCCATGGCGCATATGGATCGATTGTTCGGGGTCACAATGGCGGAACGGGGGGTTTCCCGGCTCGTCTCGGTGGATCTCCAGGCGGCTGAGAGGTTACGCGAGGTGAGTTGAACGCGTTGGCCACGATGTCGCACAACGCGTTTTCAACATATATATCAATTACTTATATATAGTCGCCTTCGCCTTGACACCCCATTTTGGCGCAACTATGGTGCGGCGCGGTTTCGGAGCTGAGATCGTCGGATCCTTCTTCCTTCGAAGCCGGAGTTTTCAGCATGCCGGACGGTTCGGGCTCCGATCATCGGACACCTGACGGGCGACCTGGAAAGCAGGCGAACGAAGAGGCGGATTCCGCTCTCTCCGAACGCCTTCAGCGGCTCAATGCCGCGCTTGACAAGGCTCGGCCGAAAGACCAATCGCAGCCGGCGGGTTCACGGAACGATACGTCCACATCCTCTGGAATGGCCATGGCCTTCCGTTTGGGATCGGAGTTCGTTGCCGGGGTCCTGGTGGGGGCACTCATTGGCTGGGGCATCGACAACGTCTTCGACGTGGCGCCCTGGGGAATGCTTGTTTTCACTTTGGTTGGGTTCGGCGCCGGCGTGATGAACATGCTGCGGGCGGCGGGCGAGACCGGCAAAAAAAGCGGCCCGAAGGCGTGAGCCTGAGGGGTCGCATCGTTTTTCGCGGCGCAAGCCGTTCGTTTGGCACGGCTCTCGCGAGCCGCTTGAGACAGAGGCGAGTCGGATGAACATTGATCCGATCCACCAGTTTGAAGTGCAACGTTACGCGGACCTGCTGAGGGTCAGCGGCGTCTCGTTCTCCTTCACCAACGCCTCCGCCTTCATGATCGGCATCGTCGGGGCGATCTTCCTGTTCCTCACCTTCGCCACGCGTGGCCGCACCCTGGTGCCGGGCCGCATGCAGTCGGTGGCGGAGATGAGCTACGAATTCATCGCCAAGATGGTGCGGGATTCCGCCGGCAACGAAGGCATGGTGTTCTTCCCGCTGGTGTTCTCCCTGTTCATGTTCGTGTTCGTAGCGAACGTCATCGGCCTCGTGCCCTACACCTTCACCATCACCGCCCATATCATCGTGACGGCCGCCCTTGCGCTGCTGGTGATCGGCACCGTGGTGATCTACGGCTTCTGGCGCCACGGCACCCACTTCCTGCACCTGTTCGTGCCCTCGGGCGTGCCGAGCTTCCTGCTCCCGTTCGTGGTGCTGATCGAGGTGGTCTCCTTCCTCTCGCGCCCCATCAGCCTGTCGCTGCGTCTGTTCGCCAACATGCTGGCCGGCCATATCGCGCTGAAGGTGTTCGCCTTCTTCGTCGTCGGCCTGTCCTCGGCGGGCATCGCCGGCATGTTCGGCGCGACGCTGCCCTTCTTCATGATCGTGGCGCTCACCGCGCTCGAGCTTCTGGTCGCGGTGCTGCAGGCCTACGTGTTTGCGGTTCTCACCTCGATCTATCTCAACGATGCGGTTCACCCGGGGCACTGATCCCGAACCGCCATCGCCACCTCAATACCCCTAGCGTGTTTTCTAAGGAGCAGAACAATGGAAGCGGATGCTGCAAAGTTCCTGGGCGCCGGTATCGCCTGCCTGGGCATGGGCCTGGCCGGCATTGGCGTCGGTAACATCTTCGGAAACTTCCTCTCCGGCGCCCTGCGCAACCCCTCGGCCGCCGATGGCCAGTTTGCCCGCGCCTTCATCGGCGCCGCGCTCGCGGAAGGTCTCGGCATCTTCTCGCTGGTCGTCGCGCTGGTTCTGCTCTTCGTCGCCTGATCCGCGACCGAGAGAAATGCGGCTTCGGGCCTTCGCCCGGAGCCTGATGGACAAGAAACGGGCGGGCGAGCCATGACCAAGACATGGAAGCTGACTGTTGCAGCCGCACTGACGGGACTGGCCCTCGCGGCGGCTCCGGCGGTGGCATCGGACAGCGCTAAACCTTCGTCCGGCCAGGCCGGGAGCGTTGTGGCGCAGCAGGATCATGGTGCGTCCACCGGCGCCCATGTGGCCGAGATCGTCGGCGAGGCGGCCGGCAATGGCGAGCACAAAGGCGGGTTCCCGCCGTTCAATCCCGCCACCTTCGGCTCGCAGCTGGCATGGCTGGCCGTGAGCTTCGGCGTCCTCTATCTCCTGATGAGCCGGGTCACCTTGCCCCGGATCGGCCGGATTCTGGAGGAACGTCATGACCGGATCGCCCGCGATCTGGCCGAGGCATCCCAGCGTCGCGCCGAAAGCGAGGCCGCGCAGATCGCCTATGAAAAGGCGCTGACGGAAGCGCGCAGCAAGGCCAATGCCATCGCTGGCGAGGCCCGCAACCGCCTCAATGCCGAGACCGAGACCAACCGCAAGAGCCTGGAAGCGGCCCTCACGGTGAAGCTCGAAGAGGCCGAGGCGCGCATCTCCGCCACCAAGACCAATGCGCTGTCCCATGTGCGCGGCATTGCAGTGGACGCCGCGCAGACCATCGTGAACACCCTGGTCGGCACCACCCCCGCCCAGCACGACACCGAAAGCGCTGTGGATCAGGTTCTCAGCCGCAAGGCCGCCTGAACCGAGCAATTCAGCAGAGCCCTTGTGGTGCAGCAGGCACCGCAAGGGATTGAAATCGAGAAGACGGGCGATCGAGGACTGCCATGAACGAGATGCAACTCGCGGAGCTTTGGGTCGCCATTGCCTTCGTCGTTTTCGTGGCGATCCTGCTATATGCCGGTGTCCATCGCAGCATTGCGGGCGCGCTCGACAGCCGCGGCACCCGCATCGCCGCCGAGCTGGACGAAGCCCGGCGCCTGAAGGAAGAAGCCCAGAAGCTGGTGGCCGAATATAAGCGCAAGCAGCGCGAGGCCGAGGCCGAAGCTGAATCCATCGTCACCGCAGCCAAGGCCGAAGCCGAGCGCCTCGCCGCCGAGACCAAGGCCAAGCTGGAAGATTTCATCGCCCGCCGCACCCGCATGGCGGAAGAGAAGATCGCCCAAGCGGAGAGCCAGGCCGTCGCCGACGTGAAGGCTTTCGCCGCCGATGCCGCCGTGAAGGCCGCCGAGCACCTGCTCACCGGCAGCGTCACCGGCAATTTGGCCGACCGGCTCGTCGGCAGCGCCATTTCCGATGTGAAGGCCAAGCTCAACTGAGCTTCTGTCCAACTGATCACGGGCCCCGGCCCGTGAAACAGGCCACAGCCTTCGCCAGCATAATCGGCCGCCTCTCCGAGGCGGCCTTTTTGTTGGAGCGGGACACGCGCCGTGCGCTCCGCACCGCCGCCGCGGTCTTGAAACAGCCGCCCTCCTGCGTCAAAGCTGAGACATGAAACGCTCGCAGCCGCTCTTCGCGCTTTCGCTCGGCCTTACGCTCCTCGGCCGCGTCGGGATCGGGCGCGCCCGCCTGCGGTTTCCGGTTGCGGCAATCGCGCTGCTCGCTCTCGCGTTTCTGTCCGCCTCGCCCGCCGCATTCGCGCAGGATCTGCGGCCGCCCGCGTCCGTACCCGGGGCCGGCGCGGCCCAACCCTTCAATCTTTTCGGCGGCTGGTTCGCCCCACCGCGTCAGACCGTGCCCGTGCAGCCTCCCGCCCCCAAGCGGGTCGCCCCGCCGCCGGAGCCCGAAGGCGTGGTGCACGGATCGCTCGCCGACGCCGTGGAAGGAAAGAAGCAGCCGCCCACCAAATTCGTGCTGGTTATCGGAGACAGGCTCGCCGCCCAACTCGCCCAAGGGCTGGCGGATGCCTATGTCACCGACCGCAGCAGCCCCGCCGTGATCGGCGTGACAGACGATGAAAGCGGCTTTCTCGCCCCAACCCCGCCGGGCGGCACGGACTGGCTCACCAAGGGGCCCGAGGCGATCGCCGCCGCCCGCCCGAATGGGGTGGTGGTTGCCCTGGGATCCAACGACCTTCAGCCCATCGCCGATGGCGATACCAAGGTGGAGCCGCTGACCGACCGCTGGCAGGAACTCTATGCCAAGCGGGTCGCCGATGTGCTCGGCGCCCTGCGCGCCCGCACGGGCAATATCATCCTGGTCGGCCTCGCGCCGGTGCAGAATGCGTCCCTGTTCGCGGATTATGAGAAGCTGAACGACGTGCTGCGGGCCCAGGCCGTGCGCGCGAATGTGGTCTTCGCCCCGGTGTGGGACGGCTTCGTGGACGAAGAGGGGAAATATGCCGCCTCCGGCGCGGCGGTCGACGGCCAGCGGCGACGCTTGAGGTTCAATGACGGCGTGCGGTTCACCCGCGCTGGCGCCCGCAAGCTCGCCTTCTTCACCCAGAAGGACCTGACGCGCTTCCTCACCGAGACGCCGCGAATCGAAGAATCGCCGGAGGCCGGCAAGGACGGCTCGCGCGGCCCACTGTCGCTCAGCGACATCGCGCGCGGCGCCAGCACCCTGGCCGGTGGTCCCAACGCAGGGAATGCGAACGCGATTCCGGTGAAGCTCCAGCCGAACGATGCGGCGCGTGCCCTGCTCGAAGGCACGCCCATGCCGACCGTACGCGGCCGCGCGGACGATTATTCCTGGCCGCCCGGCGCTGCGGCCACCCCTGCGCCTGTGGCGGCGCCAAGCGCGGACGAGGCTAATCCCGTCCAGGCCCCGCCCCAATAGAAAAACGGCGCGCCTTTCGGCACGCCGTCTGAAGCGCTCCGGCCCTGGCCGGAGCGCCGCTCACCGCCGAAGCGATCAGGCCGCTTTGGCCTCGAGCACCTGGGGCGAGACGCCGGAGCTGATGGCAATGGTCCGGGGCTTCTTCGCCTCGGGAATGTTGCGCACCAGTTCCACGTGCAACAGGCCGTTTTCCAGGCTCGCGCCCTTCACTTCCACATGGTCGGCCAGTTGGAAGCGTCGCGCGAAGGCACGGGCGGCGATGCCGCGATACAGCACCTGGGCATTCTCCGACGCTTCCTCGGCCGCCTTTTCGCCGCGCAGGGTAAGAACGTTCTCGTTCACCTCGATGGACAGCTCGCTCGGCGTAAAGCCGGCGACCGCTACAGTGATGCGATAATCGTTCTCGCCCGTCCGCTCAATATTATAGGGCGGATAGGTGGGAGCCGCCTCGACGCCGCCAGCGGCATCCAGAAGCGAAAACACCCGGTCGAAGCCAACGGTGTTGCGATACAGGGGAGCAAGATCAAGACGCATAGCATATCCTCCTTAAGCGACATGCAGGGCTCGCCGAAGCCGGGCCCAATGAACGCGCCGTCGTGATGACCGGCGCTGTCATCCATGTGGGAATGGGCATTTTCCGCGTCAAGAGGGGCCGGGACGCGCCGGAAGGCGCGCCCAGATGAACAATGTCTGAACGGCTTTGTTGGCGAGCATTCACCCATTGGGTCTATAATTGGAATGTCGGAATGGGGCACCGGCCTGAATCACGCACTCTCTCCAGGAGATATGCGGATGTGGCATTCTGTTGCCCTGGGTGTGGCCACCGTATTGCTGATGAGCATGCTGACCACCGCACAGGCGCAGGTGGTGGGGCTCACACTCGGTGCGCCGTTTCGCGATGGCTCGACGCCGGGCGTCGGCACGCCGGCCCCGGCTTATGCGCCCTATCTCGGCCACACGCCGCAGAAGAACCAGCCGGCCAATCTCACGGCCCTGCTGGACAGCCTGCGCGCACGCGGCTTTTCCCGCTTCAGCGATGTGCACCAGAAAGGCGGCAACGTGATCTGCGAAGCCACGGGGCCGCGACGCGAACGCGTGCGCCTGGTGGTCGATGCCGCGACCGGCGACATCAGCGGCGTGGTCGTGATCGGCTTTGGCGACACGCGCTATTGAGCACGCGTTGTCGCGCGCGCGAGGAGCGTGTATCGCACTGAGATGCCGGTCGTTCGCGCTCCTTTGAGAAGGCGCGGCGGCCGGCCCTGTGCAGTTTCTCGGGCCGGCGCGCTTCATGACCCTCTACCCGATAGCTTCAAATCCGGTGCCCGAAGGCGCGGTGAGCGGCCATGTGACGAGCGAGGATGCCGTCCGCATCCGCTTCGCCCGCTGGCTGCCCGTGGAAGGGACGCCGCGGCGCGGCACGGTGACGATTCTGACCGGCCGCACGGAGTTCATCGAGAAATATTTCGAGGTGGTGCGCGAACTGCGGGCGCGCGGCTTTGCCGTCGCGATTCTCGATTGGCGTGGACAGGGCGGCTCGGAACGCCTGTTGCGCAATCCCCGCAAGGGCCATGTGGCGAGCTTCGCCGATTATCAGCGTGATCTCGTGGCCTTCGTGCGGGAGGTGGTGCTGCCGGATTGCCCCGCGCCGCATTTTGCCCTGGCCCATTCCATGGGCGGCGCCGTCTTCCTCGAAACCGTGCTCGCCGGGCACCGCTGGTTTGATCGCGCCGTGCTCACTTCTCCCATGGTGGAATTGCAGCTGGTGCGATTTTCCTCCCTGCTGCGGCCGACGGCACGGGTCCTGGCGCATCTGGGCTTTGCCGGCGCGTTCGTACCCGGTGGCGGCAGCCGGGCGAGCACCGCCGGCCCGTTCGCGCGCAACCCCGTCACCTCCGATCCCAACCGCTATGCGCGGGCGGCGGAGATCGTCGAGGCCCATCCCCAGCTCGGCCTCGGCGCTCCGACCATCGGCTGGATGAATGCCGCTTATGAGTGCATGGCGCACCTGATGGCGCCGGAAACCATCCGCCTCATCCGCCAACCGCTGCTGATCGTCGCCGCGGGCGCCGACAGGATCGTTTCGAATGCGGCCATCGAACACATGGCGGCACGGCTGATCGCCGGTGCGCAAGTGGTGGTGCCGGCCAGCCGACACGAGATCCTGATGGAGCGCGACGTCTTCCGCGCCCAATTCTGGGCCGCATTCGACGCCTTCATCCCCGGCAGCACGCCCTATTAAGGCATCTCAGCCGTTGAGGACGGCGAGCGCCTGCGCGTGAACAGCCGCGCTGCCGGCCGCAACCACGCGTCCCCCGGCAACGGGTGAGCCGCCCTCCCAGCTCGTCACGATGCCGCCCGCCCCCTCGATGATCGGCACGAGGGCGATCACATCATGGTCTTGCAGGCCGGTCTCGATCACCAGATCGACGAGGCCGGCGGCGACCATGCAATAGGCATAGCAATCGCCGCCGTAGCGCGAGAGCCGCACCTTTTCCTCCACCCGCTCGAAAGCGGTGCGGTCCTCGCCATTCATCAGGCGCGGGCTGGTGGTGAACAGCACGGCATCCTCCAGCCGCCGGCAATCGCGCGCGGTGAGCACCCGCGATCCCGCAGGCCCCTGGTAATGGGCCGAGGCGCCGTCGCCGAAGAAGCGCTCCTGGATGAAGGGCTGGTGCATCATGCCGTAGACCGCCTTGCCGTGCTTCAGCAGGCCGATCAGCGTGCCCCAGGCCGGCAGGCCGGCGATGAAGGATTTCGTGCCGTCAATGGGATCGAGCGCCCAGACATAGGCCGCGTCGGTGCGCTCATTGGCGAATTCCTCGCCGATGATGCCGTGCGTCGGGAAGTGTGCGGTGATGAGGCGGCGCATCACCTGCTCGGCCGCGCGGTCGGCTTCGGTCACCGGGTCGAAGGCCTTGCCGCCGCTCTTGTCCTCCACGCCGATGGCGGTGCGGAAGAACGGCAGGATGGCGCGGCCCGATTCC
This sequence comes from Roseixanthobacter pseudopolyaromaticivorans, assembly GCF_043195145.2. Classification (NCBI taxonomy): domain Bacteria; kingdom Pseudomonadati; phylum Pseudomonadota; class Alphaproteobacteria; order Hyphomicrobiales; family Xanthobacteraceae; genus Roseixanthobacter; species Roseixanthobacter pseudopolyaromaticivorans. Next base: position 3,403,613 of record NZ_CM195539.1, read on the forward strand.
GTGGCGAGCTGATGAACGAAAGCATCAATGGCGACGGCGGTCATGGGCAGCTCTCCGAGGGGCGCGCCATGCTTAGAGCAACTCGCGCCGCAGGAGAAGGCGCGCCGGCCATCGGGAGATGCAGTCCAGCCAAGGCCCCTGCCCCGGAGACGACGGCGCCGCGGCGCAGGCGAGACGCGGGCGCGGAAAACGGCGGGGTGTGAGTTGAAAGGATTAGAATCGGCCTGCCGGAAAGCCGGCGCAGCGACCCGACGCGAGGTCAATTGCGCGCCATTTCCTTTCGTAAAGTCGCCCCAGCATTGAGCGACTATTTTCAACCCCTTGAAAAATAACGAGAGTTCACTTCGTGTGCACGCTTAAAATATGAGCGGAGAGCCGGCTTGATGCTTATGGGGAAGGGGCTCATATTGATGCGGCGCGGTATTGCTTGCTGCGATGCCGCTGCCCTCCTTGGGCGTTTCCTCCCTAGACTTGGGCCGCTCCGAAATTCGTGAGCGGCCCCTTTCTTTTGCGGCCTTTGCGGCCGTCTTTCCCCTCGCAAACCCGTATTCCGATCCGACTCCTTGGCGAGACGCCGGATCGTGCCGCCCCCTGCGTGGCGGCCTGCAGCTTCGAGGCTGCTTTTGCCCATCCGTCCATGACGGTATCGGAAAACCTATTCCAGCAACCGGAAAGGCCGTTTTCGCCTGCCGGACTGTGGCTCAAATGACACGCGTGCGGCGCACTGCAGCCATTCAGGCCGTTTTAGACGGGATTGAGTCGATTATTTTGGCTCGATACAGCCTCAAAAGCCGCGCCGAACCCACCCTTCTGCGGCTTAAAACCTTTAAAATCCAAAGCCTTATCCTGGTATACAAGAGTGCGACAAAGGACCACTTGATTTTTGGCACCGCAATGGGCTATTGCTGCATTGCGACATGGCGATTGGCGTCGCTGTGTCGCTGCCCTCCTTGGGCGTTTCCTCCCTAGACTTGGGCCGTTCGCTCTGCGGGCGGCCCCTTTCTTTTTGAGCCGGCTGCATCGAGGCAATCGGTCTCCGAGGGCTATCTCTCTACGAAATCGCCCCGTGCGCAAATTCGTATATCTGCCATTCGAAAAACGCAAGGCACCTTTTTTATGCCTTATTCGGCGGCGGCCGCCCGCGGCCCCGTCAAAGCTTCCGCCGTGCGAGCCACAACACCCGCCATCGCCGCGCAAAGGTCTGCGCGAACACGATAAAAATCCGCGGCCCGCTGATAATTCGCCTCATCCATATAGAGACCGCGGTTGATTTCGATCTGCACGGCATGCAGGCCGGCCGCCGGATTTCCGTAATGTTCGGTGATGTAGCCGCCGGCATAGGGCTTGTTGCGCACCACCGCATAGCCGCGCGCGGTCAGTTCCTGCTCCACCGCATCGGTGATGAAGCCGGCGCAGCTCGTGGCATAGCGATCGCCCAGCACGATGTCGGCGCGCCCACCCTCCTCCCGGCCCGGGCCGGAGGGCATGGAATGGCAATCCACCAGCACGACCGCCCCGAACGTGCGATGGGTGCGGGTGATGAGGCGCCGCAGCGCCTGATGATAGGGCTTGTAGAAGGTCTCGATGCGCTCCAGCCCCTCGCTGACCGTGAGGCGACGAAAATAAATGTCCTGCGCCTCGCCCACCACGCGCGCGATGGTGCCGAGCCCGCCCGACACCCGCAGCGAACGGGTGTTGGCGAACGCCGGCAGGCGGCCTTCGAACATGCGCGGGTCGAGCTCGTAGGGTTCGCGGTTCAGGTCCAGGAACGCGCGCGGAAACAGCGCCCGCATCAGCGGCAGGCCGGCGGAGACCACGTCCGCGAACAATTCGTCCACAAAACTGTCTTCGGAACGGCGCAAGGTATCGAAATCCAGCCGCGTCTGCTCCATGAAGGCGCGCGGGTAGATTCGTCCGCTGTGCGGCGAGTTGAACACGAACGGCGCCGTGACCGCCTCGGGAAGCAGAATATCGAAGGCCGGATCGATGGTATCGGCTAGGCAGGCTGTCATCGCTGGCTCAAATGATCGACGGGTGAGCCGGCGGCCCGCTTCATGATGCCCGGCGCGGCGGTGTTTTGGGAAGAGGTGAGAAGGTTCACTTCGAATTTACCCGAATGCGCGAAACAAGCCATGGACGCTGCTGCCAGTACGCCGACGGCGCGGCACATGTAACAAGGGGACGAAGGCGTGTCGAAGATCCTGCTCGCCGAAGACGACAATGACATGCGCCGCTTTCTGGTGAAGGCGCTGCAAAATGCGGGCTACCAGGTGGCCTCTTTCGACAACGGCCGTTCCGCCTATGAACGTATGCGGGAAGAGCCGTTCGAGCTGCTCCTCACCGATATCGTCATGCCGGAGATGGATGGCATCGAGCTTGCTCGGCGCGCAACCGAGCTCGATCCCGATCTCAAGGTCATGTTCATCACCGGCTTTGCCGCCGTGGCGCTGAACGCCGACGTGGAAGCCCCACGCGAGGCCAAGGTGCTCTCCAAGCCGTTTCATCTGCGCGATCTGGTTTTCGAAGTGGGAAAAATGCTGGCTGCGGCGTGAGCGGGGGATATCCGCCGCCGACGCCTTGCATCGCTTAAAACTTGCCGATATAGAGGCCTCCTTCCAACGGATGGGCGCGTAGCTCAGCGGGAGAGCATCACGTTGACATCGTGAGGGTCACAGGTTCGATCCCTGTCGCGCCCACCATCCGGAAGCCTTTCATTATACCGATTCTGATTTGCGCCGCGGCGTCTGGACATGCGCGCGCGCCGCTGCTTTCTCCCCTAGCGTGACGCGCCCGTTGCTCAACGGCGCCGCAGCGCCGCGCCCTCCGCTGGCCGCGCCGCCAGCGGGTCCGTGGGCCGACGGGGTGGGATCAGGAGAGACGCATGTACATTGCCATGAACCGCTTCAAGGTGAAGCAGGGATCCGAGGCCGAGTTCGAGCGCGTCTGGCGCGAGCGCGACAGCTATCTCGCCACCGTGCCGGGCTTCGTCGCCTTCAACCTGCTCAAGGGGCCGCAGAAGGAAGATTACACCCTCTATGCCTCCCACACCCATTGGGCCTCGAAGGCGGATTTCGAGGGCTGGACCCGCTCGGAGGCGTTCCGCGCCGCGCATGCGAGCGCCGGCACCAACAAGGTGAACTACATCGGCCCGCCGGAATTCGAGGGCTTCGAATCCGTGCTCGCGCTGACGCCGAACGCGGCCTGAGGCTGCGGCGGTACCGGAACGCGCTGGCGCAATGGTGAACGCGGCCGCCGTCCGGCGCGGCTGCGTTTCACATTGACCTTGCGCCCGCAAAGCCTCATCTCGCCTCGCAAGAGGAGAGACCATGACCCCGTACCCCGCCCCCGCAGCCGCACCGTTCGGCGATGCCACCCATTTCCCAAAGGACCATCCGCCCGTGTCCTATGGGCGCATCGGCGTGCTGCTGGTCAATCTCGGCACGCCGGAAGCGACCGATTACTGGTCCATGCGCGCCTATCTGAAGGAATTTCTCTGGGACAAAAGGGTCATCGAGGTGAACCGCGCTTTATGGTGGTTCATCCTCAACGCCATCGTGCTCACCAAGCGGCCCGGCCCCAAGGGCAAGGATTACGAGAGCATCTGGAACAAGGAGCGCAACGAGGGTCCGCTGAAGACCATCACGCGCTCCCAGGCCGAGAAGCTCGCCGCAAGCCTCAACGGCACCAACGGGCGCATCGTGGTGGACTGGGCGATGCGCTATGGCAAGCCGCCCATCGGCGAGCGCATCGAGGCGCTGCAGAAGGCCGGCTGCGAGCGCATCCTGCTCGTGCCGCTCTATCCCCAATATGCTGCCGCCACCACCGCCACCGTCTGCGACAAGGCGTTCGATAAGCTGAAGACCATGCGCTGGCAGCCGATCCTGCGCGTCGCTCCCCCCTGGCACGACGACCCGGTCTATATCGAGGCCGCCTGCGCGGCGCTGGAAGGGCATCTGGCACAGCTGGATTTCGAGCCGGAGGTGATCCTCGCCTCGTTCCACGGCGTGCCGAAATCCTATCTGCTGAAGGGCGATCCCTATCATTGCCAGTGCGCGAAGACGGCCCGCCTCATGCGCGCGCGGCTCGGCTTCTCCCAGGAGAAATTCCGTCTCACCTTCCAGTCCCGCTTCGGCACTGAGGAATGGCTGCAGCCCTATACGGACAAGACAGTGGAGGCGCTGGCGAAGAGCGGCGTGAAGCGGCTCGCCATCGTCAACCCCGGCTTTACCGCCGATTGCCTGGAGACGCTGGAGGAGATCGGCGTCGAGAATGCCGAGATCTTCAAGCACAATGGCGGCGAGAAATTCGCAGCCATCCCGTGCCTGAACGACAGCGCCGAGGGCATGCGGGTGATCGAGGCCGTGGTGCGGCGCGAATTGTCGGGCTGGATCGCCGGCTGAGCGGGTGCTCCGCCCCGCCTGTCCCGCGGCGGGACGGTCCGCGCCCCAATTGCGAACGCGCCGGGAACGAACCGGGCGCGAATCGCTGCCTTCGGGAAAACGCGCTTCGTTCTCCCTCCCCCCGCCCTGTCCCGCTGCGGGACGGCCGCGCCGGGAGATCCGAACGGCCGGGGAACGAACCGCGTCCGAATCGCTGCGCCGGCTCGGATCGTCCTTTGTTCCGCCGCTGCGCACCGCGCGCTTGCGGCAGGGCGATGGGCGTGCCCATATCCGCCGGCCGCCTCGAAACGGGGCGATGCGCGGGGAGACATGCCATGCCGTTCGGACTGAATGCGTTCGTGCTGGTTCTGCTGGTCCTGGTCATCGCCGTCGTGTTCGCCGGCGTGAAGACCGTGCCGCAGGGCTACCAATTCACGGTCGAGCGGTTCCGCCGCTATACGCGCACGCTCTATCCCGGCCTCAACCTGATCGTCCCCTTCATCGACACCATCGGCAAGAAGGTGAACATCATGGAGCAGGTCCATGATGTGCCGACCCAGGAAGTCATCACCAAGGACAACGCCACCGTCTCGGTGGACGGGGTGGTGTTCTACCAGGTGTTCGACGCCGCCAAGGCGAGCTACGAAGTCACCTTGCTCGACACCTCCATCATCGCCTTGACCACCACCAATATCCGCACCGTCATGGGGTCCATGGACCTCGACCAGTTGCTCTCTCACCGCGACGAGATCAACGAGCGCCTGCTGCGGGTGGTGGATGCCGCGGTCTCGAGCTGGGGCGTGAAGATCAACCGCATCGAGATCAAGGACATCGTCCCGCCCGCCGATCTCGTTGCCGCCATGGGCCGGCAGATGAAGGCCGAGCGCGAGAAGCGCGCGGTGATCCTGGAGGCCGAGGGCCAGCGCCAGTCGGAAATCCTGCGCTCGGAGGGCGAGAAGCAGGGGCAGATCCTGCAAGCGGAAGGCCGGCGCGAAGCCGCCTATCGCGATGCGGAGGCGCGCGAGCGCCTCGCCGAGGCCGATGCCAAGGCGACGCAGATGCTCTCCGCCGCCATCACGGCGGGCGATCCCGCCGCGCTCAATTATTATATCGCCGAGAAGTATGTGAAGGCGTTCGAAACGCTCGCCGGCGCGCCGAATCAGAAGGTGGTGCTGATGCCTTACGAGGGCACGGCGCTGCTGTCCTCGCTCGCCGGCATCGGGGAAATCGCGCGCGGCGCGTTCGGCGGCGAGGACGGAAAATCCATCCGACGCGCGGGTCCCACCGGCCCCGCCGCCCGCCCGGCGCGGGACGCCTGAGCCGCCATGGGCGAATGGCTCGAACAATCCAGCTGGAGCTGGTTCGTCATCGGCGGCCTGCTCCTGCTGGCCGAAGTGTTTCTGCCCGGCGTCTTCCTGCTCTGGCTCGGCCTCGCCGCGCTCGCCACGGGGGGCGTGGCCCTGCTCATGGTGCTCTCGTGGCAGGCGCAGGTGATCGTGTTCGCGGGGCTTGCCCTCGTGGCGGTGCTGATCGCACGGCAGATCACCCCCAAGCCGGACAAGGCGAGCGACCGCCCGTTTCTCAACCGCCGGGCGGAAGGCTATGTGGGGCGCGTATTCACGCTGGAGCACGCGATCCAGCAAGGCATCGGGCGGGTGCGCATCGACGACACCATCTGGCGCGTGGAAGGCCCCGATTTGCCCGTGGGCGCCCAGGTGAAGGTGGTGGCGGCGGACGGCCCGGTGCTGCGCGTGGAGCCGGCCTGAGCGCGCGGCCGGCGCACGCGAAATCCGGTCAGGGCTGCGGCTCGTCCACCGCCGCGGCCTCGTAGCGCTCCAGGAAAGCCTCAATGGAGAGGCTGCGGAAATCCTCCAGCGCCGCCCGCAGGGCGGTGTGCGGCCAGTCCCACCAGGCGAGCGCCTGGAGCCGCGCGGCGATATCCTCGGGAAAGCGCCATTTCACGATGCGCGCCGGCACGCCGGCGACGATGGCATAGGGCGGCACGTCCTTGCTCACCACGGCCCCCGCCGCGATCACGGCGCCGGTGCCGATGGTGCGGCCGGGCAGGATCACCGCCCCATGGCCCACCCACACGTCATGCCCCATGTGGAGATGATGGTCGCGCCGCCATTGGAAGAAATCCGCCTCATCGGCCGCGTCGTCGAAATAAGCCGACGCCCGATAGGTGAAATGCGACTGGCTCGCCCGCCACATGGGATGATTGCCGGGGTTGAGCCGCGTCATCGCCGCGATGGAGCAGAACTTGCCGATGCTGGCATAGGCGATGTCGGCATCGTTGGCGACGTAGGAATAATCGCCCATTTCTACTTCGAGCAGCTTGGTGCGCGCACCCACCTCGGTGTAACGCCCGAGCGTCGAGGCACGCACCTGCGCGCTCTCGTGGATCAGCGGCGCGAGGCCGAGCTTTTTCGGGGCTTGCGGGCTCATGCCGGGAGATCCTGCGCGGGCTCGACGCCGCCCAGCGGCGCGCGGTGAAGAATACGGAAGCGCTCGCCGGCCTCGGACTGGCGATAGATCGCGATATCCTCGATCAGCACCGGAAGATGCGCGCCGCTGGCGGCATAGGCCTCGCACAAGGCGTTGACGGCGTGCGCGCAGGTCGGTTCGTCGAGCGCATCCGTCAGCGTCATGTGGAAGCGGAAATCCTCCAGCACATAGGGATAGCCGTAGCGCTGAAGGTGTTCCAGCTGGCGGGCGGACAGCCGCTCGGGTCGGCGCCGCGCCACCTCTTGCGCAGTCAGGGGCGCGCGCAGGCCGTCGAGTTCCACCACCGCGCAGGCGGCCAGATCCAGCAGCGCCGGCACCGGTATCGTCGGCACCAGCGCCACGAATGCGCCGAGCGCCTGCACCTCCAGCGGCGGCAATTCGAACGGGCGATAGCCGGTGGCGAACGCCGCGACCGCTGCGAACAGGTCTGCCTCGTCGAGATCCTCGGCGAGGCGGAAGGGCGCCTTCAGCGTGCCGTGGAAGCCGTAGCGGCGCGGGTCCTGCGTCAGGCCGTGCCAGGTCTCATCGTCGAAGCCGGCGAGCGCAGGCGGCGCGAGCTCGGCGCCGGTTAGGGCGTCATAGCCGAGCACGCCGGAGCCGAAGCTCCAGAGGGCGCTGTCGCCCGGCGGCGCAAGATAGATGGCATAGCGCGGCGACATTCGACCCCCCGTTCAGAACCGGCGCAGCAGGCGCGGACGGCGCGCCAAACTAAGGCCGGGTTGCGCACGTGCAAGGTGCGCCATGGCTATTTAGAACACCCGTGCGCCTTCGACGAACACTTCGCGCACCACCGGCGTTTCCCCATGGAGGCGGAAGCGCAGCAGGTCGGCGCGCAGGCCGGATTCCAGCCGGCCGCGATCGTCGAGCCCGGCCATGCGCGCCGGGCGCGCCGTGACCAATGACATGGCTTGCGGCAACCCCAGGCCCTGGCGGGTGAGCGCGAGCGCGCCCTGGAGCAGGCTCGCGGGCACATAATCGGAGGCCAGCGCATCCAGCAGGCCGGCGGCCGCGAGATCCTTCATGGCGACCCCGCCGGAATGGGAGCCGCCGCGCACCACGTTGGGCGCGCCGCCGATGGTGGTGAGGCCCGCCGCATGGGCCGCGCGCGCCGCTTCCATGGTGGTGGGAAACTCAGAGATGGTGCAGCCGGCGTCCTGCGCCATCGCCACATGGGCCGGCACGGTGTCGTCATGGCTCGCCAGCACGATGCCGGTGTCGCGCAGCAGGGCGGCCAGCCGGGAATGATTTTCCGCCACCGCGGCGCGGCCGCGCTCGGTGCGCTCCAGCACTTCCTGCTCCACATCCTCGGCGCTCTTGCCGATGCCGGAGAGGAAGGTCTTCAGATGCTCCACGTTGCGCCATTGGCGAGTGCCGGGCGTGTGGTCCATGAGGGAGGCGAGCGAGAGCCGCTCGCGGCCGAGCTGCGGCTCCACCAATTCCAGCACGGACGGGTCGGTGAGCTCGCAGCGCAGATGAATATGATGGTCGGCGCGGAACAGCGGGGCGCTTTGCTCCACCGCCTCCAGCATCACGGTGAACAATTCGCGGCGCACGGATTTCGCCTGGTCGAACCCGCCCGCGCAGATGGCGTCGAACACCGTGGTGATGCCCGAGGCAACGGTCTGCCCGTCATGGGCGAGGGCGGCGGCGCGCGGATCGGGCCAGATCACCTTCGGGCGCGGCACGAAATGGCCTTCCAGCGCGTCGGTGTGCAGATCGATCAGGCCGGGGGCGATAAAATCGCCGCCGCAATCCTGCGCGGCGGGAAGCTGGGAGCGCCCCTCGCTCAGATCATGGATGCGCCCTTCGCGCACCACCAATGTTCCAGGCGCGATGCGGTCCTCGAACACGAGGAGCGCATGGGTCAGAATGGTCTCCATCACGGCCTTTCGATGGCGCGGCGCGCGCACCGCAGCGCGAGCCGCGGCGCCGGGCGCCCTGTTTCCGGAATCGTCTGTCATAGATGGATGACGGCGCGGTGACCCGCAATCAGGATTCCGGCTTTGTCTTCACCACCTGATAGAGCTGGAAGCGATCGCCGCTATAGATCAGCTTCATCTCGTCCGGATCGGGGTTCTTGTCGTTGGGCTCCGTGAACAGCAGATAGACATAGTCGAAATGCTGGGGCCACAGGTCCCAATAGCGCGGCCCGTCCGCCGTCGGCTCCTCGGAGGAGAGCAACATCTGTTCCAGAGTCGGCGGGGTGCCGTCCTCGGTGTCCACCCAGTCTTTATAAGGCGGGCGCACGCGCAGGATCTGCTTGCCGGGCACGGTGAAGGCGGTGGTCACAAGCGCGGATTTCTCGATCATGGCCAGGCACGCAGCATGCACGAGGCCGAGGTCGCGCACGTCGTACCCGCCCATGGGATCGGCATAGGCGACCAGCACCTTGGAGCCGCGCTTGATCTCATCCACGGAGGCACGGAAGGCGACAGTCCATTGCGACAGCCGGTCCCAGACCAGCTGCACTTCCCCGACGCGCACAGCCAACAGCAGCAGCAGGACCACCGCGAAGCCGCGCCGCGCGAGGCGGTGGCGCAGGTCCACCTGGATGCAGGCGATCACCATGAAGGCGATGGCGATCGGAATGCGCTGATCCGCCATGTACGTGGCGAAGAAGGTGCGCGGGAGCGCCAGATAGATTGCGCCGCTCACGATCAGCAGCGGCGTGATGACCGGATGCAGGCGGATCAGGCGATGGCGCACCGCCCACAGGGCGGCCAGCAGCACGATGCCGGTGAGGGCAAAGGCGACATAGTCGTAATAGACGTTCACCACCATCTCGACGCCGTCGATCTTGCCGCGCGGCTCCCACCAGTCCTGGCCTGCCAGTCGCAGGGTCGGGCTGGCCAGCATCAGCGGCAAGGTGAGGGCGAACGGAAAGCCGGCGGTGACGAAGCGGACGATGCGCACGCGCAGCGGTCCTTCGGCACGCTGCCACAGGCGGTAAAGCTCATACGAGAGGATGCCGATGCCATAGATGCCGGTCGCCACCAGATGGCAGAAGAACAGCATCAGCACGAACAGGCAGGAGACGAGATAGCGCCACGGCCACGCCTTGTCGCGCAGCAGGACCCAGCAGGACAGCGCCACCAGCGACAGGCCGATGCCGAAGATGTAGTTCATGACGCCGACCAGGAACACGCTGTTGTAGAGCAGCGGGAACGCCAGCAGGGCGATGACCGACCAGGAGCCGAACAAGGCGCGATGCAGCAGCATGGTGCCGAAGGCGATGAGCGCGAAGGTGGCGAGGGTGAACACCTCGCCCGCCGCATAGACATTCATCACCCGCGCGAAGATCGGCACCACCAGATCCACCATCAGATTGGGAATCACGCGCCATTCGATGAAGTAGAAGCGCGACAGGTCGGGGTCGCCCGGCACGGAGGCGATCACATGCATGCGGGCGAGGTGGTTCACATAATCCGACAGCGGGGGAATCGGATGCGTGAGAATCGGAATCGCCACCATGAGAAGGCAGATAACGAAGAGCAGCGCGATATAGCGGGGCCGCAAATCGAGCGCGCGTCTCGCATGTTGGCGTGAGGTCGACATCAACTTATCCTAAGGGAAGGCGGAAGGAAGGAAAAGCGCCCGCCCCGCGCTTAACACGGTTAGGCCGGGAAATGTGTTGGATACATGACCTGCCAGAGGGGGTTTTCCCGGCTTTCCCTGTAACGGTTCCAAATCGCTGTTTTGTGACCGGGCGGGCTTCTCCAGCCCTGCCGGCCCGCCGCGCGAGGGCGCGATAAAAACCGTTCGACTTTGCCTCCACATGCTCTAGAACGGCGCCGCCCCAAGCCCGATGACGAGAGGCCGAGCCGATGAGCATGCAGGAACCCGCCGAGCTGGCGGAAGGAAGATTGCAAGCCGAGGTGCTCGCCAAGGCCCTCCCGCACATGCAGCGTTATGACGATGCCATCATCGTCGTGAAGTACGGCGGCCATGCCATGGGCGACGAGGCGGTCGCGCGCAATTTCGCCGAGGACATCGTGCTGCTGGAACAGGCCGGCGTGAACCCGGTGGTGGTCCACGGCGGCGGCCCGCAGATCGGCGCCATGCTCACCAAGCTCGGCATCAAGAGCGAATTCGCCGGCGGCCTGCGCATCACCGACAAGGCAACGGTGGAAATCGTCGAGATGGTGCTGGCCGGCTCCATCAACAAGCAGATCGTGGGCTTCATCAACGAGGCCGGCGGTAAGGCCATCGGCCTGTGCGGCAAGGACGGCAACATGGTGCTCGCCAAGAAGGCGAGCCGCGTGGTGGTCGATCCCGGCAGCAATATCGAGAAGGTGGTCGACCTCGGCTTCGTCGGCGAGCCCGACCAGGTGGACACCATGGTGCTCGACCAGATCCTCGGCCGCGAGCTGATTCCGGTGCTGGCGCCGGTGGCCGCGGCGCTCGACGGCGGCACCTATAACGTGAACGCCGACACCTTCGCCGGCGCCATCGCCGGCGCGCTCGGCGCCAAGCGCCTGCTCATGCTCACCGATGTGCCCGGCGTGCTGGACAAGAACAAGCAGCTCATCCCCCGCCTGACCATCGCCCAGGCGAAGGAACTGATCGCCGACGGCACGGTCTCCGGCGGCATGATCCCGAAGGTGGAAACCTGCATTTATGCCTTGGAACAAGGCGTTGAGGGCGTCGTTATCCTCGACGGCAAGGTGCCCCACGCGGTGTTGCTGGAACTGCTCACCGATCACGGCGCCGGAACGCTCATCACCCGCTGAATTCTGTCGAACGCCCCCGGCCAAGCGGCCGGGGGCGAGATGTTTGAAGAACAAATAAGGTACATCCGAAGATCCCAGAAAGAGGCGTGCCATGTCGTCAGTAACGCCGTCGCGTTCCTTCGAGGGAGTGGAGACCTGGGTCTTCGATCTCGACAACACGCTTTATCCCGCACACCTCGACCTGTGGACGCAGCTCGACGCGCGCATGCGCGATTACGTGGCGCGCCTGCTCAACATCAGCCACGAGGAAGCTTTCGTGGTGCAGAAGGATTATTACCGCCGCTACGGGACCTCGCTGCGCGGCCTGATGATCGAGCATGGAGTGGATGCGGCGGCCTTCCTCGCCCATGTGCACGATCTCGACCTCTCGGAGCTGGAGCATTCCCCCCGGCTCGCCGCCGCCATCGAGGCGCTGCCGGGAATCAAGCTCGTCTATACCAATGGATCCGAGCAGCACGCGCGCAACGTGCTGGAGAAGCTCGGCCTCGGGGGACACTTCACCGCGGTGCACGACATCGTGGCGGCGGAATTCCATCCCAAACCCACCGAGGAAGCCTATCAGCGCTTCCTGCGGGCCCATGGCGTCGATCCCACGCGCGCCGCCATGTTCGAGGATCTCGCCCGCAACCTGGAAGTGCCGCACCGGATCGGCATGGTGACCACCCTCGTGGTTCCGCCCGGCGAGCAGATCGCGGCGCGCGAGACCTGGGAGTTCGAAGGCCGCGAAGCGTCCTATGTGGACTTCATCACCGAAGACCTGGCGGGCTTCCTGGAACGGACTGCATTTCCCCAGCTTACAATGAATGGTTGAATTTGGCCCCTGGGGCCTGTACCCACCAATCGCGCACGGGGATAGCCGCCACCCAATGATGCCAATCAATGCCGCCGAGTGGATTGAATTGGTGCACGCGCCTTTGCTGGTGGTCGGGTCGGATTGCCGTGTGCGGGCCGCCAACGCCGCCGCCGCAGTGCTGCTTGTGAGCGATCCAAGGGGGCAGGCCCTGTGCGAACTGGTCGGCGATTTCGCCGCCGACCTGCTGGCCGCGGTCCTCGACCAGACCCTGCCGGCGGATGAGTTGGTGCTCGACTGCGTGCTCCCCACCGGGGCTGCGAAGCTCGGCTTCCGTTTCGCCCGGCCTGCGGACGCGAGCGACGTCACCGTCCTGACGTTGGCGCGGCACGCGGCGGACCCCGGTCCGCACCCGCCGGTGGTGGATTGGTCGCGCCTGCTCCAGACCGTGGTGGAGCGCCTGCCGGTCGGGGTGGAGATCTACGACAGCGGGTTCAACGAATTATACGCCAACCACCTTTCCGACGACCTGTTCCTCTACGACGACACACCGCTGCGCCCGCATCACGATGCCTGGTGGGACCGCGCGTTCCCCGATCCGGAGGTGCGCGGGCGCGTCATCGAGGAATGGCAGCACCTGATCCACGCCGCGCGGGCGGACCAAAGCAGCGTGCTGCGCACGGAATGGGAAGTGGTGTGCCGCGACGGCGCCAGCCGCATCATCCAGTTCCGCTTCCGCATCGTCGGCGACACCTATGTGGTCGTGTTCTGGGACGTGACGGAGCGGCGCCGCCTGGAGCAGGAGTTTCGCCGCCTCGCCGGCACCGACGCGCTGACTGACACCTACAACCGCCGCCGTTTCTTCGAAGCGGGCGGCGCGGAATTCAAGCTGGCGAACCTCTCCGGACATGACCTTTGCCTGCTGATGCTGGACATGGACCGCTTCAAAAGGATCAACGACCAGTTCGGCCACGGCGCGGGCGACACTGTCCTCAAGGAGGTTGCGGCGCGCTGCCGGGCGGTTCTGCGGCAGAACGACATCATCGCCCGCATGGGCGGTGAGGAATTCGCCATTCTTCTGCCGGGCGCGGACAAGGACTATGGCGCCCGTGTCGCCCAGCGCCTGATGGCGGCGATCCGCTCCGAGCCGATCACCAGCGCCGCGCTCACCTTCCACGTCCAGGCCAGCATCGGCATCGCCGTGCGCGAGCCGGACGATCCAAACCTTGAAGCCATATTGGAGCGCGCGGACCGGGCGCTTTACCTCGCCAAGGCCAGGGGCCGCAGCCGCATCGTCGTCGGCGATTCCACCTTGCGCACCTGAGGCGCGCGCGGCGAAGCTGCGCCGGTCGGCAGTTCGCCGGCTCTGGGGCATCACCATGGGCATGGACGCGCGCACCCTGTCGCCGCACGAGGTCGCGCTGGCCGTGGAGTGGGCGGCGCGCGAAGGCTGGAATCCCGGCCTCGATGATGCAGCCGCCTTCCTTGCGCAGGACGCCGGCGGCTTCCTCGGCGTGTTCGACCAGGGGCAGCAGCTTGCGGCCTGCGTTTCCGCCGTGCGCTACGGCGCCGATTTCGGCTTCCTCGGGTTCTACATCTGCCGGCCGGACCTGCGCGGACGCGGGCTGGGGCTGAAGGTGTGGGATGCCGCCATGGCGCGGCTCGCCGGGCGCGTCGTCGGCCTCGACGGCGTGCTGGCGCAGCAGGAGAATTACCGCAAATCCGGTTTCGTCCTGGCCCACCGCAATATCCGCTATGGCGGCTCGCCCCAAGCGTTCGAGGCCGACGGCGCAGTCCTGCCCCTGGACACGACCGGGCTGGCGGAGGCGGGTGCCATGGATGATGCCTGCTTCGGCTTTCCCCGACCGGATTTTCGCGCAAAATGGCTCGCCCCGGCCCACGGACGCGCCTTCGGCATCCACCGGGCGGGCGCGCTGGCGGGCTATGGGGTGGTGCGGCGCTGCCGCAGCGGCCACAAGATCGGACCGCTGTTCGCCGACACCCCGGCGGACGCGCGCCTGCTGTTTCACGCGCTCAGCACCTTCGCCCATGCCCACGCGCCCGAGGCGCCGCTGTTCCTCGACGTGCCGGAGCCCAACGGGGCGGCGCGGGCGCTGGCCGAGGGTGCCGGGTTCGCTCCGGTGTTCGAGACCGCGCGCATGTACAAAGGCCCCGCGCCCGGCTTGCCGCTCGATCGCATCTTCGGCATCACCAGCTTCGAACTCGGCTGAACAGGCCCCTATTCAGCCGCCTGCGCGGGCCGCGGCGCTGGGGTGCGGAAGCGGGCGAGCAGGTCCGCTTCTTCCGCCCGCACCGCCACGAGATGCCGCTCCTTCACCGGGCCGTAGCCGCGGATCTTCTCCGGCAGGCTGGCGAGCGCGACGGCATGGGCATGGTTGTCGCGGTCGAGCCGCTCCACGATCTCCGCCAGGCGGGCCTCATAGGCCGCGATCAGCGCCCGCTCGGTGCGCCGCTCAGCGCTGTAGCCGAACGGATCCAGCGGCGTGCCGCGCAGGCCCTTCAGCTTCGCGAGCAGGGAGAAGCCCCGCATCATCCAGGGCCCGAAGCGCATCTTGCGCGGCTCGCCGTTCGGCCCGTGGGCGCGGGCGAGCAGCGGCGGGGCGAGGTGGAATTCGAACTTCAGATCGCCCTCGAAGGCGGCGGTCACCTGCCGCAGGAACTCGCCGTCGGCGAACAGGCGGGCGACCTCGTATTCATCCTTATAGGCCATGAGCTTGTAGAGATTGCGCGCGACCGCCTCCGCCAGCCCGCTCCGGCCCGGCGCCCGCGCGGCCTCCGCAGCGCGCACGCGCGCCACCAGATCCGCATAGCGCCTGGCATAAGCGGCGTTCTGATAGGCCGCGAGCGACGCCACCCGGCGGGCGATGACCTCGTCCAGGCTTTGGGAGAGCTTGCGCGCATCGGTGGTCGCGGCGGTGGGGCCGAGCAGGGCTTCCACCCGGGCGGGATCGTGCGCGGCACGGCGGCCCCACAAGAAGGCGGCCTTGTTCATGGCCACTGCCTCGCCGTTCAGCTCCAGCGCCCGCAGGATCGCCGCTTCCGCCACCGGCAGCGCGCCGAACTGATAGGCATAGCCCACCATGAAGATGTTCTGCGCCAGCGAATTGCCGAACAAGGCGAGCGCCAGCCGGCTCGCCTCGATGAGATGGGTTTTCTCGACGCCCGCAAGGCCGGAGATGGTGCGCTTCAGCCGCTCGGTGGGCAGGGAATAATCGGCGTTGCGGGTAAAGTCGCCGGGCAGAACCTCGTGGGTGTTCACCACCACGATGGTCGCGCCGGGCTTCACCGCCGCGAGCACCTTCTTGGTGCCAGCCACCACGAGGTCGCCGCCGAGGATCAGGTCGGCGCCGCGCGCAGGAATGCGGATGGCGGTGATGTCCTCCGGTCGGTTCGCAAGACGGATGTGGCTGTAGACCGCCCCGCCCTTCTGCGCGAGCCCGGCCATGTCGATCATGCCGCAGGCCTTGCCCTCCAGATGCGCCGCCATACCCAAGATTGCGCCGATGGTCACGACGCCGGTGCCGCCCACGCCGGTGGCGATGATGCCGTACGTGCCGTGGATCTCAGGATGCGCGGGTTCGGGAAGCTCCGGCCAATCCTGGGCGCCGGAGGCCGCGCCGGCGGACTTCTTCGGCTTGGCGCCGTGCACCGTGACGAACGAGGGGCAGAAGCCGTTGACGCAGGAAAAATCCTTGTTGCAGGAGGATTGGTCGATCTCCCGCTTGCGGCCCCACTCGGTTTCCAGCGGCTGCACGGACACGCAATTGGACTTCACGCCGCAATCGCCGCAGCCCTCGCACACCCGCTCGTTGATGATGACCCGCTTGTCGGGATCGGGAAACTGGCCGCGCTTGCGGCGCCGGCGCTTCTCGGAGGCGCAGGTCTGGTCGTAGATCAGCACGGTGCAGCCGGGCACGGCGGCCAGCTCGCGCTGCACGCTCTCCAGCTCGTCGCGATGATGAATGGTGAGGCCGGCGGGCCAGGCTTCGCCACTCGCGTATTTCTCCGGCTCGTCGGTGACGACGACGACCCGCTTGGCGCCCTCGGCCGCCACTTGGCGGGCGATCACCGGCACGGTGAGATTGCCCTCGTGATGCTGGCCACCGGTCATGGCCACCGCATCGTTGAACAGGATCTTGTAGGTGACGTTCACGCCCGAGGCGATGGCGGCGCGCAGCGCCAGATAGCCGGAATGGTTGTAGGTGCCGTCGCCGAGATTCTGGAACACATGGCCGCGCTTGGAGAACGGCGCCTCGCCGATCCAATTGGCGCCCTCCCCGCCCATCTGGGTGAAGCCGGTGGTCTCCCGGTCCATCCATTGCACCATGTAATGGCAGCCGATGCCGGCATAGGCGCGCATGCCTTCCGGCACCACGGTGGACGAATTGTGCGGGCAGCCGGAGCAGAAATAGGGAATACGGGTGGCGACGTCGCCGGTCGCGGCGAGCACCCGCTGGGCCTCCTCCAGCTCGGCGAGGCGGGAGGCGATGTCCGGCAGGTCACCATAGGCCAGCAGGCGCTTGGCGAGTGCGATGGCGATGTCGTTGGGGTCGAGCGCGCCCTTCACCGGAAACAGCCATTGGCCCGCTTCGTCGCGCTTGCCGATGCAGACCGGCTGGTTGGCGGTGCCGTACAGCTCCTCGCGCACCTGCACCTCGATCAGCGAGCGCTTCTCCTCCACCACCATGATGAGGTCCAGCCCGGCGGCGAATTCGCGCAGCTGCACCGGCTCCAGCGGCCAGGGACAGGCCACCTTCCAGATGCGCAGGCCGAGATCATTGGCGCGCACTTCGTCGATGCCCAGTTCGTCGAGGGCGAGGCGCACGTCCAGATAGCTCTTGCCCACGGTCGCGATGCCGATGCGCGGGCGGGCGCCACCGGAGGTGATGAAACGATTTAGCCGATTGGCACGCAGGAAATGCAGGATCGCGTCGCGCTTATATTCCTGAAGCCGCTCCTCCTGCGCCACCGGGGTATCGCCGAGGCGGATGTTGAGGCCACCCGGCGGCAAGGCGAAGCCGAGCGGCGGCTCGATGCGCACCCGGTCCACGCGCCCATCCACGATGCCGGTGGATTCGATGGTGTCCTTCACCGCCTTCAGCCCGACCCAGGTGCCGGCGAAGCGCGAGAGCGCCCAGCCATAAAGGCCGTAATCGAGAATCTCCTGCACCCCGGCCGGGTTCAGCACGGGGATCATCACATCGACGAAATGGAATTCGCTCTGGTGCGCGGTGGTGGAGCTTTCGCAGGTGTGGTCGTCGCCCATGAGGGCAAGCACGCCGCCATGCCGGGACGTGCCGGCATTATTGGCGTGGCGGAACACGTCGCCGGAGCGATCCACGCCGGGCCCCTTGCCGTACCAGAGGCCGAACACCCCGTCATATTTGCCTTCGCCGCGCAATTCCGCCTGCTGGGAGCCCCAGAGCGCGGTGGCGGCGAGATCCTCGTTCAGCCCGCTCTGGAACAGGATGTCGTTGGCGGTGAGCAGTTTCTGGGCGCGGCCGAACTGCTGGTCCAGCCCGCCCAGGGGAGAGCCGCGATAGCCGGTGACATAGCCGCCGGTATTGAGCCCGGCGCGCCGGTCGCGCTCCTTCTGCATCAAGGTCAGGCGGACGAGGGCCTGGGTGCCGGAGACGAAGACGTCGTCCTGGTTCAGGTCGTATTTGTCGTCGAGCGAGACGGGCTTCATGGCCATGGGCGCCTCCGGTGCGACGCGGCGGCCTCCGGGCCGCTCTCCTTCGTGCGCCCGTTCGGACGCCGTCGCATCTTTTGATCTCGATCAAAGCTTACACGCGTTCGCGCCCCCGGCAATTTCGTTGTTTGGAGGGATTGTGAAATGAAGTTGCCGAAAAAGCAGGCTTGGCGAATTTTGGTGCATCGCAGCGCAAACCCTTAGCCGCTGCAAAGTTTTAGCCCGGCAGCAGGCGTTCGCTCACCGCATAGCCCGTCAACAGCGCGACGCCGAAGAAGCACACCAGCAGCGCGGCACCCATCTCGATCGCCAGCAGCAGCGCCGTCCCCCGCCCCGAGGCGGCGGAAGCGAGCTTCACCGCCAGTCGCTTGCCATAGACCGCGAGCGCCGCAATGCCGGTGACGGTGAGCGCGGTGCCGAGACCCATGGCGAAGGTGGCCGCGACACCGCTCCAGATCACCCCTTGCGACAAGGCGAAGGTCAGCACCAGGATCGCGCCCGAGCACGGCCGGGCGCCGGCGGAGATCACCGCCACCGCCGCCCGCTTCCAGCCGCCCCGGCCGTCCAGCAGGTGCGGGTCGGGCGCGTGCTTGTCGCCGCAGCCACAATCGGGGCCGTGCACATGGCCCGCCGGCTGGCCGCGCAGCACGGCGACGAGGCTGATTGCTTTCCTGAAAGCGAGATAGGCCCCGAACACGGCGATGCTGCCATAGGCCGCGATCTCCACCACATTCATGGCCCCCGCCATGGAGGCGGCGGTGCCGCCCAGCAGGATCGCCAGCAGGCCCACGAACAGCACCGCCGCCAGCGCCTGCACCATGCCAGCCGCCAACGCCAGCAGCGCCCCACGGCGCAGCGTGCCGCCATCCGCCAGCAGATAGGAGGAGATCACCGCCTTGCCGTGCCCCGGCCCGGCCGCGTGAAACACGCCATAGGCAAACGAGAGGCCCGCCAGCAGGCCGAAGGCGTTCCCATCCGCCTTTGCCGCCCGCACCGCCTGGATCAGTGCCCGGTAGAATTCGCTCTGCTTGGAAATCAGATAGCCGGCGATGCCCGAGGGCGCCGGTCCGCCGGCCCCGAGCCCAAACGGCGTCGGCTTGGGGCCGAGGGCACCGGGCGCCGGGTTCAGCGCTTGCGCGAGCGCCGGCTCCGCCACGAGGAGGATGAGGGCCGCGATCGCGAGGCCCCCGCCCAGTGCTCCGGCGAGCGCCAGGGGGTGGCGTCCCGCGCGGGACAGGCGCCAGCGAAGCGTCATGGATGGCTCTTCCGATAGGTCACATTTCGCCGACGAAAACTTCTCCCGAATCTCGCCGAAGGGTCGGCGAGAAGCCGCGTCATGGGCACTTCACCGCGACTTTGTCTGCATATTGCGCGCCATAGCTGCTGGAGGCGGTGAGGTTCGTGAAGAACTCCTCCCCCAGCTGCATGTTCTGCGGCTGCTCCGGCTGAACGGTCTGGAAGGTGCAGCCCGCAGGCGCGCCGGACAGGGATACGGGGTCCTTCTCGGCGAATTCGAACGAGACGAAATAAGTGGGGTCGTAAATGTCGAAACTCATGCTGCCCTTGGCCGGTATAGGTTTTACCAGCGGCAGGAAGAAGTGGAGCGTCAGCGCTTCATTCTCATAGGTGAGGTAATAATCGATCGGATCTTTGAACGCGAGCTTCGCCGTCGCGGTCTTTGCCTTGACGAAATAATCATATTCCTTCAGCGAGGTTACATTGACCTCGGCCAAGGGCTTCAAGACGCTGTCGGGATAGGAGCCGTCCTTGTTGCGCTCCAGGCCTTGGAGGGCGAAAGCGGTGAAAGCCTCGTCGAAGGTCCAGTCCTGCTTCAACCCGGTGATGGTGCCGTCCGGGGCATAGACCACCTGGGTCTTCATGGTCACCCACACGTGGGGATGCGCCATGGCCAAGCCGGTGCCGCCGAGCAGGGCCAGAACGGCCGCAACACACCTGAAGACGAATCGCGCTGTCATGCTTCCCCGCATCTCGGCGCAGACTGTTCGCCCGCGAGTTCGGCGGAATGGTGGCGGCCCCGATCCGGATGCGCCGTGGGCGCCCCGAACAGAAGGCCGTCCAGCCGCAGGCGTTCCACAGCGAGCGTTGCGGCAAGGCCGAAGGCGAAGCCGAACGCCCACAGGACAAAGAACGCCGGCCATCCCGCCAGCCCCGCCTTGGAAATCAGCATCTGTCCCGCTTTGAGAAACAGCGGCCCGTGCAGCAGATAGATCCCCATGGTCCGCCGGCCGAGGAAGGCGAACGCGCGCGCAAGCCGTCCACTCCCGTGGAGCGTCCCCCGGCCGAGCGCCATCAAACCTGCGAGATAGGGATACACGATGAAGATGCTGCCCATTCCGCGGGCCTGCGCCAGGATCGCAAGTGTCAGGGCGCCGAGACCCACCATCGCCTCCCGCCCTGCCACCAGCGGGGCAAGCGGCGCCAGAAGGACGCCGAACAGAAACAACGGTAGACCCCAGAACAGATAGACCACGGGATCGATCACCGGAGCCGAAAGCAAAGGTGCAAGAAAGGTCGCCCGGGCCGCAAGATTGAGGCCCACGGCCCCGAGCACGAGCGCGATGCGCATCGCAAGGCCCTTCCGCATCAGCGGAACCAGGGGCAAGGCCGCGAGCCGCACCAGGAACAGGGCGGGAAGAAAATAAAGGTTCTGCGCATGGGGCGTGCGGTAGAGTGTCACCAGCAGCGCGACCGGGTCATCCACCGGGATCAGGTGCTCCGCCAGCAGGCCCCGGCTTTCTGCGATCCAGCGCAGGCCCGCATAGAGCATGGAGAAGATGAGGAACGGCAGCAGAAGGCGTCTGGCCCAGCGCGACACGTCGCGCCATCGGGGCGGCCGCCCCTCGTCAAGCCTGCGGGAGATCAGGAAGCCGTCCGCCGCGAAGAACAGCGGCACGGTCGCAGTCGACAGCAGGAAGCCGAACCAGCCGTCCAGCGAGTCCAGAGGGATGAAGCTGTAGGCGGCTGCATGGATGCCGACCACCAGAATGATGGCATAGCCGCGAATGGCGTCCAGCCAATCCAGCCGGCCGGCGTCCGTCCTGGTCGCACACGACCCGTTGTCTTTTCCTGATTCCATCCCGCGCCCCCGCCCGGCGCAGGTCTAGGGCGGGATGGCGACCGTCACAAGCATGCAAAGCCGTCTAGTCGGCCTCGCTGGCGCCTTGGAAAAAATCCTTCACCTTGGCGAAGAAGCCGTTGGATTCAGGATTTGTCTCGCTGGAACATTCGCGCTCGAACTCCGCGAGCAGTTCCTTCTGGCGCTTGGTGAGGTTCTGCGGCGTTTCGACCACCACCTGCACGTACATGTCGCCATGGGCGCGCGAGCGCAGGATGGGCATGCCCTTGCCCGACAGGCGCAGGCGCTTGCCGGATTGCGTGCCCTCGGGAATGCGCACCTTGGTCTTCTCGCCGTCGATGGTCGGCACCTCCACCGAGCCACCGACCGCCGCCATCACCATGGAGATGGGCGCGCGGCAATAAAGATCTGCCCCCTCGCGCTGGAAGAAGGGATGGGGCTCCAGCGACAGGAAGATGTAGAGATCGCCCGCCGGACCGCCGCGCACGCCGGCCTCGCCCTCGCCGCCGAGGCGAATGCGCGTGCCATCCTCCACCCCTGCCGGGATCTGCACCGAAAGCGAACGCTCGCGCGTCACGCGTCCCGCGCCGCCGCAGGCGGTGCAGGGGTCCTCGATCACGCTGCCGCGGCCCTGGCACGCCGGGCAGGTGCGCTCCAGCGTGAAGAAGCCCTGGGCATGGCGAATCTTGCCCGCCCCGCCGCAGGTGCGGCACACCTTCGGCTGGGTACCGGGCTTGGCACCGGAGCCTGAGCAGCTCTCGCAGATGATGGACGTGGGAATCTTGATTTCGGCGGTCTTGCCGGAAAACGCCTCTTCGAGGGTAATTTCCATGTTGTAGCGCAGGTCCGCGCCGCGACCGCGGCCACCCTGGGCCCCGCCCCGGCCGCCACCGCCGCCGCGGCCGCCCATGGAGCCGCCGAAGAGATCGTCGAAAATATCCGCGAAGGTGGACGCGAAATCGGGCCCGAAGCCCGCCCCGCCCCCGCCGCCATTTTCGAAGGCGGCATGGCCGAAGCGATCATAGGCCGCGCGCTTCTGCGGGTCCTTGAGCACTTCATAGGCCTCGCTGACCTCCTTGAAGCGCACTTCCGCTTCCCCGTCGCCCTGGTTGCGATCGGGATGCCATTTCATGGCGAGCTTGCGATAGGAGGCCTTGAGCACCGTTTCATCGGCGCTGCGCTCGCAGCCCAGAATTTCGTAATAATCGCGCTTTGACATGGCTTCGTTTACCCGCCGCCCCGGTTCAGGCGTCCTCGACACAAAGATCAGCCTCGGCGCCCCACCGGCTCACGCCGGCCGACGCAAAGGCCGACCGCCGGAAACGTCAACCCCCGGGACTGGCCCGGGGGGTAACTGCGTTCGACCGTTCACATGCACATATGCGTGGCAAGCAAGGATCAGGCCGACTTCTTCTTGTCGTCGTCGACCTCGGTGAATTCGGCATCGACCACATCGTCGGCGGGCTTCGCCGAAGCGCCGGGCTCGCCGCCCTGCTGGGCCGCATACATGGCCTCGCCCAGCTTGAGCGACACCTGGGCCAGGGACTGGGTCTTGGCCTGGATCACGTCCACGTCGGACCCTTCCAGCGCCGCCTTCAGCTCGGTCAGGCCGGTCTCGATGGCGGTCTTTTCGGCGGAGCCGACCTTCTCGCCATATTCCGACAGGGCCTTCTCGGTGGAGTGGACCAGCGCCTCGCCGTGGTTCTTGGCCTCGGCCAGGGCCTTGCGCTTCTTGTCCTCCGCGGCGTGCGCCTCGGCGTCCTTCACCATCTTCTCGATGTCGGACTCATTGAGACCGCCGGAAGCCTGGATGCGGATCTGCTGCTCCTTGCCCGTACCCTTGTCCTTGGCGGACACCTGCACGATGCCGTTGGCGTCGATGTCGAAGGTGACTTCCACCTGCGGCACGCCGCGCGGCGCGGGCGGGATACCCATGAGATCGAACTGGCCGAGGACCTTGTTGTCCGCCGCCATTTCGCGCTCGCCCTGGAACACGCGGATGGTCACCGCCGTCTGGCCATCTTCCGCTGTGGAGAACACCTGGCTCTTCTTGGTGGGGATGGTGGTGTTGCGGTCGATCAGGCGGGTGAACACGCCGCCCAGCGTCTCGATGCCCAGCGAGAGCGGGGTCACGTCGAGCAGCAGCACGTCCTTCACGTCGCCCTGCAGCACGCCCGCCTGGATCGCGGCGCCGATGGCGACCACTTCATCCGGGTTGACGCCCTTGTGGGGCTCCTTGCCGAAGAACTGCTTCACGATCTCCTGCACCTTGGGCATGCGGGTCATGCCGCCCACCAGCACCACTTCGTCGATCTGGCCGGCGGAGAGGCCTGCATCCTTGAGCGCGAGCCGGCAGGGCTCGACGGTCCGCTGGATCAGGTCGTCCACCAGCGCCTCGAACTTGGCGCGGGTCAGCTTCATGGTCAGGTGCTTGGGACCGGACGCATCGGCGGTGATGAAGGGCAGGTTGATCTCGGTCTGGGTCGCGGACGACAGCTCGATCTTCGCCTTTTCGGCGGCCTCCTTGAGGCGCTGAAGGGCCAGCTTGTCGTTCCGCAGGTCGATGCCCTGCTCCTTCTTGAACTCGTCGGCGAGATAGGTGACCAGACGCATGTCGAAGTCTTCGCCGCCCAGGAACGTGTCGCCGTTCGTGGACTTCACTTCGAACACGCCGTCGCCGATCTCGAGCACCGACACGTCGAACGTGCCGCCGCCGAGGTCATACACCGCGATGGTGCCGGCCGACTTCTTGTCGAGGCCATAAGCGAGCGCGGCCGCCGTCGGCTCGTTGATGATGCGCAGGACTTCGAGACCGGCGATCTTGCCGGCGTCCTTGGTGGCCTGGCGCTGGGCGTCGTTGAAGTAGGCCGGAACGGTGATGACCGCCTTCTCGACCTTCTCGCCCAGGAACGCCTCGGCGGTTTCCTTCATCTTCTGAAGGATGAAGGCGGAAATCTGCGAGGGCGAATATTTCTTGCCGTCCGCTTCCAGCCACGCATCGCCATTGTCGGCGCGCACGATGTGGTACGGAACGAGCTTCTTGTCCTTCTCGACGGTGGGATCGTCGTAGCGGCGCCCGATCAGGCGCTTCACCGCGAAGAAGGTGCGCTCTGGGTTAGTGACGCCCTGGCGCTTCGCCGGCTGGCCGACCAGACGCTCACCGTCTTCCGTGAAGGCGACGATGGACGGCGTGGTGCGCGCGCCTTCGGCGTTCTCGATGACTTTCGGGGAACTTCCCTCCATCACCGCGACGCAGGAATTGGTGGTACCGAGGTCGATGCCGATGATCTTGGACATGTACTTCTCCTTATCGGCAGACCGGCCGGGCCTTTGCAGCGCCCATGAAGGATGCCCGCGGGCCCCTCCCGCGGCTGTCCGCCGGTCCCCGTTGCATTGGGGTACGCTGTGATTACAGCGTTCGAGGCCGATATAGGAGGGGTCCTTAGGCGCCGCAAGGCATGCTTGGCTGCGCCACCTCGCTTTTTCACCTTCTCGCGATCAGGATATGCAAATACACCCCGCCAGGACCACCCGGCGGGGTGAATATTTCGATTTCCAGGCGTTTCCGAGACGCCGGGGCGAACTCGTCCCGAACGGCTAGACCTTATCGAATTACCTCTATGATGCGCCGGCTGCCCGGCTCCACCAGCACCGTCTGGTTGTCGGGCATCACCACGTAGCGGTAGCTCGGCGCATCGAAGCCGCCGTACGAGGCGTCGGTGGAGAAGGTCTGCAGTTCCACGTCTGCCGGCATCACCGCACCGGCCACCGGCGCGTAGCCGCGGGGCAGCACGGTCGTAGCCGTCACCGGGCGCTGGACCACGTAGCGCTGGATCTGGACTTGCTGCTCGGGGGTCACGGTCACATAGCCCGACGGCTGGGTGACGATGACCGCCGAGGTCTGGGCGCTGGCGGCGGACGCGCCGAGCACCAGGGCGAGGGCGCCAGCGGCGCCGACAAGATGCTTGTTCATGGTCAAATCTCCTGTCCTTCCCGTCGCCCAAAGGAACGCCTCGCCGACCGGTGCGTTCCCATGGGCGACCTGGATCGGGTTGACGCGCGGCATCGAACCGGCAACAGCGCAGTATTCCGGCACCGCGGTGGAGGACGGACTTGGCGCCGCCGTCAGGCTCGGCCATGGTGGCGCAGGGAGGCGCGAATTCAGGTGTCGCATCATATTGAAGTCGCACCGGGCTGCCTCTATTGGCCGGAGTTTCTCGACCGCGCCGCCCAGCAATCCCTGGTCCGCGAGATCGACGCCATCCTCGCCGTGGCGCCCCTTTTCACGCCGCGCATGCCGCGCACGGGAAAGGCGTTTTCGGTGCGCATGAGCAATTGCGGTCCGCTTGGCTGGGTGTCGGACGAGGCGGGGTATCGCTACCAGTCCTTCCACCCGGAGACGCGCGCCCCCTGGCCGCCGATTCCGGCATCCCTCCTCGCCGCCTGGGACCATCTGACCGACGCCTCCGCGCCACCCCAGGCGTGCCTGATCAATTGGTACGCGCCCGACGCCCGCATGAGCCTGCACCAGGACCGCGACGAGCATGATTTCACCGCCCCCGTGCTCTCGCTGTCACTCGGAGATACCGCCTTGTTTCGCATTGGCGGCACGGAGCGGCGGGCCCCGACCCGCTCGCTGCGGCTCGCCTCGGGCGATGCCCTCCTGCTCTCGGGAGAAAGCCGTCTTGCCTTCCACGGCATCGACCGCATCCTGCCCGGCACGTCCACCCTCCTGCCCGGCCCGGGTCGCTTCAACCTGACCTTGCGGCGGGTGGACCCGGCCGAGCCTGCGACATCAGCGCGGGCCACGCTTCCGCCCGCTTTCGCCGCCAAGACGCCATGATGGGTCTGCCGCAATGGATTTTGCCGTGATGGGATTGCCGAAGATGAAGATCCGCCTCGGGCTTTCGCTCGCCGTGCTGCTGGTTTCGGGCGGGTTCGCCAGCGCGGCCGACGCCGTTTTTCCCAAGGGGACGCTGGCGGGCTTGGTACCTCCCGACGGTATGGTGGAAAGCACGACCTTCTCCGGCTTCGAGGACCGCAGCAAGGCGGCCTCGCTGCTCATCATCGAAATGCCGCCGCAGGCCTATCCGCAGATCGAATCCGGCTTCACCGACGCGGCGCTCGCCACCAAGGGCATCACGGTGGAAAGCCGCGGCCCCCTGGTGGCGGATCCCAAGAGCCTTCCTGAATCCTCGCCCCTGCGCGACGCGCAGACCCTTCTCGTGGTCGGCAGGCAGAGCGCCGGGCCGGTGACTGCAAAGAAATGGATCCTGCTGGCCGGTACCGCGAAAGGCACCGCCCTGGTGACGGTGCAGCTTCCGGAGGCCAATGCGGGCGATCTTTCCGACGAGGCCGTGCGCAAGAGCCTGATGACGCTCGCTTTCCGCGCGCCCCCCTCGACGCAGGAGCAATTGGCCGGTCTGCCGTTCAAGCTCGGCGACCTTGCGGGATTCCGCGTGGTGAAGGTCATCGGCAACACCGCCGTGGTGCTCACCGAAGGCGATAAGGACGTGGTGGAAAGCGCCAGCCAGCCGATTTTCGTGGTGGGCGTTTCCCCCGGCACGCCGCGCGAGGACGATCGCGGGCAGTTCGCCCTGCGGTCCC
The DNA here is from genome assembly GCF_043195145.2 of Roseixanthobacter pseudopolyaromaticivorans. Classification (NCBI taxonomy): domain Bacteria; kingdom Pseudomonadati; phylum Pseudomonadota; class Alphaproteobacteria; order Hyphomicrobiales; family Xanthobacteraceae; genus Roseixanthobacter; species Roseixanthobacter pseudopolyaromaticivorans. The sequence continues at coordinate 3,430,437 of NZ_CM195539.1, forward strand.
TCTCCTCCGTGCCCGCGGTGCGCGACATGCATATCGATCGCGCCGAACCGCTGCGCATCGGCGGCCAGCCCGGCTTCGAGATCATTGCAACCGCCAAGGATGCCACATCGGGAGCGGACGTGAAGGTGATCCAATGGCTGCGGTTCGGCTCGAACGCGCATATCCGCATGATCGCGGTGGTGAAGGCGGATGCCTTCCAGGACACCTACACGCGCGTGCGCGCCATCCGGGACGGGTTGGACACCAATTGACCTTCGGGGTCCTCGGCGCCCCAGCAAAAAGCCGTCGCAGCCTGCGCCGCGACGGCTTTTTCAATCAGTCAACGCGTTCGAAGCCAAGGCTGCGTCAGTTGGCGGAACCATTCTCCGCCTTGGCCTCCCCGGGCGCAGCTTTCGGACCGCCGCGCGAAACGCCGACCATGGCGGGACGCAGAACTCGGTCGCCGATCACATAGCCGGACTGCACCACCTGCACCACGGTGCCATTCGGCACGCTCGCGTCCGGCACTTCGAACATCGCCTGGTGGAGATTGGGGTCGAATTTCTCACCGACCGGCTCAACCTTGCGGATGCCGTGCTTTTCCAGACCCTTTTGGAGGCTGCGTTCGGTCAATTCCAGACCGTCCAGCAGCGCCTTGAACGCGCCTTCGGCCTTTTCCTTGGCCTCCGCCTCAACCGCGCCGAGCGCGCGGGCGAGATCATCGGCGACGTTCAACACGTCGCGCGCGAAGGAGGCGATGCCATAGGTCTTGGCGTCGGTCACTTCCTTTTCGGCCCGGCGGCGGATGTTCTCCGCTTCCGCATAGGCGCGCAGGAACTTGTCCTTCAAATTCGCGACCTCGCCTTCCAGCCGCTGCTTCTCCGCCTGGAGTCCACCGGCCTCCCCGACCTCGGCGAGCGCTTCCATCTCTGCGCCCTCGGGATCGGAGTTCAGGTCGGTATGGGGCTTCGCGTCGTTCGCGCCACCCTGATCGCTCATGCCCATGTCCTCGTCGCTAACAAACACCGCCCCACGGGCAGGTGCACCGATTTCGCTCCGCATATCGGGGGCATGGCGGGAAAAATCAAGCCGCGTCGGCCCCCGGGGCTCCCAGAACACGGCTCACGACCCGCGCGGTGAAGTCCACCATGGGCACGATGCGCCCATAATTGAGCCGCGTGGGGCCGATCACCCCAAGTACGCCCAGCACGCGGCCCTGGCTGTCATGATAGGGCGCGACAATGGTGGAAGAGCCGGAGAGCGAGAACAATTTATTCTCCGAGCCGATGAAGATGCGCAGCGACTGGGCATCCTCCGCCCGGCCGAGCAGGTCCACCACATCGCGCTTCGATTCCAGATCGTCGAACAGCAGGCGGATGCGCTCGAGGTCCTCCAGCGCATGGAGATCCTCCAGGAGTTTCGCCTGTCCCCGCACGATCAGCTTGCGCTCCGCCGGCCCGTCACCCGACCATGAAGCGAGGCCCGCCTCGACCACCCGCGCGGTGAGGGCATCCAATTGCTGGCGCAGGTCGCTCAGCAGGTTTTCCATCTCGGCCCGCGCTTCCGCGAGCGTGCGGCCGCGAATATGGGCGTTGAGAAAATTCGTCGCCTCCGTGAGGGCGGACGCCGGCAGGCCCATGGGCAGCGGCACCGCCCGGTTCTCCACCTGCCCATCCTCGGACACCAGGATCACCAAGGCGCGGTTCGCGTCCAGCGGCACGAATTCCACATGCTTCAGGCGCGGATCGGTCTTGATGGTCGTGACCACGCCCGCCCCGCGCGACAGGCCGGACAGCAGGGCCGAGGCCTCGCGCAGCACGCCGTCCACGGTATAGCCCTTGGCGGCGGCGGCGACCTGGGACTCGATGTTGCGCCGGTCGCCCTCGCTCACATCGCCGATTTCCATCAGCGCATCGACGAAAAAGCGCAGTCCGCGTTCGGTTGGCAGGCGGCCGGCGCTGGTGTGCGGTGCGTAGATCAGCCCCGCCGCCTCCAGGTCAGCCATCACATTGCGCACGGAGGCGGGCGACAGCGACATGGGGATGAGGCGGGCGATGTTGCGCGAGCCCACCGGCTCGCCCGTGGCGAGATAGCTTTCCACGATCTGGCGGAAAATCTCGCGCGAGCGCTCGTCGATCTGGCCGAGGGCCGCTGAAAAGGGAGGAATGATGGGATCGATGGGCAAGGCCTCACTCCGGCGCACACGGACAGGACAGCTTCAGCGGGAAGTCGGCGGGACGACCGGGGAATCCATCCTTCTGTGGTTCAAGCCTTCATCATACCACGCCCCTTGCCCCCGCGCGCGCCCACCCCTAAAACGGCGGCCTGTTTCACAATGGATTGGATAGATTATGCGCCCGAGCCGCCGCGCGAGCGACGAGATGCGAGCCGTTTCCTTCGAGCGCAACGTTCTGCGCCATGCCGAGGGCTCTTGCCTCGTCAAGTTCGGCGACACCCACGTGCTGGTGGCGGCGACCCTGGAAGAGCGCCTGCCGCCGTGGCTGAAGGGCCAGGGCCGCGGCTGGGTGACGGCGGAATATTCCATGCTGCCCCGCGCCACGCTGGAGCGGACCCGGCGCGAATCCACCACCGGCAAGCAATCCGGCCGCACCCAGGAGATCCAGCGGCTGATCGGCCGCTCGCTGCGTTCGGTGACCGATCTGGTCGGCCTCGGCGAACGTCAGATCACGCTTGATTGCGACGTGCTCCAGGCCGACGGGGGCACCCGCACGGCCGCCATCACCGGCGCCTGGATCGCCCTGCATGACTGCATGAGCTGGATGTATTCGCGCTCCATGCTGAAGACCATTCCCCTGCGCGAGCACGTCGCGGCTGTCTCCTGCGGCATTTTCGAAGGCACCCCGGTGCTCGACCTCGACTATCCCGAGGACAGCAAGGCGGAGACCGACGCCAATTTCGTCATGACCGGCTCCGGCGGCATCGTCGAGATCCAGGGCACGGCGGAAAAGACCCCGTTCACGGAGGCGGAGTTCCTGCAATTGCTCTCGCTCGCCCGCACCGGCATCAACCAGCTGGTGGATTTGCAGAAGCAGGCGGTGGCCTGATGACCCATCGCCGGCTCGAAGGGCGGCTGGTGGTCGCCACGCACAACAAGGGCAAGCTCATCGAGATGCGCATGCTGCTCGAACCCTATGGGGTGGAAGCGGTGTCCGCCGGCGAACTGAACCTGCCCGAGCCCGACGAGACCGGCACCACCTTCGCCGCCAATGCCCGCCTGAAAGCGGTCGCGGCGGCCACGGCGGCGCAATTGCCCGCGTTTGCCGATGACAGCGGGCTGGTGATCGACGCGCTCGGCGGCCAGCCCGGAATCCACACCGCCCGCTGGGCCGGGCCGGAGCGCGATTTCGAAAAGGCGATGGAGACCATCCAGTCGCTGCTGGTGGCGCGCGGCGCCACCGATCCGGATGCGCGCACCGCCCGGTTCGTCTCCGCCCTCTGCCTTGCCTGGCCCGACGGCCACGTGGAGGAATTCGAAGGGGTGGTGGAGGGCGAACTGGTGTGGCCGACCCGCGGCGCCAAGGGGTTTGGCTATGATCCCATGTTCGTGCCCGAGGGCCACACCCGCACGTTCGCGGAAATGAGCGCGGAGGAGAAGCATTCCATGCCGCCGCTCGGCTTCGGCCTCTCCCATCGCGCCCGCGCCTTTCGCCAATTGGCGCAGGCCTGCCTGGAGGCATGACCACGATCCCTTCTTTTACTTCCGGCCCCGCATCGAGCGGTCCCGCCCCTCACCCGCATGCGGGAGGAGAATCGGATCGCGCGGGTTTAGATACCGCGGGCGGTTTCGGTGTTTATGTGCATTGGCCCTTCTGCCTCGCCAAATGCCCCTATTGCGACTTCAACAGCCATGTGCGGCACGCGCCGCCGGACCAGGCGCGATTCATCGCCGCTTTCCGGCAAGAGATCGCTCATATGCGTGCCCTCACCGGGCCGCGCGAAGCGGGGACGGTGTTTTTCGGCGGCGGCACGCCCTCGCTCATGGCGCCAGGCACCGTCGCGGCGATCCTGGAGGCGGTGAACGCGGCTTGGCCGCTCGCCGCCGATGCCGAGATCACCCTGGAAGCCAATCCCACCAGCGTGGAAGCCGAGCGGTTTCGCGGCTATCGCGCGGCGGGGGTCAACCGTGTCTCGCTGGGCGTCCAGGCGCTGGACGATGCCGAGCTGAAAGCGCTCGGCCGCATGCATTCGGTGGACGAGGCGCTGGCGGCGGTGGCGATCGCGCGCCATGCGTTCGAGCGCGTGTCTTTCGACCTCATCTATGCCCGCCCGCGCCAGAAGCCGGAAGACTGGGCGCGCGAGCTGAAGCGCGCCATCGCGGAAGGGTGCGAGCATCTCTCGCTCTACCAGCTCACCATCGAGCCGGGCACAATGTTCGAGAAGCTATATTCCGCCGGCAAGCTGCTGATCCCCGACGACGACCATGCCCGCGCGCTCTGGGATGTGACGCAGGAGATCACGGCGCAAGCCGGCCTTCCCGCCTATGAGATTTCCAACCACGCCCGCCCCGGCGCCGAGGCGCGGCACAATCTCGTCTATTGGCGCTATGGCACCTACGCCGGCATCGGCCCCGGCGCCCATGGGCGGCTCGCGGTGGGCGACACGCGCCGCGCCACCTTCACACAGAAACAGCCGGAGCAATGGCTGGAGCTGGTGGAAGCGAACGGCCACGGCATCGTCTCCGACGAGCCCCTGGAACCGGCCGAGCAGGCGGACGAACTGCTTCTCATGGGGCTACGGCTCGTCGAAGGTGTTGATCTTGCCCGGCACGCAAAACTCGCCGGGAAGGCCATTGCAGAAAGCCGCATCGCCGAGCTGGAGCAGGACGGCCTGGTACGGCGCACCGGTAACCGGCTGGCCGCAACCGCACGAGGGTTCCCGGTGCTGAACGCGGTCATCGCGACGCTGGCATCATGATCCTGCCCGGCGCAGGCACGCGCGGCCCTGGCGAAAGGCCCGCTCGGGCGTAGAAGACGAGTCGTCGGCGCCTATTTCGGGAAGGCGTCCTCGGGAATTTCGAATTCGCCCTCGGCCTTCAGGCCGGCTTTCTCGAAGAAGCCGGAGCCGAACCCGCCGACGATATGATCGCGGCAGACCATGGTCACGCTCGGCTGGCCGTTCTGCTCCACCACGACGCCCGAGACCTCGGCCGTGCCACCCTTGGGGTTCCACTTTCCGATGGCGTTGAAGAGCGTGTAGCGGATCGCCTGATCCTGGAACCGCAGCCATGCCCCGCCGCCGCCCGCAAACATGAGCGTGCCGACGGTGAAGGCGTCGGCGGGCTTCGTGCCGGGCGCCGGATAGCTCGTCAGCACCCGGTCCAGATGGCCGAAGCGATATTGCAGAAAGCCGCGGCCGTCGCCGATGTCCTTGGAGGCGCAGAGCGAAAGCGTGTGGCTGCCGAGATCGCACGAGAACACGATCGTCTCAGCCGTCCTGCAATAGGTGCCGTCCTTGCCCGCCCTGGCGGGCGAGGAAAAGGACACGACAATCGCCAATGTGCAGGTCGCGGCGGACAGGAGGGCACGGTGAAAGGGCATGAAAGCGACCCCGAGATGCGATGGGCGACAAAGGCGCATGCGCAGTACCATGCCTCATATGAAGGCCCTTTGGCAGCGCCCCTCACCGCTCGCTGCGGGCGATCACGTCCATCAATTCGGCCACCTTCTTGCGCTGCTCGTCCGCATCGCCGGAGCGGATCGCGTGCTCGACGCAATGGGCCACGTGATCGCGCAGCACCTCCTCCTCGGCCCGCCGCAAGGCAGCGCGGACGGCGGAGATCTGAGTGATGAGGTCGATGCAATAGCGATCCTCCTCCACCATGCGGGCAATGCCGCGCACTTGCCCCTCGATGCGGTTGAGGCGCTTCAGGACGGAGGATTTTGCCGGGTCACGCATGCTTGCCATATACCCCTGGCGGGTATAAATAACAAGTCGAGCATACCCCCCAGGGGTTCATGCGTGAACAATTCGCGTCTTTCTGAGCGAGCGCAAAGACCCGCGCACGCAAAGGCGCAATGAGGCGATCATGGCACACGATCCGCACGCGCCCTCCTCCCCGACGCCTCCGGCCCAAGCTCCGGGTGCAAGCTGCTGCGGCGGCCCCGCGCCCCTCGACGCGCCGAAAGTACCGGCCTCGGCAGCCTGCTGCGGATCAGGCAAGGAAAAGGGTGCGGAAGAGGGCGCGCACATGCCCGCCCAATCCCACGCGGCGCACGACCACCACCATGCCGCGCATGCCTCGCATGCCGGACACGATCATTCCGCCTGCACCCATTCCCACATGGCGAAGGACCCGGTCTGCGGCATGGATGTGGACCCCCACACCGCCAAGCATCGCGCCGATCACAATGGCCAGCCGTTCTATTTCTGCTGCGCCGGCTGCAAGGCCAAGTTCGAGGCGGATCCGGACCGCTATCTCGCCGGCAAGGCCGCGCCCGCCGCGCCAGTGCCGGAGGGCACGGTGTTCACCTGCCCGATGCATCCGGAAATCCGCCAGATCGGCCCCGGCTCCTGCCCCATCTGCGGCATGGCGCTCGAACCGGAGCTGGTGAGCCTCGACGACGGGCCCAACGCCGAACTCATTGATATGTCTCGCCGTTTCTGGATCGGCCTGGCGCTGACCGTGCCGGTGTTCGTGCTGGAGATGGGCCAGCACCTGTTCGGCCTGCACCTGCTGCCGCAGCAGATGTCCAATTATATCCAACTCGTCCTCGCCACTCCGGTGGTGCTGTGGGCCGGCCTGCCGTTCTTCGAGCGCGGCGCCGCCTCGGTGCGCAGCGGGCATCTCAACATGTTCACGCTGATCGCCCTCGGCACCGGCGTGGCGTTCCTCTACAGCCTGGTCGGCACCTTCGCACCCGGCATTTTTCCCCATGCGTTTCAAACACATGACGGCGCGGTCCCGGTCTATTTCGAGGCCGCAGCGGTCATCACGGTGCTGGTGCTGCTCGGGCAAGTGCTGGAATTGCGGGCGCGCGACCAGACCTCCGGCGCCATCAAGGCCCTGCTCGGCCTCGCCCCCAAGACCGCGCGCCGTCTCAATGCGGACGGCACGGAAGAGGATGTGGCGCTCGATCTGGTCCACCCCGGCGATCGCCTGCGGGTGCGCCCCGGCGAGAAGGTTCCGGTGGACGGCAAAGTAGACGAAGGCCGCAGCAGTCTGGATGAATCCCTGATTACGGGCGAATCTCTGCCGATTTCCAAGGATATCGGCGACACTGTCATCGCCGGCACGCTGAACATCAGCGGCGGTATCGTGATGCGGGCGGAGAAGGTGGGGCGCGAGACCCTGCTCGCCCAGATCGTGCAGATGGTCGCGCAGGCCCAGCGCTCGCGCGCGCCGATCCAGCGCCTCGCCGATCAGGTCTCCGGCTGGTTCGTGCCGGCGGTCATCGCCGCCGCCCTCGTCGCCTTCGCCGTGTGGATGGCCGTGGGCCCGGAACCGCGCTTCACCTTCGCCCTCATGGCCGCCGTGTCGGTGCTGATCATCGCCTGCCCCTGCGCGCTGGGGCTCGCCACGCCCATGTCCATCATGGTCGGCGTCGGCCGGGGCGCCCAGGCGGGCATCCTGATCAAGAGCGCGGAAGCGCTCGAGCGGCTGGAGAAGGTCGACACCCTGGTGGCCGACAAGACCGGCACCCTCACCGAGGGCAAGCCCAAGCTCACCGCCGTCCGCGCCCTCGGCCGCACCGAGGACGAGGTGCTGCGCCTTGCCGCCAGCTTGGAGCGGCCGAGCGAGCATCCGCTCGCCGCCGCCATCGTTGCCGGCGCCGCCGCCCGCGGTCTCGCGCTGAGCGAGCCGGTCGGCTTCGACAGCCCGGTGGGCAAGGGCGTGATCGGCACCGTGGACGGCGAAACCATCCTGGTCGGCCATTCCGCCTTCCTCAGTGAGCATGGCGTCTCGGCCGATGCGCTGGCCGCCGAGGCCGAGGCTTTGCGCAGCGGGGGGGCGAGCGTGGTGTTCGTCGCCGCCAGCGGCGCCGTGATCGGCCTCATCGCCGTCGCCGACCCGGTCAAGGCGAGCACGCCGGCGGCGCTCACGGCCCTGAAGGCGGACGGCATCCGCGTCATCATGCTCACGGGCGACAATCGCGCCACCGCCCTGGCGGTCGCCGAAAAGCTTGGCATCACCGAGGTGGAAGCCGAGGTGCTGCCCAAGGACAAGGCCGCCCTGATCGCCCGGCTGCGCGCCGAGGGGCGGGTGGTCGCCATGGCCGGCGACGGCGTGAACGACGCCCCTGCCCTCGCGGCGGCCGATGTGGGTATCGCCATGGGCACGGGCACCGATGTGGCCATGGAAAGCGCGGGCGTCACCCTGCTGAAGGGCGATCTTGCGGGCATCGCCCACGCCCGCTCGCTGTCGCGGGCGACCATGGCCAACATCCGCCGCAACCTGTTCTTCGCCTTCTTCTACAATGCGGCGGGCGTGCCCATCGCCGCCGGCGCGCTCTATCCGGTGCTCGGCCTGCTGCTCTCGCCCATGGTGGCGGCGGCGGCGATGGCGCTGTCCTCGGTCAGCGTCATCGGCAACGCCCTGCTGCTGCGCCGCTGGCATCCGCGCTAGGACGCTGTGCGGGGCGCGCCGCCCACCGGGATTGAAGGCGCATTCGCCCCGTTCCATTGTGCGGGAACGAGGGGAAGGCAGCCGCATGGCGGGGGCGGGGTCTGAGGACGAAACCGATCTGGCGGCCCCGGTCCTGGGTGTCGCGGAGCGGCTGCGCGCCGGCGGCCTTCACGCGGGGCGCATGCTCCACGCGGCCGGCAAGGCGGCGCTCGGGCTCGTTCTGCCGCCCACTTGCGTCTGCTGCGGAACGATCGTCCACGAGGCGGAAGGCCTGTGCGGTGGTTGCTGGCGGCGCCTCGCCTTCGTGGAGCGGCCCTATTGCGAGCGCCTCGGCATTCCCTTCGCCTATGAGCAGCATCAGGGCGACGACGCGCCGCGCCTGTCTCTCGAAGCCGTCACCGACCCGCCGGCCTTCGACCGGGCGCGCGCGGCAGTGCTGTTCGGCCCGGTCTCGCGCGATCTCGTGCACGGGCTGAAATATGGCGACCGGCTCGACATGGCCGCGCCCATGGCCCGCCTCATGACCCGCGCGGCCGGCGAACTGCTGCGCGAGGCGGACCTGATCGTCCCGGTCCCGCTTCATCCCCTGCGGCTATGGCGGCGGCGCTTCAACCAGGCCGCCCTGCTGGCCCGGCGCATCTCCAAGGCCAGCGGGGTGCCGTGCCGCACCGACGTGCTGGCGCGCACCCGCGCGACCCCTTCGCAGGTATCCTTCAACCGCGAAGAGCGGCGCGCGAACGTTTCCGGGGCGTTCCGCGTGCCCGATTCGCTCACCCACCACGTGGCCGGACGGCGCATCGTGATTGTGGACGACGTCCTCACAACCGGGGCGACACTCGATGCCTGCGCGCGGGCCTTGAGGTACGCAAAGGCCGTTCATATCGACGCTGTGACCTTCGCCAGGGTTGTCGAAGCCGGCTGAAGAGCCTTATTATGCAACAATTCCGTGACGGCGATTTGGCCCGTCGCGCAGAGGGCTGCATGAAAACCATCGAAATCTACACCAAGAGCTGGTGCCCCTATTGCCATGCCGCAAAGGAGTTGCTGCGCCGAAAAGGGCTGACTTTCACCGAGATCGATGTGACCACGGACCCCGCCGGCCAGGAAGAAATGTCCCGGCGCGCGGGCGGGCGCACCAGCGTTCCGCAGATCTTCATCGGCGAGACCCATGTGGGCGGCTGCGACGATCTCTATGCCCTCGAGAGCGCGGGCGAGCTCGACACCCTGATCGCGGCCTGAGCCGCACGATGCGCGGTCCTGTCCGCTCCGGCGGACCGACCCCGCCTTTATCCCTCGCGCGGGACATGACGAGCCTCTACACTTGTCCCCTCAGAACGTGTCACCCCCTATTCCCGTTGCGCGCCGCGAGCCGATGCCATGAGTGATATCCAGAAGACTGAAACCCTGCGCGTGGGCCTGGTCCAGCTGCGCTCCGGGCGCGAGGTCGCCGCCAATATCGAGACCGCGAGCGCGCTCATCCGCGAGGCCGCGCTGGCCGGCGCCCAATATGTGCAGACGCCGGAAACCACCAATCTCATGGAGCTGGACCGCACGCTTTTGTTCGACAAGCTGCGCGAGGAGGAGGCGGACCCGGCCCTCGCCGCTTTCCGCGATCTGGCGCGCGAACTCAAGATCCACCTGCATGTGGGCTCGCTGGCGCTGAAAATCTCCGAGCAGCGCGCCGTCAACCGCGGCTTCCTGATCGCCCCGGACGGGGAAATCGCCGCCCGCTACGACAAGATCCACATGTTCGACGTGGATCTCGGCAATGGCGAGAGCTATCGCGAATCCAATTCCTACAAGCCCGGCGAGCGCGCCGTGACGGCGTCCGTCTCGGGGGTGAAGATCGGCCTCACCATCTGCTACGATCTGCGCTTTCCACCGCTCTACCGGGCGCTGGCGGAAAGCGGCGCGGATGTGCTGACCGTGCCGGCCGCCTTCACCCGTCCCACCGGGGAAGCCCATTGGCATGTGCTGCTGCGCGCCCGCGCCATCGAGAACGGCGCCTATGTGCTCGCCGCCGCCCAGGGCGGGCGCCACGAGAACGGCCGGGAGACCTATGGCCATTCGCTGGTGGTCGACCCCTGGGGCCGCGTGATCGCCGAGGGCGGCACCGATCCCGGCGTGATCCTGGCGGAACTCGACCTGAAGGAGGTCGCAGCGGCCCGCCGGCGCATCCCCTCCCTGCAGCACGGCCGCCGGTTCGAGGTGGCGGACAGCGGCCAGGGCGGCCATCTCCATCTGGTCGGGGCGGCGACGTGATCCGCTACACGCTCCGGTGCGAACAGGGCCACGATTTCGAAAGCTGGTTCCCCTCTTCCGAAAGCTTCGAGGCCCAGCGCGGACGCGGCTTGGTATCCTGCCCGAATTGCGGCAGCGTGCGTGTGGAAAAGGCCATCATGGCGCCCTCGGTGGCCCGCACCGACCGCGCGCCCGCTGCGGCGACGCCCGACGCCGACACCGCCGCCGCGCCGGCACAGGCCCCGGCCAACCCGGTGGCCCTCATGGGCCAGCAGGAGCGCGAATTCCACCGCTTGGTGCGCGAATTGCGCGACCATGTCACCCGCAATGCCGATTATGTCGGAGAGGATTTCGCCGACCTCGCGCGCAAGATGCACGGCGGCGAGATCGAGCATCGCTCGATCTATGGCGAGGCCAGCGCGGACGAGGTGAAGGCCCTGCGGGAGGAGGAGGTGGAGGTGTTCCCCCTGCCGGTCCTGCCGGAAGACCGGAACTGAAGCGCAGCCCGCCTTAGCTCGCCGGCCCGGCGACGATGAAATAATTCACGTCCGTATCCGCCGAAAGCGCCCAAGTGCCGCGCAGCGGATCGAAGCTGAGGCCAGCCAGCTCGCGCACCTCGAAGCCGCCGGCGGCCAGCGTCGCCTCGAACTCGCCGGGGGTCACGAACTTTTCCCAGCGATGGGTGCCGCGCGGCAGCCAGCGCAGCACATATTCCGCCCCGACAATGGCGAGCGCGAAGCTCTTGCCCGTGCGGTTCAGCGTGGAGCCGATGAACAGGCCGTTGGGCTGCACCATCTCCGCCGCGCGGCGCACGAACAGGCCGACGTCGGCCACATGCTCCACCACCTCCAGCGCCATCACCACGTCGAACCGCTCGCCGGCGTCCGCCAGTTCCTCGGCGGTGGCGGCGCGATAATCAATCGCCAAGTCCGAGCGCGCGGCATGGGCGCTGGCGATGTCCACATTGCCGGCGGAGGGGTCGATACCCACCATATCCGCCCCCATGCGCGCCACGGGTTCGCTGATGAGCCCGCCGCCGCAGCCGATGTCGAGGATCTTTAGGCCCTTGAGCGGCCGCAGGCTGCGCGGGTCATGGCCGAAATGGCGCACGATGACGTCGCGCAGGAAGGCAAGCCGCGCGGGATTGATAGCGTGGAGCGGCGCCATCTTGCCCTTGGGATCCCACCATTCCTCGCCCAGCGCCTCGAAGCGGGCAACCTCTGCGGGATCGATGGTCAGGTTCGGCTGGGTCATGGGATATCGCCTTTTCAGGAGCCGAACTTACACCATTTCCGGCGGGGCCTCAGCCCCGCACCATGCCCACGATGTCCTTCACGTCGCGGATCGTCTGGTCGGCGATCACCCGCGCGCGGGCCGCACCTTCCGTGAGGATGGCGTCGATGGCGCTGGTATCGGCCATCAGGCGCTGCATCTCCCCGGCGATGGGGCCGAGCTTGTCCACCGCGAGATCCACCAGCGCCGCCTTGAAGGCCGAGAACTGGCTGCCGCCATACTCGTCCAGCACGCCTTGCTTGGTGCCGTCGGCGAGCGCGGCATAGATGCCCACCAGATTGTCCGCCTCGGGACGCGCCTTGAGGCCGGCTTCCTCGGAGGGCAGAGGCTCGGGATCGGTCTTGGCCTTGCGCACCTTGCCGGCGATGGCGTCCTTGTCGTCGGTCAGATTGATGCGCGAAAAATCCGACGGGTCGGACTTGGACATCTTCTTGGAGCCGTCGCGCAGGCTCATGACGCGGGTGGCGGGGCCGGCGATGAGCGGCTCGGTGAGCGGGAAATAGCCCTCGCCATGGCCGTTGGCGGCGATGGAGGGGCCGAAATCCACGTTGAACTTCTGCGCGATATCGCGCGTCAGCTCCAGATGCTGCTTCTGGTCCTCCCCCACCGGCACGTGGGTCGCCTTGTAGAGCAGGATGTCGGCGGCCATCAGGTCGGGATAGGCGAACAGGCCCACGGACACGTTCTCGCGGTCCTTGCCGGCCTTTTCCTTGAACTGCGTCATGCGGTTCAGCCAGCCCATGCGGGCGACGCAATTGAAGATCCAGGCCAGTTCCGCGTGGCCGGAGACCTGGCTCTGGTTGAACACGATATGGCGCTTGGGATCGATGCCGCAGGCGATGAAGGCGGCGGTGACCTCGCGCGTGTGGCGCTTCAGCTCTTCCGGATCCTGCCACACGGTGATGGCGTGCAGATCGACCACGCAATAAATGCAGTCGTGGCTGTCCTGCAGGGCGACGAAGCGCTTGATGGCGCCGAGATAATTGCCGAGATGCAGGTTGCCGGTGGGCTGCACACCGGAAAAGACGCGTTCCGCGACCGCCGCCATGGCGACCTCCCGAAGACCGGCGGGCCAAGGCACCGCCGTCAGACATGACAGCGCAGCGGCCGGACGGTCGCGCGCGAAGACGAAGCGCGCCTCATGCCACCCGCCGCCGCGCCGCGCAAGCTGCCCGCGCGGCTCCGGCCGCGCGGCGTGGGAAAAGGCGCCTCAGCGGGGCGCATTTGCCGCGTCGATGAAGGCGCCGATGGCCGCCTGCGTCGCCGCGTCCCAGAGCAGGGGCGCGTGACCCTCGTCCGCCACGGTGTGGACGGTGAGGCCGGGATGGCGCGCTGCCATCTGCGCCACGGTATCGGCGCTCAGGATATCGGACAGCGCCCCGTGCACCACCATCACCGGAATATCCTTCATGGCCTCGAACCCCGGCCACATGTCCGGCAGCTCGGCATTGGGATCGAACGCCTTGAAGGCGACCGCCAGCGCCGGGTCATAGGCAAGGGCCGGCATGCCGGCATCGTCGCGATAGATCTGGCGGGCGAAGCGCTCCCATCCGGAATCGTCGAGATTGGGGAACAAGAAGCCCTGGCTGGCCTTCAGACGCGCGACGGTGGAGGGCCAGTCGGTGAAAGTCGGCACACCCACATAGCCGGAGATCCGGGCAAGGCCGGCCTTCTCGATCACCGGGCCGATGTCGTTCAGTACCGCCGCCGCCATCAGATCGGGGCGCAGCTGGGAGAGCACCATCATCACCAGCCCGCCGCGCGAGGTGCCGATGAAGATCGCGCGGGCAATGCCGAGGGACGCGAGCGCGGCGATCGTGTCCATCGCCTCTTGGAGCGGGGTGTAGGTAGCGACGGGCCCGAAAGCGGAGCCGCCCCGGCCGCGGAAATCCAACCCCACGACGCGCCGCCCGTGTGCCGCGAGCCCCCCGGCCAAAGCTTCGAAATCGCGCGAATTGCGCGTCACGCCCGGCAGGCAGACCACCGGCAGATCTTCGCTCGCAGAAAGGTCATCGCCCGCCGTGCCCCACTCGCGGCCGAACAAGGCCAGCCCGTCGGCGGTGGCATAAGCGAAGAAGCGACAAGGCGGGGCGGAAGCGGGGGCGGTCTCGGTGGCGGGAACAGGCTCAACCATGAATGCACTCCTTCGGGCTCGGAACACCTAAGGCCTTTCGGACGAAGGTTGAAAGACGGCTCAAGCGGCGCGGGCCACCGAACGCCGCACCAGCAGCGCGACCGCGCCATAGCTGAGCATCCCCGCCCCCACCAGCACCACGAGCCGCCCCAAGGCGCCGAGGCTGCCCGCGCCGGGATGCGGCCAGACATGCGCGAGGCCGCCGACCACCAGCGCCATCAGCACGCACCCGCCGGCAAGCCCGGCGACGGCGCGGGCGAGCGCGCCATCCACATGCAGATGGCCGGCGCGCGCCAGCAGGGCGCCGATGGTGAGCGCGCTCAGCACCGCCGAGACCGCAACCCCGCTCGCCGCCCCCGCCGGCCCGAAGGCGGCGCCGAGGCCGATGCAGGCGAGCGCGCAGGCGAGCAGCGAGGCGAGGCCCACGCGCTCCACGGTTCGCGTCATGCCATGGGTGAGGGCGGTGGCGGAGAGCACCCGCTCCAGCCCCTGCGCCGGCAGGGAGAAGGCGAGCGCGGCCAGCAACAGCGCCGTGAGGCGCGCGTCTTCCGCATCGAAGCTGCCGCGCTGGTAGAGCACGGCGACGATGGGCTGCGCCAGCACGGCGAGCCCGGTGCCCGCCGGCAAGGCGAGCGCGAGCGCGGCGAGGCTGGCGCCGCTGGCATGGCGCCCCCTGCCCCCGCCGCCCGCCGCCAGCAGCGGCACCAGCACTGCCCCGGCGCTGGCGCCGACAAGGCCGAGCGGCAGGTCCACGAGGCGCTGGGCATAATTCAGCGCCGCCACCGCGCCCGGCAAAGCGGAGACCGTCGCCGCCGCGATCAGCAGGCGGAATTGGGAGAGGCCGGCGAACAGCAGCGCGGGTGCGCAGGCCCGCAGCACAGAACGGGCGCCGCGCCAGTCGCTCCCGCCCGGTTGCGCACGGGAGGGCGCGCCGGGAGCGCCGCGGCTCGCGACCATCATCAGCAGCAATTGGGCGATGCCGGCGGCAACCTGGGCGATCGCGACCAGGACCGCCGCCGTGCCCGTCGCCATGTCGGTTGCGAGGACGAGATAGAGGATCACGCAGAGCACCACGGCATTGGCGAGCCCCGGCGCCAGCGCCGGCAAAAACACCCGCTGGCCGGCGTTCGCGATGCCGCCGAACACCGCCGCCCCGGCCGCCAAAGGCAGATAGAGCAGCGCGATGCGCCCGCACGCGACTGCAAGGTCCGCCCGCTCGCCGCCGAGCGCGAAGCCCGGCGCCAGCACGCCGATCAGCGCCGGCATGAACAAAGCTCCAAGCCCCGCCAGCACCAGGAGCAGCAGCACCAGGAGGATCAGCACCGCGCGCGCGAGCGCACCGCCCGCCGCATCCCCGCCCCGCGCCCGCGCAGCCGCGAGGCCGGGCAGGAAGGCGGCGTTGAACGCGCCTTCCGCCAAAAGGCGGCGCGCCAGCAGCGGCAGGGAGAGCGCGGCCATCAGCGCGTCCGCCGCCGGCCCCGCGCCCAGCACGGCGGCGGTGCCGGCATCGCGGGCAAAGCCCATCACCCGCGAACCGAGCGTCGCGGCCGTGACGGTAGAGGTGCGGGCAAGCAGCGACATGGGGCATCCAGGACAAAAGGCGGAAGGGGCCGCGCGCACGTCCGGCGCACCGGCCAGGCCGTACCTGCGCCCCTCATGCGCGATCCCACGGCGGAAGGAAAGCGGGAGGATGCGCTGGCCGCGCCGTCTCAGGAGGGCGTCTGTTCCAGCATGGCGCGGATGCGCGCGGCCAGATGCTCGACCGCGAACGGCTTGGTCACCATCGTCATGCCCGGTTCCATAAAGCCGCCCGCGATGGCGGCGGTCTCCGCATATCCGGTCATGAACAGCACTTTCAGATCGCGCCGCTTCTCGCGCGCGGCATCCACCATCTGCCGGCCGTTGAGGCGCGGCAGGCCGATATCGGTGATGACCAGGTCGATCCTGGGCTCAGCCATCAGCAGATCGAGACCGGCCTGGCCGTCTTCCGCCGCGATGGCCACATGCCCGAGTTCGCGCAGCACTTCGAGGATCAGGCCGCGCACCACCTGGTCGTCCTCCACCACCAGCACCACGCCGGAGGTTCCGTGCGGCTCGCGCGGGTCCGACTCGGGCGGGCCGGAGGCATCGGAATCAGCCGCACGATGGCGCGGCAGATAGAGCTTCACCGTCGTTCCGACCCCGACCTCGCTCTCGATCTGGCAATGCCCCTCCGACTGGCGGGCGAAGCCGTAGATCATGGAGAGGCCGAGCCCGGTGCCCTGGCCGATGGGCTTGGTGGTGAAGAACGGATCGAACGCCCGCCCGATCACGTCGGGCGCCATTCCGGTGCCGGTGTCGGTCACGCTGAGGCAGACATATTGCCCCGCCTTCACCCCCGGCGCGCGGGCGACCTCCCCGCTGTCCAATTGCGCGTTGCAAGTCTCGATGATCAGCCGGCCGCCGTCGGGCATGGCGTCGCGGGCATTGATCACGAGGTTGAGGATGGCGTTTTCCAGCTGGTTGGCATCGCACAGGGTCAGCCACAGGCCGTCGGCGAGCACCAGTTCCAGATGGATGCTCTCGCCCATGGTGCGCTGGAGCAGGTCCTCCATGGACACCACCAGCGGATTGACCTTCAGCGGCTTGGGATCGAGCGGCTGGCGGCGCGAGAAGGCGAGCAGGCGATGGGTGAGCGCGGCGGCGCGGTTGGCCGAGCCCATGGCATTGTCCACGAAGCGCTCCAGATCGGCGGTGCGGCCCTGCGCGACGCGGCGCTGGAGAATATCGAGCGAACCCGTGATGCCCTGCAGCAGATTGTTGAAATCGTGGGCGATGCCGCCGGTGAGCTGGCCCACCGCCTCCATCTTCTGCGACTGGCGCAGCTGCTCCTCGGTGAGGCGCTGGTCGGTCATGTCGCGCCCGACGATGTAGAGCCGGCCGGTGTCGGCGGCGAGCGTCCAGGCTAGCACGCGATACGTGCCGTCGCTGCAGCGGCAGCGGTTCTCGAACCGGGGAATGGCCGGCGCCTCGCGCGAGCGGGCGAGCGCCGCCTGGGTCGCCGCCACATCCTCGGGGTGCACCAGATCCAGGAAACCGTGGGTGAGCAGGTCGCTCTCGCTCCAGCCGAGCAGATCGCTCCAGGCCCCATTCACGGCCTCCAGCACGCCGTCCTCGCGGCACACGCCCATGAGATCGCCGCTGAGCCGCCACAGCCGGTCGCGCTCGCGGGTCCGCTCGGCCACCAGAACTTCCAGGGATTCGTTGAGCTTGCGCAGCTCCACCTCGCGCTCGCGCAGCGCATCTTCCGCCCGCCGCTGCTCGGTGATGTCCTGCCCCTGCACGAAGATGCCGCCCACGGAGCCATCCGCATCCACCACCGGCTGGTAGATGAAGTCGAGAATATGCTCCTCGAGCGGCAGGTCCGGCGCGGCGCGCAGCATCACCGACAGGCCATGGGCGACGAAGGCCTCCCCGGTGCGGTACGCGCGGTCCAGCGCATCCAGGACCGGATGCCCGGCAAGTTCGGGAAACGCCTCCCGAACGGTCAGTCCCACCAGCGGCCGATCGCCGGTGAGGCGCAGGTAGGCGGCATTCGCCAGCTCCACCAGATGGTCCGGCCCGCGCAGCACGGCGGTGAATGCGGGCGCCTGCTCGAACAAGGTCTGCAGGCGCTGGCGCTCGCGATGCAGCTTCTCATTGGCCTCCTGCACCGCCTCGGCGCGGTCGAACACTTCGCCTTCGATCAGCAGGGCCGGGCTGGAAGCGGTGGCGCCGAGGCTGAGCCGCAGATTGTGCAGCTCCGTGACGTCCACCGTGTGCTGCACCACATGGCGCACGCTGCCGTCGGACCCGAACAGCGGGGTGTGGGTCGCGCTCCAATAGCGCATCTCCATCACCCCGTCGGGCCGCTGGATCGGATAAGGGATGAACGGCAGGTCGTCGCGCGTCTTGTTGCGGATCACCCGCTCGAGGGAGGCGCGCAGCATCTGGTTGGAGGGGGACGCGGGATCGGTCGGAAACGCCTCGAACATGGAGAGGCCGATAATATCTTCACGCCGCCGCATGGTGACGCGCAGATAGGCCTCGTTCATGCCGACGATGACGAAGTCGGGCGTGAGAACCACATAGGGATTGGGAACGGCGTTGAAGAGCGCCGCGAGGTCGGCGCCCTGCAGCCTCACGTTTGTGAACACCCGAGCCTCCTTCCCTCAGCGCGATGGCCTTCGGGCCGGCGCGCCAGGGGGCAAGTTACCGCCCGCTTCGCCCCGCCTCAACCGGGCTTGGCGCCTTTCGCTCCGGCGGGACCGCCCAGCCCCGCGCGGCGCCCGGCCGGGTCGGCTTCATGCGCGAGCATGCGCTGCGGCAAGCTGATCGCCTGGGACAAGCCGCCTGTTCCATCGTCGCGCTTGTCGGCCGGGGGCGGCTTGGTGTCTGATCCTGTTTTGCGGTGCGGCAGGCGCGCGACGCCGGGGCTGCGGGAGGCCGGCGATGAAGGTGGTCATTCTGGGGTCGGGCGTCATCGGCGTAACCCTCGCCTATTATCTGGCGGCCTCCGGCCATGAGGTGGAGGTGGTGGACCGCCAGTCCGGCCCCGCGCTCGAAACCAGCTATGCCAACGCCGGGGAGGTTTCGCCGGGCTATTCCGCGCCCTGGGCCGGGCCGGGCCTGCCGCTGAAGGCCATCAAATGGCTGATGATGAAGCACCGGCCCCTGGTGATCCGCCCACGCCTCGACCCGGCCATGCTCGCCTTCGGCCTGCGGCTGCTGACCAATTGCACCCACGCCCGCTACGAGATCAACAAGGGGCGCATGCTGCGCCTCGCCGAATACAGCCGCGACTGCCTGATCGCCCTGCGCCAGCAGACCGGCATCGCCTATGACGCGCGCATGCAGGGCACGTTGCAGATGTTCCGCACCCAGGAGCAGCTCGACCATGCGGGCGAGGACATGGCGATCCTCGACCGCTTCAGCGTGCCCTATGAGTTGCTGGACCGCGCCGGCTGCATCGCCGCCGAGCCCGCGCTCGGGCGGGTGGCGGAGAAGATCGCCGGCGGGCTGCGCCTGCCGGGTGACGAGACCGGCGACTGCTACAAATTCACGAATGCGCTCGCCGCCCTCGCGGAAGAGAAGGGCGCGGTGTTCTCCTATGGCCGGGCGCTGCGCGCCATCGAGCACGACGGCGCCAACATCACCGGCGTCCAGACCCAGGCCGGGACCATCCGGGGCGATATCTATGTGGTGGCGCTGGGCAGCTATTCGCCCGAGGCGGTGCGGCCGCTCGGCATCCGCCTGCCGGTCTATCCCGTGAAGGGCTATTCGCTCACCGTGCCCATTTCGGATGCCGGCGGCGCGCCCGAATCCACGGTCATGGACGAGACCTACAAGGTGGCCGTGACCCGGCTCGGCGACCGCATCCGCATCGGCGGCACGGCGGAACTGGCGGGCTTCGATCTCTCGCTGCGCCATGCGCGGCGGGAAACACTGGAGCACGTGGTCAGCGATCTGTTCCCGGACGGCGGCAACCCCAAGGCCGGCACCTTCTGGAGCGGCCTGCGCCCTATGACGCCGGATGGGCCGCCCATCCTCGGCCAGGCGAAATATCCCAACCTCTTCCTCGGCACCGGGCACGGCACGCTGGGCTGGACCATGGCGGCGGGCACCGGGCGCCTGCTCGCCGACCTGATCACCCGCCGCACACCGGAGATCGACACTGAGGGATTGACGCTCGCCCGCTACGGATGAGCGCCAATTCCCTTCGAGGCGGGTCCCTTTGAGGCGGCGCGCGATCAGCCGATAGAGCGCGTGACGCCGCGGCTGGCGTAGCGCTCGGCCCATTTGGCGAGGCGCACGAACGGCAGGCCGATGAGCAGATAGATCGCCGCCACCAGCAGGCCGGTGCCGAAATAATCGTAATAAGTGGTGGAGATCAGCTCATAGGTCTTGGTCAGTTCCACCAGCGAGATCACCGACACCAGGGAGGAATCCTTGATGAGCGAGATGAAATCGTTGGTGGTCGGCGGCAGCACGATGCGCGCGGCCTGGGGGATGATGACGTTCCGCAGCGCCTGGCGCTCGGTCATGTTGAGCGCGATGGCCGCTTCCATCTGGTTGCGCGGAATGGCCAGCAGGCCGGCGCGATAGTTTTCCGCCTCATAGGCCGCATAGTTCAGGCCGAGCGCGATCACGCCGGCGACGAAGGGTTCGAGCTGCAACCCGACCTTAGGCAGGCCGTAATAGATGAACAGAACCTGGATCAGCAGCGGCGTGCCGCGCACCACCTCGATATAGACCTGGGCGAGGCGATCCAGCAGGACGCCGCCATAGACCCGGCAGAGCGCCAGCCCGGCGCCGAGCCCAACGGCGATGATCATGGCGAGGATGGAGATTTCCAGCGTCATCACCGCCGCCCAGCCCAGCTGGGGCAGGAAGCGCATGTAGCGCTGGACCTGCATCTTCCAGCCCTGGGGCTGGGTCGCCTGGACGAAATGGTCGTAGGCCAGCGGCTGCGCCTGGATCGGACGCTGGTCGCCCGTCAGCTGCGCCATCAGCGGGGTCCAGATCGCCCAATGGTCGAGGATGGTGCGCATGGAGCCGTCGTGCATCATCTGCGACAGGCCGGTGTTGATCTCGGCCAGCAGCTCGGGATGCGCGCCCTTCTTCAGCGCGATGCCGTATTCGATGCGGCCGATGGGCTGGCCGGTGAACTGAAGCTCACGGTCGGGCTGGGCGTAATAGACCGCGATGGGGAAATCCATCACGGTCGCGTCGATGCGCTTGAGCTTGAGATCGGAATAGGCGTCGATCTCCTGGTCATAGGTGCGCAGGTCGATGCCGCCGGCATTGCGCAGCACGTATTCCATCTGGCTGGACTTGAGCGTGCCGACCTTCTTGCCCTTAAGGCCTTCCAGATTGTCGATCGGCGCATCGCCGCGGCGGATCACGATCTGGCCGAACGTGGTGTAGTAAGGCGTCGAGAAATCCGCGACCGCCTGGTGGTCGGGGGTGATCTCCAGCCCGTTGATGACCGCCTCGTATAGCCCGGCATCCAGGCCGGGGATGAGATTGCTCCAGTCGTTCTGCACGAACACCGGCTTGCGCCCGAGCTTGGCGGCCAGTTCCTTCATGATATCGACCTCGAAGCCCACCGTGAGCTTGGGGTCGGCGGGATCCTGGAACGTGTAAGGCGCGCCGCTGGTGCTATCGCCGCCGTAGGTGAGCGCGCGCTCGCCGGTGGCGACCGGAGCCGGGGCCGCCGGGGCGGTCTGCGCCGTCGCGGACAGAGACAGCGTGGAGAGGGAAACGGCGAGGAGCAGGGACGAGAGGGCGAGGCGGGCAAGACGCATGGCAATCCCCGGAGCGGGAGAGAAGGGCGAAGGGCCGTGCGGGGCCATCAGACGAAACGGTGCAGGAATTGGCGCGTGCGCGGGTCCTTGGGATTATCGAAGATCTCGTCTTCGTCCGAGATCTCGATGATCTCGCCCTTGTCCATGAAGATGATGTAGTCCGAGGCATCGCGCGCGAAGCGCATCTCGTGGGTGACGATGATCTGCGTCATGCCTTCGAGATCCAGCTCCTTCATCACGTCCAGCACCTCGTGGACGAGGCCGGGATCGAGCGCGGAGGTGGGCTCGTCATACAGCATGATCTTGGGCGACATGGCGAGCGCGCGGGCGATGGCGCCGCGCTGCTGCTGGCCGCCGGACAGATTGACGGGATAACGGTCCATCTGCTCGAACAGGCCGACCTTCTTCAAGAGGCGCTCGGCGTTGGCGGCCGCCTCGTCGCGGCTGATGCCCTTCACCACCATGGGCGCCATCATGACGTTCTGATGCAGCGTCTTGTGGGGGAACAGGTTGAAGCTCTGGAACACCATACCGACGTTCTTGCGCAGCCGGTGCGCGACATCGTTGAGCGGTGCGGCCGAGCCGGCCTTGCGCTCCATGCGCACGCCGCACGCTTCGATGACGCCGGAATCCATCGATTCCAGCCCATTGAGGCAGCGCAGCAAGGTGGACTTGCCGCAGCCCGACGGCCCGATCATCGAGACCAGGTCGCCCTCCTCGATCTGAAAGCTGACACCTTTGAGAATGGTGTGCGCGCCGAAGGACTTGCGCACGTCTTCCACGCGAAGAAT
The DNA here is from genome assembly GCF_043195145.2 of Roseixanthobacter pseudopolyaromaticivorans. Lineage (NCBI taxonomy): Bacteria > Pseudomonadati > Pseudomonadota > Alphaproteobacteria > Hyphomicrobiales > Xanthobacteraceae > Roseixanthobacter > Roseixanthobacter pseudopolyaromaticivorans. Next base: position 3,452,784 of record NZ_CM195539.1, read on the forward strand.
CGGGTCCATGTGTATTCAGCCCCCCTGCAGCCCGCAGGCCGCCAGCTTCACACGCTCCCTATCGTCGGGCCGTGACGCTGGGGTGACACTTCAAGGCGCACGGCGGCTTCCGGGTCCGTACGGCGGCAAAATAAAACGTTGCGTCACGCTTAAAAAATCTTCCGGTTGCAGAAGGTATTAACATGAAAATCTGACATTTAAATGTAATAAATCACTATCTCAGGTGTATATACATCTACAATACGTGCATTTATACATTCTGCTGGAACAGACATCCCGCGGCGGCGCCCTGCCCCGCCATAAAAGGCGCAAGCGCATGTCTCTCTTTCAATTGCCGGCAGATTATGTGGCGCGATCCGAGCCTTGTTATTTCGACGATTCCCCGTTCCTCGACAGCTCCATCGTTCATCAGCCGGAGATCTATGAGGCGGCGGACTATTTTCTCCAGGCAAGCGGCCGCACGCGGATCCTCGATATCGGCTTCGGCAATGGGCGGAAGTTGCGGCAGGTGCGTGCGCGCGAGCATATCGGCGTCGATTTCGGGTCGAACATCGCCTTGTGCCGCGAATGCTTCGGCGCTTGGGGCACCTGGCTGGAGGCCGATTTCTCCCACGACGATTGCGCGGCGATCGCTGCCTTCGCGGACACCGGGACGGTAGTGGTCTGCGCCGATGTGGTCGAGCATCTCCTGGATCCGGGGCCCTTACTGAATCTGCTGGCGCAGTGCTACCGGCGCGGAGCCATCGTCATCACCAGCACCCCCGACCGGGAGAAGGTGCGCGGCCTCGCGGATCGTGGGCCGCCCGCCAATCCGGCCCATGTGCGGGAATGGGCGCTCGACGAATATGTGGCCTATCTGGACGCCAGCGGCCTGCCGGCGACCTTCGCCGGGCGCACCGTCAACAACAACATCGTCCGCGCTTTGCGCACCATCGTCACGGTGCACGACATGGCCGTGAACCGTGCACGCGCATCGGTTGTGCAATCGGTTGTGGCGCCGCAGCGCCCGCTGGCCCTCCTCGCGGCCTATAATGAGGCCGATGTCATCGCCGAAGTGATCGAAGACCTGATCGCGGAAGGCTGCGACGTGGCGGCGATCGACAATTGGTCCACTGACGAAACCTGGCCGATCCTCAAACGCCTGGCCGCCCGCCATCCGCACCATGTGCGCATCGAATGCTTCCCGGCAGAAGGCCCGGCGCGGCATTATGAGTGGCGAAAAATCCTTCGCCGCAAGGCGGAGATTGCGCACGGCTTTCCGGGCCGCTGGATTCTCCATACCGATGCGGACGAGCTGCGCCGCTCGCCCTTCCCCGGGCTGGATCTTGCGGCCGCGCTCCAGGTCGCCGCGCGCGCCGGCGCGAACCGGGTGGCGAGCAACCTCATCCACTTCCGCCCCACCGACGCGCGCCCGTTTCAGCCCGGCACGCTCAAGAGCGCCTTCAGCCATTTCGAATTCGGCACACGGCCCGGGCATTTCAAGCAGGTCAAGGCATGGCTGCAAGGGCCCGACCAGGTCGATCTGGCCTCCAGCGGCGGGCATGTGGCGTCGTTTCCCGGCGCCGTCGATTTTCCCTATCGCTTTCTCTTGCGCCATTATCCCATCCGCTCGGCCGCCCATGGCCGCCGGAAAATCCTCGCCGATCGGCGCGGCCGCTGGTGTCCCGACGAGCGGGCACTGGGCTGGCACGTTCAATATGACGATTTTTCCGAGAGTGCGCCCGGCTTCTGGAACAGCCGGGACCTCGTGACATCCGACCGCGATTTCTGGCGGGATCACGGGCTGCCGCTGATCACCGATATCGCGCAACGCCGCTGGGCGGCGGGCATCCCGTCGACGGGCCGGCATTCCGAGTCGGTTGGGGCGCGGGCTGAGGTTCAGGCCGGCTCGCGCGTCCACGCGGACGCCTCTTGAGTCTTAAAGCGCGGGTGGCCCGGATGGCGCCGAAGCGACGCCATCCGGATTTCCAAACGAAGGCGACAGGTCAGAGCTTCAGCTTGGCCAGATCGTAGCACATCTTCAGGTGCATCTCGATGATGGGCAGAGTCTTCTTGGCGAATGCCTTCAGGGTCGGGTTGTCGCCGCCTTTGGCATAGCCAGCAAACAGGCCCACGGCATCCTGATGGCCCTTGGTCTGCACGGCGATGTAATCGGCATCGAAGGTGGCGCCGTCTTCGCTCTTCAGGCGCGCCAGGGTCTTGTCGAAATCGTCCCCGAGGCCGGTCGGCAAGGTAAGGCCGGTATTGGCCTTGCCGAAGGCGGCGCCGAAATTCTTTCCGATCTTGGTGTGGTCTTTCACCATCTTCTTGGCGAAGGCGAGCACTTTCTTGTTCTTGCTCTTTTCAAGCGCCACCTGGCTGGTGACGATCTCGAACTGGTTGGCGCGGGCCGCCGTATCCACGAACGCCGGGGTCGTCGGCACGGTCGCAGACTTGGCGATATCGGCGGGCGACGGGCCGGCGGAGGAGGCAGTGGTGCTCGCGGGCATGTTCATGGTCTGCGCCGAAGCGGCGGGCACACCCGCGAGCAGTGCCACGGCAACGAGAACGTTGGACAATTTCGACATCTGGCGCTTCTCCCAAAGGTACGACCGTGCGGCACACTGATGGGACTCTCCGACGGCTGTATGACAGCCTAACTCATTTTTTTGGAAGCGCTATTCACCATCAACAGGTCCCAAGCGCCGCCGCGCGGCGCCGATCGGGCGCATGGCGCGGCGCGGTCTGAGCCGCCGTTGGGCACGGCGGGAGCGCGACAGCGATGAAAACACAGCATCTAAGCCATTTGCGACAGCGTCATGACTTGAGCGGGAGCTGGGCATTACATGAGATCGGTGTACGCAGGCGTGTTTTAGACGCATCGCACAATCGAAAAACGTTACGGAAATAAACCATGCCGCGCCGTTTGAGGCTTGACAGGGGTACCTCCACATAGGAAAGAGGGATCGAATGTCTGCGGGGGCATGCTTATGACTAAACCTGTTTTTAAACGCCGATGCGCTCGGCGGTGGCGACGCGCGCCAATTTAGTCAGAAAATTGCCTAAGCAGCCGAAGTCATTCCAAGCCAATATGCTTATTTGGCTGCGGATTTCTATTTTCGGAGAGTCCCATGCGCCGGATACTCGCGTCGCTTTCGCTCGTTTTGCTGTCCACGACAGCGTACGCGCAGAAGGCCCCTCCGCAATATACATCTCTCTGGTCTCTGGGAGACAGCCTCTCCGACGTGGGACGCACCTATGACCGCACGTCGTTTCTGAGCGCGATCGCACAGGGCGTCGGCGGCGTCTTCGGGGGCGGAGGCATAGTACCGGACATTACCCAGCCCAAAGGCCCACTTTATTATAAGGGGCATTTCTCCAACGGGCAGGTCTGGGTCGAATACCTCTCCAAGTTGAACAACTTGCCCTATAATGCGGATCGCAATCTTGCCTGGGGCGGCGCGGTGACCGGCACCCCCTACAGCAATGCGCTGGCCGCCGTGGTGCAGCACCTGGAGCAACAGGTCGGGCAATTCGACGACAAGGTCACCGGCATCACGCGCTCCTGGTACGATCCGCGCAGCAATGTTCCCGCGGAACAGGCCTCCAGCTACGGCAACAAGCCGCTCATCACCTTCTGGATCGGCGGCAATAATTTCCGCCAGCAGATCGAAGATACCAATTGGTACACCTACATCTCCAATCGCACCGCATTCTACAGCACGCTGCAAACGCAGAAGGACATTCTGCTCAAGAACATTCCCGCCGACTTGCGGACCATCAATTCCACGATCAACGACCGCAAGGACATCGCCCAATTGGGCGCCACCTATTATGTGCCGACCATCGCGGACGTCAGCACCACGCCGAAATTCATCGGCCTCTCGGACGCCGACCGTCAGCCCCTGAGCGCGGCCATCAAGGATACCAACCGCCAGCTGAAGGCGAGCCTCTACAATCTCGGCGACGAGTTCGCGCAGGCCAATGCGCAGACCCGCCTGGTGGTGATCGACACCGCCGCCTTGCTCGCCGAGGTGCAGCGCAATCCCACCGCCTTCGGCTTCAAGAACGCCCGGGACAATTGCGTCGATTCGGAAACCGGCAAGTACACCAACGGCTGCTCCGCGGCGAATGTGGGCGATTACCTGTTCTGGGACCAGTTTCATCCCACGACCAAGGCCCACGAGATGATCGCCCAATATTCCCAGACCACCGACTATCTGGAATATGGCGCTGCAGTCACGATCTCCCAGCCCTATGTCGCAAACATCGAGATCCGAAACCGCACCTATTCCGGCCCCATCGGCGGCAGCGGCTCGATGATCAAGCAGGGCGAATCCACGCTCACGCTCGCCGGCAACAATACCTATAAGGGTGGCACGCGGGTCGATAACGGCCTGGTGCGCGCGTCCTCCGACGCCAATCTCGGCGATGTCTCGGGCCTGCTGACCCTGCAGGGCGGCGGCATCAGCGCCAGCCAGTCCTTCACCATGCTTCGCGAGGTGCGCGTGAACGCCTCGGTCTCCTATGGCGAAATCGGCGGCACCACGTTCGGCGGCACCTTCAACGTGGACCCCGGCGCGGTACTGACGCTCCAGGGCCCCGCGCTCTCCGGCACCGGCGATATCCGCAAGAACGGCAGCGGCACGCTGGATATCCGCACCAGCGTCACCAGCTCACGCGACCTCACTCAGGTGGACGCCGGCCTGCTGAAGATCAACAGCACGGGCGAATATCGCACCAAGGTGCTCAATGTCGGCGCGCAAGGCTCACTCGGGGGCAGCGGCACCATCGTCGGCACCGTCAACAATGCCGGCCGGCTGATGCCGGGCAATTCCATCGGCACGCTCACCATCCAGGGCGATTTGATCCAGGAAGACAGCGGCTCCTACCAGCTCGAAGTGGATGCCAACCGCACCGACAACCTGATCGTCACCGGCACCATGAAGCTGGACGGCGACGTCACCATCATCACCGACCCGACGGACAAGATCACCAACCAGACCTTCACCGTCGCGCGCTCCAACGGCGCGCTGGAAGGCCAGTATGACGAGGTGGTCGATCTCTCGCCCTTCCTCTCGGAAACCCTGAGCTATTCCGCCAATTCGGTGAGCGTCACCTTTTCGCGCAATTTCGCGGCCCCGGCCGTGACCGCGAACCAGCGCGCGGTCGCAGCCCATCTGAACGCGGCCTACCAGAGCGGGTCCCAGGGCGACCTCGATAACGTGTTCTACGGCCTCGACACCACAGGCACGAACGCCGTCGGCGCAGCAGCGCTCGACCAGCTCTCCGGCCAGTCCATCGGCAATCTGCTCACTGCGGACGCCGTGCAGCGGGGCCAGTTTACCCGCGCGCTGGAAGACCGCATTTCCGCCCGGCGCTCCGGTCGCGGCGCGGGCGATCTCGGCGCCAACGCCTCCATGCTCTCCCTCGGGCCGGATAGCGCTGGCCTCGGCGGCGCGCTCCAGGATGCCTCGGCGGCAGTCGCCCAGTCCGGTCCCGGGCAGAAGGGTGTCGGCGACGGCGCCGTGTCCGCCTGGGCCCGCGTGCTCGGCGGCCCCACCAGCGTCGGCGGCGCGGGCGCCTTCGACATGACCGGCGTCGGCGTGCTGCTCGGCGTGGACAAGGTGCTCGGCAACGGGCTGGTCGGCATTTCGCTCGGGTACGGCAATTTTGACAACAACGGCTACAATGGCGGCAACAGCAGCGCGGACAGCTATCAGGTGTCGCTCTACGGCTCGCTGCAATCGGGCAATTGGTTCCTCGACGGCACGCTCGGCTATGCCTATTCGGACTATGCCACCAACCGCGCGCTGACCTTCGGCGCCTTGTCGCGTGTGGCCACGGCCTCGCCCAACGGCAATGACGTGACTTTCTCGCTCAAGTCGGGCGGCCTGTTCGCGCTCGGCGCCTTCACCGCCGAGCCGAGCCTCGGTTTCGACTGGTATCACCTCTCACGCAGCGCCTTCACGGAAGGCTATGCGGGCGCGGCGGGCCTCAATGTCGACTCGGCTTCGCTGGATCTGGTGATGCCCTCGGTCGGCGTGCGGCTCGCCACCACCTACGGCTTCGGCGCCATCAGCCTCAGCCCGGAGCTGAGCGCCCGTTACTATTATAATTTCGGCGATACCAACGTCGGCACCACCGCCGGCCTCATCAGCGCCCCCGCCCTGCCCTTCACCGTGGACACCACCGGTATCGGGCGAAACATCGGCGTGCTGGCGGCCGGCCTCTCGGCCCAGCAGGGCGAGCATCTGCGGGTGTTCGGCCAGTACGAACTCTCGCTGAGCGACGACGTGACGGCGCAATCCTTCTCCGCCGGCCTCAAATACACCTGGTGAGAGAGGGCCGGCGGAGCGCCGGCTGCCTTATTCCGCACGCGATCAGAAAGCCGGGGCGCCACCCCGGCTTTTTCGTTTTTTCCGCCATGCGGTCAGGAGGGCATCGTTTCCAGAGGAAACGGCGCGCGCTCCCAGATTTTTCCAAGCTTAAGCTTTTCCACGCTATAGGCCTCCCATTCGTGCAGCAGGCCGGCGAGGGTGAGGCGATCGGCGTGGGGCAATTTGTTGCCGAGCGTGAGCAACTTCTCATCCAGCCCGAGCCGCTTCAGGTGCGGAAGCCAGAAATGGGACGCGTATTCGGACGTGACGATGAGATCACGCGCCGCGTCGAGATTGCCTTCCGCGATCCGATAGAGAGCATAGGTCGGGGCGGCGCGATTGAGCGTATAAGGATCTTTTTCTTGCCGACTGCGAATGTAATCCAGATCACTGCCTAGCGCCCGCAATCTCGGCAATGCCACGTCTTCGATCTGCTTGCACAGAGTCTCAGAGACCTCGGGATCGGAGATAAGCCATAACTTTTTATGCGGCGGGTAAATCGCCCCGTCCCTCTTCATCGTGAAATCATCTTGTCTAAAAAAGAGCGAAATAACCGATAGAGCGACATAAAATAAATCTGCACTACTTGTTCGATCAATATAGACGCCCCTCAGAACATGTTTTACGGGCCTAAAAACGATGGCACGGCCTATTAAGATCAAATCATCGTTCTTCGCCAACAATGGAGACACCAGTTTTTTAACCTCCCGTGCAGTGGTCATTGGCTGGGCCTCACCTGTGTAACCAAGATATTTTGAACGCCTTGAAAGTTCTTTGATACCGCGCCCGCAATTTCGATCGACCGGGCTGCGGTTAAACCACTTCGGCCTGTCTTGAAATCATATACGCATACTGTGCCAGTGCCGGTGTTTTCAAGTACGTCTATTCGGATCGATCCTTCTTTCCCATAACGAGGATCCTCTAATAATTCGGAGAGAAAACGCGGCCCGACCTCATCCCGGGCCTTTAATAGCGAAAACTCAGAGACAAAATTTGGATCTCCCAACGCTCTTATCCTGCGATTTATCTCGGAATGCACCGCAGTTCCATAGGTCGCGGCACTGGCATAGTCGGATCGATCGAGGCTTCGCACCGCATCATCGGCATAATCCTGCACCTCGCCCAATCGACGGCACGCCTTCTCGACCTCCTCCTTGGTCAAAGTGCCGACATAAGATGGCACCACCTGCGGCGCAGCGCCCAGCACATATTCGCGTGCCGTGAAGGCAATGACCGGCTGCGCGTCCGGAACGAGGGGGCCGATGACACCTGCGACATAGGCTCCATACAGAGCGAGAGCGAGTTCAATCGAGGCTGTCGCCGCCTCAGGGAGCACCAAAGGGACCAAGGCTAGTGGCGCGACTGCAGGCTGGATGATCGCCTGCGGTTGCGGGCCCGCTTCGGCCCAGACGGTCTGGCTGATGAGCCGGCCCTCGCCGTCCAAGATCTCTTGCGTCGTGCCGCGGTTGAGAAACGTGGCGGCGGCGCCGTCCGGCAGTTCGACCCGGTGAATATTATCCCATTCCGGACTGTCACCAGGCGCCGCATAGCGCGATACGATGCGGCTGCCATCGGCATTGGCCACCGCCTGCTCGGCCAAGGTGCCATCCGCGCGATACGTGCTGCGGACAAGGCGCCTTTCCGCGCCACTGCCGCTGACGCGCGTGACGGTTCGCGGCTCCCGGACGAGCCCGCTCGAACCGCCCCCGTCAGTCCATTGCCCGCCGTCGGGATTGCCTGCCGGGACCCGGGGTTGGGCGAAAAGAAAGCCCGCCTTCCGGGCAAGGCCGTAGCGCAGCAATTGAACTTCGAACTTCAACGCCGCCAGGGCGCTGGCGATCTGCGCCAACTCCAGATGATCGTCTCGAATGGACGGCATATCCCCCTTCCATGCGCAAATGCTCGCGCATGGGTCTAAAGGATCAAATTCCTACTGTCAATTTATTCCTATTTTCCAGGCCCATCACGCGGGCGCCCCCGCCCCATGCCCGGCCCCGTGCCCGGCCCCCGCCTGCGGTTCGGCATGCGCCGCTTCCGGCTCCAAAACCTTCACGCGGAAGAAGGCGGCGTAGAGCGCCGGCACCACCAGCAGCGTCAGGACGGTCGCCACAAGCAATCCGCCCATGATGGTGATGGCCATGGGCCCCCAGAAGGCGCTGCCCGCCAGCGGGATCATGCCCAGCACCGCCGCGAGCGCGGTCAGCACCACCGGGCGCGCGCGGCGCAAGGTGGCGTCCACCACCGCTTGCCCCGGCGCGTGGCCGGCTTTGATGTCGGTGTCGATCTGGTCCACCAGGATCACGGTGTTGCGCATGATCATGCCGGCGAGCGCGATCAGCCCCAGCAGCGCCACGAAGCCGAACGGCTTGTTGGCCACCAGCAGCGCCCAGGTGGCGCCGATCACGCCCAAAGGCGCCGTGCACAGCACCAGGGCAAGCCGCGAGAAGCTCTGAAGCTGGATCATCAGCAAGGTCAGCATGGCCACGATCATGATCGGGAACACCGCCGCCAGCGCCTTGTTGGCCTTCACGCTTTCCTCGATGGAACCACCGGTCTCGATGCGATAGTCGGCCGGCAGGCTGTCCTTGATGGCGGCGAGCTTGGGCAAGAGGCGGGTGGTAACATCGGGCGGCTGGATGCCGTCCTTCACGTCCGCCCGCACTGTCAGCACCAGGTCGCGGTCGCGCCGCCAGAGGATCGGCTCCTCGGACTCATAGACGATGCGCGCCACCTGCCCGAGCGGGACGGCAACCCCGTTGCGCGAGCTCACGGTGAGGCCGGCGAGATCCTGAAGGTCCGCCCGCTCCTGCGGCACCGCGCGCGCCACCACGTCGATCAGCAGATTGCCCTCGCGATTTTGCGTCACGGTGTAGCCGGACAGCAGCGTCTGCAGGGTCTCGGCCACGTCGCGCGGCGTGGTGCCGAGCGCGCGTGCCCGGTCCTGGTCCACCTGGAGAGTCACGGATTTCACCCGCTCGCCCCAATTGAGATGCGGATCAATGAGCGCGGGATCTCCCGCCATCACGACGCGCACCTGTTCGGCGATCTCGCGCACCTTCTGCGGGTCCGGCCCGATGACGCGGAAATTCACCGGGAAGCCCACCGGCGGGCCGAACACGAAGCGGTCCACACGCACCCGCGCCTCGCTGAGCGCGCCGTCGGCGATCTGCTTCTCCAGCCGCGCCTTGATGCGCTCGCGGGCCGCGATGTCCTTCGCGACGATCACCACTTCGGCGAAGTTGGGATTGGGCAGGACCGGGTTGAGGCCCAGCCAGAAGCGCGGCGTGCCCTGGCCCACATAGGTGGTTGCGGTGGCGATGTCGGGGTCGCCCTGCAGCATCGCCTCGGCCTTCTTGGCAGTCGCCTCGCTGACATTGATGGAGGTGCCTTCCGGCAGGCGCATTTCCAGGAACAGCTCGGGCCGCGTGGAGGTGGGGAAGAATTGCTGCTGCACCAGCCCGAACCCGGCGATCGACACCGCGAACAGCGCGAACGTGGTGGCGATCACCGCAAAGCGGTGGTGCAGGCAGAAATTCAGCAGCCCGCGCAGCAGGCGATACAGCCGCCCGTCATGCGCCTCGCCATGGGCGTGCACCTTGAAGGTCGGCAGCAGCATGTAGCCGAGATAGGGCGTGAAGATCACCGCCACGAACCAGGAGGCGATCAGCGCGATGCCGACGATCCAGAAGATGCCGCCGGCATATTCGCCCGCGCTCGATTTCGCAAAGCCCACCGGCAAGAAACCTGCCGCCGTCACCAGCGTGCCGGTGAGCATGGGAAAGGCGGTGGAATGCCAGGCGAAGGTGGCCGCGCTCGCGCGGTCGAGCCCCTCCTCCATCTTCACCACCATCATCTCGATGGCGATGATGGCGTCATCCACCAGCAGGCCGAGCGCGATGATCAGCGCGCCGAGGGTGATGCGATGCAGGTCCATGCCCGAGGAGAACATCACCAGGAACACGATGGCGAGCACCAGCGGCACGGAGAGCGCCACCACAATGCCGGTGCGAAATCCCAGGGACAGGAAGCTCACCACCAGAACGATCACCAGCGCCTCGGCGAAGGTGTGTAGGAACTCGCCGACGGATTCACCCACGATGTGTGGCTGGTCGGCCACCTGCGTCACGTCGATACCCACCGGCAATTCGCGGATCGCCTTGTCCATGGCGACCTTCAGGTTTTCCCCGAGGGTAAGGATGTTCGCGCCGGCCGACATGGAAACGCCGATGCCCACGGCCGCATCCCCGTTCTGCCGCACCAGGAAACTCGGCGGGTCCTCGTAGCCGCGCCGCACGGTGGCGACATCGCCCAGGCGGAACACAGCATTGCCGGCCGCCACCGGAACCGCCGCGATGGCGTCCACGCCCGCGAACGCGCCGGTGATGCGCAGGTTCACCCGGTCCGCATTGGTGTCGATGGCGCCGCCGGAGACCACCGCATTCTGCCGCGCCACGCTGTCGAAAATCTGCTGCGGGGTGATGCCGAGGGTGGCGAGGCGCGCATGGCTGAATTCGATATAGATCCGCTCGGGCCGCACGCCCACCAGATCCACCTTTTCCACATTCTGCACCCGCAGCAGATCCTGGCGGATGATCTCCGCCTGCCGCTTCAGCTCGGCGGGAGCGACATTCTTGCCACTGAGCATGTAGAGGGCGGAATAGACGTCGCCATATTCATCGTCGAAGAACGGGCCGATCACGCCGGAGGGCAGGTTCGCCTTCACGTCGCCGACCTTCTTGCGCACCTGATACCAGAGCTCCTTCACATCCTTCGCCTGAGTCGAATCGGTGAGGTAGATCTGGATGAAGCTCACCCCGGGGCGCGAATAGCTCTCCACCCGGTCGAGATGCGGCAGGGACTGGAGCTTCTTCTCGATGGGATCGGCGACCTGCTCCTCCATTTCGGTGGAGGTCGCGCCGGGCCACACGGCATTCACCACCATGACCTTGATGGTGAAGGAGGGATCTTCCGCCCGCCCGAGATTGAAATAGGCGAAGGTGCCGGCCGCGGCCAGCATGAGGATCGCGAACAAGGTGAGGGTGCGGTGGGTGATGGCCCAGCGCGAGAGATTGAAGCTGTCCATGGTCGCCGCCGTCACTTGGCCGCGACGGTGCGCACGAGCCGTCCGGGCTCGAGCGTCTGCGCGCCCATGGTCACCACGTCCTCGCCATTGGACACGCCTTGCGAAACAAGCGCGGCATCGGCGGCATAGCCTATGACCTCCACCGGCCGCGCGATCAGCGTCTTGGTCTTGGGATCGACCACATAGACATGCGGACCGCTGCCGCGATCGAACACGGCGGAGAGCGGCAGGCGCGCCACATCCTTCGTGCCCGCAGGCCGCAGCAGCACCGTTGCCGTCATGCCCAGGGCGACCGCGTCGTCCACGTTCTCCAGCGTGAAGCGGGCGGGATAGGTGCGGCTCGCCGTGTCCGGCTGCGGCGACAGCTCACGCAGGTGCGCCTTGATCCTGCGGTCCGGCGCGGCCCACAGCGTCACCGTTGCATCGGCGGTCCGCGCATCCGCAAGCGCGGTTTCCGGCAGCGCCACGAGCGCTTCCTTCTCGTCCAGCCGCGCCACGCGGGCAACCGTCTGTCCGGCCGTGACCACCTGCCCCGGCTCGGCGGCGGTGAAGGAGACGACGCCGTCGGCGGTGGACAGGAGATCGGAATAGGCGAGCTTGTTGCGCGCGAGATCCAGCGAGCGCTTGGCTCGCTCGAGACGGCCGACCGCCTCCTCCTTGGCCACCGATTTGCGGTCGAGATCCGCATTGGAGGCGAACCCGCGTGCCAGAAGGGTCCGATAGCGCCCGTCCTCGGCGGAGGTCTGCGCGAGATTGGCCTGCGCCGCGGCGAGTTCCGCCTCGGCGCTGCCGAGTTCGAGCTTGAAATCCTCGGGATCGAGCTTGGCGATCACATCGCCGGCCTTCACCCGCTGTCCCACTTCCACGAGGCGCTGCGACACCTTGCCGGCGACGCGGAAGGAGAGATCGATCTCCCAGCGCGGCCGCACCACGCCGACGAAGGTCTTGTCCGCCTCGGCGGGGCGCAAGGTCACCGTCGTCACCTGCACCGGCCGCGGAGGTGGCCCGGCCTGCTCGGCCGGAGCGGGATCGCTGCAGGCGGAAAGAAGAAGTGCGCTGCCCAGCAGGGCGGTGCAGGCCAGGAGGTGGCGGACGGATAACATGGCTTCGTTTCCAAGCTAAAGAGTTACGACTCACCACTAACGATTTTCAACTTTCATCAGGAAAAGCGCGCGGGAACGCGTCTTGGCTGATGTCACGCAACACTCACAAGGGGCGGCGGTTCACCTCGACGGAGCGCAGGAGAAACCGCACGGTCTCGCGCGACTGCCCCTCCAGATCCTCGTCGATACATTGCGCCACAAGGATGGGGTGGCAGAAGCGGATACAGCCGCCCATCATGATGGCGCTGACGCGATCGACATCATGCGGCTCGAACGCGCCCTCGCTGATGCCCTCGCGCAGCAGGCCGGCGATATAGTACCGGATGCGCTCCTTATGGGCCGCAATCGCCGTCCAATTGTGATCGATCGCCACCAGGACCATGTCGTGGACACGCCGATCGGCAAGGAAATTTTCGCGATGATACAAGTGGATGGCGGAGAACACCTGCTCGATCCGCTCCGCCGCCGGGGCCGGAGATCGCACCACGGCAGCGATCTGGGTTTCCATCTCGGCGAGGCAGCGGTTGCAGATGGTCTCGACGATGGCGTTCTTGGAGGGGAAGAAGCGGTAGACATTGGCCGCGGACATATCCAACTCGGCGGCGATATCGGCCACCGCGGTCTTGGCGAACCCCATGCGGCGGAACAATTCTTCCGCCACCTTGGCGATCCGCTCGCGGGTTTCGTCCGCCGTTTCCTTCAGCCGCACGCTCACTTGGGGTCCGCCTTCTGCTTCAGAAACTGATGAATATCATAAATCGTCAGAAATCCAAAGGAAACATGCGGCTCGTCCTCGCCTGTGACCCACTCCGGATCAAAGGCGAGGAATCTCAAGGCGTTCTCACATCTTGTCGCGGGCGGCCAGGGCGGCGGAAAGGCCGTTGAACGAAATCGGAAGCGAGATGGGGGTCTGTGAGCGGTCCTGGAATTCAACCTTGCCGCTGCCCTTCGCATTGGCCAGGGCGGTGGCGTCGGCGGCGCTCAGCTCGATATCCGCGATGCAGGCGCGGATGCAGAACTTATACGTCAGGCCGATGGGCTTGGCCTTGTCATCATAGGTGAAGCGGGCACCCGCCGGCAGCCACACACCCGCCGGCAGCTGCAACACCAGCAGGAGGGGCGTATCCGCCTTCAGGCGACCGAACGCGATCTGCGCCATGAGGCCTTGCTGCTTATCGCCGATCTGCAGGGTCTGGGAGACTTCGCAGACCTTTGCGGTCGCCCCCTCCGGACGCTCGCAGCGCACCACCCAATCCTCATAGGTCGCGGAAGTCCGGCTCGGGCCCTCGTCAGTGGCGGCAGGCGCCGGGGCGGCGGGCTTGGCGGGGGCCGCGGGCGCGGCGGCCGGGGCGGGCTTCTTGGGTGCCGCCGGCTGGGCCGGGGTCGTGGTCTGCGGTGCGGCGCTCTGCGCGACGGCCTGCCCGCTCAGGCCGATCAAGACGAGACCCGCCAGCACCTTGGCCACGAGGCCTCGCGGCCGGCCAGCGGTCGCGTAAGGACAGGGGACGGGGGGCGCTGCACGATCCGGCATGGCTTGCTCGCTGGGTGGGGAATTCGGCAGAACCTGATAGCGCGGCCCCAAGCGCCTGCCAACCGGGCGGAACATCAAAAGGATACCTATCCCGCACCCGCCGAGGCGGCTTCGGGGCGCGCGGTCAGAGCGCGATGTCCGCTTGAAGCTCGGGCCAGCGGGCCGCCAACCGCGCCTTCGCGTCGGCGCGGGCGACGAAGACGAAATTGTTGATGTAGGTGCACCCCGCCAGCACCTTCGTGCCGGCAGCATTGAGGGCGTCGCGGCGCTGGTGCCGCTGCAGGTCGAAAGCGGCAAGCGGGCGCGGTACGCCGTTCTCGAAGAATAGACCGGCATAGCCCAGGGGGCCGAGCAGCGCCTCCACCGAGGCGACCGCGCCCGGCCGGTGGCGTTCCTCGGCCTCCACCAGCAAGCTCGGCAGGTTCGCGCGCAACAGCCGGTCGGCACCCAGCAGGACGCGGGCCTCGTGCCCCTCCACGTCCAGCTTGATGAAGGAGATATCCTCGCGCACGGCCGCGTCGAGGCGGCGCAGCGGCACCGCGACGGTCTCCATCTCCACGTCCGCCGCGGCCAGGGCGCCGTCGAGGGTCGCGAGCGGGGAGAAGCCCTTGGGCACATGCAGGGTGGCCTGCCCCTCCGCATCGCTCAAGGCGCAATCGAACAGCCGCAGGTCGCCGCGCCGGATCGCGTCGGGAAAGCGATAGCGCAGGATGCGCACCAGGTGCGGATTAGGCTCGAAGGCGAGCACGCGAACGTTCTGCCGCAGCAGGAAAAAGGTGAACAACCCGTGGTTCGCACCGATGTCGCACGCGGTTTCACCCTCATCCACGAGCAGCGGCAGCAGATTGACCTCGCTGGCGGGATTGCGCGCCGCCAGCTGATCGAACAGATCGCAGGCTTTCGCGTAGAGATGTGGCAGATGCGCTTCGCCGATCGATTTCAATGCCGCCAGCACGCACATCCCCCCGCTCAATACGCATTTACGCCAAGCATGGGCCATACGTTACAGAAATTCCCGGCGGTTCCTACCCGCGTCAGACGTTTGGACGAAAGTCGTCACCCTTAGCGGTACAAAAGAACCACTTTACTTAAGGCCGGCAGACCACGCCGGGCCACATGGCATTCTTGTAAAACGGCTGGAGTTGGAGGCTTTTGATGCCGTGCCAAATCGTGCTATTCGCCTGCGGGCATAATTGCTGAAGCGCCGAGGTGGGATTGCCGCGCCAGTTCACTGGAACATGGATCGTCACGGTAAACACCCCGAGCCCGTATTCCGGCTCGTTGGCCCACCAGAGGCTCGGCAGATGGTTCTGCAAATAGGTGCGGATCTCCAGGCGCGGATCATAGGGAAAAGGGTCGATCTCAGCATCCACGGCGCCCTGCCCGGGCACGTTGCTGCTCGATTGGGCGAAGGCCGGCTGCGGCCGCGCAACGGCGCAGGCGACAACCAGGGCGCACAACACCCACGCACCAGCGCGGCAGGCCGGCGCCATCCGGCTTTTACTGGAAAAGATCCGCGCAAAGGCGCGGCGTTCGGCTCCCATGGCCTGGACAATCTCCCTCTGGCCCCGCACACCGGCATCATAGGGCCTGCCGCGCGCGCCGGCACGCCTCACCTTGATCTCCGAACCGCGGACGCGACAAGAGCATGAAGCCCCTTCGCAGCCTTCTGACGCCCCAGCTGATCTCGACCTATTCGGCCTATGCGGCGGCGCTGGTGGTACGCGGCATGGAGCTGGTGGGCAAGCTCGGCCTCTATATGATCGCGGCGCGCATCCTCGGCGCCCACGAGGCCGGCCTGTTCTTCCTCTGCATCACCTGGATCGGCCTCATCTCCACCGTCGCACGGGCGGGATTTGAAAAGGCGATCATCCGCCACATGGCCGCCGAACTGGCCCTGGGCAAGGAACGACAGGCACGGATCGCGCTGTTCACCGGCGTCGGCTGGGCCACCTTCGGCGGCGCCCTTGCCACCGCCCTCACGGTGCTGTTCGCCCATCCCCTCTCCGCCCATGTGTTCGGCGAGCCGGATCTCGGCCTGCCGCTCGCCGTCTCCGCGGCGGTGATCCTGCCGCAGACGCTGTGCATCGTCATCGGCCATGCCCTCTCCGGCCTCAACCGGGGGGTTGCCGCGCAATTTATCCAGAACGGCCTGTGGCCGGTGCTGACGCTGGCGGCCGTCGCGGCCGGCATCACCTCGCTGAACGGCATGCTGCTGGCGTTGGGCGGGGCGAACCTCGCCGCCACCCTGGTCGGCCTTTATCTGATCCTGCGCCACAAGGGGCCGCTGCATACCCCCTCCCCGGACGATCCGCCGGAAGAGGTGCTGCCCGCTTTGTGGCGCACCGCTTTCCCGCTCGGCGTGGTGGAAGTGGTGCAGGTGTCGCTGAACTCGATTCCCGTGCTGGTGCTCGGCGTGTTCGCGAGCGCGTCGGACGTCGGCGCGTTCAGCGTCGCCAACCGCATTTCGATGCTGATCTGGGTGGTCATCATCTCCATCGGCACCATCGCCGCCCCCTCGTTCGCGGCGCTGCACCGACGCGGGGAATGGGACGCGCTGCGCACGCTCAATCGGCGGGTGCGCGCGGTGGTGGCGCTGTGCGGCATTCCCGTTATCGCAGCCATGATGATCTTTCCCGCGCAGGTGCTGCACCTCATCGGCCCCGGCTTCGAGAGCGCTTCCGCCGCCCTGGTCATCATGGGCGTGGGCCAATTGATCAATTGCCTCCTGCCCTGCCAGGACATCGTGCTCGCCATGACCGGCCATGGCGGCGTGCTGCGCTGGCTCAACACCGCCCAGCTCGCCACCTGCTGCCTGCTGGGTGCCGTGCTGATCCCGCTATTCGGCATGACGGGGGCGGCGGTGCTTACTGCGATTTTCATCGCCCAGGGCGCGATCGGCACCACTTTGGTGCTGCGCCGGCTGCTGCCGCGTGCATTTTAAGCCATGCGACGGCGGTTCGATCGTCATGCAAGATCGAACAGATGCCGCAATGTTAAGGAATTTATCGTTTTCTTCCGCCAGTGGTCGCTAAGGAAGGGTGCGCCGGGCCCGGGGACGGGTGGCCTGGCGCCGTTTCGGCGGCAGCGCGACGGCGCAGGATGAGCCGAGCGATGAAGAAGTCAGTGCCTCACTTGGACCGGGGATGTCGATGAAAGGTTCGCAAGCCGGCGAGATGGACAATACGCCGCCGATGATCTGGAGCGACAACAGGCCCACAGCCTTCACCATTCGCGACTTCCTGATCGCCACCTTTTATCACGTCCGCGTGGTGATGCTGACGGCATTGCTGCCCATCCTCATCGGCCTGTTCGCCGCGCTTTCGGCCAAGACCGAATACACCGCCAGCAGCCTGCTGATGGTGCTTGTGAACCGTGAGGTTTCCAATTCCCAGAACGTGACGGATTCCGGGCCGGCCGTGCTCTCCATCGAGGGCCTCAAGACGGTGGAATCGGAAGTCCAGATCATCGAGAGCGCTGACGTCATCCGCGCCACCATCGAGGACATCGGCCTCGACCACCTGTTCCCGCCCGGCCGCCTGTCCTTCATCACCGACCGCCTGAGCTTCGGCACGCCGGCCAACACCATGGACAAGGCGATCGAGCGCTTCCGCAAGAATATGCGCACCACGGTTCAGTCGGGCTCGAATATCATCCTGGTCTCGTTCACCAATGCCAGCCGCGAACTGGCCATCGAGGTGACGGATGCGCTCGTGAAGGCCTATCTGGACCGCCGGCGCAAGATTTTCGACAACCCCACCTCGGCAATCCTCTCGGTGGAAGTGGAGCGCTTCAAGCGCGACCTGCGCGCCGTGGACCTGGAGATCCAGGCGCTCAAGGACAAGAGCGAGGTCATCGACTTCGCCCAGGACGCGATCCTCGCCGCCAACCAGGTGGACAGCGTGATCCAGCGCCGCCGCCAGGTGGCCGAGCGGCGCGCCGCCGTCACGGCGCAGCTCGCAGAAGCCGAGAAGCAGATGAAGGCGCTGCCGAGCACGGTGTTCGATTTCGCCGAGAAAACCGACGCCACGGCCAATGACGACACCCGCAACACGCTGACGCGCCTGCTGGTGGACCGCGACCGCATCGCCCTGCAATACCAGCCCACCAGCCCGCAGATGCGCGAGGTGGAGAAGAAGATCGCCACCATCCGCCAGAGCCTGTCCGATCCGGACCAGCGCCTCGCCTCCACCAATCGCGACGTGCGCAATCCGGCCATCAGCTATGTCAACAACATGGTGCTGAGCCTGCGGGTGGAGAAGGATGCGCTCTCCCGCCAGACCGACGAGCTGGACCAGCAGCAGAAGGTCGCCGAGGAGCGGCTGGCCATGCTGCGCAACACCGAGACCCGGCTTGTGGAACTGAACCGCCAGCGCGATTCGCTGAGCGACGGCTATCGCGAATATCTGCGCCGCGCGGTCGCCGCCACCATAGAGGAGACCGCCGCCAAGGTGCGCGCCTCCAACGTGCGCGTGGTGCAGGACGCGAGCGCCGCCGTCACCAGCCGCTCCATGGCGCTGCCGTTCCTCGCCGCCGGCATTTTCGGCGGGCTGCTGTTCGGCGCCGCCGCCGGCGCCCTCGCCTCCGCCCTGCGCACCGTCTTTATCCAGCCCACGGAAGCCGAACGCGCACTCGCCCTGCCCTGCCTCGCGGATTTCGCCGACGGCCGCAACGCCCTTGCGACGGCGGCTGCGGAACAGACCATCGGCGGGCTCGCGACCTTGCTCCTGGATACGGAGCTGGACGGCAAGCCGCTGCGAACCATGCATTTCCTGACCTCGGAGCGCGACGACGACGTGCCCATGCTGTGCCGTCGCCTCGCCGAGGAGATGAGCCTTCAGCGCGGCCTGCGCACCCTGCTGGTGGATCTGTGTTCGGCGAACCCCTTCCCACTCGAATCAAGCGGCGCGGAGGTGAAGGGCGGCCTCGCCATGTCGGCGACCCCGGTGCCGCTGCTGTGGTCGCTGACCGACAGCGCCGAATCGCCCTTGCTGAGCGTGCGGCTTTCCCTGGTGGAAGGGCGCCAGATGATGGAGGAGCTGCAAGATCTGTTCGATGCGATCGTCATCTGCTCCACCGCCCAGGGCGCTTCTCCCGTGATTCAGCGCCTCAACATGCTGGTGGATGCCAATATCCTGACGATTCGCGCCGAGCATACCCGCAAGCCCGCTGCGCTTCGGTTGCGATCTATTGTTTTGGAGAACGGCGGATTCGTTCTCGGATTCGTCTTTATGGGCCGCAGATACTATTTGCCGGAGTGGATTTACCGAAGGGCGTGAGAAGAAACGTTTCATTAACCATGGAGCTTTAGGGTTGCTTTACCACGTTGATCGGTTCAGCGACCCCGCTTCACACCCCTTCCGCACCCCGTTCCGCAAGGAGCGGGCGGGAAGGTCGGCGCAGGGTCCTGGACGGGGTCGCCCACTAGGAGCCTTGCTCGATGCCCTCCCCCGCATGCGAAGCGACCCGTCGCGATCGCAGCCCGGAGCTGGGTGCGCCGCGCGGCCGGAGCGCCGGGCCGTGGGCGGCCCTGCGGCTGCCCCTGTTCCTGCTTCTGGGCAGCACCATGCTTGCCGGATGCACCACCACTTCGGGCCGCACGCCCATGCTCACCGGGCAGGAGCTGAGCTTCACCCAGGTGAACCCGGAAGGCTTCCGCCCCTGGACTCCCGGCATCCCGGCCTATCGCCTCGGCCCCGGCGATAAGCTGAAAATCAAATTCTCCATCACGCGCGAGATGGACGAGGACCTCGTCGTCTCTCCCGACGGCACCATCGGCGTGCGCGCGGTGGGACAGATCAAGGTCGAGGGCATGACGCTCGCCGGCCTGCAGGAGACCATCCGCGTCTCCGCCCGGCGCGAGCTGACCGACCAACGCGTGGTGGTCTCGCTGGAAGATTCCGGTTCCTCAAAGGTTTATGTCGGCGGCAGCGTGGCCCATCCGGGGCTCTACAAGATCGCCGAGATGCGCGTGTCCTCGCTGGAGGCGGTGCTGCTCGCGGGCGGATTCACGGACGAGGCCCGCCTCGGCGAGGTGGCGCTGATCCGCCGCGATCCCTCCAACCGCGCCATGCTCAAGATCATCAATGTGCGCGACATGATCCAGACCGGATCGGACGAAGCCGACGTGCCGCTGGTGGCCGGCGACATCCTCTACGTGCCGCGCAGCGACATCGCCGAGCTGAATTTGTGGATCGACCAGTTCATCAACAAGGTGGTGCCGTTCCAGCGCACCTTCAGCTACACGCTGGGCGCCTATTCCACCACATCCAGCGGCGCTTCGACCCTGATCCCGTGAGCCTTTCCGCGCTGCGGCGTGGTAGGATATGTTCCTGTTCGGCGGCGCGGCGCGCCGCGCCAACCACGGTGGACACGATGCTAGCACAGGCCGGCGAGGCGCCGATCCGGGAAGTGCCCTATCTCGGCGTGCGTATTTCCTGCCTCGACGTTCCGGCGGCGGCAGCACGCATTGCCGCGCGCGGCGCCGGTGCCCCGTTTGCCTATGTGGTGACGCCCAACGCCCAGCATTTCGTGCGGCTCGGCCGGCTGAAGGATGCCCGCTTCGCCGACGCCTATGAGCACGCTTGGCTGCGCCTGCTGGATGGCAAGACCCCGCGCGCCCTCGCCCGACGCGTGTTCGGGCTCGACCTCCCCCATGCCGCCGGCAGCGATCTGACCGCCTATCTGTTCGCGCACCATATCGCGCCCGGCGACAGCGTGACCGTGATCGGTGGGGGCGAGGAGATGCGCCGCCGCCTGATCGAGCAATTCGGCCTCAAGGCGGTGAACCTGCTCAACCCCTCCATGGGCTTCATCAACAAGCCGGAAGAGGTGGAGGCCTGCGTGGATTTCGTGCTGGCCCATCCGGCGCGCTACGTGTTCTTCGCGGTGGGTGCCCCGGCCTCCGAATACATGGCCCGCATGGTGGAAAAGCGCGGCGGGGCGGTGGGCACCGGCCTGTGTGTCGGCTCCTCGCTCAATTTCGTCACCGGCATCGTGCAGCGCGCGCCGGAATTCTATCGCAAGTTCGGCCTGGAATGGCTGCACCGCCTGATGCTGAACCCCAAGGGCCATGCGCGGCGGGTGTTCGTGGAATCCATGCCGCTTCTGCTGATGGTGGCCGATGCCCGGCGCAATCCCGCAGCCTATGGCATGGCCGGCACCGGGGAGAAGGGCCTGCGGAGCCCGGACCAGCCATGAGCGTACCGGCCGCGCGCACCTATCGGCACGTGGCCATTCCACGGGTCGGGCGGTTCGCGCCGCCGACCCGGCTGGACGAGGGCGAGCGCCTCTCGCCGAACCTGACGTTCGTGGTGCTGCTCGGCATCCTGCCGATGTTCGCCCAATGCTTCCATTATCTCAACGAACTGCCGCCCACCTACCTGCTCTCCAAGGCGTGGCCGGTGATGGCGATCCCGCTGACGCTCTACGCCATGGCGCGCATGAAGCTGCCGGGCAAGGCGATCTATCTGGTGTTCCTCGCCTATGCCATCGGCTTCACGCCGCTGGTCTCGATGATCCAGCTGGGCAACGGCTTTTTCGACGCGCTGACCACCACCATCAAGATCTGGCCCGTCACCTATTATTTCGCCCTCTCGGCGCTGCTGGCGTGGATGGCGCCCACCGGGCCCCGGCTGAAGACCGCCGTGGTCACGCTCGGCTACGCCACCTATGGCATCATGCTGCTGCTGTGGCTGGTGGCGCCAGCCTCCTGGTACAACAGCGATCCCTCGGTCGGGAAGCTGATGCTGTTCGAGGCCGAGCGCGGCTATCGCATCTACATGCCCATGTTCTTCGGCATGCTGCTGGTGTTCTACCTCACGCGCAGTTTCATGCAGCGGCCGCACGTGCTGAAGGTGGCGGCGGTGGGAATCGCGGTGCTGCTGATGTTCATCATCTTCAAGCAGCGCGCTTCCATCGGCAGCGCACTGGTGGTGATCGGCTTCGGCGTGGTGGCCTCGGCGCCGCGGCAATTGCGCCGGCTGATGATCGGCGCCCTGTGCCTGCTGGTGCCGCTGGCGGTCGCGGTGCTGGTGATGAAGGCCAACGGCAATGTGGCCGAATCCCTCGGCGGCTCGCTTTCGGTGCGGCAGAATTCGTTCGCGCTGGCGACCCAGTTCCTGGGCACGGATGTCTGGCACTGGCTGTTCGGCGTCGGCGCGACCACGCGTTTCAGTACCATCACGCTCGCGGAAATCTTCGGCAACGCGCAATTCTTCATCGCCGATCTCGGCTGGGTCGGCGTGGTGTTCGAATATGGCGCGGTGGGAGCTCTGTTAATCGTCATCCTGTATCTGTGGGGCTATGTGGCGGTGAGCAAAGCCGCGCAGCGCAGCGGCGAACCGTTCGCCCAAGCCCTTGCTGACTATATTCTCTTCCTCTTGGTGGGCTCCGCGGTATATTCCCTGGTGCTGACACCCGGCGAGCTCGGCGTCATCATGGCGATCGCCGTCTATCTCGACCGGTACCGGAGCAAACATCCGGGCAGCACGCCGCCCGCACCCGCCGACCTTGACGCTGACAGATCCACCCGTAGACGGATGATGGTGATTACCCATGCTGCGACGGCTAAAAAAACTGTTCGGTGAGCCGGCCTTCCAGGCCGCGCCCGTGACCGTGCTCACGCGCGCGCTGACCTGGGCGGTCTCCGTGCCGCTCGGCCGTCAGCCGGTGTTCACCCTGGTGCCGGGCGGCGCCAAGCTGACCGTGCCGAGCGACTTCCGCTACACCTCGGTCTCCGCTTTCCTGCTGCGCGACGCGATCGAGCCGGAATTGCGCTACATCCAGAATTTCGTCGGCAAGGGCGACGTGTTCATCGATGTGGGTGCCAACATCGGCCTGTTCACGCTGAAGGTCGCGCCCTATGCGGGCCGCGTGGTGGCGGTGGAGCCGGGCAAGGATGCCGGCGACCTGCTGGCCAAGAACATCGCGCTCAACGGCTTCTCCCACGTAACCATCGTGCGCAAGGCGCTCTCCGATGTGCCGGGCGAAGCGGTGCTGCACCACAATCCCCTCGGCGACGACCCGCAGGCCTTCTCGCTGATCAGCGACGGCACCGATGTGGAGAGCGAAGTGGTGGTGATCACCACGCTCGACCAGATGGTGCACGACCTCAACCTGCCGCGCGTGGACTGCATCAAGATGGATGTGGAAGGCGCGGAGAACATGGTGATCGCCGGGGCGAGCCACACGCTCTCCACCTGGCGGCCAGACGTGATCTTCGAGATCAACTGCCCCACGCTGTTCAAGGCGGGCGGCGATCCGGCGGCCTCGTGGAACGGCCTGGCCGCCCATGGTTATGCCTTCTTCCGCCTCCAGGACGACGGCGCGCTGCGCCCGCTCTCCAGCCGGCCGACCGAATTCTGCAACGTGGTGGCGCGCCATCCCCAAGGCCGCGCGGCCTAAGCGGGAAAGATGATCCGCGCGGCCTGAACGGGAAGAACCGCGCGAAAGAATCGGGGGCCGGAGCGCATCGCGCCGGCCCCTTTTTCATGCCCGCCCATTTTCAGGCCGTCCGCGCGCCTACGCTTCGTCCAGCCCGAGGTCCAGGATCGGCGCGCTATGGGTCAGCCAGCCGCATGAGATGAGATCGACGCCGGACGCCGAAATGGCCGGCACGGTCTGGGCGTTCACGCGGCCCGAGGCCTCCGTGATGGCGCGGCCCGCCACCATGTCCACGGCGGTGCGCAGCGTTTCGGGGCTCATATTGTCCAGCAGCACGGCATCGACGCCCACGGAGAGCGCTTCTTCCAGCTGGGCCAGGGTGTCCACTTCCACCTCGATCTTCACGAGGTGGCCCACATGGGCGCGGGCGCGGGTGATGGCGGGAATGATGCCACCCGCCGCCACCAGATGGTTATCCTTGATCAGCACCGCATCGTCGAGCCCGAAACGATGGTTCGCCCCGCCGCCGGCGCGCACGGCATATTTTTCCAGCGCCCGCAGGCCCGGCGTGGTTTTGCGGGTGCAGGTGATGCGGGCATGCCCATTGGCCCGCGCAGCGGCCACCAGATGGGCCGTGGCGCTGGCGATGCCCGACAGGCGGCACACGAAATTCAGCGCCACCCGTTCGGCGCTGAGGATCGGCCGCGCCAAGCCCTCGATGCGCATCACCGCCTCGCCGGGAGACACGTGCATGCCGTCAGGCTGCAGGATCTCCACGCGGATCGCCGGATCGAGCAGGTGGAACGCCTGGACCGCAAGGCCAAGGCCCGCGACCACGCCGGTCTGGCGGCTGGTCATGGTCACGGCGAAGCGCGCATCGGCGGGCACCACGGCTTCGCTGGTGATGTCCCCGGCGCGGCCGAGATCCTCCAGCAAGGCGGCGCGCACCACGCCCTCGGTGAGCAGGGCCGGCAGGGGCACGAGTTCGGGAGCTTCGGCGGCGAAATGCACGGCGGGAGCGGCGAGCGACATCAGACGGCTTCCTTGAAGGCGGGTTCGGTGCGCCAGGGGGCGAGCGCGGCCTCGATCTGCGCGAGGTCGATCTCGCAATGGCGCCCGTGCGGTTCGGGCGCGGGATGATCGGCGCGGAAATGCCCGCCCCGGCTTTCCTCCCGCTTGAGGGCAGAAAGCGCGACGAGGCTCGCCACCAAGGCGGCATCGTCATGGTCCGCGTGCGGGGCCAACGCCCGCAGGGCCTCGCCGAGCCCGGCGGCCGAACGCACCACGCCCACATGGCGATCCATGATGCGCCGCAGGGCCTCGATATTGAGCGCCGGCTTCGGCGTGCGCACCGGCGCCGTGGCGCCGCCCGCATCGCGCGCGGCCTCGCCGGCGATGGCCGCGGAAATCCAGCCGGAGAAGGCGATCGCCTCCAGCAGAGAATTGCTCGCCAGCCGGTTCGCGCCGTGCAGGCCGGTGGAGGCGACCTCGCCGCAGGCATAGAGGCCGGGCACGCTGGTGCGGCCGTGGGCGTCCACCTTCACGCCGCCCATGTGGTAATGCGCCGCCGGACGCACCGGGATCGCCTCCCGCGCGGGGTCGATGCCGCTTTCCAGGCACAGGGCATGCACGGAGGGAAAGCGCGCCGCGAAGCGGTCACCAAGGCAGGCGCGTGCGTCCAGCGTCACGCGCCGGCCGGCAACGATCTGCGCATGGATGGCGCGCGCGACCACGTCGCGCGGCGCGAGTTCCGCCCCCGCCACATCGGCCATGAAGCGCTCGCCCTGGTCGTTGAACAGGATCGCCCCCTCCCCGCGCAGCGCCTCCGTGGCGAGCGGCATGGGATCGCGCGTAGCGGCGATGGCGGTGGGGTGGAACTGCACGAACTCGATGTCGCGCAACACCGCTCCCGCCCGCGCGGCCAGCGCCAGCCCGCTGCCGAGCGCGGCGCGCGGATTGGTGGTGGAGGCATAGAGCCCGCCGAGCCCGCCGGTGGCGAGCACCACGGCACGGCCCATCAGGTCCATGCCCGCGCCGTTGGTGCCCATGCAGCGCACGCCGGTGACGCGGCCCTCGGCATCGCGCAGCAGGTCGATGGCCTTGAGATCCGTGCGGCGGGAAATATGCGGGCTGATGCGGGCGCGCGCGATCAGGGCGTCGAGCACGGCGCGGCCGGTGGCGTCACCATCCGCATGGACGATGCGATTGCGGCTGTGGGCGGCTTCCAGCCCCAGCGCGACGGCGCCCGCGGCATCGGTGTCGAAGGCAACGCCCCAATCCGCGAGGCGGGCGATCACCGAAGCCGCCGCCCCCGTGACGCGTGCCGCCGCGTCCGGCCGGGTGAGGCCGGCGCCCGCCTTGAGAGTGTCCTGCGTGTGCAGGTCGGGGTGGTCGTCCACGCCGAGCGCGGCGGCGATGCCGCCCTGGGCCATGGCGGTGGCCGGAACGGCGGCGACACCCTGCGGGGCCACCACCAAAACCTTGAGCGGAGCCAACGCGAGGGCGCAGGCGATGCCCGCCACCCCGGCGCCGACGACGATGACGCGGTCCGCGTCTCTCCCGGCGGCCTGTGCCATGGCGGTCACTTGATCGCCAGCATGCGCTCGACGCTCGCGCGGGCGCCGGGCACCAAGGCGGGGTCCACGTGGACCTGGGGCGACATGGTCTCCAGCGCCCGGCGGATGTTCTTCAGCGTGATGCGCTTCATGTGCGGGCAAAGGTTGCACGGCTTCACGAAGTCGATCTCGGGATAATGCACCGCCACGTTATCGCCCATGGAGCATTCGGTGACGAGCGCCACCCGCGCCGGGCGATGGTCGGCGACATATTGCACCATCTCGGCGGTGGAGCCGGCGAAGTCGGCGGCCGCGATCACGTCCGGCGGGCATTCGGGATGGGCGATCACGGTCACGTCCGCATAGATCTCGCGGATGTCGGTGATATCGGCGGGCGAGAACAGCTCGTGCACCTCGCAATGGCCGTTCCAGGTGATGATCTCCACATCGGTCTGGGCGGCGATGTTGCGGGCGAGATATTCGTCCGGGATCATGATGACGCGCGGCACGCCGAGCCCCTCGACGATCTTCTTGGCATTGCCGGAGGTGCAGCAGACGTCGGATTCCGCCTTCACGGCGGCGGAGGTGTTCACATAGGTGACGATCGGCACGCCGGGATAGCGGGCGCGCAGGCCGCGCACATCTTCCGGCGTGATGCTCTCGGCGAGCGAGCAGCCCGCGCGCTCGTCCGGGATCAGCACCACCTTGTCGGGGTTCAGGATCTTCGCGGTCTCGGCCATGAAGTGCACGCCCGCGAGCACGATCACGTCCGCATCGGCCTTGGCCGCCTCGCGCGCCAAAGCGAGGCTGTCGCCGACGATGTCCGCCACCGTGTGGAAGATTTCCGGCGCTTGGTAATTGTGCGCCAGGAGGATCGCATTGCGCTCCTTCTTCAGGCGCAGGATGGCCGCGACATCATCCGCCAGCGCGGCCCATTCCATCGCCGGGACGTGACGGGAGACCTTGGCGTACACATCTGGAAGCGGCATCGCACCCGCGGGCGCGGGGCGATCGACGGGGGCGAAGTCGATCGCCGATGAAACCGGGGTGTCGAGCATGGAAACGTCTCCCCATATGCTCGATTTGAGCATATCAACAGCCGAAAAACAGCCGGAGCAAAGCCGGCTTTCTTTCGATTATGCTTACACGGAGCATAAGGGGCGTCAATCGTGCGTGCGCGGCATTTCTCGGTAGCGTCGCACCATTCTTCTGGGTGCGTTGCGGGAAGTGCCTGGAATCGCGTCGCATTGGAATCAAAAAAAATACGCGGCGGCGGTATGCGGCTTTACGGCATGGGCGCCGAGCAATCGGCCAGTTCCAGCGCCATGCAGATGGTCGCGGCGAGATAGCGGTCGTCGGGATTGTCCGGGCCGATCACCCCGGGCGGCGTGAGGCGCACCGCGTAGAGCATGGCGCCGGCCAGCGGGTCGGCGGTGACGCCGCCCAGCATGCGGCGGGTGTAATCCACTGTGAAGCGCGGCCCGCCCGCCTCGCTCGGCATCACCTGCACGCCTAGCATGAGCGGGCCCTTCCACAGCCGGCGATAGGCGCGGAACGCCTCCTGCGGGCGATAGCGTGGGCCGGCGTCGTAGGACATGATGGAGACGAGATCGATCTGCGCCGCCACCGGCGCACCAAGCAGCGCCAGAATCGAGCCGGTCCAAGGGCTCGCAGGCGCGGCCGTGCGGAAATCGCCGGCGCCATAGGCACCGACGCTCCAGCCCGCCACCGACACCACGAACGGCCGCGGCAACGCTGCGCGCACCTGCTCGATCACCGAGATGGAGCGCGCGTCGCCGGGGCAGCTCATGCCCTCCCCGCGCGCGACGCAGGCGGGATCGGAGGTTTCATAATCCACGTCCACCCCATCGGCGCCGAGATCGCGCACCAGCCGCGCCAGCGCCGGCGCGTCCAGCTTGTCCCAGCCGAAATAGCCCCAGCCGCCCACCGAGATCAGCACCTTGATCGCCGGATGGCGCGCCTTCAGCAGCGCCACCGCCTGTTTCAGAACGGTGCCGGAAAAGGGATAGAGCAGGCCCGTGCCCTTCAGGTCGAGATCGCCGACATAGACGAGATCCGGCTTCACGAAGCTGAGGGCCACATGGGTGATATAGCCCGGCAGGCGGGCAAGGCTGGTGTCGGCGGGGACCGAGGTCTGCACCTCGTACCAGCTGGCGTGATAGGCCAGGAACGGGCGGGGCGGCTCCGCCGCGCGGGCCGGCGCGCCGCCGGTGAGCAGCGCCGCCGCGCAGGCGGCGAGGAGCAGAACCAGACCGCTCAGAAGACGTCGCGGCCGGCCATGCCCTTGGTGATGGTCAGAAGCATGATCCTGATATCGAACCATATGGACCAGTTTTCTATGTAGAACAGGTCGAGCTTCGCGCCGCGCTCGGCCTTTTCCACGGTGTTGATGCCGCCACGCATACCGTTGATCTGCGCCCAGCCGGTGATGCCCGGCTTCATCCGATATCGTGCCACATATTCCCGGATCGCCTCATAGCGAACATCCTCGGCCACCTGCATGTTCGGCACATGGGGGCGCGGGCCGACCACGGACATGTCGCCCTTGAGCACGTTCAGCAATTGCGGCAGCTCGTCGATGGACAGGCGCCGCAGCAGCCCGCCGACGCGGGTGATGCGCGGGTTGAACTTGGTGGTGCCGAGCGAGCCGTCGTCGCTCGGGTCCACCGTCATGGTGCGCAGCTTGAAGACCGTGAAGACCTTGTTGTTCAGCCCGACGCGCGGCTGGCGGAAGAAGATCGGGCCGGGAGAATCCAGCTTGATGGCCAGCGCCGCCCCGAGCAGGATGGGTGAGACCAGGATCAGCCCGATCACCGCCACGGAATAATCCTCCAGCGCCTTCAAGAGGCCGAGCGAGCCCTTCAGCGGGCGCTGCTGCACCTGGAGCGCCGGCTGGCCGGCGATGCTGGTGACGCGGGCGAAGCGCAGGTTGAACCCGTCCGGGTCCAGTTCCACCAGCACGTCGGCGGCGATACGGTGCAATTGCTCCACGATCGCGCTGATCTTCAGGGGGTTTTCCCAGCTCTCGACGATCGCCACCACGTCCACGCGATGGTTCTGCACGAATTTCAGAAAGTCGGGCAGGCCGCCGAGCACGGGCGGATGTGCGAGATCGGCGGTTTGCGGATCGTGCGCCTTGTCGTCAAAAATGCCGAGAAAGACGAACAGGCCCTCGTCGTCCTCCTCCGCGCAGCGCAGCGCCAGGGCGCGCGCGCGGTCCACATCGCCCACCAGCACCACTTGGCGGCGCAGAACCTCGTGTCGCCGCGCCTGCCCCATGCCGAGCCGCACGATGACCAGCCGTCCGAAAATCAGCGCCACACCCGTCATCAGCCCCCAGGCCAGCAGGCCCGGCAGGTTGGTGGTGTGGATCGGCACCAGGGCATAGTAAAACACCGCGACCATCAAGGCGGCGGGCACGCCGCCGACGATCAGATGGCCGATCTGACGCAGGGAATGGCTGTAATGCTCGACCCGGTAGGCACGGCCAAGCTGAAGAATTTGCGTGAAGACCGCGGCGCCAAAGGCACATAGAATCGCCACCTGGCTCCAGGTGGCGAAATGCCAGACGGAATAAGAAAATGCCGCAGCGAACACGATCATCGTCACATCGCACAGAATAACCAGGCGATTTATCAGGCCATGGGTCCAACGCGTCATAGCCACCAACCCCGAAAACTCAAAAAATCGCTCTGCCCGCCCGGGCGCCGAAGGTTCTGCGCAAGAAGCGAAAGGGGGTCAAGACGGAGTTTCGCGCCGCACGATCCAACGGCATTTGATTTGCCGGCACATTGCTCCGCTGCGCCAAACCCGACCGCCCGCCCCGTACGCCTTGATCATTCCGGCCGCCTTCGATACAGCATCTACATTAAATGCGCTGGAGACCATTAACGGATGCTTGACTCGCTTCAATATTTGCGGGCGATCGCGAGCATCATGGTTGTATGCTTCCACGTTCACGTTCAACTCGAGCGGATGGACTATCACGGGTGGTGGCCCGCCTCACTCGCCAGCGGCGTTGATCTTTTCTTCATTATCAGCGGCTTCCTGATGCTCGTCACGACGACCAACAGGACCGGATACACGCTTACGTTTTACCAGAAACGCCTGGTGCGTATTGTTCCCCTTTACTGGATCATCACCAGTCTTTTTGTGTTTCTGATGCTGTTCGTGCCCAGTGCGGTGCAGAGCGGGCGGCCGGAATTGTGGCACATCATCGCCTCCTATCTGTTCCTGCCGGCGCAGCATCCTGTGTTCCCGACCATCGAGCCGGTGGTTATTCCGGGATGGACGCTGAATTACGAGATGTTCTTCTATCTGGTGTGGGGCCTCGTGCTTCTGCTGCCGGACCGCATGCGCGTCGCGACCATCATCACGCTGTTCGCCGCCTTGGTGCTGCTCGGCGCCGCGCTGCCCTCCCGCAACGTGATGCTGACCTTCTACACCTCCACCATCATCATCGAGTTCATCTTCGGCGTCATGGTGGGGATCTGGTACCTGCAGGGCCGCGCGCTTCCCGTGGCGGCGGGCTGGGCGCTGGTCGCCGTCGGGTTCGCCGTGATGCTCGGCATCAACGAAGTGACGTTGCAGATGCGCTTCCTGCTCTGGGGCATTCCGGCGGCCATGATCGTGGTCGGCGCGCTGGTGCTGGAAAAAGCCGGGGCGGTGCGGAAATATCCCTTCTTCGTCCTGCTGGGGGATGCCTCCTATTCGATCTATATCGTCCACGGCATCGCGCTTTCGGCGGCCGGGCAGATCTGGCGCAAGGTGGTCCCCGCCGATCTGCCGGGGGGCATCGCCGTGTTCACCGTCGGCGCCATCATCGCATCGGTGGCGGCGGGCGTGGTGGTGCATTTCACCATCGAGCGCCCGCTCCTGCGGCTGATGACGCGCCGTCCACCCGCCAAGGTCGCCGCAAGCCTGCCTTGAGGAAGGGCCGGCTCATCCCGGCGTGAGGATGGCTTCCACCGCATCCACGAACATGTCGGCCTGCTCCAGGCTCAGGCACAGCGGTGGGCGCACTTTCAGCACATGGCCGAGCGGCCCGGCCGCGCCGATCAGGATGCGCTTTTCGCGCAAAGCGTTGATGAGCGCGGTCGCGCCCGCCGCATCGGCGCTCTCACCGTCTGCGCCATCCACGATCTCCACGCCGAGATAGAGCCCGGCGCCGCGCACCGCGCCGATGGCGGGACACCGGGCGCGGGCCGCATTCAGCCGCTCGGTGATATGGCCGCCCACCTGCGCCGCATGGGCGATCAACCCTTCCTGCTCGATCACGTCCAGCACCGCGAGCCCGGCCGCCGCCGCCACGGGGTTGCCGCCGAAGGTGTTGAAATAGCCGAAAGCGTCGCAATAGCCCTTCAGCAGTTCCGGCCGGGTGACGACGCCACCCATGGGAATGCCGTTGCCCATGGGCTTGCCCATGGTCACCACGTCCGGCACCACGCCGTGGCGGGCAAAGCCCCACATGCCGGAGCCAGTACGTCCGAAGCCAGGCTGCACCTCGTCGGCGATGAACAGGCCGCCGGCCGCATGCACCGCGTCGACCCCCTCCTTCAGGAAGCCGGGTGGATCGGCGAACACGCCGTCGCTGGAGAAGATGGTGTCCACCAGCAGGCCGGCGAATGTGATCCCGTCCGCCTCCAGCGCCGCGATGGCATCGCGCACCGCCTGGGCGAAGCCCGCGCCGAGATCTCCGGGAAAAGCGCGCGGGTCCGGCGCCGGCACGGTGCGCACGTGCTTGGGCGGCGCGCCCACCTTGTAGGAGGAGGGCGAAACCTCGGTCACGGCGGTGGTGTTGCCGTGATAGGCCGTCTGCGTGACGATGAAGCCGGTGCCGCCGGTGGCCATGGCGACGATGCGCAGGGCAAGATCGTTGCTCTCGCTGCCGGTGCACGTCAGCGCCAGATTGGACAGCGGCACCGGGAAGGTGGCGAGCAGACGCTCGGCATAATCGTGCACATTGTCGAACAGATAGCGGGTGTGGCAGTTCAGCAGCGCCACCTGCTTCTGCACCGCCTCCACCACCTTGGGGTGGCAATGGCCCACCGAGGGCACATTATTGTAGAGGTCGAGATAGTCTGCCCCGTCGGCGGTGCGGATCAGCGCGCCAGACGCGCGCACCACATGCAGGGGCTGCTGGTAAAACAGCACGGAGGACGCGCCGAAACTGCGCTTACGGCGTTCCACCAGCACCGCGACATCGTCCGCGAGACCTGCGGTTTCCCCCGGCTGAAAGGCATTGAGGGACAGGATCTGCTGGGTCTTCATGGGCTTGTTTCCGGTTCTCTTGGCTGTCCCGGCGCGCGGCCGGAACGCGTCATGCACGGGCGGAGAGGAAGGCTTCGGCGAGGGCCACCGTGCCGTCCGTGTAGGGAATCCCCATGGCCTGCGCGGTCGGCGTCTCGGCATGGGAGGCGATCCAGGCGGTCAGCAGCATGCGGCGCAGCATGATGAACACCGGCAATTGCGCAGCCTGCGTCTCTGTCACCGGAGCGCGGGAGCGGTATCCCGCGATCCAGGCGTCCATCAGGGCCGGGATATAGGGCTCGTGCTCGATGAAGGAGACGGCGGCGGCGAAATCATAGAGGAACCAGGAGAAGCCGCAGTCGTCGAAATCGATCAGCGCCAGCTTGTCCCCGTCCACCAAAAGATTGGCGAGCCGCAGGTCGGCATGGACGAGGCCGAAGCTGTCCGGCCCGGTGCCGATGGCGGCCAGTTCGCGCTCCAGCACCAGCGCCGTCTTCTCCAGGATCGCAAGGCCATCGGGCGTGAGGCCGAGGCCGGCGCGCCAATCGCCCCACAGCGGCTGGTCGCCCAGGGTGGTCCGGAAATTCCACACCTTGCGGGTGAAGCCCTCCGGCCGCGTCCAGGCGCGGGCCTGGGCATGCAGGCCGGCATGGATGGCGCCCAGCTTCTCGAACCAGCCCACCAGATCGTCGCTCTCGTCCGGTTCTTTGCCCGGCAGGAATTCGAACGCCACCACGTGGCGCGTCGTGCCCGCATCGTCGATATCGGCGATCAGGGCGCCATCGCGCAGCGGGATCGGCCGCGGGGTGAGAATGCCGCCCGCGGCGCGCAAGGCCTCGATCCAGGCGAGTTCGGATTCGATCTCGCGGCGGGTGTGGTAGTCGGGCCGGTGGACGCGGAACACGAGGTCGCCGCCGGTGCCGGTGTTGCTGGCGCGGAAGGTGGCGTTCTCCGAAATGGTCAGCAGCTTCAGTTCGGTGTGCGGGGCGATGTCCCAGCGCGGCAGCGCGCCGCGCACGCCGTCTTCGAGCCGGGTCAGGAATCCGCCGTCATAGAGCACTGGTGTTTCTCCCTCTGGTCCGGTGGCGTGTGACGGGACCTTCCCCTTGCGGGATCCTTTCGTGCCAGCGAACGCACGCGGCGCGCCGCGCACCCGCCCTCATCGCGCCGTCTCCTGCGCCGCCAGCAGCGCCGCGAACTCGGAAAAATCCATCACGTTGCAATAGATCATGTTGAGGATCGCCAGCTCCTGCGCGTGCAGGTCCAGGCTCGCGGCCGCGCACAGGTCCTCCAGCACCACCACGTCGAAGCTCTCGTCGGCGAGGCTGCGCACGGTGGAGGAGACGCACTGGTCGGTGAAGATGCCGACGCAGACGACCTTGCGGATGCCGAGATTGTGCAGGACCAGCCGCAGATTGGTGCCGGTGAGCGCGCTGTCGGTGGTCTTGGTGAGGACGATCTCATCCCCCACGGGCGCCAGTTCCGGCACGATCTGCGAGGCAAGCTCATCCTTCGGCAGCAGCAGGTTGTTGAAGCCGGGTTTCTTCTGGCTCAGCGAGCGCTCGCGCCCGTCCTTGGTCTGGCAGGCGATGCGGGCGAACAGAACCTCCATGCCCTTGCCGCGAAACAGCTTGAGCGCCTCCGCAATGCCGGGGATCACCTGGGCGTGCATACGATCGTGAAACGGCGTCCAGGCGTCATAATGGGCCAGCTCCGCGCCGCTCAAGCCCACGCGCGCGGGGCGCTCTAGATAGGTGTTTTGCACGTCGATCACGAGCAGCGCCGTGGTGGCGGGATCGAGCACCGGATCGTCCGGCGCGGGGGCGGTGGCGTAATAGAGCGAGCGGTTGCGCTGCTTCCAGTGCGGCTTGTTCATGCCGGCACCTCTTGCGCCGCCCGCTGGAGGAAGGAGAGCAGCACGGCGCCGTGCGCCTCCGGCTCCTCATAGGCGGGCATGTGGCTGGATTGGGGGAATTCGTGCAGCTCGGCCTGGGGCAGTTGCGCCTTCATCAGGGCGGCGCAGGCCGGGGTCTGCTCGTCGTGCGCCCCCACCAGGATCAGCACCGGAACCGTGATCTGCGGCAGGTCGGCGAGGCGCGACCAGTCCTTCAGATTGCCGATATAGAGGAATTCGTTCGGCCCCTGCATGGCCTCGTAGGGCGCCATGTTCCAATCGGCGAGCGAGCGCATCACCGGGGCCGGCCATTCCATCAGCCGGCACACATGGCGATAGTTCAGCACCGTCATGGCGCCCTGATATTCGGGATGAGCGAGCGTGCCGTCCGCCTCATGCCGCGCCAGCATGGCGCTTGTCTCTTCCCCCAGCGCATCGCGCAGGCGGTGCAATTCGCTCATGAGGTGGGGCAGGTCTGCGGCGGTGTTCTCCAGCAGCAGGCTCTTCACCGCGTCGGGATAGGTGAGCGCATATTCGATGGCAAGCCACCCGCCCCAGGAATGGCCGGCGAGATGCACCGCGCCGAGCCCCAGCGCCTGCCGCACCGCCTCCACCTCTTCCACATAGCGGGTGATGGACCAGAGCGCGGGATCGGTCGGCCGGTCGGAGGCGCCACAGCCCAATTGATCGAACGCCACCACACGGAAACCATGGTCGGCGAGAAAGGAATGGGCCTCGCGCATGTAGTCGCACGGCAGGCCGGGCCCGCCGTTCAGCAGCAGCACCACCTCATCGCCGGTGCCGAATTCATAGGCGACGATGCGATGGCCCTGGATCTGGAGGTCGATCCGCCGATCGGGGGCTTTTTCCTGCCACATGGGATGTTCCTCAGGCGCCGCGCTTGCGGGCGACGGTGACTTCGACACGGGCCCGCTGGAGGGCGCGGGCGATGGCGCCGCTCGGGGCGACGTCGGTGATCAGCCGGCCCACATCCGCCCAGCGTCCCCAGATGGCGAGCGCCTGCTGGTCGAACTTGGAATGGTCGGCGACAGCGATGGTCTGCACCGCCCGGTGCATCATCGCCTTGTAGACCGAGGCGGCCGCCGCCTCGGCGTCCGAGAAACCCTCGGCGGTAATGCCGGTGGCGCCGAGGATCGCCCAGTTGGCGTTGTAGGATTGCAGGAACTCGATGGTCTCGGCACCGACGATCATGCCCTCGCGCCCGTCATAGCGGCCGGGGCACATGAGCACGGAGATGGTGGGGTTCGGCGCCAGCACCGTCGCCACCGAAAAGGAATGGGTGATGACGGTGATGTCCCGGCACTCCGCCGCCATGCGGCGGGCGACGTGCGTGGTGGTCGCGCCGGCGCCGATGGCCACCACCTCGTTCGGGCGCAAGAACTTCACGGTCGCGGCGGCGATCGCCTCGCGCTCCTCCACCAGCATGCGGTGACGCTCGGCCACCGAAGGCTCGGTGCCGAGCGGGCGCACCGCCCCGCCATAGGTGCGGTTGATAAGCCCGCGCTCGCCCAGTTCGTACAAGTCGCGCCGGATGGTCTCGGTGGAGACGTCCAGCTCCGCCGCCAGTTCCGAGACCCGCAAGGTGGAGCTGGTGCGCATTTCGGCGAGGATGCGCTCGTGGCGATCCTTTTTGGACAGCCGCGCTTTCTCCGCCGCGGGCGGTGCGCCGGGGATGGGAGGGGTGCTCATGCCACGGCCCGCCGCCGCAGCAGCCACAGCACCAGCCCGCCCAGCAGCAGCGCGCTGGCGGCCCCGAGCGTGCTCATGGTTCCAAGCGCCGGCACCATGGGCGTATAGCCCGCCACCATCTTGGAATAGAGCCATTTCGGCACCGTGGAATCCGCCCCGGCCGTATAGAGCGAGAGCGGGAAATTGCCCCAGGAAAGCAGGAAGGCGAACAGCGCGCCGGACCAGATGCCGGGCCACAGGATGGGCAGGGTGACTTCGCGCATCACCTGCCAGCGGGTGGCGCCGAGATCGAAGGCGGCTTCCTCCAGCGAGGGATCGAAGCTGTAGACCTGGATCGCGATCACCAAGGTGACCACTGGCACGATCCACACCAGATGGGCGAAGACGGCGGTAAGCCACGAGGTCTGGATGCCCGCCGCGCTGAACCACAGCAGCAGCGCCAGGCCGAGCACCGGCTGGGGAAAGAAGATCGGCAGGATGACGATCTTCTGGAACAGCCGCCGGCCCTTCCAATCATAGCGCGCGAACGCGAGCGCACCGAAGAAGGCAACCACCACCGAGAGCACAGTCACCAGCGCCGCCACCAGCAGCGAGGTGTGGACGATCATGCCAATCTCGATGGAATCGACTGTCTTCTCCCACCATTCGGAGGTGAAGGCACGGACCGGGAAGGCGAAATAGCGCCCCTTGGAGACGCTCGCCAGCGCCCCGCACAAGATCGGCAGATACAGCAGGACCACGACGAAGGCGGTCCAGAGCCAGATGAAGAGGCGCGTGCGGGCCTTTTCCTGTTCCATGGCTCAGCGCCTCCCCAGCAGGCGGTCGAGATCGAGGCGCGAGAACACCGCAAGCGTGAGCGCGCCGATGAAGATCGTCACCACCACCGCCAGCGCCGAGCCGAGTGGCCAGTTCTGCGAATAGGTGAAGGCGATTTCGATATCGTGGGAAATCACGATCACCGACTGCCCGCCGAGGATCTTCGCCTCCGCCACCGCGCCGATGCCGAGCACGAAGGTCAGCAGCATGCCGATGAGGATGCCCGGCATGGCCAGCGGCAATTCCACCTCGCGCCAGATCTGCCAGCGGTTGGCGCCGAGGTCGCGCGCGGCGTCGATCAGGTCGCGCGGCACCATGGCAAGACCCAGCGTCATGGGAAACAGCATGAAGGGGAGATACACATAGAGCATGCCGGCCAGGATCATGGGCGGCTGATACAGGACCTGCGGCCCGCCCTCGAAACCCAGCGTCTTCAACGCGCCGTCGAGCACGCCGTTCTTGATGAAGAACAGCACCCAGCCGTAGAGCCGCACATTCTCCGACACGAACAGCGGGAACACGAACAGGATCGAGACCAGCGACGACCATTTGCCGAACACGCGATTGAGGCCGTAGGCGATGGGATAGGCGATGACCGCCAGCAGCGCGCAGGTGGCGAACGCAAAGCCCAGCGACCACAGGAAGGAGAGCCACACCGTGTTGTTGACGTTGAAGATTTCCGCATAGTTCACGAGCGTGAAGGAGCGGAACACTTCGAACGTGCGGGGCTTGGCGAAGGAATAGGCGAAGATGGCGATCAGCGGCGCCACGAAGCCCACTGCCAGCAGCACGATCACCGGCAGCGAGCAGCGCGCGCCGAGCGAGAGCAGCGCGTCGCGCCTCGTGGGGGCGGCAGGGGCGGCCTCCACGGAGAGCGGCGCGGCGGGATGGGAGAGCGAGGTGTTCGCCATGGCTCAGGCCCGCACCGTGATGGCGTCGGCGGCATCCCAGCCCACCGTCACGCTGCGGTCCGCCGCGATCGGCAGGGCCTTGGAGCGCGACAGCTCCACCAGCATCACCTTCTCGCCCACGCGCACCTGGTACTGGATCCGCGAGCCGAGCGAATATTCGTTATAGACCGTGCCTTTCAGGCTGTTCTGAGCGCTGTCTCCGGCGCCGAGAAAGCGCAGATATTCCGGACGGATGACGACGAAGGCGTGTTCCGCGCCCGCATCTTCTTCCGGCGGGCGCACATGAAAGGCGCCGGGCACGTCGACGCCGCGCCAGGGCGCGCCGTCCTCGCCCTTCTTCACCTCGATGACATTCACCTCGCCGACGAATTCGGAGACGAAGCGGTCCACCGGATGATTGTAGATCTGTTCCGGCGTGCCCACCTGCACCAAGCGGCCGGCGCGCATGACGCCGATGCGGTCCGACATCACCATCGCTTCTTCCAGCGAATGGGTGATGTAGATGAAGGTCTTGCCGGTCTCCTTGTGGAGATCCTTCAATTCCTTCTCCAGCACCTTCTTCAGCTTGTAGTCGATGGCGGAGAGCGGCTCGTCGAAGAACAGCACTTCCGGGTCGTAGGCGAGCGCGCGGGCGAGCGCGACGCGCTGGCGCTCGCCGCCCGAGCACTTCATGACGTTCTTGGAATAATAGCTTTCCGGCAGGCGCACCACGCGCATCAACTCCAGCGCGCGGGCCTTGCGCGTCTTGGCGTCGACGCCGCGCACCTTCAGCGGAAACTCGATATTGTCGCCCACGCTCTTGTGGGGGAACAGGGCCAGCGACTGGAACACCAGACAGGTCGGCCGCTTGTTGGGCGGCACGTCGTTGATGCGCGCGCCATGCAGGGTGATGTTGCCTTCGCTCGGCTGGTCCATGCCGGCGAGCATGCGCAGCAGCGTGGTCTTGCCCGAGCCCGAGGGGCCGACGATGGTGAGGAACTCTCCTTCGATCACATCGAGGTCGATCTTCTCGACAGCGACGAAATCATTGAAGGTCTTGCGCACCCCGACGAGTTGCAGGATGGGCAGTTTCGGCGCGGCTTCTTGGGTCATCAGGGATCTCGGCAGGCGAAAAGGCAAGCGGGTGAAAATCGGCAACGTCCCTCCCCAGCTCCGCCCGAACCCTCTCCCGCGTACGGGAGAGGGCGGGGGAAACACGCCGGAGGGCGTATGTCCCTACCCCCGCACGCGCTTGGCGGCGTTCATGAGATCGAGCGCCTTGTCGTAATCGGGCACGATGTCGTACTCGACGGAGCGGTCCATTTCCTCGTCCAGGCTGTCCCACTGGATCGCTTCCAGCTCCTTCTTGGTGAACAGCTTGAAGCAGTCCGGATTGCCCATCTGGGCGACCGGGTTGAACGTGCCTTCCGCGAACGCCACCGTGTGGGCCACTTCCGGCGCCTGCACATATTTGAGGAACTCCACCGCCAGCGGGGTGGGGTTGGGATTATTGACCGTGGAGGTCACCTCGATCCACGACACGCCGCCCTTGCCGCCCGGCAGCGGGCCCTTGAGCGGGGTGATGCCACGCAGTTCCGGATAGCCGTCGGCACGCGCGGGCGAGACCGAATAGGTGCCGCCGGTGAGGTGCAGGTCGATTTCGCCGGACACCAGCGCCTGGTTCATGGCGGCGATGTCGCCGATGAGCTTGGCGCCCTTGAACACCTTCTTCGCGGTCTCCTCGAACTTGGCGAATTCCTCCGGCGTGTGGACCTTGAACGGGTCGATGCCGGCGACCAGGAAGATGTTGAACACGTTCCAATCGTCGGATTCCAGGATGCCGTACTTGCCCGAGAGCTTGGGATCGTTGAACAGGTCCCAGCCGGTGCTCTCGGCGGTCTTGCGGTCGATCTTCTTGGTGTTCACCACGAAGGAATAGGGTCCGAAGCGCTGGCAGGAGCCGAGCAATTCCTTGCCGTCGTCGCTCATGGCCCATTTGTAGGGCCATTTGAACATGGGCAGCATCTTCGCGAAGAACGGCTCGAACTCTTCCTTCGGGAGCGGCTTGATCAGCTTCTCCGGATACATGACCTTGCGGGCCCAGGGATTGTTGACGTTGATCAGGTCCCACACATTGATTTCGCCGGCCCGCAGACGGTTGATCATGGTGGGATCGTTGGTGAGGCTCTCGGCCTTCACCGTGGCGCCCGTCTTCTTGCGGAACGGGTCCAGCACCTGGGCGGAATTATAGCCCTCCCAGCACAGGATGTTCAGCTCCTTCTCGCGCGCCGCGAAGGCGGAGCCCGTCATGGCGAACGGGCCGCCCGCCATGGCGAGGCCGCCGGCCGCCATGCCCTTGAGCACAGACCGTCTGGAAATGGTCATTGTCGATCCTCTGGAATGGTCTGGTGGTTCTGATTTCGCGCCCAATCTAGGCCCCCCGGTCTTCCGGCACAGCGCCGCCAATCCCATCCGAGGGGTCGGACAGGCAGTTCGGGGCGCCAGAGGAATGTTGGACTTTCTGTTGGACTATGTTGGATGTTAAGCTCCGACTCGTGGGCTTTACAACAGTTTTTTTGCACCGCTTTCCTCGTTTCGCACTGCGGCATAGTGCGGTGCTCCGCCGCTTCCGCCTTTCCATGCATCGGTGTTTTATTAAACTGCCGCGCTGTCCCCTCGCATGCGGGCAGGTGTCCGCGGCCGCGCGTGCGCCATGCACCTTGAACGCGTTTCTGCCGGAGCAAATGTTCAGGATGATTGGCCAGAAGCGTGAGCCCCGCGCCGCTCAAGCCCGCCGCGGCGCAGACGCGGGGGACGGGAGACACTCGCCTGTTGCTCCTCTTGCCCTTCTTGCCGCCCGCGCCATCGCCGGCTTGCGCGCCCATCCGCGCCTCGCATGCGCGATGGCCATCGTGGTTGTGGTCGTGCTGCAACGTCTTTATCTCGGCCTCACCATTGGCGGTGCGCTCGACCAGTCCGCGGAGGTCAACCAGGCCCGGTTGACGATGCAAATTCTCCGCCGCGATGGATTCAGGTTCGAATTCCTCAAGACGCTTTGGTATCTCCAGCAGACACCTCCGATTCCGCAGCTGATCTTTGGCGTGATCGTGAACCTGGCGGAGTGGCCGGTCAGCGTCGCGCGCTGGCTCTACGTTCTCCAGACGGCGATCACCAGTGCGAGCGGGGTGGTGCTCTTTCTCCTCCTGGCACGCCTCGGGTGCGGCCTGCTCGTGAGCGCCGGGATGGCGCTTGTGTTCGCCTGCTCCACGGACCTGCTGGTGATGGAGGCCTATTCGTTCGGCCAGCTTTTTTATGAAACGCTGGGCATGTTCCTGACCGTGTCGGCGAGCTATTTCCTCTGCATCGCCTTCGACGCACCGGCGCCCGACCGCGCCTGCCGCAGGTTCATCCTTTTGGCCGGGCTAAGCACGGCGTTCGCCATACTGACACGGTCCTCCCTGTCGTTTATTTCCGTGCCCATCGCCTTAGTCCTGGCCTGGAACCGCGGCCTGCGCGCCATGCTGGTTTTCCTACTGCCGGTGATTGTGCTGCAAGGCGGATGGGCGCTGAAAACCTATGCCGTGTACGGCTATTTCAGCCCCACCGCATCCTCATGGGGCGGCATCAGCGTGATGCATGGGCTGTTCCAGACCGACGCGGATGCAAAGCGCTTTATCGACGCGGTGGCCAAGCCCGGCAGCCCGAGCGCCGACTGGTTCGTCCGGCTCATGCAGGAAAAAGGCGTGGTCGCATGGTCGCCGCCTGCGGTGATGTCCTTTGTCCCCGACGATGTGCGTCAAAGGCAGGCCCAGATCGATGCGGAGCTGCGCGGCACCAACCGAGCCGTCAATTCCATCGCCGTTCAAATGCTGTCGGTGGAATATCTAAAAGCGATCAAAGCCAATTTTGGCCTCTTAAGTCCGTTTTTGTTCGATAAATTCTTGCGGTCCTACCGCATATATTGGGAACCGATGTTGAATTATGGGAGAATGTTCGTCGGCCCCCTGTTTCTGGAGCCTCCTCTGGCGAGCATCGCGGACCTGACGTTCGACTGGCGACCGCAAACCGCCTGGGTCAATGAAGGGACGGCCCAAATCAAGATCCCGGAGCCAATTTCCCTGCCCTCGATCCGCCTGCTTGCGTTCGACACGTTCTTCTTTTTCATTTTGCACTTTGTAACACCGCTGGCTTTTATCGCGGATCTCACGCTCCGGTGGCGCAAGCGCCCCGGCATATTCGATGGAAAGCTGGTTTTGCTGTTGGCGGTGGTGACCTACGGCGCGATCTTCTTCAACGCCGTGGAACTGACCGAGAACATGCGTTTCCGCATCGCTGTGGAACCTGAAATCATCGCATTCTCGCTCGGGTTGATCGCGGCCCTCGCGGCGCGGATACGGGTGGCGCGGTGGCTGGGCGAAACCGCGATCAGCGCTCCGGGCGGCCCGGCATAAAAGGCGACAGAACAGCGGCGCATCTCCCGCCGCGCGCTCCGGTCCCGGCGAAGCCATGCAAGATGCCGCAAGCGCATGAAGAGCCCCGCCTTGTCCGGGGTCCTCCGCACCGGCGCGGGCGCTCCATTTCCGGGTGTGGAGGTCGAGAGATGTTGGACTTTCTGTTGAACTATGTTGGATATGAACCTCCGACTCGTGGGCTTTACAACAGGTTTTTTGCACCGCATTCTGCGTTTCGCATAGCGGGACGAAGCGCCCGCCGCGCGCGCGTCTTCCGCACCCATCGCGTTGAAAAACCTTTCAGATCATGAGGAGAAGCGCATGTTCAAAGCGCTCGCAGGGCGTACCGTCATCGTCACAGGGGCCAGCAAGGGCATCGGGCGCGGCATCGCGAAACGCTTCGGTGCGGCCGGGCTCAATGTGCTTGTGGTGTCGCGGAAGTTGGAAGAAGCCACATCGGTCGCACAGGAAATCGGCGCCCATGCCTCGGCCTTTG
Source organism: Roseixanthobacter pseudopolyaromaticivorans (assembly GCF_043195145.2). Classification (NCBI taxonomy): domain Bacteria; kingdom Pseudomonadati; phylum Pseudomonadota; class Alphaproteobacteria; order Hyphomicrobiales; family Xanthobacteraceae; genus Roseixanthobacter; species Roseixanthobacter pseudopolyaromaticivorans. Next base: position 3,495,326 of record NZ_CM195539.1, read on the forward strand.
CGGCCGATGTCACCAAGGCGGAGGACTGCCGCGCCTTCGCCGCCGCCGCGCTGGAGCGCTATGGCAGCATCGACGTTTTGTGCGCCAATGCCGGCATCTTCCCCGCCGCCAAGCTGGACGTGATGACGGGGGAGGATTTCGACCTCGTCATGGACACCAATATGAAGGGCACGTTCCTTTCGGTGTCCGCCGTGCTGCCGCAGATGAAGGCCAAGAAATGGGGGCGCATCGTGCTGACCTCCTCCATCACCGGGCCGATCACCGGCTATCCCGGCTGGGCGCACTACGGCGCCTCCAAGGCGGCGCAGCTCGGCTTCATGCGCACCGCGTCCATCGAGCTGGCGCCTTGGGGCATCACAATGAATGCGGTGATGCCCGGCAACATCCGCACCGAGGGCCTCGACGGGCTCGGGCCGGACTATATTGCGAAAATGGAATCCTCCATCCCCCTGAAGCGGCTCGGCAGCGTGGACGACATCGCCAATGCCGCCTTGTTCTTCGCGTCCGAGGAGGCCGGCTACATCACCGGCCAGGGCATGGTGGTGGATGGCGGGCAGATCCTTCCCGAATCGCTCGGCGCGCTGGAGGAGATGGGCGGGCCGGTGTGAAACGCAAAACGGCCCCGGGCGAACCGGGGCCGGCTGTCTTTCGCGACGTTTCGCGGGCGCCGAGGCGGGCGGCTATTCCGAGCGGATGCCCATTTCGGCGCGCAGGCGGGCGCGCAGCACGTCGATGGGATGGCGCCGGCCTTCCTGCTCCACATGCCAGAAAGTCCAGCCGTTGCAGGCTTCCGCCCCCTGGGCGAGCGCGCCCATGCGATGGATCGAGCCCACGGTGGGGGCGCCCGCCAGGCCGGTCAGGGCGATGGTGCCGTCCGCCCGCACGACGGCGCGCACGTTCCCCTTGGAATCGGTGAGTTCCACACCGGGCGTCACCAGCCCGCGCTCCACCAGGGCCGAGAAGGCGACGCGCGGAGCTTCGCGCGCGCTGGGCGGGGCGGCGAGCGCGGAGTCCGGCAGCGGCGTCACGCCGGCGATGCGCTTTTCCGCCGCCGCCGCGTAAGTGGTGTCGCGCTCGATCCCGAGATAGTGCCGCCCCAGCCGCTTGGCCACCGCCGCCGAGGTGCCCGAGCCGAGGAACGGGTCCAGCACCACATCGCCGGGCCGCGAGGCGGCGAGCAGGATGCGCGCGAGAAGCGCTTCCGGCTTCTGGGTAGGGTGGGTCTTGCGGCCGTTCTCGTCCTTCAGCCGCTCATGGCCGGTGCACAGGGGGAACAGCCAGTCGGACCGCACCTGCGTATCCTCGTTGCCGCCCTTCAGCGCCTCGTAATTGAACACGTAATTGCGGGCGTCGGCATCGCGCGCGGCCCAGATCAGCGTCTCATGGGCATTGGTGAAGCGGCGGCCGCGGAAATTCGGCATGGGATTGGTCTTGCGCCAGATCACGTCGTTGAGGATCCAGAAGCCGAGATCCTGCATGGTCGCGCCAACGCGGAAAATGTTGTGGTAGGAGCCGATCACCCACAGCGTGCCGGACGGCTTCAGCACGCGCCGCGCGGCCGCGAGCCAGGCCTTGGTGAAGGCGTCATAGGCGGCGAAGCTCTCGAACTGATCCCAATCGTCGTTCACCGCGTCCACGCGGCTTTCGTCGGGGCGCTTCAGCTCGCCCTGGAGCTGGAGATTGTAGGGCGGATCGGCGAAGACGAGATCGACGCTATTGGCCGGCAAAGCGTTCATGGCCGCGATGCAATCCCCGACCAGCACCCGGTCCAGTTCCAGATCCGGCACTGCCGCGAGGGCCGCCCGGGACAGACGGGGCGCCCCTCGGGGCGCCCCTTTACGCACCACATTCATGACGCAACCCATACGCAACGCTTACGATGGGGGCAGTGTCGCGGCGCGGACTTAAGGGCAGGTAAAGCGGGAGGGTTTTTTCGGCCGGATTGCACGGCCCCGGCCGTGGCACCGCGCCAAGCTCGACACGCCGCTATCCGCGCCGGGCGCCCTGCGGCCGCACGCCGGGCGCGGGCCGCTCCAGCAGCACGTCGCGGCGGAACCGCACGAGCCGCGCCGGGCGCCCGCCGGTGCCGCTGGTGGTCTCTCCGGTTTCCTCCACCAGGCCCTGGCTTTCCACCAGGCGGCGGAAATTCTGCTTGTGCAGCAGCATGCCGGAGAGCGCCTCCACCGCCTTCTGCAATTGCAGCAAGGTGAAGGCGGGCGGCATCAGCTCGAACACCACGGGGCGATACTTGATCTTGCCACGCAGGCGGCTGATCGCGGTGGCGAGAATGCGCCGATGGTCGAGCGCCATGGGCTGGCCGAGCAGCGGCTGGCCGGGAAGCGCCTCGGGCGCGGCCGGCGCCCCGTCCTCTGCTGCGGCTTCCGCGACGAGGCCGGCTTCATAGAGCAATTCGTAGCGCTCCAGCACGCGCTCGTCGTTCCAGGAGGTCTCTTCCGCCCCTTCGAGGCCGAAGGCGAGCACGCGGCGGCGGCGGCGCACCTCGGCGGTTCGCGCGTCCGGTGCCGCGCACGCCCAGGCTTCCAGGCCCGCGCCGATGCGATCGAGCACGCCCGGGCGGCCGCCGCGCCAATCCTCCCAGGGGAAGCAGGCGTACCAGCCGAGCCAGGCCGCCGCCATCTCGCCCGCCGGGCGCGCCTCGCGCACCAAAGCGAGATAGGCCACCGAGAGCGCGCGCGCCGCCCCGCCGTCGTGCCGGTCGAGATCGCCGAAGGTATAGAGCTGCTCGATATAATTGAGCTGCTGGTGGGTCTGCCGCTCCACCCAGCTGCGCAGGCCGCCTTCAAGCGTGCGGTGGTGCTCCTCCAGCGGGCCGGACGGCAGGGCCGGCCGGTCGCCGACGCGCAGCGCGAGCACGCGCGGCTCCTCCGCCGTCACCGCGACCACGGCGGCGCTCAGATCAATGCTGAATTCAGCCGGCGCATCGCTTGCCCCTCCCGCCATGGGGCGCGAGGGAAAGCGGGGTCGGTCATCGCGCATGCCCACCGCCATGAGGTTGCCTTGCCCGATCCTATGGCGCGAACGCGCGTCGGCGGCAATGCGGATTTCGGCGGGGGTGGGCGCGGCGCGGGAAAGGCAATGATCCGCCGCCTCCCCCTTCGTCAGGTACCGGCCGGAGAATTTGCCCTCACGCCCCCGGCACACGGGCGTGCGCCAGCACCTTGCGCATCACGCTCGGCAGCGCCTCGCGGGCGAAATCCACCGGCTGCACCCAGCGATGGCCGGCCGGCGCGGCGGTGGCGGCCGGCAGATCGGCGCGCCACACCTCCAGCTCCAGGGCGAAATGGGTGAACACATGGCTCACCCGCCCCGGAAGGACGCGCCAGCCCTTGGCCCCGGCGGCAAGCGGCGCATGGTCGCCGGGCGAAGGCACGCCGGCGGTCCACGGGGTGGAGGGCACCTCGGTCATCTGCGCCAGCAGGCCCTTTTCCGGCCGGGTACGCAGCAGCACCGCGCCATCGGCGCGCACGGCAAGAAACGCGATGCCCGCCCGCGCCGGCTTCTCGCCCTTCGCCGCCTTGACGGGATAGCGCGCGGGATCGCCCGCCGCCCGGCCAAGGCAGGGCGCGCTGAGCGGGCACAGCACGCAGGCGGGGGAACGCGGCGTGCAGATGGTGGCGCCGAGATCCATCATGCCCTGCGCGAAATCGCCCGGCCGTTCGTGCGGCGTCAGCGCGGCGGCGAGCGCCTTGATGCGCGGCTTGGATTTCGGCAAGGGCGCATCCACGGCGTAAAGCCGGCTCACCACCCGCTCGATATTGCCGTCCACCGGGCTTGCCGGGAGATCGAACGCGATCGCCGCGATGGCCGCGGCCGTATAGGGGCCGATGCCCGGCAGGTCGAGCAGCGCGGCCTCATCCGCGGGAAAGGCGCCGCCGTGGCGTTCCACCACCGCCTTGGCGCAGGCATGCAGATTGCGCGCGCGGGCATAATAACCGAGCCCCGCCCAGGCGGAGAGCACCTGTTCCAGCGGCGCCGCCGCCAGATCCGCCACGCGCGGCCAGCGGGCGAGGAAGTTGGTGAAATAGGGGCCCACCGCCTTCACCGTGGTCTGCTGGAGCATGATCTCGGAGAGAAACACGTGATAGGGGTCGCCGAGGCGCCCGCCTTCCGCGCGCCAGGGCAGGCGGCGGCGGTTGCGGTCGTACCAGGCGAGCAAGGCGGCGGCGACAGCGCCCGTCGCGCTTTCGCCGGTCACTTTCGCGGGGGCGGCCGGCGCAGCGGCCTTCTTGCGCGCGCGCGGGGCTGATAGGGTGGCATCGTCCATGGCGCCACCGTGCCGGGGCCGCGCGCCGCCCGCAAGGGGGCGAACGCCCGGCACGCACGCGCCTTCACCCCGCGCGCTTCATCTGCCGCAGCCATGACGGAAGAGCCCCCCATCAAATCCCCCTGGAAGCGGCGGCCCGCCGCCCGTCCCCTCGCCGACCTCGTGGGGCCGTCCATCGCCGACCTGTGCGGCAAGGCGGGCTTTTCGGCGGTGGAGATCGTGACCCATTGGGACGAGATCGTCGGCCCCGCGCTCGCCCCGCGCTCGACGCCGGTGAAATTGCAATGGCCGCGCCAGGACGCCCGCCAGGCCAGCGAGCCGGCGACTTTGGTGGTGCGTGTGGAAGGCGCTTATGCCATCGAGCTGCAATATGCCGCGCCTGTGGTGATCGACCGCATCAACGCCTATTTCGGCTGGCGCTGCGTCGGCCGGCTGGTGCTGCGCCAGGGCCCGGTGCCGCAGCGCCACCAAGGACCGCCGCCGCGCGTGGAGCCGGAGCCGGAGGTTCTGGCGCAGGTGCGCGGCGCGCTCGGCCCGTTCGAGGACGAGGCGCTGGGCGCCTCATTGGCCCGCCTGGGCGCCCTGGTGCGCCACGAGCGCCGGAAATCTTGATCGTCGCGAGGGCGCGAGGGGATTGGCGCCCTACCCTTGCCATGGTAGCGCGCTCCTTAGACCGCGAAGGCGCTTTCCCGGAGATCTCCATGTCGCTTCATCGTCGCCGTTTCCTGCTGGGCGTGGGCCAGTTCGCCCTGAGCGTCGCGCTCGCCGGGCCCCTGCTCCAGCTGTCCGGGATGTTGCCGGGCTTGTCGGAGGGCGCGCTCGCCCAGTCCCCGGCCCAGGGCCAGACCGTCGACCCGCTCAAGCTCAACGCCCCCGCCGCGACCCCGCTGCCCGAGCAGGCCATGGGCAAGGCGGACGCGCCCGTGACCATCATCGAATATGCCTCGCTCACCTGCAGCCATTGCGCGGCGTTCCACACCGGCACCTTCCCGACGCTGAAGGAAAAATACATCGACACCGGCAAGGTGCGGTTCATCCTGCGGGAATTCCCGTTCGATCCGGTCGCCACCGCCGCCTTCATGCTGGCGCGCTGCATGCCGAGCGACAAATATTTCCCCATGGTCTCCTCGCTGTTCGAAACCCAGCGCAGCTGGGCGTTCGGCAACAATCCGGCCGAGGGGCTGATGCGCGTCGCCAAGCAGGCGGGCATGAGCGAAACCGATTTCGAGAAATGCCTGAGCGACAAGGAGCTGGCGGAGAAGATCCAGGCCGGCACCCAGTACGGCAACAAGGAACTCGGCGTCGATTCGACCCCCACCTTCTTCATCAACGGCAAGAAGGTCTCGGGCGCCATGACCCCCGAGCAGCTCGACAAGGAACTGGCGCCGCTGCTCGCCGGCAAATAACAGCCCGCGAAGTGAGGCGGATGCTGCCTGCGGGGCTTTCCGCAGGCGCGCAATCACGCGTCATCCACAGCGCGCGCCGTTGACATTGCGGCGCGCGCCCCTTATCGAACCGGCTCGATCCAATACATTGTGTCGACGAGCCGCGCGGTGAAGCCGCGCCGCGGTCGGCCGAAGGCAGTAGGTTATGAAGATCCGCAACTCTCTCAAGTCGCTCCTCGGCCGTCACCGGGACAACCGTCTCGTGCGCCGCAAGGGCCGCGTCTACATCATCAACAAGACCCAGAAGCGCTACAAGGCCCGCCAGGGCTGAGCGTTTCCCCGCTCCTTGCGAGCGGGGCTCTCGTCATCGAGATGAGTTGATCGCGCCGCTCCCCCCGAAAGGGGTGGGGCGGTTGACGCTTTATGCGCATCGCCTCACACTTTGCCGATGATGATGTCCAAGCATTCGTTCCAGGTTCCGGCAGCGCGCGGCAGCAGCGCCACGCGCCGGGCGCTGGTCATGGCGTTTGCCTGCGCGCTCGCCCTTGCGCTCTGCGGCTCCTACGCCGCCCATGCCCAGGTCACCGGCGAAAAGCCGCCGGCCGGCGCGACCAAGCCCAATGGTTCCAAGCCCGATGCGGCCAAGCCTGCGCCCAATGCCGGCGCGGCGGACGCCACCCCGGCCCGGCCCAAGCTGCCGCGCGATCGTCGGGTTCAGCTCGACGCCATGTTCGAGGCCCTGCGACTCGCGCCCGACGATGAAACCGCCTCCGCCCTCGGCAGCCGCATCGAGGCCATGTTCGCCCAATCGGGCAGCGCCAGCGCGGACCTTCTCATGTCCCGCGCCGAGGCGGCCACCCAGGCCAAGGAATATGATCTGGCGCTGGAGCTGCTCGGAACGGTGATCGAGACCAACCCCGATTTCCTTGCCGCCCGCAGCCGGCGCGCCACGATCTATTATCTCCAGGACGATTACGCCTCCGCCCTGGTGGACGTGGGCGAGGTGCTGACCCGCGAGCCGCGCCATTATTCCATGCTGCTCGGCCTGTCGCTCATCATGCGCGAGATTGGCGACGACACCCACGCCCTGGAAGCCGCCCGCCGCGCCCTCGCCGTCAACCCGCACCTGACCGCCGCCAAGGACATCGAGAGCGAGCTGAAGATCAAGGTCGAGGGGCGGGACATCTAGACGCGTTTTCGCGCGCACCGTTCGCCCGCCCCCGTCGGTGCACCGACGATTCGCACTCCCGTCGCACGCGAGGATTCATCTGCGCCGAACGTTCGGCCGAAATCGCGGTTTGGTCCGCGGGAAAGGCACGGAAAAGCGCCTCCAAGTGCCTTCTCCCCTCAAGTCGTCTGCGCTAACCCATTGTTTCACGTGAAACATTTTTTGGGAGAATGCGGCCCGACACCCCCTCAGACCAGGATTCCAGCCAGATAGGCTTCGGCGGCGGAAAGATCCGTCGCGGCAGCGAAGAGGCCCACATAGCCGTCCGGCCGCACCACCCAAAGCCCGTCGTAACCCGCTGGCGGCTCACGCGCTTCAACCAGCCCGCCGAAGCCGGCCGCAAGCTCGCTTGCCGCCGCGCCCGGCGCGATCAGGGCGAAGCGGGGTGTATCGCCGGAGCCGATGGGGGCAAGCGCCGCGTCGAGCTGCGGCCAGCGCTCGCCCGCCTTCGGCAGGTCCGCGCCATGGGGCGCATGGGGCGCGGTGACCGACAGCGGGCTGAGGGGATAGGCGATTTCCAGCTCGGTGAGGCTGTGCGAAGCATGGCGCTGCACCTGCGACAGGCCCAGCACCACATGGGCGGCGAAATTGCGCACCGCCTGGGCCAGCGGATTGCGCATCACCGCAAGGTCCGTCATGCGCGTGGCGTTGCGCAGCACCAGGTCGCCGATGGCGCTGCGCTCCACCGAATAGCTGTCGAGCAGAGCCGGTTTCGCCCGCCCGCGCACCACCAGCGCCAGCTTCCAGGCGAGGTTGAAAGCATCCTGCATGCCGGTGTTCATGCCCTGCCCGCCCGCCGGGCTGTGGATGTGGGCGGCATCGCCCGCCAGGAACGCGCGGCCGCGGCTGTAGTCCTTCACCTTGCGCTCGTTGATGCGGAAATTCGCCAGCCAGAAGGGATCAAACATGCGGATGCCGCCGGGCCCCCGCGCATCCACCAGCGCCTGCACCTCGGCGAGCGTCGGGTCGGGGCGGTGCGCCTCGCTTTGCGACGGGCCGAGATCCGCCACCATGCGATAGCGCCCGCCGGTGATGGGGAAGAAGGCGAGAATGCCGTCGGAATGCCAATAGATATCCAGCTTGTCGGGGGTCAGCCCCTCCAGGTGCACATCCGCCAGCACCCAGTCGCTCGGCTGGGTGCTGCCCGCAAAGTCCATGCCGAGCGTGTGGCGCACCGTGGAATGGGCGCCGTCGCAGCCCACCAGCCAGTCCGCTTCCACCTGTTCCTCCCGGCCGGCGGCGTCGCGCACGGTGGCGTGCACGCCATCGCCCACAAGCGCGAAGCCGGTGAGCCCGGTGTTGCGCTCCACCTTAACCCCCAGCGATTCCAGGTGGGTTTCGAGCAGCCGCTCGGTCTCGCTCTGCGGGATCATGACGGCGGCGGGAAACAGGCTCTCGGCTGCGTCGAAATCGATCTCGGCGATCAGCGTGCGGCCGTTGGAAATGCGGGCGCCATACACTTCCATGCCGGCGTCGACAAAGGCTTGCGCGCGGCCGGTGCGGGCCAGCAGCTCCAGCGAGCGGCTCCACAGCACCAGCGCCTTGGATTTGTCGGTCCGCGCCGCGGATGTGTCCACGATCCGCACGCCGACGCCATATCGTGCCAGTTCGCCCGCCAGGGTCAGGCCAACCGGCCCCGCGCCCGCGATGAGAACACGCCCCGTCCCAGCCATGTGACCCTCCCTGACCCGGGCATTTTTGCCCGTGGCGCCGCAGGATGGCGCGGCCCTTGAGGAAATATCACAGCGGCAGGGGGAACGGCGCAATAGCCGCCAATCTGGATGCTATTTCCCGCGATTGCCCGGGTTTGGCATGGGCATGGGCGCGGCGCCGGGGGGCGCGATGCCCGGCTGCGCCCGGCCGGACTGGTTGGCCTCGGTCAATTGAACGGTCCAGCCGCGCTGCTCCTTGGTGTCCACCTCCAGGAAGCCGGCCCGGTCGAAGCCCCGTGCCAAGCAGTCCTCCACCCCGCGAATGGTGAACTCCTTGTCGCGGGTGCACATATAGGCCTTGCCGGCCCATTCCCCGCCCTGGTCGTAATCCACGGCGTAGAGATAATAGAAGCGTGCCACGAGATCGCCCCGCAGCAGAGTCTCGCAGCTGTTGGCCGCGACATTCCACCAGCCTTCGGTGGTCCAGACATCGTTTTCCTTATAGCCGATCGCCACCCCGACACGGCTGGAAGTGCGGTTGCACAAGCGGAAGTCGGCCGCCGCGGTGCCCGCGCTGGCCGTCAGCGCGCCGGCCGCCAGCAAGGCGAGAAGCGCCAGCGCGCGCAGACCGCGCCAGAAGCTGGAAAATCCATTCGGAGCGAACGGGCGGGAAAACAACATGGGCTCGGCTGTTAGCCTTGGTACGGCACGGGCGTCAATGGACGATGCATGGGCGACGCATCGTCCCGCCTTTTCGGGCGTGATCGGGGCAGAAGCGAGGCGGATCATTTGCCCTGCCCCGGCCGCGCGACCCACAGGCCGAACAACACCAGCCCCATGCCGATGCCCTGAAGCGGCCCGAGCGCCTCGCCCAGCACCAGCCAGCCCAAGGCTGCCGCCGAAACCACTTCCAGAAAGAACACCAGCGCCCCGTAGATCGGCGGCACAACCGAAAGGCCGACCGCCATCAGCCCCTGCCCGCCCACCTGGCTCACCAAGGCAAGGCCCAGCAGGGCCGCGGCCCCGGAGGCGCTGGCGGGCCACAGGGTCGGCTCGACCGCCAGGGCCACCAGGAACAGGATCGCCGCCGTTGCGGCAGTGGAGATCAGCGTGACGGCCCCGGCCCCGCGGAAGCGCCGTGCCTTGCCGATCGCCAGGAAATAAGCGGCGAAGAAGATCGCCGTCACGAGCCCGGCCGCATCTCCCAGCAGATGCGCCGGCTCCAGATGGAAGCTGCGCCCGATCAGCGCCCCCGCACCGGCGAGACACAAGGCGAGCCCGGCAAGGGTCGCGCGGGTGATTGCGATGCGCAGCACCAGCCACGCGAACAAAGCCACCCACACCGGTGAGGTGGTGGCCAGCACGGCGGCATTGGCCACGCTGGTGCCGAGGATGGCCAGATGCCAGAAGAACAAGTCACCGGCGAAGAACACCCCCGCCAGCAACGAGGCGCGATCGGGCACAAGGGCGCCGCGCCCGTCCGCCGCCACCGCCCAGACCAGCAGGACGGGCAGCGCCAGGGCGGCGCGCCAGAACGCGCTGGCGAACGGACCGACATCGGCGAGCCGCACGAACAGCACCGATGCGCCCATGGCGAAAGCGCCGGCGGCGAGGGCGGCGATGCCGAGCACCAGCCGTAGCGGTTGAGGGGCGACGGGCTGCAGCCCCTTCATGGCATGCCCCTTGCGACCCTTGCACCCGGCGCGCGCGCGCGCCACATGAAGGCGACAAAGGGTGGACACGCCATGAGCACGCAAACTTCAAATCCGACACAGCAGGACGGCCCCGCGTCGCTTTCCGACCAGGATCGCGAGCGGCTGGAAGCCGCGGCATTTCGGCGGCTCGTCGCCCATCTGCGCGAGCGCACCGACGTGCAGAATATCGCGCTCATGAACCTCGCCGGCTTCTGCCGCAACTGCCTCTCCAACTGGTATCTGGACGCCGCAGAGGCCGAAGGCCTGCCGGTGAGCAAAGCGCAGAGCCGCGAGGTCGTCTATGGCATGCCTTACGAGGAATGGAAAAGCCGTTACCAGACCGAGGCGACGCCGGAGCAGTCCGCCGCCTTCAAGCCGCCGCACGACGGCCATTGAACCTGCCGCGCGGCAGGGGATAGGGAGGATTGCGGGGACAGCGGCTTGACGTCGGTGCCCACCTGCGCGCTGTATCTTGCCCCTGATCGGCGCCCTATCCGCCCCTGTTTGTTTATGAGGTTGCACCACGTGTCGGAAGACGTATCGGACGCCCCGGCGGGCTTTGCCAAGGAACAGCTGAAATCCTTCATCGAGCGCGTGGAGCGCCTTGAGGAAGAGAAGAAGGCGATCGCCGACGATATCAAGGACGTCTTCGCCGAGGCCAAGGCCAACGGCTTCGACGTGAAGGCGCTGCGCGCAATCCTGAAGATTCGCAAGGAAGACGTGGACGAGCGCAAGGAGCACGAGGCGATCGTCGACCTCTACATGCAGGCGCTCGGCATTTTCTCCTGAGGCGGCAGCGCGGCGGGACGGTTGCGGGGCCTTCGTCTTGGCCCGGCCCGGCCCGGTCATCGGCGCACGTTTGAAACGAACGCTGCCGGCACGGTTCCGGCGGCATGACTCCCGGGACTGAGCTGGCGCGGAATGCCGCCTCAGCCGCGCTCGGAGCGCAGCAGGTCGATCTGCAACTTGATGCAATCGCTGCGATAGACGATGTCCGCCACGTAGATGGCGACATTCTTCGCGTCCACCACCACGCAATGGCTCTCAACCGTCGCCGCTCCCAGCGGGATCTTCATGAGATCGGCCACCGTCGGATCGGCACTGCCGATGATCAGCGTCTGGTGGGCATCCTTAACCTTCACTTTCTTGAGGCCGGCGAGCGCCGGCAAGGCCGGGCCGGTCAGGAAGACGTCGCGATCCATTTCGAACACATGGCGCGCAAGCAGAAGGTTGACGATGGAATAGGGCTGGTCATCGCGAAACTGCAGGCTCTTCAGCGAGACGTATTCGGATGCGAGTTCGCCGTCCTCCGGCTTCAGCATCGGCGGCGGCACGTTCTCGGTCAAGGTGATGGGCCGGGGCACATTTTCCTTCACCGACGCGATCAGGCTCGCCCAGGTGGTCTCAAGCTTCAGCCAGTGCCGATCCGGCACAACGCTGGAAACGAAGGTGCCACGCCCCTGGCGCGCGCTGACGAGCCCTTCATCGCGCAGCATTTCCACGGCTTGGCGCACCGTGACGCGCGCGACCTGAAACTCCTCTTCCAATTCTTCAAGGGTCGAAATCTTGTCGCCGATCGCCCAATGGCCTGCCTGGATCCGCTGCCGGAGCACCGATGCGACCTGGATGTAGAGCGGCACGCGGCTTCGATCATAGGCTGCCGATAGTTTGGACTTTGTTTGCATACAGGACCATCAGACTCGGCGGCGCGCGAGCAGAAACCATCTCCACTTCACGCCTGAAATCATAGTTTAGCCCCATGGCGGGCAAAGGTGAATAGGGAAGTGCCTGCGACTTGTGCATATTAGCCCGTCTTCCCGCGCCGGGCATAGAATTACCGAACGACGCAAGACGCCAAAACGCGCACATGATTAAGCCGCCGCCAATCATGCAGGCAGAACACACCCCGACTATGCGATATTATCAATCACCAATACTGAACCGATATATATGTATAAATCATTTATGTATATCTGATATATTATTTTATAAACGTTAGAATATAAACAATACATCATAGACAAAGATAATTATACTATTAGAATGTAAAAAAGTTCAACGGATTTGGTGTGTCATGGCTTCTTCTCTGTCCAACCAGCGCGCAGATCTGGATGCCTTCGACCTCGCCATTCTTACTATCCTTCAAAAGGACAACACCACCCCGCAACGCACCATTGGTGAGCGCGTGAACCTCTCCGCGGCCGCCGTGCAGCGGCGCATCAAGCGCATGCGCGAGACCGGCGTGATCGCGGGCGACGTCACCATTCTCAATCCCGCCCGCGTCGGCCAGCCGCTGACGCTGGTGGTGGAAGTGGTGGTGGAAAGCGAGCGCATCGATCTCGTGGACGCGGCCAAAGCCAATTTCGTCCGCTGCCCCGAAGTCCAGCAATGCTATTACGTTACGGGAGATGCCGATTTCGTGCTGATCGTCACCGTCGCGACCATGGCGGAGTATGAAGACCTCACCCGCCGCCTGTTCTTCGAAAACAGCAATATCAAGCGCTTTCGGACGCTTGTTGTGATGGACCGGGTCAAGACCGGCCTCACCGTGCCCCTGGATCGGTGAGCAATCAGGCGCAGGGGCAGCGGCGCGTTTCTGCGCCATGCGCGCGCCCCGCTTTATCCGGCAATTCTGCGCCATAGCTCTTTCAGCCGCGACAGGAAAACCGAATAGACCAACGATCCGGCGTTCAGTTCCGTGACCACGGGGGCCGCAGGCGCGCCTTCACCCTGGCCGAGCCGCGCCTCGAGATTCTGCACGAACGCAGCCACCAGGCGGCCGGCGATGTCCTGCACCAGGCCGGAACGCCCGAACTGCGCCAGCATGCCCGTGAGCGTGTAGCCGATGCTCACGTCCACCCGCGTTGCGCGGCCGTCCTCAACCGGCGTCAGCGTGTAGCCGATGAGGCCGCGTGTCGCCGAATTGCTGCGCGTGTCGCGTCCGCTGCCGGAAATGCGCCCCGCATGCAGCACATCGTCGCGCGAGATATCGGCGACGCCCTGGAATTCGGCCACCATGGGCCCGACCTTCACGCGGATCTGGCCTTCCACATGCTCGGGCGTCGGCGTGCCGACCAGGGATGCCCCGGGCAGGCAGGCGGCCACTTCATCCACGCGGCCGAAGAAATCCCACACCACGTCCACGGGATGGGCGACCACGAAGCTCTGGGGAAAACTGGTCTGGGGAACCCAGTCGGCATCGAGCTTGGCCGCCGCGCGCGGCGCAGGTGCCGCCGCCCTGGCAGCCGGGGCGGCTGGCGACTTCTGCGTACCCGCGGCAAAAGCGCCGGCGTGGCCGGAGCCGGCCGGGCCGAGGACGGTGCGCACATCGGCCCGGGGGGCTGCGCCACGCGCCTTGCGCTCCGCGATCACCGAGCGGATCGCCCGCACGATGCCCACATAGCCGGTGCAGCGGCATAGGTTTCCGCTCATGGCGACGCGGATCTCATGCTCGCTGGCGTCGGGCATGCGCAATACCACGTCGCGGGCAGAGACGATCATGCCCGGCGTGCAATAGCCGCACTGAAGGCCGTGCTCGCGTGTGAAGGCGGCGCGCAGCTCACCCGCCACCTCGTCATCGTTGAGGCCCTCGATGGTGGTGATCTGCGCGTTCTCGCACGCCACCGCATAGGTGATGCAAGAGCGCACCGGCTCGCCATCCACGATGATGGTGCAGGCGCCGCAGACGCCGTGCTCACAACCAACATGGGTGCCTGTGAGATCATGCGAATCGCGCAGGAAATCGGCGAGGTTTGTGCGCGGCTCCACATCGGCGCGGACCGTGCGGGAATTGACGGTGAGGGAAACCATGCTCATGCCGCGTCCGCCTGCTCGAATGCGCGGCGCAGCGCCACCGCGTGTGTCCTGCGATCCAGCAGGTCGCCCATGCCGGCGGCCTGCGCCACCTCTTCCGCCGCGCCCGTCGAGAAGCCCGTTTCAGCGAATAGCGCCGCGCGTTCGGTCACAAGGATGGGCCGCGTCTCGGTCGCCCCCATCACCGCGCGAAACACGCCGCGGTCGGGGTCCATAAGCACCGCACCGATGGCATGGGCGAACTCTCCGGTCTTGCGGCAGCTCTTGAAATAACCCCAGCGAGCCGAGGCGCTGCATTTGGGAATGCGCACCGCCTCCAGCAGTTCGCCAGGGTTCAGATCGGCGGCGAGCGCGCCGAGCATATACTGCTCCACCGGCACCTCGCGGGTGCCCGCGGCCGAGCGCAGGATCACCCGCGCGCCCACGGCGGAGAGAATGGAAATCCAATCGGCGGAGGGGTCGGCGTGGGTCAGACTTCCGCCCACCGTGCCGCGGTTGCGCACCGCACGATAGGCAATGCCGCGTGCCACACCCGGCAATGCGCCGGCGGTGACGTCCGGCACGCGGCGATCCTCGAAATCGGCATGGGTCACGCAGGCCCCGACGACGATGTGGTCCGCATTGTCCTCGACACGCTTCAGCGCGGGAATGGCTGTGATGTCCACCAGCAATTCCGGCTGGACGAGGCGCATGTTCAGCATGGGGCCGAGCGACTGGCCGCCGGCGATGATCTTCACCACCCGCCCCTCGTCCTGCATCAACGTGAGCGCGGCGCCGATCTCAACGGGGCGTTCATAATCGAAACGGACAGACTTCATGCCACGCTCCCGGCGAGTTTGGCGGCCTTGGCTGCCTCGATGGCTTCCAGGACACGGCGCGGCGTAATAGGCGAATGCAGCAGCTCGGCTCCGATGCCCTTCAGCGCATCGTTCACCGCATTGCCGATGGCGGCCGGCGGGGCGATGGCGCCGCCCTCGCCGATGCCCTTCACCCCGAATTCCGTATAGGGGGCGAGGAATTCCATATGGTCGAGCCGCGGTTCCGGCACCTCGGTGGGGCCGGGCAGCAGATAGTCGGCAAAGGTGGAGGCGAGCGGCTGGCCGGAGGCGTCGAACGGCATCTCCTCATAGAGCGCGGTGCCGATGCCTTGGGCGAGGCCGCCATAGATCTGGCCGTCCACCACCATGGGGTTTACCAGCTTGCCACCGTCCTCCACGATCACATAGTCAAGGATCTCGATGTCGCCGAGTTCCGGGTCCACCGCCACCAGCACCACATGGGCGGCATAGGAGAAGGTACCGGTATCGCGCACCGGCTTGTAGCCGATGGTGGATTCAAGACCGTGTGGGTCAATGCCGGCGGGAAGGTCCTGCGGGCGGCGATACCAGGTGTGCGCGATCTCCTGGAGGCTCACCGAACCTGAGGGCGCGACCGCGAACCCATCCTTGATCACCACCTCGGCCGGATCCGCCTGGAGCAGATGCGCGCCGATCTTCGCCGCGAGCGCCGCCACTTCCTTGCAAGCGGTGGCGACCGCGCCACCGGCCATCACCATGGAACGCGAGCCCCAGCTTCCTGTCGAATAGGGCGTGTATTCGGTATCGCCGTGCACCAGCTTGATGCGCGCGGTATCGATGCCGAGCACTTCGTGCGCCACCTGGGCGAACGTGGTTTCCATGCTCTGGCCGTGGGAATGCACGCCGACGCGCAGCTCGAGCCCGCCGTCGGGCGTCATGCGGGCGGTCGCTTGCTCGTGGCCCGGCACCATGGGAATGCCCCAGCCGGAATAGACCGAAGTGCCGTGGGCGCCCTGCTCGCAATAGATGGAATGGCCGATGCCGATCAGCCGGCCATCCGCCTCGCCCTTCGCCTGGCGCACGCGCACGTCGTCAAGGCGCGCCATGGCGATGGCGCGGTTCAGCGCCTGCGGATAGTCGCCGCTGTCGAAATGCTTCTTGGTGATGTTGTCGAACGGCATCTGTTCGGGCCGCACGAGGTTCTTCAGCCGCAGTTCGTGCGGCTCCATGCCGATCTCCCGGGCGATCGCGTCCAGCACCAGTTCGAGCGCGAAGCACACCCCGGTGCGCGCCACGCCGCGATAGGGCAGGATCGGGCATTTGTTGGTGGCGACCGACCAGGTGCGGCAGCGATAGGAGGGGAAATCGTACGGGCCGGGCAGGATGCTGACGACCTGCGCGGCCTCCAAGCAGGCCGAGAAGGGATAGGAGGAATAGGCGCCGGAATCGACGATGGCTTCGCAATCGACGCCCCGCAACGTACCATCGCGATCGGCATAGGCGGTGATCGAATAATGATGCTCGCGGCAGTTCGCGCCGGCCGTCAGACTCTCGCGCCGATCCTCGATCCAGCGCACGGGATGGCCGAGGCGCATGGCAAGCCAGCCGAGGCAGATATCTTCCGGCAGCAGGATGCCCTTGTAGCCGAAGCCGCCCCCGACGTCCGGCGAAATGATCCGGATCTGTTCCTGGTTGAGCCCCAGGCATTCGGCCAGACCGTTGCGCACGATGTGCGGCATCTGGCTGCCGGTGTGGAGAACGAGCTGTTCCTTGCGATGATCCCAGTGCGCCACCGTCCCGCGCCCCTCCATGGGCGCCATGCTCTGGCGCGCGGTGGAGATGGTGCGCGTGATCTTGATCTGGGCGTCGAAGGCCTTCTCGATGCCCACTTCCATGAAGCTTTCGAGGAAGACGTTGTCACCCCAATGCTCATGCACCAGCGCACTGCCGGGCGCGCGCGCCAAAACCATGTCGTGGACGGCGGGAAGCTCTTCCAGGTCCAGCTCTATGGCGGCGGCGATGTCCTCGGCCTGGGCCCGCGTGTCGCCGACACAGGCTGCGAGCAATTCGCCCACCTGGCGGACCTTATCCGTGGCGAGCGGCCACTGCTCCGACACCTTGAAGCCGGGCAGCGCCGTCACCGCGCGGATCGGCTTGACGCCCGCCAGCGCCTCGGCGCTGAAAGCAACCTCGCGATAAGCCTCAGGGATGTGAACGCCGTGGATGCGGGCGTGGGCGAGGGGGCTGCGCACGAAGGCAACATCCTTCAGCCCCGGCAGGCGGATATCGGCCACGAACTGGCCGCGTCCGCGCAGGAAGCGATCGTCCTCCTTGCGCGGGAGACGCGCCCCGACACCCTGCTTCGTCATCGCGTTTTCCTTAAGCGTCGGCTTCAACACTCAGCCGGCATCTTGGCTGCGGGAATCCAATTCCAGAACCGGCGGCAGCCACAGCTTGCCGAAAAAAGATGGGGCACCGACGGCGTCAGGCGCTGGCCCGCCGATGCCCCACCCAACCGGAAGAGACGGGGGTTCAAATGCCCCTTCCGGATCAGTGAACCACTTCCACCTTGCCGTTGACGATCTTCACGACATAGGTGGCCGGGCTGCTCTGGCCGCTCTCACGCCCCTCGGGGCCGGCCTTGGCGAACACGATCTTGCCATTGAGGCCAGGCACTTCGACCTTCCAGAGGGCCACGGTGATCTTCGCAGGATCGGCCGCGCCGGCCTTGGCGATGGCGGCGGCGATCACGTTGATTCCGTCATAACCACGGAAGCTCTCGGTGAGACCGGCCATGGGATAGCCCTTCTTCTTCCAGGCTTCCACGAACGCCTTCGCGCGATCCGGATAGGGCGTCGCTTCCGGCGACCAGGGGGTGAAGAACAGCAGGTGGTACGTGCCGTTGGCAGCGGTGCCGGCCTGTTCGGCGAGCTGGTCGGGGCTCTGGGAGCCGCCGGTGGTGATGATCTGCTTGTTGAGGCCGAGCGACTGGGCCTGCTTCAGCACAAGGGTCAACTGCTCCACGGCGGTGGTGACGATGAGGGTATCGCTATCGGACGCCTTGATCTTGGCCAGCTGGGCGCTGAGATCCTGCGCGCCCTGATCCATTGTCTCGACCGCGCCGACCTGGATGCCCTTGTCCTTGAACATGGCGGAGAAGTCGCTGGCGGTGCCGCGGCCCCAGTCATTGTTCACGACCAGGAAGTCGGCCTTCTTGATTTTGAAGCCGTCAATGACCTTGGCGAAATTCTGCGCCTCCAGCGAGGACGGGGCGGAGATGCGGAACACGTAGGGATTGCCCTGCAGCGTGATCTTGGAGGAAGACGAGGTTTCCACCACCATCGGCACGTTGTACTGCATCAGCTTGGGCATGACCGCGAGGGTCAGGCTGGAACCCCAGGCGCCGAGCATGACCGGCACCTTGTCGCGCACGATCAGCTTTTCCGCGACTGCGGCGGCCTCGGTGGGATTGCTCTTATTGTCCTCGATGATGAGGTTGAGCTTCTTGCCCAGTACGCCGCCCTTGGCGTTGATCTCCTCGACGGCGATCTTGGCGCCGTCGGCGACGAAATTGCCGGATGCAGCAAACGCTCCGGTCAGCGGCATATTCACGCCAATTGAAATGTCTTGTGCGGCCGCCGGCAGCGCGACTGCCAAGGACAGGCCAAACGCGCAGGCGGCAGATGTCAGAAATCCTGATTTCAGCTTCACCATATCACCGGTCCTCTGAAGGGGGGTTATTTATCATTGTTGAAGCACTGGCATCGTCTTGCTGCGATGAACATGCGCGAAAGGCCCACATGACGCGCATGAATGACGGATGAGAGGCTCCGAGACTTTCCGAAACCAACTCTCGAATGTCAATCATTCTATATACCATCAGATAGGAAAACTCATCCTGTCAAGGCTCTCTTGCGCAATCGCTTTGCGAGGCGCAGCATTTTTTTGCCGCGCCCGCCGCGCCACGGCTTGGAGCCGCAAACTTAGGAGTCGCAAACCGCCGCCATCTCTGGATTTTCAGGTGCCCTTTCCGTCCCTCGGCAGGACGAAAAGGCGATTGAAGAATTGAGTTGTCTTATCATTCTGTTTATAGCACCATTTGGTTCATTGAGATCGAATTCCCCGCCACACGCACCTTGCGTGAACTCGCCAAGAATTTGATTTAACACCAAAATCAGGATCAGAGCCCATGCCCGGCGACGCCAAGCCCATCATTGCCATTCTCGGGGGAACCGGCGATCTCGGCTCCGGCCTCGCCAAATCCTGGGCGGCCGCCGGCTATGACGTGGTGATCGGCTCGCGCAGCGCGGAAAAGGCCGCGGAGGCCGCAGCCGCTCTCGGGGGCTCGGCGCGCGGTGACGACAATGCGGGCGCCGCGCGCGCCGGCGATATCGTCGTGCTGGCGGTGCCTTTCGCGAGCCATGAATCCACGCTTCTGGACGTGCGTGACGCCGTCCAGGGCAAGATCGTGGTGGATGCCGCAGTGCCCCTGGTCCCACCCAAGGTTTCCACCGTTCAGTTACCGCCGGAAGGGTCTGCGGCGCAGATCGCACAATCGCTGCTTGGCGACGGCGTCCGCGTGGTCTCGGCGTTCCACAATGTCGGCGCCACCAAGCTGCATGGCGGCGGCAAGGCCGATTGCGACGTGCTGGTCTTCGGCAACGACAAGGACGCGCGGGACCAGGTGATCGCCCTTGCCGGCGTCGTCGCGACGCGCGGCGTCGACGGCGGCGTGCTGGCGAATTCGGCCGCCGCAGAAGCGCTTACCTCGGTGCTGATCGGCATCAACCGCCGCTACAAGGTGCCGGGCGCCGGCATCCGCATCACTGGCCTCGACATCCCCGCCGTCGGCTGACCCGCCATGGCCGCGCCCGCCCTCTCCCTCCACGCCTTGCCTGGGATTCCCCTGGTGGAGCCCGGCGACGACCTCGCCGGCCTGCTCGGCGCGGCACTGGAAGAGAGCGGGCTGGGCCTGCAGGACGGCGACGTTCTGGTGGTGGCGCAGAAGATCGTCTCCAAGGCGGAAGGGCGTTATCTCGCATTCGCCGACGTGACGCCCTCTCCTGCGGCAATCGAGATCGCCGCGCGCCTGCGCAAGGACCCGCGTCATGTGGAAGCGGTGCTCGGCGAATCGTCCGAGATCGTCCGGGAGGGTCCCCATGTGCTTGTGGTCGCCCACAAGCTGGGCTTCGTCATGGCCAATGCCGGTGTGGACGAATCCAACATCGACCATGAGGCCGGCGCGCGCGTGCTGTTGCTCCCGCGCGAACCGGACCGCTCTGCGGCAGAATTGAAATCCCGCCTCGACGCCCGCTTCGGCGCCTCTGTCGGCATTGTCATCAACGACAGTTTCGGCCGGCCCTGGCGCAACGGCGTCGTCGGCGTCGCGATCGGCGCAGCGGGCGTGCCCTCCCTGGTGGACATGGTCGGCGCACCGGATCTGTTCGGCCGCGCGATGCGCGTGACGGAAATCGCCGTGGCGGACGAACTCGCCTCCGCCGCCTCCCTGCTCATGGGCCAGGGCGACGAGGGCCTGCCGGCCGTGCTGGTGCGCGGATATCGGCGCGCTGCGCCGGAACGGCCCGCCGCCGCCCTCATCCGCCCCCGCGAACGCGATATGTTCCGATGAACGCTCCGCTTTCTCCGCTCCGCTCCCGCTCCGGCCCCATCGTCGCGCTCTGCGGTGGCGTGGGCGGTGCCAAGCTCGCGCTCGGCCTAGAGCAGGAATTCGGCGCGGCGGTGTCACTCGTCGTCAATACGGGCGATGATTTCGAGCATCTCGGGCTCGCCATCTCCCCCGATCTCGACAGCGTGCTCTACAAGCTGAGCGGGCTCAGCGACGAGGTGCGCGGCTGGGGTCGGGCGGACGAGACGTGGAATTTCATGGCCGCGCTGGGAGAACTGGGCGGGGAAACCTGGTTTCAGCTTGGCGACCGCGACCTTGCGCTCCACGTGGAGCGCACACGGCGCCTGAAGCTCGGCGAGAGTCTCACCCAGATCACCGAATCGCTGCGCACCCGTCTTGGGGTGAGGGCGCGGCTCCTGCCCATGAGCGATGCCCCCGTGCGCACCCTGGTGCACACCGATGAGGGCACTCTGCCATTCCAGCGCTATTTCGTGGAGCGCCGATGCGCGCCTGCCGTGACCGGTTTCGCTTTTGACGGCACTGGGGCGGCGCAGCCCACCGCTGACGTGCTTGCTGCGCTCGCTGCACCGGATCTGCGGGCGGTCGTGATCTGCCCGTCCAATCCGTATCTCAGCATCGATCCCATTCTTGCCATTCCCCGGCTGCGAGCGGCGGTTGCCGCAGTGCGCGCCCCCATCGTCGCGGTCTCCCCCATCATTTCCGGCCAAGCGATCAAGGGGCCGACCGCCAAGATCATGGCGGAACTGAACGTACCCGCCACCTCGGCCGCCATCGCCGCCCATTACGGCACGCTGATCGACGGCATCGTGATCGACGCCGCCGACGCCGACGAGCGCGCCCGCATTCCCGCCCCGGTTTCGGCGGTGCCGACACTCATGAAAACGGCCGATGACAGCCTCCGCTTGGCACAGGACGTGTTGCGCTTCGCCGATGCGCTCGCGGCGGCAGGCGGGGTCATTCATGCGGACAGGGAGGCGGTGCGTCCATGAACAGCCATGTTCCCGCAGGCGATTTTCGCATCCCCCGCGATCTGTGGGCGCTCATTCCGGTGAAGCGCTTCGCCCTCGCCAAACGCCGCCTTGCGCCCCGGCTTTCGCAGGGCGAGCGTGCCGCGCTCGCCAAGGCCATGTTGCATCAAGTACTCGGCGTGCTGGCGGGCTGCCGGGGCATCGCCGGCATTCTCATTGTCACCAGTGATCCGGAGGCCATGGCGCTCGGCCGTGCGTTCGGCGCCCAGGTGCTGCCCGACGCGGTGGAAGCCGGGACCAACTCCGCCGTGCGCGCCGGCATGGCCGCGCTCCACCGGGCCGGCAAGGGCGGCGCCATCGTCGTGCCAGGCGACGTCCCAGGCGTCACGCGAGCGGAAGTGGAAGAGGTGATCGACGCGCTTGAGGGATCTTCCGTCGTGCTCGTTCCAGCGACCCGAGACGGCGGCACCAATCTGCTCGCGGCTTGCCCGCCGGCGCTCATGGCCCCGAGCTTCGGTCCCTGCAGCTTTGCCCGCCACGTGGAAAGTGCGCTGGCCGCAGGCATCGAGCCACGCGTGCTGCAACTGCCCGGCCTCGGGCGCGACATCGATGTGAGCGAGGATCTTGCGGCCCTGCCCGACGCCCTCGCGCCGTTTCATTTGCGAGCCCGCACCGGCGCGGCTCAGACCTTGCCCTCGCCGCTTGAGGAGCCGTTGCCCCTATGATCGCCCCCTCCCTCCTCGCTGATCTCCCCACCGGCGCCCGCCTTTCGCCCGAGCAGGCGTTTGCCCTGGTGGATATGAACGATCTCGCGCCTTTGCTTGAAGCGGCGGCGCAGCGGCGCGATGCGGCTCACGGGCAATTCGTTTCCTATTCGCGCAAGGTGTTCATTCCGCTCACCCAATTGTGCCGCGACGTCTGCCATTACTGCACCTTCGCCCATGCGCCGCGAAAGGGCGAGCGCGCCTTTCTCTCCCGCGAGGAGGTGCTGGCCATCGCCCGCGCCGGCCAGAAGGCAGGCTGCAAGGAAGCCCTGTTCACGCTCGGCGACAAGCCGGAGCTGCGCTATCAGTTCGCGCGCGACGCGCTGGCCGAGCTCGGCCACCCAACCACGCTCTCCTATCTCGCAGAGATGGCCGAGCTGGTGTTCCGCGAAACCGGGCTGCTGCCCCATGTGAACCCCGGCCTGCTGACCGCCGAGGACGTGGCGGCGCTGCGGCGGGTGTCCATCTCCCAAGGCATCATGCTGGAGAGCACCTCCGAGCGCCTCATGGCAAAAGGCGCGGCGCACCACGGCTCGCCCGACAAGATCCCAGCCGCGCGTCTGGAAACCATGCGCATCGCCGGCGAACAGGGCGTGCCCTTCACCAGCGGCATCCTGATCGGCATCGGCGAGACCCGCGCCGAGCGCATCGAATCCTTGCTGGCCCTGCGCGATCTCAACGACACCTACGGGCATATCCAGGAAATCATCGTCCAGAATTTCCGCCCCAAGCCGGGCACCCGTATGGCCAAGGCCGAGGCGCCCTCGCTCGACGAGCACCTGTGGACCATCGCCATCACCCGCCTGTTGTTCGAGCCGGAGATGAACATCCAAGCGCCGCCCAACCTCAGCCCCGGCGCGCTCAACAAGCTGGTGGCGGCGGGCATCAACGACTGGGGCGGTGTCTCTCCCGTCACGCCGGACCATGTGAATCCGGAAGCCCCGTGGCCGCATCTGCGGGTGCTCGAATCCGCCACCAAGGCCGCCGGCAAGATTCTGACGGAGCGGCTTGCCATCTATCCGGCTTTTGCCGCCCATTCCCGTCGCTGGGTGGACGAGGGGCTGCGCACCAAGCTGCTCGACATCATCGACGGCGAGGGATGGCCGCGCGCCGACGACTGGTGCCCTGGCTCCACTGACCGCCTGCCGGCCAAAGAAGGTGCGCTGCTGAGGCCCTCCGCCCCAGCCAGCACCGACAGCGTGCTCACGCGCATTCTTGACCGGGCTGTTGCCGGCATCGCGATCGAGGAAACCGAGATCGTGCGCCTGTTCCGGGCCCGGGACGAGGAATTCACCGCCGTGTGCCGGGCCGCCGACGAACTGCGCCGCGCGGTGAACGGCGATACGGTGAGCTACGTCGTCACGCGCAACATCAACTACACCAACATCTGCTATTTCAAATGCCAATTCTGTGCCTTCTCCAAGGGCAAGCTGAGCGAGAATCTGCGCGGCCGCCCCTACGACCTTGAAATGGAGGAAGTAGCGGACCGGGTGCGCGAGGCCTGGGCACGCGGCGCGACCGAAGTCTGCATGCAAGGCGGCATCCACCCCTCCTACACGGGCCAGAAATATCTCGACCTCTGCAAGGTGGTGAAGGACGCGGTGCCGCAGATGCACATGCACGCCTTCTCACCCCTTGAGGTGAGCCAGGGCGCCAAGACGCTGGGCGTCAGCATTCCCGATTTCCTGGCGGCGCTGAAGGAGGCGGGGCTTTCCACCTTGCCTGGCACGGCGGCGGAAATCCTTGATGACGAAGTGCGCGCCCATCTGTGCGCCGACAAGATCAACACCCAGGAATGGCTCGACGTGATGCGCGCGGCGCATTCGCTCGGCCTGCGCTCAACCGCCACCATCATGTATGGCCACATCGAGCGCTACGAGCACTGGGCGCGGCATCTCATCCGGGTGCGCGACCTGCAGGTGGAGACCGGCGGCTTCACCGAGTTCGTGCCGCTCCCGTTCGTGCACATGGAAGCACCAATCTACCTGAAGGGGCGATCCCGCAAGGGGCCGACCCTACGCGAGACGATCCTGATGCACGCGGTGGCCCGGCTCGCACTCCATCCGCACATCACCAATATTCAGGCCTCCTGGGTGAAGCTCGGGCCCGAGGGCGTGAAGCTCGCCCTTTCGGCTGGCGTCAACGATCTCGGCGGCACGCTCATGGACGAAACCATCTCCCGTTCCGCCGGGGCGAGCCACGGGCAGGAGATGACGCCCCGTTCGATGGAGATGATCATCCGCTCCGCCGGACGCGCGCCGCGCATGCGCACCACGCTGTATGATGACGCTCCGGCATTACTGGGCGAGCGCGCGCGCAACGTGAATGCCCCCACCGCATTGCAGATGGCCGCTCACAGCTAAGAAAACTGCGAAGAGACGCCGATTTTGGAGCAAAAAGGATTTGCCATTCCCCAAGCGTATTGTACTAATAATAGTATGATAATATGACCTTAGGTCGCCAGATCCGTTTCGGCGGGGGAGTTTTTCTGAGATGAGTGCAGCGCACGTACCCGGATCGGCTCCGGGCATCGTCAATGCTGAGCAGCGGCAGGCTGCGATCCGGCACATGCGGGACGCGGGTCTGAGCCTGCCGACTTTCGGTCAACTGGCCGATCCCTCGACCATTCCCGCCGCGCGGACCGTCGCCCTGGCTGATGTGGACCGCAATGCGCCGGACGGCGCCAATCTGTGGCGCATTCATTGGAACAACGCCGCCGACGGCCGCGGGACGGTGCCGGTTCCTGACCACATCGTGCTGCCGAGCGCCCTCACCGGCGTCGCCGCCCCGATCGTGGTGCTGCTGGGTGCACGCTTCCCGCTGATCGGCGCGCACAAGGTGTTGCCCGCCTATGCGGGCCTGGTGACGCAACTCGTCACCGGCGCGTTCGATCTCTCCCACCACAAGGCCGTGTGGCCGTCCACCGGCAATTATTGCCGGGGCGGCATCGCCGTCTCGCGCATCATCGGCTGCGCCGGCGTTGCCGTGCTGCCAGCGGGCATGAGCCAGGAGCGCTTCGACTGGCTGGAAAAATGGGTTTCCAGCCCGGCCCATATCGTTCGCACGCCGGGCACGGAAAGCAACGTCAAGGAAATCTACGACGCCTGCAATGAAATGCAGAAGGATGAAAGCAACGTCATCCTGAACCAGTTCTCGGCCTATTCGAACTATATGGTGCACCGCGCCGCCACCGGTGCGGCATGTGCGAGCGTGTTCGAGAGCCTGAAGGCCGGCGCGCCGGGGAGCCGTCTCGCCGCCTTCGTCTCCGCGACCGGCTCCGCGGGCACCATCGCCGCGGGCGATCATCTGAAAGCCATCTACGGCACGCGCATTGCGGCAGTGGAAGCGCTGGAATGCCCGACGATGCTCGAGAACGGCTATGGCGAGCACAATATCCAGGGCATCGGCGACAAGCATATCCCGCTCATCCACAATGTGATGAACACGGACTTTGTGGTCGCCGTATCGGACCGCGCCAGCGACCGGCTCAACCTGCTGTTCGGCACCGATGTCGGCCGCGCCTATCTGGCCGACCGCAAGAAGATCGACCCCGCGCTGATCGCTGCCTTCGACAATATCGGCATTTCCGGCATGGCCAATATCGTCGCCTCCATCAAGCTCGCCAAATACATGCGCTATGGCGCGGACGACGTGGTGGTGACCATCGCCACCGACGGGGCCGGCCTCTATGAGACCGAACGCTCGTCCTATCTCGCCAAGCATTACGGCGGCAGCTTCGACACGGTGGACGCGGCCGAAACCTACACATTCGCCATCGAGGCGGCCTCTACAGCCGACATGCTGGAACTGAGCGAGAGCGACCGCCGGCGCATCTTCAACCTCGGCTACTACACCTGGGTGGAGCAGCAGGGGATCGCCTTCGAGGATTTCGAGCGCCGCAAGCACCAATCGTTCTGGGATGGGCTTGCCGCCCAGCTTCCGGTCTACGACCGACTGATCGAAGAGTTCAACGCGGAAGTAAACGCCTCCTAAAAAGCAAAAGCTTCCTTTAGACCAGAGGAGACGATTTTGACGGCATCAGGCGTGACGCCCTATGCGCAATTGCGTGAAGATCTCTCGCAGCGGGACAAGAGCCTGCGCGAGAAGGTCGTGACGCTCGAAGAGGCCGCCTCCTTCGTGCCGGATGGTGCGAGCGTGGGCATCGGCGGGTCGACCATGTCGCGCACGCCGATGGCGATGATCTGGCAGCTCATGCGCGCCCGCAAGAAGGGCCTCACCTGCTCGCGCAGCATCATTTCGACCGATGGCGATTTGTTGTTCGGCTCGGGCATCTGCGACCACATCATCACCAGCTGGTTCGCTCAGGGCATCCTGTGGGGTCTCTCCAAGGTGATGCGCCACCATGTCGAGACCGGCGGCGCGACCTATGAGGAATGGAGCCACATGGCGGTCGGCATGCGCTTCCGCGCCGGCGGCATGGGCGTGCCCTTCCTGCCGATCCGCTCCATGCTCGGGTCGGACGTGCTGCGCATTCGCCCCGAGGCGAAGGAAATCGACTGCCCCTTCACCGGCGAAAAGCTGCTGCTGGTTCCGGCGCTCAATCCGGACGTGGCGCTGATCCATGTCCAGCGCTGCGACGCCTATGGCAACGCGCAGATGGACGGCCTGCAATTCATGGACATCGACCTCGCCATGGCGGCGAAGCGGGTGATCCTGACTACGGAGCGCATCGTCTCCAACGACCAGATCCGCCGGGCGCCCGACCAGACCAAGATCCCCTTCTTCTGCGTAGATGCGGTGGTGGAAGTGCCGTACGGCTCCGCTCCGCACGAATGCTTCGGCCTTTACGAGCCCATGATGAAGCACATGGCCGCTTATGTGGCGCAGGTAAACAAGGCGCCCGTCGAGGGCATGCGCGAGTACCTGGAAAAATACGTCTACGGCCCCGCCTCCTGGAACGAATACCTCTCGCTCATCGGCCTTGAGGAAATCCTGGAAGCCAGCCAGCGCGGACGGAGCATCTACAATGACTGAGGCGCACCGCTACACGGCGACCGAGATCCTCGCCATCCTCAGCGCCCGCCAACTCAAGGACGGGCAGGTGGTGTTCGCCGGCGTCGGCATTCCGCTGCTGGCGGCCACGCTGGCCCAGCGGCTGCGCTGCCCCGGCTTGACCATCCTGTTCGAGGGCGGCGTGGTCGGCGCGTTCGTCGAGCCCGGCAAGCTGCCGCCCTCCACCAACGACCAGCGCTGCACCAAGCGCGCCAACATGGTGCTCGGCTCCACCGATGTGCTGCTGCTTTTGCAGCGCGGCTATGTGGACATCGGCTTCATGGGCGGCGCGCAGATCGACCAGTTCGGCAATCTGAACTCGTCCTTCATCGGCGATCCGGAGCACCCCAAGACGCGGCTGCCGGGCACCGGCGGCGGCAACGACATCTCCAGCCTGACCAACATGATCGTCGCCATGAAGCACGAGAAGCGGCGGTTCGTGGAGCATGTGGACTTCATCACGAGCCCCGGCTTCATCCGCGGTGGCACCTCGCGCGCCGAAAGCGGCCTGCCGGCGGGCGGCATGTTCCGCGTCATCACCGAGCTTGCGGTGTTCGGTTTCGACGATGCCGAGCGGCGCATGAAGGTGCTTGCCCTCAATCCGGGGGTCACCCGCGAGGAGGTGCAGGACAACACCGGGTTCGACCTGGTGTTCGACGCCCAGAGCGCAGTCACCGAACCGCCCACCGAGCACGAATTGTCCACCCTGCGGATGCTCGATCCCGAGCGCCTGTTCACTGCCTGAAAAGGCCAATGGAGGAACAAGAATGACCATCCTGTCCAAGACCTTCGGGATCGCCTCGCGGAATTTCACCGCCTATCCGGAAATGCCGGATGCGCCCGGCCTCGTCGAATACGGCGTGAAGTGCGAAGAGCTCGGCTATGATTCCATCTGGGTGTGGGATCACATGCTGCTCGGCGTCGAGCCGAACTTCCCCATCATTGACTCCCTGACCGTGCTGACCGCCATCGCCGCGCGCACCACGCGCATCAAGCTGGGAACGGGCATTCTGGTTCTGCCGCTGCGCAATGCGGTGGCGCTCGCCAAGCAGCTGTCCAGCATGGACCAGCTCTCCAAGGGCCGCATGGTCATGGGCATGGCCTCCGGCTGGTACAAGCGCGAATTCGATGCCATGGGCATCCCGTTCGAGAAGCGCGGCAAGATCATGGATGAAAATCTGGAGATCCTGAACCGCCTGTTCACTGAGGATAAGGTGGACGGCGAGTACATGTTCCACAAGATCTCCGCCGCGGTTATGTATCCTAAGCCCTATCAGCAGCCGCGCATGCCGATCCTCATCGGCGGCTATGTGGACAAGGTCCTGCAGCGTGCCGCAACCGTCGGCGATGGCTGGCTGACCTATTTCTACCGTCCCGAGGACTTCAAGAAGTCCTGGGTCAAGCTGCGCAACTTCGCTGAAGAAGGCGGCAAGGATCCCGACACCCTGCTCAATGCCTCCCAGCTGCCCATCATGGTGGGTGACTCCAAGGCCGCCGTGCAGGACGAGATGATGGACTGGCTGAACAAGGAATGGGACTTCCCGGCCTATAGCGACTGCACCCGCGAGAGCGCCATCATGGGCAACGTCGATGAATGCGTCGCCC
Source organism: Roseixanthobacter pseudopolyaromaticivorans (assembly GCF_043195145.2). NCBI lineage: Bacteria > Pseudomonadati > Pseudomonadota > Alphaproteobacteria > Hyphomicrobiales > Xanthobacteraceae > Roseixanthobacter > Roseixanthobacter pseudopolyaromaticivorans. The sequence continues at coordinate 3,524,177 of NZ_CM195539.1, forward strand.
AGCTCCAGGAGCAGATCGACGCCGGCGTGCAGAAGATCATCTTCGTTCCCTACAAGTATCGCCCCGATCAGGTCGAGGTGATCGCCAAGGAAATCATTCCCCGCCTCAAGGCCCTCTGAGGCGGCGCCTCAAGCCCCCGGGTCCTCCCGGGGGCATTTTCTTTTGCATCTGGACACCGCCGCGAGCCGGCGCAACAAGACTTTCCGGAGACAGTGCAATGAGCGACCCGAACCGTCAGGCCCTTCTGGACACAATCGACGCCAATCGCGACAAGGCGATCGCCTTCTTGCAGAAGATGATCACCATCCCGAGCGTGACCGGCGATGAAGCCGCAATCCAGAATTTCCTCAACGAATACATGACCAACATCGGCCTCGATGTCGATATGTGGGAAACCGATTGGGAAGAGCTGAAGAAGCACCCCGGTTATCGCCCCGTCGACCGCGGCTATGAGAACCGCCCGAACATCGTCGCCACCTTCAAGGGCGCCGGCGGCGGGCGCTCGCTGCTGCTGAACGGCCACACCGATGTGATCCCGGTCGGCAACGGCGAAGGCTGGACCGACAATCCCTGGTCCGGCCTCATCAGAGACGGCCGCATCTATGGGCGCGGTTCGGCGGACATGAAGAGCGGTGTCGCCAGCCACATCATGGCGGTGGAGTTCATGAAGGAACTCGGCCTGCAGCCCAAGGGCGACGTCTACATCAACGTCGTGATCGACGAGGAGGTCAGCGGCCACGGCACGCTCGACACCGTGATCCGCGGCTATAAGGCGGACGCCGGCATTTCCGGCGAGACCAGCGACCTGCACGTGCAGCCGGCCTGCATCGGCCGCATCTGGTTCGAGATCGACATCAACGGCAAGCCCGCCGGCATCCAGCAGCGCTACAAGGGCATTTCCGGCATCACGCTCGGCAACAAGATCGCCGCCGCGGTGCAGGAACTGGAAGACGAGCGCGTGGCCACGGTCACCCATCCGCTCTATCCCAATGCGCTGGATTCCCTGCCCTGCATCATCGGCAGCTTCCAGGCCGGAAATTATCCGAGCGCTTTCCCGGCCACCTGCCTGCTCAAGGGCTCCATCGGCACGGTGCCGGGCGAGGACCACGAGGGCGTGAAGCGCAGCCTGGAAAAGAAGATCGCCGAGCATGCTGCCCGCGATCCCTGGATGAAGGATCATCCCCCGGTCGTGCGTTTCGTGGGCTATGACGCGCAGGCCTCCGAAATTCCCCGCGACCACCCGATCGTGGACATCGTCAGCAAGACCTACACGGAGATTTCCGGCCACCAGCCGATCATTTCCGGTCGCCAGGGCGCGGCGGATACCCGCTTCCTAAACCTCTATGCCGACACGCCCACCGTGATCTTTGGACCCGGCTCTACCGCCGTCATGCACTCGAACGACGAATATGTGTCGATCGAGGATTACATCACGGCCATCAAGGTCATGGCGCTGAGCATCTACGACTGGTGCGGCGTAGAGAAGAAGTGAGGCCAAGGCTTCACGCATTGCGACGTTTGGTCGCCGGTTCGAAGAGCCGGCCGTTTTTCTATATGCGCAGCTCCGCGCCTCTGCCGCTCCTTCTTTGGCTTGCCGGGGAGCTGATGCGTGAGGGGCCGTTCTGCCCAATCGAACCACACTTCTTCTGCTTAAGACAAAACGCATCTTCCCCAGCGACAAACGCAACAGAATTGCATTTGAGACCCTGATTTAGAGCCCCGCGTCCTCTTTCGGCACACTAACGTTGCATAAAGAGCACAAGGACGCGGCATGCTTATTCCCAATGCACATCCCGATCACGACCGTCCGCTGGACCCACAGGACGCCGAATGCCTGTCCCTGGCGGCGGCGGATGAGGTTGAGCGTTTCCTCGGCCACCGGCCGGAACATGTGCCAACCCCGCTCCACTTTCTGCCGGCGCTTGCTCGCGAACTGAAAATCGCCTCCATCGCCGTGAAGGATGAAAGCACACGCCTCGGGCTCGGCAGCTTCAAGGCGCTCGGCGGTTCCTATGCCGTGATCCGGCTGGTGCTGGAAGAAGCGGGCCGCCGTCTTGGCCGCTCCGTGGACATTTCCGAACTGCTCACCCCGGAGATCCGCGCGATCGCTCAGACCATGACGGTGGGCTGCGCCACGGACGGCAACCACGGCCGCTCGGTCGCCGCCGGGGCGCAATTGGTGGGCGCGACAGCCGCCATCTTCGTGCATTCCGGTGTCAGTGCCGACCGTGTGGAAGCCATCGCCCGCTTCGGCGCGCGCATGATCCACGTGCCCGGCACCTATGACGACGCGGTGGAGGAAGCCGCGCGCAAATGTGCTGCCGAGGGCTGGATCGTCGTCTCCGATACCTCCTGGCGGGGCTACGAGCGCATTCCCGGCCTCGTCATGCAGGGCTATACCGCGATGATTCGCGAGGCGGTCGCCGCTATGCCTGAAAAGCCGACCCATGTGTTTATGCAGGCCGGTGTCGGCGGCCTCGCAGCGGCAGTGGCCGGACATCTCGCTGTGATCTACGGAGAGGCGCGTCCGCGCTTCATCGTCGTAGAGCCGGCCCGCGCGGCCTGCCTGTTCGAAAGCGCCAAGGCCGGGCAGTCCGTCAAAATCGAAGCGGGCGAACCCACCATCATGGCGATGCTGGAATGCTACGAACCCTCGCTGGTGGCATGGCGCATTCTGTCGCGTACCGCCGATGCCTTCATGACCGTGGACGAGGCCGATGCGGAGGACATGATGCGCCGCCTCGCGCGGCCGCTGCCCGGCGACCCGGCGATCGTCTCGGGTGAAAGCGGCGGGGCGGGTCTCGCCGGGCTGGTCAAGGTGGCGAAAAGCGAGCGCCTGCGTGATACGCTCGGTATCGACGATAGCTCTCGGGTGTTCGTGATCAACACCGAGGGGGCCACCGATGCGGGCCGCTACGCCGCCATCGTCGGCGCCTCCCCTGCGGAGATTCTCCGCAGGCCTGACGCTGCGAAGGCTTCCGCGTAGAATTCGGTGTCCATGCCGCTGCGGGACTTGAAATCCGCGCGGCCACTCGTATTATTGTGCTAATAATAATACGTTTTAGTATCCCCGTACGGGACGGTACGAAAAACGAGCTTTCTTCGAAGTTTTCTGTGTGGATCTGCCGCCGCCCGGGGCGTGATTTGGTCGCACACATTCTGCGAAGAAAGTAAAAATCAATAACCGGCGCCGCTGTTTCACAGTCAAGGATGCCGGATACCTTCAGTGGGAAATTGACGGCAGGTCGGTCCTCCTCCTCCCTCAGCTTCTCCCGTTCAATGGGTTTCGCCCGCGTCGTGCGTCTTCCTGCGCGCGCAACGCGACATGCGGCGAAGCCCCCAGTAGGAGCGGTCATGGACCAGTTGCTGCAACATATTGCCAATGCCCTCATCATGGGCGGCACCTATGCCCTGCTGGGCATCGGGCTGACGCTGATCTTCGGCATCATGCGCGTGGTGAACTTCACCCACGGTGAACTCTACGCGCTCGGTGCTTACATGATGTATTTCGTGGCAGGCATGCTGGGCCTGAACTTCTTCCTGGCCATCGGCTTCGCGATCTTCGCCGGGTTGGTGCTCGGCGCGCTTATCGAGCTGATCCTGCTGCGGCCGAAACGCAACGCCGACATCGATACGACCATGCTGCTGATGATCGGCGCCTGGATCGTGCTGCAGAATGTCGAGACGCTCACTTGGGGCAGTGTCGCAAAATCCGTTCCCTCGCCGCTTCCCACCGAACCGCTAGTGATCGGCCCGGTCTCGCTCTCCTGGCTGCGCCTGCTGGTGCTGGGCCTTGCTTTGGCGCTGATCGCGGCAACCTACGCCCTCATCAACCGCACCAAGCTCGGCAAGGCCATGCGTGCCACCTTCCAAGATAGCAGCACGGCGGCCCTGATGGGCGTGAACATCAACCTCGTGTACACCATGACCTTCGCCCTTGGATCGAGCCTCGCCGCGGCGGCGGGCGCGCTTCTCGGCCCGGTGTTCGTGGTAACGCCCACCATGGGCGACCTCGCCTCGCTGAAAGCCTTTGCCATCGTCATTCTTGGCGGGCTGGGCAGCATTTCGGGCGCGACCATCGGCGGGTTCATCCTCGCGTTCGTCGAGGAATTGGGCGCCGGCTACATCTCGTCCGGATACCGCGACGCCATGGGTTTCATCATCATCATCCTGGTTCTTCTGTTCCGGCCCACCGGCCTGTTCGCGCGCGTGGAGCGTATCGGATGAGACGCCTTCTTCCTTATCTCGTCATTCTCTTCTTCGGCTGCGTTCCGCTTTGGCTGAAGGACCAGTATTTCCTGCATACGCTGGTGGTGTCCGGCATCTTCATCCTCGCGGCACTCAGCCTTAACCTGCTGCTCGGTTACACTGGGCAGCTGAGCCTCGGCCACGTCGCCTTTTTCGGCATCGGCGCCTATGTCAGCGCCCTCACGACGCTGGGCTTTGAGGTCACGCTGTTCGGCCATACGTTCGTGCATGGGCAATGGCCCGCCGTGGTCGGCTTGCTGCTCGGCACAATTGTCGCGGGCCTGTGCGGCTACATCATCGGACGGTTGTCGTTCCGTGTGCGCGGCGCCTATTTCGTGATCGTCACGGTGAGCTTCGCCGAGGTGACGCGCCTTGTCGCCCTCAATTGGGTGGAACTCACCAATGGCCCGCTGGCCCTGCCCGGCATCCCGCCGCTGACCCTCGGCTCGGATCTTACCGGCTACGTCACGCTCTGGGCGAAATGGCAAAACTATTACGTGGTGCTGTTTTTCATCGCGCTGGGCTACATCATCATCAAGCGCATCGTGAACTCGCCCTATGGGCGCGCCATGATCGCCCTGCGCGAGAATGAATCCCTCGCCATGTCGGTGGGCATCGACGTGACGCGCTATCTCGTGCTCGCCGCCATCATCTCGGCTGCCATGGCGGGCGCGGCGGGCGGGCTCTATGCCCATTACCTTCAGATCATCGATCCTATGATCTTCATGTTCCTCAATACGGTGACCATGGTCATCATGGTGATCACGGGCGGCAAGGGCACTCTGGCCGGGCCGCTGGTCGGCGGCCTCATCTTCGGCATCGCGCCGGTCCTGCTGCGTGAATATGTGGGGCCGGAGGTGCAGTGGATCCTCTATGGCGTGCTGATGATCCTGATCGTGTTCATCCTGCCGCAGGGCATCGTTCCGGCGATCGAGCGCTGGTTCTCCCGGCCGCCGTCAGCCCCCGCGTCCCTCACCCTGACCGAGAAGGGAGAGCAGGCATGAACGCCTTCACGAAAGCCAAGATCGCTCTCTCGATCGAACATGTGGCAGTGCATTTCGGCGGGCTCGTCGCAATCGCCGACATGAATTTCGACGTCAGGGAAGGGGAACTGGTCAGCCTCATCGGCCCCAACGGGGCGGGCAAGACCACCGCCTTTAACGTGATCACCGGCTTTCTGCGGCCGACCAAGGGGCAGGTCACCTTTCGCGGCACCTCGCTCAACGGCCTCAAGCCGCACCAGGTGACCAATCTCGGCTTGGTGCGCACCTTTCAGCGCACCAGCGTGTTCGACAAGAACACGGTGTTCGAGAATGCCCTGATCGGTCTGCACCGGCGCAATCGCGCGACCCTCTTCGGGACCTTGCTGGGCCTGCCGAAAGAGAAGCGCGAGGAGGAGAAACTGCGCGAGGAAGCCTGGGAGATCCTGCGCGTCGTGGGGATCGATCATCAGGCGAACGAACTGGGCGGCAGCCTGCCTTATGGCGACCAGCGGCTGCTGGGCGTCGCCCTGGCATTGGCGGCAAACCCGTCCGCCTTGCTGCTGGACGAACCGGTCTCCGGCATGAACGCCACGGAAACCGCCAACTTCATCAAGATCCTCCAGAAGATCCGCGCGCGTGGCGTGACAATCCTGCTGGTGGAGCACGACATGCCCATGGTGATGGGCATTTCCGACCGGATCGTTGTGCTCAACCACGGGCGTATTATCGCGGAGGGTCCGCCGAGCAAGATCCAGAGCGATCCCGAAGTGATCCGGGCCTATCTCGGCCAAGGGGTGAAGCATGCTTGAGATCCGCAACCTCGTCTGCCGCTATGGCAAGGTCACGGCCCTCAAGGGCATCTCGCTGAAGGTCGAGCGCGGTCAGATGGTCGCCCTGGTAGGCGCCAATGGCGCGGGCAAGAGCACCACCCTGCGCTCGATTTCCGGCCTCGTGCCCGCGGCGGGGGGGCAGATCCTGTTCGATGGCGAGGATATCACACGCTCCTCCCCGGCGCGGATTCTCGCCAAGGGCATCGCCCATTGTCCCGAGGGCCGGCGAGTGTTCGGCCAGATGAGCGTTGCCGAAAATCTGGAGATGGGCTGCTTCCTGCGCTCCGACAGCAAGGCCATCGCGGCCGATATGGCGCATATTTTCGAGCAATTTCCGCGCCTTGCCGAGCGCCGGCGGCAGATCGCCGGCACACTCTCCGGCGGCGAGCAGCAGATGCTGGCCATCGGCCGGGCAATGATGTCGCGACCGAAGCTGATTTTGTTCGACGAACCCTCGCTCGGGCTCGCACCCAACATCGTGGAGCAGGTGTTCGAGATCATCCAGACCATTCGCGCCTCTGGCACCACGGTGCTGATGGTGGAACAGAACGCCTATGCCGCGCTCGAAATGTGCGACTATGCGTATCTGCTGGAGACCGGCACCATGGCGCTGGAGGGCACCGGCAAAGCATTGATCGAGGATCCGCATGTCCATGAGGCCTATCTGGGCGGGGGCTTGTCGCATTAAACAGGCGCGCCCATCCCCGGGGTGGTCCGGCGCCCCGATGAAAATGCGGGCAGGAGCACCGCGCCAAACCTTTACCATCGGCTGTGACAGTTTCGAAGAGGGGGCGACGTCAGTCGCCCCCTCTTTTCGTTTTGATCATAAAAATCTTTATTTCTCAATTCGTTGAACCCTATCGAAGGCCGGACTGCGCACGCCGGCAGAGCCTCCTGCGGCGGGAAAAATCCGCACTCTGAGGGCCACGGCGCGGGTCCCGCCTGAGAAACTTGCAGGCAAGATGAAAAAAGCGCCTTGACACAAATCTAGATGACTAGTTTTCTAGTCTAAACCAGCGTCGAAGAACGCATCCAGAGGTAGCATCAATGTCTTCGCTTCACGCACGTCTTGCTGCGGGCCTTTTGCTCGTCGCCTCCTGTCTGCCCGCCTCCGCTCAGACCAAGGTGCGCTATCTGCTCACCTCGCCCAGCCCGACGGTGGCCGAGGCCCCGCATTCCTCGGTACCCGAGACGCTGGGCTTCTGGAAGTCGCAGGGACTGGACGTGGAGGTTTCCCCCTTCAGCGGGTCCACCGCCGCCGCTCAATTGGTGATCGCCGGCACCGCCGAATTCACCATGGCGAGCCCCGAAGCCTTGCTCTTCGGCCGGCAAGACGGCGCAAAGATCATCGCGGTCTATAATCATGTGCGCGAGCCGATCTATACGATCGCGGTTCTGAAAGACAGCGGCATCACCCAGCTGAAAGACTTAAAGGACAAGACCATCGGCGTGGTCAGCCTGTCAAGCGGCGCGGTTCCTGTGGCGAAGGCAATGCTCCGCTCAATCGGCTTCGATCCTGAGAAGGACGTGAAGTGGCTGCCCATCGGCCTCGGCGCCCAGGCCGCCGCCGCAATCAAGGCCAACCGCGTCGACGCGCTTGCTTTGTGGGACTGGAGCTACGCCCAGCTTGAGAATTACGGTCTCGCCTTCCGCCATTTCGAAACGCCGGAAACCTCCAAGCTGCTCAGCCTGATGCTGCTCGGCAACGAGGATTATGTGAACGCCAATCCTTCCGTGACCGAGAAGATGGGTCGTGGCATCGCCATGGGCACCCAGTTCACGCTCGCCAATCCGGAAGCGGCGGTGCGCATCCACTGGCAGAAGTATCCCGCCTCCAAGCCCACCAATATTCCCGAAGAGCAGGCGCTGAAGGAGGCGATCCATATCCTCGAAGCGCGCCTCGCCAAGTACAAGATCGACGGCCGCGCGGATCCCCGCTTCGGCGCCTTCACCCGCGAGGAGTGGGTCCAGACAGAAGACTTCTTCTACAACGCGGGCCTCATCAAGTCTAAGCCGGACGTGAGCACTTATTACACCAATAAGTTCGTCGAATATTACAACGCGTTCGACAAGAAGGCGATCATCGCCCAGGCGAAGGACTACAAATGAGCGGGCAGGCCGCAATCGCGATCCGGAAGGTCAGCAAAACCTTCCGGTCGCGTTCCAACGAGCAGATCGAAGCCTTGCGGGAAACCTCGCTGGACATCGACGACAAGCAGTTCGTATGCATCATCGGCCCCTCGGGCTGCGGGAAAAGCACCTTGCTCCGCATGATCGCGGGGCTGGAGAAGGCCTCTTCCGGCACCTTGGCCATTCGCGGCACCACCATCACCGGCCCGCGCCGCGACACCGGCCTGGTGTTCCAGACCCCGGTCCTGCTGCCCTGGCGAACGATCCTCAAGAACGTGCTGGTGCCCGCGGAAGTGTTGAAGCTGAACCGCAAGGAAGCCGAGACGCGGGCAAAGGACCTCCTCCAGCTCGTCGGCCTTGAGAAGTTCATGGACCGCTATCCGGACGAATTGTCCGGCGGCATGCGCCAGCGTGCCGCGATCGCCCGGTCGCTCATGCACGATCCCGACGTGCTGTTGATGGACGAACCCTTCGGCGCTCTCGACGCGCTGACGCGAGAATCCATGAATCTCGAACTGCTGCGCATCTGGCAGGCGAGCGCGAAGACGGTGGTGCTGGTCACCCATTCCATCGAGGAGGCCCTTCTCCTCTCCGACAAGGTGGCGGTGTTCTCCCCCCGGCCGGGCTCGATCATCGACGTGGTGGACGTGCCCTTGCCCCGTCCCCGCACCAGCCGCACCCGCGTCGATCCGGTGTTCGTGGAGCTTGCCGACAAGCTACGCGAATACTTCGCCTCGGACCCGCATTGAGCGCATCGGAAAGCAAACGCAATGAATTCGCGTCTCAAGCAGCTCATGCACCGGTACGGCCCACCGCTGGTCGCCGGCATCATCATCTTCGGCCTGTGGGAGGCGCTGCCCCGCTTGTTCGGCGTGTCGGCGCTGCTCATTCCGCCGCCCTCGTCCGTGCTACGCGCGCTCTGGATCATCTTCGATCGCGGGCTGCTGGTGGGGGCCACCCTTGTCACTCTGTTCGAGGCTCTCGCAGGCTTTCTCATCGGTTCGATGGCGGCGGTGGCCTGTGCGTTCCTGGTCACCCGCTCGGAACTGATCGAGCGTGCACTGATGCCCTATCTCGTCGGCTTCCAGGCCCTTCCGAAAGTGGCGCTGGCGCCGCTCATCGTGGTGTGGGTGGGCATCGGGATCGAATCCAAGATCGCCATCGCAGCCATCATTTCGTTCTTCCCCGTGCTCATCAATGCGATCATCGGTTTCTCCACCATCGAAGCTGAGAAGATCGACCTGATGCGGTCACTGGTGGCCTCGCGCTGGCAGGAATTCCACATGGTGGTGTTCCCCAATTCGCTGCCCTTCATCTTCGCCGGGCTGAACGTCGCCATCGTCTTTTCCATCACCGGCGCGCTGGTGGGAGAGTTCATCGGCGCCGATCGCGGTCTCGGCAATCTGCTGATGCAGCTGAACTACAACATGGACGTGTCCGGCATGTTCGCGGTGCTGGTGGTGCTCGCCATACTCGGCATCGCGCTGCACGCCATGGTGCGCTTCTTCCACGTGCGCCTGGTTTTCTGGGGCAAGCCCAAGGGCTTGGCCAACGACCACTGAATAGAAAATAAGATTGGAGAAAGTCCATGAGCGATCCCCTCGTGAAGATCGCGCGCGACGGCCATGTCGTGACGCTGACCCTCAACAATCCCCCAGTCAACGCGCTCTCCTCCGCCGTGCTGGAAGCCCTGATTGCCGCCCTTGATATGGTGGAATCCGAAGGCGAGGCGCGGTGCGTCATCCTCACCGGCACGGGCGAAAAAGCCTTCAGCGCCGGCGGCGACCTGCGGCAGGAACGCGATTTCGGCGGCCCGGAAGCGGCCAAGGCCTTTCGCGAGCTCGGCCGTCGCACGCTGAACCGGCTGGAAAGCTATTTCGTGCCCGTGGTCAGCGCCATCCACGGCTACTGCATCGGCGGCGGCACGGCCATCGGCTGGGTGTGCGACATTCGCATCGCGGCGGACAACGCCATCTTCCGCGCTGGCGATGCCTATATCGGCATGGTGCCGAGCTGGGGCATGGGCCTCACCCGCCTGCCGCGCCTGGTCGGGCGCAACCGCGCGCTCGACATCCTGCTGATCGGCGAGAATTTCGACGCCAAGACCGCGCAGGAACTCGGGCTCATCACCAAGGTGGTGCCGCGTGAAAAGCTGATGGAAGAAGCCACCTCCATCGCGCGGCGCATATCCAAGGCGTCTCCCAACGCCATCCGCGCCACCCGCGAGGCGATCGCCTTCAACATGCGCGAGGGCTGGAGCGCCATGGCGCAGTTCGAGGAGGAGATCTGCCAGCAGGTGTTCTCCCATCCGGACGCTCATGAAGGCCCCAAGGCTTTCACCGAAAAGCGCGAGCCGGTTTTTGCGAGGATTTGATGGGTATCGAGAGTCTGCTGCGGCCGCGCTCCATCGCCATCGTCGGTGCGTCCGACAAGGTGGGGCCGGGGCTGAACGCCTGGAATGCTCTTCAGCATGTGGGATTTGAAGGGCAGGTCCATCTGGTGAACCCCCGCCGGGCCGAATTGCTGGGCCAGAAAGCCTATGCCAGCCTCGCCGAGATCCCGGGCACCTTGGATGCGGTGTTCGTAGCGGTGGGTGCCGAGGCGGTGGCCGGTGTCGCCAGCGAGGCGGTGGCCAAGGGCGCGGGTGCCCTGGTCATCCTCTCCAGCGGGTTCGGCGAAACCGGCCCGGAGGGCGTGGCCGCGCAGGCGGAATTGGTGCGGATCGCGCACGAGCACGACCTTGCGGTCTGCGGGCCCAATTGCCTGGGCCTGCTGAATTTCGCGGGTAAGACCGCACTGTTCGGCACCTCGCTGCCGGACCAGATCGCGCGCGGCGGCATCGCGGCGGTGCTGCAGAGCGGCTCGGTGGGCATCGCGCTGCTGAATTCCGCGCGCGGCCTCGGCTTCAGCTATGTGGTGACCTCCGGCAACGAGGCCGTGACCACCGCAGCGGATTATATCGAGGCGTTCCTCGAGGATCCGGCGGTGACGACCATCGTGGTGTTCGCCGAGCAGATCAAGAAGCCCCAGCATTTCATCGCGGCGCTGCGGCGCGCGCGGGCGAAGGGCAAGCCGGTCATCGTGCTGAAGAGCGGCCGCTCCGCCAAGGGGCAGGAAGCAGTGAAGGCGCATACTGGCGCGGTCGCCGGCAGCGTCGAAGCCTGCGATGCCGCGCTCGCGGATGCCGGCGCGATCCAGGTGTTCTCGCTCGACGAACTGATCGAGACCGCCTTGCTGGTCTCTCAGCTCGCGCAGCTGCCGACAGGGCGCAAGGCGGCAGCACTTTCGCTGTCCGGCGGAGAGATCGCGCTGGCGCTCGACATGGCGGAAGAGGTGGGCTTTGAATTTGCCCCCATCACCCCGTCCACGGCGGAGGAACTGACCCGCCTGCTGCCGGACTATGCCCATATCGGTAATCCGCTCGATCTGACCTGGGCCGGGCTCTACGACCCCCAGGTGGCGCGCGGTTGTGCGCGAGCGATCACCAGCCAGGAGGACGTGGGCCTTCTAGTGCTGTTGCAGGATGCACCCTTCGGGCTCGGCGCGCAGCAGGCGGCGCGCTATTCGGCGCTGCTGAAATCCGTGGCGGCGGGTGCGCAGGACAGCGGCAAGCCGCTGGTCGCGCTGTCCAATCTCTCCGATCAGCCGCATGTGGAATTGAACGCCGCCGCAAAAGCGCTCGGCGTGCCCTATCTGCGCGGCACCCGTGCCGGGATGATGGCGCTCTCGCGTTATGGCCGCTGGGCCGTGACGCAGACGCCGGTTCGCGCCGAGGGGGTTTCCACCCACGCTGCTGAGGCGCGGGCGCGGATGAAGGAGGTTCCGGGGAACCGCCTTGCCACCGAGCGCGAGGCGAAGGACGTGCTGGCGGCCTATGGCATCGCCGGCCCGCGCGAAATGCAGGTCACCACCGCCGATGCGGCGGTCGAAGCCGCGCAGGCGCTCGGCTATCCCGTGGTGCTGAAAGGCCTGGTGGAAAATCTCGTCCACAAGTCCGATGCCGGGCTGGTGAAGGTGGGGCTGAAGACGCCCGAGGATGTTCGTCGCGCAGCGGAGCGCATGCTGGAGGCGGCGGCTGCCGTGAACACCGGGGCCGTGCTCGGCCTGCTGGTCCAGGAACAGGCCTCCCCCATCGCCGAATTGTTCATCGGCGGGCGCACCGATCCCGATTTTGGCCCCCTCATCGTGATGGGCGCGGGGGGCGTCGAGGTGGAACTCTACAAGGATGTTGCGGTGCGTCTCGCCCCCGTCACGCCGGAGCAGGCTCTGGATGCCCTTTGCACCACCCAAGTCTCGCGCCTGCTCGACGGATGGCGTGGCAAGCAACCGGCAGACAAAATGGCGGTCGCGCAGATCATCAGTGCGCTTTCGACTTTTCTCGCCGATTTCTCGGGGGAAATTTCCGAGGTTGAGATCAATCCGCTTGCTGTATTCGCCGTGGGCTCGGGTTGCAGTGCACTCGATTGCGTGATTATACCAAAATCCGCTCGCTCCGATTGAAAGCTCCATGCGTCCTATGATCGAAAGCAACCTCGCCACAACAGATATTGGACGGGCCGCGGCATCTTATCGTGAGATCAAGTCGCGCATCATGGACCGCCGGTTCGCGCCAGGCGAAAAACTGAGTGAAGTGCGGCTGGCGGCGGAACTGGGCGTCGGACGCTCGCCCATCAGAACCGCCCTCGCCCGCCTTCAGGGCGAGGGGTGGATTGCGGTGTCACCGCAGAGCGGCACCTATGTGAAGGGCCTCACCGACGCCGAGATGAACGAGGTGTTCGAGCTGCGCCTGATCCTGGAGCCGGCGGTCGCCGGCCTTGCGGCGGAGCGTATGTCCTCCGAGGAGGTTTCCAAGCTGCGGCGTGCGTTCGAGGCGTTCGGTACGGAGATTGCGGAGGGACGAGTCGAAGAATATTTCGCGCTCGATCTGCAAACCCACCGCGCCATCTACAGCGCCGCCGGCAATCACCTGATTCAAGGCATCCTCGTGAATCTGCTGGACAAGGTGCATTGGATCCAGCGCACCAGCGTCGGCTCACCGCGCCCGACCAGCGCGCTCGGCGAAATCCGTGAATTGCTGGCCGCGCTGGAATCGCGGGATGCGGAGCGCGCCGCCCATGTGATGCGCACCCATATTCTACGCACCGCGAAGTTCCGCAATCTGCCGGCCGGCGCTCCCGAGTCGGAAACCGAGGCTGCCAGCCCGTCCAAGGACAAGGCCGAGCCCGCCCGCCGGCGCTCCCGCGCCGGCTAGGTGCCGCGAGCCCGCGTCCTTAGGGAATGCGCTGGGTCAGCCGCACGTTTGCGGACGCGAACATATAAGTGGGAAGCGATGCGATGGCGGGCCCGGAAAAGCGCTGGGTCGAGAGACCGCCGGTCGCATCATAGGAGAAGCCCATGGCCACCACTTCGCGTGGCGCGGTCAGGAAGGCCGTGAAGACCCGCATTTCGGGGGCGCGCAGATAAGGTTCGGCGGTCAGGCTCGGCGCCAGGAACATGCGGCCGAACGGAATTTCCGCCGCCCTCGTCTTTTCCCGCAGCTTGGGCTGAGGCCCAGCCGACATCACAAGATTCTGCGGCATTCCCGCCATCGGGTCGTTGGCCGGCGCGTAACCGAGTGCCGGCGGCGGCGGCGCCTCGGTGCCGCGGGTGATGACGGCAGGCAGCGGCACCGGGCCAAGCGCTGCGGTCTGCACCGGAGCGGGCTGGGCGGGGGCGTTTGGCCGCTTGAGCGGCAAGGGCGCCATCGTCGCCTGGGCGGTCTGCTGCGCGGTGGCAAGAGCGGCGGCGATTTCCGCCGGGCGAGCGGCGGGAATGGGGGCCGCCGCGAACGTGGCACGGCTCGTGGGCGCCGCCGGCGTGCCGGTGGAGGCGGTTTCGGTGTCGTTGACCGGCGAAGTCTTCGCGGTGGCGACCCTGGTGCGGGCCGGCGCCTCGTCCGCGCCCTCGTCGTCGTCGCCGCCCTTCTTGCCGAACAGCGAGGAGAAGAAATTCTTGATTCCCTTGCCGCTGTCGTCTGAGGCAACCACCGTCGCGGCCTTGCCCCCGCGCGCCTCAAGCTCGGCCACCGCCGCATTGTAATTGGCAAGCGGCTTGCCATCGGCGGGGATATGCACGGTCTTCCCGTCCGGGAATACCTTCACAAGCTGGTCGTGGGTCATGCGCGGCCACATGCGCACGCCGCCGGTATCCATGTGCACGAACGGCGAACCGGAGGTGGGATAGAAACCGACCCCGCCGCGTTGCAGCCGTAGGCCGGCGGCGCGCAGATCGGCGAGGTTCACGCCGGGAATGTAGAAATCCATCGCCTTGCCGCGGGTATGCTGGCTCTGCTCGGCGACGCCCTTGCTGCGGGCGCGGAGCATGGCGTTGGTGGCCGGCGAGCGATAGCCGCACACCACATGGATGCTCTCCTTGGCATCCACGTCGCGATAGACCTCCCAGATCAGGTCGAACAGCTGGGGGTCCATGTCGATGGGCTCTTCCTTGCGCCAGTCGCGCAGGAGCCAGTTCAGCTTCTTGAGCACCTCGGGATCGTAGCGGCCTTCCTTCTTGAAGGTGAACGCGCCCTTTTCGCCCGTATGCATGTTCTCGATGTAGAGGGTGCGGGTGTCGCCATTGGCGACGGCATTCTGCAGAGACGTGGCGCCGCCGGCGACGATGGCGACGGCGATCGCGAGAGTACGCATCCCCTTCACCCTGAAGGCGCGGGAAACGATCTGCGATACGGAACGGGATGTTTTTTGCAAAGGCTCGAACCCGAGGCTCAGATTCATCTCAGTCGCGCAACCGGTTGGTCGCGCGGCGCGAAGCTCAACAGAGTCTTATCGGGTTCGGTTAAGGGCACGTTGACGCCCCTCGCCCCCACCCCAAGCTTGCCCGGCTTATCAACCGGTCCGCAAGGTCACAGGAGCGTGACTAACGGGCGAGTATGGCAAAAACGTGCCGATTCCATGTGGCAACATTGCCACATGCAAGCTTGAAGCGAGCCATAATCAGGAACTTGGCCGTATTTTCTCAGCGTGCGGCAGACAGCGGCCGGCCGGCCGCCATGGTTTGGCCACCAGAAAGGCCGAGCTGGGCTTTGACCTTTTCGTTGATGCCGTAGACGTCTTCGCGCATCTGCAGCCTTCCGTTCTCCACGAAGGCGGTGAAATAGACGAGATGCACCGGAATATGGTGCTTCAGGTTGATGTAGCGCTCCGCTCCGCCGAGCATCTTGCCGATCTTCGCATCGGTCCATTCGGTGGAACCGAGGCCAAGGTTGAAAATAACCTCGCCGAATTTCAGCGGCTCCTGCACCCGGATGCAGCCATGGGAAAACGCCCGCTTATCCCTGGCGAACAAGGCTTTCGAGGGCGTGTCGTGCAGGTAGACGGACTGGTTGTTCGGGAACATGAACTTGATACGACCAAGCGCGTTGCGCTCGCCGGGAGGCTGACGGAAGGAATAGCCGCCGAGGCCGGCATTCCAGTTCACCGAGCCGGGGTCCACCACCCGGCCGTTGCGCACCACTTCCATGCCCTGGCGGGCGAGGAAATAGGGGTCGGCCTGCAGCTTGGGCAGCATCTCCTTGCGGGCGATGCTCGGCGGGATGTTCCAATAGGGATTGAGGACGACATATTCCATGTCGTGGCTCAGCAGGGGCGTCGGCGTTTCCGGCTTGCCCACAACGACGCGGGTCTCGTGGACTTCGCGGTCGTTGTCATAGATGCGCACGACAAACTCGGGAATGTTGACCATCACGCGGGTCGCGCCGATGTCGCGCGGCAGCCAGCGCCAGCGCTCCATATTGGCGATGATATCGGCTGTGCGGTCCACGCCATGGGCTGAGGCCGCGACATTGAAGGCGGAAATGGTGCTGGCGCCGATGACACCGTCGGGGTCGAGGCCGTTGCTGGCCTGGAACATCTTTACCGCATCCACCAGGTCGCCGTCATACATCCGGTCATTGCCGCCGCGCACCCCAAGACGGGTCCGCAGGGCCGGAACGCGGGAATCGACATCGCCTGGCCGCAGCGTCGGGCCCGGCGGGATGCGGACGACCGGCGTGGAGGGGGGAACCGTGCGGCTGGAGGCCAGCTGCGCCTTGAGTGCGCGATAGCCTTCATGCGGCGGATTGTAGGATTGAAGAGCCGCGCTCGCGTCCGACGTGGTGCTGAGATTCGACAACACCTCGAGCGCGTCCGGGAAGCTGCGGGTCGGAACGACCAGTTCGGAAATGCGGCTCGGATCGAACCGCCCGGCCTGGGCGTGCCGTGCATAGAGCAGGGCCGTGGCGGCAAGCTTGAGTTCGGCGCGCGCGAGCGTCAGTGGATCGGCACCCGGGGAGAGGCGCGGACGCGCATAATCGCTCGGCTCCAGCCCGTCCTCAGCGGCGGCGGCGAAGCGCGCGAGCACGGCCTTGCCGCGCGCGTTGAAGCCCGAGGCGTCGACGAACACCGGCGCATCCATGCGGGCCTTGTAGAAAGTGAGCAGCGCCTCCTGCTCCTTGGCCGAACCCACCAGCGCATCGGCGCCGGGAACCGCCAGCAGCTTTGCAATCTGCTCGGCGATGGGGGCGAGCGGATCGGCTGCGGCGGTGTTCGCAGGAGCGGCGGGTGCGGCGGAGCCAACTGCCGGGGCGGCCGTGCGCGTGGGCGCGGCCGGCGGGGTCTGCGCCTGCACCGGCGCTGAGGGAGCCGGGGCGGCTGCCTGGGCCGGGGTAGTGTCCACCGGCGGGCTGCTCGAAGCGGCGCCAGCCGGCGGAAGAGTCTCGGGGGCCTTGGCGGTCGCGGCGGATGATGCGGGATTGGAAGACGGCGGCACCGCCGCATCGCGGGTGGGCGGCGCCAGGGCCGCAGGCGGCGCGGTCAGTTCCTCGTTCGCGGGCTGCGCCATGCGGTCGATGGCGGCCTGCGGATCTTCCTTAGCCGCCTGCGCGGTGGATTCGTCGGGCGCCGGCGTCTCGGCAACGGCGGGGGCGGCCTCCGGCGGGGCGCTGGGCGTGGATGCGGTGGCTTCTGGTGTGGCCGGGCGGATGGCCTGCAGCACACCTTCCACACCGTTCGGCGGGGTCGAGCGCACGACCGCGCTGGCCTGGGATGGCTGTTCCGGCGCGGTTTCGGCGGCACGCGGCGCGGCTTGGCGCGGTTCCGGGCTGGAATCGCCCGGTGTCGGCGCCTGCCCCTGGAGATGACTTGGTGCTGCGTCCCCCGCCGGCTGGGCGGGTGGCGCCGCGGCGGCGGGGCCCGTGGCGGTGCCCATGCCCGCGTCGCCCATCACCGGGCTTTCCGCGATGCCCGCGGGCGCACCCGCGATCAACGCGCAGGCGAGGATGGCGGCCGTGGCGAATGCCTTCTTGTCCTGACGGGCCATAGGCCTCTCCAAATCCCTTGCCGACGCCAACCTTCCTCGCACCGGAAGCTTGCCTGAGTGCCGCCGCGCATCAACTCACAAGCGTTGGCGTGACGGCTTTTTCCACGTTTGCTACTCGGCGGCAACCGCCAGCGGGCGGTATGGTTCCGTCACAGCTAAGCCGAGCGCGTTCAGGCGACGGTAGAGCGTCGACCGCCCGATTCCGAGCCGCCGCGCGACTTCGCTCATCCGCCCGCCATAAAGCGTTACGGCCGCACGGATCGCCTCTTCCTCGATCTGAACGAGCGCACGCACGTGACCGTGTGGATCGATCAGCGCCACCTGGGGCGAGGGCTCTTCCGCAAGGTCTTCCACGTCCGGCACGGGGGTGAGCGTCACGACATTGTGTCGATCCGCGCGCGCCTGCGCTTCCTCCCGAACCAGGTTCGCCAGGGCGATCGCATTGGTGATCGCGACGTTGAGGCGGAGCGCTCCCACCGGCTTCACCACGAAATCGCGCGCGCCAAGGCGGATCGCCGAAGCCACCGCGTCGAGGCCGCCGGGTGTGACGCACGCCACCACCGGCACAGGACACCCGCGCGCCCGCAGCGCGCCGAGCACGCCCAGCCCATCCAGCCCCGGCAGGACCAGATCGAGCAGCACGCAGTCGAACGCTTCCACGGCAAGGCGCGCCACGGCGGCGTCGCCGTCACCGACGCTCGTGCAGGTGTAACCGAGATGGCTAAGGCTCGATTCGAGCCGGCGGCGTTCGAGAAGATCGTCTTCCACCAAGAGGATGCGAGCGGTCATGGCAATCCGATACGGCTGATTCGCCAAGCTTCCGCCAAGATGGTTAAGACAGATGTAACCTTCGCCCGCCCGCGTCTGCCCTATGGACCGGGATCCAACCCGCCACGCCGCCGTTGAGGGGGCAGGCCCCGCGCGCTATGACGGGCGGAGCAAAAGAGCGTTCGGCCCTTTTCCCTTTTCTGGAGGTCTCATGCCCGGTTCCGCGACATTCGCACCCGCCGCCACCGCCGCCGCCCCCGGCGCCGAGGCGCTGCCCGAATGGAACCTCACCGACCTCTATTCCGCCATGGACGCGCCCGAGCTGAAGGCGGACCTGGATAAGGCTGACCTGGAATGCAAGGCGTTCGAGGATGCCTATAAGGGCAAGCTCGCCGATCTGCTCGCAGCGCCCGACGCGGGCGCTAAGTTGGCCGAGGCGGTCCGGCGCTATGAAGCCATCGACGACCTGCTCGGCCGCATCGCCTCCTACGGCAGCCTGGTCTATGCCGGCGACACCTCCGACCCCGCCCGCGCCAAATTCTACGGCGACATCCAGGAGCGGCTGACCGACGCCTCCACCCACCTGCTGTTCTTCACGCTGGAGATGAACCGGCTGGACGACGCGGCGCTGGAAGGCGCCATGGCGGCGGCCGCGCTCGGCCATTACCGGCCGTGGATCGAGGATTTGCGAGCCGACAAGCCCTATCAGCTCGAGGACCGCATCGAGCAGCTGTTCCACGAGAAATCCAACCCCTCGCGCGGGGCCTGGAGCCGGCTGTTCGACGAGACCATGTCGGCCCTGCGGTTCAACGTGAACGGGCAGGAACTGGCCATCGAGCCGACGCTGAACCTGATGCAGGATCCGCAGGAGAGCGTGCGCAAGGCCGCCGGCCTCGCGCTTGCCGACACGTTCGGCAAGAACGTGCGCCTGTTCACCCTCATCACCAACACGCTGGCCAAGGACAAGGAAATCTCCGACCGCTGGCGCGGGTTCACCGATGTCGCCGCCTCGCGCCATCTGGCGAACCGGGTGGAGAATGAGGTGGTGGACGCCATGGTGGCGGCCATCGGCGCCAGCTATCCGCGCCTCTCGCACCGCTATTACGCCTTGAAGGCCAAATGGTTCGGCAAGGACAAGCTGGAATTCTGGGACCGCAACGCCCCCCTGCCCCGCGTCGCCACCCGCGACATCGGCTGGAGCGAGGCGCGCGAGACCGTGCTCGGCGCCTACCGCACCTTCTCGCCTAAGATGGCGGACATCGCCGGCACCTTCTTCGAGAAGAATTGGATCGACGCGCCGGTGCGTCCGGGCAAATCACCCGGCGCCTTCGCCCACCCGACCGTGCCGTCCGCGCACCCTTATGTGCTGCTGAACTACCAGGGCAAGCCGCGCGACGTGATGACGCTCGCCCATGAGCTGGGGCACGGCGTGCACCAGGTGCTGGCCGCCCGCCAGGGTGCGCTGATGGCGCCGACCCCGCTGACCCTCGCCGAGACCGCCTCCGTGTTCGGCGAGATGCTCACCTTCCGCCGGCTGCTCGCCCAGGCCGAGACGCCGCAGGCGCGCAAGGTGATGCTGGCGCAGAAGGTGGAGGACATGATCAACACGGTGGTGCGCCAGACCGCCTTCTACACCTTCGAGCGGCACGTCCACACCGAGCGCCGCCAGGGCGAATTGACTGCCGAGCGGATCGGCGAGATCTGGATGCAGGTGCAGACCGAGAGCCTCGGCCCGGCGATCCATCTGAGCGCCGGATACGAGACCTTCTGGACCTACATCCCGCACTTCATCCATTCGCCCTTCTATGTCTACGCCTATGCCTTCGGCGATTGCCTCGTGAACTCGCTCTATGCGGTCTATGAGAAGGCGGCGGACGGGTTTGCGGAACGCTATCTCGCCATGCTCTCCGCGGGCGGCACCAAGCACCACGCCGAGCTTCTCGCCCCGTTCGGCCTCGATGCCCGCGACCCGGCCTTCTGGCAGACCGGCCTTTCGCTGATCGAGAGCATGATCACCGAGCTGGAGGAGATGGAAGCCGCCTGAGGGTTTGAGGGGTATCACCGGTTTTCAAATTCAGATTCGCATTCGAAGAAAAATCGCGTCCCAGATCAGGCCCGGCCGGGTTCGTCCGGTCGGGCCGCCTGCAAATACTCGGTTTTTGGCGGAATGTTTCACGTGGAACATTGATCTGAAGAAGACGAATCGTGGTTTTGAGCGCCGTTTCCGCAAATTTTCGCGGGCTTAAACCGACATTTCCACCAAAGTTCGGCGAGATGACACTTCGGCGGGCGCCGTCACAGGTGCGAAGGCGGCGTTCGAAAGCGATAATGGACTTGATATGATGGCTGCGAGCCGTCTGCCCCCGATCGCTGGATCGAAGAAGCGCCTTCCCTCTTTGCCGAACGCGCCACCATGAGTCTGATGGCAATGATCATCGACAAATATCTTCCGCACTTTCAGTTCTGCGAGAAACACGCGATCGAGATCGCGGCGCCTCCATCAGCGGTTCTCACAGCCGCGATGAACTATCAATTCTCCAGCGATCCGTTCTTGCGCTCAATGATCGCCGTCCGGGAGCTTCCCGCTAGGATATCGGACGTCATCGGCCGGACGCGATCAGAGCCCGCGCCGCCCTTCAGCATGAAGAACTTCAGTCTGCTCGAAGTTTCGGAGGGGCGCGAGGCGGTTTTCGGGCTGGCAGGACGTTTCTGGCAACCGAAATACGGGCTGGCGACCGTGTCGAGCGCGGGCGATTTCGACGCCTTCAACCAGCCGGGTTGCGCAAAGCTCGCCCTCAACTTTGCTGTCATGCGCCAATCAAACGACAAGACCAAGCTGACGACGGAAACCCGCGTCTTCTGTCTGGACGATGAAGCGCGGCGAAGATTTGCACCCTATTGGTATCTCATCCGCCCCGTGAGCGGCATGATCAGAAAGCGGATGCTGGCCACAATTCGGGGCAATTCCACTTCAGGCTGATCCGCTTCCGCGCGTCCGCCCGCTCAGCCCAGCTTCCGATCCCCCTCACCGTCTCCCGCCCAGGAACGTATCCACGAACCAGCGGTCCAGGGTCATGGGTTCCTGCTGCTGCGGCGGCGGGCCCTGCTGGGGGATCTGGCCGACCACGGCGGGGGGCGCCTCGTCCGGCACCGCGCCCGGAGGCAGGGGCAGGCCGAAGCCGGGGGAGCGGGCGCCGCCGGGCAGTTCGGCGATCGGCACGCCCTGGTGCGCCACCTTCATGTAGCGGCTCCAGATTTCCGCCGGCAGGTTCGCGCCCGAGGCCTTCTTGGTGGGCGAGGAATCATCGTTCCCCAGCCACACGGCGGTGACGAAGCGCGCCGTATAGCCGACGAACCAGGCGTCGCGATAATCCTGCGAGGTGCCGGTCTTGCCGGCCGCGTCCCAGCCCGGAAGCTCGGCGCGCCGGCCGGTGCCGGAGATCAGCGTCTCCTCCATCATGTGGTTCATCATGGAGACGTATTCCGGCGCCACCACCCGGCCCGGCCCGGAGGTGGTGCGGGCATAGAGCACCTTGCCGTCGGCGCCCTTCACGCTGTCGATCACATAGGGAATGACGCCGATGCCGCCATTGGCGAACGGCGTGTAGGCGGCGGCGAGTTCCAGCACCGAGACTTCCGACGTGCCGAGCGCGATCGAGGGGTTGGGATCGAGCGGAGACGCGATGCCGAGGCGCTTGGCGGTGGCAACGATGGCTTTTGGCCCCACCTCCAGCGCGAGACGCACCGAAACGGTGTTCAGCGACAAGGCGAGCGCGGTCTGCAGCGTCACCGGCCCGCGATATTCGTGGCTGGCATTTTCCGGACGCCACCCCTTGAGCTGGATCGGCGCATCCTCGCGCACCGTGTCCGGGGTGAGCCCGCGCTCCAGGGCGGTGAGATAGACGAACGGCTTGAAGGAGGAGCCCGGCTGGCGGCGGGCGGTCACCGCGCGGTTGTACTGGCTGTCCTCATAGGAGCGCCCGCCCACCAGCGCCTTCACCGCCCCGTCGGTATCGAGCGAAACCAGCGCGCCCTGGCCGACGCCGTATTTCGCGCCGGATTTTGCCAGCGTGTCGCTGACCGCCGCCTGGGCGACCGATTGCAGATTGGCGTCGATGGTGGTGCGCACCGTCACGTCGCCGGACAATTCGCCCACATAGGAATCCATCTGCTCCATCACCCAATCGGCCACATAGCCGATGGATTCGGGGCCCGTGGGCTTGGCCACCGTGGCCGGGCGCGCGAGCGCGGTCTTGGCCATGTCGGGGCTGATCAGCCCCTGCTCGCGCATGGCGACCAGCACCAGCGCGGCGCGATCCTGCGCGGCCTTCAGATTGCGCGTCGGGGCAAGGCGCGAGGGCGCGTTCACGATGCCGGCCAGCATGGCCGCTTCCGAAAGCGTCACATTGCGCGCCGACTTGCCGAAATAGCGCTGGGCGGCGGCTTCCACGCCATAGGCGCCGGAGCCGAAATAGACCCGGTTCATGTAGAGGTCGAGGATCTCGGCCTTGGAGAATTTCTTCTCCAGCCACAGCGCAAGCACCACTTCCTGGATCTTGCGGGAGAAGGTGCGCTCCTGGGTCAGAAACAGGTTCTTGGCCAATTGCTGGGTCAGCGTCGAGCCGCCCTGGCGCACCCGTCCCGAGGTGAGGTTGGTGAACACGGCCCGCGCGAGGCCCAGCGTGTCGATGCCCCAGTGATCGTAGAAGCGCCGATCCTCGATGGCGATGAAGGCCTTGGGCAGATAGGCGGGCAGTTCCTTCAGCGGCACGGCGGCGCCGCCCATGTCGCCGCGTGTGGCCAGCGGCTTGCCGTCCGCCGCCTGGATCATCACGGTGGGCGGGCGCTTGGGCACCATCAGGGTTTGCATGGAGGGCAGCTTGGAAGCCTCGTAGGCGACCACGCCGGCCACCGCCAGCACCGCCCACAGGCCGAGGATCAGCCCCCATTTGATGAGGCCGAACAGGGAGAAGAAGCCACGCCGGCGCTTGCGCGCGGTGCCGCGCGTCGCGCCGCGGCGCGCGGGCTCGGCGGCGCGCGAGTGGCGGGTTTCGCTCCGCACGGCTGCGGCTCGGGACGGGCGACGGGTGACGGCGCTGTCCTCCTCAAGCTCCTCCTCGCCTGGGGCAAAGCCAGGCTCGGCCCGCCGGCGGGTCTTCGGGTTTGCCGGCGCCGCGCGCGGTTTTTCCTCATAGGGAACGCCGCCGGGCCGGTCAGTCGCGTCGAGGCGGATGTCGAACAGGCTCTCCGGGCGCTCCAACAGAGGCTCCCGCCGTTCCCCTTCGCCTTTGCCTCTCCACGCCATGAATGTTCCGTCCGCCGCTCGGTGAGCAGACCTAAACGACCTTCGATTGCGGCCATTTAAGGGGCGGTTAATGGAACAGGCGAAAAACCGGCCCGCTTATCCCCGCAGCGCGCCGTGACGGCGCCGCGCGATTGCGATAAAGCGGAAAGCTCGGCTCGCTTTTGGGCCGCAAGAATTCAGGCCGCCCGGTATCTGGCATGAGCACGCTCCGCATTCCTAAGGGTCATCGCACCATCGGCGAACCGTTCCTGGGCCGCCTCATGAAGGCCGAGGTTCTTGACATCGCCAAGGCCCATGCGGGACGCGAGGTGGAGCTGCGCCGCGCCGTCGTGGCGCGCCTCAAGCAGGCGCTCTCGGAAGGGAATGTGGAAGCCGAGCGCCTGCTCATGGAGGACGGCTGCGGGCGCTGCTGCTCGGTGCGCCTGTCCGCGCTCCAGGATGCGATCATCGCCGCGGTTCACGAAGTCGCGACCACCATCCTCTATCCCATCGACAATCCCTCCCGCGCCGAGCGCATGGCGGTGGTGGCGGTGGGGGGCTATGGCCGCGGCATGCTGGCGCCGGGCTCGGACACCGACATCCTGTTCGTGCTGCCTTATAAGCAGACCGCCTGGGGCGAGAGCGTCGCCGAGGCGATGCTCTACATGCTGTGGGATCTCGGCCTGAAGGTGGGCCACGCCACGCGCTCGGTAGAGGAATGCCTGCGCCAGGCGCGCGCCGACATCACCATCCGCACCTCGATCCTGGAGGCGCGCTTCCTGGTGGGCGACAAGGCCCTGTTCGAGGATCTGGAAACTCGCTTCGACAAGGAAGTGGTGGAAGGCACCGCCACTGAATTCGTCACCGCCAAGATGGCCGAGCGCGAGGAGCGCCTGCGCAAGGCGGGCCAGTCGCGCTATCTGGTCGAGCCCAATGTGAAGGACGGCAAGGGCGGCCTGCGCGACCTGCACACGCTGTTCTGGATCGCCAAATACGTCTACCGCGTGCGCTCCACCGGCGAACTGGTCTCCAAGGGTGTGTTCACCCGCGATGAAGCGCGGCTGTTCACCCGCTGCGAGGATTTCCTCTGGTCGGTGCGCTGCCATCTGCACTTCCTCACCGGCCGGCCGGAGGAGCGCCTCTCCTTCGACCTGCAGCGCGAGATGGCCCAGCGCCTCGGCTATACCGAGCATCCCGGCCAGCGCGACGTCGAGCGCTTCATGAAGCATTATTTCCTGGTGGCGAAGGACGTGGGCGATCTCACCGCCATCCTCTCCGCCGGGCTCGAGGCGCGGCACGAAAAGCCGGTGCCCGGCCTTAAGGGCATGGTGGATCGCCTGCGCAGCGGCGCCAAGCGCACGAAGCTGAAGGAGAGCGCCGACTTCGTCATCGACACCGAGCGGCTCAACGTCGCCGACGATCTGGCGTTCGTGCGCGACGGCGTGAATTTCCTGCGGATGTTCCACATCGCCGACAAACGCAACCTCGCGCTGCATCCCGATGCCATGCGCCTGGCCGCAAGCTCCCTGTCGCTGATCGACCAGAAGCTGCGCGAGAACCCGGAGGCGAACCGCCTGTTCCTGGAGATCATCTGCTCCAAGAACACGCCGGAAACCGTGCTGCGGCGGATGAACGAGGTGGGCGTGCTGGGCCGCTTCCTGCCGGAGTTCGGCAAGGTCGTGGCGATGATGCAGTTCAACATGTACCACCACTATACGGTGGACGAGCATTTGCTGCGCTGCATCGGCATCCTCTCGGAGATCGAGCGCAACACCAATCCCGAGAACGCGCTCGCCAACGAGCTGATGCTCACCCTGAAGCCCCAGCGCCACCTGCTCTATGTGGCGCTGCTGCTGCACGACATCGCCAAGGGCCGGCCGGAAGACCATTCCATCGCCGGCGCCCGCGTGGCGCGGCGCGTGTGCCCCCGCCTCGGCCTCAGCGCCGCCGAGACGGAGACCGTCTCCTGGCTGGTGGAGCAGCATCTCGTCATGTCCACGGTCGCCCAGTCGCGCGACCTCTCCGACCGGCGGACCATCGAGAATTTCGCCGCCGTGGTGCAGAATCTCGACCGCATGAAGCTGCTCACCATCCTCACCACGGCCGACATCCGCGCGGTGGGTCCGGGCACCTGGAACGGCTGGAAGGCGCAACTTCTGCGCACGCTCTATTACGAAACCGAGCCCATGCTCACCGGCGGCTTCTCGGAGGTGGATCGCGGCAAGCGGGTGAAGGTGGCCCAGGCCCAGTTGCGCCACGCGCTGAGCGACTGGAGCGAGGAAGATGTGAACGCCTATTCGGCGCGCCATTACCCCTCCTATTGGCTGCGCACCGACCTGGACACCAAGGTGCGGCACGCCCGCTTCATCACGGAGATGGAAGCCGCCGGGCAGACCCTCACCACCCATGCGGATGTGGAGCCGGCACGCGGCATCACTGAGCTGACGGTGCTCGCCCCCGACCATCCCAAGCTCCTGTCGGTGATCGCCGGGGCCTGCGCGGCGGCGGGCGCGAACATCGTGGATGCGCAGATCTCCACCACCACCGACGGGCTGGCGCTGGACACCATCGCCATCCGCCGCGCCTTCGACCGCGACGAGGACGAGGAACGCCGCGCCCAGCGCATCCGCGTCTCCATCGAAAAGGCGCTGACCGGGGAAGTGCGCCTGCCGGAAGTAATGGCCCGCAAGCTGCCCAAGGCGCGCCGCACCTTCTCGGTGGAGCCGGAGGTGACGGTGAACAATGCCTGGTCGAACCGGCACACGGTGGTGGAGGTGTCCGGCCTCGACCGGCCCGGCCTGCTGTTCGAGCTGACGAACACCTTGTCGCGGCTCAACCTCAACATCGCCTCGGCCCATGTGGCGACCTTCGGCGAGCGGGCGGTGGACGTGTTCTATGTCACCGACCTGATGGGCGCGAAGATCACCGGTGCGGCCCGCCAATCGGCGATCCGGCGCGCGCTGATCACCGTGTTCGAGGGCTCGTTCGACGAGGAAGAGCCGCCCCGCCGCGCCATCCCCGCCTGAGGCTGCGCCCAGGCGCGGAGCGGCCGTCTTCGGCCCGACGCCACGACGCGATAGGGCCGGCACGGGGTTGCCGCGCGCGCCAAAGCGGGCGAATCGGCGGCGCGCCCGTCCCCTCGGATCCGGCCGCCGCAAGCCGCCCCAGAATCAAATCGGCCGGGACAAGCCCGGCCGATGGAACGCGTTTTCGCGGAAGATGAGCCGTTCAGCCGCCGGCGATGGGCAGCGGGATCGGCGCTGCGCCAGCCATGGCCCGCAGGGGGCGCTCGGCGACGGGGGTGTTGACCCGCGGCAGATCGAGACGGGACCATACGTCGTTCAGGGCTTCCGCCAGTTGGGCGATCAGCTTGTCGTCGTGATGGGGCGTCGCGGTGATGCGCAAGCGCTCCGTTCCGCGCGGAACGGTCGGATAATTGATCGGCTGGATATAGATGCCGTGCTCGGCCAGGAGCACGTCGCTCGCCGCCTTGCAGGCCTTCGCGTCGCCCACCATCAGCGGGATGATGTGGGTGGGGGTTTCCATCTGCGGCAGGCCGGCGGCCGCGAGCGCCGCCTTAACCTTGGCCACCTGGGCGCGCTGCCCGTCACGCTCGGCCTGCGAATTCTTCAGGTGGCGGATGGAGGCGGTAGCGGCAGCTGCGACCGCTGGCGGGAGGGCGGTGGTGAAGATGAAGCCGGGGGCGTAGGAACGCACCGCGTCCATCACCACGCGCTTGCCGGTGAGATAGCCACCCACCACGCCGAACGCCTTGCCGAGCGTGCCCTCGATCACGTCCACCCGGTGCATGACGCCGTCGCGCTCGGCGACGCCGCCGCCGCGCGGGCCGTACATGCCCACCGCGTGCACTTCATCGAGATAGGTCATGGCGCCATAGCGCTCCGCCAGGTCGCAGATGGCCGCGATGGGGGCGATGTCGCCGTCCATGGAATAGACGCTCTCGAACACGACCAGCTTCGGACGA
Source organism: Roseixanthobacter pseudopolyaromaticivorans (assembly GCF_043195145.2). NCBI lineage: Bacteria > Pseudomonadati > Pseudomonadota > Alphaproteobacteria > Hyphomicrobiales > Xanthobacteraceae > Roseixanthobacter > Roseixanthobacter pseudopolyaromaticivorans. The sequence goes on from NZ_CM195539.1 coordinate 3,551,759, forward strand.
TCCGCCGCCGCCTGGAGCAGCTCTTCGAGATGGGCGAGGTCGTTGTGGCGGAAGATGGCCTTCTGCCGCCCGCCGCGCCGCACGCCCTCGATCATGGAATTGTGGTTCAGCTCGTCCGAGATCACCACGCAATCGGGGATCAGCTTGACGATGGTGGAGATGCCGGTCTCGTTCGAGATATAGCCCGAAGTGAAGACGAGGCCCGCGTCCTTGCCGTGCAGGTCAGCGAGTTCGCGCTCGAGCTGGACGATCTCGTGGCTGTTGCCCGAGATGTTGCGCGTGCCGCCGGCACCGGCGCCGCGCTTCGACACTGATTCGCGCATGGCCTCGATCACCACCGGGTGGCAGCCCATGCCGAGATAATCGTTGGAGCACCACACCACGATGTCGCGCGGCCCGCCCGGCGAATGCCAAGTGGCCCGCGGAAAGCGGTCCGCCTTGCGCTCGATCTCGGCGAAGGTCCGATAGCGACGCTCACGACGCAACGCGTCTACAGCGACGCTAAAGTATTGATCGTAGTCCATGGAAAACCCAGTCACAGGGTGCAAGGCACCGGACGAAGCCAGATGGCGAACGCGAATTCTTCTAATCTTAGAAGGCCACATTGCTCTCTCCCTTGACCTCGATCAAGGGGTGTGCCTGACGCGCGGCGATCCAACGCATTTTATGCATTCATTTTGGCAATTCCGCTCGCGATCCCGTGAATACGGGCTTTGCGGGCCCGAATGACGCAAAGCGTTGCCCCACAAGCGTTCAGTCGCCTAAGAATTGCGGCTCAAATTGGATCAAATTTCATCAAATTGCCGCTTGCGAAGGCGGCCGTTTTCTCATAAATCCACCCCTGCCCAATTTCGCACGTGCCTGTGGTTGCGTGCCGATCGGCGGAAGTCCGGACAAGAGGCCGGAAAGCCGCCAGGACGATCGGTAGCCGGAGGGAACCGGCCCACCCTGCTCTCAGCAGGGGACGTGACTTGAAGCAACGACGTAAGGGCTTTTTTGGTCTCGGTCGGCCCTCCAAAGGTCGGCGTTACTAAAGAGGCACTACATCTTGCCGGCCGTACGGAGTGGGACTCCCCTCTCCAAGCGCGCGCATTTCTGAAAACACCCTTGTCGTGGCTCGCGCCATGGCCGGGAAGGAAATGCCGTTCGGTTCGATGATGCGGCCGGTTTGTGACCGGCGAAGCGGGTACGGCCCGTTGGGAGAATGGCGCGTCCAAACCGCCCTTGTCCCGCGTGTGCGTGCCCCGGGCAGGCCCCGACAGCGGCGATGGCGCCGCGGAAAAGGCCTTCTCGTCCTGTCGTCGCGCGGGCAACCGCGCTTCACGAGGCTTCAGGTCACGGAGGACACCATGACCGATCGCATCCGCGAATTTCTCAAGACCCGACGCGAAGACGGACCCTGCGTCGTTGTCGATCTCGATGTCGTGCGCGCGAACTACGCGGCGTTCAGCCGTGCGCTGCCGGACACCCGCGTGTTCTATGCCGTGAAGGCCAATCCCGACGCCGCCATCCTCGCGGCGCTGGCCGAGCTCGGCTCCTGCTTCGATTGCGCCTCGGTGGGCGAGATCGACATGGTGATGGCCGCCGGCGCGGGCGCCGAGCGCATTTCGTTCGGCAACACCATCAAGAAGGAGCGCGACATCGAGCGCGCCCATAAGCTGGGCGTGCGCCTGTTCGCCGTCGATTCCTACGAAGAGGTCGAGAAGATCGCCCGCGTCGCGCCGAACGCCAAGGTGTTCTGCCGCATCCTGTGCGACGGCGCCGGGGCCGAATGGCCCTTGTCCCGCAAGTTCGGCTGCGAGCCGGAAATGGCCGCGGACGTGCTGGAGCACGCCCATCGCCTCGGCCTCACGGCTTACGGCGTCTCCTTCCACGTGGGCTCGCAGCAGAAGAATGTGAACGCCTGGGACCAGGCGCTCGCCTCTGCCGCCGGCATCTTCCGCGAGTGCGCGATGCGCGGCATCTCGCTCGCCATGGTCAATCTCGGGGGCGGCTTCCCCACCAAATATCTCCAGGACGTGCCGGCGGCGGCCGCCTATGGCGAAGCGATCTTCGATTCGCTGCGCAAGCATTTCGGCAACGAAATCCCGCAGACCATCATGGAGCCGGGGCGCGGCATGGTCGGCAATGCCGGCCTGATCGAGACCGAGGTGGTGCTGATCTCCAAGAAGGCCGAGAGCGACACTATGCGCTGGGTCTATCTCGACATCGGCAAGTTCGGCGGCCTCGCCGAGACCATGGACGAAGCGATCCGCTACCCGCTGCGCACCCCGCGCGACGGCGACGACACCGCCGCCTGCGTGCTGGCCGGGCCGACCTGCGATTCGGCCGACGTGATGTATGAGAAGACCCCGGTGCACCTACCGGTGTCGCTCGCCATCGGCGACAAGATCCTCATCGAGGCTTGCGGTGCCTATACCACCACCTATTCGGCGGTGTCCTTCAACGGTTTCCCCCCGCTGAAGTCCTACGTGATCTGATCCTCACGCTTCCATACCGACCCGCTGCCCTCGCCTGAGAGGGCGGCCTGTGCCGCGCCGCGCCCCGCCGAGGGGGACGCGCTTGCGCGCGGGTCGGCGTCTTTCGGCTTTCCGGTTGTGGCACGGGAGGTGCTGATGACTGAGATCGTTGCTGAAAAATGGGAAGAGGTCGCCGCACGCGAGGCGCTTCTGGACCTGTGCATGGGGCCGGCCCGGTTCGAGAAATCCTCGGAGCGGCTGCGGGAAGGCCGTCTGCCGGCCGAGGGATTGTCGCTGGTCGCCCACGGGCCGGACGGGCGCCTCGCCGCGACCGTGCGCCTGTGGCACATCACCGCCGGCCCCGGCAAGCCGGCGCTGCTGCTCGGTCCGCTCGCGGTTCATCCCTGGTTCCGCGCGCGCGGGCTCGGCGGAGACATGATGCGCGCGGCGCTGGTTGAGGCCGAGGCGCACGGCCATGGCGCCGTGCTGCTGGTGGGCGATGCGCCCTATTACCAGCGCTTCGGCTTCTCCGCCCGCATGACCGGCGGGCTATGGATGCCCGGTCGCTACGATCGCAAGCGGCTGCTGGCGCTGGAGCTTCAGCCCGGCGCGCTGGACGGCGCCCGCGGTCTCATCAGCCCCACCGGCGCCCTGGAGGCCAAGCCCTCGCTCGCCGATCTCATCGCCCGTTCGGACGCGATGAAGCGCACCGCCTGACGCGGCGGCCCGCCCGGCGGGACTCACAATCGATCTTTTCACATCGTCATCTCCGGGCCCCCCGCCCGGAGATCCGCGCGGACCCAAAGGTCGTGCCCCCGCACGCGGCCGGCGGCGATGCGGGGGTGGCCGGGTCATGCCCGGCCACGGCGGGGACCCTCAGGCGGCGCGGCGCGCCAGCTCCCGCGGGTCGGCCATCGCGGTCTGCGTGAAGCGCGGTGCCACCACCTCCACCAGGAAATCCAGATAGGCCCGCACCCGCGCCGGCAGATGGCCGCCCTGCCCCACATAGACCGCGTGGGTCGGGTCGGTGTCGCCGGGATTGAAATCCTCAAGCACCGGCACGAGGCGGCCGGCGGCGATATCGTGCGCCACATGAAACATGGAGAGGCGGGCGAGCCCGACGCCGGCGAGCGTGAGATGGCGCAGGGTTTCCCCGTCGCTGACCAAAGCGTTGCCCACCGGCGCGAACCGCATCTCGCCCCCCTCGGTCCTGAGCGGCCAGCCCTCGATCTGGCGCAGGTAGCAAAAGCCGCTGCGGTTGTGCCGCTCCAGGTCCGCCGGCACCTGGGGCGTGCCGTTCCGCGCGAGATATGCGGGCGATCCGACGATCACCATGCGCGATTCGCCGAGCTTGCGGGCCATGAGGAGCGAGCTTTTCAGCGGCCCGGCGCGCACCGCCACGTCCATGCGCTCCTCCAGCATGTCCACCACCTTGTCGGTCAGCACGATATCGAACGAGACGGCGGGGTGGCGCTCCAGGAATTCCGGCAGGGCGGGAATGAGAAAATGGGTGCCGAACGGCACATTGGCATTCACCCGCAGGCGGCCGCTCGCGATCTCGCTGGTGGAGGCACTGCGCTCCGCCTCCTCCAGGTCGGCGAGGATGCGCAGCGCGCGCTCGTAGAAATCCACCCCTTCGGCGGTGAGTTGCAATTGCCGGGTGGACCGGTTGATGAGCCGGGCGCCGAGCCGCGCTTCCAGCCGCGCCATGAGCTTGCTCACGGCGGAGGGGGTCATGTTGCAGACCCGGCCGGCGGCCGAAAAGCCGCCCTGCTCCACCACCCGCACGAACACTTCCATCTCGCCGGAGCGATTGACGTCCAACCGGGCCATGATGAATTCAATTCATAAATGCTTTGCTTTAGGGCAATCTAGCTCGCCTGGGACAAAACGTCCATTTTTGCTGCAACGCAATACCCTTCTGTTGGACGTGCCATGCCCCTTGCCCTCTATGCCCTGACCGCCGGCGCCTTCGGCATCGGCGTCACAGAATTCGTCATCATGGGCCTGCTGCTGGATGTCAGCGCAGACCTTGGAGTGACGCTCTCTTCCGCCGGCCTGCTGATCTCCGGCTATGCGCTGGGCGTCGTGGTGGGCGCCCCCGTGCTGACGGTGCTCACCGCCCGCTGGCCGCGCAAGGCCGTGCTGCTCGGCCTGATGGGCGTGTTCACCCTCGGCAATGCCGCCTGCGCGCTGGCGCCGGACTATGCCACCTTGATGGCGGCCCGCGTGCTCACCGCATTTGCCCACGCCACCTTCTTCGGCGTCGGCTCGGTGGTGGCGACCGGGCTGGTGGCACCCAACAAGAAGGCCTCGGCCATCGCCATCATGTTCACCGGCCTCACGGTCGCGAACATCCTGGGCGTGCCGTTCGGCACCTGGCTCGGCCAGCATTTCGGCTGGCGCTCCACCTTCTGGGCGGTGACGCTGGTGGGCGTGATCGCGCTCGCAGTCATCGCCCTGCTGGTGCCGAGCACCAAGGGCGAGGAGGCGCCCTCCAGCCTGAAACACGACCTCGCCGTGCTCACCCGCGCGCCGCTGCTGCTGGGCCTTGCAACCACCGTGCTGAGCTGGGTCGGCGTGTTCGCCGCCTTCACCTATATCGCCCCCATGCTGACGCGCATCACCGGCTTTTCGGAAGGGGCGGTCTCGCCCATCCTGCTGGTGTTCGGCGGCGGGCTGGTGGTGGGCAATCTGCTCGGTGGCCGGCTCGCGGACTGGCGCCTCGTGCCCACCGTTTTCGCCACCTTGCTCGCGCTCTCGGTGGTGCTGGTGCTGCTCACCTTCGCGCTGCACAGCCAGATCGCCGCCGTCGCCTTTGTGGGACTGCTGGGCGCGGTGGCGTTCGCGACCGTCGCGCCGCTGCAGATGTGGGTGCTGGAAAAGGCGCAGGGCGCCGGGCAGAGCCTCGCCTCCAGCTTCAACATCGCCGCCTTCAACCTCGGCAACGCCATCGGCGCATGGCTGGGCGGGCTGGTGATCGACCATGGGCCGGGCCTCGGCGCCATTCCCTGGATCGCGGCGCTGGTGCCGCTCGCCGCCATGGGCACGGCCTCGTGGGCGGTGCGGCTGGAAGCGGCACGCGGCCGCAGGGCGGAGCCGGCGGCCGCCGCGTGAGGCGATGAGGCGGGACCGCTTCGGCCCCGCCTCATTTCAGAACGGGAGTCTCAAACAGGACCCGCCGCATCTCAGTCGTATCGCCCTTGATGCCGAAATCGCTGTCGCTGACGAGCACCAGCTCGCGATCATTCAGCACCGCGACGCCCTCGATCTTGGCGGGCAGGCCCTTCAGGAGATCGCTATCCAGGATCAGCGTCTTGACGAGCGGCACCACGCCGGCGCGCGGGAAATCGTCCGGCGCCAATTGCTCAAGGGTGGGGTGAGCGGCCCCGGTGGTGAAATCGGCCGGAAGGGGCGTGGCGCCCGCGAGATCGATCAGAAACAGCTTGGTCGTCTTGTCGATTCGCTCCAGCACCAGCAGCCGGTCCGGGCTGACCGCAACCATCTCGCTCATCTTCACGTCCGATTGGTCCTGCTTCTTTCCCGTGGCATCGGCTTTGAAGGCGCCCGGCGCGCTGGCGCCATAGGCATAGGAGCCGACCACCGCGCCGGTCTTGCGATCCAGCTTGATCAGGCGCGCCAGCGGCGAGCGCTCGGCGGACGCCGTATCGGGATTGGCCAGCGCGCCCTGCATCAGGGCATAGAGAAAGGCCCCATCGGGCGACAGCGCGAGGCTTTCGATGCCGTGATTGAGATCGCGCGCGGCGAGGATCGCCGGAAGGCCGGAGACGACCTCATAGTCCGCGCCCTTCAATCGGTCCGCCAGCCCTTCCGGCACCAGCCGACGGCGGATCGTACCGTCGGGGGCGATTTCCACCAGCGAAGGGGCATATTCCTCGCTCACCCAGAAGCTGCCGTCCGGCAAGCGAACCAGCGCCTCGGTGTCGAGGCCGGAGGGGTCCTTGCCGATGGACGTGCCGGCGACGCTAAAGGCCGTCTCGGTGGAGTTCAGATCATTGGGCAGGCCGGTGATGGCCTTGCCGGATCGCCCCTTCAGCGGCAGCGTCTCCAGCACCTCCACTTTCCCCTCCGTGCCGATCCGCAGCTTGTAGATGGTGGGTGTGAAGGCGGGCAGGGGGAAGATTTTCCCGTTCTTGTCGCCCTGGCAGATCGCCTTGGTGCCGAGGCCGGTGATGTCCTTCGGCTTCTTGCAATCCACGTTCGGCCCGCGGTCGGTGATCGCCCAGATCACGCCTTCCGGGTCCGACGCCGCACGGAACAGGCCGGAGCCCAGCCCCACATTCAGATCGAGCGTCTTTCCATGGGGGATATCGACCCGCGCGAGCGGCAGCGGTGGCAGCGTCAACACCTCCACCCGCACAGCGGGCAAGGGTTCCTGCCCCATCGCCGGCAGGACGAAGCCGAGCGGCAGGCCGGCAAGGGAGAGGATCGACAAACGCAGGACCGACATCAGCCGCATCATCATCCCCCGGGGCACGCCCATACGCATGCGGCCCACGCGCGGGTCGCGCATGGGCCGCAGTTTAGGTTACAAATCCACAACCAGAAGACGCACGAGACGTCCGCGTGCAGGTCAGATGGTCTGGTTGTAGGCGCCGACTTCGGGATGGGTGCGCAGCACGCCGTCGATTTCCTTGAACATGTCGCGCATGCGCTGTTCGGAAACCGGGCTTTCCACGACCACCACCAGCTCCGGCTTGTTGGAGGAGGCGCGCACCAGGCCCCAGGTGCCGTCTTCCGTCGTGACGCGCACGCCATTGACGGTCACGAGATCGCGGATCGGCTGGCCGGTGACGCTGCCGCCCTCGGCCTGCAGCTTCTCGAAATGCTTCACCACGTCACTGACGATGCCGTATTTGGCCTCGTCCGCGCAGTGCGGCGACATGGTGGGCGAGGACCAGGTCTTGGGCAGCGCGAGGCGCAGCTCGGAGAGCTTCTTGCCGGGGTTGCGGTCCAGCATGTCCAGCACCGCGATGGCGGAGACGAGGCCGTCGTCATAGCCCCGGCCGATGGGCTTGTTAAAGAAGTAATGGCCGGACTTCTCGAAGCCCACCAGAGCGCCGGTCTCGTTGACGCGGCGCTTCATGTAGGAATGGCCGGTCTTCCAATAATCCGCCTTCACGCCGAGCTTGATCAGCTCCGGGTCGGTGGCGAACAGGCCGGTGGACTTCACGTCCACCACGAAGGTGGAGCCGGGGTAGATCTTGGCGAGGTCGCGCGCCAGCATCACGCCCATCTTGTCGGCGAAGATCTCCTCGCCCTCATTGTCCACCACGCCGCAGCGGTCGCCGTCGCCGTCGAAGCCGAGCGCCACGTCCGCCTTGTGCTCCAGCACCGCGTCCCGCATGGCATGGAGCATTTCCATGTCTTCCGGGTTCGGATTGTACTTGGGGAAGGAATGGTCCAGCTCGGTGTCGAGCGGCACCACTTCCACGCCCAGCGCTTCCAGGATGCGCGGGGCGAACGCGCCGGCGGTGCCGTTGCCGCAGGCCACAACCGCCTTGATGGGGTGCTTCAGCTTGGGCCGGTCGGTGAGGTCCTTGATATAGACCTCGGGGAAATTTTCGACGAAGTGATAGGCCCCGCCGCCGCGCAGGTCGAAGGCGGCCGAGAGCACGATTTCCTTCAGGCGGGTCATCTCGTCGGGTCCGAAGGTGAGCGGGCGGTTGACGCCCATCTTCACACCGGTCCAGCCGTTGTCGTTGTGGGAAGCGGTCACCATCGCCACCGCCGGCACATCCAGCGCGAACTGGGCGAAATAGGCCATGGGCGACATGGCGAGGCCGATGTCGTGCACCTTCACCCCGGCCGCCATGAGGCCGGAGACCATCGCGTATTTGATGGAGGAGGAATAGCCGCGGAAATCGTGACCCGTGACGATCTCGGGCTTGACGCCCATCTGGTGCATCAAGGTGCCGAGGCCCATGCCCAGCGCCTGAATGCCCATCAGGTTGATTTCCTTCTGGAACAACCAGCGGGCGTCATATTCCCGGAACCCGGTGGGCTTCACCATGGGCTCGGATTCATAGGCGTATGTGTTGGGCGTCAGTGCGGGCTTCGGCGTCGGAAACATGAAAAGCTTCTCCGCAACGGCTCTGTTTGGTCGGCTGCCGATAGCATGAAATCAGAATGGAAGGCACCCGCGGGCGCAGAAAGTGACAGGGCCAACCAGCTTCAAATGCTCGCACGCCCGGAAGGTTCCATCCGAAACCGCCAGCCGGCGAAGCCGCCAAGCCCGAAACCCGGGCGCGCAGCCGGCGCGGCCCGCGTCCATTGAGTGGCCTCAGCCCACCGATGTCATGACGAGGCGAGCCGCGGTCAGGTCCTCCAGCGCGGCGCCGACCGATTTGAACAGGGTGATTTCGTCCCCTCCGGTACGGCCGGGCACCCGGCCGGTGCAGAGGTCCGACAGGTCGCCCTTCAGCCGCTCGGCGGACCAGGCGCCCGAGGCCATGGCAAGGCGCAGGTCGCCTGCCTCCGCCAAGGCGCCGGCGCGCGTATCCACATAGACCGCGCTCGCGGCAATCAAGGCATCGTCGCTCTCGCGCATGGCCGGTGTGAAGGCGCCGACGAGGTCCACATGGGTGCCCGGCCGCACATCCGCGCCCAGCACGATCGCCTGCGTGGAGGTGGTGGCGCAGGAGACGATATCCGCCTGCGCCAGGGCGCCCTTAAGGTCGGACACCGTATGCGCATCCAGCCCCTGCCCTTTCAGCCGGTCGGCGACGCAGCGCGCCTTCTCCGGCGCCCGGCCCCACACCAGGATGCGCGCGATGGGCCGCACGGCCACATGGGCAGCGGCGAGATAGCCGGCGAGATGGCCGGTGCCCACCAGCAGGAGCGTGCGGCTCTCCGGCCGCGAGAGGTAGGAGGAGGCGAGCGCGGACGCGGCCGCCGTGCGGCGATTGGTGAGCGCGTCGCCATCCAGGATCGCGCGCGGGGCGCCGGTCTCGCCATCGAACAGGGTATAGATGGAATTCACCGCGCCGAGGCCGCGCGCGCTGTTGCCGGGCACGACCGTCACCATCTTCACGCCCATGGCGACGCCGCGTTCCCACGCCGGCATGGTGAGCAGATGGGCGCTCGCCCCCTCGGTGCCGACCTCGAAGGCTTGGCGCACCGGCGCCTCCACCTTCTGGGCGGCAAAAGCGTCGCGCAGGGCGTCCACCAGGGAGGGATAATCGAGCGCCGCATGGATCTGCGCGGCGCTGAAGACCTTGGGCATGCGAATCGGCTCCATTAGGCACGTCGCTGGAACATAAGGGCGATGCGCGCCCGCTCACAGCGGCGTTGTGCACGGCTGGCGGCGGCGGCATAGGAGGGCGCGGCGCGCCCAATGCGGGATTTCAGATGGCGGACGACTCCTTTGACGTGGTGATCGTGGGCGGGGCGGCCACCGGCAGTTCCGCCGCCTTTCACCTCGCCGCACACCCCGACTTTTCCGGCCGCGTGCTGGTGCTGGAAAAGGACCCGAGCTACCAAAACTGCGCCTCGGCCCGCTCGGCGGCGTCCATCCGCCAGCAATATTCCGCCGCCATCAATGTGGAAATCTCGCTCTACGGCATCGCCTTCCTGCGCGAGATTGGCGCGCGGCTGGCCGTGGACAGGGACGCGCCAGCCATCGGCCTGCGGGAAGGCGGCTATCTTTTCCTCGCCAGCGATGCGGGGGCCGATGAGCTTGCCGCCGCCCATGCCCTCCAGACCGGCCTTGGCGCCGACATCGCCCTGCTGGCGCCGGACGCGCTGGCGGCGCGCTTTCCCTGGCTGAATACCGAAGGTATCGCGCGGGGCAGCCTCGGCCTGTCGGGTGAAGGCTGGTTCGACGGCTACGGCCTGATGCAGGCGTTCCGCCGCAAGGCGCGCAGCCTTGGCGTGACCTATCGCGCGGCGAACGCCGTTGCGCTGGAACGCAGCGCCGACTGCATCACGGCGGTGAAACTCGCCGACGGCACGCGCATCGCCTGCGGATGGGCGGTGAATGCGGCAGGCGGAGGCGGCGCCGATCTCGCCCGCACGGCCGGCATCGATCTTCCGGTCGCGAACAAGAAGCGGATGATCTTCACCTTCACCTGCCCGGATGCGGTGCCGGATTGCCCGCTGCTGATCGACCCGAGCGGGGTCTATGTGCGGCCGGAGGGACAGGGCTTCCTCTGCGGCACCGCTCCACCGCCGCAGGACGATCCCGACAGCGCAGATTTCGAGGTGAACCATGCACTGTTCGAGGAGGTGATCTGGCCGACGCTGGCGCGGCGCATTCCCGCCTTCGAGCGCCTGCGCCCCGGCCGCGCCTGGGCCGGGCATTACGACATGAACCTGTTCGACCAGAACGCGATTCTCGGGTCTGCGCCGGGCTGCGCCAACCTGCTGCTCGCCAATGGCTTCAGCGGCCATGGCCTGCAGCAATCCCCGGCTGTGGGCCGGGGATTGAGCGAGCTGGTCGTGCACGGGCGCTATGCGACGCTGGACCTGTCGCCGCTCGGCTACGGGCGGATCGCGCGAAACGCGCCGCTGGTCGAGCGCAAGGTGGTCTAGCCACCAAGCTCACGGGCGGACGGGCCGTCAGCCCTCGTAATGGTCGGCGACCAGCTGGTTCAGCAGCCGCACGCCCCAGCCCGAAGCCCAGCTCTTGTTGATGTCGCTGGCCGGCGAGGACATGGCGGTGCCGGCCACGTCCAGATGCGCCCAGGGCGTCTTTTCCACATAGCGCTGGAGGAACTGGGCGGCGGTAATGGACCCGCCGTTGCGTCCGCCGGTGTTCTTCATGTCGGCGAAGCGGCTGTCGATCTGCTTGTCGTATTCCGGGCCCAGCGGCATGCGCCACACGCGCTCGCCGGTCTCCATGCCGGCCGCCGAAAGGCGCTGCGCCAGTTCGTCGTCATTGGAGAACAGGCCGGCATATTCATGCCCGAGCGCCACCAGAATGGCGCCGGTGAGGGTGGCGAGGTCCACCATGAAGCGCGGCTTGAAGCGCTCCTTGGTGTACCAGAGCACATCGGCCAGAACGAGCCGGCCCTCGGCATCGGTATTGATGATTTCGATGGTCTGGCCCGACATGGAGGTCACGATGTCGCCGGGCCGCTGGGCGGCGCCGTCGGGCATGTTCTCCACGCAGCCGATGACGCCGACCGCGTTCACCTTGGCCTTGCGTGCCGCCAGCGCATACATGAGCCCGGTGACGCAAGCCGCGCCCCCCATGTCGCCCTTCATGTCTTCCATGCCGGCCGCGGGCTTGATGGAGATGCCGCCGGTATCGAACGTCACGCCCTTGCCGATGAAGGCCACCGGCTGGGTCTTCGCGTCCGCGCCGTTCCAGCGCATCACCACGACGCGGCTTTCCTTGATGGAGCCCTGGCCGACGCCGAGCAGCGCGCCCATGCCGAGCTCGGCAAGCTCCGCATCGCCCAGCACTTCCACCTCGACGCCGACCGAGGTCAGCTCCTGCGTGCGGCGGGCGAATTCCGGGGGGTCGAGCACGTTGGAGGGCTCATTGACCAGATTGCGAGCCAACACCACGCCGTCCGCCACCGCTTCGCCGGACGTCCAGGCGCGGCGCGCCGCGGGCTCGTCCGCCACCAGGAAGGTCAGGGACAGGGCAACCGGCTCGGCGTCGCCTTCCTTGCGCTTGGTCTTGTAGCGATCGAACACATAGCTGCGCAGCCGCGCGCCGAGCGCCATCTCTGCCACGAACTCCGGGCTCACCTTCAACCCGGGCAGGTCGACGACGACCGTGGCTTCGCGCGTGCCGCCGGGAATCTTGCCGACGGCCACGCCACCCAGCTTGAGAAAATCCGCCGCCTTGAGATCCGCGCCCTTGCCGACGCCCAGGATCACGAGGCGAGGCGCATCGAGGTTCGCCGGCGCGATCAGGTCCAGGGTGGACGAGAGGCGGCCCTTGAAATGGTCGGCGCTGATCGCCCGCTTCACCCCATCAAGGGCGGGCTTGAGCAGCTTTTGCGCTTCCCGTCCGAACGTGAGCGTATCGTCGGTGAGGACGACGAGGACACCCTTCGGGGCGGCGCCATGCTTGGCGAAACGGATGGTGACGGGCTCGGCCATGGATACTCCGGGAGATACTGCCTGCGGGGGCGCAAAGACGATGGGCTATTCACACCTCTCTAGCCCCTGCACGCAACGCCGACAAATGCCCGCAGCGCAAGCCACCCCTCACGCTCGGCGCAGACGGACGTCCACTTCCCGGTCGACGTAACGCCATTCCGGCGTGTCGCGCAGCTTGCGCACCATATCTTCGAATTTGTCGCCATCCTCCGGCGCATATTCGAACCAGGTGAGGAAATCGAACGGTTCGCCCAGTTCGCGGCAATGATGCAGGCGCCGGGCGACGGCGGGGAGATATTCAAGGCCGATCCCGATATGGCGGGACTGCTCCTCGAATATCGCGCGGCGCTCGTCTTGCGCGAGATCCCACCAAGCCTGGGTCTTACGAATCGGGATCAGGGCCGCGCAAGTGGCACCTGCCCGGCCCAAGCCCTCCTGCCGCGCGGTCAACGCGTTTATCTCGGCCCGCTGGGAATAGCGGGTATTGCTGGTGGTGCCGCGCAAGACCCAGATCGGGTCCGGCTGGCTGGCTGCGGCGTCGTGGATCGTCAGGTGGGAGGCGTCCGCGAGCCCCTCGCCCACCACCGGCGTCAGCCGGTCAATGCACCAGGGTCCCGACCGGCCAGCGGTAAAAAGATAAGTGAGCGGTATCGTCATGGATACAGAATACCGCCATTCGCCGCACGGCAAAGAGCTCCCGGCGAGGCATCGCCCGCGCGCGCGGACGGATCAGGCGGGATGCTGGAACGCCAACAGCTTCCGCATCGGGAAATCGTAATATTTCCCGGTTTCCTCGAAGGTGGGCAGGCAGAGCGAAACGATGGCCTCCGCCGCTTCCTCGGGCGCCGGCAGGGTCTGCGGGTCCTCGCCGGGGAAAGCCTTGGCGCGCATGCGCGTGCGGATCGGGCCGGGGTTGAACAGATTGACTTTGAGATTGCCGCTGACGCTTTCCGCCGCCCAAGTGCGGCCGAGCACGTCGAGCGCGGCCTTGGTCACGGCATAAGGACCCCAATAAGCGCGGGCTTTATGGGCCGCGCCGGAGGAGACCAGCACCGCGCGGCCGGCGGTGGAGAGCTTCAGCAGGGGGTCGAGCGAACGCACGAAGCGGTAATTGGCGGTGAGGTTCACGCTCAGCGCCTGGTCCCAATCCTTCGGGTCCACATGGCCGAGCGGGGTCACCGGCCCGAGGATGCCGGCATTGCCCACGAACACGTCGAGATGGCCCCACCGCTGGTAGATCGCCCCGCCGAGCCGGTCGATGGCGTCGTAATCCGTCACGTCCATGGGCACGAGGGTGGCGGAGCCGCCGGCGGCCTTGATGGCGTCGTCCACTTCCTCGAGCGCGCCCTCAGTGCGGCCGACGGCGATCACATGGGCCCCGGCGTTCGCCAGGGCGAGCGCTGTGGCCGAACCGATGCCACGCGTGGCGCCGGTGACGAGGGCGATCCTGTCGGCAAGCGGCCGGTCGGTCATGGCAGGGTCTCTGTCAGATCGGAATGAGGGGCGCGACCATCCCGCCATGTGGCCGAAAGCGCAAGGGCGAGAAGCGCGATATGTGGGGAATCATGCCGCCGGTGCGGTAGGCTGTTCGCAGAGAACGCGCAGCGCGGCCCGGCACCTCCGCCGCCCCCGCTCGGGCGCGGCGGGAAGATGGCTCAGCTGGCTTCGGCGAGCAGCGACAATTGCTGCGCCCCCACCGCCCCGGACTTGTCCGTGAGCAGGGTCGGGTAGTCGCCGGTGAAGCAATGGTCGGTGAATTGCGGACGCACCGGATCGCGGCCCTCATAGCCCATGGCGCGATAGACGCCGTCCACCGACAGGAAGGCCAGCGAATCCGCGCCGATATAGCGCCGCATGCCTTCCAGATCGTGTGTCGCGGCCAGCAGCTTGTCGCGGTCGGGCGTGTCGATGCCGTAATAGTCGGGATGGGTGATGGGGGGCGAGGCGATGCGGAAATGCACTTCGCTCGCGCCGGCGTCGCGCATCATCTGCACGATCTTCACGGAGGTGGTGCCGCGCACCAGGCTGTCGTCCACCAGCACGATGCGCTTGCCGGCGACGACGGAGCGGTTCGCCGAATGCTTCATGCGCACGCCCTGGTCGCGGACGGTCTGAGTCGGCTGGATGAAGGTGCGGCCCACATAATGGTTGCGGATGATGCCGAGTTCGTACGGCACGCCGGACACCTGGGAATAGCCGATGGCCGCCGGCACGCCGGAATCCGGCACCGGCACGATCACGTCGGCCGGCAGGTGGCTTTCCTGCGCCAGCACCTGACCCATGGTCTTGCGCACCTGGTAGACCGAGCGCCCGCCCACCACCGAGTCCGGCCGGGCGAAATAGATGTATTCGAAGATGCAGGGCCGCGCCGGCATGGAGGGGAACGGCTTGAAGGAGGTGATGCCGTCCTCGTCGATCACCACCACTTCGCCATTCTCGATATCGCGCACATAGCGCGCGCCGATGATGTCGAGGGCGCAGGTCTCGGAGGCGAGGATGGGCGAATTGTCCAGCATGCCCAGCACCAGCGGGCGGATGCCGAGGGGATCGCGCGCGCCGATCAGCTTCTTGTTGGTGACCGCCACCAGCGAATAGGCGCCTTCCAAGAAGTGCAGCGCGTCGATGAAGCGATCGACGAAGCGCGCCTTCTTTGAGCGCGCCACCAGATGCAAGATCACTTCGGTATCGGTGGTGGACTGGGTGATGGCCCCTTCCCGCACCAACTGCTTGCGCAGCGTGAGCCCGTTGGTGAGGTTGCCATTGTGCCCGACGGCGAAGCCGCCGGCGTCCAGCTCGGCGAACAGCGGCTGCACGTTGCGCAGCAGGGTTTCGCCGGTGGTGGAATAGCGCACATGGCCAACAGCAATATGGCCGGGCAGCCGCTCGATCACTCGCGCGTCTGAGAAGGTATCGCCGACGAGGCCGAGGCGGCGCTCGGAATGGAAGCGGCGGCCGTCATAGGTGACGATGCCGGCGGCTTCCTGCCCGCGATGCTGAAGCGCGTGGAGGCCGATGGCCGTGATGGCGGCGGCGTCCGGATGGTTGAAGACGCCGAAAACCCCGCATTCCTCGCGCAGGCGGTCGCCGTTCAGATCTTCGTCCAGGTTCATCTGGCCCGTCTCCCGTGCAACCCCACCATGCGCAAAGCCGTCCCGCGCCCATTGGGCGTCGGGAGCGTGGGACTCCTCGCTCTCCATGTCCATCTTTACCTCCGCTCGACGCGGCTCACTGGCCGGTGCCGCGCGCGCTCTCAAGCAGTTGCTCGAACCCTTGCCGCTCACCGCGGCGGTATCCGGTTTCTCCAGCCGCCGCTCCGGCGACCGTCGCAACTGTAATCGTGGTGCCCCCACGTTCCGTGCGCGGACCTGGCGGCGTGGCGGGCGCATCGCCCTCATCTGTCGCCGGAGACCGCTTGAGTCTCTTAAGAATGGTATTCTCCGGATCGTCCGGCAACAGGGACATAAGCCAATCCCCCGTGTTTTGCAGCACCGGACGGGATTTTGCGTTCAAAACCCACGGCGGCTGGCTCTTGTCGGGAACCAGCCAGTTGAAGAACAGAAATGCCACAACCATGACCAGCAGGCCGCGCGCAAGGCCGAAGGCGAAGCCCAAGGTGCGGTCCAGCGCGCCGATCCGGCTGTCCAGCACCGCATCGGAAATGCGCGCGCTGATAATGGAAACGATCAGCAGCGTTCCCAGAAACAGGATGCCGACGGTCACCGCAAGCGCCACCGTATCCTGCGACACGTATTGCTTGGTGATCGGCAGCAATTGAGGATAGAAAAACAACGTTACGCCGGCCGCAGCCAGCCAGGAAACGATGCTGAAGACTTCGCGCAAAAAACCGCGAACCATGGCCAGAAGGCCGGAAAGCAGCATCACCGAAATAACGATGAGATCGAGCAGCGTCACGGGCATGGGCGCGGCGGGTCCTTCATGCGGCGCCCGGAGGCGTGCGGCGGAACACTGCGTGTCATAAATCCGCAGCGTGGCTCGGACGTATAGCTTCAAGCGCCCGCCGCGTCATCACCCCTCTTTCGGTAACGCTGCCCTGCGTGGCGCGCGGGCCGCGATCCCCGCCACAAGGGACGCAAGGGAAGCGACGCCCTCGATGGATATGGCGCCGTCCATTCCCTCGGCGGCGCCGCTGGGCATGACGGCGCGCGCGAAGCCGAGTTTCGCGGCTTCCTTCAGCCGTGCTGCCGCCTGGGAGACCGGACGCACCGCCCCGGTGAGGCTCACCTCGCCGAAATAGACCGCGTCCGCCGGCAAGGGCGCGCCGGTGAGCGAGGAGACCAGCGCCCCCGCCACCGCGAGATCCGCCGCCGGCTCGCCGATTCGCAGGCCGCCGGCCACGTTCAAATATACGTCATGGCCACCCAGCCGCACGCCGCAGCGCGCGTCCAGCACCGCCAGCACCATGGCGAGGCGGTTGGAATCCCATCCCACCACCGCCCGGCGCGGCGTGCCGAGGGTGGAGGGCGCCACCAGCGCCTGGATCTCCACCAGCACCGGGCGTGTGCCCTCCATGCCGGCGAACACGGCTGTGCCCGGCGCCCCGGCATCGCGATGGGAGAGGAACAGCTCGGACGGGTTGGCGACTTCCGACAATCCCTTGCCGGTCATCTCGAACACGCCGATCTCGTCGGTGGGGCCGAATCGATTCTTCTGCGCTCGCAGGATGCGGAACTGGTGGCCGCCGTCGCCCTCGAAGGAGAACACCGCGTCCACCATGTGCTCAACCACGCGCGGGCCGGCGATCTGCCCGTCCTTGGTGACATGGCCCACCAGGATCACCGCCGCGCCGGTCTGCTTGGCGTAGCGCACCATCAATTGGGCCGAGGTGCGCACTTGGGTGACGGTGCCCGGCGCCGATTCCACCGAATCGCTCCACATGGTCTGGATCGAATCGATCACCACGAACTGCACCGGCGGCCCAGCGGAGAGGGTGGCGATGATGTTTTCCGCATTGGTCTCGGCGGCAAGTCCGACCGGCGCGTCGGCCAGATCGAGCCGGCCGGCGCGCATGCGCACCTGGTCGACCGCCTCTTCGCCCGAGACATAGACGATGCGATGCCCCGCCCGCCCCAGGGCGGCCGAGGCCTGGATCAGCAAGGTGGACTTGCCGATGCCGGGATCGCCGCCGAGCAGCACGATGGAACCGGGCACGAAGCCGCCGCCGGCCACCCGGTCCAGCTCGCCGATGCCGGAAATCAGGCGCGGCGCCGCCTTGCCCTGGCCCTGCAGGCTTTCCAGCGCCACCGCCCGTCCCTTGCGGCCGGAACGCTGGGCGGCCGGCACGGAAGCGGCGACATTGGCCTCCTCGGAAATGGTGTTCCATCCCCCACAGGCCTCGCACTTGCCCTGCCAGCGGTTATAGACCGCGCCACAGGACTGGCAGACGAAGGTGGGGCTGTTCTTGGCCATGGGTCGGGAGGGCTCCGGGCGCGCAGGGGCGCGACTCACCCGTATAGTCTAGCCGCCCACATAGACGCGGTGATAGCGCGGCCCCAGGCTGGTGAGCACCTCATAGCCGATGGTGCCGCCATGGGCGGCGAGTTCATCGATGCCGATGCCGTCGCCGAGCAGCACGGCCGGGTCCCCGCGCCGCGCCTTCTCATTGGGCACGTCGGTGACGTCCACGGCCGTCAGATCCATGGAAATGCGTCCCACCAGCGGGCAGCGCAGGCCGCCGATCATGGCATCCGCGCCCCGTCGGGCATCGCTGCCGCCGAACGCGCGCAGGAAGCCGTCGGCATAGCCGAGGGAGAGGATGGCGATCCGGCTGTCGCGTTGCAGGCGCTGGGCGGCACCATAGCCCACCGTCGTGCCGGCGCGCGCTTCGCGCACCTGAATGATCGGCACGTCCAGCCGGACCACGCTGCGCAACGCCGTGCCGCCGGAAATCGGCGCGCCGCCATAGAGCGCGATGCCGGGGCGCACCATGTCGAAATACATCTCCGGCCCGCCCAGCGTGCCGGCCGAATTGGCGAGCGAGGCGGGAATGCCGGGAAATGCCGCCGCCACTTTCGCGAACAGATGGTGCTGCGCCTGGGTCAGCGGGTGGCGCGCCGTATCCGCGCAGGCAAGGTGCGTCATGATGAGGGAGGGACGGAACGAGGGTCCCCCCTCCCCGGCAATCGTGAGCGCCTCGTCCACGCTGAGACCCAGCCGGTTCATCCCGGTATCGATATGCAGGGCGGCGGGCTGGCTCACCCCAAGGGCCCGGCTGTGGATGGACCATTCGGCAATTTCCTGCCGGCTGCCCAGCACCGGCCGCAGATCGGCGGCGGAATAGGAATGGGCGGTGTCCGGCAGCAGGCCGCCGAGCACATAGATGGTGGCCTCGGGGAGCAGCGCCCGCAACGCCTCGCCTTCCTGCACCAGGGCGACGAAGAAGGTGCGCGCGCCCGCCTTCCACAGCGCCGGCGCCGCCTGCGCAAGGCCGAGGCCATAGGCATCCGCCTTCACCACCGCCGCGCATTCCGCCGGCGCGACCCGCGCGGCGAGGGTGCGCCAATTATCGGCCAGGGCGCCGAGATCAATGGTCAGGACGGCGCGGGACAAAGCGGAGGACGGGGCGGACGCGGGCTGCATCGAAACGCTTTCCCTGAAGGCGACGGGATTCGCTGTCCTGTCTATACCTTACCCGTGACGGGGCGGCAGCGCCGAACGCGGGGCAGATCCGCGCGCCACGCCCATCATGGGGCGGTCAGTGGCGGTCGGGCAGGCGATCTTCACGTGCAAGATTCGAGAAGCGCGTGAACTGCGGCTCGAAATGCACCTTCACCGTGCCCGTGGGGCCGTGGCGCTGCTTGCCGATGATGACTTCCGCGACCCCCTCGGCCGCCTTCATGTCCGCCTCCCACTTGAACCATTCCTCGGTTCCAGGCTTGGGCTCGCGGCTCTTGAGGTAATATTCCTCGCGATAGACGAACATCACCACGTCGGCGTCCTGCTCGATGGAGCCGGATTCACGCAGGTCGGCGAGTTGCGGGCGCTTGTCGTCGCGCGCCTCCACCTGACGGGAAAGCTGCGAGAGCGCCATGATCGGCACTTGCAATTCCTTCGCCAGCGCCTTGAGGCCGGTGGTGATTTCAGTGACTTCCTGCACGCGGTTCTGCGACGAGCTTTTCGACGAGCCGGACAGCAATTGCAGATAGTCCACCACCATGAAGTCCAGCCCCCGCTGGCGCTTCAGGCGCCGCGCGCGGGCCACCAACTGGGCGATCGAGATGCCGCCGGTATCGTCGATATAGAGCGGCACCACTTGCATGGTCTGGGCGGCGGCAGCCAGCTTGGAGAACTCACTTTCCGAAATATCGCCGCGGCGGATCTTGTAGGAGGCAATCTCCGCCTGCTCGGCGAGGATACGCGTCGCCAATTGCTCGGCGGACATTTCCAGCGAGAAGAAGCCGACGATGCCGCCGCTCTGGGTCTCGATGGAGCCGTCCGCCCGCTGCTCGCCGCGATAGGCGGCGGCGATATTGAAGGCGATGTTGGTGGCGAGCGCGGTCTTGCCCATGGCGGGACGGCCGGCGAGAATCACAAGATCTGAGGGCTGTAGACCGCCCATCTGCTGGTCCAGATCGTCGAGCCCCGAGGCGATGCCGGAAAGATGGCCCTCGCGCTGGAAGGCGCGGCTCGCCATGTCCACCGCTTCGCGCAGCGCCTCGCCGAAGCGCTGGAAGCCGCCGTCATAGCGTCCGCTCTCGGCGATGGCGTAGAGGCGCTTTTCCGCTTCCTCGATCTGGTCCTGCGGCGTCGCCTCCACCGGCGCGTCATAGGCGTCGTTGACGATTTCCTCGCCGATGCGGATCAGCTCGCGCCGCACCGAGAGATCATAGATGGCGCGGCCGTAATCCTCGGCATTGATGACGGTGGTCGCCTCCGCCGCGAGGCGGGCGAGATAATGCGGGCCGCTTAGCCCCGCCACATCCAGGTCGGCCGGCAGGAAGGTCTTGAGGGTGACCGGAGTCGCCACCTTCCCGGCGCGCACCAGGGCGCCCGCCAACTCGAAGATGCGCCCGTGGATGGGCTCGAAGAAATGCTCGGGCTTGAGGAAGTCCGACACCCGGTAAAAGGCGTCGTTATTGACCAGAATCGCGCCCAGAAGGGATTGCTCCGCCTCCACATTGTGGGGCGCCTGACGATAGGAGGGATCAAGATCCCCCTTCTGGTCGGAGAGGTCGAGCATGGGGCGAGGCCGGTTTGGTGAACGAGCCCTTGTTTAGCAGAAGGCGCAGCCTCCGCGGACACCCTTGCTTTCTTCGCCGACGAGGGAATTTTCCCTGTGCATGACTTCTGGGCATTACGGGGATAACCCGCCCCGAAGGTTTAGTCCGGGCGGGCATGCTCATCCCGCCGGGAGAGACGCATCGCGCGGCCCCGAAGGCCGCGTTCACTCACCCGCCAGCCGGAGCGGCGGAGCGCTGCGCTTCTCTATTCCCCGCAGCTTGTCCTCGGCCTCGGCGATATAATCGCGGGTCAGCGGCACCGCCTCCTGTTTGCGGGCGAGCTGGATCTGGAACACCATCAGGCCCTGGTAGCGAAACGCCATTTCCGATCCGGCGAGATAGAATTCCCACATGCGCAGGAACCGCTCGTCGGTGAGGCGCAGGACCTCCTCCCGCCGCGCGAGGAAGCGCTCGCGCCACGCCTTCAGCGTGTCGGCATAGTGCAGGCGCAGGATCTCGATGTCGGTGACGACCAGCCCCGCCCGCTCAATGTGGGGCGTCACCTCCGAGAGCGCCGGCATGTAGCCGCCGGGGAAGATGTATTTGGCGATCCAGGGATTGGTGAAGCCGGGCGGGTCAAACCGGCCGATGGCGTGCAGCAGCATCACCCCGTCGGGCGCCAGCAGCGCGCGCGTCTTGCGGAAGAATTCGCCGTAATGATCGACGCCCACATGCTCGAACATGCCCACGGAGACGATGCGGTCGAACGGGCCGGGCACGTCGCGATAATCTTGGAGCGCGAACGAGACCTGCCCCTCCAGCCCCTTTTCCCGGGCGCGGGATTGGGCGACGCCCAATTGCTCCGTGGACAAGGTGACGCCGGAGACCCGTGCCTTGGCGATCTCCGCCAGATACAGGCCGAGCCCACCCCAGCCGCTGCCGATGTCCAGCACGCTCAGATTCGGCTTGTCGAGCACCAGCTTGGCCGCGATATGCCGCTTTTTGGCCAGTTGGGCATCGTCGAGCCGCTCGCCGGGATGCTCGAAATAGGCGCAGGAATATTGCTTGTCCGCGTCCAGGAACAGCGAATAGAGCCGCCCGTCCAGGTCGTAATGATGGGCCACATTGCGCCGGGCGCGGCCGCGCGGATTGAACTGGTCGAGGCGCCGCAGCACGCGCCGCGCGAAATAAAGCAGGCGCGAGGTCAGCGTGGGCTGGAGCACGTCCTGCGACATCACCAGTTCCAGCAGGTCGGCAATGGAGCCGCGCTCGAGCACCAGATCGCCGCTGGTGTAGATTTCGCCGAGCTGCATTTCCGGGTCGAGCAGCAACATGAGCTGCGCCCGTTTGGTGGCGAAGCGGACATGAACCAGAGGTTCGCTCGGCCCCGCCTTGAAGGTGCGGCCGGACGCCGTCGTGACTTTGAGACCGCCGTGTTTCACGACACGACGCAGAACAGATTCAAGCAACCGATCCACTGGGCCGCCTCCATCCTAAGATGACCGCCTGGGTTGCCCCTCCTCTTGGTTTCTGCCCCCGCGCACCAAAGCACACACACGTGATGCATTAGCCGGGGCGCTCGCGCATGACTTAACGGAAACGGGATTCGGCCCGGTCCGCAGTCATGCTGTCCTTGCGGGCTCTTACGGCCAGCAGAAGCCGTGTAAATCTGAACACCACATGACCGCTACGGCAATACCAAAATTGACCAAAAACAAGAAAACGCCCGGCGCATGGCCGGGCGTTTCCAAAGCGTGAGGTAAGCGGAAGAAGATCAACTCACTCGGCGTCGTCGAGTTCCGCGGCGGCTTCTTCGGCTTCGGCCTCGGCGAGGGTGGCGTCGCGCTCGGCGGCGGCTTCGGCCTCAGCCTCTTCATCCTCGTCACGGCGGGTGCGCAGGTCCTCGCCGCGCGCCACGCGCTCGGCTTCCTCGACGCTGCGGGCGACGTTGGCGGTCACGGCGACCTCAACTTCGGGGTGCAGGCGCACGGGGATCGTGTGCATGCCGATGGTCTTGATGGGGTGATTGAGCTCGATCTGCTGACGGTCGACCGTGAAGCCTGCCTTCACCAGGGCCTCGGCGAGATCGCGGGTGGACACCGAGCCGTAGAGCTGGCCGCTCTCGCCGGCCTGGCGCAGGATCACGACGCTCTGGCCGTTCAGCTTCTCGGCCACGCCCTCGGCCTCCTTGCGGAGCTCCAGATTGCGGGTTTCCAGCTGAACCTTCATCTGGTCGAACTTGGCCTTGTTGGCCTTGGTGGCGCGCAGGGCCTTGTTGTTCGGCAGCAGGAAGTTGCGGCCGTAACCGTCACGCACCTTCACCACTTCGCCCATCTGGCCCAGCTTGGCCACGCGCTCCAAAAGAATGACTTCCATTTTCGTGTCTCCTGTTTCGATGTTTCGGGGGTCGGGGAATTTCTGTCAGCGGTCGTTGGCGGCCGGCGGTCGCCCGCCGGGAGCCGATCGCGTCCGCAGATCGAACATGGCGTCCACCACGCCAAGCAGCGCCACCACCAGCACCGGCCACCCCAATGCCAGGGTGCCGAGCCAAACGGCGGTGAGAATGAGAACCCGCGAATTGCGCCCGCGGGTGAGAAAATGCAGCACCGCGAAGCCCGCGACCGCATAGGCGGTCACCAGCGTCGCCGCGACCACGGAGGCGGAAAGACCCACCATGCCCGGCACCACGGAGGCGGCGATGATCAGAGCCAGCACGAGCGAGGTGGACGCCGGCAGGCGGGTCGCCGCCAGGTCGGGCCAGGGACGGGCGAGCCGGCCCGATACCAGCGCCGCGCGGCCCGCGAGATACAGGCAGCACAGTTGCGTGACCATGGCGAGGGCGCCCGCCATGGGCGGCAGGATGTTCGCGACCATCTCGCCCATCCGCGCGGTGTCCGCGCTCGTCGGGCCGGATTGTCCCTGCACCTGGACGAAGGTGGCGAAGGCGGCCGCGACCGCCGTGCGGTATGTCTCGAAATCGCCGGCGACCGAGAGCACCGCCGTGATGACGCTGAAACTCGACAGCGCGGCGCAGGTGAGCACCAGCCCGCCGATGGAGAACCAGATCAGCTTGGTGGGATTTGCCGCATCGCTGCGGGCCATCAGCGCGCCGTAGGACAAAGCCCAGGCGGGCCCGCCGATGCCGACGAGATAGGCGATGAGGAAAGAAGAATTGAAATAGAGCCCGAGGGCGATGCTCGCGACGGCGACGCCGGCCAGGGCCGAGATGTGCGAGAAGGCAAGCCCCGCGATCATGATGGGCAGAGGCGCCAGATAGAAGAACGGCACGGCCCAGATGCCCCCGGTCGCGATGCCCGCGACGAGAAGCGCCGACGCCGCTCCGGCGGCGAGGCCGATCATCAGAAACTGTGCCATCAGCTCGCTGTCCCGCAGAAGCGGTTAGAGGCAGATCGTCGCCTGCCCCAGCCAAACCCGGAAGCCGTAACCCCGGGACGCATCGTTAAATGAAAGGCGCCCCCTCCGGGGAGCGGGCGCCTGGATTGATCAGCGAATCACGAACGGCAGCAGGCCGAGGAAGCGCGAACGCTTGATGGCGGCCGACAGCTCGCGCTGCTTCTTGGCGGACACCGCGGTGATGCGGCTCGGCACGATCTTGCCGCGCTCGGAAATGTAGCGCTGCAGCAGACGCACGTCCTTGTAGTCGATCTTCGGCGCGTTGGGGCCGGAGAACGGGCAGGTCTTGCGACGACGGAAGAACGGACGGCGCTGACCGCCGCCGGCGCCACCAGCTTGAGCGAATGCCATCAGATCGCCTCCTCACCAGCGGTTTCTTCACGGTCGCGCGGACGGCGCGGACGGTCTTCACGGTCACGGCCGCCGAAGCCGCCGCCACCACCGAAGCCGCGATCGCCGCCGAAGCCACGCTCGCCACGATCACGATCGTCGCGGTCGCGCTTCTGGAGCATGGCCGAGGGGCCTTCCTCGTGCTCTTCCACACGCAGCGTGAGGAAACGCAGAACGTCCTCGTCGATGCGCATCTGGCGCTCCATCTCCTGAACCGCCGCCGGGGTGGCGTCGATGTTCATGAGGGTGAAGTGCGCCTTGCGGTTCTTGTTGATGCGATAGGTGAGCGTCTTCACGCCCCAGGCTTCGGTCTTGGTGACCTGACCGCCGTTCGCTTCGATAACGCCCTTGAATCGGGCGGCGAGTTCCTCGACCTGTTGCGCCGTAACGTCTTGGCGCGCGAGGAACACATGCTCATAGAGCGCCATGT
Organism: Roseixanthobacter pseudopolyaromaticivorans; assembly: GCF_043195145.2. NCBI lineage: Bacteria > Pseudomonadati > Pseudomonadota > Alphaproteobacteria > Hyphomicrobiales > Xanthobacteraceae > Roseixanthobacter > Roseixanthobacter pseudopolyaromaticivorans. Next base: position 3,576,706 of record NZ_CM195539.1, read on the forward strand.
GTCCTGTACCTTTCCTGTTGCTCCGCCGCCCGGCGCCAAGCCCTTTCGAACCTTTGGAAAGGCTCGTTTGCTCGGAAGGCGGGGACACGGGACGACGGACCTGAAAGCCCTGCCCTCAGGTTCTCGGCTTGCGCAGAAAACAACAGATGGCCGTCCGTTCAGCCCCCGGCCGGGGCAACGGAAGCGGTGCGTATAGCAGGTTTTCCGCTGAAGGCAAGGATGCCGGAGGATCGGCCGGCCGCCGACACGCAATGTAGCCGCAATGATCGCGGCATAGCACGGGCGATCCCCTCGCGGAGACGAACGTGCGCCTGTTGCTGATCGAAGACGAGCCGGAAATGGCCTCTGCCCTGGCGGCGAACTTCGGCCGGCTCGGAATCCTGCTCGATCATGTCGCCAACCTCGCCGATGCCGAGGCGGCGCTGGCGGACCATTGCCACGATGCCCTGCTGCTGGACCGACGCCTGCCGGACGGCGACGGCCTGACCCTGCTGGCGCGCCTGCGCGGCGGCCTGCAGGGCGAGGGGCACATCCCGGTGATCGTCCTCACCGCCCAAGGCGACCTGTCGGACCGGGTGGCTGGCCTTGATGCCGGCGCCGACGATTATCTCGCCAAGCCGTTCGCCATGGAGGAATTGCTGGCGCGCCTGCGCGCCGTTCTGCGCCGACCCTCCGGCCTTGCCGCCCGCTCGACGCAGGCCGGGCGGCTGGTCTTCGACCCGGAGCACCGGGAAGCGAGCGTGGTGGGCGAGGTGCTCGATCTGCCGCGCCGGGAATTGCTGGTGCTCGAGGCGCTGATGCGCCGGCCCGGCCGCACGGTCATGCGCGAGGCGTTGGTGGAGGCGATCTACGGTTTTGAGGACGAGGTGCAGTCCAACGCTCTCGACGCCCATATCTCCCGTCTGCGCCGGAAGCTGGAGGCCGCCGGGGCGGGCGTGGAGATCCACGGCATCCGGGGCGTCGGCTATCTGCTGCGCGCCACGCCATGAGCGAACCGCACACCTGCTCCCTGAGATGGCGCCTCGTCTCCCGCCTGGTCACGCTCCAGGCGGCGATGCTGACGCTGTTCATCGCGGTGATCTTCGCCGCGCTCTGGGCCACCGGCTATCTGGTAGGCCTGGAGCCGGAGGACGCGGTGATCGACACCCTGGCCGCAGCCACCGCCCAGGGCCCGGACGGCGGCCTCGAACTGCGCGACACCCCGGCGCTGAAGAGCCTGCGCGCGGAACGCCCCGATTTGTGGTTCACCATCCGCGACAAGGCCGGTCACGAACTTAAGGAAGGCCCGGTGCCGCCCGAGTTCGCGCGCGCCGGCAAGGCGCTCGACGATGTCGGGCAGGCCCGGCTCGGCTGGACGCTGGACGAGCCGCCCCGTGCCGCGGCCCGCCTCAAGAAGGTGCGCACCCCTGCGGGGTCCCTGCAGATCATGACCGGCCCGGGAGGGAGCGTGCCGCTCGGGCGGATCGCCTGGGCCGCCTTCATTCTCGGCATCAGCGTGATTCTGCCGGCGTTGGCGCTGATGACGCTTTCCACACTGGTCGCGACGCCGATCGTGGTGCGCCGCTCGCTGGCCAGCCTCAGTGCGACCGCCGCCGAGGCACAGCGCATCGATGCCGACGACCGCGGCGCCCGCCTCTCGCTCGACGACGTCCCCGACGAGGTGGTTCCGCTTGTGACGGCGGTGAACGACGCCCTCGGCCGGCTGGACGAGGGCTACGAGCGCCGCCAGCGCTTCCTCATGGATGCGGCGCACGAGCTGCGCACCCCCATCGCCATCCTAAACACGCGGCTGGAGGGCTTGCCGGACGGGCCGGACAAATCCCGCCTGCTGGAGGACCTCGCCCGCCTGTCGCTGCTGGCCGAGCAACTCCTGGATCTGCAGCGCCTCGATCGCAGCGGCCCCTTCATGCCGGTGGACCTCGTGCCGCTCGCCCGCCGCACGGTGGCGGACCTTGCGCCGCTCGCCATCTCCGCGGGGTTCGACCTCTCCTTCGAGACGGAGGGCGAGAGCATCGCTGTGGCCGGCGAGCCGTTCTCGCTGGAGCGGGCGCTCTATAATCTGGTGCAGAACGCCATCGAGCATGCCGGCGGCGGCGCCATCGTGGTGCGGGTCGAGCGGGGCGGCGTGATGGAGGTGGCGGACGACGGCGGCGGCGTGCCGGCCGAATTCCGCCAGCGCATCTTCGAGCCATTCCAGCGGCTGCGCCCGCGGGCGCGCGGCGCCGGCCTCGGCCTGCATCTGGTGGGAGAGATCGTGCGCGCCCATCACGGCAGCGTCTGCGTCATCGACGGGCCGGGCGGCGGCGCCCGGTTCCGCATCACGCTGCCGCTGTTCGCCACGCCGGGCGCGACGGTTCCGGCCCGGGCGTAATGCACCGGTAATCCAGCCGCTGCACAGCAGGCATCGCAGGCCGCGCGCCTGACCGGAACAAAGGCTCGCCACTTCCCGATGCATCACTCCCGCACGAACGATTCGCTGAGCTTCCTGAGAGCCTGGGCCTCCAATCCCGGGCGGCTCGGAGCGCTGGCGCCTTCCGGCCCCGCCCTGGCGCGGCTGATCACCTCGGAAATCGATACCTCTACCGGCCCGGTGCTGGAGCTTGGCCCCGGCACCGGCGTGTTCACCCAAGCACTGCTGGCGCGCGGCCTGCGCGAGCATGACCTGACGCTGATCGAATTCGGCTCGGATTTCGCGGCCCTGCTCCAGGTCCGCTTTCCCGCCGCCCGCGTGCTATGGGCCGACGCCAGTCAGCTTGCCCGCTACCGTCTGTTCGAGGGCGCGCCGCTGGGCGCCGTGGTCAGCGGGCTGCCGCTGCTGAACATGGGCCCGCGCAAGATCATGGCGATCCTCTCCGGCGCGTTCGGCTATCTGCGCCCACGCGGCGCCTTCTATCAATTCACCTACGGCCCGCGCTGCCCCGTGCCGCGCCCGATTCTCGACCGGCTGGGGCTGAAGGCGACATTCGTCGGCTGCACCTTGCGCAACCTGCCGCCGGCCTCGGTCTATCGCATCAGCGCCCGCCCGATGGCGCTCGTCGGCCCCGCCGCCGCGTCGGCCTCAGACGAATAGGCGGGCACTCAGCTTGACTCCCCTTGCGTCCCGGTGTCTTTGCCCTCCCCAAAATTGAACGGAGGGATACCCCTTGACCACAGCCTTTATTTTCCCCGGCCAGGGCAGCCAAGCCGTTGGCATGGGCAAGGCGCTCGCGGAAAATTTCGCGGTCGCGAAGGCCGTGTTCGACGAGGTGGACGGCGCCCTCGGCGAGACCCTCTCCCGCACCATGTGGGACGGGCCGATCGAGGAACTGACCCTCACCGCCAACGCCCAGCCGGCCTTGATGGCGGTGTCGCTCGCCGCCATGCGGGTGCTGGAGGCGGAAGCCGGTCTCGACCTTTCCCGCGACGCGTCGTTCGTCGCCGGCCATTCGCTGGGGGAATATTCCGCGCTCGCCGCCGCCGGCGCGCTCTCCATCACTGACGCCGCCCGCCTGCTGCGCATTCGCGGACGCGCCATGCAGGACGCCGTGCCGGTGGGCCAGGGCGCCATGGCGGCGATCCTCGGTCTCGATTTCGAGCAGGCCAGCGCCGTCGCCGAAGAGGCGGCCGGCGCCGACGTCTGTGAAGCGGCCAACGACAATGCGAACGGCCAGGTGGTTCTGTCTGGCTCCACGGCGGCGGTCGAGCGGGCGATGGAGATCGCCAAGGCCAAGGGTGCTTCTCGCGCGATCCTCCTGCCCGTGTCCGCCCCGTTCCATTGCCGCCTGATGCAGCCGGCCGCCGACGCCATGCAGATCGCGCTCGCCGCCAGCGCGGTGAAGGCGCCGGTGGTGCCGGTGGTCTCCAACGTGCGGGCCGCCCCGGTCAGCAACCCGGCGGAGATCGTCGCCTTGCTGGTGCAGCAGGTAACGGGCACGGTCCGCTGGCGCGAAAGCGTGCTGTTCATGGCGGGCGCTGGCGTTACACGCACGGTGGAAGTGGGCGCCGGCAAGGTCCTCTCGGGCCTTTCGCGCCGCATCGCCAAGGAAATCGCGGTCTCGGCGGTCGGCACGCCGGAAGACGTGGCGGCCTTCATCGCCGCCCGCCAGACACCGGCCGCCTGAGCCGCCCCGGCTCATTCCCCTCTTTCGTTTCAGGAGCCTCCATGTTCGATCTCAGCGGCAAGACCGCCCTCGTCACCGGCGCAACCGGCGGCATCGGCGGCGCCATCGCCAAGGCGCTCCACGCCCAGGGCGCGACCGTCGCCATTTCCGGCACCCGCCGAGAGGTGCTGGACGCCTTCGCCGCGGAGCTCAAGGAGCGCGTGCATGTGCTGCCCTGCAATCTCGGCGTCACCGAGGACGTGGAGAAGCTGATTCCCGACGCCGAGGCGGCGCTAGGCCAGCTCGACATCCTCGTGAACAATGCCGGCATCACCCGCGACAATATCTTCATGCGCCTGAAGGACGAGGACTGGGATCAGGTGATCGCGGTGAACCTTACCTCCACCTTCCGCCTCTCCCGGGCGGCGGTGCGCTCCATGATGCGGCGCCGGTCGGGCCGGATCATTTCCATCACCTCGGTGGTGGGCGTGACCGGGAACGCCGGCCAGGGCAATTATGCCGCAGCGAAGGCGGGCATGATCGGCATGTCCAAGTCCCTCGCCCAGGAAGTGGCCAGCCGCGGCGTGACGGTGAATTGCGTCGCTCCGGGCTTTATCGCCACCGCCATGACCGACGTGCTGAACGAAAAGCAGCGCGAGGGCATTCTGAAGGCCGTGCCGGCGGCTCGGCTCGGCTCGCCGGAAGACATTGCCAGCGCCTGCGTTTATCTGGCCTCGGACGAAGCCGGCTATGTGACGGGCCAGACGCTGCACGTGAACGGCGGCATGGCGATGATCTGACAAAGGTGCGGGAGCGGGCGGCGCAGCGGGCTTTGCTGGCATAGGCGCAGGAAGTATGATACCGACCCGCACCGTCCTGTCCCGGCCTTGGAAATCCAGCTCCGGACCGGGATAAAAACGCGCATCCGGTACGTCTTTGGTTCCAAGACCCGCCGGAATGAGCATGGGGGCTGGGCACGGCGGAAGAAAGGCATTATGCCCTCTCACAGCCGCCGTACGGCATAGAGACAATTTTTTCAGATAATGAGGGTGCATCGATGAGTGACATCGCCGAGCGGGTGAAGAAGATCGTCGCGGAGCATCTGGGCGTGGAGCCCGAGAAGGTCACGGAAAACGCCAGCTTCATCGACGACCTCGGCGCCGACAGCCTCGACACCGTCGAGCTCGTCATGGCCTTCGAGGAAGCTTTCAACACCGAGATCCCGGACGACGCGGCTGAGACCATTCTGACGGTCGGCGACGCGATCAAGTTCCTGGAGAAGAACGCGGCCTGAGCCGTGCCAGCGACGGCGACGGTCGCACCCGCCATGGATTTCTCCAGGATGGCGGCCGTCGCGTTCCTAGTTCCGGAGTTCCCCTCATGAGACGTGTTGTCGTCACCGGCCTCGGCATGGTGACGCCGCTCGGCTGCGGCGTCGAGCCAAGCTGGCGGCGACTGATTGCGGGCCAGAGCGGCGCAAAGTTCGTCGAACGCTTCGACGTGTCGGACCTCGCCTGCAAGATCGCGTGCATGATCCCCCGTGGTGACGGCACCGATGGCACCTTCAATCCTGACGATTGGATGGAGCCCAAGGAGCAGCGCAAGGTCGACGAATTCATCGTCTTCGCCATGGCTGCGGCCAAGCAGGCGCTCGACGATGCGGGCTGGCATCCCACCTCGTATGAGGACCAGATCGCCTCCGGTGTCCTCATCGGCTCCGGCATCGGCGGCATCGAGGGCATTTCCGAAGCCGCACATATCCTGAAGGAGCGCGGCCCGCGCCGCATCTCGCCCTTCTTCATTCCCGGGCGCCTGATCAATCTGGCCGGCGGCTACGTCTCAATCGCCCACGGGCTGAAGGGGCCGAACCACGCGGTCGTCACGGCGTGCTCCACCGGCGCCCATGCCATCGGCGATGCCGGACGGCTGATCGCGCTCGGCGATGCCGACGTGATGGTGGCCGGCGGCACCGAATCGACGGTGAATCGTCTGTCCCTCGCCGGCTTCGCCGCCTGCAAGGCGCTCTGCACCAGCTTCAACGACGCACCGGAAAAGGGCTCTCGGCCCTATGACCGAGACCGAGACGGCTTCGTCATGGGCGAGGGCGCCGGCATCGTGGTGCTTGAGGAATACGAGCACGCCAAGGCGCGCGGCGCGAAGATCTACGCCGAACTCATCGGCTATGGCCTCTCGGGCGACGCCTATCACATCACGGCCCCCTCGCCCGACGGCGACGGCGCCTTCCGCTGCATGACCGCCGCCCTCAAGCGCGCGGGCATCCCCGCCTCCGAACTCGATTACATCAACGCCCATGGCACCTCGACCATGGCCGATGAAATCGAACTGGGCGCGGTGGAGCGGCTGCTGGGCAATGCGGCGGCGAAGACCTCCATGTCCTCCACCAAATCCTCCATCGGGCACCTGCTCGGCGCGGCGGGCGCGGTGGAAGCCATCTTCTCGGTGCTCGCCATCCGCGACCAGATCGCCCCGGCGACGCTGAACCTCGACAATCCCTCGGTGGACACCCCCATCGATCTCGTGCCCCACACGGCGCGGCAGCGGGAAATCAACACGGTGCTGTCCAATTCCTTCGGGTTCGGCGGCACCAATGCCTCGGTGGTGTTCCGCCGCGCCGAGGCCTGAGCACACGCCTTTTGCGGCCCGTTCATCATGCGGGCCGCGAAACCCGCCGGTTCTCGGCGGCGGTACGCCTTATCGCCATATTTGACGTTAGCCTGCGCGCCATTGGCCTTCGCCCTGCGATAGGTATCATGCGCCTCTTTGCATGGACCGGCGCGCGGGCTGGCTTTCCGGTCCGGGCCGTGCGGTGCGCGGAGATCTTGGGCGCAGCGAACGCGATGGGAGAACCCTGAATGGCGACGTCCGAGCCTCCAGCGCACGAAGGCCGCCCCAACAACGCCCCCCGTCAGGAGCCTGTGTTGGGCGCATCGCCGGCCGTGCCGGGCGACGGCCGCGCCGCGCCTGTGGTGGCCCCCGTATCGCAAAGCGACGCCGCGTCTTCCCCCGCGCCGGAACCACGAATTGGCACCGACCCCGCGGCAGGCGCGGGGCCTGCTGCCCCAGAAGTGAAGGCGCCGGAAAGCCGCATGGTCGCAGACGCCACCGCTCCCTCCTCGTCCGCGCCCGCCCCTTCCGCGTCAGCAACGCAGGCTGCGGATGCGGCGCAACCCGTGCCCGAGGCGCCCCCCGAATCGCCAAAGGCAAAGCCCGCGAAGCCGCCGCGCGAGACCCGTGGCCAGGCGAAAGCCAGGAGACGCGCGGAACGCCTCGCGCGTGATCCGCGCGCCGCCGCCAAGGCGGCCGAAAAGAAGCGCCCGTCCCGCGGCGCCCGCCACCCGGCTGTGGTGATCGGCAGCGCCATTTTCACGATTCTGCTCTTCCTGACCGTCGGCGGCGGGCTGGTGGCCTGGTACGGACAGCTGAAATATGCTGCGCCCGGTCCGCTGGCGGCGGAGAAAAACGTATTCATTCCCCGGGGCCAGGGCGCGCGCGACATCGCCGACCTGCTTGAGCGCCAGGGCGTCATCGACAATTGGCTGCTGTTCATGGTGGCGCAGCAGCTGGCGCATCGCGGCCAGCCGCTTCAGGCCGGCGAATATATCTTCAAGCCCCGCGTTTCCCTGGAGAAGGTGCTCGACGCGCTGGCCGACGGGCGTGTCATCCAGCACCAGATCACCATTCCCGAGGGGCTGACCACCCAGCAGATCGTCGCCCGCCTGATGGAAAGCGACCTGCTCACAGGCACGCCGCGCATGCCGCAGGAAGGCACCCTGCTGCCGGAGACCTATAATATCGTCCGCGGCACCAGCCGCGACGAGGTGCTGAAGCGCATGGCGAGCGACCAGCAGAAGCTGGTGCGCGACCTTTGGGCCAAGCGCGCGCCCGACCTGCCGCTGAAGACGCCGCAGGAAATGGTGGTCCTCGCCTCGATCGTCGAGAAGGAGACCGGCAAGCCGGACGAACGGCCGAAGGTTGCCGCGGTCTTCATCAACCGCCTCGCCCGCAAGATGCGCCTGCAGTCCGATCCCACGATCATCTATGGCATCGCAGGCGGCAAGGGCGTGCTGGGCCGGCCGATCTCGCGGGCGGATATCACGAACGCGACCCCGTACAATACCTATGCCATTGACGGCCTGCCGCCCGGCCCGATCGGGAACCCGGGACGCGACTCCCTGGCGGCTGTGGCCAATCCGGCCAAGACCAAGGATCTTTATTTCGTCGCCGACGGCACGGGCGGCCACGTCTTCTCCGAGACGCTCGAGCAGCACAATCGCAACGTCGCCCGCTGGCGCGAGATCGAAGCCGAGGCGCGTACCAAGGCGCAGAACGCCGTTCCGACCAGCAATACCGGCGTCGGCACAGGAGATCCGGCACCCGCCGCGCCGCCTCCGCCGCGCGCCCCTTCCAACTGAACGGGCCGGCGGCACGCCGGCCACACGAGGCTCTGATGTCATCTGCGGGTTCCGCCCCTTCCCAGCGCTCGGCCCTGGCCAGCATGACCGGCTTTGCCCGCATTCAGGGCGTCACCGCCGGCTGGCGCTGGGCGTGGGAGGTGCGCTCGGTGAATGCCAAGGGGCTCGACCTGCGCCTGCGCGTTCCCGCCGGCTTCGAGGCTCTGGACACCGCAGCCCGGGCCGCCGCCTCCCGCGCCCTGGCGCGTGGTTCTGTGGCCGGCACGCTGACCCTGGCGCGGGAGGGCGAGAGCGTCGCCGTGGCGGTGAACCAGCCGGCCCTCGAAGCGCTGATCGTCGCGGCACGCGCGGCGGCCGAGCGTTATTCCATCGCCCCGCCCACCCTCGATGCTCTGCTCACCGTGAAGGGCATCGTCGAGGTGATCGAGGCCGAGCTCACCCCGCAGGACCAGGAGGCGGTCTCTCATGCGGCCCTCGCCGGCTTCGAGGGGGCGCTTGAGGCCTTGATCGCCATGCGCCACGCCGAGGGTGCTGCGCTCAAGGCGGTGCTGCTGGAGCGGCTTGACGCCATTGCGGCTCTCGTGGCCCAGGCGGAAGCCCGGCCGGAGCGCGGCGCCGAGGCCATCAAGGCTCGCCTGCGCGATCAGGTGCGCGCGCTGCTGGATACCGGGACGCCGCTCGACCCCGAGCGCCTGCACCAGGAAGCGGCCCTGCTCGCCACCAAGGCTGATATCCGTGAGGAACTGGATCGTCTGACCGCCCACCTCGCCGCGGCGCGGGACTTGCTCGCCCAAGGGGGGCCGGTGGGGCGGCGGCTGGACTTCCTGTCCCAGGAGTTCAATCGGGAGAGCAATACGCTCTGCTCCAAGTCCAATGCGGTCGCGCTCACCCAGATCGGGCTTGACCTGAAGCTGCTTGTGGATCAGTTCCGCGAGCAGATCGCGAACATCGAGTGAGGCCGACCCGACCATGGACGCTGCGAGCGCCCCTTCCGCCCCGACGTCTGGCCGCTCGGGGCTTGCCCGGCGGGGCTTGATGCTGGTGCTTTCCTCGCCGTCGGGCGCCGGAAAGACCACGCTCTCGCGGCTGTTGCTGGCGCAGGACAACCGCATCACCATGTCGGTCTCCGTCACCACGCGAAAGCCACGCCCCGGCGAAGTGGAAGGCACGGACTATTATTTTACCGACGTGGACGGCTTCCGCCACATGCGCGACACGGGCGCGCTGCTGGAACATGCGACCGTGTTCGGCAATCTCTACGGCACGCCCCGGAAACCTGTGGAGGACGCCCTCGCCCACGGGCGCGATGTGCTGTTCGACATCGACTGGCAAGGCACCCAGCAGCTGGAGGAGAGCGACGGCGCCAAGGATGACCTCGTGAAGGTTTTCATCCTTCCCCCGTCCGCCGCCGCATTGGAGGAGCGCCTGCGCGGTCGCGGTCAGGACGCCGACGATGTCGTGCACCAGCGCATGGCCAAGGCATCCGACGAGATCAGCCATTACGACGCGTATGACTACATCCTCATCAACGAGGATGTGGAAAAGAGCCTTGTCAAGCTCAAGGCGATTCTTCAGGCGGAACGTCTGAGGCGCCGGCGGCTGACCGGGCTCGCCCATTTCGTGAACACGCTGCGCGCCGGGCTCTGAGCCGGCGCCTCGCCGGTTCAGGCGGGCTGGCGCAGTTGTTCCCAGCAATTGGCGAGTCGTACGAAGCCGGCGATGTCGATCTCCTCTGCACGCCGGGTTTCTTCCACCTCTGCGGCGGCGAGCAGGGCCTGAGCATCGACACCCAGGGACTTCAGGCTTTGTCGCAGCATCTTGCGGCGCTGTCCGAAGGCGGCCTCCGTCACCTTCTCCAGCACCGAAAGGCGGCACGGCAGGGGCTCGGCGCGCGGCACCAGATGCACCACCGAGGACGTCACCTTGGGCGGCGGCACGAAGGCGGAGGGGGCCACGTCGAACAGGATGCGGGCCTCCGTCCGCCATCCCGCCAGCACCGCGAGGCGCCCATAGGCTTTCGAGCCCGGCTCGGCGACAATGCGTTCGGCCACCTCGCGCTGGAACATGAGCGTGAGCGAGGAAAACCAGGGCGGCCAGGGATCGGAAGAGAGCCAGCCCACCAGAAGCACCGTCGCGATATTATAGGGCAGGTTCGCAACCACCCGCGCCGGCTCGCCGCCGAACAAAGGCGCGGCTTCGACCTTCAGCGCGTCGCCCTCAATCACCTGAAGGCGGCCGGGATAGGCTTCGGAGACTTCCGCCAAGGCTTCGATGCAGCGATGATCCCGTTCCACCGCCACCACGCGCGCGGCCCCCAATGCGAGGAGAGCCCGCGTCAGCCCGCCGGGGCCTGGCCCGACCTCCAGCACGTTCGCCCCTTCGAGCGGCCCCGAGCCGCGCGCGATCCGCGCCGTAAGGTTCAGATCCAGAAGGAAGTTCTGCCCCAGCGATTTTTGCGCCGAGAGGCCATGCCGGCGGATGACATCCCGCAGCGGCGGCAGTTCGTCGATGGCGCTCATGCGGCGCGGCCCGGTTCGGTCAGGCGCCAGGCGAGGCGCAATGCCGCGAGCAGGCTGGTGGGATTCGCGCGCCCCGTGCCCGCGAGATCGAATGCGGTGCCATGGTCGGGCGAGGTCCGCACAAACGGGAGGCCAAGCGTCACGTTCACCCCGTCATGGAACGCGAGGGTCTTGGCCGGGATCAGCACCTGATCGTGATACATGCCGATCACCACGTCATAGCCGCCGCGCGCCTCTTCATGAAACAGCGTGTCGGCCGGCCGCGGCCCTAGCGCGTCGATCCCCTCCGCCCGCAACGTGGCGATGGCAGGACGCACCACGTCCTCATCCTCGCGGCCGAGCGTACCGTCCTCCCCCGCATGGGGATTGAGCCCGGCAAAGGCGAGACGGGGCGCGGCAAGGCCGAAGCGGGCGCGCATGTCGCGATCCACGATGCGCCCGGTCTTGACCAGCAGAGCCTGCGTCACCTGCGCCGGCACCTGCGCCAGCGGAATGTGGATGGTAGCCGGCACCACCGCCAGCAGGGGCGACCAGATCATCATCACGGGGTGGGGAATCGCGCCGTCGCGCGCGGCGCAACGGGCCGCGAGATATTCCGTATGGCCGGGAAACGGGAAGCCGGCGGCATAGACCACGGATTTCGCAAGCGGCGCCGTCACCAGGCCTCGGGCGACACCGGCCTGCACGAGATCCACGGCCCGGTCCAGGCTCTGAACAACAGCGGCGGCGCTGGTGGCGTCGGGCACGCCCGGCTCGGCCGTGGCGCGTGGTCCGGCCGGGACGATGGGGAGGAACGTATCGAATGCGTCGATCGCGTTCTGCGGTTCGACCACGCGGACAGGGACGCTAAGCCCGAGTCGACGGGCGCGATCCTCCAGCAAGGCGGGATCGCCGACCGCGAAGAACGGCGGGCACCCCTTTTCCGCCCGCAAGGTCCAGGCGGCGAGGGTGAGGTCCGGCCCGATGCCGGCAGGCTCACCGAGGGTGAGCGCAAGCGCCGCGGACATCAGCGGTAGACGATGAGGGAGCTCTTGCGCAGCTCGGTGAGGAGGCGCTTGGATTCCGCCTGGAATTGCGCTGTGGCGAGCTGGTCCTTCACATCGCGCTTGTTCGATGCTTCGCCATGCACCTCGCGCTTGGCGCAGACGGCGAACACCTCGACCCCGGATTGGGTAACCTCGGCCGGAGCGAGCCGCCCCACCTCGGTCTTGTCGAGCAATTGGCGCAGCGCCGCCGGCATCTCCGAGGACAAGCGCAGAACCGGCGAGCGGACCACGGTTTCCTTCATGGCCTTCGCCATCGCGAGGCCGCTTTCGCATCCGTTGAAGCGCGTGCGAAGGGAATTGGCCTCTGCGAGGCGCGCCGCATAGGCGTTGCTGCCACGCGGCACCACCAGCACGATCGGCGTCAGTGTATATTCCGTAGCAACCATCGAAGCGTTGCCGCTGTGGTTGATGGCGGCGAGCACGTCCTGATCGCGCACCGTCACGCTGGGCGAACGGGCCCGCACATATTGCTGCCAGATGTTGTCGGCACGCAGCTTCTGCTTGAACGCGCTCGGCTCGATGCCGCCCTGCTTCAGTCCGTCAGCCAGTTGGTCGGCGGTGCGCCCGGAGCGGGCCGCCACATTGGCGAACAGATCGTCGATCTCCTTTTGCTCAAGATCGATGCCCAGCTTCACGCCCTGGGAGATCTTGATGCGATCGTCGATCACTTCTTCGAGCGCTTCCTTGGCGCTGACGTTCTTGCGCTCCAGCAGCGTGTGCATTCTCTGACGCTGGCCCACGTCGAAACTGGTGATGGGCGCCCCATTCACCATGGCGAGAATCTGTTGCGCGCTGGCGGCCCCGCTGGAAAGGGCTGCAACGGCAAGGCTGAAGAGGAACAGGAAGCGGCGGCAGGACTGCATCGATCAACCCGGAATGGCTCGGCGAGGGGGCGGGAGACGAAGGCCTCCCTGCGCGCTTAACCCGCGCCCTTCGGCTTGTAAATGCTTGTTGCCGCCTCCTGTGGCGGCAATGGGGCCGCGCCGGCCTCAAGCCGGCGCCCAGACCTCACTGGGTGGAGCTGCCGATCGCCGATTTCACCTTGGTTTCACCCAGGGTGCGCAGCCCGATGGTGAGCATGACCGTGTTGTTCGGCCCGGTATTCGGTCCGTTGATCGAATAGTCGGACAGATAGGTCAGGGCGAGCGTGAAGCAGTCGTCCGCATAGGTTATGGCGGCCGTGGTCATGTCGATGCTGGCCTGCGCGATATTGTAGCGAATGCCGCCGCTGACGGACCACACGTCCGTCAGCTTATAGCTCGCGGTCGTGAAGATGCCCTCGCGCTCCTGATAATAGCCGAGCAGGGGCTGCGGCTCATACCGGCCATAGGTGGCGGAAACCGACAGACGGTCGATGCTGGTCCGTCCCTCAAGCTCCAGCCGCTGCAGGGTGTAGTTTGCCTCGTCGAACCGGAAGCGGGAGATGAACTCCAGATTGTTGGTCGGCGAATAGCTGAACCGGGCGACGTAGTCGGACGTGCTCGTCTCCAGGCCTGATTCCAGGCCTGTGTTCGCCATGTCGCCATAGGCGAAGGAGTTCTTCCCGAACAGGCTGTAAGACTGGCCGACCACGGCGGAGATGACGCCCGCGCCGTTGAGCGCGGCGGTATAGGTGACACCCACGTTCAGGCGGCTGCCGCCTTCCACCCGGTCCCAGCCGGAATATTTGTTCACCGAGAACAGATTGGCATCGTCGAACACGAGGCTTTGCGCGTCCTCGTTGGGGAACTTGCCGATGCTGGTCTCATTCGGGCGGATGATCAGCTGGGCGCGGGGCTCGATGGTCTGCGTGCCCCAATTCTCCACCGAGATGAAGGGATAGCGGTAATCGAGGCCGATCACCGGCATGGCGCGGATGAGGTCGTCGCTGCCGCCTTGAAGCGGGTTCTGCCCCGCCAGGGTCGGACCGTCGGTATAGCTGGTGGGCAGCGCGCTGATATTGGCGTGCGCAACGTCCACGCGGGCGCTGGCGAACGGCGTCCACATCTGACCGGCGGCGTCGGTCAGCGTCTTCTTCCAGTAGAATTCGCCGCTGAGGCGCTGATAGTCACCCGGCGCGCCACGCAGCAGACACTGGGTGGGATTGGGATTGCTCAGCAGGCACGATCCCGGCGGGATTCCTGTCGCGCCGGACACCCAGGATGTGGCCGCCGACGTTCCGACGAAATCCGCCTCGTTGCGCGAGACCGAGTTGAAGTTCACCTTGAAGCCGGCCTCGCCGCCGAACACCGGCTTTCCGAACACGTAATTATAATTGAAGGTGCCCACCACCGGGATGAGATCCTGGTTGTCGGTCACCGACAAGCCAAGGAAATACATGCCCCGCACGTCGAAGAAGCTGCGGTCGCCCTGCCCGGTCAAATAGAGCTGCGACACCTTCTCGGTCTCGGCGGCGCCGATCAACCCGTAATCGCGCAGGAAGGTGCGGTCTGAGGTGAGGGTGCCGTCCCAACCCCACTGCCAATATTGGTTGATGACGAAATTACCGGAGCTTTCGACCATGCCGCGATTTTCGCGGTAGCCGGGCAGGCCTGCGAACTGCGAGATGTCCTGCTGCTGAATGCCAGCGGCGCGGATATTGTACGATCCGTCGATCAGCCGCTGGCGCCATTCTCCCTTGGCCAGGAGGCCCTGCTTGGAAAAATAGAGCGGATCGAACGTGAGGTCGCGGTCGGGTGCGATGTTCCAGAAGAACGGAACGCCAGCACCGATGCCGAGCATGCTGTTGTTATAAAATTCCGGCATCAGGAAGCCGGTCTTGCGCTTCACCGTCGGATCCGGCGAAGAGAAGTAAGGAAAATACGCGAACGGCAGCCCGAAGAACTCGAGCGTGGCGTCCTTGTAATAGATCATCTGCTCATTCTGGTTGTGAATGATGCGCGCGGCCTTGATCTGCCAGAGCACCGGCTTTTCCGGATGATCCTTGCAGGGTTCGCACGCGGTGTAGACGCCATTTTGGAAGACCGTGATGTTGCCGTCCGTGCGGTCCGCACGGGACGCGGCGAAATGGGTCTTGTCCGGGGTATCCACGCGCAGCGATTCCAGGAATCCGTCGCGGAAGTCCTCGGTCAGCTGCATGGTGTTGGCGGTCAGGATCTTGCCGTCGGGTTGCTTCAGCAGCACATCGCCCTCGGCGCGCAGCGTGTTCGCCTTCCGGTCGAACGTGACGCGCTTCGCCTCCAGGGTGGAGCCGTCGTAATAAATCTGGACGTTGCCGACGGCCGAAATCTTGTCGTGTTCGTAGTCGTAGACCAGCTCGTCGGCGGTCACGAGCATCTTCTTGTTCGGGTCGGCCTTGGGCATCTTGGTATTGGCGAAGCTCGCCGTCTGCGCGGCAGCCGTCCCCGGGTGCAGCACAGCGAAAGCCAGCGCAGCGCACAGAAGGCCGACGGCAAAAGACCAGCCGCTCCCGCTGCGACGCGAAACGCGCCGGCCGGTTGCAGCTCCATGGCCTTCGGCGGGGGGAAACCCGACCGTCATCCGTCCTCCCGGTGCAACAATACGAGAATCCCCAGGAATATCCCCGCTACCGCTGGAAACCATGCAGCAGCAACAGGATGCACCACGCCCGCCTCGCCCAAATCCTCGGCGAGCTTGGTTCCCAGATAAAGCAGAAAGCCCGCCACGACGCCACCGAGAATCGTCTGGCCGACTCCCCCGAAGCGGAACACGCGCAGGCCCACCACCGCGGCGATAAGCACCATGGCCACGAGCAAAAATGGCCGTGCCAAAAGGCTTTGAAGCTGGAGCCGGTAGCGGCTCGCACCAAAGCCTTGCTGCTCCGCACTCTCGATCGCCGCCGGAAGTTGCCAAAAAGACACGGTGTCCGGCGAGATCAGGCTCTCCTGGACCTGTGAGGGGTCCAGATTCGTCGCAACAAGGTAAACGGAATACGTCTGCTGCTCGAAGCCTGGAACCAGCACCCGCACGTCCTGCAAGCGCCAATACCCCTCCTCCAATACCGCCGAGCGCGCCTCGATGCGCTGCACGAGGCGGTCGTGGCGGTCGAATTCGAACATGGTGACGCCGATCAGCTCGCGGCCGCCCTGTTGGGAAGACCCCGCCTGAATGATCGCCTGCCCGTCCACGCTCTGCTGACGCACCCAGAAGCCCGCCTTTCCCTGGGCCATCAGGCCGGCGGTGGTGTTGAAGATCTCCCCCTCCATCCGATTCGCCCGCTCCTTGAATTCCGCGGAAACCGGGTTGAACAGGGTGGTGGAGGCAACGCCGATCAGGAATGCCACGAGAACGGCCGGAAAAATGAACTGCCAGGCCGACAGCCCGATCGCCCTAGCAACAACCAGTTCAAGCTTGCGCGACAATGTCACGAAGGTCGCGATCGCGCCGAACAGCACGGCAAACGGCAGCAATTGCTCGGTAAAGGCCGGGGTGCGGTAGAGCGTCAGCAGGCCCACCACCAGAGAGGTCACCTCGTCGCGATCCGCCGTGCGGCGGGTCATCTCGAGGAAATCCACGAGCATGATCAGGGCGACGCAGGAAAAAAAGATCATCGCCACGGACGAGAAGAATCGCCGTGCGAAATAAAAGCCGAGGGTCTTTCCGATCATGGCTCAGGTCGCCGAGAGCCGGGACACGCGCAGCGCGATCGCGTCGATAATGCGGGTCACGAACCCCGGCGCGGCGAATTTCACCCGTCCGTCGAGGGCGAGCGCACACAGCACGATCGAGGTGATCGGCAGCAGATAGGCAATGGGTACCGCCGCCGCCGATGTCCGCAACTGGCCGGTCACCACGAAATTCGCAATCTGGAGCGCCACCATGATGGGGATGATGGCCGTCAGCGCCAAGGCGCGCCCCTGACGGGTGGTTCTTGGGCGGGCCAGAGCGGCCGCGGCCACCGCGAAGAAGGCGAACGGATAAAGCCCGGACGAGAGGCGCTTGTGGACCTCCTCGCGGAAGCGCCCCCCCTGCCCCATGATGCGGTAGACGTCGTTCGTCGGCGGATTCAGCACATATTCGAACGGCCGTTCGTTCGGGCGGATATCGACAGCCTGCGAGCCCGGAGCGAGTTCCGACAGCCCGAACGCATAGCGCTGGAACGCAACGACCGAGCCGTTGCTGTTCGACCCGGAGGTCCGCCGGTGGATGGAGCCGTCTTCGAGCACCAGGAAAATGCCATTTGGGGTTTCGACGATCTGCCCACGATCCGCGAGATAGGTGGAGATTTCCTTTTCGCGGGCATCGTTGATGAAAACCCCATGCATCACGCCGTTGGCGGAGCGTTCCCGCACGTGAAACACCAGCCCCTGGGCCAAGTTCACGAATCGGCCCGGCTGCGCCACGAACGACACCACGTCGGCGCGGACGCGCGACACCTGATCACGAAACATGCGCAGGCTCGCCGGCACCAGATCTATCGAAAGCGCGGCGCAGAAAAGCGAGACCAGGGTCGCCAGGAGAATCATCGAGCGCAGCACGCGCCAATGGCTCATGCCGGCGGCCGCCATGACGACGATTTCAGAATCGCCGTTCAGCTTCAGCAGCGTGTAAGCGGTGGCGATGAACAAGGCGGCCGGCGCGATCACAAGGATCAGGGTGGGGACCGACAGGGAGGTAATGGCGAAGAAGGCCAGGATGGTCTGCCCCTGGCTGGTTACGAGATCCAGCTGGCGCAGCGCCTGGGTCGACCAGATCATCGCCGTCAAAACGATGGTCACGCCAAAAAAGGCGACCGCCGCAGTCTGGAAAATGTAGCGATCGAGACGGCCCATACATCCTCGTCAGACGCGTGATCGCCGCCCCGTCACGCTTCACCTTGGAACCGCTCCTGGATAGCGGCTTCCACGCTGCGGTGCAAATGCGGCACGCCGGGGGCGTCGGGAGGCCCATCGCCCGCCATGGTTAAGTTAATGCGCCCCCAGCACCACCGCGCATGCCGCTGGGAGATCGGCGAGGAGCAAAGGCGGCGTCGGCTTTGGCGGAACCTTGGGGGGCTTAGGGTGCAGCACCTCATCCGTGAACCACCAGGCAAGGTCCGCGCCGCATCCATCCCCTTGGGGCGGCGGCTCCTGGGGCCGGCAATCGGGGCTGTCGGCCGGGCAGCTCAAGCGCACGTGCATGTGATAATCGTGCCCCCAATAGGGGCGCACCTTGGTCATCCAGGCACGATCGCCGCGCACGTCGCGGCAGAGGGCCTTCTTGATCGCGGCATTCACGAAGATGCGCTCCACGCGCGGATCGAGCGCGGCGGCGCGGATGACGGCGATGTGGTCGGGCGTCCACACCTTGGGATCCACGTCCAGACGATCGGAACGCACCACCATGGTGGCGGAAAGACTCTCGCGCTCCGCGCGCGTCAGTTCGCGCCCCGGGCTCGGCGTCAGCCAGATATCGGCATCAAGGCCGACCTGATGGGAGGCATGGCCCGTGCGCATGGGGCCGCCGCGCGGCTGCGCCATGTCGCCGACCAGGATGCCGCGCCAGTTCGAGACCTTGGGCACGGCGGCGGCAAAACGCTCCAGAAAATCAATGAGATCGGGGTGTCCCCAATTGCGGTTGCGCGATAGCCGCATCACTTGCCACGTCGCCCCCGTGATGGGCAGGGCAGCACCGCCGGCGAGACAACCCTTGGAATAGAAGCCCACGGACCGGGTCGCGAGAGGGGCGGGGCCGGTCGCCGCGCCAAACAGCTCGCGGGCCGGCACGGCCGCCGCCCCGGCCGGTGCGGTTGCGGGGCTCTGTGCCTGCGCCGGGACGAGCCCCGCGAGCGCCAGCACCACAGCGAGGCCCGCGATCCGGGCTCCGCCCATAATCATACCGTTCCCTTGCGGGTGAGGATGACGAAATCCTTGTCGGTGCGCGTTCCGGGATGAGCCGGCAGGTCAGTCACAAGCAAAGTGGCGCCGGGGCTCAGCATGGCACTCAGATCCCGGTTGATCGCAGGATCCACCACGATACGCGAGAGGGCCTCCTGGGCAAGGCCCGGCTGCGCGCCATTTCCTTCATAGCTCACGGCCATCCAGCGCGGCGTGCGCCCGACGCCGTCGGCCGTCAGCATGTAAACCACGTTGCCGAGTGGTTTCGTCGGGTCCTGAACGGTGATCGCGCCTTCCAGCACCGTCGCCCCGCCGCGCAATACGATCAGCTTGCGATCCGCGCCGCTGGCAACGAGCGAGACCGGATCGCCGGCCGCCGCCACCAGGATCGGCTTGGCATCCGCATCGAACATCTTGTCCACGTCGGCAGGCAGGATCAGGCCCGGATCGAGCACATCGGTTGGCCCGCTGTGGCTGTCGGCGATGATCACCGGCGTTCCCACCTGGGTGACCGAGAACAGCAGCTTCGCGAAGGGAAGCGGCAGGTGCACGCAGCCGTGGGAGGACGGATAGCCGGGCAGCCCGCCCGCATGCAGCGCCACGCCCGACCAGGTGAGCCGCTCGGAATAGGGCATGGCGGCATCGTTATAGACCGAGGAATGGTGGTCCACGTCCTTGTCGAGGATGGTGAACACCCCGGTCGGCGTGTCGTGGCCCTCGCGCCCGGTCGAGACGGTCGAGACGCCGATGCGCACGCCATTGCGATAGACGAAGCACCGCTGCTCCGGCAGCGACACCACGATCGCCACCAGCCCTTCAGGGGCGCGCTCGGGATACCAGATATAGGTGCCCGGCTTCAGATCGCGGATCGCCACCTCGTCGGGATCGTCGGCCGCGCGCACCGGAAACAGGGACGTGGACACGAGGCCCACGCCCACGCCGCAGAGGGCGCGCAAGGCGACCCTCCGGTTGATGATCATCCCCGCACCCATCGCACCCATCCCGTTCGTCGGTTTGGGCAGGAAGGTAAGGGAGCGGGGTTCACCGTCCGTTAAGCGCGTTCTCGTACCCGCGCACACTCAGCCGCGATAGATCGGCGCGCCGAAGGGAGCACCCGTCGTGCCGCCGTCCACCACGATCTCGGCAGCGGTGATGTTGGACGCATCATCGGAAGCCAGGAAAAGGACGGTGTTCGCGACTTCCTCCGCCTCGCCGACGCGCCCGAGCGCGATCGAGCGGGCAAGGCCGGCGTCGAGTGCCTCGCGCGCCTCCTGCGTAGGCGCCATGGGGGACCAGATGGCCGTGCGCGCCGCGCCGGGCACCACCACGTTCACCCGGATCCCACGCGGGGCGAGTTCCGACGCCAGGACCCGCGACATGGCCCGCACGCCGGCCTTGCTGGCCGCATAGGCCGACCAATTGGGCGCGCCGAGCACGGCCAGAACCGAACCGTTCAGCACCACCGACCCGCCCTTGGCGAGGAAGGGTTCGGCCGCCTGCACTGTGAAGAACACGCCTGTCAGATTGGTGCTGAGGATGGTCTCGAAGGTGTCCACGCTCGTCTGGCCGAGCGGCGTCGAGCCGCCGATGCCGGCATTGGCGAACACAATGTCCAGCCCGCCGAAGGCTTCGGCCGCCTGCTTCACGGCGGCGGCGGTGGCATCGAAATCCGCCACGTCGGCCTTCAAGGCAAGCAGGTTCGGGCCGAGTTCAGCGACGGCGGCGTCCAGGGTCTCCTGGTTGCGGCCAGTGATCGCCACCTTCGCGCCCTCCCGAAGGAACAGGCGGGCGGTGGCCAGCCCAATGCCGCTGTTGCCGCCGGTGATGAGGGCGCGCTTGCCTGAGAGACGCATCTGACACTCCATCTTTTGGTTGCATATTGAAACTAGATGGACGTTTAGCGCTTTCAGTTTTATCATGCAACCAGTTTGATGACGAACGTCATGGAAATGCGTTCTGTCCCGCGCCGAGGAGGAAGCCATGAAACGCACGCGGATGGACGAGGCGAGCTGCCCTATCGCCCGAACCCTGGATGTGGTGGGGGATTGGTGGTCGCTGCTGATCGTGCGCGACGCCTTCCTGGGCAAGCGCCGGTTCGGGGAGTTTCAGAAGAGCCTGGGTGTGGCCAAGAACATTCTCTCTGCGCGGCTAAAAGCGCTCATGGCAGCCGACATTCTCGCGAGCGTTCCAGCCGCGGACGGCAGCGCGTTCAACGATTACCTGCTCACGCAGAAGGGCCGCGACCTGTTCCCGGTGGTCATCGCCCTGCGCCAATGGGGCGAGAAGCACGGCTTCTCCAGCGGCGAGCACTTTCCGCCGCTGGTGGACGCCGCCTGCGGCAAGCCCCTCGCCCCGCTCGAAGTGCGGGACGCCGCGGGAAAATCCCTCAAGCCGCAGGATACGATCCTGCTGCCGATGCCTCAGGAGGCGTAGGGATTAGCCTTTTCGCGCAGGGTAATGCGGATCGGCACGCCCGGCAGGTCGAACGCCTCGCGCAGGCTGTTCGAGAGATAGCGCAGATAGCTGTCCGGCACGGCGTCGGTGCGGGAGCAGAAGATGACGAAGCTCGGCGGACGCGCCTTCGCCTGGGTCATATAGCGGATCTTCAGCCGCTTGCCGGAGACCGCCGGCGGCGGATGGGTGTCGGTTGCCTGCTGCAGGAAGCGGTTGAGCGGATTGGTAGGAATGCGGATGTTCCACACCCGGTAGGTTTCCGCGATTGCGTCCACCAGCCGGTCCAGCCCGCGTCCCGTGAGCCCGGAAATGGGGATAATCGGCACGCCCTTGATCTGCGGCAGCAGATGGTCCGCCTCTTCCCGCAGCCGGCTCATGAGGCCGGTGTCGGGCACGAGATCGGACTTATTGAAGCCAATCACGATGGCCCGGCCCTCGCGCTCCACCAGGTCGGCGATGCGCAGATCCTGCTCCTCGAACGGCCGGGTGGCGTCGATCAGCACCACCACCACCTCGGCGAACTTCATGGCGCGCAGGGCATCGGCGGCGGAGAGCTTCTCCAACTTGTCGTCGATGCGCGCGCGCTTGCGCAGGCCGGCGGTGTCGAACACATCGAGCCGGCGGCCCCGCCAATCCACTTCCACGGAAATGGAATCGCGGGTGATGCCCGCTTCCGGCCCGGTCAGCAGCCGGTCTTCGCCCAACAGGCGGTTGATGAGGGTGGACTTGCCCGCATTGGGCCGGCCGAGCACCGCGACTTTGATCGGGCGCTTGGCCCGCTCCTCATCGGTTTCCTCGCGCTCGTCCTCGGCATCTTCCGGCTTCATGGTGTGGGCGGGAAGGGCGTCGCAGATGGCGTCGTAAAGGTCAGAAAGGCCTTCGCCATGCTCTGCGGAAAGCGGGATCGGCGTGCCGAGGCCGAGCGCATAGGCTTCCATCGAGCCGGCTTCTCCGGCTTTCCCCTCGCTCTTGTTGGCGACCAGGATGGTCGGCTTGCCGGACTTGCGCGCCAGGGCGGCGAAGGCGCGGTCGGTGGGCGTGAGGCCGGCGCGCGCATCCACCATGAACAGCAGCGCGTCGGCATCGCCGATGGCGGCTTCGGTCTGCGCCCGCATGCGCCCTTCCAGGCTCGCCGGGTCGGCTTCCTCAAGCCCCGCCGTATCGACGATGCGGAACGACAGGTCGCCCAGGCGCGCATCGCCCTCGCGGCGATCGCGAGTGACGCCGGGGCGGTCATCCACCAGCGCGAGCTTCTTGCCCACGAGACGATTGAACAGGGTCGACTTGCCCACATTGGGCCGGCCGACGATGGCGAGGGTAAAGGACATGTTTTTTAAGCTCGGCGCACGCGCGCCCTAGAGTCAGTTGCTGCCCGGCGCGGCCGCAGGGGCATTTGGCTTGGCGGCCGAGATCGCGTCAAGCGACACGTTGGCATTGGAAGGCTGGTCCAGCGGCGCGGAGGCGCTGACACCCGGCACGCCGTTTGGAAACACCGGCTGGCGCGTTCCCGAAAGCGGGGTCTTGCGCTCCTGGAACGGGTTGATCTTGTCGAAATCGAAGCTCTCGCAGCCGGTCAGGGCGAGCAGAGCGGAGCCGGCGAGAAGCAGGCGCAGCATCCGGTTCATGGGGAAGCTCCTCATTTCGTGGCGCCGCCACTTTCCGCCGGGCCGGGAACGGCAGCGGGCGGAGCGGCGGGGGCCGGTGCGGACGGGGCGGCAGATGCGGGTTCCGAGGGCGCCGGCTGGGCGGCGGGAGCTTCCTTGGCCGCCTTCGCCTCAGCAGCCGCGGCCGCCGCTTCCGAAGCCGGCGCCGGCTGGGCGGCTGCGGCGGTCAGGGTGCGGATCAGCTCCATGCGGTTGCGCACGCCGAGCGGCACTTCCGGATCGTCAATGGCCTGCTGGGCGGTCTTGTTAGCGTCGGCGGAGTTACCCGCCTTAAACTGCGCCAGGGCCAGCAGCTCGCGCGCCGAATGGCGCAGGCCGCCCGTGCCGTCGGCGAGCGGCTGAAGCTGCGCCTTGATCTCGGCCAGCGGCGCCGTGTCCACCAGCAGGAGAGAAGCGCGCACGCTGGCAAGATCGCGCAGCACCGGCGCGAGGGTGCCGTCATTGGCGAGCGCCATGAACGCGGCAACGCCGGCCGCCTTGTCCTTGGCGCCGATCTCCCCCGCCGCGCGGAAGCGCGCGAGCGTGCGATAACCGGCCGGGCCATCCTTGGCGAGCGCGTCGAAGGCGGCCTGCGCCTCGGCGGCCTTGCCGTCGTCCGCAAGGGTGCTGGCCGCTTCATAACGGGCGCCGGCCGCCTGGGCCTTCTGCAGGCTGTAATAGCGATAGGCGCTATAGGCGCCGGCAGCGGCGATGATCGCGACCACCAGAATGATGAAATAGATGCCGAAGCGATCCCATACCCGGCGCAGCCGGTCGCGCCGCAGGTCTTCTTCGATCTCGTGGAAAATGTCGGTCATGAATGGTCCGCAACAGGCACGCGCCGAAAGGGCCCGGACAAAGCCCAGGCTAAGGGCGCGTAAACTAGCCATGCGGCTGCATCGTGGCAAACCCTTCCGGGCCACCACGGCACGGCAGGGCTAAAGTTTTGCGCGCAAATGATCCAGAAACAGCAGGAGCAACCCCGCCAGAAGGCCCCACACCGGCGCCCCGAGGCCGAAGGCGGAGACCCCCGACACCGTGGTGGTGAAAGTCGCGACCGCCGCGATCCGTCCCTTTTCCTCGGCCAGCGCCGCGGTGAGCGCCCCGGTGAGGGGGGAGAGAAGCGCAAGCCCCGCGATGGTGGCGATCAAGGCCGGCGGCAGGGCGGCGAACACCGCCACCATGGTGGCGCCGAACCCGGCCAGGATGAAATAGAACAGCGCGTAGAACGGTCCGGTGAGGAATCGCTTCGCCGGATCCGGATGGGCGTCCTTGCCGGTGCAGATCGCCGCCGTGATGGCGGACAGCGTTACCGAATGGGACCCCACCGGCGCCAGGACCAGGGAGGCCAGCCCTGTCGCCGCCAGGATCGAACCGGTGGGCGGTTGATAGCCCGAGGCCCGCAGCACCGCGAAGCCTGGCAGGTTCTGTGCCGCCATGCTGACCAGGAACAGCGGCAGGCCGAGCCCCAACATCACCGCCGGGTCGAACACCGGCACCACCAGGGTAAGCTGCGGCGTTTCCCAGCCGCCGGTCAATGGGGCATTGAGGCCGAAGGCGAACACGCCGGCGGCTCCGGCGACGAGGACAGCCAGCACCGCCCAGCTCGGCGAAAACAGCCGCACGAGGAAGAACAGGGCTAGCAACGGGAGCACCAGCGCCGGGCTGGCCGCCGCATGATCGGCCACCGCCATGACGAAGCGCGCCAGCACACCCGCGAGCATCGCAGCGGCCACACTCACCGGGATCCCAGCGACCAGGCGGCCGAGCGGGCGGATGGCGGCGCACAGCATCACCAGCACCGCCGCCAGCAGAAACGCCCCCACAGCCGCCTGCATGCCGATGCCGGCGCCAAAGCCGGCAATCAGCGCCGCCCCCGGCGTCGACCATGCCGTAACGATAGGCATGCGATGGCGCAGGCTGAGATAGAGCGTGCTTCCCGCTGCCCCAAGGCACACGGCGGCAACCCAGGATGCGGTCTGTGCAGGCGTGGCGCCCAGGACGGCCGCGGCGGACAGAACCAGTGGCACCGTGCCGCCGAACCCCACCAGCGCCGCCACCAGCGCGGCGACGACCACGGAGAGGCGCAGTGCCGGCCCCTGGCTTTGCCCTTGCGGGTCGCTTTGAACGGGCGCGTCCATGGCCGCCTCAGCGAGCCTGGGCCTGGAGCACGGGCTCCAGCGCCATCAACGCCTGCTGGCGCGCCCGCAGGCCAAGCGATTCATCCACCGCGAAATCAAGGGACATGAAGCGCACGAAGACGAATGTCCGCCCGCCCTTCTCCGCCCAGCCGACGAACCAGCCGAACGGCCGCGTCCGGTCCAGCGAGCCGTCGTTCAGCTGCAGGAATCCCGAGCCCGTCTTGCCATAGAGCATATAGCCGGCCGGCTCCTCGGGCGCCTTGAGCAGGGCGATGGTCTTGTCCACGGCCTCAGTGCTGACCGGCAGCTCGCCCTTCAGCATCTTGCGCAGGAAATCCACCTGCTCGCGCGGCGAGATCTGGAGCGACGAGGACAGCCAGGCGCGGATCAGCCCGTTGTCTCTGCCGGGATCGCCGGAGAGGTTCTCATTGCCATAGGCGAACCCCTTCACATAGCCGGCGAGTTTCTCGGCTCCGAGCTTGCGAGTGAGCACCTGCGAGTACCAGACGACGGAATTCTTCATCCAACTCTGCGGCGTCTGGGGCCCGGCCCACGTCTCCTTCTGCGCGCCATCGCCTTCCGCGAGCCCGGGCTCGGTGGTGAACACCGGCGCCGTCGCGCTCTTCAAGATGCCGCTGTCATAACCCAAGAGCGCCAGGGCGATCTTGAAGGTGGAGGCGGGCGAATGGCGGCTCGCGCACAGGCCCTGCTTCGCCACCACCTGGGCGCTTTTTAGCTCGGTCACCAGAAGGCAGTCCTCGGCCGCCTGAGCCGGCGGGGCGAGCAGAAGCGGCAGGGCGAGCGCGGCCAGCGCCCACAGGCCGCGGAGCGCTTGCCCTCCGAACGCGCGCACGACGAGCCGCGCAGCGCCCCTGCCCGGCAAGCGGGAGGGGGGGCAAGCTAAGGTTTCCACACAGGTTGCGCCCCCGCCTGCCAGCCGGCTCACGCCTTCGGCACCTTGGGCGCATAGGTGTGTTCCGGGCCAGGGAAGGTGCGGGCGCGCACCTCGTCGGCATAAGTGGCCACAGCCTGTTCGATGGCGGGGCCCAGCTCGGCATATTTCTTGACGAACTTCGGCACGCGCTGGCCGAGCCCGAGCATGTCTTCCAGCACCAGAATCTGGCCGTCGCAGGCGGGGCTGCCGCCGATGCCGATGGTTGGGGTGGAGATGTCCTGCGTGATGCGGCGGGCCACCGGCTCGGCCATGGCTTCCAGAACGATGGAGAACGCACCGGCATCAGCCACCGCGCGGGCATCCTCCACGATGGAAGCGGCTTCCGCATCGTCGCGGCCGCGGGCCTTGAAGGAGCCGAGCGTGTTGATGGCCTGGGGGGTGAGGCCCACATGCCCCATCACCGGCACGCCGCGGTCCACCAGGAAGCGCACCGTTTCGGCCATGCGCACGCCGCCTTCCAGCTTCACCGCGCCGGCGCCGGTTTCCTTGAGCACGCGCGCGGCGGTGTGGAACGCCTCCACGGGGCTCGCCTCATAGCTGCCGAACGGAAGGTCGACGACGATCAGCGCCCGCTTCGTGCCGCGCACCACGGCGCGGCCATGCACGATCATCATCTCCACCGTGACCGGCACGGTGGTTTCCAGCCCGTGCATCACCATGCCCAGGCTGTCGCCCACGAGGATCACATCCACGTGGCGATCCAGCAATTGGGCGGTATGGGCGTGATAGGAGGTCAGGCAGACGATGGGATCCCCGCCCTTGCGCGCGAAGATTTCCGGCGCGGTGACGCGCTTGGCGTCGGCTTGAATGGACATGACGCGTTCCTCGATATGTTTTTGCTTGAAGCCTGGATGGGCGGGGACCCGGCGCGCGGCCCGCCCGAAAAGTCAGCCCATGACGGGCACGCCGACGACATAGGGATGAAAAACGAAGGCGAGCAGGAGATAGACGACAAGGCCGCCGGCCACGGCCAGCATGTCTCCCCGATAGCCCTGCGGCGCCACCGGCAGCGGATCGCCCCGGCGCTTCAGCGAGATGCGGTCGTAGACCGCCCACGCGAGCACCGAGCCGAACAGGACCATGGAGGCGATATCGCCATTGGCCAGCAGATGGGCCAGCGCCCAGACCTTCACCGCCACCAGCAACGGGTGCTTGAGCTTCGCCTTGATGTGACTCGGGACATAGGCTGCCACGCCTGCGATCGCGGCGAACAGCATCAGCAGCATGGTGATGTGCCGCATGAACAGCGGCGGATCCCAGATCGGGGCCGAGCCCGCCGCGCGCCAGAGCGCGAATCCATAAGCCGTGAGCAGGAGACCGCTGACCGCGACGAGCGAGAAGAATCCCTTGTATTGCCCCTCGCCGAGGCGGGCAATCAGCTGCGCCCGCATCCCCCGCAGGCTGACCAGCACATGGCCCCCCAGCAACAAGACGAGCCCGAACAGCATCATGTACATGCGCGCATTCCTTGCCGCGATATCCTGCTCGCGCCGAACGGTGCGGCCCGCTCACACGGACGTGCCTTTCGGGCGGGCGTGGGGACATTAGAGCATGCCCAAGAAATGTCGATCAGGAATTGATCCCGGCATACCCATATAAGATATTGATATCGCTATGTATATTTTAGATGCATCACGAGCGGGCCTCTCTGCGGGGCGCAGGCGGCCGCCCCGCGCATCGCACCGCAAGGCGCCTCTGCGCCGGACGCATGGGGGAAGCGTGTCAGCAGGTCTTTGAATCGTCGCGCGGCCATGGTATGCGCCACCGCCAACTCGATAACGCAGGCGGGACGAGCTTTTCCGCGGCGTTTCCTTCTTCCCGGCCGGACGCTCGGCCGCGCTCACTTCAAGGAGTTGGCCATGTCGTCGCCCAGCGTGCCCGGCTCGATCCACCCCATTTCCGGTTCGCCCTTTCGCGAAGCGCTGACCTTCGACGACGTGCTGCTGCTGCCCGGCCCGTCGGAAGTCATGCCCGGCGATGTGAAGCTGATCAGCCGCCTCACCTCCACCATCACGCTCAACATTCCCATCCTGTCCGCGGCGATGGACACGGTGACCGAATCGCGTCTCGCCATCGCCATGGCCCAGGCCGGCGGCATCGGCGTCATCCACCGCAACCTCACGCCGGAAATCCAGGCCGAGCATGTGCGGCAGGTGAAGAAGTTCGAATCGGGCATGGTGGTGAATCCCGTCACCATCCATCCCGACGACACGCTCGCTGACGCCCTGGCGCTGATGAAGCGCTATTCCATCTCCGGCATTCCGGTGGTGGAGCGCGGCTCCAACGGGCGCGGCGGCAAGCTGGTCGGCATCCTGACCAACCGCGACGTGCGCTTCGCCACCGACCCCACCCAGCGGGTCGCCGAGCTGATGACCAAGGACAAGCTCATAACGGTGGATGAGGGCGTCAACCAGAGCGAAGCCAAGCGCCTGCTGCATCATCACCGCATCGAGAAGCTGCTGGTGGTGGACAATGATTACCGCTGCGTCGGCCTGATCACGGTGAAGGACATCGAGAAGGCAGTCGCCAATCCCAACGCCGCCAAGGACGAGCAGGGCCGCCTGCGCGTTGCCGCCGCCACCACGGTGGGCGAGGACGGCTACGAGCGCACCGAGCGCCTCATCGACGCCGGCGTCGATCTGGTGGTGGTCGATACCGCCCACGGCCATTCCCGCAAGGTGCTGGACCAGGTGGAGCGCATCAAGCGCATGTCCAACACCACCCAGATCCTGGCCGGCAACATCGCCACCGCCGACGGCGCCAAGGCCCTGATCGACGCCGGCGCGGACGCCATCAAGGTCGGCATCGGCCCCGGCTCCATCTGCACCACCCGCATTGTCGCGGGCGTGGGCGTGCCCCAGCTCACCGCCGTGATGGATGCGGTGGAGGCGGCCCAGGCCACCAACACGCCGGTGATCGCTGATGGCGGCATCAAATATTCCGGCGACCTCGCCAAGGCGCTCGCCGCCGGCGCCTCCTGCGCCATGATCGGCTCGCTGCTGGCCGGCACCGACGAGAGCCCGGGCGAAGTGTTCCTGTTCCAGGGCCGCTCGTACAAATCCTATCGCGGCATGGGCTCGGTGGGCGCCATGTCGCGCGGTTCGGCGGATCGCTATTTCCAGGCGGAAGTGCGCGATACGCTGAAGCTGGTGCCGGAAGGCATCGAGGGGCAGGTCGCCTATAAGGGCCCGGTTTCCGCCGTGCTGCATCAGCTCTCCGGCGGCCTGCGCGCCGCCATGGGCTATGTGGGCGGCGCGGATCTGACTGAATTCCGCGAGAAGGCGCGCTTCGTGCGCATCTCCTCCGCCGGCCTGCGTGAAAGCCACGTCCACGACGTGACCATCACCCGCGAGAGCCCGAACTATCCCATGAGCGGGATCTGAGGAAAGCGCGCTCGCGCTGACGGGCCTGCCGCGTCAGCGATCGTGCTTTCTGAATCGAAAAAAGCCGAGGCTGCATGCCTCGGCTTTTTTATTGCGCGATGGCGTGGGCTGAAGCGCGCGTGGGTCGCCGCCTTCGCCCCGGCCCTGCCCTATTCGGCGGCTTCGCGCCGGGTGGGATCGTAATTGAGGATCGGCGCGAGCCAGCGCTCGCCCTCCTCCACGCTCCAGCCCTTGCGGACCGCATAATCCTCCACTTGGTCGCGCTCGATCCGGCCGACGCCGAAATAGGCGCTCTCGGGATGGGAGAAATAGAGGCCGGAAACAGCCGCACCGGGCCACATGGCATAGCTCTCGGTCAGTTCCAGGCCGATCTTGCTGGTGGCATCCAGGATCGAGAACAGCGTGCCCTTTTCCGTATGGTCCGGCTGCGCCGGATAGCCCGGCGCGGGGCGGATGCCGCGATACTTCTCCAGGATCATGTCGTCGTTGGAGAGCCCCTCGTCCGGCGCATAGGCCCAGAGCTGCGTGCGCACGAGATGATGCATGCGCTCGGCGAAGGCTTCCGCAAGCCGGTCCGCCAGCGCCTTCACCATGATCGCGGAATAATCGTCGTTCGCATGCTTGAAGGCATCGGAGCGCGCCTGCTCGCCGAAACCGGTGGTGACGGCGAAGCCGCCCACATAATCCGGCACGCCGGTTTCCAAGGGTGCGACGAAATCCGAGAGCGCCAGATTGTAGCGCCCCTCGCGCCGGGCGAGTTGCTGCCGCAAGGTGTGCAGGGTGGCCAGCGGTGTCTTTCGGGTATCGTCGCGGAACAGGACGATGTCGTCGCCGATGCTGTTGGCGGGCCAGAAGCCGACCACCGCCTTCGCCGTCACCCACTTCTCTTCCACCATCTGCGCGAGCATGGCCTGCGCATCCTTGAACAGGTTGCGCGCCGGCTCGCCCACCGTGGGGTCTTCCAGGATCGCCGGATAGCGGCCGGACAATTCCCAAGATTGGAAGAACGGCGTCCAATCGATGAAGGGCACGAGGTCGGCGAGATCGTGGTCCTCGAACACGCGGGTACCGAGGAAGGCGGGCTTGGGCGGCAGATAGGCCGAGAAATCCAGCTTCAGCCCATTTTCGCGCGCCTTTGCCAGCGGCACGCGCTGCTTGGCGGCATCCGCGCGGGCATGGGCGTCCGCCAGCTTCACATATTCCGCCTTCACGTCGGCCATGTAGGAGGCGCGCGTTTCCGGGTTCAGCAGGTTCGCCACCACGCCGACCGCGCGGCTCGCGTCGGTGACATAGACCGCCTGCCCGCGCTCATATTGCGGGGCGATCTTCACCGCCGTATGGACGCGGGAAGTGGTGGCTCCGCCGATCAGCAGCGGCACGACAAAACCCTCGCGCTCCATCTCGGAGGCGACGGAGACCATCTCGTCGAGCGAGGGGGTGATGAGGCCGGAGAGGCCGATCACATCCACATTCTCGCGCTTGGCGGTTTCCAGGATCTTGGCAGTGGGCACCATGACGCCGAGGTCGATGACCTCGAAATTATTGCACTGCAACACGACACCGACGATGTTCTTGCCGATGTCGTGCACGTCGCCCTTCACCGTCGCCATCAGGATCTTGCCGGCGGACGAGGATTCGGTGGTGCCGTTGTCCAGCTTCTCCTGCTCCATGAAGGGCATGAGATAGGCCACCGCCTGCTTCATCACGCGGGCGGACTTCACCACCTGGGGCAGGAACATCTTGCCGGCGCCGAACAGGTCGCCGACCACGTTCATGCCCGCCATCAGCGGGCCTTCGATGACGTGCAGCGGCCGCGCCACCTGCTGGCGGGCTTCCTCGGTGTCGGCATCGACGAATTCGGTGATGCCGTTGATCAGCGCATGGGCGAGGCGCTTCTCCACCGGCCAGGTCCGCCAGGCGAGATCCGCCTCCTTCTTCTCCTTGCCGGCGCCGCCCTTGAAGCCTTCGGCCAAGGTCAGCAGGCGCTCGGTGGAATCGGGATCGCGGTTGAGAACCACGTCCTCGCACGCCTCCCGCAGCTCGGCCGGGATTTCGTCATACAGCGCGAGCTGGCCGGCATTGACGATGCCCATGTCCATGCCCGCCTTGATGGCATGGTAGAGAAATACCGCGTGCATCGCCTCGCGCACCGGCTCGTTGCCGCGGAACGAGAACGACAGGTTCGACACGCCGCCCGAGATGTGGGCGTAAGGCAAATGCTCGCGGATCCAGCGCGTGGCTTCAATGAAATACACGCCATAGGGGGCGTGCTCCTCGATGCCGGTGGCGACCGCGAAGATATTGGGATCGAAAATGATGTCCTCGGCCGGGAAGCCGAGTTCCTCGGTGAGGATCTTGTAGGCGCGAGCGCAGATCTGGGTCTTGCGCTCGAACGTATCGGCCTGCCCCTGCTCGTCGAACGCCATCACCACCACGGCGGCGCCATAGCGGCGCACGAGGCGCGCCTGTGCGCGGAAGGCGTCCTCCCCCTCCTTCATGGAGATGGAGTTCACGATTCCCTTGCCCTGGATGCACTTCAGCCCGGCCTCAATGATCGCCCATTTCGAGCTGTCCACCATCACCGGCACGCGGGAAATGTCGGGCTCGGCGGCGACCAGATTGAGGAAGGTCACCATGGCCTTCTGGCTGTCCAGCAGGCCCTCGTCCATGTTGATGTCGATGACCTGGGCGCCGTTCTCCACTTGATCGCGGGCGACATCGAGCGCGGCGGGGAAATCGCCATTGGTGATCAGCTTGCGGAAGCGGGCCGAGCCGGTGACGTTGGTGCGCTCGCCCACATTCACGAACGGGATCTGCGGCGTCAGCTCGAACGGCTCCAGGCCCGAGAGGCGCAGCATGGGCGGCAGGTCGGGCACGAGGCGCGGCTTGTGGACGGAAACCGCCTTCGCCACCGCCGCGATATGGTCCGGTGTGGTGCCACAGCAGCCGCCGACGATATTCACGAGGCCCGAGGCGGCGAACTCGCCCACCAGGGCCGCCATGGCTTCGGGGCTCTCGTCATACATGCCGAATTCATTGGGCAGGCCGGCGTTGGGATAAGCGCACACCAGCGTATCCGCGACCTTGCCGATCTCGGCGATATGGGCGCGCATCTCCTTGGCGCCAAGGGCGCAATTGAGGCCGATGGAGAAGGGCTGCGCGTGGCGCAGCGAATACCAGAAGGCCGCCGGCGTCTGGCCGGAGAGCGTGCGGCCGGACAGATCGGTGATGGTGCCGGAAATCATCACCGGCACGCGATAACCCAGTTCGTCGAACAGCCCCTCGATGGCGAAGATCGCCGCCTTGGCGTTCAGCGTGTCGAAGATGGTCTCGATCAGCAGCAGGTCGGCGCCGCCGTCCAGCAGGCCGCGCGCCTGCTCGCCATAGGCGACGGCGAGTTCGTCGAACGAGGTGGCCCGGAAGCCGGGGTCGTTCACGTCCGGCGAGATGGAGGCGGTGCGGTTGGTGGGCCCGATGGCGCCGGCGACGAAGCGGCGGCGGCCGTCCTTCTCCTGCGCCTGCTTTGCCGCTTCCTTGGCGAGGCGGGCGCCTTCCACGTTCAGTTCGTAGGCGATCTCCTCCATGCCATAGTCGGCCTGGGCGATGGTGGTGGAGGAGAAAGTGTTGGTTTCGACGATGTCGGCGCCGGCCATGAAATACTTCAGGTGAATGGCGCGTACGTCGTCCTGCCGGGTGATGTTCAGCAGGTCGTTATTGCCCTTCACGTCCCGCGGCCAGGCGGCGAAGCGCGCGCCGCGATAGCCGGCCTCGTCCAGCTTCAGGCCCTGGATCATGGTGCCCATGGCCCCGTCCAGCACCAGGATGCGCTCGCGCGCGGCGGCATGGAGAGCGGCGGTGGTTTCGTTTCGGGTGTTGGTCATGGTGCACCACTGATCCCGTCTGGGAAGCCTTGAATCGTCTGCTCGGGAAAGCGGCCCGGACCGCTCGGGACGGCACCGCCGCCCCGCATTAAACGCAAAACATCACACGGCGATGGCCTGCGGTGCCGTGCTCGCCATGCCCTTGTCCCGAAGGCCGAGCAGATGGCAGATGGCATAGACCAGGTCGGCGCGGTTGAGCGTGTAGAAATGGATATCGCCGACGCCGCGATCAACCAGATCGGTCGCCTGCTCGGCCGCCACGGCGGCAGCGATCAGCTTGCGCGTCTCGGGATCGTTGTCGAGCCCTTCGAAACGCTTGGCGAGCCAGTCCGGCACGCTCGCGCCGGTGCGGGCGGCGAAGTTCGCGGCCTGTTTGAAATTGGTCACCGGCAGGATACCGGGCAGGATCGGAATGTCGATGCCGCGCGCGCGGACCTTGTCCAGATAGCGGAAATAGACGTCGTTATCGAAGAAGAACTGGGTGATGGCGCGGGTCGCCCCGTTGTCCACCTTCTCCTTCAGATAATCGATGTCGGCATCGATGCTGGGGCTTTCGGGATGCTTCTCGGGATAAGCCGAGACGGAGACCTCGAAATCCCCGAGCTTGCGGATACCGGCGACCAGATCGCAGGCATGGGCATAGCCGTCCGGGTGCGGTTCGTATGTCGTGCCCACCCCGCTGGTGGGATCGCCGCGCAAGGCGACGATGTGCTTCACGCCGGCCTTGGCATAGGCGCGGACCACGTCGTCGATCTCCGCGCGGGTCGCGTCGACACAGGTGAGATGGGCGGCAGGAGCAAGATCGGTCTCGCGCACCAAGCGCTCGACCGTGGCATGGGTCCGCTCCCGCGTGGAACCGCCCGCCCCGTAGGTCACAGAGACGAAGCGGGGCGCAAGCGGCGCGAGGCGCGCGACGCTGGCCCACAGGTTGCGCTCCATCTCCTCGGTCTTCGGCGGGAAGAATTCAAACGAGACGCCCACCGGCGCCTTGCCAATTTCCCGGCTCGCTCGGATCGGCCCGGCCATCACGCAACCTCCTGCTGTTCTTGGACTTCGGCGACGCGGGGGTCGCGGGCGAGCCATAGGGATACGGTCAGCGCATCGCCGCCGCCGCGCTCGGGGACGAGCAGGCGATGCATGGTCGGCACGAGCCCGGCCTGGGCCAGCCAGTTCTCCACCGCCTCGGCAGAGAACCCGAGCCGGCGGTGGGCATGGGCCTCGCGCAGGAATTCCAGGTCGTGGGGCGCGAAATCGATCACCAGCAGGCGGCCGCCGGGCCGCAGCAGCCGCGCCGCCTCGCGCACCGCGCGCCCGGCATCGTCCAGAAAGTGCAGCACCTGATGGACGATGATGGCATCGAAGCTCTCGCGCGGCATGGCGAGATTGTAGATGTCGCCCTGCCGGACCGAGCAATTGCGGATCCCCGCCTGCTCCAGATGGGCGCGGGCGATGCCCAGCATGTCGGGCGAGAGGTCGATGCCCACGCCGCGGCCGATCTCGGGCGCGAACAACTCCAGCATGCGGCCGGTGCCGGTGCCGAGATCGAGAAGGGAGTCGATAGGCCGTCCGGAAAGGGCCTCCCGCACCGCCGCCTCAACCGCCGTCTCGGGCACATGAAGACTGCGGATGGCGTCCCATTGGGCGGCATGGGCGGCGAAATAGGTCTGCGCCGCCTGGGCGCGGGCAGCCCGCACCTCGGCGAGACGCTCGCGGTCGCGCCGCGCCACATCGTCCAGCGGATCGAGCAATTGGAGCAGGATGCCCGCGAGGCACGCGCCTGGTCCTTCGGCGGCGCGACGGTAGAACATCCAGCTGGCCTCGCGGTGACGCTCAACCAGCCCCGCGTCGGCCAGCAGCTTGAGGTGCCGGGAAATGCGTGGCTGGGATTGGCCGAGAATCTCCGTCAGGTCGGACACCGTCAGCTCCGCCTCGCCGAGCACGGCGAGCAGACGCAGGCGCGTGTCCTCCCCGGCCGCCTTCAGCCCTTCGAGAAGGACGGCATAGGACAGTGGCTTCGCCGCGAGATCGTGACCAACTAAAGACATAAAGATATCTTTATATTGATCCCGCGCCGTTTTCAAGCGGCGCGACCGTCACCCTCCTGCAACGCATTCCAGGATTGCACCACGTTTGGGTTACCAATGCGTCTTTGCGTTGCGCCGCGGTCGAGCGGGCGCTACGAGTTCAACGGAACATAAGGTGCCCTCAAGTGGTTATGGAAGCGGCGGGGAACCATTGTTTCGCGGGCTTGATCCATCGCATGAGCGTCTAACGCTCCGGCATGCAAGCTTGGCAAAACGGTGGGGTGAAAAAATTCCGATCGTTTCCAATTTCGTCACGTTTCAGGATTAACAACGAATCCCATGACGCTGCGCAACACACTCCTCTCCGCCCTTGGGATCTCCGTCCTGGCTGCTTCGGCACAGGCTCAGCCCGTCCAAAGCCGGTATTATGTCCCCGCGGCCGCGGCGGTGGATGAAGATGAGCCGACCGGCGCCATCGCTCCCGAACCGTCGGGAAGCGTCCCCGGCTATAATGATCCTTATGCGCGCCCCGCGACGCGCAACGACGCCGTTCAGAGCGCGCCCATCGCGCCGCCGCCCGGCAGCGTTCAGGCTCCCACCTATTCCGCGCCCGGCTATGCCCAGCCGGCGCCCCAAGGCTATCCGCAGGGTGCGCCCGTCCAGGCCGCCGCCCCCAGCAACCAGCCGATCTCGATTGCACCCCAAGGCAGCTACGCCCCGCAGGGTGGCTATGCCTCCCAGGGCGCGCATGGCACCAACGCGCCGCAGGGTTACGTCCAGCAGCCGCAGGGATATGTGCAGCAGCCCCAAGGCTATGTGCAGCCCCAGGCTTCGGATGAGCCGCCGACCTCCGCTCAGCAGGATGCGCTGCGAGCTCAGGCGCTCCAGCAGGGATATGTCCAGCCGCAGCAGGGCTACGTCCAGCCGCAGCAAGGTTACGTGCAGCCCCAGACGGCCGCCTATGGCAGCGCCGCGCCCGGCCCGGCCGGTGCTCCGCCGTCGGGCGTGTACGGGGCCAACGCCGCCGTTGTGCCCGGCACGCAGGAAGCGCCGTCCGGTCCGCGCATCGAGAATGTCGATCCGAGCGAGCCGGTGCCCGAGCGCTTCCGCCGCCAGACGGTGGATTTCCCGAGCACCCAGCCGCCCGGCACGATCGTGATCGATACGTCGAACACCTATCTCTATCTGGTTCAGGGTGGCGGCAAGGCGATTCGGTACGGCATTGGCGTGGGCCGCGAAGGCTTCACCTGGGCCGGCACGGAGAAGATCACCCGCAAGGCGGAATGGGCCGATTGGCGCCCGCCGTCTGAAATGATCACCCGCCAGCCCTATCTGCCGCGCTTCATGGCCGGCGGCCCCGGCAATCCGCTCGGCGCGCGCACGCTTTATCTCGGCGGCACCGAGTATCGTATCCACGGCACCAACGAGCCGCAGACCATCGGCAAGTTCGTGTCCTCCGGTTGCTTCCGCATGCTGAATGCGGACGTGGAAGACCTGTTCGACCGCGTCAAGGTGGGCACGAAGGTTGTCATCATGCCCAAGACCGGAGGGGCGCAGGCGAACGCCGCGTCCAATTCCCAAGCTCGTTGAGTCGCCCGCCGCGCGTGACGCGTCGGTTCGAGTTTAAGAAAGCGCGCCCGGCCGGCGCGCTTTTCTTTTGACGTGGTCACTTCGCGGCGGCCGATGCCTGCGCGATGATGGGCACCGGGGAAAAAGGCCGAGGTCACGCAAACACGGGGGCGGCATGTCCGGCACGGAGCAGAGAAGCGAGGCGTTGTCCCCTCTGGCCTCGATTTGCGTGCGCGATGCCACCGCAGGGGACGAAGCGCGCTGGCGCGACCTGTGGGCGGGCTATACCGCCTTTTACGAAACCGACGTGCCCGCGGATGTGACCGCACATACCTGGGCCCGGATCCTCGATTCCGCCTCGCCCATCTCCTGCCGTCTCGCGGAGCGGGAGGGGCTTGTGGCCGGCTTTGCCGTCAGCGTGCTGCATCCAGGCACCTGGGGTCACGGGCCGCGCTGCTATCTGGAGGATTTGTTCGTCGATCCTGAAGTGCGCGGCGGGGGCGTGGGGCGGGCGTTGATTCAAGATCTGATCACACGCGGCCGGGCCGAGGGCTGGATCGAGCTTTATTGGCAAACGAAGGCCAGCAACACCGTGGCCCGCCGCCTCTATGATTCGTTCACGCCGGCCGACGAGTTCGTGCGCTATTGCGTGCAGCTCGCCTGAGCCTGATCCCCGGTGCACGGGACGTGATCGCGAACGGCAGCCGGCGATGTGCGCTCCGCTGAGGACGCGCCCGCCATGCTCAGCCAACCCGACACATCCAGCCCCGTCAGTTCCGCAAATGCCTCGACCTCCGGCCGCAGAAGGCGGGACAGCAGCGCATGGTCGGCCTGCGTCGGATAACACGGCCACGCGCGTGCCGGCCGGACGCACGCGCGCTTGGGAGTCATGATCGGGAACGGGGCCAGCCCCAGGAAAGATGCGATCCGCGCCAGCGTCGCATGCTGATCATGCGCGAGATCCCGAGAGCGCAGGAACAGCAATTGTCCGGCCGGAAAAAGCGCCATCGCCCGACGCACCTGGCTCGCGTAGAAACCGCGCTCCACATAGCTGAACTGACGCAACGCCTCAGACACGGGCATCGACGGGATGCGCGCGCGTCCCTCGCGGATCGCGTCAGCGAACAGCATATCCTCCTCCCCACGGGCATAGGCCATGCACCAATGGGACCAGGCGCGCTCGCAGGGATCGCGAAACAGGAAGATCAGCCGCGCCTTTGGATTGTAGGCCTGGATGCGCTCCATCGCCGGCGGCCAGAAGCTGTAGATGGGGGTCGCCTCGAACCGCTCGCGCCCGTCGTCCACGGGAAAGGCGGCTTCCAGCATGCCGTAATCCGGGCGGTTCCAATCGATCGACTCGTTGTCGAAGAAATGAGGTTCCTTGTGGTACGGCGCAGCAAGATCGGGATGGGACCTCAGATATTCGAACAGGCTCGTCGTTCCGCCCTTTTGAACGCCGCACACGAATGTCGAAACCTGGGCCACCCCTCACCTCCCACCCCACAGCGCCGCTCGCGCATCGTGAACAGCCGGCCGGCGCGCTCGCTACATTCATACCGCAACGCACCGACGGCGCGCAGTATCGATGCGCACATTTAACAGATCAAGCGCAGTCGTCCCCTGAATTCTTGCAACTCCAGGATGCGCAGGAGACAGCCAAAGCGCCCTAGACGAGGCTCGCCGCCACGTTGACGCCAAGGGCGATGACGGCGGCGTTGAAGATGTACGAGGCGATCTGATGGCCCAGCACGAGCCGGCGCAGGCGCGGCGAGGGAATGGTGATGTCCGCGGTTTGCGAGGCGGTCCCGATATTGAAGGAAAAATAGAGCAGATCCCAATAATTGGGCTGCGCATCACCGGGAAACACCAGCATGGGC
Organism: Roseixanthobacter pseudopolyaromaticivorans; assembly: GCF_043195145.2. Lineage (NCBI taxonomy): Bacteria > Pseudomonadati > Pseudomonadota > Alphaproteobacteria > Hyphomicrobiales > Xanthobacteraceae > Roseixanthobacter > Roseixanthobacter pseudopolyaromaticivorans. Next base: position 3,615,486 of record NZ_CM195539.1, read on the forward strand.
GAGGCATCGGGGCGGGAGGAATAATATTCCCGCGAATAATGCAGGGCGTAGATGGTGTGAAGGAACAGCCAGGACAGCAATAAGGTCCCCACAGCCAAGCCGACGCGCAGCGGGGACGAGCTCCCATCCGTGCCGTGATGGCCGCTTTCCAGGATGACCGCCGCCAAGCTGATACCGGCGCACAGGAGCGAGGCCACCAGAATCACCGGCCCGCCCTCGTCATCAATGCCGGCATGGATGCTCAGCATCCGCGCATCCGTGCGCACCACCAGGACGCCCACCAGGATCAGCCAGACCAAAATGGCGATGTCCCACGAGAGCAGGGCGCGCGTGATGCCCTCTGCAATCCCGGTCAAGCTCATCATCGCGAATGCGGCCAACCCGAGCAGGACGGCAATGAACAGGCGCACGTGCAGCCGCACCACGCGATGGCCGACCCACAGACGGGCGATCTCCGCCGCGTGCCGCTGCGCCTCCAGTTGCTCCTTGGCGGCACGGTTCGAACGTTTGGCCTGTGTCATCATCGATTTCCGACCTGCGGCGAATCGCACCGCGAAATATGCGCTGCCCCTGCACGATCCCGTTGCGTCTTAGCATTGCGCGGACGGTGCGGATATGATCGCCTGCGGACGGCTTTACGCTGCCGGAGCACCCGATCATGCCCACCAGTCTTCCCTCCCCCACCGCCAAGCTTCACATCACGGAAATCCGGGCCAGCTGGGGCTGGTTCGTTGCTCTTGGAATCGCTTTCGTGGTGCTCGGCTTCATCGCGCTCGCGCATCTGCTCACCTCCACCCTCGTCACCGCGCTCTATGTCGGTGCCTTGGTGATGGTCGCGGGCATCGTGGAGATCCTTCACGCCTTCCGCGTTCAGAGCTGGGGCCGGTTCCTGTTCTGGCTGCTGGGCGGCGTGCTGTATGTGATCGCGGGCGGCCTCATCATGTACCAGCCGCTTCTGGCGGCCGGCGTCATCACCTTGATGATCGGCGTGTCGCTCGTGGTGGGTGGCGGGTTCCGCATCTTCGCTGCCATCGGCGCGCGTCCCGCAGCGGGCTGGGGATTCCTCGCATTGTCGGGGGTGATCACCTTCCTTTTGGGCGTGATCATCATTGCGGGCTGGCCCGTGAATTCGGTATTCCTGCTCGGCCTGTTCCTGGGCATCGACCTGATCGTGAACGGCGTCACCACCGCCATGTTCGGGTTCGCGCTGCGCCAGAAGGCGCAGTAGAACATCATTGGAGGAAACCGGCATGGCCGCCTCGTTTTCCAGCATCGCGGCACGCGTGTGCGGCGCTGCGTTGCTGGGCGTGTTCGCCGGCTCCGCCATGGCACAGACGACCGCCTGCCCGGCTCAACCGCCGCAGGCGGCGTTGAGCGTGCCGCGGGCGGCCGAAACTTTGGCGCGGACAAAGGCGATCACCATCGTGGCGATCGGCTCCTCCTCCACCACCGGCGTCGGTGCCTCGGATCCCTCCCGCACCTATCCGGCGGTGCTCGAGGCGCAGCTGCAGGCGCGTTTCCCCGGCACCCAGATCAAGGTCGTCAACAAGGGCGGCAATGCGGAGGACGTGCCGGAGAATCTCGCCCGCTTCGACCGCGACGTCGGCGCATTGAAGCCCGATGTGGTGCTCTGGCAGGTCGGCACCAATTATGTGCTGCGCAGCTTCGGCCTGGGCAATTTCGGCGACCAGCTGCGCACCGGCATCGCCCGCATCCGCGCTTATGGCGCCGACCCGGTGCTGATCGATCTGCAATATTCGCCCTGGGTGAATATCGACGCCGACACCGGGCCGATGCTGAAGCTGATCGCCGACGTGGGACAGCAGGAGAATGTGCCCGTCATCGCCCGCTACGCCATGATGAAGCGCTGGAAGGAACGCGACGGCATCCCGCTCTCGCAGATGATCATCCTTGACGGTCTGCACCTGACGGACTGGAGCTACAATTGCTTCGCGCAATCGGTGGCCGTGCGGCTGTCGGCCGGCTTGGCCCAGGCGCCCCGCGCCGCTAAGCCGGGAACGGCCACGCCCCCCGCGCCTTCCGCCCCCGCCATGCGCTGATCGGCGTACCGCCTTACTCCCCGGCCCGCACGATGGGCCGGGCGCAGGATCAGACGATCAGATCACGATGCTCTTCCACGGTGGCGTCGGGCGCCAGCCGGTAGACGATGGGCGCGCCGGTGGCGAGTTCCCGCTTCATGATGCTCTCGGGGGTGTGCCGCTCCAGCACCATCACCAGCGCCCGCAGGGAATTGCCGTGGGCCGCCACCAGGGTGCGCCGGCCGCGAAGTACGCTCGGCAGGATTTCCTGCACGTAATAAGGCAGCGTCCGTGCCACCGTGTCGCGCAAGCTCTCGCCGCCGGGCGGGGGAATGTCGTAGGAGCGGCGCCAGATGTGCACCTGCTCGTCGCCCCAGCGCTGGCGCGCCTCGTCCTTGTTGAGACCCGAGAGATCGCCGTAATCGCGTTCGTTCAAAGCCTGGTCGGCGATGGTCTCGATCCCCGCAAGACCCATCTCCTCCAGCACGAGGGAACAGGTGCGCTGGGCGCGGCCGAGAGCGGACGTGTAAGCCAAGTCGAAGCTCAACCCTTCCGCGGCAAGCAGGCTGCCGGCGCGCTGCGCCTCCGCGACCCCCTTCTCCGTCAGGCCCGGATCGCGCCAGCCGGTGAACAGGTTCTTGAGGTTCCACTCGCTCTGCCCGTGACGGACGAGGACGAGAAGCCGTTCCATGGACGCATTCCTTGAACGAGGAGCTTCGGCTGGGCCTTGAGGGAAGGCCGCCGCAGGGCGGATTGATGTGTCGGCGCGACTGATAGCACGTCCGAGCCGGAAATTTCAAAAGCCATAGCGCCCCTGAGGGGTCAGAAATCCGAAAGGCCGAGCACGTCTGCCATGTCGTAAAGGCCGGGCTCGCGCCCCTTGGTCCAGCGCGCGGCGGTCAGCGCGCCGTGGGAAAAGATCGAACGGTCCTCGGCCTTGTGCACCAACTCGATGCGCTCGGCCGGGCCGGCGAAAATCACCTGATGCTCGCCGATGACCGAGCCGCCGCGCAGGCTGGCGAAGCCGATGGCGCCCGGCCGGCGCGGACCCGTGACGCCATCGCGGCCGCGCACCCCATAGTCGTCAAGGTCCACATTGCGGCCCGCGGCCGCCGCCTCGCCCAGCAGCAACGCGGTGCCGGAAGGGGCATCCACCTTGCGGGCGTGATGCATCTCAACGATCTCGATGTCGAATTCCTGCCCCAGCGTCGCCGCCACGCGCTTGGTCAGCGCCGCCAGCAGGGTCACGCCAAGGCTCATGTTGCCCGAGCGGACGATCGCCGTGCGCCGCGCGGCCGCCGCGATGGTGGAGAGATCGGCGGAGGAAAAGCCGGTGGTGCCGATCACGTGGGCGATGCCGGCTTCCGCCAGCGTCTCGGCCAGCCGCACCGAGGCCGACGGTGTGGTGAAATCGATCACCACGTCCGCGCCGTTGAGCACGCGGGACACATCGTTGCGCACCGTCACGCCCGAAACGCCGATGCCGGCCAGCAGGCCCGCATCCTCGCCGAGATGGGGACTATCGGCATGCTCCAGCGCGCCGACCAGTGCGAACCCCTCGGTTTCGAGCACCGCGCGCAGGAGCGTGCGCCCCATGCGACCGCTGGCCCCGGTGATGACGACACGCAGATCCGACACTTGGCTTTGCTCCCCCCGGGGATCCGGGCTTATTTGTCTTAGGCAGGCTGCGGGCCGGAATAGCCGGGCGCGATGATGAGATCCACCTCGGCTGCACCTTCGCGCAGCAGGACGGCCTTTTGATACTCATCTGATTCGTAGCAGGCGAGTGCGGTCGGCACATCATCGAAGGCCAGCAGCACGGTGCGCTGGCGGCCGATGCCTTCCAGCAATTCCTGACGCCCGCCCCGCACCAGGAAACGCGGCTTGAACCCCGCCGTGCCGCCCGCCGCCGCATAGGCGCGGTACCCTTCCTGGTCGATAATATCGAGGCCCATGACCCAATAGCCCGCGGGCGTTGCCGCCGAGGACGGCGCCTCGACGGGAGGCTCGACGCCTTCCACGATCATCACGTCGGCAATGGAATAGGGCTGGCGCAGCGCAAGCGCCGCCTGATACTCGGGAGAGAAATAACAGGCGCGGGCGGCTTCGAAGCTCTCGAACTCGATCACCACATTGCGGCCGCGCGAAATGCCTTCCATCGCGTGGATTTCGCCGCCGCGCACCAGAAAGTGCGCCTTGTGGGCAGCGAAGGGTTCGGCATTCGCCTTGGCGTATTCCGCGTATCCTACCGGGTTGACCACATCGACACGCGCGATCCAATAGCCCTTGGCCATCTCGTTCCGCCCCTTCGTCCCGCCACTCAAGCGCTTTCGCGCCGGCGACCATCCCACAACAGCGCCCCCATCGTCGAGGGATCAGGCGCCGGAGATTTCCTTCAATATGGCCTGCGCCGCCGCGACGGGATCCGGCGCGGCGATGATCGGGCGGCCGACCACGATCTTGTTCGCGCCCGCCGCGATGGCAGCGGCCGGTGTCGCGATCCGCTTCTGGTCGCCCACCTCGGAGCCGCTCGGGCGCACGCCCGGCGTCACCACAAGGCCGTCGGGCCCAAGGATGCCGCGCACGGTCGCCGCGTCGGTCGGCGCGCAGATGACGCCGGCAATCCCAGCCTCGCGCGCCTGGCGGGCGCGCAGGCGAACCGTCTCGCCGACGCCGCTTCCATACCCGGCCGCCGCAAGATCGGCGTCGTCATAGGAGGTGAGCACCGTGACGCCGAGCACCTTCAGCTCACTGCCCTTGGCGCCACGGGCAGCCGCGGCGAGCGTCTGGGGATAGGCATGAACGGTCAATAGCGTGACCCCGCGCGCGGCAGCGGCGGCAGTGGCGCGCTCCACCGTGTGGTCGATGTCGTGGAGCTTGAGATCCAAGAACACCTTCTTGCCCGCGGAGATCAGGTCGCTCGCGAGATCGAGGCCACCGGAGATCGTGAGTTCCAGGCCGATCTTGTAGAAGCTGACGGCATCACCCAATTGCCACACCAGCGCTTCCGCCGCGGCAACATTCGGGAAATCGAGAGCGACGATAAGCTTGTCGCGCGCCGTCTCGGACGGGGTTGCGGATGTCGCGGGGCCAGATGTCATGGGGTGAGGGCCTCCTCCATGGCGCGCCAGCGATCGGGCGTGCGATCCAGCGCGGATTGGAACCAGCAACCTCCGCCGACGGGCGGCTGGTCATGCGCCCGCGAGATCGGATAGCCCGCGAGATGGCATAAAAGCAATGTCCCGACGCCGCCATGACCGACGAAGATCGGCGGCGTCTGCGGAGCGTCGGCGAGCGCTGCCGTCACCTCCCGCACGATGCGGGCCTGGGCGTCGGCAGCGCGCTCCCAGCCACGCACGCTCTCCTGCGGGTGGGCGAAGAAAAGATTGGCCACCGCCTGGAATTCCGCTTCGGCCAGATACCCCGTGGAGGAGCGATCATTCTCGTGCATGGCGGGGCGCACCTCCACCGGCAGGCGCAGCGCCTCGGCCAGAAGGGCAGCAGTCTCCTTCGCCTTCACCTCGTCGCTCGAAACGATGCGGCCGAAGGCCAGCAGCGCCGGATCACGGGCGAAGGCGCGAGTGCGGGCGATCCCGATGTCAGAAAGCCCCCACAGCGGAACCGGGAGGTCCGCATCCACCTTCACCTGCGGATGGCTGACATAAAGAAAGGGCGTCACGGCCGCCGATAGGCCCACACGCGGGCGGGGGGCAAGTTCAGCCACACGCGGGGCGAGCGCTCGCCATTGATGCGCCCATTCTTGAGGGGCACGGGCGAGACCACCGCATAGGTGAACTGAACAAACGGCGCGCCACCGACGCACAGGTCGAATGCCTCGTTCACCATCCGGTCGCGATCCTCCGGCGAGCGGGTGAACAGCGGCAGCGAGGAGATGGTGCCGACCGCCGGGCCGGGCAGCAGCCCGTTCAGCGTCTTACGCATTTCGTAGGCGTCGCCCTGAATCACGGTGACACCGGGATAACGACGGCGCAGAAGAGCGCAGAATTCCGGGTTATATTCGATGAGAAACAGACGTTCGGGCGCGAATCCCCGCGACAGCAGCGCCCGCGTCACCGGCCCCGTGCCAGGTCCAAGCTCGATCACCGGGCCTGGAACAGCCGGGTCCAGGTAGTTCGCCATCATCCGGGCAAGCGCCTTGCCGGAAGGCGAAACCGCGCCCGTTTTCAGCGGATTTTGGAACCAGGACTGGAGGAACCGCAGTTCATCGTTCATGCGGGGTTTGCGCAACTCGCCGCCATGGTTTTGGGACTGCAGCATTCGCGGGCTCCGCGCCTGGACCAGATAAGGCTTCGGAGACCGCGATTAGACGGGAAAAGAGTTCGGGTCAAGGCAAGGCGCGACGACTGAAATGGTATTCTAATAACGTCACGCCCTGCCGCCGTTACGTCAGATCTTCAGGAATGAGGTCAATTCCGAGCGGAATTCGGGCTCTATATCAGGACGCATGAGCGCGTAAGCGACATTGGCCATCAAGAACCCGATCTTGGAGCCGCAATCATAAACCGCGCCATCGAAGGTCACGGCGAAGAAACGCTCCCGCTCCATCAGCTTCAGCATCGAATCGGTGAGCTGAATTTCACCGCCCGCACCCTGTCCCTGCTTGGCGAGCAGATCGAAGATCGTCGGCTGCAAAATATAACGCCCGGAAATGGCAAGGTTGGTCGGCGCCGTGCCGCGGGCGGGTTTTTCCACCATTTGCGTAATTTCAGGAACGAACCCCGGGGCAGAGGAGGTGCCGACGATGCCGTATTGATGGGTCTGATCGTCCGGCACTTCATAGACCGAAATGACATTTCCGCCGGTGTGCTCGTAGGCTTCGACCATCTTACCGAGGCAGCCCTTGCCGTTCTTGGGCAGGTGCAGCATGTCCGGCAGCAGCAGCGCGAACGGCTCGTCACCGATCAGATCGCGCGCACACCACACCGCATGCCCGAGCCCGAGCGGCAGTTGCTGGCGCGTAAAGGAGGTGGTGCCCGCCTTCGGCGTGTCGCGGTCGAGCTGCTCCAGTTCCGCCGTCTTGCCGCGATCGACGAGCGTCTTTTCGAGCTCGAACTGACGGTCGAAATGATCTTCGATGACCGCCTTGTTGCGGCCCGTGACGAAAACGATGTGCTCGATGCCGGCGGCACGTGCCTCGTCCACGACGTGCTGAACGACCGGCCGGTCAACCACGGTCAGCATTTCCTTAGGAACCGCCTTGGTGGCGGGCAGGAAGCGCGTACCGAGGCCGGCAACCGGCAGGATGGCTTTCCGCAGAGGCTTCGGCATGGAATGAGCACCATTCAGTTTCGGGAGACAAGGGCTTCTAGCACGTGGGTCCAGCGTCCGGCAAAGCACTCGATCGTCGTATTGCTAACGGCTGCCGCAGTCTGACGCATCGCGCGATTGCCTTTGACGTTGCTGTGTCCGTGGAGGTAACGCATCCGCATCGAAATGGTTCGCGACAGGTGGACCGAAGCGATGAATGCACCGCACAATAGCCGCGCGATTTCAGACGGCCCAGAGAGGCTGGCGCGGGCAGAGGGATGAGGACATGGCGATTCTGGTTACAGGCGGCGCGGGCTATATCGGCAGCCACATGGTGCTGGCGCTTCTCGATGCCGGCGAAGCGGTCGTGGTGCTGGACGATCTTTCAACCGGATTTCGTTGGGCGGTGCCCGAGGCGGCTGTTTTCGTTCAAGGGGATGTCAGCGACTCCGCATTGGTGGCGCAGACCGTGCGGCAATACGGCATCGAGGCCGTCATTCACTTCGCCGCACGGATTGTCGTGCCGGAGTCCGTCGCCGACCCGCTCGGTTATTATCTCGCCAATACCGTGAAGACCCGCGCCTTATTGGAGGCTGTGGTCGGCGCGGGCGTACCGCATTTCATCTTCTCCTCCACCGCCGCCGTCTATGGCATGGTCGGCACAGAGCCCGTGGACGAGCACGCCGCGCTCAATCCCATTTCGCCCTATGGCCGCTCGAAGTTGATGAGCGAATGGATGATGCGCGACGCCGGCGCCGCCTTCCCGCTGCATTATGTCGCGCTGCGGTATTTCAACGTGGCGGGTGCCGACCCCAAGGGGCGCTCCGGCCAATCGACCGCCGGCGCCACCCATCTCATCAAGGTCGCCTGCGAGGCGGCGCTCGGCAAGCGGCCCGGCCTGCATGTGTTCGGCACGGATTACGAGACCCCCGACGGCACCTGCCTGCGGGACTATATTCATGTGAGCGATCTTGCCGCCGCCCATCTCGACGCGCTCGCCTATCTGCGGAGCGGAGGCGAGAGCGGCATCTTCAATTGCGGCTACGGCCGGGGCTATTCGGTCCTGGACGTGGTGGAGACGGTGAAGGCGGTTTCCGGGGTGGATTTCCCCGTCACCTATTCGCCGCGCCGCGCCGGCGATCCCGCCGCCATCGTCGCAGCGTCCGATCGTATCCAGGCGCAGCTCGGCTGGGCACCGAAGCTCGATGATCTGCCCACCATCGTCGCCCATGCGCTGGACTGGGAGCGTAGCCTTGCGGAGCGGGAGAAGATTTAACTCTGTTCGCTGACCGTCGCGGATAAAGTTGCCCTACGTTAACCACAGAGCAACCATATGGACTGCCCATTAGCGGTCATGGAATCCGTGGGGCGACATCTGCGCGCCGCGCAGCGAAGAGGGCAGTCATGGCGCTGAAGACAACCGGCGGAGCGCTCGCCATCGCTTTCGGCCTTTCCCTGGCAGGGCTCACCCCAGCCGGGGCGCAGGCACAGGTGACCGGCTCGATCTTTGGATTTCCTGCCAATCCGACGCCCGAGGCCACCCGCCCCGCCAGCCATCCCCTCATGACGCCCGAGGCAATTGCCCAGGCGCAGGCCAATTTCCCCAATTGCATCGCCAACATGTGGCCGCTCGCCCAGGCCAAGGGCGTCTCCCAGCGTGGCTTCGAACGCTTCACCACGGGCCTCGAGCCCGACATGAAGATCATGGACTATCTCGATAGCCAGCCGGAATTCTCCCGCGCGCTGGGCGATTATGTGAACATGCTGGTGAGCGAGAAGCGCATCGCCAAGGGCAAGGAGATCCTGGCGAAGTACAAGCCGATCTTCGACGCCGTGGAAAAGGCCTATAAGGTGGACCGCTACGCGGTGGCCGCCATCTGGGGCATCGAAAGCGACTACGGCAATCCGAACGGCATGGGTTCGCGCTCGGTGCTGCGCTCCACTGCGACGCTCGCCTGCATCGGCCGGCGGCAGGATTATTTCCGCGACGAATTCATCGCCACCTTGCAGATCCTCGACAAGGGCGATGTGCCCGCCGACCATCTCAAGGGGTCCTGGGCGGGCGCGTTCGGTCCGACCCAGTTCATGCCCACCAGCTTCCAGCGCTTCGCGGTGGATTTCGACGGCGACGGCCATCGCAACGTGGTGGATTCCATCCCGGACGTGATCGCCTCCACCGCGAACAACCTCAAGCTCGATGGATGGCAGTTCGGCAAGACCTGGGGCTATGAAGTCGTCCTGCCGGCGAACTTCGATTATCGCTATGTGGATCGCTCCAAGCGCTACAGCCTCAGCCAATGGGCCTCGCTCGGCATCACGCGGCCAGGCGGCAAGGCGTTTCCGCGCGCCACGGACACCGCCTTTCTGCTGCTCCCCACCGGCGCCAAGGGGCCGGCCTTCCTGATGCTGCCGAACTTCAGCTCGATCCTGAGGTACAATCCGGCGGACGCCTATGCCCTTGCCATCGGCCATCTGTCGGACCGGCTGCGGGGCGGCGGGCCGTTCGTGGCCTCCTGGCCCGCGGGCGAACGTACCTTGACCCGCGCCGAGCGGGTGGAGATGCAGTCCCTCCTGCTCCAGCGCGGCTACGATATCGGCAATCCCGACGGCATCCTGGGCAACAAGACCCGCGTCGCCGTGCAGGATTTCCAGATCAAGAGCGGCATGGTGCCGGACGGCTACCCCAATGCCGACGTATTGGACCGCCTGCGCCGCTGAGGGGTGGGACGGCATGCGCGGGCCGGCATGAAACGCCGGCTTGTCCCTCTCTCGGGCTGTTACAAAACTTCACACGTCCGAACGATCTGGCAACGTGCGGACATCGGTGGGCAACCGCCGGCCGCCATGGTTCCGGAATGAAGCGGCGCCCCAGCGGCGCCGCACCGACCGGAGCCGTCGCTTGCCTGCCATCGCATTTCCCCGCCGCGCCTTGGCGCGCCTCGCATTCTCCTTTCTGATCCAGAGCAGTCTCGCCGCGCCCTCGGCGCTGGCGCAGGACGCGGGCTCTGCGGCCACCAAGGCGGCACTGGAGGCCTGCCGCACGGACGCGCAGAAGCTGTGCGCCAGTGTCCAGCCGGGCGGCGGACGCATCATGCAGTGCCCTCAAAAACAGACCGACCAAATCAGTGAAGGCTGCCGCACGGCGCTAGCAGCGGCGCAGACCCAGCGCGTTCAATAGTCGGCGTGCGCCTTACCCGGCAGCGGGCGCCCTGACGTGCTCGACTTCCGGCCGCGCCTCGCGTATCCGCAAGAGGTCGGCGCCGCCTTTCCGAACGGGGAACTCCCCGCGGCGCGCCGGCTCTGCGAAGGAGAGGTTGAGGATGCGCACGCTGTCCGCTTCCGTTGCGGCGTTCGCCGTCGGCGCCACCCTGTTCGCCTCGGCGGCCCTTGCCCAACAGGGTGAGATCAAGATCGGCGAGATCAATTCCTATTCCACTCTGCCCGCCTTCACTGAGCCGTACCGCAAGGGCTGGCAACTCGCGGTCGACGAGGTGAACGCCGCCGGCGGCTTGCTCGGCAAGAAGCTGGTGGTGATTTCCAAGGACGATGCCGGCAAGCCCGCCGATGCGGTGACCGCCGCCAACGAGCTGGTTTCGCCCGATCAGGTGGCCATGCTCGCCGGCACCTTCTTCTCCCACATCGGCCTTGCCGTCTCGGATTTCGCCAAGCAGAAGAAGGTGTTTTTCCTCGCCGCCGAGCCGCTGACCGACGCCATCACCTGGGAGAAGGGCAACGCTTATACCTTCCGCCTGCGCCCCTCGAACTACATGCAGGCGGCCATGCTGGCGGAGGAAGCGGCCAAGCTGCCCGCCAAACGTTGGGCCACCATCGCGCCCAATTACGAATACGGCCAGTCCGCGGTCGCGGTCTTCAAGAAGCTGCTCTCGGCCAAGCGGCCGGACGTGGAATGGGTGGCGGAACAATGGCCACCTCAGGGTAAGATCGACGCCGGTCCCGTGGTCCAGGCCATCGCCGCCGCCAAGCCGGACGCGATCTTGAACGTCACCTTCGGTCCGGACCTCGCCAAGCTGGTACGCGAGGGCAATGTGCGCGGCCTGTTCAAGGATCGCGCCGTGGTCAGCTTCCTGACCGGCGAGCCGGAATATCTCGACCCGCTGAAGGACGAGGCGCCGCAAGGCTGGATCGTGACGGGCTATCCCTGGTACGCGATCCATACGCCGGAGCACGACGCGTTCCTGAACGCCTACCGGGCGAAGTTCAACGATTATCCCCGCCTCGGGTCCGTGGTCGGCTATTCGACCATCAAGGCAGCCGCCGCGATCATCGCCAAGGCCGGGTCAACCGACACCGACAAGCTGATTGCCGCCGCCGAAGGCATTTCCCTCGTCAGCCCGTTCGGGCCCATCGTGTTCCGCAAGGGGGATCACCAATCCACCCTCGGTGCCTTCGTGGGCAAGACCACGGTCCAGGACGGCCAGGGCCGGATGGTGGACTTCGTCTATCGCGACGGCGCCGCCTATCTGCCGAGCGAGGAAGAGGCCGCAAAGCTGCGCCCGGCGCAATAGGTTTTGACGCGCCTTGCCTGCCTCCTCTCCCGAGAAGGAAAAGGATGGGGCGAGGGTGAAGCGCTGGCGGGGCATGGTGCCCCCTCACCCGCCAGCGATGCGGACGACCTCTCCCTCGGTGAGAGGCGGTGACGCCCGGCCAAACCAAGGCGTGGAGACGAGGCTTTTGGACTTCATCATTGCCCAACTCCTCACCGGCCTTGCCAGCGCCTGTTCGTTGTTCCTGGTGGCAAGCGGGCTTTCGATCATCTTCGGCGTTACGCGTATCGTGAACTTCGCCCATGGCGCCTTCTACATGCTGGGCGCCTATGTGGCCTACAGCCTCACGGAGCGGTTTTCCGGGGCGCTGGGCTTCTGGGCGGCCCTGGTTTGCGCCGCCGGCTTCGTGGCCTTGCTGGGCGTGGCCATGGAAATCCTGCTCTTGCGCCGCATCTACCGCGCGCCGGAGCTGTTCCAACTGCTCGCAACCTTCGGCGTCACGCTGATGGTTGAGGATCTTGTGGTCCTGATCTTCGGGCCGGAAGACCTGCTCGGCCCCCGTGCGCCGGGATTGAAGGGCGCAGTGGACGTTCTCGGCCAGGCGATCCCCGCCTACGACCTGTTCCTGGTGGCTTTAGGACCGCTGGTGCTCGGCGCGATCTGGCTCGCCTTCCACACCACCCGCTGGGGCATTCTGGTGCGTGCGGCGACACAGGACCGGGACATGGTGGCGGCGCTCGGCGTGAATCAGAAATGGCTGTTCACCTCGGTGTTCGCCATCGGCGTGTTTCTCGCCGCGCTTGGCGGGGCGCTGCAATTGCCGCGCGAGGCGGTGAACCATTCCATGGATCTGAAGATCATCGTGGAGGCGTTTGTGGTGGTGGTGATCGGCGGGCTCGGGTCGGTCACCGGCGCGTTTCTCGCGGCCGTGCTGGTGTGCGAATTGAACGCCTTCGGTATCCTCATTCTGCCCCAGGTGTCTTTGGTGCTGGTGTTCGCGGTGATGGCGCTGGTGTTGGTCCTGCGGCCGTACGGGCTGCTCGGCCGGGCCGACGGCGGCGCACGCACGACCATCGGCACCTTCATTGCCCCGTGGCGACCATTGACGGCGCGCGGGCGCGCGGCGGTGGCTGGCGGCGTCTTGGTGGCCGCCCTGCTGCCACTCGGCGCAAGCGCCTATGCGCTGAATGTGGCCGCGGAGATCGCGATCTTCGTGCTTTTTGCCGCGAGCCTGCATTTCCTCATGGGTGCAGGCGGCCTCCCCTCCTTCGGCCATGCCGCCTATTTTGGCCTCGGCGCCTATGGCGCGGCATTCTCCTTGAAGCTCGCCGGGCTTTCCATGATCGGTTCGATCCTGCTCGGTCCGCTCCTGGGGCTCGCCGGCGCGGTGCTGTTCGGCTGGTTTTGCGTACGCCTGTCGGGCGTCTATTCCGCCATGCTGACGCTCGCTTTCGCGCAGATCGCCTGGGCGATTACCTTCCAATGGGTCCAGGTGACCGGCGGCGACAACGGCCTGCTCGGCATCTGGCCGCAAGGCTTCGCTGCGACCCCCTCCGGCTTCTATTGGCTGGCCCTTGCCCTCGCGACGCTTGGCGTCGCAGCCCTGCGCACGCTCATCTTCTCGCCCTTCGGCTATGCCCTTCGCGCGGCGCGTGACAATGCCGCGCGGGCCGAAGCGCTGGGCGTTGACCGCCATCGCATCCAATGGGCGGCATTTGCCCTCGCGGGCCTGTTCGCGGCGCTCGCCGGCGCGCTGTTCGCTTTTCTGAAAGGCAGTGTCTTTCCCGATACGCTGGGCATACCACTCTCGGTGGATGCCCTAGCCATGGTGCTCCTGGGCGGGGTTGAAACCATCTCAGGGGGCATCGTCGGCGCCATCGCCTACAAGCTGCTATCCATAGGGCTGATGAGCCAGACCGAGCATTCCAAGCTCGTTCTGGGCGCGGTGATCGTGCTGCTGGTGATCGCCTTTCCCCATGGCATCGTGGGTTCGCTCGCCCGCCTACGCCCACGCTTGGGGAGCGGTGACGCATGAGCCCGCCGTTGCTCGAGGCCATCAGCCTTTCCAAGGCCTATGGCGGCGTCGCCGCCGTGCGCGATGTCTCCTTCACCCTGGCGGCCGGGGAGATTGTGGCGCTCATCGGCCCCAATGGCGCTGGGAAAAGCACCTGCTTCAGCCTGCTGGGCGGGCAGGTGACGCCCGACGCGGGCACCGTGCGCATCGCCGGGCAGGAGATCACCGGCGCGCCGCCGCGCCGGCTGTTCCGCCTGGGCGTCGGGCGCACGTTCCAGATCGCCGCCACCTTCGCGTCCATGAGCGTGCGGGAGAATCTCGCGGTCGCCCTGCTCTCCCACCATGGCGCGCTGGCCCGTCCCTTCGGCTTCGCCGGCCGCGCCCACAGGCAGGAAGCGGACGCGCTGCTCGGCCTCGTGGGGCTCGCGGACCAGGCGGAACGGGCCAGCGGGGAGCTCGCCTATGGTGACGTCAAGCGGCTGGAACTTGCGCTCGCGCTGGCGAACGGCCCCCGCCTGCTGCTCATGGACGAGCCCACCGCCGGCATGGCAATCGGCGAGCGCGTCGCCCTGATGCGCCTGGCCGCCCGCCTCGCCCGGGAGCGCGACATGGGCATCCTGTTCACCGAGCACGATATGGATGTGGTGTTCGAGCATGCCGACCGGGTTTTGGTGCTGGATCGCGGCACGCTGATCGCGCAAGGCTCGCCCGCCGCCATCCGTGCCGATCCGCATGTGCGCGCCATCTATCTCGGCACCGGCTTGACCTTCGCGGGGCCTGCGGATGCTTGAGGTGGCGCATCTCGATGCCTTCTATGGCCACGCCCAGATTCTTTACGATGTGGCGCTGGAGGTGCGCACCGGAGAGGCGCTCGCTCTGCTCGGCCGCAATGGGGCTGGCAAATCCACCACGCTTCGCGCCATCATCGCGCAGGGGCCCCGCCGCACCGGGCAGGTGCGCCTGGAGGGCCGCGACGTCTCGCGCCTGCAAACCCACGACCTCGCCCAGGCCGGCATCGGCTATGTTCCGGAGGATCGGCGGATCTTCACCGACCTCACCGTGATGGAGAATCTGGAAGTTGGCCGCCGCCCCGCCCGGCCGGGCCATGCGCCCTGGACGGTGGAGCGCCTGTTCGCGCTGTTCCCCAATCTGGCGGAGATGCGCCGGCGGCGCGGCGGCGAGATGAGCGGGGGCGAACAGCAGATGCTCACCCTTGCACGCACCCTCATGGGCAATCCGCTGCTGTTGTTGCTGGACGAACCCTCCGAAGGGCTGGCGCCGCGGATCGTGGAGCAAATCGCGCTGGCGGTGACGACCCTGAAGCGTGAGGGACTTTCGATCCTGCTGTGCGAGCAGAACCTTCACTTCGCCGGGCTCATCTGCGATCGCGCCTGCGTCATGGCGCGCGGCCGCATGGTATTCGAGGGCAGCTTCGCGGCGCTCGCGGGCGATCCCGCACGCCGCGACGCATTGCTCTCGGTCTGACGCGCGGCGGCTATTTGGCCGGAGGCGCGAAGGACTGGTTGCTGAAGGGCGAGGAGGTGGGCACCTGCACGACGATGAACCCGCGCCCGATCGACTGGTGACAGGCATTGCAGGCATTGGTCATGTCATTGAACGCGGTCGCGAACTTCGGCCCGTTCTTTTCCTTGATAGCCTCGCCGATGAGGCGGGCCGGCTCGGTCATCGAACTCATGTCGGCAACCGGAATACCGGGATAGAGGGTCAGCGCATCCTGGAAACTCGCCCGCATCTGCCCGAGTTCGTAATCGGCAAGCTCCCAATTGCCGAGGCGCCCTGCAAACCACAGCTTGAAATGCCGAAGCTGCATGGTCTCCATGATGTCGCCGAGGTGGGGAACATAAGCCTCATGCTTCTGCGCAGGTGCATTCACCTGCGTAAAGGCGGCAAAGGGCATGAGCGTGAGCCCGCCGACGGCGACGGCGGCGAACAGGGAACGGACCGTCCATTTCGAAGCCATGGGATTTCTCCGCGGATCGCACCGCACGCCAGGATCTGGCGATGCAGTCTAGTCCCCACGGAGGTATCGCTATTGATCGGGATCAAAACTCGAAAGAACACCATCGCCCACACCACCAAGGACGTGCGGACGACGGCATCCGGACTTTCAGATCACGCCGCGTGGATCACCCCTTGCGCAAGGCCGGATCCCCGAAACCGCCACCCGTCGGCGTGATGACGATCACCGCTTCGCCGGCTTCGAGCACGGTCTGGTCGCAGCCTTCCATGACGTCGTAGGACCCATCGTTGCGGCGCACGAAGCCCTCGCCCACCGCACCATATTCGCCGCCGTCCACGCCGAAGGGACGGACGCGCCGGTGCGAAGACAGCAGCGCGCAATCCATCTTCTCTAGGAAGCGGATGCGCCGGTAGGTGCCGGCGCCCGCGTTCCACTGCCCCCGCCCGCCGGAGCCCGGCCGCACGTGGAAATCCTCCAGCAGAACCGGAAAGCGGGTTTCCAGGATTTCCGGGTCGGTCAGGCGCGAATTGGTCATGTGCACGTGCACCGCGTCCGTGCCGTCGAAGCCGGGGCCCGCCGGCGAACCCGAGCAGATGGTCTCGTAATACTGAATCTTCTCGTTGCCGAAGGTGAGGTTGTTCATGGTGCCCTGGGACGCGCCCATGGCTTTCAGCGCGCCGAACAGGCAATTGGTGACCGCCTGGGACGTCTCCACATTCCCGGCCACAACCGCGGCGGGATAGACCGGCGAGAGCATCGAGCCCTGCGGCACCACGATGTCGATGGGCCGCAGGCAGCCAGCGTTCATGGGGATTTCATCCTCCACCATCACGCGAAAGACGTAGAGCACCGCCGCCCGGGTGACCGGGGCCGGCGCGTTGAAATTGGTCGGCTGCTGCGGGGAGGAGCCGGTGAAATCCACCGTGGCGCGACGTGCCGCCTTGTCCACCGTGATCTTCACCTTGATCACCGTGCCCTGGTCCATCTCATAGCTGTATTCGCAGTCATTGAGACGATCGAGAACCCGGCGCACGCTCTCCTCGGCGTTGTCCTGCACGTGGCCCATATAAGCGGTGACGACATCGAGCCCGAAGGTCGAGATCATCTTGCGCAATTCCTGGATGCCCTTCTCATTGGCGGCGATCTGCGCCTTGAGGTCCGCCACGTTCTGCACCGGATTGCGGGCGGGATACTTCGCGCCGGAGAGCAGATCCAGAAGTTCCGCCTCGCGGAAGCGGCCCTGGTCCACCAGCTTGAAATTGTCGATATAGACGCCTTCTTCCTCGATCACCGTGGCGCGCGGGCTCATGGAACCGGGAGCGACGCCGCCAACGTCCGCGTGGTGGCCGCGCGAGGCGACCCAGAACAGCAACTCCTTCCCCTCATCGTCGAACACCGGCGAGCACACGGTAATATCCGGCAGATGCGTGCCGCCATTGTACGGAGCGTTCAACGCGAACACATCACCGGGGCGGATGGCGCCATCATTCTCGCGGATCACGGTTTCCACCGAGCGGTCCATGGAGCCAAGATGCACCGGCATGTGGGGCGCGTTGGCCACCAGTTCGCCGGTGCCGGAAAAGACCGCGCACGAGAAGTCCAGCCGCTCTTTAATGTTCACCGAATAGGCGGTGTTCTGGAGTGTTACGCCCATCTGCTCGGCGATGGACATGAAGAGGTTGTTGAACACTTCCAGCATCACGGGATCGGCGTGCGTGCCGACCGCCTCGGCGCGCTTCAAGGCCACGGCGCGGGTGAGCAGGAGATGGTCCTTCACCGTCACTTCCGCCCGCCAGCCGGCCTCCACGATCACCGTCTGGTTGGGCTCGATGACGATGGCCGGGCCTTGCAGCACCATGCCCGGCCGGAACGCCGCGCGCAGCACAACGGGCGCCTCATGCCATTCGCCGCGCGAAAAGAAGCGCGCCGTGCGGTCCGCCTGCGGGGCGCCTTCGCACAGGGCATGATCAGGTTCCGCGATGCCAGCCCCGCCGCCCGAGGACTGAACCTCGATGGCCTCGACCACCACCGGCTTTTCGGGCGAGACGAAGCCGAACTGGCCCTTATGCTTGGCTTCGAACTCGCGAAGCATGGCCTGCACGTCGGCAAGTGCGACGGAGAGCGGCGTATCGGTGCCTTCATAGCGCAGGTGCAGCTTGGCCTGCGTCTCGACATCGCCTTGAGCAATGCCCTGCCCCACGAGTTCCGCCACCGTCTCCCCCGCGAGCGCGTCCCGGGTTTGCTCGAGCGCGGCCAAAGCCTCGGCTTCGAGGCGCACGCCGACAGCCTTTGTGCGATGGGCGCGGATGGCGGCGAGGCCCATGCCATAGGCCGACAGCAGGCCTGAGAAGGGGTGGATATGGACGCTCTTCATGCCCAGCGCGTCGGCGACCAGGCAGGCGTGCTGCCCGCCCGCCCCGCCGAAACAGGTCAGCGCATAGCGGGTGACATCATAGCCGCGCTCCACCGAGATCTTCTTGATCGCATTGGCCATGTTCTCCACCGCGATGGTGATGAAGCCGTCGGCGGCGGCCTCGGCGGTGCGGCCATCCCCCATCTCGGCCGCGAGGGCGGCGAATTGTTCGCGCACCGCATCGGCATCGAGCGCCTGATCCTGGTTTGGGCCGAAGATCTTCGGGAAGAAATCGGGAATGAGCTTACCGAGCATCACATTGGCGTCGGTCACCGCGAGCGGCCCGCCGCGCCGGTAGCAGGCCGGGCCGGGATTGGCGCCCGCGCTGTCCGGCCCCACGCGGAAGCGCGAGCCATCATAATGCAGGATCGATCCCCCGCCCGCTGCCACCGTGTGAATGCGCATCATGGGCGCGCGAATGCGCACGCCGGCGACTTCCGTGTCGAAAGCTCGCTCAAGCTCGCCGTCGAAATGGCAGACGTCCGTGGACGTGCCCCCCATGTCGAAGCCGATGATGCGCTCAAGCCCGGCAATGCCGCCGGTTTCCGCCGCGCCGACCACGCCGCCGGCAGGCCCGGAAAGCAGTGCGTCCTTGCCCTGAAACAGATTGGCGGCGGTCAGCCCACCAGAGGACATCATGAACATCAGGCGGATCGGGTCGGCGCCCTCGGGCTCCCCGGCTCCCAGTTCCTCCGCCACCTGCCCCACATAGCGGCGCAGGATTGGCGAGAGATAGGCATCCACCACCGTAGTGTCGCCTCGCCCCACCAGCTTGATGAGCGGGGAAACCTCGTGGGACACGGAAACCTGCGGAAAGCCGATCTCCCGCGCCAATGCCGCGATCTGCCGCTCGTGCTCGGGGAAGCGATAGGCGTGCATGAAGGCGATCGCCACCGCCACGATGCCGGCCTCGCGTGCCTCCACCAGGCTCGCGCGCACCGCGTCCAGATCGGGCGCCGCCTCGATGGTGCCGTCGGCGCGCACACGCTCGCCCACCTCCAGCACGCGTTCGAACAACATGTGGGGAAGAACGATCTTCTTGGCGAAAATCTTGGGTCGCGCCTGATAGCCGATCTTCAGCGCGTCCTTGAAGCCGCGTGTCGTCACCAGCAGGGTGCGGTCGCCCTTGCGCTCAAGAAGCGCGTTCGTGGCGACCGTCGTGCCCATTTTGACAGCAGAAACGAGGCCGCCGGGTATGGGCTCCCCTGCCTTGAGGCCAAGCAACTCGCGAATGCCGTGTACCGCCGCGTCGCGATATGCGCCCGGGTTTTCCGACAAGACCTTGTGCGCCACCAGATGTCCATCAGGCCGGCGCCCGATGATGTCGGTGAAGGTGCCGCCGCGGTCGATCCAGAATTCCCAAGCACCCCGCTTGCCCGAAGAAATCTCCGCGTCCGCGTTCGTCACCATATCTGTCCCCTGCGTCGTCTGATGGTCGCCGGAACCGCGCCGGTTCGGCTGGCCCGTTTTCTGCACCGCCCAAGCGGTCCGCGCTGTTCAACCACCCTTCACGCCGCATCGGACTGATACCGATTTCAGCATGAATGGGCTCAAAATTAGAATTTCCTATTCTCGATCCGTCTGGCCCACTCTGCAGCATCGATCGTTTGCCTGGATGCCACGTCAGTTAGGCGTCTGCGAAACGAATGAAGTCATGTCGGATAAAAAACGTCAACATTTTGTTGACGAAATGACAGGTTGAGGCCAGCATATCTTTCGAGAGCACCCAGGGCATAGCCCGAAGGGCGCCGGACAGACTTTTGAGGGGTTCAGATGACCAGGGAAGAATTCCGCCATCGACGGCGGTTGAAAACGCGCGCGCGCAGCGTCGCGAAGGATAGAGACACATCCGCCGGGCGGCGCCGACATCCGATCTGCGGAGGGCGCGCATGATCCGCAAGGCGCTCGACGGGCTCTATCTTCTCTCCGGCATCCTGGCCGGGCTTTTCCTGCTCGCGATCTTCGGCCTGATGATCGCCCTTTCTGCCGGCCGCGAGTTCGGCCTCAATGTTCCCGCCGGCGATGATTTCACCGCCTGGTGCATGGCGGCGATGGCGTTTCTCGGCCTCGCCCACACCTTCAAGGCCGGCGACATGATCCGCGTGGGCCTGCTGCTCGAGAGGCTCCACGGCCGCTCCCGTCAGGCGGCGGAACTGGTGGCCCTGACGATCGGCATCGCCTTCCTCGCCTATTTCGCGAAGAACGCCGTGCAACTCGCCTATGAATCCATGCTCTTCAACGACATGTCGCAAGGCGTGATCGCCGTGCCGCTCTGGATTCCGCAGAGCGGATATGCGGCAGGGCTGGTGATATTGCTGATCGCCATGCTGGACGAGTTTGTCCATGTCGCGGGCGGCAACCGGCCCCGCTATGAGAAGGAACCCGCCACTTCGCCAGATGAATTGGTCGAGCGCATCGCTGCCGGCGGAGGCGTCTGAGCCATGATGCATTTCGATCTGGCGCAGCTCTCCATCGTGCTGCTTCTGCTTCTCGTCGCCATCCTCGCCAGCGGTGTGTGGATTGCCTTCGGCCTCGGCATCGTCGGGCTCGCGGCCATGGTGCTCACCACCAACGTGCCCATCGGCCAGGTGCTCGCCACCACCGTGTGGAGCGCCACCGCCTCTTGGACGCTCGCCGCCCTGCCGCTGTTCATCTGGATGGGCGAGATCCTGTTCCGAACACGCTTGTCGGAAGAGATGTTCCGCGGCCTTGCGCCGTGGCTGCAATGGCTTCCCGGCCGCCTGCTGCATGTGAACGTGGTGGGCTGCGGGATCTTCGCTGCGGTCTCCGGCTCCTCCGCCGCCACCTGCGCCACCATCGGCAAGATCGCTTTGCCGGAGCTGGACAAGCGCGGCTACGACAAGGGCATGAGCATCGGCACGCTGGCCGGCTCGGGCACGCTCGGCCTGCTCATTCCGCCGTCGATCCCGATGGTGGTCTATGCGGTCACGGCCAATGTCTCGGTGCTCCAGGTGTTCCTCGGCGGCTTCCTGCCGGGGCTGCTGGTGATGGCGCTCTACAGCGGCTACATCATCATCTGGGCGCTGCTCAACCCGTCCAAGTCGCCGCCGCGCGACCCGCGGATGCCGTTCCGGGAAAAGCTACGCCAATCGGCGCGCCTGCTGCCGTGCCTGCTGCTGATCGCGGGGGTGTTTCTCTCGCTCATCCTCGGCCTCGCCACGGCGACCGAATGCGCCGCCTGGGGCGTGATGGGCGCGCTTGCCCTGGCGGCCTGGAGCGGGACGCTGACCTGGACCGCGTTCATCGAGAGCGTGATGAGCGCCACCCGGCTGTCCTGCATGATCATGCTGATCATCGCCGGCGCGGCCTTCACCACCGCCGCCATGGCTTATACCGGCATCCCGGTGGCGCTGGCGGAATGGGTGCAGGGGCTCAACCTCACCCCCGGCAAGCTCGCCCTGGCGCTGACCGTCATGTACATCATCCTCGGCTGCCTCGTGGACGGCATCTCGATGATCGTCCTGACGGCAGTGATCGTGCTGCCGATGGTGAAGCAGGCAGGGTTCGACCTCGTCTGGTTCGGCGTCTACCTCGTCATCCACGTCGAGATGGCGCAGATTACGCCGCCCGTGGGCTTCAACCTGTTCGTGCTCCAGAACATGAGCGGGCGCGATACGCTCTCGGTGGCCAAGGCTGCTTTTCCATTCTTCATTCTGCTCAACGTCGCGGTCATCATCATCACGACCTTCCCGGAGATCGTCCTGGTGCTGCCGCGCTGGGCCTTCCCCGGGTGATCCACCGCCGTCAAAGCCAACCAGAAGAGGGATACAAAATGGCACGCTTGCGTTTCCTCGCACCGGCGCTCGTCGCAGCCGGCATCGCCACGCTCTCGGCGGCCCCAGCGCTCGCCCAGACCAAGTGGAACCTTCCCTCCGCCTACCCGGCGGACAATTTCCACACCGAGAACATCGCTCAGTTCGCCAAGGACGTGGAAACCCTGTCCGGCGGCAAGCTGCTGATCACGCTTCATCCCAACGCCGTCCTGTTCAAGGCGCCGGAGATCAAGCGCGCGGTGGCGACCGGCCAGGCCCAGGCCGGCGAGGTCATCATGTCGATCCACGAGAACGAGGATCCGATCTTCGGCGTCGACGTGGTTCCGTTCCTCGCCACCTCCTACGAAAGCTCGAAGAAGCTCTGGGCGGCCTCTCGCCCGTTCGTCGAGAAGAAGATGGAATCGCAGGGGCTTATGGTGCTCTATGCGGTGCCCTGGCCGCCGCAGGGCATTTTCTCCAAGAACCCTGTCACCAAGGTCGAGGATCTGAAGGGCGCCAAATGGCGCGCCTATAATGTCGGCACCTCGCGCATCGGCGATCTGCTTGGCGCCCAGTCCGTCACCGTGCAGCAGGCCGAACTGGCGCAGGCGCTCGCCACCGGCGTGGTCACCGCCCTCATCACCTCCGCCGCCACTGGCTATGACGTGAAGATCTGGGAAAGCATTCCCTATTTCTACGACGTCCAGGCCTGGCTGCCGAAGAACATGGTGTTCGTGAACAAGGCCGCGTTCGAGGCCCTCGACAAGCCGACTCAGGAGGCCGTGCTGAAGGCCGCCGCCGCAGCCGAGGAACGTGGCTGGAAGAGCTCCATCGAAAAGAGCAAATGGTATGTCGACCAGCTCCAGGCCAAGGGCATGAAGGTGGAGCCGCCCTCCGCCGAACTGCGGGCGGGCTTCGAGAAGATCGGCAAGCAGCTGACCGCCGACTGGATCAAGAAGGCCGGCCCGGACGGCGAAGCCATCCTCGCCACCTTCAACAAATGAGCCTCGACGCCTGAGGCTGCGGCGCGCGGCTGGCGCGCCGCCCCACGCTGGCCGGCCCCGCAAGGGCCGGTCTTTCCGCGAAATCCGCGCCGGCGCGTTTCACTGAAGACGCCTCGGCCGGCCGCCGCGGTCCATGCCCAATAACAGATAGACGCCACGCCGCATGACCCGACGCCCCTCCCCCCCTTCGGCCGCCGCCAGCGATGATCGCAAGATCTCCTCCGGCCCGCTCGGCTCGATCGTCTCCTCGGCCCATCTCGCGGACGGGGCGCTGCCGGCGCTCTCGGAGCTGGAATTCGGCCTCAACATGATCACCCACGGCTATCAGCGCTGGATGGTCCGCTGCATGGCGGCGGCCGGGTTGCCGGATCTCTCCTCGCTCGACGTGCTGGTGCTGCACCATGTGGCCCACCGCGACCGGGCGAAGACCATCGCCGATCTGTGCCTGGTGCTGGATGTGGAGGATACGCACCTGGTGACCTATGCGGCCAAGAAGCTCCAGGCGCTGGGGCTGGTTTCCGGCGGCCGGCGCGGCAAGGAGAAGACCTTGGCGGCGACCGAGAAGGGGCGCCTCGCCTGCCAGCGCTATCGCGAGGTGCGCGAGGCGCTGCTGACCAAGACCGTGGCCGCGACCGGCATTGCGCCGGAAAAGCTTTCGGAAATCGCCGCCTTGCTGCGCACGCTCTCCGGCCATTACGATCAGGCGGCGCGGGCGGCAGCGAGCCTTTAGGCGCGCCCCGCCACCCACATTCACCAAAAATGTTTCACGTGAAACAATGACTTAAGCTAGACGAACATCGGTTTACTGGGGCTTCACCGCGGTTTTCCGGCCGATCACACCGGCTTTTCGCTCCGATATTGCGCATCACATTTCGGCATGCCGAATGCCGCCCGCTTCTGAGGGATCGACGCGGGCCGACAGCGACCAAAAGGGCACCACCGGCGGCGCACCCGGGGGTCCGACACAGCGGTCCCCCCGGCTCACCGAACCGGCCCAGCGCAAGCTGGTCAGCGCAGGGCGCCGGCGGAAGCGAGGCGCACGCCGCGATGGGCGCGCAGGCTGCGCTCGGCGAGCGGGCCGAAGACCAGCCCGAGGGTCGTCCATAGCACCGCCTGGATGCCGAGCGTGGCGATGCGGAACTCCCACAGGAGCGAGGCCGAGAATTCGGCCGGCACCTCGTTGATGGTCGGCAGCGCCATCTGCACCAGGGCGATCACCGCCACATAGGCGAGGGCCGCCGCCACGATGCCGTTCCACGCGCCGTGGCGGGCGGCGAGCCGCCGGGCCAGCAGCACGGCGCCCGTGAGCGCGACCAGCGAAGCCGCGAGCATCAGGAAGAACATCTGGGTGCGGAAGCCGATGGTCGCGCCGTCGCCCACGGCGGGCGGATTGGCGGGATATTTCAGCCCCGGCACCAGCACGATGGCCAAGAACCCGCCCAGCGCCAGCAGCACCACCGTGGCGCGCGGGGACAGCGGACCCACCCGCCCAAGGGCGAAGGCGAAGACCAGCGCGAAGATGCCGCCCATGGCGGCGCCATAGACCACGGTGCCGGTCAGCAGGCCGAGGCCGGCCTGGGTGGACCGGCTGACCAATTCCTCCTCGCCACCATGGGAATGGCCCTCTGCGGCGGCGGGTTCCGGGGCGGCGGCATGCATGTGCGTGCTGCCGTCGGCATGGACATGCGGCGTCGCCGCCGGGGATGCGGGAGCGGCGGCGGGCGCCGGCCCTTCCGCATGCGCTTCCTCAAAGGCGATGGCGCGGTTGACCGCGGGTTCACCGAAGACGCGCGCGAATCCGAACGAGAGCAGGCCCGCGAGGACGCCGACAAGCATCCCGCGAAGCAGGAGAGACCCAACCATGTCGCATCCCCCTCAGTGGCAGGGGAAGCCGAGCAGATGGCGGCCGTCGTGCAGGAATTCATGCACATACATGCCGGGGATGAGGGAGGTCGCACCCTGTTCGGCGCCGACGAAATAGAGCGCGAGCAGCATCAGCAGGCCGCCGAACACCGCCCAGGGCAGAAGTTCGCTGACCGAGATGGTCTGCGTGCCGGCCGCAGCGCCGAGGGAGGAACCGGAAAGAAGGGTGTCGGCCATGCTGGGTCTCCTGGGATTGCGCGTCCCGAAATCGAACAAAACCCTGCGGGCCGGGTCTGACTTGCGGCACAGCCGGAATGGCGTGCCGCTTACAGTGGCGCGACCGTGTCGGATTTTCACCGACTTCCTCACCCGCAGCGAAGCTCCGACACTATTTGCGGGATACAGGTTGTGTCAAACAAACAATGTGGCAAACCGGGCACCCGCCCGGCCCGCCGGCCGCCGTTCGATGTCCCCGCCTGATACCGCGAGGTTGCCCCGTCGCCATGGCCAATCGCCTGACGCTGATCTGCCACGGTGCCACCGCCGCCATGCGGGCCGGCGCCTTTCCGTGCGACGAACCGCTGGAGCCGCGCGCCCTCGCGCAGACGCAAGCCTGGCGCGGCCGGCTGCGGCGGCCCGACCGGGTGCTCGCCGCGCCGGCCCTGCGCGCGCGTGAAACCGCACAGGCCCTCGGCTTTAACGCCGAGACGGATGTGGATCTTCAGGATTGGGACTGTGGGCTTTGGGCGGGCCTCACCTTCGCTGAGGTGGACACGGCTTATCCCGGCGCGCTCGCCCTCTGGCGCGGCGAGCCCCAGGCCGCGCCGCACGGCGGCGAATCGCGCACGGCGCTGATCGCCCGCATGGAGGATTGGCTGGACCGCCAGCGCGAGAGCCATGGCCATCTGATCGCATGCACCCACGCGGCGAATGTCCGGGCGCTGGTGGCCGGGCTTCTCCAGGCGCCTGACGCCTTCTGGCAGATCGACATCGCGCCCCTGAGCCTGACTGACCTGCGCACCGACGGCCGGCGCTGGACCCTGCGCACGCTCGGCCAGCCTTTGGACGACCCGCACGACACCTGACGGGCACGGGGGGAAAGATCGCCGGAGCGGGCGGCACACCGCGCGGAAAGGGCCACGAGCGACACGCGCCACGCGGCCCCTCCCGCGCGGCGCAATGACGTGCCGCGCGCCCCGGCAAGGCGGGGAGGAAAGGGGAAAAGAACAATCCTAGGGCCGGCGGCACCGCAAACCTTGGCGCCGCCGGGCTGTTTCAACCTGATCGGACTCGTCGGACCAGGCCCTGGCGTCAGCTGGCCTTCTTGAACTTGGCAGCCTCTTCCGAACCGCCGGTGGCATTGCCGGCGCTGTAGGAATGGGCCCCCACGCCGGCGAGCTTGCCGCCATCGACGATGAGATATTCGTCGCGGATCGGCCGGCCCTCGAAATAGCATTCCAGAATCTCGCGCGTGCCGGCCGCATAACGGGTCTGAGCGGAGAGCGAGGTGCCGGAGATGTGGGGCGTCATGCCGTGGTGGGGCATGGTGCGCCAGGGGTGATCCTGCGGCGCGGGCTGCGGAAACCACACATCGCCCGCATAGCCGGCGAGCTGGCCGCCTTCGAGCGCGCGCACGATGGCGTCGCGGTCGCACAGTTTGCCGCGCGCCGTGTTGACCAGATAGGCGCCGCGCTTGAACAGCTTCAGCGTCTCCTCATTGATCATGTGCTCGGTTTCGGGATGCAGCGGGCAGTTCAGCGTGACCACGTCGCACACGCCGTACATCTCCTCGCGGGTCGCGTGCCAGGTGAGGTTCAGCTCGGCCTCCACCTCGGCCGGCAGGCGGTGGCGGTCGGTATAGTGCAGGTGCATGTCGAACGGCTTCAGGCGGCGCAACACCGCAAGGCCGATACGCCCGGCGGCCACCGTGCCCACATGCATGCCTTCCACGTCATAGGAGCGGGCGACGCAATCGGCGATGTTCCAGCCGCCCTTGCGCACCCAATCGTGGGAGGGGAGATAATTGCGCACGAGGCCGAGGATCATCATCACCACGTGCTCGGCGACGCTGATGGAGTTGCAATAAGTGACCTCGGCGACCGTGATCTTGGCATCGATGGCGGCTTGCAGATCCACATGATCGGAGCCGATGCCGGCGGTGAGCGCCAGCTTCAGCTTGGGCGCCTTGGCGATGCGTTCCTTGGTGAGATAGGCCGGCCAGAACGGCTGGGAGATCACCACTTCCGCGTCGTGCAGTTCGCGCTCCAGCACGCTGTCGGGGCCGTCCTTGGAAGAGGTCACGACCAGCGTGTGGCCAAGGGATTCCAGGTATTTGCGCAGGCCGAGCGCGCCTGAAACGCTGCCCAGCATGGTGCCGGGCTGGAAATCGATCGCCTTCGGGGTCGGCAGGGTCTGGCCGCCGGGATAATGGTCGATCCTGGGAAGATCGTCGCGGGCATAGGTCTTGGGATAGCCGTTAACGGGATCGTCGTAGAGAACGCAGACAATTTTCGCCATGGTTTCCTCCTGAAGGCAGGCCTCGGCATTCGCCGCAAAGGCGTTAGGCATGCCGGATCTTGGGCGGGGGCGGAGCAACCGCCCGCCTGAGGCGATGCCGGTTCTGCTCCGCGTTCGGGGCGGCGCGCTTTGGCGCACGGTGCCGCTTCGACCGGCTCAGTGAAGACCGGCGGACCGCGCGCGTCCAATCGATTGGACGCAAGAATTCATAGGCGAAGGCAATGATGGAACGGTTCCAGGAACCGCCCGGCGACGGGCGGCGCGGCGCGCCTCAGAGCGTGCGCAGCGCGCCTTGGACGAAGCCGCGCGCGATCCGCAGGAAGGCATCGGCCACCGGGGGCTTGGGATCGCGGTCGGTGGCGACGAGCCCCACCGCCTGGGTGTGCACCGGATCCACCAAGCGCAGCGCGCGCACCCCCTCGATGCGCCCGAAGCTGGACAAATGGGTCTGCGGCACGATGCTCGCCCAGGCGCCGGAGGCCACCTGCGACCAGATGCCGAAGAAGGAGTTGGCCTCGATGCGCGGGCGCGAGGCGACACCCGCCTGCGCCAGCACGCGGTCGATGATCCGCCGGTTCTGCATGTCGCCCGTCAGCAGGCAGAGCGGGCTTTCCGCCGCCGCGCGCCAGCTGATGGTCTCGCGGCCGGCATGTTCGTCGGCCTGCGCGGTGACGAAGACATAGGCTTCCTCATAGAGCGCGAACCCGCTCACCCGGCTCAGCGGCTCGGTGTCGAGATAGGTGACGCCGACATCGAGGTCGAGATCGTCGAGCCCGCGCTGGATCGCGACCGAGCTGAGCGAATGGATCTGCACCCGCACCTCGGGATGGCGCGCGCAGAAAGCGTTCACGAGGGGCGGGATGGCCGGCAAGGTGGCAGGCACGGCGCCGATGCGCAGCTGGCCTGCAAGGCCGGCGCCGCGGCCGGACAATTCCTGCCTCAGCCCGTCATAATCCGCGACGATCCGCTGGGCCCACTGCAGGATCCGCTCGCCCTCGGCGGTGAGCCCCAAAAACCTGTGGCCGCGCACCACCAGCGGCTGGCCCAGTTCCTCCTCCAGCTTGCGCAGGCCAGCGGACAAAGTGGGCTGGGACACGTTGCAGGCTTCCGCCGCCCGCCCGAAATGCCGTTCGCGGGCGACCGCCAGGAGATAATGCAGCTGACGGACGAACATCGAGAAAGCCCTTTTCCGGTGCGGCCCCGGCGATGCGCGCGACGATACCATGCTCGCCTGCGCACGAAGGCCGCGCACGGATGGCCGCGCCGCCAGGGGCGCGGCCTGAGAAGACGGGGCCGCCCACGGCGGCGTCCGCCCGGCCTCAATGAACGGCGATCATCACGTCCGACGCCTTGATGATGGCGGCGGCTTCCTGACCGACTTCGAGCTTCAGTTCGTCCACCGCCTCGTTGGTGATGGAAGCGGTCACGGTCGCGCCGCCGCCCAGGTCGAGGCGCACGTGGGACGTGGTCGCGCCCTTGGTGATTTCCAAGATCTTGCCCTTCAACACATTCCGCGCACTGATCTTCATGATCCCCTCCAATGATGGCGCGGAGCCCGATGGGTCCTGCCCGCCACGCCCCACATCGACATAGTTTAGAAAATATATCGCTAGCGAAAATCGTCGCGGCGTTATATTTCACAATATATCGCGCTGCACCACGGCACCGCACTCGGAGAGGGAAAATGAATCTGGCCCGCCGCACATGGCTGAAGATTGCATGCGTCGCCCTGAGCGGCGCCTGGTTCGGCACCCTTCCGCTCGCGGGCGTCGCCCATGCCCAGTCCGAGCCGGTCACCATCTTCGCCGCCGCCAGCCTGAAGAACGCCCTCGATGCGGTGGCCGCCGACTGGCAGAAGGAAACCGGCAAGACCACGCGCATCTCCTATGCCGCCTCCTCCGGGCTCGCCAAGCAGATCGAGGCCGGCGCGCCGGCCGATATCTTCATCTCCGCCGATCTCGACTGGATGGACTATGCCGCCAGCCGCAAGCTGATCCAGGATGCGACCCGCGTGAACTTCCTCGGCAATCGCCTGGTGCTGATCGCCCCCAAGGACAATGCCAAGCCGGTCGACATCAAGAAGGGCTTCGACCTCGCCGGCCTGCTGAAGGGCGGGCGGCTCGCCATGGGCTCGGTGGAGAGCGTGCCCGCCGGCAAATACGGCAAGGCGGCGCTGACCTATCTCGACGTCTGGCCCTCGGTGGAAAACAAGGTCGCGGGCGCGGAAAGCGTACGCGCCGCCATGCTGCTCGTCTCGCGCGGCGAGGCGCCCTACGGCATCGTCTACCAGACCGACGCCGCCGCCGACCCGAGCGTCGCCATCGTCGGCACCTTCCCGGAAGACAGCCACCCGAAGATCATCTATCCCGTGGCGCTGGTCGCGGCCTCTAAGAATCCGGACGCCGCCGCCTTCCTCGCCTTCATGCGCTCGGCGAAGGAGCAGCCGGCATTTGAGAAGCAGGGCTTCACTGTCCTAAAGTGAAGCGTGTGGCGCGCCGCGCGCCACCACTCCTCCGACGCCTGGAACACCTGCGTGGATTTCATGCATCTCAGCGCCGACGAATGGACGGCGGTCGTTCTCACCTTGCGCATCGCCACCGTGGCGATGCTGGCCAGCCTGCCCTTCGGCCTCCTGATGGCACTCGCCCTGGCGCGTGGCCGCTTCTGGGGCAAATCGGTGCTCAACGGCATCGTCCATCTGCCGCTGGTGCTGCCGCCGGTGGTCACGGGCTTCATCCTGCTGCTGCTGTTCGGCCGGCGCGGGCCGATCGGCAGCTTTCTCGACACCTATTTCGGCATCGTCTTCTCATTCCGCTGGACCGGGGCGGCGCTGGCCTGCGCGGTGATGGGCTTTCCCCTGATGGTGCGGACCATCCGCCTCTCCATCGAGTCGGTGGACCGCAAGCTGGAGGACGCCGCCGGCACCCTCGGCGCGAGCCCGATATGGGTATTCCTGACCGTCACGCTGCCACTGATCCTGCCAGGGGTGATCGCCGGCATGATCCTCTCGTTCGCAAAAGCCATGGGCGAGTTCGGCGCCACCATCACCTTCGTCTCGAACATTCCCGGCGAGACGCAGACCCTCTCGGCCGCCATCTACAGCTTCACCCAAGTGCCCGGCGGCGATGCCGGCGCCCTGCGCCTGACGCTGATTTCGGTGGCCATTTCCATGGCGGCGTTGATCGCCTCCGAAATCCTCGCCCATTTTGCCGGCCGGAAGGCGGACCTGCGATGACGCTGCTGGTCGAAGCCAAGCTGAAGCTGGGCGACTTCACCCTCGACGCGCGCTTTGCCTCACACGCCGGCGTCACCGCTCTGTTCGGCCCGTCGGGATCAGGCAAATCCACCCTCGTCAATGTCATCGGCGGGCTGATCCGGCCCGATGCCGGCCGGGTCGTGTTCGACGACGTGGTGCTGGTGGATACCGCGCGCGGCATCTATGTGCCCAAGCACAAGCGGCGCTTCGGCTATGTGTTCCAGGAAGCGCGCCTGTTCCCCCATCTCTCGGTGCGGCGCAACCTGCTGTTCGGGCGCTGGTTCGCACCGGCCTCCCTGCGGGCGGGCAATCTCGCGCAGGTGGTGGACCTGCTCGGCATCGGCCATCTGCTCGACCGGCGGCCCGACGCGCTCTCCGGCGGGGAGAAGCAGCGCGTCGCCATCGGCCGGGCGCTGCTCTCCGAGCCGCGCATGCTGCTGATGGACGAGCCGCTGGCGGCCCTCGACGAGGCGCGCAAGGCCGAGATCCTGCCCTATCTCGAACGGCTGCGGGACGAGACCCACATTCCCATCGTCTATGTCAGCCATTCCCTGGCCGAGGTCTCGCGCCTCGCCTCCACCATCGTGGTGCTGGTGGAAGGGCGCACGGTCGCCATCGGCTCGGCCGACCAGGTGCTGACCCAGCCGGACCTCGTGGCCGCCACCGGGCGCGCCGAGAGCGGCGCGGTGATCGAAGCCAAGGTCGCCGCCCACGACCCCGCCCACCGCATGACCGTGCTCGACACCGGCAGCGGGCAGATGCGGGTGCCTTTGTGCGACCAGCAGCCCGGCGCCACCGTGCGGGTGCGCATTCCCGCCCGTGACGTGATGATCTCGCTCGCCCCGCCCCACGGGCTCAGCGCGCTCAACGTGCTCGAAGGGAAGATCGCGGAAATCGGCCAGCCGGCCGACGGCATGATCGACATCCGCCTGGTGTGCGGCGGGCAATCGCTGCTGGCGCGGCTGACCACCTTCTCGCGCGAGATGCTCGGCCTTCAGACGGGCATGGCGGTGTTTGCCGTGGTCAAATCCGTGGCGCTGGCGGAGAGTCGGGGCTAGGGCCGTCCGGGTCTGGCTCCTCGCTGGGCACATAACGCGCTTCCAGCCAGGATATGTCCTCGGCCAGCGCCTTGCGCGCCTTGGCCTCCATGCCGCGAAAGCGCGCGATGAGCTCTTCGCCGAAAGGGGTGAGGGCTGCTCCCCCGCCGCCGCCGCCGCCGCGCTTGGATTCCACCACGGGGGTGGAGAACATGCGGTTCATCGCGGCCACCAGCATCCAGGCCCGGCGATAGGACAAGCCCATGGCCCGCCCCGCATTGGTGATGGAGCCTTCGCTGCGGATCTGCTCCAGCAATTCGATTTTCCCGCGCCCGAGACGATCCGCGGGGGGAAAGTCGATCCGCATGATGAGCTTGGGCATGTCTGCGATCTCAGCAGGGTCCGCGCGCGCACCGGGGATAAGGGCGCGGCGAGGGCGAATTGGAGCGGGCGATGGGAATCGAACCCACGACATACAGCTTGGGAAGCTGTCGTTCTACCACTGAACTACGCCCGCAACGCCGCAAGCCAAAACTGCGCCGTTGAGGAAACCCCTTCAGGCCCTAGCCGCCAGGGCCGCACCTGAAGGAACCTAAACCGCCCGCGGTTGCGAAGCCGGGAGCGCGATCCACGTTTAGCAAAGGCCGCCCGCCCCTGTCCATAGCCCCACGCGGCCCCACTGGCGCCAGCCTCGCCTGATCAAAACACGCGCGGGAGGTGGGAAAATTTAACCAAGGGCTGCAATAGAAAGAGTCGGAGGTCCGCTGGCCGGTCGACATCGACCGCTCCGCGGGCAGGATATCTTACGGAAATGCACCTGCGGGTCGAATGCCAGTGGCATCGCCGCCGCGCAGATGCCGGGGGGCGGGAGATGAGTTCCACCACGTCAGGGATGGGACCACGGGCGATCGGCCAAACAGGCGCGATTCCACACGACGCCGCGTCGGTCGAAGCGCGATTCGTCGCTCCGCAAGGCAAAAATCTCAGACAATGGTATTTGAGTAATCCCACTTCTTCTTGCGCTCTAGCTATCCACAGGATATCCAAATCCTTCCTGGCCATAGTCCTAGAAGCAGAATGCATCGTCCGGGGTCTTCGGTCTGGGTTTTCGAACGCCACTTTTCCAGTCCAGCCGAACCGATACCTGAAAAAGCCCCGCACAATTCCCTTTCGAGACGCGACGATGATTAAGCACAATGGTCACTTGCCGGTCTTGCTTGCCCTTGCGGCGATGGCGCAGACCTGTCTCGTGACGGGCGCACACGCTCAGGCCCAGCCCCCGCAGGTTCGCACCGCCCAGGCGCAGCCGACACAGAGCCCGGCGCCCCAGACTGCGGCCCCCCCAGCCACGTCGCCTCAGACCACGGCCCCCCAGGCCGCGCCCGCCCCGGAAACCCCGACGGCCGCCCTCGGCCGGCTCGCCAGCGACCGGGCGATCACCGTGACCCTGAACCTGGAAGACCTCGGCATCGACCGGCCGATCTCCCTGTGGGGCATGGACGCGCGGCGCGAAATCTTCCTTCCCGTCCCCGCCGGCGTGCGCATCCGCGATGCCCAGATCAAGCTGGAAGGGCGCTATCTGCGCGGCGACGGCGGCCACACCACTTATGTGGTCTCGGTGGACGGCACCCCGCAATTCTCGCGGCCGGTGGATGGCGACAAGGGCACCGTCTCGGAGCTCCTGCCGATTTCCGGCGACATCCGCCCCACCGGCTTCGTCAATCTGAACCTCGCCTGGTCCTCCGTCATTTCCCAGGAATTGTGCGGCGACGAGCGCTCCATCGGCAATATCCTGGAGTTCGACCCGACCACGCGCTTCACCTACACCTACAACGCCTCGGACATCCGCGACCTCGCCACCGCCTGGAGCGCGCTGCCGCCGCGCCCGGTGATCCTCATTCCGCCGGGCGATCTCTCCAAGGCCACCTATGATGCCGCTTGGCGCATCGGCACCGTGCTCCAGCAGGCCGGCAAGCTGCCGCGCATCGTCGTCATGCCCGGCGTCGGGCAGGAGGTGGACACCTCCGGCATCGTGCTGTCGCCCGGCCTCGCCTCGCTGCCCGCCTTCGCGGCCTTCGCCGGCGGCGGCCGCCACCGCATCGCCAGCCGGGCGGAACTCGGCGCCTATATCGCGCTCGCCCGCCAGGGCGGCTTCTCGGCCGACTTCATCATCGAGGACCCGGCCCTGCGCGACCAGATGGACCAGGCCGTGCGCGCCCTGGAAGACGATCTGCGCGGCGGCTCCGCCGACAATGCCAGCGCGTTCGCGCCCCTGCGCGCCCAGCTCATGGCGAATGCGGCCCAGAGCGACGACAACATCCGCCTCGTGACCATCGCCGGCAAGCCGGTCATCGCCATCTCCGCCCAGGCGGCGGCGCAGGCCTCCGGCGTGCTCTCGGACCTGTGGCGTCAGATGCTGGTGGTGCCGGCGGCCAACGTGCGCGTCGCCACGACGCCCGACTTCTCCGGCGTCACCTCCATCGACCTCTCGCGCCTCGGCGGCCGCACCGGCACCTTCGACGTGCTGGCGCGCGGCGACTGGAGCGCCACGTTCGACCTCGGCACCCTGCTGGGCGGCGGGCGCGTGCCCTCCGAATTCCTGGTGGACGTCTCCGCCTCCCCGAGCGCCGGCGATTCCTCGCCGATCGCCTCGATCACGCTGAACGATTACCTGCTCGGGGCCCGCCGGCTCTCCGCCAACGGCATCACCGAGCGCATTCCGGTCCAGGTGCCGCGCTACGCCCTGGCGGCCCGCAACGTGCTGAAGATCTCGTTCCAGCGCCAGCCCATGAGCGACCGCTGCCGCGAGACGCCGCAGGCCTTCCCCGTGGCGGTGCTGCCCTCCAGCCGCGCGGTGCTGGTGGATGCCCCGGCCACCATCGACTTCTTCGGCGCCATGCCGCGGCTCGCCACGCGCGCCAACGTCATCATTCCGCAATCCTATCTGCGCGACCCCAAGACCTTGCGCCGGGTGATCTCGCTGGCGGTCGCCTCCGGCGTCACCCCCGAGCGCGCGATCCTGACGGTGGCCGGCGACGGCGCCGAGATCACGCCGGACGGGGCCTTCCTCGCCATCGACACGCGCGTCGGCAACGTGACGAGCAAGGTGAAGGTGGAGGGCAGCCGCCTCGCCATCAACGGCAGCAACGAGCAGACCATGCTGGACGTGGGCTCGCTCACCAATCTCGGCGTGATCGAGGCGGTCACCTCGGGGCGGCAGATCGGCCTCGTCTACCGCACCATCGGCGCCAATGCGCCGGAGTGGAAGAAGCCGTTCCTGCTGGCCGCCGGCGACATCAGCCTGCTGACCTCCACGGGGCCGGCGGTGACTCTCGACACCAATTCGGCGACACTGACGCGGGAAACAGGCGCGGAGAGCGATCCGTTCAGCAACTTCCTCAAGCGCGGTCCTGCCTGGGGACCGGCCGCCGTCGGCGTCGCAATCCTGCTGTTCCTGTTGTTCGTGGTTCTTGCTCAGCGGGCGCGCCGGCGCACGCGAGAGGAACCGTGATGCCTGACCAAGGCGGCGTGGCGTGATGGCATATCTTCTCACCTACGGAGCCGCGGATTATTACGCGGCCCTGGAATGGGTCGCCGCCGTGGTGGCGATCATCATCCTGATTTCCAGTCTGGATGACCTGTTCATCGACATCTATTTCTGGGTGCGCGAAACCTATCGCGCGCTCACCATCAAGCGCGTCTACCGCCCGCTCACCGTCGAGCAATTGCTGGAACGGCCGGAACAGCCGTTTGCCATCATGATTCCGGCGTGGCTGGAAGCGGACGTGATCGCCGGCATGCTGGAGACGCTGGTCGATACGCTCGACTATCGCGATTACACGATCTTCGTCGGCACCTATCCCAACGATGCGGCCACCATCGTGGAAGTCGAGCGCATGCGCCGGCGCATCAAGCAATTGCAGCGCGTGGAAGTGCCCCATCCCGGCCCGACCTCCAAGGCCGACTGCCTCAACTGGGTGGTGCAGGCCATTTTCCTCTACGAGCAGGAAAAGGGCATCGAGTTCACCGGTGTGATCCTGCACGACAGCGAGGACGTGACGCACCCGCTGGAAATGCGGCTGTTCAACTATCTGATCCCGCGCAAGGACCTGATCCAGCTGCCGGTGATCTCGCTGGAACGCGAATGGTTCGAGCTGGTCGCGGGCACCTATATGGACGAATTCGCCGAATGGCACGCCAAGGACCTGCCGGTGCGCGAGAGCATCTCCGGCATGGTGCCGTCGGCGGGCGTCGGCACGGGCTTCTCGCGCCGCGCGCTGCAGGCGCTCTGCGATACCAATAACAACCGCCCGTTCAACACCGAAAGCGTGACCGAGGATTACGACATCGGCATGCGCCTGTCGCGCCTCGGCATGCGGTCCATTTTCGTGCGCTTCCCGGTGAAATACCAGGTGAAGCGCTATTCCTGGCTGGGCAGCGGGGTGCACACCACCACCCTGGACATGCCTTTGTGCGTGCGCGAATACTTCCCCGACACGTTCCGCGCCGCCTATCGCCAGCGCGCCCGCTGGACGCTGGGCATCGCCCTGCAGAGCTGGCGCCAGCAGGGCTGGCCGGGTTCGCTCGCGACGAAATACCTGCTGGTGCGCGACCGCAAGTCCATCATCACCTCCATCGTCAGCACGCTCGCCTACTTCCTGGTGCTGAATTTCGTCGGCTTCTACATCGCCGCCGAACTGGGGGCCTGGACCCTGCGCTACCCGCCGCTGTTCACCGAGAACAGCTGGATCCTCTACATCCTGTGGTTCAACACGTTCGCCCTGCTGCTGCGCATCAGCCAGCGCGCCTATTTCGTCTGGCGCCTCTACGGCTGGCAGCAGGCCGTGCTCTCGGTGCCGCGCCTCGTGGTGTGCAACGCCGTGAACTTCATGGCGACGCTGCGCGCCTGGCGCATCTTCATCCAAACCTCGCTGTTCGGGCAGGCCGTGACATGGGACAAGACCATGCACGCCTTCCCCACCGCCGACGAACTGCTGCTGCGTCGCCGGCGCCTGGGAGACCTGCTGATGTCCTGGCAGGTGCTGGACGAAGCCCGCCTGGAACATGCCCTGACGCTCCAGGCTGAGCGCGACATTCCCCTCGGCCGGCTGCTGATCTTCCAGGGCTGGCTGGACGACGAAACCCTGGCGGAGGCGATTTCCGCGCAATCGGATCTGCCGCGCGCCCATATCGATGCCGCGACCGTGCGCCGCTTTGGCCGCCAGGTCGATCTCGGCCTGTGCGTGCGCCACCGCTTCATCTTCCTCGGTGCCGAGGACGGCGTGCCGCGCATCGCCGTGGGCGGCCCGCTGAAGCCGGAGGTTCTCGCCGCGCTCGCCCCGGCCCTCGGCGGCACGCCCGAGCAGATGATCGCGCGCGAAAGCGAGATCGCCGCCGCCCTGCGCCTGCTGACCGAACAGGGCGACACCTTCGAGACGAGCGAAAAGGGCAGCGTGCCCCTGCTGGGCGATCTGCTGATCGAGCAGGGCCTCCTGCAGCGCTCCGCCTTCGACGCCGCCATGGAAGACTATCGTCCGGAGCGCGACGGGCGCATCGGCGACCATCTGGTCGCGCGGGGCGTCGTCACCCGCGAGGCCGTCGAGACCGCGCAGGCGGAACAGCGGCGTCGGTTCGAGCAATTGGCCGCCGTATGACCCGCCCCTCCAGATGGGATGTCGTTCGATGACCCGTGTTCCGACCACTGCAATTCTCGCCGCCCTCCTGACCCTGGTGGCCTGCGAGGCGTTCGCCCAGGCGACGCCGCTTGCGCGGCTGTACGCAGCCAAGCCGCCGGCCGGCTCGGCCTTCGTGCGGGTGCTCAATCCCACCGAGGCGGCGGTCGTGGTGGGGCTCGGCGAAGGCGCGAAGGCGACCCTCGGCCCCGGCGGCCCGCGCGCGAGCGTCTATCGCGTGGTGCCGGGCGGAAAGCCGGTCTCGGTCACCGCGGACGGCAAGCCGGTCTCCGGCGCCGCGAGCCCCGCGGCCGATGGTTTCTCCACCCTGGTCCTGCTGCCCGAAGGCGCCGGCTTCCGCCTGGAAGCGCTGGCGGATTCCACCGAGGGCCGGGACGATCTCAAGGCCATGCTGCGTTTCTACGCGCTCGCGCCCGGCTGCACCGCCACGCTTGCGGTGGCCGACGGGCCGACCGTGTTCGATGCGGTGCCCCCCATGGCGAGCCGCCAGCGGGCGATCAATCCGGTGGAGGCCAGCCTTGTCGGGCGCTGCGGGGATGCGGTCTCCGCGCCGCTGAAGCTGCCGCCGCTGAAGGCCGGGGACCATTACAGCCTGTTCCTGGTGGGCACAGCGCAGGCCCCCGTGCTCGCCGGCCAGAATGACGAGACCGAACCCTATCGCGGCCCCGCCAACTGATCGCGAAAGGACTGTCGGTCCGCAATGGTCTTCGCCAGCGACAGCTTCATCTTCCTTTTCCTGCCGGTGTTCCTGGTCGCCTACGGCCTGACCCCGGCACGCTGGCGCAATGTCACGCTGCTCGGCTTCTCCTGGCTGTTCTATGCCTGGTGGCGGGTGGACTTCCTGCCGCTCATCGTCGGCATCGCCATCTGGTCCTGGGTGACCGGCCTGTGGATCGCCCGGCGGGCGGACCATGAGCGCGGATGGCCGCTGTTCGTCGCCATCGCCGGGCCGCTCGCGGCGCTGATCTGGTTCAAATACGCCAATCTGTTCGTTGGCACCGCCATCGCGCTCGGCGCTCCGCTCACCGGCTGGCAGGCGATCCTGCTGCCGATCGGCCTCTCCTTCTTCGTCTTCGGCGCCATCTCCTATTCGGTCGACGTCTATCGCGGCACCGTGCCGGCGGAGCGCAGCTTCATCAATTACGCCACCTACCAGTCCATGTTCGGCCACCTCGTGGCGGGCCCCGTGGTGCGCTATCAATGGGTGGCGGAGCGCCTGCACGCCCGCGCCTTCGACCGGGCGGAATTCGCCATCGGGGTGGAGCGCTTCATGCTCGGCTTCGCCCAGAAGGTGCTGATCGCCGATACCCTCGCGCCGATGGTGGACGCGGGATATTCCCTTGCCCATCCAAGCACGGCGGACGTGGCCCTGGCGGTGCTCGGCTATACGCTGCAGCTTTATTTCGATTTCGCCGGCTACAGCTCCATGGCGATCGGGCTCGGGCTGATGGTGGGGCTGAAATTCCACGAGAATTTCGACAATCCCTATCTCTCCGTCACGCTCGCCGAATTCTGGCGCCGCTGGCACATCTCCCTGTCCACCTGGCTACGCGACTATCTCTACATCCCGCTCGGCGGCAATCGCGGCGGGCTGTGGCGGCTGTGCGTGAACCTGCTCATCACCATGGGCCTCGGCGGCCTGTGGCATGGGGCGAGCTGGACCTTCCTGGTGTGGGGCCTGTGGCACGGGCTCGGCCTCATGGCGCTGCGTCTCGCGTCGGCGGCCGGCCTGCCCAAGGCGCCGGCGGTGCTCGGCCACGTGACGACGCTGCTGTTCGTCATGTTCGGCTGG
Organism: Roseixanthobacter pseudopolyaromaticivorans; assembly: GCF_043195145.2. Lineage (NCBI taxonomy): Bacteria > Pseudomonadati > Pseudomonadota > Alphaproteobacteria > Hyphomicrobiales > Xanthobacteraceae > Roseixanthobacter > Roseixanthobacter pseudopolyaromaticivorans. Next base: position 3,654,641 of record NZ_CM195539.1, read on the forward strand.
CTGCTGTTCCGCGCCCAGACCTGGGATGAATTCGCGGTGGCGCTCAACGGCCTGACCGGGGCGAACGGGACGGCGCCCTCGCAGGAATTCCTGGCCACACTGCATCCCACCATCATCGCCACGCTGCTGCTGGGCATCGTGATGGTATATGTGCCGCTGATCGGCCGGTTCAGCGAACCGGCGGCGCGCTTTGGCAGTGTCGTGCGGCTGTGGGGGGCGCTGCCGCTGTGGCTGGTGGCGGTGTTCGTGCTGCAAGGGCGCACGGTCGTGCCCTTCCTGTATTTCCAGTTCTGAGGGAGGGAGACGGCCATGCGCGCGAAACTCCACCTCGTCTACGCCGCGGCCTTTTTGCTGGTCTGTTTCGTCGGCATGGCGGCCAGCCTGCCGTATCTGTGGAGCGAAAAGGCGCGCGCGGCCTATGCCCCGCTCACCGTCTCCACGCTGCTCAATGGGCAGTTCACCGCCACGTTCGACCGCACCTTCGCCACCGGCGTGCCGCACAGCGAGGCGCTGGACGGGGCGGTGGCGGGCGCGCTCTATGCCGCGATCGGCGATGCCGGCCCGCTGGTGCGCGCCGGCTGTCCCGGATGGCTGTTCCTCGCCGAGGAAATCCTGGAAGTCCGTAACGGCGACACCTTCCTCGCCGCGCGCGTGCGGCTGGCGCGCAAGATCGCCGCCGATCTTGCCAAGCGCGGCGTCGCGCTGGTGGTGCTTCCGGTGCCGGACAAGGTGGACCTGGCGCACGATGAAACCTGCGGCCTGCCGGTGGCGGAGCAAGCGCGCAACCGGTTCGCCTCCTGGCGCGGCAATTCGGAAGGCAACGGGCTGCGACAGGCGAACCTCGCGCTGAACTGGCCGACACCGGGCTTCCTGCGCACCGACACCCATTGGAACACCACGGGCGCGGGCTTCGCGGCGGGGCAAGTGGCGGCGATCGCCAAGTCCATTCTGGGCACGGGAACGACCCCGGTCGCCTTGGCCGAAGGGCCGGTTCATCCACGCCCGGGCGATCTCATGCGGCTCGCCAACCTGCGGAGCACCGCCGCTATTTTCGGCCCGGCGCCCGACGACGTCCGCGATATCTCCGCGACCCTGACCCGGTCCGGCGGGCTGCTCGACGATGTCCCGGCGCCCGCCATAATCCTGGCGGGCTCATCCTATTCCCTGAACTCGGGCTTCCTCGAGCAATTGCAGGCCGCGCTTGCGCGCGAAGTGGTCCAGCGCAGCCTCGCGGGCGGCGGCTTTGCCGGCGCCATCCTCGATCTGCTGGAGCGCCATGCCGACCTGCTCCCGCGCACCAAGCTTGTTGTCTGGGAATGGCCGGTTCGCGCCTTGACCCAGCCTCTCACCGATGCCGAACGGCGTTATCTCGAAAGGGACCTTCCATGACGCTCGTCACGCGCCGCCGCGCCCTCCTCGCCGCTGCCGCTTTGCTCGCTGGCGCCGCCCTGCCCGGCCTTCCGGCGTGGGCCGCCGACGGGCCGATCATCATCATGGGCAAGGGCGGCTGGCTGTTCCCGGGGTGGGAAAGCCTCACCACCTCGAATTCCGCGGCCATCCAGAGCGTGGTGCAGCTGATCAAGGACACCAAGGACCGCCTCGCGGCGCGCAATATCCTGCTGGTGCCGGTGGTGGTGCCGTTCAAGGCCACCTTCTATCCCGACAAGCTGCCCGACGGCACCGCGGTCTCCGCCGAGGTGAAGGCGCGCTATGATTTCATCCTCGCCCAGCTGAAGCAGAACGGGCTTGAGGCGATCGACCTGCGGCCGGCTCTGAAATCGGTGGAAACCGGCAAGCAGACCATCTTCTTCCGGGCGGATTATCACTGGACCGCCTGGTCCGCCGAAGCCGCGGCGGATGCGGTGGCCAAGGTAATCAAGGCGAGCGTGAAATTGTCCGGCGCGGCCGGCACCGGCGACAAGCTGGGCGAATGGGTGACCCAGCGCAATCTCGGCGATCTCGCCCAGCGCTTCCTCTCGCCGGACCAGCAGAAGGCCGTGGGGCCGGACCTCTACACCGTGCGCGTTCCCCCCGAGGACAAGAAGGGCCTTCTGGATGCCGCGCCCGCGCCGGTGCATGTGGTGGGCAACAGCTTCGTCCAGCCCTATCTCGGCTTCCCGCAGAAGCTCTCCAACGCCCTTGACCGCCCGGTTTCGCTGACCTGGAACGTGGGCAATATCGGACCGTGGTTCACGTTCCTGCAATATGTCGGCTCTCCCGGCTTCGCCAAGCAGCCGCCGCAAGTGATCGTGTGGCAGTTCAACGAAGGACAGTTCCAGAGCGGCCCGGACGCGACCGGCCAATGGGATGCGCCCTCCATCGTGGCCCCGCAGGTGTGGCGCGACCGCATGGTCGCGGCGATCGGGCGCTGAGACACCGCTTGCAGCGTTAGAGCGCGACGGGCCGACATCCCGTCCCGGCCGAGCCCGGTCCGGGGCTCGGTGCAACGGCGCGCGCACCCCGCGCGAACCGACGCGCGCGCCTGTTCCTGCTCATTCCCATGCGCGGGCGTCCGCCGCTGATGCCGACGCCGCGTGTGCGCCAGCGCTCCCGCACCCGTTCACTCTTCGTAAATACTGGTTTACGCTTTGTAAACGAGACCTTTCCCCTTCCTAAACAATCTCTTTCCAAGAAGTAAATTTTGTACTTAACAAAAGTTAATCGAAGAAAAGGGCGCCGATTCATTCGGATCGATTAACCTTAACTGTGATTTAACCTTAATATCCGACGGTAGCGTCATGACTACCGCGATTCATCTCTCCGAGATCAGCCGTCCCATGCGCCTTCAGGCGATGGGACGCATGCGCAGGGTCACCGCCGCCGCCATGCTGGCGATGACGGTGAGCGGCATTGCACTGATGGCCCACAGCCCAGCGCTCGCTCAGGAGCCGGCCCTCGTGGGGCCGGCATGGACAGCCGCCGACAAGGCGTACGCCGCCTATCAGGCCAAGGACTACGCCACCGCCGCCACCCAGGCGCGCGAGGCGCTGCGCCTACGGCCCGATGTCGCCCGGCTCTGGCTTCTGCTCATGGATGCGCTCGACGCACAGGGCAATGTCGCGGAATCGGTCGCGACGGCGAAAGACGCAATCGCCGCCGGCGTCCAGGACCCGACGATCACGGCCCGCCTGCGCAGCCAGAGCAAGGTGCTGGCGCAGGCGCCCTCGCTCGCCGCCAACAAGGCGCTCGAGGCACGCAATCCCAAGGCCGCGCTCGCGGAGATCCGCAAGGCCATCGCGCTCGTGCCCGACGACCTCAGCTATCGCATCCTGCTGGTCTACGCGCTGATCGCCGACGACCAGATCGAGGCTGCCGAGCAGGCCGCGACCGCGGCCATTGCGGTCGATCCCAAATCCTTCCTGCCTCAGGTGTTGCGCGGCTATCTGCGCGAGCGCCTCGGCCGCATCAACGAAGCGAACCAGGATTTCGACAGCGCGCTGACCGACGAGGTGCTCACCGGCCCGGACGCGCGCGACGTGCGCCTGGTGATCGCCGATGCTGCCATCGCCGCCGGGAATCCGCGCCGGGCGCTGAAGATTCTCGATCCGCTCGGCGATACCCAGGACCCAGCCGTCAAGGCGCGCCGCGATGCCGCGAGCGCGCAGGACGCCACCCCCAGCATCGTGCCGAAGGATGCCTTCAAGACGCTGCCGGTGCCCTATCAGAAGTGCCGCGACACGCCTTATGGACCGGCCTGCACGCTGGTGCCCGCCACCACGCCGCCGGGCGCCGGCGGCGTCGCCAATCCCGGCTTCAAGGCCGCCGACGAAGCCTATAAGGCGTATGCGGACGGCAATTACGCGTTGGCGGAAAAGCGCATCCGCGAGGCGCTCGCGGTCAGCCCCTCGAACGCCGCCTGGCGCCGCCTGCTGATCGACACGCTGGAGCGCTCCAACCAGTTCGCCGCCCTCGACGCCGCCATCGGCGAAGCGATCGCGGCGGGCGAGGACGATCCCGCCCTGCTCGGCCTGCGCGGCATGGCGCAGACGCGCCTCGGCGAACCTTCCGCCGTGCTGGCGCTGAAGCAGATGGCCGAGAAGAATCCCAAGGCGGCCGTGGAATCGGCCAAGAAAGCGGTGCAGCAGGCGCCGCACGCCATGGTGTTCCGCATCGTGCTGATCCAGGCCCTGATGGCCGCCGGCCAGACCAAGGAAGCCGCCGCCGCCGCCGCAAGCGCGGTGGAGGAGGATGAGAACGACGTCCTACCCCGCATCCTGCGCGCCTATCTGCTCCAGGCCACCGGCAACCGGGCCGGCGCGGTGCAGGATTTCGACAAGGTGCTCGCCTCCAACGTCCTCACCGATCAGGAAATCCTTAACTACAGCCTGATCGCCGCCAATGCCGCCCTTGCGGCCGGCAAGCCGGACGACGCCATCAAGATCCTCAAAGCGCTCGACGACGTGAAGAATGCGGATGTCGAAAGCTTCCGCAAGACCGCCGAGGCGATGCTGGCCAACCCGAACCGCCAGCGCCCCGCACTGGTGGCGCCGGTGCCGCTGTGCCAATCCACCAATTACGGCATCATCTGCTCGGTCTTCGCGGGCGGCACCAACGCCGGTTCCGGCGTGCCGAGCGACCCCGGCTACGAAGCCGCCGATGCCTCGATCCGGGCGCTCAAGGCCCGCAACTACGCGCTCGCCATCAGCGAGGCGCGCCGCGCGGTGGAACTCTCCCCGCGCAACGTCACCTATCGCCAGTTCCTCATCAACGCGCTTTCCACCGCCGGCCGCACGGCGGAGGCGGAAACCGCATCCACCCAGGCCATCGCCGCCTTCCCGGGCGAAACGACGCTGGTGGTGCAGCGCGGCTACCTGCGCCAGCGGCTCGGCCGTTATGGCGGCGCGGCCTCCGACTTCGCCGCCGCCCTGCGCAGCGGCCGCCTGCCGGCGAACGATGTGCGCGGCGTGCGCCTTGCCCTGGTGGACGCCTATATGGGGGCGAAGGACCCGCAGGCCGCCCTCGACGCCCTCGCCCCCCTCGGACGTGAGCGCAGCTATGATGTGGTGGCCCGCCGCGGCTTCGCGCTCCAGGCGCTGGGCCGCCACGAGGAGGCGCTGGAAGCCTTCGAATTCGCCTATCGCCTCGCCCGCACGCCGACAGACCGGGCCAATATCTCCAGCGCCGTGATCGGCGAACTGGTGGCGCTGGGCCGCAAGGACGAAGCCAAGGCGCGGTTCCAGCAGGCACTCGCCTCAGGCGAACTGCGCGCCATGCAGCCGCTCGACGTCGCCTATCTCGCCAATCAGGCCGGCGACACGGCGACCGCCTACAAATATTTCCACCAAGTGGATTCCACCACCGGGTTGCGCCGCGGCATGGTGCTGGTGGATGCCGCCTATGCCGCCAAGCACGAATATCAGAACGCGGAATCGGCGGCCCTGTTCAAGCGGGCCATCGACGCCAATGCGGACGGCGCCCTGCCCTTGCCGGCACAGACCGTGTTCGGCCTGCGCCGCGAAGTGGGCGAGCTGGAGCGCACGTGGGGTGCCTATGCCTCGGTGAGCTACGGCGCGGTCGGCGTCATGCCCGGGTCCCCGCTTGCCCCGCCGCCGGGCCCCGGCGGCCACACGATCCAATCGGGTGCCGAGGTCTATTGGCGCCCGCCCGGCATCGGCTATCGCGACGGCTCGATCTTCGAGGTGTTCGGCCGCGTCTTCACCACCCTCTATGACGAAAAGGGCGGGCCGACGGGCGTCGATACCATGCAAGGCAGCGTGGGCGTGCGGTGGAAGCCGCTGAAGGACCAGAACCTGGTGCTGGAGGCGAGCCGCCTGTTCCCGATCGGTGCCTATTCCCGCAACGACTGGCTGCTGCGCGCCGCCTATTCCAACGGCGAGGGCAGCGACCTGCGGGTGGACGTGAACGACTGGAACTACTGGCAGTTCTACGCCGACACCAATTATTACGTGGAGCTTCCCGAATCGGTCAGCAGCTTCGAATTCCGCTGGGGCCATTCCTATCGGGTGAAGCCGATCAATGACAATCTCATCGTCACGCCGTTCCTGGCGATCGGCGGGGCCTATGATTCGGTGCTCGACACCCCCGGCACCCTCGGGGCAGGCCCCGGCGTCAACCTGCGGTGGTGGTTCCGCGAGGACAAATACACCGCCCCCATGTCCTATGTGGACCTGACCGCGCAATACCGCTTCAAGCTGGCGGGCGACAGCCGCGGCGAGGGCCTGTTCGCCGGCGCCTTCGTGTCCTACTGACCGCGACGAGACCAAGGGACGAGACGATGTGAATTGGCCCGGTGGACCAGCCGCCGGGCCAGTGAAGCGTGCCAGTTGCAGCCTCAAATCGATACACGAGGCCTACTTCCCCCGCCCGTGTTAACCCGGTACAAGAATAAGGCCCTTCCAGCGACCGGTCCGAGCTTTACGCACAGATGCCCCCCGCTCCCGATACCTATTTTGCATTGGCCCTCATCGGGCCGGCAATATTGGCGCTGTTTTCATTTTGTTTTCTCGGACTGTGGGCATTCGGCGGCACACGCAATTATATCCTGCTGTTTTCGGCGGCGTGCTTCGTCTACAGCTTGGCCGCAATTCTGCAGATTACATTCTGGCCGGCGGATGTTGGCCAAAACACCATTCTCACCGCGCTGCTTTACACCACGAGCGTGATCCTGATCGGCAGCGGCGTTTTGCAACGCGCCGACCAGCGCTTAAGCACGCTCGCGATGATTGTTATATTTTGCGCGATCATGATACCGATCTGGTATTTCTTTTATATCGAGCCCAGCCTCATCGCCCGTATTTACATTATCAATTTCGGATGCGGATTTGTTTTCCTCTATATTTGTATGCGTCTGGTGAGTTGGACCTCGGGCCGCTTCATCGATCGATTCCTTTATTGGGTTCTCGTCGCCTTCGCCTTCCACTTCTTCATCCGCACCACGGCCACCATCGATCCCGACCTCGGCGGGGGCGTCCGCAGTTTCGGGCGCTCGGTGTTCTGGCTCGTGCTCCAGGTGAGCCTCGCCATCTTCGGCGCGGTCATGGCCCTGTCCCTGCTCGCGGCCACTGTCGCCGACATGCTCGGCGACATGGAGCGTGACCGCGACACCGATCTCCTCACCCGGCTGCTGAACCGGCGCGGCTTTGAACGCATCGCCGGTTCGCACATGACGCGCGCGGGAGGGCGCCCGATCAGCCTGATTTCCTGCGACATCGACCATTTCAAAACGCTCAACGACACCTATGGCCATGGGGCGGGAGATGCCGTGCTGAAGGAGTTCGGCGCGCTGCTGCTGAACACCATGCGGTCGGAAGATGTCATCGGCCGCATCGGCGGCGAGGAATTCGCCATCCTGCTGACCGGGGCGGACGCGGAGGGGGCGCGCCAGTTTGCCGAGCGCGTGCGCCTGCTCCTGGAGAGCACCCGCTTCGATTCGGTGCCGGATACGCGGGTGGTGACGGCCAGTTTCGGCGTCGCGCAATATCGCCCGCCGGAGCCGCTCCGCAAATTGCTGGCGCGCGCCGACGTGGCGCTCTACGCGGCCAAGAAGGCCGGGCGCAACCGCTGCTTCGTCGCCGGGCAGACGCAATAGGCCTGCGCCCGCGCGCCGGTACGAATTGCAGGCGAAGCGCTTCGCTCCTAAAATTACCGCATGTCACAGACCCAGCCTGCCGCTCCCGCCGCTGATCCCGCCGCGTTTTCAGCGCTCTTTCAAACGTTCGAGGACACCGCCGACGGTCGGCTGGGGCCGGCGCGTCTTGCCGCTTTGCGCGCGGAACTGGCCGCGCGCGGGCTGGACGGCTACGTCATCCCCCGCGCCGATGCGCATCAGAACGAATATGTGACCCCGGCGGAAGAGCGCCTCGCGTGGCTCACCGGCTTTACCGGCTCGGCTGGCCTGTGCGTGGTGCTGAAGGACGAAGCCGCTTTGTTCGTGGATGGGCGCTACACCCTCCAGGCACCGGCGCAGGTGGACGGCACCGCCTTCACCGTTGTGCCGCTCGCCGACATCACGCCGGAGCGCTGGATCGCCGAACACCTGCCAAAGGGCTGCTCGCTGGGGTTTGACCCGTGGCGCTCCACCCTTGACATGAAGGACAAGCTCTCCCAGGCGGTCGCCAAGGCCGGCGGCATCCTGGTCGCGGTCGAGGACGATCCCATCGCCCGCCTTTGGACCGACCGGCCCGCACCGCCGCGCGCCGCCGCGCGTCTGCTGGACGATGCCCGCGCCGGTGCCAGCCCGCGGGAGAAGCTAAGCCAGGTCCAAGCGGCGCTGGTGGCGGAAAAGCTCGACGGCGCCTTGATTTCCGACCCGCACGCGACGGCCTGGCTGTTCAATCTGCGCGGTGCCGACGTCAGCCACACCCCGCTGGTGCTCTCCTGGTCGCTGGTGCCGGCGCAGGGGCGGCCGGAGGTGTTCATCGCGCCCGAGAAGCTCTCCAATGCCGTGCGCGCGCAATTGGAAGATGTGGCCGACATTGCGGAGGAAGGCGCCCTCGGCCCTCGGCTCGCGGCCTTTGCGAAGGGGCGCACGGTCCGCGTGGACCAGGCGACCGCCCCGGTCGCACTCGCCCAAATCATCGAGCAGGCCGGCGGAAGCATCTCGAAAGGCGCCGATCCCATTGCTTTGCTCAAAGCGGTGAAGAATGCGGCCGAGATCGAGGGCATGCGCGCGGCACATCTGCGCGACGGCGTCGCCCTGACACGCTTTCTGAAGTGGTTCGAAGAGACCGCGCCGAGCGGAACGGTCAGCGAGATTCGCGCGGTGGAAGCGCTGGAGACCTTCCGGCGGCAAAGCGGGCCGCTGAACGACGTGTCTTTCCCCACCATTTCCGGCGCCGGCCCCAACGGGGCGATCGTGCATTACCGCGTCACCAAGGACACCAACCGATTGGTCAACGACGGAGAATTGTTTCTCCTCGATTCCGGCGCGCAATATCCGGACGGCACAACGGACGTCACCCGCACCCTGGTGGTGGGGGAGCCGACGGCGGAGATGCGCCGGCATTTCACCTTGGTGCTGAAGGGTCACATCGCGCTCGCCCGCGCGGTTTTCCCGGTCGGCGTGAGCGGGGCGCAGCTCGATCCGCTGGCGCGGCAATTTCTTTGGGCCCATGGGCTCGATTTTGATCACGGCACCGGCCACGGGGTGGGCGCTGGGCTCTCAGTGCACGAGGGGCCGGCGCGCATCTCCAAGCTCGGCCATGTGCCGCTGAAGGCCGGCATGATCCTCTCGAACGAGCCGGGCTATTATAAATCCAATGCCTACGGCATCCGGCTGGAAAATCTCATCCTGGTGGAGCCGCGCCATCCCGAAGGCGGGGAGCGGCCGAGCCTGGGGTTCGAGACGCTCACCCTCGCGCCGTTTGAAAAGCGACTGATGGCTCTGGAATTGCTCACGAAAACCGAGATCGAGTGGATCAATTCCTATCACGCTGAGGTGGCCGTGCGGGTGGGGCCGCTGCTGGACACTGAGACCTGCGCCTGGCTACTGCGCGCCACCGCGCCCATCGCCCAGACTGCGCCCGACGCTTTATAGTCGTCGGCTGCGTCTTAACGGGAACCATCCGCGAAATCAGGCGTTGTCAAGGCACTCAGAGGCCGGGAGACCACAACGCCATGTCCACAATTCTGCTTGTCATCTTAGTTTTGCTTCTCGTCGGCGCGCTGCCGACTTGGGGATATAGCCGCAGCTGGGGTTATGGCCCCGGCGGAATCGTGGGCGTCCTCCTCATCATCGTGGTTGTGCTGGCGCTCACAGGGCGGATCTGACCTGCGCAGGCAAATGAGCTGCGCAAGCAAATGACCTGCGCAAGAAAGAGCGGCGGCACCCATCCGGGTGCCGCCGCGCCGCCATGTGCGATGTTCGCGCCCCCGAGGGGGCGTTATGCGTAAAGTTCGATCGCTTTTCCCACCTTCTCGATCAATTCCCCGATCTGGTCTTCGGAAATGATCAGCGGCGGCGTCAGCGCGATGGTATCGCCGCTGGCGCGCACCATGATTCCGAGATCATGGAACGCCCCATCAAGCGTGGAATAGCCCCGCAGGCCGGGCTGCCCGTCGCGCGGCGCAAGGTCGATGCCGGCGGTGATGCCGACCGTGCGGATATCCAGAACGCCCGGCTTGTCCTTCAGGCTCATCACCGCGTCCGCCCACATGGGCTCCAGCTTGCGGGCGCGCGCGAAGGTGTCTTCCTCGGCATAAAGGTCCAGGGTCGCGAGCGCCGCAGCGCAGGCGAGCGGATGGGCCGAATAGGTATAGCCGTGGAACAGCTCGATCACATGCTCGGGCCCGCGCATGAAGGCATCGTGGATGCCGGCCCGCGCCAGCACGCCGCCCATGGGCACGGCGCCGGCGGTCACGCCCTTCGCAAATGTGATCAGGTCGGGCACCACGCCATAACGCTCGGCGGCAAAGGCATAGCCGAGGCGACCGAAGCCGGTGATGACCTCATCGAAGATCAGCAGGATGCCGTACTTGTCGCAGATCTCGCGCAGGCGCTTGAGATAGCCCTTCGGCGAGGGGATCACGCCGGTGGAGCCGGCCATGGGCTCCACGATCACCGCCGCGATGGTGGAAGCGTCGTGCAGGCCCACCAGGCGTTCCAGCTCGTCGGCGAAATGGGCGCCATATTCCGGCTCGCCCTTGGTAAAGGCCTGGTGCTGGCGGTCATAAGTGGTCGGCAGATGGTCCACCCCGGCGAGCAGGGAGCCGAACATCTTGCGGTTCGGCACGATGCCGCCGACGCTGATGCCGCCGAAGCCGACCCCGTGATAGCCGCGCTCGCGGCCGATGAGGCGGGTGCGGGCACCCTGGCCGATCACATTCTGGTAAGCCAGCGCGATCTTCAGGGCCGTATCCACAGCTTCCGAGCCGGAATTGCAGAAGAACACATGGTCCAGATCGCCGGGCGCAAGGGCGGCGATGCGGCTCGCCACCTTGAAGGCGTTGGGGTGGCCGTACTGGAACGTGGGGGCGAAATCCAGCTCGCTCGCGGAATTGCGGATTGCCTCCACCACCGGCGCCCGGTTATGGCCAGGATTGGTGCACCATAGGCCTGCGACACCGTCGAGGATCGCGCGGCCTTCGGGGGTGTAATAGTGCATATCCTTGGCGCGGGCGATCAGACGCGGGCGCTTCTTGAAAGAGCGGTTCGCGGTGAAGGGCATCCAGAATGCGTCCAGATCATTCGGCGCCGCGTCGCCCGTTGCTCGAACCGCGATCTCGTCCAGTGCCATCATCCCTCTCCTCATCGCCCGACCGGCGCGCGGCGGCCTCACATTTGCCGCCTGTGCGGGGAAGCTATCAGCGGCCACGCAGGGAGGGAACCGCCGAGGTCGCAACGCTGCCTCTTGCGCCATGCGCCCGACTGGCACAAAAGAAGGCCATGACGATGGGTCATTTTCAATCGGGGCCGGTCGCTGATGCGCGCTGCGGCAGTTTGGCACGGGGCGCGGATAGAGTGACCGCGCGCCGAGGCCGCGTCATGACTGAAACGGGGACCGGATCGGCGCCTCAGGCCGCTGCCCGGGCCGGCGCGCGCTCGTGACCGCCCCCGAGACCGATCCGAGGCCGGATGCCGACCCAATGATGGACGAAACCGCCCTGCCGGGCGACGATGTGCAGGACCCGGCGGAACTCGCGGCCCTCCCCTCCGCGCAGGATGTGCAGGCCGACAAGGCCCGCGCGGCGCTCGCGCGCGTCCTCGCCTCCGATGAATTCGTCTCCTCGCCCCGCCTCGCGGATTTCCTGCGTTTCGTGGTGGAAGCGACGCTCGGCGGGCGCGCGGACGCCATCAAGGGCTATACCATCGCGGTCGAGGCGCTCGGGCGTCCGACCACCTTCGACCCCCAGACCGACCCCATCGTGCGCGTCGAGGCGACCCGCCTGCGCCGCGCGCTGGAGCGCTATTATACCTCCGCAGGCCCCGAGGAGACGCTGGAAATCGTCATCCCCAAGGGCGTCTACGTGCCGCGCTTCGTGCCGCGCGGCGCCGGCGAGGCTGCAAGCCAGGCCGCCACGGGCGACGGCGAGGGGCCGGCTTATCCGCTGCCCGGCGCCCGCGCGCCTGCGCCGCTGGCCCGTGCACGCGGGCGCCTCGCCTGGGTCGCCGTGGGGCTGGTGGCCGCCGCAGCCTTGGTGTGGGGCACGCTGCAACTCACCGATTCCAACCGCTCAAGCCCCATCGCAACCCTGCTGGGACTCGAAAGCGCCAATTCGGCGAGCGAAATCGCCGATCGCATGGGCATGCCGCAATTGGAGGTGCGCCCGTTCGAGATCGCCGGCACGGCCGGCCCCACGGGCTTCGGCGCGAGCGAGGTGCACGCGTTCGAGGTGCGGTTGCGCGACGCTATGGCCCGCTTTGACTTCGTGGATGTCATGTCGGCCGGGGAAGAAGGCTCGGCGCGCCAGTGCCGCGGCAATCCGCCACGCTCGGTGTTTTCCTTGACCGGCCTTGCCGAAGCCCACGAGGGCGGCACCTTCTCGCTGCTGGTGCGCCTGGCTGACCGGTGCGGCGGCACCATCATCTGGTCCACCGCGTTCGAGGACCTTCGGCGCGGGGCCGAGCTTCCTGCCTCCGAATACCGCGTCGTGCGCGATATCGCCTCGGCGGTGATGCAATCCTACGGCGTGCTGCCCACCCGCGCCCGCGCCCAGGCGCGCGCCGACGCGCCCGGCTCGGGCTTCGGCTGCATCGCCCAGAGCTTCGCCGTCATGCGCAGCGAGGACAGCACCACCGCCGCCCAGGCGCGCAATTGCCTCGACCAATGGGTGACGCGCGACAACGGCTTCGGCACCCTGCACGCGGTCCGCGCCATGCTGCTGCTGGACGAGGCGCAGCGCTCCTCCGACCGGCCTCTGGACCCGGCCATGCTGGATGAGATGCAGCGGGAGGCGGAGCTGGCCACCGACCTTTCCCCGAACAGCGCCTATTCCGCCAAGGTGCTGGCGAGCGTCGAATTCTTCCGGGGCGAGCGGGACGCCGCCCTGGCGGCCGCGGACCGGGCGCTGGCGCTCAATCCGCTCGATTATGACGTGGCGGCCACCGTCGGCACTATCATGATCGGTCTCGGCAAGCCCGAGCAGGGCGAAGCGGTGCTGACCTTCGCGCGCGGCCACGGCGCCGCACGCACGCCGATTCAGGACGTCTATCTCGCCATCGCGGCTTTCCTGCGCGAGGATGATATCGCTGCCAACGGCCTGCTGCCCACCTTGCAGGCCCATCCTTCCGCCCAGGGCCGCATCGCGCTGGCGCTGATCCTGCACGCGCTGGGACGCCAGGAAGAGGAACGCGGCGTCGTGGCCCTGCTGGCGCGCGATACGCCCGGCGGCCCAGCCGGCGTCTCCCGCCTGGTGCACCACCTGCTGCCGCTCTCGGACTCCTACGCCCGCGTCATGGGCGCACTGGAGGCGGCCGGCCTGCCGCAATTCGCCGACGCCTCGCGCGGCTGATCCGGCCCGGCGCTTTTCGGGTGCCGGCGTTTCCCCCTCCCGCGCAAGGGGGGAGCGAGGCGCCCTTCGCCGGAAAGCCGGCGCTCAGAGAATATAGCGGCTCAGGTCGGCATTCTTCGCCAGATCCTCCACCCGCGCCCGCACATAGGCGGCGTCGATCACGATGGTCTCGCCGGAGCGGTCGGGCGCGGTGAAGGAGAGATCGTCCAGAACCCGCTCGATCACCGTCTGCAGGCGGCGGGCGCCGATGTTCTCGACGGTCGAATTCACCTCCACGGCCACGTCGGCGATCGCCTCAACGGCGTCCAGCGTGATGTCGAGCGTGACCCCCTCCGTGCCCATGAGCGCCACCGACTGCTTGACGAGGCTCGCCTCGGTCTCGGTGAGGATGCGCACGAAATCCGAACGCGTCAGCGCCTCCAGCTCCACCCGGATCGGCAGGCGGCCCTGGAGTTCCGGCAGCAGGTCGGAAGGTTTGGAGACGTGGAACGCACCGGAGGCGATGAACAGGATGTGGTCGGTCTTCACCGGCCCGTGCTTGGTGGAAACCGTGGTGCCCTCGATCAACGGCAGCAGATCGCGCTGCACGCCCTCGCGCGAGACATCGGCGCCGGAGCGGCCTTCCTTGCCGGCGATCTTGTCGATCTCGTCGAGGAACACGATGCCGTTGTTCTCCACCGCATAGATGGCTTCCACCGTGATCGCGTCCTGGTCGATCAGCTTGTCGGCCTCCTCGGTGACGAGCAAAGGATGGGCATCCCGCACCAGCACGCGGCGCGTCCGGGTGCGTCCACCGCCGAGTGCCTTGCCCAGCATATCGCCGAGCGAGACCGAGCCCATCTGCGCGCCGGGCATGCCGGGAATCTCGAACATGGAGAGGCCCTGGGCGCCGGCCTGGACCTCGATCTCCACTTCCTTGTCGTCGAGTTCGCCCGCCCGCAGCTTCTTGCGGAAGCTCTCTCGCGTGGCGGCGGAGGAGCCCTGCCCCACCAGCGCGTCGAGCACCCGCTCTTCGGCGGCGAGATGGGCGCGCGCCTGCACGTCCTTACGCTTCACGTCGCGCACCAGCCCGATCCCGACCTCCACCAGGTCACGGATGATCTGTTCCACGTCGCGGCCCACATAGCCGACCTCGGTGAACTTGGTCGCCTCCACCTTCAGGAAGGGCGCGCCGGCGAGCCGTGCGAGGCGGCGGGAAATCTCGGTCTTGCCGACGCCGGTCGGGCCGATCATGAGGATGTTCTTCGGCAGAACCTCCTCGCGCATGTGCCCTTCCAATTGCTGGCGCCGCCAGCGGTTGCGCAGCGCGATGGCGACCGCGCGCTTGGCCTTGGTCTGGCCGACGATGTGGCGGTCCAGCTCGGACACGATCTCGCGGGGGGAAAAATCGCTCATGATTTCGGAGGTCTCTTGATGTTCGGCGGCGTCGCGCGGCGGTGTCAGGAGCCGACGGTCTCAACGATGATGTTGTGATTGGTATAGACGCAGATGTCGGCCGCGATCTCGATGGCGCGGCGCACGATCACTTCCGGATCCTCTTCCCGGTCCAGCAGCGCGCGTGCCGCGGCGAGCGCGAACGAGCCGCCCGAGCCGATGCCCGCGACGCCGGCTTCCGGCTCCAGCACGTCGCCGGTGCCGGTGAGCACCAGGGAAATCTGCGCATCCGCGACGATCATCATCGCCTCAAGGCGGCGCAGGTAGCGATCGGTGCGCCAGTCCTTCGCCAGCTCGACGGCGGCGCGCTGGAGCTGGCCGGGATATTGCTCGAGCTTGGCTTCCAGGCGCTCGAACAGGGTGAACGCGTCGGCGGTTGCCCCGGCGAACCCGCCGATGACATCCCCCTTGCCCAGGCGGCGCACCTTACGCGCGTTGGATTTCAGCACCGTCTGGCCGAGCGTCACCTGCCCGTCTCCGGCGATGGCAACCTTGTTACCCTTGCGGACGGAGACGATGGTGGTGCCGTAAATGGTATCTGGGGAATGCATGAGAGGCTCCGGTGACGCGCCTTACTTATGGAGTTCCCGCGCAAGCGCAACTCTCACGCCCGCGCTGTCTCGGCTATGGGCGTTAGGACGACCATCGCCGCCGGGACGCTAGCGCCTCCACATACGCGCAATGCCGCGCGAAGGCGCCTTCAT
Organism: Roseixanthobacter pseudopolyaromaticivorans; assembly: GCF_043195145.2. NCBI lineage: Bacteria > Pseudomonadati > Pseudomonadota > Alphaproteobacteria > Hyphomicrobiales > Xanthobacteraceae > Roseixanthobacter > Roseixanthobacter pseudopolyaromaticivorans. The sequence goes on from NZ_CM195539.1 coordinate 3,670,189, forward strand.
CTGAGCGACGGCCTCTTCGTGCGCCTGCGCTGCTGCCGCCACTTCGCGCAGAGCGACTGCTTCACGGTCCAGCGTTTCATACGCATTCTGCAGCACAGCGTACCGCGCTTCGGCATCCCGGAGCCGGGCGGCCGCCGCTTCGCCATCGGCGGACAGAGTGCCGACTGTCTCGCGCAAACCGGCCGCGTCTGCGGAAAGCGCCTCGTACGCGGCCCGCAACTCCCCATGCCGCATCTCAAGCTCTTTGACCTGTAAGTCCGCCGCCTGGCCCGCGGCCGACAGCGCGGCAATCGTCTCGCGCAGGCTGGCGGCCTCGCCGGTCAGCGCCTGGTGCGTGGCGCAAAGGTCCTCATGGCGGGCTTCGAGATCTGTGCGCTGCGTCGCCAGCGTCTCACGCTCGGCCTGCCACTCCGTGGCTTGCTCGGCGGTCTTGGCGACATGCGCCACATGATGCCGACGCAGCGCCCCGGCATAGAAATCGTTGCGTTCCCATTCGCGCAACAAAGCGTCCTTCATCTCTTCAATGCCGGCGACCGCGGCTTTCGTGCGCACCGTTGCGGCGATCAACTTCAGAAACTGCTCGATGGTGTCGACCATGGCACTGTTGGAGCGGCAAGCGACCAGCGAAAGCTCAAAATTGGGCCGGCAATCGCTCAGGTCGATCGGAGCCCCGATCCATTCGCCGACCTCCCGCTCCACCTCGGTCCGCACCGTCGCATCGGCCGCCAGCGCGTCCACGTCGAGAACCAAGTCGGCATTTTCCAGCGCATGCGCATAAAGGTAGAGGTGAAACAGCACGAAGGTCAGAAACGTTTGCTCGTCGTCCGCCGCACGCCTGCGTTTCGCGAAGAATTCGTCGAGATGCCGAACGAAAGGATCACCCTGGCATCCCGCCATGGCCCATTCCGTGGTCCAGATGAAATACTGATTTCCGAGCACCCATTGCTTGGAATAGGAGGCCCATTGGTGGAAGAGGTTGCGGTGGAGGAAGATCGTCCGCCCAGGAAATGCTTGCTTGAACGCCTGCAGGCGCCCGAGCGTGCTGGTGTCGGTCAACACCGGAACCTTGCCGCAGGCATGAGCATTCGCGATCAGGCTTGCGACATATTCGGTTTCGGCCTCGCTCAGAGCCCCGCCCATTCCATCGAGCGGCATGAACCGCGCGAACGGCATCGAGCGATCATAGAGTGGTAGGCCCTGCTCTTTCGTCAGCAGAGGAAGAAACTCGAGGAAATACGGCGCCACCGAGGGATGGCCGGAAGCCCAGCTGTCCGCATGCTGCGCTTCGATCGTTTCGCACGTCAGCTTGGCAAGCGCCTCGTTGAAAATCTCGCAATAGGCGAGAACCGTGGGCTTGGCGCGGAGCTTCGACCAGAACCAGGTGCTGGAGGTCCGGTAGCTGGAATGAACGAACAGAGGCGGCTCGCCCGATCCGACTTGGCTTCCTATCCCCTTGAGCGGCACCCTCGACCTCGCTTTTTCCCAGCACACCCTGGCGACACACGCCGTACCAGGGGACGGCAGCGCAACCGAAAGATCAAGTCTCGATTTTTGAACAATTGGTGATTGCGCAAAGGGGCGTGATGCGGAGCGCTGGGACAATGGCAAGCAGCACCAGGACTCCGCCCGTAGCCAGGAACAGGGCGGCGGGAAGGATCGCCAGCAGACCGGTCAACAGGCCGGAGATGAAGACGCACAGCGCGACGCTGGCGGCGGATAGTCCCATCACCCAGCCGCGTTCAGTCTCGTCCACCGCGCCCGACATGGCGGACAGCAGCGAGACATAGGAAAACACGTTGGCGATGCAGATCAGAACCGCGAGCGCCACCTGTCCCGCCGCGCCCACCGGCAGCGCGGTGAACAGCAACAGGCCGCCACACGTCGCTTCCCCAAAAATCGCGATGCGACGCTCGTCCTTCAGCCATTTCGACACCGGCGCGTAACACAAAGCCGAGCCGAGCATGAAGCCGATGCCCATTCCCACCGAGAACAGGCCAATCTGCGCCGTGGTGAAGCCGTGGTCGCGCTGCATCACCACCAGGATGAAGGTGTAATAGACGAGAAATCCCAGCTGAAACAGGAAGAAGGACACAAGCGCCGGCACCACCTGCGGGCGTTCTGTGAGGCGCGCGAACAACAGGAACGGCTGGCGCCAGTCGAAGTGAAAGGCGCGCCGCCGCGTCTCCTCGCCAAAGCGCGAGCGTGCGAGCATCACCGTATTCAAGGCGCACAGCACCAGCGCGACCGCGAGCGGCAGGCGAAAATCATAATGGCCGAGCACGCCGCCGATGGCGGGACCGGCCATAAGGCCCACCGTATTCACCACGGTGACCTGCGCCATGGCATCGCCGCGTGCCTCCGGCGCAACCGCGTCCACCATGCTGGCCTGGGCGATGGGCGCCGTTCCGGACATGAGCCCCGCCACGATGCGCCCGGCGAAAAACAGCCACACATGGGCGAGTTCCAGCGAAAGCCACATCAGCCCATAGCCGGCCGCGAGGCCCGCCATGCACACCGCGAGGGTGCGCCGGCGCCCGAGCGCATCGGAGAGATCGCCGAGCAGCGAGCATCCGAAGAAGGCGCCGATGGGAAACAGCGCGAACGCAAGCGACATCATAAGGTCGCGGTTGGCGACGGTGACCTGCCCGCCGAAAGCCGGCCCGTCGAACAGGCCGACGATCAGCGGATACATCAGGCCGAACGAGAAGATGTCCAGGAACACGGCGAGAAACAACGCGCCATGGCTGCGGAACAAAGAGATCTGCATGAGGCGTCCTTGTAGGGGCGGCGCCCGCAGGCGGGGCAAGACACGCGGCGGGCGGCGCGGGCGCCGCCCTTTGAAAACGTCTAGAGCAGGAAACGCAGCACCGCGGCCGCGAACACGCCGGGGGCCTCCACCATGGGGCAATGACCCACCGCCGGGATTTCCTCCAGCACCCCGCCGGGAATCGCCCCCGCCAGTTCCTGCGCCAATGCCGGCGCGAAGATGCGATCATCGGCGCTGTACAGCACCAGCGTCGGCGCCCGGATCGCGGCGAGCCGGTCCAGGGTCTGCGCAGCCGCCGCCGCAGCCGCCTGGCGGGCGAAGGCATCCGCCTCCTGCAGCGGCCCGGCGGACAGCGCCTGCCGCGCGATCGCCTCAAGCGGGACGGTATCGATGGTGGCCCGGCCGAGGGTGAAGGTGGCGAGCGCCGAGACGTAGGTGACGGGATCGGCGATCTCGCTCCGCAGGCGCTTCAGCAGCCACATCACCTCGCGCGTATAAGGGGTGTTGCGGGCAAAGCTATTGGCGAGCACCAGCCGGTCCACCCGCTCGGGCGCGAGCAGTGCCAGTTCCTGCGCGATCACCCCGCCGAGCGAATGGCCCAGCACATGGGCCCGCTCAACACCCGCCGCATCCATCACCGCCAAGGCGTCGCGCGCCATGTCCGCCACGCCATAGGCGCCGGTGGAGCGCGCGCTCGCGCCGATGTCGCGATTGTCGAACGCGAGGGTCCGCACGCCGCCGAGCAGCGGGCGCGCGAGGGACCAGAATACGCGATCGGCCGAAAGCCCGCCGATCATCAGCAGCGGCGGCCCTTCGCCCGCGACATCATAGGCGAGCGAGAGCCCCTCACGGGTGGCGAAGCGGGTCATGATGCGCCTGTCGGCCAGAGGACGGGATCGAGGACAAATGGAAACCGTGGCGCGCGCAGCGTCAAGCGAGCGGCAGGCGCGCCGGCGGCTAATTCACCGTGTGCAGCAGCCAGATGATCCAGCCCACCTCATTGACCAGGCTGAGGCAGAGGAACACGGCCTGAAACCGGCTGTTGCCATAGAACATGGCGACAATGCTGAACAGCACCAGAAGGCCCGTGCTCACGCTATAGGGCCAGCCGAGGGTCAGGAAATAAACCGGGCCCTTCACCCAGCTGTCGATCTGGTCGAGCACCTGCGAGAGCGCAAAGAAGCCGAAGAACCATTTGCGCTTGGCGGCGAAATAGGCGCGATAGCTGGGGTAATCGCCGAGATGCTCGGGAAACAGCAGCACGCACATGAAATAGAAGACGCTGCAATAGGTCAGCAGGAACAGATACAGCTCGAACGTCCAGTGCGAGACGTTGATGAGGCGGAATTCCCACCACCAGAACATCAGGGCGTTGAGCTGCACCATCACCGCCCACCCCATGTGGAGGGGCGCGATCTCATTCACCGAGGGATGCTGGACGAACTTGGCGAAACCGCCCAGCAGGCGGGTGAGGCTGAGGCCGAGGATCATGCCCATGACGATCCGCACATGGAAATAAAGCTGCGGGTCATGATCTGCGACCACGGGCATCTCCGCGAGGATTTGAGCGTTCCAGGGGAAGCGGTAGAGGAGTGACGAACCCCCAGCTTATAGCGGGCGCCAGGACACAAGACGACGACGAGTTGCGGGGAGCGGGCGGGTTTTACCTGTGCCCCTGCGGCAGCGCACGACGCGGAAATCAATGGCCGGCCACGCCGGGTCAGGGGAGCCCTCCCGCTCTTTAACGCCCGCACAGAAGGGCCGCCGGCCCCGTCACACCATCGCCATATGGCATTGCAGCACCTTACCTGCTAGAAGGCGCGGCCTTGGAGGAGTTCCATGCGTCAGGCCGAGATCGTTCGCGAAACGAAGGAAACGAAGGTGCGCCTTTCCGTCGATCTGGACGGAACGGGCAAGGCCGCCATTGCAACCGGCATCGGGTTCCTGGACCACATGCTGGACCTGCTCGCGCGTCACGCCCGTTTCGACCTCGACATCAAGGCCGACGGCGACCTGCACGTGGACTTCCACCACACCACCGAGGACGTCGGAATCGTGCTCGGCCAGGCTGTGAAGCGCGCGCTCGGCGACATGCGCGGCATCACCCGCTATGCCGAAGAAGGCCCGTGCTCACGCTATAGGGCCAGCCGAGGGTCAGGAAATAAACCGGGCCCTTCACCCAGCTGTCGATCTGGTCGAGCACCTGCGAGAGCGCAAAGAAGCCGAAGAACCATTTGCGCTTGGCGGCGAAATAGGCGCGATAGCTGGGGTAATCGCCGAGATGCTCGGGAAACAGCAGCACGCACATGAAATAGAAGACGCTGCAATAGGTCAGCAGGAACAGATACAGCTCGAACGTCCAGTGCGAGACGTTGATGAGGCGGAATTCCCACCACCAGAACATCAGGGCGTTGAGCTGCACCATCACCGCCCACCCCATGTGGAGGGGCGCGATCTCATTCACCGAGGGATGCTGGACGAACTTGGCGAAACCGCCCAGCAGGCGGGTGAGGCTGAGGCCGAGGATCATGCCCATGACGATCCGCACATGGAAATAAAGCTGCGGGTCATGATCTGCGACCACGGGCATCTCCGCGAGGATTTGAGCGTTCCAGGGGAAGCGGTAGAGGAGTGACGAACCCCCAGCTTATAGCGGGCGCCAGGACACAAGACGACGACGAGTTGCGGGGAGCGGGCGGGTTTTACCTGTGCCCCTGCGGCAGCGCACGACGCGGAAATCAATGGCCGGCCACGCCGGGTCAGGGGAGCCCTCCCGCTCTTTAACGCCCGCACAGAAGGGCCGCCGGCCCCGTCACACCATCGCCATATGGCATTGCAGCACCTTACCTGCTAGAAGGCGCGGCCTTGGAGGAGTTCCATGCGTCAGGCCGAGATCGTTCGCGAAACGAAGGAAACGAAGGTGCGCCTTTCCGTCGATCTGGACGGAACGGGCAAGGCCGCCATTGCAACCGGCATCGGGTTCCTGGACCACATGCTGGACCTGCTCGCGCGTCACGCCCGTTTCGACCTCGACATCAAGGCCGACGGCGACCTGCACGTGGACTTCCACCACACCACCGAGGACGTCGGAATCGTGCTCGGCCAGGCTGTGAAGCGCGCGCTCGGCGACATGCGCGGCATCACCCGCTATGCCGACCTGCACCTGCCCATGGACGAGACGCTGACCCGCGTCGCGCTCGACATTTCCGGCCGGCCGTTCCTGGTGTTTCGCACCAGCTTTTCTGCGCCGAAGATCGGCGAATTCGACACCGAGTTGGTGCGCGAGTTCTTCCAGGCGTTCGCCTCCAATGCCGGCGTGACGCTGCATGTGGAGACTCTGTATGGCGACAACAATCACCATATAGCGGAGAGCTGCTTCAAGGGGCTGGCCCGCGCGCTGCGCGCGGCGGTGGCCATCGATCCGGCGGCGGCAGGGGAAATTCCTTCCACCAAGGGTGCGCTGGGCACCTGAGGCGGGCGACGGAGCACGCAACATGGCCATCTGGACCGTCCTGACCAAGGAAACGGCCGGCGACACCGCGCTCGCGGCGGCCGACCGGGTGGTGTTCGTGCGGGAGAAATTCTCCTGGACGGCCCTCCTGTTCGCGCCGCTCGTGCTGCTCGGCCACCGGCTCTGGCTCGCGTTCGGCGCCTATATCCTCGCCTCGCTGATGATCGGACTTGCCGAAGTGCTGCTGCGCCTGCCGGAGGATGTGAGCTTCGTGCTGGGCGTCGGACTGCACGTTTTGATTGCACTCCAGCTCGCCGACATGCGGATCTGGAAGCTGCGGCGCATCGGTTATCTGGAGGCCGGCACCGTGGTCGCCCGCGACCGCGACGAGGCCGAGCGGCGCTTCTTCACCACCTGGACGCCGCCACGGCCGCCCGTGCTGCAGGGCCCGGTGATCCGGCCGCAGCCCGCCCATGCCGCGCCGGGCTTCGGCGCCCCCATCATCGGTTCGTTCCCGGAGCCGCGCGCATCATGAATGTGGCCATCGTCGATTACGGCTCGGGCAATCTGCACTCCGCCGCCAAGGCGCTGGAGCGCGCCGCCAACGGCCTCGGCGCAGAGGTGATCGTGACCAGCGATCCCGAAATCGTGCGTACGGCGGACCGCGTGGTGCTGCCGGGCGTCGGCGCCTTCGCCGATTGCCGGCGCGGGCTCGACGCGGTGGACGGCATGGTGGCGGCGATGGAAGAGGCGGTGCACGGACGCGGCCGGCCGTTCCTCGGCATTTGCGTCGGCCTGCAATTGCTGGCCGAGCGCGGGCTGGAGCATGGCGTCACCGCCGGCCTCGGCTGGATCAAGGGCGAGGTGGACCGCATCGCGCCTTCAGATCCGACGCTGAAAATCCCGCACATGGGCTGGAACACCCTCACCCTCGCGCGGCCCCATCCCCTGTTCGACGGCATTCCCACCGGGGAAAAGGGGCTGCACGCTTATTTCGTCCATTCCTACCAATTCGTCCTCGCCGACCCCGCCGATCTCGTTGCCACCACCGATTACGGCGGCACGATCACGGCGGCGGTGGCGAAGGACAATGTGGCGGGAACCCAATTCCACCCCGAAAAGAGCCAGACCCTTGGTCTCGCCCTGCTCGGCAATTTCCTGAAGTGGCGCCCGTGATCCTGTTTCCTGCCATCGACCTGAAGGACGGCCTCGCCGTGCGCCTCGAACAAGGCGACATGGATCGCGCGACCGTGTTCAGCCGCGATCCCGCCGCCCAGGCCGCCGAGTTCGAGACGCTCGGCTTCCGCTATCTCCATCTGGTGGACCTCAACGGCGCGTTCGCCGGCCATCCCGTCAATGCGGCGGCGGTGGACCGGATCTTGGAGACGGTTTCGATCCCGGTGCAGCTCGGCGGCGGCATCCGCGACCATGCCACCATCGAAGCCTGGCTGGAGAAGGGCGTCACCCGCGTCATCCTCGGTACCGCCGCCGTGCGTGACCCGGACCTGGTGAAGGAAGCGGCGAAAGCCCATCCCGGCCGCGTGGCCGTGGGGCTCGACGCGCGCGACGGCCGCGTCGCGGTGCAGGGCTGGGCAGAAAGCTCCGACGTGTCGGTGGAAGACATCGCCCGCCGGTTCGAGGATGCCGGGGTTGCCGCCATCATCTTCACGGACATCGCCCGCGACGGCCTGATGAAGGGGCTCAATCTCGACGCCACCATCGCGCTGGCGGACGTGGTGAACATTCCGGTCATCGCCTCCGGCGGCCTCGGCTCGCTGAGCGATGTCGAAGCGCTGCTGGAGCCACGGGCGAAGAAGCTCGCCGGCGCCATTTCCGGCCGCGCGCTCTATGATGGGCGGCTCGATGCGCGCGAGGCGCTTCAGCTCATGGCGGGGCATTGAAGCCCGGCCGTGCCGCTACGGTAGCTCGAAAATTGCGGGTGCGATGCACCATTTTGCCCGCAAAAGATGACATCAAGTTTGAATTCGGCCATAGGTTTGCGCCGCACGCTCGAGTTGTTCCACCATGCTCAAAGTCCGCGTCATACCTTGCCTGGACGTGAAGGACGGCCGCGTCGTCAAAGGCGTTCAGTTCGTCGATCTGCGCGATGCCGGCGATCCGGTGGAGGCCGCGCGCGCCTATGACGCCGCCGGCGCGGACGAGCTGACCTTCCTGGACATCACCGCCAGCCACGAGGATCGCGGCACCATTCTGGACGTGGTGCGCCGCACCGCCGAGCAATGCTTCATGCCGCTCACGGTCGGCGGCGGCGTGCGCACCGTGGACGATGTGCGCACCCTGCTGCATGCCGGCGCGGACAAGGTTTCCATCAACACCGCCGCCGTGAACCGCCGCGCCTTCGTGGGCGAGGCGGCCGAGAAATTCGGCGAGCAGTGCATCGTGGTGGCCATCGACGCCAAGAAGGTGAGCGCGCCCGGCGAGGCCAACCGCTGGGAGATCTTCACCCATGGCGGGCGCAAGCCCACCGGGCTCGACGCCATCCAATATGCCCGCGAGGTCGTGGACCTCGGCGCGGGCGAGATCCTGCTGACCTCCATGGATCGCGACGGCACCGGCATCGGCTTCGACGTGGCGCTGACGCGCGCGGTCTCGGATGCGGTGCATGTGCCGGTCATCGCCTCGGGCGGGGTCGGCGCGCTCGACCACCTGGTGGAGGGCGTCCGCGACGGCGGGGCCGCGGCCGTGCTCGCCGCCTCCATCTTCCATTTCGGCACCTTCAGCGTGGGCGAGGCCAAGGCCCATCTGGCGCAAGCCGGCCTTCCGGTCCGTCTCGATGCGTGAGACGGCCGGCGTTGCACTGGACACGACAATGACTGACGCCCGCGTGACCCTCGCCGATTTGGAGCAGATCGTGGCCACCCGCGCCGCCGCGACGGCGGAGGCCTCCTACACCCGCTCCCTGCTCGACAAGGGGGTGGCGAAATGCGCCCAGAAGCTGGGCGAGGAAGCGGTGGAAACGGTGATCGCCGCCCTTTCCGAACCGCCGGCCGCCCTCGTCGCGGAATCCGCCGATCTGCTTTACCATCTCGCCGTCCTTCTCCACGCACGGGGCGTTCCGCTCGATGACGTCCACGCCGAACTCGCCCGACGCACCGCTCGATCCGGTCACGACGAAAAGGCCGCGCGACCCCGCGGCTGACGTTTCGACGGCAAGGAGACGCCAGTTGGACCAGCAGGTCGATCCCGGCCTTTCGCCTTACCGCACCTTCTCCCGCGAGGAATGGGCGGTGCTGCGCCAGGACACGCCCATGCCGCTTCGGCAGGAGGAGATCGTCCGTCTCCAGGGCCTGAACGACCGTCTGTCCATCAGCGAGGTGGAGGAGATCTACCTGCCGCTCTCGCGCCTGCTCTCGCTCTATGTGGGCGCGACGCAGAAGCTGTTCCGCGCCATGAGCCACTTCCTGGACCACGGGAACAATGGCGACGGCAAGATGCCGTACATCATCGGCGTCGCCGGGTCCGTGGCGGTGGGCAAATCCACCACCGCGCGCGTGCTCCAGGCCCTGCTCGCCCGCTGGCCCAACACTCCCAAGGTGGACCTCGTGACCACCGACGGCTTCCTGCTGCCCAATGCGGTGCTGGAGCGCGAGGGGCTGATGGAGAAGAAGGGCTTTCCGGAAAGCTACGACCTGCCGCTGCTGCTGCGCTTCCTCACCGACATCAAGGCCGGCCGCCGGCCGGTGCGCGCGCCGCTCTACAGCCATTTCTTCTATGACGTGATGCCCGACCAGCGGGTGGAAGTCGACCGCCCGGACATCCTCATCGTCGAGGGGCTGAACGTGCTCCAGACCGGGCGCCTGCCGCGCGACGGCAAGGAGATCCCGTTCGTCTCCGACTTCTTCGACTTCTCGGTCTATATCGACGCGGACGAGGACATTCTCCAGCAATGGTACGTGCAGCGCTTCATGCGCCTGCGCTCCACGGCGTTCATGGACCCCATGTCCTATTTCCATCGCTATTCCAAGCTCACGGAGGAGGAGGCCAAGGCGACCGCCCTCTCCATCTGGCAGCGCATCAACCTGCCGAACCTGCAGGAAAACATCCTGCCCACCCGTCAGCGCGCCGACCTGATCCTGCGCAAGGCGGGCGACCACGAGATCGCCGAAGTCAGCCTTCGCAAACTCTAGGACGGCGGCGCGGCCGTGCGGGTGCCGAGACGGACCTCCACAACCCCCGCTACCAACATACCCTTAAGTAAACTCACGAAAAGGTGACCGGAATTCGCGCACCTCCTCTGGTGCGATGCACAATCCGACATTTCCGGCGCAAAATTCAATCGTTTCAAAAGAAACGTTGAAAGCCCGTGTTTCGCCTCCCCCAGCGTCACTTATTCAAGGCTGGCCAACTGTTGCCGGAACCACCCCCACCCTCACCCAGCGGCATGCTGCGGCGCGGCATTTACACCTTCCTGATCGGCCCTAGCATCCGAGAAAATCAAATTGGGAGGATGTGAATGCTCGAGTCCAAGGGCACTGCGCGCCTGAGGCGTACCCAGACCCTCACGCTGGTCCTGCTGGTGACCGCCGGGGTCGTGAATTACGTGGACCGCGCCACGCTCGCGGTCGCCAATCCGCTGATCCGCGAGGAACTGCACTTTTCGATCGGCGAAATGGGCCTGCTCCTCTCCGCCTTCCTGTGGGCCTATGCCTTCTCCCAATTGCCGGCTGGCGCTTTGATCGACCGGTTCGGTCCGCGCCTCTCTCTCACGGTCGGGCTCACCTGCTGGTCGCTTGGGCAGATGCTCGGCGGGCTTGTGCAGAATTTCTGGCAGTTTGCCGGCGCCCGCTTCATCCTCGGCATGGGCGAGGCGCCGCATTTCCCCACCTGCGCCCGCATCTCGCGCGACTGGTTCAACATCCGCCAGCGCGGCACAGCGACCGGCATCTGGAACAGCGCCTCCTCGCTCGGCACGGCCATCGCGGTGCCGCTGCTTACGCTTTTGATGCTGAGCTTCGGCTGGCGCTGGATGTTCGTCGCCATGGGCGTCGCGGGCCTGGCCTTGGCGTGCGTGTATTTCCTGGTCTTCCGCAATCCGGAGCAGGCGAACCTGACGGCCGAGGAAAAGGCCTTCCTCAAGGAGGGCGATCCGCTGGACGCGCCCGCGCGCGTCACCTGGGCGGATTGGAAGCGACTGTTCGCCTACAAGACCACCTGGGGCATGATCGCCGGCTATTTCGGCTGCATTTATGTCACCTGGCTCTATACCGCCTGGCTGCCGGGCTATCTGGAGATCGAGCGGCACTTCACCATCTCGAAGACCGGCTGGGTTGCCACCATCCCGTTTGCCTTCGGCGTGCTCGGCGCGGTCTCGGGCGGGCGCATCGTCGATGTGCTGGCGCGGCGCGGCGTCGATCCCATGATGGCCCGCAAATATCCCATGGCGGGCGCCCTGGTGCTTACCGCTCTGTTCACGCTGATCGCGGCAGAGGCGCCGAGCGACGTGCTGGCGATCGCCTGCATCTCCGCCTCGCTGTTCCTGGTCTATTCCTGCTCTTCGTCCGCCTGGGCCATGGCCTCGGTGGCCGCGCCGGCCAATTGCACCGCCTCCATCGGCTCGGTGCAGAACTTCGGCGGCTACATCGGTGGCGCGCTCGCGCCGACCGTCACGGGCTTCATCGTCCAGTCCACCGGCACTTTCACCCCGGCGCTGATCACCGGTTCGGTGGTGGCCCTGGCGGCGGCCATCATCTACTGGATACTGGTGCGGCGGCCGATCCCGGCGCTGTCCCTCGGCCTCACCGGCAAGGCCGCGATGCTCGCGGGCACGCCCGCGGAGTGACCGTGCCGCCGGGGGTGGCAACCACCATCCCGGCCCATCAACAAAAAGGCCCGGCAATGCCGGGCCTTTCTCGTTTTATCGCCCTTGGCGCGGATCGCTCGCCGAGCAGATCACTCGCCGAGGCTGGGCTCCACATCGCTGGGCGCCTGGGTGGCGGCCTCCTCGGCCCGCTCGGCGCGCGAGCGATAGCGGCGGCGGCGGCGGAAGGGAGCGGCCTCTTCATCCGTGCCGGCAGGCGCCTCGGAAGAAGCGGCGCCTTCGGCCGCGGGGGATGCATCCGCAGGCGCGGCTTCCACATGCGCCACCGAGGCAGGCTCCGCGGCAGGCGCGGGAGCTGCAGGCGCGGGGGATGCGACTGGCGCCGGCTTCGCGGCCGGGGCCGCCTCCTCGAACGGCAGTTCGGCAGCGGGACGCTCCACCGGAGCGGGTGCAGCCTCCTCCACCGGACGCGGTGCGCGCTCCGCACGGACCGGACGCTCGCGCGCCTCCTTCAGCGGCAGGCCGCCGGTAATGAAAGACGGCAGGCCGAGGTCGGCCGGCTCGGAGCGCTCCTCGCGGGGGGCACGCGGCGGGCGAGGTGTATAGCCCTGCTCGTCCTCGGTGCGAGGCGCACGCGGCTGGCGCGGCGCATAAGCGCCCTGCCCATCCTCCTCGCCGCGCGGCGCGCGGGGTGGACGGGGCGCATAGCCCTGCTCGTCCTCGGTGCGAGGTGCACGCGGCTGGCGCGGCGCATAGGTGCCCTGCCCGTCCTCCTCGCCACGTGGCGCGCGGGGCGGACGGGCAGCATAGCCCTGTTCGTCCTCGCTACGCGGGGCGCGCGGGGGGCGCTGGGCATAATTTCCCTGCCCCTCCTCTTCGCCGCGCGGCGCGCGGGGCGGACGGGGCGCGTAGCCCTGCTCATCCTCTGCGCGCGGCGCCCGCGGGGGCCGCTGGGCATAGCCCTGCTCATCCGAACGCGGCCGATACTCGCGCGGCTGCTGCTGGTAGCCTTCCCCACCTTCTTCGGTGCGGCGCTGGTAGCCACCCTGGCGATTGTCGCGCGGCTGGCGGTCGTCACGGGGCTGGCGATCGTCGCGCCCGAAACGGTCGTCGCGCTGCGGACGCGGCTGGAACTGCGCCTCTCGCGCATAGGGTTGCTGCTGCGGCGGCTGGGGCTGCTGGCCTTCGCCGGCTGCATTCTCCTCGCCGTCCTCGTCCTCCTGGTCCTCGGCACCGAAGCCGGGCTGAGGCTGGGGCGCGAACTGGCCCTGCAAGGAGGCGATCAGGCGCATATAATGTTCAGCATGCTGGAAATAGTTTTCCGCAGCCACGTAATCGCCCGAGGATTGGGCATCGCGGGCCAGCTGAAGATATTTCTCTGCAATGTGATGGGCGGTGCCGCGCACCTTCATATCTGGCCCGTTGGACTCATAGACCCGCGTCAGGGGGTTGGAGCCGCGGCGATTGTTATTGTTGTTATTATTATTGTTGTTATTGTTATTATTACGGCCGCGCGGACGCTTCTGCTGACCATTTCTCATCTGAATCGTTCTCTACTCGCTCGGCACTCATCGCCGTTCTGCGTCCGGTCCGCTCGGACGGGTGCCGGAAAGGCGCCCGCCGCGGCCGGGTTCAAGTCCGTCGGGGTGTCGTCAACCACGACCGCGGGCTGCGCCAGCGTTCGTTCCAGCTCCAGACTTGGTGTTAGTTCGGATCTGTTCGACCATGAGCCCCGTTCCGCGCCAAACGCGCGGCCAGCCAAGCCATTTCCCTACGCTACCGCTGGCGGTGTACCCGTTCGCGGCAAGCGTGCGAGACCGTGGGTATTCGATCGTCCCGTGAAGGAATGCCGTGGCGCAACATCGGTGCGCCATCAACTTTCGCCTGCCACACCCCCGAAACAAGGTTCCAGTCTCAGGCGCGGGCCTCAACCATGCGGACCGAAGCCCCGGTACGATTCCTGCCAAGGACACTAGCCAGTTCGCTTAGCCCTTCCAAGCGGTTTTTTCGCGGCAGCGCCTCAAATCCCCGCTTGCACAGGGGCGGTCACTCGCCTTCGCCGCGCCGGTTCACGCCGCCCGCAGCACCAAAGCGCGCGGAATTCCCCCGAGATCCGCCCGCGCCGGCCCCTCCACGACGAGGCCCTGCGCCCGCGCCAAGGCGGCCACCTGGTCTTCCTGGCCGATGCCCAGTTCGAGCACGGCAAGGCCGTCCGGGGCCAGCAAGCGCGGCAGTGCAGCAAGAATCGCGCGATAGGCGTCGAGTCCGTCCGCCCCGCCATCCAGCGCCCGCGCGGGATCGAACAGGCGCACCTCGCGCTCCAGCGCGGGCAGATCGCCGCTCGGAATATAAGGTGGGTTGGACACCACGAGGTCGAACGGGCCCTCCAGATCCTGCGCCCAGTCGCCGATCCGCACCACGCTGCGTCCCGCCAGACCCAGTCGCGCCAGATTGTCGCGGGCGGTGGAAGCGGCTCCTGCGGAACGGTCCACGCCCACCCCGAAGGCGTGTGGCAACTCGCTCAGCAGCGCCGCGAGAATGGCGCCGCTGCCGATGCCGAGATCCAGCACCCGCAGCCGCTCTTCCCGCCGCCCGCTCAGCGCGGACAAGGCCGCCTCCACCAAAGTCTCGGTGTCGGGCCGGGGCACTAGCGTTTCGTCTGATAGACGGAACGGCAGGCTCCAGAATTCCTTCTCGCCCAGAATGCGCGCCACCGGCTCTCCGGCAAGACGCCGCAAAATGCGAGCCTCGGCGGCCGCAAGGGCCGGCGCCTCCATCGGCAGATCGCCATCCAGCAGCAGATCGGCAGGCGCCACGTCAAGCGCATCGGCGAGCAGCAGCCGCGCGTCCAGATCTGCGCTCTCCATGCCGGCGGCGAGGAGCCGCGCCGCGAGCGAGCGACGCACCGCCGCGCGGGTCGGGGCGCCGGAGGCGGCCCTGCTCAATTGCTGTCCGCCGAGGCCATCAGCTCGGCCTGATGCTCGGTAACGAGCGCATCGATGATCTCGTCCAGAGCGGTGCCGGCGATCACTTCCTCCAGCTTATAGAGCGTGAGGTTGATGCGGTGATCGGTCACGCGCCCCTGGGGGAAATTGTAGGTGCGGATGCGCTCGGAGCGATCGCCCGAGCCCACCTGACCGCGCCGGTCCGCCGCGCGGCCGGCTTCCTGGCGCTGGCGCTCGCCGTCCAGCAGACGCGAGCGCAACAACGCCATGGCACGCGCCTTGTTGCGATGCTGGGAGCGCTCGTCCTGCACCGCCACCACCAGCCCGGTGGGCAGATGGGTCAGGCGCACCGCGCTCTCAGTCTTGTTCACATGCTGGCCGCCGGCGCCCTGGGCACGATAGACATCGATGCGCAGATCGCTCTCGTTCAGCTCCACGTCCACCTCCTCCGCCTCGGGCAGCACCGCGACGGTGGCGGCGGAAGTGTGGATGCGGCCGGAGGTCTCGGTCGCCGGCACACGCTGCACGCGGTGCACGCCGGATTCGAATTTCAGCCGGGCGAAGGCCCCGCGCCCGTGGATGGCGGCGATCACTTCCTTGTAGCCGCCCATGGTGCCCTCGCTCTCCGAGAGGATTTCCACGGTCCAGCCCTTTTCGGCGGCATAGCGCGAATACATGCGGAACAGATCGCCCGCGAACAGTGCGGCCTCGTCGCCGCCGGTGCCGCCGCGCACTTCCAGGATGATGCCGCGCTCGTCCATGGCGTCCTTGGGCAGCAAGGCGAGGCGCACCGCCTTCTCCAGCCGCTCGATCTCGCCCGTCAGACGCTCCTGCTCGCTTTCCGCGAGCGCCCGCATCTCCGGGTCGCCTCCCGCTTCGGCGGCAAGGTCGCGCGCCTCGGCAAGGCCGCGCTCGGCGGCTTTCAGCGCCTGCACCTGCTCCACCACCGGCGTGAGATCGGAAAACTCGCGGCCGAGACGCACATATTCATCGCCCTCCGCGCCAGCGGAAAGCAGCGCCTCCACCTCGCGATGGCGGGCGACCAATTGTTCGAGCTTGGCGAGGGGCAAATCACTCACGAGGCACACCGCACGACAGGAGAAGCCCGCTCAAAGCAGCAATCCGCTCTGTTCGGCGAAGGTCCGCAGGGCGGCTCGAACGTCCACCGTGCCGGTCGTGTCCGCCAGCAGCGGCAGGAGGATAGCGCGGGCGGCCTCCACATCGAGCCGCAGCAAGGTGGACTTCACCGGACCGATGGCCGCCGGCGAGAGCGACAGGGCTCGATAGCCGAGGGCGGCGAGGGCGATGGATTCCAGTGGACGCGAGGCGAGTTCGCCGCACAGCGTCACCGGCTTGCCATGGCGCGCGCCGGCTTCCGCCACCATGCGGAACGCCCGCAGCGCCGCCGGCGAGAGCGGATCGAACCGCTCTGCGACCCGCACGTTGGCCCGGTCGGCGGCGAACAGGAACTGCACGAGATCGTTGGAGCCGACCGAGAGGAAGTCCACCCGCGAGAGAATCTCGTCGAGCTCGAACAGGAGCGAGGGCACCTCGACCATGGCGCCGACGAACACCCGCTCCGGCAGCACGTGGCCGTGCTTGCGCAGATGGGTCAATTCGCGCTCCAGGATCGCCTTCGCCTGGTCGAACTCGCCCGCCGTCGCGATCATGGGGAACATGATGCGCAGCTCGCGCCCCGCGCCCGCGCGCAGCAGGGCCCGTAGCTGGCTGCGCAGCAGGCCGGGGCGGTCCAGGCCGAGGCGGATGGCGCGCCAGCCGAGCGCCGGATTCTCCTCCTCCACGGTGCGCATGTAAGGCAGCACCTTGTCGCCGCCGATATCCAGCGTGCGGAAGGTGACCGGCCGCCCGGCGGCGGCATCCAGCACCGCGCGGTACAGGTTCAGCTGTTCCGAGATGCGCGGGAAGGTGGACGCGATCATGAACTGGAGTTCGGTGCGGAACAGGCCGATGCCCGAAGCGCCGGTTTCCGCAATGTGCGGCAGATCCACCAGCAGGCCGGCATTCAGATGGAGGTCCACCTGCACGCCGTCCTTGGTCACCGAGGGCAGATCGCGCAGCGCGGCATATTGGGCCTGCCGGCGAGCGCGGAAGCGCGCCTTCTCGGCATAGGCCGCCTCCACATCCCCGGGCGGCCGCAGATGCACTTCGCCGGCCTGCCCGTCCACGATCACCGGATCGCCGGGATCGGCGAGGCCGGCGGCATTCTCCACCTGTCCGACCGCCGCGATGCCGAGCGCGCGGGCGACGATGGTGACGTGGCTGGTGGTGCCGCCTTCTTCCAGGATCAGGCCGCGGATGCGGGTGCGGTCGTAATCCAGCAGCGCCGCCGGGCTCATGTTGCGCGCCACCAGCACCGCGTTTTCCGGCAGGTCGGTCCGGTCGGCGCTGCGGGCGCGCCCAGTCAATTCACGCAACAGGCGGTTCGCGAGATCGTCCAGATCGTGCAGGCGCTCGCGCAGATAGGGGTCGGAAGCGCGCATGATGCGGGCGCGCGTGTCGGATTGCACACGCTCCACCGCCCCTTCCGCCGTGAGGCCGGAGAGCACCGCCTCGCGCATGCGGTGCATCCAGCCCCGGTCGTGCGCGAACATGCGATAGGCTTCGAGAATCTCGCGATGCTCGCCAGCCTTGGAGAGGCCGTCGTCCTCCAGCAACAGGTCGATGGAAGCGCGCAGCTTGCCGATGGCGCCGTCAAGCCGCACCACTTCCTTCTGCACGTCGTCGGCAATCACATTGGTGACGACGATGCGCGGCTCGTGCAGCACCACATGGCCAAGGCCCAGCCCGTCAGCCAGGGCGATGCCGGTGAGATGCAGCGGCCGGCGCACTGCCGGTTCCGCGCCCGGCTTGGCGAGCGCGGTCAGCTCACCCGATGCGATCATCTCCGCCAGCACCATGGCGGTGGTCTGGAGCGCCTCGATCTCCTCTTCCGCATAGGTGCGGCGCGCGCGGTTCTGCACCACCAGAACGCCCAGCGTGTTGCCGGCCCGCAGGATCGGCACGCCGAGGAAGGAATTGTAGATTTCTTCGCCGGTTTCCGGGCGATAGGAATATTCGGGATGATGCTGGGCATCCGACAG
This sequence comes from Roseixanthobacter pseudopolyaromaticivorans, assembly GCF_043195145.2. Lineage (NCBI taxonomy): Bacteria > Pseudomonadati > Pseudomonadota > Alphaproteobacteria > Hyphomicrobiales > Xanthobacteraceae > Roseixanthobacter > Roseixanthobacter pseudopolyaromaticivorans. The sequence goes on from NZ_CM195539.1 coordinate 3,688,232, forward strand.
CGCGAGGGATTCCGCCTCGCGCGCCACGTGGCCAACCAGGCCCTCATCCACCCGCATGACGGTCAAGTGAACCGCGTCGCGGTTCAAGCCCTCGGTGGCGTACAACTCAAGCGTCTGGTCCACGCGCAGCACATAGACCGAGCACACCTCCGCCACCATGTTCGCGGCGATCAGGACAACGATCTTATCCAGGCGATCCTGGGCGCTGACCGGCTCCGCCATGACCTCGCGGAGACGTCTTAACAGCACCCGAGGCCCGCCGAGCGCGCCACGCATCGGCCGCATCCTTCAAGAGTTGCGAGGCGTTCTCACCTCGTTTGACCGCCGATGACCCGCCCCCCGCAGTACCGATTATCAGCTATCGAGACCGTATAGCGAATGGAGAGTCCGCACCGCAAGTTCGGTATAGGCGGCATCGATCAGGATCGAGATCTTGATCTCCGACGTGGTGATGGCCCGGATGTTGATTCCCTTGCCCGCCAGCGCCTGGAACGCCTGCGCCGCAACGCCCGCATGCGAGCGCATGCCGATGCCGATCACCGACACCTTGGTAACGTCGGTGGCCCCTTCCAGCACCTGGAAGCCGATGGCATCGCGCGAATTTTCAAGCGCGGCGCGGGCCCGCTCGTAATCGGCCGAAGGCACCGTGAAGGTGATGTCGGTGAAGCCGTCCGCCGAGACGTTCTGCACGATCATGTCCACATTGATGTGGGCCTCGGCCAGCGGGCCGAACACGGCGGCGGCGATGCCGGGCTTGTCGGCGACGCGGCGAATGGAGACCTGCGCCTCGTCCTTGGCGAAGGCGATGCCCGTCACCACCTGCGATTCCATCTGGTTTGCCACGATTTCCTCCTCGTCGCAGATCAGCGTGCCCGCCGCCTCGACCGTGCTCATGTGCGGGGCGTCGGGGTCCTCGAAGCTGGAGCGCACGAAGGTGCGGACCTTGTGCACCATGGCCAGCTCCACCGAGCGCACCTGCAACACCTTGGCGCCCAGCGACGCCATTTCCAGCATTTCCTCGAACGCGATGCTCTTCATGCGCTTGGCGCGCTGAACGACACGCGGATCGGTTGTATAGACCCCGTCCACATCGGTATAGATGTCGCAGCGTTCCGCCCCGATGGCGGCAGCGAGCGCGACAGCGCTGGTGTCCGAGCCCCCGCGCCCGAGCGTCGTGATGCGGCCCGAGGGCAAGTGCACGCCCTGGAAGCCGGCCACAACCGCCACCTCGCCCTCATCCAGGCGCGCGCCCAGCGCGGTGCCGTCGATCTCCAGGATGCGCGCGGAGCCGTGGGCGTCGTCGGTGGAAATCGGCACCTGCCAGCCCTGCCAGGACCGCGCGTTCAAGCCGCGCGCCTGCAGGGCGATGGCCAGGAGTCCCGACGTCACCTGCTCGCCCGAGGCGACGACGGCGTCATACTCGCGCGCATCGTGCAGCGTGGATGCCTCACGGCACCAAGCCACCAGTTCGTTGGTCTTGCCGGACATGGCGGAAACCACCACCACCACGCTATAGCCGGCGTCGACCTCGCGCTTCACATGGCGGGCCACGTTCTGGATACGTTCGATATTGGCGACGGACGTGCCGCCGAACTTCATGACAAGCCGAGCCATGGCTCGCGTTCTCTCTCAACAGGGGCTGTAGATCAGGGTTCAGCCGGCGTCGAACCGCCGGGGGCCATCATCGGCGAAAGCGGACGGGTGCGCCGGTCTCGCAGTCAGGCACGCGTCATTTTCGCGCGCGTTTGCCCAGGCCGCGCCGCGGCGCGCAGTGTGGAACACAGATGATGGCGGCCGTCTGGCACATTCCCTGACCCTCCCCGCGCCCGGTTGAACGACACGGGTTCTTGAAAGTGGCCGCCTCCATAGCGCTCCCGCACGCTTCCGGCAACTCCGGCGTCGCGTCTCTCCGCCACGCGGGCTCGCCCTACGCGCGCCGCATCTGCTCCAGGAACGCGCGCACCTCCGCGCCGTCCACATCCTTGGCGATGAATGCTTCGCCGATGCCGCGCACCAGGATGAAGGTCAGCGCGCCGCGGCTCACCTTCTTGTCCTGGGCGATCAGCATCATCAGCCCGTCGGTATCCGGCAAGTCGCCCGGCACGTCCGCGATGCGGGTCGGCAGGCCGAGGGCTTCCAGATGGCGTGTGGCGCGCACCACATCCTGCCCGTTGCACAGGCCGAGCCGCGCCGAGAAGGCGAAGGCGAGCGCCATGCCGATGGAGACCGCCTCACCATGGAGCAGCCGGTTCGAGAAGCCAGCGCCGGCTTCGAGGGCATGGCCGAACGTGTGGCCGAGATTGAGCAGGGCCCGGTCGCCGGTTTCCTTCTCATCGCGGGCGACGATGGCAGCCTTTGCAGCACAGCTGGCGGCCACCGCCTCCACCCGCGCGTCGCCGCCGGCCAGCACCTCGGCGCCGTGCGCCTCCAGCCAGCCGAAGAAGGGCGCATCGCCCAGTAGGCCGTATTTGGCGACTTCCGCATAGCCCGCGCGCACCTCCCGCGCCGGCAGCGTGTCGAGCGCGGCGGTGTCCGCCACCACAAGCACCGGCTGGTGGAACGCACCCACGAGATTCTTGCCCTGGGGGGAATTGATGCCGGTCTTGCCGCCGACCGAGGAATCCACCTGGGAGAGCAGCGTGGTCGGCGCCTGGACCACGTCCACACCGCGCCGCACGACCGCCGCGGCAAAGCCCGCGAGATCCCCCACGACGCCGCCGCCCAGCGCCAGCACCAGGTCGCGCCGCTCGATGCGGGCCGCGATCAGGCCCTCTGTGACCTGCTCCAGGCCCCGATAGCTCTTGGATTTCTCACCCGGCGCGACGATCACGGCGGAATGGGCGATGCCCGCGTGCGTCAGCGCCGCCTCGACGGTGCCGAGATGCTGCTCGGCTACATTTTCGTCGGTGACGATGGCCACCCGCGCCCCCGGCCGCAGGGCGGCGATGCGCGCGCCGATTCCGCCGAGCAGGCCCGGCCCGATGGCGATGTCATAGGGCCGGCCGGCGAGATCCACCCGCACGGTGCGCACACCTGTCTCTGGGGCGGCAACGGAAGAAGAGGCGGCAAGGCGCGTCATGGGGTCTGGTCCTGGGTCGGCGCGAAGTGGCGCGTCACGGCGGCGATCACTTCTTCCACCACGGTTTCATGGACGACGTCGCGGGATTCCACCCGCACGTCGGCAAGGGCATAGATATGTCCGCGCGCGGCCAGCAAATCGGCCAGCTTGGCTTCCGCGTCCCCTTGGGCGAGCAGCGGCCGGTCGTTGCGCTTCTTCACCCGGCGCAGCAGGGTGTGAAGGTCCGCCTCCAGCCACACGGAAACGCCCGCCGCGGAAATGGCGGCCCGGGTCTCTGCGCTCATGAAAGCGCCGCCGCCGGTGGCGATCACCATGGGACCGGATTGCAGAAGGCGGGCGACCACGCGCTTTTCGCCCTCGCGAAATTCGGCCTCGCCCCGGCTGGCGAAGATTTCCGGAATGCTCATGCCGGCGGCACGGACGATTTCCTCGTCCGCATCCACGAACGGCAGCGCCAGCCGCTTGGCGAGGCGGCGGCCGACAGACGATTTTCCCGCGCCCGGCATGCCGACGAGCACGATCGAACGGCGGCCCAGCCGAGCCAGGAGGGCGCCATTCGAAGCCGCTTCCGGCATCGCACCTGGCTCTCGCTCGCTCTCGCTGCTCAAAGATACCTCCGTCCGCACGCGTGGCTTCAAAATGGACGCGAAGCGCGAAAAAAGCGCACTAGCATTGCCGTGGCGGGGGGGCAATGGCGGTTGAAAGAGGCGCGCGCGCATGTCACCTGTTCAGAGCGCAGCGCCGGCCGGCGATTCGCGTGGAACGCAGGCAAGGCAGAACGCAGGTAAATCGCACCGTGCCCAGTCTGATCCGCCTTCTGGCGGCGATCGCTATCCTCGTAGCCCTGGTCTATGGTGGCGCCTATTGGCTCGCCACCAAGGTGGAACCGGTCACGCGGGACGTGACCATCACCGTCCCAAACGACCGCTTCCAGAAGTGAGGCACGGGCCATGACCAAGGCCGGCTCCTCCCGCACCGGCATTTCCGGCAGCGGGCCGCTGGCCCTGTTTCTCGACATGCAGGCCGTGGAACGCGGTGCGAGTGCCAACACGCTCGATGCCTATCGGCGCGACCTCGAGGATTTTTCGGCCTTTCTCGGTGCACAGGGCGACACCGTCGCGGCCGCCGTCACGCCGGTGCTAAGGGCCTATCTCGCCGATCTTTCCGCCCGCGGCTTCAAGAGCACCACGGTAGCGCGCCGCCTTTCCGCGATCCGCCAGCTCTACCGCTTCCTCTATGCGGAGGGGCACCGCAGCGATGATCCCGCCGCCGTCCTTGAAGGTCCCAAGCGGGGCCGGCCCTTGCCCAAGGTGCTCAGCGTGGACGAGGTGAGCCGCCTCATCGAGACGGCCCATGCGCGCGTCGCCGAGGCCGAAACGGAGGGGGAGACGCTGCGCCGGCTGCGGGTCGCCTGCTGCATCGAGCTTCTGTATGCGACCGGCCTGCGCATTTCGGAACTGATCGCGCTTCCCGCCACCGCGGCGCGGACGCGCACCGACGCCATCATCGTGACCGGCAAGGGCAACAAGGACCGGCTCGTGCCCCTGAGCGGACCCGCCAAGGCCATCATGTCGGCCTATCTGGACGGGCGCCGTGCCGCCGGGCTGGACGCCTCGAAATGGCTGTTTCCCACTGGCGCGAAATCCGGCCACGTCACTCGCCAGCAGACCGCGCGCGACCTGAAGGACCTCGCGGTGGCCGTCGGTCTCGATCCGGCCAAGCTCTCGCCTCACGTGCTGCGCCATGCCTTCGCGAGCCATCTTCTGGCCCATGGAGCGGACCTGCGGATCGTCCAGACCCTGCTCGGCCACGCCGACATTTCCACCACCCAGATCTACACCCACGTGCTGGACGAACGGCTGAAGGACATGGTGCGCGACCTGCACCCCCTTTCGGGACGCTAGAGGGGGCGGGGCATTCCGCCGCCATGGCGGGAAAACCCCGGCTTGCCCCTTTCATCATGCCGGCCCGGGCCCTATATTCGTGGCGCTGGTGCAAGCCAGATATGGCGATAAATGGTTGTCGGAATAAACCTTTCGGACCCGGGGGCAGTACCCGGCGCCTCCACCAGAACCCGTGATTTCGCAAGGCTTTGCGGGTTGCGGCGGGGGCGAAATAGGATCGACGAGGGTGTAAAGGGCTTTCTTTCGCTCGGCATGGTTCCGCCGATATCGGGCCGACCTATAGTTGCGAATGACAACTATGCTCCGGTTGCCGTTGCCGCGTGAGCGGTAAAGGTACCGAAATAAAAGTCCTACCGGGTAGCACTGGCTAGGCGGGGTTCGGAGGCACCTGGCAACAGAAGCCTCCACTTCTCCAAGGGCCGGCCGGACCTTCGGGGAAGGGGGATGGGTCTCATGTCCGTGGGCGGAGGGGCGGCACGCCTTTTCCGCGGCGCGGGTCTCGTCCGCAACGGGCACCGGCCGCGAGCATCACACCCCGCGAGCATCACACCCCATGTCTTCGGTCGATCATATCCGGTACGATCTTCTGGCGCAGGAAGCCCTGCGCGGCGTCGTTCGCCGCGTGCTCTCCGACGTCGCCCGCGACGGACTGCCGGGCGACCATCATTTCTACGTCTCCTTCGATCCCCGGGCCCCCGGCGTTCGGCTCTCGCAGCGCATGCGCGAGAAATATCCCGAGGAGATGACCATCGTTCTCCAGCACCAGTTCTGGGACCTGAACGTGAGCGAGCACGCCTTCGAGGTGGGCCTCTCGTTCGGCGGAATTTCCGAACGGCTGCTGGTGCCGTTTTCCGCGCTCAAGGGCTTCTTCGACCCTTCGGTGAGCTTCGGCCTCCAGTTCGAACTCGCCAGCGGCGAGGAGATCGAGACAACGGGCGACCATGCTCCCGCGGAAGCGCCCACGCGCTTGCCCGGCGCGGGCGCTTCGGTGCGTCCGCTGCGCGGCGCGGGGTCGGAGCCCGCCCTCGCCACCGCCAAGCTTGGCGGCGACAAGAGCGACGGGGATCAGAACGAATCCGTGCTGGCCATGAAGTCCATCGCCCCGGACATCGCCAGCGCAACCAGCAAGGTTTCCGCTCAGGACACCTCCCCGGATGCCACGACCAAGGGTGCCGAGGAGGCCAAGGGTGGCAAAGATTCCGCCAAGGAAGAGCGCCCCTCCGGCGGTGCCGAAGTCGTCCGGCTGGACGTCTTCCGCAAGAAGTGAGCTGGCGCAGCCCGCACCACGCCCGCTTTTATCTGAGGCTTCGGTCTTACATCGCGCGTTGGTCCGCCCATGAGCACGTTTGATGTCGCCGTGATCGGCGCCGGGGCTGCCGGCCTTGCGGCGGCGCGTGCGCTCGAGGGCAGCGGCCTTTCCGTTACAATTCTGGAAGCGGCCCCCCGGATCGGCGGACGCGCCCGGACCGACACGGCCAGTTTCGCGCAGCCCTGGGATCTCGGCTGCCATTGGATGCATTCAGCGCTCGACAATCCCTTTGTCGCGATCGCCGACCGGCTCGGCTTTTCCTATCGCCGTTCGACCCAGCATTATATCCGCAGGCTGCATCTCGGCACCCGCTGGGCGAGCGACGAGGAGCGCGACGCGGCTGCCGACGCCGTGGAAGCCGCATTCGCGGCAGTAACCGAGGCCGGAAAAGCCGGACGCGATGTGGCCGCATCCGACGTGATCGCCGATGCCGGCCAGTGGAACCGTCTGGTCCGCCATTGGGTGGGGCTGATGACCGCGGCGACCCCGCAGGATGTTTCGACCCTCGATTTCGCGAATTACCATGACGGCGGCGAAAATTGGCCGGTGGTGGAAGGCTATGGGGCTCTCGTCGCGGCACAGGCCCGGGGCCTCGCGGTGACGCTGAACTGCCCGGTCCAGACGGTGGACTGGTCCGGCCCCGGGGTGCGGCTCGCAACCCCAAAGGGGGATGTGACCGCGCGGATCGTGATTGTCGCGGTCTCCACCGATGTGATGGCGAAGGGCCATCTGCGCTTCGCCCCCGCCTTGCCGCCGGATCTGGCCGAAGCCATGGAAGCCCTGCCGCTCGGGGTCTCGGAAAAAGTCGCGTTCGGCTTTGACAGCGACGTATTCGGCTTTACCGAAAGGGCCGGCATCAACACCATAGATCTCACACGGCCCGACCGGGCGCCGGTGAATTTCCAGATCCTGCCCGGCGCGCGGCCGCTGGCCATTGCTCATCTCGGCGGCGCAGCCGGGCGGGCGCTGGTGGGAGCAGGCCCGCAGGCGATGGCCGATTTTGCCCTGGCTGGACTGACGGATGTGTTCGGCGCCGATATCCGTGCGCGCGTCACCGCATGGCGCGCGACCTCATGGGCGCGCGATCCGCACATCGGCGGCGGCTATTCCTGCGCGCTGCCCGGCAAGGCGCACATGCGCGGGCGTTTGTTCGCGCCGCTCGCCGAACGCATCGTGTTTGCTGGAGAGGCCGTGTCGGAGCATGCCTTCTCCACCTGCCACGGCGCCCATCTCTCGGGGCAGGCGGCGGCCCGATCCGTGATCTCCCTGCTGAAAGGCACCGCCTGATGCTTCCTCTCGCGCAGATCGTGGCCGTGGCCGAGAATGGAGTGATCGGCAAGGATCAGTCCCTCCCTTGGCACCTGTCTTCCGATCTGAAGCGCTTCCGCGCGCTCACCTGGGGACGGCCGCTGCTGATGGGGCGCAACACCTTTCTTTCGATCGGACGGCCGCTGGCGGGGCGAATCTCCGTGGTGCTAACCGGCGATCGTGCGTTCAGCGCCGACCATGCTGACGTCCGCGTGGGACATGATCTCGGGGAAGCGCTCACCCTGGCCGAGGCCGCAGCGGGGGAACTCGGCGCAGAGGACATCATGGTCATCGGCGGGCGGCGGGTGTTCGCCGACACCTTGCCGCTGGCGAGCACCGTCCACCTCACCCGCGTGCATGCTGCGCCCGATGGCGACGTGCTGCTGCCGCCCTATGATCCGGCAGAGTGGCGCGAGGTGGAGCGCGTTGGCCCGACGCAGGGGCCGAAGGACGATTTCCCCTTCACCTACATCACCCTCACCCGCGCCTGAACGGGTCTCGCCAGCGCGCTGGCCACACGCCTCACTCGCCCGGCACCAGGGCCGGCGGGCGCGGCAGGTTGCCGAAACCGGGCGTCGGCGGCGCAAAGCTCCCGCCCTCGGGGGGCAGCGAGGGCCGCGCCGGGCGCGCGCGGCTCATCGGGCCGATCTCGATGGGCGGCGCGAGGGGAGGAGCAGCCGACCGGCTGCGCTCGCTCGCCTGCCGGGGCGCGCTGGAACGCGCGGGGGCGCGGGTACGGCTCTCCTCGCCGTTCGCCGGCTCGGAGGTTTCGCGCGCGGTGGCGGGAGGCGAAGCCGGGGATTGGGCAGGCGCGGAAGTCGCAGGAGCGGATTGCACGGGGGCCGGTTGTGCCGGTGGCACCTGAGGCGAAGCAGCCGGTGCGGTGGACACGGGCGCCGAAGGCGCTGTGGAGATTGGGGTGGGCGCGGGCGCTGCGGCCGGCGCGGTGCCGCTGCCGGCCGAGGGGGCGGGTACGAGGCCCTGCCGCTCTTCCAGCCGGCGGGTTTCCCGCTCGATGGCACGCATCGAGATCGCGGCCACCAGCGCCGGCGCGGCGACGCGCCGTTCCGGGGCGGCGATGGGGCCTCGCCAGGAGATGGAGCCGCCCGGAACCGCCCCGCCCGCCTCTGCGGCTTCAAGATCCAGCATGCCGTCCAGATACAGGCGCGGCAGGTCCAGCGTTCCGGAGAAAGTGGCGCGCGCGCCGTCCGCCTGGGCACGGGCGGTCGAGAGGCGCACCACCCCGTTCACCAGACTCACTGTGCTGTCGAGGGTGGCAAGCTTCAGCGGGCCACGCGCGAGGGCACGGTCGAACATCTGCACCACGCGCCGCTCATCGGGGGGCGCGCCGGTGGCGGTATCCGTCAGCACGCTTTCGATGGCATGGGGATCGGTGCCGGGAATGCTCAGCGCCTGGACGCCCAGCGTCCCCTGGCCCGACAGACTCTGGACCAGGGCGAGCGGCGAGCGGCCGACGCCGCCCATGTCCACGGAGAGGGACAGGCGCCCGGCGAGCGGCGCACGCGGCGCCAGCGGCTGGACGAGGGCGGCGAAATCGACACCATCGAGACCCAGATGACCTTCGGCCGCCACCATATCCGGCCGGCGGCGCAAGGTGAGATTGCCGCTCAGCGTGCCGCCACCGATGCTGCCTGATAGATCGCGCAGATCCAGGGTCGCGTCGCGCGCCTGCAAGCGGCCCTTGGCCTCCTGCAGGGCATAGGTGCCGTTAAGATCGAGCCGGCGCGTCGTGAGATCGAGCATCAGGGCCACCGGCGCGGCCGGCGCCGGGGTGAAGCGCGCGGCGGACCAGGGGCCGTTGCCCACGTCCGGGCCGATGCTGCGCGCGCCCCACATGCCCAGCAGGCGCGGCAGCGAGAGCGCATCGAGATCGAGCCGGCCCGTCAGGCGCGGCACCTCTCCGCCCTCAATGGCCACGGCGCCCGAAAGCGGCGCGCCGCCGAGCAGGCCCTTCAACTCGTCCAGTTGCCAGGCGCCGCCAGCACGCGACAAGGTGAAGCCCAGCGCGGCCGGCACCGGACCGTCCTCCGCCGCCGGCGCGGCGACCAGGAACAGCTTGGCCACGTCCGCACCGTCAAGCCGCATGGCGAGGCGGGGCTGAAGCGTCCCGTCTCCCGCGACCTTCACCGGCCCCTTGGCGGTCGCAACCGTATCGGCGAGGACGAGGCGGCCATCGAGCATGGCCTCGTCCCCGCCGGATGGCGCGAGGGCGAGGTTGAATTGTCCCGCGCCGAGGCCGGGGCGCAGGCCGGAAAGCCCTGCAGCTTCGAGCACACGAGCGCCATCGCTTGCGGAAAGCGTGAGATCGACGCGCGGCATACCGCCCGCTGCACCGGGCGCGAAGGCGGCATGACCCGTGAGCAGCCCAAGCGTACCGTCCAGGCGCACAGCGCCCGCGCCGCCATCGCGCCATGTCGTCGAACCGGTAAGGTTCACCGGGGCCGCAACCGGGAGCAGCCGGGTCATGACCTCGCCCGCGCGTTCGCCCGAGATCAACCGCGCCAGCGGCACCAAACCGTCCGCCTTGGCGCCGGCAACCGTCAGGTCCAGGCGCCCCTGGAGCGGCGCGAGCCGCGTGAGGCTGCCCTTGCCCTCCAGATGCAGGCCCGCGAGGTCATCCACGGCGAGGCGCGAAAGGGTCCAGGTGCCGCCTGCCCCCTCCGCGGCAAGCGACAGGGCGCCGAGGGAAAGACCGCCGACCTTGAGGCGCCGGCCTTCCAGCGCGACGCCGCCATCCACCGCCTCGCCGGCAATCGCCAACCCCTGACGCAACGCCGCCAGTGCCGGGTCGAGGTCGAGCCCATCCAGCCTCAGCGAAAGATCGAGGCGCGCGCGCGCGCGGTCGCCCTCGGTGAATTGTCCCGATCCCGACACCGTCGCCGCGCCGAAGCTGGCATCGAGCTTCTGCACCCCGAAGCGCCCGGCACCCGCCGTAACCCGTCCCACAAGCTTCACCGGGCCAACCACCGCGGTCGCAAAATCCGCCGTGGCGCGCGGCGCCGCCCAGCGCAGGAAGGCGGCCGGATCGTCACTGGAAAAGGCGAGATCGCCGGTAAAGCCGGCCCCGCTCGCGCGGCCGGGCATGCCTGAGAGACGCAGCGCCGACTGGCCCGGAAGCTTCGCCTCCGCCGCATCGATGCGCCAACCGCCATCGACGCCCGAGAGGTCCAGCCGCGCGTCCCGCAACACGGTGCCGGCATAAGTGAGCTGCTCAACCGCAACGCCGATGCGCGCGGGCACCTCCGGCGCGGGCAGGGCGTCGAAGGCCGCCATCAAGGCGGCGAGGGATTCTGCTGCGGTCTGCGGTGCCACCGGCGACGCGCGCAAGGCGTCGGCATCGACCGCACGGGCGTTCAGCACCACATCGAGCCCTGGCGTCCGGCCGAGGGCGAGGCGCGCGGAGCCCGCCAATTGCACGGGGCGCGCTGTGTCCGCCAGCGAAAGATCCAGCGTCTCCACCACCACCGCTTCCGGGCTGGCACGCAACGCACCGGACAGGCGCCAGGAGTCTTGCCCGGAGCCCTGTTGCCCCGCACCCGGCGATCCGCCGGCATTCGCGCCGGCCGCCGCGTCCGGGCGGCGGGCCAGACTGCCGCGCCCCTCGAAGCGAGGTGCGCCGCCGTCCAGCCGCAGCGTGCCGTCGAGATCGAGGGTGATGGGGCGGGAACGGTCCTCGGCGATCAGGCGCATGCGACTGCCGTCGGTGCCAAAGGCCGCGAGGCTGAGACGGGTGCCAAAGCGCCGGCCTTCGGTCTCCACCTCCCCCTCCAGGCGGAACGGCCCGGCCAGCGAACGCGCCTCCCCGCGCAGGTCGAGATCGGTAAAGCGCAGGGTGCGATCGGCGCCGCGGTCGAGCAGGTCGAGAGTTCCGCTTTCGATTGCGAGTTGGGAGATGGAGATGCCGCCGGGCGCGGCGGCCCCCGTTGGCAAGGCGACCCGGCCGGCGCTGTCCAGGACCAAGCGCATGCGGGGACGCACCAAGGTGAGGGATTTCGCCTCGACACTGCCGCGCACCAGCGCGCCGAGAGAAAGATCGGCCCGCAATTCATCCACAACCGCGCCAGTGGAGATGGCGTCGGCGCCGATGGAGACGTTGCGCAGGATGACGCGCGGTGTCGGCAGGATGTCGGCGTAGATGTTCCCGCGGATCACCACCGGCACGCCGAGTGAACGGCTCGCCTGGCTTTCAAACGCGCCGCGCCAGGCCGTCCAATCCACCACGAACGGCGCCGCGAACGCCGCAACGATGGCAAGGATCACCGCCGAGGCAATCGTGATCAGGACGCCCTGCACCAGCCGGTCCTCGCTTCAAGGGGCGCGCCGCAGCCGGCGCGTTGGGGAAGTCTAGCGCGGAATGGTAACGTTGGGATGGTGGCGATCCGATGGTGACGCAGGGGCTGCGCACCCTCAGATTTTGACGATCTTGCCCGGATTCAGGATGTTCAGCGGGTCGAATGCCCGTTTGATCGCCCGCATCGCGTCCAGGGTGGCTTCGCCATGCTCGGCGGAGAGGTATTTCATCTTCCCCTGCCCCACGCCATGCTCGCCGGTGCAGGTCCCCTCCATCGCCAGCGCGCGGTCCACCAGGCGCGACATAAAGGTCTTCGCCTTGGCGAGGTCCGCCGGGTCCTCAACGTCCACCATCAGCGTGGTGTGGAAATTGCCGTCGCCCACATGGCCGACGATGGGCGCGATCAATCCCATCTCGACGATGTCCCGCTTGGTTTCCATGACGCATTCGGCAAGGCGCGAGAGCGGCACGCACACGTCGGTCGCGACCGCCTTCGCGCCGGGCCGCATGGGCAGCACGGACCAATAGGCATCGTGCCGGGCCTGCCACAGGCGGCTCCGATCCTCGGCCTTGGCGGCGAACACGAACGGGCCGCCGTTGAATTCAGCAGCGATCTCACCGAAACGCTCCGCCTGCTCATGCGCGCCGGCCTGCGTCCCGTGGAATTCCACGAACAGATGCGGGGTCTCCGGCAGATCGAGCTTCGCATAGGCGTTGGACGCCTTCACCTGCTCTTCATCCAGCAGTTCGATCCGCGCCACCGGGATGCCCGACTGGATGGTGGCGATGACGGCGTTGCAGGCATCCTCGATGCTGGCAAATGGGCAGACGCCGGCAGTGATGGTCTCGGGAATGCCCTGGAGGCGCAGGGTCAGCTCGGTGATGATGCCGAGCGTGCCTTCCGAGCCCACGAACAGGCGGGTGAGATCATAGCCGGCGGAAGACTTCTTCGCGCGCCGGGCGGTGGTGATGATCTCGCCGTTGGGCAGCACGGCTTTCAGTGCCAGGACATTGTCCTTCATGGTGCCGTAGCGCACCGCATTGGTGCCCGAGGCGCGGGTGGCGGCCATGCCGCCGAGCGAGGCATCGGCGCCCGGATCGATGGGGAAAAACAGCCCCTGGTCGCGCAAATCCTCGTTCAGCCGCTTGCGCGTCACGCCGGGCTCGATCACGCAGTCGAGGTCCTCGGCATGAATGGCGAGAATTCGATTCATCCCGGATAGATCGACACAGATTCCGCCTTTCGGCGCATTTACGTGACCTTCCAGCGAGGTTCCGGTTCCCCAGGGGATGATCGGTATTCGATGGGCCGCGCAGAGGCCGACAACGGTCTGCACATCTTGTGTGCTCTGAGCGAAAACAACCGCATCTGCCGGCTCGTTAGGCAAATAGGTCGTGATATTTGCGTGCTGCTCCCGCACAGCATGAGATGTCACGACTTTGTTACCAAGAGTAGCTTGCAAAGCTTCCAGCACCGCCGGCAGGCCCGGCAGCGATTCGCGCGTGACCGTCGCGTCGGCACCAAACATTTAAGAATCCTTTAAAATCAAGCCAAATGGCCAAGGCGGGCGAAGCAGATTAGCGGCCTGCACGCATTCGGCAAGGGGTTCTGCCGGTAGCGCCATGCCGCAGAAGTGCATGATGTTTCCGCACCGGCGACAATCTTATGCCATTTCGACAGTGACCAATGTCAAAACTCGCGGCACACTGCGCAGCAAGCAGGCAATTCTTTGAATTCCGTGCCCCCTCTCGGTCAGGGAGAGCGCCATGTGGGACAGGAACGACTTCGAACCGGTATTTTTCGCTCCGTTCGTATCTTCCGCGATGAAGATCGAACCGGAATGGATCGATGACAACGGTCATCTGTCCCCGGCCTATTACAATGTCCTGTTCGATCGCGCCTTTGGGGAAGCGCTCGCGCTTCTTGGGTTGGGGCCGCAATACGCCCGCACGCGGGGGTTCTCCTTCCTCACCGCGGAAGCCCACATGCGCTACCTTCGCAGCCTGCCGGCCGAAGGCGACGTTCGGGTGACCATGCGGCTGATCGACTATGACGCCAAGCGTCTGCACCTTTTCCTCTCGCTCCACCACGGTACGGAAGGGTGGGTCGCCGCCACCTGCGAGCAGATGACGTTGCAAATGGACCGCGCCTCCCATCGCGCAGCCCCCTTTGCGGACGATGTACTCGAACGGGTCGCGGGCATGCGCTCGGTTCATTCCGCTCTGCCCCAGCCGGACGGCATCGGCCGCAGCATCGGTCTCGACGCGCGCTCCTGATCGCCTCCAGGAAGGAACATCGTCGGCGGCGCGGCCGCCGCGATGATCCCGATTGCACGATTTTCTTGCAGAAAGCTTATTTCCAACGCTGCATGCGGTGCAGGTCAGCCATGCTGACACATCGCTTCTAGTGCGATGCAACAGGGAGCATATTGCATCGCATCAAGAGCCGCACGGTTGCGGCCAAGCGTTGGAGGCCTGTCATGGGCGCCGTTACTTTCTCGACCGATTCCTTCTCGACCGCCACGACGGCGGAAGCTGCCGCCGCTGCCAAGCCGGCCGAAGCCCGCAAGGGTGTTTTCAAGCGCATTTTCGATGCGATCGTCGCCGCCCGCACCGCGGAAGCCGAGCGCGATTTCATCACCTACATGCAGCGCACCGGTTTCGACCCGCGCAAGTGAGCTGACGATGCGCGCGCGTGCCTTCACGCCGCGCGCATGAGCGAATGCGCCGCCGCAGACGCGCCGGGTCGCGGCTGAAAAGCCCGGCCCCATGCCGGCGGCGGCGTGGTTCCTGAAGAAATGCCCACAGCGCCAGGGGTAGTTTGATCTCCCCGGCGTGCGAGGCTCACGCGCACGCCGCGTTTTCCGTCCGCGCTCTTCTCACGCCGGCCATATGCGCTTCGGCTTGGCGCCGGTTGCGGACAGCGTCAGCGTGGTCCAGCCGTCGATGTCGCGACGCCGCACCAATTGCAGGCCCTGCGCCCGATAGGCCGCAAGCGCCGCATTGGCGTGGGACGGCAGCAGGCCGGACAAAACCACCTTTCCCCCATGGGCCAGCAGCGGACGCAGCGGGCGCGCCAAGCGCTTCAGCGGCGGCAGCAGGATATTGGCCAGGATCAAGTCGTAGGGACCGGGCCGGCGCACCGCCGCGGCGCCGGCGCCAGCTGCCAAAACCATATGGATATAGGGCCCGGCGAGGTTCGCGCGGGCATTTTCGCGCGCCGTGCGCACCGCCACCTCGTCGAGGTCGCTCGCAATCACCGGAACGCGGAACCGCCGCGCCGCGCCGATCGCCAGCACGCCGGTGCCCGTGCCGACATCCAGCACCTTGCCCGGCCGGCCGATCCGCGCCGCATCCACGATCGCCGCCAGGCAGCCTTGCGTGGTGCCGTGATGGCCCGTGCCGAAGGCCAGCGCCGCCTCGATCTCGATGCCGATGCCGTTGGGCGGCACCCGCGCGCGGTCGTGCGAGCCGTGCACATGGAACGGGCCGACCCGCACGGGCGCAAGCCCTTCCAGGCTCGCGGCCACCCAATCCTTCTCCTGCAATTCTCCGAACGTCACCTGCGCCGCGAGATCGGCGCCGGCCGCCACCTCCACCAGTTCGCGCAGGCGATCGGGATCGAAGGCCTCGCCGGCATAGACCTCGACCGCCCAGCTGCCGTCCGGCTGCTCGAAATTGGCGACCGCGACCTCGGCCGGATCGAAACTTTCCGCCAGCAGATCCGCGATGCGGCGCGCCTGCATCTCGGGGGCGGAGACCCGCATGAAATGAGTGGCGTCGCTGGGGAGGAGACCTTCAAACATCGAGAACTTTCCGGGGAGGCGCTTTGCGTTCAGACCCCGTACGCGCCAATGACGCGGTCGCGGCCCTGTTGCCGTGCGGCATAGACCCGCTCATTGGCCACCGACAAGAGCTTGGCGACACTTTCTCCGTCCAGGGGCGCTGTGACGAGCCCGATCGCCAGTGAAATCTCGAGCCCCGGCGGCATCTGGAGGGCGGCCACGCGCTGGCGCAGCATGGTTGCCACCTGCGCCGCCGCCATGTGCGGCAGGCCTGGGGCGAGGATCGCAAAGGCGTCGCCATCGTAGCGCACCACATAATCGCCGCTGCGCAGGCCCTTCCCGAGCGTCTCCGCTACACGCCTCAGATCGCGGTCCACATCTTCCGCATCCAGTCGGCCGCGCAGCGGATCGAAACCATCCACCGCAACCAGCATCAGGCTCACCGGCCGGCCGGTGGCGCGGGTGATGCTCAGCAGGTCGGCGAGCAAAGTCTCCAGCCGCCCGCGATGGAAGGCGCCGGTGGCGGGATCGTGCCGGAAGCGCCCCTGAGAGGCGCCGGGCCGCTGCCGCGCCGCCGCCAGCGCCTGCTCCGGCCCATCCAGGCGCCGGCGATAATGCCAGATCAGGCCCGAATAGAAGCCCGAGGCGACCAGCTTGCCGATCCATCCGCCAATCCCGGCGGAGAGCGGCGCCTCCTGCACCAGGTAAACGGCGCTGAAGAAGAAAACCTGATCGAAGGTGCAAACCAGCGCCAATGTCAGCCAGGAGGCGGCGAAGCTGCGCCGCCCCAGCGCCACCAGCAATCGGTCGTACAGACGGAAGATGACCAAGCTTTCCAGGAACAGCAGCAGCGTGCTCCACAAGGTGAGCATGCCCATTCGGTTGAGGACCGTCAGGTCCGCCGGCCGCGCCGCCCCGGCACGCCCCTGCTCAAGCGCGAGAAAGGCGACCGCGATCACCACCGCCACGGTGCCCAGCAGCAGCCCGAGCACCGGCTGGCGTGCCACATCCTGCCCCTCGATCATATGCGTCATCAGCAGCAGGCTTAGCGTGCCCGCATAAAAGACCACCGATCCCGGAGAGGCGGAAAGGCCGAACGGCAGAACCAGGAACACGCACATCGCCAGATAAACGGCGAACACGTGAACCGCGCCCAGCGCACAGAAGAACGGCCCGATGCCGATGAGAAACCGCGCGCGAAACAGCCCCAGCATCAAGCTGCCATAGACGGCCATTTCCATCAGCAGCAGGACAATATTGAGAATCGGCATGGCTCGGCTGATGAGGACGGGTCTGCGTGCGCGCAGATGCGATGGAACCCCACAATACCGCCACCTGCGCGCCTGTGAAGTCGGCCCGCGCGATTAGGCGCAGGAATCGCCCGCGCTCTGGGTGTCGGCGCGCCGACGAGCGCCGAAACGAGGGCTCAGACCTTCTCGACGAAGCTCTCCAGCACCCGCTTCTCGCCCGCCTTGTCGAACTGCACCGTCAGCTTGTTGCCGTCGATTCCGGAAATCTCGCCATAGCCGAACTTGATGTGGAACACCCGCTCGCCGTGCTTGAAGCTGGAGGGGGCGCCGGTAGACGACGCCAGCAGGGTGCCCTCGATCACCGCGCCACGCCCGCCCCGCCCTGCCCCAAAGGCGCCACCGCCGCGCTCGGAGAAGCCGGAACCAGAGGACGTGTTGCCGGAGGCACGGGCATTCTGCGCCCTTTGCCAGCCTGGCGTGGAATAGGTCGACGAGAAGGGCTCCACCTTGGCCGCGCGATCGAACCGGCTTTCCCCGTAGGAGCCGCCGCCATAGCTCGAACCGCCCCAGCCGAAGCCGCCCTTGGATTCCTGCACCTCCACATGGGCGTCGGGCAATTCGTCCAGGAACCGGCTCGGCACGGTGGAATTCCACATGCCGTGGATGCGCCGGTTGGAGGCGAAATAGATCCGCGCCGAGAGCCGGGCGCGGGTGATGCCCACATAGGCGAGGCGGCGCTCCTCCTCCAGGCCCGCCTTGCCCTGCTCGTCGAGCGCGCGCTGGTGGGGAAACAGCCCCTCCTCCCAGCCGGGCAGATAGACGGTGTCGAATTCCAGCCCCTTGGCGGAATGCAGGGTCATGATCTGGACCGCATCCTCGCCGGCGCCCTTGTCCGCGTCCATGACCAGGGAGATGTGCTCGAGAAACCCTTGCAGGTTCTCGAACCCTTCCATGGAGCGCACCAGTTCCTTGAGGTTTTCCAGCCGCCCGGCCGCCTCGGCGGAGCGGTCCTTCTGCCACATCTCGGTGTAGCCGCTCTCGTCGAGGACGATTTCGGCAAGCTCCGTATGCGGCATCTCGCCGGATTGCCGGCGCCAGCGCTCGAACGCCTCCAGCAGGCCGCGCAAAGTGGCGCGCACCTTGGGTTTGAGTTCCTCGCTCTCGGTGAGCGCGCGCGTCGCTTCCTGCAACGGCACGCCGGCCGCACGCGCGACATCGTGGATCTGCTTCAGCGTGGCATCGCCAATCCCGCGCTTGGGCACGTTGACGATGCGCTCGAAGGCGAGATCGTCGGAGGGCGAGAGCACGCAGCGCAGATAGGCGAGCGCATCGCGGATCTCCGCGCGCTCATAGAAACGCGGCCCCCCGATGACGCGATAGGGGGTGCCCAAGGTGACGAAACGGTCTTCGAACTCGCGCATCTGGAACGAGGCGCGCACCAATATGGCGATCTGCGAGAGCGCATGGCCGGCGCGGTGCAGGGTTTCGATCTCGTCGCCGATGGCGCGGGCTTCCTCGCCGCTGTCCCACGAGCCGGTGACGGAGACCTTCTCCCCCATCTCGCCTTCGGAGAACAAGGTCTTGCCGAGACGGCCCTGGTTGAAGGCGATGACGTGGGAGGCCGCTGCCAGGATATGGCCGGTGGAGCGGTAATTGCGCTCCAGGCGGATCACGGTGGCGCCGGGAAAATCGCTCTCGAAGCGCAGAATGTTGTCCACCTCAGCACCGCGCCAGCCATAGATCGACTGGTCGTCGTCGCCGACGCAACACACGTTCTTGGAGCCCTGCGCCAGCAGGCGCAGCCACAGATATTGGGCGACGTTGGTGTCCTGATATTCGTCCACCAGGATATATTTGAAGCGGCGGTGATAATCCGCCAGCACATCGGGATTCTCGCGGAACAGGCGGATACCTTCCAGCAAAAGGTCGCCGAAATCCACCGCGTTCAGTGCCTTCAGCCGCGCCTGATAGGCGGCATAAAGCATCTGCCCCTTGCCGTTGGCGAAGGCCGATCCCTCGCCGGGCGGCACATTCTGGGGCGAGAGGCCGCGATTCTTCCACCCGTCGATGGTGTTGGCGAGCAGGCGCGCCGGCCAGCGCTTGTCGTCGATATTCTCGGCTGCCAATAACTGCTTGAGCAGGCGGATCTGGTCGTCCGTGTCGAGAATGGTGAAGCCGTTCTTCAGCCCCACCAGCTCGGCATGGCGACGCAGGATGCGCACGCCGATGGAATGGAACGTGCCGAGCCACGGCATGCCTTCCACCGCATCCCCCACCATGGAGTGGATGCGCTCCTTCATCTCGCGGGCGGCCTTGTTGGTGAAGGTCACGGCGAGGATTTGCGAGGGGAAGGCGCGGCCGAGATTGAGGATATGGGCGATACGTGTGGTGAGCACGCGGGTCTTGCCCGTGCCGGCGCCGGCGAGCACCAGCAGCGGCCCGTCGATGGTCTCCACCGCCGCGCGTTGCTCGGGGTTGAGGCCGTTGAGATAATTGGGCAAGGGCGCGGCGGAACCGCCGCCGGCCCGCGCCCGCGCGGCAATGCCGCCCGGCCGCAGTGCGGGGGCCTCGACGCTTTCGCCTGCGGGACGCAGGCCCTTAGGCTCGACTGGAATGGACACTCGCTCGCTCTCGCAGCAACGCTCGCGCGATGCTTTTTGATTCTCTCGTGAGAACAAAATGGCATTGCAAGCCCTCGATTGCGAGGGGTGGCCCCTGTTTCCGTGGAAATGCCTGCCGGCGGCCTGTTAGGATGAGGCCTTCCGCGCGACGGGAAGGGCCATGAACGACGGCAGGAAAACAGGCGGAAAACAAAGGGCGCGGGCACTTCCCGGCATGGCCAGCAGCCCCGCCCAGGCCAAGCACACGGCACAGCACGAGGACGAGCCCCCAGCCTATTGGCGGGCGCAGGAGATGCTGCTCATCCAGCAGATCATCGGGCTGATCGGCAAGGGGCTGCAGGTGGAGCACATCCTCCACGAGATGCTCCATCTGCTCTCCGAGATGCTGGGCCTCAACCGCGGCCGCATCGTGCTGTGGGACGCCGAGAGCGCCCTTTTCAAGATCCAGTATTCCTATGGCCTCACCGCGCACGAGAAGGCCCGCGGCGTCTACCAGGCCGGCGAGGGCATCACCGGGCGGGCGCTCGCCCATGAGCAATTGATCATCGTGCAGGACATCGACCAGGAGCCGGATTTCCTGTTCCGCGCGGTGGACCGGGCAACCCTGCCCCAGGAGCCGGTGGCGTTCCTGGTCATTCCCATCCGCGTGGAGCGCCGCACCGTGGGCGTGCTCGGCTGCCACCGCATCCGCAATCGCAGCCGGCCGTTTTCCGACGACATCACGATTCTGCGCATCTGCTCCACCCTGGCCGGCCAGGTGCTGGAACTGAACGAGATTCTGGACCGCAAGACCCGCGCGCTGGAGGAGCACAACCAGATGCTCGCCCGTGCGCTCGAAACCCACAGCGCGCGCTATGGCATCATCGGCACCGCCCCGGCCCTGCTGAAGGCGCTGGCGGAGCTGGAACTGGTGGCCTCGGCCAATGCCAACGTGCTGCTGCTGGGGGAATCCGGTACCGGCAAGGAGGTGTTTGCCCGCGCGCTGCATCTGGCGAGCCCGCGCCGCGACCGGCCGTTCATCAAGGTCAATTGCGCCGCCATCCCAGAAAGCCTGTTCGAATCCGAGCTGTTCGGCTACGAGCGCGGCGCCTTCACCGGGGCGAGCGAGGCGCGCGCGGGCTGGTTCGAGCAAGCGGGGGGCGGCACGATCTTGCTGGACGAGATCGGCGAACTGCCCCTCGCCATGCAGACCAAATTGCTGCGCACCCTCCAGGAAGGCACCGTCACGCGCCTCGGGGGAAAAAAGGAGATCAAGGTGGATGCGCGCCTGGTCGCCGCCACCAACCGGAACCTGGAGCGCGAGGTCGCCGTCGGCCGATTTCGCGAGGATCTGTATTACCGCATCAACGTGATCCCGATCCGCCTGCCCACGCTCGCCGAACGGCGCGACGACATTCCCGCCTTGGCCATGCATTTCGTCAGCCGGTTCAACGAGGCGAACCAACGCAACGTCAATCTGACGGCCGCCGCGATGGCGCGGCTGCGCGAGCATCCCTGGCCGGGAAACATCCGCCAATTGTCCAATTTCATCGAGCGCCTGGTGCTGCTGACGGACAAGCCGTCCATCGATGCGAGCGATCTGGCGCCGTTCCTCTCGGCGATGGCGCATGTTTCAACCCGGACCGCAGCCCAGGAGGAAGCGGCCCTACGCAGCCTCGTGCCCGCGCGAGGCGGGCCGGCCTTCCGGCCCTATCTGCACATCGACTCCCATTCGGCCGAGGACCTGCGGCGGGCGCTGGCGCAGAGCGGCGGCAACAAATCGCGCGCCGCCCAGAGCCTGGGGCTGACCGCGCGGCAATTCGCTTATCGCTGGCAGAAGGCCGAATTGGAGAGCGAAGAGGGCGCCCATACCGACTAGCCTTACATTGTGAACAATGTTGACAATGTCAGGCTCGTTTAGCTTTACGAAAAAGTGGTCGTGAGACACCATTTTCCGCACAAAGTCGTTGCGGCGCGTGAGGCTGTGACGCATTTTTTGCGTGCGCAGGAAAGTGGCACAGGGCTTGCTGATCTCGTTTTGAACGCCGTCCGCGGCGCGGGCCCCAGAACCCCTTTCGAAAGGAAGCTCCCAGTGAACGACACGACCAATGCCGTGAAGACCGTGACGACCTATCTGCGGCCCATCGATCGCGAGGGCCTGCTCGGCTTTGCCGAGAAGGGCCGTGAGAACCCCGAACGGCGCGGCACCAACGTGGTGCATACCGTGGTCGAGGGCCAGTATCGCACCTTGAACTATGTGGGCGACCATAAGCCGGTGGTCGTGGACGAGCCGCTGCACCTGTTCGGCGAGAACACCGCCCCCGCCCCCGGCGAGATTGTCCTGTCCGCGCTCGGCGGGTGCCTTGCGGTCGGCATCACCGCCGTCGCCACCTGGAAGAAGGTCAAGCTTTCCAAGCTCGAACTGCGGGTGGAAGGCGACATCGGCAACACCGCCGCCTGGGGCGCCGGCGGCGCGGACCGCGAACCCGAGCAGATGGGCTTCCAGGAAATCCGCGTGACAGTCACGATCGAGGGCGACGCAAGCCGCGAAGAACTGGACGAAATCGTCAAGCGCGCCAATTATTTCTCGCCCGTCGCCAACACCATGCGCAATCCGATCCCCTTCAGCATCGGCCTCGCCGACTGAAGGGGGGGTCGGCGCGAGGCTCCTGCCCTGGCCCGCCTCGCGCCGACCTTTCTTTCCTTCCCCACAATCTGACCGAAACCGCCCCTGCGCCGGAGGCCACGATGACGCTTGCCCAGTCGCATCCCCCTGCCGGACCCGAGGCAGGCCACTCGGACGATATCCTGTCCTGCACCACCGCCATCGCCCAAGGCCCACTGCGGGCGGCCGTGAACCGTATCGACCACGGTCATTATCCGCTGGAGATCCTCGCCGAATTCGGCGCGCAGGGCGCTCTCGGCGCGCATCTGGCACGCAATGGCGGGCGGTTCGATACCGCGCTCGCCACCATGGGCGCGGCCAGCCGGGTGTGCGGCGCCACCGGCTTCCTCATGTGGGCGCACGACGTGTGCGGGCTCTATATGGAACAGTCCGGCAATCCCGCACTCATGGGGCGGATGCTGGAGGACCATGCGGCAGGGCGCACCTTCGGCGGCACAGCCCTGTCCAATCCTATGAAGGCACTCGCCGAAATCGAGCCCATGCTGCTGCGGGCGCGCAGGACGGTGGGCGGTTATCTGGTCAGCGGGACCTTGCCTTGGGTCAGCCATATCGCGCCGGGCCAATATTGCGGCGCCATCGCGCGCGTCCATCGCGACGACGGCACGCCCTCCCACGAGATCATGTTCATCCTGCGCTGCGACCCGCCGGTGGAGTTGCGCCAATGCCCGCAGTTCTCCGGCATGGAGGGCACCTCCACCTTCGGCATCCGGCTCGATGATTATTTCGTCGCCGAGCAGGATCTGGTGGCCGACCCCGCCCGTCCGTTCATAAAGCGCATCCGCGGCGCGTTCATCCTGCTACAGGCGGGCATGGCGGTCGGCGTGATCCAAGGCGCCATCGATTCCATGCGCGAGGTGGAGCCGGCCCTCGGCCATGTGAACCGCCACCTCTCCGACCGGCCGGACGAGATCCAGGCCGAGCTGGACGAACTCACCGCCCACGCTTTGATGCTGGCGCAAACACCTTTCGAGCAGGATCCGGACTATTTCCTCGATGTGCTCGACACGCGCGCCCAGGGCGCCGAGCTGGCGCTGCGGGCGACCCAATCGGCCCTGCTGCACCAGGGTGCGCGCGGCTATCTGATGTCCTCGGCGCCGCAGCGGCGCGTGCGCGAGGCGCACTTCATCGCCATCGTCACGCCCGCCATCAAGCATCTGCGCTGGGAAATGGCCCGCCTCTCCCGCGAGGAGATGCCCGCATGAGCGCGACCGACACCTCCGAGATCGTCTGGCGCCAATATATCTGTCGCGCCTGCGGCATGATCTATGATGAGAAGGACGGCGACCCCGACAGCGGCATCGCCCCCGGCACGCGGTTCGCGGATATTCCCGAGGACTGGGAATGCCCGATCTGCGGCGTGCGCAAATCCGATTTCGAGCCTTATGTGCATTCCGCCCCCGCCGCCGCGCCGGCACCCGCGGTGCAGCGTGCGCACGCGCCGGGGGTCGTCATCGTGGGCGCCGGCATCGCCGGCCGCGCCGTGGCGGAAGCGGTGCGCGCCCTGGATTCCCACGTGCCCATCACCCTGGTCACGTCCTGCAGCGGCGACGTCTATCACAAGCCGGAACTCTCCATCGCGCTCCAGCGCGGCCTTTCGGAAGACCGGCTGCGCCGAGAGAGCGGAACCCATATGGCGGCGCGCCTGGGCGTGCATCTGCTTGCGGAAACCTTTGCGGTGGGCATCGATCCCGCCCGAAAACGCCTGCGCACCACATCCGGCACATTGCCCTATGACCATCTCGTGCTCGCCCAGGGTGCACGCCCCGCGCTGCCGCCCGCCTTGCCGGCGGACCTGTGCTGGCGCGTGAACGATCTCGACGCCTGGCGCGGACTTGCCGCCCATCTCCACGGCGCCGCGCGCGCGATCCTGATCGTCGGTGCCGGCCTCGTGGGCTGTGAACTCGCGGAGGATTTTTCCCGCGCGGGGCACAAGGTGACGCTGCTGGACAAGGAGAAAGCGCCGCTCGCAGCGCTGTTGCCGCAGCTGGCGGCGGAGCGGCTGCGGGTGCGGCTGGAAAGCCTCGGCGTCCGGTTCCTCGGCGGCATTTCGGTTGAGCGCGCCGAGCGGGGCAATCACGGCAGCGCCATCCTCTTCACGAAGAATACCGACGGAGAACGCGAGGTGCTCGGCGCCGACATTCTGGTGGCCGCCACCGGGCTTGCCACGGCGAGCCGGCTGGCGCGTTCGGCCGGGCTTGCCTTTCAGCGCGGCATCGCGGTGGACCCGTCCAGCCTGCGCACCAGCGTGGCGGGCATTTCCGCGCTCGGCGATTGCGTCAGCATCGATGGCGCGCCGTGCCGCTTCATCGAGCCGATCTCCAAACAGGCCGAGGCGATCGCCCACGATCTGCTGGGCCTGCCCCATGCCGGATATGCGCACACCGCCCCAGTGATCCGTCTGAAAAGCCGCGCCCTGCCCGTGGCCCTGCACGGCCTGCCGCATCCACAAGGCGCGTGGCGAGTCATTCGCGATGACGGCACGCATCTGGAGATGGAGCAATGGCACGACGGCGCCCTGCGCGCGCGCCTGGCCGCCTGACGAAAACGGCGCCCGAAGGCGCCGTTTTGCAGACGTATCGAATAGCTCGAAGGCTCACCAGGCGGCGCGGCACACGCGCTGCACCCAATAAGGGCTCCACCAGCACTTCAGGAACGGACCGGCATGGTCGAGCGGACGATAGACGGTCGGCGCCATCACCAGCGTCACCGGGCCGCCCGTGGCGGGCAGATCGCCGTCCAGCAGGCCCACTTCGAAGGTGAGCGTCGAGCCAGACTGGGTCACATGGGACAATTCCACCACCACCTGTGTCGGCGTGGCGCCCAGGATGGTGAGCGCAGCGTTGGGCGGATCGTTCTTGAAGATGTCCGCGGTCACGTTCCACAGCTTGGCGAACTGCTCGGTGGTCATGGTGCCGCCGATGCGCTCGGGCCGGTCCACGGCGAAGGTGGTGAGCGGGGCGACGCCCGTGAGCACCAGCGACTTGCCGTCATAGGCCATGCTCACGGCCTGCTGGGTCAGCACCATCTCGATGGGGCGGGAGATCTGCACTTCCGGCCGGCGCGGCGTGCCGGCCTGGGTGGTTCCGGGCCCCTTGTCGCCAGCCGGCGCTGCGGCGGGGGCGGTGGCGGCGGGCGCTGCCGGAGCGGGGGCCGGCGTCTGGGCCAGAGCCGCGAAACCCGAAACGGCGAGAATAAGGCCCGCCAAAGGTGCAATCACTTTCATGGCCCGTTCGTCCTTCCTAGTGCCCGTTGGCCGCGCCCAGCGGACGCGCGCGCAGCTATAGCGCAAAATGGCGGCGAGAAAACCGTGCCGTGGGGGGACGCCCGCTCCGGCGCGCGCATCTCAGCTTCCGAAGGTCCGCGGCGGCGCGCTCACCACCTGGGCGCTGCCGCCCCGGATCTCCATCACCGCAAGACTGCGCTCATTGGTGCCGTCGGCGCGGAAGCGGAACGGGCCGTCCACGCCGTTGAAGCCGGAGGGATTGGTCAGCGTGGATTCGGTGAGGCCTTCCGGACCTTGCGTGCGCATGATGGCGGAGACCAGCGAAACCGCATCGTAGGACAAGGTGGCGGTGCGCACCGGGTCGCTGCCGAATCTCTGGCGATACCGCTGGGAAAAATTGCGCCAGCCCGAGCTATCGGGGGCCGCGAACTGGCCGCCATCCATGCGCGGATCGGCAATCAGCGCCGCATTGTCCCAAAGCCCGGTGCCGAGCGGGCGCACCTTCTTCAGGTCGACGCCCGCGGCAGCGAGCTGCTGCACCACGTTCGCCACCTGGTCGGCGGCATCGGGAATGAACACGGCATCCGCCTGGGGCGCCACGGCGGCAATGCGCCGGGCCGCGTCCGCGAGCTTGGCCGGGGTGAAGCGCTCAATGCTCATCACTCGCCCGCCGGTGTCGGCCGCCGTCTGCTGGAGCGCGCCTTCCGTGACCGAGCCATAGGCGTTCTCGGGAATCATGGCGACGAAAGAGCGCCGTCCCTGGGAAACGGAATAGCGCACGATCCGGTCCACATCGCTCTGCGGCAGGAAGCTCAGCAGATAGACGCCGGGCGCCGCCACATTGGTATCGGTGGAAAAGGCGATCACCGGGACGCCGCGCGCCCGTGCCACCTGGGACACCGCACCGACAGAATGCGCGAACAGCGGGCCGAGGATGATGCGCGCGCCTTCGTTGACCGCCGCTTCCGCCGCCGCGCGCGCGCCCTGGCTGTTGCCGGCGTCATCCTTCACGATCAATTGGAAAACCGGCGCACCGCCCTCGGCAATGGCGAGTTCGGCCGCGTTGCGCATGGACTGGCCGACCAGGCCGGCATTGCCTTGGGCGCCCAGCGGCAAAATGAGCGCCACCGCCGGGCCGCTCGCAACCGGAGGCGGCACATTGGCGGGCCCCGGCTGGGGACCGAGATCGACAGCCTTGCCGCCCAGATCGCCTGCGCAGGCGCTCAGCGCCGCCGCAGACACGAGCCCGCCGCCAAGACGCAAGCCACGGATCAACGCCTCCCGGCGGGTTGCCTCTGCGAAAGAGGAAAGCACAGGGGGCGGGGAAGGCGCGCGGTGCGTCACTCGTTTCTCCTGCGGGCGCCGGGTGTTGGCGCGAATTCCAGAATTACCCTTATGCCGGCAATTTGGCGAGGGCGCGACCCGGCAAAGATTCCTTTGGGGCGAGCAGCGGAGCCGCGCTTCGCGCGATGCCCGGCGCGCCGCCTCCGAAATTTCACATTTCAGTTTGTTAAATAACAGGCGGCCGAAGCCGCGAAAGGACCGGTACCATGCCCACCCCAGCCGTGATCCAGGCGTTTTTCGACGAACCGACCCACACCGTGACCTATCTGGTGGCCGATCCGGTCACGCGGGACGCGGCGGTGATCGACCCGGTACTGGACTACGATCACAAATCCGGAACCGTGGACACGCGCTCGGTGGAGGCGGTGCTCGAAGCCGTGGCGCGCCACGGCTATCGCGTCGTCTGGACGATCGAAACCCACGTCCATGCGGACCACCTCTCAGGTTCGCCCTTCATCAAGGCGAAGACCGGGGCTCGCATCGGCATCGGCGCCGAGATTGTCCAAGTGCAGCGCATCTTCCGCCCCATCTTCAACGCCACGGACCTGAAAACCGACGGCTGCGACTTCGATCATCTGTTCACGGACGGCGAACATTTCGCCATCGGCAGCCTCGATGCCGAGGTGCTCCACACGCCGGGCCACACGCCGGCGGACGTTTCCTACAAGATCGGCGACGCGGTGTTCGTCGGCGACACCATGTTCATGCCCGATTACGGCACAGCGCGCGCCGATTTTCCCGGTGGCGATGCGCACCAGCTCTACCACTCGATCCATCGCCTGCTGGCCCTGCCGCCGCAGACCCGCCTGTTCATGTGCCACGATTACAAGGCCCCCGGCCGCGACACCTATGCCTGGGAAACCACGGTGGCCGACCAGCGCGCGCATAATGTGCATGTGAAGGAGGGCGTGAGCGAAGCGGCATTCGTGGCGATGCGCACCGCGCGCGACGCGACGCTGGCCGCCCCCGTGCTGCTGCTGCCCTCGATTCAGGTCAACATGCGCGCCGGCCGCTTCCCGCCCGCCTCGGCCAATGGCGTACACTATCTCACCATTCCTGTTCGGGTGAAGGACGGAGCGCCCGTCCCGGCTTAGGCTGAGCGGCATCCCCACCTGCCGGCGAGGAGCGAATTCAACACGCGGCGCGGCTGGGTTAAGGTGAGGTCATGACTCTTCCTGCCGAATGCCCCCGCTCCTTCACCCTTGCCGGCACCACCCTGCCCGCGGCGCGTCTCGCGCCGGGCCTGCATGTGGTGGCCACGCCCATCGGCAATCTCGGCGATATCACGGTGCGCGCGCTGGAAACGCTGGCCGGCGCCGACGTGATCGCCTGCGAGGACACGCGCATGACGCGGCGCCTCACCGATCGCTACGGCATCGACGTGCCGCTGATTTCCTATCACGACCACAACGGCGCCTCGATGCGCCCAAAGCTGCTCGCGCGCCTTGCTGCCGGGCAGGCGCTGGCCCTGGTTTCCGATGCCGGCACGCCGCTCATCTCCGATCCTGGCTACAAGCTGGTGGTGGAGGCGGCCGAGGCCGGCCATCGCATCCACCCCCTGCCCGGTGCCTCTGCACTTCTCGCCGCATTGGTGGCCGCCGGCCTGCCCACCGACCGCTTCCTGTTCGACGGATTTCTGCCGCCCAAGCCGGGCCAGCGGCGCAACCGCATCACCGAGCTGTCGCGCATTCCCTCCACCCTGGTGCTGTACGAGACCGGCCCGCGCCTGGCCGAGAGCCTCGCCGACCTCGCCGACATCCTCGGCCCCCGCCGCGCCGCCGTGTGCCGCGAGCTGACCAAGACGTTCGAGGAAGTGCGGCGCGGGCCCCTGCCGGAGCTGGCGGCCCAATATGCCGGCGAGCGCGACCCGAAGGGCGAGATCGTGCTGGTGGTCGGCCCGCCGGTGGAGCAGGCCGCGCAGGATGACGACGTGGACGCCGCGCTCGCCCGCGCCCTCGCCGAGCATTCGCTGAAGGATGCGGTGGCCGCGGTCGCGGCCCTCACCGGGCGGCACAAGCGCGAGGTCTATGCCCGCGCGCTCGCGCTTTCCCAAGCTGGCGAGAGCGGTGAAGAGGCGTCCGACCAAGCATGACCGCGCCGGTCAAGATCAAGAAGCCGAAGGCGCCGCCGGCGGACACCCCCGCCCGCCGCAAGAAGCAGGCCGCCCATGCGCGCGGCCTTGCCGCCGAAGACCGGGCGGCCGCGCTGCTGGAGGCGCAGGGCTTTGCGATCCTCGCCCGCCGCGTGCGTACCGGCGCCGGCGAACTCGACATCGTGGCGCGTGACGAAAGGCTGCTCGTCTTTTGCGAAGTGAAGCTGCGCGCGGACTTGGCCCAGGCCGCAGAATCCGTGCTGCCGCGCCAGAGGCGCCGCATCGCCGCCGCCGCCGAGGCTTATCTCGCCGTCAATCCCGCGCTCGGCGGGCTCGACATGCGCTTCGATGCGATCCTCCTCGGCCTCGATGGCGCGGCCGAGCATCTGCCCGGGGCGTTCGAGCCCGACGCGTGAGGGCGGAACAGCTTATTGCAGGAAGGCCCGCAGAGCCGCGATCACCCGCTCCCGGCTTTGCGCCCAGAACAGATGCCCGCCTTCGAAATAAGTGCTCCAGGCAAACGGAATGCGCTGCGCCACCGTCTGCGCATTGGCGGGCGGCAGCACCTTGTCCACGCGACCGCCCATCACAAGGGTGGGCGCCGCGATGGCAGGCAGCGCGTCGTAATTGGCATCGGAAGCGGAAAACTGCCGCAGCGCTTCCACCTGCCGGCTGCCGGTCTCGTCCGAACAGGCCGGCGCGGCTGGGATCGTGCCGGCCTTGCGGCCGGCGACCGCGCGCAGGACCAGGGCGCGGCCTGCTTCCTGGCCGGCGGGGTCTTCCGGGAAGAACAGCGCCAGCACCTGCGGCAGGGCGAGCGTGTGGTGGGCGATCGCCTCCAGCACCCCCGGCGCAGGCGGCACCTCGTGGCTGCCACCGGGGCTCGGCGCCAGCAGCATCAGCGAACGCAGCATCTGAGGATGGCGGATCGCCACCTGGCTCGCGATCATCGCACCCATGGAATAGCCGAGCACATCCACCTTCTCATGGCCCAGCGCCGCCACGAGGCCGGCCGCATCGTCCGCCATCTGCGCGATGGTCGTATGGTTCTGCGCCGTGTCCGAGGAGAAGCCGCAGCCGCGATTGTCGATGACGATCAGCGTGTGGTCGTGGGAGAGCGCTTCCAGCAGGGCGGGGTCCCAATCGGACATGGTCGCGCCGAGCCCCATGATCATGACCAGCGGCGCGCCATTCCCGCGGGCGTAATAGCCCATCTCGATCTCACCCACCTTCACCCGCTCGATGCGCGGCTGAAACGCCGTGGGCACCGGGGCATCTTGCGCGACCACCGGCCCGCTCGACAGGAACAGGCACATTGCGGCCAGTGCCGCGCCATATCGCCGGATCATCTCGTCCCCCGCAGCCTGCTCCGATCGGCGCACGGGTGCGGAAAAACGGGTCCCGCGTCAAGCGCGGCGTCGCGCCGGTCTGGCGGCAAGGCGGGTGCGCCTATAGATAGGGCACGACACGCCTTTGCCGGGCGCCCCGCCGGAGATTTCCATGGCCCTTCAGGTCGCGGTCCAGATGGACCATATCGCCCGCATCAATATTGCCGGCGATTCCACGTTTGCACTGTTGCTCGAAGCCCAGAGGCGCGGCCACGCCCTCGTGCACTACACCCCCGACCAGCTCGCCATGCGCGACGGCAAGGTGTTCGCCACCGTCGAACCGCTGACCGTCGCCGACGAGGCGGGCAAGCATTTCACCTTGGGCGAAAAGCGGCGCGTGGCGCTGACCGATTACGACGTGGTGCTGCTGCGCCAGGACCCGCCGTTCGACATGGCCTATGTGACCACCACCCATATGCTCGAGCGCATCCACCCCAAGACGCTGGTGGTGAACGACCCCGCCCAGGTGCGCAACGCGCCGGAGAAAATTTTCGTCACCGATTTTCCGGAGCTGATGCCCCCCACCCTGATCACCCGCGACCTGGACGAGATCAAAGCCTTCCGCGCGGAATTCGGCGACGTGGTGATGAAGCCGCTCTACGGCCATGGCGGCGGCGCGGTGTTCCGCCTGACCGCCGACGACCTGAATTTCGGCTCGCTCTATGATTTCTTCGCCGTCACCTTCCGCGAGCCCTGGGTGATCCAGCGCTTCCTGCCGGCCGTGAAGCACGGCGACAAGCGTATCATCCTGGTGGATGGGGAAGCCGCCGGCGCGGTGAACCGCGTGCCCAGCGAAGGGGATCTGCGCTCCAACATGGTGCGCGGCGGCGCAGCAAAGCCCACCGACCTCACCGACCGCGAGCAGGAAATCTGCAAGCGCATCGGCCCGGCGCTGCGGGAACGCGGCCTGCTGTTCGTGGGCATCGACGTGATCGACGGCAATCTCACCGAGATCAACGTGACCTCGCCCACCGGGCTTCGCGCCATCAAGCGGCTCGGCGGCCCCGATATCGCCGCGCAGATCTGGGACAAGATCGAGGAAAAGCGGGGCGCCTGAGCGCGCCGCTTTCCTCACACGCGGAAAGGCCAGCCATGCCCCAGCCCTTGACCGTCTCCATCCCCCACAAGCTCGGCAAGGCGGAGGCGACCCGTCGCCTCCAGGGCGGCCTCACCAGCGTGCGGGCGAAGTTCGGCGACAAATTGCAGGTGATGGAAGAGACCTGGACCGATTCCCACCTGCAATTCCGCGTCGGCGTGCTGGGCCACACCGCCCACGGCACGCTGGACGTGGCCGACACCGCCGTGCATCTCTCCGTGGAATTGCCCTGGCTGCTGCACCTGATGGCGGAAAAGGCCAAGGCGCTGATCCAGAAGCAGGGCCAGCTGATGCTGGGCCAGAAGAAATAGCGTTCAGACCGGCGCGAAGAGAAGTGTCGCGGTATCGAGCGTGAAGCTGCCGTCGGCCTCGATCTCGAAATGGGCGCGCACGTCGCGCGTCGCCAGTTCTTCAAGCGAACGGATCGCCGCCACGTGCAGATCGGGCGTATTGATGCGCGCGATCCAGGAGGAAAACTCCAGCCGCAGCCGTCCTTCCGTAATCGACTGACACGCCAGACCTACCGCCTCGGCACGCTCG
The DNA here is from genome assembly GCF_043195145.2 of Roseixanthobacter pseudopolyaromaticivorans. Lineage (NCBI taxonomy): Bacteria > Pseudomonadati > Pseudomonadota > Alphaproteobacteria > Hyphomicrobiales > Xanthobacteraceae > Roseixanthobacter > Roseixanthobacter pseudopolyaromaticivorans. The sequence goes on from NZ_CM195539.1 coordinate 3,720,148, forward strand.
ACCCACTCGCTGACCGCAAAATCGCGGGCGTGGGAGGGATCGCGCAGAAGCTCGATGGTCTGCAGGAACGTATCCAGCACATCGCTCGGCGGCGCCACCACGTCCATGAAGATGGCCCGCCCGTTCGGCTTCAGCACGCGGCGCGCCTGCGCCAGCCCCGCGGAGAGATCGCGCCAATGGTGAGCGCTGAAGCGCGAGACCACGAAATCGAAGGTGGCGTCGGGAAACGGCAATTCCTCCGCCACGCCCCAGGCGGTCTCGATATTGGAAAGGCCGCGCCGCTGCGCCTCGCCCGCGACCGCCTCCAGCATGCGGTCGGACAGGTCATAGGCAATCACCTGCGCCACATGGGGTGCCACGGTGAAGCTCACATGACCGCCGCCGCAACCAAGATCGAGGACCCGCGCCGCGCCGCGGCCCGCCATCATCTGCGCAAGGGCATCGAGATCCGCGCCTTGGGCGTGGACCGCGCTCGCGACATAGGCGGCGGCCTGGGGGCTGAACTGGGCGGAGACGAGGCGCTCGTGGTCGCCGTCTTTCAGATCGGTCATGGTCATGAGGCAAGGCTTTTGGTTGCGCGAGGGATCGCGGAAGGAAGGCGGCGTGCGCATGTCCCTCATCGCACCATAGCAACGATGCAGACCAGAGCAAATGCAACCAGCAGACCACGCACGCAGACCGGAGCTGCGCTCCGCAACGGGCTGCGACCGAAGGGAAGGAGGCGCTCCGTGCCGCCGAGGCTGCCCCACTCGGCCCAGCCGAGACGGGGAGAGGGCTCGGTCTGCCGCGCGTCCTCGCGGCGCGGCTTGGGGGACAAGGGCTGAATATGGGTCATGGAACCACCTCCAGGCGCGCGCCGATGATTGGAACAGCCGGCCGTTTAGCTCCACAGGGCGTGGAACGCGAAAGCCAGCACCAGCAGCGGCACAAGGCAGGCCGCCTTCAGCGCCATGCGGGCCAGCGGGCCGGGCCGGCGAATGCCCCGGGTCTGCTGGGGCGGCAGCGGCCGTGCGCGCGGAAAGGGGGTGCTGGTGGGGGAGAAATAATAAGATTGGGTCATGGTCGGTCCTCACGGCAGCCCTTATCGCGCCGCTCGCCGTAAGGGCGCGATTGGGAACACGCGGCCCTCCCATAAAGGCCGCATAAGGGCGCATGTTCCCAATATGTTCTTGTGCCGACACGCCCACTCCACTACCCTCTTCCCCACTGGCAAGCCGGGGGGCTGAAGCGTGATCCAGCGTGTGGCGACGGTGGCGTTCGAGGGCGTGGATGCGCGCCCGGTGGACGTGCAGGTGCATGTGGCGCCGGGCCTGCCGGCGTTCACCATCGTCGGCCTGCCCGACAAAGCGGTGACGGAAGCCAAGGAGCGGGTGCGCGCCGCCCTGATCGCCTCCGGGCTCGCCCTGCCCGCGCGGCGGATCACCATCAATCTCGCGCCCGCCGATTTGCCGAAGGAAGGCTCCCATTACGACCTGCCCATCGCGCTCGGGCTGATGGCGGCGATCGGCGCGATTCCAAGCGATGCGCTCGCCGGCTTCACCGTGGTTGGGGAACTGGGGTTGGACGGCTCCATCGCCGCTGTCGCGGGCGTGCTGCCGGCGGCGATCGGCGCCAATGCGCGCGGCCACGGGCTCATCTGCCCCGGCGCCTGCGGCGCGGAAGCCGCCTGGGCCAGCCCCGACATGGAGATTCTCGCGCCCATCTCGCTGATCCAACTGGCGAACCATGTCACGGGCCGGCAGATCCTCGCCCGCCCCGATCCGCGCCTGCGCCCGCCCGGAGGCTCCGGCCTGGACCTCAAGGACGTGAAGGGCCAGGAAACCGCCAAGCGCGCGCTTGAGGTTGCCGCGGCCGGCGGCCACAATCTGCTGTATGTGGGCCCGCCCGGCGCCGGCAAATCCATGCTGGCCCAGCGCCTGCCCTCCATCCTGCCGCCGCTCTCGCCGGCGGAGATGCTGGACGTCTCCATGGTCGCGTCGGTGGCGGGCGCGATCCAGGACGGTGCCCTGGTGGACCGCCGCCCGTTCCGCGCGCCGCACCATTCCGCCAGCATGGCGGCGATGGTGGGCGGCGGGGCGAAGGCGAAGCCCGGGGAGGTCTCGCTGGCCCATCACGGCGTGCTGTTCCTGGACGAATTGCCGGAATTCTCGCCCCAGGTGCTGGATTCCCTGCGCCAGCCGCTGGAAACCGGCGACGTGCTGATCGCCCGCGCCAACCACCGCGTGACCTATCCGGCACGATTCCAATTGATTGCCGCCATGAACCCCTGCCGCTGCGGCCATGCGGGCGAGCCCGGCTTCACCTGCAAGCGCGGGCCGCGCTGCAAGGAGGATTATCAGGCGCGCCTGTCCGGTCCGTTCCTCGACCGCATCGACCTGTATCTGGACGTGCCGGCCGTCACCGCCGCCGATCTGGTGCTGCCCGCCCCGGCGGAGGGCTCGCGGGAGGTGGCGGCGCGGGTCGCTGCCGCGCGCGCCCTCCAAGTCGAGCGTTACGCGGCGCTGGACCGGCCGGACATCCGCACCAATGCGCAAGCCTCCGGCCCGCTTCTGGAAGTGGTCGCCGCGCCCGATGCCGGCGGGCTCGCTTTGCTGCGCGATGCCGCCAGCGCCATGAACCTCTCGGCGCGCGGCTACCACCGCGTGCTCAAGGTGGCCCGCACCCTCGCCGACCTCGGCGGGGCGGAGAGCCTCGGCCGGCGGCATCTGGCCGAGGCTCTGGCCTATCGCGCCCTGGCCGACCGCTCGCGCGCCGCAGCCTGAGCCGCCCCGTGCGACTCGAGGGCGGCCGCAGGCTAACGCCCCACGCTACATGGCGTTGATGGCGAGGCCTTCGTAATAGGTGATCTGGCACAGATCGCCCAGTTCCACCTTCTGCAGATCGGCCAGCACCTGCGGGTTCGCCGCCTTCACGGTGCGCACCACGCCGTCGAGCCCCTCGAAGCTGATGGTGCCGTTGGTCTTGTCGATATTCACCAGCATGGAGGTGATGGTCACTTCGCGGAAGCCATAATCCTCCGGCCAACCCGGCAGGCCGTCCTTGAGCACCAGTTCGGAGATCGCCACGCCCGGCGTGCCCTGGTGTGCCTTGCCCAGTGCGGTGACGAGGCCCGGCAGCACGCGAATGAGCAATTGCCGGCTGTTGGCGAGCTGCATGACATCGCCCAGCAGCGGCGGGGCGATCACCGCCCAGCGCTTGCCGTTCGGGGTTTCCAACACCACGCGGCGGGTGGCGGGATCTGCGGAAACGAACCGCGCCTGATAGCTAAGCACGTTCATCGCGCCGACGCCCGGCACGTTGATGACGCTCACAGCGGCGGGGGTGGGCCTAGCCTGCGCGTGGGCGAGGCTCGAAAACGCGACGCTCAGCGCCAAGCTGCAGCCGGCGACGCCCGACAGAAAACGAACCTTAGACATGATGCCCCCGAATCCCCGAATTGCCCAACCGGGTTTCGCGCTAGCATGCGCTCCCAGCCCCGGCAATGCGCCACCGCCGTCATATGACACGACCGGGGTGTCACAATCTGTCATTGTCACATAGCCGTAGGAAAACTATGGTGAATGTGATGGTCACGCGGGATGAACGCGCACAATGCGCGGACCCGCTTTCGAGCTCGTCTGGGACGGCGCGCGGCATCCCATAGAACCGCCGTTGTCCAGCGGCGGCCCGAGGAGGGGGTCGTTGCATGAAACGCCAAGATCCGTCCGGTTCAGGTCTCGACCCGCAGCCCTTCAGCTGGCCGGCTCTGGTGGGCCGCGGCATCGACGTAGCCAAGGAAGGCTTCGCCAAGTTTCCGGGCGCCAAGTTCGGCGCGCCGCTGTTCGCGCCGCCCATCCTGCGGGCGGACGGCAAGCCGGCGCTGAACGGGCCGCAGAAGCTGGTCTCCGATTTCCGCGCCTATTCCGGCATCCGCCATCGCGAGGCCGTCCCGTTTGGCGAGCCGGTTGTGCTCGGCCGGCTCGGGCCGCTGGAAGTGCGGCTCGCCCGCACCGCGCGCGACGTGCGCCGCGCCCAGCGCCTGCGCTATAAGGTCTTCTACGAGGAAATGTCCGCCGTACCCGACGCCGCAGCCCGGCTCGCCCGGCGCGACGTGGACGCGTTCGACGCCATCTGCGACCATATGCTGGTGCTGGATTACGAAGCCGGCAAGATGGTGCTCGGCCGTCGCAAGCCCAAGGTCGTCGGCACCTATCGCCTGCTGAAGCAGGACGTAGCGGACCGCCACGGCGGCTTCTACACCCAGGGCGAGTTCGACGTGAACCGCATCATCGCGGCGCACCCCGGCCTGAAATTCCTGGAGCTGGGCCGCTCCTGCGTCCTCAAGCCCTACCGCAACAAACGCACGGTGGAGCTGCTCTGGCATGGGGTGTGGGCCTACATCCTGCGCAACAATATCGACGTGATGATCGGCTGCGCGAGTCTTGAGGGCACCGACCCCGAGGCGCTGGCGCTGCAGCTCTCGTTCCTGCACCACAATGCGCTCGCGCCCGAGGAATGGCGCGCCCGCGCGATCGACAAGCGCTATGTGTCCATGGATCGCATTCCCAAGGACCGGATCAACATGAAGGCCGCGCTGCATGCCCTGCCGCCGCTGGTGAAGGGCTATCTGCGCCTCGGTGGCTTCGTGGGCGACGGGGCGGTGGTGGACCATCAGTTCGGCACCACCGACGTGCTGGTCGTGCTGCCGCGCTCGATCATCAGCGCGCGCTATGTGGAGCATTTCGGCCCTACCGCGAACCGCCACGCCATCTGAGCCAGGCTCCGCGAGTCCCGCCTTCGCGTGACGCGCGCCGGGGGGGGCATGCACTGTGCCGCACCGCTATCGGGCGGGCATCGGGGCGTGGGCGGCATGGAAAATGCGCAAGCCTGTCGCGCGGCGCGGCTTTCTGCCATAGCTGGGGCCCGCGGGCCGGCTTACGGCCTCGGTCCGTTTCCGCGCGTCCGGGTTTGCCGTCCATGATCGAAATCACCCCGCGCATCGCCATCTCCGAGGACGAGATCGAACTCGCCTTCGTGCGTGCGTCCGGGCCCGGCGGGCAGAACGTCAACAAGGTGTCGAGCGCGGTGCAATTGCGATTCAACGCCTTCGCCTCGCCAAACCTGCCCGACGGCGTGAAGCACCGGCTGATCCGCATCGCCGGCAAGCGCATGACGCAGGACGGCATTGTCATCATCCAGGCGCAGCGCCATCGCACCCAGGAGCGCAACCGCGCCGACGCGCTGGAACGCCTGGTGGAGATGATTCGCGAGGCGACCTATGTGGCGCCGGTCCGACGGCCCACGCGGCCAACCCTCGGCTCGAAGGAGCGGCGGCTTGAGGCAAAAGAGCGGCGCGGCGTGGTGAAGAGCCTGCGCCAGAGCAAACCGCAAGCCGACTGAACGGGCGCACCGCGCCCCCTCCTCAAGCGGAGAGGGTTGCCGCCTGGAGCAGTTTTTCCGCCGCGGCACGGGCTTCCGCCGTGATGCTGGCGCCGGCGAGCATGCGGGCGATCTCTTCCTTGCGGCGCGGTGCGTCGAGGGGCGCGACGCGCGTGGTGACGGGCGCATCCTTGCCGGCACCCGCGGACGCCTTGGAAATCAACAGGTGCTGGCCCGCGCGCGCCGCCACCTGCGGCGCGTGGGTCACGCAAATCACCTGCACCTGCCCCGCGAGACGGGAGAGACGGTGCCCGATGGCATCGGCAACCGCGCCGCCCACGCCGGTATCGATCTCGTCGAAGATCAGGGTGGGCGCGGAGCCGCGATCCGCCAGCACCACCTTCAGGGCGAGCAGGAAGCGCGCGAGCTCGCCGCCCGAGGCCACTTTCATCATGGGGCCGGGACGGGTGCCGGGATTGGTGCGCACCCAGAATTCCACCCGGTCATAACCCTCGCTGCCGGGGGTCTGCGGGTCGCTGTCGATGCGGGCGGTGAAGTGAGCGCGCTCCAGCTTGAGCGGCGGCAATTCCGCATCCACCGCCGCATCCAGCTTCGCGCCGGCGGCCTTGCGCTCGGCGGACAGCGCGGCGGCGGCCACGCGATAGGCGTCCTCCGCCTCCGCGACCTTCGCTTCCAGTGCCGCGAGCGTGGTGGCGCTGCGGTTCAAGGCGTCCAATTGCGCGGCGAATTGCGCGGCGACCTTGGGCAGGTCGTCGATCGCTCCGCCATATTTGCGGGCGGCCGCGCGCAGGGCGAACAGCCGCTCTTCCACGCGCTCCAGTTCGCGCGGATCGAAGGCGGCGTCGCGCAGGGCGGTCTCAAGGTGCGAGCGCGCGGTCTCCAGCGCGTCGAGCGCAAGGTCGATGGCTTCCACCGCCGGGCGCACCAGGCCTTGGGATTCGCCGGCGCGGCGCTCCAGCCGCCGTACCGCGGCGGACAGCGAGGGAACCGGCGAGCCGCTGCCGCCGACCGCCTCCAGCGCCTCCGAGAGGTCGCCCGCGATCTTCTCCGAACGCATCATGCTGGTGCGGCGCTCGGAAAGTGCGGTTTCTTCCCCCGGCTCGGCGCCGAGGGCGGTCAGTTCCTCCACCGCGTGGCGGATGAAATCGGCTTCTTTCTGCGCTTCCTCCAGCCGGGCACGCTCGGCGCCAGCCTCGGACAAAGCGGCACGCCAGGCGCGCCAGAGCCGGCCGACCGCTTCGGTCTTGCCGGCGAGCCCGCCGAAGGCGTCCAGCAGCGTGCGATGGGTGGTCGGGTCCACCAGCGCGCGATCATCATGCTGGCCGTGCAATTCCACCAGCCGGGCGCCGAGCGCGCGCAGGGTTTGCACGCTCACCGGCTGCTCATTGATGGTGGCACGCGTGCGCCCATCGGCCATCTGGATGCGGCGAACGATCACCTCGCCCTCGTCCGCAATGTCGGCTGCGGCGAGAATCGCGCGGGCGGGATGGGCGAGCGGCAGATCGAAGACGGCGGTCACCTGCCCCTTCGCCTCTCCATGCCGGACGAGGCTGCCATCGCCGCGACCGCCGAGCGCAAGGGACAGGGCATCCAGCAGGATCGACTTGCCCGCGCCCGTCTCGCCGGTGAGGACGGTGAGGCCGTCCGCCAGCGCCAGATCGAGCTTCTCGATCAGAACGATGTCCCGGATCGAGAGAGAGGAGAGCATGGATCCTAGCCGAGACCGAGCTTCTTGAAGGCCTGGCTGATCCAGGACCCCTTGTTTTCGACCGGCAGCTTGCCGCTCGATTGCACAAGCTTATAGGCGTCCTTGTACCACTGGCTATCGGGAAAATTATAGCCCAGCACGGCGGCGGCGGTCTGCGCCTCGGAGATGATGCCGAGCGCCATGTACGCTTCGGTCAGGCGGAACAAGGCCTCTTCCACTTGGCGGGTGGTCTGGTATTGAGTGACCACCACCTTGAAGCGGTTGATGGCGCCCGTGTAGTTGCGGTTTTCCAGATAATAGCGGCCGATCATCATTTCCTTGCCGGCCAGCTGGTCGCGCGCCACTTCCACCTTTTTCTTGGCGGAGGCGGCATATTCCGTATTCGGATATTTGCGGATCACTTCGTCCAGGGCATCGAGCGCCTGGCGCGTCGCCTTCTGGTCGCGCGTGATGTCGGGAATGTTGTCGAAATAGGCGGAGGCGACGAGGTAGCTCGCATAGGCCGCGTCTTCCGAGCCGGGATGCAGCGCCATGTAGCGCTTTCCGGCCGCGATCGCGTCGTCGTATTTGCCGGCCTCGTAATAGACGTAGGTGTCCATCAGCAGCGCCTTGCGCGCCCACTCCGAATAGGGATGGGTGCGGTCGAGATCCTCGAACCGCTTGGCGGCCGCGGTATAATCACCCTTGCGCATCAGGGTGAGGCCCTCGTTATAGATCTTCTCGGCCGGCTCGTCGGGCGGAATGACATCGTCCTTGTTGCTGGCGCAGCCGGCGAGGCTGGTGGCAAGGAAGATGAGTCCGAGCAGGCTGGCCGCCCGGGTGCGCAGGACAGCGGCGTCAGAGAAAAGGCGCATCACGTGAAGGTTCCATCCCAAGCCGTCGGCTTCCGTGCAGAACGCCGCAGACTACGCGGCTAACGGCGCTTTCAGTCGGCAATGTGGCGGGCGGGGGCGAAGCACCGTCAAATGCGTTTCCGCCACCTGGTTCGCTCGGTTTTTTAAGGGCGGGGGCGCGCACGTCAAGCCGGCGGGCGGGCGCTCGCGGCAGAACACGGTCCGCGCGCGAGAATGCATGGAGGCGACAGGCGCAAGACCGGCCGCATGTGGCATCGAAAACGGGATCGCAAAAAGACAAGGTTGCGGTGCGCAGGGCGGGACGACCCGCCTCAAAGGCCACGCCCCGCGGCTCACCGCTCCGGGGCGTAGGCGAGGACGGGGGCGCCGATCGCGAGTTCCGCGCCTTCGCGCCGGCCGCGAACCGGGGCATCCACCACGGCGAAGGCCGAGCGATCCGCCAGGAGAGCGTCCACCACGTTGAAATTCAGCTTGTGGCCGCCGCGGAAGGAGCGGTAGCGCGCCATCAGGGGCAGGCCGGCAAGCGCCAGATCGCCCACCGCGTCCAGCGCCTTGTGGCGCACGAACTCGTCCGTGAAGCGCAGGCCTTCGGGATTGAGGATGCCGGCTTCACCAAGGCAGACGGTGTTTTCCAGCGAGGCGCCGCGGGCATAACCGGCAGAGCGCAGGCGCTCCACATCCTTGAGGAAGCCGAACGTCCGGGCGCTCGCGAGTTCGCGGCGGAACACGTTCGGGGTGAGGTTGCCGGCGAAGCGCTGGCGGCCGATGCCGGAATGATCGAACTCGATCTCCACTTCCAGGCGGAAGCCGGCGTCATAGGGCAGAAGCTCGCCGAAGGAGGCGCCGTTCTCGACGCGGATGGGCTTCAGCACCTTGAGATATTTGCGGCGGGCGGGGAGCACCGCGATGCCGACTTCGTCGATGGCGGCGACCACCGGACCGGCGCTGCCGTCGAGAATCGGAACTTCCGGGCCGGTCACTTCCACCTGCGCATTGTCGACCCCGAGGCCGGACAAAGCGGAGAGCACATGCTCGACCGTGGAAACGAGGGCGCCGCTCTTGTCGCCGAGCACGGTGGCGAGGTCGGTGGCCTGCACCGACTGGCGGGAGACCGCCATCTTGCGGGGGGCCTGGTCGGCGAAGGTGCGGATGAAAACAATACCGGTGTCTGCTGGGGCGGGCTTCAGGGTGAGAGAGGCTTCGATGCCCCCGTGAACGCCAACGCCCGAAAGAGCGATCTCGCCAGCAAGGGTCGTCTGCATCTCGGAAGCCATATGGACCCCGGAAACCGTCACGGCCCAAGGGCCGCCGCATTCCCGCCTCTAATGTTTCACCTCACCCGCCTAATTTTGCCGCCGGGTTGGAATTTGATGGACCGCGTGTGGATCCATTCCGCGCCGACCGCGTTAAGCAAGGTTCGAGGGTCAACCTAGCGGGCTCGTTGCGCTGCGCCAAATCACGCTTGCTTACCGCCTGTTACCAAACACGTCACAAAAAACTTCTTGGTTATCAAATACTTACGCCCGGGACACAGTCCCGGGCGCAGGTGCGTGTTACCAAAAGCCAGCGAATCAGTTCGCCTGGCGACGCAGGAAGGCGGGAATCTCGAGGTGATCTTCCTCGTGCCCGTGCTGCGGTGCATGGCGGCTCGGAACCTCGGCGACGGGCCGCGCGGGCGGGCGCTTTGCGAATTCCGAGACCGGTTCGCCGGGACGGCCGGCGGGCTTCTGCTGGGGCGCCCGCGAATCAGGGGCGCGCATGCTCGGCTGCTCGCGGCGCGCGGGGGCCTCGGGCTCTTCCTCGCGGCGTCCCATCCCCACATTGGCGAGGCGCTGGAGAAGGGTCATGCGCTTCTGCTCGGCGGCAGGCTCGCCGCGCTGGGCGCGGATCTGGTTCTGCGCGGGCATCGGCAGTTCATCCACGCGGGGCATGCGCGGCGCGCGGGGGCGCTGGGCCTGCGGCGGGATGTAGGGCGCGAACTCCTCTTCCTCCACCGGGGCAGGCGCGGGGGCCGGCTCAGGCTCGGAATAGAAGGAGGGCTTCGGCGCTGCGGCGCGGATGGTCACCTCGTCGATGGCCACCGGGCGCTGCGGAGCCGGAGCGGGCGCCGCATGCTGCGGCTGGGGCGCCGGCTGGGCCGCGACGGCATTGTCGAGCGCCATCAGGTCTTCGGCGGAGATCGCCGCCACCGCGCTGCGGATCTGGGCCTCGCGGGCCTGTTCCACGGCCGCGCGGCCGGCGTTGGACATCTTGCGGCCCTGCAGGTCCGGCGTGCTCTCGCCGCGATACTGGATCTGCTCGGGGATCACCGCGGGGTCGATGCCGGTGGCCACCACCGACACGCGGATGATGCCGTCCAGGCTCTGGTCGAAGGTGGCGCCGAGGATGATGTTGGCGTCGGGGTCGACTTCCTCGCGGATACGGGTCGCGGCTTCGTCCACCTCAAACAGCGTCATGTCGTTGCCGCCGGTGATGGAGATCAGCAGGCCGCCCGCGCCGCGCATGGAGGTTTCGTCCAGCAGCGGGTTGGCGATGGCGGCTTCGGCGGCCTGGATGGCGCGCTTGTCGCCGGAGGCTTCGCCGGTGCCCATCATCGCCTTGCCCATGTCGCGCATCACGGCGCGCACGTCGGCGAAGTCGAGATTGATGAGGCCTTCCTTCACCATCAGGTCGGTGATGCAGGCGACGCCCGAATAGAGCACCTGGTCCGCCATGGCGAAGGCGTCCGCGAAGGTGGTCTTCTCGTTGGCGACCCGGAACAGGTTCTGATTCGGGATGACGATCAGCGTGTCGACCGTCTTCTGCAATTCGTTGATGCCGTGCTCGGCGACGCGCATGCGGCGCTGGCCCTCGAAGTGGAAGGGCTTGGTCACCACGCCCACCGTGAGGATGCCCAGTTCGCGGGCCGCGCGGGCCACGACGGGGGCAGCGCCAGTGCCGGTGCCACCGCCCATGCCGGCGGTGATGAACACCATGTGCGAGCCGGACAGGTGGTCGCGAATCTCGTCCAGCACTTCCTCAGCGGCGGCGCGGCCGACTTCCGGCTGCGAGCCTGCCCCGAGGCCTTCGGTGACCGCGACGCCCATCTGCACCAGGCGCTCCGCCTTGGAGAGGGAGAGGGCCTGCGCATCCGTATTGGCGACGACGAACTCCACGCCGGTGAGGCCGGCGGTGATCATGTTGTTGACGGCGTTGCCACCGGCGCCACCGCAGCCGAACACGGTGATTCGCGGCCGCAACTCCCGAATGTCAGGCATCTGAAGGTTGATCGTCATGTTCCCACTCCATCGCGCCCTGGGCGCCGGCACGCCGTCCGAATCCGTGGCTCCCCCCTTTGTTAAGGGGAATACCGTTAACCATCTCTAAAAGCCGTCCCTCAACCAGCGCCCGACGCGGCCAAAATATGTGCCGCCTTCCGCGCCGGCCGCCTGACGGCGGCGGGGTTCGAAATGCTCGAGGCCCGCCACCTGGGGATAGACCAGCAGGCCCGCCGCAACCGCAAAAGCGGCGCCGCGCGCGGCCTCGGGAAGGCGCGAAACCCCAAGCGGGCGGCCGATTCTGACCTGCGGGCCGATCACCCGCGCCATCAGGTCCGGCAGGCCCTGCAATTGCGCCGCGCCGCCCGTGAGCACCAGCCGGCGACCGGCGTCGCCCCCGTGTCCGGAGGCCTTGAGGCGATCGCGCAACAGTTCGACGATTTCTTCGGCGCGAGGCTTAACAATTGTCACCAGGCGCGATTTCGGCACCGAATGGGGATGGTCGCGCTCGTCGCCCGACAAGGCCGGGATCGACAGCATGTCGTGATCGTCGGACGACACGGCCACCACCGCGCCGTGCAGCGCCTTCAGCCGCTCCGCGTCGGCAAGGCGCGCGGGCAGGCCGCGCGCGACATCGTTGGTGATGTGCTGCCCCCCGAGTGCAATGCCGTCCACATAGACGCAGTGCCCACCCGACACGATGGAGAAGGTGGTGGTGCCAGCCCCCATGTCGATGAGCGTGACGCCGAGTTCCATCTCGTCGTCGGTCAGCGAGGACAGCGCCGCCGCATAGGGCGCGGCCACCATGGCCTCGATGCCGAGATGGCAGCGCTCCACGCACAGCACCAGATTCTTCAGCGAGGTGAGATCGCCCGTCACCACATGCATGTCGACGCCGAGTTCGCGCCCGAGCATGCCGCACGGCTCGCCAATGCCGCGCCGACCGTCCAGCGAATAGCCCACCGGCAAGGCGTGCATCACCGCCCGGCCATCGCCGACGGCATAGGTGGAGGCGGCCTCCAGCACGCGGCGGATGTCAAACTCCTCCACCGCCGGGGCGGTGAGGCGCACCGCCGCCTCGTAATGCTGCGAGGACAAGCGCGCCCCGGACACGCCGAGAATCACCGAGGCGATCTGTACCCCCGAGGCCCGTTCCGCCATGTCCACGGCCTGGCGAATCGCCAGTTCGGCGCGCGCCATGTCGATCACCGCCCCGCCCTTCACCCCGTGCGCGCGGGTGTGGCCGATGCCGAGCACGTCGATGGAATGGGTGCGCCGGCGCAGCACGTCGGACGAGCCGCGCGGCTTGAGGCGCGCGATGGCGCAGACGATCTTGCTGGTGCCGATATCGAGCACCGCGATGATGCCGCTCTTCTTGGGCGGCATGGGACGCATCTTCGGGGCGAAACCTTGTGCGAGCCGATGTCTCACGCGGCGCCTCCTTTCTTGGCCTTCGCGCGGGCCTTCAGCATCTGGGCGCGGGCATCGGCGGCAGCGTCGGACAAGCGCACGACCACCCGGTCGGGCAAGCGCAGGTCGACGATGGTGATGTCGCGGGTGAGCAGTTTCTTGTCGCGGTCGAGGTCGGCGAGCTGAAGCAGCGCGTCGTCCACAGGGCCTTCGGGCAGGCGCACGTCGATGCCGTTGCGCAGCTTCAGCGTCCAGCGGCGCTCGGCCACGAGGATGGCGGCGCGCACCTGGTCGCGCACGGCGGGAACACGGGCGAGCGCATCGACGATTTCGCCCACTTGCTCCTGCGCGCCCTCGCCCACCACGATCGGCAGGTTCACGTAGCGCGGATCGTCGGAATAGGGGGCAATCGGGGTGCCGTCCTTGGCGATGACGTTGATCTGGCCGTTCATCTGCCAGAGCGCATAGGCCTCGCGCTCCACCACGTGGATGTCCACGCGGTCGGGATAGAGCTTGCGCACGCTGGCGCTGGCGATCCAGGGCATGGATTCGAGCCGCGCGCGGGTCTCGTCCGCATTCACGAACAGGATGGAGGTGGTCGGCTTGATGCCCGCCGCCGCCAGGATTTCGGACGGCGTGACGTGATTCTGGCCGGAGAGGTTGACCTGGGCGATCTTGAAGCCGGCGATGTTGGCCGCCGCATCGCCCATGTCGACGACGAATTCGTGGGCTTCCTCCACATGGCCGCCGAGCACCACGCCATAGCCCGTGAAACCGCCGATCACCACGAGGCTGAGCAAAGCGGCGCCGCGCCGGCCGAATCGCGAGGCACCGAGGCGCACCGTCATGCGGCGCAGGAACAAGGCGATGCGGCTGGGCGGCGGGGGCTCGCGCATCGGCTGGGGCCGCACCGGCTTGCGGCCGGCGGACGCGACAGGCGGGTTCGTGCCCGGGCGCAGCCCGCGCGGGCGCTCCCTTACCGATTCAGCGATGCGTCCTCCACCATCCATGTCACAAGCTCGCCGAACGATATGCCCGCGTGGGCTGCCAGTTCGGGCACCAGGGAGGTCTCGGTCATGCCGGGTTGCGTGTTGACTTCCAGACAGATCAGGCCGGCGCCTGCGCCAGCATTTTCGTCATATCGGAAGTCCGCACGCGAGACGCCCCGGCACCCGAGTGCCTTGTGTGCCGCGAGCGTAAATATCCGCGCCTGTTGGTAAACTTCGGGTAAAATCCGGGCAGGAAGAATGTGCCGCGAGCCGCCCGGTGCATATTTGGATTCGTAATCGTAAAAAGCCTGGGTCGACTCGATCTCGATGACGCCCGTGGCTTCCTCGCGGATCACCGCGCAGGTCAGCTCCAGGCCGGGAATGAAGCGCTCCGCCAGCAGGCTCTCGCCGTGGGGCCAGTCGGCTCGCGTCAGTTCTTGCGGGGGGTGCGCCTGGTCCTCGCGCACGATGAACACGCCGACGCTCGACCCCTCGGCCACCGGCTTCAGCACATAAGGCGGCTCCATGACATGGGCCCTCGCCGCTTCGGCGCGGCTGACCACCCGGCCGAACGGGACCGGCACGCCGGCCGCTTCCATCACGATCTTCGCCTGCGCCTTGTCCATGGCCAGCGCCGAAGCGAGAACGCCCGAATGGGAATAGGGAATGCGCAGGATTTCCAGGATTCCCTGGATCGTCCCGTCCTCGCCGGGGCAGCCATGCAGCACGTTCAGGGCGACGTCCGGCTTGAGGCGGGCAAGCACCTCGGCCACGTCACGCTTCACGTCCACCCGCGTGACCCGGTAGCCAGCGGCCTCCAGCACCACGGCGCAGGCTTCGCCCGACCGCAAGGAAACGTCCCGCTCGGCCGACCAGCCGCCCATCAGCACTGCGACGTGTTTGCTCATCTTGCCTGTCCCTCGGCCATGCCCGGCGACGGGCCTGTCATCTAAAGCTGCACAGCGTTTGCAATTCCCTAAAGCGGCGCGGGAATGCCGATGCGCTTGATCTCCCACTCCAGCGTCACGCCGGAGGTCTCCAGCACGCGCCGGCGCACCTCCTCGCCGAGCGCCTCGATGTCGGCCGCGGTGGCACCGCCGAGATTGATCAGGAAATTCGTGTGCATCTGCGAGACCTGGGCCCGCCCCATCACGAGGCCGCGGCAGCCGGCGGCATCCACCAATTGCCAAGCCTTCGCTCCGGGCGGGTTCTTGAAGGTGGAGCCCCCGGTGCGGCTCTTGATGGGCTGGGTCGCCTCCCGTGAGGAGGTGATGCGGTCCATCTCGGCGGCGATCTCGACCGCGTCGCCCGGCGTGCCTTCAAACACCGCTTGGGTGAAGATGAAATCCTCCGGCGCCGCGCTATGGCGATAGGTGAAGCCCATGTCCGCGCTGGAGAGGACGTGGATTGCGCCGCTCCGGTCCACCGCACGGCAGGAGACGAGCGCATCCTTGGTCTCGCCGCCATAGGCGCCGCCGTTCATGCGCAGCACGCCGCCCACCGCGCCGGGAATGCCGCGCAGGAAGGCGAGACCCTTCAATCCCGCATCCGCCGCCGCGCGCGCCACCTTCACGTCCGGCACGCCGGCGCCGGCCAGAACCTGCATCCCGGTCACGCTCAGCTCGCCGAACCCCTTGCCGAGCCGGATCACCACGCCCGGCACGCCGCCGTCACGCACGATCAGGTTGGAGCCGAGGCCGATGACGGTGACCGGCACATGGTCCGGCAGATGGGCGCGCACATAGGCGAGATCCGCCTCGTCCGCGGGCACGAACAGCACCTGCGCCGGGCCGCCCACGCGGAACCAGGTGAGGTCGGCGAGCGACGCATTGGCCGAGAGGCGGCCCCGCAGCTGCAGCAGGCGCGCGGTCAGTTCGGGCACAAGATCGGGAAAGGGCGAGGTCGCGGACATGGGGAGCGTTTAGAACGCCGCGCCGCGAAAGCCAACCTTGGCCCTACACCACGACGACGCCGCGATGCTTCGCCTCGCCTTCCGGCTCCACATGGATGGTGACGATGGCGTGGTCCATGTCTTTCGCGAACGCGCGCTCGATGCGGTCGCAGATCTCGTGGGCGGCGGCGACCGTCATGTCGCCGGGCACGACGAGGTGGAATTCCACGAAGGTGATGCGCCCGGCATGGCGGGTGCGCAGGTCGTGCGCCTCCAGGGCGCCGTCGGCATGGGTGGAGACGAGTTCGCGAATGGCCGCCACCACCTCCGGTGGCGGGGCGGCATCCATGAGACCGCCGACCGATTCCTTCATCAGGCCCCAGCCGGTCCACAGGATGTTCAGCGCCACGATGCCCGCCAGCAGCGGATCCAGCACCGGCCAGCCGGTGATCGGCACGAGCACGAAACCGGCCAGCACCCCGAGCGAGGTGACCACATCGCTCATCAGATGCTTGCCGTCCGCCACCAGCGCCGGCGAGCGCAAAGCGCGGCCCGTGCGCAGCAGAACCATGCACCACACGGCGTTGATGACGGTCGCGCCGCCGTTGAGCAGCATGCCGTTCAGCGGCTGTTCGGGAAAGCGCGGGTCGAGCAGGCCGAAATAGGCCTCGCGCAGGATCGAGCCCGCCGCCACCACGATCAGCACGCCTTCCAGCACGGCGGAAATATATTCCGCCTTGTGATGGCCGAAGGGGTGGTTGTCGTCGGCCGGGCGGGCGCTGATCTTCAGCGCCACCAAAGCGGCAAGCGCCGCCGCCACATTGATGATGCTTTCAAGGGCATCGGACAGAAGGGCGATGGAGCCGGTGACCCAATAGGCCGCGCTCTTCAGCGCCAGCACCACGATGCCTATAAATACGCTGCCGACCGCGATCCAGAGCGTGCGGTTCATAATCGTCTCCGGACGGGCGGTGTCTTGAACGCCGCTTGCCTATCCGGTCCGACGCCGCAGCGCAACCTGCAGGGGAAGCTTAGCCGCCGGCGGGCGCCAGCGCCTCCAGTTCGCCGGGCAGCGCATAGGCCCATTGCGTGATGGTGCCGGCCCCGAGGCAGATCACGTAGTCCCCCGGCTTGGCCAGCCCGCTCACGATCCCGGCCAGGGCCTCCGGCCCTTCCAGCGCGGTGACGCTGCGGTGACCATGGGCGCGCAGGCCCTGCACCAGATGGTCCCGGTCCGCTCCGGGGATCGGGCTTTCTCCGGCCGCATAGACCGGCGCGACGATCACATGGTCGGCGTCGTTGAAACAGGTGGAGAAATCGTCGAACAGGGAAGCGAGGCGGGAATAACGATGCGGTTGCACCACCGCGATCACCTGTCCCTCGCTCGCGGCGCGCGCCGCCCGCAGCACCGCGGCAATCTCCACGGGATGGTGGCCGTAATCGTCGAAGATGGCGACGCCGTTCCATTCACCGGTGCGGGTGAACCGCCGCTTCACGCCGCCGAATTGGGAGATCGCCTCCAGGATGCGCGCGTCCGGAACCCCCAGTTCGCGGGCGACCGCAATGGCGGCGGTCGCGTTCAGCGCATTGTGCCGGCCCGGCATGGGCAAGCGGAAGCCCTCGATATGGCTCAGGGTCTCCCCGCTCCGGTCGCGGAACACCACGTCGAATTTCGTCACGCCGCCCTTGAGATCCACATTCGCCAGCCGCACGTCGGCCTGCGGGTTCTCGCCATAGGTGATGATGCGGCGGTCCTCGATGCGGCCGACCAGCGCCTGGACCACCGGATGGTCGATGCACATGACCGCGAAGCCGTAGAACGGCACGTTCTCCACGAACGCCTTGAACGCCTCCTGGACCTTCTCGAAGGTTTTGAAATGATCGAGGTGCTCGGGATCGATATTGGTGACGATCGCCACTTCCGCCGGCAGTTTGAGGAAGGTGCCGTCGCTCTCGTCCGCCTCCACCACCATCCATTCGCCGGCACCGAGGCGGGCATTGGTGCCATAGGCATTGATGATGCCGCCATTGATGACGGTGGGGTCCATCGCGCCCGCGTCCAGCAGGGTCGCGACGAGCGAGGTGGTGGTGGTCTTGCCGTGGGTGCCGGCGATGGCGACGCAACTCTTCAGCCGCATCAGCTCGGCGAGCATCTCCGCACGCCGCACCACCGGCAGGCGCTTGGCCCGCGCGGCTTGCAGTTCGGGATTGTCGCGCTTGATGGCGGAGGACACCACCACGACGTCGGCCTGGTCCACATTCTCGGCCCGATGGCCGACAACGACCTTGATGCCCTCGTCGCGCAGGCGCTTCACATTGGCGTTCTCGGCCACATCCGAGCCCTGCACCTGGTAGCCCAGATTGTGCAGCACCTCGGCGATGCCGCTCATGCCGATGCCACCGATGCCGATGAAGTGGATGGAGCCGAGCGCCTGCGGAAGCTTCATTCTCAATGTCCTTGATAGGTGGCGATGGGCGCCCCCCCTGCCAGATGCACGACAACGTCGGCCAGATGTTCGGCGGCGTCGAGCGTGCCGGCGCTTCTGGCGGCTTGCGCCATGTTCGTCAATGCGCGCGGGTCGGCGCCGAAGGTCGAAAGCGCCGCGGCGAGCCGCTCGGGCGTGAAGGTGGATTGCGCCATCACCTGGGCGGCGCCGATGGCTTCGAGGGATCGGGCGTTGGCCGCCTGGTCCTGATCGAGCGCGTTCGGCAGCGGCACGAGAATGGCGGGGCGCCCGATGGCCGCAAGCTCCGCCACCGTGGATGCGCCCGACCGCGCGATCACCAGATGGGCCCGGCTCATGCGCGCCGGCAGATCGTCGAAAAAGGGCGCGACCTCGGCCTGGACGTGGAAATCCAGGTAGGTCCTGCGGACCCGCTCCAGATCCTCCTCACGGGCCTGCTGGACCACGGACAGCCGCGCCCGCAGATCACCATTGAGGCGCGCCACCGCCTGCGGCACCACGTCCGCCATCACGCGCGCGCCCTGGCTGCCGCCGAACACCAGCAGACGCAGCGGGCTGCTCACCTCGGGCGCGTCGAACCTGAGGCCGGCGGCCTCCCGCACAGAAGGGCGCAGGGGATTGCCGGTGAATATCGTCTTGCGCGCAAGGTCCGGTTCGTTGGCGAGAATGTCGGGAAAGCCGGTGGCAATGGCGCTCACGCGCGCCGCCAGCAGGCGGTTCGCCCGCCCGAGCACGCCGTTCGCCTCGTGAATGAGGCTCGGCACGCCCGAGAAGGTGGCGGAAAGCACGGGCGGCAAGGTGGGATAGCCGCCGAAGCCCACCACCACCGCCGGCTTGAGCCGCCGCATCAACGCCAGGCCGCTGATGAGGCCCCGCAGCAAGGTGAAAAGGGTTTTTGCCATTGCCACCGGGGAGCGGCTCCGCACCGTATCGGCCGGCAACACGTGGACCTGCCGCGCCGGAAAATGACCCGCATAGCGCGCGGCCCGGCTGTCGGTGACGAGATCGACGTCATAGCCGCGCCGTCGCAGCACATGGGCCAGCGCCTCGGCGGGAAACAAATGGCCGCCGGTTCCCCCGGCAGCCAGCAGGATCAAAGGCTTGCTCATGCCGTCGCCTGACGCCCCTGCGGTTCCGTCGCGGGCTCGCTCAGCGCCGCCAGCGCCGCCGCGCCCGGTCGTCGCCGGGAGAGGGCGAGCAGCATGCCCATGCCGAAGGCGAGCGAGATCAGCGAGGAGCCGCCATAGGAGATGAAGGGCAGCGTCATGCCCTTCGCGGGCATCAGATGCACGTTCACCGCCATGTTGATGGAGGCCTGGAGGCCGAACAGCAACGCCAGCCCGGTGGCGGCGAAACGGGCGAACGGGTCCTGCTCGTCGAGCGCGCGGGTGAGGCTGCGCAGGATCACGAAGGCAAACAACGCCAGCAGGATGAGGCACAGGATGATGCCGAATTCCTCCGCTGCCACCGCGAACACGAAGTCCGTATGCCCGTCCGGCAGGATGCGCTTGACCGTGCCCTCGCCGGGGCCCTGGCCGAACCAGCCGCCATGGCGGAAGCTCTCCAGTGCGGTATCGATCTGATAGGTGTCGCCGGAGGCGGGATCGAGGAAGCGGTCGATGCGCTTTTTCACATGCGGCACGACATTATAGGCCAGCACGGCACCGCCCACGCCGAAGCCGATGAGCCCCACCATCCAGATCCAGCGCAGGCCGGCCAGGAAGAACAGCGCGCCCCACACCAGCACCACCAGCATGGTCTGGCCGAAATCGGGCTGCAACACCAGCGGTAGCATCACGCTCCCGAGCAGCGCGACGGCGAGCAACTGGGCCGGCATTTCCGGGCGTTTGCTGCTTTCGGAGAAAAGCCACGCCGCCAGCACGACGAAGGCGGGCTTGAGAAATTCGGACGGCTGCACGGTGATCGGGCCGATGTTCAGCCAGCGCCGCGCGCCCTTCACCTCCGGGCCGATCACCAGCGTCGCGAACAGCAGCACCAGGCAGATCAGGAACACCACGATGCACACCCGACGGATCGTGCGCGGCGACAGGAAGGAGGTGAACAGCATCACCGCGATCGCCGGGATCAGGAACAGCACCTGCCGATTCACGAAATGGAACGGATCGGCGATGCCGAGGCGCGCCGCCACCGGCGGGCTGGCCGCGAGGCACAGCACGATGCCGATGACGATAAGGGTGAACAGCGTGCCGAGCAGCAGGCGGTCGACCGTCCACCACCATTCGCTGAGCACGGTCCGGTCGGCGCGCGACATCATGAGGCGGAACTCCGGGAGCGGGAAATTTGTCGACACCATGCGACAGCTTGGTTGACGCGCGATTAATCGCCGGCAACGCCGCGCCGGATTTGCCGCGGCGCACCGTCCAGGCTTTTGCCGCGAAGACCCGCCAGCCCATGGCACAAAGGGGGAACGCGCCTTATCTTCCCTGCGTGTCGACCCTTGCTCACAGGCGCGCCCACGCGCTGCCGAAGCTGTTCCAGGACTGGTTCGCGACCCGGGGCTGGGAGCCGCGCGCGCATCAGCTGGATCTGCTTGCCTCGGCGCGGGCGGGGCGCTCCACCCTGCTCATCGCGCCCACCGGCGCCGGCAAGACCCTGGCGGGCTTCCTCCCCACCCTGGTGGAACTCAGCGAAGCGCGCAGCACGGATGCGCGGGCGCGGGCCAAAGCGAAAAAGGCGGAGACGGCAGACGGCGCGCCCGCCAAGCCCCTCGCGGGACGTGTCCCGCCGCCGCGCCAATCCCCGCTGCACACGCTTTATATCTCCCCGCTGAAGGCGCTGGCGGTGGATATCGCCCGCAATCTGGAGGCGCCCATTGCCGAGATGGGACTGCCCATCCGTGTCGAGACCCGCACCGGCGACACCCCCGCCTCGCGCCGCCAGCGCCAGCGCCGCGACCCGCCCGACATCCTGCTCACCACGCCGGAGCAGATCGCCCTGCTGCTGGCTTCGAAGGACGCGGAATTTCTCTTCTCCGGCCTCAAGCGGGTGGTGCTGGACGAATTGCATGCCCTCGTCACCTCCAAGCGCGGCGACCTGCTGGCGCTCGCCCTGGCGCGGCTGCGGAGCATCGCGCCGGGGCTCCAGGGCGTCGGCCTTTCCGCCACGGTGGCCGAGCCGGACGATCTGCGCCGCTACCTCGTGGGCCAGCATCCGGGCGACCCCGACGCGGAAGAGGCGCTCGCCGACCTCGTGATCGCCAAGGGCGGCGCGGCGCCCGACCTCTCCATGTTGGAAAGCCTGGCGGTGATGCCCTGGGCGAGCCATACCGCGCTGCATGCCCTGCCCGAGGTCTATGGCCTCATCGCCGCGCACAAGACCACGCTGGTGTTCGTCAATACGCGCTGGCAGGCGGAATTCCTGTTCCAGGAACTCTGGCGCATGAACGACCTCAACCTGCCGATCGCGCTCCACCACGGCTCGCTCGACGTGGAGCAGCGCCGGCGGGTGGAAGCAGCCATGGCCGCCGGCAAATTGAAAGGCGTGGTGTGCACCTCCTCCCTCGATCTCGGCATCGACTGGGGCGATGTGGACCAGGTGGTCAATATCGGCGCGCCCAAAGGCTCCTCGCGCCTCATGCAGCGCATCGGCCGCGCCAACCACCGGCTGGACGAACCCTCCAAGGCCGTTCTCGTGCCGGCCAACCGCTTCGAGGTGCTGGAATGCCGCGCGGCCCTGGAGGCGGTGAGGGCCGGTGCCCAGGATACTCCGCCCGAGCGCACCGGCGCACTCGACGTGCTGGCCCAGCATATTCTCGGCATGGCCTGCGCGGCGCCGTTTTCCGCTGACGCGCTTTATGACGAGGTGCGCTCCGCCGCGCCCTATCGCGCGCTCCCGCGGGAGGATTTCGACGCGGCGGTGGATTTCGTCGCCACCGGCGGCTACGCGCTGCGCGCCTATGAGCGCTTCGCCAAGATCCGCAAGACCAAGGACGGCCTCTGGCGGGTCTCCAACCCGATGATCGCGCAGACCTATCGCATGAACGTGGGCACCATCGTGGAAGCCACCATGCTCAAAGTGCGTCTCGTCTCGGCGCGCGGCTCAGCCAAGAGCGGACTGGCTGGGAGGGTGCGGTTCGGCGGGCGGATGCTGGGCGAGGTGGAGGAATATTTCGTCGAGACCATGGTGCCGGGCGACACCTTCGTGTTCGCCGGCGAGATCCTGCGCTACGAGGCCATGGTGGAGGACGAGGTCTATGTCTCGCGCTCCACCGCCACCTCGCCGCGCGTGCCGGCCTATGCGGGAGGCAAGTTTCCGCTTTCTACCTTCCTCGCGGCCGGCGTGCGGGCGTTGCTTGCGGCGCCCGCACGGTGGAAGACGCTGCCGCCACAGGTGCGCGACTGGCTGAACCTGCAACGCCTGCGCTCCCGCCTGCCGGGGCGGTTCGACCTGCTGGTGGAAACGTTCGAGAATCGCGGGCGGCATTATCTCGTCGCCTATCCGTTCGAGGGGCGGCTGGCCCACCAGACGCTCGGCATGCTGCTGACCCGCCGCCTGGAGCGCGCCGGGCTCAATCCGCTCGGCTTCGTCGCCAATGATTACGCGCTCGCCGTCTATGCGGTGTCCGACATGAGCCTCGCGGTGAAGCAGGGCTGGCTTTCGCTCGACGATCTGTTCGACCAGGACATGCTGGGCGACGATCTGGAGGCCTGGCTCGCGGAAAGCGCCCTCATGAAGCGCACCTTCCGCTATTGCGCCGTCATCGCCGGGCTGATCGAGCGGCGCTTCCCCGGCAAGGAGAAGACCGGCCGGCAGGTGACCTTCTCCACCGACCTGATCTATGACGTGCTGCGCCGGCACGAACCCGACCACATCCTGCTACGTGCCGCGCGCGCCGACGCCGCGACCGGCCTTCTGGACGTGCGCCGGCTGGGCGACATGCTCGCCCGCATCAAGGGCCGCATCGCCCACCAGCCCCTGGAGCATGTCTCGCCGCTCTCGGTGCCGGTGCTGCTGGAGATCGGCCGCGAGAGCGTGGGCGGGGACGCCTCCGAGGCGCTGCTGGCGGAGGCGGAGGAAGATCTGGTGCGCGAAGCCATGGGCTGATCGCGGCACCACGTGCACAACTTTAACGCTCGTCAGCCGCACGGCGCAGACCTAGCCTGTCTACCGATGGAGGGCGACATGGCAAACGCATTCAAGGTCTCGATGGCGCCGAAGGAATTGTGGCAGCAGATCAACCCCTGGTCGTTCGACCTGCGAAACGCGCAGTTCGGCCTGTTCAACATCGATCTCGGCCTGACCGCGCACCCGGAAGTGGAGCAGGCGATCCTCGATGAGGTCGGCAGCTATGGCCGCCAGCTCGGCCGCATCGGCGACGTGCTGGAGATCCTGCTGAAGCATGTGCCCCTGGAAAATCTCAGCGACAGCGAACACGACGCGATCCGTGTGCTGGAGGGGCAGCTGGCCGCCGTGCGCCAGGTAAAACGCAGCGCGCTGGGAAAGAAATAGCGCCGGATCCCATCCGGCTGGATGCCCGGCGCTCTGCCCTTGCCCCCGCGCGCGGGATCGGCAATATCGCAGAATGCTCGCGCGCGCCGATTCTGTTCCCCCTTCGTTCATCGGCCTTGCCGGGGCGGAAATGGTGCTGGATCCAGCCGGCGCGCTGGCGTGGCCGGAACGCGGCCTGCTCGCCGTGGCCGATCTGCACCTGGAAAAAGCCTCGGCCTTCGCCCGGCGCGGCCAGATGCTGCCGCCCTATGACACGGCCGACACCCTCGCCCGGCTGGAAGCGCTCGTCGATCGCTGGGCCCCTGCCGTGGTGCTCGCGCTGGGCGATACGTTGCACGACCGTTGGGCGCAGGAACGCATCGCGCCGCGCACCCGAGAGCGCCTCGCGGCGCTCCAGCGCGGACGCACCTTCGTCTGGATCGCGGGCAATCATGATCCCGAGCCCAGCGCCTTGCTGGAAGGGGAGTGGACGCGCGAGATCCGCATCGGCCCCCTCACCTTCCGCCACGAACCGGTGCCCGGCGCGGCGGCGGGGGAAGTCGCGGGGCATCTGCATCCGGTCGCCCGGCTGGTGCAGCGCGGACGCTCGATCCGCCGGCGCTGCTTCGCCACCGACGGCGCCCGCATGGTCCTGCCCGCCTTGGGCAGCCTCACCGGCGGGCTGAACGTGCGCCACCCGGCGGTTTCGGGCTTGTTCGGCGGGCCGTACGAAGCCCACATGCTCGGTGCGGCGCGCACCTATCGCATCGCCGTGGACGCCTGCATCGGCGACTGACGCCCACCCAGAATGAAAAACCCCGCGGCAGCGCCGCGGGGTTTTCGATTTATCCGGGAGAAGAAGGCCGGCGTTCGGGATCACGCCCAGGAATCGTCCGAGCCGCCATCGCTCCAGCCGCCGTCGTCGCTGTTGTCATAGCCGGCGTCCTGCGCGTCGGCGGTGTCCCAGCCGGCGTCCGGGGAGGCGCCCGCATCGCCGCCGAGCGCGGTCTGCGCCTCGGAACCGAGGTTGCCGGTATCAGCCGCCGGCGTTTCCTTCGGCGTTTCCAGCGCCGCCGCCTGCTGGGCGACGGGACCGGTGCCACCGGACATCAGGCCCTTGATGCCATCAAAAAGAAGCGCGCCACCGGCAACGCCGGCTGCGGTTGCAAGCGCCCCCTGGAGGAAGCCGCCACCGCCGAAACCACCACCGCCACCGCCGAAGCCGCGCTGCTGGCCGCCCCAAGGACCGCCCTGCTGGGGATAGCCGCCCGGCTGGCCATAGCCCTGCTGGGCGGTATTCTGTTGGCCCCACGCCCCGGAATTGGGCTGGCCCGCGCCATTCACCTGCGGGGGCAGGCCCATGGGGGCGGAGGGGAATGCGGACGGAGGCGCCCCGGCGGCGGGACGCGCGCCTGCGGTGGGCACCGAGGTGCGGCCGCCGCCGAACAGGCCGCCGAGGAAGCTGGTGCTTTCCTGCTGCGGGGGAGCTGCGGCCTCGCGGACCTGCTGCTCCAGCTCCTGAATGCGGGCGGAGGCCTGGGTCAGGGCATGCTCCTGCACCAGCACGGTCTGCGCCAGGGCGTAGGTCGCGTGGGGCAGTTCGGCCAGGCGCTGGGCGATCAGCGCTTCGGCCTCGCGATCGCGCGGCTGGCCTTCCAGGCCGCGCATGCGATCGAACAGCCCGTCAATAAGCGCACGTTCCTCGGGAGTCATCTCCGCCTCCGGTTGTTGACCGACTTGCATATGAGGCGGCGCACGCGGCGGAAGAAGGGCCGCAGCCCATGAATTTTTTGTAACGTTACGTAAGGTAGAGCCAGCCGCCCCGCGCGCTAAGGCAACGGGGCGGCCGGCGCATCGCCTCAGGCGATCAGCTTATAAGCCGGCAAAGTGAGAAACTCCTCGAACTGCGGCGCCAGCGTCATATCCGAGAACAGCTTGATCGCCTCGGGGAAACGACCCTTGTCATAGACGTCGGGACCGAGGGTTTCGCGCAGCTTGGCCATTTCATCGTCCAGCAGCGCGGTGAACAAATCGCCCGTCACCGTGCGGCCGTCCTCCAGCGTTGCGCCGAGGTAGATCCATTGCCAGATCTGCGCGCGGCTGATTTCGGCGGTCGCGGCATCCTCCATCAGGTTGTAGAGCGGCACCGCCCCGCGTCCCCGCAGCCAGGCTTCGATATATTGCACGCCGACGCGGATGTTCTCCCGCAGCCCGGCTTCCGTGCGCGCGCCCTGGTGCATCACCAGCAGGTCGTCGCGGGCGACGCTCACATCCTGCCGCTTGCGCTGGAGCTGGTTGGGGGTGGGCATCAGGCGGTCGAACACCTCCTGCGCCACCTTCACCAGGTCGGGATGGGCGACCCAGGTGCCGTCGCAGCCCTCGCCGGCCTCGCGCTCCTTGTCCGCCTGCACCTTGGCGAAGGCGGCGGTGTTGGCGGCGGCATCGCCCTTGACCGGAATCTGCGCCGCCATGCCGCCCATGGCGAACGCGCCGCGCCGATGGCAGGTCTTCACCAGCAGCGCGCCATAGGCTTTGAGGAAGGCCTCGCTCATCACCATGCGGCCGCGATCCGGGGTCAGGAAGCGGGCATTCTTTCCGAGCCGCTTGATGAAGGAGAAGATGTAGTCCCAGCGGCCAATGTTCAGCCCGGCCACATGGTCGCGCAGCTCGTAGAGGATCTCGTCCATCTCGAATACCGCCGGCAGGGTCTCGATCAGCACCGTGGCCTTGATGCAATTGGCCGGCAGGCCGATGCGCGCTTCGGCGAACGAGAACACCTCGTTCCACAGCCGCGCTTCCAGGTGGCTCTCGGTCTTGGGCAGATAGAAATAGGGGCCGGAGCCCTGCGCCAGCGCCGCCTTGGCATTATGGAAGGCGTAGAGGCCGAAATCGAACAGGGCGCCGGAGACCGGCGCGCCGTCCACCTCCACATGGGCCTCCGGCAGATGCCAGCCGCGCGGGCGGATGATCAGCACCGCCGGGGTCTCGCCGAGCTTATAGTCCTTGCCGTTGGAGGGATCGTGGAAGTCGATCGCACCCGCCCAGCGGTCCTTCAGATTGATCTGGCCCTCGATCATGTTGGACCAGAAGGGCGAGGAGGCATCCTCGAAATCCGCCATGAACACCTTGGCGCCGGAATTCAGCGCATTGACGATCATCTTGCGGTCCACCGGCCCGGTGATTTCCACGCGCCGGTCCAGCAGGTCCTGCGGCAGCGGCGCGATGCTCCATTCGGCATCGCGGATGCCCTGGGTCTCAGCTAAGAAGTCCGGCAGTTCGCCGGCATCGAAGCGGGCCTGGCGGGTGGCGCGGGCCTCCAGCAAAGCGAGGCGCGTGGCGTTGAAATTGCGCTGCAGCTCGGCGACGAAGGCGAGCGCTTCGGGGGTAAGGATCTCGTCGTAACGCGGGGCGAGCTTGCCGGTGATGACAAGTCCGGTGGGCAAGGTGGGGGTCGACATGATGTCGGTCTCCTATGGGAACGAAACAAACAGCTTTCCCGTGACGGGAACACCGCCGGGGCGCTTGAAGCGCGGTCCGGCGGGAAAAATCCTCAGGCGCGGGCGGCGGCGATCACCGCCCGCAAATCGCGAGCGGCCGCCGTGACGTCGGGCGCGCGGCAGAGTGCGGAGACGACGGCGATTCCGTCGGCCCCGGCGCGGATGATATCGGGCGCGATCGCCGCATCGATGCCGCCGATCCCCACCAGCGGCAAGGAGATGAGCTTGCGCAAGGCCGCGAGGCCCGCGACGCCGATGGCCCCGCCGGCATCGCTCTTGGTGCCGGTGGCCTTTACCGGCCCGACGCCGACATAATCCACGCCCGACAGGTCGGAGACCGCGAGTTCCTCCGGCGAGCCGACGGAGAGGCCGAGGATGCGCCCCGCCCCGAGTACGGCGCGCGCGGCGGCGGGGTCGATATCGTCCTGCCCGAGATGCACGCCGTCGGCGTCCGCTGCGAGCGCCACATCCACCCGGTCGTTGATGATGAGGGGAATGCCGTGGGGCGCCAACAGCGCCTTCAGGGCGCGCGCCTGCTCCACAAGCGCCCGGCCCTTCGCCTGCGGGTCGCGCAATTGCACCAGCGTCACGCCCCCCTGCACCGCCTGTTCGACGGTGGCGAGCAGCCCGCGCGCGGCGGTCTGGGCGGGATCTGTGACGAGATAGAGGGAGAGGTCGAACATGGAGGACATGAGGTCTCTCTCGGCTTGAGGCATCCGCGCCGGCGTCCCGGGTGTAGCCCATCGCGCCGTGCGCACATATGCCGGGCGATACGGAAGTCTAAGCGCCGGCAGGGCAAGAGTGCTTCGCTGGGGCGGCAAGAGTGGCGCGCGGGGCGCGGATCAGGCCGCTTTCGCCGCGCCGATGCCCGCCCGCGCCAGCGGCCCGGGTACCGGGCCGCCGGTCGCCCAGTCCAGCAATTCCACCGTGTGCACCACCGGAACCTCGGTGCCGCTGCCGATCTGCGTCATGCAGCCGATATTGCCGGTGGCGATGATCTGCGGCGCCAGCTTCTCCAGATTGGCCACCTTGCGGTCGCGCAGCTGTCCCGCCAGTTGGCTCTGGAGCATGTTGTACGTGCCCGCCGAGCCGCAGCAGATGTGGCTTTCGAACGGCTCGGCCACCTCGAAGCCGACGTGGCGCAGCATCTGCACCGGCGGCCCCTTGATCTTCTGCCCATGCTGGAGCGAGCAGGCGGCATGATAAGCCACCCGATGTTCCATCGGCGCCATGGCGGCTGGCAGATGCAGCGTCGCGGCGAACTGGGAAATATCCATGGCCAGCGTCGAGACCCGCGCTGCCTTCTCCGCATAGGCCGGGTCGAGGCGCAGCATGTAGCCATAATCCTTGATGGTGGTGCCGCAGCCGGAGACGGTCATCAGAATGGCATCCAGCCCCTCGCCCTCGATCTCTGCGGTCCAGGCGTCCACATTGGCGCGGGCCAGCGCCAGCGCCTGCTCCTCTCGGCCCATGTGATGCACCAGCGAGCCGCAGCAGCCCTCGCCCTTCGTGCGCACCACCTCGACCCCGAAGCGGTTGAGCAAGCGCATGGCCGCTTCGTCGATGTCAGGCCGCAGCACCGGCTGGGCGCAGCCGCCGAGCAGTGCCACACGCGCACGGCGCGGACCTAGGGCCGGGAACACGCCGGGCATCTCGCTGTGGGTGGGCCCGTGCGGCAATCCCGGCGCGAGGCGCAGCATGGCCGCCAACGGCCGCAGCGGCTTCACGGCATGAAACAGGGGCGCCAGCGGCTTGGCGATGGCCGCGCCGAGCAGTGCCAGGCGGAAGCGGTTGCGATAGGGCAGCACCGCCGCCAGCAGGGCGCGGTTCACCCGGTCGAAGAACGGGCGCTTGTAGGTCTGCTCGATATGGTCGCGGGCGTGATCCACCAGGTGCATGTAGTGCACGCCCGAGGGACAGGTGGTCATGCAGGAGAGGCAGGAGAGGCAGCGGTCCACGTGCCGGACCACTTCCTCGGTCGCTGGCCGCTCGTTCTCCAGCATCTCCTTGATGAGGTAGATGCGCCCGCGCGGGCTGTCGAGCTCATCGCCCAGCAGCACGTAGGTGGGGCACGTGGCGGTGCAGAAACCGCAATGGACGCAGGTCCGCAGGATCTTGTCCGCTTCCACGATGTGCGGATCGGCGAGCTGCGCGAGGGAGAAATTGGTCTGCATGGGTCAGCAATCGCCCGCGCTATGGAAAGGACAGAGGCCGGTCATCGAAAGGGGACGCATCTCATGCCCCCGCATACATGCGGCCGGGATTGAGCAGGCCCTTGGGATCGAAGCTCGCCTTCACCCGTTGGCTGAGCGCGGCGTGGGCGGTTTCCAGCGGCTGGAAGACGGCGCCCGCGCGCTGCGCCGCATCGGCCCGCACCAGGGTCGCATGACCGCCGTGAGGCGCGAGGCGCGCGCGCACGGCATCCGCCTGGGGCAGCGCGTCGGGCATCTGCACCCAGACGAGCCCGCCCGCCCAATCGCAGAACGCCTCGGCGTTCAGCGCTGTCGCGAGCTCGGCGGCGAGATGCGGCCCGGCCATGGGGGTTGTGGAAATGCGCCACACCGCCCGCTCCCGCGTCTGCGCGAACGGCAGCACGTCGCGCACGCCGGCCCAGAGCGCGGCAGACGCGTCGGCCTCGAGCACTTCCACCCCGCCGAACGGCATCAGCACGCGGATCAGCATCGCGCGGCGCGCCTTCACCGAGGGTTCGAACCCTTCCAGCCGCAGGGCCACCACGGAGCGGTCGGTTTCAAGCTGCGGCAGGCGGGGCGCCAGGGCGGCGGGAATGGCGGCCGCCGCCGAAACCTCGCAGGACGAGCCCATGGCGGCGCTCATGGCGCGCGCGCTCGAATCCGCGTCGAGGCCGAACACGATCAGCGTTTCCTGCGTCGGCGGGCGGGGAATGACCTTCAGTGTCACTTCGCTGAGTACGCCGAGCGTGCCGTAGGAGCCGGCGAGCAGGCGCGGCAGGTCGTAGCCGGTGACGTTCTTCACCACCCGGCCGCCGGATTTGAACACCTCACCCCGCCCGGAGACCGCGCGCGCGCCGAGCGCATGGTCGCGCGCCGCGCCGTGGCTGATGCGCCGGGGGCCGGAGAGGTTGCAGGCGAACACGCCGCCGATGCTTCCCGCGCCGGCGGGGCCGCCGAGCAGCGGGCCGTAATCGATGGGCTCGAACGCCATCATCTGCCCGTTCTCGGACAGCATGGCCTCGATCTGCGCCACCGGCGTGCCGGCGCGGGCGGAGAGCACCAGTTCGCCCGGCTCATAGAGGGTGACGCCCCGCACCTCGGACACGTCAAGCGTGCGGTCGGTCTGGCTCGCCCGGCCGAGCCCGCGCTTTGAGCCGTGGCCAACCACCTCCAGCGTCTTGTTCTCGCCGAGCGCCGCGACCACCGCCTCGGCGATCTGCGCCTCGTCCTGGACTTTCACGATATCGGACATGCGGATTCCTGGCCTTAACGGCCGCTCAGAAACGGGGAATGTCGGGGAACGGCACCTGGCCCTGGCTCACATGCATGCGGCCGAGCTCGGCGCAGCGCTGGAGCGTGGGGAACACCTTTCCGGGATTGAGCAGGTTCTGGTCGTCGAAGGCGCATTTCAGGCGCTGCTGATGGGCGAGGTCCACCTCGTTGAACATGGTGGGCATGAGATCGCGCTTTTCCACGCCCACGCCATGCTCGCCGGTGAGCACGCCGCCCACCTCCACGCACAGGCGCAGGATGTCGGACCCAAAGGCTTCCGCCGCATCCAATTCGCCCGGCTTGTTCGCATCATAAAGGATGAGCGGGTGCAGATTGCCGTCGCCGGCGTGGAACACGTTCGCCACCCGCAGGCCGTATTGCGCCGACATCTCCCGCATGCGCGAGAGCACGAGGGGCAATTGCCGGCGCGGAATGGTGCCGTCCATGCACAGATAGTCCGGCGAGAGCCGCCCCACCGCCGGGAACGCCGCCTTACGCCCGGCCCAGAAGCCGAGCCGCTCGTCCTCGGTTTGCGAGACGCGCAGGGTGGAGGCGTTGCAGCCCTTGGCGATGGCGGCGACCTCCTCCAGCAGATGCGCGCACTCCGCCTCCGGCCCGTCCAGCTCGACGATCAGCAGGGCTTCCACATCCAGGGGATAGCCCACGTTCACGAAGGCTTCCGCAGCGGCGATGGCGTCGCGGTCCATCATCTCGATGCCGCCGGGAATGATGCCGGCGCTTATGATGCGCGCCACGCACTCGCCCGCGTCCTCGGAGGTGGGAAAGCCCACCAGCACCGCGCGCGCCGTATCCGGCTTCTTCAGCAGCCGCACCGTGACCTCGGTGACGACGCCGAGCAACCCCTCGGAGCCGACGATGACGCCGAGCAGGTCCAGCGCGCCGGGATCGAGATGCTTGCCGCCCAGCCGCACGATCTCGCCGGTGATGAGCACCAGCTCGACGCCCAGCACATTGTTGGTGGTGAGGCCGTATTTCAGGCAATGCACGCCGCCGGAATTCTCGCCCACATTGCCGCCGATGGTGCAGGCGATCTGCGAGGACGGGTCGGGCGCGTAATAGAAGCCCTCGTGTTCCACGGCGCGGGTGATGCCGAGATTGGTCACGCCCGGCTGCACCACGGCGCAGCGGTTGGGAAAATCAATCTCCAGCACCTTGTTGAACTTGCCCATGGCGAGCAGAACGCCATCCTGAAGCGGCAGCGCGCCGCCGGACAGCGAGGTGCCCGCCCCGCGCGGCACCACGCGGACATTGTTCTCGTGGCAATATTTCAGCACGCGCGCCACCTGCTCGGTCGTGCTGGGCAGCACCACAACCAGGGGCAATTGCTTATAGGCGGTCACCCCGTCGGATTCGTAGGGGCGCATTTCCTTTTCGTGCGCGATCACGCCTTCGCCGGGCACGATGGCCCGCAGATCGGCGATGATCTTCTCGCGATTGGCGAGGGTCGTCTCATCCGCTGCCGGAAGCCTGAGGCTCGTCATTGCGGCATCCTTGAACCGTTTCCTTTTTTTACCACTATAATCGGTTTGCAGAGAAAAGCGGTCGCGGATTATTTCCGTTGCGGCTAAAATGAAATCAGCAATGGAAACAATACGCCGCCCCTCCAGCCGCCTCGGTCAGACCCGCCGACCCACGGCCGAATCCCGGCCCATGATTGGCAATCTCGGGGATCTGGAGATCTTCGCCCGCATCGTCACCGCGGGCAGCCTCTCCGCCGCCGGGCGGGAGCTTGGCCTCTCCCCGCCCGTGGTCTCCAAGCGCGTGCAGCGCCTGGAGGATAGGCTGGGCGCGCGCCTGTTCCAGCGCACCACGCGCAAGGTGACGCTGACCGAGGCCGGCCAGGGCTTCTATGAACGGGTGGTGGCGATCCTCGCCTCCATCGAGGAGGCGGAGACGCAATTGTCCCGCCGCTCCACCGAGGCGCGCGGCCTGCTGCGGGTGTCGGCGCCCACCTCGTTCGGCCGCCTGCACATCGCCCCCCATCTCGGCCCGCTGCTGTCCGCCAATCCCGATCTCACCATCGATCTCGAACTCTCCGATGCCTTCGTGGACATTGTGGGCGACGGCTTCGACATCGCGGTGCGCATTGCCGATCTCAACGATTCCAGCCTGGTCGCCCGCCGCCTCGCGCCGGTGCACCGGGTGCTGTGCGCGAGCCCGGCCTATCTGGCGAGCGCCGGCGTGCCGGAAAGCTTTGCCGACCTTGCCGATCACACGCTGCTCGCCACTCATGGGCAGGATCCCTGGCGGCTGGAGGGGCCGGACGGGCCGGTGACGCAGCGCGTCTATTCGCCCCTGCGCACCAATTCCAACGAGGTGGTGCGCGAGGCCGTGCTGGCCGGAGTGGGCATCGCGCTGCGCTCGACCTGGGACGTGGGGCCGGAGCTGCGCAGCGGCGCATTGCAGGTGGTGCTGCGCGATTTCCACGCCTCCCACCGCGTCGGCGTGTTCGCGGTCTATCCGAGCCGCCGGTTCCTGCCGCAGAAGGTGCGGGTATTCATCGACCATCTCGCCGGGCTCTACGGCTCCGTCCCCCCGTGGGACGAAGGGCTGGAGCAGGTGCTCGCGCCCTCGCAGGCGGCGTGAGCGATCGCAGCCGCTGCGCGCCGGAGGCTCTCGGGCGCCTGCATAGCTGACGCAACGCGCATGCCGAAATCGGGTTGGTGCGTTCCCTGGCGTTCGGCATAAGAGATTCATGCTCCACGCCGCCGCGATTCATGACTGATCCCCGCCCTTCCCCGGTTCGCATCACCTCGGCCGGCGTGCACATGGGCATCGATGCCATGTGGCCGCTGATGCCGGGCATCGCCGTGTTCGGCGCCGCCTTCGGCGCGGCGGCGGCCCAGAAGGGATTTTCCGCCGCCGAAACCGCGCTTTCTAGCGGTCTCGTCTTCGCGGGCCTCGCGCAGATGGTCGCCCTGGAAGGCTGGACCCACAGCTGGACCCCGGCGAGCCTGCTGGCGCTGGCGATGCTCACCTTCACCGTTAACATGCGCCATTTCCTCATGGCTGCATCCATGCGCCCCTGGCTGGGGCAGCTTCCCGGATGGCAGGCCTATGGCTCGCTGCTGTTCCTGGCCGACAACAATTGGGCCGCGGCCATGCGCTATCACGCCCACGGCGGCAACGACGTGGGCTATTTCGTCGGCTCGGGGCTGATCACCTGGGTGGTGTGGCTCGCCTCCACGGTAGCGGGGCAGATGATCGGCGGCGGCATTCCCGATCCCAAGGCGTTCGCCATCGATCTCGTGGTGCCCGCCTTCTTCATCGCCATGCTGGTGCCGAACTGGAAGGGACGCCGGGAAGCGATCAGCTGGGGGGTCGCCGCTTTGGTATCGGTGGGCGCGTCCTATCTGGTGCCGGGGTGGTGGTTCATCGTCATCGGCGCGGTGGCCGGCGCGCTCGCGGGCGGCTTCGCCGATGAATAGCCTGCTCGATCCCGGCACCGTGCTCGCCATCTGCGTGATGGCGGCCACCACCATGTTCAACCGCACCGCCGGCTTCTTCCTGATGCGGCTGGTGCCGGTGACGCCGCGCGTGCGCAAGATCCTCGATTCGCTGCCCGGCGCGGTGCTGGTGGCGATCGTCGCGCCCGCCGCCGTCCATGGCGACGCGGCCATGGCCGCCGGCCTCGTCGTCGCCTTCATCGTCACCAAGCTGACCCACAGCGACTTCTTCGCCGTGCTTGCCGCCGTGGTGGTGGGGGCGGCGGTGCGTTATTTCGGGCTCTAGAACAGGCGCCGCAGCACCATCGCCAGCCCGCAGGCGCAGGAAAAGCCCAGGCCCGCCCAGCCGAGCGCGGCAGGCGGCGGGGTCAGGTCGAGGACGCTGTCGTCGGCGAGCTTGGGATTGACGCTCACCTCGACGATGCCGGCCTTCGAGAGGCGCGCGTGCAGCACCGCGGCATCGGCGAACAGCAACACCGGCCAATCCAGAAGGCGGACACGGCTGCCGATCAGCGTGCGCCCGTCGATCTCATATTGGTAGCGCAGGCCGGAACCGAGCGTGCCAAAGGCCCGCAACGGCGCGGGCGGGCGGGTGATGATGCCGGGAACGATACGCCAGTCGGTGGCCTTGAGCGCCTTGCTCCGGGCGCCGAACGCGACGATGGCGAACACGAGCCCGCACAGCACGCCCACCGAGAGCAAATAGGCGAGAAGCCGGCCGGCAAGCTCCATGGGGGTGCCTCATGCTCCGTCGCGACACGCGCTGCCGCCGGAGGCGATGCCATGCGGCACGTTCACTGCGGCAAGTTCATTGCGCCATCGTATGCGCGCGAAGGCCTTCAGTGCGCAAGCTGGGGCGCGGTCGCCACGGCCGATTCGGCCCGGTCGGATGTCACCGGCGCGGCGATGGACGGGGCGGGAACCACGCTCGGCGCCGGCTGGCTGGGCGCGGCCGGCTTGGGCTTGGGCCGCACGGCCAGCGCCTGGATCATCTTGATGACCTCGGCATGCAGGGTCGGCGACTTCTCGATGTTGAAATGGTCGAGGGTCGCGGCGCCGTCGAGATTGCGATTGGCGAGCGCGCCTTTGAAGCCGGGGCCGATGGCCAGGCTCTTACCGAAACCGTTGTTGGTCTGGAAATAATTGACGAAGCGCCCGCCGGTATTGGCCACCGCCGTCACGCCCACCGGGTCGAAGGTGACCACGAGACGCGGCGGCACGCCGAGCTGGGTCATGCGTTCCGCCATCTCGATGGCGGCATCGGCGCCGAGCGAGTGACCGATGATGACCACCGGGCCCTTGCGGTGGGCCTTCGACCAGGCCACCGCATCTTCGGCGAGCTGCGGCCACTGGCCGTATTCATACACCGTGGCGGAAATGCCCTTGGCCTGCAGCTTCCCGGCCAGATCGTCCATGCCATAGGAGAAGACGTTGGCGAGGCCGCGCATCAGGTAGACGCGAACATTGTCGTTTTGCGCGTGCGCCGGAACGAGGGCGGTGGAGATCAGCACGCAGAACGCAGCGAGGAGCGACAGCACAAACCGCGAGCGAGACGTCATGGGGTCACCGTCAATTTTCTATCGTGTTCTGCCCAACATTCCCGGCGCGAGCAACGGAGCAGGTGTCGCCGGGTGGCACAATTTTGTCACGATCGAGGCGGTTTCCCCGGCTGCGTTGCGCGATTGCATCAGTCTGGCGGCGGCCGGCGCCCCGTGACGCTACGTCGGCGTGGAGATCGGGGCGGGTGCAACCACCGCGTCGGAGGGCGCCTCCGCCCGTTTCGGCCCGCGCCTCAGGAGGCCGACCGAGAGGCCGCCGAGGAAATAGAGGGCGACGCCCGCAAAGCCGATATAGGGCCCGGCCACGGGCAGCCAGGTGCGCAACTCCCACGCCACCGGCGCGAACATGCCGCCGGAACTCAGGCGCGCCTGCATAGCGGCCCGGCCTGCGGGGTCATCCAGCAGCTCTGGTGCAAGAATGCCGCGGATCTCCGGCATGTTGAGGATGGCCGCCAGCCGATCCGCGTTCGGGTACGGCACCTGAAGGAAGGGCTTGTCCTTGAGATGGGCGATGTCGCCGGTGGCGAGATACTGGCGCACATTCTCGACCTGGATCTTGCCGGTCTGCGCCCGGATCATGAGACCGGCCGGCATCGCGGTCATGGCCTGATAGCCGACGCCCATGGCAATGACGAGCAACCAGGCGGCAGCAAAGGCCAGCCCCGGCGGACGCCGGACCGCGGCGTTCGCGCGCTCCTTCAGCAAAGTGGCCAAGGCGATGAAATTGGTCATCAAGAGGATGTTGATGAGGTCGAAATAGCGCGACCCCAAGACCGCCGGGGCCCGTCCATAGGCCAGCGAGAGCTCCTGCATGCCGATCCAGCCGGCGACGCCGATGCACAGCCACGCCGGATCGCTCAGCGGGCGGCGCTCCTGCACCACGCGCACCGTGAACCACACCATCGGCGCGTGGACCAGGAACGGAGCCAGCGGCACCGACGGCAGGGGCCAGCTGGTGATCTCCTGGAGGGCACGGAAAAATTGCCCGATCGAATGGGCTTTCAGCGGCTCGTGGTAGGGAAGCTGCGGCACCAGCGCGAGCAGCACGGCGCCGGACACGAACAGAACCGCCGCCCCGCCCCATTCGCGCACGCCTTTGCGGCTGCCGGTCGCGGCCTGCGCCGCCGTGATGATGGCCGCGATCACCAGTGTGCAGCCGCCGGCGCTCATCGAGAAATACGCGAGGATCGAGAACAGCATGCCGAGACCCCAGCGCAGGTCGAAGGCCTGCGCCACGCAAAACAAGGCAAGGCTGATGATCGAGAACAGCAGGACGAAATAGAATTGGGATTGAAAGCCGGCCAGCACGTTTTCCCAGGCGAACGGGATCGAGATCAGCAGCGCGACAAACCCCGTCAGCGCGAAGGCGGCGGTGCAACTGACCATGCGCCGCAGGAGCACCATCAAGGTCACCACGCAGGCGACGTGGAGAACCACATTGACGCACATTTGCAGGATCGGGTCCCACCGCCCTGAGAATTCCAGGAGGACGAGGCCGAGCAGGCGCGTCATCAGGATGCGGTGCTCGTTATGGGCCGCGATGAGATTGGTCAGCGGCACATGGCCCTGAAGATAGGGCTGGTAGATTTGCCCGCCTTCCGCATCCCACTGGTCCCAGAAGGGCACCGGCGAACCATAGAAGTGGATCAGCGTCAGCTTGGCGCCCATGATGACCAGCACGCAGGCCAGAAGCGCCAGCCACCAGCGAGGGCCTTCGGGATAATCCTGCGTTGCGTCAAGCCCTTGCATGGTCGCACTCTTCCCCCGCGTCACGCGTTCGCCCGCTGTCCGAGATGCCAGCTTTGCACCGGCGCGGCACGAAATGTCAAAGCGCGGCGCCCACCAGAAGCACATGCAGGCTGCGCGGCCCGTGGGCGCCCAGCAGCAAGGTCTGCTCGATATCCGCCGAGCGCGAGGGGCCGGTGATCCAATTGACCGTGCGCGGCATGACGCCCGCCCCGTAGGCGGCGCGGATGCGTGACCACACGGTCTCGTAATCGCCCGCCACATCGGCGGCGTCGACCACCACCAGGTGGTGATCGGGCAGCAGGTTCAGTGTGCTCGGATTTTCCGGCCCGGAGAGCATGACCACCGTGCCCGATTCGGCGATCCCGGCGAAGGCGTGGGACAGCCCGGCCAGCTGGCGCCCGTCGGACGGGCCGATCCAGACGTCGAGATTGGGGGCGCTGTCCCATGGCAGGTTCGCGAGCCGCGGGTCGGCGCCGCGCAGGATGGTGGGCGGCAGGTTGCGTTCACGCAGATAGCGCGCCACCGCCTCCGGCACGTCGGCGGCGCTCGGCAGGTGGTCGAGCGTCCCGTCGGCGGCGCGGACCATGTCCTTGAACAGGTCGATCTGCTGCGCCGGGGGCAGGTCGGCGCGGGCGGGGATGACGCCGCGCGGGTGCCCGGCGATGCGGTCGGCCACTTCCCGCAGGCGGGGCGCTTCCTTGCCGGTGGTGCCGAGGGCGCGCCGCACGGAGGCGAAGACGGTGTCGCGCGAGGATGTCATCAGCGGCCGCCTCCGCGCTGGGTCTGAGTTTGTGCCTGGGCTTGAGCCTGCCGGCGTGCCTGCCACTGGGCCTGGAAGGTATCGCCCTGGGGGGTGGGGAAATCGCGATATTTGGTCCAGCCACCGGCGAGCGGCAGGGCGGCGAACCGCCCCTTGGCCCGGCCGAGCAGCGAGAGCGCGCCCATGGCGAGCCGCGTCGCCGGCCGGTAGAGCCAGCCGCGCCGGGCGAAGAAGGCCCAGGCCGCAAGGCCGTAGCGCTGCGGCGCCGGGGTCAGGTGGCGTTCGAACTCCTTCTCGCGCCAATTGCGCATCAGCTTCGGCAGCGGGATGCGCACCGGGCACACCTGTTCGCAGCGTCCGCAGAAGGTGGAGGCATTGGGCAGGTTCGCGCCCTTCTCGATGCCGACCAGCGACGGCGTGAGCACCGCGCCCATGGGGCCGGGATAGACCCACCCATACGAATGGCCGCCGACGGCCTGATAGACCGGGCAATGATTCATGCAGGCGCCGCAGCGGATGCAGCGGAGCATCTCGCGAAACTGGCCCGCCAGCATGCCCGAGCGGCCGTTGTCGACGATCACGACATGATAGGCCTGCGGCCCGTCCACGTCGCCGGGACGGCGTGGTCCGGTGGAAAAGGTGGTGTAGACGCTCATCTCCTGCCCGGTGGCCGAGCGCGCGAGCACGCGCAGCAGCTGGCTCACGTCCTCCAGCGTCGGCACCAGCTTTTCCAGCGAGGCCAGCACGATGTGGGTCTTCGGCAGGGTCTGGGTGAGGTCGCCATTGCCCTCGTTGGTGACGATGATCGAAGTGCCGGTCTCCGCCACCAGAAAATTGGCGCCGGTGATGCCGACGTCGGCCACCAGGAATTTCTGCCGCAAAGCGGTGCGCGCCTCGGCGAGCAGCGAGGTGGGCTCGGAGAGATTGCGCTCGGGCGGCAGCTCGGTGTGGACGCGGCGGAAGTCCGCCTCGATCTGATCCTTGTTGAGGTGGATGGCCGGCGCGATGATGTGGGAGGGCGCCTCGCCGCGGATCTGGATCAGATATTCCCCGAGGTCGGTCTCCACCGGCTGGATGCCCGCCGCCTCCAGATGGGCGTTGAGGCCGATCTCCTCGGAGACCATGCTCTTGCCTTTGGTGACCGTCCTGGCGCCGGCATCGCGGCAGATGCGGGTCACGATGTCCCGCGCCTCGGCGGCATCCACGGCGAAATGCACGTGCCCGCCGGCGGCGATCACCTGCTGCTCGTAGCGCTCCAGATACAGATCGAGATGGGCGAGCGTGTGGTTCTTGATGTCGCGCGCGCTGTCGCGCAGCGCCTCGAATTCCGGGAGCTTCGCGGCGGCGGCGGAGCGCCGGCCGATGAAGCTCGGCCCGACCTTGGCGAGCGCCTGCTGCAAGGGCGCATCGGCGAGCGCCGCGCGGGCGTTGGCCTTGAACTGGGGCGAGGTGATCTGGACGCTCATGCTCCCGCCCCCTGCTTGCCGAGGCCTTGCTGGCGCGCGTCATCCTTGCGCGCGGGCTCGCCGATGGCGGGTTCCCCGCCCTGCCCGGCCAGCACTTCCGCCACATGGCGCACCTTGATGTCGCGGCCCATGCGCTGGAGCTTTCCGGCCATGTTCATGAGGCAGCCGAGATCGCCCGCCAGCAGCGTATCCGCGTGGCTGGCGACGATGTTGGCGGCTTTTTTCTCGACGATCGCGTTGGAAACGTCGGGATATTTCACGCAGAACGTCCCGCCGAAGCCGCAGCACACATCGCTATCGGCCATCTCGGTCAGTTCCAGCCCCTCCACGGACGCGAGAAGGGTGCGCGGCTGGGCCTGGATGCCCAATTCCCGCAGCCCCGAGCAACTGTCGTGATAGGTGACGGTGCCGTCATAGGCGGCGGCGACGTGCGTCATGCCGCGTACGTCCACGAGGAACGAGACCAGCTCGTAAACCTTGTCGCAGAAGCGCGCGATGCGGGGCATCCAGTCCGGCTCGCCGACGAACAGCTCGGGATAATGGGTCTTGATCATGCCAGCGCAGGAGCCGGAGGGCACCACCACGAAATCGAAGGTCTCGAACGCCGCCACCATCTGCTCGGCCAAGGCGCGGGTGGTGACGCGGTCGCCGGAATTGAACGCGGGCTGGCCGCAGCAGGTCTGGCGCGGCACGCTGACATCGCAGCCGGCCTGTTCGATCAGCTGCGCGGCCGCGAACCCCACGGACGGGCGGATCGTATCCACCAGGCAGGTGGCGAACAGCCCGACCGAGACGGGACGCTTCTGAGAGGATGCAGTCATTTGCCCTGAGATCATTCCAGGTGGCGTGCGCGGCGCACCCGCCGAAGACCGGCGCAAGCGTCACACATGGGGACCGACGAGTGGGAACCGGCGATGGAACCGATACTTGCTTCTATCTGCTTCGGCCGCTGTGGGGAGAGCGCCCGCGCCGCATTGTCATAACACCGGACCCTCATGAAACAAAAGCAGCGCAACCCATGCGACGGGCGCCATAATATCGCAATCTGCGCGAAGGGGGACGCGATGGGGCGCCGCGACGGTTCAGGCGACCCTCAGCCCGAGCCCGCTGAGCAACGCCGCCGCCTGCTGGCGGGAGATGATCGCCCCCTTGAAGCGCGTCGCATCCACGAGCCGCAGCGCGCCGAGGTCGGCGCCGCGCAGATCCGCCCCCTCGAAGCGCGCGTCGGTCACGTTCGCGTCGCGCAGATTGCAGTCCTGGAAGACCGCCTCGCGGAAATCCGCCTCGGTCAGGTCGGCACCGGCGAAATCCAGCTGGTCGAGCCGGGCGCGGCGGAACGACAGGCCGTGCAGCGCCGCGCTCACCAGAAGGCAGCGCTCGAAGGCAAGGCCAAGGGTCCGCGCGCCGTGGATCTGAACCCCGGTCATCTTGCAATCGGCGAACACGGTCGCCGACAAGGTGGTGCCGCGGCAGAGGGCATTGTTGAGATCGCAGCCGGAAAAGCGCGCTTCCGTGAGGTCGGCGGCGGAGAAATCGGCGCGCCCGCCCCGGCAGCGGGCGAATTCGCATCCGCCGAGATCGAGTCCGCGCAGGTCCGCGCCGGCGAAAATCCAGCCGGCGAAGCGCACCGGCGCGCCATGCGCACGCAACACCGCCTCGACCGCCGCGCGGTCGGCGACGCCCTCCGGCGCCGGGACTTCCTCAAGCATGCACGCGTCTTTCCCGCCTGTTCGTCAGCGCACGATCAGCCGCGCCCCCGGCCTCAGACGCGCCGCGAGCCGGCGCAGATCGCGCGGC
The DNA here is from genome assembly GCF_043195145.2 of Roseixanthobacter pseudopolyaromaticivorans. Classification (NCBI taxonomy): domain Bacteria; kingdom Pseudomonadati; phylum Pseudomonadota; class Alphaproteobacteria; order Hyphomicrobiales; family Xanthobacteraceae; genus Roseixanthobacter; species Roseixanthobacter pseudopolyaromaticivorans. The sequence continues at coordinate 3,761,308 of NZ_CM195539.1, forward strand.
GCAAGGGCGACGCACCCCTCCGTCGGCGTGAAGCCGGGGCGCGCCGCATGGATGAAAACCGCCGATCCCCGCCCCTTCACACGCGGACGTGTATTGTGGTCCAGCACCAGCACAAGGTCATAGAGCGCATCCTCGCGCGCCATGCGTTCGTGCGAGACGGGAATCGGGAGGTGCACGGGGCGATTGTAGCGGCGGTCTTGCGGATCGTCACACCAGCCGTCGGATGCGGCGATGGGCTTGGCTGGAAGGCGGGTAACCGGGCGCGGCCCGCGGTCGGGACGGTAGAGCACGCGCTCGATACGCCAGCGGCCGGCCGGGGTTCGCCCGTCGCCCTCGCGCTTGTCGAAGCCGATTCCGCCGCGCCCCAAGGCCACGGGAATCGCCCGTCCCGCCACCTGCAGGATGCCCCGATGACGGGTGCCGGGCAGGTGACGCACGGTGATTTTCCCGATCCCCACAGGAACTTGCACGAATACACCTCACCATAATACCAGTTTTCAACATTCTTTCGCGGGCAAATTTGCAGGATCGCCGCAGCATGATGTACTTGCGCGATTCGCGTTCCCGCAAGGGTAACGGAGGTTTTGATGGCCAATGCGTGGAAAATCCTGGTGGTCGAGGACGACCCGGAGCTGCGCGAAGCCCTGATCGAGCAGCTCGCGCTTCAGGACGAGTTCGAACCCGTGCCGGCGGAGACCGCCCAGGACGCCATTGAGGCGGCCCGGAACGGTGCTGTCGATCTCGTCATCATGGACGTGGGCCTGCCCGACATGGACGGGCGCGACGCCGTACGGCAAATGCGCAAGAATGGGTTCAAGGCGCCCGTCATCATGCTCACCGGGCATGATACGGACAGCGACACCATTCTCGGCCTGGAAGCCGGCGCCAACGACTATATCGCCAAGCCGTTCCGCTTCGCGGTGCTGCTCGCCCGCCTGCGCGCCCAGATGCGCAGCCACGAGGCGAGCGAGGACGCGGTGTTCGCCATCGGCCCCTACAGCTTCCGCCCGGGCGCGAAGATGCTGGTGACCGACCGCGGCTCCAAGATCCGCCTGACGGAGAAGGAAACCGCGATCCTGCGCTATCTCTACCGCGCCGGAAAATCGCCGGTGGCGCGCGAGACGCTGCTGCAGGAAGTGTGGGGCTATAATTCCGGCGTCACCACCCACACGCTGGAAACCCACATCTACCGCCTGCGCCAGAAGATCGAGCCCGATCCCTCCGCCCCCACCCTGCTGGCGACCCAGGCCGGCGGCTACAAGCTGGTGCCCTGAGCCATGGCCGTCGCGGGGTGCCGAAAGTGAGCCTCGAACAGGACGTCGCCCTCCTTCAGGACGTCCCCACCTTCGACATGCTCACGCCCGATGCCCTGCGCACGCTCGCCATCAGCGCCGACCAGTTGCGCCTTTCCGCCGGCGACATCCTGTTCCGGCAAGGCGATACGGCGGATGCCGGCTATGTGCTGACCTCCGGCCGCCTGGAGATGGTGGAAGAAAAGGCGCCGCGCGCCCGCGTGCTGTGCGAGGTGCTGGCCGGCGCGCTGGTGGGCGAGAGCGCCCTCATCATCGCCCTGCCCCGCCCGGCCACGGCGCGGGCGCTCGAAGCCTCGACCCTGCTGCGCATTCCCCGCGCCACCTTCCTGCGTGTGCTGGAGGGCTTCCCGGACGCGGCCGTGCAATTGCGCGCGTTATTCGCCGGCCGGCTGGAAGCGACGCTGGGCGCGCTCGACACCCTGCGCCGGGAAAAGCTGGAGCCGCCCATGCGTCCGGTGCGGCGCCGGTAGGAGAGGCGGGACCGTCCCGTGCCCATTCCCCTGGAGTTGCAGCACACCTCGGAGGATTTCGAGCGTTTCCTCGCCGATGCGCGCGACGGCGCGGGCCTTGCGACCCGCAACCAGACCTACACCATGGTGGAAGGCGTGCTGCGCACTTTTCGCCGCCGCCTCTCGCCCGCCGAGGCGATCCGCTTCGCCCAGGTGCTCCCGCCCGTGCTGCGGGCGATCTTCGTCTCGGACTGGGACCTCGCCCTGGCGCCTCTGCCCTTCGGGGACCGCGCCAGTCTCACCCGCGAGGTCCAGGGCCTGCGCCAGCATCACAATTTCGCGCCGAAAACCTGCATCGCGGACGTGGCCGCCGCCATGCGCCGCGCCTGCGATCCCTCAGCCTTCGATGCGGTTCTGGAAACCCTTCCGCCCGGCGCCGTGGATTTCTGGCGCGGGCCCGCCGCCGACCCTTCCCCCCGCTGCCCACGCGGAGAGGTGAGGAAAACCGGACTTAGATGTCGAACGTCACCGCCACCGGCACATGGTCGGAGGGCCGCTCCCAGCTGCGCGCCTCGCGCAGCACGGTCATGGCGCTGGCGTGGGGTGCAAGGCCGGGGCTGGTCCACACGTGATCGAGCCGCCGGCCGCGATCGTTCACGGTCCAGTCGGGCGAGCGATAGCTCCACCAGGTGAACAACTTGTCCTGCGGCGGCACGAAGCGGCGCATCACGTCCACCCACGGGCCGGAGGCCTGGAGCTTCGCGAACCGCTCCACCTCCACCGGGGTATGGCTGACCACGCCGAGCAATTGCTTGTGGTTCCACACGTCGGTTTCCAGCGGGGCGATGTTGAGGTCGCCCACCAGAACCGCGTGGCTCTCGCGCGCATTCACCTGCTGCGGCAGGCGCTCCCAGGCGGTGAGCTCGTCGAGAAACGCCAGCTTGTGGGCGAATTTCTCGTTCAGCTCCGGGTCGGGAATATCCCCGCCCGCCGGCACGTAGAAATTATGCACCGTGACCGGCGCGGAAAGCCCGGCGGAGGCGCCGAGCGTCACGGCGATGTGCCGGGCATCGCCCTTGGCGCAGAATTCCTGGCGCTCGATGGCCTCGAACGGTAGCCGCGAGAGGGTCGCGACCCCATGCCAGCCCTTCTGCCCGTTGAGCGCGATATGGGGAAAGCCGAGGTCGCGCACCGCCGCGAGCGGGAATTTATCGTCCTGGCACTTGGTTTCCTGCAGGCACAGGACGTCCGGCTTCAGGCGCTCCACCATTGCCTTGACCAGATCGAGGCGGATGCGGATCGAATTGATGTTCCAGGTGCAGACGGTGAGGGACACGGAGGTCTCGGCGCTCGTTCGGCGGGAGCGCGAGACCTAGACCCTCGGCGGGCAGACTGGCAAGGGCTGGAACGGCGGAAAGACAGCGTCGGCGGGCGCCGGCGCCTTATTGCAGCATGCGTTCGAAATTGATGACGAACAGCTTGGGATCGGGCCGCCGGGTATAGTCGAGCTTGTAGAGCGCGACCGAAGTGTCATAGCCCTGCGGATCGGTGACGATCCATTGCTTCAGGCTGTAGTCCTTGGCGTCGAACAGGATCAGCAGGCGGTAGGTGCCGATCATCGGAATGGTCTCTTCCATCACCACGCTGATATAGAGATCGTCCTGGTAGACGCCCTTCACATGGGGGTCGCGGGCCAGGTCGGTGCGCTCGGAGAGCAGGAAGCGCAGCGGTGTCTGCGAAAGCGGCGTGATGTCCTGGGTGTTCAGCTTGCGGTCGCGCACCGCCACCGACTGGCCGTTCGAGATCAGCTCGATGGGCACCGGCGCGTTATATTCGAAGCGCACGCGGCCGGGCTTCTGCATGTAGAAGTCGCCGGTCTTGCGGGTGCCGTCGGGATCAACCTGCACGAACGTACCGGTGAGGGTCTGCACGGAATTCCAATAGGCGCTGATCTTGTCGGCGGTGGCGGGGTCGGCGCGGTCGAGATTGGTCTGGGCGGGCGCGGCGACCGGGCCCTGCGGCGCGCGCGGGCCGGTGGCGCGGGCGGCGGTCTGGCCGGGGCCGATCTGCAGGGGCGCGCCGGGGGCGGCATTGGCGCTCGCCGGGCGCTGCAGCGGCAGGGGCACGTTGGCGGGCGCGGCGGAAGCCTGCGGCGCGGCGGGCGCGCTTGTCTGCGGGGCGAGGTTCTGCGCGGCGGGGGCGCTCGGCTTGGGCACCGCCACCTGGGGCGCGAAGATCTGCGAGGGGCTCGGCTGGGAGGCCGTGCCCGGCACGGTGCCCCCGGGCCGCAGCACTTCACCGGGCGGCAGAAGCACACCCTGCGCGGCCGCGCCGCCGCTTTGCCATGCGCCGGCGAGGGCCGCGACGCCGAAGGCAAGAACGAAGGCGAAGGGCGAAGGCCGGCGATGGGGCATCAGGGGGTCTCGATGGGCAAACGGGGCGTGTGGACGAATCTTCACGGGTCACACTCCCCCTTAAATCTTGCCTATGGCGAACCTGTGGCCCGGCGGCAACCCCAAAACCAGCCCCGGCCTATTCCGCGGCCTCGTCGGACAGGAGGATTTCGCGCTTGCCGGCATGGTTGGGCGCGCCGACGACGCCTTCCTTCTCCATGCGCTCCACCAAGGACGCGGCCCTGTTATAGCCGATCTGGAGCCGGCGCTGGATATAGGAGGTGGAACACTTCTTGTCGCGGAGCACCACGGCCACGGCCTGGGAATAGAGGTCCTGCCCCTCCTCCCCGAACGATCCCTTGTCGAACACCGCCCCGTCCTCGCCGTCCGCCCCGTCCTCGGCGAGGTCGGCGGTCACGGCTTCGAGATAATCGGGCGCGCCCTGGGCCTTGAGGTGCTTCACCACGCGCTCCACCTCGTCGTCCGAGACGAACGGGCCGTGCACGCGGCTGATGCGGCCGCCGCCGGCCATGTAGAGCATGTCGCCCTGACCCAGCAGCTGCTCGGCCCCCATCTCGCCGAGGATCGTGCGGCTGTCGATCTTGCTGGTGACCTGGAACGAGATCCGGGTCGGGAAATTCGCCTTGATGGTGCCGGTGATGACATCCACCGAGGGGCGCTGGGTGGCCATGACCAGATGGATGCCGGCCGCGCGGGCCATCTGGGCAAGGCGCTGGATGGCGCCTTCGATTTCCTTGCCGGCGGTCAGCATCAGGTCCGCCATCTCGTCCACGATCACGACGATGTAGGGCAGCGGGCCGAGATCCATCTCCTCGCGTTCGTAGATGGCTTCGCCGGTCTCGTGGTCGAAGCCGGTCTGCACCGTGCGGGCGATGCTCTCGCCCTTCTTCTCCGCTTCGGCGACGCGGGCGTTGAAGCCGTCGATGTTGCGCACGCCGAGCTTGGACATTTTCTTGTAGCGGTCCTCCATCTCGCGCACCGCCCATTTGAGCGCGATTACCGCCTTCTTCGGGTCGGTCACCACGGGGGCGAGCAGATGGGGGATGCCGTCATAGACGGAGAGTTCCAGCATCTTGGGATCGACCATGATGAGCCGGCACTGTTCCGGCTTCAGCCGGTAGAGCAGCGAGAGGATCATGGTGTTGATGGCCACCGACTTGCCGGAACCGGTGGTGCCGGCCACCAGCAAATGCGGCATGCGGGCGAGATCGACGATCACCGGCTCGCCGCCGATGGTTTTGCCCAGCGCGATCGCGAGCTTCTGCCCGCTGTCGCCGAAATCCTTGGTGGAGAGAAGCTCGCGCAGCAGAACCTTCTCGCGCTTGGCGTTGGGCAGCTCGATGCCGATAGCGTTGCGCCCCGGCACCACGGCGACGCGGGCGGAAATCGCGCTCATGGAGCGGGCGATATCGTCGGCAAGGCCGATCACGCGGGAGGACTTGATGCCCGGCGCCGGCTCCAGTTCATAGAGCGTCACCACGGGGCCCGGCCGCACCTGGCCGATCTCGCCGCGCACGCCGAAATCGTCCAGCGTGCCTTCCAGCAGCTTGGCGGTGTCCTGGAGCGCCTCGGGGCTCATGGCCGGCCCCTTGGAGGGCGGCGGCGCGCCCAGCAATTGCAGGTCGGGCAGGCGATAGGCGTGCGGACGGCGGCCTTCCGGCACCCGCCCTTCGCGTCCGCTCTGGCGCCCCCGGGCCGGCGCGGCGCGCGCGGCTGCCGCAGCACGCGGCGCGGGCTCGGCGGGCACCATGTCAGCGTCCTCGTCCATTTCGTCCACAACCGCGCGCCGCACGCCGCCGAGCGCCGGGGCCTCATGGGCCGGGCCGGCATTAAGGCGGGGTTCCACGCGGCCCTGATCGTCCACCGCGCGGCGCTCGGACGCGAAAACCTCGCGGGCGAAGGCACCGATGGCCGCCGCGCGCACCGGCGCCCCCTTGGCGCCCCCCGCCGCCCGGCCGCGCCGGCGGCCGAACAGGCGCGCCTTAGCGGAAAGGAAGGTGTGGGTCAGCGCACCGAGGGAAACCAGCCGGCGATCGGTTTCGTCGAACTCCTCATCCTCGTCGTCCCCGGCGTCGGCCTCGGCCGCACGGCGCTTCGCTGTGCTGCCCCGACAGGCGAAATAGAGCCCCGCCAGGCCGCCGACCGCGCCCACGCCGCCCACGAGAAACGCGTCGAGGCCGTCCCCCCAGCCGCCACGGAACACCGTGATCAGGCGCGGAAACAGGTCGCCGATCACCCCGCCGAGGCCGGTCGGCACCGGCCAGGCGCCGAAAGTGGGCAGGGCGCTGAGCAGGGCGCTCATGCCGAGCACCCCGAGGGTGAGCGCGCCGGCGCGCAATTGCTCGCCCCGCAGCGGGCGATAGGTCAGCAGCCGCCAGCCCCAATAGGCGAGCGGCAGCAGCAGAAACAGGCTGGCGAGCCCGAGGCCCTGCATCAGCAGATCGGCGACGATGGCGCCGGGCCGGCCGAGCAAATTCTTCACCTCGGCGCCGCTGGCGTTGGACAGGCTCGGGTCGCTCGCGGTCCAGGTGACCATGGAGGTGAGCGCGAACAGGCTCGCCGTCAGCAGCGCCGCCCCGCAGATCTGGCTGGAGCGCCGGCGCACCGCGCCGCGCACGCTTTCGGGGATGAGATCCATCCCGAGCCCGTGGCGCAGCGCCATGGCGGGGGCAGGACGACGGCGAGCCTGTGCCATGCGCGAGCGCTCCCTCAGCTCAGCCCGGCGACGAGGCGCTGGAGCACCTCCCCGCACGTGGCGAGATCCTGGACCAGGGCGACCCGCAGATAGGGATCGCCGGCATTGATGCCGCTCGCGTCGGGGCGGGCGAGATAGCCGCCCGGCACGACGCGAAGGCCTTGTTCCTTCCACAGGCGCAGGGTGGCCGCCTCCCCGCCGCCCGCCGCCGAGGCGTCGAGCCACAGGAAGAAGCCGCCGCCGGGCCGCTCATAGCCGAAGCGGCCGCCGATCACCTGGTCGGCGAGGTCGAACTTCGCCACATACAGCGCGCGGGAGGCCTCCACATGGGCCTCGTCCCCATAGGCGGCGATGCCCACCGCCTGGAGCGGCTCGGGCACCTGGGGCGCGGCGACCCAGCGAAACGCGAGGAACGCCTTCTGGAAATCCGCATCCCCGGCGCAGAAACCGCAGCGCAGGCCCGGCAGGGACGAGCGCTTGGAGAGCGAGTTGAACGCGACCACGCCGGAGAAATCGGTGCCGCACACTTCGAGGATGCCAGTTGGCTTCTCGGCGCCGAGATAGATCTCCGAATAGCATTCGTCGGAGAACAGATAGGTGCCGTGGGCGCGGGTGATGGCGAGCAGCCGCTCCAGATAGGCGCGCGAGGCGATGGCGCCCTGCGGATTGGCGGGCGAGGCGATGAACACGGCCACCGCCCGCGCCATCAATTCGTCGTCGAGGGCGTCGAGATCCGGCAGCCAGCCGCTTTCGCGGGTGGTAGGCAGGGGAACAGCCTCGCAGCCGGCGGCCTCGGCGCCCGCCGCATAGGCGGCATAGAAGGGATTGGGCAGCAGCATCACCGGCCGCCCGCCGCGATCCCCGGTGAGGCGCCGCGCGACGATGGCGGCGGAGACGAGGCCCTCGCGCGAGCCGTTCAGCACCAGCACTTCGCGGTCCGCATCCACCGGGCGGGCGAGATCATAGCGCGTGCCGAGCCATTGGGCGGCGGCGGCGCGGAACGCCGGGGTGCCTTCCGCGCGCGGATAGCGGCCGAAGCCCGGCAGCGCGCCCGACAGCACCGGGCCGACGAAATCCGGCATGGCATGCTGCGGCTCGCCCACCGCCGCGCTCAGGGGCGCACGGCCGGGCTCCGTCCCGGCCAGCAGCTCGGCGAGGCGGATGAAGGGGGAGCGGCGATCCTGGGGGGCGGAGGGAGCAGGCACGGTTCGGGGTATCGTCTCGCACGATGGGGGGTTACGGCGAGAATGCCGAAACTCGGTTAAGAACCGCCTAAGCCCCATCGGCACCTATCGACACACCCTTTCCGCAACGGCATTCTGCGCCGCGTCGCGGAGTATCGGGCGCCCCAAGCGCCGCCGCGGCCGGACCAAGGGTTCAGGAACGCCAATTCCGCCTTCGGCCTGAAACGATTAAAACCATCGGGAGAAACCATCCATGGCAGGGAGCATCATGCGACCCCTTGCGCCGGCCTTGCTCGCGCTCAGCCTGTTCCACGCGCCGGCCGCCCGGGCCGACGACCTCAGCTTTTCCCAGGAGGCGCTCAAGCGCATCCCCGTGGCCATGCAGCGGGAGATCGACAAGGGCACCTTCCCCGGCGCGGTCACGCTGATCGCCCATGACGGCAAGATCGTGCATTTCGAGGCCCACGGCTTCCTCGATGCCGCCAAGACCAAGCCCATGACCAAGGACGCGGTGTTCCGCGCCTTCTCCATGACCAAGCCGTTCGTCTCGGTGGCGGCGATGATGCTGGTGGAGCGCGGCCAGCTGAGCCTGCGTGACCCGGTGGGGCAATATATTCCCGAGATGAAGGCGATGAATGTGATCGCCGAGAAGAAGGACGAGAGCGGCAAGACCGTGCGCGAGGTGGTGCCGGCGAAGAACCCCATCACCATCCAGGACCTGCTGCGCCATACCTCGGGCCTCACCTATTCCGGCAGCGCGCCGTTCCCGGAGGTGAAGGAGGCCTATGAGAAGGCCGACATCGAGAGCCGCAATTCCGACCTGTCGCCGGAAGCCTTCGTCAGCGGCCTCGCCAAGATCCCGCTCGCCTACGAGCCGGGCACGCGGTTCGAATACGGCCTCTCCGTGGACGTGCTCGGCGTGGTGGTGGAGCGCGTGAGCGGCAAAAGGCTGGACGTGTTCCTCGACGAGAACCTGTTCAAGCCGCTGAAGATGAAGGACACCGCGTTCCAGCTCACGCCCGCCCAGGCGCCTCGGCTTGCCGATGCGCTCGATGCCGATCCGCAGAAGGAAGCGGGCTGGAAATGGGTGCGGGTGGACCAGGACCCCGGCAAGCGCTACCGGCTCGGCGGCGCCGGCACCGTCACCACGGCGGAGGATTATTTCCGCTTCTCCCAGATGATGCTGAACGGCGGGGTGCTGGATGGCGTGCGCATCCTCTCGCCCAAGACCGTGGACTTCATGCTGTCCGACCATCTGATCGGCCTCGGCGGATCCACGGCGGCGAGCACCGGGCCGGGCTATGGCTTCGGGCTGGGGTTTGCGATTCGCCGCCAGGAGGGCTTCGCCGTGGTGCCCGGTTCCAAGGGCGACGCCATGTGGGCGGGCGCCGGCGGCACCTCCTTCACCATCGATCCGAAGGAGGAGATTGTCGGCGTGTTCATGTCCGCCGCGCCGACCCCGCGGGTCGCCACCCGCATGCTGTTCAAGAACCTGCTCTACGGCGCGACCGTGGACTGAGCGCGCGTCCGGCCGGGGTCGCACCCGGCCGGCTTCCCCCTCACACCGGCCAGATTTGCGGGCGGGCGAGCACGAGGCGGGCGGCGGCGCTGTCCTTGTTCATCTGCGCGATCAGCGCGTCGATGCCGTCGAACTTCAGCTCCGGCCGCAGATAGCCGTGGAACGCCACGTCCAGTTCGCGGCCGTAGAGATCGCCGGAAAAATCGAACAGATGCACTTCCAGCAGGGGCCGGCCGTTGTCGAACGTCGGCCGCCGACCGTAGCTCGCCACCCCGTCCACCACTTGCCCGTCGAACCGCGCACGCACCGCATAGATGCCGAAGGCGAGCTGCGTGCCCTGCGGCATGGCGAGATTGGCGGTGGGATAGCCGAGGTCGCGGCCGCGCTTGTCCCCGTGAATCACGGTGGCGCGCACGCTCCAGGGCCGGCCCAGCATGTGGGCGGCATGGCCCACCTGGCCGGCGGCCAGCGCGTTGCGGATGGCGCTGGAGGAAATGGGATCGCCCTCGTCCAAAGCGGGCTCCACCACCTCGACCGGGAAGCCGTGGCGCGCCCCGGCCTTGCGCAAAAAGGCGGGCGAGCCAGCGCGCGCGCGGCCGAAATGGAAATCGAAGCCCACCACCACGCCGGAGACCGCGAACCGCCGCACCAGGATCTCATCGACGAAATCCTCCGCCGTCACCCGCGCCAGCGCGGCGTCGAACGGCAGCACGATGGCGCCAGCGAGCCCGGTGCGGGCGAGGCAATCCAGCTTCTGGCGGCCGGGGGTGAGGCGGAACAGGTTCGCGTCGGGCTGGAAGAAGCTGCGCGGATGCGGCTCGAACGTCAGCGCCGCCGCCGGCCGGCCCAGCGTCTGCGCCATGTAGAGCGCGGCGTCGACCACCGCGCGATGGCCGCGATGCACGCCGTCGAAATTGCCGATGGCCAACACCGGCCGCGCGATCTGCGCGGGAATCGGCGCGATGCCCTCAACGACGGGAAAGGATGGGTCGAAAGGAACGGACATCGGCAGGGGCGGCCGGCACAATGGAGGGGAGGAAACCCTTCGCGCGCGGGCCAGCCAGCGTCAAGCACGGGATTTTGCGGAAGCCCGCCGCGCGCGCCGCCGAGCCGGCTTCAGGCGCGCGCCGGGCCCGTCACCATGCGAGGCGGGGCATGACGCCGCGCGGATGGGCGTGATCGGAAAACAGATTCGCCAGCGCCTCGGCATCGGGCTCGCTGCCGTTTTCCCCGTGCAATTCCTCGGCGTGGATGCCGCTCGATATGAACAGGCTGTCGAAGCCGGCCGCCGTGGCGCCGATGATGTCGGTGCGCAGCGCATCGCCGATGGCCAGCACCCGTTCCGGGCGGATCGGCACGCCGCCGAGCGCGGCGGCCCGGCGCAGCGCGACGTCGTAGATCGGCTTGTGCGGCTTGCCGCAATAGATCGCCCGCCCGCCGATCTCCTCATAGAGCTGCGCCAGCGCGCCGGCGCAATAGATCAGCGTGTCGCCGCGCTCCACCACCAGGTCGGGATTGGCGCACACGAACAGCAGGTCGCGCGCCTGCATGGCGGCGAGCTGCTCGGCATAATCCTTCGGCGTCTCCACATCGTCGTTCAGCAGGCCGGTGCAGACCACCAGCTCGGCGGCGTCGAGGCCGGTCGGCGTCACGTCGAGACCATCGAACGTGCCGAGGTCGCGCGGGGGGCCGAGATGGAACAGCTTCACGCCCGGCCGCGCCGCCAGCACGTCGCGCGTGACGTCGCCGGAGGTGACGATGCCGTCATAGGCGCTGCGCGGCACGCCGAAACCGTCCAGCATGGCGATGACGAATTCATTCGGGCGCGGGGCGTTGGACACCATCAGCACGCGGGCGCCGCCCGCGCGGGCGCGCTCCAGCGCCGCGCCGGCGGCGGGAAACGCGGCAACGCCGTTGTGCATCACGCCCCAGACGTCGCACAGGATGAGGTCGTATTCGCCGGCAATTTCCGAAAGGCCGGAAACCAAACGGGGGGCGACGAGCTTATCCTTGGCGCCATCGATCATGGCCTGTCTCCTTGCTCACTGCGGCAGGCGGGTTGGCCAGGGAGGTGCCACGGCGGAGCCGGCGCCACAAGGAAAACCGTGCCGCACCGCGGGAAATGCCCGCGCGCCCTACGCATTTCCGCCCTGCGGCACACGCGGGGCGCGCCCGTGCCGCCGATGCGGCTGTCAGTCACCAGAGAGGAAGTCCCATGTCTTTTGAAACCGTCTTCACCGCCGTCGCCGTTTCCCACGGCGGCCGCCGCGGCCACAGCGAAACCACCGACGGCTCGGTGAAGGCCGACCTCGCCATGCCCAAGGATGGCGTGCTGGAACCCGGCAAGACCACGCCGGAGCATCTGTTCGCCGCCGGCTATGCGGCCTGTTTCGGCGGTGCGCTGGAAGCCGTCTCCAAGGCCAAGGGCGTGGATGCGAGCGGCGCGGAAGTCACCATCGCGGTGAGCTTCGGCAAGGTGGAAGGCGGCTTCGGCCTCGCCGCCAGGATCACCGGCATGATCCCCGGCAAGAGCGCCTCCGAGGTGCTGGACCTTCTCGAGGCCGCGCACAAGGTGTGCCCCTATTCCAAGGCGGTGCGCGGCAATATCGAGGTGGAACTCGCCGCCGCCTGATCCCCGCGGGGGGTAGCACGGGCGCGCTTTGTCCGCGCCCGTCCGCTCGGATTAACCTGATTGCGGTTCATCAGGCTGCGCTGCCGGACGCCGCGCGTTTTTCGGCAGCCGTTGCCCGGTTCGGATTCATGTGCGCCGAACGTTCGGGCGAAATGGCGGTTTCATCCGCCGAAAAGGCGCGGAACGCCGTCACGAAACCGCTGTTCGTCCGCTCTAAGCCATTGTTTCACGTGAAACATTTCTAGCGCGGCCGGGGCATGGGGCCGTGCTTTAGCCCTTGGCGGCGATGCCCGGCAAGGCATGCACCAGGGCGCGGAAGGCGTCGCCGCGCACCTCGAAATTGGGATATTGGTCGAAGCTGGCGCATGCCGGAGACAGCAGCACCACCGCATCCTCCAGCCCCGAGGCCGCCGCGTCCCGCGCCGCCGCCGACACCGCCGCGTCCAGGGTTCCGACCTCGTCGTGCGGCACCTGTTCGCCCAGCGTCTCGGCGAAGGCGGGCGCCGCCTCGCCGATCAGATAGGCCTTGCGCACCCGGTTGAAGAAGGGCGCAAGCGGCTCGATGCCGCCCGCCTTGGCCTTGCCTCCGGCAATCCAGAACACGTTGTGAAAGCTCAGCAGCGCCCGCTCCGCCGCGTCCGCATTGGTGGCCTTGCTATCGTTCACGAACAGCACCGGCCCGAGATGGCCCACCTCTTCCATGCGATGGGCAAGGCCCGGAAACCGCCGCATGCCGATGGCGATCACTTCCGGCGCGAGGCCGATGGCGCGCGCCGAGGCATAGGCCGCCGCCGCATTCTGCGCATTGTGCGCGCCGCGCAGCGAGCCGATGCCGGCAAGCGAAAGCCGCTCGCGCTCGACCCCGCCCTGGCTCCAGACGATATCGGTGCCGTCGCGCCAGATGCCGTCGGCGAGCGGCCGCTCCACCGAGATGCGCACCACGTGGATGCCGGCCTGCTCGGCCCGCTCAGCCATGGCGGTGGAGAAATCATCATCCACGCCGACCACAGCGGTGCCGCCCCTTTCCACCCCGGCAATCAGCCGCTCTTTCACCGCCGCGTAATGCTCAAGGCTGCCGTGCCGGTCCAGATGATCCGGCGTCACGTTCAGATGCACGCCGACAGACGGGTCGAGCGAGGGGGAAAGGTCGATCTGGTAGGAGGAGCACTCCACCACATGCACCCGTCCCACGCCCTTGGGCGGGGCGAGCGAGAGGATTGCGGTGCCGATATTGCCGCCCATCTGCACGTCGCGCCCGCCCACCGCAAGCAGATGGGAAATCAGCGCCGTGGTGGTGGATTTGCCGTTGGTGCCGGTGATGGCGACGAACGGGGAATGGCGGGCGGTCGCCCGCCGCTCGCGGCAGAACAATTCGATGTCGCCGATCACCTCGACGCCCGCCGCCTTGGCCAGATCCACCGACCAATGGGGCACGGGGTGGGTCAGCGGCACGCCGGGGGAGAGCACGAGCGCGGCGATGCCAGACCAATCGATGGTGCGCAGATCCTGCAGCGGCACGCTCTGCGCCTCGGCCTTGGCACGCCCCGCCGCGCCATCGTCCCAGGCGACGACATGGGCCCCGCCCTCCATCAGCGCGAGGGCGGTGGCGAGACCGGAGCCGCCGAGCCCGAACACGGCGACGCTGCGATCCTTGAAACAGGTGACGGGAATCATGGACAGGCAACCTGACGAAAACGTACCGTCAGCACTAGACCCCGGCAGCCCCCGAGGGAAGCCGCCGATATGACGCGCCGGCTCATCAGCTTGGATCGGGCTCGCAATAGAGGCGGTGGAGGGTTTCCAGCACGGCCCGCGCTTCCCGCCCCGCGAGAAAATAATAGATCGCCTGCCCCTCGCGCCGGCTGTCGACGATGCCCGCCGCGCGCATCTTGGCGAGATGCTGCGAGAGCGCCGACGGGCTGAGGCCCACTTGCGCGGCGAGGTCGCCGGCCGCGCATTCCCCGTCTACCAGGCGGCAGAGCACCAGCAGGCGCTTGGGATGGGCCATGGCGGCCAGCAAGGCGGCGGCAATCGGGGCGTTGCGGCGAAGCAAATCCTCCGCCGCGCGGGGCGGCGCTTCGGACGGCGCGGCAGCGGGGGGCGCCATGGCGAGCAATGGGGCAGACGGCATGGGGACTTTCCGGACTTGACGATTTAGTATTTCATTAATTACTAAAATTCAACCGCGCGCATCCGCCGTCGCGGACAGCAGCAAGGGATCATCGCGATGACCAATCTCGGCACCCTCGACCGCACCCTGCGGGCCATTCTCGGCGCTCTCCTCATTCTCTCACCCCTCGTGCTGAACGCTACAGGGATCTGGGTCTATGTGATCCCGGCCATCGGCGCCGGTCTCTTGGGCTCGGCCTTCATGGGCTTCTGCCCCGCCTACACCCTGTTTGGCATTCGCACCTGCAAGGTGAAAGATGCTTCCGGCAACTGAATTCACCCCCCTGCTCTCCGCCCTGGGCGGTGCGCTCATCGGCCTTTCCGCCGTGCTGCTCATGGCGCTGAACGGCCGGATCGCCGGCATCAGCGGCATTCTCGGGCAGGTGCTGGCGCGCCGCGATCCCGGCGCCGAGCGCCTGCTGTTCCTCGCCGGGCTGGTGCTCGGCCCGCTGGTGGTGGCTCTTGTGACGGGGGGCATTCCCCAGCATCTGCCGACGAGCGACCTTCTCCTCGCCGCGGCAGGCCTGCTTGTGGGCTTCGGCTCCGCCCTCGGGCAGGGATGCACCAGCGGCCATGGCGTCTGCGGGCTTGCGCGCCTGTCGCCACGCTCCCTTGTCGCGACGCTGGTGTTCATGGCGGTGGCCGTGCTCACCGTCTTCCTCATGCGCCATGTGGGAGGGTGAGATGACGCGGATTGCGGCTCTGTTCTGCGGAATGCTGTTTGGCGCCGGGCTCGCCCTGGCCGGCATGATGGACCCCGCGAAGGTGCTGAACTTCCTGGATGTGGCAGGCACATTCGATCCGAGCCTCGCCTTCACCATGGGGGCGGCGGTGATCGTCGCTTTCCTCGGCTTCCGGCTCGTGCGGCGCCGCGCAGCACCGCTGATCGCGCCCGCCTTCCATTGGCCGACCGCGACGGCGATCGATTCGCGGCTGATCGGCGGCGCGGCGATCTTCGGTCTCGGCTGGGGGCTGGCCGGCATCTGCCCGGGGCCGGCCATCGCCTCTCTGGCGCTGGCCAATCCGCACATCCTCGCCTTCCTGGTGCCGATGGCGGCGGGCATGCTGCTGGCCAACGGCATCGCCGCCCGCCGCCCAAGGCTCGCGGAAGACGGCTCGGTGCGCTAGCGCACAAAATAAGGCCCGGCTTGGTCGCCGGGCCTTGCAATCGCTGAGACCGCGTCGCCTCAGCGCAGCTTGAGGGTGGCGAGGCCGAGCAGGGCGAGCACCACGGCGACGATCCAGAAGCGGATCACCACCTGGGATTCGGTCCAGCCCAATTGCTCGAAATGGTGGTGGATGGGCGCCATGCGGAACACCCGCTTGCCCGTGAGGCGAAACGAGATCACCTGCACGATCACCGAAATCGCCTCCAGCACGAACAGCCCGCCGATCACCGCAAGGACGATCTCGTGCTTGGTCGCGACCGCCACCGTGCCGAGCAAGCCGCCCAGCGCCAGCGAACCGGTATCGCCCATGAAGATCTGCGCCGGCGGCGCGTTGAACCACAGGAAGCCCAGCCCCGCCCCGATGATCGCCCCGCAGATCACCGCCAGCTCGCCGACGCCGGCGACATAATGGATCTGCAGATAATCCGCGAACAGCACGTTGCCGGAGAGATAGGCGATCACGCCGAACGAGCCGGCGGCGATCATCACCGGCACGATGGCAAGGCCATCGAGCCCGTCGGTGAGGTTCACCGCATTGCCGGCCGCGACGATCACGAACCCGCCGAACAGGACGAAGAACCAGCCGAGGTCGAGCAGCAGGTCCTTGAAGAAGGGAAAGGCGACCGAGGTGGAAAGCCCCGATTTTCCGGCATGCACGATGGCGATTACCGCCAGCCCGCCGATCAGCGCCTCGGCCGCGAGCCGCGCCTTGCCGGAAAAGCCGGCATGGGTCTGCTTGGTGACCTTGAGATAATCGTCATAGAAGCCGATCACCCCGAAGCCCGCCGTCACGGCCAGCACCGCCCAGACATAAGGGTTGGAAAGGTTCGCCCACAGCAGCACCGCGACCAGCAGGCCGGAGAGGATCATCAGCCCGCCCATGGTGGGCGTGCCCTTCTTCAACAGGTGGGATTGCGGCCCATCCGTGCGGATCGGCTGCCCCTTGCCCTGCTTGAGGCGCAAGGTGGAGATGATCGAGGGTCCGAACAGGAAGACGAACAGCAGCGCCGTCACGATCGCTCCGCCGGTGCGGAAGGTGATGTAGCGGAAGACGTTCAGGCCGGGAAAATAGTCGTGCAGCTGCGAGAGCCATTGGAGCATTTAACTATCCTTCGAGCAGCGCCTCGTCGGGCGTGCGGAAGCGTTCGGCCAAGGCTTTCACCAGCGGCCCCATGCGGCTGCCGTTGGAACCCTTGACCATCAACGTGTCGCCGGAGCGGATGGCGGAAGACAGGAGCTTGGTCAAGGCCTCGGCATTCGGTGCATAGCCGCCCCGCATATCCGAGGGGAGTGCGGCCCACAATTCGTGCATCAGCGGGCCGGCGGCGAAGACGAGGTCGATGCCGCCCGCGCGCAGGGGCGCGGCCAGCTCGCGGTGATGGAGCGGGCCGTCGGTTCCCAGTTCCAGCATGTCGCCGAGCACGGCGATGCGCCGGCCGCGCGGGCCGACCGGCGTGCGGCTCAGCACATCGATGGCGGCGCGCATGGAGGCGGGATTGGCGTTATAGCTTTCGTCCAGCAGCGTCGCCGTGCCGCCGGCGATCGCCAGCTCGATGGGCACGCCGCGTCCCGGCGGCGGCTTCAGGGCGGAGAGGGCGAGCGCGGCCAAGGCCAGGTCGCCATCCAGAAGCTTCACCGCCGCGAGCACGGCCAGGACGTTCTGGATGATGTGGCGGCCGGGCATCCCCACCTTCAGCGTCAGCCGGGTGCCAAGCACGTCCGCCACCAGCGTGGAGCAGCCGGCCTGCAGGCTGACGTCGAGCAGGCGCACATCGGCCGCCCCGTCCGCGCCGAAGGTGACGATGCGCCCGACGCCCTTGGCCTGCGCCGCCGCCTTCAGCCGTGCGAACTGGGGATTGTCGATGTTCAGCACCGCCGCGCCGCCCGGCTCCAGCCCGTCGAAGATCTCCGCCTTGGCGTCGGCGATCTCCTCGATATTGGCGAACTGGGCGATGTGCACCGGCTCGACCGTGGTGATGATCGCCACCTGCGGGCGCACCAGGCGGACCAGCGGCGTGATCTCGCCGGGATGGTTCATGCCGATCTCGAACACGCCATAGCGCGCCTCGCGCGGCAAACGCGCAAGCGAGAGCGGCACGCCCCAATGATTGTTGTAGGACGCGGCGGAAGCGTGGGTCTGCGCCTCGGCCGACAAGGCGAGGCGCAGGGCTTCCTTGGTGGTGGTCTTGCCCACCGAGCCGGTGACCGCGGCGATGCCGGCCTGGGAGCGGGCACGGGCCGAAACGGCGGTGGCGCGCAGCGCCTCCAGCACATCGTCCACCAGCAGCAGCGGCGCGCCGGCGGCGAAGGCGTCGGCCTTGTCGCGGGCGACCACGGCGAGGGCGGCCCCGTTCTCCAAGGCCCGGCCCACATAGGCATGGCCGTCGCTATTGTCGCCGGTGATGGCGAAGAAGGCATCGCCGGGCGCCAGCGTGCGCGTGTCGATGGAGATGCCGGTCACACCCGCAGCGGCGCCGCGCACGGTGCCGCTGGTGGCCGCGCCCAGTTCGTCCAGGCTGTACAGCTGCGACACGCTCATGCACCCACCTCCCCCATTGCGGCCAGGACCGCCGCCTTGTCCGAGAACGGCAAGGTTCGATCGCCCACGATCTGGCCGGTTTCGTGACCCTTGCCCGCGACAACCAAAGCATCCCCAGGTTGAAGCATCATGACTGCGGTGCGAATGGCTTCCGCGCGATCGCCGATGTCCACAGCGTCGGGCGCGGCGGCGCGGATTTCCGCGCGGATGGCGGCGGGCACCTCGCTGCGCGGGTTGTCGTCCGTGACGATGACGATATCCGCCTTTTCCGCCGCGATGGCGCCCATCAGCGGGCGCTTGCCCCGGTCGCGGTCGCCGCCGCAGCCGAACACCACGATCAGGCGTCCCGTCACGGCCGGGCGCAGGGTGTCGAGCACGGTCGCGAGCGCCTCGGGCTTGTGGGCATAGTCCACGAACACGGGCCGCGCGGCATCCTCGCCCACCCGCTCGAGCCGGCCGGGGACGCCCGTGAGGCCGGTGAGCGCGTCCAGCGCCTCCTCCGGCGGCACGCCGCACGCCCAGGCGAGCCCGGCGGCGAGCAAGGCATTATCGGCCTGGAACCGCCCCATCAGGGGCACCACCACCTCGTCGCCGCCGTTGAAGGTGATGCGCTGCGACACCCCTTCCGCGACGATGGAGCGGACGTCGAAATCCCCGCCGGGGCCGATGGAGAGCAGCGGCAGGCCGCGCGTGCGCGCCCAGGCCAGGGTGGTGCGCCCGTAGGGGGCGTCCAGCCCCGCCACCGCCGGTGCCCCGTCGGGCAGCAGCTCGGTGAACAGGCGGAGCTTGGCGTGGTAATAGGCCTCCACGCTCGGATGATAGTCGAGATGGTCGCGGCCGAGATTGGTGAACCCGCCGGCGGCCAGTTGCACGCCGTCGAGGCGGCGCTGGTCCAGCCCGTGCGAGGAGGCCTCCAGCGCCATATGGGTGACGCCCTGCCGCGCCAGCCGGTCGAGGGTCTGGTGCAGTTCCACCGGATCCGGCGAGGTGAGCCCGCCATAGGTGGCGCTGCCCGGCGCGATCAGCCCGAGCGTGCCGAGATAGGCGGCCTTGAAGCCGAGATGCTCCCACACCTGCCGCAGGAAATAGGCGACCGAGGTCTTGCCCGCCGTTCCCGTGACGGCCGCGATCGTGCCGGGCGCGCGCGGGTGGATGCGGGCGGCCGCCAGCGCCAGTGAGCGCCGCACGTCGAGCGAGAAGGCGAGGCTGGCCGCGCCGACCGGCGGCATCTCGCCCTGCGGTTCCATGAGCACCGCCGCCGCGCCCCTGGCCAAGGCGTCGGCGACGAACCGTCCTCCGTCCACCTTCGTGCCGGGAATGGCGACGAACAGAAAGCCGGGCTCAACCTTGCGGCTGTCCGCCGTGAGGCCGGTCAGCGGCACCTGCATGCGCCCCGCGACGATCCGCGCGTGCCCGGACAGGACCTGCGCGAGGTCGAAGGCCCCTGTGGGAGATGTCTGCTCCGCCGGGGCGGGCGCGGGCTCGCTCATGCCGTCTCGTCTCTCCTCGCCCGCAGCCCACCCGGCTGGTTCACTGGCGGTCTGCCACCTTCTGGCGCGCCATGCCGAGCATCTGGTCCGCCGTGGGCAGATTCTGGCGCGGCATCACGCCCAGCATGGGGGCAATGCGCTCCACGATCTTGCCCGCGGTGGGCGCCGCATTCCAGCCGGCGGTGGCATAGCCATGGGTTTCCGGCAGAGGCTGCGGCTCGTCGATCATGACAAGAACCAGATATTGCGGCTTATCCATGGGGAAGACCGCGGTAAAGGAGGTCAGCAGCTTGTTCTTGGCATAGCGGCCACCCACCACCTTTTCGGCCGTGCCGGTTTTGCCGCCGACATAATAGCCCGGCACTTCGGCCTTGGTGGCGGTGCCCTTTTCCGCATTGAGGCGCAGCAGGTAGCGCATCTTGTCGGAGGTTTCCGGCTTCAGCACCCGCACCGCCACCTGCTGGGCCTCTTCCTGAGAGCGTTTCAGGAAGGTGGGCGGAATGAGATAGCCGCCGTTCATCATGGAATTCACCGCCATCACCGCCTGCAGCGGGGCGACGGAGAGGCCGTGACCGAAGGCGATGGTGGCCGAGTTCAACTCGCCCCAGCGCTTCGGCACGATGGGTTCGGCGCTTTCCGGCAGCTCGGTGCGCAAGCGGTCGAGCTGACCCATTTTCCGCAAGAACGCCTTATGCGCATCCACTCCGAGCGACAGCACCATTTTCGCCGTGCCGACGTTCGACGACACGAGGAAGATCTCGGGCACCGAGAGCACGCGGTTTTCCGCATGATAATCGTGGATCGCGAACCGGCCGAAATGCAATGCGCCGCGCGCATCGAACGAATTGTTCAGGCCGATCTTGCCGCTGTCGAGCGCCATGGCGAACGACAGCGCCTTGAAGGTGGACCCCATCTCGAACACGCCGGTGGTGAGGCGGTTCAGATAGGCGTCGTCTTTCGGATTGCCGCCGATATTGGGGTCGAAGTCCGGCAGCGAGACCATGGAGAGGATCTCGCCGGTGCGCACGTCGGTGACGACCCCCATGGCCGCCTTGGCCTTGAACTTTTCCTTGGCGCGCATCAGTTCGTCGCGCATGGCGTGCTGGACCCGGGCGTCCATGGACAGTCTCACCGGTTCCTGCTGGCGGTCGGTGGCGAAGCCCGCGAGATGCAGTTCGGCGAGGCCGCGCCCGTCGATATATTTCTCCAGGCCCGCGATGCCCTGGTTGTCCACGTTCACCGCGCCGATCACGTGGGAGAAGGTCGGCCCGTCGGGATAGATGCGGCGGTTTTCGCGCACGAAGCCGATGCCCGGCAGGCCCAGGCGATAGATCGCGCGCTGCTGCGCCGGCGTGATCTCGCGCTTCAGCCAGGCGAAGCCGCGACCGGAATTGAGCCGCGACCGCACTTCCGCGACATCGAGGTCCGGCAGCACCTTGAGCAGGCCCTCCAGCGCCTCGTCCGGGTCGATCAGCCGCTTCGGCTCGGCGAACAGGGAGGGCGATTTGACGTCCACGGCGAGGATGTCGCCGTTGCGGTCGATGATGTCGGGACGCGCCGACGCCACCGCTTCCGAGCCGCCGCCGCGCGTGCCTTGCGGATCGGAGGTGATGGCCATGAACACCAGCCGGCCGGCGATCACGACGAAGACCAGGGAAAAAGCCGCCACCAGCAATTGCAGGCGGGCACGGGTCACGGTCTGCGCATCCACCCGGTCGAGCCCGAACAGGGCGCGCACGGTGCCGCGCGCGAAGGCGAAGCAGAACCGCACCGAGCCCACGGCGAACCGCACGAGGCCCATGCCGACGCCGAAGATGATGCGCGCCACGCGATGGCTGAGGCGGCACTGAAGATTGAAAAAGAACAGGAAGATCCCGCCCAGCACGCGGCGCAGGAGGCGGCCGAGGAAGGCGCCGGCGCCGCGCACGGGCGCGGGCACCTTCGACAGATCGATGCGGTTCAGCAATTCGGTGGGCGCGACCATGGGGCGGCCTCCTCAGCGATTGGCCGGGAGCGAGCCCGGCGGAAGCATGGGGGCAAGGGCGTTTTCGGCCGGCGCGGCCGCGGGGTGCGGCGCATAGGAGGGCGCCGCATAGGTCGGCGCAGCATAGGACGGCGCGGGCGCGACCGGCTTCGGCGCCCAGAACGGCAGGTTGGGCGCGCTCTGCTGGCGCGGCGCGGCGGAGGCGACCGGCGCCACCGGCTTGGGGCGCACCGGGGCATTGGCCGGCCGCAAGGCGGAGCTTGATGGCAGGACGGCCGCGCCGCCCCCGGTGGGCAGGGCGTTGGCGGAAGACGCGGCGCTCGCGGGCGCGGCCACCTCCGCTTTCGCGGCGCCGGCTTTGCCGGTGGAAGAGGTGGTCAAGGGCGCGTCCACCAGGGCTTCGAGCATGCCGCCGATGGAATCCGAATTGGTGGCGGGCTTCTCCGGCAGGTCATCAAGCATGGAGATCGCGTCTACCGACAGCGGCTGCAGGTCGAGATGGCGCTGCACCAGCCCCTGCACATAGAGCGGCGAGGTGCGGCGCGCCCATTCCGCGCGCATGACGGCAATCGCGTCGCGCTCGCCGCGAATCGCCTGGCGCAGATGGGCAAGGCGTTCCGCCTCCGCCATGGAGGCGTACTTCACCTGATAGACCACCCCGGCGGTCGCGAGCAAAGCCAGGACCATGACGAGGTTGGCGACGCGAAACATCAAGTCCGTCTCCGACCACGGCGTTGCGACAGCTCGGCAGGGAGCACCCCTGCGAGATCGCCCTCCTCATGCGCCGGGGCTTGCGTGCGTTCGGCCGCGCGAAGCTTCGCGGACCTGGCACGCGGATTTTCTGCCACTTCGTCGGGGTCGGGCTCCACCATCCCCCTGGACTGGAGGCGGAAGGAGGGCGCCGGCCCCTCCGCTTGCGGCAGATGACGCGAGGCGGACGGTGCCTTGCTCCGGTGTGACAGAAAAGTCTTAACGATCCTGTCTTCCAGGGAATGAAACGTCACAACCACCAGCCGCCCGCCCGGCTTCAGCGCCCGTTCGGCGGCGGCGAGCGCGGTGGCGAGTTCGTCCAGCTCCTCGTTCACGGCGATGCGCAGGGCCTGAAACGTGCGGGTCGCGGGATGCATCTCGCCGGGCTTGGCCCACACCACCTTGGAAACGATGTCGGCAAGTTGAGAGGTGCGGGTGATGGGCGCTTCCGCCCGCGCCTTCACGATCGCCTTGGCGATCTGGCGCGAGAGCCGCTCCTCGCCGAGCGTCCAGATGACGTGGGCGAGATCGGCTTCCGGCAGCGAGGCGACGAGGTCGGCGGCCGAGGGCCCATCCGATCCCATGCGCATGTCGAGCGGGCCATCGCGGCGGAAGGAGAAGCCCCGGTCCGCCTCGTCCAGCTGCATGGAGGACACGCCGATATCCAGCACCACCCCGTCCAGCGGGGCAAAGCCCATGGTCTGCGCCAGCACGTCGAGCTGGGAGAAGCGATCCTCCGCCAGCACCAGGCGGCCATCGGATTCGAGCACCAGCCCGGCGCCGCCCGCGATGGCGGAGCGGTCGCGGTCGATCGCCAGGACCCGGCAATCGGCGGCCGAGAGTATGGCGCGGGTATAGCCTCCCGCGCCGAAGGTGCCGTCCACATAAGTGCCGGCGTCCTTCGGCGCGAGGTGCGCGAGAACTTGAGGCAGCATCACAGGAAGATGACGGGCCGGTCCGCCTGCGGCGTCGGTGGGCCCGACCCCGCGGCCCGTTTTCATCCCAGATTGCTCCCTTCGTTCTCCGCTCTGGAACCGAGCGCGCGCCGAAGCTGACGCACCTTCTCCGTGGCCTCCGCGAGATGGGTGCGAAAACGCTCCGGTTCCCAGATTCGAAACTTGTGCCCGAGGCCCACGAACGACACCGAATCGGTGATTGAGGCGTGTGCCTTCAGGGTCTCGGTCAGCATGACCCGGCCTTCCGGATCGATCTTCAAGGTCTCGCTGGTGCCATACAGGGCGGCCGCCAGTTCCTCGCGCGCTTCCGAATAGGGCGGATAGCGCGCGATCAGCGTGTCGATTTCGCTCAGCAGGCGGTTGCCGCCCGCATCGAGCGCCGGCTCCGCCAGGCTCGGATGGCAATAGAGAAATTCCGCCCCGTCCTTGGCCAGCACCGCGCGATAGGGCGCCGGGATGGAAACCCGCCCCTTGGCGTCCAAGCGCATGGTGTAGGTGGACACGAAGCGGTCCATGGCGCCCGTGAGCCTTTCCGCGCTCGATCCCAAAACCCGACACGGCCCCGCCGGGCGAACCGGCGTGAACGGAAGAGGCGCCCGAAGCGCCGAACCATTCATATGGGTGTTTATGGGGTATCATGGGATCAGATGGGCCGTCAACGAATCCACATGGGACAGACACAGAGCATTTACGCTCCGTACACCTTAAGAAACGTTGAAACGGGCGCGGACGCGGGCTACCGCAGGCATCCGGTGGCGCGAATGCCGCGTTCCCACCGGGACGTGGGATGGCTTGGGGCAGAAGGAAAGCAGCGTGGCGGTTCTGGAGCATGTGGGTCTGATCGGCGGCGCGGGCGTGGGTCTCGCGCTCGGCGGCCCCCTCGGCGCCTTGGTGGGAGCCCTTGCGGGCCATGCGGTCGATCGCTTTCTCGCCCCCGCGCCCCGTCCCGCGGCCTTCTCGGTGGGGCTGATCGCGCTGTCCGCCAAGATGGCGAAGGCCGACGGCGTGGTCGTTCCGGCCGAGGTCGCCGCCTTCCGCGAGGTGTTCGCCATTCCCGATGAGGAACTTGAAGGCGTGGCGCGGGTGTTCAACCTCGCCAAGCAGGACACCGCCGGCTTCGAATCCTATGCCCGGCAAATCGGCACCCTGTTCGCCGACGAGCCGGACACCCGCGAGGACCTGCTCGACGCGCTGTTCCATGTGGCCAAGGCCGACCACGCCTTGCACGAGGACGAACTGATATTCCTCGCCGAGGTCGCGCGGCTGCTGGGTTTCGAAGGTGCCGCCTATGAGCGCATCGAGGCGCGCCATGTGCGCCGGCCGGGCGATCCCTATGCGGTGCTCGATCTTGCCGCCGACGCCAGCGACGCCGAGGTGAAGGCCCGGTGGCGCGCCTTGGTGGGCGAGCATCATCCCGACCGCCTCTCCGCGCGCGGCCTGCCGCCCGCCGCCATCAAGCTGGCCAACGACCGGGTCGCAGCGGTGAACGAAGCCTATGATCGGATCGAGAAGATGCGGGGGCTGAAGTGAGAAGCGCCCCTCTGGCGCCTGGGGCGGCGTACCCTCTCCCAACCCTCCCCAGCAAGCGGGAGAGGGCTCAGCCTGCGCGTGGCATCTCTGCCGGTGCCCAATCCGTGGCGCCTCCCTCGCCCGCGTGTGGGGGAGGGTTGGGGAGGGGGAAAGGGATGCGGCCGCAGACTCCCGGCGCCGCCCCCCCGCGGCGAGCATCCCGCCCATGAGCGAAACCGCCCTGCCCTTCCCGCCGGACAGCGGCCTCGTCGGCGCGCTCGCGCCCTCGCCCAATTATGGGGCGCGCAAAGCGGCCATCGACATGGTGCTGCTGCACTATACCGGCATGGAGAGCGCGGAAGCGGCCATCGCCCTGCTGCGCTCTCCCGCCGCCGAAGTCTCTTGTCATTATGTGGTGCTGGAGGACGGGACCATCGTGCAGATGGTGCCGGAAGCGCTGCGGGCCTGGCATGCCGGCGTCTCCTCCTGGGAAGGCGTCACGGACACCAATTCGCGCTCCATCGGCATCGAGATCGTCAATCGGGGCCACGGCCTCGGCTATCCGGATTTTCCTGAAGTCCAGGTCACCGCGGTGGGGGCGCTCGTCGCCGACATCGTGGCCCGCCACGCCATCCGCGCCGACCGGGTGCTCGCCCATTCCGACGTGGCGCCGATGCGCAAGGACGATCCGGGCGAGAAATTCCCGTGGGAGGTGCTGCACCACGCCGGCATCGGCCATTATGTGCACGAGGCGCCCCTACGGGGCGGGCGCTTCTTCATGATCGGCGATGGCGGCGAGCCGGTCGCCGCGCTCCAGGCCATGCTGGCGCTCTATGGCTACGGAATCGATGTGACGGGCGTGTTCGACGAGCAGACGCGCGCCGTCGTCACCGCCTTCCAGCGCCATTTCCGGCGCTCCAAGGTGGACGGCGTGGCCGACGCCTCCACCATCATGACCTTGCGCGACCTGATCCAGACCCGTCCGGGCGAGGCGGACGCGTGAGCGCTTGAGGAGACTTTGTCCACAACGGGCATTTGCGCGCCCCGGATGAAGAGCGGCCGGCGGCGTGCCGAACCGCATCCGCCCTTGACGCGCGGCGCGCGAACCCCCATTGCAGGGCGACCAGCCGGCCGGGCGGCCGCGTCACCTTCGGGTGCCGAGGAAAGTCCGGGCTCCACGGAGACACGGTGCCGGATAACGTCCGGCGGGGGCGACCCTAGGGAAAGTGCCACAGAAATCAAACCACCCGCGCGTGCGCGGGCCAGGGTGAAACGGTGGGGTAAGAGCCCACCGCGCGACCGGCAACGGAAGCGGCACGGCAAACCCCACCGGGAGCAAAGTCGAATAGGGACGGCAGGAGCGCGGCTCGCTGCATCCAGGCCTCGTCTTCGGGCCGCCGTCCGGGTTGACTGCTAGAGGCACCGAGCAATCGGCGTCCCAGATGAATGGTCGCCACGCGGGCGCAAGCCCGCCGTACAGAACCCGGCTTACAGGCCGGCTGGTATTCACCCTCCCCACCGCGACCGGCCCGCGCCGCTCAGGCGGCGATCTGGGCCTCCACGTCGCCACGCGCGGCGCGGGCGGCGCGCCGGATGGTCTGGGGCGGCTGGCCGAAGGCGCGCAGGAACGCACGGCGCATGCGGTCGCGATCCGCAAAGCCGGTCTGCCGGGCCACCTCGTCGATGGAATGGCCGGTGTCCTCCATGAGCTGGCGCGCGGCCTCGAGGCGCAGATGCTCCACCGCCTTCGCGGGCGATTGCCGCGTCTCCGCCTGGAACGTCCGGCTGAACTGGCGCGGGCTGAGATTTGCGACCCCGGCCAGGTCTTCCACGCTCAGCCGGCTGTCGAGATGGGCGCGCGCATAGGTGAGCGCCTTCTGGATGCGGTCGGATTTCGGCTCCAGCTCCAGCAGGGTGGAGAATTGCGACTGCCCACCAGCGCGCCGGTGATACAGGACCAGCTTGCGCGCCACCGCGCGGGCGAGGACGGCGCCGCAATCCTCCTCGATGAAGGCGAGCGCGAGGTCGAGGCCAGCCGTCATGCCGGCGGAGGTCCAGATCGGGCCGTCCTCGACGAAGATCCGGTCCTCCTCCACCTTGATCTTGGGAAAGCGGGCCTGCATCTCGCGGGCCTGGAACCAATGGGTGGTGGCGCGCCGGCCGTCCAGCAGGCCCGCTTCGGCGAGCACCATCGCCCCGGTGCAGATGGAGGCGATGCGCCGGCAGCGCCCGGCCACGGCGCGCACCAGCGCCACCTGTTCGGCGGGCGCGTCGCCCTGCATCGATCCGGCGACGATGAGCAGATCGAGCGCACGCTCCCCGAACGCCTCGGTCTCGACCGCGAAACCCGCCGACGCGCGCACCGCCCCCCCGGAGCGCGAGAGCATCCGCATGTCGTAGTGCGGTTCGCCCGCCTGGATATTGGCCAGTTCAAACGCCGTCGCCACCGCAAGCGCGATCGGCGAGAAGCCGGGATAGAGAAGAAAGCCGATGCTGATCATGCGCGATGTCCTGATTTGCCGTTTATATGACATTTGAGACGCGGCCGATCAAGCCTAACTTGCCTCCATCGCGGCAGGGCTTGCCGCACGGAGACAGAAGATGAGCGGATATGACACGAAGGGCACGGCCCTGATCACCGGCGCATCCACGGGCATCGGCGCGATCTATGCGGACCGGCTGGCGCGGCGCGGGTTCGACCTGATCCTGGTGGCGCGCAACACGGCGCGGTTGAACGCCGTTGCGGCCAAGCTGGCCAAGGACACCGGACGCGCGGTGTCGGTGATCACCGCCGACCTCGGTACGGCCCCGGGCCTTCAACGGGTGGAACAGGTGCTGCGGGAGAATCCGGCCATTACGCTGCTGGTCAACAATGCCGGCTTCGGCGGCGTGACGCCTTTGCTCCAGTCCGACGTGGACCGGATGGAAGCGATGATCGACATCAATGTCACCGCGCTCACCCGCCTCACCTATGCGGCGGTGCCGGGCTTCGTGGTGCGCGGGCGCGGCGCCGTCATCAACATCTCTTCCATCGTGGCCATCGCGCCGGAGGTGCTGAACGGCGTCTATGGTGCCTCGAAGGCTTATGTGCTGGCGCTGACGCAATCGCTCCAGCACGAGCTGGCGGACAAGGGCGTGCGCGTCCAGGCTGTCCTGCCCGGCGCCACCGCTACGGAATTCTGGGATGTCGCGGGCGCGCACATTTCCAATGTGCCGGAAAGCTGGGTGATGCACGCCGAGGATATGGTCGATGCCGCGCTTGCCGGCTTCGACCTGGGCGAGGTGGTGACGATCCCGCCGCTCCAGGATGGCGCCGAATGGACCGCCTATGAGGCGTCGCGCCAGGCGCTGTCGAAGCAGCTCATGCATGCGACGCCGGGGCCGCGCTATGGGATCGCGGCGTCCCGCGCGGCCTGAACGGCCTTGCATCCGGCCACCCGCGGCGGCCGGATGCCTCCCCCCGAGTGGGGGGAGGCAGTTTATGCGTTCACGTGCAAGAACAAGCGCGCGTCCCGCTCATTTGGTCGAGGCTTTCACCGTCGGTGCGCTGAGCTGCAGGGTCTGAACCACCTGCTGCCCGAAGCCGGTGAGCAGATTGTATTGCTCCGCCACGCTGTTGCCGCCCTGCGCCACCACCAGCGGGCAATAAGCGGAGATCAGCGCATTGGCCACATCCGAGAGGCGGGCCTTGGGGTTTTGCTGCGACAGGGTCGTGGCCAGTTGCACCACGGCCGCGCCGGCGACCGGGGGGGTCGGCGTGCCGAGCAGGGATACCGCCTTGTCGGCCAGATCCTTCGGCACCAGCTTGCCGTCATTGGCCGGGCAGGTCAGCTTCGCGGCGATGGCGGTGGGCTGGCGCGCCACCAGCGACGTGCCGACCGGCGTTGCCCACACGATCGAAACGTCGGGCATAGGCACGGCGGCGACCGCGGGCGAGACATCCGCCGCGACCTGGAGCGTGAAGCGGCGCAGCTCCGCGCTCTTCTGCCAGTCGGGAAGGCTGCTGGTGGCCACCACCGGGCAATAAGCGGCGGTCAGCGCATCCACCACCGTATCGGGCGTGGCGCCCGAATCGGCGGCGGAATAGGCGGCGGTCAGCACATGGATCTGCCGGTTGCCGCCCTGCATCATCTGGGTGATGGCGGCGACCGCCTTCGGATCCGGCCCGGTCGAGCCCGGCCCGCCACCCACCTTCGGGCAATCGAAGGCGGAAGCCTGTTGGGTGCCGAAATCCGGCACGTTGGCGGTCGCGCGCCAGGCCGCGACCATGGCCGGCGTCGCGCTCGGGTCGGCCTTGTTGCCCCAGGAGGTGCGCACGTAGTTCACGAGGTCAGCCACCTGCTGGTCGCTGAGCCGGCCGGCGAACGAGGGCATGGGTCCATAGGTGCCGCCGGAAGGCAGGCCGCCGAGGATCGCCATGATGACGTTATAGGGCTCGCTCGCCACCACCGCCGGATTGCCGGCGAGCGGGGGAATGATGTCGGTGGAGCCGGCGCCCTTGGACATGTGGCAGGGCGCGCAATTGTCCACATAGCTCTTGGCGGCGCGTTGGAACACGTCGGCCGGAAGCGGCGAGGCGGCCTGCGGCGCGGGCACGTCGCTCGGCGGCGGCGCGTCCATCAGATAAGTGACGAGGGCCGTGAGGTCGGTGGGGGTGAGGAAGCCGAGGCTGTCATGCACC
Organism: Roseixanthobacter pseudopolyaromaticivorans; assembly: GCF_043195145.2. Taxonomy (NCBI): domain Bacteria; kingdom Pseudomonadati; phylum Pseudomonadota; class Alphaproteobacteria; order Hyphomicrobiales; family Xanthobacteraceae; genus Roseixanthobacter; species Roseixanthobacter pseudopolyaromaticivorans. The sequence goes on from NZ_CM195539.1 coordinate 3,790,761, forward strand.
ACTTCCGCCATCGGCCCGAACACAGAGGTCTTGCCGGTGGAGGAGCCGCTCTTCAGGAAGGTGGTGAGCTTGTCGGCGGTCCAGCCGGACTTCTTCAGGCCTTCGGTGGAAATGTCCGGCGCCCAATAGCCGTCCACCTCGGTGCCGAGGAAATTCTGCTTCTGCTTCACCGCGCCCATCAGGTTGCGCGGGGTATGGCAGTCGGCGCAATGGGCCAGGGTCTGGGCGAGATAGGCGCCGCGATTCCACGCGTCGCTCTTGCCGGTGGTGGGCTTGAAATAGGCGGGCTCGAAGAACAGTTCGCGCCACGCCAGCAGGCCGAGGCGGACATTGAACGGGAAGTTGAGCTGGTTTTCCTTGCGCGGCTCGGCGATCGCGGGAATGCGCCTCACGAATGCCCAAAGGGCCTTCAGGTCGCTTTCCTCGATGCCGGTATAAGCATCGAACGGCATGGCGGGATAGAGATAGGCGCCGTCGGCGCGAATGCCGTCGTGCAGCGCGGCCTTGAACTGCTCATAGGTCCAATTGCCGATGCCATAGGCGGGATCGGACGTGATGTTCACCGAGAACATGGTGCCGAACGGGGTGTTGAACGGCAAATTGCCGGCGAACGGCTTCTTCGGATCGCCGGAATGGCAGGGCATGCAATCGCCGGCCTTGGCGAGATAGGCCCCGCGCTCCACCAAGGCCGAATCATCGGCCTGGGTCTGCGCGGATGCGGCGCCCGAGAATACTGCCGTTGCGGCACAGGCTGCCCACAAAGCCGCTTTGCGAAGCCTACGCATGAACCCGCCCCCTTTTTTTGATCGTCCCATCCCTACTTTGGACATCTTACATTTTAGAGACGGGAAGACAGCCCCCTCGCGCTCAGTTGCCGCGGGCGCGGGGTTGGGCGAAAAGAGCGGGGCCCCGGCGCGTCGCGCCGTTTCCGTTCGCCCCGCCCGTTTGCCCGCCCCTGCGAGGGCCCGCAGCGAGAAGAAACGTCGCATGTCGCGCTCAAAGTCCGCCTCCGACCGCCCGCTCCGCGACCAGATCGTGGAAAGCCTGACGCCCGATGACGCCGCGGCCGAGCATGCGCGACTCGCGGACGAGATCGCCGCCCACGATGCGCGCTATTACCAGGAGGATGCGCCGACCGTCACGGATGCGGAATATGACGCGCTGCGCCGCCGCTACGAGGCGATCGAGGCCCGCTTTCCGGACCTGCGCGGCACTGAAAGCCTCTCGGAAAAGGTGGGCGCCGCGCCGGCTGCGAAATTCGCGAAGATCTTCCACGCCGTGCCCATGCTCTCGCTCGGCAACGCCTTCTCCGACGAGGAGGTGGAGGAATTCGTGGCGCGCGTGCGGCGGTTCCTGAACCTGCCGGCGGGAGAGACCCTGAATTTCACCGCCGAGCCGAAGATCGACGGCCTCTCCTGCTCGCTGCGCTATGAGCGCGGCCACCTCGTCTCCGCCGCCACGCGCGGCGACGGCAGCCAGGGCGAGGATGTGACCGCCAATGTGCGCACCATCGCGGAAATTCCCCATGTGCTGAAGGGCGAAGGGGTGCCCGAGCTGATCGACGTGCGCGGCGAGGTCTATATGGACAAGGGCGATTTCCTCGCCCTCAACGCGCGCCAGGAACAGGCGGGCAAGCCGCTCTTCGCCAATCCGCGCAATGCCGCCGCCGGCTCCCTGCGCCAGCTCGATTCGGCGATCACCGCCGCCCGCCCGCTGCGCTTCTTCGCCTATGCGTGGGGCGAGGCGTCGAGCCTGCCCGCCGATACGCAGCTCGGCGTGGTGCATGCGTTCGCGCGCTGGGGCCTGCCCACCAACCCGTTGACCATTCTCGCCGACGACGCGGCCGGCCTGCTGGCGCATTTCCGCAAGATCGGCGCGGCGCGCGCGCAGCTCGGCTATGATATCGACGGCGTGGTCTACAAGGTGGATCGCCTGGATCTGCAACGCCGGCTGGGCTTCGTCTCGCGCTCGCCGCGCTGGGCGCTGGCGCACAAATTCCCGGCGGAGCAGGCGACCACGGTTCTGGAGGAGATCGAGATCCAGGTCGGCCGCACCGGCGCGCTGACCCCGGTGGCGAAGCTCACCCCGGTCACGGTGGGCGGCGTCGTGGTCTCCAACGCCACGCTGCACAACGAAGACTATATCCGCGGCATCGGCGGCGACGGCGAGCCGATCCGCGGTGGCGTTGATATCCGCATCGGCGACACGGTGGTGGTGCAGCGCGCCGGCGACGTGATCCCGCAAGTGGTCTCCGTGGTGCTGGAGAAGCGGCCGGAGGGGACGAAGGCCTATGAATTTCCGCACCATTGCCCGGTCTGCGGCAGCCTTGCCGTGCGCGAGGTGGACCCGAAGACCGGCAAGCAGGATGCCGTGCGCCGCTGCACCGGCGGCCTGATCTGCCCGGCCCAGGCGGTGGAGCGGCTGCGCCATTTCGTGTCCCGCAACGCGTTCGACATTGAGGGCCTGGGGGAGAAGCAGGCGCATGCCTTCTACGAATGGAAGATGATCGCCGAGCCGGCCGACATCTTCCGCCTGAAGACGCGCAACGAACAGTCCCTGACCCGGCTGGAGAATCGCGAGGGCTGGGGCAAGACCTCCGCGCAAAAGCTGTTCGCCGCCATCGAGGAACGGCGCACCATCGCGCTGGACCGCTTCATCTTCGCCCTCGGCATCCGCCACGTGGGCGAAACCAATGCCAAGCGCCTCGCCCGCCATTACGGCACGATGGAGGCGCTGCGGGACGCCGCCGGTGCTGCGGAAATGCCCGAGGAGATGGAGGAGGCCGCCGCCCCCGGGGCGCCGCAGGGGGAACCCGCACAGGACGAGCCGGGGCCCGCAAAGGCACGGCGGCGCAAGCCCCAGGGCAACGAGGCCTGGGCGGAAATGATCAATATCGACGGCATCGGCGCGGTGGTCGCCGAGGCGGTGGTCGACTTCTTCCGCGAGCCCCACAATCAGGAGGTGGTCGAAGCGCTGCTGCGCGAGGTTACGCCCCAGCCGCTCGAAGCCGTCTCCACCGGCTCGCCGGTCTCCGGCAAGACCGTGGTGTTCACCGGCTCCCTGGAGAAGATGACCCGCGAGGAGGCGAAAGCCATGGCCGAGCGGCTCGGCGCCAAGGTGGCGGGCTCGGTTTCCGCCAAGACCGACCTCGTGGTGGCGGGCCCCGGCGCAGGATCGAAGCTGGAAAAGGCCCGCGCGCTCGGTGTCCAGGTGATCACCGAGGATGATTGGTTCGATCTGGTGGGGTGAATAGCGGCCCTATGCTCCCTGGGGCGGGACGGGGCGGAGCGGGCTCCGCCCCGTCCGTGTGTCGCCCGGCGATCAGTTCTTGGACGGCGGAGGCGCGGCCACAAGGAAGGTATACGTCTTCGAATCCGAGGCGGATCCGGAAGGCCCCACACTGATGGTCCAAATCACGAGATTGGCGTTGAGCGAGCCCGATTTCGTAGCCGTAATCTGGGACGAGCACGAGACGCTGCCTTCTCCGCCTTCAACGGCGTCCATGAACAGCGCCTTGTTTTTGCTCAGGCATTCAAAGATGCCGACGCCTTCCCTGATGATATTTTTCTTGTTGCAATTGATAAGGTTGGACGGATTTATATTGTAGGATATTCCATCGACTGAAACTTTGTCCAATTGTTCGCGACTCAAATTCCCTCCCCCGCCGACGGGCACAACCCACGGAAATTTAAAATCAAACCCGCCAGACTGGGAATTGGTCGAACTTTCAGAGAATGAGATTTTTACCTTCATCTTATTGCCGGGAAGAGATGCAACATGAGGTATCGACTTGGCGAAGCTCCCCGCCTCGCACTTTATCGTGTTGCTCAACGTTTCGCCGTTGATCTCTTTCAGTTGCGACGCCGCCGCCGGATTACTGAGCAGAGCTATCCCCAGAACCAAAATGCCGAAGCCCTTCATGGCATCCCCCACCACCCGCGCGCATTAATGCGGATTGCAAGCTCTAGAATACACAATCATGGCCTGCATGAAAGGCTTAAGCCAGGGCGTGGGAGGACGCTGACGTGGGAGGAGCCCGAGCGCCCGGAGGGGGCTTACCCGACGCTGGTCCGCGCCCGCATGGCGGCGGAGAGGGTGCCTTCGTCGAGATAGGCGAGGTCCCCGCCCACCGGCACGCCATGGGCGAGGCGCGTCACCTTCACCGGCAGGTCGCGCAACAGGTCGGTGATGTAATGGGCGGTGGTCTGACCATCCACGGTGGCGCCGAGCGCCAGGATCACTTCCTTGAAGCCCTCGGCCTCCACCCGGCCGATCAGCTTGGCGATGGAGAGATCCTCCGGCCCCACCCCGTCGAGCGGCGAGAGCACGCCGCCGAGCACATGATATTTGGCGTGGATGGCCGAGGCCCGCTCCAGCGCCCATAGATCGGAGACGTCCGCCACCACCACCAGCACGGTCGGGTCGCGCTCATGGTCCGCACAGACCGTGCAGGGATCACGCACATCGAGATTCCCGCACACGCGGCATTCGACGATCTTGCCCAATGCGTCCTGCATGGCGAGCGTGAGCGGGGCCAGCAAGGTCTCGCGCTTCTTGATCAGATGCAGGGCGGCCCGGCGCGCCGAACGCGGGCCGAGGCCCGGCAGGCGGGCCAGCAGCTGGATCAGGCGTTCAATCTCGGGGCCGGCGACGGCGCGGGGCATGGCGGGCTTTCTCGACACGAACTTCAGCCTGCCATGTAGCCCCGCCATCGGCCTTCCGCCAAGGGTCCCGCAAACCGGCCGCAGGCCCGCGCCTCACCGGGCGGGGCTATGACGGCTCCGGCGGGCCATCGCCGTCGACCGCGAAATCGGTTGCGACCCGCACCAGCCAGCGCCGCACCACGCTTTCCTCCTCCGGCGAGAGGCCGGCGGCCATGCGCGCTTCAAGGGGCGCGGTGCGGCCCCGGCACTGGGCAAGCAAAGCCTCCCCCGCCGGCGTGACATGGAGGCTGATGGCGCGGCCGGCGGCGGGCGCGGTCCGCGTCAGCGCGCCGTCGCGCTCGAGATTGCGGACGATCACGGTCAGGGTCTGCGGCGTCAGCAGGGCCAGCCGGGCGATCTGCGCCGCCGGCTGTCCGGGATAGGCCTTCACCAGAGTGAGGACGAGGAATTGCGGGGCCGTCAGGCCAAGATCCGCCAAGGCCTCCTGCAGGGCATGGCTGGACGCCGCGTTCGCCTGACGCAGAAGATACCCGAGGTATCCATCCACGCCGCGCTTGCGCTCGCCCGGGCGCGGCAAGGCGGACGGGAGGCTCTTGCCCTCCATATCAGACCTCTTATATAGACCCCTATCAGACCTCTGATATGCACGATGGAGCCTGAGACGTCCATGTCCGACACGACCGCACATTCCGCCCACATCTCGCCCGCCAAGGCCTATGGCCTCGCCAAGCCGGTGTTCGCCGCGCTCGCCGACCTCAGCGCCGCGGTGAAGGCGAGCGGGCTTGAGAATTCCCTGCTGGAACTGGTGAAGCTGCGTGCCTCGCAGATCAACGGCTGCGCCTATTGCGTGCAGATGCATGCGGACGACGCCCGCAAGGAGGGCGAAACCGAAGACCGCCTGCAATTGCTCGCGGTCTGGCAGGAAGCGCCGGTCTTCACCGCCCGCGAGCGCGCGGCGCTGGCCTGGACCGAGGCCCTCACCCGCCTCTCCTCCGGTCCCGCTTCGGAGGCGCTTTATGCCGAAGTGAGCGCACACTTCTCGGAGGCCGAGATCGTCAACCTCACCGCCGCGGTGGGGTTGATCAATATGTACAACCGCTTCGGCGCGCCGCTGCGCTATCCCCCGGCCGTGACCAAGCGCGCGGCCTGAGCGCCGGCCTCACCGCTCGACGAACGCGCTGAGCCGCGCCAGCGCGTCGTCCCACTGGCGGGAGACGGCATCGAGATAGGCACGGGCGGCATCCACCGCATCGGGGCGGAAGGCGAACCGGCTTTCCCGCCCCACCCGCACGCTGCGCACGAGGCCCGCCTCCTCCAGCACGCGCAGATGCTTGGTCACCGCCTGCCGGGTCAGAGCCGTGCCGGCGGACAGGCCCGCGATGGAGGCCTCCTGCCCGTCGCTGAGCCGGGTCAAGAGGGCAAGGCGCGTGTGATCGCCGAGGGCTGCGAACACCGGGACCGGGTCGGCCCCGGCGGCGGAAGGGCTAGCGCTCGACATAGGCTTGGATATTGCCTATTTGCGCGGCCCAGCCTCGGTCGTTCATGCGCAGGGCGTCGGGCATGCGGTGGGGCGGCAGGGCGTCGAAGCCGGTTTCGGTCACGGTCAGGCGGGTGCCGGCCGCAATGGGGAAGAGGCGAAACTCGACCAGCGTCGGCGTCTCGCCGGAATAGTCCACCCCGGCCTCGATGGCATAGGGATGCCAGGTGAAGGAGAACAGGCGCGGCGGCTCCATCTGTTTCACCGTGGCGTTCCATGTCACATGCTCATAGCCGGGCACCGTCATCCGCCCCGTGGAGCGGGTGCCGGGCATGAACGGCCCGTCCAGCTTCACGCGGAACCAGGTGCCGAACGCCTCGTGGTCGGTGAGCGCGTGCCACACCTTTTCGACGGGTGCCTTCAGATCGATGGTCTTTTCGATGGAATTGGACATAGGCAACCTCCTGGTTGCCTGATCATCTCGAAATCTCGAAAATAGGCAACCAAAAAGTTGCGGATCTTGCCCTCTGGAAACGCCGCTTTCACCCGCGAAAATACTGCATGCCAGAGATTGCCTAGGATGCGTTCAAATTGCTAAAACTTTGGGCATTCCGGCCTCTCGGCCGTTCCCCGCCCGCGCCGCACCTGTCGGACCGCCAAGGATGGCGCCCATGCTTCCAATCCTCGCCTTCCTGAAGCGCCTGCTGCCCGCGCTGACGCCCGTGAGCAATGTGGAACGCCTGCGCGCGGCCTGCGGCGCCGGGCTGGGCCTATTCCTCACCGGCTTCATCACCCAACTCGCGCTCGGGCCGGTGGACAATCTGGCGCTGCTGATCGCGCCCATGGGGGCATCATCGGTGCTGCTGTTCGCCGTGCCGTCGAGCCCGCTGGCTCAGCCTTGGTCGATCCTCGGCGGCAATCTGGTGGCGGCGCTGGTGGGCGTGACCGCCGGCCTTCTCATTCCCCATCCCTATGTGGCGGCGGGGGTGGCGGGCGGCGTCGCCATCGGCCTGATGCTGGTGCTGCGCTGCCTGCATCCGCCGAGCGGCGCGGTGGCGCTCACCGCCGTGCTCGGCGGCCCGGCGATCCATGCGCTCGGCTATCAGTTCGTGCTCTGGCCGGTGGGGATCAATTCGCTGCTGCTGCTCGGCTGCGCGCTCGCCTACAACAATCTCACCGGCCGCCGCTATCCCCAGCTCGCCCCGATCGCGGCGGCGCCCGGCGACCCCGGACGCGCCAAGGATCGCGTCGGCTTCTCCGCCGCCGACCTCGATGCCGTGTTGAAGCAGTATGGCGAGGTTATGGACATCGACCGCAACGCCCTCGAAGCGATCCTGCGGCAGGCGCAGACGCGCGGCTATCTGCGCCGCACGGGGGAGATCACCTGCGGCGACATCATGACCCGCAATGTCCTCGCGGTGGCGCCGGAAACCCCTCTGCGCGAGGCCTTGGACCTGTTGCGCGGGCATCACATCAAGGCTTTGCCGGTGACGGACGAGAAAGCGCACGTGGTGGGAATCGTCACCCAGACCGATCTGCTCGACAAGGCGGACTGGGGCCGCAACGGCCCGCACATCGGCCTTGCGCAACGCCTGAAGCAGGGCCTGAACGCCGGACGCGCCCCGGATGCCAGCGTTGCCGACATCATGACGGCGCCGGTCAAATCGGCGCGCCCGGACACGCCGATCGCCAATCTCATTCCCATGATGCTCGATGCCGGCCTGCACCATTTGCCGGTGATGGACGGCCACCTCCAGCTGGTGGGCATCGTCACCCAGACCGACCTGATCGCCGCGCTGTTCTACGGCAATCTCGCCGGCCGCCTCGCGCCGAGCAGCGGCGTGCCGGCCTGAAACCGGTTCGCGCGGCGCACCGTGCCGCGCGGGGATCGCTCAGAACAGGTTGAGGCCCGGCGGCAGGGCAAGGCCGCCGGTCATGGACTTCATCTTTTCCTGCATGATTCGCTCCGCCTTGTGGCGGGCGTCGGCGAGCGCGGCGACCATGAGATCCTCCAGGATCTCGCCTTCATCGGCCTTGAGCAGGCTGGGATCGATCCGCACCGCCTTGGTGTCGCCCTTAACCGTCATGCGCACGGTGACAAGGCCGCCGCCGGAAGCGCCCTCCACCTCCGTGTTCTCCATCTCCTGCTGCATCTGCTGCATGCGCTCCTGAAGCTCTTTTGCCTGCTTCATCATGCCCATGAGGTCGCGCATCAGGTCTCTCCGTGCCGGGGTCGGGATCAGGGCTCGCCGTCGTCGTCGAACCCAGGGCCCATATAAGCGTCCTCGTCCGCCGGCGCGAGGCCGATCTCCGCACTCTCCTCGCGGGTGCGCACGTCAACGATCTGCGCGCCGGGAAACCGCGACAGCACGGCGGAGACCAGCGGGTCCGCCCGGATGCCCTCCTCGCGCTCCTGGCGCACCGCATGGGCGGTCTCCGCCAGGGTCGGCGCGCCGGGCGCGCGGGACGTCAGCGACACCAGCCAGCGGCGGCCGGTCCATTCCGTGAGCTTGCGCGACAGATCCTGGACGAGATTCGGGTTGCCGTCCGGCACCAAGGCGAACTCGATGCGCCCCTCTTCGAGGTGCACGAGGCGCACCTGGGTCTCGACCGCGTGCTTCAGCAGCAGATCACGCTTGGCGCTGGCGAGCGCGACCACATCCTGGAGCGAGGCGAGAACCGGCCCCTCCTGCGCCACGGGGGCCGGGGCCGCCCGCGCCATGACGGGGTCGGGCGCACGCTCGGCGCGGGGCGCAAGCGCGAGGCGCGCGCTGGCCCCGCCACCGCCGCCACCACCGCCGCCGGGCAGTGCGGGGGCCGCACCCTCCGAGGCGGGCATGTCTCTTAGCCGGCGCAGCGCCTCGTCCGGCGTGGGCAGATCGGCGGCATAACCGAGGCGCACCAGCACCATTTCGGCCGCCTGGGCGGGCTTGGCCGCCTGCTGCACCTCGGCGATGCCCTTGGCGAGCATCTGCCAGGCGCGCGACAGCACCCGCATGGAAAGCGCCTTGCCCATCTCGACGCCGCGCACCCGCTCGGCCTCCACCAGCGCCGCATCGCTCGCGCTCTCAGGCACGATCTTTAGCCGTGTCACAAGATGAGTGAATTCGGCCAGATCCGTCAGAATCACGGCCGCGTCTGCGCCGCCGTCATATTGCTCGCGGAACTCGTCCAGCGCCCGGGCCATGTCGCCCTTCATCAGCGCCTCGAACAGGTCGATCACGCGCGCCCGGTCGGCGAGGCCCAGCAGCCGGCGCACTTCTTCCGCGCCGACGCTGCCGCCGCCATGGGCGATGGCCTGGTCCAGCAGCGAAAGCGCATCGCGCACCGAACCTTCCGCCGCGCGGGCGATGGTGGAGAGCGCCTCCGCCTCGACCGTTACGTTCTCCTTCGCGCAGATGCCGGCGATGTGGGCGGCGAGGACGCCGGCCTCCACCCGCCGCAGGTCGAAGCGCTGGCAGCGCGAGAGCACGGTCACCGGCACCTTGCGGATCTCGGTGGTGGCGAACACGAATTTCACATGCTCCGGCGGCTCCTCCAGCGTCTTCAGCAGGCCGTTGAAGGCCGCCGTGGAGAGCATGTGCACTTCGTCGATGATGTAGACCTTGTACCGCGCCATGGCGGGGCGGTAGCGCGAGCCCTCGATGATCTCGCGAATGTCGTTGATGGAGGTGTTGGAGGCTGCGTCCATCTCCATCACGTCCACATGGCGCGATTCGATGATGTCCCGGCAATGCCGGCCCATGACCGAGAGGTCGAGGCTCGGCCCGCCGCCGCCTTCCATGGGCTCGTAATTGAGCGCGCGGGCGAGGATGCGGGCGGTGGTGGTCTTGCCCACCCCGCGCACGCCCGTGAGGATATAGGCCTGGGCGATGCGGCCGGAGGCGAAGGCGTTCGACAAGGTGCGGACCATGGCCTCCTGGCCGATCAGGTCCGTGAAATTCTGGGGCCGGTATTTGCGCGCCAGCACGCGATAGGGCGCAGCGGCAGCCGCCGCGGGCGGGGCGCCGAGGTCGAAGCCGGGGGTGTCGTCAGGAAGATCCGCGCTCATGTCCCTTCATACCATTCCGGGCGGCGGGCGCAGCGATTTTTGGCGATCCCAGCTGCTTCGCCCCCAGCCTGGAAGGTGGCGAAGCGTTTCGCGGAACTTCGGGCGAAAAGGCGGTGTCGTCCGGCGAAAAGGCACGGAGACGCTTCACCAAACCCCTGTTCGTCTTCGCTAAGTTATTGTTTCACGTGAAACATTTTGCGAAAATCACAGGGCTTCCAGCCCTTCCGGCCGCCGCTTCGCCGGCCGCCCGATCCCGCGAAAATCATTTCGCCCGCTGAAACAGATCGGCCCCGCCCACACGGACGCAGATGTAGCGGCGATAGCCGTCCTTGAATTGCTGGACCGCCTCGCCTTCCAGCCGCGACGGCACGCCGGCCGCGAGCCCGGCCTTGCAGCTGTCTTCGGTCGTGAACAGGCCGGCCTTCGTGACCACGTGGGCATCGGGACCGGACAAGGCGCTCAGCAGAATGACCGCAATGGCCCACATATGCGCCTCCGCATCTGATCGCCACCCGAGCCCGGGGCCGCGCGATGCGGCATCAGGCGATGCGGATTTCCAGGCGAGGTGGAGAAAAAGGTGGGAGGCTGATCGGCAACCCGAGACGGTCTCGTTGGGGCTGCTTCCTTCCGGACCTGACCCGGTTGGCGAGTGGCTCGTCCACCGCCAACCTCCCGGCCCCTATATCGTCGGCTGCAGCCCGCTTGGCAAGCGCGCCGGCTCTCTTTCTTGCGGATGGGGGTTCCGGGCCCTCCCGGCAGGCCGGCGGCGGGCGGGGGCTGTTCACCTTTTCGTGCACACCTCCTGGTCGCTTGCCCTTCGCGAGGACGCAAGCTCAAGTGGCTCCATGTCCAGATCCCTTTTCCATATCGATCCCAGGCTCGCAGCTGATGGCCCCGCCCTCGGCGACCTCCCCCTGTGCCATGTGCGCCTGGTCGATGACTCCCGCTTCCCCTGGATCGTTCTCGTGCCGCGCCGCGCGGGGGCGAGCGAGATCATCGACCTGCCTCCGGAAGACCGGCGCGTCCTGATGGACGAGATTTCCGCCGCCAGTGCCGCCCTGAAGGCCATCAGCGGCTGTGCCAAGCTCAACGTGGCGGCGCTTGGCAATGTGGTGGCCCAGCTCCATGTGCATGTGGTCGGCCGCAATCCCGACGACGCGGCTTGGCCCGGCCCGGTGTTCGGTCATGGCACGCGCGTGCCCCTGCCCGCAGCCGAGCGCACGGCGCGCAGCCTCGCCCTGCGCAAGGCCCTCGGCCTCCAGGCCTGAGCCGGGCGGCCTTCACCTCATTGCCATAAAATAAAGAAAACGCCGCCCGGGATACCCGGACGGCGCAAAATTACATGACACAAGCCGACCGGCTGATCCGGCCTCGCCTCACTTCGCGGCGGGGGCCGGCGTCGCGGCAGGAGCGGCTGGCGCGGGCGCGGCGGGGGTGGCGCCGGCAGGCGGCGTCGTGCGCTCGATCTTTGCTTCGGCGCGCAGCTTCGTGACGAGGTCGCCCTGGGCCTTGCGGATCAGATATTGGTCGATCTGATCGGACACTTGGTCATAGGTCGGCACGGGCTTGGTGCGCTTGTCTTCCAGCTTGATGACGTGCCAGCCGAACTGGCTTTTCACCGGGTCGGAGATCTGGCCCTTTTCGAGCTTGAACGCGGCGTCGGCGAATTCCGGCACCATCTGTTCCTTCGTGAAATAGCCGAGATCGCCGCCGTCTTCGGCGCTGTCCTTGGAGTTTTCCTTGGCGAGCTTGGCGAAATCCTCGCCGGCCTTGGCCTTGGCGGCGATTTCCTTGGCCTTGGCCTCGGTATCCACCAGAATGTGCCGGGCGCGCACCTCGGTTTCGGGCTTGCTGGCCTTCACGAACTCATCATAGGTGGCCTTCTTGGCCTCTTCGGTCACGGCCTTCTTGGCCTCGGCGCTCATCAGCGCTTCCATCAGGGCCTTGGTGCGGGAATAATCCATCCGCATCTTGAAATCGGCGGTCTGGTCCAGCTTCTGCGCCTCGGCGGCCTTGGCGAGCAGGGTCATGTCGGTGAGGAAGGAAAGCACATATTCGCGCCGCGCTTCGCCCTGCACCTGCGGCAGGCCGGGGCCGATGTCTTCCTCGGCGATCGCCACTTCGCTGGCGCGGATGGGCGTGCCGTTGACGGTCGCCACGATCGCGTCGCCGGCGGGCGTCCCGGCGGGAACCGCAGGAGCGGCGGCAGCAGCTGCAGCCGGCGCCGGGGCGGCCGTCTGGGCCGAAGCCACGCCGCCAAAGGCGAAGGCCGACAGCGCGAGCGCCATTGCGGCGGTAGGAGCGGAACGCATCATGTCCGAAGTCCTTAAAATCTTGCGGGTGCCCGAAGCGGCGCGCACCCTCGCTCAGGTCCCTTCGCGTGGCAAGTGGGCATTCGTGCGGCGCGGGCGTGCCAATTAAGAGAAATCTCGCCCACCAGAATTTGCCGCGGGGGCCTTTCGCTCCGTCGCGCAAGCCTGTATAAGGCGCGCCTCCAATCGAGATTTTGGTTTCGCTAGTCTGCGCGGACCTTCGCTGCAGGCGCAATGAGTTTGGTCGTTTTCCCCGGAGTTTGGACATGGCCGTCCCTAAGAGAAAAACCTCGCCGTCCCGTCGCGGCATGCGCCGCTCGGCCGATGCGCTGAAGCAGCCGACCTATGTCGAGGACAAGGATTCCGGCGAACTGCGTCGCCCGCACCACCTCGACCCGAAGACCGGCATGTATCGCGGCCGTCAGATCCTGAAGCCCAAGGCCGAAGCCTGAGCCTGCTGGCGTACGCGAACAGCGCGGGCGCCCTCTCGCCAAGGCGCCGCGGGGAACAGCCCGCGCATATGGCCTCCTGAGGGAGGCCTCCGCCTCTTGAGTGGATGATTCCGCCCGAGGCGAAGCGTCATTTTATAGCGGCGATCGCCCTGCGGATCGCACGCACATGCGCAATGCGGTGGATTCCGGGCATTGGCCCTTCAACCGCATTTTGCGCGGATCGCAAGCCATTCTTAGCCAAGTCTTTGATCAGGCAGGAAAGTCGCGACCGCCCCGCTGCGGGGACGGTGACTTTTGCGCGGGAATGTGCGACCCATCCCCCGATAACCGGACCAGCGGGCATTCCGCTTCCGGTGAAGCCGGGTGGAGGAGCAATCAATGCTGACGCCGATTCCGCTGCTGATTGTCCCGCTCGCCATTTATAACATTTTCTGCTTCCTGACCCCGGGCCTGGATTGGCATTCCATCCTCGGGTCGTTCGCGATGATGTCGGGTGCTGTCTGGCAGATCACGATTGCGGACGCATTCGTCGCATTCAGCCTGTTCATCCTGTTTTTCGAGATCCTCAAATCCACCCGCGTCTCGTCACGCTCGCTGGTCGACCATATGCTCTCGATGCTGGTGTTCATTGGCGGCATCGTCGAATTTCTCTTGGTGCCTCAGGCTGGCACTTCGGTTTTTGCCCTCCTTCTGTGCATCATGCTGCTGGATGTGGTGGCTGGGTTTTCCGTTTCGGTGCGCGTCGCGCAGCGTGATTTCAGCGTCGAGCCTCGCGCAAACTGAAAAGTGTCGTGCGGTAGTCACTGGACACGGTTAGGTGATCGCGGGGTTGACCTGAGCAGAGCAACCCGTGAGGGTTCGGCCAGGCAGAGGTAGGCAACCGTGGCAGGGCAGATCGACGATGCCGGCATGTCCAGCGGCGGAGGGAATGATTCCGCCAGATCAGGGCCTGTCCCTTCCGATATCATTGACTTTATGACCGCCATCGAATGCGTGGGCTATCGCTGGGATATTACAACCGACAGACTGTCTTGGAGCGACAACGCAACTCGCGTTTTAGGTGACGAAGCCACACGACTATTTGCGACCGGCCGTTCGTTCGATGAATATTGCCGCACCGCCGCCGGGGCCGCCACCGGCCGCAAGTCCCTGTTGCATGCCCCTTTGCGCGAAATCGGCGACGGCGCACCCTATGATTCCTCCTATCAGCTCCAGCTTGGGTCCGGGCAAAACGGACGCCTGATCTGGGTGGTGGACAATGGCCGCTGGTTCGGCGGCCCGGATGGGCGCCCAAGCCACGCATTGGGCACGCTGCATGTGATCGGCGAGATCCCAAAGAGCACACACGCCCTGCACGGCGGCCATATAGATCCCCTCACGGGATTGGTCACGCGCAGCCGGTTGATGGATATCCTGTCCGACCATATCAAGGCGGTCGAGGATACCCATATCAGCTGGGCGCTGATCCTGATCGGAATCGATTATCTAGGCCGCATGAACGACAGCTTCGGCTTCGAGATCGCCGATCAGGCGATCGGCCAGGTCGCCGCGCGGCTGCGCACGCGGGTGCGCGGGTCCGATGTGCTCTCGCGCTTCTCCGGCAACAAGTTCGCCTTGCTGGCGCGGGGAATCGATCCCCAGGCCCTGCCGGAGCTCTGCGAAGCCTTGATTGCGCACGTGCGGGACACGCCGATCGACACTGGTGCCGGCCCGATGCCGGTCAGCGTTACCATCGGCGCCGCCGTTGCCCCGCTGCGGGCGATAACCGGCGCGCACATGGTCGCGCGGGCGCAGGAGGCGCTTGAGCGCGCCAAGAAGCGCGAGCGTGGATCAGTTCACCTCTACGAGCGCGACGCGGCCCGCGATGGGCGCCGCCGCACCAATCTCAGGATTGCGGAAGACATCGTCAAGGCGCTGAAAGAGAAGCGCGTAACCATTGCGCTCCAGCCCGTGGCGGATGCTCATTCGCGTGCGGTCGTGTTCTACGAAGCTCTTGCCCGCATCTCGCCGGGGCCGAACGACAATCCACATGAAACCGGCAGCATCATCGCCACCGCCGAAGCGCTGGGGCTGATGGGCGTGCTGGATCGGCGCGTCCTGAGGCTGGTGACATCGGCGATGCGTGCCGACCAGAATCTGCGGCTGTCGGTCAATGTTTCCCCCTCCTCCATCGCCGACCGGGAGTGGATGCGCCTGTTCGCGGCCGAGGTGACACCGGACATCGGCGCCCGCCTGGTGCTGGAGCTCACCGAATCCGTTGCTGTCCACGATCTCAACGCCGCCCGCACCTTCGTGGAACTGGCGCGCTCGACGGGTGCAAGGGTGGCGATCGACGATTTCGGCGCCGGCTCAACCTCGTTCCGGAACTTGCGCAGCCTTGGCGTCGATATGGTGAAGATCGATGGCGGCTTCATCATGCATATGACGCAGTCCGCCGACGACCGCGCCTTCGTGGAAGCGCTGATCCATCTTGCGCGCCAACTGGGCATCGCCACCGTGGCCGAGTGGGTTCAGGACGAACATACGGCGGCGATGCTCACGGCCGCGGGTTGCGATCTGATCCAAGGTGCGCTGACCGGTCTGGCAAAGCCCATGGCCGATCCCGCCCTCTGGTAGAGGCGCGCGGGTATCCAGCCAACATGCCGAGGTCTTCCGTGGCGCAACGAACGCAATGCGCGCGTCTCGGATTTTACGCGCGGGGCATAGCTGGCATGCCCCGCAATCAGGCTGCGCTCCGCTAAAAGCCTGGCGCGGCATGGCCTTGTGGCCATGCCGGCTTTCGTCAGGAATTACCGGAGGTGTCCGGCTTCGAGACCAATTTTTCCAGCTTCTGCTGCATGTCGAGCATCTGGCGCTTCAGGGCTTCCAGATCGTCCGCCGCATGCTCGGCGGCAGCCGGAGCGGCGGGCGGCGGCGGCTCGCCGGCCTCTCCCTTCGGGAAGGGCAGGAAGATATTGAAGGCGCGCTCGAACATTTCCATGTTCCGCCGCACATGCTCATCGAACCCACCGAACGGCGTGCCCGGCAGGGGCGAGCCCGTGAGCGGCGAATTGGTCAAGGTCTTCGCATATTGGTCGCGAAACTTGCCCTGCTCCTTCGTGAAGCTGTCGATCGACATCTCCAGGTAGCGCGGCACCATCATCTGCATGCTGTCGCCGTAAAAGCGGATGATCTGCCGAAGGAAAGCGATGGGCAGAAGGTTCTGCCCTTTGTTTTCCTGCTCGAAGATGATCTGCGTGAGCACCGAATGGGTAATGTCGTCCCCATTCTTGGCATCGTATACGACGAAATCCTCGCCTTCCTTCACCATGGTGGCGAGGTCTTCGAGGGTCACATACGTGCTGGTGCCCGTATTATACAAACGGCGATTGGCGTATTTCTTGATGGTGACTGGCTCTTGCGTCTTGGCCATTGTCCGGTCATCCGTTTCCTCAACTGTGCCGAGGTTAAGTCGTTTCCGTGGGTTGTGCCACCCTTTTGTGCAGCGCAGGCGTGGAAATTGCTGCGCAAATAGTGCGCAACATGCACGCCTGTTTCGTATTTGCGCAGTGCCGTACGACGACATGGGTCATTGACACGGAGAGCCGCGCGAAACCACGATGCGCGGCATCCGAGTGCGGCGCAAAAGCCGCCCGCCCGCAGGAGACCATCATGCCAGACGACGTCGTCATCGTCGGAGCCGCCCGCACCCCGGTCGGCTCGTTCAACGGTGCGCTGAGCACCTTGCCCGCCCATCAATTGGGCGCCATCGTCATCAAGGCCGCGCTGGAGCGCGCCGGCGTGCCGTCCGATAAGGTCAGCGAAGTGATCCTCGGCCAGGTGCTCACCGCAGCGCAGGGCCAGAACCCCGCCCGCCAGGCCTCCATCGCCGCCGGCGTGCCCATCGAGAGCCCGGCCTGGGAGATCAACCAGGTGTGCGGCTCCGGCCTGCGCTCCGTTGCCCTCGGCTTCCAGGCCATCCAGACCGGCGACAGCGACATCGTGGTGGCAGGCGGCCAGGAATCCATGAGCCTGTCGAACCATGCCGCGCACGTGCGCAACGGCACCCGCATGGGCGACCTCGGCTTCGTGGACACCATGATCAAGGACGGCCTGTGGGACGCCTTCAACGGCTACCACATGGGCAATACCGCCGAGAACGTGGCGCGCCAGTACCAGATCACCCGTGCCGACCAGGACACCTTTGCGGTCGCCTCCCAGAACAAGGCGGAAGCCGCCCAGAAGGCCGGCCGTTTCAAGGACGAGATCGTTCCCGTCACCATCTCCACCCGCAAGGGCGATGTGGTGGTGGACACCGACGAATATCCCCGCCACGGCGCCACCCTTGAAGCCATGGCCAAACTGAAGCCTGCGTTCGAGAAGGACGGCACGGTCACCGCCGGCAACGCCTCTGGCATCAATGACGGTGCCGCCGCCGTGGTGCTCATGAGCGCCGCCCGCGCCGCCGCCGAGGGCAAGAAGCCGCTCGCGCGCATCGTCTCCTGGGCCCAGGCCGGCGTCGATCCGAAGGTGATGGGCACGGGCCCCATCCCCGCCTCCAAGGCCGCGCTCGAAAAGGCCGGATGGACCATCGATGACCTCGACCTCATCGAGGCCAACGAGGCGTTCGCCGCCCAGGCCATCGCGGTGAACAAGGAACTCGGCTGGGACACCAGCAAGGTGAATGTGAACGGCGGCGCCATCGCCATCGGCCATCCCATCGGCGCCTCGGGCACCCGCATCCTGGTGACCCTGCTGCACGAGATGGAAAAGCGCGACGCCAAGAAGGGCCTCGCCACCTTGTGCATCGGCGGCGGCATGGGCATCGCCATGTGCATCGCCCGCGACTGATTGCATCTCAATCGCGGCCGGTAGAGACAACCGGCCGCGCCTCGATTTCGATGACGCCCGGACCGCCAATCCGGGCGTTTTCGTTACCAGGGTCCCGCCGCGTCCGGTGCAATCCGGTTTTTTACCCGCGGAGGGCGAATTCCCTTGGGATGAATCAAACCTAACGGAAGCGATCCCCGCTAAGGGGATGGTTCCTCTTGCTTTCATCCGTCACGGTTGTCGGCGTAAGGAAGGTTGCACCGATTCGATCCCGGGTCCGGGCGCGGCAGCAAGACGCGTCGGACACGCTCGAACGAAGCGGAGCGATGTGCGAACGGTCCGGGCACGGCTCAGCCAGCCACCCGGCCGGATGAGGAAGGCCGCACCAATGCGGCCATGGCAGAAGACGAACCGAGAGGGAGACGAACATGGCGCGTGTCGCACTGGTGACTGGGGGAACCCGCGGGATCGGCGAAGCGATCTGCATCGCGCTCAAGGCGGCGGGTTATCAGGTGGCCGCCAATTACGCCGGCAATGATGCCGCGGCCGAGGCTTTCACCGCGAAGACCGGCATCCCCGCCTTCAAATGGGACGTCTCAGATTTCGAAGCCTGCAAGGCCGGCGTCGCCAAGGTCGAGGCGGAAGTCGGCCCGGTGGACGTGTTGGTGAACAATGCCGGCATCACCCGCGACGGGCAGTTGCACCGCATGTCCCTGGAGCAGTGGCAGGCGGTCATCAATACCAACCTCAACAGCCTGTTCAACATGACCCGGCAGGTGATCGAGGGCATGCGCGCCCGCAAGTTCGGCCGCGTCATCTGCATCTCCTCCATCAACGGGCAGAAGGGCCAGTTCGGTCAGACCAATTATTCCGCCGCCAAGGCCGGCGAGATCGGCTTCGTGAAGGCGCTGGCGCAGGAAGGCGCCAAGGTCGGCGTCACCGTCAACGCCATCGCGCCCGGCTACATCGCCACCGAAATGGTGCGGGCGGTGCCGGCTGACGCGCTGGAGAAGATCGTCGCCACCATCCCGGTCGGCCGCCTCGGCGAGCCGGAGGATATCGCCCGTTGCGTGGTGTTCCTGGCCGCCGACGACGCGGGCTTCATCACCGGCTCGACGCTGACCGCCAACGGCGCGCAATATATCTGCTGAGGGCGGACTTCACGCGCCGCCTTCGGCTTTTCGCCGCTCAATCCTCCTTCTGCGGGCCGCTCCAGGTGGCCCGCAGAAGCGCCCCCCCCAAGCCGCGTTCTTCCGAAAATGTTTCACGTGAAACAATGGTTTAGCGTAGACGAACATCGGTTTAAGGCCGCTTCTCCGCGGCTTGACGGCGGATGAAACCGCCATTTCGGACGAAGTTTCGCGACGATGAATCCGCAGCGCCGCCGGCGCGCCGGACGCCGCCTTTATCCTCCCGCCGGGCCACCCGCGTCGGCCTCATCGCCATTGCCCTGTGGTCGACGCTGGCGCTCTGCACCGCCGCCACCGGGCAGGTGCCGCCGTTCCAGCTCACCGCGCTCACCTTCGCCATCGGCGGGCTGGTGGGCTTGATCGCCGCCCTGCGGGGGCCGGGCCTGCGCGTCCTGCGCCAGCGGCCGGCCGCCTGGCTGCACGGGGTGGGCGGCCTGTTCGGCTATCATTTCATGTATTTCACCGCCCTCAAGCTGGCGCCGCCGGCCGAGGCCGGGCTCATCGCCTATCTCTGGCCGCTGCTGATCGTTCTGCTCTCCGCCATGCTGCCGGGCGCCGGCCTGAAGCGGGCGCACGTGCTCGGCGCCCTGCTCGGCCTTGCCGGCACCGGCGTGCTTCTGATGGGGAAAGGCGGCTTCTCCGGCTTCGAGGCGCGCTTCCTGCCGGGCTATCTGGCGGCCCTCGCCTGCGCCTTCATCTGGGCCATCTATTCGGTCACCGCGACCCGCTTCGCGGATGTGCCGACACAGGCCGTCGCCGGCTTCTGCCTCGCCACGGCGCTTCTCGCGGCGCTCTGCCACCTCGCCTGGGAGGAGACCGTGTGGCCGGCCGGGCCGATCCAATGGGCGGCGGTGGCGGCGCTCGGCATCGGCCCGGTGGGCATCGCCTTTTATGCCTGGGACATCGGGATGAAACGCGGCGACGTGGGCCTGCTCGGCGTCGCCTCCTACGCGGCGCCGGTGCTCTCCACCCTGTTGCTGGTCGCCGCCGGATTTGCCGCCGCGCGCTGGCCCCTCCTTGTGGCGTGCGCGCTCATCGTGGGCGGAGCGTGGATCGCGACGCGAACTGGTCGACAATATGCCAACAGATAACGCCAAGCTTGTCTTGCGGGGCGGAAGGCTTTAGCACTCCGCGCCAACCAGAACCGCCCCCACCCATGCTCAAGGAGCCGGGGTCTTCACAAGCAGGAACGTCTCATGGCCACGCACAAGCTTCTTCTTCTCCCCGGCGACGGCATCGGCCCGGAAGTCATGGCGCAGGTGAAGCGCGTGGTGTCCTGGCTCGACGCGCAGGGCCTCGCGTCCTTCGCGGTGGAAGAAGATCTGGTGGGCGGCAGCGCTTATGACGCGCACGGCGTCGCCATTTCCGACGGCGCGATGGAAAAGGCCAAGGCGGCGGACGCCATTCTGCTCGGCGCGGTCGGCGGCCCGAAATGGGCGAACGTGCCCTATGAGGCGCGCCCGGAAGCCGGCCTGCTGCGCCTGCGCAAGGACCTCGCCTTGTTCGCCAACCTGCGCCCGGCCTTGTGCTATCCCGCCTTGGCGGACGCCTCCTCGCTCAAGCGCGAAGTGGTGGAAGGGCTCGACATCCTGATCGTGCGCGAGCTGACCGGCGGCGTCTATTTCGGCGAGCCGAAGACCATTCTCGACCTCGGTAACGGCCAGCGCCGCGCCATCGATACCCAGGTCTACGACACCTATGAGATCGACCGCATCGGCCGCGTGGCGTTCGAGCTGGCGCGCACCCGCCGCAACAAGGTGACCTCCTGCGAGAAGCACAATGTGATGCGTTCCGGCGTGCTCTGGAAGGAGACCATCACCGCTTTGCACGCCAAGGATTATGCGGACGTGGAGCTGGAGCACCAGCTGGCGGATTCGCTGGCCATGCAATTGGTGCGCTGGCCCAAGCAGTTCGACGTGATCGTGACCGACAATTTGTTCGGCGACGTGCTCTCGGACATCGCCGCCATGCTCACCGGCTCGCTCGGCATGCTGCCCTCCGCTTCGCTGGGCGCGGTGGACCCGGTCTCCGGCAAGCGCGCGGCGCTCTATGAACCGGTGCACGGCTCGGCGCCGGACATCGCCGGGCGCGGCATCGCCAATCCCATCGCCATGATCGGCTCGCTCGCCATGGCGCTGCGCTATTCGTTCGGCCTCGGCCCGGTGGCCGACCGCATCGAGGCGGCGATCGCCGGGGTTCTGGCCTCCGGCAAGCGCACCAGCGACATTCGCACCCCCGGCGCCGCCATCATCGGCACCGAGGAAATGGGCGACGCGATCCTCGCCGAGCTGGACAAGGCAACGGCCTGAGCGATACCGCGACGGGATCCCGTCGCGCCTCGCCTTTTTCAAGCCGGGCCCGGTGGCCCGGCTTTTTCGTACCTGCGCGCCGGTTCAGACGCGCGGCACGATCACCAGACGCTCCACCAGCGTGCCGCCGACCAGATGGGTCTCGACGATTTCGTCGATGTCCTCGACGGTCTTCGGCGCGTACCAAATGCCCTCGGGATAGACCACCATCAGCGGACCGGCGGCGCAGAAGCTCAGGCAGCCGCTGGCGTTCATGGCGATGTCGCGCTGGCCCGTCGCCTCGATCTTCTGGCCCAGGCGATCCCACAACGGCTTGGCGCCGGAATTGGCGCAGCTCCCCCGCGGATGTCCCGGCGGGCGCTGCTGGAAACAGGCGAAGACGTGGCGGCGATAGACCTGCGGCACGTCGCCCATGGAAAGGGTTTCGGTCGGCGCAATCGTGGTGTCGGTCATGGCGGTGCTGGGACCCCTGTGCGGAACATCCCTTTGCCTTTCAAGGAGCATGCCGCCGCCGGCCGTTCTGAAACCCACGCGTTCGCAATAGCTTACATGCGCCACGCCGCCCGCGCGCCGGCCCGTGTCCGGCCGGTTGCGACACTCCCGCGCCATCCGCGGCGCGAATCCGACAGCGGATGTCGCTCCCGCCAAGGGCTTGCCCCCAACAAAAAGGGCCGCCCCCGTGGGCGGCCCTTGGCATTTTCGCGGGCGAGGTGGGTCAGCGCGCGCCGAACACCTGGTCCAGCTTGCCGCCGGAGACAAACTGGTCGGCATTCGCCTTTTCCCAGCCGCCGAACACATCTTCCACCGTCACCAGGCGCACCGGCGGGAACTGATCCTTGAACTGGGCTTCCACACTCTTGTCGACCACGCGGTGGAACGCCTTTGCAGCCACCGTCTGGCCGGCGGGCGAATAAAGGAACTCAAGATAGGCGGTGGCGGCGGGGCGCGAGCCGCGCTTGTCCACCACCTTGTCCACCACGGCCACTGGGAATTCCGCCAGCAGACTGACCGACGGCACGATGGTCTTGAGCTTCTTGTCCTTATAGAGCCCCTCGATGGCGCGGGTCTCGGCCTCGAAGGTTACCAGCACGTCGCCGGTCTCGCGCTCCACGAAGGTGGTGGTGGCGCCGCGTCCGCCGGTGTCGAAAACCGGCACGTTGGCGAGCAGCTTCTTCACGAACGCGTCCGCCTTGGCGGTGTCGCCCTTGTTCTGCTCCAGCGCATAGGCATAGGCCGCAAGATAGGTGTAGCGCGCATTCCCCGAGGTCTTGGGATTGGGGAAGATCACCTTCACGTCGTCGCGGACGAGATCGTTCCAATCCTTGATGTTCTTCGGGTTTCCGTCGCGCACCAGGAAGGCCGGGAAGGAATAATAGGGCGAGGCATTGTTGGGGAATTTCTTCTGCCAGTCCCTGGCCACATAACCGGCCTTGGCGAGGACATCCACGTCCAGCACCTGGTTGAAGGTCACCACGTCCGCCTCCAGCCCTTCCAGGATAGCGCGCGCCTGGCGCGAGGAGCCGGCGTGGCTCTGGTTGACGGTCAGCTCCTGCCCCGTCTTCTGTTTCCAGAACGGCACGAACTCGGCATTCTCCGCCGTGAACAATTCCCGGCCGATGTCGTAAGAGACATTCAGGATCGAGTTCGGCCCGGGCTGCTGGGCGAAGGCGACGCCGGGCGCCAGCAAGGCGGCGAGGCTCAGGGTCGAGAACGCGCGGCGCGTCAGCATGGGGCTCTCCATAAAACTATTATTCTTTGTGAAATTCGTAATTTCACGTGACGCTATGTAGCACACGCTTCCGCGAGGGCAAACACCCTCGCCCTTCAAATCACCGGCACAAACGAAAATGCCCGGGCCAAGCCCGGGCACTTCGAAATCTCAGGCGCGGGAGGATCAGGCCGCAGTGCGCTTGTTCTGGCGATTGTGCACCAGATCGTCCACCACACCGGGATCGGCGAGGGTCGAGGTGTCGCCCAGGCTCTCGAACTGGTCCTCGGCGATCTTGCGCAGGATGCGGCGCATGATCTTGCCGGAGCGGGTCTTCGGCAGGCCGGGCGCGAACTGGATCAGGTCCGGCGAGGCGATCGGGCCGATCTCGCGGCGCACCCAATTCACCAGTTCCTTGCGCAAGTCCTCGCTCGGCACTTCCCCGTCCATCAAGGTGACATAGGCATAGATGCCCTGGCCCTTGATATCGTGCGGGAAGCCCACCACCGCCGCCTCGGACACCTTGGGATGGGCGACGAGCGCGCTTTCCACTTCCGCCGTACCCATGCGGTGGCCGGACACGTTGATCACGTCGTCCACGCGGCCGGTGATCCAATAATAGCCGTCGGCATCGCGGCGGCAGCCGTCGCCGGTGAAATACTTGCCGGGATAGGTGGAGAAATAGGTCTGCTCGAAGCGCTCATGGTCGCCATAGACCGTGCGCATCTGCCCCGGCCAGCTGTCGGCGATCACGAGATTGCCCTCGCAGGCGCCATCCAGCACCTTGCCTTCCGCATCCACCACCTGGGGCTGGACGCCAAAGAAGGGATTGGTGGCCGAACCCGGCTTCAGCGCGGTCGCGCCCGGCAGCGGGGTGATGAGGATGCCGCCGGTCTCCGTCTGCCACCAGGTATCGACGATCGGGCAGCGGTTCTCGCCGACCACGCGGTGATACCATTCCCACGCTTCCGGATTGATCGGCTCGCCCACCGAGCCGAGCAGGCGAAGCGACGCGCGCGAGGTCTTCTTCACCGGCTCCTCGCCGCTCTGCATCAGCGCGCGGATGGCGGTGGGGGCGGTGTAGAAGATGTTGACCTTGTGCTTGTCGATCACCTCCCAGAAGCGGGAGTTGCTGGGATAATTGGGCACGCCCTCGAACATCAAGGTGGTCGCGCCGTTCGCCAGCGGGCCGTAGACGATATAGGAATGGCCGGTCACCCAGCCGACGTCCGCGGTGCACCAATAGACGTCGCCCTCGTGATAATCGAAGACATATTGGTGCGTCATGGAGGCATAGACCAGATAGCCGCCGGTGGTGTGCAGCACACCCTTCGGTTTTCCGGTGGAGCCCGAGGTATAGAGGATGAACAGCGGGTCTTCCGCGTTCACATGCTCCACCGGGCATTCGTCGGTCACCATGTCGGCGGCCTCGTGATACCAGACGTCCCGGCCCGGCTCCATGTCCACCTTGCCGCCGGTGCGCTTGACCACGATGACATGGTCCACGCCGCCCTCGACGCGGGCGATGGCGGCATCCACATTGGCCTTCAGCGGCACCTTGCGGCCGCCGCGCAGGCCCTCGTCGGCGGTGATGACGCAGCGCGATTCACAATCCGAGATGCGGCCCGCGAGGCTGTCGGGGGAGAAGCCGCCGAACACCACCGAATGGATCGCGCCAAGCCGCGCGCACGCCAGCATGGCATAGGCGGCCTCGGGGATCATGGGCATGTAGATGGTGACGCGGTCGCCCTTCTTCACGTCGCGATTGCGCAGGACGTTGGCGAAGCGGTTCACCTGCTCCGACAGCTCGCGATAGGTCACGTTGCGGGATTCGGAGGGGTCGTCGCCTTCCCAGATGATCGCCACCTGGTCGCCGCGCTCGGCAAGATGCCGGTCCACGCAATTGTAGGCGACATTGGTGATGCCGTCCTCGAACCATTTGATCGAGACCGCGCCGGGTTCGAACGAGGTGTTCTTCACCGTGGTGAAGGGCTCGAACCAATGGATGCGCTTGCCGTGCTCGGCCCAGAAGGCGTCGGGATCGGAAACGGAGGCTTGGTACATGGCCGCATATTCGGCGGCGTCCACGAAGGCGCGCCCCTGCCATTCAGCCGGGACCTGATAGACCGTATCGGACATTGAGACCTCCCCTTCGTGCGTTGGCGTTTCGCGCGTCACATGAGGTCCGCGCTGCGCCCGATCGTGTTTGCTTGGCGCGATTATGGTGAGCGGGTCGGCGCTCCACAAGGCTCGGGCAGGGCAGACTTTGGACCAAGAATACTTTGGTTCTAGACGATCCGGCGCGGCGCGTAGGAAAGCGCTTCCGGATTTTAAATGGCAATGCACAGGCACGTGCGACCGCGCGCCCTGCGGCGCCGCGCACGCTGCTTCGCGCCCGTGCGGCGCGCTATAGATCGTCGCCCGCTAAGATGCGGCCCCGTGATCGTAGGATGGCACGAAATGACTCTCTGGCTCCGCTCCCTGCTCTTCGTCGCCGGCCTTTATGGCGCGGCCGGCGTGGGCGCTTCGGCCGTGGCCGCGCATCTCGCGGGGGGTGCCTCGCTCGCCACGGCGGCCCAGTTCTTCTTGTTCGGCGCGCTCACTCTCCTCGGGGCGGTGGCCGTGAGCGTCACTCTGCTGCGGGGCCGCACCGGGATTCTCGTCGGCGCCTCGGCCATCGGCCTTGGCACGCTTTTATTTTCGGGCGATTTGACGCTGCGGGCTTTGATGGATGTCAAATTGCTCTGGGGCACCGCCCCGACGGGCGGCACCCTGATGATTGCCGGCTGGCTCGTGTTCGCCATCGGCGGTGTGCGCGCGATTTGGTCGCGCGCCTGATCCTATAGCCGCAGCTTGGCGTTCTCGCCGAGGGTCGCGCGTTCTTCCTTCATGATCGCGGCGGCCATCTTCACGCCGGTCATGAGGGTGGAATCGCCCTGCCAATATTCGGCCTGCTCCGGCCGCACCCGCAGCAGGATGGCATTGGGATCGTCCGGCCCGCCGGGAAAATACGCCTCCATGGCGTTGGACCAGATCTGCTTCAGCTTGGCGGGGTCGCGCACCACTTCCGCCGGTCCCGAGACCGAGAGATAAAAATGGTCGGACGGGTCGGCGAAGGTGACGCACACCTGGGGATCGTGGGCGATTTCGTCATCCTTCGAGGCGTGCGCGTCGGTCACGAACCAGATGGCGTGGTCCTCTTCCCGCGCCACCGGCGCCATGGGGCGCGCCCGCAGGCGGTGTCCGTCGCGGTCGATCAGCATGCAGGAATGGCGGCCGGCCATTTCTTCCCAGATCTCGTGGCTATCCATGGTGCATCTCCTCTTGAGGGCTCCAGGGCCAACGATGGGGCGTGCGCGGGGTTCCCCCCGCGATCGATTCAGCGCGGGCGCCACACGCAGGTGTGCTTGATGTCCGCGTCTTCCAGCTCCCGCGTCACCGGCACGGAATACTCCGCCACCTGCTCGAGTTCCGCTTTCGGCAGATAGGACCGCCCGGGATCGCCGATCAGCACGATTGCGCCGCGCCGCGACAGCGCTTTGAGCCAGGCGAAGACCCGCTCGGCGAGGTCGCGCTCATAGCAAATGTCGCCGGCCAGCACCGTCTCCCAGCCCGCGTCGGTGCCAATCAGATCGGTGCCGCACACCTCCACCGCGACGCCGTTGGCCGCGGCGTTGAGCGCGATGGCGGCGAGCGCATAGGCATCGATATCGGCGCAGGAGACGTGCGCCGCCCCCGCCCGCGTGGCGGCGATGCCCACCAGGCCGGAGCCGGAGGCGAAATCCAGCACCCGCCGCCCCGCGACTAGGTCGGGATGATCCAGCACATGGCGCGCCAGCGCTTGCCCGCCCGCCCAGGCAAAGGCCCAGAACGGCGGCGGCAAGCCCATGGCGCCCAGTTGCTCCTCGGTGCGCTGCCAGAGCGGCACGGCCTCATCGGCCACATGGAGGGAAAGCTCCGGTACCAGCGGCACCGGGCGCAGCCGCGTCTCCGCGCGCACGAAGCAGGCGGGATCGATGGCGGTCGGAGAGGGGAGAGGTGGAGATTTCGGTTCGCTCACGCCGCGACCTTGGCCGCCCGCGGGGCATGCCACAAGGAAAACCGATGGCCCGCCGGTGGGAACTTCGCGGCATCCCCCGCATTTTCAATGGGAAAGCCGGCGCCCGCCGGCAGCTGGACCCCCGCCATGAACCGCCGTCCCTCCCAGATGACCCGCCTTGCCCACAAGGCCGGCCTCGTGCTCGCCGGCCCCGAGGACCTCACATGGTCGCGCCGCAAGGCCGGGACCGGCTTCTCCTACCGGGACGAAACCGGCGCGCCGATCCGGGATGCGGAGATCCTCTCCCGCCTCGCCGCGCAGGCCGTGCCGCCCGCCTATCAAGACGTGCGTTACGCCCCAGATCCGCGCGCGCATCTGCAGGCCATCGGCCGCGATGCGGCGGGGCGGCTGCAATATCGCTACCATCCCGATTGGGAAAAGGTGCGCGAGGTGCTCAAGGCCCGGCGGCTGGCGAAGCTCGCGGATGCCCTGCCGACGCTGCGGCGCGCGCTCGGCCGGGGGCTCGCCGACGCCGGGGCGGACCGCGATCCGACGAAGGAGTTCGCGCTCGCCGCGGTGATCGAATTGGTCGCCCTCACCGCCATCCGTGCCGGCGGCGAAGCCTATGCCCGCGCACGCGGCACGCGCGGGGCCACGACCTTGCTGAAGTCGAACGTCACGCGCGACGGCGACCGGGTCGTCATCCGCTTCAAGGCCAAGGGCGGGCAGAAGGTGGAGAAGGACGTGTGCGTTCCCCGTTTCGCCGCCGCCATCGCCCGTCTGCACCGTTTGCCGGGGCGCCGGCTATTCCAGTATCGCGACGCCGAGGGCACGGTGCGACCGGTGCGGGCGGACGAGGTGAACCGGGCGCTGAAGGAGATGTCGGGCGCGCCCATCTCGCTGAAGGATTTCCGCACCCTCGTCGCCTCCGCCAGCGTGCTGGAGACGCTGGCCCGCGCGGTGCCCGCCGGCAGCGCCCGCGCCCGCCGCTCCCAGGTGCTGGAGGCGGTGCGGGACGCGGCAGAGGCGCTCGCCAACACGCCCACCGTCTGCCGAAAAAGCTATGTGCACGGCACCATCGTCACCGCCTTCGAGGACGGCGTTCTGGAGCGCTTTTCCGCCACGTTGAAGGGCTGCCGCTCGCCCGCCCGGCGCGCCGAGGTGCTGGCCCAGATCGTCGCCACCTCGCGGCTGGAAGCGGCGGAGTGACGGCTGCCGCTCACCCCTGCGCGAGCGCCAGCACCAGGTCCCACTCCTCGTCCGTCACCGGCTGCACCGAGAGGCGGGAGAATTTCACTAGCGCCATGTCCTGGAGACGGGGATCGGCCTTGATGGTTTCCAGCGACACCGGCGCCTTGAGCGGCTTCACCGCCTTCAGGTCCACCATCACGAACTTGCCCGTGGGGTCGGAGGGGTCGGGATAGGCCTCGCGGATCACCTCGACGATGCCGACGATCTCCTTGCCCTCGTTGGAATGATAGAAGAATCCCTGGTCGCCCAGCTTCATGGCGAGCAGGTTCAGCTTGGCCGAATGGTTGCGCACGCCATCCCAATGGGTGCCCTTCGCGCCGGCCTTGACCTGCATCTCCCACGACCATTTGAACGGCTCGGATTTGTAGAGCCAATGGGCCATCGCGAAACTCCAGACGCCTGAATGCGCACGCTTCTGCTCTAGCGAGCGGGCGGGGCGATTGGCAAGCCGGCCGAAGGCCGCGCACGCGCTGGATGCAGCGCCCGGCATTTTTTCCGTGCGGGACAGTTGTGCACGGCTTGTCGCCTGATACCGTCGCCTCCCTTTTGGGAGGATAAGATGGTCTACGAATTCGCTCACATCGAAGTTAAGCCCGGCCAGGAAGCCGATTTCGAAGCCGGCGCGACCAAAGCCGTTGCCCTGTTCCAGAACGCCCGCGGCTGCCGCAGCATGCGCGTCGACCGCTCGATCGAGTCGCCGACCCATTATACGCTGGTGGTGGAATGGGAGACCGTGGACGACCACATGATCCATTTCCGCGAATCGCCCGCCTTCAAGGAATGGCGCGCGCTGGTGAGCCCCTATTTCGTGTCTGGCCCGCAGATGGAACATCGCCACACGGTGGTGAAGGGCTTCTGAGGCCAGCATCGGTCCTTGACCGACGCCGTGCGGCGCGCGCGGGCAGAAGCGAAAGCCCGTTCAGCGGCCGTCCGCCTAAGCCCGGCTGGTCTCGGACCGCTGCGGGCGGGCCATCAGCGCATCAATCGCCCCGGCGATGGTGAGCCGGCCCGCCAGCACCGCATCGACCGCCGCGCAGATGGGCATGTCGACGCCCCGGCCCGCCGCCATTTCCACCAGCACGCTGGCCGTATAGGCCCCTTCCGCGAGCTTGCCTTCGCCGGCGCGGCCCTCGCCGAGCGCGAAGCCGAGGGCGAAATTGCGCGATTGCGGGCCGGAGGCGGTGAGAATGAGATCGCCCAGGCCCGCCAGCCCCGTGAGCGTTTCCGCCTGCGCGCCGAACGCCCGACCGAAGCGCACCAGCTCGGCAAACCCCCGCGCGGTCAGCGCCGCGCCCGCGCTCGCGCCCAGCCGGCGGCCGGCGACGATGCCGGCGGCAATGGCGAGCACATTCTTGGCCGCCCCGCCGATCTCCACGCCCCGCACATCGGTGGAATGATAAAGGCGGAAGGTGGGGCCGCCCAGCGCATCCGCCAGTTGCTCCGCCAATGCCACATCGGCGGCAGCGAGCGTCACCGCGGTCGGCAAGCCGGCCGCGACATCATGGGCGAAGCTCGGGCCGGAAAGCACCGCCGCGCGGCCGTGCGGCAAGGTGGTGGCGATCACCTCGCTCATGAAAGCGCCGGTGCCGCGCTCGATGCCCTTGGCGCAGGAGACAAGCGGCGTTCCCGCCGCGATTGAGGGACCAAGCTCCGCCAGCACCGCCCGCAGCGCCTGCGCCGGCACCACGAGGAGCAGCGCGTCGCAGGGGATGAGATCCTCGCGCCGTGCGCTCGCGTGCACGCCCGGCTCCAGGGGAATACCCGGCAGGCCGCGCACATTCTCGCGCCGCGCCTCCATGTCCGCCGCCTGATCCGCATTGCGCGCGTAGAGCGTTACGCTGCGCCCGGCCCGCGCCGCCACATTGGCGAGCGCCGTGCCCCACGCGCCGGCGCCCACCACGCCGATGCGGGAAAAAGCGGTTGCCGCCTGCGCCATGTCTCTCAGGCCTCTCTCTCAGGCCTTGGCGCCGGTGGAGGCGGGATCGAGTGGCCAGCGCGCGCGCGGGCTGATGCTCAGGGGATCGGTGAGCCCGCGCGAGAGCCGCTCGGCCCCCGCCCAGGCGATCATGGCGCCGTTGTCGGTGCACAGTTCCGGCGGCGGCACCGCCATGCGCGTGCCGAGATCCACCGCCGTGCGCTGAAGCGCCTCGCGGATCGCGGCATTCGCGCCGACTCCGCCGGCCACCACCAGCGCGGTCGGCCCGCAGCCGACGAGATCGCGGAACGCCCGCGCGCCGGCGCGCACCCGGTCGGCGATCAGATCCACCACCGCCGCCTGGAACGAGGCGCACAGGTCATACACGTCCTGGTCCGACAGGGGGGCGAGGCGGTCCGCCTCTAGCCGCACGGCGGTCTTCAGGCCCGACAGGGAGAAGTCCGGCTCGCGCCGGCCCAGCATCGGCCGGGGGAAGGCGAAGCGGTGGGCATCGCCCAGCAGCGCCATCTGCTCCACCTGCGGCCCGCCCGGATACGGCAGGCTCAGCATCTTCGCCACCTTGTCGAAGGCCTCGCCCACGGCATCGTCGAGCGTGGTGCCGAGCCGGCGATAGCGGCCGATCTCCTCCACCGCCAGCAATTGAGTGTGCCCGCCGGAGACCAGCAGCAGCAGATAGGGAAAGGCGACGCCGTCGGTAAGGCGCGCGGTGAGCGCATGCGCCTCCAGATGGTTCACCGCCACCAGCGGGCGGCGCGTGGACAAGGCGATAGCCTTGGCGGTGGTGAGGCCGACGATGACGCCGCCGATCAGGCCAGGACCCGCGGCGGCGGCCACGGCGGCGAGATTGGCGAAGTTCAGTCCCGCCGCGCGCATCGCCTCCGCGATGACGACATCGAGCACTTCCACATGGGCGCGGGCGGCGATTTCCGGCACCACGCCGCCATAGGGGGAATGTTCCTCGACCTGGGTGCGGATCACGTTCGAGAGCACGTGGCCGGCCCCGGAAGGCGAGCGCGCCACCACGGCCGCCGAGGTTTCGTCGCACGTGGTCTCGATGCCGAGCACCAGCAGATCCGCCACTTTATCCTCCAGACCGGCGCCTGCGCCGGGGGTAGCGCGGCCTGCGCCGCCACGCCGCTCTATGCCATTGCGATTCCGGCTATCATTGTACGCGCCAATGACACAAGAGACGAACCTCTCCCCCATGTCCTCTTCCGAGTCCTCTTCCGCCGCGTCCCCGCTCCCCGCCCACGCGCCCCGCCTCGCCATCGGCACCCGCGGCAGCGCGCTGGCGCTGTGGCAGGCCCATGCCGTGCGCGACGCCTTGGCCACGGCCCTGGCCCGCCCGGCCGACAGCATCGCCATCGAGATCATCCGCACCTCGGGCGATGCGATCCAGGATCGCGCACTCTCCGAAGCCGGCGGCAAGGGGCTGTTCACCAAGGAGATCGAGGAAGCGCTGCTCGACGGTCGCATCGATCTCGCCGTGCATTCGGCCAAGGATGTGGCGACCTATCTGCCCGACGGGTTGCATTTAGCCGGCTATCTCCCCCGCGCCGACGTGCGCGACGCGCTGATCCTGCGCGAGGGCGCGGGCCTGTCCGACCTCAAGCCCGGGGCCATCATCGGCACCGCCTCGCTGCGGCGGGAGGCGCAATTGCGCCGCAAGCGGCCCGATCTGGAGGTGCAATTGCTGCGCGGAAATGTGCAGACGCGCCTCTCCAAGGTGCGCTCCGGCATCTTCGACGCCACCTTGCTGGCGCTCGCCGGCCTCACCCGGCTCGGGCTCGCCCATGAGACGAGCGCGATCCTGGACACAGATGATTTCCTGCCCGCCGTGGGCCAGGGCGCCGTCGCCATCGAGTGCCGGATCTCGGACGAAGCCACCAATGCCGCCATCGCGGCTATCACGTGCCGCGCCACCGGCATCGCGCTCGCCGCCGAGCGCGCCTTCCTCGCCGCACTGGACGGCTCCTGCCGCACGCCCATCGCCGCGCTCGCGACCCTGAACGGGGAGCGGGTGCGCCTGCGCGGCCTGGTGCTCTCGCCCGACGGGCGCGACGCCGCCGAAGCCGATTCCAGCGCCCCCGTTGCGGACGCCGCGCGGCTCGGCGCCGACCTGGGCAAGGAACTGCGCACCAGCGCGCCGGCGCGGGCGCTCGGCCTGTAGACGCTACGCCGGCCTCATGCGCCGACTGGGAGGAGCTAAGCGCCGCTCGGCACGCTGCCGCGGGCCGGGGTCGGCTTCCGCATGGACCCTTTACCCCCACTCCCGCTATCGTTCGCCTGAAAGCCCGGTCCCATGTCCCTCGCCGTCCCGTCCCAGCGCATCCTGCTGACCCGCCCGGAACCGGGCGCGGCGCGCACGCGGGCGCGGCTGGAGGCGCTCGGGCACACGGTGGTGAGCGATCCCATGCTGCGCTTCAAGGAAACCGGCGCGCCGCTGCCGCGCGGCCCGTTCTCCGCTCTCGCCTTCACCAGCGCGCATGGGGTGCGGGCGCTCGCCGCGCGGCCGCAGGCCAGCGCCCTGCGGGGCCTGCCGGTGTTCACCGTGGGCGCGCGCACCGGCGCGCAGGCGCGGGCGGCCGGCTTTGCCCATGTGATCGAGGCGGACGGAAACGTGCAGGCTCTCGCCGCCCTGCTGGCGGCGCGGCTCGCGCCGGGTGCCCGAATCCTGCATGCCGCCGGCGCCGACCGGGCGGGCGACCTCGCCGCCTTGCTCGGGCGGCACCATCTGGCGGTTGCGCTGTGCGTGCTCTATGCCATGGCCCCCGCGCAAACCCTTGCGGATGCAACGCGCACGGCGCTGCTTCTGGGCAATCTCGACACCGCTTTGCATTATTCGGCGCGCAGCGCCCAAACCCTGCTTCATTGCGTCGCTACGGACGGCGTTAAGGAACTCTTACGGGCTTTGCGGCACTTGTGCTTGTCGCCGGCCATCGCCGCGCCGCTGGCTGCCGCCGGCTGCGCGGTCGAGATCGCCGGGGCGGCCGAAGAGGACGCGCTGCTGACTTTGCTGTAAGGCAGAGGCAAGCTGCCGGCCGAACCGGCCGGACATTCGTCACCGGCCTGCCGGTAACCAAGAATACGAGGAGGCCCATGGCGCACGACGATCCGACCCGCGAGGATACGGCCCGTCCGAAGGACCCGGCCGCCGCCTCCCTGGCTGCGGGAGAAACGTCCCATGGCGTGGAGCCGCACGATGCAAGCGGCGCCGCCGCTGCCACCGACGCGCTCGATGCCCCGGTCGGTCCGCAGGCGGAGCCGCGCGCGAATGAGCCCCAGGATGTGCCGCGTGCCGCCCCCGACGGCGCCGTGGACGACCCTCTGCCCCCCGCCCCGCCCACCGAGCCCCATGAGGAAACCGGCGCGGACGCGCCGGCTAGCCCGGCAACCGGCGCCGCCTCGAAGGCTGCGGACGAGGCCGCTTTCGAAGCCGCCCAGCCGATTCTCATCCCTCCGCCCGCCCCGGCGGCGCGCGGGGCCTCGCCCTGGCTTGCGCTGCTGCTGGGCACGTTGGGCGGCGCCGTGGTTGCGGCCCTGGTGGTCTATGGCCTGTCCTCGCGCCTTGGAACGGTCAGCGTCAGCGACGAAATCCAGCCCTTGGCCGCCCGCATCGCGGCCCTGGAGGCGCGCGGCGCCGCCGATCCGCGTGCGCTCGCAGCCTTGACGCAGCGGGTCGACAAGATCGAGGCCACCGCCGCGCAGCAGCCCTCCCCGGAGCAGGAGCGCGCGTTGTTCGCCCAGGCTCAGGCCGACATCACCACCCTGCGCCAGGGGCAGCAGGGCCTTCAGGGTTCGGTGAAGGACGCGGCCACCGCCGCCGCCGGCGCCAGCCAGCAGGTGACCGCCCTCAGCGCCCGGGTCGATCAATCCGTCGCCGCGTCCACATCCACCAGCCGCGCCGCAGCCTCCATCGCGGTGCTGGCGGTGCTGAACGATGCCATCCGGTCCGGCCGCCCGTTCGTCGCGGAACTGGATGCCGCCCGCGCCGTGCTCGGCACCACGGCCGCCCCGCTTGATCCGTTCGCCTCGCTCGCGAGCGTCGGCTTCTCCTCTCCCGCCAAGCTCGCGAGCCGGTTGCAGCAGGCGGGAACCGAGGCTGCGGCCGCCCCGGCCGAAGCGACATCGACGGCGGGAAGCGTGGTGAACCGCCTGCTGTCCAGCGCCGAAAGCCTGGTCAAGGTGCGCCCGGCTGAAACCGCGCCCACGCCCGAGGTCCAGGCGACGCTCGACCAGGCGCTCGCCGCATTGCGCGCCGGGGATTTCGACACCGCGCTCGCGCGGCTCGACGCCCTGCCCCAGGGCACGAAGGACAAGCTCAAGTCCCTGATCGCCGAGATCCAGCAGCGCCGGAACGCAGCCAATGCGGTCGGTGCGCTCTATCTCCAGGCCCTGGCCGCCATTTCCGGGAAAGTGCCGTGATCCGTCTCGTCATCCTCCTCGTTCTGCTCGCCGCCGTCGCGTTCGGCGCCTCCTGGCTCGCCGACCGGCCGGGCGAGATCACCATGGTCTGGCAAGGCTGGCGCATCGAGACCAGCGTGCCGGTGGCGCTCGCCGCCCTCGCGCTGTTCAGCGGTGTGCTGCTTCTGGTCTGGCGGCTGATTTCGCTGCTGCTGTCCTCGCCGCGCCTCATCGCCCGCTTCTCGCGCCGCCGGCGCCGGGAAAAAGGCTGGGCCGCGGTGTCGCGCGGCCTGCTCGCCATCGGCGCGGGCAACGGCACGGAAGCAAAGAAAGCCAGCCAGGACGCCGCCCGTCTGCTGCCACATGAGCCGCTCACCCATCTTCTGGCAGCTCAGACCGCCCAGTTCGAGGGCGACCCGGAACTGGCGCGGGCGAGCTTCCGCTTGATGCTGGAATCCCCCGACACCCGCCTGCTCGCCTTGCGCGGCCTGCATATGGAAGCGCGCCGCGCCGGCGATCTTTCCGCCGCGCGCCTGCTGGCGGAACAGGCGGCCGAACAGGCCCCGGCGCTCGCCTGGGCGGCCGATGCCGTGATCGAGGCGCGCTGCGCCGAAGGCGATTATCCCGGCGCCCGCGCGGTGCTGGAAAAGCAGATGGCGGCGAAGGGCATCGACAAGGTGCAGCATCGCCGGCGCCGCGCAATCCTGCTCGCCGCCGAGGCCATGGCGGTGGAAATCTCCGACCCGCCGGTGGCCAAGGAACGCGCGCTCGAAGCCGTACGCCTCGCGCCGACGCTGGTGCCCGCCGCCGCCGTCGCAGGGCGCCTGCTCGGCTCCGCCGGCGAATTGAAGAAGGCGCTCAAGATCGTCGAGGCCGCCTATGCCACGACGCCCCATCCCGAACTGGCCGAAGTCGCCGCCCATCTGCGGCCGGGCGATGCCGCCCTCGATCGGCTTAAGCGCATCCGCCTGCTCGCGGCCAAGGCGCCGGCGCACCCGGAAAGCGCGATCGCGCTCGCCCACGCCTGCATCGACGCGCTGGAATTCGGCGAGGCGCGCGCCGTGCTCCAGCCGCTCGCCGCCGCGCCGACCCAGCGCATCTGCCTGCTGATGGCGGAGCTGGAAGCAAGCGAGCACGGCGATATCGGCAAGGCGCGCGAATGGGCCGCCCGGGCGGTCCGCGCCGCGCGCGACCCCGCCTGGATCGCCGACGGCGTGGTGTCCGAGCAATGGGCGCCGCTCTCGCCGGTCACCGGCAAGCTCGACGCCTATGTGTGGGCCGTGCCGCCGGGGGTTGCCGCGACCCCTATCCTGGAACACGAGGCGGAGCGCGTGCGCGCCGCCATCGCCGCCATTCCGCCCAAGCCCGTGGCCGCGCCCGAGGCGCCACCGGCCGAAAGCAACGATGCGGCGGCCGAGCCCGCGACCAACGGCACTCATCCACCCGCCGGTCCGGCCGAGACCACCCGGAGTGAGGGCGCCAGAGCGGAGACGCCCAAGCCCGCCCCGCTCGTCGCCCTGCCGCCGCTACCGGACGACCCGGGCCCGGAGCTCGACGACGACGAGGCCCTTGAGCCTCGCTCCCGTCCCGGCATGTGACCGGGCGGGGTGGGACGCGATCCTTATCCCCGCCGCATCGTCTGCCTCACCGAGGAGACGGTGGAGACGCTTTATCTGCTTGGCGAGGACCACCGCATCGCCGGCGTATCCGGCTATGCGGTGCGCCCGCCCCGCGTGCGCAAGGAAAAGCCCCGCGTTTCCGCCTTCGTCTCGGCGGACCTGCCGAAGATCCTGGCGCTCGCGCCGGACCTGGTGCTGGCCTTTTCCGACCTGCAGGCGGACATCGTCGCCGATCTCGCCCGCGCCGGGCTGGATGTGCACGTCTTCAACCAGCGCGGCATCGATGGCATCTTCGCCATGATCGCGACCCTCGCCGCCCTTGTGGGCGCGGCCGAAAAAGGGGCCGCGCTCATCGCCGATCTGGACGCGCGGCTGGGGGCGGCCAAGGTCCGCGCCGCCGCACGCGCCGTGCGCCCCCGCGTCTATTTCGAAGAATGGGACGCGCCGATGATCTGCGGCATCGGCTGGGTGTCGCAATTGGTGGAAATCGCAGGCGGCATCGACATCTTCGCCGACCGCGCCCAAGGCCGCGCCGCCCGCGAACGCTTCGTGAGCGAGGCGGAGGTGATCGCGCGGGCGCCCGACATGGTCATCGGCTCCTGGTGCGGCAAGAAGTTCAATCCCGCCCGCTTCGCCGCCCGTCCGGGCTTCGCCGAGCTTCCCGCAGTGCGCGCGGGGCGGCTGCATGAGATCAAGTCGAGCCTCATCCTGCAGCCCGGCCCCGCCGCCTTCACCGACGGGCTGGACGCTCTGTTGGCACTATTCGATGGTTTTGAAAGCGAGCGGCTCCGCACGTCCTGAGGGTTTTGCTTTTGTGGGGCCCTCGCCCTCGCCCTCTCGCTCTGCCCCCCGGAACCGCCGCCCCGGCCCCGCGCGATCCCGGCGCGGGAGGGACAAATGCGGCGCGCGCCTTGTGGCCCTCGAATGCCGGTGCTATGCGGCGCGGATGACCGCAACGCCGCAGACCCATATCCGCAACTTCTCCATCGTCGCCCATATCGACCATGGAAAGTCCACGCTCGCCGACCGCCTGATCCAGCTCACCGGCGGCCTGAGCGAACGCGAGATGACCGAGCAGGTGCTCGACAACATGGATATCGAGCGCGAGCGCGGCATCACCATCAAGGCGCAGACCGTGCGCCTCTCCTACAAAGCGAAGGATGGGGAAACCTATATCCTCAACCTAATCGACACCCCCGGCCACGTGGACTTCGCTTATGAGGTGAACCGCTCGCTCGCCGCCGTGGAAGGCTCGCTGCTGGTGGTGGACGCCTCCCAGGGGGTCGAGGCGCAGACGCTGGCCAACGTCTATCAGGCCATCGACAACAATCACGACATCGTTCCGGTGCTCAACAAGATCGATCTGCCCGCCGCCGAGCCGGAGAAGGTGAAGGCGCAGATCGAGGACGTGATCGGCATCGACGCCTCCCAGGCGATCGGCATTTCGGCCAAGACCGGGCTCAATATCGACCAGGTGCTGGAAGCGATCGTCACCCGCCTGCCCCCGCCCGTGGGCGACCGCGACGCGCCGCTGAAGGCGCTGCTGGTGGATAGCTGGTACGACACCTATCTCGGAGTGGTGGTGCTGGTGCGCGTGGTCGACGGCGTGGTGAAGAAGGGCCAGCGCATCAAGATGATGCGCACCGGCGCCGCCTATGACATGGACCGCGTCGGCGTGTTCACCCCGAAAATGGTGGCCATGGAGAGCCTCGGCCCCGGCGAGATCGGCTTCCTCACCGGCTCCATCAAGGAAGTGGCGGAAACCCGCGTCGGCGACACCATCACGGATGAGAAGCGCCCCTGCGCCGAGCCCCTGCCGGGCTTCAAGCCGGCCCAGCCGGTGGTGTTCTGCGGCCTGTTTCCAGTGGATGCGGCGGATTTCGAGGATCTGCGCGCCGCCATGGGCAAGCTGCGCCTCAACGACGCCAGCTTCTCGTTCGAGATGGAGACCTCCGCGGCGCTCGGCTTCGGTTTCCGCTGCGGGTTTCTGGGCCTCCTGCACCTGGAGATCATCCAGGAACGCCTGGAGCGCGAGTTCAACCTCGACCTGATCGCGACCGCCCCCTCCGTCATCTACGAGATGGAGATGAGCGACGGCTCCACCATCGACCTGCACAACCCGGCCGACATGCCGGACGTGGTGAAGATCAAGGAAATCCGCGAGCCCTGGATCCGCGCCACCATCCTCACGCCGGACGATTATCTCGGCAGCGTGCTCAAGCTCTGCCAGGACCGGCGCGGCAACCAGATCGAACTGACCTATGTGGGCGCGCGCGCCATGGTCACCTACGATCTGCCGCTGAACGAAGTGGTGTTCGATTTCTACGACCGGCTGAAGTCCATCTCGAAGGGCTATGCCTCGTTCGACTACAACATCACCGATTATCGCGAGGGCGACCTCGTGAAGATGTCGATCCTGGTGAATGCCGAGCCGGTGGACGCGCTCTCCATGCTGGTCCATCGCACCCGTGCCGATCATCGCGGCCGCGCCATGTGCGAGAAGCTGAAGGACCTGATCCCCCAGCATCTGTTCAACATCCCGATCCAGGCCGCCATCGGCGCCAAGGTGATCGCGCGCGAGACCATCAAGGCGCTGCGCAAGGACGTGACCGCCAAATGCTACGGCGGCGACATCTCCCGTAAGCGCAAGCTGTTGGACAAGCAGAAGGAAGGCAAGAAGAAGATGCGCCAGTTCGGGCGCGTCGAGATTCCCCAGGAAGCCTTCATCGCCGCGCTGAAGATGGACGACTGACCCCAGGTTCAGCCGGGCGCGCGCACTGCAGCATGCGACAATTGCGCCGCAACATATGCGGGAAAAGATTTTGAACACAAGGCGTTGACCCG
The DNA here is from genome assembly GCF_043195145.2 of Roseixanthobacter pseudopolyaromaticivorans. Taxonomy (NCBI): domain Bacteria; kingdom Pseudomonadati; phylum Pseudomonadota; class Alphaproteobacteria; order Hyphomicrobiales; family Xanthobacteraceae; genus Roseixanthobacter; species Roseixanthobacter pseudopolyaromaticivorans. The sequence goes on from NZ_CM195539.1 coordinate 3,829,826, forward strand.
ACGCACAGGTGTCATGCGCGGCTGATACCAGCGCGGGGTCGTCGAGACGGCTGGCAGTCGGGGGGCTGCTGGAACGGGTCGCGTCTGCCCGAGCATCACGGATCTCGGGCAGACGGCGATTCGTCCCTCGCCCCAGCCTGCGCCAGAGCCCCGGCTGCGCTCGGACGGTCCTGGGAGGAACCGGCTGATGCCCTTTCCACTCCCACAGGATCGAGGTGCTTCATGGCCAGCCCGCACACGGAAGGTCACCTCATCGACCGCATCGGCTGGCTGCGCGCCGCCGTGCTTGGCGCCAATGACGGCATCGTCTCCACCGCCAGCCTGATCGTCGGCGTCGCGTCCGCCTCGGCCACCCATTCGGACATTCTGGTCGCCGGCGTGGCGGGGCTGGTCGCCGGCGCCATGTCCATGGCGGCGGGCGAATATGTCTCGGTCAGCTCCCAATCGGACACGGAAAAGGCCGACCTCGCGCGCGAGACCGCGGAACTCAAGGCCGATCCGGTCGCCGAGCGGCGCGAGCTGGCGGCCATCTATATCAGCCGCGGGCTTGAACCGGGGCTGGCCCATCAGGTGGCCGAGCAGTTGATGGCGCGCGACCCGCTTGAAGCCCATGCGCGCGACGAACTGGGCATTTCCGAATTCACCACCGCCCGGCCGATCCAGGCCGCGCTCACCTCCGCCGCCTCGTTCGCGGTCGGCGCCATCCTGCCCCTGCTGATGGCGGTGGTGACACCGTCCACGCTTCAGGTGCCCGTGGTGGCGGGCGCTTCGCTGGTGTTTCTTGCCGTGCTGGGCGCCATCGCGGCGAAGGCCGGCGGCGCCGAAGTGATGCGCGCCACGGCCCGCGTCACCTTCTGGGGCGCCATCGCCATGGCCGCCACCGCCGGCATCGGCGCCCTCTTCGGCACCGTAGTCTGAGGCGAAAGCGGCGGGGGTTTACCCCCGCGATCAGGGCATCAGGCGGCGGGCAAGCACGAACAGCACGCCCGCCGTCACCAGCGAGGGCAGAGTCGCGCCGAGGTCTGGCAGCAGGGCGGTCACCGCATGGAAGGTGACGATGCCGATGCCCCAGGCCAGGATGCCGGCGATGTTCCAGCCGCCGGAGAACCAATAGGCGCCGCGCACGCGGGTGATCTCCTCGGCCTCGATGCGGCGCTTGCGCACGATGAAATGGTCCGCCAGCACCACCCCGAACAGCGGCGCGAACACCGAGCCGATCAGCAGCAGGAACCCTTCATACTGCGCGAGCGGCACCAGCAGCGCGATCAGCGTGCACAGCGCGCCGAAGCCGAGCGCGAGATGCGGCACCGCGAGCGGCACCAAGGTGCCGGTGGAGACCGCCGCGGAATGGATGTCGGCAAACGCGTTGTCGGTCTCGTCCAGCAGGATCAGGAGCAGCGCGAAGCCGCCGCCGGCGGTGGCGAGCGCCACCACGATGGTGCCCTCCCCGCCCGACGCGAGGGCATAGGCCGCGCCGAGCCCGTAGAACCAGATATTGGCGACCAGATAGCCGAGCGCGCTGCCCCGGAAGACGCTGCCGGAGGACTTGCCGAAGCGGGTATAATCGGAAATCAGCGGCAGCCAGGACAGCGGCATGGCCACCACGAGGTCGATGGCGCCGCCGAAGCTCATCTCGCCGGTGCCCGGCTTGGCGAAAAGCGCGGCGAGATCGTAATTGGCCATGAGCCGCCAGGTGAGCCACACCGCCGCGCCCAGCAGCAGGTACAGCCCCCAGGCGCGCAGGAAGCGCCGCACGAAGGACACCGGCCCCATCACCGCGATGGTCGTGGCGAGCACGCCGAACAGCAGCGTCCACACGCCCGGCAGCGAGAAGCCGAAGGCCTGCTTGGACAAGGCTTCCGCCGCCTCGCCCATGATGATGATCTCGAATGCGCCCCAGCCCACCAATTGCACCATATTGATGAGCGTCGGCAGGATGGCACCGCGCAAGCCGAGCGTGGGCCGCAGGCTCGCCATGGCCGAGAGCCCGGAATCGGCGCCGATCACCCCCACCGCGGAGAGCAAGACCACCCCGAGCACGGTGCCGGCGACGATCGCGACAAAGGCCGTGCCGAGGCTGAGCGCCGGGACCAGCAGCGCACCCGCCTGGAGCACCAGCAGGCCGATGCCGAGGCTGAACCAGAGGGCGAAGGCATCCGAGCCGGAGAACACCCGCCGGTGGGGGGGCACGGGAGTCAGGGGATCATAGGTGGTCGCGGCGCGTTCCATCGTGTCACTCAAGGTGCTGGCGCGGGCGGCCCGTTCCGAGCGCGGCGCGAAGAAGGGGGCCGCGGCGCCTGAGGCTGTGCGGAGTCCGGACCCATCTAAAGCGGGTTTTCCGCCGAGGGAAGCGGGCATCCGCCGTATTGCAAGATTTCGCCGCGCTTTTCACGGCCCGCACGCAGGAAGGTCAGAAGAGCTCTAATCCAGGTCAAGGTGAACCGGCAGCATCTCCAATTGCTCCCGCAATTCCCGCGCCGTCGCCATCATGAGGCGCATGCGTCTCTTCTGCATGCGGGCGACATCGGTTTCGCGCTCCTGGCTCTGTTCCAGAATGACGAAAAACTCGTGCCCTACGGTGGGGAAGGTGTGCTTGATGCGGAAGTCGAGCGCGCCAAGGGCGTGCAGTTCCTCGATGATCAGCACGAAGCTGCTGGGCGTGAAGCACCAGGCGTGGCAGTCCACATAATCCTCGTTCTCGAGGTCGCTCTGCGGCCGGAACACATTATAGGATTGCCAGATCGGGCATCCCGAGAAGCTCGGCGTGCCCAGCGGCCCGGGGCCCCAGGCCACCCGCCCGTCGCTATTGATCACCGAGGTCTCGTACTCGAACCGGGTGGCGCGGCTGTGCTTGGTGAGCCCGAGCCGATTGGCCTCCAGCCAGCCCGCCGTGGTGCTGAGCGGACGGAAGAAATCGAAGCACCAGCGTTTATCGGGCACCGCGAGCGCAACCACCGCGCCCGGCTTCAGCAGGGCCGCGAGGGAACGCAGGAACGCGATCGGATCGGGAATGTGTTCGATGACGTGGCTGGCGATGCAGGCATCGAACGCCCCGTGATAGACCTTGGGAACGGCATCCACCATCGGCCCGCCCCGCCAGACGAAGTCGACGCGCTCGATGCGCGAGACATCCACGTCCACATGGTTGCGGTATTTCTGCCGCAACTCGTCTTCGCTGGCGTGATCGATGGAATAGGCGTTCCACCCCTCGGCCCGGCTGCATATGGGGCGGAACAACGGCCCGATCTCAAGCACGCGCATGCTCTTGTCGATGCCGTGGAGCAGCTTTTCGGAACGATCCATCTGGCCCTCTGGGGCGCCGCACGCTCGCCCCGGAAGTGCCGGTCGCCGCGGCGCGGCGCGACAGTTCAATAGCTCATATGACGGGCAGCGGCCAACGCCGCCACCCGGACATGCCCGCTCAGCTGCAGCGCACGTAGACCATGGTTCCGTAGCGCTTGGAGATTTCCGGGTCCACCCATTTGAGCACCAGCACCTGGCCGTCCCAGCGCAGGACCTGGCGGTCGCGCTCGCCACCGGCGGGGTCCTCGGGCGGTCCGATGAAGGTGGGGCCGCCGGCGGCCTTGGACACCAGCTCGGTGAGCTTGTTGTCGTCGGCCAGATACATCATCACGCCGCCATTGGGGCCGGCGGTGATGACATAGGGATTGCTGCATTGCGCGCGCGCCTGGGTCTCGGTGCGGGCGGCGTCCTCCGGGCGGTGGAACGCGGCGAGGCCGTAGCGGCCCACCAGGCTGGCGGCGGGAATAGGGCTGGTATATTGCGGCGCCGCCGGGGGGGGCGGTTCGCTCGGGCCGGTCGCGCAGGCGCCAAGACCCAGGCCTCCGATGACGGCCGCGACCATCCCGAGGCGATAGAAAGAGATGCTGGAACGGCGAACAGGGCCGGTGTCGCAGGCATCCCCGGCGACGGACCGAACTGCGGACTGAGACATTCACACACTCCGAGGCGAGAGCTTACTCGAATACGGCAACCCGCATGCGGCACCGCGCCCGTCGGGGAAACGGGGCGAGACGCAACCATAAAGCCTGTTCGTCGCGGCGTCGATGCTTGGTCCAACACACAAATTCGCGTTCGCGCCGCCCCGACACGCTGTTTGAGTCACTTTATGCGGCGATCTCTTACACATTGGTAAGTCTGCCTGCCTTGACGCGCGGGCGGCGGCTCCTTATCTCCGGCCGGGATTGGCACTCCCATCGCGCGAGTGCCAAAGACCGCGAGCCCCCGGCTCGCTCCAATACCAAGAGGATCATGCCCATGTCCTTCCGCCCTTTGCATGACCGCGTGGTCGTGAAGCGCATTGAAGCCGAGCAGAAGACCGCCGGCGGAATCATCATCCCCGATACCGCCAAGGAAAAGCCCCAGGAGGGCGAAGTCGTGGCCGTGGGCCCCGGCGCCCGTGACGAAAGCGGCAAGGTCGTCGCGCTGGACGTGAAGGCGGGCGACCGCGTTCTGTTCGGCAAATGGTCCGGCACCGAAGTGAAGGTGGACGGCCAGGACCTGCTCATCATGAAGGAAAGCGACATCCTCGGCGTCATCGCCTGAAGGTTCGCCCTTTCGCTTCCACAAGATTAGCTATTCAGGAGACGGCACATGGCTGCCAAAGACGTAAAATTTTCCGGCGATGCCCGCGAGAAGATGCTGCGCGGCGTTGATATCCTCGCCAATGCAGTGAAGGTGACGCTCGGCCCCAAGGGTCGGAACGTCGTGATCGAGAAGAGCTTCGGCGCGCCCCGCATCACCAAGGACGGCGTGACCGTCGCCAAGGAAATCGAACTGGAAGACAAGTTCGAGAACCTCGGCGCCCAGCTGGTGCGCGAAGTCGCCTCCAAGACCAATGACCTGGCCGGCGACGGCACCACCACCGCCACCGTGCTCGCCCAGGCGATCGTGAAGGAAGGCGCCAAGTCGGTCGCCGCCGGCATGAACCCGATGGATCTGAAGCGCGGCATCGACCTCGCCGTCGCCGCCGCCATCGCCGACATCAAGGGCCGCGCCAAGAAGGTGTCGTCCTCCGCCGAAGTCGCGCAGGTCGGCACCATTTCCGCCAATGGCGACTCGTCCATCGGCGAGATGATCGCCGGCGCCATGCAGCGCGTCGGCAATGAAGGCGTCATCACGGTCGAGGAAGCCAAGACCGCCGAGACCGAGCTCGAAGTCGTCGAAGGCATGCAGTTCGACCGCGGCTATCTCTCTCCCTATTTCGTCACCAATGCGGAGAAGATGATCGCCGACCTGGAAGATCCCTACATCCTGATCTTCGAGAAGAAGCTCTCCGGTCTGCAGCCGATCCTGCCCGTGCTCGAAGCCGTCGTTCAGTCCGGCAAGCCGCTGGTGATCGTGGCCGAGGACGTGGAAGGCGAGGCGCTCGCCACCCTGGTGGTGAACAAGCTGCGCGGCGGCCTCAAGGTCGCGGCCGTGAAGGCCCCCGGCTTCGGCGATCGCCGCAAGGCCATGCTGGAGGATATCGCCATCCTCACCGGCGGCCAGGTGATCTCGGAAGACCTCGGCATCAAGCTTGAGAACGTGACGCTGGCCCAGCTCGGCCGCGCCAAGAAGGTCATCCTCGAGAAGGAAAAGACCACGATCGTGGACGGCATCGGCGAGAAGGCCGATATCGAAGCCCGCGTGAACCAGATCAAGGCGCAGATCGAGGAAACCTCCTCGGACTACGACCGCGAGAAGCTCCAGGAGCGTCTGGCCAAGCTGGCGGGCGGCGTCGCGGTCATCCGCGTCGGCGGCTCCACGGAAGTGGAAGTGAAGGAGAAGAAGGACCGCGTCGACGACGCCCTGAACGCCACCCGCGCTGCGGTGGAAGAAGGCATCGTGCCGGGCGGCGGCATCGCCCTCCTGCGCGCCAAGAAGGCCGTCGAGGCGCTGACCTCCGACAATTCCGACATCACCGCCGGCATCAAGATCGTGCTGCGCGCGCTTGAAGCCCCGATCCGCCAGATCGCCGAGAATTCCGGCGTGGAAGGCTCGATCGTGGTCGGCAAGGTGCTGGAGTCCAACGACGCCAACTTCGGCTTCAATGCCCAGTCGGAAGAATATGTGGACATGATCCAGGCCGGTATCGTTGATCCCGCGAAGGTCGTGCGCACCGCCCTGCAGGACGCGGCCTCCATCGCCGCCCTGATCGTCACCACCGAAGCCCTCATCGCCGAGCTGCCCAAGAAGGACAGCGGCATGCCCGCCATGCCCGGCGGCGGCATGGGTGGCATGGGCGGCATGGACTTCTGAGGAAGTCCAGCCGACCAAAACCTTGAGGTGGGAAGCCGGCAGTGCCGGCTTCCGGGCGGCATGGACTTCTGAGGACGTCCAGCCGACCAAGTTTAAGGGAGAAGGGCGTGGCGCAAGCCGCGCCCTTTTTCTTTGTCCCGAACGGGTGCGCGCTCCCCGTCTGCCCCTCGCGGAGGGAGCGGGAATGGGGAGGGGGAACAACCGAAGGGGGCTGAGAAGAGTGACGCAAGCGCTCCGCGCCGCTCAATACCCGATCGTAAAGCGCGCCCGCACGTGGCGCGGATGCTCGATCTCATCCACCAGCGCCACCGCAAAATCCTCATAGCTGATGAAGCTGCGGCCGGAGGCCGACGTCAAAAGCGTATCCGTCCCCAGGCGGAAGACACCGGTACGCTCACCGGGCACGAATTCCGCCGAGGGGGAGAGGAAGGTCCACTCCAGCGCATCCTCGCCCTTCAACAGGTCCAGGAAGGCGCCGCCGGCCTTGGCTTCGGCTAGATAGATCGCTGGGAATTCCGGAATGTCATAGAGGGCGACGCCCGGCGCGACCTCCAGGCTGCCGGCGCCACCCACCACGAGATAGCGTCGCACGCCCGCGGCCTTCACGGCCGCGATCAGGGCGCCCGCATCGACATCGGTGAAATGGATCGAGCTCACCACCGCATCGTGCCCCGCCAGCAGCGGCGCCAGGGCCTCGGGGCGGCGCGCATCGCCCGCGATGGCGGTCACGCCCGGGGCGGCGGGAATGCGGGAAGGGTCCCGCGCGATGGCCGTGACCTGATGGCCCCGCGCGGCCAGTTCGTGAAGGATGCGCGAACCCACGGCGCCCGAGGCGCCCACCAGAGCGATTTTCATCTTCGAGTCTCCATTGCCCGGCCAAACCGGGTATCCAATGGAAACTAGATGCGCTAAATGCATCCAAGGCGAAAGAAGGCACTTGGGGGTCATCAGGTTTCCCCGGTGAAACCCAGCGCGAGGGACCATGCTGCACGACCATGTCGAGGGAAATCCGTTTCAAGCCGACTGCCCCACGCGCCGCATCCTCGACCGCATCGCCGACAAGTGGACGGTGCTCATCCTCAGCATCGTCGCCGCGCGGCCGACCCGCTTCAACGCCTTGCGCCGGCAGGTGGAAGGACTCTCGCAGAAAGTGCTCTCGCAGACCCTGAAGAGCCTGGAGCGCGACGGCCTCGTCACCCGCAGCGCCTTCGCCACCGTGCCGGTGACGGTGGAATATGCCATCACCCCGCTCGGCGCGTCGCTGGCGGAAACCCTCGCGCCGCTCGCCCGCTGGGCGACCGCCCATATGGACGAGATCGCCAGCGCCCAGGCCGCGTTCGATCAGCGCGGCGCGGCACCGGGCGACCCCGCCTGAAGCGACACCCTTACCGGGCTTGCCGCGGCCGGTAGCCCACATAGCCGCCGTCGGCGTCGTACAGATAATCGAAGCCGTTGAGGAAGCGCAGGCTGGTGTTAACGAATGTGCGCTCGCCCCGCTGCACCAGCACCACGCCGAGCGGCGCCAGCGGGTTCTCAACGTCGCCCACCGTGAAGCTGTAGGCCGCGCCGGCGCCGTCGGTGCCGAGCTTAACCGAAAGCGTGGCGCCGGCGGGCAGGCCCGGCTTTCCCCGCGCGTCGCGCGTCACCTGCCCCTGCTGCTGGGCCGGCGGCAAGGTGACGTACATGACGGAAACGCCGGTATCCACCAGCGCCGTGCCGCACGCCTGCGGCATGCGCCCGTTCAGCGACAGGCAGGCGGGCGCCGCCGCCCAATCGGCGAATGCCGTGCTGCGGGCAAGCTTGGTGAAGGTGAAGCCGGCGGCCGCCTCCCCCGTCAGCCCCACCTGCACGCCGCGCTTGGTCACCACATAGCCGCGCCGCACCGCGCCGGGCTTTGCGGCGTCCCCCATGTCCTCGACGGTGAGAAACGGGTTGCGGTCCGGCGCGCTCTGCGCCTGATGATCGCCCTGCCGTGCAAAGCCGACGCCCAGCATGGCGATGCCGCCCGGATTCTGGCGCGGCTGGCACTTGCGGGCGTGCTTGAGGCATTCCACGCGCGTCACCGCGAGCACTGCGATGGGACGGGTCGTCACTTGGGCGCCCTGCGTTCCGCTGATCTGGACCGGCGTCACGACCCAGGTGCCGCTCATGATGCGGCCCGAGCTGGTATAGGTCAGCTGCCCCGGCCCGAGGCTGGGCAGGCTGGCGAGGTTGGGAATGGCCCGCGCCGCTACCACGACGCCGGTGGACCCGGTATCCATCACCGCCCGCACCGTCCGCCCGCCGAACGAGAGGCCGAGGGACGGCGGCCGTGTCATCGGTGCGCCGGCAAGCGGCGCGTCGAGATAGGGCAGGAAGGTCGCGGTCTTGTAGGCGGCAAGGTCGGGCGCGTCGGCGGCATGCGCCCCGGCCGGCATCGCCAGGGCTGCCAGAAAAGCGAGCAGGCGCAGGTTGCGCCTTTCGCGGGGGCGCGGCACGGGCGTTGGCGAAACAGACTGGCGGAACCGCATCGGCGAAGCTCCCTCGCACGCTCCGAGGCTACCCCGGCCGGTCCGCGGGCACGAGCGCGGAGCCGACCGGAAGAAGACGATTTTCCCCACGGCAGCGCTTGCCTCGAACGCAGACTTGCCTCTTCCTGCGAGCACGATCAAGGCTTTGGAGCAAGCAAATGCGGACGGAAATCACCGGCTCGACCCTTCCCGTTCTCCAGGTCACCCTTTCCGCAGGCGAAACCCTGATCGCCGAAACCGATCGCTTGTCCTGGATGACCTCCAACGTCGCCCTGCACACCACCACCGCGAGCGGCGGGGCGTCGGGCCTGTTCGGGGCCATCGGGCGGGCGATCTCGGGCGGCGGCCTGTTCATGACCGAGTTCACCGCCCAGGGCGGGGACGCGCTGGTGGCGTTCGCCGCCACCGTTCCGGGCAATATCGTCGAGATCCATGTGGCGCCGGGGCGCGGCTTCCTCATCCATCGCCACGGCTTCCTTGCGGGCGCGCAGGGGCTGGAACTCGCCATGGGGTTCCAACAATCGCTCGGCGCCGGCATCTTCGGCGGCGACGGATTCATCCTGCAACGCCTCACCGGGACGGGCGCGGCATTCGTGGAGCTGGGCGGGGAGATCGTCGCCTACACGCTGGAAGCGGGCCAGCAATTGCTGGTCCATCCCGGCCATGTGGGCATGTTCGAGGAAGGGGTTGGCTTCGAGATCACCACCATCCGCGGCGTGCGCAACATGCTGTTTGGCGGCGACGGGCTGTTCCTGGCCGAGCTGACGGGGCCGGGAAAGGTGTGGCTGCAATCGCTCACACCCTCAAAGCTCGCGCACGTGCTCCAGCCCTATCTGCCGAGCGGCGAGCGGCGGTGAATCCCGGCGGCGCGCCGTATTGCGCCGCTCCCCTCAACCGTGCATCAGCGCCGTGACGTGGGCGGCGGCGGAGGTGGCGAGGCCTTCCAGATCGTAGCCGCCCTCCAGCACCGAAACCAGGCGGCCGCCGGCGCGCTTGTCGGCGATCTCCATCAGGCGCTTGGTGATCCAGGCGAAATCGGTGTCGACCAGGCGCAGCGAGGCCAAAGGGTCGCGCACGTGGGCGTCGAAGCCGGCGGAGATCAGGATCAGCTCGGGGGCGAAATTGTTGAGCCGCGGCAGGATGCGCGTCTCCATGGCTTCCTTGAACTTCACCCCGTCGTCGCCGGAGCGCAGCGGCGCGTTGACGATGGTGTTGGCGGCTCCGGTCTCGCTCACCGCGCCGGAGCCGGGATAAAGCGGCATCTCGTGGGTGGAGCAATACATCACGCTGTCGTCGCCCCAGAAGATCTCCTGCGAGCCATTGCCGTGGTGCACGTCGAAATCGACGATGGCGACGCGCTTCAAGCCGTATTTGGCCTGGGCATGGCGGGCGGCGATGGCCACCTGGTTCAGCAGGCAGAAGCCCATGGGCCGGCGCGTCTCGCAATGGTGGCCGGGCGGGCGCATGGCGACGAAGGCGTTATCCACCTTGCGGTCCATCACTTCGTCCACCGCATAGCAGGCCCCGCCGACGGCGCGCAGCACCGCTTCCCAGCTGCCCGGCGCCATCACGGTGTCGGAATCGATGCGCACCAGCCCGCTCTCGGGCGAAGCGGCGGCGAGGCCGTCCACGAAATCCTCGGGATGGACGCGGATGATGTCCTCCCGCTCGCCGCGCGGCGCGAGTTCGCGCAGCAAGGTGGAGAATTTTTCCTGCTCGAAGATGCGGTCCAGGACTTTCAGGCGGTCCACGCGTTCAGGGTGCCCGGGAGGCGTGACATGGTCGAGGCCGGCGGGGTGCGTGATGAGCAGCGTGGACATTTGGCGTCAGGTCCAAGATTTGTTTCTTCCCTGACATACCATATCCACCGAACCACGGAATGATTTTGAGACGGCTCAAAGGTTGCGTGAAGCGCCTTCCACAGCCGCGCGCCGCCCGCCGCCCAAGCGCCAGGAATAGGGCGGCTGCCCATCGGGCCTGCGGCGCTGGTCCGGGTCCGGCCGCCGGGCGGCACTGGTCGCGAAACGCTTGCATGAACAAGGCGATGCAGGCCGGCGTCGACACCACGTGGGTCGGGGCGAGCCCCTGGGGGCATGGCTTCAACCCGGCTTTCGGCACCCGTCGAGGAACAGCGAAACGCATGTGGCGATGCGCTTGCGGCTCTTGGCGTCGAACACCGGCGCTGCAATGCCGAGGCTGGTGCGGCGCAGCGGTTCGTCGGCCGCCATGCTGAGGAGGATGCTGGCGGCGGTGAACGGATCGTCGAGGGCGATCAAGCCGCGGTCGCACTGGTGCGCCAGCCATTCCGCCAGCGCCTTGGTGGTGTGAAGGCGGCCATGTTCGTAGAATGCGGCAGCGACCTCGGGAAAGCGCTGCGCCTCCGCCATGCTCAGCCGGTTCTGTGCGATCGCCTCGGGCGAGAGCACCAGGCGGGTGAACTCCTCCAGGATCTCGAACAGGGCCTGGGCGATGGGGATATCGTCGGTCTCACCCTCAATGCTCATGGTGAAGGTATCGGCGCGCGCGCGGATGATGCCGCCCAGCAGGTCGGCCTTTCCGCCGAACAGACGATACACGGTCTTCTTGGCGACCCCGGCCGCCTTGGCCACCTCATCGATGGTGGTGTCGGCATAGCCGCGCTCGGCGAAGGAGTGTTCCGCGGCACGGAGCACCAGGCGGGCGGTTTCCGCATCCGGCCGCACCTGGGGGCGGCCCCGGGGACGGCTGCAGGCCGCGCCCTCGTCTGGGCAGCCCGCTGGCGAAGGCGCGACACGATCCGGTCCGACACCCCCGGATCGCGCGGCAGTGGCTTTCGACAAAGATTCAGCTCCTCGCGACTTGAAGCCCAGATTACTTTGGGCATATATAGGAAACGAATTCGTTTCGTAAAGCGTTACACCACCGCGCCACCCAAACGAGGCTCGCGCGGTGAGGAGCAAATCAAAATGACCCGCCAGACCCCCATGTCGGAGCTGAAGGCCGAGCGCCCGGTTCCGCAAGCCGAAGCTCTTCCCGAGCTTGCCGCGCAGGCAAAAAGGACGAGCGTCGATGACGATCCCGACACCGGCACGGCCCCGCCGCGCCGGTCCCGCAAGCGCCTGCTGGCGGGCGTCGCCCTTCTCGCCGTTCTGGCGGGCGGCGGTTATTTTGGCTGGCACTATTGGACCGTCGGGCGGTTCCAGGAATCCACGGACGACGCCTATGTGCAGGCGGACGTGGTGACCGTGGCGCCCAAGGTCGGCGGCTATATCGGCGCCGTCCTGGTGGGCGACAACGAGACCGTGCACAAGGGGCAGGTGCTCGCCCGCATCGACGACCGGGACTATCAGGTGGCGCTCGACCAAGCGCAGGCCGACGTTTCCGGCGCCAAGGCCGACATCGCCAATATCGAGGCCCTGCTGGACCAGCAGAATGCGGTGATCGACGGCGCGCGCGCCACGCTCGATACCGACAAGGCCAACGAGACCTTCGCCGAGCAGGACAGCACCCGCTACAACACCTTGGCCAAGAGCGGCTTCGGCAGCTTGCAGAATGCCCAGCAGGCGACCGCCAAGATCGCCGCTGCCAAGGCCACGGTGCAGAAGGACGAGGCCTCCCTGGTCGCCGCCCAGAAGCAGGTGAACACGCTCAATGCCCAGCTGGACAAGGCCAAGGCGACGCTCGCCCACAACCAGGCTCTGCTCCAGCAGGCGCAGCTGAACCTGAGCTATACCCAGATCGTCGCGCCCGAGGACGGCGTGGTGGGTAACCGCAGCCTGCGGGTCGGCCAGTTCGTCCAGGCCGGCACCCAGCTGATGGCGCTCGTGCCCCTGCAAGGCGCTTATATCATTGCCAATTTCAAGGAAACCCAGCTCACCGACGTGCGCAAGGGCCAGAAGGTCTCCATCGAGGTGGACACGTTCCCCGGCGCGGAAGTGACGGGCCGCGTGGATAGCGTCGCACCCGCCAGCGGGCAGGTGTTCGCGCTTCTGCCGCCGGACAATGCCACCGGCAATTTCACCAAGATCGTCCAACGCATTCCGGTGAAAATCACCATCGATCCGCAGGGCCCGCTGGCCGGCCGGCTGCGCCCCGGCATGTCGGTGGTGCCTACGGTGACGGTGAAGCCGGTGCCGCAGGCGACCGCCGACGCCTCCTGAGGCGCCTGATTTCCGCGCGCGAACAGGCGCGCGTCCCAACCTTGGCGCCGCAAAAGGCGCCGCCGAACCGAGGCGCGCCCGCCGCGCCACTGGACGACACATCATGTCCCAGGCCGCACCCTCCGCCCCTGCCGCGATGCAGGACAAAGCTTCCGCCCGCGTCTGGATCGCGGTGATGGGAACCATGCTCGGCGCCTTCATGGCGGTGCTGAACATCCAGATCACCAATTCCTCCCTCGCCAATATCGAGGGCGGCATCGGCACCGGCGCGGACAATGGCGCCTGGATCTCCACCGCCTATCTGATCGGCGAGATCATCGTCATCCCGCTCACCGACTATCTCAGCCGGGTGTTCTCCTTCCGCCTGTTCCTGATGACGAACGCCGCGCTGTTCCTGGCTTTCTCGGTGGCCTGCGCATTCGCGCAGAATTTGAGCCAGATGATCGTTCTGCGCGGCTTCCAGGGCTTCTGCGGCGGCGTCATGATCCCCATGGCCTTCACCTACACCCTCACCAAGCTGCCGAAGACCCAGCAGCCGGTGGGCATGGCCATGTTCGCGCTCACTGCCACGTTCGCGCCCGCCATCGGCCCGACCATCGGCGGCTATCTCACCGAGAATTACGGGTGGGAGTACATCTTCTTCATCAACCTCGTGCCCGGCGCTTTCATGCTGACCGCGCTTGCCCTGACGCTGGACCGCGAGCCCATGAACCTCGCGCTTCTGAAAGAAGGCGACTGGTTCGGCATCGGCACCATGGCCATCGGCCTCGCGGCGCTGCAGACCGTGCTGGAGGAGGGCAACAAGAACGACTGGTTCGGCTCGCCCTTCATCACCCGCACCGCCTTGATCGCGGTGGTGTTCCTCGCCCTGTTCCTCATCATCGAGTTCAACGTGAAGAAGCCGGCGGTGAATTTGCGCGTGCTGGCGGACCGCAATTTCGCGCTCGGCACCGTCGCCAACGTCATGGTGGGATTTGCGCTCTACGGCTCGGTGTTCATCCTGCCGCAATATCTCGGGCAGGTGCAGGGCTATAATTCCGAGCAGATCGGCTCGGTGATGGCCTGGGTGGGCCTGCCGCAATTGATCCTGATCCCGCTGGTGCCGATGCTGCTGAAGCGGGTGGATGCCCGCTATGTGGTGTTCGGCGGGCTGACCATTTTCGCCATCAGCTGCTTCATGAACACCCACATGAGCGTCAATTACGGCGGCGACCAGCTGTTCTGGCCCAATATCGTGCGCGCCATCGGCCAGGCCGTGATCCTCGCGCCCCTCAGCGGCATCGCCATGCGCAACATCGCGCGGGCGGACAGCGCGGCTGCGTCGGGCATCTTCAACATGCTGCGCAATCTCGGCGGCGCGGTGGGCACGGCGGCGCTGGCGACCATCGTCACGAAGCGCGAGCAGTTCCATTCCAACGTCATCGGCCAGTCGGTGACGGAGTTCGGCGGCGTGGTGCGCGACCGAATTGCGGTGATGCAGAATTACTTCATGCAGCACGGCATCCCGGACATGGAGACGGCGCATCACCAGGCGATCATCTATCTCGGCAACCTGGTGAAGCGGCAGGCGCTGGTGATGAGCTATAGCGACACCTTCGCCATCATCGGCGTAATGCTGCTGATCGCGGCGGCGGCGGTGCTGCTCACCGGCAAGGGCGGGGCCGGCGGCGCCTCGGCAGCGGCCCATTGAAGGCAGGCAGGGTTCGCCCTGCCCGCTTCCCGCCGGCCGGACCTCAGTCCGGGAAGCGGACGCCCGTCAGATCCTGCGAGACCTGCCATAGGTGCCGCGCGACCACCTGGTCTTCCGCCTGGGGCATGATCCTGGCGGGTTTCGGCGGGCCTTTCAGCTCATAGAACCCGTCCGGTCCGTAATAGGCGGCGCCTTTCGCCTCGGGCGCGGTCGCCGCGAACAGGGTCGGCAGGGCACCGGCCGCTGCGGAATGGCTGACGAAAGGCTGGAGAATCCGGTTGATCTGCCACAGGAAACGATCCGTGCCGGGGCCGTTGGGAATGAGATCGGTGCGGGCGTAGCCGGGATGCGCGGCGTTGCTCATGAGGCCCCAGCCACCGGCATCGCTGCGGCGCTGCAGCTCCAGCGCGAACATCAGCATGGCGAGCTTGGACTGGGAATAGGCCTTCCACGGCTTGTAGGGATGCGCGCCCTGCAGGTCGGCGAAATCGATCTGCCCGCCGCGATGGGCGAGGCTGGAGAGATTGACCACCCGCGGCGCCGGCGCCTGACGCAGCAGCGGCAGCAGGTGCGCGGTCAAGGCGAAATGGCCGAGATAATTGGTGCCGAACTGCAGTTCAAAGCCGTCCGCCGTTTCCCGCCGGTCGGGCGGCGACATGACGGCGGCATTGTTCACCAGGAGGTCGAGCGGCCGGCCGGCGGCGATCATCCCCGCGCCGAAGGCGGCGATCGAGGCGAGGCTGGCAAGATCCATCATCTCAAAGCGGATCGCAGCTCCGGGCACGGCCGCCTGGATCCGCCCCACCGACGCCGCGCCCTTCTGCGCGTTGCGGCCCGCGAGGACCACCTCGCCCCCCTTGGCCGCCAGCGCGAGCGCCGTCTCATAACCGAGCCCGCCGGTCCCGGTGACGACCGCGATGCGGCCCGCCTGAGGCGGGATATCCTTGATTGACCACTCTGACACGATGAAGCGCTCGCTGTTGGTTCGATACCCGAATAATATGCACTGAGTGCATATTTGCAAAGAGGGTAAATTTATCAGATGAGGCGCGCCGCCCGATGTGCGATGAGCAAGGAATGAGCGATCCGCTTCCCGCCGTGCCGCGTGTTCCGGCCCCTGTGTCTTCTCCCGAGGGCAAAGCCGCTGCAGGCACGCCCGCTGGGGGCCTGCGCGCGCGCAAACGCCGTGAAACCCTCGCCCGCATCGCGGAGGCGGGGCTCCGCCTGTTCGTGGCGCAGGGCTTCGAGGCCACCACGCTCGACGCCATTGCCGATGCCGCCGGCATCTCGCGCCGCACCTTCTTTCATTATTTCGACAGCAAGGAAGCCATCCTCCTGGCGTGGGAGGCGGGCATCGACGACCTGTTCCTCGCCGCCTTCGCCGCCCAGCCGGAGGCGGAGACCCCGCTTGAAACCGTTCGCCTCGCGCTGGAGGCGGTGATCGCCCGCTATGAGAGCGATCAGGCCCTCGCGATCGACAGGCTGCTGCGCTCCACCGAGGCGCTGCGCGCGCGCAAGCAAGGGAAATACGAGCGCCAGGAACGCGCGCTCCATGCGGCGCTGATGGCCCGCTGGCCGGATCCCGCACGCGCCGGTGCCCTGCGCATGGTCGCCATGGTGAGCATCGGCGCGCTGCGCCTCGCGGCTGAGGCCTGGAGCGCGTCCGGCGGACAACGGCCCATGGTCGACCATCTGCGCGAGGCGTTCGCGCAGATGCGGAGCGAACTCAGCTCCTGAGCGCTAGCCTGCATCGTCGCGGCGGGTGTGCCCCGCCCCGCCGCGCACGGGGAGCGGTGCAGGGGTGCAAATGCACCTTGCACCGGGGCAAGGCAGGCCGCGCGCGAACTCTGATATGAAGCTGCAAAGTCTTATCGGAGCTTTCTCCCGTGCCCCATCTTGAACTCGGCCTAGACACGTTCGGCGACGTGACCCGCGCCCCCGACGGCACCCTGACGCCCCATGCCCAAGTGCTCCGCGAAGTTGTCGCCCAGGCGGTGCTGGCGGACAGCGTCGGCGTGGATTTCATCGGCCTCGGCGAACATCACCGCGGCGATTTCGCCATTTCCGCGCCGGACGTGGTGCTGGCCGCGGTCGCCGGCCAGACCTCCCGCATCCACCTCGGCTCGGCGGTCACCGTGCTCTCCTCCGACGATCCGATCCGCGTGTTCCAGCGCTTCTCCACCCTCGATGCCGTATCCAACGGGCGCGCCGAGGTGATCCTGGGGCGCGGCTCGTTCACCGAGAGCTTCCCGCTGTTCGGCTTTCCCATGAACCAATACGAGACCCTGTTCTCGGAGAAGCTGGACCTGTTCGCGGCGCTGCTGTCGAACCAGCCGGTCACCTGGCAGGGCACGCACCGCACCGCGCTGAAGGATCAAGCGGTATTCCCGCCGATCGAGCACGGCACGCTGAAGACCTGGATCGGGGTCGGCGGCACGCCGGAATCGGTGGTGCGGGCCGCGCGCTACGGCCTGCCGCTCATGCTCGCCATCATCGGCGGTGATCCCAAGCGGTTCCGGCCCTATGTGGACCTCTTCCATCGCGCGCTCGGCCAGCTCGGCAAGCCGACGCTGCCCATCGGCGCCCATTCCCCCGGCTATGTGGCCGACACGGACGAACAGGCGCGCGAGGAATTGTTCTCGGACTATAAGGAAATGCGCGACCGCATCGGGGCGGAGCGCGGCTGGTCGCCCATGGGGCGGGACGAGTTTGAGCACGAGATCGAGCATGGCTCGCTTTATGTGGGCAGCCCTGAGACCGTCGCCCGCAAGATCGCCTCAACGGCGAAAGCGCTTGGCCTCGACCGGTTCGATCTGAAATATTCCGCAGGCCCCATTCCCCACGACCGGCTCATGCGCTGCATCGAGCTGTACGGCACGAAGGTCATTCCCATGGTGCGGGATATCTTGGGCTGAGGCCCGCAGCGCCCGACGATCAGGCGGCGAGGTGCCGCTCGATCTCGGGCGTGGTCATCCCGACCAGGTCCTTGGCCACTTCGGCCTTGAGAACAGCCGTAACAGCCGGTGGAAGGTGCTTGCGCAAAATCCCCAGCGCGCGCGGCGGCGCGACGAGGACGAGGCTGCTCACCTCGTTCTCCCGCACCACTCTGCCGAGATTGGCGGCGAGCGCGGCGAGAAAATCCGCCTCGGCCTGCGCATGGCGATCCACGTCTTCCACCGCACTGCGCGCGGCGCCATGGGCTTGATACACCCGCCCCGGCCGGTCGGTGCCGAGATCGCGCGCCGGCGCGTCCGGCTGAGAGAGGACATCGACGGCGCTCAGGTTGAGCAGCTCGGCGTCGCCATCATTGCGGAACAGCAGCGCCTTTCCGCCGTCGCAGACGAGGACCCAGCCCTTCCAGGGAATATGTACGTGCTCCATCCGCTTAGTCCTCCTCTTCGGCGGGCATGCCGGGCGCAGGAAGCGGTCGCGTCCAATGCGGGATCAGTATGGGCGGCGATGCGCCCGCACCCGAACCGGAACCCGAGCCGGCTCCGCCATCCGCCACAGCGTGGCGAGGGTCATGGCGGCGGGGACCAAAAACAACGTCATCATCACCATTGTGGATATCATAGCCTGTCTCCTTCCAAGGAGATGGGCATGCGCCCCGGCCATTACTAGACCGCACCACTGCCCCGGCCGCGTCATGCAACCTGTGACAATAGAACGCCCAGAATACTCGCGCTTCCTTGATGCCAATCAAAGCCGGCACATACCAGCGATGTTTCTCTCGAACTGTCGCAGGTCCGGTGAATTCGGACCGCCTTGGCCTCGGCCGTGGCCTCGAACGCCACGCTTCGTTCCCCCCGGCGAAGGTGCGGTTTCACTGAACCGTGCGCGATGTCTCCGGCTGGCACCGTCCCCGCCGGGAGAACTTGCGGATGGCTCAGCGTGGCCATCCGCGTCTCTTTCGAGAAGCAGACCGCCGAGCTGCCCGGCCTGGAGGAGAAGGACGTGGAGGTGAAGCTTGCCAACGGCATCCTCACCCTGAAGCGCGAGAAGCCGCCTGAGGGCCCCGCCCGGACGCGACGGTAACCGGCGCCGGTCGATTGCAGCCGCCGGGTTTGCGCGCCGCTTGGATGCACGCCGGCAAAGAGAAAAGGCGGGCCGATGCCCGCCTTTCCCGAACCTCATGCCGTGTGGCCGGTCACGCCTGGCTGGCGGCCTTCTTGCCCAGCGCCGCCTGCGCCGCCGCGAGGCGGGCGATGGGGACGCGGAACGGCGAGCACGACACATAGTCGAGGCCCACCTCGTCGCAGAACGCAACCGAGGCCGGATCGCCGCCATGCTCGCCGCAGATGCCGAGCTTGATGTTCGGACGCGACTTGCGGCCACGCTCGACGCCGATCTTCACCAATTCGCCCACGCCCTCCACGTCGATGGAGACGAAGGGGTCCACCTCGATGATGCCCTTCTGCACATAGGGCCCAAGGAAGGTGCCCGCGTCGTCGCGCGAGACGCCGTAGCAGGTCTGGGTCAGATCGTTGGTGCCGAAGGAGAAAAATTCCGCCGTCTCGGCGATCTCCTCGGCGCGCAGCGCGGCGCGCGGCAGCTCGATCATGGTGCCCACCTGGAAGGTGAGGGTCGCGCCGGTCTCTTCCTCCACCGCCTTGGCGGTCTTCTGGATCACGGCATTGACAATGTCGAACTCGGCCTTGGTGGCGATCAACGGCACCATGACTTCCGGCACCACGGCTTCGCCGGTGGTCTTGGCGGCGATCACCGCCGCCTCGAAGATCGCGCGCGCCTGCATTTCCGCGATTTCCGGGAAGGCGATGGCAATGCGGCAGCCGCGGAAGCCGAGCATGGGGTTGACCTCATGCAGCTCCTTCTGGCGGCGCTGGATGCGCTCCACATCCACATTGAGGCTCTTGGCGACTTCCGCCACTTCCTCGTCGGTGTGGGGCAGGAACTCGTGCAGCGGCGGGTCGAGCAGGCGGATCGTGACGGGCAGGCCCTTCATGATCTCGAACAGCTCGACGAAATCGGCCCGCTGCATGGGCAGCAGCTTGGCCAGCGCCGAGCGGCGGCCGGCCTCGTCGTCGGCAAGGATCATCTCGCGCACGGCGAGAATGCGGCCGGCATCGAAGAACATATGCTCGGTGCGCGACAGGCCGATGCCTTCCGCGCCGAACGAGCGCGCCATGCGGGCGTCGGCCGGGGTTTCAGCATTGGCGCGGATCTTCAGGCGGCGCACCTTGTCGGCCCAGCCCATCAGGGTCGCGAACTCGCCGGACAGTTCCGGCTGGAGCATCGCCACCTGACCCGCCAGCACCTGGCCGGTGGAGCCGTCGATGGTGAGGATGTCGCCCTTCTTGAAGGTCTGGCCGGAGACGGTGAGCGTCTGCGCAGCGTAATCGATGCGCAGCGAGCCGGCGCCGGAGACGCAGGGCTTGCCCATGCCGCGCGCGACCACCGCCGCGTGCGAGGTCATGCCGCCGCGCGAGGTGAGAATGCCTTCGGCGGCATGCATGCCGTGGATGTCTTCCGGCGAGGTTTCCACGCGGACCAGGATGACCTTGCGGCCCTGTTCCTTCATGGCTTCCGCCTCGTCGGCGGAGAACACGATGGCGCCGGCGGCGGCGCCGGGCGAGGCCGGCAGGCCGCTCGCCACCACCTTGCGCTCGGCCTTCGGGTCGATGGCCGGGTGCAGCAGCTGGTCGAGGGAGGCGGGATCGACGCGGGCGACCGCCTCTTCCTGGGTGATCAGCCCTTCGGCCGCCAGTTCAACCGCGATGCGCAGCGCCGCCTTGGCGGTGCGCTTGCCGGAGCGCGTCTGGAGCATCCAGAGCTTGCCCTTCTCGACGGTGAACTCCAGGTCCTGCATGTCCCGGTAATGGGTCTCGAGCACCTTGGAGATGCGCTCGAATTCCTTGAACGCCTCGGGCAGCGCCAGCTCCATGGAGGGCTTTTCCGAGCCGGCTTCCTTGCGGGCCTTCTCGGTCAGGTCCTGCGGGGTGCGGATGCCGGCCACCACGTCCTCGCCCTGCGCATTCACCAGGAATTCGCCATAGAGCGCATGTTCGCCGGTGGAGGGGTTGCGGGTAAAGGCGACGCCCGTGGCCGAGGTCTCGCCCATGTTGCCGAACACCATGGCCTGCACGTTCACAGCCGTGCCCCAGGCCTCGGGGATCGAGTGCAGCCGGCGGTAGGTGATGGCGCGCTGGTTCATCCAGGAGCCGAACACGGCGCCGATGGCACCCCAGAGCTGCGCGTGAGGATCCTGCGGGAACGGGGTTCCCAGTTCCTGCTGCACCTTGGCCTTGTACTGCACCACCAGCGCCGCCCAATCATCCGCCGAAAGGTCGGTGTCGAGGGTGTGGCCGTGCTTGAGCTTGTAGGATTCCAGCAGGTCTTCGAAATGGTGGTGATCCACGCCCAGCACCACGTCGGAATACATGGTGATGAAGCGGCGGTAGCTGTCATACGCGAAGCGCCGGTCGCCGGAGGACTTGGCGACGGCTTCCACGGTCTGATCGTTGAGGCCGAGGTTCAGCACCGTGTCCATCATGCCGGGCATGGAGGCGCGGGCGCCGGAGCGCACGGAGACAAGCAGCGGGTTCTCGGGATCGCCGAACTTGCGGCCGGTAAGCGCGCCCACATGGTCCAGGGCGGCATCCACGTCGGCCTTCAGCTCCGGGGGATAGGTCTCGCCATGCGCGTAATAATAAGTGCAGACCTCGGTCGGAATGGTGAAGCCGGGAGGGACGGGCAGGCCCAGATTGGCCATCTCGGCAAGGTTCGCACCCTTGCCGCCAAGGAGGTTCCGCATCTCGGCTTTCCCCTCGGCCTTACCATCGCCGAAGGAGTAGACCCATTTCGTCATCTGGAGATCCCTTAGGGTGACGCGCATTTCAAAGAGCGCGGATGCTTTAGCCCGCTCAGCTCCCGCCATCAACTGCACCCTTAGGCGCAGCCCATCATTTTGCCTTTCAATGCGGCATCAATCCGAGAATTCCGATTGCGATCAGATAGATCGCCACCACCATATTAAGCAGGCGGGGAAACAGCAAAATCAGGACGCCGGCCACGAGGGCGACGATCGGCTGGAGGGCAACGATACTCAGGGTCATTTTTGCCACCTCGTTCGCGCGCCCGCCGCATCGGCAGCGCTCGCGCTAGAAAGATCAGAACGGCTCCCCTTGTTCCACCCCTGCTTTCGCATCGCAGCAGACGGCGCGCCCCGTCACGCCGGTGTGAAGGCCGGCGGATTGCACAACGCTGCAGGGTGTGCGGTCATCAGCAGTCCCGACGGGCGGTGGGGAGGCTCGATCCATGCGGCAGATGGCGGCGCTTTTGGGGGCGATTCTGCTTTTCGCCTTCCCTATGGGCAGCATGGCGCGTGCCGCCGAGCCGCCGGAAAAATGCCCGCGCATGGTGGCGCAGGACCTCCCGTTTAAGAGCGCGCCGCGCGTGTGGCCCGCCGCCTTCCGGCAGATGGCGGACGCCAAGCGGGCGGACGAGGGGCGACAGGTGCGCCTCACCTTCGTCGGCCATTCCACCTTCCTCATCGAGAGCCCGGCGGGCGTGACCATCGCCACCGACTATAATGATTATGTCCGTCCGGACGTGGTGCCGATGATCGCCACCATGAACCGGGCGCACGATACCCACTACACCAACCATCCCGACCCCGGCATCGCCTACGTGCTGCGCGGCTGGGGCGAGAACGGCCAGCCGGCGCATTACGACCTCACCGTCGAGGATGTGTGGATCCGCAACGTGCCGACCAACATCCGCCATGGCGTGGGCACCGATTACGACGCCAATTCCATGTTCGTGTTCGAGGTGGCGGGCCTGTGCATCGCCCATCTCGGCCATCTGCACCACGTGCTGACCCCCGACCATCTGGAAGCGCTCGGGCGCATCGACGTGGTGCTGGCGCCGGTGGACGGCTCCTACACGCTCGATATCGAGGGGATGAAGGAGACTCTGAAGGCGATCAACGCGCCGCTGGTGATCCCCATGCACTATTTCAGCGCATGGGGATTGGACAATTTCCTCTCCCGCCTGGGCAATGACTATGTGATCACCCGCCAGGCCTCGCCCAGCGTGACCCTGTCGCGCGAGACCTTGCCGGCGAAGCCCACGGTGCTGGTGCTGCCGGGCCGCTGAGCAAGAACGCGGCATCGGTGCTCACAGCACCAGCGCGGCCTCGCTCTGCAGCACCGCCGCGCCGCCGGACACCACCGCCGCCTCCAGGCCCAGCGCCTGCGGGCACAAATCCTCGGCGAAGAAGCGCGCCACCAGCACTCGCCGGGCATGGCGCGGGTCGCTCTCGCCGGCCGCGATGGCGGCGTGCGCGGCAAGGGCGGCGCGGGCCAGATAGGCGCCCCCGGCGGCGCGGGCGAACAGGCGCAGATAGGGTGTCGCGCCCGCCAGCACGCTGGCGGATTGTTCGTCGGACAGCCAATCCAGCATCACCCGCGTGGCGCGGCCGAGCGCATCCACGGCCGCGGCGAGCTGTTCGCCGGCGCGCCCGAATTCCGGTGCGTTCAGCGCCGCCACCGCTTCCGCAACGGTGCGATAATCGCCGATCAGCTTCGCCACCACGTCGCCGCCCTCCTGGGTCAGCTTGCGGGTGACGAGGTCGATGGCCTGGATGCCGTTGGTGCCCTCATAGATGGCGAAGATGCGGGCATCGCGCAGATGCTGGGCGGCGCCGGTCTCCTCGATATAGCCCATGCCGCCGTGAACCTGCACGCCGGTGGAGGCGACCTCGATGCCGATGTCGGTGGAGAAGGCCTTGGCCACCGGGGTCAGCAGGCTCGCTTCCGCCATCGCCGCCGCCTTGGCGGTGGGGTCGTCGGTGCGCCGTGCCCGGTCGAGCGCATCCGCCGTCATCAGGCAGATCGAACGGGCGGCATCGGTCTCCGCCCGCATGGTCAGCAGCATGCGCTTCACGTCGGGGTGGGCGATGATCGGTGCCATGCCTTCGCCGGACCAGCTCTGCGCCTTGCCCTGCCGGCGCTCCTGGGCAAAAGCGATGGCGCGCTGGGTGGCGCGCTCGGCCACCGCCACGCCCTGGATGCCCACCGCGAGACGAGCGTTGTTCATCATGGTGAACATGCAGGCGAGGCCGCGATTTTCCTCGCCCACGAGATAGCCGATGGCGCCCGCGCCGGTGTCGCCGAACGCCATGGTGCAGGTGGGCGAGCCGTGCAAGCCGAGCTTGTGCTCCAGCCCAACGCATTTCACGTCGTTGCGCGCGCCGAGCGTGCCGTCCGCATTCACCAGGACTTTCGGCACCACGAACAGCGAGATGCCGCGCGTACCGGCGGGTGCGTCGGGCAGGCGCGCCAGCACCAGATGGACGATGTTCTCGGCAATGTCGTGCTCGCCGTAGGAGATGAAGATCTTGGTGCCGAAGATCCGGTAGCTGCCGTCGGCCGCCCGCTCGGCCCGCGCGCGCAGCGCCGCGAGGTCGGAGCCGGCCTGCGGCTCGGTGAGGTTCATGGTGCCGGTCCATGTGCCCGAGACCAGCTTTTCGAGGAACAGGCCCTGCAGCGCCGCCGAGCCGTGGACGGTGAGGGCCTCGATGGCCCCCATGGTGAGCACCGGGCCGATGCCGAAGGCGGGAGAGGCGCTGTTCCAGAATTCGTTGAGCGCCGAGGTCACGACGGTCGGCAGATGCTGGCCGCCGAACCTTTCCTCGGCCGCCACCGAATTCCAGCCCGCCTGCGTCCACGCCGCATAGGCCTCGCGCCAGCCGGGGGCGGTGGTGACCACGCCGTCCTTCAGCACATTGCCCTTGGTGTCGCCGACCCGGTCCAGCGGCTCGATCACCGCACCCGCGAACTTTCCGGCTTCCTCCAGCACGCTGTCGATGAGGTCGAAGGAGAGGTCCACCTCGCCCTGGTCGATGAGGTGGGGAAGTGAGGTGCAGTGCTTGAGGAAGAAGGACACATCCTCCACGGGCGCACGATAGGGCATCATCACCTCCGAAACCTGTTGCGGCGCGACATGCGCCTTGACCATCCGCACGACGCGGCCTTAAGCCGTGCGGCGAACGTTGGGCACCAATTCGGCGCCTCGACGATCCCCCGTCAAGACCCGGCTCTACCCGCTTTCGTCGTAGGGGGCCGTGGAGCAGCTTTCATGACCGCCACCGGCCCCGCCCCAAAACGCACGCAGATGCTCGATGCCCGCGGACCGGGCCTGGAGGCCGCGGCGCAGGCGGCGCGCCTGCTGCGGGCGGGCGGCGTGGTCGCCTTCCCAACGGAAACCGTCTATGGGCTCGGCGCGGACGCCGGCAATGCGCAGGCGGTGGCGCAGGTCTATGCGTCCAAGGGCCGCCCCGCCTTCAATCCCCTCATCTCCCACGTGCCCGACGGCGCGTCGGCCGAGCGGCTGGGCGTGTTCTCCCCCGCCGCGCAGGCGCTCGCCGCCGCCTTCTGGCCGGGACCACTGACGCTGGTCGTTCCGTATCACGACACCGGGGCGGTGTGCGATCTCGCCCGGGCCGGCCTGCCCACCATCGCGCTGCGGGTGCCGGCGCACGAAACCACTCTGGCCATGCTGCGTGCCGCCGGCGTGCCGGTGGTGGGGCCGAGCGCCAATCTCTCCGGCCACGTCTCGCCCACGGACGCGGCCCATGTGCGGGCCGATCTCGACGGGCGCATCGACGCCATCCTCGATGCCGGCCCGACGACGGTGGGCGTTGAATCCACCATCGTCGATTGCACCGGCGCCCATCCCGCTTTGCTGCGGCCCGGCGGCCTCTCGCGCGGCGCCATCGCGGCGGTGCTGGGCGTCGCTTTGCCAGATGCCGGGCACGACGATGCCGAGCGGCCGTCCGCGCCGGGCCGCCTCGCCTCCCATTACGCCCCGCACGCCCCCGTGCGGCTGGACGCGCGGGAGGTGAAGGCGGGCGAGGCGCTTTTGACCTTCGGCGGCGCCCGCCCGCCCGGCGCGGAAGCGGCCGTCGCCATCTTCGATCTCAGCCCGTCCGGCGACCTGGTGGAGGCGGCCGCCCGGCTCTACGGGGCGCTGCGCCATCTCGACGGCCTTCGCGCCGAAGGCATCGCCGTGGTACCCCTGCCGCGCGACGGCCTCGGGGAAGCCATCGCCGACCGGCTCGGCCGCGCCGCCGCCCCACGCCCGCTCTCCTTCGAGGACGACTGACATGGACGACACCGCGACCGAAGCCCGTGCGCCGCAGGCCCACGCTCTGCCCATCGGCCACATGCGCGACGGCGACGTGGAGGCCCTGGTCTCGCTGTGGGAGCGCGCCGGCCTGATCCGCCCCTGGAACGACCCGCGCGCCGACATCGCGCTGGCCCGGCGCGGCCCCCATTCCACCATTCTGGTGGCGCGCGACGGCGGTACGGTCGTCGGCTCCGTGATGGTGGGCCACGACGGCCACCGCGGCTGGATCTATTATCTCGCCGTGGACCCGGCCCTGACGCGGCAAGGGCTCGGCCGGGCGCTCGCCCACACCGCCGAGGATTGGCTCCAGGCGCGCGGCGTGCCCAAGCTGATGCTGCTGGTACGCCCCGAAAACGAGCAGGTGCGCGCCTTCTACGTCGCCAGCGGCTATATCGAAGAGCCGCGCATCGTCTTCACCAAGCGGCTCGACGGGAAATAGGCCGATCGCCAGGTCAGCCCGGCGCCCGGTGGCACGCCACCAGATGGTCGTTCACCAGCCCGCACGCCTGCATGGCGGCATAGACGATGGTGGGGCCGACGAATTTGAAGCCGAGCGCCTTCAATTCCTTGGAGAGCTTCACCGATTGCGGCGTCTGCGCCGGGATGTCGGCGAGCGTCTTCGGCCGGTTCATCTGCACCTCGCCGCCCACCGCGCTCCACATGAGGTCGGAGAAGGAGCGACCGCGCGCCTGCCAGTCGAGATAGGCGCGGGCGGACAGCACCGCACCCTCGATCTTGGCGCGATTGCGCACGATTCCGGCGTCCGCCATCAGCGCTTCCACCTTGGCGGAATCGTAGCGGGCGATCTGTTCCGGCTCGAAGCCGTCGAAGGCGCGGCGGAAATTGTCGCGCTTCCTCAGGATGGTGATCCAGGCAAGGCCGGCCTGGAAGCCGTCTAGCAACAGCTTTTCGAACAGGGCGCGGTCGTCCCGCTCGGGCACGCCCCATTCGGTGTCGTGATAGGCCACGTAAAGCGGATCGGTGCCGCACCAGGGGCAGCGGCACTTGCCGTCGGCATGGGGGGTAAGAAGGCTCACGCGTCCCCCATCGGGAAGGTCGCCCAATCCGGCCGGCGCAAAGTGATCTCCACCCCGCCGGCCACCAAGGGCAGGCCGGCGGCGCTGGCATCGGCCGCCCGGTCGAGCCGCACCAAGGCGATGCCCTGGCCCCGCGCAGACGAGCCGATATGGCCCACGGTCTTCTCGCCGGCGCGGATCTCCGAGCCCTCCTCGGGGGCGAATTCAAACACGGCCTGCACGGCGCGGGTGCGGGCGGTGCCGCGATGCTGCATGCGGCTCACCACTTCCTGGCCCACATAGCAGCCCTTCTTGAAATCCACCCCGCCGAGTTGGTCCATGTCGGCCTCGTGGGGGAAGGCGTCGCCATAGGCGAAGTCCATGCCGCCTTGCGGAATGCCGAGCGCGATGCGGTGGGCGTGATAAGCGCCGGCATCGCCGCCCAGCGCCTCGGCCTCGGCGCGCGGCAGCACCAGGCGCTCGCCGAGCGCAGGCAGGCGCGGGTCCGCGAAGGCCTCGGCGGAGGCGGGCACGGCCGGTGCGTCGTCGCCGAACCGTGCCGCCACCGCGAGATCCTCGTCGAGCGTGAACTCCGCCTTCGCCCGCAGCAGGTACATTTTCAGGCGCTTCAGCAGATCCTCCTTCAACGCCGCCGGCACATCCAGCAGGAAGGCGTCCGGCTCGCCCTTGGGCGCGTAGAGGAAGAAATCGGCGATGATCTTGCCTTGCGGCATGAGCAGCGCGCCGAACCGCGCGCCACCGCTCTCCAGCCCCGCGACGTTGCAGGTGATGAGATTGTGGAGGAATTTGCGGGCGTCCGGACCGCCGACGTGGATCACCGACCGGTCGGCGAGATGGGCAATCGGCATGGCCATGTCCTTGTCAGATGTTACAGACATACTTAAAGCCGCGCAGCAGCCCCCTCAAGGGTCGGCCCCGTACATTAGAGCCGGCCCCTCCAGATTAGAGCGAGCCCCCACATGGCGGATACCTTCGACTTCATCCTCAAGGGCGGCAGCGTCGTGACCCCGGCGGGCGAAGCGATGCTGGACATCGGCGTCAGCGGCGGCCGGATCGCCGCGCTCGGCAGTCTTTCTCCCCGCGCGGCGGGCGAAACCATCGACTGCGCCGGCCTGCACATCCTGCCCGGCGTCATCGATACCCAGGTGCATTTCCGCGAACCGGGCCTGGAGCAGAAGGAAGACCTGGAAACCGGCTCCCGCGCGGCGGTGATGGGCGGGGTGACCGCCGTGTTCGAGATGCCGAACACCAATCCCCAGACCACCAGCGCGGCGGCGCTGGAAGACAAGATCGCCCGCGCCCGCAACCGCATGCATTGCGATTTTGCCTTCTACGTGGGCGGCACCCACGAGAATGTGCGCGACCTGCCGGAGCTGGAGCGCCTGCCGGGCGCGGCCGGGGTGAAGGTGTTCATCGGCTCCTCCACCGGCTCGCTGCTGGTGGCGGACGATGCCGGCGTGCGCGAGATCCTGAAAGTGATCCGCCGCCGCGCCGCGTTCCATTGCGAGGACGAACCGCGCCTCAATGAGCGCAAATCCATGCGCATGGCCGGCAATCCGGCCTCGCATCCGATCTGGCGCGACGATGTCGCGGCGCTGATCGCCACCCAGCGCCTCGTGACGCTGGCGCGCGAGGTGGGCGCGCGGGTGCATGTGCTGCACGTCACCACCGCGCAGGAAATGGAATATCTCGCCGGCGCGCGCGACGTCGCCTCGGTGGAGGTGACGCCCCATCACCTCACGATGGCCGCGCCCGAATGCTACGAGCGCCTCGGCACGCTGGCGCAGATGAACCCGCCGGTGCGCGGCGCGCGCCATCGCGACGCCCTCTGGGCGGCGATCGCCGACGGCGTGGTGGACGTGCTCGGCTCCGACCACGCCCCCCACACGCTGGAAGAGAAGGCCAAGCCCTATCCCGAAAGCCCCTCGGGCATGACCGGCGTGCAGACCCTGGTGCCGCTGATGCTGGACCATGTGGCCAACGGCAAGCTCTCGCTGCAGCGCTTCGTGGACCTGTCCAGCGCCGGCCCGGCGCGGCTGTTCAACATCGCCTGCAAGGGCCGCATCGTGGTGGGCTATGACGCCGACTTCACCGTGGTGGACCTCAAGCGCCGCGCCACCATCACCAACGCCTGGATCGCCTCGCGCGCCCAATGGACGCCGTATGACGGCAAGGACGTTACCGGCTGGCCGGTGGGCACCTTCGTGCGCGGCAACAAGGTGATGTGGGAAGGCGAACTGATCGCCCCCTCGCAGGGCGCCCCGGTGCGCTTCCTGGAGACGCTGCAGCCCGGCGGGTGAGATCGCGCCACGCCGCGCCCCCTTCCCAGCCCCTCCCCCGCAAGCGGGAGAGGGTTCGCCCCACGCTTGCGGATGGAGCGCTCCTCCCTGCCCCCGCCAGATCGCCCCTCTCCCGCTTGCGGGGGAGGGCTGGGGAGGGAGCCGGAGAGCGATTGGGCTAGATTTAAGTTTTTGCGTTTACGCATTTTCTTCACGCGAAGCGGTATCCGCTTCGCTCGAAAATGCTCTAGCCGGGCAAGCGCTGCGGACTTGGGCGCGCCCCGCTCCCCGCCTACTGGCGTTGGCCGATGATGGTGTATTCGCCCTGGCGGATGCGGCCGGCGAGACCTTCCACATAGGTGGCGCAGGCTTCCTCGCCATAGACCGCGACCAGCGTGCGCAGGGCCGTGAACAGAGCCGCCTGCACCAGGCAATCCTCATCGAGCCCGTCGCGCAGGGCTTCGGTCCAGGCATCGTCCAGATAGCTGAAGGCGACGTGGCGCTCGTCCGAGCCCAGTTCGGCGATGTCCTGATGAGGAAGGGTCGTGCTGGACAAGAGAGGCCTCCGCGCCGCGCCCCCATGGCCGGGGCGGCACAAATACCTACCACGTTCCGGGGCGCCGTCGCGGAACTTCTAAACGAAAGGTTAACCGCCGCGCCGGAAGGGACAGCCTGTCCCCCGCTCAATTTCCGCCGAAGCGCACCGCGATGTCGTGGGCGAGCTTCGCGCCTTCGGTCAATTGGCGCTGCACCGCCGCCGCCGCCGCCGGGGTGCAGGCGCGATAGACCTGGGCATAGCTGGAATAGCCCTGGTTGAAGGCGGCGATCAGCTTGGACTTGCGCTCATCCGAGGGTTGCTCGGCCTCCAGCAAATCCTGCATCTGCATGCGCCAGCTCTGGCTTTCCGCGGTCATCCCGCACAAGGGGCGCAGATAATGCAGCCCGCCCAGAAGCTCGGCGAGCTTGAGCATGTCGCTCTCATAAGGCGGGGTCGAGCCGTCCGCCGCCCAAGCGGCGCCGCCCGCGCTGCCCAGCACGGCGGCCAGCAGCACAGCGACAAGGAAACGGCGAAGGGAAAGAGGCGACATGGCGCCACTCGTGCCGCGCGGCGCCCGCGCGGTCAAGATGGCCGCGCTCACGAGGCCGCGTGCGCCACGTGCGGGGGCGCGTCGTCCAACACCCCTTCGGCGGCGAGGAGCCGCGCGGCGCGATGCACGACGTCGGCAAGGCCATGGGTGGTCTCAAGGGCCGCCACCGCGTCGGGATGGAACCAGCCCACCGCCACCGCCTCGTCACTCAGCACCGGTTCCCCGGCGCGCCAGAGCGCGGCATGGGCGGCCACCACGAAATGGCTCTTCAGCGTGCCGTCCTCGGCGTGGGAGATGAAATCCAGCGCGGCCGCGAGACCGACGATCTCCGCTTCGACCTGGACTTCCTCCATCACCTCGCGCGCCGCCGCCTGCGCCAGGGTCTCGCCGGGCTCCACCCGCCCGCCGGGCAGGCTCCACAGGCCCTTGCCTGGGGCATAGCCGCGCTGGGCGAGGAGCACCAGCGGACCGCGAAACACGGCGGCGCTGGCGGCGAGGGTCGGGCGGACAGCATCGGCCATAAGGGAAACCATCGGGTTGTTCCGCGATGCGGGAAGCTTACCTTCTTGGACTCAAAGGAGCACGCGATTCGTCATGGCGGCGATTTCCACCGGCCCCGGGGCCGAGACCTTACCCAAGGCGAAGAGCACGCCGCGCGCCTGGCAGCGCATGCTCTCCGGCCGCCGGCTGGACCTGCTGAACCCTTCGCCCCTGGACATCGAGATCGAGGACATCGCCCACGGCCTTGCCCGCGTGGCGCGCTGGAACGGGCAGACGCGCGGAGCGAACATCTTTTCCGTCGCCCAGCATTCCCTGCTGACCGAAAAGCTCGCCCGCCGCGCGGTCGGCGATATTGACCTGCGCTGGCGGCGGGCGGTGCTGCTGCACGATGCCCCGGAATATGTGATCGGCGATATGATCTCGCCTTTCAAGGCCATGATCGGCGGTGATTACAAGGCGGTGGAGGCGCGCCTGCTGGCGGCCATCAGCCTGCGCTTCGGCCTGCCCGCGGCATGGCCGCAGGCGCTGACGCGGATCGTCAAGACCGCCGACCGCGCCTCCGCTTTTCTGGAAGCCACCCATCTCGCCGGCTTCGCGCCGCAGGAAGCCCGCGCCTTCTTCGGCCGGCCCATCCGCCTCGACGCGGAGGCCGAGAAGGATTATCTGACCCCTTGGCCGGCTGAAACCGCCAAAGAGCGGTTCCTCGCCCGGTTCGCGGAGCTAACGCCATGATCCATGTCTGCTCTCTCGCAAAGCTGCACGAGACGGTGGAGGCGACCGGCGCGCGCCACGTCATCACGCTGGTCGGGCGCGAGACTTTGCTGACGCGGCCCAACAATGTGGACGCCGCCAACCATTTGTTCCTCTCCATCAACGACATCGTCAGCGAAGTGGAAGGCATGGTGACGCCCGGCGAGGGCCACATGCGCGACCTGCTGGACTTCGTGCGCGCCTGGCCGCGCGAAGCGCCGCTGGTGATCCATTGCTATGCCGGGGTCTCGCGCTCCACGGCGGCGGCCTATGTGACGCTGTGCGCGCTGCTGCCCCATCGCGACGAGTTCGAGCTTGCCGTGCGCCTGCGCGCCGCCTCGCCCACGGCGACGCCCAATGCGAAGATCGTGTCGCTGGGCGATGCCGCGCTCAACCGCCACGGCCGCATGATCCGCGCAATTTCCGCCATCGGCCGCGGGCGCGACTGCATGGCCGGCGAGCCGTTCGAGCTGGCGCTGAACTGAGGTTGGTTTCCCCGCACCAGCCTTCCCTTTCCCCTCACCACCCTTCCCTTTCCCCTCACCACCCTTCCCTTTTCCCGACGGGGAGAGGGTTAGGGTGAGGGGAGGCGCGAAGAGGGGGACGGGCGCGAAGAGGGCGCGCGGCTCAGCCCAGCCGGGCCACGCACACCAGCCCCGGCACCGGAATGCCTTTTTCCGTGCGGGTCGAGACCGGTTCAAGTACCGGCGCCGCAAAGCCCGCCGCCGCGAGAGCGTCCGCCACATAGGCCCGGCCGTGGGCATAGCGCAGGGTGTCGCGCAAGATGATCCCCGCGCCGTCGTGGGTCTCGACGGTAAAGGCGAGCCAGCCGGCAGGAACCAGCGCCCGCGCCACAGCGCGGAACACGCCGTCGAGATCGGCGAGATAACACAGCGCGTCCGCCGCCAGGACGAGGTCCGCCCCACCCGGCGGCTGGTCCGCGAGGAAGGCGACCATCTCGCCGGTCTCGAGCGCGGCATACAGGCCGAGCTGCCGCGCCTTTTCGATCATGGCCGGGGAGAGATCGACGCCCACCAGCGCGTCGCACGCGGGCGCCAGGAGCGGCGCGGCGAGGCCGGTGCCGCAGCCGAGGTCCAGCGCCCGGCCGAACCGGAGCGGCGCGCCGGCGGCATGGCAGGCGGTGCGCAGCGCCGCGTCCAGCACCTCCGGCCCGCGATAGGCGAGGCCCTCGCGCAGGGC
The DNA here is from genome assembly GCF_043195145.2 of Roseixanthobacter pseudopolyaromaticivorans. NCBI lineage: Bacteria > Pseudomonadati > Pseudomonadota > Alphaproteobacteria > Hyphomicrobiales > Xanthobacteraceae > Roseixanthobacter > Roseixanthobacter pseudopolyaromaticivorans. Next base: position 3,862,429 of record NZ_CM195539.1, read on the forward strand.
GGTATCGAAGCGCCCGGCATATTGGTCGAACAAGGTGCGCACGAAAGCCGGCGACATGGCCCCTCCCGGGCCGCGCGCGCCAAGCCGCGCCAGCCGCAGGCCGGCGCCGAGCACGTCCGCCTCGTCGCGCGCCAGGGCTTCCTCATAGGCGACGATCGCGCCGGCGGCATCGCCCGCTGCCTCGCGCGCCTCGCCCAAGAGGAACCAGGCGGCGAGGAAGTGCGGCGCCTCGTCGACGAGGTCGGCCAGCATCTCGGCGGCCACCTTCGCCTCCCCGCCGTCGAGATAGGCGCGCGCCCAATCGAGCCGGCGGTGCAGCGCCGGATCGCCGGAAAGGGGAATGGGAACGATGGACACCTTGGAAACGCACTCCCTGAACCCGATGCGCCGGAAACACAGCGCCGGCCCCTCGCGTCACCGGCGCAGGGCCCCATATAAACTGCAATCATGCGCCCCGACGAGCTTCTGCATCCCGCCCCGGGTGGACTTTATTGTCCCAAAGGGGATTTTTTCATCGATCCGACGCGCGCCGTGCCGCGCGCGCTCATCACCCACGGCCATTCCGATCACGCCCGCGCCGGCCACGGCCATGTGCTCGCCACCCGCGAGACGCTGGACCTGATGGCGATCCGCTATGGCGCCGATTTCGCCGGGGCGACCCAGGCCATCGCCTATGGGGAAAGCGTGGAGATCGACGGCGTCACCGTCACCGCCCACCCCGCCGGCCATGTGCTGGGCTCGGCGCAATTCGAACTCTCCTGGCGCGGCTGCACCATCGTCGCCTCGGGCGATTACAAGGATGCGCGCGACCCCACCTGTGCGACCTTCGAGCCCGTGCGCTGCCATGTCTTCATCTCGGAGGCGACCTTCGGCCTGCCGGTGTTCCGCCACCCCGATGCCGCCTCTGAGACCGCAAAGCTCATGAATTCGCTGCATGTGTTTCCCGAGCGGGCGCACATCGTCGGCGCCTATTCGCTCGGCAAGGCGCAGCGCGTCATGGCGCTGCTGCGCGCGGCCGGGCATGCCGCGCCGATCTACATCCACGGCGCGCTGGAGAAGATCAGCGCCTATTACCAGCAGCGCGGCATTGCGCTGGGCGACATTCGCCTGGCGAAGGAGGCGAAGAAGGCCGATTTCGCCGGTGCCGTGGTGATCGCCCCGCCCGCCTCCATCACCGACATCTGGTCGCGCAAGTTTCCCGATCCCGTCACCGCCTTCGCCTCCGGCTGGATGCGGGTGCGCGCCCGCGCCCGCCAGCGCGGCATCGAGCTGCCCTTGGTCATTTCCGACCATGCGGACTGGGACGGGCTGACCGCCGCCATTTCCGCCACCGGCTGCGAGGAAGTGTGGGTGACCCACGGCGCCGAGGATGCCCTGGTGCATTGGGCCATGACCCGGCAATTGCGCGCCAAGCCGCTTCACATGGTGGGCTATGGCGAGGAGGAAAACGAGGGGCCGCCCGAAGCGCCGCCCGCCCCGGAGGCGGCGTCATGAACCGTTTCGCCGCCTTGCTGGATCGCCTCGCCTATGAGAGCGGCCGCAATGCCAAGATCCGCCTGATGGCGGACTATTTCGCCACCACCCCGGACCCGGAGCGCGGCATCGCGCTCGCCGCGCTCACCGGCGCGCTGTCCTTCGCCAATGCCAAGCCGGGCCTCGTGCGCGCGCTCATCCAGGAGCGGGCGGACCCGGTGCTGTTCGCCATGTCCTATGATTATGTGGGCGATCTGTCCGAGACCGTCGCCCTCATGTGGCCGCTGCCCGAGGGCGCCGCGCCGCCGGACCACGCGCCTTCGCTGTCGGACATCGTCCATGGCCTCGAAACCCTGCCCAAGCGCGCCCTGCCCGGCCAACTCGCCGACTGGCTGGACGGCCTCGACGATACCGGCCGCTGGGCGCTGCTGAAGCTGATCACCGGCGCGCTGCGGGTCGGCGCCTCCGCCCGCCTCGCCAAGACCGCCGTGGCCTCGCTCGGCGGCATCGCGCCCGACGAGGTGGAGCTGGTGTGGCCGGGCCTCGCCCCGCCCTATCTCGACCTGTTCGCCTGGGTGGAGGGGCGCGCGCCGCGCCCGGAAAACCTCGATCCCGCGCCGTTCCGCCCGGTGATGCTCTCCCACGCCATCGAGGACAGCGACTTCCTCGCCCTCGATCCCTCAGCCTTCACCGCCGAATGGAAATGGGATGGCATCCGCATCCAGGCGGTGGCCGGGCGCTCGCCCGAGGGCGAGAAGATCGTGCGTCTCTACAGCCGCACCGGCGAGGACATCTCCCCCGCCTTTCCCGACCTCGTGGAAGCGCTCGATTTCGAGGGCGCCATGGACGGGGAATTGCTGGTGGTGCGCGAGGGGCGGGTGCAGTCGTTCAACGTGCTCCAGCAGCGGCTGAACCGGAAGACCGTGACGCCGAAGATGCTGCGGGATTATCCCGCCCACATGCGCGCCTATGACCTGCTGGTGGAACAGGGCGAGGACCTGCGCGAGCGCCCGTTCGCCGAGCGGCGAGCGCGGCTTTCCGCCTTGATCGCCCGCACCGCCGCGTCCCGGCTCGATCTCTCCCCCCTGGTGCCGTTCGCCACCTGGGAGGAGCTGGCGGCCGCCCGCGCGAACCCCGCCGCGGCGGGCGCGGGGGTGGATGCGGAGGCGGTGGAAGGGGTGATGCTGAAGCGCGCCGACAGCGCCTATTTGCCCGGCCGGCCGAAAGGCCCCTGGTGGAAATGGAAGCGCGATCCCCACACGGTGGATGCGGTGCTGATGTATGCCCAGCGCGGCCACGGCAAGCGCTCATCTTATTATTCCGACTACACCTTCGGCGTGTGGACAAAGGCCGAGGGGTTGGAAACCCTGGTGCCCGTGGGCAAGGCCTATTTCGGCTTCACGGACGAGGAATTGCTGGCCATCGACAAATTCGTGCGGGAGGCGACCGTCAACCGCTTCGGCCCGGTGCGCGAAGTGCTGCACGAGCCGGACGCCGGGCTGGTGCTGGAAATCGCCTTCGAGGGGCTCGCCCGTTCCACCCGCCATCGCTCGGGCATCGCCATGCGCTTTCCCCGCATCGCCCGCCTGCGCTGGGACAAGCCGCCGCGCGAGGCCGACCGGCTGGAGACGCTGGAGAAGCTGCTGGGGCCCGCGGGATAAGCCGGCGCGGCATCCCTATTGCGTCGCCCAGATGATGCGGGCGACCCAGAGCACGTCTGCGGCGGGGATCTGGCGGTCCTCATATTCGGGATTGAGGGAGCGCAGATCCACCGTGCGCGGGGTCATGCGCACCAGCTCCTTCGCCAGCACCTCGCCGTCGCGGGTCTTCACCACCACCCGGTCGCCGCGGCGCGGCTTGGCGGCCGGCGAGACGATGACGATATCGCCCTCGCGATAGAGCGGCTGCATGGAATCGCCGGAAATCTCCAGGGCATAGGCATGCTCGTCGCCCACCTCGGGAAACAGCAGCTCGTCCCATCCCCCGCCCACCGGGAAGCCGGCATCGTCGAAGAAGCCGCCCTTGCCTGCCTGGGCAAATCCGATGCGCGGAATGGTGCGGGCCAGCCGGGGCGGCGGCATGGACTCATCCGCAAGGCCGGCATGGCGGTGGAGGCCCTCGCCGTTCCCGTCCAGCAAAGCGGTGAAATCGTCGATGCTGGAGCCGGTGGCGGCGAGCACCTTGGCGAGGCTCTCGGTGGAGGGCCAGCGCGGCCGCCCGTCCGGCGTGATCCGCTTCGACCGGTTAAAGGCGGTCGAATCCAGCCCCGCCCGCTTGGCGAGGGCCGAAGCGGAAAGGCCATGCTGCGCGGCGAGGCGGTCGAGGGCGCCCCAGACTTGACCATGAGTGAGCATGCGCATCCCGTGCACGCAAAGCGATCCGCATCCGAGGCAAAAGGAGGTACCCCCTTCCACCCCGCTGGGAATCAATCTGACAGAACACTTTCGAAACCAGACTGTACGAAAAGACGTCCGAATAATAGGAAAATAAGTTCAAAAAGGACGAAAGTCCAGGAATTAAGTCCGATTCGTCCGAGGAACCGGGCGAGATCTTGGGTGGCGCGCCGACGGTCTGCGCGCTACATGGCTGCATGATCCAACGCGACCGCCTCATCTTCAAGATCTGTTCGACCACCTTGTGGACCGCGGCGGAAACCGCCGGCCGTTTCGACGGCGCGCCGGTGGACCATGCCGACGGCTACATCCATTTCTCCACCGCCACGCAGGCCCGAGAAACCGCCGCCAAGCACTTCGCGGGACAGGAGAATCTGCTCCTGGTCGCGGTCGAGACGGCGGCCCTCGGCGCAGAGCTGAAGTGGGAAGTCTCGCGCGGCGGCGCCCTGTTTCCGCATCTTTATGCCGCGCTCCCCCTCTCCGCCGTCTCCTGGGTACGCCCGCTGCCCCTCGGTGCCGACGGGAAGCATATATTCCCAGTTGAGATGTCGGGGCCTTAAGCGGAAAACGTGCGATTCAGCAGGGTCGGAAGGCGCAATGCCTGAAGCCCCCCGCGCGCGCCGAGGAACACCAGGAAGGCGAGCCAGAGCCCCTCGTTTCCAAGGTGCCGCAGCACAAAGAACGAGCCGAGATACAAAGCGAGCGAGAGCAGCATGAGGTTGCGCATGTCGCGCGACCACAAAGCGCCGATATAGACGCCGTCGAAGGCATAGGCCGCCACCCCCACCACCGGAAGAATGGCGGCGAAGATCAGGAATTCCCGCGCCGCCACCCGCACTTCGGGGCTCGTGGTCATGAGGTCGACGATCGACGGGCCGGCCGCCAGATACAGCGCGCAGGCGCACAGGGCAAAGCCGAAGCCCCAGAGCAGCACCAGCCGCACCGCCCGGCCGAACGCCGGCCGGTTGCGCGCGCCCACCGCCTGCCCGCAGATTTGCTCGGCGGCGGTCGCGAACCCGTCAAGAAAGTAGGCGGCCAGCAAAATCATGTTGTTCAGCAACGCATTGGCGGCGAGCACCACGTCGCCCGCCCGCGCACCCTGGGCCGCGAAAAAGCTGAAGCCCGCCAAAAGCGCGGCGGTGCGAATCATGATGTCGCGGTTGAGCACGAAGGTCGCCGTCAGCCGCGAGCGGTCGAACAGAATGGCCTGCGGCACGGCGAGGCGGAAATTCAGCAGGCGGGCGCAGAGCAATAGTCCCGCGAGCGCGCCAAGGGCTTCCGCGAGCAGCGTTCCCGCCGCCGAGCCTGCGACGCCCCAGCCCAACACCAGAACCAGCACCACCGTCGCCGCCATGTTCACCAGGCTGATGCCCACCTGGATCGCCAGCGCGTGGCCGGTGCGGCCGATGCCCGTGAGCCAGCCCACCAGCGCATAATTGGCGAGCGAAAACGGTGCCGCCCAGATGCGGATGTGGAAATAGGAAGCGACCGCCGCATCCACCGCAGGGCTCGCCCCGGCCAGCGCCCGCGCGCCGAGCCCGATGGGCCATTGCAGGAGAATGAGGCCGAGCCCGCAGGCGAGCGCCAGCAGCAGCGCCCGCGCCGCGACGGCCCGGGTCTCCATCGTGTCGCCCTGGCCCAGGGCCTGGGCGGCCAGGCCCACCGTGCCCATGCGCAGGAACCCGAAGCCCCAGAACAGAAAATCGAAAATCACCGCGCCGAGCGCCACCCCGCCCATGAGCGCGGCATCCCCCAGCCGGCCCACCACGGCCGTATCCACCACGCCCAGCAGCGGCGTGGTGAGGTGGGCGATGGTCATGGGCAAGGCGATCGCCAGCACCCGGCGGTGCGACACCTCCACGGGGCGCGGCCCGCCCTCGGGCCGGGGCGCGTGCGCAGGCGATGTCTCGATTTCGGCGACGGAGGTCATGAGCCGGCATCCCCCGCGCCCGGCGCGTTCGCCATGCTCAGCGGCTGCCGCGCACGAGCCGCAGGATCAGCCACAGGGGAAAGACGATGACGGCGCCGAGCAGGAAATAGCGCCACAGCCGCTCGAAGGCCTCGAAGCCGAAGGTGAAGAGATTTTCCACCAGATGCCGCAGGCTGGAGAGCAGATTGCGCGGATCGAGCCCGAGCGCGGCGAGGATCACCCCCACCACGACGGAGAGCACGATCAGCCGCACCAGCACCAAAGCGGGCGAGCCGCCGAAGAAGCGGGTCAGCTGGTTGTTTCCCTCGGCCATGGCGCACTCCCGGATCGCACAGGCGCCCATTTAGCACGCGCCGCCGAACCGCGGGAACCTGTTCCCGCGCTGTGCCGAGGGGCGGGAGCCTGTTCCCGTCCGCCGTTCAGGCGCCCGGCTGGCGAACCACCCGCAGATAGGGCTTCACGGTCTTCCAGCCTTCGGGGAACTTCTCCTTCGCCGCCGCATCCGAAACCGAGGGGACGATGATGACGTCTTCGCCCTGCTTCCAATCCACCGGGGTGGCGACCGAATGCTGGGCGGTGAGCTGCAGGGAATCCAGCACCCGCAGGATTTCCTGGAAATTGCGACCGGTACTGGCGGGATAGGTCAGGGTCAGTTTCAGCTTCTTGTCCGGCCCGATGATGAACACCGCGCGCACGGTGGCGGTGTCGCTGGCATTGGGATGGATCAGGTCGTAGAGGCCGGAGACGGTCCTGTCGCTGTCGGCGATCAGCGGGAAATTGAGCTGCGCGCCGGTGGCGTCCGCGATGTCGCTGACCCATTGCGGGTGGTTTTCCAGCGTATCGACGGAGAGGCCGATGACCTTCACGTTGCGCTTGTCGAACTCGCCCTTCAGGTGCGCCACCTGCCCAAGTTCGGTGGTGCAAACCGGGGTGAAATTCTTGGGATGGGAAAACAGGATGCCCCACGAATTGCCGAGCCACTCATGGAAGCTCACGGGGCCTTCGGTGGTCTGCGCGGTGAAATCGGGAACCACGTCTCCTAAACGAAGCGACATCACGGCTCTCCTTAAATACAAATAAAACAGGTGATTAAATTTATTGTACTTCAGTTTTAAGCGAGACGTGAAGGAGCCACAGCCGGATCAGCCTGCGGCGCGTTCGCGCAGCGTCTCGTAAAAGGCGATGTCGTCGTTCAGCAGCGCGCGCAGGCGCCTGGTCTGCTCGGCGTCGCAGGAGACTTCGTCGAGGGCGCGGGCATATTCCGGCGTGGTGTTCGTGTTGTCGCGGCCCAGCTCCAGGGTCACGCCGAGTGCTTGTTCAAGGCGCGCCACGTCCTCGGCCGCCGTCTCGTGAAAGCCGATGAAATCGAAAAACCCCATGTCCACGTCGCGGAAATAAAGGCGCGTGTAGAAATAGCGAATGGTCGGCAAATGCGCGAACTCCTCCAAGGAGAGGTTCTGTTCGTTCATGTAATCGCGCACCGGATGGGGCCCGTCCTCCCAGTGCCGCCGCCAGAAATGATAATGGGAGACGAGGCGGTTCAGCGGGTGGCGCAGGAACGTCGCACGCACCCTGGCAGGCAAGGTGAGGTATTTGTTGGGGTGGAAATGGCCATGCACCGCCCGATAGGGAAACTGCGCCCAATCCGCCGTCCGCCAGCGGGCGAAAAACCGAACCGGGTCGATATTCATGGGCGAGGCGGGATTGGCGACGCCGTCGGCATAATCGGCAAACACCGACGCCTCGCCATAGGCACGCTGCAGGGCGAGGCGCAGGGACGTGCCGGCGCATTTGGGCACATGCACCGAAACCAATTCAACGCCCGACATGTCTTCCTCCAACGCGGCGGATCTGCTGGATGAAACGCTCCGCGTTCCTGGGAAGACCTTATAGCGCCTCCGCCATCTCGCCGGCTAACGCCTTGCGGATCAGCGCGCGCGTCTCGGGAACGCCGTAGATCTCCACGAACGAGCCGAAGCGCGGGCCCTTCTCCAGGCCCAGCAGCACCTGGTAGAGCGTGTTGAACCATTGCACCGAAACGCCCGGCCGCTCCGCCGTCGCGCCCTTGGCCTTGAGATCCTGATAGCGCGGGATCGGCCGCGCCACGTCGTACAGCACGGTCTGGATATCGTCGGCGGTGGCGCCGGCGGGAAGCGCCGCGAGCGCGACGTCGAGCGCTTCCAGGGCTTCACGCTCCACCTCGTCGGGTGCGCGATACACCTTGTTCGGCTTCACGAAGCTATGGAAATACTTGACCGCATAGCCCACCAACTCGTCGAGCTTGGGATGGGTCTGGGCGGAAACGCCGGCGACATGGCGGTTCAGGAAGCCCCACAGCACCGCCGCATCCTCGGTATTGGAGGCCGAGGCGAGGTTCAGCAGCATGGTGAAGGACACCGGCATGTCGAGCGCGGGCGGCTCCCCGGAATGGATATGCCACACCGGATTGCCCAGCCGGGTCTTCCAATCCTGCGTGGGATAGCGGGCGAGGAAGCTGAAATATTCGTCCACCGCCTTCGGGATCACGTCGAAATGCAGCTTCTTGGCGGAGCGCGGCGACTGGAACATGTAAAGCGCGAGGCTCTCCGGGCTCGCATAGGTGAGCCATTCGTCGATGGTCAGGCCATTGCCCTTGGACTTGGAGATCTTCTGGCCGTTCTCGTCGAGAAACAGCTCATAGACATAATGCTCGGGCGCGGTGCCGCCGAGGATCTCGCAGATCTTGTCATAGACCGGCGCGTTGGTCTGGTGGTCCTTGCCGAACATCTCGAAATCGACGCCGAGCGCGGCCCAGCGAGCGCCGAAATCCGGCTTCCACTGCAGCTTCACATGCCCGCCGGTGACCGGGATGGTCTTGTCCACCCCGTCCTCGTCGGTGAAGGTGATGGTGCCGGCCTTCGCATCCACCGCCTTCAGCGGCACATACAGCACCCGCCCGCTGATGGGCGAAATGGGCAGGAACGGGCTGTAGGTCGCCTGCCGCTCCTCGCCGAGGGTCGGTAGCATCACCGCCATGATGGCGTCGTACTTCTCGGCCGCGCGCAGCAGCACCGCGTCCAGCTTGCCGGACTTGTAATAGTCGGTGGCGCTGGCGAATTCGTAATCGAAGCCGAACGTGTCGAGGAAGCGCCGCAGCATGGTGTTGTTGTGGTCGCCGAAGCTCGCGAAATCCCCGCCGAACGGATTGGGCACGGAGGTCAGCGGCATCTGGAGATAGGGCTCCAGCGCGGCGCGATCCGGCACGTTGTCGGGAATTTTGCGCATGCCGTCCATGTCGTCGGAAAAGCACAGCAGACGGGTCTTGATCTTGTCTTCGGTCAGCACGCGGAAGGCGTGGCGCACCATGGTGGTGCGCGCCACCTCGCCGAACGTGCCGATGTGCGGCAGGCCCGAGGGGCCGTAGCCGGTCTCGAACAGGACTTCGTCCTTGGGCTGGCGCTTCAGCCGCGCGACGATCTTGCGCGCTTCCTCGAACGGCCAGGCGGTCGCGGTCTCGGCGAACGCCCGCAATTCGGCTTCGGCGGCAAGAGGATCGGTCGTGGCGGGCGCCAGGGTCATGACGTGTCTCCGGTGGGCGCAGGGTTCGGGAAGGCGCGGACACTAGTGCGCGATGCCGCCGGAGGGAAGCGCGGATGTTCACGCATCGCCCCCGGTTTTCCATGATACCCGTCGGAGTCACCGATCAAAGGTGCCGGCTCACAGCGCCGGAATGAAATCCCCGCGCACCACCAGCAGGCGGCGCACCTGCCGCTCGCCCTCGGCGGGAGCGTTGGTGAACGCCATTACCTTCACCCCCGGCTTCAGCTCGGCTGTGGTGGCGCCGGGCTCGAAGCGCACCAGCGAGGTCTCCGGCGTCACCAGAACCTTCTTCTCGCCGTTTCCGTACTTGAGCGTGAGCATCTCGCCGTCCTTGGCGGTCACCTCCTGCGTGACGGCGGCGTTGGTCATGGTGCTGCCGGGACGATCCCAGGGCCGCGAGCCTTCGCCGGTGCCGCGCTGGTCAGGCGGGAAGACATGAATCGAGACGGCATGATCCACGCCGTCCGAACCGGGCACGGAAACGACGCCCACATAGGTGTCGGGCTTGATGTCCGCGAGCGAGATCTTGTTGACCCCGGTCAGCAAGGTGGTGTCGGCGAGGGTGACCTTGGTCGCACCCTCCTTGGTGTCCAGCGTGAGATCCCGGCCCTCGACGGCGAGGATCGTGCCCCGCACGATCGCAGGCGGTTGCTGGGCGAGGGCGGGGCTGGCGAGAAGGGCAAAAGCGAGGGCGAAGCCCTGAAGGCGTTGAAACATGAAGGTCTCCATGACCCATGAACACAGCGCCGCGCATGTGAGGCCCGTTCCGCGTCCGAGGCCAGACACGCTCGCGTCATCAGCTGGCCGCCGAGCTTGGGCGCGGCGGCGCGAAAACTTTCAGGCAGAGAGGCTAAATGCTTGAAACGGAACTATGTTTTCGGCTCCTGCACGCCGTCCGGACCGCTTCGGGATCAGGTCGCACTTTTCCGGGATGGGGGCTCCGAAACCGCCGCTCCGCCGGAGGACTACGCCACAGGGCGCGGTCGGCGCTCAATAGAGGCCCACCGGGAACCAGCGCAGGTACAGGTCGGTATAAACGCCCTTTTCCCAGAGCCGCTGGAGCGCATAGTCGATGGCCCGGCGCACCTGGTCGTTGCCGGGCTTCACCGCCACGGCCAGCCCGTCGCCGAAATAGCGGCTCTCGGTGAACGGGCCGCCGGTGAAGGCGCAGCAGCCTTGCGAGGACGAGCCGTTCAGCCATAGGGCGAGGCCGATGGCGTCGCCGAACAGCAGGTCCACCTTGCCGGTGCGCAACGCCTCGCGCGCGGCCTGGGCGTCGGGATAGGGGCGGATCGCGGCCTCGTTGAAGAAAGCGCGCAGATAGGCCTCGTGCGCGGTGCCGGCGACCACGGCCACGCTCTTGTTGGCCACCTGCTCCGGCGGCGCCTCGGAGAGGCCCTGGCCCTTGCGGGAGACGAAGCGGGCCGGCGTGCCGAGATAGCGCTCGGTGAAATCCGCGCGCTGGCGACTGGTGGCGTTCGCGGCGATGCCGGCGATGGCGGCATCGGCCTTGCTCTGGTCGAGACTGTCCAGCAGCGTGTCGAACGGCACCGCCTGAATGGTGCAGGAAATGGCAAGCTCCGCGCAGATGGCGCGCGCCAGGTCCACATGAAACCCCATCAGCGCCCCGTCGGAGGACAGGAAATTGAACGGCGGATAATCGTCCGTGGTCAGGAAGCGCAGATTGCTCGGCAGGCGTGTGGCGTCCGGCCGCTCTACCCTGCGCTCGGGATTCCAGAAGCTCGGCACCAGGGCCGTCGCGCGTGCGGGGGCGGCTGCATTCTGCGCGCGCACGGGCGTCACGGACCACAAAAGGGCCGCGCAAAGCAGTGCGAGGACTAAAATATCGCAGGTTGCGGTGACTGGCCCTTGCTTCAGTTTCATCGTACCGTTCTGCTCAGTTGCAGGGGGCTGCGGGGGGAACTCTGGGTGGGCAAGGACGCGCGGAGCCACATGGCCCGGGCGCATGATACGCATGCGCATGACGGATTTGCGCCGGGATGGACGCGGACGCAAGAGGGCGACCGGCAATGGCCGGAAGACGCCACGATCGACGCGGCCGCCGACGCCGACGCGGCAGCGCCATTTGAACCCGGGCCCGCCCGTCCCCCTCTCCCGCCGGGCACGCACGGGCCGGACACGCGCACAGGTGCTGCCTCCGGCGATCTGCGCCTGCCGCCCGAACTCGCCGCATTGCGCGGCCTGCTGCCCGACGCCACCCTTGCCGCCGCGCTCGCCCGGGCTCGCCATCTGGGTGTCGGCGGCGACGAGGTGCTGATCGCCGCCGGCCTGATCGATCCCGATGCCGCGAGCGCCGCCCTGGCAGACCATCTCGGCTTGCCGCGCGCGACATTGCCGCGACGCCTGCCGCTCGATGCGGACGGCGTGCGCGGCGCCCTGCGCACCGGCATGCTGGCGCAAGCGGACCCCGCGCGGGGCGCCGTCTTCACCCTGTGCCCGCGCGGACACGGGGCCCGCCGGCTGGCGCGGGCCATGGCGCAGGACCCCGGCCTTGCGGGCCGCACCTCCATTCTCGCGCCGGAGCGCCTGCGCGCCCATCTGGCGCGATACGCCGGCCCGGCGCTGACACGGCAGGCCGCCTTCGATCTGCGCCGCCGCATGCCGGAGTTTTCCGCCGCATTGCTCTCGCCGGTCCGCATTCTGGCGGGGCCGCTGCTGCTGGCGGCGGCTCTGCTCGCGACCGGCTTCCTCGCCACGCCGCAGACGACCTTCCTGATCGTGCAGGGGATGCTGTCGGTCATGTTCCTCGGCGCGATCGCCCTGCGCCTCGCGGCCTGCTTCATCACGCCGGAGCCCGACAGCCCCTGCCGGCTCGGCGACCACCATCTGCCGATCTATACGGTGATGGTGCCGCTCTACCGGGAAGCGGCGGTGCTGCCGCGCCTCCTCGCCGCCCTGACGGCGCTCGACTATCCGCCCGAGAAGCTGGACATCAAGCTGGTGGTGGAGGAGGACGACCGGCAGACCCGCGAAGCCCTCAGGCGCCTGGCGCTGCCGGCCCGGTTCGAGATCATCCCGGTCCCCGCCATCGGCCCGCGCACCAAGCCCAAGGCGCTGAACGCCGCCCTGCCGTTCGCGCGCGGCCAATTCCTGGTGGTTTACGATGCCGAGGATATCCCCGAACCGGGGCAATTGCGGGCCGCCCTTGCCGCGTTCCAGAAAGGCGGGCCCCGTCTCGCCTGCGTCCAGGCGCGCCTCGCCATCGATAATGGCGGCGACAGCTGGATCAGCCGGCAATTCGCGCTGGAATATGCCGTCCAGTTCGACGTCGTCCTCCCCGCCGTGGCGACGTTCGGCCTGCCGATGCCGCTCGGCGGCACCTCGAACCATTTTCGCCGCAGCGTGCTGGAAGGGGTCGGGGCCTGGGACCCCTATAATGTGACCGAGGATGCCGATCTCGGCCTGCGCCTCGCGCGCAAGGGCTGGCGTACGGAGGTGATCGCCTCCACCACCCATGAGGAGGCGCCGGTGCACCTGCGCCCCTGGCTGCGCCAGCGCACGCGGTGGATGAAGGGCTGGGCGCAGACCTTGCTCGTCCACGGGCGCGATCCACGCCGCCTGGTGCGCGAGCTCGGCGCGGGGCAGGCCGTGGGCGCGACCCTCCTGGTCGCCTTCCCGTTCGTCGCCGCGCTGCTGCACCCGCTGTGCGTGGCCGTGCTGTGCTGGGACATGGCGCGCGGCGCCCTGGGCGCGAGCGTCTCCGACCTGGCGGAACTGCTGATTTCCTCGCTCAGCTACACCAACCTCGCCTTCGGCTATGGTGGGGCGGCCGTCCTCGCCCTCTGCGGAGCCCGTCGGCGCGGCCTGCTCTCCAGCGCTTTCGTGCTGCCCACGCTGACGCTCTATTGGCTGCTGCTGTCGCTCGCGACGCTTTTGGCGATGGTGGAACTCATCCGCGCGCCGCACCGCTGGAACAAGACGGAGCACGGCGTCGCCGCGCGCACACGCGCCCGGTCCGCTCCGGCGTCAGCGGGCGGTCACAGGGTCAGAGAAGACGCCGCAGGTCGGCCGCCGCCTCGGCCGGCGACCGCTTGAGATTGAACGGCGCGACGAACGCCCCGCTCTTGTCCATCAGATAGACCACGGCCGTATGGTCCATGGTGTAGTCGCCGCCATCCAGCGGCACTTTCTTGGAATAGACGCGATAGCCGCGCTTCACCGCATCCACCTGCTCGGGCGTGCCGGTGAGGCCCTTCAGCTGCGGAGAGAAGCTGGAGAGGTAGGATTTCATCACCTCAGGCGAATCCCGCTCCGGGTCCACGGTGATGAAGAAGGCCTGCAGCTTGCCCGCATCCGGGCCGAGCGCGCCGAACACCTCGGACATCTCGAACAGCGCGGTTGGGCACACGTCCGGGCAATGGGTGAAACCGAAGAAAATCAGCGAAGGCTTGCCCTTCAGCACGTCCTGCGTCACCGCCGCGCCGTTCTGGTCGACGAGCTGGAACGGGCCGCCGATGGTCGCCACGGCGGCCACCGGATTTTGCTGCCGCGCCGGCAGCAAGGCGGTGGTCACGGCGACCAGGATCGCTGCGCCCGCGAGGAAGCTCGCGAACAGGACGAAGATCTTGGTGCGCGGGGACATGGATACCTCGTTTCAGGCCCGGCGCGCGGCAGCGGGCAAGGCCGGTGCGCCCGAGCGGAAAGCGCCGGGCGCGGTTTGATCGAGCCCGGCGTGATTAGGCGCGCGCACGCCGGCCGTCCATCGGACCGATGGGCGCAGCATCGCCATGTGCGACGTGCGCAGACGGCGGGACGACGCCGGCCGCCTGTCGCCGCGCCGGGCATCGACGCCCGGTCGGCACCGGATCACAGGCATGTGGCAAAGCCGCTGGCGAGGGTGTCGAAAAAGACCGTCGGCCCGTGCACGACCCAGAGCAGGCCGGCCCCGGCAAGCAATGCCACCAGGACGAGGACCAGGGCCGCGAGCACCAAAGGCTGCCGGCCCGAGGGACGCACCGCGAGCGCGGGCGCGACACGGGTCGCGGCCATCCACTCGCCGCCGCTTGCCCCCTCGCTCGCTCTCGTCATGGCGCGATACCGTCCCTGTCCCGGCATGGCTACCGGAGCCAGATAAGCCTACAGCGCAGACGGCTCCGCGCCAAGGCAAGCAATGTCAAAGGTTTGTGTGTCCATGCCCGTGCGCGAGCGCGCCTTCATCCACCGTTGACGCCCCGCACAGGCCCGCCTAGTTTGGCCCCATGTCTTTTACGGAGAGCAAGAACCGGCCCGCCGGTGCGGCGATGCTGCGAATTCTCCGCCCGGTCGATCTCATCGGCCGGGCACGATAACGCGCATCCTGCTTCTTCCTTCTTCGGAATCGACTTCCATGACCTCCCTTTGCTGCGCGCCGGCCGGCGACGCGACGTATCGCCTCGTTCTCGAGGCCGAACCCGAGTCCAACGTGCTCCTGCGCCTCCTCGAACCCTTCGTCATCCACGACGTGCTGCCCGATCATCTCGATGTGGCGCGCCAGGAGGACTGCATCAGCGTGGAATTGCTGTTCCGCGCGCCGGAGGCCATCGCTGAACGGCTCGAGGCGCGCATGCAGGCCATGGTGGGCGTGCGCGACGCGGTGTGCGAGCGCGCCGTGCCCCTCGCCCAGCGGCGCGCCGCCGGCGTGGCAGCCTGACGGACGGCTCATGGGCAGCATCATCGCGGACATCGCCATCGTCATCCTGCCGGTGTTCGGCATCGTGGCGATGGGCTTCCTGGCCGCGAAGACCCGCCTGATTTCGGACAAGGCCTCCGACGGCCTCGCCGAATATGTGTTCGGGCTGTCCGTGCCGATCCTGATCTTCAAGACGCTGAGCGAATCCAAGATGCCGGATGCTCAGCCCTGGGGCTATTGGATCGCCTATTTCACCGGCGCCTTCATCGCCTTCGGCATCGCCATGGCGGTGGCGCGCTATGTGTTCCACCGCAGCCATACGGAAGCGGTGATCCACGGCTTCTCCGCCGGGCAGGCCAATACGGTCTTCCTCGGCGTGCCGCTGATTCTGAAGGCCTATGGCGAGGAAGGCGCGGTGCCGCTGTTCCTGCTCATCGCCATCCATCTGCCCATCATGCTGGTGGCGGCGACCGTGCTGGTGGAAGGCGGCTCCGGCCTCTCCTGGGCCACCGGCAAGCGCCTGGTGCGCACGCTTGCCTTCAATCCCATCCTGATCGGCATCTATGCCGGCGGGCTCGGGCGGGTGCTGGGCATCCAGACCACGGGCGTCATCAAGCAGATCCTCGATCTGGTGGCGGCCTCGGCCTCGCCGTGCGCCCTGATTTCGCTCGGGCTGGCGCTGAACCGCTATGGCATTTCCGGCGATATCGGGCCGAGCACCTTCATCTCCTTCATGAAGCTGATCGTCCATCCGCTGCTGGTCTATCTGCTCACCCTGGTGCTGCCCATGCCGCCGGTGTGGGCCGGGGTGGCGGTGTTGTTCGCCGCCATGCCGTGCGGCATCAATGCCTATCTGCTGGCGCAGCGCTACGGGGTGGGCGTGCACACCAGTTCGAGCGCCGTTTCGCTCTCCACCGTGCTCGGCCTGTTCACCATCGCCTTGTGGCTCTACGTCCTCGGCGTCGGCTGAGGGACGCGGCGCCGGGGTGACGCGGCGTGCGAGGTCCGTCGGGAGCGCGGGCTTGGGACGCGGGCTTGGGACGCGGGCTTGGGTTTGGGCGCGGGATCGGCCGCTCGGCCACCGCGCCGAAATTCGTGCGGGAAGCTTCGCCCGAAATCGCGGTTTGGTCCGCGAAACAGGCGCGGAGACGTGCCATAAAACCCCTGTTCGTCTGTGCCAAGCCATTGTTTCACGTGAAACATTTTCGGGAAACGCGGCGCGTGGCGGCGGTTTGCGCGAGACCTGCGCTAAGCGGAAAGGCCAAGCCGCCGGCGAATATCGGCTGGCCCCTCTCCCGCCTGCCGCAGCACCTCGAGGCTCGCCGCGCCCTCGCTTTTCGAGAGCTTGCGGCCATCCGCCCCCAGCACCAGGCGGTGATGGTGATAGACCGGGGCGGGAAGCCCCAGCACCTCCTGCAACACCCGGTGCACCGAAGTCGCCGCGAACAGGTCCCGCCCGCGGATCACATGGCTGATGGCCTGCGCCGCATCGTCCAGCACCACGGCGAGGTGATAGCTGGCCGGCACATCCTTGCGCGCCACCACCACATCGCCCCACGCGGCCGGGTCCGCCTCTTGCGGAACCGGCGGGCCGAGCGGGCTTTCGCGGGCTTCGCTCCAGGCGAGCGGACCGCCGATGCGCGCCAGGGCGGCGGCCATATCCAGCCGCAGCACGAACGGCCTCCCCTCCGCGCGCAGGCGGGTGCGCTCGGCCTGCGTCATCGACTGCCGTGCGAAAGGATAGAGCGGGGCCCCGTCCGGATCGCGCGGCCAGGGGGCCTCGGCCTCTTTTTGCGCGACCGCATGGGCGATCTGCGCCCGGCTTTCGAACGCGGGATAGAGCAGGCCGTCGCGCTCCAGCCGGTCCAGCGCCTCCCGGTAGAATGCGAGATGCTCCGATTGCCGGCGGGGCGGCGTGGCGGGGAGAATGCCGAGCCAGTCCAGATCTTCCCGGATCGCCTGTTCGAAAGCGGGACGGGATCGGGTGGCGTCGATGTCCTCGATGCGCAACAGGAAGTCCCCGCCCGCCTCTCTCGCCGCATCGGCATTGATGAAGGCGGACAGGGCATGGCCCAGATGCAGGCGGCCATTGGGGCTGGGGGCGAAGCGGCAGGTGAAGCGCATGGGGCAGGATTTATGACGCAGGATTCACCGCCTGTCGCCGCCACGGCGCGCGGCGCGCCCGCTGGCCAAGATCGCCCGCCGGTGATTTCATCCCCCCAAAACCCGCCGGCAGCGGATTGATCGAGGACCCAAGGCACCATGACCGACCTCACCCCCGCCCCCCTCGGCCCGGCCTCGGATCTCGAGCCGCGGCTGGACCGGCAGGCGGATTTCGACCACGCCCTCGACCGGCTTTTGGCGCTGGATCCGCGCCTTGTTCCGCTGGTGGCATTCGCCGGCCGGCCGGCCCTGCGCCGCCGCGCGCCGGGCTTTGCGGGACTGGTGGCGATCGTGGTGGCGCAGCAATTGTCGGTGGCCGCCGCCCGCTCCATCTCCGCCCGCCTCGAGGCCCTGTTTGGCGGAGCGCCGACGCCCGAAGCCCTGCTCTCCGCGCCGTCGGAAAGCCTGCGCGCCGCCGGTCTTTCCGCGCCGAAGATCCGCACCCTCACCGGCATCGCCCGCGACCTCGTGTCCGGCGCGGTGGACCTCGATGCCGTTGCGCATATGGAGGCGGACGCGGCGGCCGCCTATCTCACCAAGCTTCCCGGCATCGGCCTGTGGAGCGCGGACATCTATCTCCTGTTCTGTCTCGGCCGCGCCGATGCGTTCCCGCACGGCGACCTTGCCCTTCAGGTGGCGGCGGGCGAGGCGTTCGAACTGCCCGGCCGCGCCTCGGCCCTCGGCCTGTGGGCGATCGCGGAGGACTGGCGGCCCTATCGCGGCGTGGCGGCGCAGGTGCTCTGGGCCTATTATGGCGCGAAGCGCGCCCGCACCGGCGTTCCCACCTGAGACCTTCCCACCTAAGGCTTCCCGCTCATGCCCGTCCTGGATAGCCCCCGCCTGCCGCCCCGCTCGGGCGGCGCGCCCGATTCGCTGGTCATCCTGCTGCACGGTTATGGGGCCGATGGGCGGGACCTGATCGACCTCGGCAGCGCCTGGGCGGAGCTGCTGCCGGACACCGCCTTCGTGTCGCCTCACGCCCCGGACCCGTGCGAGCAAGCGCCCATGGGGCGGCAATGGTTTCCGCTCGGCGACATGGACCCGCACGACATGGTGCGCGGCGTGGCAAGCGCCGCCCCCGGCCTGCACCGCCTGATCCAAAGCGAATTGCAGCGTGCCCGCCTACCGGCGAGCCGTCTCGCCCTGGTCGGCTTCAGCCAGGGCTGCATGATGGCCTTATCGGTGGCCCTCGCCATGCCGCAGCCGCCGGCCGCCGTGGTCGGCTATTCCGGCCTATGGGTTCCCGAACCGCAAGCGGACGGCGCCGCTGCCCCGCCGATCCTGCTGGTGCACGGCACCGACGACACGCTGATTCCCGCCCAGGCCCTGTTCCAATCGGCCTTCGGGCTCGCCGGCGCGGGCATCCCCGTGGAATGGCATCTCAGCCACGGCCTCGGCCATGGGATCGACGACACCGGCCTTGCCCAGGGGGGCCTGTTTCTGGCCCAGCGGCTCGCAGCCGCGTAAGCCGACGCACCGAACGGCTTCACAAGAATGACACGGAGAATATAGAGTATCGCGGCGCACCGGGCAGGCTTGTTTTGATTCGGTGCCATGGAGGGCGAGGAGTTCGATCCTTGACCGCTGCGTTACCATCTGGGGCTTGGCCGGCGCTGGTGCTCAATGCGGACTACCGTCCGCTGAGCTACTATCCCCTGTCTGTCTGGTGCTGGCAGGATGCCATCAAGGCGGTGTTCCTCGACCGCGTGAACATCGTCGAATATTACGACAAAGCGGTGCGAAGTCCGGGCATAGAGATCCGGCTTCCGAGCGTGCTGTCCCTGCGCACCTTCGTAAAGCCCGCCCGGCATCCGGCCTTTACCCGCTTCAACGTCTTCCTGCGCGATCGCTTCACCTGCCAATATTGCGGCTCGCGCGACGACCTCACCTTCGATCACCTCATTCCCCGCTCCCGCGGTGGCCAGACGACCTGGGACAATGTGGTGACAGCGTGCTCACCGTGTAATCTGCGCAAGGGCAGCGACATGCCGGCGCATTCGGGCATGTGGCCCCATCAGGTGCCGTTCCAGCCCACCGTGCACGATTTGCATCAGAACGGTCGCCATTTCCCGCCCAATTATCTGCACGAGAGCTGGCTCGACTATCTCTATTGGGATACCGAACTGGAGCCGTAAGCCCGCTCAGGCGGCGATCGTGCGGCGCGCCGTACCCCGGCCGCGCAGGCCGATCAATGCCACGCCCGCAAGCCCAAGGGCGATCAAAGCGTTCCAGCCGGCCATGGAAATGCCCATCAGGCGCCATGCGGCCTCATCGCAGCGGGGCACATGAGCCGTCTTGAGGGCGGACATAATGTCGCTGACCACCAGCGGCGTGCCCGAAGTGCAGGCGGTCGGCCCCTGCCAGAAGCGCCATTCCACCCCGGCATGGAAGATTGCGATCCCCGCATCCACCAGCATCAGCAGCGCCAGCACCGCGAGCCCCGCCCGCGCCACACCGGCCCAACCGCGATGGGCGGCATAGGCCGAAAGCAGGCCGATCGGTACCGCTGCGTAATAGGGCAGACGCTGATCCAGGCACAGCGGACACGGCGCAAGTCCCACCACCAGCTGGAAATACCAGGCCGCGGCAAGGGCCGCGGCCGCGCCTGCGGAAACCACCAGACAGGCTGTGATCGGCGCGCGCAGATCGATCAAAGGCGTGGTCCTCATGTCTGCATGCGGTCGCGGAGACCGCCGTCGCGAAGCCATGCAATGGCATGCGCCGAGGACGCAAGTCACAAGCAAGGCATTGGTGTCATTGACTTACATTAGTACAGCTACAATCTATAATAGTGGCAATTCGCGGCGCGATCCGCTATTGAGATTGATCAGCGCTTTGCGGAGCTTTGTACCGCCGCCGCCAAGGCCACGTGTTTCATTGAAGAGTGCAGAACCGCCGATGTCCGACATGTCCCGCTTCAGAGCCAGCCTCACGAGCCCCGCCGTCGCCTCTCGCGGCGCGGTGGAGGACGGTGACGCGGTGCTGCCGGTGGCCCAGTTGCGGGATGTCTCATCCACGCGTCGCACCGGGTGTCCCTTCCATGACGTGCGCGAGATGCTGCGCGAAGTGGGCCTGCGCCCGACGCGCCAGCGCTTGGCGCTCGGCTGGCTGCTGTTCGCCAAGGGCGACCGCCATGTGACGGCAGAAATGCTGCACGAAGAAGCCATCCGCGCCCGTTTCCCGGTGTCGCTCGCCACCGTCTACAACACCCTGCACCAGTTCACTGAGGTGGACCTCCTGCGCGAGGTGGCCGTGGACGGGTCGAAGACCTATTTCGACACCAACGCGTCGGACCATTACCATTTCTATGTGGAAGGCCATAACGAGCTGGTGGACATTCCCTCGGCTCATGTCGGCGTCGACCGCCTGCCCGAGCCCCCGGAAGGCTTCGAAGTCGCCCGCGTCGACGTGGTGGTGCGCCTGCGCCGCAAGGCCGTCGGCAAGGGCTGATCGCTCCACTCCTTCCGCCGATTCCGGATCAAAGCCCTCGCCCGCGCGAGGGCTTTTTCATTTAAGACGGGCCGCGGGCGCCCCCCGCAAGACGAGGCCGCAGCAGGCCTCACTCCACCTTCTCGTCAGGGTAGACACCCCACAGATTGCCCTGCTCGATGAAGCCATCGAAGCCGGGGCCGGTGATGCGGCACCATTTTCCATCGCAGGATTTCACGGACGCCAGCACGCGGGGCTCCAACTGCGCGGTGGCGCGCGCGTTGGAATCGGCGCGCTCGCGCAGCACCGCCGTGCCGCTCTTCAGCCAGGGCGACACCAGCGCCGTGCGACGGCCCGACAGCATGGAATGATAGACCCAGCCCTCCGAGCCATCCACATCGCGGATGCGGCGCCAGGTCTCGAACTCGGCGGTGATCTCCACCGGCAAGCCGGCGCGCGAGAAGATCCAGGACACGTCCTGATCCTTGTTCGGCCCGGTGCGCACATTCACCTTGTCCGCTTTCAGTGAGACAAAGCGCGGCACCGGCAGGCCGCTGCCGGAATCATCTGCCGCCAATGCCGCACCGCTAAGCGAAGAGGTGGCCGCCAACACCAGCAGGAAAGCCATCGCGCGTGCCGGAAGGGACTGCCGTTTGCTCGCCTGCATGATCCGCTGATCCTCTCCGCTCAGTGAAATCGCGTGCCTGAAGTGCGCCTGCACCCGGACATCGTCAAGGGTCGCTGCGCGCATACCCTTTGTGTTTCCTCGTCTGTCTGCTAGACGGAACGAGAAGGGTTAAAAAACCGGGAACGGGGAAGATTATGGCGCGTCGCA
Source organism: Roseixanthobacter pseudopolyaromaticivorans (assembly GCF_043195145.2). Lineage (NCBI taxonomy): Bacteria > Pseudomonadati > Pseudomonadota > Alphaproteobacteria > Hyphomicrobiales > Xanthobacteraceae > Roseixanthobacter > Roseixanthobacter pseudopolyaromaticivorans. The sequence goes on from NZ_CM195539.1 coordinate 3,883,860, forward strand.
AACCCCTCGTTGTCGTCACGCGGAAGCTGCCTGACACGGTGGAAACGCGGATGCGCGAACTGTTCGACGCGCGTCTGAACGTCGACGACGTGCCCATGGATCACGCCGCTCTGGTCGAGGCCGTGCGGACCGCGGACGTGCTGGTGCCCACCGTGACCGACAAGATCGATTCGGCGGTGCTGTCGCATGCGGGCGAGAATCTGCGCCTCATCGCCAGCTTCTCCAACGGCGTCGATCACATCGACGTGGCCAGCGCCCTGGCGCGGGGAATCACCGTCACCAACACCCCAGGCGTCCTCACCGAGGACACCGCCGACATGACCATGGCGCTGATTCTCGCCGTACCGCGCCGGCTGGCCGAGGGCGCGCAGATCATCACCTCCGATCCCGAGGAATGGAACGGCTGGGCGCCCACCTGGATGCTCGGCCGGCGCATCTGGGGCAAGCGCCTCGGCATCGTCGGCATGGGCCGCATCGGCCAGGCGGTGGCGCGCCGCGCCAAGGCGTTCGGCCTGCAGATCCATTACCACAACCGCCGCCACCTGCCCGCCGCTACGGAAGAGGCGCTGGAAGCGACCTATTGGGACAGCCTGGACCAGATGCTGGCCCGCATGGACATCGTCTCCATCAACTGCCCGCACACGCCGGCCACCTATCACCTGCTCTCGGCCCGCCGCCTCAAGCTGTTGAAGCCCGACGCCTATGTGGTGAACACGGCGCGCGGCGAGGTGATCGACGAGAACGCCCTGACCCGCATGCTGGAAGCCGGCGAAATCGCCGGCGCGGGCCTTGATGTGTTCGAGCATGAGCCGGCGGTGAACCCCAAGCTCGTCAAGCTCGCCCGCCAGGGCAAGGTGGTGCTGCTGCCGCACATGGGCTCGGCGACGCTGGAAGGCCGCATCGACATGGGCGAGAAGGTCATCGTCAACATCAAGACCTTCATGGACGGCCACCGTCCGCCGGACCGCGTGCTGCCCTCCATGCTGTGAGGCGCGATGGCTCGACCAAACTGGCGTCACGTAAACTTATTTAAGGTGATTGAAATAAGTTGAGACAAACACGGCGGATGCCTAATCGCATCACAACGAAGCACATGTCGCGTGGTCTCGGCGCATGGACATCGAAAAGGCAGGATATTGGCGCGAGGTTACCCTGATTCAACAGGAATTAGGCTAATAGCCCATGCAAAAACTAGATTTCAGACGCAAAGCATTTTGCGCATTCTTTATATTTCTGGGTATTCTCATATTTTCCAGGCATTTATTCAGCCTAGAAGTGCAAAAATACGTATCGCGATTCAACAGCGTATTCTTACTCGCAATCGTGCTTATGGCCGCCTATCCTGAAATACGCCGATTGCTTTCGAAACTTAGCCGCAAATCGCCGAAGTAATCCCGCTGGGAAGCTGTGACCATCCGGGCCGCTCCCTCACGCCGCCTTCACGTGCTCCGACAGATCGGTGATGCGCGTTCCCGTGCCGGTGAGCGGGTTTTCCGGGTCATAGGCATAGCTCAGCGTCTCGAAACGCATGGAACGGGCGTCGATCATCAGCAGCTTGCCCACCAGCCCCTCGCCGAAACCCACTATGGCGCGGATCACTTCCAGGGCCGCGAGCGAACCGGCCAGCCCCGCCAAGGCGCCGAGCACGCCGGCTTCGGCGCAGGGCGCGACCGTGCCGGGCGGCGGCGGCTCGGGGAACAGGCAGCGATAGGTCGGGTTCGGCGTGCCGTCCGGCCCGGTTTCATGGGCGCGCAGGGTGGTGATGGTCGCATCGAAAGTTCCGAGCGCCGCCGTCACCAGCGGCTTGCCCGCCAAGACGCAGGCGTCCGAGACCAGATAGCGGGTGGCGAAATTGTCCGAGCCGTCCACCACCACGTCCACGTCGCGAATCAGATCGAGCGCGTTGGCGGCGTCGAGCCGGCCCTGATGCAGCACCATTTCCACGTGGGGGTTGAGAGCGGCCACCGCGTCGCGCGCGCTCTCCACCTTGGGGCGGCCGATATCCTGCGTGCGGTGGATCACCTGTCGCTGAAGGTTGGAGAGCGAGACGTCGTCGTCATCCACCAGCACCAGCGTGCCCACGCCGGCCGCGGCGAGATAGAGCAGCACCGGCGCGCCGAGCCCGCCCGCGCCCACCACCAGCACCCGCGCGGCCTTCAGCTTCTGCTGGCCCGGCCCGCCCACGTCATGCAGCACGATATGGCGGGCATAGCGCTCGATCTCGTCCGTGGAAAACGCCATTTACCTTGTCCTTCGTCCCGCCGGCCTCACCCATAGATAGGAGGCCGGGCGCGCATGCCCAATGCGGGCCGGGGCCGTTCAGCCGGCCGAGGCCGCCCGCGGCGCGGCGGCGGCCGCGATGCCTTCGCTGAGCGCATAGCCATAGAGCACGAGGCACGGCCCCTGGGCGCCGGCCTCGATGGCGGCGTCGATGGCCGCAGACAGGCCGCCGAGAGGCGCATGCACCACCCGCTCGTCGGGCCGCGTTGCGGAGAACACCGCCAAAGCGGGAACGGCGAGATCCGTGCCGGCGGCCGCGAGCTTTTCCACCAGTTCCGGCAAGGTCCGGCGCGGCATGTAGACCACGGTGGTGGCGGCGGCATCCGACAAAGCGTGAAAATCGAGATCCTTCGGCAGCTTGCCGTCGCGCGCATGGGCGGTGACGAATTGCAGGCGCCGCGCATGGTCGCGGTGGGTGAGCGAAGTGGTCAGCCGGCTCGCCACCCCCTGGGCGGAGGAGATGCCGGGCACCACTTCCACCGGAATGCCGGCGAGGCGGCAAGCGGTGATCTCTTCACCCGCGCGGCCGAAGATCATGGGGTCGCCGCCCTTCAGGCGCACCACGCGGCGGCCTTCCTTCGCCAGCGATACCATCAGCGCGTTGATGTCATCCTGCTTGCAGGACGGGCGATAGCCGGTCTTGCCCACCAGCATCTTCTTCGCCTCCCGCCGGGCGAAATCCAGCACCTGCGGGGAGACCAAGTCGTCATAGAGCACCACTTCCGCGGATTGCAGCACCCGCACCGCCTTCAAGGTCAGCAGTTCGGGATCGCCCGGCCCCGCGCCCACCAGGACCACCGAACCGCTGTCGGGCGCGGCGCGCGTGCTTTCGGCGTCGGCCAGCAATGCGGCGCGGTCATCCTCGCCCGGCGGCTGGTCGGGCGCGAACATGGCGCGGGCGGAAAACTGCTCCCAGAAGCGGCGGCGGCCGTGAAAACTGAGGCCGAGGGCAGCAACTGCACCGCGCCAGGATTGCGCCGCCTGGGCCCACGCCTTGAAACCCGGCGGCAAGAGCGCCTCGATCTTGGCCCGCACCGCCTGCCCGAACACGGGGGCCGCGCCATCGGTGGAAATGCCCACCACCAGAGGCGAGCGATTGACGATGGCGCCGAAGGCGAAATCGCAAAAGGCCGGCTTGTCCACCACGTTCACCGGCACGCCGGCCGTGCGGGCGGCGGCGGCGAAACGGGCGGCTTCCGCCTCATCCTCCGCGTCGGCGATGGCGAGCGCCGCGCCGGCCAGGTCCTGCGCGACCCAGGCCCGTTCGACCAGCGCGATGGGGCCGTCCGGGGCGGATTGCGCGAGCGCGCGCATCTCCTCGCACGGCGCGGCGGCGATCACCTCCACATGAGCGCCGGCGGCGGAGAGCAGTTCCGCCTTCCAGACCGCCGGCTCGGTGCCGCCAGCCACCACCACGCGCTTGCCGGCGAGGGCGAAGAACACCGGCAGCCGCGCCAGCTTGTCCATGCGGGCACCGCCGCGCTCACGGGGCGCGCGGCCGGAGAGGGATGGCTTGTCGGCAGGCCCAGAGGCCATGGGTTTGGAACTCCGTCGCGTTGGAAACCCCTGCGCTGCACCTACGGGCTGCGTCCGGGGTCCATCAGTCTGTGCCCATCGCCTGGTTTTGCCAAGCGCGGGGCGTCGCGCCTGTTATGACGCAACGCCCAAACCTATTCAACGTGGAAAATGTGGTTTTATCATTTCAACATTCAAACTTCGTTGAAAGTCAGTGCGCCTCTTCCCAATTGGCGGCGGCGTGGGCCTCCACCTTCAGCGGCACGGCGAGCGCCACGGCCGGAAGCGCGGCCTGCTCCATGACATGCTTCACCACCGGCAGGGTTGCCTGCGCCTCGGCTTCCGGCACCTCGAACACCAGTTCGTCATGCACCTGAAGCAGCATCTGGGCGGAAAGGCCCGCCTGCTTCAGCGCCGGCTCCATGCGCACCATGGCGCGGCGGATGATGTCCGCTGCCGTCCCCTGGAGGCGGGCATTGATGGCGGCGCGCTCGTTGAAAGCGCGGATCGAGGGATTGGACGCCGCGATATCGGGATAATGGCAGCGCCGACCGAACAGGGTTTCCACATACCCATGCTCGCGGCAGAAGGTCTTGGTCTCGTCCATATAGGCGCGAATGCCGGGGAAGCGCTCGAAATAGCGGCGGATATAGAGTCCCGCCTCCTCCCGCCCGATGCCGAGCTGGTTGGCGAGGCCGAACGCCGAAATGCCGTAGATGATGCCGAAATTGATCGCCTTGGCACGCCGACGCACTTCGGCAGGCATGCCTTCCACCGGCACGCCGAACATTTCGGATGCCGTCATGGCGTGGATGTCCAGCCCCTCCTGGAACGCTTCGCGCAGGCGCGAAATATCCGCGATCTCCGCCAGCAGCCGCAGCTCGATCTGCGAATAATCGGCCGAAACCAGCAGCCGCCCCGGCTCGGCGACGAAGGCGCGGCGGATGCGGCGGCCTTCCTCGGTGCGGATCGGGATGTTCTGCAGGTTCGGCTCGGAAGAGGAGAGCCGCCCGGTGGTGGTCGCTGCCAGCGCATAGGAGGTGTGGACGCGCTTCGTGCGCGCATTCACATAATTGGGCAAAGCGTCGGTATAGGTGGAGCGCAGCTTCGCGAGCTGGCGCCAGTCCAGGATCTTCTGCGGCAGGGTGTGGCCGGCCTCCGCCAGTTCCTCCAGCACATTGGCCTTTGTGGACCAGGCGCCGGTCGGCGTCTTAGTGGCGCCGGGCAGCCCGAGACGGCCGAACAAGACGTCGCCGATCTGCTTGGGCGAGCCGATGTTCAGCCGCTCGCCACCCAGAATTTCCGCAATCTCGTCCTCGATCCGCGCCGCGCCTTGGGCGAACTCGCTGGAGAGGCGGCCGAGGATCGGCCGGTCGATGGCGATGCCGCGGCCTTCCATGCGCACCAGAACCGGAATGAGCGGCCGCTCCAGCGTCTCATAGACCGTGCTCATGCCATCCGCCACGAGCCGCGGCTTGAACACGCGCCACAGACGCAGGGTCACGTCGGCGTCTTCCGCCGCATAGGAGGTGGCCGGCTCCAGCGCGACCCGGTCGAACGTCACCTGGCCCTTGCCCTTGCCCGCCACTTCCGTGAACGCGATGGGGGTGTGGCCGAGGTGGCGCACCGAGAGGTCGTCCATGCCGTGGTTGCCCTTGCCGGCATCCAGCGCATAGGACATGCACATGGTGCAGTCGAACGGGGCGACTTCGATGCCATGGCGCGCCAGCAGGGCGACGTCATATTTGGCATTGTGGGCGATCTTCAGCGTGCCGCGGTCTTCCAGCACCCCCTTCAGCGCGGCGAGCGCATCCTGGAACGGGATCTGCCCCGGCAGCAGCCCTTCCTCGAACAGGCCGTCGCCGGCCCCGCGATGGGCCAGCGGGATGTAGCAGGCCTCGTTGGGCGCAAGCGCGAGCGAGACCCCGACAAGATCCGCCACCTGGGGATCGATGGAGGTGGTCTCGGTGTCGAAGGCGACGTAACCCTGGTCGATGGCGCGGGCGCACCAAGCCTGGAGTTCGGCCAGATCCGTCAACATGCGGTACCGGCTGCGGTCCACCTTGGTGGAGCGCGCCTCCTGTACCCGCGCCGCCACCAGATCGGCCGGGTTGAGCACGTTCGGCCGCCCGTCTGCGGAACCTGCGCCGTTCGCCGGCGCGGAGGCCTGTGCCGACGCAGGGGCCGGCATCGCGGCGCCATCCTCCTCCGCGCCGAACAGACCGCCCGTCGTGCTCGGCGCCAGCGCCGGGTCGGCCTCGATGGCACCCGCCTCCACACCAAACGCCTCGGCGGCGCGGCGCGTGATGGTGGTGAACTCCATCGCCTTCAGGAAGGCGATCAGGCGCTTGCCGTCGGGCTGCTCCAGCACCAAGTCGGACAGCGGCACCTCCACCGGCACGGCGCAATCCAGGGTCACTAACTGCTTGGAAATACGGGCCTTCTCCACATTCTCAGGATTCAGCAGCGATTCGCGGCGCTTCACCTGCTTGATCTCGCCGGCCCGCGCCAGCAGGGTTTCGAGGTCGCCATATTCCTGAATGAGCGTGGCGGCGGTCTTGATGCCGATGCCGGGCACGCCGGGCACATTGTCGGTGGAATCCCCCGCCAGCGCCTGGACGTCGGTCACCTTTTCCGGCGGCACGCCGAAATATTCGAGCACCTCGCCAAGGCCGATGCGCCGCTCCGGCCGGGCGCCGCGCCCACCGGCCTCGCCCGAGGCCGGGTCGTACATGCCGATGCGATCGCCCACCACCTGCATCAGGTCCTTGTCGGCGGAGACGATCAGCACGTCGGCGCCGGCGGCGGCAGCCTGCTTGGCATAGGTGGCGATCAGGTCGTCGGCCTCGAAGCGGGCCATCTCCACCGGAATCAGGCCGAACGCCCGCACCGCCTCGCGCATCAGCGGAAACTGGGGAATCAGTTCCGGTGGCGGCTCGGAGCGGTTGGCCTTGTAAGCGGGATAGATCTCGCGCCGGAACGAGTCTTCGCTCTTGTCGAAGATGATGGCGAGGTGCGTGGGCTTGATGCCCATGGCGCCCTCGCGGATGAACTGGAACAGCTTGGTGCAGAACAGACGCACGGCCCCCGTCGGCAGCCGATCGGAGCGGAAATTATACTTCCGATCCTGGTTGATCGACTGGAAATAGGCCCGGAAGACGAAGGACGAACCATCCACAAGGAAGACGTGATCGCCGGGTTTGATCGGGCTGGGAGCGTGTGACATCCGGGCATCCAATGGCAAGGCGCGCACGATGCCCGAGCGCCCGCCCGCCGACAACCCTTCCCCGACCGCCCCGCCGCCGGCCGCGCCGGACGCCGGGGTCAGACCGCCGCGAGGGGCTTTTCCAGGACCGCGAGGACGCGCGGCAATTCGTGGCCGCGCTTCAGGATCAGCCCGGTCTGGGACACCACGCAATAAGCGCCCTGCTTGCGCGCGAGCTTGGGGTCTTTCTCGATGCGGTACAGCGGCACGTCGAGCGAGCGGCGGAAGATCGAGAACACCGCCTTGTCCTTGAGGAAATCGATCGCGTAATCGCGCCATTCGCCCGCGGCGACCATGCGGCCATAAAGGTCAAGGATCCGGTCCAGTTCCCGTCGGTCGAACGTGACGAGCGCGGGCGAGGCCTGGGGCGTCGGTGCTGGCGGACGGGCGGGACGTATGGGCTCAACGATTCCCATCGGACCTCCAAGGTGCAGAGATCCTATGATCGCCGTCATCGCCGCCGGGTTCAAGGGGATTGAATAGCCGGCTGGCTCCGGGCGGAAACACGATCACGGGGTCGTCAACGACCATCACAGTCTCGCCGGAATTCGGCCCTTCCCTCGACAAGCGCCGCAGGCAAAGTCAAAAACGTAGCAGGGCCGGTTCGCAGTTGCTTCGGTCTATCCCAGCCCCCCAGCCCCCCGGGGTGACAGGCGAACCGGCCACTGCTACGCATCCTTCAAGTTTCTAACTTTCAAGGGCCGCGCAAGCGGCCTTTTTTATTGTCCGCGCGCAGGACGGCCGGCAATGCAGAACGAGCTGCATCGCTCAAACGCGCGACTCCAGCTACGTAAGCTCGGGTTATTTAAGGTCGATCTTCGCGGCCCCGAGAATCGGGCCGGGGGATTGGAATGAGCCGCGCTGCACCAGCACAGCCGCGCCATCCACGCCATCATTCCAGAATTCGCTGAGCGGCACCGAGAAGCGCGCAGGGCCCCCGGTCCAAGTGCCCAGCTTCACCCAGGCGCGCACCACATTGGTATAGGTGACGTTCTTGCCCTGGTTCTCGCCTCGGCCGATGGCGACCGTATGGCTGCTCAAAATGGGGCAGAGCCAGACTTCGGCGGCGGTCGGAACATGTCCGGGGTTAGAAGGCTCCGCCCCGTCGGCCACGTCCACCACCAGGTTTTCGCCGGAGCGCCGCAGCGCGACCGGCACCAGCAAGGTCGAGCCCGCATCGTGGGCGCGCAGCACAGCCTTCTCGACCGCCACCTTGTCGCTGCCCTTTGCCGGGGCGACGCCATCCACCACCATCTGCGGGGTATAGATCATCCGGTCGCCGCGCTGTTCCGCATAGGCGCGCTGGCGCACCGAATGCCCGTGCTTGGCGAGGGTATCCTTCCAGCCGACATAATCCCAATAATCGACCGCGAGCGTCAGCGCGATGATCTGCGGATCACTCGCCATTTCCGAGAGCAGCGCATCGGCGGGGGGACAGGAGGCGCAGCCCTGGCTGGTGAACAATTCCAGCACGGCCTTAGGCGCCGCAGCGGCAGGGGCGGCGGGAGTCGGCGCCTGCCCCTGCGCACTTGCGCTCCCTGCCGCGAACGCGCACGTCAGCGCGATCATGCCGAGGATCGAAAGGCGGAACGGGAGGCGGCTCTTCAATGCACCGGGACCTGCGAATAGCGAAGAGTGAGTGGCACACGCTTAGGCGCGCGAGGTCTTTGATGCCAGTCAATTCGCAGTGAGACGCGCCGCCGCTGCCGCAATGAGAAAGCCGCCCGCGGATATCCGCGAGCGGCTGTCTGGATGTCAAATGCTGATGGCGGCAGGGCCGCCATGCCTCACGCCGCGAGGTGGCGCAGCACGTAGGGCAGGATGCCGCCCGAGCGGAAATAATCCAGCTCGTCCAGCGTATCGATGCGGCAGATCAGCTCCACCTGAGTGACCCGGCCGTCGGCATAGGCGATGTTCAGGGTCATCTTCTGGCGAGGCTTCAGATCGCCTTCCAGGCCGCGCAGGGTGATGAGTTCATCGCCCTTCAGGCCCAGCGTCTGCCAGGAGGTGCCTTCTTCGAACACCAGCGGCACGATGCCCATGCCCACCAGGTTCGAGCGATGGATGCGCTCGAAAGACTGGGCGATCACGGCGCGGATGCCGAGCAGCTTGGTGCCCTTGGCCGCCCAATCACGCGAGGAGCCGGTGCCGTATTCCTTGCCGGCGAACACCACCAGCGGCACGCCCTCGGCCTTATATTGCATGGCCGCGTCATAGATCGGCAGCTGGGCGCCGTCCGGCTGGTGCAGGGTCACGCCGCCTTCGACGCCGGGCACCATCTGGTTCTTGATGCGGATGTTGGCGAAGGTGCCGCGCATCATCACTTCGTGATTGCCGCGGCGGGTGCCGTACTGGTTGAAGTCCACCGGGCGCACCTGATGCTCGATCAGGTACTGGCCCGCAGGCGAGGCCTGCTTGATGGAACCCGCCGGTGAGATGTGGTCGGTGGTGATGCTGTCCAGGAACAGGCCGAGGATGCGGGCATCGACGATGTCGGTGACCGGGTCGGGCGTCGAGGAGATGCCGACGAAGTAAGGCGGGTTCTGCACATAGGTGGAACCGTCTTCCCAGGCATAGGTCTGGCCGGTGGGAATGGCGATCTTCTGCCAATGGGCGTCGCCCTTGAAGACGTCGGAATATTTTTCCTTGAACATCTTCTTGGTGATGTTCTCACGGATATAAGTGGCGATCTCCTTGTTGGAGGGCCAGATGTCCTTGAGATAGACGGGATTGCCGTCCTTGTCCTCGCCCAGCGGTTCGGTCGCGAGATCGACCTGAAGCGAGCCGGCCAGCGCATAGGCCACCACCAGCGGAGGCGAGGCGAGGTAGTTCGCCTTCACATCCGGATTCACGCGGCCTTCGAAGTTGCGGTTGCCGGAAATGACGGCACCGGCGACCAGATCGTTCTTGTTGATCGCCTCGGAGATCGCCTCCGGCAGCGGACCGGAATTGCCGATGCAGGTGGTGCAGCCGAAGCCGACCAGATTGAAGCCGAGAGCGTCGAGATATTCCTGCAGATCGGCGGCCTTCAGATACCCTTCGACCACCTGGGAGCCCGGCGCGAGCGAGGTCTTCACCCACGGCTTGGACTTCAGACCCTTCTTCACCGCCGCCTTGGCGAGCAAGCCCGCTGCGATCAGCACGCTCGGGTTAGAGGTGTTGGTGCAGGAGGTGATGGCGGCGATCACCACGTCGCCATGGCCGACCGTGAAATTGGCGCCTTCAACATCCACGCGCTTGGCGGCTTCGCCCGGCTTCTTGAACTCGCCTTCGAGGGCGGCGAGGAAGCCGGCCTTGGCATCGCTCAGCAGCACCCGGTCCTGCGGGCGCTTGGGGCCGGCGATGGAGGGCAGCACGGTGTCGAGGTCGAGTTCCAGCGTGTCAGTGAACACGGGATCGAGCGTGCTCTTGTTGCGCCACATGCCCTGGGCCTTGGAATAGGCTTCCACCAGCTCCACGCGGCTTTCCTTGCGGCCGGTCTCTTCCAGATAGTCGATGGTCTCGCGGTCCACCGGGAAGAAGCCGCAGGTGGCGCCATATTCCGGCGCCATATTGGCGATGGTGGCGCGGTCGGCGAGGGAGAGATGCTCCAGGCCGGGGCCGAAGAATTCCACGAACTTGCCCACGACGCCCTTCTTGCGGAGCATCTGGGTGACGGTGAGCACGAGGTCGGTGGCGGTGATGCCTTCCTTGAGCTTGCCGTCCAGCTTGAAGCCGATGACTTCGGGGATCAGCATGGAGATCGGCTGGCCGAGCATGGCGGCTTCCGCCTCGATGCCGCCGACGCCCCAGCCCAGCACGCCGAGGCCGTTCACCATGGTGGTATGGCTGTCGGTGCCCACCAGCGTGTCGGGATAGGCGACCGTGACGGTCTTGCCGTTCAGCTCTTCCTTGCGGGTCCACACCGTCTGGGCGAGGTATTCCAGGTTCACCTGGTGGCAGATGCCGGTGCCGGGGGGAACGACGCGGAAATTGTCGAACGCGCTCTGGCCCCATTTCAGGAAGCGGTAGCGCTCCTGGTTCTGCTTGTATTCCTCGTCCACGTTCTTCTTCAGGGCGTTGTCGGTGCCGAAGAAGTTGACGATTACCGAATGGTCGATGACGAGGTCCACGGGAACCAGCGGGTTGATCTTGGCCGGGTCGCCGCCCAGGGTCACCATGGCGTCGCGCATGGCGGCGAGATCCACCACGGCGGGCACGCCGGTGAAGTCCTGCATCAGCACGCGGGCGGGTCGATAGGCGATTTCCTTCTCGGCCTTGCCGCGCGAGGTCAGCCAGTCGGCGATCGAGATCACGTCTTCCTTGGTGACCGAGCGGCCATCTTCGTAGCGCAGCAGGTTTTCCAGCAGCACCTTCATGGAGAAAGGCAGGCGGGAGATGCCGGAGAGCCCGTTCTTCTCGGCCGCTTCAAGGCTGTAGTAGGTGTATTCCTTGTCATCCACCGTCAGGGTGGTGCGGCACTGGAAGCTGTCGAGGGAAGAAGAAGTCACGGCGCGTTTTCTCCGGTTCGATGATCGACCGACGCGACACGCCTAGAGGACCGGGCTAAGGAGGTGCCGGGCCACCTAGGGGTGCGGTTCAGCCGCTTTATAGAGCGATTTCAAACGGCGGTCATGCGATAAGAACGTTCAATGTGCGATGCATCCAAAATTCACCCGCAAGGCCCATTCCCGCACGCTGGGGAAGCTCCCGCCGCGGTCCTGAAAGCCGAGGGTCTGTCCTGCCAAAGAGGCGTGCGGCTGCTGTTCGACAAGCTCGACTTTGAGCTAAGAGCCGGCCACGCCTTGGTGGTGGTGGGGCGCAACGGCGCCGGAAAATCCTCCCTCCTGCGAATCGTCGCCGGCCTTCTTGCCGCGACATCCGGCCGCGTCACGCTGACCGAGGGCGCAACGGAACGGCCCTACACGGAAGAGATGCACTATCTGGGCCATGACGATGCGCTGAAAGCCGCCTTGAGCGTTGCCGACAATCTTTCCTTCTGGCGCACCATGCTCGGCGCCACCGGCCTGCCGGTCGCGGAGGCCCTGGAAGAGGTGGGCTTGGGCGGCCTCGGGCGGCTGCCGGTGGCGGTTCTGTCCGCCGGCCAGAAGCGCCGCCTCGCCATTGCCCGCCTCCTGGTGTCGCGCCGGCGCATCTGGATCCTGGACGAGCCGACCACGGCGCTCGACGTGAATGCCCAGGCGCGGTTCGCAGAACTTGGCCGGGCGCATCTCGATTCGGGCGGGGCGATCCTGGCCGCGACCCACGCCCCGCTGGATTTCGGCCCCCGCGTGGGCACCCTTCAGCTCGGCCCGAAACTGGAGGCCGGCGCATGATGGCGGCGTTCTTGGCGCTGGTGCGCCGCGACATGGCGCTCGCCCTGCGCTCGGGCGGCGGAGCCGGGCTCGGCGTCGTGTTCTTTCTCTCCGTCATTACCATCGTGCCATTCGCGGTTGGGCCGGACATGGTGCTGCTGGCGCGGATCGGCCCGGCCATCCTGTGGATCGGCGCGCTGCTCGCCAGCCTCATCGGGCTCGAGCGCCTGTTCGCGGCGGACGTGGAGGACGGATCGCTCGATGCCCTGGCCCATTCCGCTTTGCCGCTCGAACTGGTGGCGGCGGCGAAGGGACTTGCCCATTGGATCGCCACCGGACTGCCTCTCGTGGTGGCAGCGCCGGTGCTGGCGCTCATGCTCAATCTGGAACCGGCGGCGATCGGCGCGGTGGTTCTCACCTTGCTGGTGGGCACGCCGGCGGTCACCGCGCTCGGCCTCATCGGCGCGGCCTTCGCCGGCGCCTTTCGCCGGGGTGGACTGCTGATCGCGGTCCTGGTGCTGCCGCTGGCGATCCCGGTGCTGATCTTCGCCGTTTCCGCCACCGGCGCGGCGGTGACCGGCCCGGTGCCGTTCGGCACGCCGTTCCGCATCCTCATCGGCCTCACCTTGTTCGCTTTGGTGCTGGGGCCGGTGGCGGCGGCGGCGGCCCTGCGGGCGGCGCGCGGCTGAGCTGGGCGATCGGGCGACACGGCAGCGTCATACGCTGAAGGAATCGTGATGCGGCGCAGCGAAGGCCAGTTGCGTTACTTGGGCAACCCCAGCATCGAAGGCATATCCCCATGCGCGTGCCCCTCACCGCCCCCGCCGACCTCTCGCAAGAGCAGCGCCCGCTCTATGACGACATGCGCGCCGGCATCGAGACCAGCTTCAAGGGCTTCAAGGCCATCGCCGACGACGGCGCGCTCATCGGCCCCTGGAACCCCTGGCTGCACTATCCCAAGTTCGGCGGCCCGGTGTGGGAGCTGACCAAGGCCATGTCCTCCAGCCCCACGCTGCCGAAGCCCGTGCGCGAGGTGGCGATCCTGGTGACCGGCGCCCATTTCCATTCAGCCTACGAGCTTTACGCCCACATCCTGGTGGCTGAGACGCGCGGCCTGCCGGACGAGAAGATCGCCACCATCGTCGCCGGCCAGCGCCCGGCGGATCTCACCCGCGAGGAGGCCGTGACCTATGACGTCGCCTCGGCGCTGGTGCGCGGCAGCACCCTGCCGGAGCTGGTCTACCGACAGGCGGTGGACACGTTCGGCGAATATGCCGCCGCCGAGTTGATCTATCTGGTCGGGCTCTATTGCCTGGTCTCGGTCATTCTCAACGGCTTCGACGTGCCGGTGCCGGAAGGCGCCTGACGCCCGCGACAAGGCCGGGCCTGCTCATTCCGCCGCACCCCGTTTCACACAATCGCGCGTCCGGGGCGCTCCCCTGCCGCCGCGAGATGGTCTAGAACGCCAGCCATGGCGCTTCTCGACTTCGCCAATCCGACCCGCTTCCTCTCCCTCTCCGCCCGGCTCATTCCCTGGACGGCGGGGGCGGCGGCGCTCGCCCTGGCGCTTGGCTTCACCCTCGCCTTCCTCGCCCCGCCGGACTACCAGCAGGGCGAGACGGTGCGGATCATGTACATTCACGTGCCGTTCGCATGGCTCTCCATGTTCGGCTATTCCATGCTCGCGGCGTCCTCGCTCGGCATATTGGTGTGGCGCCACCCGCTGGCGGACGTGGCGCACAAGGCCGCGGCGCCCATCGGCGCCACCTTCACCTTCCTGTGCCTGCTCACCGGCGCCCTGTGGGGGCGGCCCATGTGGGGCACCTATTGGGTGTGGGACGCCCGCCTCACCTCGGTGCTGGTGCTGTTCCTGCTCTATCTCGGCCTGATGGCTCTGCGCGCCGCCATCGACGAGCCCAACCGGGCGGGACGGGCGGCGGCGGTGCTCACGCTGGTGGGCTTCATCAATGTGCCGATCGTCAAATTCTCGGTGGATTGGTGGAACACCCTGCACCAGCCGGCCTCGGTGTTCCGCATGGGCGGCTCCACCATCGACGGCAGCCTGCTGTGGCCGCTGCTCACCTGCGCGCTCGGCTTCACCTTTCTGTTCCTGACGCTTCACATGGTCGCCATGCGGACCGAAATCCTGCGCCGCCGGGTGCAGGCGCTGGAAGCACGCGCCGCCGCGGAGGCCGCGGCCTGATGCAGCACGCCTTGTTCATCTATGCCTCCTACGGCGCGGCTGCACTCGGGCTCGGCGTGCTGACGCTGTGGCTGGTGCTGGACTATCGCGCCCAGGCCAAGGCCCTGGCGGACCTCGAGGCGCGCGGCGTGCGCCGGCGCTCGGAACGGAGCCGGCCATGAGCGATACGCCTCCCCGTCCCGCCGCGCCGGCCGCCAAGCGGCGGCGCCCGCTGCTGGTGCTGCTGCCGGTGGTGGCCTTCGGCCTGCTCGCCGCGCTGTTCCTGGTGCGCCTGTTCGCCGGCGATCCCTCGCAGATCCCCTCCGCCCTGGTGGGCCGGCCGGCGCCCACCCTCGGCCTGCCGCCCCTGCCCGGCCTGCTGAAGGACGGTACACCGGTGCCGGGGCTGGATTCGGCCGACTTCAAGGGCCGCGTCACGCTGGTGAACGTCTGGGCCTCCTGGTGCGCGCCGTGCCGGGAGGAGCACCCGCTGCTCATGAGCCTCGCGAAGGATCAGCGGCTGCGTGTGATCGGCATCAATTACAAGGACGCGCCCGACAATGCCCGCCGGTTCCTGGGGCAATATGGCCTGCCGTTCGCGGCGGTCGGGGTCGATCCCAACGGGCGCGTGGCCATCGACTGGGGCGTATATGGCGTACCCGAGACCTTCCTGGTGGCGCCGGACGGCACCATCGCGCACAAATTCGTCGGGCCGCTGAACGAGGAGACGGTGCGCTCCACGCTGCTGCCGCTGGTCGCAAAGCTCTCAGGCAAGGCGGACTGAACCGGCGAGCCCGGCGGGACGCCGCCGTCAGTCCTTAGGGGCGCTCTTGTCCTCGCACCGCGCCATCAGCGGCGCCTGGGCGAACGCGAACAGGAACGTCAGCGGGAGATAGCCGAAGGTCTTGAAATTGACCCAGGTGTCGGTCGAAAAATTGCGCCACACCAGTTCGTTCAGCACCGCCATCAACAGGAAGAACACGCCCCAGCGCAGGGTCAGGATGCGCCAGCCCTGGTCGGTCAGGCGCACCATGCCGTCCAACACATAAGGCAGCAGCGGCTTGCGGAACAACAACCCGCCCAGCAGCAGAACGCCGAACAAGGCGTTCACCATGGTCGGCTTCATCTTGATGAAATGATCGTCCTGCAGCACCAGGGTCAGGGTGCCGAACACCATCACCACCACGGCCGAGACCAGGGGCATCACCGCGATGCGGCGCGCCAGCACCCACATGGCCGCGAGCGCGGCGAGGGTCGCCACCATGAACACGCCGGTGGCCACATAGATGCCGCCATAGGCATTGCCGATGAAGAACAGCACCAGGGGGCCGAGTTCCAGGGCGAGCTTGAGGCCCGGCTTCATCTTGGGGCGAACGGCGGTTTCGGCTGCGGCGCTTTCAGTCATCGGATCCTCGTTTCCGCTCCCCTTTTGCAGAGCCGGCACGGCGCAATCAAGGCCGGCGGCGGATTTCGCACCGGCGCGCACTGGCTTAGCCACGCAGGCCGAGGCAGGAAACGATCTCCGGCCCCTCCGACACCACCCGCCCTTGCAGCCGCGCCGCAAGCCGCCGCACCCCGGTGGTGGGCTTGCCGGCATCGCGCCGATGCGGGTTCGGCAGCATCACAGCCAGCAGGGCCGCCTGCTCCGCGGTCAGGCTGGCCGTGCCCTTGTCGAAGGCGCGGCGGGCGCCGGCTTCCACGCCGAACTCCCCGTCCGGCCCCCATTCGGCGATGTTGAGATAGATCTCCATCAGCCGCCTTTTGCTCAGCACCAGATCGAGCCACAGCGCCAGCGGCAGTTCCATCGCCTTACGCACGAACGAGCGGCCGGGCCACAGGAACAGGTTCTTCGCCACCTGCATGGGGATGGTGGAGGCGCCGCGCGCGTCCTCGATCTCGTCATCGGCGCGGGAGATGGCCGCCTGGATCTCGGTGATGTCCACGCCCCAATGCCGGCAGAAGCGCGCATCCTCCGAGGCGATGACGGTGCGCGGCAGGATCGGCGCCATGTCGGCGATGGGGGTCCAGATGCGCTCCACCCTCTGCCCCGTGAGCCAGCGGCCCAGCATCAGGGTGGAGACCGGGTTCACCACATTATACAGCACCGAGAGCACGAACGGGACGAGGGCCAGCACCAGCACCAGGATCACGAACCGCCTGAACAGGGACATGGCCGCTCCGCGGGGCGAGAGAAGAACGTATGGTAAGTGCGAAGGTCGAGCTTCGGTTCCGCCTGCGGCTTGACCGCCCGCTCTGGTTGGGGCACCGGGAGGAGCGCGTCAACCGCGCGCTTCCCCGACGCGCTCCAGCCCGAAGGCCCGCCCGGTGTCCCTATCCCTCCCCGCCCGCCTCGAAGCTGCAGCCGCCCTGACCCAGGCGCGGCTCGAACGCGCCCTTGCCGATGCCCCGCTTCCCGGCGAACGGCTCCGCCCGCAGCGCCTGATGCAGGCGATCCGCCACGGCAGCCTCGACGGCGGCAAGCGCCTGCGGCCGTTCCTCGTCATCGAGACGGCCGCCCTGTTCGGCCTCGCGCCGGATGCGGCGGTGACCGCCGCTGCGGCCGTGGAATGCGTGCATTGCTATTCCCTGGTCC
The DNA here is from genome assembly GCF_043195145.2 of Roseixanthobacter pseudopolyaromaticivorans. Lineage (NCBI taxonomy): Bacteria > Pseudomonadati > Pseudomonadota > Alphaproteobacteria > Hyphomicrobiales > Xanthobacteraceae > Roseixanthobacter > Roseixanthobacter pseudopolyaromaticivorans. The sequence continues at coordinate 3,900,989 of NZ_CM195539.1, forward strand.
ACGACGATCTGCCCGCCATGGACAATGACGTGCTGCGGCGCGGCCGGCCCACGGTCCATGTGGCTTATGGCGAAGCCACTGCCATCCTGGCCGGCGATGCGCTGCTGACCCTCGCCTTCGACCTGCTCGCCGGGGAGGATGCCCATCCCGACGCGAAGGTGCGCATCGCGCTCGTGTCCGCCCTGGCGCGGGCCGCGGGCATGGGCGGCATGGTGGGCGGGCAGATGCTCGACCTCGCCGCCGAGGGCCGGTTCGCCGACCATGTGCCGCTGGCCCTCTCCATGGCGGAAATTCGCGATCTCCAGGCCATGAAGACCGGCGCCCTGCTCGCGGTCTCGGTGGATGCGGGCGCGCTGCTCGGCGGTGCGACGAGCGAGGAGCGCGCGGCGCTCGCCGCTTATGGCCGCGCGCTCGGGGCGGCGTTCCAGATCGCCGACGACATTCTCGACATCGAGGGCAGCACCGCCGACCTCGGCAAGACCGCCGGCAAGGATGTGACCGCCGGCAAGGCAACCCTGGTGGCGAGCCTCGGGGTGGACGCGGCGCGCGACCTTCTGGGGGAACTGGTCGGCGAAGCACAAGACGCGCTCGCCCCCTTCGGCGCACGCGGCGCGATCCTGGCGGAGGCGGCGCGCTTTGTCGCCGAGCGCAAGAATTGAGCGGGCGCCCCCCCGGCCCGCAAGATTTGATCGCCGCCTCAGGCCCGCGCCGGGCCGGCCCGGTCGCGCGGCGCGCCGCGCCATGCTAGCGTCCGCCCCATCGTGATACGCAGACCGCCCCCCTCCCCCATGACCCGCCGGACCTTCATCGCCGGAGCCTCCGCCTTGGCCGTGGCGCCGCTTGGCGCCGCCCGCGCGCTCGGGCAGGTGCCGGCCTCCGGGCAAGTGGACGTGGTCATCATCGGCGCCGGCGCGGCCGGCATTTCCGCCGCGCGCAAGGTCGCCGCCGCCGGGCGCAGCTACGCCCTGATCGAGGCGAGCAAGCGCGTCGGTGGGCGCGCCTTCACGGATACCAGCCTGTTCGGCGTGCCGTTCGACCGCGGCGCCCACTGGCTGCACGCCCCCGACAACAATCCGCTTGCCGAACTCGGCGCGCAGGCGGGGTTCGATCTCTATGCCCCGCCACAGGGCGCGCGGCTCTATATCAAGGGACGCGAGGCGTCCCAAAGCGATTATGAGGATTTCGTCTCCGCCGTGCGGCGGGGCGAGCGGGCGATCGGCGCCGCGGGCGATGCGGGGCGCGACTTCGCCGCCTCGCGGGTGCTGCCCGACCTCGGCATATGGGGACCGAGCGCCGCCTTCGTCGCCGGGCCGTTCAGCTGCGCCAAGGATCTCGACCAGGTGTCGAGCGTGGATTTCTCCCGCTCCGAGGAGCGCGGCGAGGATCTGTTCTGCCGCCAGGGCTATGGCGCGCTGGTGGCGAAGATGGCCGAGGGCCTCTCGGTGCGGTTCGAGACCACAGCCGCCAGCGTCGACATGGGCGGGCGGCTGGTGCAGGTCTCCACCAACAAGGGCACGCTCTCCGGCCGCGCGGTGATCCTCGCCGTGCCGCCCAGCCTGCTGCTCGCGGGTAAGATCCGCGTCAATCCCGGCCTGCCGCTGCGCTATCGCAGCGCCGTGGAGCGCATCACGCTCGGCGCATACGACCATATCGCCTTCGAGCTCCCCGGCAATCCGCTGCGCCTCTCGCCCGACGAGACCGTGCATGTGAAGGCGGACGGCCCGCGCACCTTCGCGCTCGTCGCCCGCATGGGCGGCAGCGACCTGCATATGCTGGAGGTGGGCGGCAAGTTCGCCCAAGAGCTGGCCGACGGCCCGGCAACATCCGGCGCCGCCTTCCTGAAGGAGGCGCTCACCCGCGAGTTCGGCGCCGATGTCGCGGCGCGCGTCGGCAAGGTGCACCACACCCGCTGGACCAAGGAGCCGCTGGCGCTGGGCGCCTTCTCCTGCGCCCTGCCCGGCAGCGGCAATCTGCGCCGCGCCTTCACGGAGGTGGTCAACGGCCGGCTGATGTTCGCCGGCGAACATGCCCACGAGACGCTGTGGGGCACGGTGAACGGCGCCTGGCTTTCCGGCGAGCGCGCGGCGACGCAGGCCCTGCGGGTGCTGGGCGTCATGGGCGCGGCGAGCATTTCCCAATAAGCGACGGCGCCGCGCTCAGCCCGGCTGAGCTACCATTCCTGCTTTTGCGGCAGGCCGTCGCCCAGTTCGTAATAATCCGATTTCGACCCGACATAGATATGTCCGGCCAGCTTCAGCCCGGTGGGCCGATCAAGCGTGCCCACGGTGACATAGGTCTCCGTGCCGGGGTCCTCCCGCCAGAACAGGTTTCCTCCACAGCGCGCGCAAAAACCGCGCGCGACGGCGGCGGAGGATCGAAACCACACCAGGGTTTCGGATGCGATGAGGGTGAGATCCTCGCTCTTGCAGCAGGTCATGGCCGCGAAATGGCCGCTGGTGCGCGCACATTGCGCGCAATGACAGGCCACGGGCTGGGTGAGATCGCCGCGGATCTCGTAACGCACGCCGCCGCACAGACAGCCTCCGGCCGCACCCATTCCGTCCTCCGCTCCATAGCCTGAGAAAGGTAAGCTGCGCGCGGTCCGCGCGGCAAGGCGTTCCGGCGACGCCCTTGCACGAACCGCGAAAAGGCAAACAGGGACCTACGGACGGGCGGCAATCCCCGTCCGACCCTCCCCGGCTGCCGATCCCGATCCTACCCGCGCAGGCTGGCGCCGGTCTTCTTCGCCACGTCGGCAACGATCTTCGCCGCCACGGCCTCGATCTCCACGTCGGTGAGCGTGCGCTCGCGCGGCTGGAGCGTGATCTCGATGGCGACCGACTTCTTCCCATCCTCGATGCCGACGCCCTCATAGACGTCGAACACCGAGGCGTCGGTGATCAGCTTCTTGTCCACGCCCTGGGCGGCCCGCAGGATATCCCCCGCCGCCACGGTGCGATCCACCAGGAAGGCGAAATCGCGCCGCACCGGCTGGAAGGCGGACAGATCGAGCGGCGGCTTCACCTTGGTGGGCTTGGCCTTGGCCTCGGGCACACGGTCGAGAATGATTTCGAACGCCACCAGCGGTCCGCTTACATCCAGCGCTTCCAGCACCCGCGGGTGTAGTTCGCCGAAGGTCGCGAGCACATTCGAGCCGAGCCGCAGGCTCGCCGAACGCCCCGGATGATACCAGCCGGGCGCATCTGTCGTGACCTGGAGGTTGGCGACCGGCGCGCCCACCGCCGCGAGCGCCGCCAGGGCATCGGCCTTGGCGTCGAAGGCGTCCACGCTCTTCGCAGCCCCGGCCCAGTGACGCCCGGCACCCTCCGGCTTGGCCGTGGCCCGGCGCAGACCGGTGGCGGCCATGCGCTGGTCCTTCGGCTGATCGCCGGCGAACACCTGTCCCACTTCGAACAGGGCCACATCGCCATAGCCCCGGTCCGCATTGGCCTGGGCCGAGCGGATGAGGCCGGGCAGCAGGCTCGGCCGCATGTCGGAGAGGTCGGACGCGATGGGATTGGACAAGGCCAGTTCCGCCGCGCCGCCGCCGAACAGTTCCGCCTGTTCCTTGGAGACGAACGACCAAGTCACCGCCTCCACCATGCCGCGCGCGGCGAGCGCCCGGCGCGCCTTGCGCACGCGCAATTGCAGCGGGGTCAGGACGGGACGGCGGGCGTCGTCGGCGCGGGGGAATTCGGTGGCAGGCACGCGGGCGAGGCCCAGGATGCGCACCACTTCTTCCACCAGATCGGCCTTGCCCTCGATATCGGCGCGCCAGGAGGGCGGCACCACCTGCACCATCGGCGCCGCGCCCGAAACCGCAAAGCCGAGACGGGTGAGCACGTCGCGGATTTCGTCTTCGCTCGCCTCAAGGCCCGAGAGGCGCTTCACCTCGCTGAGCGGGAAATCGATGGTGCGCGTGGTGTCCGGGATCGCGCCGGCCAGCACCATCTCGGAGGGTTCGCCGCCGCAGATGTCGAGGATGATGTGGGTGGCGAGGTCGAGCCCCGGCACGGTGAAGGCGGGGTCGATGCCGCGCTCGAAGCGGAACCGGGCGTCCGAATTCAGCCCCAGCTTGCGTCCGGTCTGGGCGATGTTGATGGGGTCCCAGAGCGCGCTCTCGATCACCACGTCGGTGGTCGTCTCGTCGCAGCCGCTCTCCTCGCCGCCCATGACGCCGGCGATGCTCTCAACGCCCTTGTCGTCGGCGATCACGCACATGCTCTCGTCGAGCGTGTAGGTCTTCCCGTCGAGCGCCAGCAGGGTCTCGCCCGCCTTGGCGCGGCGCACCACGAGATCGCCCTTCACCTTGTTCAGGTCGAACACGTGCAGCGGCCGGTTGCGGTCGAAGGTGAGGAAATTCGTCACGTCCACCAAAGCATTGATGGGCCGAAGGCCGATGGCGCGCAGCTTTTCCTGCATCCAGTCAGGCGAGGGGCCGTTCTTCACGCCCCGGATCACCCGCACCGCGAAGGCCGGGCAGAGCGACGGTGTCTCGCCAAAATCCAGCGTCACATTCACCGGCGCGGGGAACTTGCCCTCCACCGGAGCGATGCGGGGGGCGAGCAGCTCGCCAAGCCCGGCAGCTGCCAGGTCGCGGGCGACGCCCGACACGCCGAGGCAGTCGGCGCGATTGGGGGTGACGGCGATTTCCACCACCGGGTCGTTCAGGCCCAGCACCTGCGCGAACGGCGCGCCCACCGGCGCGTCTTCCGGCAATTCCATGATGCCGTCATGCTCTTCCGACAGGCCCATCTCGCGCGCCGAGCACAGCATGCCGCGGCTTTCCACGTCGCGGATCTTGCCGATCTTCAGCTCGGTGCCGGTGGCCGGAATGATGGTGCCCGGCGCGGCGAACACGGTCTTGAGGCCGGCGCGGGCGTTGGGCGCGCCGCAAACCACCTGGATCGGGTCCCCTTTGCCAATAGAGACGGTGCAGACCTTCAGCTTGTCGGCATTGGGATGCTTCTGCGCGGTGAGCACCTCGCCCACCACGAACGGCGCCAGCGCCTTCGCCTTGTCCTCCACGCCCTCCACTTCGAGGCCGATCAGGGAGAGGCGATCGACGATCTCCTCGAAGGAGGCCGTGGGTTCAAGATGCTCTTGGAGCCAGGAGAAGGTGAATTTCATCGGTCTGTTCCAGTGTCCCTCACCCAGACGTCACGGCCGAGGAGGGAGGGAAGAGGGCATGTTAGGACGAACACCGGCGAGGCATTGAGGGGAGCGTTACGCGCTCAACCCACCAGCCAGGGTCGGGAAGTCCAGCGGGCGGAAGCCGTAGTGGGAGAGCCAGCGCACGTCCGCCTCGAAGAAGGCGCGCAGGTCGCTCATGCCGTATTTCAGCATGGCGATGCGGTCGATGCCCATGCCCCAGGCGAAGCCCTGGTAGACGTCCGGATCGATCCCGCAATTGCGCAACACGTTGGGATGCACCATGCCGCAGCCCAGGATCTCCAGCCAGTCATTGCCCTCGCCGAAGCGGATCTCGCCGGGGCGCGAGCGGTCGCACTGGATGTCCACTTCCATGCTCGGCTCGGTGAAGGGGAAGAAGGACGGGCGGAAGCGCATCGTCACATTCTCCACCTCGAAGAAGGCCTTGCAGAATTCCTGCAGGATCCACTTGAGGTGGCCCATGTGCGAGCCCTTGTCGATCACCAGCCCCTCCACCTGGTGGAACATGGGGGTATGGGTCTGGTCGCTGTCGCAGCGATAGGTGCGGCCGGGGCAGATGACGCGGATGGGCGGGGTCTTGCTCATCATGGTCCGCACCTGCACCGGGGAGGTGTGGGTGCGCAGCACCTTGCGCTCGCCCTCGGCATTGGGCGGCAGGAAGAAGGTGTCGTGCATCTCGCGCGCCGGATGGCCTGCGGGGAAGTTCAGCGCGGTGAAATTATAGAAGTCGGTCTCGATGTCCGGCCCTTCCGCCACCGAGAAGCCCATGTCGGCGAAGATCGCGGTCAGTTCCTCGGTGACCTGGGTGATGGGATGCACGCGGCCGATCTCGGCGCGCGGCTCGCGCACCGGCAGGCTCACGTCCACCCGCTCGGTGGCGAGGCGCGCTTCGAGGGCGGCGGCCTTCAGCGCTTCCTTGCGCACGGCGAGCAGCCCCTGCACCCGGTCGCGCAGGCCGTTGATGGCCGGACCCATGGTCTTGCGCTCGTCCGGCGTCATGCCGCCGAGCGATTTCAGCAGTTCGGAGACGCTGCCCTTCTTGCCGAGGGCGGCGATGCGCACCGCTTCCAGCGCGGCTTCGTCGCCTGCCGCGAGAATCCCGGCGGAGACCTCACGCTCCAGGGCATCGAGGCCGGGATGATCGGTCAAAACGAGCTCGGACATGGGTCGGGCCTTCAGATGCAGCCAAGTGGTGTGCCGTCATCCCCCGGCGTGGCCCGGGAGGATCCGCGCCGGTCCGCCGGCGTGGCCCCGAGAGGCGGGCGCTGGCGGAGTCGCGTGGACGGCCGGTTGACGCCCGGCCGGGACGGGATGAATTCGGCGCCGGTTATAGACGCGTCCCGCGCAAAGCGAAAAGCCCCGAACGGATCTCCGTGCGGGGCTTGTCAGTCTCGGTCGGGCGGGTCGCGCCGGAGTAAGGCTCAGGCCAAGGCGGCCTTGGCCTTTTCCACCAGGGCCTTGAACGCCTCGGGCTCGTGGATGGCGATATCCGAGAGCACCTTGCGGTCCACTTCGATCCCCGCCTTCGCGAGACCGTTGATAAAGCCGCCATAGGTGAGGCCGAGGTCGAGTTCGCGCACGCCGGCGTTGATGCGCTGGATCCAGAGCGCGCGGAACGTGCGCTTCTTCACCTTGCGGTCGCGGTAGGCATACTGCATCGACCGTTCGACGGCCGACTTGGCAGCGCGGATGGTATTCTTACGACGGCCATAGAAGCCCTTGGCGGCTTCAAAGACCTTTTTATGCTTGGCGTGGGAAGTTACGCCACGTTTCACGCGGGCCATGGATGATCTCCTTCAGATCGCAGTGCGTCAGCCGTTCGGCAGGAACGACTTGCGGATCACCCGTCCATCGCTCTCGCAGAGGATGGTGGTGCCGCGCTGGTTGCGGATCTGGGCATTGGTCCGCTTGATCATCCCGTGCCGCTTGCCGGCCTGGGAGGCGATAACTTTCCCGGTACCCGTCAGACGGAAGCGTTTCTTCGCTCCCGACTTGGTCTTCATCTTGGGCATTTTGCTCTCCGTGACCGCCATCCGCCGCACGTTGCCGCACGGGGCATTCAGCCTTTTGTTGATATGAGCGATAAGAACCAACACGGCAGCCCTTGTCGCCGGCCGGTTCGAAGGCCGCACTCGTTACAGGACTGTCACGCGAAACGCAAGCCGGCTCCCTTCGCAAAACACCGCACTGCAACACATTTGCCCGCCCGCCAAGGCTTAAGCCGCCATCATTGCGCCCGTTCGCTCTGCTTTGTTGCTAAATTGAGGCTAGGGGCCTCGTGCCTTGCGCCCGGCGGGATCCGGGCAGGAGATGACGATGCGGACGCCTTTGCGTGTTTCAGTCTTCACCGCCGCCCTCGCGGTGGCGGGCCTTGGGTTCAGTATGGCGCCGGCGAGCGCACAGGCCTTGCGGCTCGGGGCCATGCAGCCCCTGAGCGCGAAGGCCGCCGGCACCGCCGCTTTCCCCATCGAACAGGTTCAATATCGCCGCGGCTGGGGTGGCAGGCCCGGCTGGGGCGGTCGCCCCGGATGGGGCGGCGGTGGCTGGGCAGGACGCCCCGGATGGGGCGGTCGCCCGGGATGGGCAGGCCGCCCAGGATGGGGTGGACCCGGCTGGGCCGGACGGCCAGGCTGGGGCCCGGGCTGGAACCGCCCCGGCTGGGGTCCCGGATGGAATCGGCCGGTCGGCTGGGGTCCCGGCTGGGGCTATGCGCCGGTCTATGGGCCCGGCTGGGGCTGGGGTGGTGGCTGGGGCCCCGGATGGGGTCCGGGCTGGGGCTATGGCGGCGCGGTCGCGACCGGCGTCGTGATCGGCTCAACAGCGGCCCTTGCCGCCAACCAGGGCCCGCCCCCGGGCACCAATTGGGTGGCCTATTGCTCGCAGCGCTATCGCTCCTACGATCCGCGCAGCGGCACCTTCCTCGGCTATGACGGGCGGCGCCATCCCTGCCCGTGAGGCGGGCTCCGATCGGGCAGCGACTGTCCCGATCCGGCACGCCGCCTTCACACACGCGTGAGGGCGGCGACCTTTTCGGCTCCCCGGGCGTTTCCTTCCCAAAGGAGAAGCACCCGATGCGTAAATCCCTCTCTCTGCTCGCTGCCGCGGGTCTCACCGCGGCCCTTGCGGTTTCCGGCGCCCAGGCGCAGCCGCTGCGCCCCGCTTCGATCGGAATCGCGGGCGAATCCCCGGTCACGAATGTGCAGTGGCGCGGTGGCGGCCCCGGCTGGGGCGGTCCGGGCTATGGACCCGGTTGGGGTGGCCCGCGCTATGGCTATGGCTACCGCAATTGCGGCTGGGGTGGCTGTAACAACAATGGCGCGGCAGTCGCGGCCGGCGTCGTGGGCGGTGTGATGCTCGGCGCTGCGGCGGCGAGCGCGGCCAATGCCGCCAATTCCGCCCCGCCTCCGGGCAATTGGGCGGCCTATTGCGCCCAGCGCTATCGCTCGTTCGATCCCGCCAGCGGCACCTATCTCGGCTATGACGGCCTGCGCCATCCCTGCACCTGACGCGGCGCCTGCCGCACGAGATGCATGAGCCCAAAGAAAAAGCCCGGATCGAAAGATCCGGGCTCTGTTTTGGCCAGCCTTCCGTCGCCGTTCAGCGCGGCGCCAGGATCATGATCATCTGGCGGCCTTCCAGCATGGGCTCCGCCTCCACCTTGGCGATGGTGGCCACATCGTCGCGCAGTTTCTGCAGCAACTTGTAGCCGATGTCCTGGTGCGCCATCTCACGACCACGGAAGCGCAGGGTGACCTTCACCTTGTCGCCCTCTTCGAAGAACCGCTGCATGGAGCGCATCTTCACTTCGTAGTCGTGGGTGTCGATGCCGGGCCGCAGCTTGATTTCCTTGACCTCGACCACCTTCTGCTTCTTGCGGGCCTCGCTGGCCTTCTTCTGGTTCTGATACTTGAACCGGCCAAAATCGAGGATCTTGCAGACGGGCGGGGCGGAATTGGGCGCGATCTCCACGAGATCGAGGCCGGCTTCCTGCGCGAGCTGGAGGGCATCGCGGATTGCCACCACACCGCGGTTCTGCCCATCCTGATCGATCAGCTGCACTTCGCGGATGCGGATTTCCTCATTGACGCGCGGACCATCCTTCTCCGGCGCGACGGGTCTCATGGGGCGACGAATGGCGAAAATCTCCTCTGCCATTAAATTGGATCGCGCGCGGCAAGGGAATCGGCGCGCAACTTCACAGGAAAGCGCGCAGCCAGAAGCCCCCGACCAAGAGCGGACACAGAAGATCGTGACTCTGAGGTGCGAAGTCAATAACCAAGACCTCTCGAGCGGTGATCCGGGCCATTTTTCAGCCCGAAGCACCGCCACCTGCCACGCCCGAGAGCCACAGTTCAGCCGCCTTCACCCGGCATTCGGGAGAAAGCAGCAGGGCCGGACGCTCCGCCGGGTGCCGACCCGCCGCCTTTCCAGGACCCGATGATGACCGACGTTGCTTCCCCTGTGGGTCGCCTGCTCCGCCGCTTGGGACCGTTCGCGGCCGCCGTGCTGTGCCTGGGCGCCGTCCTGCCCGCGGCGACCGGCGCCGCGCGGGCCGACGGGCGGCTCGACGCGAAATATTCCCTCACTGTCGGCGGGGTCGAGATCGGCCGCGCCACCCTGGTGGCCGAGGCCACGGGCACCACTTACGAGATCGCCGCCACCGGCCGCATCACCGGCGTGCTGCGCGCGGTGTCCTCCGGCAAGGGCAGCGTCGCAGCCCGCGGCGCCCTCGGCGTGGGCAAGGTGGTGCCGCAGGTGTTCGCAGTGGCGGCCGAGGCGGACGGCAAGGCCGAGGGCGTGCGCTTCGCGGTGGCGAACAACACGGTGAAGGAGCTGGTGGTCGAGCCCCCCATCAAGCCGCTGCCGGACCGCGTGGAAATCACCGACGCCCATCTCACCAACATCATCGATCCCATGAGCGGGGCCTTCGTCTATGTGCCCGGCACGGTGGACATGCTCTCGGCCGCCGCCTGCGACCGCTCGATCCCGGTGTTTGACGGGCGCCAGCGCTACGACATCTCGCTGAGCTACCTGCGGGTGGAACAGGTGAAGATCCCCAAGGGCTACAGCGGCCCCGCCGTGGTGTGCCGCGCCGGCTATACCCCGGTCGCGGGCCACCGGCCGACCCGCTACACGGTCAAATACATGCAGGAAAACAAGGAGATGTTCGTGTGGCTGGTGCCGGTCGCCGGCACCCGCCTGCTGGCGCCCTTCAAGGTGTCGGTCGCCACCATGATCGGCACCGCGATCCTGGAAGCCACCGCCTTCGACACGGCGGTGAAGGAAAATACGGTGCCTGTGAACGCCCCGAAACCGCAATAGCGCAGCCCGCGTTTCGCGGCGGAATCGGTTACCGCGCCGCGAGTCCCACTAGCCCTTGTACGGGGCAAAACGCGAACCTTCATCGACTCTCGATTCGGCCGCGATTCGTTCCACTCCCGTTCTTTTGCGCTTTTACCGTGTTGCGGCGCAGCCCGCGTTGACTTCGCCCCATGGGCAGGTGTTCCCTGGCCGTGCGTGCGTTCGGTCACGCGAGAGGACATCATGGCTAAACGGAGCAAAGCGGGCGAATCGGAGCATCTGGCGCTGCCGCGCGGCGTCAAATCCCTGGCGGAGGCGAAAGCCTGGATGGTGTCTCGCGGCATCACCGAGATCGAATGCACCGTCCCGGACCTTGCGGGCGTCGCCCGGGGCAAGATCATGCCAGCCTCCAAGTTCCTCTCCTCGCCGGTGATGAACCTGCCGCTCTCGGTCTTCTTCCAGACCATTTCCGGCGAATATCCCTCCTATGAGGGGCTGGTGGATTCCGTGATCGCGGATTCCGACCTGGTGCTGGAGCCCGATTTCTCCACCCTGTGCTCCGTGCCCTGGGCTCAGGACCCGACCGCCCAGATCATCCACAACGCCTATCATCGCGACGGCCGCCCGGTGGAGCTGGCGCCGCGCCAGGTGCTCAAGAACGTGCTGGCGCTCTATGCCAAGCGCGGCTGGAAGCCGGTGGTGGCGCCGGAGATCGAATTCTACCTGGTCGAGCCCAATGTGGACCCCGACTATCCCCTGAAGCCGCCCGTCGGCCGCTCGGGCCGGCCGGAGATCGGCCGCCAGTCCTATTCCATCCAGGCGGTGAACGAGTTCGACGCCCTGTTCGAGGACATCTACGATTATTCCGAGGCACAGGGCCTGGAGATCGACACGCTGATCCACGAGGACGGCGCGGCGCAGATGGAAATCAACCTGCGCCACGGCGACCCGCTGGAGCTCGCCGACCAGGTGTTCCTGTTCAAGCGCACGATCCGCGAGGCCGCGCTCGCCCACAAGATCTACGCCACCTTCATGGCCAAGCCGATCGCCAACGAGCCGGGCAGCGCCATGCACATCCACCAGTCGGTGGTCTCGGCCGAGACCGGCAAGAACATCTTCTCCGACGACGACGGCGATCCGACCCCGGAATTCTTCTCCTTCCTCGCCGGGCACCAGCGCTACCTGCCCTCGGTCATGTGCATCCTGGCGCCCTATGTGAACTCGTATCGCCGGCTGACGCGCGATTCCATGGCGCCCATCAATGTGCAGTGGGGCTATGACAACCGCACCGCCGGCCTGCGCGTGCCGCCCGCCCCGCCGGCCGCGCGCCGGGTGGAGAACCGCGTCCCCTCCTCCGACGCCAATCCCTATCTCGTCATCGCGGCGTCGCTGGCCTGCGGCTATATCGGCATCCAGAAGGGCCTGCGCCCCACCGAGCCGCTGGAGGGCGATGCCAAGGACCTGGACTTCGACCTGCCGCGCGGCCTGCTGGAGGCGGTGGCGGCGTTCGAGGAAAACGAGGATCTGGCCGAAGTGCTCGGCAAGAGCTTCATCGCAACTTATGCGGCGGTGAAGCAGGCGGAGTTCGAGACCTTCATGCGGGTGATCTCGCCCTGGGAGCGGGAATATTTGCTGCTGAACGTGTGAGGCGTTTTTTGCGCCTCACCCCACAGGGACAGTCATGACGTTCGGCGGCCATCCCCAATCCTGGTATGCGGCAACTGCGACCCCGTTTCCCGACCTGCCGCGCCTCTCCGGCGCGGTGCGCGCGGACGTGGTCATCGTCGGCGGCGGCTATACCGGCCTGTCCGCCGCGCTTCATCTCGCGGAAGCCGGCGTGGACGTGGTGGTGCTGGAAGGCGGCCGCGTGGGCTCGGGCGCCTCGGGCCGCAATGGCGGGCAGATCCACAGCGGCCAGCGGCGCCACCAGGATTATCTCGAACAGGCGCTGGGCCGTGAAGACGCCCGCAAGCTCTGGGATCTGGCCGAGGAGGCCAAGACCCTGGTGGCGGATCTCATCACGCGCCACGCCATCGCCTGCGATCTCACGCCGGGTCTGATCCTTGCCGACCACAAGCCCAATTACGTCGCCGAAAGCCACGCCTACGGCCGCCATCTCGCCGAGACCTATGGCTACGACAAGACCGAGCCTCTGGATCGCGAGCAGTTGCACGCCTTGGTCGGGGCTCCGGGCTATTATGGCGGCCTCATGGACCATGGGGCGGGCCATCTCCACCCGCTGAATTTCGCCCTCGGCCTCGCCACGGCGGCGCGCGCGGCCGGCGCCCGCATTTTCGAGCACAGCCGCGCCCTGCGCATCGCCGAGGGCACCGGCGTGAGCGTCGAGACCGACGGCGGGCGCGTGACGGCGGACCTGCTCCTGCTGTGCGGCAACGGCCTGATGGACGGGCTGGACCGGCGGGTGGATCACCACGTCATGCCCATCAACAATTATATCGCCGTCACCGCGCCGCTGGGCGAACGGGCGGAGGGCATCATCCGCGGGCAGGCGGCGGTGGCGGACAGCCGGTTCGTGGTGAATTATTTTCGCATGACGCCGGACCGCCGGCTGCTGTTCGGCGGGGGCGAGAGCTATCGCGGCTCCTTGCGGCCGCAGGTGATGGACTTCGTGCGGCCCTTCCTCGCCCGCATCTTCCCGCAACTGGCCGATGTGACGCTCGATTACGGCTGGGGCGGCACGCTCGGCATCACCATGACGCGCAACCCCTTCGTGCGCCGCCTCTCGCCCCACGTGCTGGTGTCCGCCGGCTATTCCGGCCAGGGCGTGGCGCTGGCGCCTTTGTTCGGCAAGATCCTGGCGGAAACGGTGCGCGGCCAGGTGGGCCGGCTCGATCTTCTGGAGCGCCTGCCCGTGCCGCCCTTCTTCGGCGGCACGCTGCTGCGCTATCCCCTGCTGGTGGCCGGGCTCAGCTATTACGCGCTGCGCGACCGGCTTTAGGGCATTCCAGGCAGGAACCATCGCCCGCTCTGCCGGCCGCCCCCGCCCTAGCCCTCCCCTGCAAGCGGGAGAGGGAACCGAGGGCTCTCACTCCGGCAGCGGGATGAACTCGTGCTCCCCCGGCACATGGGCGAAGCGGCCGGTTTTCCAGTCTTCCTTCGCCTGCTCGATGCGCTCCTTGCGAGAGGAGACGAAGTTCCACCACAGATAGCGCGGCCCCTCCAGCGCCGTGCCGCCGAGGAACATCATGCGGGCCGGCGTGCGGGCGCGCACCGTGATGCGGTCGCCGGGGCGGAAGATCAGAAGGCGCGGGCCCTCGAACACGTCGCCGGCGATCTCGACCTCGCCCGACACCACATAGATCGCCCGCTCCTCGGTGTCGGCGTCGAGCGGCGCGCTGGCGCCCGGCTGCAGGGTCACTTCCGCGTAGAGCCAGTCGGAAAGCATGCCCACCGGCGAGCGCTGGCCGAAGGCCGAGCCGGCAATCACCCGCGCCCATACGCCCGTATCCTCGATCACCGGCAGGTCGCTGGAGGAAAAATGCTGGAACGAGGGGTTGGTCTCCTCATGGGCGGCGGGCAGCGCGATCCAGCTCTGGATGCCGTACATATTGCCAGCGGCATTGCCTTGGCGCGCCTCCAGCGGCGAGCGCTCGGAATGGGTGATGCCGCGCCCGGCGGTCATGAGGTTCATGGCGCCGGGGGTGATCTCCAGCGCATTGCCCTCGCTGTCGCGATGCATGATCTTGCCGTCGAACAGATAGGTGACGGTGGCAAGGCCGATATGGGGATGGGGGCGCACGTCGAGCCCCTGCCCGGCCACGAACTGCACCGGCCCCATCTGGTCGAAGAAGATGAACGGGCCGACCATCTGCCGCTTGCCGTGCGGCAGGGCGCGGCGCACGGAGAAGCCGTCGCCGAGATCGCGCACGCGCGGCACGATCACAAGATCGAGCGCATCGCAGGATGGCGCATCGCCAAGCACCGGGTCGGAGGACGGCATCCAGCTCATAGGCAGCTCCAGCACGCGGTTTTCGCTTTCCCCATGGTGCCACGGGCGGACGAGAAGCGCACCTCCTCGCGGCGACCGGCGCAGGTGACGCCGATCCCAAAAGCGTGACACAAGAGGCGCGGGAAATGGATGGCGCGGCGGGTCATCGAACAGGGAGCGTGGGATGCGTTGGCTGGTGAGGCTTGCGGCCGTCGCGGCGGCGGCCCTGCTTCTGATGGTGGCGGCCGTGGTGGCGCTCACGCAGCTGCCGGGCTTTGCGGCGCGCCGGCAGGACCTGGCGGAACGCTTCCTGCGCGCCAGCGTGGGCCCCGATGTGGAAGTGCGCGGCGCGGTGAGCGTGGATCTGTTTCCCCGCTTCACCGCCCGGCTCGGCGATGTCACGGTGCTCAATGTGGCGGGCGCCGGCGTGGAGCTGCACCTGCAGACGGTCGCGCTGACCCTCACCGATTATCCTGCGCTGCTGGGTGGATTCGCCGTGGACGCGGCGGAGGTGGAGGGTGTGCGCATCCTCCTGCCCATGGTTTCGCGCCCCGCCTCCGGCCCGGACTCAGGCTCCGGCGCGGCGCCCCTTGCCTTGCCCGCCGCCGACGCCCCGCTGGACGCCGTCGATCCCACCTCCCAGCCGGTGACCGCCCGCATCGTCGGCGTGCTCACGGCCGTTCCCACAGTGGAAATCCGCGACCTGCTTCTGGAAGAGGCGAACCATCCCCAGGGCTGGAACTTCGCGCTGCGGGTGGACAGCCTCTCCAGCACCTATGATTCGGTGGCGGGCGCCCAACGCCTCTCGGCCACCGGCACCTATAACGGCGAAGCCGTGACCCTCAACGGCACGCTGGACCGCGAAGCGAAGCCGGCGGACGGGCGCTTCGGCACGCAGATCGCCCTCGTCACCCGCGGGCTCCAGCTAGACCTTGCCGGCTCCGCGGCCTCGGCGGCGTTCGACCGGGACCTCGCGCTGCAGGTTACAGCCCGTTCCGCCAGCATCGGGGACGCGCTGCAATTGCTCTCGCTGGCGCGTGCGGAGGATGGCACGGCCCAGCTCGATTTCACCCTGGCCGGCGATCCCGGCGCACTGGCGGTGAAGGACATGACCTTCGCCGCCACTCTTACCGAGGGCGAGACGCTGACCATCGCCGGCGGGCTGGCGGACCTGGAGGCGGGCACCGGCCTGTCGCTGTCCTTCCACTCCGATCTGCTGGCGCCGGGCACGGCGCCGCCGGTGGCGAACGGCCTGCGCGATATCGTGGTCACCAGCCTGTCGGGCTTCCTGGAAGGCGATCTCGACAAGCTGGTGCTGCGCGACATGCTGATCCAGACCAACGCCTTCGACCAGTCGATCCGCGAGGTGGGGCCGATTTCCGTGGGCGCGGTGGAACGCACGGCCAAGGGGCAGGTGCGCCTGCGCGACATCACCCTCCAGGCCGGCCCGCGCGACCGCCCGGTGTTCCGCCTCAAGGGCACGGTTCACGACGTGCTGGAGCTGGAGGGGCTGGTGCTTTCCGGCGCGGTGGACCTGCCGGTGGCCGATCTGCTGCAGGCCCCTGGCACCGGGCTCGGCCGGCTGGTGGGCACGCTCGACGTTTCCGACACCGACGGCACGCTCGGCGTCGACGCGCTGGAGGGGCGGATCGCCGACAGCAGCGTCATGAGCGGCACGCTCTCGCTGGTGCGCGATGACGACGCCGGACCGCGCGCGCCCCACGAGGTGCGCCTCGCCAGCACCTTCGAAATCCCGGATTTCGGCGCCTTCGCGGCGCAGACGGGGGCCTCCTCCGCCTCGAATGCGCCGGTCACCTTCTCCGGCATGCTCTCGGCCAGCGCGGAAAGCCTGAAGGCCGAAGGCAAGGCCAGCCTTGGCCGCACGGACATCACGGGCGTGCTCTCCAGCTCGCTCGGGCCGGGCCGCACCCTGTTCGAGGGCAAGCTTGCCTCGCCTCTGGTCTATGTGGACGAACTGGTCGGGCTGGCAGCAGCCTCGCGCGACGCCCTGGAGGCGGAGCACACCCGCCGCAGCAGCGCCATCGCGCAGGGCACGGCGGATGCGCAGACCGAACCGCAGATCGATCTGGCGCGCCTCGTCGATCTCGATATCGACATTTCCGCGAACCGGCTCAACAGCGCCGGCGACACCGCCAGCGGCCTCAAGGCCCGGCTCACCCTGGACAAGGGCATGGCGCGGCTCGATCCGTTCAGCGCCACCTACATGGGCGGTCGGATCAAGGCGGCGGTGCAGAGCGACTTGACCGCCGACCCGACCCTGGTGCGGGCCAAGGGCACGGTGGAAGGCTGGCCGCTCTCAGCTTTCCTCAACGCATCGAACGTGGGCTTCGCCACCCAGGGCCGGCTGAAGCTCGCCTTCGACATGTCCGTGGATCCCTCCTCCGACGCGGCCCTTCTGCGCACGCTGAACGGCACGGTGTCGGTGGGGCTGACGGGCGGGAGGCTCGCCACCGGCAAGCTGGACCTCGCCGGCCTCGGCATCATCGCCGGCCTGTTCAACGAGGCGGTGCGCAACGACAGCACGGCGCTGCGCTGCGTGAGCGTGCCGCTGTCCTTCACCGCCGGTGTGGCGCGCACCGCGCCGGCCCTGGTGATCGAGACCGACCATGTGCGCGTGGTCGGGCGCGGCACCATCGATTTGCCGCGCAACACCATCGACATCTATGCCGAGCCGCGCCCGCTCGACGGCAAGGAGAACGACCTCGGCTATCCCTTCGCCATCACCGGGGCGCTGAACGGCCCCCAGGTCGGCACGGTGTCGCGCCGGCCGGACGCGCGGCTCTACCGGCTCGGCGCGGGCTGCAAGCGGCGCGCGTGAGCGCCCTCACAGCACGGTGGAGGCATGCTCGGGCGAATGGCTCAGGGCGTGGGCCATGTATTCGAGCGCGCCGCGCACCTTCTCCCGGCTGACCGGACCGCCGAGGCACACGCGCGCGGCTTCGGGGGGATTGCCGTCGGCAGCGAAGGCGTCACTCGCCACGATGCCGATGCCGGTGGAGCGCATGTGGCCAACGAAGGACGAGCGGGTCCACGGCTCGGGCAGCTCCACCCACAGGTTGAAGCTCAGCGGATCCGCGCGGAAGGTGCCGGCGGGCAGGATCTGGGTCGCCAGCGTCTGGCGGGCGGCCGTCTCGGCGCGGATGAAGCGCAAGATGGAATCGGCCGTGCCGTCCTCGATCCAGCGGGTGGCCAGCGCCACGGTGAGCGGGGACGCCATGACATTGCCGGCGCGGATGGCGGCGGCGAACGGCCAGCCCGAGCGCACGTCGGGCACCAGCACATAGGCCGCGCGCAAACCGGCGCCGATGCATTTGGCAAGGCCGGCGATATGCCAGGTGATGTCCGGCGCCAGCGCCGCGAACGGGGCGATGCGCTGCACCGGAATGAAGCCATAGGCATCATCCTCCACGATCGGCACGCTGAAGCGCCGCGCGACCGCCGCGATGGCCGCGCGGCGGGTTTCGGGAATGGTCAGCGTGGTTGGGTTCTGAAGCGTGGGATTGAGATAGAGCGCCTTCGGCGCGAGCCGCGCGCAGGCGTCCGCGAATGCGTCGGGATCGATGCCCTCGCCATCCATCGGCAGGCCGGCGAGGCGCAGGCCGAGCTGCGCCGCGATGGAGCGCGTGCCGGGATAGGTGAGGCTCTCGCACAGCACGGTGTCGCCGGGCTTCGCCAGCAGGCCGAAAATGCCCATGAGGGCGGAATGGGCGCCCGGCGTCACGAAGATGCGCTCCTGCGCCGGCACCAGGCCGCGCCGGCTCAGCCAGGCGGAGGCGGCGTCCTTGTCGGCGGGCGCGCCGCCGAAGCCCTGGTAGCGCAGCAGCGAGACGAGATCGCGGCTCACCTGCGCCACGCCCTCCTGCATGCGCGCGATCAGGTCCGGATCGTCCGGCTCGGGCGGCAGGTTCATGGAAAGGTCGGCCGGCTCGGGCCGGGCATGGCGCGCCGGGGCAGGCGCGGGCCGGCTCGCGGCGCGCACGAACGTGCCCTGGCCGACGCGGGATTCCACGAGCCCGCGCTTCTGCGCCTCCACATAGCCGCGCGCCACGGTGGTGAAATCCACCGCCAGCCGGTCCGCCAGCTTGCGCTGGGGCGGCAGGCGGTCGCCCACGGAGAGGCGACCCGCGCGGATGTCCTCGGCGATGATGTCGGCGATGGCGAGGTAGCGCGGCTTGTCGCTGCGCGTCAGGTCCGGCGTCCAGTCAACCATGGCGATGCGTCTTCGATCCTTCGTGCGGCGGCGCGGAGATTTTGCGTCCGCGCGAAATTGACTGTATAGTGTTGCATCGTGGTCTTGTCACCTCCGGTATGTTCCGGGAGCGTGGATTTTAGGGCCACGGTGAAGCCTTATGTTTGCTGGCCTTTTGTGCACGGCACGCCCGCAACTTGCGCACGACGCTCAGCGCTTAAGCATCTGGCCGGCGCCGCCAATCCCATAATTGAATGGATAATTGACTGCGTATCGCTGATATTATTGACTGTTTAAAAAGACAGGCAAATTGGCACATTGATTGCAAAACTGCTCGTCAGCCCCGCACCGCCAAGGGGCCCACCCAACGAGGAGTTCCGCATGCCCGTCGTGACCGCGCCCGCCCACCAGAAGGGTGATTTCTTCGTCGATTACGAGGACAAGAAGTTCGAGGACGTCAAAGCCCTGCCCGGCGAGAAGGCGCTCGTGACCTTCCACACCGTGGCGTTCGAAGGCTCCATCGGCTTCGTCAACCTGCTCCAGGCCACCCGCCTCAAGCGCAAGGGCTTCGAGACCTCGATCCTGCTCTATGGCCCCGGCGTGACGCTGGGCGTGCAGCGCGGCTTCCCGAAGCTCGGCGACGAGGCCTTCCCCGGCCACCAGAACTTCAACAACCAGATCACCAAATTCATGGAAGAGGGCGGCAAGGTCTATGCCTGCCGCTTCGCGCTCCAGGCCCTCTACGGCCATGGCGAGCCCTCGCTGATCCCCGGCATCACCCCCATCAGCCCGCTGGACGTGCTCGACCTGGTGCTGCTCCACCGCCGGGACAACGCCTTCATCCTCGACACCTGGACCCTCTGACACCTGGACCCTCTGACACCTGGACCCTCTGAGGGCTGGCCCCTCAAAGGCCCAGTCTCGACCCACGCATGATGGAGGCGAAGATGCCGAAAGAGACCAAGGTCCGTGTGGCCGCGGTTCAGATCGCACCCGATCTCGACACCCTGGAGGGCACGCTCTCGCGCGTCCTCGCCGCCATCGCGGAGGCGGCGGAGAAGGGCGCCGGGCTGGTGGTCTTTCCCGAGACCTTTCTGCCCTGGTACCCCTATTTCTCCTTCGTGCACCCGCCGGTGCTCACGGGGGCCGAGCATCTTCGCCTCTATGACAATGCCGTGGTCGTTCCCGGCCCGGTGACCCACGCGGTGGCCGCCGCAGCGAAGCGGCACGCCATCGTGGTGGTGCTGGGCGTCAACGAGCGCGACCATGGCTCGCTCTACAACGCTCAGCTCATCTTCGATGCCGACGGCACGCTGCTGCTCAAGCGGCGCAAGCTCACCCCGACCTTCCACGAGCGCATGATCTGGGGCCAGGGCGACGGTGCCGGCCTCAAGGTGGTCGACACCGCTGTCGGCCGGGTCGGGGCGCTGGCCTGCTGGGAGCATTACAACCCCCTCGCCCGCTACGCTTTGATGGCGCAGCACGAGGAGATCCATGTCGCGCAATTCCCCGGCTCGCTCGTGGGGCCGATCTTTGCCGACCAGATCGAAGTCACCATCCGCCACCACGCCTTGGAGAGCGGCTGCTTCGTGGTGAATGCCACCGGCTGGCTCACCGAGGAGCAGATCGCCCGCATCTCGCCGGAGGAGAAGCTCCGCAAGGGCCTCACGGGCGGCTGCATGACGGCGATCATCTCCCCGGAGGGCGCCCATGTGGTGCCCCCGCTCACCTCGGGCGAGGGCATCCTGATCGCCGACATCGACCTCGCGCTCATCACCAAGCGCAAGCGGATGATGGATAGCGTGGGCCATTACGCCCGCCCCGAACTGCTCAGCCTCAACCTCGACAACCGGCCCGCCGTGCCCATGCACGCGGTCGCCGATTTCTCGTCCTTCCCCGCCTTCGGGAGCGCCAGCGATGAAACAGACGATGCCCAACGCCGCCGCCATGGCGCCCCTGCCGACGGCCCAATTGATCAACGAATTGCAATCGTTGGGGGTGCGGCTCGTTGATCCCAAGGCGGGCGCGGACAGCCGGCGCGGCGGGGCGGGTCCCTCCGACCATAAGGCGCTCACCCTCGACGGCATGACCGTGATGGTGCCGGTGCACACCGCGCCGGCCTTCGAGAGCCCTTATCTGGTGGAGAAGCCGGACGCCTTCGGCAACAGCCGCATCAGCCGCGACGGCGTGCCGATCGCGCAGGTGAGCTTTCCGGTGCGCCCCCGCTTTTACGACCGCGTGACGGCGGACGGTGTGCCTTATTCCAAGATCGCCGTGCTGCATGGGCGCGACGTGCTCGCCACCACCGTTCTGCAAAGCTGCATCCGTTTCGCGAGCCGCACCAAGACCTGCCAGTTCTGCGCCATCGGCCAGTCGCTGGCGGCGGGACGCACCATCGAGCGGAAGACGCCCGCCCAGCTCGCGGAGGTCGCCAAGGCGGCTGTGGAGCTGGACGGCGTGAAGCACATGGTGATGACCACCGGCACCCCGCCGGGCAAGGATCGCGGCGCCGCGATCCTCACGCAGAGCGCGGCGGCGGTGAAGGCGGCGGTGGACCTGCCAATCCAGGCCCAGTGCGAGCCGCCGGACGACGACGCTTGGTTCGCCCGCATGCGCGCGGCCGGCGTCGATGCGCTCGGCATGCATCTGGAGGCGGTCACCCAAGGCGTGCGCGAACGCATCATGCCCGGCAAGGCGCAGGTTTCGTTGGAGCGTTATTTCTCCGCCTTCGAGGCCGCCGTGCCGGTGTTCGGGCGCGGGCAGGTCTCCACCTACATCCTCGCCGGGCTCGGCGACACGGCGGACGAGATCCTCGCCATGTGCGCGAAGCTGGTGGGCATGGGGGTCTATCCCTTCGTAGTGCCGTTCGTGCCCATTTCCGGCACGCCGCTGGAGAGCCACCCGACCCCGGCGCCCGCCTTCATGCACGCCATCCTCAAGCCGCTCGCGCGCATGCTGGTGGAGAGCGGGCTGAAGTCCGTGGACATCAAGGCCGGCTGCGGCAAGTGCGGCGCGTGCTCGGCCCTCTCCACCTACGAGCGGGGAGGCTGCGCGTGATGTTCGAACCCTTCAAGCCGTTCCTGGCCTCCGAATTCCAGGTGAAGCACGCGACCGAAGCCTGGGAGCGCGCGGGCGCCGCCCGCCTGCGCCGCACGGTGTTCTGCCGCGAGCAGGGCCTGTTCGGCAGCGACGACCGCGACGCCATCGACGACGTGGCGACGCCCATCGTCGCGGTCTCCTTCCTCGGCGTCGCGGCGCACGATGTGGTGGGCACGGTGCGCATCCACGAAGAGACGCCCGGCGTGTGGTGGGGCTCGCGGCTCGCGGTGGCGGAGGACTATCGCAAGGTCGGCGCGCTCGGCGCCTCCCTCATTCGCCTCGCGGTCTCCACCGCCCATGCCCAGGGATGCGTGAAGTTCCTGGCCAATGTGCAGGCGCAGAATTTGCTGCTGTTCCGCCGCATGCGTTGGCGCAGCGTGGCGGAATTCGATCTGCACGGGCGGCCCCATCATCGCATGGAGGCGGACCTTGCCTATTACCCGCCGATCTCCACCGGCGCGACGGGCTTCGTCGCCTTGCCCCGGCGGGCTGCGTCATGATCGAGACCCGCGCCTTCGCTGAACTTGCGCAGCGCCTGCGGGCGGGCGCCGGCCTGGCCGCCAAGCGCGACATCGGCGCGGTGGCGGCAAGGCTCGGCCTGTCCGCCTCCGCCGTGCCGGTGGGCGATGATTGCGCGGCGATCCCGGACGGGGACGGGTTTCTGCTGCTCGCCATCGAGGGCTTCATGAATGCGTTCGTAGCCGGCGATCCCTGGTTCGCCGGCTGGTGCGGGGCGATGGTGAACATCTCCGACGTCGCCGCCATGGGCGGGCGCCCGCTCGCCATCGTGGACGCCGTATGGGCGAACGGAGAAGACGGCGCGGCCCCCGTGCTGGAGGGCTTGCGCGCGGCCTCGCAGGCGTTCGGCGTGCCGCTGGTGGGCGGCCATTCCAATCTGAAGAGCGAGGCCGGCGCGCTCTCGGTTGCCATCCTCGGGCGCGCGCAGAAGCTGCTCACCTCCTTCGACGCGCGACCCGGCGAAACGCTGATCGCCGCCGTGGACCTGCGCGGACGCTATCGCGAGCCCTTCTCCAATTGGGAGGCGGCCACCGACGCGCCGCCCGCCCGCCTGCGCGGCGACATCGAGCTGCTTCCTGAGATCGCCGAGGCCGGGCTGTCGCGCGCCGCCAAGGACATCAGCCAGGCCGGCATGATCGGCACCACCGCCATGCTGGCGGAATGCTCGCGCATCGGCCTGGAGATCGAGCTTGCCGCCATCCCCCGCCCGGACGGCGTGGACCTGACGCGCTGGCTGCTGAGCTTCCCGAGCTTTGGCTATCTGCTGTCCGTCGCACCGCCCGACGTGGCGCAGGTGATTTCCCGCTTCGCCGCGCGCGGCATTGCCGCCGCCGCCATCGGCACCGCGGTCGCGGGCGGCGAGGTGGCGCTGAACCATCGTGGGACGCGCGAGGTGATCTGGGATTTCGCGCGAAGCCCGCTCATCGGCTGCGCGCCGCTGGAGATCGCCTCATGACCGCGCATGTTCTCCCGCCCAATCGCCCGCTGCGCATCGCGATCCTCGCGCACTCCACCAATCCGCGCGGCGGCGTGGTGCACGCTTTGGAACTGGGGGATGCGCTGGCGCGCCTCGGCCATCAGGTGGTGGTGCACGCGCCCGACGCGAAGGGCGCCGGCTTCTTCCGCACCAGCCTGTGCGGCACGCTGAGCGTTCCGGCTTCCCCCGTGGGCGCCGACATGACGAACATGGTGCGCATCCGCATCGCCGATTATGTGCGCCATTTCGAGGATCCGGCCCACCGGGCCTTCGATGTCTTCCACGCACAGGACGGCATTTCCGGCAATGCGCTGGCGACCCTGAAGGAACGCGGGCTGATCCGCGCCTTCGCCCGCACGGTGCACCATGTGGACGCCTTCGCCGATCGCGCGCTGATGGAGCTTCAGACCCGCGCAATGGCGCACGCAGACCGCCTGCTGGTGGTGAGCCGCACCTGGCAGGAAGAGCTTTCCGCGTGGCTCGGCAAACGCGCCGACATCGTCGGCAACGGCGTCGACACGCGGCGCTTCTCGGCGACGCCGGACGGGCGGGAGGACGCCTTGCGCGCCCGCCTCGGACTCGGGGCCGGGCCGGTGTTCCTCGCCGTCGGCGGGATCGAGGGGCGCAAGAACAGCGTGCGCCTGCTGGAGGCCTTCGCCCGCGTTCAGAACCGCCGGCCCACGGCCCAATTGGTGATCGCGGGCGGTGCCTCCCTGCTGGACCATCACACGGTGCAGCAGGCATTCGATCTCGCCCTCGCCCGCCTCACCCTGCCCGACGGCGCGGTGATCCGCACCGGGCCGCTGGCGCAAGAGGACATGCCGGCGCTCTACCGCCTCGCCGATACGCTCGCCTTCCCCTCGCTGAAGGAAGGCTTCGGCCTCGTGGTGCTGGAGGCCATGGCGAGCGGCGTGCCGGTGGCGACCGCGCGCATCGCGCCCTTCACCGAATATCTCGGCGCCGAGGATGTCGCCTGGTGCGACCCGCTGGACGTCGCCTCCATCGCCGCCGCCCTGGACGCAACGCTCGACGCCGCGACCCGCGCTCGCCTGGTGGCGAACGGCGCGCGCATCGCCGCCCGCCACGATTGGGACAGCACCGCGCAGGCGCACCTTTCCACCTACGCGCGGCTTCTGGCCCCCGCCGAAGCGGTGCCGACCGAAGCCAAGCCGACCGAAACCGCGCCGACCGCCCTGGAGGCGACCCATGCCTGAAATGCGCTTCCACATCCGCTGGCCCGACGGGACGAAGGAGGCCTGCTATTCGCCTTCCCTCGTCATCAAGGACCATTTCGCCCCCGGCGAAAGCTATCCCCTCGCCGATTTCCTCGCGAAGAGCCGCGACGCCCTCACCACGGCCAGCGAGCGGGTGCGGGCGAAATACGGGATGCCCTGCTCCCTCGCGCTGGGCCAGCTCGCCCGCATCGAGGCCACCGGCCGCACCTTTTCAAACCACCCCAACGCCCGCGTCAGCATCGACGCATTCGAAGACTGATCGGAGCCAAGCCATGACCAATGAAACCCTTCCGCACCACAGCGTCGTCATCATCGGCGGCGGGCAGGCCGGCCTTTCCGCCAGCTCCTATCTGAGCGAAAGCGGCATCGACCATGTGATCTACGAGAAGCACCGCGTGGCCCATGCCTGGCGCGACCAAAGGTGGGACAGCTTCTGCCTCGTCACGCCCAACTGGCAGTGCAAATTGCCGGGCTATGATTATCCCGGCAGCGAGCCGGACGGCTTCATGAAGCGCGACGAGATCGTCGCCTATGTGGAGGATTACGCCAAGCGCATCGCCGCCCCGGTGCGCGAGGGCGTCGGCGTCAACCGCCTGTCGCGGCAGGAAGACGGCCGCTTTCTGGTGGAGGCGGCGGACGGGGCCGTGACCGCCGGCGCGGTGGTGCTGGCGGTGGGCGGCTATCACGTGCCGAACGTGCCGCGCATGGGCGAGCGCCTGCCGGAAAGCATCGTGCAGGTGCATTCCTCGAAATATCGCCACGCCGGCCAATTGCCTGAAGGCGAGGTGCTGGTGGTGGGCTCGGGCCAGTCCGGCTGCCAGATCGCCGAGGATTTGCACCTCGCGGGGCGCAAGGTGCACCTCATCGTCGGCAGCGCGCCGCGCTGCCCGCGCGTCTATCGCGGCCGCGACAGCGTGGACTGGCTCGCCGACCTCGGCCAATACGACCTGCCGGTGGAAAACCACCCGCTGAAGGAGAAGGTGCGCAAAAAGGCGAACCATTATCTCACCGGCCGCGACGGCGGGCGCGACATCGATTTGCGCCGCTTCGCCCTGGAGGGCATGAAGCTCTACGGCCGGCTGGAAGCGATCAGCGGCGGGTGCCTGCAGTTCCGCGACGACCTCAAGCAGAATCTCGATTCCGCCGACGCGGTCTATAACGGCATCTGCGGCCTGATCGACAAGCACATCGCCGAGAACAAGATCGCGGCGCCGGCGGGCACCCATTACAGCCCGCTCTGGCAGCCGGGCGCGGCGGTGCGCGACCTTGATCCCGTGGCGGCGGGCATCACCAGCGTGATCTGGGCCACCGGCTTTCATTCCGACTGGTCCTGGGTGGACCTGCCGGTGTTCGACGGCGCGGGCTATCCCACCCACAAGCGCGGCGTCACCAGCATGGACGGGCTCTATGTGCTCGGCCTGCCCTGGCTGCATTCCTGGGGCTCCGGCCGGTTCGTGGGGGTCGGGCGCGACGCCGCCTATCTCGCCGCGCGCATCGGCGAGCATCTCGGCGTGCGGCGGCGCGGACCGGTGCGGTTAGATCTGGCGGTGTGAACGACGCGGCGCGGAGAACCCTCATGAGCATCGCCTTCCGCCTGCCCCTGCCGAGCGGCTTCCTGCCCGCCGGCCTGTCGCTGCCGGGCTTTCGTCCCGGCGACCCGCTGGCCGAGCCAATCCGGCTCGGCATGCCGCAGCTCGCCTATGGCGGGCTTTCGGAAACCTGGCTGCTGAAGGAACTCGGCCATCGCCACTGGCTGCTGCTCGCCCGCAGCATCGGGCGCGAGGTGCCCGATTTCCGCGACGCGGACGGCGCCACCGTCTATGCCGCCTTTATCGCCGTGTCGGTCGAGGACGCCGCGTTCGGCACCCTGCGGGAGCACGACAGCCTCACCGTGCGCTCGCGCCTGGAGCGCATCTCGCGCACCCAGTTCGCCAGCCGGCACGAGCTGCTGCGGGACGGCATTCCCATGGGCAGCGTGGAGATGACCTCCGTGTTCGTGAAGCGCCGGGAGAAAGGCCGCAACCGGGCACTGTCGCGTGTCGCCCTCTCCGGCTTCGCCGCGCCAGCCGCGGCCCCCGCCCTCGCGCGCACCGCCCAGCTTGCCGCCACCATCCGCGCCGGGCGGTTCGCCCAGCACTTCGGCTTTCCGAACGCGGAGGGCGAGAGCGGCATTTCGCTCACCGTGCGCCCCTGCCCCTCGCAGGATTTCAACGGCGCCGACTTCCTGTATTTCGCGTCCTTCCAGGCGTTCGTGGACCGGGCGGAATGGGAGGCGATGGACGCCCCCGCCGGCCTGTTCACCCTGGCGCGGGACATGGTGTTCCATTCCAACGTGGAGATCGGGGACGCGGTGCGCATCGCGGTGAAGGCGCAGCGCGCGGAGGGTGACCAGCTGCTGCACTGGTGCGTGCTCACCCGCGCGGCGGACGGCGCCCGCCTCGCCGACATCTTCACCCGCCGCGCCCCCGCGCCGCGCTAGGGCCCGTTGGACGGGCCAATCCACCGCTCCGGTGCCGGCCTGGTGCCGGCCCGGATTCATCTGCGGCGAACGTTCGCGCGAAAAGGCGGTTTCATCGGCCGAAAAGCCGCCGACACGTGCCACGAAACTTATGTTCGTCTGCGCTAAGCCTCTGTTTCACGTGAAACATTTTCCCGGCCCGTCGGCCGCTCGCGCATCGTCTCGGGGGATCCGCAGAGGCGCAAAGGCTTCTCCTGCCGCAAGTTTCGGCGTGCCCGGCGACAAGGGATGTGAAAGCTTGGTGCAACGCAGCATCAGCGGGGATTGCAGATGAACGAGATGAGCTTCGACCATTGGAAATCCGCAGCCGCCTCCTTGAACTTCCGAACGGAGGTCTTCATCGAAGGAAAAACCCTGCCCGCGGCCTCCGGCGAGACCTTCGCGGCGATCAACCCGGCGACCGGCGAGGTTCTGGCGCAGGTGGCAAGCGGCGGCGCGGCGGATATCGACCGCGCGGTCGCCTCGGCCCGCAAATCGTTCGAATCCGGCGTCTGGTCGCGCATCGCCCCGGCCGCGCGCAAGGCGGTGCTGCTGAAGCTGGCGGATCTGATGCGCGCCAACCGGGTGGAGCTCGCCCTGCTCGACAGCCTGGACATGGGCAAGCTCGTGGTCGAGGCCGCCAGTATCGACGTAACCAATGCCTCCGGCGTGTTCCAATGGTATGGCGAGGCCATCGACAAGGTCTATGACGAGGTGGCCCCGACCGCCCCCGGCGACCTCGCCCTGGTGCGACGCGCGCCGCTGGGCGTCGTGGGCGCGGTGGTGCCCTGGAACTTTCCCCTCGACATGGCCTCGTGGAAATGCGCGCCGGCGCTGGCGGCGGGCAACAGCGTGGTGCTCAAGCCGGCCGAGCAGTCCGCCTTCTCGGCCCTGCGGCTCGCGGAACTCGCCATCGAGGCCGGGTTGCCGGAAGGCGTGCTGAACGTGGTGCCGGGCTATGGCGAGACCGCCGGCCGCGCGCTCGGCCTGCACATGGATGTGGATGTGCTGGCCTTCACCGGCTCCACCGAGGTGGGCAAGTATTTCCTGGAATATTCCGGCCAGTCCAACATGAAGCAGGTCTGGCTCGAATGCGGCGGCAAGAGCCCCAACCTGATCTTCGCCGATTGCGAGGACCTGGATGCTGCCGCCGACATGGCCGCCGCCGGCATCTTCTTCAACCAGGGCGAGGTATGCTCGGCCAATTCGCGGCTTCTGGTCGAGCGCTCCATCCATGATGCGTTCGTGGAGAAGATGATCGCCCGCGCCGCGCAGGTCGCGCCCGGCGATCCGCTCGACCCCGCGTCCACCATGGGCGCCATGGTGGATGCCAAGCAGACGGCGCGCGTGCTCGCCTTCATCGAGGCGGGCAAGAAGACGGCCCAATTGGTGCGCGGCGGCGAGCAGGTCACCATCAACGGCAGCGGCTGCTATGTGACGCCCACCATCTTCACCGGCGTGAAGCCCACGGACCCGCTGGCGCAGGAAGAGATCTTCGGCCCGGTGCTCTCCATCACGCCGTTCGACAACGAGGCGGAAGCCGTCACCATCGCCAACGATACCATCTATGGCCTGGCGGCTTCGGTGTGGACCGATAATCTCTCCCGCGCCCATCGCGTCGCCGACAAGCTGCGGGCGGGCACGGTCTCGGTAAACACCATGGATGCCACCACGCCAATGACGCCGTTCGGCGGCTTCCGCCAGTCCGGCTTCGGGCGCGACCTCTCCTTGCACGCACTCGACAAATACACCGGGCTGAAGACCATCTGGATCAAGTACAAGGCGTAAGGCGCACCCCATCTTCGGCGTGCCGCGCCACCCGTTGGGCGCGGCACGGCACGGCGGCCGGCGTCGCGCGATGTCGCACCGGCAAAATTCCTGCTTGAACTCCGCCCCCCGAAACTGGTGGAAGAGACAGGGCGCCTCAGGCGCGTCGGTCGGGATCGGGAGTGGATGAGATGAGCGCAGGGGAGCACGGCGCGTTGCCGCTTGAGGGCATCAGGGTTCTCGATCTCTCGCGTATCCTCGCGGGCCCGTGGTGCGCCATGGTGCTCGGCGATCTCGGCGCCGACGTGATCAAGGTGGAGCATCCCGGCCGGGGCGACGACACGCGGGACTGGGGCGTACGGACCGCCGGCACCAACACCTCCTATTTCGACAGCGTGAACCGCAACAAGCGCTCCATCGGGGTCGATCTCTCGACCCCGGAGGGGCTCGCCATCGTCAAGGCGCTCGCGCGCGAAAGCGACGTGGTGGTGCAGAATTTCAAGACCGGCGGCGCCGCCAAGCTCGGCCTCGGCTACGAACAGCTGCGCGCTGAAAACCCGCGCCTGATCTATTGCTCCATCGCGGGCTACGATTCCCGCGGGCCGGAAGCGAGCAGGCCGGGCTACGATCTCGTGGTGCAGGGCGAGACCGGGCTGATGGCGCTTAATGGCGAGCCCGGCCGCCCGCCGCTGAAGTTCGGCGTCGCGGCGGTGGATCTGTTCACCGGCCAATATGCCGCCCAGGCGGTGCTCGCCGCGCTCTATGCCCGCGAGCGCACCGGGCAGGGCCGCGAGGTGGAACTTGCGCTCTATGATTGCGGCATCGCGCTGACCTCCTATTACGGCCTGGAAGCCCTGGCGCGGCAAGCGGACCTGCCGCCAGTGGGCAATGCCCATCCCTCCATTGTGCCCTATGGCGTGTTTCCGACCATGGACGGGCCGATCGTGATGACGGTGGGCAACAATGCCCAATACCGGCGCTTCTGCGAAAACGTCATCCATCGCATGGACCTGTTCGAGGATCCGCGCTTCGCCACCAATCTCGACCGCGCCCGCAACCGCGCGATCCTGATCCCCTTGGTGGAAGAGGAACTCTCCCGCTGGCGGCGGCCGGAGCTGTTGGCGCGCCTGGAGGAAGCCGGCATTCCCTGCGGCGAGGTCCTGGGCCTGCATACGGCGCTGACCTCGGAACGCGCCCGCGCGGCCGGGCTTGTGGTCGCGGCGCAGGACGTGCCGCGCGCCGCCGACGAAGGGGAGACGAGCGCCCAGGTGCTAGCCCCGCCCTACCGGCTCGATGGCGAGCGCGTGCCGGTGCGCCGCATGCCCCCCGCGCTCGGCTCGTCCGGCGCCGCCCTTCTCACCGAGCGGCTCGGCTACAGCGCCGCGGAGCGGGAAGAATTGACCGCCAAGGGCGTGATCTGCTGATCCTCGCCGGGGCGGAGCGGCCCGCGGGATATCGACCGGCCGCTCCAGCCCCGCGCAAGCAAACCGCCCTTAAGTGCACTCCGTCATTCGATCGAACGACTGGCGGATGCCCAGATGCACGTGATTTCCAAGAGTTGGCGGACCAAGGCTGAAGGCCGAACCGGCACACCGGGTTCGGGCCGGGGCGGGGCGCGATGAAGGTCGTCATCCTCGCCGGCGGCCGCGGCTCGCGCCTCGCGGAAGAAACCAGCGTGCGCCCCAAGCCCCTGGTGGAGATCGGCGAAAAGCCGATCATCTGGCACATCATGAGCATCTACGCCCATTACGGCTGCAAGGACTTCATCGTCTGCGCGGGCTACAAGGGCTATCAGATCAAGGAATATTTCGCCAATCTGGTGCTGCACCATTCCGATATCACGGTCGATCTCGCGCAGCATAAGATCCATTACCACCAGTGCACCAAGCCCGATTGGCGCGTAAGCATCGTCGACACCGGGCTCGACACCATGACCGGCGGCCGCCTGAAGCGGGTCCGCGACTATCTCGATCCCGGCGAACCCTTCTGCATGACCTATGGCGACGGTGTGGGCGACGTGGATATCGCCGCCGAGATCGCCTTCCATCGCCAACACGGCCTGCTTGCCACCATGTGCGCGGTGGCGCCGCCGGGCCGCTTCGGCGCGGTCAATCTGGAAGGGGCGCGCGTCTCGGCCTTCGTGGAGAAGCCGACGGCGAACAACCAGCGGGTCAACGGCGGCTTCTTCGTCCTGCAGCCCGAGGTTCTGGACCTGATCGAGGGCGACGATACCAGTTGGGAAAATGCCCCGCTGGAGGCCCTGGTGGAGCGCGGCCAGCTCGCCGCCTATCCCCATGACGGCTTCTGGCGCCCCATGGATACGCTGCGCGAGCGCATGCATCTCGACGAGCTCTGGGCTTCGGGCGAGGCGCCCTGGAAGGTGTGGCCGTGAGCGACTTCTGGAACGGCCGCCGGGTGCTCGTCACCGGGCACACCGGCTTCAAGGGCGCGTGGCTCTGCCTGTGGCTGGAGAAGCTCGGCGCGAAGGTCAGCGCCATCGCCCTCCCGGCGGAGGGATCGCCCGCGCTTTACGACCTGCTCGCCCCATGGGACGGGCAGGCGCATTATCATGGCGACGTGTGCGCGGCGCGCCCGCTTGCGGAGCTCGTCGCAAAGGCGCGCCCGCAGGTGGTGTTCCATCTCGCGGCGCAGGCTCTGGTGCGCCAGTCCTATGCGGCGCCGGAGGACACTTTCGCGACCAACGTCATGGGCACCGCCAATCTGCTCGCTGCCGTGCGCGACACGCAGGGCGTCGAGGCCGTGGTGGTCGTGACCACCGACAAGGTCTACGCCAATGACGGCGCCGGAACGCCGTTCGCGGAAGACGACCGGCTGGGCGGCAAGGACCCCTACAGCGCCTCGAAGGCGTGTGCAGAACTCGTGGCCGCCAGCTTCCGCGAGAGCTTCTTCAAGGCGTCGGGCCCGGCGCTTGCCACCGCACGGGCGGGCAATGTGGTGGGCGGCGGCGACTGGGCGGCCCATCGCCTCGTGCCGGATTTTGTTCGCGCGCTGCAGGCGGGCGAACCCATCCGCTTGCGCTATCCCGCATCCGTGCGCCCCTGGCAGCATGTATTGGAGCCGCTGAGCGGCTATCTCGCCCTCGCGCAAGTGCTGGTGGAGCGGCCGCGGGATGCGCCGCCTGCGGTGAATTTCGGCCCCTATCCGGAAAGCTTCGCAACCGTGGCGCAAGTGGCGGACGCGCTCGGCGCCGCATTTGGACGCCCCCTGCCCTGGACTCGCGACGGCGCCAACCATCCCCCCGAGGCGGATGCGTTGCGCCTTCACTCCGACCTCGCCGCGCGCACCCTCGGCTGGCAGCCGCTGCTGTCCATGCAGGACACGCTGACCTGGACCGCCGAGTGGTACCGCGCCCAGACCGAAGGCGCCGACATGCGCGCCTTCTGCCTCGCGCAGATCGCCCGTTATGAGGACCTCCGCCCATGACCCCCGGACATTGCCGCTTCTGCGACACGCCCCTGCGCCAACGCTTCGTCGACCTCGGAGAAATGCCGCTGGCCAACGCGTACGTGCCGGAAAGCCGGCGCGGCTCGAAGGAAGCGCGCTATCCGCTGCGCGCCAGCGTTTGCCCGACCTGCCGGCTGGTGCAGGCGGATGCCTTCGTGGAGCCGAAGGAGATCTTCAGCGACTACGCCTATTTCTCCTCCTACAGCGATAGCTGGGTCGCCCATGCCCAGCGCTTCGCCGCCCTTGCCACCGCGCGTTTCGGCCTCACCCGCACGTCGCAAGTGGTCGAGGTGGCGAGCAACGATGGCTACCTGCTGCGCCATTTCATCGCCGCCGGCATTCCCGCCCTCGGCATCGAACCGGCTGCGAACGTGGCGCAGGCGGCGCGGGCAGCGGGCGTGCCCACGGAGACCCGCTTCTTCGGCGCCGATGCGGCGGTCGGCCTTGCCGCGCGCGGTTATCGCGCCGACCTGCTGGTCGCCAACAACGTGCTCGCCCACGTGCCGGACATCAATGATTTCGTCGCCGGCCTGGCACGGCTGGTGAAGGCGGATGGGGTGGTCAGCGTCGAATTCCCGCACCTGCTGCGGCTGATCGAGAGCGTGCAGTTCGACACCATCTACCACGAGCATTTCTATTACCTGTCGCTGCTGGCGGTGGAGAAGATCTTCGCCGCCCACCGGCTGAAAGTCTTCGACGTGCAGGAATTGCCGACCCATGGCGGCAGCCTGCGGGTGCTCGCCTGCCACGCAGCCTCCCATGCCCATGCCGAGACGCCGGGGGTGGCCAAGGTGCGTGCCGACGAAGCCCAGGCGGGACTGGACGCGGACGCGGTCTACGACGGTTTCCAGAACCGCATCGCGCCGATCCGCACGGCGCTCCACGCCTTCCTCGATCAGGCACACGCCGCCGGCAAGCACGTCGCGGCCTATGGTGCCGCAGCCAAGGGTAATACGTTGCTGAACTTCTGTGGGGTCGGCCCGGACCAGATCGACTATGTGGTGGACCGCAATCCCCACAAGCAGGGCCATCTTCTTCCCGGCAGCCACCTGCCGATCCATGCGCCGGAAAGGCTTGCGCAGACGAAGCCCGACTTCGTGCTGATCCTGCCCTGGAATATCAAGGATGAAGTGATGGCCGCGAACGCCATGGTGCGCGACTGGGGCGGACGTTTCGTGGTCGCGGTGCCGGACCTGGCGGTGCTGCCATGAGAATTTCTCACACATCCATCTCCGGCGTCATGCAGGTGCATGTGAGCCCGCGCACCGATGCCCGCGGCTTGTTCGCCCGCACCTTCTGCGCCGACACCTTCGCCGCGCACGGGCTCGCGACGTCTTTCCCTGAGGCCAGCACCTCCTGGAACCCCCATCTTGGAACGCTTCGCGGCCTGCACCTGCAGGCGGAGCCGAAGGGCGAGGCGAAGCTGGTGCGCGCCACGCGCGGACGGATATTCGACGTGGTCGTGGACCTGCGCCCCGCTTCCCCGACATATCTTGCCTGGACCGCGTGCGAACTGGACGCGGCCCGCCGGAACGCGATCTATATTCCCGAAGGCTGCGCGCATGGCTTCCTGACCTTGGAGCCGGGCTGCGAGGTCTTTTACCAGATGTCCCAGAGCTACGACGCCGAACTTGCCCGCACGTACCGGTGGGACGACCCGGCCTTCGCCATCGCTTGGCCCGCCGCCCCGCGCGTCATCTCCTCCAAGGATGCCTCGGCATCGGAGCTCCACCCATGAACTTTCCCGCCCGCAACCTGACGGCCGTTGCGCACACGCACGCGGGCATGTGCGATCAGCCGACGCTCAGCCTGTGCATCCCCACCTACAACCGCGCCCCGTTCCTGGATTATCTGCTGAGCAGCCTGGCGCGTGAGTGCGCGTTCGGCTTCAGCTTCGAGATCGTGGTCTCGGACAATGCCTCGAGCGATGAGACAGCGGAGGTGGTGGCCAGGCATCAGGAAGCCGGCCTCGCCCTCTGCTATTTCCGGCAAGACGAGAACAAGGGCGGCCTGCCCAACCTTCTCACCGCTTTTCGCCGCGCGCGGGGGCGCTATGTCATGTATCTCGCCGACGACGACCTGATCGACGTGGAGGCGCTTGGCGAAACCATCGCCTATCTGCTGGCGAATCCCGAAATCCGCGCCTGCTATACGCCTTGGGAACTCTATGACGACGTCACCAAGCAGCCGGGACGCATGTTCTTCGACCTGCCGGAGGATTTCGTCATTCATCCGGGCCAGGAACTGGACCTGCTCGGCCACATCATCGACAACCACATCTTCCCGGAAACCGTGATCTATCGCGCCGACGCGGTGCGCGACATCTCCAGCGAGGCGCGCTTCTGCTATTGGGCGTTCAGCTATCTCGCCCATGTGGTGCAGCACGGGCCGGTGGCGTTCCGCCGCAAGCATTATTATCGCTCGGTCACCGCAAGCCCCGTGGCGCCCCAGCGCACCCAGGCCGGCCACGAACAGGCCATGACCGATTGGGACAGCTATCGCGGCGGCCTGGAATATCTCGTCTATGTCTTGCTCCGCCGCTCCGGCGCGACGCTGAGCCTGGAGAACAAGCGCGCGTTCCGAGATATGATCGACATCTTCATCGAGACCCGCATGCGGGTGGCGCTGCGGCTCTGGCTGGGTCGCGGTGATTTCCTGCGGGCCTACGAACTGATCTGCCGCATCCATTATCTCGACCCCTCCCAGGTGGCCTCCGTCGATCAGGTGGACAAGCTGCCCTTGCTTATTCTCGCCCAGACCCTGGCGCGGCTCGCCAACGGCATCGCCGGACTGGACCGCATCCAGCTCGAGGGGGTGGAGGACGGCCAGTCGGTCGGCAGCCTGCTGCGCGAGATGGGGCTGGAGCGTCGTATTCTTGTGAGTCCCGCAGTGCCGAATCTCAGCGACAAGGCCAAGCAGAGCAGCCTTGTCTTCCTGCGCAACGAGGCGGCGCGCCAAGGCTTCCTCGATGAGGGGTACATGCCGGGGCTGATCGTCAGCGAGCGCGAGCTTCTGGGCGGGATCGAGATCGGTTAGAGCCGCGGCACCCGGCGCTATGGACGCGGGCCCGTCAAGGCTGGGGCCGCGTCGATCTAAAGAAGAGGCAGCCCGTCGAGGCTCGGGTCGCCGGGAAAGCAGTCACGGAAATGGCCCGCCGTGCCCTTTGCGGCCGTATCGCCGAAGAACCGCCGACTCGCCACGCACGCCTCCGCCGCATCCGTCCGCACCGAAGACAGGAACCAGGCACGCGCATCGGTGCCGAGGCGCGCTGCGAAATCGCGGCGGCGCGGCGGAACCCGCATCAGATCGCAATAGTGCTCCGCGAAAGCGGCCACGGACACCTCAGGCGTATGGCTGCGCGCCATGTCCCGCGCACCCGTCATACCCATGCGCAGCAGCCGCTGCGGCTCGGAACAGGCCCAGTCGATCAACGCCGCACCGGCTTCGACACTGCCCACAACGAAGCCGTTGCGGCCGTGCGAGACGATGGTCCGCTCGGCGGGATTGTCCCAGACCAGAGGCACGGCGCCCATCGACATGGCTTCCACCAGCGCGTTCTCGCCAGTGCCGTAATGGTGCGGGTTCAGGGGATAGAGAAACAGGTCCAGCGCACCGAGGACCGCGCGCGGGTCGGATGCATAGCCTTCAAGCCGTATACGCTCGGGATGCCGCATTGCCGCGGCCCGCGCGGCCACCTCGCCGGCGGGATCGAGCGTGCCCCAGAGCGACATCTGGATATCGTCCGTCACGGCATCGACCATGTCGAAGAACGACGGGTGCATCTTGATGAAATCGAGCGTGCCGAGATAGCCCATCCGCACCTTTGGGGCCGCTTGGCGCGGGCGCGGCGGGGCGTCGAAGCCGAACCCGCTGTTCACCACGCCGAACGCCCCCGGCCGCGCCGCGATGGCGGCGGCGAGGGTTTGCGCTTTCAGCGAACAGGGTGAGGTGAACAGCACCTTGTCCGCGAGTTCCGCGAGCCGGGACGGGATCAAGGGCGGCGCCAGGCCGGAAATATGCACCCACAGCGCCAGGCGCATGGCCGGCAGAGTGTTGGAAGCCAGCAGGGCATAGAGCCGCGGATGGTTCCACCATTCCACCTGCACGATATCGGCGCGCGCCACCAGGCGGGCGAGTTCACGTGGCTCCGGCGCCAGGGTGACGGTGCAGCCGGCGGCGCGCACGCGCTCCACGAACTGGGCATCGCGCGGGGGTTCCAGCAAAGCGAAATGGTGCAGGTCGACCTCCGCACCACCAGCCCCCCCAAAGCCGCGGGCCGCTTCGGCCAGCGCGGCATGGGCCTTCCCCACGCCGCCCCCCAGATGGGGAGCGATGTGGAAGATGTTCATTCCGCCGCCGCCGGCAGGCGGGCCGGCAAACCGCCGGGAGCCGCGACAGCGGGGTTCACTTTCACCTGGGCTTTGAAGGTCTCCAGAATCTGCTGGCGATGGGCGTCGATATTGTCCGGCAGGCAGTGGCTCAGCTGGCCGCAGCTGTGGCATACGCCGTTGTCGCACCGCTTGCCCTCCAGATGCTGGAGGCGCAGCGCGTTCATCTTATCCGAGGTCCAGATCTCCTTCATGGAAGCCTGGCGCACGTCGCCGATCACCAGCTTGCGGCCCCAATCGAGGAAGCAGGAACTGACCTGCCCGTCCGCATTCACCGAATAGCCGTAGAAGATGTAGGGGCAGGTGTCGGTCTTGCCGACCGGCTGCTGGTAGATGCCACCGGTGATTTTGACGCCGCTGCGCGCTTCCACGTCGAATTCCGGCCAGCAGGGCGCGAAATTCTCGATGAAGATGCGGTCGCAATGATCGCCGAACGTGTCGTAGAATTCAGCCCGCTGCGCGTCGGTAATCAGTTCGCCGGGGATTTTGATCACGACCTCGCACTGGCCCTTGTTGGCATAGAGCCATTTCACATTTTCGACGAAGGCCTCGAAATCAAAATCGAACCCGGTGAAGCGCCGGTATTGCTCGCCCGTCATGCCGTCGACCGAGATGTTGATCTTGTCGAGGCCCGCCGCGATCACCGGCGCGAGCCGCTCGGGCGAGAGGAAGGTACCGTTGGTGGTGGTGTCGATATAGTCCACATGCCCGCTCGCCTTGGCATAGGCGATCATGTCGGCGAGGCGCCGGTTCAGGAACGGCTCGCCGTCCTTGTACAGCCGCAGGACCTTGATCTTGTCGTCGAAGGCGCCCAGGTCGTCGATGATCTTGGTGAAGACCTCAAACTTCATGGCGCCCTGGTAGCGGCCGGTCTCGCGGATCAGGTCGCGATGGCCGGTGGGGCAGAAAGTGCACTGGAAATTGCACGCGCTCGCGGGGTCCACGAACACCACGAACGGGGTGGCAAGCGGAATCACCGTTTCCAGGGCCGTGCGGCCCTCCAGATTAATGCGCGGCTTGACCTGTGCCTTCATGACCTCTCCACCCACCCGAGGCTGAAGCCGCCTGGTTGCGCGGCGGACACGGACATGCCGAACCGCGCCGCGCCAGCGCTTTAGCCTGTTGTTCCGGCCCATGCCGAAGGATGGCGGCACTCAA
This sequence comes from Roseixanthobacter pseudopolyaromaticivorans, assembly GCF_043195145.2. Classification (NCBI taxonomy): domain Bacteria; kingdom Pseudomonadati; phylum Pseudomonadota; class Alphaproteobacteria; order Hyphomicrobiales; family Xanthobacteraceae; genus Roseixanthobacter; species Roseixanthobacter pseudopolyaromaticivorans. The sequence continues at coordinate 3,938,725 of NZ_CM195539.1, forward strand.
TCAGCGGTTCATTGCGCCAGGCTGTCCTCGCGCTTCGCCCAGGCCACAAGCCCGGCGAAAGCATCGTGTTGCACGCTTTTGTCAAAGGCGCGGACAGGCGGAAAACGCCCGGCGCGCGGACACGCGGCAGGAGGAGCGGGCATGAGTGTTTCAATGCATTTGCGCGATCTCGCGCCCGGCGCGGCGCGCGCGCATCCGGCGGCGGCATCATGACCGCCTTTCCCAACATGGGTGCGGACGGCGCGCGGGCGCCCACGCCCTGCCCGGTGCGCGCCCGCCGCTTCGATGCCGTGCCGGACCGGCGGTCCGCCATGGCCCTGCTTCAACATCTCAATGCCCGCGCCATCCCGCCCCGCCCGGTGAAACGCGACGGCCGGCCGCTGGCGCTTTATGGCGCCGGCAATCTCGGCAAGCTGGCGCGCCAGCATCTCGACGCCATGGGCCAGCCCATCGCCTTCATCGTCGATGCGGACGCCGCGCGCCATCTCGCCGACCCCGACTGGCACGGCCTCAGCATCCTTTCGCCCGAGGACGTGGCGCCGCACGTCCGTCGCGAGACGGTGCTCGCGGTCTCCATCGCAAACATGCCCTACACACCGATCCAGGCGGAGCTGGCGCAGCAGGGCTGGGCGGCCTGCGTGCCATTCTATGACGTGGCGGAGGCCTTTCGCGACCGCCACCCGCTGAGCAATGGCTGGTTCAGCGGCCCGCTGGATCTTGCCGGCTTTGCCGCGGCCGCCACCGCATTGGAGCGGTTCGCCGACGACGCCTCGCGCGCCCATTACCTGCGCTTCGCCGCCTGGCACATGGCCCGGGAGGAATGGGATTTCGCCGGTGCGCCGGTCGTTCCCGCCACGCGCTTCTTCATTCCCGAACTCGCCGCGGCGCTGCGGGCGGGCGCACGCTTCCTGGACGGCGGCGCCCATCACGGCAGCGTCACGGCGCGCCTGATCGAGCAGGTGCGCGGACAGGTTTCCGCGGTATGGGCGATCGAGCCGGACTCCGCCAACGCCGCCGTTCTGCGCGCTTTCGTGGCGGGATTGGACGGGCGGGTACGCGCCCGCGTTCACGTGCTCGGCCATGTGGTCGGCGCGCGGCGCGAGAGCGTGCCCTTCCATGAGGGGCTGGGCTACGCCTCGCAGATTTCGTCCACCGGCCAGTCCCAGCGCGAGTGCCTTCCCATCGACGCCCTCGGCCTCGATCCGACCTATGTGAAGCTGCATCTGGAAGGCGGCGAGCTGGCGGCGCTCGAAGGCGCGCGCGAGACCCTGCGCCGCCACCGCCCGGCGGTCGCGGTGACCGTCTATCACAATGCCGACGGCCTCGCCCGCACCCCCTCGTGGCTGGCCGCGAACCTTGAAAACTACGAGCTGCTCATGCGCACCCACGCCTGGTGCGGCACCGGCGCCGTGATCTATGCCCTGCCCAAGGAATACCTGCACAAATGAGCATCTTCGTGAGTGACAGCCGGTTCATCATGGATCTCGGGATGAACAATGGCGACGATACCGCCTATTATCTGGCCAAGGGTTTCAACGTGGTGGCGGTGGAAGCGAACCCCGCCCTGGTCGCCGCCGCAACCAAGCGTTTCGCCACCGAGATCGCCGCGAAGCAGGTCACCATCCTGCCCAATGCGGTGGCCGGAAAGGCCGGCCACGTGAGCTTCTTCATCAATGAGCACAATGACCACTGGAGCAGCATGGACAAGGGCTGGGCCGGCCGCGAGGACAGCGCCTGCCATGCCATCCAGGTGGAAGCGCTGACCCTCGGCCAGATTTTCGACCGTTTCGGGATTCCCTATTATCTGAAGATCGACGTCGAGGGGGCGGACAAGGAGATTCTGTCCCAGCTCGGGCGGCAGCTCATCAAGCCGCTCTATGTGAGCGTCGAGGATTGCCGCTTCGGCTTCGAATATATCGAGATGCTGGCAGCCGCCGGATACGACGGCTTCAAGCTGCTGGACCAGTCCACGGTCCACGAACTTCATGACGATGCGATCGGATACAAATTCCCGCCCGGCTCGTCCGGCCCGTTCGGCCGCGCGCTTCCCGGCCAATGGCTGAGCCGGTGGGACATGCATTCGGTCTATGCGCGCACCGTACGGGACCGCTCCGGCACCCGCCTCGCCCCACGCACCCGCTGGTGGGACATCCACGCCACCCGGCGCTGACCTCCGACACGCAAGCAGACCACTCCAGATGCACGCCCCCACACAAAGGCTCGCCGACATGACGCCGGACCAGACCTTCGCCAAATACGTCGCCGGCAACATCGCCGGCATCGGCGCCGACCGTGATTTTCTCGGCCTGTCCAACATCTGGGTGCGCGAATGCATCCGGCACAATTACGCGCAGAATTTCACCTGGCTCGGCCGCCCCATCATCCAGGTGCCGCAGGACACCTATGCGATCCAGGAGCTGATCTGGCGGGTGAAGCCGGACCTCGTGATCGAGACCGGCATCGCGCATGGCGGCTCGCTCATCCTCAGCGCCTCCATGCTGGCGCTGATCGACTATTGCGAGGCGATGGAGCGCGGCACGCCGCTTGATCCGCGCGCCGGCGGGCGCAAGGTGATCGGCGTCGACATCGACATCCGCCCGCACAATCGCGCCGGCATCGCGGCACACCCGCTCGCCCGCAAAATCGAGATGATCGAGGGCTCATCCATCGACGACGGCATCGTTGCGCGCATCCGGGGGGCAGCGGCGCAGGCCGAAACGGTGATGGTGTTCCTCGATTCCAACCACACCCACGCGCATGTGCTCAGCGAACTGGAGCTTTACGCCCCCATGGTCTCGCAAGGCTCCTATGTGGTGGTGTGGGACACCGGGGTGGAGGATCTGCCCGCCGACATGTGCGCGGACCGGCCCTGGGGCAAGGGCGACAATCCCAAGACCGCCGTGTGGGACTATCTGCGGCGGCTGGACAATGATCCCCGCCACGCCGACGACGGGGAACGGCTGCGGTTCGAAATCGACAAGGTTCTGGAGCACAAGCTCGCCATCACGGCGGCCCCGGACGGCTTCCTGCGCCGCCTGTGAGCGGCGCGGATGCTCGATTCTGCCGCAAAATGTTTCACGTGAAACAATGAGTTAGCGCAGACGAGCAGGGGTTTCGTGGCGCTTCTCCGCGCCATGGCGGCGGACGAAACCGGCATTTCGGGCGAACGTTCGCCCAAGACTTCGGCGAACGCGCGGTTTCACCCGTCCGGCGAGGCCGGAGCCGCTTACGGGGAGGCCGGAGCCGCCGGCGAGCGCCTCACACCTGCGGTGGGATGCTCATCGCCTCGGGCGTAATCCTTATGGCCTCCGGCGGCTGGCCGGCGCAGCGCAAGGCGTGGATCCGCGCATAGGCCGCCTCCAGCCCACGGGCATAGCGGGTGGCGTCGAACAGATCGGCATTGGCGCGGTTGGCGGCAAGGCGGGCGCGCAGGTCGGCCAGCCGCTGCGGATCGCGCGCGAGCGCCAGGGCCAGCGCCTCGTACTCTGCCAGCGTGTGGGTGACGAGCTCCGGCAGGCCCACCGCATGCAGCAGGCTGCCGGCGACCCGGCTGGCGAAGCTCTCCCCCGCGCAGGTCACCAGCGGCACCCCGGCCCAGAGGGCATCGCTGGCCGTCGTGTGGGCATTGTAGGGCAAGGTATCGAGAACCAGGTCGGCGTGGCGATGGCGCGCCAGATGGTCCGCCAGCTCGGCGCGCGGCGCGAAGATGATGCGGCTCGGGTCGACGCCGAACATCCCCGCCTCATAGTGCAGATTGTCCCGTGCCGCGTCATTGGCCTCGAACAGCCAGAGCACCGATCCCGGCACCGCCGCCAGCAGGCGCATCCACACGGCGAAGACATCGGGCGTGATCTTGTAGGTATTGTTGAAGCAGCAGAAGACGAAGCCGCTCTCGGGCAGGCCGCAGGCGGCACGCGAGGGCACCTGCGCGGCGATGGCGCGGCGGCTGTCGTTGGGCTGATAGGTGCCGGGCAGCTGGACGATCTTCTCGTCATAGAGATCGGCGGCCTCGAGCGGGGTCACGAAGGCGTCGCCGATGATGTAATCGATGAACGGCGCGCCCATGGTGCCGGGATAGCCGAGATAATTCACCTGCACCGGCGCGGGGCGCAGGGCCATGATTTCGGTGCGGCAGCCGAAGGTGTAGCCCTTCAGATCCACCAAGATGTCGATGCCGTCGGCGCGGATGCGGCGCGCCGCCTCCGCATTGCTGAGGGCGCCCACCTCGACGAAATGGTCGAATGCGTCCACCAGCCGGCGCCGCATGGGCGAGCCGTCGTCGGGGCCGTAGGAATAGGCGAAGGTTTCGAACCGCGCCCGGTCGTGCCGCTCGAACAGTTCCACCGCCAGAAACGCCGTGGCATGGGCGAACAGGTCGCGGGAGAGATAGCCGACGCGGATGCGCCGGCCGGGCTCAGGCACCGCGTGCAACGGGGGCAGGATATCTTCCGCCTTCACCCGCACGCCCCGGGCCCAGACCCGCGCGGCGCGCAGATGCTCCTGGGCGGGAACGCGGGCGGCGAGGCGCATGAACGGGCCGGTGCGGGCGCCGGTCGAGGCGAGCACGCGCGTCAGCTCCGCCTCCTCCGCCGCGCTGCCGCGCCATTCGCAGGCATGGCGACGCTGGATCGAAAGGCCGTAGAGCGCCACCGGATCCTGCGGCCGCAGCCGCAGCGCCTGGCGAAAGAATTGGATCGCCTGCTGCACCTGCCGGCTCTCGGCACAGATGCTGCCGAGATTGATATAGGCCTCCGCATGGTTGGGATCGGCCGCGAGCGCGGCATTGAAGGCCGCCACCGCCTCCGCAAGGCGGCGCATCTCGAACAGCACCAGGCCCCGGTCGGCATGAAGCGCGGCAAGGCCCGGCTTGGCCGCGCAGGCCGCTTCCAGCAAGGCGAGGGCATCGGCATCGCGACCTTCGCGATAGGCGGCGATGGCCGCCTGCCCCAGATGTTCGGCGACCAGCACGCCCCGCGCCATGGCGGCGCGCAGGGTCTCGTGGGCGGCACGCGGATCGGGCTTCGCCACCTGGACCGCCGCGAGGCCGATCCAGGCGCCGGCCTGCTTGGGATCGAGGGCGAGCGCCTGCCGATACAGCGCCTCGGCGCCCGCGCCGTCGCCGGATTGCTGCGCCGTGCGGGCGCGTACCATCAGCCCGAGGGCGGAGGCCATCGCGCCCACCCGCGCCTGCGGCCTGCCCTGCGCCGCCCGTGCCCTTTGCTGCCTGCCCATGAATGCGATGCCTTCTTCCGCCCGCGCGCGCCGGACGTGTTCGTCCCGGCGCGCCGCGAGACGCTCCGCATTCGATCCTGGGCACGTGACCTTGCACGGGGCTGGTTCCCGCGCCGGCCCGGACGGCACGCCTGCAATCGCTGAAGATCGAGGCGGGGCAAGACTTTCGGGCCGGTCCGTCCATATTGGATGCATCTGCGAAAGGAGACGCCTTCCTCTTGCCGCAATAATCCTCTACACCTTCAGACCTCAGCGGTGGCGCCGGAAACGGCGACTTGGGGAACGGACGGATGTACTCCGGCCCCGGAGCATAGCTGAGACAGGAAGCCCCGCGTCAGCGGGGCTTTTTTGTTGTCTACGTGGTCGGCAAACCATTTCCTCTACGGTATGTACGGTGCTGGAGCGCCGTGCAAATGACGGCCGCCCGAGGTGCGCAGGCCGACCAACGGTCACACGCGGCCGCCGGGGCCGACACGTCACCCAATGCCCTTCACTTGCCGCGGGCGATGTCGAGCAGGGCGTCCGCGCGCTTCACCGCCACGGGGAAGAACGGCTGCGCCGGCGCTTCCTTGGCGAAGCAGACGCGGAAGGCCTGCGAGCCCGCGTCATTGATGCGGGTCAGCTCCTCCCAGCGCGGATCCTCGCTCTTATTGTCCTTTTCGATCGCCTTCTGCAGGGCCTCGGCCTTGGTCTTGTAGGGCTTCCAGATCGCCTCGCAGGCCGCGAGGGGCTTGATGTCCAGCTTCACCATGGTCAGGCCGATCATGGCCTTGCCGTCGGCGATCCGCACGATGGCGATTTGGTTGGGGGCGATATTGCCGGGCGGCTCATCGGCCTGGAGGCCGAGCACCGCGAGCGCGGTTTCCCCGGGCGCCGCTGCCACCGGCAGGTCCACATAGGGCTGGTAATAACCGCCGTCGAAGGCGAGCGCATTCTGGAAGAATTCAGCGGTGGCCACGGCCGGCTTCACGCCGCCGGCGAGCGCGGCGGGCGCCCCGTCGTCCTTGGCGCGCGCGACCAGCCAGGGCTGGAACACGCTCTCGGGCGTGACGACGAGGCGGGTGCTGACATCCTTGTTCGCGAAGGCCAGCCCGTCGAGCAGGCGGGTCGGACTGCTCTCGTCATAGGTGAGGGTGAAGAGCGTGTAGTTCGGCGCACCCAGGCCCTTGAACTTGAGCGGGCCGAGGGCGGTCGCGAGGCGCTTGCCCAGATCCTTGAGGGCGGCCTCCTCGCGCTTGACCACCGCCGCATCCCCGCTCTTGCCCGCCTTGGCGGCGGCGAGCGATGCGGCGATCGCCGTGTCGCGGGCGGCGACATAATCGCCGAGCGCATCGGCGACAGCAGGCAGCGCGGCCGCAAGGAACAGGACGCAGGCGAGGGGACGGACTATTCCTCTCATGGGCTTTCCTTCAAAGACGGCGAACCGGTCCTGCCGGCCCGCGCGTAACGGAAGGTTAAGCACGGCCAAGGTCAAGCCTGAAATGCACGCGGGCGCCCGTGCGCGATCCTATTCCGCCGGGGCCAGCGGCGGGGCAGCGGAGCCGGGTTCTGCGCCCCGCGCGGCGGCCGGGCGGCGGCGCAGGCGGTCGAGCAGCAGATAGACCACCGGGGTGGTGTAGAGCGTCAGGATCTGGCTCACCATGAGCCCGCCGATGATGGTGATGCCCAGCGGCTGGCGCAGTTCGGCCCCCGTGCCTGACGCGAGCGCCAGCGGCACGGCGCCGAAGATCGCCGCGAGCGTGGTCATGAGGATGGGCCGGAAGCGCTGCAGGCACGCTTCGCGGATCGCCGCCTCCGGCGAGAGGCCGCGCGCACGCTCTGCCTCCAGGGCGAAATCCACCATCATGATGGCGTTCTTCTTCACGATGCCGATCAGCAGGATCACGCCGATCAGCGCGATCAGGCTGAACTCGCTCTTGCACACGATCAGCGCCAGCACCGCCCCCACCCCCGCCGACGGCAAGGTGGACAGGATGGTGAGCGGGTGCACGAAGCTCTCGTACAGGATGCCGAGCACCAGATAGACGCTCAGCAGCGCCACCAGGATCAGCAGCGGCTGGGTGCCCAGCGATTGCTGGAACAGCTTCGCCGTGCCCTGCGAGGTGCCGTGGATGCTCGCGGGAACGCCGAGCTGCACCATGGCCCGGTTGATCGCCGCCAGCCCCTCGCCCAGCGTGATGCCGGGCTTGAGATTGAACGAGAGCGTGCTGGCCGCGAACAGGCCCTGGTGGTTCACCGCCAGCGGCGTGGTGCCGGGGCCGAAGGTGGCGAAGGCGGACAGCGGCACCGAGAGATTGAACTTGGTGCTGACCGCGGCCCCGGTGGAGGCGCCCGATTTCGTGGTGTTGGCGATGCGGTTGGTATTGGCGTTGCGCACCGCGTCCGCCGACAGCGCATCGGCCGAGCCCGTGAGCTGGGTGGACACCGCCGCAACTGCCGCCACCGCCGCCGTGGAGGCGCTGCCCGCGAGCGCGCCGCCGGAGGTGGAGATGCGGATGTCATCGAGCGTGCGCGGGTCCTGCCAATAGGACGGCGCCACCTCCATCACCACGTGATACTGGTTCAGCGGCGCGTAGATGGTGGAGACCTGCCGCTGGCCGAACGCGTCATAGAGCGTGTTCGAGATCTGGGCCATGGAGAGCCCCAGCCGGGCGGCGGTGTCGCGGTCGATCTTGAGGTCGATTTCCAGGCCTTTTTCCTGGGTGTCGGAATTCACGTCGGCGATTTCCGGCACCGAACGCAGAGCTTCCGTGATCTTCGGCGTCCATTCGCGCAGCAGGTCGAGATCGTCGCTTTGCAGCGTGTATTGATATTGCGCGTTGCTCTGCCGCCCGCCGGCGCGCACGTCCTGCATGGCCTGGAGGAACAAGGTCGCGCCCGGCACCTTGGCGAGCTTGGGGCGAAGGCGCGCAATCACCTGGTCGGCGGAGGCGTCGCGCTGCTCCAGCGGTTTCAGGGCGATGAACAGATAGCCCGAATTGGTCTGCGCCCCGCCGGTATAGCCCACCACGGTATCCACCGCCGGGTCGGCCTTGACGATATCGACGAAGCGGCCGAGCTTCTCCCGCATGAGCTGGAACGAGATGCTCTGATCGGCCTGGATGCCGCCCATGATCTGGCCGATATCCTGCTGGGGGAAGAAGCCCTTCGGCACCACCGTGAACAGGTGCACGTTGAGCGCCACGGTGGCGACGAGAATGACCAGCACGAACAGGCGATGGCGCAGCGCCCAGCCGAGCGTCACATCATAGCCCGACAGCACCGCGCCGAACATCCGCGCCCCCATGCGGCCGATGCGGCCCGGCGGCTTCTTCGAGGGCGGGGAGATGAGCCGCGCGCACATCATCGGCGTCAGCGTCAGCGACACCACCAGCGAGACCAGGATGGTGATGGAGAGCGTGACCGCGAATTCGCGGAAGAAGCGCCCGACGATGCCGCCCATGAGCAGGATCGGGATGAACACCGCGATCAGCGACAGGCTCATGGAGAGGACGGTGAAGCCAACCTCCTTCGCCCCGAGCAGCGCCGCCTCCATGCGCGTCATGCCCGCTTCCACGTGGCGCGTCACGTTCTCCAGCACCACGATGGCATCGTCCACCACGAAGCCGGTGGCGATGGTGAGCGCCATGAGGGAGAAATTATCCAGGCTGTAGCCCAGCAGGTACATGAAGCCGAATGTGCCGACGAGCGACACCGGCACCGCGACGCTCGGAATGATCGCGGTGCGCAGATCGTGCAGGAACAGCAGCACCACCCCCACCACCAGGATCACCGCCAGAACCAGGCTGCGTTCCACATCGTGCAGCGAGGCGCGGATCGAGCCGGTGCGGTCCATGGCGATGGACAGGTCGATGTCGGCGGGGATCGAGGCGCGCAGCTCCGGCAGCACCGCCTTCACGCGCTCCACCGCCTCGATGATATTGGCGCCGGGCTCGCGCGAGAGGATCAGAAGCACCGAGGGGCTGCCGTTGGCGAGGCCCTCGTTGCGCACGTTCTCGACCGAATCCACCACGTCCGCCACCTCGGACAGGTGCACCGGCGCGCCGTTGCGATAGGCGACCACCAGATTGCGATAAGCGGCGGCCTCATGCGCCTGGTCGTTGGTGTAGATCTGATAGCGCTTGTCGCCCTGCTCGATCGCCCCCTTCGGCGCATTGGCATTGGCCGAGGCGAGCGCGGCGCGGATGTCCTCCAGCCCGATGCCGTATTGGAACAGCGCATGGGGATTGATCTCCACCCGCACCGCCGGCAGCGAGGAGCCGCCGATGGTCACCAGCCCCACGCCCTTCACCTGGGAGAGCTTCTGCTGCAGCACGGTGGCGGCGGAATCGTAGAGCTGCCCGCGGCTCAGGGTGTTTGAAGTCAGCGCCATGATCATGATCGGCGCGTCGGCGGGATTGACCTTGCGGTAGGTGGGATTGCTGCGCAGCGCCGCCGGCAGATCCGCCCGCGCCGCATTGATGGCGGCCTGCACGTCGCGCGCCGCGCCGTCGATGTCGCGGTCGAGGCCGAATTGCAGGGTGATGCGGGTGGAGCCGAGCGTGCTGGTGGAGGTGATCTCGGAAACGTCCGCGATCTGGCCGAGATGGCGCTCCAGCGGCGTCGCCACGGTGGAGGCCATGGTCTCGGGATTGGCCCCCGGCATGGAGGCCGTGACCTGGATGGTCGGCAGGTCCACCTGCGGCAGCGGCGAGACCGGCAGGAAGAAGAAGGCGAGCGTCCCCGCCGCGGCAAACCCCAGCGTCAGCAGCGTGGTCGCCACCGAGCGCCGGATGAAGGGCGCGGAGATGTTCATTCCGCGGGTTCCGCCGCCATGCGCGGCCGCCCGCTGAATCGCCGCGCCAGATTTTCGAACGCGAGATAGATCACCGGCGTGGTGAACAGGGTGAGCACCTGGCTCACCACCAGGCCGCCGACGATCGCCACCCCGAGCGGCTGGCGCAGTTCCGCGCCGGCGCCCGAGCCGAGCATCAGCGGCAGCGCGCCGAGGATCGCCGCCATGGTGGTCATCAGGATCGGCCGGAAGCGCAACAGGCAGGCCTGGTAGATCGCCTCGGCGGGCGGCAGGCCCTGGTTGCGTTCCGCATCGAGCGCGAAGTCGATCATCATGATCGCGTTCTTCTTCACGATGCCGATCAGCAGGATGATGCCGATGATGCCGATGATGTCGAGCTCTCCGCCCATGGCCATCAGGCCCAGCAGCGCGCCGACGCTGGCCGAGGGCAAGGTGGAGAGAATGGTGATGGGGTGGATGTAGCTCTCATAGAGCACGCCCAGCACGATATAGACCGTGACGATGGCGGCAAGGATCAGCAGCAGCTCGTTGCCGAGCGCCGCCTGGAAGGCGAGCGCGGCGCCCTGGAACGAGGTGACCACGCTCGGCGGCAAGGCGATGTCGCGCTCCGCCTGCTGCACCGCCGCCACCGCCGCGTCGAGCGCCACGCCGGGCGCGAGGTTGAAGGAGACCGTCACGGCCGGAAACTGGCTGAGATGGCTGATCTGCAGGGGCGCCGGCCGCTCGGTGATGGTGGCGATGGCGGACAGCGGCACCTGCGCGCCGTTCGAGCCGGGCAGATAGACCGTGTCGAGGGATTTGAGCGAGGCTTGCAGCTTCGGATCGGCTTCCAGGATCACGCGATACTGGCTGGTCTGGGTGAAGATGGTGGAGATGATGCGCTGGCCGAAGGAATCGTAGAGCGCGTTGTCCACGGTCGCCATGGTGATGCCGAACCTTGCGGCGGTGTCGCGGTCCACCGTGATGTCCACGGCAAGGCCCTGATCCTGCTGGTTGCTGGTCACGTCCGCGAGTTCCGGGCTGCGGGACAGGCGATCCAGCAGGCGCGGCACCCACAGCGACAGCTCCGCCGGGTCGGTATCCTGGAGCACGAAGGTGTATTGCCCCCGGCCCGAGGTCGCGTCGATCGTGAGGTCCTGCACCGGCTGGAGATAGAGCGCGATGCCGGACAGGTGCGCCACGTCCGCCGTGATGCGGCGGATGACCTGAGAGACGGTGGCCGTGCGCTCGCCCTTGGGCTTCAGCTCGATGAGGAAACGGCCGCTGTTGAGCGTCGCGTTGGTGCCGTCGGCGCCGATGAAGGAGGAGAGCGCGGAGACGTCGGGATCCTTCAGGATGGCGGCGGCCAGCGCCTGCTGGCGTTCCGCCATGGCGGCATAGGAGATGGATTGCGGGCCTTCCGAGACGCCGGAGATTAGCCCCGTGTCCTGCACCGGGAAGAAGCCCTTGGGGATCGCCACATAGAGCGCCACCGTCAGGCCGAGGGTCGCCACCGCCACCAGAAGCGTCGCGCCCTGGTGGCGCAGCACCACGCGCAGCATGGCGCCGTAGCCGGAGATCACGCTGTCGAACCAGGTGCGCTTGCGCGGGCCGTCTTCCACCGGCCGCGCCTTGAGCAGGCGCGCGCACAGCATGGGCACCAGGGTCAGCGAGACCACGGCCGAGATCAGGATCGTCACCGCGAGCGTGATGGCGAATTCGCGGAACAGGCGGCCCACCACGTCCGCCATGAACAGCAGCGGGATCAGCACCGCGATCAGCGACACGGTGAGCGAGACGATGGTGAAGCCGATCTGCGCCGAGCCCTTCAGCGCCGCGTCGAACGGCTTCATCCCCATCTCGATATAGCGGGCGATGTTCTCGATCATGACGATGGCATCGTCCACCACGAAGCCGGTGGCGATGGTCAGCGCCATGAGCGAGAGATTGTTGAGCGAGAAGCCCGCCAGATACATCACCGCGAAGGTGCCGACGATGGAAAGCGGCACCGAGAGGCTGGGGATCACGGTGGCGGGGATGTCGCGCAGGAACACGAAGATCACCAGCACCACCAGCACCAAAGCGAGCACCAGCTCCAGCTCCACGTCGCGCACCGAGGCGCGGATGGTGGTGGTGCGGTCGGTGAGCACGGCGACATCCACGCTCGACGGCAGGTTGGCGGTGAGTTCCGGCAGCAGCGCCTTGATCTCGTCCACCACGGCGATCACGTTCGCGCCCGGCTGGCGCTGGATGTTGAGGATGATGGCCGGCGTGGTGTTCATCCAGGCGGCGAGCTTGTCGTTCTCCGCCCCCGCGATCACCTCCGCCACCTGGGAGAGCCGCACCGGCGCCCCCTTGCGATAGGCGATGACGAGATCGCTATAGATCGCCGGATCGCGGATCTGGTCGTTCGCGTTCACCGAATAGGCCCGCATGGGGCCGTCGAAACTGCCCTTGGGCGTGTTCACATTGGCATTGGCGACGCTGGTGCGCAGATCGTCGATATTGAGGCCATAGGCGGCGAGCGCGGAGAGGTTGGCGCGGATGCGCACCGCCGGCCGCTGGCCGCCGGACAGGCTCACGAGGCCGACGCCGGCGATCTGCGACAGCTTCTGCGCCACCCGCGTGTCGGCAAGGTCCTGAAGCTCGGTCGGCGCCAGCGTCTTGGAGGTCACCGCCAGGGTGAGGATCGGCGCGTCGGCGGGGTTCACCTTGGCATAGATGGGCGGCGCCGGGAGATCGGAGGGCAGCAGGTTGCCGGCGGCATTGATCGCCGCCTGCACTTCCTGCTCGGCCACGTCCAGGGACAGTTCCAGCCCGAATTGCAGCGTGATGACCGAGGCGCCCGCCGAGGAGGCCGAGGACATCTGCTTGAGATTCGGCATCTGCCCGAGCTGGCGCTCCAGCGGCGCCGTCACGGAGGAGGTCATCACCTCCGGGCTGGCACCGGGATAGAAGGTGCGCACGGCGATGGTGGGATAATCCACCTCCGGCAAGGCGGAAAGCGGCAGGAAGCGGAACGCCACGATGCCGACCAGCAGCAGCGCCGCCATCAGCAGGGAGGTGGCGACGGGCCGAACGATGAACGGTTGGGAGGGATTCACGCCGCGCCCTCCCGCACCGCGACCATCTGCACCGCAACCTGCCGCGCGGGCGGCGCCGGCCTCATTTCACACCGCCCTGGGTCGGCGGTGCGCCGCCACCCTGCGCCGCCGCCGGCGCAGCGCCGGAACCCGCATCCGGCACGATGCTCGGCCCCACAGCCGGCACGGTGCCGGCGGGCGGCGGGGTTGCAGGCGTCTTTGCGGCGGGTGCGGATGCGTCCGGCGCGGTCGCCGGAGAAGCCGGCCCCGGCGTGGCGGGAACCGCGACCTCACCCTTGCCGTGGTCGCGATTTTCCTGGTTTCGATTTTCCTGGTTGCGGCGCTGGCGGCGTTCCGATCCCTCGCCCGCGGCTGGTCCCGGCTTGGCGCCGGCCGCCGCGTCGGGCTCGCTGATCTTGGCGCCCTCGCGCAGCTTGTCCGCCCCGTCCACCACCACCTTGTCGCCCGCCGCGAGCCCCTGGGTCACGACGATCCGACTAGCGTCGGACGGACCGAGCGTGATCTTGCGCACGCTCACCGTATTGTCGGGCTGGACCAGATAGACATAGGTGCCCGGCGCGCCGCGCTGCACCGCCGCCGAGGGAATGACGGTGACATTGGTGAGCGTGTCCACCAGCAGGTCCACGTTCACGAACTGGCTCGGAAACAGCGCCTCGTCCGCATTGTCGAATTGCGCTTTCAGCTTCACCGTGCCGGTGGTCACGTCCACCTGGTTGTCGATGGTCACAAGCTTGCCCGTGGCGAGGGCGGCGCGGCGGTTGCGGTCATAGACCACCACCGGCAGGTCGGCGCCGGAGTTCAGCCGCTTCAGCACCTGGGGCACCTTGTCCTCGGGCAAGGAGAACAGCACGGTGATGGGCTTGATCTGGGTAATGACGGCAATGCCGGTGGAATCGCCCGCCTGGACATAATTCCCCCGGTCCACGAGCCGCAGGCCGACGCGGCCGGTGACCGGCGCGGTGATGTGGCAATATTCGAGGTTCAGCTCGGCGGTGCGCACCTGCGCCTCGTCCATCTCCACCGTGCCCTGATATTGCTGCACCAGCGCCTGCTGGGTATCGACCTGCTGCTGGGAGGCCGCGTTCTTGGCCACCAGCTGGCTGTAGCGGTTGAGATCGAGCTGGGCGTTCTTCAGCTGTGCCTGGTCGCGGGCAAGCTGGCCCTGCGCCTGCTTCAGCGCGGCCTCGTAGGGCCGCGGATCGACTTCCGCGAGCGGCGCGCCGGCCTGGATTTCCTGTCCTTCGGTGAAGAACAGATTGATCAGGCGGCCGCTGATCTGCGTCTTCACGGTCACGGTGGTGAGCGGCGTCACAGTGCCGAGGGCGGTGAGCGTCACCGGCATGCTGCCGGTCTGCGCGAGCGCGGTCGCAACCGGCACGGGCATGCCGGCCAGGCCGTTGCGGCCGCCCGGCTTGGCTGTCTCCTGCGGGCGGATCAGGAAGCCGGCCCCCACGAGCGCCAGCAGGGCCAGGAACACGAGGAACGACCAGGGAAACCAGCGGCGGCGCTTGGGCGCCGCCTCGGGTGCGAGACTGATGGGTTCGCCGCGCAAATCACGCAACGGGCGGGGGTCGTTCATTGGGACACCAGATAGCTTGGGAGTGCAGAGCGCTCGCGCCCCGCATCATCACCTTGATTGTGGTTCGGACGAGGCGTTGCGATCGCCGTCCTCGGGGGGAACCCAGCTCGCGAGCCGCGCGCGACCTTCCGCTGACATGTCGCCGGCGGCTCCGACGATCACCGCGTGCAGCGCGCGCCACAGGCCACGGCGCGCCTCCCGCAGCTGCATCAGGGCGGCATCGGCGGCGGCGGTCTCGAACGGCTCGGCGGTCAAGGCCGCGCGCACCTTGTCCTGCGCCGCACGCGAGGCCGCCTGCGCGGCGTCGATGGTGCCGAGCGCGCCCTGGAACCGGGCCTTGAGCGCCTGCGCGTCCGCCGGCGGCAGCGCCGCCGCGAGCCGGTCGATGCGCGCCGCCGGACTGCGGTCGAGCGCCACCGGCGCCGGGCTCGCCGCGCGCTCGCGCGTCTCCTGGATCGCCACGGCCACCGCGAGGCCGATGAAGAACAGGTTCAGGGCGAGGGAGGCCACCAGAAGCAGCCGCCTCGGCTGGAACAGGCCCATGCTGATCGCGCCTCCGTTCACAACGCGCTTTCCTCGACCGGGCCGGGCTCGAACACGATGGTGCTGAGGTCGGCGCTGACCTGCGGATGGGCGCCGACCGCCATCGCCTGGTCGAACAGGGTGGGATTGACCACGTTGAACCCGGCGAGAAAGCCGAGAACAGCCATGCCCGCCAGCGCGGCGATGCTCGGCCATGCGGGGCGCAGATCCAGCGCCAGCAGCCAGGAGGGCAGCCATCGCACCGGCGCCCGCGCATCCTGCTTCGGCAGCGGCAGCGCCGCGAGGCGCGTGGCGATCCGCCCGCCGGCCGCAACATCCTGCGCCACCGGCCCGGCCGCCACGTCGCGCGCGAGGCGCGTGTCGAGCGCCGCATGACTGGCGAGCAGGACGGCCACCGAACCATCGCGCGCCATCAAGTCCAGGGCGCGCCGGCGCGCCGGCGCGGGCCAAAGTGAGATGTCGGCCCCGTGCGCGACGAGCAGATGCTCGAACTCGTCATGGGTCATTCTTCATTCCTCCCCAAGCTGCGGGCCGAGCCGGGCACGCAGTGCGCGCCGGGCTCGGACCAGCAAGGTCTCGACGCCGGAAACCGAGGCGTCGAGGATTTCCGCGGTGCGGGCATTGGACAGCCCTTCCCAATAGGTAAGCAGCACGGCCGCCCTTTGCCGCTCCGGCAGCTCGGCGATGGCCCGGGCGAGCGCGCGGTCCTCGGCCCCACGGGCCAGGCCGGCGAGGGCGTCGGGTGCCGGATCGGCGATCTCCGCCGCATCGTCGAGCGGCGCGAAATCCCGGCGGCGCCGGTGGTTGAGGCACAGATTGACGACGATGCGATAAAACCAGGTTCCGAACGCGGCGGTCGGCTGCCAGCGTGGGGCCGCGCGCCAGACCCGCAGAAAGGCATCCTGGACGATGTCCTCCGCATCGGCGGAATTGCCGAGGAAGCGGCGTGCGAGGGCAACGGCGCGCACCGCATAACGCGCGGTGAGCACACGGAAAGCTGCCGCATCCCCTCGGGCGACGCGCGCCATGAGGTCTTCGTCGCTCGCTTCGCCCATCCGGGTACTCGAACCTGCCCCCGTTCGCCGCAGCATGCCACCATGATGCATGTCTCCTCAATCCGACGGCCAAAAAGCGGCGGCCCCTGCGGCCTTGCGCCCCGCCGCAGGCACGGGGGTCCGTAGGGTTCAACACATGGCGGCCTGAAACCCTGCGCTGCATCGCTGTTCGCCGCCGCTTCACGGTTTCGTGAGGGTAGCCTCCCGCACCGCAGGGTTCGCGCGGACACCGTGTTCAAAGGCGGTAACGGTCGAAAGGGAATAGGGCTGATGCCTCGTCTCGTGTGGGTCGTAACGCCGGCCATTCTGATCGCCGGCGCACTTGCTTGGCACTATGGGTTTGCCGCGCCCTCCTCGCCCCAGGCCAATGCCAAGAAGGCCCCACCCCCCATTCCCGTGCTCGCCACATCCGTGCGCGAGGAGAGCTTCCCGGTCTATGCCACCGGCCTCGGCACCGTTCAGGCCTTCAATTCAGTCACGGTGAAGGTCCGGGTCGACGGCGAGCTGGACAAGGTCACCTTCAGCGAAGGGCAGGATGTGAAGGCCGGCGACGTGCTGGCGCAGATCGACCCGCGCCCGTTCCAGGCCACCCTTGCCCAGGCACAGGCCGCTAAGGCCAAGGACCAGGCGCAGCTGGCCAATGCCAAGCTCGACCAGGACCGCTTCAAGCAGCTGGTGGCGAAGAACGCGATCTCCCAGCAGCAGCTCGACACCCAGAATGCCCTGGTCGCCCAATATGAAGCGGCGATCCAGGGCGATGATGCCGCCATCGACAGCGCGAACGTGCAGCTCGGCTACACCACGGTGCGCGCGCCGATTTCAGGCCGCACCGGCGTGCGGCTGCTGGACGAGGGCAATATCGTCCACGCGTCCGACACCACCGGGCTGGTGGTGATCACCCAGCTGAAGCCGATCTCGGTGATCATCTCGCTGCCGCAGGACCGGTTCGACGACGTGGTGGCCGCTATGGGCCGTGGCCCGGTCTCGGTGCTCGCCTTCCGCCGCGACGGCGTGACCCAGCTTGGGTCCGGCACCGTGACGCTGATCGACAATCAGATCGACCAGAGCACCGGCACCATCCGCATCAAAGCCACCTTCCCGAACGAGGATCTCAAGCTCTGGCCGGGCGCGTTCGTGAACGCGCAGGTGCTGGTGGACACCCGCAAGGACGCCATCCTGGTGCCGGCGCAGGTGGTGCAGCGCGGGCCGGACGGGTTCTATGTCTATGTGGTGCGCGACGACGACACGGTGGAAAAGCGCGCCGTCACCGTCGGGCCCAGCCGCGCCGGGCAGATGGTGGTGGAAACCGGGCTCACCGCCCGCGAACGCGTGGTGGTGGACGGTCAATACAAGCTGACCCCCGGCGCCCACGTCACCGTGACCGTGGCGCCCAACGCGAAGCCGCAGGCCGCCCCCCTCTCCACCGCCAGCGCCGAGAAGCGCGCATGAGCATTTCAGCCCCCTTCATCCGGCGCCCCATCGCGACCTCGCTGCTGATGCTGGCGCTGGTGCTGATCGGTGGCGTCGCCTATCCCCTGCTGCCGGTGGCGCCGCTGCCGCAGGTGGACTTTCCCACCATCCAGGTCTCCGCCAGCCTGCCCGGCGCCAGCCCGGAAACCATGGCCTCCTCGGTCTCAACGCCGCTGGAGCGCCAGTTCGCGCAGATCGCCGGCGTCACCCAGATGACCTCGACCAGCGCGCTCGGCGTCGCCTCCATCACCATCCAGTTTGACCTCAACCGCGCCATCGACGCCGCCGCGCAGGATGTGCAGGCCGCCATCACCGCCGCCAGCGGCCAATTGCCCAAGAATCTCCCGACCCCGCCCACCTATCGCAAGGTAAACCCGGCGGATGCGCCGATCCTGATCCTCGCCGTGCAGTCGGATCTTTACCCGCTCACCAAGCTGGACGATTACGCCGACACCATCCTCGCCCAGCAGATCAGCCAGATTCCCGGCATCGCCCAGGTGGCCATCACCGGCGAGCAGAAGCCGGCCGTGCGCGTGCAGGTGGACCCGGCGAAAATCGCCTCCCTGGGCATGAGCCTGGAGGACGTGCGCGCCATCCTCGCCGCCGCCACCGTGGATTCCCCCAAGGGCTCGTTCGACGGCACGGCCCAGAGCTTCACCATCTATGCCGACGACCAGTTGCTCGTGTCCTCGCCGTGGAACGACGTGGTGCTCGCCTATAAGAACGGCGCGCCGGTGCGCATCCGCGACATCGGCCGCGCGGTGGACGGGCCGGAGAACGTGCGCCTCGCCTCCTGGCAGAACGGCAAGCGCGGCATCCAGCTGATCGTGTTCAAGCAGCCCGGCGCCAATGTGATCGAGACCGTCGATCGCGTGCACGCCATGATCCCGCGCCTGGAAGCCGCCTTGCCCCCGGGCATCAACGTGCTGGTGATCTCCGACCGCACCCAGACCATCCGCGCCTCGGTGGACGACGTGCAGTTCACCATGATGCTCACCATCGGCCTCGTGGTGGCGGTGATCTTCGCCTTCCTGCGCAACGTGTGGGCCACCATCATCCCGAGCGTGACCGTGCCCATGGCGCTGATCGGCACCTTCGCGGTGATGTACGCGCTCGGCTATTCCATCGACAATCTCTCGCTGATGGGCCTCACCATCGCGGTCGGCTTCGTCGTGGACGATGCCATCGTGATGTTGGAGAACATCTATCGCCATATCGAGGAGGGCGTGCCGCCGTTCGAGGCGGCGCTGAAGGGCTCGGCGGAGATCGGCTTCACCATCATCTCGATCTCGCTGTCGCTGGTGGCGGTGTTCATCCCGGTGCTGCTGATGGGCGGCATCGTCGGCCGGCTGCTGCGGGAATTCGCGGTCACGGTGACCATCACCATCCTCGTGTCGGTGGTGGTCTCGCTCACGCTCACGCCCATGATGTGCTCGCTGTTCCTGAAGAACGATCACGGCGTGAAGCACGGCCGCGTCTACATGGCGTTCGAAGCCTTCTTCGACGGCCTGCTCGCCGCCTATGACCATGGCCTGAAATGGGTGCTGCGCCACCAGTTCCTGACCCTGATGACCTTGTTCTGCACCATGGCCGCCACCGGCTATCTCTATGTGGTGATCCCCAAGGGCTTCTTCCCGCAGCAGGATACGGGCTTCATCCAGGGCTTCTCGGAAGCGGCGCAGGACATCTCCTTCTCCGCCATGTCGCAGAAGCAGATGGCGCTTCTGGCCGTGGTCGCGCGCGATCCCGCCGTTGAAAGCGTCGCCGGCTCGGTCGGCGCGACGGGCGGCTCGCAGACCGTGAACACCGGCCGCGTCTGGATCACCCTGAAGCCGCGCGACAAGCGCGACGCCAGCGCCGACCAGGTGATCGCGCGGCTGCGGCCGCAACTGGCCAAGGTCGAGGGCGTCGCCCTGTTCCTCCAAGCTTCCCAGGACATCAATGTGGGCGGGCGTCCCTCGCGCACCCAGTACCAATACACGTTGCAGGACGCGAACCTCGCCGAGCTGAACGAATGGGCGCCGAAAATGCTGGCGATGCTGCGCGGCCTGCCCGAGCTGCAGGATGTCGCCACCGACCAGCAGACCAATGCGCCCACCGTGTCGCTGAAGATCGACCGCGACACCGCCGCCCGCTTTGGCATTCAGCCGCAGGTGATCGACGACACGCTCTACGATGCCTTCGGCCAGCGCCAGGTGGCGCAATATTTCACGCAGCTCTCGCAATACCACGTCATCCTGGAGATCGACCCCAAGCTGCAGCTCGACACCGGCTCGCTGGACAAGCTCTATGTGAAGTCGCCGCGCACCGGCGAGGAGATCCCGCTCTCCGCCTTCGTGAAGGTGGACACGTCCAAGAGCGCGTCGCTCTCCATCTCCCACCAGGGCCAGTTCCCGGCCGTCACGCTGAGCTTCAATCTCAGCCCCGGCACCGCGCTCGGCCAGGCGGTGGACGCGATCAAGCAGGCGGAGTTGAAGATCAACAAGCCGCTGACGCTGATCGGCACGTTCCAGGGCACGGCGCAGGCGTTCCAGGATTCCCTGCGCACCCAGCCCTATCTCATCCTCGCCGCCGTAATCGCCGTCTACATCATCCTCGGCGTGCTCTATGAGAGCTATATCCACCCGCTGACGATCCTCTCCACCTTGCCCTCCGCCGGGTTGGGTGCCTTGCTGATCCTCTATTTCTCGGGGTTCGACCTGAGCGTCATCGCGCTCATCGGCATCCTGCTGCTGATCGGCATCGTGAAGAAGAACGCCATCATGATGATCGACTTCGCCCTCGCCAAGGAGCGCGAGGAGGGCATGGCGCCGGAGGAGTCCATCTACCAGGCCTGCCTCACGCGCTTCCGCCCCATCATGATGACGACCATGGCGGCCCTGCTGGGCGGCCTGCCGCTGATGCTGGGCACCGGCACCGGCTCGGAACTGCGGCGGCCGCTCGGGTTCGCCATCGTGGGCGGGCTGCTGGTGAGCCAGGTCCTCACCCTCTACACGACGCCGGTGGTCTATCTCTACATGAACCGCCTTCAGCTCTGGCTGGGGAAAGGCCGGCGGGCCCGCGCCGCCGCCAAGCGCGCGGACGCGCACGCGCCCCCCGCCTCCCCTCTCCCACCCTCCGGTGCCGACGCCCCGGCAACCTAGCGGATCGACTTGTTTGATCCGCGAGATCAAAGGCTTGCGGTTCGGCAGCTCGCGTCGGGTGGATGCCATCTGTCGCCGTCGAACCGCGAGAGCGGCGGGGCTTCTTTCGGGGGAAGAAGCCCCGCCGTCTGCTCCCGGCGACGCAACGTCACGCGCCTGTGATGTGCATGGATAACGCGCGCAAAGACGGCAAAGGCGCGCCGGCGGCTGCCCTCGAAAGCGGCATGAAACCGCCATTTCAACCTGCCCCGCTGCGACAGCATGACCGTGGGTGCCGTGCATATTTAATTTTGCATTCAGAAACGCCGATATTTTGCGCATTTACTGCCTAGAAAACATTCTTCCTCCCAGGGAGGGGCATTGCTAGCGTCGCGCAGGAAGCACCTCCCGGCCGCCCGCCGGGGGAGGGCTTTTCCTTTGAGATTAAAGATGCCTGATCCTGTGCCGGCGCCAGTCGGAGAGTCCCTGCTTCAGCCGCTTCCCGATCTCGGGGGCCCGGCGCAGGCGCTGCTGAGCGTGTCCGGCCTCACCAAGACCTTTCCCGGGCGCGGAAGCCTGTTCGGCGGGCGTGCCGGCGCGGTGCAGGCGGTGAATGCGGTCTCGTTCGACGTGCGCAAAGGCGAGACGCTCGGCATCGTCGGCGAATCCGGCTGCGGAAAGTCCACCGCCTCCAAGCTCATCATGGGCCTGCTGGAGCCCACCGCCGGGGAGATCGTGTTCGACGGCGAGGCGCTGGGGCGGGATGCGGCCGGCCTGCGGCGCTATCGCCGCCAGGTGCAGATGGTGTTCCAGGACAGCTTCTCGTCACTGAACCCCCGGCTGACCATTGAGGAATCCATTGCCTTTCCGCCCATGGTCCATGGCATGGCGCGCAAGGCGGCGATCGGCATCGCCCGCGACATGCTCGCCGCCGTCGGCCTCCAGCCAGCCCAATATGCCACCCGCTTTCCCCATGAGCTGTCCGGCGGCCAGCGGCAAAGGGTGAACATCGCGCGGGCCTTGGCGCTGCGTCCCCGCCTCGTGGTCCTGGACGAGCCGGTCTCCGCCCTCGACAAATCGGTGGAAGCGCAGGTGCTGAACCTGCTGATGGACCTGAAAGCCGAATTCGGGCTGACGTACATCTTCATCAGCCATGACCTGAACGTTGTTCAGTATATTTCCGACCGCGTCCTGGTGATGTATCTCGGCCGCGTGGTCGAACTCGGTGCCGCCGAGGCGATCTTCGCCGGTGCGGCCCATCCCTACACCTCCGCTTTGCTGGCGAGCCGCCCCTCGGTCGCCGGGCGCAGCCGCGAGGCGCCGCCGCTGGTGGGGGATCCGCCGAGCCCGGTGAACCCGCCTTCGGGATGCGCCTTCCACCCCCGCTGCGCGTTTTCCGAAGGGGTATGCGCCGTCACCCGGCCGGGGCTCCTGCCGCTGCCCAGCGGCGATGCCATCGCCAGCGAACATCTCGCCGCCTGCCTCATCAACCAGCCGGGCAGCGGCCACAGCCGCGCGCCGGAGGCCGCCTGACATGAGCGCCCTCCAAGCCCAGCCTCAGTCCCAGCCCTTGGTGAAGGTGCGCGACCTGAACGTCGCGTTCGTCTCGAAGGAGGCGACCCTCCATGCGGTGAACGGGGTGGATTTCGACCTCGCCCCGAAGGAGACGCTCTGCATCCTCGGCGAGAGCGGCTCCGGCAAGTCGGTGACGCTGCGCTCTCTGATGCGCCTCCACCCGCCCAAGCGCACCCGCATCACCGGCACCATCCAGGTGGACGGCACCGACATCGTCGCCGCGTCCGAGCGCGAGCTGTCTTCCATCCGCGGCCGGCTCGTCTCCATGATCTTCCAGGAGCCCATGACGGCGCTGGACCCGGTGTTCACCATCGGCAAGCAGATCACCGAGACCATCCGCCGGCATGAGGGGGTGAGCCAGCAGGAAGCGCTGCGCCGCGCCCTCGATCTGCTGGAGCTGGTGCAGATCCCCTCCGCCCGCCAGCGGCTCGATGCCTATCCGCACGAACTCTCCGGCGGCCTGCGCCAGCGCGCCATGATCGCGGTCGCGCTCTCCGTGCGGCCAAAGCTGCTGCTGGCCGACGAACCCACCACCGCCCTCGATGCCACCGTCCAGATCCAGGTGCTGCTGCTCTTGAAGCGCATCCAGGCGGAGCTAGGGATGGGCGTGATCTTCGTCACCCACGATCTCGGGGTGGCGGGCGAAATCGCCGACCGCATCGCCGTCATGTATGCCGGCCGCTTTATCGAGGAGGCGCCGACCGAGCCGCTGCTCGAGGCTCCCGAGCATCCCTATGTGGAGGGCCTGCTCGGCGCCACCGTCACTCCGGCCTCGCGCGGCCGGCGCCTCACGGCCATTCCCGGATCGCCGCCCAACCTGCGCACCTTGCCTGAGGGCTGCGCCTTCGCGCCCCGGTGCACCTATGTGGTGCCCGCCTGCCGCGCGGCGGTGCCGGATCTCCGCGCCACCGCGCCGGAGCGGACCGTGCGCTGCATCCGCCCCGCCGGCCTGCGCCCGCCGATGCCGCCCGCCATGGCCTTTGCGGCCGAGGAGCGCGCCCCATGATCTTCTACATCGTCCGCCGCGTGCTCTATTCCATTCCCATCGCCCTGTCGGTGGGGCTGGTGTGTTTCATGCTGGTCTATATCTCGCCCGGCGATCCCATCAGCGCCATCGCCCCGCCCGATGCCCCAGCGGAGATGATCACCCAGCTGCGCCGGGACTATGGGCTCGACAAGCCCTTGCCCGAACAATTCCTGATCTGGCTCGGCCGCGTGGTGCAGGGCGATCTCGGCCGCTCGCTGGCCACCGGCCGGCCGGTGTGGGGCGAGGTCTCGGTCGCGCTTAAGAACACGGTTTCGCTGGCGGTGGCCGCCTGCACGCTGGCGTTCGCCGTCGGCATGCTGCTCGGGGGGCTCGCGGCGGCGTTCCGCGACACCTGGGTGGACCGCATCGCCATGACCTTCGCGGTGGCTGGCGTCTCGGTGCCGCATTATTGGCTGGGCATGCTGCTGGTGGCGGTGTTCGCGGTCACCTATCCCCTCGCCCCCTCCATGGGCGCCGGGCCGGGCGGCACCTTCGTGTGGGATTGGGCGCACCTGCCCTTCCTCATCCTGCCCATGGTGACGCTGAGCGCCATTCCGCTCGGCCTCGTCGCCCGCACGGTGCGCGGCACGGTGATCGAGATCCTGCACCAGGAGTTCATCACCACCCTGCGCGGCAAGGGCCTGCGCAGCGGCGGCATCCTGCTGCACGTGGCCAAGAACGCGGCGCCGAGCGTGCTCGCGGTCATGGGCCTGCAGCTCGGCTATCTCATGGGCGGTTCGATCCTGGTGGAGACCGTGTTCTCCTGGCCGGGCACCGGCTTTCTTCTGAACAGCGCCATCTTCCAGCGCGACATCCCGCTTCTGCAAGGCACCATCCTGGTGCTGGCGCTGCTGTTCGTCGCGCTCAATCTCGTGGTCGATCTCGGCCAGGCGCTCCTCGACCCCCGGATCAAACGGTGATGACCCTGATTGCCGCCAAGGACACCCCCGCGACGGACACCCGCGCACCCGAGAAAGCCGAGCGCCCGCAGGGCTATTGGCAGGGGGTGGGCAAGCGCGTGCTGCGCGACAAGGCGACCATGTTCTGCCTCCTTGTGCTGCTGCTCATGTTCCTCGCCATCGTGTTCGCGCCGCTGATCGCGCCCTACGATCCCTATGTGGGCAGCATGGCGCGGCGGCTGAAGCCCATCGGCACGCCGGGATATTTGCTCGGCACCGACGAGCTCGGCCGCGACATGCTCACCCGCCTGCTCTATGGCGGGCGCCTCTCCTGGTTCATCGGCATCATGCCGGTAGCGATCGCCTTCGTCATCGGCTCCTCGCTCGGCGTCATCGCGGGGTTCGCGGGCGGCTGGCTGAACATGCTGATCATGCGCGCCACCGACGTATTCTACGCCTTCCCCTCGGTGCTGCTGGCGGTGGCGGTGAGCGGGGCGCTCGGCCCCGGCATCTTCAACGCCATCCTGGCATTGACGCTGGTGTTCATTCCCCCGCTGATCCGCATTTCGGAAAGCACCACGGCCGGCGTGCGGGCGCTCGATTATGTGGAGGCGGCGCGCGCCACCGGGGCGTCGCCCTTCACCATCATCCGCGTGCATGTGCTGCCGAACGTGATGGGGCCGATCTTTGTCTATGCCACGGGGCTCATCAGCGTCGCCATGATCCTCGGCGCGGGCCTCTCCTTCCTCGGGCTCGGAACCCGCCCGCCGGAAGCGGAATGGGGGCTGATGCTCAATACGCTGCGCACCTCGCTCTACAACAAGCCGCTGCTCGCCATGCTGCCGGGCATCTGCATCTTCGTGACCTCCATCTGCTTCAACATGGTCAGCGACGGGCTGCGCGGCGCCATGGAGGTGAAGAACTAGCCCGGCACGCACCCGCCTGTCGCGGCGCGGCGGCGGGACGTTCCGAGAAGCAAGAGCCGGCGCAGACCGGCGGACGAGGGCAGGACGCACCGGACGACCGAAGATTTTCAAGAACACACGAACCTTCCAGGAGTCCTTGATGCCACCATTCGATTTGACGCGCCGCACCTTGCTCACCGGCACCGCCGTCACGGCGGCGGCGGCCACCCTCGGCGGGTTGCCGCGCCCGGTGTTCGCCCAGGCCGCCTCCAGCCTGAACTACGGCATCTCCATGACGGACGTGCCGCTGACCACCGGCCAGCCCGATCGCGGCGCCGGCGCCTATCAGTTCACCGGCCTCACCCTCTATGACCCGCTGGTGGCCTGGGAACTCGACGTGGCCGACCGCCCCGGCAAGATGATCCCCGGCCTTGCCACCTCGTGGGAGGCCGACCCCGCCGACCGCAAGAACTGGATCTTCAAGCTGCGCGAGGGCGTGAAATTCCACGACGGCTCGCCGTTCAACGCGGACGCGGTGATCTGGAACCTTGAAAAGGTCATGAACACCCAGGCGCCGCAGTTCGATGCGCGCCAGGCCGCGCAGGTGAAGCCGCGCCTGCCCTCGCTCGCGTCCTATAAGAAGCTCGACGACATGACGGTGCAGATCACCGCCAAGGGCGTAGACGCGCTGTTCCCCTATCAGATGATGTGGTTCCTCATCTCCTCGCCGGCGCAGTTCGAAAAGGTGGGCGGCGACTGGGCGAAGTTCGCCATGGCGCCCTCCGGCACAGGCCCGTTCAAGATGGGCGAACTGGTGCCGCGCGTGCGCGTGGAGTTGCTGAAGAACCCCGACTATTGGGACAAGAAGCGGGTTCCCAAGCTGGACAAGCTCACCCTCACCTGCATCCCGGAGGACCTCTCCCGCGCCAGCGCCTTGCTGTCCAACCAGGTGGACCTGATCGAATCCCCCGCCCCCGACAGCGTCGCGCGCCTCAAGCAAGCGGGCATGCGCATCTCCACCAACGTGGTACCCCACGTGTGGAACTACCATCTCTCCATGGTGGAGGGCTCGCCCTGGCGCGACGTGCGCCTGCGCCGCGCGGCCAATCTCGCCATCGACCGCGACGCGGTGGTGGAATTGATGAACGGCCTCGCCGTGCCGGCGGTCGGTCAGGTGCCCCAGTCCAGCCCCTGGTTCGGCAATCCGACCTTCAAGATCCGCTACGACATGGATGCGGCCCGCAAGCTCGTCAGCGAGGCCGGCTATTCCAAGGACAAGCCGCTGAAGGTGAAGTTCATCGTGCCCACCGGCGGCACCGGGCAGATGCTGTCCATGCCGATGAACGAATTCGTGCAGCAGAGCTGGGCGGAAGTGGGCATCGCGCTGGAGCTTCAGCCGGTGGAGCAGGAAGTCGCCTACACCGCATGGCGCAAGGGCGCGGCCGACCCGAGCCTCGCCGGCATCACCGGCTCCAACGTGGCCTATGTCACCAGCGACCCGTTCTACGCCATCGTGCGCTTCTACAGCTCCAAGCAGATCGCGCCCGTGGGCGTGAACTGGAGCCACTATAAGAACCCGGAAGTGGACGCGTTGTGCGACCAGATCACCGCCACGTTCGATTCCGCCGAGCAGGACAAGCTGCTGGCCAAGGTGCACGAGAAGGTGGTGGACGACGCGGTGCAGGTGTGGGTGGTGCACGACGTGTACCCGCACGCGCTCTCACCGAAGGTGAAGAGCTACACCCAGGCGCAGCACTGGTTCCAAGACCTGACCACGCTTTCCTGAGCCTCTGGATCTCAGATCAATCGCGAAAGGGCGCCCGCGGGCGCCCTTTTTCATGGACGGCGCCATTTCCGCCTTGGGCGGCCCCCTCCCCAGCCCTCCCCCGCTTGCGGGGGGAGCGTTAGGGAGGGGAAAGGCCGGACGAGGGGCAGGAAGGGGCAGGCGAGGTTGATGAACGAATCCGCGCAGGCGGGCCGGGCCTGAAGCGGCCCGCCCTCACCACGCCTGCGCGGAGGCTGGGAATACTTCCGATTTGCTGCCGCGCGGGTCGCAGCCGGCTTCCAGCATGCCATCGGCATGGCGCTCGGCGGCCAGCAGAAACCCCTCGGTCCAATCCGGGCCCACGGAGAGCTCGTGCCCGCGCGCGGCGAGGCTCTCGAACACCGCGTCCCCGAACCGCTCCTCGATGCGCAGGCGGCTCGGGAAGAAATCGTGCGGGGCGAAGAAGCCGGGAAAATGCTCGCTGGAGAATTTCGGCGCCTCGATCGCCGCCTGCACGGGCATGCCGAACACCAGCCGATTGAGCAGGAACTGCAATTGCCACTGATCCTGCTGGTCCCCGCCCATGCTGCCGCAGGCGATGGTGGGGCGGCCGTCCATCGTGACGAGCGTGGGGCTGATGGTGGTGCGCGGCCTTTTGCCCGGCGCCACCACATTGGGGTGGTTGGACGGGCCCATGTGGAAATTCGACAGCCGGTTGCCGAGCGGGAAGCCCAGCGCCGGCATCACCTCGGCCGACTTGATCCAGGCCCCGGACGGCGTGAAGGCGCAGGCGTTGCCCGCGTCATCCATGGTGTCCACATGCACCGTGCCCGCGCCCCAATTGGTGAGCGGACGCCGCTCCGCCGCCGCGAGCAAGGCGACATCCTCCACCGGATCGCCAGGGCGCATCTCGGCGCTGGCATGGAGCATGTCCACGAGCCCGGCGCGCAGGGCGCCATAGGCATCCGACAGCAGCGCCTCCACCGGCACGGAGACCTGGCGGGTGTCGGCGTAATATTGCTCGCGGTCGGCGAAGGCGAGCTTCATCGCCTCCACCACCAGATGCACATAGTCCGCGCTGTTGTGGCCGAGCGCCGGCAGATCGAAGGATTTCAGGATGGAGAGCGTCTGCAGCAGTGCCGGGCCCTGGGTCCAGGCCGAGGTCTTGTGCACCCGCGCGCCTGCGTAATCGATGAACACCGGCGCCTCCACCGGAACCTCGAAGGCGGCGAAATCCGCGCGTGTCAGCAGCCCGCCCTTTTCATCCGAGAACGCCACCATCTGCGCGGCGACGTCGCCCTTGTAGAAGGCATCGAACACCGCCTGGAGGCCCTGCTCGCGTGCGCCGCCGGCCGCCTTTTCGGCCGAGGCGAGATAGTCGATCATGCCAGCGAAGGCGGGATTGGTCATGGCCGAGCCCTCGGCGGGCAGCTCGCCGTCGCGCAGATAGAGCGCCGCGCTGCCGGGCCATTGGGCCAGGAACTTCTCGCGATTGTCGGCAATGCCAAACTTGTGCTGGCGGATCAGCCCGGCATGGACCGGAAAGCCGGTGCGGGCGAGATCCAGCGCGCGCGCGGAGAGGTCCGCGAAGCTCAGGCGGCCGTAGCGCTGGGCCGCCACGATGAGCGCGCCGAAGGCGCCCGGCACGCCGGCGGCGAGAATCCCCTCGGCCGGCACCACCTCATGGCCGCGGTCGCGGAACGCCTGCGGCGTCGCGCGGGCCGGCGCCACCATATTGCCGTTGATGCAGACCACTTCGCCCGATCCTGCCGGCGCGATGAGGATCGGGCATTCTCCGCCGATGGTGTGCATGTTCGGGTTCAGCAGGCCCTCCACCAGGGTCGCCGCGACCGCTGCGTCGATCGCGTTTCCGCCCGCCTTCAGCGCATCGATGCCCGCGGCCGAGGAGAAATAATGGTGCGAGGCGACCACGCCGCGCCGGCCGAAGATCCGCGCATAGAAGGTCGTCGCCTCGGTGGGCGCCGTGCGGAAGCTGCGTTCGCTGGCCACGTTCATTCCAATGCCCTCTCCTCGGCGCCATGCCTTTCGTGCTGTTTCTATGAAGGAAAAATGTTTTCGCTTCAATGCGAAAGGACGCATGGCTCGGGGCCGATGCCCACGGCACGCCGGGGACGCCGCCCATCGGCATCGCGCGAAACACGCCAAGAAAAAGGGGCCCTCGCGGGCCCCTTGCGTGACACTTCGGCGCGCACCGTTATTTCGACGCGCGATCCCGCATCAATTGCATCAGCGCGAGCGCTTCGCCGACGATACCGCGGCGGAACAGCGAGACCACCACCACGAAGATCACGCCCTGGATGACCAGCACCCATTCGCCGAAGCTCGCGAGATAATTCTGCATGGTGACGATGATGGTGGCGCCCACCACCGGGCCGAGCACGGTGCCCATGCCGCCCACCAGGGTCATCAGGATGACCTCGCCGGACATGGGCCACGCCACGTCGGTGAGCGAAGCGAGCTGGAACACGATCGCCTTGGTCGAACCCGCGAGCCCGGCCAGCGCCGCCGACAGGACGAAGGCAAGGGTCTTGTACTGGTTCACCCGATAGCCCAGCGAGATCGCGCGCGGCTCGTTCTCGCGGATCGCCTTCAGCACCTGTCCGAAGGGGGAGTGAATGGTGCGGTAGATGATGGCGAAGCCGACCAGGAAGATCGCCAGCACCACATAATAGAGGTTGATGTCCTTGGAGATGTCCAGGAAGCCGAACATCGCCGAACGCGGCACGGCCTGAAGGCCGTCCTCGCCGCCGGTGAATGGCGCCTGGAGACAGAAGAAGAAGAACATCTGCGAGAGCGCGAGCGTCACCATGGCGAAATAGATGCCGACGCGGCGGATCGCCAGCAGGCCGGTGAGCAGCCCGAGGAACGCCGCGAACGCCGTCCCCGCGAGGATGCCGAACTCGGGCGGGAAGCCTTTGATCTTCACCAGATAGGCGGTGATGTAGGCGGCCCCGCCGAAGAACATGGCGTGTCCGAAGGACAGCAGGCCGGTGTAGCCCAGCATCAGGTTGAAGGCGCACGCGAACAGCGAGAAGCACAGCACCTTCATGAGGAACACGGGATAGACCGCAAACGGCGCCACCACCAGCAGCCCCAGCACCACCACCGCGATGGCGATGCGGGTGGGGGTGAAGGCGTTGGCGGAAGCAGGCGCGGGGGCGACGGCGGGGGAGGACGCGGAAGTCATGATGGCCTCACTTCACCGTACCGAACAGGCCCGCGGGCTTCACCAGAAGCACGAGGGCCATAATGACGAAAATCACCGTGGACGAAGCCTCGGGATAGAAGACCTTGGTCAGGCCCTCCACGAGGCCGAGGCCGAAGCCGGTGACGATGGCGCCCATGATCGATCCCATGCCGCCGATCACCACCACCGCGAACACCACGATGATGAGGTTCGAGC
The DNA here is from genome assembly GCF_043195145.2 of Roseixanthobacter pseudopolyaromaticivorans. NCBI lineage: Bacteria > Pseudomonadati > Pseudomonadota > Alphaproteobacteria > Hyphomicrobiales > Xanthobacteraceae > Roseixanthobacter > Roseixanthobacter pseudopolyaromaticivorans. Next base: position 3,969,199 of record NZ_CM195539.1, read on the forward strand.
CCATGGTCGGGCTCACCTGATAGGCGGGCGCCGCGAGCACGCCGGCGAGCGCCGCAAGGCCGACGCCGAAGCCGTAGGTCAGCGTGATCATGCGCGGCACGTCGATGCCGAACGCCTGGACGAGGTCCGGCCGTTCGGTCGCCGCGCGCAGATACGAGCCGAGCTTGGTGCGCTCGATCACGAACCAGGTGGCGATGCACACCACCAGCGAAGCGACCACCACGAAGGCCCGGTAATTCGGCAGGAACATGAAGCCGAGATTGGTGCCGCCCGGCAGCGGATTGTTATAGGGCAGTCCGGAGGCGCCATACTGGCGGCGGAACAGCCCTTCCAGGATCAGCGCCAGACCGAAGGTCAGCAGCAGCCCGTATAGGTGGTCCAGATGATAGAGCCGGCGCAGCAGCAGCCGCTCGATGATCATGCCGATCACCGCCACCACGATGGGTGAGAGCACCAGCGCGCCCCAGAACGGGATGCCCGCGTAGTTCAGCAGCATCCAGGCGCCGAAGGCCCCCATCATGTACTGGGCGCCGTGGGTGAAATTGATGACGTTCAACAGGCCGAAGATCACCGCGAGCCCGAGGCTCAGCATGGCATAGAAGGCGCCGTTGATCAGGCCCAGCAGCAATTGGCCGAACAAGGCCTGAGGGGCGATGCCGATTAGCTCGAACATGGATCGGTCTCTGCAACAGGAGAGAGCGGGCCGGCGTGACGCCGGCCCGCGGGCGCCATCAGGTCTTCTTGACCAGCGGGCAATCGCCCTGGTCGAGCGGACGGAACGCCTCGTTGGCGGGGATCGTCGCCTTCAAGGTGTAATAGTCGTAGGGATACTTGGAGTCCGAAGGCTTCTTCACCTCGAACAGATACATGGGGTGGATCTGGCGGCCGTCGGCGCGCAATTCACCCTTGCCGAACAGCTTGTCGTCGGTCGGCATCTTCTTCATCTCGGCGACCACAGCCGCCCCGTCCTTGGCCGACTTCAGCGCCGCCACGGACTTGAGATAATGGGTCACGCCGGAATAGACGCCGGCCTGCACCATGGTGGGATACTTGCCGCCGTTGGCCGCGGCGAACTCCTTGGCGAACGCGCGGTTGGCGTCCGTCATGTCCCAATACCAGGCCGATGTCAGGTTCAGGCCCTGCGCGGTCTTGAGGCCGAGCGAATGGATGTCGGAGATGAACACCAGCAGGCCGGCGAGCTTCTGGCCGCCGTCGACGATGCCGTATTCGGCCGCCTGCTTGATGGAGTTGATGGTGTCGCCGCCGGCATTGGCGAGGCCGATGACCTTGGCCTTGGAGCCCTGCGCCTGCAGAAGGAAGGAGGAGAAGTCGGAATTGTTGATCGGCACGCGCACCGAGCCGACGACCTTGCCGCCGTTCGCCTTGACGACTTCGGACGTGTCGCGCTCCAGCGCCTGGCCGAAGGCATAGTCGGCGGTGAGGAAGAACCAGGTATCGCCGCCGTTCTTGGTCACGGCCTTGCCGGTCACATTGGCCAGCGACCAGGTGTCGTAGGTCCAATGGATCGTGTTGGGCGTGCAGGCCTTGCCGGTGAGGTCGGACGAGCCGGCGCCCGAATTCACGAACACCTTGTTCTTTTCCTTCGTCACCTGGCTCACCGCCAGCGCGACGCCGGAATTGGGCGTATCGACGATCATGTCGACGCCGTCCACGTCATACCACTGGCGCGCGATGGAGGTGCCGACGTCGGCCTTGTTCTGGTGGTCGGCCGAGACGACCTCCACCTTCAGATCCTTGTTGGTGGCGGCGAAATCTTCCACCGCCTTCTTCGCCGCCCACACCGAGCCCGGGCCAGCGAGGTCCGAATACAGGCTCGACATATCGGTGAGTACGCCGATCTTGACCGGCGTGGTCTGGGCCTGGGCGGCGGTGACGGCGAATAGGCTCGCGGCCGCCATGAACACGGTTGCAAGACGCATCTTGTTTCCTCCTCCGGCGGTGCTGCCGGTTGCGTTGTTCCGAAAACCCGGCTTCAGACGCCGAGAAAGGCTTCGAGACGCGCCGCGTTTTCCGCGATCTTGTCGTTGGGGACCATGTCCACCACCTTGCCGTGCTCCACCACATAATGGCGGTCGGCGACGGTCGAGGCGAAGTGGAAGTTCTGCTCCACGAGCAGCACGGTGAAGCCCCTGGTCTTCAGCGCACGGATGATGTCGCCGATATGCTGCACGATCACCGGCGCCAGCCCTTCCGTGGGCTCGTCGAGCAGCAGCAGCTTGGCCCCCGTGCGCAGGATGCGCGCGATCGCCAGCATCTGCTGCTCGCCGCCGGAGAGCTTGGTGCCCTGGCTGTTGCGCCGTTCCTCCAGGCGGGGGAACAGGTCGTGGATCTCGTCCACGGAGAGGCCGCCAGGCAGCACCACCGGGGGAAGCAGCAGGTTCTCGCGCACGTTCAGGCTGGCAAAGATGCCCCGTTCCTCGGGACAATAGCCGATGCCGAGGCGCGCGATATGGTTGGGCGCGAGCTTGACGGTCTCGTTGCCCTCATAGCGGATCGAGCCGGCGCGCTTGCGCAGCAGGCCCATGATGGCGCGCATGGTGGTGGTCTTGCCGGCGCCGTTGCGGCCCAGAAGCGTCACCACCTCGCCCTTGTGGATGTCGAAGCTCATGCCGTGGAGGACATGGCTCTCGCCATAATGCCCGTGCAGATCGCGCACCGCGAGCAACGGCGCGGCGGAGGCCGCCTCACCCATGGCCATGCCCCGTTCCCATATATGCCTCGATCACTTGCGGGTTCTTGGAGACTTCCGAATACGGCCCCTCGGTGAGAATCTCGCCGCGCGCCAGCACGGTGATGGCGTCCGACAGATCGGCCACGACCGAAAGATTGTGCTCCACCATCAGCACCGTGCGGTTGGCGGACACGCGCTTGATGAGATCGGCGGTGCGGGCGATATCCTCGCGCCCCATGCCGGAGGTCGGCTCGTCGAGCAGCAGCATTTCCGGCTCGAGCGCGAGCGTGGTGGCGATTTCCAGCGCCCGCTTGCGGCCGTAGGGCAGCTCCACCGCTTCATGCTTGGCGTAGGAGGTAAGATCCACCTCTTCCAGCAATTGCATGGCGCGGTCGTTCAGCGCGTCGAGCGAATGCTCGGACCGCCAGAAGTGGAACGAGGTCCCGAGCGCGCGCTGCAGGGCAACGCGCACATTTTCCAGCACCGTCAGATGCCCGAACGTCGCCGAGATCTGGAACGAGCGCACCATGCCCAGCCGCGCCACGTCGGCCGGCTTGGTCCGGGTGATCTCCTTGCCGTTCAGGCGGATGACGCCACGGGTCGGCTCCAGGAATTTCGTGATCAGGTTGAAGCACGTGGTCTTACCGGCACCGTTCGGCCCAATGAGGGCATGAATCGTGTGCCGCCGAATCCGCAGGTTGACGTTCTTGACCGCCGCGAAACCCTTGAACTCTTTCGTGAGACCTTCTGCTTCAACGATGTAGGGCACGTCTGAGACAGTGTCCGTCATCGTGCTCTGCGCCCTCGCTTGTTTCGGCCCGGGGCGCGATGCGCCCGCCCGGCTCCCCCTGAGACCGCATCTTTGGTGATGCTTTTGATCTTGCGCCGCAACCTAGCACGGTAAACTTGGCTGCCGTCAATAGGGACAAGCTGAGCCTAAAGTCTGAGCAGATCCCAGGCATGGCGGCTTGGCCCTTGCCCTTTAGGGAACCGGCGCCACGGCCAGCTTCAGGCGATCCACAGAAACGCCGGTGAGAAGCAGCACGAGCGGGCGCTGCGCCACCTCGAAACGCACGCTCTTGCGCAATCCCTCGCAGCCCTTCACGCCGGTGAAAGCGGCGGCCGGCAGGGTCTTGCCATCCTGCACCAGGTCGATCCAGCCGGCTTGCGAAAGGCTCACCTCGATGCGCCCGGCCGCGGGCGCGGGGATGAGAAGAAAGCCGGCAAAAGTGGTATTTTCGGCAGGCAGCCGCGCGGGCGGATAGGGCAGCTTGGCCTGCGCCAGCGGCACCAGTTCGACCACGAACGCGCCATCTGCCGCCGGCAATTGGCTGCCGCTCGCCAATTGTGTGTGCGCCGCATCGAGGGCCGACTTCGCCCGCTCCAGCGGCCAGGCGCCGCCGGAACAGCCCTGCCCCTCCGCCGCGCGTCCATTCGGCGCGCCGAGGCAGAGCGCGAGGAAAAACACTCCGGCCGCACCGAGACAGCGCGCGGCAGGCCGTGCGGAGAGGGGGGATGGGAATGGGAAAGGATGCAGCATGCCGGCCTTCCGAATTATATTTTCGCAAATATAACGCGAAGGCCGGCCCTGTGCGATGATTTTGGTGCGGGAGACTTCGGCTCGGCCTCCCGCGCGCGGCGCGCCGCTCAGCGCACCTGCCCGTGATATTCCGGGTTCGGCCGCATGTCGGTGGCGCTGGCGATGCGGTTGGACAGGTTGAAGAAGCCGGTCACCGCCGCCACGTCCCAGATGTCCTGTTCGGAAAAACCGACCTTGCGCAACGCGGCGCGATCCGCCTCTTCCACCTCGTGGGGCCGCTCGGTGAGCTTCACGGCGAAGTCCAGCATGGCGCGCTGGCGCGGCTCCAAGCGCGCGGCGCGATAATTCATCACCAATTGCTCGCCCAGGATGGGATCGCCCGACAGCGCTCGGACCGCGGCACCATGGGCGGTAAGGCAATAATAGCAGCGGTTCACGCTGGAAACCGCCACTGCGATCATCTCCCGCTCCAGCTTCGAAAGGCCGGAAGGCGCGAGCATCAGATTGTTGTACATGCCGGCGAAGGCATTCAGCTTGGCGAGATCGAAGCTGTAGGCGGCGAGAACATTCGGCACGAAGCCCAGCTTCTCCATGCACTTGTCGAAATAGACCTGGTTTGCTTCGTCGAGAGGCGCGGGCTTCAGATCGAGCGCGATCCGAGGCGTATCGTCCGCCGGCCGGGGCGGCGGGACGGCGGGCGTTTTGGCGGCCGGCCTGCCGGTCCGCGTGGCCTTGGCGGAAACTGTCTTCGCGGCGCGCGCGACAGCCTGAACCGCCGCTTGCACCGCCCCTTTCTTGGGCTCGCCTGTATTTTCGGCAGATTTTAGCTGGGATTTCTTGGGCTTGCCTGAGCTCTTCGGCGCGGTCATCTTGATCCCCTTCGAATGGGTCCCCGTCATCGTTCCGTCGCGGCTCTGAGCGAAACCCAGTGCAGAACGTCCGATCGAGGGCGGCGGGGCCCCGCGCTACGCGCGGTCGCCAAGGGGGAGAGGCCATGAACGTCCAAGGATTTCAAGGTTCGGAACTCGGATTTGGCGCCCAGGCACGCATCGAGGAAGCGGTAAGCCTGCTGGCGGACGGTCCCGTGCCCGCCTTCTTCGCCCGCGCCCTGCTCGCCGGCGCCGCGCCGGAGGACGTGGAAACCCTGCTCCCGGAAGCCCTCGCCCAATTGTGCCGCGAGGCCCACGCCCACCTCGCCGGTCGCGTGCCGGGCCATCACGACGTGCGGGTGTTCAATCCGCAATGGGCCGGCGCTCCCGCCATCACGGTGGTCGAGACGGTCAATGACGACATGGCCTTCCTGTTCGATTCCATCGCCGGGGAGCTGGCGGACCAGGGCTATGAGGCCAAGTTCGTCACCCATCCCATCTTCGCGGTCGAACGCGACGGCGAGGGACGGGTGATCGGCGTCGAGACCGACCTCTCCCAGGGCCGCAAGCGCAGCATCCGCGAGAGCCTGATCCACATCCACATCCAGGCGCTGGAAACCACCGAGGGGCGCGAGGCGCTGAAGATCGCGCTCGACAAGACGCTGGCCGACGTGCGCGCCGCCAATGTCGATTTCACGGCCATGCGAGCCGAGGTGCGCCAGGCGGCGGAGGGCTTCCGCCGCAAGTCTCAGCCCTATTCCAAGGACGACCGCAAGGAAGCCGCCGATTTTATCGACTGGCTGGCCAATGACGACTTCATCTTCATCGGCGTGCGGCGCTATGCGCTCGCCGCCGACGGAGGCCTGGAAGTCGCTGAGGAGGGCCTCGGCATCCTGCGCGACCGCGATGTGCACGAGCTGCGCCTCGGCGAGGAAGCGGTGGTGACCACGCCGGAAATCCGCCAGTTCCTGGCCGGCCCGCTGCCGCTCATCGTCACCAAGTCGTCCCTGCGCTCGCGCGTCCACCGCCGCACGTTCCTCGATTATGTGGGCGTGAAGCTGCATGCCGACGATGGCCGCCTGCTCGGCGAATTGCGCATCATCGGCCTCTTCACCTCCACGGCCTATACCGACTCGGTGCGCCAGATCCCCTATCTGCGACGCAAGGTGGAACTGGTGGTGGAGGAGGCCGGGCTCGACCGCGAAAGCCACTCGGGCAAGGCGCTCGGCACGGTTCTGGAGACCTATCCCCGCGACGACCTGTTCCAGATCGACCCGGCGACGCTCCTGGTCTTCGCCCGCGATATCCTCTCGCTCTACGATCGTCCGCGCGTGCGGGTGCTGCCGCGCGTCGATGCGTTCGACCGCTTCGTGTCGGTGCTGGTCTATGTGCCCCGCGAGCGCTTCGACGCGGCGCTGCGGGACAAGGTCGGCGACCGCCTCGCGACCGCCTTCGGCGGCCACGTCTCGGCGGCCTTCCCGTCCTTCCTGTCCGACATTCCGTTGACGCGCGTGCATTACATCATCGGCCGGCGCGAAGGCCGCACGCCCGAGGTGGATCGCGCGGCGCTGGAAGCCGCGGTGGCCGAGGATGTGCTCTCCTGGAGCGATCGCCTGCGCCAGGCGCTGCGCGAGACGCCGAGCGTCGGCGATGCCGGCCTCCTGTTCGAGCGCTACGGCAAGGCGTTCGACGCCGGCTATATCGCCGCCTACGGCATCGACACGGCGGTGGCCGACATCGAGCGCCTGGAACGCCTTTCCCCCGAACGACCGATCGCGCTCGACTTCTATCGCCGGCCCGGCGATCCGGCGAACCGCATCTCCCTGCGCCTGCTCTCCTTCGGCCGCCCGCTGCCACTCTCCGAGCGCGTGCCCATGCTGGAAAACATGGGCCTCAAGGCGATCAACGAACGCACCTATCACATCGAGCCGGTGTGCAGCGCCGACGCCGAGACGCGTCGCTCGTGGCTGCACGAAATGACCCTGGAACGGGTCGACGGCGGCACCATCGAGGTGTCCGGCTCGGCCGCACGGCTGGAAGACCTGCTGACCGCCGTGCTGCGCGGCGAAGCGGAGAACGACGGCTTCAACGCCTTGGTGCTCGATACCGGCCTTGCCTGGCGCGACGTGGCGCTGGCGCGCGCGCTTGCCCGCTATCTGCGGCAGGCCGGCATCCCCTATTCCCAGGACTATCTGTGGACGACACTCGTCAACCACGCGGACGTCGCCGCCCGCATCGTCCAGCTGTTCCACACCTCCTTTGACCCGCGCCTGGATGCGAGCCCGGAAGCCCGCGCGGCCCGCGGCGCGCCGCTGCGCGAGGAGATCGAGACCGCGCTGGCGGACGTCTCCTCGCTGGACGAAGACCGCATCCTGCGCCGCTTCGTCAATCTCGTGGACGCCGCGATCCGCACCACCTTCTATCAGCTGGACGCGGACGGCCGGCCCAAGGGCGCCATCGCGATCAAGTATGACAGCGCCAAGGTGGAAGGGCTGCCCCTGCCCCGGCCCAAGTACGAAGTATTCGTCTATTCCCCGCGGGTGGAAGGCGTGCACCTGCGCTTCGGCCATGTGGCGCGCGGCGGCTTGCGCTGGTCCGACCGGCCGCAGGACTTCCGCACCGAGGTGCTCGGCCTCGTGAAGGCGCAGCAGGTGAAAAATGCGGTGATCGTGCCGGTGGGCGCCAAGGGCGGCTTCGTGCCCAAGCACCTGCCCGTCGGCGGCTCGCGTGACGCCGTGCAGGCCGAGGGCATCGCCGCCTACAAGATCTTCGTCACCGCGCTGCTCGAGATCACCGACAATCTCAAGGGCGGCGAGGTCGTGCATCCCCCTCTGACGGTGCGTGTGGATGGCGACGACCCCTATCTCGTCGTTGCGGCCGACAAGGGCACCGCCACCTTCTCCGACATCGCCAACGGGCTCTCGCAGGAGCACGGCTTCTGGCTCGACGACGCCTTCGCGTCGGGCGGTTCGGTGGGCTACGACCACAAGGCCATGGGCATCACCGCGCGCGGCGCCTGGGAAGCGGTGAAGCGGCACTTCCGCGAGATCGACGTGGACATCCAGACCACGCCGATCACCGTGGTGGGCGTGGGCGACATGTCGGGCGACGTGTTCGGCAACGGCATGCTTCTTTCCACCGCGCTGAAGCTGGTGGCGGCCTTCGACCATCGCCACATCTTCCTCGACCCTGATCCCGATCCCGCGAGCTCCCATGCCGAGCGCCAGCGCCTGTTCAATCTCGCGCGCTCCAGCTGGGCGGATTACGATCCGGCCCTGATCTCCCCGGGCGGCGGCATCTATCCCCGCACCGCCAAGAGCATCGCCTTGTCGGAGCAGGCACGCGCCGTGCTCGGGCTCGACAAGCTGGAGGCGACGCCCACGGAGGTGATGAGCGCCATCCTCAGAGCCAAGGCCGACCTGCTCTGGTTCGGCGGCATCGGCACCTATGTGCGCGCCTCCACGGAAACCGACGCCCAGGCCGGCGACCGAGCCAACGACGCGATCCGCATCGCCGCACGCGAATTGCGGGTCAAGGTGGTGGGCGAAGGCGCCAACCTCGGCATGACCCAGCGCGGCCGCATCGAGGCCGGACGCGCCGGCGTGCGGCTCAATACCGACGCCATCGACAATTCGGCCGGCGTGAACACCTCCGACGTGGAGGTGAACATCAAGATTGCGCTGTCCATCCCGGTGGCCGATGGCCTGCTTTCGCCCCCGGACCGGGCGGCGCTGCTGGGCGAAATGACCAGCGACGTCGGCCTGCTGGTGCTGCGCAACAATTATCTCCAGACCCTCGCCATCTCCCTCGCCGAGCGGCGCGGGGTGGAGGATCTCGCCTTCCAGCAGCGCCTGATGCAGATGCTGGAGCTGCGCGGCGAGTTGGATCGCTCCGTGGAATATCTACCGAGCGACGCGGAGATCCAGGAACGCCGCGCGCGCGGAGAATCCCTGACCCGGCCGGAGCTGGCGGTGCTCCTCGCCTATGCCAAGATCTCGCTTTATTCCGAATTGCTCGCCTCGGACGTGCCGGACGACGCTTATCTCGCGGCTGAGCTGGAACACTACTTCCCGTCCGCCATCGAGCAGCGCTTCCCTAATGCCATCACCGCCCATCGCCTGCGCCGGGAGATCATCGCCACCGGGCTCGCCAATGCCATCATCAACCAGGGCGGACCGGCCTGCATCGCGCGCATCAGCGACCATACCGGCATGGATGCGGCGAGCGTGGTGCGCGCCTATGCAGCGGTGCGCGACAGCTTCGACCTCGGCGCGCTGAACGCCGCGATCGACGCCCTCGACAACAAGATCGACGGCGCCGTGCAATTGCAGCTCTATGCCGAGGTGCAGGACCTCGCGGTGGGTCGCACCGTGTGGTTCCTGCGTAATGTGGACCTTGGCACTGGTCTCGGCGCGGTGGTGGAGCGCTATCACAGCGCCATCACCGATGTCGCCGGCGCGCTCGACACCAGCCTGCCGGAGGTATGGCGCCTGCGCGGCGAGCGGCAGACGGCGGCGCTGGTGGAAAAGCGGGTGCCGGAAGATCTCGCCCGCCGCATCACCCTGCTGCGTGCGCTCGCTGCCGCCTCCGACATCGCTTTGCTCTCGCAGACCACGGGTCGGTCGATCGAGGATGCGGCGGCCACCTTCTTCGCCGCGGGTCGTTATTTCGCGGTGGACGAAATCGCCGGCGCGGCGCGCAACATCACGGCGGCCGATTATTACGACCGCCTCGCGCTCGACCGGGCGCTGGGCCAGATCGAAGCCTTCGTGCGGCAGGTCAGCGCCGGCATCCTGGCCGGCGAGGGCGCGGGCGAAGCGGCCTTGGAGGCGTTCGTCCAGCGCCGCCGCAAGGAGGTCGACCGCACCCGCGCCACGGTGCAGGACATCGTGGCCTCCGGCCTCAGCCTCTCGAAGGTGACGCTGGCCGCCAATCTGCTGGGCGATCTGGTCCGCGCCTGAGCGTCCTGGCCGATCACAAATGAAGAAGGCGGCCCTCGGGCCGCCTTTCTTTTCGCGCCCGTCCCGTGGCGCGCGATGCGTACAGGGTTCGTCGCGTCAGGAATGAACGCTGCGTGCAAGACCGGCAGAAGCAGAATAGGTGCGCACCGGCCGCTCCGCCGGCTTGATGGGGGCGCCACGCGTGGCCGCCGGGGGGGCGGCGATGCCATAGCCGAAGTCCGGCAGGCCGTGACGCGCCAACTCCACTTCCAGGAGCCGCTCTTCGTCCGGGCCCCAGGCCGCCAGTTTTTCCTTGGAGCGGCGCTCGGTGGTCTTGCGGCCGATGGCCGAGCTTTTCACTGTCCGCGGTTTTTGCAATTCCAGGCCCAGATAGGTGGCGAGGCGCTCCATCTCCACTTCCGGCTGCGACAGCAAATCCTCATAGCGCAGGATGTGCGCCTCCGGCCGATCGAGCCAGGCCTTCACGTGCGCACACCAATAGCCGACCTGGCTGAGCTTGCCGTCGGGATCGCGGGCGGAGGGCGCCTTCACATAGTCGGCGAAGCTGGTGTCCGGATCGACGCGATAGGCCGGTTCGTGGCCCTTCAGATCGAAATAGAATTGCGAGCGCAGCACGTCGCGTGGGTTGCGCACGATGTAGACATGCTTGGCATTGGTGTAGAGCGAAGACGCCGCCACCCAGTGCATGTAGGAATGCCAGGGCCTCCGCTCCCTCAGCTTCTCGCCGAAATAGGCGTCGTGGCTCTTGATGACCACCGGCATATGCATGAGGCGGGCGAAGAAATCGCCATCGAGATGCATCCATTCCCGCGCCACGGGAAAGCGCGCGCGGATTTCGTCGATAAGAAAATGCGTGCCCGAGCGGCGGTGCGACTGGACCACGATCAGCGGGCGCATGCCCTTGTCGTCCCAATTGCCGATCCGGCCGAGGAAGCTGCGCTCGTGATAGGGAAAGGCGCCAGCCTGGAGATAGCGCCAGCGCAGGATCGCCCAGGCCCGCTCCATCTTTTGCGCAACAGTCGTTCCCATCGTGCGTCCCCCGCAGGCTGCACCCGCCCCCGGGCACACGCCGGCCGGGCGATATCGAAGGTTGCCGCTCACACGTCCCCGTGTTCAACGACGTGAATGGATGAATGCGGGCTCATCCTAGCGTAAAGTGGAGGAGGTATGGGAGGGGCCCAGCCTCCAAATTACAAAACTTTCTCGTGGTGCCGCTTCAGCTGGATGTCGTGAAAGGCGCGCGAAGGACCGCTCGGGGGATGCGCAGGCGAACGTGCCCTTACGGAATTTTGCGAGACCTGCAAACGTGGGAGTCGAGATTATGAAAGCCCGTGTCAGGACCTCTCTGCTGGCGCTTTTGCCGGTGCTGGCCGCCCTCGCCTCAGGCCCGGTGATGGCCGCTCAAAACGGGGATGCCACCCGCGCCGGCGCCAAGGCGAAGACCGAAAAAATCGCGCAAGCGGAGCCCGCGCCGCTGAACCCGCGCTGGGTGCCGCCCAAATGGGAAATCAAGGGCTTGGTGGTCTGGGTCTTCACGCCCGGTCATTTCGAGCGCGATTGAGGCGCAGGTCCGTTCAGGGCTCGAAGCCGGGCGGCGCCAGTTCGAAGCCGGCGAAATCGAACGCCGGCGCGACGGTGCATCCCACCAGGGTCCAGGCGCCGAGGCTTTCCGCCGCCTGCCAATGGCCCGGAGGCACAACGCCCTGCGGCCGTTCTCCAGAGGCGAGATCTGCCCCGAGGTGCAGATGACGCACCGGCCCGCCGGACGGAGCGATGCTCAGCATCAGGGGCGCGCCTGCGTGCCAGTGCCACACCTCGCTCGCGTCCACCCGGTGCCAATGGGAGCGTTCGCCCTGCGCCAGCAGGAAATAGATGGCGGTTGAAGCGCCGCGCCCGCCATCCGGCGCGGTTTCCCGGAAGGTTTCGCGGAAATGGCCGCCCTCCGGATGGGGCTCAAGCCCCAGCAGCGCAATCACCTCTTGCGCCGAAAGGCCGGCCATGCCGCCGCTCATCCCCGAAACACGTTCTTTCGGGCGCGCAACTCGGTGAACACCGCGGAGGGGTCGGATTCGCCGAGGCCGAGGCGCTCGGCCATGGCCGGGTCGTCCGCCCGCAGGAACGGATTGGTCAGCTTCTCGTCGCCCAACAGCGCGGGAATGGTGGGCCGGCCATCCCTGCGGGCCGCTTCCGCCTCCGCGACGCGGCCGAGGAGCGCACCATTCTCCGGGTCCACAGAAAGCGCGAACTTGCCGTTGGCGACGGTATATTCGTGGCCGCAATAGACCGCCAGATCGTCCGGCAGGGTGCGCAGGCGCACCAGCGAATGCCACAACACAGGCGGGTCGCATTCGATCGGCCGGCCGCAGCCCATGACGAACAGCGTGTCGCCGGCGAACAGCAGCCGCTGGCCCTCGAACAGATAGACGATATGGCCGGCGGTGTGGCCCGGCGTTTCCATCACCCGGCTGATGAACGAGCCGACCGCCACCGGGTCGCCATCCACCACTTCCACGTCGATGCCGGGAATCCCGGCGGCCTCGCGCTTCGGGCCCACGACAGTGGCGCCGTATTGGCCCTTCAGGGCCATCACCCCGTCCACATGGTCCGCGTGGTGGTGCGTGACGAGGATGTGCGTGAGATGCCAACCCTCACGATCCAGCGCTTCGATAATCGGGGTCGCCTCGGGCGCGTCGATCACTGCCGTCGCCTCGGTGGCGGGATCGTGCAGCAACACCGCGTAATTGTCGCTGAGGCAGGGAATGATCCGGATTTCGACCGACATGGGTGGCGCCCTCCCTGCGAGGATTGTCCTGCGCGCGCCGATACGGCGTACGCATGTCCGCTTTTGAGTATCACGCCCGTCGCGCAGGGCAAGCCGGCCGGATGGTCGCAGCGCTTCGGCACCGTGCGACCATGCTATAAGGGCGGATCGCGAAAGGGGCGCCATGTATCTCGACGTCGTGGATCTGCGCAGTTTCTATGCCCAGCCCCTGGGCGTCGTCACGCGCCGGCTGGTGAGCCGCGCGGTGCGCGCCCGCTTTAATAATGTGCAGGGCCTCTCGGTGCTCGGCATCGGTTATGCGACGCCCTATCTGGGCGTGTTCCGGGGCGAGGCGGAACGATGCATCGCCATCATGCCCGCCGCCCAGGGCGTGGTGCGCTGGCCCTCCGCCGCGCCGACCCTCGCCGCGCTTGCCGACGAAACCGCCCTGCCCCTGCCCAATGCCTCGGTGGACCGGGTGGTGGCGGTGCATCTGCTGGAGATGACCCCGGACGCGGCCGACATGCTGCGCGAGGTCTGGCGCGTGCTGGCGCCGGGCGGGCGGCTGCTGGCGGTGGTGCCCAACAGGCGCGGGGTCTGGGCGCGGCTCGACACCACGCCGTTCGGCAACGGCCGCCCGTTCTCGCGCGGGCAAGTCGTGCGGCTGCTGCGCGAAGCGCTGTTCACCCCTTCGGGCTGGGATGAGGCGCTGTATTTTCCGCCGGTCTCCAACAATTGGCTGCTGCGCACGGCCGTCGCCTGGGAGCGGGTCGGCGCACGACTCTCGCTGCCGTTCGCCGGCGTCCACGTGGTGGAGGCGACAAAGCAGCTCTATCGCCCGACGCCCGTGAAACGCGCCGCGCTGGTGCCGGTGCTGGAACCGGTCTTCGGCCAGGGGGTGCCGGCGGGACGCGCGATCCTCAATCGTTCCGGCTCAGCAGGAATACTGCCTGCTCGCCCAGCAGGTTCCACACCCACCACGGCATGTTGAAGCGCACCGGGTGGCCGGAGGAATCCAGCGCCACCGCCTTTTCCATGCGGGCGTCCAGCACCTCCACGAGGGCCACGAAGTCGCGGATGGTGCAGAAGTGGATATTTGGCGTGTCGTACCAGGAATAGGGCATGTTGTCGGTAATCGGCATGCGCCCGTAGATCAAAAGGTCGAAGCGCGAGCGCCAATGCCCGAAATTCGGGAACGAGACGATGGCGCGCCGGCCGATGCGCAGCATCTGCTCCATCACCCAGCGCGGGCGACGGGTGGCCTGGAGGGTCTGGGAGAGGATGACGTAGTCGAATGCGTCGTCGGGATAATGGGCGAGATCCACGTCCGCATCGCCCTGCACCACCGAAAGGCCGCGCGCCACGCCGGCATTCACCCCTTCGCGGGACAGCTCGATGCCCCGCGCATCGCAGCCGCGCGTCGTGGCGAGCAGATCCAGCAGCGCCCCGTCCCCGGAGCCGACATCCAGCACCCGCGAGTGGGGCGCCACCATGTCGGCGATCACCATCAGATCGACGCGCACGGAGGAGAAGCGCACGGTGGCCTCGTCCGAACTCAATTCCCTCACGGCCATAGCGTCCTCACCGGCTGCGCGCGGCCGGCAGGCCGGCGGCCTTCGCGGCGCTGTCGAGGAAGCCGTGGGCGATGGCAAACAGTTCCGGCTCGTGCAGCAGGAAGGCGTCATGGCCCTTGTCGCTGTCGATCTCGGTGAACGACACGCTCGCGCCCGAGGCGTTCAGCGCATGCACGATCGCCCGGCTATCCTCGGTGGGGAATAGCCAGTCGGACGTGAATGACGCCACGCAGAACCTCGTCTTGGAGCCGCGGAACGCATTGGCGAGCACGCCGTCGTAATCCGCGGCGAGGTCGAAATAATCCATGGCCCGCGTGACATAGAGATAGGAATTGGGATCGAACCGCTGGACGAATGATTCCCCCTGGTGGCGCAGATAGCTTTCCACCTGGAAATCGGCATCGAAGCCAAACGTGGGCAGCGCCCGGTTCTGCAGCCGGCGGCCGAATTTACGATGCAGCGCCTGGTCCGACATATAAGTGATGTGCGCCGCCATGCGCGCCACCGCGAGGCCGCGATGGGGCGTGTGGCCCTGCTTGAGATAATGGCCACCCTGCCATTCCGGATCGGCCATCACCGCCTGCCGGCCGACCTCGTGGAAGGCGATGTTCTGCGCCGAATGGCGCGCAGCGGTGGCGATGGGCAATGCCGCGAACACGCGCTCGGGATAGCTCGCCGCCCATTGCAGCACCTGCATGCCGCCCATGGAGCCGCCGGCGACGCAGAACAGGCGCTCGATGCCGAGATGGTCCAGCAGCATGGCCTGGGCGTTCACCATGTCGCGAATGGTCACCACCGGCAGGTCGAGGCCGTAGGGCTGGCCGGTGGCCGGATTCAGCGAGGCCGGGCCGGTGGTGCCCATGCAGCCGCCGAGCACATTCGCGCAGATGACATAGAAACGCTCAGTGTCGATCGGCTTGCCCGGCCCCACCAAAGTCTCCCACCAGCCGGGCTTGCCGGTGACGGGATTGGCATTGGCGGCGTGCTGGTCGCCGGTCAGGGCATGGCACACCAGAACCGCATTGGAGCGCGCGGCATTGGGTTCGCCATAGGTCTGGTAGGCGATCTGCACGTGATCGAGCGCGACCCCGGCATCCAGGCGCAGCGGGCGCTCGGGCCCGAACCGCACCACCGGGGAATGGGGCTGGTCGGCTTCGCGCCGGGCAAGGGCGTCTTCCGCTTCTGTGGTCGGAGCCGTTGGTTCGGCCAGATTTTCCATTCCGCCTAGAAGCGACGCCCCCATGCCCGTGTCAAGCGCACGCACGCAGGCGTGAAGGCGCGCGAGCGCCGAGGCTTGCGTGGCGGCGGTTTCGCGGCGCTCTCAGCGGCCGTTCTGGCAAAGCGGATCCATGTCGGGGCAGCCGAGCGCGTTACGGCCGGGATTAACCGAGGGATTGGGCTCCGGCGGCACGGTGCTGACGCCCTGCGGCGCGCCGCGCGGCACGATGGCCCCGGTGGCGGGCGCGGAACGCACGCTGCCGGTCGAATCGTAGACGGCGCCGGGTTGGGTGGCTTGCGGGCTCGGCCGAACGTCGAGCGGTGCATTGGTCGTCTGTGCGGCGGCCGGGGCCATGCCCCCCGCCAGCACCAGGCCGAAGGCCAGGATGACGGCGAATCTCGACTGAGCACTGCGCATGTTTCCCTCCCACGTCCGGCGCGGAGGACCGCACCGCCTGTCCGAAGCCATAACACGGGCGAGCGCGCGGCGGTTCCTACTTACCCGTGAACAAAAGACGCTTTCGCGGCCTATGCCGATTCGGACTGCATTTCGTCCGCCTTTGTTCCGTCCGGAGCGCGCCGCCGTCCCGCTGCGGGACAGGGACCAAAAAGAGAACATCGAGCCCACCGGCCCGGTGAGCGATTCGCTCAGCCTTTGTTCCGCCCATGTTCCCGTGCGGGCTAGCATCCTGGCCTTCCTGCCCCGATATGATACAGAGCCCCGGACGAGGGGCTTCCCACAATTGCCCTTCCTGAGATTGCGGACGCCGCGCGCTGATGGACGATGTGACAAAGCTGGCCGTCTTGCCGCGCTCGATCCGGGCGCGGGGCGTGACCGCGGTGCTCGGGCCGACCAATACCGGAAAGACCCATCTCGCCATCGAGCGCATGCTCGGCCATGAAAGCGGGCTCATCGGCCTGCCGCTGCGCCTTCTGGCGCGCGAGGTCTACCAGCGCATCGTTGAGCGGGTCGGGCCGGAACAGGTCGCGCTCGTTACCGGCGAGGAAAAGATCAAGCCGCCCCATCCGCGCTATTGGGTGGCCACCATCGAAGCGATGCCGCGCGATCTCGATGTCGCGTTCGTCGCCATCGACGAAATCCAGATCGCCTGCGACCTGGACCGCGGCCACGTCTTCACCAACCGCGTTCTCAACCGGCGCGGGCGGTTCGAAACCCTGCTGCTCGGCTCGGCCACCATGCGGCCGCTGGTGGAAAAGCTGCTGCCCGGTGTGACCGTGTCGGTCCGGCCGCGCCTGTCCACTTTGTCGTTTGCCGGCGAAAAGAAAATCACCCGCCTGCCGCCACGCTCGGCCATCGTCGCCTTCTCGGCCGAGGAGGTCTATGCCATCGCCGAACTGATCCGCCGCCAGCGGGGCGGGGCGGCGGTGGTGATGGGTGCGCTTTCTCCGCGCACCCGCAACGCCCAGGTGGAGCTCTACCAAAGCGGCGAGGTGGATTATCTGGTGGCGACCGACGCCATCGGCATGGGGCTCAATCTCGACGTGGACCATGTGGCCTTCGCCTCGGACCGCAAGTTCGACGGCTGGCAGTTCCGCCGCCTGAACCCGGCGGAGATGGCCCAGATCGCCGGCCGCGCCGGCCGCGCCACGCGCGACGGCACCTTCGGCACCACCGGGCGCTGCGCCCCTTTCGAGCCGGAATTGGTGGAACGGCTGGAAAGTCATGTTTTTGACACGGCAAAAGTGTTGCAATGGCGCAACGCGGTGCCGGATTTCACCTCCCTCAAATCCTTGATGGAGAGCCTCTCGGTACCGCCTCGCGAGGAGGGTTTGACCCGCGCGCCGACGGCGGATGACGTGGAGGTGCTCGAAATCATGAGCCGCGACGCGGACGTAGCGGCACGCGCCACCAACGCTGCCGCCATCGCGCGGCTCTGGGACGCATGCCAGGTGCCGGACTATCGCAAGATCTCTCCCGGCGCCCATGCGGAGCTGGTTTCGACCATTTTCGGCCATGTCGGAGATGGTGGAAGACTCCCCGATGAATGGTTCGCACGTCAAATCGCCTTGACCGATCGCGCGGAAGGAGACATCGACACGCTGTCGAGACGGATTGCGCAGGTGCGGACACTCACCTTCGTTGCCAACCGCCCCGACTGGCTCACGGATCCGGAGCACTGGCAAGGCGTCACAAGAGGGGTCGAAGACAAGCTTTCCGACGCATTGCACGAGCGGCTGGCGCAGCGGTTCGTGGATCGAAGGACAAGCGTGCTCATGCGACGCCTGCGAGAGAATACGATGCTCGAGACTGAGATCAGCAAGACCGGCGATGTTAAAGTGGAGGGCCATGTGATCGGCCACCTCCAGGGATTCCAGTTCGCACCCGATCCGGCCGCCGGCGGAGAGGAAGCGAAGGCGTTGCGGGCTGCCGCCCAGAAAGCGCTGGCGGGAGAGATCGAGGCGCGCGCCACCCGCGTGGGCCAGGCGGTGGACGAAGCCTTCGTGCTGACCGCCGACGGCACCATCCGCTGGACCGGCGAGCCGATCGCCAAGCTGATTCCCGGCGACGAGGTTCTGAAGCCGCGCTTCAAGATCATTTCCGACGAGCATCTCACCGGTCCGGCCCGCGAACAGGTGGAAGCCCGCCTCACGCTGTGGCTGAAGGCCCATGTGGAAAAGCTGCTCGGCCCGCTGCTGAAGCTGGGCGAGGCCGAGGACATCACCGGCATCGGGCGCGGCATCGCCTTCCAGATCGTGGAAGCGCTTGGCGTGCTGGAGCGCAGCCGCGTCGCCGAGGAGATGAAGACCCTCGACCAGGCCGCCCGCGCCACGCTGCGCGGCTATGGCGTGCGCTTCGGTGCCCATCACATCTATTTGCCCGGCCTGCTTAAGCCTGCGCCCCGCGCGCTGGCGGCGGAACTGTTCGCGCTCAAGCATGGCGGCCTCGCCCAGAAGGGGCTGGACGAGCTGCCCCATCTTGCCGCCTCCGGACGCACCTCGATCCCGGTGGATCACGAGATCCACAAGAGCCTGTATCGCGCTGTCGGCTTCCGCGTCTGCGGCGAACGGGCCGTGCGCGTGGACATTCTCGAGCGCCTCGCCGATCTGATTCGCCCGGCATTGGCGTGGCGTCCGAATTCCCCCGGCCCCAAGCCGGCCGGTGCCGTCGATGGGCGCGGCTTCACCGTCACCGTCGGCATGACCTCGCTGGCCGGTTGCTCGGGCGAGGATTTCGCCTCTA
This sequence comes from Roseixanthobacter pseudopolyaromaticivorans, assembly GCF_043195145.2. Lineage (NCBI taxonomy): Bacteria > Pseudomonadati > Pseudomonadota > Alphaproteobacteria > Hyphomicrobiales > Xanthobacteraceae > Roseixanthobacter > Roseixanthobacter pseudopolyaromaticivorans. The sequence continues at coordinate 3,988,016 of NZ_CM195539.1, forward strand.
TCTTGCGTTCGCTCGGCTATCGCATGGAGAAGCGCGAAGCGCCGCCGGCCGAGGCTGAAGCGCCGGTCGCCGCCGCACCGGCCCAGGAGCTGGCCCCGGCACCGGAAGGCGCCATCGAGGCCGACCTGCTGTTCGGCCCCGACGACGGAGCCCCCGCCGGCGAGGCTGAAGGCGCTGAAACGGCCGATGCGCCGGTAGACGTGATCGCCGAGGGTGTCGAGGCTGCGCCGTCCGAAGCCGAAGCGATCGAGGTCGAAGCCGCGGAGGTGGCCGAGGTCGAGACCGTCGACGCCGAGGCAAGTCCGGCCCTGGAACCGGAAGCGGAACTCGTGGAGGCGCTCGCCAGCAGCGAGCTTCCGGCCAACGAGGATGCCGCGACCGGCGCCGAAGCTTCTGTCGAGATCACCAGCGAAGCCATGGAAGCGGCGGTTGCCGAAGTCACCGGCGAGCCTGCGCTCATTGAAGTGTGGCGGCCCGGCCGCCCGCCCGGCGCCCCGCGCCGCGAGCGGCCCCAGCACGGCGCACGTGAAGGGCATGGGCAGCGGGAAGGCCAACGCGAAGGCCAGCGCTCCGGCGGCGAACGCCGCGAAGGTGAGCGTCGGGAAGGCCGTCCGCCCAATCGCAGGTTCGATCGTCCCCGCGAGGGCGGCACGGACGTGACCGCCACCGCGCCCGGCGCCGAGAATGCTGTCGGCGAGCCGCGCACCGAGCGCCAGGGCGAGCGGCAGGGTCAGCGCCCGCCGCGCAACGACCGTCCATTCCGCGGTCCGCCGCGCGAAGGCGATGCCCCGCGCGGGCCGCGCCCGGAACGCGTGCAGGTTCATTCCGACCGCCGCCGCGAGAAGCCCGCCGATCCTGACAGCCCGTTCGCCGCGCTTGCCGCCTTGAAGGCGCGCATGGAGGCGGACAAGAAAGGCGGCTGAGTGGCCAAGGACGATTATCGCGACGAGGACGCGCCGCACGGGAATTTCCCCGAAGCCGGCGCGCCCCAGCGCCAGCGGCTTGACCGCTGGCTATGGAACGCAAGGGTGGTGCGCGCGCGCAGCGACGCGGCCGGCCTCATCCGCTCCGGCCATGTGCGTGTCGATAGCGCCCGCGTGCTGAGCGCGGGCTATTCGGTGCGCGAAGGGCAAGTGGTGACCGTCGCCCTCGATCACGGCGTGCGGGTGCTGCGCGTCCGTGCCTTTATTGATCGGCGCGGGGATGCTACATCCGCAAGTGAGCTTTTTGACGAAATAACATCCTGACACAGTAAAAAGCGTGTGTGCGGCGTTCGCTTCGCTTGCGCGCCGCGCCGGGCTGGAGTAGTCCGGCGCGCGAAAGGGATAAGCCATGACCTATGTCGTCACCGAGAACTGCATCCGCTGCAAGTACATGGATTGCGTCTCCGTGTGCCCGGTGGACTGCTTCTACGAGGGCGAAAACATGCTCGTGATCCACCCCGACGAATGCATCGACTGCGGGGTGTGCGAGCCGGAATGCCCGGCCGAGGCGATCAAGCCCGATACCGAGCCGGGCCTTGAGAAATGGCTGTCGCTGAATGCCGACTACGCCAAGAGCTGGCCCAACATCACCTTGAAGCGCGACGCCCCGCCGGACGCCAAGGAATGGGACGGCAAGCCGGGCAAGGAAGAGCTGTTCTCCCCCGAGCCCGGCCAGGGCGACTGAGCCGTTTCGCGCGGACCGGCGCTTCGTGAAGCCGCCTGCCGCGCCTCAGGGCCAAGTTTTTAACGGCTCATATTGCGACAAGGCGAGTGCGCCCTGCGCATCGAGATAGGCGCGGCCGAACGGCGTCGCGCGCAGCGCGTCCACATCCTGATAGATCATGCCACCCAAAGGCGGCTGCGCGCCGGCCGTTCGGCAAGGCACGGCGAGGGAGACATCTTGCCCGACCGCATAGGCCGCGCCGCGCTCCACCGCCTGAACCCGCCCGTGCACCTGGCAGGCGCCATATGCCGATGAAGGCGGCGTCACCGCGCGAACCGCAATGACGATGACACTGGCCGCTTCCTTGCGCGCCTGCTCGTAATAGTGTGGCGCCAGCAGCGCCTGGGCCGGCAGGGCAAGCCCCAGCAGCACAGCCGCAGCGATCGCCAAAGCCGCGCAAAGACCCACGCTGCCGTGCCGGTTCCGCTTAACCCACGCCATGCCCCGTCCTCCCTTTTGCGTGGTCTTCGCCACCAACCTCATGCTAGCCGCCCCGCGCGACCACGGCATGGCGCATGACCGTCGGCCCTGGAGGGAATCTCCCCGCCCCTCCGGCCGCACATTGCCCAAGGCGAAGGACGAAGTGCGAGACCGTTTCTCGCGCCGACTTTTCGGATTATAAGGCGCGCATGCTCGATCCTACCGCCCACGTCACGGCGTCTTCCGCCGAAGCTCCCGATTTTGCGCACCGGCGCACCTTCGCCATCATTTCCCATCCCGACGCGGGCAAGACCACGCTGACGGAAAAGCTGCTGCTTGCCTCCGGCGCCATTCGCATGGCGGGCCAGGTGCGGGCGCGCGGGGACCGCCGCCGCACCCGCTCCGACTGGATGGAAATCGAGCAGCAGCGCGGCATTTCGGTCACCTCCTCGGTGATGACCTTCGAGCGCGACGGCATCGTCTACAATCTGCTCGATACGCCGGGCCACTCGGACTTTTCCGAGGATACCTATCGTACCCTCTCTGCCGTGGACGCGGCGGTGATGGTGATCGACGCCGCCAAGGGCATCGAGAGCCAGACCCGCAAGCTGTTCGAAGTGTGCCGCCTGCGCGACATCCCCATCTTCACCTTCATCAACAAGGTGGACCGCGAGGGCCTCGAGCCCCTCGGCCTGATGGACGACATCGCCGCCACCCTGGCGCTGGATCTCACGCCCTTCACCTGGCCGGTGGGCATGGGCACGGATTTCCGCGGCCTCATCGACGTGCCCAACAAATGCGCCCGCTTCGCCGAGGAGCGCGGCGGCCTGCTGACGCGCCTGGTGCATTTCGAGCAGCCCGAAGACCTGCTTGAGGTCGAGGGCATCGACCCGCGCATCATCGCCGAATCGGTGGAGGGGCTGACCCTCGCGCTCGGCGTGCTGCCGCCGTTCGATCTGGAGAGCTTCCGCGAGGGCCATCTCTCGCCGGTGTTCTTCGGCAGCGCCATCAAGGAAGCGGGCGTGGGCGAATTGCTCGCCGGGCTCGGCACCTTCGGCCCGAGCCCGCTGCCGCGCAGCGCCAACGGCCGCATCGTGCAGCCGGAGGAAGACAATGTTTCCGGCTTCGTCTTCAAGGTTCAGGCCAATATGGACCCGAACCATCGCGATCGCGTGGCCTTCGTGCGCCTGTGCTCGGGCACCTTCAAGCGCGGCATGAAGCTTTATAACGCGCGCGAGAAGCGCCACATGGCGATCGCCAACCCCATCTTCTTCTTCGCCCAGGAGCGCGAGACAGTGGACGAGGCGGTCGCGGGGGACATCATCGGCATTCCCAACCACGGCATGCTGCGGGTCGGCGACACCTTGTCCGAGGGCGAGGTGATCCGCTTCGAGGGCATTCCCGATTTCGCCCCGGAAATCCTGCGCCGGGTGCTACTGGCGGACCCCATCAAGGCCAAGCAGCTGTCCAAGGCGCTGCAGGACATGGCGGAAGAGGGCGTGGTGCAGGTGCTGCGCCCGATCTCCGACCCCTCCCCCATCGTCGGCGTCGTGGGCACGCTGCAATTGGACGTGCTCTCCTCGCGGCTGGAAAAGGAATATGGCGTTCCCATCCGCTATGAGAGCGTCTCCTTCGTGACCGCCCGCTGGATCATCGGCGAGCGGACGGAGATCGAGCGCTTCATCGAAACCAGCCGCTCCTCCATCGCCCGCGACCGCGACGAGGCGCCGGTCTATCTCGCCCGCAGCCAATGGGTGCTCGATCGCGCCATCGAGGAATGGCCCAAGCTGAAATTTGTCTCCGTGAAAGAGCGCGGCTGAGCACCTGCCCCATTCCGATACGCGGCACGCCAGGAAGGCGCCGCAGCCTCAAGAGGAAACCATGCCGAACGTTGCCGTCGCCACCGCCAATCCCGACCTGGAGCTGATCATTGATGCGGCCTTCGAGGCCCGCGCCGAAATCGGCTTCGAAACCACTGGCCCCGTGCGCGATGCGGTGAACACGGCGCTTGCCCTGCTCGATGCCGGCAAAGCCCGGGTCGCGGAGCCGCTCGCCGATGGCAGCTGGCACGTCAACCAATGGCTGAAGAAGGCGGTGCTGCTCTCCTTCCGCCTCAACGACATGGAGACCATTCCCGGCGGCCCCGGCGGCGCCCATTGGTGGGACAAGGTGCCTTCCAAGTTCGAGGGCTGGAGCGAGAGCGAATTCCGCGCCGCCGGCTTCCGCGCCGTGCCGGGCGCCATCGTGCGCCGCTCCGCCTATATCGCACCCAACGTGGTGCTGATGCCCTCGTTCGTGAACCTCGGCGCCCATGTGGGCGAAGGCTCAATGGTCGATACCTGGGTCACGGTGGGCTCCTGCGCGCAGATCGGCAAGCATGTCCACCTCTCCGGCGGCGTGGGCATCGGCGGCGTGCTGGAGCCGCTCCAGGCCGGCCCCGTGATCATCGAGGACGATTGCTTCATCGGCGCTCGCTCGGAAGTGGTGGAAGGCGTGGTGGTGCGGCGCGGCTCCGTGCTCTCCATGGGCGTGTTCATTTCTGCGTCCACCAAGATCATCGACCGGGAGACCGGCGAAGTCTTCGTAGGCGAGGTTCCCCCCTATTCGGTGGTGGTGCCCGGGTCTCTGCCCGGCAAGCCGCTCCCGGACGGCCGTCCCGGCCCCTCGCTCTATTGCGCGGTGATCGTAAAGCGGGTGGACGAAAAGACCCGCGCCAAGACCTCCATCAACGACCTGCTGCGCGACTGAACCGGACCGGGCGCCAGAGCGGCGCCCTCTCCACACCCTCGCGGCGAGCGCTGCGCAGCGAAAGATCGCGTTGTGGAGCGGCTTCTAGCGGCGACCCACAGGCAATTTCGGGCGTGCGCAAAAGCTTGTGTTGAGCCGGGCAGAAAGTTTCACCGACCGTCTTGTCTCGCACGCGCGAGCCGCTATATTCCGCCGCCTTGCCCGAGCGTGGCGCTTCAACCGGCGCCGCACGTTTCACGACAGCTTCGGCGGGTATGCCGTGCACCGCGCCTGTGCCCTCCCATCACAATGGGGAGGCGCCGGCGGAGCACGAAGGACGGCGTGGTCGGAAGACGAAGGGCATTGCCCTGGCACTTTCAAACCAGGTCCGCCGTTGCATAAGAGTTCCGCGCGTGCCGTGTGGCTGCGCCGTGGAGAGGTGGCCGAGTGGTTGAAGGCGCACGCCTGGAACGCGTGTATACGGGCAACCGTATCGAGGGTTCGAATCCCTCCCTCTCCGCCAATCACTACTATAAGTCGTTGAAAATAAAGACTTATTTCTCTTGAGTAATGTCTCTCCCCACATTTTGCCCCACATTCTGAACGTGCTGCTCTCGCGTGCGCGCGAGGCGCTCATCTCGAGTCGATGAACACGTTCTGCGCCTCGGTGCTGAGCCGCGCTCTCGATTATATCGGGCGTCATACCTCCCCAAGGCCGCTCTCGCGGGCATATCAGGTACATCGCAGCTCTGAGCCGCTGATGGTCAAATATTAAATCGCGATTTGAGCTTCGGCTTGAAGAAAAATTTCCCCATCAGCACGAGTTGCTAGACAAAATATACGGTATTACGATGCAATGCAGAGGTTCCGACTGTCGTCGGCCTCGCGAAAGATCGCATCATGACCGTCAAATCACATGCCGCCTCTCCAGATATTCTCGTGCTATTCAATGCGACGCAGCCCCAGGCCGCAAAGTTCGAAGGCGAGGTCGCCGAAAAGGCGTGCACCGCCGCCGAGGGTCTTGGAGAAGGTGGAGTAGTCCGGCACGGCGCCTTCCAGGTCGAGGCGACAGAACGACCGATAGGCGAGGTTGAGATGCGCCTCCTCGCACAGCCGCAGCTCCAAGCGATGCCGAAGCAATAGCCGATCAGCAGCATCCGGATCATCAGCTCAGGTCGACCGAGGGCCGGCCGGTCTCGCTGTAGAAGGGCTTGAGATGCGCCCGGACACCGGCGAGGTCGACGACCTGTGATGCCCCGCACGAGGTGGCTCACAGGAACATGGCGTTCGAGGCTGAACTCGTAGAGCAGCGCCTCCCGCATCAACATCCGCTCGCCCATCATCGGCCCGTCCTCCATCAACGATGGGCGACTAAATCAAGCCTTAAAGCCAATAGAAACGCTAATTTTTAAGCTACGATTTCCAATATATAACATTTAAATATCACTAAAAATCGAACATCTATTTGTATTTTTAAAATAGAACACATCCTAAATACTCACAAGTGAATCAAATAATACTTCAAGATCGCACGAATTAATGCAGATATTCGAGGCGCGCGGCGCGATTATGCGCGAGGATGTGCGGTCAACATCCTCTGCTCGCGGGCGTTGGCCATCGCAATAGGATGGCGGAGAGCGATGTTTCACATCGAATCCGGACGATCGTGACATTGCACCGCGGCCGCTTCGGCCCAGATAACCTCGAGGTTCTTATGACAGTGCGGGATAGCGAAAGCCGCAAGGAAGCATCCCAAGACGAGTTCCGTCACCGCCCGATCGGCTCGCGCGCAACGTCGCGCGCTGTGCGTGTCAAGGCATCGGCGAAGATGGGTTCCCAGGAGCGAATATGCCGCTGCAGAAGGTTGGCGACGCCCTCGACGTCGCCGGCCCCTGCAAGATCGAGCAGCAAGAAATGCTCCGCCACGGATTCCGCCTGGCGCTCATGGCCGGTGCGCGAGGCGATACCATAGAGCCGCATCTTGTCGCGCAGGCCCATCACCGTCTCGGTCAGGAGAGCGTTCCCCGCCGCGTCCGTAAAGGCCCGGTGGAAGCGCCGGTCGGCCTCCAGATAGAAGCGCACGTCTTCCTTCTCCACCGCCCGGGCGATCTCGTCGGCCAGCGGACGCAGGCCAAAAAGGTCGCGGGCCGGATCTCTGGCGATGATTCGCGCCGCATGGACTTCCAGAACCTCGCGCAGGTCAAACAGGTTGCGCAGCTCGGTGAGCGTCGGCTCCATCACCTTGAAGCCGCGGTTACGCATGGGTTCGATGAGCCCGATGCGGGCCAACTCCAGCAGCGCCTCGCGCACCGGCGTGGTGGACACACCGAGGCTCGCCGCTAGGGAAGGCACCGAATACATGGTGCCCGGCGCGCTCTGGCCGGAGATGATCTCGGCCCTCACCTGCTCGACCACCTGCTCCCGCAAATTCTGATCCATGACGCGAACGCTCTCTCAGCCGCGGCGCGCCGTACGCGGCCGCCCGGCATTCCCTGACTCGCGATCTTACGCAAGTTCGGCTTGACGCGCCATGTAGCGCGTGACTTAAATGTGTAACGCGCTACTGTAGAGCGTTACAAGAGGCCGCCCCACAAGGCGGACACCTTCCATAGCCGGCCTCTATGAATCCTGGAGCGAAGGGGAACAGACCGATGACCGACACGGTGCAGAAAGGCGCCCGCGCGGCAGAGCCGCCGGGGCGCCAGAACATCCTCGCGAGATTCTCCCGGCGCATGGTTGATTTCGCGGAGCGCTGGTTCCCGGACGCCTATGTGTTCGTGCTGCTGGCGGTGATCTTCATCGCGATCGGCGCCATGCTGCACGGCGGCTCGCCGCTGGCCGTCAGCCGCGCCTTCGGCGACGGCTTCTGGAACCTCATCCCCTTCACCATGCAGATGGCGTTGGTGGCCATCGGCGGCTACGTAGTGGCCATGTCGCCGCCCGTGGCGGCGGCGCTGCGCCGCCTTGCCCGCGTGCCCAGGACCGGGCGCGGCGCGGTGATGTTCGTGGGCGTGCTCTCCATCCTGCTCTCGCTGGTGAACTGGGGGCTCAGCCTCATCTTCTCCGGCCTCCTGGTGAAGGAGATCGCGCGACGCAACGACATCCGCCTCGACTATAGGGCGGCGGGCGCGGCGGGCTATCTCGGCCTCGGCTGCGGCTTCACTTTGGGCATCACATCCTCCGCCGCCCAATTGCAGGCCAATGCCGCCTCCATCCCGGCGAGCCTCCTGCCCATTACCGGAGTCATCGGCTTTTCCGACACCATCCTCACCTGGCAGAATGGCGTCGTCACCCTGGCGGTCATCCTGCTTTCCGCCGCCATCTGCTGGTTCACCACTCCCGCCCCGGGGCAGGCGAAGACGGCGGAGGACCTGGGCGTCACGCTCGGCAGCGACGCCATCGAGCCCCGCAAGCCCACCCGGCCGGGCGACTTCCTGGAATTCTCGCCCATCCTCACCATCCTGGTGGTGGCCCTGGCGCTGGGCTGGCTGTGGCAGACCTTCTCCTCGGGCAACCCGCTCATCACCTTGTCGGGCCTCAACACCTATAATTTCGTCTTCCTGCTGCTGGGCATCCTGCTGCACTGGCGCCCGCGCAGCCTCATCGAGGCGTTCGCCAAAGCCATGCCCAGCGTCTCGGGCGTGCTGCTGCAATTCCCCTTCTATGCGGGCATCGCCCAGATCCTCACCAAGGTGCAGAATCCCTCCGGGGCGACGCTGTCGGACACCATCGCCCACTGGTTCGTGGGCGCCTCCGCCAACTCCACGGTCTTCTCCTATCTGGTGGGGATGTATTCGGCGGTGCTCGGCTTCTTCATCCCCTCCGCCGGCGGCAAATGGGTGATCGAGGCGCCCTATGTGATGAAGGCGGCCAACGAGGTGGGAGCGCATCTCGGCTGGACGGTGATGGTCTACAACATCGCCGAGACCCTGCCGAACTTCATCAACCCCTTCTGGATGCTCCCTCTGCTGGGCATCCTCGGCCTGAAGTCAAAGGACCTCATCGGCTACACCTCGGTGCAGTTCTGTATCCACTTCCCGGTGGTGATGGTCCTCGCCGCGGCGCTGATGGCCACCTTCACCTATCATCCCCCCGTCATGCCCTAGAGGCGCGCCATGACCTTCTGGCACCAGGACGTCGCCGCCTATGCCCGCGACGAGGAGGCCTTCCTCCGGGGCACGGGGCGCTATGTGGACGACATCCATCTGGAGGGGGAGGCCCACGGCCACGTGCTGCGCTCCCCCCATGCCCACGCGCTCATCCGCGCCGTCCGCACGGAGAGAGCGAAGGCGGCGCCGGGCGTGCTGGCCGTGCTGACCGCGGCGGACATCGCCGACATCGCGCCACTCGGCTGCGTGATGCCGCTCGTCTGCCGGGACGGGCGGGCGCGCACCGAGGCGGATCGGCCGGTGCTGGCCGCCGACAAGGCGCGCCATGTGGGCGAGCCGGTGGCCTTCATCGTCGCCGAGACCGAAGAGGCCGCGATCGATGCCGCCGCCCTGGTGGAGGTGGACTATGACGTGCTGCCCGTCGTCGCCGTGCCCGGCCCGAGCCCGGTGCCGGTGTGGGACAACGCCCCGGACAATCTCTGCTTCGACTGGCTGTTCGGCGATGAGTCCGCGTGCGCGGAGCAATTCGCGCACGCGGCCCATGTGGCCCGCATCACGCTGCGCAACCCGCGCATCGCCCCCGCCCCCATCGAGCCGCGCGGAGCGCTTGGCGTGCATGACCCGGCGGACGGCACCTATACCCTCGTCACTGGCAGTCAGGGCGTGCACTTCGTCCGCCGCATCCTCTCCAAGGCCATGGGGATCGCGCCGGAGAAGTTGCGCGTGGTGACGCCCCATGTGGGCGGCGGCTTCGGCTCCAAGATCTTCACCTATCCCGAATATGCCCTGGTGCTCGCCGCCGCCCGCGCCACCGGGCGGCCGGTGCGCTGGACCTGTAGCCGGGCGGAAGCCTTCCTCTCCGATATCCAGGCCCGCGACCATCGCACGCAGGCCGAGCTGGCGCTGGATGCGGAGGGACATTTCCTCGCCATCCGCGTCCACATCACCGTGGACATGGGGGCCTGCCTCTCCCAGTACACGCCGCTCACCGCCACCGGCGTCGGCGCCCCTGTCCAGGCCGGGGCGTATCGATTTCACGCCATCGAGATCGCCGTGAAGGGCGCGTTCACCAACACCGTCCCGGTGGATTCCTATCGTGGCGCCGGACGGCCCGAGGCGACCTATGTGCTGGAGCGCCTCATCGACCGCGCCGCGGACGAGATCGGCATGGACCGGGCCGAGCTGCGCGCCCGCAACCTGCCGGAGGCGCAGGCGGAGAGCCTCACCTCAGTGACCGGCCTCACCATTGACGGCGGCCGCTTCCTGGACAATCAGCGCCGCTGCCTGAAGGCTGCGAACCGCGCCGGCTTCGAGGACCGCCGGGCGGAGAGCGCGGCGCGCGGACGCCTGCGCGGTTTCGGCTTCGCCAACTACCTAGAATCCAACGGTGGCCTCGCTGTCGCCCGCATGATCGAGCCGGACAAGCTGCCGGTGGAGGGCGCCACCCTGGTGTTCGGCCCCGACGGCAGCCTCGACATGACCATCGGTACCCAGTCCACCGGGCAAGACCACGCCTTGCCCCTCGCCCGCCATGCCGCGGCGAACTTCGCCCTGCCCATCGAGAAGATCAAGGTGCGCCAGGGCGACACCGGCGCCCTCGGCCGGGGCGGCGGCACGGGCGGCTCAAAATCACTCCTCACCTCGTCCAAGGCGCTGGAGCAGGCCATCCTCGACGTAGAGGCGCGCGGCCGCACCCTGCTGGCCGGGGTGTGGAAGGTGCCGCCTGAAACGATCCACTTCGCCACGGGCATCTTCACCCTTGCGGACACCAACCGTTCCATGAGCATCGCCGAGATCGCCATCACCTCCCCCGGCGCACTGGACGGGGAATCCCGTGGCATCCTCACCCACGGGAGTTGCGCGAACGGTTGCCATGCCTGCGAGGTGGAGATCGATCCGGAGACCGGGGAGGTGACCATCCTGGCCTATACTGCGGTCGATGATTTCGGCGCGGTGCTGAACCCGGCTGCGGTGCTCGGCCAGGTCCAGGGCGGCGTCGCCCAGGGGATCGGCCAGGCGCTCATGGAGCTCGCCGCCTATGACGGCGCGAGCGCCCAGCCGCTGGCCGGCTCCTTCATGGACTATGCCATGCCCCGCGCCGTCGAGGTGCCGGATGTCACCTGGATCGACAACGGCCTCGTCTCCCGCACCAACGTGTTCGGCGCCAAGGCCTGCGGCGAGGCCGGCGCCGCCGCCGCGCCACCGGCGGTGATGAACGCGCTTGCCGATGCGCTGTGCGATTACCCCACGGCTCGCAGCCTGCAAATGCCCGCCCGCGCGCCGGACATCTGGAAGGTGATCCATGATCGCGCATCCGACACCGCCTGAGGCCCTGCCCGCTCTCGGCTGGCGCAGCCGCGCGCGGCTGGTGGCGGCGGACCTGCTGGCATTCGACGCCAGCCGCCTCGCTTATGTGCTGGCAGCGCGCACCCTCGTCGGCCTGTTCGTTCCTCTCCTGCTGGCGCGGGCGCTGCACATGCCTTCGCTCATCTGGGTCGGCATCGGCGCCTATCTGCTGGCCATCGGGGACTGCCTGGACGATGGCGACCGCCACCAGCCGCTTCGCCTCGCAGTGGGATCGCTGCTCGGCGGCCTCGCGCTCGCCACCGGCGTGCTGGCCGGCGCGAACCTGCCGCTGGCCATGGCGGGCATGCTGGCATGGGGCATGATCACGGGGATGATGGGCGTCTATGACAATGCCTATGCCATCATGTCCCTCCCTATCGCCTGGGCCTATGTGGAGCTGGGCCTGCCGGTGGACGATCACTCTCTGGCGCATGCCCTTTATCTCGGCGCCCTGTTCGCGGCCGGCGGCGCCTTCATGTTGCTGCTCACCTTCACCCTGCGCCTCGGCGGCCCCCATGCCCCCGTGCGTACGAAGGCGGCCACCTGCTATCGCGCCGTGGCGGACTATCTGGGGACGGTTTCGGGCGTGGCCCCGGTCTCGCCCGAAACCCGCGTGCGCAGCGCCATCACGGAGGCGCGCCGTGTCGCCGGGCAGATGCGCGGGGCGCTCCAGGCTCCGGGCGCCGCCAGCCGGAAGATCCTCGTCCTCATCGAGATCGCCGACCGGCTCTTCTCCCTCGGCGCCGCAATGAAGGAGGAAGGCGCTGCGGCCCCTGCCCTCTTCCTTGAGGCCATGCGCACCATCGGCGCCGCCCTCCAGGGCCGGCCGGATGAAGCCGCCCTGCGCGCCCTTGCCGAAAAACTCGACCCCCACCGCGTCGACGCGCCGCCCGCCCCGAGCCCGGGCGAGGAGATGCTGGAATGGCGCATGGGGCGCGAGCTCTCCCGCGCGGTCCACATCCTGCTTGGCACCGAAGCGCCGGCCCCTCTCCCCACGGCGCCCGCGCCTGCCACGAACTGGCTCGACCCGCTGCTGGAGAACCTCCACTGGAACTCTGTGGTGGCGCGCCATGCGCTGCGCTTCGCGGTGGTGGCGAGCCTTGCGGTCGCCATCTTCTGGGTCTTCCCGAAACCCTTCGGCTATTGGGTTCCGCTCACCGTCACCGTGGTGCTCAAACCCTATGCGGGGATGACGCTGATGCGCACCATCCAGCGCATCGTGGGCACCACCGCCGGCATCCTGCTGGGCATGGCGCTCATGCCGTTCTTGCCCGCGCCGGCGCTGCAGCTTGCCCTCGTAGCGGTGGCCTTCTTCTGGATGATGGCGGCGCTGCCCTTCAATTACAGCCTCGCCATATTCTTCCTCTCCGCCGGCCTCATTCCCTACGAGCATATGCTCAATCCCGGCCTGACGCTGGACGTGGGCCTGATGCGCCTCGTGGCCACCGGCATCGGCGCGCTGCTGGCCCTCGTGGGCGGGCACCTGCTCTGGCCCACCTTCGAGCGCCGCGCTTTGCCGGCGTTGCTCAATGCCTCGCTCACCTCCATGGCCGCCTATGCCGGCCTCGCGCTCGACGCCGCCGGGCACGGCGACAGCGCCGCCGCCGAGGTCGCCCGCCGGCAGGCCGGGCGCGATACGACGAACCTCCAGGCCAGCCTGGAGCACGCCATGACCGAGGTGGGCGGCGACCCGGCCGCGCTCACCGGCCTGCTGCGCGCCGCGGCCGCACTCCAGCAGATGCTGAACACCCTGAACGCGCTGATGGCCGCCGCCCCGGCCCTGGCGCAGGCACCGGAAGACCTCGCCCCCTTCCGCGCCGCCTTCACCGCCGGCCTCTCAAGCCTCGCGGCGGACGCCCCTCACGCGGCTGCCAAGATCTCTTCCACTGGCCCTTCGCCCTCCAGCGGCTTCCTCGCCCGTACCCTCGAGCGCCTGTCCTCGGAATTCCGGATGCTGTCCGACGCCCTCTCGGCAAGCGATGCCGACCTCACGCCGCCGGCAGGCGGCGGGTCAAAGGAATGCGTGAAGTCATTTTGAGATCCAGGTGCCGTGCAGGCCCTGCGGAACCCGCTGCGGCAGGCGGATGACGGCCACCGGCGCCTCGTCGATCCGGCGCGCGTCAAGCAAGACGAACTGGCTGGTCTCGTCGATGGTGTCATGGAGGAATGTGGCAATGTAGCCGTTGTCCTCGCCGGTGCCCTCCGCCCTCGGAATGAACACTGGCTCGCCAATCAGCCTGTCGCCGAAATCGTGCCTGTCCGTGCGCGCCGTTTCCATGTCCACCTTCTGCAGGCAGTTGAAGGTCGCGCGCCGGCGATGGGACGCGTCGAGGCTCTCGGAAACGGTGGGAACGTAGACGTAGCGGCTGGCGCGTGCCTCCAGGCGATCGTTGATGCGCGGGAATTCGACGAGAGGACAGGTGAACGCGTCTTCTCGCACCTGCCGGGACGACAGGTCGAGCACGATACGACGGAGCGCCGGCGGCGCGCTGTCATTGCCCTTGTAGCCCAGCGCCAACCGGCTGTGACGGACATAGTCCACCACGATCTGCGACCCGCGCTCGAAGCCATTGGCAAAATGAAAGACGAAGAAAGCCGGCGCATCGAGCCAGACGGGAGTCTCCCCGCTCAGCGGCATCACGCAGATGCGGGTGCCCAGTTCAGGGCGCCATTGCAGAAACGGATTGCCCTCGGCGGCGGCCGCGAGATCGAAGATCGCCGGCCCGACCAGGAGCACGATATGGTGTTCGGTGAGGATGAAGTCATGGATCATCGCCGGCGCCGCAAGCTGCACCGGAAAGGAGCGCACGCGTACGCCGGCGCGATCGATGTGATGCACCGTCACCACCGGCTCGTCGATGGAATAGGAGATCGCGAACATGTCCCCCGTCACGGGGTGATGCCGGTTATGGGCACCGAGTTCGAGCGGGCGATCACCGCCTGCCTGCCACTCGCCGACCGTCTCCAGTTCCATGGTCATCTCGTAGGCGGGCGCGGCCTCGCCGAGCGCGAGGAGATGGTCTCCATGGCGTAGCACATTGATGTAGGCGCCGTTCTTGAACGGGCCCGGATCACCGTCGGGCCCGACGAGGGCCGGATCGACAGGGACGGGATGGAACACCCCGCCATAGACCGCGCGCCCGGCGCGGTGCTCCACCGCCAGCGCGCGCGTGCGCACGAAGCGGTTCTTGTACCGGGCCCGCCCATTGTCGAAATAGACGGCATGGATCATGCCATCGCCATCGAAAGGATAGGCATAGGAGATGGGTTCATAGCGTGGATTGGGGCCGTTGCGCATATAGACCCCACTCAGTTCGGCAGGGATGGCACCAGAGACGACTTCAAGATCCGATTGCTCGATTTCCCGGGAGACCGGGGCGAAGGCGCCCTGGAGATAGGGGTTGTCCGACGACCACATCACATTCACCTCGCTTCCAAGCGCTTACCTGCGCAGTAGGTGTCCATTTCGTCTGAGGAAGCAACGGGATCTTGGCTCCCTTCCCGACAACAACATCAGTGGTCCAACACCTTCATCTGACCCATCTCTTGGCACAAACGCTCCGGTACGCCCATTCATCCGTCCCGCAGCAGTGGCCTGCCCCCTGAAAAGTGGTCCTCCGTGAAGTAGGCTTTCGGGCCTTTGGAGGATGGCGCAATGGCGCAGAAGAAGCACAAGCCGGAAGAGATCGTCGCGAAGCTTCGGCAGGTCGACTTCTTGTGTCGTAGGGGCGCCCCGTTGCCGAAGCGATCCGGGCGATTGCGGTGACGGCGTTCACGTATTACCGCTGGCGCAAGGAGTTTGGCGGGCTGAAGAGCGACCCGGTCAAGCGGCTGAAGGAACTCGAGAAGGAGAACGAGCGGCTGCGGAAGGCGGTCTCGGATCTGACACTCGAGAAGCTGATCCTGAAGGAAGCTGCGGCGGAAAACTTCTGAGCCCCGCCCGGCGCCGTCGCTGCCTCGAACACGTTGTGAGCAAGCTCGGCGTGTCGGAACGGCTGGCGTGCCGGGTTCTGGGGCAACATCGATCGACCCAACGCAAGGTGCCGGTGGGCCGTGCCGACGAGGCGGCCCAGACCGCGGACATCGTCGAACTCGCCACTCGGTACGGACGCTATGGCTATCGCCGGATCACGGCCTTGCTGCACGCCGCCGGGTGGGCGGTGAACGTCAAGCGGGTGGAGCGGATCTGGCGGCGGGAGGGGCTTAAGGTGCCGCACAAGCAACCGAAGAAAGGCCGGCTCTGGCTCAATGACGGGTCCTGCGTGCGGCTGCGGCCGGAATATCCCAACCACGTTTGGTCCTACGACTTCGTCGAGGATCGCACTCACAATGGCCGAAAGTTCCGCATGTTGAACGTCATCGACGAATATACCCCGGAATGCTTGGCCATCCGCATCGACCGGAAGCTCAACTCGACCGCCGTCATCGACGTTCTGACGGACCTGTTCGTGCTGCGGGGCGTGCCGGGGCATGTTCGTTCAGACAATGGCCCGGAGTTCATCGCCACCGCCGTCCGGGACTGGATCGCCGCTGTCGGGGCCAGGACGGCCTTCATCGAGCCGGGCTCGCCGTGGGAGAATGGCTATTGCGAGAGCTTCAATTCCAAGCTCCGCGACGAACTCCTCGATGGCGAGATCTTCTACAGCCTTGCCGCGGCCAGGATCGTCATCGAGAGTTGGTGGCAGCATTACAACACTGAGCGACCTCATTGCCGCTCGGCTACAAACCACCGGCGCCGGCCGCCATCGTGCACCACCGCCAATATCAAACCCGGCACAAAGGCCGACAATGCATTAGGGTCAAACTGGATCACTCAATAGGGGCAGGTCAGCTGGAATGCAGCCCAAGGGATTTTGAGGGCTGAGGGAAGGTGGAAGGAATCGAGCCGCAGCGGCGCGAAGGGACCTTCCAATCAGACATCCGATCGGCCGCCTTTAACGACCGGTCTGTGCGATGCCCTGCCGGATGACCTCCGCCATCGGAAGGAGTCGAAGTAATGAAAGATGATATTGATTTTAAATGAAAAATGCAGGTAGCGAATTTTTCATGCCTACAGGCATGCCTACATTTTTCGCGGCTGCAGCTTCGTGAGTTCGGTGCGCAAAAAGCGGAATCCCACTGCATTTCACCGCGTATCTTTGAGAGCCATAACAGCCTCGCGCACGCGAGGCCAAGCGATATTGAGCTCCGGGCCGCATTCGGCCGAATCCGATCATCGGCGCATCGCAGTTCTGCTTAAAATCGCAGTTTGCGTCCAAGCCGCTTGGTTTTCGAATATCGGCCATGCCTGCCACAAACCATATCGATGATCCGAGCTTTGCAACTCCGGACAGACAAGCGGGGTGACTATAGGCCCAGGTTCAAGAACAAAATATTCGATCCGAAATGAAGCCAGAGCCTCCCCTCGGCACGAGTTGCTTGACAAATAGACGGTATTATGATAAGATAAAGAGGCGGAGACTGCCGCCAGCCTCACGAAAGATCGCATCATGACTGTCAAATCTCAGGCCGCCTCGCACGGCATTCTCGTGCTCTTCAATGCCACGCCGTCCCAGGCCGCAAAGTTCGAAGGCGAGGCCGCCGAAAAGGCGCGCGCTGCTGCCGAGGGCCTCGGCCATCGCTGCGTGACGCTGAGCCCGGCGAAGGACGCGAAGCTCATTGCCAGCTTGGCGCGCGGCGCCTTCGACAAGGAGGGTGCTCCCCTGCTCGGCGCGGTCACGCCGCGCATGATCAGCGAGCTCGCGGCCGTGGTCGAGAGCGCGGCCAAAACTGCGCCTGTCGTGCAGTTGATTCCGAAGGCCGCTGAGGCCAAGGCGGCAGCACAGGCGACGACGACAGCGCCGGCCGTCGAAACGGCCGCTGAGGCCGCCTCGGGCGCCACGGACAAGCCTGTCGCTGCCGTGGCCATCGCATCGCAGAACATGCTCGACGGCGGCAATCTCGGTGTTGTCAGTAAGGAGGTCGCCGTGGGGCTCTGGCCCGAGATTGCCAGCGGCCACCTGGTGCTCGCGCCGGACTATGAAGAGGGTGCGTTCAACGGCTGGTGGCCGGCCGAGGTGATCAATCGCGATGCGACCCGGGCCACGCTCAAATGGCACGGCTTCGATGATCTGCCGGTGATCACGCGGCCGATCAGCCAGCTCGCCCTCATGCATCCCGATTGCAAGGCGTGAGCGGGAGGCCCTCTGAGCCAGTCGGACAGAGAAAGGAGGGGCGCTTGCACCCCTCCTGTGGTCTCAGCCGACAAGAGCCGATCGGTCCAGATTGGTGCCATCGGCAGTGTGTGAAGGAAGGCGAGCGTCAGGCCGTCTTGGGGCCCTTTTCCTGCTGCAGGCGCAGGATCACTTCGGCCTGTGTCACCGCGATCTCGAGTTCATAAGTCTCCAGATTGTTCACCACCGTGACGATGCGGTCGATCAGCATCGAGCGGTCGGTTGGCGCGGCCATGTCGTCGGGCTCGCGTTTCACGCCCAGCAACGCGTCGGGCGTCGTGCCGAGCGCTTTTGCGATTCTCACCAAAGTGGCCAAGTCAGGCTCCCTCGCTCCGCTGATGTAATGGGCATAGCGGCGCTCGTTGAGGCCGGCCCTGCGAGCGGCCTCAGCGTTGGAGATGCCGAGCTGTGCCGCCCGTGCCCGAATGTTCGCTGCGAAGAGATCCATGCGAACGAAATGTTCCGATCTGCCTTGCAGCGTCTACGAACAATTTGTATGTTACGTAATGTCCATAATGGATACAAGGCGTACTCTCGCCGCGACTGAAATACCTCCGCGCCTCAGAAAGGAATCCCTCCGATGGCCTCTCCCAGGCTGATCAGGACGCTTGCGCTGTGCGGCAGCCTTGGCCTGCTCGCCTTCCCTCACTTCGCTAAGGCCGAGTACGGCTACAAGGAACGGATCTTCGAGCAGAAGTACGTCCTGCCGGAAAAGCCCACCGACGATGAGCTCATTCAGCTCCGCCTGGGGCTCATGCTGCTCGGGGCCGACCCCGGGCAGGTCGACACGCTCTTCAGCGCGGAACTGGCACAGGCCATGGGCGGCATGTGCGACACCGTCGTGATCCTGAAGAAGGTGGTCTCCCGGCCGCCTCCCTCTGAGGCGCAGACTGTCCTCACGCAGGCCGCGGAGTCCGGGACGGCACAGGCCGTGAAGATGCAGCGTCCCGAGGTGCCCGGCGCCGAGCTTTGCCTGGCGCAGACCGTGCTCTTCAAAAAGGCCTATGCCGATAGCCTCTCGACCGATCGGCAATTGAGCGATCTGGCGGCCGCGACCCGCAGGCGCTTCGCCGCCCACTGGATTGCGCAGGCCGAGCTGCAGCGGCCGCAGGTGCTGGCCGCCGCCCAGCGGCTCTCGAACATTCTCCAACGTGTGGCGCGCCTCGCCGCTGTCGGCGTCGTCGTGTCCGCCGCCGATGGGGGCGCCATGCTGGACAGTCCCATCCAGGAGGCACTGACGCAGCTTTCCGGGGACGAGCCCTATGCCACCATCGACCGCCGCCTGACCGAGATCGAGGAGGAGGCGGTGCGCTCCCTTGAAGAGCGCGGCGCGACGCTCAAGCAGCAGCAAGCGCGGTACGAGGAGGAAGCGCGCCGTCTGGATGAAACGCGGCGTCAAGAGTTGGACCGCGCGATCCACGGCACTGAGGCGCCCCGGGCACAGGTACAGGCGCCAACCGTCACTCCGACCACCATTGCCGCCAATGCTTTGGATGCCGCCCAAGCGCGTGTCGCGCGGGCGCGCCAGGCCGTGCAGTCGGCAGAGCGGCGCTTGCAGGAGCGCTCCGCCGCGATCCAGGCCGATCAGGCGCGCCGCATGCAGAGCCTGGCCATGGGCAGGTTTTGACCGAGATAGACATTGGCTGACCGTGGAGATTTGAAACCCACTACCATGCCGTCAGGAGACCTGTGAGGATACAAACCCAGCTGGGGGAAAACCGCAACCAGCGCCAGCGCCAGCGCCATGATCGCAACATAAGGCAGCGTGCCGGAGATGATGCGCCCCAGCGGCACCTCCGGCACCACGCCCTTCACCACGAACAGGTTGAGGCCCACCGGCGGCGTGATCAAAGCCATTTCCATGTTGATCATCAAGATCACGCCGAACCAGACCTTGTCCCAGCCGAACGTGTCGATGATGGGGATGATGATGGGCGTGGTGATCACGATGATCGACAAGGTCTCCAGCAAGCATCCAGGGAACAGCAGGAGCAGGTTGATGGCGATGAAGACCAGCCACTGCGGCAAGTCCACCCGCGCCATCACGCGCGACAGCGTGGGGGCGATGTCCGTGGTGGTGAGCGCGTAGCCGAACACCATGGCGCCCGCGATGATCGTCATCACCATGATGCTGCCACGTCCGGTCTCCATCAGGATGAGCCGGCACTTCTGCCAGTCGAGCTCGCGATAGAGCACGGAGGCCAGCAGCAGGCTGACCGCGACGCCGATGGCCGCCGTTTCCGTGGGCGTCGCAATGCCGCTGTAGACCGAGCCGAGGATGATGGCGATGAGCGTCGCCACGGGCAGGATTTCCACCAGCGCCCGCATGTGATCGGACATGCTGACGGGACCCGCGCGCACAGGCTGCGCGGCGCTGACGAACCGCCGGCGGGCGAGCCACATCTGATAGGCGGTGAACAGCAGCGCGAGCAGCAGGCTCGGCAGGATGCCCGCCAGGAACAGCTTGCCGACGGATTCCGCGCCCATGCCGGACGCCGCGATGATGGCGCCCATCAGGATGTAGAGCGGCACAGCCGTGAGCGTGAAATTGGTGACCGAGTCCCAGATGGTGCTCGGCACGACGCCGAGAGCCGACCAGTCGCCGCCACCCGCGATGAGCAGGGTCGTGATGGCCAGAAGCCCACCGAACCTGAAGAGCGCGGTCGGCTTGCGCGCACGGGCGCATGGACCGGAGCCGGCCGACCAGGCGCACCGCCTGGAAGGCGAACAGGAGGGCGCTGCCGGTGAGGAAGGTGAGGTAGGGAATCCCAGAGCGGCACGGATCGAAGGGCCCTGCCTCGGCCTCCACGGCCATGCGCTGGCGGAGGCCGCGGTGTTCGCGGAAGACGCGCCGGGCAGCATCCGCCTCGGCCTCTGATTCCCCGCCGCCCGGAGCCTCAGGCGCGCGTGAACACCCAGCGCCCGTCCGCGACGCCCTGCGCCAGCGCGCCCTTGAACACCAGATGGCGCAGGTGCGCCAGCGCCTCGCTGAGGCCGAAGCCGGTCTGCTCCAGAGGCAGCGGGCGGAACAGCACCTCCAGCGTGTCCATGGCGGTGCGCGGGGTGGCGCAGAAGTCGATCAGGCGGGCGAGCCGCTCCTCGTGGTGCGCCTTGAGGACGGCGATGCGGGCATGCAGGCCGTCGAACGGCTCGCCGTGGGAGGGCAGCACGTGCGTGCCCGCGGGCAGCGCCTCGAACGTCTCCAGCGACCGCAGGAAGGCGCAAAGGTTGTCGGCGCCCGGATCGGAGGGCTGCACGCCGATATGGGGCGAGATGTGGCCGAGGATCTGGTCCGCCGCGATCAGCAGGTCGCGCTCCGCGGAATGGAGGCAGATCATCTCCGGCGCGTGGCCCTCGCCGATCATCACCCGCCACTCGGTCCCCGCCATCTTCAGCACGTCGCCCGCGGCGACCCGCAGGTAGCGGCGCGGCAGCGGGCCCACCCATTTCGGGTACAGCATGCCGCGCTTCGGCAGGTACTCCAGGAATTCCTGCGGCGCGCCGGCGCGCCGGCAATGGGCGACCAGCGCGGCCATCTCCTCGGCCGGGTCCTCCTTCAGCAGCAGGTTCGCCTGCAGCCATTCGGTGCGGCTCATATGGAGATCGGCGCCGGTGATCCCGTGGAGCCAGCCCGCGAGGCCGATATGGTCCGGGTGGAAATGGGTGACGAGGAGGCGCTCCACCGGCGCGCCGCCGAGCCGGGGATCGGCGAGCACGCGGGTGAAGATGTCGCGGGTGGGCGCGTCGTCCACGCCCGAATCGATCAGCGTCCAGCCGTCCGCGCCGGAGAGCAGCCAGGCGCTCACCTCGCGCGGCGGGAAGGGCAGGGGCACCCGCACCCTGAGGATGCCCGGAGCGACCTCGCTGAGCTCGGGCGCCTCCACCTGCGTCGAAACCGTCATCGTCGTCCCGCCTCTTCGCGCCGCCTCGGCCAAGGGGCGGTCATGACGCCCGCCTGAGATACATCCGTTGCCGGGCAAAATGCCCATTCGGGCCGGCGAGGCAATGGCAAAGTCGCATCGCGCCGCCAGCTCTCACCGCGTCCAGGTGGCAAAGCGCCCGCCGCTGCGCGCCAGCTCGACCAGCAGCGGCGCCGGCTCGGACCCCGCGCCGCCCGCCGCGTGGGCCGCCTCCATTTCCGCGAGCACGGCGGCAAGGCCCATCTCGTCGGCGGCGAACATGGGCCCGCCCTTGAGGCGCGGGAAGCCATAGCCGTTGACGAAGGCGAGGTCGATGTCGGACGCCCGCAGAGCGATGCCCTCGCCGAGCGCCTTCGCGCCCTCATTGGCCATCACCGCGAGAAGCCGGCGCTGGATCTGCCCGGCGGTGAAGGCGCGCGGCGCGATGCCGGCCGCGCGCCGGGCGGCGGCGACCGCCTCGGCGACGGCCGGATCGGCGGACTTGCCGCCCGCCGCGTCGTAGGCGTACCAGCCGGCGCCGGTCTTGCGGCCGAGCCGGCCCGCCTCCACCAGAGCGTCGGCGATGACGACGTAGCGCTCCGCCGGATCGCGGGTCGCCGCGCGGCGCTTCCTCATGGCATGGCCGATGTCGAGCCCCGACATGTCGGAGACCGCGAAGACGCCCATGGCGAAGCCGTAGGCCTCCAGCGCCGCGTCCACCTCCTCCGGCGTGGCGCCGTCCTCCACCATATATTCCGCGTGGCGGCGGTAGACCGCATAGATGCGGTTGCCGATGAAGCCGTCGCAATTGCCGGCCACCACCGGCTGCTTGCCCATCCGCTTCGCCAGCGCCAGGGCCGTGGCGAGCACGTCCGGCGCGGTCGCCTTCCCGCGCACCACTTCCAGCAGCTTCATGACGTTGGCGGGGGCGAAGAAGTGCAGGCCCACCACGTCCTGCGGGCGGGAGGTCGCGGCGGCGATGGCGTCGAGGTCGAGATAGGAGGTGTTGCTCGCCAGCACCGCGCCGGGCTTGGCCACCGCGTCGAGGCGGCCGAAGATGTCGGCCTTCACCGCCATGTCCTCGAACGCCGCCTCGACGACGAGATCGGCGTCCGCGAGCGCCTGCCAATCGCTGGTGGCGGTGATTGCGGCGAGTCGCTTGTCGGCCTCCGCCTGGGACAGGCGGCCGCTCTTCACGGGCCGCTCATAGAGCCCGCGCACCCGCGCGAGGCCGGCCTCGGCCGCCGCGGCGTCGCGCTCCACCAGCGTCACGGGGAGCCCCGCATCCGCCAGCGCCACGGCGATGCCGGCGCCCATGGTGCCGGCGCCGATCACCGCCGCCTGCTTGAGCACGCGCGCCGCCGCGCCTTCGAGGCCGGGCACCTTGCCGGCCTCGCGCTCGGCGAAGAACAGGTGGCGCAGCGCCTTCGCCTCAAGGCTCTCGCGCAGCGCGAGGAAGGTGGCGCGCTCGTCGGCGAGGCCCGCCGCGAAGGCCGTGCCGCGGGCGGCGCGCACCACGCGCACCGCCTCGGCGATGGCCGGAAGGCCCTTGGCGCCCTTCAGCGCCGCCGCGGCGGCGGCCTCCTCGCGGGCGGCGTCGCCCTCGGGCACCGCGCGCTCGGACAGGCGCCGCTTGGCGGCCTGCGGCGCGCGGGCGACGGCGACGGCGATCAGGTCGCCGTCCACCACCTCGTCCAGCAGGCCGAGGCCGAGCGCGTCCTGCGCCTTGAGGATGCGCCCCTCGCAGACGAGGGCGATGGCGTCGGCGATGCCGACGAGGCGCGCGATGCGCTGCGTGCCGCCGGCGCCGGGGATGATGCCGAGCCGCGTCTCGGTGAGGCCCACCAGGGCCTTGGGGCTGGCGATCCTCAGGTCGCAGGCGAGCGCGACCTCGCAGCCGCCGCCGAGCGCCGCGCCGTCGATGGCCGCCACGACGGGCTTGTCCAGCGCGTCGATGGCCGCGATCACGTCGGGCAGGAGCGGGTCGTCCGGCGGCAGGCTCATCTCGCGGATGTCGGCGCCGGCGATGAAGCGCCCCGGGCCGCCGCTCAGCACGATGGCGCTGACGCCGGGGTCAGCCCCGAGCGCGCCCACGGCGTCGCGCAGGCCCTGCCGCACGCCCTTGGACAGGGCGTTGACCGGCGCATGGTCGATCACCACCACGCCGACCGGGCCGTGCCGCTCGACCCGGACGGGAGAGGTCGCCGCGTCCATGGCTCAGACCCGCTCGATGAGGGCGGCGATGCCCTGGCCGACGCCGATGCACATGGTGGCGACCGCGCGCTTCTGGCCGCGCGCCTCCAGCGCGCTCACCGCCGTCATGGCGAGCCGCGCGCCGGACATGCCGAGGGGATGGCCGAGGGCGATGGCGCCGCCGTGCGGGTTCACGTGCTCCGCATCGTCCGGCAAGCCGAGCTGGCGCAGCACGGCGAGCGCCTGGGCGGCAAACGCCTCGTTGAGCTCGATCACGTCGATGTCGGCGAGGGCGAGACGGTTCTTCTCCAGGAGCTTTCTGGTCGCCGGCGCCGGGCCGATGCCCATGATGCGCGGCGGCACCCCCGCCTGCACCACCGACACCATGCGGGCGCGCGGCGTGAGGCCATACTTGCGGGCCGCCGCCGCCGAGGCGAGGATCAGCGCGCCCGCCCCGTCATTGACGCCGGAGGCGTTGCCGGCGGTCACGGTGCCGCCCTCCTTGCGGAACGGCGCCCTGAGGGCGGCGAGCTGCTCCAGGGTGGTGTCGCGCGGGTGCTCGTCCTTCTCCACGCGGACGAGCGCGCCCTTCTTGCCCTTGATCTCGACCGGAGCGATCTCCCGGTCGAAGAAGCCGCTGTCCTGCGCCGCGCGGGTGCGCTGCTGGGAGCGATAGGCGAACAGGTCCTGGTCGGCGCGCGAGACCTGGAAGTCCTCGGCCACGTTCTCGCCGGTCTCGGGCATGGAATCGACGCCGTACTGCGCCTTCATCAGCGGGTTCACGAAGCGCCAGCCGATGGTGGTGTCGAAGATCTCCGCCTGGCGCGCGAACGCTTCCGCCGCCTTGCCCATGACGAAGGGCGCGCGGGTCATGCTCTCCACGCCGCCGGCGATCACGAGGTCGGCGTCGCCGGTCATGATCGCCCGCGCGCCGATGCCCACCGCGTCGAGCCCCGAGCCGCACAGGCGGTTCACCGTGGTGCCGGGGGCGCTGGCCGGCAGTCCGGCGAGCAGCGCGGCCATGCGCGCCACGTTGCGGTTGTCCTCTCCCGCCTGGTTGGCGCAGCCGAACACCACGTCGTCCAGCGCCTCCCAGTCGACGCCCGCATTGCGCTCCATCAGGACGCGGATGGGATGGGCGGCGAGATCGTCCGTCCGCACGTCCTTCAGCACGCCCGCATAGCGGCCGATGGGCGTGCGCGCGAAATCGCAGATATAGGCGTCGTTCATCGCGTCCTCCGTGCGCAGGCGGGCGCCGCGCGCTCAGTTCTTGATCTTCTGCAGCAGTTCGCGGGCGATGATGAGCTGCTGGATCTGGGTGGTGCCCTCATAAAGGCGGAACAGCCGCACGTCTCGGAAGAAACGCTCAACGGCATATTCCGACATGTAGCCGGCACCGCCGTGGATCTGCACCGCGCGGTCGGCGACCCGGCCCACCATCTCGGAAGCGAACATCTTGCAGGCCGAGGCCTCGATGGTGACGTTCTCGCCGGCATCGCGCCGGCGCGCGGCATCGAGCACCATGGAGCGGGCGGCGTAGGTCTCCGCATAGCTGTCCGCGAGCAGCGCCTGCACCAGCTGGAACTCGGCGATGGGCCGGCCGAACTGCTGGCGCTCGCATGCATAGGCGGCGCTCAGCTCGATGAGCCGCGTCGCCGCGCCCACGCAGACGGCGGAGATGTGCAGACGCCCCTTGTCGAGCACCCGCATGGCGACCCTGAAGCCCTGGCCCTCGGCGCCGACGAGCGCATCGGCGGGGACGACGCAGTCCTCGAACATCACGTCGCTGGTGTGGGCGCCGCGCTGGCCCATCTTGCGATCCCACGGGCCGAGCGAGAGGCCCAGCGCCTCGCGCTCCACAAGGAAGCAGGAGATGCCGCCCGCTCCCGGCGTGTCGGAGGTGCGCGCCATGACGGTATAGAGCCCGGCCTCGGGGGCGTTGGTGATGTATCGCTTGGTGCCGTTGATGACCCAGCTGCCGTCGGCGCGCCGCACCGCCCGGGTGCGCAGGGACGCGGCGTCCGACCCGGCATCGGGCTCGGTCAGGGCGAAGGACGAGACAAGCTCGCCGCTGGCGAGGCGCGGCAGGTAGCGCTGGCGCTGCGCCTCGGTGCCCGCGAGCACGATCGCCTGGGAGCCGATGCCGATATTGGTCCCAACCGCCGAGCGGAAGGCGGGCGCGGCGCGACAGAGCTCCATGACGATCTCCACCTCCTCGGCCATGCCGAGGCCGAGGCCGCCCCACTCCTGCGGGATCGACAGGCCGAACAGTCCGAGCTCGCGCATCTGCGAAAGGATGGCCGGATCGATGACGTCGCTCTCCGCCACCGCCGGCTCGGCCGGGATCAGCCGCTCGTCCACGAAGCGGCGGACGGTGTCCTTGAGCAGGGTGAAGGTTTCATGATCCAGCGCCACCGGTACCCTCCCCGAGATGCCGCGCTTGCTCGCATGCGCGCCGACCGGCGTGCACGACAATTCGGGCCGGACACCCCGTTCTCCATCTCCGCGCGAGCCGCCGATCCAGCGACAAAGCGCGTGGATCTGCACGGATCTCGCTCCGGCCGGAAGGGGTATCGGAGTTTCCCCGACAAGTCCAGATTCTAATCCATTATGCGGAACGCATTTTTATTTTCTTGATTTCGATCCCGGCCGGATTATCAGTTTGTCAGCGCGCCGCCCCAGCCGGAAGGATGCTCCGTGTCTCTCAAGAAGCTGATCGACCCCGCCTCCATCGCCATCGTCGGCGTCTCCACCAAGAAGGCCACGTTCCAGGTGGGCGGGCGCGCGATCTTCGATCACCTGCGGCTGCACGGCTACGACCAGCGCATCGATCTGGTGACCCGCGAGAAGGCGGTGATCGATGGCGTCGAGACCGTCACCAGCCTCCGCGAGTTGTCCCATGTTCCGGACTGCGTAGTGATCTCGGTGCCGGCCGACGACGTCTACGCCACGGTGGAAGAGGCGCTCGGCCTCGGGGTGCGGGCGTTCGTGGTCATCACCGGCGGGTTCTCGGAATCCGGCGAGGAGGGCGCCGCCAAGCAGGCGCGCCTCGCCGCGCTGGTGCGCAGCCACGGCGCGGCCATGCTTGGACCGAACACCACCGGCTTCGTCAATCTCGGCCGGCGCGTCGCCCTGAGCTCCACCAGCCGCATCACCGCCAGCCTGCCGCGCCCGGGCGTGGTGGGCCTCGTGGTGCAGAGCGGGGCGCTCGGCAGCGCGCTGATGGAGGAGGCCGAGCGCGCCGGCATCGGCCTCAGCCACGTCATCTCCACGGGAAACGAGGCGGCGACCGGCCTCGCGGACTTCGTGCAGTTCCTGGTCGACGACCCGGCGACGCGCGCCATCGCGCTCTATGTGGAGGGCATCCGCGAGAGCGGCCGGCTGCTGGCGGCCGCGCGCAGCGCCCATGCCGCCGGCAAGCCGGTGGCGCTCTACAAGGCTGGCCGCTCGGAGGCAGGCAGGCGCACCGCCGCCGGCCATACCGGCGCGCTGGTCGGCGAGCGCGGCGCCTACGAGGCGGCGGTGCGCCAGCTCGGCTGGGTGGATGTCGCCGCCATCGAGGACCTGCTGCCGGTGGCGCAATATGTGGCGACCGCCTGCGCCACCCGCAGCCTTGGCATCCTCACCGTTTCCGGCGGCTATGGCGGCTGCGTCGCCGACGCGCTGGAGAGCAGCGGCGCCGTGTCCCTTCCCGCGCCCGGGGAGGCCACCGTGGCGCGCATGCGGGCCGACATCCCGGCGTTCCTGTCCACCAGGAACCCAGTGGACATCGCCGGCACGCCGTTCCGCCGTCCCGAGGGCTTCGCCACCTGCCTCGACGCCTTCGCGGACGATCCCGCCTTCGACGGCATCGCGGTCGCCAATACCCCCATCGTGCCGCCCTGGGCGGAGAACGTGGCCGATGCGATGATCGCCGCCAGCCGGCGCACCGGCAAGCCGATCTCGCTGGTCTCGCCCGCGGAGATCTTCAACGGCGCCGCGCTCGGGCGGCTGCGGCGCGAGGGCGTGCCGGTCTTCACCCGCATCGACACCTTCGTGGCGGCGGTGGCCGGTGCGGCGGTGGCCGACGCGGCGCGGCGCGCGCCCCCCCGCCTGCTGCGCGAGGGTCCGGCCGAGGGCCGGGAGCTGCGCCTCGACGGCGTGCCGGTCGCCCTCAGCGAGGCGGCCAGCAAGGACCTGCTGAAGGCCCGCGGCCTCGCCTTTCCGCGCGAGGCGTTCGTGCCCGGCGCAGACGGTGCGGCGGTCCTCGCCGCCGCCCGCGAGGTGGGCTATCCGGTGACGCTGAAAGGCATGGCCGCCGGGGTGGTCCACAAGTCCGAGCTCGGCCTCGTGGCCGTGGCGGTGCCCGACGAGGCGGCGCTCAAGGCGAGGATCGCGGCGATGCTGGACAGCATCAAGACGCATGCCCTCACGCTTGAAGGCTTCCTCCTCGCCGAGACGGTGCGGCCCCAGGCGGAGGTGATCCTTGGCCTAGGCCTGGACCCGGAGTTCGGCCCCACCCTCACCTTCGGTGCCGGCGGCATCTACACCGAGATCATGCGGGACGTGGCGGTGCGCATCCTGCCGCTGGACCCCCAGGAGATCGCCGCCATGATTCGCAGCTGCCGGATCGCGGCGCTGCTCGAAGGCGCGCGCGGCCGGCCGGCGCTCGACGTGGAGGCGCTGACCGACCTTGCGGTCGCCGTCGCTGACCTCGCGCCCGGCCTCGGCCACGACTTTGCGGGCCTGGAGCTCAACCCGGTGGGCGTGGGACGCGCCGGCGAGGGCGCGTGGATCCTCGACGCCACCGTGTTCCGCATGGGCGTGCCGTCGTGAGCGCGCCGGGCAAGAGGCGCGAGAAGCGCATCGCCGCAAAGGATGCCGGCGCCCTGATCGCGCGCACACTCGCCGACGGGGACCTCCTCGCCATCGGCGGCTTGTTCAAGCAGGGCCGCCCCTTGGCCCTGGTGCGCGAGGTGATCCGGCTCGGCCGCAAGAAGCTCAAGCTCGTCTCCTCGCCCGGCTCCGGCTTCGACGTGGACCTGCTGATCGCTGCGGGCTGCGTGGCGGAGACGTTCCTGCCGGCGGTGACGCTGGAGGACCGCATGTGCCCCGCCTTCCGCGGCGCCGTGGAGGCGGGCACCGTCACCGCCCACTGCGTCGACGCGCTGTCTATCGTCGGCGGGCTCCTGGCGGCGGCGAACGGCGTGCCGTTCCAGCCAGTGGCGGCCTGGAAGGGCTCGGACGTGCCGAAGCACAATCCGCTCGTCGCCCCAATCACCTGCCCGTTCACCGGCGAAGCGCTCTACGCCACCCGCGCCATCCGCCCCAAGCTCGCTTTGCTCCATGCCCAGGAGGCCGACGCCTACGGCAACGTGCGCCACCTCGCCACCATGACCTATGCGGACCAGCTCATCGCCCGCGCCGCCGAGACGGTGATCGTGAGCGTCGACCGCATCGTCCCGCCGGATGAGATCATCGCGCGCCCGCGCGAGACCTCCATCCCCTGCATCTATGTGGACGCGGTGGTGGAGATCCCCTACGGCGCCCACCCCACCGGCAGCTTCCCGCTCTACTCCATCGACGAGGCCTATATCGAGCACTATGCCGACCTCGCCGAGGCCGCCCGGCGCGGCGCCGACGGCGCGCGGGAAAGGCTCGCCGACTACATCGCGGCTCACGTGCGCGCGCCGGCGCGCCAGGAGGACTATCTCGCTCTCGCCGACGGCACCGCCCGAATGCGCGCGCTCGAGGAGGAGGCCGCATCCCTATGACCACCGACTGCGCGCCGGCCGAGCTCCAGGCCGTCTATCTCTCCCGCGACCTTGAGGATGGCGAGCTCGGCGCTGCCGGGGCGTCGGCGGCCATTCCCATGGCGGCGATCCTGCTCGCCCGCCTCACCCATGCGCCGAACATTCAGATCGCCGGCGAGATGTTCGTCAATCCGCGGCCCAGAAAGCTGTGGAACTCCATGCTGGACGACCGGGCGCTCGGGGCGTGCGAGGCCTCGGAGACGTTCCTGGAACTGTTCGGCCACTCCCATCGCGGCCTCGACTTCTTCTTCCACAACGGCATGCAGGTGGACGCGCACGGCAACATCAACCTGCATTTCGTGGGCGGCACCATCGACAAGCCGAAGATGCGCGGGCCGGGTGCCGCCAACATCTCCTATGCCGCCATGTCGCGGCGCTTTTACATCTGCACAACCGCGCACTCGCCCCGCACCTTCGTGGAGAAGGTGGACTTCGTCACCTCCCCCGGCTTCCTTGACGGGCCGAAAAGCGTCAAGGCGGCCGGCCTGAAGGGCGGCCCCCGCTTCTGCATCACGCCGCTGGCGGTGATGGACTTCAACCCGCAGACCCTGCGCATGCGCCTGAAGTCGGTGCATGCCTGGAGCTCGGTGGACGAGGTGGCGGCGAAGACCGGCTTCGCGCTCGAAGTGCCGGCCGAGGTGCCGGAGACGCCCGCGCCCACCGCGCGCGAGCTGGAGCTGCTGCGCGGCATCGTGGACCCCGACGGCCTGCTGCGGAACTGAGCGCCGCCCCGGCCTCAGGAGGCGCGGGCGCGCAGGGCGAGCGCGGCGTCGAGCGCCGCGTCGTGCTCGGCGCTGCCATGGGCGGCCGCCTGCATGGCGGCGGCGGCGCCGAGGAAGTCCTGAAGATGGGTGCGCTCCGCCATGCGCAGAAGGCGCTTGGTCATGCGGATCGCCGGCGCGGGCTTGGCGGCGATCTCGCCGGCGAGCGCGAGCGCGCGCGGCAGAAGCTCCTCCTCTGGCACCACGTCGAGCACCAGGCCGAGGCGCAGCGCCTCCGCGGCATCGATGGGCCGGCCGCGGAAGCTGATCTCGCACGCCCGCTGGTAACCCACATGGCGCACCAGGAACCAGCCGCCGCCGTCTCCGGAGACGATGCCGAGATTGACGAACACCTCGCCGAACAGCGCCGTGCCCGAGGCGAGGCGCATGTCGCACATGAGGCTCAAGTCGCAGCCCGCGCCCATGGCCGGCCCGTTCACCGCGGCAATGGTGGGGATGTCGAGCCGCTGCATGATCTGCGGGATCTGCTGCACGCCCGACAGGTAGGCCTCGGCGATCTCCACCGCCGGCCCCGCGAACATGCCGGCCTTCGCCCGCATGTCCTTCACGTTGCCCCCGGCGGAGAACACCGGCCCCGCGCCGGTGATCACCAGGACGCGGACGGCGCCGTCCTGCTCCACCTCCCTGAGCCGCGCCACCAGGGCATCGAGCATGTGGCGGTCGGAGAGCGGATTGCGCCGCGCGGGATCGTTCAGGGTCAGGAGCGCGACGCCGTCGGGCCGGCGATCCAGCAGGACCTCATCGGACATCGGAAACCTCCGGGACACCGGGATGGGCCGCCACGTTGCCGTCCAGCAGGCGGCGCTCGATCTCGCGGGCGATCTGCACGAGGCGCTGGCCGATCTTGCGCTGCTTCCAGCCAGGCAGGTGCCGGGCCGGGGCGCCGCAGGCGAGCGCGTAGACCGGCGAGCCGCCGGGGAAGACCAGCGGCACGGCCACGCCGTTGATGTCGGTGTTCCAGCTCGCGGACGCGGTGGTGAAGCCCTGCTCGGCCACCTCGCGCCGCCCGGTCTCGATGCTGGCGAGCAGGGTGTCCCAGCGCTTGGCGTGGCGCTCGCGCAGCAGGCCGAGGAGATACTGGAGCTCGTTCTCGGCCAGCGGCGCGATCAGGGCATGTCCGGTGGCGGTGCCTGCCAGCGGGATGCGCGAGCCCACTTCCAGGCGCAGGGTCATGAGCGTGTTGAGGGAGTGGCACACCTCGAGCTCGATCACGTCGAGGCGGTCGCGCGCGGCGAGGGAGGCATGGACCGCGAAGGTGTCCGCCAGCTCCTTCAGGTAGGGCCGCACCAGGTCGCCGAGGCTGAACGGCTCGCGCGCGGCGAATCCCAGCGCCAGCACCGCCGTGCCGATGCGGAACTGCCGCCGGCGTGGCGAATAGTGCAGATAGCCGAGGCCGGCCAGCGCCTGGAGCAGACGCGACGTGGTGGGCTTGGGCAGGCCCACCTTCTCCGCCACCTCCATGCCGCTGAGCCAGACCGACTGGGTGGTGCCGAACGCCTCGAGCACGATGAGCCCGCGCGCCAGCGCGTTCACGAAGTCGCGGTCCTGCGCGATCACCCCGCGCTGGCGGCGGCGGCGCACCATGTCGCGCGGGGCCGGGGCGGCCCGGTCTTCGGCGGTGCTTTCGTCGATCTGGTCATCCATGGAAAGGTCAGTCGCCCCAGAAGCTCGCGCCCAGTTGATCCATGCGGTGGCCGATCTCGCTCGACATGGCCATCAGCTCCGGTCCCAGCTCGTCCTGGAACCGCGCCGGATCGAGATCGCGCCGCCGCGTGCCGCAATTGAGCGCCAGGATGGTTTCGCCGCGGTCGAGCCACACCGGCGCGCCCACCGCATATATCTCCCGGCGCCAGTCGCCGAAGGAGACCGAGAAGCCACGCCGGTCCACCTCGGCGATGGCCTCGCGCAGGCCATCCTCCATCGCGTCGGCGGAGGGGCCAGCCGCGGCGCGGATGGCCTGCATGTGGGCCTCGCGTGCCGGCGGCGGCAGCGCCCACATATAGGCCCGCCCCATGGCCGACTGGGCGATGGGCACCAGGGCGCCGATATGCAGGCGCATGGTGATGGTCTCGGGACCCGAGCAATAATGCAGATAGATCATGTCCGGACCGTTGCCGATGCCGAGCGCGACCGACATTTCGTGCTTGTCGGCCATGGCCTGCATCAGCGGCTCGGCCACCTGGCGCACCGAGAGCGTGCGCAGCACCGTGTAGCCGAGCGTGGAGACCTTGTCGCCGAGGTGGTACTGGGCGTGCGGCCCCACCTGCCGCAGATAGCCCATGGCGCACAGCGTGTAGGCGAGCCGCGCCACGGTCGCCTTGGGCAGCCCGGTGCGCTCGGCGATCTCCTTGTTGCCGAGCGGCGCGTCGATGGCGCGGAAAGCCCGCAATATGGCGAGCCCGCGCGCCAGCGAGACGACCTCGGTGGTCTTGTCCTTGGATGGCGCCATGATCCTTCCCACGCTCGCACCCTCAAGCCGGATTCGCCTACGCCGAATCCGGCTCTCTCAATAAGTTAGAGAGCGAACCACAGTCCACGTGGAAGCGCCTCGCGCTTCCGGAGCGACCAATCGCACTCTAAGTCCCGGTCCAGACCGGCGCGCGCTTCTCGGCGAAGGCGCGCGGGCCCTCCTGAGCGTCGCGGCTGTCATAGACGGAGCGATAGATCTGCTTGGCCTCGGCAAGGCCGGCGTCGCAGCCCAGGCTCATGGCATTGAGCAACGACTGCTTGCCCGCCGCCACCGAGAGCGGAGCGTTGGCGACGATGATGCGCGCCAGCGTCCGTGCCCGCTCCAGCGCCGCTTCTGCCGTCGGCTCCACATAATTGACGAAGCCGATGGCGTGCAGGCGTTCGATCGTCTGGGGCTCGCCGGTGAGGACCATCTCCATCACCAGCGGCTGCGGCATCTGCCAGAGGAGCGGCACCGCCCAGGGCGAGCCGCGCCCGCGCTTCACCTCGGTGATCCCGCCGCTGGTGCCGGCGACGCCGATGCGGATGTCGGCGTTGAGCGAGAGCATGAAGCCGCCTGCGGCGAAGTGGCCGGTCATGGCGGCGATGATAGGCGCGCGCACGCGGCGCATGCGCTCGTGAAACGGGTCGCGAATTATCTGCAGTACGTCGCCGCCCTTGGCACCGATGCTGCTCGCCTCCTTCAGGTCCATGCCGGCGCAGAACGTGCCGCAGGGCGCGGCGGTGAGGATCACGGCGCGGATCTCGGGGCGCCGGTCTACCTCCTCCCACAGGTCGAAGAGCCTCTCGGCGGCAGCGACCGACAGGGCGTTGCGCCGCTCCGGGCGGTTCAGGGTGATGGTGGCGAGGCCGTCTGCGGCCTCGAATTGCACGATCTCGTCGGGATGCATCACCGATTCCGTTCCTTGCCGAATGATGGCACGGCGATCAGGCTACATCAAAAACTCACTGTGCGGAACGTATTTTCAAAATGTAATTGTACCTTCCTCCGATCTGTGTCACGTTCATAAGTATCGGGACGATGAGGGCCCGGCCCGGCGCGTTCGTGCGCGCCGCCGGCGTTCATCCCGTGACCGCCGGCGCGACCCGGCGTGCGACAAGAAAAACTTTGGAGGAACGACATGCGGGGACACTTCTCTCGCGCTATTGGGCTTCTCATGGGCCGCCGGCGCGGCCGCGGCCGCGCGTCGGCCCTCTTCTGCGGCGGCGCCTTCGCGGCGCTGCTGGCGCTGCCGGCCGGGGCGGAGACGCTCACGCTCGGCGCCACCAACGCCACGTCGAGCCACTACCAGGTGGCCGTGGGCATGGCGCAGGCCATCGAGAAGGGAAATCCGGGCACCACGGTCACGGTGGTGGAGACCGGGGCCAGCGTCGACAACGTGCGCCGGCTGGCGCGGGGCGAGATCGACCTCGGCCTCGTGGCGGGCGACGTCTTTGTGCAGGCGAAGAACGGCACCGGCCAGTTCGAGGGCAAGCCGGTGGCCGACCTCGTGGCGCTCTACCCCTATGACGATTCCATCATCAACATCGCGGTGCGCGTCGACAGCGGCATCACCGACCTCAACGGGCTGACGGGCAAGAACTTCACGCCCGGCATTCGCGGCAGCGGCGGCGAGCTGCTCGTCACCCAGAGCTTCAACCTGCTTGGCATCAAGCCGCGCTACATCTACGGCACCGTGAACGACGCCATCGAGGGCGTCGGCAACAACCAGCTCGTGGGCTACTCCAAGTACGCCGCCGCCTCGCGCGTCGACGCGACTCTGCGCGAGCTGATGACCAAGGTGGACATGCGCATCCTGGGCTTCACCAAGGAGCAGCAGGAGAAGGTGCTCGCCAAGATCCCGGGCGTGAGCTTCGTCACCATCCCGGTCGGCTTCATCAAGGACAACCCGGCCTTCGCCACGCCCTCGGTGCCGATCGTCTATGCCACGCGTTTGTCGCTGATGAACGATGCGACCGCGAAGAAGATCGCCCACGCCATCGACCAGAACCGGCAGATCCTCATCAGCGTGTGGCCGCAGCTGAAGGACTACGACTTCAAGAAGTCGCTGCTCGAGACGGTCGAGATCGGCATCGCCGTCCATCCCGGCGCGCTCGCCCACTGGAAGTCGGCGCAATAATTCCTTCGGCTGCGAACGTCAGAGGCGCTCAGATGGCAGACGGCACCACCGACAGCTGGCTCGGCAAGAGCACGGCGTTCTCCTTGCGGATCATCCTCATCGGATTCGCGCTGTTCCAGCTCTACACCTCGTTCGCGGGGATGATGGAGCCGCTGGTCCAGCGGGGCCTGTTCCTCGGGCTCGGGCTCGGGTCGGTGTTCCTGCTCTCGGCCGTCGAGGGCGGGAGCAAGGGCGCGCGCCGCATCCTCGACATCGTGCTGGCGCTCGCGGGCTACTACGTCTGCTTCCACGTGGCGCTCAACAACCAGCGCCTGTCCGACTTCATGGGCGAGTTGAGCACGCTCGACCTCGCGCTCGGCTTCATCGCGCTGGCCCTGGTGCTGGAGGCGGCGCGCAGGACCATCGGCTGGTTCCTGCCGCTGCTCGCGCTCACCGGGCTACTCTATTTCTATCTGGGCAGCGCCTATGTGAGCGGGCCGTGGCAGCCGCCGCGCGTCTCCACCCTGACGCTGATCGAGACCACCTACGCCTCCACCGAGACCATCTTCGGCTACATGGTCGACATGGGCACCCGGGTGATCGCGGTGTTCATCATCTTCGGCGCGCTGCTGCTCAGCACTGGGGCGACGGAGATCTTCATCAAGCTCGCCACCCTGATCGCCGGCCGCAGCTGGGGCGGCCAGGCGAAGGTGTGCACCGCCTCCTCCGCCCTGTTCGGGACGGTGACCGGATCGGCGGTGGCGAACGTGATGGCGCTCGGCCCCATCACCATCCCCACCATGCACCGGGCGGGCTACACCAAGAGCTACGCCGCCGCCATCGAGGCGGTGGCGTCGGCGGGCGGGCAGATCATGCCGCCGGTGATGGGGGCGGGCGCCTTCATCATGGCGGAGATGCTGGACATTCCCTATTCCAGCGTGGTCGGCGCCGCCCTCATCCCGGCCATCCTCTACTTCCTCACCATCTGGTTCAGCGTCGGATTCCGCGCGCGCAAGATGAACATCCGCCCGCTCGACCGCTCGGAGATGCCGTCGGCGCGCGAGCTGCTCGACCCCTACACCGCCTTGCCCATGTATCTGCCGGTTGGCGTCCTCATCGGCATGCTCGCCATGGACCTCACCCCCACCCTCGCGGGCGCGACGGCGGTGGCGATGCTGGTCGTCACCCAAGTGATCCTGCGCGGCGCGAAATGCTTGGCCGAGGGCCGCGCTCATGAGCTCGGCGCCACCTACAGCGAGTATCTGGGCCAGGTGCTGGAAGGCCTCTACGACGCCGGCCGGGCCATCGCTATGATCGCGGTGCTGCTCGCCTGCGCGGCGATTGTGGTGAAGGTGCTCACCGCCACCGGGGTGGGTGTGAAGGTGTCGAGCCTCATCCTGTCGCTGTCGGGCGAGAACCTCGTCTTCGTGCTGATCCTCACCGCGGTGCTCGCCATCCTTCTCGGCATGGACGTGCCCACCACCGCCTCCTACATCCTGGCGGCGGCGGTGGCGGCGCCCATCGTCATCAAGCTCGGCGTCGCCCCGCTCAACGCCCACCTGTTCATCTTCTATTTCGCGATCCTGTCCGCCATCACGCCGCCGGTCTGCGCGAGCGTGTTCGCGGCTGCTTCGATAGCGAAAGTGAACTTCTGGAAGGTGGGCGGGCATGCGGTGGTGCTGGCCATCGGGCTCTACCTGATCCCGTTCCTCTTCATCTTCCGCACCGGGGTGCTGATGGAGGGCTCGTGGCTGCAGATCGCCTATGACACGGGCATCACCTCCATCGCGATCATCGCCATCACGGCGGCCTCCACGGGCTACTTCTTCGGCCCGCTCAACTGGCCGCTGCGGATCTTCGTCTATGGCGCGGCGGCGCTGCTGTTCTATCCGGCGGCCTGGAGC
This sequence comes from Roseixanthobacter pseudopolyaromaticivorans, assembly GCF_043195145.2. Taxonomy (NCBI): domain Bacteria; kingdom Pseudomonadati; phylum Pseudomonadota; class Alphaproteobacteria; order Hyphomicrobiales; family Xanthobacteraceae; genus Roseixanthobacter; species Roseixanthobacter pseudopolyaromaticivorans. The sequence continues at coordinate 4,024,675 of NZ_CM195539.1, forward strand.
GACATCGTCGGCCTGATCATGATCGCGGCGCTGGCAGGGGTGAGCCACTTTCGCGAGCCGCGATCGGCCGGCGCCGCACAGCGGCAGCCCGCGGATCTGAAGCTTTAGCTTCGGCCGCGCCTGCGCCGCGGCCCTGGCCCCCCGCACCGTCGATCGAAATCCTTGCGCCCGGATCGTCCCGCGATCCGGGCGCAAGCTGTTTCGGGCCACAAAAGACGCGCCGCCGCGCGCGGGCGCCCGGCGAGGCGTCCGGCGCTTCGCGATGGCCGTCGTGGTTTTCAGGAAGATCAGCACGCCGCCGCACCGGAACATATCCCGGTCGACAAGGCGGCAATGGCGCGAGCGCCGGCGGGACCTAAGCCTTGTACCGGCCCGCGGCGCGGGCGCGGCGCTCCAGCCACCAGCCGAACGGCTTCGGCCAGTGCGCCCAGCCGCCGTCCTCAACAAGCGTGGCGGCGGCGTGGAGCGCCCAGTTCGGATCGGCGAGCATCGCGCGGCCGATGGCGACGAGGTCCGCATCCTCGCGCGTCAGAACCGCCTCGGCCTCGGCCGCATCGGCGATGCCGCCGACCGCGATCACGCAGGCGCCGGTCGCCCGCCTGAGCTGGCTCGCGAACGGCACCTGGAAGCCTGGGCCGCGGGGCACCATCATCTGGCCGCTCGGCAGGATCATGCCGCCCGAGGAGCAGTCCACCAGGTCGACGCCGGCGGCGATCAACGCCTTCACCAGCACCTGGGAATCCTCCAGCGACCAGCCGATGCCGATCCCGTCCACCGACGAGATTCGGCAGGCGAGCGGCTTGTGCGCCGGCCAGGCCGCCCGCACGCCCTCCACCACTTCGAGAGGAAATCGCATGCGCCCCTCGATCGCCCCGCCGTACGCGTCGGCGCGGGTGTTGGAGAGGGGCGACAGGAAGCTGTGGAGGAGATAGCCGTGGGCCATGTGGATCTCGATGAGGTCCACGCCCGCCGTATCGGCGCGCCGGGCCGCAGCCGCGTAGGCGGCCACGAGCGGGGCCATGTCGGATGGCGCCATCGCGCGCGGAACATGGCCGCCGGGAGCCGCGGGCGCATCGGTCGGCCCGAGCACCGCCCCGCCGGCCTCCGGCGCGAGCGGCCGGAACCCCTCCCACGGCGCGGACGTCGCCGCCTTGCGGCCTGCATGCTGGAGCTGCACGCCGAGCGCCGCGCCGCAGGCGTGGACCGCTTCCGCGAGGCCGCGCAGGGCGTGTTCCTGCGCACCGTCCCAGAGCCCGAGATCGAGGTCGGTCGAGCGCCCCTCCGGGGTCACGGCGGTGGCCTCCGCCACCACCAGCCCGGCGCCGCCGAGGGCGAAGCGCGCGAGATGCGCCTGGTGCCAGGCCGTCGCGCGCGCCTCGGGCGCGCTGTAGGTCTGCATGGGCGAGACCACCACGCGGTTCTTCAGCGTGAGGCCGCGCAGGCCGAGGGGCTGGAACAGACGCGCCATCTCAGCCCGGGTTCTGGTGCATGGCCTTGGCGATGATGGTGCGCTGGATCTGCGAGGTGCCGCCGCCGATGGTGCTCTGCATGCCTTCGCGGAAATAGCGCTCCATGTCCGAGTCCGGCAGCATGGAGTGCCCGCCGAGGATCTGCATGCCCATGCGCGAGACATTCTGCAGCGTCTCGGATGCGAACAGCTTGCCCATGGCCACCTCCTTGGCGCACGGCTCGTGCCGTGAGGCGAGCTCGGCGCCGCGGTAGACCAGGAGCCGGGCGGCATCCACCTGGGTCTGCATGTCGGCGAGCATGTGGCGGATCACCTGGAAATCGAAGATCGGCCGGTCGAACTGCTCGCGCTCGTGGGCATAGGCGAGCGCGTCGCTCACCGCGGTCTGGGCATTGCCCACATAGGCGGCGGACACCGCGATGCGCTCCAACTCCAGATGATCGGTGATGATCTCCCATCCCTGCCCCTCGTGACCGAGCAGGTTGGCGGCGGGCACCCGCGCGTCGTCGAGGAAGATCTCCGTGGTGCCGGTGGCGCGGCGCGCCAGAGTCGGCAGCCGGCGGATGTCGACGCCCGCCGTGTCGTTGGGCACCAGCAGCACCGAGAGCCCGCGGTGCTTGGCGGTCTCCGGGTCGGTGCGCACCAGCATCTGGATGGTCACGTTCTGCGCCGCCGCGCCGCTGCACCAGAGCTTCTGGCCCTTGATGACGTAGCTCTCGCCGTCGCGTCGGGCGCGGGTGCGAGTGCTGGCAGCGTCCGAGCCGGCCGAGGGCTCGGAGATGGAGATGGAGAAGCGCCGCGCGCCGGACATGAAGGGTTCGAGATAGTCCGCCTTCTGGGCGTCGTTGCCGAACTTCACGATGTTCATGGCGGTGAAGGTGGGCACCAGCACCGCAGTCGCGAAGTCGAAGCCGAACTTGCCGAGCCCCTCGCACATGAGCGCGTAGTCGAAGATGTCGCCGCCGTAGCCGCCGTGATCCTCCGGGATCAGCAGGCGCAGCCAGCCTTCCTTGGCGATCTTCTCATAGCCTTCGTAAGGGTAGGCGCGCGCCTCGTCCTGGGTGCGGATGTATTCGCGCGTGATCTCCTTCTCCATGAAGCGGTCGACGGTGTCGTGCCAGGCGCTCTGTTCGCTGTTGAGGAAGTTCATTGGGCCGCAGGCTCCGCAAGGGTGAAGGGGTCGTTCGAGGGCGGCAGCAGGCGCGCGCCCAAGATGAGCAGGCTGAACTCGCAGCGCATGACTTTTTCCCGGCGCTGGTTCGCGCCGACGAGCTCGAGCGTGGCGACGCCGGCGCCTCCGTCCTTCTCGCGCAGGTCGATGATCTCGGAGCGCGCCCACAGGGTGTCGCCGATGAAGGTGGGCTTGAGGAATCGCAGCCGGTCCACGCCGTAGAACGCGTCCACCACGCTCGAATCGAAGGGCAGGAGCGCGTTGACGATGGAGAAGACGAGCGAGCCCTGAACCACCCGCCGGCCGAAGCGCGCGGTCTTGGCGAACTCCTCGTTGGCGTGGATCTCCAGCCAGTTGCCGGTGAGCATGCAGAAGTTGACCACGTCGGTCTCGGTCAGCGTGCGCCCGCGCGAGACCTTGGACTGGCCGACCTTCAATTCGGGAAACGGCTGATCGATCATCGCTCCTGCTCTTCCTTCCTGGTCACCGGCCCTGCCAGACGGGCACGCGCCCCTCGGCGAAGGCGCTCGGCCCTTCCTGTGCATCGGCGCTGGCATAGACCGCGCGGTGAAGCTCGGCGCCGCGCGCGAGCCCGCCCGCGCAGCCGAGGTCCATGCCGGCGGCGAGCGTTGCCTTGGCGGCGCGCACGGAGAGCGGCGCGTTCCGGGCGATCTGGCCGGCGAGGGCGAGGGCGCGCGCCAGCACCACCTCCGGCGTCGCCTCGAGATGGTTGACGAAGCCGTGGCGCCACAGCTCCTCCACGGGCAAAGGCGCGCCGGTGAGCATCATCTCGCTCAGCACCGGCTGCGGCAGCATCCACAGCAGCGGCACGGCCCAGGAGGTGCCCCGGCCGAACCGCACCTCGGAGATGGCGGCGCGCGATCCGGCGAGGCCAACGCGGATGTCGGCGCCCATGGCGAGCAGCATGCCGGCGCCGCTGAAATGGCCGTTGAGCGCCGCCACCACCGGCTGGCGGACTGCGCGCAGGCGCTCCTGGAACGGATCGGCGATGCGTGCGAGGAGGTCCGCGCCCTCGGCCCGCGCCGCGGCCATCTCCTTGAGATCCATGCCGGCGCAGAAGGTGCCGCACGGGGCGGCGGCGAGCACGACGGCGCGGATCGCCTGGTCCGCGTCGATGCGGGCCCACGCGGCGGTGAGCGCGTTCGCCATGGACGCGGTGAGGGCGTTGCGCCGCGCCGGCCGGTTCAGGGTGACACGCGCGATGCCGTCGGCGACGGCCAGTTCCACCTCATCCGCCTGCATGGCGCGGCGCCTTCCTCCAGGGCGGGCCCGATGGCGGGCCGGAGCGCTCGGGGCGCCCTTCTCTGGCGACGACCTTAGTGCCTGCCCGGCGGGCGGGTCAAACAAAAATCCATCTTGCGGAACTGATTTTCGAAATACACTTGACTTTACGCCCCGCAGCGACGCACCCTCTGCATCGATCCGGACCCTGCGGGACCCGGCGCGCCTCGGCGCGCCCCGGCCTATGGCGTTGCGGAAGAATGATTTCTTTGGGAGAGGCGCGCATGAGGCGTTCGCTGAGGCTCGGGGCCGGTTCCGGCTTCTGGGGAGATGCCTTCGACCCTGCGGTCGAGCTGCTGGAGCGGGGGACGCTCGACTATCTCTCCATGGACTATCTCGCCGAGCTGACCATGGCGCTGCTCCAGCGCCAGCGCCTGAAGGACCCGGAGACGGGGTACATTCCCGATCTTCCCGCGCACCTTTCCGTTCTTCTTCCTCTCGCCCGCAAGAGCGGCACCCGCATCGTCTGCAACGGCGGCGGCGCCAACCCGCGCGCGGCCGGCGAGCGCATCCGCTCGCTCGCCCGCGAGCTCGGGCTGAACGGCCTGCGCATCGGCGTGATCGAAGGCGACGACGTGCTCGACCGGCTGGACGAGCTGATCGAGAGCGGCACCGACCTCACCAACATCGACACCGGCGAGACCAACTTCGCCGCCATCCGCAACCGCGTGGTGGCCGCCAACGTCTATACCGACAGCTCCGGCATCGTGGAGGCGCTCGCCCAGGGGGCGGACGTGGTGATCGCCGGCCGGGTCTCCGACAACGCGCTCTATGTGGGCCCGCTGATGCACGAGTTCGGCTGGAGCTACGGCGCGGCCGACACCGACCGCATCGCCGCCGCCATCACCATCGGCCACGTGGTGGAGTGCGCCGCCGCCGCCACCGGCGGCATGTCCTCCCGCTTCGACGAGATGCCCAACATGGGCAGGGTCGGCTTTCCCATCGTCGAGTTCGACGGCGACGGCACCGCGGTCATCACCAAGCTCGACCAGACCGGCGGACGCGTGGACCCGTTCACCGTCAAGGAGCACCTCGTCTACGAGATCGGCGATCCGCGCCGCTACCTCATGCCGGACGGCGTCGCCGACTTCACTCGCGTGCGGCTGGAGGAGATCGGGCCGGACCGCGTCCGGCTCTCCCACATGGGCGGCGGCCCGCGCCCGGAAACCCTCAAGCTGGTGGTGGGCTACGAGGACGGCTGGATCGGCGAGGGCATGATGTTCTTCCCCTGGCCCGACGCGCTGGGGCGCGCCGAGAAGGCGAAGCAGACCCTCGGCGAGCGCTTCGAGCGCCTGAAGCTGAAGGCCGACGCGGTGCAGTTCGACCTCGTGGGCGTCAACATGCTGCACGGGCCGGCCTCCCCCATGCCGGATTACGAGCCGGCGGAGATCGGCCTGCGCGTCGCGGTCCACACCGCCACCCGCCAGGAGGCGGAGAAGGTGCGCCGGGCCTGCGCGCAGCTCTGGATCATGGGGCCGGGCGGCACCTCCTTCGGCACGCCCATGAAGCCGCGCCCGGTCTACGGCGTGTGGCCCACCCTCGTGCCGCAGTCCGTGGTGACGCAGCGCGTCTCGCTCCTGGAGGCCTGAGCCATGCAGCTTCTTCGCGACTTCGCCTATGTGCGCTCCGGCGACAAGGGCGACGTGGTCTCGGTGGGGGTCATCGCCCGCACGCCGCAGGATTATCCCGTGCTCCTGGCGAGCCTCACGCCCGAGCGGGTCAAGGCGCTGTTCGGCGACTGGGTCCAGGGCGACGTGGAGACCTATCCCATGGACAATATCGAGGCCGTGGTCGTGATCATGCGCCGGGCGCTCGGCGGCGGGGCGACGCGCACACTGCGCCTCGACCAGACCGGCAAGGCCATGGGCAACGGCCTGCTGCGCCTTCCGGCCGTGCTGCCGCCCGCCGGATCGGAGGCCGCCTGAATGGCGGCCCTGCCGGACACTCCCGCCCAAGACCCCGAGCAAGAGCCGGCGCAAGCGGTTCCCCCCGACAACGCCGAGGCCTTCCGCCTCCAGTGCGCGGCGATCGAGGAGGCCGCGCGGCTCGCCGCGGCGGGCGGGCCGGCCGAGGCGGTGGCGCGCCACAAGGAGCGCGGCAAGCTGACCGCGCGCGAGCGCATCTCGCTCCTGCTCGACCCGGCGACCCCGTTCCTGGAGATCGGCCGGCTCGCTGCCCACGGCGTCTATGACGAGCCGGTCCCGGCGGCGGGCATCGTCACCGGCGTCGGCAGCGTCGGCGGGCGCCTCGTCATGATCATGGCGAACGACGCCACGGTGAAGGGCGGCACCTATTATCCCCTCACGGTGAAGAAGCAGATCCGCGCCCAGCAGGTGGCGCGGGAGAATGCCCTGCCCTGCGTCTACCTGGTGGATTCGGGCGGCGCCTTCCTGCCGCACCAGGAGGACATCTTCCCCGACGCGCACCATTTCGGCGCCATCTTCCGCAACATCGCCGAGATGTCCGCGCTGGGCCTGCCGCAGATCGCGGCCGTCATGGGCTCGTGCACCGCCGGCGGCGCCTACATCCCCGCCATGGCGGACGAGACGGTGATCGTGCGCGGCACCGGCACCATCTTCCTCGGCGGCCCGCAGCTGGTGCAGGCGGCGACCGGGGTTGTGGTGGAAGCCGAGACCCTCGGCGGGGCCGACGTGCACACCCGCCGCAGCGCGGTGGCCGACCATCTGGCCGAGGACGACGTGGAGGCGCTGTTCCTGGTGCGCGCCATCCTCGCCCGCGCCCCGGCGCCGCCTTTGCCCGGCCCGGACCTTCCGCCCGAGCCGCCGCTGAGCCCGGCCTCGGAGATCGCCGGCCTGATCCCGGCGAGCCCGCGCCAGCGCCTGCCCGCCCGCGAGATCCTCGCCCGCCTCATCGACGGCGGCCGGCTCGACGAGTACCGCGCGCGCTATGCCCGCACCATCATCTGCGGCACCGCCGCCATCGAGGGCTACCGCGTCGGCGTGCTCATGAACGACGGCGTGCTCTATGCCGAGAGCGCGCAGAAGGCGGCGAACTTCATCGAGCTGTGCTGCCAGCGCGGCGTGCCGCTGCTGTTCCTGCACAACATCAGCGGCTTCATGGTGGGCGAGGAATACGAGGCGGGCGGCATCGCCCGACACGGCGCGAAGCTGGTGAATGCGGTGGCGACCGCCGCGGTGCCGAAACTCAGCCTGCTGGTGGGCGGCAGCTACGGCGCCGGCAACTACGCCATGTGCGGGCGCGCCTTCGGCCCGCGCCTCATGGCCATGTGGCCCAATGCGCGCACCTCGGTGATGGGCGGCGAGCAGGCCGCGACCGTGCTCGGCCTGGTGCGCGAGGGCCAGCTGGCCAAGGCGGGGCGGACCTTCGACGCGGAGGAGCGGGCGCGCTTCGAGGCCCCCATCCGCGCCGCCTACGAGCGATCGAGCCACCCGCTCCACGCCGCCGCCCGCCTGTGGGTGGACGCGGTGATCGAGCCGGAGGAGACGCGCGCCTTCCTCGCCCTCGCCCTCGCCATGGCGAAAGGCGGCCCGAAGGGGGAGACCCGCTTCGGCGTGTTCCGGATGTAGCCATGATCGGCAAGCTCCTGATCGCCAACCGCGGCGAGATCGCCCGGCGCATCGCCCGCACCTGCGCGCGGCTCTCCATCCCCTATGTGGCGGTCTATTCCGACGCCGACCGCGGCGCGCCCCACCTGGAGGGGGCGGCGGACCTGGTGCGCATCGGCCCGGCACCGGCGGCGCGCTCCTATCTCGACGGGGCGGCGCTGATCCGCGCCGCGCGCGAGCGGGGTGCCGACGCGATCCATCCCGGCGTCGGTTTCCTCTCGGAGAATGCGGACTTCGCCGCCGCGGTGGAGGCGGCGGGGCTGATCTTCGTCGGGCCGCGGCCCGACACCATCGCCGCGCTCGGCGACAAGGGGCGGGCGAAGGCGCTCATGGCCGAGGCCGGCGTGCCGGTGGTGCCCGGCTCGGCCGCGGCCTCCGACGACGTGGAGGAGGTGGAGCGGCTGATCGCGGCGACCGGCTATCCCGCCTTGCTGAAGCCCGCCGCGGGCGGGGGCGGCAAGGGCATGCAGGTGGTCACGAAGCCGGGCGCCCGCGCCGAGATCGCCTCGGCGATCCGCACCGCACGCTCCAGCTTCGGCGACGGGCGCCTGCTGGTGGAGCGCCTGATCGAGCGGCCGCGCCATGTGGAGGTGCAGGTGTTCGGCGACGGCGCGGGCGGCGCGGTGCACCTGTTCGACCGGGAATGCTCGCTCCAGCGCCGCCACCAGAAGGTGATCGAGGAAGCCCCCGCCTCCACCCTGCCGGACGCCCTCAGGGCGCGCCTCGCGCAGGCGGCGGTCGCCGGCGCGCGGGCCGTGACCTACCGCAATGCCGGCACGTTCGAGTTCATCGTCGGCGCCGATGGGGCATTCTACTATCTGGAGGTCAACACGCGCCTCCAGGTGGAGCATCCGGTGACGGAGGCGATCACCGGCCTCGACCTCGTGGAATGGCAATTGCGCCTCGCCTCGGGCGCGCCGCTACCGCTCGCCCAGGAGCAGATCCACGCGCGCGGCCATGCCATCGAGTGCCGGCTCTATGCGGAGGACCCGGCCGCGGGCTTCCGGCCGGCGCCGGGACGCGTCACGCACCTCGCCTGGCCCTCCGGGGCGCGCATCGACAGCGCGGTCGAGGCTGGAAGCCCCGTGCCGCCCCACTACGATCCCATGATCGCGAAGATCATCGTCCATGGCGACGACCGGCGGCAGACACTGGCGCGCATGCGCGCGGCCCTCGCCGAGACCGCGGTGATGGGGGTCGCGACCAATCTCGGCTTCCTCGCGGCGCTCGCGGCGCGGCCGGAGGTGGCGGCCGGAACGGCGCACACCCGCCTCATCGACGAGGTTCTGCCCGAGCTCCTCGGCGCGGCCGCGCCCGGCGCGCTAGCCGCGGTGGCCGGCGCCGCCGTCGTGCTCGACGCCATGCCGGAGGGAAGCGGGCCGGCCTCGCCCTGGCAGGCGAGCGCGGCGCCCTATGGCCGGCACGCGCTGGCGCAGGGCGCGCCGCTCGGCGCGATGGTCCTGGAAATCGCCGGGGCACGCGCCGCCGTGCGGGTCCTTTCCGCCCGGCGCGGCGCCGTGACGGTGGAGGCCGAGACCGCCGGGATGCGGCTGACCGCGACGGTCGAGGGCGGGCGCGGTTCCGGCGGCCTCCTCGAAGGCATGCTCGACGGCCGGCGCTGGCGCGCGCTGGTGCTGCCCGATGCGGTGGAGGTGATCATCGACGGCGCGCGCGCGGAGGTCTCGCGCCGGGTGCGCGGCGGCCCGGACGAGGCGGAGGCGACCGACTGGGCCAGCGCCGAGATTCCCGGCCTCGTGGTCGCGGTCGCGGCCAAGGCGGGCGAACGGGTGGCCCGCGGCGACGTGCTGGCGGTGATCGAGGCGATGAAGTTCGAGAACCCCGTCACCGCCCCGCGGGACGGCATCGTCGCCGAGATCGTCTGCCGGGTCGGCGAGCAGGTGGAGGCGGGGCAGAGGCTGGTGCGCCTCGCCCTGTGAGCGCCGGCCTCAGGCTGGCATCCGGAAGTCGAGGAAGCTCCGGGTGGGGAAATCGTAGAGCCGCCCGGTGTCCTCGCACGCCGGCAGGCACAACGGTACGATGGCGGCGGCGGCCTCCTCCGCGGTCGGTAGCGTGCGCGGGTCGTCGAGCGACAAATCCGCCACGATCCGCTTCAGCTGGACACCTCCAATAACTGCATTCGTCGCGGTGACTGCCCGCGCCAATGCGGGTGCGCCAGGTGTGGACGGGATGACCTTCGGACAGATCGAGGCGGCGGATATAGACGCGTGGCTGGCGAGCTTGCGCGAGGACCTCGTCTCGAAGTCCTACCAGCCTGATCCAGTGCGGCGGGTGATGATCCCAAAGCCTGGCGGCGGCGAACGTCCGCTTGGCATCCCGACGATCCGGGACCGGGTGGTTCAGGCCGCAGCCAAGATCGTGCTGGAGCCGATCTTCGAGGCGGACTTCGAGGACGGTGCCTACGGCTATCGGCCGCGTCGGAGCGCGATCGATGCCGTCAAGGAAACGCACCGGCTGCTATGCCGGGGCTATACCAGGGCTATACCGACGTCGTCGATGCCGACTTGTCGAAGTATTTCGACACGATCCCGCACGCGGACCTCCTCCGATCGGTGGCCCGCCGTGTCCTCGACCGGAATGTGCTGCGGCTGATCAAGCTGTGGCTGCAAGTGCCGGTCGAGGAACGGGATGGCGACGGGAAACGGCACATGAGCGGCGGCAAGAGCAGCGCTCGCGGCACCCCCCCAGGGTGGTGTCGCCAGTCCGCTGCTCTCCGTCATTTACATGAACCGATTCCTGAAGCATTGGCGGTTGACGGGGCGCGGCGAGGTGTTCCACGCACATGTCATCTCTTATGCCGACGACTTCGTCATCCTCAGCCGCGGACACGCGGAAGAGGCTCTGACCTGGACGAGGGCGGTGATGACGAAGCTCGGGCTGACGCTCAACGAGGCGAAAACCTCGGTGAAAAATGCCCGGCGTGAAGGCTTCGACTTCCTTGGCTACACACTGGGACCGCGCCACCTTCCCAATGGAGGTCGCTGGCACCTGGGGGCGAGCCCGTCCAAGAAGAGCGTGCAGCGGGTCAAGGTGAAGATCGGCGAACTTCTGGTGCCCGGCAACAAGGGCGCTTGGGACGAAGTGCGAGCACGGTTGAACCGCGTTCTGCGCGGTTGGTCGGCCTACTTCTCCTACGGCGCCCTCGCGTCGGCATACGAGGCCGTCGATCAGCATGTGTATGACCGAACGCGGCACTTCCTCCGTCAACGACACAAAGCGCAGGGGCGTGGAGCGGACCGGTTCTCTCGAGAATATGTCTACGGGGAATTGGCCGTCCGATGCCTTCGACGCGAGCGCAGTCGGTCGTCGCCGTGGGCCTTGCGGTGAAACCAGTCGGAAAGCCGGATGCGGGAAATCCGTACGTCCGGTTTGATGAGCGGGGACGGGAAACGGGGCAATGCCACCGCGCCCGTCCTCGACTCTACAGATCGCCCAGGCGAGCCTCACCATTTCGGAAGGCGGCAAGGCGATCGGCGCCATCACGGTCGGCTTGCTGATCTTCGTCATGGTCCACGGGGCCGACGTGCAGGACCGCGACGGTGCTCCCGACCTGCTCAGGGCGATCCGCTCCCGCCATCCGTGGCTGCGCCAGGTCTTCGCCGATGGCGGCTATGCCGGCGACAAGCTAAAGGACGCCATGGCCGGCCACGGACGCTGGACCATCGAGATCGTCAAGCGCTCCGACGCGGCCAAGGGCTTCGTCGTCCTGCCCCGCCGCTGGGTGGTCGAGCGGACATTCGCATGGCTCGGACGCTGCCGCCGCCTCGCAAAGGACTGGGAGAAATCCATCGAAAGCGCGACCGCCTTCGCCCACATCGCCAGCATCCGCATGCTAACACGCCGCATCGTAAGACATTGCAAAACCGCGTGAACTTTTGAATCCGGCTCTTAAGGCTCGGGTGTCGAATCCTCGAAGGAAAGCAACGCCATGAAGAAACCTACCACATCGGCAGCGGTGACACCGTCTGCGCTCGTCGAGGCAGCTGTGGACGAGGTCCGCGCCAGCTTCGAACGCCTGTGCCTGACGGCCGGGCTGGCCACTCTCACCGGTATGATGGAAGAGGATGCGGCTCGGCTCTGCGGCCCGCGCCATGGTCGCGGTGGCGATCGGGAGGCTCATCGTTGGGGCAGAGCCAAGGGAAAGATCGGCTTTCACGGCGGCAAGGTCGAAGTCGAGCGCCCTCGGGTTCGTGCCCGCTCGGCGGTGAGATGCCCCTGCCGAGCTGGGCGGCGGCGGTCGACGAGGATCTTCTCGGCCAATGGGCGCTCAATCTGATGCTGATGAACGTGTCGACCCGCAAGTTCGGCGGCGCCGTCCGCCTGCCCGGCGGCGACATCCCCGCCGAGCGGGGAGCCGGCGTGACCCGATCGGCGGTGTCGCGTCGCTTCGTGGCGCTGTCGGCCGAGACGATGAAGGCGTGGATGGCCGCCGACCTCTCCGCGCTGGATCTGCTGGTCATCCAGATCGACGGCATCCACATCGCTCAGGACCTGATCCTGCTGGCGGCGGTCAGCGTCGACGGCAACGGCGACAAGCACCCGCTCGGGGTCATGGAGGGGGCAAGCGAGAACGCCGCCGTCTGCCAGGCCCTGCTCGACAACATGGTCGGCCGGGGCCTCGACCCCGCCGTCTGTCGCCTGTTCATCATCGACGGCTCGCGTGCCCTGTCGAAGGCGATCCGCAACAGCTTCGGCCGAAGTGCGCCGATCCAGCGCTGTCAGGTCCACAAGGCCCGCAACATCACCGAGCGCCTGCCGAAATCCCTGCACGCCTCGGTGCGCAGGGCTCTTCGCCAAGCCTGGGAGCTGGACGACGCCGACAAGGCCGAAACGCTGATCCGCAATCTCGCCCGTCGGCTCGAGCGCGAGGCTCCGGGTGTCTCGGCCAGCCTCCTGGAGGGCCTCGACGAGATCCTCACCGTCACGCGCCTGCGGCTGCCGACCGAACTGCGGCGCTCGCTGGCCTGCACCAACATCATCGAGAACATGAACGGCACCATCCGGCGCGTCTGCCGCAACGTGAAGCGGTGGCGGGATGCGGCCATGGCCCTGCGCTGGACAGGGGCCGCCATGATCGAAGCCGCCAAGGGCTTCCGCCGACTGAAGGCCCACAACCAGTTGCCCAGCCTGCGCGCCGCCCTTCTCGCCCATCAGGCCGAGTGCGCCGTCGGCGCCGGCCTTGACCCTGTCCGCGAGGCTGCATAGCCTCCTCAACCAGCCACGTCCGCCGCGCTCTTTTCAACATCGGGTGGGACATCCCCACGGGGACCTTGAACATCAGCATGTGATCGAAGGCGGGCCTGCCGCCCTTCGACCGGTCCGCGCGCAGCACAGCGGCTTCCAGTGCAGGTCGAAACATCTCGAAATCGACCAGCGCCTTCACCCGCTCCAGATCGTCGCCCTTCGCCAACAGTGCCGCCATCCGATCATCGAAGTCGAAGAAACTCGGCGATTGATCCACCATGCCCGCGATCCGCCTCAAAAAGCAGCGAGAGAATCAGCCCAACGCCGATTTGCACAGGGGTTTTTGGAGGCCTCCAACTGGCGGATGGCTTGCTGCGCGTTCTCTTTCCATGACCACGACGCGCGCCGAAGGGGCCGTGTCGTTTGGCGATGCTGATGGCCAGTCATACTCGAACGCCTGCTTTCCCTTTGCAGCCCACAGGCTTCGCGCGTGATCGCCGTGATCGCCTTGCAGCTTGTCGGCCATCCAGAGCAGCGCGCCGAGGATGATGGCGCGGTCATCGCCGGTCAGGTCCACGATGCCGGCCTTGACGACGAGGCCGCCGAGTTCGATCAGATGCCGGGTGCGCTTGCGGCGCTCGACCTGCCATGTGCGCATGTCATGTCGAGCCCGCGCCGCCTGATGCCGGTTGCGCGCCGCCCGATTGTGCCGTAGCGCCGCCCGCGTCGCGGTGAGGCGCCGATGCAGGTCGCCGCGCCCGGCCGTGAAAGAACGCGGCCCCGCGCTTCGCCCATGCCTCCCTCTTTCCGGCATCCTTCGTCTCGGCCAGCACGATCAGCGCGCCCGCCAGTTCGTCGGGGCTGAGGGCGTCGGCGCCGGTCGAAATGACCAGTTCGCCAAGCTGCTGCACCTTGCGGGCTTTCAGGTCTCGCGTCTTGTCTTCGAGCGACCTCAGTTCCGCGTCGAAGTCCCGTGGCTTGCGCATCATGTCCTCCATAAGTTGTCGATGGAGCGATGATAGTTGAGCCTCTGCCGGAATGCTGTAAGGTTGCCGGGACGGTGTGGCACGGCCCGGTCCCTCCCGAGATTTTTTCGAGGGAGGGCGCGCTTATACGTCGTTCCGACGTGCGCTTTGTCGTGCAAATGATCTGATCGCGATGGCGATCTATCATCTCCATGTCAAGGTCATTGGCCGTAAATCCGGTTCGAGCGCGGTGGCGTCCGCCGCCTACCGCTCGGCCTCGCGGCTGCGCGACGAGCGCATTGACCGCGTGCAGGACTTTTCCGCCAAACGCGGCGTCGTCCATTCCGAGGTGCTGCTGCCGGAGAACGCACCCGAGCAATGGAGCGACCGCGAACGGCTCTGGAACGATGTGGAAGCCTTCGAGGTCCGCAAGGACGCCCAGCTTGCCCGCGAGGTGGAGTTCGCCCTTCCGCGCGAGATGACGCAGACGCAGGGCATCGAACTCGCCCGCGACTTCGTGCGGTCCGAATTCGTCGATCAGGGCATGATCGCCGACCTCAATGTGCATTGGGACAGGGCCGAGGATGGGAGTCCCAAACCCCACGCCCATGTCATGCTGACCATGCGTGCGGTGGACGAAAACGGCTTCGGCCCGAAGGTGCGGGACTGGAACCGCACCGAGATGGTCGAACGCTGGCGGGAACGCTGGGCCGCGCTCGCCAACGAACGGCTGGCCGAACTCGACATCGACGCACGGATCGACCATCGCAGCCTGGAGGCCCAGGGCATCGCGCTGGAGCCACAAAGCCAGATCGGCGCAACCGCGCAGCGGATCGAGGGCGAAGGGATCGAAGCCGCCGACCGCGCGGAAATGCACCTCGAGATCGCGCGCGGCAACGGCGAGCGCATCATCGCCAATCCAGCCCTGGCGCTGGACGCCATCACCCATCAGCAATCGACCTTCACGCGCCGGGACATGGCGATGTTCGCGCACCGGCACAGCGACGGGATCGACCAGTTCAATGAGGTGATGAGCGCGATGCGCACTTCGCCCAATCTGGTCGAACTCGGCAAGGACGGACGCGGCGAGGACCGCTTCACCACGCGCGAGATGATCGAGGCCGAACAGCGCCTGCACCGCGCCGCTGAATTGATGGCCGACCGCGAACATCATGAAGTCAACGACAGGGACAGAGCGGCGGCGCTTGCCCGTGCGGAAGAACGCGGCCTTGTTCTGTCCGGCGAGCAGGCCGATGCGTTGGCGCATGTCACGGACGGGCGCGATCTTGGGATTGTGGTCGGCTATGCCGGGACGGGGAAGAGCGCGATGCTGGGCGTGGCGCGCGAGGCTTGGGAAGCGACTGGCTACGAGGTCCGGGGCGTGGCGCTGTCCGGTATCGCGGCGGAAAATTTGGAAGGCGGATCGGGCATCGCGTCGCGCACCATCGCCAGCCTGGAACATGGTTGGGGACAGGGCCGCGACGTGCTCACCGCCCGCGATGTTCTGGTGATCGACGAGGCCGGCATGGTCGGCACGCGGCAGATGGAGCGCGTGCTGTCCCATGCCGCCGAGGCTGGCGCAAAGGTCGTGCTGGTCGGCGATCCGCGGCAGTTGCAAGCAATAGAAGCCGGCGCGGCCTTCCGCTCGATTCACGAACGCCACGGCGGCGCGGAGATCGGTGAGGTGCGCCGCCAGCGCGAGGACTGGCAGCGCGACGCCACGCGCAATCTTGCCAGTGGTAAAACCGGCAACGCTCTTGAAGCCTACCGCTCCCACGACATGGTCCATGCCGCTCCGACGCGGGAGGACGCGCGGAAAAATCTGATCGAGCGCTGGGACCGCGACCGGCAGGCGCATCCAGACGATAGCCGCATCATCCTGACCCATACCAATGCCGAGGTACAGGAACTCAACGAGGCAGCACGCGAGCGGATGCGGGAGGCCGGCGATCTGGGCGAGGACGTGCGCGTCACGGTCGAGCGCGGCGAGCGGAACTTTGCCAGCGGGGATCGCGTCATGTTCCTGCAAAACGAACGCGGGCTTGGCGTGAAAAACGGCACGCTCGGCACCATCGAACAGGTCAGCGAACAATCCATGTCGGTGCGCACCGATGACGGCCGTTCCGTTGCTTTCGACCTGAAGGATTACGACCGCATCGACCATGGCTATGCGGCGACCATCCACAAGGCGCAAGGGATGACGGTGGACCGCACCCATGTTCTGGCGACACCTGGGCTGGATGCCCATGGCAGCTATGTCGCCCTGTCGCGACATCGCGACGGCATGGAGCTGCATTACGGCCGCGACGACTTTGCCAATCAGGACCGGCTCGTGCGCACCCTGTCGCGCGACCGGGCCAAGGACATGGCGTCCGATTATGAGCAGATCGATCCGGCGCGGGATTACGCCGAGCGGCGCGGCATCACCTTCCGCGCCCGTGTCGCCGAGATCGTGCGCAGACTCGTGCCCGAAAAGCTGCGCGACCGGATCGACGGGATGCTCGACGGGGTGCGCTCCCCCGCAGACGCTGTGCCCGGCGGGAATGGTGTGCAGCGGCTGGAAAGGGAGGGGCCGCAAAGTGCGGCGGCGGAAGACCCGGAGGTGTCGTTGCGCCGCGCCCGCACCGATGCCCTCGTGCGCCATGCCCGCGCCATCGATGCGATCCTCAGCGCCGGAGACGCGGAGGGCAAGGCAAGTCCTGTACAGATGCGGGAACTGACCGAGGCCCGCAAGGCCTTCGAGGAGGTTCGCCCGTATGGCTGGCGCGATGCGGAAGCAGCCTATGTCAAGAACCCAGACCTTGTCCGCGAGACGGCGGTCGGCCAGGTTGCTCGTGCCGTGCGCGCCGTCCAGCTCGAAACCGAAATCCGCACCGATCCCGGCCGCAATCCGGGTTGGCGGGCCGACCGCTTTGTGGAGCGCTGGCGGAAGCTCGAACAGACCAGCCAGCGCCAGTATCAGGCGGGCGACATCTCCAGCTACAAGGCGACGCGGGCAGAGATGGGCAATATGGCCAAAAGCCTCGAACGCGATCCGCAGTTAGAGTCCATCCTAGCGGGCCGCAAGAAAGACCTCGGCATCGGTATGGAATCAGGCCGTAGCCTCGGCCAGGAACTCGCCTTCACCCACGGTCTCGGCCTCGGCAGGGGACGCGGCATCGGCATCTGAACCCATCCGATTTGCCGCCGTTCCTGCGCCACAGCCCTGCGACGTGTTGAACCCTCTTGCGCGCGTGTAACCGCCTGACCTGACTGGTCCCAGCAGTTGTCAGAAACAGCCAGCATGAGGCAGGCCAGCCATGCGCCAACCAGACCGTATCATCCGCCTGAAAACCGTCCTTGCCTGGACCGGGCTGTCCAGGTCCACCATCTACCGCAAGATCGCCGAGGGCACCTTTCCCGCGCAGATCAGGATCAGCGTCAACGGTACGGGGTGGAAGGAGTCCGATGTCAATCGATGGATCGCCAATCCCGTCGGATGGCGTCCACGGAGCGAGTCCGACTTCGATGATTTCTGATGAGGGCGGAGGCATGGCCTTTGCTGCCGGTAGGGATGGAACCAGAACGGCGTCAGCCCTCAAGGCCGAGCCGCTGCGCAGGGGCGCTGAAGCGCCCGCCTTGACCGCCCGCCGCCGCTCCGGTCAGGGCTCTCCAAGCAGGCAAGGGCGGATTGTGGGCGCGGTCGCGCTCCCAATTCGGAACGAACAGGCGGCAGGGGCGGCACGATTATAATCCATTGGATCATCATTTCGATTGCATCGACTGAGTCAGTGGAGTAATATCAAACAAGGCAAAATCGGTTCCCGTCAGTGTCGTGGAAACCCCGGAGTTCCTGGCGGCGACGCGCAAGCTGATGGGCGATGACGAGCGTACTTTGCTGGTGGACTATCTGGCCCACAATCCCACGGCCGGCGATCTCGTTCCGGGGACAGGCGGCATCCGCAAGGTCCGCTGGGGGCTGGAAGGGCGAGGCAAGCGCGGCGGCGCGCGGGTGATCTACTTCTACCACGACGCCGACATGCCGCTCTTTGCGCTCACCGCCTACGCCAAGAACGAGCGGGCCGATCTGAGCCAGCAGGACAAGAACGACTTCCGCCAATTGACCATGCTGCTGGTGGACGCCTTCAAGAGGAGAAAGTGATGAACACAGTTGCCGACAGCATCCGGCGTGGCCTTAACGAGGCTCTGGCCTATGCCGAGGGCAAGGCCGACGCGAACGCCTATCGCGTCCATGTTCCCGAGCGGATCGACGTGAAGGCGATCCGCACGAAGCTCGACATGACGCAGGAAGAATTTGCCGGACGGTTCGGGTTCAGCGTCAACACGCTGCGCCATTGGGAACAGGGTTCGCGCCAACCGGAAGGGCCGACTCGCGCTTATCTTCTGGTCATCGACCGCGCGCCGAAGGCTGTTCAGAAGGCTTTGCAGGCAGCGTGACCCGTCCTATATGCCGCCGATACTTCGCCAACGCCGCACGCGTGAGTTTTATGCCTTCACAGGCTGAATCCCGTGCCGCTTCATGCCTGTTTGTCTCGAAAACACGGCAGGAAGCGGCATGGAAGACGACAGTGAATCAAGGCCGGAACGGTTCAAACCGGCCAACGACAATAACGGCCCGCAGGGCGAGCCGAGTGCGGAAACCTGGCTCAAGATCGACCGCGCAGCGCTGACGCTGGCCCGCATCATCGGCCGCCGCATGGCGCGAGAGGATTTCGAGCGGCTGACCGCCGCCAACGACAACAGGCCCAACGCATCCGAGGCGACGGGGGACGGGGCCGACAAGGAGTGAAAGGACCGCCCCGATGACTGCCCGTCCGATGCCGCGCGTTGCGCTCTATGCCCGTTATTCTTCCGACAACCAGCGTGACGCTTCCATTGAGGACCAGTTGCGCCAGTGCCGCGAGCGCGCCGCCCGCGAGGGCTGGACGGTCGCGGAGACCTATTTCGACCGGGCCATATCGGGCGCGTCCCTGATCCGGTCTGGCATCCAGTCCCTGCTTGCCGACGCACAGGCAGGGCGCTTCGACATGGTGCTGTCCGAGGCGCTGGACCGCATCAGCCGCGATCAGGAAGACGTGGCGGGCGTCTTCAAACGCCTGCGCTTCGCGGGCGTGACCATCTTCACCCTGTCCGAGGGCGAGATCAACGAGCTCCATGTCGGCCTCAAAGGCACGATGAACGCGCTGTTCCTCAAAGACCTTGCCATCAAGACCCATCGCGGCATCAGGGGCCGTGTCGAGGCCGGAAAGATTGGCGGTGGCAACGCCTATGGCTATCGCGTCGTCCAGCAGCTCGACGCGCGCGGCGAGCCGATCCGTGGCGAACGCGAGATCATCGAGGAACAGGCCGAGATCGTGCGCCGCATCTTCCGCGAATATGTCGCCGGAAAGGGGCCGCAGCGCATCGCCGCCGATTTGAACCGCGACGGCATCCCCAGCCCCACCGGCAAGCGTTGGAACGACACCACCATCAGGGGCAACCGCATCATCAGTTCCGGCATCCTCAATTGCGAGCTTTACGTCGGCGTGATCCGCTGGAACCGGCAGAAGAAGCTGAAAAACCCCGATACGGGTCACTTCGCCTATCGGGTCAATCCCGAAAGCGAATGGATACGTTCGGAGGCTCCCGAGCTTCGCATCGTGCCGCAGGAGCTATGGGACGCCGCCAAGGCGCGGCAGGACGAGCTGACCGCTCGGTACAAGACCCAGATCGAGGCATCGCGCGAGGGCATGAAGCGCAGCCTCGCCCGAAATGGCGGCCTCAACGCCACCCATCGCCCGCGCACCCTGCTGTCCGGCCTGTTGTTCTGCGGCTGCTGCGGCGGCTCCTATGCCCGTCGCGGGCAGGACCGCTACGCCTGCACCAATCATGTGCTGGGCAATGGCTGCGACAACGCCCGCACCGTGGACCGCAAGGCTCTGGAAGCGCGTGTGCTGGCCGGCCTGTGCGAGCGAATGATGACGCCGGAGATCGCCGCCGAGGCCATGCGAGTCTATGCCGAGGAAACCAACCGGCTCAATCGCGACCGCCGAAACTCGGCCGAAGCCAGCCGCAAGGAACTGGGCGACATCACGAAAGCCATTGCCGAGATCGTGCGCGTCATCGAGCAAGGCGGGTATCACCGCGCCCTGTCCGACCGCCTGACCGAGCTTGAGGCCCGACAGGACAGCCTCACCGCCCGTCTCTCCGACGCGCCACAGGACGTTCCCGACATCCACCCCGGCATTGCCGAGACCTACCGGCGTAGGATCGAGCGCCTGACCGCCGCGCTCGACCACCCCGACGACGCGGCAGAGGCGGCCGAGGCGATCCGCGAGATCATCGACGGCATCATCATCACCCCCGGCCCGATGCGCCGCGACCTCTCCATCACCCTGCAAGGAGAGCTTGGCGCAATCCTCGATTGGATCGAACGCACCGGAAAACCCGGCCACAAGCCTGCGATTGACACCCCATCATCCCGTTTGTCGGTCTCGGTAAAAACCGGGGCATGGCACGGGGGCCATACGGCATGGCGCAGGCGTTCCAGGGTCTGGCGGGCGGCGGTGGTCCCGATCCCCTGGAAGGAGTGCGGCGCGAGCGAGCACAGGCACAGCGCGAGCTCGATCAGGCCTTGGCCGCGCTCGCCACGCTGCGGTCAGCCCCAAAGACGGCTTCGGCGTCGAAGGCCGCATCCGTCGCGCAGCCGGGCGAAGAACGCTGCGTCGAAGGCGGCCGCTGCACCATCGTCGAGCGCACGGTCTTCTGCCGCACCCCGCAACAGCTCACAGCCATCCTGTCGGAGCGGCCGGGACCGGCGCGGCGCAGGGTGCGCGATCTCTTCGCCAGCACCGGCGACTGCACCATCCTCGACGTCGGCGACACGCTGCAATGGGTCGACGCCCTCGTCGTCATCCAGCCGAAGGGCGAGGCGCCGGCCGAACTCATCCCGGTCGCACGCGCCGATGGCCAGCGCGGCTTCGTGCTCAGCGGCGGCGTTGGGATCGCCCCGCCCGCCACGGCGCAGCGCTGAGCCGCGATCTCACGCGCGTTTCCATCGCGTCATCACATCATCGCTTCATTATGGGGGAAAGCATGAAAGTTCTGATGAAAAACCCGAAGACGGGCGAGCTCAAGCGCATCAAGGTCGGCTGGAGCTGGGTCCTGTTCTTCTTCTCCACCTTCTTCGGCATTCCGCTGTTCCTGCGCCGCCTCTATGTCTGGGGCATCCTGATCAATGTGATCAACTTCTCCACGACCATCAGCCAGAGCCTGGCGGACCTCGAGCCGAAGGAGGTGGGGATGATGGTGGTCATGGTCTGCATCCTCGATCTCGGCCTGATGATCTTCTTCGCGGTCAAGGGCAACGAACTCACCGCCAAGAATTATCTGGAGCACGGCTGGGTGTTCGCCGATCCGGATTCGCAGGAGACCTGGTACGCCAAGACCCGATGGAGCCTCGCCATCGACCGGCCGCCCTATCGCACCGAGCCGCATCCCATGGAGCCGAACCGCACCGAGCCGACCATGCGGAGCGAGGGATGATCTCCCGCATCTTCGTAAGCCTCGGCGCCGTCGCCCTCCTGGCGGTGGCGGCTCCCTCCAGCCGGGCGCAGGCGGAAGAACCGGATTGCGAGGCGCCGGACTATCGCCCCGCCGATTTGCGCAAGCCCATGCGCTTCTTCTCTCCGCCGAACGCGATCTGCAGCGGCAATGCCGTCGAGCGCTCAGACCTCGCCGTCGGCATGATCACGCCGGAGACGCCGCAGGCCTTCGCCGCCTTCGCCCGCGACAATCCCGATGGCGGCATGCTGCAGTTCGTCTCGCCCGGCGGGGATCTCGCCTCCGCCGCTAAGCTGGGCGAACTGATCCGCAAGGCCGGCTTCGGCACCAGCCTCGGGGAGATCTGCGTCGGCGCCTGCGCCTATGCCATCCTCGGCGGCGTGAAACGCTACATGATCACGCAAGATCCCGGCGCCGAGGACCAGGGGGACCAGTTCGACCGCTTCGAGGGCGCCACCGGCACCCGGCTCGGCGTGCATCAGTTCTCCTTCTCGGGCACGACCGCCTATGCCCAGCAGATCATGGGGCGGCTGATCGACTATACGCTGAGCATGGGCATCGATCCCCGCTTTCTGGCGATGTCGGCCAAGACGCCGGAGGGCGCACCCCGCTGGCTCACGGCGGACGAGATGCGCGCCTGGAACGTCGACAACACGGCGCGCCGCTATGCACCCCTCAGCCTAGAGGCCGCCGGGGGCATGGGCAGAGACATCGGCGCCACTGCCGAAGTGGCCACGAGCCGCTTCGACGATACCACCCGCCTGCGCCTGTTCTGCCGCAGAGGCCGCAAGAACCCGCTCGTCGCCTTGGTGTTCCAACCGGGCTCGCGCGATACGGCGCTCGGGCAGAAGACCGGCCGGCCGGACGATGTGCTGAGCATGCTGGAGAACCTCGACATGGAGGTGCGCTTCGAGCGCGGCGGCACGCGCAAACTCGCCGCGCGCGTGCTCGACATCAAGCCCAGCCCCACCGCCGAGGCGCCGTTTCAGCTCATCGCCGTTCTGGAGCTCTCTGGCGTGTCATTCCAAGAGCTGGAAGCCATAGTCGCTGTCTCCTTCCAGGACGGGGGCGATCTCTCCCGCGCCGATTGGTCCATCCAGGACGCCCTGCGCTTCCGCGTCTTCGGGGACCGCCGCTTGATCCACCTTGCCATGGCGAACTGCACCGAGTGACTTCCACGTCCCTGTCCATCAAAGGAACCACAGACATGATTGCCACGCTCATGGCGTCCGTGCTCGCCGCAACGCCTGTCGCCTGGATCGTCAAGAACGGTGTCGATGCCCAATCCCGGCGCCCCTATTCCATCGCCATGTTGCCGAGCGACAAGGCCATGCTCGCCTTCGAATGCCAGGATGATCGGGATATCATGGTCGGCCTCACCATCCGCGCCGATCTCATGCCGGCCAAACCGACCGCTCAGAGGGCGACGTTCCGGGCTGGGAATGCCGCGCCGCTCTCCATCGACATGGCCGTCGAGCCGAGCAAGGTCGGCCCGATCTTCATCGCCCGACTGTCGGAGAACCAGCAGGCCTCCAGCCTCGCAACCTATCTGATGGCGCAGAAGGGGGAATTGACCGCATCGATCGCAGGCCAGACCCTCACCTTCCCGGATGACGGCCGAGAAGATGCCTTCATCGCCACCCTCAAGGCCTGCGGAATCGTTCTCTCAAAGAAAAAATGAGGGGAGTGGTGAAAGGGACCATCAGCGGCTCGCCCGAAGCCGGAGTCCGAGGTGACAAAATTGTGATCAGAAAGCATTGGTTGCGCTGCGTTCCCCTCATCCAGAATTCATCCGTCGAGAGTGAGCGGTGTCGGTTCAGAAAAAAATCTCGGACTAGCTTTTCACTAAATGCTCGCAATGGTGATATTGAATTTCATAGAAATACAATTAGAAATAGGTGATTTATTGAAGTGAATTGTATATGATGAAACATGCACCCCGTGTCAAAATCATTATTTATGATAATTTCTATAAATTATGGTGGATACTAAATACATTATTTTTTCTGTAAAAATATAATTACATTATATATTTTTAGTTAATAATATAAATAATCCATACAATTCATTATGTACCTTACGGATATGTAAAATATATCGCGAATCGGCTTATATTGTCCTCTGGGTCAGGCTACCTAGAGTAATAGTTATAAATATAAAGATACACGTAGGGAAATTCTGCCGTTTTCCCGAAGTCATAATCCATCTTTATCTCCCTCCGCCTTGTGTTCGGTGATTGTCTGGCCCCATAATCTCAATGGATGGGGAGGATGGCTGCATGAGGCCGAAGGCAGGATCCAACGAGGTCCGCGAGTCCGGGCTTGCATGCTTAGTGCTCATGCTTCGCATGCACGGTATTGCGGCAGAGGTGGAGCCGCTTCAGCATCAACTCGGCGGAGCTCCTACCGGGGTGCCGGATATCTTGCGGTCTGCTAAAGCCCTCGGCTTGAGGGCTCGGGCTCTTACTTCGTTTTGGCAGAAGCTCACCCGTACTCCCCTGCCGGCGATTGCAGAGCGGATAGACGGGTCCTTTGTCATTCTCGGCAAAGTCACCGACGACACGGCTTTAATTCATGACCCCGTTTCCGGGCGTCCCGCGCAGATGACGCGGGCCGAGTTTCAGGCGGTGTGGAGCGGCCGCCTCATTTTGATGACCCGCCGCGCGCAACTTTCCGATCTCAGCCGACGCTTTGACATTACCTGGTTCCTCCAGGCTATGACGAAGTACCGTCGATTACTCGCCGAGGTGCTGATCGCGTCTTTCTTTCTTCAAATTTTTGCATTGATTACTCCGCTCTTTTTTCAAGTCGTCGTGGACAAGGTTTTGGTGCATCGCGGCCTGACAACGCTCGATCTTCTCGTGATCGGACTCTTGACCGTATCCATCTTCGAGACCGTGCTTGGCGCGTTGCGGACTTATGTCTTTGCCCATACGACCAACCGTATCGATGTGGAGTTGGGCGCGCGGCTCTATCGTCATCTCCTCGGCCTGCCCATCGCCTATTTCCAAGCGCGGCGGGCGGGTGATTCGGTGGCCCGGGTGCGGGAGTTGGAGAACATCCGCAATTTCCTAACTAGTTCCTCGCTGACCCTTCTTGTCGACCTCGTCTTCACGGTGGTGTTTTTGGCGGTGATGTTTGCCTATTCGCCACTGCTGACCTGGATCGTAATCGGCTCCTTTCCCTTTTATGTCGGCCTCTCCTTGGGTGTGACGCCACTATTTCGCCGGCGCCTGGAGGAGAAGTTCAATCGCGGTGCAGAAAACCAGGCCTTCCTGGTTGAGAGCGTCTCGGGCGTGGAGACGCTCAAGGCCATGGCAGTGGAACCGCAGATGCAGCGGCGTTGGGAGGAGCAACTTGCCGCCTATGTCCGTGCCAGCTTTTCGGTGTTGAGCCTGGGCACCTGGGCGAGCCAAAGCGTGCAGCTCATCAGTAAGGTGGTGACTGCGGCGACGCTCTATTTCGGCGCCCGCCTCGTAATCGACGGCTGGCTTACTGTCGGTGAGCTGGTGGCGTTCAATATGCTGGCGGGGCGTGTTGCCCAGCCTGTATTGAGGTTGGCGCAGGTCTGGCAGGACTTCCACCAGGCCCGCATCTCCATCGAACGCCTCGGAGATATCCTGAACACAACGCCGGAGCCGACCTTCAGTCCTGGCCGAGCACCGCTGCCGGCGATACGTGGGGCGGTTACCTTGGAACATGTCACGTTCCGCTATCGGGCCGACGGAGGAACCATTCTCAGCGATATCAGCCTGACGATTCCACCAGGCCAAATGGTGGGCATCGTCGGACCTTCTGGCTCGGGTAAGTCGACGCTGACCAAGCTGGTGCAGCGCCTCTACGTCCCGGAGAATGGCCGGGTCCTGGTGGATGGCGTAGATCTCGCCATGGTGGACGTGGCGTGGCTGCGCCGCCAGGTCGGCGTGGTGCTGCAAGAGAATGTTCTGTTTAACCGCACGGTGCGGGAAAATATCGCCCTCGTTGATCCCAGCCTGCCTATGGAACGGGTGATCGCGGCAGCGCAACTAGCCGGCGCACACGATTTCATTCTGGAATTGCCGCAAGGCTATGACACCATGGTGGGCGAACGCGGCAGCAGCCTTTCCGGCGGCCAGCGCCAGCGCATCGCCATCGCACGAGCCCTCATCGGCAACCCTCGCATCCTGATATTCGATGAGGCCACCAGCGCGCTGGATTATGAAAGCGAACGGGCGGTGCAGCAGAATATGAGCCGGATCGCGCAAGGGCGCACCGTGATTATCATCGCCCATCGCCTCTCGACGGTGCGTAGGGCCGACAGAATCCTCACCCTGGAGCGGGGTCGGCTCGTTGAGGATGGCAGCCATGACGAACTGATCAGCACGGGGGGCCGCTATGCCAGCCTCCATCGTCTGCAGGCAGGCCTCCATGAAGTCGGTTGAAACAGCATCCGCCACGGTGGTGCCCCTGCCGCGCCCAAAACCTCCCCGTTCGCGGGCTGAACTGGAGTTTCTGCCGGCCGCCCTTGAAATCATGGAGACGCCAGCCTCTCCCCTGGGGCGGGCCATCGGGGGCACGATCGTGAGCTTCTTCGTGGCAGCGCTGATCTGGAGCTGCGTCGGGAAGATTGACATCATTGCGACGGCTCCAGGGCGGATTGTGCCGACCGGGCGAACCAAGACGATTCAGCCGTTCGAGACCGGCGTGGTGCGAGCCATCCACGTCAGCGACGGCGACATCGTAAATGCTGGCGACGTGCTGGTGGAGATCGACCCCACCGCCAACGAAGCGGACGAAAGGCGTCTCGACCGCGACCTCATGCAGGACCAGCTCGATATCGCCCGAGTGACCGCGTTGCTCGCAGATGACATCTCCATCTTCGCGCCGCCCGAAGGCGTCGATCCGGCTCTCGTCACAACCGCGCGGCGGCAGACCGAGGAGCAGCGCGCCGAACACCAGGCCAAGCTCACCGCGCTCGATCGCCAGATCGCGCAGAAGCAGGCGGAAGCACGTGAGGTCAAGGCCACCATCGAAAAGGGCGAAGCGGCTCTGCCCATGCTGAAGGGGCAGTTTGAGATCCGCGATGCCCTCGTGCAGAAGGGATTTGGCACGAAGCTGCTTTCCCTTCAGGCAGAGCAGCAGATGGTGGAGCAGCAGCGGCAGATTATCGTAGATACTCACCGCGGGGAGGAAGTTGCAGAAGCCCTCGGCGCATTGGAACGCCAGCGCGACGAGACCCAGGCGGAATACCGCAAGACCCTGCTGTTCGATTTGGCTAAGGCGCAGACACAAGCCGCCGAGCATGGCCAGGATGCCGTGAAAGCGGCCCAACGCCGTGGTCTCCAGACCCTTACCGCCCCGGTGGACGGCACGGTGCAGCAACTTGCCGTCCACACCATCGGCGGGGTGGTGACACCGGCGCAGCCGCTCATGATGGTGGTGCCGAAGGACAGCCACCTGGAGATTGAAGCCAATCTCGCCAATCGGGACGTGGGCTTCGTTCATGCAGGACAGGCGGCAGAGATCAAGGTGGAGGCTTTCACCTTCACGCGCTACGGTCTTTTGCACGGGACGGTAACGAATGTGAGCCGCGATGTCGCGGCCCCGCAGACGCAGGCTTCAAAGCCGAGCGATGCCGAGGTGCCGGAAAGCGATGCGGAGCGCCAAGCGCAGCAGCCAGCCTATATCGCGCACATTACAGTGAGCGAGACCGGCCTCCAGACCGAAGAGGGGTGGATGTCCTTGGAACCGGGCATGGCCATCACAGCGGAGATCAAGACCGGCCGGCGCAGGGTAATCGAGTTCCTGCTTTCACCACTTCTGCGGTACAAGCACGACTTCGGGCGGGAGAGGTAGCGGTTGACGAGGCTTAACCGTAACACAAAAGCCTGTTCACTATTAGAGGCAGTCATGGGGATGTTCGACTGGGTGAGTTTCGAGAACGGCAAGGCTTGCTATGCAGGTGCGGTGCGCGGTGGCGACGATTCTGGACACGATACATTTGGCATCGAGTTTTCAAACGGTAGAGTTTTTTATGGGGAATTCAAGCGTCTATTTCTCGAAAATAAGAATGATTATGATCTCATTATTATTTCGTTCGGATACGTTGATAGGCGCAATGTCGCAAATAAGACCCCAGGCGCACGCGTACAATTTTCGATTGACGATGAGATTCTCGTTAAGAATTTAATTAGCAATTTATTTTTTGACGGAAGACCAAATGAGGATAAGCCGTACCCATTGAAAATACGAGGAATTGAGCGATTTACCGGTAAATTACTTTTTTCCAACGAATGCATATTATCAAAATAGATAATTGTGCTTGTTTTTTTAAAAATTTATTTTGTAGAGATAGATGCCAGATTTTTCAACTCAGATATCGGAAATAAATCAGGCTACAAGCTTAGATGAAATAAGCACTATTGTCCGTCAAATTTCAGCAACCGGCACCGGAAATGGCGGCATTCTATATAGTGGAAATATATGAATCGCCAACGCCGGCACTATTGCCAGTGATATAGCGAATAAAACAGGAAATAGTATTATAGATCAAACCGAGAGGGGTGGAGGTCCTTGGAGGCGGGTATGGCTATCACAGCGGAGATCAAGACCGGCCGACGCAGGGTAATCTAGTTCCTGCTTTCGCCACTTCTGCGGTACAAGTACGATTTCGGGCAGGAAAGATAGAATGGGGCAATCGTGATTACGTACGCGAAATTTTCATGGTGCACGAGATGACCGTATTTAAATTCCATCCAATACAGAAGACTAACGATACTCTGGAGATTCACGCTCAATCGAGCGGCTCACACCGATTCCATCGAGCCGAAACGAACGGTTCCGTATTTGTTCGGTTCTGGGTGATAACCACCTTATCTCTTTTTCATGTTTTTTTGATGCGTTCTCAACCTCTGCGCGCAGATACCATTCTCTCACCAACCAATATCGAACATCATACCCTGGCAACGGATTCAGGCAATAAAATCATAAGCATCACAATGGGAGATATAATTTATGATATTCCAGCTAAATATCTCATGACCTTCACGCTGCCGCATGAAAAGAATGGATATTCTTCTTTCACAATCAGAGCTCTTTTACCTGATTTATCTCCAAAGACTGATAAAAATGCTGCTGACTTTGACCGTTTGGGGTGGCATGATCAATTTATAGCGCTTTTTGAGTATCCACGTCGCCCGCAGGCGCCGAATGATTTGCTGCATTATTATCTAACTTTACGAAATCACGCCGATTCTGATTTCGAATATCATGAAAAGAACCTTAAATTGTATCATTTTGATAAAGGGGCTCCACCAGATATATTTGTCGGAGAGTACAAAACGCATATGCTTGTTGTCAGTTGTGATGACTTTGGCCACGGGCTCGCGTACATCCCCTATCCCATCTGTACTATCAACGAATCTTTCAATGGGGATGTCGGTGTAATATATAGCTTCGGACGGCAGCACGCGCCTAATTCTATAGAAATAGAAGAGCGGCTGCAAAATTTACTGCACTCGTTCGAGAGAAAATAGATAGAATCTCACAAATATGGAGCGCGCGCGATGATTGGCTATACGCATGACCAAATCCTTTCACTTCAAAATTACATTGATAATGCAAAAATAGAACTCACGTCTGGCCACACTCAAGAGGCGATTAATAACATTTTATTATATTATAATGCGCAAACCGACTTTCGATCTTACGCAGGACTGGCAATAAGTGTTATAAACAATACGGAATTATTCGGAAAAACTGCAAATCAGAATATTATTGATGCAATTGGATTGGATGAATATAATCAAAAACGCGGACCTCTCATCGTAGCTTTAGCGACAGCCGATATGGCGTTAATTGCCGCAGCCCCCGACCAATTACCCACAGCTAACCAGGAAGCAACTTACCATTATCTACAGTTCGCGGCGTTAGGTATACCCGTAACCGCTTGGGGCGGCGCGGCCGCTGCGGCAATGGGACTAGACTGGAGCAATGGAAATTTAGCACCGGAAGAGCAAAGTAACAACCTCGCAGATAACCTTTATGCAAGCAGCCTTACTCCATCCGACGTCGCAGCGGCGCTTGGGAGTTTAGAGTGGGCTGGAATTCAATCTATATTTCAAGGAAATATTGAGCAATCAGCGTCATCGATTATCGGATTTGAGAGTCAGGTATTGTATTTTACGAATGCCTATCTACCAGCACATCAATATACCGGGTCTTCCTTTGGTTTCGCTGCGGGAATAGATGATAGCGGAAATTTTGTATTCTCGTTACCCTCGCAGGATTACTCTGGATCGCAAGTGCAAATTAATTCGGAAATAAATCAATCTGGACTGCCTATATCACTAAATCTTAGCTGGTTGGACGGAAGTTTTACGCAAGCCGCGTTTTCTAATGATACTACTGGCCCCTCTGTTCAACTTCAAATCGGAAACGCGAGCTCAGCTATAGATCTCACGGAGCTTTTTAATAATGATGGTACAGAAACCATAAATTTTGGGCAGACCTCCATCACTGTGCCAAGTATATCTTCGGGTGCTCCTGCGTATTTGGGGCAAGGGGCATGGTCCATCACACAAGGGTCGCTTCAGAGTGGGACAGCATTTCAGCTATACATCGATCCATCCATATTGATTGGCGGGTTTCAAAATCAGCCCGAGATTCAACTTATCCCAACAAGTGAAGATCAACACGCTAGTATTGAGGTGCCGAGCGGAGCCATCGTGTCGTTACACGAGGATGGAACTGTTGAATATGAGATGGACAACAGTACGTTATCAGTTCCCGTTGGCCTTAAAGTGGAAATTATCGGGACAGGTAACAGCATTCTCGCCAGCACCGGTGACGACATTTCAATCCAAGGAGGCGGAAACACGATTCAGGCCCAATCTGGCGACCGGATCGAACTCAGCGGAACTGAAGGTAATACCGATGCCGTGATCGCTACAGGCGATACCTACGGCACGACGTTGGCGGACGGGACCCTGACGGGCATATTCCTCGACGACAACAGCCAAGCCGATGTTAGTGGAAACAATGACGGTGTCATTGAGGGAAATGGTGTCTCACTCGTTGTTACAGGCGGCGGAAATTCCATCACCATGGGGACAAGCGATGCGACCGAGATCGCAGGCACCGGCGGCATTTATGACAACGTCTTCGCGTCCGCTGGGACAACCGGAACCACCGCGAACGGCCTGACCTCTCAGATCTGGATGGACGACAATACCCAAGCTGACATCAGCGCGAGCGGAGCCACGATTGAACAGGGCGACGGAGCCTCTCTCAACACCTCGGGCGGCGGCAATTCCATCACAATGGGAACAAACGACGCACTGGGCGTCTCGGGGACCGGAGGTGTCTACGACAACATCTTCGCCAGCGCAGGCACCGCCGGCTTCACGGCAGACGGCTTAGCATCGCAAATTGTGCTCGGCGACAATTCCCAAGCCTACGTCAGCTCAACCGGCGCGCAGATCGAGGAAGGCAACGGCGTTTCTCTCGACACCAGCGGCGGCGGAAATGTCATTACGATGGCGCAAAACGATTCGACGGGAATTTCAGGCACCAGCGGGGCATACGATACCATCTACGCATATGGCGGAACAACCGGCGTGTCGGCCGATGGTCATGCCTCTCAAATCGTCGTCGGTGACAATTCTCAGGTCGATATCACCGCGAACAATGCGCGGATAGCCGAAGGAGATGGCGTCTCCGTCAATGCCGATGGCGGCGGAAACGTGATCTCCACGGCGAACAACGATGCGACCACGATTACCGATACCTATGGGAATTACGATACACTTTATGCCTACGACGGTTCGAGCGGAGTCACCGCCGACGGCAAGACATCACAGATTACATTAGGGGATGACACTCAGGCTAACGTCAGCGGCAGCAACGCCGTTATCGAGGGAGACGACAATGCCACGCTGAACGCCAGCGGGTTCGGCAACGTGATCCACGCCTCCGAAAACAACACCATTACGGAAAACAATGCGACGATCAGCGTGGCCGCCGGTGATCACGTCACGATCATTGGGTCGGGCGATACGATCATCGCAAACGGTAACGACGACATCACCGTCGAAGGTGGCGGCAATGCCATTCAAGCGGGTGCCGGGGACCGCATCGAAATCAGCGGGACCTACGGCAATGCCGATTCGGTGAGCGCGGCGGGCGACAGTTACGGTTCCGCTATGACGGACGGGGCCCTAACCGGCATCTTTATCGATGACGATGTTCAAGCCGACATAAATGGCAACAACAACGGCATCGTCGTCGGGGATCGCGTCTCGCTCAACGCCGCCGGTGGTGGGGACCTGATCACGTTGGGAGCCGGCGACGCCGCTCAGATCAGCGAGACGGCAGGAGTTTACGACAATATTTTTGCACCTGAAGGGACGGCAGGGCAAACCGCAGACGGCTTGATCTCTCAGATCCTGTTGGGCGACAATTCCCAGGCGAATGTCAGCACCAGTGGTGCCAATATTGGCGCGGGCAATGGTGTTTCCCTCAATGCGATTGGTGGCAGCAATTCCATCACCATGGAGTACAATGATTCTATCGGAGTTAGCGGCACCAACGGCGATTACGATAATGTCTTCGCATATGATGGAACCGGCGGATCCACGGCCAACGGCATGAGTTCGCAGATCTTGATAGGCGACAATTCCCAAGCCTATCTCGCCGCCAACGACGCACAAATTGCGGAAGGCAACGGGGCCTCCCTTTATGCCACAGGCGGCGGTAACATTATTTCGATGGGCTATAGCGATTCCACCGGTATCGGCGGAACCGGTGGGAACTACGATACCATTTATGCTTACGACGGAACGGGTGGCACTACGGCCAACGGCTTAGCTTCTCAGATTTCGATCGGAGACAATTCCCAGGCTAATTTTGTGGGGAACGGCGCGCAGATCGGCGAGGGAAATTTTGCGTCGCTCAATGCGGATGGTGGTGGCAATTCGATCTCAATGGGTCAAGGCGATGCAACCACAATTGCCGAGACCTATGGATCTTATGACAATATTTTTTCTTATGCTGGAACGGGCGGCTTCACCGCCGACGGGCAGATCTCTCAGATTTCATTGTTGGACGATGCTCAGGCAAATGTCAGCGGAAGTAACACCACTATCAATGAAGGAAACGGCGTCTCACTCAATGCATCTGGCGTTGGAAATGTGATTGTTGCCGCTGAGAGCGACGTCATCACAGAGAGTAACGCAGTCATCAACGTTTCTGAAGGGGATCACGTCACCATCATCGGCTCCGGCGATACAATTATCGCGAGCGGCGACGACGACATCATCGTTGAAGGTGGCGGTAACGCCATTCAGGCGGGAAGCGGAGATCGCATCGAAATCCGCGGGACAGACGGGAACGCCGACTCGGTGAGCGCCTCGGGCGACAGCTATGGCGCGAGCATGGCCGATGCAAATTTAACCGGCATCTTCATTGATAGTGATGCTCAGGCAAATGTGTCAGGCAGCAATAACGGCATCGTCGAAGAAGACCGTGTTACTCTCAATTCTGATGGTGGCGGCAACTCCATTATTATGGGGTACAGTGATTCAACTGGAGTTGCCGGAACAGATGGAAGTTACGATAACATATTCGCCTATAATGGAACCATCGGTTCTACCGCGAATGGACTAGCGTCGCAGATCGTTTTGGGCACAAATACTCAAGCATATGTCAGTGCCAACGGCGCCTCTATAGCAGAAGCCAACGGAGTTTCCGTAAGCGCCAGCGGGGGCGGAAATATCATTTCAATGCAGTATAATGATGCGACAAGCATCTCCTCGACGAATGGAATCTACGATACCATTTATGCCTACGCTGGAACCAGCGGGGTAGCGGCCAATGGTCAAACATCGCAAATCCAAGTTGGCGATAACTCCGAGGCAACCGTCGTTGCAGACGACGCAGATATTTATGAAGGGAATGGCGATTCTCTTAATGCCAGTGGCGGTGGAAACACCATATCTACTCAATATAATGATGCGACTGAAATTTCAGGTACTTATGGAAGTTACGATACCATATACTCCTACGATGGCACTGCGGGCGCAGCTGCGGACGGTAGAACGTCGGAAATCTCAATCGATAACAATACGCAGGCGAACATTACGGCAAATGGCGGGATTATATTAGAGTCATTGGGAGATACAATTAACACAGACGGCGGCGGAAATACGATATATGCTGGATATGGAGATTTAACCAAGATCAATGATACGTTCGGAAATTACGATTCAATTTATGCCACCAATGATGGTGTTGGCGGGGTAACCGCGGAAGGCGAGGGAGCGGGCATCTGGTTCGCTGACAATACCCAGGCGTATTTCAGTGGGAACAATGGACAGATTTGGGAGAATACTGGCGACACCGTAAATACCTCCGGCGGCGGGAACGTTATTTCGGCTGGCTTGAACGATCTCACTAGAATTACAAATACCAACGGAAATGCGGATAACATTTCAGCCTATAACGATGGAAATGGCGTTACAGCAGACAATCAAACTTCTGAGATTTGGTTTGATAATAACTCCCAAGCTAATATCAGCGGAAATGGGAATTCGATTGTTGAAAATTCTGGGGACACCTTGGGGGTGTATGGAAGCACTAATACTATATCTAATATAGGTGCAGGCGACGAAACTTGGGTTGGAAATACCAACGGTGGAGTCGACAATTTATATGCGACCGGCGCGGCATTTGGTGGAACAACCGCAAACGGACAGCCCACGGGTATTTACCTTGATCGGGACACTCAAGTTACCGTAGCAGGCAGCAACAATGGACTTTCGTTTTCAAGTGGCGACGAAATAGGCGTACAGGGAGATTTTAATGTACTCAACGGGGGAGCTGGCAACGTCGTAGGTATCATAGGTAATTTTAATATAACTGACGCGATCTATAGCAATGTGATTGTTTGGTCCGGTGTTGACGATGGTCTGTTCGGGCAAGGGAATGATTTCTTCGGCGTCGATGAAGGCGATGTTTATGATCCCTACGACGGGGACGGTGGCTATGGCGACTACGGCGATTTCGGCGGCTATGATGGTGGAGACTTCGGTGATTTCGGCGGCTTCGGCGGCTATGGGTTTGCAAGTCTGAAAGCCCTTTCGAGCACAGATATTGGTGCCATCGCGGCCGCCGATCTTGCAGCGAGGAATCCGACTGCGGCGGTCGCCGCAGAGGCTGCTCGCTTACAAGCTATGACGGCGGCAAATAGTCCCGTACTTGCTGGCCTCTCGGCGGCCGCCTTCGAGGGACCCAAATGGACATCGTTGACAGCTACACCGACAATTACTTGGAGCCTTTCCGTTCCGAGCGGGGGTGAGGGCGGGCAGTTGGAGGGCGAAATCCAACAAGCGTTTGCCACATGGGGGCAAGCGTCAGGCTTGCAGTTCAAAGAGGTGGCAGGCGAAACAAGTGCGGATATCCAAGTCGGCTGGAAAGACTTTGATACTGCGGCAACCGGAGAATTAGGTTACACTGAATTTAGTGCGGAACGTGGTAGCATCCAGCACGGCGCGCGAATTTTCCTGGAAGACCCTGCTCAAGATGCTCTGATTGTCGATGCAAACGGCCGGTATGCTTATGGCGATACTCAGGCCGAGTTCGAACAGATGGCGTTGCACGAAATCGGCCACGCTCTGGGGCTCGCCGACAGCTCTGATTCAGGCTCGATTATGGCCCCCGTCATGACAGGCGCCAATGAGACTCTGGATGCGACCGATATCGATGCCATCCAAGCTCTCTATGGAATCACCTCCCCGGCTGCGGGAGCTTCGACGAGCGATTGGTCCGACCTTACAGCACAGAGTGCACGTCTTATCGAAGCCATGGCCGGGTTTAGGCCGACCACCGGCCCAATTTCCTCCATCCCCGCTCCAGCCAACGACACCAACATACCGGTGCAGCTTGCCGCCTCACACTAGCTGAGAAGTAGGGGCATTCAGCTTAGATAAATGCCGCTCCGTGTGTGTTCAGCTCCGCCATCTTCCAAAAGCTGGCATCTTTGTACTTGGCAAAGATGTCGGGTGGGATAGAGAGCTTTGGTTCGGACGCCTCTACCCGCGCCCGAACCATGTGCATCCCTGGCATGCCCAATTGGGCATCATAGACGGGCTCGTCTGCGGCGACATGACCGAAGTCATGGGTAAACCGGGGTGCCTCGATCAGATCGTAAAGGCGACGGATTGTTCGATCCGGATGGCGCACGAGCGTATCGTATTCCATGATGATTAAGCTCGGTGCAAACTCGCTGAACCAAGCGCCGCGGAGATTGCTCCAGGCAAGACCTACGAGGCCATTTTCGGGATGCATCAAGGTTTCAGTTCGCGCATAGACCGTGCCACCGGGCTTAAATTGGAAGAGGCGAGAGGTTTGAAGAGGGTTTTTACGAAGCATCAGTTCGATGCTGTTAATGATCCAGCCGATGTCCCTCACGCAGCAGATGATGCGAGCCTGCGGATAAAGCGATTTGATGAGAGCCAAGTGCCCTGTCCAAGACCGGTTGGTGTCGAAAATAACGTCACTCATTTGATCGGCGTAGAAGGCATTTAAAATGCCCTGAAGGATGCGTTTGCGCTTTTCGTCGTTGATAAACATGCTGAATTCGCTAGCGCCACTCAGCTTGTGGAGTAGTGGCATCCACAATGAATAGATCGGGCTCGTCATAGACGCGGAAAAGCGCGGATTCTGACGTAAGATTGAAGATAATAGGGTTGAACCCGAGCGAGGAAGCCCGGAGATGAAATGAGCGGTCGCGTTCATGTTAAATTAATCCTCATATTTTCCCATTTTCTATTTAATTATTACCTAAAAAATATGCAATAAATATTTTAATGGCAATAATTAATACGAAGTCTTTTCGATCGATTAAATGATATTCGTCGGATTATTATTTACTACTCTGACGAAAATCCTGCGTTAAGTAGGAGACTCATATTGAGGGTTCTCTGATGAGCGAGACGGCCGTATCGGGTAGCGCGGCGTCGTCGGCTTTTTAACCGACTGAACAGGCCGCTGAATAACAGCGTGCCTGCGATAGGTCCGGCGGTTGAAGGCAATGAAGGGCACGATGCGGTGCGCCTTCAGCCAGTTGCGCAGATGCTCTGCCTCATAGGCCTTGTAGCGCTCAACCGCGGGTTTGAGCGCGCAGCTTCAAGCATCGGTCGGGCCATGCTGATATCGGCGATGTTGCCCGGCGTCAGTCCGATGGCGACCGGCCAACTGCGATGAGCGGCCAGGCAATGAACCATCAATATACGACCTAGCCATATGACCGTCCCCGATCAGAGCCCGATCCTAGCAGCACATCATATAAAATATGGTAATAATTTTCTGGATATTCTGCCTAGCATCCCATTAACGTGTTTCAAAAATCAAAATATATGAGACGATATTTATGTTCTGAAATATCAACGCGTTGACTGTCTCGTAATATAGTCTCATAATGCGCAAATGATTATTGGCTACGCGCGCGTCTCAACTGATGGGCAAACTTTAGACAGCCAGATCGAACGCCTCGGGGCCGCCGGTTGCGAGAAGCTATTCCAAGAGACGGCAAGCGGCGCCAAAACGGACCGCCGACAGTTGCGAAAATGCTTAGCGGCGTTGCAAGCCGGTGATACGCTTCTCGTCGTCCGGCTTGATCGCTTGGCGCGCTCGACGCGTGATCTGCTCAATATTCTCGCCGAGATCGCCGAGCGCGGTGCCGCCTTCAAGTCTCTCGGCGATGGCTGGGCCGATACGACCACGCCGCATGGCCGCCTCATGTTGACCGTACTTGGCGGCCTTGCCGAATTCGAGCGAGAGCTGATCAGAACACGCACAGGAGAAGGCCGCATGCGCGCCAAGGCGCGCGGCGTGCGATTCGGCCGCAAGCATGTGCTCTCGGCCGATCAGCGTGCCTTCGTTGCCAGGCGAAGGGCGGAGGGAGAGAGCGTGCGCGAACTCGCGCGAATCACAGGCGTGAGCAAAGCCACTATCAGCCGTATTGGACCCATGGAGTGAGGTCGTTGCGCCAGGAACGGAAGTTTGCCGCTACGGCGACGAATGGCCGGTTTGGGGCCCGGTTGCAGACAGTCCGCTTGTGCGTGTAGATCGTAGAATGCTGTCATTCGACTCTCGATTCCATTGTGAACATCCAATGGCTCAAGCCGCGAGCCATGCGCAATTTCAACCGTTACCTGAGTGAGCTCACACTTTTTCGGATGTCGGATCAGCCCTCGTCCTCAGTCTCGGAAAAACGACGAACAAGGAGAGCTATGGCAGATAGCGCTATCGACAAAGTACGCGCCTCGCGAGATGGGCACCAATACCACGAAGCTTGGTTGGCGAGGCGCGCGTTGGCGTTGCTGGTGCCGCGCGACAAGCTATGCGGGATTGCCGTGGAAGGGCTGTCTGTTGAAGACCAGAAGGGTGCCAGCCAGGCGACTAACGAGATCGCGGATGCTACCTTCTACTACGGTCCGGCGCCAAATTTTCGAGATGCGACGCGCATCGAAATAGCGCAATTCAAATACTCGATTGCAAAGGAGACCACCAATTTTCTCGCCTCAGATGCCGCCGAGACGCTTGCAAAATTTGCGAAATCAGAAGCGGCGTTCTTATCAAGACCTGACCAGTCGAGCGTGGAATGCAAGATTTCTTACGCGATCTACACCAATCGACCCATCAGTCCTGAACTGATCGGTGCCATTTCTTCTTTGGCTGAAGGGACTGTGCCGTCGAATAAAAAAATTCGCGTACAGTACGACCATCTTTTAGATGCGATTCCTTTGAGTGGCGAACAACGCAAGGTGTTTGCGGCCAAGCTGTCGCTCTATGGTCAAGGGGGCGATCTGCGTACAGTCGAAAAAGGCAATGCGCGTATCATTGCTGACTGGTCGGCGTCGAGTGACGCCATTGCACGCGCTAGGCTGGGTGAGCTTCGGCAATTGGTGCGTAATAAAGCTGGTCATGCCGGACAGCAGAACAACATCATCACTCACATCGACGTGCTGGCGGAACTCGGAATTGCTCACGAGCGCGACCTCCTTCCCACTCCGCAGGCGTTTGCTGAACCGGGTCCGGTCGTCGAACGCGAGCAATTGCGCCCGTTCCTAAATGAGCTGGCCAGCTCAAACCTATGGATTGTTCATGCAGCCGGCGGCGTCGGCAAGACCGTCTTCCTTCAGAGCGTCGCAACTCGCCTGGCCGAGACCGACGAAGTGGTCATCTTCGATTGCTTTGGCGGTGGCGCTTACCGTTCGCCCCTCGATGTCCGGCATCGCCCTGAGCAGGGATTGATGCACATCGTCAATGAACTCGCATGTCGTGGCCTGTGTGATCCCATCCTTCCTGGCGCCACCGATGCGACAGAGGTGGTGCGCCGGAGTGTCCAACGTTTCTCGCAGTCCATTGAGGTCTTGCGCCGTGTCCACCCTGCGGCGCGTCTGATTGTCATGATCGACGCCGCCGACAATGCAGCCATGGAGGCACGCGACCGGGGGCAGGCCTCATTTCCACAGATGTTGCTTGAGAGTTTGTCGTACCTTTCGCCGTCCGTCGATGGTCTCGTGTGTATCGCGACAGCGCGGACCGAGCGTCGCGCGCTGGCGATTGGCCGGAGCCAGTGCAAGGAATTCGCGCTCAGCGCATTCTCGATCTCCGAAAGCCAGGCCTTTATCAAGAAGCGGCGTCCCGAATCCACGGCTTCCCAGATCGAAGCCATTCACCGCCGCTCGAACGGCAATCCCCGGGTGATGGCCAATCTGATTGAACCGGATCGATCCTTAGCCGAAGTCGATACCGGTGCCGCCGATATCGATCTGAACGATCTCATTAGCCAGAGAATTGAGAAGGCGATACGCCTAGCCGATGATAAGGGCAGCACGCGCCAGGAAGTTGCAGCGTTTCTTTGCGCCCTTTCGGTACTTCCTCCTCCGGTCCCCGTCGACGAAATAGCGGCAGCGTTCGGAATTGCTCGTTCCGAAGTGGAAAGCTTCGCAGCGGACCTCTCGCCGCTTCTGGAGCGTACGCGCCACGGGCTTATCTTCCGCGACGAACCGACGGAAACGTTGGTTCGGCAATCCTACGGGCAACAACTCTCGCTGCTGGAAGGCGTCGCAACACGTTTGACCAGCTCACAGGGATCTTCGGTTTATGCGGCCCGGTCTCTTCCCGCGCTGCTCTTTGCGATGGGACGGACCGATTTACTGCGTGCTCTGGCATTCGATACTCGGTTCCCGGCTGAACTCGACAGCGATCTGGCAAAACGCGCTATTCGGCTCAATAGGCTGCGGACGGCGGTGGGCGCGGCCGCCAAGGATAAGGATTTCAGCGCCACCGTCGATCTGCTGGTCGAGCTAGCCGCACTCGTGATCGTTGACGAGCGCGGGGAAGACTATTTGCTCGAACAGCCGGACTTGGTGGTCGGTCTCGGCGATCCCGAGGCGTTGCGGCGTCTGTTCGAAACACGCACCGGCTGGCCTGGAACACGCCACGCTCGATTGGCGACCGCTTATATCGCCGACGGCGATAGTCCCGAGGCATACGGGCATGCCGTCAGGGCGGATGACTGGCACCGATGGCACCAACAACAAGATGAGGAGCAACGTCGGGGCGGTGGTCCCGAATACAGCGATTTCGCTTCCATTGCCTTCTATATGTTCGCCAAGGGTAACGCACAAAATCTTGCGAGTTATATCTCCTGCTGGAAGCCGTTCTACGGATTCTTGGTTGCAAACCGACTGTTCGAATACTGCGCGGCGACGGAGGCATTCGGCAAACTGCCTGAATTTGCGAAGACGCTGGTCAGAGTTTTCTCCATGGCTCGAGTGCCCCCGGCGCTGATTGTCGCATCGTTCGCGAACTTTCCTAACTTTTCTTCCCGGTCCCAAGCACGGTCGTTGATGAAAAAAGTCGCGGCAAAGCTGGGTACCGCCAAGGATCTTCCTGACGAATTCAGTAGCAGGCAGCACGATGACACATACCGCAAGGCATTGATGCGGTGCGCCGTCCGAATGGCGAATCTCGGCATGACGAGGGAGCTGAATGCGACATTGCTGGTCGCGGCAACTGAACGCTATGGTATTTGGTTGCTGCGTGAAGCGTGGCATATCGAGCGGCTCGTTCCGTTTGCGCTAGGCCTCGCCGCCCGCTGCGTGATCGAGTCGCGCGTAGCTAACTTCTTCGATTGTCTGCCACAGGAACTTTGGGTGTTGATCGAGGACGCCCCACGGCCTTCGACGGATAAGGCGCAGCGGGAATTGTTGAATCAGCGCCTCAAAGAACTGGAAAGGACCACGGACAAGACAACGGCGCAAATCGAGGAACGACGGAAGAAAGGAACACTGTCGTCATCGGAGCGATACCACGTATCGGATAGTATTTTTCGCGGCGTCCTCCCTCTGCTTGAATTGATGAGACAGCTTACGACCATGATCGCAGCTGTGAAATCCGCCGACAGGAAGGTGGCAACTTCTGCGTTCTTTGATGCATGGAAAACGCAGCAGACGAAGACCAGCGAACGCGGCTCGTATGTCCCGCGTGAGCAGGTGCTATTTGCAAATGCTCTCTACAAGGGATGCGCATTCGAGCTCTTCACAGCGCTCGATCTGCTCACGCCGGTCACCGCCCCGCAATTGGCCGATTGTTTGGAGGCATGCGAAATCTTGGCGCCCGAAACAGTGATCGGCTTCGTCAAACGGCTCGCGGAGCGGCACGACTGTCACAGTCATGCTGGGAGCCTGGCCGTGTTGGCCGTCCGATTGATTGAGCGCGAAGAGGAAGTACAACATCGCAGCCAATTGTTCGCCCAACTGTCACGCGCGCTTCTGCGCGCCAATCGCGCCGAAGCCGCATCGGTCTTCAAACGCGGATTGAAGGAGCTCGAGGCCATAGGCTCGGGCGACTACGAATTCACGTACGAACTCTTGGAATTTGCGGCCACCTTGCGCGGTGCCGGTTTGCCGCCGCCGCTGGCGCTTCGCCTTGCCAAGATTTCCGAGATCAATGTCTATGACTCGCATAAATGGCATTGGCCGCTGACGGCGAGGGCTTTTTCCCGGGTCTCGGGTGCTGCGTACCTTGCACAAATTGCCCGCTGGCATGATCGCGGCAAAGTTGATCTGAGCCTTACGCTGCCGTCTGCGCTCACGCATCTAATGAACGACGGCGCATTGAGCTCGTCGTCGGCCGTGTCACTTCTTTGGCTGGTTGATCCGCAGCCTTTGTGGCATTGGGGCTGGAACGATCTCGTCAGGGCCTTGCTTAAGCGAGGTGCTACCGACGCAATTCTGCATGAAGTGCTCGATCAATACGAGCACTCGTTTCCCGGCCGCTCTTCCAGACACTACCTCGCGGAACTCCGTAAAGCCTTCGATTCCGATCCAAAGATAGCGGCCAGGTTTGTCGCGCGCCTTGAACTTTTGAACGGCGCGGCACGTTGCGGCGAGAAACCGATACCGAAAGCCGCCCATCTATGTCGAACCACACCGGGCCGGATATTGTTCGCAAGAAGGAGGAGGCGACCCGGGAAGCCGTGCTGAAAGACGCGTTGGCCGCTGCCGACCCAACCGATGCTGCGTCGTTCGAGGGCTTTGTGGAAAAATTGGAAGCTCTGCCCGGTTGGCCGTTCAACAAATCGCAGGTTCATAGGTCGCTGCGTGCTCGCGTTGCCTATGTGGATCGGGCCAAGCACCTGGAAGCTATCGTATCGGCTCGAAATTTAGAGCTCTCCGAAAAGAATGACTTGATGCAAGCCGTCAAGGACGAGTGGGCAAAAGACTCGCCGACTCAACTGGCGTCTCTGTCCGGTTTCGGCGTTCGACTCGTTCGCCAGCATGCCAAAGACCTGATTAGCAAAAAATGGGGCTTTGCTTCCGACATCCACAAACTGTCGGAAGTGACGGGAACACCGATCGACGAACTCGCCATTGCACTGGTCGAGGCGGCGACGACCAGGGAACTGGATGCCTCGGCGATAACGTGGCTAAGCACCGCGACAATCCTCTCAAAACGCGCCGATGCGGCCGCGCCACGTGCTGCACTTGCCCGTCTACTCGACAGTGGTGCGGCAAGACTCGCGGACGACATCGGCGACGGACCATGGCGCGAAGAGCTGAACGCCGGAACGGACCCGGACCAAATAGCCGCCGGATTGCTATTGTTCGTACTCGGCTCACCGGTTGCCAATGAACGTTGGCGGGCGGCACATGCGGTTCAAGCGATGGCCAGGCATGGGCATTGGTCCGTCATCGCGCGGATGTTCACGCTGTTCGGTGCTGCCGATGCCGGGGCGTTTCAGGACCGGTCGCTCCCGTTCTTCAAACAGAACGCGCAGCTATGGTTTTTGTTGGCCGTTGCCCGCGTCGCGCTAGATCATCCGTCCGAAGTCTTGCGTTTTCAATCCAACCTGGAAGCAGTGGCCTTCGATGATACCTTCCCGCATGTCGGACTTCGCGAAGCAGCATCTGAGGCCTTGCGGCATTGTCTCGTGGGCCGGCGTGTTGCGAACGCGAAGAAGCTTCAGGCAAGGATCGGCAAGGTGAACGTTTCGCCGTTTCCCCTTGCCAAGACGCGCACCAACGCCGTCCGGGATTTCCCGTGGGAGCGGCCGAAAGATGTTCCGAAACCGGAGCCGCATTTCTTTTTCGACTACGACTTCGAAAAGTACAAAATCGACAATTTGGCGAGGGTGTTCGGACTTCCGATGTGGCGCATCAAGGACCTCAGCCATGAATGGATTAGGGCATGGGCGCCCAGCGTTACGTCGATGAACGACTTTTCCGGCAGGGATCGCCCATACAGTCAGCGCGGCTATTATCGGCCAACTGAGGAAGCGTACCAATCGCACGGCACTTATCTTGCCTGGCATGCGCTGGCGCTCGTCGCAGGGCACCTGCTTTTGGCGCGTCCCGTTACGGATGAGAGCTACTATGACGATCCGTGGCAGGATTGGTTGTCAGAGTACCGCATCACGCGCAAGGACGGTTACTGGATATCCGATGGGACCGGGCGCTGTCCCCTGGTTGCGTTGAATGATCTGAGAACGGGCGTCGGCGATGAAGCGGAACGAGATCTGCTAATTACCGACAAGACGTTCCTGCTGTCGCTTGCCGGCATAGGGCTTCAGTTGCCGGAGGGCCTTGCCGTTCAAGCATGGTGGAAATCGCCGGATGGTGTGGATTGCAGTGTCATGTCCAGCCTAGTCGATCCAAGGCAAGCGGAGTTGACGGCGCTCGCCGTTGCAACATCACCCACGTTTCATATGTGGCTGCCCTTTCATGAGCCGCACGACGAGGAAGACCCGCGTTTCCGTCACGATGAGATGCAACCTTGTGAGCCGTGGATTACGCATCTCCAGCGGTCGGAGAGTTTGGACGAACGCGATCCTTTTGGTGCTCCGTCGGCGCTTTCCATCTATCGGCCCGCGACGTCCGTCATCCAACGCTTCCAACTCACTGCGACCGAGCCTTGGTCGCATGCATGGCAACAGAAGAACGGTTCGACAGCGTTTCGATACAACGCATGGGGCGGCTGGCAAGGCAACGGCGAAAGCGAAAACCGGCATACCGGAGCTGCACTCTACTGCGACCGCGCGTTCCTATCGAAGCTTCTGACCGACCTGGATCGTGACCTTATCGTTCTGGTCAAACTCCAACGCTATCAGGAGAAGAAACGATACGGCGACGATGCGGGTGAAGACGGAGAATTCACCCACTCATTCGCTGTTGCTGTTTTAGACAAGGAACTCAACGCTCGCGTAATCGAGGCGACACCGGCGCAAGCAGACGCCGTTTTGAAACTCGGTCAGCACGACGTGTACAATTTCGCCAGACGGTTTCGAACCATCAAAGGGCTGGCGCAGGATAAAAAACCAGCGCGCAATGCGCGTTCAAGTGGCAAGAAGCGTCAGTAACGCACCGACTTCGCCGGCCGGGCTCCGCTCGCTTCGCTCCCCAAGCCGCGCTAGATCCGGCGTTGCTGGAAGGCGCGGCGCAGCCACCGCAATATCTGCTTTCGGGCGGAGGC
The DNA here is from genome assembly GCF_043195145.2 of Roseixanthobacter pseudopolyaromaticivorans. Classification (NCBI taxonomy): domain Bacteria; kingdom Pseudomonadati; phylum Pseudomonadota; class Alphaproteobacteria; order Hyphomicrobiales; family Xanthobacteraceae; genus Roseixanthobacter; species Roseixanthobacter pseudopolyaromaticivorans. Next base: position 4,068,930 of record NZ_CM195539.1, read on the forward strand.
AAGGATCGCCTCTAAGACCGAAATGGGGGCGCAAAGCGGCCGTTTACAACGTTGCGCTGAGAGGGCCGCTTTGGGTCGACAGTACCAGTTGCACCTTGATCGCCGGGCATCGCTTCCGGCAGGCCAATGGTCTCAAGTTGAGACCATCCACCATCCCTCAGAAGGGCTTCCAACCGGTTCGCATCAGGCTGGAGCCTCCTTCACGACGGCAAGCCTCATCATAGCCGCGAGCCGTCGTGTCCCGCCCGCCATTTCTCTCACGAGGTAGCAGCAGAAGCGAATCAGAGGAAAGCCTGGTCCCAACCGCCTTCAGGGCATATTGGGTCATGTGATCAGGGGTTACGAATACGCGCCCGACCCATATGCGCCGCACGCGCGTATCTCTAATCAGTGCAGCATTATTTTCAGTCGCCCAGAGATGGAGTTTCTCTCGAAAGCGAGAGACAGGCGGCTGCAGAAAGATTGCATGGCAATGCAGGCCGTCATTCAGAGTGACGTCATTGAGCTCAACTTTGGTGTGTTTTGGAACGGGCAGATCCGGCGCGACAAGCATCAAGGGCAGCTTGTGGCGCTCTTGATGGGAATTCGGTCGGCGAGCAAAACGCGTGATGATCCGAGAATATATACGTTCGATATCGGCGTGCATCTGATCGATTTTTTTCGCTTTAAGCGAAAAAGTGAGAGGGTGAAACATGAAGCTCATGAAGAAGGGCCTATACCCTTGCTCAACTTGATCTGAGACCCACTCCCCATAGGCGAACTGGAGCTCTCTCGCTGGGGTATAAGGCACTCCCTGATGCCCGAGATTAGAAGCCATGATATACACCTCATATAAGCAGATAATTGATACATTGCATAATCGACAGATATCTCATCATCGAATGTCTCTGTTTGTTATATAGAAAATTGATGATATTGATGTATGTCGATGATGTAGATAGTCATGTCTAAAGAGGCATGTGTTTCATTGCCATTTAGACATGACTATTCATATGCAGAGCGATTTTGCACCACATTGAATTGGCATGAGGTCGTTGCGATTGCGTTCGGGATTGCCACGACGCGCGCTGGCGACATGACTAATTAACAGTATTGCAAAATTGTCGAATTGCGATGCGAGGGGCAGGTTTCGGCATGCAAATCCCGGCGAAACCATAGCTTCGGAGGGCATTAGGTGTCGAAGGCGCCGATTTACTGCTTACCTACTCCGGCGCGCTCTTGCAGCAAGCGAAAAGCCACCTACAGATAGGCGCAGCGTTAAGCAAGACCTTCATGCCGAACTCCGCGGAGATCACGCAAGGCATCGTATTTTGGTGGTGCTTAAAGGCCGATTACCTTTGCCCAAGCCACTGCGATTTCATCGAGTTAGCTGCTCTCGAAATGCCTGTAGAGGCACGCGAGATTGGCCTCCGAAGTAGCGGGCTTATACTGAAATAATTGCTCAAGGTGAGCAGATAGGCTGGCCGAAACAGGTCATAGTTTTGAGGCTCTGCGCCGAGTTCGCACGCGGGGGGATCACGGAAGGCCCTGTGCCAGCGTAACCGGCCTGAAAACGTATCCCCGAAAAGTGCCGGCTACCCGTGTGATCACTTTGCACCTGCGCGTTCGAAGAGGCGCAATTTTTGCGCGATTTAGTTTCAGTTGATTAATCTGTTTATTAACAAGAGTGAGAGCGACAGATGTGGTCGAGACAGATGGCTGCCTCGACCCTGCCATTTCAAAGCCAAACTTTTCCGGGTCAGACTGCGTTTGACGTGGTGCTCACGTGCTTATTTATGCGCAGCAGCGCTTGCTTTCGACACCTCGACCGCGAGTTCGACAAGCCCCTCATATCGAAGGCATAGTACGTATGGCTTCATGGTCGAGAAGCCCTTCACCTTCACTTGGCGGACATGATGCAAGGCGTCCTTCCCGGGCATGAGCACCCCGCGCAGCTGCCACTGCCGCAGGATTTCCTTCTGTTCAGCAGGGGCGACGAGGTCGTCAAGGCGGTGTCGGAAGATAGCCAAGACGCGTTGGTTGTTCGACTTTCTTCGGAAGCCCAATGCGGAATCTCTTATGTCCGAAGGAAAAGCGTCGCCTTCTGCGACGACGGGAAATTTTTCGGAATCAAGGCGTGCTGCCGCCACACGGCGTAGTACGGCCTCGGCCCTTTGCTCCGCTGTCGGCTTCAGTGCACGCTTGAAAACTCTAAGAGCGCAGCGCGAAAGATGCTTTGCTGTAAAGGGGACCACGTTGTACTCGGCCGCCAGGCTTCCGGCTCCTACTAGAAGCGCGAAGGCCTTGGCCATCTCCGCCCCCACTTGCCCCACATAGGGCTGGGTCTTGGCCTCGAAGGCGGCCATCGCCGCCTCGACCTTCTGGAGCGAGCTGTCGTCCGCCACGACGGCATGAACGAATTCGCGAACCAAATGACCATAATGGGATCGAATGGTCTTCATTGCGCGCCGCAGAAGCTTCGCGCGGGCCTTGGGGCCCTTCTGGAAGTCGAAAAGACCCTTGCCCTTTGCCAGCGTCAGAAAGGTCATGCCGGGGTTCGGTCGATCTTGGAGTGCTTCCGGGTCGTGCGAGTCTATTGATAACACTAGGGCCGGGGCATCGCTTGCTTGCTGAACGTGATCACCGGTCGAGCCCTGAACCTTGGTCGCTGCTGCGGCTGCTGCGGTCAGGGCACGGCGTCGGACTTTGAGATCTCCCCCGGCGTGGCGCGTGGAAACCGCTTGAATCAGAGTGGATCCTGAACCGGCAGAGAGGCGCCCCCGCTTGGTCAGATCGGTCACTGGCCAAATGTTCGCCTCAGAGGGATTTTCGACCATAGACATTGCCCACCGCAGGCAGAGCTCTCTTTCATCAGCTGTACCTCCGCTGAGGTGCAGAAGACCGATATCGGGCCCATCGATCAGGTCGAGAAGGGGTGCGGCGCAAGCCGCCGCAGCCATCAACGTCAGCACGCTGGAGGTTGCGAAAATCTCCTGCGTCGACGCCTTCCAGCCCTCGAAGGAGCCCGCGACCGGCGGCATGGCGACGCTCGCGGGGCCATCGAATTTCAGTTCATTTGGATCACGCCCGATGGTCATGTCGGGGAGGACAAAGCAGGTGCCATGCCAGCCGATCCGCCGGGTGACGTTGGTGATGGGTGCGCTCGTCCCCGTGAGTACCTTCTCGACGTCGGACCGGCACAGGCGCATATCCGTTGGCATCGCCACCCCCTTGGCGAGCAAATGCGCCAGGACTTTTCCGGGTGTTGCCGCCCATGATCGCGGCATCGAAATACGCAACGCTTCGCCGTCGGTGGAAGCGCATCCCAAAACGGCGGTGAATTCGCCCGTGTGTAAGTCCCTGCGCAACTCGGTGAGCGTGAGCCAATTGGGCTGAGGATTTGGAATATACATTTTCGTGATCCGCCGTGAGCACGTGAAACGTGCGTTGAAAAGGAATGCAGGGCGAGGCGCCGCTGCGGGTGGATTAACAAGATCGGCAAAAGGGGATGCGCACGCGCATGCTTCGCGGTGGGCCCGTGCGCGCGGATTAAGGACGATCGGTCCAGCCACGTTCCATCAGCAACCGGATATCCTCCGTGCGCCACGCTGTGATGCGGGGGCCAAGCTTCGTGGGTTGAGGATAACGCCCGGTCTTCACACCCAGCAGCCACGTGCTGCGCGATACCGGAATAGGCCCGTTCGGAGCGATTATATCAGTGAGGCGAACGAAGCCATTTTTGGAAAAGTCGATGCTCATATGAGCCTCCTCGTTTGGGGACGAGGGGGTTCACAAGATTCAAAAAAGAGGTCTCAAACGGCCTCGTAGATGCGTCTAGAGGGTCTCTAGACGCGAATTGGCCAAAAAATGACTAAATTTGAGATCGCATTCCGCACGACGAATTAAATCAAATAGCCCGTAAAAGGGGCTCATCCTTAGGACCAGTTTTTCGCTATGGATCGTTGCAGCGCGCGGGATCTTAAGGATCCCATTTTCGGTGCAGGGTGCTCACGTGCTCACGCTGACGGCAAGAAGGACGTTTGCAAAGGCGGATGAGCGAGCATGAGACATTGGTTCACGCTTGCGAAAGCGCATGGCGTCAGTTGGAATGAAGCCGATAACCGACGGGGCCGGTCCGGCATCATCTATTGAAAGCCGCATAATTGCGCCTCTCAGTTGGAGGCGCGGGGAATGTCTGTCGCAAAGGTGGCCCAGTCGTTCATCAGCGCACGGCGCTTCTCGAAAAGATCGCCGCGCCGATATGCAGCCTCCACCTTGCTTTCGATCGTGTGGGCCAATGCCATTTCGCAAACCTCGCGCGGATGGCTCGTAGCTTCTGATGCCCAATCGCGAAATGCGGACCGAAACCCGTGCGCCGTGATCTCAAGCTTGAGGCGGCGAAGCACCATCAGGAACGCCATATTTGACATCGACGATCCAGGCGAGCGGCCGGGAAAAATGAATCCCTCAGTTGTCATTTGAGCCGCCTGTTCGAGAATCTCAACGCAGCGCGCGGAAAGCGGCACGCGATGGATGCGCTTCGCCTTCATGCGCGCCGCTGGCACGGTCCATACTTTCTCCACAAGATCGATTTCGCTCCACTCGGCGCCGATCACTTCGCCAGTCCGAGCAGCCGTCAGGATCAGAAACTCAAATGCCAGCCGCACGTGCAGGGCGGCATCGCACGTGCTCATTCTAGTGATGAATGCTGGCACCTCAGAGAACGGAAGAGCGGCATGATGTTCCTTCTGTTTGCCCTGTTTCGGAAGCCCTCGCTCGACCCCTTCAATCGGGTTGTCGCCGGTCCGATAACCGGAGGCCTTAGCCCAGTCGAAAACAGTCCCAATTCGCTGCTTTAGCCTTCGGGCCGTTTCGGGCTTAACCAACCAGACGGGCGAGAGGACCCGCAACAATTGCGGCGTTCCAACCGTATCGATCCGCAGGCTGCCAATCTCTGGAAAAGCATAGGTCTTGAGTGTCATCAGCCACTGGGCGGCGTGCTTCGGATTCTTCCAGGAGGGCGCATGCTCGGCATGAACTCGCTCCGCGGCTTCGGCGAAAGTCGGGGCTACCGTCACCGTCTTGCGCCTCTCAGCGAGAGGATCACCTCCCTCCCGCGCGATCCGGCAGAACCCGAGAGCCTTCTCTCGCGCTTCGACAAGGCTGACTAGGGAGGCGCTCCCCAGCCCCATATCGCGACGTCGACCTTGGACCATAATGCGCAGCAGCCAGCGCTTGGCTCCGCTCTTATCGACCTCGAGGTACAGCCCGTTGCCGTCCGCATATCGCCCCGGTGTCTTTATCTGGCGCACCTGTAGAGCAGTCAGCGCCTTTTCCGGATGCCTACCACGCTTTTTCATCCGCCCAATTCAAGCCCCACATTTCACCCCACATACTAACTCGGATCTAGCGATATTTCAAGACACGTCGTCGAACAATAAAATTCAGTAACTCATTGACTCTAATAGGTCAATTTGAATGCCAGCGAACATCGTCGGACGTTAGTTTGGCAGATCTCTCTCGGCCATTTCAGTTCCTACACGAGGCGCGCCGCCGCCGTAGACCAGCGTGGCGATGGCGGAAATATAGGCCGGCCCCATCCGACAGACGCCATAGAGGCTCGGTCACCGGCGTGAGAGAAGGTTGGATTCGCTCGTTCACCGGCCTTCCGAACATTCCTGCATAAAGCCCCGGCGGCGCTCCGCCCACATAAGCGGGCGCGGCCGGAGAGGCTCCAAGCCCCTCCGCAATCGGCTATCGATCCACACGCGGTGGACTGACGGACCGATCGGAAAGGGGAACTCGGAGTCAGTTTGACGTCAGATGCCCGCCTGGGAGACGAACTTCGGGTTGAGATAGGCCTCGATCGCCTCGGAGCCACCCTCGGAGCCGTAACCGCTGTCCTTCACGCCGCCGAACGGCACTTCGGGCAGGGCGAGGCCCAGGTGATTGATGGTCATCATGCCGGCCTGGACCGACGAAGCGACGGCGTTCGCTGTCTTGGCCGAGCGGGTATAGGCATAAGACGCCAATCCGTAGGGCAAGCGGTTCGCCTCGTCCACGGCCTCTTCGAAATCGTGGAACGGCAGGATCATGGCGAGGGGGCCGAAGGGCTCGTCGTTCATCATGCGCATCTCGCGGCTGACGCCCGTGACGACCGTGGGCTCGAAGAAATAGCCTTTATTTCCGATGCGAGCGCCACCGGTGCGCAATTCGGCACCTTTCTGCTGAGCGTCGGCAAGCAACGCTTCCATGGCGGGGATACGGCGCTCATTGGCGAGCGGGCCCATGTTGATGCCCTCCTCCAGGCCGTTGCCCACCTTCAGGCTCTTGGCGACGGAAACGAAGCGGTCCACGAACTGGTCATAGACCTTCTCCTGCACCAGGAACCGCGTGGGGGAAACGCAGACCTGTCCGGCATTGCGGAACTTGGCGCCGGCGATCTGCCCGGCGGCGGCGTCCACGTCGGCGTCGTCGAACACGATCACCGGCGAATGGCCCCCGAGCTCCATGGTCACGCGCTTCATATGCTCGCCCGCCAGAGCCGCAAGCCTTTTGCCCACCGGCGTGGAGCCGGTGAAAGTCACCTTGCGGATGATGGGATGGGGAATGAGGTATTCGCTGATCTCCGCCGGCACGCCATAGACCAAGCCAATGACGCCATTGGGTACGCCAGCGTCGATGAAGGCGCGGATGAGCTCGGCCGGGGACGCCGGGGTTTCTTCTGGCGCCTTGACGATGATGGAGCACCCCGCCGCCAGTGCCGCCGAAAGCTTGCGCACCACCTGGTTGATGGGGAAGTTCCAGGGCGTGAAGGCCGCGACGGGGCCGACCGGTTCCTTGATGACAAGCTGATACACGCCAGGTGCCCGGGCGGGCACCACGCGTCCATAGGCGCGGCGGGCTTCCTCGGCGAACCAATCGATGATGTCGGCTGCGGCGTTGGTCTCCGCCCTGGCTTCGGCCAGGGGTTTGCCCTGTTCAAGCGTCATCAGGCGGGCGATGCCGTCGGCGCGTTCGCGCAGGAGATCGGCGGCCTTGCGCATGACCTTCGAGCGATCGAAGGCGGACACCTTGCTCCAGACCTTGAAGCCCTTGGCGGTGGCGTCGAGCGCGGCGTCGAGATCGGCGCGCGAGGCGTGCGCGACGGTGCCGATCTGTTCTTCAGTCGCGGGATTGAGCACGGGGATGGAGCGTCCATGCTCGGCATCGCGCCATACACCGTCAATGTGCAGCTGAACGTCAGGGTACATGAAGGCATTCCTTTGTGGGGCAACTCAACCGGCGGGATAGACTCGGGTTTTGAGAGAGTAAGCGGCGCCGGGCGCATCCCCGTTGGGAGGATGCGTTTATAGTTTCATGTACATAGGAATTTCAAAGCGGCGGCTCCAGGCCATTGTGTGGAAAGTGGCCTCTCAGCCGCATGCCGGGATGTCTCAGCCGGCGTTCTCCTGGAACACCCGCTGGGCCGCTCGGAACGCCTCCGCGCCCGTGGGAACCCCGCAATAGACCGTGAGATGGCGCACCACTTCCGTGATCAGCTCCTTGTCGCAGCCGTTGCGCAGCGCGAGGCGCACATGCGTCTCGAACTCCGCGAAACGGTGCTGGGCCGCGACGATGCACATGGTCATCAGGCTCCGGTCGCGCCACTCGGCTCCCTCCCGTCCCCACAAGCTTCCGAAGCAATAGGTGGTGATGAGGGTCTGAAAATCTTGGGTCAGGGCATCTTCCGCCGCAAATGCCTGCCGCGTTCTCTCCTCGCCAAACAAGGTGTTCCGGACCGAGAGGCCGGTTGAGAAATCATCGCTCATGATATTCCCTTCTCATGTGGGTAGGTCCATTCGGCCCGCCTAGGCGGACCGGCCCCTCTCCGGCTTGGCCATGGGCGCGGAAGCGGCCACGGTCAGGGCCGCGCCGTTGTCCTTCTCGGTGGCCAATCGTCCGCGGGCGGAGCGGGCCTTGACGAGCTGGCTTATCGCCATGGCGCCGAGAGTGAACAGCAGCAGCAGAACCGCGGCGGCTGCGATGGTCGGGTCGATGTCGTCCTGGAGGCCCTCCCAGATGCGCTTGGGCAGCGTGGCGATAGCGCGGCTGGTGAGGAACAGGACGACGATGAGCTCATCGAAGGAGTGGGCGAACGCGAACAGCGCACCGGAGAAAAGCCCGGCGGCGATATTGGGGAAGATCACGAGGCGCACCGCCTGCCCGGTGGACGCGCCGAGGCTCCTGGCCGCTTGCTCCAACTTCGGATCGACGGTGGCAAGGGCGGCGCTGACCGTAACCACCACATAGGGCAGGCCGACGATGGCATGGGCGATGATGACGCCGAGATAGGTGTCGTAAATGCCGAGCCAAGCCCACATCCGATACATGCCCACCGCCTGGACGATGGTGGGCACGATGAGCGGCGCCAGCATCAGGAGGCGCAGGGCGGTTGCGAGCCGGCCGCCGAGGCGCCAGCACGCGACCGCGCACAAGCCGCCGAACGCCACCGCAAGGCACGTGGCGCAGATCGCGATGATGAAGCTTTGAGCCGTCGAGGCCAGCCACACGGGGTCGCTGAAGAAGCTGATATAATTCTTCAGGGAAAGCCCGTGCTTGGGCATCGACAGGAACGGCTGGTCGGTGAAGGAGACCGGCAGGATCACCGTCAGCGGCACCACCAGGAAAGCAAGCACCAGCCAAGCCAGGACCAGGAGCGAGACGCGTGGAAAGGTTGTTCTGATTATGGACATCAGCCGAACGCCTTCCTGAGGTCGACGAACCGCGACATCACGGCGAGCAGGATGAGGACCACGGCCACGAGCGTGGTCGCAAGCATCGTCGCATAGCCCCAGCGCAAGGTCTCCTCGAAGCCGACGCGGATATATTCGGCAATCATGACCACGCGACCGCCCCCCAGCAGGGCCGGAATGATGAAGAAGCCGAGGGAATAGACGAACACCAGGACCGACGCCGCGAGAATGCCCGGCACCGACAGGGGCAGGTAGACCACCCGGAACGCCTGGAAGCCGGAAGCGCCGAGCCCGCGCGCGGCGTCCATGAGCTTGGCATTGATGCCGCGCAGGTTGGAATAGAGGGCAAGGATCGCGACGGGCAGACCATAATGCGCCATGCCGATCACCACGCCGACCTCATTTCGCAGCAGACGGAGCGGCTGGTGGATCAGCCCCATCGCCAGCAGCGCCTCGTTCAGTATGCCTTCCGTGCGCAGAAGGACGACGAAAGCAAAGGCGCGCACCAGCACACTGAATGAAAAAGTGGCGAGGATGCAGAAGATCATCCCCATCCGCTGGCGCGGGCCGACGACCGTCATGGCATAGGCAACGACATAGCCGAACACCACGGAGATCACCGTCGTGATGAGGCAGACGCGCAGCGTCGTCATCCAGATGCGGGCAATCAGCGGATTGGTTGCGATCTCCTGATAGTTCTCAAAACCGAGGCGCGGCTCACTGACGCTCAGCCAGAGCACCTGAAGGAGCGGGATGGCAAAAAACACCCCCATCATCAATATCGCGGGCAGGGCCAGGACCAAATAGCGGGAGCGTTCGCTACGGGAGAGCGCGGTGTCCGACATCAGTTTTCCCTCACGATCACGGCGTCGTCCGCCCCCCAGCCGATCCAGACCGAGGCATTCACCTCCGGCTTGGGCTCCGCGGGGTTTGGCGCCAGGCGCGCGGTCAGCAGGCCGAGATCGGGGCTTCTCACCTGCACGGAATAGGCCGACCCCTGATACTTGGCGTCGACGATCGTCCCCTCCAGAGCATTGGCGAGGTTTGGCCGCGCCCTCGAAACGGCGAGCTTCTCCGGCCGCAGGGCCAGCACCGGGGGATGGCTGCCGGCGACAGCGTGGGGCGAGCCTGACTGCACGATGGTGGCCTGCCCGACGGTGAGCTCGAAGCTGCCTTCGCGGGTGGCCGTCGTGCGCCCACGGATGAAATTGCTGTCTCCCAGGAAGCCCGCCACGAAGGCCGATGCTGGCCTGTCATAGAGATCGGCGGGTTTTCCAGCCTGCTCGATCCGGCCGCCCCGCAGGATGACGATCTCGTCCGACATGGACAGGGCCTCTTCCTGGTCGTGGGTCACATTGACGAAAGTCACGCCCAGGCGGCGATGAAGGGAGCGCAGCTCCCACTGCAGTTCGGCCCGCAATTGGCGATCGAGGGCAGACATGGGCTCATCGAGCAGCAGCAGGCTCGGCTCGAAAACCAGCGCCCGCGCCAGGGCGACGCGCTGCTGTTGACCGCCGGACAGCTGAGAGGGGTAGCGGTCCCCAAGATGGTCAAGCTGAACCATGCTCAGGCTCGCTCGGACCCTCTCCTTGGCACTGCCGCGGGAGACGCCGCGAACCCGCAGCGGGAACCAGACATTCTCCTCTACGGTCATATTCGGAAAAAGCGCGTAGCCTTGAAACACCATGCCGAAGTTCCGCCGCTCCGGCGGAACATCGGTAATGTCCCGGTCGTCCAGGAAGATCTGTCCCCTGGTCGGGGCCATGAAGCCCGCTATCGCCATGAGCAGGCTCGTCTTGCCGGAACCCGACGGCCCCAGCAGCGTGACGAACTGGCCGCGCGGAATACTCAGGAACACGTCGTCCAAGGCAACGTGCCGTCCATAATGCTTGCTAATGCCGTTCAGCCTGAGCGCATGCGACGCCCATTCCTGCGGCGCCGCGGTACCGGCGATCGTCATCGTCCGTGGTCCCCTTGTTGCTTGCCATGGCCGCGCAGGAGCGCTTGCCGCGAATTCCGGCTCAAGACGACAGCGCGTCCAGCCACATCTCGCGGGCGAGGGTGTCGTTCGACTTGTCGCCCTTCCCGCTCGGCGCATTCCACCATTCCGGATTGAGCTCCGCTTGGATCACGCGATGGTCCGGCTGGGTGGGATCGAATTTCTTGAGATCGTCGGGCACCAGCGCCGCCGCGGCCGGATTGACCGGACCGTTGCCGATCAGCTTGAGCAACTCCACCTGACGCTCAGGATCCTGGGCGAAGGCGATGAACCGCATCGCCATTTCCGGTCCTGCGGGATTGTTCTTGGGCACGGACCAGACGTCCACATTCATCAGGCCCTGGTTCCAGGTCCAGTCGAAGCGGCCGGAGGATTCTTTGTAAAGCGCGCCGGCGCGCGAATGCCACAGGTTGCACATCGTTACCTCGCCGTTGCGCAGCACATCCTGGCTTTGCGCACTGGTGGTCCAGGCTACGAGGTGGGATTTCAGTTCCTTCACCTTGGCCACGGCAAGGTCAAGGTCGATGGGATAAACGTCTTTTACGGAACGGCCCGCGGCCATCATGCAAGCTTCGATCTGGCCCTCTGGCGTTTTCCGCATAGCCCGCTGGCCGGGGAAACGATCCACGTCCCAGAAGTCCTTCCAGCTGTTTGGCTTGGCGCCGGGGAACTTGCTGGCGTCGAAGCACAGGACGCACGAATAGATGTAGAAGGCAACGCCAGCCCGGTAAGCCCAGCCGGGATAGACTTTATTGCGGTCCACGATGTCATAGTCGATGGGCTGAAGCAGACCTTCCCTGTCAAGCACGAGTGCCTTGCTGGCGTCGAAATCGAGCAGATCCCAGATCACCTTTCCGGACTGAACCATCGCCCGCACCTTCGCCGGAAGGGGGCCGCTGCCGTCCTGCTCCAGCTTGATGCCGGTGGCCGCCTCATAGGGTGCGCCGAAGGCCTTGGCATAAGCGGGCCGGGAGATGCCGCCCCAGTTGACGATCATGAGCTGCTGGGTGGCCGCCACAGCCGGACGGGACAGGCTCGCCATAGGCAGTGCCGCGAGAAGTCCTAGAGCTCGCATAAAGATTCTGCGGTCCATCAAGCCCCGTTTATATTGGTCCTCCACAAGCTCGAGACAGTCGGCGCCATAAGATGTCTCGCGCGCATCCTCGATTTCCGGGTAAAGGTCCTTTTCATATAAAGTCTTTGATAAAGGCATGTTCCCCTCCTGATCTGGCAGGTATGATGACGACCCGCTTGAAATGCGGACCTAAATTCTGGAAGGTCATTTTTTATTAAGGGAAAATTTCCGCTCGCATTTCACATAAGCAAAGCCACGGGCGGGCAGATGGCGGCATGAGGGCGCGCCCCGCGCAGGCGACGGGACGCCGCGGAGCGATCGATGAATATCCGGTTTGTAATCACCTTCCTCGAGATCGTTGAGACCGGCAATTTCAGCCTGGCCGCCGAACGCCTCGGCATCACGCAAACCGCGGCGACGATGCGCATCAAGGCAATGGAGGAGGAGCTCGGCCGCCGGCTCTTCAACCGGCAGAAGGGCCGGGTGGAACTGACGGCGGCAGGCATCCAATTCCTCCGCCACGCGGAAGTCATGGTCACCACATGGCGCCGGGCCCTGCAGGAAGTGGGCCTTCCCCCGGGGGTCGATTCGATTCTCTCGCTGGGTGCGGAAGAATCGCTTTGGGACACGCTGCTCCTCGACGTCCTCATCACTTTTCGCAAGACGCATCCGGAAGTGGCGGTCCGGTCCGAGGTGGCCAGCGCGCAATGGATCGGACGCGAAATCGCCGAAGGGCTGCTGGATTTCGGCGTGGTTTACACGCCCGTCGTGCGACCGAACGTCAATGTTGAGGTCCTTGGTACCCAGACGCTCATCCTGGTCTCCACCGTCCCGCGGTCGGTCATGACTTGGAGCCCCGATTACATCTACACGGACTGGGGCTCCGGCTTCCGGGAACTGCACAGTTCCACCTATCAGGACAAGATCACTCCCACCGTGACGGGTAATCTCGGGCCAAGGATGCTGCGCTACATGCTGGCTTTCGGCGGCTCCGGCTATTTCCCCTTCACTCTTGTTCGCCCTCTCATAGAGGAGGGCACCTTGCACATCGTGCGAAATGCGCCGCGCTTCGTGCGGAACATCCACTGCCTGATCCAGGCGGGCGATGGGGGCGGGCATATCCAGGAGATGCTGAGCCTGCTGCGGGCCGCCGTCGCGCGCTCGGAAGAGGCGCTCGCCCCAGAATAGGGACGCGAACGCTTTTTCCTTATGTCGATGCGCCTCCACCCGACCTCCTCTCATCCGTGCGTACTGAGAAAGCGCCGGACCGGCTCGGCGATTCGGTCGCTCGCTTCGATGAGAATCGCGTGTTTCAGTTTGTCCAGGAGCACCAGTTCCGAATGGGGCAGAGCGTCGGCAATCAGTTTGTTGAGACGCGGATTGCAGCCCCCGTCATTCTCGCCGGTCAGCACCAAGGACGGGGTTTCGACCTCGTGCAGCCAGGGTCCCATCTCCGTCTCCGCATAGATGTGAAAGACATTGAGGAAGACGTCGGGATCGGTGTCGAGCACCTGTTGCTGGCGCGCTTCCACCTTGTCGGGATTGGCTTCCTTGAACGCATCGGTGAACCAGCGGTCCACCAGCGTTCCGAGTGATTGGGGGATGCCGTTCTCCTCCATGGCCGCGACCACACCTCGGACTTTTGCGCTGTCCTCGCTGGTGCGGAAGGCGGCGGTGGACAGAAGCCCGAGGGTCTTCACCCGATCGGGATAGGCGCGGGCGTAAGCCGGACCGATCATGCCCCCGAGAGAATGGCCAATCACATGAGCCTGCTCGATGCCGAGCTTGGCACGCAGGGCTTCAAGATCGGCCACCAGTTCATCGAGGCCGAACGGACCTGGGCCCTTCGGCGAATCGCCATGCCCCCGCAAGTCATAGGCGATGCAGGTGAAATCGTTCTTCAGATGCTCGGTGAGCGCACCCCAAACGGATCGGCGCGCGCCGATCCCGTGCACCATGAAGACTGGCGGCCCCTTCCCTTCGACCACATAAACGCAATCGACAGCCTGAGTCATGTCCGGTGCCCCTAGGCCGTCGGTTTCGCGACGAGTGGCGCAGGCGCCGCGGACTTATCCGAGATGAGCGTTCCGGCTACCGCCCAATCGCTGGACTCCACTTCCTGGAACACCACATGGACGCTCTCCGGCTTGCCGCCGCAGATTTCCACGAAGCTGTTGGTTACCACTTGGGCAAAGGCGCGCTTCTGCTGGAGCGTGCGGCCGGGGAACATTTCGACACGTATCATGGGCATTGTGGGATCCTCATTGCACCGCAAGGTCGGGGGTCGCGCTGCGCACCGGGGGCGGCGCCTTTTTGGGAACGAAGTGCGGCATCACTTCTTCCGAGAAGCGCTGCATCATTTCCAGGGTCTCGGCATGGGACTGGCCGTACCCGCACGGACAATAGACCTCATCGATCCCCGCCTCGGCATAGACGGCGAGCCGATCGATCATCTCGGATGGCGGGCACACAATCAGGTTCTGGGAGAGTTCTTCCAAGGTCTGCTCGCGGGGCAGCGCCCGGATCATCCCTCGATCCACCAAGCCCGGACCGCGAATGTTGAAGAAGCGCTTGTAATATTCGCTCGCCATCTCGATCTTCTGCCGGGCGTCCGCCTCGTTGCGAGCGGCGTAAAGGCCGCGTTGCAGGGAGAGACGGGCATGACGCGCTTTCTCCCCACCCGCCGCCTTACCTCGCTTGAAGGCGTCCACCTGCTGGAGCAGCACATCGTGGCTGCCGCTGAGCGGCGTGGTCTGGATGTGATAGCCGCGCCGTGCGGAATCGAAGATGGACTCGGGGGCCATGGCCGCCACCATCAGCGGCACCTTGCCCTGGGGGCGAGGCATGATGGTGATGGGGTCAAACTTATAATAGGCGCCGTCCCAGGAGACGTCCGGCTGGCTCAGCAACGCTTCCAGCACCTGGATGGATTCAATGAACTTCTCCCGAGTCTTCCCGATGGGCGTACCGAGCCGCGAGACCTCGTAATCGAAGGCACCGCGTCCGACCCCCGCCACGAGACGTTCATCACACAGCATGTGCGCCTGCACGATCTCGCCGGCCAGAATCCGCATATCCCGGACGGGCAGGATCATGATCGAGGTGATGAGGTCGATATGCGAGGTCAGTCCTGCGATCTTCACCGCCATTTGAAGAGGCGAAGGCACCATCAGAATATTGATCAGATGATGCTCGGGGATGGCCACGCCACGGAAGCCGAGCTTCTCTGCGGCGACGGCTTGCTCCACCATGTCGGCATACACGCGTTTGCCGCCATAGGCCGCATCCGGCATGTAGCTGGAAAGAAAATACACGAACTCCATTTTTCTGGTCCTTGCAGTCTAATTGGACTCGCCGGGGGCGTCGCTGGCCTCCGGGCGCCAGGGGCCTGGGGGACCGGCGAGAGGGGCGATCCGGCCGCCGTCGCGCGTGTCCCAATAGATGCCGAAGTGCGCATCGTTCCGTTCGCGGAAGAACCGCTGCAGAACGCTGGCGCGGGAGCGGCCGGCAACGTTCCGCCACGGCGCGTCGGCCTGTGCGGCAAGGACCAGCCGTGACCCATCCGGCAGGTCGAGCCGCTCCGGGACGCTTTCACACGTGCCGCGGAACACCATCTCGGTATGCGGCGCGCCATCGTCCTGAAACACCGAATAAAGCGACGAAATCTCCGCTGAGAGGCCGAGGCGCTCCAGCATGCGGGGCAAAGCTTGGCGGTGGTCCTCGCCGTGCCGAAGTGCGGTACAGGGGAGGGCAAGGCGGGCCTCTCCAAGGCGCTGGAGAAGCAGGACGCGGCCGAGGCAGTCGATGAGCCCGGAGACCAAGAGGGCTTCGCCGCTCCGCTCCAGGGCTGTGAGGTCAGCCGTCACCGCGCTGTAGCCGCCCCGAAAATAGCCGAGCGGTTGGCCCTCGTTCATGACGAAGCCGAGAACCCGCCCGACCACGATCACGTGGTCGCCGGCTTCGATCACGCTCTCGCGTGCACACTCCATGACGCTGAGTGCGCGCTCCATCAGCGGCGGCCCGCCGGGCCGGCACCAGGTGGATGCTGCATCGAATTTCTTGCCCTCGCGTCCGGCGAAGGCGGCCGATACGTCCCTCTGTGCGTCGGAGAGGATGCTGATGCCGAAGCGCGCCGCTCGACGCAATGCATCGTAGGAACGGCCCGATTTCGCGACGCAGACCAGCACCAGCGGTGGGTCGAGAGAGACAGAGGTAAAGGAGTTCGCGGTAAAGCCTGCTGGTGTTCCCGTCTCGTCGAGCGCGGTAACAATTGTGACGCCAGTCAAGAAGGTGCCGAACAGCTTGCGCAGATCTCGTCCATCAACATCACGCGCGTCGCTCCAACACCGCTCATGCACGGTTGGAGAGGCCTGAGCACACGATGCAGAGGAAACTTGCGATCCCATCGATAGGCACTTTCCGAAAGATCTTCGGAAGAAAGGATGACGCGACCCGCTTGCATCAGGAAAGCAAAAAATTATGCCTTTTTTTGAAAGAAATTTTGATAGATGGCAGCCCGTGGAGGGGCGCGGTCAACGGTCAGCGTGGCTGATCCGCGCCTCCAGGGCCGACGATGTCTCCTTGGGGAGTTTTCTCTTCGCCGGACCGAAGATGATCCGGGAAATTTCCAGCTTCGGCCGGACCAAAGCCCGGGACTACGCAATGCTCCGGCCTCCATGTCCTGACGGCTGTCAAATCTCGAATGCCTTTCCTGCCAACGGAACGATGACTCTCGTGCTCGCTCCAGCGAGGCCGGCCATGAAATCGGATGGATCCGGCGCCAGCAGGCCGAAAGTGCCGTAGTGACAGGGGATCACCGCATCAAAATGGAAATAGCGTCGAACAGCGACCGCAGCCACCCTTCCGCTCATGGTGAAACGGTCCCCCACCGGCACGATCCCGACCTTCGGCGCGTGGAATTCATGGATCAATGCCATGTCGCCAAAGATGTCCGTGTCCCCCATATGGAAGACGGAAGGCCCGTTCTGCGGCTTCAGGATGAGACCGTTGGGATTGCCGAGGTAGAGGGAGCGGCCGCCCTCGGCCATGGCGCCGGACGAATGCACGGCCGGCATGAAGGCGACGTCAAAGCCGCCACAGGAGACGCCGCCACCGGTGTTGCCGGGATTGATGTTCGACGCACCCTGCGCGGCCAGATACTGGCATATCTCGAAATTCGCGATCACCTGGGCGCCGCTCTGCGCCGCAAGCGCCGCGGCGTCCCCGAGGTGGTCGTCATGCCCGTGGGTGACGAGAATATGCGTCACCCCTTGCGCGGCATCTTCGATGCTGCCGGGAAAGGTGGGGTTTCCAGTAAAGAACGGATCGATGAGGACAACCGCCGCTCCCGTCTCAATGCGGAAGGCTGAATGTCCGAACCAGGTCAATTTCATGGAGGGCTCCGAGGGGCTTACAGTTCGAACGGCGGGGAGCTCCGCCAAGCGGGCTCCCCGTCCGGTATCTGTCGGGGGCTAGAGGGCTTGCGGCTTGGCGCCTGCGGTCGCAACCTCAACTTCCGCCGGGGCTGGATCGGACCGTGCAGGGCCGAAGACGATGGCATCGCGCAGCGCGTCGAACTTTTCCGCCGCCTCCCGCTCCGGTGTGAGCAGCGACACCACGATGGCGGTCGCAAACGAAAGCGGCATCGCGACGATGGCCGGATTCCGCATGGGGATGAACCACCAGTGCGACTGGAGGTCGGCAAGCTTTCCCCCGAGCACGTCCACCTGGATGGTCGGCGACAGCAGGATCATGGTGAGACAGACGAGCGTTCCCACCAGGATGCTGGAGACCGCTCCGGCGGTGGAGAGTCTGCGCCAGGAGATGGACAGCACGAGGGTGGGGAAATTGGCGGCGCAGGCCACCGAGAAGGCTAGGCCGACCATGAAGGCCACGTTCTGCCCCTCGAAAAGGGACCCGAGCGCGACCGCTAGCACCGCGATGAGGATAGTGGAGATGCGGGCCACCGCCATCTTCTCCTTCTCCGGCGCGTGACCTGAGCGCACCACGTTGGTCCAGATGTCGTGGCACAGGGTGGCAACGCCGGAGAGCGTCAACCCCGCGACCACCGCGAGCATCGTGGCGAAGGCCACGGCGCAGATGAAGCCGAAGAAGGCCTCGCCGCCGAGGGTGAGCGCCAGCAATGGAGCGGCCATGTTGCCGCCGCCGCCGGCCTTGGCGACCACGGCCGGGCCCACCAACACCATGCAGCCGAACCCGATGACCAGCACGAACAGATGGAAGATGCCGATCAGGCCGGTGGCGTAGGTGATCGAGAGGCGGGCGTCCCGCACGTCCTTGACCGTATAGACGCGCATTAGCACATGGGGCATCGCGGCGGTGCCGAACATGAGCGCGAGCGCCAGCGAGATAGCCTCCCAGCCCCCGGGCACGACCTTCTCACCCGGCTGGAGCACCCTGTCGCCGAACTGCTGCGCCGCCGCCTGGAACAGGGCCCGCGGATCGAAGCTGAAGTGGCTGAGCACAAGGGCAGCCAGCACCGCCCCGCCGACCAGCAGCATGATGGCTTTGATGACCTGAACCCAGGTCGTGGCAATCATGCCTCCGAACAGGACATAAACCAGCATGGCCGCGCCGACGATCAGCACGGCCGTGGAATAGGGAATGCCGAACAGCAGCTTGATGAGCGCGCCGGTCGCGACCATCTGGGCGATCAGATAGAACAGGATAACGGTGAGCGAGCCGATGGCGGCCGCCGAGCGAACCCAGCGCTGATTGAGCCGGTACGCGACCAGATCAGCCATGGTGAATTTGCCGACGTTGCGCAGGGGTTCGACGATCAGGAACAGCATGATCGGCCATCCCACCAGCCAGCCGATCGAATAAACGAGGCCGTCGAAACCATTCGAGGTGATGATTCCCGCGATGCCCAGCAGCGCCGCCGCGCTGAGAAAATCGCCGGCGAGGGCCCAGCCATTTTGCCAGGCGGAGATCCGCCCTTCTGCGGTGAAGAAGGAGGTCGTGCTGCGGGTGCGCCGTGCGGCGACATAGGTGATCCAAAGTGTCAGCACGACGAAGCTGAGGAAGAAGGCGATCGACAGACCACTCTGAGTGCTTGGCATCGCTGCCTCCTCATCTTTTGAGAGCGCGAACCGCCGGGTCGTAGACCTTGTTGGTCCACAACACGTAGGCGGCACACAGCAGGAAGGCCGAGACAATGATGCTCGGACCGGCGATGAGCGCGACCGAGACGCCCGGCGCGACGATCATGGCCAGCAACGGCTTGTGAAAGGCGATGAGCCCCATGAAGCCGAAATAGATCAGCATCATTGCAAGGCTGAGGGAGATCGCGACGCGCCAGCGCAATCTGACCAGCCGCACCAACGGCGTGTCCGCTTTGTCCGAAACATTCATTACCGTTCCCCTTTTTGTCTTACATTTGTCTTCATATATTAGGCTTTGTCTTACTTCAAGTATGAGAATTGGGTACCCGCCTGTTTTTTCGCCCTGCCTCCAAATGGGCATATCCTATTATGAAGCCCACCAATGGCCATTTCCTCATGAAAAGACATTAAAAGTCATTCTTATTTTGTACCTAGTTTGTCTTGACGATCGATCGGTGGTTTGTCACATAAGGGCGTCCGCGAGACGCGGCCCAACCGAGGAAGGCCCACGATGATCCCGTCAAACCAGCACCTTCACATCGGTTCGATCCTGTTCGAGGGATTGGACCAGATCGATTTCACCGGTCCCTTCGAGGTCCTCGCCCGCATTCCGAACTCCACGCTCCACATCGCCGGCAAGACGCGCGCGCCAGTGAAGGACACGCGCGGGCTGACGCTCACGCCGGAAAAGACCTTCGCGGAAATGCCGAAGCTCGATGTGCTGCACGTCCCCGGCGGTCCCGGCCAAGAGGCGCTGATGGAGGATGAGGAGACGCTGGACTTCATTCGCACCCAGGCGGCCGGCGCGATGTTCGTGTTTTCGGTGTGCACCGGCGCCCTCATCTGTGGCGCGGCCGGGCTCCTCAAGGGCAAGCGGGCGACCACCCATTGGGCCGCCATCGACGTGCTTCCCTATCTCGGCGCCATTCCCCTCACAGACCGGGTGGTGATCGAGGGCAATTACATCTTCGCCGGCGGCGTCACCTCGGGAATCGACGGGGCGCTTCAGCTCGCGGCGATGCTTCGCGGCGATAAGGTTGCGCAGCAGATCCAGCTCTACATGCAGTACCACCCCGAGCCGCCATTCGACGCCGGGACGCCGGAGCGGGCGCCGAAGGAGGTTGTGGCCGCGGCACGGGAATCCGTGAAGGAGCTGACAGCGCAGCGGATCGAGACCGCACGTCGCGTTGCCCGCCGCCTCGGTGTGGCCGCTCCCGATGATGCGGGACTTGCCCGCTCGGCTTGAAAGAGCGGGCGCACGCAGGTTGAAAGAGGCTCACGCGCCTCTTTCAACCACCTCCTCGCGCAGGATCGAATCGAGCGTGCGCGCGAATTCCTCCGCCAACGGCTTCGGGATGACGCTGGTGGTAATACGGATCGCGGAAGGCGCAGCAAGTCGGAAGACGGAGCCCGTGCGCACTGTCCAGCCCGCATCGAGCAGCCGGCGCGCCACAGTCTGTTCGTCCGCCACCGGAATCCAGACATTCATGCCGTCGCAGCCGTGGGCCTTGATGCCGCGGCCTGCCAATGCGGCGATCACATCCTCGCGCCGCCGCTCATAGGCGGCCGCCGCGCTGGCAACGAGTTGCCGGTAGCCGGGCGCAGTGAGAACCGCCAGCACCGATTTCTGAAGAATCGAGCTGACCCAACGCGACGTGAAAGCGCTCAGCGACAGGCTCGCGCGGCTGAGCTCGTGACTGGAATTAACCACCGCCAGCCGAAGATCCGGCCCGATATATTTCGACACCGAGCGGATGATCGCCCAGAGCGGACGCCCCGGCTCCACCAGCGTCATGGGCGCAAAGCGCGAGAGCACGGCGAAATGGTCGTCCTCGATAATCAGCACGTCGGGATAGGCCCTCATCACCTCGCGCAGGGCGGCAAGGCGGGGCAGGCTCCAGGACCCACCCACGGGATTATGGGCGCGCGGTGTCAGGATGACGGCCTTCGCGCCTGTCTCGAGCGCGTGGCGCAGCCCCTCGGGCGTCACCCCCTCGTCGTCTACCGGCATGGCCAGCGGCACATAGCCCCCCTGGCGCATCAGGCCGAGCGTGGTCATGAAACACGGGTCCTCGACGCCCACCGCGTCGCCAACCGAGAGCAGCTTGCGCAGAATGGTCCCGATCGCATCGAAAGTGCCCGAGGCGAGCCACAGCTCGCCCATGGGCAGCTCGTCCAGCGCGAACTGCTGGCCGAGGAGGCGGAGCAGCTCCGGGTCATCGGGAGGGTCCTCATAGGATCTTTGGTGCCAGCCGACGCCGCGCAGCACGGATGTCATGTCCGGCAGGAGAGCGGGGTCGGGGTTGCCACCGGCAAGATCGCGCGGCGAGGCGGAAGGCGTTGGCGCGGCTCTGTCCGGCGCGACGCGGCTTCCCTGCCGGCCTCTGCCCTCGACGATGCCGCTATCGGACAATTGCTTGTAGGCCGCGGCAACAGTATTGCGGTTGATGCCCAGCTCTTCGGCCAGCTGGCGCACGGTCGGGAGTGACGCGCCACGCTTCAGTCGCCCCGCATCGACCGCTAAGCGGATGGACTGGGCGATCTCTGTTGCCGTTCGGCCGGTAATCAAGACCTTCTCCCCTATAGGGCAAAGCCGCGGCTCGCCGCGTTCCACGATAGATAGCGCACTGCGGCCCCACCACCTATCGACAGCGAAGCGTCCGCCGGCCGCATGGCTCCCCATAGGCCTTCCAGACATAAAAAGTCAAATTATCAATATGCAATTTTTTGTCTTTTACATCCGTTCGGGACAATGGTGTGATGCGGGCGGAGGTCGGCTCAATATGACAGATGCAATCGAAATTGCCCGCGCCTTGATGCGCATTGACACCTGCAATCCGCCCGGCAACGAGCAAGCCGCCGCAGACATCCTTGCCCCGCAGCTGGCGGCCTCCGGATTTGAGGTGGAGCAGCATCGCTTTGCCCCCGGTCGCGTCAATCTCGTGGCCGTGCGGCGCAGCGCGCGAAGGCGCCCGGCCCTCGCCTTCACCGGCCATCTCGACACGGTCCCGCTGGGAACGGCTCCCTGGCACCATGATCCCTTCGCCGGCGAGATCAGCGAGGGACGCCTCTATGGGCGGGGCGCCTCCGACATGAAGGCGGCGGTTGCGGCCTTCGCCGCGGCGGCGATCGACGCGCGCGACATCGCGGCAGACCTTGCCCTCGTGATCACCGCCGGCGAGGAGCGCGGATGCGAGGGCGCGCTGGCGCTGGCGCGGGATCGGGTCACCCTGCCCGAGATCGGCGGGTGGATCGTCGCAGAGCCCACCTCCAATGCCCTTGCCCTCGGCCACAAGGGCGCCGTCTTCTGCTTCGTGCATTTCTCAGGCGTGTCGGCCCATTCCTCCACCCCGCACCTCGGAGTGAATGCGATCTATCGCGCCTGCACAGCCGCCCTCGCCTTCCGCGACATGGAATTCGCAGGCCGCCATGAGGTGTTGGGACAAGCCACCGTGAATGTCGGCCTGATCGATGGCGGTCACGCTCCCAACGCGGTGCCGGATCGTGCCCGCTTGCATGTGGACATCAGGACTTTACCAGGAATGGACCATGCGGAGGTGCGGGCCCGTCTTGCCGCCGTCGCGGGCGATGACAGCCGCGTGGAATGCGTCCACGATCTTGCACCGGTGTGGACCGATCCGGGCGCACCGTTCGTCGCCATGTGCGCGGCGGCACGCGAAGCGGAGGGCTATGCCGCCGAACCGGCGCGCGGCGCGTCTTTCTTCACCGATGCCTCGGTGCTTGCGGGGCTCGCGCCGGCGCCCGTCGTCATCCTTGGGCCTGGCGAATCCAGCCAGGCCCATGTCACCGACGAATGGTGCGGCGTGCACGAAATCGAAGCGGCACAACGCATCTATGGGCGCCTGATCCGCATGCACGCGGCCAAAGATTGAGTACGGGGCGGCCGGCGGACGGTTTCGCTCCGCCCGCCGGCGCGCCCTCAAGCGGACATCTGCGCCGCAACCAGTTCGGCGGTGGCGCAGGATAGGGTCCAACCGAGGTGGCCGTGGCCGGTGTTGAAGAACACGTTGCGCGCCCGCCGACTTGCGCCGACCCGCGGCAGCATCCCCGGCAGCATGGGCCGCAACCCCGCCCAGACCGCAACGTCGCTGGTATCGAGCTTCGGGAAATGGCGCCGCGTCCAGCTCACGAGGGGCGCGGTGCGATCGGCCCGAACGTCGCGATTGTAGCCGTTCAGTTCCGCCGTGCCGGCGATGCGGAACCGGCTGTCGCCGAGGCGGCTGGTCACGATCTTCGCGGCATCGTCCAGCAGGGCCACACGCGGGGCATGGTGCACATCCTCCGGCTTCACCGCGACGGTGATCGAATAGCCCTTCACCGGATAAACGTTGAGCCGTTCGCCCACCAGAGCGGCCAGCCGCCGGCTACCGACACCGCCGCAGATGACCACGCGGTCGGCCGCCAGCGACCCCATGGCCTGCACATCGTCCACGCCGTGCCATTCGACCAAGCGGGAATTCCCCCCGTCGCGAATGGCGCGCACCTCGACGCCATGGACGAACCTTCCCCCCAGGCGTTCGCACGCCGCCGCAAGGCCGCGCGTAAACCGGCAGATGTCGCCGGAGGCATCGCGCGGGGTGAAGAATCCGCCGTGGAAAGCGCCTTCGAGGCTTGGCTCGATGGTCTTGATTTCCTCCGGCGTCACCGCCGCGCGCTCAAGGCCGCCGCGCTTCAGCAAGGCGTTGACCTCGGTGGCATGGGCGAAGCTCGCCTTGTCGCGATAGACGTGCATGAGACCCCGCTGTTCCAGATCGAATGCGATGCCTTCCCGCTCGGCGATCTCGAACAGATGCCGCCGCGCCTCGATGGCGAGGCGGACCGTCTCGATGGTGTTGTCCTCGTATCTGCGGATCTGGCCGACGAATTCCGCGAGCCAGGACATCTTGTGCCAGCTCGGCTTTGGATTCAGGAGCAGCGGAGCGGAGCGGGTGAAAATCCAGCGGATGCCGCGGGCGACGTTGGACCACTGGTTCCAGACCTCGGCATTGCTGGCCGAAAGCTGGCCACCGTTGGCAAAGGAGGTTTCGAGGGCGGCGTAGGGGTGCCTCTCCAGTACGGTCACCGCGTGCCCACGGCGCAGCAAGGCATAGGCGGTGGTGACGCCGGTGATGCCCGCGCCGATAACAATCACATGTCCCATGTTCAAGACTCTCTTCCGTGACGGTTACGCCCCCTCTGTCACGGAACCTGAGAGCTTCTCCGCCAAGGCGGATATCCCCTTCGGTGGACCAGGAATGATCCTGATCTCTCTCCAGAGTGCCTGATGAATCGGTCCTTTTGCCTGAGAGATTCCGGGGCGGTTGCTCCTTCGGCGGCGCCGAAGCGCCCTCTCCCGATCCATCTGAACGGCAGGCGTCAGAATAGGCATTTGCCCGCCGACTTCAAGACAAATAGTTTTTGTCCCCGAATGTCTGTTTGTGTGATCGGCCAATCGATCGAGCAGCACGCCATCTTCTTTGCCCGGGCCCCTGAGGGGCTATGCGGCCTGGTCATTTCGGCGGCTGATGGTGCGGCAAGCGCATTGCCGAGGCCTTCAATAGCATCGCGCAATTTTAGTTTCTTTAGAAATTATTATATCATATAATTTCATGAGAAAGGACCAACTCATGACCGCCCTTCAGTCCGCCGCCGCCCGCCCCGAAGCGTCCGCCGTCGTCACCAAGGCGGTTCTGCGCGCCGCGGAGCAGCTGGGCGTGACAGCCCGGATTTTGGCCACTGTCATCGGGGTCAGCGAGGCGACGGTATCGCGCATGAAGCGTGGCGAGTTCGGGCTTGAGCCCGGCACGAAGCCGTTCGAGCTGGCGGTTCTCTTCGTTCGCCTGTTCCGGTCGCTCGACGCGATTGCCGGTGGCGACGAGAAGGTCGCAGCCAGTTGGCTCGCCAATCCCAACGCCGTCCTCGACGCCCGGCCGATCGAGAAACTCCAAACCGTGAGCGGGCTCGTCGATGTCATCGCCTATCTGGACGCGCGTCGCGCTCTCGTCTGAGTTCCAACGTTTCGACGGCGCGTGCTGGCGGCTTGTCGAAGCCCAGCACCGTGTCTCGACGCTGAAGCTGACGGATACGCTCGCCGAACAGGCGTTGCTCGAAGACCTAGTCGAAGAGACGAAGCCTGCGATCCCGCCAGAGTGCCGCCACCTCGACTTCCTGCTGGCAACGCCATTCCGCTACGGCGCCACCTATCCCGACGGCTCGCGCTTCCGGCGCGCCGGACGCACGCTCGGCATCTATTACGCAGCCGAGAGCCCGGCGACCGCCGTCGCGGAGATGGCATTCTATCGGCTTCTATTCTTCGCCGAGTCGCCAGCCACACCCTGGCCGTCTGATGCGGCGGAGTACACCGCCATCTCGACCACGATCGGAACGGCGCGCCTCCTGGACCTGATGCGCGAACCGCTTTCTCAGGACGAGGACCTTTGGACCGATCTTACAGATTACAGCCACTGCCAATCCTTCGCGGACGCGGCCCGAGCGGCCGACGGCGACGTGATCCGCTACAGATCGGTGCGCGACCCGGCGCAGGGGGCGAACCTTGCGATCCTCAGGTGTCGTGCCTTCGAAAAGCCCGCACCCGTCGAGCGACAGACCTGGCGCATTCGCCTGAGCCTGTCCGGCGTCCAGGCCTTGTGCGAGTTTCCGCGCCAGGGTGTCGAGTTTCCACGTGACGCCTTTGCCGCCGATCCACGGATCGCATCCATTGACTGGGATCGACCCGATCCCTGATTGTTCGATCGCCGGGCTCTTCTCACCCCACCTTCACCGCGCCGGGCAGATGGAAGGATGCGGACCCGCTGGGGACCGGTCAAGCGGAGCGGGGCGCCTGGCTTTCGATACGCATGAAAAATTGCGTACGCGGGATAAAGATACGTTGAAACGAACCGTTATTCGCGGGATTTGCCGAGCTGAATATTTCAACCACCATGCCGATGGTCTTTGCTGAAACGCAGATTTTGGAACATATATGGCTCGGCAACTGCTCTATGCGAATATCATAAGTCATGCGTTGGACACTCAGGTTGAGCTCACGCCTTAAATTGATGCCTTCAAGGGCGGTCGTCTTTCCCTTGCGCGCCTGGTCATAGACGCGGGCATCAATGATGAATTGACTATACACTAAAAACTCGTGTCCAATGTCCACAATACGGTCAATCTGCACCATTTCACCCTCGGCCCACTGGAGATGCATGCTCCAGGAGCCGCGGTTGCTGTGCCGGTGCACGCGATCGACCTGTGGAAAGACAGGAAAGAAGTTCTCCCGCCGTTCGTCGCTGAACAGAAAGTGCCAGACCGTATCCACCGGGCGCGGCTCCCGATTGACAAAGCTACCCGCGCGCCCCTGGCGACGATCCACCACCCCATCCTGAACCAGTTCGCGATAAGCCTTTTGCACCGTGCCGAGGCTGAGCCCCGTCGCAAGGGCGAGGTCTTTTTCCGCCGGCAGGCGATCGCCAAGACTCCAGAATCCCTCGCGAATCCCGGCCAGCACGGCATCGCGGAGCTGAAGATATTTCGGCGCATGGCCCGGATGCTTTGGCGCAAAGCGGCGCCAGAAAGCGCTGCCCGCTTCCGACGCCGGAGCCTTGGTGACGGTATCTGCCTTTTCGGGTTTCGAGCGAACAGCCCGAGGCTTCATCATGGGAGATCCGAACGCAATAAGGGGTGGTGTGTTACTGACATTCCAGCTGTTGAGCAAGACGTACGGCGCGGCGCGCGCCGTACGTCACAAGCCTTCAGTCGCCGGGCAGGTCATGCACATTGCTGAAAAATACCTCCTTCCAAGAGCCGGGGAGATTCTTCAGCAAACCTGTCTTGTGCATGTACTCGGCAAACATCATGACTTTGTGCGGGGTGGGCGAGAAACTCATCATGTCGGGATTGTTGAGGATCGTAACCACTTCAGAAACGCTGAGCTTTGATGTGTCGAATTTCTTGAACGTCTCCGCAGCAGCCACCTTGTCGGCGGCGATCAGCGCCATCGCCTCTTTGAGCGCGGAGAAAGTTGCGTCGTAGAGTTTGGGATTTTCGATCCGCCACTTTTCGTTCGCATACGCCGTGATTAACGTATTCGGGCCGTTCGTCACCTCATAGGAGCTTAAGATCGTGCGCACGTTTGGATTGGCGAGCTCCATCTGA
Organism: Roseixanthobacter pseudopolyaromaticivorans; assembly: GCF_043195145.2. Taxonomy (NCBI): domain Bacteria; kingdom Pseudomonadati; phylum Pseudomonadota; class Alphaproteobacteria; order Hyphomicrobiales; family Xanthobacteraceae; genus Roseixanthobacter; species Roseixanthobacter pseudopolyaromaticivorans. The sequence continues at coordinate 4,095,996 of NZ_CM195539.1, forward strand.
ATGAAGGGCACGGTGGTGACGTGCGTCTTCGCGCCCGCGCCGCCCGAAAGCAGTGCGGCGACGCCGTCGGGATGCGACATGGTGATCGCCAGCGTGTCGAACTTGTTGCGCTGATCGAAGCCATACGCTTGGGCGGTAGCCATCTCGAGGATCAGCGCGTGCTGCGTTCCCTTGCCCGATGCCATGGCGATCCGGTCGGTGGGCTTGAAGTCCTTGATGGACTTGATCGCGGGGTCGATCGTATTGAAATAGATTGGTGAATCGCAAATCGCCATCATGCCCTTCACGGGCGCGAACTTCACCGTCTTGTCCCACAGGTTCAGCATCACAGAGGTGCCGGCCATGGCGATATCCGCATTGCCGGAGATCAGCGCGTCGGTGATGGCTGGACCGCTGGTCAGTTGAGTGTAGGTGACCTTGACGCCGGGCATCCCGAGGGCTGCAGCATGCTTTTCGATCAGCCGATTTTCGGCAGCGACGATCATGGGCAGGTAGCACAGCCCGAGGCCGCTGACGACGCGCACCTCTGCGGCCTCGGCCGGCCGGGTGAGGTGCGGGGTGAGGCCGGCGCCAAGAAGGATGGCCAATGCGGCCATCCGAGCAAGTGGTTTCATCTTGTTCCCCTGTTGCCTGGAAGGTTCCGCGCCGGTTCGGCGTCTCGTTCATTCAATCAAAGCAGGCGGTCGTTCTCCGGCCCCTTTAGCGGGATCTCCATCAGATCCTCGCCGAAAAAGATGTTGCCGCGATAGACGCGCGAGATATCGGCGACGACACGCTCGCGCAGGCCCGGCCGGTCGAACTGCTCGGTAATGTGGGTGAGCACCAGGTTCTTTACCCTGGCAGCGTGCGCTAGCTCCGCGAGCTCCATATGCCCCATGCAGCTGTGGGAGAAATCGGCACTGTAGTTTGTCCCCGAAAGGTAATGGCACATGTGCACAAGCACGTCGCAGTCCTTGGCAAGCACGTGCATGCTCTCCGCCGGGCCACTATCTCCAGAATAGACGAAGACACCTTCGGGTGTCGTCAGCCGGAACCCGAGGGTGACGAGGAAGGGCTGGAAGTGGTTCACCTGGGCCGTTTCCAGCGTCCATCCCTCGCCCTGGATAATGTCCCCCGGCGAAAGGATCGTGACCTGGGGCGCGGGCCGGGGACGCGGCAAGGTTCCACCGCGTGCCTGGAACAGGTCGAGGCTCGACCCATGGGAGGTTCGCGCCACCAGATCGGCGTTGTAGACGCCATCGGTGCCGAACAATCGCTCCGTGATCTCCGCGATTGGAGAGGGTCCGTAGACCTTCAGTTCGGGAATGCGATCGGCGCCCTGGTCCCAGCGGGTCAGCAGCAGGCGGCCATAGTCGCCGCAATGATCATAATGCAGATGGGTGAAGAAGAGGTGGGTCACCTTGGTCGCGGGGACACCAAGCTCCAGCAGGCGATGATGGGCCCCGAAGCCGTGGTCCATGACGATCACGTCGTTGCCGGTTTCAATCAGGTATCCGGAAGACATCCGTCGCAGGGAGGGCGTAGGCGTGCCTGTACCGAGAAGGCGAATACGCATGGGACTGCTCTTTTCCTTGGCTTGTGCGTGTGGGTGAAATCAGCCGGCCCGGCTCATGCCCCAGCGGCGGATGGTGCGGGCCTCGATGGTGCGGAAGATCAACCCCTCGACCAGAAGCCCGATGATGATGACGCAGGTCAGCCCCGCGAAGACCTGGTCGGTTTCCAGCTGGTTGCGCTTCTCGAACAGGAACCAGCCGAGCCCGCCGGTGCGCGACGAAACGCCGAACACCAGCTCCGCCGCGATCAGGGTCCGCCACGCGAAAGCCCAGCCGATCTTGAGCCCGGAGAGAATGGAGGGAAAAGCGGCAGGGATCAGGATCAAGGCCACGTAGCGCACGCCACGCAGACCATAGTTCTGGCCGGCCAGTCTCTGGGTTTCAGACACGCCCAGGAATCCCGTCAGCGTATTGAGAGCCACCGCCCAGAGCACCGAGTGCACGATGACGAAGACAAGGCTGGGCACACCGAGCCCGAACCACAGCAGCGCCAGCGGCAGAAGGGCGATCGCCGGCAGCGGGTTGAACATGGCGGTGAGGGTCGCCAGAAGATCGGCACCGAGCCGCGAGGAGACGGCGAAGGTGGTCAACATGGCCGCAAGAGCGATGCCGATCGCGTAGCCGGTCATCAGCACCTGAAGCGTTGCGCCGATCCGCTGGAGCAGTACGCCGTGGACGAGGCCGTCCCACAATGCCCGCATCGTGTCGGTCAGGGTCGGAAACATCAACGGGTTGGAGAGCCAGATGGCATAAAGCTGCCAGGCCACCATGAGCGCGACGACGATGGCCCCGCGGCGGACACCCTCCATGTTGGTGAGGTGTTCCCAGAGCGAAAGCGGGCGCTCGATCGCGCCGGCGTCACGCGCGCGCGGCGCCGTGCGCACGAATTCCGGACGGATCGGGGGAGATAGCCGGGCGGCCGGCACAGGGGACAGTTCAGCCATTGTGACCCTCGGCGAAAAGCATGGTGTTGATCTTCTGGGCTAGGGCCACGAAATCGCTCCCGCCGAGATGGGTGTGATCGAACTGGTGGGAGTTCAGCTCCGCCTTGACCTCGCCGGGGTGCGGCGTGAGCACGAGGATGCGTGAGCCGACCACGATCGCCTCCTCGATGGAGTGGGTGACGAACAGCACGGTGAAGCGGATGTCGTCCCACAGCTGCAGCAGTTCGTCCTGCATCTGGCGGCGCGTGAGGGCGTCGAGGGCGGCAAAGGGCTCATCCATCAGGAGAATGGCGGGCTCCATGGCCATGGCGCGGGCGATGGCGACGCGCTGCTTCATGCCGCCGGAGAGCATGTGCGGATAAGCATCCGCGAACTTGCTGAGCTTGACTTTCGCGATGCTGGCCAAGGCCCGCTCGCGCGCTGCGGCGCGGGGAAAGCGGCGGCTCACCAGGATCGGGAACATCACGTTTTCCAGAACGGTCTTCCACGGCATCAGCTGGTCGAAGTCCTGGAACACCATCATGCGGTCTGGACCGGCGCCGGTAATCATCTCGCCGTTCAGCCGCATGAAGCCCGCTACCGGCTCAAGGAACCCGGCGACACCTTTCAGCAGGCTTGATTTGCCACAGCCGGAAGGCCCCAGCAGCACGAAACGGTCTGCTGGATAAACTTCAAAACTGACATCGCGGGTCGCCGTAACGAGCAAATCGCGCGTCTTGTACTGGAGCGTCACTCCGGACACCTCCAGCAACGGGTTGGGTTTGGGGGACGAATACACTTGCTCTTCGGGATGCTTGGCAACCGCGTTCATCTACCGCCTCAATTGTTCCGGCTCTGGCTTCGCCTTCACGACGCCCGTGGAGGCAGTCGCGCGGCTGAATGTTTGGTTTTTAATATGTAGCGCAAATATGAACGCTACATAGTTTAAGTGTCAAGCGGGATATCGAGACCTGTCCGAGCCGGCCATCCCGACGGCACGGATGCGCGAGCGACCGTTTTGCCCTTCAGCGAATGCCGCGCGTCGCCATTACTCTTGCGGAACCAACCGTCCGGCGACACGGTTGGATGAGCGACGACGATCCCGAGGACATCGCCGATGCTCCGTGTAAGCCTGATATTTTCGTCGCTGGGCGACCAGCCGTGACGGCACATCGCGGCGTACCGCGCATCGGCGTCTCGGGTTGGACCTATGCGCCCTGGCGCGGCAATTTCTATCCAGAGGGTCTCACGCGGAAACGCGAACTGACCTTTGCGGCCCACCAATTTCCCGCGCTAGAGATCAACGGAACCTTCTATGGCCTGCAGCGGCCGGACGTGTTCGCCCGCTGGGCCGACGAGACGCCGGAGGGATTTCTGTTCGCGGTCAAGGGTTCGCGGTTCATCACCCACACCAAGCGGCTGCGCCAGATCGAAACGCCGCTGGCCAATTTCCTCGCCTCGGGATTGCTGCGGCTCGGCCCGAAACTTGGTCCGCTGCTATGGCAATTTCCGCCGAGCTTCCGCTTTGATCCCGGACTGATCCGCGATTTCCTCACTCTCCTGCCGATGGATACACACGCCGCTGCCCGCCTCGCCGGACGACACGATTTCCGGCTCGATGGACGCGACGCTACGGAAACCGACGCCCAGCGCCCGCTGCGCCACGCCATGGAGATTCGCCATGAGAGTTTTCGCGATTCAGCTTTCATCGATCTGCTGCGCGAGCACGGCGTCGCGCTGGTCTGCGCCGACACTGTGGAGTGGCCGCGGCTGATGGATCTGACCGCGGACTTCGCCTATTGCCGCCTGCACGGGTCGAGCGAACTGTATCGCTCGCGCTATGAGCCGGCAGCGCTGGATCTGTGGGCGAAGCGCGTGAAGGCCTGGACCGAGGGGCGGGCGATGACCGATGGCGACTTCGCTGGCGCGCCCGAGAGCCACCCGAAACCGCGCGACGTATTCGTGTTTTTCGACAATACGGACAAGCTTCACGCGCCCGAAGACGCAGCCCAGCTGATGAAACGGCTCCATATCCATTGGCGCCCCGAAGCGAGGGCGGCATGACCGCTCGCGACGCGCAACATGGCCCGGTGGAGCCCGCCGGCTTCGCCACGCTGGACGCCCTCAATGCGGCATTGGCGGCGGAGCCGCCGCTCGTGCCGGGCGGTACCCATTCGGTGCCGGGCGACGGGCCGGTGGGAGCTGCCATCGCATTTGTGGGCGAGCAGCCGGGCGACGAGGAAGACCTCCAGGGTCGTCCCTTTGTCGGCCCCGCCGGCCGGCTGCTGGACCGGGCGATGGCGGAAGCCGGTATTTCCCGCGAATGCGTCTACGTTACGAATGCCGTGAAGCAGTTCAAGTTTATCCAACGCGGCAAGCGGCGTATCCATCAGACGCCGACGGCAGGCGAGGTGTCGCATGCGCGTTGGTGGCTCAATCAGGAACTGGATCTCGTCCATCCGCGGGTAGTGGTCGCGCTCGGGGCGACGGCGGGGCTGGCTTTGGCCGGTCGGAAAGTCGCGGTCACGCGAGAACGCGGTCCTCTCCTCTTCGATAACCGGCGCGGCTATCTGACGGTTCATCCGTCCTATTTGTTGCGCCTGCAGGACGAGCCGGCCAGGCAAGCGGCCTACGCAGCCTTCGTGGCCGATCTCAACGCCGTCCGGGAGATGGCGGCCTAGCCCTTGATCTCGCCCATACCCGCAGGGAGATTACGGGCAGCGCGTCTCACCGGCTTTTCGCGGCCACGGTGGGCAGAAACATCGATCGCTTGTCGCGCACCACCTCTGAGATGAATTTCATGATGACCTTGATGCGGGGGACATTGTGCATGTCGGAATGGCACAAGATCCAATAGGTCCGCATGATCCGCACCGTATCCGGCAGAACGCGCCGCAGACTTGATTCTCGGTCGGCCATGAAGCAGGGCAATATGCAGAGCCCGGCCCCGCCGAGGGTGGCTGACATCTGTGTAATCACGTTCGATATCTTCACCGAGGGGTCGATGCCCGGAAAAGTCGAGGAGAAGTAATCCAGCTCCGGAGCGAAGAGCAGGTCGTCGATATAGCCGACGAACCGATGATGGATCAGATCGGCCCGGTCCTTCGGCGCGCCGTGGGCCTCGATATAAGTGGAGCATCCATAGAGGCCGAGTTCGTAGTCCGTGAGCTTCTGGGCATGCAGGCGGCCGCTCGGCGGACGGGACAACGCAATGGCCACATCCGCCTCCCGCCGCGACAGGCTGAACGCGCGCGGCATCGCCACGAGTTCGATCATGAGGCCCGGGTAGCTCCGCGATAATTCGCCGATGCGCCCGCCCAGGCAATAGGTACCGAAGGCCTCGGGCGCCCCGACCCGCACCACGCCGGTCAGCGCGATGCGCGGGTCGGCATGGTTGGAGAGGATGCCCACGGCAGTGGCTTCAATGGCTTCCGCACGTACAACCAGCGCTTCCCCATCGGCCGTGAGGCTGTAGCCGGTGGGGCGCCGGTCGAACAGCTTCATCGCCAGCGCCGCCTCCAGCCGCGTGATGCGGCGGCTGAGGGTCGTGTGCTCGATCGACATGGAACGCGCCGCTTCCGTCAGCCGCCCGGTGCGGGCGATCGCCAGAAAAGCTTGCAGATCGTCCCAGTTGAAGGTGGAGGCCATGTGTCAATCCCATCGCACCGGTTGTGCGAAATTTAACATAGATCACCCGCCCGCCTTGTTCCTTAATCCACACGCGCTCATCCCATCGATTTTTCCCGATGCAATCGGATTGATGGAGGCGGGGGCAAAAGTTCGGCGTCAGACCGATCGTCATGTTGGGAGGTTAAGCCAATGGTACGGCGTAATTTTTTACGCATCGGCATGGTGTTGCCCATGCTCTGGGTCACGGGCGCATGGAGCGCTGAAAAGACTGTCTCCATTGGGGTGATCAACGACCAGTCCGGGATTTATTCAGATATGGGCGGCCCCGGTTCCGTGGTCGCCGCGCAGCTCGCGATCAAGGATTCAGGCCTTGAAGCCAAAGGCTGGACGGTGAAGCTGGTCAATGCCGACCACCAGAACAAGGCCGATATCGCCTCGTCCATCGTGCGCAAATGGTTCGATACCGATGGCGTCGATGTGGTCGCGGACGTGACAAATTCCGCCGCCGCGCTCGCCGTCAACCAGATCGTCAAGGACAAGAACAAGGTCATGCTGGCATCGGGCCCGGCCGTGTCCGATCTCACAGGGTCGGCCTGCACGCCCAATACGGTCCATTGGACGCACGATACCTGGGCATTCGCCAATGGCATCGGCAAGGCCGTCGTGGATACGGGGGGCAAGACCTGGTTCTTCCTCACCTCGGATTTCGCCTTCGGCTACGCCCTTGAGCGCGACACCGAAAAGATGGTCCTGGCGAACGGCGGCAAGGTCCTCGGCAAGGTGCGCCATCCCAACGGGACGGCGGATTTCTCCTCTTACCTGCTCCAAGCGCAGGCCTCGAATGCGGACGTCATCGCGCTGGCGAATTCCGGCGACGACACGGTCAACAGCATCAAGCAAGCGGCCGAATTCGGCATCACCGGCTCGCGTCAGAGGCTGGCGGGGCTTCTGATCTACGTAACAGACGTCCATTCGCTGGGGCTGAAGCTGGCGCAGGGCCTCGTGCTCGTCTCGCCATTCTATTGGGACATGAACGACGGCACGCGGGCGTTCTCGGAGCGGTTTGCAGCTTTGCGAAAGGGCGCAAAGCCTTCGATGGTCCAGGCCGGCGTCTACGCCTCGGTCCTGCATTATCTGAAGGCGGTGGATGCGCTGGGCAGCGCCGAGGACGGCGCCAAGGTGGTCGCCAAGATGAAGGAAATGCCCACCGACGATCCTTTGTTCGGCAAGGGCTATATTCGCGCAGACGGCCGCAAGATGCACCCGATGTATCTGTTCGAGGTCAAGAAGCCGTCCGAGTCCAAGTATCCGTGGGACTACTACACCTACAAGGCCGAAATCCCCGCCGAGGTGGCGTTCCGTCCGTTGAGTGCCGGCGGCTGTCCGCTCGTCACGAAGGCCGCAAACTGATCCGGCCCGCACTTTCTTCTCACACAAGGCAGGTTATCGATGGCGAAGGTTGGCTTTCTCGGGTTGGGGCGCATGGGTTTTCCCATGGCCCGCAACCTCGCGGCCGCGGGGCATGACGTTCACGTCTACGACCCCAGCGAAGAAGTTGGCCGCAAGGCTGCGGAGGCCGGCTTGAAGACGGCTTCGCGCGTCGACGCGGCGGTGGAAGGGGCGGATTTCGTGATCTCCATGGTGCCGACGGGGCGCCATGTGCTCGAAATCTTCCTGGGCGATGACGGCGTGCTCGCGAAGATGGCCAAGGGCAGCATGGCCATCGATTCTTCCACCATCGATACGGCGGATGCGCGCCGTCTTCATGCGGCGGGGCGCGAACGCGGCATCGCAGTGCTTGACGCCCCGGTGTCCGGCGGGGTCATGGGTGCGGAAGCGGGCACGCTGACCTTCATGGTCGGCGGCAGCGCGGAGGATCTGGAACGGGCCCGTCCCGTGCTCGAGGCCATGGGGCGCCGCATCTTCCATGCCGGCGAGCCGGGGGTCGGACAGGCCGCCAAGCTCTGCAACAATTTGCTCGCGGGCATTTCCATGATCGCCGTGTCCGAGGCGTTCGCGCTGGCGCGGCACCTCGGGCTCGATGCGCGCAAGATGCAGGAAATCTCGGCGGTCTCGACCGGCGGGTGCTTCTCGTTGACCAATTACCCGCCGGTGCCCGGCCTTGTCCCGAACGTGCCTTCCAGCCGGGAATATCGCAACGGCTTCGCCTCCCAGCTGATGCTGAAGGACCTCAAGCTGGCCCAGCAGGCCGCGATCCAGTCCGGCACGGCTCTGCCCTTGGGCGGCCTCGCTGCGGCGCTGTACGGGGTGTTCTGCCAGGCGGGCCATAGCGAGCTCGATTACTCCGCCATCATCAAGCTGATCGAGGGCGATAATGTGCGGACGTCAGACGCGTGAGCCGATGATTCCGAAAGAGAAGACATCATGAATACTTTACATAACCCCGCCACCCCGGCCGCAGTCCCCTTCCAAACCCGTTCCATGCTGATCGGCGGTGCCTGGCAGGCTGCGGCTTCCGGGGAAACGATCACGGTCGAAAATCCCGCGCGCCGCTCGCCCATCGGCGAGGTGCCCCGCGCGCGGGCGGTGGATGTGGACCGGGCCGTCCAGGCGGCGGCGGCCGCGTTCCCCGGTTGGGCGCGGATCGCGGCACGCGAGCGGGGCCGCTTGCTCGCGAGCATCGGGGAGGCGCTGGAGGCGCGGCTCGAAGAGCTCGCCCGCACCATCTCCGCGGAAACCGGCAATGCCCTGCGCACGCAGGCGCGCGGCGAGGCACGCATGGTGGCGGACGCGTTCCGCTATTTCGGCGGCCTCGCGGGCGAACTGAAGGGGCTGACAATTCCCCTCGGCGAAGGCGTGCTGAGCTACACGCGCCGCGAGCCCATCGGCGTCACGGGCGCCATCGTGCCCTGGAACGCACCGGCCCAGCTCGCGGCGCTGAAGATCGCCCCGGCGATCTGCGCCGGCAACACCATCGTGCTGAAGGCGGCGGAGGATGCGCCGCTCGCGGTGCTGCTGATCGCCGAGATCTGCCAGCAGCATCTGCCGCCGGGCGTGGTCAATGTGGTCACCGGCTATGGGGAGGAATGCGGCGCCCCCCTCGCCGGCCATCCGCTGGTGCGCAAGGTCAGCTTCACCGGGTCCACCGGGGTTGGAAAGGCAATCATGCGCGCGGCATCCGATCGCCTTGCGCCGGTATCGCTCGAACTCGGCGGCAAGAGTCCGTCGGTCGTCTATGAGGATGCCGACGAGGATTGGGTGGTGGACGGCATCATCGCGTCCATGCGCTTCACCCGGCAGAGCCAGTCCTGCACAGCAGGCTCGCGCCTGTTTCTCCATGCCGACATCTTCGAGCCGTTCCTCGAAAAGCTGGTGGCCCGCACTTCCGCGCTCAAGATCGGCGACCCCCTGGACGAGGCGACCGACATCGGCGCCATCATCAACGAACGCCAGTTCAAGAAGATCTGCGGCTATGTGGAGGAGGGGCTCGGCCGCTCCGAGGCGCGGCTCGTGATGGGCGGTCTGCCGCCGCGCGAGGGTCCTCTGTCGGAAGGCTATTTCGCTCTCCCGACGATCTTCGCCGACACTTCAAACGAATGGCGGCTGGCGCGGGAGGAGATCTTCGGGCCGGTGCTGGTGGCGATCCCCTGGCGCGACGAGGCCGAGGCGATCCGCATGGCGAACGACAGCCATTACGGCCTCGCGGCTTATGTCTGGACCCGCGATATCGGCCGCGCGCTGCGCACCGCCCATGCCATCGAGGCGGGCTGGGTGCAGGTGAACCAGGGCGGCGGGCAGGCGCTCGGGCAATCCTACGGCGGCGTGAAGGAAAGCGGCATCGGCCGCGAGATGTCCCTGGAAGGCATGCTCGACAGCTTCACCGAGACCAAGAGCGTGAACGTGAGCCTCACCATCCCGCCACCCCCGCCCCGCGCCTGACACGGGCCGCCGCGGACTTTTTGCTCGGAATACAAAGACAAAGGCCAAGCCGATGAATCTTTATGCCAAATTGCTCGAACGCCAAGATGCCGGGCGCCCCGTGACGGTGGGCCTGATCGGCGCCGGAAAGTTCGGAACCATGTTCCTCGCCCAGGCCCGCACCACGCCGGGCATGCATGTGGTCGCGGTGGCGGATTTGAATGTTTCCCGTGCCGCCGCGCAGCTCAAGCTTTCCTGCTGGCCGCAGGAGCAATATGCCGCCACCTCGTTTGCCGATGCCGCCCGCAACGGCAGCACCTACCTCACCGACGACGCGGACGCCCTGGTCCACGCGCCCGAGATCGAAGTGGTGATCGAAGCGACCGGCGACCCCAAGACCGGCGTGCGTCTCGCCCTCGGCGCCATCGCGGCGGGCAAGCACATCGTGATGGTGAATGTGGAAGCGGACGTGCTCGTGGGCCCGCTTCTTGCGCGCAAGGCGCGGCAGGCCGGCGTCGTCTATTCCCTGGCCTGGGGCGATCAGCCCGCCGTCGTGTGCGAGCATGTGGACTGGGCGCGGGCGAGCGGCTTCAAGGTGGTCGCGGCCGGCAAGGGAACGCGCTACTTGCCGCATTTCCACCAGTCCACGCCGGAGACCATCTACGATATCCTGGAAGGCTTCATCGACGTTTCAGATCGCTCCACGATCAACCCGAAGATGTTCAACAGCTTCTTGGATGGCACCAAGTCCGGCATCGAGATGACCGCCATCTGCAACGCCACCGGCTTGCACGCGCAGACCAACGGCCTGTCCTTCCCGCCCGCCTCGCGCTTCGAGATTTCCAACGTCTGCCGTCCGCGCAGCGATGGCGGAAGCCTGGAGAAGGCCGGCGTCACCGAATGCGTCTCCTCGGTGCGGCGCGACGGCTCGCCGATCCCGCATGAATTGAGCCACGGCACGTTCGTCGTGTTCGAGGCGGCGGAGGACAATGCCTACAGCCGCGAATGCCTGCGGGAATATCATGCCCTGCCCGACAGCACGGGACGCTATGCGACCCTGTACCGGCCGATCCATCTGAACGGGATGGAGCTTGGCATTTCGGCGGCCTCGGCAGCATTGCGCAATGAGCCGACGGGCGTACCGATCTGCTTCAATGCGGACGTGTCCGCCACCGCCAAGCGCGCGCTGCGGGCGGGGGAAGTGCTGGATGGCGAGGGCGGCTTCTGCGTGTGGGGCAAGCAGGTGCCCGCCGAAATTTCCCTGCGCGATGGCTATCTGCCGCTCGGCCTCGCGCAGCATGTCAGCCTGATCCGCGATGTGCCGGAAGGCGCCTGCGTCACCTGGGACGACGTGGCGATCGATGCCGCCGACCCGGTTGTCCGGCTGCGCCGCGAGATGGAGCGGGAATTCGGGCCAGACACGCGCGCGGTCCAGGCTGCGCAATAAACGCACGCGAGGGTTTGCTCCCGGAGCAGCCCTCGCTTCACCCCAAACCGCATACGGGGCTTCTGCCGTGAACGCTCACGCTCCTGTATTGACGGTTTGATTTGGCGTGCGTTCTTTGCCGAGCACAATTGGCCGTTACCCTCTTCGGCCACGCTTGTTTGCAGCATGTTGAAATAAACGGCGATGGAAAGTCGATCTCATGTCATGAGCGCATCGATTTTCGCCGCTTGCCATCGGAAACATCTGCCTTTTTGGGGAGGTGAAAGGGCGAATTCTCGGCTTTGCTGGCAGCACGCACCAATTCCATGGTCTTGGTGAAATGCTGTTTCAAGAGAAGCGCTGCGGTGTCGGCGTCCCGGGCGAACACGGCTTCAGCGATGTTGGCGTGCTCTGTGAAGGGATCGCGTGTGAAGAGGCCTGCCGGGCGCGCGAGACGGCGGTAGCGCTCGCTCTGCTCGTGCAGGGAGTCGCGGAAGCGCAGCAGCCACACCATCCCGCACGCCTGGGTCAGGGTGCGGTGGAACCGGTCGTGCAGGGTGTTCCACCCCTCGTTATGCTGGCTCGCGTCCGAAGGGTTCATATAGGGCGCGTGGCGCAGATCGTCCCAGGCTTGGCGCACGTCCGCCATCCAGGCGTCGCCCCCCTCTTCCATGGAGCGGCGCAGGGCGAGGACCTCGATCTCGATCCGGGTGCGGGTCAGGTCTTCGAGGTCGAACTCCGATATGGGGCTCACACGGAAGCCGCGCTGGTCCTCGGCCAGCACGAGGCCGTCTGCCACCAGGCGGGAGAGCGCCTCGCGCACCGCCGCGAGGCTCACGTCGAACGCCTGGGCGAGGGCGGAGATGGGAAGCTTCTCTCCGGGCTTCAGCCGGCAGGTGAGGATATCCGCCCGCAGCCGGTCGAAAATCGCCGACGTCAGCGAGCGCGGCCGCCGCCCCTCAAAAAGATCCTGTTCGGCATAAACGTCCGTATCGGAGGGGGCGTTTGATATCATGGCGTACCCTGATGCGAACGAAAGGTCGCGTTCATGAATAATGCAACCTTTGGCCGCTGTCGGCGTCAAACAGATGCACCAGATCGATATCCGGTTGCACTTGGATCATCTGGCCCGGTTTGGGCAAAATGCGCTCGCGGAACAGACAGGTCATTTCCTGTCCCGAAGCGCGCATGACGACCAGCGTCTCGGATCCCGTGGGCTCTACCACAGCCACTTCCATGGGCAAGGCGCCCTCGCAAACACGGAAATGCTCGGGGCGGATGCCGTAGACGGCGGGCCGGCCCATATCGCTCTCCGGCGCGCCGGCCAAAGGCAGGACGATCCCGTTGTCGGTTCGGAACCGGTCCTTCTCGATCCGCCCCTTGATGAAATTCATCGAGGGCGAGCCGATGAAGCCGGCGACGAACTGGTTTGCGGGCTTGTCGTAAAGGTCGAGCGGCGCGCCGATCTGCTCCACCACGCCGTCGTGCATCACCACGATCTTGTCGGCCATGGTCATGGCCTCGATCTGGTCGTGGGTCACATAGACCGTCGTGGTCTTGAGGCGCTGGTGCAGTTCCTTGATCTCGGTGCGCATCTGCACGCGCAGCTTGGCATCGAGATTGGAAAGCGGCTCGTCGAACAGGAACACCTGCGGATCACGCACAATGGCGCGGCCCATGGCGACGCGCTGGCGCTGGCCGCCGGACAATTGGCGTGGGAACCGGTCCAGCAGGTGTGACAGGCTCAGGATTTCCGCCGCCCGCTTCACCCGCACCTCGATCTCGCTCTTCGGCGCCTTCCGCAGCTTTAGCGAAAAGCCCATGTTCGCGCCCACGGTCATGTGGGGATAGAGCGCGTAATTCTGGAACACCATGGCGATGTCCCGCTCCTTGGGAGGGACATCGTTGATGACGCGGTTGCCGATCATCATCCGCCCGCCGGTGATGTTCTCCAGCCCCGCGATCATGCGCAGGAGCGTGGATTTTCCGCAGCCGGACGGACCCACCAGCACCACGAACTCGCCATCGGCGATGTCGATGGAGACGCCGTGAAGCACGGCGACGGAGCCATAGGCCTTCTTCACTTGATCGATCAGCACGGGTGCCATGGAGAGACCTGTTCGTTATGCAACGGGAAGGATTTCGACGCCTGCGGCATCACAGCCCCGCCTCGTCGAAGAAAGTGAGCATCATGTCGGCGACGCGGCCCGGGGCTTCGAGATGCGGGAAATGGCCGAGCCCGGGCAGCGGCACCATGCGCACCAGTGGCGCGTTGACCAGGCGACCCCGGGTCGCCTCCACCATCTCGCGGGAGGCCAGCCAGTCGTCCGACCCATGGGCGAGGAGCACCGGCACCTTCACCTTGTCCATCAGGGGGCGGATGTCGCACCGGCCATAGGCGCGCAAATCGCCCTGCTGAGCGACGGGGATGATGGACAGGACACCCCATTCCGAGAAGGCCCGCCCCTCGGGCGTCGCCGCGGAGCCGACAAGGCTCATGGAGAAATCCATGTTCGCGTGCATCAGGCTCACCTGGGGATGGGTCATCAGGTCGAGCGCGGTCTCGGTGAAGGTCGGCGTGTGGTCGCACCCTTGCAGCGCTACCGCGGCACGCACCTCGCGCGCGACCGCCGCCAGAAGCAGCGACAGGTTCCCGCCGAGCGAGCAGCCGGTGATAATGAAGCTGTCCCCGACAGCGACAGCCGCGAAATCCCGCAGCCATTGCGCGATATCGTGCGCGTCCTGGAGGCAGGCATTGCCGGCGAGCGGCCAGCTCTTGCCATGGCCGGGCAGGTCGGGAACGATCACGCGGTAGCGGCCAGCGAGCGCCTGCATGACGCCGTGCCACTGCCGCCCCTCCCGCCCCGCAGTATGAATGGCGACAATCGCCGGGCCTTCGCCGCACGCCTCATAATAGGTCTGGCGCCCGCGCACCTCGACATAGCGCCCGAGAATCTCAGCCATGTCCGATGCCTCCCACAATCCGGGCCGACACGCGCCAGAGCTGCCAGAGCGCCGGTGTCATCCACATGGCGGAGAGCGCGTCGCCCTCGACCCGCAACAGCCCGTGGAACACGTTGATGGCTTGGGCATAAGGGACTGCGCCGGTGATCACCTTCTCCCACTCGCTCCTTGGCCCGCTGATGGAGAAGCGAATTCCGGTAAGCTCCCGCCCCTCCAGCCGCACCAGATCGCCCCGGTGGAATTCCAAGAGGTGTTGCGCATCGTCGATCCTGACAGCGAAGGCGCAGGCGCGGGCGTGGGCCGCCTTGCCCCGCAGGTCCGCATCATCCGCCGCCGCCGCGACGAGCATGTCCCAGAAGAGCGTGTCCGAGATGTCCATTCGGCCCTCGAATGCCTTGGCGCCGTGTGCGTGAACGTCAGCCATGGCTCCCGTACCTTTCAATGATCTCGCGGGAGAAGGAGAGGCCGAGCCCGGGCCGGTTCGGCAAGTGGAACATGCCGCCGACGATGTTCTGCTCCTCGTTGAAGAGCTTCTCCCACCAGCCGGGCAGATATTCGCAGAAGGTGGCGTTGGGCATGGCCGCGACGAGATGCGCGGAAATCTCCGTGAAGGTGTGGGAGGAGACGGGCACATGCCGGGCCGCGGCAAGGGCGCCCACTTCCATGAACTCGGTCGGCCCGCCGCACCGCATCAGATTGGGCATCAGCACGTCGCAGGCCTTGCCGTCGAGCAGCTCGAGGTGGCCGTACCGCGTAAACACGGATTCCCCGGCGGCGACCGGCATGTCCAGCGCGTCCGCCACCCGCGCGGTGCCCGGAACGTCGTAGACCGAGACTGGCTCCTCGTACCAGCACACGCCGAGGTCCTGGAAGCGACGCCCCGCGGCGATAGCGTCCGCGACGCTCCAAGCCTGGTTGGCGTCGATCATGATGCCGAAGTCGTCGCCGACCGCCGCACGCAGCTTCCCGACGCGCGCCACGTCGATTTGCCAGTCGGGACGGCCCACCTTGATCTTGCAGCGCCGGAAGCCCGCCGCGCGATGCCGCTCCACCTCTTCGATCACCGCCTCGATGGGATCGGCCAGGAAGCCGCCCGTGGGATAGAGCTCAATCTGCGAACGCACGCTGCCGAGCAACCGGTGGAGCGGCGTCGCCAGGGACTGGGCGAACAGATCCCACAGCGCGGTATCGACGACGCTCATCGCCATGGCGGAAGGGCCCGTCTGGCCGATGAAGTTGAGCTGCCGCCACATGGCACGCGCGTGGGCCCGCACGTCCGCGACTTTGGTGCCGACGAGGGGCTGCGCCAGATCCTCCACGATCAACCGGATCGCCGCCGCCTGGCGGAAGGCGAAGTTGAACGCATATCCGATGCCGACGAGCCCGCCGGCATGGATCTCGATCAACACGTTCTCCAGGTCCCGATAGACATGGTTGCCCGTCTGCAGGGGACGCTCGAACGGGATCGAGACGTGCTGGGTGACGATCTTGTCGATGGTGGCCATTGGGGTGTCCAGGTCCTTTCGCGGTCCGGCCGCCTCAGATGCAGCCGCACTTGCGCAGGAGGTCTTCGGCATTCGTATGCAGCACCCGCTCCAGCGCCTCCGGCGTGAACGGCAGGGCCGAGACGCGCGCGATTGCTGTCTTCACCGGCACCACGGGGAAACAGCTCGCGAACAGGATGCGGTCGGGGATGATGGTGTTCGCCGCCTCCGCGAAGAGGTTCGCGCCTGGCAGGTGGGAGTAGAGCGAGGTGTCGATGAAGACATTCTCGTGCCGGAACGCGATGGCGATAGTCTCCGTCACCCAAGGCCAGCCGGAATGGTCGACGATGATGGTCAGTTCCGGGAAATCACAGGCCACGTCGTCGATGGCGCGGACGTCACCATGGGCAAGGCGCGGTCCTGGAAACGGCAATGGCCCGCAGGTGATCACCACCGGCACGTTCAGTTCCGCGCACTTCGCATAGACCGGATAGAGCCGGCGGTCGTTGGCGGCGACCAGCCCGCCATAGGGATCGACCGAAACGCCCTTCAGACCCAGGACCTTGACGGCATGTTCCACGGCGCGGACCGAGCGCATGCCCTGGAGGGGATTGATGCCGGCAAATCCAATCACCTTGCCCGGGAAGCGCTGCGCCGTCTTCGCCACATATTCGTTAGTCACATCGTGCCCGGTGGTGCCTTCGGACTGGCGGCCGGTAAACACCACCCGCTCGACGCCATCCGCCTCGAAATTCTCGATCCACTGCTCCAACGTCACCGGCGGGGGCACGGGAGAGCCGAGCCTGCGCATCACGGTCTGCTGGATGGGGGAGTCCAACGCGACCAGATACTCCTTGGTATTGGGGCGGGACCGGAAATCGATTACGCGCATCTCAACCATCTCTTCGCCAGGAAGCACAGGCGCACCGCGCCGGGGAAGCATGTCCGGCGCCGCTCGCAAGGGCGGCGCCGGATGGAGCGGCTATTTCAGCTTCTTCGCCACCGCGTCCACCGCCGTCTCCGCCGGGGTCTTGCGGATCACCACCTGCTCGAGGATCTTCGCCAGCGAGCGGCTCTGGAGCACGGGGCCCAGCTTGAGCTGCGGCTCGCCGGCTTCGTTCAGCGGGAACTGCCCCACATCGATGGCCTGCTTCAGAACCGCCAGGGACTTCTCGCCCGCCGCCGTCTTGAAGAGCGGCTGGTCAAGGAAGGACGGATTCTCCGAGACGCTCTTCAGCGGCGGCCAGTAATGCACCGGCACCGTCTTCATCATCCGGATCTTCCGGTCCCCGGTCTCCAGATAGGAGATGAAGTCTTCCGCCTCCTTCTGGTTCTTCGCGCCCTTCGAGAACGCCCAGCTCTTGAGGTAGAGCAGCGCCGAGGGGTGCGCGCCCGGCCCACTTCCGGCCGGATGAAGCATGGGCACCGCGACATCGAGGAGCTGGGGGTTGAACTGCTGGAGATAGCTCAGCAAACGGAAGGGATAGTCCGTATGCCCCACCGCCCCGGTTGCGAAGGCGTTCATCATCTCGTTGTTGGAATAGTTGTTCACGCCAGGAGGCGCGAAGGAGGTGACCTTGGCCAGGAAGGTGAAGGTGTCCACCGCGTTGGGCTTGTTGAGCGTTACCGTGCCGTCCTTGTCGAACACGGTCGCACCGTTGGACCACATCCAGTTCTGGACGATGTCATTGGTCAGCCAGGTGTCCCCGACCGACATGGCGGTGCCGTAGAACTTGCCGCCGCCCTGCCCTTCCGACTTGGTGAGGACCTCGAGATTGTGGAGGTACTCATCCCAGGTCTTGGGCTCCTTGAGGCCGTATTTGTCGTAGAGATCCTTGCGATACCACAGCACATTCACGCCGATGCTGAAGGGCACGGCCCAGACGCTGCCGTCCAGCGTCATCGCCTTCAGCACACGGTCGAAATAGTCCTTGCGGCCCACGTGATCGATGATCGAGTCGACCGGGCGAATGATGCCCTTTCGTGCCAGTTCGAAAGTCTCGTACTGGTTCTGGACGTTGAACACCTCGGGCGGGTCACCGGCCGCAACCGCCGCCATGAGCTTCTGGGTCAGATCCTGGAAACCGACATATTGAACTTCGATCTTGGTGTTCGGATTGGCCTTCTCATAGTCGGCGATGACCGATTCCAGCACCTGCTTGGTGTCCGGATTGGTTTCCGTGGTCATGATCCGGACCGTCCCGGCCCAAGCTGCGGTACCCATGACCAGTGACGAAAGCGAAATTGCTGCGGCGTAAAGGACGTTCAGTCGTTTCTTCATATTGTCCTCCCTCTCGAAGTCTTTCATCCCTTCACGGCGCCGGCCGCGAGGCCTTGGATGAGCCATTTCTGGACGAAGGCGAATCCGACCAGCACGGGCAGGGTGATGAGCACGCCGCCCGCCATCAGCAGCCCCCATTCGACGCTGGTCGCCTCGACGAAGCCCGCGACCCCCACCGGGAGGGTCTTCTTGCTCTCGTCGACAATGAGCACCAAGGCGAAGAGGTAGTCGTTCCAGGAGATGATGAAGGCGAACACGCCCATGGCCACCAGACCCGGAAGGGCGACGGGTAGCACCACCAGCCACAGGGTATTCAGGCGGCTGGCGCCGTCGATCATCGCGGCCTCGTCCAGGTCCAGCGGGATGGCCTCAAAGAAGATGATGGCCAGCCACATCACGAGCGGCAGCGTGAAGGCGACGTGCGCCAGAGAAAGGCCGATGAGGCTGTTGATGAGCCCGATATTCTTCAGCATGACGAAAAGCGGGATCGACAGCAGGATCGGGGGGAACATGTAGGTAAACAGGACGCTGCTGGCGATCAGGTCGCGGCCGAAGAACTTGAAGCGCGTGATGCCATAGGCCGCGAACACCGCCACCACCATGCAGCCGCCGGTAGCCAGCGTCGAGACGATCAGGCTGTTGAGGAAATACTGCGGGAACATAGTTTCGCGCAGCAGCCGGCCGTAATTCGCCAGCGTGAAGTGCTCGCTGGGCAGCAGCGACAAGCTGCGGCTGAAGAGATCGGAGAATGGCTTCACCGAGGAGATCAGCATCCAGTAGAGCGGAAAGCCCACGATGCAGACGGTGAGAATGATGAGCGCCCAGAGCAGGACGCGCGATGCCGTGATCATCGGCCGTTCTCCGTCTTGAGCTTGCGCGCGTACCAAAAGCCGAACAACGCCAGCAGCATGAAGATGCATGCCGAGGTCGTGGCCCCAGCCCCGAGCTGGTATTCCTGGAACGCCTGGATATAGGCGAGGATCGGCAAGGTCTTTGTCTTGCCCACCGGGCCGCCCTGGGTGAGCAGCCACACCGTGTCGAACTTGTTGAACATCCAGAGGCCGCGAATGAAGACCACCAGCAGGATGGTCGAGCGCAGCTCGGGCAGCGTGACGTACCAGAAGCGCTGGAACGCCCCCGCTCCATCCACCCGCGCCGCCTCATAAAGCTCGCTCGGGATCACCTGCAGGCGCGCCAGGACCTGGATGGTGATGAAGGGAAAGAACATCCAGACATTGATGAGGATGACGCTCGGCATGGCGAATTGGGGGGAGCCGAGCCAGGCGATGCCTTCGCTGATGATACCGAGATCCATCAGCGCCAGATTGGCGACACCGTAGAGGTCATTGAGGATCCATTTCCACACGAGCACGGCCACGATGGTCGGCGCAACGAAGGGAAACAGGATGAGGCCGCGCACCAGCGCCCGGCCTCGAAAGGCGTTATTGAGCAGCAGCGCCGTGGCGATGCCGGCCAGAAGCTGCAGCACGACGGTGAAAAAGCTGAAGACGAGGCCGTTCCACAGCCCATCCCAGAAATCCTCCGTGGAGAACAACTCGCGGTAATTCTCCAGCCCGACGAACGCGCGCTCGGTGCTGAGGACCTCGACGCTGTTCAGGCTCAACCACAGGGAGGAGACCAGCGGATAGGCCGCGAAGAGCAGCAGCAGAAGCACCGCCGGAGCGACGAACAGATAGCCCTTGTAATTCTCATTGCGGAAAATGCGTCTGCGCCCCCCGGGCGTGCCGCTTTGAAAGGTCAGTTGCTGGCCCAGGGGCGATGTGGAAGGCTTCATGGCGTCCTGGAAGTCCTCTGCCAGTGGATTTCAATCGGCCGCGGCGCAATCACCACGCTTCCAGCCCGATGATGCGGGCGGGGTTGCGGTGGAACATCGTGCGGATCTCCTCAGGGGAAATCCCGACTTTCAGCAGGATCGCGATGTAGGAGCGCATGCCTTCCACTGGGACGGGCGAATAGAGCTGGCCCAGATCGGAACTCATGAAGCAATGCTCGATGCCGATGTCCTTCATGGCGGCCGCAACATCCTGCGGGTTCTTGGTGGGCTCGCCATGGACGAAGTGCATGAATGGCATCATCAGGCCGAAATCGAATTCGATCAGACAGCCGAGCGCCGCGAACTCCTTCAGGTCGGCATGCGTCAGGCGCGTCATGGCCCATTGAGAATGGCTGACGATGATCCGCTTCAGGCCCTGATCCTTGGCTTCGCGCACCACGTGGTGGCTTTCCTCCGCCGAGAGATGGCAGGTGGCGAGGCAGGCGTCGTATTCCTTGACCAGACTGATGACTTCGCGGACTTCGGGGATGAGTTTCCCGTCGCGAAGCACGGTGATCGCCTCCTCCTCGCCGAGGGGCAGGTTAACGCCCGCATAGTAACGCTTGCGGTATTCATAGTGATTGCGGCTGTCGCCGGTGGGGAAGTGCACCACCCGGGCGCCGTCGCCATGGGTTAGCGCCACCCAGACAGCGCGCGGGTTCACGCCGCCGCTGGCGAGATTCATCACATGCGCCCCGTAGATCGGGATGCCCGGCCCTAGGCGGGTCGCCACATAGGCGGTTCCGGTGGTCGAAGGCCCGATGTCCTTGATGACCAGCGCGCGCATGCCCGCGGCATGGGCATCCTGCGCCAAAGCGATGACGTCCTGCGAGTGACTGAGCGGGAAGACGTGCGGATTGGTGTGAATGTGCACGTCGATGCCGCCGACCATGAGGTCTCGGACATCACCTGCATTGAGACCGCGCGCCATTTGCTCCCGCGAGGGGAAACGCAAACCAATGTCCGTCCGCGGTGTGCTCATCGGCGTTTCCTCACTTTTTCCTGATCTTAAAGTTTGATCCGTTCATCGCCAATCGAAAATCGAAAATCGATAATTTGTCGCTTTCTCAGTCGTCGGCCGGAGCTCAATTAATCCGAGGTCGATTCATTTGTCCAACATTTTAATTGACGGGTGAGGCTTATTTCCCTAATTACCCTGAAAATAGATTGAAATGTCCAACAATGAGGCGATGGCGATGCAGCAGGCTTGGCGCTGGTACGGCCCGAACGATCCAGTCACGCTCCGACATATCCGCCAGGCGGGCGCCAAGGGCGTGGTGACGGCCCTGCACCACAAGTACAATGGCGAGCCCTGGACCCTGGACGATGTGCTTGCGCACAAGGCGCTCATCGAGAAGGAGGGTCTGGTCTGGTCGGTCTGCGAGAGCATTCCGGTGCTGACCGATGTGAAGATCGGCGGGCCGGGCGCCCAGCGCGCCATCGAGAACTGGAAAACCAGCCTGCGCAGCCTCGCCGGGGCGGGCATTCCGGTGATCTGCTTCAATTTCATGCCGGTGGTGGATTGGACCCGCACCGACCTTGAATATGAGATGCCGAGCACGGGCCTTGCGCTCCGCTTCGACATGATCGACTTCGTCGCCTACGACGTGTGTGTGCTTCGCGGCGACGCCGCCGCCGGCTTCTACGATCCCGCCGTGGTTGCGAAGGCCCGGCAGCGCCACGCCGGCTGGACTCCGGATGATATCCGCCAGGTGGAGGACAACATCATCTGCGGGCTGCCCGGTGGCGAAGGGCGATACGACCGCGCGGGCATCCTGCGCGAGCTCGACCTCTACCGGGACGTGACGCCGGACAAGCTGCGGGCGAACCTCGTGCACTTCCTCAAGGAAGTGGTTCCGGTGGCCGAGGAGGTCGGCGTCAAGCTGGTCATCCATCCGGACGACCCGCCCTTCTCCCTGTTCGGCCTGCCCCGCGTGGTCTCAACGGCGGCAGATCTGCGGCACATCCTGAGCGCCGTCGACAGTCCCGCGAACGGCATCGTCATCTGCACCGGCTCCTACGGCGTGCGGGCCGACAACGACATCGTCGCCATGATCCGCGAGTTCGGGCCGCGCATCAATTTCGTCCATCTGCGCAATGTCCGCCGCGAGGACCATGGATCGTTCCACGAATCCGACCATCTCGACGGCAGCGTGGATATGGTGGCCGTCATCCGCGCGCTCCTAGAAGAGGAAGCAAAGCGCAAGGCGGCCGGGCGCGCGGACTGGCAGATCGCCATGCGTCCTGACCACGGCCATGTGCTGGTGGACGATATCGGGAAGAAAGTGAACCCCGGCTACAGCTGCATCGGCCGCCTGAAGGGCCTCGCGGAACTGCGCGGCGTCATGATCGCCCTCGCCCATCAGGACCCTGCCCTTCCCCCGATCTGAGGCCCGTCTGACGACGGCGGCGCTGGCCAGCTTGCGCCGCCGGCCGCAAGAGGAGATCCGAATTGACCTCGCACATCGATTTGTCCGACCACCGTGTCCTGCTCCTCGGCTCGAGCTCGGGCATCGGCGCGGCAGCGGCCCGCGTTCTCGCCGCCTGCGGCGCTCGCGTCTGTCTGCACTACAATGCCAACCGGCAGGGCGCAGAGACGCTCGCCGAGGAAATCGCCCGTGCCGGCGGGGCGGCCGAAGTCGTGGGTGGAGACCTTCTGGTGCCGGGCGCGATTCCCGGCATCGTCTCCAGCGCGGTGGAAAATCTGGGTGGCCTCGACGTGCTCATCAACAATGCCGGTTCCCTGGTGGGGCGTACGCCGCTGGAAGCCTTCGACGACGACATTTGGGACAGGGTGACAACGCTCAACGTGCGCGCGGTGCTGGAGACGGCCCGGGCGGCCCATCCCACGCTCAGCCGCAGCGCGCATGCGGCGATCATCAATGTGGGTTCCATCGCGGGCCGCAACGGCGGCGCTCCCGGCTCCGGCCTCTATGCCGCCGCGAAGGCCGCGGTCCACAGCCTGACGCGTTCCATGGCCAAGGAATTCGCCAAGGACGCAATCCGCGTGAACGCCGTGGCTCCCGGCTTCATCGCAACGCCCTTTCACGCCGCGACCCCCCTCGACACGCAGGAGGCCGTGCGCAAGACCATCCCCATGGGGCGCCTCGGCACCGCGGAGGACTGCGCCTGGATCTTCGCCTTCCTCGCCTCGCAGGAGATGTCGGGCTACATCACGGGCCAGATCATCGATGTGAATGGCGGCCAGTTCATGCCCTAGGGCGGCGGATCAAGGTCCTCACCCTTCGGGCAGCGCCTCCTTGGCCTTGGCGCCGGCCTCGGGAATGAACTTCAGGCCGGACCTGAGATGAAGGCCGACCCAATAGGTATAGGCGGCGCCGTCCTTCTGCCGGATGGCGTCGATGATGGCGCGGTGCTCGGCGGCGATGTCCCGTCGCTGCGTGCGCTCTCTCTTGCCGCTCTCCATGAGTTTCTGGATGACGGGGCGCATGATCAGATAGACATCTTCGGTCGTTTTATTGTTGGACATTCTAACAATTTGACTGTGGAAGGCATAATCGAATTCCGCAGCGTCCGCGACCGAGGTCGCCTCTTCCATTTTCCAGGTGAGGGCCTCCAGGGTTTCGAGATCCTGTTGCGTCACATTGGAGAAGACGCGCTCGCGAATGCCTTCCTCCACCAGCCGGCGAAACTCCTGAATATCGGTGAAAATGTCGGCGGACAGGCGGAAGCCGAAGGAGAAAAGCCGCATGGCGGCCGCATGCCGGTCGTCGATCAAGATCGCGCCGCTTTTTTGGCGCGCCTCAACGATGCCGTAGGCGCGCAAGGTCCGCATCGCCTCGCGTACCGTGTTGCGGCTGGAGCCGAAAAGCCTCGCGAGCTCGATCTCGCCCGGCAGCGCGTCCCCCACCGTCAGGCCCCGCTCGTCGATGAGGCGCTGGATCGCGTCGATGATCTGGTCTACGGCGGAGCCGGACGCAGTCTCGCTCTCGGCTTGGCCCGCCAGCTTTCCCTTGTTTCCGACGCTCACGGCCTTCGCTCCAGCTTGATCCATTTGTCCAACATTTCGGATTGACACCGCCCTAAATACCCTTAACCCCTAGACCGGCATTCATGTCCAACAAAATCGGCTCTTCGACCGCCTGGACCGATGAGACCGCTCGCCCCGAACGCGAGCGCCGACCGGACATTGCTGGTGGCAAAGGAGGCACGCCTTGAGCTTTACCCTGTCTCTTCCTCCCGAAGGAACCTTCCTCGGCCGCGTCTGGCTTCCGGACGTCGCCGGGCCCGCCGTGGTCCTCGTGCGCGATGGTGAAGTCTACGACATAACCTCCTCCACCGCCCCCACCATGGCGGATCTCCTGGAACTGGAGGACTGCGCCGGCTTCCTTCGGGCGGTGGACAAGCGCCACATCGGCTCGCTGGCGGCGATCGCGGCCTCCTCCCAGGCCGCCGACCCCTCGCAGATCCATCTGCTGGCCCCTTGCGATCTCCAGTCGGTGAAGGCGAGCGGGGTCACCTTCGCCCAGTCCATTCTGGAACGGGTGATCGAGGAGAAGGTCGCGGGCGACCCGTCGCTTGCTTTGATGTTCCGCCAGAAGATCGAGGCGAGCATCGGCGGCAATTTGAAGAACCTCGTCCCCGGCTCGCCCGAGGCGGACGCGCTGAAGCGCACGCTGATCGAAGAGGGGCTGTGGTCCCAATATCTCGAAGTGGGCATCGGGCCGGATGCGGAAATCTTCACCAAGGCCCAGCCCATGTCCTGCGTCGGCTGGGGCGCGGCGGTCGGCGTCCACGCCATGTCGCACTGGAACAATCCCGAGCCGGAGATCGTGCTGTTCGTCAACAGCCGTGGCGAGATCAAGGGTGTGAGCCTCGGGAACGACGTCAATCTCAGAGACGTGGAGGGGCGCTCGGCTCTGCTGCTGGGTAAGGCTAAGGACAACAATGCCTCATGCGCAGTCGGCCCCTTCGTCCGCCTCCTCGACGAGGGCTACGGGCTCGACCAGGTCCGCCGGTCCGAGGTGAAGCTGCGGGTGGAAGGCGAGGATGGCTTTGTCCTCGAAGACGGCAGCTCCATGTCGGAGATCAGCCGCGACCCCGTCGATCTGGTGGCTCAGGCCATCGGACCCAATCATCAGTATCCGGACGGCTTCGTCCTGTTCCTCGGCACGCTCTTCACGCCGGTCCAGGACAGGGGCGAGGCCGGACAGGGCTTCACGCACCATTGGGGTGACGTGGTCGTCATCTCCGATCCGCTGCTGGGCGAATTGCGGAACACGGTGCGCCCCTCGGATGCGTGTCCGCCGTGGAATTTCGGAACGCGCCAGCTGATGCGAAACCTCTCCGCGCGCCATCTCCTGCCGTGAGCGGCGCCGAGGCCGTCCCTGATCGCATTTTCTCGAAAGCCGAAAGGGAAGTGAGGACCATGACAATCAAGGAAGTGAAGCCTAAGGGCGTCTTCAAATCCCCGGCCGCGCCGTTCTCGCTCGCCGTGCGTTCCGAAGGCGGCGCCCTTCTCCACATTTCCGGACAGGTGCCCCAGGACGCAGCCGGTGTGAACGTCGGGCCAGGGGATGTGCGGGCTCAGGCCGAGCAGGTCATCCAGAACATCAAGGCGATTGTCGAGGCGGAAGGCGGCTCCCTCGCGGACGTCTGCCGCCTCACCATCTATCTCACCGCCCGGGAATATCTGCCGACGGTGATGGAGGTGCGGCGCAAGTATTTCAAAGACCCGTTTCCGGCGGCAACCGCGGTGGTGGTTTCAGGCCTGGCAAATGTGGACTGGCTTGTCGAGATCGAAGCTACGGCCGCGATCCATTAGATCGCGCCCAGACCTGACCGGCGGCTTCCAAGGGCCTTTCCGGCTTCGATTGTAAGCTCGTGCCCAGCCGCACTGTCGCGCCTTATGTTTCCAGGCCATCCGGACCTGGAAACACAAGGGTCAGGGGGACGATTCCCGCAGGCAAGGTCGATCCCTGATCCAGCCGCATGCTCGTGGGTAGCGCTTTAGCTTAAGAAGTGGCGGAGAGGGAGGCAGCCAAATCAGCGTCCGACGATGTTCGCTGGCATTCAAATTGACCTATTAGAGTCAATGAGTTACTGAATTTTATTGTTCGACGACGTGTCTTGAAATATCGCTAGATCCGAGTTAGTATGTGGGGTGAAATGTGGGGCTTGAATTGGGCGGATGAAAAAGCGTGGTAGGCATCCGGAAAAGGCGCTGACTGCTCTACAGGTGCGCCAGATAAAGACACCGGGGCGATATGCGGACGGCAACGGGCTGTACCTCGAGGTCGATAAGAGCGGAGCCAAGCGCTGGCTGCTGCGCATTATGGTCCAAGGTCGACGTCGCGATATGGGGCTGGGGAGCGCCTCCCTAGTCAGCCTTGTCGAAGCGCGAGAGAAGGCTCTCGGGTTCTGCCGGATCGCGCGGGAGGGAGGTGATCCTCTCGCTGAGAGGCGCAAGACGGTGACGGTAGCCCCGACTTTCGCCGAAGCCGCGGAGCGAGTTCATGCCGAGCATGCGCCCTCCTGGAAGAATCCGAAGCACGCCGCCCAGTGGCTGATGACACTCAAGACCTATGCTTTTCCAGAGATTGGCAGCCTGCGGATCGATACGGTTGGAACGCCGCAATTGTTGCGGGTCCTCTCGCCCGTCTGGTTGGTTAAGCCCGAAACGGCCCGAAGGCTAAAGCAGCGAATTGGGACTGTTTTCGACTGGGCTAAGGCCTCCGGTTATCGGACCGGCGACAACCCGATTGAAGGGGTCGAGCGAGGGCTTCCGAAACAGGGCAAACAGAAGGAACATCATGCCGCTCTTCCGTTCTCTGAGGTGCCAGCATTCATCACTAGAATGAGCACGTGCGATGCCGCCCTGCACGTGCGGCTGGCATTTGAGTTTCTGATCCTGACGGCTGCTCGGACTGGCGAAGTGATCGGCGCCGAGTGGAGCGAAATCGATCTTGTGGAGAAAGTATGGACCGTGCCAGCGGCGCGCATGAAGGCGAAGCGCATCCATCGCGTGCCGCTTTCCGCGCGCTGCGTTGAGATTCTCGAACAGGCGGCTCAAATGACAACTGAGGGATTCATTTTTCCCGGCCGCTCGCCTGGATCGTCGATGTCAAATATGGCGTTCCTGATGGTGCTTCGCCGCCTCAAGCTTGAGATCACGGCGCACGGGTTTCGGTCCGCATTTCGCGATTGGGCATCAGAAGCTACGAGCCATCCGCGCGAGGTTTGCGAAATGGCATTGGCCCACACGATCGAAAGCAAGGTGGAGGCTGCATATCGGCGCGGCGATCTTTTCGAGAAGCGCCGTGCGCTGATGAACGACTGGGCCACCTTTGCGACAGACATTCCCCGCGCCTCCAACTGAGAGGCGCAATTATGCGGCTTTCAATAGATGATGCCGGACCGGCCCCGTCGGTTATCGGCTTCATTCCAACTGACGCCATGCGCTTTCGCAAGCGTGAACCAATGTCTCATGCTCGCTCATCCGCCTTTGCAAACGTCCTTCTTGCCGTCAGCGTGAGCACGTGAGCACCCTGCACCGAAAATGGGATCCTTAAGATCCCGCGCGCTGCAACGATCCATAGCGAAAAACTGGTCCTAAGGATGAGCCCCTTTTACGGGCTATTTGATTTAATTCGTCGTGCGGAATGCGATCTCAAATTTAGTCATTTTTTGGCCAATTCGCGTCTAGAGACCCTCTAGACGCATCTACGAGGCCGTTTGAGACCTCTTTTTTGAATCTTGTGAACCCCCTCGTCCCCAAACGAGGAGGCTCATATGAGCATCGACTTTTCCAAAAATGGCTTCGTTCGCCTCACTGATATAATCGCTCCGAACGGGCCTATTCCGGTATCGCGCAGCACGTGGCTGCTGGGTGTGAAGACCGGGCGTTATCCTCAACCCACGAAGCTTGGCCCCCGCATCACAGCGTGGCGCACGGAGGATATCCGGTTGCTGATGGAACGTGGCTGGACCGATCGTCCTTAATCCGCGCGCACGGGCCCACCGCGAAGCATGCGCGTGCGCATCCCCTTTTGCCGATCTTGTTAATCCACCCGCAGCGGCGCCTCGCCCTGCATTCCTTTTCAACGCACGTTTCACGTGCTCACGGCGGATCACGAAAATGTATATTCCAAATCCTCAGCCCAATTGGCTCACGCTCACCGAGTTGCGCAGGGACTTACACACGGGCGAATTCACCGCCGTTTTGGGATGCGCTTCCACCGACGGCGAAGCGTTGCGTATTTCGATGCCGCGATCATGGGCGGCAACACCCGGAAAAGTCCTGGCGCATTTGCTCGCCAAGGGGGTGGCGATGCCAACGGATATGCGCCTGTGCCGGTCCGACGTCGAGAAGGTACTCACGGGGACGAGCGCACCCATCACCAACGTCACCCGGCGGATCGGCTGGCATGGCACCTGCTTTGTCCTCCC
The DNA here is from genome assembly GCF_043195145.2 of Roseixanthobacter pseudopolyaromaticivorans. Classification (NCBI taxonomy): domain Bacteria; kingdom Pseudomonadati; phylum Pseudomonadota; class Alphaproteobacteria; order Hyphomicrobiales; family Xanthobacteraceae; genus Roseixanthobacter; species Roseixanthobacter pseudopolyaromaticivorans. The sequence goes on from NZ_CM195539.1 coordinate 4,124,379, forward strand.
CGACATGACCATCGGGCGTGATCCAAATGAACTGAAATTCGATGGCCCCGCGAGCGTCGCCATGCCGCCGGTCGCGGGCTCCTTCGAGGGCTGGAAGGCGTCGACGCAGGAGATTTTCGCAACCTCCAGCGTGCTGACGTTGATGGCTGCGGCGGCTTGCGCCGCACCCCTTCTCGACCTGATCGATGGGCCCGATATCGGTCTTCTGCACCTCAGCGGAGGTACAGCTGATGAAAGAGAGCTCTGCCTGCGGTGGGCAATGTCTATGGTCGAAAATCCCTCTGAGGCGAACATTTGGCCAGTGACCGATCTGACCAAGCGGGGGCGCCTCTCTGCCGGTTCAGGATCCACTCTGATTCAAGCGGTTTCCACGCGCCACGCCGGGGGAGATCTCAAAGTCCGACGCCGTGCCCTGACCGCAGCAGCCGCAGCAGCGACCAAGGTTCAGGGCTCGACCGGTGATCACGTTCAGCAAGCAAGCGATGCCCCGGCCCTAGTGTTATCAATAGACTCGCACGACCCGGAAGCACTCCAAGATCGACCGAACCCCGGCATGACCTTTCTGACGCTGGCAAAGGGCAAGGGTCTTTTCGACTTCCAGAAGGGCCCCAAGGCCCGCGCGAAGCTTCTGCGGCGCGCAATGAAGACCATTCGATCCCATTATGGTCATTTGGTTCGCGAATTCGTTCATGCCGTCGTGGCGGACGACAGCTCGCTCCAGAAGGTCGAGGCGGCGATGGCCGCCTTCGAGGCCAAGACCCAGCCCTATGTGGGGCAAGTGGGGGCGGAGATGGCCAAGGCCTTCGCGCTTCTAGTAGGAGCCGGAAGCCTGGCGGCCGAGTACAACGTGGTCCCCTTTACAGCAAAGCATCTTTCGCGCTGCGCTCTTAGAGTTTTCAAGCGTGCACTGAAGCCGACAGCGGAGCAAAGGGCCGAGGCCGTACTACGCCGTGTGGCGGCAGCACGCCTTGATTCCGAAAAATTTCCCGTCGTCGCAGAAGGCGACGCTTTTCCTTCGGACATAAGAGATTCCGCATTGGGCTTCCGAAGAAAGTCGAACAACCAACGCGTCTTGGCTATCTTCCGACACCGCCTTGACGACCTCGTCGCCCCTGCTGAACAGAAGGAAATCCTGCGGCAGTGGCAGCTGCGCGGGGTGCTCATGCCCGGGAAGGACGCCTTGCATCATGTCCGCCAAGTGAAGGTGAAGGGCTTCTCGACCATGAAGCCATACGTACTATGCCTTCGATATGAGGGGCTTGTCGAACTCGCGGTCGAGGTGTCGAAAGCAAGCGCTGCTGCGCATAAATAAGCACGTGAGCACCACGTCAAACGCAGTCTGACCCGGAAAAGTTTGGCTTTGAAATGGCAGGGTCGAGGCAGCCATCTGTCTCGACCACATCTGTCGCTCTCACTCTTGTTAATAAACAGATTAATCAACTGAAACTAAATCGCGCAAAAATTGCGCCTCTTCGAACGCGCAGGTGCAAAGTGATCACACGGGTAGCCGGCACTTTTCGGGGATACGTTTTCAGGCCGGTTACGCTGGCACAGGGCCTTCCGTGATCCCCCCGCGTGCGAACTCGGCGCAGAGCCTCAAAACTATGACCTGTTTCGGCCAGCCTATCTGCTCACCTTGAGCAATTATTTCAGTATAAGCCCGCTACTTCGGAGGCCAATCTCGCGTGCCTCTACAGGCATTTCGAGAGCAGCTAACTCGATGAAATCGCAGTGGCTTGGGCAAAGGTAATCGGCCTTTAAGCACCACCAAAATACGATGCCTTGCGTGATCTCCGCGGAGTTCGGCATGAAGGTCTTGCTTAACGCTGCGCCTATCTGTAGGTGGCTTTTCGCTTGCTGCAAGAGCGCGCCGGAGTAGGTAAGCAGTAAATCGGCGCCTTCGACACCTAATGCCCTCCGAAGCTATGGTTTCGCCGGGATTTGCATGCCGAAACCTGCCCCTCGCATCGCAATTCGACAATTTTGCAATACTGTTAATTAGTCATGTCGCCAGCGCGCGTCGTGGCAATCCCGAACGCAATCGCAACGACCTCATGCCAATTCAATGTGGTGCAAAATCGCTCTGCATATGAATAGTCATGTCTAAATGGCAATGAAACACATGCCTCTTTAGACATGACTATCTACATCATCGACATACATCAATATCATCAATTTTCTATATAACAAACAGAGACATTCGATGATGAGATATCTGTCGATTATGCAATGTATCAATTATCTGCTTATATGAGGTGTATATCATGGCTTCTAATCTCGGGCATCAGGGAGTGCCTTATACCCCAGCGAGAGAGCTCCAGTTCGCCTATGGGGAGTGGGTCTCAGATCAAGTTGAGCAAGGGTATAGGCCCTTCTTCATGAGCTTCATGTTTCACCCTCTCACTTTTTCGCTTAAAGCGAAAAAAATCGATCAGATGCACGCCGATATCGAACGTATATATTCTCGGATCATCACGCGTTTTGCTCGCCGACCGAATTCCCATCAAGAGCGCCACAAGCTGCCCTTGATGCTTGTCGCGCCGGATCTACCCGTTCCAAAACACACCAAAGTTGAGCTCAATGACGTCACTCTGAATGACGGCCTGCATTGCCATGCAATCTTTCTGCAGCCGCCTGTCTCTCGCTTTCGAGAGAAATTCCATCTCTGGGCGACTGAAAATAATGCTGCACTGATTAGAGATACGCGGGTGCGGCGCATTTGGATCGGGCGCGTATTCGTAACCCCTGATCACATGACCCAATATGCCCTGAAGGCGGTTGGGACCAGGCTTTCCTCTGATTCCCTCCTGCTGCTTCCACGCGAGAGAAATGGCGGGCGAGATATGACGGCTCGCGGCTATGATGAGGCTTGCCGTCGTGAAGGAGGCTCCAGCCTGATGCGAACCGGTTGGAAGCCCTTCTGAGGGATGGTGGATGGTCTCAACTTAAGACCATTGCGCGCGAAACCGATGCGGCTGAGGTCATTGTGCAGATGGCGCATTCAGCCCGACGCAAGCCTTTCAGCCACCTCGCTTGTGAGTTGTGCGTATATGAAGGCGGCGCCAATCTTGCCGCTTCAATAATTCCATTTCAGGGCCATAAGCTTCAACGCGTAGCGCGCCAAGTGCCGCGCAGGGTGCGGAGCGTCCAATATTGGCTGATTATAGGATTTTTTACGCGAAATATTTTTTTTGTTCGATCTTGACCCATTGTCGATAATCGTGACCATATATTACATTAAACCCCATGTTCTGATATCGACGCATTTCTTTAATCGAGCCCATAAACTGGCCTTTGTCCCACGTGTTGCGCGGAATGGTTCCCTGGTCGAGATTTTCGCGCATGCTCGCTGCATCCGAAGCCAGAAGAAAAGGGCCGTCGCGGTCGAGCGTGACCAAGGCGCCGATGCTTCCCGGCGTATGGCCGGGAAGTGGGATCAGGACGATGCGGCCATCGCCGAAAACATCATATTCCCCATCGATTTCGGTGAATGGCGGCCCGCCTGCCCAATCGGCCTTGAAATAACCCGCGCGCTCGGCCTCTTCCTGCCGGGCCGCTTCGAGCTCGCATCGATGGCAGATCTGGGTGGCCGATCCGAAGAACCCGTTGCACCCGCAATGATCCGGGTGCAGATGCGAGTTGACGACGACGTCGATGTCTCCCAGCGTTATCCCCATATGCTCCAGGGCCTGAACCACGTTGACGGACGCCTCGGATATCACGCGCATCATTTTCGCCATGCCACCGATGCGGGAGACAGGATCCGTCACGAGCTCAGGATGACATCCGGTATCGAACAGGACGTTGCCTTGCGGATGCTGGATCAGGAAGCACGAAACGGGGAGTGTGATCAATTCGCCGGGCGCGGCATCCTCGAAATAAACACTTCGTCTCATCTGCAAAGTGCCACCGGAGATCGCGGTCATCTTCATGCTGTGCCTATAACTCTAGCGTTGACTGGGGTACATCGAAGCCGAGCGGGCTATGGTTCTTCCGAATCGCACAAGACTTCGCGGCGGTAGCGGACCGGGCTGGTGCCCGTCCATTGCCGGAATGCACGGGTGAATGCGCGCGTCTCGGAATAGCCGACCGATAGCGCGATGTCGCCGATGGATGCATTGCCCCGCAGCAGCTTTCGCAGCGCGGTATCCCTGCGAATATTCTCCTTGATGCCGCGATAGGACGATGATTCCTCCCGCAGTCTTCGGCGCAAGGTTTGCTCTGTCATATGCAGATGCACGGCCACTTCGGAAAAAGCAGGAAATTGCATCCCCTCGCCATATTCCGATACGAGCAGCGATCTGATCCTGCGCGTATAGCTCTGGTCCAGGTTGGGCATCGTCATGAAATTCAGCGGCGCGCACGCCAGGAATTCCTCGAGCTCCTTGTTGCTCCTGATGACCGGCAGCTTCAGGTGCTCGCGAGGGACCGAGATGCAGGTCGATTCTGCGTTGAAATAGTGACGGCACGGGAAGAGGTACTTGAATTCCTCAAGATAATTGGACGGGCATTCATAGGTGAACGCCGCCCAGTTCAGCGGAACGGGGGAGCCGCAGGCCCACCCCAGGAAGCGATGCCATATGACGAGCCAGAATTCGATGAAGTAATGCGCGGGGTCGAGGTCCTCGCGCTTCATGGTCACGTTGAAGATCACCTCGTCCGGCGTGCGCTCCAGGCGCATGACAATGTCGTCCGTGATGAGATTGTAGAAGCGCACGCCGAGCTCGAACATCTCCTCGACTGAGACGCACTGCAGGACGAGGCGCGCCATCATTTCGAACACGCCGCGTTTGACCCGCATTTGTGTAAATCCCATGAACTCGTCGTCGAGTTCATTCCAGATGCAGCGCACAAGGCTTGCCATCTGCTGGGTCGTGCCGCGGCCGAGCGGAGCGAGAACGACGGCGGGAACGTTTGCGCGATCAAGAAGGGTCTGCGTGCGAACGCCCTTTGCCCGGGCGCCTCGCAGACACTCCCTGAAATAATGCGATCCGATCGTGGCCATGTTTCGTACGCTCAGACTCGGTCATCAGGCCGGGGACAGCGAAGCGTGGTGGTCCACCTTCAATGAAATCTTCGCCGGGTACCGTTCGACGCCCGCAACGTCGAGGCGCATGCGATAGATGCAGCCGCCGACCTCCGGGTCGGTCCCGCCCGACGCAGAGACAATGTACAAAGACATGTTGTCGGCATCGCCGAAGCACAGGCTGGTGACCATTGGCGTCGGAAGCCAGATGCGATGGATTTCCATTCCCTTGGAATTATAGGCCACGACAAGGCCGGCTTGGAACATCGCCACCCACACGCTGCCGTCTTCCGCGACAGCAAGTCCATCGGGCATCCCTTCGGCCGTGGTGACGAAAACGCGCGGCGGGGAGAGCGATCCGTCATCGGCCACATCATATGCGTAGACGCAGTGTGCCAGGGAATCGGCATGATAGAGGCATGCTCCGTCCGCGGAGAATCCGAGGCCATTCGAAAGGCGGATGCCCTGCGCCACCTCGCTCGCCGCGCCATCCAGCCCGATGAGATAAAGGCTTCCGCGCTTCTCCGTTTCGATCTGGCCGAGCATCGGAACGAAGCTCATGGAGCCGACATAAATGCGTCCACTCCGGTCGGTCACGAGATCATTGTAGCCTATCCGGCCGGCTGCCGGATCGTTCTGCATCAGGGCAACAGTGCCGCCATCCGGGATCGGTTTGAAGGCAACGGTTCTGCCCGAGACGACGACGCCGCCTGCGGCGTGGATGGCCATTCCGCCGATGCCGCGCCGATGCGGGATCAGGAGTTGGGGTACGCCTGTCTCATCCAGGCGCCACACGCCCCCGCGCTCCGCATCGGTGAAAAGCAAGCCGAGCGTCCGGTCGAAGATCGGCGCTTCGAGCAACTTGTGCCCCCTGGAGATGATCTCAGGCTGCGACACGATAGCCGGCATTGATGAATTCTCCCTCTAGCGCCCGGTGAACCGGGGCGGTCTTTTCTCTTTAAACGCATTGAGGGCCTCATCGCGGTCCAGGCTATTGGATACGGTCCGCTTGAGCTGCCCGAAGCGCTCATCGCTCATGCCCGGCGTGGCCGTGAGTGCGACGATGATTTCCTTCATGGCCTGCTGGGCCAGGGGTGCGCCGGCTAAAATGTCCGCGCGATAGTCGAGGAACGCATCTTCGGTCATGACGCGGGTGACGAGGCCACATCGTTCCGCCTCCTGTGCCGTCAGGCTCCGGCCAGTCAGGAATAGCTCGGTGGTCGCGGCGAGCCCTGTCCGACGGATAAAGCGCGCTATGCCCTCGCGCTCATAGACGACCGAGAGCTTGGCCGGCGGCATCCTGAAGGTCGAGAGCGGCGAGGAAAGCCGCAGATCGCAGCACAGGAACAGTTCGACGCCGCCGCCAACCACGAGGCCGTCGGCGAACGCCACCGTTACTGCCGGCAGGTGCTCCAGGCAGGTATAGAGTTCGTAGAGCGGTTCTGCCGGGTCGCTGGAAGCGTCTCCCATGTAGCCGATATCGAACCCGGCACAGAAAGCACCGTTCACGGTAGAGCGAAAGACGACCATATGGACGTTTTCACGAACCGCGCGCTTCAGCGCGGCCGTGATTTCACGCGCCATCGGCGGCGACAGGGCGTTTCGCTTCGACGGTCGGTTCAGGACGATATCCAGCACCGCGCCGTCTTCGGAATATTCGCACAATACCTCGCCCGGCGCGCTCAATTGCGCACTACTCTTCAACGCGGTCATCTCCGGCCTCTCGCCACGGCGAACCCCACCGCCTCCCGGTCCCACGTGGCGGATGTGCGCCCGCGCTCCTTCAGCACATTGTGCTGGATCTTCTGCGTCCCGGTCTTGGGCAGGGAGCTGACGATCTCGACAAATCTCGGGACTGCGTAATATGCAAGCTTGCCCTCGCAGAATTCCAGCAGCCGTTCGGGAGATACGCTGTGTCCCGGCTGCGGCACGACGACGGCCATAACCTCTTCCTCGCCGACCTCCGAAGGGACGCCGATCACCGCAGATTCGAGCACCTCGGGGCAAGCGTCGAGCACCGCCTCCACCTCCCAGGCCGAGATGTTCTCGCCGCGACGGCGGATCGCGAGTTTGGCCCGGCCTCGGAAATAGAAGAATCCGTCCTCGTCCTGTTCGCCAAGATCGCCGGAATGAAACCACCCGCCTTCATAGGCGCTTGCGGTGGCTTCCGGCAGGTTGTGATAGGCGGTGGCCTGCCCGGCGGCATGTCGGAACCACAATTCGCCGCACTGCCCCGGAGGCAGCGGCTGCCCGGCCTCGTCCACCACCATGAACTCGGCTCCCGTCGCTGGCTTGCCGACCGAACCGACTTTTCCAAAGGTATTCAACAGGATTCCGGGTGCGTCGGACATGCCGTACCATTCCACGATCCTGACTGCGAACCGCTCTTCAAAATCCCGCCAGACGCCGGCGGGCGTGCCGACAGAGAGAAAGGTCCGCACCGGGTTGTCGCGGTCGTCGGACTTCGCTTGCTGCTTCATCAGGATGGGAGCCATCGCGCCCAGCGTATTGACCTCGACGGCGTCGAACTTGCGGCAGTCATCCCAGAATTGCGAGGCGCTGAAGCGCTCGGCGAGCGCAAGCTTGGCATCCAGGCGGATCGAACCCAGGGCGGAAATCAGAAGGGCGTTGGCATGGAACAGCGGCAGGCAGGCATACATGGTTTCGCCCGGCCGCACGCCGATGGCCGACAGCAAGGGGCTGAGCAGAGGCTCGTACTTGGAGGCGACGATTCCCTTCGGCCGACCGGTGGTGCCCGAGGTGTAGAGCAGGCCGACGGCGCCCACCGGCGTGTCGACCTGCACGTCCGGCTCCGTGTCCGGGGCGTCCATAAGCGCGGCGAGATCGATGCTTTGCGAACTGGGGTTCTCGGCATTGACAGTGATCAGGACCCGCAGCTTATCGGCGCGCCCGCGTGCCTCCTGTATGAAGGGTTCCAGATCGGGATCGAAGGCGATGGCGGCGACGCCAGAATCCGCGAGCATATGTTCCAGCGCTGGTCCGCGTTGCCAGCGATTGAGCGGCACCACATCCGCGCCGATGAACAGAACGCCGAAATATAGCCACAGAAACTCCGGCGAATTGCTCGCCATCAACGCAACCTTGTCGCCCGGCCGCACACCAAGCCTCAACAGGCCATTCGCCGCGCGTTGCGAAAGCGAAAGGACTTCCTCCCAGCGGTATTGATCGCCCTTGAACTTCAACCACACTGCCGAAGGATGTTGGGACACCCGCTGCCGGATAAGCTGTTCGATCTCAGATCGTGCACGCATTGCGCCACCTTGTCTAAATGCGCCGCAGACGGACGTCTTCGCGGCTTGCACACTTGGAAACGGGTACGTGGGGTGCTTCGGGCACTGTGGCCCGAAGCCTCCGGCCATTTCATTCCGTAAGTGAGAGATCCTCGCCTTCATAGGCGCCATCATGCGGCTTGCTGACCTTTATGAGGCCCCACATCTTGCTGTAATCCGCATTCACCGTCGTATGATCGTCCGCGCTATATTTCGGATCTTGGAAGACGATGCCGTAGCCGGGCGGCAGCGCGCTGCGGGTCTCCAGGATTTCCTTTAGCGTATCGGGGTCCGTATTGCCCTTTTCCTTCAGAGCGGTCTCAAACGCCCATTTGGCCATATAGACCGCATCCATTGCGAGTGCGCTGTAGGGCAGATTGTTGATCGGCCCCTCCTTCTTCAGGTCTTCGATGATGGATTCCAGGCCGGGCCGTGGCGCGCCCGTCCAGGTGCCGATGCGATAGTTGACCGCGACGAACTGGTCCTGCACGGAGGAAGGAACCTGTTCGGTGAGATCCCCGTAGAGCACCGCGGGCTCGCTCACCACTTTGGCCTTCCAGCCCAGGGTCTGCATGCCCGTCATGACCACGCGCACCCCTTCGCGCGCACCGCTGTCGAAGGCGATGATATCGGCGCCGGCATCGCGCAGGCTTTGCAATTGTGGCGCGAGGTCCTTCGCATCGACGCTGAACTGTTTATAGCCGGCGACCTCCATCCCGTATTTCTTCGAGAGATCGGCGGCGAGCGTATCGCCGAGCGCAACCTGCGGGGGATTGGTGCTGACGAGAATGCCCACCTTCTTGCCGCCGAGCTTCTTCAGCGCGATGGCGACGGCCTCGGTCCGCTTGCTGGCGATGTCGGCAAGCTGGAAGCTGTAGGGGAACTTCTTCGTGTCGCCGATGATCGGGCTCGCGCCGCTGCTGACGGTCAGAACCTTCTGCTCGCTCGTGTAGGGTAGCACCGCGAGCACCAGGCCGCTGATGACCTCGGGATAGATGAAGTCCACCTTCTGGTCGCTCACCAGCTCCTTCGCCGCGAGAAGCGCGCGGCCGGGATTGCTGGCGTCATCGCGGACGATCAGCTCCACGGGGCGCGACATGATTCCACCGCTCGCGTTGATACGCTTCACCGCGACCCGCAGGCCCTGTTCGATGAACTGGCCATATTGGGAGAAGGCGCCGGTCTTCGCCAGAATCGCGCCGATGCGGAATGGCTCATCCTTCTTGGAGGCGGCCGCGGCCGGCATGGCGGCGAAAGAGAGCGATGCGAACAGGGTTGCGACGCAGGTGAACGTGGTGGCTAGCCGTTTGATCGGTATGCGACGTCTCCCTTGCGGAGCCGGGCGGGCGAGCAGCATGATGTTTCCTCCCTTTTAATTATTGTCCACGAGGTCCGTGAGGTTTCCCTCGGCCGAAACCTTCCCGGATTCGAGCAGGTATCCGCGGTGCGCGAGATCTACGAGCCACGCCGCCTGCTGCTCGACCACGACCACGGTCAGGCCGTCTGCGGCGAGCTTTCGAATGGTCGCGAACAGCTCGCTCGCCACCGGCGGCGAAAGGCCGGCCGAGGGCTCGTCCAGCAAGACGAGCGATGGCCGGGAGGCAAAAGCCGCCGCCAAAGCGAGGGCCTGTCGCTGGCCGCCGCTGAGCAGGCCGGCGCGCGTTCGCTGAAGGGATTCGAGCAAGGGAAACCAGCGCCATGTCTCTTCCAGCGAGCGTGGCGCCTTGCCTCGGCTGCGGGCGAGCCGCTGGCCGAGTTCGAGCATCTGGAGCACGGTGAGGGACGCCGGCAGGCGCCCGCCGTCGCGGACCAGCGCCATGCCGTGGAGCGCCACGGCGTGGGGCTTGAGGCGGCTGATGTCGCGCCCGGCCATTTCCACGCTCCCGGAGGCCTTGTCGTGCAGGCGCGCGAGCGTCCGCAGCAAGGTGGTCTTTCCGGCACCGTTGCGACCCAGGATGCCCAGAACCTCGCCCTCGCCAACGTCGATATCGACGTTCCAGAGAACTTGAGCCTGACCATGCCAAGAGCAGAGATTTCTTACCGATAAGCTCATGGGACACCCAGATGGTTCAGGCGAATTTCGGTTGGTCAGGAGCGTAGCTCAGATAATTGAGCAGCCGTGCCGGAAGCGGCCCGGAGGTGGCGGCGTGGCACGCGATGTTCCCCGCTTCCAGCAGCGCCAGCTCGTCGCAGAATTCCATGACGAACGGCACGTTGTGCTCGACGACGAGGATGGTGATGCCCTGCTGCTTCAGCCGGTTCAGCAGGTGGCCGAGCTGCAGGCGCTCCTTGTCGTTGAGGCCAGCGGCCGGCTCGTCGAGGAGAAGCAGCTTGGGCCGGGACACGACGGCGCGGCCGATCTCCACGATCCGCTTCAGCCCGAGCGGCAATTCGGCGACGGGGATGGAAATGACGGACGCCGGAAGGCCCACTTCGGCGAGGGTCGCGAGGCAGCGATGGAGATCCTCCCGCTCCTGGCGCACAAGGCCGGGCAACCGCAGGATCGACGATACCAGCCGGCCGGGCCGGGCGCCGAGCAGGCCGAGCGCGATGTTCTCGAGCGCCGTCGCATCTTCGATGAGCTGGGGAATCTGGAACGTCCGCCCGACGCCGGAGAGGGCCACTTCGTGCACCGCTCTCCCCGACATGTCCTGGTCGCCGACGAAGATGCGTCCCTGCTGTGGCGCGATGAAGCCGGAAATTGCGTTGAGCAGGGTCGATTTTCCCGACCCGTTGGGCCCCACGAGGCCGATCAAGGCGCCCTGCCGCAGCTTGAGGCTGACGCCGGCAAGGACCAGGTTGGTGCCGAACCGGACCTTGAGGTCCTCGACGCGCACGATGGTTTGCGTCGTGTCCACCGCCGCCGGCTGCAGATAGACCACCTCGCTGCGGGTCTCGTCCTCGCCCGCGTCACCGGGCGAGGCCGGCTGAAGCCGGATCTTCTTTTCCAAACGGCCGACAAGGCGCACCAGGGCGGGCATCACGCCATCGGGAAACACCAGCGAGCCGACCAGCAATCCCAGGCCGAGCGTGATCGCGTTGTAGGGGCTGAAGGGACCGACCCAGAAGCTGAGCGCCAGCAGCGGCGCCATGCCGATGATCGGTCCGAACAGCGTGCCCGCGCCGCCGAGGACAACGCCGGTGAGCAGGAGCAGCGTCAGGCTCATGCCGAAGGCGTCGGGATTGATGAAGCGTTCCGCGTAGGCCAGGTAGAAGCCGGCGAGGGCAGCGGGAATGCTCGACAGGACGTATACCGTAAGGCGCAGCTTGGCCGGATTCAGGCCGACCGCACGCGCCCCGGACGGTGCATCCCGCAGGGCGCGCAGCCGCGTGCCCCAGCCCGAGCGCAGGAAGTTCCAGATCGCCAGCAGGGTGAGGGCGAACAGTGCGAGGCTGAGCTCGAACATGGCCCAGCCGGGCAGAGGCTTTCCATTGACCTCGATGGCGCGGATGCCGGTGAGGCCGTATTCGCCGCCGGTCCATTCCTCGCCCAGCATCACCAGCTTGGGCAGGACAATGATGGCAAACAGCGTGATAAGCGCCAGATACCATCCGCGCACCCTGAGGCCGGGCGCCATGATGACAAGGCCGGCGCACATCCCGGCGAGCATGGCGCAAGGGAATGTCGCACTCACGTCCCAGCCGGCGTGAGCGCTTAGCATCCCCGCCGTATAGGCCGAGGAGGCCATGATCGCCGGATAGCCCAGCACCAGTTCGCCGGTATATCCGAAGGTCAGGTTCATGCCGATCGCCACGATGATGTAGGCGATGGCGACCTCATACCGGCCGAGGCTGTAGGACCCACTGGAGATCAGAGGAACGCAGGCGAGAAGCGCGAGCAGGGCAACCACGCACAGGATGGAAACGCTCCGCCGCCGCGCGCATCTGGCCTGCCATCGCCGGCCTTCCCGTTCCACTTCGCCCGAAGAGCGGACAGACATGAGCGTATCCCCTTGACCGTTTTTATTGATGCCGTTGCGTGGGTCAGACTTCGCGGATGCGGCCCGAGCCGAACAGCCCGGCGGTGCCCCACAGCCCGGACGGCTTGACCAGGAGGATCGCGACCACCACCAGCCAGATCAGCGGCAGTGCGAGCTGCGGATTGGCGATGGAGGGAACGATGCCGCTGATGAGGCCGACGATGACACTGCCGAACAGCGCCCCAGCGAAGCTGCCGAAGCCGCTCAGCGCCATGCCTGCAAAGCCGTAGAAGGCGAGTTCCTGCGCGGAATAAGCCGATGCGGCGATCACCGGCGCGATCAGCATGCCGGCGAGCGCCGACATCGCGCCGGCTAGGCCAAAGGCGATGGCGATCACCTTGCCGGTATTGACGCCGAAGAGCTGGGCGCATTCCGGATCTTCCAGGGTGGCCCGGAAGATGTGCCCGACGGACGTGCGCCGAACCACCCATTCGACCGCCACGGTGACGGCGATGCCGGTGGCGATCATGAGCAGATAGATCGGCCGGACGGGGATCGAGAGCAGGAACAGCGGATCCTCGGAGACGTAGGACGGCACCCGGTGGGAATCGCTGCCGAAGAGGATCGAGGCGAACGAGTTGACCGCCGTGGCAAGGCCGATCGTGGTCAGCATCGTGGTGTGGGAGAAGGATCGGGACCGCCCCATGGCTGGCCAGACCGCGACGAGATGGGTCAACAGTCCCGCGAGCACACCTGCACCTGCCGTTGCGGCGGCGGTTGCGAGCGGCGCCCAGCCGAGCTGAACGCCGAGAACGAAGGCCAGGATGGTGCCGATCATCACGACCGTTCCCTGGGCGAAATTGAAGACGCCGCTGGCCGCCAGGATGATCGTGAAGCTTACCGCGACGAGGATATAGACGCTGGCAAGCGCAAGCCCGGTGATGACCCCGAGCATCAATGTGGTGATGGTCATTTCGACCCTCCGCTATCGGCAACTAGAAGGTTGTCCGGCTGCGCGCCGGCAGGTTCGCCCACGACACCCTCGCGCATGAGGGCCGAGATTGTCCGCTCGTCCATGCCGAGGTCCGCAAGGACCGTGCGCGTATCCGCTCCCGGCAGCTTGCCAGGCTCGGGAAACGATGACGGTGTTCTGCCGAACCGCGGCGCGGGTGCGGGCTGCACGATGCCGTCGATCTCGATGAGGGTCTCGCGCGCCTTGATGTGACGATGTCCGCCGACTTCACCGAAGGCCAGGACGGGCGCGAAGCACACGTCCGTTCCCTCGAGCAAGGCGCACCATTCGTCGCGCGTGCGGGTCCTGAATATTTCCGCGAACCGCGCGCGGCGCATGACCCACTGCCCGGGATCGGCCTGGTTCAGCCAGGCCGCGTCCTCGATGCCGAGGCGGGCCAGCAGTTGGCGGTAGAATTTCGATTCCAGGGCGCCGATGGAGATATATTTGCCATCCGAGGTTTCGTAGCATCCGTAGAAATGGGCGCCGCCATCAAGCAGGTGCGTACCCCGCTCCCCCTGAAATGACCCGGCTGCATGGAATGAATAATATTCCGCGAGCAAGGTGGAGGCGCCATCCACCATGGCGCAGTCGATGACTTGCCCTTTACCCGTGCGCGCCGCTTCCCATGCCGCCGCCATGAGGCCGAATGCCAGCAGCATCCCGCCCCCGCCATAGTCGCCCACCAGATTCAGTGGCGGCACGGGGGGACCGCCGGGCGAGCCGATGGAATGCGTGACCCCGGCGAGCGAGACATAATTGATGTCGTGACCTGCCGCCTGCGCCAGAGGCCCGTCCTGCCCCCAGCCCGTCACCCGTCCGTAGACAAGGCGCGGATGCCTTCCCAGGCAGGCGTCCGGCCCCAGGCCGAGGCGTTCCATTACGCCGGGGCGGAAGCCCTCGATGAGAAGATCGGCGTCTTCGACCAGCTCCAGGATGATATCGCGCCCAGCGGGCTTCTTCGCGTCGACAGCGATGGATTGACGATTGCGCAGCAGGACGTTTCCACGCCCGTCCTCTGCATCGGGACGCTCGATGCGTATGACCCGCGCGCCGAGATCGGCCAACATCATCGCGCAGAATGGAGCAGGGCCAAGTCCGGCCATCTCCACCACTTTAAGCCCGCTCAGCGTTCCCACCTGCCGCCTCTCTTTTATTTATCGCGGTGCCCGGTGAGGGGCGTCGCGTAACGAGGTCAACGTGAAGTTAAACACCTCCAATCTGCGCGCGAGGGCGGAAAGAGACCAAAAAATGCACCGAATCGACCACGCTTCCCGAAATCATGCATGAGGGCCCCGCATTTGGCGCAGATCCGCAGACACAAAGCTTCAGAAAGGCTCAGCGGGAATTTTGCTGCATTCCGAGCGGTGTTCTTCCCGCCTGGGATCGCAAGAGCAGGGACCGAATCCATCAGCGCAGAGAGAGGACCCGCGCAGGCCGTGGCGGTTGGATCGCCCGGAAAACTTCCCGCAAGGTGGGCATTCGACGGTCGCTCCGCCGTGGGCCTTCCCGCAGCGGGCGGCGATCGGTGAGACAAAAAAGAAGCCCGCGCAGGCATCGCCGGGCGCGGGCTTGAGCCAGTATAATGAACCGGGCTCGGACCGCCAGGTTCAGTCCGCTTCGCCTGGAAGGCTCGATGTCACGCCCGCGAGGGCCTTGGCGTAGCCCTTCTTCTGCTCCACGTTCATTGTGCGATGGATCTGAATGCGCTGCGCTTGCGGCGATCCGGCACCATGCATGGATTCGGTGAGATATCCGACCGCATTGCGACCCAGGGTCATGTTCTCGATCAGCCGCAGGAGCCGCGCGCGATGCTCGACCGGCACGTTGGAGCGGCCCTTGAGGTATTTCTCCAGCAGCGGCCCGGTCACCGCGCTTTCGAAATCCTGCTGGGACGGCAGGGTGACCATGAGCCCGCCGGCAATGTCCTGGGCCAGTCGCGACAGTTCGTAGGGAAAGCGCGTCACGTTGTGCTTGCAGATGTTCGCCAGCATCACATCGTTCATATAGATGCCCGATGCCAGCGGCTTGGCTTCATGGGACGATGCAATGGCGGAGGAATAGATCGTCTCGTTGAGGTGGGTCATCTCCACCAGCTTGTCCCTGACATGGGAAACATTCTCGACGCCGTTGTATTCCGCCACGGTTGCGGTGGCCCCGATGAGGACATCTCCGAGCCCGGTCTTGCAGACGTAGCTCGCCCGATGATAGGCGGTGAAGCGCGCCACCATCTCCTGCGCGAATTCGTATTCGCCGTCCATGAGCACGTGTTCCCAGGGAATGAACACGTCGTCGAAGACTACCAAGGCTTCCTGTCCGCCGAATTTCGCATTTCCCTTGTCGATATCGCCGGCCTCCATTGCGCGCGTATCGCAGGATTGTCGGCCGTAGATATAGGTCAGGCCCACGGCATCCGCCGGAACCACACCGACCACCGCATAGTCACGGTCTTCTGCGGTCAGGTTCATGGTCGGCATGACGCAGATCCAATGCGAATTGAACCCGCCTGTCATGTGGGCCTTCGCCCCCTTCACATAGAGCCCCTCGGGGGTGCGCCGGACGACGTGCATGAACAGATCGGGGTCTGCCTGCTCGCTGGGGCGCTTGCTCCTGTCGCCCTTCGGATCGGTCATACCCGCGCCGATGATGATGTTGTTTTCCTGGGCCTTCTTGATGAAGTCGATGTAGCGCTCGTGATAGGAGGTGCCGTGCTTCTGATCAATCTCATAAGTGATCGAATGCAGCACGCTGATTGTGTCGAGGCCCGCGCAGCGCTGAAAGCAGGTTCCGGTCATCTGGCCGAGCCGGCGCTGCATCCGATTCTTCATCACCAGGTCGTCGGGAGATTCCACCAAATGAAGGAAGCGGTTCACCCGCCTGCCGATCAGCGGAGATTCCGCTGTCGCCAGCTCCGGGTCCTCCAGGGCAAGATCATATGTCGCCTTCAATGCGTTCATGGAAGGCCGAATAATGGGATGTTCGACCGGGTCGCCGATCCGCTCGCCGAAAAGATAGAGATCGATGTCACGGCTTCGCAGACTGTTCAGATAGTCGTCGCCGGTGACGATGGGGCGGAAGCGCGACCAACGTTCCTCTGCCGTTTCTTCCCGTTCTCTTATTTTATGTTCAGCGGACATGATGCTCTCCACGCTCCGGCGCCCCGTTTTTGCCAAATAAGGCTCTCGAAGCCCCATCGTGATTTTACGGGAGGTGGAAAGTGGCCGCACAGGACCGAAACGGACTTACAAAGACACAATAGGAGACAAGCTTGATCGGGCCGCCTGCGCTCTTCTACGCGCTCAAACTTCTAAATGGATACCTCGCGGATGGGTTATTACCCGGCCTTAGCAACAGCGCTAATGACCAACAATGCGCCGGTCTCATTCGAGATTTTAGCTGAAGTATGCTGGGCCGCGTCGTCTATGCACTCAAATTTGACGCAGCTCGGCCGAGGGATAAACTGCCGGCAATCTACAAGCACTTATGATTTTTCGGCTCTGAAGGAGCGTCCGCGCTTACGTTTAGGAGGTCTTTCTCAATTTTCTCCAAAAAGAGCGTGTCTCAAATATCAAAATATATGAGACGATATTTATGTTCTTAAATATCAACGCGTTGACTGTCTCATAATATAGTATCATAATACGAGAATGATTTTCGGCTACGCGCGCGTCTCAACTGATGGACAAACTTTAGATAGCCAGATCGAACACCTCAGGGCCGCCGGTTGCGAGAAGCTATTCCAAGAGACGGCGAGCGGCGCTAAAACTGATCGCCGACAACTGCGAAAATGCCTGGGCGCCTTGCAAGCCGGTGATGCGCTTCTCGTCGTCCGGCTGGATCGCTTGGCGCGCTCGACACGTGATCTGCTCAATATTCTCGCCGAGATCGCCGAGCGCGGTGCCGCTTTCAAGTCTCTCGGCGACGGCTGGGCCGATACGACCACGCCGCATGGCCGTCTTATGCTCACCGTACTTGGCGGCCTTGCCGAATTCGAGCGAGAGTTGATCAGAACACGCACAGGAGAAGGCCGTATGCGCGCCAAGGCGCGCGGCGTGCGATTCGGCCGCAAGCATGTGCTTTCGGCTGATCAACGTGCCTTCGTTGCCAAGCGAAGGGCGGAAGGAGAGAGTGTGCGCGAACTCGCGCGAATCACAGGCGTGAGCAAAGCCACCATCAGCCGTATCGAACCCATTGAGTGAGGTCGTTGCGCCAATAGCAGTCGGTGGCATCGACCGTAGCGCTCGATGCACCGATTTTTAATCGCGAATGGCGCGTGGCATTGGCATCTTCATCTTTCAACTGGATGATGCCAAAGTGAGAAAAGGGACGCAGGGCGCTTGTTTTCGCGTGGCGTTGCATCTCATCGCTTTGGAGGCATGCAGCTTGGAATTCAATCCGCCTTTGGTGCGCCCGATACGACGGGGAACAGCCCCTTTTTGAGCAGGCTCGATGCAGTGCGGTGGGCCTTCAGATGAGTGGCATCGATCATGATGCGCTAGGGTTTGGGCCCTTCCCCAGCAAGGCTCGCGAAGATGCGGTCGCCCTGCCCGAGCCGGCTACAGCGGATGAAGCGGTTGTACAGCGTCTTGTGTGGGCCGTAGTCCTTCGGCGCATCCTTCCATTGCAGACCGTTGCGGATCACATAGACGATGCCACTCACCACCCGCCGGTCATCGACCCGTGGCACCCGTGGGCCAAGGGAAAGAACGGCGAGATCCGCGCCATCTGACGCTCGCTCAGCAGGAACAAATCACCGATCACAGGCTCCTCACCGGACACTGTGAATCACAGATCAAACGAAATTAACAGGTCCTGAGCCTAGTGGTATTTGTTTAAGTGCCTGCGGGATCGCTCATCTGACAATGTTCAGCGATTGAACCCGCCCCTATCCCGCCGCTTGGATCAAGTCAGCCCGCTCGGTTGAGTGTTTGAGTATTTTCCGAAGCTATACGATTGGAATGCGATCGTATAGTTTCATGAAATATTTTGACGCAACGTCAGGCGCCAGTTTGATCGGATGCCGATAATGCATAAAGGGATAATCTAGATGTACGATTGTATTTTGCCGTATCAACACAGCAGAATACTTGTCATTTCAGGCATCACATCTGATATTCATTGCATCAAGGATGCTCTTTTTGACTCTGACGACGACTCGTTCGCCGTTGAATCTTCACGGCGGCTCGCGGACGGAGTAGCTCGCCTGAGCGCCGGGGGGGTCGACGCGGTGATCGCGAGCCTTTCGCTCGATGACAGTTCTGGAATAGCGACTTTTACGAGCGTGTTCGCTGCGGCACTTCATGTACCGGTGATCATTCTAATCCCGGCCGAAGAAGAAGCTTTGGCGTTGGAAGCAGTTCGCCTGGGCGCCCGCGGCTACCTTCTGAAGGGGAGGTTTGGGAAGGAGGCAATCCGTCAAGTCGTCCGAAATATCATTCAGAGAACTATCGTTGAAGAAGCCTATTATGAAAAGAGTGTGCGAGCGGAAATCATTCTAAACTCGATTAGCGATGCAGTCATTAGCACCGATCTGGCGGGTTTGATAGATTATTTTAATTCTTCCGCGGAGGTCGTAACAGGATGGGACCGAGCGGAGGCGCAAGGCCAGCCGATATCCAAAGTTCTTAAGCTCATCAATGGCGCGACCCGCCAACCCTGCAGGAATCCCGTCGATCTCGTGCTTCAGCAGGACAAGCCGATGGGCTTGAACGCAAACACGATTCTTCTCAGGCGGGACGGTAGCGAGGCGGCCATCGAAGATTCGACGGCACCGGTGCACAATTGGGCAGGAAAAATTGTGGGGGCGGTCATGGTTTTTCATGACGTCAGCGCCGCGCAGGCCATGAGCATCAAGATGGCGCATCTCGCGCAGCACGATTTTCTAACCAATTTGCCCAACCGCGTGCTGCTAACCGATCGTCTGTCTCAGGCCATCAGGACCGCCAAACGGCGGAACATGCAGATCGCGGTACTTTTTTTAGACCTTGATAATTTCAAGAATATCAACGATTCGCTCGGTCATGAAATCGGCGACAACCTTCTTAAGGCCATCGCGGCGCGTCTTTTGTCGTCGGTTCGAGAATCGGATACCGTAAGCCGGCAAGGTGGAGACGAATTTGTGATACTTTTGTCGATAAATGACAATTTTGAGCGCGTTGCTTTAACCGCGGACAAAATATTGTCAAAGTTAAAAGCTCCGTTCTCTTTAAAGAATCATAAATTATATATATCCGCAAGCATGGGCATAAGCATGTATCCGCACGATGGAGAAGATTCGGATACATTGATCAAAAATTCCGATACATCTATGTATTACGCAAAGAAGAATGGTAAAAATACGTACAAATTCTACGATCAAGAAATGAACTTAAGAGCGATTGAGCGACAATCAATCGAATCAAAACTACACCTGGCCATGGATCGCAACGAACTGGTTTTGCACTATCAGCCTTTGATTAATCTGGAGTCCGGCCGCATTATCGGATGCGAAGCGTTGTTGAGATGGTTCGACGCGACGGGCGGAATAATTTCTCCTGAGAAGTTTATCCCAATTGCGGAAGATTGCGGCCTGATCGTCCCGATTGGGCGCTGGGCATTGCGTCAGGCTTGCCAGCAGGCCAAACAATGGGGCCACGCCGGGTTAAATACCTTATCCATGGCCGTGAACATATCGGCAGTCGAGTTTCGCCGAAGTGATTTCGTGGACGGCGTGCGTGTTATTCTGCGTGACACGTGCCTGGATCCTGCACTTCTTCAGTTGGAGATAACTGAGAACGTCCTGATGGGCGATGCAGAACTTAGCAAAAAGGTTCTCGTAAAATTGAAAGACATGGGAGTATCATTGGCAATAGACGATTTTGGATCAGGTTACTCGAGCCTGAACTATCTGAAGCAATTTCCCATCGATATCATTAAAATAGATCAATCGTTTGTAAAAGACATAACGTCCGCCCCCGATGGAGCCATCATAAGTGCCATCATTGGGATGGGAAATATCCTCAATAAGCGTGTCGTAGCAGAAGGTATCGAGGAAATTGCGCAGCTTGAATTTCTAAAGGATCACTATTGCGAGCTGGGACAGGGCTTTCTGTTCAGCCGCCCGCTCGCCGCGAGACATTTCGCGGCTCTTCTTGAGCACGGCTTCTCCCTGTGACTTTCCGCCAAAAGCCTCTTGCGCGCAGGACCTTTGTCGACGTCGGGATCGAATCATTCTGATGCCGCGCGAAGTTGAGTAGTTTCCGACCCTGCTCCGCGCCCGCGATCGCGAGCTAAGGTCGCCCCGGTTGAGCCTGACATGCGCCCCGGGATCGAAGGTCATGCTCTTATGTTCATGAACCGGGCCGGCCTTATTCGGCAATCGGGAGCTCGGGTGACATGTGGATGGTCAAGCGATGAACGCGCTGCGAATCCTCATCATTGAGGACGATGCCGTGATCGGCATGCATCTGGCTGAGCTGCTCGAAGCCATGGGGCATGATGTCTACGCAATCGAGGCCACGGAGACCGAAGCGGTCAGAGCCGCGAACAAGTCCAAGCCAGACCTGATGATTG
This sequence comes from Roseixanthobacter pseudopolyaromaticivorans, assembly GCF_043195145.2. Lineage (NCBI taxonomy): Bacteria > Pseudomonadati > Pseudomonadota > Alphaproteobacteria > Hyphomicrobiales > Xanthobacteraceae > Roseixanthobacter > Roseixanthobacter pseudopolyaromaticivorans. Next base: position 4,145,178 of record NZ_CM195539.1, read on the forward strand.
TCGATGCGATGCTGCAAGAAGGAAGCGGCATGTCCGCCGTTGAGACAATTTGCCGGGGCGGATATGTGCCGCATCTCTTCATCAGCGGAGACGTTCTGAAAATCAAAACGCTTCTGCCGTCCGCCGTCGTGGTTCAGAAGCCGTTTCGGGAAGCCGACATCTCCCGTGCCATCATCTGTGTCGTCATCGACAAAGAAGGGGCGCCTTGAGGTCCCGGACGCCAGGGCCTGCTGATCGCACCACCTCGCATCTGCCCATATTGAAACGCCCAAGGCGATTCAATATGGGCAGATCCGGCTCTAAGCCGATATGATGACCTTCAGCGCCTTTGTATCGGCTGCGTTGGCAAACGTGTCGTAGGCTTCAAGGATCTGTTCGAGCTTGAACCGATGCGTGATGAGGCGCGCCGGATCGATCTTCCCGGCCTGAACCGTTTTCAGCAGCATGGGCGTGGAGACCGTGTCCACCAGCCGGGTGGTGATTGTGACGTTCCGCGCCCACAGCGTTTCAAGATGAAGATCGACCTTCTGGCCATGAACGCCGACATTGGCGATGATGCCCCCGGGGGCAACCAGTTCCTCGCACAGGACGAACGTCGCGGGAATACCGACGGCTTCGATTGCGGCATCGACGCCGCGTCCTTCGGTCAGGGTCTTGACCGTCTGCAACGCTGTTCCGTCGGCATTGTTGATGGTGTGGGTGGCACCGAATTGCCGGGCTTGAGCGAGCCGGTTGTCGTCCAGATCGATCATGATGACCAGCGCCGGCGCATAGAACTGGGCCGTAAGCAGCGCGGCGAGCCCAATGGGTCCGGCCCCGACGATGGCGACGGTGGAACCAGGTGCGATCTTGCCGTTCAGGACGCCGCACTCGAACCCCGTGGGCAGGATATCGCTCAGCATCACCAGCGCTTCCTCGTCGGCGCCGGCGGGGATCAGATAGAGGCTGGTGTCGGCGTGGGGCGTGCGCACATATTCCGCCTGAGTGCCGTCGATCTCATTTCCGAGGATCCAGCCGCCGGTGGTGCAATGCGAATACGTGCCGCGCCGGCAATAATCGCACTTTCCGCAGGAGGAAATGCACGAGATCAGGACATGGTCGCCGGGCTGGAAGGAAGTGACGCCGGGACCGATGGATTCGATGATCCCCACCCCTTCATGCCCGAGGATCCGGCCCGGAGCGCAGGTCGCGACGTCGCCCTTGAGAATATGCAGGTCGGTGCCGCAGATGGTCGTCTTCACCATCTTCACAATCGCGTCGCCCGGCGCCCTGATCTGCGGCTTTGCGCGCTCTTCCAGGGCTTTCTGTCCCGGCCCGCGGTACACAAGCGCCTTCATCGCAATCTCCTTCCTTGGGTCACCGCGCCTGGCGCGCGATCACATATGGCCAAGGCTTAGTCCCTGGAGCGCGCCCAGCAGCCACAGCACGATCAGCACGAGCAGGAGAAGACCAATCACACCGCCGATTCCTCGGCCGCCGTACCGGCTGAAGCCATAATAGCCGCCGCCACCCCCAAGCACCAAAATCAATATGACGATCAGCAAAATCGTGGACATTCTAGTCTCCCGGAAATCGACATCCTTGAAAGACGTCGCGGCGCGCAAGCTGGAAATCAGCATTGCAGCGGCATGACCTGCGCCGGCGGCAAAGGCTCGAATGCATTCGGGCATGGGTCGCGTCGCCATATTATTCCGCCGGACATGGGGGGCGAGGGTCGGAAACTACTCAAAGCGGTCCGGCAAAAGCGGTCCGGCCTATGCGCGGCATCGCTCGCGACCAGACCCGCGACCCGCGGCGGCGCAGGTTCGTCTGACAGAAACAGGGCCGTCCAGTCCGCTTACTCGAAGGTCTCCTCGTCGCCGGTCCAGGTGGACGCGAGGGCGAGGCGGGCGAGGGCCGGAAGCGACTTCGAGCCGGTCTTCTTCATGATCGTGGCACGGTGATTTTCGACCGTGCGCTGGCTCAGGCCAAGGTCGGCCGCGATGTTCTTGCTCGGGTGGCCGGCGAGCACGAGGTCCAGAATCTGGCGTTGCCGCCCGGTCAGTGACGCCAAGCGGCTTTCCGCGGCGGCGCGCCGGTTCGAGCGTTCGCCGCCGTCGCGTGCCTGGTCCAGGGCCTGTGCGACGCTGGCAAGAAGATCTTCGCGGCTGGCCGGCTTCTCGATGAAATCGACGGCGCCGGCCTTCATGGCCTGAACGGCGGTGGGCACGTCGCTATTTCCGGTGATCATGATGGCGGGCAGCCGATCTGCGGCATCGCGCAGGCGCCGGAGCAATTCGAGCCCGCTCATTCCCGGCAGGGAGGCGTCCACGAGAAGGCACGCCGGCCGACCCGGGCGATAGGCCGCAAGGAAAGCCTCGCAGCTGTCGTAGTCCTCCACGATCCTGCCGTCCTCCTCGAGCACGCTGCGCATGCCTTCGCGCACATGGCTGTCGTCATCGACGATGAACACGACCGGGGCACCCGCTTGCGTGCCGGACGCCGCGCGCGAAGCCTCGCGGTTGCGCGCGGTGTCCCTCTGCGGAAGCAGCCGCTCCATGAGGCTCGCCAGATCCTTCGGCTTCACCGGCTTGGTCAGTTGCATACAATCGCCGAGCGCGATGTCCTGCGCGGCGTCGCTCGATATGTCGCCCGTGAGGAGGATGACCGGTATCCGGTCCTGAAGCGTCGCCCTCAGCTGTCTGGCGGCCTGGAGCCCGTTCATGCCGTTGGGCAGGTTATAGTCGGCCAGGATGAGGTCGGGCCGGATCGCGCCCCGCTCCACCAGCTCCAGGGCTGCCACGGCATCGCGCGACGCGGCCACGATATGTCCCTCGCCCGTCAACAGCAGCTCAAGCAGGGATCGCACGTCGGGATCGTCCTCGATCACCAGGATGGCCGCCGTCTGCCGAATCCGATCGTCTCGGGGGTCGGCTACGGCGAGGGGAGGCTCTGCCGCCATCGGCTCGCTCCGGCTCGGCGTGATGCCGACGTCGATGGAAAAGACCGAGCCCTTGCCGGGGATGGACCGCACATGCACCCAATGACCCAGGAGGATGCCGAGCCGCTGCACGATGGAGAGACCCAGGCCCAGGCCGCGGCTGCGTTCGCGTGCGGCATTGTTGATCTGGTGGTATTCTTCGAAGATCGCTTGAAGCTCCTGATCGGGGATGCCGATCCCGGTATCCCACACCTCGATCCGCAGCTGGCCGCCGTGCCTGCGGCAGCCCACGAGAACACGTCCGCGCGATGTATATTTCAACGCGTTGGAGATCAGGTTCCGGATCATCTGCTCAAGCAGGCGCGGATCGCTCTCGATGGAGATCCCGCACGGAATGACGCGCAAGACGAGCCTCTTGGCATGCGCGTGGTACGTCAGTTCTTCCCTCAGCCGGTTGAGCAGGTCATCGATCGGGAAGCTCACGACGGCCGCATGGATCGTGCCCGCTTCGATCTGATTGATATCGAGCAGCGCATTCAGCATGCCGGACATGGCACTGACCGTCTCGTCGAGCCGCAGGACCAACCTGTTGGCCTTCTCGCCTTCTATCGACTTCGCCAGCAGCCCTTGAAGCAGGACCAGCGATTGCAGGGGTTGACGCAGATCGTGGCTCGCGGCGGCGAGGAACCGCGATTTGGCGGCATTCGCAAGTTCCGCCTCCCGCTTGGCCGCTTCCAGCGCGCCGGCGATCCGCCGCTGCTCCGTAATGTCGACGAAGGTGATGACCACGCCGCCAATCCCGCCCTCCTGGGTGCGATAGGGCAGGATGCGGCGAAGATACCACGCGGCGTTGGCGCCCTCGATCTCCTGCACGTGCGGCGCGCCATCCTTCAGGACAGCGGTCGCGTCGGACAAAAGTGCGCCGTCTGCGGCGAGCGAACTGAGGTCCGACAACGGACGCCCGACATCACCGGGAATGAGGTTGAACAGCAGCCGGGTTTCCGGCGTGAAGAAACGGATCTTGAGCTCGGTATCGAGAAACAGTGTCGCGACATCCGTGCTGTAGAGGACATTCTGCAGGTCGTTCGATGTCGTGCGCTGACGCTCCAGGGTCTCCTGGAGCTGGCCGTTCAGAGCCGTCAGCTCCTCGTTGAGCGATTGCAGCTCCTCCTTGGAGGCAAGCAGCTCCTCGTTCGTCGACTGGAACTCTTCATTGACCGAAAGCGCTTCTTCGTTGACCGCTTTCTGTTCTTCGCTTGAAATCTCCAAATTACGGATCGCGCCCTGGAGTTCCATGCGCGTGGCGTCAAGCTCCTGCTCAAGCTCGCTCACACGGGGAAGGCTGCGGCGCGACGGGGGACGGCCGCTTTTGCCAGCCTGCGCGGGCGCGTCGATGAAGCAGATCAGCTGCAGGTCTTCTCCCTCATGCAGAACCGGCTGCACGGCAATGCTGAAGGCGTGCGATACCCCGTTCCGGACGATCCGTCCGCCATCGACAACGACCCGCGCTCGTTCCTGGGATACCTGCTGGATCGCCGCCCGCAGCTTGGTGCGCACGCCTTCGCGCGCCAAAGACAGCAGGTCATGCATCGGGAGCCCGGGCGCGAGCCTGAGATAATCGTCCGTCGATCCAAGATAATAGAGGCATTCATGCTTGCGGTTGATCAGAACGGCGGCGGGCGCATAGGCATCTAGCACCAGACGCCGGCATAAGTCCGCATGCGTGTTCCGGCGTGAGGCCGCCTGTCCTTGCGCGGGCCGTACCGGAACGCGCACGCCTTCCCCGGTGCTGACCGAGAAGTCGAGCGTCCCCGGCCGGCTCCGGCCCGTGTGCCGATAAAGCCGTTCGGACTTCGAGATGATCTCGAACCGTGGAGCGGAGTTACCAACGGTTTCCGTGGTTCCGAGCAGCAGCAGACCACCTTCCCGCAGGGCAAAATGAAACAGCGAAACGACCTTTTCCTGGGCCTGCGGGCCCAGATAGATCAGCAGGTTGCGACACGAGATCATGTCGAGCCGAGAGAACGGCGGATCCGCGAGCACGTTCTGCACGGTGAACACCACGGCGGCCCGAAGGTCGGGGCCGATCCTGTATCCGTGCTCCTCCCTGGAGAAGAAGCGGGCGAGCCGCTCCGGCGACACCTCCGCCTCTATGGTCTTGGGATAGAAGCCCTCCCTCGCGAGTGCGACCGCGTCGGCATCGATATCGGACGCGAACACCTGAAGCCGAATGGGGCGCTCCGCAGCTTCCATCGCCTCGAAAAACAGCATGGCGAGGGAATAGGTCTCCTCGCCCGAACTGCACCCGGCGACCCATAGGCGCAGCGGCTGTTCGCGAACGTGATTGCGGATCAGGTCCGGCAGGATCTTCTGCGCGAGAAACTCAAAGACCTTGGGATCGCGAAAAAAGCTCGTGACATTGATGAGCAGGTCTTTCGCCAGAAGCTCGAGTTCACCTGGATCCTGCCGCAGCCGTTCGAGGTAGCGCTCCATCCCATCGGTGCCGATGGAGGCCATCGCCATCCGCCGCTCGGTCCGCCGCTGCAGGGTCCCCTGCTTGTAGAGGGTGAAGTCGTAGGCGGTATGGGTGCGCAGCAACTCGACGATTGCCCCCAGCGCCGTGCCTTCAATGTTCGCGGCGGGCTCAGGTTCACGCGTGGCGAGGGCCTGGGGAATCCGGGCAACCGGCAGCACAAGGTCCACTGCTCCCGTCGCGATCGCGCTACGCGGCATCCCGTCATAGCCCGCCTCTTCCGGCTCCTGGGCGATGACAAAGCCACCTTTCGCCTTCACGGCAACGACGCCGAGGGTACCATCGGATCCGGTCCCTGAAAGCACCACTGCGACCGCATCTTTGTCATAGGCCTCGGCCAGCGAATGCAACAGAAAGTCGAACGGAAGGCGCGCCCCGTGCCGGGCCTTAGGCATAGAAATCCGCAGGAGTCCGCCGCGAACGGAAAGATCCGAGCCGGGCGGAATGACGTATAAATGATCGCGCTCCACCATCATCCCGTCCGCCGCCTGGCAGACAACCAAAGAGGTGTGGCCCGCCAACAGGTCCACCATCATGCTCTCATGGGTGGGATCGAGGTGCTGGACCAGGATGAAGGCCATCCCGGAATGGGCCGGCAAAGCGGCAAGGAATTTCTTGCAGGCTTCCAGCCCCCCCGCCGAGGCTCCGATGCCGACAACCGGGAAGCCGGTCGGACCGACCGGCATCGCTTCCCCAGCCGGAAACCGGATCTTTGACCGTGGCGGATCCGTTCGAGCCGACGTGAGCCGCTTCGACATTCTATGTTTGTTCTCATGTGCGAACACGGCAACCAAATACCCAGCCGGATCGACTTCAAATGTCATCCTAGCAGGAATGAGCAGATAAGTCCTCGAGGCGCATCGATAGGATGTCGTAGGCCCTGTAAGCGCGACCTTGGCGCGTTGCTCCCCCCTTATACGGCGTGTTCATGCATCGTATTCTCGCCAGCGAGAGAAAGGACGCGCGGTGCCGAAGGCCGGATGAGTATTTCCATTTCAGTTTTTCCACGTCAAAACATGATATATCCGACCATAGAATTTAATGAAATGCGCCTCATATATCAAATTATATTATATTATATTTGCTATTTTAAATATAATCGCGCTGGATGTCCTATAATATATTATTATGCGGCAAATTATTATGTCCATACGCACATCTAAACTGATAGGCAGACTTTAGATAGACAGATCGAACACCTCAGGACTGCCGTCTGCGAGAAACTATTCCAGGAGACGGCAAGCGGCGCCAAAACGGACCGCCGGCAATTGCGAAAATGTCTGGCCGCCTTGCAAGTGGGTGACACGCTTTTGGTCGTTCGACTTGATCGCCTGGCACGCTCGACGCGTGATCTGCTCAATATTCTCGCCGAGATCGCCGAGCGCGGTGCCGCCTTCAAGTCTCTCGGCGACGGCTGGGCCGATACGACCACGCCGCATGGCCGTCTCATGCTCACCGTGCTTGGTTGGTCTTGCCGAATTCGAGCGTGAGCTGATCAGAACACGCACGGGAGAAGGCCGCATGCGCGCCAAGGCGCGCGGCGTGCGATTCGGCCGAAAGCATGTGCTTTCGGCCGATCAGCGTGCCTTCGTTGCCCAGCGAAGGGCGGAGGGAGAGAGCGTACGCGAACTCGCGCGAATCACAGGCGTGAGCAAAGCCACCATCAGCCGTATCGGACCCATGGAGTGAGGTCGTGGCGCCAATTGCGGACATGCTCTGGCCGCTGCAAATCAGACTCTGACGCCCTCGCTCTAGGGCGCTCTTTCGGAGCGCCCTTTGGAATCCGTGAAGCGACCTGTCAGCGGGCTTCAGCAAGCGCCAAGGCATCCGCACCTGCCGGGAATCTGAGTTGTCCCGTCTTATCGTGGACGGCGGCCCAAATCGCCTCCGCGACATCGCTTTCGCGCGTCGTCAGCGCCGGCGTTGCGAAGGATGCGAGGATCGGCCGGGCGAACTCGGCATACTCGCCCGGCAGCAGGTCCTGAACCGGGATAATGGCGTTCGCACCAAACCGCGTTGTTGGGGCATAGCCCGGCTCAACGAGCTTCACGCCGACACCGAAATAGCCAAGCTCATGTGCGAGAGACGCGCTGAATCCCTCGACCGCCTGTTTGGACGCCGTATAGGCGGCGGCGAGGGGGAATTCGCCAAGCGTGACGCTCGATGTCACGTTGACGATCATACCTGACCGACGCTGCCGCATCTGCGGGATGATCGCCTGACACATCGCCATGACGCCGATCGCATTCGTCGCGATGAGTTGGCGAATGAGTGACATCGGCATGGCTTCAAAGGCGCCGACACCGCCAACCCCTGCATTGTTGACCAGAACGTCGATCTGGCCCGCCGCATCGATCAGAGCAGCGATGCTTTGCTCACAGGTGACGTCCAGCGGCATCACGCGCAGACGGCCGGTCGGGGCCTCGAAAATATCCGGATCCAGCCGCCGCATTGACGCGATAACATTCCACCCACCCCGCAGGAAGTGCTCCGCCGTCGCCTTGCCGTAGCCCGACGAGGTGCCGGTGATGAGGATCGTCTTGCTCATGGACTATCTCCTTACGTTCGCTGAAAGGAGGATGGACGAGACCGCAGAGACGATACATAATTAAAGCTCCGAAAATAATTATAGATCGTCCGAAATGGATCCTTTGAGCGATACCATCAGCCTGCTCCGACCCAAGGCCGCCGTCTCGAAGCCGATTTCCGGGCGCGGGCAATGGGGGGTACGGTACGAGGCCCATGATGCTCCGGGATTCACCCTCGTGTTGGCAGGAGAGGCATGGCTGGCCTTTGAAGGCAAAACGCCCATCCAGATTGCCAAAGGCGACTTCATTCTCCTTCCCACGACGCCCGCGTTTACCCTGAGCAGCCAGCCCGGAGTCGCCTGCGTGCCCGTAGAACCAAGGAATGAAGCTGTCCGCCACGGCGAGCAGGATGGTGACGCCGACTTCGCCGCGCTGGGTGGCAGCTTCACATTCGACAAAGTGAATGCCGCCCTATTGCTCAAGCTGCTGCCTGATCTCATCCACATCCCGGCTTCCGAAGGCAGGGCGACACGCTTTGGTCGCTTCGTCGATCTTCTTTCCGAAGAATGCGCCACCGATTTCCCAGGACGGGAATTGATCATAGAACGGCTGCTGGAGGCCATGCTGGTGGAGACCCTCCGCTGGCGCCGAAGCGGCGCCGCGGCCCTGTCCGAAGGCCTGCTCCGCGGTTTGGGCGATCCTGCCATCGCACGTGCGCTTCATGCCATGCACGGCGATGTGCGCGCGAACTGGACCGTCACGCGTCTGGCCGGTATCGCGGGGATGTCTCGCTCCAGCTTTTCGGCGCAGTTTAGCGAGCTGTTGGGGTGCGCCCCGATCCAGTACCTGACGCGATGGCGCATGGCGATGGCCAAGACGGCCCTTGCACGCGGGACTAAGACGCTGGATCGGATCGCAGCTGAAATCGGCTATGAGTCGGCGAGTGCCTTCAGCACAGCATTTCGCAAACGGCTCGGCTGTCCGCCGGGACAATTTGCACGAGACGTAGCTTCGTCGCCGTAGTCTCTGCTGCTAGGACGGGAAGTTTGCTGCTACAGCGACAAATGGCCGGTATGGGGCCGAGGCTGTGTGAGAACTCTGCGCGGCTGATCGGTCAAGCTGCCTTTTCCATGGTGCGCGTCGGCTCCGGTCACCCGGCTATCGCCTTGAGTGTTGGGGCCACGCCGGCCACGGCAATGGCACGCTTCATGTTGTAAGCCAGTATCGCCAAGCTGGCTTCGGTGGCGACGTGCTTGAGGCCGCGCGTTCGGAAGTGGGTCGCACCCATCCAGCCCTTGATGGTGCCGAAGACGTGCTCGACGGTACAGCGGCGAACCGCCATGGCTTCGGGCATCGCTTGAAGCCTGCGCTCCATCTCATCAAGCACGGCCTCATGCTCCCATCGGCGGATGCGCTTCTCCTTGCCGGCTGTGCACAGGGGACGCGACGGGCAGGCGCTGCAGGCCTTCTGGTTGAAGTAGACGCTGATGAGCTTGCCGCCCTCCACCCGGGCAAAGCGTTTCTGCAGCTGTTGACCGGCGGGGCAGCGATAGGTGTCGGTCTGCGGCTCATGCACGAACCTAGCCTTGCCCCAGAAGCCGCGCGCCTGAGCCGGTGAGGTATTTGGCTTGGGCACTATCGGGATGATGCCAGCTTCGGCGCAAGCGCGGATTTGCTCGCCCTCATAGTATCCACGATCTGCCAGGGCGATCATTTCGGCAGCGCCGGTCTCGGCCTGGGCCGCTGTGGCCATCTCCAGCAGATGCGAGCGGTCATGACCGCGGTTGGTCACCGCATTGGCGACGACGATGTGGTGTCGGGTATCGACGGCCGCCTGGACGTTGTAGCCGACTACCCCGCGATGGTCGCTCCCGGTCGCCATGGCACGGGCATCGGGATCGGTGAGCGACACCTGCTCATCGGGAGCGGCTTGCAGTTGCTGGCCAATCTCCTCGAGTTCGCGAAGCCGACCACGCAGCGACGCCAGTCGCTCGGTCAGGTGATGAATCCTGGAAGTGGCCGGGCCGGTCTCCGCCCTGTCGGTCTCCTCAAGCTCGGCGAGATAGCGCGCGATGCTCTCCTCGACATGGGCCTTACGGCGCGCCAGCTTGCCCTTGGTGTAGTTCTTCTCGTGCGTGTTCACTGCGCGCAGGCGTGATCCGTCGATCGCGACCATGCCACCACCGACCAAGCCAAGGGCACGACAGATGGCGACGAAGCGCTGGCACGCGATCTGGATCGCGCTGGCATTGTCATGGCGGAAGTCCGCGATCGTCTTGAAGTCGGGTGCCAGCTTGCCGGTCAGCCACATCAGTTCGATGTTGCGGCGCGCCTCGCGCTCCAGCTTCCGGCTCGAGGTCAGCTGGTGCAGATAGCCATAGACATAAAGCTTGAGCATGGTGCCCGGGGCATAACCGGGTCTGCCGGTCGATGCCGGCTGCACGCGAGCAAAGCCGAGTTCGGCCAGATCGAGTTCATCGACGAAGGCGTCAATGATGCGGACCGGGTTGTCAGCATCCACATAGTCTTCCAGGCACGTCGGCAAAAAGCTTGCTTGGCGGCGGTCAGCAGCTTCAACGAAACGTCCCATATGGCACCCCGAAGCACTGCCAGATCATAGCATCATCAGGGGTTTTCACACAGCCTCGGGCCGGTAGCAGACTATCCGCTATTGGGTCCTTCAAGCGAGAAGCGGACATATCGCTGATCAATGTCCAGGGCAGAACTGGCCCAAAGCGGTCGCGAGGAGCTTGGCGGGGTAATGGACGCGCCCTCCTCGCCCCGATCCTCACTTGATACCACTGAGAGCACCAAGCCGGTCAACGCACTATGAACGGGAGACGTGGCCCCCCGCAGATGGTTAGGGTGGCCGGGATGAATTGGTGTTGAGCGCTTAGCGCTGCCTTGTCGTTATCTGTGCCGACCCACCGTTGAAGTGTGGTGCTCCCGATTCTACACCTAGTTGAGTTACTACAACCTTTTTACGGTGTGTCCTTAGGCGTGTGTTAGGCACCACAACGCAAGATGCTTCAGTTACGCCTCCCAAGACCACTATAAATGCGCGCAAGAACAAGGGCCCGCGGCACGCCGTGGGCCCTTTCTTTTGGGCATGAAGGTCACGCCGCGAGCCGGCCTTTGTGCTGAGCGACCACCGCGGCCTCCTCCTTCAGCGCCTTGCGCACCGAGGGAAGCGCATCCATGCGGGCCTTCCAGGCCATCACGTGCTTCAAGTGCTCGATGAGCGCGCCGGAGCGCTTGTGCCAGAAGGTGGCCCAGAGATAGGCGTCAGCCACGCTCACCTTCTCGCCGGTCAGGAAGGGGCGGCCGTCAGCGAGGCGGTCGTCGAGCATCTTGTAGGCGCTGACGATCTTGCCGCGGGCCCAGGCAATGCCCTCCTCGCTCATGAGCTTACGCATCAGGGGGATGTGCTTCTGCGCGATCTCGGTGGCGATGAAGACCAGGAGCTGGTCGAACTTCGCCCGCTCGAACGTGCCGCGCGCCGGGATCAGTCCGGCGTCGGGATGCTGGTCGGCGAGGTAGGAGGTGACGACGATCGTCTCGGAGAGGAGATCGTCCCGTCCATCGCCGGTCTTCAGCACCGGCACGTAGAGCATGGGGTTGAGGGCGGCGAAGTCCTCGCCATTGGAGGTGGTCTTGCCCACCACGTCGAAATGCACGAGGTCGAGATCGATCCCAAGCTCGTTGGCGACGATCTGGACCGCCTGGGAGCAGGTGTTGTCGGCGATGTAGAGTTTCATGAGAAGCGTCCTTGCTGTGGGCGGCGCGTCGTTCGGCGCCGCGTGTGATGGCCCTTTATCGACGTCGCAGCGCTGGCGATAAATGCTCCAAAATCGGACGCTCTTTCGCTTCTGGAGCGACAATGAAGAGATGAAAAAAAGGCGCCGCAGGTGGGACTTGCGACGCCTCGATTTTCGCCTCTGCTCTGCCCGTTCTCAGGCGTGCACGGCCTGCGAAGGAGTGCCCTCCACGCTCGGCTTGCGCCCCCCGCTCAGCCGCCGGATCGCCACGTAGAAGACGGGCGTGAAGACGAGGCCGAAGAAGGTGACGCCCAGCATGCCGGAGAACACCGCGACGCCCATGGCCTGCCGCATCTCGGCGCCCGGCCCGCTGGAGGTCACCAGCGGCAGCACGCCCAGGATGAAGGCGAAGGAGGTCATGAGGATGGGGCGCAGCCTGAGCCGGGCGGCCTTCACCACCGCGTCGACGGTGGCATGGCCTTCCTGCTCGAGCTGGCGTGCCACCTCGACGATCAGGATCGCGTTCTTGGCGGCAAGGCCCACGAGCACGATGAAGCCGATCTGGGTCAGGATGTTCATGTCCTGCCCCAGCGCCCGCACGCCGGCCGAACCGGCGAGCAGCACCATGGGGACGATCAGGAGGATGGAGAGCGGCAGGCTCCAGCTTCCATACTGGGCGGCCAGCACGAGATAGACGAACACCACGCACAGCGGAAACACCAGGAGGCCGATACTCCCCGCGGTGGTCTGCTGGTAGCTGAGGTCGGTCCATTCGAAGCTGACGCCCGCAGGCAGCACCTGCTTCGCCAATTCCTCCATCTTGGTAATGCCATAGGCCGCGCCGAAGCCGGCCAAGGTGTCGCCGTTCACCTCGGTCGCGGGATAGAGGTTGTAGCGCGGCACGCGGTCGGCGCCGAAGGCATCGGCGAGCGTCACCACATTGCCGAGCGGCACCATGTCGCCCGCCGCATTGCGCACCTTGATCCGGGCCAGATCCTCCGCCGTGGTGCGGAACGGAAGGTCGGCCTGGGCGGTGACGCGATAGGTGCGGCCATAGAGGTTGAAGTCGTTGATGTAGCTGGAGCCGAAATAGCTCTCGATGGCGCTGTTCACGTCCGCGCTCGCCACGGAGAGCATTTCCGCCCGCTCACGGTCGATGGCGACCTTGATCTGGGGCGTGTTGGCCGAGAAGGTGGTGTAGACGCCCACCAGCCCGGGCGTTGCATTGGCTGCTGCGACAAGGTCGTTGGTCGCCTTGTCGAGCGCCTCTGTGCCGACGCCGCCGCGATCCTCGAGCCGCATGGAGAAGCCCCCGGCGCTGCCGATGCCCGAGACCGGTGGCGGCGGCACAACAAGGATGCTGGCGCCGGTGATGTGGGCAACGCGCGTCTTCAGTTCCTCTAGGATCGACTGGGCCGTCTGTCCATGCTTCATCCGCTCCTCGAACGGCTCCAGCACCACATAGGCGGCGGCCGAGGAAGACGATATGGTCTGGGTGGCGCCGGAGAAGCCCGAGAAGGTCGGCAGGTGTGAGACGCCGGGGATGTCGAGCGCGATACGCCCCACTTCCTTGGCGACCTCCGTGGTGCGCTCCAGCGAGGCACCCGCCGGAAGCTGCGGGATCGCGATGATGTAGCCGCGATCCTGTGTGGGGATGTAGCCCTTGGGCGTGGTCAGGAGGAGATAGGCGGTCGCGCCCAGCAGGACGACGTAGAGCGCCAGCATGACCTTCCAATGCGCCACGAGCCGGACCACGGCCGCGCCATAGAGTCCGGAGAGCCGCTCGAAGCCGGCGTTGAACACGTCCGCGGCGCGGGTGCCCAGGGCGGCGAGGCCACGCTTGGGCGCGTGGTCGTCATGGGCCGCATGCCGCTTCAGCATCATGGAGGCCAGGGCTGGCGAAAGCGTGAAGGAGTTGAACAGCGAGATCATGGTGGCCACGGCAATGGTGATGCCGAACTGGCGGAAGAACTGGCCCGACAGGCCGGGAATGAAGGCGGTGGGCACGAACACGCAGGCCAGCACCAAGGCGATCGCCACCAGTGCGCCGCCCACTTCCTGCATGGTCAGAAGCGTCGCCTCGCGCGCCGTTTTGCCCTCGGCGAGGTGCCGCTCCACATTCTCCACCACGACGATGGCATCATCCACCACCACGCCCACAGCCAGCACGAGCCCGAACAGGCTCAGATTGTTGATGGAGAAGCCGAGCGCGCCCATCACCGCCATGGTGCCAACCAGCGAGACCGGAATGGCCAGGATGGGGATGATGGAAGGGCGCCAGCCCTGGAGGAACACGACGACCACCAGCACCACCAGCACCATGGCTTCGTAGATGGTCTTCACCAATTCATGGATGCTGTCACCGATGAAGGCGGTGGGGTTGTAGCCGATGTCGTAGTCGATGCCGCGCGGAAAATCCTTCTTCAGCTCCGCCATGGTGCGGGCGATGGCATCCTGAGTGGAGAGCGCGTTCGCGCCGGGTCGCTGGAGCACCGCGAGCGCCACCGCCGGCTTGTCGCCGAGATAGCTGTCCGTGGTGTAGGTGAGTGCGCCGATCTCGGTGCGCGCAACGTCCTTCAGGCGCACGATCCGTCCGCCCGCGCCGCGCTTGACGATGATCTCGCCGAACTCGGCCGGCTTCTTGAGGCGCCCCTCGAAGATGAGGGTCGGCTGGAAGGCCTGGCTCGCCACCGGCGGCTCGGCGACCACGCCGCCGGCCACTTGCGTGTTCTGGGCGTTGACCGCCTGGCGGATGTCGGCGGGCGTCAGATTGAAGGACGCGGCGCGCTCCGGATCGAGCCAGATGCGCATGGAATATTCGCGCACGCCGAACAGTTGGATGTCGCCGACGCCGTCGATGCGCTTGATGACGTCCACCACGCGCCGCAGGGCGAAGTTGGAGACGAACAGCTGGTCGTAGCTACCGTCCGGCGAATAGAGGAAGACGCCGGAGAGGATGGTCGGCGACGACTTCTTCACGGACACGCCGTTGCGCTGCACCGGCTCGGGCAGGCGCGGGACGGCGAGCGCCACGCGGTTCTGGACCAGCACCTGCGCCTTGTCGAGATCGGTGCCGCTCTTGAAGGTCACGGTCAGGGTGAGGCCGCCGTCGGAGGTGGCCTGGCTGTAGAGATACAGCATGTCCTCAACGCCGTTCACCTCCTGCTCGATGGGGGTCGCGATGGTATCCGCGACCGTCTGCGCGGAGGCGCCGGGATAGCTCGTCGACACCACCACGGTGGGCGGCACGACATCGGGATATTCCGTCACCGGCAAGCTTAGATAAGCGATGCCGCCGACGATGATGGTCACGATGGAAAGGACGATCGCCAGGATCGGCTGCCTGACGGAGAGTTGTCCGAGGTTCATAACACACCTCCATTTAACGCGAATTGCTTGGGATCGAGTGTTTCGACCTTCACATTGACCTTGGCGCCGGGCTGGGCCCGCTGGAGGCCGGAGACGACCACGCGGTCGCTCGCCTCCAGACCGCCCGTGACCTCGCGCATCTTCCCGAACACCCGGCCGAGCGTGACCGGGCGGGCGACGATACTGTCGTCCGTGCCGACCACATAGAGGACCTGCTGGGCGCTATCGCTCGTCACCGCGGAGGCGGGCACAAGCAGGGCCGGATGCGGGGCGTCCGCCACCATGGAGATGCGGACGAACTGTCCCGGATTGAGCGCATGGCCGGGATTAGCGATGCGCGCCCGCAGGCGCAGCGTGCCGGTGGAGGCATCCAGCCGGTTCTCGGCGAAGTTCAGCGTGCCAGTGAAGCGCGCGGTGCTCCAGCCCGGAAGCGCCACCTGCACCTGGCCGCCGAGCTCCACCATCGAGGTGTTACCGTCCTTCTCGGCCAGCCTGCGGTAGCGCAGATAGCTCTGCTCATCGATGTCGAAATAGGCGTCGATGGTGTCGAGCGAGACGATGGTGGTGAGCAGCGTCGCGCCGGCATCGCCGCCGGCCACGAGATTGCCCGCGCCCACCAGCTTGCGGCTGATGCGGCCGTCAATGGGCGCGTGGATGCTGGTGAATTCGAGATCGAGCTTCGCACGATCGAGGGCTCCGGTCGCGGTCATGACCGCCGCCTTGGCCTCGTCCTGCGCCTGCTGGCGCTGGTCCACGGTGGCGGTCGAGATCGCCTGGGTCTTCACCAGCGAGGTGGCACGCTCAAGCTCCTTCCCGGCGAGATCGAGCTGGGCGTGGGCCTGGGCGAGCTGCCCCTCGGCCTGGGTCACCGCCGCCTGATAGGGTCGCGGATCGATGACGAACAGCAGGTCGCCGCGGCGGACGTAATCGCCGTCGCGGAACGCGACCTTCTCGACATATCCGCCCACGCGCGGGCGCACTTCGATGGTGTCGACGGCTTCGAGCCGGCCGGTGAACGTGTCCCAGCCCGTGACTTCCCGCTGCATCGGCATGCTGGCGGAGACGGTCGGAGGCGCGGGCGCTGCAACGGTGCTCGGCTCGCAGGCAGCCACCATCAGCGCAAGAAGGCTGACCGCCGCGAGCTGTAGAGACAAGATGGGTCGCTTCATGTTCGGGACTTTCTGTCGTCCGGGCGAATGCCATCGACGCCCGCCGACTTCGCAGCCGGCCTTCGCCAATACTTTCGCGCCTTGAGTTCTGAACGGATGGGTTCGGAATTACTCTTGTGGAGGTTTCGGCCTGATGGCCGCCCGTGGTGGCAACATGGCCGCTCGCACCGGAGAGATAAACAAGCTGCACCGCCATGCTCTGTCTCTTTGGGGGAGACAATGAGGGCGCGCCGCCGTCCAGGCCGAACATCGCCGGTGAAATGCACGAGGCGCGAGAAGGGGGCCGGCATGGGCCCCCTTCGCTTGTGTTCGGAATGCGCATGACCGCGACCGGCCGGCTCCGTCAGCCGGCAATGGTCGCTTCGCTCGCACCGCCCGGCTCTCTCGTGGCCGGAGCGGTCTGCCGCAGGAACATGTAGATGGCGAAAGCTGAGAGGAGCGTGATGACCGCGAGCCCGCCGGCAAGTCCGGCGAAGGCGCGGCTGTAGCTCGCCACGAGCTGCGCGACGGGCACGCCTGGTGCCGCAGCCAGGGCGTGAGCGAGGTCACCCGCAGCCAAGCGCTGCGCGATCTCGGCAAGCTGGGCCGGCGGCAAGTCCGGCGCGAGGATGCCCGCACCGAGCGCGGTAAGGGTGGCCAGAGCTGCGCTGACGCTGGCGAGCGCAATGCCCTCCCCCGCCACGCGCGACGTGTTGAAGATGCCCGCTGCCATCCCGGCGCGCTCTTTCGGCACGACGCTCACGGCCAGACCGTCCATCAGTCCCCACGGCACGCCGGCGCCAAGCCCAATGACAAGCATGGGCGGGACGAAGCCGAGGCCTGCGCCCGAAGGCACGGAACCAAGCCAGACGAGCCCGACCGATGCTGCAGCAAGGCCGATGGCGGACATGAGGCCGGCCGAGATCCACCGAGTGGCCGTCGCGGCGAGAGAAGGGACGACCAGCATCGGCGCGGAAAGAGCCGTCATGAGCCACCCGGCTTCGACCTCGCTCATGCCCTCGATGCCGATGAAGCGCAGCGGAAGCAGGATGAGCAGCACCACATAGGAGTAACAGGTGGCGACCGGCAGGAGCTGGACCCCGAGGAAGCGGGGATAGCGGAACAAGCTGAGATCCAGCATGGGGCGCGTTGCCCGGACCTCGATACAGATGAACGCTCCGAACATCAGCGCCGCGCCGGCGAAAAGCGCCAGCACCCGCACATCGCCCCAGCCCCGCCCGGGCCCCTCGATGACGGCGAAGGTGAAGAGCGAGAGCGTTGCGGTGAAGCTCAGCGCGCCGGGAAGGTCAAGGCGCGTGGCATCGGGATCCCGCGTCTCGCGCAAGGCCGGCAAGGCGAGGAGAAGGGAGAGCGCGCCGATGCCGGTGCTGGTGAGGAAGATGGACCGCCACCCGAAAGCATCGATGAGAAGGCCGGCAATGACGGGCCCCAAGGCGAGCCCAAGGCCAAAAGTGGTGCCCAGCATGCTGAATGCGAGCGCACGCCGACGCCCCTGGAATTCCTGGGCCATGACAGAAGAACCACCGGCCAGCGCGCCCGCGGCGCCGATCCCTTGCGCCGCGCGCAGGACGTCGATGACGACGATGGACGGCGCGAAGCTCAGCGCCAGGGAGAAGGCCACGAATAGCGCGACGCCGCCGGTGAACACCATCTTGCGGCCGAACCTGTCGGCGAGGGCGCCGGCGGTCATGAGCAGGCTGCCGAATGTGAGCATGAAGGCGTTGGTGATCCAGGTCAGCGCCGCCGCATCGCCGCCGAGATCGCGGCCGATGGCCGGGGTTGCGACAGCGCCGCCGGAGAAGCTGAGAGGGAGGATCAGGGCCGCCAGGCACACGATGGCGACGACGGAAATCCGGCCCGAAACCGGTGGGGGTAACGATTGGTCCATGAGGGAGGCTTATCCAGAAGCGGCACGCAGCCGCGGAAGTCTCCGACTTGGTCCTTGCTGTGCGCCGGATAAACGCATCCGAACGCGATGCTCTGTCTCCCTTGAGGCGACAGTGATCAATCCGCAGCGGCGGCTTGCACCGCGGCGACGCGGGCCGCAAGCTCTTCCAGCTCCGTGTCCGGGATCCCGTGGGCGCGCAGTCCTTCGCAGGTCTGGAACAGATAGTCGGCCGAGGAGCCGAGCGCACCCGAAGCGGTGGCGATACGTTGGATCGCCTCGTCTTCCGGGAGGCCGCCGGCATAATGGCGGCCTGCCTTGTCGATGGTGAAGGCGATGGCATTGCCGAAGCGCGCACCGGCATCGTCGCGCACATCCACCCAACGGGGAACGTAGGCGGCGGCGAGCATCTCGCGCTTCCAAACAAGAGAGAGCTCAGCCTCCAGCATCTCCTCGGCGATGCGGAACGCGACACCCGCGCATGAACCGCCCTCATCGAGGCCGAGAACGAGCCCCGGATTGTCCATCGAGCCTCGACCCACCAAAGTGGAAAGGCAGAAGGCGCGATGCCAACCCTCGACGCGCGCGGTGCGGCGCTCCACGAATTGGATCGACGGATTCCAGATCAACGAGCCATAGCCGAATAGCCAGACATCGCCTTCCGGCCGCTCGGCAAGGGTCTCGCGCAGCGAGGCTGCGCGCTCCGAAGGCGAGAGGATCCGCAGCGTGGGTGCGTCGCGGGCGGCGATCGCATCGATGCCGTCGGCCTCGATCAGTTCCCGGGTGAGAATGTGTCTTTGCATTTTACTCTCGCACGCGGCGGGCGCATCGGTGCCATTGTCGGTGTGCGATGGATATGCGCTGGTGCCTGGGCGCGATAAACTTGAAGAATGGCGACGCTCTATATCCCGCGCGGAGACAGACGAATTAACATGTTGAAGTTAAACAGTTTTTATAACTCCAATCCGACCGACAGATGAGGATCGGAATGGGATTGGAGCCGATAAGGTGATAATTCTGAATTCAGCGCAGCTTATCCGCCCGCGAGCTTCCAATGAACCGCAACCCTCCGCCGATCCAGGATATCGCCGCCTTCGTGGCCGTGGCCGAAAATGCCAGCTTCACGCGCGCCGCCGAGCAGCTCGCCACCAGCAAGTCCAATGTGGGCAAGGCGGTGCAGCGCCTGGAGGCGCGGCTCGGCACCCGGCTTTTTCAACGCACGACGCGCGCCGTGCGCCTCACGGAGGAGGGCGAGACCTATCTCGACGCAGCCCGCGGGGCCTTGGACACTCTCGGGGAGGCGGAGGTCGCCCTCTCGGCCCGCCGCTCGGAGCCCGTGGGGCGCGTGCGGATGGACGCGCCCATCGGCTTCGGCAAGCTGCTGCTGCCGACGTTCGCCTCCGTGCGGGCGCGCTATCCGAAGGTGACGCTCGAACTGTCCCTGAGCGACCGCCAGTCCGATGCTGTGGGAGAGGGCTGGGATATCGTCATCCGTGCCGGCGCGCTTGCGGCGGACAGCAGCATGACCGTTCGCAAGCTGTGCGACATCCGCCTCGGCCTTTATGCTTCGCCGGACTATCTGAAGCGGCGCGGCCCCATCGGGGCCATCGCCGAGCTTCGAGACCATGAGGGCATCGTCTTCCGCTCCGGCTCCGGCACCATTCGTCCCTGGTCTGTGGCAGATGGGGGAAAGATGCTCCAAATCTCTCCTGAAGCCAGCCTCATCACGGGGGATGGCAGGGCTTATGTGGACGCCACCATCAACGGGCTCGGCATCGGGCAGATCTACGACCGGGTCGCCAACCCTCATGTTACGGCCGGCGAACTTGTTCACCTCCTCCCGGAAGCGGATGTGCAAGGTCCGCCGGTGCATGCCCTCATCCCCCTGGGCCGTCGTATGCCGCCCAAGACCCGCGTGATCCTGAACCATCTAGTGGAAGTGTTTGGGTGACTGAGAGCCTTTTTGGAAAATCACGGGCGCATTTCGGCGGGCGAGATTTCCGCCCATAGCGACGAGGATCATGGCCTTTGAGATCTCGACCCGACGCTCGTTGTGACGCAGGAGGCAGCGCCATCGGTTCGACCCAGCGGCGCGGCAGCACTTCGAAGCCCTTGGCAACGTCGCGGCGGCGAATGATCTCGACGACGAAATCGAGATAGGCGGCCTTGTCCATCAGCTTGAGACGGTCGCAGGCAGCGTCGGCCAAGAGAGCAGGACGGCGAAGGTGACAGCGCCGATGCCGATCAGCAAGCGACGCAGAATGGCTGGTGGATTCATCGAAGGCCTCCTCATTGGCAAGAGTTCACTCGGTGCAGTTCGCCATGGCAAGGTGGATCAAGCGGCGGTCGCCGAAGACGCGGAAGCGCAGGGCGTCCTGGATCGACCAGTCGGCGCGGGAGAGATCGCCCGCGTCCTGGAAGGAGACAGCGACTATGGCTTCCAGCTCTTGGAATGACACGCCAGAGAGCTCCAGAACGGCGATGAGCTGAAACGGCGCCTCGGCGGTGGGGCTGGGCTTGATGTCGAGCACGCGCGCGGCGAGTTTGCGCGTGCCGCCGCGCTCGAAGCGCACCTCCATGTCGAGGTTCTCCAGCATGCTCAGCACATCGTCCGGCCGGCCGGTCTTCTGCCCGAGCGCCGTATCGCGCGAGCCCGGTTGGAACACCAAGGCGACGAGCGGGTTCTTGCGGCCTCTGCGGCAGAACAGGCGCAGGCGGGTGGTATCGTCGAAGCGGCTCGTGGCCACTTCGGCAGTGGCGCCGATGTCTCTGCCCATGCCCCCGGCGGCCTCTAGGCTGAGGGGTGCATAGCGGCGCGCCGTGTTGTCGACGTTCCAGGCGCGCATCTCGTCCGCCGTGAGCCAGCGGGGTGCGCCCTCCGGCGTCTTGGCCGACATCGCCAGAAAGCGGGGATCGATGCCCATGCTCAGCGTATAGTCGATCAGCCGCCCCATGATCTGCTGGGCATAGGCGGTCGTGCCCGAGAAGGAGAACTGATGCACGCCGAGCCGGGTGCCGGTGGCGCCCTCGAAGCGGTCGAACTGGTCCCCCTGGTCCTCGGCGCCGGGATCTTGCGTGATCATGTAGCGTTTCACGCCGCCGAGGATGGCATAGGCGCAGGCGCCGACGCAGATCTCCCCGAGGCTGGTGCCGAAGCCCGCCTTGCGGATCAGTTCGCCCAGCTTGGCGGCGGAGGCAAGATCCCCGCCGGGCGAGACGAACCGCAGCATGCCGCCATCGGGATTGTCGCGGGCGAAGACGGCGAAGGCCTGCGGCGTGTCGGGCGTGATCATGCCGACGGCGAGGTCGGCGCGCTCGACGGCATTGCCGCTGCAGATCGCATTCGGCGGAGAGAAGAAGCGCATGGGCTTGCGCAAATCGGCGGGGCGATAGTCCGGCGCCTCGCAATCCGGTTCTTCCGCCTGCGCCCGGCTGGAGGGAGCCGCCACCGCCAGGAGGGCGACGAAGGCGAGGCTCGCGAAGATGCGTTTCTCGCGAAAAATCATCCTTCGCTCCGTAGGGTCGGCTCGGTGCGGTTCGGCTCCATGGGATGCGGCTCGGTGCGATACGGCGGCCGGTCGATGGCGAGGCTCCATCTGGTCTTGGCGTACCAGGTCTCCTGCGAATCCGGATCGGCGAACACCCAGCCGTGCTCCAGATAATTCTTGGCGGTGAGTTCGTTGCCCTTGACCGCGAAGAAGATCATCAGGCCGAGATCGAGGATGCAGACCATGACCACCATCATCCCCACCTCCTTCGGCTCCAGGTCCGCCAGGCTCTGGCTGATGGTCGTGGAGAAGTTGATCACATTGATGAGGATGCCCCAGACATAGAGGCGGCGCAGGAACAGCGGAATGCCGAAGAAGGTGGAGAAGAAGAACAGGACCCAGCTCCAGCCGACCTTGATGCGCTTGAGCTCGCCCGTCTTCGGGTTTTTCATCAGAACTTTCATGCTTTCCCCCAAGTAGTGACGCGATGATGTGATGAAGCGATGTTTGATGACGCGATGGAAACGCGCGTGAGATCGCGGCTCAGCGCTGCGCCGTGGCGGGCGCGGCCATCCCCACGCCGCCGCTGAGCACGAGCCCGCGCTGGCCGTCGGCGCGTGCGACCGGGATGAGTTCGGCCGGCGCCTCGCCCTTCGGCTGGATGACGACGATGGCGTCGACCCATTGCAGCGTGTCGCCGACGTCGAGGATGGTGCAGTCGCCCGTGCTGGCGAAGAGATCGCGCACCCTGCGCCGCGCCGGCCCCGGCCGCTCCGACAGGATGGCTGTGAGCTGCTGCGGCGTGCGGCAGAAGACCGTGCGCTCGACGATGGTGCAGCGGCCGCCTTCGACGCAGCGCTCCTCGCCCGGCTGTGCGACGGATGCGGCCTTCGACGCCGAAGCCGTCTTTGGGGCTGACCGCAGCGTGGCGAGCGCGGCCAAGGCCTGATCGAGCTCGCGCTGCGCCTGTGCTCGCTCGCGCCGCACTCCTTCCAGGGGATCGGGACCGCCGCCGCCCGCCAGATCCTGGAACGCTTGCGCCATGCCGGACGGTCCCCGCGCCATGCCCATGGCCAGGCTCTGCATGCGGCGCGCCTGATCGGCCTGTATCGCGGCGGACCGCTCCTGCAAGCGCCGCTCGGCCGCCTGCACGGCTTGGCGTGCTCGCGCGACACGCGCTTGAGCGGCATCCAAAGCATCGGCGGCAGCCGTGGCAGTGGCCTGTGCCTGCCTCTCGCGCGCCTCCGCATCGCGCATTGCGCGGCCTTCTTCCTCACGCCGCGCCTCATCCTGGCGCCGCGTTTCCTGCTGAAGGCGCGCTTCCTCTTGCTGCCGCAATTCTTCCTGTCGGCGCGCCGCTTCGTGCGCCTGAAGGGAGCGCACCGCCTCCTCTTCGATCTCGGTCAGGCGGCGATCGATGGTGGTGTAGGGCTCATCTCCCACAAGCTGCTTCAGGGTCTCCTTGACGGGGCTGTCCTGCATGGCGCCCCCATCGGCGGCGGAAACGACGACCCCGACAGCAGCGAGGCGCGCCACACGCGACCGGATATTGGTGAGCCTGCCGGCGGCGGTCTGCGTCTCCGCCTTTTGCAACTCGGCCAACGACACCCAGTTCGCCGCGAAGCGCCTGCGGGTCGCGGCCGCCAGATCGCTCAATTGCCGGTCGGTCGACAGGCTGTCGGCATAGGCGAACTTGAACAGAACCGTCTGCGCCAGGCAGAGCTCGTCGGCGGACAATCCGGATTGCTGCGGCTTCGATGTCGGGGCCGGCGAAGATTGGGCGGCTTTGGCGATCATGTCCTGCGCCGGCGAGAGGGGCGGCGCGGAGATCGCCTTCTTCAAAATCACGACCGTGTCGCACGCGCCACCCATGGCCTGGGCCAATTCCGCGCCGAAGAACGCCTCGATCTGCGCGGGGGTGGTGCCGATCGTCATGAACAGCAGGCGGAGCATTACGAGCTCATCGTCGCTGAGCTTTTCCGGCAGGACGTACTTCTGCTCGAAGATCCGGTCCTTGTAGCCATACTCGGAGCGGGCCAAGGCGGGGCTGGCGAGCAGGCCGAGGCTGCCGCACAGCGCAAGCGTCCTGATCAGCCTGGGAGAGGCCATCGGAGGGGTTCCTTTCTGAGGCGTGGAGGTATTTCGCGACGAAGATATTCATACATGATGGCAATAGCCAGTGGTTTAATAGCCATCTGGCTGCTGCTTTCGAGCGCATGAAGGGGCGCGCTATTTTGGCTTGGAACGTCCGCGCATTGCGCGTGGCTCGCGGAGTCTCGCAAGAGCGACTCGCGGCTGATTCCGGCATTGATCGCGCTTATGTCGGTGGCATCGAGCGCCAGACGGAAAATCCCACGATAGATCTTCTCGATAGACTGGCGGATGTGCTCGAAGTGCCCGTTGCCGATCTGCTGCAGAAGCCTCCGGCAGATGCAGTGCCACCGTCGCCACTGAAGGGTGGTCGCAAGCGGCCTTAGTCTTTGTCCGCCCGGTCCCAGGTAATAAGTGCTGGGAGGCCATGAGGCCTCCCAGCTTCCCGCTCACGCCTTGCAATCGGGATGCATGAGGGCGAGTTGGCTGATCGGCCGCGTGATCACCGGCAGATCGTCGAAGCCGTGCCATTTGAGCGTGGCCCGGGTCGCGTCGCGATTGATCACCTCGGCCGGCCACCAGCCGTTGAACGCACCCTCTTCATAGTCGGGCGCCAGCACCAGATGGCCGCTGGCAATCTCGGGCCAGAGCCCCACGGCGACCTCCTTACTGACAACACCGAGATTGCCGCCGTCGAGCATGTTCTGCGATGCGATGGCCACGGCAGAGACAGGCTTGTCCGTGGCGCCCGAGGCGGCCTCAGCGGCCGTTTCGACGGCCGGCGCAGGCGTCGTCGCCTTTGTTGCCGCCTTGGCCTCAGCGGCCTTCGGAATCAATGACACGACAGGCGCCGTTTTGGCCGCGCTCTCGACCACGGCTGAGAGCTCGCTGATCATGCGGGGCGTGACCGCGCCGAGCAGGGGAGCACCCTCCTTGTCGAAGGCGCCGCGCGCGAGACTCGTGATGAGCTTGGCGTCCTTCGCCGGATTCAGCGTGACGCTGCGATGGCCGAGGCCCTCGGCAGCAACGCGCGCCTTTTCAGCGGCTTCGCCTTCGAACTTTGCGGCCTGGGACGGCGTCGCATTGAAGAGCACGAGAATGCCGTGCGAGGTGGTCTGAGATTTGACAGTCATGATGCGATCTTTCGTGAGGCTGGCGGCAGTCTCCGCCTCTACATTGTATCATAATACCGTCGTTTTGTCAATAAGATCGTGCTGAGGGGGCTTTTTTACGTTAAATCGAACCTCAAATCACGCTTGAGTATTTGAACCTCAGCGGTTCGAGGCGGCGATGTATCTGATTTGCCCGCGAGAGCGCGCTTTAGGCAGGTATGACGCCCGATACAATCGAAATCGCTGCTCAACGCTGAGGCTCAGAACGCGTTCATCGACGCGAGATGATCGCCTCGCGCGCACGCGAGAGCAGCACGTTCAAAATGTGGGGCGCAATGTGGGGAGAGGCATCGCCTGAGATAGATAAGTCTTTATTTTCAACGACTTACCGCAGTGATTGGCGGAGAGGGAGGGATTTGAACCCCCGATACGGTTGCCCGTATGCCGCATTTCGAGTGCGGTGCATTCGACCACTCTGCCACCTCTCCAGCCGGGGCACGGGCGCGCCGCGCCCGTTTATGTGGTCCTGCGCTTCTAACCGAGCCGGGAAACAAGCACAAGACGCCCTGCACACCCTTTCCACGCCCGGACGTCGAGCACCGCTCAGGCGACATCACCGACTGGGCGCGGCTTGCCGTGGGCGTCGATGGCGACGAAGGTGAAGACCGCCTCCGTCACCTTGCGCGTGTCCTCGCCCTCGCGCGCGCGGCGCCAGGCTTCCACCTCGATCCGCATCGACGTGCGGCCCACCGACAGGATGTTGGCGAACAGGCTCACTTCGTCTCCCACGAACACCGGGCCGAGGAAGGTGATCGCCTCCACCGCCACCGTCGCACAGCGTCCGCGGGCCCGGCGGGCGGCGATGTTACCCGCCGCCAGATCCATCTGCGACATCAGCCAGCCGCCGAAGATGTCCCCGCTCGGATTGGTATCCGCCGGCATGGCGATGGTGCGGATGGCGGGCATGCCGTCCGGAATTTCGGCCTGCTTGTCGTGCATGATGGGACCCTTGCGAATCGAACCTGGCGTGGCGGAGGTGGCGGACCTGTGATGGGAACCCGCTTGAAGATGTTTCAAACGCAGGGTTAAGACACCACGCCGCCGGACGCAAACCGGCACCGCTCCATGTTTTTGCGCAAGCCGGCGCATTGACAAACCGACCCGGCAAAGGGTACACGAGCCGCTTCGCGTGGGCCTTTGCGCCCATATTCCCAATCGACCGAAAGAAGCCCTCCCTTCGAGGCGGGTGGAACACGAAAGCGAGACAAAGATGTTCGCGGTCATCAAGACGGGCGGCAAGCAGTACCGCGTCGCCCCGCACGACGTCATCACCGTCGACAAGATCATCGACGCCGAAGCCGGCCAGATTCTGTCGCTCCCCGTGCTCATGCTGGCAGGCGAGACCACCGTGATCGGTGCCCCGCTCGTGGACGGCGCCTCCGTTACCGTGGAAGTGGTCGAACAGACCCGCGGCGACAAGGTGATCGCGTTCAAGAAGCGCCGCCGGCAGAACTCGCGCCGCAAGCGTGGCTTCCGCGCCGACCTCACCGTCGTGCGCATCACCGAGATTCTCGGAACCGACGGCAAGGCCGTCGTCCCCGCAACCCAAGCTGCGCCGGCCGAACAGGCCGCGGCCGAAGCTTGATCTGAGAACGGAGAGCGCAAATGGCTCATAAAAAAGCAGGCGGTTCGTCCCGCAACGGCCGCGATTCCGACGGCCGTCGCCTTGGCGTGAAGCGCTTCGGCGGCCAGGAAGTTGTTCCCGGCAACATCATCGTGCGTCAACGCGGCACCAAATGGCATCCCGGCACCAATGTCGGCATGGGCAAGGACCATACCTTGTTCGCGCTTATTGAAGGCCGAGTTGAATTCCGCACCAAAGCCAACGACCGCACGTTCGTCTCTGTTGTAGCTACCCCCGCCCTTGAGGCGGCTGAATAACCGGCGAGACCTGAAAATGCAGGATCCCGCCGGTCTCGTCGAACCGGAGGGAGCCTGAACCAGGAAGCTGGGGCTCCGATGAACCGGGGAGACGGGCACGTCTTCCCGGTTTTCTTTTGCCTTGGCCTGGAGCCCGCCATGACCATCATCGAGACGCCACCCGGAGTTGCGCTGCAGGAAAGCTGTATTCCCGTCCTCGAGACCGCGCGGCTGGTGCTGCGCGCGCCCAAGATCGAGGACGTGGATGCCATTGCGGCGCTGGCCAATAGCCGGCGCATTGCGGAAATGACCGCCAACCTGCCCCATCCCTATCGCATCGCAGATGCGGCAAGCTTCGTGGCAAACGCGCCCCAGGGCGAGGAAGCCGCCACCTTCGCCGTGCTTCTGAAGCAGGAAGGGGAGCTCACCCTGGTCGGCATGTGCGGGTTCGCGCGCCGGCCCGGCGAGCCTGCGCCCGAGCTTGGCTATTGGATCGGCGAGCCGTTCTGGGGCCGCGGCATCGCCACCGAGGCGGCCCGGGCGGTGATCGACTATGCCT
The DNA here is from genome assembly GCF_043195145.2 of Roseixanthobacter pseudopolyaromaticivorans. Taxonomy (NCBI): domain Bacteria; kingdom Pseudomonadati; phylum Pseudomonadota; class Alphaproteobacteria; order Hyphomicrobiales; family Xanthobacteraceae; genus Roseixanthobacter; species Roseixanthobacter pseudopolyaromaticivorans. The sequence continues at coordinate 4,172,510 of NZ_CM195539.1, forward strand.
TTTCCGAAACCGCTGTCGCGCAGATTGCAGGCGCCGCCCGCGTCGTCAATCCCGCCTCCCGGCGGGTGCTGGAGAAGTGCGCGTTCCAATGGTGCGGCGCCGGGCTGTGCCGGGTGAAGGCGCTGGCCGCTTCCGTGCCCGTGGACCGCTTCCTGCTCGACCGTCGCACCTGGGTGTCGCTGCGCGCCTGGGCGGCGACCGCCCTGCCGCGGGGAATGCGGGCGCACTGACGCCGCGCGCTCGGGCCTCCGGCGCGGCATGCGGGCGTGGGATCGGGCGCGTCATTTTCCGCGCGCGCCCCTGCTCACGTCCCGCGCAAACGGGGCGCGGATTTGCTAAGCAGGGCCGCGAACGCGCCGCCGGAAACCACACGAGGTGCCCCATGAAGCGTCAGGAAGATCTGCCCTATCGTCGATGCGTCGGCCTTGCCGTGTTCAACCAGGCTGGCCAAGTGTTCATGGGCCAGCGTCCGGGCGGCCCTGAGCATGTCGACATGGTTCATTCCTGGCAGATGCCCCAGGGCGGCATCGATGCGGGCGAAGAGCCCTTCGCGGCAGCGTTGCGTGAATTGTATGAGGAAACCTCGATCCGCTCGGTGGTCCGGCTCGGGGAAGTCGAGGACTGGCTGAACTATGACCTTCCCGGCCGCATCGCGGGGCAGGCATGGAAGGGCAAGTATCGCGGGCAGACGCAGCGCTGGTTCGCCCTACGCTTCACCGGAACGGACGGGGAGATCGACATTCTCAAGCCGGGCGGCGGCCAGCACAGGCCCGAATTCGCCCATTGGCGCTGGGAGAACCTGGAGCGCACGGCAGAGCTGGTGGTGCCTTTCAAGCGCGCCGTCTACGAGCGGGTCATCCACGATTTCCGCCGTTTCGCCATGCCCTGACCGACGCAGCGCGGGCCGTTGTATGCATTTGGCGGGGCGGATGACCCTGTGCTCGTCGTGACGCGGTGCTCGGTGTCGCCTCGGCCTTTAGAGCGAGGGCCTTCTGCGCAGCGGGTTAGGGACGGATGACCCATCCAAACAAAAAGGCCCGGCAATGCCGGGCCTTAATTTTTCCTGACCTGCCCGAAGGGCCGACATGCCTCAATGGGGCAGCGGCGCTTCGCCGGGCACCAGAATGTCCAGCACCTGCTTGAGATCGGCGACCTGCGCCTCGGCGCGCTGAAGCGCCTCATCGGTGCGGGCGTCGGCGATGTCTTCCTGCGCGTCCTTGATGAGCTGGCGCAGCATCTCCGGCTTGATCTCTTCCACCGGCACCGCGCGCTCGGCGAGAACGGTAAGGCCGGTGGGGTTCACCTCGGCGAAGCCGCCGCGCACGAACAGGCGCTTTGCGCCACCGTCGGCATGAATGGTCAGGATGCCCGGGCGCAATGTGGCGATGAACGGCGCATGGCCGGCCATGACGCCGAAATCGCCTTCGCTACCGGGCACGCCCACTTCCTGCACCTGGCCGGAAAAGAGGAGCTTCTCGGGCGAGACGAGCTCAAAGGGGAAGGTGGCCATCTGTGTGTCTCCGACCGCGCGGGCCTTTGATGCGTTCGATGCCGGCCCCGCATCCGCTTGCGCGGGACATGGGGCCGGCCTCTATCAACCTTCAGGCCCGAAGGCTCAGGCGCTTGAACTCAGGCGGCCGCAGCCGCCATCTTCTTACCCTTCTCGATGGCTTCCTCGATGGTGCCCACCATGTAGAAGGCGCCTTCCGGCAGGTGGTCATACTTGCCTTCCACCAGGCCCTTGAAGCCCTTGATGGTGTCGGCGAGATCGACCAGCTTGCCGGGCGAGCCGGTGAACACTTCGGCCACGTGGAACGGCTGGGAGAGGAAGCGCTCGATCTTGCGGGCGCGCGACACCACAAGCTTGTCCTCTTCGCTCAGCTCATCCATGCCGAGAATGGCGATGATGTCCTGAAGCGACTTGTAGCGCTGCAGGGTCTGCTGAACCTGACGGGCCACATTGTAATGCTCGTCGCCGATCACCAGCGGCGAGAGAATGCGCGAGGTGGAGTCCAGCGGGTCCACCGCCGGATAGATGCCCTTTTCCGCGATCGAGCGCGACAGAACGGTGGTCGCGTCCAGATGGGCGAACGAGGCGGCGGGCGCCGGGTCGGTCAGATCGTCGGCGGGCACGTAGATGGCCTGCACCGAGGTGATCGACCCCTTGGTGGTGGTGGTGATGCGCTCTTGCAGCGCGCCCATGTCGGTCGCCAGCGTCGGCTGATAGCCCACCGCCGAGGGAATGCGGCCGAGCAGCGCCGACACTTCCGAACCCGCCTGGGTGAAGCGGAAGATGTTGTCCACGAAGAACAGCACGTCCTGGCCCTGGTCGCGGAAATGCTCGGCGACGGTGAGGCCGGTCAGCGCGACGCGGGCGCGGGCGCCCGGAGGCTCGTTCATCTGGCCGTAGACCAGGGCGCACTTGGAGCCGGCGGCCGAGCCGTCATGCTCGTGCGGGTCCACATTCACCTTGGACTCGATCATTTCGTAGTAGAGATCGTTGCCCTCACGGGTGCGCTCGCCCACGCCGGCGAACACGGAATAGCCGCCGTGCGCCTTCGCGATGTTGTTGATCAGCTCCATGATGAGCACGGTCTTGCCCACGCCGGCGCCGCCGAACAGGCCGATCTTGCCGCCCTTGGAGTAAGGCGCCAGCAGGTCCACCACCTTGATGCCCGTGACCAGGATCTCGGCTTCAGTGGATTGCTCGGCGTAGGTCGGGGCTTCCTGGTGGATGGCGCGGACCATCTCGCCGACGATCGGGCCGAGCTCGTCCACCGGCTCGCCGATGACGTTCATGATGCGGCCGAGGGTGGCTTCGCCCACCGGCACCTGGATCGGGGCGCCGGTATCGGTCACCGGCTGGCCGCGTACCAGGCCTTCGGTGGAGTCCATGGCGATGGTGCGCACGGTGCTCTCGCCGAGATGCTGGGCCACTTCGAGCACCAGGCGGTTGCCCTGGTTGGTGGTTTCCAGGGCGTTGAGGATTGCCGGCAGGTGGCCGTCGAACTGCACGTCGACGACGGCGCCGATGACCTGAGAGATGCGTCCGGTGGGGTTGGCCATAGTTCGTCGTCCTTGTGTCTCGACCGCGCTGCCGTCAGAGCGCTTCTGCGCCGGAGATGATCTCGATGAGTTCCTTCGTGATCATGGCCTGGCGCGTGCGGTTGTAGATGAGGGTCTGCTTCTTGATCATCTCGCCCGCATTGCGGGTGGCGTTGTCCATGGCGCTCATCTGCGACCCATAGAAAGACGCCTGATTTTCCAGCAGGGCGCGGAACACCTGGACCGCGAGATTGCGCGGCAGCAGGTCGGCGAGGATCTCGCCCTCGTCCGGCTCGTAATCATAGGTGCTCGCCTCGCCGGCCTTCTCCTCGAAGGTGGCGGGGATGATCTGCTGCGCGGTCGGGATCTGCGAGATCACCGACTTGAAGTGCGAGAAGAACAGGGTGCAGACATCGAACTCGCCTTTGTTGAAGCGGGCGATGATCTTTTCCGCGATATCCTGCGCATTCACGAAGCCCAGCGTGCGCACCGCCCGCAGGTCAACCAGCTCGACGATCTGGTTCGGGAAGGTGCGGCGCAGCTGGTCGTAGCCCTTGCGGCCGACGCAGAAGAACTTCACGTCCTTCCCTTGGGCCATCAGGGCATAGGCCCGCTCGCGCGCGAAACGCACGATCTGAGTATTGAAGGCGCCGCACAGGCCGCGCTCGGAGGTGCAGACGAGCAGCAGATGCTTCTCGTCCTTGCCCGTGCCCGCCAGAAGGAGGGGCGTATCGGCGCTGACCGTGACGCCGGAGGCCAGATTGCCGAGGACCGCATCCATCCGCTCGGCGAACGGACGCGCGGCCTCCGCCATGGTCTGGGCGCGACGCAGCTTCGCCGCGGCGACCATCTGCATCGCCTTGGTGATCTTCTGCGTCGCCTTGACCGAGGCGATCCGGTTTCTAAGTTCTTTCAGGCTCGCCATTGCGCCCGTCCATCAATCTCGAGGAAAGGCTCAGGAAAAGCTCTTGGAAAAGGCCTCGATGGCCTTCGTGAGCTTCTCCTGGGTCTCCTTGGACATTTCCTTGGAGGTGCGAATGGTGTCGAGAATGTCCTGGTGTTGCGAGCGCAGCGCCAGCAGCAGGCCGGCCTCGAACTCGCGCACCTTGGACACAGGCAGCGGGTCGAGATAGCCGTTGGTGCCGGCGAAGATCACGACCACCTGCTCCTCAACCTTCAGCGGCGAGAACTGGCCCTGCTTCAGCAGTTCCGTCAGGCGCGCGCCGCGGTTCAGCAGCTTCTGGGTGGAGGCGTCGAGGTCGGAGCCGAACTGGGCGAAGGCCGCCAGCTCGCGATACTGGGCGAGCTCGCCCTTGATCTTGCCCGCCACCTGCTTCATCGCCTTGATCTGGGCGGAGGAGCCGACGCGCGACACTGAGAGGCCGACGTTCACCGCCGGGCGGATGCCCTGGTAGAACAGGTCGGATTCCAAGAAGATCTGGCCGTCCGTGATGGAGATCACGTTGGTCGGGATATAGGCCGACACGTCGTTGGCCTGGGTCTCGATCACCGGGAGGGCGGTCAGCGAGCCGGCGCCGTTGGCGTCGTTCAGCTTGGCCGCGCGCTCCAGCAGGCGCGAGTGGAGATAGAACACGTCGCCGGGATAGGCTTCGCGGCCCGGCGGGCGACGCAGCAGCAGCGACATCTGGCGATAGGCGACCGCCTGCTTGGACAGATCGTCATGGACGATCAAAGCGTGCATGCCGTTGTCGCGGAAGAATTCGCCCATGGCGGTGCCGGAGAACGGCGCCAGGAACTGCATGGGGGCCGGGTCGGAAGCGGTGGCGGCGACGATGATGGAATATTCCAGCGCGCCCTGCTCTTCCAGCACCTTCACGAACTGCGCGACCGTGGAGCGCTTCTGGCCCACCGCCACATAGACGCAATAGAGCTTGGCCTTCTCGTCCGTGCCCTGGTTGATGGGCTTCTGGTTGAGAATGGTGTCGAGCGCGACGGCGGTCTTGCCGGTCTGGCGGTCGCCGATGATGAGCTCGCGCTGGCCGCGGCCGACGGGGATGAGCGCGTCGATGGCCTTCAGGCCGGTCTGCATGGGCTCATGCACGGACTTGCGGGGGATAATGCCCGGCGCCTTCACGTCCACGCGGCGGCGCTCTGTGTATTCGATCGGGCCCTTGCCGTCGATCGGATTGCCCAGCGCGTCCACGACGCGGCCCAGCAGACCCTTGCCGACCGGCACGTCCACGATGGCGCCGGTGCGCTTGACGGTCTGGCCTTCCTTGATCTCACGATCGGAGCCGAAGATCACGATACCGACATTGTCGATTTCGAGGTTCAGCGCCATGCCGCGGGTGCCGTTCTCGAACTCGACCATCTCGCCCGCCTGGACGTTGTCGAGACCATAAGCGCGCGCAATGCCGTCGCCTACGGAGAGAACCTGACCGACCTCCGAGACTTCCGCCTCCTGGCCGAAATTCTGGATCTGCTCTTTCAGGATGGCAGAGATTTCAGCGGCTCGAATGTCCATCAGCGGACCTCTTTCATCGCATGCCGGATAGAATTGAGTTTGGTCTTCAAAGAAGCATCGACCATGCGCGAGCCGAGCTTCACGATCAGACCACCGATGATGGACGGATCGACGGTTACGTCGAGGCTCACGTCCTTGCCGGTCTTTTGAGCCAGCGCTTCCTTGAGCGCGGCGATGTGGGTGTCGCTCAGCGGCTCGGCGGCAGTCACCTGCGCCGTCACCTCGCCGCGATGGGCGGCGACCAGAGCGTTGAAAGCGGAAATCATGGTCGGCAGCGCGAACAGGCGGCGATTGCTCGCAACCAGCTTCACGAAATTCGCGGTGATGCCGGTGATGCCGATGCTCGCCATCACAGCGGCGATGGCGCGGGACTGCTCCTCCGCGCCGAAGACCGGGCTGCGCACGAGACGGCCGAGGTCGGCATTCTCCGCGATCAGGCCCGACAACGTGCCGAGGTCTGCCTGCACGGCGTCGAGGGTTCCCGCCTCGTTCGCCAATTCGAACAGTGCGGTCGCATAGCGCCCCGCCATGCCTGACACGATCGTCTCCGCCACCCGCGCCTCTCTCGGGTCCGCAACCTCCGCCGCGCGATCCGCGCGATTGGAGACCCAAACCCTTGATCTGTTGGGAATATCGATGTTGTCCCCCGAAAGGCCGGCAGGGCCGGTCTCCGGAAGTCGGGGTTGCCTAACACAGGCTTTGCGAAGCGGCAACACGACCGAGTGAAGGGCACAGTGCCGCATTGACGCACCGCAGCCTCGCGAAACCGGCAATTCCCTGCCCTTAGGGCAGAAATTTTCCTTTTGTACTGCAGCTTTGCCCGCAAAACGCGCTGCCGGCAAGCCATCGCGCCGTGGGTGCAGCGCAAAAGGGAAACACTCTTTTTCCGGCAAAAAAAGACCCGCCGGCAGAACCGGCGGGTCGTTTACGCAGGGGCGGCGCCTGCGCGGCAGCCGCCCGGATTCGCCTCAGTTGGCGGAGGTGGTCTTGTTCGGATTCGGCGGGAAGGCGGCGTTCTTGATGGTGCCTTCCAGCAGATCCACAGCCATCTTCAGCTGCGTGTCGTCCTTCGGATCGGCCGGCACGTAGGACGGCGAGCCGGTCTGCTCGTCGTCGCCGTTCTTCAGATGGCCCTTCAGCGAGGCTTCGCCGCGCGTGGTATCGCCTCCGGCGGCACCGATCTTGGCCTTCTGGTCTTCCGGCAGATCCTGGATCAGGACGATATCGGGCTCGATGCCCTTGGCCTGGATCGAGCGGCCCGACGGCGTGTAATACCGGGCCGTGGTGAGCCGCAGCGCACCGTTGCCGCCGAGCGGGATGATGGTCTGCACCGAGCCCTTGCCGAACGTCCGCGAGCCGAGGATGGTGGCGCGCTTGTGATCCTGAAGGGCGCCGGCGACGATTTCCGAGGCCGAGGCGGAGCCGCCGTTTGTCAGCACGATCACCGGCTTGCCCTTGGTCAGATCGCCGCCGCGCGCGTTGAAGCGCTGGGTCTCGTCGGCATTGCGGCCGCGGGTGGAGACGATTTCGCCCTTCTCCAGGAACGCGTCCGAGACCGCGATCGCCTGGTCCAGCAGGCCGCCGGGATTGTTGCGCAGATCGACGATATAGCCCTTGATCTTATCCGGGCCGATCTGGGCGGTGGTGTCCTCGATGGCCTTCTTCAGATTGTCGAAGGTCTGCTCGTTGAACGAGGTGACGCGCAGATAGGCGATGTCGCCATTCTCGATTCGCGAACGCACTGCACGGATCTTGATGGTGTCGCGCACCACCTTGATCTCGATCGGCTTGTCCTGGCCCTTGCGCACGATGGTGAGGCGAATCGGCGTGTTGACCGCGCCGCGCATCTTCTCCACCGCCTGGTTCAGGGTCAGGCCCTGCACCTGGTCGTCGTCGAGCTTGGTAATGATGTCGCCCGCCTGAACGCCCGCCTTGGCCGCCGGCGTATCGTCGATGGGCGCGATGACCTTCACGAGGCCGTCGTCCATGGTGACCTCGATGCCGAGGCCGCCGAACTCGCCGCGAGTCTGCACCTGCATGTCGCGGAAGCTCTTCGCGTCCATGTAGGAGGAGTGCGGATCGAGGCCCTGGAGCATGCCGTTGATGGCGCTTTCCACGAGCTTGCTGTCATCGGGCTTCTCGACATAATCGGAACGCACCCGCTCGAACACGTCACCGAACAGGTTGAGCTGACGGTAGGTATCAGAAGCCGCGGCCTGGGCGGTCATGCTCGAAAGCATGCCAGGCTGGGTCGCCGCGACGGCCACCAGGGCGCCGGCCGCAACGCCAAAGAGAAATAGAGACGTACGACGCATCATCCGCGCACCTTCTGACTGTCCGTTGCCGCCCACCATGGGGCGGGATCGATTGAAATTCCGTCCTTGCGGAACTCGACATACAAATGGGGCTGTCCCGAGGCCGAATTTGCCGCCCGGGGACCGCTTCCCATCACCGCCACGGGCTCCCCGGTCAATACGAACTGCCCGAGGTCCACGGTGATGCGTTCCATTCCCGCCATAAGAATATGGTAGCCCCCGCCCGCATTTATGATCAAGAGTTGGCCATAGGAGCGGAATGGACCAGCATATACCACCCAGCCGTCGCTCGGGGCTGCGACTTGCGCGCCCGCCCGAGTGCCGATGGTTAGGCCCTTTTCCGTGCTGCCGAGCCCGTCGGGCGCGCCGAATTCCCGCAGCCGCACCCCGGCAACCGGTAATGGCAGCAAGCCTTTGGCCTCTGTGAAGGCGATTGCGGGCGCAAGCCGCGCCGGGTTGGTCAAGGCCGCGACCTGGGCTTTTCCGCCCCCTCCTGCCGCTGGGGCATCCTGAGGCGCGGTGCGGGCGGCATCGGCGGCACGCGCGGCGGGCGCCACTTCCGTTTCCAACCGGGTCACGAGATCGTGCACGTCGCCGCTGGCCTTGGCGAGGGAATCGGCCTGGGCCTTGTCCGCCGGCAGGGTGGTCCCGCTCTCCGCCTGGCGCCGCTGGCGCTCCGTGACGAGCGCGGCGATGCGCGCGCGATCCTCGCCCAGAGATGACCGCAGGGTGGCGAGGGTGTCGCGCGCGCTGGTCAACTCGGTGCGCACCCGGTTCAATTCGGCAAGGTCGGTCGCGAGCGTCTCCGCCTCGACCCGCATTTCCGGCAGCAACGCCCCGAGAAGGATGGCGGAGCGCACGGCATCGAGCGCATCGTCGGGCCGCATCAGCAAGGCCGGCGGGGGATTGCGGCCCATGCGGACCAGCGCGGACAGCACGTCGGCGAGAACCTCACGCCGGCTCATCAGCGAGGCGGCCAGCGCGGAACGGCTGCGGTCCAGCTCCGCCATGCGGCTTTCCACGTCGGTCAGCTTCTGCTCGACCTCGCGGATATGCGTCGTGGTGTCCACCAGCATCTGGGACAGCTTGCCCCGATCGCCGGTGGCGCTGGCCAGATCCGCTTGGAGCTGAGCCTGAAAAGCCGCATTGCGGCGCACGTCATTCTGCAACGCTTCGGTATCGACAGCGGGGGTGCCGGCCGGACGCGGCGCGGGCTTTGCTGCGCGCGGCACCGGCACCGGTGCGCCCGCTCCCGGCGCGGCCGCTTGGCCGCGCGCCGGCCCGGCCTGCGCGAGAGCGAGGCCGACCGCCACCACGCAGAGGAAGGGCCCGGGGCGAAACATCATGAACGCAGACTTAAGCGTGCGAAGTTGAGGATGTGTAAACCATCAAACAGCTTTGCCCGCGACACAGCCCGAACGCTGAGGCGGGCGAGGGCTTCAAGCGCGGTGATAGGGATGCCCGGAGAGAATGGTGGTGGCCCGATAGAGCTGCTCGGCCAGCATGACCCGCACCAATTGGTGGGGGAAGGTGGCGGCGCCGAAGGCCAGCATCAACTTCGCGCGGTCTCGCACCGGATCGGCAAGCCCGTCCGCACCGCCTATGACGAGACAAAAGACGGAGGCGCCGGTATCGCGCTCGGCCTGGATGCGGGCGGAAAAATCCTCGCTGGAGAGTGCGCGGCCGCGCGGATCGAGCGCCACCACCACCGCGCCGGGGGGAATCGCGGCGAGCAAGGTGGCACCTTCCTCGCTCATGCGGTCTTCCGCGCGGCGCGCGGCGGATTCTGGAAATTCCAGGGTTTCGAAGCCGGTCAGCCCGAGCGCGCGGCCCGAAGCCCGCGCCCGCTCGACATAGCGTGTCACAAGATCCCGCTCGGCCCCAGCTTTCAGCCGGCCGATGCACACCAGCAGAATGCGCACCGCGTGCTCAGCCCGAACGGGAAACGCCGCGCGCCATCAGGCGCGCGCGGTCCCGGACCACATCTTCTCGATGGAATAGAAGCTGCGAACCTCGGGCTGGAAGATGTGAATGATCACATCCCCGGCGTCGATGAGCACCCAATCGCAGGCCGGCTGGCCTTCGACCCGCACGTCGCGCACACCGGCCGCCTTGAGCGCCTCGATGAGGTGCTCGGCGATGCCGCCGACATGCCGCTGCGAGCGGCCGGACGCCACCACCATATAATCGGCGATCGATGTTTTGCCCCGCAGGTCAATGGAGACGATGTCTTCCGACTTGTCGTCGTCCAGCTGGGCGGTAACGAGGGCGAGGACTTCCTCAGCGTCGGGCGCTTCGGAAATCGATGCGGGCGCCGGGTTGGGGGCGGCCGCCATGAGAGCCGTCGTGGACAGTGGTCCAAATCCTCTCGAAAATTAATGCGGACTCCTGGGGCAGGCGATGCCGAACCCTGAGGCCACGCAGGTAAAATGCGCTCAAATCAACGAAAAATCAAGACTTGTGGCCGAGTGCCCCGCGCGCCGGCCAGCCGGCGGCCTGTTGTGCAGCGCGAATTCCCGTTGAGGAAACTGGGGATTTCATTCCGTGGAGAAAGACCCACGCGGGCGGATCGAGAGTGGGCAGGATGGCCGCGTCGCTCTCGTCGATTCGAAACCGCCCCAGCGCCTGCGCGCCAAGGGAGGCGGTGGCGGCGAGGCTGTCGCCCATGCGATCCACCACGGCGATGGGCAGAAGGTTCGCCAGATCCCGCCAGCGCTGCCAGCGGCTGAAATGAGCGAGATTGTCCGCCCCCATCAGCCACACGAAGCGCACCTGCGGCAAGCGCGCCCGCAGGGCCGCCACGGTCTCGTAGCTGTAGCGCGTGCCGAGCCGCGCCTCAATGCCTGTGACATCGATCAGCGGATGGTGCGCCACCGTGCGGGCATAGGCCACCCGCGCCGCGAGGGAGGGCAGATTACGGTTATCCTTGAGGGGATTGCCGGGAGTGACCAGCCACCACACCCGGTCGAGGCCGAGACGCCGCAGCGCCAGCAGGCTAGCCGCGCGATGGGCGCCGTGCGCGGGATTGAAGCTGCCGCCGAACAGGCCGATGCGCATGCCCGCCGTGGTCAGCGGCAGGCGCGTGGCGGCGCTCTCGCTGAGCGACGCTGCCGGCGGTCCCTCCGGGGCGCGCGCGCTTTTCATGCAGGTCACGGACGGGTCTGTCCGGCCCCGTGCACACGGTATTTGAACGAGGTGAGTTGCTCCGCGCCCACCGGACCGCGCGCGTGCATGCGGCCCGTGGCGATGCCGATCTCGGCGCCAAAGCCGAACTCGCCGCCATCCGCGAACTGGGTGGAGGCATTGTGCATGACGATCGCCGAATCCACCTCGGAGAGGAAGCGGCGGGCGGCCGCCTCGTCCTGCGTGATGATGGAATCGGTGTGATGGGATCCATGGCCCTCGATATGGGCGATGGCGGCATCGAGATCCGCCACCACCTTCACGGAGATGATCGCGTCCTCATATTCCGTGTCCCAGTCAGCATCGTCTGCGGGCAACACGCGCGGATCGGCCGCCTGCGCCGCCGCATCGCCGCGCACTTCGCAGCCGGCGTCGAGCAGCATCTGGATCAGCGGCGTGAGATGGGTCGGCGCGCTCGCTTCGTCCACCAGCAGCGTCTCGGCGGCGCCGCAGATGCCGGTGCGGCGCATCTTGGCGTTCAGCAGCACGGTTTTCGCCATGTCGAGATCGGCGGGCGCGTGGACATAGACATGGACGATGCCGTCGAGATGGGCGAACACGGGGACGCGCGCCTCGCTCTGCACCCGCGCCACCAGGCCCTTGCCGCCGCGCGGCACGATCACATCCAGGTTTCCGCCGAGCCCCTTGAGCATCTCGCCCACCGCGCTCCGGTCGGCGAACGGCACGAACTGCACGGCATCCGCCGGCAGGCCGGCTTCCGCGAGGCCGGCGACAAACGCTTTGTGAATGGCGCCGCTCGACCCCAGGCTGTCGGAGCCGCCGCGCAGCACCACGGCATTGCCGGCGCGCACGCACAGCGCCGCCGCGTCCGCCGTCACATTGGGCCGGCTCTCATAGATCACGCCAATGACCCCGAGCGGCGTGCGCACGCGCTCGATGACGAGGCCGTTCGGGCGGGTCCAGCGTTCCGTCACCTTGCCGACGGGGTCCGGCAAAGCGGCCACCGCCTCGATGCCGGCGGCGATCGCCTCGACCCGCGCCTCGGTAAGGGCGAGCCGGTCCTGGAATGCGGCGGACATGCCGTCGGCGCGCGCGCGCACCAGGTCGTCAGCATTGGCGGCGAGGATCTCGGGCGTGGCGGCGCGGATGGCGCGCGCAGAGGCCAGAAGCGCCCGTGATTTCGTCTCCGCATCCGCGACGGCGAGAATACGCGCGGCGGCGCGGGCGCGCTTGCCCATATCCAGCATGGCGCCGGCCATGTCCGACGGCGGCACCGCGCGATCGGCGATCGCGGGGGCGTTCACTCGGGCGGCGCTGGACATGGACATGGCGAACTCTCTGATCGGGCCGTCGCCCGGAAAAGCGAAGCGGCCGCAAGCCTTACCATCAGGTGGCGTGGAGACGGAAGTTGCGCAACCGCAGGCCTCGCACACCGGCTCCACGCATAACGCAGGCGCGTCCCCAAGGGTAGCCCGTTTGCGTTAGGCCTATTCCGCGCCCACGGCCATGTCGTCGCGATGGATCAGTTCGAGCCGGCCCTGGAAGCCGAGAATGGCCTCGATCTCGGCGCTGGCGCGGCCGATGATGCGCTCGGCATGGTCGCTGTCATAGGCGACCAACCCGCGGCCGATCTCGCCGCCGTCCGGCCCGCGCAGCAGCACCGCGTCGCCACGCTCGAACAGGCCTTCCACGCGGGTGACGCCCGCCGGCAGCAGGCTAGCGCCGCGCCGCAGGGCCGCGACCGCGCCTTCGTCCAGATGGAGAATGCCGCGCGGCTCCAGCGTGCCGCCGATCCAGGCCTTGCGGGCGCGCGCCGGGGTGGCCCCGCTGAGGAACCAGGTGCAGCGCCCACCTTCGAGGATCGCCCGCAGCGGATTTTTCACATGGCCGGATGCAATCACCATGTGCGTGCCGGCCGAGGTGGCGATCTTGCCCGCCTCGATCTTCGTGCGCATGCCGCCGCGCGAGAGCTCCGAGCCGGCGGCACCCGCCATGCCCTCGATCTCGGCGGTGATGCGCGGCACCACCGGCAGATGGCGCGCGTCGGGATGGGTGGCGGGCGGGGCGGTATAGAGCCCATCGATGTCGGAGAGCAGGATCAGAAGATCCGCGCTCGCCATGGTGGCGACGCGGGCGGCGAGGCGATCGTTGTCGCCATAGCGGATTTCGCTGGTGGCCACGGTGTCGTTCTCGTTGATGACGGGAACCGCGCGATATTCCAAAAGCCGCGCCAGGGTGGAGCGGGCATTCAAGTACCGTCGACGCTCCTCGGTGTCCCTGAGGGTCAGCAGGATCTGTCCTGCGGTGACGTTCTCATGGGCGAGGATTTCCGACCAAGTGCGCGCGAGCGCGATCTGTCCCACGGCGGCGGCCGCCTGGCTGTCCTCCAGCTTCAGGGCGCCGCGCGGCAGGCCGAGCACCGTACGCCCGAGGGCGATGGCGCCGGAGGAGACCACCAGCACATCCTTGCCCTCGGCATGCAGCGCGCCGATGTCCTCGGCCAGCGAGGTCAGCCACGGCAGGCGGACTTTTCCGCGCGCGGAATCCACCAGCAGGGCCGAGCCCACCTTGATGACGATGCGGCGGAAATCGGCGAGGGAGGGAACGGCAGAGGTCACGGATCGGGTCTTCACTTCAGCCGGCGTCCGGGGGTGCCCGTCGGCGGCGCAGGGCGGGAGCCGCCTCAGATATCCCAAGCCGGCTCTTGGGACCAGAGGCGCGAAGGCGAGGCTGCCGCGCGCTCCAGGCCAAAGCCCCCGCGCCAAACGCCCCGAGCGTTCAGCGCAGCTTGGCGATGGTGAGACCGTCGGCCTTGGCGCGGATCTTCACGGATTCCTCGCTGCGGGTCAGCGCCTGGGCGATCCCCTTCAGCGACATGCCCTTCTTGGCGCAGGCGTGCAGCTTCTGGATCTCCTCGGAGGTCCAGGGCTGGCGATGGCGTTCGAAGCGTTCTCCCGCCATCATCGGCCCGCCTGTACTGAAAATCCGGGCTGCCCGCCGCCGCTCATGGCCGCCACTCGGCCTTGGGCGCGGCTTCCGCTTCTTCCACGCGGCCGTCGGTGACCACCTTGAACAGCATGCGCAAGGCATCCTGCATGCCCTGGCCGGACTGGGCCGAGAGCAGCAGCGGCTTCTTCTTCGCCGCGCGCTGCAGCCGCTCCTTCTGCTGCTTCAGCAGTTCGGGAGAGAGCGCGTCGATCTTGGAGAGCGCGACGATCTCCGGCTTCTCGTCGAGCCCGGCGCCATAGGCGGCAAGCTCCGCGCGCACGGTCTTATAGGCCTTGCCGGCGTGCTCGCAGGTGCCGTCCACCAGATGCAGCAGGGCGCGGCAGCGCTCGATATGGGCGAGGAACCGGTCGCCGATGCCATGCCCCTCGTGGGCACCCTCGATCAGGCCCGGAATATCCGCCAGGACGAATTCGTGGTCGTCCACCCGCACCACGCCGAGGCCGGGATGCAGCGTCGTGAAGGGATAATCCGCGATCTTCGGCTTGGCGGCGGTGGTTGCCGCCAAAAACGTGGACTTGCCGGCGTTTGGCAGGCCGATGAGGCCGGCGTCGGCAATCAGCTTCAGGCGCAGCCAGATCCACTTCTCCTCGCCCTCCAGGCCCGGATTGGCCCGACGCGGCGCCTGGTTGGTGGAGGTCTTGAACTGGGCATTGCCGAACCCGCCATTGCCGCCGGCGAGCAGGCGGATGCGCTGGCCCACCTGGGTGAGGTCGGCAAGCACGGTCTCCTCGTCCACGTCCAGGATCTCGGTTCCAGCCGGCACCTTGAGCACCACGTCGGCGCCCTTGGCGCCGGTGCGGTTGGCGCCCATGCCGTGCTCGCCCTTCTTGGCCTTGAAGTGCTGCTGGTAGCGGTAGTCGATCAAGGTGTTGAGGCCATCGACGCACTCCACCCACACGTCGCCGCCGCGCCCGCCGTCGCCGCCGTTGGGACCGCCGAATTCGATGAACTTCTCGCGCCGAAACGAGACGCACCCCGCCCCGCCATCACCGGAGCGCACATATATCTTGGCTTGATCGAGGAATTTCATGGCTTGCAGGTAACGGCGCGTGATGGCGAAGGCAAGGCCGGCGCGGCGTGAATGCTATGTTTTCGTGGTTTCGCTGAGCCGCCGTGCGGGTGGGCGGGTACCAAGCGGGCGTTCACCCCCTCCCCTTTGACCTTTCCGCCCGCTCGGACCAAAAAGCGAACATGACCGAACGCCTCGTCGATGTCCTGCTCCCCCTCGGCCTCGACGCCCCCTATTCCTATGCCGTGCCGGACGGGCTCGTGCTCGCCCCGGGCGATCTCGTGCATGTGCCGCTCGGCTCGCGCGGCATGGTCGGGTGTGTGTGGGCGCTGCGTGGCAATGCCGCCGGGGTGAACACGGCCAAGCTCAAGAGCGTCAAGGCCAAGCTCGATCACACCCCTCTGCCGGAGGAATTGCGCCGGCTCGTGGATTGGATAGCCGACTATACTCTGGCGCCACGCGGCATGGTGCTGCGCATGGCGCTGCGTCATGATGAAAGCCCAGGGCCCGGCCGCGAGCGGGTGGGCGTGCGCGCCACCGGCCGCACGCCGGAGCGGATGACCGCCGCTCGCGCGCGGTTGCTGGCCTTCCTTGCCGATGGATTCGTACGCGGCAAGGGCGAGGCGGCGCGCGAGGCGGGCGTCTCCCCATCCGTGGTGGACGGGCTGGTGGACGACGGGGCGTTGGAAACCCTCGTCCTCCCCCCAGAGCCCGCCGCCTATCCGCCGGACGCCGCCCATGCCGTGCCCGAGCTTTCGCCGGAGCAGGCTGGTGCGGCGCAGGCGCTGCGCGCAGCGGTGGAGGCGCGCGACTTCAGTGTCCATCTGCTGGATGGCGTCACCGGCTCGGGCAAGACCGAAGTCTATTTCGAGGCGGTGGCCCAGGCCATCATGGAAGGGCGGCAATCGCTCATCCTGCTGCCCGAAATCGCGCTGACCCAGGCCTTCATGGACCGGTTCACGCGCCGGTTCGGCGTGAAGCCGGCGGAATGGCATTCCGGTGTTTCCACAAAACGCCGGGCGCGGGTGCTGCGGGGCGTGGCCAACGGGGAGGTGAGCGTGGTCGCGGGCGCGCGTTCGGCCCTGTTCCTGCCGTTCCGCGATCTCGGCCTCACCATCGTCGATGAGGAACACGACCCCGCCTACAAGCAGGATGACGGCGTCGCCTATCACGCCCGCGACATGGCGGTGGTGCGCGCGCGGCTCGCGAAAGCGCCCATCGTGCTCGCCTCTGCCACGCCCTCCATCGAGACCGAAGTGAACGCGCGGCGCGGCCGCTACAAGCGCCTCGCCTTGCCGGAGCGGTTCGGCGGCGCCAAGGTGCCGGGGCTCTCGCCCATCGATTTGCGCAAGGAAGGCCCGCCGCGCGGGCGCTGGATCGCCCCGCGCCTGGAGGCGGAGATCACCGATACGATGGCGGCAGGCGGCCAGGCGCTGTTGTTCCTCAACCGGCGCGGCTATGCCCCGCTCACCATGTGCCGCGCGTGCGGCCACCGCATGCGGTGCCCCTCCTGCTCGGCCTGGCTGGTGGAACATCGCTTCCGCCGCCGCCTTGCCTGCCATCATTGCGGCTATCAGGCGCCGATCCCCGACACCTGCCCCGCCTGCGGCGCCAAGGACAGCCTCATTCCCTGCGGCCCCGGCGTCGAGCGCCTCCAGGAAGAGGTGCAGACCCTGTTTCCCGCCGCCCGCAGCCTCGTGCTCTCCAGCGATCTTTCCGGCGGCGTCGAGCGGATGCGGGCAGAACTGGACGCCGTGGCCAAGGGCGAGGTGGACATCATCGTCGGCACCCAATTGGTGGCGAAAGGGCACAATTTTCCCGGCCTCGCCTTGGTGGGGGTGGTGGATGCGGACGTCGGCCTCGGCCATGGCGATCCGCGCGCGGCGGAGCGCACCTTCCAGCTGGTGCATCAGGTGGCCGGGCGCGCCGGGCGCGGTTCCACCGAGGGGCGCGGCTTCATCCAGACCCACATGCCCGAACATCCGGTGATGAAGGCGCTGATGCTGGGGGACCGCGCGGCCTTCTACGAAAGCGAGATCGCCTCCCGCGCGGAGGCCCAGCTGCCGCCGTTCGGCCGCATGGCCAGCCTGATCGTTTCGGCGAGCGAGGCCCATGCCGCCGAAGGCCATGCGCGCCGGCTGGCCGCGAGCGCGCCCTTGCATGCCGACGTGCGCGTGCTCGGCCCCGCCGAGGCGCCGCTCGCTCTGCTGCGCGGACGCCATCGCTGGCGGCTGCTGGTGCGCTCGCCTCGCGCCTTCGATCTGTCCGCCTATCTGCGGCGCTGGCGCGAAAGCGCGCCAAAGCCCACGGGCAATGTGCGGGTGGCCATCGACGTGGACCCGTTGAGCTTTCTGTGACCCCGCGCCGGGGCGCTTCCCCAACGCGCCGGTTGAAAGCGGCGCGCCCTGCTTTATGGTGCGCCGCGACGCAGGATTAGGGAGCGCGACATGCGCCGTATTCTTCAGATCGCCCTCGTGGTGGGCTTCGGCCTCGGCCTCGCCGGCTGCGACAAGTGCGGCGACTGGTTCAAAGTGACCCCGGCGAAGACCTGCTCCGCCGAGCCGCTGCCGAAATAGCCTATTTCAGGTTGGGATTGGGCACGCTGCCCTTCTCCGCCTTCAGTCGCGCGATCTCCGCCCGGATCGGCCAATAGGGACCGTATTTGTGCTGTTCGGCGGAGAAGCCGTCCGCATAAGGCCCATAGGGCGCGTCGATCGGTTTCAACAGCAGGTCCGGAAAGTCGCGCTCCAGCCCCGCCAAGGCGGGTCGGGATTGGGAATCCACGAACGCCGCCACGTCCCAGGCGTCTTCCACCTTCAATTGCGGCATCAGCCAGTCGGTGCCGTTGGGCATGTTGTTGTGGGCGAAATTGGCCAAGGTGATGAGCCGGCTCATGCCCGCCCCGTCATTGAAGCTGTCCGGCCCCCACAGCGGCGGCACGCCATAGCCGAGCGCGGCATCGGCCACATTGCGCCGCACGCCCTGCCCGGAAGCTCCGTGGCAATCGGCGCATTGGGTGCGGAAAATGCCGGCGCCGCGGACCGGATCGGCGGCGCGATCCAGCTCCGGCATGGAGCCCGCCCCGCTCCCGGAGATCTTGGCATCCGCGGGAATGTTGGTGGACAGCACCGTGAGATAAGCGAGCAAGGCCTGCATGGGCCGCGCGTCGGCCGGCATGGGGCGCCCGTTCATGGAGCGGATCATGCATTGGTTCACCCGGTCGGCGAGGGTCAGATCGCGGGCGGTGCGGGCCGAATAGGCGGGATAATCAGCGGAGGCGGCGACCAGGGGCAGGCCGAACTTCTTGCGCCCGTCATTGAGATGGCAATCGGCGCAAGCCAGATTGTTGCCGGCGAAGCGCAGGGCGGGATCGGCGACAGCGGGCCCCACATGGGCATAGGTCGCCTCCAGCACCGAGCGGCCGAACCGCACGAGGCGGCCGAATTCGTCGTCGGGCAAGGTGCTGATCTGCGGAATATCCCATTCGATGATCCGCGCCCCACCCGCCGGGGGTGCCGCGCCCTGCGTCCAGGCCGGTCCCATTCCGATCAGGATGCCGGCCGCGACCAATGCCGCCCGTGCCAAACCGCCTCCCCTCATAACCCCCTCCCCTGCCCGCCTTTGTTGCGTTTGCGGGCCAACGCGGCTATAAGCCCGCCTTCGTTTTGGCATGCGCCCCCCTGGAGGCGTGCCGAATGCGAAAGCCGGACGGCCGCGCGAGCGGCCGTTGGCCTTTGAGAACCCTTTTACATTAGGATTAAGTGCCATGACCGCCATCAAAGAATTGAAGGCTGTGGCGCGCGAACGGGCCGGCAAGGGGGCCGCCCGTGAAGAGCGCCGCGCCGGACGCGTGCCCGCCGTGATCTACGGCGAGAAGCAGGATCCGATCACCATCTCCCTGGAACACAAGGAGATCACCCGGACCATCTACGCCGGCCACTTCCTGACCACGCTCTTCCTCATCGAAGTGAACGGCAAGAAGCACCGCGTCATCCCCCGCGACTACCAGCTCGATCCCGTCAAGGATCAGCCGCTGCACGTGGACTTCCTGCGGGTGTCCGCCGGTGCGCGCGTGACGGTGGAAGTGCCGGTGCACTTTGTGAAGCAGGAAGCCTCTCCCGGCCTGAAGGCGGGCGGCACGCTGAACATCGTCCACCATGCGGTGGAGCTGGATTGCCCGGCCGAATCCATTCCCGACCACATCGCCGTGGACCTGACGGGCGTTCAGCTCGGCGCGTCGCTGCATCTGTCGTCGGTCAGCCTGCCGGAAGGCGTGGTCTCGGCGCTGCATGGCGACGACACCCTGGCCACCGTCGTGGCGCCGTCGGGCCTGAAGGACGCTGAAGCGGACGATGCGGCTGCCGCCGCCGCCTCCGCCGCCGCGACCTCCACCAAGTCCTGATCGACCTCTCGGGCCGGAGTTGAACCGTGATCCTGTTCGCAGGCCTCGGCAATCCCGGCCCGAAATATGTCGGCAACCGGCATAATATCGGCTTCATGGCGGTGGAGGCCCTGGCCCGCCGCCATCGCCTTTCCCCCTGGCGCCGCCGCTTCCAGGGCGCCGTCGCGGAGGGCGAGATCGCGGGCGAGAAGGTGCTCGCTTTGCTGCCCGAGACCTTCATGAACGAAAGCGGCCGCGCGGTCGCGGAAGCCATGCGCTTCTACAAGATCCCGCTGGAGCGGGTGTTCGTGTTTCACGACGAGCTGGACCTGCCCCCGTCCAAGATCCGCACCAAAAAGGGCGGCGGAAATGCCGGCCACAACGGCCTGCGCTCAATCACCGCACACTGCGGCAACGACTATTGGCGGGTGCGGCTCGGCATCGGTCATCCGGGCGACAAGACGCTGGTGCACCCTTACGTCCTGGGCGATTTCGCCAAGAGCGAGAAGCCCTGGGTCGAGGGGGTGTGCGAGGCATGCGCGGACTTCGCCGAGCAGCTGGTGGCCGGAAAGCCCGAGGAATTCCAGAACCGCGCGCATCTGTTCCTGGATGCGCAGGGCTTCAGCGACAAGAAAACCGTTGGCGATCCGCGCGCCTGACGCCACTGTGGACGGGCATCCTGGCCGGCGCATGCGGGGGCCGCCCATGAAGAATATCACCATCACCCTGTCCGACGAACTTACCGTCCAGGTGCGCCTCGCCGCCGCACGGGAAGGCAAGAGCCTTTCCAAATTCATCGCCGACCGCCTCAGCCGCGCCCTGGGCGGCCATTCCGATCCGCTCGCCCCGTTCGACCGCTGGCTCTCCGGCCCGGGCTGGGACCCGGAGGGACCCCCACCCCCGATGCGTGAGGACAGCCATGAGCCTGCGATGCTTGGTGGACGCGCGGATGCTGATCTACCTCCAGGACCGCAGCGCGGCCCGCAAGCGGGCGCTGACGAGGCATAGCCTGCGCTCGATCCGCCGCCACGCCGAGCTGGTGATCACCCCGCAGGTGGCGAACGAGTTCTATGCGCTCGCCATCGACCGGTTTCCCTTCGTGCCGCGCCATGCCATACGGGACTTCCTCGGCGATCTGATGCCGGCCTGCCACTCCGCCTCGCCCAGCGAGCTGATGGGGCGGGCCTTCCACATCGAGGATCGCTTCAAGTTCGAATGGTGGGACTGCCTGATGATTGCATCCGCGCTCCTTGCGGATTGCCGGCTGCTGGTGAGCGAGGATCTTCAAGACGGCCTCGCCATCGAGCGCACCACCGTGATCAATCCCTTCACGACGGACATCGAGACCGTCTTCTCTTCGCTGAAAGATCGCTGAGCTATGGGCTTCAAATGCGGCATCGTCGGCCTGCCGAACGTGGGCAAGTCGACCCTCTTCAACGCGCTCACCCAGACCGCCGCGGCGCAGGCGGCCAATTATCCTTTCTGCACCATCGAGCCCAACGTGGGCGAAGTGGCCGTGCCCGACCCGCGCCTCGACACGCTGGCGTCCATCGCCGGCTCGGGCCAGATCATCCCCACCCGCCTCACCTTCGTGGACATCGCGGGCCTGGTGCGCGGCGCCTCCAAGGGCGAGGGGCTCGGCAACCAGTTCCTGGCCAACATCCGCGAATGCGACGCCATCGCCCATGTGGTGCGCTGCTTCGAGGATGGCGACGTGACCCATGTGGAAGGCAAGATCGCCCCCGTGGATGACATCGAGACCATCGAGACCGAGCTGATGCTGGCCGATCTCGAAAGCCTGGAAAAGCGCGCCACGGCGCTGGAGAAGAAGACCAAGAACGGCGCCGACAAGGAAGCCAAGGAAACCCTGGACCTGATGAACCGCGCCCTGGTGCTGCTGCGCGAGGGCAAGCCGGCGCGCCTCGTGGAACGCAAGCCCGAGGAAGAGCAGACCTTCTCCATGCTCGGCCTGATGACCGCAAAGCCCGTCCTCTACGTCTGCAACGTGGAGGAAGCCTCGGCGCTGGAGGGCAATGCGCTGTCCGCGCAAGTGTTCAAGCGCGCGGCCGAGGAAGGCGCCAAGGCGGTGGTGGTCTCGGCCAAGATCGAGAGCGAGATCGCCGTGCTGCCGGCGGAGGACCAGAAGGACTATCTCGACGCCATCGGCCTCGACGAGCCAGGCCTCAACCGGGTGATCCGCGCCGGCTACGATCTGCTGCACCTCGTGACCTATTTCACCGTGGGCCCCAAGGAGGCGCGCGCCTGGACCATCACCAAGGGCACCAAGGCGCCTGCGGCGGCGGGCGTGATCCATTCCGATTTCGAGAAGGGCTTCATCCGCTCGGAAACCATCGCCTATGCGGACTATGTCCAATACAAGGGCGAATCCGGCGCGCGCGATGCCGGGCGCCTGCGGCTGGAAGGCAAGGAATATGTGGTGCAGGACGGCGACGTGCTGCACTTCCGCTTCGCCAATTAGCGCGCGGCACATGACGAGGATGGCGCGCACGGCTTGACCGCGCCCCGCGCCTCCCCTCTCATCTGGAACCAGCAGGAGGAGGTGGGATGCCCGATATCTTTTGGGAGGACTTCGTCGAGGGGGAGGTGAAGACCTTCGGCTCCTACGAAGTCACCGAAGAAGAAATCATCGCCTTCGCCAGCGAGTTCGACGCCCAGCCGATGCATCTCGATGCGGCGGCGGGCAAGGCCTCCATGCTCGGGGGGCTCGCCGCCTCGGGCTGGCATACCTGCGCCATCATGATGCGGCTGATGTGCGACGGCTTCCTGCTGCGCGCCGCCGGCCAGGGCTCGCCGGGCGTGACCGAAACCAAATGGCGCGAGCCCATCTTCCCCGGCGACGTCGTCACCTTGCGTCGCACGGTGCTGCAGAGCCGCAGTTCCAAGTCGCGTCCCGACCTCGGGCTGGTGACCTTGAAGCTGGAGCTGCTGAAGCCGGCGGGCAGCGTGGCGCTGGAACAGGAATGCGTGGTGCTGTTCAACCGCCGCAATCCGGGAGCGCGCCTCGCATGAACTTCTTCGACGAGATCCAGGTGGGCGACCGCGAGATTCTGGGCACCCACACCTTCACCCGCGACGAGATCGTGGCGTTCGCCCGCAAATATGATCCGCAGCCCTTCCATGTGGACGAAGAGGCGGCCCGGCGCAGCATTTTCGGCGCCCTGTGCGCCTCCGGCTGGCACACCGCGGCCACCTGGATGAAATATTTCGTCGCCTACCAGCAGCGCACTGCCGCCGAACGGGTGGCCAAGGGCGTCGCGGTACCGGTGACGGGGCCTTCGCCCGGCTTCAAGAACCTGCGTTGGCTGAAGCCGGTCTATGCCGGCGACGTCATTACTTATGCCACCGAAGCCCGCGATAAGCTCCTGCCCAAGAGCCGGCCGGACTGGGGCATGCTGATCGCCTACAACACCGGCACCAATCAGGACGGGGTGCTGGTGTTCGATTTCGAGAGCCGGGTGTTCGTGCAGCGCCACCCGTGAGCGCAAGGCGAACGCCCTCCCCCGCATGCGGGAGAGGGCTTGAGCTCGGGGCGGGCCGCAGCCCGCAGGCGCCGATCACAGATTGAGGCTGGCCATCGCCGCTTCCGGATAGCGCGTGCCGGCGACCGCATCGGGCGCGAACAGGGCGTCCAGCTCGGCGATCTGCGCCGGCGTGAGCTTGACCTCGGTCGCGGCGATATTCTCCTTGAGATACTTGATGCGGCGGGTGCCCGGGATCGGCACCACATTGTCCTGCTTGTTGAGGATCCAGGCCAGCGCCAGCTGGGCGGAGGTGATGCCGAGCCCGGCCGCGATCTGCGCCAGCGCCGCGACCAGACGGCCGTTCTGCGCCGCAGCCTCGCCCTGGAAGCGGGGATTGTGGGTGCGGAAATCGCTCGCCTCCAGCGTGCCGGCTCCGACGGTACCGGTCAGGAAGGCGCGGCCGAGAGGGCTGTAGGCCACGAAGGCGATGCCGAGGTCGCGGCACGCCTCGAGCATTCCACCCTCTGGCTCCCGGCTCCACAGGGAATATTCGCTCTGCACGGCGGTGATGGGATGCACCGCGCTCGCCCGCTTCAGCGTGGCCACCGAACATTCGGAAAGGCCGATGAAGCGCACCTTGCCCGCCTCCACCAGCCCCTTCATGGCGCCGACCGTATCCTCGATGGGGGTCGCGGGGTCGACCCGGTGGAGATAATAGAGGTCGATCACATCGGTGCCGAGGCGGGCGAGGCTGGCATCGCAGGCGGTGCGGACATAATCCGGCTTGCCGCTGATGCCCAGGCGCTCGCCGTTCGGGCCGCGCATGACGCCGAATTTCGTGGCCAGCACCACCTTTTCGCGTTTCCCTTTCAGGAATTGACCCACAAGGCGTTCATTGTGGCCGGCGCCGTACATGTCGGCGGTATCGAAAAACGTCACGCCGAGCTCGAATGCGGCGTCGAGGGTTTCCAGCGATTGAACATCGTTGCTGGTGCCGTAGAATTCGGACATGCCCATGCAGCCGAGGCCGATGGCGGACACGGACAGGCCGGAACGGCCTAGGAAGCGGCGGTTCATGAAAGACCTCGCGGAAGAGAGACTGGTCGATGGACAAAAGGAAGGCGGCGCTTACGGGCCGGGACACGGCGGAGCGCCGGGGCGGTCGGAGGCGGGCCGCAGACACCGGTCTGGCGGGGCGCGCTCTCAATCACCATATGTAAACTACACCGTATAGTTTACATTGTCAATCATGAACTCTGCCAAACCGCCCCCCGCCCACCAGGGCACGACCGCAAGTCCGGCGCCCGACGCCAAGCTGGCGGCACGCGATCCACGCGGCACCGGCCGACGCATCCGCGCGGCCGCGCGGCGGCTGTTTCTCGAGCGCGGCTACGGCAACACCAGCATGGACGCCATCGCCGCCGCCGCGCCCGTATCCAAGCGCACGCTGTATCAGCATTATCCCAGCAAGGCGGAGCTCTTCGGCGCGATCATCGCCGAGGTTTGGGCGCATTTCATCGGCGGCCCGGTGCTGCCGGATACGGCGGAGGACGACCCGCGCGTGGTGCTGCGCGAGTTCGTCGCGCGCATGTGCGTCCATTGGGACCAGCCGGACGTCATCCCCATCCTCCGGCTGATCATCGCGGAAGCGCCGCGCTTTCCCGAACTCTCTGAGGCTTTCTCGCGCACCGGCAAGGAGCCGACGTTGCGCAATCTCACCGCCTATCTGGAGATGCTGCGCTCCGCCGGAAAGCTGCCGGCCGGGCTCGATCCCAGCCTTGCCGCCGCGCAATTCCTCGGCGCCATCAAGGAACCTCTGTTCTGGCCGCGCGTGCTTGGAAATCCGATCAGGTTTTCCATCGATGCGGTCACGGACCGCGCCATCGCGGATATCCTGCGCCACTGATGCGGAATGCGGCGAGACGACTCCGCTAGGTCACTACACATTCGCGAGAAATGACGTTTCGTAAATGGAACAAAGCAAATATTTTACTTTGAATTTGACTCACGAAATCGGGATTTGCTTTGACTGCTGCAGCGCAATATCTCCTGGTCATCGCTGGGGCGGCTTGGAGTTGTACCATGAATACCAAGATTCTTGCTTTCGGCCTCGGCGCGATCATGAGCGTGACGGGTCTCGCCAGCGCGGCTTGGGCAGATGAATACGTGTCCCAGGAAAACCGCGAGCAATATGCGGTCAACGAGCGCGACTACGAGATGATGCATCCCTCCGTGCCTGCGCCGGCGGCGCTGCATCAGCAGGCCCGGGCGCCGCATGTCATCCGCAGCGCCAGCCATCAGACCCACAGCCACGCCACTTCCCCGGCGGGCTGAGCCCAGCCGGGCCGCACGCCGCGGCGCCACCCATCCGGCCGGCCGGTTCGAGAGGACCGCGCCGGCCGTTTGCGTCGCGATCCTGCCGGCTTCCCTTGCCGCAGGGCGGTATCGCTGCTAAAGCCCGCCCGTCCGCGGCAGTCGCGGAGCCTTTTCATTCATAACGACAGGACGGTCACCATGGCGATCGAGCGCACTTTCTCGATCATCAAGCCCGACGCGACGCGTCGCAACATCACCGGTGCGGTCAACGCCGTGATCGAGACTGCGGGTCTGCGCATCGTCGCCCAGAAGCGCATTCAGCTCACCCGCGAACAGGCCGAAACCTTCTACGGCGTCCATCGGGAGCGTCCGTTCTTCGGCGATCTGGTGGCTTTCATGACCTCCGGCCCGGTGGTCGTGCAGGTGCTTCAGGCCGACAACGCGGTTGCCAAGTATCGCGAAGTCATGGGCGCCACCAACCCCGCCAATGCGGCGGAAGGCACCCTGCGCAAGCTGTTCGCCGAATCCATCGAGGCGAACTCCGTGCACGGCTCCGACAGCGCCGAGAACGCGGCGATCGAAATCGCCCAGTTCTTCTCGGGCAACGAAATCGTCGGCTGAGACGTTTCCTCTACGGACACCGCGGCGCACAATGCTTTTTGCGCGGCGCGGTGTCCGGTTTTGGTTGTGGACCCTGCGCGTCTCCATTAGCCTCCCGTTAGGGAATGCATAATACGGCGCACCAGACGCAGCATACCCGCAGGGAACGCTGACTCCAGGATGGGTGGGGGTATGATGTCGCTAGACTCTCCGGTGCTTTGGCTCGCGTTGCTGCAGATCATTTGGATCAATATCCTGCTGTCCGGCGACAATGCCGTGGTGATTGCCATGGCGTGCCGCTCGCTGCCCGAGAAAACGCGCCGCTGGGGCATCGTGCTCGGCGCGGGCGTGGCGGTGGGCCTGCGGATCGTGTTCACCGGCCTCGTCGCCACCTTGCTGGCGCTGCCCTGGCTGAAAGTGGTCGGCTCCCTCGCCCTGATGTACATCGCCGTCGACCTCGCCCTCCCCAATGAGGAGTCCGACGAGGCGGTGGCGGCCAGCGACAATCTGTGGAAGGCCGTCGGCACCGTGGCGATCGCCGATATCGTCATGAGTCTCGACAATGTGGTGGCCGTGGCCGCCGTCGCCAACGGCAATTGGACCTTGCTGATCTTCGGCCTCGCCATTTCCATTCCGCTGATCGTTGCCGGCAGCTCCATCGTCATGGCCATGCTCGACCGGTTCCCGATCCTGATCTGGCTGGGCGCCGCTCTGCTGGGATGGGTCGCCGGCGAAATGCTGCTGAGCGACGTCGCCATCACCGACCGGATCGGCGGACATGACGCGAGCGAAGCCTGGCATCTGCCCGCCGCCGCGGCCGGCGCCGTGCTCGTGGTGGCCATCGCCTGGATCATCGGGCGCATCCGCCACGCCAAGCAGGCGGCATCGCACAACTGAGCGAGACCGTTCGCAAAGGGGGCAGTCGCCCCCTTTTTTGCGCCTCATACCTGCCGTAACGTCATAAGACTACGGCGCGTCTCTCGACGCTTTCGCCGTTCACGCGGAAGCCCATCGGATTCAGGCAGAAGGACTGTCGCATGGATTTTTCCGATCCGACCTTTTGGGTCTCGCTTCTACAGATCATCTGGATCGACCTGTTGCTGTCGGGCGATAATGCGGTGGTGATCGCGCTCGCTTGTCGCTCCCTGCCGCCCGGCCAGCGTCGCTGGGGCATTCTGCTCGGCGCGGGCGCGGCGGTCGGCCTGCGCATCATTTTCGCCCTCGCGGTCTCCTATGTGCTCGGCATCCCGCTACTGAAGGTCGCCGGCGGCCTGCTGCTGATCTGGATCGCGGTCAAGCTCGTCACCGACAATGAGGGCGAGGCGCACGAGGTCGCCGCCTCCGACAGCCTGTGGAAGGCGGTGCGCACCATCGCCATCGCCGACGCGGTGATGAGCCTGGACAATGTGGTGGCCATCGCCGCCGCCTCGCGCGGCCATCCCGAATTGTTCATCTTCGGCCTGCTGCTCACCATTCCGCTGATCATCGCCGGCTCGCAGCTGGTCATGGCGATCCTCAACCGCCTGCCGCTTCTGGTGTGGGCCGGCGCGGCCCTGCTGGGCTGGATCGCGGGGGAAATGGTGGTCGGCGACGTGATGTCCCTGCAATATATGCAGAGCGTCAATCCCGAATGGGTGAAGCCCGATGTCGAGGCGCCCAACGGGCTGAAGCCAGCCAACCTGCCGCATTATCTGGCCAGCGCCCTCGGCGCCGTGGTGGTGGTTCTCCTCGGCCTGCTGCTGCGCGGCCGCGGCAAGGAGAAGGTGCACGCCGCCTGACGCGCATGCCTGCGCCCCCACGTCCGGTTCCCATCGCCCCCGGCCGCAACGTCGGGGGCGATTTCGTTTGAAGCGCCGGGATCACGCGCCGGCTCGATACGCTAGGCCGGGGCGGCTATAAGGAGGCGGAGGAGTTGCTTCGCCCATGAACGATCACGTCCGCTCGCCCTTGCCCGCATCGGGGATGCGCGCCTCGGTCTGCCCCCATGATTGCCCCTCCACCTGCGCGCTGGAGGTGGAGGTGCTGGCGGACAACAGAATCGGCCGGGTGCGTGGGGCGGCGGACAATTCCTATACCGCCGGCGTCATCTGCGCGAAGGTCGCCCGCTATGCCGAGCGCGCGCACCATCCCGAAAGGCTGATGACGCCGCTCCGGCGCACCGGGCCCAAGGGCTCCACCCAGTTTGCCCCCATCTCCTGGGACGAGGCGCTGGACCGCACCGCCGAAGGCCTGCTCGCCGCCGAGCACGCCCACGGCGCGCAGAGCGTGTGGCCTTATTATTATGCCGGCACCATGGGGCTGGTGATGCGCGACGGCATCAACCGCCTGACCCACGCCAAGGGCTATTCGCGCTTCTTCTCCTCCATCTGCGTGAACCCCGCCTGGAGCGGCTATATGGCCGGCACCGGGCGGCTCGCGGGCGCCGACCCGCGCGAGATCAGCCGCGCGGCGGACCTGATCGTCATCTGGGGCACCAATGCGGTGGCGACGCAGGTGAATGTGATGACCCACGCCATTCGTGCCCGCAAGGAGCGCGGCGCGAAGATCGCGGTGGTGGATGTCTATCGCACCCCCACCATGGAGCAGGCGGACATTCCCTTGCTGATCCGCCCCGGCACCGACGGCGCGCTCGCCTGCGCGGTGATGCACGTGCTGTTCCGCGACAACCGGGCCGACCGCGCCTATCTCGCCCGCTATGCCAATGATGCGGACGCGCTGGAAGCCCATCTCGAAACCCGCACGCCCGCCTGGGCGGCCGCCATCACCGGCCTGAGCGTGGAGGAGATCGAGGCCTTCGGGGCGCTGGTCGGCACCACGCCGAAAAGCTATTTCCGCCTCGGCTACGGCATGTCGCGCAGCCGCAACGGCGCGGTGAACATGCATGCGGCCTCCTGCATTCCCGTGGTGTCCGGCGCCTGGCAGCACGAGGGGGGCGGCGCGTTTCATTCCAATTCCGGCATCTACCGGCTGAAGAAGACGCTGATCGAGGGGCTGGACGTGCGCGACGGCACCACGCGCGAACTCGACCAATCCCGCATCGGCGCCATCCTCACCGGCGACCGCGCGGCGCTGTATGACGGGCCGCAGGTGCACGCGATGCTGATCCAGAGCACCAATCCCCTGAGCGTCGCGCCCGACCAGGAGGCGGTGAAGCGCGGGTTCGCGCGCGAAGACCTGTTCGTGGCGGTGCACGAGCATTTCCTCACCGAAACCGCGCGGCAGGCGGACATCGTCTTCCCCGCCACCATGTTCACCGAGCATGACGATCTCTATCTCTCAGGCGGGCACCAGCACATCCAGATGGGTCCGCAGTTGGTGGAGCCGCCCGGCGAATGCCGCTCCAACCACGATCTTCTGCGCGCGCTCGCCCCGCGCGTCGGCGCGCAGCATCAAGGCTTCGAGATGAGCGCGCGCGAGCTGGTGGACTGGACCCTGCGCGCCTCGGAGCGCGGCACGCTGGAGGAGCTGGAGGCCGCGCGCTTCAAGGATGTGCAGCCGGATTTCGCCACCGCCCATTATCTCAACGGCTTCGGCCATCGCGACGGGCGCTTTCGCCTGAAGCCGCGCTGGGACAAGGTGCCGTTCGCCGCGCCGGAAAAATTCGGTGTCGCCGACATGCCGGAATTTCCCGACCATTGGGCGGTGATCGAGGAGGCGACGGCGGAGCACCCGTTCCGCCTCGTGACCGCGCCGGCGCGCAATTTCCTCAATTCCACCTTCAACCAGACCGCGACCTCCACGAAGAAGGAGGGCGAGCCGACCTTGCTCATCCACCCCGAAGACGCCGCCCCGCTCGGCATTTCAACCGGGGATGTGGTGGAGGTTTTCAACCCGCGCGGCCGCGTGACCTTGACCGCCCGCCTGTTCGACGGCGTGCGGCGCGGCGTGGTGGTGGCCGAGCAGATCCACCCCAACGCCGCCCACGCGGGCGGCCGCGGCATCAACACCCTCACCGGCGCCGACCCGGTGGCCCCGGTGGGCGGGGCGGCGTTTCATGATAATCGGGTGGGGGTGGGGAAGGTGTGAGGGGGGTGAGGAGGAGCGGGGGGTGGAATTGGCCTGTTGGTTCACGAGGCTGCACAGGCCTAGCGGGACGGAAAAGAAGTGACTGTAAATGTAATCATCCCTTAAGCAGCTTCCTTCATTAGTATATGGGTGCCGATCTCGTCCACGGTGTTCATGGGACGTAACCTGATCTCTTCCTGATCCGCCTGCGCTTCGAGTGCTTCGAGAGCTTCCCCGAAGCGATCAACTTGCTTCTGGGTCAACTGAGGATCATTCATAAACGGGTATTGCACGATCATTTCGTGATCCCGCTTTATTAAAGCTGAAGGCTCTCGGTCACGATCAACCTTAAGCTCCCACAAACGAGTCTTGATCCGCCCCACGGACGCGGAGAAGTTGCTACTGGCAAGCGTCCCAAAGTTGGCTACCAGCTTCGAGCCGGCGAAATCAATGATCACGGTATGTGCATTCCGGCGCCGTTGTTGGCCGTGCCTGATCTCGCTGCTGAAGAATTGTCCCAGCGTTGGCCGTTCCATTTTCACATATTCGAACACGAGCGCCGGCAGACGGTCCCCACCTTCTCCAGCCTCCACAACTTCTTTCGGAGCCTCCGCCAGTTCCTCAGAAAGTTCAAGGGCGTCGCTTCGCTTATAAAGAGAGGACATCGCGGTCATCCACGACGTCGCGATCTGTTGAAGCGAAATTCCTTGTCCCTCGCGAAGGTCTCCTAGCAAAACGCTGGAAATTGCTGGCTTGAAGTCGATCAACGCGGATTTCGACCGCTTTAATAAATCGGCCTCAAGTACGTTGAGCGCAGTCTCGGCAAGTGTGATCGCCATTTCCGACGTATCGGCAAAGATGCATTCGAGACGCTGGAGTTGATTCGCGCGCTCCAAGTGGACGCCGTGCGCGCCGACAACAGCGATGCCGATCACGAATTGTTCCGGTGACCCCATGATCGGCCGAAAGAGTACAGGAGACCAAACCGCCCGTTGAAGGCGATCAAAGTCTTGGAAAATCGGAGCGTCTAGCGAGATCATTTCACGCTATCCTGGGCTCGTCGAGCGCGTCACCAGCGGCGCGCGGAACAAAGGGTATTCTATCTGTCAGAAACGAGATCAACGCCTCGAAGTCTGACGCACCAATTAGGTTAACGACACTGTTCTTTGTCCCAGCCTCCCTTACATCAACTCCACAGAGTCGGATCGGCAGGGCGGCGGCTTCATTGGCCAGCCTCTTTCGCTCGGCAGCTGACAAAAATAGGGTGACCCATTCGCGCAGCCGATGCGTATACGTTCCGGCCGCTACAAGGTCAGCCTTCGTCCAGGCCGGGCCCGTGAAACATCTACCGTGATCAATAATCCAGATATTCGCTCCAGTTGCAAACAGCACGTTTCCAACGTGGCGGTCCACGTTTGCAATCCACGCGTCGAAACCATATAGATTACCTAACCAAGACTCTTTCGCCAATAACTCAACGATTGGGCGAAGCAACTTTAGCGTTTCTTGGTCAGTTGGCCTTTTCACGAGCGAAGCGACTGACGGGCTATTCACGTTAACGCTAACAAACATAAGGCCGCGACCGTCCTGCATGATAGTGCGGGTCGCGCACGGATTTCCCGGCTCCGTAATGCCGATAAAGGCAGGAGGAACGGGGAGATCCAGCGCTGAAGCGAGGCTCGCTGCCATAATCTCGTTTGCCAGCTCCTTGGGGGCCAAATCTTTCAGGATTGCCGTCTTTAACTCTTTGTTGCGAGTGAGAATCTGCCCCTGATAGGTGTCCGTGACGTTCGCGATACCTGCGTCTTTGAAAGACGACGCTCCGGACATGACCTGGGCAAAATCGACAATGCCGACAGTGCTATTGTCATTGGCCGTCGTTACCGAATTGTCGTTCATCCAAATGCCCCCCGACAGTCTCCTTTAAAGCCTTCATTGCGAGGACGATAGGGCAAGTCGCACTTGAACGTCACGTTCGGTTTATTGGGATGATTGCGGTCCTCAGCAGAAGTTGGGCTCGGGCATTCGTTTAGAAGTTGCGAGCGCCGCTTCGGTCAGGAGCGGAACGCGTAGAACCCCCCTCCCCCCTAAACCCACCCGCCCCAAATCCCCACCATCGCCACCGCCAGCGCCGCCACCAGGATCGCCAGCGCCTCGAACAGGCCGAAGGCATTCACCGTCAGGGCGCCCAGGGCCACGCCGGCGATGAAGGTGAGCCAGGAGAGGCCGTAGATCGCGCATTCCATCGGCCGCACCCGGCCCTTGGCCGCCGCAACCAGGGATTGGCCGAAGCTGAATAGGGCCCCGGTCACGAAGCTTTTGCCCACGTCGGCCCCCAGCACCACT
Organism: Roseixanthobacter pseudopolyaromaticivorans; assembly: GCF_043195145.2. Classification (NCBI taxonomy): domain Bacteria; kingdom Pseudomonadati; phylum Pseudomonadota; class Alphaproteobacteria; order Hyphomicrobiales; family Xanthobacteraceae; genus Roseixanthobacter; species Roseixanthobacter pseudopolyaromaticivorans. The sequence continues at coordinate 4,204,647 of NZ_CM195539.1, forward strand.
TGGTGCGCGGAATTCTGCATGCCCATGGCGATGGAGATCAGGAACAGCGGCGGCATCAGGCTGCCCGCCGCCACCAGGGCCAGCGCGCCGCACAGCAGCGCGATTTCAACCCCGAGCACCGCCAGCATGGGCCGGCGCACCGGCGCTTCGGCCACCAGCGTGCCCGCCACCGCGCCGATCACGAACGCGCAGATCACCATGGCTGTGCCGAGGAGCACATGCAGGTTCAGCGCCGCGAGCGCGGTGCCGAGGCGGGTGGTGTTGCCGCTCATGAAGGAGAGATAGAGCCCGCCCGCCTGGGCATAGCCCACCGCGTCCACATAGCCGGCCGCCCCGGTCATCAGGGTTGCGAGCACCAGGGGATAGCGCGCGGCGCCGGGCTTCGAAGGCGCGGGCTTCGACGGCGAGGATGTCATGCCAACCCGTTCCTTCCCCCACGCTCAGACGCGACGCGCGCAAGAGGCGACGCGCGCAAGACCCGCCTGATCCGGCGCCGAGCCCGGCCTTACACCCGCGGGGCGATCAGCACATCGAGGGGGGTGCGCGCACCGGAGATGAGGGCGCGCTCATCCTTCACCTGGATGCGCCCGCCGGCCAGCAGGGCCAGCCCGCGCGGATAGATGATGTGCTCCTGCGCCAGCACCCGCTCGGCCAGCGCCTCGGGCGTATCGTCGGGCCGCACCGGCACCACCGCCTGCAGCACGATCGGCCCATTGTCCATTTCCGGCCGCACCAGATGCACCGTGCAGCCGTGGAAGCGCACGCCCGCCTCCAGCGCGCGGGCATGGGTGTCCAGCCCCTTGAAGCTCGGCAGCAGCGAGGGGTGCACGTTGATCATGCGGTCCCGCCAGCGCTCCACCAGCCATGGGGTGAGAATGCGCATGAAGCCGGCAAGGCAGATGATCTCGATGCCCTCGATGCGCAAATGCGCGTCGAGCGCGGCGTCGAAGGCGATGCGGTCGGCGAAATCGCGATGGCTCAGCACCATGGTGCGGATGCCGGCTTCCTCGGCGAATTGCAGGCCGGCCGCATCCGCCCGGTTGGAGACGACGAGGGCGATCTCGGCGGGAAAATCGGGCGCCTCGGCGGCCTTGACCAGGGCCGCCATGTTAGAGCCCCGGCCGGAAATCAGAATGGCGACGCGCTTCTTGTGCATCAGGCGCCAGCCTCGCCCGCATCGAGGCCCAGCGCGCCGTCATAGACCACGCGGGCCGCGCCCTCGCCGGGCTCGATGACGCCGAGGCGGATCACGCTTTCGCCCATGTCGGCGAACGCGTCGGCCACCCGTTCCGCATCCTCGGCCGCCACCACCACCGCCATGCCGACCCCGCAATTGAAGGCGCGGAGCATTTCCTCCGGCGCCACGCCGCCCGCCTGGGCGAGCCAGCGGAACACCGGCGGCACGATGAGATTGGAAAGGTCGATGCGCGCGATGGTGCCCGCAGGCAGCACGCGCGGCAGGTTCTCGGTGATGCCGCCGCCGGTGATATGGGCGAGCGCCTTCACCGCATGGGTCTGGCGCACCACGCCCAGCACGCTGCGCACATAGAGCCGGGTCGGCTCCAGCAGCGCCACGCCGAGGTCGACACCGGGCGCGAACGGTGCCTCCACGTCCCAGGCGAGGCCCGCACGCTCGACGATCCGGCGCACCAGGGAATAGCCGTTGGAATGGATGCCGGAAGAGGCAAGGCCGAGGATCACGTCGTCCGACCCCACGTCCGGGCGGGGCAGCACGGCGGAGCGCTCCACCGCCCCCACCGAGAAGCCGGCGAGGTCGTAATCGCCTTCCGAATACATGCCCGGCATCTCGGCGGTCTCCCCGCCGATGAGCGCGCATCCCGCCTCCTTGCAGGCGCGCGCGACGCCGGCGACAATCTGCGCGCCGACATCCGGGGTAAGGTGGCCGGTGGCGAAATAATCCAGGAAGAACAGGGGCTCCGCGCCCTGCACCACCAGATCGTTCACGCACATGGCGACGAGGTCGATGCCGATGGTGTCGTGCTTGCCGGTCTCGATGGCGATCTTCAGCTTGGTGCCGACGCCGTCCGTGGTGGCGACCAGCAGCGGATCGAGGAAGCCGGCCCGCTTGAGATCGAACAGGCCGCCGAATCCGCCGATATCGGCCTCGGCGCCAGGCCGGGCGGTCGCCTTGACCAGCGGCTTGATGAGATCGACGAGCCGGTTCCCGGCATCGATATCGACCCCCGCGTCGCGATAATTGAGACCGTCCTGAGCCATTCCATCCTCACGCTTTCAGCGGGCTTAGCCGCGAACCGCGCGGGTGGCAAGGCTCAGGCGCGGCGCAAGAGCGCATGGCACCTCGGCGCCCACAGGGCCCGCCCGCGGCGGGCCTCCGGCGCGCGAGCGCGGCCGGGGGGCCGGCGAGAGGCGGGAAAGCGCCGTCCCGCAAAGCTCAGAGCGGCGTGAGCACCGGGCGCGGCGCGGCGCGGGGTCGGCATGCCTCTACCAGCCGGGCAAAGGCATCCACATCGGTGGAAAACGGCAAGGTCTTGCGCCAGACGAGGCCGATGGTGCGCCTCGGCTGCGGCTCGGGGAAGCGCATCAGCCGCACACGCGGAATGGCGCCGCCCTCCGATTGCACGAACATGTCGGGCAGCAAGGTGATGCCCTGCCCGTTGGCCACCAGCTGCACCAGGGTGGAGAGGCTGGTCGCGCCGAACCGGCGCAGCCGCTTCTGGTCCATGGCGCCGCACACCTGCAGCGCCTGGTCGCGGAAGCAATGCCCGTCCTCCAGCAGCAGCAGGTCCTCCGGCGCCAATTGGTCGGGCGAGGCGAACGGCGGGCCGGTGCCGGCCGGCTCGGGGATGGCCAGCAGGAAAGGATCATCGAACAGCGGCATGGTCGCGAGCGCCGGATGCTCCACCGGCAGCGAGAGGATCAGCAGATCGAGGCTGCCGTTGGCCAGTTCGGCGATGAGCTGCTCGGTCTGGGTTTCGCGCAGGGCGAGTTCAAGGCCAGGATGCTGGAGCCCCACTTCCGGCAGCAGGCGCGGCAAGAGGTAGGGCGCGACCGAGGGAATGACGCCAAGGCGCAGCCGGCCTTCCAGCAGCCGCCCGCGCGCGCGGATCGCCCGTTCGAGATCGGCGATGGAGGCGAGCACGGCGCGCGCACGCAGCGCCGCTTCCTCCCCGGCCGCCGTGAGGCTCACGCCGTTGCGACCGCGCTCCACCAGATCGACGCCGAGCAAGGTTTCCATCTCCTTCACCTGCATGGAGAGTGCTGGCTGGGTGACCGCGCATTCCTCAGCCGCGCGGCCGAAATGGCGGTGGCGCGAAAGGGCCTCGAAATAGCGAAGCTGTCGGGTGGAAAGCATCGCGATAAGATAATCTTATCTTGGAACCGATGCAAACTGATTTGTCCTGATGGCCGGAAGGGGTCATGGTGCGCGCCATCCGAGGGCTGCTTCCTGAGCGGCAGCGCAAACGAGAGAAGAGCCATGACCAAGCCGACACTGACGACGACGGCCGGCGCCCCGATCGCCGACAACCAGAATTCGATCACCGCCGGCGCGCGCGGCCCGGTGCTGCTGCAGGACTACCAACTGATCGAAAAGCTGGCGCACCAGAATCGCGAACGCATTCCCGAGCGCGTGGTGCATGCCAAGGGCTGGGGCGCGTTCGGCACCCTCACGATCACCGGCGACATCACCAAATACACCAAGGCCAAGGTGTTCCAGCCCGGCACCAAGACCGACATGCTGGCGCGCTTCTCCACCGTGGCCGGCGAACTCGGCGCGGCGGACGCGGAGCGCGACGTGCGCGGCTTCGCCCTGAAATTCTATACCCCGGAAGGCAATTGGGACCTGGTCGGCAACAACACCCCGGTGTTCTTCGTCCGCGACCCCTATAAGTTCCCGGACTTCATCCACACCCAGAAGCGCCACCCCAAGACCAACCTGCGCTCGCCCACCGCCATGTGGGATTTCTGGTCGCTCTCGCCCGAGAGCCTGCACCAGGTGACCATCCTGTTCTCCGACCGCGGCCTGCCCACCGACGTGCGGCACATGAACGGCTACGGCTCGCACACCTATTCCTTCATCAATGCCGCCAATGAGCGCTTCTGGGTGAAGTTCCACTTCAAGACCATTCAGGGCCACAAGCATTGGACCAACGGCGAAGCCAGCGAGATCGTCGGCCGCACCCGTGAATCCACCCAGGAAGACCTGTTCGGCTCGATCGAGAAGGGCGACTTCCCGAAGTGGAAGGTGCAGGTCCAGATCATGCCGGAACTGGATGCGGAGAACACCAGCTACAATCCCTTCGACCTCACCAAGGTGTGGCCGCACGGTGAATATCCGCCGATCGACGTCGGCGTGCTGGAGCTGAACCGCAACCCGGAAAACTATTTCAACGAGATCGAGCAGGCCGCCTTCTCGCCCTCGAACATCGTGCCCGGCATCGGCTTCTCGCCCGACAAGATGCTGCAGGGCCGCATCTTCTCTTATGCGGATGCGCACCGCTATCGCCTCGGCACCCATTACGAGCACCTGCCCGTCAACGCCGCCCGCTGCCCGGTCCATCACTATCACAAGGACGGAGCCATGCGCTTCTTCCCGCAGATGACCGGCAATACGGACGCGTATTACGAGCCCAACTCGTTCAACGGCGCGGCCGAAAACCCCGCCTTGCTGGAGCCGCCGCTGAAGATCTCGGGCGATGCCGAGCGCTACAGCCACCGCGTCGGCAATGACGATTATTCCCAGCCGCGCGCGCTGTTCCAGCTGTTCGACGCCGCCCAGCGCCAGCGCCTGTTCACCAACCTGGCCGAAGCCATGTGGGGCATTCCCCAGGAGATCGCCGACCGGCAGATCGCCCATTTTGACAAGGTCCATCCCGAATATGGCGCGGGCGTCCGCCAGGCGCTGGAGCACATGACGCGCGCCAAGGCCTCCGAGACCGCTCAGCAGCAGAAGATGCCCCAGGGCCCGCAAGCCGCCGAGTGAGCCCCTCCCGCCGCGCCGGCGGGGACAAGGCCAGCCTCACCACAGAAGGGACGGGCGTGGAGCGATCCACGCCCGTTTTTCTTATCCTCGCCGCTTAGTCTTCCAGCACCCGGAACCTGAACAGCAGGCCGGCGAGGACCGCGCCGATGGGCGGCACGATGATGAACAGCCAGAGCTGCGTCAGCGCCTTGCCGCCGGCGAACAGCGCCGGGCCGATGCTGCGTGCGGGATTGACCGAAACGCCGGTCACCGGAATGAACACGATATGGATCATCACCAGCGACAGGCCGATCGCGAGGCCCGCCGCCTGGGTGATGCCCGCCTTCGAGGTGGAGCCGAGAATGACCACCAGGAAGATGAAGGTGGCGACCAGTTCTGTGAGGATCGCCGAGCCGAGCCCGTAGCCGCCCAGATAGCCCTCGCCCCAGCCGTTCTGGCCCATGCCCTCGGCGACGCTGAAGCTGGCGAGCCGGCCCGAGGCGATCACATAGAGGATGCCGGCGCCGAGAATGCCGCCGATGATCTGGGCGATGATGTATTTCGGCACCTCGGCCGCGGAGAGGCGCCCGGCCGCCCACACGCCCAGGGTGACGGCGGGATTGATGTGGCAGCCGGACACATGGCCGATGCCATAGGCCATGGAGGTCACCGCCAGGCCGAACGCGAAGGCGATCTGAAAGGTGCCCAAATGCACACCGCCGGCGCCCGTGAGCACCGCAGCACCACAGCCGAAAAGCACGAGCGTTGCCGTGCCGAGACATTCCGCGACATATTTCTTCACGTCGTCTTCTCCCTGCCCGGGATGCTGCACGCATCCGCCGCCGCCGGCGCCCTCGGGCGCGGCCCCTAGATAGCGATCCCTTTTTTTGTGACCGTCAAGCTTGCGCGCCATCCGGCCCCGGCTGACGGAAGCGGCGGGAGATGCTAGGTCTTCGCCGTATGGGGCGGCAATGATGCAAGAGGGAAACGCCAATGTTGAGAGTTCGGCTTAAGGGTACCAGCGCCATCGCAGCGCTGACCATCGCGTCCATGCTCTCCGCGCCTTTTGCCTATGGTCAGCAGCCCCCGGCCCAGCAGGAAACCCAGGCGCCGGGCGCGGGAATCGCCTGGCCGCGCGATTTCGACGTGGGCGACAGCCGGCTCGAACTCTACCAGCCGCAGATCGACAGCTGGGACGGCAACAAGATCGGCGGCCGCGCCGCCGTCGCCATCGGCGCCAAGGACGGCGCACCCACCTATGGCTTCGCCGATTTCACCGCCATCACCACCGTGGACAAGGCCGAGGGCCTCGTCCATCTCGACGCCATCACCGTCACCAAGGTGGAAGTGCCCACCGCGCCCGAAAAGGCGGCCTCGATCCGCGAGGCGCTCACCAAGCGCCTGCCGGCGAACGGCATCACCGTGGCGCTGGACCATCTCCAGGCGAGCTATGCGGTCAACCAGAAGATCGCCGCCCTGAAGACTCAGCCGGTGGAGAACACGCCGCCGCGCATCGTCTTCACCGACACGCTCACCGTGCTGGTGTTGATCTCCGGCGATCCCGACCTGAAGCCGATCGCCGGCGTGAACGGCTTCCAGCGGGTCATCAACACGCGGCCCCTGATGCTGCGCGACGCCAAGGGCGTCTACCACCTCCAGGCCGCCGGCACCTGGTATGAGACCAGCAGCCTCGACAGCACCTGGGTGGTGACGCCCCAGCCGGCGAGCGCGCTCCAGAGCGCGGCCAAGGCCGCCGCCAAGCAGAATGCGCCCGACCCGCTGCTGGGACAGGACGGCAAGCCGATCACCCCGCCCCCGGCGATCTATGTCTCGGCGACACCGACCGAACTGGTGCAGACCAACGGCCAGCCGCAGATGCTCCCGGTCGCGGGCACCGGCCTGCTCTCCATGAGCAATGCCGACCACGCGGTGTTCATGGATCCCACCAACAACGCCTATTATGTGCTGATCTCGGGCCGCTGGTTCCGCGCCACCGATCTGCGCGGCCCCTGGGCCTTCGTCGCCTCCGACGCGCTGCCGGCGGATTTCGCGAAGATCTCGCCGCAGGATCCGAAGGCCAATGTGCTGGTTTCGGTGGCCGGAACGCCTCAGGCCAAGGAAGCGGCCATCGCCGCCACCATTCCCCAGACCGCGACGGTCAAGCGCTCCACCAGCGGCAGCGTCACCTATCAGGGCGCGCCGCAATTCGTGGAGATCGCCGGCACCAGCTTGAAATATGCGGTCAACACGCCGCTGCCGGTGATCCAGGTCAGCTCCAACCGCTTCTACATGGTCTCGCAGGGCGTGTGGTTCGTCTCCGCCTCGCCCACCGGACCCTGGCGGGTCGCCGATTCGGTGCCGGACGTGATCTATACAATCCCCGTCGCCTCGCCCGTGCATTACGTGACCTATGTGCGGATCTATTCGGTGCAGCCCGAGACCGTGGTGGTGGGCTATACGCCCGGCTATATGGGCGTGATGGTCGCGCCCGGCGGCACGGTGGTCTACGGCAGCGGCTATTATTGCACCGGCTATGCCGGGGCCACCTGGTGGTATGGCTGCCCGGCGACCTATGGCTATGGCGCCGGCTTCGCGCTCGGCGCGACCGTGGGCTTCGGCTTCGGCTTCGCCGCCGGCTGGGCCTGGGGCGCCGCCGTGAACCCCTATTGGGGTCCCTATTGGGGCGCCGGCCCCTGGGGCGGCCATTGGGGCTATACCAATCTCAACTACACCAACATGTATGGCCGCTGGGGCGGCGACGCGGTGGTGGCCCATTCCTGGGGCGTGACCGCCAACGGCACCGCCTGGTCCTCGCGCGCCTGGTCCGGCACCACGGCCCGCGGGACCGACTTCGCCGGCCGCTCGGCGGCGGCGTTCAACCCCTATACCGGCAATTACGGCGCCGCCCGCGACAACAGCCGCTACAATCCCTATACGGGCGCGCGCGGCCAATCGAGCGCGTCGGTCACCGGCAATGCCTATACCGGCAACAAGGAAGCGACGCGCGAATCCACCGGCTATAATCCCACCGCCGGCACCGCCCACGCCTCCTCCACCTCGGTCAGCCGCGAGAACGGCCAGGTGAATGTGGACAGCAAGGGCGTCGCCACCAACCAGCGCACTGGCAACACGGTGGGCTGGAACAACGGCAACGTCTATGCGGACCATGACGGCAACGTCTACCAGCACTCGGACACGGGCTGGAACAAGGCCACCTCTTCCGGCTGGCAGTCGGTGGACCACAATGCCGCCCCCGCCAATCTCGACCAGGAGCGCCAGGCGCGCCAGTGGGGCAACGAGCGGGTGGATTCCGGCGCCGACCGCTTCGGCGGCTATGGCGGCGGGGCGCGCTTCGGCGGCGGCGGCTTCCGCCGCTGAGCGCAGGTCCCAAGACGCACGCGGGCGCCCCTCGGGGCGCCCGTTTCATGTCGGCCCGGCCGGTCTCCAATCCGGGCCGCGCGCTTCGGATTCATCCTTGGTGAACGTTCGCCCGAAAAGGCGGTGTCATCCGCCGGAAAGGCGCGGAGAAGATCCACGAAACCCCTGTTCGTCCGCGCTAAGTCCATGTTTCACGTGAAACATTTTCCACACGGACGGCATCTTTAGCGGTTCTCGCCGCCTTTATGCGGCCACGCGGCGCGGCGCAGCGGCGGGCGGGGCAAGGGCGCTGAAGATCGCCGGCGGGGCGGCTTCCTCCGGTGTCGCGCACAGCCCCCGGGCGGCCAGCCACGCGCCGAAGCGCGGATCGGCGGTGAAGACTGCGAACGGTATGGCCAGCCAGCAGCCGGCGATCAGCGGCGCGGTCCAGAGCAGCAGCACCGGCGCTATCAGCGCCATGGCGAGCGCCACCGCCAGCCCGAACACCGTGGGCAGCCACAGCGCGCGCGCGGCGACATGCCAGGACAGCGCATGGGCGTCGCGCGCCTGCCCGTTCCACACGCCGTGCACATGGCCGAAGGCCAGCAGCGCCAGGAACCGCGTGGTGGACAGCGCCATGATGGGCGCCAGCAGGAAGGCGAACGCCAGTTCCGCCAGCGCCGAAAGCGTAAAGCGCCCCGCCCCGCCATAGCGCGCCGCGCCACCCGCGGAGAGCGCGACGTCCAGCAGGCCGGCCAGCTTGGGCGACAGCGACATGAACAGCAGGCCGAGATAAAGGCCCGCCGCGCCCGCCCCGACCGCCGGGGAAGCGTCCATCGCCGCAAACGGCAGCAGCAGCAGCGCCAGCGGCACCGCCGGCATGGCCGCGAACATCAGGATCGCCCACACCAGCTGGAACCGGCTCATGGGCAGCAGGCCGGGCAGGGAGAGCAAGCGCGTGTATTGCAGATTGCCGAGGCACCACCGCAAATCGCGGGCCATGAAATCCAGCACGGTCGGCGGATTTTCTTCGAAGCTCTCGCCCTCCACCGGCACCACCCGCACCTCGTAGCCGGCCCGGCGCATCAGCACCGCCTCCACCTGGTCGTGGGAGAGAATCGGACCGCCGAGCGGCGGTTCGCCGGGCAGGAGCGGCAGCTCGCAATGAAGTGTGAAGGGCTGCACCCGGATTAGCGCGTTATGCCCCCAGAACGGCCCGCAATCCCCCGCCCACCACGTCGCGCCGAGCGTGTAGCAGCGCATGCCATGGCGCATGCCGAACTGGAACAGGCGGGCGAAGCCGCTGGCGCTGGGCAGCCCGACGACCAGGCTCTGGAGGATGCCGATGCGCGGGTTCGCCTCCAGGATCCGCACCAGATCGAGCACCGCTGGCGCGCCCATCAGGCTGTCCGCGTCGAGCGGCAGCATGAAATCGTATCCGCCGCCCCAGGTCAGGCAGAAGTCCCGCACATTGCCCGCCTTGAAGCCGCTGTTCACCGGGCGGCGGCGATAGACGATGCGCCCACTGCCCGCCTCCGCCCGCCAGCGGGCAACCGCCGCCTCCTCGGCCCGAGCCACATCCTCGCGATTGGTGTCGCTGAGCAGGAAATAATCGAACTGCCCGCCGAAGCCGGTCGCGTCGAGCCCGGCCTTCACCGCACGCAAACGTGAAAGCGCACGTTCGGGATCTTCGTTGCGGAGCGTCATAAGAATGGCCGTGCGCGTCGACACATGGGCATCGCGGCCACGGCCCAGAAACGGCGCCGCCTGCATCACACCGTCACGGCGCGCGTGCAGAAGAAAAAGACCAACCGAGGCATTCCAGAAACCAATCGCATTCCAGGGCGTTGCGACCAGCACACATGCGAGCAGCACCAGATCGACGGCCCGCCAGCCATTCTGCGCCGCGAGCTGGGTCGCGCACAGGGCAACGAATGCTAGTGTGGCGAGGTTGAGGGCCAGCATGGTCAAGCGACGGCGCTGCATCACCCGCCGGCGAGCGGCGGCGAGCGGGAGGTCGGCGAGCAAGGTGGAAGGCTCTGGCCGGACGTTCATGAAGGCTCCGGTGGGTGGGATGGATCAAGGCAAGGGGTCGGCGGGATTGCGATGATGGAACAACGTGCTGCGCGCCAAAGCCAGGAACAAGCTCGCGAGCGGGCCGGAGATGCCAGGGACGTGAAAGCTGCCGATCACACCGAAGGTAAGACCGTGGAGCCCATCCATGCCGAGGCCCTGTGGTATGTCGCCCCGCGCTGCGCGCGGCTCAAGGGCGAAACGCTGCGCCCGCGCGAACGTGACGAGCTTCTCATCACCACCTCCTGGAGCGCGGTGAGCCGGGGCACCGAGCGCATGATCTATGACGGCCTCACCGATCCCGTGCATCGCGGCTGCATGCGCGCGCCCATGCAGTCCGGCGAATTCCCTTTCCCGGTCAAATACGGCTATTGCGCGGTCGGCCGCGTCACCGCCGGGCCGGCCCCCTTGCTGGGCCGCGACGTGTTCGCGCTCCATCCCCACCAGGATCGCTTCCTGATCGGCGCCGACAAGGCGATGCTGGTGCCGCGCGATGTGCCCGCCCGCCGTGCCACGCTCGCCGCCAATATGGAAACGGCGCTGAACGCGCTCTGGGACAGCGGCGCGGGCGCGGGCGACCGCATCGTCGTGGTGGGCGCGGGCCTCGTGGGGCTTCTGATCGTCTACCTCGCCGCCCAATTGCCGGGCGCGGACGTGACCGCCCTCGACCCGTGCGAGCAGCGGCGCGTGATCGTCGAATCGTTCGGGGCGCGGTTTTCCGCCTGCCCGGATCCGATCGCCGAGGCGGACGTGGTGTTCCATGCCAGCGCCACCTCTGCAGGACTCGCCGCCGCCATCGGCTGCTGCGGACATTCGGCCACGCTGGTGGAGGTGAGCTGGTATGGCGACAAGCCGGTGACCGTGGAACTGGGCGGCCCGTTCCATGCCAAGAGGCTACGCCTGCTCTCCTCGCAGGTCGGCGCCGTGCCGCCGGAACGCCAGCCGCGCTGGACCCTTAAGCGCCGGCTCGCCAAAGCGCTCGACCTGCTCGCGGACCCGCGGCTCGACGCGCTGATCACCGACGAGGTGGCCTTCGCCGATCTGCCCCATTCTCTCGACCGCATCCTCGGAGCCCAACCCGATGCGGTGGCGACCGTGGTGCGCTATAGCGCCTGAACGGCAAGGACATCTGTCTCATGTATGCAGTGGAAGTGCGCGACCACATCATGATCGCCCATAGCTTCAAGGGCGATCTGTTCGGCCCGGCCCAGGCGCTGCACGGCGCCACCTTCGTGGTGGACGTGGCCTTCTTCAGCCGCGAGCTGACGGCGGAGGGCGTGGTGGCGGACATCGGCCGCGCCCTCGATGCGCTCAAAGCGGTGCTCGGCCCCCTCACCTATCGCAATCTCGACGACCTGCCGGAATTCGCGGGGCGCAACACCACGACCGAGGTGCTGTGCCGCCATATCTTCGACCGCATGGCGGACGCGGCGCGCACCGGCGCCCTGGGCACGGGCGGCGATGCGCTCGCCAAGCTGCGGGTGACGCTGCATGAATCGCATGTGGCGCGGGCCTGGTATGAGGGCGATATCGCCGCATGATCGCGGCGGCCTTCGCCATTCCCGGGGACCTGAACCTGACGACCGGGGGCTATGCCTACGACCGCGAGGTGCTGAGCCGCTTTCCGATGGACGGCCTTTCGCTGACGCATCTCGCCCTGCCGGCCGGCTTTCCCATCCCGACCGGCGCGCAGGTGCGCGAGGCGCTGGCCGCGCTCGCCGCCACCGCGCCGCAGACCCTGCTGTTCATCGACGGCCTCGCCCTCGGCGCCCTGCCGGCAGATGGCCTTGCGGCGCTGGACCGGCGCATCGTCGCGCTGATCCATCATCCGCTGTCTCTGGAAGCCGGCCTTCCGGCCGAAGGGCGCGCGTGCCTGGCGGAGAGCGAATGTGCCGCCCTGGCCCGATGCGTCCACGTGGTGGCGACCAGCCCCGCCACTGGCCGTACCCTGATCCGCGATTTCGGCGTCGATCCCACGCGCCTGACCATTGCCGTGCCAGGCACGGCGCCGGCCGCACGGGCGCCGGCAGACGGCAACCCGCCACGCCTGCTGGCCGTGGGCTCGCTCATTCCGCGCAAGGGATATGACGTGCTCCTTGAAGCCCTCGGCCGGCTGAAGGGGGTTTCCTGGAGCCTGACCATCATCGGCAGCCTCGACCTGCATCCCTCGACCGCCGACCAGGTGCGCACCCTTATCGCCACCCATGGCCTGGAAGAGCGTGTCACCCTGGCTGGTGCCCGCTCCGCCGAGGAATTGGTGCACGCGTTTGCGGCGAGCGACCTGTTCGTCCATCCCTCGCTGTTCGAGGGCTACGGCATGGTGCTGGCAGAAGCGATGCGCCACGGCCTGCCAATTGTCTGCACCACCGGCGGCGCGGCGAACGAAACCGTGCCGGACCGCGCCGCGCTGAAGGTGCCCCCGGGCGACGTGGAGGCCCTCGCCGGCGCCCTGCGCATCTGCCTGCTCTCCCCGAACGAGCGCCGCCGCCTCGCCGAAGCGGCCTTCGCCGCCGGGCAGATGCTGCCCGATTGGGACCGGACCGCCCAGCTCATCGCCGGCGCGCTCAAGGGCGCCGCAGCGCCGGAGACTTTGTCATGACTGAATTTTCCGCCCAATGGCTGGCCTTGCGCGAGCCCGCGGACGTGGCCGCGCGCCATGCCGGCCTCGCCGCGGATCTCGCGCTGCGCCTTGCCCGGCACGCAGGTGGCGCGGACCGCGAGCAGCGCATCGTCGATCTCGGGGCCGGCACTGGCTCCAATCTGCGCGCCACGGCGCCGCTGCTCGGCCCACGCCAGAGCTGGCGTCTCCTGGATCACGATTCCGCCCTGCTGGAGGAGGCACGCGCCGCCCTGGCGGCCTGGGGCGCCGAACGGGGCATGGCGGTGCAAAGCGCCGGGTCGCGGCTGGTTCTGGAAGGAAAGGGGCGGCACATCGCCATCTCCTTCGCCGAGGCCGATCTCGCGGCCGGGCTGGGCGCCATCGGCACGGGCGAACCGCACCTCGTCACCGCCTCCGCTTTCTTCGACTTGGTTTCCGCCGAATGGATCGCCCGGTTCGCGGCGCAGGTCGCGCAACAGGGTGCGCTGTTCTACACGGTGCTGACCTGCGACGGCCGCGATGCCTGGCATCCCGGCCATGCGGCCGATGGCGAGATCGCCCGCGCCTTCCAGGCCCATCAGGCGCGCGACAAGGGCTTCGGCCCGGCCGCCGGGCCGCAGGCCAGCACCTTGCTCGCCGAAGCCTTTCAGAGGCAGGGCTATGGCACGCGGGAGGAGAGCAGCCCCTGGCGCCTCGGCCCGCATCATGGCCCCCTGATCGCCGCTTTGGCGCAGGGCACGGCCGGCGCGGCGGCGCAGACCGGGCTGCTGGCGGAAGAGACCGTCTCCGCCTGGCTGAACGCGCGCCGGCACGCGACATGCGAGATCGGCCACGCCGATCTGCTCGCCTGGCCGCCCGAGGCCCGAGCGCTCAGCCCCGGCTGAGCGCCGGCAGCATGCGCGACAGCACGCCGTCGCGCCGCACGATGCCGTGGTAGAGACCGGCGAGAATGTGGAGCGTCACCAGCGCGGCGGTGAAATAGCCGAGATATTGGTGGGCGCCGTTCAAAAGGTCGGACAGGCCGTCATTCTTCGGCGCGATGGCCGGCAGCGTGAACAGGCCGAACACGCTCACCGCCGACCCATAGGCGGACGAGCCCGCCCAGCCGAGAAGCGGCATCACGAAGATCAGCACATAAAGCAGGTGATGCACGCCGTTGGAGGCCGCCCATTGCCAATCCGGCAGGCCGGGCGGGCGGGGCGGCTTGCCCTTCACCACCCGAACCGCCACCCGCAGCACCGCAAGGCACAGGATGGTGAAGCCGATGGAGCGGTGGAGATCGAAAAGTCGATCCTGCGCGGGCCCGTCGGGCAGGCGCAGCATGATGAAGCCGAACGGAATCACCAGCAGCACCGCCGCCGCGGTGATCCAATGAATCCACCTAGCCGGCGGAGAATAAGGAATGACCTGCGGCTCGCTCATGGTCGCGCGTCCCGTCCTCATGGGGGGAGCGGCCATCCCCGGTGCCGGTTTCCGAAACTCGAGCACCCCCGGCCGCCGGCAGGCGCAGATCGCACGCAAACAGCACGTCGCCGTCGGGAAACACCTCGACCCGGCTCGCCGGTCGCAACGCATCCTTCAGCGCGGCGATAGGAGCAAGCTCAAGGCCCGCACGGCCGGAGCCGAGAATGACCGGAGACACCAGCACATGGAAGCCGTCCATGCAGCCCGCATCCAGAAATGACGACAATGTGCGCGTGCCGCCCTCCACCAGGATGCGGAACAGGCCCTGCCCCCGCAGCGCCTCCAGGATCGCTTGTGGCGTCATGCGTCCGGCGGCGTCGGCGGACACCGCCACCGCCTCCACACCGGCGGGAAGTGTGCCCTTAACGTCGGGGCGGCGCAGCACCAGGCGGCGGGCCCCGTCCGCGCCCAGGCAGCGGGCCGAAAGATCCAGCCGGCCGGACGGATCAATGATGACGCGGGCCGGATTTTTTCCCGGCACCCGGCGCACGTTCAGCAGCGGATCGTCGGCGGCAACCGTGCCCACTCCCACCACAACCGCATCGGCACTTGCCCGAAGCCGGTGCAGATGATCCAGCGCATACGCGCCGCTGATGTATTTCGATTCGCCTGAAACCGTGGCGATACGCCCGTCCAGCGATTGGCCGAGCTGGCCGATCACGAGGGAGCGATCCGTGCATTGTGCACTCGCGCTCAGGCTCAGGAATGGGTCATAGTTCTGCATCGCCCTCGACTTAGCATAAACGGGCGGCGCCGGATGCAGGGGCCGGCGCGGCGCACGGCACCTTAGGCCGGGCGGGGGTGGGCTGGGAACGCAACGGCGATGGCACCGTTTGTGTGTGAGAAGCGTGCGCGCGTACCAGCCGGATGCGGCGAGGTGAGCGCCGCAGGATGCACGACGGGGCTTGCAGAAACGCGGCCGTGGCACATGTTAGTGGGTGAAGAGGCTGTAATGTCCCCTAGTTTGAATATTCTGGGTCGTGCGGATCCGCGTATCACCGCTGTTGAGCGCGCCATTTCCGAACTGCGCTCCGGCCGGCCGGTGCTGCTGTCGCAAGGCGAGGATCGCGCGCTTGTGATCGGCGCCGAAGCTTTCGACGCGACGCTAGCCGCCGCCTTCGCCGACCATGTCCGGGGCATCGGGCGTCTCGTGCTGCCGGGGCCGCGCCTGTCGCGCCTCGGCTCCCCGCGCGACGAGGACGGATCGATCGCCTTGCCGCAGATGGATCCGGAACGCGTCGAAGCGCTCACCCTCAAGGTGGACGCGCGCGTCGATGCACCTGTGGCCCCCGCCACTGCGCTGGATCTCGCCGCGCTCGATCTTCTCGGCCTCGCGCTCGTCCTCCCGGCGGCGGTGCTCGCGCCCAATGACGGCGTCGGGCTCGAACAGGTGTTGCGGGTGGATGGCGCCGATATTGCCGCGTTCCGCGCTCACCAGGCCGCCAGCCTCACCATCGTCGGCCGGGCGCCGGTGCCATTGGAAGGCGCGCCGGAAACCGAATTCGTGGTGTTTCGTGGTGGCGAGGGCCTGCGCGACCAAGTTGCGATCATTGTGGGCAAGCCGGATCTCTCCCAGACCGTGCCGGTCCGCCTGCATTCGGCGTGCCTGACGGGAGATCTGTTCGGCAGCCTGAAGTGCGATTGCGGTGACCAGCTGCGCGACACGGTCCAGCGCATGGCCCGTGGAGCCGGCGGGGTGCTGCTGTATCTCGATCAGGAAGGGCGCGGCAATGGCATCGCCAACAAGATGCGCGCCTACAAGCTGCAGTCCGAAGGCTACGATACGTATGATGCCGACGCCGTGCTCGGTTTCGGGCTCGACCAGCGGCGCTTCGATTTTGCCGCCGAGATGCTGCGGCAATTGGGGGTGAAGGCGGTTCAGCTCATCACCAACAATCCGCAAAAGATTGCGGCGCTGAAGGCAGCGGGCCTGGACGTGGTTGCGGAACAACGGGTGCTCGGCCGCCCGACTTTGGAGAACGTGCGTTACCTCGCCTCGAAGCGCGACCGCGCCGGCCATTACATCGATTTTGAAGTGCTGGCCGCCCGCGCCCCAGATTGAGCGCGGGCGCGCCGCCCCCTGCGGCAGCTAAATCAAAACGATTGAAATCTCCCCCCGCTTAGGCTTTCCATGGCGGGCTGCTCGTTGCGCGGCATAAGGTCCGCGCGCCGTCGCTCCATGGGCTTACCTCCAGGCGACGGGAAGAGACTTGAGAAGATCGGGGAGAGAGACTTCATGACCGCCACCAAGATCGCCCTTGTCACCGGCGCCGGCTCCGGCGTCGGCCGCGCCGTCGCACAAGCCCTTGCGGGCGCAGGCTACAGCGTGGCCCTCGCCGGGCGCCGCCGAGACGCGCTTGAGGCCACGGCCTCTTCGCTGGGCGGCGCGCCCGCGCTGGTGGTGCCGACGGATGTGACCGACCCCGCCTCCGTCGCCGCCTTGTTCGCCGCGGTGAAGGAAGCCTATGGCCGGCTGGACCTGCTGTTCAACAATGCCGGCACCGGGGCGCCCGGCGTTCCCATGGAGGATCTCACCTACGAGCAATGGCGGACGGTGGTGGATACCAACCTCACCGGGCCCTTCCTGTGCACGCAGCAGGCGATCCGGATCATGAAAGCGCAGACCCCCATGGGCGGGCGCATCATCAACAACGGCTCGATCTCGGCCCACACGCCCCGGCCCAATTCGGCGCCCTACACCTCGACCAAGCATGCCATCGCCGGGCTCACGAAATCGACCTCGCTGGATTGCCGCGCCTATGACATCGCCTGCGGCCAGATCGACATCGGCAATGCCGATACCGAAATGGCGCAGCGCATCAAGAACGGCATCATCCAGGCGGACGGCTCCATGAAGCCGGAGCCGATGATCGATGCCAAGCATGTGGCTGACGCGGTGCTCTACATGGCGAGCCTGCCGCTGAGCGCGAACGTTCAGACGATTACGGTCATGGCCACCAAGATGCCGTTCGTCGGGCGCGGCTGAGCCCCGACGCATCCACCACGCTGGCCCGTCCCCTTCTCCGCAGGCGAGGAGGGGACGGGCCGCAGGCCTCCTTCTTACTCCCGAAAATCCGTATCGGCCGCCACGCCCTCCCAGGCGTCGAGGTCGGCCGCCACGCGGGCGAGCTTGGTGCGGATGTTGCGATGGGCATCCGGCCCCAGGGCCAGACGCAACGGCGGCTTTTCCGCATCCACCGCCTGCAGGATGACCGCCACCCCGCGTCGGGGATCGCCCGGCTGCACGCCCGCGCGGGTGGGAACCGCCGTCCGCACCGCGCCCACGGTCTCCTCATAGGCGTCGATCCGGTCCGCCGCGAACGCGATGGAGCGGCCGAGAAAGTCCGTACGGAACGTGCCGGGCTCCACCAGGATCACCGAAATGCCGAGCGGCTCCACTTCGGCCGCCAGCGCCTCCGAGAGGCCCTCGACGGCGAATTTGGTGGCGCTGTAATAGCCATAGCCTGCGCGCGAGAGCAGCCCGAGATTGGAAGAGAACTGCACGATGCGCCCGCCCGTGCCCTGGCGCATCAGCGGTAGGGCGGCACGCGTGGTCTCGATGAGGCCGAACACATTGACATCGAACAGCGCGCGATATTCCTCCGGTGCCGCCTCCTCAACCGCGCCGAGAATGCCGTAGCCGGCATTGTTCACCAGCACGTCGAGCCCGCCGAATGCCGCCTGCGTTGCGGCGACGGCAGCCGCAGCATCACCGGGGTGCGTGACATCGAGCTTCGCCGCGCGCGCGGTGTCCGGATAACGGGCGGCAAGGTCTGCAAGCGTCGCGGGATCGCGGGCGGTCAGCATCACGCGGTCGCCGCGCGCCAGCACGGCCTCCGCGAGCACGCGGCCGAAGCCGGCGGAGCAGCCGGTGATGAGCCAGGTCCGGGAGGGGGCTTTCGTCATGGGAGCAGTCTCGATTCAGGCGGGAGCGATCCCCTTAGAAAGACCGCCGCGCCGTGGCGTCAAATCAATTTGCCATGTCGGTCGCACTGACTGAACGTCAGGGCGAACCGGGCGGATGCTCATTCGCAGATGTCGCTGGCGGAAAAGGCCTCGGCGAATTCCGGCGAGGCGATGCGCTCAAGCGCGGCGCGCAGCTCCGCCGCCTCGTCGTGACCGAACACCACCTCAAACCGCGCCTGCGCCTGCGCCCAGAGCGCCATGGATGCGTCCAGCTTCGCCTTGCCGAGCGGCGTCAGCACCACCCGGCGGCTGCGCTTGTCCTGTACATCCGGCACCAGAGCCACGAGGCCGTCGCGCTCCAGCGGCTTGAGATTATGTCCCAGCGCGGAACGATCGAGCACCAGGGCAGCGGAAAGTTCGCCCATGGTCGGCGTTCCGGCCCGCGCGATGTGGATGAGCAGTGAGCGCTGGGTGCCCTTCAAACCACACGGCGCCAGCACGGAATCGTACAGCTGCGATACGCGGCGCATGGCCTTGCGCAAAGCCGTGCCGTTGCAGCGCCCCGCGTTGGGATAAGCGCCCACCGCGGGGACGTCGGACGCGCGCTGGGTTTCGGCTGACAAATCCTTGTGCCCTGCCATTCCGTTGCTCCTCACGGGGCCGTCAATTGACGAATACGCGCATATGCCTCTATTTTCAAATTTATGGGCATATACCCGTAAATCAAGATCGCGCGGCTCTACCGACTTCCGGCCGATTGGAACCCGACATGCTCGATATCCCGTCCGATCAGGTCCGCGCCGCGCCCCCGCAGCCGCAGCCCATCGCACCAGCCGCCATGTCGTCCCGCACTCGGGCCCTTCTGGACGCCCCGGTGGTGCCCCTGCTCTTGCGCCTCGCGTGGCCCAATATCCTGGTCATGCTCGCCCAATCGAGCACGGGCCTGATCGAAATGGCTTTCATCGCCCGGCTCGGCGTCGATGCCCTCACCGGCATGGCGCTGGTGCTGCCGGTCCTGGTCCTGATGCAGAACATGTCCCAAGGTGCAATGGGCGGTGGCATTTCCTCCGCCATCGCCCGCGCCCTTGGCGGCCAGCGGCGGGCGGAAGCCGACAGCCTTGTGCTGCACGCGCTGCTCATCAATGCAGGCTTCGGCCTCACCTTTTCCGCGCTCGTTCTCCTGTTCGGCCACCATCTGTTCGCGTTGCTCGGCGGCAGCGGTGCATCGCTGGATGAGGCCATCACCTATGCCCACATCCTGTTCGCCGGCATGGTCCTGCTCTGGGTGTTCAATGCGCTGGCCAGCATCATTCGCGGCACCGGAAACATGCTGGTGCCGGGCCTCGTCATCTGCGGCGGCGCAGTGCTGCTGGCGCCGCTCTCTTATGCGCTGATCCTCGGATTCGGCCCGATTCCGTCCTACGGCATCGCCGGCGGGGCGATCGCCATGCTGCTTTATTACGCCGCCGGCACCGCGATCCTCGCCTGGTACGTCGCCAGCGGGCGCAACGTGGCGCGCTTCGCCTGGACCCGGCTGCACCTGCCCTATGCCTGGAATATCCTGAAAGTGGGGGCGGTGGCGGCGGTCAACACGATCCAGCTGAACCTGACGATCGCCGTCACCATGGCTCTTGTTGCCGCCCACGCGGGACCCGGCGCGGTGGCGGGCTTCGGCACCGGCACCCGGCTGGAATATCTGCTGCCACCCCTGGCCTTCGGGCTCGGCGGGCCGCTGGTGGCGCTGGTGGGCACCAATATCGGCGCGGGGCAGAACAGGCGGGCGCTCCGCATCGCGCTGATCGGCGGCGGCTTCGCCTTCGCGTTGACGGAAACGGTGGGCATCGCCGCCGCGATCTGGCCAGCCGCCTGGCTCGGCCTGTTCGATGCGACGCCCGAAATGCTGGCGGTGGGCACGGTGTATCTGCGCATCGTCGGCCCGTTCTTCGGCTTCTTCGGGTTGGGCATGACGCTGTATTTCGCCTCCCAGGGCGCCGGGCGCCTCGGCTGGCCGCTTCTCGCCAGCCTGCTGCGCATGATCATCGCCACCGCCGGCGGCGCGCTGGTGCTTTCCGCCACCGGTTCGTTGTACTGGTTGTTCGCGGTCTATGCTTTCGGCCTGTTTGCCTATGGCACCGTGGTCGGCATATCGATCGCCTCCGGCTCCTGGTTTCGCTAGAGCGGTCTTCCACCCCCCCACCGACTCGGATCGGTTTATCGGAGCAAACGATGCGTATTCTCGTGGTCGGTGCCGGTTCCACCGGCGGCTATTTCGGCGGTCGCCTCTCTCAGGCGGGACGCGACGTGACCTTCCTCGTCCGCCCCAACCGGGCGGCCCGCCTTAGGGCCCGCGGGCTTGAGATCGTCAGCCCCCTCGGCGACGTGACGCTTCACCCCGGCATCGTGACCGCCGACGAGATCACCGGGCCGTACGATCTCGTTCTGGTCTCGGTGAAGGCGTTCGCCCTGGAAGCCGCGCTCGCCGACGTCGCCCCCGCCATAGGCCCGGATACCATGATCCTGCCGGTGCTCAACGGAATGAAGCACATGGATCTACTGGCCGCGCGCTTCGGGGCGGAGCGGCTCCTCGGCGGGGTCTGCAAGATCATGGGCCGCATCGACGACGAAGGCCGCGTCGTGCAGATGAGCCCGCTGCAGGAGCTCACCTATGGCGAAACCGACGGCACCCACTCGGCGCGCATCGAAGCCCTCGACGCCGTGATGCAGGGCTCCGGCTTCGACGCGCAGCTCTCGGATCACATCCTGCTCGACATGTGGGAGAAGTGGGTGTTCCTCGCGAGCCTCGGCGCCACCACCTGCCTGCTGCGCGGCAGCATCGGCGAGGTTGCGGCTGCCGGTGGTAAAACTGTCGCGCGCGCCATCGTCGCCGAATGCACCGCCATCGCGCAGGCGGCGGGTTTCGACCCGCGACCGGCCTTCCTCGCCTGGACACAGGCGCAGCTGACGACGGACGGCTCGCCCATGACCTCGTCCCTGTATCGCGATCTTAGCCAGGGCAATCCGGTGGAAGCCGATCAGATCATCGGCGACCTCGCCGCGCGCGCCCGCGCGTTCGACATACCGACACCGTTGCTGGAAGCGGTGGGCGTCGCGCTCAAGCTTTATGAGAACCGCCGCGCGCAGGCGTGATCCGCGCGGGAGCAGGATCGAGCGAAGGACGGCGCGCGCTGCCTGGAGCAGATCGCGCAGTCCATCACTTGGGAGCTGTGGCCTCGTCATGAACCGGGACCGGCGCCATGCTTTCGAAGACGCCGTCCCGCCGGATCAATCCGTGAAAAAGCGCCGCCGCGATATGGAGCAGAACCAGCGCGAAGAAGGCGAATGCGAGATAGAAATGCGCATTCCAGAGCAAGGCATGGAGGGCATCGCTCTGCGCAAGCAGAGGCGGCAGATGGATGCCCCCATAAAGCACCACCGGATACCCACCCGCGGACATCATGGCCCAGCCGACCAGCGGCATGGCGAGCATGAGACCGTAAAGCGCATAATGTGAAAGGTGCGCCCCGAGCCGCATCGGCGCTGGCAGATCTTCCGGCAAGGGCGGCGCGCCGTAGCGCAGACGCACCGCGAGACGGATCAGCGCGAGCGCAAGAATCGCGATGCCTAGCGTCTTGTGCGCGGCGAGAAGCGGCACGTATTTCGGCATGACGGTCGACACCATGCCCACGCCGATGAACAGCATCGCCAAAATGCACACGGCCATGACCCAGTGAAACAACCGCTGGACGAAATTGAAATGCGAATGATCTCTCGTCATGGCCGGGCTCCGGTCGCGGTATTCATGTCATGCGGATAATATTTAGCTTCCGAAGTCCGCAGATCGTACGATTTCGCGTAAGCCGATGAGCGTGCGGCCGGAAAAGGATCGTCGGAAACGCTGATGCCATCCGGCAGGATCGTCGGGTCGAAATTGATATCGCGACACGGGCCGTCGCGTTCGGCCTCGATGTGCTGAACCACAAGCGTTCCGACCTCCACGGTCCGCCGCCCCGGCGGCCACGCCTTGGTGGGATCCGAGGTGGGATCGCCCGGATTGGCCAGCGTGACCTCCAAGGTCCAGCGCTGCGGCGCCTGGCCCACCCGCGCGACGATGTCCTGCTCAAGATGATCCGGGCCGAGTTTTGCAAGTTCGTCCTTGGTCACCGGCACCACGCGCGCTTGCGGCACGAACGACCAGCGCACGGCCTGCTCCAGGCCGGCTTTGCTCTTGAAGACGAAGCTGTTGAGGCTGTTGTAACGCTCCTCCGCATAACTGGCGGTCCAGGGCGCGCTGCCGGCCCAGGCCCCAAACGCGGCAAACTCCGGATGGGCGGCGCCGAAGTCCTTCATCGCCTGCGGGTTCTTGTCGTGGGATGCGGTCAGCAGAGCGTAGAACGCCTCGGGCGTGGCCACGGGAAAGAACGGCAGATCGATCGTGGCGCTGCGCCAGACCTGCCCGCCTGGCGTGGTGATCTGGAGTCCCAGGCCGCGCACCCGCACGGTCGCGTCCGGCGCATTAGGGTCCGGTGTGCCGAGATTGAACCGGCCGAGCACCGGATATTGGCCCGGCGCGAAGACTTCTGCGCGCGAAAGCTCCGCGCCGTTCCCGTTCGATTCGAATATGCCGGTGAAGCAGATGCCCTTGGCATGATTGCGCCGGTGCCCAAGCGCCGGCCCCGAGGGAGGCGCGAGCGCCGCCACGATCTTGCCGGGGGTCAGCCGATCCGGCGAAAGCCAGCCTGCAGTATAAGCGAACGCGCCCGCGCCGGCCGCCATGACGGCGCCGATAAGCGCGAATGACGCAAGCGCGCGTTTGGGCGGCAATCCAGAGGGGTCGGTCATTCCATGTCTCCGTGAGACGGGTCGTCTTGACGGCCGAGGGATGTGCTCGTGCTGTCCACACTCGGGGAGAGACGTAACCTGTCGCGGCCGGCAACTCTTTCAAAAAGGCCTGCCGTTCGCGCCGCCGCAGGGCAGCGAGAGACTGCAGCATATCCCTGTCGCAGCGGCACTACTGGTCGTCCTTCGTGCGCGTTCGGCCAGCTTGACGGTTCGCCTGCGGTGCGTCTACCGTCATGGCGACGGTTCCCCTAGGGGATCAAAAGGGAACGCGGTGAGTCGGCGCCTGGAAACAGGAGTTGGGCGAAGCCGCGGCTGCCCCCGCAACTGTAAGCGGCGAGTCCTTCGTCATCAGCCACTGGGCCTTCAGGCCTGGGAAGGCGACGAGATGGACGCTGACCCGCGAGCCAGGAGACCTGCCGTCAGCCGTGGTCACGCGCGAGCACATTGGGCGGGGTGTCCTGATGGTGGTTTTTCCAGGCGGCTTTTCAGCCGCACGGAGGCCTCGTTCGCGGTGACGGACCACTCGTCCCGCTGAGGCCCCGATGCCTTCCGTCCCTGTTTTTCCCCCTCGCGGCGCCTCGCGCGCCGCCCGCAGATCCATACTTGCCGCGCTGTTGCTCTCGTCCGTATCCGAATTGGCCTGCGCCCAGTCGGCAGCGCCGGCTGCCGGCGCCTCCCAATCCATCGAGCTGCCCGAGGTGGTCGTCAGCGCCACCGGCATGCCGACCCCGGCGGACCAGGTCGCCTCCTCGGTGAGCGTCGTCACAGCCGAGGATATCGACCGCCAGCAATTGCGCACCGTTCCCCAAGTGCTTCAGTCCCTTCCGGGGCTCAACGTGGTGCAGACCGGCGGCCCCGGCGGGCAGACCTCGGTGTTCATCCGGGGCACCAATTCCAACCATGTGAAGGTGATGGTGGACGGCATCGACGCCGGCAATCCGTCCAGCCCCACCGGCGCCTTCGACTTCGGCCAATTGCTCGCCACGGACCTTGCGCGCATCGAGGTGCTGCGCGGTCCCCAGAGCGGCCTCTACGGCTCGGACGCGATCGGCGGCGTGATCTCCATTACCACCAAGAAGGGCGAGGGGCCGGCCAAGGTGTTCGGTTATGTGGAAGGCGGCGCGCTCGGAACCTTCAACCAGGCCGCAGCACTTAGCGGCTCAACGGAAAAGGTCGGCTATTCCTTCAACGTCACCCATTTCTCTTCGACCGACATCCCCGTCACGCCGCCCGGCATCGTGCCGCCCGGCTATCCGATCAACCCGAACGCCTATGACAACTGGACCTATTCGACCCGCCTCGATTTCCAGATGAGCGATGCATTCGCGGTCAATTTCGTCGCCCGCTACATCGACAGTGGGCTCGCCTACACGCCGGATGTCTATCCCCCGCCGCTGTACGAGGGCCTGCCGGCGGCGGAACGCTCCACCAGCCTCGCCAGCATGTTCTTCACCAAGGGCGAGGGGGTGTGGACTGCGCTCGACGGCGCGCTGAACACCACTTTCGGGGTCAGCGCGATGACCACATCGAACCCGACCACCGGACCGAATGCCGATGTGAACGGCCAATATGAGGGTGACCGGCAGACCTATTACCTGCGCTCGAACCTCGCCTTCGCCCCCGGACAGAATCTGCTGGTGGGCGTGGAGCGGCGCAACGAGGCGATGACCTCGTCCACCCAATACACCGATCTTTCCGCCAGCACCGGCGACACCGGCGTCTATGCCGAGCTCCAGGGCAAGCTGGGCGAGCGCTTCTTCGGGGCCGCGAATATCCGCTTCGACAGCGACGATACGTTCGGCGACCATTCCACCTTCCGCCTCGCGCCGGGCATTCTCATTCCCGAGACCGGCACCACGCTGAAGGCGAGCTACGGCACCGGCTTCAAGGCGCCGTCCCTCTACCAGCTCTATGCGCCCTATTACGGCAATGCGGCGCTGAAGCCGGAGGAAAGCACGGGCTACGACGCCGGTTTCGAGCAAGAGGTGTTGGGCGGGCGGGTGACCTTCGGCGCCACCTATTTCCACAACGACATCACCAATCTCATCAGCTACGACCCGGTGACGTACCAGAACGTCAACATCTCCAGCGCCACGACGCAGGGCGCGGAGACGTTCATTGCCTTTGCGGTGACAGACCGGCTGAAGCTGCGGGTCGATTACACCTACACGCAGGCGGTCGGCTACATGCCGCCCGACACCTCCTTCGGCGCCGCCTGCGCACCGCTGACCGACACCTCCTGCACCCCGCTGCGACGGCCCAACAACAAGGTGAGCGTCAGTGCGGACTGGAACCCCACCGACCAGCTCAATCTCTCCGCCACGCTGATCTATGCCTCCGCCTGGTGGGATGTCGTGCGCCTCACCAGCGATTACATCGACCAGCCGGGCTATACGGTGGTGAACGTCGCGGCGAATTATGCCCTGACACGACAGGCGACGCTGTTCGGGCGGATCGACAATCTGTTCGACCAGACCTATCAGAACCCCAACGGCTACCTTGCTCCCGGCTTCGGAGCGTACGGCGGCCTTAAGTTCACCTATTGAGGCGGCGATGAAGACCACGTCACGCCGCCACAACCCGCGCCGGGAAGGGGAATGGGTCCTGCGTTCACGACCGGCCCTTCGCCTTGCCGTGTGCGGCATCGCCGCCTTCCTCGGCGCCACGGCGGCCACCGCCGCGCCGAAGCCTTCCCGCATCGCTTCGCTCAATCTGTGCGGGGACGAATTGGTGCTGCGGCTCGCGGACCCCGGAAAGGTCGCCTCGGTGACCTATCTCGCCCGCGATCCGCGCAGCTCGAATGTCGCGGATCTGGCAAAGGCGGTCCCGGTGAACCGGGGCCTCGCCGAGGAGATCGTCCCGCTGGCGCCCGATCTCGTGATCGTCGGCGCATTCACCACCCGCGCCACCACAGCCATGCTGCAGCACCTCGGCTTGCCGATCTTGGAACTCGGCGCGCCGGACAGCCTCGAAGAGGCTTATGCCGAGATCCGAACCGTCGCCGCGCGCATCGGCGAGCCCGCGCGCGGGGAAGCGATGATCGCCGCCATGCAGCGGGACTTCGCCGACCTGCCGCCGGTCCCCGCGCATCCTGCCGCCGCCATCGTGCTGCGGCCGAACGGCTTCACCGCCGGACGCGGTTCCATCGTGGACGAGATCCTCGGGCGCGCAGGCTATGAGAACCTTGCGGCGCGGCTCTCCACGGATCGTCTCGGCCAGCTCAATCTGGAAGAAATCGTGGAAGCGCAGCCGGACCTGCTGGTAATCAACGGCGGCGGAGATGCGCCCCCCTCGCTGGCCGATGAGCTTCTGCACCATCCGGCCCTCACGCCGTTCACAGCGGACGGGCGCACGCTGTCCCTCCCCACCCGCCTGTGGACCTGCGCGGGACCCGAGCTCGCGCAGGCGGCCCAGCGCCTGGCAGCGAAACGGTTGTCGGCGGCACGCATCGGCATGGCGAGATGATGGATCGCGCCCGTCCCGGCCACGCCCTGCTGGTGACCGCCCTCGCCTTTCTCGTCCTTGCGCTGTTCGCGGGTTCCGCTGCCATCGGCTATGCGACGCTCGACATCTCCGCCGCCCTTGACGACCTGATCGCCGGGCGGCCAAGCCTGCCGGCGCTGGTTCTTTCGGAATTGCGCCTGCCGCGCGCCATCCTCGGCACAGCGGTGGGGTTCAGCCTCGGCATCACCGGCGCCGCGCTCCAGGGGCTCATGCGCAATCCTTTGGCCGATCCCGGCGTGGTGGGCGTATCCGGCGCGGCGGCGCTGGGTGCGGTGGTGGCCTTCTATTTCGGCCTCTCCGCGACCTTCTCCCTTGCCCTTCCGCTCGGCGGGCTCGTGGGCGCCGGCATCGCCACGGCCTTTCTGCTCATGCTCGCGCGGCAGGGCGTGGGAACGGCGACGCTGATCCTCGCCGGCGTCGCGCTCAACAGCCTGACCGGGGCGCTCACCGCGCTCGCCCTCAATCTCGCGCCAAGCCCCTATGCGGCGTTGGAAGTGGTGTTCTGGCTCATGGGCTCGCTGTCCGACCGCAGCCTTGTCCATGTGGCGCTGGCGCTGCCCTTCATGATCGTCGGCTGGGGCCTCGTGCTCTCCACCGGCCGCGCCATGGATGCGCTGACGCTCGGCGAGGATACCGCGGCGAGCCTCGGCTTTTCCCTCTCCCGCACGCGGCTGCTGGTGGTGGGCGGGGCCGCTGCGGCCGTCGGCGCGAGCGTGGCGGTGGCGGGCGCCATCGGCTTCGTCGGCCTGGTGGTGCCCCACCTGATGCGGCCGCTGGCAGGAAACCGGCCCGGCCGGCTTCTGCTGCTGAGCGGCCTTGCCGGCGCGGCGCTGACTCTCGGTGCCGACATCGCCGTGCGGCTCATCCCAACCCGGCCGGAGCTGAAGCTGGGCGTCGTCACGGCGATCATCGGCGCGCCGTTCTTCCTCGCCATGCTGCGGCGTCTGAAGGTGGAGGGCGAATGATCCTCGAAGCGCTCCAGGTCAGCGTCGCGCGCGGCACGGCCCGCGTGGTGCGCGATCTTTCACTCAAGGCACAGCCGGGCGAGCTGCTCGGCCTCATCGGCCCCAACGGCGCCGGCAAAACCTCTCTGCTGCGCGCGCTGTGCGGGCTCGAACCGCTCGCGTCGGGCCGCGTGACCTATGGCGAGCGCACCCTGGTTGAGATCGGCCGGCGCGCCGGCGGGCGCATCCTGGCCTATCTCGCGCAGGGCGGGCGAATCCATTGGCCTCTGCGGGTGGATCAGGTGGTGGCGCTCGGCCGCCTGCCGCATGGCGCGGCTGAGGTGGATGCCGCAACCGTGCGCGCCATGGAGGCGGCGGACGTGATGCACCTGCGGGAGCGGGCGGCCGGCTCCCTCTCCGGCGGCGAGCGCGCCCGCGTGCTGCTCGCGCGTGCGCTTGCGGTCGAAGCCCCGGTGCTGCTGGCCGACGAGCCGGTCGCCGCGCTGGACCCTTACCACCAGCTCCAGACCATGGAGTTGGTGCGCACCCTTGCGCGCGCCGGCACAACGGTCGTTGTGGTGCTGCATGACCTGACTCTCGCCGCCCGCTTCTGCGACCGGCTGGCCTTGATGAAGGACGGAGCCCTCCTGGCCGCCGGTCCGCCGGCGGAGGTGCTCACGTCCGAGCTGGTGGCGCGCGCCTATGGGGTTACGGTGGAGACCGGCACACGCGACGGCGAGCCGTTCGTCTTGCCTTGGCGGCGGTGCGATGCCGCGCATACCGAGCCGATGGTGCGCCCCTGAAGCGCACCATCGATGCACGCACCACGTGGGGCGGCCGGTCCTGGACCCGCCGCCCATTAGCGCTCAGGCGAGTTCCTCGCGCACCAGGTCAAGCACATGGGAGAATGCGCTGACGGTGGCGGCTTCCGCACGGCTATCCTCTTCCGACGTCAATGGGATGGCGTCGAGCGCTTCGGTGAAACGCCGCCAGTGCAGGCCGCGCCCTTCGGGATGGGCGGCGAGATGGCGGGCGCCGAAGTCTTCCGAGAGATCGAGCTTGATGGCCGCCTTCAGCAGGAAGGCCGCCCCCATGTTGGAACCTTCCACCACGTAGAGCCACCCGAGCGCTTCCGGCAGGGCCAGCACAGGCGCCGGCTCCGCAACCTCGGGCCGGGCGAGCCGGAGGTCCAGCAAATCGCTCTCCACGCGCGAAAGCCGCGCGCGGCTGGCGAGCTCCGGCAGAAGCTGTCGGAGCGCGGGCGCCGCGTAGAGCGGTGCGACATGATGGTGCAGACGATACTGAAAGCGCAGGAAGCGGGCGTAATTCTGCCGGCTGGCAAAGGGCGCGGCCTGCATCACGGTGTCGTCCACGCGCTGGTGGAATGCACTGGAAGTCGCGCGAAATCTCAGAATCCGGCTGGGATTCAACACATCTCCCTCGATGCTCATGTTCCGCACTCCGTTCTGTTCCGTGGCTTCAAGGCGCACGCGGCCGCACGCGTGCCCGACGTATTGAACGCCCTCATTTCACGATCCTCGCTGGAGTATTCGCCGCAACCGCCCCGCCGCCGAAGCGGATCGTCAGGCCGCCCTTCACCGTGAGGCCAGCGCTTGGCAGGAAGTTCTCGAACTGGGTGTATTGCTCGTTCAGCAAGTTCTCGACCGAGAGCTGCATCAGCACGTTCTCGGAAGGCTGGTAGCCGAGATAGGCGCTGACGAGATTGAAGCTCGGGGACGGGTCATAGACCGAGTTCACCGGCAGGTCTGCTTCCGTCTTCGCTGCCACCGCCGTCCAGCGCACGGCGAGGCTGAGCTTGCGTTCCATGAACCGCAGGCCGAGCGTCGAGGTGATCTGGTCAGGCGGCACGGTGCCCAGCGGCTGGCCGCTGGTGGGGCCGGCGGTCGCCTTACCGCTGCTGGTCTGGCCGGAAAGGCCCGCGAACCATACGCCCGCGTCATAATTGCCCTCGAACTCGAAACCCTCCAGCTGCGCCTCGGCGACGTTCTGGTACTGGGCGAGCGAATAGGGATTCTGCGCGCTCGCCGGGCAGGGAATGAAGGACGGCAAATTCACCAGGCACTTGGGCGGGCCATAGGTGACGAGGTCGATATAGTTCTCGACATCGTTGCGATAGACATTGGCCTTGATTCGAAGCTTGTCGCCCTTGGCGAACAGGTCGTCATACTTGATGTTGATGCCGAGTTCCTTGTTCTTGCCGATTTCCGGCTGGAGGTTCGGGTTCGGCACGAAGCTGAAGGGTGCCGCGCCGCCGGGGAACACCGCGGGGTGAGGCCCGGCAACCAGCGCCTCGGTCACGCTCGGGGCGCGATATCCTTCGGCATAGGTTCCGTAGAAGGTGAACCAAGGCAGCGGCGTGAGGCCGATGGTCAGCTTGGGCGAAAGGTGATCGCCGCTGGTCCTGGTGCCGTCGCCGCTCAGTTCGTAGGTGTCATAGCGCAGGCCGGCGATGGCCTGGAACCAGGTGGAATAGTTCGCCTGCCATTGCACGAACCCACCGCCGACGCCGCGCTCGCCCGAGGGGTTGTAGCCGTCGCCGAAGCCGTAATTGTCGATGTTGCTGACATCGTCGTGGAAGTAATCGCCGCCGATGGTGACGGCATTGCGCACCGCCCCCCAATCGAAGCGCGACGTATTGTTCACGTCGAAGCCCACCGTATCGATCGTAAAGGTACGCGGGTTTCCGACGGCGCCGGTGATGGCGTTCGAACTGCCGGCCACCTTGGTCTGATCGAGGGCGACCTGATTCCAATAGACGCTGCTGCGCCAGTCGAACAGGTTGTCGTCGGGGTTTGAATATTTCCAGCTGCCGGTCACCGTGCGATTGGTGACGTTGGTGGCATATTGTGTGGTCGTGGAGGTCGGCACGCTGTCGCTGGTGGTGTAGCTGCTATCGTAGTTGAGCGCCGTGACCTTCACTTCATGGAAGTCGGCAGGGCGCACCGTGACCTTGGCAATCCCGGTCCAGGTGTCATAGCCCGAGTTCTGGACGACATCCCCGTTTCCGTCCTTGTAATCGGACTGGTTGCGATAGGTGCCGCCGGCGAACAGATCCACGTTCTGCCCGATGTGCGTGGCGGCGAACAGGGAGCCGAATCCCATGGGTCCGTTGGAGCCGAATTCGGAATTGGCCTCCACGCCCCAGGTGTTGCCCGGCAGGATGATGTCGTTGGCATCCTTGGTGCGCAGAGTCACCACGCCGCCGATCGCACCCGAGCCGAAGATGTTCGAGACCGGCCCGCGCACCACGTCCACGCCCGCCACAAGTCCGGGCTCCAGGAAAAAGCTGCCGGCCTGATTGGCATGGCCGAGCTGTGCGAAGTCCTGGCGCGCGCCGTCTACGATCACCGCGACGCGCCCGAAATCCTGCAAGCCGCGGATATTGATGGAGGTGCCGGATGAATTGGCATTCTGAAGCGCCGTCGTGCCGGGCATGCCGATGAAAAGATCGGACATGCGTGTCGCCATGAGCGGTTCGAGTTGGTCTTCGCGCAGCACGCTCACGCCGGCGAGCGTATCGATGGCCAATTGCTCGGTCTTCGTCGCCACGACCGTGATGGTGTCGAGCGCAAGGGCATCGTCCGGGCCGGGCTGCACGATCTGAACGGGCACGCCCTGTGGGGCGACCTGCGCCCAGGCACCGCTGGACCAGCCAATGCCGGCGCAGGTCGAAACCGCCGCGACTGCGGCGCTGGACAGCCAGGCGCGACGCAAAACGGCGCGCGTCCGCTCTCCCGCAAGGGTGCGAGTCATGTCGAGGCTCCTGAAAAATGGCTGCTGGCTACCACCCAAGCGGGCTTTGCGGGCTCCGGCGCGCAATCGGGCGCCTCAGTCCCGCCTAAGGCGTGGCTTCCATATGGTCAAGTGGATTAGTTCTAATATTGCAATGTATATAAACTTCATGCATGACAAATGCAGAATCTAAATGCGTTCTGATCTTTCATATCTCGAATAATTAAAACTTGAGCGGGACGAATCACACCATATCGAGGTCAAACTTTCGATGACTCGACTCACATTAAAACGAGCGATTCGAATGCAAGAAGCGCGAATAATATTTATACTCACTCTAATTCTAATTTTCGCGCCAATCGGTGGAACAGCCCTTGGTGCGGAAGCACGACCGCCGGCGGAGGCTCGCCGGATCGTTTCCATCGGTGGGGCTGTTACCGAGATCCTGTTCGCGCTCGGCCTCGGCGACCGCGTGATCGCCGTCGATCAGACCAGCAGCTACCCCGCCGCCGCCCGCGCCCGCCCGAACATCGGCTATGCGCGGACCCTCACCCCGGAAGGCGTGCTCTCCGTCGGCCCGGACCTGATCCTCGCCATCGAGGGATCGGGCCCGCCAGAGGCCCTCGCGGTCTTGAAGAGCGCCGCCGTGCCGGTCGTAATGATCCCGGACGGGCACGATGCGGCCGGGGTGATCCGCAAAGTGGAGACGGTCGCCGACGCGGTGGGCGCCGGCGCGGCCGGCGCGCGGCTCGCCAGCGCGCTCAAGGCCGATTTCGCGCAAGTCGCGGACGAGGTGGCCCGCCTGCACAGCCGGCCGCGGGCCGCGTTCGTACTCTCCGCCTCCGGCGGCACGGCCGTGGTGGGCGGGGCCGATACCAGCGCGGACGCCATGCTTCAGCTTGCCGGCGCGCAGAACGCCCTCTCCGCCATCAAAGGCTACAAGCCGGCCGTGGACGAGGCCACCTTCGCCGCCGACCCTGACGCCGTGGTCGTGATGAGCGGCGCAGGCCAGGCGCTCACCGCGCCCATGATATTCGCCCTCCCCGCCTTCAAGGGCACCCATGCGGCGCGGGAAAACCGCTTCATCGCCTTGCCCGGCTCTTATCTGCTGGGGTTTGGCCCGCGCACCCCACAGGCCGTGCGCGATCTCGCGCTCGCGCTGCGGCCCGGCGAGACGCTTGCACCCTTGCCGCCCCGCCCCTGGGCGGACGAGACGATGCCATGAGTGCAAACCCGCGCCGCGCTCGGGCGTCCACCTCCGGCCTCTGGCCCGCAGGGCCGGGTCTCGCCGGCTTCGCGGCGCTCGCGCTCATTGTCTTTCTGGCCGCGCTCGCGCTCGGGCCCGTGACATTGCCGTTCGGGCGGGTCGCCCAGGTTCTGTTTGAAGGCATCGTCGGCTATCGCGAACAGGCCGGTGCGGGCCTGCGGGACACCGTCATCGTGCTGGATGTGCGCCTGCCGCGCGCGGTGCTGGGCGCGCTGGTCGGAGCGGGCACGGCAATGGCCGGCGCGATCATGCAAGGTGTCTTCCGCAATCCCCTCGCCGACCCCGGCCTGATCGGCGTTTCTCCCGGGGCCGCGCTTTCCGCTGTGGCTTGGATCGTGCTGGGCGGCTCTGCGGCCGCCTTTCTGCCGCTCGAAGCGCGCAATCTCGGTCTGCCGCTCGCCGCCTTCGCTGGAGGACTCGCGACCACGCTGCTGATCGCGCGCCTCGCCATGCGCGAGGGCTACACCTCCATGGCGACGCTCCTGTTTGCCGGGCTCGCGCTTGGTGCATTGGCGAGCGCCGGGACCGGGGTCCTCGTGTTCATGGCCAGCGAGCAGCAATCGCGCGAATTCCTGTTCTGGACTCTCGGCAGCCTCGGCGGCGCCACCTGGATGAAGGTGGGGCTGACCGCCCCGTTCGTGATCCTGCTGCTCGCCATTGCCCCGTTCCTGGCGCGCGGGCTCGACGCGCTGGCCCTGGGCGAGGCCGAGGCGTTTCATCTGGGCCTGCGGGTGGAGCGCCTGAAACGCATCGCCATCGTCGTGGTGGCGGCGGGCGTGGGCGCGGCGGTGGCTGCGGCCGGCGTCGTCGGCTTCATCGGCCTGGTTGTGCCTCATCTGGTGCGCCTATCCATCGGGCCCGGCCATCGCGCGCTGCTGCCGGCCTGCGCGCTGCTGGGCGCGGCCGTTCTGCTCGGCGCCGACATTCTCGCGCGGCTGATCGCGGCACCCGCGGAACTCCCGCTCGGCGTGGTGACCGCGCTGGTCGGCGCACCGTTCTTCCTGTGGCTGCTGCGGCGCCGTTCGGCGATCGGGTGAAGCATGTACGAAGCGCACGACCTGACCTTGCGCCTGCAGGGCAAGACCTTGCTCGATGGTGTTCGTCTCGCGGTGAAACCGGGCGCGGTGACGGTGGTGGTCGGCCCCAACGGCGCCGGCAAGTCCAGCCTGCTGAAGCTTTTGGCCGGCGAGCGTCGCCCCACGTCCGGGCGCGTCACCCTGGATGGCGCCGACATCCATGCCCTCGCCCCCGCGCGCCTCGCCCGCCGCCGCGCGGTGCTGCCCCAGGCGGCGGAGGTGGCGTTTGCCTTCAGCGTCGCGGAAGTGGTGGGCATCGGGCTCGGGGCCCACGGCACGGCGCGGGCGGAAGCGGCGATCGGGGATCTTCTGGCGCGAGTGGACCTGCCCGGCTTCGGCGGCCGGCGCTACGATTCCCTCTCCGGCGGCGAGCGCCAGCGCGTGCATCTCGCGCGGGTGCTCGGCCAATTGGCGGCGGGGGAGACCAGCGCGCCGCGTTATCTGCTACTGGACGAGCCCACGTCCAGCCTCGATCTGTCGCATCAATTGCTGGTGCTGCGCCTTGCCCGCGAACACGCAGCCGAAGGCGGTGGTGTGCTCGCGGTGCTGCATGATCTCAACCTCGCCGCCATGATCGCGGACCACCTTGTGCTGCTGGCGGCGGGACGGGTGGTTGCGGAGGGACCGCCGGCGCAGGTGCTCACCGACGACGTGCTGGCGGCGGGGTTCGGCGTGCGCGTGCGGGTCAGCAGGGTTCCGGCCGGGCCGTTCATCCTGCCGCAAAGCGTTGAGGACACGTGACCCGAGGCGCCGGCAGCCGGCCCCGGAAAGGGGGGGGTGAAGCTCAGCCCGGAGCTCGGTCCGGCGCGGTGCACGTGGCGCAAGTTCGAGCTCGGCGCAGTCTCCGGGACAGTCATTCTCCCGTTACGGGCGCCGGCCTACGCATGTTATGAATTTCAAGGCTTTGCGCGATGCTCCCCGGTCGGGGGTGCACAAAATCGCGCGCCTTTGGCGAGCGGGCGGCCAGCGCTTTCCGCGTGAGATCGATCAGGAGTCGGATTTGGCCCATTCTCCTTCCCCCGCTGCCACGGTCGGCAATGCCCCGAAGTCCCCCGGCACACTCCGCGAGGTGGTGCGCCAGTTCACCCCCAATTGGTTCACCGCCACCATGGGCACCGGCATCCTGGCGCTCGCGGTCAATCAGTTCCCCCTTCCCTTTCCCGGCCAGCACGAGATCGGCACCGTGATCTGGCTCGCGAACATCGCGCTCTTCGCCACCTTCACGGCGCTCTATGCCGCGCGCTGGATCCTGTTTCCGGCCGAAGCGCGCCGCATCTTCGGCCATTCGGTCATGTCGATGTTCTTCGGCGCCATCCCCATGGGGCTCGCCACCATCATCAACGGCTTCCTGGCCTTCGGCGTGCCGCTGTGGGGACCGGTGGCCATCGACATCGCGGTGGCGCTGTGGTGGGTGGACGCCGCCATGGCGATCGCCTGCGGCGTGCTGATCCCCTTCCTCATGTTCACCTGGCAGAACCACAGCATCGAGAAGATGACCGCGGTCTGGCTGCTGCCGATCGTCGCCGCCGAAGTCGCCGCCGCGACCGCCGGCCTGATCGTGCCGCAGCTCGCCGATCCCGAGGCCGCCTGGCGCCTCCTCATCATTGCTTACGCACTTTGGGCCTATTCCGTGCCGCTGGCCATGAGCATCCTCGTCATCCTGGTGCTGCGCCTGGTGCTGCACAAGCTGCCGCCCAAGGACATGGCGGCCTCCGGCTGGCTCTCGCTCGGCCCGATCGGTACCGGCGCACTCGGGCTCCTGCTGCTCGGCGCGGCCGCACCGCAGGTCTTCGCCACAGCCGGCTTGGCAGGCGTGGGCGACGTCGCGGCCGGGATCGGCCTCGTCGGCGGGGTGATCCTGTGGGGCTACGGCGCGTGGTGGTTCCTGCTCGCGGTGCTGACGACCATGCGCTATCTCGCCCAGGGATTGCCCTTCAACATCGGGTGGTGGGGCTTCACCTTCCCGCTCGGCGTCTATGCGGTGGCGACGCTGGCGCTGGCGCGCCAGACGCATCTGAGCTTCCTGCTGGTGATCGGCGGCGCGCTGGTGATCTGCCTGGTGGTCCTGTGGGCGATCATCGCCTATCGCACCTTGCGCGGGGCCATCGATCGCAGCCTGTTCTTCTCGCCCTGCCTGCTGTCCGGCGCCATTCCGGCCGATTTCGAGGCCGACGTGGTATGACCTGCAGCCGCCGCGCATGTGGCCCGCGCGGCGGCTGCCTCACCGCGTGGAGAGCGGCAAGGGCGGAGGCGGGGCGGTGGAGCCCGCGCCCAGCGAGCGCTGAACCATCACGCTGTCGGACCAGCGGCCATAGCGATAGGCCACCCCCGGCAGCAGCCCCACGCGCACGAAGCCGAAGCGCTCGTGCAAAGTGAGCGAGGCGGTGTTGTCGGCATCGATATAGCCGATCATCTGGCGGAAGCCGGCGGCCGCACAGGCATCAATCAGCCCCCGCATGAGCAGGCGGCCGATGCCCTGGCCGAGATGCTCGTGGTGCACATAGATCGAATGCTTGACGGAATAGCGATAGGCCGGCCGCTTGCGGAACAGCACCACATAGGCATAGCCCAGCACTTCGCCGCCCTTCACCGCGACGATGTGGGGAAAGCGGCGGCTCTTCAGATTTTTGCGCCGCTCACGCAGATCGTCCGGCTGCGGGGTATCGCCGTCGTCCACCCCTTCCTCGACCCCGCGTCGAATATGGCGGCGATAGATCGCCAGCATGGCATCCACGTCCGAATCCCGCGACGGGCGGACGATGACCGCTTCCTGCTCCATGGACGAACCCGACATTCCCAGCCCTATTCGGCGACGACGTAAGTATGGAGCCGCACGCGGCCCGACGCATCGTTCTCGCGATAGACGCCCTGGATCTCCACGTCAAAGCCGGGGAAGGTGTTGAAGCAGGCTTCGAACATCTTCAGGTAATCAATCATCGGCTGCGCCCGCTCGGTCAGCCGCTCGCCCGGAACGATAGTTGCGATGCCCGGCGGATAGACCACGAACGGCGTCGTCGCGATGCGGCCGAAAATGGCGTCGATGGGCAGGAAGTCCACGTCGTTGCGGACCAGGGCGCGCGCCGCATCATGGGGCGACATCGCGATATCCGGCAGGTGCGCGGCGGAAAACTGCATGGCTTGGAGCGCGCTGACATTGGCGGCGCGGAAGAAGCGGTGCATCTCCCCGCACAGATCGCGCAGCCGCACCCCGGCATAGCGGGCCGGGCGGCGGCGGAAGAATTCCGGGATTGCCTCCTCCAGCAGCGCGTTGTCGTCGTGCAGCTTCTTGAAGGCGACGAGGCCGCTGATCAGCGTGCCCGCCTTGCTCGCCTCCACGCCCGGCGTCAGCAGGAAGAGCAGCGAGTTCAAATCGTTCTTCTCGGCAACGATGCGGTTCTCGCGCAGATATTGCGCCACCACGGGCGCCGGGATGCCGTGCTCGGCATAAGCGCCGGTGGCGCGGTCGAAGCCGGGGGTGAGGAGGGTCAGCTTGTTGGGATCGGTCATGGCGAAGCCCGCCGCCATGCCGTCAAACCCGTGCCAGCCGGCGCCGGGGGTCAGATGCCAGAAGGCCGGGTTGGTGGCGAGCTGGTCGGTGGCGACGCTCTCCCACGGCA
The DNA here is from genome assembly GCF_043195145.2 of Roseixanthobacter pseudopolyaromaticivorans. Classification (NCBI taxonomy): domain Bacteria; kingdom Pseudomonadati; phylum Pseudomonadota; class Alphaproteobacteria; order Hyphomicrobiales; family Xanthobacteraceae; genus Roseixanthobacter; species Roseixanthobacter pseudopolyaromaticivorans. The sequence goes on from NZ_CM195539.1 coordinate 4,241,988, forward strand.
CATCGTGCACCGCGCCGGGGCTCGACACGTCGGGGATCGCCACCCGGTCTGGCACGAACGGCTCGAAGAACCAACGGCGCTCGGGGCGCTGCTCCTTCTCCTCGAACTCGCGCCGCACCGCGCGGATTTTCTTCCTCAGCTCAATGCCGAGGCGGATCGTGTCGTCCCACAGCACTTCGCCCGAGCGGCCCTTCATCATCTGCGCCCCCACGTCGAGGGAGGCGAACAAGGGATAGAAGGGCGAAGTCGAGGCGTGTTGCATGAAGCTCTCGTTGAAGCGCCGGTGCTCCACGCGCCGCTTCTGCCCGGTGATGTGCCGGTCCTTCATGTGGATCTGCGAGGCCTGGGAGAAGCTCGCGAGCTGCTTGTGGGTGGATTGGGTGGCGATGATGCCCGGCGCGTCGGGGCCAAGATCGGCAAGGCCCATGGCGAAGCGCCCGGCATAGAGCGGGTGGAACTTCATGAAGCCCGCCCACGCCTCGTCGAACAAAATGTAGTCGCACAGGTGGCCGATCTTTTTCAGGATCATCTCGGCATTGTGGATCGTGCCGTCATAGGTGCATTGCTCCACCACCGCGACGCGGAACGGCCGCGGCTTCTTCCAGGCCTCGGGGTCCTTCACCAAAGGATGGGTGCGGATGCGCTCGCGCAGCGCCTCTTCATCCAGCGCCGCGAAATCCATCGGGCCGATGAGGCCATAGGCATTGCGCACGGTGGGCACATAGACCGGGAGGCCGCCGGCGATCAGCAACGCCCCGTGATGGGCGGCCTTGTGGTTGTTGCGGTCGAACAGCACCAGATCGCCGTCGGTGACCAAAGCGGTGAGTGCCACTTTGTTGGAGGTGGAAGTCCCGTTCAGCACGAAATAAGTCTTCTCCGCGCCGAAGATCTTCGCGGCTTCCTTCTGCGCCTGGAGCGCGGGACCTTCGTGGGTCAGCAGGTCGCCGAGATCCAGCACGGAATTGTCGAGGTCGTCGCGGAACACCGCCTCGCCCAGATGCTCCATGAACACCCGGCCGATGGGGCTTCTGGAATAGAACACGCCGCCATTGTGCCCCGGACAGGTCCAGAGCTGGTTGCCCTCTTCCGCATAATCCACCAGGGCGCCGAAGAACGGGGTCTTCAGCGTCTCAGCATATTGCTTCAGCCGGCTGATGAGGTTCTTGGCGATGAAAGCGGGGGTCTCCTCGGAGAGGAAGACATAGCCGTCGATGAAGTCGAGCACCTCCACCGGCACATCCTCGAAGCGCTTGCGGCGGATCAGGAGGATGATCGGGAAATCGAGGCCGCGGCGGCGCATGAGGTTGATGAGCGAGGCGGTCTTGCCCTCCAGGCCCTTCTTGCCCCAGTCCACCAGCATGCAGCCGATGGCGGCATCGGTCTGAACGGCGATCTCCGCGTCTTCCAGATTGCGCGCCTTCACCACCTCGAAGCCGGAGCTTTCAATCTCCCTGACGATCTGGTTGTAGCGGGCGCCTTCCAGGTCCTCCGCGTCAAAGACCGGGGTCGCGAACAGGAAATTGAAGCGCTTGAAATAATCCATCTGGGCACCCGCTCTGATCCGAACCGGAGGTGTCGACGCGTTTCATGACAGTGCCGTGACAGCGCGACTCACGAACTTGCGGCCTCATACCAGGGCGCAATAGGTCTGAAGGCGCGCGACCAGATGGTCAAAGGTGGCGCGCACCCGGCGCACCTGCCGCAGGTCCTCGTGCATGGCGACGAAGGTTTCCAGCTGCAGCGTGAACAGATCGGGCAGAACGCGCGTCAGCACCGGGGCGCGCGCCGCAAGCGCGATCTGGCACACGCCGATGCCCGCCCCCGCGCGGATCGCCTCCAGCTGCGCGAAATGGCTGTCGGTGCGATAGGCCAGCGCGCCGGGCACCACGCCCTCGCCCACCGTCGCCAGGGCCCGCAGGAAATCCACGTCGCGATCCGGGCCGACGATGGCGAAGCGGGCAAGATCGGCGACATCTCGCGGCACGCCCGCGCGCTCCAGATAGGCCGGCGCAGCGAACAGGCCCAGCTTCACCGCACCCACATGCTTCACCACCAGAGCGCTCTGCACCGGTCGCACCATGCGCACGGCGATGTCCGCCTCCTGGTGCAGCAGATCCTGCGTGCGGTTGCTGAGATGGGTCTCGAACCGCAGGCGCGGGTGGCGCTCCAGCAATTCGGCCAGGATGGCGGGCAGTACGTGGGCGCCCACCATCTCGCTCGCGGTGATGCGCACGCTGCCGGCGACGGCGCCCGCGTCCGCCGAGGCCGTGCGCGCGAACGCGGCGGCCGCCGCCGCCATGGCGCGTGCATGCGGCCCGAGGGCCCGCGCCGCCTCGGTGGGCGTAAGGCCGGAGGGCGAGCGGGTGAAGAGTGCCTGCCCGAGCCCGCGTTCCAGCGCCTCCAGCCGCCGCCGAACGGTCGCCTGCGCCACGGCGAGTTCCCGCGCGGCGGCAGAGAGGCTGCCATGCTCCAGCACCGCGAGAAACGCGCGCTGATTTTCCCAGTCGGCAGCGGATAGGCTCATACATTTCATACTAGCTATAGCGCCAGATTTGACAATTCCATATGAGCCCGAAACGCCGTTCTATCCCGCCGAACGGGAGACCAACATGACAACCACTTTGGAGAAGACGGCCCTGGTGCTGGGCGCCACGGGCGGCATCGGCGGCGAGGTGGCGGCGGAACTGCTGCGCCGGGGCTGGAAGGTGAGTGCGCTGGCCCGCGATCCCGAAACCGCCGCCCCGCGCTGGCACCGGCCGGAGCGCGGCCTCCAGTGGATCAAGGGAGATGCCATGAATGCGGACGCAGTGGTGGCGGCGGCGAAAGGGGCGACGTTGATCGTCCATGCCGTCAACCCGCCCGGCTATCGCGACTGGGATAAGCTCGTGCTGCCCATGCTGGAGAATTCCATCGCGGCGGCGCGGGCGAACGGTGCGCGCATCCTGCTGCCGGGCACGGTCTATAATTTCGGCCCCGATGCCTTCCTCGCCCCCCGCGAAGACGCCCCGCAGAACCCGAGCACCCGCAAGGGCGCGATTCGCGTCACCATGGAACGCCGGCTGCGCGCAGTCTCGGCCGAAGGGGTCCGGTCGCTGATCGTGCGGGCGGGTGATTTCTTCGGCCCCCATGCCGGCAACAATTGGTTCTCCCAAGGCCTGGTGCGGCCCGGTCGGCCGGTGCGCGCCATCAGCACGCCCGGACAGTCCGGCATCGGCCACCAATGGGCCTATCTGCCGGACGTGGCGCGGACCATGGTCCAGTTGGCGGAACGCGGCGACGCGCTCGGCGCTTTCGAGGTGTTCCACATGGACGGCCATTGGGACGCCGACGGGCACGCGATGAGCGCCGCCATCCGCGCGGCTTGCGGCCGGCCGGACCTCAAGGTCCGGCCCTTTCCCTGGTGGCTCGTCACGCTCGCCGCGCCTTTCGTGACCACGTTCCGGGAAATGGGGGAGATGCGCTATCTCTGGCGGGTGCCGCTGCGCATGAACAATGCCCGCCTCGTGGCGGTTCTCGGCGCGGAACCCCATACACCTCTCGTCACGGCGGTGCGCGAGACCCTCGCGGGCCTCGGCTGCTTGCCAGACGAGGCCGGTATTCCGCGCCATCAGACCGCACCGTGAGAGCGGGGCGTGATCGGCGAGACATTGCCCCGCCGGACGGTGCACGCCCGGGCGAGCCCTTGAAATCGGCGGGGGCATCCGCCATCTGGTCGTCGCCTTCAACTGGAGAGCTGCGCCATGACCACCGAGAGCGCCCCAAGCGTCCCCGCCCCCGAGACCCACGCCTTCGAGGCCGATGTGGCCAAGCTGCTGCACCTGATGGTGCACGCGGTCTATTCGGACAAGGACGTGTTCCTGCGCGAGCTGATCTCCAACGCCGCCGATGCCTGCGAGAAGCTGCGCTACGAGGCGATCAGCGAACCCACCCTTCTGGGCGACGACCCGAAGCTGCGCATCACCCTGCATCCCGATGCGGAGGCGCGCCGCCTCGTCATCGAGGATAACGGCATCGGCATGAGCGCGATCGACATGGCGGAAGCGCTGGGCACAATCGCCCGTTCCGGCACCAAGGCATTCATGGACCGCATCGCCGCCACTGCGGGCGGGGAAGGCACGCAGCTCATCGGCCAGTTCGGCGTCGGCTTCTATTCCGCCTTCATGGTGGCGGACAAGGTGGACGTGCTCTCGCGTCGCGCCGGCACCGAACAGGCCTCGCTCTGGTCCTCGGATGGCAAGGGCACCTACACCATCGCCCCGATCGATCTGGCGGAGGCGCCCGCGCGCGGCACCCGCGTGGTGCTGCACCTGATGGAAGACGCCCTCGCCTATTGCGAGCGCTACAATCTGGAGCGCATCGTCAAGGCCCAGTCCGGCCATGTGCCGGTGCCGATCGTGCTGATCGGCTCCAGCGAGGAAGAGCCCTCCGAGATCGCCGACGGCGCGGCGCTCTGGACCAAGCCCAGGTCCGAGGTAAGCGAAGAGGAATATGCAGATTTCTACCGGAGCGTCGCCGGCCAGTTCGACGATCCGGCGCTGACCCTGCACTACCGCGCGGAAGGACGGCACGAATATGCGGTGCTCGCCTTCGTGCCCGGCAGCAAGCCCTTCGATCTGTTCGACCCGGACCGCCACGGGCGCATGAAGCTCTATGTGAAACGCGTGTTCATCACCGACGAAGCCGAATTGCTGCCGCGCTACCTGCGCTTCGTGCGCGGGCTGGTGGATTCCGCCGACCTGCCGCTCAACATGTCGCGCGAGATGATCCAGGAAAGCCCGATCCTCGCCGCCATCAAGAAAGGCGTCTCCAACCGCATCCTCAGCGAACTGGAGAAGCTCGCGACCAACGATGCCAAAGCCTATGAGGCCATCTGGGAGAATTTCGGCCCGGTGCTGAAGGAGGGGCTCTATGAGGATTACGAGCGCCGCAGCGCGCTTTTGAACCTCGCCCGCTTCAAGACCACGGCCTCCGGCGGCGCGTGGCGTACGCTGAAGGATTATGTCGCGGCGCTGAAGGAGAACCAGACCGCGATCTATTATTCCACCGGCAGCGACCTGGAACGCATCGCCGCTTCCCCGCAGCTCGAGGGGTTCCGCGCCCGCGGCATCGAGGTGCTGCTGTTGCCGGACCAGGTGGACAGCTTCTGGGTCACGGCGGGCCTCGATTATGAGGGCAAGCCGTTCAAATCCGTCACCCAGGGCTCGGCGGACCTGAAGCTGATCCCGCTGCTGGCGGGCGCCGACCAGCCCGCCGCCGAGGCGAGCGAAGCGGTTTCGGCCTTCATCGCCTATCTCAAGACGGCCCTGGACGAGGCGGTCTCCGACGTGCGCGCGTCCGACCGGCTCACGGAAAGCCCGGTGTGCCTGGTCGCCGCCGACACCGGGATGGACCGGCAGCTGGAAAAGCTGCTGGCCAGCGCCGGGCGCGGCGGTGCCGGCGCCAAGCCGGTGCTGGAAATCAATCCACGCCACGATCTGGTGGTGAAGCTGGCCGAGTTGGGCGAGGACGAGGCCGCCTTCCGCGAGGATGCCGCGCGCCTGCTGCTCGATGAGGCGCAGATCGCCGATGGCGAACGCCCGAGCGATCCGCGCGCCTTTTCCGCCCGGCTCGGCCGGCTGATCGCCCGCGCGCTGCGGTGAAAACGCGGCCGATCAGGCCGCACCGGCCTGATCGGCACCCGTGCGGTCGCCCGAAAGGCGTTTCCGTGGTCTATTCGCCGAGGTCATGATCCATCCATCCAATCGACGACGTTCGACTGGTGAAGCGATCGCCGCGCATCAGGTGCTTTTCGCACTTGCAACAGATTCGGGGCCCGGCAACCACTTATTAGGGTGGTGATTTTTGATCGCGACATCTATCGCGGGTTGTCAGGTACTATTATAATAATGGAAATGTCTCGCCGCTGAAAGGCAAGCGGGAACGCCGCCGTGAAATACTTGTGAAAAGGCGTCGGCACTTCAGCTGCACGCAAGCTTCGGATGGGATCCGCGCCGGAGCAGAGAGCTACAGATGATCGACAGCGACCGCGCCTACGATGCCTTGATCCTCGAAGAGGCGCCCGACGCGGTGATCGCCATCGATGCGGACCATCGTGTGCTGCTGTGGAATCGCGGCGCCGAGCGTCTTTATGGCTATGCCCAGTCGGAAGCCCTCGGCGAACGCCTGCGCGAACTCGTACAGCCCAACGATGCGCCCGATGGCGCGGCCGATCCCCTCAACAATCTGCCGCCCGCCGGCCCCAGCACCTATGAGGCCCTGCGCCGCCGCAAGGACGGGGTGCTGATGTATGTGGACGTCACCGCCAAGCGCATCGCCCCCCTCAACGGCGGCGGCAACGCGCCGCTGATCGTGCTCGGCGAAAAGGACGTGACCCAATTGCGGGTCCAGCGCGACGCAAAGCTGCTGGAGACCCGGTTCCGCGACCTGTTCGAACTCATGCCGGATGCGATCGTCGTGCTCAACGCGACCGGCCGCATCGTGCTCATCAACAGCCAGGCCGAGGCTCTGTTCGGCTATCCGGCGGGCAGCCTGATCGGCGAGCCGGTGGAGCGCCTCCTGCCGGAGCGCCTGCGCGCGGCCCATCTGCACCATCGGGCGGGCTATGTGGCGCAGCCCCGCGTCCGCGCCATGGGCGTGGGCCTTGAGCTGCACGGGCGGCGCGTGGACGGCTCGGAATTCCCGGTCGACATCAGCCTCAGCCCGCTTCAGACGCCGGAAGGCACGCTGGTGCTGAGCGCCATCCGCGACGCCACCGAGCGCAAGCGCTTCGAAGCGGCGCTGCGGGAGAAGAACGAGCAACTCGCCAGCGCCATGCAAGCCAAGGATCGTTTCCTGGCGACCATGAGCCATGAATTGCGCACGCCGCTGAATGCCGTCATCGGCTTTACGGGCACCTTGCTGATGCGCCTGCCCGGCCCCCTCAACGACGACCAGGAGCGACAGCTCAAGACCGTCCAGAGCAGCGGGCGCCACCTTCTGTCGCTCATCAATGACCTGCTGGATCTCGCCCGCATCGAGGCGGACAAGTTCGAGCTGCGCATGGAGCCGGTGGTATGCCAGGACGTGCTGCGCGGCGTGTTCGGCGCGCTCCAGCATCAGGTGGAGCAAAAAGGGCTTCAATTCAGCCTCGCCATGCCCGAGGAGAACCTGATCGCCCTCACCGACCGCCGCGCGCTGACGCAGATCCTCACCAATCTCAGCGCCAATGCCGTGAAGTTCTGCGACCACGGCAGCATCCACGTGGGCCTGGGTCCAGCGGCCGGGGGAGTGGCGGGCGAGGTTCAGTTCACCGTGACCGATACCGGTATGGGCATTCGCGCCGAGCATCTGCCGACCGTATTCGACGCCTTCGCCCGCTTCGAATCCGAGACCGGGCCGCGCGAGGGCAGCGGCCTCGGCCTGCACATCAGCCGCCGGCTGGCCGAGCATCTTGGAGGCCGCATCGAGCTGGAAAGCGAATACGGCAAGGGCTCCACCTTTACCCTCACCTTGCCGGCGGGGTCGGTTTCATGACCAAGATCCTGGTCATCGAAGACCATCCCACCAGCCGCGAGCTCATGACCTACCTTCTCAGGTGCGCCGGCCATGACGTGGTTGAAACCGGCGACGGGCGTGAGGGCTTCGATCTGGTCCGCGCGCACCGACCGGACCTCGTCATCAGCGACGTGCAGTTGCCCGGCATGAACGGCTTCGAGATCGTCGCCGCGATCAAGCGGGACCCTGCCCTTGCCGGAACCCCGGTTGTGGCGGTCACCGCCTCGGCCATGTCGGGTGACCGCGAAAACATCATCGCCGCAGGCTTTGATGACTACCTGTCCAAGCCCATCGACCCGGAGACGTTTGCGCAGCAGATCGTCCGTCACCTGCCCCCGCAGCGATCGAGCCGATGACATGGCGACCATTCTCATCGTCGATGATCACGCCATCAACCGTGAATTCCTGGTCACGCTGCTCAAGTATGGCGATCATCGGCTGATCGAGGCCTCGGACGGCACGACCGCCCTGGCCATCGCGCATGCCGAATTCCCCGACCTGGTCATCTCCGACATCCTGATGCCGTCGGGCGACGGCTACGAACTGGTCCGCGCCCTGCGGCAGGCGGGCGGGCTCGCCGATATCCCGGTCATCTTCTACACCGCCCATTACAACGAGCGCGAGGCGCTCACCCTCGCCCAGGCGTGCGGCGTGCAATATGTGCTGACCAAGCCAGCCGATCCCGCCCTCATCCTGGAAGTGGTCAACGACGTGCTGACCCGAAAGCACACGATCGTTCCGCCCCAGCAGCAAGATCATCCCGGGTTCGACCGCAAGCACCTGCGGCTGGTCTCCAACAAGCTCGTGCAGGCCACGGAGGAGCTGGAATGGACCACCAGCCGCCTCATGGCCCTGATCGAGATGAGCCTCCAGATCGCGGCCGAGCGGGAGCCTCTGCAGATCGCGCGGGTGTTCTGCCGCTGGACCCGCGATCTCGTCGCCGCTCGCCATGCCGTGGTGGGACTGTGGGAACCGGGCCAGCCGGGCACCGGCTATGCGGCCGCGAGCGGACTGCCCGAAGCTCTGATCAGCGAAGTGGAAAGCCAGCTTCTGCTGAACGGGCCGCAGCCCATTCCGCTCGGCACCAACGGCGTGGCGCGCCACCTGGGCGAGCCCACGGACGCGGCCAACCTTGGCCTGCCCGTCGCCTTTCCCCGCGTGCGCTCGCTGCTGTTCGTGCCGGTGCGCTCGGCCACCCAGACGTTCGGGTGGGTGTGCGCCTCGAACAAGATCGGGCGCAACGGGTTCTCGCCGGACGACGAGCGCCTGCTCTCCATTTTCGCCTCCTACGTGGGGCGCATCTTCGAGAACCACTGCCTGTTCAGCGAGCTGGCGGAGCGCTCCGGGCAGCTCGAGGAGGAAGTGGCCGAGCGGGCCGCGGCGCAATGGCGGCTGGAGATCCAATATGCCCTCGCAGGCGTATTGGCGGTGACCTCCACCGTCGACCAGGCCGCCCCCGAAATCCTGCGCACCATCTGCGCCTGCGCCAATTTCCAGCTGGGCGAACTTTGGGAGGTGGACGAGGAGGCAAGCCGTCTGCGCCATGTCGCCACCTGGCATGCCGACAGCACCGCCGCCGCCGAATTTCTCGCCCAGACACGCCAATTCGACTTTCCCAAAGGCTCGGGCCTCCTCGCGCGCGCGTGGGAAAGCGGCGTCCCTGTCTGGCTCGACGAGGCCGAACTCGACACGGTATCGCGCCGCGCGCGCCTGGTGCGCGCGCTCGGCCTGAATTCGGCCCTGGCGTTTCCCGTGGTCACCGGCGGCAAGGTGATCGGCGTGCTTGGCTTCTTCGGCGCCGCGCCGCATGTCTCAAATCCGGCGCTCAGCGCCCTGTTCACGGCCATCGGCAGCCAGGTGGGCCAGTTCATCGACCGGCGCGGGCAGGAATTGCGCCTCGTGCGGCTCTCCCGCATCCGTGCGGTCCTCAGCGGCATCAATTCCCTGATCGTCCGCGTGGCGGACCGCACGGCTCTGCTGGAGGGGGCGTGCGAGATCGCGGTCGAGGAAGGCCAGTTCGCCAAGGCCGAAGTCATCCTGCTTGAGGGCGGCGTGCCGGATGGCGGACCCCGCGTGCACCGGATCGCCGCCTGCGCCGAAGGCGAGCGCCCCGCACAGGCCGGCACGGGCGATGCGCCCCGCCTTGCATCGATCGACACCGAGCAACTGATTGCGGAGGCCATCGCGACCTCCGCCCCCGCCATCGACAACGACGCCCTGACGGGAACGGCCTCCTGCGTCGCGTTACCGCTCGCGGAGGGGACCCGGCCGATGGCCGTGCTGGTGCTGCGGGCGCGCGTCTCCGGCTTCTTCACGGCCGATGAGATGCTCTTGCTCAAGCAGTTGGCGGCGGACATTTCCTTCGCCCTCACCCACCTGTCGACCCAGGACCGGCTGGTGCAGCTGAGCCAGTATGACGGCCTGACCGGCCTTCCCAACCGGGTCCTGTTCCTCGAACGCCTTCGGCAGGCGATGCACAATGCCCACGAAGACGGGGAGCAGCTTCTCGTCGTGGTGGGCAACCTGCGCAATTTCGTCTCCATCAACACCACGCTGGGCCGGGCTGCGGGCGACGACGTGCTGCGCCAGGTCGCGCACCGGCTGAAGGCGGTCTCGCGTTTCCCGGACCGGGTCGCCCGGATCTCCGGCAATCTGTTCGCAACCTTCCTGCCGAACAGGACGGCCGCGAGCGAACCCACCCTGCGCATGGACCATTCGCTGGACGAAGCCTTCTCCAAACCGTTCGAGGTGGGCACGCACGCGGTGACCCTCACCATTCAGACCGGCGTTTCCATCTATCCCGACGATGGGGAGGATGCCGACGCCCTACTGGCCAATGCGGAGACCGCGTTGCGCCGGGCGCGCAATTCGGGCGCGCGCATCTCCTTCTTCGAGCCGCGCATGCACGAGGAGATGGCCCGCCGCATGCAGGTGGAAATGCGCCTCGCCCAGGCCATTTCGGACGGCGAGTTTCAACTCCACTATCAACCCAAGCTGGAAATCTCGACCGGAAACATCATCGGCCTGGAAGCCCTGCTGCGCTGGCGCGACAGCGAGCATACGATGGTGCAGCCGAGCCAGTTCGTGCCGCTTCTGGAAGAAAACGGCATGATCGTGGATGTCGGCCTGTGGGTGATCCGCCGCGCCATGGAGGACCAATCCTCCTGGCTTGCGGCGGGTTTGCCGTATCTTCCGGTGGCGGTGAACGTGTCCGCGGTGCAGATGCGCGAGCCGAACTTCGTCGAGGACGTGCTGGCCATTCTCGACGAGATGGCGCCGGCGCCCGCATCGGGCTGGCCCGCGCCGTGGCTTGAGATCGAGCTGACCGAAAGCGCCGCCATGGAGGACATCGATCGCACGGTGGCGCAGCTCCAGCAATTGCGCGCCCGCGACGTTCAGGTGGCCATCGATGATTTCGGCACCGGCCATTCCTCGCTGGGATATCTGGCGCAGCTGCCGGTCTCGTCGCTCAAGATCGATCGCTCCTTCATCTCCGGCATGACGCCGCGGCGCGATACGATGATGATCGTCGACGCGATCATCTCGCTTGCCCACTCCCTCGGGCTGAAGGTGATCGCCGAGGGAGTGGAGACCCGCCAGCAGATGGACCTGCTGAGCAAGCTGCGCTGCGACGAGATCCAGGGCTATCTGTTCAGCCGGCCGTTGGACGCAAAAAGCCTGACCAATTTCCTCGCCGACTACCGGCGCTAACGGAGCCCACCGGCGAAGCCGGCGGAGCACTCACCGGGCGACGAGCAGGTCCGCCAGCGCCAAGGCGACGACGTGGGTCGCGCGCTCCAGATCGGCAAGCGATAGCTTCTCGTCCGCGCGATGGCCGTTCGCCTCCAGCAGGGTGCGCGGGCCCGCGCCGTAGAGCACGGTGGGAATGCCCGCCGCCGAATAGAGCCGCGCGTCGGTGTAGATCGGCACGCCCTTCGTTCCCACCGGCTGGTCCATGACGCCCAGCGCCGCGCGCTGGATCGCCGCTACCAGACGATCCTGGCCCGGCATGGGCACGAACGGTTCCGCCAGCAGAAGGCGGCGAAAGTGGCAGGAGATGCCGGGAAAGGCCGAGGCTTCGCGGACGATTAGCGCCTCAAGGTCCGCCTCGGCTGCGGCAGCGTCCTCCTGTGGGGTGATGCGGCGGTCGATGCGCAGCGTCACCTTGTCCGGCACCACATTGGTGTTGATGCCTCCGGAAATCAGCCCCACCGTCAGGCCCGGCGCGCCGATGCCGGGCAAGGGCGAGACCTGGTCGCGCAATTGGTGCCGCAGGCGATAGAGCGCGGCCAGCACGCCGGTCGCCGCCTCCAGCGCGTCGGCGCCGGTTTCCGGCATGGCGGCATGGGCGGAGCGGCCGAGAATCTCCGCCTCCAGATGCAAACAGCCGTTGTGGGCGGTGACGATGTCGTAGGAGAAACCGGCGGAGAGCGCATAATCCGGCTTGGAGATGCCCTGCGCCAGCAGCCAGCCCGGGCCGAGCAGGCCTCCCATCTCCTCGTCATAGGTGAAATGCAGCTCCACCGTGCCGGCGAAGCGCGCGCCGGCCCGCGCGGCATCGCGCAAAGCGAGCAGCGCGAAAGCATAGGTGGCGAAATCCGACTTGGAGACCGCCACCCCGCGCCCATACATGAATCCGTCGGCGATCTCCGCGCCATAGGGATCGAACGTCCAGCCAAGCCCCGGCGGCACCACGTCGCCATGGGCGTTCAGCGCGATGGTCGGCCCCTCCCCGAAGCGCTCGCGCACCACGAGATTGGTAACGCTCACCATGCCGCCGTCGCGCACGGTCGCCTCGGGCACCGCATGGCGCTCCACTGTGAAGCCCAGTTCCTCCAGCAGCCGTGCGGCCAGCGCCGCATGGGGCGCGCAATCGCCCGGCGGATTGTCGGACGGCATGCGCACCAGCTCGGCCAGGAATTGGATCTCGGCTTCCTTCCGGGCGGCGAGGCTTTCGACGATCGCGGTCTTGAATTGGTCGGTCATGACGCCCTTGGGGTGAAGTGTTCCATGGCATGCAGCAGCACCTTCGCGCCGGCGGCGACGTCGTGGGTCTCCACATGCTCGCTCGGATGATGGCTGACGCCGCCGCGGCAGCGCACGAACAGCATGGCGATGTCGGTGATGTCGATCATCGCCATGCCGTCATGCCCCGCCCCGCTCGGGAGGGAATGCACGCGATAGCCCGATGCCGCTATGGCCGCGCCGAGCTGCGCGCACAGCCAGGGCGCGCACTGCGCCGTGGAATTGTCGTGGGTCTTGGTGATGCGCGCCTTGAGCTGGCGGCGCGCGGCGATCTCATCGATGGCCTCCACCACGGCGGAGACGGTCTCGCGCCGCTGCGCATCGGTGGCGGCGCGAAGGTCTATGGTGAAGCGCACGTCGCCGGGAATGACATTCGTGGCGCCCGGCGCGGCCTGGATCTGGCCCACCGTTCCCACCACGCTCTCTCCGGCATCGCGGCACAGCGCCTCGATGGCGAGGATGCATTCGGCGGCGCCGGCCAGCGCATCGCGCCGCAGACCCATGGGCACGGTGCCGGCGTGGCCGGCCATGCCGGTGAGATCGACCGCGAACCGGCTCGCGCCGCTGATGGCGGTGACGACACCCACCGGCAGATCCTGCGCCTCCAGCACCGGGCCCTGCTCGATATGCAGTTCCAGATAGGCGAGGATATCGGCGCGGCGGCGGGCGGCGCGGCGGATGCGGGCGGGATCGAGCCCGAAGGCCGCGATCGCGTCGCGCGCCTTCACGCCCGCGGCGTCGCGCGTCTCCAGCACGCCCTCATCGAACGTGCCGGCGACCGCGCGGCTGCCGAGCAGAGTGGAGGAAAAACGCACGCCCTCCTCGTCCGCAAAGCCGATCACCTCCAGTGCATAAGGCAGACGCTTTCCCGCCTGCGCGATGCGCGCGACGCATTCGATGGCGGTGATCAGGCCAAGCGGCCCATCCCACCGGCCGGCATCACGCACTGTGTCGTAATGCGAGCCCACCATCAGGCAGGGCAGGCCCTGCGAGGTGCCCTCGTAGCGGCCGACAACGTTGCCGATCTCGTCCATGCGGGCCGTCATGCCCGCTTCCCGCATCCAGCCGAGGATCAGATCGGCGGCTTGCCGATGCTCGGGCGAGAAGCACACGCGCGTGATGGCGCCGGGATCCTGCGAGAGGGCGGCCAGCGCGTCGATCCGCGCGACGATCCGTTTGGCCATGGCTTCGGGCAGCGCCTCGCGCGCAGGCTTCATGATTGCGGCCTCTCCTCCTGCGAACCGATGCGCGCGCATGATTTTCAGTGCGCGCCGGTCACGAATTGCGCCAATTCCGGGGTCTGCGGATTGGCGAACAGCGTCTTCGGCGCACCCTCCTCGTGGACCCGGCCCTGGTGCATGAAAATGAGCTTGGTGCCGACATCGCGGGCAAAGCGCATCTCGTGGGTGACGAGGATCAGCGTCATGCCCTCACTGGCGAGCTGCTCCACCACGCGCAGCACCTCGTTCACCAGTTCCGGATCGAGCGCGGAGGTGATCTCGTCGCACAGCAGGACGGTGGGCTGCATGGCCAGCGCCCGGGCGATGGCGACGCGCTGCTGCTGGCCGCCTGAGAGCTGGCTTGGATAGGCATCGAACTTGCCGGCCAGGCCGACCTTTTCCAGCAGCCCGGCGGCGGTGTCGCGCGCCTCGCCCTTCTGCATCTTGGCCACCACCGTGGGCGCCAGCATCACGTTCTGGCCCGCAGTCAGATGCGGGAACAGGTTGAACTGCTGGAACACCATGCCGACATGGCGGCGCAGGGTGCGCAGGTCGGTCTTGCCGACCGCCATCCCGTCGACCGTGATGGCACCGGCCTGGAATTCCTCCAGCCCGTTGATGCAGCGCAGGAGCGTGCTCTTGCCGCTGCCGGAGCGACCGATGATCGCCGCGACATCGCCGCGACCGATCTCGATGGATACGCCCTTCAAGACTTCGAGGGGACCGAAGCTCTTGCGGACATCTTGGATATCAACGAGCGACATTGAGACGGGCCTCCAGGCGCTTGGAACACCAGGACAGAGGGAAGCAGAGGCAGAAGTAGATCAGCGCCACCAGCGAATAGACGAGGAACGGGCGGAAGGTGGCGTTGTTGAGCATGGTCCCGGCCTTGGTCAGTTCGACAAAGCCGATGATGGAGGCGAGCGCCGTGCCCTTGATGACCTGCACCGAGAAGCCGACGGTGGGCGCCACCGCGATGCGCATGGCCTGGGGCAGGATGACGTAGCGCATCTGCTCCAGATAGGTCATGGCGAGCGTGCCGGAGGCCTCCCACTGGCCGCGCGGCACCGATTCCACGCAGCCGCGCCAGATCTCCGAAAGGAACGCGCTGGTCCAGAAGGTCAGCGCCAGCCACGCGGCAACCCAGGGGCTGACCTCGACGCCGAACAAGGCGATGCCGAAGAACAGCAGGAAGAGTTGCATCAGAAGCGGCGTGCCCTGGAAGAATTCGATGTACCCCGCCGTGAATAGGCGCAGCACCTCGTGCTTGGAGACGCGGCCGAACAGGACGAGCAGTCCCACCAGGCCGCCGCTGACGAAGGCGATGAGCGACAGGAGAATGGTCCAGCGCGTCGCCAGCAGCAGGTTTTCGAGGATGATCGCGAAGCTGAATTCGATCATGGGTCACGCCTTCGGAAACAGGGCGCGGCCGATGCCACGCAATATTGCGCGCATGGCGATGGCCAGCAGCAAGTAGAGAAGAGCGGCGACGAGATAGACTTCGAAGGCCCTGAAATTCCGCGACTGGACGAAATTCGCCGCGTAGGTCAGGTCTTCGGCCGAGATCTGCGAAACCACCGCCGACCCCAGCATGACGATGACGATCTGCGAGGAAAGCGCAGGGTAGACTTTCATGAAGGCCTGCTTCAGCACCACGTAGCGGAACGTCTCCAGCCGGCTCATGGCGAGCGAGGCCGCCGCCTCCAGATGGCCCTTCGGCACCGCCTGGATGCCGGCCCGGATGATCTCGGTGGAATAGGCCCCAAGATTGATCACCATGGCGAGGAACGCGGCTTCTGATTCCGTCATCTTCACGCCGATCGCCGGCAGGCCGAAGAACACGAAGAACAGCTGCACGATAAAGGGGGTGTTACGGATCAGCTCCACATAGGTGCCGACCGCATAGGCCGCCCATTTCGGCCCGAAGCTCCGGGCCCAGGCGCCCGCCGTTCCCACGGCGAGGCCGGTGACGGTCGAAACGACCGTGAGGATGATGGTGTAGAGCAATCCACGCGCCAGCACGTCCCAATAGGGCAGCAGGTCGCCGAAACTCATATGGTAGACCATGATGCCGCCCTCTGCGTAGCGCTGTTGAATGGCTACGAGCGCGGATCAGAAGTCCGCCGGCAGCGGCGCCTTCAGCCACTTTTCGGAAAACTTGGCGAGCGTGCCGTCCGCCTTCGCCTTGGTGATGATCTCGTTCACCTTGGCGAGGAGGGCAGGCTCCTCTTTGTTCAAGCCCACATAGCAGGGGCTGTTCTTGATGATGAACTTCAGCTCCGGCTTGCGGGCCGGGCTCTTCTCGGCGATCGCGGCGGCCACCGTGTTGCCGGTAGCGATCAGGTCCACCTGGCCGGAGATGAAGGCGGAGATGGTGGCGTTATTGTCCTCGTAGCGCTTCACGGTGGCGGAAGCCGGCGCGCTCTTGGTCAATTCCTGCTCCTCGATGGAGCCGCGCGTCGCACCCACCGTCTTGCCGGCGAGATCGTCGAACTTGGCCGAGGTTTCGCCCTTCAGGCCGTAGACGCCGGAGAAGAAGGGCGCATAGGCTACCGAGAAATCGATCACCTTCTCGCGCTCGGGATTCTTGCCGAGGCTGGAGATGACCAGGTCCACCTTCTTGGTCTGCAGATAGGCGATGCGGTTGGCGCTGGTGACCGGCACGATCTCGACCTTCACGCCGAGCTGCTCGCCGATGTAATTGGCCATGTCGATGTCATAGCCCACCGGCTTGAGATCGAGCCCGGCCGAGCCGAACGGCGCGAAATCCTGCGGCACGGCGATCTTGATGACCTTGGCCTTTTCGATATCGGCCAAAGTATCGGCCGAAGCGGGGCGCAGGGCGCCGGCCGCGAACACACCCACAAGCGCCGCGACGGCGCACCCGAAACGGAAGCTGTTCACCCGTGTCATCTGGAAGTTCCTGTTTTGCGATTGTTCCCCACCGGTGCTTCACGGCAGCAAGTTCGATGCCAGTGCCCGGTTATTGGGATCAGTGTTGCGCCGCAGCAGGGATAGGTCCAATATATCGTTGGACTTAATCGATATGTTTTGAATATGGATCTGCGCCAGCTTCGCTATTTCCTCGCGGTGGCCGAAGAGCTGTCCTTCACCCGGGCGGCGGCGCGGCTGAACATCTCGCAGCCGCCGCTCTCCCAGCAGATCGCCCAGCTCGAGGCGGAGCTGGACACGCGGCTGTTCACCCGCACCAGCCGCCGGGTGGAGCTGACCGCCGCCGGCCAGGAGCTGGAGGCGCAGGCCCGCGCTTTGCTGGAGCAGGCGGCGCGCACCCGCCTGCACGTGAAGGCCATCGGCGCCGGGCGCAGCGGCACCATCGCCATCGGCGCCACCGGCACGATCCTGCGCGGCGGCCTCGCCCAATGGCTCTCCGCCTATCGCCGCCACGCACCCGACGTGCGCACGGTCATTTTCGAGCAGGCCCCGGCGCTGCAGGTGAAGGCGGTGCTGGAGCTGCGCACCGACATCAGCTTCAACCGCTCGGTGGCCGACAGCGCGGAACTGGCGAGCACGCTGGCGTGGCAGGAATCCATCTCAGTGATCCTGCCGAAGGGCCATCGTCTCGCCGGGCGGCCCCATGTCGGCCTCGCCGAATTGAGCGCGGACGAGCATGTGATGCTGCATCCGGATTCCTCGGAATTCGCCCGCTATCTTCAGCGCTGCTGCGTGGATGCCGGGTTTTTGCCGCGGATCTCCCAGCAGGTGGTGGATTCCCAATCGATCCCGAGCCTGATCGCGGCGGGATTCGGGGTTTCCCTGGTGCCGGCCTCCACCGCCGCCTTCACCAGCGACGACGTGGTGTTCGTGCCCATCGCCCCGGCCCTGGTGGCGGATGTGTATATGATCTACCGGCGGCGCGAGCAGTCGCCCACCGTGCATGAATTCCTGCGCTGGCGGCAGATGGCGGGCCGCGCCTAGGGGGCGGATACTCCGCGCCGACCTCAGGCGGGTTCGAGGGTGGCGAGCAGGCGACGGCCCACTTCCGCCGCGCCGACGAGGCCCGGGGTGGGATGCACCACCACCCGGACGGGGATGGCGGCGAGGCGCGCCTGATAGGGCGGGTGATCCTCGAACGCCGCGCGGAACGGGGATTCGGCGAACAATTGCGCCATCGCCGCCCCGACCCCGCCGGAGATGAACACGCCGCCCCGCGCCAGGGTCAGCAGGGCGAAATCCCCCACCACCCGGCCCAGCAGGCGCAAAAACACGTGGCAGGTCTCGCGCTCGTTGCGCTGGCCCGACAGCGCCGCGGTGATGATGGAATGGGAGGTCGCGACCTCCCCGCTGAGGATGCGATGCAGCCGCACCAGACCGCTCCCCGACAGCACATGCTCGACGCTCACGGGCCCGAGATCCTGCACCAGATGGGCCAGCACCCGGGCCTCCTCGGAGGTGACGGCGCCGAAGCGCACGTGCCCGCCTTCGCCGGGCAAAACCTCATAGCCCTCGCCCCGCGGCAGCACCAGCGCGGTACCGAGACCGGTCCCGGGGCCGCACACCAGAATCGGCGCGCCCTCGACCGCCTTGCCCGTGCCGACGGTCACGAGGTTCTGCGAGCCGAGGCGAACCACCCCATGCGCCAAGGCGGCGAAATCGTTCAGCACGGTCAGCGCGTCCAGCCCCAGCGCGCGGGCCAGCTCCGGACGGGAGAAATGCCAGTCTCGATTGGTCATCTTCACATCGTCGCCGTCCACCGGGCCGGCGACTGCGAACACGCCGGCCCGTGGGCGCGGCCCGCCGATGTTGGACAGATAGACGCCGAAGAGGTCTTCCAGGCTGGCATAAGAATCGTTCGCTTCCACCCGCAGGTCGAACAGCGTGCCGTCATGGCTGGCGCGTGCGATGCGCGTGGAGGTGCCGCCGATATCGGCAAGAAGGAGCGTCGCGGGCATCAGGCATCCATGGGCAGAAAACGTCGAGCCCCTACGATTGGGCGGCCTTTCCGGTGTAATCAAGGCAAGACACCGGAAGGGCGGGGCCAGGACGCCGCCCTTCCGGCCTTGGAATCTGCCCCCTCAGGCCGGCCGGGGCGCCCCCATCCGCCGGCGCAGCAGGCTCCAGAGCGGCAGCAGCAGCACCGCGAGCGTGACGATGCCGAGCCCGGCCGAGATCGGCCGGTAGAAGAAGCCCAGCAGGTCGCCATCGGCCTTGATCATGGAGGTGACGAAGCTTTCCTCCAGCATCTTGCCAAGCACGATGCCGAGCACGCAAGGCGCGATCGGCACGTCGTGCTCCTCCATGAAGAAGCCGAGGACGCCGAAGCCCAGCATCACCACGATGCCGTAGACCGAATTGTTCACCGCGAACGCACCGACCACGCAGAACAGCAGGATCACCGGCATCAGGATGCGGCGCGGCACCCGCAGCAGGGCCGTGCCCGCCTTCAGCGCGGCGAGCCCAAGCGGGATCATGGCGAGGTTGGCGATGATGAAGATGAAGAACACCGCATAGATGGATTCGGGATTGTTGAGGAACAGCGTCGGCCCCGGGTTGAGCCCCTTCAGATACAGCACGCCGATGACGATGGCGGTGATGCTGTCGCCGGGAATGCCGAACACCAGCGCCGGCACCCAGGCGCCGGCGAGCGCGGCATTGTTGGACGAGGTGCTCTCGATGATGCCTTCCACGTGCCCGGTGCCGAATTTCTCCGGGGTCTTGGAGAATTTCCGGCTCATGGCATAGGAGACCCAGGCCGCGATATCCGCCCCCGCACCGGGCAGGATGCCGATGGCGGTGCCGGTGATGTTGCCGCGGATCTGCTGCGGCCAGTATTTGACGAACATGGTGCCCCAGCCGCGCAGCGGATTGCCGAGCGAGGTCTGCTTCACCTCCCAGTCCTTGGCGCCGGAGGCCATGGCGCGGATCACCTCGGACACCGCGAACAGGCCG
The DNA here is from genome assembly GCF_043195145.2 of Roseixanthobacter pseudopolyaromaticivorans. Taxonomy (NCBI): domain Bacteria; kingdom Pseudomonadati; phylum Pseudomonadota; class Alphaproteobacteria; order Hyphomicrobiales; family Xanthobacteraceae; genus Roseixanthobacter; species Roseixanthobacter pseudopolyaromaticivorans. The sequence goes on from NZ_CM195539.1 coordinate 4,261,673, forward strand.
ATCATGGCGGGGATGAAATCCACCCCGCTCATCAGGTCGGTATTGCCGAGCGTGAAGCGCGGGATGCCGGCGGGATTGTCCAGCCCGATGCACGCCACGAACAGGCCGAGGAACAGCGAGATCAGCCCCTTCACCGGCGAGCCCGAGCCGATGAAGATGGCGCAGGTGAGCCCGAGCAGCGCGAGCCAGAAATATTCGAACGAGGAAAAGCCCAGCGCCACCTCCGCGAGCAGCGGCGCCGAGACGATCAGCACCGCCGTGCCGAACAGCCCGCCGAGCGCGGAAAACAGCACGTTGGCGCCGAGCGCCACCTCCGCCTGTCCCTTGCGGGTCATCGCGTAGCATTCGTCGGTATAGGCGGCGGAGGCCGGCGTGCCGGGCATGCGCATCAGCGTGCTCGGAATGTCGCCGGCGAAGATCGCCATGGCCGAGCAGGAGATCATGGCGCCCACCGCCGAGATCGGATCCATGAAGAAGGTGATGGGCACCAGCAGCGCGATGGCCATAGTGGCGGTGAGGCCGGGAATCGCCCCGACCACCAGGCCGAACGCCGCCGCGATGAAAATGGTGAGGATGACGTGCCAATGCAGCACGAGGCCGATACCGGCTTCGATGGCGCCCATCACAGCATGCCCTCGATGAGGCCGCGCGGCAGCGGAACGCGCAGGCCGTGGGCGAAGGAATAATAGACGCACAGCGTCGCGATCAGCGCCACCGGCACGGCTGTGAGCGGGCGCACCTTCAGCATCAGGAACAGAGCCAGCAGCATCAGTGTGGAGGCGATGATGAAGCCGGTCAGCGGCGCCAGCACCATGTAGAGCGCCACCGCCGCCAGCGTGCCCCCGGCGCGCAGGAGGGCCGGCATCTCCCTTGCCCAACCGAGCATGAGCGCCGGCCCCGCGCCGGCCCGCAGGCTCTGCACCGCCAGCACGAGGCCGCACAGGAACAGGCCGCCGGCTATGGCCATGGGAAAGACGTCCGCCCCGAACTTCTGGCCCGGAATGGGCGGTAAAGTCGAGGCTGCGGCGGCCAGCGCCGCGGCCCCGATCATCACGGCGATGGCGAGGATCAGATCATTGACGCGCATAGTGCAGTCCTTGGGTGCGCATGAAACGTTCATTGGGATGATCCCCTGTTGCGGGGGGTCTACCGGCACTCCGGCCCATCTGACGGGGGCGCGCGCGTCGGCATGGCCGGCGCCCCCTCACCCGTCCGCTTCGCGGCCGACCTCTCCCCGGCGGGGAAAGGTGAATCTAGCGTCCCGCCTTTGCAGCAAAGGACTCTTTCGACGCCCCCTCTCCCCGCCGGGGAGAGGGTTGGCATGAGGGGCGAAACAAGCCCGTGAGCGGCAGGCAGCTATTTCGATAGCCCGACCTCTTTCATCACCGCGCCGAGGGCGGTGTCGCTCTGCGCCATGAACGTGCCGAACGCGGGGCCCTCCGCCCACCGCCCGCCGAACCCGCGATTGGTGAGGAACTCCTGGTATTCCTTGCTTTCGTAAGCCTTCTTCACCGAAGCGATGAGCTTGTCGGAAATCTCCTTCGGCAGGCCCTTCGGCCCGGCGATGCCGCGCCATGCGCCGATGGTCCAGTCGCTGCCGGTGGCTTCCTTCAGGGTCGGGATGTCCGGCATCAGCTTGGAGCGCTCCTTGCCCATGACGGCGAGGCTCTTCACCCGCCCGGCGTCGATCAGGGCGCGCGCTTCGGGAAGGGAGCAGGTGACGATCTGCACCCCGCCGGCCATCAGGTCCTGCAGGCCGGGGGCGGCGCCCGCGCTCGGCACCCATGGCACGCTCGCAGGGTCCACCTTCAGCGAGGACAGCATGCCGGCCACGGCCAGATGCCAGATGCCGCCCTGCCCGGTGCCGGACGCCTTGAACTTGCCGGGGCTCTTCTTGATGTCTTCGATCAGGTCGTTCGCCGTCTTGTAGGGGGAATCGGCGCGCACCTGGAGGCCGGCGGCATCCTCGTTCACCAGGCCGATTGGGGTGTAGGAAGAGGGGTCCAGCTTGGTGAGGCCGGCCCAGTGCATCATGGCGATTTCCACGGTCAGCAGGCCGATGGTGTAGCCGTCCGGCGGCGCGTCGGCGATCGCCTGATGGCCCACCACGCCCTGGCCGCCGGTGCGGTTCACCACGGCCACCGGCTGGCCGAGGTCGCGTTCCATCAGCGAGCCGATGATCCGCGCCACCGCGTCCGTGCCGCCGCCCGCGCCCCAGGGCACGATGAGCGTGATCGGCCGGTCGGGATAGGCCGCCCTGGCGGCCCCCAGCGGCAGCAATGCGGACATGGCGAGGCTAAGCCCGGCGACGAGCAATCGTTTCATGCGCTTCCTCCCGTTGGGGGCTCGAGCGGCCCCTTTGCCGCCTCCCCCGGCCTTGATTGGCGTGGCCTTTGGGTGGCGGCGGCAAATTCTTTTAATCGTTTGAAACAGAGTATGTGACCATGGGGCAGCGGTCAACGGAGCGTGCGGCGCGGTGGCGCATGTGGCGCATCACGGAACCCTGCCCTAAGGTTATTCACCGTCAGGCCGCCCGAGGGGGTGGCGGCGGCGCGCGGACAACGTACATATAGAGGGATATCGGTTTATCGCCCGCGCGGGGCGGCGTTGGCCGAGAAGGCGGGTTTCGGAATGCGGCCGGTTAGGATATCCATCTGAACCGAGGGTCGGTCGTGTCCCAGGGGTGGGGTCGCTTGGCGTCCTTCGGGATGGCGAGGGGCCTCAAGCGGCGGCAACATTGGCGGTGGCGGCTCGTCCGCGCAGCCGGAGGCATGGCGAAGCGCAGTGCTCGACATTTACACGATCATCTTCCTGGCCCTCGCGGTCTTCATCTTCTTCCGTCTGCGCTCGGTGCTCGGCCAGCGCACCGGCAAGGAACGGCCCCCTTACGACCCCTATTCGCGCGATGCCACGCGCCCGCCACCGGCCCCCGCCGACAATGTGGTGACCCTGCCGGAGCGCAACAGCGACCTGCCCGCCCGCGCGCCGGTGAACGACGATACTCCGCCCGGCTTCCGCTGGCAGGGCGTGACGACCGAGGGATCTCCGGTGGCCCTGGCGCTCGACCAGATCGTCGCTATCGAGCCGGATTTCGACGCGAAGCAATTCCTCTCCGGCGCCAAGGGCGCCTATGAGCTGATCGTGCTCGCATTCGCCAACGGCGACCGGCGCCAGCTCAAGGACCTGTTGGCCAAGGACGTCTATGACGGCTTCGTCGCCGCCATCGCCGATCGCGAGAGCCGGGGCGAGACCATGGAATCGCGCTTCGTTTCCATCGATACGGCGGACCTCGTGGACGCCAACGTGCGCGGCCGCACCGCCCAGGTCACGGTGCGCTTCGTTTCCAAGCTGATTTCCGTGACTCGCGCCAAGGATGGCTCGGTGGCGGACGGCAGCCCGGACAGCGTGTCCGATGTCACCGACGTGTGGACTTTCGCGCGCGATCTCGGCACCCGCGACCCCAATTGGAAGCTGGTCGCCACCGAAGCGGCGCAGTAAGGCCCATCGATGGCGCCCGCGCGCCCACCGCAGGCCGCTGACGCCGCTGCCACACCGGCGCGGCGCGGCGGCGGCACGGATGCGGAACCGGCCCACAGCGCGCCTCTCCTTCGCCCCCTCTCCCGCTTGCGGGGGAGGTTTGGAAAAGGCGAAAGCCGGCAGGCCGGCAGACCCCTCCTCGTTTTGCTACGCTCCGTAATGTCCGGCCTTCCAACAGCGCGAGCGCGCCGGAAGCAGACCGCCACCGCGCGCCCCGCCTTCTTCAGACAGCGCGCTGCGTTTGCCGGCCTTGCTCTCATCCTCGCGACCGGGCTCGCAATCCCGCCGGCGGCGGCTAGCGGCCTCGCCGGCCGGCCGGTCTTCGCGCCCGTCTCCCGGCCGGAGATCGCCGGCGCGCGGCTGGACCCGATCAGCTACGCCGCCTTGCCCGGCTGGGCGCAGGACGACCAGGCGGCCGCGTTCGCCACCTTCCTCGCCAGTTGCGGCGCCCTGCGCGCCCGTCCCGCGGAGGTCGGCCCGCCGGACAATCCCGCGCTGGTGCCGGGCCTGCGCACCGCGTGCGACAATGCCCGCCGCCTGGTGCGCACCCTCGCCCCCGAGACCGCCTCCGCAGCCGTCGCGCGGCTGTATTTCGAGGCCAATTTCCGGCCCTACACCATCGTGCCGGAGAAGAACCCGCCCGGCTTCCTGACCGGCTATTACGAGCCCGAGCTGGACGGTTCGCTCACCCCCACCCCCGAATTTAAGGTGCCGGTCTATGGCCGGCCGGCGGACCTCATCCCCACCGGCCCGGCCGGCAGCAACAAGGGCGGCGCGGTGCGCCGCGCCGGAGAGGGGCTGGTGCCTTATTATGATCGCGCGGAGATCGAGAGCGGCGCGCTCGCCGGGCGCGGGCTGGAAATCGCCTATATTGCCCATCCGGTGGATCTGTTCTTCATGCAGATCCAGGGATCGGCGCGCATCCGCCTGCCCGACGGCAAGGCGCTGCGGCTCAATTACGACGGCCATAACGGCTATCCCTACACGCCCGTCGGCCGCCTGCTGATCCAGCGCGGGCTGGTCTCGCGCGAGGCCATGTCCATGGCCGCCATCCGCGCCTATATCGAGCAGAACCCGCAGGCGGGAAGCGATTTGATGCGGGAGAACCGCTCGTTCGTGTTCTTCCGCGCCGTGCCGCTCGCCGCCGATGCGGGGGCGCTGGGCGCGCAGGGCGTGCCGCTGACGGCGGGGCGTTCCATCGCCATCGACCGCGCGCTCCACGCCTATGGCACGCCGATCTTCATCGACGCCCCTCTGCCGCTGGCGCACGCGACCAGCGCCGACCCTTTCCGCCGCCTGATGATCGCGCAGGATACCGGCTCCGCCATCGTCGGGCCGGCACGGGCCGATCTGTTCTTCGGGGCCGGCGATGCCGCCGCGGCGGTGGCCGGGCGCATCCGCCATCCCGGGGCCTTCACTCTCCTGGTGCCGCGCCTCCAGCCGGTGCGGGCGAAAGCGCCATGAGCCGGCGGGGCCGCAGGCGGCTGCTGAACGAGGAGGAGCGCGCGCTCTGGCAGCATGTGGTGCGCTCGGTTGCCCCGCTGCGCGCCGCTCCGCGCCCCCTCGCGCCGCCGCCCGCCCCCGTTGCAGCGCCTGTGCCACCGACGCCGGAGGCGGAGAGCCCCGCGAGCGAACCGGCCGCGCCCCCCGCCAAGAAGCGCATCCTGAGGCCCACCGGCACCGCCGCCGCGCGCCGCGCGCTGGAGGCCCCCGCCCCACCGCCGCTCTCGGTGCTCGAACCCAAGGTGCGGCGCCGCCTGACGCGGGGCGGCGAGGTGGATGCCCGGCTTGATCTGCATGGCCTCACCCAGGCGGCCGCCCATCGCCGGCTGCTGATGTTCGTGGTGGAGGCGCAGGCCGCAGGCCATGCTCTGGTGCTGGTGATCACCGGCAAGGGCGATCCGGAAACCGTGTTCATGGCCGGCACGCCGGAGCGCGGCGTGCTGCGCCGGGCGGTGCCGCAATGGCTCTCCGACGCCGCCATGCGGCCCTATGTGGTTGGCTTCGAGAGCGCCGCGCGCCGCCATGGGGGCGACGGCGCGCTCTATATCCGCATCCGCCGGCGGCGCGGCGCGGCGCAACCATGAGGGTGCGCGCATGACCCCGTTCGGGCGCCGGGTGCGCGAATTGCGCGCCCGCAAGGGCGTGACCCTCAGCGAGATGGCCCATGCGGTGGGCGTGACGCCGACCTATCTCTCGGCGCTGGAGAACGGCAAGCGCGGGCGCCCCACCTGGCCGCTGGTGCAGCGGGTGATCGCCTATTTCAATGTGATCTGGGACGAGGCGGAGGACCTCCAACGCCTCGCCGAGGTGTCCCATCCCCGCGTCACTGTGGACACCGCCGGCCTAACGCCGGAGGCGACCGAACTCGCCAATCTGCTGGCGAAGGAAATCGCTTTGCTGCCGCCCGAAGCGGTCGCCGAACTGCTGGGCCGCCTGAAGATCCTGCGCCGCCGCGCCTGACCGCTTCCCTCGCGTCCGGGTTTTATGCGCCAAGCATCCAGCCTGTAGTCATTCCAAGTTTGCGCGCTCAACTTGCGGGACATCTCCCCCTCGGTTATGGCTGATGCGGGGTGGCCCTGCGATTTCTGCCGGGCGACGCGGGAGCATTTGCTGTGATACGCGCCAAGACTTTCATCTTTGCCTTGGGATTTGCGGCGCTGTCCGCAATTACTACCGCCAGCGCGCAACCCGCACCGGCACCCAAGATTAAAGACGTTCTCTTCACTTACGCCAATCTGGCCGAGGCCATGTATGGCGACAGCCTGATCGCGGCGAAGACGCTGCAGGGCGCGGTGAACGCGTTCCTCGCCGCCCCCACCGACGCGACCCTGGCCAAGGCGCGCGACGCCTGGAAGGCCGCGCGCGTTCCCTACCAGCAGACCGAGGGATTCCGCTTCGGCAATAAGGTGGTGGATGCCTGGGAGGGCAAGGTGAACGCCTGGCCGCTCGACGAGGGCCTGATCGACTATGTGGCGCCGTCCTATGGCGACAGCTCCGATGAAAACCCGCTCTACAAGGCGAACATCATCGCCAACAAGCAGATCCGCGTCGGCAAGAAGATGGTGGACACCTCGACCATCACGCCCAAGCTGATCGCCTCGCTGGCCGAGGCGGCGGGCGTGGAGGCCAATGTCACCACCGGCTATCACGCCATCGAATTCCTGCTGTGGGGACAGGACCTGAACGGCACGAAGGCCGGCGCCGGCAATCGCCCCGCCACCGACTATGACCTGAAGGCCTGCACCAACGGCAATTGCGACCGTCGCGCCGCCTATCTCAAGGCCGCCACCGATCTGCTGGTCACCGATCTGCAGGAGATGGTCTCGGACTGGGGCGCCAAGGGCAAGGCGCGCGCCTTCGTGCTCACGAAGTCCGACAAGGCGGGGCTCGGCATCATCCTCACCGGCCTCGGCTCGCTCTCCTATGGCGAACTGGCGGGCGAGCGCATGAAGCTCGGCCTCATCCTGCACGACCCCGAGGAGGAGCATGACTGCTTCTCCGACAACACCCACAATTCCCATTATTACGACGAAGTCGGCATCACCGGCATCTATAACGGCCGCTACACCCGCCTCGACGGCAGCGTGGTGCAGGGTCCCTCGGTGGCCGATCTCGTCGCCGCCAAGGACCCCAAGGTGGCGGCCACGGTGAAGGAGCGCATGGACGCCGCGCTCGCTGCCCTGAAGGACATCAAGGACACCGCCGACAGCGGCAAGGAAGCCTATGACCAGATGATCGGCGAGGGGAATACCGAGGGCAACGCCCGCATCCAGCGCGGCATCGATGCCCTGGTGGCCCAGACCCGCGCGCTGGAGCAGGCGGTCGCCGCCCTCGGCGTGAAGATTAAGGTGGAAGGCTCCAAGAGCCTGGACGATCCCTCGAAGGTGAAGACGCACTGAACGAGATGTTCACGCGGCGCACCCTTCTGACCGGCCTCGCGGCAGGAGCCCTCAGCGGGTTCCTGCCGCAGCGCCTTGGGCAGGCCGCCGCGGCCACCGACCCGCGCGCGCCGATCCAGCCGCTCGCTTTGACGCCGCGCATCAGCCCGCGCACCCTGCTCGGGCCGGGCACGCAGGCGCAGGATCTCTTTCTCTTCAACGACACGATCTTCCCTGTCGTGCGCGCCCGGCGCGGCACCCGGCTGAAGGTCGCCGTGGACAATCGCCTGCCGGTCGGCACCACCGTGCATTGGCACGGCATCCGCCTGCCCAATGCGCAAGACGGCGTGCCGGGGCTGACGCAGGCGCTGATCCCCGCGAACGGCGGGCAATTCACCTATGAGGTGCCGTTGCCCGATGCCGGCACCTATTTCTTCCACCCCCATTGCGACGAGACCGGCCAGGTGGGACGCGGCCTCGCCGGGGTGCTGATCGTGGAGGAGGAGGAGAAGCTCCCCTTCCAGGCCGAGCATATCCTGGTCATCAAGGATTGGCGGCTGTCGCCGGACGGCGCCTTCCTGCCCTTCCTCACCGAGGAGGGCGCCTCCAAGGCCGGCACCTACGGCACCGTGCGCGGCGTCAATGGCGTGGGCCCGGCCCTGCTGTCCGCGCCCGCGCATGCGGACCTGCGCCTGCGCATCCTCAATCTGGATTCCACCCGCACCGTTCAGGTCGGCACCGGCGAGGCCGAGGGCTACATCATCGCCTATGACGGCCACGCCGTGCCGCCCGCGGATTTCGATACCTGCGACCTCGGCTCCTCCCAGCGGCTGGACCTGCACGTGCGCATGCCCGCCGAGGGGCAGAGCGTCTCGATTTACGACTACCGAACCGGCGGCGAACCTTTCCTGCTGGCGCGGATCGAGGCCACGGCCTCGACGTTCCACAAGCGCCCGTTCAAGCCCATCGCCCTGCCGGCGCCGAACGTGCCGAAGCCGGACCTGCGCAAGGCCGAGCGAATCGCCCTCAGCCTCCAGCAGGCCACCGACGAGGCCGCCAATGTGGCCGCCGGCCTGTCCCCGGACGACCCGCTCGCCAAGGCGCTGGTGGATCAATATTGCACCGGCCCGCGCACCTTCTGGGCCATCAACCAGAATTCCTGGCCCACCGGCGGCACCAAGCCCATGCCGGTGCCGCTCGCCCGCCTGGTGGCGGGGCGCTCCTATGTGCTCTCGCTCACCAATCCCACCCAGCATCTGCACCCCATCCACCTGCATGGGCATGTGTTCGACGTGATCTCGGCCAGCAAGTCCAAGCGGCCGCGCCATTATGCCGACACCGTGCTGCTGGCGGTGCGCGAGACCGCCGAAATCGCCTTCGTCGCGGCGCCGGGAAACTGGGTGCTCCATTGCCACATCCTCGACCATATGGAGACGGGGATGATGGGCTATGTGAGCATCGCCTGATGCGTCGGGCGCTGGTCCGCGCCCTGTTCGCGGCCGCTCTCTGCCTGCTCGGTGCCGGCACGGGCCGGGCCGACGAACTCGACATCGCCGTGGGAAAAGCCGTGTTCGACCGGCCCTGGGTGCCGGCGCCCTCCTCCACGCGCGGCAATGACGGGCTCGGCCCGCTGTTCGATGCCCGCTCCTGCAGCGCTTGCCACCCCAAGGACGGACGCGGCACGGCGCGCCTCGGCGCCGATGGCGCGCCGCTCGGCCACGGGCTGGTGGTGGCGCTCGCGCGGACGGGCGGGGCGCCCGACCCGGTGTATGGCGCCCGGCTGCAGACCGAAGCGGTGCAGGGCCTCGATGCCGAGGCGATCGTGCGCATCCGCGAGGGCCGCGACGATGCGGGGCGGGTCACCCGCATGCCGGTGCTGAGCGCGCTCGCCTATGGCCCGCTTGCTCCCGACACGGTGCCACGCCTGCGCGTCGCGCCGGACCTGCGCGGACGCGGGCTGCTGGAACGGGTGCCGCAGGCCGCCATCCTGGCGCTGGAGGACCCGGACGACCGCGACGGCGACAGCGTGCGTGGCCGTGCCCATCGTGTCATCGGCGCGGACGGGCGCGAAACCCTGGGCCGGTTCGGCTGGAAAGCGGCCCAGCCCACGCTTTCCGGACAGATCGCCGAGGCGTTCCATCTGGATCTCGGCCTCTCGACGCCGCTCCTCCCGGAACCTTGGGGCGATTGCACCCCGGCGCAGCCCCTGTGCCGGGCCGCGCCGCACGGCGTGACGCGCGAGGGGGAGAGCGAGATTTCCCCCGCTTTGTTCAATGCCCTCGTCGCCTATGTGGCGGACCTTCCCGTGCCCGGCGCGCGGGCCGATGCGGCCGGCGCCCGCTTGTTCGCCGCCACCGGCTGCGCCGCCTGCCACCGGCCGAACCTGCCGCTGGAGAGCGGCGGCACGGCGGCCCTATTCACCGACGTGCTGCTGCACGATCTCGGCCCCGGGCTCGACGACGGGCTCGACACACCCGCCGCCGCCGGGCGGGCTTGGCGCACCGCGCCGCTCGCCGGCCTCTCGCAGGCGCTCGCGCGCGGCACCGGCCTGCTGCACGATGGGCGCGCGGCGGACGTGAAAGCGGCGCTCGCCTGGCATGGCGGGGAGGCATCCTCGGCTCTCGCGCGCTATGGCAAGCTGCCCGCCCACGACCGCGAGGCCCTCATCCGCTATGTTTCCGGTCTCTAGAGCATTTTCGAGCGAAGCGGACCCCGGCTCGCGTGAAGAAAATGCGACAATACAATAAGTTAGAGCGTTTAGTCCCGCTGATCCGGGACACGACCCTGGTCCCGCAGTCTCCTTGCCCGAAGGTGCGCCGATGCCTCGAACGTTCTTCCCATCGCGTGTTCGCGCGCTCGTCTGCGGAACCCTCATGTCCGCCATAGGCGTGCTCGGCGCCAGCGTGCCCGCCGGCGCGGCGCCCAATGCCATGCCTGTGATCGAAACCTGGCTGCTGCCGCGCTATGACGCGCTCGCCGCCGCAACCGCTCGGCAGGAGGAAGACTGGCGCGCCTTCTGCGCCAAGCCCGCGGCGGAGGGCGTCGCGACCCTCGTCAGCGATTTCCGCGCGACCGGGGATGCCTGGGCGCAGGTGAGCTTCATCACCTTCGGCCCGGTGATCCTGGCGCTGCGCGCGGACCGCTTCAACCTGTTTCCGGACAAGCGTAACGCGGTCTCCCGCTCGATCCCCGAGTTGCTGGCCGACCCTGACGACAGCCGCCTCCAGACGGACCGTTTCCCCCGCCTGAGCGCCGCCGTGCAGGGCCTGCCAGCGCTGGAGCGCGTGCTGTTCGAGCCGAACGCGGCGCAGGATCTGGTCAGCGGCCCGCAGGCGGCCCGGCGCTGCCAGTTGGGCGCGGCCATCGCGCTCAATCTCGCCACCATCGCCAAGGAGATCCGCACTGGCTGGGGCAGCGAGACCTCCGGCCTGCTGGCGGAGGTGAAGAGCGGCACCGGCGACAAGGTGTTCCTGCCCGATCCCGCCCAGGTGCCGAGCCTGATCCTCACCGATCTCGCCGGCGCCTATCAGCGCGTGGTGGACCAGGGCCTCATCGCCGTGCTCGGCAAATCGCTGGAGGAAGCCAAGCCCCAGGCGGGCGAAGGCCGCCGCTCGGGCCGCGAGGCGGCCGTTCTCCAGCAGATGGTCAGAAGCGCCAATGCGCTCGGCACCCTCCTTGCCGCCGACTTTCAGGAGCCGGCGAAAAGCCAAGTGCTCGCCCGCTTCGCCGCCGCGCAAAAGGCGGTGGATGCCCTGCCCGCCGATCTCGGCGCCGCCGCCGCGGATCCCAAGCGCCGCAAGCTGCTGGAAAGCGCGGTCACCGAGGTGAAAGCGGCGCAAAAAGCGGTGGTGGACCCGCTCGCGGCGAAGCTCGGCGTGCCGCTCGGCTTCAATGCGCTGGATGGGGATTGAGCCATGATCTCCCGCCGCGCTTTGCTGCTGGGCGCCGGCGCGCTCGCCGCCGCCTCCCGCCTCGACCTCGCCCGTGCCCATGAGCTGTCCCACGCGCAAGATCTTTCGCCCGCGCAGGCGCGGACCCTCGCGGAGTCCCTGGCGCGAGGCTGGCTCGCCACCGGGCAGGTGGAGGGGGGATTTGCCCCGCTCGCCCTCGACAGCGCCTTGGACGCCGACCCGCTTGCCCTGAGCCCCGCCCGCCTGCACGCCATCGAGCCCGCCGCCCACGGCCCGCTCGCCGTGGCGGTGGGCCGGCGGCCCGGCAAGGTGGCGCTGGTGCTCGACCGCGCGGCCGGCAAGGAGATCGCGCGCTTCGCCCCCGGCGGGGACCGCGTGTTTTCCGGCCACGGCCGCTTCACACCCGACGGCACCGGCTTCCTCACGGTGGAGATCGACCCCGCGAGCGACCAGGGCACGCTCGCCCTGCGCAGCATCGCGGGGCATTTCGAAATCGTCGCCGAATGGCCCACCCGCGGCCCCGGCCCACACGACATGCTGCACATGGGCGACAGCCTCATCATCGCCAATGGCGGCGTGGAGCCGGGCACGCCGGCCGCCGTGGGCTGCGAGGAGACCGGCGCCAATCTCGCCCTCCTCGGCCCGGACGGCAGCGCGCGCGCCGTGTTCGCGCCCGGCGGCGATCTCGCCTCGCTCTCGCTGCGCCATCTGGCGCGCGATGCGGCGGGCGCGGTGGTGGCGGCGCAGGAAATCTCCCTGGTGCCCTCCAGCAAGCCGCTCCTCTTCGCCATTGACGAAGGGCGGGGCCTCACCGCCTACGAGGCGCCGGACGAGGCCTGGATGGGCCTGCGCGGCTATATCGGCTCGGTGGCGCTCGATGCCTCGGGGCGGATCGCGGCGGCGGCGAGCCCGCGTGGCGGGCGGGTGGCATTCTGGGAGCGCACGGGACGCTATCTCGGCTTCGTGCCGTTCCCGGACGGCTGCGGCCTTGCCCCCACCGCCGAAGCCGGACGGTTCCTGGCCACCAGCGGCTATGGCGAGGTGATCCTGATCGCGGTGGAGGATCGCGCGCCCCGCATCCTCGCCCGCCACACCGGCGGCCCGCGTTTTGACAATCACGTGTCCCGCATCGCGTGAGGGGAAGCGGAACTCCGGCGCCGGCTGCGGTGTTCCTTGGGGAAGATATCCGAGAGGAGAGCTCCATGGACACGCGGCAGGAAACCACGTCGTTGATCTCCACCAGCAAGGTGAGCGGCACCGACGTCTACAATACCGAGGGCGAGCACATCGGGTTCATCAGCGATGTGATGATCGACAAGCGCAGCGGCAAGGTGGCCTATGCAGTGCTGACCTTCGGCGCGGTGCTGGGCCTTGGCGGCGACCATCATCCCGTCCCCTGGGCGGCGTTGAAATACGATACGCGCCAGGGCGGCTATGTCACCGGCGTGACGATCGCCCAATTGCAGGACGCCCCGCCCTGGCCCGACGAGCAGGATTTCGACACCCGTCGCGCCGCCGAGCAGCGTCTGCACGGTCATTACGGCCTGCAGGGCTATTGGGTCGGCTGACCAACGCTTTCTTTTGCGATGAAATGAAGAACCCGGCGCTGTGACGCCGGGTTTTTCTTGTCGTGACTTGCACCACGCGCGCAAGCCGCAGCGGAACATTGGCGGGCGCAGGACGTTTCATAATGGAGAAATGTCTTCAAGGAGAATGTCATGGACATTCGCGACGAAACCACTTCGCTGATCGCCGGCGACAAGGTCTCCGGCACGGCGGTCTACAATCCGGCGGGCGACCATCTGGGCTCGATCCATGATCTCATGCTCGACAAGCGCTCCGGCCAGGTGGCCTATGCGGTGATGTCGTTCGGCGGTTTCCTGGGCATCGGCGAGAAATACCATCCCTTGCCCTGGTCCACGCTGGATTACGACCCGGTCCAGGGCGGCTATGTGGTAAACCTCAGCCGCACGCAGATGGAAGGCGCCCCGACCTATGGCGTCGAGGACCAGCCGACCTGGGACCGCGATTATGAAACCCGCGTGCACGATTATTATCGCGCGCCCTATTATTGGGGGATGTGAGCCATGCATCCCCGCCCCGTGCAGCCGCCGGCCGGCAGCCTCCCCTTCTCCCATCCGCGCTTTCGCCACACGCCGCAGGCGCAGGCGGGCTGGTGGGTGATGTCGCCGGAAGGCGCCCCGTTGGAAGGACCGTTCTTCAGCCGGGCCGAGGCGGTGCGGCGCATCGTCTCCACCACCGCGGCGACGCGGCCCGCACGGCGGGGCTTCTGAGCGATTGCGGGCCTTTCGCCCCATCGTGCCGCGCCGGCCCGCGATCTGAACGAGACGTGAGCACCGAGCGCGGCGCTCACGCTGGCCAGGACCGACAGCCGTGCTAAGCTCCGTTCTTTGGGGCTGGTGTTCGGAGGTCGCGTGAGCGGGACACCGGAAGTGAAGAAGCCGCGCGGACCCGCGCGACCCGAGGCGGACGGCAACGCGACGGCGTTTCTTGATCGCGCGGTGATGCGCGCCCGCAGGGTGCTGGCCTGGGAACGGGCTTGGCCGGTGATCGCCACAGCCCTGGTCGTGCTCGCCGCGTTCCTCGCCGTGTCCTGGGCGGGCTTCTGGCTGGTCGTGCCACCGCTGGTGCGCATGGTCGGCTTCGCGCTGTTCGCCCTCGCGTTCCTGGCCAGCCTGTATCCGCTCGTTCGCATGCGCTGGCCGCGCCGCGAGGAGGCGCTCTCCCGCCTCGACCGCGAGAGCCATCTCGCGCATCGCCCGGCAACTGCCATTTCCGATGCCCTCGCCACCCGCGCCGACGATCCCATCAGCGCCGCCTTGTGGCGCGCCCATGTGGCGAAGACGCTGGCGGCCGCACGCAATCTCAAGGCCGGCCTGCCGGCGCCGGGGCTTGCCGCGCGTGATCCCCGCGCGCTCCGGGCCCTGGCGGTGCTGGCGCTGTTCGCCACCTTCTTCCTCGCCGGCGGCGAGCGCTGGAGCCGCATCGAAAGCGCCTTCGACTGGTCCGGCGCCGTCATCCGCACGCCCTATCGCCTGGATGCCTGGGTGGACCCGCCGGCCTATACCGGCCGCCCGCCGGTGGTGCTGCCCGGCCTGCGTTCGGACGATCCCACGACCTTCCAGGCCGCCGCCCTTTCGGTGCCCGCCGGCAGCGTGCTGGTGGTGCGCGCCGTCGGGCTCGATGCCTCCGCGCTCAAGACCGAAGGCGGCATCGCCGAACTGAAGCCGCAGGAGGACGCCGCGCAGCGGCCACCCGAGGGCCCGGCGGCCCCGCCGCCGGAACGGCGGTTCGAGATCAGCCAGGCGGGCACCGTTTCGCTCGCCGGGCCGGACCGGCGCAGCGTGACGTGGAAGTTCACGGCGCTGCCGGACGCCAAGCCGACCATTACCTTCGCCAAGGACCCCCAGGGCGGCCAGCGCAACCAGCTGGTGCTCGCCTATCGCATCGAGGACGATTACGGCGCCAAGTCCGCGCGCGCCGTGTTCCAGGCCGCGCCGCCGCCTCCGCCCTTCTTCCCGCGTCCCGGCGCGCCCGCCCCGGTGGCGGCAAAGCCCCTGGTGGAGGCGCCCGATTTCGACCTCGCCTTGCCCGGCGCCGGCAGCAAGACCGGCGCGGCGCAGACCCAGAAGGACCTGGTGGCCCATCCCTGGGCCGGCGCCCTGGTGCGCCTGACGCTGAAGGTGACGGACGAAGCCGGCAACACGGGCGAGAGCGAGACCAAGACCTTCCGCCTGCCCGCCCGCACCTTCACCAAGCCGCTCGCCCGCGCGCTGATCGAGGAGCGCCAGCATCTCGCGCTCGATGCGGGCGCCAGCCGGCGGGTGCAGGATATTCTCTCCGCCCTGGCGCTTGCGCCAGACCAGTTCGGCATCGAGCCGGGGCAATATCTCGGCCTGCGCAGCGCCTATTGGCGGCTGCACAATGCCCGCTCGGACGATGATCTGCGCGGCGTGGTGGATTATCTGTGGGACATGGCGCTCGCCATAGAGGACGGCGATCTCAGCGCCGCTCAGAAGGAATTGCGCGACGCCCAGCAGGCCCTGCGCGATGCCCTGGAGCGTGGCGCCAGCGATGAGGAAATCAAGCGCCTCACGCAGGATCTGCGCGCCGCCATGGACAAGATGATGCGCCAGCTCGCCGAGGAAGCGCAGCGCAACGGCAATGCCGATGCCCGCCCGCTCGACCAGAACAGCCGCGTCATCCGCCCGCAGGACCTCCAGCGCATGCTGGACCGCATCGAGAACCTTGCCCGCAGCGGCGCAAAGGATGCCGCCAAGCAGCTTCTCGATGAGCTGCAGGCCATGATGGACAATCTCAAGCCGGGCAATCGCCAAGCCGGCCAGCAGGGGCAGCAGGGCCAGAGCGAGCTGGGCAATATGATCCAGGAGCAGCAGCGCCTGCGCGACCGCACCTATAAGCAGCGCCAGCAGCAGGGCCAGGGACAGCAAGGGCAGCAAGGCGGCGAACAGGGGCAGGAGGGCGAGAACGGCGCCTTCGGCCCGCTTCAGGAAGGCCAGGAGGGCCTGCGCCGCCGCCTCGGCCAGATGCTCGACGAGATGCGCCGCATGGAGCAGCAGCGCGGCCAGGGACAGGGCGAAGGCGAGGGGCAGGATCAGGCCGAAGGTCAGGGACAAGGCCAGGGCCAGGGGCAGGCGGGCGAAGGCCAGGGCGGCGAGAGCGCCGCTGGCCGCGCGGGCCGCGCCTTCGGCCGGGCCGAACAGGCCATGCGCGATGCCGAGCGCGCGCTCGGCGAGGGCAATGCCCAGGGCGCGCTGGATTCCCAGGGCCGCGCGCTCCAGGCCCTGCGCCAGGGCGCCCAGGCCATGGCGGAAGGCCAGCAGTCCAATCCCAACGGCCAGGGCCCCGGTGGCCCGTCCGGCCAGGGCGCCCAGCGCACCGACCCCATGGGCCGGCCGCTGCGCAGCCAGGATTATGGCGACGATTATTCCGTGAAAGTGCCCGAGGAGGTGGATGTCCAGCGCGCCCGCCAGGTGCTGGAGGAATTGCGCCGCCGCCTGGAGCAGACCAACCGGCCGCAGCTCGAACTCGACTATATCGAGCGGCTGCTGGAGAATTTCTAACCCGCGCCTGAGGGGAGGTCGCTTGCCCCCTCACCCCAGCCCTCTCCCCGCCGGGGAGAGGTCGAATCTTCCCGGATTCGCCGTTCACGTCCCGAGCTGAGCCGCCCCTTCACCTCTCCCCCACGAGGAGAGGTCGGCCGCGCAGCGGACGGGTGAGGGAGGAGTGCCGTTCCGCAAGTCCCCGACGCGTTGCGCGGGGTGGCTCACATCTTGCGGCGCGAGAGGCTGGCGGCCCAGAACAGGCTGGAGAAGAAGAAGGTCGGCGGTTCGAACCCGGCTTCGTCCAGCAGCTGCGCCACTTCGCTTTCCGAATGCGGCGGATCAGCCCCCTGGAGGATCTTGCCGAGCTTCGCCTCCACCTCGAGCGCGGATGCGCCATGCATGCGCCAGCGCTCGCCCCAGGCCTTCAGCAGCAAGGGATGCTCGGCATAAGCGAAGCGGTTGCCGGCGAGGATCAGCGGCGCCCCCGGTTTCAGCCGCAGCGCGAGGTCGGCCAGGATCGCGCGCTTCGCCTCCCGGCCCGGCAGATGGTGCAGCACCCCGATCAAGGTCGCCCCGTCGAACTGCGGTTCGGGCGGCAAATCGGACACCAGAGCGAGGCGGAAGGTGGTCCGCTCGGCAAGGCCGGCGCGCAGCACCTGCGCCACCGCCAGCTCCAGCATGGGCGCGGAGGGGTCGATGGCGGTGAAGCGCCAGTGCGGCTCCAGCGCGCCGGCGCTCAGCACCTCCTGCGCCCCGCCGCCCGCGCCCGCCACCAGAATGTGCGCCGCCCCGCCCGTGCCGATGGCGGCCGCCAGCATGCAGGCGGACAATTCGTGGCAGGCGTCATAGCCCGCGAGCGCGATCCGGCTCTGGGCCTGGTATTCGCCGGCCCGCGCGGGATCGAACTTGCGCACCCCCTCGCTGTCGGCGGGCGAAGGCGAAGCGATCATTCCAAGCCCTCGATATGGCCAATGAACGGCAATTGGCGGAACGCGTGGGCGACATCCATGCCGTAGCCCACCACGAACACATCCGGGCTCTCGAAGCCGACGAAATCCGCTTCGATCTGCACCGCCCGCTTGCCGGGCTTCTCGAGCAGCACGCACACCAGCACGCGCCGCGCGCCGCGCGCAACAAGCAGGTCCTTCGCGAACGCCAGGGTGCGGCCGGATTCCAGAATGTCGTCCACCAGCAGCACGTCGCGCCCGCGCACGTCGCTTTCCACATCGCGCAGGATCTGCACCTGGCCGGAGGAGACGGTCGCCTCGCGATAGGAGGAGAGGTGCACGAATTCCATTTCCGGCGTCAGGCCGGAGCCATGCAGCGCCCGCAGCAGATCCGCCGCGAACATGAACGAGCCCTTCAGCACCGCCACCACCAGCAGCTTTTCCGGTTCCAGGGCGGCGATTTCGAACGCCAGCTCACGATTGCGGGCGGCGATGCGGTTCTCATCGAACAGAACTTTAACCGTAGGGAGCGACATGGTTCCTCTCATTTCGTGCGAGCATGGACCGGGCGCGGGCAAGCGTCCAGACTCGGCCTGCAAGCGCCGGATGCGGCGGGGCCTTTCGCCTCGCCCGCCGGCACGGTCTATGGTTGGCGGGCGCAAGACGTCCGATTCGCTTAAGGTGGGGGCTTTGGTCCGCTTCGAGAATGTCGGCCTGAGATACGGCATGGGTCCGGAAGTGCTGAAGGATGTGACCTTCGGCATCGAGCCCAATTCGTTTCAGTTCCTCACCGGGCCGTCGGGCGCCGGCAAGACCACTTTGATGCGCCTGCTGTTCCTTTCGCTGAAGCCGACGCGGGGGCTCATCACCCTGTTCGGGCGCGACGTATCCTCGCTCGATCCCGACGAGGTGGCGGTGCTGCGCCGGCGCATCGGCATCGTGTTCCAGGATTTCCGCCTGCTGGACCATCTCACCACCTACGAGAACGTCGCCCTGCCGCTGCGCGTGCTCGGCAAGGAGGAGACCAGCTACCGCGCCGAAGTGACGGAATTGATGCACTGGGTCGGCCTCGGCGACCGTATGAACGTGCTGCCCCCCGTGCTCTCGGGCGGGGAGAAGCAGCGCGCCGCCATCGCCCGCGCGCTGATCGGCCGGCCCGAATTCCTGCTGGCCGACGAACCCACGGGCAATGTGGACCCCACCTTGGCGCGCCGCCTGCTGCGTCTGTTCGTGGAATTGAACAAATCCGGCACCTCGGTGCTGCTGGCCACCCACGACATCGCGCTGATGGACCAGTTCGACGCGCGGCGCCTCGTGATCGCGGACGGGCGGCTCTATGTCTATGAATAGCCCGCAGCCCGCCGAGAAGGAGGCGAAAACCCCACCCGCCCCAGCCCGCAGGAAGGCGAGCCGCAAGGCGCAGGGCTCCATCGTGCCGCGCGCCACCGTTGCCGGCCGCGCGCTGGTGGCGGTGGTGGCGATCATGACGTTCCTGGCGAGCCTCACGCTCGGCACCGTCATGGCGGTGCGGGCGACGGCGGAAACCTGGCGCAGTGACGTGGCCCGCGAGGTGACGATCCAGATCCGCGCCGGCGACCCGGCGGCGGTGGATGCCCAGGTGAAGGTTGCCACCGAGATCGCCCAGCGCACCCCCGGCATCGGCGAGGTCCATGTGCTGAGCCAGGACGAGACGGGGCGGCTGCTGGAACCCTGGCTCGGCACCGGGCTCGATTTTTCCGACCTTCCGGTGCCGCGCATCATCGTGCTGCGGCTGGATCCGAGCCAGACGGCGGACCTCGCGCGCCTGCGGCGCACGCTCACCGACAAGATCCCCACCGCCAGCCTCGACGACCACCGCTCCTGGTCGCGGCGGCTCGGCTCCATGGCCGAAGGCGTGATGGCGACCGGCATCGGCCTGCTGGTGCTGGTGGCCATCGCCACCGTGCTGTCGGTGGTGTTCGCCACCCGCGCGGCGGTGGCGACCAACCGCACCATCGTGGAGGTGCTGCATTTCGTCGGCGCCCGCGACGGCTTCATCGCCGCCCAGTTCCAGCGCCATTTCCTGAAGATCGGCACCCAGGGCGGGCTGCTGGGCGGCCTGTGCGCCAGCGCCGTGTTCCTGGCCATCGCCAGCCTGCCGCGCCTCGGCTTCGGCGGCGATCCGGAGAATCCCTCCATCCTCACCTGGCTCTATCCCGGCCTGCTGGGATTCGCCGGAATCGCGGTGCTGGTGCTGCTGGTCGCGGGCGTCACCGCCTTGACCTCGCGCATGACCGTTTACCGGACGTTGAGGACGATCCAGTGAGGCGGCTCAAAATTTCTCCTCGCCCACGCCTTATTCCACAGACATGCTGCGCTGATGATGGCTTCTGAAGCAGCGCCAGACTCCAGCATCGGCCCGGCTGCCCAGGGCAGGCGGCGGCGCTCGCGGCGCCGCATGGCGCTGCTCGCGATCGGCCTGCTGATCGGCAGCGCCACTTTGACCCTTGCCGGGGGCTTCTTTCTGTTCACCGCCCGCATCGCCGCTCGGGAGCCTGTCGCGCTGAAGCCGGTGGATGCCATCGTGGTGCTGACCGGCGGCCAGTCGCGCGTGTCGGACGGCGTGCAATTGCTCGCGGAGGGGCACGGCAAGCGGCTGCTCATCACGGGCGTGAACCGCAGCACCTCGCCCGGCGAACTGCGGCGCGCGCTGCCGGTGAGCGAAGCCCTGCTGGAATGCTGCGTCGATCTCGGCCACAAGGCGCTCAACACCTGGGGCAATGCCATCGAGGCCGCGGAATGGGCGCGGGCCAAGCGCTTCCGCTCGCTCATGGTGGTCACTTCCACCTGGCACATGCCGCGCGCCTTGTTCGAGCTCTCGCGCGCCCTGCCGGATGTGGAGCTGGTCGCCTATCCCGTGGTGAGCGACCGCATGAGCGAACGGGGATGGTGGAGCGATCCGCAGATGGTGAAGCTCCTCGTGAAGGAATATTTGAAGTACATGATGGCGAAGGCCAAGATCCGCCCGGCTCAGGCGGTTGCGCCCCTCGATTCGCCGCCGCCCGCGCCCGCGCAGGTTTCGGCCAATCGCTGATCCGCCGAAAGGCACGCACGACGGGGCCAGGGGACGAAGCGTGATTGTTCTGCGGTCCATCCTGTTTCAGGTGCTGTTTTACGGCATCACAATCATCGTCATGCTTCTGCTCCTGCCGCTGATGGCCATTCTCCCCCGGCGGGTGTTGTGGGACCGCTTCATCATGCTGTGGGTCCGCATCGTCATGCTGCTGCTGCGCGTGGTGGTGGGCATGAAGGTGGAGATCACCGGCCGGGAGAACATTCCCGAAGGCCCGCTCCTGGTGGTCGCCAAGCATCAGTCGGCGTGGGAAACCATCGCTTTGCTGCCGCTGTTCGCCGATCCGGTGTTCATCCTGAAGCGTGAGCTGATGTCGATGCCGCTGTTCGGCTGGTTCCTCGCCAAGGCCGAGATGGTCCCCATCGACCGGAGCGCGGGCTCCTCGGCGCTGCGGGGCATGACCGACGCGGCGCTGGAGAAGATCGGCGAGGGCCGCCAGATCCTGATTTTCCCCGAAGGCACGCGTCGCCCGCCCGGCGCGCCCCCGGCCTATAAATTCGGCGTCGCCCACCTCTATACGACCCTGAAAGCGCCCTGCCTGCCGATCGCGCTCAATTCTGGCCTGTTCTGGCCGCGCAACCAGATGATCCGCCGCCCGGGCACGGTGCGGGTGGAGATTTTGCCGGTTATCCCCACGGGATTGCCGCGCGGCGTGTTCCTCAAACGCATGCAGGAGGTGATCGAAACCGCCTCCGATCGCCTGCTCGAAGAGGGATTGCAGGAGCTTGGCCCGAACGCCCCGAAGATCGACCGCAGCGCGGCCGCCGGGGCGGACGATTTATCCCCATAATTCGGCCCTGTGGAAAACTCTTGATCGCGGATTCGGGCTGTTCTAGTTTCGTTCTCATGAACGCGACTGATTCGCTCCTTATCCCCTTGTTCGATGCCGGCCGGCTCTCCGGGCTGACGGGTGGTCCTTTGGGCCCGCGCTATCGATTCTGGCGCGACGCGGACGGGCAACGCCACATCTTTTCCATCTACGACGCCGATGCGGTGCCGGACTATCCGGACGCGCTCGCCATCGTCGCGCGGCGCACGCCGGCGGGTCCCATTGCCATGTGGGCCGGCCCGGCGGGTGAACCGGCGCGACGGGCCGCCCGCCGCATGAACGCGGAAGAGGTGCACGTGCACGTCTTCGGCGACGAGGTGCCGGAAACATTGGCGCGCCTGCTGCGGCCCCATCAGGCCCCGGCGGAACGCCTCGCTCTGCCCGCGCCCACCCCGAGTGCCCCCGTATTCGCGAACCACGACCGCCGGGCTGCCTGACTGCGAAAAAGCGCGGGCGCAGGGGCCCGCGCGATCGAAATCCCGGCGCGCCGCCTCAAGCGCAGGCGCGCGCATCGCCTCGGGCGGTTCGCGGAAACATGGCCAGCTGAGCGCCATCGGCCGGCGCCGGCGCTTCGCGCCGTGGGCGCTCCTCCAGCTTCGATCGAAGGTCCGGACCTGCCGCGCAAGCGCGCCGCATGCCTTCCCGCGCGTTCGGATTCATTGGTCCGAACATTCGCCCGAAATGCCGGTTTCATCCGCCGGAAAGGCATGGAGAAGGCGCACAAAACCGCTGTTCGTCTTCTCTAAGCCATTATTTCACGTGAAACATTTTGACGGCACACGCGCCCAGGACCGTCGCTTGCGGGACATTCGCTAATAATCCCATTGGGCGCCGATGCCCACTTCGGTGCCGCCATCCGCCCCCGTCGCCCCCTGCAGGCGGATGTTGCGGGTGATGTCGATATCCACCGTGGCGGCGCTGGAGCCCGAGGTGGTGCCCTGCCGCACGCCCAGATAGATCCGGTCGTTCAAGCGCTTGCCGATGCCGAACTGGCCGCCCGTGCCGGCGGCGTTCGTGCCAACATCCACGCTGTCCACCCCGAGCGAGCGGCGCAGGCTGGACAGCGCGGCATTGCCGCTTCCCGAAAGCGTCGCCACCGTCTGCGCCACCTGCAAAGCCTGCCCCGCGCTGAGCTGGCCGGCGGAACGGCCGAACAGCAGGCGCGCCACCACCTCGTCCTGCGGCAGGGTCGGGGTGGAGGAGAACGTGATCTCCGGCTGCGAGGCCCGGCCGGAAATGGTGACGCGCGCGGTCACATCATTGGCGGTGCTCTCGGCGATGAAATCGAGGTCCGGATCGGTGGTGCCGTTGAAGGTCAGCCGGCCGCGGGTGAAATCCAGACGCCGACCCACGATGTCGAAGCGCCCGCGCAACAGCTCGAATCCGCCCACCGTCACCGGCGCCGCGCTGGTGCCGCGTACATTCAGCGTGCCGGAGAGTTCCGCATCCACACCCATGCCGCGCACGAACACCCGGTTGGGCGCGTTCACGCTGAGGTCCAGGCTCGCCAGAAAGGCACCGGGCCGGGCGCCCTGCCCCTGGCCAGCCGGCCGGCGCGGCGGCGCGGGGGGCTGCGTGAAGGTCTTGCCCGGCGGCACGTTCACATGCTTCACGTTCAGCGCCCGCGCCCCGCCCGGCAGACGGTCGGGAATATTGATATCCAGCGCCCGCACATTGATCTGGCCGCCGATGGTCGGCCGGGTGGCAAACGCGCCGCCGATGGCGATTTGCCCGTCGGCGACGAAGCGCACGATCTCGCTGTTCACCAGCCCCGCATTGTTCAACGTCAGGTCGAGCCGGCCGGGGAAGCCGGCGCGGGCATCAAGCGTCACATTGCCATTGCCTCGGATCGACCCGCCGTTGAGCGTCGCCGCCTGGAAGGAGGAGAGCGTGACCGACCGGTCAGTGCCGGTGATCACGGCCTGGATCTTGTCCAGCGTCACCCCGCTCACCGCATCCTCGTAGCGCCCGCCGGCGATGCGCACGGTGCCGCCCGCGCGCGGATCGGCCAAGCTGCCGCGCACATTGGCGTCCACCGTCGCGGTGCCGGTCGCGCGGGCCCCGGAGGTGGCGAGAACCGCGTTGGCGATGGCGAGCGAGATGTTCCCGCGCATGGAAAGATCCAGCCCATTGCCCTGGAACGGCACGGTGCCATTGATGGCAACACCGGAGAGCGCGGGCCCGGAAATGGTGGATGCGATGCGCACGCTGCCGCCGTCGAGCGTTCCGTTCGCCCGCAAATCGAACGGGCCGGCGCCGGCGCGCGTGATGTCCGGGCTGGTGGCCCGCAGCACGGCAAGGTCATAGCGCCCCGTGGGGGCTGTGGCAGGGCCGGTGATGCGCGCGCTGCCGTTCAGCGTGCCGGAAAGGTTCAGCGCGGGGTCGGCCAGCGCAGCCAGCGCCAGGGGCAAGGCGCGGATATCGACTGTAAGGTCGAGCGTATCGCCCGCGCTGCCTTGCACCGCAACGCTTCCCCCGCCCGTGGCGAGCGCGAAGCGATCCACCGCCACCGTGCCGCCGCGGACCGTCAGCGTGGCGGGCGCGGAGAGCGTGACATTGGTGCCGGTGCGGATGATGCGCAGCGTATCGAGGCGGAACGCCTGTTCCTGCGCCGAGGCGGTCAGCTGCCCACCGGCGGTGATGGTGGCGCCCTGGGCATCGGCGTTCAACGTCAATGCGGTGCCGCCGCCGGCCTCGCTGGCAACGATGCGCGCCCGCGAGACCTGGAGCGAGCCGGCGGAAATGCCGGTGGCGTCTACCGTTCCGCGCAGCGCGCCGGTGCCGGCGCGCGGGTCGGCGATGGACAGGTCGATGCGGGCGCCCTGCACCCGCTGCCCGGCCGCCAGGACATTGTCGAGATCCGCCCGCAAGGCGATGCGCTGGGTGCCCGCCATCTCGTCGAGCACGACAGTGCCCTCCGCGCGGCCGGCAAGCTCGGTGAGGGCGAAGGCGGAAACGTCCGCAAGATTTCCGGCGGAGAACGAAACCTGCCCGGTCAGAAGGCCGCTCGCGGCGGCGGTCAGCGCGCCTTGGGCGCTCACGGAGCCGACCGCGAAATCAAGGCCGCTCAAGGCGCGGCTGCCATCGGCACCGGTGGCGAGGGTCGCCGAACCGCGCGCCGGCTTGCCGCCCACCTGGCCGGCGAGCCGGGCATTGCCGCCGATCCGGCCGGTGAGATCCTTCAGGTCCGCATCCAATGTGAGGCCGGAGATCGGCTGGCCCATGGCCTTGCCCTGATCCACCGCCAGGCGCGCAGTCACATTGAGCGCATCGAGCGTGCCGGAGAAGGCCGCGCGCCCGTTGGCTGCGCCTTCGAGCCGGGAATCCAGGCGCGACAGGTCGCGCAGCGCCACTTCGCCGATGAGGTCCGCCGCGCGGCGATCCACCTTCCCGTTCACCGCAAGGGCGAGGCCGGGGGCATCCAGCTTGAGGTCCTGCACCGTGAGCGCGCCATCCCCCGCATAGGAGAGGCCGCCCGCCACCTGCGCCGCGCCGCCCACGAGACCGTCCACGGCGGCCATGCCCGTCTCCACGTCACGGGACGAGCCGTTCAGCTTCAGAGCGATGGTCCCGCGCGGCCCCGCGCGCTTCACCTCGGCATCGAGGGCGATCACGCCACGCAGCGGCTGATGCGCGAGCGGGGCGAGGGCGGCAAGATCGAGACGCGGCATGCGCACCGTGCCGTCGATCATGTCGGCGCCCGCGCGGCCGGTGAATTTCAGGTCGAGGCCGTTTAGCGCCACCGCGAGGTCGCGCACTTCGGGCGCGCCGGCGTTCGGCAGCACGCCGGAAAGCGCGAGCGTGCCGCGCGGGCCGAGCGCCTTGGCGACGGCGGGATCGGCGGCGGACAAGCCATCCGCCGTCGCGTCGGCGCGGAAGGTCAGTCCCCCCGCTCCATCGTCGGTGGTACGGGCTGTGAGGGTGAGGGTTTGCGCGCCATAGCCCGCGCCGGTCAGGCCCTGTGCGGAGGCGGTGACCCTGGCGCGGGGCGCCGCGAGCGGCCCGCTCACCGTGCCGTCCGCCTTCAGCGCGTCCCAACCGATGCCGGGAAGCAGAGCGGAAAATGCGGCCGCATTTCCGGCGGTGGCGGAAAAATTCAGATCCGCTGTCCCCTCGGCGGTCTGCAGCGTGCCGCCCACGGATGCGGCCAGCCCGGCGGAAGCGAGCGTGAATCGGCGGATCGAGACGGTCAGCGCCGGATCGACGAGCACCGTGGCGGCAAGCGCCGTGCGGCCCGCGAACAGGGGCGCAACATTGGCCGGCAGCGCCTTTTGCAGATCGCCCGTGATCGCGAGCGTGGCGAGATGGGAGGTGCCCTGCGCCACGATATCGGCGGTGCCGTCCAGCCGCAGCACCGAACCGGCGGTGGCGTTGAGGGTTCCGCTCCATTTTTCGAGCGGCCCGGCCCCCTTCACCTGCGCATCCAGCGGCGGCAGGCCTTCGAGGGCCGCCATGCGGGCGACGAGGCCGCCCGCCGGCTCGCGGGCGGTCAGGTCGAGGTCGAGCGTGCGGCCGTCGGGCACATAGCGGATGGTGCCGGCCACCGAGCCCGGCTCGTCGCGCCGCTCCAGATCGAACTTGAGCGAAATGCCCTTTGCGGGCTCCATCAGGCGCAAGCCACCTTCGAACTGCAATTGCGCCTTGCGGCCCAGAACCGGCTCGGCGAGATCGATCCGGTCGAGCGCAAGGCGGTCCACGATCACGCGCAAGGCCATGCCGCCCCCCGGACCCGACGGCGCCGCCGGCGTGGCGGGCGGGGGAAGATCGGGCGCCCGCAGCACGTTCACCCGCGCCGCCTGCACGAGCGCGACATCCACCGTTCCCGACAGCAGCGCGAGCGGCGACCAGCGCAGCCGCAGGTCCTCCAGCTCAAGGAAATTGCCCTTCGGATCGGCCAGTTCCACCCGCGCGAGCGCGATGTCGCCGGGCACGAATCCAGTCAGGCCGGTGAGTGTCACGCGCAGCCCGTTGGCGGAGGCAAGCTCGGAGGCGAAGCGGGCGAGGAAGGCCTTGCCGGGCGGGGTCTGGACGATGCCGAAGGCCAGCAGGGCGAACGCCACCCCTGCGACCAGCACGACCGCCACGGCCAGCGCGAGGCCTCTGAGGATGCGGGAGAAGATCGCCATCAGAAGGACTGCCCCAGGCTGACGTAGAGGCCGTAATGGGTGCCGGCCACCTGCGGATTCACGGGGAAGGCCAGATCGAGGCGGATCGGGCCGATGGCGGTATAATAGCGAAGGCCGATGCCGTAGCCATATTGCAGCTCCCCGAAGTCCGGCGTCTCGGAGGCGAAGGCCGCACCCATGTCGAGGAACGGCACGATGCCGATGGTATCGGTGACGCGGATGCGCGCCTCCACCGAGGCGGCGAAGAAGCTGAGGCCGCCGACGATATCGCCGAACGCATCGCGCGGGCTGGCCGACTGATAATCATAGCCGCGCAGCGTGCCGCCGCCGCCCACATAGAACAGCCGCTGGGGCGGCGCGTCGTAGAAATCCGCGCCGACGATGGAGCCGGCCTGGACCCGGCCGGCGAGGATATAGCGCTTGTCCTCGTCGAGGGCATGGTAGGCGGCGATGGAGCCCTTCATCAGCATGGGGCCGGCGCCGGACTGGCCGAACATGGCGAACGGCTCGATGGTGGCGCTGGCGCGGATGCCGCGCGAGGCGTCGAGCAGCGAATCCGTGGTGTCGTAATTGGCTTCGACCGGCACGCCGACGATGGTGTAGTCGCGCAGGTTGATGGCGTTTTGCACCTGCGACTGCTCGAGGTCCACGCCCACCTGCACGTTTAGCGTATCGTCGAAACGATGGCGGATGCCACCGACGAAAGTCTCGCCCTGCCGCACATAGGCGTTGGTCACTTCCCGCAGGATCGCCGCCTGGGCCACGAGATCGTCGTTCGGCGTGATAATGCCGGGTTTCATGAAGGTCGCGGCGAAGCGGTAGCCGAAGGGGTCGGCATTGGGGACGGAATCCGGCTCCTTGCCGAACCAGGACACCTGCCCGTCGAGCCGCAGCGTCTCGCCGCCGCCGAACAGATTGCGGTGGCCCCAGAAGACGTTGGCCGCCGAACCGTCGGTGTTGGAATATTTGGCGCTGAAACCGACATAGCGCGGGTCGCGCTCGCTGATCTCCACCTCGATGGGCAATTGGCCTTGCGCGTTGAGGCGATCCGCCTCCTTGAAGCGTACGCCGCCGATGATCTCGAAGGTCAGCAGCCGCTTGCGCAGCGCTGCGAGGCGCTCGGGCGAGAACGGCTCTCCGGGGCGGATCTCGATGCGCTCCGACACGAACTCCGGCTTCAGCGTCTTGGTGCCGGACACGGTGAACGGCCCGAAGCTCGCAACCGGCCCCGGCGCGACCAGGAAGGTCACGTTCAGCGTATGGCCGGCATGGTCCGCCACCACATCCTTGTCCACCACCTTGGCAAAGGGATGGGCGCTGTCGCGCAGGCTCGCGACGATGGTCCCCTCGGCGCCGAGCACCGCGGTGGAGCGCGCGGGTTCGCCCGCGATCAGGCGCAGGCGGCGCGGCGGCGGGGCTTCGGCGAGGGGGCGCCGGGTTGCCGCGTCCAGCACCGATATGGTGCCGAAGGTGAAGCGCGGGCCCGTGGCCACCTTCACCACCACCGGCACGGGGCCTGCGGCGCGCGCCGCATCCACGGCGGCGAACACGTCCGGCGCGTCGGGCGGCCGACCGGCCACGAGGATGGTCACCGTGCCGGCATAATAGCCCTCCGCATAGAGGGCGGCGATGATCCGGTCCCGATCCGCCAGCGCCCGCCGCACCAGGCCGGCGGCGCCGGAAGGGGCGTTGCGCTTCAGGGATTCCAGATTGGAAGCGTCCGACACGTTGGAGCGAAGGGCGGCATCGCCCGTGACGTCGAACGTGACGCTATAGGGCACCGCATCGGCGGCCGGCGCCGCGTCCTTGGCGCGATCGGGATCGAACCAGGCCATGGCGCGGTCGAAGAAAGTGGCGGCATTATCCGCTGGCGCTGGCTCGGCAGCTTGAGGAGGCTGGGCGGGCGGCGCCCCGGAGGAGGAGGCCGGCTGGGCCATCGCTGCGGGCGCGGCGAGGCACCCCAGCAACAAGAGGCTGGAAAGGCAAGACCCGCGGAGCGCCGCCGCGCAAGGGGCAATGTTTCGCGACATTGGCCGCCGTGGAGCATCCCGCAAAATGTCTCGCCCGTTCGCCTCCCTTTTCCCGTGCAGTGTACCGGGGCGGGCGGCGCGCGTCCATCCGCAGGGGACGATCGCGCTTAACGCTTGATGAAGCTAAAGCTCTGGAATTGCTCGCGTGCCATTTTCGCCACCCCCGCCGGGACAATGCGGGGCGCGGGCACATTCGGCGTGCAAACGGCTCGACAGGATTCAACGGGAATGCGACTTTCGGCGGGCCTGTGGGGGGCAGCTGGCGCGCGGACGCCGGCCGGGATTGGGGGGCGACGTGAAGCACAAACTCACGGTCTATATCGGCATCGCAATGGTGCTGGGCATCGTCGTTGGCTACACCAATCACATGCTCTGGCCCGACCCCGACACGGCCCGCCAGATCGCCGATCACATCTCCCTCATCACCGAGATCTTTCTGCGGCTGATCAAGATGATCATCGGCCCCCTGGTATTCACCTCGCTGGTGGCCGGCGTCGCGCACATGGGCGACATGAAAACCATCGGCCGGGTGGGCGGCAAGGCGATGATCTGGTTCATCACCGCATCGCTGGTGTCGCTGTTCATCGGCCTCATCATGGTCAACCTGCTTCAACCGGGCCACGCGCTGAACATTCCGCTGCCGGCCGTGAACACGGCCACAGGCGTGCAGGAGGCAAACTTCTCGCTGCGTGATTTCATCAAGCACGCAGTGCCGGACAGCGCGGTCGGCGCGCTCGCCAACAATGAAGTGCTGCAGATCGTCGTGTTCGCGATCCTGTTCGGGCTCGCCGCCGCTTCAGCCGGGCACAAGGCGAAGGTGCTCGTGGGCCTGATCGAGGAAGCCTCCCACGTGGTGCTGAAAATCACGGGCTATGTGATGTCGCTGGCCCCCATCGCGGTGTTCGCCGCCATGGCCGCGACCGTCACCGAGCATGGGCCGGGCATTCTGTTGAGCTACGGCCGATACATGGCCTCATTCTATTTCAGCCTGTTCATCCTGTGGCTGGTCATGGTGGCGGTGGGCTATGCAATCCTCGGCAAAACCGCGCTGCGCGTCGTCAGCCTGGTGCGCGCGCCGTTCGTTGTGGCCTTCACCACCGCATCGAGCGAAGCCGCCTATCCCAGCATGATGCGCCAGCTGGAGAAGGTGCCGGTGAGCGAGAAGATCGTCAGCTTCGTGCTGCCTCTCGGCTATTCGTTCAATCTCGACGGGTCGATGATGTATTCGACCTTCGCTGTGATGTTCATCGCCCAGGCCTATGGCATGGAAATTTCCACCACCCAGCAGATCATCATGCTGCTGACGCTGATGATCACCTCGAAGGGCATGGCCGCCGTGCCGCGGGGCTCGCTGGTGGTGGTGGCGGCGACGCTGGAGATGTTCCACCTGCCGGCGGCCGGCCTGCTGCTGGTGCTTGGCGTGGATCAGTTTCTCGACATGGGGCGCTCGGCGACCAATGTGCTCGGCAACGGCATCGCCACCACCGTGGTCGCCAAATGGGAAGGCGAGAATGTGGACGCCGGCACCACGGACGAAGACGAGGAACTGGCGGCGGCCGCCTGAGGCAGGCCGCTTTCCAGGCCCGCCGGTGCGGCTTTCAGGCGGAGATCTCCGGCTCTGCTAGGGCCAGCAGTTGCGCGTGCACGTCTTCCAGGATCCCTTCGGAGAGGGCCGCATCGCTTTGCGCGACCGCGCGGGAGAGCGCCATGCCGCCCACCAAAGCGGAAACCATGAGGATGGCCCGCGCCCGACGGTTCGAGCCTTTCCCTCCGTCATCCTCCGGCAAGAGGCTCTCGAAGGCGGCGATATAGGCCCCGATGCCCGAGGCGAAGCCTTGCTGCACCTGGGTATCCTGGTGACCGACTTGGGTCGCAACGGCTGCCATGGGGCAGCCCTCCTGCGGGGCGTCGCGATGCGCCGCCGAGAGGTAGGATTCCAGATAGCGCGGCAAGCCGCCGCCATCGGGGGCGGCGCGCACGGCGATCCGCTTCATGCTGCGCGCGAAGGCGGCGTCGAAGGCCTCCACCGCGAGCGCGTCCTTTGAGGCGAAATGGCCGTAGAAGCCGCCATGGGTGAGCCCCGCGGCGCGGGTGATCTCCGCGACGCCCACCTCGAACCCACGTTCGCGGAACAGGCGTGAGGCGGCGCGGATGATCGCGGCGCGATGTTCGGCCGCCTTTTCCTTGGAAACCTTCACGCGAAACCCCTCCCCTCGTTTGCATGTCTCGGGCGGCAGGGATGCGCGGCTCGAGGAGCACTTGGCTTGACTTTAATTATGATGATCATACTGTATCTTCAAACATGACGATTGTCATCATTAATCCATTCCGACCCGCTGTCGGCGTCGCGGAGCCCATCTGATGTTGTCAAACCGTCTCGCGGCTTTCCTCGCGGCCCGCGGCATTCATTACGGCTGGGTGGTCGCCGGCGTCACCTTCCTAACCATGCTGAGCGGCGCCGGCGCCGTGGGCGCTCCCGGCGTATTGCTCCTACCGCTTCAGCGCGAGTTTGGGTGGTCCACATCCGAGATTTCCGCCGCCATGGCGGTGCGCCTGCTGCTGTTCGGCCTCATGGGCCCGTTCGCGGCGGCGCTGCTCAATCGCTTCGGCTTGCGGCGTATCATCCTGTGTTCACTGAGCCTCGTCGGCGGCGGCCTTCTGCTTTCGCTGGCCATGACGCAGGTGTGGCAACTGATACTGCTCTGGGGCGTGGTGGTGGGTTTCGGCACCGGAATGACCGCTCTGGTCCTGGGCGCGACGGTCGCTACCCGCTGGTTCTCCCATCGGCGCGGGCTGGTGATCGGCCTGCTGACGGCAAGCTCCGCCACCGGGCAATTGGTGTTCATGCCCGCCCTCGCCATGCTCTCCGAACATTACGGCTGGCGGGTCGCGCTGGCGCTGTTGTGCATCATGCTGGCGATCGTGGGGGTCGTAGCCCTCGCCTTGATGCGCGACCGCCCCTCCGACCTCGGCCTTGTGGCTTATGGTGACAAGGCCCCCGCCTTGACCCTCGTGACCCCGCCCCAATCGGTGGCCGTGGCGGCGGTGGATGCCCTGCGTTCCGCCGCGAAAACCCGCGTGTTCTGGGTGTTGTTCGCCACCTTCTTCATTTGCGGGGCCAGTACCAACGGCCTGATCCAGACCCACCTCATTCCCTTGTGCGCGGATTTCGGCGTGCCGGAGGTGAGCGCCGCCGGAATCCTCGCTGTGATCGGCGTCTTCGATTTCATCGGCACAGTCGGGTCCGGCTGGCTGTCGGACCGCTATGACAACCGCTGGCTGCTCGCCTGGTATTACGGCCTGCGGGGCCTTTCCCTGCTGTATCTGCCGTTCTCCGACTTCACCTTCTACGGCCTCTCGATCTTCGCCGTGTTCTACGGGCTCGATTGGGTGGCGACCGTGCCGCCGACGGTGAAGCTCACCGTCGAGCGCTTCGGGCGGGACAAGGCGAACCTCGTGTTCGGCTGGATCTTCGCCGGCCACCAGATCGGGGCGGCGACCGCAGCGTTCGGCGCCGGCCTCTCGCGCACCGTGCTCTCCAGCTATCTGCCGGCCTTCTTCATCGCGGGGGCCCTGTGCCTGATCGCGGCCGCGTTGCTCGTCACCCTCAAACGCCGGAGCGCGGACACCGTGCCCGCCCCGGTTCCCGCCGAGTAGGACCTCGTTTCGCAACGGAGGCAGCATCATGCCAGCGCTTACTGATCCCATCGTCATCGTTGCCGCCGTGCGCACGCCGCTCGGCCGTTTCCTGGGCGCGCTCGCGCCCGCCCAGGCGCCGCAGCTCGGCGCGCATGTCATCCGCGCCGCCCTCGAAAGGTCCGGCCTTTCAGCCGACCGCATCGATGAGGTGCTGATGGGCTGCGTGCTGCCCGCGGGTCAGGGCCAGGCTCCGGCCCGCCAGGCGGCGCGCGGCGGTGGCCTGCCGGATTCGACCGGCGCGACCACCGTCAACAAAGTGTGCGGCTCGGGCATGAAGGCGACCATGCTGGCACATGATCTGATCGCCGCCGGATCGACGGAGATCGTGGTCTCGGGCGGCATGGAATCCATGTCGAACGCGCCCTATCTGCTCCCGAAGGCGCGCGCGGGCTATCGCGCCGGCCATGCCCAGGTGCTCGATCACATGCTGCTCGACGGGCTGGAAGATGCCTATGAAGGCGGCCGACCCATGGGCGATTTCGGTGAGGCAACCGCGCAGGCCTATCAATTCACACGCGACGACCAGGATGCCTATGCGGTGGAGACCTTGACCCGCGCCCGGCGCGCCATTGCCGATGGCGACTTCAAGGCGGAGATCGCCCCCTATGTGCTCAAGGCCAAAGCGGGCGACCTCCTGGTCGCCGATGACGAGAACCCGCTGAAGGTTTCGCCCGAGAAGATTCCCGGCTTGAAGCCGGCCTTCCGGCCGGACGGCACCATCACCGCCGCGAGCTCGTCCGCCAACGCCGATGGGGCGGCAGCTTTAATCCTGACCCGGCGCTCGATCGCCGAGCGCGAGGGCCTGCCGATCCTTGCGGAGATCAAGGCCCACGCCACACACTCTCAGGATCCCGCTTGGTTCACCACGGCGCCAATTCCTGCCATTCGCAAACTGCTTGCGAAGACGGGCTGGGCCGTTGATGACGTGGACCTGTTCGAGATCAACGAAGCCTTCGCCGCCGTCGCCATGGCCGCACAGCGCGATCTCTCCATTCCACGCGAAAAGCTCAACGTGAACGGCGGGGCTTGCGCTCTCGGGCATCCCATCGGTGCCACGGGTGCGCGCCTCATCGTCACCTTGCTGCACGCGCTGGAGCGGCGCGGGATGAAGAAGGGGGTCGCCGCTTTGTGCATCGGGGGCGGTGAGGCAACGGCGATAGCCGTCGAGC